>NZ_JARVHP010000001.1:567500-4640000 GCF_040459695.1 Bacillus cereus group sp. RP37 | reverse complement strand
TAGAGGGTAACAACCCCGTAGTCGAAACTTCGTTCTCTCTTGAATGTATCCTGAGTACGGCGGAACACGTGAAATTCCGTCGGAATCTGGGAGGACCATCTCCCAAGGCTAAATACTCCCTAGTGATCGATAGTGAACCAGTACCGTGAGGGAAAGGTGAAAAGCACCCCGGAAGGGGAGTGAAAGAGATCCTGAAACCGTGTGCCTACAAATAGTCAGAGCCCGTTAATGGGTGATGGCGTGCCTTTTGTAGAATGAACCGGCGAGTTACGATCCCGTGCAAGGTTAAGTTGAAGAGACGGAGCCGCAGCGAAAGCGAGTCTGAATAGGGCGTTTAGTACGTGGTCGTAGACCCGAAACCAGGTGATCTACCCATGTCCAGGGTGAAGTTCAGGTAACACTGAATGGAGGCCCGAACCCACGCACGTTGAAAAGTGCGGGGATGAGGTGTGGGTAGCGGAGAAATTCCAATCGAACCTGGAGATAGCTGGTTCTCCCCGAAATAGCTTTAGGGCTAGCCTTAAGTGTAAGAGTCTTGGAGGTAGAGCACTGATTGAACTAGGGGTCCTCATCGGATTACCGAATTCAGTCAAACTCCGAATGCCAATGACTTATCCTTAGGAGTCAGACTGCGAGTGATAAGATCCGTAGTCAAGAGGGAAACAGCCCAGATCGCCAGCTAAGGTCCCAAAGTGTGTATTAAGTGGAAAAGGATGTGGAGTTGCTTAGACAACTAGGATGTTGGCTTAGAAGCAGCCACCATTTAAAGAGTGCGTAATAGCTCACTAGTCGAGTGACTCTGCGCCGAAAATGTACCGGGGCTAAATACACCACCGAAGCTGCGAATTGATACCAATGGTATCAGTGGTAGGGGAGCGTTCTAAGTGCAGTGAAGTCAGACCGGAAGGACTGGTGGAGCGCTTAGAAGTGAGAATGCCGGTATGAGTAGCGAAAGACGGGTGAGAATCCCGTCCACCGAATGCCTAAGGTTTCCTGAGGAAGGCTCGTCCGCTCAGGGTTAGTCAGGACCTAAGCCGAGGCCGACAGGCGTAGGCGATGGACAACAGGTTGATATTCCTGTACCACCTCTTTATCGTTTGAGCAATGGAGGGACGCAGAAGGATAGAAGAAGCGTGCGATTGGTTGTGCACGTCCAAGCAGTTAGGCTGATAAGTAGGCAAATCCGCTTATCGTGAAGGCTGAGCTGTGATGGGGAAGCTCCTTATGGAGCGAAGTCTTTGATTCCCCGCTGCCAAGAAAAGCTTCTAGCGAGATAAAAGGTGCCTGTACCGCAAACCGACACAGGTAGGCGAGGAGAGAATCCTAAGGTGTGCGAGAGAACTCTGGTTAAGGAACTCGGCAAAATGACCCCGTAACTTCGGGAGAAGGGGTGCTTTCTTAACGGAAAGCCGCAGTGAATAGGCCCAAGCGACTGTTTAGCAAAAACACAGGTCTCTGCGAAGCCGTAAGGCGAAGTATAGGGGCTGACACCTGCCCGGTGCTGGAAGGTTAAGGAGAGGGGTTAGCGTAAGCGAAGCTCTGAACTGAAGCCCCAGTAAACGGCGGCCGTAACTATAACGGTCCTAAGGTAGCGAAATTCCTTGTCGGGTAAGTTCCGACCCGCACGAAAGGTGTAACGATTTGGGCACTGTCTCAACCAGAGACTCGGTGAAATTATAGTACCTGTGAAGATGCAGGTTACCCGCGACAGGACGGAAAGACCCCGTGGAGCTTTACTGTAGCCTGATATTGAATTTTGGTACAGTTTGTACAGGATAGGCGGGAGCCATTGAAACCGGAGCGCTAGCTTCGGTGGAGGCGCTGGTGGGATACCGCCCTGACTGTATTGAAATTCTAACCTACGGGTCTTATCGACCCGGGAGACAGTGTCAGGTGGGCAGTTTGACTGGGGCGGTCGCCTCCTAAAGTGTAACGGAGGCGCCCAAAGGTTCCCTCAGAATGGTTGGAAATCATTCGTAGAGTGCAAAGGCATAAGGGAGCTTGACTGCGAGACCTACAAGTCGAGCAGGGACGAAAGTCGGGCTTAGTGATCCGGTGGTTCCGCATGGAAGGGCCATCGCTCAACGGATAAAAGCTACCCCGGGGATAACAGGCTTATCTCCCCCAAGAGTCCACATCGACGGGGAGGTTTGGCACCTCGATGTCGGCTCATCGCATCCTGGGGCTGTAGTCGGTCCCAAGGGTTGGGCTGTTCGCCCATTAAAGCGGTACGCGAGCTGGGTTCAGAACGTCGTGAGACAGTTCGGTCCCTATCCGTCGTGGGCGTAGGAAATTTGAGAGGAGCTGTCCTTAGTACGAGAGGACCGGGATGGACGCACCGCTGGTGTACCAGTTGTTCTGCCAAGGGCATAGCTGGGTAGCTATGTGCGGAAGGGATAAGTGCTGAAAGCATCTAAGCATGAAGCCCCCCTCAAGATGAGATTTCCCATAGCGTAAGCTAGTAAGATCCCTGAAAGATGATCAGGTTGATAGGTTCGAGGTGGAAGCATGGTGACATGTGGAGCTGACGAATACTAATAGATCGAGGACTTAACCATATAATATGAAGCAATGTTATCTAGTTTTGAAAGAATATAAAAAAACTTGTTGACTTTAAAAGTAAAATAAGTTAAAATGATTCTTGTCTTAAATGAATACAGTCTGGTAATGATGGCAGAGAGGTCACACCCGTTCCCATACCGAACACGGAAGTTAAGCTCTCTAGCGCCGATGGTAGTTGGGACCTTGTCCCTGTGAGAGTAGGACGTTGCCAGGCAAAATGGAGGATTAGCTCAGCTGGGAGAGCACCTGCCTTACAAGCAGGGGGTCGGCGGTTCGATCCCGTCATCCTCCACCATATATGTCGGAGGGGTAGCGAAGTGGCTAAACGCGGCGGACTGTAAATCCGCTCCTTCGGGTTCGGCAGTTCGAATCTGCCCCCCTCCACCATTCTTAATTAATGGGCTATAGCCAAGCGGTAAGGCAACGGACTTTGACTCCGTCATGCGCTGGTTCGAATCCAGCTAGCCCAGCCATTAAGAGCCATTAGCTCAGTTGGTAGAGCATCTGACTTTTAATCAGAGGGTCGAAGGTTCGAATCCTTCATGGCTCACCATTTTAATCAAATATGCGGGTGTGGCGGAATTGGCAGACGCACTAGACTTAGGATCTAGCGCCTTTGGCGTGGGGGTTCGACTCCCTTCACCCGCACTTTTAATGAAATAACTCAAACATGTCTTGCGGAAGTAGTTCAGTGGTAGAATACAACCTTGCCAAGGTTGGGGTCGCGGGTTCGAATCCCGTCTTCCGCTCCAATTTTCAATATGACATGCCGGGGTGGCGGAACAGGCAGACGCACAGGACTTAAAATCCTGCGGTGGGTGACCACCGTGCGGGTTCGACCCCCGCCCTCGGCACCATATGCGCCCGTAGCTCAATTGGATAGAGCGTTTGACTACGGATCAAGAGGTTAGGGGTTCGACTCCTCTCGGGCGCGCTTTTATTAACGGGAAGTGGCTCAGCTTGGTAGAGCACCTGGTTTGGGACCAGGGGGTCGCAGGTTCAAATCCTGTCTTCCCGATATTCCCAAAAACATGGGGCCTTAGCTCAGCTGGGAGAGCGCCTGCCTTGCACGCAGGAGGTCAGCGGTTCGATCCCGCTAGGCTCCACTTTATTTATTATATGTCTCGGAGGTATACCCAAGTTCGGCTGAAGGGATCGGTCTTGAAAACCGACAGGCGGTGAGAATCGCGCGGGGGTTCGAATCCCTCTACCTCCTCCATTTTCTTTTTAAATGGTTTAGATACATATAATAATAAAATTTTATTTTTTCCTTCATGGAGGTATACCCAAGTTCGGCTGAAGGGATCGGTCTTGAAAACCGACAGGCGGCGAGAGTCGCGCGGGGGTTCGAATCCCTCTACCTCCTCCATTTTTTAAAAAACATTATATTGTCGCGGGGTGGAGCAGCACGGTAGCTCGTCGGGCTCATAACCCGAAGGTCGCAGGTTCAAATCCTGTCCCCGCAACCAAATGGTCCCGTGGTGTAGTGGTTAACATGCCTGCCTGTCACGCAGGAGATCGCCGGTTCGACCCCGGTCGGGACCGCCATTTATGTTGGCTCGGTAGCTCAGTCGGTAGAGCAGAGGACTGAAAATCCTCGTGTCGGCGGTTCGATTCCGTCCCGAGCCACCATTTTTTTTATGCCGGCTTAGCTCAATTGGTAGAGCAACTGACTTGTAATCAGTAGGTTGGGGGTTCAAGTCCTCTAGCCGGCATCCTTTAGGGGCATAGTTTAAAGGTAGAACTGAGGTCTCCAAAACCTCCAGTGTGGGTTCGATTCCTACTGCCCCTGTAAAAGTATATGGGCCTATAGCTCAGCTGGTTAGAGCGCACGCCTGATAAGCGTGAGGTCGATGGTTCGAGTCCATTTAGGCCCACCATATATATTATTCCGCAGTAGCTCAGTGGTAGAGCTATCGGCTGTTAACCGATCGGTCGTAGGTTCGAGTCCTACCTGCGGAGCCATGGCCCGTTGGTCAAGTGGTTAAGACACCGCCCTTTCACGGCGGTAACACGGGTTCGAATCCCGTACGGGTCATAAAAAAAAGAGTCAGCAATATGCTGACTCTTTTTTATTGTGCGTTAATCCTCCTTTATCAACTGATTTTCCTGAAATAAATAAAGGAATTTAGGAAAAGCTATGGTATGTATAAAAAGGAGGAGACAAAAATGACACGAGTGAGAGACTGTATGAGTACTCATATTGTACATTGTACACCGCTAGACAATGTATATGAGGCTGCTGTAAAGATGAAAGAAGAATCGATTGGATTGATTCCGGTTGTTGAAAATGAGCAAGTTGTTGGGCTTGTTACGGACCGAGATTTAGTTGTTCGAGGGATTGCTGAGAAACATCCTGGATCTAATAAAATTACAAATGTAATGACAACAAACATTGTTTCAGTTTCTCCAGATGATTCTATTGAAAAAGCCACAGAGTTAATGGCACAGTATCAAATTAGACGATTACCAGTAGTTGAGAGTGGTCAACTCGTTGGGATGCTAGCACTAGGTGATTTAGCTATAAGAGAATCGGCAGATGATCAAGCTGGATTTGCTTTAAGTGAAATCTCGGAGCATACGGAATGAAGAAAGATTTTAATTAGTGGGGTAAGTTACGTATAAAAATCAGATGCATTATTCTAGTATATAGAATTAAACTAATATGTTAGCATGATGTATCTGAGACATTATATAATAAGTATACAGTTAGTAATTTCGACAGTTTATTTAAATTTGTCATTCCTAATTTTAAATAAGAGAAAAAATGATATACTGATAGATATAAGTATTATGAAAGATTTTGAATATAACAATATTCATTGTTAGTGATGTAATAATGGATTAATATTTCCTATGTAGACAAAAGGGAGGGGGAATTATATGAGGGCTGTACAGCGCGATCCAAATTGGAATTTGGTTACAGATACATATATAGAACCAAATAATTTCGCTGAATTATTTTCTTTGCTTGTACCTTGTCATCCAAAAGGTGAAGGGAAAGAACGAACTATATTAGTGTGGAAAGAAAAAGAATTTTATAAAGAAGAAAATTTAGCGGCATTTATCGTATATGGAATGAATAAAACAAAGAATTTACCGCAGTTTCATAAAGATGAAATTCCAACTTTAGTACGTATTCTTCGCTTATGCCAAGAGATTGGTTGGTATGAAGAAGCAAATACTTTTATGATAACTCAAGGATTAGCTGAGTTTGTTCACACTTCATTGGAATATGAAACATGGGATCTTTTGACGCAAGCGGTTGCTTTAAACTATTTAATTATCAAATATCGTATTGGTGAATTAACTGATGGGGATGTAGAAATCTGGGATAGAGTTAAATTTAATGAGAAATGTATAACAGACTGTAAACATCTATTATCCCATAAAGAAGTATTAGAATTTACATTCTTTTATATGTGTAAGAGAGCTAAGTTCCTATCAAAAGAGCAATTAAATAGTGATATGATGAGTCTAGCTATGTATTGTAATACTTTCGTGTATGATTTATATACACATGACTTATTACGAAAATATCGTAAGTGTACAGACTTCTTATCATATTATGGACCTAGTCAAGCGGTGTTAGCTTGTCAAAGAGCTGTACTTTCTCAAATTTCAGATCGATTAGACCCATTGAAAACTACTCATGTAGATGATTATTTATATGTAATGAAAGAAATGATGGAGCATATGACGATAGGAATAATGGATCGATATGATCATTTTATCGGAAAGTTATTATCATATGTGCCATTTTTCGAAATGATTCAAGTTCCACAACATGCATATTATTGTGAAGAATTATTGTATATTTGCAAGGGAATTGAATATAAAGAAGAAATATTACGCAATTATATATTTATACAATTACATGATTGTTTACCATCATTCTTTAAACTATTTCTTAAAAATAAGCGTTATGCAACAATTCATGATATTCTGTTCTATTGGTGCGATGATGAACAAAGAATGAGCTTAGAGAAAAAATATAATCTTAGTTTTATTTATGAAAAATATGCTTGCGGATAAAAGAGCATTTTCTATATAAATTAAAAAGGATCTCAAGTTTATGTGAGATCCTTTTTTTGTTAGTAAAGTAAGGAGAACGCAATTAAGACGAGAAATAACATTCCATAAAGGAGAAATTGTGCCGTATAGCTTCCTTGTATACCAAAAAAAGTATTTGTTTTTTTATATAAATTCAATATATATTTTAGCGGATTATCTTTGAAAGATTGGTACACAGTGTCTCCTCTTTCTAAGCTTCTTGTTCGTGTTTTTTGTTATTAGGGACATGAATGTACCTAGCTATGAATAATAAAACAGCCATAAAGCATACGGGAAATACGGTAGTTAAATAAAAACCATTACTAATAATATTTGTTATTAGGGCACTTAATAGAAAGACGGCATTATAAATATGGGCAATTTTTTGTTTTAGTTGTACTTGAAAGGCTTCCATCATAATTTCTAAAGTAACAAAAGCAATGATAATAGATAAAAATACAGTATTTGTATTGTAAATGATTAAACAAAAAATTAAACCTAAAAAGGCTAAGTATTCAATTAAGAGAGATATATTGATATTGCGTGGCATACAATTTACCTAACTAAATATGGCAGTGGGTTTACTGCATTTGTTTTTTCAAAATTCCACTCTCCATTGTGTAATTCAAAATGAAGATGTTGCCCGTATGAATGACCTGTGTTTCCCATATGACCTACTAATTGTCCAGCTTGTACTTGATCACCAGCTTGTACAGTGCGATCTTTCATGTGAGCATAGACTGTCGTATATAATTTCCCGTTTATTTGATGGGCGATGAACACAACATTGCCATAGCTAGCTGAATAATATGATTTCACAACTTTACCTGCAGCCGCCGCCTGGATAGAGACATTACCCTGAGCTGCAATATCTATACCATAATGCATTTGTTCCCAGCGCATATCAAAGGTTGAGCTAACTCTTCCTTGAGTAGGGAATTTAAAAACTGCTGGAATTGAAGTAGGTTGAGCTGTTTGAGCTTGTGATTGCGTTTGCGTTTGATTTTGCACCACATAATGTTTTGCCACATATCCGTATCCTGTGCCAAAACGAATTTTATACCAAGTTCCTACAGTTTCCACTACTTGTATTTGTGTACCATTTTGTAATGAGCCAAGTAGTGCGCTACTTGTACTAGCGTTGCTACGTACATTAAGTTTAGGTGTTGCAACTGTGTATTTCGTATTATTTTGAACTGTGATGCCTTTTACTAAAGGCTGTGAACCATTAGACACGAATGCCTTTTGTACGTAACCTGTTTTGCCATTATGTAAAATTTTATACCAATCACCTTGTTCTTCTTGAATGGTAACGAATTTCCCATTTGGTAATACATCTAAAATTGAAGATTCTAAATTAGGTTCAGAACGAACGTTTAATGCATTGGCATTAACGATGTATTGATTATTAGATTGAAGTTTGTTTTTTAGTAGAATAGCATCTTTTTGTACGTAACCTACTTTATTATTAACAGATACTTTATACCAGCCATTAGTTGTTTCAAGTATGTTCACTTTCGTATTAAAGCGGATTGTATCAATTGATGAGCTATTTGCGTTATCTTTTGTATGTAAGGCTACTTGATCGACTTTTACATATCCAGTTTTCACATTAGATAATTGTTCAGCGTTGGCTGTTTGTACATTTGTTTCTCCCATAGAAGGAAGTAAAGAGGCAATTGCGACAGTAGTTGCTGTTAAAGCAGTAGCTTTCATATTCATATAATAGAGACCTCCTCTAGTTGTATAGTTGTAATTTTATTATAGTATAAAGATATAATATAGTGGGTGTATTCACATAAATGTAATATGAAATCAATATAAAAATAAATTTTTTGAGGATAATGATTCCTTTTTATCCAATTAATTAGGATAATAATTTCTAAGATAGAATATAAGTATTATATAGTTCTGTTATTTTGTTGACAATTGAGAAAATTAAAATAGTTGATGATGTCTTATTACGATGTTATACTGACAGTGATAATTTCATAGTTTGCTAGGAGAGCTGGTGTTGCCAGCTGAGAGTAGGCCGTAAGCCTTTGATCCTTTTCATTACCTGATCTAGATTATGCTAGCGTAGGGAAGCAATTCGGACACTAATAATGAGTCCCCGTTTCTTTGCGTATAGAAACGGGGCTTTTTTATTTGAAAATTTCATATTGAAACCACTAGGGGTGCTTGTTGTGCTGAGAGAGGAATAATCCTTAACCCTTACAGACCTGATCTAGGTAATACTAGCGAAGGGAAGTGGAGCAACGAATAAATTATAATTTTATTTGCTGTAACCACTTCTTATTTAGAAGTGGTTTTTTATTTAGATATATAAATTGAAAGGGGATAGAGAAATGAAATTTTGCGATAGATTATTAGAAACTGTACAACCAGTTTGGGAGATGAGTCATAATCACCCGTTTGTAGTAGGTATGGGAGATGGCACGTTAGAAAAAGATAAGTTTCAGTATTATATTATTCAAGATTATTTATATTTGTTAGATTATGCAAAGCTATATGCGATTGGTGTTGTAAAAGCAACGAATCCACAAGTAATGGGGAAATTTGCTGAACAAATTGATGGCATATTAAATGGAGAAATGACAATCCATAAACAATATGCAAAAAGACTTGGTATTTCTATAGAGGAGATAGAATCTGCAAAACCATCTGCTAAAAATTTAGCCTATACAAATTACATGATGTCTGTATCTCAAAATGGCACGCTTGCGGAATTAATAGCAGCACTTCTTCCATGTATGTGGAGCTACTGGGAAATTGGAAAGCGTTTAAACGATATTCCTGGAGCAAGAGATCATGAGTTCTTTGGTGAGTGGATTCAAGGATATAGTTCGGAAGAATACGGTAGCCTTTGTATTTGGTTAATAGATTTATTAAATGAAATGGCAGTTGGAAAGTCTGACAAAGAGCTAGATCGATTAGAGGAGATTTTCCTATATTCCAGTCGATTTGAATATTTATTCTGGGATATGTCCTATCGTAAGGAGATGTGGGGATTTGAGGAGCAAGAACATACTACAGTTTCATAATGTTTCTTTTCATTATGATGAGAAACCAATCATCAATGAATTAAATGCTTCTATACAAGATAAAGAGTTTGTAAGTATTATCGGACCGAGTGGATGCGGGAAAAGTACTTTATTTCGCCTTATTACAGGTTTAGAAGAAACAAGTACGGGACAGATAGAGCTGACAGAAACAAAGAGCCATCCTGTAGGGTATATGCCCCAAAAAGATATGCTCCTGCCATGGAGAACGATTATTGAGAATGCTGCCCTGCCGCTAGAGTGCCAAGGTGTACAGAAGAAAGAAGCACAAATAAAGGCAAAGGAACTGTTACATAAATTTGGCTTACAAGGGTATGAGACAAAATATCCGAAAGATTTATCTGGTGGTATGAGACAACGCGTATCTTTTATTCGAACTTTATTAACAGGCGGGGAGATATTGCTGTTAGATGAACCGTTTAGCGCGTTGGATGCGTTAACGAAGGCATCTTTGCAAGAATGGCTGTTTGAACAATGGAAAGAGTGGAAAAAAACAATTTTATTTATCACTCATGATGTGGAAGAAGCATTGTTTCTTTCTAATCGAATTTTCGTTGTAGAAAATCAACCGATAACTACTTTAACCGAGAGGATTGTACCGCTTGATCGTAATCGGACAAGAAAAGATTTGTATAAGCCTGAAGTGTTAGCGCTTAAAGATGAGCTTCTTAGTATGTTACAAAGGCAGGTACTCGTATGATGAACCGGTTGAAGGAACTATTACCTGCCCTTACACTTTCTAGTGTTTTACTTGTCATGTGGGAAATAGGCGCAAGAATTGTAGATGAGATGTACATTTTACCGTCACCGTCTGCAATTGTAATGAAGATATGGCAACTAAAAGATATATTATTTACAGTTCATTTGCCGGCAACATTATACGTCGTTTTAATAGGGGTAGCTATTTCTATCGTACTTGGGGTAGGGCTAGCAATATTAATGAATGCGAGTAATTGGATGGAGAGAGCATTTTATCCATTATTAGTTGCCTCACAAACGATTCCGATTACAGCGCTTGCTCCGCTCTTCGTTTTATGGTTTGGATATACGATCTGGAGTAAGGTTGTTGTCACGGTTTTAATTACGTTTTTCCCAATTGCGGTCAATACGTATGATGGACTACGTAGTACAAAAAAAGAATGGGAGGAGCTCTTAGTTACGTATGGAGCAACGAAAAAAGATATTTTTCTTAAATTAAAGTTACCATCTGCTCTTCCTTATTTTTTCTCAGCTTTAAAAATTGCAGTTCCGCTTAGTGTGATTGGGGCGGCAATTGGTGAATGGCTCGGTGCACAAGCTGGGCTAGGATATTTCAGTAAAAGAATGATGACGCAATTAGACGGAGCGGGTGTATTTGCCCCCATTGTATTGTTATCATTATTAGCTATTTTCTTTGTTGTCCTTATTTCGATTTTAGAAAAGAAATTTATTAGTTGGAGGAAGTATTCATGAAATTTTTAAAACGCATCTTTGTGTTTACATTATTAGTTGCAATGATCGCTGGATGTTCTAGTAATTCGGCATCAGATAAGAATAAAAAAGAAAAAGAAATAACGGTCATGCTTGATTGGTACCCAAATGCGGTACATAGCTTTATTTATGCGGCGATTGAAAAAGGCTACTTTAAAGAAGAAGGAGTAAAGGTGAATATTAAATTCCCTTCTAATCCGACTGATCCATTAACTTTAGCAGCTGCAGGAAAGGTAACGGTTGGCTTATATTATCAGCCAGATGTTGTCATGGCAAAAGCAAATGAACAAATTCCAGTGAAATCAATTGGAGCTGTCGTACGTTCGCCATTAAATCATGTTGTATCGCTGAAATCAGCAGGCATTCAATCGCCAAAAGATTTAGAGGGGAAAACAGTTGGATATTCTGGAACACCTTTAAGTGAGATGTATTTAAAAACGATGGTAAAAGAAGCTGGTGGTAATCCAGATACAGTGAAAGTAGTCGATGTTGGCTTTGATTTAGTACCGGCACTAATTACGAAAAAAGTGGATGCGGTAACAGGGGCATACATTAACCATGAAGTACCTGTTATGCGCCATGAAGGTCATGAACCAGCATACTTTAATCCAGCTGATTACGGTGTACCAAACTATCATGAGCTTGTATTTGTAACAGGTGATAAAACGTTGAAAAAAGATAAAGAAGCGTTGCAAGCCTTCTTACGTGGTACGAAAAAAGGCTATGATTTCATGAAGAAAAATCCGGATGAAGCATTAAATATTTTATTAAATCATCAAGAAAAAGAAAACTTCCCGCTTGTACCAGAAGTTGAAAAAGAAAGTATGAAAATTTTATTAGAGAAGATGGAAACGAAAGATGAGCCATTCTTATCAGATTCAAAAGAGTCATGGGAGAAACAAAATAAATGGCTGAAAGATAAAGGAATGACGAAAGAAATCGTTCCGGCTGAGGAATTATTCGAAAACATTTTAAAGTAGGCGAATGAATATGAAAAATGAGCTTCATGTAATCTCAAATGGTCACATGTCATTCGAAGAGCTAGTGAATGTAGCAATGCAAATTGAGAGTGAGATTGATTATTTGCATATTCGTGAGCGTGAGAAAAGTACGAAGGAATTGTATGAAGGTGTGGAAGGTCTTTTGAAGAAAGGCTTTCCGGCATCGAAGATAGTAATAAATGATCGAATTGATATTGCTATTTTATTAAACATTCCGCGCGTGCAGCTAGGATATCGAAGCGCAGATGTAAGGTCAGTGAAAGAAAAGTTTTCTTATTTGCATGTCGGTTATTCTGTGCATTCTTTAGAAGAGGCGATCGATGCATTTAAGAATGGAGCGGATTCACTCGTCTATGGTCATGTATTTCCGACAGATTGTAAAAAAGGTGTGCCAGCGAGAGGGCTTGAAGAAGTTTCAGACATTGCAAAGTGTTTATCCATACCGATTACAGCAATTGGAGGAATCACCACGGAAAACACAGGGGATGTTCTTACTAAAGGTGTCAGTGGTATTGCTGTTATGTCTGGGATTATAAGCAGTAGTAACCCGTATAGCAAAGCGAAATCTTATAAGGAATCAATAAGAAAGTGGGCGGAAAAACATGTGTAAGAAGTATGATGTAGCGATAATTGGCGGAGGTGTAATTGGTAGTTCAGTTGCACATTTTCTAGCAGAACGAGGGCATAAAGTAGCGATTGTAGAGAAGAAAAGAATTGCATCTGAAGCCTCGAAAGCGGCTGCTGGTTTACTTGGGGTTCAGGCAGAATGGGATGCATATGACCCACTATTTGAACTTGCTAGAGAAAGCCGTGCTATATTTCCACAACTTGCAGAAGTTTTACGTGAAAAAACAGGCATCGATATTGGGTATGAAGAAAAAGGCATTTATCGTATTGCCCAAAATGAAGATGAGAAGGAAAGAATTCTTCACATTATGGATTGGCAGCAGAAAACAGGTGAAGATTCTTATTTTCTAACAGGAGATCGTTTACGAGAGAAAGAGCCATTTCTATCTGAGTCAATTATAGGTGCTGTATATTATCCAAAAGATGGTCATGTTATTGCACCAGAGCTTACGAAAGCCTTCGCACATTCCGCATCATTTTCGGGTGCTGATATATATGAACAGACAGAAGTGTTTGATATTCGTATTGAAAATAATAAAGTGACTGGAATTATGACGAGCGAAGGTATTATCACATGCGAAAAAGTTGTGATTGCGGGTGGTTCATGGAGCACGAAGCTACTAGCGCATTTTCACCGAGAATGGGGTACATATCCAGTTAAAGGAGAAGTAGTAGCGGTAAGAAGTAGAAAACCACTTTTAAAGGCACCTATTTTCCAAGAAAGATTTTACATTGCACCAAAGCGCGGTGGACGTTACGTAATTGGAGCAACGATGAAGCCTCATACGTTTAATAAAACTGTGCAACCAGAAAGTATTACTTCTATATTAGAGCGTGCTTATACAATATTGCCGGCTTTAAAAGAAGCAGAGTGGGAAAGCACATGGGCAGGATTAAGGCCACAATCAAATCACGAAGCTCCTTATATGGGAGAGCATGAAGAAATAAAAGGTTTATATGCTTGTACGGGGCATTATCGAAACGGTATTTTATTAAGTCCTGTTTCTGGTCAGTATATGGCTGATTTAATAGAAGGAAAGCAGGAAAATCACTTGCTAGATTCATTGCTTTCTAAAACAGTTTAGAAAGGAGATGGAAGTTTGAATTTAAAAATTAATGGTAATCAAATTGAAGTGCCAGAGAGTGTAAAAACAGTAGCTGAGTTACTTACACATTTAGAGTTAGATAACAGAATTGTTGTAGTAGAGCGTAATAAAGATATTTTACAAAAAGATGATCATACAGATACATCTGTTTTTGATGGAGACCAAATTGAGATTGTAACTTTCGTAGGAGGCGGTTGATTATGTTAAACATTGGACCATTTTCATTTCATTCTAGACTTTTATTAGGAACAGGAAAATTCCCTGATTTTGATGTGCAGCAAAAGGCAATTGATGTATCTGAGGCTGAGGTTTTAACGTTCGCAGTACGTCGTATGGATATATTCGATGCACAGCAGCCTAATTTATTAGAGAAACTTGATGTAAAAAAATATACGTTATTACCGAATACAGCTGGAGCAAAAAATGCTGAAGAGGCTGTTCGTATTGCAAAATTAGCAAAAGCTTCAGGGCTTTGCGACATGATCAAAGTTGAAGTTATTGGTGATGATAGAACGTTATTACCTGATCCGGTAGAGACGTTAAAGGCATCTGAAATGTTACTAGAAGAAGGATTTATCGTACTTCCGTACACATCTGATGACGTTGTATTAGCACGTAAGTTACAAGAACTAGGCGTGCATGCAATTATGCCAGGAGCATCACCAATCGGTTCAGGGCTTGGTATTGTAAATCCGTTAAATTTAAGCTTTATTATTGAACAAGCGACAGTACCAGTTATCGTTGACGCTGGTATCGGTAGCCCAGCTGATGCGGCATTCGCGATGGAATTGGGAGCGGATGGTGTGTTATTAAATACGGCTGTTTCAGGAGCAAAAGATCCTATTAAAATGGCATCTGCAATGAAATTAAGTATTGAGGCAGGACGTTTAGGATTTGAAGCAGGTCGTATTGCACGTAAACGTTGTGCAACAGCAAGTAGTCCTTTAGAAGGAATGAGCGTAGTTGAATAATCGATATTCTCGCCAAGAATTATTTTCTCCGATTGGGGAAGAAGGCCAGCAAAAGATAAGAGAAAAGCATGTGCTTATTATCGGCGCAGGTGCATTAGGTAGTGCAAATGCAGAGATGTTCGTAAGAGCAGGTGTTGGTACAGTAACGATTGTAGACCGGGATTATGTCGATTGGAGTAATTTACAAAGGCAGCAATTGTACGCAGAGAGTGATGTAGAAAATAATCTTCCGAAGGCTGTAGCAGCAAAGAAGCGTCTAGAAGAGATTAATAGTGAAGTAAGAGTAGAAGCTCTCGTTCAAGATGTAACAGCTGAGGAATTAGAAGAGCTTGTTACCAACGTTGATGTAATCATTGATGCAACTGATAATTTCGAAACGCGTTTCATTGTAAATGATATAGCACAAAAATATTCTATTCCATGGATTTACGGAGCATGTGTAGGGAGTTACGGTCTTTCTTACACAATTCTTCCTAGTAAAACGCCATGTTTATCATGTTTATTACAATCAATTCCGCTTGGCGGGGCGACATGTGATACAGCGGGCATTATATCACCTGCTGTAGCTCTCGTCGTTTCTCATCAAGTAACGGAAGCTCTTAAACTGTTAGTGGAAGATTCCGAATCACTTCGAGATGGACTTGTATCGTTTGATGTATGGAAGAATGAATATTCATGTATGAATGTGCAAAAGCTTCGTAAACACAATTGTCCTTCGTGCGGAGAGAATGCATTATATCCGTATTTAAATAAAGAAAACACATCGAAAACAGCAGTTTTATGCGGGAGAAATACAGTTCAAATTAGACCACCTCATAAAGAGGAAATGGATTTTGAACGATACAAAGAGCTGCTGAATGATTGTGTGAATGATTTAAATGTAAATCCATATTTATTATCATTTTCTGTGGAAGAAAAGAGATTAGTTGCTTTTAAAGATGGTCGTGTACTTGTACATGGAACGAAAGATATAAGCGAAGCAAAAACAATTTATCATCGTTATTTTGGATAGAAAAGGATGAGTGGGATGAAAATAAATAAAGCTCTAACAATTGCCGGATCTGATAGCGGAGGCGGTGCCGGCATTCAAGCAGATTTAAAAACATTCCAAGAGCTTGGTGTGTACGGAATGACGGCAATTACGGCAATTACTGCTCAAAACACGCTTGGCGTTCAAGGGGTATATCCAGTTCCATTAGAAGGGATTATCGAACAGCTGAATTCAATTGGTACGGATTTAACACCAGATGCTGTGAAACTAGGAATGTTATTTAGCAGTGAAATTATTCAAATTGTAGCAGAACATATAAAGAAGTTTGGCTGGAATAATATTGTACTAGACCCTGTTATGATTGCTAAGGGTGGTGCATCATTATTACAACAAGAAGCAGTACAAGCATTAAAAGAATATTTATTACCAGTAGCAACGGTTGTAACACCGAATGTTCCTGAGGCAGAAGTGTTAACTGGGATGGAGATTCATGATGTTGAAGATAGTAAGGAAGCTGCGAAAGTACTGCATGAATTAGGTGCGAAATATGTGCTTATGAAGGGTGGACATGCAGAATATCAAGGTAATGAAGTAATTGACTTACTCTTTGATGGAGAAGAGTTTATCGAATTTAGAAGCGAACGGATTCCTTCAAAGCAAACGCACGGAAGCGGGTGCACATTTGCTTCAGCGGTTACAGCAGGACTTGCGAAAGGCTACTCGATTGAAGAGGCAGTTCAAGAAGCAAAACGATTTATTAGTATAGCAATTGAAGAGCCATTGAATATTGGTAGTGGTCATGGACCGACGAATCATTTTGCATATAAATTGAATAAAACGCGTGCTTAGGTAAGTAAAAAGTCAGTTTTATAACTGGCTTTTTTTCTGTTTACTTTTTCCAAATACAGGAGTAATATATCAGCCAGAATATATTTTTTTGTAAACGCTGAGTCCGATTGTATGGAGCGGAGGAACCAATTTGTGCAGTGTCACTAGGGGTGAATCTTTCAATTTTGAAAGTAGGGCTACTCTCAAAGCCCGAATCCGACAGCTAACTTCGTAAGCGTCTTGAGAGAGGACGGTGCCATGATGGATACATCACTTCATCGATCTGATTAGTATAGGGGAATATCAATCTATGTTTGAGTTCTTTTATGCTAAGGAGGATGAGGTACATGGAACTAACACTTATTTGTGTTGGAGAAGAAAGCAAGGTAAATAGTTTAATAGATTTAGTAGCATTTCAACATGAGTTAATTATTTTTACAGCAAATGAAGAGATAGCGGCTGAAGTGAGGAATTGTGGGTTTGATTGGACGTATAGTTGTAGTAGGGAGCAGGATTTTACTAGTATTTGTGAGTGTATTAAGAAGGTGATTTTACTAGGGGATGAGCTTCCAATTATTAGTTTCTTTACAGAACACATTCGCTTTTCTTTTCAAGCACCTATTACTGTTGTTACAAGGAATAAACGATATCCAGCGAGGCTCTATGAAACAATTGGAGCTACATTTGTCGTGTTTACAAATTGTGATAATATTTCTTTTTTATTTTTTGAATAGGGCGGGGGAGAAGAAGATGAAGGTGTTGTTATTAGGAGATATAGCGAATCGTTGGGCGGTATCGGTAGAGCGAGTTCAAGAATTGGTGATGCTTGATCCTATTTTTCCAAGGCCCTATATTATATTGCCATCGAAAGACGCTTTATATTTAAAAACAGATGTTATCGAATATGAGCAACTACATGCAGAATTGTCACAAGTTTATATTCGCGGGAGAAATTTACGTGCTTTTTTACGAGGAGAATAAATAGTGAATAAAAAAGAGCGAATGCTAAGTGCAACAAGCTATGCACTTCATGTCATTCGCTCTTTTTATTTCGTATTTAAAAGATCATTTATGTGAAAAAGAAAGAAAAGACGAGAAAACAGATGAAAGAATATTAATAATACTCAATGTAAGCGTTTAAATAGACGGATATTTTCTTATTTTCAGTAATTTGCCTCTTTACAAGTGAAATATAGAGGAGTATATTTACTCTCATAAATCATTCATAAAATTTCCAAAAAAACCTAAAATCGCTGAGTTCCAGAAATGGAGCGGGGGAACCAATTTTGTGCATCGTCACTTGGGGTGAATCTTTCAGTTTTGAAAGTAGGGCTACTCTTTAGGCCCGAATCCGACAGCTAACCTCGTAAGCGTTTAGAGAGGAGGTTTACTTTGTGTTGTTCATTTCGAACACTAAGTAGAGCTTAGTGTTCTTTTTTTGATAACTTAATGGTAAATTTTAACAAAAGTGAGGGGTAGTTATGTTAGATGTTGTAATGATCGGGATTTTTGTTGTGTTAGTCGCATCGATGGCAAGTCTTGCAAGTTGGTCAGATAAAGTTGTGAAAGAAGGGAAGCAATCATGATGATTGCCTTATCGGTTATTGTTGCAGCAATTACGGTGTACTTAGTGTATGCATTATTAAATCCAGAGAAGTTTTAATTAGGGGGAATCATTCATTATGATTTGGGTCGCAGTTGTTATTACCATGCTGTTGTTTATTCTTGTGGCAAAGCCAATGGGGATATATTTAGAGAAAGCCTTTCAAGGTAGTCAAAAGCTAGATAAAGTATTCGGGCCTTTTGAAAAACTTATTTTTAAAATTACGGGTGTAAAAGAATACAATCAAACGTGGAAACAGTACGCATTGTCATTAGTTTTATTAAATGGATTTATGATTGTTGTCGTATATTTCATTTTTAGACTACAAGGAGTATTGCCATTAAATCCAGCACACATTGAAGGAATGGAGCCTACGCTTGCCTTTAATACAGCAATTAGTTTTATGGCTGATACAAACTTACAGCATTATAGCGGTGAAAATGGTTTATCTTATTTATCACAATTAATCGGAATTACATTTTTAATGTTTGCAGCACCGGCAACGACGTTAGCACTCGTTATGGCATTTATAAGAGGGCTCGCTGGAAAAGAACTCGGTAACTTTTTCGTTGATTTTACGAGAGCACTAATGAGAGTATTTCTTCCTATCGCATTTATTGCGGCGCTAGTCTTTGTCACACTCGGTGTACCACAAACGTTAGACGGTGCAGTTACGGCACAAACGATTGATGGGGCAAAGCAAAGTATATTACGCGGGCCAGTTGCATCATTTGTTTCCATTAAGGAACTTGGGAATAACGGCGGTGGATTTTTCGGAGCAAACTCTACACATCCTTTTGAAAATCCAGGACAAATGAGTAATATTTTGCAAATGATGCTTATGATGCTATTGCCAACAGCACTTCCATTTACGTACGGACGAATGATAGGGAATAAAAAACAAGGTCGTATCCTATTCGTATCACTATTTATGGTGTTTTTACTTGGATTTATAACGATTACGACATCGGAATTACATGGAAATCCAGCGTTAAATGGAATGGGTATCGAACATGTACAAGGAAGTACAGAAGGAAAAGAAGTACGATTCGGAACTGTATTTTCTTCACTATACGCAACAGTAACGACAGCTGCTGAAACAGGGGCTGTTAATACGATGCATGATACATTAACACCAATTGGCGGTCTAGTTCCACTCGTAAATATGATGTTAAACACAGTATATGGCGGTGTTGGAGCAGGTTTTGTAAACATTATTATGTATGCCATTATTGCAGTATTTATATCTGGTTTAATGGT
Source organism: Bacillus cereus group sp. RP37 (assembly GCF_040459695.1). Lineage (NCBI taxonomy): Bacteria > Bacillati > Bacillota > Bacilli > Caryophanales > Bacillaceae > Bacillus > Bacillus cereus group sp. RP37. The sequence continues at coordinate 4,620,466 of NZ_JARVHP010000001.1, read as the reverse complement.
TGGACGGACACCGGAGTTTTTAGGTAAGAAAATTGAAGGTAAGGAAATGAAATTAATTGCGGTAACGATTTTATTCCATCCATTGCTTATTTTAGGATTTTCAGCATTAGCTCTTTCAACAAGTTTAGGAACAGATGCTATCTCACATTCCGGTTTCCACGGTTTAACGCAAGTTGTATATGAATACACATCGTCAGCTGCGAATAACGGATCTGGATTTGAAGGTTTAGCAGATAATACACCGTTTTGGAATATTACAACTGGTTTAGTTATGTTTTTAGGACGCTATTTCAGTTTAATTACGATGTTAGCTGTGGCAGCTTCGTTGAAAGAGAAGACGGTAGTACCAGAAACAGTCGGAACGTTCCGTACAGATAATGGTTTATTTGGTGGCATCTTCATCGGAACGATTGTAATTGTCGGTGCGTTAACATTCTTCCCGATGTTAGCACTTGGCCCAATTGCAGAATTTCTTACATTGAAGTAATGGAGGGTAAATGATGAGACCGGTAGTAGTAAAAGAAAAACAAGTAAATCAGTCACAAATACATGCTATAGAAGATGAGGTTAGACAAGCGAAAACGATGGATCGTGATATCGTAACACATGCGATGAAACAATCCTTTGCGAAATTGAATCCGAAAGTCATGATAAAGAATCCGATTATGTTCGTTGTGGAAATTGGATTTATCATTACGTTCATTTTATCGTTTCTTCCAAGTAGTGCTAGTAGTGTACCAGGATGGTTTAATATAACAGTTTCTCTCATTCTCTTATTTACAGTTTTATTTGCTAACTTTGCAGAGGCGTTAGCAGAAGGGCGTGGGAAAGCGCAAGCCGATTCTTTAAAACAGTCGAAGAAAGATGTGTTTGCAAATGTGGTGAAAGAAAATGGAGACATTGTTCAAGTTTCAGCAACTGATTTGAGAAAAGGTGACGTTGTTATTGTAAAGCAAGGTGAGATGATCCCAAGTGATGGTGAAGTAATGAAAGGATTAGCTTCTGTAGATGAATCTGCGATTACAGGTGAATCAGCTCCTGTAATAAAAGAAGCGGGCGGTGATTTTTGTTCCGTAACAGGTGGAACGATGGTCGTCAGTGATGAGATTACAATTGTCATTACGAGTAATCCTGGTGAATCATTTATTGATAAAATGATTTCGTTAGTAGAAGGCGCTGCTCGTCAAAAAACGCCGAATGAAATTGCTTTAAATACAGTATTAACGAGCTTAACTCTTATTTTCTTAATCGTTGTTGTGACGTTGCCGATCTTTACAAACTATTTAGGGTTTCAAATTGATACAGCTGTACTTGTCGCATTGTTAGTTTGTTTAATTCCAACGACAATTGGTGGGTTGTTATCAGCAATTGGTATTGCTGGGATGGACCGGGTGACAAAGTTCAATGTGTTAGCGATGTCGGGTAAAGCAGTAGAAGCTGCAGGTGATATTAATACAATTATTTTAGATAAAACAGGTACGATTACTTTCGGGAACCGAATGGCACATACATTACTTCCTGTAGGAAATGAAACGATTGAGCAAGTAGGGAAATGGGCTGCAATTAGTTCAGTTTTAGATGAAACACCAGAAGGTCGATCAGTTATAGAATATGTAAAAACGAAGTCTATATCATATAATCGAGAACTTGCAGAACAAGGTGAATTTGTTCCATTTAAAGCAGAAACGAGAATGAGTGGTGTTGATTTACAGGACGGAACGAAAGTGAGGAAAGGTGCTGTAGGTAGCGTTATTGAATGGGTTCAGTCACAAGGTGGAACGATTCCGAAAGATGTAAATCAAAAAGCAGATTTCATTTCAAAAGAGGGCGGGACACCACTTGTAGTTGCAGTGGATAATCGTATTTACGGTTTAATTTATTTAAAGGATACAGTAAAACCTGGTATGCGTGAGCGTTTTGAACAATTGCGTCAAATGGGGATTAAAACAGTTATGTGTACAGGCGATAACCCATTAACAGCAGCGACAATTGCAAAAGAAGCAGGGGTAGATGAATTCGTTGCTGAGTGTAAACCAGAAGATAAAATTGCGGTTATTAAAGCAGAGCAAGATAAAGGGAAACTTGTAGCGATGACAGGTGATGGTACAAATGATGCGCCGGCACTAGCGCAGGCTGACGTTGGATTAGCAATGAATAGTGGTACGACAGCTGCGAAAGAAGCAGCGAATATGATTGATTTAGATTCGAACCCGACAAAAATTATTGAGGTTGTAGGAATCGGTAAGCAATTGTTAATGACGCGTGGTGCGTTAACGACGTTTAGTATTGCGAATGATATCGCAAAATATTTTGCAATCATTCCAGCGATGTTTACACTTGCGATTCCGCAAATGGAAGCATTAAACATTATGAAACTAACATCACCACTGTCAGCGATTTTATCAGCACTAATATTTAATGCTGTTATTATTCCGTTACTCATTCCGTTAGCGATGAAAGGTATTGCATATAAACCGATGAGTTCGAATGCACTACTTGGCCGAAACCTATTTATTTATGGGCTTGGCGGAGTTATTGTACCATTCATTGGAATTAAAGTAATCGATATAATTGTCGGCTTGTTTATATAAGGAAGAGGGGAAAAAGATGGCGAAGAAACAAAGTATACTATCACCGATTGTCCGTATTACTTTTACATTTTTAGTGTTGTGCGGACTTGTATATCCGCTTATTGTTACTGGTATTGCACAAGCAGTAATGAAGGAGAATGCGGATGGAAGTCTAATATATAATGATAAAAATGAAGTGATTGGTTCTAAGTTAATTGGCCAAAATTTCACAGATCCACGTTATTTTCATGGGCGTGTCTCTAGTATTGAATATAAAGCAGAAGCATCTGGTTCAAATAACTATGCACCGTCTAATCCAGATTTAGAGAAACGAGTAGAGAAAAGTATGGAAGACTGGAAGAAACAAAACCGGGCGGTTCCAGTTACAGAAGTGCCGATCGATTTAGTGACAAATTCAGGTTCAGGGCTTGATCCTGACATTAGTCCGAAGGCAGCTTCCGTACAGGTAGAGCGCATTTCGAAATTAACGAAAATCCCGAAAGAAACGCTAGATCAATTGATTAAAGATCAAACGGAAGGTGCGGCACTTGGTTTATTTGGAGAAGATCGTGTGAACGTCTTAAAGTTAAATATAGAATTACAGAAACTAATGAAATAGTAACAGTGCTACCTCAATCTAATGGATTGAGGTAGCGTTGTTTTGAAAGAAAGGTTGTGAGTGTTTTGTATGCGGATGACTATAAACCAACTTTTCAAAGGCGAACACCAGAAGAGTATTTAGAATATATTCGTCAGCAAAATCGAGGAAAGTTAAAGCTATATGTAGGAGCGGCTCCAGGAGTAGGGAAAAGTTATAAAATGCTATTTGATGCAAGAGAAATGCAAAAAGATGGTATGGATATTGTAATTGGTTTAATTGAAACACACGGGAGAAAAGAAACGGAAGACGCAATTGCTGATTTAGAAAAAGTTCCTTTAAAAGAAATTGATTATAAAGGGAAAGTATTTTATGAACTCGATGTGGAAGGAATTATAAAACGTGCACCACAAATTGTTGTTGTGGATGAACTTGCGCATAGTAATATTCCCGGGTCGAAAAATAAGAAACGTTATATGGATGTACAGGAATTGCTAGATGCTGGTATATCTGTATTATCAGCGTTTAATATTCAACATTTAGAAAGCGTTCATGACATTGTAGCTCAAATTACGAATGTTAAAGTGCGAGAACGTATTCCAGATTTTATTTTGCAAAAAGCAAATGAAATTCAGCTTGTTGATGCAACACCCGAGGTATTAAGGAAGAGATTAATCGATGGAAAGATATATAAGGAAGAAAAAATTCAACAAAGCTTACAAAACTTCTTCACGCTTAATAATTTAGGAGCACTAAGGGAATTATCGCTTCGTGAAGTTGCAGATGATATGGATGAGAAAATTAGCCAAACAGTTATAGAACCGATTGGGGTGAAAGAAAAAATTCTCGTTTGTGTACAATACAGTTCAACAGCAGAGAAATTAATACGGAGAGGTTGGCGTATGGCTGATCGGTTAAACGCTGAATTGTATGTCTTAAACGTAGAGCGGGAAAATATAGATTCACTTTCAGCAGGGAAAAAGCAAACAATTGAAGAGTGGAAATCGCTAACGAATCAATTTGATGCAAGTTTTGTATTAGAAGAAGCAAATGGAAGAAAGCCAGCTGATGTTATTATTGAAGTCGCGAAAAGACTACAAGTAACGCAAATTTTACTCGGACAATCGGCAAGAACAAGGTGGGAAGAAATACGAAAAGGTTCTATTGTAAATGAAATTATGAGACAAACGAAGTATATTGATATTCATATTGTTGCGGATCAAAGAGCTTAAAATAGAGACCATCTGTAGGTCTCTATTTTACTTTTTGTGTGACAGGGAAGCATAGTATTTTCATCGCATATAAGATTATGAGTAGAAACATAATTGCACCTAGGAAGAAAATCCAAAAGTAATTTTGATTAAATAAAAGAAATCCACCTACAAGTGGCCCTGTGCTCATACCGAGATAGCGGATGAAGTTGTACATACCGATAGCAGTTGCGCGTTCTTGTACGAATTCTTCCGTTAATAAAGTAGTGTGAGTTGGCATAGAAAGTCCCATACTAAAACCGTACAAAGATGTAACGATAATGAGGAATGGGATATTGATGCTATATGTGAAAGAGAATAAAGTGACACATATAATATTGAAGAAACTAGTAATGAAGAAAGCTTGCTTTGTTGTAAGGTGCTTTTGCAAAACCTTGTAGCAATAACTTCCTAACATAATAGAAAGAGACATCGGTACAAATACAAGACCAATTTCACTTGCAGTTAAGTGAAATGAATTTGTTAAAATACTCGGTAAAAAAACGAGAAAGCAAAAATAAATACAAAATTGAATAAAGCCAATAAGAGTAATAGAACATCCAGTTTTATTTTTTAAGATAAACCAGTAATTTTTTTTTGCTTGCGGTTGCTTAATTACAGTTGGTTTTGTTTCTGGAAGTAGTGAAATGTTTATAATGAATAAGAGAAAGCCAAGTATAGATAAAAACAGAAATACGGATAAGTGTCCATGTATGCTACCGAGGTAACCACCTATGAGAGGGCCAATCGCAGGTGCGAGAGCAAGTAACATTTGGTATAGGCTCATTGCTTCCCCTCGTTCTTTTCCTTCAAACAAATCACCGATAATCGTTGCTGCGACTACAGGTATAGCTGCTATTCCTATAGCTTGAACAACTCTAAAAAATAAAAATAAATAAATGTTCGCCGAAAAAGCACATCCGATTGAACCAATTGTACTAATGATTAAACTAGGGATAAGGACAGATTTTCTTCCTTTTGTATCAATGAAAGGCCCATATACGAGCTGCATAATTGCAAGAACGAATGTGAAAAGTGAAACTGTTACATTTACAAGATAAAGAGAAGTGTGAAAAGAAGCTTGAATCACGGGCAAGATAGGCGTGTAAATATTTTGAGCGAAGGAACCGAGTAAGGCACTAATACAGATAATATATAAAATGAAATTTAGTTTGGATTTTTTCATTGTGGTAACCTCCTTGTAATTTAGTTTCCTAGGAAACTAAATTTATTTTAACATGTTTTTCTCACTTGTAAATATGAAAAAATGATTTTAAAATGGTATATAGTTAAATTGTTTCTTTGGAAACTTAGGGGGCGAACGGGTTGGATTATGCAACGAAACAAATGGAAATACTTTCGGACATTCGTACACTTTTGCATAAAAAAGAAGAACATTTGAAAGGACAAAATGAGAAATTTCTTCGTGAGACAGGTATAAGTGGTATGTCTTTATCTGAGTTACATGTGATCGAGTGTATCGGGAAAAATGGTTTGATGAATGTAACGGCAATTACGACAGAAATGGGAATGACGAAGGGTGCAATCTCTAAAATTTGTACAAAATTGTTCCAAAAGACATTCGTTGAGAAGATGCAAATGTTAGACAATCAAAAAGAAATTTTCTTTCGCTTAACGGAAAGCGGAAATGAAATATATAAAGCTCATGATAAATTGCATAAACAAGCTGAAGAAAAGTGGCTGTTACTTTTAGATAGATATACGAAAGAAGAACAAGATTTTATTCAAAGATTTATAAAGGATGTCTCCGATCATTTAGAAATATAATTGGAAGAAAAAATTCCTTTATTTCAAGCCTTTTGAATATAATTTCTAAAAGAACTCATATATAATAGAAAAAGATACTTAACATAGTGAATAATTAAAGAGTCAATATATAAAGAGGAGAGAATAACATGCTTGAAAATACGGGGTTAGTATTAGAAGGCGGCGGTATGCGTGGTGTATATACGGGTGGGATATTAGAATATTTTATGGAACAAGATTTATATTTTCCATATGTAATCGGTGTATCAGCTGGTGCTTGTCATGCAGCGTCGTATCTTTCCAGACAACGAAATAGAAATAAAACAGTAAATATTGATTATGCATCACACCCACAATATTTATCGTATAAAAACTTATGGAAAAAGCGTCAGTTATTTGATATGGATTTCATTTTTCATGAAATTCCAGAAAAGCATGTGCCGTTTGATTTTGAAACATACTTTAATAGTCCTGAACGCTTTCTTGTAGGAACAACGGATTGTGAAACAGGACAATCTGTTTATTTTGAAAAAGAGGGAACGAATGATGATGCACTAAATTTATTACAAGCATCTAGTTCATTACCTTTCATTGCACCGGTAGTAAATTACCGTGGTAAGCAGTTATTAGATGGTGGGATTTCTGATCCAATTCCAGTTCGTAAAGCACAGGAAGATGGATTTGAAAAATCAGTCGTAATTTTAACAAGAAATCAAGGGTATGCGAAGAAAAAATCAAAGTTTGGATGGGTGGCAGCGAAAGCGTATAAAAAATATCCGAACCTTGTGAACACGATGCTAAATCGTTATGAAGTGTATAATGAAACACTTCACTACATTGAAAAAGAAGAGCAAGCTGGTAATTTATTTGTTATTCGTCCAGAAATACAGCTTCAAGTAGATCGTATGGAAAAAGATAAAGCAAAACTACAAAATCTATATGAGCAAGGCTATGAAGATGCAAAGAGACAGTTTGCAGATTTGCAGGCGTTTTTACAAAAATAAGTATTAGGCTGTGGAGAAGAATTTATCCACAGCCTTTTTTGTATTGCTACTTATACGCTACTTTTTAAAAATGTATGAATGTTTAAGTGTTTAAAGAGTTTGTAAAACATAGGGGGTTCTTATTGAGGAGAATTTATTTGAAGGATAGTATGATGATGTAGCGCTACTAAACTATTTAATTTATGAGGTGATTGTTAATGAAAGGAGAAGTTTTTTCAATTACGACTTTAGTATTATTAGCAACATCAATCTCAACAAGTGCATTCTATCCAACTCTAAGCGGTCACAAAAGCGGTAATCTCCTATCTTACAGAGCTCAAACAACTACGAATCAAAATGCATCTCGTTGTTCAGTAGCAATTTCTTTTATTAATTCAAATGGAAATAATTCATATATTGAAAGCGCTTCGGATAGATTAGGATCCCATGAATCTGGAAGAGCATTAAATGCTACTGTGAGTAATGGTGCATATAATGCATTTGGTCCAAAAGGACTATACTCTGAGCATAATGACTATCAAGAAGAGATTCGCAAAGGTAATTTTGATAGTAATGGAAACTTACGATTACAGTGACAAAAAATATTAAATAGTTGTCTTTATAAATATTTGGATAAGGAGAGTGGATGTTCATCATCTCCTTCTTATCTAAAAGGAGCAGAGACATGTATTTAGCTTTTAAAAATATAAAAAACAACAAACTATTTTCAGTCATTCTTCTTATGGCATTTTTTATTTCTTTTCTTTCTATATCAGTAGCTGCGCTTTTAACAGAGTCCAAACGGAATTTTATATCTGCTTTTCAAATCGGTTTCCCAGAAAAAAATCAAATTTTAACTGTTCCGATAGCGAATGCAACTGAATTGGAAGCGATAATTCCTTTCATACAAGATACTTTTGTGAAAAGTGATATTTACGTAGAGCATTTAAAAATATTAAATAGTTCAGGGGCAACAAAGATCATAGCTGTGAACTTAAAAGATGATTATTATTGGATGCCATATATTTCTGAAGGGCAATATTTTCATCGTGAAAATGTAAATGATATGGTTATTGGTGATCAAACGAATGTAGAGGAATTATATGAATTTGATGATACATATAAAAAAATAGGAACTATATCGAGAAAAGACAGTGACGTCGGCGTAGCAGGCATATACGTTCCACTTCAAAACTTACCGACTATATCTAAAAAAGGTATTATCGCGAGTAAACAATTACAATTAACAGTTGTTAACCCTACATCATCTATCCATAACGAAATAAAAACATTTATGAGCAAGAGCAAAGAAGTAATTTCGGGTGAGGTTCAAATACTGAATGAAAGAGATCTTCAAGAACTAAATGTAACATATATAGATCCAGCGAATAAGTATTATTATAAATTCATTCTTGTTGCAATTGTTTCTGGCATTTCTGCGGTTTTATTTTGGATTTATAAAAAAGAAAGAGAGATTTCATTAAAAAAAGCAGTAGGTGCTTCTAATATATCTATTTACTGTGAACTATATATTCAAATTTTGTTTATTTCTCTAGTGGCGATGTTGTTGGTTTTTATGGCGCTAGAAATGTTTTCGGGAACCATTCATACGTATTTTCAGACATATTTATTAAAGCCGTTAACACTATATGTATTGATATGTAATGTTGTTTTTATAATTTTTCTTACAATTTTTGTTACTGTAATTCCAATCAAGCACATTATAAATATATATCCTGGAAAACATTTAAGAACGTAGGTGGTCGTCATGTTTTTTATATTTGATTCTATACGGTCTGTGAAAAAACGGTTGTTACCAAGTTTGATTATAGTAATTTCTTTAATTATTGCGTTTTCTTCAGCTATAGAATTTGTTAGTAATCTTTCGGGATATCGAAAAATGATGACAGTAGCAAATAATTTATCGACTCATAAAAATTTCTATGAACTCTATGCGACGCAAGATATAACATTGTTTAGCGAAGAAAAAGCGAAAAGTGATTATCAACATTTCATTCAAGGGTTATCTAATACGATACCAATAACAAATAAAACAAATTATTTGTTCCGCAACTATTCACTTAGTTTAAAAAAAGAAAATGGAACGATAAAGACTCTTATTGTTGATAAAGATATTAATAAATACTTTCATATACGAATTTCACAAGGAAGATATTTTGAGGAATCGGAATTTCATAAATCAGTATTTGATATTAGACCTGTTATATTAGGGGCTAATTATAAAGAAAAGGTATCTATTGGTGATGTTATACAATCTGGAAAAATGAAGCTAAAAGTAATTGGTTTTTTAGAAAAAAATTCACCATTTACATATCCTCGAAGCGGTGAAATATCGGATAATCGTATTACATTATTAGATGATATGGCTATTTTACCAATTGGAACAGAAGAAATAGAGTTTTATAGTGTAGACCTTTTATACAATGGGCTAATTATAGAAACAAATGGAAAAGTGGATATAAATGAATTTCAAAAGAAAGTATTAAAAGTAACAGAAGGCAAGGGGTATTCGTATTATGTTACAAATCCGAATAAATTGTTAGAAAATGAAAAGCAAGGCATTGATAATATGTCATACCCCTTATTATTAAGCGGTATAGTCTTATCTTTTTCATTTATATCTATTTTATTAACATCAATGGCCACGCTTTATATGGAGCGTAAAAATATTTCTATTAAATCAGCATTAGGAGCAAGTACTTTTCAACTATGTCTTCCGTTTGTTATTGAGTATATGTTGTTATTCATTTTATCTATATGTATAGGAATTATATATTTTCAATGGGAGAATAGCGGAGCGATTGAAATTCAAAAAGAGTTAGAAAATAGCACCGTATCTTTTTTTGGAACGTTACAAGTCTCTAAAGAATCATTGATTGTTATAAGTATGTTATCAATTGTAATGATCTTCATTATATATGCAATCATTTATTTCAATGTATTAAAAATAAAAAATACATATATGAAAGAGGTGTTATAGATGATTCAGCTTGCAAATGTGGCTAAGGGCTTTGGAAAGAATAAATTTAGTGCTTTAAAGGATATTAATCTTACAATAGAAAAAGGCGAAATGATAGCTATTATGGGGCCCTCTGGTTCTGGGAAATCTACTCTCCTTAACATTATTGGCTTAATCGATAGCCCCTCTGCTGGAAAGTATTTTTTAGATGGAATGGATACGAGTACATTAAAGTCAAACTATCATAAGTATAGAAACACGGAAGTTGGATTTGTGTTTCAGAACTTTTCGCTACTAGATGATTATACAGTTGTTGAAAATGTAATGCTTCCGCTTGTATATAGAAGATTTTCTCATAAGAAACGTATGCAAATATCAAAAGAAATGCTGAAAATGGTAGGGCTTGAGAGGCATATTAACAAATATCCTTACGAGTTATCAGGAGGAGAACAGCAAAGGACAGCGATAGCAAGGGTTTTAGCACAAGATACAAAAATTATACTTGCTGATGAACCGACTGGTGCTCTTGATCAAGAAAATGGGGAAAAAATTATGAACATTTTAAAAGAAATTAATAAACAAGGGAAAACGGTACTAGTTGTAACACACGATCAAAAGGTAGCTGCATACTGCCAGAGCACGATACGACTACTTGATGGAAATATTGTGGTGTAATATGGATAAAAGTATGTGGAGAGGTGATACATATATATAGAAAATGTATATAAAGGGCTTAGACATACTGGGTTTACTATGATGTTTATTTTTGGTAGCTTATTTTTACTGCGCTGGTTCATTCATGATGAACTGCTACTGGATCAGCTTATTGGTTGTAGTGTAGGGATGGTAATGGTTATTTCATCAGTTTTCATTCCAGAGTATAGTAAAGAATTACAGGTGAATGAGAAGTGTTAAAAGTAATTCGTTTGATTGTTGTAAAAGGAAAGTAGAGTATCGAAATTAGATGCTCTACTTTTTTATAAATAAAAAATCCCTCTTTATGAGGGATTTTAATGTGGTAAGAAAATCAATTGATAAGCAAACAAAATTCCAAATACGTATACAAGTGGGTGAACAGAACGGAATTTACCTTTTGCCACTTTCATAAGTGGGTATGAAATAAATCCAAGTGCGATACCTGTTGCGATACTTGATGTAAGTGGCATGCTTAAGATTACTAAGAATGCTGGGAATGCTTCATCAAATGCGTCCCAATCGATGTGGCGAACTGAACCCATCATAAGACTACCAACGATAATTAATGATGGTGCAGTAATAGCTGATACACCAGAAACGGCACTTACTAATGGTCCGAAGAATGCTGTTAGTGCGAATAGAACAGCTACTGTAACTGTTGTTAAACCAGTACGACCACCAGCTGCAACACCAGCAGATGATTCAATGTAAGCTGTTGATGGTGTTGTTCCGAACATAGAACCGATTGTTGCTGAGAATGAGTCAGATAGAAGAGCTCGTCCAGCTTTTGGAAGCTTTCCGTCTTTCATAAATCCACCTTGTTGAGCAACGCCAAGTAATGTACCTGTTGTATCGAATAATGTAACAAGGAAGAATGAAAATACAACGCCGTACAATCCGTAGTTAATTACATCAGATACAGCAGTAATTGGATTTGAAACGATAATTCCTTCTGGTAATCCAGGCATCGATGTAACACCGTTTGAGAATGTTAATTGTCCTGTGAAGAAAGCGATAATACCAGTTAATAGCATTCCGATAAATAGTGCACCATTTACATTTAAAGACATAAGGACAATTGTAATTCCAAGTCCAGCTAATGCTAGTAGTACTGGAGCAGAGTGAAGGTCACCAAGTCCAACTAAGTTTGCTTCATTTTTTGTAACGATACCTGTTAAACGCAAACCGATAAAGGCAATGAAAAGACCGATACCAGCAGTAATTGCATGTTTTAAGTTTTCAGGAATTGCTTCCATTAATTTTGTACGGAAAGATGTGAATGATAACAAAATTAAAATCATACCTGCTACGAATACAGCAGAGAATGCAATTGCGAAAGTCATGCCTTCATGAGCTTTTACAACAGAGTAAGAGAAGTAAGCATTTAATCCCATACCTGGTGCAATTGCGATTGGTAAGTTTGTAAAAATCGCCATAAATAATGTTCCGACAACAGCAGCGATAATGGTTGCTGTAAATGCTTGTTCAAATGGAACACCTGCATCCCCAAGGATAACAGGGTTTACCACAATGATATATGCCATTGTTAAGAAGGTAATAATACCTGCCATAATTTCAGTTTTAATAGAAGTTTTATGTTTTGAAAGGTTAAACATATAAACATCCTTTCTGTTTACGAATAATTTTCACAACAGTTATATATAATATTCGTTTTTTAACTATTTTGCAATAGTTTTGCTTAAAAAGTTTACAATAATTCATATTTTGTGTCTTAAATTCGAATATTAATCGTAAAACGATGTGTGAATTTCAGTTTTTATTATGCACATTATAAGAAGAAGGAGTTGAAAGAAGCTATGCCGCAGCAAAAAAACTTTGTAACAATGCCAGCGCAACATCAAAATAAACAGCCTGGTATTGAATCATTAATGAATCCTCTACCACAGTTTGAAGATCCAAATTATAAAGGTAGCGAAAAGTTAAAAGGAAAGAATGTACTAATTACAGGCGGAGATAGTGGAATTGGACGAGCTGTTTCCATCGCTTTTGCGAAAGAGGGAGCAAATATTGCGATTGCGTATTTAGATGAGGAGGGAGACGCAAATGAGACGAAGCAACGTGTAGAACAAGAAGGTGTAAAGTGTGTATTGTTACCGGGTGATTTAAGCAATGAACAGCATTGTAAAGATATTGTACAAGAGACCGTTCGGCAGCTAGGTAGTTTACATGTTTTAGTAAATAATGTCGCGCAGCAATATCCGCAGCAAGGACTAGAGTATATTACAGCAGAACAGCTAGAAAAGACTTTTCGTATTAATATTTTTTCTTATTTTCACGTTGCGAAAGCAGCACTTTCTCATTTAAAGCAAGGGGATGTCATTATAAACACGGCATCTATCGTTGCGTATGAAGGAAATGAAACTTTAATTGATTATTCCGCAACGAAAGGGGCAATCGTAGCTTTTACAAGATCACTTTCTCAATCGTTAGTGCAAAAAGGGATTCGTGTAAATGGTGTTGCTCCTGGGCCGATTTGGACACCGCTTATTCCATCTAGCTTCGATGAGAAGAAAGTCTCACAGTTTGGAAGCAATGTTCCGATGCAACGACCTGGTCAACCATATGAACTAGCGCCAGCATACGTATACTTAGCGTCTGGCGATTCATCCTATGTTACCGGGCAAATGATACATGTAAACGGGGGCGTTATTGTAAATGGATAGTTTTCATTTATAAGAGCAAAGTAAAGTTAATTCCACTTATTATAGTGAGCGCTAGGGGGGATATAGATGAAAAAGTTATGTTTCGTCATCCTATTACTTTTCATCCTACCGGTTAGTGCTTTTGCTGATACAGATCATTTAATATTAGTGAACCTTACGACGAATCAGCTATCTTTTTTTGAAGAGGGAAACTATATGAAAACATTTCCAATAACGACTGGAAGGGATAGTACCCCAACGCCTGAAGGTAATTTTTGTATTATAACTAAATATAAAAATAAAGAATATCATCGAAAGAAAATACCTGGTGGTGCACCGAACAATCCTCTCGGTACAAGGTGGCTCGGATTAGATAAAAAAGAGTATGCGATTCACGGGACAAATCGGGAATGGACAATTGGAAGTAAGGAATCAAATGGTTGTATCCGTATGCACGACAGAGATATACAGTGGCTATATGACCGAGTACAATTGCAGACAAAAGTAATCATTTCTCGTTTTCATACGAGCCCCGAATATGAAGCGAATAAGCTTGGTTATCGTGTTGTGAGTTGGAGTGGTCGTAAAATAGAAGAAGAACAAATTGGCATACTTACGTTAGTAGACCGTGCCGATATATATTGGCAAGAACCAAATGGGCAGTTAACAAAAGTGAAAACGGTATTGCCAAACGAAAGATATGCAGTGTACTCAAAACGAAAAGATGGAATATATTATATAGGAAACAATTTGTATATTGTGGATGAAACAGGAGAAAAAATTCGTTATGAGCAAATTCCTTCTTCGACTTTAAGTAATATATATAAACGGAAATATAATGTTCCGTAATGGCTACCGTATTATAGACGGTAGCTTATTTCTACTTCGAGTTTAACTGCAACTATTGTATTTTGCGGAATATAATACAGTACAGATAGGGGGCGGTTATATTATGAAAAGTGAATTTGCATTTAAAGTTTTCTTAGTAACGACCTGTTTATTTATCGTGTATTTGTATGCGTTTCTCGTCTTTTCTTTTTATGTTCCATATGTTGATTTAATATTATTCTTCGGATTCATTTGGGCGTTTGTTAAGGCAAGGGAAGGGGAGAAGAGTATATATCGGCGCATTACCCTATGCGGTACAGCTGTTCTCGTTATTTTGTACTTTTTTATCATGCATGATTTTTGGAGAGGGATGTAAAAAAAAGCATACGAGTAATCGTATGCTTTTTATGTTTAATATTTTGGCTTAAATGTATGACAACAAGTTTCTACACTTGTTGTTACAGAGCTTTCTAGCGTCTCGTTTGTAAAAACTGCGCCTGTATACGAATCATTTGCATTCGAACCAGCTTCTTGTGCATCTGGTTGAACAACGATTGCATTTGCTTGACAAAAGTTACCTTGTCCCCAAAATGAGCAATTGGAAACAGAGCATTTCACTTCTGGCATAAAACCCCCTCCTTATACATTAGTGTGGGATTTTACGCCCATTTCATGTGTAGAAGGAGTTTCCTTTTCTCGTTATTTCTTCGTTTGTTCAAACCATTCTTTGAACTTTTCTTTTGATTGTTCTCCGCTAATACGGCTTACTTCTTTACCATCTTTAAAATGAATAATTGTCGGTGTTCCTTGGATATTGTACTTATCCCAAGGTTCGTTTAAATTTTCAATATCAATTACTTTCATATCAACATTTAAATCTTTCGCTAAAGGTACAACAGTAGGAGAGATCTTTTGACAATGAACGCAAGAGGTTTGATAAAAGTAAATCGTTTGTTCTTTTTTATCTTCTATATTTTTATTGAGATCCTCAAGAGAAATTTTATTTGAGTAGTAATCTTTTTCATCTGTCGATGCGTTTTTCTTTTCCATTTGTGTTACAGCAAAGATTGCCGCAAATAAGACGATAATAATACCGCCAAATATAAGCATTTTTTTCATTCTTTCATCTCCTTATTTGTTTTTGATGACAATAAAGCTACAAACCGCGATTGTAATAAAGCCGATAAGTGCTAAAAACGGGATTGTCACAAAGCCGAACCAGTTTATGTATTCTCCCGTACATGGTACACGACCGCAAGCTGCCCCAGCAGCTGAAAATGCTGCGATTTTTTGAATCGCATAGTGATATAAAGAAATACAAGCACCAATACTTGCAATTGGTAAAGAATAACTTGCGATGCGATAGTCTTTTTTTACTACAGCGATACCGAGCCATAAAACGAATGGATACATAAAAATACGTTGATACCAACAAAGGACACAAGGCTCAAATTTCATGATTTCGGAAAAGTATAAACTTCCTAGTGTAGCGATAAAAGAAGCTCCCCAAGCGGTAAGTAAAGCATATTCTTGCTTTTTTTCTCGTCCCATATTTTATACCTCACTTATAATAGTTACATACTAAATTATAGTATGAAGTGGCACAGAAAAGAAAGAAAAAATATGTTTATCAATAAAAGTTTTATAAGGGGAAACTTTTATTGATATAAACATTTTAAAAAAGCGCTATTCTCCAGAAGAGAATAGCGCTATATTTTACATTTGAATTTGCTCTACTTCTTCTATATGTGACTTTTGGGATGCGTGGTCAATATATTGAAATAGGAGCTGCAATTGTTTATCAACTTCTGGTAGTTCTTTACTGTATTGATAAGCGTGTAAAAAATGTTCAATACGCTTAGAAAATAGTTGATCGTTCGTTTGAACCATGAGAACGAGTAATTTATCCCAATTACAGCAATACGTGTAATAGAGAGCTTTGTCATAGTCGTTATATGTTTGCATTGTGTACCCTCCTTACTGAGGAGTTATATATAGTGTGTGACAAGTAAGGAGAAATACACTTGAAAGAATTTGTTAAGAAAAAAAGTGAATGAAAAGAAAAAACGAGGTGCTTCCTCGTTTTTAAGCTTTTGGCATTGGCGTAGGTGTCGGCTTACCGTAGCCCTCTTTGTATTTATTATCGATATAGTTACGAATTTCAAGCGTTGATTTTCCTTTTTGTTTCATCGAAGCAGATTCAACTGCGATTTCTAGGCAATTGACGCAAGTCGTTGCATGGGAATCCCAAACAACTTCACCATTCTTTTTCATTTCACGAATAAAGCAGTTTTTATTATTTTTATGTCCCACACTTTCACCGCAACCGCAGTAACATGGAATCCAATCTAATAGCTCTGCATTTTGTCCAGCAACAGTGTAAATGTCTTTCATTTGTGGATCAAGCTTGTCTAGGAAGGTAGGAAGTGTGTCGACTCCTTTTGTTTTTTCTTGAATGTCAGCTTGCTGAGTGTGCGTGGCGTGGTCATGCTCTTCTTTTGATTCAGATGATTTTTTTTCATTTGTACTAGTAGCTCCGCATCCAGCAAGAATTAAACTCAGTACTGCAAGTAAAGAAAATACATATTTCTTCATACGCTTGTCCCCTTTACAAATGTATTACTCAAATTGTATCAGAGATTATGGTGTATCGGTTGAAGATTTTTTCGACGGATTTTTGAAGCGCCATCGTAGTGAATGAAATAGAAATAAAATTGGGATATAGGCGTATACAATATATAAACCAGCTTTAGATAGTACTGTATTTAATGTGTTGATACTTTCACGGTTTGTGAAAAATAAGGATGAAATAAATATGACTGCGATAAATAATGGTAGTGTGATTTTAAATGGTATGTGAAACGATTTTTTACTAATGCAACAAGAAGACCAAATGGTTAAACAAAGATTAGGTAAAATAATAAGATACCATAGAAAAATAATAATGTACTCAAACCTTTGGATAAAAGGAACTTTAATGATTTTTAGCATCGTTAATGTTGGCCAAATGGTATGGTGTAGCTGCCCTTGACTATAGTACATAAGGGAAACAATTGCCAGTACTACGTATAAAACAGTTGAAAAAGCAATACCACCATGTGCCCATTTATTTATCGATTTTCCTTTTTTAATAAACGGATAAAAAATAAGAATCGCTTCAAATCCAAGAAATTCTAATGCAGATGCTTTCGTTGCATTTAGAATTTCTAAAGGTGAATGAGTAAGAATTGGGAAAATGTTACGGACATGTGCATATTTCATCGGGAAAACTAAGAAAAATAGGACGAAAATCGGTATGATAACTCCCCAAAAACATATTCCTGTTACAGACCGCAAGCCACCTCTAATTATGTAATAAGCTACAAGTAAAAATAGTAAGGTTAATTTCCACGGTTTAATTGTAGGAAAGACCCAAACTTGAATCACTTCAATATATGAACGAAGAACAGTAAGGCAAAATAATAAAAGATATGCGGCAAAGCATACAGAAAAAAATGTTCCAATCCACTTTCCGAAACATGTCGTATGAATATTCATTAAATCATTATCTTTTTCTAACATTTTAAGCATGCAAAATAGTACGATATGAGTTGCAATGCCCGCAACGATAAGGGAAATCCAAGAATCATACCCAGCATATTGCGCAATAATCCTTTGGTATCCTAACACACCTACTCCAATTTGAAGAGAGTGTAATAGAAGAAATGTGAAATAAGGGGAAACAGTATGTGTTTTATCTTGTTCAGCCATGATAGCACCTCACTATTCTCCGATACCAGATTGTACGACATTAATCTTTACATTGACAGCAACGTCTACGTTAGGATACATGTTCTGAATTTGTTTCATGCTCCATTTTCTTGAGTGACTACGAATTTCTTCACGTATACCAATTGGATCGATTTCATTTTCTTGGAATTGTTTTATTAATTTGTTTAAATCCTTCTCAAGCGCTTTTTCTACATGTCTTTTTACGTAAGTTACATTTTTGCTCTTCGATAAATCAAGCCAGCTGGGAGCATTTTTTACGAGTCCATTTAATTTTAAGTGTATGTTAACTCTTGGAATATCACCGTTTTGAGAAAGGGAACATACACTTTTTCCGGATAAGTTTTGAGTAGCAATTAATCCTTTATGTTTACCTTGACGTATTGGGACTTCGTAACGCCCATTTTTCGTTGGATTAATGAGTAATTTAAATAAAAAAGACCTTTTCTTATCTGTATACATAACCACTTTATCCTTTTTTAAAAAAGCTAGCCCTTTAATGGAAGCAGATTTGTCTTCTGATACTTGAATGTAAGGAAGAAATGGATCGCATCCAGATGAATAGAAGTTATATAAAAAAATATTTAAAGCTGTCCGCGGGATTGTCTCGTTTTTTATATTTTGCTCCAATAAATCAGATAAATAAAGTGATCCATTTATTCTGACATGTTTCAGTAATTCTTCTGCTGAACCATCTACAAGTGCTAGCTGCACATCACGGCCAATGTTAGGATCACGTTGTAAGTTGTTAATAACATCTCCAAGTCCATGTTCACCAAATGCTTTTCCAAATAGGACAACACGCATTTGACCTACAGCGATCGTATGTGGAGATTTGGCGTTTAGAAGGGAAGAGATTGTTTCAATTGTACCTGCATGAGTTGATTGAGTTTCTGGTTTAGATTGTACGCCCTTTGTGTAATCGGGATATAAAATGGTTCCGCGAAATTTTTTATCTTTTATTATATCGAATCCACCTACGTGAATCATTCGCTGTGTATCAACTATATATGCTTCTGTACAACCAGATTGAACAATTAAAATGATAATGGAAAAGCATAATAAAATATTTTTCATTTTTCCTCACCGTCGCGTTTTTCTTTCGCTTTGTTCGGGTCATAGCGCCATTTCTTTTTGGGCCTTAGAAAAGAAGCGCGTTCTGCAGTTTGACTAAATGGAAGGCGAAGGAGTCCTTCTGCTGTCCCTAAACCGCGAAATGGATATAGAGGTAATAAATAAGGTGATCCAAGTGATTTTAAGCGAATTAAATGAGCTAATATGAGTACGAATCCTACAATAAGACCTAAGCCCCCAAATGCACCAGCTAAAAGAATAAGTGGAAATCGTAGTATCCGGATAGTAGAAGACATTTTTACAGTTGGTGTTGTAAAAGAAGCGAGTGCTGATAAAGCAACTGCAATTAATAAAATGTTACTCGTTAAAGCAGCTTGAACAGATGCTTGGCCAATTACAATCCCGCCAACGATGCCGATTGTTTGTCCAACTTTTGTAGGTAATCGTGCTCCAGCTTCACGGAGCAATTCGATTGTGATTTCTAAAAAAAGTGCTTCTAAAATGGGCGGAAAGGGTACATTAGCTCTTGAAAAAATAATCGGACCTAGTAAATCCACAGGAATCATTTGATAGTGATACGTTAATACAGCTGTATAAATAGCTGATGAAAATAGCGAGAATGCTGCTCCGAAAAAGCGAACCATTCGAAGAAATGAGCCTGCTATCCATGGTAAATAATAATCTTCTGGCGAGACGAAGAAATCAAGTAACGTCGCTGGTCCAGCTAATGCGTAAGGTGAACCGTCTGTTAAAATAACAACGCCTCCATTCAGTAATGCGTACACAGAGCGGTCTAACCGCTCTGTAGGTAGTAAAACAGGGAAGGGTGAGTTACTATTATCGCTAATAAACTGTTCAATCATAGTTGCATCAAAAGGAACATCAAAGTCAACATCTTGTAAGCGCTGCATTGCAGTATTGATGTGTTGTTCATTTGTAATGCCTTCGATGTAAGCAACTATCACCTTTGTTTTTGATATAGAGCCAACTATAACTTCTTTGAAAACCAATTGCTCTGTTACTATATTTCGGCGAAGTAAGTGTGTATTTGTATCAATATTTTCAACAAACCCGACTTTTGGACCGATTACACTATATTCATTTTCGGTATCGTTATATAATCGTGTACCTAAAACTGAACTTTCAGCACGAATAAGTGCATATTCTGCTGCTTGAGAATCGTTTTTTATCTGTATGAGTACATACCCAACTAATAATTTTTCACGAATATCATCAATAGAAGGATTGGTGATGATCCCTTCGAGTGTAACGATATTTGCTATGTCACTTATATTTTCAATGCGATCTAATTCTCTTTTTATAGGTGTTAAAATGAATCGATTAATGAGGAGTGATTCAGCTGTAGATTTATAATAAAACAAACATAGTGTCCCATCTTCTACGATGTTATAGGAAACGAAATCACTAGATTCTTTCATAGTGAGGACAAACTCTGGAATGGAACAGATTGTTTTTTTCTTCTTTTTAGACGATAAACGAAACATTTTCTCACCCCTTACTACATCATTTGTTTATGTTAGTTTTTGGGAAATACGGGAATTTATACTTCAAAGTTGAAAGTTCATAAAGAAAAGGAAGAGCAGTGAATACCTCTTCCTTTTTTGCGTGTTAATTTGTTTGCTTCTCTTTAATAGACTTCACTAATTTAATCATCTCTGCTCGTATATCTTCTCTTTTAACATTTAATTTTTCCGCGATTTGTTTAATATCCATACCGTCTTTTTTCATTTTTAGTACATCATCAAGAGGGGTATTACTCTTTTGAGAGATGATTGTTAATACCGTGAGCTGACGTAATCCGATATTATATTCTTTCATTTTTTGTTTTAGTCCGTCTGGTGTAGATTTTTGCATATTTGCTAATTCTTGCAGTAGTGCTTTTTTCGTTTCTTTATCCATATGATGCTTTTTCAATTTACTTGGATCTACGCCGAAATGCTCAGCTGTTTTCTCCCAAGATTTATTTTGTTTATAGTAAGCTAAAACATCTTTTATTTCTTTTTTACTGATTCTTGCAATATGAGCAGCTTTCCAAATTTCATGTTTGTTATAGCCGAGTTTTTCGAGCGACTGCATTTCTTCTTCTGAAATTGGTTTATGATGGTGCAATGTTACTGCTTTTGGTGTAGCGGCGGAAGCGGGGAAGATAGATATCCCGCATAATAGTGCTGCCATAGTCATACTTATTGCGATTTTTTTGTACATATAGACTCCTCCTAGATGGATAATGTGGAAAACTGTATACATATCATTTCCATAAAATGTGAAATACTTGTGAACAAGTTAAGTTTTTTTATTCACAGTATGAAATGACGTTTTTGAAAGTTTTCCAACATAAAACATTGATTAATAGTAAAAAACTAGGTTATAATCGAAATTGAAAATCAATATCAATAACAAACGTTATACATATAGATAAAAATAAGGGAGAGAAAAATATGACTACATATACTTCCATCGCAAATGTGATTAAAGAAAGACGCTCTGTTCGTACATTTACAGATAAAGCAGTGGACAAAGAATTATTAATTGAGCTATTAAACGACGCAACGTGGGCACCGAATCATAAGCACCGTGAACCATGGAATTGTAAACTATACATGGGAGAAGGCCGAAAGAAATTAGTAGATGCAGTATTAAACTCTTTCACAGAAGAAGAAAGAGCGAAACGTGGTAAAATTTTATCAGATCGTTTCTTAAGTACGCCTGCACAAATCGTTGTATATATGAATGAAGATCCACGCCAAATTCAGCGAGACGAAGATTACGCTGCGACATGTGCATTTATGCAAAACTTCCAACTTCTTGCTTGGGAACGTGGATTAGGTTGTGTTTGGAAATCAGGCGGATTAAACTACAATCCATTATTTATAGAAGGACTTGGTTTAACAAGAGGTCAACGCATCGTTGGAATTCTTCACCTTGGCTATTTCGATAAAGCACCAGAAGGAAAAGCTCGTACACCGATTACGGAGAAGATGGAGATTATTGAAGGTTAATAGATGAGACATTCTCGTTTTTATGAGGATGTCTTTTTATTATGCAATCAATCCTCATGAAAGCTTGTTCCTCATCATACACTTTCTTAAGGGAAAGTGTAAGGAGGGAAAATAATGAGAGTAAGTGACGATAAAGCACTGCAATATGCAATTGCGGAAATTACGGAAATTGCGACTGGATTTGGGCTTGATTTTTATCCGATGCGTTATGAAATATGTCCAGCGGAAATTATTTATACATTTGGTGCGTATGGGATGCCGACGCGGTTTTCACATTGGAGTTTTGGAAAACAGTTTTTCAGAATGAAATTACAATACGATTTAGGTCTTAGTAAAATATACGAACTCGTTATTAACTCTGATCCATGTTATGCCTTTTTACTAGATACGAACTCCTTAATTCAAAATAAATTAATTGTAGCGCACGTTTTAGCACACTGTGACTTCTTTAAAAATAATATTCGTTTTTCAAATACGAAGCGAGATATGGTAGAAAGTATGGCGGCAACAGCGGACCGTGTGAAAGCATATGAGCATAAGTATGGAAAGGCAGAGGTAGAAACATTTTTAGATGCCGTACTTGCCATTCAAGAGCACATTGATCCATCGCTTATGCGTCCAAAACTTGCGTGGAGTATTGAAGATTTAGAAGAGGATGTAGAAAAGAAAAAGATATCACAGTACGATGATTTATGGAATTTAGATGATCGAAACAAAAAGAGAGAACGGCCTAATATGCATAAAAAGAAGAAAATTCCGCCGCAACCAGAGAAAGATTTACTACTCTTTATTGAAGAATATAGCCGTGAGCTAGAAGATTGGCAGCGCGATATATTAACGATGATGCGCGAGGAAATGTTATATTTCTGGCCGCAGCTTGAAACGAAGATCATGAACGAAGGTTGGGCATCGTACTGGCATCAACGCATACTCCGTGAAATGGACTTAACATCTTCTGAAGCGATTGAATTCGCAAAGCTTAATGCAGGTGTAGTTCAACCATCTAAAACAAGTATTAACCCATACTACCTCGGTATTAAAATGTTCGAAGATATTGAAGAACGCTACAATAACCCGACAGAAGAAATGAAACGACGCGGCGTAAAGCCAGGATCTGGTCGGGACAAAATCTTTGAAGTACGCGAAATCGAATGGGATGTATCATTCTTAAGAAACTACTTAAACAAAGATCTCGTAATGAGAGAAGATATGTACTTATTCCAGCGCCAAGGAAAAGAATATAAAGTAATAGATAAAGAGTGGGAACATGTGCGTGATCAACTCGTAAATATGCGTACAAACGGTGGCTTCCCGTACTTAGTAGTAGAAGATGGAGATTACTTAAAGAACGGAGAATTGTACATTAAACATAGTTACGAAGGAATCGAGCTCGATTTAAAATACTTAGAAAAAGTATTGCCATACATTCATCAGTTATGGGGAAGAACGGTGCATATGGAGTCGATTGTGGAGAGTAAGGGCGTTGTGTTTTCTTATGATGGGAAGATGGTGCATCGGAAGTATGTGTGATGAAAAGAACGGACATAGAATGCTATGTCCGTTCTTTTTTATTTGGAACAAAGTTAAATATGCTATTCTTGAAAAAAGGGAGTTACATAGAGAAATGGAGCGATTTAAGTGAGCAAAATAGGGGTATGTAAGGTTGATATTACGCCGCCTGTAGGTATTGATTTTGTCGGATACCATAGAGAGACAGGAATAAATAATATTGAAGAGTGTATGTATGGGACAGTTTTTGTATTTGAAAAAGATGAGACGAAAACTGTGTTTATAAGTATTGATAATATTGGAATGTTAGTAGAAGATACAAATATGATTCGTGAACAAATAGCGAGAGAGCTTCATATACCATTTGAGCGAATAACTGTTGTTTATACACATACACATTCTGGTCCGGAAACAGTCGGTGATCATCCTTTAGTAAAGTCGTATAAAACGATTTTAGTAAATAATGTAGTGCACGGTGCTGTTACTGCGAATAACAACTTGAGTCCATGTGAAATTGGCTGGAGTGTTACGACAGGTGATATTGGGGTAAACCGAAGAGAGAGAACATCTGATGGAAGAGCGAAGATGGGAACAAATATAGAGGGTGTTGTAGATAAACGAATTGGCATGTTAGCAATAAGAAATGCTGAAACGAAGGAGCTATCTGGGATTATAGTATTTTGTACGGCACATCCGAATGTGTTAAAAGGTGATAGCGATGTATTATCAGCGGATTATCCGGGAATGACGAGAGAGATTCTTGAGAAAATCGTAAACTGTCCTGTTATTATTGTGCAAGGTGCTGCTGGCAATGTAAATGCAAAGTATCGCGGTTCAGGGGACGCATTAACACAAATGGCTTACACGCTTAGTGGACATGTATTAACGATGTTGCCAATAGTTACATATAGCCCAATTGTAAGTTTAAGGACAGTTTCGAGCACGATGCAAATGAAGTTGAAAGATATTCCTGAAATGAATGAAATACGAAGCATGGCTCAATTAGCTGAGAAGCAGTGGGATGTGAATACGGATGAATGGCTTGCTATAATTTTAGAGAAATATAAGCAAGGTATTCGGCAGTTAAGTATTGATTTAGAAGTTCAACTGTTTCAAATGAATGATGGTATGTTCTTTGGTATACCGATGGAACCTTTTTCAGAAACAGCTTTAGAAGTGAAAGAGCGTCTTCAAAATGAAATAGCTTTTTTAGGTGGATATACGAATGGATATATTGGTTATTTACCGACAAAAGAGGAGTATGCATATGGTGGATATGAAGTGGAATTAAATCCTGTTGTGTATGGTCCAGTTACAAACTTGTTGATGCCGCCAGAGGAGAATACGGCAGAATTAGTCGTGCAGAGAGCTATGGAATTATATAATGCGTAAAATATAGACTCTTGCTGCATATTTGATATGAAATTTAAAAGAAGCAATAATTATTAATAAAACTGTAGAAAACGAATCCATTTTGAAAGGGACTGATCAAAATGGATTCGTTTTTATGTGGAGTTTTTGCTTACCAAACAGGTCGTATATTTGATGATAATTTCTCAGTATTTTCTTTAGTAACGAATGTTGTTAAATCTTCCTTGAGCATTTGCATTCGTTCAGTACCTATGTTTTCAATCCATCGTTGCTCTATTTCAGCTACTATTTCTTCTTTCGCTTTCATTACAGCTAAACCACGTTCGGTTAAAATAATGATTTTACCTCTTTTATCAGTAGGATGCTTTTTACGCGTGACATAACCACTGTTTTCAAGAGAATCGATCATTTTGCTTACAGCTTGTTTAGAAACTCCTAAATACTCAGCTAGTTCTATACCTGTTGCTCCATTAGGAAGGATTCGTTTGAACATAAAACCGTGTGCTGGCCTAATATCTTCAAATCCTAATTCACTTAATCTGTCATGTAGTTCAGTAATTAATGTGCTGAAAGATAATGATAAAAGTGAAGTGAGATCTAATTCGTTAAATGTTTGATGATTCATGTATATAACCTCCGTGATTGTAGTCAATCAAGTTGACTACATATGAAACTTATTGTACTATACAGGATATAGTCAATCAAATTGACTATATCCTGTATAGTACAAATAATGATTTAAATAAATAGAATCAACGGAGGTTTCACATGGTTAATATTGTAAAAATTAGAGGGAGTGTATTTGCACCGTATGCGTTGCTGAAGCCTATTAAGGATGCTGCAACAGGAAGAGTTTTTGAATACGCTGGAGATGCACGTGAATTTACACCATTCGCTGTAAATACAAAGCGTTCAAGATTAGAACAAGAAGTGATTGTTGATTTTTATAAAAGAGAAATTTTCACATATGTAGATGCTTGCATCGTTACTGTGAAAATTACAAATTCAGATGGCTCAATTGAGTATCAAAAAGGAGAAACAAGTACAGAAAATATTGTATGTACTAATATCGTATGGGGCGAGGATGAAGTTTCATTTGAAATGAGAGCAAGTGCAAGTAATCCGTTAAACGCGGCAGCACCCGCAGCTGATTATTTTTTGACTATACGAGTTAATGAAAGTGGTACTGTGCATGTTGAAGGTGTACATGATGGTTTCCCTTGCTATGAATTTTATAAACAAATAGACTTTCGTTCATTTGAAAAAATATATACACATGATTTCAGAGAAACGGATGATACCCCAGCAGCACTAGCTGGAGAAATGGAATATAGCTTTAAAACGACAATCTAGATATAAATATAGCGCTATTTTTCAGAAGGAAGTAGCAAACGTAAAAGAGAAAGCTATTGATTATGGGAGCGAAATTGTGGTTTGTTTTACTCAATATTATGCAGTATTTAAAATAATATTATAGAGGTGTTTCTTATGACTAATATCGTAAAAATTAGAGCTAACGTATTTATTCCAATGTCTTGGACAGAACCAAGGAAGGATATGGAGACAGGAAAAACAATTCAATTCGAAGGTGATTCACGTGAATTTACACCACATGCGGTAAATACTATGCGCTCTAGAGTTGAGCAAGAGGTAGTAGTGGATTTTTATAAAGAAGAAGTGTTTTCATATGCGAACACGGGTATTACGACTGAGAAGGTTACGAATCCAGACGGTTCTGTGAATAAAAGAACAGGAAAAGCGAGTGCTGAAAATATTGTGTGTACTAATATCGTATGGAATCCTGATGGTGTGCAATTTAAAATGAGTGCGAGTGCAAGTAATCCATTAAATATATATGCACCTCCTGTAGATTATGTATTACATGTATGTGTGAAAAGGGATGGTAGTATTGATATTCAAGGAGAGCATGATGGATTCCCTTGTTTTGAATTTTATAAGCAAGTAGATTTCGGTTCATTTGAAAAAATATATACACATGATTTTAGAGAAACTGGTGATACAGCTGCAGCACTAGGTGGAGAAATGGATTATAGTTTTACAAAGAAATTATAGGAAGTATGACAATGGAACGATGGATTGATTCATCCGTAAAGAACTTGGAAATGTCTAAGTTCTTTTTTATTTGTTTCGAATTTGTGAAAGAAAGACACATTGATTGAAATTAAATTTTTTATACTCTATCATATACCCATACAGGTATAGGTTTTTGTGTGTGATGCATGAGAAAATTAAACAATATGGAGGTTTGAAATATGTCTAGAAAAATAGTTGTAGTAGGCGGAGTTGCCGGCGGCGCATCAGTAGCTGCAAGGCTTCGTCGTTTAAGTGAAGAAGATGAAATTATTATGGTTGAGCGTGGTGAATATATTTCATTTGCAAATTGTGGATTACCATACTATATTGGCGGTGTCATTACAGAAAGACAAAAATTATTAGTACAAACTGTTGAAAGAATGTCGAAGCGTTTTAATTTAGATATACGTGTATTGAGTGAAGTAGTAAAGATTAATAAAGAAGAGAAAACAATTACTATAAAGAATGTAACGACAAATGAAACATATAACGAGAAATATGATATTTTAATTCTTTCACCAGGGGCGAAACCAATTGTTCCACCTATTCCAGGTCTTGAAGAAGCAAAGGCGTTGTTTACGTTACGAAATGTCCCGGATACAGATCGTATTAAAGCGTATATTGATGAGAAGAAACCGCGTCATGCGACGGTTATTGGTGGCGGGTTTATTGGAGTGGAAATGGTTGAAAATTTAAGAGAACGTGGAATTGATGTTACTCTTGTAGAGATGGCAAATCAAGTAATGCCGCCAATCGATTATGAAATGGCAGCATATGTACATGAGCATATGAAAAATCACAATGTTGAGCTTGTTTTTGAAGATGGTGTAGATGCATTAGAAGAGGACGGGACTGTTGTACGTTTAAAAAGTGGTTCAATTATAGAGACAGATATGATTATTTTAGCAATTGGTGTACAACCAGAGAGTAGTTTAGCGAAAGATGCTGGATTAGCGTTAGGAGTTAGAGGAACGATAAAAGTAAATGAAAAATTTCAAACATCGTATCCACATATATATGCAATTGGTGATGCGATTGAAGTGAAAGATTTTGTTACTGAAACAGAAACGATGATTCCTTTAGCGTGGCCGGCTAATCGTCAAGGTCGTATGTTAGCAGATATTATTCATGGTTATACGGATTCTTTATATAAAGGTACGATGGGAACTTCTGTAGCTAAAGTTTTTGATTTAACAGTTGCTTCGACGGGAGTAAATGAGAAAATATTAAAACGATTAAATATACCCTATGAGGTAGTACATGTACAGGCAAATTCGCATGCGGGATACTATCCGAATGCTACGCCAGTGCTAATAAAATTGATTTTTAATAAAGATAGTGGAAAAATTTATGGAGCGCAGGCGTTAGGACGTGACGGTGTAGATAAGCGTATCGATGTTATCGCAACGGCAATAAAAACAAATTTAACTGTAATTGATTTGCCAGATTTAGAATTATCATATGCCCCGCCATATTCTTCTGCAAAAGACCCGGTAAACATGGTAGGGTATGCAGCAAGTAATATAGTAGATGGTTTTGTGTACACAGTACAATGGCATGAGATAGATCGTATTGTTGAAAACGGTGGATATCTTATTGATGTTCGAGAGCCTAATGAACTAAAACAAGGAATGATTAAAGGCTCTATTAATATTCCATTAGATGAATTACGTGATCGTTTGGAAGAAGTGCCAGTGGATAAAGAAATATATATTACTTGTCAACTTGGTATGAGAGGGTATGTCGCAGCACGCATGTTAATGGAAAAAGGATATAAGGTAAAGAATGTAGATGGTGGCTTTAAATTGTACGGTACAGTATTACCAGACCGTATTATATATTGATGTTTTTTCATCTTCCACTTCAAAATTTGGTGGAAGATGAAAGCCTATAGATTAAGGTTTCACTTTATGTTTTACGGATATATAAAGTGGAAATTTAAAATAGGGGTTTACAAAATACCCGCAGGGGTATAATATATTGTCATAAGTTATAAATGGTGACATAATGGTAATGAGGTGATTATACAATGGAATATAATCAAGATATGAAAAACAGATTGAAACGTATTGAAGGGCAAGTTCGTGGTGTGCTTCGCATGATGGAAGAGGGAAAAGATTGCCGAGATGTTATTACACAGTTAACTGCATCCCGTTCGGCGCTAGATCGTACAATTGGACTCGTTGTGGGAACAAATTTAGAGCAATGTTTACGTGAGCAGTTTGAAAAAGGTAATGGTTCAAATGAAGATTTAATTAAAGAAGCTGTTCAATTACTTGTAAAAAGCCGATAATCTGTCAAACATAAGTGTTGACAGATTTTCAAAAACATTTTAATATACCCCTACAGGTATGTGTATATAAATTGTGGAGGAATCGACTATGAGTATAAAAGTGGATGTGAGTTTAGATTGTAAAGGTTTGGCTTGTCCGATGCCGATTGTGAAGACGAAGAAGGCGATGGAAGGTTTGATATCAGGGCAAGTGATTGAAGTTCAGGCAACGGATAAAGGGTCTACTATAGATATACAAAGTTGGGCGAATAAAGTAGGTCATCAATATATCGGTACGAAATACGAAGGTGATTTATTGATGCATTATGTTAGAAAAGCACACGAGCATGAAATGAATGAAGTAGTGAAATATCCTCATACAATTATGAATGCGGAATTGCAAGATATATTATTAAGTGGTGGAGAGTGCATCGTATTAGATGTTCGCGAAGCGGCAGAATTTGCTTTTGGTCATATTCCATCCGCCATTTCGGTGCCATTAGGTGAGTTAGATAGTGCAGTTTTTGATCAGGAGAAGCTAATATATGTTGTTTGCAGAACAGGTAACCGTAGTGATGTAGCTTGTCAAATGTTGAAAGAGAAAGGGTATTCAAATGTGAAAAATGTCATTCCAGGTATGGTAGAGTGGCAAGGGAATATAGAGAAGTAAATTTTTTTAAATAAAAATATACCTATGGGGGTAATTATATGAGCGTTAAACCGTTATATGCAAAAGATGTTGCAGAGAAAGTTTTATTCGGAGATTTGTTTATTTTAGATGTTCGTAATGAGACGGATTATGAAGATTGGAAAATTGAAGGAAAACAAATTTTTTCTATAAATAAACCGTATTTTGATTTGTTAGATGGTGTAGATCATATTGCAAGTGAATTGCCGAGGGAGAAAGAAATTTTAGTCGTATGTGCAAAAGAAGGTTCTTCGCAGTTTGTTGCAGAGCAATTGTTGGGTGCTGGCTTCCATAATGTTTTTTATTTAGCTGGCGGTATGAAAGCTTGGAGTGAATATGTGAAGCCGTTAAAAGTAGGAGATGTACAGGACGGAGGAAGTATATATCAATTTAACCGCCTTGGGAAAGGCTGTTTATCTTATATGGTCGTTTCAAACGGTGAGGCAGCAGTTATTGATGCAGTAAGAACAGTTGAAGCATATGAAGAGTTTGCGAAAGAGCAGGGCGTTACGATTACGAATGTAATGGATACACATTTACATGCAGACCATATTTCTGGAGGACGTAAGTTAGCTGAAAGAGTAGGTGGTACGTATTGGTTACCGCCAAAAGATGCGGAGGAAGTTGTTTTCTCATATGAACCGCTTGTTGAAGGATCTGTTATTACAGTGGGGGGTACCAAAATTGAAATTGACGCATTATACTCACCGGGGCATACGATTGGGAGTACATCATTTATTGTAGATGATTTCTATTTATTATCAGGCGATATTTTATTTGTAGATTCAATTGGGCGTCCAGATCTTGCTGGAAAGGCTGAGGATTGGGTGAGTGATTTGCGAGAAACTTTATATGACCGATATAAAGTATTATCTCAACAATTAATCGTGTTACCAGCTCATTATTCAAAAATAAGTGAAATGGATGAGAATGGTGTTGTGAGCGCAAAGTTAAAAGATTTATTCGCGTATAATGCAGGGCTAAATATTGAGGATGAGGGAGAGTTTCGTAAAGTTGTAACAGAAAATTTACCACCTCAGCCGAATGCTTACGAAGAAATTCGTCAAACGAATATGGGGAAGATTCATCCGAGTGCGGATGAAGAGCGTGAAATGGAGATTGGTCCAAATCGTTGTGCAGTGCACGGATAATGAAAGAAATAAAAAACTGGAGGAATAGATGATGAATGTAAAACAAGTATTAGATGCGACAGGTTTAGCATGTCCAATGCCGATTGTAAGAACGAAGAAAGCGATGGATACGTTACAAACTGGAGAAGTGTTAGAAGTACATGTAACGGATAAAGGGTCAGTTAAGGATATTCCAGCGTGGGCGAATAAAGGTGGTCATGACATCGTAAAGCATATAGAAGAAGCTGATGTGCTGAAGTTTTGGATTAAGAAGGCGTAGTAGTTTTATAAATATGGAGGGGTTGGTTATATGAATATCATATTAAGTACGCTTTTCATTGTATTTACTGCAGTGTTTGTTATTTCACGTTTTTTACCAGTGAAAGGTGTTCAAAATATAAATGGAAAAGAATTACAGAATGTAGTGGGGAAAAAAGGGAAACAACTTATCGATGTTCGTACAGTAGGTGAATATAGAGGAAATCATATGAAAGGATTTCGGAACATCCCGTTAAATGAGTTAGCTAGTAGAGCAAGTCAGTTAGATAAAAATAAGGAAGTAATCGTTATTTGTCAGAGCGGGATGAGAAGTAAGCAGGCTGCAAAAGTATTAAAAAAATTAGGATTTCAGCACGTTATCAATGTTTCAGGCGGGATGAATGGTTTGTGAGGAGGAAATTTAAAATGAAAGAAATGACAGCAAAAGAATTAGAAGGAAAATTGTTACGTAAAGAGGCAGTAAATATCGTAGACGTACGTGAAGTAGAAGAAGTAGTCGAGGGGAAAATTCCAGAAGCAAGTAATATTCCACTAGGACTATTAGAATTTCGTATGCATGAGCTAAATAAAAAACAGGAATATATTATCGTTTGTCGTTCAGGAGGAAGAAGTGCAAGAGCAGTTCAGTTTTTAGAGAGCCACGGTTTTCAAGCAATCAATATGGTAGGTGGTATGTTAGCTTGGGAAGGTAAAGTCGTATAGTACAGAGGTAAATGATTTGAGCCTTTTTATAAACAATCAAATACCCCTATAGGTAATTGGAGGGAGAACAACATGGAACAACAGAAGAAAACAACAATCGTTTTATTTAGCGGAGATTATGATAAAGCGATGGCTGCTTATATTATTGCAAATGGTGCAGCGGCGTATGATCAAGAGGTTACTATTTTTCATACTTTCTGGGGATTAAATGCTTTAAGGAAAGATGAACATGTGAGGGTAAAGAAAACTTTTATAGAAAAAGTATTTGGAAAAATGATGCCGCGCGGAGCTGATAAGATGGGATTATCAAAAATGAATTTTGCAGGTATGGGACCAAAGATGATTAAAGGTATTATGAAAAAACATAATGCGATGCCTTTACCAGATTTAATAGAGTTGGCGAAAGAACAGGGGATTAAACTTGTAGCTTGTCAAATGACAGTAGATTTATTAGGGTTAAAAGAGGAAGAGATTATGGAAGGGGTAGAGTTTGCAGGAGTAGGAGCTTATTTAGCAGATGCTTCGGATGGGAATGTGAACTTATTCATTTAAATCACCTTCTTTTTAGAAGGCGGGGGATATAAGGTGAGTTTAGTCGTATTACTTTTTATAATTGGGTTTATAGGATCGTTTATATCAGGAATGGTTGGAATTGGCGGTGCGATTATTAATTATCCGATGATCTTATACATTCCGGTATTGCTAGGGTTTGCGGGATATACATCACACGAAGTGAGTGGTATTACAGCGGTGCAAGTATTCTTTGCAACTTTTGCAGGGGCATGGGCCTATCGGAAAAGTAATGATATGGATAAAACACTAGTTGTGTATATGGGAGCTAGTATATTAATAGGAAGTTTCATAGGTAGTTTTGGTGCGAATGTATTAGAGGAACATACGGTCAATGTTGTTTATGCAGCGTTAGCCACAATTGCTGCTATTATGATGTTCGTACCGAAACGAAATAATGGTGATGAAGTGAAATATAATAAATGGTTAGCAAGCTTGTTAGCATTTATTGTAGGCGGAGCATCAGGCATTATAGGAGCTGGAGGTTCGTTCCTTTTAGTTCCGATTATGCTAGTTATTTTAAAATTACCGATACGTACAACAATAGCAACTTCTATCGCTATTACGTTTATTTCCTCAGTAGGGATTACGACTGGAAAAGTGATAACTGGGCAAGTAGTCGTAATTCCAGCCCTTATTATTGCGGTTGCAAGTATCTTTGCTGCGCCGCTTGGAGTGCGAGTTGGGAAGAGGGTCAATCAAAAAGCACTGCAATATATGTTATCGATTTTGATTGTAGGCACTGCTGTTAAGATGTGGATTGATATGTTATCGAAATAAAAGGATGGCGCTGCTTGCAGCCCATCCTTTTATTTATGCCCAAATAACTTTCATTAAGTTTTTATATTCGTCATTTGCTAATTTATATAGCATTCTCGTATGTTCAAAGACAAGTGCTGGATTGAAATTTGGTTCTGAGAATGCAAGAGATGCTGAGATATCAATTGCATTTTGCTTGTTTAGCGTGAATTTTGCAAATCGATAAGATGTGTTTAATTCATTAATGACATGCAAAATATCATTTGTTGATGCTTCATTAGGTACGTGAGCAACATTGAAGCAGTATATATCCACAGTAGGATGTTCGTTTTGGAAAGCAGCGATAAGTTGGATTTTTGCTCCAGCTTCTGTCTCTAAACCTACTGAAAAATGAACAGAACCATCATTTTCATCTATATTTTCTTCCATGTATATATCGTTTGACTTTAAGTAGTCTTTAAAATCTGAGATGTTATGTTTTACTGCAGCTTTCATATGTATGAGCCCCCTGATAATTGGAATAGATTGCTACTATTTATTATAATTTAAAAATATTAAAAAAGATAGTTAGAAAGTTCTGATTTTTGATTGTGGAGAAATAAAAAGAAGCAGTACTCTACCTCCATAGAGAACTGCTTCTTTTTTATTCATTGTCGTTAGACGATGTTTCTGTATCTTCATTGTTATTTTTATTCTTATTTTTCACTTCATTGTTACTTGATTCGCGTTCACTTGAATTTTCAGACTTAGACTCTTTTGTTTTCTCTGTGCTTGTTTTCTTTGAATCAGAGTCTGTTTTTGTATATGCAGGTAATCCAAGGTGAGCACGAAGTTCGTTTGTAACATTTGCTAATTCTTTTTTATCTGGATTGTAGTAATATGTTCGACCACCACCAGCAGATTTGCTGCATGTATCGTCACCTTTTTCCATATAGCAGTCGTCACCTTGAATTTGTAGTTTCTCAATTGAAGAATCCGCTCCATACTTATAGAATGAAAGCATATCATCGAATGTTAAGTTTGTAACGAATTGTCCGTTAATATCATCAATGATGTTGCCAACTTTTGTTACAGAGCCAACGCTTGTTAGTTTCTTTAAAATAGCTTCAATAACGAGCTGTTGACGTTGTCCACGCATTGCATCACTATCGATGTGTCGCGTTCTAGCAAGTGCAAGCGCTTCTTCACTATTTAGCTTTTGAACACCTTTTTTCAGGTGAATTGCATCAGCATTGTCGTTACTATCTTGTTCAGTAAATTCAACTGGTACATCGACTTCAATGCCACCTAAATCGTCGACAATTTTCATAAATGATTTGAAGTTAAACTTTACAAAGTAATCAACAGGAACGTTTAGTAATTTTTCAACTGCATCAATACTTGCTTGTGGTCCACCATCTTTTCCGTTTTTAGTAGAACCGTATGCATGAGCGTGTGTAATTTTATCTTTTTTCTTTTCCACTGGAATATAAGTATATGTATCTCGTGGAATACTTAATAGTTTTACAGTTTTGCTATCTTTATTAAACGTTGCAAGTAATAGTGCATCCGTTCTTATAGCTTCACCATATTCTTTCCCGCGGACATCGCTTTCATCAACACCCATGACTAAGACAGAGACATTGTTTGCGATAGGTTTTACAGCTTTATCACGTAAATCAGATTTATCACCGCGTGCTAAATCGTGTGCGGCATTTCGAACAGCAGAAGATGCTTTATTTACTAAAAACCAAGTATAACCGCCACCTATTATTAAAAAGAATAGAATAACGCTTATAATAATTTTTGTTTTTTTCTTACCTTTTTTCGGTTTACTGCGTGTATTTTCTTGCAAAGATGGGTTTTGCTCCATTTCTTGTACTCCTTCATTTGGATTGAAATACGACACTCATATCCACTTATTATAATGAAATTTGACGAAAAAAAACATTACAAATCATTTACATTTCGTAAAAATTCAATATATTTATAAAAAGTCAGATTTTTTATATTTTATTTTTGAGATGTAGAATAAGTATAAGTTGTTTTAGTGGAAATGAAAATATGTATTATGAGAAAGTAATAGAGAAGTAAGATTTGTTGAAATATAGCCAAGAAGAAATGAGTAGGTTTACTTGTTTCTTCTATATAATAAAGTGAAACTTTAATCAGTGGCGGTTTTGTTCATCTCCCACTGATTATTAGTTGAACCAATCGCCCGTTAATGCGGGATAAAGAAGAATTTTACGGATAAAGGAGAGAGCATAATGAATCATACATCATTCCGAGCAATCGTTGTG
Organism: Bacillus cereus group sp. RP37; assembly: GCF_040459695.1. Classification (NCBI taxonomy): domain Bacteria; kingdom Bacillati; phylum Bacillota; class Bacilli; order Caryophanales; family Bacillaceae; genus Bacillus; species Bacillus cereus group sp. RP37. The sequence goes on along the minus strand of NZ_JARVHP010000001.1, from coordinate 4,584,616 downwards.
AACGAAACAGAAAGTAAGCAATTTGTAAGAAACGTTGTAGAGAGAGAAGTAAGTAGTTTACCTGAGGGGGAAGTATTAATACATGTTCATTATTCTTCATTAAATTATAAAGATGCTCTTTCAGCTACTGGTAATAAAGGTGTTACGAGAACATATCCTCATACACCAGGAATTGATGCAGCAGGAGAAGTTGTGAGTAGTGAAGATGAAACCATTAAGGTAGGAGATAAAGTCATTGTAACGGGTTATGATTTAGGTATGAATACTTCTGGTGGTTTCGGAGAATATATTCGCGTGCCAGCATCTTGGATTATCCCTTTACCAGAGGGAATGTCATTAAGGGAAAGTATGATGTACGGGACGGCAGGTTTTACAGCTGCTTTATCAGTATATAAGCTTATTGGAGCAGGCATAAAGCCTAGTATGGGAGATGTTCTAGTAACGGGTGCCACAGGCGGCGTAGGGAGTGTAGCTGTTAGTATTTTAAGTAAGTTAGGATTTAACGTAGTAGGAGCGACAGGGAAAATGGAAGAGGAACAGATGCTACTACATCTAGGAGCGAAAAAAGTGATTCATCGCGCGGAATTGAATGATGAATCAGGAAGACCGATGCTAAAAGGGGTATACGCCGGGGTTATTGATACTGTAGGTGGACATATGTTAGAAACAGCTTTAAAAACGGTAAAGTATGGTGGTTGTGTAACGACATGCGGTAATGTGGCAGGACAGGAATTACAAACAACAGTATATCCGTTTATTTTGAGAGGGATAAGCCTTTTAGGAATAGATTCTGTGCAATGCCCAGTGGATGTAAGAAGAGATGTGTGGACGCTTTTAGCAAGTAAATGGGAAAATAAAGAGCTATTATCTTATACAGAAGAATGTACATTAGAAGAGTTAGATGAGAAGTTTACACTTATATTGCAAGGGAAGTTAAAAGGAAGAACAGTTATAAATATGAAATAAAAAAAGAGACGCTCAAGTTAGCGTCTCTTTCCTATTATAATGATTGTTTTAAATTGATCTTTCCTTGTTCACCTAGAACACCGTCAGCAATATTTACAGCGTGATCACCGATACGCTCTAAGTTACTTACCATGTCAACGAAGATGATACTTGCATCGCCTGAACAGCTACGTTCGTTTAGACGTATTACGTGACGTTTGCGAAGAACACGTTCCATTTGGTCAATTTTACGTTCTTTTGCAATAACAGTTTGAGCTAGTTCAGTATCGAAGTTTGTTAAAGCTTCGACTGCGTCTTGTAATGTTGAAATTGTTAATTCAAGCATTTCATTTAGTTCAGCTAGTGCTTCATCCGATAGGGAAACACGGTTTGAAATTTGGAAATCTACAAGTTCTACAAGGTTTTCTACATGATCACCAACACGTTCAATATCTCCAACAACACCAGCTAAAATAGAATGCTTCTCAGAATCTGCTGATGAAAGTGGTTTTTCTGATAGTAAAACTAAATACTCGGTAATTTTTTTATCTAAATTGTTAATAGCGCCTTCTAATTGAGTAGCCATGTTAGCGTGTTTTTTGTCTTGTGTATTTAAAAACTGGTTTGCTTCTTTTAATCCATCTAATGAAAACTCCGCCATACGGATAATCTCTTTTTGAGCTTCTGTTAAAGCAATAGCTGGAGATTGTTCAATAAAGATTGGATTTAAATGTTGTGGTTTGAAGTTAATCGATGCATCTTCACCACGAATGATTTTTGTTACAATCCAGGCTAATACTGCAATGAATGGGAATTGAATGATTGTATTCGTTACGTTAAATGTTCCATGTGCGAATGCAATTGTCATTTCTGGATTTAAATTTAATGACGTTTGGAAATATTGAATTAAATTTGTAAATGGTATTAATATGATCGTAAAGATAATGGTACCGATAATATTAAAGATAACGTGGACTAATGCTGCACGTCTTGCAGCAATTGAAGTACCGATTGCTGCTAATACTGCTGTAATTGTCGTACCGATGTTATCACCGAATAATACAGGAAGGGCAGCTTGTAAATCGATTGCACCTTGACCGAATAATTCTTGTAAAATACCGATTGTTGCGCTTGAGCTTTGTACAATTAAAGTGAACACTGTACCGACAATAATTCCTAAAATTGGATTATCACTCATGCTAATCATTAAATCTTGGAATGACTCTAAAGAACGAAGAGGTTTCATACCTGCGCTCATTAATTCTAAACCGAAGAATAACATACCAAAACCGAATACAACTTGACCTACAGAATGTACTTTTTTATTTTTAAAGAAGAATAGTAAAATCGCTCCAACTGCCATAACTGGGAGAGCGTATTCTCCGATTTTAATTCCGATAATAAATGCAGTAACTGTCGTACCGATGTTCGCACCCATAATAACACCGATTGCTTGTCTTAATGTCATAAATCCGGCACTTACAAGTCCGACTGTTAAAGCTGTTGTTCCTGAACTTGATTGGATTAATACAGTAACTAACATACCTGCTAGTACACCCATAAGTGGGTTTGTTGTAAAGCGATCTAAAATATCGCGAAGACGATCTCCAGCTGCTTGTTGCAGTCCATCGCCCATGTATTTAATACCGAATAAGAAAATACCTAATCCACCAACGAACTGGAAGATCATTTCTTGAACATTATATTCCACGCATTCCACTCCTTAAATTTCATGTACGCTGTAATTATTAACTAAACCTTGAGGTACTGTAAACGGTTTGCTAGTAAAATTTACACTAAATTTACAAAGAGATAAAAAGTTTACAAATCTTTAAAGAAACACCTGGATTTAATTGGTTTTTTAGATGATATATCTAATCAGTTTGTAAAAAAGTCACAGTTGTCACACTATTCTTGGATAGTAAAAATAGGAGAGGTTCAGCTTATTCATACTAATAGTTCTTTGCATATTTTTTGATTAAAGTTAGAAAAATATGTAGGGGAAATGGGGAGGTTTGAAATGGATTTATTTAATGAAAGTAAAAAACGATTACATTATTTTAAACTGTTTTCTTTTGAGATGCTCGCAACAATAAAAAAGAGCAATTCGCATATGAATTTGCCCTGTTTTTTTATGTTGAAAAAGTTTGAGTACTTCGTATTGTAAAACTATGTGCAGTGTTCTTCTTTTATTAGGAGTGTTCGTTATGTTTCACATTTATGACGACATTTCCCTTTTTGTGTCCTTTTTCTACATATATATGAGCTTCAACAATTTCCTCAAAAGTATATTGCCTATCAATGATCACTTTTATTTTACCGTTCTCAACAAGTTCTTTAAGGAAATTTAATGCTTCGGAAGTTTCAGGTGCGTTTTGACTTAATATGAGTTTCATGCGACTTGTCAATTTAGTCCAGAGCATTTGAGCACTTGGTAACGGTTCAACGATATTTATATAGGTACCATCTTCCTTTAACATTTTAATACACTCTGAAAAGGAGCTCCTGTTTACCGCTTCAAAAATAACATCATACGTTTCGTCTGTAGTAGAAAAATTTTTTGCGGTGTAATCAATTACTTCGTCAGCTCCTAGAGATTTGACCAATTCTAAATTGGAGCTACTGCACATACCTGTAACTGTTGCGCCGAAATACTTGGAAATTTGTACTGCATAACTTCCGACACTTCCAGAAGCTCCGTAAATAAGAACGTTTTGGCCGCTTCGAACATTAGCTTTCCTTAGGAAAAATAAGGCTGTACGTGCTCCAATTGGGATGGCTGCAGCTTCTTCATAGGTTATATTGGAGGGCTTCGTGCATACTGGTCCATCTTCAGATATACAAATATACTCAGCATAAGAACCGAAATTTGCTTGGGTAGCAGCAAAAACTTGGTCTCCTGCTTTAAAACGCGTAACGTTTTTTCCTACTGATTCAACTTCACCAGCTAATTCCATTCCGAGTATTTGTTTTTTCGGTTGTTTGAAACCAAGTGCGATTCGAGCAGGTAGCCAAACAGAAGAGGGAACTGTAAAACTTCTTGAACGAATATCTCCTGCTGTTACGGTTGTCGCTTTTATTTTTACTAGTATTTCATTGTCCTTAGGAGCAGGTTTTTCTATCTCTTTCAGTTGAAGAACGTCGGGGGGACCGTATTTTGTGTACACTATTGCTTTCATTAATATTTCCTCCAATTCGTTCTATATATTAATATCATACGAACAACATGAATAAATAGAACAGCGGTTCACTCTTCAATACAATGCAAAAAGCAGTGTGATTTTTCTTAAGAATCCACTGCTTTTTGTATTTGTGTATATATGATTTTCTTAGTCCAAGCATCTCAAAAAAGAATGAATTAGCATTATCCAACAGCTTTTTCGTTTGTTGTATCTCCCTGTTTTTGCTTCCGTAAGCTTGTGATGTAAATGAACAGGAAAGCAATAAGTAATAGAGAGGAATAACGATATACAGTTGCGTAGTTTGTAAAATGTGCAATGAATCCAAAAATAATCGCGCCAGCACCAATTCCAAGGTCAAATGCGGAGAAGAATGTAGCTGTTGCAACTCCTCTTCGGTGCGGTGCTACTCGGTCGATCATCCATGCTTGTAGTGCAGGCTGAATCGCTCCAAAACCACTTCCGTAGCATGCTGCTGCAATAATTAAACTCGGAATTGTAGTTGTATACGACAGTAAAATAATACCTGTAAACGTAATGATAACTCCTGGAATAATAACAAATGCATGACCTTTCGCGTCATATAATTTTCCAGAAAACGGACGAGTGACAGCGATTGCAAGTGCATTAAATAAGAAGAAAAGGCTTATATCAGCAATTCCGACTTCCGTAGCAAATAATGTAATAAAGCTCCCGATTCCTCCGTACATTAATGTAATACATAATATTAATAATGAAGGAAGTAAAGCTTTGCGCTCAATAAATCCATCGAGAAAGGTACCAGATGTTTGCTGTGGTGGTTGTGGCGATTTTTTGATTTGAAGTAGTTTCGTTAATATTAATGAAACAATTGTACAGGAAAGTGCACATAAAAAAAGAATCGTGAAGTTATATGTTTGCATAAGCCAAAGTCCGATCAGTGGACCGAGCGCCATTGCAATCGTTCCGGAAAGACCGAAATATCCCATGCCTTCACCGCGGCGAGCTTGCGGAATTAAATCTGAAACGACAGTTCCATATGTAGTCGTTGTAATACCAAAACCAGCTCCGTGTAAAATTCGAACGGCAAGCAATAGGAAGACAGTTGAAGCGAAAAGATAACTACCCATAGCGAGTAAACAAATAGCAGTACCGATCATTAAAATGATTTTTTTATTGAATTTTTGCAAGGCGTTTCCAGTTAGCGGTCTAACAAAAAGTGCCGCCACGGTAAACATACCGACAACAAATCCGATATTGGAACTTGTGCCACCAATTTCTTTCACATAAACAGGTAAAGTAGGAATTAACATTTGAAATCCTAAAAACATACATAAGTTTGCTAGAATTAGCGCAAAAAACTCTTTCGTCCATAACGGTTCTCGTTTTACGAGTATTGCCTCTCCCATATATTCATCCCCTATATAAAATTTTCCCGCTATTCGCGGGCAGTAAAACTTCCACCTCAAAATCCGGCTGGAGCAAAGAAGTTAGGTGGGAGTCGATCTGCCCGTAAACGCCCGATTGGTGAATGCTAATAATCAGTGGGGGATGAACAAAACCCCGACTGATTAAAGTTTCACTTTATCTCTGTTCTTTCGAGTATATGTATTGGTCAATGTAACAGTCAAGGAAGGTGCCTTGAAAACGTACAACAATTTTCGAGGTGAAAAAACTGACAAATTTGTGGAAAGACTACACAACTATGAAAAAAAGATGTAAAGTATAGATGTATAGACTAGTAGTTGTTATGAGTGATAGAAATTGTTTTTTCTTTAACGAAAGCGGATTCAAAAGGTAGTGGAAGAGAAGGGGATATATACTTTTTCGCTACATATATTTGAAAAGGTTTACAATATGATGAAGAAAGAGGCGTGTACATATGAGACGATTAGGTATTTCTATTTATCCAGAACATTCGACAGTAGAGAAAGATAAGGAATATTTAACATTAGCAAGTAAATACGGATTTACTCGTGTATTCACATGTTTATTATCTGTAGATGGTGAAAAAGAGAAAATTATAGAAGAGTTTAAAGAAACAATCTCTCATGCAAATGCATTAGGGTTCCAAGTATTAGTTGATATTAGTCCGTCTGTTTTTGAACAACTAGGTATTTCATATAATGATTTATCGTTCTTCCATGAACTAGGTGCGTACGGTATTCGTTTAGATGTTGGATTCTCTGGTTTAGAAGAATCGATTATGACTTATAATCCATACGGCTTAAAAATTGAGATTAATATGAGTAACGGTACGAAGTATGTAGATAACATTATGAGCCATAGACCAAATCGTGAAAATTTAATTGGTTGCCATAATTTTTATCCACATCGTTATTCAGGATTATCATACGATCATTTCATTAAATGCTCGAAACAATTTAAAGATTACGGTATGAGAACGGCTGCTTTTATTTCATCATTTGATGCAACATACGGACCTTGGCCAGTAACAGAAGGTTTATGTACGTTAGAGCAGCATCGTGAATTACCGATGACAACACAAGCGAAGCATTTATTTGCGACAGAATTAATTGATGATGTCATTATTGCAAACGCTTATGCATCAGAAGAAGAATTACAAGCACTAGGTGCATTAAATAAAGAGAAACAAACATTTGATATAGAGGTATATGATACAACGACAGAACTAGAAAGAATTATCGTATTAGACGAACCTCATTTTTACCGCGGAGATGTATCTGAATATATGATTCGCTCGACACAAAGTCGTGTGAAATATAAGAAAGAAGAGTTCAAACCGCATAATACACGCGAAATTAAGCGTGGCGATCTTTTAATTGATAATGAGCAATATGGTCAATATAAAGGCGAATTACAAATTGCTTTAAAAGATATGGTGAATACAGGAAAAACAAATGTAGTTGGCCGAATTGTGGAAGAAGAAATTTTCTTATTAGATTATTTACAAGCGTGGGATAAATTCGGATTTACATTAAAGAAATAGAGAGAATATAAAGGGGAAAAACTACTGATTTCAGCAGCTTTTTCCCTTTATCTATAAAGAGCGAGAGGAAGAGCTATGACAAAGGTGCATCAGCGATTAATTTCTATTTTAGAAGAGTTTTTAGACGAGAAATCGATGTTAAATCGAGCTTTTTTAGCGAGCCGTTTACATGTATCAACGAAGACGATTCAAAAAGATATAAAATTATTAAATGATATATTGGAAGAACACGGAGCGAAGATTGAATCGCAAAGAGGGACTGGATACGAACTAGAAATTATACAAGCGAAGAAGTTTGAAGAGTTTTGCGTGAGTCTATTTCAAAAACAGACGGAAAAGATCCCAACTTCTTATCAAGAAAGGATAGCGTACATTCTGCAGCGTATTGTAACGACAGAGGGATATGTGAAGCTTTCACAGTTAGCAGAGGAGATTTATGTAAGTAAATCGACTGTAAATTTAATTATGAAAGATGTTACAGATATATGTAGTCGTTATAAATTACAAATTGAAAAGAGACCGTATTATGGTATACGTATTGTGGGAGAGGAGTTTCATATTCGTTCTTGTTTATCACAATATGGTTTACCGCGTTATGACCATACTCCGTTTCATGAGCAATTTGAGCAGAGTGATACATATTTATCGTTACCTCATATACCGCTTATCCGTTCGGTTATATTAAAGTATATCGAGGGAGGAACGATATATTTATCAGATATTGAAATTGATAATTTAGTCATTCATATTGCAATTGCATTAAGGCGTTGTGAAGATCAACATTATATAAAAGGACTGAATGCGGAGCAAGCTGAACTTATCATAAAGAAAGAATATACAATTGCGAAAGAGATTTTAGGGGATTTAGAGAATGAGTTGCATCTTTCATTTCCAGAAGAAGAAGTTTTATATGTAACAATGCATGTATTAAGTACTGCTGTTACAGCGAAAGATCGTTATGAAAATGTGGAAGAATTATTAGGGAAAGATTTATATGCATTCATGCAACATATTCTTTTTAAAGTAGCGGAAGAACGGAATCTTATTTTTTATTATGATGAAGAATTATTATTTGGATTTGGTGTTCATTTAAAAACGTTATTAAACCGTTTGAAGTATAAGTTAAATACGAGAAATCCTCTTTTGGCAGAAGTGAAAAAGAATTATCCTTATGCTTTTGAAATTGCGGTTCTCGTTGGAGATATAATTGGTGAATATACGGGAGAATCGATTTCGGAAAGTGAAATTGGTTATATTGCGATTCACTTCGGCGGAGCGATGAGTCGTTTACAGGAACAGAACCAAAAGAAAAGATGTTTATTAGTTTGTGCGACTGGTCAAGGAAGCGCCCAGCTATTGAAATATAAAATTCTATCACAGTTCCGAGATAAATTAGAAATTGTAGGGATTACAGGCTATTATCAATTGAAAGTAGAAGACCTTTATAAAGGAAAGATAGATTGTATTATTAGTACGATTCATATACCGAGTGGTTTGCCTGTACCAGTTATAAAAGTGAATTCAATATTTGATGATAAAGAGATTAAATCGATTGGTCAGCAGTTGTTTACGCATGTGAATAATAGTGTGCAGCAATATATGAAGGAAGATTTGATTTTCTTAAATTATAGCGCTTCTACGAAGGAAGAGGTTATCCAATTTTTATGTGAGAAAGCTGCTGAGAAAAATTATGTACCAGAAAACTTTTATGATTCTGTTATAGAAAGAGAAAATACATCTCCGACAGCGGTTGGGAATTTAGTTGCGATTCCTCATCCGATGCAGTTATTAAGTGAGAAAACTTTTTTGATGTTTTGTACACTTGAGAAAGCGGTTGAATGGGGAGATAAGAAAGTACAAGTTATTATTTTATTTAGTGTAAAGCGCAATAATAATGAAGATTTACAAAAGCTTTATGATTTTTTATATGATATTATGTCTAGTCAAAGTGCGATAGAGAAATTAACGCAGGCTAAAGGAATTGAAGATTTTCAAGAGGTATTACTATCTATATAAGAAAAGTATGTAAAAACTTCCGTTACACAACGGAAGTTTTTTATGTTTAATTGTATGCGTTTTCATAATAAGATAAAAATATAGAAAAAAGATAGCTTGGGGGAATTTAAAATGACTGATATGCAAACTCCATTTGCGTTAATTTTACATGGTGGTAACGCGAGAAGCGCGGCGCTTGAAGCAATTGCTTTTGCAAGACAAGGAGATTTTGAGAATGCGAGTGAAAAAATGACACTTGCTAGTGAAGAAATTACAGCGGCTCATCGTATTCAAACAGACTTAATTCAAGAAGAAGCGAGAGGAAATCATGCAGAAATCAGTTTACTGTTAGTGCATGCACAAGATCATTTAATGAATGCAATTACAGTGAAGGAACTTGCTGCAGAATTTATTACTCTTCATAAACGAGTGGAAGAGAAAGTGACAGTATAAGATGTACATTTTATTATGTTGTGCAGCAGGCATGTCGACGAGTATGGTTGTAAGAAAAATGCAAGAAGAGGCAATGAAACAAGGGAAGGATTATAAAATTAAAGCAGTGGATTCAGAACTTGTGAAATTAGAAATAAAACATGCTGATGTTGTTTTAATCGGGCCACAGGTGAAGTACTTGTTTCCAGCGGTACAGTTTCTTGCGAATTCATACGATATACCGGTTGCAATTATAGAACAACGAGATTATGGCATGTGTGATGGTTTAAAAGTACTGAAACAAGCAGAACAATTAGTTTTAGCATAATTATATTTTTTTAAATATAAACATTATAATGTTATAACTTTATTTTGTTCTTTCGTAGTAAAGAGAAAGAGGAGGGGTATTGATGAATGGTTTTATGAGTTTTATGGAACAAAAGATTATGCCAACAACGCAAAAAATTGCAGGACAACGACATTTATTAGCAATTCGAAACGGAGTTATTTCTACATTGCCGTTAACGATTGTCGGATCATTTTTCGTTATCTTTTTAAATTTACCAATTGATGCATATATGGAGTGGATTGCACCGTTTCGCCATATTTTAGATATTCCATTCCGATTTACAGTAGGTTTAATGGCGTTATACGCAGCATTTGGGGTAGGGGCTTCACTCGCGAATTTTTACCAGCTCAATCAGTTAAGTGCAGGGTTATTATCTGTACTCGCCTTTTTACTAGCATCAGTTGAACCAATTCAAATTACGAAAGCTGTACCAGGTGTTATTGATGCGGGAAGATACATTTCAGTAGGAACATTAAGTGCAACGTCTTTATTCGGCGCAATTGTTACAGCATTAATTGCAGTAGAAATTTATCACTTTATGATTAAACATAATATCTCAATTAAATTACCAGACAGTGTACCACCAGCAGTTGCAAACTCGTTTGCAGCATTAATTCCAACTTTAGTCGTTATTCTTTTATTCTGGGGCATTCGTTACGGTTTAAAATTTGATGTGAATACAACAATCACATATTTAATCGCACCACTAAAATCAGTATTAGTAGGAAATAATTTATTCGGCGGTTTATTAACAGTATTCTTAATCGTGTTCTTCTGGTCATTCGGTATACATGGACCTGCGATTTTAGGACCAATCATTCGTCCGATGTGGGATTCAGCAATTCTTGAAAATATGGAAGTATTCACAGCTACAGGAAATGCACATCAATTACCAAACTTATTTACAGAGCAATTTATTCAATGGTTCGTATGGATCGGTGGATCAGGCTCAACGTTAGCTTTAGTTATTATGTTTATGTTCTCTAAATCTAAGTTCCTAAAAGAGTTAGGTAGATTATCATTCGTGCCGGGTTTATTCAATATTAACGAACCAATTATTTTCGGGGCACCAATTGTAATGAACCCAATCTTAATTATTCCGTTCGTTATTACACCGTTAGTTACAACGACAGTATCATATTTCGCAGTTGTTTCAGGTATGATTCCGTTGATGATGGCGAAATTGCCATTTACGATGTTAGCACCAATTGCAGCGATTATTAGTACAGACTGGACAATTATGGCTGGTGTACTTGTACTTGTTAACTTTGTTATCTCATTCGTTATTTACTATCCATTCTTCAAAATGTATGAGAAACAACAATTAGCAGGAGAGGAGAAAACAGAATGCTCGGAGCAATTATCATCTTAATTACATTCGTGGCGGGGCAGTGTATCGCACATTATTCCAAATGGGTACAAAGTAAATCTTTATTCGTTTTACTACTAGTATCAATTTTATTTATCGGTAGTTCAATGGGTGCATATGTAATGCTAGGCTTGCAATCACCGTACGTTATCATTGTACCGACAATTTTATGTGCAACATGTTTATCTGCAAAATATCGATTTACAAGTATGGCATTAATACAACGTGTGAAGGAGATGCAAAAGCATGGAGCGTAAATTAGGAATTTCACTTTATCCAGAGCATTCAACGAAAGAAAAAGATATGGCATACATTTCGGCAGCGGCACGCCACGGTTTTTCAAGAATATTCACATGTCTATTATCTGTGAATCGTCCAAAAGAAGAAATTGTAGCTGAATTTAAAGAAATTATTAATCATGCAAAAGATAACAATATGGAAGTTATTTTAGATGTAGCTCCGGCAGTATTCGATCAACTTGGTATTAGCTATAGTGATCTATCATTCTTTGCAGAGTTAGGTGCAGACGGTATTCGTTTAGATTTAGGTTTTGATGGATTAACAGAAGCGAAAATGACGAATAATCCGTATGGCTTAAAAATTGAACTGAACGTAAGTAATGATATTGCATACTTAGAAAATATCCTTTCACATCAGGCGAATAAGCCAGCTTTAATCGGTTGTCATAACTTCTATCCGCAAAAATTTACTGGACTTCCGTATGATTATTTCATTCGCTGTAGTGAACGCTTTAAAAAACACGGTATTCGCACAGCAGCATTTATTACGTCACATGCAGCTGAAATCGGTCCATGGGATATTAATGACGGATTATGTACGTTAGAACAACATCGTAACTTACCGATTGAAGTACAAGCGAAACATTTATGGGCGACAGGGCTTATTGATGATGTTATTATCGGAAATGCTTATGCGAGTGAAGAAGAGTTAGAGAAACTAGGAAACTTAAATCGTTACATGTTACAGCTAAAGGTACACTTTGTAGACGAAGCAACTGAAGTAGAGAAGAGAGCAACACTGCAAGAATTACACGTAAGACGCGGCGACATAACAGAACATATGGTACGTTCTACAGAAGTGCGTAAAAAATACAAAGACTATGACTTCCCAGTGCGCGAAAGCGTACGACAGGAAAGAGGGCAAGTTGTAATTGGGAACAACTCATTTGGTAAGTATAAAGGCGAACTGCAAATCATTTTAAAAGAAATGCCGATAGATGAACGGAAAAATATTGTCGGTACAATTGCGGAAGAAGAGTTATTCTTACTAGATTATGTAGGAGCTTGGACACAGTTTACTTGTGTGGAATAGGGAAGAGAAGGAGGTTGTCCAAATTTTGGGCAGCCTTTTTATTATAAAGTATTTTTTTAATGTCAAAGTTTGTCGGTAAATCGATATCTTTTGTCGAACCGTTGATATATTATAAGTTACGATAGATATATTCGGAAAATCGTTGATATATTGTAGGTTACGATAGATATATTTGAAAAATCGTTGATATAATTTCATTTACTGTGACATTTTTATGAAAAGAGAAGGAACGCAAAAAGAGTCAGCCTCAACAATGAGACTGACTCTTTTTTTATATAGTAATTAGTTTAAAATCTTTACTGTAACTGTTTTACGTCCCCAGTTACTTGATGTACCTTTGTCTGGCATTAAAACGTCGATTTTATTTCCTTTAATAGCTCCACCAGTATCACCAGCGATTGCTACTCCGTAACCTTCAACCCATACTTTTGAACCTAATGGAATGACACTTGGATCAACTGCGATTAGTTTCATGTTTGGATTAGCTGTTAAGTTGTGACCTAAAGCTGATTTTACTTGGTCGCCTGCTTTATAACCATTTTCAAGTGGATCTGCTGTGTAAGCTGTTGCTACAACGCGTAACTCACGAGAAGATGATGGTGCACTTGTTTCAGTTTCTTTTGCAACAGGTTGTTGTGTAGCTGGTTTTTGAGCTTTAGCAGCTTCACGAGCTTTAGCTGCTTCTTGAGCCTTAGCTTCTGCTTGAGCTTCAGCTGCTTCTTGAGCTTCAGCTTCTGCTTGAGCTTCTGCCTGAGCTTTAGCCGCTTCACGAGCTTTAGCTGCTTCTTGAGCTTTAGCCGCTGCTTGAGCTTCAGCTGCTTCTTGAGCTTTAGCAGCTTCACGAGCTTTAGCTGCTTCCTCGGCCTTAGCTTCTGCTTGAGCTTCAGCTTCTGCCTGAGCTTTAGCTTCTGCTTGAGCTTTAGCAGCTTCACGAGCTTTAGCCGCTTCTTGTGCTTTAACTGCTGCTTGAGCTTCAGCTGCTTCACGAGCTTTAGTTGCTTCCTGAGCTTTAGCTTTTGCTTGCGTTTCAGCTACTTCCCCGGCTTTAACTGCTTCACGAACTTTAGCTGTATCTTGAACTTTAGTTACTTTTTCAACTTTAACTGCTGGTTGAACTTTAACTGGAGCTTTACCTGTTAAGTAAGGAACATGAACATAAGCTGTTTTTCCGTTATATTCAAATTGAATCCAGTCATTTTGCACTTGGTGTGTTGTTTCGATTACATCATCTTGTTTCAACTTACCAAGAATTTCTGAGTCTGTGTTTGCACCAGCACGTACGTTTAATACGTTTGCTGTTACATAGTAAGTGTCTTTTGTATAGTCAGCGCTTATGAAAGCTTCTTTACCGCTATTCAATTTAACTTTTGACCATCCGTTTTCTGTATGTAAAACATCTACTTTATATCCATCTAATAATTTTCCTACAACTTTTGATTCAGTAGTTGGGTTTTCTCGTACATTTAGTACATCAGTCGTTACGATTGTTTCTGCTTTAGCAGATGTTGTGAAAATCCCAAGACCAAAAACCGCTGCTGTTGCTATACCCATAAATTTTTTCATAATAGCCTCCATTGCATTTGTTTTCGTTGACCTCATTATAGCAACCATTATTTTCTTATTTGCGAAAAACATAGAATTACAAAGCTTTCGTAACGGGGCATTAATATTCTGTAATAATTCCAGTAATATCCTAAAAGCGCTTTCTTATAGTTTTTAGGGGAGGTTTGAGCATACGATACATAAAAAGGGGAGTATTTCAATTTCTAATAGGTTAATAATGTTTCTGTATCGTTACACAAATGTTTCTGTGGTGTTACAAAAATAGCGTGTTTTGTTGTTGGAACAGGAAAGTAGTTATGTAAAAATAACTATTTTAGTTGTGGAGAAATATAAATGAGGTGAAAATCAATAAAAAATCGCCATAATTGTTACAAAATAAGTCGAGGTATGGAAAAAATTACGCCTTGATTTTAGGTCATCACATATTATTTTTGCAATAATAGGATTCTATAATAGCTTTAGTAGGTTAAAATAATTAAAGGTGTTGATAACGTGAAACATATATAATAGAAGAAACACGATTTAATAGATAAACAAAAACGTAGGAGTGTAAACTCCTACGTTTTTGTTTATTCATATCGTAAACATTCAATTGGATCAAGTTTTGCAGCTTTGTTAGCTGGCAGTAAACCGAATATAATACCGATTAACATTGAGATACCTACTGCAAGAAGTCCAAGTTCTTTTGAGACAACGAGTGGCCATCCAGCAAAGATTGAGACAATCCAAGCGAAGAAAATACCGAGCATGAATCCGATGAAACCACCGAGTCCTGTTAAAATACAAGATTCGATTAAGAATTGTGTTAATACTTTACCGCGCGTTGCACCAAGTGCTTTACGAATACCAATCTCACGTGTACGTTCTGTTACAGATACAAGCATAATGTTCATTACACCGATACCACCAACAAGTAAGGAGATAGCAGCAATACCACCGAATACCATTTTCATCATACCGATGGATTCATCTAATTGCTTCGTAAATTCACCTAAGTCTTGTGCTTCGAATTTGTGCTCAAATTTAGGAGCTTTCATTTCGTTTAAAACAGAAACGGCTTGTTTTTCTACACTTTTACGTTCTGCTGGAGAAACGAGTGTTAATTTTACTGAGTCATACTCAGTTACTCCTGAAATTACAGGGGCATTTTCAAGTGATGTATAACCTTCTGACATAGCCATTCCAAACTCATTTTTCGTTTCGTACACACCGACTACTTTATAAGGTTTTCCTTTTATATCCGTGTATAAATTTGATTCCCAGCCATTAAATAGTTTATTGAAAGCTTCTTCATTTAATATAACAGCAGGAGCTGCTTGGTTTAATTCGCTGTCGTTTAATTCGCGACCGTGAACTAATTTTATTTTCGAATCTGTCATAAAGGCGCCTGTTCCACCTTTTAAATCAAGGGAGACATCTTTTGAACCAGAAGAGGCTTTTACTTTCATACTTACATCTGGATACACATCTTTAACGCCTGGTACAGTTTGAAGACGTTTCAGCATATCGGCTGTAATTTTGGCGTTGTCTGGTCCATAATCAGGGTTTTTGTAGTAAATCGTTACTTCATTATCTTTTCCTTGGCCTAACTCTTTCTTAAACTTTGCGTTTGTACCATCACCCATTGAAATGATAGTAATAATGGCACTAATACCGATAATAATTCCTAGCATCGTTAAGATAGAACGCATTTTATGGGCAAAGATAGAGGAAAGGGCCATGCGTATATTTTCACTCGTGTTCAAAATTAACCTCTCCAATCTTGGACGATATTTCCGTCACGAATTACAATTTGACGTGCTGCAGCTTCCCCGATTTCACGGTCATGGGTAATCATAATGATTGTGGAGCCTTGTTTGTTTAATTCGTAAAAGAGGTCCATAATTTGTGTACTTGTTTTCGTATCAAGTGCCCCCGTCGGTTCATCGGCTAAAATGAATTTTGGGTTATTTACGATTGCACGTGCGACTGCGACACGCTGCTTTTGTCCACCTGACAATTCATTCGGCAGGTGAGTAGCACGATCAGCTAAACCTACTTTTGTTAAAGCAGCTAATGAGCGCTCACGTCTTTCTTTTTTATCCACTCCAGCGTAAATAAGAGGTAGCTCTACATTTTGAAGTGCTGTAAGTCTCGGTAATAACATGAAGTTTTGGAATACGAACCCGATCTCTTTATTACGAACGCGTGCAAGTTCTGTTTCAGACATGTTTGAAATATTTTGACCAGCCAGTTCATACGCACCTGTCGTTGGTTTATCTAAGCAACCGATAATGTTCATTAATGTTGATTTACCAGAACCAGATGGTCCCATAATAGAAGTGAATTCTCCTTGGTTCAGTGTTACGTCAATGCCGTGTAATATTTGAACGGACTCTGCACCATTTTGGAAAGATTTCGTGATGCCTTTTAAGTTAATCATTCAACGACAACCTCCATACCATCTTTTAAGTCTTTTTCAGGTTTAGAGATAATTTGCTCTCCTTTTTTCACTCCAGAAACTTTTGCTTCGCTATCTGTCTCGAACTCAACAGTAACTGCTTGTTCTTTCGCTTTACCGTCTTTTACAACGAAGACAACATTTTTGTTATCTTTTTTCACGATGCTGCTCTTCGGAACAATCGTACCAGTTGCTTCGCCAGATTTACTTGTTACGTATACGTGGAAGCCGTTTTGTAATTCTTCACTATTGTCTAATGTGACAGTGAATTGATAGTTAGAAACTGTTTTGTTTTCGTCCATGCTCTTTAATGGTGTAGAGCCAATTTCTGTTACTTTTCCTGTCCAAGTCTTACCAGCGACAGTTTTTGATGAAACAGTTACTTCTTGCCCAACTTTCATACTAGCAAGCTCATATTCAGAAAGTTGACCTTTTACTTTAAATGGACCAGCGTGACGAAGTGTAATGCCGCTCATACCTGTTTTTTCATCAGCAGTTTTTACGATATCATCAATTACGCCATCAGTAGGGCTCGTTACAGAAAGCGTGTTTACTTTCTCTTTTGCTGCTTTAATTAGTTCATCAGATTTTTCAACTTCAAATTTTTTCATTTCAAGTTGTGATTCTAATTGTTGCACTTCGATTTCTGAAGCTTTTAATGCTTCAGCAGGAAGGCCTGCATTTTTATCTTTTTGTAATTTTTGTTTCGCTGCATCAATCTGTTTTTGGAACAATGTTACTTCTTTTTGTGCGATTTTTTTTTGCATTTCTGCTTCTGTTACACCTTGTTTCGCAGTAGGATCATTATATTTAAATAGAAGCTGTCCTTTTTTTACTTCGTCACCTTTTTTTACAGCTAATTCGTACGTACCTTTTGTTGGATCAAATGAGATTGTTTCAATTCCACTTGGGATTACTTCGCCACCAAATTTTTGTGCATTTTCAATTTGTTTTTCTGTAACTTTATAACCGCTATATGCCATTGCTACTTCTGAACCACCGCCACCAGCAAATGCAAAATATGATCCAGCTGCAATTCCAATTGCTACTACACTAGTAATTAACACTTTATTTTTCTTCTTCATCTATTTATCACCTTTTCGTTCGTATTAGTATCTACATTAAGTATAAAAGAGGTGAAGAATCTGACAAATCGTTTTAGCTTACAATAACCTTACAGTTTTGTAAGGTATGAATATGTAAATGTAAGGTAGAGGTTGTCCCAGCCTAAGCAAATGAATTGACTCGTTGTTTCTTTCTTACAATAATATTGTATGAAGGAGAGGAGGAAGGAAGATGGAAGCTTATTTTAGTGCGCATCCATTAAAACCATTTATTCCATACTCAAGGCAACATGCCATTATATTATTTATTATGTTGGTGGGGATCATTTTTCTGTATCAATACCAAGATATATTACGTCAAAGTGAGTGGAATATAACGGTTCGATATGTGATTGCATTTTTATTTATTGGAAGCGAAATTGGGCTTCATATGTGGGAATGGAAAGCAGGGATTTTTGAACTAGGCACTTCATTACCATTTGAGTTATGTACGATTAGTTTATTGTTAGCATCGATTATGATTGTAACGAAAAGTTACCGCATATATGAGATTGTATTTTTTACGGGAATTATTGGTGCATCACAAGCTATGTTAACACCAAACTTGCAATATGCTTTTCCGCATTTTCGTTTCATTGAATATTTTATCGCGCATATATTGCTCATTTGGGCACCACTCTTTATGACTTGGGTGGAAGGATATCGTCCGACAGTACAATCTATTAAACGCACAATGATATTTTTAAACATATTGATTCCAATTGCTTCGTTTGTGAATTACAAAACAGGCGGTAATTATATGTTTTTAGCTCGTAAGCCAGAAACAGCTTCATTACTCGATATGTTAGGGCCGCACCCTTACTATATTATTTCATTAGAACTCGCAGCGCTTATTGGATGTTTTATTTTGTATATGCCGTTTGCGAAAAGAGAAGGGCATGCGCATAAAGAATCACTAGGATCATAACCTAGTGATTTTTTTATATAAATATTTACAATTCAGAAAATTAAGAATAAAATTAGAAGGTAAATTATATAGAGAGAGAAGGGAAAACGTGGTCAAAAAAGTTTTTCTGAATGGGATGGAAGTGACGGTTCAATTTATTATTTCGATTTTGGGGATTATTTGTTTAGGGACATTGCCGAAACTATTTTATGGATTTGAGCTGCATGCATCACAGTACATAAAGAGTTTAAAAGAAGTGTTTGTGAATTTAATGGACATCTCCAATTTTAAATATGTGGGAGATAAATTTTTATTTCCGCAGTTGTTTGTTCATTATAAAGAAACAATTGTTATATTTTTAGCTGCTTTTTTCATTTCATTATTTGTAGCATTTTGTATTGTTTATGTCATTATGAGTAGTTCACCTCGTATACAACATCGTATTAAATCATTTCTTATCTTCCTAGAATCTATTCCAGACATTTTACTTATTTTGTTATCGCAAATTTTAGTTGTATGGGTTTTTAAACAAACAGGCTTTTTACCTTTTCAAATTGCGTCAATCGGAGGCGAGTCGATTAGAGGATTGCCAATATTGTGTTTGAGCATCCCGACTACGATTATGTTTGTAAAAATGGTCGTGCTTCGTTTTGAAAATGAACTAGAAAAAGATTATGTACTATTTGCTAAGGCGAAAGGGCTGGGGCGCTTTCATATTTTAAATCGTCATATTTTACGAAATGTGTTGCTTAGTACATTATTCTTTGCGAAAACGAATATCTTTTTTATGTTATCTAATTTATATATTATAGAATGGATTTTTAATACGGGTGGTATTTTTATGTTTTTGAAATCGTATTTCGGTATTAGAGTTGAGGTTTTCATCGTTAGTGTGCTGCTTATTTATATTCCGATTTTTATTTTGTTTAAATTGTTTCATTATCTCATTCCAGCTGCGATGAAGGAGAGACTATAATATGTGGACGTATATAAAACGCGATAAAAGATTTTGGATAAGCATTGGGTTTCTTCTCCTATTAGTTCTTTTGAGCATCGGAAATACGTTATGGAATGATGGACATATTAGACAAGTTACATTGCAATATGATGCGGATGAAAATCCACAAGTGCCACCGTTTCCACCTTCATTACAATTTTTACTCGGGACAGACCGGAAAGGGTATGACCTGTTACATTTAGTCATTGAAGGCGCGAAGTGGACGATTGGTATATCTATTTTAATTGCGGCACTTAGAATGGTAATAGGTGTGTTTTTCGGTGTCGTACTCGGAACGTATATAAAAAGAGGATTTTCAAAAATTGAGGCTTTCTTTGATAGTTTTACAGTTATTCCGACAGTTATGATTGCGTATTTTTTTCTTCAATCTGCAAATGCATTTGGAAGCGGAGAGGAGACAACAACCTTTTTTGAAAGGGCTTCGTTTCAAGTGGTATTACTTGTACTGCTTGTAATGCCAGTTATTGCACTGTATGTTGCGAAGGAAGTTCGTAAATTGCGAACGGAAGAATTTGTTGATGCCGCGCGCATATTAGGTGGATCGAGAAGACATATTGTTATAAAACATATTTTTCCGCATCTCTATATGCCGTTTATACTCGTATTTCTTCAGCAGTTTACGCAGACTCTTACTATTTTACTGCACTTAGGATTACTTGAAGTGTTCTTTGGTGGGACTGTAATGTTTGGTGGACAAATAAAAGAGGTGGAATCTTATACGCATGAATGGTCAGGTTTAATTGGAGTATACTTTAGGTCATTAACAGTGAATCCGTGGATCCCTCTCGTTCCGATTACATTTTTTGGACTTACTATTTTTTCAGGAAATATGATTGTAAAAAGTATCGAAGAGGCGATGATGAAAGTAAGGTTAGGAGGAGAGCTAAAGAAGGATGTTGTAGAAGAGGAACAATCTGCTGTGCAGTCAAAAGAAGAGTTATTTACTTTTAAACATACGATGTGAAAATAAAAAAGAAGCAAGCACAATTACTGCTTGCTTCTTTTCTTTATTTTGTAGAAACTTCACCTTTAGCTTCTGTTTGTGGAATAAAGTATCCCATTATACCACCGATGATTGCCGGGATAATCCAGCCAATTCCTAAGTTATAAAAAGGAATGGTGTGTACAATATTAGCAATAAAACCTGGTATCATTTCCACATTATCCAGTGCATGAATACAGCTAATAATAAATGCTGCGATCATTGCTCCGATGTAGACAGAAGGTTTACGTTTCGTATATTTATCTATAAATGATACGAAAATTAAAATAATCGTAATTGGATATAAAATAATTAATACAGGTAATGTAATTTTTATTAATAAGCTTAAACCTAAGTTTGAAATAACGAAGCTAAAGATACAAACGTATAGTACGAGTTTTTTGTAGGAAATATTTGTTAGTACTGTTGCGAAATAGTTTGCGAATGCACTTACAACGCCGATTGCTGTCGTTAAACAAGCGAAGATAATGGCGATACTTAATAAAACATTCCCACTTGTCCCAAAGAATTGGTACATAACAGTAGCTAATAGTTGACCACCGTTTTCGAATTGTCCTAGATTACCGTTTGAAGCGCCGATATAACCGAGTAAGAAATAAACAATTGTTAAAAATAGAGCTGCAATGCTACCGCAAATAATGGTATATTTCGCAATAGATTTCTTCTCTTGTATACCGTTTTGGCGAATTGCATTTACAACAATCGTTGATAATACAAGTGCGCCAATTGCATCTAACGTTAAAAACCCTTCAAGAAATCCTTTGAAAAATGGGATTTCTTTATAGTCACCAACAGGTTCTGCAAACGCTCCTGGTGAAAGAATCGCTTTTGTTGCCATAATTGCAATAATTACAAGTAAAATTGGTGTTAATATTTTTCCAATATGATCTACTAATTTTGATGGATTTAATGATAAGAAGTAGACGACTGTAAAGAAAATAGCACTAAAAATTAACATAGAGTACCATTGGTCCGGGAAAAGTGGTGCAATCCCAATTTCGTAAGATACAGATCCAGTTCGTGGAATAACAAATAGTGGGCCGATTGAAAGATAAATAATGATAGCGAATACTGCTGCGAATTTTGGATGAACACGGCTTGCTAAAGTATTAAAACTACCACCGGCAAGGGCAACAGCGACGATAGCTAGTAAAGATAAACCGACGTCTGTAATAATAAATCCTGTAATGGAAACCCACATATTTTCTCCGGAAGAAAGACCGAGAAGGGGCGGGAAAATCATATTACCAGCACCGAAGAAAACTGCGAATAGTAATAAACTAATCGAAAGTATTTGCGCTGGCTTTAAAGTTGTACGCATATAAAGAAAATCCTCCTAATGAGTATTTTTGTCGAAAATTCAAACAATTTGTCGAGTAACTGTTACTATTTTAAAGGTCTGATGACTAGAAAGCAATAGGGAATTGTGAAAAAATTAAAAAATAATGCATTAAATCGAATAAATATACTATTTATATGTTTAATAGGAAGGATTTAACTTTAAACGTAAAAAAACACATATCGCCAGGATACGTGTATTAAAAATAAATTTTTCGATCGCGTTCTTCTTTTAAAATTTCAACTGCTTCTCGGAAACGTTGTGAATGGACAATTTCTCGTTCACGTAAAAAGCGCAAGCTATCATTTATGTCGGGATCGTCAGATAAATCAATGAGCCATTGATAAGTTGCTCTTGCTTTTTCTTCAGCAGCAATATCTTCATATAAATCTGCGATAGGATCTCCTTTTGCTTGAATATAAGTAGCAGTAAAAGGAACGCCACCAGCATTATGATAAAACAAAGCGCTATCATGATTAGCGTACTGTGCGTCTAATCCAGCAGCTTTCATTTGTTCAGGTGTTGCATCTTTTGTTAATTTATAAATCATTGTAGCGATCATTTCTAGGTGTGCGAATTCTTCTGTACCGATATCAGTTAGTAAGCCAACGACTTTGTCAGGAATCGTGTAACGCTGATTTAAGTAGCGAAGAGCAGCGGCTAATTCACCATCCGCACCACCATATTGTTCAACTAATAATCTTGCGAGTGCGGGATTACAAGTACTTACTTTAACAGGATATTGTAATTTCTTTTCATAAATCCACATAGTTTCTCTCCTTTATATTTGCCATGGCCACGGTCCTTTGCTCCATTCCCATGGGGCGTTAGAATAACTATTTCCAAACTGCTGAAGTGGTCCGTATTTTTCTTCAATTTTTTGTTGTAGTACTCTTCGTTTATAAGAAAAATCATTGAATTGATTTATAGCGGCAGTATCGTCGGGATGCGTATCTAAATAGAGGGTAAGTTCAACTAAGACAAAGTCTAGTTCTTGCAGTTCTTCAATCCATTTGTAATATTCATTAGGCAATGTTTGTGTCACGTTTTTATTCACCGTCCTTTTTTGTAAGGATTTTCATAGTAATCATAAAATGCTGGCCATAGAGTCCCTTTTCTTAAAGCTTCTTTTGGTGGGAATTGGGGTAAATTAGCTGGTTGAAAGCCCATATATAAGTGGGGGGGAGTTGAGTAATATTTTTTCCCAATTGGAGGACAAGGATCGTTTGGACCATGATAAGGTATGTAGGATTTCATGTATTTATCCATGTTATACGCCTCCTTTATTAATGAAATATTCATCACTACGTATTGTATTCGTACATAATTAAGATTTATGACACATATAGAAAACTAATAGAGACAGGAGGAGTGCGGATGGAAAGGATTACAACATGCATTGTATTAGAATCTAAAAATTTAAAGGAAACATTATACTTTTACGAAGGGATTCTAGGCTTTAAGCCAAGCAAGGAAAGACCACAATTACGTGTAACAGGTGTTTGGTATGATGTTGGTTCAACGAGAATTTGTTTTGTTGTAAACAGGGGACTGGGAGAATATAGAGAGACCGTCACATCATCAGTGAAGGAAATATTTTTAAGAACTACAAACATTGAGCGGATCAAGAAAAAGTTAGAGTTTTATCAAGTAGCATTTTTAGAAGAACGATGTGGTGAAGAAATAAGGGTAACTTTCTATGATCCAGATCGTTTTAAAGTCCAAATTGTTTCAGCGGAGAATACAGCATAGTATTATTTATAGTGCAATAACCTGAATGGTGGATGAAAAAAATATTGACAAGCCCCTCCAAATATTTTAATGTGATTGTATAAAATTGTGTATATAAAGGGGAGTAACTTATTACAGTAAAGTCGTCATTACAGGGAGAAACCCTCGGCTTTATTGGCAACGTTTCGTTGTTAGTGAGACCTTTACCAGCAATGGTAAAGGCCCCTTATTGTCTTTTTTAGGACCCTTACCATATTTGGTAGGGTCCTTTTTGTATACAAAGAGAGGAGATATAAAAATGAAAAAACTTATTAGTAGATTAAGAGTTGTATTTCATGTCCGTCGTTTTGTTCCATTCCTATTTGACTTTTTTACTTCAAAAGAGGTTTCAATAAAGAAGAAAATCTTATCTATTGCTTTTTTAGTTGGTTATGTAGCGATGCCGCTCGATTTAATTCCAGACTTCTTACCGTTCATCGGTATTTTAGATGATATTGGAATTGTGTTATTCATTTTAAATCGAATTGTAAAAATGGCGCCAGTACAATTGCAAGAAAAGCATAATGTAAACGTAGGATAGGAGTTGAAAGTATGGAGCAAATTATTTTAGATATAATCGAGTTTTTAAAGCAGTTTTCTTATTTTGGAGTTGTGTTAGCATTAACGTTTGAATTTATTCCAGCAGAGGTAGTTTTGCCCATGGTTGGGTATTGGGTATACGAGGGTGATATGAATTTTTGGTTAGCTGTATTAGCAGGGACACTTGGCGGAACGACAGGACCATTAACGTTATACGCACTCGGTTATTACGGTGGTCGCCCCCTATTAATAAAGTATGGGAAATACTTCTTTATTAAAGAAGAACAAATTCAAAAAGCAGATGATTTCTTTGAGAAATATGGGCCAGTTGTAGCGTTTGTTGGACGTTTTGTACCGGGAGTTCGAACACTTATTTCTGTTCCGTGTGGTATGGCGAAAATGAACATATGGAAATTTAGCATATATACATTTGTAGCAATGTTCCCATTAACGACTTTGTATATTTATTTTGGAATGAAATTAGGTCCGCATTGGGCAAAAGCAGCAGATGTTGTTGGTCAATATATGTTACCGATATTAGCAGTCGTTGTTATTATTGTCGGTGGTATCTTAATCTATAAATTTATGAAAAAACGAAATAGATCGGAATCTATCTAGTCATTGGTATTGGAATTTGCACATTTTGTGAAAATAGATGAATAGTACAGGCAAAAGACTCTGAGGGACATACACATATAGGGAATATAAACGAGAGAGGGGAAACAACTATGTCTTGTGAGTGCTCAGGGTCAGCATTAACTTGCTGTCCAGATAAAAATTATGTGCAAGATAAAGTGTGTAGTCCGTGGTCTGCTACTGTAGTTGCGGCAGCAATTGATAATGTTCTCTATACAAATAATATTAACCAAAACGTAGTGGGTACTGGTTTTGTTAAATATGATGTTGGACCAGGTCCGATTACTGTAGAAGCACTGGATTCTGCTGGGGCTACAATTGATACACAAACATTAAACCCAGGAACGAGTATTGCTTTTACGTATCGCCGCTTTGATAGTATACAAGTTGTGTTACCTGCAACACCTGCTGGAACGTATCAAGGAGAATTTTGTATTACAACACGTTATCCACTTTCATAGCAGAATAGGAGAGGATCGAAATGGGAATGAGAAGTTCCAGTTTGTCTTGTTGTTCGAATAAAACGCTTGTACAAGATCAAGTATGTACAGACTGGTCTATTACAGGTGCTGGTACTCAAATTGTATATACAAATAACATCACGCAAGAAGTATATGGTTCAGGTTACGTGAAATATGATGTAGGTGCGAACCCGATTACAGTGGATTTTTTAGTAGGTGCTACAGTAGTTGATACAATTACTGTACAGCCACAAAGTAGTGGTACTTTCACTGTACGATATTTTACGACTGTTCGAATTACTACGACAGGAACAACTGTTAATCAAGGAGAGTTTTGTATTACTGTACGTTATCCGATTTCATAAAAAAAGCATACCGTAAATGGTATGCTTTTTTAAATTGAGAAAGTAATGAAATTGGTATTCTATAAGCAACATGTAAATTGGCAACAGTACTTGCCTTCTAAATATAGTGAAGGATCACTTTGTATATTAATAATACTGACAGATTGTAAGTCTTTTCCTGTGTAAGATATAGTATTGCCAGGAAAGACAGTGAAAATATTAGTTACTGCTCCAACGATTTCAATTGTAATTGCCTCTGTGCTGCTAGTACTATTGTAAACCAAGACAGTACCTGATATAAGTAGTATCCCATCACTTTGCCACAGTATCATTGATTGTAGTGCATCTTTGATAGAGGGAATGGTGTTGTTAGTTATGAGGAAATTCCCTGCAAATTCATTTGTTACTCGCTCACAACTTGGATTTGGAGGAGGGGGCGGTGGACAAGGGTTTGGGCAAATGATAGATAAAGGAGCGAAACAGCCAATATTTTTTTTGTTCTTCAATACAACCCCTCCTTTTTAAGTTGTCTTTTACTACTATTAAATGTAGAAGCATGGCCGATGTGTTAAGAAAAGAAGAAAATTTTTAAAATTAAGATTGTCTAATAGGCTTAAACCTTAACTTATCATTAGTGTTATAGAAAAGATTATATGTGAATAGTCATAGGAAAAGAATGATCAGACTCTTTTAGACAAAAGGTGGTTGTATACAATAGTACGAGGAATGTTGGACTTAACTTTTAATTAACTGTATATTTACAAAAATCTAATAAAATTTATTTGTTATTTAAACGACATTAATATATTTTAGATAAAATAGCCCTTGTAATGAATCAATTATTATGAGGAGGATTCAAGTGGAAAGAACAGCTTTACGAAAAGTAAAAGGTCTTATTGGGTTATTAATGGTTTTTGTATTAGCATTCGTATCATTTCCGTGGAGTACATCAGTCAAAGCGGAAGAGAAAAAGCAAGAAAAGGCACCAAGTGAAAAGAAAATAGTTTTTCCAGTCGTAAGTGATGTACATATTAAAAATAGTGGAACGGATGATACGTTTCGCTGGAAACGAGCAATCGAGCAACTTAATACACTTGCACCTAAACAAGATGCGTTCGTAATTGTGGGAGATTTTACTGATTCAGGATCACTGCAGCAATATGATCGTTTCATGCAAGTGTATAATGAAAATGCAAATAAAGATGCAGTACGAATGAATTCTCTTGGTAACCATGATTATTGGAACGGTTTATCTGTAGAGGGAGCGCAGAAGCGTTTCTTAGAAAAAACAGGAATGGAATCGATTTACTATCATAAAGTGGTGAAAGGGTATCACTTCCTTGTTATGTCTCCAGAGGATGGGACAACTCATGGATATTATTCGGACAAGCAAATTAATTGGTTAAAAGAAGAAATGGCAAAGGCACAAAAAGATGATCCAGAAAAACCAATTTTCGTATTTTTACACCAACATATTAAAGATACAGTATACGGTAGTCAAGAGTGGGGAACGAAAGATAGTGCGAAAATTAATGAGGTGTTAAAAGGATACCCGCAGGTTATCACGTTTTCAGGTCATTCGCATTACCCGTTAGACGATCCAAGATCAATTCATCAAAAAGACTTTACATCAGTTGGTACATCTTCAGTAAGTTATATGGAGGTTGAAGGTGGTAAAGTACAAGGGAATATCCCGCCAGGAGCTAGTACGTTAAGCCAGGGTTTATTAGTAGAAGTAGATGATAAAGAGGTAACAATTAATCGTCGTGATTTCCATACGAATTCTTGGACAGGCGAGCCTTGGAAAATTAAATTACCAGCAAAGAAAGATACATTTACACATGTAGAAGATCGTGATAAAGAAAAGCCTTACTTTGCTAAAGATGCAAAGCTTGCGGTATCAAATGTAACAGAAAATGCGGCAACGGTGACATTCCCGCAAGCACTGGATAACCTACTTGTCCATTCTTATCGTGTACAAGCTAGAGATAAGCAAACAGGAGAAATTAAAAACAAGTTGTTAGCATTCTCAGAGTTTTATCGTGACCCAGTGCCAAAAGATCTTACGTTTACACTGGCAGGATTAGATGACGGGAAAACATATACGCTTGAAGTCGTTGCGATTGATTCATTTGGTAATGAAAGCGCACAACCGTTAACAGCAGAAATCACTACGAAAAAAGATAATATTGACCCGAATATAAAAGTACCAAAGGCAGATGTCTTTGATGTGAATTTCTTAGATGGCACGTTTAAAGATAACTCATTGTTTGGGACGAAAGGCGATGTGAAAGGGAATGTATCTATTGCATACGATAAAGCTTTAAAAACAAATGTAATGAAATTGAATGGACAAGCAAATACATTTGGATACCTTCCGTTTTCAGCAGCACAAAAAGAGAAAGCAGCAAATACATTTACGTTAGAAACTGTATTTTCAATGAATGAAATTCGTGGACAAGGTATTTTACAAAATACAGAGAGTGGCGGAATTGGATTTGAATCTACAGGAAGTGGATATGTTGAATTGTGGGCTCATATTGGTGGTAGTTATAAGCGTGTTGGAGTTCAGCTAGAAGCAAACAAAACATATCACTTAACAGGAACATATAACGGAAGTGAAGTAGCTATTTACGTAGATGGTAAAAAAGTAAATAGCCAACCAGCTCAAGGAAAAGTGTATCATCCAAACGTACCATTTGCATTTGGAGCTGACCCAGATAGTAATGGAAATGGCGGTATTCCGTTAAATGGACAAATCGCGCTTGCAAGATTATATAGTAAAGCGTTAAGTTCTTCAGAAGTATTAGCAGCGTACAATGAGTTTTCTAACCGCACGAAGTTAGAGCAAGTAAACACGTTATATGAAGAGCTTGGGAAAGTGAAAGAAGTGTTAGCTGGTAAATATGAGTTTGGTGACAAACCAGGTCAATATTCAAAAGAAGCATTTCAAGAACTAGAGAAAAGCTATAACACTGCAAAGCAAGCATTTGAAAATGTAGGAAGTACTGGAGAGCAAATCGTTCAAACGTATAACGAATTAAAAACAGCTAATGTAGCATTTGTACAATCAAAGGTGGCAGAAGAACAACCTAAAACACCGAAAGAAAAATTACAAATCAATATTGAATCTGCAAAAACAGTGGTGAAAAAAGCGCAAGCTGCAAATGTAACGGATGGTTCAGTGAAATCATTGAGTCAAAAAATTACAGTGGCAGAAGCTGTATTAAAAGATGCGAAAGTAAAAGATGCACAAGTAGAAACGATGAATCGTACGATAGAATATGCGATTTCGCTTGTTGAAAAAAGTATGAACAAATAAGAGAGAAGAAAAAGAAGCTTATCATGATAGGCTTCTTTTTTGTTATACTAAAAATAGCATAGAAAAAGGGTAATTAACTGTTACGATTTATTTAACCAATTATAACGAAAGTTAATTAAATATATCAGTAAGCCCTGCTAG
This sequence comes from Bacillus cereus group sp. RP37, assembly GCF_040459695.1. Lineage (NCBI taxonomy): Bacteria > Bacillati > Bacillota > Bacilli > Caryophanales > Bacillaceae > Bacillus > Bacillus cereus group sp. RP37. The sequence continues at coordinate 4,555,478 of NZ_JARVHP010000001.1, read as the reverse complement.
TCAAGTGATTGGCTAGTAGTGAGGGTTAACTGCGGGCAATCCCTAAAGCTGATTGAACTACAACGTGGCTAGAAATAGCGAGCGTGAATGTCGCGAAAGCAGAAAAAATCAATCAGATGGTGCAAGGTTAAATCCTAAACACTAGAACAATGGGTCTTCCGCCTCGAATCATCTAAGTCAAAAGTGATAAGATGAACGTTCAACGACTATCTCGTATAACTGACGAGAGTACATCACAAGCCTATGGTGATGGAAAAATCCTCTATCTCTAAAGAGATAAACATATAGTCTGCGCTCATGTGAAAACATGAGAAGTTCATAAGAGAACTGGCTAAGGAATTGCGCCCTTAGTTGAACGAGATAAATTTAATTAAATCTATCAAACCTCATCGAATCTGTCGAACGTATGTGCTATGGTGGATTCAATGAGGTAAGAATAATAATGAAATTTGTACGAGTTAGTCAAGTATCGGAATTAACAGGTTTGCATCCGAGTAGTCTCAGGAGAATGCTGGTGGAACACGCTACTATTCAGAAGAACCAATCTTTCATTATCTGAAAGGTGAGTGCCCGAATAATCGCACAGTAAAGGAGTAGGCTTCTGATGATATTGGCGAAGAAAGTTAGACTAATCCCAACGCCTGAACAAGAAAAAGTGCTTAGAAACCATGCTGGTGCTGCAAGATTTGCTTATAACTATTGTAAAAGAATGAGTGATAGATACTATAAGCTATTTGGAAAATCTGTTTCACAGTTAGCTTTACAGAAACGATACTGCCTCGTGTGGAGTGTTATACCCCTCGTCCCTTTGGGGCTGCGAGAACACGATGAAGCACTAACTTGTGTAAATTTGATTGAATTGTATAGATTTAGTTAAGTTTATCGTATCGGAGCGAATAATTTGGAAGAGAAAAAGCTAAAAAGAATTCTTGAATATGTATGGATCGCGGTTGTGCTCCTTGTAGGATATTATTTCTTAAAAGAAAAAAGTATATGGGTTCTATTTTTAATGACGTTTTTATTAGCGGGTTTAGGCACGTTATTTATTAATTTCTTCTTTGATAGTTTAAATGCATGGAAGAAGAAAAAGAAGGGAACGAAGTAAAGGAGGGAACATATGCAAAAGTGGAAGCTTATATATCAGGTGATTATTTTTCTAGTGCTTGTAGGTATTGGCGTTTTTAAATATTCTACACCAATAGGAAATTGGGCGTGGTTTACAGCTTGCATCGGCATATTTTTTATTTTACAATCGTTAACGAAAAAATATAATAGTACAGAAAGATAGCTCGCCGTTTCATCGGCGAGCTATTTTGTTATGCTTTTTTCTCTTCATCATTCGTTTGTTCAGTAGCTAAGTGACTATGTTTTCTAGAGTAGAAGAAATAGAAGCATAAGCCGACTAGAAGCCAAACGGCAAAGCTAATCCATGTCGTTTTAGACAAATTAATCATTAAGTATAAACAGCAAAGAATTGCAACAACTGGTAATACAGGTACGAAAGGTGCGCGGAATCCGCGTTTTAAGTCAGGGTGTGTTTTTCGTAAAATAAGTACCGCGCAGCAAACGAATGTGAAGGCCGTTAACGTACCGATGTTCACTAAGTTAGCTAATACATGTAAGTCTAAAAGTCCTGCTAATAAAGCTGACACAAAGCCAGTAATCCACGTGTTTAATAAAGGGATTTTTACTTTTTTATTCACACGTGCTAACGCTTTTGGAAGTAAACCGTCGCGGCTCATCGCATACGAAACGCGAACTTGTCCATACATAACGACTAAAAGAACGGTTGTCATTCCAGTCATTGCCCCAACAGCGAGTAGTCCTGCAATTGTATCTTCACCAACGAAATGTAAGGCAAACGCAACTGGATCCGAAACATCTAATTGTGTATACGGAACCATACCTGTTAAAACGAAAGATACAATCATGTATAAAACAGTACAAATAAGAAGGGAACCGATAATGCCAATTGGTAAATCGCGCTGTGGTTTTTTCGTTTCTTCTGCAGCGGTTGCGATTGCATCAAAGCCTAAGAAGGCGAAGAATACAGTGGCAGCCCCAGTAATAATACCGTCGTATCCGAATGGAATGAACGGGGTCCAATTTTCAGGTTTTACATATTTTGCGCCTGCTACGATAAAGGCGATAATAACAGCTAGCTTGATAAGAACCATAATATTATTAATGCGTGCGCTTTCGCGTATACCGAAACTTAAAAGTCCTGTAATGAGTAGTAAAATACAAACGGCAGGTAAATCGATAATGCCGCCTTTTCCTACGCCAGGGGCCGAGGCTATTATGGCGGGCAGGTGTATGTTAAAGCCTTGTAGTAAAGATTGTAAATAACCAGACCAACCGACAGCTACCGCTGCTACGGCAAGTAAATATTCGAGCATTAAACACCAACCAACGATGAAGGCTACAACTTCTCCGACTGTCATGTATGCGTAAGTATACACACTTCCTGAGACAGGAATAGACGAAGCAAATTCGGCATAACAAAAGGCTACACAAGCACAAGTAAAGGCAGCAATAAGGAATGATAGCATAATACCAGGACCAGAATGTTTCGCTGCGACAATACCTGTTAATACAAAGATCCCTGTCCCAATTACGGCGCCAATTCCTAAAAACGTCAAATCAAGTGCAGTTAATGTTCTATCTAACTGCCGTGGTGATTCAGTACTAAGCGCTTTTTTTCGTAATAATGACTTCACTTTGGACTCTCCCCCCGTTTTTTCATTTCCATAACTGCGAATATAGTATGAGCCCACTAGAAAAGAGTACGTAAGTAAATGGAGGTACAGTTATGGTGTCTAGTTTTTTAAAATTGCTGGATTAATCTTAATATAATTCAGAATATTTTGTCAAATAAAAATATGACAAATAAAATGCGGATGAATAGGGGAAACTACTGGCAGGAATGGACGAGGGTTAACAGAGTGACAAAACCGCTCATTACAGTTTCACTTTATCCCGATTGGTTCAACGAATAATCAGTGGATATGGGGAAATTCCCCACTGATTACAGTTTCACTTTATAAAGTAGGAGAAGATGTTATGTTATTTTATTTTGAACTTGTCGTCATTTTACTTTGTACGAAATTAGCTGGTGATATTAGTGTAAGACTCGGCCAGCCCTCTGTACTTGGTAAGTTAATTGTTGGTATTATTATCGGTCCGGCTGTGCTTGGTATTATTAATAGTTCTGAATTGATTGATGAACTGAGTGAGATTGGTGTTTTACTACTTATGTTTATGGCGGGGCTTGAAACGGATTTAGAAGAGTTAAATCGGAATTTGAAATCTGCATTCGCAGTAGCGATGGGAGGGATTATTTTCCCATTCCTTGGTGGGTATTTAGCAGGACTTGCGTTTGGAATGTTACAGTCGCATGCGATCTTTTTAGGGTTATTACTTTGTGCCACTTCGGTTAGTATTTCTGTTCAAACATTAAGAGATTTAGGGAAAATGAATACGAGAGAAAGTACGACGATTTTAGGGGCAGCTGTATTTGATGATGTAATTGTTGTTATTTTATTAGCATTTGTGATGAGTTTTTTAGGTACACAAGATGTAAATGTAACGCTTGTCATTGCAAAGAAAATTATCTTTTTTGTAAGTATCGTTTTCATCTCCTGGAAAGTGGTTCCATGGATTATGAAGATGCTCGTACCACTTCGCGTAACAGAAGCATTAATTAGTGCAGCACTTATTATTTGTTTCTCTTTTTCGTATTACAGTGAAATGATGGGAATCGCCGGTATTATTGGAGCATTTGCAGCAGGGATTGCGATTTCTCAAACAGAATACAAGCATGAGGTAGAACATAAGATTGAGCCAATTGCTTATGCGATATTTGTACCAGTGTTCTTCGTAAGTATCGGAATGGAAATTACATTTCAAGGTATCGGAAGCCAGCTTTGGTTCATTATCATTATGACGCTTATTGCGATTTTTACAAAGTTAATCGGATCAGGTTTAGGAGCAAGACTAACAGGATTCAACCTTCAATCTTCTATTAGTATCGGTGCGGGAATGGTATCGCGCGGAGAAGTGGCGCTTATCATCGCAGCGAATGGACTTGCGGCGAATTTATTAGCGAAAGAAAATTTCACAGCAATTGTCATTGTTGTTATATTAACGACGATTATTACACCGCCGCTTTTGAAGAAATATTTTGTATAGAGAGGAAGAGCTTATCTGATGTAGGTAAGCTCTTTTTTATTGGAAAAAAGCAATAGTCATATAGCGTGAATAGGTTGTAATTATGGTAAAATCTACGTATATGATAAGTCGAGGAGAGAAAATGTGTGAGGATTACGAAGGGGAAGGTTATCGGTGTAATCATACTTATTGCACTATGTATACCATTTACTGCATGGAAAGAATCAAAAGTGAAAGATTTTCCAGTTTCTATTTTTTCTTCCTATGTAGAAGACGAAAATCCGAAAGACTATAAGTACACTGCTTTTGTACCTGACTTTGCAATTTGGATACATGGATGGGAAAAACAGCGATCTGAAGGTGAAATAACGTCATATAAAAAAGGGGAGCGAACTGTAATTGTTCATCATCCACCTGGTAATGATGCTTTTTATCTATATGATACAAATGATAGTAGAGAAGATACGCAACCGTAAGAAGTGGAGGTTAAATAGTGAAAGCTTCTACATTACTATTTAAAATTGAAAGTAATATGGATCAATTTTCACCAGCTGAAAAGAAGGTTGCCATGTACATAATGGAGAATGCAGAGATTGTTCCGAACTTAACGACGAAAGAAGTGTCAACGAATGCAGGCGCAAGTGAGGCGAGCGTTGTTCGCTTTTGTAAGTCGATTGGAATCGGAAGTTTTAAAGCATTTAAAATCGCACTCGTTCGCGAATTAACGATTGCTGATTATAATATTAACGATTTTTCAGTGATGAATACGGAAGATGGACCGTATGACTTGTTTAATAAAGTTACATATGTGAATAAAGCTGCAATTGAGGCGAGCGTTACGGCTATAGATAAGAAGGAGCTGGAAAAAGCAGCAGACCTTATTGTAAATGCGGATAAAATTATATTTTACGGAGTAGGCGGATCAGCTACTCCAGCGATGGACGGGGCTTATAAATTTACAAGGCTCGGATTTACTGCAATGATGCTATCTGATTTTCATATGATGTTGCCGCTTGTGACAAATTTAAAAGAGGGCGATATATTTGTGGCGATTTCAACATCTGGTCGTACGAAAGATGTACTTGAAATGGCGCAATATGCGAAGAGACAAGGTGCAACAGTTATTGCGATTACCAAGCTCGATCAATCATCACCGTTATATAAAGAGGCGGATATTCGTCTTTGTATGCCAGATGTAGAACAAGATCATCGTATTGCGAGTATTGCTTCGAGAATGACACAATTGAATATGATTGATGCTTTATATGTGATTACGTTTAATCGGATTGGTAATAAAGTGTTGGATCAATTTATGGAGACAAGAGAAGAAGCTTTGCGGTTACGGAAGTTAAAATGAAAAGATGGGAGAACCCATCTTTTTTTCGTACTGACATAAAGTGAAACTTTAATAAGTGGGGGGCATCCCCCACTTATTATTAGTTGAACCAATCGGACTTTTACAGGCAGTTGATCCCCCACCTATCTTCTTTGCTTTCGCTGAATTTGAGGTGGGGGTCTTACTGCCAGTTAAAGTGGGATAAATTCGTCATGAAAAGAAATTAAATTTCATAAAATAATAAAGTAATATTGATTTTAAATTTCTTGAAGTTATAATAAAAGTATGAAATTAAATTTCAAAGTAGGTGGTAATATGTTAGAAAATTTATCGACAGAACACCGTAATGAAAAGACGATGAATTTAGATGAAATGAGTATAAAAGAAGTTTTGCAAAGCATGAATGAAGAAGATCGAACTGTTGCGTTAGCAGTTGAAAAAGAGATAGAACAGATTGAACAGGTTGTGCAAACTGTAATTCAATCATTTGAAAGAGAAGGGCGACTCATTTACATTGGGGCTGGTACAAGTGGTCGTTTAGGTATTTTAGACGCAGTGGAATGTCCGCCGACATTTGGCACAGATAATAAAATGGTACAGGGGTTTATAGCAGGAGGATTGAAAGCGTTTACTAAAGCGGTGGAAGGTGCCGAAGACCGTGAAGAGTTCGCGGAAGAAGATTTAAAAAGTATCGGATTAAACGAGAAAGATACTGTAATTGGAATTGCGGCAAGTGGTCGAACTCCTTATGTCATTGGGGGATTGAAATACGCGCATAGCGTGGGAGCGAGTACAGCTAGTATCTCCTGTAATAAAAATGCTGAAATAAGTAAATATGCAAAGCTAAATGTGGAAGTAGAAACAGGCGCCGAAATTTTAACAGGCTCAACGCGTTTGAAAGCTGGTACAGCGCAAAAATTAGTACTCAATATGATTTCAACAGCTTCTATGATTGGTGTAGGGAAAGTTTATAAAAACTTAATGGTAGATGTTCAGTCTACAAATGAAAAGTTAGTAGAACGATCAAAACGAATTATTGTGGAAGCAACAGGTGTTAGTTATGAAGTAGCAGCAGAGTATTACGAAAAAGCAGAACGTAATGTGAAAGCCGCGATTGTTATGGTGTTATTGCAGTGTGAGTATGGGGAAGCACTGGAGAAATTAAAAGAAGCGAAAGGGTTTGTGAAGAAGGCACTATAAAATAATAGGGAGGGGGATTCTATTATGAAGAAAGAAGAGAGAATGGCCAAAGAAATTTCAGAGCAACTTGGGGGAGTAAAAAATATTCGTGGTATTGCTCATTGTATGACGAGACTGCGATTAACGCTTCATGATGAAAGTAAAGTGAATATGGACCTTTTGAAAAAGGTTGAAGGGGTTATGGGTGTTATTGAAGATGAGACACTTCAAGTTGTTGTTGGACCAGGGACAGTAAATAAAGTAGCAGCTGAAATGGAAGGTTTAACAGGACTGCGAATTGGTGAGGTGGCAGATCATCATCTTGAAGATCTCGGGCAAGAGATGAAATCAGAGATTAAGAAGAAAAATAATACACCAGTGAAAAACTTTTTAAGAAAAATAGGAAGTATTTTCATTCCATTAATTCCGGGTCTTGTTGCGTCAGGAATTATAAACGGGGTTGCTAACTTTGCGAAAAACGCAGGTGCTGATCCGAATGCAACGTGGCTACAAATGTTACTACTCATTGGTGGCGGTATCTTTACATTCTTAGGGATTTTAGTCGGTTGGAATACAGCGAAAGAGTTTGGCGGGACACCGGTTCTTGGGGCAATTGCTGGTATTTTAATTTTTAACCCGGCGATGGCGACTGTAAAATTATTCGGTGAAGCACTCGTACCCGGACGGGGCGGATTATTTGCAGTTATTTTTGCAGCATGGCTTATGGTTGTAGTGGAAAGACAAGTTCGAAAAGCAGTGCCAAATGCAGTTGATATTATTGTAACGCCGCTTATTACTGTATTAGTCGTAAGTATCGTAACGATGTTAGCCATTCAGCCAGTTGCAGGTTTCTTATCTGAAGGAATTACAAGCGGAATTAATGGGATTTTAAATATTGGCGGCGCGTTTGCAGGAGCAGTACTTGCGGGAACATTTTTACCGCTCGTGATGGTCGGGTTACATCACGGTTTAACACCGATTCATATGGAGTTTATTAATCAAACGCACGTAACACCTTTATTACCAGTACTTGCAATGGCTGGAGCTGGGCAAGTAGGAGCAGCGATTGCGATTTTTGTAAAAACAAAAAATAAACGACTGCGTAACGTAATTAAAGGTGCATTACCAGTTGGATTTTTAGGAATTGGCGAACCGTTATTATACGGTGTTACATTACCACTTGGGAAACCGTTTCTTACAGCTTGTCTCGGTGCAGCTGTCGGCGGTGCATTCCAAGCCGTTATGAAAACAGCCGCACTTGGAATCGGCGTATCAGGATTATCATTAATTCCGTTAATTGCTGATAATAAATATTTATTATATTTCCTTGGATTAGTAGTAGCATATACTTTCGGATTCATCTTTACGTACTTCTTCGGATTCAAAGAAGAAATGGCAGAAAACATATAGAGAAAGGGATTCCTTTCTCTTTTTCTATTCATAGAAAGGGAGATTCATATGATCGGGGTTTCAATTTATCTTGCAAAAGAACGAGTAACGAAACAAGAAGAGTGGCTAAAAGTAGCGAAGAAAAACGGGTTTTCATCTATTTTTACATCACTTCACATTCCAGAAGATGATCCGGGTACGTATAAAGAGTTAATTCAAATACTTGGGAAACAGGCTCTTGAAAATGAAATGGAATTAATGGTCGATGTTTCTCCAAAATCGCTACACCATTTAGGAATGACGTACGAAAATGTGGAAGAGGTAGTAGAATGGGGTATTACTGGTTTACGAATGGATTATGGCATTACGCCGAAAGAAATTGCGCGCGTATCTCATAAGATGAAAGTGGCTTTAAATGCGAGTACGATTACAAAGTCATTTTGGAAAGAGTTACTTGCAGAAAGTATACGAGTAGAGAATGTAGAAGCATGGCATAATTTTTATCCGCGTCCAGAGACAGCGTTAGCAAAGTCCTTCTTGCAAAAACAAAATCAATATTTGCATGAGTGCGGAATAACAACGATGGCATTTATTCCAGGCGATGGGGAAAAACGTGGTCCGTTATATGAAGGCTTACCAACGTTAGAAAAACATCGTTATATGCGACCGCTCGAAGCCTATTTAGAACTTGTACAAGAGTGTGATGTTGATAAAGTTTTAATTGGGGATATAAGCGGAAGTCTAGAAAGTGTACAAGAGATAGCGAGTGCGAGTAGAGGGATTATTCCTCTACGATATGAGCCATTGATAAAGGAAAGTGAAGCATTAAAAATGGTAAAACAAGTGCATACAAATAGACTAGATCCAGCTCGTGATGTCATTCGTTCTGTAGAATCACGAGAAGGAAATAAAGTGATTTTACAGCCGATGCATACAATTGCAAGAAAGAAAGGCAGCATTACAATTGATAATGAATTGTACGGTAGATATGCAGGAGAGATGCAAGTTGTTGTACATGATTTGCCTAAAGATGAGAAAGTGAATGTTGTTGGCATGGTTGTAGAAGAGGATATATCTTTATTGCCGTATGTTGGCGCTGGAAAAATGTTTCAACTTTTTTGTGCGATAGAGTAAAAGCTTGAATTAGCGCTACTTTGTAAGAAAACATTATCCGTAAAAGGGATAATGTTTTTTGTTTTCTTAAAAAAATCATTTGACGAATGAAATGAAATACCGTATTGTTTTGACTTGTAAATAAAAGTTCACCATAACAAAACAAAAAGGAGAGTTCAAAATGAATCAATATATTGGGAATTTAATGATTCGTATCGTGTTAGGAGTAACGTTCTTTGCACATGGTTTAGCGAAATTTCAATCAGGAATCGATAACGTAGCAGGATGGTTTACAAGCATTGGCTTACCAGGTGGTCTTGCATATGGCGTAGCAACTGTAGAATTAGTTGGTGGTATATTATTAATTATCGGCTTAGGCGTACGATATGTAGGATTGTTATTCGCTCTTATTTTAGCTGGAGCTATCGTAAAGGTAAATGGAGCAGCAGGGTTATTGGGAGATGGAAAGAATCCAGGATATGAATTAGATCTTGCATTATTATCAATGGGTGCGTATTTATTCGTTGTAAAAGCAGAAGGATATGTAGACCGTTTCTTAAAAGAGAAAGTAATGAAAACGAAGTAAACTTATTTATAAATTGTTGACTTAAAGAACTATTGTAACTATAATGATTACAACTTGTGAATTAAGAATAAAATAATTTTAATATTTTTTTACACAAGGTGTAACAAAATTGGTTACATCCTGTGTAAAAAATAAATAAAAACGGGAGGAAGTAACATGCCTAAATCAAATTTAGAAATTATTCGAAGTACGTATGAAGGATCAGCTTCTTCGAATGCAAAACATTTAGTAGAAGCCCTCTCTGAAAAAGTAGAATGGACAGAGGCAGAAGGATTCCCGTACGGGGGAACTTATATAGGTGTAGAAGCAATAATGGAAAATGTATTTAGCCGATTAGGATCAGAATGGGATGATTATAAAGCGAGTGTAAATACGTACCATGAAGTAAACGGAAAAGATGTAATTATTGCTGAAGGTATATATTCTGGTGTTTATAGAGAAACGGGAAAATCATTTAAAGCAGAATTTGTTCATGTATGGCAACTTGAGAACGGAAAAATTGTGAAGTTTAAGCAGTATGTGGATAGTTATATTGTTAGGGAAGCGATGAAGGTTTAAAATGAAATAAGGAAACAAATGGAATCGACTGTGCCTAGGCGATTCCATTTGTTTATGTGATTATTAGGGGAATGGGGAGTACATAATATGAAGAAATGGATAATAGGGACAATTACCATGATTGTAATTGTGATAGGGGCTGTATTCGGTACTACTAAACTTCTTAATTATATAGAGGAAGAGGAGAAGAGTCTTAAAACACAAAAAGCAATGGGCCAACAGGAGAAGAAAGTTGAGGAAGAGAAGCCACAATTTAGTGAGGATGAAATTATTTCTACCATGCATAGGATGGTACATCAAAAAGTGAAATCCTCTGAAAAATGGGGATTTATTGAAATGACAAATAAGGAAATTGTTAGTGCTAAGAAGGCAGTAGAAAGTAGTACAAATTTTAAACATAAATCAAAGCTACTTGTCACTTTAGAGCGTTGGGAGAAAGGGGATTTCTCACAAACGGTTGAGGAGCATAACTTTTTGTGGGAAATTCAAGGTGGTGATACTGGAAAGGCAACAGAACGTTTATCGCCAGAAGAAGAAAAGCAGTATGTGAAAGAAATGAAAGGTAAATAAAAAGATCACCACTTTGATGGCGATCTTTTTGATTAAGAATGTTTCCGCATTAAAGCTCTAGTGGGCTGAACCGTAACCGTTTTGAAATGAGAAAATAAATAACATCCTGTCACAACAATCATTGTCCCGAAAATTTGTATCCACGTTAGTTCTTCACCGAGGAAAAGGAATGCTAGAATAGCTGTGAAAATCGGATTGAAGTTTAGAAAAATCCCTGATGTTGTAGCTCCTAATTTTTGCACGCCAATATTCCAAAATACCATACAAAGAACTGTGGAAATAAGCCCAGTATATAAAAGTGATGTTATGAAAGAAGTGTTTATATTGGAAACAGTGAAGTTCCCTATGTTAAATGGCAGTAATAAAATAACGCCGAAAATACCAGAATATAATGTCGCCATAAGTGGTGTAGTTGTTTTTGTTGCCCACTTACTGCAAACAGAATACATTCCCCAAATACAAACTGCCGCAATCATCCATAAATCTCCGCTATTAAAATGTAGTGAAAATAAAAGTGCAAAGTTACCTTTTAATAGAACAAGAATAACCCCAAAGAATGAAAGAATCATGGATAGAATTTGAAGTGTATTTACTTTTTCTTTTAGAAATAATACTGAAAATAGTGCAATTGAAATTGCGTTCAATGTAGAAATAAGTCCTACATTTGTTGCGGATGTTTTTTCTAGTGCTAAAAATTGAAAAATGTTAAAAAGAGCGACCCCTGAAATCCCCATTAGTATTAAAGGAAGTATGGCAGCACGTGGTGGAATGATTTTCTTCTCTTTAAACCAAACCATCGGCAATAAACAAACGATGGCAATCATCCATCTTAAGTTTGTAAGTGTCATCGGCGACGCATGATCAACGAGTGATTTTCCAACGACGAAATTTCCTCCCCATAATAAACTCGTTAATAATAGTAAAAAGACATAAAAATAAGGCATACTAAAATCCCCTTTGTTGTAATCAATGTGAATTGTAAATAATTTTAGCATTTTTCTTCGTTGTGTAATATATTCTTTTGTATAATGGTTAAAAGTCGATAAAATGTTTTGTTTTGAATAGCATTTGCGGAAAAACATTCAATTTTATGTAAGTTATAAGGTGTATTTCCGAATAATCATCGGCAATAAAAGGGGGAGTTTTGGTGGAGTCGTCTGTTATTAAAGTGTTAGATGATTTAGATGTACAAATTTTAGATATATTGCAGAAGGAGTCACATGTAAGTAATGCAGAGCTTGCGCGACGTGTTAATTTATCACCGGCTGCGATGCATGCAAGAATAAAAAGATTAGATGGAGAAGGGTTCATTGATAAGCAAGTAGCCATTCTAAATCAAGAAAAGCTTGGTTTTGATTTGTTATGCTTTATTTTTATGAGTACGAATATTCATCAATCGGATAAACTTGAAGTGTTGGAAAAAGAATTAGAGTCGATGCCGGAAGTATTAGAATGCCACTGCTTAACGGGAGAGTATGATTATTTATTAAAGGTTGCAAATCGTGATCGTAAAGAATTAGAGCAGTTTATTAGAAAGCTGAATAAGCTTGGTATTACAAGGATACAGACGAGTTTAGCACTTCGTGAAATTAAATATTCGACCGTATTGCCGATACGAAATGAGGAACCAAGCATCGATTAGATTGCTTGGTTTTTTGTTTGTGTAAGGTTAAGAAAAGTGATTGACGGGGAGAAAGGAGAGATGTATTATTATATAAAATTATGTATTAAAATTCAATTTAGGTTATAAATATTAATATCGGGGCAAGGGGATATAATATGAAAATCTTTAATGCAGTTACGAGTGATGTAAAAGAAATTTATAGTCTCATTGAAGCTTATGCAAAAGAGGGAGTGGTTTTACCGCGTTCTCTTTTATCTCTCTATCAATATTTACAATGTTTATATGTTATGAAGGAAGACGAGAAAATTGTTGGGGTTGCTGGTTTACATGTGTTAGGGGAGGATCTTGCAGAAGTTCGGTCGTTAGTCGTTTCGCATACATATGCAGGAAAAGGAATTGGACGTATGTTAGTGAACCATGTAATAAATGAGGCAGCGAAAATAAAAGTGAGTAGAGTCATTTCTTTAACATATGAAACGGAATTTTTTCAAAAGTGCGGGTTTGATTTTGTGAATAGAGAGGCGTTACCGGAGAAAATATGGATTGATTGTAGACATTGTCCAAAAGTTGATCATTGTGATGAGGTGGCGATGATTCGATATGTTGGGTGAAATTTTCAGAGAGAAAAAAGTCCCACTATTATTTACGTAATAGTGGGCATCTATATTTTAGGGGAAATTAAGAACTTGAATTCGTTTTTCTTACTGCAAAATTAAAAATGGGGTTTTTAAGCTCATAGTTATAAGTATAACCATCGACAATCCCTACAACTTTATCACTGTCGTAAAGATCAAGCATAAATTGTGCCATTTGTTTTGCAGTGTGGAATTTCGGTACAACATTATCGTATTGGAACTCATCAATATCAAATGAGCGTTTCGCAAATTCTGTTTCAGTTGCAGCAGGTGCTAAAACCTTTGCTTGCAGTTTTGCACCTTGTTCTTTCAATTCGTGAGATAAGCCTTCTGTAAATGCACTTACATAGAATTTCGTAGCGCAATACGTAACAGCATCAGCAACGATCGTGTATCCACCGCCTGATGAAACGTTAATAAGTTGTGTGCCATCAACCATTGAATAATCTCGAACGAAAAGGGAAGAGAGTATTGTTAATGCTTCTATATTTACATGTAACATCGTTTCTATTTTATTTAAATTTTGTTCAGCAATTGAGGCAAAGTTACCAAACCCTGCGTTGTTAATCCACGTTTCAATTTGAAAAGATTGTAGGCCTTCATAAAGCTTATAAACATTTTCCGTTATAGATAAATCCGTTCTTCGAATGACAACATCCAATTCTGGATTCATTTCGTTAATTTTTAATTTTAATCCATCCAATTCTTCTTGTCTTCGAGCTACAAGTATTAAGTTCTTTCCGCGAGATGCAAAAGCTAAAGCTGATTCATAGCCAATTCCAGAACTTGCACCAGTAATAACAGTGTATTTCATATAAAATCCCCCTAAGTTCAAATGAATGTATTATGGTTAGATTGTATTTGTTAGAGTATACTCTAAGTCAAATGTTTTTTTATAAATTTGATAAGGCTATAAAATATATGAGGGTAAGCACGTGGAGGGAGTTAGAGTATGTATACAATTAGTGAGGTAGCTACATTATTAGGAGTGAGCACACATACACTACGTTATTATGAAAAGGAAAATATATTAATTGCAAATCGCGATACAAATGGGAATCGACTGTATGAAGAGTCACATATAAAGTGGTTGCAGTTTGTCATGAAATTAAAACAAACGCAAATGCCAATAGCGAAAATAAGAGAATACGCTAGGTTATATTTAGAAGGAGAGCATACGACTGAAGCTCGTTTACAGCTCCTAGAAGATCATAGGAGATCTATTCAGATTCAAAGAGAAAACTTAGTAATTACAGAAAAGATGCTTGAGAATAAAATTATTGCATATAAGGCCTCTTTGGAAAATAAATAGAAAACATAATCTGCTCCTTAGTTATATGATAAAAATGGATTTAATCTCACAGTGTGCTGGAAAATAAAAAAGAGCAGTTAGCAAAAGCTAACTGCTCGGTAAATTGGATGTGAAGATTTAGTGTTTATATTTTCATAGTAGATAAATTATGATTTCTTGAATGTAATTTTTTACTGAAAATCGCATCTTAATACAAGGTACATAAACGAAGAAGAGCCTGATATGGCTCTCAGGCTCTTCCCTCAATAGCAAAGAGTAAGTCTTTTAATTACTCTTCTCCTACATAATACACAAGATGTATTTGGATGTGTAGAACAAGAAATTCCAATATAATTATCTGAATATAGTGTTTAAAAATGAAAACTAGCTGATTTAAATAAGGAATTAAATTACAAATGTTGATTTATCGCATAATAGGAACCCATTTATATAAAATGAAGGTTAATAAAGTGATATTGCGATAATAAAATATGAAATATTGCATATCGAATTGTAGAACAAAAAAGTGAAATGGTAATTGAATAAATTAAACAGCTCATTACCGATTTAGAACGAAGAAAATCAGATCTAAAACGAATCTGAAATGACTTTTCGGGAATTCATGGCGAAGAATATCGTGATAGTATTGCATAAGCAAATATTTATTTTGGATCAAGTGAACATGCGATTGAATTGGATTATGAAAGATGAAAAATAAAAAGAGCAGCTAGCAAAAGCTAACTGCTCTATTAAAGGGATCTCTCCAAGGGGGAGTGGAGAAAATATTATGTTACTAGCAGTATTAACAGATTATTAGGAAATATACAAATCGGATGAAAGAAATTTTAAATAATCTTTTTGCATTGACAGTTCTTAAAATATTCATGTACAATATTTATGAATGACATTCAGTCATTTTTTCTGTGGAAGGATGTAGTTAGCTTGGAAATGGAAAGAATATAATGATAAATGAGGATGATAGCTGTTTTTATATAGTAGTGATTAAGGAGTATATTTTTTTAAAACAAAAATGACTGATAGTCAGTCATAAGAGGTGAGAGGTATGAAAAATAGAGCTTGGTTATATGTCATATTAACATGTATCTTTGAAATTTTTTGGGTGTTTGGTTTTAATACAGCCCATACTTGGTGGCATTGGATTATTATTTTAGGAGTTATCGCTGTTGATTTTCACTTTCTTTCTAAAGCGTGTGAACATCTTGCGACAGGGACTGTATATGCCATTTTTGCCGGAGCTGGTACGGTAGGTACTTTCTTAATGGATGTATTCCTTTTCGGCGGAAGTTTCAGCGTCGGAAAACTATTTTTTATCGTGATGGTTGTAGCTGGCGTTATCGGTTTAAAGCTAGCTGATAATAAAGAAGAAACTGTGGAAGGAGCTGCTTAAAGATGGGTTGGTTTTTCGTATTTTGTGCCGCAATTAGTGAAATAGTCGGTGTGATTGGTCTTAAAATGTATAGCAAAGATAAAACGTTAGCAAATGGAGCGCTTTATATAGGTGGATTTGCTACATCCTTCGCATTCTTGTATACATCTTTCTTATTCTTACAAGTAAGCGTCGCGTATGCGGTTTGGATTGGTATTGGAACAGCAGGTGCCGTTTTATTAAATATGTTCCTGTTTGGTGAGTCGAAAAGTAAAACACGTATCATTAGTGTGGCTCTTATTGTATGCGGCGTGACAGGATTAAAGGCTCTGTCATAAAGGTATACTGCATCTCCTAACAAGTCGTTAGGAGATTTTTATTATAAAAAGTGCACGATAATTGACAGTATAGCTAGTTATTTTATAAAATGAGTGACAGTCATTCAATACGCGTGTGAAAGGGTTTAGATGATGAATAAAAAAGAGAAAATTGTCTATGCAGCTATTGAAGTGTTTCAGGAAAAGGGCGTTGAAAAAACGAAGATTTCTGATATCGTGAAATTGGCGGGCATTGCACAAGGAACTTTCTATTTATATTTTCCTTCTAAGTTATCTGTTATGCCTGCAATAGCAGAAGTGATGGTTGAAAAGATGATACTTGCAGTAAAGGAAAAAGTGCAAAATGATGCGCCTTTCTCAAGTAAAGTGACGCAAGTAATAGATGCGGTATTTCACTTTATAGAGGAATATCGTGAAATACAAGCTTTAATGTATGCGGGGCTTGCATCTACAGAACATATAAAAGAATGGGAAGCTGTGTATGAGCCTCTTTATAAGTGGCTAAGCGAGTTTTTAAATGAGGCAAAAGAAGCTGGTGAAATTCGTGATTCGGTTCATGCAGAGCGAACAGCGAAGTTATTTATTGCTCTTGTTGAATCAGCAGCGGAACAAGTTTATTTATATGATCATAAAGATGATGAGCAAGTCGAGCTACAAAAGGCAGAAGTACTAGATTTTTTAACACATGCACTACATATAAAGAAATAGTGGGATGAACCTGTCTGAAAAGGTAGGTTCATTTTTGAGGAAAACTGAATGATAGTCATTCACCTAATGCTTATGTATGTGTGGAAGGATAGAGTGAAATTCTAATGGGTGGAGGCATTTCTACTCATGATTAGCCCACAAATAGCAGGATAAAGAAAAAGCTTCTTAGGCATTTTTTTGAGAGGAACTTACGGGAAGAGGTGTTAAAAGTGAAGAAACCGATAAAAGAACAAAAGATGGTATTGGTCATTCTTTTGAGTAATATATTTATCGCTTTTTTAGGGATTGGATTAATCATTCCGGTTATGCCGTCCTTTATGAATGATATGGGTTTAACAGGGAAGACGATGGGATATCTCGTTGCAGTGTTTGCAATGGCTCAGCTTATTGCTTCACCTATTACAGGCCGGTGGGTCGACCTTTATGGTAGGAAGAAAATGATCATCATTGGATTATTTATTTTTGGTGTTTCAGAGCTTCTTTTTGGTTTAGGAACAGATGTATGGATGCTCTATGCAGCGAGGGTGTTAGGCGGAATTAGTGCTGCGTTTATTATGCCTGGTGTTACGGCATATGTTGCGGATATTACATCTATGCAGGAACGTCCAAAGGCGATGGGATATTTATCTGCTGCGATTAGTACCGGCTTTATTATAGGACCTGGAATTGGCGGATTTATTGCAGAATACGGTATACGTGTGCCGTTCTTTGTAGCTGCAGCAATTGCTTTTATAGCATGTGTAATTTCTATCTTTATTTTAAAAGAACCGTTAACAAAAGAAGAGCTTGCAGAGATTTCTGCTAATACGAAAGAATCAAGTTTTATTGGTGATTTAAAGAAATCATTACATCCAATGTATGCAATTGCATTTATTATCGTATTTGTACTTGCTTTCGGTTTATCGGCGTATGAAACTGTGTTTAGCCTGTTTTCTGATCATAAGTTTGGTTTTACACCGAAAGATATTGCGGCAATTATTACAATTAGTTCAATCTTTGGGGTAGTTGTGCAAGTATTTATGTTTGGCAAATTAGTCGACATGTTCGGTGAAAAAGTGTTGATTCAAATATGTTTAATTGTAGGTGCGGTATTAGCGTTCGTTTCAACTATAGTCTTTAATTATTGGATTGTACTTCTTGTTACTTGTTTTATTTTCCTAGCATTCGATTTACTGCGTCCAGCTTTAACGACGTTTTTATCAAAAGCAGCTGGAAAAGAGCAAGGATTCGTTGCTGGTATGAACTCGACTTATACGAGTTTAGGAAATATCGCAGGGCCAGCGATGGGTGGAATATTATTTGATATGAATATTCATTATCCATATGCATTTTCAGGAGTTGTTTTAATAGTTGGTCTCGGTATTACATTTATGTGGAGAGAGAAGCAACTAGCTGAAAGTTTTGCGAAGTAATCAAACCCCTTACGACGGTAAGGGGTTTTTGTTTTATAAATTTAATCCAAACCGTTTTAATTCAATAAAAATCCCCTCTAATTGCTTTCCTTTATCCGTTAATGTGTACTCTACACGAGGCGGAACTTCTGGATATACTTTTCTCGTTATAATGCC
This sequence comes from Bacillus cereus group sp. RP37, assembly GCF_040459695.1. Classification (NCBI taxonomy): domain Bacteria; kingdom Bacillati; phylum Bacillota; class Bacilli; order Caryophanales; family Bacillaceae; genus Bacillus; species Bacillus cereus group sp. RP37. The sequence continues at coordinate 4,537,026 of NZ_JARVHP010000001.1, read as the reverse complement.
TTGAGATTCTAATTCTTTTAGTCGAAGCGATAATGTTTTCGGACTAATCCCGTCCATTGATTTTTGCAAATCACTAAAGCGTAATGTTCCTTCGATAAGAAGGTCACGAATAATTAAAAACGTCCATTTTGTACGAATTACATCAAGTGTTTTAGCGATAGGACAAGGTATGCCAGGTAAACCTTTCGTTAATTCAACTGGATCTATATTGTTCATGGAACTAGCCTCCATAAAATTTTTTTGAATGAATTTGCTTTATAGTATCACAAAACTATACTTTTGGTAACTATATGAAAAAAATATCACTACTTCCATAAAGGAAGTTAGTACATATACAATAGCAATAAGAAATATAAAGGGTTTGTATGAGGGGGAGGTGATTTTCATGGAGATAAAAAAGTTGTTTGGGTTCCTTAGTTTGTTTGTTATTTGTATTGTACTTGTAGCATGCGGCGGGGAGCAAAAAACTGAAGTCCAGTTATTAAAAGAAATGCCACAGCCAAAAGCAATGACAATTGATCCTTCAATCAGTAAAAAGGAAGCGACCGAAATGGTTCATGCCGCGCAGCGTTTTTACGCATTTTGGGATACAGGTAAAGAGGAGCTTATTCCGCAGACTGTTGCTGAAAATTTTTTCGATAATACATTGCCGAAAGGGCGACCACAAGGCACGGAAGGATTAAAGTTTGCGGCACAAAATTTTCGTAAAGTTGTGCCTGATATACATTGCGAGATTGAGGATTTATTAGTCGTTGGAGATAAAGTAACAGCTCGTCTTTCTTTTACAGGAACGCATAATGATAAGAAAATCAATTTTTTTGCAATTGATATTTTACATGTGAAAGACGGAAAGATAACAGAAGACTGGCATTTAGAAGATAATCTTACGCTGAAACAGCAACTTGGGTTAATAGCTGAGGAATAAAATAAGGGAGAGAAAAGCGATGGAAAATATATTGATTATAAATGGACATGAAAAATACGGTACGAAAGAAGGGCGATTAAATAGAACGTTAGTGGATCATATGGTAACGGTATTAAGCGAGAATCATCATGTGAAAACAACAACGATTCAAGATGGCTACAATATGAAAGAAGAACAAGAGAAGTTTTTATGGGCGGATGTTGTAATTTATCAAACACCGATTTACTGGTTTAGTGTACCGGGCTTATTTAAAACGTATATGGATGAAGTATATGAATACGGTTTGTTCTTTAAAGGTGCTGATGAATATGGAACAGGTGGTTTATTAAAAGAGAAGAAATATATGTTCTCTACAACTTGGAATGCACCTGAGAAAGCATTTGGAGATAAGACGAAGTTCTTTGAAGGAGAAAGTTTAGAATCAGTGCTTAGTCATTTACATCGCGTGCAAAAGTTTCTCGGTATGAGTCCGTTAAAGAGTTTTGCTTGTTATGATGTGGTGAAGAATCCAAATATTGAGCAATATTTATTGAACTTGAAAGATCACTTAGATGGAGTAATGAAATAATAGTTTGGATCTGTATGTGAAGAAGGTACTACTAAGGATGTAGTACCTTCTCTTTCATGAAATACGTTGAAAATCTTTACTTATACAGGACTGTTTTAGTTTTTTTGATTTGATTAAATGTTTTATATCAGAGATGTTATCGTATGAAAGCTGAGTATGATAATAGTTAATGTACTCAAGTAATGCAAAAATATAAACAAATAGAGTGAATGATAGCCCGCCTAAAGGTAAGTGGGGATACCAAATTACAAAATCAATAGTAAACGTAATAAATCCCGTGATAATGAATGCTATATTTATCTTTTTAAGTACTTTTAAATATTGAATCATTCTAATAGGCGTAACAGATGTTTTCTCTTTCTTTAGTCGTTTCCACTTTACGTACCAGTAAATTGTTCCTTGTAATAAGATAAACTCTAAAAGAAGAAATGAGACCCAAAAAGAATATAGGGAATATAAATGTAACGTAGGATAAGCATAATTAAGTAAGTAACTTGTGAAAATAAAAGTAATGACTGAAAATAATTCACCTGTGTATAGATAGGAAAGTCTTTTTTCTAGGTTGCGTTTCATGGTTCTTCTCCTTTTATCCCGCATTAACGGGCAGTAAGACCCCCACCTCAAAATTCAGCGGAAGCAAAGAAGTTAGGTGGGGGTCGGGGGCTGCCCGTAAAAGCCCGATTGGTGAAGGCTAATAATCAGTGGGGATGAACAAAACCCCCACTGATTAAAGTTTCACTTTATAAAAACTCACATTTTAATACGTGGATGGCTGTATCCATAACTTCGCAAAATTTGCCCAGCCGAATGAATCAATTGTTACGTTTTTCAAAGAAGAAGGGTATGTTTTTCTTTTTAAAACGTGATAGTTAAATAAAATGATGTGTTCTGCTTGTAAAAATTCTTCGATCTCATACATAAGCTTATAGCGCTTCTCTTTATTTTCTTCTAATAAAAAGGTATCAAGTAAACAGTTAATTTGGTTTCCATAGTGTGAGTCCATGAACCGATTTACGAAGCAACTTTTATTTTTAAATACATTTAAGAATGCAAGTTCATGATCAGCAGCAAACACTTCTCCCATGAAAATAATATCGGCATGTTTATCAATAGAACGATCCATATAATCTGAAACGAGAAATGGATGAAGTTCTACGTGTACTCCTAATTGTTCACACCGTTCTTTTAGGAAATATGCGTCATTTGCACTATCTTTAAATGCGAAGAAGTAAATATGTATCGTTTCTCCATTATAGGTGCTCTTGTTTACATACTCTTTCGCTTTTTCTAAAGAGTAGGACCTTTTAGAAGCTTGGCGACTCCTTTCAGGGAAAAAGCTTGATGCAGAAATTGTTCGTCTACCCTCTATGTTACGAAGTATCGTTTCAACATCATATAGTTCTCTCCAAGCTTTTCGAAAGTAAATGTCGTGATGAGGGCCAGGTTTTGTAAAGTTGAAGCTAGCATAAATACAACCTATTTCCTCTATTTGTATATCATGCCTTTCATTTTGCTCTTCATTTGGTAGTTCATAATCAGCATCTATTTGTACATGATCAGGAATACCCCAAAATTCAATACGGTCTAATAACGCACGCTCTTTAAAATAATGAGTGAACGCTTCTAGTACGATATTATCTTCAGAGTAATAAGCAAGTTTGAAAGGTCCAGTACCTATATAATGATGATTTTGAATACTCGCATCACGCGGCAAAATTGCTAGTTGCATGGAACTAACATAGTGTAAGAAAAAAAAGTTGGTTTTTGCTAAATGAAATCGAATTTGCAGTGGTGATGGTGTTTCAATTTGAACAATTTCTTCTGTTAACCATTCGAAAGGAGATTGAACTTGTTTTAGTCTTTCAAATGAAAATTGTACATCTTTAGAAGTTAAAATTGTTTCGTTATGAAAATATATATCTTTTCGTAAATAAAAGGTCCACGTCAGCCCGTCTTCACTTAATTCCCACGTATGCGCAATGTGTGGTTCCATTTTTTCAGTAACATCGTTATAAACGACTAACGTGTCAAAAATTTGACTCGTAAGATGGCTCTCCGTAGTTACAGCCACAAAGGCCGGATCTAATGGGAATATCTTTCTCGATATAGGAATCTTTAATATATCGTACATATCGTTTGAAGGTTCGTATCCAAAATGATGATGCAGTTTATTTTCTATCTTTTTTTGAAGTGCAAGAGGTAGGGGTTCTTTTAAAAGAAGAAAAATATCCTTTAACTTTTCTTGCGTTAACAGTTCATCTGTATAGGATTCAATCGCTTCTAGGAAACTATGCGCAAATTTAATTTCCGTTTTATTCCCGCGGCCTCGCCCTGGAGTCCAGTGAATTAATTGTTCCTCGCTCATTTTCTTTAATAAAATCTTTACGTTTTTCGTACTGCAATATAAAACATCCGCTAATTCTTGTAAGCTATTTCGGATATGTTGTTGATCTTGTGCGTGTAATCTTAACCGAATGTAATAGTCCATAATCTTCATGCATATACACTTCCTTTTATAAAAGGGGAAACTCTTTAGAATATTCTAACCTTTTTCTTCCTCTTTTTCAAAGTAAAATAAGTAAGCATAAGGAGGGGGAACAATGGGATTTTGGAGTATGCATCGAAATATCAAAATTAGAATTATAACTTCGTTTTTAACACGTACTGTGTCCACGATGATTTTTCCATTTATGGCGATTTATTTTTCCATAAAGTTAGGTAGTGCGATTGCTGGTGCTTTACTACTCATTAATGTCATAGCTTCATTAGTAATAGGTTTATATGGTGGATATGTTGGAGATCGGCTCGGTCGTAAAAAAGTGATGATTATTGGCCAAAGTATACAAGTCATTTCCATTGCTTGTATGGGAGTTGCGAATTCAGATTATGTAGACTCACCGTGGTTAACGTTCGTATTTATGTTAGTGAATAGCTTAGGATCTGGACTTATGAATCCAGCGACTGAAGCGATGTTAATTGATGTGAGTACACCTGAGAATCGAAAAGTGATGTACAGCATTAACTATTGGGCTATTAATTTATCAATTGCAATTGGAGCAATATTTGGCGGATTACTATTTGAAAACTATAGATTACGACTGTTTATCGTATTAACGCTTGTTGCAGCCATTACTTTATATGTGATGGCTGTATATATGGAAGAAGTGTATGTAGCACGAAAAACGCTGGAGAAGAAAAATGTATTAAAAGATATGGCGGATAGTTATAAAGTCGTGATGAAAGATAGAGCGTTTTTAATTTTTTGTGCAGCAAGTATATGTACATTATCTTTAGAGTTTCAAATAAATAATTATTTAGGAGTGCGTTTGCAGAAGGAATTTGAAACGGTGCACTTTTTATTTGGGAATGGTTTTACGTTTGATTTAACAGGTATTCGCATGCTGAGCTGGATTTCAGCAGAGAATACAATTTTAGTTGTGTTATGTTCAGCACTTCTTATTAAAATGCTGAAAAGCTTCAACGATTTGAAAATTTTATATGTAGGCTTATTCATTTACACGATTGGCTTTACAATACTCGGAACGAGCAATACTTTATGGATTTTATTAATTGCAGGGCTTTTCCAAACGGTAGGCGAGATGATGTATGTGCCAGTGCGCCAATCTATTATGGCAGATAGGGTGCCAAATGAGGCGAGAGGTTCATATATGGCGATTAACGGAATGGTCTTTCAAGTGGCAAAAATGAACGGGGCATTAGGTGTTATGCTAGGTTCATTTCTTGCATCTTGGGGCATGAGTGCCCTGTACTTTATTGTTGGTATGAGCAGTATTGTATTATTTATGAAGGCGATAGGGAAAGAGAAGTATGAGGATGAGAGAAATGTTTCTCAGATTGGATGAAACTATATAAAAGCGAACCAGTTATACTGGGACTCGCTTTTTATATAATTTTTAAAACGGATCAACTTCAGCTAAATTTGGAGTAGTGCTAGGCTGTAGCAAAAGATTTTTTAACGTTCCTACTTCAGAAAGAGCTACTAATATGTAGCCGCTAATCAGTACAATAAGTCCAATGACGCGTAACGTTTGCAAGCTTACTTCACGATTATTTGTTTCTGTAGGATTTGGGGGCGTTGAAGGTGGATTGTTATTCATAAATAAGGCTCCCATCTTTTGTATTTATATATGTGCAAAATGATTATTTAAATTATGGATTGGAATGGTATAGTCATTTTCACTATATGAGAACTGCCTATGAATAGTGATTAGAAATTTTGGGACGAAAAAAGGAGGGATCCAAAAAATTATTAAAACTGAACTTTTAGATTCCCTTCTTTTTATTTATTCCGCTGTTTGTGGAGGTCTGTTTGCCTGTAAACGACCAGTTGGTGAGGGCTAATAATCAGTGGGGGATGAATGAAACCCCACTGATTAAATTTTTTCATATAAATAAAAGGAGGTTAATCAAAGTAGCTATCCTAATATACGCAACGATTCTTCAATAAACGCTGGGATGTCCTCTGGTTGTCTACTTGTTACTAGCTGATTTTGGCATACGACAACCTCTTTGTCATGAAAATTTCCACCGGCATTTTTCAAATCGACTTCAATAGATTTATATCCAGTCACATCACGTCCTTCAAGTGTTTGTGCAGTGATGAGTAGCTGAGGTCCATGACAAATAGCAAAAACAGGTTTATCCGCATTCATAAATGCTTTACTAAAGCGAACAAACCGTTCATCTGCACGAAGTATATCTGGGGAAAACCCGCCTGGTATGAAGAGGGCATCAAAGTCCTCTGGAGAAACATCATCAATACTTTTATCAATCACGACTTCACTTTTTCCTTGTTTACCGTGTACCGTTTTCCCTTTTTCCGTTTCAATAGTTGTTAATTCATATCCCTTTTGATTAAAAGCTTCTACTGGCTCTGTGTATTCTGTATCCTCGAAATAATCCGTTATTAAAATAGCAATTTTTTTACTCATTGCAGTCAGCTCCTTACATTATAGTATCGGTTCCAGAATCTTCTTTGAGCAATGCCTTTTATAAAGTGAAACTTTAATTCATGTTTTTTCATTCCCTCCAGTTCCTTTGCCCTGTTAATTTAATACATACCCTTTTTATTAGGACGTAAACATGTATTATCGTTTTTGTATGTAAAAATCATAATTAAGCTATAAAACACCGGAGGGGAAGGCGGGGTGTCTAGCACTCTATGCTTAAGAAAAAACAGGACGAACCTACCGGGATTTTTGATAGGTGTAGAATTAAAAATAAAAAGCCAAGGAGAAAATTTATTCGCTCCTTGGCTTTTAAGATATTTCTTTTCGTTAAAACGAAGAAATACGTTGCTTCGTTTTTGGTACAATAATAAATTTGATCCAGATTACCCCGATCACCATAATAATCAAAGCATGCAGTAATTGTCCCGTAGCAATGAGTATAACAATTGAAAATACAATGAGTTGAATACTTAACAATATAAAGATTAAGCGAAGAAATTGATGCATTCGTTTTTCAGTATCAATTGGATATAATGCTACAATAATATTTCCTGAAAAATATTTCCATAGAGAACGAAGCTGCATAGAAATCATATATAGGACGATGTAAGCAATAGCACCTTTTACGTATATATTTGGAATAAAGTATAGGGCGAAAGCACCGATTAACCCTAAGCGAATATATATACCAAAATAATCATTTCCACGTAAAAATGCTAGTGTATGTAAATAGAAGAAAGTTGCTCTTTTTTTATGTAATAAAGGTTCAATCCAATTTGTAAGCCATTTTCTTTTATTTACTTGCTTATTCAGTTGCGGAACATCGGTGAAAATGCTAGCAAATTGATAAAAACGAACGTCCATTTTCTCTTCTTGTTCGATTATGTAATCCCACGGTATTCGTTTTGTAGGCTGTTTTTTCGTGTATAGAAGCAGGAAAGCAAGTAGCAAGAGCAATCCGCCTAATATGAGAACATTTGCCGAATAAAACAGCATGTAAATGAGTAAGGCGTTACAAGTAATACGGATGATCAGCCATATATTTTTTTCATAACCATCACGCCACATCCAATGTATGTACATGTTCCAAGCTTTCGTAATCATTAAAACGATAAAGATTGTACATAAGAAAGGTACAGTTAATTGTAATGATTGCAGTGCAAGTGGTACGAGAATAAGGAACGTAAATAATAATGGGAAAAGCTGAATGATGTAATTATATAGAAGAGATTTTTTAAAATAAGATGTTAATTTCTCTTCTAGTGCGAGTAAATAGACAGCATCAGGTTTCTGAATAAATGTACGGATAGGGCATCTCGTTATAATGAATGTAAGTACAATCGTGATGAGTAGTAAAGATAGTCCTTTAGAAGGAGCTGTCTTAAGAAACTTTGCGTAATAGTAAGCACCTATACAGGCAACGAAGATAAAGCTATATAGTAAACCGTTAATCATACGTGCAAAGTATGTAATGATATTTTGAATATGTTGTTGGAAGCGACTGCTCCATAACGATTCAATTGACATGTTTTCACCTCTTTGTTCTATTATATATGTTTTACAAAAGAAAAAACGAGCAAATTGCGTTATGCAACTTGCTCGTTTTTCTTTTCGTTATTTTTTTTCTGATCACGATTCATTAATGGATAGAAAGCAAAGCCGATTACGAATAAACCAATTCCGAGAAGGAACGTTTTTATATCGGATGCTCCTGTTTTAATAACCCATAGTGCGTAGCAAAGTGCGATTACTGCGACTATACCATCTGTAATTCTTGCCCGCATTTCATTTTTATATGTTTCACCAGTTGCGACTAGTTTTAACTGGAAGATTGGTGAAACGAGATATGGAATGAGGTAGGCCAGTGTTGATACGGTAATAACGAATGTATAAGCTTCCGCAATAGTTCCTGATAACGTTGAGAATAAGAACACTTGCGACATAATGTTTGTTAATCGTAATGAGTAAATTGGACTTCCTTTTTTATTTGTTTTTGTGAAGAAGGAAGGGAAGAAACCTTCTTTTGCTGCTTGATACGGTACTTCTGAGCTTAATAAAATCCAGCCTAATATAGAACCGAATAGGGAAGTAAGAGCAAGTAATGCCATCAGTTTCCCGCCGCCATGACCCATTGCAGCGTTTAATGCATCTGCTAATGGACGTTCAGAAGCTTGTAATGTATCAACGTGAAGTACACCCATTGTTAAAATTGTAATTCCTAAGTAAATCGCAACTGTAATAAGTAATCCTGCAACTGTTGCGCGTTTTACTGTTTTAGGAGAGGTAGCACGGTTTGATAAAAGTACTGCCGATTCAATTCCGATAAATGCCCAAAGCGTTGTAAGAGCAGCTAAGTTTACTTGTGAAAGAAGGCCGTGTGATACACCTGATTTATCGATCATCGGTGTGTACCATTGTCCAAACTTAGAAGCTTCGAATGCAAATAACGTAACGACGATGAATAAAAGGAATCCAGTTACTTTCGTTGTTGTTGCTAAGAAGTTTAGCTTTCCAGCTCCGCTTACACCGTTTGTTAATATAATATGAGTTCCCCAAAGTAAGATGGAACAAATCGTAAATGTAATTAGTTTTCCGACTTCTATATCGAACGAGCCGATTGAAAAGAGTAGTCGTGTATCTTTCATAATTGGGAAGAAGAGTGATAAATATCCCGCGAAAGATGTAATGATGGCAACGTTACTTGCCCAGTTTGCAACCCAATATCCCCATACCATACTGAAACCAGCCATTTTTTTCTTTTTTGGTGTTGAGAATAAAGCATATGCATGACTTTGTGGTCCTGTCGTTAAATCAGGACGACGAATTGCTAAATTACCGAAAACAAGAGCTAGCATTAAAACACCAAACCCTGTTGTTAACCAAGCTAAAGTGACACCGAGAGGGCTTGCTGTTTGTGCCAACGTACTTGGCACCATGAAAATCCCAGCGCCAACCATGTTACCGACAACGAAAGCTGTTAGTACCCAAAAGCCCCATTTTTTTTGTTGCATAGAAAATACCTCCAAAGTTAGTATAACCAAGTCAAGCGAGGAGATATGTATGTCTTCTTAGTAGAGAAGAGAAGTCCCAAACAAAACAAAAAAAGCACGTAATTTGCCGCTACATGCTTTCTATCTTATAAGAAACCCACGACATACCTCTCGATAGCTCTCCACAAACGAAACGTTTCGTTTGTGACAGTTCTGCACTTATTAAATGCAGACCCAGCAAGCGTGCATGGTGGACACGGGCTTACTTCGGCAATCATTCCTTTCTCATTCCTTCATCAATGCCACTACATCTCCAGAAATGATACTCTTAATGACTGCAACCTCTACCTCACCGAGATACGAATGAGGATTTAAATATTAAATTAACGTCTTTAAGAGTAACAAATGAATTTTTATACGTCAATGGATATAGAAATAATCAGATTATAGGGAAGAGTTTGTGATTAAAAGGGAGAGGGATTGTTATGTAATATTGAATTTTCATAATATAATAAATGTTATTGGCGCTAGAAGATTGAGAAGGGGATGAAGTATATGTCTGTATGTCATAAACATTCAGTAATAGGTGTATTAGATTCGGGAGTTGGGGGATTAACAGTTGCGAGCGAAATTATAAGACAATTGCCTAAAGAGAGCATTTACTATATTGGTGATAATGATCGTTGTCCGTATGGGCCGAGAAGTGTAGAGGAGGTACAATCTTTCATATTTGAAATGGTTGAGTTCCTCAAGCAGTTTCCATTAAAAGCTCTAGTTGTAGCATGTAATACTGGTGCAGCTGCAGCATTGACCGCGTTGCAAGAAGCACTTCCCATCCCGGTTATTGGTGTTATACATCCGGGAGCAAGAGCTGCAATTAAAGTGACAAAGAAAGGGAGAATTGGAGTAATTGGAACTGTAGGTACGATAAAATCTAATATGTACGAACAAGCATTACACGAGCTGGATACATATTTGGAAGTGCATAGTCATGCATGTCCGACTTTAGCTACAGTTGTAGAAAATCAATTAGAAGACACAGCATATGTCATGCAGCAAGTGAAACAAGCTTTACTGCCATTAACGAAGGAAGATATAGATACGTTAATTCTTGGGTGTACGCATTATCCACTTTTAGAGTCCTATATAAAAAAGGAGTTAGGAGAGGCTGTAACGATTATTAGTTCTGCAGAAGAAACAGCGATAGAGTTAAGCACAATTTTACAGCACAAAGGAATTCTGTCTGACAATCTTAATCCGAAGCATCGATTTTTTACAACAGGCTCAGTTTCATCATTTGAACATATTGCTGAGCGATGGCTAGGGTATCAAATTTCTGTAGAAGGTGTGAATTTACCTATGGAAAAACAAATCGTGAAATAAAAAGAAGCTGATCTAAAACTAGATCAGCTTCTACATATAAGATTAAACTAAGTTTAATACAGTTACTTTTTCACGTGTCATAGACTCAAGGCTCTTACGAATACCTTGTGCGCCCATACCTGAACCTTTTACACCGATGAATGGGAAGTGGTCAGGGCCGCGCTCTGTGCGTCCGTTAATTTGAACAGAACCAGTTTCGATTTTGTTAGCAATTGCAAATGCTTTGTTAATGTCTTTTGTGAAGACACTTGCTTGCAAGCCGAACTCTGATTTGTTAGCAATTTCAATTGCTTGCTCATCTGAAGAAACACGGATGATTGGAAGGATTGGGCCGAATGGCTCTTCCCAAGCAACTTTCATTTCTTCTGTTACGTGGTCGATTAATGTTGGGTAAATTAAGTTACGCTCACGTTTGTTACCGATAACGATTGTTGCACCCTTTTCAACAGCGTCGTCAACTAAGCTTTGGACGAAGTCAGCAGACTTGTCGTCGATTAATGGAACGATTGTGCTGTCTTGTTCTGGAGATCCAACTGATAGTTCAGCTACTTGCGCTTTTAATAAGCCAACAAGCTCATCCGCTACGTTTTCGTGTACAAGTACACGTTTAATAGCTGTACAACGTTGACCAGAGTAAGAGAATGCACCACTTACGATATGGTTTGCAGCATCTTGTAAGTCAGCATCTTCGCGAACGATACCAGGGTCTTTACCACCAAGTTCTAATACAAGTGGAATCATTGCAGCTTTTTTCGCTAAATGTTTACCTGTGTTTGTACCACCTGTGAACGATACCATATTGATGCCATCATGTTCTACTAAGTAGTCACCAATTACAGAACCACGTCCTGTCGCTACGTTTACAAGACCTTTTGGAAGGCCAGCTTTATGAAGTGCTTCAACCATTTTAATACCACTAATTGCACCTTGAGTTGCTGGTTTGAAAATAACAGCGTTACCCATAATTAATGCTGGTGCAAGTTTTGCAGCAGATAAGTTTACTGGGTAGTTAAATGGTGCGATTGCTAATACAACACCAAGTGGTGCGCGTTGGATGATCGCAAGTTTAGACTTCGTTCCGCCAGGGAAGCTATCGCCCATCATGCTTTCTCCGTGCATATGTAAAGCTTCTTCGATTGTGTAACGAATGAAGTCAGCTGTACGAACAACTTCTTTTTTCGCATCTTTATATCCTTTACCGACTTCTTTCATAATGATATCGGCAATTTCATCTTGCATATTTACGAGCTCATCAGCCCATTTATATAAATATTTTGCGCGATCTTGTAGAGAAGCTTCCGCCCATGATTTTTGAGCTTCTTTTGCAGATGCAATTGCTTCATCTACTTCTCCGCGAGTAATTGCTTGTACTTGTCCAATTACTTCGTGTAAGTATGGAGATGGAATTTCGATTGTTTCTCCTGAAGAGCTTTCTCTCCATTCTCCGTCTAAATAAAATTTGTACGTATTGCTAGTTGTCATGATTAGTCCTCCTAAAATAGCAACTTGTAAGAGTGAGTATAAGGTGATTGTAGGGGGTTTGATAACATTTTTCAAATGAAATGTTTGTGAAAACGATTTCTTATTCTTTTTTTGTTGTGTATGCCCTTTCTTACAGAAGATTCTCTTATTTCAAACGGATGTATCGTATTATGAACCTCCTTCATTTTTGGTGATAAAAAATTATTTTATTCTATAGCTAAAAAAATAATTGACAGAATACTCAATAAAGTTGTAAGATTATAAATGGAAAATAAATGAAGGGGGTGTGCGTAATGATTGTAATCGTAAATGTAATGAGTTTAGCTCTGTTAAATGGCAGAAAACATTCATATCATTACGCAACCCGTACGGATATATAGGGCATCTTTGTCTTATAAAAAGCGTACGTTGCGTATATCGTAACGTACGCTTTTATGCATTTTTGTGCATATCGTCAAGCGGCGGTATGCTTTTTTTTGTCTAATTTGCTTGTTTCCATACTTTGTATGGTTACGATAAAACAAACTTTGGAAGGTGGAAAAATGTGATGAGATTGTATGGGTTACGAAATGTAAATATGATGGGTCTGGATAGTGGATAAAGACATGAGAGTGAAACGAGAACGAGAAGGGAGAGGTTACATTGTTATCAGTATTACTAAAGTTAAAATGGTTTTTTCAAGAGCATTGGAAGAGATATAGTATCGCCATTGGAGCTCTTTTAATTGTGAATATAGTTGAGGTTATTCCCCCGAAAGTGTTAGGGGTTACGATTGATAATATAAAAACAGGAACGTTAACGAACGAAGCAATTATGCAATCTATTCTTATTTTAATAGGGGTTACGATAGTTGGATATGGCCTCACATTCGTTTGGCAACATCAATTGTTTGGCGGTGCATTCGTACTGGAGAAGACGATGCGCTCTAAATTTATGGGGCATTTACTTAAAATGACACCGACGTTTTATCAAAAAAATCGTACTGGCGATTTAATGGCGAGAGCAACGAATGATTTAAAAGCAATTGCTATGACGGCTGGTTTCGGTATATTAACGCTCGTGGATTCGAGTTTATATATGCTTACGATTGTCTTTATGATGGGATTTACAATTAGTTGGGAGCTTACATTTGCGGCACTTATACCGCTTCCAATTATGGCGTATGCGATGAATATATATGGAAAGAAATTGCATGAAAGATTTACAGTTGCGCAAGATGCGTTCGGTGATATGAACGATAAAGTATTAGAATCAATCGCTGGTGTGCGCGTTATTCGTGCATACGTACAAGAAAATGCAGATCAAGAAAGATTTCATCAGTTAGGAGATGACGTCTACGAAAAAAATATGAAGGTAGCCAGAATTGATGCATTATTCCAGCCAACTGTGAAAATGCTTGTTGGCCTTAGTTATTTAATTGGTTTAGTGTATGGCGCATATCTTGTATTTCAATCGAAGGTGACACTTGGTGAACTCGTCTCTTTTAACGTGTATTTAGGGATGATGATTTGGCCGATGTTTGCAATTGGCGAATTAATTAATGTTATGCAAAGAGGAAACGCTTCGTTAGACCGAGTAAATGAAACGTTAGCGTACGAACCGGATGTAAAGAATCCAAAAAATCCAAAGCTTGTACAAGAGCCGAATTATATTCAGTTTGATGAAGTTACCTTTTCATATCCCTCATCAACTGAAACAAATTTAAAGAAGGTTTCGTTTACCTTAAAACAAGGAGAAACGCTTGGGGTTGTTGGAAAAACAGGAAGCGGAAAAACGACGCTTGTACGTCAGCTTCTTCGTCAATATCCGCTTGGAGATGGGGATATTGCAGTCTCTGATGTGACGTTAGATAAAATGACGAATGAAAATGTACTCGGCTGGATTGGGTATGTACCTCAGGAACATATTTTGTTCTCAAAAACGGCGAGAGAAAATATTTTATTTGGAAATAGGAAAGCGACGGAAGAAGAACTCGAGAAAGCAATTGAAATTGCGGCGTTTAAAAAGGATTTAGAGTTTTTACCAGAAGGGTTAGAAACGCTCGTTGGAGAGAAGGGTGTTTCTTTATCAGGAGGGCAAAAACAAAGGATTTCGATTGCGCGAGCGGTTATTCAAAATCCGGAAATTTTAATTTTGGACGATTCTTTATCAGCTGTTGATGCTCGTACTGAAGCAGCGATTATTGAGAATATAAGAACAGAGAGAAGCGGAAAGACGACAATTATTACGACGCACCGTTTATCTGCCGTACAACATGCGGATTGGATTCTCGTTATGGATGAAGGCGAAGTTATGGAAGAAGGTACGCATGATCAGCTTATTAAAAGCGGAGGCTGGTATGCGGAGCAGTTTGAAAGACAACAAGGGGAAAGTGAAAGTGCGGATAGTGGGGTGAAAATATGAGTGTTTCAAAACGATTGTTTCAATATGCGATGAAAGTGAAAGGGGCAATTTTTGCAGCGATGCTAATGTTATTTATTTTCGTCATCGCAGAGCTTGCGGGTCCTCTCGTCGCGAAAACGATGATTGACGATCATATCGTCGGGATAGAGAAACCTTGGTATGAAACAGAAAAGAGTGCAGAGGCTGTTTCGTATAATGGCACCTTTTATAAGCGAAGTGATCGCTTTGAGGAAGGTGAGAAAAAAGGAAAAGAAGTACGCGTGATGCAAGTCGGTTTTCAATACTACTTTGTACCGAATAAAGTGAATGTTGAAGGGTCACGTTCTGTAAAAGGTGATATGATTACCGTTCAAAATGGTAAGGCGGTGCAAGTGTATAAAGCGAAAGCATTAACGAAAGAAGAAGTGTTTGCTTTTTATAAACCAGAAATAAACCCCCTATTATTACTTGGTGGTGGTTATTTCGCTTTATTAGTAGTTGTCTCATTATTTGCATACGGAAAGCAATTTTTCTTACAGAAAGCAGCGAACAAAATTATTCAAATTATGAGGGAAGATGTCTTTTCTCATATTCAAACATTGCCGATTCGTTATTTCGATCATTTACCAGCAGGAAAAATTGTATCGCGTGTAACGAATGATACGGAAGCCATTCGTGATTTATATGTAACGGTACTCGCGACATTCGTTTCTAGTATCATCTATATTATTGGAATATTTGCTGCGCTATTTTTACTAGATGTGAAGCTTGCGTCGTTATGTTTATTAATTATCCCGATTTTAATTGTTTGGGCGATTCTTTATAGAAAATATGCGTCTGTATACAATCATAAAATGCGTTCACGTTTATCTGATATTAACGGAACAGTGAATGAATCCATTCAAGGGATGCCAATAATTCAAGCGTTCCGTCAAGAGCGTGAAACGAAAAAAGAGTTTGAAGAATTAAATGGCGATTATTTTAAGTATCAAAATAAAATTTTGAATTTAAATGCAGCAACTTCGCATAACTTAGTGTCTGTATTAAGAAATATCGCTTTCACAGGTGTGATTTGGTATTTCGGTGGTGCTTCATTAAGTGCTTCAGGCGTCATTTCTCTAGGGATACTGTATGCGTTCGTTGATTATTTAACACGATTGTTCTCACCTATTACAAATATGGTAAATCAGCTTGCAAACTTAGAACAATCGCGTGTTGCATCAGAGCGCGTTTTTGAACTGTTAGAGGAAAAAGGGGAAGCAGTAGAAGAAGAACGTATGCCTCGCTTACAAGGAAATGTGAAGTTTGATAATGTGTCATTTTCTTACAATGGAAAAGATGAAGTGCTAAAAAATATTTCTTTTGAAGCGAAACAAGGAGAGACAGTGGCACTTGTCGGTCATACTGGATCAGGAAAAAGTTCGATTATGAATGTACTCTTTCAGTTTTATGAGTTTGAAAAAGGAAAGCTTACAATTGATGGACACGATATAAAAGAGATGCCGAAACAAGCAACGCGTGAGCATATGGGAATCGTACTGCAAGATCCGTTTTTATTTAGCGGGACAGTTGCTTCTAATGTAAGCTTAGAGAACGAAAAAATTTCAAAAGAGCGTATCGTAAAAGCATTGCGTGATGTTGGTGCTGAACGGTTTGCAAACAATATAAATGAAGAAATTACAGAGAAAGGAAGTACACTTTCAACCGGAGAACGTCAGCTGATATCGTTTGCTAGAGCGCTCGCTTTTGACCCGGCCATTTTAATTTTAGATGAAGCAACGTCTAGTATTGATACAGAAACAGAGGCGATGATTCAACAAGCGCTAGAAGTTGTGAAAAAAGGAAGAACGACATTTATTATCGCTCACCGTCTTTCAACCATTAAAAGCGCGGATCAAATTATTGTGCTTGATAGAGGAACGATTTTAGAAAAAGGCTCTCATGAAGAGCTAATGAAAAAGCGCGGGCGTTATTACGATATGTACAAAACGCAAATGGAAGGTAATCAGAGTGCTTAATAGGTAGAGGAGAACTTGTGATTTTCACAAGTTCTTTTTTTAGTGAATCAGGGCAGTTAAATAAGAAGTATTGTTTTACCTTTTTCTTTATAAATGCTATATTAAAAAATGTTACTTATTTTTTGTATGTAGCGTTATTTTTCCATTTTGTTTGATTATGAAGAAAAAGGATAAACTAAATAAGAACATTTTCATTGAAAAATTGTTCAAGATTGCATACAATCAATATAGTTTTTAAATTCCTATCAGAATACTTGGAGGATTACCATTATGAAAAAATTATTTTCAGTACTTGCAGTAACTACATTAGCGATCGGGATTGTAGCGGGCTGCGGTAAAGAAGAGAAAAAAGATACAGCTAATCAAGATGCGTTACAAAAGATAAAACAAAGTGGTGAACTTGTAATTGGAACAGAAGGTACATATCCACCGTTCACATTCCACGATTCAAGTAATAAATTAACTGGATTTGACGTTGAATTAGCAGAAGAAGTTTCAAAACGTTTAGGAGTAAAACCTGTATTTAAAGAAACACAATGGGATAGCTTACTTGCTGGTTTAGATGCAAAACGTTTCGACATGGTTGCGAATGAAGTTGGTATTCGTGAAGATCGTCAAAAGAAATATGATTTCTCTAGTCCATACGTTTCATCTTCAGCGGTATTAGTTATTGCGAAGGATAAAGATAAACCTGCTACATTTGCTGATGTAAAAGGGTTAAAAGCAGCACAATCTTTAACAAGTAACTATGCAGATATTGCTAAGAAAAATGGTGCGGAAATCACGAATGTAGAAGGCTTTAGCCAAGCGGCAGAATTATTAAATACTGGCCGTGTTGATTTCACAATTAATGATAAATTATCAGTGTTAAACTATTTAGAAACGAAAAAAGATGCAAAAATTAAAATTGTAGATACAGAAAAAGAAGCGTCACAAAGTGGATTCTTATTCCGTAAAGGTAGCGACAAGCTAGTACAAGAAGTAAACAAAGCGTTAGAAGATATGAAAAAAGACGGTACGTACGACAAAATAGCGAAAAAATGGTTCGGTGAAAATGTATCTAAGTAGTGCATTGGTTTCAGATCGATTGTCTACTTGGATAGATATTATGCAGTCTTCCTTCATGCCTATGCTGAAGGAAGCTGTGTTTACGACAATTCCATTAACGCTTATTACATTTATTATCGGGATTATACTTGCGACGTTAACTGCGCTTGCACGTATTTCAGGTAGTCGTATTTTACAATGGATTGCTCGTATCTATGTATCTATCATTCGCGGAACGCCACTTCTTGTACAATTATTTATTATTTTCTATGGTCTTCCAACTCTTAATATTGAAGTTGAGCCATATACAGCAGCAGTTATTGGATTTTCATTAAATGTCGGTGCATATGCATCAGAAATTATTCGTGCTTCTATCCTTTCTATTCCGAAAGGGCAGTGGGAAGCAGCTTACACAATTGGGATGACATACCCGCAAGCGTTAAAACGTGTTATTTTACCGCAAGCAACGCGTGTATCCATTCCGCCGCTTTCCAATACATTTATTAGCTTAGTGAAGGATACTTCGTTAGCATCGTTAATTTTATTAACAGAAATGTTCCGAAAAGCGCAGGAAATTGCGGCAATGAACTACGAGTTTTTAATTGTTTATTTCGAAGCAGGTCTTATTTATTGGGTAATTTGCTTCTTATTATCTATCGTGCAACAAATATTAGAAAAACGTTCAGAACGTTACACTCTAAAATAACCCTTTCATAAAAGGAGTTTTTGTTTTTATGATTTCAATTCAACATTTACAGAAAAGTTTCGGAGATAATACCGTACTAAAGCATATAGATTTATCAGTTGAGAAGGGGGAAGTTGTTGTTATTATCGGGCCATCGGGATCTGGTAAAACGACATTCCTGCGTTGTCTCAACGTGCTAGAAACGCCGAACGCTGGTAGTATTCGTATCGGTAATAAAGAGCTCGACTTCGCTCAAAAAGTATCGAAGAAAGATATTGTCAATCTTCGTACACAAACAGGTATGGTATTCCAGCACCATAATCTATTTCCGCATTTAACAGCACTTCAAAATGTAATGGAAGGGCTCGTTACAGTGAAAAAGATGGGGAAAGAAGAAGCGAAGAAAAAAGCAAACTATTTCCTTGAAAAAGTTGGTCTTGCGGATAAAATAGACTTATATCCGTTCCAATTATCAGGCGGACAACAACAGCGCGTTGGAATTGCTCGCGCGCTTGCGATGGAGCCGGAAGTATTACTATTTGATGAGCCGACGTCAGCGCTTGATCCTGAACTCGTTCAAGAAGTTCTGAAAGTAATGAAAGAACTTGCTAAAGAAGGCATGACGATGGTTATTGTAACGCACGAAATGCGTTTTGCGCATCAAATTGCGAACCGCGTTATTTTCATGGATGGCGGTGTCGTTGTCGAACAAGGTACACCAGAAGAGGTATTTACAAATCCAAAAGAAGAACGTACGAAAAAGTTTTTACAAATGTTGCAATAAATGAAGGAAGGTCTCAAGGCATATGCCTTGAGACCTTTTTGCCATATATATTTATTTTTGGAATCCGCCAAGGCTTTGCTCAGCCATTGCAACTAGACGTTTTGTAATTTCTCCACCAACAGAACCGTTAGCACGAGCCGTAGAATCTGCTCCTAATTGTACACCAAATTCTTGAGCGATTTCGTACTTCATTTGATCGATTGCAGCTGTTGCTCCTGGTACTACTAATTGATTGTAAGAACTTTGGTTTGCCATAGGAATATATCCTCCTTAGAGTTATAAAAATTTTTTTTGGTTGGACTAGCTGGATTTGAACCAGATTATCGCCCCGTTTGGCGCTAATCCATCGGTAATTAAGTTTGTACTCATAGTATGGATGTTACCTAGAAAGATATACGAAATAATAATTTGTAAATTTTGTAAAAAAATCTTAGTGATTTCGTAAATTATGAAATAAGAGTAATCGTTGTATTTTTTAGAAAGAAGGCTAAACTAAGAGCGATATGAAATATGTTTTTCTTTTTGTATCCTGTTATTTGGGGGCAAATCATTAACTTCTTATTTATGACTTATTACAATTAAATCGATAGCAATTTCATAGTTCTATTTTTAAGTAGGGATGGGGCAGAAAAAGGAACTGGCCGCCGCTATACGTGGCTAGATACTCTCTTCGATCTGCTTGTAAATGATAACGTATGGAGGAATCATGATGGGAATTTGCCCGCTTTGCAACGCATTAGAATCACAAACATATTCTTGTCAAAATTGCCAAAGTATACTCCAAGATTATGGGAAGGCTGTAGATTACATAGACGATTATAGTGCGTATATGGATCAAGAATTATTAAGTGCAGTAGATGGATTCACACATAATAATTCAAATGAATACTGCAATCATGTTTTTTATTGCGGGGTGTGTAATGTGGAAACAGAGGTTGTAGTGAAACTGGTATAAATAGAAAACTTCCACCTTATGAATGAGGTGGAAGTTTTTGTTTTCGTATTTGTGAGTGAATCATAGGGGACGGGATATGCTCGTTGTTTGAGGAAGTCTCTGATTTTATTTGAGACATTTTTTCTTTTGCATCGCGCAAAGAATGTTCAGTTAAGTAGATGGCATATTCGTAAAATAATTGGCGCGTCAGTTCACTTTGTTCTTTTAACTTTTCATCTTGGAATACAGTTCGCCCAGGTTTAGAGTTTGCTTCAAAGAGCCACGGATTTTCCTGCGTGTCTAAGCCGATATCAAAACCAATTTCTCCAATATTTCCGGTTACTTGTTCATCGAGCGCGTAACTGATTTGTAAGGCTGTATGTTTTAATTTATTTTCAATTTGAACTTGTTTCGTTGAGTCTGGAAAAAGTTCTTGCAGTAATTTTGTATCACCACCGCTATTTACATGCGTTGTTAAGCTACCTTTGCCAGCAATTTTTGCAACGATTGCACTGACCATCCATTGACCGAAATGATTTTTATTTGTATGAATGCGGAAATCAACAGGTTGCCCATCGAAGCGAAGTAAGGGAATACCTTGTTGTACGATAAACTTTTTTAAATCGTGTCCTTTCAACACATGGTTCAGAAGCGTTTCTAATGATTGGTACTTTCTTAGTTTATTTTCTTCATTTTCGCGATAACGACAGTAGTAGCAATTCTCTGCTTGAGAATAAAATAGTTGATGAATATTTCTACCGAAGCTGCCGTGAATCGGTTTCATGTAAATGGATTTATACGTACCGAGAAATCGTTCTACTTGTTCGAAGTGTTGAAATGTTTCTGTGTTTGGTAATAATGGCATGATTGAATCGTCTTTCATAAGAAGTTGATGCACTTCCCATTTATTAAAAAATCCTGGATTAAACCATGGAATAGCATAGTCATGCTCTAATTTTCTTTTTGCTCTTACGATTGGTTTATAATTTTCGGCTTTACGATTTGGTAATCGGTCATAAATGACATTCGGTAAAGGGACTTTTTTCTTTATCCACTGCTGCTCTTGAAAGAAATATCCTTCAATTGTTTCGTCTTCCCAGTCTATATGTTGCACACCAAAAACGAATACAAATGGTCGCAAAGTGAATGGCGGCGTTAGTAACTCGCCAAGAGAAGTTGAACGGTTTCCTAAAGGGTTAGAAGCGTCATCGTTAAAACCAGTTGTAAAAATCCCGATTAATGGTCCAAAAATAATGGTTTCATTTTGAGTGAATGCATGGATAGTAGTGGAATGAGGCAGTAAAAGCTTTTCTGCAATTTGTTGTCCGATACTGATTTCGCGAGTAAAGGAATAATGAATTTTTACATCTTCACTTGCAACATGGCGTACGCCGAAGGAAAGGGATGTAATCGGTGGTGTAATGGAAAAAATATAAGGTAAAGTAATACTATTTGGATGCTCATCTGAAATATTTAATGTATATATGTGCTCTTTCAAAATGGGTTTCCCCCCTTTCATTATGGTGTGAAGCGACTAAACTGTAGTGGTCCGTGATATATTTTTTCAGCTAATGAATCACTATGACGAATGTAATGTTCGTACGGGGGAATCGTGTTGACATACATAAGCCAAATTGCCCCTTTTTGATCCATAATGGTGGAAAGCTCTAGCTCGAATAACGAAGAATAAGATGCATCTAGTGTTTGAAACACTTCATTTATAATGTCTTGTAAAGCGTCTTGTAGTAGTTGTACACCGGTACTAGATAGTACGTATTTAATTTTTGAAAATGAATGCAGAGAGGAATCATCCGTTGCCGAAAGTAAAAGTTGATTTGGAAATGAGCTTTTTTGTATAAATTGACCGATAACGTTCCACTCGCGTTCTTTATTTTTTTGCAAAATGGTTCGAATATGGAGTGGGTATGTTAATTGATTTGGTGGTTGCAGCATGGTATGCGTGATGTAACGTGCTGAGCGTATGTTACGTTTGTACCAAGATATAAATTCATCTGTCCGTTTGATTGGAGTAGAAGTATGATAGGCGTCATTTATTGTATCGATATGAAACGTTTTATTTTTATAAGCGACCCGATACAGGCTTTCAGTGGAATGTGTATGAGTAGGACGTATAATAATATCTTTTGTTTTTAATAACAGTTTGAAAATATTTTGTATCGTTGCTATTTCAAATTTTGGTATATAAGGAGATAATTTTTTATTCGTGAGAAATACATCATGTAGTTCGCTTAAGTCAATGAGTGTGTTATTTAAAAAAGTAGTGGAAGGACGGTTGTGTAATGAGTGAATAATTGACTTTGCTTTTTCGAAGTCTGTTTCCTCGTTAAAAGAAGAACGATCGTATATATAAGAAGGAATAGGGAATGTTTGCTCTTTCCATTTCCCTGTATCTGTATCATAAATCAGACCAGAAATAAGATCTGTTTTAGGATCAATACCAAATGGCGTAAACTGGGCAACGACATTATGATAAAGTCGAGCGCGTTTAGCGATTTCGGTGTAATACGTTTGCTCATAATGAGGCCAGCAAGTTAAAATACCGAGAACCAACGAAATCACTCCTTTACTAACAAAATGTTGACATAATAGGCGAAGCTATATATTGCAAATACGTTTTTATACCATTATACTTTTGTCCGTATGATGATATGCTATAGTTTTGGAGAAGCGAAAGGTTGATTGTAATGAATATATGGTTAAGTATGTTAACGACGACAGGGCTCGGAGCAATTATTGGAGGATTTACAAATCATTTAGCGATAAAAATGTTATTTCGTCCGCATCGCCCTATTTATATTGGGAAGTTTCAAGTGCCATTTACCCCAGGATTAATTCCGAAGCGCCGTGATGAGCTTGCTGTTCAATTAGGGAAAATGGTTGTCGAGCATTTATTAACGCCAGAAGGAATCGGAAAGAAGTTAACAAATGCAGAGTTTCAAAAAGGTTTAATCCAATGGGCACAAGTAGAAGTGGATAAAGTAATGACGAATGAACAGTCGTTAAGACAAATGTTAGAAAAATGGAATGTAGCGCATGTAGAAAAAGAAGCAATCAGCAAAATCGAGCATGTGATTACAGAAAAAATAGAGGCATTTTTAGCGGAGTACTATACATATACATGGGAACAAGCTTTACCTCATTCTGTTCATGAAAAAATAGAGAATGCGATCCCAAATGTCTCGGCGTTTATTTTAGAGCGAGGAAGTAGGTTTTTTGAAAGTGAAGAAGGGAAAGCACGTCTTTCAAAAATGGTTGATGATTTCTTTGCTTCTAGGGGAACTCTACTTAACTTAGTCGGAATGTTTTTAGGGAATGTAAGTGTAGTGGATCGTGTGCAGCCAGAAGTCATTAAGTTTTTAGGGCAAGATGGCACAAAGCAGCTTTTAACTGATGTACTGCAAAAAGAGTGGGAAAAGTTAAAAGGAAGAGATGTAAAAGAATTAGAAACGTTTGTAGAAAAAGAAATGATTGTAAGCTCCATATTGTCAGCAGTTAAAGTTGAGGAAACAGTGAGTAAGTTTTTAAACCAATCTGTGCAGCAAGTATGTGAGCCGGTTCGAGAAACAATCATGGAAAAGGTAGTCCCAAGTGCAGTAACGAAAGGCTTGAAGTGGGGGGCAGAAAACGTAGCGAGTATATTAAATAATCTCCATCTTGCGGAAATTGTCCAGCAAGAAGTCTCCACATTTTCAACGGAGAGACTAGAAGATTTAGTCCTGTCCATTACAAAAAATGAATTGAAAATGATTACGTATTTAGGAGCATTATTAGGCGGAATGATCGGACTCGTGCAAGGACTGTTATTGTTATTTCTTAGATAATAAGGTGAGTACATAGAAATAAAAGTGAAATTTCTTCACATCTCTTGCATAGTTTGATATGGTAAGAAGAGGTGCGTATGTAAATGCACGTAAAAGGCAGTGCGAGAGAAAAGCGCTAGCCTTCTAAAGGAGGAAAAATAAAATGACAAAAAACATTCATGATGTAGCATATGAATTACAAAAAGCAATCGCTGAAAACGAAGATTTCAAAACGTTAAAAGAGAGCTACGCAGCAGTTCAAGCTGATGCAGCTTCAAAGAACTTATTCGATGAGTTCCGCACAATGCAACTTGGTCTACAACAAAAAATGATGCAAGGTCAAGAAATCACTGAAGAAGACAACCAACAAGCACAAGAAGTTGTAGTTCGCATTCAACAAGATGCTAAAATTACAAAGTTAATGGAAACTGAACAACGCCTAAACATCGTTATCACTGACGTTAACAAAATTATCATGAAGCCACTTGAAGATTTATATAACGCGCAACAACAAGCGTAATAGTGAAAGACGCCCCTTGTATGGGGCGTCTTTTTTGTGGTTTCTATTTGTATATATCATTATTTCTTGAAATACTCAGTATCAATGTTCTTTTCCTTCAAAAACTTTTCAATTTCTTTTTGTTTCCTGCCATTAACTTGTTCAAAGCGTTTTGTAAAAGAAAAATCAGTTTTGAACAAGTTACCATCTTGAGCGAGTTTTTCTAATTCTTGCTCTAGTTCTACTGAAAGTGCCGTGGACGCTGAAATATAATCATGGATTTCCTTTGAAGGCTGTTTGTAATCATCAGGGATCGTATTGTTACTAATAAAATTATGGAAGTTCGCATCATTTTGTTGCGCTAAATCGATTAGTTTTTGTAATTTCTCTCGGTCGGATTCGGTGATATTCTCGTCAGACATGGCTGACGAAAGTGGAACGGTGTTTTCGTATAATTCTCCGCTATAATCTAAATAAGTTTTTATATTTTGTTTCATTTCATCTTCATTAATAGTTTCATTCTTTTTTGAGGAAGTGAATATAGTTTCCGGAATTTTAATCGTAACATCTTTAATAGATTGTATATCGTTTTCTTCCTTAGGTTGTGCACTGTTTGAACAAGCTGATAGAAATAAAATTGTAAGTAACATGAGTGGATATAAAATATACTTTTTCATATTAATCTCCTTGTACATTCATTATTATCTTTGTAAAATAGCTACATTCCATTTTAAATACTTTACTAAAGTTGCGTATAGATGTTTTACCATTTGATAAGATATGACGGATATGAGCAAACCGCTGCAAAAAGCGATGAACACGTTGTAAACATCGGAATAACTAATTTGATGAAACCCTTTAAAAAATCCTAATCCTATTAATAAAATAGGTGAAATAATTAATAATGGAGTGGCAATGATAAGTGCTAGAAGAATCGGTAATAGAAAGAGTAGTACGAAAAAGGCGATAATGATAAAGGTAAAGTTTAAAACACTTAAGCCCATAACAGAAAATAGTGCGGTTATCATATTTTTAAAGCTTCGTTTATTGTCAGCGTTATGTAT
Organism: Bacillus cereus group sp. RP37; assembly: GCF_040459695.1. Classification (NCBI taxonomy): domain Bacteria; kingdom Bacillati; phylum Bacillota; class Bacilli; order Caryophanales; family Bacillaceae; genus Bacillus; species Bacillus cereus group sp. RP37. The sequence goes on along the minus strand of NZ_JARVHP010000001.1, from coordinate 4,511,474 downwards.
TGCATATGAAACATTAAGTTCTTTAGCAATCGTTTTAGGGTTTCCTAGTTTTTTAGAAATTTCCTCTTCAGATATTCCATCTCGTTTACCACTAATAAAATGAGTTTCGTACTCTGAAATAATATCTTTCTTTTCTACATTAGGCATATTCCGCAGGGAAGAACTAAGTTGTTCCAAAAATTCACTTTTGTTCATAATAATCACTTTCCTTTATAAAATGATGAATTATAGCTGAGAATCCTCTCTTTTTTGAAAGAGGGATATACGAATCGTAAATGGCATTCCAATTAATGGGTGTTCCAATATTTACAAATATATCATTTGCTAGTGTTCTTTGCAAGGTACTGTAAAATTTTTGATACTGTGATGAGATAGAAGTTTTTTGTCCATTTTTAGAGGAGATATAAAAATATTATTTTAGGATAAATAAAGGGTTGTAAGCGCATTCTCTAATGGTTGTCAAAATAATGTCATATTCATATTCTTGGAAAAATAATGCATTTGTAATATAATAATAAATAATACTTCACCACATTAATTAACTAGGTGAAATTTAAAATCTTTATTACACACATTATGAAATAAAGGAATGATTAGTTTGAGTACAGGTGTAAAAGCAAACGACGTGAAGACAAAAACAAAAGGAGCAGATCTTGTTGTTGATTGTTTAATTAAACAAGGTGTTACACATGTTTTCGGTATTCCAGGAGCGAAGATTGACTCTGTATTTGATGTACTGCAAGAAAGAGGACCAGAGTTAATTGTTTGTCGTCATGAACAAAACGCAGCATTTATGGCAGCTGCGATTGGTAGATTAACAGGGAAACCGGGCGTATGTCTTGTAACTTCAGGACCAGGGACATCAAATTTAGCGACAGGTCTTGTTACTGCGAATGCAGAGAGTGATCCCGTTGTTGCTTTAGCTGGTGCAGTTCCGCGTACGGATCGATTAAAACGTACGCATCAATCGATGGATAATGCTGCACTATTCGAACCAATCACAAAATATAGCGTAGAAGTAGAGCATCCTGATAATGTGCCAGAAGCACTATCGAATGCATTCCGAAGTGCGACTTCTACAAATCCAGGCGCTACTTTAGTAAGTCTTCCGCAAGACGTTATGACTGCGGAAACGACTGTAGGGTCTATCGGTGCGCTTTCTAAGCCACAGCTTGGAATCGCTCCCACACATGATGTTACATATGTAGTAGACAAAATAAAATCAGCAAAATTACCGGTCATTTTACTCGGCATGAGAGCGAGCACAAATGAAGTGACGAAAGCCGTTCGTGAATTAATTGCGGATACAGAACTCCCTGTCGTTGAAACATATCAAGCAGCTGGCGCCATTTCACGTGAGTTAGAAGATCATTTCTTTGGCCGCGTTGGCTTATTCCGTAACCAACCAGGTGATATTTTACTAGAAGAGGCAGACCTTGTGATTTCTATCGGTTATGACCCAATTGAGTATGATCCGAAATTCTGGAATAAACTTGGAGACAGAACGATTATTCATCTTGATGACCATCAAGCAGATATCGACCATGATTACCAACCAGAACGTGAATTAATTGGTGATATTGCCTTAACTGTAAATAGTATCGCGGAGAAATTACCGAAATTTGTATTAAGTACGAAATCAGAAGCAGTGTTAGAACGATTACGCTCGAAATTATCAGAGCAAGCAGAAGTTCCAAATCGTGCTTCAGAAGGTGTTACGCATCCGCTTCAAGTGATTCGTACACTTCGTTCTTTAATTGATGACGATACAACTGTTACATGTGATATCGGTTCCCATTACATTTGGATGGCAAGATGTTTCCGTTCTTATGAACCACGTAGACTATTATTTAGTAACGGTATGCAAACGTTAGGTGTTGCACTTCCTTGGGCAATTGCTGCTACTTTAGTAGAACCAGGTAAGAAAGTAGTTTCCGTATCAGGTGACGGTGGTTTCTTATTCTCAGCGATGGAGTTAGAAACAGCGGTACGTTTAAATTCTCCGATCGTACATCTTGTATGGAGAGACGGTACGTATGATATGGTTGCGTTCCAACAAATGATGAAATACGGTAGAACATCAGCTACAGAGTTCGGCGATGTTGATATTGTAAAATATGCAGAAAGTTTCGGTGCGACAGGTCTTCGTGTTAACACGCCAGATGAATTAGAGGGCGTATTAAAAGCCGCATTAGTAGCAGATGGTCCTGTCATTATTGATATTCCAATCGATTACCGTGACAACATTAAATTAAGCGAAAAATTATTACCAAACCAATTAAACTAATGGAGGCATGGTTGAGATGACTGTTGCGCAATTAATTGATATTGATGCAAAAAGAACGAAAACGAATAACGAAGTATATCAAACATCTACAATGCTTGCGCTATTAGATGGTATATATGATGGTGTGATTAGCTTTGAGGAATTGAAAGAACGCGGTGATTTCGGCATCGGCACATTTGATCAATTAGATGGTGAAATGATCGCATTTGATAACGAATTTTATCATTTACGTTCAGACGGTTCAGCAGAAAAAGTAGAACCGGAAGAAACAACACCATTTGCGACTGTAACGTTTTTTGAAAAAGAAATGAGTTATACGATAGAGCGTCCGATGAATCGTGAAGAAGTGGAAGCTTTATTACATGAATTGATGCCTAGTAAAAACCTATTTTATGCGATTAGAATGGATGGTACGTTCCGTGAAGTAAGAACGAGAACTGTTCCAAGACAAGAAAAACCGTATACACCGCTCGTTGAAGTGACGAAATCACAACCAATCTTCTCATTTGAAAATACAGAAGGTACGCTAGCTGGCTTTTGGACACCAGATTATGCGCAAGGTATTGGTGTAGCTGGTTTCCACTTACATTATATTGATGATGAAAGAAGCGGGGGCGGACATGTTTTCGATTATGTTGTTGAAAACTGTACGATCCAAATTTGTCAAAAAGCTCATATGCATTTAGCACTTCCAGAAACAGCTGATTTTATGGCGGCTGAATTATCTAGAGAAAATTTAGAGGATAACATTGCGACTGCGGAAGGCGCGGAGTAATAAGGGAGAGACTGTTCCATTGTGGAACAGTCTTCTTTTATTCGTAATGTCATTATTTATCGGTAATTCGATATTCCTTTTCGAACCGTTGATATATTTTGAGTTATGATAGATATATTTGAAAAATCGTTGATATCGTTTATTTCTTTGACACAAACGGATGCCCCTCGTAATAAAAACGCCACGGATAATGTACAGCTTCTTCTGCATAGTCGATGTTAATACGAGGTCCTGCTGTTATTTTATATTTTGATGATATGTGTTCTTCTTCTGGGACGAGTTCAATATGTAATGTGTCACTTTGTAAGGATACGCCTCGTTCTTCTAACGTAATTCCGAGGGCACGGCATAGTTTGCCAGGGCCGTTCGTTAAATTTTTATACTGCGCCTTTGTAATGTCGGTTTTGTTGTAGCGCGCTAGTTTTATTTCTTCTATTCCATCTACCGGTTCAAGGGCTCGAATGAGAACGCCTTGCGGGGTGCCAACTGGCGCTGTAATGACGTTAAAACAATGATACATACCGTAAATTAAATATACGTAAGCATGCCCCGGTGCGCCAAACATGACTTCTGTGCGATCCGTTCGTCTGCCGCCGTAACTATGTGCGGCTTTATCATCGGGACCTTTATATGCTTCTACTTCTACAATCGTTCCGCTTCTTTTTATTCCATCTACAATATGTACAAGTTTGTGTCCAAGTAACTTCTTTGCAACTTCTAACGTATCGCCTTCAAAAAAGGAAGGTGGTGCCTGCATTGTACTATCTCCTTTACTGAGTGTATATGTATATAGTAAACCAAATTTTCAGTAGTAATTCTAACTCGTTCTATTTGCTACATTTATTTCATAAATTATGGATAGAGTACAACAGCGAAGAGGGGGAGTGCGACATGATTTATCGCTTACTAGCTCTTAATATAGATGGGACACTACTATACAACAACGGAAAAATTGCAAAAGGATTAAGAGAAACAATTGAATTTGTGAAAAGAAAAGATGTATACGTTACATTATTTACGAGCCGTAATTTTCAGTCCGCTCATAAAGTAGCGAAGGCTTTAAAATTAGATTCTATATTAGTGACACACGGCGGTGCTTTCGTTTCAGCAACGTTAGATAAGCCGTACGTTCAAAGAAGATTATCGGAAGAGAAGACGTTTAACATTGTGCAAGTATTAGAGCACTTTGATTGTAACGTACGTATTTCTCATGAACGGTTTTCAATCGGAAATCGTGAGAGAAATACACCAAACTTAATTGCGCGTACTGTATTATCAAGCGCAGATCCGTTGTTTTATCCAGTTCAATTTGTAGATTCGTTAGGTGATGCGCTTCGTGATCATCCAGTAGCGGCGCCAAAAATTGATGTTATTTTCCAAAGTAAAGGTGAAAAAGAACGAGGGATAAATACATTAAGAAAAGCATTCCAAGATATCGAGTATGTTGAGTGTGATTCGAAACGAATAGAAATTTTGCCGCAAAATGTATCGAAATTACGCGGATTACAATTGCTTGGAGAGCATTTAAATATTTCACTAAACGAAATGGTTGCGATTGGAGATAGCATGGAAGATCTAGAGATAATTGAAAATGTAGGGCTCGGGGTAGCAATGGGGAACTCGCCTGTAGAGTTAAAACAGGCAGCCGACTGGATTACACGTTCAAATAGTGAGAACGGCGTAGAGTATATGATTAAAGAACATTTCCGTAAGCAATTCCCGCTTCCGTTTTTGAAAAATCATAAAAATACACCGAAATGATGAAAGAAAAACGTAGCTTTTGGCTACGTTTTTTGATTGGTTTTATTTTAGAGATGAAAGCGTTTCATAAAGATGAATTGTGTCTAAAATCCATACAATTCACTTGAATCATTTAGAAAACTGTTGTAAAGTGGAGGATGTTACCAAAAAAGTTACACCACGTGAAATATTCTTTAGATTAATTTTATTGAGCTTTCGTAAGTAAAAACATTTCCGCATGTTAGTTTAGTGCACGTATTATTTCAAAAATGAATTGTAGTAATGTTATTAATTCGTTGTAGAGTTTCTTTGTTTTATTTAAATGGATTATTTTAAGTTAATGTGAGTAAGATTTGGTATATATGAAATGAGCTTCTTTTCATAAATCTAGGAATTATAAAAGGGGGAATGAATTTTTTGAGGAAATCATTTAATCAAAAAATAAAAAAATTAAGTAGTAGTTTTATAGTCTTATTATTAGTATGTACGAATTTTTTAATCCATTTACCATATAAAGCAGAGGCAGCTACAACAGAATTAAAAGGCTTAGGTGATGTATCTTATTACAATGCAATCATTTTTGGAGATCATAGTGCAACGAGTGCGGATATTGAGGGTGCAATGGCCATTCAAAAAAATATGAATGCATCAGGTTACACAGTCTTAGCAGCTGCATTTGGAGAATGGAACATAGCTGGAGCACCCTGGGTAGATGAAGGATATCCATCATTATTACTAGGTGGTCAATTTACGAAAGCGGGAACAGGACAAGTAATTATTCAAGATGGAACAGTGGCAATGACAAAAGATGGTGACCCAGAAGGTGCAATGAAATCATCATATGACCGTATTTCTTATAAAGAGCAAGCGGAGATTGATGCTAAATTTAAAGAGTTTAGAAAAGACGTTGATAGTGTAATTGAGGATGCGGGCCAATTACATACTGATAAGCCAAAACCGGGTATGACTTTTGGAATCGGTGAAGATGTAAATAACCCTAATATTTACGTTTCTTCAGGCCAAAATGGAGAGAAAACATTTAATGTAAGTGATGTTTATCTTCCGAATGTAAGTAATAAAGACTTTATTGTTATTTATTCAGATGCAGAAGAAGTGAATTTTGGTGGCGGCGCAATTTTGTATGATACAAAAAACACTGGGATGGCAACAGACCTAATTGATACATCGCATAAATATGTTCCTGATTCACCGTTTACTGAGTTAGCTAGTAAAGTCATTTGGGTGTTTCCAAATGCTAAAAACATAACAACTAAAGGATATGGTGTAATAGGAAGTGTATTTGCGCCTAATGCAGTTGTAGATACAAAGGGTGGCTCAATTAACGGACAAGTCTTTCTTGGTGGATTACACCAAAGAGATGGCTTTGAGGTTCATAATTTTAAATTTAATTGGCCGAAATGGAATAAGCCATCAGTTGAAAAAGTAACAGGTCAATTTGAAATTGTAAAAGTAGACGCAAGTGATGAAACAAAATTATTACCAGGTGCCGAATTTAAAGTGTATAAAGATGGTAAACAAATAGATACATTACGAACAGATGAGACAGGTAAAGTAATCTCTAAAAAATTAGAACCAGGTAAATATACATTAAAAGAAACGAAAGCACCAGAAGGATATAAATTACTAAAAGAAGAAATTGAAGTTACTGTGGAAGAGAACAAAGTAGTACCGGTAATAGTTAAAAATGTGAAAGAGTTGGGAAGTTTACAGGTAGTCAAAAAGGATGCTGAGAGCAAAAATGTGCTAAAAGGCGCGGAATTTAGACTAAAAAACGAAAATGGTCAAATAGTTGGAGGGGCGAAAACAACAAATAAAGATGGTGTTGTTACATTCGAAAACTTAGTGCCAGGTAAGTATACATTAGAAGAAACGAAAGCGCCAGAAGGCTACAAAGCGATAGAAGTTACAGTAGAAGTAAACGTTGTAGCAAATAAAGTAGCGAAACGAGAAGTATTGAATGAAAAAATGAAAGAAGAAATTACAGGTCAATTAGAAATTACAAAAGTAGATGCTAATGATACAGGTAAAACATTAGCTGGCGCAGTGTTTGAAATTTGGAAAGATGGATCAAAAATAGACACATTAACAACAAATAAGAATGGTAAAGCAATTTCTAAGAAGTTAGAACCTGGAGATTACATTTTAAAAGAAGTTCATGCACCAGAAGGATATAAATTATCTGATAAGGAAACTAAATTTAAGATTTCTAATGAAAAAGTAGAAGTTAAAAATCTTGAAATTACAAATGAAAAAGAACAAGACAAAGGTCCAGAAAAACCAGGTGAGGGAACAGAAAAGCCAGGTGAAGAAACAGAAAAACCAGGTGAAGAAACAGAAAAACCAGGTGAAGAGACAGAGAAACCAGGTGAAGAAACAGAAAAACCGGGCGAAGAGACAGAAAAACCAGGTGAAGAGACAGAGAAGCCAGGTGAAGAAACAGAAAGACCAGGTGAAGAAACAGAAAAACCAGGTGAAGAAACAGAAAAACCAGGTGAAGAAATAGAAAAACCAGGTGAAGAGACAGAGAAACCAGGTGAAGAAACAGAGAAACCAGGTGAAGAAACAGAGAAGCCGGGTGGAGAAACAGAAAAGCCGGGTGAAGGTCCAGAAAAACCAGGTGAGGGAACAGAGAAACCAGGTGGAGAAACAGAGAAGCCGGGTGAAGGAACAGAAAAACCGGGTGAGGGAACAGAGAAACCAGGTGGAGAAACAGAGAAGCCGGGTGAAGGAACAGAAAAACCGGGTGAGGGAACAGAGAAACCAGGCGAAGAAACAGAAAAGCCGGGTGGAGAAACAGAGAAATCAGGTGAAGAAACAGAAAAGCCAGGTGAAGGAATACAGAAGCCGGGTCAGGGAACAGAAACTTCAAGTGAAGAAGTAGGAAAGCCTAACTTACCAGAAAAAGAACAAGGCAGTTCCAATGATCAAAAACTTCCAGCTACAGGGCATAATACAAATTACCTTCCGTTTATAGGTGTAATTCTTGTGTTATTGGGAATACGTTTAAGATTTATGACTAAGAATAGCTAATGTTTATAAAAGGCAGAAGAGAAATGTCATCTCTTCTGCCTTTAAGTTTTTAAATAGAAGAAATAAGGTAAAAGCTTCTGTATTGACCTGCAAACGCCCTTCAAGTAAACTAAAGAGAGTTTGCAAATGAAAAGGTGATAATGTTGTTAATTTCAATTAAAACGTTACAAGATGATCGTTTTTTACGTCCGCTGCAAAATATTGGCGGCTTATTTTTTGAAGATAGTACGATTGGATTTGAACAAGAGGAAGCAAATCTTATCGTTGATATACACATTGAGGATAATGTGAAAGCATCTGCTTGTTTAACAGATGTTGCTACTGGAAATGTGTATGAAGAAACATTCGCAAAAGATTTATCTGCTTTCACAGATGAAAAAGAGCGTATGAAGCAAGTGAAGCACGTTGTTTCTTATGTATATCTTTCTGTTCTTCAGCAGTTAACTGGTCTTGAACAAAGCTGGGGCATTTTAACGGGAGTTCGTCCGACAAAACTTCTTCATAAAATGCTTCAAAATGGTATGTCAAAAGAAGAAGCACACCAAGAACTTCGTGAAAGTTATTTAATTCATGAAGAGAAAATTGAACTTCTTCAGCGCATTGTTGATTGCCAATTAGCGGTTGTTCCGGATTTATACCGTTTGAAAGAGGAAGTAAGTATTTATATCGGTATTCCGTTCTGCCCAACGAAATGTGCATACTGTACATTCCCTGCGTATGCAATTAACGGACGTCAAGGCTCTGTTGATTCGTTCTTAGGTGGTTTACATTATGAAGTTCGTGAAATTGGTAAGTTTTTAAAAGAAAAAGGTGTAAAAGTTACGACGATTTATTACGGCGGCGGTACACCGACAAGTATTACAGCAGAAGAGATGGATATGCTGTATGAAGAAATGTATGAAGCGTTCCCAGATGTGAAAAATGTGCGTGAAGTAACAGTTGAGGCAGGTCGCCCAGATACAATTACGCCAGCGAAGCTAGAAGTGTTAAATAAATGGAACATTGACCGTATTAGTATTAATCCGCAGTCATACCATCAAGAGACACTAAAAGCAATTGGACGTCATCATACTGTAGAAGAAACAATTGAGAAGTATCATTTAGCTCGTGAAATGGGAATGAACAATATTAATATGGATTTAATTATTGGTCTTCCTGGTGAAGGGTTAGATATCTTTAAGCATACGTTAGATGAAACAGAAAAGTTAATGCCAGAATCATTAACAGTTCATACGTTATCATTTAAACGTGCTTCTGAAATGACGCAAAACAAACGTAAATATAAAGTAGCAGGTCGCGAAGAAATTACAGCGATGATGCACGAAGCAGAAGAGTGGACGCAAAAGCATAATTACGTACCATATTACCTATATCGTCAAAAGAATATTTTAGGTAACTTAGAGAACGTTGGATATGCAATGCCGACGCAAGAAAGTATTTACAACATTGTCATTATGGAAGAAGTACAATCGATTATCGGACTTGGCTGTGGTGCATCAAGTAAATTTGTTCATCCGAAGACGGGAGCAATTACGCACTTCGCAAATCCGAAAGATCCAAAATCATATAACGATGGCTTCGTAAAATATACAGAAGACAAACTGAAAATTTTAGAAGAGCTATTTGTATAAGAAGAAGGAGGTTGTTCCGATTTGGGATAGCCTCTTTTTTATGTTGTTAGCTTTTGTCGGTAAGTCGATATGTTTGAAAAATCGCTGATATAATTTGAGTTGCGGTCGATATAATTTCACTTACCGTCAAGCGGCACTGTTTGTAAAACTATGTCGATAATAATCAGAAAAATTAGTCAAATCATTAGAGGACAATGTCTACTTATGGACGAAATGATAGATTTATGAAAGAGAAAAGGGGGAAATTGTTGGCATGTACATGACGATAGGGAGAATTTTTGATTTAGCAGTTGGTAAGTATCCGAATAAAGAGGCGTTAGTAGAGCCTGAAAAAAATATTCGCTGGACATATAAACAGTGGGATGAGCAAATAAATAAAACGGCGCAAGCTCTATTGAAAGAAGGGGTAAGAAAGGGAGATACTGTATCTGTTTACTTATATAATTGCCGTGAATTTGTAAACGTTTACTTAGCCTGTGCGAAAATTGGGGCGATCTTTAACCCGGTTAATTTCCGCTTAAAGGCAAAAGAATTATCGTATATCCTCCAAGATGCAGCCTCGAAAGTAGTAGTCTTTGAAAAAGCAGTTGAATCAACTGTTGCTATTATTGAACGAGATTTTCCAAATTCGTCATTTTGGTATGTAGAAGATAATACACCATCCTATGCTAGTTCTTACCATGAAAAAGTAAATGAAGCACCAGCTGAAAAAGTAGATATTGTAGTCGATGAAATGGATTATTGTTCTATGCTTTATACGAGTGGTACGACTGGTCATCCGAAAGGCGTACTGCATCGCCATCGTGATATGGCTGAGCATAGTATGATTTGTACGTATTTCATAAAATATAATAGAAATAGCGCCGGGCTTGTAGTTGCGCCTTTATATCACTGCGGTGAGTTAAATGCGGGGATTATTCCGCGCATTCAAGTTGGCGGAAAGAATGTTATTTTACATCACTTTGATACGGATAGAGTATTACATACGATTCAAGAAGAGAAGATTACGACGTTTTTTGCAGCACCGACGATGTGGAATATGTTACTGCAAAAAGATTTAACGCAGTACGATTTAACTTCGCTGAAGATTGGTGTATATGGTGGGGCAGCGATGGCTCCAGCACTAGTGAAGGAATGTAAAGAACGTCTTTATATTGATCTTGTACAAATTTACGGAATGACAGAAATGGGACCAGTTGTTGCGTTTCTAGTAGAAGAAGATCAAATGACGAAAGCAGGCTCAGCGGGAACACCATGCTTTAGTCATGAAATTCGCATTGTAAAACCAAGCGATGATGTACCAGCAGAGCCAGATGACGTATTGCCTCCTTATGAAGTTGGGGAGATTATTTTGCGCGGCCCAACTATGATGGCTGGTTATCATAACCGAGAAGAAGCAAATGCAAAATCGATGTATAAAGGATGGTATCACTCTGGTGATTTAGGTTACTTCGATAATGATGGCTATTTATTCGTCGCAGATCGTGTGGATGATATGGTAATTAGTGGTGGCGTTAATATTTATCCACGTGAAATTGAAGATTTCCTTCATAGTCATCCTGGTGTATTAGATGTTGCAGTGCTTGGAGAGCCAGATGAATTATGGGGAGAACGTGTTGTGGCTGTCGTTGTAAAGAAGGATGAAACGATTACAGAAGGTGATTTAGAAACATATTGTAAAGAAAGTGATGAATTAGCAGACTATAAACGTCCGCGTCATTATTTATTTGTGGATGAACTTCCTCGTAATGCGAGTGGGAAATTACAAAAATTTGTGCTGAGAGAGTCGTTGAAGGGTGCGAAACAATAGGGAGTAGAGCAGTCGTCTATACAGATAAAGCTATCTTTTTTAATAAGAAAAGATAGCTTTATTTTTTTGAAAACGATTGAAGAAATGGTATATATCTTCTATTTAAATCCTCTTTTATTATTATATAAAATATTTTTTGTAGCAGTACACTTTGATTGTAAATGCATGTATACCGCTTTAAATAAAGGTTTAGTAAATTGCTCAGGTGGATTTTATAGATGTTGAAATAATAATTTTAGTGTGAGTGGAATAAAGGTATTGGAGGAGTATATTCGAGGGATAAAGATAGTTAATCATCAGATGACCTTATGGATAAAATGGTCATTTGGTTCGAAAAGGTTACTACTATAATAGTAACAAAATAAATGGTGGATGAACAGTCTTGTAATGCACTTTTATAAGGACTAATATTTATTGTTGGCTGCCCAAAAGATAAGAAAGATAGTTTGATGCTGCAAATAATCTTTATTTTAAAGTGTGGTTTAGGGTAGAAGAATGAAGTAATCAAAGATGGAGGGTTTATGAGTACATATTTAAAAAGAATATCTGTAATTTGTTTTATTTTTACTGTTATCATTGGACAAGTTTTTACACCTATCGTAGGTCATGCACAAGAATTAAACACAACTGGATTTGTTGATAGTTTTGCATTTGAAAAGACGAAATTAAATTATGGGGAAAAGACTAGCATACATGTAAACTTTAGTGAAAAGCCTGGAAAGAAGATGAAGTCTGGGGATACATTAACGTTAACACTACCTCCAGAATTAAAGGGCTATAGTGGAACTATCGCATTAAAAGATGAATCAGGACGCGTTTTTGGTACGTGCCAGATTAATACAAATAATGTAGTTTGTACATTTAATGATACAGTAGAACAGCTTCAAAATATTCGAGGGAATTTTAATTTTGCTGTTCAAGGTACGAATGTAGAAGCAGGAAAAACGAAAGATGTACAAACGAATTTAGGAACAAGTTTAGAAAAGCAAACGGTAAGTATTACGCATCCAAAAGGCGAAGGTACAGAACCGGGAATCTTTTTCTATAAGTCTGGTGATATTCAGCCAGACAAAAGTAATGAAGTACGTTGGTTTTTAAATATAAATTTAAAGAAACAACATTTACATGACAACATCATTTTGAAAGATACTTTACAAGAAGGACAAATGCTTAATAAAGATAGTTTTAAGATAACTATTAATAATAGAGAATATTTGTCTCTTGAGCAATTTCAAAAGCGAGGTTATGGATATATTAAGTTTACTAGCGATAACTCATTTGAAGTTGTAGTTTATAGACATATGGGGAGCGCTAATTCCTTTACGGTTTTCTACACGTCAACTATTACTGATAGCGGGAAAAAATTAAAATATTTACAGAATGACTATAAACTTGATTATCAAATTTTATATGAAAAGCCTATTTCTGAATCTAATAATGTAAAGGTTGAAAATATATCGTTTGGCGGCGGAGCTGAGGGGGATTTACCTGCGAAAGGAACGCTGCAAATTGTGAAACATATTGAAGGAAACGAAGGAAAAGTTATTCCAGGTGTTTCTTTTAAATTGTATAAAGAATCAGGTCAGCAAATTGGTGATTCTTATACAACAAATAAAGATGGAGTAGTTGAAGCACCAAACCTTACTCCAGGTAATTACTACGTGCAAGAAATTTCTGCTCCGAATTACGTAGAGTTTGATCCAAAAGCAAAGATTCCTTTTACAATTAAGAAGGATGATGTACAGGGAATAAAACTTATGGTTCCAAATAAGTTAAAAACTACATCAGTTACGGGAACGAAAACGTGGGAAGGCGATAAAGTAAACGATCGCCCAAAAACGATTAAAGTAGATTTACTGCAAAACGGTAAAGTCATTACAACGAAAGAAGTTACGGCAGAAAATGGTTGGAAATATGAGTTTGGAAAGTTACCAGCAGTTGATAGTGAAGGAAAAGCTCATACGTATGAAGTGAAAGAACAACCAGTATCAGGATATCAATCGAAAGTTAACGGATATGATATTACAAATATAAAAATCCACGAAGTAACAGAAGTGGAAGAACAAGGTAAAGAAGAATCAATAGAAGAACTGGAAGCTCCAACTAACCCAGAAGCACCAAATGTGACAGAAGAGCCGAAAGAGCTAGAGAAGCCAGAAGTTACGGAGAAGCCGGAAATTCATGTAACACCAGAAGAAGAAAAAGTTGAAGAAGAAACAACAGAAGAAATAAAAGAAGAAAAACCGGAAGAACCGAAAGTAACAGAAGAGCAAAAAGAGTTAGAGAAGCCAGAAGTTACGGAGAAGCCGGAAATTCATGTAACACCAGAAGAAGAACAAACTAAAGAAGAAACAACAGAAGAGATAAAAGAAGAAAAGCCGGAAACACCAAAAGTAACAGAAGAGCAAAAAGAGTTAGAGAAGCCAGAAGTTACGGAGAAGCCGGAAATTCATGTAACACCAGAAGAAGAACAAACTAAAGAAGAAACAACAGAAGAGATAAAAGAAGAAAAGCCGGAAACACCAAAAGTAACAGAAGAGCAAAAAGAGTTAGAGAAGCCAGAAGTTACGGAGAAGCCGGAAATTCATGTAACACCAGAAGAAGAGCAAGCTGAAGAAGGAACAACAGAAGAAATAAAAGAAGAAAAACCGGAAACACCAAAGGTAACAGAAGAGCCGAAAGAGTTAGAGAAGCCAGAAGTTACGGAGAAGCCGGAAATTCATGTAACACCAGAAGAAGAACAAGTTGAAGAAGAAACAACAGAAGAAATAAAAGAAGAAAAACCGGAAACGCCAAAGGTGACAGAAGAGCCGAAAGAGTTAGAGAAGCCAGAAGTTACGGAGAAGCCGGAAATTCATGTAACACCAGAGCCGAAAGAGCTAGAGAATCCAGAGGCAACAGAAAAACCGGAAATGCATGTAACACCGAAAGAAGAACAAACTAAAGAAGAAACAATAGAAAAAATAAAAGAAGAAAGCCCAGAAGTATTAAACAAACAAAGTGTACAAGAAAAAGTAGAAGTACAAAACAAGCAAGAGGTACAGAGTAAAGTACAAAATAAGTCTGAGGTATCATCAAGTGAAGAAAATAATAAGAAAACAAAACTTCTTCCTCAAACAGGTGGAGTATCAACAGAAGCTACTTCTGTTATGGCAGGTATGTTCTTATTACTTTTCGGAGCGATGTTGTTTAGACGTCAGAAAAACTAATGAATATGAGAGTTCGTTCGGAAACAAAATGTATGTAAAAAAAGCGGAGACTATAGTCTTCGCTTTTTTATTTTCGTACGTAGTTAAGCTGAATTTTATTGTTTTAATTGATACGCTTTAAAATCATATGCTTTATATTTTTACGAAATCGAGTGATTAGTGTAATGATAATCATACCGAAGAGAATTTGCCATATGTGTTGTCCAAGTATTTGGAAGATCTCTTCTAAATTTTCACCTAACCAATAACCGCCGATCAAGAAGAATGATACCCAAAATAGAGCCCCTGAATAAATTGTCATCGCAAAACGGCGAAATGGTAAGTTAATAATTCCTGCAAAGTATCCTGTGAAATGACGGACGCCTGGGATGAAAAAGGCGATAAAGATTAGAAAGTAGCCGTATGTATCGAACCACATTTTTGTTACATCAATTTTTTTTTGTGTTAAAAATACATATTTTCCGTACTTCTGAATGAAGGGCATGCCTAGTTTATTTCCTAAAAAGTATTGGAATGTCATACCTACACTTGTCCCAATAAAAGATAACATAATTAAAATTGGTAGGTTCAAATCACCTTGGTGTGATAAAAATCCTGCATAGGCTAATGTAGGCTCTCCTGGAAACGGAAGCGCAATATATTCTAAAAGTAAACCGACAAGTACTACATAATATCCATATTGCTGAAATAACTCGTGAATCCATTCCATGTTGTGCGCTCCTTTTAAAGTGAGTTCCGTCTATTTGAATTGACTTGAACGAATAATAGCGGAAGTTTTTTATTTAATCATACTTAATATAGCTCTTTGCTAATTAGCAAAGAGCGCTGAAGTGTATATATTACGATTAGTTAAAGTTATAGCGGTACAAAAATACGTTGAAATCTTCTTCTTTTGGTCCAAAATTAACTGCTTTTTCTTGTATGCGCTGGAAGTTTTGTCTGTCATAAAATTCATAGTTGCATTCATTATCTGTATATAAATATAAAGATGTTACATCTTCTTTTTTCATGTATTGGAATAAATGACTTAGTAAAGACTTCCCAACTCCAAGACCTCTCGATTCTTCGGATACGATAAATAATTGTATACAGCCTTGAAATTGATCTTCTTTTCCTTGAATGAGTTCTTTATAGGTTTTTTGTACTTGTATAAATGCTTTTAAAAATTCTCTATTCTCTTTATTCGTTATGAATAGCTTTAGCGTATGAAAGGCAAAGCTAACGGTATTATGGAATCTCTTTAAACGGTTTTTATCTTTTTCAGAATCGCCTAAAATGACACCGATCACTTTATTATCTTTTTCAGCTACTTTACTGAAGGAACTTTCTAAAATACAACTGTGTAGATAAAAGTTTAATATTGAGTTTAAAAATTTTTTATCGGCAATGAATTTGTTAAACCCAAATGCTTCACCAATTAAATGTTTTATAGGCTCATAGTCTTCTTTAACAAGATTTCTATATTTTACTGTGTTCATAATTGTATACTCCCTTTATCAATGTAAATGACTTATTATAAATAGTAAGGTCTCCTCTTAGGGGAGAGTCAATGGTTGCATACGAAAAAAATATAAGGGAAGAGATGCAAATGAAAAAATTATTTTCTATTGGAGAAGTTGCAAAAATAAAGGATATTACGATAAAAGCGCTAAGATACTATCATAAGATGGGGATTCTTATTCCAAAACATGTTGATGAATCAACGGGGTATAGATATTATTCTATAGATCAATTTATTCACATTGATATTATAAAAAGCTGTAGGGAGTTGAACACCAGCATAGTAGAGCTCCAAGAGATTTTTAAGGAATGTAATACGGATAAATTGCTGCGATTTTTACAAGTGAAAAGAGAAGAAGCGGAAGAGCATATAAAGAAAATGGAAGAGGTAATGGAAACGATTGATGACTTACATACGAAAGTAGTGAGTTCACAGGAAATATTAAAGAATGATGAAATCTCTATTGAATTTTTTGAACAGCGTTATGTAGTTGTTGCGCCTTGTAAAGAAGTAGGGAGTTTACAGGAGTTACTGTATTATTCCGATTTAGAGAAAATCGTGCAAGATTATGAAGAGAAAATGACAATGGAGATGGGGATTCTCTACAATGTAAATGAAAATTGGAATGTAGAACCGAAGTATGTTTTTAATAAAATACGAGATGATGTACATATGGAAGAGATGCAAAATATAAAAGTATTACCAGGCGGGAAATATATAACGTTAGCGTATAGTAAAGAGAATGAAGAGGAACGTAGAAATACTATGATTAAATATATAAAAGAAACTAATATAGAAGTAGAGAGTTTTATTGAAGTGGAGTTAGTTAGTGATATTTTTAATACGGAGACATACAGTTGTCAAATTCAAATTTTTATAGGGGATAGTGAAAATAAGAAATTTTGATGCCATAAATTTAGGAGTGGGACTATCCAAAAAGCCTAACTCTAAATACATCGACTTAACTGGGTTGCCTACTTATTAATAAGAGAGGCCATCCCAAAAAATGGGATGGCCTCATTGGATCGTATTATTTACGTGAAAATCCTTCTTCATCAAGGTATTCCGCAGCTTCTGGATAAGAGTTGAATGTACCGTCTAAGTTTACACCAGCGTACACGTTCCACATATCATCTTCTGAGATAAGAGTAAGGATATGACCGTCTTCATTATGCCATTCTTCTTCTTTCGCAGGTTCTGCAGGAATTACTATTTCTTCTTGTGAAAGTAATTCAATTGATTGCTCGATTACTGAGCGTAATTCATCTGCTGAAAATTCGCGGATGTTAACCATACCTTTATCATCCGTTTTGTAACCTTTAATACCACTTGCATATACAAAGCCGTTTCCATTTGGATGTAAGTGATAAACAACGTTCTTTTTATCTAAACGACTTTCTTCAAAGTGAAAGTTCACGCGTTTTAATGATACGTTTTTTCTTTCTAATTCAGGGAAAGATTCAATAATCGATAATTTTTCTTCAAAAGTTAGCATAGTGCCTCCAAATATATAATAAAAGATTTAATTTATCTATTATAGCATAGTTATAATGGTTTCCAAAGATGGGGGGTAGCTTGAAATTGAATGCGTTTACGTCACGATACTGTAAAAAGTGGACTAACGAATGTATCTTTTTAGGTGTACAATGGAAAATGGACTTTATCCCGCATTAACGGGCAGTAAAACTCCCACCTCAAATTTCGGTGAATGCGAGGAAGTTAGGTGGGAGATCAACTGCCTGTAAAAGCCCGATTGGCTCAACTAATAATCAGTGGGGAGGAACAAAACTCCACTGATTAAAGTTTCACTTTATACGAAGGTGGTTTTTTTATGTTTCAAAAAATAGCAAAGGAATGTTTAGCAGGTTTTACGGTTGCGATCGTTGCGTTGCCACTGGCCATTGCATTTGGTATTGCTGCAACGGGAACGTCTGAGGGAGCATTAGTCGGATTGTATGGTGCGATTTTTGCAGGTTTATTTGCGGCGTTGTTTGGTGGTACACCGGGTCAGGTTACCGGGCCAACGGGGCCGATTACGGTTATCGCAACAGGAGTTATTGCGACGCACGGATTAGAGGCGAGTTTTATAGCCTTTATGATGGCCGGACTGTTCCAAATTTTATTCGGTGTATGTAAGCTTGGTTCTTACGTGAGGTACATTCCGTATCCTGTCGTTTCAGGATTTATGAACGGGATTGCATTAATTATTATTTTAGGTGAAGTGAAGCATGTGCAAAATAGTTTTCTACTCGTAGTATTAACGATTATTGTGATGATTGTTTCTGGAAAGTGGATTAAGGCCATTCCATCTAGTTTAGTTGCATTAGTTGGTGTGACAGCTATGCTTCCTTTATTTTCTTCGGCGTTAGAGGGGCTTACAGTGAAGTTACCGGTTATCGGAAACCTGTCATTAAATAAGGTGATTGAAAAGATTGGAACGATTCCAGAAGCAATGCCGACGCTTCATATTCCATCTTTAAGTGGAACAGGCATCGCAGAACTTATTTTACCAGCGCTTAGTATTGCTTTATTAGGATCGATTGACTCGTTGTTAACATCGGTCGTAATGGATAATGTGACGGGTACACGTCATAAAAGTAATAAAGAACTGGTCGGACAAGGTATTGGTAATATGGTGAGCGGATTGTTTGGCGGATTAGCAGGGGCAGGAGCGACTGTACGGTCTATCGTTAATATAAGAAGTGGTGGTAAAACGGCGCTTTCAGCAAGTATGCATAGTATTATATTATTTATTTTCATTATGGGACTTGGATCAGTCGTACAATACATTCCACTTGCTGTATTATCAGGTATTTTAATTTTAACTGGTATTGGCATGTTTGATTGGGAAAGTATGAAGAAAATGCATGTAGCACCAAAAGGTGATGTCATTGTTATGCTCGTAACGATGGTTGTCACAGTGAAGTTTGATTTAATGATCGCTGTTGCGTTCGGTATTATTCTTTCGTTCATTATATACATGGTGAAATGTAAAGAACGTAAAGCTTCTATTGTAAAAGAAAAGGAAGCGACGTATAAAATTAAAGGCCCACTTTCATTCCTAACAGTGGATCGTGTTTTTTATACTCTACAAGACGTAAAGTCTCCGGTCGTTTTACGTATGAAAGATGTGCGTTATATGGATGTATCAGGAGCTATGGGATTGTTGAACTTTGTTGAGCAGTCGGGTAAAGTAGGTGCGAGTGTGACACTTGAACAATTGCATCCGAGTATTGAACAAATAATCGTGACGATGGCAAGTGATGAGCAAAGGGAACAATTACAATTCTTAAAGGCCAAAATAAGTTAGAGATAAGAACCCTCACGTGATAAAGTGTGAGGGTTTCTGATTATTCGCATATGTATGTATTGAATTTGAATATCTGGATGTTATACGTCTGTTGACAATTGCCACACTTAGCAGTATAGTAACATTTTAGATTAGCAGTATGCTATCGTAATAAGTGTAAGAATTTTAAGATTTCTTTACGCTGAAAAGAAATCGCTTTAAGCTGGAGGGAATATTTGATGTACAAACAGTTACCACATGGAGTAAAAGTCGGGATTACACGTTCAATCGTTGCTTCTTTTGAGAAGTATATGAAGGAAATTGAATGGAACGAAGAAAAGTTTGACATACAACAATTTGTTGAACAGTGGAAACAATATTTATATACAAAATCAACTTGGATTAATAAAGTAGATGACAAGTTGAAAGAACATCCAGATTTCCATCAAGCGTTAGCAGTAAAAGTGAATGAAAAAATTAACGAGCTTATTAATGAAGAGCCGACTGAAGAGCAATTGAAAATTTTAAAAGATCATGAAGTAAACAATATAGATGATTTTTGTAAGTTGGAAGCAGCGTATTATATTGAACGCATTTAATTGAATTACATAATAGTTTACATAGGAAAACACGTCGTATTCATAAAAGAATACGACGTGTTTTTGATTACTCACTTAGCGAGTAATGAAGGTTATTGCGGGATAAACGCTTTCCACTTAGATAAATCGATTGGTTCTTTTGATACTGAATCAGCAGGGAATGTAAAGGTCCAAGGCTTCGTAGAATTGGCCTTAATTTGAAAGTCTTTTAATGCAAATGTTTTTTCCGCAACGGTAGATTCAGAGCGATCTGAAATATGCAATGGAAGTTGCTCAAGGGTTATATTTTGATTATAGCCATTACGAATTAAAATAGTTGCGTTCAAATCTCCGTTTTCTTCTACAACTGCGTTTAGCCCTCGGAAGTTAATTTCATCTTCTGCAGGTGGATTTAAGTTAGCAACAATTTCTTGTAATTTCATTATTGCACTTTCAGGTAGCTTTTCTTGCCATATAGGATCTAAATCTAATGAATGTTTTCCTTTTAATTCAAATACTAGTTGCCAGTCTTCAGGTGATAGGGTTGCTTCCGTAATTGAATTTTCTTCAAAGACGAAAGTCCAAGGCATATTTACATTTGATGGGATTTCTTCTAAGTGTGATAAATCAAATGCTTGGCGTGCACATGTTTCTCCATTTTTATTTAATAAAGATAGAGTAAGAGTTTCAAATTGAATTGGATGCTTTACACTACTACGAATGAATGTAGTAATATAATAAGCATTTTCATGTTTTTTACTTTCAATTCCGGCTAGCGAAATTTGATTTTCTTGTAAGGTAGGCAAAGATTTATGTAAAAATTGATAAATATACTTCTGTTCTTGAGAAACCTCATTCCAAGAAGGATGGAAGTATAAGTTAGGTTTTACGTTTTTTGTATTATTGCTGTTTTCTTCGCTTCCTAATAATTGAGAACTCGAAATTACAGAGTCTCTACCTTTTTTTCTTGCCTTCTTTAAAAATGATAGCATGCAATTCACCTCATTATATATTTTGTGGGACAGTTATATATTTTGCTAAATATAAAGCAACCTCTTTTTCAAAATGGCTAAATGTGTGTAAAAAGATTTCAAAACCTTCTTTTTGATAAAGGCGTGCTGGGTCCTCTTGTTGGTATTGTCTTAAGCCAATACCTTCTTTTAAATGCTGCATTGCACTTAAATGGTTTGTCCAACCAGAATCAAGGAAGTGCAAGCTAATTTGACGTAATACTTCTTGTGCATCTTCATTACTTTCTAAGTCGTTAACACGCTCTATATAACTTGTAAGAGTATCTTTTAATAGCTCTTGTAAGTCCTCAGCAGAATGAACGTTATTAGCGGATAATGCTGGAATTTCTTCGGTAGATAAAACTTCTTTTAAATCTTCTACTAGTCTAGTGAAATCCCATTCTTCAGGAAGCATGCCTTCTAATAAATGATCTTTAGCAATAACAGTTAGTGTATTTTTGATCATTGGAATGACAATCTCTATCATATTTACTTCTTCGTTTAAAAGGTTATTACGAAGTTTATAAACTACATTTCGTTGGTCGTTTATGACATCATCTAATTTCAAGTTGTATTCACGCATTGAAAAATGACTACCCTCACAAATTAATTGTGTACGGTTAATTAAATCATAAATTTTAGTGTTTAAAATTAAACCGTTTTCATCAGTTTTAAGTGGTTTTTTTAGCTTCTCTATATCTTCACCTGCGTAGCGTTGCATCATTTCATCTTCTAATGAAAGGAAGAATTGAGAACTTCCAGGGTCACCTTGTCGACCAGCTCGCCCTTTTAATTGATTATCAACGCGGCGAGATTCATGTCTTTCTGTTCCGATTACATGTAAACCGCCAAGCTCATGGACGCCTTTTTCTAATAAAATATCTGTTCCGCGTCCGGCCATGTTTGTAGCAATTGTAATTTTTCCTTTTTTCCCAGCTAATGCAATTAAATCAGCTTCTTGCTCAGCGCTTTTGGCATTTAATAGTTGATAAGTTAAATTAGCTTCATCTAAATAACGTGCAACTGTTTCAGATTGAAGGATGGACATCGTACCAATTAAAATAGGACGTTCTTTTTTATGTATATTTATTACTTCTGCACAGACAGCTTTATATTTAGCGTCGGCTGTTACATATACGACGTCTTTTTTATCTTCACGAAGTATAGGACGATTCGTTGGAATTGAGATAACTTCCATATTGTATACGCGGTTAAATTCTTTTTCCTCTGTTTTTGCTGTACCTGTCATACCAGATAAGGCTGGATACATGCGGAAGAAGTTTTGAATAGTAATAGATGCTTGCGTTTGATTCTCATCTGTAATCGGTAAGCCTTCTTTCGCTTCAAGTGCCTGATGCAATCCGTCACTTAAAGAGCGGCCATCCATAATACGTCCTGTGAAAATATCAACAAGCATAATTTTTTCGTCTTCGACAATATAATCAACGTCTAGTTGGAAAGCTACGTGTGCACGTAATGCTTGAATCATATAATGATATAAAGTTTGGTGCTCTAGATCATATAAGTTATCGATATCAAATAACTCTTCAATTTTTGTAATTCCATCTTCTGTAAAATTACATGCTTTTGTTTCCGCATCATAAGTGTAGTGCAAAGTGTCTTGGAATGATTTCATTACTTTTGCACATAAATGGTGGAAATCGGAACTGCTTGACTTTTTCCCAGCGATAATAAGTGGAGTTTTAGCCTCATCAATTAAAACACTGTCAATCTCATCTATAATTGCAAAGTGATAGGGGCGCTGTACTTGTTGCGCCTTAGATGATGCCATGTTATCACGAAGATAATCGAAACCAAACTCAGTACCAATTCCGTATGTAATATCAGCTTCATAAGCGTTTTTTTTATCGATAGATTCCATTTGTGCCATATTTAATCCAACTGTTAATCCAAGAAATTCATGAACTTGTCCAATCAATTCCTTATCACGCTTTGCTAAATAATCATTTACTGTAATAACGTGAACGCCTTTTTTCTCAAGAGCACGTACGTAAGTAGGTAAAGAAGAAACGAGAGTTTTTCCTTCTCCTGTAGGCATTTCAGCGATGTTTCCTTCTAGTAACACAAGGCCACCGATTAACTGAACGTCGTAGTGACGAAGACCAAGTACTCGTTTTGCCGCCTCTCGAACGACAGCAAATGCTTCTACTTTTATATCGTCAACTGTTTTTCCATTTTGTAACATGTTTCGGAAAGTGACAGTTTTTTGGCGTAATTCATCATCTGATAATGTTTCCATTACAGATTCTAATTGATTAATATCATTCACAAGTTGTTCATAATTTTTAATCTTTCTTTTTTGTGAATCTCCCAACAACTTCTTGACCGAATTCAGCATTCTTGTAACACTCCTCTTACTGACAATAGATACATTATAGTATAGTTATACTAGAAAAAAGTAGAAATGGAAAGTGGTAGGAAGTTTGAGTGAACTCGTTTTTTGAGTAAGAATACTTTCATTTTGCTATAAAAAAGAAAGTATTCAATATATAAGAAATTTGGTATGATAATTTAATGAGATAAAACCAGTCTCTATATTTAGTAATAATTCGTTTGAGAATATATGTATAAAAGAAAAGAGAAGGAACATGAATAAGAAGTTTGTAAAAGGTGCAGCAATTTTAACAATTACAACTTTTTTGTCGAAATTGCTTGGAAGTTTCTTTCAAATTCCGTTACAAAATATTGCAGGAGATGAAGTGCTTGGTATTTTTCGCCTCGTGTTTCCTGTATATATGATTGCCCTTACCTTATCAGTAGCTGGTGTCCCATTGGCAATTTCAAAATTGATTGCAGAATTGAATGAAAAAAATAAGCATAAAGAAATTGCGAAATTATTTAAATCAGCATCGATTATAGGGATAGCATTTGGAATATTCGGGTGTTTAGTAATCGTGTTATTTTCTACTGAAATTGCAAGTATGCTTGGTGGACAAGAAACGAGGGCGCCCTTACTGGTTACGTCATTAGCGTTACTCGTTGCACCATATATGGCGGTTTATCGTGGGTATTTTCAAGGATTCGGTGATATGAAACCGACGGGGATATCACAAGTCATTGAGCAATTTGTACGAGTATTTTTTATGTTAATCATCGCTTATATATTAGTATATTGGAATAAAAGTAGTGCTATCATTACTAGTGGGGCAATGGTTGGATCTTTTCTTGGGGTAATAAGTTCGCTTATATATTTACGTATGACATACAATAAAAGTTCATATCAATATAAGAGCAACTCGTATTCACTACAAGATTTGAAAAAAGATGGAAAGAAAATATTGCAAGTATCTATTCCGATTGCTATTGGAGCTTTATCCATGCCGCTTTTAAATTTGGTGGATTCGCTAACAGTGCCGCACGTGCTGCAAGGATCGTCGGCCGAAATTCAAGCGCAATTTGGTATATATAGCCGCGGTTCGGCATTTACACAATTAATTGTTGTTTTCGCCAGTGCAATTGTATTTCCATTAATACCATTATTAACGTCTGCACTAGCAAAAAAAGATATGAATTTAGCAAAAGCGACAGTTCAAAATACGAACTCACTTATGCATGTGTTAACAGCGCCATTAACGATATGGTTAATGGCATTAACGGTTCCGTTAAATGTGGGATTGTTTACAGATGCGAAAGGAAGCAGTATGTTAGCTGTTATGATTGGTAGTTCGTATTTCACATCAGTTATGGTATTATCAATAGGAGTTTTACAAGGAATTAACCGCTCTGCCCAAGCTGCGTGGATTGTTATTGGCGCAAGTTTTGTGAAATGTTTCTTAAACATAGTATTAACAAAAAAGTTTGGCATAGATGGTGCGGCGTATAGTACATTGATTATATATGTGTTAATCTGTATCATAAATCATCTGTACATTCGAAAATATCTTTCCTATTCTGTTCATATAGGGAGATTTTTTATTGTAATAGGTGTATCTTGTATTTTAGGATTAGGACTATATGAACTATCTACTATGATAGATGTTACATCTTCAAGAATGATTGCGTTATTATATAGTGGCGTAGCACTTGCTATTGCAATAATTTTGTATGCGGTATGTGCTTTGAGATTAAACTGGATATCAAAAAAACAAATACCATTTTTGAAAAAATAAATATAGAACTACGAAATGTAAGGATTGGAATTCGGACGGGTTTATTGTGATGATGCTTTTTTAGGTAAGGAGTTGGTGCCAGTTATGACATGTGAAACGATTGGTTACCAAATGTTGGAGGAGATTAAGAGTGCGGTTAGTTTTATCAGGATATTATGGTTTTTATAACGTTGGAGACGAAGCTATTCTACAATCGATTATTGAATCGTTACATAAAGAGAATCCGAATATTGAACTCGTTGTGCTGTCAAATGATCCTGACTATACAAGGAAAATGTACGGAGTAGAAGCGGTGGATCGTTGGAGTATCAAATCGGTTTATGATGCAATAAAAAAAAGTGACGGGCTTATTAGTGGCGGAGGGAGCCTCCTCCAAGATAAAACGAGTATAAAAAGTATTTTATACTATACGGGTATTATGGGGTTTGCTCGTATGTTAAAAAAACCGTATTACATTTATTCACAAGGAATAGGTCCGATTACAAAAAGGCATAATCGACTATTAGTGAAATGGCATTTGTCGAAAGCTGCATATATATCAGTTCGCGATGAGGATTCATTTTTATACTTAAAAGAACTTGGCATGAAAAGGGATATTGAACTTGTTCCAGATCCAGTTTTAACATGGAAACAAAAAAAACAATCAGATTGGCTACAAAAACATGCTCTGCATGGGAAAATAATTGCAGTGAGTGTGCGTCACTGGAATGCAAAAGAAGATTATATAAAAAAGTTAGCGATTGCTTTAAAAAAATTAAAGCAAGAAGGGTACCAAATTTTATTCGTCCCGATGCATGGTCCGTTTGATCAAAATGCTTCGCGTGACGTAGTGGATTTAATGGGAGAAGAGACGTATATGCTTCCATATAAAATGGATATTGATGAGAAAATATCTATTTTATCAGAATGTACCCTTTTAATTGGTATGCGTCTTCACGCTCTTATTTTTTCGGCTGTCGCGAAAACACCGATGGTTGGAATTTCATACGATCCAAAAATCGATTCATTTTTAAGACAAGTGAATCAACCGGTTATAGGGAGTGTGGATGGAGACTGGAGTGCAGACGATTTATATAAAATTGCGAAGAAGCAAGTGACGCAGCATGAAGAGATACAGCAATCTCTGCAAAGAAGAGTAGATGAGCTGCAACTGCAAGGAGAACAAGCGGCTAAGAAAATTATTTATCATATAGAAAAAAACACTCTACAGAAAAAGTAGAGTGTTTTTTTGTTAGTGTATTTCTTTACGTTGGAATCTTTCTTTTATATATTGTGTAATGAGATAGACACCGTAACCTTGTATGATCATAAACGTCGGGATGATAAAGTAGCGATAGCGCGATTGAATTTCAATGAAGAAGTGCACGCCTACGTACCCTAAAATTAATAATGAGAAGAACAGTAACGTTTTATTTCGTTGTTCTTTTATCGTTTTGATAGAAGCTATGCAAGCGAATATACAAATGCTTACATAACATAATTTTTCTAACGTCCACAGTAATCTTGATAATTCGGGTCTTGGATGTCCTTCTAATCCCCAATAAATGGCTGCGTCATAATCTCCCCACATAATTTTAAATTTATCTTTGAATAACAATAATAGTTGTCCTTTATCGGCAGTTCTTTCTTTAATGAGCTGTTTTTCAATTTCGAAACGTTCCTCGCCAATCGGATATTGAAAAACAAGTTTATGGTCAGGGAAAGAAAATCCACCTGTTGTTTCAGGATTGAATCCGACTACAAATTTCCAATAAGGGTCTCGACTAGACAATGGATATTGTGTAACCCCTGTAGCGATTAATGTATAGCTAAAGATGAAATGCACGATATAATAAATGCCAATCATGCCAATTAGCTTTGATATAACCATTTTTTTATTCAGTTTCTTATCACCAATTATATGAGTGATAAGTAAGAAAAGAATGAGAGCTAGTAAAATAACAATACCAATCGGTCTCATAATATCGCCAAATGCAATAAGAATACTAACAAATATCCATGCATATGAATGCGAGATTCCTTTTTTTACGAGAAGATAAAAACCACCGTAGAATAGAAATGTTGCGAGATGCTGATTTGTTAGTACAGAAGTCATCATAATGTTAGGAATGTACGTTGCGAAAATAAGTGCGGCAACTCTACCGCTAAATTCATTAAATAGATGCGTAGCTATGCGATATATAAAGTATGTAATGCCAGTACAGTACAGTATGTTTAATAGTTTAATCGCTAGTACACCTTCACCAAACAATTTGATGACACCAGCTTGGTACATTGTAAAGCCTAATTGATATACCCAAGTAGTAAAATATGCTTTGTCCGCGAATGAGAAATTGTTATTTGCTGCATCAACGGCTCCGTTATACATTTGTTCGAAATCTTGTACGACATTTGTTTGAACTGTTAACACCCATGCAAGACGAAGTGTGAACGCTAGTAGACAAATAAAGATGATAAATTGTGTTTGAGTGAAAAACCGATTCACGATGATAGACATGAATATAATACCGATTAGAACGACTATAAGTGCCACTATAAGGAAATAGGGATGATCGTACTTCGGTTCAGTTATTAAAAATTGCAATGAGTATATAAGAGTCATTGCAAAAAATAACAATGTTAATATTTGCAGTGATTTAAATGCAAATGCATATAATCTAGGCATAATGATCCTCCGTCGTATGTAATATCTTTGTAGTTATTTCTATATAAACAGAAATAACTACGTCATTATATCATAAAGGATTTTACGGTTGTAAAAGGAATGGGGAGCATAGGGCAATTAATAGGGTATATAAATATTTTAATATAATAAAATATTCATTTTAAAAAGACTGTATGTTAATTTTTGTTTATCATGTTTATATAATTAGTATATAATCGGTGTTGGAATGATAAATTCGTAGATTACGAGGAGGATTACATAACCGTGAAGAAATTTTCAAAAGGTATTACAGCAGTTGCGTTAACGGGGTCATTGTTTTTAACTCCTATTTCAAGTTATGCGGCGAGTGATGATATTACAGGTCATCTATTTGAGCAGCATATGCGTACTCTTATTAATAAAGGGATCATGTCAGGATATGGAAATAATGTGTATTCACCTGACAAAGAGATAACGAGAGCAGAGTTTGCTACATTAGTAGCGAAAGCCCTGCAACTTCCACAAGCAGATTCGAATTTTAATGATGTGCCAAAAGCATACGGATTATATGACGGTGTAAGTAGAGCGTTCGGAGCGGGAATTATTAAAGGGCGTAGTCCTGAGACTTTTGCACCAAATGATGTGATTACACGTGAAGAAATGGCCGTAATGGTAAAGCAGGCACTAGATTATAAAAAGGTTAACGTAAATGTAAGCCCGCTTACATTTGCTGATACGAATCGTATTAACTATAAAGAACATGTACAAGTTATGGTAGCAACGGGTATTATTAAAGGCTATCCAGAAGATAATACGTTTAGACCACACTTATCAGCGACAAGAGGTATGGCTTCGGCGATGCTGAACTTAATGCTTGGTAAAATTGGTAACAACGGTGGGGAAACTCCAATAGAAACAAAGAATTATGTGTTGTTAAATGATGCAGGAAAAGTAGTAGAGCGTTACACTACATATAAAGAAGCTGTTACAGCTGCACAAAATAAAGGCATGAATGCAGTGAAGTATGAAAATGAATACGTATGGATTAAAGATGGCTTTGCAGCGGCGAAGCAAATTTCTGGAGATACAATTAATGTTTACGGTGATAATTTAAAAACAGTATATACGTACATTCAGTATGGAACGGAACTTAAAGTGTTAGAAGTTGGAGAAGATCGTGTGAAAGTACAACTCTCTGATTTAACAGGTTATGTGCAAAAAAATGAAGTCACTTTAATTCCTGAAAATGAAATGAAGAAGTCATCTTATTACGTAAAACCAGATGGATATTTATATCACAGATATTTCACGTATAATACAAGCTCACCTGGATATACAGAATATAGATTTGGTGCAGCCCCTTCGTTCATGAAACAAGGGCAATCAATGTATAGTGTAGATGGAAAAACATTCGGAAATGAAACGTTCTATCAATATTTTAATTACGTATCATTACGTTCTAAAACAGAGTACACGGCAGAACAATTAGATAGTTATATAAAATCAGTTAAAGCAGATTCTCCATTAATCGGTTTAGGTGCGAAATTTAAAGAAGTAGAAAGCAAGTATAATGTAAATGCATTATTCCTATATTCATTAGCAGCTCATGAGAGTGATTTTGGGACAAGTAGGCTTGCACGAGAAAAAAATAATTTATTTGGCTTAAATGCAACAGATAATAGTCCATTTGGTAACGGTCTATCATTTAATTCAAAAGAAGATTGTATTGAACATGCTGCAAAAGTATATATGAGTGAAGGATATTTAAATCCAGGGCATTGGCGCTATACGGCAACATATACAGGTGATAAAGCTGGCGGTTTAAATATGAAATATGCATCTGATGCAAACTGGGGTAAAAAAGTAGCAGGGCATATGTTCCGTTTTGATTCGTACTTAGGTAAAAAAGAGTACAACAAATATAAGCTTGCACGTGTAACGAATAAGGTAGAAGTGAAAAAGGATCCTCGTACGTCGAATGAACGACTGTATAACTTAACGGCAAATAAAGTTGTTACGATTACAGGCGAAGAAACAATAAATGGACAAGCGTGGGTTAAAATCATTTCTGATGACCCTGCTGTAAATGAAGCGTATGTGGCAAAAGAAAATATAGAGTACGTAAAACACCAATAAAGAAAAAACAAAAGGACTGGTCACTTAGAGGATCAGTCTTTTTGTTTTTCGAAAAAAATGAATGAGCGTACTGGATGTTATTTAATAACATTTATATGAAAATAATCCCACTTTATAGAAATTTATAACAAATAATTCGACAAAATAACAAAAATAAAGCGTATTCTTGTCGAAGAGTGTCGATAATTTTAAAAAGTATAAATTGTCATTTCATTTATATTATGTGCTATAATGCTATTTGTATATTAAATACAAGCGATGTATGTACGTTTACATATTAGAAAAGTTGATAAATATATAATTCGACAAATATTGTAAATTTGTCGAATTATGCGATAAAAAAATCTTTTAAAAAAAAGAATTATGACGTATTATATACATGGTTTAACTTTTTGGAAAAAGATAGTATTTATTATGGCTAATAAATTACTATTCTCCAAAAAGTGTTTGTAGATTAATATATGAATTTAGTAAATCACTAGTTTTTCAAATACATATTTCTAAAGCTAGTATTATATTTCTCAAGGAGGAAAATAAATCAATGGCAAAAAATAAGTCTTTTAACAAATTAATGGCTGGTACAATGACAGCTGCAATGGTGGCTGGCGTAGTAGCTCCAGTTGCTACAGCAGCAGAAGAGAGTGCATTTAAAGATGTTCCTAAAGGACATTGGTCTGCAGATGCGATCAACTCTATGGCTGCAAAAGGTATTATCGTAGGTATTGGTGATGGCCTATTCGGATTTGGTAACGATGTAACTCGTGCTCAAGTAGCTACTTTCATGGTAAAAGCGAAAGGCATTGAAGCTGGTTCAACGAAAACTCCATTCACAGATGTACCAGAAAGCAGCATTTATGCTAAATTCATCGCAGCTGCTGAAGCTAACAAAATCATGGCTGGTTTAGGCGACAATAAATTCGGTCCAGACGAGAAATTAACTCGTGCACAAATGGCACAGCTTCTTGTTAACGCATACGGTTTCAAAGCTGATGAAAACAACAAAAAATCTTTCAATGACATCGAAGGTTTACCTTGGGCAACTGCAAAATCTTCAATTGAAGCTCTTGCAAGTTTAGGTATCGTAGCTGGTGAAGGTGAAGGCAAATTTAATCCAAATGGTGTTGTAACTCGTGAGCAAGCTGCACAGTTCATCTACAATGCTATGAACTATCACCCAGAAGTAAAAACAGAAGCTAAAGTTGAATCTGTAAGTGCAATCAACGCGCAAGAAATTAAAGTTACATTCACAAACCCAGTAAATGAAAAATCTGCGGTTAACGAAGCTAACTACATTTTCAAACAAAATGGTGCTGATTTAACAGCTGCTGATTTTGAAGGTGAAGCTGGTAAAAAAGGTATTCTTTCAAAAGATGGTAAGAGCGTAACGTTCAAATTAAAAACTGAGAAAGCATTTGCTAACTCTGACAAATATGCAGTACATTCAACTACAGGCGTATTAGGTGCTGACTTAAAACCTGTAGAAAAATACCTTGATTCAGAAAAAACATTCTCTGATTCAAAAGCTCCAGAATTATTAGGTGCACGCGTTATTGGTAAAACAGTTGAGTTAACATTCAACAAACCAGTAAAAGAAAATGCTGACGTTAAAATTGACGGCGTTAAAATCGAAGGTGCAAAAGTTGCAAGTAAAACACCAGGTGTATACACTTTAACAACTTCTGCAATTGATAATAATGGAATCTTCGCAAAAGGCGATCATGAAGTAGTTGTATACGATGCTGAAGATACATTACGCGTAAATGCTAATAAAGCATCAATCTTAACAACAAAATACACTGTATCTTCTGATACAACAGCACCAGAAGTGAAAGAAGTTAAAGCTATTAACAACCGTACTTTCAAAGTTACATTCTCAGAGCCATTAAGCCAACACCCTGAAGTAACTGTGAAAAAAGGTAACTACACGTTCCCAACAGCAGCATATGATACTGTAGGCGGCAACGGTGTAGTACAATTTACAATTGATCCACAAGATGCAACTTCATACATCGTTTCTGTTAAAGAAGATGAAAAGGGAGCTCGTAACCCATTATATGCAGGTAGCGAAAAGAACGTTGATTTAAGTGTTAACCTTAAAAACTTCAAAGATACAGTAAACTTACTTGGTAAACCAGTTGATATGAGTGTTTCTTTAACTGAAGATACTGCTACACCAAAAGTATCTACTGATAGCTTAAACAAAATTGAAGGTAATAACTTACTAGTTAAATTCAACGGTAAAATTGCTGTAAATAATAAAAACCAAATCGTAGTACGTGACAAAGATGGCGTAGTTGTAACATCTGAAATCACAGCTGTTGGCGATGTATTAAACATTAAACTTGCTTCAGCAGCAAAAGATGAGCCATACACAGTAGAAGTAAAAGCTGGTGCTGTTAACTTTGCAAAAGATGAGAACTTAGCTTCTTACTCTGTAAACACTAATAGCAACGTTGCATTTAATACAACTGTTTCTACAACAGGTATCGTAACACCTGTAGTAGAAAAAAATGCTGACATTATTTCAATCGAAGGCGATGTAATCACTGTAAATTACGGTCAAGACATGAGCGGTAACGCGAAAGATGTAGAGAACTACAAAATTGACGGTAAAGCATTACCAGCAGGTACAACTGCAGAGTTCGTTGGTAGCAAACAAATCGTTAAGATTTCTTTACCTAAAAATTATTTTGCAAAAGCTCAAGATGCTAAATTTACAATTAGCACAAACGTATTAACTGCTTCTGGAAGCAAAGTAGTAGCTAACGCTCAAACAAAAGCTCCAGTTGAAAGCTTAATCAAATTCGCTGATAACACAGCTCCAAAATTAGCAAGCGCTGTTTATGTGAAAGCTACGAATGAAGCTGAAGTTTCAAATACAATCAAAGTTACATTTGATGAGAACGTTAAAGAGTTCGCTGCAGATGACGCTCAATTTATCAATGACTTAAAAGTTGTTGTAAATGGCAACAATACAGCAGTTAAAGGTATTAAGCATGGCGGCGAAAAAGAGAAAAACGTTGTTTACTTAACAACTGAAAAAGAGCTAAACGTTGCTCAAGCTGCAACAATTAGTGTAGTACCAAAAGGTGCATATAACCAAGAAATCAACATTACAGATGCTGCAGGTAACAAGTTATCACTTGGTAACGTAACTGCATCAACTGCTATTGTTCAAAAATAATAATAGATAGTATATCTGTTATTGACGAAAAACCCTTGCAGGAAATTTCCTGCAAGGGTTTTTTTCTATGATTCAGTTATGTGCGAGCATGGGACTTATGCTGTTTGATTGTTGCAAGAAGTAAACATAGCAAGTATAAAAAATGCCATGCCCTTAAAATAGGGGCATGGCATTTCAATGTTATTCAATTTCCAAATCAACAACCATATAAGCAAGTATGACAGTAAAGAATATACTTACGGCTGGTGCTGTTAATACGTGGCCGGACATAAAGCCGATTCCGAGCGATAGGACGAGTGTGCTAGTTAGTAGCATATGTTTTACGCTAAATAGCTTCTTGAAGTTTGTGATGATGCGAATGAATATTTTTATACCGAAATAAAGAAGCGGTAGTAAGTACATAAGGAATCCGACAATACCAAATGCGAAGAATATGTCGTAAAAATCCATTTCGACTAACTTCATTTTTGTTGTATAGTTACCAGCGTAGCCCATTCCAAATAGTTTTTGAGACAGTGGTGCTTCTTTATAGTATTGTTTATATACTTTTAAAAATTTGTCGCGATCACTGTAAATTAAACTTTTCACTTCAGAGTCTGTTAGTTCGCCTTGTTTATGTTCTTCTTCTTCAACTACTTTTCCTTCTTTTCGGTCTTTTTCTTCTTGTACTGATTTTTTGTATTCATATATTTGTAAATGGATGGTCATGTTTTTTGCGATAGGAGTTTGCGGTGTAAGTACGAGTAACCCTCCTAATACGACAGCAGCAACAATTGTATTTACAAGATATGTGAATCCTTTTCCTTCTTTTTTACGATGAATCATATATTCAATGAATAGGAAGAAAAGGGCGATACCTAGTGTAATAACGATGGCACCATAGCCTACTTTTGTTCCAATCATAATGCTTGCATACATCGCAAGTACAGTTGGAATCCAGTAATACGCTTTTGAGAAAGAAGTTGTTTTATGAACCGAGTATAAGACAACGATTGGGAACATAATGGCGAAAATGGAACTTAAATCATTTCCAGCAAAGAACCATCCTCTTGAACCGATCTTTGAGTTTGGATAGCTTGGGAAATCTGTACCAGTTGCCATAGCTGCGATGATTGAAATACTTAAAATTAACGTTGCATATAAGAAGTACGTAATGATTTTATGAAACGCATATTCGTTATTTTTTAATTCTTTTAGTGCGATAATATATCCAAACAGTAGTACAATTGGATATACACTTTTCAAAATAAATTTCACTTCTTCTCCAAATGAAACTGGAGATTTGACCATTAAATTATTCACAAGGCCGATTGCGAGTACGATGCCAAATAGACATAAATAAAGAATATACTTTTTCGCGCCTTGTTGTTTATGATGAAGAAGTAGATAACCTAATGCAAGAAGCATAAAGGCGAAACGGACTACGATTCCGACTGTTGCACTCATGTGTAATACATAGATTGAAAAAGATGTTAATAAATCTAAAATTGGTTGAAACACAATGAATAGCAGTAGGAAATGCGGGAAGGAATTAGCCGTCTGTTTTAACTTAGTAACCATATGTTCCTCCATTTCTTCATTCCTTTATTTCAAAACCTCTATATTAATAGGAAGGAAAAAGAATTTCTATATTTAATTTTTTATATCAAACTTAAGAATACACCATTTCATTGTAATGGTAAATAGATGAAAAGTATGGATAAACCGACTTTAATTTCTATATTTTTCAACGGAATTGTATGTTTTATACAAGGTCATATACAAATTACGAGATTATTAGACAGAAAATTAAGAAAAAAGAAGGGTTTTTCACCTTCTTTCTATAATTATATAAGTATAATCTTTATGTAGAAAAGAGGGGGATATATAATGGAAGTAACAAGTAAAACAGAATCTGTCGTTGTGAAATATGAAGGGCGCGTTGCAACGGTTATGGTCAATCGCCCAGAAGTGTTAAATGCATTAGATGAGCCAACGTTAAAAGAGCTATTACAAAAACTGAAAGAAGTAGCGGAGAGTTCTGCACATATTGTTGTGTTATGCGGGAACGGCCGTGGTTTTTCTGCGGGCGGAGATATTAAATCGATGCTTTCAAGTAATGATGAAAGCAAGTTTGATGGTATTATGAATACCATTTCTGAAGTTGTCGTGACTTTATATACGATGCCGAAGCTTGTGATTAGTGCTATTCATGGACCAACTGCTGGTCTTGGATTAAGTATTGCATTAACAGCTGACTATGTAATGGCGGATATTTCATCAATTATTGCGATGAACTTTATTGGAATCGCTTTAATTCCAGATGGTGGCGGCCATTTCTTCCTTCAAAAGCGCGTCGGTGAAAACATGACGAAGCAGATTATTTGGGAAGGAAAGAAATTATCAGCAACGGAAGCGCTTGATATCGGTTTAATTGATGAAGTAATCAGCGAGGATTTCCAAACGGCTGTGAAGCAAAAAATTAGTGAATGGTCACAAAAGCCGATTAAAGCAATGATTCAAACGAAGCAAATTTTATGTGAAGTAAATCGCTCTAATTTAGAACAAACGCTGCAGCTTGAAAAACGCGGGCAATATGCGATGAGACAAACAGCGGACCATAAAGAAGGTATTGCTGCATTTTTAGAAAAGCGTTTGCCAGCATTTAAAGGAGAATAAAATGAAATTTTAATTAGTGGTAGTTTTACTGCCGGCTAATTTAGAGTAAAGGGGAGAAAGTGCTAACACATTTTAGTATAATTGTGTTAGCACTTTTTTTAAGGAGTAATATATGAAGAAAATTATCGGTGTTATCGGCATGATTGTAATAGCATATTATGCTTTGCATAGTACACCATCTATGGCGGTGCGAACTGCTTTGTTTTTTGAAGGACATCCAAGCGTTGCGTTTTCTGGCGGGGTGACGAAAGAAAAAGATGTGAAAAAAGAAGCAATTCCAGCTGCGTACCAAACTTTATATGGTAAGGAAGAAGAATCAGAGCACTATTTCTTTCCGCATGTAAGAGCACATGGATCAGGAATTGATATGCTTAGTGCGTGTGTGACGAAGAAGTGGTTTTTCTATACAGCAGAGCTCGGATGTTATTAAACATAGGAGGATAAATGATGTCAGCATATAACAAGTTAGTAAGAGATCGTGTTCCAGAGAAGATTTTAATGTCTGGAAAAACATATACAGCACAAAATTTAACAGGACAAGCATACATACAAGCTTTAGCGAAAATTGGAACAGAAGAAATTCGTGAATTTGCTTCTATGAAAGAGCGTGAACATGCGCTAGATTCTCTTGCGGATGCACTGGAAGTGATCATCTCATTAGCGCGTGCAGAAGGTGCAACAATTGAAGATGTAGAACGTCTTCGTAAGCGAAAAGAAATAGAGCGCGGTGGGTTTGAAAGAGGCATTTATTTATTAGATGTTTCAGAAGAATAGTTTCGTAGGGAAAGTATGGCGTTAGTGAGTAACGCTATGCTTTTTTGTTGCAAATAAACTAATAATGAAGAAGATAGCTGTTAATATCCAGCCAATTGTAATAGAAGTAGTAGTGTGAACTGCATAAGAAACTTGTAAACAAAGTAAGGGTGCTAGAAACCAAATGAGTGCAGTGTATATATTTTTTTTTGATATATTCATATTTTATACCTCCTTTTGTATACTAAAAAGAATTTTACCGCAATTTAGAAAATTAAGCTATATGAGTAGAGGATTTATAGTAAATTCGGTATACTAAATAATAGAGAAAATGAGGAGGAAACGACAATGGCACATCATACGAAAGAAACGATGGAACTTATTAAGGAGCTTGTCTCTATTCCGAGTCCGTCTGGAAATACAGAGAAAATCATTCGTTTTATTGAAAACTATGTAAGTGAGTGGAACGTAGAAACGAAGCGTAACAATAAAGGGGCTCTCATTTTAACGGTAAAAGGTAAAAATGATGCACAGCACCGTTTATTAACGGCACACGTTGATACGTTAGGTGCGATGGTGAAAGAAATTAAGTCTGACGGTCGTCTGAGTCTTTCTATGATTGGTGGATTTCGCTGGAACTCTGTAGAAGGGGAATATTGCGAAATTGAAACATCAAGCGGTAAGACGTATACAGGAACGATTTTAATGCATCAAACATCTGTGCATGTATATAAAGATGCAGGTGAAGCGAAACGTGATGAGAAAAATATTGAGGTTCGTATTGATGAGCGTGTCTTTTCAGCTGATGAAGTACGTGAATTAGGAATTGAAGTAGGAGACTTCGTTTCATTCGATCCGCGCGTTCAAATTACAGACAGTGGATACATAAAATCACGTCATTTAGATGACAAAGTAAGTGTTGCGATTCTATTAAAATTAATTAAAAGATTACAAGACGAAAACGTAACATTACCATATACAACTCATTTCTTAATTTCTAATAATGAAGAGATTGGGTACGGTGGTAACTCTAACATTCCAGAAGAAACGGTTGAATATTTAGCAGTTGATATGGGGGCGTTAGGTGATGGACAAGCATCTGACGAATATACAGTATCTATTTGTGCAAAAGACTCTAGCGGTCCGTATCATTATGCACTGCGTAAACATTTAGTAGAGCTTGCGAAAACGAATCATATTGAATATAAAGTAGATATTTATCCGTACTATGGATCGGATGCATCAGCTGCGATTCACGCTGGATTTGATGTGAAACATGCATTAATTGGAGCGGGTATTGATTCTTCTCATGCATTTGAGCGTACACATGAAAGTTCGATTGCACATACAGAAGCGTTAGTATATGCATATGTAATGTCTCATTTAATTGAAGGATAATTTCATAGAAAATAGAAAGGGCTGATTGAAAATGTTGTTTTTAATCAGCTTTTTATTTGGGGATAAATATGAAGAAACTATTGATGGGTGGTATCGTAGTAAGTTTAGCGTTAAGTGGATGTTCTACAGAAAGTGCTAAAGAAATTTCAGGGGAAAAGGAAGTAAATAAGGTAGAGAATATTAAGGTAAGACATATGTCGAAGAAAACTTTAGGTAGTATAGAAAGGGCGATTCGTTTAATGAATAACGAATCTCTTTTTTGAATTTCATTTATATTTATTGTTCCTTATATATTCATCTTTAATAATATGAGCGGGAAACGTATTTACTACAGTGATAGAATGTTATAAACTATTATAGGAGTTATTTTCCAATTAATATTTTTAATATTAGTTTGATTAAGAGAATTATATAACGTGAGATTTCGAGAGGAGATTTAATTTTTATGAAGTACAAGGCAATAGCTGCTGGTATGTTAGCAGCAAGTTTACTAGCTTATCCAGTTAGTAGTTTAGCAGAAACGAAGAAGTTTTCAGATGTTCGAGACGACTCATTTGCAAAAGACGCAATTTACTATTTAGTAGAGCGAGATGTCATTAGCGGTATGACAAGTGATACGTTTGCTCCAAAAGGTCTTTTAACACGTGCGGAAGCAGCGACAATTATAGCGAAAGCAATTGGATTAAAAGTGGATCCAGCTGGGAAACCATCTTTTCATGATTCAAAAAATCATTGGGCAACTCAGTATATTGCAGCAATTGAAAAAGAAAATATCATTGCAGGCCGAGGAGCAGGCGTATTTGATCCTGATGGAAAAGTAACGCGTGCTGAAATGGCTTCTATGCTTGTTAAGGCTTATAAATTAAAAGGTTTAGTACCAGCCCCAATCACGAATCCATTTACTGATTTAGAAGGTCATTTCGGTAAAGAAGCAGCAAATATTTTAGTAGCGTTAGAGATTTCTGCTGGTACTGGGAAGACAATTTGGAGCCCGGATCTGTCTATACCACGTGAGCAAGCAGCGCAAATGACGTATAAAGCGGACAAGCTAAAGAAAAATAATGATAATACTAGCAAACCAGAAGAAACAACGAAGGAAATGTATATAGATCGTAAGTTCATTACATATCACCAACCATCTTTATCATCAGGAATCACTGACATGCAACATGAGCCACAAAAAGTTGTAGTAAAAGAAGAGCGAGATGGATGGATT
Source organism: Bacillus cereus group sp. RP37 (assembly GCF_040459695.1). NCBI lineage: Bacteria > Bacillati > Bacillota > Bacilli > Caryophanales > Bacillaceae > Bacillus > Bacillus cereus group sp. RP37. Next base: position 4,472,474 of record NZ_JARVHP010000001.1, on the reverse strand, counting down.
AAAATTGTAACGAGCAAAGGTGAGAAATGGACACCTTTAAAAGAAAAAACAGAAGTTATTAATGAAGGATTTACAACATATGCAGAAGCGTCACATTCTTCTAAAGTGCTAGCGAAACGTGAAGCGCAAAAAGTAGTAGTTATTGAAGAAAAAGATAGTTGGATTCGTATCCGTACAAATAGTGGCTTCCAATGGGTTGATAAAAATCAATTAAATCCAGCGAAGCAAGATAACTTCCTAGAAGGTAAAGCGATTATTATTGATCCAGGTCACGGTGGAATTGACTCGGGCAATCCTGGTTATTATGAGAAAGAAAGCGAAACAGTATTAGACGTATCATTACGATTACAGAAAATATTTGAGCAAAAGGCACCATTTACTGTGATGTTCACTCGTACAGATGATACACGCCCAGGAACAAGTGGTCCTGATTCATTAAAGAAACGTGTAGAGTTTGCTCAAAAAAATAATGGAGATATTTTTGTAAGTATCCATGCTAATGGTTCTGAAAAGAAAAATGGACAAGGTACAGAAACATTATATTATAAGTCAGCAGCGCCAAGAGCAACGAATCCACATGTACAAGACAGTATTTTATTAGCACAAAAAATTCAAGACCGTCTTGTAGCAGCACTTGGAACAAAAGATCGTGGTGTGAGACATCAGGACTTATACGTAACTAGAGAAAATACAATGCCAGCTGTATTAACAGAATTAGCATTTGTAGATAATAAAAGTGATGCAGATAAAATTGCTACACCAAAACAGAGACAAGATGCAGCCGAAGCGATTTATCAAGGTATTTTAGATTATTACGAAGCAAAGGGTAATAGCGTATCTTCTTTCCGTTAATAAATAAAAAGAGATTGCCAATGGCAGTCTCTTTTATTTATTAACGTTTCTCTTTATTTCTGGCATGTGATATCATTTAATTTTACGTGAAAAGATATTCGAATAATTGTAATCATAATAATTTTAAACGATAAAGGATGATAATAGATTGAGTAATCATAGTAAAACACCTGCATGTATATATACGTATGCGTTTCGTGAGGAGGAGCGTGCTTTATGTTACTTGGAAATGCGCTCGTTCTTTGGAATGGAGTCTCACGTTAATATTTTGAAAAGTGATGTCAAAATTGATCCGAGTAGAAGTGCGTTTATGAAAGAGCGCGTTGAGGTTATGTATGAAGGAGACGACTTAGACAGTATTCTAAAACAAGTGGAACAAATTGATTTGGCGGGGGCGTCATTTAAAGTTATCTTCGTTAAAATAAATGACCTTGGGAAAGAAAATAAAATTGAATATGGGGAAAGACGTCTCATTGAACGCGACCTCGGTATGCATATTGAAGGAGAAGCGGATGTTCGTAATCCAGAGCGTGTATTCGGGATTGTTCCTCTTGGAGGACGCTGGTACTTCGGACACTATGTAGAAAGTGAGCCAGTTTGGTATCATCACATAAAAAAACCGCATAGCTATTCGACATCTCTTAGCACACGTGTTGCGAGATCGGTTGCAAATATTGCTGTACCAAATCCAGATGGAGTACGAGCAATTGACCCGTGCTGCGGTATTGGAACAGTAGTAGTAGAAGCACTTTCTATGGGGATTAACATCGTTGGTAGAGATATTAATCCACTTGTAGTTCTTGGAACGAGAAAAAACATCGCACATTTCGAGTTTGAAGGAACAGTAACAAAAGGTCCAATCGAAGAAATTACGGAGAACTACGACGTTGCCATTATCGATATGCCGTATGACTTATTTACGCATGCCACACCAGAAGACCAGTTCTCCATTCTTTCAAGTGCGCGCCGCATCGCTAAAAAGGTAGTCGTTGTCACGATGGAAACAATGGACGACATGATCCATGAAGCAGGATTCGAAATTACCGATCGCTGTGTTACAAGAAAAGGATCATTTACTAGACAAATTCTTGTTTGTGAATAAGAAAGGTCACCCGTTTGGGTGACTTTTTTTGCTTTGTATGAATGTGGGATTGGTTGGTGGAATGGAGGAGTGATTTGGTGGGAATTGTTGAATCGCTGATAAATGCCGAGAAGCACTCGATAACAGATTACTCTTTTTTTGTCTTCTCCTGTTCTGCAGTTAGTAAATTACGTAAGACATGTCCGCGGTAACTTTCTAATTTTCGTCCTTCATGATAGCGCACGCCTAATTTTTTTAGTTCAGCTACGTACCAGCCTTTTGTTCCATAGTACATTGGATCACTTCCTTTTTCTTTTGAACAGTATATGTGGCGGGGGGAGAGAATTTTCTATTTTATTCAGCATTAGTGCTACAAATTTGAAAAACATGTAAGAAGAATATGATATTACTTCTATTTTTAGTTTATAAAAATAGGTTTTATAGTAAGAATTTCTAAAAATATAAAGGGGGAATATGCTTTGTTTCCAGGTACTTTATATGAAACACATGTTAAAACAAAAAATTTAGAAGTGGCAAAGGAGTTTTATACTAAACTTGGATTATTTCATGCTCTCACAATTGAAGAACGCCGTGTAGCATTCTTTTGGTTTGATAAAGATAATAAAAAGGAACAAATGCTGGGTATTTGGGAGGTATCAGAAGACGCATTCCATACAAGTCACTTTGCATTCAAGGTTAACTATGAAGAAATCATTCATGCAAGAGAATGGCTTCTTAATAAAGGAATAAACCCAAGGGCCGCTTTTGGTCTTGAACCTTCCGAGCCTATGGTCCAGACTTGGACACCTACTGCAAATCTTTATTTTTATGATCCTGACGGTAATTCTTTAGAATTTCTATGTTTACTTCCTGAAAAGAAAAACGTAAAACAAGATGTCATGTATTTAAGTGAGTGGGAAAAATTGCCGAATTGAATTTGATTTTGGCTCAAATCCCGCAAATCTATTTTAAAAGGAACTATAACCTCGCCTATGCGGCATCACACCCTGAGTTTTCGGGGTTTTTTGTTTTGGATTTGGTGAGTACGGGACTAGGGGTTAATACTCACCGACTGTCTACTGTATAAAAAAGTAGACAGTAGTGTATGCTTTTTTAAACAATGTATACAAATCTATACCCTATGCGTTGGCATGATATTTGCAAAGGAAATAGTATCAACATATAGGGGAGAGATAGAAATGAAGGTTAGTAAAATATACACGACAATTGATGCGCACGTAGCTGGGGAACCGCTTCGAATTATTACGGGCGGCGTGCCAGACATAAAAGGAGAAACGCAGCTGGAAAGACGCGCATACTGCATGGAACATTTGGATCATCTTCGCGAAATTCTTATGTATGAGCCGAGGGGACATCACGGTATGTACGGTTGTATTATTACACCGCCAGCAAGTGCTCACGCTGATTTTGGTGTGTTATTTATGCACAATGAAGGTTGGAGTACGATGTGTGGTCATGGCATTATTGCTGTTATTACAGTCGGAATTGAAACTGGTATGTTTGAAGTGACAGGTGAGAAACAAAAGTTCATCATTGATAGCCCTGCTGGGGAAGTGATTGCGTACGCAAAATATAACGGTAGCGAAGTAGAGTCCGTATCATTTGAGAATGTCCCTTCATTTGTATACAAAAAAGACGTTCCTATTAAAATAGATAACTATGAATTTCAAGTAGATATCGCGTTTGGCGGAGCATTCTACGCTGTTGTGGATAGTAAAGAATTTGGTTTGAAGGTCGATTTTAAAGACTTAGCTGCTATTCAAACGTGGGGCGGTAAAATTAAGCACTACATTGAGAGCAAAATGGAAGTAAAGCATCCACTTGAAGAAGGGCTAAAAGGAATATACGGCGTTATTTTCTCAGATGAACCGAAAGAAGAAGATGCAACTTTACGAAATGTAACGATCTTTGCTGACGGGCAAGTGGACCGTTCTCCTTGTGGCACAGGAACTTCCGCAAGAATCGCAACCCTTTTTGAAAAAGATGTTTTACAAAAGGGAGAAATTTTCGTCCATGAATGCATTACTGACGGGAAATTTGAGGGAGAAGTATTGTCGGTAACAGCGGTAGATACATATGAAGCTGTCGTTCCGAAAGTAACAGGGAATGCATTTATTACAGGATTTCATCAGTTCGTTGTAGACCCGAGAGATGATTTGAATCGGGGATTTTTGTTAGGATAAGAAGAGGGGTGAATAAATATGTTAGTCATAAGCGCGAACGAACAAAGAAACTTAGTAAATATGAACGAAGTCATTGCATACGCGGCGCTTGCTTTAAAAGAATTTTCCGCAGAAAGAACAATCACGCCAATACGAGGTTCCTTACCATTTGCGAACGAGCAAAATACGGCATTGATTATGCCTTCAGTAGCGGAAGGACTTGAGGCAATCGGTTTAAAAGTAGTAACAGTAGTCCCTGAGAACAAAAAGATAGGAAAGAAAACGATAAACGGGATTGTTATGCTATCTGACTTTCAAACGGGAGAACCGCTCGCACTTTTAGAAGGATTCTACTTAACGATGATTCGAACAGGCGCCCTATCAGGAGTAGCGACAAAACATTTAGCTCGTCATAACGCCAAAACTTTATGTATTATCGGCACTGGTGAACAGGCGAAAGGAATCGCTGAAGCTGTATTTGCGGTGAGAGATATTGAAAAGGTCATTTTATACAATCGAACAGAAGAAAAAGCATATGCATTTGCGCAATATATACAAGAGAAGTTTGGTAAACCGGCTTATGTTAAAACAAATGCAAATGAAGCAATAAGCGAAGCAGACATCATCGTCACAACTACGAATGCATCCACACCAGTCTTCTCAGAAAAACTACAAAAAGGCGTCCACATAAACGCCGTCGGCTCATTCAGGCCAAGCATGCAAGAATTACCATCTCACGCTATCGCGGGTGCTAACAAAGTAGTAGTCGAATCAAAAGAAGCAGCACTAGAAGAGACAGGTGACCTTCAAGTTCCGATACAAGAAGGTCTATTTGAGGCAAGCAACATTCACGCCGAGCTTGGTCAAATTATAAGTGGTGAAAGAGCTGGTAGAGAGAACGACGAAGAGATTACTATTTTCAAATCAGTTGGTTTGGCAGTAGTGGATATTATCGTTGCGAAGTATTTGTATGAGAGAGCGGTGGAGAGTGGGGTGGGGAATAGGATTGATTTTTGAGAGACTGCCTTTTGGTGGTCTTTTTTGCATGGAATTTTGTGAAGTAAGAAAAATTGAATATTAATATTCTAATATTCAATAGAGAGATAAAATATTTAACAATTCATAATAAAATATTATAATTGTATTTAGTAAAATTAACCAATTTATATTTTGCTTATTATGTATTAAAGGGGAAATGAAAATGGCTGGACAAATTCGTATGTCACCAGAGGAGCTTAAATCAAAAGCGACTCAATATGGACAAGGTGCAAATCAAATTGAGGACATTTTAAGTCAATTACAAAACTTACAAAATGAATTAAGAGGAGAATGGGAAGGTCGTGCTTTCGAAGGTTTTGATCAACAGTTCAATGAATTAAAGCCAAAAGTACAAAACTTCGCACAGTTATTACAAGAAATTAATATGCAGCTGAATAAAACTGCAGAGGCTGTTGCTTCTCATGATGAAGAATTATCACGTAATTTCGGTTTGAAATAAAAATTGTCATACTCTATATAACAAGCATTTCAAATGAGCCATACAGCTTATAGTGTATGGCTCATTTGATTGCATACCTAGCAAGTGATATTAATAGGGATATATATTTAATGAGATTTCTTTGATGCGTTTGGAAAACTTATAGAAAGGGTTTGAAAGAATGGGACAATTTCAAAGTAATTTACAAACAGCAACGCAAATTGCTACGAAAATGGGATCAGCCTCTGATAGGATTCAAAGTGCAACCAGTCGTTCTATAACAAAGGCGACGCGTACAACGTTGTCTGTTAATTTCAAATCACAAGAAGCAAATCAGCAAGTTTTAGACTTGACGAAACAATTTTCCGCTGCTTTTCAACAAGCGGTTGATAATATTCATTCGGTAGCTAAAGAATTTGAGAGAATGGATAACGAACTTCACAATACTTTTCGCTAATGTGACAACCTACGTAAAGTAAAATAGTAGGAGGAATATGATGAGTCAAGATATTGAAAAACAAATTAATCAAGTAAATCAAAAGTTACGAAGTGTATTTGAAGAACAGGACCGAAATCAATCTGCGATTCAAGCTCAAGAACAAGCGGAAGCAGATTTTTATGAATGTAGAAGTCGAAATCGTCTTTTGTTTGATCGAATTTTAGGAACTTGGCATGGTGATAGAAAAATGTCTCAGTTTTTTATGAATACATATCAAGAGGCACAACATATTGAACGAAAAGTCACATTTGAATTGGAAAACCAAAAAGCAACGTTGCTTAAAGAAAGACGAGACCTTAATGATTTAGAAAACGCCCTTTCCTATCAACAACAACAATTAGCAAGGGAGGTCAATTCATGAGCTTAAATATGTATTTAGGAGAAGTACAAGGCCAAACTCAAAGCATGAATGCTGTATGTACCGCTACCATTCAAGGTATGGAACAAGCCATTCAGTCAATTGACGCTTTTGCAGTTGATACTGTTATAGCAGTGCAAAATCATTTTTTGTACAAACTTTTCGGCCTCTAGCGCAAGGGATTATTTACTTATGTGAAGAACTAATTCGTCAGAATGATGCTTTTCCAAGTCAATTTCAATCACAAGTCGCTTCTACAGATGTTATTGAACAAGAAATAAGAGAACAAATACAGGAAATCAATCAATCGATTGCAAGTATAGAAATGATGAATGCTGTTACACCAATGCCTGGAATAGATGCACTTGTGGCTGTTTTAGTTGAGATGAGAAAAAAACTTGAAGAAAAACTAGAGCATTTATATGAATTCAATTATACTTCTAGTATTAATTATGATACGGCACTCCAACTAGCCGCTAACATTGCGACGGGTTTAGCGGAAGTCCAAAGTGGAAAAGGTTTTAGTCCCGTAAGTGGTACATTTAGTACACAGGGATTGAATATGGACTGGACGACTTCCATTCAAAAAATGACAGAAGCTAAGGCACGCGAAGCGGATAATTTTGTAAATAACAATTTATCAGATGATAATATCGAAGAAGGTACAATGTATGATACCAACCCTGAAAAATCTACGCTTAGAAAAATTTGGGATGGTATATACGTTGGTTCCGGGGAAGTTATTGGAGGTATTGTAGAAGGGTTTGATTCATTAGATGATACAGTAACAAAAGAAAATATTAAGTATGCTATAGGTCACCCTTTAGAGACGGCATATACTATGTGTAATACTTTTTCGGATTCATTTATGAATGATGTTTGGCATGGTGATTTAGAAAGTGGTACAAAGTGGGGAACAAATATTTTTATGGGATTTGGGTTAGGATGGATTGGGGATAAAGGGATAAGCAGAGTAGGGAGAGTAACTACACTCGGTGGAGGTACGAATCTAGCAAAATTCTCAGAAGGTATCTCGTCTGTTTCGAATCAAATACCATTGAAAGATAGATTTGCTTTTGCTGGTGGAACTACTTTAAAATCTAATATTACAGGCGATACTTTTACACAAGCTAAAGATACTTTTTTATTCTTCGATAAATTCAAATCACACCCTAATTCTGTTTTCTTGAATAATAAAGCTGTTGAACATCTTTTTCATGGAAACTTTAATAGAAATAGAGAACCTGGTGGGTACCATCATGAGAGTATGATGGGAGGCGGAAAAATAAAACCTGGAACTGAGTCACCACCTAATCGTTTTGGTGTATATACTGCTGAAATCGAAGTTAGTGGGGTTCTAAAGGAATCACCATCCACCTTTTTCCCAAAACATTGGGATAGAACTCAAGTAATGGAAGCCATTCATGAGGCTTTTAATAATAAAAGACATCGACATGGCAATGTATATTCTGGTAAGACTTCTGAGGGAATGGAAATTAGATTTGTTCTTATTAATGATAAAATTATAACTGTTTATCCAAAGTACTAAAGATGGTGAGGTACCAAAAATGAAATATGATTATAAAATAACAAAATATGAAGATGTAGATTCTTTAAAAATAGAATTACCTAAAGAAATAGAAATTGTAGCCACATTTTTAGAAGATGATATCCAAGGGATTCCCATTAAATGGTGGTTACAACAAATCGATGAAGTATTAAACAACATAAAAGAATATAATGAATTCCAAGGTAATTTATGTGCGGTTCAAGTGAAAAAAGAAGAAACTCTACTAGTCGATTTATATTCTAACCATGACCCCAATATATGTAAAATAGAAACAACTGAACTTAGAGATTTAATTGAGATATGGGGAGAAGCACAAAAAAATGTATAAAAATAACAATTAAAAAATTAATTTTTATAAAAACATTTAAATTAAGACTCTTCTTAAGCGTGGGCTAGATAGCTCACGCTTTTTATTTTGGGTGACTATAACATTTATTTTTTTAAATTTATAATCATATTATTTGTTAGGGACAAACTTTAGAGGATGGAAAAATGGTAAAAGTAAAAAGCCTACATATTCGGATGATCCGCAAGAAATTCGAAATAAGTTGGTTGGAAAGGAATTCAAATCATTCGATGAATTTAGAGCTGAGTTTTGGAAAACAGTTGCTGATTCGAGCTACGCAAACGAATTTAATCGCATGAACAGGATGAGGATGCTGGAAGGTAAAGCACCTTATACTCCCGGATCAGAGCAGTATGGAGCACATAAAGTGTATGTCTTACACCACAAGCAACCTATTCATCAAGGGGGCGATGTCTATAACCTTGATAACTTAATTATTGTATCTCCTAAGACTCACCAAACCATCTTAGACCCTGCTTATCATTTTGGAAAAAAAGGGTTATAAATTTATAAGGGGTAGATAACATGAACAGTAAAATGACTAAAGATGAGCTTATTAAACTTGTAGAACAAATATGTGATCCTAAATTACCAGATGAGTTGGGTAGTAAGTATATTGATATCTTAAAGGCGAATGTGCCTCACCCAGCTCCGAGTGACCTGATTTTTTGGGATTTTAGAGACTTAACTCCAGAAGAAATAGTAGAGATTGCTTTGAACTACAAAGAAAAAGAAGAGAAATAAAATATTAACGGACAAGCTGCCCCCCTAAAAATGGGCGGCTTTCTTCATTATCTAAGCCAACTTACATAAAAATCACTAGCCGTAATATAGTACTTATGCCCCTTCGAATTATAAACACGATACTGTGGATACCCATTGACATTTACCTTTGCGTCGATTGTAAATCCAAACCCTACGCGTCAACTGTACCAGCAACATCTTTATCCTGCCAAGAAGGAGCATCATAAAAACGTATATTGTTAACTTTCGAAACAACTCGCTTCCCTACAATAGAGAAATCTACTGTACTTTTCTTGTTAAACTTCACATAAGATGGATCGTTCTTAATCCATTGTTCTCCACTAAGATTTAACCAACCATCCTTTTCAGCCAATACAGCATAATATAAATCATTAGCATCAATTTATTACTTTCCCATTAGTATTTTACCTCTACGTTATACTACATTACCTATTTAGAACTATAACAAACACATATGTTGTAAAATACATTTTTTTGAGGATACTTTAACCATTTATTGTTATAATTATATCTGCAATATTTTCTCAGGAGAGTTCCTATAAAGAACAATAGAATAATGGACATACATACTAGGCACTCTCCTTCTTTAATAGGGGGTATTAAAATGAATAATGTTACTTGGATTGGGGTAAATAAAAAAGAAATTACAGATGAACATATTCAACAAGTAGAACAATATTTGGGTGTTAAATTTCCTATTGATTTTATTGAATGTGTGAAAAAATATGATGGTGGTTATCCACGCCCTAAAATATTTGATATACCTAATCAAGATGAAAATGTGTTTAGTAAACTTTTAACTTTTGATTTAGAAAGTGAAAATTCCATTATTCAAGTATATGAATATATAAAAGATAGATTAGTAGATAAGGTATATCCTTTTGGCAAAGATTCGTTTGGAAATCACTTATGCTTTGATTATCGGAATAATTCTCAATCACCAACTATTGTATTTTGGGAACATGAGGAAGAAGAGATAGAAAAAGCAATTTATCCTGTTTGTTCATCTTTGACTGAATTGCTTAATAGCTTACGTGATTATGAAGACGAGGACGAATAATTAATTATGAGTAACAAAAGTAAGACTTATGTGTATTACGCATAAGTCTTTTTAATATTATCTCAAAGTTAAGAAGAAGTTTTTATTGTTTTTATAGTAATTAATATGTACTCTGATTCGTATACAGCATCTAAAATATTACGTGAAGAACTAAAGGATGCAGGGATTGAACCACCCCCATATTCTAATGCAGCACATCATCTAACACCTTGGAACGATAGTAGGGCAGAAAAGGCACAAAAATTATTAAAGGAATTTGAGATAGACCATGATTCGGCGACTAATGGAGTATTTTTACCTTATAAAGTTAATGAATACGTGACTACTGAAGTCTTACACATAGGAAAGCATAGTTCAGAGTACATACTTGAAGTAGAGAGAGTATTAAGTCTTGTTAAGAAACGGGACGGTACTCAAGAAGATGCTGTTGACGCCTTACATGATATAAGAGAACGGTTATTGAATGGTGAATTAAAATTAAATAAACCGAAGAAAGAGTAATCTTATAATAGAAAAATAACAAAGGAGAGTAAAAATGAAAATTTGGGAATTAAAGAGTTCATTTGATGACTATGAATCCTTTCAACTATTGAACTTAGAAGAAGATTCTAAAAAGTATTTTGAAGGAAAAATTGACTCGGCAGTAAAAGCATCTGATTCATGGGGAGAAATACGTATTAAATGTGTAGAAGAAGGAAATCAAAGTGATTTGCCTCATTTTTGGGGAGAAGTTGGTACACCAATGGTTAGTGGGAAAGCTAAAAAATTTTTAGAGTCTATACTTGGTGATAATGTAGAATTTCTTCCCCTAGTTCATGATGTGACGGGAGAAGTGTATTATATAATTAACGTTTTAAATACAATAGATGCTATCGACTATGAGAAAGCTATACTAAAGAAACTACGTTCTGGCTTAGTAATAGATTTCAAAAAATACGCATTCTTACCTAATATCGTTAAGAACCAAACAATATTTAAAGTTTACTTAAATGAAATATTACATATTCCTTCCATTTTTGTATCAGATGAATTTAGAAATACAGTGTTAGAAAGTGATTTAAAAGGTTTTGAATTTATAGAGGTATGGGATTCAGAAGCAAACATGTAAAAGAAAGGTCTAAAATAACTGATAGAAGCTGAAGCAATGGTTTACATTAACTAGACACTTACAAGATGGAGATAGTATTGATATAGATTGGCCTATACCAAAATATAATATTTATCCTAAAGGGGAATAAATTGAGAAAGAAGGTTTTTATATGTGGAAAGATACGCTTTTAGAAGTTGAAAAAACAATGAAAAGTTTTAACCTCAAACTGAATAAACCAGCAAAAGATACTGAAGTTCAAAGATTAAGAGAACGTGTTAAAGAAAGCTTTAATATTGATTTGCCTAATGAGTATGAGGAATTTCTTAGAACTGTAAATGGCTTCGAATTTGATGGTCTGATAATTTATGGAGTTGACCCTTCTTTACTAGAAACAGAAAGAGATGAAACAGTTTATGGACTTTTAGAAAATAATAAGATTTGGTATGAGAATGAGTGGCAACAAGAGTACCTTTTCCTTGGAGATTCAGATATAGCATGGTTTTGTAAAAACATATCTGAAGGTACTTACTTAGAACTTGATAAACCATCTGGTACAGTGATGGAAACATATAATGATTTCAATACAATGCTTGAGGAAGCATTGAAACCAACTCTTCTTTAGTAAGGAGGTAGTAAAAAATATGTTTAACTTTTTGAAAAAATATGTTGTAGCAGACAAGAGTGTTAAATCTAATCAAACACCTATTTTTTATCCTTTACGAAAAGAAGAGATAGCAGAAGCAGTGGATTTGTTGAAAATGCAGTTTCCAAAAGAACTAAAGCGTTTTTATGTGGAAATTGGCTATGGATTTTTAAAGGCTAATAAGACTCTTATTAACAGATTCATGGACCAATTTTCTGTTGTAGATTTTCGTTTAAGACAAGATATTTATGAATATAATCCTAATTTGGACGATGTCGATGATGAAGAATCACTAGTATTTTTTGAAGTATCAGAGATTAGCTTTTTAACAATTAAATTTAAGCAGGAAAATGAATTAGGTCAATGTCCTATATATTATGGCTCAACGAAAATAGCGGATTCTTTAGAAGAATTTTTAATAAAAATGGAAGGAAATCCTGATTATTATATTTAATAGATATCAATTCTCTTTTTTAGAGTGGTGCATTATTGGTTCATCATTTTAAGAAATGTTTTCTAGCTTATGTGATTGCGAAGATAAAGAATAATTAATTATGAGTAACAAAAGTAAGACTTATGTGAATTACGCATAAGTCTTTTTAATATTATCCCCAAGTTAAGAAGATTGAGGGGGAAAATTTTCATGAATCTAGGGGGGCTAGTTTAAAAGACAATTAAATATACCTAGATTTCAACACCCGATTAGTCAAAAAATGGTACCATTAACAGATAGTAATGGTAAAAGGATATTAAATGATAATAAACAGCCTATTATGACTCGAGAATTTACATATGAAGTAAAAGGTCAATCAAGATCATTCAGAGGGTCATAAGTTTGGAGAAGGTGGAGTTGGAGATCATCCACCGCATCATAATGTAAGACCTGAATACAATACACGAACAGGACAGGTAGATGGTATGGAGGATCATTATTATTTTGAGAAGAGAAATAATAAATAGGGAGTATAAAAATGATTGATCAATTTAAATTTTTAAATCCACAAGCGTTAATTAGTATTTTTGGGAAAATACCAAAGTTGGAAGAATCAGAGTTATTAGATGTGCGTCTTAAAAGAGATGGTCCGACTTTAGTTATTCAATTGATGACAAAGTAAAATGTTGAAAACAAGCCAAAGCGATGGAATAAGTGGGATGTAATTTATGTAGAGATATCTTTCTTTACTATTCATAATTTAACAATAAAAGGTTTAGGGACAGAAAATATAATTGATTATTTTGAAATAAATACGATAGAAGAAGAAGGTTTATTAAAAATTAAGTGTAAGAATCAAATGTTAGTTGAGTGCTCGTTTGAATGGGCAAAGGTAGAAGGGGTAACCCCAGGTTTAATAGGATTACCATAATTTTGATGGGAAGTAGATAGTTAATTTTTATAATATTCATATTTTAATATTTTGGGGTTAAATAAGGAATGTATAAAGGACATTTGAAACGTTGATAGTATTGCAAACATATGAAGCGGAAATTACTAAAATTAAGATACCTGATTATATACCTGTATTAGGTGATTATGATAGAAGTGTCAAAGGTGAGATTATAATAGGTGGGTATGGTTATAGATTCCGCAGGAGTTTCATTTAAGTTTGAGAAGGAAGCGAGATAATAGAATGCGAAAATTTTCAAAAATAGTTATATGTGTTGGTGCGTTAATAATGATTATACTGGGCATGATTGTATATGATACATGGAAGGATAGGATTTATTTTTGTTTAGCTGTACTTTTTGTTACCGTACTTTCTTTACTATGGAATATAGTTGCTCATAATATTATGGATAAATTTTGAAAAAAGGAGAATGAATAGCTATGAAACTTTTAATGATTGGAACAATAGCAGGGTGGTTTAATTAACATGAAAAGAAATACAGATTTTAATAAAAAAGTTTTTGAATATTACATGGCTCTTTATGCTGTAAATGATATAAGATCGACTATAATTACTCTTGTGATTGGGATAGCAGATATATTTGTGCTTTTGCCTGCTTTTGCGAATCCTGTTCAACCGATATATATGTACATAATAGTTCCACCAATTGCTTTTTTAAATGTATGGGCAATATGGATTGTTATAAATCCTAGGAAGCGGCAATTACAATACACTCTATTTCGTGGGGTATTTGGCATCGTATGTTCAGTAGGATTATTAGTTATAACCCAAAAGTTTGCATATGGAATGTTAGGATTACAAACTCCAATCTATTTTGTTTTTTCAGTTGGTTTGTATATTTTTGCTTTGAATTATTATTATAAAAATCATATTAAAAAACTTCAGAAACCAATCAAAAAATCAAAATCATCGAAAAAAAACTCTGGTTTCGGAGTAGTGGCGTTTATAGGATTGGGTCAACTCGTTGCTAATATCAGTCTTGGTTTTGCAACGCAAAAGATGGTAGCAATTGTATTAATGTGTGTATATTCCATGCTTTCGTTTATGTTGTTTCATTTCATTATGGAACTCCATAGGTATTATTATTTAAGGAAGCATATAGAAGATGGGGGTAGAACACATGAAACCTTTTAAAGAGGTTTATTGAATTTTAAGTATTGTGATTTATGGAAGGAAACAAAAACTTATGGTTAAAGAACCTGTGATGTATGACTATATTGGCTGTTTTTATCTAGAAGGAGGAAAGCTGATATGCAAGCATTTAAAGTTGGGAAATTAGTCACATTCGTTGCAATTATAATACTTCTTGTAGTTGCTATTTTATCTCCTTACAACTTATTTAAAAAGATTTATTTTATTATTGGTGTTCTTATTATTGGCGCAATTTCACTTGGTGCAAATAAATTCTTTGAACTGATACACAGTAAATTTGATAAGAAATGATATTACTTATGTGATATGGAAATTCCCCTCTAAATCATTAAGGTTTTAGAGGGGAATTTCCATAATATGATTTTACCGGATTACGTGGAACTAAATTAGTTTATCACTATATTGGTGGTGGTCAAGCTGTTGGTGTTCCGCTGCGACTACATCCTGGTTTTGGAGGGATTCATAACGCAGAAAAAGCGATTGGAGCATGGGGGAAAGATGCAGGATATGTAGAAATGCTTCAGAAATGTATTGAACATCATACATTAGGCGGTAAATAAAAAAATGAAAAATGAAATGGAAAATTGTTTTGATAAAATAATTAGAGAGTGGCAAGACTGTAATAATTCATTGCCAAAATCTTTATGGATAGAAGAAGCAGATACTTTTATCTATGAGGGAGAACCAGATACAGAAGGGTACGTATTCTGGAAACCTTTAGAAAAAAATATAATTCATGATTTTTCTAATATAGAAAAAGATTTGGGGATACAATTACATAATTCAATTAAAGAATATTATAATTCTTATTGGTTTTTAGACTTAGGAGGTAATTATTTAGGTTATGATTTTGAATTAAATCCTGTTATACCAGGAATTGAACTGCATGATTTTTATGTATCTTTACAAAGATACCAAGGCGCACATGATAATCAACTGAATAATATTCCTATTGGTATGGAATTTAATGGTTTCTTGGTAGTTGTAGATAATGAAAATGGACAAGTAAAGTTAGAAGATTATGAAAGCGAAAGCTTCGAAGTTATTTGTGATAGTTTAGCAGAATTAATTTTAAATCTTTCATAAGATATATTAAAAAATAAAAAGTAAAAGTTGACTCTTATGAGTCCGCTTTTACTTTTTTAAATATATAGTTTGGATTTATTTTTAAAAATTAGATAAGGAATGTATAAAGGACATCTGAAACATTGATAGTATTGCAAACATATGAAGCGGAAATTACTAAAATTAAGATACCTGATTATATACCTGTATTAGGTGATTATAATATAAGTGTCAAAGGTGAGATTATAATAGGTGGGTATGTTTATAGATTCCGCAGGAGTTTCATTTAAGTTTGAGAAGGAAGCGAGATAATAGAATGCGAAAATTTTCAAAAATAGTTATATGTGTTGGTGCGTTAATAATGATTATACTGGGCATGAGTATACATGATACATGGAAGGATAGAATTTATTTTTCTTTAGCTGTACTTTTTGTCACCGTACTTTCTTTACTATGGAATATAGTTGCTCATAATATTATGGATAAATTTAAAAAAAAGGAGAATAAATAGCTATGAAACTTTTACCGATTGGAACAGTAGCGGGGTGGTTTAATTAATATGAAAAAAAGTATAGATTTTAATAAGAAAGCTTTTGCACATTATATGGCTCTTTATCCTGTAAATGAAATAAGAGTCCACGTAATATAGTAATGACTTGGAAATTATGCGAAATTTATATATATAATATAGATTCCCCAAAGAATGTAACTAACTTGTGTTATGATATACATTGTAAATTCGAAACCAGTGAGCTTTCTTTCTCTTTTTATTTTTCGTAAATACAGATAAAAACAAAAAGTAGATAAAAGCATTAAGAATACAGAAACATTATATATATTCTCTATACTAGTAATAACCGATCAACTCCTCACCTGAAAATTAGTTAGTATAGAATAAGCATATCATATGAAAGTTTAACTTACTTCAAATCTACTTTTTTTCAACAGAATATACTTAATATTTTCATATTTAACAGAAATACTTGTTTAAAAAGATAAAAGATTCTAATTTTAGTTCATTTACTTATAAGATATCAGGCTTATTATTCATGAGGGTTAGGTGCAATATAAGCTGGAGCTGGCCCGCAAGTTACTGCAAAAGCAAATAACATCGCAGGCTTATATGGTAGCCCAAGCAATGAAAGCATTCCCAATGCTCCCCAGTAATCCCCTTTCTTAAGATACGATTTTATTTGATTAAAATATGATTTACTAATACCTAATGCATCCTGCCAACATCTTTCCCAAACATTACTTGAGTACATATTAGATGGAATATCCTCATCTTTAGTTACTTATTTCTAGTCATTAGATTTTAGATATAAAATACTCTGCTTCACATTAATGAAGTGAAAGAATTGAAGATTTTATTATTTCCAAGGGGAATCCCACTGCCGATAATGAAGAGTTGTTTTACCTTTGTAAAAGCATATCGACGTGAGGAATATTATCTTCTAAATATGTTTCCGATATAGCTTGAAAACCAAAGGAACTGTAGAATTTTTTTAAATAATCTTGGGCTTGAATTTTAACAGTTGTTTCTTTTAATTCGTTTTGAATAAAATCTAGCCCTTTTTTTATAAGTTTCTCTGCAATTCTTTGGCCCCTGTATTCTTTCTTTACAAAGACTCTTCCAATAGATATCTCTTGATAGGTAACACCTGCAGGAACAATCCTTAAATAGGCAATGATTTCTCCATTGTCTTCTTTAAAAAGATGATAAGAAAAAGAATCATTACCATCAACTTCTAGATAAGGGCAATTTTGTTCAACCACAAAAACGGAGGTTCTTTCTTTTAAAAGATTGTATAGCTCAGTATTTGTTAACTCGTCAAATTTTTTTAATTTCCAACTCATTAAATTTCACCTCTTGTTTTTTGTTGCATTTGCAATGAAAAATGCATGTATTAAATCTAACCTAACTTTATTGCATTTGCAACAAAAATAATGATGAAGTGTTTTAGCTCCCTTTTATATAATCAATAATTTCTTTTGTTTCCTTTTTTAACAAATTCCCAATCAACTTCTACATTTTTTCTCAGTTTTTGAAGAAGATTAAAAATAATCTCTACTTCCAGTTCAGAAAATCCCTCTAATGCAACCTTATTGGAATGATCATTTTCTCTTTTTATAAAAGGATAAACATTTTTGCCTTTCACTGTTGGAAAAAGCTTTTTAATTTTTTGGTTATGTTCATCATTTTTCTTATTAATAAATCCATTTATTTCTAGTTTTTTTATAGCACGAGCTGCTGTTGTTCGGTCAACTTTTATCATCTCAGCTACCTTTTCTTGAATGATTCCTGGATTTTCACATATTCGGACAAGGTACAAATATTGCCCTTTTGTAAGGTCAAATTCTTTAAATTCAATATTACTTATCGAATCCAAAGCCCTTGCAATCATTCCAATTTCACGAAGAATTTCTTTCATAATTAACTCCCTTAATAGATATTTTTTGTTGCAAATACAATGAAAAGTCTATCTATTAAACGTAACGTATTTTCGTTGTATTTGCAACAAATGATAAAGAGGGTGGGTAAAGTGCAATATGTTTTTTATGTAGTAGGAATTTTAATATTAACCCTTGGTATTTCTTTTACAATACAATCAGATCTTGGAACTTCACCTTTTGATGCACTTTTGGTGGGACTATCCCAAAACGTGGGGCTAACGGTAGGAAGTTGGGAAATCATTCTAGCTTTCCTATTGATTGGTTGTAATTCATGTTTAAAAAGACAAAGACCTGAAGTTTCGGGGGGCTGATATTGAACTACTTTATGCCAGTGACTGAAAAAGTATTAGACCGTGTATTTACACACTCTAGTACAACATCACATTCTGATACAGATAAAAACCATTCAAAATAGGATGGTTTTTGTGGTTCTTATTTCATGAAGAAGCAAGTTAGTGCCGCAAGAACGACTATACTTATAACCGGTTCCTTAACGTACAGGGAATCGGTTAATCTGTGTCTAAATTGTGTCTAAACGTAAAGTTTTGGTGATCCCATGCCCATCAACTTAAAAATTTTATAACACCCCAAAACGAGAAAATTGAACATTTTCACCTGGAGATGCCAATTTTCTCGTTTTGGGGGTATTTGCTTTTCTTAGCTTGATGGTGATGGGGTAGCACCATCAAAATGTTCTTTTTTCTTCAAAGCTTTTATTGCTTCACTTAAATAAATAGTATTCTACATACTAATTGCATTAATTATGAGGTTTAGTGCACTACTTCTTGGAAGTTGATCTTGTAGCGCTCTTTATCGTAATTCACTATGTTTTCCAAAGAAAATGGTGAAAGAAAAGGCGATGAATACATTTACAAAATGACAAAACTGTAAGAATACACGAATGTTTGTAAGAAAGTTCGATGTTTTCCTTTTTCTTTTTTTATTATAGTGAAAAAGAAGAACGAAATATTCTCTTATGTAGGAAAGGAAGATAATAATGATTGATCTATTAAATAAATGGATGTTAGAAAGTACAGGCAATTTTAATATCGTTGTAGGACTTACAGCACTTCTATTTTTGGGTTCAGTAATTGCACTTATTATTATTTACAAAAAAATTGGTAAACCAGATGCAAGAACAAATCCTATTTATTTTAAAATTATTTCTTGTATGTTTACTACTCAAATTCTAATGAATTGCATATTTATTTCTTTAGTTGGTAAAGATATCGAGAATTTCCGTCAAATTTTTATATTATTTGAAGCCTTTGTATTCTTCGTTGGAGCTATTTATTCGTTTAAATTATATAGACAAGAATTTAAATAATTTACTTGCAAGAAACAATAAAAAACAGTAGTGATTTTATACACTACTGTTTTTAGTGTTCATTTTCAAATGTAAACTTTTTATTTTTAGTTAACTGTATATTCTATACATGCTCAGATAACATAACGCATCATTATCGGGATTCAACTTATTTAGAAAACTATTAAAAGTCCTCCAGATTGTTTAACTGGAGGACTTTAGTGTTCACATAATATAACGTTATTGGAAGTTGATTAATATTAGCTTATTTGTCTTATAAGTTAAATCGAGAACAATTAGATCCCAAAATATTTCAGTTCTTTTTGTATGTTATTTAAGGCAAACCTCTTTCGTTCTTTAAAGAAGTTCTTTGGTTCGTTTGAAGATAATCTCCAAAGAAGTCGTGTATCCTGAGGTTGTTAGAGTAAGGGCTTGAACAAATTCCCAACCATCCTCAGCATGTTCGATAATAATACGCTTATAATCTTCTTTGGGTTGCCCTTTCCATCCATCAATTTCGACTTTCACAAATTTGTAATCATACATATTCTCTCCCCCTTTTTTTCCTAATTGTACCATTTGGAAGGAGCGATGTATTGTACTTTTTTGACTGTATACTCTATACACGTTTGGTTAACATAAAGCATCAAATTATCGGTAGAAAAGACAAAGTTTTCCCCTTACTCTCACAAGGGATACGCCTTTGTCTTTTTCTATGATTCTATGCATCTTTTTATACATTCCTATTCTGGTGCGGTTTTATGGCTCTCGTTTGTTACTGAATGAGCCGAAAAACTGTATAAAATCTTGCATACTCTTAGCTTGTTTTTTCTATGGAATGCTGTCGATACCTTTTTAATGCATAAAGAAAAAACACCCTAAGGTGCCTTCCTCTGACTTGAACCACTTTAATTTTAATAATATTTGGACTCCCATCCAAATATTATTTTGTCGAATGAAAATAAAAAAAGAGAGCTTCCGCTTATGTGAAGATCATTTATCTAGTAATTAGCATTTAATAATTATGATAAATACAAGCATTGTAAGGAGGTGTGTACATGAATGGAAAAAATGAGTTTTTGAGTGGAGCAGCGTTTGATCCGAATTTACTGGGTCCTACATTACCACCTATTCCGCCGTTTACTTTGCCTACAGGACCCACTGGTCCAACAGGCCCTACTGGATTAACAGGTGTAACAGGAGCGACAGGCCCAACCGGTCCAACAGGAGAAACAGGTCCGACTGGAGCAACCGGCCCAACCGGTCCAACGGGAGAAACAGGTCCGACTGGAGTAACCGGCCCAACCGGTCCAACGGGAGAAACAGGTCCGACTGGAGCAACCGGCCCAACCGGTCCAACGGGAGAAACAGGTCCGACTGGAGTAACCGGCTCAACAGGTCCCACAGGAGCAACTGAAGGCTGTCTTTGTGATTGCTGTGTTTTCCCTATGCAGAACGTTTTACAACAACTTATTGGACAGACTGTGATTCTTGGCACAATTGCAGATACGCCCAACACGCCACCACTTTTCTTTTTATTTACTATCACGTCTGTGAATGATTTTTTAGTTACAGTTACAGACGGCACCGCAACCTTCGTGGTCAATATTTCTGATGTAACAGGGGTAGGTTTTTTACCGCCAGGACCACCTATAACATTACTTCCACCTGTCGATGTAGGATGTGAGTGTGAATGTCGTGAACGACCAATTAGACAATTATTGGATGCATTTATTGGATCTACAGTAAGTCTTTTAGCAAGTAATGGTTCTATTGCAGCAGATTTTAACGTGGAACAAACAGGACTAGGTATAGTACTAGGTACATTACCTATAAACCCAACTACAACCGTTAGGTTTGCTATTTCAACTTGTAAAATTACAGCTGTGGATATAACTCCTACTGCGACGTAGTTCATTTCTATCAAGAGGTCAGGAAATCTTTGTAGAATTTGCTTCAAACCAAAATGGAAAGTTTGCTTAAGGGTCATTTTTATATACTGCTGGAACGATATTATATTAATAGATTAAGTAAAAATAAGAAGAGAGCCAATCGGCACTCTTCTTGTTTTTGGTGAAATTTCACTTCTTTGTTTTGGAAATGCTTTCTTTTATGATGAAATCAAATAATAGTATATCTAGCGTTTTCAAGTACAATGGAACTACAATCTTGTTGACGTCCATCGTACTGCTCAAAAGCCCATTAGATATCGTTACAAAATGTGAAATTTCTTATCAATTGTAAAAAGAAAATATTAATATATTGCCGTAAAAAAAGACACCCAAAGGTGCCTTCCTGCGACTTGAACCATCTTAATTTTAATAATATGTATTGGACTCCCATCCGAATATTATTTTCCCATGTTATGATAGCTATTGTATCGTCAATTCCAAAATCTCCAAAGAACAATACTTTTTCCCCATACAATGTTTCTCCTTAATTTTACTAGTTTCTTAAATGGATTATAATTAACTATCGTTATATAATGTTATAATTATGTATTTTGTAGTACTGTATATGAATGAATTCATTTAGTTAACATACACTTTGGTTAATAATGAACCAATTCCTTTTGTATTACACGAAATGGTATATAAATACTGATCTTAATGCGTTTTTTCTGGTATCCTATGCTCACCAAGTGGCACCCAAAACTCAAAAAATGTATATTTCGACCTGGAAATGCAAATTTTCTCGTTTTGGTGTATTTGCTTTTCTTAGCTTGATGGGCATGAATAGTGACCCCTATTTTAGGATTCTTTGGCTTTCTAAACGCTAAGGGTGCATGGAAAGAGGCTGGATTTTTGATGATTGTATCTGCAATAGGTTTATTTGTTTGTGTAAATCAAATTATATTTTATCTTATCTTATCTATTCCACGGCTTGGCACTTTTACTTAGTGGACTAAATAATATTTTTTGCAAGAAGTAATACATCAAGAGCAAAAAATTATTAATTAAGGAGTGGTAAGTGTGAAATATTTTGTATTTGAAGATGATGAATTAATAGGGGGATGGAATTTTAGAAAGGTTTTCTCCTGGCTTAGTAGAGGTACCAAATGAGGGAATTGTGACGGAAAACATATAAAATGTTATAATATCATTTGGAATATATAACCTTTTGATTCTAGGAAACAAAAAATCTACTAATTGTTATATCGCAAAGAGAGAAAGGAAATAAATATGTTTATAAAAAAAGTAATAAGTAGGGGGCGCGTTCAGAGTTTACTCATTCCTATTTTGTTTCTGGCACTTATTATATCTGCTTCTAGCGTAGAAGCATCAGAACAACAAGCCATAAATAAAAAACGTGAACTACGTGCCGTTTGGATTTCAACTGTGTTCAATATCGATTGGCCAGTGAAAGGTGCAAGCGCTGATGAACAAAAGAAACAGTTTATTAACATCTTAGATGATGTTAAATCAATGGGGATGAATGCTGTTGTTGTACAAGTAAGGCCAACTGGTGATGCATTTTATCCATCAAAACATAGCCCATGGTCAGAGTATTTAACAGGTACACAAGGAAAAGACCCAGGCTATGACCCACTAGCATTTATGGTAGAAGAAGCGCATAAGCGCAATCTAGAATTCCACGCATGGTTGAACCCATATCGCATTACAACAAGTCACCAAGATGTAAACAAACTAGCTGTAAATCACCCAGCTAAACAACATCCTGATTGGGTTGTTAAACACGGCAAGCAACTGCTCTATAACCCTGGCATCCCAGCTGTTCGAGACTATATTAAAAATAGCACTCTCGAAATTGTCCAAAACTATGATGTAGACGCGATTCATATGGATGATTATTTCTATCCATACGCAGATGCGGAAAATTTCAAGGATGAAACAACTTACGAAACATACGGGAAAGGTGAAAATAAAGACGATTGGAGACGTGAGAATGTCAACACACTTGTTCGCGATTTATCAACAAGTATTAAACAAACAAAATCTCACGTGAAATTCGGAATTAGCCCATTCGGTATTTGGAGAAACAAACATAATGACACACAAGGTTCTGAGACAAATGGCTTATCCGCTTACGACAACATCTATGCTGACTCAAGATTATGGGTGCATAAAGAATGGGTGGACTATTTAACACCTCAAGTTTATTGGAGCATAGGCTATAATGCCGCAAACTATGACGTAATAACAAAATGGTGGAACAACGAAGCACAAGGAAAGAACATACACCTATACATTGGACAAGCTGCTTACAAGATTAATAACGATTCGGACAAGGCCTGGGAGAACCCGGCTGAGACAAACAATCAATTGGCTCTTAACTCAACACTTCAAAATGTAAAAGGAAGTATGTTCTTTAGTTACCGCAATTTAAAGACAAATATATTAGGTATCAAAGATCAATTACGAGCAAATGCGTACAAATACCCAGCATTAATTCCAACTATGCCCTGGTTAGATAACTCTGCGCCAAGTAAGCCTTCTATACATTCTGTGACAGACGGCTCTAACGGTGCAACAATCTCATGGAATAACAATGCTGGTAATGACGCGGCCTATTTCGTTATCTATCGTTTTAACAGAGGACAACTAATCGACGGAAACAACTCATCTGTGATTGTCACAACAATTCGTAACAACGGTTCAAAGGTACTATCATATGTAGACAAGGCAGTAACGAATAGTAGTGACTACACATACGCAGTTTCAGCAGTAGACCGCCTTCATAACGAAAGTGACCTAGTTCCGGCTTCTACGCCTGAACCTGAACCTGAACCAAAAACGCAATTTAAAGATGTATCTACTAACCACTGGGCTTTGACTTATATTAATTTTCTAGCTGAAAAGAAAATTATTTCAGGTTTCCCAGACGGGACATTCAAACCAGAAGACAGACTCACTCGTTTACAAGCTATTTTTATGATTTTGAACGAAAAAGGTATTAAAGATGTATCTAATGTATCCAATCCTAATTTTATCGACGTAAATCCTAGTACTTATGGGTACAAAGAAATTGCAAAAGCAGTTGAATTAGGTATTGTTACAGGCAAAGTAAACGACAGCGGCCAAAAATATTTCGATCCAAATGGCGTGTTAACCCGTGCTGAAATGGCAACTATTTTAACTCGTAACTATAATTTAAATGGGACACACAGCGAAGAATTTTCAGATGTTCCAAAAGATTATTGGGCACATCCGTACATTCAATCATTAGCCAAAAATGGTATTGCGGTTGGATATGGCAATGGAATGTTCGGACCAGGGGATCCGTTAAAACGAGAACAGTTTGCGACTATGATGGCGAGAACGATAAATAAGGAATTACGTTAACATTTTAACGCCAAATATATTTTGAATAAAAAAGGTTCTTCACCAGAAGGTGTGATTAGAATTTTATCACAATCATTCTCCTCAGTAATTATTGATATTAAAAGTATAATAAAGTAAGTGCTAATAATATTGTATAAACAATTTATAAATTTTTGTTAAAGAATCCTTGATGAACAAGGATTCTTTTTTGTTACAAATCCACAATTGGGGTACTGCCACATGCCCATCACCCTAAGAAAAACAATACCCCAAAACGAGAAAATTGACATCTCCAGATGAAAATGTACAATTTTTTTGATTTGGGGATGCTTCAAAATATTAGCTTGATAGCAATGGGGTAGTACCCCTAAAATGTGAATTTACAATATTAATTTGTTTCTAGTCTTAAAAATGAATAACTTTAACATCGATAAGGATTTTGAGATAAGCCATACGAGATACTTGTAAGCCTTAGCTGAAGTGTAAAATTAATTAAATATCTATCAATAGAATAAATCATATTGATAGATATTTAACATTGTAAATCTGCAAGTTCTTGATGTTATTTCAGTTAAAAAAACTTCAGGAACCAATCAAAAAATCAAAGTCATCGAAAAAAACTCTGGTTTCGGAGTAGTGGTTTTTATAGGGTTGGGTCAACTCGTTGCTAATATCAGTCTTGGTTTTGCAACACAAAAGACAGTAGCAATTGTATTAATGTGTGTATACTCAATGCTTTCGTTTATGTTGTTTCATTTTATTATGGAACTTCATAGGTATTATTATTTAAGGAAGCATATAGAAGATGGAGGGAAAATACGTATAGGCTTTTAAAGAGAATTTGTTGCATTTCAAGTATATAATCGCATTCTTCTTATGGAAGCCATTCACGAGACTTATAGTAATAAAAGATGTATAAGTGGAAGATTATATTCTGGTAAAACATCTGAAGGAATGGAAATTAGGTTTGTTCTTATTAATGATAAGATTATAACTGTTTATCCAATGTATTAAAGAATGTGAGGTACTCAAAAATGAAAGTAACTACTCAGCCCATAGTTAAAAATGCAAGACAATATAGAGGTAATTGCTAAGAAGCACTCCCCCTAAGTTTCAGATGAAATTAAATGATTGAATATTTATATTTAAATAATCGACTATTTATGCTTTAATATTTCTATGTACACAACTGGGATAATTAGGGATTTATATTTAATATGTTTTAAGAAAGGGGAATGTTTTTTATATGGAAACTCCAGAAAATCAATTTAAACGTGCACTTAATCCTTGGTTCTCCATTTGGACAAAACCACGTGATACAATGAAAGAAATTTTTATATCCAAACCTAAGAATGTGTTTTTACTCATTTTATTAGGCTCATTCGTACAGACTTTAGATCGAGCATCTTCTAAAAATATGGCGGATTCAATAAGTAGTCCATTTTCACTAATCTCAATAGTTATATTCGGTACCTTCGTTGCTTTCTTAATTTATTATTTTTTGCTACCAGCGTTATTTAATTGGGTGGCAAAAAAACTTGGTGGACAAGGTACCTTTGAAAAAACACGTTACTCAGTTGCCTATTCTTATATCCCTTACGTTTATTCTCTTATATTAGTTTGGGTGCCTTCATTTTTCTTGTTTGGGATAGAAAACTTTACGAGTGAGACACCGAAAATGGAGAGTAGCATAACTTTAACGATTGTGTTTCTTATTTTTGCCATAATTGATATAGTTATTGGAATTTGGACAATCATTATTTCCTTAAAATGTTTAGGAGAAGCACACCAATTTTCAGCATGGAAAGCATTATTAACAATAATAGTGTCCTTTATGATTATTATTCTTCCTTTGGTAATAATAGTATTTCTTATAGTAGGGGTTACAACCCTTTAATAATTTATTTGCTTCTTATTTATCCAAACGTTTTCTACTTGCTGTTAGTAAGTGTTACAGGATGAACAACCACATGATTCGGATGTTCCACTTGGCGAAGCGTATAACCTTTATGATCAAATTGATCGCCCGTTTTACGGCCTGTTTTTTTATTATCGGTGTTAACAGGAATTTGTGAAGGCAAACTTGAAAATCAAAATATTAAACCATTAAAACCTTAGGGGAGCTGGGTAGATTGTCTTTGTTTGTCCCTTATTTTCCAATTGGAGAATAAGGGACAAATTTTTATGGAGGAGTAAATGCAGCCTTTGTTACCATTCCCGCCATTCTTCTGTTATATCTTCTTCGGATTCTAAGCCAGCTATTCGTGCTGCTGTATCGATAAATCCATAGAGATCTTCTCTTTCCATTGTTTCGATAAAATGGTCATGTTCGATATTTAGTTCATTTATTTTAATAACTACCTCTTTAACAACTTGCATTACTTCGACTTCGGTTGGATTCTCACCTAATTGCTGTAAATGGTTAATGTAAGTGTCAAGAACCTTATTTGTTGCACTTATATTTTCTTCAGTGAAAAATTCCCCATCTTCATCATACTCAACCCATGAGGCTGTTGGTTTGTTTTTTTTCAATTCATCAAATGTCATGATAACCTCCTAAAAGTGTTTTTTATCTTTAATCCCATTCTACATTTTTGATCATATATAACAATCATTTTAGAGGGATTTCTTTTAGGTTGCTAGTTTCTATTACCTTTAATGCCTCGGAATTTTTCATACCTAGTAAGCTCCATATATTTGATATATATAATGCTACCATGAATCAACTTTCTATTTTCCACTCTGTGTATCATATGGAGAGGGAAATTAAGTTTTAGTTGATATGTTTCAAAAACATTGAGCATGGTTAGAGATTTTGAGGTTGTTTGATTACGAGATATATGTAATTTTCACGTTATTTTTGTTTATTTTTGTCCACTTCAAGTAACATTTCAGCTGCTTGATTCATTGTTTTTATTATAAAATCAAACGTTTCACTAGCTTGGCGAACTTTAGCAGGGTCTTCGCTTAATAAACCTTCTGTTAGTAAGTCTATAAATTTGTCTATTTTTGGTGGTACTTCTTCCACTTTTGCTTGCACTTCATTATATTCTTCACTTGGATTATAACTTCTCAGTTCGTTCGCGATACCTTTTAGAGTTGCTTCATTTTCAATAATTGTCATCGCCCTATCTGAAGATGGAAGGTTTTCATTTCCACTGATAAAATTGGTGGAGAAGCAAAAGGTGCATTGATAGATGCTGGTTTTAAAGCAGGAGATTTTACAATTCATGAACAGTTGTTAAGGGCTGAAGTTAAAGCTCAATTTGGTGGAGGTATAGGTGGAGAAGCAAAGATTGCTGGTACTTTTAATGACATTGGTGTAGATCATGATTCTGGAACATTACATGTTAAATTGGGAGATGCTGAGGCTAGTGTTTTCGCTAAAGATGGTTATTATGGTTTTGGTGCAAAGGCTGATTTAGCTAAGGTTGAGGGAGAAGTTAAACTAGAGTTGCCTTTTACTGATTGGAAATTAGTTGTTGGTGGGGATGTAGCTTAGGGTAGTATAGGTGGAGAGGCCAAATTTGGATTGAAAAATGAATTCAGTGTTGGTCTTGGTATTGGTTTAGGAATAAAACTTGGAGTAGAAAAGTAGAGAAAAGGGTTAGGATGTTATAATTTATAAGGGGGGAAGTTTTTTGCTTTCATTGCAGGTGTTTAAAAAGCTTTTAATTATTTTCGGTCTTATTGCTGTTCCTTCTAGTTTATTAGCTCTTTGGTTTGGAGCAGATGCTACTTTTAAAGAGAAAATGATATTATCTCTAATTTTTGGAATAGTGATGCCATTAGCCTTTTTTATTTTTTATAAAATTACATCTTTATTTTTAAAATAATGATTAGTTTATTTAGGCGGAGTTTTGTATGGGAAATATACATATACCAAAATTACCAATTGGAGGCGAATTATTACCAATTGGTTCTGTAGTTCTTATAGAAGAAATTAATCAACCTCTTATGATTTATGGAAGAAAGCAACAACAAGCTGATAATAAATTATGGGATTATGTTTCTTGTCCATATCCTCATGGTAATTTATCAAAAGAATATAATGTGTTTTTTAATCATAATCAAATAATTCATTTATTATTTAAGGGTTTCGAAACAGAGGATGAATTAGAATTAAGAAGTAAATTATCTGAGTTTTAGTGGAAATGGAGAAAATATAATATGGTTTTAGGAATTTCATATTCTGATATTTTTCGTATCATAATTATTGTTTTGGTTTTTTTCATTTTTTGGAGATTGAATACTTGGTATAATAAAAAATATAATGTTCCTAAGGTTTTTCAATGGTTTCCTAGAAGATGGGGAAAAAGAAAAGTTTCAGAGCATTTGTCTCAACTAGATAAAAAGTTAGAAGCTGAAGGTAAAGGTATCTGGGTTACAATCTATGCTATAGATTTGTACATTGTAACTATTCCTTGTACAGTAAAAAAATATAAATCTTAATACATATATGTTTATAAAAAAGACCTTTTATTTTAAAATAAAAGGTCTTTTTTATGATGATTGAAATAGTAATTTTAAGTAAATTAAATTTGAAATGTATCAAGAATATTATCTTTTTCTTCTTTATTAATTCCAATATATTTCAGGGTGATGTGTGGTGTGCTATGGTTAAGAATTTCTTGT
The DNA here is from genome assembly GCF_040459695.1 of Bacillus cereus group sp. RP37. Classification (NCBI taxonomy): domain Bacteria; kingdom Bacillati; phylum Bacillota; class Bacilli; order Caryophanales; family Bacillaceae; genus Bacillus; species Bacillus cereus group sp. RP37. Next base: position 4,443,250 of record NZ_JARVHP010000001.1, on the reverse strand, counting down.
AACATAGCAACATCTTTTGTTTGTTTATAGAACCAATAGCCGAAGGTTTTTCGCATGGTGTGGGTACCAATGGACTCTACAATTGCAAAATCTCCGGCTTTTTGCAATTGTCGATAAGCCTGGATCTTACTAATGGGTTGATCTCCTTTTCGAGAAGGGAATAACCAGGTACTTTCTAGTATTTGGCTATAAGAGTATACTTCGTCAAAAATAGAAGTAAGGTTAATCATACGTTCTTTCTTCGTTTTTCCCTCTTTGATCTTGAATTCTTTTCTCTTTTTTCGTTTTAACTTTAATATAGTTTGTGTTTCGATTTGGAGTAGATCGCTAATACGCAATCCTGTATTGATTCCAATTAGAAATAAAATATAATCTCGTTTTGAACAGTGGCGTTTTAGGGAACATTTCATATCTTCGATCTGTTCTTTACTACGGATGGGTTGGACATCAATGAGATGTGGTGTTTTGTCCATGGATTTTCGACCACTTTATTTACAGTGTTTTGAATGTATACTTTTGTTATATAAATTGAGGATATCAAAGGGAATTGTTGAGAAGTCAATATTTAAGGGGAAATGAATGTAAACTAATAATAAAAAGTTTGCTTTTATATTAGAAAAGGTTAGTCCCTCACTCCACTCCAGCTAAAAACCTCACACCCAAAAACAAAGGGGAACTCAATTGTTCAAACTCATATAAAGTTTCAATCTTGTCTAAGCATCCATTAGGATATACAATGGATCATCCATTTTTCTTTACATAATCTCCAGATACAGTCCATATCAACTATAGATTCTTGTCTTATGCTAAATGTAATCAAAAAGCAAGTAGATAAAGATAATGACTAAAACATTAACTCTAGATACTTTTTTGATGAATATTATAAATAAACAGGAGGTAATGAAAGATGTTTAAAACATTATTAGCAGGAGCACTTTTAAGTACAGGATTAGTAGCGGGAGGTGCAGATGATGCGAAAATGGACAATTTAAAGTCAAATGAAAATAGTTCAAATCAAGTAATTACACAGAGTGCAGATGGAACAACGTCTTTCTCACAAAACTTTGATTTACCTAAAGATGCAGTGCCAGCAACTCCTAAAGGAAACGCAAAAACTGTTGAAAGAACAGAGGGTACAGGTTCTCAAGAAGGAAAAATGGTACCAACAAAAGAAGGTACAGATTCTCAACCTGGATTTGAAATGGGAGCCCCTGAAAAACCAGAGCATGCAAAAACTGTTGAAAGAACAGAGGGTACGGATTCTCAAGAAGGAAAAATGGTACCAGCAAAAGAAGGAAATTAAATAATATATAGTTATAACGAGGAGCATCCAAAAAGTGGTGCTCTTTTTATATTATAGGAATTAACTAGTTCTACTGAATATAGAACTGTAGGAGGAATTGAGACTAGAACGTGGGGGCCTATCTCTTCAAATCATGGTGTTTAGGGCAATAGTTTTGGTGGTAACGTTACAATACAAACATTTTATTAGAGATTTTCTAAATTTACATACACTCTAGATAGACTACATATCAACTTCAGATACTTATTTTATGATACAAGTAATCAAACAAAAGGAGGGCAATACAAAATGATTAAAACAGTATTAACAGGGCACTCTTTTATGTACAGGAGATTATTAGCAGGTGGAGCAAATGTTGAAGATGTACAGACAGATAAGCATATTCCATATGAACAAAATGAATTGTAGCAAATTCTAGAAAAGTAGGATTCGAAGAAGTTTGAGTTATAAAAAGAAAATAGATAAATATAGTGAAATAGATAAATAAACAAGAGAAAAGTACTTTGTGTATATCACAGGTGATTTTTATTTTCATTTGGATATAGGACTTGAATCAAATTTTTATACTAAAATATATACGGCAAAAAGGAGGGAGTACATTGCACAAAATTATTTATGGAATATTAATTTTAATTTATACTTTGTATTCATTTTTTGTAAGTGACGGAAGTGAAGTAAGGTTTATTATGCTGTTAACTATAGTACTTATCTTTTCTGTGGTTTTAGAAAAAGGAAATGCAAACAAAACGACTGATTAAGGGTCGTTTTGTTTGCATTTTTTAATTGGCTATTATAGTCCAGATGCTTTAGGGGGAGCGCCAAATTTCGTTTTTGAGACACTATTAAATTTTTAGTTGATGAAAATACGGTACAACTCCTACTAGAGAAAACACCCGCCAAAATAGAAAACTTTTAACCTATTATCCTTTATTCCGTAGCTTTTAAGGTATTTAACACGACTTTGGTTGCGTCTGCAATAAGTTTATCATCGTATTCAGCATCTTCTTTATCATGATTAGAAAGTATAGCAAGAACAATCGGATTTTTATTTGGTGGCCAAATAATTGCGATATCATTTCTTGTTCCGTAAGATCCCGCGCCTGTTTTATCAGCTACTTCCCATCCTTTTGGTACGCCAGCACGAATCAATTTATCTCCAGTTGTATTTCTCTTCATCCAATCTACTAATAGTTCACGTTTTTCTATTGGAAGTGCAGTTCCTAATGTAAATGATTGAAGTGTCTTAGCTATTGCTTCTGGTGTACTGGTATCATGTGTTTCTCCTGGATGCACTTCATTTAATTCAGGTTCAAATCGTTCTGAAGTAGTAACAGTATCTCCCATTTCTTTCAAGATTTTTTCAAATTCAGAGGGACCTCCTAACTGTTTAAGAATCAAATTATGTGCTGTGCTGTCACTATATCGAACAGAAGCATCTGCAAGTTCTTTTAACGTCATTCCTGTATCAACATGCTTTTCAGTAATTGGATTATAATTAGAAAGATCTTCATGAGTATACGTAATCCTTTGATCAAGAGCTTCTAATGAGTTCTTGCGTAAAAGAGCGCCCACAGCTAATGATTTAGATGTAGATGCAAACGCAAAACGATCATTTGAATGATAAGCAATAGTTTGATTCGTACCTGTGTCCAGTGCATAAATACCAAGCTTAGCATCATATTCTTTTTCAAGTTTAGCAAAAGATTGATTTCCTGTATTTTCTTGTTTAATTTGATTAGCTTGATTCGTTTGTTTAGGTGGTTCAGATTGAGCATTACTATTGGAACAGCCTATAAGTGATACACATGAAAGTAATACTACAGGTACAATCTTTTTGTAATGTAAAATGTTACAGAACTTGTTTAAAACGAACATAAATTTTCAACCTCTTTCAAGAATATATGGATTTTGTCTAGGTATTCTAAATACCAATGCAATTAAAGATGGCATTGGGTAACAATACTACTGCAGCTAAAATTTCACAGGTTAAATGACATCCAAAACATTTATCCCGCTATTTGCCGGGCAGTAAGACCCCCGCTGATTAAAGTTTCACTTTATAGGATTGATAAGTCACAGTTTGCGTTATTTCTTTTTTGTTTCCACTTGTAATGGTTCACCTGTGAAAGTATTACAATACATGTTTTTTACTTTTGGGAATAATAAGTCCTTTCATTTTTTTATAATACATAAAAATAGATGTCAAACGGGATATGTTGTATCCAATCTGGACAACTCATATTAGAAATACACTTATTAGACACTCTAAGTAATAAATTTGTTCCACTTTAAGAGGAGGAAGAATTTGGGGTTTGTAAAATAACAATGGAACTACGTGTTTTTTCGTCATACAAAAACCTCTACATATAAGTAGAGGTTTTTAAATTGTATATGAATGAATTATGCTTTTTTAGAAAAAGAAAATCGAGTTCAGGTAAACGAAGAACATAGAATACGTAATTTTAACTAGATTTATTATTAGCTAGTTTATCTCCACCATTAAGCTCCGCCTCAATCTGCGAAGTCTTCGATGACTCATCCATACGCCAATACGTAATAAAGCTTATTGCGATACATCCAGCTACGTAGAAGTAGAATAGTGATTCCATTCCGATACTCTTTAGCCATAATGCGATGAACTCAGCTGTTCCGCCGAATATCGCAACTGTTAGTGCATATGGTAAACCTACGCCAAGTGCGCGAATTTCAGTTGGGAAGAGTTCGGCTTTTACAATTGCGTTAATGGATGTGTAACCAGTAACGATAATGAGGCCGATCATCATGAGTAAGAATGCTACGATTGGCTCTGTCGTTTTTTCCATAAAGAAGAAGATTGGTGCTGTTAGTAACGTTCCGAGAATACCGAATGCCATTAATAGTGGGCGGCGTCCGATTTTATCGGAAAGTAGCCCTGCAATTGGCTGAAGTACGACGAAAATAAGTAGTGCGACAAAGTTAATCCAGCTTACAACTTCTTTCGGGAGACCGACTGTGTTTACCATGAACTTTTGTAAATATGTTGTGTACGTATAAAATGCAACAGTTCCTCCTAGTGTTAGACCGACTACTGTTAATACTGCTTTCGGGTGTTTCATAAGAGCGCGAACAGTTCCTGCGCTTTCTCGTTTTTGCGATTTTATGTTTGAGAACTGCTCCGATTCATCCATCGTGCGGCGAAGCCATAATACAGCTACTGCGCCCATCGCTCCAATAATGAATGGAATGCGCCAGCCCCAAGATTTCATATCTGGTTCGCTTAGTAATTGCTGAAGAACAATTTGAACACCTAACGCAACCATTTGTCCAGCAACGAGCGTTACATATTGGAAGCTTGAATAAAAACCGCGGCGACCACTACTAGCCATTTCAGATAAATACGTTGCGGAAGTTCCGTATTCTCCGCCAAGTGATAACCCTTGAAGTAAACGAGCAAGAACTAATATAATTGGTGCCATAATCCCGATGCTTTCGTAACTAGGTGTACAGGCGATAATTAAAGAACCACCGGCCATAACTGTAATCGAAAGTGTTAACGCTGCCCGGCGTCCGTGCCGATCGGCATAGCGTCCCATTAATAAACTTCCGATAGGGCGCATTAAAAACCCAACTGCGAAAATAGCCGCAGTGTTCAGTAACTGACTCGTTGGATCGCCTTTAGGAAAGAACTCAGCTGAAAAATAAACAGCGAAAGCAGAGTAAACGTACCAGTCATACCATTCAATTAAATTGCCGACAGAACCTTTGAAAATATTGCCGGCGACTCGTTTTGAGTTTGCTTGAGCCATAATAATTCCTCCTCTTGCTTAGAAATAAAAGTTAAATATGAAAGCGTTTTTATTGTAGTTGAATTGTACTGTCTATAGAATAAAATCTCAATATTGTGACAATTTTATTCTTTTTGTACTTTATGTACATGGAGAGTTTTAATAGTTGCTTCATTATTAGTTTTGTCATAATAATAGAAAAAGGAGATTGATAGTTTAGAATATTTTATCAAAGGATATGAAGCATGAAGAAATCACGCAAAGTGTCATTACAAACGAAAATAGTAAGCTTAATTATTACGTTAATTTTATTTGTCGTTCTTCTATTAGCGGGAATATTTGTGTACATTCAGTCCGTTGATACGAAGCGACAAGTGGAGCAGCTAGCACTGCAAACAGCGAAGTCGCTTTCTTTTATGCCTGCTATAAAAGATGCTTTTCAAAATAACGAGCATAAAAGTACCATTCAATCCATTGCGGAACAAGTTCGTGAGCAAGCTGGTGCAGATTATGTCATTATAGAAGATCGCTTAGGGGTTATGTATTCTCATTCTAATTCGGAGTTAATTGGCACAAAGAGTAACAATCCATATAACTATGAAGCACTTACTTTTGGTGGCTATTATACGCTCGAAGGCAATGGGAAAAGTGGTCCGGCTTTAATGGCAAAGGCACCCATTATTGTTCATAACGGAGACTACGATCAAGTCGTAGGTGTTGTGACAGTAGAGTTTTCAATAAAAGGTATCGAATCTAACATACTGAGCAGAACGAAAGACATTATACTCTTTTCCTTAGCTGTATTACTAGCCGGAATTGTTGGTGGCATTCTTTTAGCACGTAGCATTCGTAAAGATACACTCGGTTTAGAGCCGAATGAAATTGCAGCGTTATACCGGGAACGAAGCGCGATACTACTTTCTATAAAAGAAGGGATTATAGCCATCGATCAAAATGGTTTTATTACGATGATGAATACGTCGGCAGAAGAAATGCTGCATGTAAATGGTGATTATATGCAGCAGCACATTTCAAAAGTTTTGCCGGAATTTAATATGGAAAGAGTGCTAGAAAATGATCAAGAAATCGCGTTTCAAGATAAAGTGTTTATTTTAAATAGGACACCGATACTTGAAAATAATAATACGGTAGGCGTTGTATGTAGTTTTAGAGATAAAACAGAACTGAAAAACTTAGTGAATACGATATCTGAGGTAAGAAAGTATTCTGAGGATTTACGCGCTCAAACACATGAATTTACAAATAAACTTTTCGTCCTATCAGGATTACTCCAGTTAGGACATTACAAAGAAGCGATTGAATTTATCCAACACGAATCTAACATTCATCAAAGTCAAAACCATATTTTATTCCATCAAATTCATGATGCGAAAGTACAAGCTATTTTATTAGGAAAAATCGGAACAGCGTCTGAGAAGAAAATTGATTTTCATATTGAAGGAGATAGTGCGCTTCATCCGTTACCAGACCATATAAAAGTTTCGCACCTTATTACGATACTTGGAAACATAATCGACAATGCGTTTGATGCGGTGAGTACACAAGAGGAGAAGAGTGTTTCTTTCTTTGTTACCGATATTGGGCACGATATTGTGTTTGAAGTGATAGATAGCGGGATCGGGATACCGGCAGAAAAAATAACGACCATTTTTCAAAAAGGATTTTCAACGAAAGGAAACAATCGTGGTTACGGACTAGCAAACGTGAAAGAAATGGTAGATCTACTAGAAGGAACGATTGAAATTCAAAACGAGAAAAATGGGGGAGCTATTTTTACAATTTACCTTCCAAAAACATTGAGAGAAAGTACATGACAAACAGGGGGATGGGCATATGTTGAAGGTTGCAATTGCAGAAGATGATTTCCGCGTCGCGCAAATTCAAGAGGAGTTTTTATCAAAAATAAAGGACGTAAAAGTAATCGGAAAAGCATTGAACGCGAAAGAAACGATGGAACTACTACAAAAGAAAGAAATCGACTTGCTTCTATTAGATAACTATTTACCAGATGGAATCGGAACCGACTTATTGCCACAAATTCATGCTGACTTTCCAAATGTTGACGTCATTATGGTTACGGCGGCGAATGAAAACTATATGCTAGAAAAAGCAATTCGAAACGGCGTAAGTAACTACCTTATAAAACCAGTCACGTTAGAAAAATTTGTTCGCACAATTGAAGACTATAAAAGAAAGAAGCAATTATTACATCGTAACAGTGAAGTAAATCAAACACTCATAGATAATTTCTTCGGCATTTCGCAAACACAAGACATAAAAAACTTACCTACAGGTGTGGATCCGTTAACACTGCAAAAAGTGAAAGGAATTATAAAAGGATTTGAAGAGGGCATTACAATAGAAGAAATGGGAGAACAAATGGGTGCCTCCAGAACAACCGCAAGAAGATATTTAGAATACTTAGTAGCGACAAACGAATGCACAGTAGAGTACACATACGGCATTATCGGACGTCCAGAACGAAAATATCGCATAGGACGAGGACTATGAAAAAACAATTATTACTATGTATATGGATCATGACAGGAGTAATAGCTGGTTGTTCTTCGGAAAAATCTCAAACGAATACAGTAAACATAGAAGAAGTAGAAATCGTTGCGCCAAACGTTCAAGGAGCGGGATGGGACTTAACAGCACGAGCGATGCAAAAAACGCTGACAGAAGAAAAAATCTTCACAAAACCAATCACAGTCACAAACAAAGTTGGTGGTAGCGGTGACGTCGGATGGAAATATACGAAACAAAAAGGCGGCCACGTACTGGCGATTAACTCAAGCTTACTCATAACGAACAACCTACTAGGCCACAGTAAACTAACATATAAAGACTTCACACCACTTGCAACACTCGCATCAGATTGGGAAGTCGTTGTCGTATCAAAAGAATCAAATATAGAAAACGCAAAACAACTAATGGAACAACTAAAACAAGACAAGAAAAACTTCAAAATCGGCGTTGCCCCCGGCCTAGGAAACGACGATCACCTATCATTCATACAAGTAAGCAAAGCATTCGGCATAAACCCTGCCGAACTACAATTCTTCGTCTACGAAAACAAAGAAAAAATCATAAACGCTCTAACGAACAAACAAATCAGCGCCGCAACCATGACCCTATCCGAAGCCGAAAAACAATACAAATCCGGCAAAATAAAAATACTAGCCGTATCCGCACCAAAACGCCTAGACCGACTACCAGAAATCCCAACATGGAAAGAACAAGGAATCGACGTCATCTTCCAGCACTGGAAGGGAATTATGGGCCCGAAAGATATGACGGAGGAAGAAGTTGCTTATTGGGATAGTGTCATTAAGAAGATGGTGGAGAGTGATAGTTGGAAGGGGATTTTGAGGGAGCGGGGTTGGGAGAGTTTTTATAAGGGGAGTGGGGAGAGTAGTGGGTTTTGGGAGGAGAGTAGTGGGTGGTATAGGGGGATGGTTGGTGGAGCTAGAGTTGATAAGTAATTTTAGCCACCTGTATTCATGAAATATTGATATCATTCTTAGTATATTTATTTAGAATTTTAAATACAGATTAGTTGATTCAATAAGTTTTTATATAGATTTTTCCTTTTATAATGATAATTCATTATTAGGGTTTCATATTTAAGATAGAAAGGGAAATCTAAAGAGGAGTATAATTAAACTGAATAAAAAATATTAAAGGTGTAAGACGGGGGAATTATGATGATACATACTTTAGTAAGGGGACAAAAGATAGACGTTACAAAGAATCATCCAGAGATGAAAGGATTACTGGTAGATTTAACTTGGAATGCCCCGATGAATATGGATGCAGATGCATCAGCTTTTTTAGTAGGGTTTAACGGGAAAATTACTAAAGAAGAGGATTTCGTTTTCTATGGACAACCATATTCTAGTTGTCGATCTGTTCAATTAAATCAAAATATCACAAATGGAAGTAAACAAAGGTTTTCAATAGATTTTACGCATATAAAAGATGAGGTACAAAAGATTGTATTTTCGATTACAATTCATAATGCTGAAGAGAAGAAACAGGCGCTACGAGATGTTTCCCATATTCAATTGAAAATAAGTAACGCACAATCAGGATTAGAAATTATTCATTTTCCTATCACACATCCATTTACAGATGAAAGTGCTATTATTGTTGGAGAGTTATATCGACATGGAGGAGGATGGAAGTTCAATCCTATTGGATCTGGCTATTTTGGTGGGTTAGCTGCATTGTGTACAAGTTTTGGAATAGAGATTGCAGATGATGAAAAACAAACTGCTCCTTCTGTAGAGAAGAAAATAATTCCTACTCCGCCTCCAGTACAAAAAACTATTAATGCAGTGAAGGTTGAATTGAAGAAAAAACAATCTATAAATATACAAAAATCTAAAATGGTAACAGCTACTTTAGAGTGGGAAACAAATAAAGACCTAGACTTATATTGTTTTTACGTGACAACTAATGGAGAGATAGGAAAGGTTTATTATAAAAATCTAGGTTCATCTAAAGTGGCACCGTATATTGTGTTGGATGGTGATTCGCAAGAACCAGGAAAAGAAACAATCCGTATTTACCGACCAGAAGCTTTAAAATATATTTTATTTGCTGCGTATAGTGCTGTCGGAAATGGAATAGGTAGTTTCTATTCTATGAAGGCTAAAGCTGTTGTCGATAATCATATGGGAAGCGTTGTAACAGCACCGTTATTAGAAATAAATGACCATGCTTATTGGGTGTGCATTGCTCATATTGATTTCACCAATTCAAATGAGATGAAAATTTCACATGTAGAAAGTTACTCGAAAGATCACTCAGAAGCTTCGCCACTGTTGTACGAGAACGGGAAGTTTCGAATGGATGTAGGGCCGATTGAATTTAAAAATGAAGAGGATTATCAGAAGTATTTTCAATGATAATGAAGGCGTAGATAATTTTAATGATTTGCGTATATTAAATGGATTATAGCTGGATAAGTTATATATCATCTAGCTATAATCCACTTTTATTAATGAAAAAGAGTAGGAAGGAATAGTTATTTATCCATCTTGTTAATAATTTGAGCAATGTACGAATTATTTAACCAATAACACTGCTTTGTAATGTGCTGACCATCAGGTAAAGTTACTTTATCTGCACCATTGCGGGCTTTTGGTCTAATATGTGTAACACCGTTGAAAGTCATTTTTGGTAAGTTGTTTAATTCAACTTCTTTATCACCACGTTTTTTATATTCAATTTGAATACCTTCATTTATAACTTTATTAACTTCTTCCCATAGTTCACGTATTTCTTTTTCTATTGTAGGGACAGGCATGTTCCAAAGCTTAATGCCTTTAAAGTAGAGTTTACGGTTTGGGTTTTCTTTTTTTGTTTGGTTAAATTCAAAAATTACGAATAAAAATTTGGTTTGATAGAAGCGTTCTCGAATTTCGCTTTCTTCCCATGATTCGTTTGTCCATTGATGAAAATCAATCGTTTCAAATGACATGCTTTGTTCTGGCTTTCCGTTTGGTTCTAAACGAATTGTTTTGAACTCTATATTGGCTTTTGCAAATTCTTCAATTTTATCGAGTCGAGTTCCTTTAATACCAAGTAAAGAGCTTACTAGTAATGGAACAAAGTTCTTGGTTGTAGGTTTGTACTCGATAGATAATTCTTGAGCGATTTCTTGATCAGTTAAGCCTATGTAATTTTCAAATTTTGAATAAAGGATTTCTTCTAAAGATTTTCCTTTTAGTTCATTTGTTGTTGTAAAACTTACTAGTTCTTCGTTTAGGTGATACCTGCGAACTAGTGCTGTCATGTAAAAAGGCTTTAACGAAAAAGCTCTTTGCATTGCTGGAATTTCAGAATGCGGTTGTGAGCGAAGTGAATTTTTATTGGAACCTTTTGTACAAGCTCCTAAATAGTTTGTATCACCTTCGGATAATTCATGTGCTTTGCCGGAACGAATTTTATTTACGATGGTTTCCCAGTCTTGTTTAATTATTTCTAAATCAGCTTCAGGATAGGTGAACAGAAGGCTTTTTGTAATATGAAAATCTTTACGGTCTACACCAGGTACCCATTCATAGAACATTAATAGTAGTTTTTCGTTTTTCTTCCAAAAGCTTGATGTTTCAAAGTGTGTATAAACTTCTTCCATATAGTTGATAATATTTAAGACTAGTCGTTCTTTGGCTGATAATGAACCGTTTTTATTTTGTTTAAATGCAGTTACTTTTAGTTCAATACCAAGGTGTTTAAAATCAGCTTCTGCGTTCGAATTGACTTCATATCCAAAGAAGCTTTCCTCAATTACTTGCCCTAGCCCACCTTTTGATTTTGCATTTGCGAGTCGGTCAGTTGTATCGATTTCACCAAATGTTTTTCCTTCAGCTTCATGTGCTTTTTTCATTAGTTCTTCTATTGTAGTGTAGTCCATAATTATCTCCTTTCTGTATCCAGTGCTGCGTTGTATGATTTTAAACATTACATATTAAAGTTATGCTATAATAAAAAGCTGTTTCAAATTTATATAAGTAAAATTTATAAGAGGGAAAAGGCAGTTTTTATTATTAGATAATAGTTATATTGAATTTATTCAAGAGGAGTCATGTCCTTTATAATATTGATAAAGTGCGAACAGTTTTCTTAATTGGTACAAGCCAAACAAGGAAATACAAAAAAGTACGGTTCTTGAAATGTTATAGTTGATCTTTTCCTCACTTTTTATTATAATGAAGCATAGATAAATAAAATACCGAAAGGATGTTCGTGTATTTATGGTGAAAGTAGTAGAACTTTTCGCGGGAGTAGGAGGTTTTAGATTAGGACTAGAAGCAAACGAAAACTTTGAAGTTCTTTGGGGAAACCAGTGGGAACCCTCAACTAAAGCACAACATGCATTTAATTGTTATGCAACTCGCTTTGAAAATAAAGGAATACATGTAAATAGAGATATAGCGGAAGCTTGGCCGGAAATACCTGAGCATGATTTATTAGTAGGAGGTTTCCCTTGCCAAGACTATTCTGTAGCACGTACTTTATCAAATGAAAAAGGAATACAAGGGAAAAAAGGTGTTCTTTTTTGGGAGATAATGAACATAGTTAATTCTCGCAAGCCAAGATTTGTTTTGTTAGAGAATGTAGATAGATTATTGAAGTCACCAGCAAAACAAAGAGGTCGTGACTTTTCTATTATGCTGGCGAGCTTTAGAGATGCAGGATATGTAGTGGAATGGAGAGTCATTAACGCTGCGGATTATGGGAATTCACAAAGAAGACGAAGAGTATTTATTTTTGCGTACTTAAAAGAATCTCATTTCACATTTGTTCAAAGTAAAATGAAGCCGTTAGAGATATTGTGTGAAAATGGATTTTTCGCTCCGATTTTTAAAGTGCATGAAGCGCCTGAGGAAAACAAAAAAAGAGGGCAATTTGGGTTGCCGGTCGATATTATTGAGGTTTCTGATACATTTAAAGCTGAATACTATAATTCTGGCGTAATGATGGATGGACAAGTTTATACTGAAGAAGTAGTTCCGGTAACTGAAAATCCAGAGACTTTAGGTGAAGTTGTTCAAAAAGTATATGATAAATTTGGCCCTGCAGATGAATCATATTATTTGAAAATGGATAAGGTTAACAAAAAGGGCAGAACGGAATTTGAGGAACTCAAGTATCTTAAAGGTCCTAAAAAAGAAGAAAGAGTATCAAAAGCAACAGGTCATAAATATTTCTACTCTGAGGGAGGAATGGCTTTCCCTGATGATTTAGATAAGCCTGGACGCACAATGTTAACAAGTGAAGGAACATGTAATAGAAGTTCCCATGTAATTGAAGATCCTTATACAAAAAGGCTAAGATATTTAACGCCAGCTGAATGTGAGTTATTAAATGGTTTCCCGATGGATTGGACGAATACGGGGATGCCACAAAGAAATAGATACTTTTGTATGGGTAATGCTTTAGTGGTTGACTTGGTGGAACGAATGGGTGAGAGGATTTTAGAGATTAACGAAGAAGAAGAGAAGATGGATAGTATTGTGCAGTTGAGTTTATTTTAGGAAACATATATAACATATGTTTAGGAGATATTTAAAATAATAAAGTGTTGGGATAACCTGGGTGCTATAGTTATAGGCTTGGGTTATTTTTTTTGAATTGAGAATGAAGGAGGTAATAGGGGAATAATCAATTTTATTGTGGAATGATAATCCACTAATTTCCTTTTTCTTAATACCAACAATTCCTCTATAGATATTGTATAATATGGAATATATTCGAAACGTATTTTTATATTAAGAGGTGTTACATCATTGGAGAAATATACATTTGATTTTCTACAAGAGATCTTCCCTGAGTTATCGGAGATGGGTAGGGATATTGAAAATATTTTTTATCAAGATCCCCAATCGGTTTTAATTAAGGGAAGAATATTTGCAGAGCTATTATCAAAACGCATTGCGGAAGAGCATGAACTGTACGACGTACAATATTTAAAGCAAGTAGAACGTATCCAAAAGTTAGAAAGAGAAGATATTTTATCAAAGGAAATTTCACGTGCGTTTGATACAATTCGTTATCTAGGAAATAAAGCGGCACATGAACATATTGAAAGTGGAGTAGAGAGTGCTTTTAAAATGCATAAAAATCTATTCCAAATCGCAGTGTGGTTTATGGAGATATACGGGAGTTATGAGTTTGTTGCCCCGAAATACAAACATCCACAGCCGAAGAGTAGTGTACATATTGTGGAGAAATTAGAAGAAAAGATATCTGCTAGTTTAGAAGAAAAGTTAAAAATGCTAATTGAGATTGCAAGTAAACAAAATACATCAAATCAAACTGAGGAATTAACAGAAATAAATAACGCTGAGATTGCAGTAGGGTTAGAAATTGAAGATAAACAGTCTGTGGATAATGAAGAAGAAGCAGATAACAATTTTGTGTATGATGATTTTATTTTAGGAGAAGGAGAGAGCTATTTACTAGCAGAACTCTCGAAGCTGAAAGAATCATCTCAAGAGGCTATCGAAAATCCTAATGAATTTAGTTCGTTTAAGGATTATTTACATGTTGAAAGAACGATACAGAACGATATGATGTCTGCTCTAACAGCAGCAGCTGGGCAAAATACAAGTCAATTAATTTTCTTGTGTGGTAGCGTTGGAGATGGGAAATCACATTTATTATCGTATGTCAAAAATAAATATCCTGAATTGATGGGAGAGTTTTCGGTGCATAATGATGCTACGGAAAGTTTTGATCCACAAAAGAGTTCCCTTGATACATTAGCGGAAGTATTAAAGCCATATAGTGACAGTGAGATTGATGGTTCTAGATGCAAGCTAATTTTAGCTATTAACCTAGGAGTTCTGCATAACTTTATTGAATCAGATTATGCAAAAGAGCACTATCAAATTTTAACGAAATTTATTGAGGAATCAGGAATATTCGAGGCAAATGAAGTTGCTACTAATCAACAAAGCGGTAATTTCCACTTGATTAGCTTTAGTGATTATCAACCTTTTGAATTAACTAGTGAAGGGCCAAAATCAGATTACTTTTCATCTATTTTAAAGCGAATTGTGGTTGAGTCAGAAAAAAATCCATTCTATCAAGCCTATTTGAAGGATAAGCAACGTGGTATAAATGGATTCTTCATGGTGAATTATGAGTTATTGCAACAGCAACAAATACGAGATGGTGTTTTAAGTATATTAATTGAAGCAATAGTTAAGCATAAGATGATTATTTCGACACGTTCTATGCTTAATTTTATTTATGATATTTTAGTACCTTCTCATGGGAATGAAGATTTTCTGGGGGCAGGTATGATGGAAAAAACCGAAGCCTTATTGCCGAATTTATTATTTGATGGTCAAGAAAAATCAAATTTACTAGCAGTTATTTCTAAAATGGATCCAATTCATTTACGTTCAAATAGTGTAGACCAAATGCTAATTGAGCTAAACAATTCAGTAAATATGAAGAATACTTTCCAAAAGCATTTGGATTTACATGGACTTGATGGATGGATAGAAGAGCTAGAAGAGATGGGGTCTTTCTTTGAGCTAAGTGATTCATCTAGACAGGTATTCAATAAAACATTAATACGTATGTCATTCTTTTTATCTCCCGTTTTGAATGAAATGTTTGCGGATGAAAATTATAAAAAATATATGGAATATTTATATGCCTTTAATAAGGGGAATCGATCTGATTTAAGAGAGATGTATAATTTAGCGAGAGAATCGATATTCTTGTGGAACGGACGTCCGAAATCAGATTATGTATTTATGGATTATTCAAATGATACTACTCAGGTGGCACAGTCTCTTAAAATCAAGCCATTTGTAGGACATTTGAAAGGGGTAGAACCAGAGGTTTTAAATCGATTTAAATTAAATATATTACTTGCTTTTTCTAATGAAGATAAAGTAGCACCTGTATATTTAGAAATTGATTATCCGTTATATGAAATGATGGTTAAACTTTCAAAAGGTTATCGTCCGAATAAAAAGGATAAAGAAGATTGTATTCAGTTCGTTGAATTTGTGGATAAGATAATGAAATTAGGAAATAGAGAAAAAGAATTATTGTTTGTTCAATCTAATGAAAATGGAATGTTTAAACTAACATACGACGAAGATTTTGAAGAATTTACGTTTAGAAGGGATTAAAAAATGATTGTAAGAGAGAATTTAGAGGATTTAAAAAGCTCGCTGAGTATTAAATCAGAAAAATTAGGATTAAAACATACAATAAATAAAAAAGCTCCTCTGTTACCTTTCTCTACCCGAGGAACAGAGCGGGCAAAATTTGCAAAAGGGTTTCAGGGAGTATTAGGAGAGTTTACGCGTCTAGTCAGCGGAAATAAGTTAAAAATGGAAGTTAACCTAGAAGAACTTATTGGAGAGATTAGTAAATCTGTTGATGTATCAAAGCAAGATAAGTCGCAATTTGAACAAATACTACGTACCTTTCTGCAGGATAGTGACAATATAATTAAAATTTTTCATTTGCATTTGTTTCAATATTTACCATTAAGTGATAAGGCTGATAAAAAAGGAGAACAAGATATTGCTAGATTCCTTTTAGACGTCTTATTAGGTGAAAAAGAAACAGTAGAAGAGATTTTTGGAAAAAGCGATTCAACAGATTTAATGTCACGTCTTGTGTTAAAACAATTAAATCATTTGGAGAGCGACGAAAAAGAACGCCGTCCTTATATTAATCAAATTCCATTTATCTCGAAGCTATTCAAAGAAGATTTTCAATTTTTAGCGGAACATAAAGATTATTTTAGAACTCATTATCACTTGTTTCTTAGTTATTATTACTTTTTATATATTACTCAATTGACTTTAAAGCTTTCACAAGTTGGGAAAGCGAACTTTAGTGAGAACAACGAAGTTTATTTTACACTTGACTGGGAGTCTACGAGTAGGAATAGAAAAGGTTATACTCATGGTTATCAAATGATTAAAGATACAGGTAGACATTTACTACTACATATTAATTGCTTAGAACATTTAAATTTCCTAATGGGAGTAGAAAAAGCAGGTGGCTATCCTGAATTAAAGGAAACATATCAGCAATTATCTGATGAGGATAAAAAAGTATTTTTAGAGATGCTTTGTGATTGGGTTATGGAATATAGAAGACATTTAGGTCTTGGGGCTTATGAAGGAAATTTAGAATTAGAATATGATACGCTTGTACAATCCTTATTCCGTAGTATAGAAGAAGCCTATGAAAAAGATACGATGCAAGGCCCTCGACATAGATACTCTTTATCAATAGAAGAGGTTGGGAAAAAATATTTCTTAAAAACTCGAGGTTCACTTGGTTATATGCTTAATATTAGTCAAGATATGTTATTGCTACTAACAGCATTGAGTTTAAAAAAGGAAAGAAAACCTTTGAAGCAAGTATTTATAGATTTAGAGGCTAGAGGTTTATTCTTCGATCGTTATTCAAAAGAAGAAATTGTACAGTTATTTGATAAGCTGAATTTAATAGACAAAAAAAGTGATAGCGGTGATGCACAGTATGTTAAACCAATTTTATAATTATCTTTCAGATAAACTAATAAATTATTTACAAGCGGAAAATCTTAGAGGTGGAGAGCGATTTTACCTTCAATTTGATAATCATGAACAAGTGCAAGCATTTTATGACACATTAAAAGAACAAGATTTATCGCAGGCGTTTTATTATCAGCATAAGCAAGGAGCTCCATACGAAACGATTGCTATTAAGGTTTCAGAGGAAATGAAAGTAGTTGTTGCGACTACATCGGCAAATGTTACTCCGGACTTTTTAGTAACACTTCGTAATGAAGTCGGTGAACAAAAGGATGTTTGGGAGAAAACAGCTTTACTTAGTATATGTCATGAGACACTGGACAGTATTAAGGGTGGGAGCAGTGATTTACAAAAAGAAGGTATGCCATTTAATGTGAAATCAATTTTGAAAACATTAAAAGAGGAAATTGAAACTTCTAAGTTAAACAAAGATGAAAAGGAAGTACTATCATTTTATTTACGTAAAAAATTGGATGATACAATTGTGCGACCATCTCTTTGGGATTATGAAGAAATTCTTGGTTTTTTATCAAAACAAGAGATTACTAGAGAAGATTATTCTAATTTAGGCATTTTCTATGATGAAAATTTAAATCAATTCACTTCAGCTCAAATGAAAAAAAGATTAGAAGAGAATGCTTCATTCTTTGAGAAAGTACAACATATGCACGAGTATGAGCATTTAGAGAGTCAATTAGAAAAATTATTTGATGAGAAGGGTGTTACTCGTTTAAAGAAAGAAGATTGGCAGCAAGAGGATTATGTTTTTGTTAAAGAGTCTAATGACAATTTGATAGCAACAGATCGTGCGCTAGAATACAGTGAATCCACAAAAAAATATTCAAAAGAGGGTTTGTTGTACTGGGAGAAAGCACAGGCTGATACAAAGGCTGGAAGACGTAAACGACATATCATTGTATTTAATCCTACACAGATAGAAAATATCAATCTGAACTTTGAATTTGAAGAAAAGTTGAAGAAGGAATATATTCATAAAAATTCACAGGGTTTTTGTGGGATATCTGGGAAAAAGCTAACTGTTAGTTTAGCGCACAAGAAAAATGTAACTTCATTCCATAAAGTTGTATATACACATAAAATGCAATCTAAGTCGAAATATGAGTTTCATATTGCTGTTGTAGAATGTGAAGCCGCGTTTTTACAATCTCTGCAAACAATTTATGAAGTGAATGTGAATAAGAAAAATGTAGTTATGAATAAAGCTGAAGAATGTATTATTTTTGGAGATATTTCTAATGAGCCAGAAGAAGTATTTATTGAGGAAGATGCACAGATTATAAATTGGCAAGGTGGAAGTTTTGAAGTCTCTGAATCTTCCCCTGCATGGAATGATGATAGCTTATCATTTTCTGTTCAAATTGAAACATCTTTAATTCCTATTCTTATTAGAGAGCAGGTTGCAAAGACTGTTCCAGTATCAGGAGAAAGGATATGGAAATTAAAAAGAGAACATCAAGAAAGCTTTGAATATAACCTTGATACAAATAAATTAAAACAAGGTGCAAGGGAATTTTCAGCACGAGAAGGATTTCGAAATTATTTGCAAGACGAGAGAGTATGGGTTGAAAATGAAATTGCTTTTGCAGTTAGAGGGGTATCAGGCCTAAATAAGGTTGAATTAGCAATTAATCCATCATTGAGAGAGGTGTACCAAGAATTATTAAATTACTATAAATTTAATAATACGGTTCCTAGTCTTTGTTTTGTGGATGATCAATTAAGAGAGTTGTCCATAAGATACTTGAAAGCTTTTAACGAAAGCGTTGCTCATATACAAGAAAATGTAATGTTAAAAGAAGAAGAAAAGAACCTATTTAAATTGGGAGTTATTGAAGAGGAACAAAGAGTTATACTAACACCGTTGCATCCTCTTAATGTTGCCTACCAGTTAAGTATTAATGATGAAATGAAAAATGAAGTAATTGAGATGCATATTTTAAATCGTATGCACCCTAACAATCTATTGCCATATATATATGGACAGAATGATGAATTGTATCGTCCAGTTTCTCAAAATGAAGCGCCTGAATGGATTGTTTATGAACCACTTCATAAGGTTGCGATTGGGGAATCAAATGCATTTTTAGCTAATGTAGTTGAAGAAAAGCTTCAACAATTTGTGGAGCATTTCCAATACTTATTTTTACAAGAATCTAAGTCTCCGATACGAATCAATGTGATTAATATAAATAATGATAAAGAAGTTGTAAGAGGTTTAGTACAGTTTATTAAGAAGCAGGTAGATAAAAAAGGGCCGTCCAAAATTATACCAGTAGAGGTTGCTTTATATCATGAGAGTAATATACTAAGCGCCTTTGAAAAGTTTTCTATATATGATGATGTTCAAAAATTCGAGGAGTTCTTTGAGTTATCGTTAGCATCAAAGAATCTCGATGCTGTAGACGTATTAAGGCTGATTCGAGAAAATGTTTTCTATTATAAACTTATTGGTACGAAAGAATATGGTTACGCTCATATTTCATTCTATAAAATGATTTCAAATGAGAAGCATGCGAAAAGTACAATGGAAGATATTGAAACAGGATTATCTTTAAATGGAATGTTATCATCTCTATCATCTATTAGTACAGAAGTAGATTATCGTACAGGATTTGGATTAAAAAATGTATTGAATAATGAACATTTGTTAATTCAAACTGCTAGAGGAATGAATGAATTAGGAAGTAATTTAAATAACGATGGTACAAACCCTTATCGTAAGAACGAAACAATTGTTACGAGAACATCTACCTATGATGAACAAGTTTTAGAACATTTATATGAATCTTCTTATTGGGTAACATTTATTGAACCTAATGTAGGTTTAGATTTCTTCCAAGATTCATCACGTAATTTATTGGTTATTCATTATAGTGATCAATATTCTTCATCAAGTCAGTATGATGCAATTACAGTAACGGATAAAGCAAGACAATACCGAGCGGTTATTGAACAGTATTTAGCGGAAAAAGAAATTGTATCGACACCTGAAAAAATTAATACAGCTATTAGAGCTTTCAATAGTTTAAATGGTGAGTGGTTACTACGAATTATAGGAAGTAAGGGACAATTCTCAAGAGAAAAGTTAAGTATTATTTCAGCTGTGAAGTATATATTAAGTGCTTTAGATCATGAGAATATTTTATGGGTTCCTATCTCATTAGAAGAAATATTGCGTGTTGCTGGAGCGGTGAAATTAACGAAAAGTGAAGGTGTATTTTCTGCGAAAAATCTAGGCGGAAAAGGTGCACATAGTGACGATTTACTGTTAATCGGAGTAGAAATGCAAGATGATAATTTATCAGTGCATTATTATCCAGTGGAAGTGAAAATCGGCTTAAATCAAGACAGTGCTATTGCAAAAGCAAAAGAGCAAATTAATGCTACTAAGCGACTATTTGATACGCAACTTTCTAAAACAAGTGAAGATGGTTTACATGTATTTAAACATAAGTTTTTCCGAAACTTCTTTGTACAGTTATTGCTAGCAAATGCCAAGAAATTTATTACAAACAACATTTGGCCAGAAAAATCTTATGAGAAAATTGAAGAACTAAAGAAAAGATTATTAAATGATGATTACGAAATGAGTGGACATTTGGATGATAAAATCGGAAAAGGAGCAATTTTATCATTCAAAAAGGAACAATCATGGAGGTCCATGAAAATAGAAGAAGATATTTTATTAGTGGAATTAACCGAAGAGGATGGATATGAAGGAGTAGTCGAAGAAATTGAGGCACTCAAAATGAAAATCCATTCTGGTGGGACTGATATTAATCCAGATAGATTATTGAATCAGAATCATGACTTCAATCAAGATTTAAAAAACTCTAGCAATAAAGTCGTTCCAACTGTACCTCATTCTGAAGAAGAAAAAGAATTAAAGGACATCCGTGTTTTGTTAGGAACAGTAGAGGGATCGACTCAAGAAATATATTGGGAATTCGGAAATCCAGAGCTAGCAAATAGACATATTTTAATTTCGGGTAAATCAGGGCAAGGTAAGAGTTATTTCATTCAATGTCTGCTTCTTGAACTGGCGCAAAATGGAATTTC
The DNA here is from genome assembly GCF_040459695.1 of Bacillus cereus group sp. RP37. Taxonomy (NCBI): domain Bacteria; kingdom Bacillati; phylum Bacillota; class Bacilli; order Caryophanales; family Bacillaceae; genus Bacillus; species Bacillus cereus group sp. RP37. The sequence goes on along the minus strand of NZ_JARVHP010000001.1, from coordinate 4,422,008 downwards.
TAGTATGATATTTGACTATACAGATGGATTTAAGAATTCTAAGTTAGAACCGGAATTTAAAGAGAAACTGCAAGATAATGTTGAACAATTCCTAGTAGCAAAAGACAAATTCCCAATAAATCCATTTAGACGAAATCAAAAAGAATTGGATGAAGGAATTTATATCGATGAAGATAATACAGATGTTGCTGAAAGAATTAAAAGTGTATTTTCTGCTGTATATAAAGATTTAGGTATCCAGCAACAAAACGCTATATATGAAGCGGTAATGCGTGGTTTAGATAAATATGGTGAGGATATGAATTTAAATTATTTATTAGCGGAGTTAGAAGAAGATACTTCTGGACCAGCTAAAACAGCAAGGTCACAAATTAAGCCATTTATTGATAAGAATCCATTTAATCATAATGCTGTATATAATTGGGGAGACATACTGAACCAAGAAGGTAAAGTGTTTATTGTACAATTAACAGGTTTTAATAGAGATGTACAGCTCATGATTACAGAATTTATCTTATGGGATATTTGGAATTATCAATTGCACCACGGAGATAAAAATAAACCATTCCCAGTTATATTAGATGAAGCACAAAATCTTGATCATAGAGAGAAATCGCCAAGTGCCAAAATTTTAACTGAAGGAAGGAAATTTGGCTGGTCAGGTTGGTATGCAACACAATCATTAAAAGGCCAATTTACAACGGATGAAATTTCACGACTACAAAATTCAAGCCAAAAAGTGTATTTCATGCCGCCAGAAAATGAAATTAGTGCTATTGCATCAAACCTTGCGCAAGATTCAGCTGTACGTAAAGAATGGGAAAAACGACTTGCAACATTGAAGAAAGGCCAATGTATTACTTCTGGACCAATGTTACAGAAGGATGGTACGTTGAAGTCGGGGAGTCCTGTTATTATTAATATTAGTGCGTTGCAGGATAGATTGAAGTAGTAATTTAATAATGATATGAAAGTTTTAGAAAACCACTTTGGACGGTATATTTGTTTGAGGTGGTTTTTGTATTGTTAATCATGTTGAAAGCTAGAAATAATAGGAGGTCCTCCTTGCCAAGGCTTTTAAAATTTTTAAGTGATTTTCATAGAGCGTAAGGTGAAGGGAATTCGTGACTAGATAAATTCTTAGTATTTAAAGAGCCTGTATACGGTTGATCTTTTAATTTAGCGGAGATATAATAGGTGAATCATAAAAATGAAAGGGGGAAAAGGGGTGAATTTTATGATTCCTTTGACTGGTATTTCAATCTTGTTTCTCTTCTATTGGTGTGTTGTGAATCAATATATTGTTGTTAAATGGAACGCTATTTTTAAGAAATTTAATGAAAATGTAGTGTTTGGGATATTTATTACATGTATGTTATTTTGGTTGGAGTATTTATTTCAAATGTTTTTTGATAGATAATCAGTTTTTATGAGATAAATAGACACAGTGGGGTATGTAAGATGTTTCATTGTGTCTATTTTTTCAGAACTAATTATAGTTTCTTTCTTGCACCTCCCCCAACGTCATCCCCTAACCTAAAGAAGGCAAATCAAAAAGGGGGGCAAAACCACTCATGAAAACCACCACAAAAGAAAAAAGAAACACCATCATCATGTTACTACTCTCAGCCGCAATAGGAATCTTTTCACCACTACTCATGTACATTACATTGGCACGGAAAAATGAGGTGTACAAATATCATTGCCGAAAGGCGTTCAACTTTCATTTATTAATCTTTCTTCTATTTAATATTAGTTCACGTATTAGTGATGTTTTGTTTTGGATTGTATTTGCCTTTGAGGTCGTTCAAGTAATTATTGTTGCGTGGAAAGTAATACGCGATGAACCATATCGTTATTTCATTCTAATTCCGTTCTTTAAAGAAGATAAGTACACGGTGGAAGGAGAATAGGTGATGAAACAAGAAGTGGAGATAAGGGGAAAGCGAATTTTTATTATGATTGCAGTGTTGTTTATTGCGATTTATATCGTTTTACGAAATAGAAAGTATGAGTACTTTTATGATGGTATTAATGAGTATGAAAATCGTTATAGAGGGAATGGTCCCCTTGTATTGCTTGTTGTAGGTTTGTTTCAATATTGTAGGCAGAATGAGATGAGTTTTTCTCATATGCTCCAGTATGTGACAGAGAAGTTAGCGGAGTAGGTGATGATATGGCGTGGATGATTAGTGAGTTTGCAAGTGTTGGGGATGTTACGGTGCGGACGCTTCGTTATTATGACAAAATTAATTTATTAAAGCCAAGTGATTATACTGAGGGTGGGCATCGATTATATACGAAAGATGATTTGTATGTGCTACAGCAAATTCAATCGTTTAAGCATCTCGGTTTTTCACTTGGGGAAATTCAAAATATTATATTGCAGCGTGATATAGAGACGGAAGAATTTTTAAGGCAAATGCATTTTCAAAGGGAATTGCTTTTGGCAGAGCAAGAAAGAATTGCGAAGGTACTTTCGCATATGGATGAGATGACGAAGAAGTTTCAAAAGGAAGAACAAGTGGATATCGCTTTGTTTTCTTCATTTTTGCAAACTTTTATATGGGAGAAAGAAAATAAGGAATGGTTAGAGGAACATTTTTCAAAAGAGAGTGTTCGAGCGTTTTATAATAATAAGGAACTAAAAGAAAAATTTGATCGGCGATTTATGGATGTGATAGGGAAATTAAAAAAGTATAAGGAAGAAGAGAAGGATCCGGGTCATCATGACGTTCAAGTTAGCTTGAAAGAATTTTTCAATTTAATAGAAGAGGTAACGAATTATCTTGATACACCTCAAAGTGATATAGAGGATATAATTAATCAATCGAGCTTTCCACTATCCAAATTCCCAGCTCTCTTCACAACTGAAGAAGAAAACTATATAAAAGAAGCAATGAAGCAGTTTAACAACTAGTTAAACTGCTTTTCCATTATAATAGAAGAAAAAACTAAACGGAGGAAAACCCCATGCCAACCTACAACAAACTAATCCGAAACAAAATCCCACAAATCATAAAAGCTAACGGAAAAACACCCACAACAAGAACCCTATCCGAAGAAGAATACATAAAAGAAATCTGCAAAAAAACAGAAGAAGAACTAACCGATAATTAACCCCTCATAAGCCCCTTACAAGCCCCTACCAAGTAATAAATCACTAAGAAAAAACATAACAAAACAAAAACACCAACAAACACCGTAGTAGGAGTCGAAAAAAATTTTGAAATAACACGCCAAAAACCCTGCCATCCTCCCATATATATTATGAAGAGGTTTTCACTTTTGAACGGAGACGGGAGGAATTAGGATGGCGGTGTATCGTAATGTGCAGGTGAATTTTTGGCAGGATGATTTTGTTTTGGATTTGACGCCGGAGGAGCGGTATTTTTATGTGTATTTGTTGACTTGTTCGAAGACGACGCAGTGCGGGATTTTTCCTTTTCCGAAGCGGTTAGCTGAGATGGAGACGGGTTATAATCGGGAGACTGTCGATAAGCTTGTGCAGCGCTTTGTTGATTATGGAAAGATTCTTTATGATGCGGATACTCGGGAGTTATTTGTTTTAAATTGGCTTCGTTATAATCCTGTGACGAATACGAATGTGGAGAAGTGTGTGTTTCGTGAGCTTAAGGGTGTGAAGAATAAGGAGTTTGTACATATGTTTCTTCAGAAATGCGTAGAGGAGGAGCTGAATGTTCCGATGCTGTTAGCGCATTTCGGTATGCCAGGTGATTTGGCTGTGGATGATGCCGATCCGATTTGTGAGGAGGCAGAGGAAGAAGAGGTTGTAGAGGAGGAAACGGGAAGTCGCGTGTTTTCTTTTTATGAGCAACATTTTGGTAGTTTGTCTCCGCATACGGTGGAGGAATTGAGTGCGTGGATGGAAGATTTGTCAGAGGAGCTTGTGCTAAAGGCTCTTCAAATTGCGTTTGAGAATAATAAGCGGACGGTTGCTTATGTGAAGGGGATTTTGAGAGGGTGGCACGGGAAAGGGTTTACGAAAGTGTGTGAGGTTGAGGCGGATACGGCTCAGTTTCGGAAGAAGGAGTCGTCTGTTAGTACGGGGGAGACGGAGGAGTTTTTGGCGAGGTGTGAGGAGTGGGAGAAGAGTGCGCCGTCTGAGGAAGAGTTGCAGCGCTTTTTAGCGGAGCGCGGGTGGCGGCCATGAGTATTCAAAATGTGGAGGCGGAGAAGACTGTGTTAGGTTCTCTATTACTTGATGGAGAGCTTATTAAGGAGTGCCGTTTGACGGAGCAGTATTTTTCGATGCCGGTGCATAAGTCTATATTTCAGTTAATGCGAAAAATGGAAGAAGAGGGGCAAGCGATTGATCTTGTGACGTTCACTTCTAGGATAGATCCGAAATTTTTGCAGGGAATCGGGGGAATGGAGTATTTTATCGGGTTAATGGATGGTGTGCCTACTACTAGCAACTTCTCTTATTATGAGGGGCTTGTTCGAGGTGCCTGGAAAATGTATCAGGCTGGTGTTCTCGGGCACAAGATGGGAGAGCGTCTTATTGCGGAGAAGAATGAGAAAATTATTGGTGAGACGATTACGGCACTTTGCGAGTTAGAGGAAAAGGACTGTGTATGTGAGTTTGATTTGAAGGATGCGTTAGTTGATTTATATGAAGAGCTTCATCAAGATGCGAAAGAGATTACTGGTATTGAGACTGGTTATATATCGCTAAATAAAATGACGTGCGGATTGCAGGAAGGTGATTTTGTCGTTCTTGGTGCGCGTCCTTCTATGGGGAAGACTGCGTTTGCGCTAAATGTTGGACTGCATGCGGCGAAGTCTGGAGCGGCGGTTGGATTGTGTTCATTAGAGATGAGTAGTAAGCAATTGTTAAAAAGAATGGCTTCTTGCGTAGGCGAGGTGTCAGGAGGCAGACTGAAAAATCCGAAGCATCGTTTTGCGATGGAAGACTGGGAGAAGGTGAGTCAGGCGTTTGCGGAGATTGGTGAGTTGCCGCTTGAGATTTACGACAATGCAGGAGTTACGGTGCAAGATATTTGGATGCAAACTCGTAAGTTAAAGAGGAAGCACGGTGATAAAAAGATTTTAATTATTGTAGATTACTTGCAGCTTATTACGGGCGATCCGAAGCATAAGGGCAATCGATTTCAAGAGATTAGTGAGATTTCGCGTAAGCTTAAGGTATTAGCACGTGAATTACATGTTTGTGTAGTAGCGTTGTCGCAATTGTCTCGTTCCGTAGAGTCACGTCAAGATAAGCGCCCTCTTTTATCTGATTTAAGAGAGACGGGACAAATTGAGCAAGATGCGGATGTCATTATGCTTATGTATCGAGAGGATTATTATGATAAGGAGACGATGCAGAAAGAGATGACGGAGATTCATGTGGCGAAGCATCGGAATGGACCTGTGGGTAGTTTTAAACTGCGATTTTTGAAGGAGTTTGGGCGGTTTGTCGAGGAGAAATAGTGAAAAGGATCGAGTATCGCTTTGCAAATAAAATAAAGCATAAGTGTTCCATTTCATTAACTTATGCTTTATTTTTTGATTCTTTCAATATGTTTCTTATTTTCCCATAAAGAAAGATCTTCTCTCTGCAGTAATCCATTGCTGCAAATCATCTTGGCTACGTCGGACAAGTCGATTTACTAAAACATCATGCCATACATAATCCTCTAATAGGTATATATGAACGGGGTCATCTGTATAAAAAGCAATATTACGCTCTTCAAGTGATGGTCCATAAATCATCTCTTTAGAATCTATCGATAAAATGAACCAATGTTCTGTAGATAAGGTTTCTGTATAAGGTGTTATACGATGGGCTTCTAGATTTTTGATGGGATTTTCAACATGCAGGGTAATACCTTGTATTGTAACTTTATCAGCTACTTCAGATAGATCCTCTTCTAACGCTTCATACATCTCATCCCACATTGAAATGACAATACGTTGTTCTGCTTTTTTTATTAATGCCTGACAATAGCTAATGATTGTTTTATTGTCTTTTAACGTAATCACTCGATTATCCGTTTTTTCCTCGGAAGTTTCTAGTTTTTTTAATGAATCACTGATTCCTTCATAAGTAGACTGCCATTCTGATTGAGCCTTTTGTAAAAAGACTTCAACCGGTAGAGGTGAATAGCGAGTGGTGTCATTTATTTCTTCCTTCATGACAATTCCTTTTTCTACAAGGTTACCCAAAATCTCATAAATTCGCGCTCTTGGGACACCCGAATCCTTACTCACTTGGTAGGCTGTGACAGGCCCTTGTTTAACAAGAGATACATAAGATTTAGCTTCATATTCATTAAAACCCATTTTTTTAAGCTGTTGCACTATGTAATCCACTTTTTTCGTCCTCCGATGTTTGCTTTTATCCCGCTTTAACGGGCAGTAAGACCCCCACCTCAAAATTCAGCGGAAGCAAAGAAGTTAGGTGGGGGATCAACTGCCCGTAAAAGCCCGATTGGTGAGGGCTAATAATCAGTGGGGGATGAACAAAACCCCCCACTGATTAAAGTTTCACTTTATATTTCAACGTTACAATAACTGTTTACATTTAGCAAATTATTAGTTACTATTCTGATAGTCACTAAAGGGGAGGTTAATAACATGGATTTTTATTTAGACCCATCCGTATTAATGATTTTGATTGCTTTTGGATTTTTAGCTGCATTTATTGATTCAGTTGTAGGTGGTGGTGGACTCATTGCCTTACCTGCTTTATTATTTACAGGATTGAATCCAGCAAGTGCAGTAGCTACGAATAAACTAGCGTCGACAATGGGGTGTGCAACTAGTAATATTGTGTTTTATCGTTCTGGTAATCTTGATTTGAAATCGGCGTTTAAATTAGTTCCACTCACTTTCATAGGTTCCATAATAGGGGCATGGACCGTCCATTTAATGAACCCAGAAGTACTGAAGCCATTGATGCTGATCATGCTTGGTGCGGTGGCTATTTATACGATATTCAAAAAGGATTGGGGTAGTATTTCCACTCATAAGAAATTGTCTGGTCGACACGTCATTATTTTTACTTTTTTTGTTTTTACTATTGGTTTTTATGATGGATTTCTAGGTCCTGGAACAGGTTCGTTTTTAATGTTTTCTCTTTTATTTATCGGGTATGATTTTTTAAAAGCAGCAGGTAATGCGAAGCTTCTTAATTTAGGAAGTAATGTTGGGGCATTGTTGATGTTTATGTATGTAGGGCAAGTAAACTATGCGTATGGTTTTATAATGGGGATTGCTCAAATTGCTGGAGGGATTGTTGGTTCCCAATTTGCTATAAAAAAAGGAAGTGGGTATGTTCGTGCTCTTTTCATTACAGTAACTTGTTTATTGTTAGCGAAAAATCTGTATGACTTTATTCAGTAAGTAATCAAAGAACGTAGAAAAGGTCAAATATGTAAACTACATCAAGTATAAGAAGATACTAAGGAGAAATTCCTTTTAACATTTTTTCGATGCTACCTTGTTTGAAGATAGCATCGAAAAAGAAAATCTAAGTGAAGAGCATGAAAATAATATAAACTCATATTTTTCTAGGGTATGTTTATTGATCATAGTGAAATGTTTACTCTATATTCTTCTTATAATTAGGCCTCAACAAACTCTTAAAATCCAACTCAGCAATCAACACACTTACTAATATAAGTGTCGCCCCTAAGTATCCTTTTCCAGTAAGTGTTTCACCCGTGAAAACGAAAGCAAAGCCTGCGGAAAAGACAGGTTCTAATGAAAAGATAAGTCCGGTATGTGTGGGCGTCGTGTATTGCTGGGCAATTACTTGCACGATGAATGCGACTGCGGTGCAAAATATGCTTAAGGCTAAGATGATGAGCCATGAGTTGGTTGTGCTAGGCAGCTTTGGTGTTTCTATAATGAATGAAAAAATAAGACTAAATAGGCCGACGAAACCGAGTTGTATGACTCCAAGTGCAATGGAATTTACATGTTTCGTTACGCTTCCAGTAATGATGACGTGGATCGCATAAAATAGGGCAGACAGTATGCAAAATATATCGCCATTACCGATTTTGAATTCGCTCGTTAATGTTAATAAACCAATTCCTATTATCGTTAAAATGATTCCTACTATAACTTTCTTTTCAGGAATGTGTTTTAAAAATATAGCTGATAATATTGGAATGAAAATGACTGTGAGACATAATAAGAAACCAGCATTAGAAACACTTGTATACTTTGTACCGAAAGTCGCGAAAATGTAAACGATAAATAAAACAGAAGCCAGTATAAATGCATATTTTACAGTTTTAAAATCAACTTTGAATAAATGTTTGTAAAATATTAAACCTGATAAAAGAAAGGCAATAATAAATCGTAATGCGATTAAATTATATTCTTCTATGCCATCAAGTCCAAGCTTTGTAAGTAGGATGGATGCACCCCAAAAGAATGTAACTAGTAGTAGCATTAAATCCGCTTTTAATTGTAGTTTCATTTCTATTCCCTCGTTATGTATAAAATTTTAAATCCCATACCCCTATCCCCATTTTTTATTTTAATATTAATTCTGAATATTTGAAATAGAAATTTATCGACGTTTTTTTTCATAACAATTGGGAAGTAATAGCATGTATATAAAAAGCCCAGTTTAGAAGGGCTTTTTTACTATGTAAAATTTCATTTGTTTTGTTTACATAATATCTTTACAATCATTTGATAAAACAAAGTCAACTGCATATTGTGAGGGGGGATGGTTATCCCTTCTTTCTATTCGGAAGGAAAGGAGGTGATAATATGGAGTTTTTGATTGATCTTGTAAAAGAGTTTCTGAAAGCGACTGTGCGCGAAGTTTCAGCGTATTTTTTGCGGAAGCAACTTCTAGATAAGGACAACAAAAAACCCACTCCGCGCCGTAGGAAGCAGAAGGGTGGGTTTCGTAAAAAGAAATAACTTATAATAACTACCACCCTATACGGTAGCAGTTAGGGAAGAGATGTTAGCGCATCTCTTCTTTTATTATATGCCATTTTATTTGATGTCATACTTATATAGTATTCTACCGAAAATATATCATATTCCTATTTTATGGTCAATTTGATTACATTTCCTCCGTAACATCATACCGAAGCAACTGTCCCTGATCATAAAACCTTTCAAAAATAAGCCCCATTACATAGAAAAATACGAGACCGAAACCAACATGAATAAGTGTAAAAGTAGCGCCAAATGAAGAAAATTCATACACGAGAATTGGCAATTTTGCAGTTGTCCAAACGCCTAAGAAAAATACGATGTACCGAATGCTGGCGCCTTTTTTTAATAGTAGTGCTGCCATTGGGAAGGCAACGTAGAGAGGGCCAGCTGCAATTCCGCCTAATAATAAAGAGAATAAGATTCCATATATGCCGGACTTTTCTCCCATATATTTCATGAGCGTTTCTTTCTTCACCCATTGATCAAGTAATCCTACAAATACTAGGACAGGGGGGAGTAGAAACAACATATCTAAAATGCTATTCCCCGTTAATTGTAATGCGCTCCATCCTAAAGATTGATTTATAAAAGTTAAGACAAAGAGCCCCAGTAATAAAATGAAAAAGAAGCGATATTTTTTTAGTTCCTTCATACCATCACCACCCAAATGATATAGGAGAATAGGAGTGACATGAGTAATGCAGATGCATTACGTGCGTAAGCAAAACTTCGTCCGAATATTTTTTGTTCCATCGGCAATGTTGTAATTCCTACTGACATAAATGTAGACATGAGTGCCGCAACTTGAGGTAGACCTGCGCCGTGTTGTAATAGCGTATTACCAAGTGGGAACACGACGAAGCTTGGAATAAGTGCAACGGAGCCGAGTATCGCTGAATAAATAATACCTAACAATCCAGACTGTTCTCCAATGATAGAAGAGATGAAGGACGGTGTTAATATAGAAAGCGATAAGCCAACGAAAAGCATGATGGAAAGCATGGCGGGTAGAAGATTGCGAAACATTTTCCATGACTTACATAGAGCTTCTTTCGTTTTCGTACGATCCTTCATAAAAGAAATCCCCGTAAGAATAATGGCTAAAGTGTAAAGGATCACGCCATTAATCATGATCAGATTCCTTTAAGTCTTTATATTTATCTAAGAAAAAGGATAAGTTCTTCATTTTTTCTTCAATATCCATTTGGAAATCTGCCAATTGTTCCTTTCCAGCAGGTGTAATTTTGTACATCTTTCTCGGTTTGTCTTGATGATCTGTACTTACGTAAGATTCAATTGAACCTTCGTTTTCTAATTTTTTTAGTGTGCGATATAAAATGGCGCTATCGATTGGATTGACTGGAAGTTCTTCTTCGCACTTTTGCAATAATTGCCCACCATAGTTATCCCCCTCAGCTAAAAATAACAAAAGAAATGCACCTGTATGTCTTCCTGTATGTTTCATGAATAGACCTCCTAGAATGAATTAGGATTTATACTGTTAATGACAGTATACTGTTGTTAACAGTATATGGTGCATGAAGTGTTATGTCAATTTGTAATGTTACATGTACTGAAAACGGTGTAAGAAAACTTGCTACGAGCAAAGCACAAATGGAAACTAAAATAAAGGAAGGGTAGGATATTTAAAATGAAGTGTACAACAGAATTGGTATGAGGGTTATTGGATGTACATCTATGGCCGCACTTCATGCAACAGGGGCAATAGCGCTTATAATAAAAATGATAGGTAAACAAGAAATAGAAATACTTCTTTATCTGGTGAAATTCTATCTAATTGTTTATTCTCAACGACTAGGATTTCCAAATACACAAGAAGGTTATGGATTAATCCAATTCAAATAAATAAAAAAGGCACCTTAGTATGCCTTTTTTATTACCACACTATGATATGTAGTTAATAATAAACTAATAAATTTCTTCATTTCTCTCTTCATTGGCAAACATGGTTTTTCTAATATTAAATGTTATGATCGCAAGTATAGAAATAATAATAATATTAGTGAGCTGACTGAAAAACTCATTATTTAATAACTGCGGTAAATTTCCTATCAAGATAATACAGATTGTTGTATATACTAAAAATGTTCCAATCCAAGAAATAATGTAATTAATAAATGCGGCTATTCTAGGGAAGTTAATAACTAGATAATTTAAAACAATGTAATATAGAACACAAGAAAGGATAAAAAATATAATATCCCAAAAATAAACGGCATACCCACTTGCTATGTTTACCGATATGAGTTTATGTAATGAATAAGCAGTGAATCCTCCTAAAAATAAAAAATCAACTAACACAGCTACGGTTCTACTAACCATTTTAGAAATCTTATAAAGGATAAATAATAAGAATAACAGTATAGGTAATATTAGTATCATTATTTTTTCACCTCCAATTTATTTATATAAAATAATTATAACAAATATAGAAAAATTAACCATATGAATAGGGGGAATTTTTATAATTATCAATCATATTAGGATGCCGTATTTAGGTGGAAAAATACGAAAGGTTCTTATCCGTCTGTTCCACATTCTACAGAAGATAGGAGCTGTACATCCAAAAACACAAAAAAAAGACACTCTCAAGAGTGCCTCCCCTTAGCAGCCGAATCCGCCGCCCCAACAACTAGCTCCAACGATGATTAATAAAATAAAGAGTACAACAAGTAAAGCAAATCCGCCGCCGAAACCACAGCCTCCACCACAACTACCGCCATAGCCCATATTAACTCCTCCTTCCATAAAGACCATTAATTAATGGATTTAATTTACTTTATGTTTTTACGGATAAACTTGAGCAGGTCCTTTTGAAAAATAAAAGATACTTGGGATTTTATAAGAGTTGACAACCTTATTTTGTCACCGGTATTGGGTCGTTTACATATTGTATTTTATTCTGTGTATTGGGGGAAGGAGGATCTGTATGGCTAATTCTGAAATGATTTTACGCTTACTTACGGATTTAAAGATTGAACAGCAAGCTTTAAAAGAGCAGTTGGAAAAAATACAAACAGCTGTGACTACTCTTGAAGAAAAATCAGCGATTGTGGAAGAGAAACCAACGACTATTGAAGAAAAACCAGCTGTTGCTGCTGCAAAGCAAAGAGCTTATTCTGGACGCCCAACATCTTTTCGTGATTGGAGAGCATCTTCGCAAAAAAATTCTTAAAAATATAAGAAAAGAAGACATCGATTACGATGTCTTCTTTTGCTTGTACAATCCAAATGCGATAAGAAGGTATATATCATATTGCTTTAAAAATAAGAAGAAAATAACGATTGTCGACTCCTGTTTTAGTATAGCACGTAATGATGAAAAATTTTATGTAATATTGCATATATATAGATTATATAATCTTTAGCGTATATATTTTAGTTGTCTGTTATTTTTTTAATTCATTTACTTATATTATTTTTGGAGCGCCCCAGTGATGGGGCCTTTTTTTATAATTGTGTTAAAGCGGAAACCCCTCAAGCATAAGGAGGGGTTACATGACTAGGAAAATGGTTATTGGTGTTTAATGAGGTGAAGACCTGGATGTTGCTTCTGAATTTCTTCTAAATGGATTACTATTTGTTTTTAAACTGTTCCCCATAAGTGATAAACCATGCCGATAACAAAAAATGCTAGTCCTACAAACAAAACAATTAAAGCAAGCATTCCGTTTTTATTATGTTCCATACAGTCAGCTCCTTTTTTTATATACATACAAAAAGCCCTTAGTCGTAATTATGGCTAAAGGTTCCATTTCTCATACTTTTTAGTTTTTAAAGAAAAGGTACCTTATGGTGTCTTTTCTTTAAGGGGCATGGTAACGATTAGATGTTCTGGTTACAAAATAAAACAGGCTCCATAAAGGAGCGACCTTATTACGGACATAGTATTCTACTTTTTTTTTCTTTGTAATTCAATGCAATCTCTACTATTTCTTCAGGTGTTAAGTCTCTAAAATCCCAAAAGATTAAGTCACTTGGAGCTGGGTGGGGTACATTCTCTTTTAAGATATCAATATACTTACTACCTAACTCATCTGGCAATTTAGGATCACATATTTGCTCTACAAGTTTAATAAGCTCTTCTTTAGTCATTTTACTATTCATGTTATATTCCTCCTATCATTTATAGCCTTTTTCTCCAAAAATGGTAAGATGGATCTAATATTGTTTGATGAATCTTAGGAGATACAATGATTAAGTTATCAAGGTTATAGACATCTCCACTTTTATTAATAGGCTGTTTCGGATGTAGTATATATTTATTATTGTTACCGCAATGTTCTGTTATTGGTGAGTAAGGTGCCTTACCTTTTTTCATAAGTTTTATATTCATAGAACTAAATTCTTTAGCATAGCTCGAATCAGAAAGTGTTTTCCAAAATTCTTCTCGAACTTCTTGCGGAATAATACCAATAGCACCATCATTATACATTAACTTCTTTTGGGTACCTAAACTTCGTTCGAGGTTAAAACTTGAGGTCACTGTACCTGGTGTCTTTCTTTTTACTGCACTTGAAGTTTTGGTAAACATAATGGAGGGATTTTTTGGGGAGAAGGAACAGCTTAGAGCAGTATTAACAAAAGGTAAACAACTAGCAGGAGAATATGAAGAATGAAATAGGCAATATAATAGGGCAAAGAGACATATTCTTTTAAGTGGAGCCTTACTAGTAATCATTTTAGTTATTTTAGAAATAATTGTTATATCAATAAAATAAATTATATCTATGACTCTTATATTAAAAGAACTTTTTATAACTAATACAGGTCAATGGCCTATGCTGATAGGAATTAACGTAATCATAGCATTAATTCTTTTGTTTTTTCCAATTATTAAACAAGTCACTAAGATTTATGTTTATTTCATAGGCAAGTGCTTTTTATTAAATAAACAAAAAAGACTAAAGAAAGAAATGTCACATAAGTTGGATTAACTTATTCATTCTACACAATTACCTCAATTATTTTGCGAAACTAAAATAATTGATAAATTTATGGAGTATTTAGATATACATCAAGCTGATAGTCTAAAGGAATGTGTAAAGCTTTATAAAGAAGAGGAAAGACATGATAAAATATTAGAGGGAATAGGAAATCTAAAAAAAGAAATGTCTGCCGTCGGCGAAAAAGTATCCGATGTTAGTGATAGAATATAAATAATCTTTTTTTATGCAAAAATAAAGAAAAGACACCCATATAAGAGTGTCTTTTCCGATAGTTTGTTTAGCAGAAGCAAGAAGCTCCAACGATGATTAATAAAATGAATAACACAACTAATAATGCAAATCCTCCAGAAAAACCGCAGCTTCCGCCGCAACTACCACCAAATCCCATAACAGTTCCTCCTTTAATAAGAGGGGAAAACAAAGGGTCACTCGTGTTTTTTAACGGATTCCATTTACTTTATGTTTTGACGTATAAACGTGAGCAGGTCCTTTTGAAAATAAAAAAGACACCTTGAGGTGCCTTTTGTCCCATGTATTTCATTCATATTCGTTAGTATAAAATTCTTTTATTAGTTTTATTTCATTTGTATCTGGGTTAAATTTAAATATTTTAATTTGATTAGATTCGTCTTTATAGGCAAATGTATTATCGCCAACTTGGGTCATATTGCTGGTGTTTACGATAGGGTCACTACCATGGTCAGTGATTTCCACAGTTTTCTCACGATCCCAAAACGCAATGACAATGATCAAGATGATAAGGCATATACGTATGTTACGTAGTTCTCTCGATACAGTATTCTCCATTTAATAGTCTCCTTCGTTGTTTAATAGATTTTGTTTATAAAAGAGATAATTATTATGAAAATAAATAAAAAAGACACTTTCAAGTGTCTTTTTTATTTGAGTTATGCGCATTACTTAATAAGACGCTAGTTCCTCATTCCGGATATGAGTAACTATGTAGGGTAATTAAATTATAACATTTTAACCAGTAATGGGTCTATATGGAATTTTATAGATAATTATGTTTGATTATTTAGAATGATATATGTAGTGAAAGGTATACGTTACCTACAGTAATTGTAAAATATAATGATGTATATAACTAGTCTTGTAATGAATGTAAGCAACAGCTGATCGATTGTTAGTATTTTCTTTGTAAAAAAATATTCAATAATTTATCGTTGCAACCGCTTACTCTTTGTGTATAATAAAGGTAAGTTAATAAGTAAAAGGATTGTTACTGTTCGGCAGGCAAAACCTAAATTGATCTAGAGGCTACGGGTGTAGTGTAGCTTTTGGAATCAGTTTAGGTTTTTTTATTACCTTTTGTGACTTTAAGAAGAAGAAGGCGGAACAATATGAGAATCCATAAAATCTTAAATAACAATGTTGTTTGTACGATGAAGGATAATGAGACAGAAGTTGTACTTATGGGCAGAGGTTTGGGATTTCAGAAAAAAGTTGGCGATGCGATTGATGAATCTAAGATAGAAAAAACCTTTGTGCTAGAAACAAGAGAATTGTCAGAGAAACTTGCTAGGTTACTTACTGAAATTCCTGTAGAAAATTTAGAGATTACAGAGAGAATTATTCAGTTTGCTAAGACTGTTTTGCCGGGGACTTTAAGTGATTATATTTATCTTACATTAACGGATCACTTAAGTTTCGCCTTAACTCGGCATAAAGAAGGAATGGATCTCAAAAATACTTTGCTTTGGGAGATTAAGAGATTCTATCAGAAAGAGTTTGAAATTGGTCTACAAGCTTTGAACATCATTGAAGAAGAGACTGGGTTTAGACTTTCTGAAGATGAAGCAGGGTCAATTGCACTACATTTCGTGAATGCGCAGCAAGGAGAGCCGGCGATGCAACAAACGGTAGCGATGACGAAAATCGTCCAAGATATTTTAAATGTTGTAAAGTACCACTATAAGATGAACTTAGATGAAAGTTCATTTAATTATAGCCGGTTTGTAACACATTTACGATATTTCGCTCAGCGTTTAATGCAGAAGGAATTGAACTCGGCCGATGATGATTTTTTATACGAGCAAGTAAAAAGTAAGTACGAAGAGGCATATTGTTGTACAGAAAAGATTGAAGCATACTTGCAAAAAGCACATAATAGTCATCTTTCAAAAGATGAAAAAGTGTATGTAACGTTGCACATTCATCGTGTAACAAAACGCAATGAATTATGTAATTGAATAAACGGGATTGTTACTGTTTGGCAGGCAAAACCTAAATTGACTTGTAATGGAGTGATTCGTATGTATCGCACCGTTATGGTTAGTTTAGGTTTTTTCTTTTATAAAAATGGGATGATTGTAGGGAGGGGAAATTACTATGAAGTATGAGCAATTGGCAAAAGACATACTGAAACATGTTGGGGGAAGAGAAAACATAAATAGCGTTGTACATTGTATAACTCGATTACGATTTCAGTTAAAAGATGAGGGGAAAGCAAATACGGAAGTACTGAAGGGCATGGAAGATATTGTGACTGTTATGAAAAGCGGCGGACAATATCAAGTTGTAATTGGTAACCATGTATCCGACGTGTATAAAGCGGTTATTGTTGCCGGGGGATTTCAAGAAACAGAGGAAGAAAGTGCGAGTGAGAAGAAAAAGAGTAGTCTTATAGATATTCTTTCTAGCATTTTTACTCCTATTTTAGGGGTGTTAGCTGCAACAGGGATGATTAAAGGGTTTAATGCACTATTTGTGGCGTTAGGCTGGTTAAGTACACAGTCAGGAACGTATCAAATATTAAATGCGGTAGGCGATTCGTTATTTTATTTCTTCCCAATCTTCCTTGGATATACAGCAAGTAAGAAATTCGGGGGATCACCATTCATCGGTATGGCAATTGGAGGAGCGTTAGTCTATCCGGCTTTATCCGGTTTAAAAGCAAGTGAGCCATTATATACGTTATTTGCAGGAACGATGTTTGAATCACCCATTCATATTACGTTTTTAGGCATACCAGTTATTTTAATGAACTATGCATCATCTGTAATTCCAATTATTCTCGCTTCTTATTTTGGAGCGAAAGTAGAACATTCTTTAAAGAAAGTGATTCCAGATGTTGTGAAAACATTTTTATTACCATTTTTCACATTATTAATCGTTGTACCAGTTACATTTCTCGTTATTGGTCCAATTGCGACGTGGGCAGGGCAGTTTTTAGGACAGGCGACGCTTTGGGTTTATCATGCAAGCCCATTAGTAGCGGGTGCTTTACTCGGTGCTTTCTGGCAAGTGCTTGTCATATTCGGCCTTCATTGGGGCGTCGTTCCGATTGGCTATAACAATTTAGCAGTACACGGTATTGATCCAATACTAGCGCTTATATTTGCTGCTTCATTTGCTCAAATTGGTGCTGTGCTTGGCGTTTGGGTGAAAACGAAAGATAAGAAATTAAAAACACTAAGTATTCCAGCTTTTATTTCAGGTATTTTCGGTGTTACAGAGCCGGCGATTTATGGTATTACACTTCCTCTTAAAAAGCCGTTTATTATGAGTTGTATCGCTGGAGGAATTGGCGGCGCAATACTTGGCGTATTTGGTACACAAGCTTATATGACAGGCGGGCTTGGCATATTTACGCTTCCCACATTTATTAGTCCGAAAGATGGGATTACAGCTGGATTTTGGGGAGCAATTGTTTCGATGGTTGTTTCTTTAATAGTCGGTTTTATTCTGACTTACTTATTCGGTTTTACGAAAAAACAAACATCTACAGAAACAGAGGAAACAAGTAATAAAATTGCTGCATCAAGCGATGATGAGGTAATATTTAGTCCTTTCCATGGTGTAGTTATGCCACTTCAAAATATTGACGATGCTGCATTTGCATCAGGTGCGTTAGGAGAAGGAGTTGCGATCGAGCCTTCAGAAGGAAAGTTGTTTTCACCAGTTTCAGGTACGATTTCTGCGCTTTTCCCGACGAATCATGCAGTAGGAATTACATCGGATTCAGGAGCTGAAATTTTAATCCACATTGGGATGGATACTGTGAAATTAAATGGCGAATTTTTCTCTTCTCATATTGAACAAGGAGCGAGAGTAGAAAAAGGGCAATTACTTATTGAGTTTCATATAGCTGAAATTCAAAAGGCGGGTTATATTGTGACAACACCAGTTGTTGTTACAAATTATGATAAATATAGCTTGAAAAAAACAGAAGTAGAAAAGATACAAGCAGGAGATTCCTTACTAAAGTTAGGAGTTAAACAGTAGTACATTTCATACAGGTTCAAACGAAGAAAGGTATTCTTTAAAACTTATAATACCTTTCCTCGTTCATTCTTATATAAAGGAGTTTTTCTATATGTCTAAAGTGATTTTTCCTAAAGGATTTTTATGGGGTGGAGCGACTGCAGCCAATCAAGTTGAAGGCGCATATGTAGAAGACGGAAAAGGATTAACGACGGTTGATTTATTACCAACTGGTGAAAACCGCTGGGACATTATGAAAGGAAATATTCATTCCTTTACACCGGTAGAAGGGGAGTTTTACCCATCACACGAAGCAATTGATTTTTATCATCGTTATAAAGAAGATATCGCTCTATTTGCAGAAATGGGATTTAAAGCGTTACGCGTATCTATTGCTTGGACACGTATTTTCCCAAATGGTGATGATGAAAATCCAAATGAGGCAGGATTACAGTTTTATGATAACGTATTTGATGAACTATTAAAGCACGGTATTGAACCAGTCGTTACGATGGCTCACTTTGATGTGCCTGTTCATTTAGTAGAAAAGTATGGAAGCTGGAGAAGTAGAAAGCTTGTAAACTTCTTCGAGACGTATGCAAAAACGATTTTTAATAGATATAAAGATAAAGTGAAATATTGGATGACATTTAACGAAATTAATATGCTTTTACATTTACCTTTCATGGGAGCAGGTCTAGCCTTTAAAGAAGGCGATAATAAAAAACAAATTCAGTATCAAGCGGCGCATCACCAGCTTGTCGCAAGTGCGTTAGCTGTAAAAGCGTGTCATGAAATCATTCCAGATGCAAAAATCGGTTGTATGCTTGCTGCTGGTGCAACGTATCCATATACATGTAATCCAGATGACATCCAACGCGCGATGGAACAAGACCGTGAATCATTCTTCTTCATTGATGTACAAGCAAGAGGAGCATATCCTGGATACGCAAAACGATTCTTTACAGATAACAATGTAACAATTGAAATGGAAAAAGAAGACGAGGTAATTTTAAAAGAACATACAGTTGATTATATTGGATTTAGCTACTATGCAAGCCGAGCAACAAGTACAGATCCAGAAGTATTAAAAAGCATAACGAGCGGAAATGTATTCGGTTCGGTTGAAAATCCGTATCTTGAAAAATCAGAGTGGGGATGGACGATTGATCCGAAAGGCTTCCGCATTACGGCGAACCAACTTTACGATCGTTACCAAAAGCCTTTATTTGTCGTTGAAAATGGCCTCGGTGCAATTGATCAATTAAATGATGAAGACGAAGTGAACGATGAATACCGTATTGATTACCTAGAAAAGCATATGATTGAAATGTCAGAAGCAATTCAAGACGGAGTAGATATTATCGGATACACAAGTTGGGGCCCGATTGACCTTGTAAGTGCTTCTACTGGAGAAATGAAAAAACGTTACGGATATATATACGTTGATAAAGATAATGAAGGAAAAGGTTCATTAAACAGATCGAAGAAGAAAAGCTTCGATTGGTATAAAGAAGTAATTGAGACGAATGGTGGGAGCTTGGAGTCTTAAGTATGAAAGGGAGACATCTTAATGGATGTCTTCTTTTTTCGTTGTGAATAAAGTATGGAAATTGATTTCCCTTTACACAAAGATAACGGTATAATATAGTTAAGTTAAGTGAACTTAACTATTAAATAAAACAAAATAACAGCATGGAGGAAGAACGCTATGACGAGAACGTATAAAGAAGTAATTAATGAAATGAACCGAGCCTATAATGAATTCTACATTTTACTATTTCAGGAGTTGAAAGATGAGTACGGTCTTACAGGACAGCAAGAGAGTATGCTATTTCATATTAATTTAAATGAAAACACGACAGCAAATCACATTGCGACTACTTTTAATATATCAAAAAGTGCTGTTAGCCAAGTTTTATCGAAATTAGAAAAACAGAAGATGATTTCGAAACAAGTTAATCCTAACAATAAACGGGAGTATTTCCTTACGCTTGGTCCAAACGGTAGTAAGTATATAGAGCGGTTGTCTGAGTTAGATGATGTATTAATTGAGAAGTATTTTTCTAAAATCGATATCGGTGCTTTAGAACAAATGACGGATACATTAACGAAAATAAATAAAGTGATATTAGAAGAAAAACAGAAGGATCTTGATAGTAATGAGTAAGAACTTAGATGAGGTAATGAGTAGAAAGGAGGAGAAGCGTGTGATGAGTTACATACCAAATATGATGACGATAGCTAATTTTATTTGTGGGATATTGGCCATTTATTCTGTTTTCGTTCAAGATATGTATGGTGCAGTCATGTTCATTATTACAGGTATGGTATTTGATTTGTTTGATGGTATAGTTGCTCGGAAACTGGATGCTGTTTCGGAAATTGGCGGAGAGTTAGATTCATTTGCGGATTTAGTTACCTTTGGTGTGGCGCCGTCTATTCTTGCCTATAGTGTCGCGTTAAAAGATTTGCAGTCTATCGGGATGATATGCGCACTTGCTTATAGTATTTGCGGAATGCTGCGGCTTGCGAGATTTAACACGCAGCAAAGCAAACTCCCAACATTTATCGGCATGCCCATTCCATTTGCGGCAATGTGTCTCCTTATTTTATGCCTCCTGAACAATCCAGTTTCCGTGGCGTTTGGCACATGCGTACTCGCTTATTTAATGGTAAGCAAAATCAAATTCCCCCATTTTAAAAAAGATATATCGGAAAGCTTGAAGTCCGAAAGATGGAATTAAAGAGAAAGGTAAGGAACAGAACATGATTCGTATGGCATTAAGATCATTCAACATACAAATGTATTGTTTACTAGGCGTAATGTTATTAGGGTGGCTTGTGACACCTTTTCCAGCCCAGTTTGTAGGGATAAGCATTGGCCTTTTGGTGAGTATGTACTGCGCCTGGATTTTAGGAAGGCGTATTGAAAAGTTCGGAGATAGCATCGTAAAAAAAGAGAAAGCACCGATGCTCGGCATGATGAATCGGTTTGCAGCCGCAATACTCGGCGCGATTATTATGTATGAAATTGAACACCGTGAATTCATGTGGACATTTGCTGCGGGAATTATGGGTGGATATTTCTTGGTTATTATTAATTTGGGGTATTACAGTATGAGAGATGAGAAGGAATAAGGTGCTGTGTAAATAACTAATTTGGATGATTTGAATGTAAAAACCTAAAAACCTAAAAACCCTCCTTTATAGAAAGCTTTTTATTACAAAGAAAAGACACCCATATAAGAGTGTCTTTTCCGATAGTTTTTTAGCAGAAGCAAGAAGCTCCAACAATGATCAATAAAATAAACAATACAACTAGTAAAGCAAAGCCGCCGCCACAACCACTACTACAACTACCACCAAATCCCATAATAGTTCCTCCTTTAATAAGAGGGGAAAACAAGGGGTCACTCATGTATTTTAATGGATTCAACTTACTTTATGTTTTTTACACAATAATTGAGCAGGTCCTTTTGAAAATAAAGAAAAGACACCCTAAGGTGCCTTCCTCCGACTTGAACCATCTTAATTTTAATAATATTGGACTCCCGTCCGAATATTATTTTACCATGTTAAGTTGTTTTGGGAAATGTTCCATATCGATAATTGCAATAAACGTTTTAGTTTTGGAATTATGTATCTGTCTAAACGTTGAAATTAATAAAGGAACGATATACGTGAGGGTATTTATGAGTGATTACAATCATACGATTAAAAAGAACCCCATAAATGATAAACCATTCCACTAACAAAAAACACTAATCCTAAAAACAAAACAATTAAAGCAAGTACTCCATTTTGATTATGTTCCATAAAATTAGCTCCTTTTAGAATTATTTTTATCCCGCTTTAATGGGCAGTAAGACCCCCACCTCAAAATTCAGCAAAAGCAAAGAAGTTAGGTGGGGGATCAACTGCTCATAAAAGTCCGATTGGTGAGGGCTGATTAAAGTTTCACTTTATATACAAAAAAGCCTTTAGTCGTAATTATGGCTAAAGGCTTTGAGCGTTATACTTTTTAGTTAATAAAATCTTATAAGAAGAATTTATAACGTTTTTTATCGAATTTGGAACTGAAAATGTACTAGCTTGATAATGAAGCCTGGCTATTAGAATTGAAAAATTTTAGTTTTATTATAATTAATAGAAATGAGAGTAGTGTGAATATAAAGCCGCTCCAAATAAGCTGGTGAATACCTAAGTTTGAAATGAACCAGCCTCCAATAGTGGTTCCTAAAGTAATTCCGAGATTTGAGAACGAAACGAATAGACTGTTACCAAATTCAGGTGCTTCTTTAGCTTCACTTATTAACCATGTTTGACCAACAATTAATCCACCAGCATGTACGATTCCCCAAATGAATACTATAAAAATCATTGGAACAAGGTAGGAACCTAAATAATAAACCAATATGTAAACAATAGAATATAGAATAGGGAATGATATTACAGTGTTTATTATGCTTTTTTGCAGAAGACCACCAAATAAATGATTACCTAAAATCATAACTATACCAAATATGAATAGCATGATACTGATGAGAGATCCATTCATGGAAGTTACTTTTGCAAGGTACTCAGCGAAGTAGCTGTATACGGAAAACATGGCTGCAAAAAGGAATGTGACGGTTAAAATATTTAACCATAATCCTGGTTTGCCGAGAATACGAATTTGTTTGCCGAAAGACATTTTTTCTTTAACAGGCATAGAAGGAAGTAGCAGTAGTATTCCAATGAATGCAAGAGTGTTAACGAATGCTCCGAATAAGAAAGCCATTTCGAGTGAAAATTGGTCTGCAAGGTAAGAGGTTAGTGGTACACCTAAAGCAAAGCCAACAGTAATTCCCATGAAAACTTTTGTAACTGCTTGACCGCCCTTTTCTGGAGGGACAAGTTTAGCAGCTGTTACAAGAGCGATTGAAAAGAAGAGTGGATGAAGCGCTGCCGGTAAAATACGAAAAATAAGCATGATTTCAAATTGTGTTGTATAAGCGTAGATTATATTTGAAATAACAAAAACAAAGATTGCTGTTAATAAAATTATTTTGCGATTAATACTAGAGACGAGCAAAATTAAAAATGGACCAGAAATAGCAACAACTAGCGCGAATATACTTACTAAAAATCCAGCTTGTGTAGTTGAAATTCCGAACTTTTCAGTGATTTGTGGTAATACGCCGACAATACCCATCTCGGTAGTAATAATTCCGAACACACCTATTGCGAGTGTCAGAATAAGTAAAGGATTTACTTTTTTCATTTATAAAACTCTCCATTCGTATCAGTATTTTGAAAGTAAATTCATTAACAAAGAAGCATTATTATAAGCGTGATTGGATGCCAATATTATCTGGAGTATGTAATCCGAAATACAATAACAGATATCTAAATAACTAGATATGATGTGTTAAAAAAAATTCTCCTTTCGATGTTTCTTGCTTTTATAGGCAGTGCAATTTATACAAAAATTATTGGATACCTGTAAAAAAGCAGAATGTGTGAAAGCTAATAATCAATTAGTATGCTGATTGATTATTAGCTTTCATTTTATAATTCGTTTTGGACGTATTCAGAAAACTCTCGTATTGTTTTTTCATTTCGACGATAGTAGGTCCATTTTCCAATTCGGTCAGACTCTAGTAAGCCTGCTTTTTTCATAGTTAATAAATAACTAGAAATAACCGATTGGGCTAAGCCAGTTTTAAGCTGGATATCTCCTACACATACGCCAACTTGAAAGTTAAGGTCTTGTTCTAGATAAGGTTTTTCATCGAAATGGTTTTCTGGATTTTTCAACCAGGATAAAATTTGACATCTTGTTTCATTTGACAATGCTTTATAAATTAATAAAGGTTCCATAAGGATATTATATCTACTTTTATAGATTTGTAAATGGGTTTTAGTGATTTTAAGGGAAGAAGGTATAGTTGATCCCTTTGAATAGGCATAAGGTGCTCTTGATCTGTACCCTTTGTAAAGGACATTCTAAAAAAAGTTAGGCAACCTAAAAAAGATGATTTCTGTATGCAAACAGGAGTCATCTTCTTTAAATTCTATTGATAGCAAGAGTGATTATAGTACGGCATATATTTCTTAATTTCATGTTTTAACTGAACAAACGATTCACATGATTATATATACTGTATGGATGAAAATACTATAGAGGTTGCATGTGAAGATTTAAGAAAAATTTTATGTTTACCCCACTTTTTATTTTAAAAGTTTTTCCTATCCTATAAACAAGTTACATCAAGAAGGATACTAAAAACGACAAAGTCATAGATGAAGATGTAAAGTTAGGGGATTCTACATGCATACAGAGGTTTTGATTAGTTATTTATATACTTATTTTTTTACTATTATTTTTTGTATTATGTTTCAAGTTGGAGTTTATTTTAAAGCGAAAAGAACTATATCTATTCGGCATTTTCTATGGGTATATGTTTTTCTGTTTTACCTTTCGCTCGTGTATAAGGTGACGCAAATCGCGACTGTATGGGATATAAGTAGATACGAAACGTGGATTCGTGTAAATCAAATTAATTTGACTCTATTTGATACGGCAGGTAGTACTACGTATCTTTTGAACATTGTACTGTTTATGCCGTTTGGTTTTTTATTACCGACTATTTGGCCGCAGTTTAGAAAAATGAAAAACACCGTATGTGCAGGATTCTTTTTTTCATTGGCAATTGAGTTAAATCAATTACTAAATAATAGAATTACAGATATTGATGATTTATTTACGAATACCCTCGGGGCAATTGTTGGGTATGTAATATATAGAGTTTTATTTAAAATGATATGTAAAAGAGAGGGGAAAAAGCTTGATACCGACTCGTCTCTAGTTATAAAATACGAGGCTGTTTTTTGTTTAGTGTGTTCATTTGTAGGGGCGATGTTAATATATTATCCAGCTTTATTTGGAAGACCTGTCATCATTCAGTGAGGTGATTATGCTCTTGTGAGATATCCTAGTTTATAAAATGATTCTAGTTCTCTAGGCTCAAACAAGGTAAAATGTGAACGGCTCATCCCTTTTTCTAACTTAATAGATACAGTTCATGTATTACATGTTAGGTAGGTGTAAATGTGTTAAGTGTTCAATTATCTCAATACTTACTAAAAGAGTCTCAACCAGCTCTTCATACTGATGGAAAACGAGTGTATATGTTAAAAGATGAAGGGTTATCACCGTATCCTATTTATTTAAATCACCCTATTATGATAGGAGTGGGGACGAATTGGAATCAGCATATAGGATTTGAAGAAATCATTAAAGGGTTTTTCCATCTTGAGCAGATTACAGATGAGCTAACTATTGATTTAAGAATATGAGAGAAGAAATAGATGAGTAAACCCTCAAGTATAGAACGATATACTTGAGGGTTTTTATTATATAAATTTTTAGTTTGTAAAATTTATATAGATGTTTTTACATAAAAAAGTTTGATCATTTTATACTTGCGTATCTTCCTCAATTGCGTCCGATTGTTGAATCATGAAATGTGAAAAAATCTTTATAAATGAAACATCAGTTATTGACGTTTAATAATTCTCTTTCAACTATGCTTCCTTCATAAACAAAACGTTTAAATAGGCTACACTCTCCTGTAAAAAAGCTTGATGCTCTTCAATACCTCTTCTTTTACACCAACCAATGGCATTAAACGCATCGGTAAAGCGATAAAACGGTAAAACTTCTTGTAAATTAATAAGTGGACGAATGGACTCATAGCCTTTTTTATATGCATCCCATGTTCCAGGAGATTTCATGAGAATATCACTATTAATTTTTGTAAAGTTTATTTCGGTTGCACCAATTCGGGCACTTTCAAAATCAATGATGCCGACTACTTGATTTTCATGAACTAAAATATTACCTGGTCGAAAATCCATATGTATAAAACTAGGTCCATCTGGAGCTGGAAGTAATTTCACTTGACGGTCAAAATGCTTCAATGATTGTTCGTATAAACAAGGATCGATCACTTCTTTTACATCTTCTGCAAAGGAATAAAATTGTCGCTCAATAAACTCAGACCATTTCCCATATACATTGGAAACAGAGCTTTTGAAATCCTGCTCATTTGGAATGATTGCATGCAGCATGGCATGGTGTACTCCGATATGATAAGCTAAAGCCGTATCCACCTTCTCTGTAATCGGAACACCTTTGATTTCGGATAATAATAAAGCACCAGTGACATCTTCATTACCTTCCCAATAGTCTAATCTTTCTGGTACAGGTAGCTCATTGTGTAATCGTTTAAGTACAGTATACTCACGTTCAAGCTTTACTTTGGAATAAGGAATTTTTATATATACCGTACGATGATTAATTAGCTGGATTTTATATACAGTTGAACTAAAAGACTCAGGAACGTTCTCGACTGATAACACATTCAACTTAAATTTATCTATTACTTGTTGTAACATATCCATTAGAAAAACCCCATTTCAGTACCGTTTATCTTTTTCAGTACCTCTAACAATATTTCAAATATAATATATATATATGTTATATTTGAAATATTAATCTATTACATGTTCCTTTTTCGGGGTTCACTTCATTTCGCTAGAAGGCTTTTTTATTTTTTCCTAGAATGAACAGTAATGTATAATCTAATTCCTTCATGTAATAAGGAGGCAGTAAAATTTGAACAGGAAAATTTGGTTTGTATTTACTTGTTTTGCTTTTTTAGTAGCTAGTTATATTGTTGTCCAATATTCTATTATGGATGGATTTCAAACAGGACTTGTAAAAGCGAAGCTTATGTATGGGTCTAAATTAAGTGAGTTCTGGTATAGTATGTTATTTATACATATTACAACTAGTATAGTAGCATTAGTAATTGGTCCGTTTACATTATCCACAAAATTTAGAGAAAGGAATATCAACCGTCATCGAATAGTTGGGAGAATCTATATGGTTGGTATATTATTAGGCGGCGTTTCTGGACTGTACCTATCCTTTTATGCTACGGGAGGATTGGTAGCGAAGCTAGGTTTCGGTTTGTTATCCGTATTTTGGCTAACATCAGCATATCAAGCATTACATAGAGTTAAGAATAAAAAAATTAAAGAACATCGAAAGTGGATGATTAGAAATTACGCTTTAACCTTTGCGGCAGTTACATTAAGAATTTGGCTACCGTTGTTTATCGTTCTATTTGGAATAGAGCGGTTTGAATTTAGCTACGCTATTATTGCTTGGTTAGCGTGGGTACCCAATTTAATTGTTGCAGAATTATTCATAAGACAAAGACGTAATAAAGGAAAATACCAGGGAAATGAGGATTTACATTTTTAATGTAAATTTGCTGTAATATTGAAGGCAGAATTCCTTAGTAATTGAATTTTTTTAAATAGGTGAACTACGTACAAAAATAGGAGGGCCAATTGAAGCCATCCTATTTTTATTTGTATTACCAACTAGCAGTTTCTGTAGTTTCCTTCAACCACTTCACCCAATCCAAATCCTCCACCTTAAGCAAACTGAGCGAAACACCTTTCATATCTAAAGAAGTTAGAAGGGTACCGACCTTTACGAATGTAATCTGTAATCCTTCCAGTTCACATAAACGGCGAATGTCATTTGCGAAAATGTATTGTTCCATTAATGGCGTTGCACCGAGTCCATTAATGAGGATGGCGAAGTTGTCACCTTTTCTCCAGCGATAAATACTTTTTAGTTTGTTCATCAGTTCGATCGCTAATATTTCAGAAGAGGATAGTGCTTCTTTACGGTAACCTTTTTCACCATGAATGCCGACGCCGTAAAAGACTTCATCGTCGTTTAATGTGAATGAAGCTTTACCTTGTACTGGATCGTTTGCAGGTGAAAGGGCGACTCCTAATGTGTGTAAGTTTTCGGTGATAGAACGGCCGAGTGCTGTTAGTTCTTCTAAAGAATGACCTTCAAGAGCGGCCGCACCAAGTATTTTTTGAACGAAAACAGTGCCAGCGACGCCGCGTCTTCTTTTATTAAAAGAAGCATCATCTTCAATTGAAACGTCGTCATTTACGATGATGTGTTCAATTTGTCTTCCTTCTTCTTTTGCGATTTGCATTGCTGCTAGGAAGTTCTCAACGTCATCTTTAAAGTTTTTAATGATGAATAAAATACTTTTTTCTTTTGGCATGAGGCGAGTAGCCGCTACAATTTGTTCGACTGTAGGCGGAGTGAAGATGCTACCGTTTACTGCCACTGTAAGCATTCCTTTTCCTACATAGCCAATATCAGCAGGCTCATGTCCGCTACCACCGCCGCTTATGATAACAACGTTTTGCTTCAGCTTTTCGATATCTTTTACATAAATGATGTTATTTGCTACGTCGTAACTTACTTTGTCGTTATGTTCAAAATAAAAGCCATGCAGCATATCTTGAACGATATTTTGTACATCATTCATAATCTTTTTCATTGCTTTTGCCACCCTTTAATTACTTTGCTGATTGCTCCAGTAATAGTAGTAATTGATTGTTTATCATATTTTTCATGAGTGAAGACATAATAGACGGATCTACTTCGCATTTACTTTCAATCCAATCTTTTATCGTTCCAACGAAGCCGTGACTATAAAAGGAGGCAATCGTATTTTTTGTCTCATCAGAAAGGCTGAATCCACAGCTCACAGATAATTCATCAATAATCTTCATATATAAGTTTTTCGTATGCTCAAATAAATAGTGATTAAACGAGTTTTGCTCAATGACTTTAAAAGCATTTCGGTAAAATTTTTGATTTTCATAAAAGTAATCAAATAATAAATCAAAAATGTTTTCCCATGTTTCATAGTCGAGAAAGTCGATAATATTTTCTTTCGTTTCTTCTTTATAAATCCAGCTTAATAGTTCGAATTTATCTTTAAAATGATAATAAAAAGTTTGCCTACGCATTTGACAGTGTAACATAATATCGCTCACTGATATTTTATGAAACGACTCTGTTTCCATTAAATACTTCAATGAGTTCGCGATTATCTTTTTAGAAATTATAGAAGAGGTCATCTAAATCATCCCTAGAATGTTATTAATATAAAAATCCTATCTATAAATGAGAGCGGTGTCTTTAGACAGATTGTCCATTTTGTCCGTTTACTATAAAACGCTTTCATTTTAACATGAGTAGTAAGAAGAAGATTTCAAATATATCACAATATATTAAAGGAATTGAGGGAGAATCACAATGAAAAAGATTATAAACAAACCAGAAACATTAGTAATGGAAATGTGTAACGGAATGGTTATGGCTCATCCAGAGCTTGAGCTTTTGAAAAAATATAAAGTCATTAAGAAGAAAGAAATGAACGAAAACAAAGTAACGTTAATTAGTGGCGGCGGTAGTGGTCATGAGCCAGCGCATGCAGGACTAGTCGGAAAAGGAATGTTAGATGCGGCGGTGTGCGGAGATGTGTTTGCGTCGCCTTCACAAATTCAGGTGTATCAAGCAATTAAAGAAACAGCTAGTAAAAAAGGTACGTTATTAATTATTAAAAATTACAGCGGCGATATTATGAATTTCAAAAACGGAGCGCATTTAGCGACGGAAGATGGAATTGAAGTTGACTACGTAAAAGTAGACGATGATATTGCAGTAGAGGATAGTTTGTATACAGTAGGACGCCGCGGCGTTGCGGGCGTTATTCTCGTTCATAAAATTGCCGGCGCAGCAGCGGAAGCAGGTATGGATTTAGGAGCGGTGAAAGCTGTAGCGGAAAAAGCAGCGGCTAACGTGCGCACAATCGGTTTAGCGTTAACGTCTTGTACAGTTCCAGCGAGCGGATCACCTACTTTCACACTTGCGGAAGATGAAATGGAATACGGCGTAGGTATTCACGGTGAACCAGGAATTAAACGTGAAAAAATGTTGTCAGCGGATGAATTAGCGAACCGTATGACAAACGATCTTGTAAAAGATTTAGGAGTAAAAGACGGCGAAGAAATTGCGCTTCTAGTTAACGGTTTTGGCGGAACACCACTGCAAGAACTTTACTTATTTAATAACGCCGTGACGCGAGAATTAGCTGCTAGAAACATTAAAATTAATAGAGTATTCGTCGGAAACTATATGACGAGTATCGATATGGCTGGTATGTCTTTAACAGTAATGAAACTAGACGATGAGCTAAAAACATTACTATCGAAAGAGTGTAATACACCAGCGTTTAAAGTAGATGGGCCAGTTGAAAGTGTTGAGTACGTGAATGTGCTTGAAGAGACAGAAGAGAAGGAAGTTTCCTTTGAAATAGAAACGGCGGAAGAGCACGCTGTTATTAAAGATAATGTTATTACATTAAACAACATGATCTATCTCGTTGATAAAATGAGCGACGTTATTATTAAAAATGAAGTACCGTTCTGTGAGTTAGATACACACGCAGGTGACGGCGACTTCGGAATGAGTGTGGCAAAAGGATTTAAGCAACTAAAACGTGAGTGGCATTCTATTGTAGATCAAGAGAACGTAACGATCGGATCATTCCTTGACGGTTGTTCGATGATTATTATGGAACATTGCGGCGGCGCATCTGGTCCAATTTGGGGCGGAGCATTCCGCGCAGCTAGTAAAGCAGCAGGCGAGAAGCGTGAGTTAACAGTGAAAGAATTCGCTGAAATGTTGCAAGCAGCACTGCAAGGTATACAATCTATCGGAGAAAGATCGTTCGGTAGAGGAGCGGTAGTTGGTGATAAAACGCTTGTTGACGCACTTGCTCCATGTGTAGACTCTTGGTTAGCTAGCGCTTCAAACGAAGAAGACATGAAAACTGCCTTCGAAAAAGGAGCAGAAGCAGCGGTTAAAGGAGCAGAGTATACGAAAGAAATCGTAGCTCGCATGGGCCGCGCCGGTACAGTTGGTGAAAGAAGCTTAGGCTATCCAGATGCAGGTGCGCATGCGCTTGGAGTTATCTTTACGGAGATTGCGGGTAGTTTGAAATAGAAGTTAGAAGATCCCCTCTGCCTTGTGGTGGAGGGGATTTTTTGTAGTTGAGTGATATATAATTTAGCTAGATGTTTTCTCTGTAAAGATATGTATGTTTATAAATACGATAAGGATTTTAAAAGAAGAAACGTGAGTTCTCATATAAATATGGATATGATCCAAAACTTGTACCAACAGTGACGATTGAAACAGGAAAGGGGTTATTACATACTATTATTACTAATGCGCAGAACTTGAGACGTGATGAACGTGTAGCCTTAGGAAATGAAAAATGGAGCTCTTCTTTACAAGAGGAATTAAAGAATATAGTTTCTGATTTTGAAAAAGCGGGATTTTCTAAAGAAACTATTAGAGGAACTTTAGAACAACAATATAGAATGCTTGATAAGTTAAAAGTAAAATATGAAAGGATTGAGTATTAATGAGTATACTTGAGAACTTAAATGCAGTTTTCACTTTAGAAACACAAGAACCTCCAGCAACTAAAGAAACGATTCAAGAATTACAAGGTTTTTCATCAATAGATGTTCCTTCAGATTATATAGAGATAATTCAACATTGTACAGATGCAGAGATTAATGTAAATAATGAAATATATATCCGTATTTGGAGTCCAGCAGGTTGCATAGAGATGAATGAAGCTCATAATATCCAAAAATATATACCTAACTCACTTGCAATTGGTGATGATGAAGGTGGGAAAGTGCTATTATATGCAAATGGAAAAGAAGGATTTGGATTATATATGGTGGATTTCGGAGATTTAGATATCGAAGAAGCAATTAAAATATCACCTTCTTTGAAACTGTTATTAATAGA
Organism: Bacillus cereus group sp. RP37; assembly: GCF_040459695.1. NCBI lineage: Bacteria > Bacillati > Bacillota > Bacilli > Caryophanales > Bacillaceae > Bacillus > Bacillus cereus group sp. RP37. The sequence continues at coordinate 4,390,103 of NZ_JARVHP010000001.1, read as the reverse complement.
TGGTGTAGGTGTAGAAAAGTTATTGTTATAATTTTAGGGACATATGAAAACCACTGTATTTTGAAAAGATATGGGCCTTATGCAGCAATATTATGGTTGGCTAATAATGCGAAAGAGCATTCTAATGTGTTTAATAAATTGTATTTAAATTTATTTGTAGAAAGAAACAGTAAATACGTTTGGGTATGGATATTGTCTACAAGTTTTGTGTCTGCACTCATGCATGAGCCTAGTGTATTGAATTTCGCATTCTATTTATATATGCTTTACTTTTCTTAAGATACGGTCTTTTTTCGGCTATATTAGCTCATAGTTCATATAATTTGTTTTCAGGAATTATATATGGAGTAAATGTTTCAACGGAACAATCAAAGGTTAATACAACAAGCGTTATACAATATACGCATGGAGAGCCGTGGGGCTGACGTAATATTGAAGTATAAAGAGTTATTAGATCAAAGTGAAGAAAAAGTAATTATTAGGTATTATATAGATGAAACGCTCAAATGAGCGTTTTTTTATTTTTATAATCAGATGATTTATTTTCATATATACCGCAGTAAAAACTTATTCCTGACTAAAAAAAGACACCCTATGGTGCCTCCACCGGAATGGTATTTGTATTAACTACAACCACGTCTACCAAGAGAATTAGGTTGAAGGACATCTCGATTCTAATGTTTTATTCATTAAATATCTCCGGCTTCTCCACTCTAAATGATTTCACCTCACCACATTCTAAACAAAATGTAGTTAAGAGTTTGCAACGTTTCCCTACTGAAAAGAGCCTACTAGAATCATCTTCACAAACATATGCATGATAAGCAGATCCAACTCTTCCTTCTTTAAATGTAGTAGAACCACAATTCTCACATCGTTTATTTTTCATGCTACTAACACCTCTTTTGCTGTGTTTTTAAGATAGAAGTAAAGCAACTTGGTTATACATGATGTTTTCGACATAAGACACCATAGACCTTTATATATTCGCAAGTAAAGAAACATAATACCCTTATAAATCGCTATAACAATATGATTTTTCATATATCATTTAATGTATATCGGAAAAATAAGTATTAAAATATTGATTTTTATTATTCAGATGATTATAATAAATGAAAATCAAACAATTCTTATGTTGAGAAGTGGAGGGACGGGCCCTATGAAACTTCGGCAACCTCGTATGAGACGAAAGGTGCCAAATCCTGCAGGTGAAGAAACACCTGAAAGATAAGAGCGGTTCAATTAGTCAAGAAGGCTACTCTTATTTGAATAAGAGTAGCTTTTTTTATGGCTAAGAGATGAAGGGGGAGTATGTAGTGGAGTATGGTTTTTGGTTGCCGATTTTTGGGGGATGGCTTCGAAATGTAGGTGATGAATCTATGCCGCCTACGTTTGAATATGCAAAACAAACAGCGCAAGCGGCAGAACAATTAGGTTTTTCAACAACACTTATTGCAGAATTAAACTTAAATGATATAAAAGGTATTTCAGCACCAAGTTTAGAAGCGTGGACAACTGCGGCAGCACTTGCAGCAGTAACGGATAAATTAGAGATTATGACAGCTGTAAGACCTGGCTTCCACAATCCAGCGGTTACAGCGAAAATGGCAGCGAATATCGATCAATTAAGTAATGGTCGTTTTACATTGAATGTAGTTTCAGCGTGGTGGGAAGAAGAAGCGAGACAGTACGGCGGAGTATTTACCGCACATGATGAAAGATATGATCGCACAGAGGAATTTGTAACAATTTTGAAAGAGCTTTGGAAAGAAGACGAGTTTTCTTATAAGGGGAACTTTTATGAGCTTCAGAATACACATTTAAGTCCAAAACCTGTGCAGAAACAAGGTATCAAGCTTTATGCAGGTGGTGAGAGTGAGAGAGGAAAAGAGGTCATTGTAAATCACGCAGATGCATATGTCATGCACGGCGGAACAGTGGAAGAAGTATCACTGAAAATAGAAGATATGAAGAATCGTAGAAAGAAAGTTACAGAGGAGCCATTGCAGTCATTCGGGCTTGCGGATTACGTCATTTGTCGTGATACAGAAGAAGAGGCAGTAGAGGAATGGAGACGCATAACGGATGTGAAAGACGATGCGTTAGGTTACGCGGGTTACCAAGACTTTATTAGTAAATCGCATTTGGAACAGCAAGTGAAGTTGAATGATTATTCCGTATCTAATCGTGGATTACGTCCTAATTTAATTGGAACACCAGAACAAATTGCAGAAAGGATACTCGCTTTTGAAAAAGTGGGTGTTACTTTATTACTTTTACAATTTTCGCCACAGCTTGAAGAGATGAAACGATTTTCTGAAAAAGTGATGCCATTAGTTGAAGCAAAAAGAAAGGAATTGATTACAAATGAGTAAAATTTACATATTACATGAGAATAAGGAATGGACGGATCATTTAGTGAAAAGGTTGGAAGAACTGGAGTTACCGTATGAGGAATGGTTTTTAAATGAAGGAACAATTACGTTAGAACAAGAACCTCCCCAAGGTGTTTTTTATAGCCGCATGAGTGCTTCTTCACATACGAGAGGTCATAGATATGCACCTGAGTTGACGGAAGGAGTTCTTGCTTGGTTAGAGGGATATGGGCGCACAGTATTTAATGGGTCTCGTGCATTACGTCTTGAAGTAAGTAAATTGAATCAATATGCAGCATTAAGAAATTTTGGTATACAAGTGCCGAAAACAATTGGTGCTGTTGGACGTGATCATATAGTAAAGGCAGCAAGGGAGTTAGGGGAAGTACCGTTCATTACAAAGCATAATCGTGCAGGGAAAGGCCTTGGCGTTCAACTATTTCATTCCATTGATGCTTTAGAGCAATATTTGGATAGTCCGGCGTTTGAAGAACCTATTGATGGAATTACTTTAATCCAGCAATATATTGAAGCGCCAGAACCATATATTACACGTTGTGAATTTGTAGGCGGTCAGTTTGTATATGCAGTTAAAGTAGATACATCAGAAGGATTCGAGCTTTGTCCAGCGGATGCATGCTCGATTCAAGATGCTTTCTGCCCAGTAGGAGAAGAGAGTAAGAAAGAAGCGTCAACAAAATTTGAAATTATACCGGACTTCCACGAGCCGATCATTGAGCAGTACAAAGAATTTTTGAAAGAAAATGAAATTACTGTTGCTGGTATTGAATTTATTCGCAGTTTGGATGGAATAATTTATACGTATGATATTAATACAAACACAAACTATAATTCTGACGCAGAGTCTGTAGCGAATCAATTTGGTATGCTTGAGCTTGCTAAATTTCTTGGAAGAGAATTAGAGAAACAAGTAGAGTCAGTTAAATAGTGTTGATTAAAAAATAAGGTTCTGGTGCAAATATAGAAAAAAAGAAGAGATAGCAGATTTTATAGGTGAAAGATCATTCGGTAGAGGAGCAGTAGTTGGTGATAAAACGCTTGTTGATGTACTTGCTCCATGTGTAGACTCTTGGTTAGCTAGCGCTTCAAACGAAGAAGATATGAAAACTGCCTTTGAAAAAGGAGCAGAAGCAGCTGTTAAAGGCGCAGAGTACACGAAAGAAATCGTAGCTCGCATGGGCCGCGCTGGTACAGTTGGCGAAAGAAGTTTAGGCTATCCAGATGCAGGTGCACATGCGCTTGGAGTTATCTTTACGGAGATTGCGGGTAGTTTGAAATAGGAATGAGAAGATCCCCTCTGCCTTAAGGTGGAGGGGATCTTTATTGATAACCATCATTCTTCCAGTGAAAACTTTTATTTGTTAGCCAATCTAGAAGCAGCCTCTTCAACTTCTTTATAGGCATTTTGTAATACTTCATTTGGATCTAGTACTGCTGTTCCTTGTGCACGAACGATTTGATAATCTTCAATACCAAGGAAGTTAAACATTGCTTTTAGATATTTATGAGAGTATTCCACTTCTGTATACCAATCATCATTTGTATAGATCCCTCCACTTGCTTGTATAACAAGCATTCTTCTTCCATCTTTAAGTAGTCCCACTGATCCAGTTTCAGTATATTTAAATGTTTCACGTGCAATCATGATATTGTCCATGTAATCTTTTAACTTTGATGGAATATTAAAGTTGTGCAAAGGTAATACGATTACATACGTATTTGCACTTTTAAATTGTTGTAAAATTTCGGACATACGCTCCGTTACTTTTTGTTCTTCACCAGTTAACTTCTGTTCAGTTCCTTGTTTTTCCCATGCACTTAAAACAGTTTTATCTATCATTGGTACTACATCATCGTATAAATTAATCTGTTCAATCGTTTCATTATTAGGAATGAATTCTGTATAAGATTCTAAAAAATGGTTAAAAACCTTAATGCTGACTGATGATGTATCATCCACTTTCGGATGTGCGTTTATAATAAGTGTTTTGTTCATTTGTATTTCCCCTTTTTAAAAGTTTTTACGTTTTAATTAAAGACTAAGTTAATCGCCGATTAACTTAGTCTTTAATATAAACTTTGAAATTATTTTTGTCAAATGAAATACATACTATTCTAAAAGCCCGATTGGTGAGGGCTGATAATCAGTGGGGGATGAACACCATCCACTGATTAAAGTTTCACTTTATTTGACTAAAATTCTAAATGGTCCTAAGATACAATTTGATAACCCTTAAAATAAAAAGCAGGTGATTTGTATATGCAATATAGTGTTGGGGTTGAATATGCCTTGCATTGCTTAGTTTATTTAATTAATACTCCTTCCAAGGAAAGTGTTGGAATAAAAGATTTGGCAGAGTTCCAAGGACTTTCTGAAACATTTCTTTCAAAAGTTTTCGGTAAATTATCTAAAGCTGGCATTGTGAGTTCTGTCCCAGGTGTAAAGGGAGGATATAGGTTAGCTAAGTCTCCAGGAGATATTTCTTTTTGGGATGTAATAGAAGCTGTCGAAGGCCCGAAACCTATTTTTCAATGTAAAAATATTGTACAGAATGGTCTACTATATCGAGATGAGGCTTGTAATTCTTGTGAACCTAGCAATTCTTCTTGTACAATTAACTTAGTAATGCTTGAAGCAGAAGAACACATGCGTGAGTTTCTCCGTAAAAAGACTCTTGCATGGTTAGATAAAGAACTTGATATTGTTTTACCTGAAAAGATAAGGGTAGATACTCGTGAATACTTCAAACAAAAAAACTCTAACTAAATCGCCATGACGAATTAGTTAGAGTTTTTTTGTGATTGCAGCTTATCGATTTTCCAGTGTGCTCCTAGAGGATCTAAAGAGCTTTCAATATAAAACATATATTCATCTGCGGTACCTGGTACTTCAAAAGCTATTTTCAATTCTACCGTTTCATTTGGTTTAACTTGTATATCAGAAAGGTTTTGATCAAGCACTTTTCCTTCATAGGCCTTTCCGTCTTTTTCATCTTTTAAGTTATATTTTAATTCTGATAGTCCAATCGTTTGACCTCGTACATTTTTTACAGAGACATTAACAACGACGGAATCATTGCTAGCATTTAAATATGCACTTTGAACGGCGGTCAAGTAATAGCCTCCCTTAACACTCTCACCAACTAATAAAATACCTTGTTCCAAGCGGCTCATATCTTCTTTTTCTTCAAAATTTATTACTTCTTCATTTTCATTTTTTGCGGTTGGTTCTTCTATTGGACCACTTTCAATGGCACTATCTTTTTTATCTTGTGTGCAAGCAGCCATAACACTGACTAATACTAGAATGAAAGTAAGTAATATGGATAATTTCCTCATAAAATGTATCTGTCTCCTTAAGTTTCTCAATTTTGTGCAACTATACATATAAGATTAACATAATGTCTCATTATTGGCTCAAAATAGGGGACCTTTTAGACACCTTATTCTTTTTACTTTTACTATACATTCGATTGGTTCTCGCGATATTTGTTAATCTTTTAAAACATTGGCTTAGTAATACCAAGGGTTATTATAAATATATTAATCACATAATTTGTCCCTATCAAAATGAACGTTTTTTGCATCTAATATACTGTAAGTATATTTTATTTTGAAAGGATGTGATTATATGGCTCATAAATCTACTGGAGTGTTTCGAGTTCCGGTTTCTGAAAATGGGATTATTCCAACTGCTCTCAACATTATGTTAAACAATGATTCACGCTGTCATACTAGTAATGTAACGGTAACTGTTAAGAGAAGTCGAAACATTTCTTTCCCAACTCAAAATGAATTAGTTGAAATTTCTCGTACTTTTGTTTCTTTAGAACCAAACAGAACGACTAAGATTGTATTGTTTACTCCAGAATTCCAAATAGAAGATTTTCTTGATGTTATCATTAGTGGAAATAAAGATGATGTTAAGGATGTTCTTGTATATTCTTTCTTAGCAGATTCAGCAGGTCACAATTTGCCATCTACTGTTTTCAGAAATGCAGAATACACTTTTGCTTGCTGACACCGTGATGATGTATTCTTTACTGTTATATATCTGAAGGGAAATGTTAAATAGGAGTTGATTTAACTTTTATTTGGGTTCTCCAAAGAAGTCTGTTTTAGCCAAATAAACAAGGAACCGACTAATAGGTTCCTTGTTTATTTGAATTTAACATGAAATTTCGTGTCAACGATTCCGAAAGCAACCTGGTTATAAATGATGTTTTCGACATAAGACACCATAGCCCTTTATATATTCGCAAGTAAAACAACATAATATCACTATGAATTCTTATAACAATATGAGTTTTTGCATATTTCAAAACTTAATATATCCTTCAAAAAATTTTAATAGTATAATATGTTTTGTCATATTCTTTTAGATTTTTCGACAAAATATAAAATAGAGAACGTATTGGGAGAAGGAATTATGTACACAAAATTATTAAAATCAATTACATCATTATCACTTATTGGTGGCGCTTTATTGTATACAAATGGCAGTGATGTGAGAGCTGCTGAGGCGGGTGCTTTTTCTGATGTGCCTACATCGCATTGGTCGTATCCGGCGATTAAAGATTTAGCGAGTAAAAATATTATTTCTGGTTATGGAAATGGAATATTTGGTTTTGGAGATGTTGCGACGAGGGAGCAAGTAGCTGCTTTAGTGTATCGAGTTATGCTACCGAATAAACAAGGCGGAACGTTTAGTAATAATAATACTCTTTACATATTAAAAGACGGATCTAAGTTTAATAATCCTTATGGTGATATTAATCAGAACTCTACGATGTTTCCTGAGGAAATTTTAATGTTAACGAATGCAGGGGTATTTAAAGGGGATGAGAAAGGGAATTTTAGACCGAAAGCTCCTGTGAATCGCGCAGAAATGGCACAAATTCTTACAAACGCTTTCCATCTTTCTGCGAAACAAAAGCATACATTTAATGATGTTCCAAATGGTTTTTGGGGTGAAAACGCTATTAGCGCAGTGCAGTCAACCGGAATTGCTTCTGGTACAGGCGAAGGAAAATTTGAGCCATCTAAAACGGTAACACGTGAACAGTATGCACAGTTTTTATATAATACTTTGAAATATAAAAAGCCTGAAGTTGCGGTGCAAGATACAGGGGATGCGGCATTATTAGCAGCATTTAAAGATGAAGTGCAAAAGCGTATTAATGCGTACGAAACGAATATTACACTTCCATATAAAACGAAAAATAGTAATCAGGAAGAAGTAATGAAGACACTTTTCAACGCCTATAAAGAAGTCGCAAGTAAAAATGAGTATACAAATTATAATAGATCGAATGTTTCATATGGTATTTCTGGATCACCTGGAAATTATACGTTTACGTTAAAGATTACATATCGTGAAACGAAAGAACAAACGGAATATGTAATGAAGCAAGCAAAGGCAATTGTTTCTTCTATTACGCAAGTTGGAATGGATGATCATGAAAAAGTGAAGGCGATTCATGATTATGTCGTAAAACATATTTCTTACGATACGTCTTATAAAGCTTACACAGCATATGAAGCGCTCGTAAATCGTTCTGCGGTTTGCCAAGGTTACGCACTATTAACCTATCAATTATTAAAAGAAGCTGGAATTGAGAACCACTTTGTAGTAGGAACTGGAGACGGTCAGCCTCATGCTTGGAACTTGGTGAAAATCGAAAACAAATGGTATCACCTCGATACAACATTCGATGATCCAGTGCCAGATGAACAAGGCCGCGTAACGTATTCCTATTTCAACTTATCAGATGAGCAAATCGCAAGAAATCATGAGTGGAACAGAAATGATTATCCGCAAGCTACAACAAATTATTATAGTACATTAACAAATAAAATTGCGGCAGGTAGTACGAAAAACCCTGCATATCAGCAAATTTTAAAAGATACAAAATTAAATTATTTAGGAAATGAATACATCGCAAATAACTATAATGAATTCAAAAATAAAATGCAGCAACGTTATAACGAAAAGTCACCAAAAATCGAAATCCTTTATAAACAATCAATGGATGGCGCATTGCAAGATGTGAAAAAAGTAATTGGAGAAATCGGTTATCCGCAAGGGGCGAACCGTGTTTCTTATAAAGCTGAGCCGTATAATGCAAAAGAAGGATATTCTTTAGTGACGATTACGTTTATGTAGTGAGAATGGGAAAAAGCATCTGTTTTAGATGCTTTTTTATTATTTTAGTTCGACAAAATATGACAAAGGAACATAGCTGCATCTGTTATGATAACTTTGGTAATTTTACATTTTGGAGGATTAATAATGAACAAAAAGAAGATTTTAGCTGCGTTAATAGGAATCATAGTGTTACTTGTAATTATTAATGTAGTTATTGCGAAGGGAAAAACGACATCAACTAGTGAAAAAATGTACACTGAGAAAGAATACAATAAATTAGTAGATGAACATTATGAAGAAATGCAAAAGTTAAAAAGTGATATGAGTGTATTAGAAACTGAAAAAAAATCTCTTGATGCGCAAGTTAAGAAGTTAAAAGATGAATTAGCGAAAAAAGAGCAAGAAGTAGTACAACAGCCAGTTCAACAAGAACAACCTAAGCAACAACCAGCCCCAGCTCCACGGCCGGAAACGAAAGAAGAACCGAAACCAGAACAGCCTACAGGCGCATTCGCAAATCCTGTGAAAAGTATAAATAAAACAGATGCAATGAACAAAGTGAAAGAAAAAGCGAAGCAAGACTTCCAAGATGACTATATGACGCAAAACTTTGTTGCGGATGAACAATCAAAAGCATTTGATTTCTTAAACGGAGTAGAGATCAAATCACAAGAAGAATTGAACGTGATGAAGAATGCATTAAAAGATTTTCCTAACGATTTTATGACCGCGAAGTTTGTTTACGAAGAACAAATGAAGGCGAAGAATAAGCAATGATAATATGAAAAACGCTATCTTTTAAAAAGATAGCGTTTTTTGTTATGGGTTATAAAATTATTCCTGTATTTGACATATACAGTCTAACTGTATAAAATGAAACTATACAGTTGAACTATATAGTTTGGCTATATATTTATCGTTACATTGGAGGTCTTTATGAATAGAGATAAAAATTTACCATTAACGGAAACAACCTATTACGTTCTTTTAGCTTTATTAGAGCCAGCTCATGGTTATTTAATTATGCAAAAGGTGGAGGAACTGAGTAATCATCAAGTGAAAATCGCAGCGGGTACATTGTATGGTGCGGTTGAAAATTTATTAAAACAAGGGTTAATAGAATCGGTAAAAAGTGAAGATAAACGAAGAAAAGTGTATGTCATTACGGAACGTGGGAAAGAAGTATTGCACTTAGACTTTATGAGAATGCAACACATTATTGAGGTTACAAAGAGTTTATTACACGTATAGTTAGGGGGAAACGATGATGTGGAGATTGAAATTCTTTTTAGACTTTGAGAAAGAGGAAAAATGGTTAGAAGAGATGGCTTGGAAAGGCTATCAACTAGAAAGCAATACATTTGGTTATACATTTAGATATACAGAGCCGGAAGATGCGACGATTAGAATAGACCATAGAGTATTTAGTAGAAAAAGTGAATTTATTAATTACTGCACATTATTTGAAGATAGTGGCTGGGAGCATATAGCTGGTAATCGGTGGTCAGGTACGTACTATTTTAAAAAGATAAATGAAGAAAGTGAAGATGACATTTTTTCAGATCAAATGTCACGAGCAGGGAAGTATAAACGTCTATCTAAAACCTTTTTAGAATTAGCGATCTGTTATTTGCCGATATTATTTCTATTTATGTATAATAATACGATTAATGTAGAAGCATTTGTAAATCCGAAAGAACTATACTTGACGCCAGGATTATGGGATAAGCAAGGCGTATCATTTCTATGGTCATTCTTATTTGAAACGCCATTTGCATTAATGAGAGGACTGTTTTGGACGTTTATCCCTGTTGTGACATGTATGTATTTTGTTTGCTCTTATAAAGCAAATCGGTTGTATGAAGAGAGAAGATGATAGGAGAAATCCCCTTAAAGCTGATGCTTTGAGGGGATTTTTTGAGTTCGTAAATGGTATCTTTTTAAAATGGATAAAGGGAAAGAATGCGCATTGGAAACAAGTTATTATGATTTTTATTGTGCGAACAATACCAAATGGAATAATATTCTTAAAATATCCAAAATAAACCTAAATTAAGGTTTTTATATGTTAATATGGAAAAAGATGTGTGCAATATTCTTTATGAACATTTTATTTTAAGGATAAGGGGATTCAATTATGAATTTTAAACAACTAATCTTGGCGGGGACAGTTATCGCATCAACAACACTAGCGCCTCTAACAAATGTGCAAGCAGAAAACACAACAGGATTTAAAGATGTTCCTGAAAATCACTGGTCTTATAAAGCGATTATGGATTTGCAAGAGAAAAATATTGTATCGGGTTATGGAAATGGAATATTTGGTTTTGGTGATAGTATTACACGCGGACAAGTAGCTAGAATGTTATATGCCTACTTGAAGCCAACGGATGAACCTAACTTACCAAACCCTTACACAGATGTGAAAAATCATATGTTTGAAAAAGAGATTTTAACTCTTAGTAAAGCTGGTATTATAAGTGGATTTGGTGATGGAAGATTTGGTCCAGATAGTATTTTAACGCGTGAACAATTGGCTGCTGTATTAACAAATGCTTTTCATTTAAAAGCAACATCTACTACCACTTTTAAAGATGTAAATAAAAATTACTGGGCAACAAATGCTATCAGCGCATTACAAGAAAATAAAATTGCTGCTGGCACGGGTGATAATAAGTTTGAACCTTACAAAATTGTAACTCGTGAGCAGTATGCACAATTCTTATACAATGCAATTATTAAATTTGAAAAACCAGAAAAAGAGCCTGAGTCAAAGCCTACTGTTATCCCGCAAGAGTTAGCAGACGATGATATTTATTATTATGAAGGTTGGATGGAGAGCTCATCTGTACTGAAAAGATCTGTATCTAAGGAAGCACAAAATTTTGTTACTCAAATCAACACAAAATATAATGCGGAATTAAAGTATGCAGCGATAGGCGGTCCCGGTTCAGAGGTCGTTTTATTCTCTCCGGTATTAGAGGGGATTCCAGAATTTTATGGGAATTTCACTGTCAGGGGCGATGATGAAAATAACTATACTGTTAATTTTGTAATTGATAGAGGTCAAGGTAATACGGCGTTACTAGAGTTAGGGAAAAAGTGGATCACTATGATAAATCCAAACTTAGATTTGAGTACAGAGATTGATAACATAGTGGCTTCTAATACACGTACAGGTACATTTGATATAAATAAAAACAATCTTAAAATAGAGATAAGCTTAGAGAAGCAAAATTCTAGTAGCGATCTAATGCGTGTTGAAATCCGCAAGTAAAAAAGAGGAGTGAAGTTTCACTCCTCTTTTACTTTCTCTACTTTTATCCTGCTATTTATTAACCGTAAAGCCCAATTCGTGAAGGCTAATAATCAGTGGGGAAGGAAAAAACACTGATTATAGTTTCAATTTATTTTTGGTATATTTAGTTTTAATTGGTTTTTAATACCTTTTTATTTTTTGAGTGTGATATACTTAATGATAATAATATTCCTTAGGAGGATGATTATCATTCATATACTTTTAGGTATTATTGGAGCAATTGTTTTACTTGCTTTTGTTATCCATCCAGGCGTCCCAGACAAACGTGTCCCTCTAAAAAATAAACTCGCAGTAATTCTTCCATTGATTGTTATATCTGGTTTAATTTCATTGTATATATAATTTGAAAAAGTACGTACCTTAATTTAGTAAAAACCTCACTAGAACTACCACTATGGCTTCTTCTTCACCATAATTATGAACTAATTCCTTTATTTCGGTTCCTACGTAATATATAAGATATACAATGTGAATTTTATTGGTATGTTACACCGGTTTAGCATGTGGTTTTACCTTTAATTAATAGCTTGTTCCCTTGTTAATCATTGCATGGATTACAAAAATATCTAATACAGAAGACCGGCATACATAAACTATTGTATTTCTCAATAAACAAAACAACTTAATATGGTAAAATAATAGTTGGATGGGAGTCCAAATATTATTAAAATTAAGATGGTTCAAGTCGGAAGAAGGCACCTTAGGGTGTCTTTTTCTTTTTTCCAAATGACAGTTTTGACCTAAAGAAGTTAAATCTTCAATGGATGATTCCCATGAATATATAGATAAAGTTCATCCATATATTTGTAGAAAGGAGGAATTCAAATGAAGAGAGATGATAATAAGATTGGTCACTTTACATCTGAAAAAGGGAAAGAAGATTTTCAAATTTCCTACGATGAATCAATGGCACTTCTTCCAGAACCTAACGATACGAAAGATATAGAAACTACATATGGCATAATTCGTACTTATTATTTTACTAAAGAGGAAAATAAACATAAGGAACCAATACTTTTACTCCCTAGACGTGGTGCATCTACTCCAATGTGGGTACCAAATTTAGAAGGGTTAAGGGAGAAAAGGCCTGTTTACACAATAGATTTACTCGGTGAACCTGGAATGAGTGTGCAAACGAAGGTGATCGAAAACCAAAAACAACAAGCAGAATGGTTAAATGAAGTAATTGAAGGATTAGGTTTAGAAAAAGTGCATATCGTGGGTGTCTCCATTGGAGGGTGGACAACAATGAACTTGGCTAGATATAATCCTGAGCATATTGCGACGGCTAGTTTATTGGACCCAGTCTTTGTATTTGCGCAAATATCCATAAAGATGATTCTAGCATCTATTCCAGCTTCCGTTCCTATTGTACCTAAGTTTATAAGAGAAAAGATGTTAAGCTATGTTTCTGGGGGAGCAGAGATAAATGACGATGAGCCTATCGCTAAGTTAATCGAGTCGGGTATGCGTAATTATAAATTGAAAACACCAGCACCTGATCTATTTAGTAAAGAAGACTTAAAAAATATCAATATTCCAGTGCTTGCATTAATGGCTGAAAAAAGTACGATGCATAATTCGGTAAAAGCAGTTGAAACTGGGGAAAAATATGTGAAAGATATCGATATAGTGAACTGGAAAAATGCATCTCACGCAATCAATGGTGAGTTCTCTAACGAGGTTAATGCTAGAATTCTTGATTTTGTAGAAAAACATGCTAATGATAACTAAGTTGAACGTGGAAGATATGTTGTCATAACAACTTTATCTTAGGGGAATGTAGCTCATTTTTAGTTTTGGGATATTTTACTTCTTCTATATTTATGAATATGTATAATTACATAAAAATTTAAGGGAAAAGAGAGTATACTTTCTTATTGTGTAATAAAGATAAAGCCCGCCTACGGAAATAGGTGGGCTTTTTTTACATATAAAGAAAAGACAACTGTAAGGTGCCTTCCTTCGAGTTGAAACATTTTACGTTTCATAATACGTATGAATTTCCATTCGAATATTATTTTACTAGGTTAAGTTTTGTGGTAATCATCCTTATCGCTTCATATTCACTTAATTCTTTTTTTCTTTTGTAAAAGAATTTGGTGCATTTTAAACATTGTAGAGGAACATAGGAAAATAGTGATTATCTTTCTATATAGTTGGCACTCTAATCGCTCCTGTTTTACATTACGATAATGGTCTATTTCGAATTCGCAGTTTTCTGTTATTTTTAAGGAGACTGTATTGGATATATATGCTAATATAGGGGGGCGATTATACAGAAAACTGAAAAAATGGAGGCAATTATGAAAACTTTTATATATATGGTGAGACACGGGGATTCACCAAAGTTTGGAAAAGAAAAAACAAGAGGATTAACTGAAAAAGGAAAATTAGATGTTCAACGAATAACAGATGCATTACAAGATGAGGGAATCGACGTTGTTATCTCAAGTCCATACGATCGTTCAATTCTAACCGTTCAGCAGTTAGCGAAGCAAATAGGACAAGAAGTTTTAGTATTTGAGGACTTAAAAGAAAGAATTTTTATTGCTGAAGAGGAACGAATGTCGGATAAAGAATTATTCCCTTTAATAAAAAAGTCATTCTTAGACCCCGACTTTGCTTTAATGGGAGGAGAGTCTAATGTCGACTGTCAGAAACGTGCTATAAAAGTCTTAAAAGAATTATTAAACACCTATCGAGGACAGAAAATAGTATTAGGCACTCATGGAGCTATAATGACTTTGATGATGGGGTATTATGACAGTAAGTATGATTTGAATTTTTTACTACAGACATCAAAACCAGATATATATAGGATGGAATTCAATGGACAGGAATTGGTGGGAGTTAAAAGATTGTGGGAAATTTCATAGATTGACTTTATTCATCCATAGCTTCTCCCAATGACGTGTATTATAAACAATAGGGTTACTGCGGTAACTCTTTTTCTTATGGCACTGACGGGGGATTGATTTCAACAATCTAAAAAATTCGGTTCCTTAGCGTACAAAATTCAAGTTTTGTTCTTGCTATCTCGAGGTGAAATGGGAGGGAATGTTTTTGGGCAGGATACCTTTAAAAATTTTTAAAAAATTAATCGTATTTTTTTTCTTATGCGGTATTGTTGCTTATTCTATATTTCAGATTATTTTTGTCTGGAGTGTTTCGACAGGATTAGGGAGGGATGATATAGTCGGATTTTCTGATAATAAGTATGTAATTGGCCGTCCACCTGTTAGCTATAATTTATATAAAAAAGATAGTGGAGAAACTATATTAGATAATGTTATTGGTTATAAAAAGGGGAAAACTAAAAGCTATGTTCGAAATGAAGTTGAATTTGTAGTGATAGATGAGATAAAGGGTAGCTATGAACTGTATAAAATAGAAAATGCTTCAGAAAAGGATATAGAACGGATGAAAGAAATGAAGAAATTAGAATAATAGAGACTATCTGAAAGGTAAAGAAGCACACTTGTTATTGTTAGATCTAAAAAATGGTTTAGACTGATAACTGAGTTTTGTTTCATGAAAAGAGTCATTATTAATATAAAGTATTTGGGGTTCAGTCCCATTGTCATCAAGCTAAAATTTTATCGAACCTCCAGAACGAAATTTTGTGCTAACTTGTAACAAAAAAGCTCATTTTCTCGTTTTGGGGTAATTCTGAATTCTTAAGTTGATAGGCATGGCTTCTGCACATTGAGGGGGGATTTTTTTATGAAGAAAAGACACTCACATGAGTGTCTTTTCGATAGTTTTTTAGCAGAAGCATGCCGCTCCAACGATGATTAATAGAATAAACAATACAACTAATAAAGCAAATCCTCCAGCGAAGCCACAGCCGCCACAACTACCACCAAATCCCATAACAGTTCCTCCTTTAAATAGGAGAGGGAAAACAAAGGTTCACTCATGTGTTTTAACGGATTCCATTTACTTTATGCTTTTACGAATAAATGGAGCAGGTCCTTTTCAAAATAGATTTATTCTTAGAAGGAATTCAAAGGCAAAACAGGAGAATCTATATGATTCTTTAAGGGCGAATAAATGAAAAATAAAATATCCAAACATGCAGATACAAATCCGCTTTTATACCTTTCACTAAAAATAATAATAGCATTATATATTATAAGGAATACTTGTCCTTAATTGTAAAGGAAAGGGGGGAATTGATATGAGTTATGGCTATGGTTATCCTCCTGAAAAATGTTGTAAACATCATAATGAAATTTTATCAACGGGTGTATTACGTAGACATTCCGCTACATTATTTCTTACTGTTGAGGCTATGAATGTTGATCCAGATGATACTCATAGAGTAACAGTTGAAATGTTTGATTGGTCATCGGGTTCTCCGGTATTGTTACCATTAGTAGACCCTTCAACACAAACATTGGCACCTAATCGATATGTTACTTTTCGTTCAGCAGCTCTTCCTCCAGGACTTTTTGCTTATGAAGTAAGAATCATTCGTCCAAAAGATAGAGATGTTGTTACGAATGTTTTTGGTCTTAGTGCAATCGTATTTAACCCACAAGAAGGAAATAATGTTTTACAACATGATTTAGCAAAATTAGACCTTAAATAGATTTTGTAAAAGTCCATTTATTGGACGTGATTAAACAAAAGAGTAGGATTATATCCTGCTCTTTTGTTTTAACATCAACTATATTAGAGTTTTAAAAAAATCTTTCATCATTTTAGCATCTTTAATGTTCACCGTCACACCTTTTACTTTATCTTTCTTCTCATCTTTAGCAATTGTAATTTGCTCCTTATTATCAACCCAAACAAGAAATTCTTCTTTTGAGTCATCTTTATATGTAACGGTAATAGTAGAATGTGCAGATTCTCTCTTTTTTTGATCTAAAGTGATTGTTTTAGGTGTTCCATTTTGAACTGCTGAAACGATAGATTTTATCATTTCTTCGTTATCTGTTTGAGATTTGGAAGTAGTATGATTTGTTGTTTGGAGTATTTCAATGTCTGTAATATTAGCGGAATTTAATTGAAATGTATTTTGTGTATGTTCTTGCTTAACTTGTGAAGCTTTATCTGTAGCCGAGGTGCTTGTACAGCCTATTAAAGTGAACGATAGAGCGGTTAGAGTGCATATAGATATGATTTTTTTCATAGTATCCCTCCTTATGTTTAATTATAACAATTTTCTGTTATTTCAGGTAGTTATTGTAAGGAGAAGATGTTTTAAAGTGGTAAATTATGTTGTTCATTCTCTATTAAAATCAAAATTTACATAACTTTTTTCATATTTTATGTTTAACATTTCGAAAATGGGTGTACTACATATAATATAACAAATAATTCATTTTAAAGGAGGAAGTTAAAGATGGAAACGAAGTATAGTAAACCTTTTGTATATGAATTTATTACGGAGAAAGAGGTCATGAACGCAGCGAATGATCTAGTGAAGAAAGGAATAGACCAAAAAGATATTTACGTATTAACACATGAGAAAGAAAGGACAGATAGAATCGCAGACAATGCAGACGTGAATACAATTGGTATAAAAGAGGAAGGACTTGGAACAAGCATTATGAATGTCTTTCAAAAAACGGGAGATCAGTTAAGAAATAAGATGCAGGAGTTAGGGCTTAATGAGGAAGAAGCGAACTTCTACGAAGAAAAGCTGGATGAAGGGAAAATCTTGTTATTCGTTAAGGATTTAGAAAGAGTCGGTGAATGGTTACAAGAAAGAAGATGCACGTATACCCTTTAAATCTTTAAATCTATAAATCTATTACGAAAAGGAGATTGTAAATATGAGTGAGAACGGGCTAAAAGAACAAATTACTGGTAAAGTTGAAAAGAAAAAAGGACAAGTAAAAGAAGGAATTGGTGAAATTACAGAAGATAGAGAGTTAAAAAATGAAGGGAAGTGGGAGAAGACGAAGGGAACTGTAAAAGAAAAAGTCGGAAAAGTGAAACAAAAGATAAGTGATGGATTGGATAACAAAGAATAATACATGTTTATCAAGCTTTGGTTAAACGCCAAAGCTTGATAAATCCATTATAAAAATATATAGGAGGTCTAATTGTGGGACTTATTATTACGTGTATTGTAGGTGGACTTATTGGGGCGTTAGCTGGAATGATTACAGGAAAAGACTTTCCTTTAGGTATAGTTGGTAATGTGATTGCTGGTTTAATTGGATCTTGGGTAGGTAGTGCGTTATTTGGTCATTGGGGTCCTGAATGGGGAGGCATTTTTGTTCTTCCAGCGTTATTAGGTGCAATCGTCTTTATTTTAATCGTTACATTCTTCTCTAGAATGCTACGGAAAGCGTAAGTATGATAATGAATAGTAATCTTAAGTTTATTATATATAGCTATAAAGTTAATGAACTGATAAAAATACATAAAAAAGCATCCAATTAAAATAATTTGGATGCTTTTTTTATGTAATCTGCATACGAATGAGTGGGGAATAAAGAATTCCCCACTCATGAAAATTACACTTTCTATTATGTATTAAACCATCGTTACTTTCTTACAATTATTTATTCTTACGACCTGCCTTGGTTCTATATGAGATAAGTCCTCGCTATTACCTATATCCACTACAATTGTATTCGTTAGTATGTTAATAATGGAACCAATTAATTTTGTAGCATGATCGTGTCGATAAGAAAATTGAACGAAATCTCCCTTTTTAAAGTTGTGCTCTTCCATAGATAGATCCCCCTAAAAATAATGTTTATACATAATACATACACAAATTTATAAGGTTTAAACATTTGTTAGTATTTTTTATGTGTTAAGCTGAGAAAGATGTGGAAAATTTATCCCGCTTTAACGGGCAGTAAGACCCCCACCTCAAAATTCAGCGGAAGCAAAGAAGTTAGGTGGGGGATCAACTGTCCGTAAAAGTCCGATTGGTTCAATTAATAATCAGTGGGGGATGAACAAAACCCCCACTGATTAAAGTTTCACTTTATTTATAATAAAAATAAAAAAATATGTTTAAAACTAATTTTTATGGGTAATTAAATAGTAAAAGTTTGAGATAAGGGGGCGGAAATGATGAATTTGGCAATAAATATTTTGCAAAATGATTTAGGTTATACGGTACAACTTAATGGTGAAATTGATGCGTATACGGCATCAGATTTAAAAAATAAGATTATGCCTATTGCAAGCGAGAAAGAGGTTTATATCGTAGTAGATTTTAATAAGGTAGAGTATATGGATAGTACTGGTTTAGGCGTTTTTATAGCTTTATTAAAAGCAGTTAAGAAAAATGATGGAAAACTAGAGTTTATTGGTGTATCTAAAAGGTTAAAGAGATTATTTGATATTACAGGGTTAACAGAAATATTAAATTTGAATTCCGATTTTGAAAAAGTAGAAAGAAGGTGACTAGGGATGATGGAGAGATTTGAAAAGATAGAAATGAAAATTCCTGCAAAGGCAGAATATGTCGCTATTATTCGTTTAACAATGGCTGGTGTTGCGAATCGAATGGGCTTTGCTTATGACGATATAGAAGATATGAAAATTGCTATTAGTGAAGCATGTACAAACATTGTACAACATGCATATAAAGAAGACGTTGGAGAGATTACAATGGTCTTTGGTCTATATGAAGATCGATTAGAAATTATGGTTGCGGATAATGGGGTTAGTTTTGATTTTAGCACCTTAAAAAGTAAAGTTGGTCCGTATGATATTAATAAACCAGTAGAGAACTTGCCGGAAAATGGTTTAGGTTTATATTTAATAAATACGTTAATGGATGATATACAAATCATGCATGATGAGGGCATGACAGTTTTAATGACAAAATATATACAAAGAGAGCAGGTGGAGAATGATGGAAATCCAATCTCAACCTACAATTCTTACTAAAGAAGACGTTATTAAACTAATTGCAGAATTTCAACAAAACCAATGTGATGAAGCACAGGAAAGGTTAGTTGACCATTATAAAAATCTCGTATATTCCATTGCATATCGCTATTCGAAAGGCGGGCCGATGCATGAGGATATTATACAAGTAGGGATGTTAGGGCTCTTAGGCGCAATAAGAAGGTATGATTATTCGATAGGAAATGCTTTTGAGCCGTTTGCAATACCTACGATAGTAGGGGAAATTAAGAAGTATTTACGTGATAAAACATGGGGCATTCATGTTCCGAGGCGAATTAAAGATTTGGGCGGGAAAATTAAACTTGCGATAGAGGAGCTAACAGATTACCTGCAACGTTCACCGAAGATTATAGAGATTGCGGATCATTTAGGACTATCAGAAGAGGAAGTTCTAGAAATTATGGATGCTAAAAATAATTATCGAGTATCTTCCTTAGATGATGTAGTAGAAAATTCATCTGATGGAAGTTCGGTAGCGAGAATTGAATCTGTAGGTGAAGTAGAGCAAGGATATGAACAGACAGAAAGACGTCTCATTTTAGAGGATATTTTTAACGTATTAAATGAGACAGAAAAGAGTGTTATTCATTATATATTTGGAGAAAATTTAAATCAAAAGGATACAGGGGAACGGTTAGGTATTTCACAAATGCACGTTTCTCGTATTAAAAGACAAGCGATAAGTAAATTGAAGCAAGCGGCGTTTTTAGATACATAAAAATTTTAAATAATTATGTTTAAAACATGTGAAAAGGGGTAGTTATTAAGTATAGGAGGAGATATGAAAATGTCACACGATGTGAAAGAACTAATCGAAGGATTGAATGAAGACTTAGCAGGAGAATACTCAGCAATTATTATGTATAACCATAATGCAGCTACAGTTTCTGGTATATATAGACAAGTGTTAAAACCTTTCTTTGAATCTGAAATTAGTGATGAACAAGGACATGCCCTATATTTAGCGGAGAAAATTAAGACGCTAGGTGGTACACCTACTACAATCCCTTTACCAGTGAAACAAGTAGAAGATGTTAGAGAAATGTTAGAATACGCTAGACAATCAGAATATGAAACAATTAAGCGTTATGAAACGAGAAAAGAACAGGCAGCGAAATTAAATATGACAGAGTTAGTTGTAAAGTTAGAAGATATGATTGCAGATGAAACAAATCATATGGAAGAATTGGATCGTCTTTTAAATGATAAAGCAATGGTGCTAAATTAAAAGTGGAAATTTATAGAGTGAAAGAACAAACTCTCATTTCTGGGGGTTTGTTCTTTTTCTGTATAAAAAATATGTTTGAGTAGGAAATTTTCATTTTATAACTGAGTATGTAATACTAGAAAAATAGAAAATGATAATAGATTTACATTTTAAATACGAAAAGGGGAAATAACTTGTGTCCATTTTAATTGTCGATGATAATCCGGTTAATATCTTTGTAATTGAAAAAATTTTAAAACAAGCCGGATATCAGGATCTTGTATCGCTGAATTCTGCACAAGAGCTTTTCGAATACATTCATTTTGGAAAAGATTCTTCCAGGCATAATGAAATAGATTTAATTTTATTAGATATCATGATGCCTGAAATTGATGGACTTGAAGTTTGTAGGCGATTACAAAAAGAGGAGAAGTGTAAAGATATTCCTATTATTTTTGTAACAGCTTTAGAAGATGCGAATAAATTAGCTGAGGCTCTTGATATGGGGGCAATGGATTATATTACGAAACCTATAAATAAAGTTGAATTGTTAGCGCGTATGCGTGTAGCATTACGCTTGAAATCGGAATTAAATTGGCATAAAGAACAAGAAGAAAATCTTCGAAATGAACTAGATTTAGCTACACAAGTACAAAGAAACTTATTAAGTAGCCCATTAAGAGAAGAGCATATAAAAATTGAAGCAAGTTACTTACCTTCATTTAAACTAGCTGGAGATATGTATTATTGGTATAAAATCGATGAAAATCGCTACGGTATTATATTATTAGATGTGATGGGACATGGTGTATCTGCTTCATTAGTTTGTATGTTTATTTCGTCTGTATTACGTGAAACGATTAAATGTTTAATCGATCCAGAACTCGTTATTAAAGACTTAAATAAATATATGACTCTTTTACATAATGAGAATGACAACATTCCATATTATTTTACAGCGATATACTTAGTAGTGAATACAGAAAATAGAACAATTGAATATGTAAATGCAGGACATCCTTCTGGATATGTTTTAGTTGATGAAACAAATGTAGTTGAACTAGATCGCGGGAGTTGTGCGGTAGGATTTTTTGATGAAATAAAAGTTCAGAAGACAGTTATACCTTTTGAGAAGAACGCTCAAATCGTATTGTTTACAGATGGTGTACTTGAAGCAATTGCAAATGATGAATTTGAGTCTGAAGAGAAACTACGCACTTTTACAGGAAGAAAATGGGGAGATTTAGAAGAAGAGATAGAAGGGTTTTATAAGGAAGAACAGAAGAAAGCACAATCAGATGATATGTGTCTAATTATGATACAAACGAATGCGAAATAAAAAGCGTATGAAATCCAAACAGAGGATTTCATACGCTTTTATTGTATTTTTTGATAAATTTGTTCGTTAGGATTAAATTGGATATAATGCGGCATTATATCTGAAAAACGAAGAGTTTCTTTATTTCCTAAACATAGGAATCCATTGTGACCTAAACTTTCATAAAATAGTTGCTGTACTTGGTTTTGAAGTTTACTCGTAAAGTAAATTAAAACGTTACGGCAAAGTATAATATGAAATTCGTTAAAAGATTGATCAGTTACTAAATTATGCTGCGCAAAAATAATGTTTTGTAAAAGAGAAGGATTAAAATAAGCGAAACGATTATCTGTTGAATAATAGTTAGAAAATGCTTGTGTACCACCAGCTTGTAAATAATTTTTCGTATAAGTTTGCATTTTATTTAACGGAAGGATAGCTTGTTTTGCTTTCTCTAACACATCTGTATTCATATCTGTTGCGTAAATAACAGCTTTTTCACTTAATCCTTCTTCGTGAAGTAAGATGGACATTGATAATACTTCTTCACCAGTTGCGCATCCAGCGTGCCAAATTCTAATTTCAGGATACTTTTTTAATTCAGGAATCACATGCTCTCTTAGCGCTTTAAAAAAGTTAGGGTTACGGAACATTTCAGTTACATTAATGGAGAAATCATTTAATAACTGTTCTAAAACCCCTTCCTCATGAATTACTTTTTCAATTAATTTTGAAATGGTAGGGATATGAGAGAGCTGCATTCGATTACAAATTCTTCTATAAATAGATGTGCGAGCATATTGTCGAAAATCAAATCCTGATAGTTTAAATACCGCTTCCAATAGTAATTCAATTTCTAAGTTCGTGCGCTTATCCATATCTACAGATGGATCAAAATTATAATACTTATTTTCCACTTAAACTAAACCTCACTTATTTTATTAACCATACACTCATTACCGAATAGAGTTGATGTAAATTTAATGGTTTACTTATATAATCTGAAGCGCCAGCAGATAAACATTTTTCTTTATCATTTGGCATTGCTTTAGCAGTTAATGCGATAATAGGTATTTCATGTAACCTTAAGTTCATTCGGATATGTTCCATCGTTTCATAACCGTCCATATTCGGCATCATAATATCCATTAAAATAAGGTCAATATTTGTATTGTTTTTTAGTATGTCTAAACACTCTATGCCGTTTTGTGCAGTAATAATGTTGGCATGTTGTTTTTTTAATGCATTTTGTAATGCAAATATATTTCGATGATCATCATCGACAATTAAAATAGTTTTCTCTTGGAAGACGTTATTTGTTTCTGGAGTAACGATAGTTTCCTCGACAACTTCAGCAGGAATAACGTCATCTATCGTTGCTGCGACTTCTAAATTGGATACCTGTATATCATGTAATCCATTTGGAAGGTTAGGAATATATACGGTAAAAGTACTGCCTTCTCCTATATGACTCTCTAACGTAATCCAACCACCTAATAATCTAGCAAACTCTTTACAAATAGATAAACCTAAGCCTGTACCACCATATTTTCGAATCGTTGCTCCATCTGCCTGTTGAAAGGCTTCGAAAATAAGTTGATGCTGTTCTTTAGCGATACCAATACCAGTATCTTTTACTGAAATTGTAATCCAATCATTACTGATAGACTGCATATCATGACTCAAATTGGTTGTTTCTATTGAATCGAAATGTAAAGAGACAGATCCTTTTTCCGTGAATTTAAATGCATTGGATAATAAGTTTTTAATAATTTGTTCAACCCGTTTTGCATCTGTATAAAACAGATCAGGAATTGTATCACTGTCTTCAATCGTAAATTCGACATTTCTTTGTGCAGCTATATGTAAAAAGTTTTGATGCATATTTGCTGCCATGTCACTTATGTTCGTTGCTTCAAAAATGACATCTAGTTTTCCGGCTTCTACTTTAGATAAATCTAGTATGTCATTAATTAAAGTAAGTAAATCTTTCCCTGATGAATGAATAACGGTTGCTAATTCAATTTCATCATCAGATAAATGATTATCATGATTTTCTCTTAACATTTCAGATAATAGTAAAATACTATTTAACGGTGTGCGTAATTCATGTGACATATTTGCTAGGAATTCTGATTTGTATTTTGAGCTACGTAACAACTCGCTTGCTTTTTCTTCTAATTCTGATTTAGCAATTTGTAAGTCAGTTGTCTTCTGCTCGGCCTCTTCAGTTCTAGACTCTAATTGTTCATTCGTTGTTCTTAACTCTTCGGCTTGCATTTGTAGTTCTTCAGCTTGTGTTTGCAATTCTTCTGATTGAACTTGCAACTCTTCCGTCATTGCTTGTGATTCATGTAAAAGATTTTGAATTCGCATACGTCCCATAATACTATGGATTGTTAAACCTAGATTATCAACGGTTTGTTGAATTAAATCTTGATGTAAATCTGAAATCTCAGTTACACTTACTAACTCCATTACTGCGATAACTTCATCTTCAAATAAAATAGGGATGACTAGTAGATTTTTGGGACGTATTTCTAATAATCCAGTAGTAACGTAACGAAACTCTTCGGGTATGTCTCGAAGAATAAAGCTTTGTTTTTCTAAAGCACATTGCCCAATTAAACCTTCACCCATTTTAATGGATTGTTTTCCAATATCAGAAATTTGATCGGCGAAAGAAGCTTTTTTCACATAGTAGACAGTTTCTTCAACTTCTTCACGTACATAGAATGCACCGCAAGAGATTTGCGTTTTTTGTATCATTCCACTAAGAATTTTGTTACCCAACATCTCAATAGAAGGTACACCTTGATACATTAAAATTAATTCTGCAAGCTCGGTTTGTAACCACTCTCTTTTAGATATTTCGTCTAGTAGATGGTTCGTTGTATGAGCAAGCTCTTTTATTTCATCATGGGTGTTTACATGAATTCTTTCCGTAATTTTTTCTTTAGAAGAAATGGATGTAATAGCTTGAATTACATTTTTAATCGTTTTTGTAATGGAATTCGAAATATAGAGTGAAATGATAATAGAAATACAAGAAAGTAAGAACAATAAACTGTATAACCAAATCTCTAATTTATTATTTTCAGTATCTAATTGTGCAGCTCTTTTTTTTGTTAGTTGCTCCTCTACACTACGGAAGTTAGTTAGCTGTGATTGTAATGATTGAATTTGAGTCGTGTCGATTGCTTGTATGTTATTACTATTATGATTCGTAATGAATGGGTGAATCTCTTTATTAATCCAACTAGTAATGTTTTCATTAATCTGTTTTAATTTTTCTTGCTGAGAGGGGTTATCCTCTAATAAAGCAAAAAGATCTTGATAATGTTTTTCGTAATCCTTTTCCGTAGCGTTAAGGGATTGAACGTAATTAGGGTTATTAGAAGTGATAAATCCTTTCGCTTTATTTTCAATTGTTAGCAGCTCTTTCTCCACTTGATTCGTTAAATTAAGAACTTTAAAATCGTGATCAATAATAAAATTACGAGATTTTTGTAAATTAGAAATCTCATTGTTTAACATAATGAAAGAAATAAGTAAGAACAAAATGATAACTAAGTAACCAGCCATAATTTTGTAGCGAATACTAAATTTTGCTTTCGGGTTCATTAAAAATTCCTACCTTCAAGGTTAGTAAAAGTTTTCTATTGTAAAGAATGAAAAACGTAATATATATTATATCAGTTTTCGTAAGGCCAAACTAGAAATCCCCCTATTGTATTAGGGGGTCTCGTTTTGAATAGAGGAAATCATTTTGAAATATAAAAAGATATATGAAAAGTAACAATCGAGGGAATAGGGGGATTATAAAACTTTTAAGAAGGAAAGAGTGTTCTTAAAGCTTTTTTTGCATCTATTCCTTCAAAGATAAATAATACAAGCTCTCTCTTTTTTACAGTAAGGAAAAAGGATATTAATGTACTTAAGTTTTTAATAGAAGTAAGTGTCCCGTGTTTACTTATAAATAAATTCGTTTGAAATGTTGTCATTAAAGCATAAAAATGATGAATCTGAGTTATTGTAGGTGTTTCATTATAAGAAATAGTAGTAGAGTGAATGGCATTCATCGAAATATTCCTTTCTGTATAGTAAGCATAACAATATAAACATACCCGTTTTAAAAAATGTTAAACATATAAATACGAAAAAATATAATTATAGTTTTTTAGGTTTAGAAAGGGTTACGAAGGGTATACATATACTACAAAGAGATTGGCTGAAGAGGAATGATAAGATTTCTAGTCTATAAAAATATACTTTTACTTTAAATAAAAAGGAGTCTGGTATACATGAATGAAATGATGATTGATATTACGTTTGATTTAATTTACTTGTTAAGTAGTTCGCTTGTAATGCTTTTACTATTCGCTTTTTTCGTAAATGGTTATGTTAATAAGAAAATTAGTGTATACAGAAATGAAGAAAGATAAAGATACAATATATAAAACTTTAGGAGGTTAATAGTTATGGATGTAGATAGAAAAATAGTAGGTATTTTTAGAACAATTGATGATGCGGCACTCGTTATTAATGAATTAAATGAAAAAGGATATGCAAAAGATAACATTTCAGCTATTGCGAAGGATCAAAAGGAAATTGAACATCTGGAAGAAAAATCGGGTGAAAAAGTAAATAATGAAACTGCACATAAAGCGGATATCTTTTCAGCGACAGGGCTTGTGGCAGGAGGAGTAGCAGGCGGACTCGGTGGTTTATTAACCGGCCTTGGCATACTTGCCGTATCTGGGATGGGTCCAATCGTAGCAGCGGGACCTATCGCAGCAGCTGTTGGAGGAGCCGGTATTGGCGGAGGAGCTGGAAGTTTAATAGGAGCATTTATCGGCTTAGGAATCCCTGAAGAACACGCTAAGAAATATGAAGAATACATTTACGATGGAAATATATTAATTTTAGTAGATGCAAAATTAGATGATAAGTTAGAAATTTATAAAATATTTGATAAGCATAATGCTTATAACTCTGATTTCTTTAAATAAAATGATGAAAAATGTAAACATAGTGAATATCGTTTTTGGTCTTACAACTTTGGCGCGACCGAGGAGTCGTATGACTATAAGAGAGGAAGGGCTTATAGTAAAAGATCAAGTTCTATTACGTTATTGAAAAAGAGAGAGGTGTCTATTCGTGATTGTGAAAATATTAAAGGATAGTAGTAATAGTTTCCTTTGTACAGTTCAAAATAAAAATGGAGATCAGTATGTGAAGAGATGGTTTCGTAAACAGGAAAACAATGAAGAATTAGGACGACCAACTTTCAAAGAAGTAGAAAGGGACTGGAGAGAAAATAGAGAATCATTTATGTATCCAAATGTTAAAGCGCTTTATTAAACATAATAGGCGTTTTATTCTTACAAAATTGTCACACTCCTGTAAGGTAATTCAATAGATTCGTTGCTTGTTCCATGTCATAATAAAGACATAAGAAAGCTAATCAAAAATTATAAGTTATAGGAGAGTGTCAGTCATGATTGTAACAACAACGTCTGGAATTCAAGGTAAAGAAATTATTGAGTATATCGATATTGTAAATGGTGAAGCTATTATGGGTGCAAATATTGTCCGCGATTTATTCGCTTCCGTTCGTGATGTTGTCGGTGGTCGTGCTGGTTCTTATGAAAGCAAGCTAAAAGAAGCTCGTGATATCGCAATGGATGAAATGAAAGAACTTGCAAAACAAAAAGGTGCGAACGCTATCGTTGGTATTGATGTAGATTATGAAGTTGTTCGTGATGGAATGTTAATGGTTGCTGTAAGTGGTACAGCTGTACGTATATAATTAAATAAAAAACAGGCTCACCCCTTGAAGTTCATGCTTTGAGGGGATTTTTTTGTTTCATGATTAAAGTTAAAATGAAGAAGAGTTGATGGCGTATTATAAGTACAAAAAATAAGATGATGGCGAATGTACTGGCTCGCTAAAATGATATAACCGCTTAAAGGATAAGCTGAAAAAACTATACTGTACATATGTTTAAAATAAGCAAAACGTTATTGTAAAAAATGCTAGGATTGCTCCTAGCATTTCGTGAGGGGGTATTGCACGGGAATTTAGATAATAAGCAGACATACCCACTTATTTCAAATGTAGTATATATTGTTTTCAAGGAGAAAAGTAAGAAATACAACAATCTTTATATATGTTTAACGAGAGTGTTAACTTTATGATAAATAATAAAATTGTTATTTGGGGTAAGGAGAGAATGAGGGATATGGATAACTTTAAAGGTGGTTAAGAGGAATTTACAATGAAAACAAAAAAGCGGATATACAAAAGAGGGAGGAGAGGAAAATCAATAAAAAAGGTGTATAGGATGTGAAAGGTAAGGTGATAGTGTTGATGCAAAAATAAAGGACAGTACATATTGTATATGACTACTATGTACTGTCCCGATGATTCTTTTTGGATTATGAAAAGTTGTTTCCTGTCTTGCTATAAATTTCATAGGCGAAATAACCAAATAAATAGCCTATTCCAGACCCTAAACTAATGGAAAGCAGTGAGAAAGCCGGGAAAAACATACCGAAAATCAAACCAATCATACAGCCGACAAGCATTCCCATAGGTATTAAACTATCTAATAACAGTTGAGCTTTTTGAGATTTTTTTTTACCTAATTTTCCGTTCTTATATTTATGTTCCAATCTTTTAATTACAAATACTACAATTCCACCAACTATTACAACAGGCGCGATTGCCGAAATGAACCACATGTCAGAAGCTCCTTTCGTTTTTAATTAAATAATACCATATATTAACATTTTTAATTTAAGCGGAGACAAGATCTTCTACATTTCTTTTCCTTTTATTCATGACTAAAGTTAATAGGAATAAAAGGAAGCTTAAAAGTGCCATTATAATAAAAACTTGCGTATAACTATTAAAATAATCACGAGCGATTCCTGTTAGGACAGGAATGAATCCGCCCATAATATATCCTCCGGACTGCATCATAGCAGTCCATGCACTCGCATCTTCTGAAGTTTTTGTTTCATATAGCGGTAGCATAAGAGCGAGTGGAAATACGCCGCCGAGCCCGATACCTAGTAAAATAGTAGGGATCCATGGTGTAGTTAGTGGGTAAATCATAAGCGATAAACCTACGAGTACAAAGCATATACTCCCTAATAACCAAAGTGCTCGGTTTTTATAAATATCCGCTAATGTTGGAATTAAAAAGCTGCATATCATTTGAACAACTGTAAAAACAGTTATAAGAGTACCAGCTTGTTCGCTACTGACACCCATATTTTGATTTGCCGGCGCAAGCCAAGTCGTAATGGAATAAAAGATTCCTGATTGTAGTCCGAAAAAGATTGTGAACAACCATGCTTTTTTATTTCTTAAAGGTAAGCTATTATTCTTTTTATCTTGTGTACTCGTATTCTTTTTTCGTTTCATAACCGGATACCAAAATATAATAGCGATTATAGTAAGTACACCCCAAAAAGCGAGTGCCATATTCCAATCGTCTTTTAATACATGTTGTAAAGGAATCGTTAATCCTGCACTTAAAGAAGCGCCAGTTCCCATGCCTACTGAATATATTCCAATCATTAAGCCGATTTTCGTAGGGGATTTTTCTTTAATAAAACCTGATAGTAACGGACCTGCAAGTGCAATTCCAATGCCGATAAATAAAGAGCTCGCGAATAATGTGGAAATGGAAGAGGTAAAAGCCCTCATACATGTAGCAAAGCCAATTAAAATAAGACAAGCCATAATTGCTTTTTCTGCCCCATATTTTTTAATTACCTTCCCAGTCAGTAAGGCGAATGCCCCCATACAAAAAACAGGAATAGCTGTTAAAAAACTAACGGAAAAATTGCTTATATTTAAGTCTTGTCGGATGGTTTCTAATAAAGGTGAAATAGATGTAATTCCGATACGTAAATTAATGGAAACAAAAAATAGTGCTAGTATATACAAATAAGTTCGTCCTTGATGTTTCAATTTCATTTTCTCCTCTCATAAACATCAGATGTTATTGAGTATATCATCTGATGTTTAAGTGTAATATATAAGGAGCTTATTTCAGCTCCAAATTTTGAACGGCGTATGTTCGTGCCTCTTCGGCATTTTGTTCTAAAATAGCTTGGAATAATTTTTCATGAATTTCAGAGTTATCTTCATAGTTCACTGTATTTAATATTAATTGGCTTAAAATGTGGCGAAGGGCAGGTACGAAAGATTGATACAAATCAAGTAGAACTTCGTTTTTGCTCGCCTTTGCAATTGCTAGATGAAACTGAATGTCTGCATCTATGTATGCTACATAATTTCCTTCTTGAAGGGCATGTTTTCTTTTATTCAAATGTCCTTTTAAGTATAAAAGATCCTCTTCACTTCGGCGCTGTGCCGCTAACATAGCTACTTCTTTATCTAACATATTTCTTGCTTCATACACATGATTAATATTAGCTGCTTGCAATCGTTTTTCAAATGAATCTTGTGTTGTATTTAGTGAGACAATACGAGTACCTTGTCCTTGTCGAACTTCTAAGATGCCGGCATGTACTAATATCTTTATGCTTTCTCGCAGCGTTGAACGTCCTACTCCTAACTCTTCCATTAATTGCGGCTCTGTAGGGAGGCGATCGCCAACTTCATACTCGCCAGAAAAGATTTTCTCTTGTAGACGTTCCAACACTTCATCGACTAATTTCCGCCGAGAAACTTTTGAAAAAGATTTCTTTTCGTTCATATTCATCTGCTCATCTCCTGTTATATTAGTTTTTATGATAACCAATTTAAGGTCTGTTGACAATGTTATTTTTTAGGTAGTTGAAGCCGGGATACTAAAATAGGGTTTATAAGACATAAAAAAATCTATTTTGATAAAATCGATTTCTCCTGAATACATAGTAATATAAGAAAAAGACGCCCTTGTGAGCGTCTTTTTTCAACTTGAGATAGATGTATCATTATTGTTCTGCTAGGTTACATAGTTCTCGTATAAAGTTTTCTCACACAAATGATCTGTGTATCAATTTGTTTTTGATATACAGATCATTTGTATGATAATTCTTATAAATAATTGCTGAATGATAACCTTACATGAATGCTTTTAAAAGCTCTTGAACTAATGGAATTACTCCACCTACAAAGTTTAAAACTGCCATTGCGATTTCCATATGATTGCCTCCTTTAGTAGTAAGATGTAATAAATCTTTATAATTCCATTATAGTAAGCGCTTACAAAGACATCAATGCATTTCGATATGCAATATTTCATATTTATATTTGGTAATGAGGATGAGGCGGAATCAGTAACTTATCCCGCTATTTGTGGGAGTCGGGCTGTCCATAAAAGCACAATTGGTGAGGGCTAATAACTAATGGGGATGGACAAAAGCCCCAATGATTAAAGTTTCACTTTATCAAAATGTAAGCTGTATCTTGTATAATATAATGGTGGAGGTCGAATATGAAAAAAATAAATTCAAATATAGATTTGGATAAAAATGTATTGGAAGCGGTATTTATTCCAAGAAGGTTTATTGTTTTATGGATTACACTCGTATATATAGCTTCAATACTTTTAGAATTTCGTAATAATATTTTCTCTATGGATAGTTTTTTCTTTACAATAGTCATTGTTATTCATACTATTTTTCATTGGTATGCGAGTTCATTAAAAAATAGGCAATTGTTGTACTTCTTTTTTGTACAACTTTTCATTGTGTTTTTGGCTGCGTTTATTGCGACAAATGCTTCGATAGCGATTTTTGTTGGATTAACTCCTATTTTAATCGCCCAAAGTTTATATGTTTATAACAATATATTTAAAGTAATGGCAGTTTTTACTCTTATGTATGCAATATTTTGTGCTGCAATTAGTATTAATTATGGTGTGAATAAATTAGCTATTCTTATCTCTATGTTTCTTTTAGTGTTAGCAATTATTATTCCTTTTTCTTATATTAATAAGCAGCAATTTGATGCACGTAATCGTATACAGAGCTATATTCAAGAGTTAGAGTCTGCATATATGAGAGTGGAAGAATTGACATTAGCTAATGAAAGGCAGCGTATGGCAAGAGATTTACATGATACGTTAGCGCAAGGTTTAGCAAGTTTAATTATGCAATTGGAAGCAATAGATGCCCATATGCAAAAAGGGAATACAGGACGCTCTCAAGAGATCATGAAACAAACTATGATAAGAGCGAGACAAACTTTACATGATGCAAGGTTGGTTATTGATGATTTGCGTCATACTACTAATTCATTTAATGAAGCAGTAAAGGAAGAGGTTCAGCGTTTTTCTGAAGCTACGTCCATACATGTGAGACTCACTATCCAAAGTCCACCGTATATTTCAAGCGTAGTAAAAGAGCACTGTTTATATGTAATTAGTGAATGTTTAACGAATATCGCAAAACATTCACAGGCAGCAGATGTAAATTTAAATGTTGAATATATCGATGATCTTGAAAAACTTACTATTGAAGTTGAAGATAATGGAATTGGTTTTGACACTAGATATATCGGTAAGAATCCTGGACATTATGGTTTAATTGGTCTAAATGAGCGTGTTCGATTGATTAAGGGAGAAATACATATATTGAGTGAAAAGATGAAAGGTACGAAAGTGTATATTCAAGTGCCTATAAATAAAGAAGGAGATAGCCATGAAGCATAATGTATTAATTGTAGATGATCATTTCGTTGTAAGAGAAGGTCTGAAATTAATAATAGAAACGAGTGATTCATTTCAAATTATAGGTGAGGCTGCAAATGGAGAAGAAGCTCTTTCTTTCATAGAGAAAAAGGAACCTGATGTCATTTTAATGGATTTGAATATGCCTAAAATGAGTGGTTTAGAAACAATTGAGGCTTTGAATAAAAAACAAAACCATACGCCGATTATCATATTAACTACTTATAATGAAGATGAATTAATGTTAAAGGGAATTGAGTTAGGGGCAAAAGGATATTTGCTAAAAGATACGGATCGTGAGAATTTGTTTCGAACGTTAGAAGCGGCTATTCGAGGTGAGATTTTACTACAACCAAATATTATGGAAAAGATAGTGAACTATAAAAGGAAAGAAATACATGCTGATAAGGTTGAAGGGAACAGCTTAACAGAAAAAGAATTGTTTGTGTTGAAAGCTATTGCACGCGGATATAAGAATAAAGAAATTGCATTTGATATGGGGATAGCTGAGCGAACGGTAAAAGCGTATTTAACAAATATATACAATAAATTAGGTGTTAATTCCCGGTCAGAAGCAGTAGCTGTATCTATTGAAAGGAAGTTAATTCATTTTTAAAACATTATATATGCCCAATCGTACATTATAGGCTTGCCCTTTTGTACGATTTTTTTATTTCTTTCTCGTGTTATGCTTCAGAAAGTATGAGAGATTTAAGAACATTGTAATTGTATTACAATTACAGGCGTTTCTAATGTAGGAAAGGAAGAAGAATAAGTAAATGGAAACTTTGCTTTTAATTCCTGTATTAATTTTCTTTATTTGGCTGCAAAGCAAACAAAGAAAATTAAACTGGATAGATATTATAACTTTTCTCATGATGATAGGGATTATTACTTATATGGCGCCGCAACCAATGACTAGGGATTTACAAGCAGAGTTACTGGCAGTTACGCTTTTTTCTTTCGCTATTGGTGTTTGGCAAGGTGGGGGAATTACAGTCTGTTATGAGGATGAAACTTTATATATTACAAATGGAAAACAGTTTTCCATTTCATGGGTTCTCTTAATAATTGGCAACATAATTATTATTAACATATTTGAAGATGGATTTACATTTAATGGACCATGGTTTCTTTTGTGTAGTGTTGTCATTACATCTGGGGTGAAAACCAGTATTCTATGTGTTCTGTACAAATTAACAGTGCGAAATTGAATGGGAAATCAAAGCTGTTTTCTTTTATTCCAACATAAAACGTATTGCTGTCAGTGCATTAAAAGACTGTAGTTGATAAAAATGAGAAGGAATTATTGGAAGAATGGGGGAGTTAACATAGATGTTTCTACCTATTACTATATTTGATAGGTTTAGTTGGCTGGGGAATGTTGCTTTCTCTTCAGAAAAGACTAGCAGGGATCGAGCACTTTCGAGGGCAGAAGAAAGCAATGTTAATTTGTGTGAAAATAAATGTAGAGATTCAGTTAATAATATTCATCAAAAAATAAATGTGGATACTTTGGACTATAGTAATAATCGTATATTGGGCCGTGCAGAACCTCATTCAACAATTGTCATAACAAGTAGTGATATGTATGTTGGAAGCGGAAGAGTTAATAAGTATGGAGAATTTAAAATATATACAAATGATTATCTGGAAGAGTATTTGGTACTAGAGATTCAGTTGATAACGGGCGGTTTCTATCAAGGAAGTATAACGGTAAAGTTAAAAAGTTAATGTATGATGATTTTCTTTTTATTTACTAAATAAAAAGGAAGCAACCGTAGTCGCTTCCTACATCTATTAAGCCGAAGCCTTCTTCATTCTCTCAAGTAAACTAGATAACACATGCGTACGATACGATTCTAGTTTTTTACCTTCATAAGTACGAATACCTAATTTTTTAAGTTCTTTTACATACCAACCTTTGCTTCCGAAATACATATAATCGCTCCCCTTCAACTTTGTTTTTATTTGTCCTGATTGTACTTGGAGGTACAGGTAATATAATGAAGGAAATGAATTTCGCGCGAAAATGGTTAACTTTGTTGCAAAAGACATATATACTAAAGATAGTATACAACGAGGTGGACAAGACGTGATTATAGAGAAGCACGAAATTCAAATTGACCAAATTACGAGCGGTAAAGTGAATATCTTTACTTTCTATCGAAATAGAAAGCAAGTTGATGATCATTTTTTACGATTGCAAGAACCATCGCTTACAGCAAACTACTTCTTCCATTTTCATTTTGATGCAGAGAGCTTGCATCTACTGCAGGAAGAGTTTCCAAGCGTATATCCGTACAACGGTAGTGAAACGATTCACGACTGGACGGAAAAGATGAAAGCAGAATTGCAACATCAGATCCAAACAGGAAAATGGAATAAACGCGTACGTATCGGTAATCGCATTCTAGATGTGGTGTTTACGTGGTGTGACGAAGATATAGTAGAGTGAAAAAGAAGCGGATGACGCTTCTTTTTTTAGCGCTGGAATAAAACGAGCTTACCTGCAGAAGATGTGCAGCGATGTGTTTTTTCATACAATCCTTTTTCTTGTAAAATAGATTCACCTTTTGCTTTCGCTTCTTTTTCAGTTGCCGCCTCGAATGATTCGTCTAATGCTTTCGAACCATCTTTTTCAAAGACTGTTAGAACGTATACTCCCATGAA
Organism: Bacillus cereus group sp. RP37; assembly: GCF_040459695.1. NCBI lineage: Bacteria > Bacillati > Bacillota > Bacilli > Caryophanales > Bacillaceae > Bacillus > Bacillus cereus group sp. RP37. The sequence goes on along the minus strand of NZ_JARVHP010000001.1, from coordinate 4,354,446 downwards.
AATTCCCTCCAATAATAAAAATCAGAATCTTATAACTATTTTGGCATAAATCACTAGAATATGCAAAGAAATATATGACATTGCGTGTTAAAATAGAGGGGAAGTTTTATGGACACTAGATTTACTATTCGTAGTAAAGTACGGAAAAGGAAAGGATCGTTATTTGTGAAACAAGTGAAGTTTATACATGCGGCTGATTTGCATTTGGATAGTCCGTTTAAAGGGATGGAGATGAATGTACCACAGTCTGTTTGGGAGAGAATGAAACAAAGTACGTTTGAATCGTTCGAGCGTATTGTTGATAAAGCGATTCAAGAGCGCGTTGATTTCGTATTACTAGCCGGGGATTTGTATGATGCGGAGACGAGAAGTTTGAGAGCGCAAGTGTTTGTGCGCGAGCAAATGAAGAGACTTTCGCAGTACGATATTCCCGTTTTTATTATTCACGGTAACCACGATCATTTAGGCGGAAGCTGGGCAGCAATTGAGTTTCCAGAAAATGTTCATGTGTTTACAGAACCTTATGTAGAAGAGAAATCATTTTATAAAAATGGTGAGCGATTAGCTTCGATTTACGGGTTTAGTTATTTGCAGCAAGCGGTAACGGATAATATGACAGCGCAGTATACGAAAATGAGTGATGCGCCTTTTCATATTGGCATGCTTCACGGAAGTGTTGAAGGGGATGCAGAGCATAATCGTTATGCACCGTTTCAAATTCGTGAGCTGAAAGAAAAGCAGTTTGATTATTGGGCTCTTGGCCATATACATAAACGTGAGATTTTATCAGAAGAGCCGTACATGATTTATCCAGGGAATATACAAGGACGTCATCGTAAGGAGACAGGGGAAAAGGGTGCGTACCTTATTGAACTTACGAAACAAGGGTCGCAATGTTCATTTTTCCATACGGCAGATGTTATGTGGGATGAAATTGAAGTGAATATTGATGGACTTGAAACTGTTGATGAACTTATGACTGTTATATCAAGTACGATGAATGATTGCCGAAGAGAAGAAGAAGGGACGCTTTTAACTGTCGTATTTACAGGGCAGGGCCCACTTTCTCCATATTTACGTGAAGACAAGCGTGTCGAAGAAATTTTTCATATTTTAGCGTCTAGCGAAGAGCGAAAAGATTTCGTATATGCGATGAAGTGGAAAAATGAGACGGTTTCTTTTGCGGAAATCGAACGTTTGAAAGAAGAAAATCATTTCGTCGGTAGTGTGCTAAAAGAGTTAGAAGCTTTCACAAATATGGACGGAGTATTACGCACGATTTGGACATCTCCTGTAGCGCGTAATAGTATTGAATCTTTTACAGAAGAAGAGAAGAAAGAGATTCAAAAAGAAGCAGAAAATATTATTTTAGAGCAATTATTCCAGCAAGAGAGGGATAAGAAATGAGAATTGAAAAACTCCATATTTATGGATACGGAAAATTAGAAAATGTGGAAATGGATCTTTCGTCGCTGACTGTTTTATACGGTGAAAATGAAGCGGGCAAATCGACTATTCGCTCGTTTATGAAAAGTATTTTATTCGGTTTTCCGACGAGAGGACAGCGCCGTTATGAGCCGAAAGAAGGCGGCAAGTATGGCGGTGCGATGACTGTGCAAACAGAGAAGTACGGTCGTTTGAAATTTGAACGATTGCCAAAGACGGCAGCTGGTGAGGTAACCGTTTATTTTGAAGACGGGAAAACGGGCGGCGAGGAGATTTTACACGATATATTAAGCGGAATGAATGAAAGTTTATTCGAATCGGTCTTTTCTTTTGATATGCACGGTCTTCAAAACATTCATCAGCTTGGCGAAGCGGATATCGGCAATTATTTATTTTCCGCAAGTGCAGTCGGAAGTGATGCATTATTGCAGCTCGATAAAAAGTTAGAAAAAGAAATGGATCAGCGTTTTAAGCCGAGTGGGCGAAAACCAGAAATTAACGTGTCACTGCAAGAGATGAAGAAGCTTGAAGAGAAGATGAAAGAGTGGCAAGGGAAAATTGGCACGTATGAAAAGCAAGTGGAGCAGTTAAAAGAAAGTGAAGAGAAACTTGCTTCTGTTCGTGCGGAAAAAGAGAGTGCAGAAAAGCGAAAGCAAGATTATGAAATATTAGCAGCGCTAGAGCCTCTCGTTATTGAAAAGCGTGCGCATGAGAAAGTGTTAGAAAACGAGAATGGGCAGTTTCCTGTAAACGGGATGGCGCGTTATGAAGCGATTAAGGCGAAGATGGAGCCGCTCCAATTACAAGTTGATTCGCTCCATAAAAAAATAGAGAATGTGCAATCGGAAATGGAATCGATTCAAATAGATGAAGCGTTTTTACAAAAAGAAAGTTATGTAGAAGAACTTCGTATGCAGCATATGTCTTATGAAAATGCACGTCAAGAAATGCGTGATTTGACAGGAACGATTACGAATATAAAAGAAGAACTGGCAGAACTAGAGCAGCAAATTGGTGCTACTTTTGAAAAAGAAACAGTCCTTTCGTTTGATATGAGTTTGGCAACGAAAGAGCTGATTACGCAAACAGTGCAAAAGGCGCGCGAGTTAGAAACACAAAAAGTACAGCTGGATGATCGTTTTAAAGTAGCGCAGGAGCAACTAGAAGAACAAGAAGAAAACACAAGACAGATTCAGAAACAAATGTTAGCGGATGAAGAGCGAAATGCGTTAAGTGAGAAAGAGAAGTCGTTCCAAGACGCGGCATTTATCGGTATGGGCGCTGAGCGAATGAAGCGTAAGTATGAAGAGAAGGCAGGAGCAGCTGTGCAAAAGAAAAAGCAGTGGCAAAGAGTTTGTCTTCTGTTACTGCTTATTAACACAGTTGTTTTATTCACGAGTCTATTTATAGATTACCGCCCGCTTTTATTTATTAGTGTTATTGTTTTTGTAGGAATTGTTCTTGCTCTTGTTTTATATAAGGATCCGTCAAATGGATTACAAGAAGAACTCCTTACCCTTCAGCAAAGTGCTGGCGGGAGACAAAGTGAAGAAGCGATGTCTGTGCGCTATGAGTTAGAAAAAGATGAAGAGATTCGGAAGTTATTTGAGCGCGAGTCGTATAAGTTGCAGCAAATGGAACGAGCGTATGATAAAGTCGTTTCATCCTATGAGGAATGGGAGAGAGAAACGTTCCGCATTAGTGAACAAGTACATGCATATAAAACACGTTATATGTTCCCTGAATTTTATACGTATGCACACATATTGCCGGCGTTTGAGCGTATGGAAAAAATGCAGCAATTATATCGTGAATTAGAGAAGCAAGGCGCGCGAAAATCTTCATTATATGAAATGATTTCGCAATTTGAACATAAACTAGAAACTGTTATCGGTAGCGCAGAATATAGTAAGCTGCACGAGGCACAAAGTCGTATGCAAAATGAGAAAGAGAAGCGCCAAACTTGTAAGCAGCTAAAAGAGAAATTAGCGGAATGGCAAGAAGAATACGAGTTCACGCAAGAGCAATTGAAACAACTATTAGTAGAAAGAGATGGATTATGGCATATCGCACATTCTACAGATGAAGAGATGTTTTTAGAGGCAGGTAAACTGGCGGAAAAACGTGAAGATGCTGAGAAACAAGTGGGTCGTTTATTACCGCAAATTGATCTTTTAGAACAACGTTTAACGAGTTTATCATTAGCTGAACATTATGAAGCTGACGGTTATGATGAAAAATTAAAGCAAGAGATGACAGCCGCGCAAAACTGTCTGGAAAAAGAAAAAGAACTGACAGAGCGTATTGCGAAACATCGTATGGAAATTGCGAATTTAGAAGAAGGCAGTACGTACGGCGATTTAATGCACGAATGGGAAATGAAAAAAGCGCAAGTGCGTGAACAGGTGAAGAAATGGGCTGCTTATGCGGCCGCAAAGACAGTGTTAACGAAAACGAAGCAATATTATCATGAGGTACACCTTCCTCGTATTTTACAAAAATCAGAAGAGTATTTCGTCTATTTAACAGGCGGGCGATATAGTAAAATCTTTTCACCGTCAGAGGCGGAACCTTTTATTGTGGAACGTAACGATGGTATGCGTTTTTACAGTCATGAACTAAGCCAAGCGACAGCAGAGCAGTTATATTTATCGTTACGATTTGCATTAGCGAAAACATTTGAGCATGATTATCCGTTTATTATTGATGATAGTTTCGTGCATTTTGATGCGGTAAGGACGAATCGTACGATTGAACTAATAAAGGAAATTGCGCAAGATAGACAAGTCATCTTCTTTACATGTCATGCACATTTGCTAACATATTTTACAGAAAAACAGATTATAAAATTAACGCATAAGCGTAAAGAAAATGAGTTGTAGTGTGCTATACTAAAAGTAACTGATATGGTGGAGGAATTCGAATGAAAAAGAAAATTGCAGAATATGAAGTTGGTGAACAAGTCGATGTTTTCTTGTTAATTAAAACAGCGACAAAAGGTCTAGCAAGCAATGGAAAGCCGTTTTTAACAGTAATCTTACAAGATCCAAGTGGAGATATTGAAGCGAAGCTATGGGACGTATCACCAGAAGTTGAGAAACAATATGTAGCGGAAACAATCGTTAAAGTAGCTGGTGACATTCTAAACTACAAAGGACGTATTCAATTACGTGTGAAACAAATCCGAGTTGCGAATGAAAATGAAGTAACGGACATCTCAGACTTCGTAGAAAAAGCACCAGTGAAAAAAGAAGATATGGTCGAGAAAATTACGCAATACATATTTGAAATGAGAAACCCGAACATTCAACGTCTAACAAGACATTTATTAAATAAGCATCAAAATGAATTTTTAGAATATCCAGCAGCGACGAAAAATCATCACGAGTTCGTATCTGGACTAGCTTATCACGTCGTATCGATGCTTGATTTAGCGAAAGCTATTTCAGCTCTATACCCATCATTAGATAAAGACTTACTATATGCAGGCGTTATTTTACATGACCTTGGTAAAGTAATCGAATTATCTGGTCCAATTTCCACAACATACACGTTAGAAGGAAATTTACTAGGCCACATTTCTATTATGGTGAACGAAATTGGGAAAGCTGCAGACGAATTGCAAATCGATGCAGAAGAAGTATTAATTCTTCAACACATCGTCCTTTCTCACCACGGAAAAGCAGAATGGGGTAGCCCAAAACCACCATTAGTAAAAGAGGCAGAAATTCTGCATTACATCGATAACTTAGATGCAAAAATGAACATGATGGACCGCGCATTAGGACGCACAAAACCAGGCGAATACACAGAACGTGTCTTTGCTCTTGATAATCGTTCGTTCTATAAGCCGACGTTCCATAATTAATAGTGTGAATCGAATGGCCTCATTAAGTGTTAATACGCTTAGTGAGGCTGTTTTTTTATTAAAAATTAAATGAAATGGTTAAGAAGTACGCATGGGGTTAACGAAGAACGATTAAAACATATCTCACCACTAGAATGGGAGCATATCAACTTTAATATGGCAGATACTTAGAATTGCTTCAGCCTGTATAACAGGCCTAAAAATAAGAGTTGAAACTTGTTTAGCATCTATTTTTGTTAAAAGGTGAGAGGGATCCTTATATAAAAAAGACACCCTAAGGTGCCTTCCCTCGACTAGATCGGAGTACCGCCAGCATTTCAGAAAAAATATGCTAAGCAAAAAATACAATAAGCTGTCCATATGGACAGCTTATTTACATAATTATCGTTCTCGGAAGTAAATATATTTGCTTTATCCGTGATTCGTAGTAATTTCATCAAAAAAACATTTTAATTCAGAAAACTTTTCTAAATCTCCCATTGTTGAAAAAACTTCTTCCCCTTTTTCATGACAAATAACAATTGAAGGGATCTTCTTAAATAAACCAACAGTTTGCTTCTGTTCTTTAAATTCTATGATTTCTTCATGTTTAATTTCAAAAAGAATTTTATTCATTTTCATTGTTTCTGTATAAAAAATTATTCTCTTATTTGTTGATAACAATAATCCAAATACATCAGGAGAATTAGAAATTATACCGCTTAACATTGAAAGAGAAGTCAAATTGCTATATTTATAATAAGCTTTAATTTGATTTTTCACTTTTTCATTCTCTTCTAATAAAATTTGTTTTAACATATTAAGTCTCTCCTTATATAAAAATAAAATATTGATGATATTTTCTGAAATCTGTATATCTCTATATTATCATGAAACGAAAACGTAACAACTTATTGTTTTGCATAATTTTGATTAATAACGAGATTCTTAATGTGTTTTTTAAAGAAACAATGACTTTCATAGTAATCTACACTCACTAATCATTCTCACCTGAATATACCTTTAAATCTTCCATTGCTATGGCTATAGCGTGTTTTTTTGTATCAATTAACGATATTCCTTGTTTAATAGGAGCCCAATACTCATATTCATAATCCAAAAACCAAGCAAAAACTTCTGTAGTGAAAAAACCATTATTTCGTTTGATCACTTGAACCTTGTATCTTTTGTTTTTGGAAACAATCTCTTTAATAATTTCTTTCATTGTCTTTCTCCTTCTACCTTTTATCCAGATTGTACCACATCAAGAATATAGATAATGAAAGGTATTTTGATTGCATAAAGTATTCATTTCATGTTTACATAACGTCTCATTATCAGCAGCAAGGAAAAGGAGGAACCTCCTTTTTTCGTTCTATGGACCTATGCATTTTTTCATACATTCCTATTCTGGCGCGGTTTTAGATTTCTCGTTTGTTTTTGGATCAACCAAAAAACTGTATTAAATCTTGTTTGATCCTAGGGGTCACTATATATGAACACTACGTATTTGACTTTCTCAATGACCAATATTACTTAACGTGGTAAAATAATATCCAATGTTATTAAAATTAAAGTGGTTATCAAGTCGGAGGAAGGCACTTTAGGGTGTCCTTTCTTTTTTAATATATAAGCGCACCATCCTTTTCCTAATAGAGATCCTCTCATGCCTCCTTACAGGGAGAATGATAAGGCATTTTTTATTTACCCAATTACCGAGCTCTCACATGTTTTAAATAGTTACAATACTTGTATTGCTTCAATAACATAGGATCATTCTTAAGAATGTCATTGAAATGTATCAATAGATTCTAGTGTAGCAAAATAAATTGTGCTATGATGTGAGCAAATATAAAACTAGCTAACGGAGGGATTCACATGCCGCATGTTGTGTTTCGTGGAATTACTACTGAACAATTAAAACACATAAGCAAGCCATTAGTAGAAGAGCTCGCAGAGATTTGTGAGTGTGGTATGGATAATTTTACGTTGGAACTACCAAGTTCTACGTTTGTATTCAATGGAGAAGAAATAGAAGCGTTTCCTCTTATTGAAGTGAAATGGTTCGAGCGTGGACAGGAAATTCGTGATCGATTTGCCAAGGCCATTACTACATATATAATGGATTTTGGACTTCCAGAAGTAGAGGTTGTATTTACGGTTTTCACAGAATCAGCGTATTATATTAACGGGAAGCATTGTGCAAGTTAGAGCTATTTGAAAGATTTTTGTAACATTTATAAGGGGTAGAACCACATCGCTATTAAGCTAACTAGACAAAATACCCCCTAAAAAGAAAAAGGCGTTATTCTTTCTGAGAAATCATAGTAAAGGATAACGCCTTTATATCAATATGGAGTACAGCCGAGATACGTGTAAAAATAGGTCATAGACTTCCTTTTTTCCAACTTTGACCTATTGAGTTTATAAAGGGATTGCTTCTTCTATTGGTTGGGGGATTTTCTGTAAATCAATTACATAATCCCCAAAGCGTTTTATATGCATAGTCATATAAGGACTTAGCCTTTCTAAATCTTGGCGTGAAAAGCGATAACCTTCTTTTTTAGTTGCCATAAAATTATAGTGATATCTACTACATTTTGAAAAATTACAGAATTGGTGATTAAATCATTGTATTTAATACGTTTTTCTTGTTCGATTGGATCGTTTTCCGTAATAATACCATCGCGGCCAAAAAACAACCATCATGATATAGAGGCAAATATAAAGAACATGTTAATCAAAACATGTTCTTATTTAATATAATCGATTCACTTTTTTATAAAAAGTTTGGTTATTTTATTGAAGCTTACTCCACAAACGCACCCGTTTGTTAACTTTTTTACCGTTTGAAAGCCATACTTTTTATATTGCTTCATTTATTGGAAAAACCGAAAGCTTTAAAATCTCTCTATTACATATTTATTTTTGGAAAAATAGCCTAACTCCAAATACTAATAATACTGTGCCAGTAATACCCTCTATTGTACGGTTCACCTTTTCTTTTCTTAAAAAAGTTCTTAATTGACGTATTAGAGAGATATAAAGTAAATACCATATTGCTGTCAAAGTCGTAAATGTGAATCCCAACAAAAGAAATTGGAAGAAATGACTTTGATTACTCACAATAAATTGGGGTAGAAAACTAAGGAAAAATACAGCCGTTTTTGGGTTTAAGATTGCCGTGGTAAATCCTTGTCTAAAACTTTTAACCGTTCCAATATCCTTAGAGTTTATTTCCACTGAACCTGACATATCTTCTTTTTTAGAAAAGGCACTTTTAATTGACTTTACAGCTAAATAAATTAAATAAAATGCCCCAGCATATTTTATTAATGTAAATAGCATAGCAAATTTCATTAAGATAGCAGAGAGTCCTAGTGTAGCCATTATTGTATGAATCATCATTCCAGATACCGTTCCTAAGACGGTCTTTATCCCACCATTTCTACCATGAGAGATAGTGTTTTTTGTAACTAAAGCAAAACCGGGACCAGGCATCATTATAATAAGGAGTGCTGTAAGGATAAATAGCAAGTAATTTTCCATGTTCTGGTATTTCCTTTCTGATTTTTAGTTTCGCTTATAGTATAGCTTTTTTCCTTAAAACATTAAATATAAAAAGTGTGATCAGGATAGTATCATAAACTTTCAAGGTGTTGTAATTGAATTATAGAGGGCTTCACTTGAATAATGTTCTTCTGTAAATGAGCGTTTTAATGGAATGCTAATTACATGAATAATCAGATTTTTGTATGAAAGGATAACTCAATTAAATAAATTAAATAAATTAAATAAATTAAATAAATTAAGAGCGTTTTTTAATTGATTTTTCTCGGAATACTCTTAATTTTCTTTCGTTTATCGAGGGTATTAGTATCAACTTGACCAAACATTATCCAAAAACTACATTTAAGATTTACGAAAGCATATTCGAATAATCATTCATTAAATTTCTTATCAATCACCAAAAATTAATTATCATAAGGAAGAGGTAAGTGACCTTTTATTTAAGAAATTACTTATTCTTGAAAAAATGAATTAACTCCCCATAAATAATTGTAAAGATATAAAATTCTATAATTCCCTCGGAACAAAAAATTATCTTTTATAGCAACGAAGTTCATTTTTATCGTTTTGGGGTAGTGTATTCTTGTTAGCTTGATGGGCATGGGGAGCTATAAGTCTTTAGTTTGATAGTGACGCTATCCAGAAATTAATGATTTTACACCCTAAATGTTATTTAACAAAAAAATATCTCGAATTTGAGATAAATTACTTGCTTTTTTATCACTTGAGATGTAAAGTGATAGTAACGAAAGCGATTGAGTCATATGAAAAACATACACTCACTTGCTTTCGATTAAAAAACGAAGTAACTTATTCAGTAAAAACTAAGATGAATTTACAAAAATATAATGAGAATAAATTGAAAAGCTAAGAAGCATATTATTTTTTAATTATCACTTGACTAGTAAAATGAAGCGGAGGAATTATCAATGTATGAAATTAAAGGGCATCATCACATTTCAATGGTCACGAAAAATGCAAATGAAAATAATCACTTTTATAAAAATGTACTTGGTTTACGTCGTGTGAAAATGACAGTAAACCAAGATGATCCGTCAATGTATCACTTATTTTACGGAGATAAAACCGGAAGTCCAGGTACGGAGCTATCGTTTTTCGAAATTCCTTTAGTAGGAAAAACATACCGTGGTACGAATGCGATTACTCGAATTGGGTTACTTGTTCCTTCAGAGGATAGCTTGCATTACTGGAAAGCACGATTTGAGGAATTTGATGTGAAACATAGTGAAATGACAACATATGCAAATCGTCCTGCTTTGCAATTTGAGGATGCTGAAGGTCTTCGCCTCGTACTACTCGTTTCAAACGGAGAAAAAGTAGAGCACTGGGAAACTTGGGAGAAATCAGAAGTTCCTGCAAAGCATCAAATCCAAGGAATGGGTTCTGTGGAAATGACAGTTCGTAGACTTGATAAAATGGCGAGTACACTTACAGAGATGTTTGGTTATACAGAGTTTAGCCGAAATGACGAAGAAGCGATTTTTCAGTCCATTAAAGGAGAAGCTTTTGGAGAAATCGTTGTGAAATATTTAGATGGTCCTACTGAAAAGCCGGGCCGCGGTAGCATTCACCACCTAGCAATTCGTGTGAAAAATGATGCAGAGCTTGCTTATTGGGAAGAACAGGTGATACAAAGAGGTTTCCAATCTTCAGGAATCATCGACCGTTTCTATTTTAAAAGCTTATATTTCCGTGAATCAAACGGAATCTTATTTGAAATTGCGACAGATGGACCAGGATTTACAGTTGATGGAGATGTAGAACATTTAGGAGAAAAACTGGATTTACCGCCGTTCCTAGAAAATCAGCGAGCAGAGATTGAAGCGAATTTAGCACCTATTGAAGAGAAGTAATAAAAGAAAAAATACCACTTTAATATATAAATGAAAACCATTGGAGGAATATAAAATGAACCAATTAAAAGGAATTCACCACGTTACAGCGATTACAAGTAGTGCAGAAAAAAACTATGAGTTTTTCACTCACGTTTTAGGAATGCGTTTAGTTAAAAAAACAGTAAACCAAGATGATATTCAAACGTATCATTTATTCTTTGCAGATGATAAAGGTAGTGCAGGAACAGATATGACATTCTTTGACTTCCCAGGTATTCCAAAAGGAGTACACGGTACAAATGAAATTTCAAAAACTTCATTCCGTGTTCCAACTGATGCAGCATTAGAGTATTGGGTAAAACGCTTTGACCGTCTTGAAGTGGAGCATACAGGCATTAAAGAGCAATTTGGTAAGAAAACTCTTTCTTTCGTTGATTTCGATGATCAACACCATCAATTAATATCTGATGAATTAGATAAAGGGATCGAATCAGGTACACCGTGGCAAAACGGGCCAGTTCCATTAGAATATGCAATTACTGGTTTAGGACCTGTATTTATTCGAATCGCGAACTTTAGTTTCTTTAAAGAAGTGTTAGAAAAAGTTCTATTATTTAAAGAGGTTGCGCAAGAAGGAGAATTCTATTTATTTGAAGTAAACGAAGGTGGAAATGGTGCTTCTGTCATTGTAGAACATAATACAGTTCTTCCAGAAGCAAGACAAGGTTTTGGTACAGTGCACCATGCTGCATTCCGCGTAGAAGATCGCGCTGTATTAGAAGAATGGATTGAGAGAATAAGTAGCGTTGGACTTCCTTCATCTGGCTATGTAGATCGTCACTTCTTCGAGTCATTATACGCAAGAGTTGCACCACAAATCTTATTTGAATTTGCAACAGACGGCCCAGGATTTATGGGAGATGAGCCATACGAAACACTGGGCGAAAAATTATCTTTACCTCCGTTCCTAGAGCCAAAACGTGAAGAAATCGAAAAATTAGTTCGTCCAATTGATACAGTGAGAAGCACGAAGGAATTTATTAAAGAGTAAAAGTAGAGGTAATAAGTAGGAGAGCAAGTATTTTTGGCTGATAGCTAAAAATACTTGTTTTTTTTATTTTCGCTTTATAAGTATATTGAATAAAATAATTGACTTACTTTTTATATGTAACTATAATAGTTACAAAGTAATCTTTAACAATGGCAGTGAGTAATATTTTTTTAGTATAATTGTAACTGTTATAGTTACAATTAAAATTAATCATAAAAAAACCAAATAATGTAAAAACTTTGAATAGCAACAAGAGAAAGGAGACGGGAATGTTGAAACGGTTTAAGTTTTATATGATTAGCGGTATTGTGCTCGTTTTGTTAATCGTTTGTAACTTCGTTGATAAGCCGATTGCGAAGGTTGGAGAAGTGAAAGATACTGTTATGATGAAGATAAATACGAAAGAGAGTATGGCACAGATTGATGGGCAGACGATTTATTTTAAGCAAATTGGTGAGGGAAAGCCACCTTTACTTATGCTGCACGGGTTTGGTGGTTCTTCTGATGGATTTAGTGATATTTATCCGGAACTTGCGCGAGATCACACAATTATCGCAGTTGATATTTTAGGATTTGGGCGTTCTTCTAAGCCAGTTGATTTTCAGTATTCGTTTCCTGCGCAAGTGAATTTATATTATAAGTTAATGAAGAAGCTTGGATACGATCAGTTTGCGGTGCTCGGTCATTCAATGGGCGGAGAGATGTCTCTCAATTTAGCGTATTTATATCCGGATGCAGTGACGCATCTCATTTTGGCAGATTCTACAGGAATAGAGTCTTTCCAGCAAAAAGAAAGTTATGAAGTGCCGCCGTTATCAACTGATCTTCAAACGGTAACAGAGATTACGAATTATAATAAAGATGAAGTAAAAAATAGTCGCGACGATAAAGAGCATTATGATCAGCTGACGAAAATGAGAGAGCGCCGCATTGCGATGGAAGCTGATAAAATTAAGGTGCCTACTTTAATTATATGGGGACGACACGATAAGAGCGTTTCTTGGAAAAATGGTGAGCTGTATCATCAGCTATTTGCAAATAGTACGTTCCATATTATTGAAAAAGGATACCATGCGCCGTTTCGCCAGGAACCAATAGAGTTTATGGAATATGTACAAGCGTTCTTCGCGAAGAATCCACAACGATAAAATTTTAAGCATAAATCCACTTCTTTCCTCATACAGTGAAACTAATAAGGCTTGTCTAAGGAAAGGAATGAAGTGGAGTGGAAACTTTACCATGGTGGGTGTATCTTGTAATTGTTGGGATTGTACTAAGTGGCTACATGGTTTTATATACTTCAAAAAAAGAGCAAGAGATGGATAATGAGTTTATCGAAAAAGAAGGCGAAGTGTATATGAAGCGCTTAGAAGAAGAGCGTGAGAAACGTAATCAGAGTAGTGATAAGGATTCGGTATTGCTTTAATAGAAATTTTGAAAGGCTACCATCTAGTAGAACTTTACATCTAGGTGGTAGCCTTTTTCTTTTTGGAAAGCATGTATACGAAATTCATCATGAACTTTTATTGATGGTATTTATATATATTTCTACTCATAAGAATGGAACTAGCGTGTTATTTACTGGGGGGGATTAACAATGCATAGGGATGAAACATCATTACATCCTGATACAGGTGTTACATCTGTAATGTTTGTTGAGCGTTCATTAAATGAAATTCGTTTTTGGTCTAGGATTATGAAAGAGCATTCTTTTTTTCTTCGCCTTGGATTTAGATGCGAGGATACGCAACTAATTGAAGAGGCGAATCAATTTTATCGATTGTTTGAACATATTGAACAAATAGCGCATTCCTATACAAATGAAACAGATCCTGAGCAAATAAAAAGATTTAATGCAGAAGTACAACAAGCCGCAACTAATATTTGGGGATTTAAACGAAAAATTTTAGGGTTGATTCTCACATGTAAATTGCCAGGACAAAATAACTTTCCGCTGTTAGTTGATCATACAAGTAGGGAAGCAGATTATTTTAGAAAACGTTTAATGGAATTAAATGAAGGGAAATTAGATGCTCTTCCTGATGCTATTATTAAAGAAAATGTTTTCTTTCTAAGGATTATGGCAGACCATGCTAAATTTATTGGTCATCTTCTTGATCCATCGGAAAGAAAGCTTGTAGATACAGCTCGGAATTTTAGCAATGATTTTGATGCATTAATGTATCAAGCAATTGACTTAGAATCAATGAAACCACAATCCCAAACAGTCCCTCTTTTAGATCAATTTTTAGATCAAAATCGTGTGTCGGTTGCATCTCTTCGGGATTTTAAGAAAACAGCACGTGATTTAATTGAGCAATGCAAAATAAAGAGCATCATTCACCCATTATTGGCAGATCATGTTTTCCGTGAAGCTGATAGATTTCTTGAAATCATTGATATGTTTGATGTTCATCTTACAAATATTCAATCACAACCTAGATATTAGAAGATAAGGAAAGATACTATTTTACTTTCAGTTGAGAAGTTAACAATTTATTGTTAGCTTCTTTTTTTTGAAGAAAAGGTTTGAAAATGGAACTTTACGTTATTCTTTCTGGAGAATGATAAGAAAGGATAGCGTATTTTTTATGCCTCATTTAGTCTTTATTAGTATTAATTCTTTGTATTATTGTTCGGGAAATTATTATAGAAGAAAAATATATGAAACCTACATCGTATAGCATATGAAATAGCGCCATTACAAGCTGTAACGCACAAGTTGCACAGGCTACGCAACGACAACTAGCTTTACTCTTCATCAGTTATTTGTCCATACTAGACGTAGAGAGGTGATAAACACAGTATGATTTTTAGTGAACGCTTAAAACAAGAACGAGAGAAACGAAATTGGTCGCAAAATGATTTGGCTGAAAAAATTCATGTAAGTAGGCAATCTGTTTCGAAATGGGAGACGGGAAAGAACTATCCGAGCATCGAAATTATTATTCATTTAAGCGATCTGTTCGGTATTACGATTGATGAGATGCTAAGGAGTGATGAAGAGTTGACGCAGAAAGTAATTGAAGATAGTAAGCAATTAGCATATCCAAAATGGAAGGTGTTTTTCGATAGTCTATTCATGCTGGGAGTATTTCTGTTTCTTACAAAAATCGTTGTATGGATGTTAAATAAATTTGCCGGAGCGAGCATTACCATTATAGCGGACGCACCGTATGTAATGAACTTTCTACCTCTTATATTAATGATCATAGGTGGCACGGCTTCTGATAAGTTGAAGAAAATATATAGATAGAGGAAAGAAATCCCCTACACTAGCTGTTCTTTTCACTTAAATTGTGTACTATAAAGGATAGGATGACATAAAGAAGGGGACATTTAGAATGGAATTTCATGAACAGAAGATTTTGCCGGCAGTGAGGCAAATTAAAGATTTGGAAAAGCTATTACATAGTTCGTATGAATATATCGTTATTTTAGATATTCATGTCGGTCAATTGAAGAGTGTTATATCACTTGCGAAGCAATATTGTAAAAAGGTGTTTTTACATGTGGATTTAATTCATGGTTTGCAGAGTGATGGGCATGCGACGGAATATTTATGCCAAGAGTTTAGACCGTACGGGTTACTTTCGACAAAGGCGAGCGTAATTATGAAGGCGAAGCAAAAGGGTGTTGTCGCAATTCAGCGTATTTTTTTAATTGATTCTAGTGCAATGGAGAAGAGTTGTAATCTTTTAGAAAAGACGAAGCCAGATTATATAGAGGTGCTTCCAGGAGCGTTAACGGATGTTATTACTGAAGTGAAGGAGCGCACTGGTTTACCAATTTTAGCAGGTGGTTTCATTCGTACAGTTGATGATGTGGAGAAAGCGTTAAATGCTGGTGCGACAGCAATTACGACATCAAAACGCGAACTATGGAAACATTACCAAAAAAAGTGACGAAAATGTGAAAAAATTCTGTTGACACCGCTTTCATGAGAGGTTAACATTATAGACAAGTTAATAAACGTGACGGAGAAAAGTAGAGATCCACATTTCATTGTTTCTATATAAACTTATATAGAAGCGTGCAAAGCTGTGGGTCTTTTTCTTTTGACAAAAACGAATGGCCATTCATTTTACCTCTATCACATTTGGAAGCGTTTAAATTGATTGTGGAGGGATACTATGTCAGCATTTTTAGGAGAGTTAGTAGGGACTGCGTTGTTAATCTTACTTGGTGGCGGCGTTTGCGCTGGTGTAAGTTTAAAGAAGTCGTTTGCGAAAGATTCTGGTTGGATTGTTATTACAATGGGCTGGGGCTTAGCGGTAGCAGTTGCAGCGTATGCAGTAGGATCAATTAGTGGGGCACATTTGAATCCGGCTTTAACGATAGGATTAGCATTTAAGGGAGCGTTCCCATGGAGTGACGTACCAGGTTATATCGCAGCACAAATGATTGGGGCAATTATCGGGGCAGTTCTTGTATATTTACATTACTTACCACACTGGAAAGAAACAGAAGATCCAGGAACAAAATTAGGTGTATTTGCAACAGGTCCAGCAATTCCGAACACATTTACAAACCTTTTAAGTGAAATGATTGGAACATTCGTTTTAGTATTTGGTATATTAGCAATTGGAGCAAATAAATTTGCAGATGGTTTAAATCCATTCATCGTAGGTTTCTTAATTGTAAGTATTGGTTTATCATTAGGTGGAACAACAGGATACGCGATTAACCCGGCTCGTGATTTAGGTCCGCGTATTGCACACTTCTTCCTTCCGATTGCAGGAAAAGGCGGTTCAAATTGGAAGTATGCATGGATTCCAGTAGTTGGTCCAATTTTAGGTGGATCACTTGCAGGTTTATTCCATCAAGTTGTATTTGAAGGAAAACAAAACTCAGCACTTATTTATGTGATTATCGCAACTGTGATTGTACTAGCAATCTCTTATATGACAAGTAAAAAAAGTGAAAGTAACACAAATAGTAGAAAAGTAGCATAGGGGGAAACCATTATGAAAAAATATATTCTTTCATTAGACCAAGGAACAACTAGCTCACGCGCAATTCTTTTCAATAAAAAAGGTGAAATTGTTCATTCAGCTCAAAAAGAGTTTACACAACATTTTCCGAAGCCAGGTTGGGTAGAGCATAACGCACAAGAAATTTGGGGATCTATTTTAGCAGTTATCGCAACTTGCTTAAGTGAAGCAGATGTAAAACCAGAACAAATCGCTGGTATCGGTATTACGAACCAACGTGAAACAGCGGTTGTGTGGGATAAAACGACTGGAAAACCAATTTACAACGCAATTGTATGGCAATCTCGCCAAACAGCTGAAATTTGTGATGAGTTAAAAGAAAAAGGTTATAGCGAAATGGTTCGCGAAAAAACAGGTCTTTTAATTGACGCATACTTCTCTGGTACGAAAGTAAAATGGATTTTAGATAACGTTGAAGGTGCAAGAGAAAAAGCAGAAAACGGCGATCTATTATTCGGAACAATTGATACGTGGCTTGTATGGAAACTATCTGGTGGTAAAGCGCACGTAACTGACTACTCAAATGCATCACGTACATTAATGTTTAACATTCATGACTTACAGTGGGATGATGAGCTTCTAGACATGTTAACAGTACCAAAGAGCATGCTTCCAGAAGTACGTCCATCATCTGAAATTTATGCTGAAACAATTGACTATCACTTCTTCGGTCAAAATGTACCGATCGCAGGTGTAGCTGGTGACCAACAAGCGGCATTATTTGGACAAGCTTGTTTCGTTGAAGGTATGGCGAAGAATACTTACGGAACTGGTTGCTTCATGTTAATGAACACAGGTGAAAAAGCAGTAGCTTCTGAGCATGGTCTATTAACAACAATTGCATGGGGAATAGATGGTAAAGTAAACTACGCATTAGAAGGAAGTATTTTCGTAGCAGGTTCTGCAATTCAGTGGTTACGTGACGGAATGCGCATGTTTAAAGATGCAAGTGAGAGTGAAGTATATGCTTCTCGCGTTGAATCAACGGACGGTGTATACGTTGTACCGGCATTCGTAGGTTTAGGTACACCTTACTGGGATAGTGAAGTACGCGGTGCTATGTTTGGTGTAACGCGCGGTACGACGAAAGAGCATTTCATCCGTGCAACACTAGAATCTTTAGCGTACCAAACGAAAGATGTATTATGCGCAATGGAAGCAGATTCAGGTATTGAACTGAAAACATTACGCGTTGATGGCGGAGCTGTTAAAAATAACTTCTTAATGAAGTTCCAAAGTGATATTTTAGATGTTCCTGTAGAGCGTCCAGTGATTAACGAAACGACTGCTTTAGGTGCAGCATACTTAGCTGGTCTTGCGGTTGGATATTGGAAAAACCAAGATGAAATTAAATCACAGTGGCATATGGACAAACGCTTTGAACCAACGATGGAAGCGGAAACAAGCGAAGAGCTATATGCTGGATGGAAAAAAGCAATTGAAGCAACAAAAGCTTTCAAATAATCATAAACAGTGTTATAATGGTGACAAGTTAATAATTCGGTAGGAGATTTGGAGAGACCACAACGCGCTATAGAGGCGAAATCTATAGCGGAGTTTGTGGTCTCTTTTTTCGTTATCAAAGGGAGGAATTACCATGAAATTTTCAAGTACACAACGTAAAGACGTATTAAACGGAGTAAATAAACAAGAGTTAGATGTGATCGTAATTGGTGGAGGTATTACTGGTTCTGGTATTGCATTAGATGGGGCAACACGCGGGTTATCAACAATTGTGTTTGAAATGCAGGACTTTGCAGCAGGTACATCAAGTCGTTCAACGAAGCTTGTACACGGTGGTCTACGTTATTTAAAACAACTTGAAGTGAAAATGGTAGCAGAGGTGGGGAAAGAGCGTGCGATCGTATATGAGAACGGTCCCCATGTAACAACACCAGAGTGGATGTTACTTCCGTTCCATACAGGCGGTACGTTCGGATCATTCAGTACATCAATTGGTCTTCGTGTATACGACTTCTTAGCAGGTGTAAAACGAAGCGAGCGCAGAAAGATGTTTAACCGTGAAGAAACATTAAACAAAGAGCCTCTTGTGAAAAAAGAAGGATTAAAAGGTGGCGGTTACTACGTAGAATATCGTACAGACGATGCGCGTCTTACAATTGAAGTAATGAAAGAAGCAATTGAGCATGGTGCGAAAGCTGTTAACTACGCAAAAGTAGACAGTTTCTTATATAAAGATGGGAAAGTATGCGGTGTACGTGTAATCGATTTACTAGACGGAGAAGTGTACGAAGTTTACGGTAAGAAAATTGTAAACGCAGCTGGTCCTTGGGTAGATACACTTCGTGAAAAAGATAACTCGAAAAAAGGGAAAGTACTTCAATTATCAAAAGGTGTTCACTTAGTCATTGACCAAAAACGTTTCCCATTAGGGCAAGCGATTTACTTTGATACACCAGATAAACGTATGGTGTTCGCGATTCCTCGCGGAGGAAAAACATACGTAGGTACAACAGATACGTTCTATGATAAAGATGCAGCTGTACCACACATGACAACAGAAGATCGCACATACATCATTAACGCGATTAACTACATGTTCCCAAGTGTGAAAATTACAGAAAAAGATGTGGAGTCAAGCTGGGCTGGTGTACGTCCGTTAATTTACGAAGAAGGTAAAAACGCATCTGAAATTTCTCGTAAAGATGAAATTTGGACTTCTGAATCTGGTTTAATTACAATCGCAGGTGGTAAATTAACAGGATACCGCAAAATGGCTGAAATGGTAGTAGACTACGTAACGAACTTACTACAAAAAGAAGGTCATAGTGCATATCCGAAGAGCACAACGAAACATATGCCAATCTCTGGTGGACATGTAGATGGTTCTAAAGGATTACCAGCATTTATCGCGAAAAAAGCAGGCGAAGGTACGAAATATGGTTTAACGACAGCACAAGCAGAAGAATTCGCAAAATTCTACGGCTCTAACGTTGACGTACTATTTGATTTAGCGAAAAAACATAAAGACGAAGCGAAAGAATACAACATGCCGCTAGACGTTCTAATCCCACTTGTATACGCAATGGATTACGAAATGACAGCAAAACCAGTCGACTTCTTCGTACGCCGCAGAGGCGCTGTATTCTTCAACATCCACTGGGTATACGAGTGGAAAGAAGCAGTAATCAACTACATGGCTGCGAAACTAGGCTGGAGTAAAGAAGAGCAAATGAAATATACAGCTGAACTAGAAAAAGCATTAACAGACGCTGTCATTCCTGTAGATCAACAAGAACAGGCAGCTGCATTAGCATAAAATAGAGAAACACCTGGAGGGAAGCCCTTCAGGTGTTTTTCATCTTGACTAAAAATAAATAAAATGTGTTACAATGATGATAGAGTATTTAGTATGAATTTTGCATAAAATAAAGAAGACAGAAGCCTGAGAAACTTCTGCCTTGTGTAACCTAACTTGCTATTGTGGTGGTAGTAGGTGCGGTTATAAGACAATTACATTAACGTTTTAGCCGAGAACCGCCCTTACCTTTTCCACGAAGCAGGGTGGTTCTCGCTTTTTTGTATACAGAAATTAGCCACGGACCGACGTATCTTCTACCGATGACAACGCCAGCTCCGGTTAGGATACCGTACACTAATTTAATTACAAACATCGCGATCATTTTATCACCTCCTCCTTTTTTCAAAATGGAAGAGATGATTACCACACCTACTAGTTATAGCTTATTAAGTTACGCATTAATTGTATTATGTTTTAAAATAGGGAACAAGACATATGGATGAAAAGCCCTAGTTTTAAATGGTTGGTTATTGTGTAAAGTGTGGTTTGTCATATACAACTTGTTTGTGAGCCTCCTACAAGTCAAGGTTTTCATTCGAGTTACGTTTCTTTTCTTTAATTTCATTAAGTTGTTCCATCAAGAATGTAGCATCAGATTTTGTTAATTCAACTTTCGGAATGCCATTTTCAAAAATGATTAAAAAGTAACTTATAATTCTCCTTACAATTTGTTCCTTGTTAAATAAACAAACATAATTAAAAAAATAGGGATACTGATAACAACGTTCAAATGAAATACACAGCAGAACTAGAAAAAGCAGCTGTGTTATGTATAGAACTTCAAATACTATACTTGTATTTTATAACCAAAAAACCTAATATTTAGTTTATAAAGATAGATTTAATGAAAAAATAAGATACCAATATGAGGTGTATCATGAAAAAATTAATTACCTATGACCCTGAAATCCAGATGGCATATCTGTATGTAATTCCATTTACTTCAGAAATTGAGATTGAATCGACTGAAGAATTGGAAGAAAATCCGAAATTGAATTTAGATATAGATCAATTTGATCGCATAGTTGGGATTGAGTTTTTTGGAGAAAATGCAAGTAAATTAAAAGGATTAACAAATAGGAGTAAAATATATATATAGAAAACTTCAAATGATAATAACTACATATACTCATTTCGGGTTTCTCAGGAAAATCATTTGCAAAAAGTAGCATTTCATCATGTTGTATTTTATTTTGCGGATAAGAAGTATGAAGAATTTATTGGTTTTGATATTATGAATCCCTCTTTGTATGGCCATGAGATATTAGATTCTTTAAGTGAGTATTAGGAAGAAGGGGGACTCGGTGAAATGAGTTCTCTTTTTCATTTAGCGGTGAGGGGAATATTGACTATAGAAAACGAAGGCAAAATCCTTATTGCAAAATGAAAGAGCGCCTTGTGAGGAAGACGCTTTTTAGGTGAATGTAGTGTAATGACTATTCGGTTTATTATATGTAATTTGCTGAGGGAATGATTTCGCAAAAAAATATTATTTTAAAAAGGGAGTTGTAATTGATGAAATGGAGAGTTCCTAAGGTTGCTATTCATTAGGTATTTTTTCAATCGTAGCATCATTTGCAATTGGAGGTGTAGATTTAGTCGTTGCACCGAAAGATATAACGAGTTTATCCCCCAATTGATAATTCCTATTTTTTTCGATAGGAAGTTTTAATAGTTTATTTGGAATAAATTTCATTGCTTCCACCTCGGAGTAGGAAAGTGCTTCCTTTTTTGTAGGGGTATCTGCAACGAGTATGTATACAGTGTCAATTGAAATAACATATCCTGTGAAAGTCTCCGTTTTTAGAGAAGCAGTACTAGTTTGGTTGGGCGAATCTAGTGCTACTGTGCATCCGCAAGCTAATGTTAGGGTGGTTAGTAAAGTTATGATTTTTTTCTTTGGCATTATTAGTTTTGGCCTCCGTATAGTACGTGTTTTTATTATTATATTATAATATATAGATTAATGAAGTTATACCATGAGAAAGTGGATTTAAGTTAGAGATATAGTATAAGTACGATTAAAAATATTATGTGGAAGTGAAAATGAGCTTGAACTTTAGATGGAGATGGAGTAGTACTTATAAATAAGTGGCTGTCTCCTATGCAGAGTTTAAAGGGCTACATGGATTTTATGAAATCAAGAGTACTTGAAATAAAGGTTAAACAAAACGGTACGGACATTGCCATCTGTATTTTTTTATAAATTTATAAAACTTTTCCATACAGTACGTCGTCTAATATATGGGAAGGAGGAAATGATGTGGATGAATTAACGGTAGAAGCGTTTGAAATAGAAGATAAGGAACTCCTTATCGATGAAATCATGAGCAAGTATGGACAAGAAGTCCTGCAGCTTGTGTATTCATATGTAAACAATAAAGAGATTGCGGAGGATGTAACGCAAGATATATTTGTGAAATGTTATAAATCTCTTCATACATACAAAGGGAAGTCGAATGTGAAAACGTGGTTATGGAGAATTGCGATTAATCAATGTAAGGACTATATAAAGAGTTGGTATAACAACAAGGTGATCGTGACAGAGGATGAATTTACGTTTGTTGGGAGTCAAAAAGAGAGCGTTGAACAAACTGTCATTCAAAATGCGGAGGACCGTGAGCTGGCTTCTGCGGTAATGAATTTACCGATCAAATATCGAGAAGTGATTTATCTATTTTATTATGAAGAGTTATCAATTAAAGAGATCGCTATTGTAATAGAAGTGAAGGAAAACACGATAAAAACGAGGCTGAAAAAAGCGAAGGAGCTTTTGAAGAAAGGATTGGAGGAATAGTCAAATGGAAGATCGATTAAAAGGTTTGCGAAAATCAATGGAGAACACAACTTTTAAACATTTGAGTTTTTCTGATCAATATCGAAAGCAGGTGCGCGAAAAAATCAATGCGTCAAACGAAAAAGAAGAGGACATTTCTTTAGCGATTTTACAACTCCTCAGTAATGAAAAAACAGGATACGAATTGTCACAGCTACTACGAGGGAGAGGGATTCGGAAATTCGAAGGAAATGAAGGGTTTTTATATACCGTATTACATCGTCTAGAACAGAATCGCTTTATTCAATCTAGCTGGGATCATGAAGGAGCGAAATATTATCAACTAAATGATAAAGGAAGAAAGATGCTGCGAAAGGCAGAAAAAAATGCTACGAAGGCACAATTTATATTAAAAGGCTTAGTACAGGAGTGAGGCGAAATTGAATAAAAAAGGGGAACGTTTTGTAAGCGAAGTTACGAATCATATTAAATCAAAAGAAGCAAAGAGCTTTGTAGCAACCGAACTAGATTTTCACTTAAAACAGGCAAAGAACACATGGATAGAAAAAGGTTTAAGTGAGGAAGTTGCTGAAAATAAAGCTGTGGAACAAATGGGAAGTCCGGTTAAACTTGGTCAGGAGCTTAATAAACTTCATAAGCCAAAGGTGGATTGGTTCTTACTTATTTTATTAGTGGCTGCGATGGGGTTAGGTTTTTTGCCAGTTATAGCTTTTGGATATATGAATGATTTACTAATGGATAAGGTGATATCTGTTGTTCTTGGTATTGCAACAGCATTAGGGATGATGCTGATTGATTATCGGAAGTTAGAGAGATTTGGATGGCTGTTTTATACAATTGGGGTACTTATCTTGTTAATGCTATACTGCTTTCCGAATGCTGGGATGCTTGGAGAACCGATAATAAAAGTTGGTCCTATTGCAATTGACCGTTTAATGGCGGTACCTTTCTTCTTTTTAGCTTGGGCTTCTTTTTTCAATAACAATAGATTGAAAGTTAGGTATCTTGTAGTGTTGTATTTATTTTCTTTGTATTTATTCTTAATTGGCGCAGCTTTTTCAGTGATTTTTATTTATATCACGATGGTATTCGTTATGCTTTGGTGGAGTAAGTTAGGAAAGAAAACGGCATTAATTATTACAATTGTACCAATCTGTTTATTGATTATAAGGGTGTCTTTTTCCTGGCCCTCAGTAAAAGGATATCATTTGGATAGATTTTTAGGGTATTTGAATCCAGAGCGTGATGCACAGGGCGCAGGATTTATGTATATACGTTTAAAAGAGGTAATGTCGTCAGCAGGTTGGTTTGGTACATATGGAGATGTAAAGCTCATCCCTAATCCAGATACTGATTTTGTATTTGCAAGTTTAACTTATTATTATGGATATGTGCTTGCGCTGGTTCTTGTCTTAATTCTTTCTCTTTTTGTAGCGCGGTTAATGTTCATATCTTATAAAATAAATGACCGGTATGGTAAATTGCTTCTCATTGGAGGAATGACTCTTTTCGTAGTTCAATTCCTTTATAACGTTGGTATGATTTTAGGTTTATTACCGATTACTGCTATATCCTTACCTTTTATTAGTTATGGATTAACACCTACTTTATTTCATGCATTTATAATGGGAATCGTACTAAGTGTATATCGACGTAAAGATATTCCAGCGAGAAAATCAGCTTAAAAAAACAAACCACCCGTTCCCTATCTTCTTTAGGGAATAGGTGGTTTTATTTACACACTTAACAAGTTTTTTCCGTTTTCAACTTCTCCGCATGAATCTGGAATTTGCTTATCTTTTATTAATAGTAATAGAAGTTCAAAAAACTGTTCACGTTGCTCTAATGTGAGGTTTTGCAAAATATCGTTTGCGACCTTATCTTGGAAAGTGAGCGCCTTCTCCATATTGGAGTGCGCGCGTTCAGTAAGTTGAATTAATGTAGCTCGGCGATCAGTTGGATTTGCCATTATATTTATGATAGTTTAGCATTCATACTTGTTTTTAAAAGGAAATAACGTCACTTTAAAAAAAGATATATTCTACTTTAAAGGTGTAAGTCCTGCACAAAAAAAGAAACACCCTGATTGTTATCAAGGTGTAATAAGTTCAAAACTCTCCGAATTAGCCCCAAGTATAAAAGGACTAACCTCACCAACGCTATATAGTTGTAATTCATGCATCGCGCGCGTACAAGCAGTGTAGAACAATCTGCGTAGACTTTCATCACTATACACATCTTGAGAGGCATCGTAAATAATAACAGCGTCAAATTCGATACCCTTCGCTAAGTAAGCAGGAATCACGACAATGCCTTGCTCATACTCGGCTGAGCTACTCTTCACAAGTTTAATACCTTCAATGCTACTAAGTGCCTCATAGGCAGCGGCACTTTCGGCAGCGGATTTACATATAATTGCGATCGTATTGTGCTTCTCTGTTTGTAGTTCAGCAACTTTGGCAGTAATATGCTCGTGCAGTTCGTTGTCATTCGATACTTTGGTCACTGTAGGTTTCTCGCCGTCACGTTCAAAGGCGTGAATGTTCTCTCCTTCTGGTACGAGGGCACGTGTAAATTCAATAATTGGTTTTGTTGAGCGATAGCTACGAGTTAAGTTGATGCCGTTCGTTTCATCTGGTCCGTATAAGCTAGTAAGTGTATTGAAATTCACTGCTTCACTCGCATGGGCAAATATCGCTTGGTTAAAGTCCCCAAGTACCGTCATTCTTGCAGCAGGGAAGAGACGTTTCAAAAACTCGAACTGAAACGGCGAATAATCTTGCGCTTCGTCTACGAGTACGTGTTTAATCGATCTGTTCGTTTGGAAGCCTTCAATTAACTCTTTTAAAAGTAAAAATGGAGTCGCATCCTCGTAATATAGCTTTCCTTCATCGAGCATGTTTACTGTTAATGAGCAAATATCATCCCACTCTTTCGGTTTTTCTCCAGTAACCCATGATGCATCTGTGAAGAGTTGTTTATATATTCCTGTGAAATTGATGAAACGTAATGTTTGAACACCTTTACGAAGTGGCTTCAATTTTTTGCGGACAATCATACGTCCAAGTACTTTCGTTTCTTTCTCAAAATCATGAAAGGAGTTGTCGTCAAACTCGCCCTTTTTCTGCAAGTATTTATAAGCTTTTTGATATTCATCTTTACTAAGTAGTTCAATTTCTTCTTCTACCCAAGGCTTTTTCAGTTCTGTCTTTTCAAGTGCATCTATTTGTTTATTTAGCCAATCTGTTAACTTCTCAATTCGACTATGGAAGCGGAGGGAGGAGTCAGTGTTGTAAAATTGCTCTGTAATTTCTTTTGCAGAAACAATTAGTTTTCCTCTAAATTTCATTCCTCTAAATAGCATGCCTGAAGATTCAAGGGATTGTCTGTACGCTCTAATCATCTCGAAAAATTGAGTAGATGCTTTAAATCGAATGCTAGCATTTCTCGTTTTATAGGTAGGGCTATTCGTTTCAGTTAACATATATTCTAATTGCTCATAAGGATCTTCAACGTCAAATGACTTACTTAGTCTATGGTTTAAATATTCTTGGAATGTAACTTGCTGCATATTCTCTTCACCGAGTTCAGGCAATACGTTAGATACGTAGCTGTTGAACATAGAGTTAGGGGAGAAGAGAATAATTTGATCTGCTTTTAACCATTCGCGATATTTATATAGTAAGTAGGCGATTCGTTGCAGGGCAGCTGACGTTTTACCGCTACCAGCAGCTCCTTGCACGATAAGTAGTCGGCCTTCATCGTGACGAATAATTTCATTTTGCTCGCGCTGAATTGTAGCAACGATGCTTTGCATATGTTTGTTCGTACCTTTTCCGAGCGCTTGTTGCAAGATTTCATCACCAATTGTAAGGCTCGTATCGAACATAGAATCAATCTCGCCATTTTGAATAATGTATTGTAATTTCTTCTCCACATTACCGTGGATTACGCCTCCTGGTGTACTATATTCGGCTGGTCCTGGTGGATAATCGTAGTACACACTCGAAATGGGTGCGCGCCAGTCATATATAAGAAAGTTTTCTCCGCTTGCATCAGTAAGTGTAGCTACGCCGATATAAATTTTCTCTGCAGCAGATTCTCCTTCTTCTTTGAAATCAATTCGTCCGAAGTAAGGTGCTTTATGCATGCGTCTTAATGCGGCAAGTCGATTAAAGGTGTGCTTATGGGTAATTTGTGTGACAGCTAGTGACTGAGCTTGTTGTCTTAAGTTGATAACTGTTTCAAGATAATCATCAAAAGTATCAGTATTCACTTTCACGTCATCCCAGAAGTGTTTACGAATATGGATTACTTCTGCCCGGCGTCTGCCAGTTTCGTTTTCCAGTTTATCAATTTGCTCCGTAATGGTTTCTATTACGGTATCCAATCTTTTTTGCTCTAGATCAAGTTTTTTATTCATAAATAAGCACTCCTTTAAAAGTGAAAAATAGGGGTTGACTGAAGATGTGTTTTGGTGTAAAATTAAGATACGGATAAATACGTTCCTTCCATTTTAGAAAACGTGTTTCTGTACTAATTTAACATAATTTTTTCATTTAATCAATGATAATAAGATAAACCTTGGTCCGTGCTACGTGGATCAAGGTTTTTTTGTGTTTTTGAAGAGGGGATCGCAATCACTGTCAGTTTTTACTGGTGAGTCGATATAATTGAAAAATCGCTGCTATATTTAGGACCAAGGTTAATCTATTTGAGAATTAACCTTATAATTTCATTTATCGAGAGAAGAGAGTATACAAAAAAGCTCGGGCCTAAGCCCAAGCTTTTTTCAATTCATTATTTCTTTTCGTCTTTCTTAGCGTCAGCTTTTTGCTCTTTGAAAAGATCTTTTAAATCTTTGTCGTCAACTTTTACGTCAG
The DNA here is from genome assembly GCF_040459695.1 of Bacillus cereus group sp. RP37. Taxonomy (NCBI): domain Bacteria; kingdom Bacillati; phylum Bacillota; class Bacilli; order Caryophanales; family Bacillaceae; genus Bacillus; species Bacillus cereus group sp. RP37. Next base: position 4,326,680 of record NZ_JARVHP010000001.1, on the reverse strand, counting down.
CTTTTTTGATTTCTTTCATCATAAGATCGTTCATGAATTCGCCGTCTTGTGCTTTCTTCGCAACTAACTCTTTTTTCAGGTCAGCTTTTGATTGCTCAAATGATTTTTCTGGCTCTTTAATGTCTGTAACTTTAATGATGTGGTAACCGAATTGTGTTTTTACAGGTTCGCTTACTTCATCTTTTTTCAGTTTATAAGCAGCATCTTCGAATTCTTTAACCATTTTACCATGTTCGAAGAATCCTAAGTCTCCACCTTTTTCTTTTGAACCAGTATCTTCAGAGTATTGTTTCGCTAACTCTTCGAAAGATTTACCTTGTCCAAGTTCTTCTTTAACCTTTTTAGCAGTCGCTTCATCTTTTACAAGAATGTGGCTTGCTTTAATTTCAGGTTTGTAGCTTTCTTTTAGTTCTTTATCAGTGATTGTTTTCTCGATAGCTTTTTCCTGCGCTAATTGAGCACGCACACCAGTTTTTAAAGTTTCTTCTTTAATACCTTGTTGTTTTAATAGTGTATCGAATTGATCACCGTATTGTTTTTTCATCTCATCGAACTTTTTGTCTACTTCTTTGTCTTCAACTTTGTAGTTTTTAATAAGTACTTTTTCCATAACCATGTTGTTTAATACTTGTTTACCAGCTTGTGTCTTCATTTGATTGTAGAACTCGTCTTTTGTAATGTCACCAGCTTTAGATGTAACGATTTTGTCTGATGATGATGTTCCACATGCTGATAATGCGATTACACTTGTTGCGGCTAAGGCAAGCATAGCTTTCTTCATTCGATAAACACTCCTACTATTATGTATTTTTAATTTATCCCACACCAATGAATTTTGGTTCATAAGAGCCCGATTAAGTCTCACTGATACTTTTGCTTTTTTCGTTGGTAAAGCGCGCTTAACAGGGCTTACCGAGGCTGAGGATAAAGTTAAGATGCGTGTCATTTATTTCATAGTATAAGCAATATGTACAAAATTTAATATATCATATTTCGACTCGATTTCATATTGATAAAGAAAAATTAACCAGTGTGTGTCAGATTTTGAAGGTGTAGCCTATTGGGCGCATGCCGCATATATAGAAAAGAGGAGGGGATGGGGATGAATTCTCAACTTATTTTATTACTTGTACTGTTTATTTTATTGGTTATAGTAGGTATAATTTGCTTATAGAGGAAAAAAGTGAGGAAAGGGCTTTCCTTCCTCACTTTCCATGAAATATAATTTCTATATAACTAGAAATTAATAAAATTGTTATACATACATTAATAACCCGAAAGACACCGGGTTGGCGGCTCGCAGCTATTTGTTTTCGTTCACACAGTGTATGTGTCATGAAATTCGTGTAAAATATAACAAGAAGTGCGAATGCGACAAAAACAACTGTTATAAGTGTCATGAGGCGAGACCTCCTTTTGGCTAAAATACATATACTTTATATATTGTATCATACGATATTTTGTTCGTGTTATAAAATTCAGAAATAGAAGACTTTGTGTTAGAAAGTGAGGGAGAAAATGGACGTTGTTAGAAGATTAGAACAAGCTGAATACTACGTAGACCTACTATTTAAAATGATTGATGAAGAAAAGTGTCCATTTTATTCTTTGATCATAAAGAAAAAAGCTCGTAAAAAAGATATTGAACGTATACTAAATCTTTGTGAAATACTGAACGAGCAATATGTAGTGGAGAAAGCAGAAGGGCTTCTTTTGTTCGATGCGCTGTTAGATCAATTTGAAAAAGCGCTTCCACATCAGCTCGAAGTACACGAAACTGCGGAAGCGCTAGCAAAACAAGGTTTATTTAAGCCGCTTATGAATGAATTCTTAAGCATGATTGCGAAAAAATAAATAGATTACTTCTTAACTAACTTCTGATCGGATTCTGTAAAGTTCTCTTCAATATCTTCTAATGATTTCTCAAAAATATCGATGAAGTCTTGTCCGTAAATATTACGCAAGATAGCAATCAGTTCGATATTTTCTGGGAACTTCCCATAAAAATTACGAAGTGCAAGAGCCCCATTAAACACTGAATTATTTTCAGGATCATACTCCTCCATTAAGCGAAGTAGTAATTCTTCCCCTTTGTCTGTAATTTCAATGTACGTATTTCGTTTGTCATCTTCTTTTTTCGAGAATACAAGATAGCCGCGTTCTTCCAGCTTTTTCGAGAAGTTAAACGCCGTTGATACGTGCATAACTCCAAACTTAGCAATCTCAGAAATAGAAGCCCCTTTTAAATGATAAGCGATTGTTAAAATATGATGCTCATTGATGTTTAAATCATAAGGCTTAATCCACATCTGCCAATCTTTCTCTACACATTTCCATAACGCTTTCGATAATTGAGCAATGCGTTGGCTGAAAATCATCGCTTCTTTTACCGAGTAATCTTTTTCTCCACTTTTCATTTACTCACCCACTTTAACATTCTTTTTCATTACTATCTATTATGCCAGTAAAATAAAAATTAATAAAGTCTTTTTGTGAGAATTGTGAAAATTTTTTAAAAAAATGACATTCTATACAAATCATGCATAACTATGGAAGCGGTTTATGAGTCACGAATACATGTGTTGTCCATACATGTTAAGTGATAACATATATTGTAAATGCATAAAAACACGGCATATCTATGTGATATGCCGTGTTAAGGTCAATTTATATAAAAAATATTTGTTATATGCAAAAAACTAAGCAGGAATTTGTTTACGCTTTTTCCGGAACAGCTTCTTGCAGTTTCTCAATTGATTTTTGAATGTCCAAAATCTCTTGCTCAATATGTCGTTTGTTTTGAGAAATATCTTGCTTCCAGTTAGAAAGCGTATCGTGCATATCGTCTTTTAATTCTTGAAACACTTCTTTACCTTCTGAAGCAGTTTCAACGATTTGACGTTTTAATAATTTTGTATCAGCTGTAATATCAGCTAAAGTTTTTTTAATATCAGTTCCTTTTTCTTTCAGCTTACTGCGCATAGCTTTACCAGAAGAAGGGGTAGAGAAAAGAACAGCTAATCCAGCAACTGCTCCGCCGCAAATGACACCTGTAATAAAGGATTTAGCTTTTGACATAAAAGGAAACCTCCTTATTTTTTGTTCGTATTCATGATGTGAAAAAATATGCATATCTGTAAGACAAGGGAAAGAAAAGTGTGCAGTGCACAGTCCCCGGCATCTTAAGTGGAGAAACAAGCCATGCAATATGTAATCACTTTAGGAAAGTGGCTTGCTATGTATTACTTCTTATTATAGTGTCACTATTTTACACTATTTGCAATTGTACTTGCGATGTTTTGTAAATTTTCCATTGTGTATTCATTTTGATGTGATTTCCAAACAGCACCGAAACCATCGTTTTCACCGTAGCGTGGAATTAAATGAAGGTGGAAGTGGAACACAGTTTGTCCAGCTTTTTCACCGTTATTGTTAAGTAGGTTAAAGCCAACTGGATTAAACTCTGCTTTAATCGCGTTTGCGATTTTCGGAACGACAGAAAAAATATGTGACGCGATTTCTGGCGTTAACGCAAAAATGTCTTGTTTGTGAACTTTTGGAATAACAAGGGTATGTCCTTTTGTTACTTGACTAATATCTAAAAATGCAAGCACATGTTCATCTTCGTATACTTTTGAGCAAGGGATTTGCCCGTCAATAATTTTACAAAAAATACAATTATCCGCTGTATGATTCATTGATCTCATCCTTTCAAATAGCCTTAGCCGTATTTTACCATAATTATATAAGAGAACAAACACGAAAAACAGGAAGCTGACTCAGCTTCCTGTTTTCTGAAGAGGGATTGAAAAAGCATTATCGTAATTTACGTTTCGCAGACACCTCATTTATTTAAGAAATGCACGGTAAATCGGCTAAAGTTTCTGCCGTAGACACCCCATTTTCAAGTGAAATGAATTGCAATCTTTATAAAAGGAAATTGTTTATTTTTTAAAACAGTATATGCTCTTTCGGAGACACCCCGTTTCTAAAATGAAACAAATGATCTGGTTATGTGTAAATTTCTTTGTCCAACATGGACACCCCATTTCATGATGACTTCACTATGTTGTTGTACTCATCAATTGGTGGTCGCTTTTTCAATGTGTTCCTTCTTCACTAATTATGATGTCCGCTTTCGTAAAAATATATGCTAACAAATTTAAATTTTTTTTAAGACATCGATACTATGTAGTACAGCGCCATTTTTGGTAAGATGAATATAGAATGAATACTAATGAAGAAAGTGGTGTCGTATGAGCGAGTTATTGCGTGTAGAAAATGTTACAGGAGGATATACGAAACGACCTGTACTAAAAGATGTTTCGTTCTCTGTTAATAAAGGCGAACTTGTCGGCTTAATCGGTTTAAATGGAGCTGGTAAAAGTACGACGATTAAACATATTATCGGTTTAATGGAACCGAAAAAAGGAACTGTCACAATTAATGGGAAAACAATTCGTGATGATATGACAGCGTACCGTTCTAGTTTTTCGTTCATCCCAGAAACACCAGTATTATATGACGAGCTAACGCTAGAAGAGCATTTGAAATTAACGGCGATGGCGTACGGTGTCGATGAAAAACAATATGAAGAACGTGTAGGACAACTATTACAAGAATTTCGCATGAAAAATCGTTTGAAATGGTTTCCATCTCATTTCTCAAAAGGGATGAAACAAAAAGTAATGATTATGAGTGCGTTTTTAGTGGAACCATCTCTTTACATCGTGGACGAACCGTTCGTTGGGCTTGATCCGTTAGCGATTCAATCCCTACTTCAAATGATGGATCAAATGAAAAAGAGTGGTGCAGGAATCTTAATGAGTACACATATTTTAGCGACGGCAGAGCGTTATTGTGATTCGTTTATTATTTTGCATCAAGGCGAAGTAAGAGCGAAGGGAACATTATCTGAACTGCAATCACAGTTTAGTATGCCAGGTGCAACGTTAGATGATATTTATATTGCATTAACGAAGGAAGAAGATTATGAATAGCACAGCATTATGGAAAGAACGATTTCGTCACTTTCTAAAAGAAGTTCGTACATATAGTAAATACGTATTTAATGATCATTTGAAATTTATTTTCGTATTCATCATCGGCGCAGGAGCCTACTATTACCAGCAATGGTTACAAACGTTAACACCTTCGTTTCCAACAGCGCTCGTTATGGCAGTGTTGCTTGGTCTCGTATTAACGGCGGGATCCATCCAAACGTTATTAAAAGAAGCGGATCTCGTTTACTTACTGCCAGTTGAAGAAAAGTTAAAACCTTACTTCACAAAGGCATTTCTCTTTACGTTTATGATTCAGTTATACATAATCGCAATCGTGGCGGCAGCGCTTGCTCCGTTATACTTCCAGCAAATGAAACAAACAGGTGCAGCTTACATATGGATTGTAATCGCGTTTGTCATTGTAAAAGCGTGGAACTTATTCGTCGCATGGGAAAAATCATTTTTAACAGATCAAAATATACAAAGGGCTGATTGGTTCATTCGTTTTATTTTAAACGGCTTATTTGTATACTTCCTTGTAGAGCGTACTTCAGTTATGTTTATTGGCGGAATCGTTCTTCTTATGGTGTTATATCTCGCTATCCTGCATCAAATGGTGAAGGGAAAGCCGCTAAACTGGGAGTATTTAATTTCTGAAGAAGGTAAGAAAATGATGCTGCTGTACCGCATCGCGAATATGTTCGTTGATGTACCAGCATTAAAAGAGAGAGTAGCACGTAGAAAATGGCTTGATTTCATTCTTTCGATGATTGGTGAGAAGCGTACATATTTATACTTATATACGAGAACGTTTTTACGATCTGGTAACTATTTTGGCTTATATGTGCGCCTGCTCGCGCTTGGAGGAGTTATTCTTTACTTCATTCCGTTTTTATATGGACGATTTATTGTAAGCCTTATTTTCCTATACTTAATCGGTTATCAGCTATTAACTTTATGGAAGCATCACCGCATGAAGATTTGGCTTGATTTGTATCCGGTAGGGGGAGAAGAGAAGAAGAAAGATTTTCTTACTTTATTAAATGCGATCCTTATGATCGGCAGCGTTGTATTTACAGTTATATTCGCCCTTGCGACGAAAGATTTCATGATGACGGGAATTTTACTAGTCGTAAGCATAGTATTTAGTATCGGTTTCGTTTATCAATACGGGGCAAAACGTATTGAGCGTTTAAATTGAAGGGAATGAACCTATGATTACATATGAAGAGAAGGTTATAAAAGAGCTGGAGCAGTGGAAAGCTACATTCATGAAAGATTCTTCTATGATGACACGGTTCTCAAAGAAAGTGCAGACGAAAGTACAACAGCTTATTCCGGCGAAAGTACAAAAAGTATTAACAGAAACGATTCGGATGATGGTGCAAACAATTAGTGCCGGGTCAAACTTTATAAAGCCGAAATTAAAAGAGACGAACTGGTCACTGCAAAGACGAGACGACGAAGTACGTAAAAAAATGGATGAGTACAAAAAAATAGCAGCGGCAGAAGGAGCAGGGACGGGAGCAGGTGGTATTCTCCTTGGCCTTGCCGACTTTCCGCTTTTACTCGGCATTAAAATTAAATTTTTATTCGATGCCGCAACATTGTACGGATTTGATACAAGTAACAAAGAGGAGCGCCTTTTTATCCTTCATGTTTTTCAACTTGCTTTTTCAAGTGACGATCACCGAAAAGAAATATGGAAAGCAATCGAAACGTGGGATACAGAAGAAGAAAATCATATGGACTGGGAAAAGTTCCAAACAGAGTACCGAGACTATATCGATTTAGCAAAAATGCTTCAGCTCGTACCAATAATCGGTGCCCCAGTCGGTGCATATGCGAACTATCAATTACTGCAAAGACTTGGAGAAGTGACGATGAATTGTTATCGTATGCGATTGCTTAATAGAAATTGATTTGCTTTATAAGAAAGAAGGCATCCTAACTTCCACAGTTAGGATGCCTTCTTTTTTATATTTATTATTCCCTGTCGAATGAAGGAATGGAGCGCAGTTTCTATAATATATTTACGGAAATCTTATTAAACCATAACAATATCTGTACCACCTCTAATCAATTACTTATAAGTAGGGTCTCGCCACATCGCCAGCAGCTTAAGAAATTGGCATTTCCCATATCGAAAAAAATGAGCTGAATTATTATAAATAACTCTGGAAAGATAAAATTTTCATTTTGGGGATACTTCAAAATATTAGCTTGGTGGACATAGGTATCACCACATGTCCATGGATTAAAGAAAGAGCCTATTATTAAACTGTATACCCTACTCTTTGGGTCGGAAGAGGTGCTATAGATGAATGTAAAGACATACAGGGCTCAAGTGTTTTCTTGGTCTAAGGAGGCCAAGGTAGAAATAGTAGAACTCATTTCCGCCGGCATAGGTATGGCCGGACCTGTTCTGTTCGCCACAGTTCTAGGCTATCCCGCTCTTGGTTTTGCTGCATCGGTCGGCAGTTTGGCAGTCAGTAGCGTGAAAGTCGGTTCGAGTTTTATAAATCACGGAAAAAAGTTGGCATCAGCGCTAATATCAGTAGTGCTCGCTGCGATTGCTGCTGTTCTCTCTTTCGGACATGGCTATCTGACATTTGGAGTCTTGATCCTGCTAGTAAGCCTTGCTGCGTTAATTGGCGGATATAGTCGTGCCTTGGCGGTGGCAACAACACGCTTTGTCATATTCCTGATCATCATCCTCAACATGGTCGACCAGACGGAGTACAGGATGGAACTAATTTTTTCAATCTTAGCAGGGGCGATTTGGACCGTCAGTATCAGCTTGGTGCTAGGCATCTGGGTACACCGTTGTTATAAATCATCGTTAGATGGAGATGTGAAAGGGCCAATATCGAAAAAAATCATTCTATGGCGGAATTCTCTTTCACACCTATCCGGTTGGCAATTCCCAATCAGGCTCGCATTATGTCTAGGTATAGCTGAGGGATTGCGAATACTTTGGCCCGAGCACCACTTCTATTGGATTGCAATTACCGTAGCGATCCTTACTCAGCGGAAAATAGAACTCTTTCCAATCAAAACAACGCAACGAGTGCTTGGTACAGTAATCGGCGTGATTGTTGCGAGCTTGCTTCTCGCAACTAGTCTACCAATTTGGGGGGTAGTTATAAGTATCGGACTATTCGCAGGTGTTCGACCTCTTCTAAAGGTTCGAAATTATCTTGTATACTCTGCAACGATGATCCCGCTCATTATTTTGATCATGGAAGCCGGCAAGCCGTTCCAGTTTATCATTCTGTTCGACCGTGTATTGGCAACCCTTATCGGTGCAGTCATCGTGATTGCAGTGAACTTGATATTCAGTAGAGCGATGGTGGAATCAGTGTAAAGGTGGTTATCTAGCCAAAGATGCTTTAATATTTCGGGTATCTTTTCCAGTTGAACAAAATCCCCTAAAATGAAAAAAACGCTATTCTTTCTGTAGAATCATAAGAAAGGATGGCGTTTTTTTGTGAATCCACCACCTAGTGAAATGGAGGAAGAATGGAGGCTGAACTTGGTTTTTCATGCGGCCAATCGCTCGGCAATGAAGCTTCTGTCTTATGGGAAGTATAAAGCGAAACAATCTGAAAGTGGATGGATGAGATATACAAATCCATAAGGTTTACTTAACAGACACTAACTAGCTTGGTGAGCATGAGGCACCGTCACATACCCATCAAGCTAAGGTCTTTAAGTACCCCCTAAACAAAATTTTTAATTTTTTTACAGTTATTTATGTGAATTCAACTCGTTTTTTTCGTTTTAAGAACAATGCATTTTTAAAGTTGATGACTATGCTCAAATTTGAGAGTCTTTTTTTCATATTTCTATTCATATTTTTCATCTTTTTACCAATAATATACAAATAGAGTTACTTGAGCTTATTTTATTGTATGTAGGGGTGCAAATATGAAAGTATCAATTTTTATCACTTGTGTGGCAGATGTTTTTTATCCAGAGGTCGGAAGTGATGTCGTCGAAATTCTTGAAGATTTAGGCTGTGAAGTTGATTTTCCTAAAAGCCAAACTTGCTGCGGACAACCTGCCTATAATAGCGGGTACGTGAAAGAAACAAAAACAGCTGCAAAACATATGATTGAAGTCTTTTCTAGTTCAGAATATGTTGTGGCACCATCGGGTTCGTGCGCGATGATGGTTCACGAGTTTTCTAGCTTATTTTCTGACAGTGAAGCGGAGTGGAAGAAAAAAGCGACGGAGCTTGCGAATAAAACGTATGAATTTACACAATTTCTCGTTGAAGTATTAGGGAAAGAAGACTTAGGTGCGGAGCTTCATAAAAAAGCAACGGTTCATACATCGTGTCATATGAGCCGATTAATGGGAATTAAAGAACCACCACAAAAATTATTAAAATGCGTCAAGGGACTAGAAGTTGTTTCGTTGCCACATAATTATGATTGCTGCGGATTTGGAGGAACATTTTCAGTGAAAATGCCAGAAATCTCTGAACAAATGGTCGATGAAAAAGTAAAGCATATTATGGAAACCGGTGCGGACTTGTTAATTGGGATGGATTGTAGCTGCCTAATGAATATAAAAGGACGTTTAACACGAAATGGCTATCCAATTGATGTAAAACATATCGCTCAAGTATTAAATGAAGACCGAAAATAAGAGGGGGAAATAAAGATGGGAATGAAAATCGGGAACGATCCCTTTCATAAACGTACTGCAACCGGTATTGGTGATCAATTTATGCGACAGGCTGTTAGGAAAGCACAAGATGGTCTTAGGGGCAAGAAATTAAAAGCGACTGAGAGTCTTGGGAATTGGGAAGAATGGCGAGCTTTAGGAGAAGAAATTCGAAAGCATACATTAGAAAACCTTGATTATTATTTATATGAGCTGAGTGAGAATATTGAGAAAAACGGTGGTTTTGTTTATTTTGCAAAGACGGCCGAAGACGCAAGGGAATATGTAAAAGAGATTGTAAAAAAGAAAAATGCGAAAAAAATTGTGAAATCAAAATCGATGGTAACGGAAGAGATTAGTTTGAATGAGGCAATTGAAGAAGCTGGAGCGGAAGTGTTAGAAACAGATCTTGCTGAATTTATTCTACAAGTGAACGACCACGATCCGCCGTCACATATTGTTGTTCCGTGCCTTCACAAAGATAAAGAACATATTTGTGAAATATTTAAAACAAAGTTAAATTACACTGGAACATCTGACCCTACGGAAATGGCGAGGTTTGTAAGAAGCTATTTACGAGATGATTTCTTTGCGGCGGATATAGGAGTGACTGGATGTAACTTTGCAGTTGCAGAGTCTGGGTCCATTTCTATCGTAGCAAACGAAGGAAATGCAAGACTTACTACGACACTTCCGAAAACGTTAATTACAGTTATGGGAATGGAGCGTATTGTTCCGACATGGGAAGAGCTTGATGTTTTAGTAACACTTCTATGCCGAAGTTCTGTAGGACAAAAGTTAACGAGTTATATTACAGGATTAACGGAGCCTGGCGGGACAGATGGACCTGAGGAATTTCATTTAGTTATTGTGGATAATGGTCGTTCTGATATTGTAGGGACAGAATTCCAAAGTGTCCTACAGTGTATTCGCTGCGCAGCATGTATTAATGTGTGTCCTGTATACAGGCATATTGGTGGACATGCATATGGCTCCATTTATCCAGGGCCAATTGGAGCTGTGTTGACACCGCTTTTAGGGGGATATGATGAATATAAGGATTTACCTTATGCCTCTAGCCTTTGTGGTGCGTGTACAGAAGCATGTCCAGTGAAAATCCCGTTACACGACTTATTAATTAAACATCGCAGCCGCATTGTAGAAGAAAAACGATCACCTGTAGCTTGGAATGCGGCTATGAAAGGTTTTGAAAAAGTAGTGAAGAGTCCTAGCTTATTTTCTTTTGCGGCGAAGAGCGCTCCGTATGCATTAAAACCTCTTGCGAAAGGTGATAAAATCGAGCGTGGCATTGGGCCGTTAAAAGCTTGGACAGATGCGAGAGATTTCCCGGTTCCGAAAAAACAACCGTTTCGAAAGTGGTTTGAAAAACACGTAAAGGAGAACGATGATGGCCATCCAAAATCGTGAGGAATTTTTACTCCAATTATCAGAAAAGCTTGGTAGGAAACGTCCAGAAGCAGTGGAAAAGCCGAAATGGTCTTTTGCCCCGCAGTGGACTGTTTTTGACGGACTCGCGCAAGACGAACTTGTAGTACAGTTAATGGAGCACTGCGAAGTCATTCATACAGAAGTAAAGCGAACAACGAAGGAAAATCTAGTTGAAACATTTCAATCTTTACTAAAAGAATGGAATATTAAATCCGCAATGTATGCGAACGATGAGCGCTTTCATGAGTACGGCCTTACTCCACTTTTCAACAGTGAAGGCACAACGCATTTTCGTATTTGGGGATTGGATCATAAAGAAGAGGACATAGCATTTGCGAAAGCTGCTGACCTTGGCATTACGTTCAGTGATATGACCCTGGCAGAATCAGGAACCGTTGTACTATTTAATGACGGGTTAAAGGGAAGACATGTTAGCCTTCTTCCAGAGTCGTACATTGCAATTGTTCCTAAAAGTACGATCGTGCCAAGATTAACCCAAGCTACAAAAATGATCCATGACCAAAATACATCAGGAAAAAAACTGCCCGCTTGTGTGAATTTCGTTTCTGGTCCATCAAATAGCGCAGATATTGAAATGAACCTTGTCGTAGGTGTACATGGGCCAATCCGAACAGCGTATATTATTGTGGATGATCAATAATGAAAATAGAAAGCACTGGCCGTTTATATAGCCAGTGCTTTTCTTACTGATGAAAGTTAAAGACCGAGTCCGCTATAGCCGCCGACTCCAGCTACGATTAATATGATAAAGAGCACAATGAGTACTATATAACCGCTACTAACGCCCTTACCATCTTGTCCAGCTTCACCGCCGCCAGTGCCACCACTACCACCTTTACCACCAAGTCCCATAGGAATATCCTCCTTATTGTTATATGTTGCTTTTACTTTATACTTTTCTGTATTTACCAATAAATTCCTTCCGTAGCGTTAACTAACTTGCAAATCATTTCGTTTCATTTTATAATTTACTTACCGACCGGTAAGTAAAAATAAGTGAGGTACAGTATGACAAAGAATTTACAAACATCGCAAAACATTGTCGAGGCATCATTTAAACTTATGGCAGAGCACGGTATTGAGAAGATGAGCCTTTCTATGATTGCGAAAGAGGTAGGTATTTCAAAACCGGCTATTTATTATCATTTTTCTTCTAAAGAAGCGTTAGTCGATTTTTTATTTGAAGAAATTTTTTCTGGGTATCATTTCGTGAGTTATTTCGATAAAGAACAATATACGAAAGAAAACTTTACAGAAAAGTTAATTTCAGATGGTTTACATATGCTCTCTGAATATGAAGGGCAAGAAGGAATATTACGCGTTATAAATGAATTTATCGTAACTGCATCGCGAAATGAAAAGTATCAGAAACGCTTATTTGAAATACAAGAAGATTTCTTAAATGGTTTTCACGATTTATTGAAGAAAGGTGTAGAACTTGACGTTGTTTCACAACAGGCAACGGAAGAAAATGCTCATACGTTAGCGCTTGTGATCGATAATATGAGTAATTACATGCTGATGGGATTCCAGTTAAAGTATAAAGAAATTTGGATTCAAAATGTGAAAAACGTAATGAAGGAGGAATAAAAGTGAAAATGCAAAAAAACTGGTGGCTCGGTTTTCTTGGGTTCATTGGAGTGTATAAAATTCCAGGCATGATAGAAGCTTTTCAAGCGGATGGAAGTTGGATGAAGCTAATCGGTTTCATTTGGCTACTTTGGTTCGGATATTTTATTCCCGAGAAGAAAGAAGATTGAATTTCAATTCCCTGTAAAGTTATGTAAAATATAATTTGAGAGTATTCATATATTAGATTACTAGATTTGGAGTGGTTACATGGATCCATTGAAGAATGAAATTCACCCTGACATGGTCAAGGTGTGGAAAGTTCGTGCTGTCATTGAAGAAGGGATTGGTATCCTCGTTATTTTAGCTTACCTTTTCCTCATGATAAAGTTTGATTGGTGGGCGTGGATTTTGTATGTGATGATTGGGCTAACAGTTGCGTTCGCACCATTTTCGTACTTCTTATTCCCGAAACTACGTCAACGTTATTACAGTTATCAATTAAATGAAGAAGAGCTTGAAATTCAGCACGGTCTTTTCGTCGTAAAGCGCGTATTAGTGCCGATGATTCGTGTACAACACGTGACGATTGAACAAGGGCCGATTATGAGAAAATATGGCTTAGCAGAATTACACATTTCAACGGCGGCAACTTCTCACAGCATCCCAGGCTTAACGATGTATGAAGCTGAAATGTTGAAAACGAAAATCGCAGAATTAGCGAAAGTGAGTGATGAGGATGTATAAGAGGCAGCATCCAATCACGATGTTATTAGAATTAAAAATAACAGACTTTATACCACTCATTATTTTCATGTTTAGTTTAAATGGAAAGTTTCCATTTTGGTATTTAATTCCCGCTGGATTCGGTTTACTCACTGTCTTTTCAGCGTTTGAAAAATGGTATTACACAACATATTGGGTTGAAAATAACGTATTGCATGTGAAACAAGGGCTCTTTGTGAAGAAGGAGAGCTATTTAAATAAAGAACGTGTTCAAACGATTAACACAAGTTCTAACGTGTTATATCAAATGCTCGGTTTAAAGAGAATTCAGATTGAAACAGCTGGCGGAGGCGATGATGCAGAAGTTAGCTTAGCTGGTATTACAGTAGAAGAGGCAACAGAGCTTATTGCAATGCTAAATGAGCCAACTCCAGAAGTGAAAGCAGAAGATACATCAGAAAAAGTAGTCGAAAAAGAAATCGTTACAGAAGAAAAACAAGCGACAGAATACAAATTAACTTGGAAAGAAATTTTATTAGCATCTGTTACATCTGGTCAGTTTGGACTATTATTCTCATTAATCTTTTTCGTGTACCACCAAGTAGATGAGTACATTCCAAAATGGATAGAGAATGGCGTAAAGTCGTATGTAATGGAACATGATATATATGGCTGGATTTTCATGGTAGCCATTTTGATCGTCCTTTCGTGGATTATATCGACAATCGGTTATGCGCTAAAACATGGAGATTTCACAGTGAATCGAAGGAATGACGAAGTCCGCATTTCGCAAGGTTTGCTTGAAAAGAAAGAGCTTGTACTAAAATTACATCGTATTCAAGGTATTACGATAAAAGAAAGTATGTTACGTCAGCCATTCGGCTATTGTGCTGTGCAAGTAGAAGTGATTCAAAGTAAGGGAATGGGTGACGAAAAAGAAAAAGTTACGCTGCATCCTATCATTCGAAAAGATCGCGTACAACAGTTACTCGCGCATTTACAATTACCATACGAACTGAATACAAATATTATTTCATTACCAAAAACAGCATTACGCCGCTATCTCATTGATAGTTTCATCTTTTTCGCAATGCTAGCAATCCCGCTTACTGGGATAAGTATATACTTTGAAAAGCACTACATCATGTGGGCATTACTACCGCTCGCAATCCTCATCTTTACACTTGGGTACGCAACATTTAAAACAAATGGTTACAGTGTAAATGGAGAGCAAATCACGCTTGTATATCGTAGCGTGGGAAAATATACAGGACTTGTTAGAAGAAGACACGTCCAATCAATGGAAAAGACACAATCATATTTCCAGCGCCGAGCAAATTTATGTACGTATAAGTTCTCTAACGCATCATCGGAGTATAAATTAGAGCATACGAGAGTAGAAGATGCGGAGAGAATGCAGGATTGGTATAAGAAGAGAATAAGTGAGAATTAAGTGGAATGGCTCGTCTTTTGCAGAAGACGGGCTATTTTTTCATGTGAAAATAATGAATAATATATGGGGAAGGGAAAAAGTGAGGTGAATGAGAGTGAGCAAATTTTTAATTCCGTATTCATTTTCTATATTAAGTTTTTTTATTTCAGTAACGGCACTTGATTTATATGATAGGATAGAAAATTTTAATGAGGGGACGTCGCCGAACATAATTGGAAAGGTAATTCAATCTACTTCGCAAATGGGAGTCCTTACATTGTATTTCGGAGTACCTATTATTTTAGGTGGATGTCTTCTTGGTGAGCTATTGTTTAGAGGTATCATTTTACGATTTAAATTGAGCTATATTATATCTTTATTATTATATCTACTTTTAGCTTTTAGTATCGTTTTCGTAACGGTAGGGATTCCAACTACATATGAAGATTCTAATAATTTTTTCATGGGGATAACTGTGATTTGCGCTGTTACATTCTTTGTGAGTCGGAATATATGGGAGAAAAAGTTGATAATGGAGTGACAAAATGAAACATACATGTCCATGCTGCGGATATAAAACAATAGAAGAAGAACCACCACCAGGTACATATGAAATTTGTAATATATGTTATTGGGAAGATGATGAGGTTCAGTTTAACGATCATGACTTTGAAGGCGGAGCGAATGAAGTTTCGTTAAGGCAAGCACAGAAAAATTTCATTGTATTTGGTGCTTGCGAGGAATGTTTTGTTGGATCAGTTAGAAAGCCGACTAGTGAAGATGTGAAGGATGCTAGTTGGAAGCAAACTTGTTAAATAGCTTTAAAAAAATGTTATTACTCAATGTAACAAGAGTAATAACATTTTTTTATGCAACGATGAAAGGATTAACGCCGTCTTATAAGGTAAAAAGAAGGAAGTAAATTTCACTAATGGATATATTAGGAATAAACATAAAGTATAGATGTATAGTCAGCTTTGTGTATTTAATGTTATCATATTGAATGATATGGAAATTTTTAATAGAAGAAGTAACGAACAATTCAAAGGCAATGAAGCTTTTGTTGTATAAAGAAAATATTTATTATTACTCAGCGATATTAAAAATAAGATACGTATTTATATAAATTTAGTAGAAATGGGGTTTTAAAAAGGAATGAGTACAAGTATAACACGGCAAAAGATTTTAGAAGCTGCTTCTCAAATTGTGCAATGTAAAGGGGTTGCTAAATTAACCTTAGAAGCGGTAGCAAAAGAGGCGGGGATAAGTAAAGGTGGATTGTTGTATCACTTTTCAAACAAAGAGGCTTTAATAGAGGGCATGATACTCAAAGGGACCGAGGAGTATCAAGACGCTATTCACAATAAAGTAGCGGAAGACTTAGAGAAGAAAGGAAGGTGGGTACGTTCTTTTGTAGAGGAAAGATTAAGTAATGAGAGAAGAGTAGAAGAGCTGGGTAGTAGTATGATGGCAGCATTAATGCTAAAACCTGAATTACTTGAACCGTTACAACAATCATTTCAGCAACTGCAACATAAAATAGAAAATGATGAGATAGATTCAGTTTGTGCCACAATTATTAGATTAGCAGCAGATGGATTATGGTATTCGGAATATTTAGGGGTTGGAAGATTAAGCCCCGAATTAAGAGAAAAAGTAATTCAAGCTCTTATCTATAATTCATATAAATAGAATATACAAACTATATAATGTAAAATAATTCACCATTACTTATTTAATGTAGTGGTGAATTATTTTTTTTATTAGAAAAATAGAACAATTTTATAGAGTATTGAATTATAACCGTCCAGACGGTATAGTAATATTTGGTTTAAGAGGAAAATGAAACAAAAAAAGAATAAAAAATATTTTTAGCACACTATTCGAAAGGATAGGCCGCAAAGCTTAGAGTCTACGGTAATACATATTGGTTACTAAGATCGTCTGGTTGCACATTTTTGATGCAACCGGACGGTCTTTTTTTGTTATATAAATATAAAAAATAGGAGGGAATTATGCAAATGAAAAGTACTAAAAGGCATATTTCAATGGTTTCATTAGTTTTTCTAGTATTATTTTCAGTGCTAAATGTGTGGGCTCCAGTTATTCAAGCCGCTGTGATAAAAAATCCAGTGGACGAGATTAATATCTCCCGTACTGATGGTACAACGTCTGAACCATATCAAGCCTCAGATGGCATGAAAGTAGAAGTGAAGTGGTCAGCTAAAGAAAAAATAAAAAGTGGTGATCAATTCACAATTGATATGCCAAAAGAATTTAGAAAAGATCTTATGAATATGAGTTTTCCTTTAAAAGATGCTGAAGGAAAAACAGTTGGTACATGTGAGATGAAAAAGGGTCTATTGACATGTACTATGGGTGATTACGTAGAAGGAAAGAATAACATTAAAGGTTCTTTATTCGTAGAATTTTATTTTGGTCTAGAAGCATATGATGGTATTAAAAAAATCCCATTAGAATTTAACGTTGATGGTCAAATCGTAAATAAAGAAGTAAGTGTAAATAATACGACAGAGAGACCGAAGCCACAGCCCAATACAGATAATCTAATGAAATGGGGTTCTTATAATCAGGAAGATCCTTCAATTGCAGACTGGACGGTATATGTAAATGCAACTGGAACAGAAATGCAAGATCTTAAATTAACAGACACATTAGGACCTGGACATGAATTAATTACAGATAGCTTAGTATTAGAAGAGGCTGTGTTTGAAGATGGCTATGCAGCAACAAATATTAAGCCAGCAGATTTATCTAAAATTAAAATTAATGCAATGAAAACTGGATTTACAATTGAGTTTCCAGACAGTTCAAAAGGTTATATTTTAAGATATAAAACAAAGATTACTAATCCTGCTGCAAAGCCTCATAAAAATACTGTGAAATTAGAAGGTAAAAATATTGTAACTGAAGAAAAAGTTGGAGAAGTATTCGTAAGTGGTGGGGGAGGAACAGGTTCAGGTGACAATAATCCACCTAGCATTGAAAAAAATATAGTTGATGAGAAAGATAAACTTGTAGAGAATCAGCAGTTAACACAAATCGATCAAGCTATTCAATACCAAGTTGGTATACATATACCAAACGATCCTCCTAAATACACATCTATGGTAATTAGTGATGATTTAGAAGATGTTTTAGAAGTATTAGAGGCAAAAGTGTATGATCAAAATGGCCAAGATATTACTTCTAAAGGAACGTTAAATATAGATAAACAAAGAAGTGAAGTAACATTTACGTTTGGTGAGAATTTTGACTATAAGTCATATGAAGACCAGGTAATTAACTTGAATATTAAGGCGAAAATTAAAGCCAATGCAGATTTATCTTCATACGTAGATAAGAAGATTCCTAATAAAGCGGAATTACATTTTGATGATAAAACATTAACATCAAAAGAAGTAACTGTTACGCCGCCTGAAGCTCCAAAAGACGGTACAGTATCGATTCATAAAATAGATTCTGAGAATCCGAACAAGGGGTTAAAAGGTGCCGAATTTGAAGTTCGAAATAGTGCAAATGAAGTTGTTGCAAAACTGATAACGGACGAAAACGGCTTTTCAGTACCTCAAACTTTAGCTCCTGGGACGTATAAAATTTATGAAACAGTAGCGCCAGAAGGATATCAAAAATCAACAATTCCAGTAGAGGTTACACTTCAAGCTGGTGAAACAAAAGCCATTGAAGTCAAAAATACTTTGCAAAAGGGTCAAATTGAATTAAAGAAAATTGATTCGGAAAATGGTGAAAAACCATTAGCAAATGCAGAGTTTGATATAGTAAAAGACAGTGTAGTAGTTGAGCATATTGTTACAGATAAAGATGGTAAGGCAATCTCTAAACCGTTAGCGCCAGGGAAATATATGTTAAAAGAAACGAAAGCGCCTGAAGGATACCAATTAAAAGAAACAGAGTTCGAAGTAAATGTAACAGGGGACGGCATATTCCCAATAACAGTAAAAAATGCAATGACAGACAAAGGTAATGTAGAAATTACAAAGGTGGACAAAGAAAACGGTTCAGTATTAGCGGGTGTCGAATTTGAAGTTCAAGATGAGAAAGGTGAAGTAGTAAAAAAAGTAACGACGGATAAAGAAGGAATGGCAAACGTTTCAGATCTTTCAGTAGGAAAGTACAAATTAGTAGAGACGAAAAGCTTACCAGGTTACAAGAAACTAACAGAGCCAGTATCGTTTGAAATTACAAAAGGTATGACGAAAGTCCTATCATTGAAAGTAGAGAATGAACAGTTAGATAAAGGTTCAGTAGAAATTACAAAAGTAGATAAAGACAGCCAGAAAGCATTAAAAGGCGTAGTTTTCGAAGTACGAGATGAAAAAGATAAAGTAGTGAAAGAAGTAACAACAGATAAAGAAGGAAAAGCAAACGTTTCAGATCTTTCAGTAGGAAAGTACAAATTAGTAGAGGCGAAAAGCTTACCAGGTTATAAGAAACTAAAAGAACCAGTATCATTTGAAATTACAAAAGGTATGACGGAAGTCCTATCATTGAAAGTAGAGAATGAACAGTTAGATAAAGGTTCAGTAGAAATTACAAAAATAGATAAAGACAGCCAGAAAGCATTAAAAGGTGTAGTCTTCGAAGTACAAGATGAAAAAGATAAAGTAGTAAAAGAAGTAACAACAGATAAAGATGGAAAAGCAACAATTGCAGATTTATCAGTAGGAAAGTACAAATTAGTAGAAAAAGAAAGCTTACCAGGCTATAAGAAATTAACAGAGCCAGTATCGTTTGAAATTACAAAAGGCATGACCGAGATCTTATCATTAAAAATAGAAAATGAAATGGTAGATACGGGGAATGTAGAGATAACAAAGATAGACAAAGATAATAAAGCACCGCTAGCGGGAGTAACGTTCGTTGTCCAAGATGAAAAAGGTAACGAAGTTAAAAAAGTAACGACAGATAAAGAAGGAAAAGCAAATGTTGCAGATTTACCTGTAGGCAAGTATGAATTAGTAGAGATAGAAAGTTTACCAGGTTATAAAAAGCTAGAAAAACCAGTATCATTTGAAATTACAAAGGGCATGACCAAGATACTATCATTAAAAGTAGAAAATGAAATGATGGATACTGGAAATGTAGAGATAATAAAAATAGATAAAGATAGTAAAGCACCATTAAAAGATGTTGTATTTGAAGTACGTGATTCAAAAGGAAAAGTAGTAAGAAAAGTAACGACAGATAAAGAAGGAAAAGCAAACGTTTCAGAGTTATCTATTGGAAAGTATGAGTTGGTGGAAGTAGGAACACCAGCAGGATACAAACCACTTGAAAAGCCAATTTCATTCGAAATTGAAAAAGGCAGAGTAACAGCATTAAAGCTAACAGTCGAAAATGAATTAGTAGATACAGGAAATGTAGAAATTAAAAAAGTAGACAAAGAAAATAAAGATGCTTTAGCTGATGCAGTATTTGATGTTCAAGATGAAGCAGGACAAGTAGTCGCTAAAATAACGACAGATAAAAAAGGACAAGCACAAGTCACTAATTTATCAGTTGGCACATACAAGCTAGTAGAAGTGAAAGCACCAAAAGGATATAAGCAATTAGTAGATCCGATTACTTTCCAAATTGAAAAAGGTATGACAAAATCTCTTGCTTTAACAGTAGAAAATGAAATGTTAGATAAGGGTAACGTAGAAATTACAAAAGTAGATAAAGACAGTCAAAAAGCATTAGCAGGCGTAGTCTTCGAAGTACAAGATGAGCAAGGAAAAGTAGTAACGACAGTAACAACAGATAAAGAAGGAAAAGCAACAATTGCAGATTTATCTGTAGGAAAATACAAATTAGTAGAGAAAGAAAGCTTACCAGGTTACAAACAATTAACAGAACCAGTATCGTTTGAAATCAAAAAAGGTATGACGAAAGTTTTATCACTAAAAGTAGAGAACGAACTGTTAGATAAAGGAACAGTAGAGATTACAAAAGTGGATAAAGAAAGTGGCGCAGTATTAGCGGGCGTAACATTCGAAGTGCAAGATGAAAAGGATAAAGTAGTAACAAAAGTAACGACAGATAAAGAAGGAAAAGCAAACGTTTCAGATTTATCAGTAGGGAAATATAAGCTAGTAGAGGTAGAGAGCTTACCAGGATATAAAAAACTAGCGAAATCAGTATCGTTTGAAATTACAAAAGGTATGACAGAAATTTTATCACTAAAAGTAGAGAACGAATTAGTAGATAAAGGTTCAGTAGAAATTATAAAAGTAGACAAAGAAAGTGGCGCGTTATTAGAAGGCGTAACATTCGAAGTGCAAGATGAAAAAGGAAAAGTAGTAACGAAAGTAAAAACAGATAAAGAAGGAAAAGCGAAAATTTCAGATCTATCTGTAGGAAGTTACAAACTAGTAGAAGTAGAGAATTTACCAGGCTACAAAAAATTAACAGAGCCAGTATCATTCGAAATTAAAAAAGGTATGACAAAAGTCTTATCATTGAAAGTAGAGAATGAACAGTTAGACAAAGGCTCAGTAGAAATTACAAAAGTAGATAAAGATAGTCAAAAAGCATTAGCAGGCGTAGTCTTCGAAGTACAAGATGAGCAAGGCAAAGTAGTAACCGAAATAACGACAGATAAAGAAGGAAAAGTGAAAGTCTCAGACTTATCTGTAGGAAAATACAAATTAGTAGAGAAAGAAAGCTTACCAGGTTACAAACAATTAACAGAACCAATATCGTTTGAAATCAAAAAAGGTATGACAGAAGTTCTATCATTAAAAATAGAAAATGAAATGGTAGATACGGGAAATGTAGAAATCACAAAAATAGATAAAGATAATAAGGCACCATTAGCAGGTGTAGTCTTTGAAGTTCAAGACGAAAAAGGCAAAGTAGTAACGAAAGTAACGACAGATAAAGCTGGAAAAGCAACAGTTGCAGATTTATCAGTAGGAAAGTACAAGCTAGTAGAAGTAGAGAGCTTACCAGGTTACAAAAAGTTAACAGAACCAGTATCATTCGAAATCAAAAAAGGTATGACAAAATCTCTAGCGTTCACTGTAGAAAATGAAATGGTAGATACGGGGAATGTAGAAATCACAAAAATGGATGCTGAAAGTAAGAATGTATTATCAGGGGCAGTGTTTGAAGTTCATGACGAAAAAGGAAAAGTAGTAACGAAAGTAACAACAGATAAAGAAGGAAAAGCGAAAGTCTCAGACTTATCTGTAGGTCACTACACACTTGTAGAAGTAGAAGCACCAAAAGGTTATGAAAAATTAACTCATCCAATTCCATTTGAAATTACAAAGGGAATGATAAGTTCAGTTCAATTAGAAGTATTAAACAAATTGACTTCTTTAGCACCACCAGGCCCAGGGAAACCAGAAACAACGGATCCAGAAAAGCCTGAAACACCAAATCCAGAAAAACCGGAAACAACGGATCCAGAGAAGCCTGGGACACCAAATCCAGAAAAACCGGAAACAACGGATCCAGAGAAGCCTGGAACAACGAATCCAGAAAAACCGGAAACAACGGATCCAGAGAAGCCTGGAACACCAAATCTAGAAAAACCGGAAACAACGAAGCCAGAGAAGCCTGGAACACCAAATCCAGAAAAACCTGAAAAAGAATTACCGAAGACAGGAAAGAAAATGCCTGTGGAACCATATATGGGAGCATTTCTTGTAATGATGAGTTTTGGATTACTCGTATTAGGTAGAAAACAGCAGAGATAATAAAAGAGAAAAGGTATCCTTCAAGTATTGAAGTGCACCCCAATTGTTAGACACGGTCTAACAATTGGAGGTGCATTTTTTATTTTATTTGGCATAAAAAAAGCATCTAGCACAAGAACTCGATACCAATAAAAACAAAAAGGAAGACAAAGTGCGTCCTATTTTCTTAATGTGGTTATATCAAAAAAGTTAGCTATATATTTAATGTGAAAGTACAAGGTTAAAGGTCTTCGTAATATTTGGGTGAAAAAAGAGTTATCTATGTAATTAATTTGAGTACTTTAGAAAAGAGGTCTATTTCCTAAAGTATTCAAAGGATGATAGTCCAATAGCAGGTGGAGATGAAACTCGTTTTGGCACTGTATTAGCGCCTTAAAATGTAGATTGGGGAAAATAATGTAAAAAAACTATTGTATATTCAAAAACCTTATGTTACATTTGTGTTACAGAAGAGTTACAAATCGTAACTTATATTACGGTTTGTTTTCTTTTGTCTTTCGGTATGTTACGAATTAGAGTTCGTATCCAATCAACTGAGAATATATAAAATTGAAAAAGAGTTTTTCTATGTGTATAAGAGTGTGTGTAGTAAAGAGCCTGGTGAGAGCTTTACGCACATTATTAAAATTCCTTTCTGTCTTAAAAGAAGAAAACCAACTACCAACTATTTAGGAGTTTTAAATAATGATAGTAAATGAAATGTACTTCCTTTCCCACACACAATGTAGTACATATTTACTTTCAGTCTAATTACTACACAGACTTTTATACATATGACGTTATTGTTTTAGGAATACATAGGGGGAGAAACATTGAGGAAGTTATTAACGGTAATTGGGATTACATTTTTAATGTTAGCAGGATGTAGTAATGGAGATTTTGAAAAAGAAATAGATGCAGGGAAGACCGCGTTAACGAATAAAGAATATAAGAATGCTTTATCATCATTTGAACGAGCGCTGGATGAGAAAAAAGACGATTCAGATGCAATAGTGCTTGCAGAACAAACGAAAATCATGATGGAAGCAGTAAAGTTAAAAGAAGAAACAAAGATAGAAGAATCAATTCAGTCATTTGAAAAAGTAGAGAACATGAAGGATGGAAATACTACGCTTATAAAGCAGGCCAAGGAAGAACGAACAGCATTACTAGCCATTTTAGAACAAAAAAAGAAGTATAGCGAGCAACTGACGAAAAGTGAAGAGTTAATAAATAAGAAAAATTATGGAGAAGCGAAAGAGACATTAAATAAGCTAGTTTCAGAAACAAAAAATAACAAGAACCTTGAAGAGTATAA
This sequence comes from Bacillus cereus group sp. RP37, assembly GCF_040459695.1. NCBI lineage: Bacteria > Bacillati > Bacillota > Bacilli > Caryophanales > Bacillaceae > Bacillus > Bacillus cereus group sp. RP37. Next base: position 4,302,782 of record NZ_JARVHP010000001.1, on the reverse strand, counting down.
TAAAAAAGCAGTAGGATTAGTTACGAAAATTAGTGAAGAAGAAAAAACTACAAAGAGTGAAACAGCAGCAAAGGCACAAAAAACTGATGCAGGAACGAACCAAAAGGTAGCAACAGAAAAGACTCAAAAAACAGAGGCAGAAAAAAATCAAAAGGTAGCGACAGAGAGTGATAAAAAGGTAGAAGCAGACAAGACTCAAAAAGTAGCGACAGAAAATAATAAAAAAGTAGAAGCAGACAAGACTCAAAAAGTGGCGACAGAAAATAATAAAAAGGTAGAAACAGGAAAGACTCAAGATACATTTACTTTTGAGAAAGCTAAAGCATATATTAAAAATGAATATAAAGAAGACTATGATTACACACTAGAGAACACGCAAGTAGAGAATGGAAAGAAATATTATCAAATTAGAGTGCGTACGACATATAAAATAGAAGGCGCAGCTGGACCAGGATTTACTGGCGTATTCAAAGTATTCGAAGATGGTACAATTATTGAAATGCACTAAATTGATGAAAAAGGTATCCTCAAAGTATATGAGGGTACCTTTTTTCCATAAAAAAAGCATCTAGCAAAAGTACTAGATGCAAATAAAAACACAAGGGAAGACAAAATTCTTCCCTTTTCCCGTAAGTAATTATATCAAAAAATTTATAAAAAACTAGCTTTATTTTTAATATAATTGATGTGTGAAGCTATGAAAGTATAAGATTACACTATTTTTGTAGTGTTTTATTGAAAAAAGGAGCTGCGTATATGATTAATTTTAAACCAGAAAATTTGAACCAACTATTAAAAGTGATGTTAATTAGTGCGAATCAGTCTTATGATGCGATTAAAGAGTATGAATGTACGGGAGAAGCAGTCGTATTCCGTGTAGACTTCGAGTATATTGACGTTTCTCTAATGATTGTAGATATGTTAGGAAGATCAGCTTCTCAATTTACCATTTTGCCATATGCCCGCCCTAATACGAATGAAATAGATTACATTCAGTTTCAAGTGTATTCGATTAATGAAGGGAATTTTAAAGAAATGATCGATATGATGTAAAAACTATAATTTTACAAATATGTATATACCAACTAATATATAATTAATAAATTTATATAATTGGAGTGATGAGATGCAGCCGTTAGAAAGAGAGATTCATGCTAATATGCTGAAAGTGTGGCGAATTCACGCTTTAATTGGGGCGGCGGTTATACTAGCAGTCGTAATTGCATATTTCTTTTTTATGATCAATTTTAATTGGTGGGGTTGGTTGTTTGGCTTGTTAGTAACAGGGGCTATTATATTTATCCCACTTGATTATTTTGTGTTTCCAAATTTACGTCAACGCTATTATAGTTACAGATTAAATGAAGATGAGATTGAGATTCAAAAGGGAATGTTCGTTGTAAAACGCGTGCTCATTCCGATGATTCGCGTGCAGCACGTAACGATTGAACAAGGACCGATTATGAGAAACTATAATTTAGCAGAATTACATATTTCAACAGCAGCAATTTCTCATAGTATTCCAGGCTTAACGAAAGAAGAAGCAGAACAGCTGAAAAGACAAATTGGAGAGCTTGCGAAAGTGAGTGATGAGGATGTATAAGAGGCAACATCCGATTACGATATTATTAGGTATTCGAATTGCGACTTTGTTGCCTTTTATTCTTCTTGTTTTATTTCGGTCAGATGGTCAAGTAAAACCTTGGTATATCTTTCATCTTGTTCTCTTGGCCTTATTATTTATTATGGCTATTTTCTCAGCTATAAAATGGTATTTCAAAGTGTACTGGGTTGAAAACAATATTTTACATATTAAACACGGCGTTTTTGTAAAGAAGGAAAGTTACTTAAATAAAGAACGTGTGCAAAATATTAGTACGTCTTCTAACCTTATTTATCAAGTGCTTGGACTGACGAAATTAAATATAGAAGTAGCGGGCGGCGGGACTGAGCCAGAAGTGATGTTGGCGGGTATTAGAGAAGAGGAAGCGAAGGAACTCATTGCCTTATTACATAAAGAAAGAAGTATTGTGAGTGAAGAGGTGCCTGAGGAAGAAGGAAGTAAGACGGTTTATCAGTTAACAGCGAAAGAAATTTTAGCAGCATCTATTACATCTGGTAGATTCGGGTTAGTATTTTCTGGACTTCTTCTTATTTACTCAGAGTTTAATCAATTTCTACCAGAATGGCTTATTAATAAAGTGGAAGCGTATGTGATGGATAACGGTGTATATGAATTAATCGTTATGGCTGCGATTTTAATGGCGATTTCGTGGGTCGTTTCAACAGGTGGCTATGCGTTAAAATATGCGAACTTTAAAATTGAGCGAAAAGGAAATGAAATTCGCATCGTGCAAGGGTTGTTTGATAAGAAAGAGTTTGTGTTAAAATTACACCGCATTCAAGCGATTACGGTGAAAGAGGGAATTCTCCGTCAGCCTTTCGGTTATTGCTCTGTTGAAGTAGAAGTCATTCAAAGTATAGAATCGGCTGGAAATGAAGTGATGTTACATCCTTTTATGAAAAAGAAAGATGTCCAGCAGCTACTTACGTATTTGCAGTTGCCGTATGAAATGGAAGAGGAAATCGTTCACTTACCGAAGGATGCATTGCGCCGTTACGTAATAATGGGCTGGATTACAAGTACGGTGCTTGCACTGCCGATCATCGGTGCGAGTATATATTTTAAACAAAATATTGCGTTGTTCACGCTAATACCACTATTTATCACATTTACGTTACTTGCATACGCTCGGTATAAAAGTGGTGGATATATGATACGAGAAAATCAGTTAGTCATGGTATACCGTGGCCTTGCGAAATATACAGGGATCATGCGAAGAAGGCATGTTCAAGCAGTAGGATATAGTCAGTCGCATTTTCAAAAGAAAGACGAGTTATGTACAGCTGCCGTATCAGTAGCGGGGCATAGATATAATGTGAAACATATGCGAAAAGAAGACGCGCTTCGTATATATAATTGGTATAAAGAAAAAGGAAACACCGGTGTGTAATGGTGTTTCCTTTTTTATGTCGTGATTTGTCGATAAGTCGATATATTGGAAAAATCGTTGATATATTCAAAGATACGATAGATATATTCAGAAAATCGTTAATATAATTTCACATACCGACAACGCCGAACTCCGAAACCTAAACTAACACATCAAAAGTAGTCACAAAAGACGGACGAGAGAAAATACTTTTTTGCCCTTCTGCATGTGGATGCGCTTGAGCTTGTCCCTCTGCTTGTGCAGGGCGTTTTTTATGAGCATTTTCAAATGAACGTGATTCTGTCCAGTCTTTAAAGTTTTGCTCTGTTTCCCACATCGTTAAGATGACATATGTATCGTTACTTAATGGGCGAAGAACGCGGATCGCTTGGAATCCTGGTTCGTTTTCGATAAGGCCTGCGCGGTTTTTAAAACGGTTTTCAAATACAGGGCGACCTTCGTCTGTTACAGAAATGTTGTTACAAACGATATAGCCAGGTTGTCCGTTAAATTCGCCAACAGCGTCTAGTACGTCATACTGAAGTGATCCTTCTACAGATTCTTCAGTATTTTCTTTATAAAACATATTCTTCTCATCATTTTTTGCAGTGAAATGTGCTTGTTCTAGAGGTGTTTCGTATGAAATAATAGCCTTCATTTTAATGCCCCCTTAATTGTTTGTTTCCATTATATCAACTCTCGTAAAAAACTTCGAAGATTATATACATAAAGATACTTCTTTTTCAAATAATAAATGTACCATCATTTGGAAAGAAGGCCGATGTATGAAGAAAGTAAAGTGGACTTTATTAGGTGGGTTAGCAACGATTGTATTAGCGATTGTACTCTATAAACTTATTGTGTTAGCTGGTGGCTATATGATGGATGAAAAGCAGCTCGTTTTCCACTCTTCATCACGTATCGTTGACCAGAAAGGGAAAGAAATTACGAAATTATATGTAGAAAATAGGGACATCGTACCAGTCGAGCAAATTCCAAAGCATGTACAGCAGTCGTTTATTGCGGTGGAAGATTCTCGTTTTTATGAGCATCAAGGAATTGATTACCCGTCTATATTCCGTGCTCTTTATAAAGATACATTAGCTGGAGAAAAAGTAGAGGGCGGTAGTACGATTACGCAGCAACTCGCTAAAAACGTCTTTTTAACTCGTGAAAAAACATTTACGCGCAAGTTAAAGGAAATCGCAATTTCCCTTCAATTAGAGCAAAAATATACGAAGCAACAAATTCTTGAAATGTATATGAATCATATTTATTTTGGTCATGGAGCTTATGGTATTCAAGCTGCAGCAAAGTTGTATTTTAATAAAAATGTAGAGGATTTAACAGTAGAAGAGGGGGCAATGCTTGCAGGCCTTCCGAAGTCGCCAAACGGATATTCACCGTATTTCTCTCCAGAGAAAAGTAAGGAGCGCCGTGATCTCGTATTGTCACTTATGCATAAACAAGGTTATTTGACTGCAGAAGAAAGCGTACGTTATCAAGGAAAGACGATTGCTCTTTACAAAAACTTAGATGAGAATGAGCTCGCATATATGCCGTATATTGATATGGTCATAGATGAAGCAGCTCGTTTATACGGGTTGTCTCATCAAGAGGTACTCCGAGGAGGATATACGTTTGTCGTACCGATGGATGAAAAAATTCAAAACGTAGCGTATAACCAGTTTCAAGATGCAAGGAATTTTCCTGGTAAAGAAGAGGGGGCGCAAGGTGCTTTTTTATTAATGGATAATCGTACGGGCGGAATTAAAGCTGCGATTGGCGGAAGAAAGTATGTCCCGAGAGGGTTTAATCGTGTTTTTGCAAAAAGACAGCCGGGATCTGTGCTAAAACCACTGATTGTCTATGCACCAGCACTCGAAACGAAAAAATATAATCCGTATTCTTTATTAACGAATGAAAAAACTTCTTTTGAAGGTTATGAACCTCGAAATTACAATCGTCAATATACGAAAGAAATGACGATGTACGATGCGATTTTAGAGTCAGCAAATGTACCGGCAGTTTCTTTATTAAATGAGTTAGGGGTAGAAGAAGGCAAGCAATATTTAGAGAAAGGCAATGTTCATATTGCTGATGCTGGTTTAAGTACAGCGCTTGGCGGATTGAAAAATGGTGTTTCAACATTTGACCTTGTGAAAATGTATCGTGCATTTTTAGCAAATGGCGCTATTATTGAGCCGCACGTTATAGAAAAGGTGTTAAATAGACACGGCGCAGTCATTGGAGAATCGCCAAAAGTAGAAACGAAAATTTTCTCGAAACAAACGGCATGGTATATGACGAAAATGTTAGAAGGAGTTGTGAAGGAAGGGACAGCGAAAGCAGGTATATATAACGGGGCGTTAGCTGGGAAAACGGGTACCACTTCCTTACCAGATGACGACAATGGAGCGAGAGATATGTGGTTCGTTGGCTATACGCCAAATTTAGTAGGTGCAGTTTGGATTGGTTATGACCGTACGGATAAAGAGCATCAGTTGCAAGGAGAAAGTGCGTCAGCAACGAAATTGTTTAAGAAAATTTTAACGAAGGCAAATGTAGAACAGAAAGAGCAGTTTATGAAACCAGAAGGTGTGGAAACAATCGGTGCTCCAATACGGTTGCGCAAGATTGAAGATGTGAAAATGAAATTAGCGTTTAGCCCTTTCGGTTTATTTAAAGTGAAATTAAGCTGGACACCACTTCCAGATGAAAGAATTATGTACCGAATTTATAGAGTAGAAAATGGTATTCATACGCATGTAGACACTGTAAACGGTGCTGGAGAATATGAAGAAAAGTTTGTTAACATCTTTTCAAAACCGAGTTTTTACGTTGTACCATATAACACACAAACGAACCGTGAGGGAGAAAAGTCAAAAGTAGCTAAACCATAGTTTTTCTCTGTGCTATAATAAGAATGTTGTGAAAATAGTAAGCGGTTTTACGAATGTTTGTGTCAATTTCATGAACAACGTACATAATGTTATGCATTTTGTTTTTACAAGCTGTATAGTAAAAAAAGATAAATATCGGAATAGAACGTATTTAGAGCAAAAGCATTGGCAAGGAAGGGAGCAAGGGTCTTGGTAAGAACTATAAATGAGACATTTTTAAAAGCATGTAGGGGGGAACGTACCGATTATGTACCAGCATGGTATATGCGTCAAGCAGGTCGTTCACAGCCGGAATATAGAAAGATAAAAGAAAAGTATTCTTTATTTGAAATTACACACAATCCAGAGCTATGTGCTTACGTTACAAAGTTGCCAGTTGATCAATATAACGTAGACGCAGCAATTCTGTATAAAGATATTATGTCACCACTACCTGCAATTGGTGTGGATGTAGAAATTAAATCAGGTATTGGCCCAGTTATTGATAATCCAATCCGTTCTTTACAAGACGTAGAAAAACTAGGGGAAATCAATCCAGAAGATGATGTGCCGTACATATTAGATACGATTCGTTTATTAACGACTGAAATGTTAGACGTACCGTTAATCGGTTTTTCAGGAGCTCCATTTACGTTAGCAAGCTATATGATTGAAGGCGGTCCGTCTCGTAACTATCATAATACGAAAGCGTTCATGTATGCAGAGCCGAAAGCTTGGTTCGCATTAATGGATAAGCTAGCAGATATGGTTATTACATATTTAAAAGCGCAAATTAACGCAGGAGCAAAAGCAGTTCAAATTTTCGATTCTTGGGTTGGCACAGTGAATGTAGCAGATTACCGCATATTTATTAAACCAGCGATGGAGCGTATTTTTGCAGAAGTTCGTACGATGGGTGTTCCAATGATTATGCACGGCGTAGGAGCTGCGCACTTAGTGAATGAATGGCATGACTTACCTCTTGATGTTGTAGGTTTAGACTGGCGTTTACCGATTGAAGAAGCACGTGCACGCGGTGTTCATAAGGCGGTACAAGGAAATATGGATCCTTCATTCTTACTAGCACCTTGGTCTGTTATTGAAGAACATGTAAAAGCTATTTTAGATCAAGGGATGAAAGAGCCAGGTTATATCTTTAACTTAGGTCACGGTGTATTCCCAGAGGTAAATCCAGATACATTAAAACAATTAACTACATTTATTCATGAATACTCTAAAGAACAGTTAGCGAAGTAAAGGAGAATAGCTGTATGAAAAAGAAAATTGGTTTGCTTGTAATGGCATACGGAACGCCATATAAAGAAGAAGATATTGAACGTTACTATACACATATTCGTAGAGGAAGAAAGCCAAGTCCTGAAATGCTAGAAGATTTAACAGAGCGTTACCGTGCAATTGGTGGCATTTCTCCTTTAGCTACTATTACATTAGAGCAAGCTAAAAAGTTAGAACAGCGTTTAAATGAAGTACAAGATGAAGTAGAGTACCATATGTATCTTGGTTTAAAACATATCGAACCTTTCATTGAAGATGCAGTGAAGGATATGCATAACGACGGTATACAAGATGCAATCGCACTTGTTCTTGCGCCGCACTATTCTACATTTAGCGTGAAATCGTATGTAGGACGAGCACAAGAAGAAGCTGAGAAACTTGGAAACTTAACAATTCACGGCATTGATAGCTGGTATAAAGAACCGAAATTCATCCAGTACTGGGTTGATGCAGTGAAAGGTATATATAACGGTATGTCAGACGCAGAGCGTGAAAAAGCAGTATTAATCGTATCTGCTCATAGCTTACCAGAGAAAATTATTGCAATGGGCGATCCATATCCAGATCAATTAAATGAAACAGCGGATTATATTGCAAGAGGTGCTGGAGTAGCGAACTATGCAGTAGGTTGGCAAAGTGCAGGAAACACGCCAGATCCTTGGATTGGTCCAGATGTACAAGATTTAACGAGAGAACTAAATGAAAAGTATGGATACAGTTCATTCGTATACGCACCAGTTGGATTTGTTGCGGAGCATTTAGAAGTTTTATATGACAATGACTTTGAGTGTAAAGTTGTGACAGATGAAATTGGCGCGAAATATTATCGTCCAGAAATGCCGAATGCATCGGACGCATTTATTGATTGCTTAACAGATGTTGTATTAAAGAAAAAAGAATCTGTAATGTAAGAAGAAAGGGGGAGCCTGCTTGAGGAAAAAAGTTGTAATTATCGGCGGTGGCATCACAGGATTAACAACAATGTATCACTTACAAAAAGATATTCGTGACAAGAACTTGCCGATTGATACATTACTTATAGAAGCATCGGGTAAACTTGGCGGGAAAATTCAAACCGTTCGAAAAGATGGATTTACAATTGAACGCGGACCGGATTCTTTCTTAGCACGAAAAGAAAGTGCAGCTAGATTAGCGAAAGAATTAGGTCTTGGCGATGAACTTGTAAATAATAAGGCCGGTCAATCATTTATCCTCGTAAACAATCGGTTACATAAAATGCCGAGCGGATCAATGATGGGAATTCCAACGCAAATTACGCCGTTTCTATTTTCCAGGCTGTTCTCCCCAATTGGTAAGATAAGAGCTGGTTTTGATCTGTTAATGCCGCGATCAAAGCCAGTATCTGACCAATCACTCGGGCATTTTTTCAGACATCGCCTCGGCAACGAAGTGGTTGAAAATTTAATCGAACCATTACTATCGGGTATTTATGCAGGGGATATCGATGAAATGAGCTTAATGTCAACATTCCCACAAATGTATCAAATTGAGCAGAAACATCGCAGTATTTCACTCGGTATGCGTACGCTCGCTCCGAAAAAAGAGACATCTGAACCGAAAAAGGGAATCTTCCAAACAGTGAAAACAGGTTTAGAATCTATAGTAGAATCTCTCGAAGCGAAGATACATGAAGGTACGATAATAAAGGGAACTCGCATTGAAAAAGTTGCAAAACTTGGTGATGGCTATACGATTATTCTTAGTAACGGAAAAGAAATAGAAGTGGACGCGGTCGTAGTTGCGACGCCGCATAAAGTATTGCCATCTATGTTCGCGCAGTACAAGCAGTTCCGTTTCTTCCGTAACATTCCTTCTACATCAGTTGCAAATGTGGCAATGGCTTTTCCGAAATCAGCCATTCAGCGTGATATCGATGGTACAGGATTTGTCGTATCAAGAAATAGTGATTACACAATTACAGCATGCACGTGGACACATAAAAAATGGCCACATACAACGCCAGAAGGAAAAACGCTTCTTCGTTGTTACGTTGGACGACCTGGTGATGAAGCGGTTGTAGAACAAACAGAAGAGGAACTCGTTCAGCTTGTGCTAGAAGACTTACGAAAGACGATGGATATTACAGAGGATCCAGAGTTTACAGTCGTAAGCCGCTGGAAAGAAGCGATGCCCCAATATACAGTAGGCCATAACGAGCGAATGAAGAAACTCACAACATTTATGGAGAAAGAGTTGCCAGGTATATACTTGGCAGGTAGTTCTTACGCTGGTTCTGGTCTTCCGGACTGTATTGATCAAGGTGAGAAAGCCGCAAAGCGTGTACTATCTCATTTGGAGAAAGTAATAGAGACTGAATTAATCGCACAATAAAGTGAAACGCCTTCAATCATATTGAAGGCGTTTCGCTTGTTATATAAAATATTTATTCGCCAATAAACATATATAAGTTATTTGGCTTTATCACTGCATCTCCCGCATAAATAACCCACTCTGTTAAGTTATCAAAATCTAAATGATAACTATTTCCTTCACTCATATCTTTTATAAAATATGGTTCATTAATGAGTATTCCTTGAATGAAATCTTCCGTAATGTCTTGCATTTCAAACCACATATGTTCACTTTTTCCTTCTTCGTAGGAGACACCAAACTTAGCGAGGAAACGAAAATCTTCATTTGATTGTTCAATGTGAAAAATATTGCTGAAATACCCGAAAGTATTCTTCGCATTGTAAGCCATACGGTCGGTTTCACTATTTGTTTTATAGAACATAAGCCCTGTAGCTTCCTCGTGTTCTTTGAAAAAACTTTCAATATATTCTTCTGAAGTATTAAATTTGAATAAGAGAACGGATGGAGATTGATGGTATTCATCTCGGTCATCCATCCCGCCTAAGAATACGTTTTGTGCATCTATTGGTTGTAGTTTCACTTCTTCATCCTCGATGGAAGACAATTGATCCATACTCGTTTTATGCCCCATATAAGATAATCCTTTTTCCCACGGAACAGCTACTGTATGGATAGAACCTTGCTGACTATGTGCGATAACGATAGGCTCATTCATAGGGACTTGTCCATTCTCAACGGCATTATTAGCAAATGTTTGAAAGAGATCACCAATGCCGTAATAAGAAGAAATGCGATTTGGAATCATTAATTCTATTTCTGTTACGCCTGCTCTTAAAAGGCCGTGTGTATGAAACCAATATTGCGTAGGCTCGCCTTCTTTATCGTCTTCATAAACAGAATGAATAACGTATAGGTCAGGAATGTCAGGTAATAATTCATTTTCAACGTGATATTCAATATAGTTTCTAGATATCACTTTCATTGCTGCGCTTGAATCAATTACAAATAATAAGTCTGGAGCGAGGTTCCATAAAAATTGTATTTGCTGGAAAAAGCAGTCCAGTACATCACCTACAAATAGCGTGCGAGTGAAAATTTCAGTACCATTAGCTGCATCTTCAAAAGTACGGTCTACGATTGTGGAATCTTGTCTATTGTACAGTTTATATTCTTCAGGATCATTCGTTTCATCAATATGCAGTTCATACGGTATGACTGTTTCATCCATATGTAACTCAACAATAAGGCTTGTCTCATCACTATAAACAATTTTTAACTCATCAACTTTAGTAGAGACAGTTTCTAGCCGCTGTTTTAGCTGCTCAATTGTAATTCTAGTTGGTATAACGGCAATCATATCTGAAAAATGACGTTCTAATGTTCCATTCATAGCTGCGCGGTATGTTTCTGTTTGCACTTCCATCCAATCACTCCTATTCAAATGAATCCATTTTACATGCCAATTAAATTTCGATATTTTCTGTTTTCTCTCTCTACTATTATAGTTCGCATTCGTAGAAGGTGTAAAATTATTATTTTGTATTGTAGTTTGAAAGCTTGTAAATTAAATAAATTTTTTGTAAAATTTGTCGAAATATCATTCTATATAACGAATCATTTGATATGATAGAAATGCTGAGAAAATATGAAATAGGGAGAGGAAAATGGCTGTGAAGAAATTGTTAAGTATCTTTTTATCATTCTTGCTATTGCTTTCATTTACTGGAACTTTAGCACAGGCAGAAGAAACGACTTCTATGTCAGTAGAAAAAGCAATTCAAGTATTTAAGCAGCAAGGAAAAATGAAGGGGATGGTGGAAGGATATATTGTCGGATATACGCAAAGTCCTTCTAAATACACGAAAGATCCGGCTAAGTTTGATGATACAAACGTAGCAATTGCGGATTCGCCAAATGAAACGAATCCAGACAAAATTATGCCTGTTCAGTTGCCAAAAGGCGATGTGAGAGCAGCAGTAAACGTGAAAGATCATCCTGAAAATATCGGGAAGAAAGTTAGTTTAACAGGGACGCTTGAATTATATTTTAGTAGCCCAGGTTTAAAATCCGTAACAGCTCATAAGTTTCAAGGGGAAGGACAAAACCGTGTTAGCGATGTAGTAGCTTCGCCTGGTGGCGGAGAAATTGCGAAGGGCACAGCGGTAACATTAACAACGAATACAGAAGGAGCAACAATCTACTATACGTTAGATGGCTCTAACCCTACAAATAAAAGTGTTCGTTATAACGGACAAATTGTAGTGAATGAAAATAGTGTGATTAAAGCAATTGCAGAGAAAGAAGGGTTTACTTCTTCAGCAATTTCAACGTTTTCATTTATTATCGTAAACAATGAACAGGTTCGTATTCATGATATTCAAGGAAAATCACATATTTCTCCTTACAAAGGGAAGAAAGTATACAATGTGGAAGGCGTTGTCACAGCGCTTGATAAAAATGGTTTTTATATAGAAGATAATCAGCCAGATAATGACCCAGCTACTTCAGAAGGTATGTACGTATACAAAAAAGATGCGAATGTAGCGGTAGGAGATCTTATTCAAGTTGATGGAGAAGTGGAAGAATATGTTGGTCCTGGATATGCAGAGCGATTTGAAACTGACTTAACGACGACGGAAATTAAGGCGAGCCGTGTTGCTGTAATCGCAAAAGATCAACCTTTACCAGCACCGATTGTATTAGGGGAAAATGGTGTGAAAATTCCTGATCAAATTATCGATAATGATGCATTCGGTTTATTCGATCCAAATGAAGATGCAATCGACTTCTATGAAAGTGTAGAAGGTATGCGCGTTACGATGCCAACGCCAAAAATTATTGCACCTCAGAAAAACGGGAATTTATATGTAACAGTAGAAAATGGTGGAGATAAAGTCGTAACGAAATATGGCACACCTTTATTAGATGAAAATCAATTAAACCCAGAGCGCCTTTCTGTAAAGGTACCTCGTGATTATGTAGCAAAAGTAGGAGATACTTTCACTGGAGATATAACAGGGGTAGTCGGATATGATTACGGTTCGTTCCGCATTTCACCAGTAACAGAATTACCATCTGTAGTGGACGGTGGATTTAAGCAAGTAGGGGCAAATATTCAACCTCGTCTTGATAAGTTAACAGTTGCTACATATAACATTGAAAACTTCTCGGCGAATAAAAAAGAAACAACAGATGAAAAAGTAAAAGCGTTAGCCTATTCAATTAAATACAATTTAAAAATGCCAGATATTATCGGTGTAGAGGAAATGCAAGATAATAATGGAACAATTAATGACGGTACAACAGATGCTTCGTTAAGCGCAAAACGTATCATTGATGCAGTGCTAGAAATTCGTGGACCGAAGTATGAGTATGTAGAAATTGCTCCGCATAATAATCTAGATGGGGGAGCACCAGGAGCGAATATTCGCGTCGGTTTCTTCTACAATCCATCACGTGTGAAATTAGCAGCAGTACCGAAGTTACTTGATAAAAATGTTGTTCGTATTGGAGACGAAAACCCATTATTTGAAAGTACACGTAAACCGCTTGCAGCAGAATTTACGTTCCAAGGACAAAACGTTGTTGTCGTTGCAAATCACTTAAACTCAAAAATAGGGGATGCAACGCCATTTGGAAAAGTGCAGCCGCTCGTATTAATGAGTGAAGAAAAACGAATTCAATTAGCGCAAGAAGTAAATCACTTCGTACAAGGAATTCAGAAAAAGAACACGAATGCACCAGTTGTTGTGTTAGGGGATATGAACGATTTTGAGTTCGCTAAACCACTAAAAACACTAGAAGGAACAAACTTAAAAAATATGTTAAACACAGTGCCGAAAGAGAACCGCTACACGTACATTCATGAAGGAAATGCACAAGTGTTAGATCATATTTTAGTAACAAACAACATCGCACCACACACAATTGTAGATCCAGTACACTTAAACTCAAACATTATGAAAGAACATGGACGTGTAAGTGACCACGACCCAGTACTTGCTCAAATCGATTTGAAGAAAGCTTCTTAAATAGTTGAAAAAGAGCGCTTAATATACTAAGCGTTCTTTTTCTGTGAAAATCATGTTAAAATTGATTAAAAATTCAGTTTTTTTAACAAGGAGGTTAAAGATGCAAGCAGGAATAAATGGAAAGTTAATGAATCAGCTTGCAATATTTTTTAGTACAATTGTCATGCTCCAATTTGTAGCGGAGATAACAGGACTTACTCAAAATTTGGACATTACGTATAACTTAATACATACAGCATCGTCCTATGTAACATTTAGTTTGGCAGTGATTTTTACTTTAATAGGCGCAAGAAGAGAATTAAGTAAATATGCAATTATTTTATTATGTTCAGTTGTAGGTATTAAAGCGATTTATTTTGCGGCGGTCGTTATTTTATGGGGATTGGCAGGTACGCCGTAAAGGGGGGATGATTATATGAGTATTGAAAATATAAGATTGATACATGTAAATGAGAATAAGAGCGTAATTCTCTAAGCTAAATTAGGGAATTACGCTCTTATTCATATCATCATTTAGTCTGAAATTGCTTGAAACGCTTTTCTACACCGATCTCTTTTTTGCAGTCTTCTTCTATATTTTTTTCGATCCCGTTTTACTCCTTGTATATACATGAATAAGCTAACGAGAAGGAAGAAAGTACATTGCATCGTTAAAATATACGGTGACATGCCTTGCAATGGTTGTTTCGGATCATATAAATGAAAAGGTGCTCCGCCTATTGAAGGAAGTATTGTATTTAGCAGGACGTACGGAATGGAGGCAACTGCAAATGGAAAGAGAATTGCCATATAGTCCTTTTGTGACCATACAGATGCAGCAAGTCCTAAAAGGGCCATTAAACCTGCAAATAAAAAATTAATTCCGATATATACAGTAATGTAAGTGAGAGGTGCATCAAAATATAGGTTTGCGAACATTCCCTCATCATTTATGATGCCTGAACCAGCTGTAGGTTCTCCGTCTGGAATGGTTAATTTGCAAAATAATAATGATAAGATGAATGGAAGCGTATAAAGAAATCCTCCGCAAAAAAACGTAACGATATATTTCGTTACTGAATAAGTAAAGATAGAAATCCCCTTACTCACAAACGGTTTAAAACCATCTGACTTATCCGAATTGTAACTTGTACTAAAGGGAAAACTCGCAATAACTGGCATTAATAACAAATAAACGTCCATTTCATTGTCGCGAAATCCAATCCATTTCATATCTGTTGAAATAGGTCCACTCGCTGGATCTCCTAAATAACGAATTACATAATAATAGTGATAAATACAAATAAGAACGAATCCACTAAACATAATAATTAAAGAAACACGATTACAAAAAGCTTGCTTTATATTTAAACGAAGCGCACGCATCATGACTGAAAAAGCCTCCACTATTTTGATAAACTTGTCTATTTTCTATATTACTATTAAATGTAAAGATTTTCTTGGTTTTTTTATTTGATTATTTGAAAAAAGGGAAATTTGTTGTTGTTAAGTAAGGTTTAGTTGAAAGTAGTTTTTTCTAAAATTTGGTTGACAATTAAGTATTACATTTGTAATCTTAGTTATAGATTACAAATGTAATACAAGGGAGTGAAATATACTATGACATATCAATTACCTAAAATATCTGAAGCAGAATTAGAAATTATGAAAGTACTTTGGTCGAACTCTCCACAAACAGCGAATGAAATTATAGAAGAACTGGAAGATGCAATGGATTGGAAACCGAAAACAATCCGGACATTAATTAATCGGTTAGTACAAAAGGAAGCCGTTTCTTACCATCAAGATATAGGGCGTATGTACGCTTATTATCCGTTAGTATCACAAGATAATTATTTACAAGTTGAAACGAAATCTTTGCTAAAGCGTTTTTGTGGCGCAGCGTTTAAGCCACTACTTGTTAATTTTTTAAAAGAGGAAAAATTATCTTCAGAAGATATTAATGAACTGAAACGCATTTTAGATGAGAAGACTGAGGAGAACAAGAGGAAGGATAGATAACAATGATAGACACGCTTATAAATGTATACCTTCCTCATTTTTTTGATTGGCTTATAGAAACGTCACTTATGGCTAGCATATTAGTTGGATTTATTCTATGTATAAAAGTGCTATTTAGAAATAAATTAACGCCCCGGTGGCAATATATGCTGTGGATCGTACTAATGATAAGACTCCTTTTACCATGGTCACCAGATAGCTCTTATAGCATTTATTCATTACTTTCTTATAGTTCTAGTGTGTCGGAAGTTATTCCAAAAAATATGCCGGCTACTGAGAGTATAGTGAACATAGAAAGCGACCGTAAAGTGGAATTCGAATCAAATTCAGAAACTGTGACAAAAAATAGTGGACCTGAAGTAAAAGCGGGTGCGGAACAACAGACTGCATTTTCTTTATACAAAATCGCTCTATATGTTTGGTTAGCTGGGGTAATCATATTAGCAGTCATAACGTTTATTACAAATAGACGTTTATATTCTTACATAAAGAAACAACCGGATATTACAGATGAACAGGTCGTTACAGTGTTTAATCGCTGTAAGCAGTCTATGAAAATAAAGAAGGCAGTTTCATTACGTCTAGCAGGAAAAATTGCGAGTCCAACCGTATTTAGTTTCTTTCGTCCGAAAGTATTACTATCAAAAAAACATATGAAAGTATTAAATGAACAACAATTACAATATGTCTTTTACCATGAGTTAGCTCATATTAAGAGAAATGACGTAGCGGTAAATTGGATTATGTATAGTTTACTCCTATTAAATTGGTTCAATCCGATTCTTTGGTACGCCTATTTCTGTATGCGAGAAGATCAAGAATTAGCCTGTGATGCATATGCGCTTACTTTTATAGATAAAGAGGAGCAAATTGCATACGGTCATACAATTATTACCCTTCTAGAACACTATTCCTATCAAGCACCAAGCCTAGCAAATTTAAGTAGAAATAAACGAACACTAAAAAGGAGAATCGTTATGATTAAAAAGTTCCAAAAGAAATCGTATCGTCTTTCTTTACTTGGAGTTATTGCTATAGTTGCTATAGCATCCCTCTCTTTATTCAACGCACGTGCAACGGAAGGGCAAGAAAAACAAGAGGATCAGGTAGAGCAGTCAAAGGATGCTTTCCAAAATGCTGTAGATATGCTGTATGGTACAGAAGAAAATGCGAAAAAAGAATATCATTATTCAGCAAGAGTGTATGAACAAAAGACAGATTATATATATTTAGCTGAAAAGGCTTTAACAAAAGATGAAT
The DNA here is from genome assembly GCF_040459695.1 of Bacillus cereus group sp. RP37. Classification (NCBI taxonomy): domain Bacteria; kingdom Bacillati; phylum Bacillota; class Bacilli; order Caryophanales; family Bacillaceae; genus Bacillus; species Bacillus cereus group sp. RP37. The sequence goes on along the minus strand of NZ_JARVHP010000001.1, from coordinate 4,285,985 downwards.
TCCAGCAGTACATAAAATTATCTAAAGAAATTATTAATATACAGAAAAAAGGGGCTCCGAGAGATTCTGACTACGAGTCAATATTTTTTAGAGAAGAGCGTTTAACAGAAGCTGATCGTGACAAATTATATGCACTTTATGATCAAGCAAAACCATTTGATGACAAAGTATACGAATCTTTAAATTACACGGTAAAGGAAGCGCAACAACATGTTGATTTTCAAATTAAGAAGCCAACGTACACAATTGAAGGATACAATCTGAAGGATGAAAATGTAGGTTATTTTATTAAGAGAAGACCTGAATTAATTATTGAATTAGAGTATACAAACGGAAAAGGAAACTATACAATTTATCAATCGCAAGTATTTGGAGAAAGTAAAGATCCGTTTCATGCTTTATTCGGTGTAGAAGAAAACATTGAACAGTACGAATTAGAAGGTAATCAAATATTCTACGCTACTCATAACTCGGATAGTAATTTACAAGGTATGAAGATGATTGTTCCTGCAAAAGGGAAAGATAGTGCGTATCAAATTGTCATTATTAATCATAGTTTAGAGGATCAAGGAGAAGCAGTATTTGATAAAAATGTAAATAAGAAAGAGTTAGAGAAGATTATGATTTCTATGTTGAAATAATAAAAAGGTGTTCTAGAGATGTATATCTTAAGAACACCTTTTCCTTTTCTCTTTTCTTCTGATACACTATGGACAGTATGATATAACTTGACTGGAATTTTTTATACTGGAAATAATAAAAAAGAGAACTTGTATAGAATGTAAGCGTGTGGTAATATCAAAGATGTACTGATTGACTATATTATCCAATTGGTCATTTTTGGAGGTGACGATGTGGCGATAGATCGAAAGCGTTCTATTATTGAAGCTGCAACAAAGTCTTTTTCAGCGTTCGGTTATAAAGCAACAACGATGGATCAAGTAGCGAAGTTAGCGAATGTAGGAAAAGGAACGATTTATACTTTTTTCAAAAATAAAGAAGAGCTATTTGGTGAAATTATTTCTAATTTAATTACAGAAATGAAGCAAGTTGCAGAACATGCAATTCGTTCAGATGTTTCATTTTTTGAAAATGTACATAGAGCATTATATAGCATATTAGAATTCAGAAAAGAACATCAGCTCATGATTAAGTTAATTCAAGAAGAACGTGATATGGGAACGAAAGAAGTACAAGAAGTGATGCAACAAGTAGATGTGGAAATCGTTTCTGTCATTCAATCGTATTTAAAGATTGCGATTGAAAAAGGTGAAATTAGCAAATGCGATCCAGAAATTACAGCATTTATTATGCTTCGCTTATACGTATCGCTTATTTTTGATTGGGAAAAAAATCATAAACCGTTAGAAAAAGAAAAAATCGCAGAATTATTTGAACTTTATTTATTAAAAGGATTGTCAAACTAAGATAATCCTTTTATTATTATAAAAAGTGACCACTTGAACAAAATGGTCATATATTTATTTTAGGAGGGATAATAGAAATATTTACTTCATAGTAAGGAACATTTGCATAGTATAAATTCGGGGATAAGGCATATGTATGAATAAGTATAGCCTTTTTATTTGGGTAAAAATGACCAAATGAACATTTTGGTCATTCAGAAAAAAGGGGGAGAAATGATGAAAGGAAATCAGTTACTTCGTAAAGAGTTCACACAAATTATAAAAAGTAAAAAAATATTAATTCCAATTATCGCGGTTTTATTCGTACCAATTTTATATGCAGGTATGTTTTTATGGGCCTTTTGGGATCCGTATAAACAGTTAGATGATTTACCAGTTGCGGTAGTCAATTTAGATAAAGGTGCAGTATTTGATGGGAAACCAATTGAGGTCGGAAAAGGGCTCGTTGATAACTTAAAAGATAATACAAGTTTTAAATGGGAATTTGTAAGTGAAAAAGAGGCGAAAAAAGGAATGGAAGGTAGAAAGTATTACATGTTAGTACGCATTCCAGATGACTTCTCAAGTAACGCTACAACGTTATTAAAAGATGATCCAAAACCATTAAACTTAGAATACATTCCAAACGAAAGTTTAAACTTCTTATCTTCACAAATTGGCGGAACAGCCATTGAAAAGATTAAAACTGAAGTATCAAGTACGTTAACCAAAACATATGCAGAGAAAATGTTTGATTCCATTCAAGACGTCTCAAAAGGATTAGCAGATGGGGCGGAAGGAGCAAATAAACTACACGACGGATCAAGTGAATTGCACGATGGTTCAAGTAAAGTGACAGATGGCCTTCATACACTGCAAGGGAAGTCTGGGGAGATGAAGGATGGAGTTCAGAAATTAGCAGATGGATCTAATAAATTAGTAGATGGCTCCGGAAAAGTAACAAACGGTTTAAATACGCTAAATAGCAAAACAGGTGAAATGCAGATAGGTGTCGGGAAATTATTAGACGGTTCCGGAAAAGTAACGAACGGTTTAAATACGTTACATAGTAAAACAGGTGAGATGCAAACAGGTATTGGAAAATTGGTAGATGGCTCCGGAAAAGTAACAGACGGTTTAAATACGTTAAATAGTAAAACGGGTGAAATGCAAAAAGGAATTGGCGAATTGCGTGATGGATCTGAGAAAGTGACCGGTGGTTTGAACCAATTAGTAATTAAATCCGGTGAATTAAAAGCAGGAACAACGGATCTATCAAATGGTATGGGAAAACTTGCTGAAGGGCAAAGTCAATTAGAAAAAGGGTCTCAAGAAATTCAAAAGGGATTGCAAGATTTAAATAGTAACGTACAAAAGTCTGCTGCAGGATTAGGTGAAATGCAGTCGGAAATTCCTTCTATATTGAATGCAGTAAATGAGAAAATAGATGGGGCTGGGGCGAATGTAAATCAGTTAAATGAACTTACACAATCAACAGCAGGAGATGCAAAAAATGCAGCACAAGAGGTAGCGAATTTACAAAAGCAAATTGAAAGTTTACCAAAAGAATATCAAGAGCAGTTACAACCGTTCATAACAAGTGCTGTAAAAAGTACAGCGACAGTTCAGCAAAAAGCTTCCGGAGTAGCGGGTGGAACAAATAAATTAAATGAAGAAGTAAAACAATTAAAAGGCGAAATACATCAAAAAACAAATGGATTGCAAAACAAATTACCAAATCCAGCAGGGGTGGAAACTCTAGCAGGTGGTATTGAGAAACTAACGAACGCACAAAATGAATTTGTTAGTAAGTTTCATGGGTTTGGTGAGGGATTAGATAATGCAAAAATAGGTGCTGATAAATTAAAAGATGGATCAGTTCAATTAATTGATGGCGTAACGCAATTACAAAACGGATCTGGAAAAGTGACAGCTGGTCTAGGTGCATTATCTGCAGGAGCAAATCAAATGGCAGGTGGAGTAAATCAATTAGCAGATGGCTCAAGCCAAGTAACAGGCGGTTTAGGTACATTATCTGCAGGAGCAAACCAAATGGCGGGTGGAGTAAATCAATTAGCAGATGGCTCAAGCCAAGTAACAGGCGGTTTAGGTACATTATCTGTAGGAGCAAACCAAATGACAGGTGGAGTAAATCAATTAGCAGATGGCTCTGGTCAAGTAACAACTGGCTTAGGTACTCTAAATGGTGGTCTAAATAAAATGTCAACTGGTTCAACCCAGCTAATCGACGGCGTAAATAAACTAGCAGACGGCTCAGGAAAAGTGACAGATGGCCTCGTAAAAGTAAACGATGGTTCAGGTGAACTTGCTGAGAAACTTGGCGAAGGGGCTGAGAAAACGGGTGAAGTAAAAGGAACCGATAAAACGTATGATATGTTTGCAAGTCCTGTAAAAGTGAAGACGGAGAAAATGGCGGAAGTTCCAAACTACGGAACAGGATTCACACCATATTTCTTATCACTCGGTTTATTCGTTGGGGCATTGCTACTATCAATCGTATATCCATTACGTGATACAGTCGGCGTTCCGAAATCAGGATTTAGCTGGTTTATTAGTAAGTTTGGTGTTTTACTATCAGTTGGAGTTATTCAAGCGGTAGTAGCTGATGTTATATTACTATTTGGGTTAGGTGTAGAAGTACAAAGCATTCCGTACTTTATACTCTTTAGCATCGTTACAAGCTTAGCGTTTATCGCATTAATTCAATGTTTAGTAACAGCATTCGGTGATGCAGGGCGTTTTATTGCCATTATCACATTAATTATTCAGCTTACAACAAGTGCTGGAACATTCCCACTAGAATTGATTCCGAAGTTTTTACAACCATTCAACGCTTGGTTACCGATGACATACTCTGTATCAGGATTGAAAGCAGTCGTATCAAGTGGAGACTTTAACTTCATGTGGCAAAACATAGGAATACTCATGATTTTCATCGTTGTGTTATCACTTGGAACTATCGCCTCATTAACTTGGATGCATAAACGACAGTTTAAAAATATTGCTGAAAATCAATCGGTTGAAGCGTAAATAAGACCAATAAAAAAGGCACTGAAAAGGTGCCTTTTTTATCGGTTTTATTTTATTGGATGAGAAATTTTATTTGTTTTTTTATTTTTACGGAACAAGTGTATACCAACACTTATGAGGAGAATAGTAGCTACAATCCAAACAAATGGACCATATCTTTCAGCAAAAGTATATAGTTTCATGTTCCTGGCAATATCCTCTTTTGTTTTTCCTATTAGAATTTCTGAGCCACTATAGCCTTCAAGTGTATCTCCTTTTTTTATACCAAAAATAAGAGTATCTGATTTGTTTTCTATTCCTGTATATCGGTAGCCCTTACCTTTAATTGTTAATTGAGTATCATCCTTTTTTAGTGAGTAATCTTCGGCAGAAATATCTTTTCCTAACAGTGTAATTGGCTCCATTGAAAAACGGATTTCTTTTAATGTAGGAAGAGTTTCATTGTTTAATAAGAGTTGCTTTGCAATATGCTGCTCAGTATCAATGTTTATCCAATTTGCCTTTCGGCGTTTATACGTATTAATTTCAAGGAGTGCGAATTCTTTATTTTGAAGTTTTTCTTCTGTAATAGGTTGCGCAGTAGTTAACGTCCCTTTTAACAAAATTACACCGTCTTTTGCAGATTGAAATGAAGAGACTTCTTCCGTTTTTTTAATGTATTGATAGCATTTCTATAATCTTCTTTTCCTAAAAGAACAGCTCCTGTATGTACAGTTAAAATCAGATATAGGATGCTTAATACTATAATAGCTTTTTTCACTATGTACCCTCCAAAGTATGTATAAGTTAATTATAACATAATTTACCATATGAAATTATTGATTTGAATAATAAGTTACAAGTATAAAAATGATGAATAAATTAAAAAAGTGTGGAGGAGAGGAGTAAAAGTGAAAAGGACTTACAACAATTTACAGAGAAACATAGGGTAGGGGAGTTGATATGATGAAAGGAAATCTTATTTATTATTTTATCTTAAATCCATTAATCATCTTTCTTGTTTCATAAAGAAAAATATATAAATATGAAAGATGCACTAGGAATACTTGTAGTTTACTATGTGCTAATTAGTGGGTATTACTTTATGGATGTTGTAAGTGAAAGAATGAAGAAGAATAGTAAGGACAAACAATAAAGTTTTATTGTATAAAAATCAATGGGGGACAATAAAATGACTGAAAGTGAAATGAAATTTAGGGATACGACTATCCGTAACTTTTTCGATAAAGAGGATCGCTTAAAATCGATTCCAGGTCAAAAGAAGAAAAAACTAGTATTGTTAGAGCATTTAATTAGCAAATTAAACGCTGGAAATCAATATACGGAAAAAGAAATGAATACATTTATAAAACAATACCATGATGATTTTTGTACGATTAGACGTGAGTTTATTGTGCACGGGTTTATGGATCGAGAGGATAATACGTACCGTATAAATGGGAGAGAAGTTTGGGTGAAGTGGGAGGAGTTAAAATAATGAATCAGCAGGGGGATCCCCACTGATTATGAGCTCGTACTAGTCTTGCACTTTCTGCGTAGTAAGTCTATGAATTCTTCAATATTTGAACTTGTAATGTATCCCAGCGTGATATATTCATCTTCATAGTAAAATATTATTTTTTTATCAAAGATTCTTCTCTTCGTTTCTATGGATAGAATTTTTTCATAATCAAATTCGGCAATGAATGTGTTTTTATATTGGCTAAAAAAGAGAAGTCTTCCATTCGTAGCAAGTAGCATGCCTGGATGCGGAACTTTATGCGTAATTATATAGCCAGTAAGTGAACAATTTAAAGTAGATAAAATTGTTTCTTCTTTATGTAATAGTTGTTTTGCAGCTGTTAAAATTGGATTCATTGTATACATTCCTTTTATATAGATGTAAAGATATTGTATCAAAAGTGGAAAAATTCTCAATATGTAATGTTGCATTTTGAGCGTTATATAGTTTTAATGTTATTTTTTAAAGAAAAAGGTACGAGGTGATTTAGTGATACGATTTGCAAAAGAGATTGATGCAGAATCAATTATAGATATTAGAAAAGAAATTATACTATCGGAAACTACTACAAAGTTTTTTATAGTATCTCCAAATAAATTACCAAATGATAGTAATGCAGAAATTGAAAAGATACGGAAAAGTAATGAAAAAGGTAATCTTTACATAGTTTATGAAGTTGATAAAAAAGTGGTTGGTTTTTTAATTTTCAATCGATATGAACTAGAATGCTTACGACATGCAGGTACAATGGGAATGGGGATAAGGGAGGCGTACTGTAATCAAGGCATTGGTACGAAACTAATTGAATTTCTTATTAGTTGGGCTAAAGAGCAGAAAGGTTTAGAGAAAATTTGCTTAGGCGTAGTTTCTGTTAATGATAGAGCGATTAAGGTGTACAAACGTATGGGATTTGTAGAAGAAGGCAGACAAAGAAAGCAAATTAAATATGAAGATGGATCATATGGAGATGACGTATTGATGTGTTTTTATATTGAATAAAAAAGAGGAGTCTTCTATTGATAGCAAGTGGGAATTTATGAATTGTATAGGCGGTGCATATTTTAGTGAAGAGACTGCCAATATGGGCAGTCTCTTTTTAGTGGAAATGTTAACACTTAGCAAACCTTAAGTTCCAATCTTTCTTTCTGACGTAAATGATGTGCAAAATGCATAGAAATAAGCTGGAACCATTCTGCTGCATGTAAGTAACCAAGCCCAGGATGTTCGACTTTACAATCACTAGAGATAGAAGAAAGCGTTGGCTCAATGTCTTTAACAATTGTAATTAATTCTAGAATCTGTTTCTGTACGTCTTCTTTATTAGCTGGGTTTTCAGGCGTATATCCAGGATGATCTGGTAATTTGATTTTTATGTCTGGGAAAGCTCCCATCATATATACCTTTTCTCCCATATCTGTTTTCTTGTTAGTTACAGAAGGTAATTCAGTTCTGCATTTTGCGATTGCATCTAACTGCATGCGTGTAGCTGAAATTAAGTGATTATACATTTGACCGAGAGACCATTCCTCATTAGAAGGCTTCATCCTAAATTGTTCTATAGAGTACTTTTCTAATTCCTCTATGTAGTACGTTGCTAACTCTTCAAATTTCTTCATATCACTAACTCCTTTTTATGAAAATGTATTTGTTAATACCTACTATAAAGGAGAGATACTGACAGCATTATGTCAGTAGTGAAATTACAGTTTTAACATTTTTTTTGCTTCATCACGGATTTTCTCAGAAAGAATTTTTGGCTCAAGTACTTGTACTTGGCTTCCCCAGCTTAATACCCATTGAAATACTTCGTCTATGTTTCTTGATTTCAAAAAAACGTGAAAACCGCTATCTCTATGCTCATATGAATCTATAAAATAATATCGTGATTCAATAATTTTATGTGCAATATGAGATGGAAACAATAAATGAATCATAACAGTGCGATTATTTTCAGGTTGATAGTTTTGTAAAGAAAAGTCTTTCGGTTTCGTAAAGAATTCTTGCTCTTGTTGTAATTCCTCCATACGATCTAAACGAAAATTACGTATTTGTTTTCGAAGTAAACAGTGGGCAACGATGTACCAAATTCCTGAAATATTGACTAAGCCGTAAGGATGAACAGTCCGTTTTATTTTTGTAGTTTCCCTCGGTTTACGATAAGAAAAAGAGATAACCTGTTCTTTTTGAATAGATTCTTGCAATAGGAGAAGTTGATTTTCTAGTGTTTCTTGTTCAGATTGCTGATGTGAGAATATAGGAGAAAGGAAACGAAAAGTTCCTCGTAATTCCTGGGCTTTCTTTTGTTGATCAGCAGGGAGAACAATTTCAAGTTTCTCTTTTGCTGATCGTGCATGTACAGAAAAAGAAGAAGTGAAAGTTTTCTCGATATAATCACCGCCTAATAAAAGAGTAACAGCCTCTTCAGGCGTAAGTTGAATGGGGGGTAAGAAATAACCATCCATTAATGAATAACCGTGGCCGGGCATGGCGAAAAGTGGGACGCCAGATTCACTAAGTGCATCCATGTCTCGATAAATAGTTCTTATACTTGTCTCAAATTTTTCCGCTAAGCTTTGTGCTGTAACAGTGTGTCTTCTTTGTAATTCAATTAATATAGCTAATAAACGATCCGTCCGATTCATGAAATATCTCCCTTTATCTTTAGTAAATATGCCTACTGTAAAGTTCTAAAAGTAGTATAAATTCCCCTCCCATTAACAGACTTTTCCCTATGAATAATATTAATATAGTAAAATCATAACAACCCATATTGCAGTTTCCAATAATATACTATATAATCAATTTAAGAAAACGTTTTCATGCAAAGGGGGAGAATTTCGTGTCGACTATAGAGGACGTGGCGAAATTAGCGGGGTTATCAAGGACAACGGTTTCTAGGGTGATTAATAATCATCCATATGTTTCAGATGAGAAGAAAAAAAGGGTTCAATTAGCAATGAAGCACTTAGGCTTCGTTCCTAATTCTGCGGCGAGAAGGCTTCGTAAACAAAAGACGGAAACAATTGCGGTGCTCGTTCCAAGGATTACAAATCCTTTCTTCAGTAGATTTATCGAAGCAATCGAGATTGCTGCTTCTGAACATAAATATAAACTGATTATTTGTCAAACAAGATATTTACCAGAAAAAGAGATGGAGTATTTACAATTATTATCTACGAAACAAGTAGATGGGATTATTCTATGTTCACTAGAAAATCCGTGGGAAGATGTAGAGCCATACTTACAGCACGGTCCAATTGTGTTATGTAATGAATATATTGAGGAAGCAAATGTTCCAACAGTGAAGTTTGATCATGCGCAAGGAGCATACATAGCTGCTAAGCATGTGTTAGAACAAGGATATCGTAATCTTATTTTTTGCCGTGGTAACGAAACCAAAGTAGTTAGCCAGCAGCGAAAAATGGGCTTTTTACGTGCCATAACGGAGAAGAGCCGCCAAGTAGAAGCGATCGATTTTCTTGAAAACGCTTTCTCTTGGGATGATGGAAAGAGAATATTCCATGAAGTATTAAAGGACAAAAAAAATCCTACCGCGATTTTGGCAGGAGGCGATGAGGTAGCAGCTGGAATTATTTCAGAGGCGAAACGCCATAATTGGAGTATTCCAGATGATCTCGCTGTTATTGGTTTTGATAATCAAATTTTATCACAGATTACAGAGCCAGGTATTACGACAATTGAACAGCCAATCGATGAGATGGCCCGAAAAGTTGTCGACCTGATGATGGATAAAATCCATACGAAAAATTATCGAAAAAAAGAATTGTATGAGTTTGAACTGGAGCTCTTGGTGAAAGGTTCAACGATGAAGGATACGATGTTATTAGCCTAGTAGACTATGTCTGCTAGGTTTTTTTATGTTCATAAACTACTATTCTTCGTGAACGCAGTCATCACATTTGTTATGGTATGCTTCGTGTTGCTCATCAATTTCTTTCCCGCAGTGCGCACAAGTTTTCGTCGGTAAATTTCTGAAAAACTCCATTGGTTGATCGATCATGTCAATCCCTCCATTTCCATTTCTTACTATCATTGTATTAGTACAAAAAATAAAAGTCAACAACTGTTTTATAACAAAAGTGAAAATTAATGAAAAAGTTTAGGAAATGGATTATAGTTAACAATGTAGGATGTAAGTGAAACATGCATTCCTACTCGGTTTAGAAAGGATGGATACATATGAAAATGACTGTTGTCGGCTTTTGGGGCGGCTTTCCAGAAGCGGGAGAAGCAACGTCGGGCTATTTGTTTGAACACGATGGTTTTCGTTTACTTGTAGACTGTGGCAGTGGTGTACTAGCACAGCTTCAAAAATATATAACACCATCTGATATAGATGCAGTTGTACTTTCGCACTATCATCACGATCATGTTGCAGACATTGGGGTATTGCAATATGCGAGATTAATTACGAGTGCGACAAAGGGGCAACTACCGGAATTACCAATATACGGTCATACGTTTGACGAGAATGGATTCCATTCTCTAACGCATGAACCACATACGAAAGGAATCGCGTACAATCCAGAAGAAACACTTCAAATTGGACCGTTCTCGATTTCATTCTTAAAAACTGTTCATCCTGTTACATGCTTTGCGATGCGTATTACAGCTGGTAGTGACGCTGTAGTATACAGTGCTGATTCAAGTTATATTCCTGAATTTATTCCATTCACAAAAGATGCTGATCTTTTCATTTGTGAGTGTAATATGTATGCACATCAAGAAGCTGCAAAAGCAGGGCATATGAATAGTACAGAAGTAGCAAGTATTGCGAAAGATGCAAATGTAAAAGAACTTTTATTAACGCACTTACCGCATACAGGCAATCCATCTGATTTAGTAACAGAAGCAAAACAAATTTTCAGTGGCCATATTACGCTAGCGCATAGTGGCTACGTATGGAACTCATGAGGTGATACGATGTTATTTATTGATAATAAAGGGATTACAGATCCTAGAATAAACTTAGCAATTGAAGAATATTGTGTGAAGAATTTAGATATTAACGAAACATATTTATTGTTCTACATTAACGAGCCTTCCATTATCATTGGTAAAAACCAAAACACAGTAGAAGAAATTAATGCAGATTACGTAAAAGAAAAAGGCATTCATGTCGTTCGTCGTCTATCAGGCGGAGGCGCAGTATATCATGATTTAGGAAACTTAAACTTCAGCTTTATTACGAAAGATGATGGAGACAGTTTCAGCAACTTCAAAAAATTCACAGAGCCTGTAACGAAAGCGCTTGGTAAATTAGGAGTAAATGCAGAACTAAGTGGTCGTAACGACATTTTAGCTGAAGGTAGAAAAATTTCAGGTAACGCGCAGTTCTCAACGAAAGGTCGTATGTTCAGTCACGGTACGTTACTATTTGACTCTGAAATCGATCACGTCGTATCAGCGTTAAAAGTAAAAATGGATAAGATTCAATCAAAAGGCATTAAATCAATCCGTAGCCGCGTTGCGAACATTACAGAGTTCTTAAACGAAAAAATGACGACAGAAGAGTTTAGACAACTTCTTCTAGAAACAATTTTCGAAGGAGAAACAGAAATTCCAACGTACGAATTAACAGAAAATGATTGGAAGGAAATCCATAAACTTTCTGAAGAACGCTACCAAAATTGGGATTGGAACTACGGAAAATCTCCGAAGTTCAACTTACAACATTCACACCGCTTCCCAGTTGGACAAGTTGACGTTCGTCTTGAAGTGAAAAAAGGAACAGTAACAGAATGCAAAATTTACGGTGACTTCTTCGGTTCACTAGATGTGCATGACATTGAAGAACGTCTAACAGGCGTACAATTTGATAAAGATGCATTCACTGTAGCTTTAGAAGGCGTAGATATCGCACGCTACTTCGGTAATATTACAACAGAAGATTTCTTACATTTGTTCTTCTAAAAATAAGAGGGGCTGTCATAACTGGCAGCCTCTTTCTTTTTGCGTAGATTGTCATGTTTTTTCGGTAAGTCGATATAATTTCACTTACCATAAAATCACAGGGCATCTGCCCCTTACAAAGGAATATATATATTCAAAAGGAGGCGGATCGAAATGAAAAGGGTAATGTACGTTGTATTATTGCTTAGCTTTGTCATCGGAATGACAGCTTGTAACGATGAAACGTCCTCAAGTCGCATACTTTTATCGATTGGAAAGCCAGCGAAAGATAATGTTATATATTTTACGCATACAGATAACAGACGAAAGATACAGGAAATACAAGACATGTTTCAAAATAAGAAGTGGAAAAGAAATGAAACATTCAGCACTGTTAATAAGACACCAGATGTCGTTTTTTCAATAGATAAAGACAATACAGGGTTACCGACATTATATGTTACGGTGTATTTTCATGAAGATGGAGCGGACGCGATCAACTTGTTTGGAGAGCATACGACGTTAAATAAAGAGGAACTTAATAAACTTAGAGAAAAGATGAATGCATATTATCCTAAAATGATTTCTGGTCTAGTTTCATAAATTACTTGCAAACAAAATCCCCTTATCCTTCCAAAGTAAACTAAGAGGAGGTGATCCTTGTATATGCAGTTAATAGAATATCACTTGCTACTTTAATTTTCTTTTAATATAATTAATTTAGAATTTTTAAATATTCTAAATTTTATAAAGGTGGGGTTTGTGTGAATCTCGTTCAATCTTTGGCTGAAACGGCGAAAAAAAAGGAGGATAAACCGGCTTATATATTTATGGATCAGTCGGTCTCGTATGACCAATTAAACAAAATGGTCACAAGGTTTTCTAACAATTTAGCAGAAATGGGCATTGGAAAAGGGGACAATGTCGCATTAGTTGTTGGAAATTCACCACATTTTTTGGTCGGTTTATACGGAACAATGAAAGCCGGAGCAACTGTCATTCCAGTTAATCCAATTTATACAGCAGACGAAATGCATTACATTTTACAAAATGGAGATGTAAAAACAATCATCGTACTCGACGTCCTTCTACCTGTTATACAATCTCTTACAACAAGACTTCCTTCATTAGAAAACATCATTATATGCGAAACCTCATCAGATTTTAACCATACAGAAACCGAAAAAATGAAAACGTTTACTAGAATGATAGGGGCTGGAGATTTAACTTACGAAGGCCCAGAGCTAGATGAAGAAGATGTAGCGGTTATTCTATACACTTCAGGCACAACTGGAAAACCAAAAGGTGCTATGTTAACACATAAAAATTTATATAGTAATGCGAGCGATGTGGCGTCGTATTTACAATATACTGGTGACGATCGCGTCGTTGCGGCACTGCCGATGTTCCATGTATTTTGTTTAACAGTGGCGGTCAATGCGCCGATTGTGAACGGGGCAACGATTTTAATGTTACCGAAATTTAGTCCGAAAGAAGTATTCCGTATTTGTCGTACGTACGAACCAACGATTTTTGCTGGTGTACCGACAATGTACAATTATTTATATTTATTTGAAGAAGCGAGCGCAGAAGATGTGAAGACGCTTCGCCTTTGTATTTCAGGTGGTGCATCAATGCCTGTTGCTCTTCTGCAAAACTTTGAAAAACGTTTTGACGTAATTGTTTCAGAAGGGTACGGTTTATCAGAAGCATCACCAGTTACTTGTTTCAATCCGCTAGATCGTCCGCGTAAACCAGGTTCAATTGGCACAAATATTTGGCATGTAGAAAATAAAATTGTGAACGAACTTGGAGAAGAAGTACCTGTCGGTGCAGTCGGTGAATTAATTGTTCGCGGACCTAACGTGATGAAAGGATACTATAACGCGCCAGAAGATACAGCTGCGACATTAAAAGACGGCTGGTTATATACAGGTGACTTAGCGAAAATGGATGAAGAAGGTTACTTCTATATCGTTGATCGCAAAAAAGATATCGTCCTAGTTGGTGGTTATAACGTATATCCGCGTGAAGTAGAAGAAGTATTGTACACGCACGAATCTGTAGCGGAAGTTGTCGTAATTGGCGTACCGGACGAAAACTTAGGAGAAGCAGTACGAGCTTACGTCGTTCTAAAACAAACGAGCGTAACAGAAGAAGAACTTATGCATTATTGCACGTTACATTTAGCGAAATATAAAGTGCCAATGAGTATCGAGTTTTTAACAGAGTTACCAAAGAATACGACAGGTAAGTTGTTAAGAAGAGCTTTGAGAGAAAAAGCGATGCAAGTTTAAAAATAGGGGCAACCATCTTTCTGAAGATGGTTGCCTTTGTATTTTTTAGTATTGGTTAAGCTATAACCCCATATATTTAAACCGTAATATGACTAATAAGGAGGAGATATACGTGGAGCAAAAGGAATTACGCTTGCGGAGAGTGCAATATCTTATTTGTGACATTATGGATGAAATGAACGCTGAAAGTGAGAAAAAAAACTTAGAAATTTTGCAGCAAGTCATTGATCATCTTTCAGGTGCGATAGGTGATTTAGTGGATCCATCAAGCTCGTATTCTATCGATTATTTAGAAAGGAAAGTTCATACTGCATGAATCCTTCTATTCAAAATGAATTTCAACTATTTTTTTAATAACTGTGCTGTAATTTAACGTCTTCTCTACTAGAAAAACTGGCAAATAGGAAAAGAAATAATTGTGAAATGGGTTCTTTTTATAATTAATGTGCTATAAACTAAAAAACTTGATAAAATTTTATTTATATTGAATATTCTGTCTTTTATTGTTAAAATTTGTAATGTATTACCAATACTTTACAAATGGGTTGTTAGTATGAGTAATGTTTTAGCAAAATTATTTGGGGTAAAAAATGAGGTTGTTGGTCCACAATATTATGAAGAAGGCTGTGACTATGATAGTTATTGTGGTACAAGCCGTCGCACATTACTTCGTCATTATGGTAACGGACGTTTTGTTGCTGTTGGTTGTTGCTAAAAGTGTAAAATTCAAAGCTAAGAATATAAAATTTTTAGCTTTGAATCCTATTAAATTAAAGATAGAAAGGCGTTTAATATGATTATATATCTTCTACTATTTTTCATATGGTTACTTTTTCTATTAGTTCTACTTATACAAATTAGTAAGTTGAAAAAAGCGCTCGCTCTATTACCCAAACCAAAATTTATTCAGAAAAAATCAAACTCCTTAATAAAAAAAGATATTAGTAATATATTACAATTACCAAATTCCTACTCCACCCATGATGAATCTATTATCTTGTTAATGGCCGCATCATGTAAAATATGTCATGAAAAATTAAATGAAATTATTCATAAAAATAAGCACAAATCACATAACCTAATAATATATTTATATTCCGAAACCCCAGATTTATACAATCAATTTAATAATAGTATTCCAGCACATTGTAAGATTCCGATATTTCCTTTATCTGAGATTCAAAAAAAACAATTACAAATATTTGTTTTCCCGACATTTATACGTATCAATTCTGAAGCTACTATTACTAAGTTTTCTCCAATATCTGACAATGTCCTCTAAAAGAAGAAAAAGTGAGGGTTTTTTATATGTTCATTACTTACATACTAAGAACTATTAAACTAATTTGGAAACTCAATAAGATTTGGTTTTGCTTTTCTAGCATATTCATGATTATTTTAGGGATGTTACCTGTGGCTACAATATGGACTACAAAAGAACTTGTTAACAATGTATCCACCATCATTACAAGTGAAAATAAAAATTATACATTAGCTATTACTCTGCTTGTACTACAATTTTTGCTATTATTAATTGAAACTATCATTAAACAATTACAGTATTATATTGACGAAAATATGCGCTTTAAGCTCACTAAATTTTTAACTGAAGAAATTGCTTATAAGACATTTAAAACACCGTATTCATATTTTGATAATCCTGATTTTTATAACTATACCAATCGAATAAAATCAAATACTGGTAGACGTCTACTATCACCAATTAACAATTTATTTTTAATTGCACAATCTTTAATAACCATTTCATCTTTAATTATTTTTTTACTCTCTATTCATTGGAGTTTAGCTGTAGTTGCTAGTATTACCTTTTTTCCAGCTCTTTTCATAAAATCATATCTTGGTAAACAAGGATTTGAACTCACAAAAAAAACTACTCCCCTCTTAAGGGAGACAAATTATATAGAGAACTTGTTAATGCAAAAAGATACGATTAAGGAAATTAGAATTTTTAACCTACATACGTACTTCATACAAAGATGGGAAAAAAAATATAATAAAAATATGAGTTATTCTTTAAATTTCTTAAAAACCAAAAGTAAAGCGGAAATATTCTTAGATTTGCTAGTAGCTCTTTCATATTGCGGTTCGGCCGGAATTATTATTTGGCTCATTAAAAAATCTGCTGTTAAAATTGGTGACTTCGTTTCTATAGGACAAGCAGTACATAATACACAAAATGCATTACATAACATTTCAGCTAATTTGGCTCAATTATATGAGGATGTATTATATATATATGACTATTTTCATTATATCGATTCACTAGATGAGGATGAAATAAATACCGATGAACAAGTACCATTTCCTAGTGTTTTACAATATGGCATACGCTTTGAAAATGTATCTTTTTCATACCCTAATAATAAAAATAAAATTTTACAAAATGTATCTTTTTCTATATTACCTAATGAAAAGATAGCAATAGTCGGTCATAATGGATCTGGAAAAACTACATTAATAAAATGCCTGCTTGGACTATATCCACTTACATCTGGAAATATATATTTTGATAATATACCTATTAACAAAATTCAATTACATTCTTTAAGAGAGCACACGACAGTAATGTTTCAAGATTTTATTCAGTACCATTTAACCATAAGAGAAAATATCGCTCTTGGTAATGTTTCCGAAATAAGTAATGATGAAAAACTAAAAAATGTAGCTATGCAGTCAGGAATCCATGAAGATATCCAACTATTCCCGAATGCATACAACACTCCATTAGGGAGATTTTTACAAGAGGGTGAAGAGCTCTCAGGAGGTCAATGGCAAAAATTAGCAATCTCTCGATCGTTATTTAAAAATGGTAATATCATGATTCTAGATGAGCCAACTGCTGCGTTAGATCCTATTTCAGAAAGAGAAATTTTTGATAAATTTAAATTACTGACCAACCAGAAAACTACAATTATGATTTCTCATAAAATGTCTGCAGCTAAATTAGCAGATAAAATTGTTGTATTAGACAATGGTGAATTAGTTGAGTTCGGCACTCATGAAGAGCTCTTCCTAAAAAAAGGGAAATACTATGAATTATACACAACCCAAGCAACTCTATATCAAAATAAACTTGATGAGGTTTTAATATGAATGAAATTATCTTAATTTTAAGGATATTAATAGGTACTCTTTTTCTATCGTCCTCTATTAGTAAACTATTACATTTTAGCAAACACGTTGTCATTGTAGGGGAATATAAAATCCTCCCCAAAAAATTCATAAAATTCTTTTCTAGGATGGAAGTAAGCCTTGCGTTAATTTGTTCCATTTCACTCATTCTAGGATTATTACAGCTTTGGGTAGGCGCTATACTTTTACTTTTATTAATTATGTATACAATAGGAATCATTGTTAATTTATATAGGAAGAGAACCAATATTTCTTGCGGATGTGGTGGAATTGTAGGAGATCATAACTTATCTTGGACTTTAGTGTTTCGCAATATTTTTTTAGTAGGATTAATTATTTTCCTTATTAAAAATGAAACAGATTTTTTCAGCTTGCAATCTCTTCTTATATATGAAAAGGATATATCACTAATTTTCAATCATAATGGAATCTTCTCTATACTTTTATCAACATTCTTAGTTTTATTAATAGCAATTTTAAACTCAACATTCACAATTTATCGTAGTATGAATCATTTTTTATATCTTACAAAACAAATAAAGGAGTGAAAGATATGAACTGGACGGATTATTTACTTTGGGCTTGCATGATTATCCAAATGATTATTTTCTTTTTGTTAATTAGGTTAGTAACAGACTTCTTGAATAAATTCCAAAATCAAGTAAATATAATCGAATTTAAAAATTCTGCTAAGACAAATATGGAGATAAACAAAGAAGAGTTAATGAAAAGCTAATAAATAAAATTTTTCCCCTGTCAATTCAAGTATATGAAGTGTTTCTTTTTCCTGAATTTGTTGTAAAAACTAGTTCATTAGGCTACCACCAGTAGAGAATCTCTACTGGTGGTAGCTTCACTTTATAGGAAAGGTTAGGCTAACATGAAAAAAATTTCTGCACAAACATATTTAACGATACCGTTCCACCTATTCTTATCGTTTATTATCATTATATTTATCGGCACATTACCGCACTTATTTATTGGAATGAAGATTGACTTTAACAATTACCTGCACACACTTACGGACGTCACCTCTAAATTAATAGGGTGGGATCCATTAACTTACACGAAATTTGCAAAACCCCTATTTCCTCAAATTCTAATTCAATATGGAAACACGGTTATTATCTTTTTAGCTGCTCTTTTTATTTCCGTATTAGTTTCTTTTATGACTGTTTATGCCTTGTTGCTACTCCCTGTAAAAAAAAGAGAAAGAATAAAATCATTTTTTTTACTATTAGAAGCAATTCCCGATATTTTTATTATTTTGTGTCTCCAATTACTTGTCGTTTGGATTTATAAACAGACAAACTTTTTAATCGCAAATATAGCTGGTACAAAAGACAACTCAATCTTACTATTTCCAATTATTTGCTTAAGTTTTCCAACTATTCTTATGTTTAACAAACTACTATTGCTACGTTTTGAAAATGAATTACAAAAAGATTATACCTTGCTAGCACGCGCCAAAGGATTTGACACGTTTTATATTCTCAATCGTCACGTTCTAAGAAACGTCTTTTTAAGTACTCTCTACTTCTCAAAAACAAATATTTGGTATATGTTATCTAATTTATACATTATTGAATACTTACTCAATGTTCAAGGTATTTTCACATTTTTAAAAACGTATAATACCGAATTAGAACCAGCACCTGAAATATTTTGCGTTACATTGTTTTTAATTTATATTCCTATCTTTATTGTCTTTAAGCTTTTCAATATTTTCATACCTGATGAACTGAAAGGAGAATCTTAACATGTGGGCCCATTTAAAAAGAGATAAGTATTTCATAATTTGTATATCCTTTTTGCTTCTATTAATCATAGTAAGCATTGGAAATTCCATATTCTTTGATGGGAAAGTTCGCCAAACATCTATTCTATATGATGAAAGTGGTAATGTACAAGCGGCACCATTTCCCCCTTCTTTCACTTTTCTGTTAGGTACGGATATGAAGGGATTTGATTTATTACATAGAGTAGTAGATGGAGCGAAATGGACCATTGGTATATCGTTATTGATAGCATTTCTACGAACATTTATCGGGCTAGCAATTGGATTATTCTTCGCTTTTTATGTAAGAAAAAGTTTTAAGACACTTGAAGCTCTCTTTGATTGTTTTACAGTTGTTCCAATGACCCTCATTGGTTACTTTATTCTTGATACAGTATTGCGTTTTCAAAACGGGTCTCCAGTTCCCTCTTTCTTTGAACGAGCATCCTTTGAAATCATAGTCTTAGTCATTCTCGCTTTACCCGTTCTTATATTTTATTTTGCAAAAGAGACAAAAGAGATACTGAACGAAGAATTTATAGAAGCTGCTACAATATTAGGAGGAAGCAAATTTCATCTCGCTATAAAACACATATTTCCAAATATATTTCCTATTCTAATCATTGTCATGATGCAACAATTTGTACAAACTTTAATCATTTTCTCTCATTTTGGTATTTTAGAATTATTTTTTGGTGGTACAATTCTTTTCTACGGAAATGAAGCTGAGTCAGTTAGCAATGAATGGTCAGGTTTAATTGGTCTCTATTTTCGTTCCCTCTCTGTTCAACCTTGGATTCCAATGGTTCCTATTACATTTTTCATCCTGACTATTATTACAGCACATATTATGCTACAAAGGATACAATTAGCATTTGAAAAACGACACATGAAACAAACATCTCAAGAACCAATAGAACAACTCAATACTCCTAATTTTACACAACAACTCCCGGCTAATTCATTTACACTCTATGATGACAAATAGCAAAGAAAGGATTAGGTATATTCAGAGGTATATCTAACCTTTTCTATAAGAGGTACCATCACATATCCATAACTTAAGGATTGAGACTATTCTTGAAGGTGAAAGCACGTTACTATTTTCTTATGTTAATGAGAATAGTAACGTGCTTTTTACGAATATGCATCAAAATCAAAAGTTGTCTTTATTTTCCTGAAGGGTTATATCGCTACTACCTCTCTTGCTCTTTCTGCTTCCGTTGAACGTATTCTGATCCTTGATTCTACAACATTTCAAGTACCGGATCGATTCTTGATGCTGGAGGATATAGTTATAAAATTGGGACTTTGGTGTGCAAATAGAATTAGAAGATTTCATGTTATATACAAAAGAAGTATTACATTTCATTGGATATGATGAGGCTCAAAGAGGATTAATTCATTCTAGCCTTATTGTAGTAAATGAGTCTATGAGAAGTGCATTTTCTTTTTTAAAAAATGAGTATAATGTCGAGATAGTGATATGGAAAGAAAGCTAAATGTATTAGATAGAAGGAGTAACGAAATGGATATTTACGATTTAGCTGATGGTGTAGATTCAAAAGAAAAACTAGTAGAATTCTTATTTTATCTTCAAAAAGATTTCAAAGAAAATCAAGGAGATTGGGAGAATATAACGTTAGCAGATTACTTAGAATCGATGGAAGCATGGCTAAATGATTGTGATGGTGCTTTTCAAAATAAAGGTGAAGAGATGCCTCATGGAATTTTTAAGCGATGGTATTACTAGTTGGATCTTTTTATGAGTAATGAAAATTTTAAAATGAGGCGACTATATGATTAAACTGATTAAGCAAGAAAAAGATAAAATGTTGTACTGGGAAGTATGGGGAGAAGATGAGAAAACTTTAATTGTACATTGTGGCTGTGTTGGTGATACAGGTGAAATGTATGAAATAGAACTTTATCCATTTCAGCGTGTTGAAAAAGAAATGAAAGACTTAGCAGATGAACAGTTAGCAGATGGGTATAAGAAACTCGATGAGGAAGAATTGATAGAATTTGTTTTGCAATATGAGTATGCAGACGATCAGTTGGAAGAAGCATTGGAAAAGCGCCATCAAGTTCAAGAGGTTATGGATGAAGCATTAGGCTGGTCTGGAAATGGACATTGTGATGGTGGAGATATTGGTAGCGTGACAATTAACATATTTACTTTTGTAATTGATGTTGATAAAGCGCTGCAAACAACGCTAGAGGAATTGAAAAACCAGCAGTTGTTAGATGGTGTGAAGATTGCTTATGTGAATGATGAGGAAGATTATATACAGGTTTATCCTAGTGAAGGGGCATTTAATTTATTATAAATCTACCAAGTTGAGGTACAAAAATGTATGTATCAGGAGTAGGTATTTTTGAAGACGATTGATCCGAAAGAACGTATTCACCTCGTACATAAAAATATAGAAGTACCATCAAAAGAAACATATCCAATCATGTCTGTAGCATGGGATGATTTGGATGATGATATCGAGGAATATTACGGATTAAAATAAAGGCGTTAAAATGTAAAAAATGCACCCAACAATCTGGGTGCACTTTTTCATAACCGTTATATATTCCTCCTCATCAACTCCCCAACCTGCTTCGCAACGTACTCAACATCATTATCAATCTCATCCAACACGTAAGATTCCAAAATGCCCATGACAGCGGTTCCTAAAAACTTTAAAACGATGTGTGTATCAATGTTTTTATTTAATGAGGTATTTGTATTTAATTTTTTCTCTAGTTCACCCATGATGAACGTTAGGAACTTTTTCTGAAATGATAATGTGCTGTTGCTTCTAAATAACGATGTAAAAAATGGTTTATGTTCTTTGAAGTATTCAAACCATATGATAGTTCCTTCTATATAGCCTTTTGTTTGCTTTATATCACATATTTCTCTTAATTGATTTAAATGGTCGTCCACAATTTTGTCTAATAAATTGTATTTATCTAGGTAGTGTAGGTAGAAAGTTTTTCTTCCGATGTTCGCTTTTTCTGTAATGTTTTTTACTGTAATTTCATCAAAGCCATCTTCAATTAACATTTCGATAAATGCGGATTGAATGGCGTTTTGTGATTTTATAATTCTTCTATCGATTTTCTCCATATGATGTTCCTCCGGTATTGATACACATATTTCGTTATGTGTGTATTATCACCCAAATGCGTAAATGTGGTCATTGAAACAAGTGGTTGCTCGCTTTATTATAAATATACACGTGAGTATTAACTCTCACAAGTGTAAATGAAAAATAAAGTAAGGGTGGTTTTATATATGGCAGTTACGAAGAGAAATGTTCATTTTTATGCAAGAGGATTAAGAGTTGCAGGCATTTTAAATATTCCTGTAGGTGCTGAGGAAAAGAAACAAAATGCAGCGATTGTTTGTGTGCATCCAGGTAGTAGCTGTAAAGATCAAACAGCAGGATTATATGCGGAGAAATTAGCAGAACAAGGTTATGTAACGCTTGCGTTTGATGCATCGTATCAAGGTGAAAGTGAAGGGGCACCGAGATATATGGAAGAACCAGCTGCGCGCGTCGAAGATATTCGCTCAGCGGTAGATTATGTAACTACTCTTCCTTATGTAGATGAAGAACGTATCGGTGTGTTAGGTGTTTGTGCGGGCGGAGGATATGCGGTAAGTGCTGCAATGACGGAGCGCCGTATTAAAGCAGTTGGCACAGTTGTTGGTGCAAATATCGGCCGATTAAATCGTGAAGCTGATCCAATCGGGGGTTTAGAGGCTATCGGTAAACAACGTACCGCTGAAGCACGCGGAGCAGAGGCGATGATTACAAACTGGATTCCTAAAAATCAAGAGGAATTAAAGGCAGCAGGTATGACGGATATAGATATTGTAGAAGCAGTTGAGTATTATACAACACCGCGAGGGCGAAGTGTTAACTCTCCAAATAAGTTAAACTTTACGAGCATGGGGTCGGTAATTGGTTTTGATGCGTTCCATTTAGCAGATACATTATTAACACAACCGTTACAAATTATTGTCGGCAATAAGCAAGGTGCATTCGGTTCTTATAAAGATGGTCATGAGCTGTATGAGAAAGCAGCTTCGGAGAAAAAAGATTTACTTGTTGTGGAAGGTGCGAGTCATTACGATTTATACGACCAACCAGAACCAGTTACAATTGCAGTTGAAAAATTAACAAGTTTCTATAACGAAAATCTGTAAAAGTAATTTTGTTTTGAATGGCACCTCTAATTGTTAGGTTTGCATCTAGCAGTTAGAGGTTTTTATTGTGAAGGTTGCTGTGCTTAATATTTACGTTAAACGTGCATAACAAGATATAATAGAAGAAATCAATAAGGAGGCTATCAGTGAAAAATTTTCGGTATCTCAATATATTTACTATTTTAATTGTATACACACTACTCATGTTTTACATTGGCTGGAACGGATGGGTTTGGCTTCATGCGGTGTTCGGCTGGGAATCTTGGGGATATTACGCTTTCGTAGTCGGTTTTATTTCATATGCGTACATTCTTGTGCAAGTGTTTAAGTTTTTGCCATTTCTACGAACGGTCGGTTCAATTTGGTTTGCGGTCATACAATATGCGATTATGTTGTTGCCACTTGCTGATATTACAGTTTTCCTTCTACAGTTTTCAATGGAGAAAGAGACGGCAATTATTTGGACAGGAACGGCAGTGTTACTTGCGTTCATCTTTATTTTTGCATATGGGGTATTCAACGCATATAGCCCAGTAGTAAGAAAGTACGAGGTGCACATCCCGAAAAAAGTAGAGGGACGTAAAAGCTTACGCATTGCGATGGCTTCTGATATGCATTTCGGTAAATTATCTGGCGTTGCACATTTAAAAAGACTTGTCCGTCATGTAAATGAGATGGAGCCTGATATTATTTTACTGCCAGGTGATATTATCGATGATCATCCAGGTGTATTCATTCAAAAGAATATGGGACCAATTATGAAACAAATGAAGGCTCCATTAGGCGTATATGGTGTGTTAGGAAACCACGAATATTACGGAAGAGCAGTTCCTGAATTCTTGCAGGAGATGGATAAGATTGATATTCGTATTCTTTTAGATGAAGTGATCACCATTGAAGATGATTTTTATATCGTTGGAAGAAGAGATAAAACAGAGCGAGATCGCCAAAGTTTTGAAAATCTAATGAGTACGGTAGATAAAACGATGCCAGTTATCGCGATGGATCACCAGCCGTTTGAATTGAAACAAGCAGCGGATGCTGGCGTCGATTTATTATTATCCGGTCACACGCACCGCGGACAAATGGCACCGAATCATATTGTAACGAGAAGAATGTACGAACTAGACTGGGGATACGCACAAAAAGGTGCATTCCACGCGATTGTTTCTTCTGGTTTCGGATTCTGGGGACCACCACTTAGACTCGGAAGTAGGTCGGAGATTGTACAGGTGGAGGTTACGTTTGAATAAGTGTATGTAATAGAGAGCTAATGGCTCTCTATTTTTATAAATAAAAAAAGGCTCCACATAAGGAGCATTCAATAAAAACAAATGAATTAAAACAAATAACAGACATGTATAATATACAACATTAATAATTGATATAAAAATATTCAGATTTACAATTTGTGTTGATGTCGATTTCATAAAAGAGGTACGATTATAAAACGCGGCTGAAATAAAGGGGGATTATAAGTGATTATATCAGATGTACTATACGGAGAATTTGAAGTGGATCCAGTAGTAGAAGAATTAATTGTAAGTAAGTCTGTGCAAAGGCTGAAAGGTACTCATCAAAATGGCGCAAGCTACTTAATAAATGAGAAATGGAATGTAACACGCTTTGATCATTCAGTTGGTGTTATGTTGTTAGTTAAAAAACTAGGTGGTTCAGTAGAAGAGCAAATTGCTGGTTTACTGCACGACGTATCGCATACTGCTTTTTCTCATGTGATTGATTACGTTTTTGAGAATAGAAATGAAAGTTATCATGAAGAGATATTTAGTTCTGTTGTGAAAAACTCAGAAATTCCAGCGATTCTTTCAAAGTATGGTTATAACTATGAAGATATTTTATTAGATGATTCGAAGTGGACGTTACTGGAAAGGTCAGCGCCCGAATTATGCGCAGATCGTGTGGATTATACGTTACGAGATATGTATACATACGGATATATTTCGTTAGAAGAAGTTCATAGATTTTTAGAGGATATCATTGCAGTAGAGGGGAAAATGGTCCTTCAAAGTATCGAAATGGCAGAGTGGTTTACAGAAACGTACTATAAAGAAGTAATCGATTTCTTTATGAAACCAATGAATATTTACGGAAATGATATGTTAGCTAAGACGTTAAAGCTAGCTTTTCATAAAGAGGTTATTCATGCAGATGATTTTCTTCTTGAAGATGATGAGCTAATTTCGAAATTGCAGCAATGTAGCAATCCAGAAGTACATAGTTTATTAAGCAAAGTTCATCCGAATGTAAAAGTAAAAGAAGATAGAAACGACTATGATTTGTATCAGAAAAATAAAGTCCGTCTCATTGATCCTCCATTACTTCGGGAAGGTGAAGTTGTTCGATCGTCTGTTGTGTCGGAAGAAATAAGACGGATGAGTGAGATCGCTTATGAAAAAGCGGTGAGAGGGATGTATGTGAAAGTGATTTCGGATTAAAAAGGTAGAGCATCACCCCTAGATGCTCTCCTTTTTTTATATTACTGATCAAACCAATTCCAAACCTCAATATCTCCAAGAGTCGCATAACGAACGTGCGGTGAGTTTTGTAATTTTAATAACTCTTTTGACGGGCCAGTAATGACAATGCCGTATACTTTTACACCGTTATCTTTTACATACTCATAACGCTTATCTAAGTTCAGCTCTTTTTCAGGAGTCCGAGTAGTTTTACTTACAGTTTCTTTATGTGTAGAAAGAATACGCATCATTTCGATTACTTCATATTCTTTTGTCTTTGGTCGCATTTCTTCATTATCAGGGAGATTTATATGTTCTGAAAACCCGATAACCTCTCCGCCATGTAGGATGAAATCTTTCTCATCTATTCTCTCTTGTCCTGTGTCTAAAGCGTACCATACAGGAGTTGGTGGCATTTCTTGCGCTTCAAATACGCTATATAAAAGGGATTCTAATTCTTGTAAAGTGTAAGGTTTGTCGAAAGATATCGCTACTTCAGCAACGGTTCCGTCATGTACTTTTGCAAGTGTATCCCAAACTTTTTTAGATGATTCTTTCAAAGAAGCATCTTCCTTGATTTTTGGATGAACAAAGGAAAGTTTTTTTGAATAGGGTTTATTTTTCCAAGATTGATTTGTGGCAGTTACAGATGATAAGAAACTACGCGTTGTTACTGTACCGATTGGAATTTCTTTTTTGCCGACCGTTTTAACTAAATTCATTTCATTTTCTGTACGGAAAAAGGGTTTAATTTTTGCACTGCCTACAGTGGAACGACTATTTGGAATTGTTGCTTCTAGTGCGAGTGCTGGAATCTCATCTACTTCGACTAACTTTTTCATATTATAGAAGTAAAGAGAAGACGAAAAATGACCGACAAAATAGATTGCTATACAAACCGCAAGGACAAAACTAACAGTTTGCCAACGCTGTTTCCACTTTATTTTCCAAAACGGGACTTTTAGATTTTTTGGTGGTAGTCTTTTCTTTAGTGGTTCACTCTTCGAAAGCAACTCATCTAAGTAAGCTTCACACTCTTCACATGTCTCAATATGACTTTCTAATCGCTTTTGTTCATCATGCGTGAGCATTCCGTTTTCGTACTTCTCCCATAGTTTTTTTAATGCTGTACAACCCATCCGTATCACTCCTTTATGCTTTTCGTTTCTTTTCGTCCTCGGTGTAATTCAATTTTCACTTTCGCTAATGAGAGACCGGTCATTTCGGCTATTTCCTTATACGAGAATCCGTAGTAATCTCGTAGTAACAGGACATTTCGTCTTTGGAGCGGAAGAGAAGATAAACTGTCTAACCAACTAGCAATCTCATGTTTTACGAAATATTCATGTTCTGTACTAGGCACGTTTGGTAAATGGAATTCTGCAAGCTTTGTTGTTTTATATTTCTTTTCTTTACGATACCAATCGATAAAGGCGTTGTAGGCAATTGTAAATAACCACGGCCTAATTTCTTCTCCTTTATAATAGTCAATATGGACGAGCATGCGGTAAAATGTTTCTTGCATGAGATCTTCCGCACAGTGGGAATCTCCGGTTAGGGAGAGAAGATAGCGAAATAAATCTTGCGTATGCTCTGAGTAAATTTCTTCTAATGATTGTTTGCGTTTCACTACATTTCCCTCCCTTCATACATAACAACGAAATACATATAAAAAAGTTACAATGTTTTATGGAATTATAGTAAAAAACGTCAAGAATTGGATTGCGTTCTCTTTTATCATAATACATATAAGGCGGGTGAACAGAGATGGAAAGCTATGAAACACAAATTCAAAGGTCCATTGATTATATTGAGGAAGATGTAATGGAAAAACAGACGCTGCGTAATTTAGCTCGCATTGCAGGTTTTTCTGAGTCGCATTTTCATCGTGTATTCCAGGCGTTAGTAGGTGATACGGTAATGGAGTATGTTCGAAAGAGGAGGTTAGCCCGGGCAGCTTATCAACTTTCTCATACGGATGAAAAAGTTATTGATATCGCATTTGAGCATGGCTTTCAATCTCACGAAACG
Organism: Bacillus cereus group sp. RP37; assembly: GCF_040459695.1. Taxonomy (NCBI): domain Bacteria; kingdom Bacillati; phylum Bacillota; class Bacilli; order Caryophanales; family Bacillaceae; genus Bacillus; species Bacillus cereus group sp. RP37. The sequence continues at coordinate 4,258,172 of NZ_JARVHP010000001.1, read as the reverse complement.
TTCACGAGAGCCTTTAAAAAATTATTTCAAATGACACCAAGTGAATATCGAAAACAAGAAATTGAAACACCGATGTATTACAGTGTGAATGTAAAGCAAAGAAAATTAAATCCGTATTTAGGAGGCATACAAATGGAATATCGTATTGTAAATAAACCAGAATTTTTAGTGGCAGGTTATGAACTGAAGACGACAAGTAAGGAAGGGAAAAACCATCAAGACATCCCAGTATTTTGGCAAGAATATTTACAAAAAGATCTTGGAACGACAATTCCGAATCGTAAAGATACGAGTCAATGGGTAGAGCTTGGATTATGTACTGATTTTAATTTAGAAACAGGGGACTTCACGTATATTATTGGAATGGAAGTTACAGACTTCGAAAATGTACCAAATGAAGTTGCGAAGCGTACTTTCCCAGCAGCAACATATGCAGTATTTACAACGCCGAAAGTTCCTCATGAAGAAATGGTATCGTCTATTCACCAAACGTGGAACGCCGTATTCTCAGAATGGTTCCCGCATTCAGGATATGAACATTGCGGCGTTACAGAGTTTGAACTATACGATGAGCGTTGCCATGAAGATAAGAGTGAGTTCGCTCAAGTAGAGCTTTGGATACCGGTGAAGAAAAAATAATAGATTGAGAGCGAGTCATTGAGAAATGGTTCGCTTTTTTATAAAGGGGGAAATGGGACAATGTTCAAAAAATTAGAATGTGTATCTATACATACGAAGGATATAGAAAAATCAGTTTCTTTTTATACAGAAATGGGAATGAAGCAAAACTGGGTTATAGAAAGAGAATTAGAAGAAGGGGCTATTTGGACGTTAATAGGATTGAAGTTTCCAGATGAGAAAAGTTCGGAGTTAGTAATAAGCAATTAACAGTTTAGAAATGTATTTGTTAATAGTTTTATTGTTACTTTTACTTTGTATAGTAGGGGAGGAAGACTGGCATTGTCGGTAAATCGATACAATTTCATTTACCACCGAACTACCGAGAAAATAGATTCCATTCACCCAAAAAAGAAAAGGCGCCACATAGCGCCTTTCCTACGAATGAAACGGGAACACAAGTGTAATCGTCGTTCCTTTTCCAAGTTCGCTATCAATAGAAATCGTTCCGTTATGAGCATGAACGAGCTGTTTTGTAATAGCGAGGCCAAGTCCAGTTCCGATGTTGCTTTCTTCTGTATTTGTTCCTCTGTAATAGCGCTCAAAGAGAAGTTCTTTCGTTTTGTCATCCATTCCTTTTCCGTTATCTGAAATAGAGAGTGTAAATGAAGTAGCGTTTTGCGAAAGTTTTACGCTGACATTTGTCGTTTCATTATTATGTTTTACAGCGTTTACTAGTAAGTTTTCGATAATACGCTGGAACCATTTTTCTTCAATAAAATATTGAATTTTGTTTGAGCTCGGCACGAATTCAATATTTTGATTTTGAAGTGTCGGATTATTAATAAATTGTAATAAGACTTTTTGGACGAATTGATTCATTTCAATGTTCACGTGCTGCGCAGGAAGACTGTTATTTTTTAATTGATACGTTAAGCTTAAATCATCAATTAATGTCGTCATATATTGAGATTTCTCCTTCATAACGCTACCGAACTGCTGGATGTCTTGATCGGTCCAGTTATACTGCTTTGATTCTAGTAATAAAGCGTAGCCGTAAATAGAGCTTAGTGGTGTTTTTAAATCGTGCGTTAGACCGGTAATCCATTCTTCACGTGTTTGCTGCAGTACTTGCCTTATTGCATCATTTTTTTTGAGTGTAATAGAGAGGTGCTCTAGTGAATTTGTAACATCTCGAAACAAGCGGAATGACCATTTTTCTTTACCGGACCGCCTGAACCGGATAGGTTTCCCTTTTTTACTAACAGGCTCTTCGTACTTTCCACCAGCGATGTTTTTAAGCCAGCGCATCGCATGTAATAACGGTTTTCCAAATTTATTACCGTACCAAATAGAAAGAATGACTAAATAAACAAATACGATAAGAAGGATTAATCCGCATCCGATTAGAAACTTTTTAGTAAATACATCGTCTATTTCATCATCTGGGTAGTAGTACTCATTTTTTGCAGTTACAACAAGAAGATGATTGCTATTTGTGTCATAAAAGCTAGACGTGTTTTCCTTATGATTCCACGGTTCTTTTTCGCTAAGAGCGGCTTGTATAACGGAAAACGTTTTTTTCTTTCCATTTGGATAGGAGAAGACTTCATCGCCGTTACTATTAAAAATTTGAAGTGTTGCTTCTTCTTTGGAAAGTAACTGTTGTTCTTCTTCTGTTAATGTGAACGAATCAGTAGATACAGAAGGGTGCCCTTTCTGAATTGTTTTTAGTAATGCATTGCTTTTTAACATACCACCGTAAATAACAAGTACGTTCTTTTCTTCTAATTCAATTTCCCAATATGTAAATGTATAAGGGCTTTCTATTTGGTTCTGTATATATGAGAATAAAGATATTTTCGTATAAGATGTTGGTACGTCACTTGGTGTATTAAAGTGATAGAGAACTTTTCCGTTTTCCTCCACAACTTGTATCCAATCATTTTTCTCTTTAATTAAGTCTTTTACTTCAGCTTTTAACGAAATATCGCCATCTTCTGAAGATATATATCTTGAAATCATAAAACTATCAGAATCTGGAATGTTCGGTTCATATGAAGTACTAGTAACAAGAAAAAATAAATAAGTAAAAGCAGCTACTACAGCAATCAGTAACGTAACTAAAACAAATACGTGCTGCAGGATAAACTGTATAATAAGTCGTTTATTAAAGTTCATATCGTCACCCTACTTTGTAATGAACTTGTAGCCAAGTCCACGAACGGTTTTTATATATTCTGGTTTGCTTGGATCTTGTTCAATTTTTTCACGTAGTTTTCGAATGTGAACCATAACGGTATTATCATCGCCATTATAGGCAGGTGCTCCCCAAACTTTTTCGTATATTTCTTCTTTCGAAAATACATAGTTCGGATTCTCGCAAAAGAAGAGTAGTAGCTGAAATAGCTGGGCTGAACATTCGACAACATGTCCATTTACTGTAAGTTCTGCGGAATATCGATCAATTTCAAATCTACCAAATGAATTGGAGTGTACTTTTTGTTCATGTGGCATTACTTGTTTTATATGTCTTCGGAGTTGTGCTTTCATACGAGCTACTACTTCAAGTGGATGAAATGGCTTCGTAATATAATCATCTGCACCGTGTGAAAATCCAGATATTTTATCTAAATCAGATGTTTTAGCTGTGAGGAAGAAGATAGGGCAATCTGTTTTTTGGCGAATAATCGGACAAATATCAAAACCAGATTGTCCAGGAAGCATGACATCTAAAATAATTAAATCGTAATTGTTTTGCTCAGTGAGAGATAATGCTATTTCAGCTGATGTTGCAGTTGTAATATGAGAAAAACCTTCTTTTTCAAGAATGGTAGTTAGTAATTGTAAAATTGCTGTTTCATCATCAACGAGCAAAATATTTGCTTGGTACATAAAAAATCCCTCCTAATTTCCTCGAATATCATATCATCTTTCTATAATTTATGGAATTTTTAAGGAAATTTTAAGGTTTTCTTTCGCAAAAAATTAAGAATCAAATGATATGATAAAAGAACATAGGGGAGGAGATGAGTGTGAATCCGTTTCAAACGATGCGAGCTAGATATTTTTTAATTGTATTTGCACTATTAACTTTAGTTGCAAGAGTCAGTAATGAATTGATAGAAAATACATTTCATATGCAAAATTCTACTTTTATAAATATTCTTATATTCTACATCCTTCCGATTATATGGATTTTTTATGAATATAGAAAACACCGTGTTTCATTTTCATTATTTGTTAATAAAAATGAAACATTTAACCTGGTGCAAGTTTTATACATTACGATTATGTTATGCGTGTTTAGTTACGGGTATCTTATTTTGTACATGTATAGCTTTGCGTGGATTACACCGGAATTTATTATGAACGCATTACGTGAACCGATTATAGATAGTACAGGGGGATATGTATATCAATTTATTATGGTCGTATTCATTGCGCCAATTATTGGTGAATTTGTTTTTCGTGGATTTTTACTGCAACGCTTTGCAGCAAAATGGGGAACGAGTATAGCGATTATTGTAGTAGCGATGTTGTTTGCGTTGTTACATGTTGATTTCCTAGGCGCAGTAGTATTTAGCGTTGTACTATCAATCGTATATATTCGTACGAATAGTTTACTTATGCCAATTGCTATTCACATGTTAAACAATGCATTTGTAATCGGCGCTTCTTATTTAATAAATAAAGAAGAAATAATGAGTTTTGCAGATTTCTCAAATTATACGACCTTTTTCCCAGGACTTATTATTTTTATAACAGGATTAAACTTAGTACTCATCTTCTTATTTGTTAACCGCAAATATTGGAGTAAAGAAATGCCAGCTATATATGTAGAGCAGGAAAAAAGCTTTTCAGACGTAGTGGGGAGTAAATGAGATGAAGAAGACGATTGAAAAAATATTGAAAGACATTATAGATTCTACGTCTATTACAGATATGTGTGATAAAAGCGTTTGTCATTGGGTGCAACCTGTAGTAGATACGATTGTGTTTCCAGAGTATTACTTATTTTCTAGTACTCATGTAAAAGAAAATATTATTTCTCTTCTTATTGTGTTAGGGGTTTTACTAATATTTGGTCTAATTGTAGAAGAAATGATGAAGCGCATCTTCAGAAAAAATGAAGAGAAGTATATGTGGGTTCATAAAGTATTCGAGAAAGTAATAGTGGCTTTCCTTTTGTTTTATAGTATGAAAACAATCATTTACTTTATAGCTTTGAAACATCATTCATTCTAAATTTGAAAGGGATGTATAAAATTATATGAATGAAACAATATCATCAAATAAGTTTTTTTATTTGATTTTGCTTAGTATTGTGCTGATAACGACAGTCAATGTTATTCTTCGCTGGGAGGAAGCTTATTTCTTTATGTATTTAGCACTCCATTTGTTAGGAATATTATGTATAAGCGGCGGAATAGTTGCTGAAAAAAAGAGTGAAGAAAGCATTAATTATATGTGTGTGACCGGTCTTATTTTACTTTTAGCTGTACAAGGTATTATGAAATATAGTACTTTTTCTTTACAAGATTTTAGTTTATTAGTGGATGTACTTCCTTAAGGGGGACACGTTATGTTATGTAAGAAGCAAATAGGATACGTACTAGTTTTAATTGGATTTTTTACGCTTATTGTAACGACTTTATTTTTTCAAGACTATGAATATATACGCTATATAAAAGGCGCTGGTTTAATATGTTGGGTTGTAAGTACGTTTCTTATCCCAGAGTATGAACCGAAGAAAGTGTCTAAAGGTAGGTAAAACTCTTCTTTTTGTAGAAGAGTTTTTTTATGTAAATAAAAGGATCTCGAGCAATTCGCGTAATAAGCTTGTTCTAATTTAGCATGTACGAACTTACAATAATAATAGACAGGCAGCATAGAGGAGGGAATAGCGTGAGGAAGGTTATTGGGTGGTCGCTTTTTTTGTACGTTGGGTTTGCGTTGCTTATATATTGGTATTTATTTGGATGGAATCATGAACTGATTCCGGACATGTATAAAGGAACAAAGGCAGATCCAGAAACGTTTATGAATGCAAGAGAGCTTACGCTAAGCCAAGATTATTCGCGCGTGAAAAATTTACTGTACTTTTTAGCGACGCCTCTTGAATGGATTATTTTATTATTTGTACTTGTGCTCGGTGTTTCAAGAAAGTTTGAGAAATGGTCGAAGGAAACGACGAAAATAAGTGTCCTGCAAGTCGCGATTTATTTCTTTTATTTATCACTACTCACAACAGTTCTAGCCCTGCCGATGCAATGGATTAGCCGAAAAGTGTCAGTTGATTACGGCATTTCAACGCAAAGTACACAAAGCTGGATAAAAGATCACATTATCGGTTTTTGGGAGAGTTATGCGACGATGCTAATCGTAGTTACCGTTCTGTTATGGCTTATCCGTAAATTCCCGAAGCGATGGTGGCTAGCAGGGTGGGCACTCTCTGTTCCATTTACAATCTTTTTAACATTTATACAGCCTGTTGTTATCGATCCACTGTATAACGACTTCTCGACGCTGAAAAATAAAGAATTAGAAACGAAAATTTTAGCGATAGCAGACAAAGCTGACATTCCTGCTAAACATGTATATGAAGTAAATATGTCGGAAAAAACGAAAGCGTTAAATGCTTACGTGACAGGAATTGGTCCTAACGCACGTATTGTAATGTGGGATACAACGCTTAAGCAATTAAAAGATAAAGAGATTTTATTTATAATGGCCCATGAAATGGGGCATTATGTTATGAAACATATATATTGGGGTGTTGCGAGTTATGTGTTGCTATCGTTTATAGGTATGTATCTCATTAGTCGTATTATAAATATGTGTATTCGAAAATGGGGAGATACGCTGCAAATTTCAAAAGTAGCATGTTTCTCAATTTTACCTTTATTTTTCTTAATTTCTTCTGTACTCTCGTTTGCATCACAGCCAGCAACAAACTATGTTTCTCGTATAGAAGAACGAGCGGCAGATCAATATGCTTTAGATATGACGAAAGATGGAGAATCTGGTGTAAAAACGTTTCAATATTTATCAAAAACGAGTTTAAGCCAAGTGAATCCACCTGCGTTAGTGAAGTTTTTCTTATACACACATCCACCAATTTTCGAAAGAATTCATACGTTTGAACAATATGAGAAACAAAGCAAAAAGGAGTAGCTATTATGCTACTTCTTTTTTTATAGAAATATAAGTTTGATATTGGGAATATTTATCATTGCTTTTTATTGTGATTTTGTAAATAATAAGCTATAAAATTCTAAAAATCTATATATAAAGGAATAAAGGTGAAAAAATGTATTTTTTACAAAATTTAAAAGTGAAATATAAATTATTATCGCTTATTTCATTAGCAGTTTTAGGTATGGTAATTATGAGCTGTGTAGCAATTCATTCTATTAATAAGATTAAGCACGATACAGAGGTTGTAGTAGATGATTATCAATATTCTGCAATTTTATTAGAAGGAATGCTTCGTACACAAAATTCATTAGAATATAACTTATTAGAATTAATTACGGTATCACAAAATGAAGGGACAAATAAAGAGGGGATAATTGATAATATTGAAAAGGATCTTAAAAAATATGATTCTTTATTAAAAGAATATGATGATGGCTTTAATTTAAGTAAGCAAGAGGATGAGCTGTTTCAGAAGATGAAAAAATCTTTGCCAAGTTATATAGATACATATAAAAAGTTGTTTGAAAAGGCGAAGGTAACAAACGAGCTACAAATGGTAAACGAATTTCAGAAGGAATTAAAACCGAAGGGAGTAGAGTTAGCTGGTTATGCGGTGGATTTAGAATCGTATGTTTCAAATTTAGCTGATCAAGTATTTAAAGATTCTCAAAAAATGATAGATCGATCCGTTATTACTTTTATCGTTCTTGTAGTAGTTACTACAATCGTTATATGTATAGTAAGTTATATTATTAGCAGGCTTATAGTTGCTCCTTTACAAACGGTTAGTCGTATGATGGAAAGAGCAAAAGATGGAGATTTAACTGTACATGGTGAGTATAATGCTAAAGATGAATTAGGTGTATTAGTAAGTGATTTTAATGAAATGATTACAGGGTTAAGAACAAATATGAAAGAAGTAGATAATAATATTCAGCTTTTATTCCAACATGCAGACGGAGTCGTATGTGCATCAGAAGTATCTAGCAGTGCGGCGAAGAAAATAACGATGGATATTGAAGAAGTTGCAAATGGTGCAGAGAGCCAAATGCAAGCAATGGAACAAACTGCGGGTGCGATGGAAGAGTTGACACAAGGAATGCAGAGTATAGTGAATACATCATCATCTGTAAATGAATTGTCTGCTCAGTCAGCATTAGATGCAGAGAGTGGTAATAAGTTAATGAAACAAATGATTCAACAGATGGATATAATCCAAATTTCAGTACATAGCGGTGTGAAACAAGTAGAGACTATGAAAGAACAATCAGAAGAAATTGTTAAAATCATTGATGTTATGCAAGGTATTGCCGCTCAGATTAATTTATTAGCATTAAATGCCGCAATTGAGGCTGCACGTGCTGGGGAAAGTGGTAGAGGGTTTGCAATTGTGGCAGATGAAGTGCGTAAATTAGCTGAACAATCTAGTAATTCTGCAAAACAAATTGAGAAGCTTATTACTCAAGTTATGGGAACAACGAGCCACACCGTAGATATGATGGGGGCAGTAGATAATGAGGTACAGGCAGGTACACAAGTGGTACTGCATACAGAAAAAGTATTTGGAAAAATTACAGAAAAAGTACAGCAAGTATCTGAGCAAATTCAAACTGTATCTATGTCTACAGATGAAATTGCAGCGAGTAGTGAAGAGATTTCGGCTTCTGCAGAAGATATGGCTCAAATTTCCCAAAGATCATCTGACCGAACTGATAGGGTAAAAGAGTCTATTCAACAGCAAGAAAAATCTGTTCAAGAGATCTCGGTTTCAATGGAACATATGCATAACGCAGCAGGAGAATTAAAACAAATAGTTGCTCGATTTACTCTTCAAAAGTAGTAGTATATTTAAGCTTTAATATAGAGAAATTCCTCTCAATAAATAAAAAAATCATCCTATGTAAACAAGGATGATTTTTTTATGGGAATTTTGTACGGCTGTCACTTGTTATATTCTAATTTTTTACAATTTTCCGATTGTAATATATAATAATACGTAATGTTTTGGAGATTTTTCGTTTGTAAAAGGTAGGTTATAGGAGGAGAGAAAGGGTGTTCAATAAAAAATCAATGCCGGCTATAAAAATGATCCTTTCGATGTCTATTTTCGGATCAATTGGATTTTTTTCTGTTCAAACAGGTTTACCGTCTTTTGAATTAGTATTCGTTCGTTGCATTTGTGCGACTCTATTTTTAGCATTATGTTGGCTCGTAACAGGACAGTATAAAAGTGAGAAATGGAATAAAAAAGAAGTAATGCAAATATTAGCATGCGGCGTATTTCTCGTCTTTAACTGGGTGTTTCTATTTAAAGCCTTTGAAGTTATGTCAATTACAATTGCGATTTCAGTGTACCATCTTGCACCAATTATCGTATTAATGATTGGTAGTATTGTATTTAAAGAGAGACTTACAGTGTTTGCTGTTATGTCCATTGTCATTTGTTTTATCGGTACAGTTTTAGTAGCTGGAGTAGATGGAAGTCTATCGCTCGAAAAACTTATGTCATCTGGCATGGTATGGGCACTTCTTGCAGCTGTATTTTATGCTTTTACCACTTTATTAGGAAAAGGAATTCGGCATACGAGCGCATATGCGATGACATTTTTACAAACATTTTTAGGGATATTTTTATTGCTACCATTCGTAGACTTCGGGAAGTTTCAAGGACTAACAGAGATGAACTGGATGATGATCACAGCGACAGGACTTATACATACGGGGTTTGTTTATTATTTATTTTTTGACAGTTTAAGAGATTTATCGACAAGATTAATTTCTGTATTAGTGTTTTTAGATCCTGCGGTTGCAATACTATTAGATACAGTCTTTACCGGGTTTAGACCGACTAGTATGCAAGTAGTAGGGATTGTTCTTATCTTTGTAGGGATGGCTCTAACTTTTCGCAAGGGAAGAGAAAAGGAATTATCGGTAAAGGAAAGTGCTACTTCTTAATTTTAGAAGATATCATTTTCATTTCAATAAGAAGATATTGCAATTTATTTACATGTTTTATACAATAAATTAGTAAATAAAGGGAAAAAGAGAGAAAAGAAAAAAGGGTGGATGGACGTAATGAGACAGCACGTATTAAAAGGAATCACAGCGATGACTTTATTAAGTGGAGTATTTGTGAGTGCAAATAGTACTAGTGCAGAAGAATGGCCAGTGCATGAGCCAGAAATGATTGTATTTACTGATGTAGCCGAGGATCATTGGTCGAAGGATGCAATCTATGATTTAGCATATCATAAAATCATGGTTGGTTATGGAAATGGAACATTTGGTGCTAAAGATAATGTAACACGTGAGCAAGCGGCAGCTGTAATTGCTCATGCTCTTAAAATACCAAATAATCTAGAACTATTAGACAATCCATATACAGATATCAATGAAAGCACAACAAATTTTGCTTATGAAATTAAAGCATTAACGACTCGTCGAATTTTCGCAGGATACGAAAATAACACATTTCGTCCGAAGGATCCAGTAACTCGTGCACAGCTGGCACAAATTATTGTGAACGCCTATGAATTTAAAGTGAAACAGAAGCATACATTTACAGATGTACCAGATACCCATTGGGCAACAGATGCAATTAGTGCGTTACAATCTAATGATGTTGTTAAAGGGATGGGTAATGGACAATATGAGCCGAATACTTTTGTAACACGTGAGCAATTTGCGGTGTTTTTAAAAAATGCAATGGTAATGAAAGCATTAAATAATTAATCTAGTTTACTATTTGTGCTAGATTTGGACAAAATCGTTATTAATTCATATAGAATTACAAAAGACGCAAATATATATTATTTGCGTCTTTTTGTGTCAATAAAGTGAAATTTAAAAATGCAAAGGAGTTCACAAAGAGATTGTAGAATTTTTAATATATAGCACCTTAGATGTGACAGCTTCCTTTTTGAAATAAGAAAGAAGGAGGTATAAAGCAAAAAGGTAGTCGAAATGGTTCTTCTAGAAGATGTGCATTTTATCTTACATTCACCAACAAATTAATACTCCTGAAATAATGAAGTTCATTTTATTTGAAAATACTTCATATGTAGTATGGATAACTTCGTATTATCTATTATTTTTCTATTTAACATAAAATAGAAATAGGGAGAGAGGACAATGAAGAAAAAAATATTGGGTGTAATGATGATTGCGACAATGGTAGGCGGTATATTTACAGGAACGAATGTGGCCCCTGTAAAAGCGGAAGAATATCCGGAAATGATTGTATTTGATGATGTTCCATACGGATTTTGGGCATATGATGCTATTTTAGACTTAGCTTATAATAAAATTATAGTTGGATACGGAAATGGAAAGTATGGTGTTGGAGATCTTACAACACGTGAACAAGTAGCTGGGGTTATTTACAAAACACTTGAAATGAAAGACGAAGGGGCAGTAGCGAATCCATACAAAGATATTTCCGGAAGTTCAACTAATTTCCAAAAGGAAATTTTAGCGTTAACAAAACGTGGTGTTTTTAAAGGTGATGCAAACGGAAACTTTAGACCGAAAGCACCAATTACTCGAGCTGAAATGGCAGTAGCACTTCAAAAGGCATATACTTTCGAAGCAAAACAAAAGCATACATTTAAAGATGTGCCAAAAGGACATTGGGCAGAAGGTGCAATTAGTGCATTACAATCTAATCAAGTTGTGACAGGAACTGGAAAAGGTATGTATGAATTAAATAGCTTCGTACCGAGAGAACAATATGCTCAGTTTATAAATAACGCAATTATTAATTATCATTTGAAAGAGGATTGGAAATAGAGTGAAATAGGAAAGCACAAATAGAACTATTTGTGCTTTTTGTTTGTTTATAGAAGAATTATTATGCGTTTTTATGTATTTTTATTGTTGTACATGAGCTTTATAATCAACCCCGTAAAAAAGACATGATATGTAATATGATTCACAAAACCGTCACGAAATGTGTCGAGAAATCTATTGTCACTATAGCATTTGTTATGTATATTTTTTAAAAACATATACATATTGGGGAGATAATTTGATGAGCAAAAAATTATTAAAAACAGCTACGGCATTAACAATTATGGGTGGGATGTTATTCTCAGCAGAGAGTAACAATGTAAAAGCGGAAAGTGCACCGTTACAAAATACAAATCCAATTGTATTTAAAGATGTACCAAAAGGACATTGGTCAGAAGAGGCAATTCATAATTTAGCGGCAAACGAAATTATTTTTGGATATGGAGATGGAATTTTCGGTTTTGGAGATGATGTAACACGGGAGCAAGTTGCAGCTTTAATTTATCGTGTGTTTGATATAGAAGAACAAGATGAATATGAAAATCCATATGGGGATATCGATGAAAACTCAACAAACTTTATTGAAGAAATATTAGCTTTAACGGAACTAGAAATTTTCATGGGAGATGAGCATGGAAACTTTAGACCGAAAGCAACGTTAACTCGTGCAGAAATGGCGCAAGTTCTTACGAATGCGTTTGAGTTACAGGCGAAGGGTCCTCATAATTTTAATGATGTTTCAGCGAATTCATGGGCAACGAATGCAATTAGTGCAATACAAACAAATGGTATTACAGCGGGAATCGGAGATAATAAATTTGGTCCTTCCATGAAAGTAAAAAGAGAACAATACGCACAGTTTTTATATAAAGCAATTTTGCATGATATGGAACAAGGACAGTAATAAGGTTTAATTAGTAAATTGAGGTTTGGAAAATAATACAAAAAGGTCATTGTTGTATAACAGTGACCTTTTTTTGTATGGAATAAAGCGCGAAAGAAAAGCATTTTGGAAAAAAACGAAATGAATTTTCAAAAAAAACTTCCTTTTCTGAAGATTTGTTATATAATATAAAACATAAAATCAAATCTGTTATAAAACAGTTTAAGAAGGGGATGCTAATATGTCGACGCAAACTTCACGGGTTACACTCGTCGGAGAAATGTTACCAGCGTACAACGAAATATTGACACCTGAGGCGCTTAGTTTTTTAAAGGAACTACATGAAAATTTCAATGAGCGCCGCATAGAACTTTTACAAAAGCGTGCGGAGAAACAAAAAAGAATTGATGCAGGAGAGTTTCCGAAGTTTTTAGAAGAAACAAAACGTATACGTGAAGCGGATTGGACAATTGCCAAACTGCCAAAAGATTTAGAGGATCGCCGTGTAGAGATTACGGGACCAGTAGATAGAAAGATGGTTATTAACGCTTTAAATTCAGGAGCGCATCTTTTTATGGCGGATTTTGAAGATTCGAATTCACCAACTTGGGAAAATGCAATTGAAGGTCAAATAAACTTACGAGATGCAGTGCAGGGAACGATTTCGCATAAAAATGATAACGGAAAAGAATATCATTTAAATAGTAAAACAGCAGTATTAATTGTGCGTCCAAGAGGATGGCATTTAGAAGAAAAACATATGCAAGTTGATGGGAAGAATATGTCTGGTAGCTTAGTAGATTTCGGACTTTATTTTTTCCATAATGCGAAAGCTCTTTTAGCAAAAGGAAGCGGTCCATACTTTTACTTACCGAAAATGGAAAGCCATTTAGAGGCGAGGTTATGGAATGATGTTTTCATATTTGCTCAAAAATATATCGGTATTCCAAACGGAACGATTAAAGCGACGGTGTTACTGGAAACGATTCACGCTTCGTTTGAAATGGATGAAATTTTGTATGAGCTTAAAGATCATTCTGCTGGATTAAATTGCGGAAGATGGGATTATATTTTCAGTTTTCTAAAGAGTTTCCGTAATCATAATAAATTTTTACTTCCAGATAGAGCGCAAGTCACGATGACGGCGCCGTTTATGCGCGCGTATTCTTTGAAAGTAATTCAAACGTGCCACCGCCGCAATGCACCGGCAATTGGTGGAATGGCAGCACAAATTCCGATTAAAAACAATCCAGAAGCGAATGAAGAAGCATTTGAAAAAGTGCGTGCAGATAAAGAGCGCGAAGCTTTAGACGGTCATGACGGGACTTGGGTTGCCCACCCGGGACTTGTACCAGTCGCGATGGAAGTATTTAATCACATTATGAAAACACCGAATCAAATTTTTAGAAAACGTGAAGAAATACATGTTACAGAAAAGGATTTATTAGAAGTACCAGTGGGAACGATTACAGAAGAGGGGCTTCGCCTAAATATTAGCGTAGGTATTCAATATATCGCATCTTGGTTAAGTGGACGGGGAGCAGCGCCAATTTATAACTTAATGGAAGATGCGGCAACAGCGGAAATTTCTAGGGCACAAGTATGGCAATGGATTCGCCATGAAGGTGGAAAGCTACATGATGGCCGTAATATTACGCTTGAATTGATGGAAGAGCTAAAAGAAGAAGAATTAGAAAAAATAGAAAGAGAGATTGGTAAAGAGGCCTTTCAGAAAGGGAGATTCCAAGAGGCAACAACGTTGTTTACCAATCTCGTTCGGAATGATGAATTCGTACCATTTTTAACATTACCGGGTTATGAAATTTTATAAAAAATGAAAAGGGGATGGATCATATGAAAAACGAAAGAATCGAGAAATTACAAGAGAGCTGGGAATTAGATACGCGCTGGAAAGGGATCACACGTCCATATTCGGCAGAAGATGTAATTCGCCTGCGAGGATCAATTGATATTGAACATACATTAGCGCGCCGTGGTGCTGAAAAGCTTTGGTCGTCGCTTCATACGGAAGATTACATTAACGCACTAGGCGCATTAACAGGAAACCAAGCGATGCAACAAGTAAAAGCTGGGTTACAAGCAATTTATTTAAGTGGATGGCAAGTCGCTGCGGATGCGAACCTTTCTGGACATATGTATCCAGACCAAAGTTTATACCCAGCGAACAGCGTACCTGCTGTAGTAAAACGAATTAATCAAACACTTCAACGTGCGGATCAAATTCAGCATATGGAAGGAAGCGGTGATACAGATTATTTCGTACCGATTGTAGCAGATGCAGAAGCTGGATTTGGCGGACAATTAAACGTATTTGAACTGATGAAAGGTATGATTGAAGCAGGTGCATCTGGCGTGCACTTTGAAGACCAATTATCTTCAGAGAAAAAATGCGGCCATTTAGGCGGAAAAGTATTATTACCTACGCAAACAGCGGTACGTAATTTAATTTCGGCACGTCTTGCAGCAGACGTAATGGGAGTGCCGACCATTATTGTTGCAAGAACAGATGCGGATGCAGCTGATTTAATTACGAGCGATATTGATCCGGTTGATAAAGCATTTATTACAGGAGAAAGAACTCCAGAAGGGTTTTACCGTACGAAAGCAGGTCTTGATCAAGCGATTGCACGTGGTTTAGCATACGCTCCTTATGCAGATCTCGTTTGGTGCGAAACGTCTGAACCAAATTTAGAAGATGCAAAACGATTTGCAGATGCAATTCATAAAGAGCATCCAGGGAAATTGCTTGCATATAACTGTTCACCTTCATTCAACTGGAAACAAAAACTAGATGAGAAAACAATTGCGAGCTTCCAAAAAGAAATCGCATCTTACGGTTATAAGTTCCAGTTCGTAACGCTAGCTGGATTCCACTCATTAAACTACGGCATGTTTGAATTGGCGCGTGGCTATAAAGAGCGCGGCATGGCAGCGTACTCAGAACTACAACAAGCAGAATTCGCAGCAGAAAAACACGGCTACTCTGCAACTCGTCATCAACGAGAAGTAGGGACAGGTTACTTTGATGAAGTAGCACAAGTTATTACAGGCGGTACATCATCAACGACAGCATTAAAAGGATCTACGGAAGAAGCACAGTTTACGAAATAAAAGGAAAGGGCACCTTTTTCAAGGGTGCCCCTTGTTATTTTATGAACGATTCGACAAAAAAGAAGATATTATCAAATCCATTCTTTCCCATGCGTACGAATGAATGCAATATCTTTCTTATAATGCTCTAAATGTCCTTCATCAATCATTCTTTGGAAATTCAAGTCGCCTTCTTGCGCTTTTCGTTTCATATAGGCACATAACGCTTCTAGGCGTAGTAGTACCATACCTACGTAATCTTCGTCCATACTTTTACCGTAGGACTGGACAAACAACTTCACTCTTTCTTTCGTATGGGCAGCATGTCGTGACGATTCATAATGAACGGCCTCACCCGATTCTGTATAATACATTCTACTTAAAGGTACACAAGTATAAAGCGTATAGGCGATATCCCAAATTCTTGGACCAGGAGCAGCAACATCAAAATCAATAATGCCTACTGGTTTTTCTTGATTAAAAATAATATTGTATATGGCAAAATCGTTATGGCATACAACCTCAATATTATTTGGAGTATGATCCATCGGTTTCCAATCATCTAATAAAGGAAAATCACTTACAGCATCATGGTACAGACGAAGCATCTTTGCTAGTTCTTTTAAAACAGCATTAGACCGCATATATTCTTTTAACGGATAATTCCCAGATTCTCCTTCAATAAAGGATAAAATTTCTCTATCTTTTTCATCTACACCTAAAAACTTTGGAGCATGATGAAACCCTTTGTTTTCTAAGTGTTGTAATAACTTATGAATTTTTGTACTGTCTGGCTTTAATTCTCTACGAACAGTATTTTCAGAACGATATACATTGGATACATTTCCCCCTGTAAGCTTTTCTTCGTTAGCGTAGTTTGGCATATAATCCCCTCCATTATCACGACTGTACGATTATATTGTAACACCTTAGAATAAGGGATGTAATCGCATTCGAATGATGTGTGTGTTCACTTTATAGTGAAATCCGTATATGTTAAAATCAAATATTTGTGTATGTACAATCAATTTAATTTGTCAGTTATTTTCAAAAAAGATTGTACATTTCATTTTAAGTGTGCTATGATGGTGTCAGTTGAATAGTTAAATTAAGCAATCCATATGTTATCAAGTGCTGAAAACGAACGAGAAAAAGTATGTGAGAACTAGTTTATGTTTCGTATTTGATAATGTGTGGATTCTTTTTTTAGACAGGAAGACTAAAATAAATTGTGTTTTCTTTAGGAGGAAATAATTATGGCAGTAACAGGACAAGTAAAATGGTTTAACAACGAAAAAGGCTTCGGTTTCATCGAAGTTCCAGGCGAAAACGATGTATTCGTACATTTCTCTGCAATCGAAACTGAAGGTTTCAAATCTCTAGAAGAAGGTCAAAAAGTTAGCTTCGAAATCGAAGAAGGTAACCGTGGACCTCAAGCTAAAAACGTAATCAAACTATAATTTTATAGTTTATTATGGAAAAAAGGGATGGCTGCTGCCATCCCTTTTTTTGTTGTAATATACGAGCATAATGATTATATTTTGGGGAAAAGTATACAAATGAAGTCATACTCAATGTTCGTAGAGGTAACGAAGAAGACTTAAACAATACGATTGAAGAGATAAAAGCGTATGCGAAAACGTATGAACATGATAAAGTGACGTTAATTGATTTGAAGAAATCTCATTCTCCTGTTTTAGATGAGGATCGATATATAGTTCTATTACAAATTGAAAGAGATACAAAGAATCTTGGAAGAAAATATGAATATGAAGAATAGTAAAAGGCTTTCCGAAATGGAAGGCCTTTTACTATTCTTTTTCAACCTTTTTCTTCTCGCGTTTCTTACATTCAGAGCATTTCGATGTACGAAAAGGCTTTGCAAAGAATAAGAGAATGAAAAATAGCCCAAATATAATACTAGCTGAGTTTTTCACAATCACAATACTACTATTTTTCATTTGAATCGTTGGTTGAATTTCTTTTTCTTCCATAGTGGACCTCCATATATTGGATTTTCCTTTTAATTATAGCAAAGTTAATTGTCGTAATGATGCGAAATGAGGAAGTGATTGTAAATATTTATAGATAGTATAAATACATTTTGTTTAGGTTGTTTATTATTTAATCACTATATAATTATTTTTTAATTTAAAAAATGTTTGATAAATGATAAAGTATTGTAAAAAAGCGGAATCTGTAGCCTATTTTCGTCTCATAGATGCTAAAATTACATATGCAGCTGCTAATATAAATAGAAAAAAGGAGACAGTAGAATATGGAAAGTAAAGTAGAGCGCTATGTCGAAAACTATGTGGTAAATAAAAATACAATGGCCTTACTTCCTGTTATTTTGAGTGAGAAGAAAATTGTTACACGAGTTGTTGAGAGGGAAGATTCTTTTTTCGTATTTCAAAAGCCACTAGATATTATAGAAAGAAGTTGCCGTAAGCATGGCTCTAGCTTCTTAGGCAGAAAAGAAGGAACGAAAGAGTTAACTCATATTACACATAAAGCACCGATTGCGATTAGTCCGACAGATCAACTTTATTTTTTCCCTACTTATTCTTACTCTAGAAAAGAGTGCGCTTGGTTGTCTCATTTTTATATCGAAAGTAATAAACAGTCAAAAGATGGAAATGTCATTGTTCGATTTATAAATGGCTTTGCTGTGAAATTAGAAATATCAAAAAGTAGTTTTGAAAATCAACAAAATCGTACAGCGAAATTGCGTACTGAATATGAAGATTGTAGAAAAAAACAAGGGAACCCTTCCTTTAAACTAATTGATAAAAGTGAAGAATCTAAATTAAAACCAGCATACGAGAAAGTGTATTTTGTTAAGGAAGGCGAAGTTTGAAAAGATGGGGGAAAACCCCATCTTTTTTTATTTGTCGGTAAGTCGATATAATTTCACTTGTCGTGACAAGTACTGAGAAAAATCACCCAAGTAACCAAACATACGACACATCCTGTCGAATATTGATAGATTATCATAGCTAAATAATGAAGGAATTCTCATGAAAGATATGGAAACTTTAATAAATACATCTCCATATGTCGTATCTACCATTTCCTCTTTCTTATAAGCGATGATACAGTAGAGGTAGTATTTAGAGTAAAGGGGTAAAGTGTAGAATGGATTTTCAGACAATCAAAGATTATTTTTCACCAGAAAATATGGATCATATTGTTGAAAGTTATAAAGCGTTCGGACCACTTCTTGGTATTGGTTTACCGATGATAGAAGCGTTGATTCCAGCATTGCCACTCATCGTATTTGTACTGGCGAATGCTGTTGCATTTGGATTTTGGCTCGGTTTTCTTTATTCTTGGCTTGGATCAGTAATGGGTGCCTTACTTGTCTTTTTCATTATCCGCCATTTTGGCCGAAGTCGTTTCTTTTCTTTTGTAAATAAGCATGAGAGAGTACGAAAGGCAATGGGATGGATTGAAAGGAAAGGGTTCGCGCCGATTTTCGTCATATTTTGTTTTCCGTTTACACCGTCTGCGCTTATAAATGTTGTCGCTGGTTTATCTCGCATTAGTGTAAAACAGTTTGGACTTGCGCTCGCGTTCGGAAAGCTTGTAATGATTTTTATTTTAACGTATATCGGCCATGATTTAATGTCATTTATTCATAATCCGGTGAAATCAGTCATTGTAGCAATTGGTATTTTTATTTTATGGTATGTCGGTAAGAAAATCGAAGTAAAGTTAGAGCTACATTAAGAATAGTCTTCTTTGTCCCGCTATTTGTGGGCAGTAAAACTCCCACCAAAAAAATCGGCTGAAGCAAAAAAGTTAGGTGGGAGATCAAACTGCCCGTAAATGCCCGATTGGTGCGGGCTGATAATCGGTGGGGGATGAACAAAACCCCACCGATTAAGTTTCACTTTATAAATGCAAGCTTCATTATTAAAGGGTAAGGGGAGAAGCGGATGAAGAAAACTTTGAAAAAAGAAGGCATAGAGTGGATACGAACAATTTTAATTGGTGTATTATTAGCTGTATTTTTTCGAACGTTTTTCTTTTCAACGTACGTTGTAGAGGGGAAGTCAATGATGCCAACATTGCAAGATGGCAATATGCTCGTTGTAAATAAGGTGAGTTATCAAGTAGGGGACTTGAATAGGTTTGATGTCGTTGTGTTTCATGCGAATAAAAAAGAGGACTATGTAAAACGAATTATTGGTTTACCTGGGGACCATATTGAATATAAGCATGATAAGCTATATATAAATGGACAATTCGTAGATGAACCTTATTTAGAGAAATATAAGAAAGAGATAAATGGACGACAACTAACAGGTGATTTTAAATTAGAAGAATTAACGAAAGAGAAGTTTGTACCACCTGGTTACATTTTTGTGGTAGGCGATAACCGCCTCGGGAGCTGGGATAGTAGACACTTTGGATTTGTAAAAGCTGATACAGTAGTCGGTAAAGTTGATTTACGATATTGGCCAATTCAAGAGGTACAAACGAATTTTTCAAAAGGTTGATATAATAGGTAGAAGTATAGAAAAAGACAAACTACTCCGTTTGTCTTTTTTCGTGTCCTATAATACAATTATAGTAGCAAACTAACGTTCGTTATGTAAGTGAAAGGTGGGGTTACATGTCACTTCGATTTGTGATTGGTAGAGCGGGAAGTGGAAAAAGTACACTTTGTTTACACGAAGTGCAAGAAGAGTTAAAGCAGCGCCCAAGAGGGGAAACAATATTATACCTTGTGCCAGAACAGATGACATTCCAAACGCAGCAGGCCTTAATTGGAAGCGAGGATGTAAGAGGTTCTATTCGGGCACAAGTTTTTAGTTTTTCACGGTTAGCGTGGAAGGTGCTGCAAGAAGTTGGCGGAGCGAGTCGTCTTCACATTGATGAAGCGGGCGTACATATGTTGCTTCGTAAAATTGTAGAGTCTCGTAAAGATGGATTATCGGTGTTCCAAAAAGCAGCGGAGCAAAACGGTTTCTTTGAACATCTTGGTAGTATGATTGCGGAGTTTAAACGTTACAATGTGACGCCATCAAACGTATATGAAATGTGGCAACAATTAGATGCGCATAGTAGCAGTGCCGAGCAAAAGCTATTAGCGAATAAAGTGTATGATTTACAACTACTATATGATGATTTTGAACGTGCTTTAATCGGAAAATATTTAGATTCAGAAGACTACCTGCAATTACTAGTCGAAAAGCTTCCGCAGTCTGAATATGTAAATGGGGCTGAAATTTATATAGATGGATTTCATTCATTCTCACCGCAAGAGCTAGAAATTGTAAGACAGCTTATGATTTGTGGAGCGAGAGTTACGATCACGTTAACGATAGATGAAAAAACGTTAGCACAGCCAGTAAATGAACTAGATTTATTTTATGAAACGACGTTAACATATGAAAAAATAAAACAAGTAGCACGTGAAGAGAAGATAGAAATTGAAAAAACGATTCCACTTATGGAACAACCGCGTTTTCATTCTCCGGCATTAGCTCATTTAGAAGCTCATTATGAAGCGCGTCCGAATGAAAAGTTTCACGGTGAAGCAAGTGTAA
The DNA here is from genome assembly GCF_040459695.1 of Bacillus cereus group sp. RP37. Taxonomy (NCBI): domain Bacteria; kingdom Bacillati; phylum Bacillota; class Bacilli; order Caryophanales; family Bacillaceae; genus Bacillus; species Bacillus cereus group sp. RP37. The sequence goes on along the minus strand of NZ_JARVHP010000001.1, from coordinate 4,237,013 downwards.
CGATTAGTACAGCCGCGAATTTACGAGCTGAAGTAGAAGGTGTTGCTCGGGAAATTCGTAAACTTGTCGGGGATGAACAGTATCGTTACCGAGATATTGCAGTCCTTCTTCGTAACGGAGAAAGTTATTACGATGTGATGCGAACGTTATTTACGGATTATAATATCCCGCATTTCATCGATGAAAAACGCCCGATGTCACATCATCCGTTAGTAGAATGTATTCGTTCTGCATTAGAAATTATTAGCGGGAACTGGCGCTACGACGCGGTGTTCCGCTGCGTGAAAACAGAGCTTTTATATCCATTAGATGTAAGAAAAGAAACGATGCGCGAAGAGATGGATGAGTTTGAAAACTACTGTTTAGCGTACGGTGTACAAGGGAAGAGATGGACTTCAGAGGACCCGTGGATGTATCGCCGCTATCGTTCTCTTGACGATACGGACGGAATGATTACAGACAGTGAACGTGAAATGGAAGAGAGAATAAATCGACTGCGCGACGTTGTAAGAACGCCTGTTATTCGTATGCAAAAAAGACTGAAGCGTGCGGGAACAGTTATGCAAATGTGTGAAGCTGTTTACTTATTTTTAGAGGAGCTTGACGTTCCGAAAAAACTAGAAGCATTACGTATTCGTGCAGAAGAGAGCGGAGATTTCTTATTTGCGACAGATCATGAGCAAGTATGGGAAGAAGTAATGAGTCTTCTTGATACGTTTGTAGAGATGCTTGGCGAAGAGAAAATGTCACTTTCTATGTTCACAGATGTTATGTCGACAGGTCTTGAAGCGCTTCAATTCGCTAACATTCCGCCGTCATTAGACCAGGTGTTAGTTGCCAATATTGATCACTCCAGGTTATCAAACGTGAAAGCAACATTCATTATAGGAGTAAATGAAGGCGTCATTCCAGCAGCACCTATGGATGAAGGTATGCTTTCTGATGAGGAAAGAGAAGTTCTTGGCGCGGCAGGAATTGAATTAGCGCCAACGACGAGACAAACTTTATTAGAAGAACAGTTCGTTATGTATCAAATGGTAACGAGAGCGACTGAGAAATTATATATTTCATGCCCGCTTGCAGATGAAGAAGGAAAGACATTACTAGCGTCTAGCTTTATTAAGAAAATAAAAAGAATGTTCCCGGATGTGAAAGATTCGTTTATTACAAATGACGTAAATGACTTATCACGTTCAGAACAAATTTCATACGTAGCAACACCAGAAGTAACGTTGTCTTACGCTATGCAGCAATTACAAACGTGGAAGCGATATGGATTTGAAGGGAATTTAGACTTTTGGTGGGATGTATATAATTTCTACGTAACTTCAGATGAATGGAAGCAAAAAAGTAGCCGCGTGCTATCAAGTTTATTCTACCGAAATCGTGCGCAGAAACTAAGCACAGTTGTAAGTAGAGATTTATACGGAGATACCATTAAGGGAAGCGTCTCTCGTATGGAATTATTTAATCGTTGTGCGTACGCTCATTTCGCGCAGCACGGTTTATCATTAAGAGAGCGTGATATTTTCAAATTGGATGCGCCAGATATCGGGGAGCTATTCCATGCAGCGCTGAAGAGAATTGCAGACAGGCTATTGCGTGAAAACCGTACTTGGGCAGATTTATCAATAAAAGAGTGTGAGCATCTTTCTGTTTTAGTAATAGAGGAGATTGCACCGTTATTACAAAGACAAATTTTATTAAGTTCAAATCGTCATTTCTACTTAAAACAAAAATTACAGCAAATCATTTTCCGTACATCAATCATTCTACGTGAGCACGCGAAGTCAAGCGGTTTCGTACCAGTTGATTTAGAAGTGCCGTTCGGTATGGGCGGTACAGGATCACTTCCGCCGATGGAATTCTCATTACCAAATGGTGTGAAGATGGAAGTTGTCGGCCGTATTGACCGTGTGGATAAGGCAGAAGATGAAAATGGGACATTCCTACGTATTATTGACTATAAATCAAGCTCAAAAGCGCTAGATTTAACGGAAGTGTATTACGGATTAGCACTGCAAATGTTAACGTATTTGGATGTTGTTACTTCGAATGCACATACGTGGATGAAAAAAGGCGGCACGGCATCACCGGCAGGTGTACTGTACTTCCATATTCATAACCCGATTGTTGAGATGAAAGGTGACGCATCGGAAGCAGAAATTGAGAAAGAAATTTTAAAGAAATTTAAAATGAAAGGTCTCGTACTAGGCGATGCTGATGTTGTTCGTTTAATGGATAACAAACTTTCAACAGGAAGCTCTGATATTATTTCTGCTGGTCTGAAAAAAGACGGTAGTTTTAGTGCGCGTTCGAGCATTGCAAGTGAACAAGAGTTTAATGTACTGCAAAAATACGTACACCATACGTTTGAAAATATCGGAAAAGACATTACAGAAGGTGTGATCGATATTGCTCCTTACAAAAAGGGAAATAAAGCGGCATGTACGTTCTGTAACTTCAAATCTGTTTGTCAGTTCGATGAATCACTTGAAGATAATCAATTCCGTACGTTAAAAGATATGAAAGATAGCGAAGCGATGGAGAAAATTAGAGAGGAGGTTGGCGGAGAATGATTGAAAATTGGCCTGAAAAACCAGAAGGTAGTCAGTGGACAGATGACCAGTGGAAAGCGGTTGTAGCGAACAGACGTGATATTTTAGTCGCAGCAGCAGCTGGATCGGGTAAAACAGCAGTATTAGTTGAACGTATTATTAAAAAGATTATAAATGAAGAAAACCCAGTCGATGTCGACCGCCTGCTCGTTGTAACGTTTACGAATGCAGCGGCGCAAGAGATGAAAAACCGAATTGGGGAAGCGTTAGAAAAAGTATTAATTGATGAACCAGGCTCTCAGCACGTAAGAAAGCAGCTTAGCTTATTAAATAAAGCTTCTATTTCGACAATCCATTCATTTTGTTTACAAGTAATTAGAGGATACTATTACATGCTTGATGTGGATCCTCGTTTCCGCATTGCGAATCAAACGGAAAATGAACTGTTAAAAGAAGAAGTATTAGATGACATATTAGAAGAAGAGTACGGAATTGAAGATAATAGTATTTTCTTTGAACTTGTTGATCGTTATACGAGTGACCGTAGTGATGATGACTTACAGCGTATGATTTTAGCGCTTCATACAGAATCAAGAGCGCACCCGAATCCGGAAAAATGGCTCGATAAATTAGTAGAAGCATACGACGTGGAAGGAAAGACAATTGAAGATTTAGTGTACGCTTCTTACTTATTAGAAGATGTGAAATTCCAGCTTGAAACAGCGGAACAGCATATTCGTAAAGCGACTGAACTTGCGATGCTTCCTGACGGTCCAGCGCCTCGCGTTGAAACGCTGCAAGCAGATATAGCTTTACTTGGAACGTTATCAGCAGCGGCTCGTGAATCATGGACAAGCGTGTATGAAGCGATGCAAAATGTATCGTGGCAAACGTTAAAACGTATTAAGAAAAGTGATTACAACGAAGATGTTGTAAAACAAGTAGACGCTCTTCGTAATAAAGCGAAAGATGAAGTGAAGAAATTACAAGAAGAGTTGTTTAGCCGCAGACCGGAAAGTTTCTTACGAGATTTTCAAGATATGCATCCTGTATTAGAAAAACTCGTACAGCTCGTAAAAGTATTTACAGAGCGTTTCCAATCGATGAAGCGTGATAAAGGAATGGTCGATTTCACAGATTTAGAGCATTTCTGTTTACAAATTTTAAGTGAACAAAGTGAAAACGGTGAAATGAAGCCGTCAGCAGTAGCGCTTCAATATCGTAATAAATTTGCTGAAGTACTAGTCGATGAATATCAAGATACGAACTTCGTACAAGAATCTATTATTAAATTCGTAACGAAAGATTCTGAGAGTGAAGGAAACTTGTTCATGGTTGGTGATGTGAAGCAGTCGATCTATCGTTTCCGACTAGCAGAACCAGGCCTATTCCTAGGAAAATATAAACGTTTCACACAAGAAGGATTAGACGGCGGAATGAAGATTGACTTAGCAAAAAACTTCCGTAGTCGTCATGAAGTGCTAGCAGGTACGAACTTTATATTCAAACAAATTATGGGTGAAGAAGTCGGTGAAATCGATTACGATGCTGACGCTGAATTAAAGCTAGGTGCTAGCTATCCAGAAGGTGAAGATGTAGCAGCTGAGCTACTATGTATTCAGCAAACAGAAGAAGAAGTGATAGACGGAGAAGAAGGTGCCGAGGTAGAAAAAGCACAGCTGGAAGCTCGTCTTATGGCGCAACGTATTAAAGCGATGGTCGATTCAGGTTATGAAGTGTATGACCGTAAAAATAATAGTATGCGTCCGGTGCAATACCGTGACTTCGTTATTTTACTTCGCTCCATGCCGTGGGCGCCGCAAATTATGGAAGAGTTAAAGCTGCAAGGAATTCCAGTATACGCTGATCTTGCGACTGGTTACTTTGAAGCGACAGAAGTAAATATTATGATGAACGTCTTCCGTGTGATTGATAATCCGATGCAAGATATTCCGCTTGCTGCAGTACTTCGTTCACCAATTGTTGGACTAAATGATGAAGAACTTGCAACGCTTCGTTCTCACGGGAAAAAAGGGTCATTTTATGAAGTAATGAGCTCATTCTTAAAAGGAGCACCGCTTGAAGAAGAGCAAGAACTACATGATAAATTAGAGTGGTTTTATAATTTACTGCAAGGATGGCGTGAATTCGCGCGTCAACAGTCACTTTCTGATTTAATTTGGAAAGTGTACGGTGAGACAGGATATTACGATTTCGTTGGTGGTTTACCTGCTGGAAAGCAAAGGCAAGCAAACTTACGCGTACTATATGATCGCGCAAGGCAATATGAAGCAACATCGTTTAGAGGATTATTCCGCTTCTTACGCTTTATTGAGCGTATTTTAGAACGCGGTGATGATATGGGTACGGCGAGAGCTTTAGGTGAACAAGAAGATGTCGTTCGCATTATGACGATTCATAAAAGTAAAGGACTAGAGTTCCCAGTCGTATTTGTAGCTGGACTTGGGCGTCGTTTTAATACACAAGACTTAATGAAACGTTTCTTACTTCATAAAGATTTCGGTTTCGGTTCACAGTTCATTGATCCTCGTAAACGAATTAAATATACGACATTATCACAATTAGCGATTAAGCGTAAAATGAAGATGGAATTAATTGCGGAAGAAATGCGTGTATTATATGTGGCGTTAACGCGTGCGAAAGAGAAGTTAATTTTAATTGGAACGGTTAAGGATGCAAATAAAGAAATGGAAAAATGGCTCGATGCGAGGGAGCATAGTGAGTGGTTATTACCAGACCATATACGTGCCGGAGCGTCTTGTTATTTAGACTGGATTGCACCTTCATTATATAGACATCGTGATAGTGAAATGCTTCTGGAATTAGGACAAGGAAGTATTCCAGGTGAAATTTATGGGTATGACACTAGCTGGAAAGTAGAAATTGTAGACGGTAACACGTTACTCGCACCAGAACCGGTTCAAGAAGAGAAACAAGAATTACTAGAAGCGCTTCGTGAGAAAAAAGCTGTTCCGTTACAAAGTGAACGGAAAGAAGAAGTGTACGACAGATTAATGTGGAAGTACGGATATGAGGAAGCAACATCATATCGTGCGAAACAGTCTGTTACAGAAATAAAGAGAAATTATCAATCTGAAGAAGGTAGCGATAACGCCTTTATTAAAAAACTACGTGCGCCAATTAAAACACGTCCTCGTTTTATGGAGAAAAAAGGATTAACGTACGCTGAAAGAGGTACGGCAGTACACGCTGTTATGCAGCATGTAGATTTGAAGAAGCCGATTACAGAAGAAGTGATTCGGGAGCAAATTAATGGCATGGTTAATAAAGAACTATTAACATTTGAACAAGCGGAAGAAATAGCAATCGAAAAAGTGATTTCATTCTTTGACAGTGATCTTGGTAAAAGGGTATTAGCGGCGAAAAGTGTTGAGCGTGAAGTACCATTTACGATGATGCTTGCAGCAGAAGAAGCATATCAAGATTGGCAAGGGAAGAGCGGAGAATCGATTCTTGTCCAAGGGGTTATCGACTGCATGATTGAAGAGGAAGATGGTATCACTTTAATCGACTTTAAAACAGATACGATTGAAGGGAAGTTCCCAGGCGGATTCGATCAAGCGAAACCGATTTTAGAAGATCGATATAAAGTGCAGCTTTCGTTATATGCAAAGGCGCTAGAGAAAAGCTTGCAACATCCTGTGAAAGAGAAATGCTTATACTTCTTTGATGGCAACCATGTTGTGAAAATTGAGGAATAGAGGAACTGGAAAATGGCAACGGAAAAAACGTTAAGAACGTGTGAAAAAGGACATGAATACTATAAAAGTAGCGATTGTCCAACTTGCCCAGCTTGTGAGAAAGAAAAGAAACCAAAAACAGGATTTCTTTCACTTCTTTCATCACCGGCACGAAATGCGTTACAACATCATGGAATTCACACTATAGAAGAACTCTCAAAATATAGTGAAAAGGAAATTTTAAAACTACATGGTATGGGCCCGGCATCTTTACCAAAGCTTAGAAAGGCTTTGGAGGAGAACGGGTTATCATTTAAATAAAATGAAATTATAATTTGTATGGGAATAAGAAAAAAGTAGGAGAGCATCTCCTACTTTTTTTACGCTGTTCCAATTTGATCTTGATCTGCCACATCAGAATCAAACGTATTTGTTGCACTAACGCCGCTAAACGTATTCACGACAAATCCAACATTGGAAGCACCAGATCCGTTATAAGCTTTCGTATTTTCTTTCGGAGATACGTTATAAAAATCTCCTAAATTGAAAGAGCCATTACTGTTTTGAACGACAAGATTTCCAACAACAGAGGGCATACCATCCACCTACTTTTCTAAGCTTTTTAATTACTATATGAACTATTGAGCGGAAGGTTCATCCGAAATATATTGGCGGATTTGCATAATACGAGAGTTATTAAAAACATAATCAACATTTCCAATTTGAAAGCAACCAGAATTTAAAAGGGTTCGTAATTCAACATTGTTTACTTCAATAAAAGGGTATTCATTTACAATATTTAATTTTACATCTGTCGTTCGCTTTGGGATTGTGATGTGTTCGTCTGTAAAGATTTCAAACGCATCTAAGCGACCTTCTCCCTTTATATAACAAGGAATTTCCCTGTGTACGGCAAGAGCTCTACTTTTTAATTCCATTTGATTTGCATCTCCAACTTGAAATACACCAGTAATCCCTAAAGAAATAATAGAAACATTTTGGACAACAGACACATGATGTAACATAATTTCTCAGTCTCCTTAACCTGGAGTAGGAGGGACATCTGTGACTAGTGGTACAAATGGACCCTCTGTAACAGTTTCAAATGGTGTATCAAGAATAGAAGATAGTATGAGGAGATTCGCATCTCCAATTAAAAAGAGTGCGGACGACGATACACCGTTCATTTTAATCTGTCCGACTTTTAATTCACGATTTACAACGTTAACATTCATACATACTTACTCCTTTCGGAAATTGCCCGGTATGTGTTGAATAAAAGATAGGAAAGCTTTGTCGATATCATGTTTCATTGCTTGAATAATGATATCTCGTAAATAATCTGGATCTGTTGAAATCCCTTCATATGATTGCGCTTGTGATAAATAATAAGGAAGTCTATGCTCCATTTGTTTTTTTATGTCATCCACCATCATTTGTCGATACATTTCATCGAGCGGCGTTCTCTCTTCTTGTTCAAAATGGAGAATTCGATTATATGCTTCTTCATCTAAGTAACGATGCATTTCTTGAAGGATGCCTTGGTAAAAATCTGGGTTTGTATCTGTTTCAGGATTTACCTTTAATGTTTCTGTATCCACTTGAAAATCCTCAATTGGCTGTCCTTTTGCTGAAAACGGATTTAAACCAATATTTAAAGTACCATTTAAATTTTCTACTTTTAACTGATCGAATTTGTATTCCACTTTTCCTACAGAAGAGGAGGGGCGATTTTTTAATTCGGTAAGCTCTTCTTGTAATTGGCGCACTTGATCTTCTAGGTGAAGAATGTTTGCTTGTTGTGCTTGAAGAGCTTGTTGAAGTTGGTGTAAGTAAGTATATATATCTTGGTTCATTTTGTGAAACCTCCTTTTCAATAGGGAGGGTAAAAATATTCCTGCTATATATTTATGACAAGGATGTCTTAAGAAGAACTAGTTGATGGTTTGATAGAAATAATTTGTCCCTTCCCCTGTAATGGGCGAAGAGGCTGTGTAAATCCGCCGGAATTTGAAAATTTAGATAGAGCTTTAATACTTCCGGCAGTTCCAATTTGGAATACAGAAGAAGTTGTAATGCTATCAATCCTAATACTGTTGATGATGATACTTTGGTTTACATAAAAATTCAATGCAATCGCCTCCTCTAAGTTGAACCAATTATCGCTTGATCAATTACATCTGAATCATTGACAGTCGTTGTACTTTGATAATTGTAGACAGAAACGTTATCTCCAACATTAAAGGAGCCTGCCCCAGCGAAAGCGCGTGAATAACTAATAGGTCTAATCGCAAATACATCTCCAATATGAAAAATACCACTTGATCCAATATTAACGATACGAATATGTCCGACCATAGCTGGCATAAAAAACACCTTTCGTTTTTAAAATTTTCTTTTCTACTATTGTATGGGCGTTTTCAATAAAATGTGTGTGTTTTTGAAATAAAAGAAACACACACGTTATTGTGTGTGTGTATCGAGTGTTTGATTGGGGTGAAAATCCGTATGTACATGCCAAATTGCATTTAAGAGCCTGTCCAGTTCTTGGCTACAATCCACTGTTTTTTGAGAAGTCATTCCGTAGCGTTCAGCAAAATAAATCATTTTTTCACGTTTTTTTTCAATCGCTTGCTCAAACATTGAAATCGGCTCCATCTCTAAATGAAATTTTTAGTATATATGTAGTACATATTATACAAAAATCCCATAAAAAAGAAATACCTTCGCTAAAAAAAGTAAAATTTCTACATTTTATGCCAAATGATAAAGGGGTAACGAATAGGATATGAGAAGAATATTGTAAAAATTAGCGTGCATGAGAAGGTTTTTTTCTTACGGATGCGAATACAATTAAAGGGTATGAGTTTTAGGATGGAGAGTGGAAATATTGCGTTTGGTAACAGCGAAAAAAGATGAAAAGGTATTTGTAGGTATTGTGGATGAAGAGGAAGAAAAGGTATTGCACTTAAGAGAAGCGCAAAGGCAAAAGGGAGAAAAGGTTACAATCCCCATTACAATGTTAGAGTGTATTGAAAGAGGGACTGAATGTTTTGAGAAAGTACGTGAAATTGTAAATTGGGCAAAAGAGCATGGGGAAACGGCGTATTATCCGTTAACTGAGGTGAAAATATTAGCACCGATTCCAAGGCCAAGAAAGAATATTTTGTGCGTTGGAAAAAACTATCGTGAGCATGCGATAGAAATGGGCGGAGTAGAGTCCATTCCAGAAAATATAATGATCTTTACGAAAGCGCCAACGACAGTTATTGGAATGAATGAAAAAATTAATAGTCATCCCCACGCAACGAATGAACTAGACTATGAAGGAGAACTAGCTATCATCATTGGTAAGCGAGGGAAACAAATAAAAAAAGAAAAAGCGCTAGAGCATGTTTTTGGTTATACCATTATAAATGATATAACTGCTCGCGACATTCAACGGAAGCATAAACAATTTTTCCTTGGAAAAAGTTTTGATACATTTTGTCCGATGGGACCGTATTTAATTCATAAATCAATGGTTGAAACGCCAAATGCGTTACACATTGAAACGGTAGTAAATGGGGAAGTAAGGCAAACTTCAAATACAAATAAAATGATTTTTTCAATAGAAGAGATTATTTCAACGATAAGTAAAGGAATGACATTAGAACCAGGAGATATTATCGCAACAGGAACGCCATCTGGTGTCGGAAAAGGTTTCACACCACCGAAGTTTTTACATGCTGGTGATGAGGTGATCATTACAGTAAAAGGAATTGGTACTTTGCGAAATGTAGTGAAATGAAAAAAGAGCTATCTTGTGAAAAGATAGCCCTTTTCTATGGTCTTGGGTTATAGAGGTAATCGATAACGGAAAAAGTGTAAAGACCAATAAATGCAAGTGTACAAATACCAAATAGTATAACCGTAAGTGCGCTTTTTTCTCGTCCAAAACCAATGATAGTCAGAATAACAGCGGTCCAAAATGATGCTTTCAGTAGTGTGAATGTAGTAGAAGATGAGTAGTGACTAAGTAATGTTACGGAAAGGAGGAAGCCAAAGAATGTAACTAAAATAAAAGATGTGGCTAAATAGTTAATATGTTTACCATACCTTAATAACATATCGCACCTGCTTTCTAAAATAAAATACAGAAAATTACAATTTTATTTTAGTATAAATCAATATAAAAAGAAAGAGGTTGTCCCAACATGTAGGACAACCTCTCTATTATTACGATAATACTGCTTTAATTTTTTGGAACGCCCACTCTAAATCTTCTTCAGAGATTACTAGAGGTGGTGCGATACGAATTACATTTTCGTGTGTTTCTTTACATAATAGACCAGCTGCTTTTAGTTGTTCACAGTAAGGACGAGCTGGCTCGTTTAATTCGATACCGATGAATAAGCCTTTACCGCGAACATCAGTAATCATTGGGTTATCAATTTCTTTTAATTGCCCAACTAACTTTTCACCTAATTGAAGAGAACGCTCTGTTAATTTTTCTTCTTCTAACACTTCAAGAGCTGCGATAGAAACAGCACATGCAAGTGGGTTACCACCGAATGTAGAACCGTGAGAACCTGGCTCGAATACGCCTAAAATGTCGCGGTTTGCTGCTACGCAAGAGATTGGGAATACGCCGCCACCAAGGGCTTTACCAAGTATGTACATGTCAGGAGTTACATTGTCCCAGTCGCAAGCAAATACTTTACCAGTACGGCCTAAGCCTGTTTGGATTTCATCTGCTACGAATAAAACGTTTTCTTTTTTACATACTTCAAGAGCTTCTTTTAAGAAACCAGCTGGTGGAATGTTAATTCCTGCCTCACCTTGAATTGGCTCTAAAATGAATGCAGCTGTATTTGGTGTAATTGCAGCTTTTAACGCTTCTAAATCACCGTAAGGAATTACGATAATACCAGGAAGCATTGGACCGAATCCACGCTTGTACTCTTCGTTTGATGACATAGAAACAGCACCCATTGTACGGCCGTGGAAGTTATCTTCACAAACGATGATTTCAGCACGATTTGCTTCTACTTTTTTCACATCATAAGCCCAGCGGCGAGCTGTTTTAATTGCAGTTTCAACAGCTTCTGCACCTGTATTCATTGGAAGTACCATTTCTTTATTAGTTAGTTTCGCAACTTTTTCGTACCAAGGACCTAATTGATCGCTATGGAAAGCACGAGAAGTTAACGTAACACGATTAGCTTGGTCAATTAAAGCGTTAATAATTTTTGGGTGACGATGACCTTGGTTTACTGCAGAATATGCACTTAATAAGTCCATATAGCGGTTTCCTTCAGGATCTTCTACCCAAACGCCTTCTGCTTTAGAAATAACGATTGGAAGTGGGTGATAGTTATTTGCTCCGTATGTGTCTGTAAGTTCGATAATATCCTTAGTTTGAATCATGATTGTTCCCCCTTTTGTTATTACAAGAAGTTTGTAAATACTCTAAATATTATATCATTTAAATGTAAAAAAGCGAAACATTTCCTGAAAATAAATGAACATGTTATCATATAGAGTGAAAAAGTGTGAAAAGAGGAGGTAAGGGATACGATGGTACATATGCATATTACAGCATGGGCGTTAGGTTTAATTTTATTCTTCGTTGCGTATTCACTTTATTCAGCAGGAAGAAAAGGTAAAGGTGTACATATGGGGCTTCGCCTAATGTACATTATCATTATTGTGACGGGCTTCATGTTGTACATGAGTATTGTGAAAACAGCAACAGGTAGCATGCACATGTGGTACGGCTTAAAAATGTTAGCTGGTATTTTAGTTATCGGTGGAATGGAAATGGTTCTTGTAAAAATGAGCAAGAACAAAGCAACAGGGGCAGTTTGGGGACTATTTATTGTTGCGTTAGTAGCAGTATTTTACCTTGGACTGAAATTACCGATTGGCTGGCAAGTATTTTAATTAAAAATAAAACCACCTTATAATCTCAAATATTTGGGAGATAAGGTGGTTTTTTTACTTTATGTCGCATCGATATGCAACTCTTCTCCGTTTACTTTCGTAAAACGAAACATGTTTTTATTTGACGTAGGGTGACGAACGAAATGGTGTTGCAGTGTACAAATCATCTCTTCGTTATCGAACAAAAGAATATTTACTCCTTCGCACGTTTCCTCTTTCGGTAAGAAAGATAAATAATTATGACAATACATGCAATCATATAAAGAGTAATGAAGGGATTGCAATGATTCCGTTAATAATGTAAAGACAGAGTCAGGTAATTCCTCAAGCCATTCCGTATAGCTAAGAAGTAATTTTTTTCGAATTCGTATCATTTCCCCATTTTGCAAATGGTGCTGTTCGTTGGCGATTTGTAATACATCTTGTTCATAGAAACGAGCTGGTAGCCAGTTGTTGTTATATAAAATCTCAAAGCCATCTTCGGCAATATCTTCTAATAAAAATGCTTCATCATTTTCATCGTCAAAGAATACCCATTCATTGTTTATATATTCTACATTACCGACTGTATGAGCGCGTGGCTGGTTATATAAAATATGGTTACGTTGTATCATACACGATTTCTCCTTTATGAAAAGTAGTTATTTCTGTTATAGACAGTTCGGGCGTACTTTATAACTAGACACACCTAGACATAGGTGGGCATACAATAAAACACGTTTTACTGAGTGAAAATGCTATTCCGTATGTGGATAGTACGTTATCGTCAAGTTTGTCATTTTTTTGATCCGCATCTCTAAGGTGGGGATTACTGCTCGTTTAGGAAAAGAAATAAGATGGAAGGATGATTTATATGTGCGGGATTACAGGATGGGTGGATTATAAACGCTCATTAGAAGGAGAACGGGACGTCGTTACGAAGATGGCTGAGACGTTAGCGAAGCGTGGCCCAGATGATAATAAAGTTTGGATTAAAGGCAATGTCGCATTTGGGCATAAACGGTTAATCGTTGTTGATCCTGAGGGTGGTAAACAACCGATGACTTGTTTAAAGGACGAAGCGAATTATGCAATTTGTTATAACGGGGAACTGTATAACACAGAAGATATTCGAAAGGAACTATTAAGAAGAGGATATACGTTCAAAGGTCATTCTGATACGGAAGTACTATTAGCGTCGTATATTGAGTGGAAAGAAGAATGTGTCGATCATTTAAACGGTATATATGCGTTTGCCGTATGGGATGAACAGAAAGAACAAGTATTTATTGCAAGAGATCGATTAGGTGTAAAACCGCTATTTTATAAATATGATAGTGGACGATTGCTATTTGGTTCAGAGTTAAAAGCGATACTGGCTCATCCAGATGTGAAGGCGGAAGTAACGTTAGAAGGGTTATCCGAAATATTCGGCCTTGGACCATCTAGAACGCCTGGTCACGGCATTTATGCTGGTATAAAAGAATTACGTCCAGGTCATGCGATGACATTTTCAAAGAACGGTTTATGTATATGGAGATATTGGAATGTGGAAAGTAAAAAACATGAAGACTCCTTTGAAGAAACAGTAGAGAAAACACGCTTTTTATTACAAGATGCGATTACAAGGCAGCTCGTTTCTGATGTACCACTATGTACTTTTCTATCAGGTGGTGTAGATTCGAGCGCGATTACAGCGATTGCTGCGAAAGAATATGCAAGGTCAGGAAAAGGGCAATTACACACATATTCTGTTGATTACGAAGATAATGATAAATACTTTAAAGCGAATGCGTTCCAGCCGAATTCAGATGCACCATTTATTCATTTGATGACGGAGACGTTTCAAACAATCCATCATCGCTGCGTCATTTCAAATGAACAATTAGCACAGTATTTAACAGAAGCAGTAATCGTTCGTGATTTGCCTGGTATGGCAGATATCGATTCGTCATTATTATGGTTTTGTCGCGAAATTAAACAAGATTTTGTCGTCGGTTTATCTGGGGAATGTGCAGACGAAATATTTGGTGGTTATCCGTGGTTTTATAGAGAAGATGATTTGCAATCGAGTGCATTTCCGTGGATGCGCTCTACAGAAGCGCGTGAACAACTGCTAAAGAAAGAATGGAGAAGTAAATTAAATTTACAACAATATGTACAACAGCGTTATGAAGAATCTATTCAAGAAGTTCCTATTTTAGAGGGAGAAAGCCCGCTAGAAGCAAAAAGAAGACAATTATTTTATTTAAACATGGTATGGTTTATGACAACATTATTAGACAGAAAAGACCGTATGAGTATGGGCGCAAGCTTAGAAGTACGCGTTCCATTTGCGGATCACCGACTTGTCGAATATGCGTGGAATATTCCTTGGGAAATGAAAATGTATAAAAACCGCGAAAAAGGTCTATTGCGTAAAGCGTTAGAAGGATTACTTCCAAATGACATCTTATATAGAAAGAAGAGCCCCTATCCGAAAACGCATAATCCGCACTATACAAAAGCAGTAACAGTATGGCTACAAGATTTATTAACGGATAAAGGCTCAATTTTACACGAACTATTTGATAAAGAACAGCTTAGCGGATTAATTGAGTCAGGCGGCAGTGCATTTCAAACGCCTTGGTTTGGTCAATTGATGAGCGGGCCACAACTTTTAGCTCATTTAGCACAAATTCACGTTTGGTTTAAAGAATACGGGGTAAATATTAAAGAATAGAAGAAAAGCGGCTTACATAAAAGTAAGTCGCTTTTTTATTAAATAAATTGTCAAATAAAATTTAAAATCATATTAGAAATAATACTTATTTATAATAATTATTTTGACGTACTTATTATTAGTTGTTATAATTGGAAACAAATGTTCTTGAAAAAGATTCTCATTTATAAAATTGAGGTGTGATATAGATGACAAAGAAAAAGATAGGTTTACTCGTAATGGCGTATGGGACGCCAGAATCATTAGATGATGTAGAAGCGTACTACACACATATTCGCCACGGGCGTAAACCTTCCGAAGAAGCACTCCAAGACTTAATCGGGCGCTATAAAGCGATTGGCGGAATTTCACCACTTGCAAAAATTACGAAAGAGCAGGCGCATAAATTAACAGATTCAATGAATAATATATTTACAGAGTATGAATTTACTTGTTACTTAGGCTTAAAACATGTTGCACCATTTATAGAAGATGCAGTAGAAGAGATGAAGCGCGATGGAATTGAGCAGGCAATTAGTATCGTATTAGCGCCGCATTATTCTACTTTTAGCATTAAAGCGTATAATGACCGTGCGATTCGTCTTTCAAAAGAAATCGGTGGTCCTGTTATTGAACCAATTGAACAATGGTACGATGAACCGAAATTTATTTCCTATTGGGCAGATCAAATACAAGAAACGTTTACTAAAATTATAGATAAAGAGAAAGCCGTCGTAATTTTTTCTGCACATAGCTTACCAGAAAAAATTATTGCAGCAGGGGACCCGTACGTAGAGCAATTACAACATACAGCGGATTTAATCGCTACAGCTGCGAATATTCAAAACTATACAATTGGTTGGCAAAGTGCTGGGAATACTCCAGATCCATGGATTGGACCGGATGTGCAAGATTTAACGAGAGATTTATTTGAAGAGCATGGATATGAATCTTTCGTATATTGCCCAGTTGGCTTTGTGGCAGAGCATTTAGAAGTTTTATATGACAACGATTACGAGTGTAAAGTGGTAACTGATGAATTAAATTTGGCATATTTTAGACCAAATATGCCAAATTCAAAATCTGTATTTATCGATTGCTTAGCTGCAATTGTTTCCAAAAAAATGAAGGAAATAGTTGACAAAGATTTAGTTTTGAATAATAATTAGTTTATAATAATTTTAAATAAATAATAATTACTATGAAAGAAAGAGGAGGATCCCCCTAGATGAATCCAAATAATCGCTTAACAACAAACCAAGGTGCTCCAGTTGGAGACAACCAAAATTCTCGTACAGCTGGTCGCCGTGGACCGGTATTATTAGAAGACTATCATTTAGTAGAAAAACTGGCACACTTTGATCGTGAACGTATTCCAGAGCGTGTTGTGCATGCACGTGGTGCAGGTGCTCACGGTGTATTCGTAACGAAAAACAGCATGAAGCAATATACGAAAGCGGCATTTTTACAAAATGAAGGAACTGAAACGCCAGTATTTGTTCGTTTCTCAACGGTTATTCATGGTCAAGGTTCTCCGGAAACAGCGCGTGACCCACGTGGGTTCGCTGTTAAATTTTATACAGAAGAAGGAAACTACGATATCGTAGGTAATCATTTACCAGTTTTCTTCATTCGTGATGCAATTAAATTCCCAGACATGGTGCATTCTTTAAAACCAGCACCTGATACAAATATTCAAACTCCAGATCGTTACTGGGATTTCATGACGTTAACTCCAGAATCAACACATATGATGACATGGGTATTTTCTGATTATGGTACACCAGCGAGCTATCGTGAAATGGAAGGTTTCGGTGTCCATTCATTTAAATGGATTAATGCAGAAGGTAAAATCGTTTACATTAAATATCACTGGAAACCACAGCAAAGTGTACGGAACTTAAGCGCAAAAGAAGTGCAAGAAGTACAAGGGAAAGATTTCAACCATGCAACTCGTGACTTGTTCGATGCAATTGAAAAAGGAAATTATCCGAAGTGGGATTTACACGTACAAGTGATGCAACTAGATGAAACGGATTCTTTAGACTTTGATCCGCTAGATCCAACGAAAGTATGGCCAGAAGATCGCTTCCCGTTAATTGAAGTAGGGACAATGACGTTAAATCGTAACCCGAAAAACTTCTTCGCAGAAGTAGAACAGGTGGCGTTCTCTCCAAGTGCAACTGTAAATGGTATTGAACCATCTGAAGATAAATTATTACAAGGTCGTTTATTCTCTTACCCAGATACACAGCGTTACCGCCTTGGTGCAAACTACTTACAAATTCCTGTAAACTGCCCATATGCAGCTGTCCATAACCAACAACGTGATGGTGCGATGCAAGTGAATCAAAACCCATCTACAATTAACTATGAACCTAGTCGTCATACTGAAAATCCAGTTGAAGACCCGACTTACCGCGATTCAACTATGAAAGTAGAAGGCTATGTATCTCGTGAAAAAATCGAGAAACCAAATGACTTCAAACAAGCAGGTGAGCGTTACCGTTCATTCTCTAAAGAGGAGCAAGCGAACTTAATTGCAAACTTAACAAATGACTTAAAAGATGTAAATGAACGCACGAAATTATTAGCTGTGTGTAACTTCTTCCGTGCAGATCAAGAGTACGGTATGCGTTTAGCACAAGCGTTAAATGTTGATATCACGCAGTACGTTGGAAACGCTCCGAAATAAATAGAAAAAGACGACCGGATTTCGGTCGTCTTTTTTATGTAAAACATGTTTTACATAAGGTGTAAAAGATGTTATACTTTTGTCAAATAAATTTTACATACAAGAGGTGTATTGAATGGATGTTGCTATTTTTATTATTGCGCTCAGTGTTTTTTTATTTGTAGTGTTTGCTATTATAAAAATGTTTATAGCGATTGGAAAACAAGGTGATGAACGCGCTGCATTTATAAAAAACAAAGCGATGGCTGAGACGTTTCAAATTGCGATGGGGCTAATGGTGCTTGAGATGATCCCTTTTATTTATCATCGTTTTAATGAAACGGTAGGAACACCGTTTAATCCAGTTCGCTTTTTAGCTGTCATAGCTGTGGCATTTCTTATTATCTTAAGTGCCAATAAAAGAAAGTACGGTGATTCGTAAGTTACAAGGGGTATTTTACGTTTAAATCAGGTCGGAATTTGTTGGTAAATCGATATATCGAAATGAGCGCTGATATATTCATAGAAATACTGAATGGGGTATGCCACCAACAAGTACAATAAAAAGAGATGCAATCTACTACCAATAGATTGCATCTCTTTTTTAGTTCACTCGCTCCGTATACTCATAAGCTTTCTCTCCATGCATCGAAATATCAAGTCCCATATGTTCCTCATGCTCATCTACCCGAACGGGGAGGAAGAAGTTAATCGCTTTAATGATGGCGTATGTCATGATAATTGTGAATGCATATGTTGCGCCGATTGCTACCAGTTGCTTAAACAGTAAAGCGGCGTTTCCGTAAAATAATCCGTTAGCGCCATCACCGTTTACAGTAGTAGTTGCAAATAGTCCTGTCGCAATCCCACCCCAAGTTCCGCCGATGCCGTGGCATCCGAATGCATCAAGTGTATCATCATATCCGAATTTCGTTTTTAAGAAGAAGACCGCTCCGAAGCATAATACGCCGCCAATTGCTCCGATAAGAAGAGCGGAGAAAGGTGTAACGAACCCGCAAGCTGGTGTAATAGCGACTAGACCAGAAACTACACCACAAGCAGCCCCCATCGCAGTCGGTTTTGATTGGAAGAACCACTCTGAAAGCATCCAAGTTAATGCTGAGGCAGCGGCGGCTATATTTGTATTAATAAATGCGGTTAGTGCTACATCATTTAAAGATAATGCGCTACCGACGTTAAAACCGAACCAGCCGAACCATAGTAAGCCTGCGCCTAACATCGTAAATGGTAAATGGTGAGGAGAAGAACCGTTTATGTTTTTTCGTTTTCCAAGGAAAATAGCTAATACAAGACCAGCAACGCCGGATGTAATATGAACGACATTACCACCAGCGAAGTCTAACGCGCCAAGTTCTCTTAGCCACCCGCCAACGCCCCATACCCAATGAGCGACAGGATTGTAAACAATTGTTGTCCATAGAAGGATGAAAATAAGGAAAGCTGAAAATCGCATTCTTTCGGCGAATGCACCTGAAATTAAAGCGGGAGTTAAAATAGCGAACATGAGTTGGAACATCATAAATAAATTGTGAGGAATAGTGGATGAATAGTCTGGATTTGGTGCGTAGGTAACTCCGTTTAAACCGAACCAATCGAGATTGCCGATAAGCCCGTGCCAATCTGGTCCGAATGATAAAGAATAACCAATTACGATCCACTGAATCGAAACGATAGCCATTGCGCTATAACTATGCATTGTCGTACTGAGTACATTTTTACTGCGAACCATACCCCCATAAAAAAGTGCCAATCCTGGTGTCATCAACATGACCATTGCTGTCGTTACAAACATAAAAACCGTATCGCTTGTATTCATTCTCTCTCCTCCTGTAATGTTAGAAAAAATAACATGAACTTGTTATGTTTCATATCATATTCGAAATAAAATTAAAAATCAACTAAAAATTCAGAAAACTTTATAATTCATGTTAGGAAATCTGACATGAATTATTTTAGGGAGAAAGAAATCAACGTATGCGATTCATTCGGATAATTGGTATAATATTCTTACAATTAAAAAACATGGGGGATGCGTGTGGGAAAAATACAGACTAGGAAACTATTCATTTGTTTTTGTTTAGCTGTCGTTTTGTTTGTACCAATACATGCTTTTGCAGATGAAACAAGAGAGTGGCGAGACGAAGTTATATACTCCATTATGATTGATCGCTTCAATAATGGAGAACCGAAAAATGACAAACAGTTAGAAGTTGGTAATTTAGAAGGATATCAGGGCGGAGATATAAGAGGGATTATAAAAAGACTGAATTACATAAAAGAAATGGGCTTTACCGCTGTTATGCTTTCTCCGCTTTTTGAAAGTGGAAAGTACGACGGATTAGACGTGCGCGATTTTCAAAAGGTAAATGAACATTTCGGAACAGAAAATGATGTGAAAGAACTTGTACAAGAAGCGCATGCAAAAGGAATGAAAGTTGTACTTCAATTTCCGCTTGGAGAAAACGAACAACAAGTCATCGACTCGATGAAATGGTGGATCAAAGAAGTCGATTTAGATGGAAGTTATGTAATACATAGTGAAAAAAAGCCGCGTTCTTTCTGGGATGACGTGCAAAAAGATATGCAAGTGATAAAGAAAGATTTTCGTGTTATAACAAAAGAAGATAGTGAATATAACGAAAAAATAGTAGAATCGTTTTCCGAAGCGGATGTATCGGTGAAACCCTTATATGATGTGAGTAAAAAAGAAGGGGAATCCATTACATTTTTAGATAATCAAGATACAAAAAGATTTGCCCGGATTGCAAAAGAGAATATGAATTATCCACCATCTCGTTTGAAACTAGCTCTTACATATTTATTAACATCACCCGGTATTCCGAATTTTTATTACGGGACTGAAATTGCATTAGATGGAGGGGATACTCCGGATAATAGACGATTAATGGATTTCAAATCAGATGAAAAATTTATGCAACATATAACGAAACTTGGTGAGCTTAGACAAACGAGACCATCTCTACGACATGGTACGTTTGAGCTTTTATACGATAAAGATGGAATGAGTATATTAAAGCGAAAGTATAAAGATGAAGTGACAGTAGTAGCGATTAATAATACGAAAGAAACACAAAAAGTTGCTTTACCTGTAAGTGCAATTGGTGAAAAACAAGAGTTAAGAGGATTGTTAGAAGATGAAATTATAAGAGAAGAAAACGGAAAGTTTTATCTCGTTTTAAAGCGGGAAGAGTCAAATGTGTATAAAGTTAACAGAGAAACAGGTGTGAATTGGTTATTTATCTCCTTAATCGTCGGTGTGAACGTATTATTTATTGCGTTTTTAATTGCCGTTAAAAAGAAGCGTAGATAAGGGGACATTCTCTTTTGTGTTGAATTGAAAGTGCGTGGTGGGGTGAGATGTTTGGGACAACCATGATGATGGGGAATTTGTTCGGTGGGGCGATAGTGTTCATTCTGTTGATACAGCAATTCTGAAGGGAAATAATACAAAATCGAAAATGATAAAGTGTACATTCCTAAAAAATCATTTGATAAAGCGATATGGTGTTGCTCTTAATAAATATAAAAACTCCTCGAATGAGAGGAGTTTTCCAGGTTAGGGAGAAATTTTTCTTCCTAGCCAGTTTTTTTGTCAACACCGATAGAAAAAGGGAAGGGGAAGGTTTCTTATAGTGGGAGGAAAAGACCTTTGAAATAAACAATCATTGCAACTATATTAATTTTACATTACATTAAAAGTTAGAGAATACTCTTATACTAAAGTACTAAATAGTAGGAGGAAAAATGGAATTTTACGATTTGGGTATTACCATTAAAGAACTTAGAATTAAAAAAAATATATCGCAATCCGAATTATGTCATGGAATATGCTCACAAAGTCAAATTAGCAAGATCGAAAAAGGTGTGATTTATCCATCTAGCATATTGTTATATCAATTATCAGAAAGACTTGGTATTGATCCAAATAATATATTTGCACTAACTAAAAACAAAAAATTTAAATATATAGAAAATGTGAAATGTGTAATGAAGGATTGCATAAGACAACATCAATATAAAGAGCTTTATGAAATAGTAACAAAAGAAAAAAACTTAAATAATTTTCGAATAAAAGAAGATAAACAATTTCTAATATGGCATGAAGCAATTGCTATATATCGTGTGAATAACTCAATAAAAACGGCTTTAGCTCTTTTAAATAATGCATTAAAAATAACTGTAACGAATATTGATTTTTTAACAGAGAGAGAAATAGATATTATGCAGACAATGGCTATATTTCATGCAGAAAATAAAGAATATAAAGAGAGTATTAATATATTAAAAAGATGTTTAAATAATTTTAATAAGTTAGATTTTCCTAGAGATAAAGAAATTAAATTAAAAATCATTTATAATTTAGCAAAATGTTTAAGTTACACATATCAATACGAAGAAGCAAAAAAATACATTGATAAGGGTATCAAATTAGCTATTAATCTAAATACTTTATACTTATTGGGTGAACTATACTATGAAAAAGGTTCGAATTTATTAAAGCTTAAACAATCTAATAAAGAAAATGTTGCTAATAACATGAAAAAAGCGTTATTTATATTTGAATTAACAAAAAACGAAAAAAAATTACAAATAATTAAAGAAGAATATTTCGAAAAACATAATTGTTAAATAACTACTTATAGTACAATAAAACCCACAGGAAAAGTTCCCGTAGGTTTTACACTTATAAACCTCTTAATATTTTTTATAAACTTGATTCTAAAATATTATTACTTAATATGTTGAATGAAAGTTTACTTAACGTACTTTCTATTTTGAAATCTGCATCCCTATTAACACTTTATACTTCTTTTCACTTCCATATTAAAATTAAGATGGTTCAAGTAAGAGGAAGGCACCTTAGAGTGTCTTTTTTATGACCTTTATCATCAACTATTTAATGTTTCTTTAAATTATTACATAACATATTTTTTTTGTACCAAGCTTTGTTAATGCAATTAGATTTATCCTTTAGTGTAGTCATATTATTAGAACATCCTTTAATATTTAGAAAGAATATAGCCGATAAAAAACATAATATTAACTTCTTCAAATAACCACTTCTAACCCTTTTATAATTAACTTTTTTTCACAAAATAAGATTCCTTATTAATTCTACATTACATTGAAGGGTGGAAAATATTCTTATACTCATAAATTGTTACGCTTGAGTAGGGAGAGAGATTTTGGTTTATGGAGGTAGTTGTGGTGACTTTGGCTTGGGATTCAATTGATAAGGAAAGTGATTCAAGTTGAAGGGAAACGTCCTAAGGTGTCTTTTCCTTATTTTTAAAAGGACATGCTCAAATTCCATGTATAAAAAAATTCTACAATGAGACCTAGTCTAACCACGCGGTCACCGGTAAGATATTCGTATGAATAGACTCTGTTCGCTCAGCAATTTTCACCGCAAATACCCTCTCATGTCCTTGTCGTATTGTCCCTACATGATAAAAAGAAAAACTCCTCTAATTAAGAGGAGTTTTCTTTTTAGCGGTAGTTAATAAATTGTACGTCAATCGGTAAGTCAGCGCTGCGAACAGCTGCGATAACTGCTTGTAAGTCATCACGGCTTTTCGCTGTAACACGTACTTGGTCATCTTGTACTTGTGTTTTTACTTTTAATTTCATTTCTTTAATGATGTTGTTAATTTTTTTCGCGTTATCTTTATCGATACCTTGTTGAAGTGTTGCGCGTTGGCGAACAGTGTTACCAGTTGCAGCTTCAACTTTTCCGTAATCTAAGTTCTTAATTGGAACGTTACGTTTTACAAGTTTAGAAATTAGAACGTCCTTTACTTGGTCTAATTTGAACTCATCGTCAGAAGTTAAAACTAGTACTTCTTTTTCTAATTTAATATCACTTTTACTTCCTTTAAAGTCATATCGGTTTTGGATTTCCTTTAATGCGATGTTAATTGCGTTTGTTACTTCAGGTAATTCTACTTTCGAAACGATGTCAAAAGAACTATCTTTTGCCATAGTTAGCACCTCCAAATAAATTTCTAATCTTTTTATGTACTGTACATACTAAAGTATAGCTGAAAACGAGCTTAGACTTAAGTGTTTTCATACTTATATTCATGTAACCTCATTTTATTATAGTGAATTTTGGGCAGTTGGACAAATAAAGGAAAAATCGTGTTATAATTAACTTTTGTTTGGAATGATAAAAAAGATAATTTTATATATATAGAAGGGAATTAAAAAAATATGTATTTGCAATTAGGATCGATTGAACAGGTAACTGTTTTACGCGAAACGGAAATCGGATATATGGTTGGGAATGAAGAAGAAGAAATTTTCCTACATAAAAACGAATTAGTTGGAGAAATTGAAGAAGGCGCTAAGATTGATGTATTCTTATACCTTGATCACCAAAATCGTATTTCAGCAACAATGAAGGAGCCACTTATTACAACTTTTGATTGGAACTGGGTAAAGGTTGTAGAAGTTATTCCTAGTTTAGGTGTGTTTGTTGATATTGGTGTATCAAAAGATATACTAATCCCAGCTGATGAGTTCCCGATTTATATGCCAGTATGGCCAGAAGTTGGAGACGAATTATATTGTACGTTAAAATTAACGAATCGTGATCGCCTTATCGCTCTTCCGGCAAGAGACAGTGATATGCAAGAAATTATCGTAGATGCGACGCCATCTATGCGTAATAAAAACGTAAATGGACGTGTGTATCGTTCACTTCAAGTTGGTTCATTCATACTAACTGATGAGCATTTCCGTGCTTTCTTACACCATACTGAAAGAAAAGAACAAGTCCGCATCGGTGAACGTGTAACGGGCCGTATTATTGACGTAAAAGATGACGGTACAATTAACATTTCACTTCTTCCTCGTAAAGAAGAAGGAATGGAAGATGACGCTGCAGTGATTTATGCATATATGGAAGAACGTGGCGGAGCAATGCCGTTTTGGGATAAGAGTCACCCAGAAGATATTAAAGAACGTTTCAACATGAGTAAAGCTGCATTTAAGCGCGCGCTTGGTAAGTTGATGAAAGAAGAAAAGGTTTATCAAGAAGAAGGCTGGACTTACTTTAAAAAATAAAGCAAATAAAAGCATCCCCTTATATTTTGTGAAATATAAGGGGATGCTTTCTTAATTTCCTCGCTCATGCGCAAAAGTAAATGTATCTTTCAAGTCATTATCACTTATTTTAATATTTGCCTTTTTTAATTCTCTTTGTAACAACTTTTGACTGAATGTAGGATCAGCAATACGTTCTGCTTCTAAGTTTTTGCGGATGGAGTCTTTTACTTCATCGTAAGGTTGTAAATCTTTTTTACCAGTTAGTTTAATAATGTGATAGCCATTTGGTGATTTGACTGGATCACTAACTTGGCCGATTTTTAGTTTGTAGGCAGTTGTTTCGAATTCTGGTGTCATTGCACCGGAATGGAAGTATCCGAGGTCTCCGCCTTTATCTTTTGATAGTAGATCTTGTGATTCTTGCTTTGCTAATTCTTCAAATGAAGCACCAGCATCTAATTTTTTCTTTATTTCTTTCGCTTCATTTTCGTCACTTACTAAAATGTGACTCGCTTTAATTTCTGGTTTATAGTGGTCTTTCACATCTTTTTCTGTAACACTCTTCTTAATTGCTTCATTCATAGCAAGTTTGAACTTAATTTGATTTTTGAAATCGGCTTCATCTTTTAAACGATTGTTTTCTAGTACTGCTGTGAATTGATCTCCGTATTGATTTTTCGCTTTTTGTACTTCTTTATCTACATCATCGTCAGATACTTTATATTTTTTTGTGATAACGTCTTGTGCCATCATTTCGTATAGCATGTCTTTTCCATAACGATCTTTCAACTGCTTTTCGAAGTCACTCTTCGTAATGGTTGAGTCTGTTGCCGTAGCGACTGTAGTTGAGCCGTTTTTTTGTCCACAAGCAGATAGCATTAATATACTTAGTAGTGCAGTAATAATGAAAATATGTTTCCCTCTCATGCTAACACCTCATCCGAATATGTTATCGCTATTGTAGAATATAGAAGTGAACATGAAGTGAATTTTTAATGTTTTTTCCCCGTAAACTGTAAAAAAAGTACACCAACAATACTGTTGGTGTACGATGGAATCAAAGGTGATCGGTCTTTTTGGAATAGGCACGCTTACCTTGCTCTATATTCTTTTGTTCTTGTTCATTTTTTTGCGTACGCTTTGCATTATTATCGCGTGCTTTTTTGTCGTTATCACTTGTATGTGGCATATGTATCAACTCCATTTCTAAACGTTGTACGTTTATCATTTCCTTTTTCGTAAAGACTATGTATAGCAGTGCATTCATGAATAATAAGGGTGGATTAGAAATGGATTTGAAGTTGAATTATACCGAACTTATAAAGAAGTTAATCGTTGTAATCGTCGCAGGTTTGTTAAACGCGATTGGAATGAATTTATTTTTAACGCCAGCGAAAGTGTACGCGAGTGGTTTTGCTGGATTGTCTCAATTATTATCACAAATATTAAGTGACTTTTTATCTATTCATATATCAACGGGGGTATTGTTTAGCTTATTTAATATTCCTGTCGTTATTTTAGCGTGGAAAAAGGTTGGGAAGGCTTTTACTTTTTTTAGTTTTCTTTGCGTTATATTTATGACTTTGTTTCTAGAAATTATCCCAGTTAAAGCAGTTTCGAACGACATCATATTGAATGCGATTTTTGGCGGGATAATTTCAGCAATTGGGGTAGGGATTGCTTTAAAGTGGGGGGCTTCTACAGGTGGTTTAGATATCATCGCGATGATTTTATCTAAGATAAAAGATAAACCTGTTGGCACATACTTTTTCTTTTTTAATGCAATTATCATTATCGCTGCAGGTTATGTATATGGATGGGAAAAAGCGTTATATACTTTGTTGACGTTGTATGTTTCAACGAGAATTATTGATGCGATTCATACCCGTCACGTGAAGATTACAGCATTAATCGTTACGAAGAATGGGGCAGATGTACGCAAGGCGATTCATTCACGCTTAGTGAGGGGGATTACAACTATACCGGCAACAGGTGCTTATACAAATGAAAATAAGGAAATGTTAATGATTGTGATTACTCGTTACGAATTGTATGAATTAGAGAGGGTTATTAAACAAGTGGACCCAGGTGCATTTACAAACGTACTGCAAACGGTTGGGGTGTTTGGATTGTTTCGAAAAGATTAAAGAGGACCAAAGCTGGTCCTCTTTTTTAATGTAAATTCGTAATGTTTTGCAACTGCTCCTGCATTTCGCGTAGCTGAACTTTTTCAGCTGTTGAAGAGTTTGCATAAGCAGATTGCAAAGCGTTTTTTGCTCTATATACGAGATCTTGTTGCTCAGTGCCGCTTGAACAAGATACGGCATTTGTGACAGCATCTCTAGCTTGTTGGAATAGTAAGTTCCCCATTTAAACCCCTCCAAAAGAAGAGTTGTTTCTCGCTTTTTCTGCCTCAGCTAATGTACCTCTGTACGGGAATCTTGCATCATGCTTCATAACAGCATCGGCTCCTTGTTGGATAAAACGTTTTGATTTGTTCTTTTTACCCATTCGAAAAACCCCCTTTATTTAGCTGAAAACAATCGACGCGCTGACTTTTGCGTCTAATTATAGTATGAGCGTTTGGCGAGAAACTATAAGCAGGGAATTTTTAGATTATAACCCAAGAACCTCTTCTAAATATAGAGCGATACCATCTTCTTCATTCGTTAACGTTGTATGGTTTGCAAGTGATTTTAATTCAGGGATGGCATTTCCCATTGCGATGCCGTGACCAGCAAATTCAATCATTTCAAAGTCGTTATCTTCATCACCGAAAGCGATAATTCGCTCTTGTGGAATGTTGTAATGATTAGAAATTTTTTGTAATCCGACAGCTTTATTTAACCCGCTTTTTACAATTTCAATAATTGGCCAAGGTGCGCCCCATTTTCTGTGATCGATTACTTCAGCATGCATATCAGTTAAGTGTTGACGAATTGCACTGGAATGCTCGTCATGTGCGTCGATTAATAAGCAAGTTGGATGATCGTTTAAAATATTTAATAAGTCTCCTGTAAAAATCTTTGGAGAACCGAATTCGAAAATATGTTTTTTATCTTCATCAATTTCACGAACATACACATCGTCCATTACTTCAGCATATATATTTTTCACGCCAAAATCAAAGCAAGCTCGGACAATTTCTTGAGCTGTTGCTAGCTCGAGAGGTGAGTGATGTGTACCCCACTTTGAATCAAGAGGGTGATGTACGTAAGCGCCATTAAAGTTTACGATTGGTGTGTTAAGACCAAGTTCTTTATAGTAATCAAAACTAGCGCGGAATGGACGTCCTGTTGAAATAACGACAATATGTCCTTGTTCTTTTGCTTTTGCAATTGTATGTTTCGTTCGAGTAGAAATTATTTTGTTGTCTGTTAATAAAGTGCCGTCTAAGTCTAATGCGATTAAATGCTGTTTTTTCATAATTTCACCTCTTATAATAATTTTTTTGTTTTTATCTGTATTTCCGTTTTTTAATATGCAGAAATAAGAGGTTAAACTGGGTGATACCACCATAGATGGGAATTTCACTATATATCCATCTTACGTCTCGAAGTGCTGTGGTGTCTACTATTTCTCGCTGGAAATTAGGAAAAGTCAACATCTTTTTAGAAAGTTCAAACAATGTTTCTTTCATTATGTACAAATTGTGAAAAGGGTTACATTGCTCGTATGAGGAGGCTTATAATGAACATGTAATCTTCTCGTATATGTTTGACTCTCCTTTGAAACTAGCCTAGAGTAGGTTGGTTTCTTTTTTTTCTACAAATAGGGAAGAAATCCCTGCTTACACTTGTGTCATTCATATATATGTACAAGAACGAGATGTAGTACTTGTTTCCTAAACATGACAGAAAAGCTTTCTTTTAAAATGGATATACTAATGAGGCAAGACGTCATGGAAGGAGAATGAAGATGGGACAAAATCGCAGGTTTCGTTCTGGACAAAAAGCGCCAAATGATGGCATTTACGTAGAAATTGGTGAAACGGGAAGTATGGTGAAAAATCCCCAAATGGTACAATTAACTGCCGGTGAAAAGTTTCCAGAGAACACGAATCATAACCGTCAGTGGACATATAAAAGAAAACCGTAAAAGGAGCCGCAATCATCATTGCGGCTTTTTTGTCATTACACGTTATAATTTCATTTACCGTATATTTTTCAATTGTATCATGCATGCGCACTTTTCTTTTTTCCAATAATAAGTTTGAAAATACATAAGCAAAATTATTGTATAAAAAAGTCAGTTGGCGTATAATCAAATCAAAGGTCAAAGAAAGTCAAACATTTGGAGGGCTGTAAAGATGGACTTAAATCAAATGACAACAAAAACACAAGAGGCGATTATGAGTGCCCAATCTTTAGCGGTGTCTCATCATCATCAAGAAGTAGATACTGTTCATCTCTTGTTTACATTATTAGAAGAGCAAGATGGGTTAGCAGTACGTATTTTTCAAAAAATGAATGTCGATATAGAAGCGTTAAAGCAAGGTGCCGAAAGTTTAATTAAGAAAAAGCCTTCTGTAACGGGAAGCGGAGCAGAAGCGGGCAAATTATATATAACAGGTGCTCTGCAACAACTACTTGTAAGAGCAGGAAAAGAAGCAGAGAAATTGCAAGATGACTACATTTCAGTTGAACATGTATTGCTTGCTTTTTCTGAAGAAAAAGGCGATATAAATCAATTACTTACAAGATTTCATATTACGAAAGACAACTTATTACAGTCTTTAATGACAGTTCGGGGGAATCAAAGAGTGACTAGTCAAAATCCAGAAGCAACTTATGAAGCGTTAGAAAAATATGGCCGTGATCTAGTGGCGGAAGTAAGAGCGGGGAAAATTGACCCTGTAATCGGCCGTGATAGTGAAATTCGCCGCGTCATTCGTATCCTTTCACGTAAAACGAAAAACAACCCGGTTTTAATTGGTGAGCCAGGTGTTGGTAAAACAGCAATCGTTGAAGGATTAGCACAGCGTATTGTAAAGAAGGATGTACCTGAAGGATTAAAAGATAGAACAATCTTTGCGTTAGATATGAGTGCGCTTGTAGCTGGAGCAAAATTCCGCGGTGAATTTGAAGAGCGTCTGCAAGCGGTATTAAATGAAATTAAAAAGAGTGAAGGCCGCATTTTATTATTCATTGATGAACTTCATACAATCGTCGGCGCTGGTAAAACAGAAGGTGCGATGGACGCAGGAAATATGTTAAAACCGATGCTTGCGCGTGGTGAATTGCATTGTATCGGGGCGACAACGTTAGATGAATATCGTAAATATATTGAGAAAGATCCAGCGCTAGAAAGACGTTTCCAACAAGTATTAGCAGAAGAACCAACTGTTGAAGATACAATTTCCATTTTACGTGGATTAAAAGAGCGTTTTGAAATTTATCACGGTGTAAATATTCATGACCGCGCGATTGTAGCAGCATCTGTTTTATCAGATCGATATATTTCAGATCGCTTCTTACCTGATAAAGCGATCGATCTTGTTGACGAAGCGTGCGCAACAATTCGTACAGAAATTGATTCTATGCCGACAGAATTAGATGAAGTAACGCGCCGCATTATGCAGCTGGAAATTGAAGAAGCGGCTCTTGGAAAAGAGAAGGACTTTGGTAGCCAAGAACGTCTCAAAACATTGCAACGTGAATTATCGGATTTAAAAGAAGTTGCAAGTGGTATGAGAGCGAAATGGGAGAAAGAAAAAGAAGATATTCACAAAGTTCGTGACTTACGTGAACATTTAGAGCGACTGCGCCGTGAATTAGAAGAAGCAGAAGGTAATTACGATTTAAATAAAGCAGCGGAACTTCGTCACGGGAAAATTCCTGCAATTGAAAAAGAGTTAAAAGAAGCAGAAGAAATGGGCGCGCATAATAAACAAGAAAATCGTTTATTACGTGAGGAAGTAAGTGAAGAAGAGATTGCTGATATTGTTTCACGCTGGACTGGTATTCCTGTCGCAAAACTCGTTGAAGGTGAACGCGAGAAATTACTACGCTTAGAGCAAATTTTATCAGAGCGTGTAATCGGACAAGAGGAAGCGGTAAGCTTAGTATCAGACGCAGTTCTTCGTGCACGCGCCGGTATTAAAGACCCGAACCGTCCGATTGGTTCCTTCATCTTCTTAGGACCGACTGGTGTTGGTAAAACAGAACTTGCAAAAACGTTAGCACAGTCTTTATTCGATAGTGAAGAGCAAATGATTCGTATCGATATGTCTGAGTATATGGAGAAACATGCTGTGTCACGCTTAATTGGTGCGCCTCCTGGATATGTTGGATATGAAGAGGGCGGTCAATTAACAGAAGCAGTAAGACGTAAACCATATTCTGTTATTTTATTAGACGAAATCGAAAAAGCACATCCAGAAGTATTTAACATTTTATTACAAATGTTAGATGATGGACGCATTACAGATTCACAAGGTCGTACAGTAGACTTTAAAAACACGGTCATTATTATGACTTCAAATATTGGATCCGCTCATTTGTTAGATGGATTAGAAGAAGATGGTTCCATTAAAGAAGAATCAAGAGAACTTGTAATGGGACAATTAAGAGGACATTTCCGACCAGAGTTTTTAAACCGTGTCGATGAAATTATTTTATTCAAGCCTCTTACAACGAATGAAATTAAAGGTATTGTTGATAAAATTGTAAAAGAATTACAAGGCCGTTTAGCTGATCGTCACATTACAGTGGAATTAACGAATTCTGCAAAAGAATTCGTTGTAGAAGCTGGCTTTGATCCGATGTACGGAGCTCGTCCATTAAAACGATACGTACAACGTCAAGTTGAGACGAAATTAGCGAGAGAATTAATTGCAGGAACGATTACTGATAACAGTCACGTAGTTGTAGATGTAGAAAATAACGAATTAGTCGTTCGTGTGAAATGAAAAAAGAGTTCGGATAAAATCCGGACTCTTTTTTTAGTGTTGTTCTACTGGCTCGTTTGGAATTGCAGCTGAAATCGCAAGTACTAATACCGCAAGAACAACTGAGAAAATAGACGCTTGGTTAAAATCGTATGTACCGCCAGTCATAGAACCAATTACATAGCTCATCATATGTACAAGCGCGAACGACCAAATTAATGCCCAAATGAAACGCATATTTTACACCTCTATTCGTTCAATCTGTCCTTATTGTAACACAATTGAAAAAAGAATATAGAAAAATATTTGTAGATTTTTCAACGCAAATTTGCATTCTGTTCATACATTATAAAAGAGTACTTTTATATGTTTAGAAAATAAGGCGGGGGAAAAATGAGTATTACGGAACGTTTTTTTTACTTAGAAAAAGAACCATGTGTCATTTATTTACCAGAGAAGCCAAATGGATTTTCTGTAATGCTTCTTGGTGATTACAACTACTTTATTGAGAATGGTACAAGTTTATGGACACAGCATGCGGGAAGATCTTATTTTTTACATGGCCTTATTGAGGAAGGCTACACGGTCTTTTCTTCTAATTTATACGGAAGACATTGGGGAAACGACCAATCTGTTCGGCTAGCAAAACGTTTATATGATGTTGTTTTGAGAAAAGAGACATTGAATGCGAAAATGCACATTATGGCAGATGGTATGGGTGCACTTGTAGCACTTGAAATGATGAACAAATACCCTGAATCTATACGCTCTGTCATTATGTTAAATCCGTGTTTAGATTTACCAGAATATGTGGAGTTTGAGAAAGAGCATAAGTTTTTTTACAAAAGGTTAGTGAAGGAATTAAGTTTGGCGTATGATTCCAAAGAAGAAGAATTAGCATCAAAAATAAATAAGAAATCATTTACGCTTCTTCCGTCTTGTGTACCTGTTAAAATTTTCGTGTCAACACAAGAAAAAAGAGGAAGAAAACAGTTGTTACGTAAATATGAGAAAATGAGGCAATTTAATCAATGTGATACTTCTGTCTTATTCCATCTGCAAGATGTGAAATATAAAATGGTTAGGCAAGCGACTGATTTCTTTAAAAAATATGAAGAAGAATTGTGAAGCTCCCATATACATAAATGAGGAGCTATTGGTTTCAAGGGGAAAGGGTTGGTGGTATGGAACGCGTGCTAATTATAGGTGCACTTACGTTTGTAGGTTATCACCTTGTGAATAAAATGATCGCAGAAGAAGTAGAAGTGTATGGTCTTGATTTTGATGAATTCGATAGTATGACAAAAATCAATGAAGAGAAGTTATTGTTAATTGGGCGAAATGCGTTATTTACGTATTATTCGATAAGAGGTGAAGATGGATGGAAATCAGTGGAAGGAGAGAAGTTCGATACGGTTTACTTTTGCTTGTATGAGCCAAATCAGCATAGTGGGTTTCGGAATGAAAGGCTTATATTGCAATATTTAAAGCGAATTATAAAAATGTGTGAAGAACATAAAGTAAAGTTAAATTTAATTTCTTCTATTGAAGTAGGAAGTGCAGATGAATCTGAAAATAAACGTCTATTTTCGAAAGTGGAAGAAGGATTGAAAAAAGGAGAGGTACAATATAGTGTATTTCGAGTTCCTACATTATATGGACCATGGCAACCATCTTTTATGATGTATCATCAGCTCATCTTATCAGAACTGGATGAGAAAGAGTGCCGTTATGCGAGCGAGGAAAACGGAAGTGATCTACTGTATGTTGAAGATGTATGTGAATGCTTATGGGAAAATGGAATGAACGAGGAGTATCTCGGTATATACAATTTACTTAGTGGTAAAAAGTCATTATGGAAAAAAGGTATGAATCTTTTACGTGCAGAGGATAAAGTGAATAAAAAGAATGAGGAAGAAAGAGATGAAGCTGTAGAGGTTATTTCGATAAAAAGAAATACCCCGTTAGAATACGGTTTAAATAAACAATTGGCACATATGAAAAAATATAAAGAGTTATACGAAGGGTAGAGCACGTGTTACACTATTGTATGTGAAAGTTTATTGGAGAGAGGAAGAACATACTATGAACGAAAAAAGCATGCAATTTTTACAAATCGCAATGAAGCATTTACCAGAAGCAAAAGCAATTTTAGATGATAATGGAATTGCACTTGATATGGAGAAAGCACAACCAGTATTAGAGTTATTGATGAAAGTTATGAATGAAGCATATGAGCTTGGGAAAGCAGATAAAGAGTAAGACCCTTCTTTTTTGAAGGGAGAGAGGCTCGAACCGTAAGTAGAAGCGGTTCGGGTCTTTTTATATTTCGAAAGAAACTAGGAAAGGTATGTTTCTGTTTCTTTTTATAAACAATAAAGTGAATAATGCCTAGCTTTATGCTTTAGCTGAAATATATTCTAGACAAAAATACATTTATGTTTTAAAATTAGTACCAAGTCATAATAATTGATATAAAACGGAGGGCTGCGATGTGAACGTGGGCATTTTAGGGATCGGAAGATATGTGCCAGAAAAAGTAGTCACAAATCACGATTTAGAGAAAATAATGGATACATCCGATGAATGGATTCGTACGAGAACGGGAATTGCAGAAAGACGCATTGCCGATGATACAATAGATACTTCATATATGGCCGTAGAGGCTGCTAAAAAAGCACTTGAAGATGCAGGGGTTAGCGGAGAAGATATCGATCTTATTTTGGTGGCGACAGTAACACCAGATCGTGCGTTTCCAGCAGTAGCTTGTGTCATTCAAGAAGCGATTGGAGCGAAACATGCAGCTGCAATGGATGTAGGTGCAGCATGTGCTGGTTTTATGTACGGAATGATTACAGCGCAGCAATTTATTCAAACGGGAACTTATAAAAATGTATTAGTAGTTGGTAGTGATAAACTATCTAAAATTGTAGACTGGAATGATCGCAATACAGCAGTATTATTTGGAGACGGAGCCGGTGCGATTGTAATGGGAGCCGTTTCAGAAGGAAGAGGCGTTCTATCTTTCGAATTAGGAGCAGACGGAAGTGGCGGTAAGCATCTTTATCAAGACGAGTATGTTATGATGAATGGCAGAGAAGTCTTTAAATTTGCCGTTCGTCAACTTGGTGAATCTTGTCTTCGCGTGCTGGATAAAGCTGGTCTTACGAAAGAGGATGTGGATTTCTTAGTACCACATCAAGCGAATATTCGTATTATGGAATCTGCAAGAGAGAGATTAAATTTACCACAAGAAAAAATGAGTATGACAATTGAAAAGTTTGGTAATACATCAGCTTCTTCAATTCCAATTGCAATGGTAGAGGAATTGCAAAATGGACGTATTCAAGATGGGGATTTAATTATA
The DNA here is from genome assembly GCF_040459695.1 of Bacillus cereus group sp. RP37. NCBI lineage: Bacteria > Bacillati > Bacillota > Bacilli > Caryophanales > Bacillaceae > Bacillus > Bacillus cereus group sp. RP37. Next base: position 4,202,106 of record NZ_JARVHP010000001.1, on the reverse strand, counting down.
CTTGTTGGTTTCGGAGGCGGATTAACATGGGGAGCGGTCGCTCTTCGTTGGGGTAAATAAGGACTGAGAGAAAAAAAGGAGTGTATTTTGTATGGAAAAAAAGAGGGTCGTAATTACAGGACTAGGAGCTGTTACACCGATCGGAACAGATGTTGAAACAGCGTGGGAAAACATTAAAAAGGGTGTATCTGGAATCGGACGACTTACAAGAATTGATCCGGAACTATTTCCAGCAAAAGTAGCAGCAGAAATTAACGACTTTGAAGTCGAGAAATATATTGATAAAAAAGAAGCGCGCCGTATGGATCGCTTTACACAATATGCAGTAGCAGCAGCGAAAATGGCAGTTGAGGATGCAAAACTTGAAATTACAGAAGAAAACGGACCTCGAATTGGTGTATGGATTGGTTCTGGTATTGGCGGTATGGAAACATACGAAGAACAATTTAAGATTTTTACTGAGAAAGGCCCGCGCCGCGTGAGCCCATTCTTCGTACCGATGATGATTCCAGATATGGCAGCAGGTCAAGTATCAATCGCGACAGGAGCAAAAGGGATTAACACTTGTTCTGTAACGGCTTGTGCATCTGGTGCAAACTCAATTGGTGATGCATTTAAAGCAATTCAGCGCGGTGATGCTGATGCAATGATTACAGGCGGAGCTGAAGCACCGTTAACAAGTATGGCATTCGCAGGATTTAGTTCAGCGAAAGCATTAACATTTAATGAAGATCCAGCAACAGCTTGCCGTCCATTTGATAAAAACCGTAGTGGTTTCGTAATGGGTGAAGGTTCAGGTATTCTAATTCTTGAAGAATTAGAGCACGCATTAGCTCGTGGTGCTCACATTTATGCGGAAATCGCTGGTTACGGTGCAACTGGTGATGCATTCCATATTACAATGCCGGCTCCTGGTGGTGAAGGCGGCGTGCGCGCAATGCGTCAAGCTTTAGCAGATGCAGGTCTACAGCCAGAAGATATTGATTACATTAATGCACACGGTACAAGTACGGATGCGAATGAAAAGTATGAAACGATGGCAATTAAGGAAACGTTCGGTGAGCACGCGTATAAAGTAGCAATTAGCTCAACGAAATCAATGACAGGTCACTTATTAGGAGCAGCTGGTGCTGTTGAAGCGATCTTCTCAATTAAATCAATTACAGACGGAGTAATCCCTCCAACAATTAACTATGAAACACCAGATCCAGAATGTGACTTAGATTACGTACCGAATAAAGCGAGACAACAAGAAGTAAATGCAGTATTAAGTAACTCACTTGGATTCGGTGGTCATAACGCGGTGTTAGTATTTAAATCGTATAAATAATAGATGAAATAAGGAGTTTTTTCGTAATATATTACGAAAAAACTCCTTATTTATTTTTACGCCTTTTTCTCCTTTTGCATATACATAAGAAAAAGGAGGAATAAAGATGGGGGTTATTGAAACAGCCGAGTGGTTACATCTATATTACGGGCGGCCAGAAAAGCTGTGTGAGAAATTTACGAAGTATATCCCGCTGCCAAAAGAAAGGTTGTATCGCTTTTTAATTTCTAAAGGTATGTATCGTCCAGTTATGCGGGGAGAACAAGAAATTAAAGAGTTAGAGAAAAAGGAAATTTGGAAAGAGTTACGTATGGAGTATGAGAAACTGAAAAGTTGGTTAAAAGGTCCGGATGTCCCTGTCTTTATTTTATTATCAGATTCTTATAATCGGACTGTACAAGAAGAATATAACGGCAGGGCTGGATTATCTATGCGTCACGTTATTTTCTTATTCGTATGTGGACGGAATTCGGTGGAAGAATTAAAAGTGTTATTGGCGCATGAATATCACCACATATGCAGGTTACATCAAATTGAGACGAAAGAAACAGAATATACATTACTTGATACGATGATTATGGAAGGGTTAGCTGAGCAAGCAGTAACGGAAAGATATTCAGAAAAAAACAATGCACCATGGACGACGTATCTTTCAAAAGAAGAGGCTATATACTATTGGAAAAACGTTGTACATGAAAGAATAAGTATAAAACGAGGAACAAGGGAGCACGACATCTTATTAAATGGACTTCATTCTTATCCGAAGATGCTTGGCTATGCACTTGGATTTCATATTGTCAAAGACTGTGTAGCTTCCGCATCTATAGATACACTTTCTTTATTATCTATAGATGCAAAAGAAATATTGAATAAAGCAAATACATTTCATATATAAAAAACAGGAGCTCTATTTCCTGTTTTTTTTAGTATTAATAGAAGAAAAAATAATAATTAGAATATATTTCCTTAGGTGGAATAAAGTTAAGAAAAATTGAACATAATGATTGATACAAACAGTAGTGAAGTGAGGGGTAGTGAATGTTATATCTACATGATGTATGGGTAAATTGGTTTGAAGGTGAAGAAAATGGGTATAACGTTTGTCATTTTTACGAATGGCGGAAAGATGATACGATTGAGCTATTAGATCAAGTGCCATTATTAAAAGTAGATTCCACATTATATCATTACATCGAGGACGAATTGTTAGAGCTTCCGCAAAAATTGTTGGAAGACGTACATCATAAGGCTTATATTCGTAAAAATCATGAACGTTTGCAGCAAGAGTATTGCTTTGTTGTTACAGATGGAAAAGGAATTATTGCGATCGACACAATTGGTTACAATGTACCAATTCGAAAAAGTAGACTTATACCACGCCAAGAGCAGATGGTATATGAGATGGTAGAAAGCGTACAAGCAGAAAAGTATGAGTTCCAAGTAGAAGAAATGGAAAAAGAACATCATATTTTATCACCATCACCTTTCATTATGAATGGCTTAACTCGTAAAGAAAGACAGCTAAAACAATTATTATTTATGGCGTTAGATCAATTACATACAACGAAAAACACAGCAGAAATTCGCTATTGGTTCACAGAGTGGGATCCATCAGCATACGGAATGGTTCAACATATGGAATTTGAAGATATTTGGGCTAGATTGTATGATGAAGCGAAAGCAGGCTGGTCTGAGAAGCACGAACAATTATGCGAGCGTCTTGTAAAAGGACAGCCATTTTTTGAAAAGTTATGGGAAATGGAAAACGAGCAAAAGGTAAATTAAAAAAACCGCCAATTGGCGGTTTTTTTAATTTTGTGTAGTCTAGCTCCGGCGGCAAGAATATTCGGTGGCTTCGCGCCTTCCTGCGAGGCAAAAAGCGCCTCTACGTCAGGAGCTCCATCCCCCTCATATTCTAAGCGAGCCGCCTCCGCTTTTTATGTAATCCAGCTCCGGCTCCTAGCCCTTCGCGTCTAAGAACCTTCCCCACGAGAAGGTAAAAAGCACCTTCTGTGGGAAAGAACCTTAGCCGTCAGGGCTAAGCAGTCGCCTCCGCTTTTTACATTACCTACGTTTTCTGCTTAGTCCCATTGCGTTTTCTACTTTGCGTAGTTGTTTGAATGCAACGCGGTTTGCTTTTTCGGCACCTTTGTCTAGAATTTCGTCTAGTTCTGGTGAGTTGATTAGTTCGTTATATTTGTCTTGGATTGGACGAATTGCTTCTACGACTACTTGTGCTAGGTCGCCTTTGAAGTCGCCGTATCCTTTTCCTTCGTACATTGTTTCGATTTCTTCAACTGTTTTTCCAGAGAATGAAGAGTAGATTGTTAATAAGTTAGAGATGCCAGGTTTGTTTTCTTTATCAAATTTCACGATACCTTCAGAATCAGTTACAGCACTCTTAATTTTCTTTTCAATTGTTCTTGGTTCATCAAGCATGCTGATCATTGATTTTGGATTTGGATCAGATTTACTCATTTTTTTCGTAGGCTCTGTTAATGACATAACGCGAGCTCCTACTTTTGGAATGCGAATTTCAGGAACAGTGAACACTTCACGGAAGCGTTTGTTGAAACGCTCTGCTAGATCACGTGTTAATTCCATATGTTGTTTTTGGTCATCACCAACAGGTACGATTTCAGTGTTGTAAAGTAAAATATCAGCAGCCATTAATGGTGGGTACGTTAGTAATCCAGCTGGAACTGAATCTCTGCCCGATGATTTATCTTTATATTGCGTCATACGCTCTAATTCTCCAACGTAAGCAACTGATTGCATAATCCATCCTAGTTGAGCGTGTGCCGGTACTTCTGACTGTACAAATAAAGTAGCTTTTTCAGGATCGATGCCGCATGCTACATAAAGTGCAGCAAGACTGCGGATGTTTTTACGAAGTTGTACGGGATCTTGAGGTACTGTAATTGCATGTTGGTTTACAATACAGAAATAACAGTCGTGTTCATTTTGAAGCTCCGTAAATTGCTTCATAGCTCCTAAATAGTTTCCAAGTGTAATCGTTCCACTTGGCTGAATACCAGAAAAGATAACTGACATAAGTAATTCCTCCTAAATTTGAATGCGTGATGGGGGAAGAGAAGGCAAACAAAAAAGCCCATTCATCCCAAAAACTATAGGGACGAATGGACCGCGGTACCACCCTAATTATTTCACTACTGTGAAATCTCTCTAATCCATAATAACGTTTGGATATAACGCCAAAGCCTACTACTTTCGGTTCGGTTTGGTGCTCAAAAGCCCATTCCATACTGTACAATTACTTGTTCACACCAGCCACAAGCTCTCTGAAATTGCCTCAATATGTACTCTTCTTTATCATCGCATACATATAAATTTATTTATTGTTACCTGAGCTCTTTTAATATGAAAGAACTAAAGTTTTATAACAAAATGTTTTGCTGATTATTATATCATATGGGATAGTGTTTGCAAACTACATCAAAATAGTAAAGCTAATGATGGTCGAGAACAACCCAAGAACGAGACCTGTAATGCAAATTGGATACGTCCATTTGAATGAATATGTTTTATAAATACGTTCTTTCTTATCGACAGGTTCCTCTACTTCTTCAATTAATGAGTCAATTTTTTTGTTCGTACCAAATACTCTTTGGAAGGCGTAAATTGTTACGTTAAAAAATCCATTTTGAAATATGAATAAAAAACCGCCTATAAGAATAAAAAATAGCGCAATATAAAACGAGATATTGACAAAATTCAACAAAAATTGCGATGAAACGAGGAATGCGCCAATACTAGAAGCGACTATCGCTATGAAAATTAGTATACAAGTATGAAAAAAAACTTTATTCAAAATGTTCCCCTCCGTCAAAATATTACTAGAATTATTATACTATAAAAGCTATAATATGTACTAGAATTAATTTTTTGAAAATTATACGCAATTAAAGGTCTGATTTCAAGATGATGGTAGCAATGTTAACGTATCCCTTTACAAAAAAATAAAAAAATAAACATTTTATTAAAAATTTTAACAAAAAAACAAAAAACTATATTCACAATTGTTATATTATATGTATAATGAAAATTGTAGAAACTTGGAGATTATTCTTTCAATTCTACTTTTTTACAAGTGAGGGTACAGGAAGTGCAATTAGGGGAGGCAACACAACATGAAGAAAAAGATACCGTTATTACTTGCATCGACGTTGACGGTCAGTATGTTAGGAGCTTGTAGTTACCAAAAAGAGGATAATAAAGCAGGCGCAAAAGAAAAATCCTCAAACAAGCAAGTGTTAAATCTAACCGAGACAGCTGAAATTCCAACTATGGATACGACGTTATCAACAGATGCAGCATCTTCTAACATCATGAATAACACAATGGAGGGATTATATCGTCTGGGGAAAGACGATAAACTTGTTCCAGGTGTCGCTAAATCTTATGAGAAATCAGAGGATGGAAAAAAGTATGTATTTAAATTACGTGAAGATGCGAAATGGTCTAATGGTGAACCTGTAACAGCGAAAGACTTCGTTTATTCTTGGAGAAGAGCTGTAGATTCAAATACGGGTGCTAAGTTTGCTTACATACTATTTGATGTTAAAAATGCGGAAAAAGTTAACAAAAAAGAATTACCAGTTGAAGAACTTGGTGTAAAGGCAATTGATGATCATACACTTGAAGTGGAATTAGATAACCCTGTTCCTTATTTTGTAAGTTTAACAGTCTATCCAACCTTGTATCCTTTGAATGAGAAGTTTGTAACAGAACAAGGAGCAAAATTTGGATTAGAATCCAATACGACACTTTATAATGGTCCATTCGTATTAAATGAATGGAAGCATGAACAAAGTTTCCAACTTAAGAAAAATCCAACGTATTGGGAAAATAAAGAAGTAAAACTTGAGGAAATAAACTTCAATATTGTTAAGGATCGTTCAACTGCTATAAATTTATATGAAACGAAAGCAATTGATCGTGTAGTGTTAACATCAGAATTTGTAGATAAATACAAATCAGATGCTGACTTTAAAACGATTAAGAGACCATCTACACAATTTATTCGCTTAAATGAAAAGAATAAATTTTTAGCAAATAAAAATATCCGAAAAGCAATTGCAATGTCCTTTGAACGTGAAAACATCGGAAAAGTGATCTTAAACGATGGTTCAGAAGGAATATATGGTTTTGTTCCGAAAGGCTTAGCAAAAGGTCCGAATGGAAAAGACTTCCGTGAAGAAAACGGAAAGCTTATAAAAGAGGATATGAAAGAAGCACAAAAATACTGGGAAGCTGGTAAAAAAGAACTTGGTGTAGACAAAGTAGAGTTAGAGCTATTAAACTTTGATACTGATGATGCGAAAAAAATCGGAGAGTATTTAAAAGGCCAATTTGAAAAGAACTTACCAGGTTTAACAGTTTCAACAAAAATGCAGCCATTTGCACAAAAACTAAAACTTGAAGCAAGTGGAGATTATGCAATGTCATATGCGGGATGGAGTCCAGATTATATGGATCCAATGTCATTCCTTGAAATGTATACAACAGGTAATGCACAAAATAAAGTGAATTACGCAAATGCAGCGTATGATGATTTAATTAAAAAAGCGAAAACAGAAGTTGATGTACAAGCTCGCTGGGATGCTCTATTAAAAGCAGAAAAACAATTGCTTGAAGATGCAGCGATTGCTCCAGTATATCAACCTGGTAAAGCATATTTACAACGTGGCTCAATTACTGGCCTATTAGAACATAAATATGGCGGAGAATTTAGCTATAAGTGGGTTGAACTTAAAAACTAAAAATGGTTTCCATCATGAATAAGGGTATATGCCTATGATGGGCATATGCTCTTATTTTAAAAAAATAAAAGTAAGAATATTTTAAACTATCTTATTGCTTTTGAGAAAAACGGGGAGGTGCTTGACTATGGGACGTTATGTATTAAAACGTTTCGTGTACATGGCTTTGACATTATTTTTAATTACTACACTGACTTTCTTTTTGATGAAATTACTTCCGGGTTCTCCGCTTAAAAACCAGGAGAAGCTATCACCGGCACAAAAAGAAATCATTCTTGAAAAATATGGCTTAAATGATCCAGTACCAGTTCAATATGCACGTTACTTAGGTAACTTAGCAAAAGGTGATTTAGGGGTATCATTCCAATATGATAACCGTCCGGTAACAGATATGATTGTGGATCGAATTGGACCATCAGCACAACTTGGTTTACAAGCGATTATATTAGGAACATTTATCGGTTTAATTTTAGGAATCGTTGCGGCACTTCGCAACAATACGTGGGTCGATTATGGGGCGACAATTATTTCCGTACTCGGGATGTCGGTACCATCGTTCGTATTCGCCGCATTACTACAATATTTCGTAGGGGTAAAACTTGGATGGTTCCCAGTAGCATTCTGGAAAGGACCAGAGTTTACAGTAATGCCTACAATCGCTTTATCGATGGCAGTTATCGCAACAATCGCACGTTTCGCTCGTGCAGAGTTAATTGAAGTTATGCAAGCTGACTACATTTTAACAGCGAAGGCAAAAGGAATTAGCCAAGGCGTTATCATTATCAAACACGCACTTCGTAACGCGTTAATTCCAGTTGTAACAATTTTAGGACCAATGGTTGCAGGTTTAATTACAGGTACATTAGTTATTGAGCAAATTTATGCTGTACCAGGACTTGGGGAACAATTCGTTAAATCGATTACAGTGAACGACTATACAGTTATTATGGGAACTACAATTTTCTATAGTGCGATTTTCATCTTAGTTATTTTCATTGTTGATATTTTATACGGAATTATTGATCCTCGTATTCGTTTAGCGGGAGGGAAAAAATGATGAAAGATGTACAAAAATTATCTCCAGATTTATTTCAACAAGCCAATCAAAATAATGTTGATAATGAAGTCATTGCCCGTCCAAGCTTAACGTTTTGGCAAGATGTAAGAAGACGTTTGTTCCAACATAAAGGGGCAATGTTCGGTTTCGTTTTATTAGCGCTTATTATCTTACTAGCAATTTTAGGACCGATGGTAAGTAAGCATTCTTATAAAGAGCAAGATTTAGGTCGTTCGAAATTACCACCGAAAATTCCTGTTATTGAAAATGTTCATTGGCTACCATTTGACGGTACAGATCAATATGGTGTTGACCAATATGAAAAACGTGATATTAAAGAGTATTTCTGGTTTGGTACAGATGATCTTGGACGCGATTTATGGACAAGAACATGGGAAGGTACACGCGTATCATTATATATCGCTCTTTTAGCAGCAGCAATTGACTTAGTAATTGGGGTTGCATATGGAGGTATTTCAGCGTTCTATGGCGGTAGAGTAGATAATATTATGCAACGTATTATGGAGATTATTAACGGTATTCCATACTTAATCATCGTTATTTTAATGGTAATCATTATGGGATCTGGTATATGGTCAATTACACTCGCAATGGCGATTACAGGTTGGATAGGGATGTCGCGTATCGTTCGTGGACAAATCCTGAAATTAAAAAATCAAGAATACGTATTAGCATCTCGTACATTAGGTGCAACAAATACACAGTTAATTGTAAAACACTTAATCCCGAACGTAATGGGACCAATTATCGTAATGACAATGTTTACAATTCCAACAGCAGTGTTTGGTGAGGCGTTCTTAAGCTTCATCGGTTTAGGTATTCAGCCACCATTCGCATCACTTGGTTCTCTTGTAAACGATGGTTATAAATCAATTCAAACGTATCCACATATGATGTTCATCCCAGCGGTTGTCATCAGTATGTTAATCTTAGCATTCAACTTAATGGCAGACGGATTACGCGACGCGTTAGATCCAAAAATGCGTAAGTAAAAGAGGGGAGAAGTAAAAATGAAAACATTGCTAGAGGTAAAAGATTTGCAAGTCTCCTTTGATACACATGCAGGTGAAGTACAAGCTGTACGCGGTGTTACTTTTGATTTGAAAAAAGGAGAAACATTAGCGATTGTAGGAGAATCTGGTTCTGGTAAATCAGTTACTTCTAAAGCGTTAATGGGATTAATTCCGAATCCTCCAGGACGTATTAAAAACGGTGAAATCGTATTTGAAGGTCGTGACTTAACGAAACTAACAGAAAAAGAAATGCAACAAGTGCGCGGTAAAGATATCGCGATGATTTTCCAAGATCCAATGACATCATTAAACCCAACGATGACAATTGGAAATCAAATTATGGAAGGCCTTATTAAACACCAAGGGATGAGTAAAGCTGATGCACGTAAAGTTGCGTTAGAATTAATCGATCTTGTAGGTATTCCAAATCCAGAAGCGCGCTTAAAACAATACCCTCACCAATTCTCAGGTGGTATGAGACAGCGTGTAGTTATTGCGATGGCGTTAGCTTGCAACCCAAAATTATTAATTGCCGATGAGCCGACAACAGCGCTAGACGTTACAATTCAGGCGCAAATTTTAGAGCTTATGAAAGACATTCAGCAAAAAACAGAAGCGGCAATCATTTTCATTACGCATGACTTAGGTGTAGTGGCAAACGTTGCGGACCGCGTGGCAGTTATGTACGCTGGTAAAGTTGTTGAAATCGGAACTGTAGATGAAATTTTCTACAATCCAAAACATCCGTATACTTGGGGCTTAATTGCATCTATGCCAAGTTTAGATGGTTCAGAAGAAGAATTATATGCAATCCCTGGAACGCCTCCAGATTTATTGAAGCCGCCAAAGGGAGATGCTTTTGCACCACGTAACCCACAGGCATTGAAAATTGATTTTGAAATGGACCCACCTTTATTTAAAGTAAGTGATACACACTATGCGGCAACTTGGTTACTTCACGAGCAAGCTCCAGAAGTAAAACCGCCGGCAGTTGTTGAAAAACGTATTCTTCAAATGAAAGCAGGTGAACAACATGACTAAACAACGTGAGAAATTAATTGAAGTAAAAAATGTAAAGCAGCACTTCGACGTGAGTGGTGGTGTTGTCAAAGCGGTTAATGATATTTCATTTGATATTTTCCGCGGAGAAACATTTGGTCTTGTAGGAGAATCAGGTTGTGGTAAATCGACAACTGGAAGAACGATTATTCGTTTATATGATGCAACTGCTGGTGAAGTGTTGTTTGATGGTGAAAATGTACATGGTAAAAAATCACGCGCACAACTGAAGAAGTTCAACCGTAAAATGCAAATGATTTTCCAGGATCCATATGCATCATTAAATCCTCGTATGACAGTAGGGGATATTATCGCAGAAGGTATTGATATTCACGGACTAGCAAAAGGCAAAAAAGAGCGTATGGACCGTGTGCATGAATTATTAAACACAGTTGGTTTAAATAAAGAGCACGCAAACCGTTTCCCACATGAATTCTCAGGTGGACAACGTCAACGTATCGGTATCGCTCGCGCACTTGCTGTAGAGCCTGAATTTATCATTGCCGATGAGCCAATCTCAGCACTTGACGTATCAATCCAGGCGCAAGTTGTAAACTTACTGAAAAAGTTACAAAAGGAAAAAGGTTTAACATACTTATTCATTGCCCATGATTTATCAATGGTAAAATACATTAGTGACCGCATCGGCGTAATGTACCGTGGTCAAATCGTTGAGCTAACAACAAGTGAAGAGTTATATGCGAATCCAATTCATCCATATACAAAATCACTATTATCAGCGATCCCGCTTCCGGATCCAGATTATGAGCGCAATCGTAAACGTATCGTATACGATCCATCTCAGCATGATTATGCTAGTGAAGCACCAACAATGCGTGAAATTCGCCCAGGACATTTCGTATTATGTTCTGAAGCAGAGTATAAGAAATATAAAGAGATTTATCAATAATAAAAAAGCCAATCTTCCGTTATGGAAGATTGGCTTTTTTCTACTATATAAAAGAGTTGTCAACATTTCTCGGTAAGTCGATTTATTTAAAGAATCGCTCATATAAGTTTCATTTACTAAAGACTACACCTTAATCAAACGAGTATTATTGCGCTTGAACAGAAACAATCTCTTCTTTTTCTTCAGGTTTAACAAGTGCATAACGCTCCCACGCTCTACTTTTCCAGCGGAAGAACATAATAATGGCACGTGTCCATTCATCGATAGCAATCGCTAGCCAAATACCAACGAGCCCCATATCTAAATGGAAGGCGAAAAAGTAACCGAGTGGTAAACTCATTAACACCATAGAGAATGCTCCGATTAAAACAGGATATTTTGCATCACCAGCTGCACGAAGTGAATTGATAATAACGATGTTCATCGTGCGTCCCGTTTCAAGTAGTATACTTAGTAAAAGAACTGATGCACCTAATGTAATAATGTGCGGATTATCTGTAAATAGTCCCATTAATTGTGTGCGGAATGTAATAACGAGAGCGACCATACATAAAGTGACGCCAATTGCCCATTTCACACTTTTCCATACGCGTTCATATGCTTCATCTTTTTCACCACCGCCAACGAGGCGCCCGATAATAATTGCTGTTCCCATACCGATTGCAATAGCGAATAAATAAGTGAACATAGAAATATTCGTAGCGTATTGTCTAGCCGCTAATGATTCCGTTCCTAAGTACGTTGCATAATACAGAAAGACAATTTGGCAAGCTTGATACATAACTTGCTCAAATGCAGAGGGAATCCCGATTTTTAAAATTTTCCCGATGTATTCTTTTGATAAGGTGAAGTAATATTGTATTTTCACACGGTATTCCATAACGCGGTACAGTAACCAGAAGAAAACGATAAGAGCGATTAATCTGCTGACAGCAGAAGAAATGGCAGCCCCTTGTACACCGAGTTCTGGGAAACCAAATTTCCCGAAAATGAGTACATAGTTTCCAGCGATATGAATAATATTCATTCCAAGTGAAATAAACATCGCTTGCTTTGTGAAGCCGTGTACGCGGATAATTGCGGCTAATGAATTAATAATAGCTTGAAGGAAAATAGCTCCCCCGACGATGGATAAATAGTTTTGTGCATACATGAGTACATCGCCTTGTAAGTTCATTGCCATCATCATATGTTTTGAAAATAAAAGAAAACCAGCGCTTATAACGAGTCCGACCACTAAATTTAATGTGACGGCTAAAGCTGATATTTTAGATGCTTCCATAAAACGTTTGGAACCGAGGTATTGAGATACGACGATAGCTGCGCCGTTCCCGATGACTTCTAGTACCAAAATAGCGATATGGAGATATTGATTCGCTGCACCAACCCCAGATACAGCATCGTCTGATAATGCACTTAACATGAAAGTATCAGCGATACCCATTAACATAAATAGAAAAACTTCTAGAAAAATAGGCCATGTTAATAAGAATAAACTTAATTTCTCTGTTGGCCCGTTTTTTGCCTGAATTGCTGTCATGTCCGTCCCCTCTTTACCGATATCTATTTTTAGCAAGGTGTATCGTAACATACTTTCTTATCCTTTGCACCCATTTGAGCCTACATATTTTTAATATGAAGGGCCTGCAATTTTATGTTAAAAAGAGAAGGATAATTATGCACAAAGTATTATGAAATATAAAATTTATTTTTCTCTGATAATTTAGAAAAATATAAAAATAGTTATTATCGACACTTTAGCGAGGAAAAATAGTAATATGAAACGTTTACATGGATACATTTTTTAACAGAAAATTTTAATGAAATAGAAATATAAATATACAAAAAATATATTTGTGTGTATAATATGAATTATTAGAACATATATATATTTCTTTCTGTTTGAAAATGAAAGGGCTAACATTTTTTGGAGGGTGGAAGTATGAAAAAAAAGATACCAGTTTTTGTAGCGTCAACAGTAGCAATGAGCATGATGTTAGGGGCATGTAGCTATCAAAAAGATGAACCGCAAGCGAACGCAAAAGGGGATAGCGGGAAAAGCGGTGCGAAGCAAGTTATTAATCTAACAGAAGTGTCTGAAATTCCGACAATGGATACAACACTTGCCTCGGATGCTGCTTCTTCAAAAGTTATGAATAATACAATGGAAGGGCTATATCGACTTGGGAAAGGCGATAAGTTAGTTCCAGGTGTAGCGAAATCCCATACGAAATCTGAAGATGGTAAAAAATATACATTTAAATTGCGTGAAGACGCTAAATGGTCGAATGGTGATCCTGTAACAGCAAAAGATTTTGTATATGCATGGCAAAGAGCTGTTAACCCGGATACGGCAGCGAAATCAGGATATATTATGTTAGATGTGAAAAATGCAGAGAAAATTAATAAAAGAGAGCTATCACCGGATCAATTAGGTGTAAAAGCGATAGATGATTATACATTAGAAGTTGAATTGGATAATCCAGTTCCATATTTTCTTGATTTAACGGTGTATCCACTATTTTTCCCATTAAATGAGAAGTATATGAAAGAACAGGGAGAAAAATTTGGTTTGGAAGCAAATACAACGTTGTATAACGGTCCATTTGTATTAAATGAATGGAAGCATGAACAAAGTTTCCAACTAAAGAAAAATCCAGGTTATTGGGATCAAAAAGAAGTGAAATTAGAAGAAGTTAATTTTAATGTTGTAAAAGATACAGGAGCAGCTGTTAATTTATATAATACGAATGCGATTGACAGAGTTGGTTTATCAGCGGAATTAGTTGATAAGTATAAAGGGCAAAAAGATTTTAAAACAATTAATGATCCAACTGTGTTCTTCTTGCGTTTTAATCAAAAAAATCCAGCGTTAGCTAACAAAAATATTCGTAAGGCTATTTCTAGTGCATACGATCGAGATGGTATTGGTGAGGTTATTTTAAACAATGGTTCTAAGGGAGCTTATGGTTTAGTACCATCTGATTTTGTTAAGGGACCAGATAAGCAGGATTTCAGAAAAGAAAATGGAAAACTTTCAAAAGTAGATGTGAAGGAAGCTAAAAAATTCTGGGAAGCAGGAAAGAAAGAATTAGGTAAGGATAAAATAGAACTAGAATTTTTAAACTTTGATAATGAAGAATCTAAGAAAATTGGTGAGTATGTAAAGGGAGAATTAGAAAAGAATTTACCAGGTCTAACAGTAACGATTAAGATGCAACCATTTGCACAAAAATTAAAACTTGAAGATAGTGGACAGTTTGATATTTCATTTACTGGATGGGGGCCTGATTTCCCTGATGCAATCACATTCCTTGATATGTTTATAACAGATGGTTCACAAAATAAAATGAGTTATTCTAATGCCCAGTATGATGGCCTTATTAAAAAGGCAAAGCAAGAAGGTTCAGATGTAAAAGGACGTTGGAATGACCTGTTAAAAGCGGAAAAAATCTTATTTGAGGATGCAGCAATTGCACCAGTATTCCAACGCGGTAGATCTATATTAGAAAGAGAAACAATTAAAGATGTATATATCCACAAATATGGCGGCGAATTAAGCTTTAAGTGGGCATCTGTAGAAAAATAAAAAAAGCAGGCTGACCGCCTGCTTTTTTTAATACGTACGTTTCTTATAAATACCTTTTCCGCCAACTTGGTTCCAGCCGGACTGTACATCCAAGCTTTTATTAACAAACTTCATCTTTTCTTTTCCGCCAAAGAGTTTTTCACCAATGCTATTTGTAATGACACCAATCAATGCTGTTATTCCGATGATGAGGGCAGCAACAGTGACAAAATCAATAAAAAAAGCAATCATTTGCAAATTCCCCCTTTGCCTGTCTGTATTTTTATTGTATGAGATAAAAGATAAAAAAGAAAGAACTGTCAGAAAAATAATGGATTTATTTTAGAAATCGTATAGACATGAATGAGAATATTTGTTAAAATAAGAACAAATGTTCCTTTCAATTCTCACTTGTACAGTCTTACATTTCTTAATTGATTTATCAGGAAAAGGTAAGAAAACGTTCTCTTTTTCATAGGAAAGATTATGAGAAAATAACTATATATCATATGAGGAATCTATGAAAACTGAGTGTTAAAAGGGTTAAAGGTTATTGTTAAAGAACAGGTAATGTGAGTGTAATCTTGTTACATAGCAGTGGAATGCACGGAAGAGTTTTCTCAATTAGAAGGAAATTTACTGTATATTTCTTGCAAAATCTATTGTATAATGATTATAGAAGTTACTTATTAAAAGTAATTGTTGTTTGCTTAAAGTTGTTGCTTACATGAAATGCGATTTTTGCACTTTGTTTTAAGACAAGGTATCGCGAAAAATTGCTGAATTTAGAAATTTAAACTGTAATTAGTACAGAATTTGTACTCTTTAAGGAGAGTGAGCTTTGTATGGTAACATTATATAGTTCTCCAAGCTGTACGTCTTGTAGAAAGGCGAAATTATGGCTAGAGGAAAATCATATTCCTTATACAGAACGTAATATTTTCTCAGATCCATTAACGATTGAGGAAATTAAAGAGATTTTACGTATGACAGAAAGCGGAACGGATGAGATTATTTCTACTCGTTCAAAAGTTTTCCAAGAATTAAATGTAAACTTAGAGTCTTTACCACTTCAAGATTTATATAAGATGATTCGTGACTATCCAGGGATTTTACGTCGTCCAATTATGATTGACGAGAAACGCCTTCAAGTAGGTTACAATGAAGACGAAATCCGCCGTTTCTTACCACGTACAGTAAGAACGTTCCAATTACGTGAAGCACAGCGTCTTGTAAATTAATTATAATAATATGAAAACCTTCTACCTATTATATAGTAGAAGGTTTTTTTTAATGTTTCACATTTCGTAATCGAACTTGTTGAACGATAAAGCCGATACATAAAATGGTGAAAATAAACAAGTATGGAATGCTTGCAGTGAAACTTGGGTTGTTATGAAAAAAGGTTGCAAGTCTGTCTTCATGTGTGACCATTTTTCCTGCTGTATAGGAGAGAATCGCTGCCCCGCAATAAATGAGGAATGGAAAGCGTTCCATCAGTATTAAAATGAGTTTGCTGCCCCAAATAATAATCGGGATCGAAATGAGTAAGCCGATTATTACGAGTAAAAATCTTCCGTGAGCTGCCCCTGCAATGGCAATAACATTGTCAAATCCCATAACGAGATCCGCGAATACAATTGTACGCACAGCTTGAAATAAAGTTGTTTTTCCTTGAATAGAAGAAAGATCGTTGCTATTATCAGTTAGTAAATTTACTGCAATTAATGTAAGTAAAACGCCCCCGATAAGTTGCAGAAATGGAATATCGAGTAAATAGACAGCTAGTATAGTGAGGATAATTCTTAGTACGATTGCTAAAAGAGTACCAATTAAAATAGCTTTATTTCGTTTCGATTCAGGTAAATTTCGGCTAGCTAGTGCGATGACGATTGCGTTGTCACCCCCTAGTACAACATCGATACCGACAATCATTAGTACAGATGTTAAAAACTCTAAGTCCATTCGTCTGCCTCCATTTATGATGTTTTAATAAGCGAACTATATGTATGTGGTGAAGAAAGAGACTAAATAATCTTCTCTAATAAAAGTTTCACTTTATTACAGTGTACGGGGGAAGGGGGAAATGTATGTCCAAATTTTTTGTGAGTGAGAAATCGCTATAATGATATATTTGTGTAGATGGTCGAATAAAGATAGGTATATAACTATTTTTGTAAAATAAATCGATTTTATTTCCATTCTGGAGAATCTTATCATAAAATGAGAGTACAAGAATCTATTGATTTGTCATATGAGTGGGGAATCCCTTCATAACAATTCTAAGCAGGAAGGGAGAGTTGTATTTTGGATATTGAAAGAATTAATGACCATACGATGAAATTTTTTATTACGTACATTGATATAGAGGACAGAGGGTTTAATCGTGAGGAGATTTGGTATGACCGCGAACGAAGTGAAGAGCTCTTTTGGGAGATGATGGACGAAGCTCGTGATCATGATGATTTCTTTATTGATGGACCGTTATGGATTCAAGTGCAAGCAGTCGATAAAGGGATTGAAGTACTTGTAACGAAAGCAGAGCTTTCAAAGGATGGACAAAAGCTAGAACTACCAATAGGTGTAGATAAAATTATAGACATTCCTCTAGATGAAGGCATTGAATCATTATTCCAGCAAGAATTAGTGGAAGAGGTAGAAGAACAAGCAGGAACAAACTTTAACGAAGATGGTACGTTTGGCTTTTTAATTAAATTTAATGATTTTGAAGATGTCATTTCATTAAGCCACCGTCTGATCTTTGAAGATATAAAAGATGAGCTATATTCATTTGAGAACCGCTATTATGTATATGTGGAATTCGATGAAGTGCTACATGATGAAGAAGAAATTGATCGTATTTTAAGTATTGTTTTAGAATACGGAGAAGAATCAACTTTAACAATTCATCGTGTAAGTGAGTATGGGAAACAAATTGTGAAAGAGCATGCGCTTGAAACAATTCGCAATAATTTTCCTGCTAAAACGTAGGCCGATTTCTGTAGTATGAAATCGGCTTTTTATATGAAGAATAGGAAAGCTTTCTTAGTAAGGAGGTAAGAGATGAAAAATACGTTAAAGTTGATTTTCTTTGTTCTACTATTGTTCGCATTATTTGTTTCGTTACGTATGTTTATTGATGTAGCATTTTATTCGGATGTAATTGGGATAAAAGATGTTTCGATTTTAGGTATTATTAGTATTTTATTTACAGTATCTGCATTTTTAATTGGCTGCGTTATTTTCTTAGAGAACCGTCATCCGTCTAAAACACTTACATGGCTCATTGTGTTAGGTATTTTTCCGGTATTTGGATTTTTCGCTTATTTATTATTTGGACAGAATTTTCGGAGGAAGAGAATGTTCCAAAAGAAGGCGTTGCTCGATGAACAAGCATTTTTACAATATAAGGGGCATGAAGATTACGAAGAACGGATTTTGCGCAATCATAAACATCAAGAGCTGTTATTTCGTTTAGCGGACCGCTTAGGCGCTTTAAATATTTCATTTCAAACTGAAACGAGAACATTAACAAATGGAGATGAAACATTTCAAGCCATTTTAGATGGATTAAAACGAGCGAAACATCACATTCATATGGAATATTACATTGTACGTGATGATAAGCTTGGAACAGAAATTAAAGATATTTTAATACAAAAATCAAAAGAAGGCGTAGTCGTTCGTTTTTTATATGATGCGGTTGGAAGTTTTAAATTATCGAATTCGTATATTGAAGAATTGAATGATGCAGGAGTAGAAATGGTTCCATTTTTCCCTGTGCGCTTTCCGATTTTAAACGATAAGATTAATTATCGAAACCACCGAAAAATCGTTATTATTGATGGAAATGAAGGATTTGTAGGTGGATTAAATATTGGTGATGAATATTTAGGGAAAGATAAGTACTTCGGTTTTTGGCGAGACACGCATTTATATTTGCGTGGTGAAGCTGTACAAAGTTTACAGCTTATTTTCCTTCAAGATTGGTTTTATATGACTGGTGAGGCTGTCCTGGCCCCTGAATATTTACAAGCGAAAGCAGTTGAGGGTGATCATTGGGGAGGCGTGCAGCTTGTTGCAGGTGGGCCGGATAATAAATGGGAAACAATTAAACATTTATATTTTGCCATGATTGCTTCTGCGCGGAAATCCATTTGGATTGCGACGCCGTATTTCATTCCGGATGATGATATTTTATCCGCATTAAAGGTAGCGGCACTTGCTGGTATTGATGTTCGTTTGCTAATGCCGAGTAAGCCTGATAAGCGCACTGTCTTTTACGCATCAAGATCGTACTTCCCAGAGCTTTTAGATGCAGGGGTAAAGATATATGAATACGAAAAAGGTTTTCTTCATAGTAAAGTTGTCATTGTTGATTCTGATTTAGCGTCAATTGGGACCGCTAATATGGATATGAGAAGTTTTCATTTGAACTTTGAAGTAAATGCCTTTTTATATGATACAGATAGCATTAGAAAACTTGTTCAAGATTTTAAAGAGGATATAGAAGAATCAAGTGAAATTCATGTCGATCGTTTTCATAAAAGGCGTCTTCATAGACGAATTGTTGAATCAACGTATCGGTTATTATCACCTTTATTATAAAAAGAGATGTCCGAAATTGGGACATCTCTTTTTTTAAAAGGAATTTGTAATAAATTGTAGAATATAAGGAGCTGAAAGGGTGTGATTCCGATGTTTATCGCCGAAAGAGAAAACGGAGAAAAAATTCATCTACTCTATCATCATGATGAAGAGCTTTTACACCGTATGCGTAAAACGGAAAGCTTCTTTTGCATAGCTTGCGGGAAGGAAGTGCAAATGAAATTAGGGAAACAAAAAAGTTGGCATTTTGCTCATAAGAAAGTGGATTCATGTTTAGCCTTTTATGAAGCGGAATCTATGTATCATATGCATGGTAAAGAATTGTTATATAGGTGGTTCAAACGTCAAAACTTTCATGTAGATATAGAGCATTATCTTCCGGAGATTCAACAAAGACCAGATATTTTCTTAGAGAGAATGGGCAAAAAAATTGCGATTGAATACCAATGCGCAAATCTCTCCATAGAGCAGCTGTACAAGCGAACTTATTCGTATTGGCGAGCTGGTATACAGGTTATTTGGATCATTGGTGGAAATCAATTGAAAAAGCACTCTGCATACTGGATGAAATTCTCCTCACTTCTGGCTTTCTCCTTACAGTCTTATCCTCAGCCACTTCTTATTTTCTTCTGTTCGAAACAAAAATCATTTATGAAATGCGCATTTGTTACTCCATTTTCTACAAATGTCTCTTTTTCACATACTATATATTTATCAACTGAAACGACTACTTTTGAAATGCTATTTTCCCCCATCTCTTTCCGAAAAGAAACATTAGGTGAGGAATGGAAAAAGCGAAAGAGCTACTTTCGGCAAAATGCTTTGCCTATTTGGAGTTATAATCATAAGTCACTATTACGCCTCTTATATCAATGTAAATGTACCCCAGCGAATTTTCCTTCTGAAATCGGTGTGCCGCTCCCGTCCTCATTTGCTTTTCAAACAAATCCGTTTGTATGGCAAGCTTTTCTATATATGAAGTGTATAGGTAAGTTTGCGGTAGGGGATTATATTTCCCTTCAATATGTGTGTAGTTATGTGAAAACGTATACGAAAAGGCGCATGCTCCCGTACTTTTCACAGCATATATGGAAAGTAGCAGTTACTGAATATATGACATTTTTATGTTATGCAGGTGTATTGCAGAAAGTAGGGGCTTATAAGTACCGGAAAAAAAGGGGGATAGTTATGTTAAAAACAGAGGAGGAAATCATGAAATATGATGAAATTTGCTTAGCGTATGCCTTATCTTTATTTGAGGCAAAGTACAACATGAGAGAAGGAAAAGGGGATATAATAAAGACTGATCGTGAAGGAATTACATAAGAAAAATCGAATTGTATGTAAGTAGAGATATTTAAAGGAGGGCTTAAAGGATGTCTGAACAAAACACAAAAACATTACCAAATCGCAGTGAGATTGAAGAAGCAAACACATGGCGACTAGAGGATATTTTCCAAACAGATGCAGAATGGGAAAAGGAATTCCAAGCTATTAAAGAGCTATTACCGAAGTTAACTGAATTTAAAGGGAAACTTGGTGATTCTGCGAACAATTTACTTGAAGCATTACAATATGAAGATGAAATTTCAATGCGATTAGGTAAGCTATATACATATGCACATATGCGTTACGATCAAGATACAACAAACTCTGTGTATCAAGCGTTAAATGACCGCGCGACAAATTTATATTCACAAGTATCTAGTAGCACAGCATATATTGTGCCTGAAATTTTATCGATTTCAGAAGATACACTGCAAACATTCTTGAAAGAAAATAGAGACTTAAGTGTATATGAACATGCATTAGAAGAAATTACGCGTCAACGCCCTCACGTATTATCTGAAGCGGAAGAGGCTCTATTAGCAGAAGCATCTGAAGTAATGAGTGCGTCAAGTAATACATTTGGTATGTTGAATAATGCGGATTTGAAATTTCCATCTATTAAAGATGAGGATGGAGAAGAAGTGGAAATTACACATGGTCGTTACACTCAGTTTTTAGAAAGTGATGATCGTCGTGTGCGCGAAGATGCATTCAAAGCTGTATATGAAACGTACGGAAAGTATAAGAACACATTTGCAAGTACGTTAAGCGGAGCTGTGAAGCGTAATAATTTCAATGCGCGTGTTCGTAAATATGATTCTGCACGTCAAGCGGCATTGAGTAATAATAATATTCCTGAAGCGGTGTATGATCAACTTGTTGAATCTGTAAATGATAATTTACACTTGCTACATCGTTACATTGATATTCGTAAGCGTGCACTAGGACTTGAGGAGCTTCATATGTATGATTTATATACACCACTTGTACCAGAAGTGAAAATGAACGTGAAGTATGAAGAAGCACAAGACATGTTATTAAAGTCTTTAAACGTACTTGGTGATGAGTATGTTGACATTTTAAAAGAAGCATATGAAAATCGTTGGGTAGATGTGTATGAGAATAAAGGAAAACGAAGCGGAGCATATTCATCTGGTGCATATGGAACAAATCCGTATATTTTAATGAACTGGCATGATAATGTAAATAATCTATTTACACTGGCTCATGAGTTCGGTCATTCCGTGCATAGTTACTATACAAGAAAGACGCAGCCGCACGTATACGGTGATTATTCAATCTTTGTTGCGGAAGTAGCATCAACTTGTAATGAAGCGCTACTAAACGATTATTTATTAAAAACGACAGAAGATAAGAAAGAGCGTCTATACTTATTAAATCATTATTTAGAAGGATTCCGTGGTACTGTGTTCCGTCAAACGATGTTCGCAGAGTTTGAGCATATTATTCATAAGAAAGTACAAGAGGGACATGCGGTTACGCCAGACATGTTAACGGAAATCTACTATGATTTAAATAAGAAATATTTCGGTGATGCTTTAGTAATCGATGAAGAAATTGGCTTAGAGTGGTCTCGTATTCCACACTTCTACTACAACTATTACGTATACCAATATGCAACAGGATTTAGTGCAGCAACGGCTCTATCTAAACAAATTTTAGAAGAAGGGCAACCAGCAGTAGAACGTTACATTAATGAGTTCTTAAAAGCGGGAAGCTCAGATTATCCAATTGAAGTACTGAAAAAAGCTGGAGTAGATATGGCATCTCCAGAACCGGTAAAAGAAGCGCTACAGGTATTTGAAGAGAAATTAAATGAATTAGAAGCATTATTATTTGAAGAGAAGTAATAGAAAAGACGAGGGATTTACCTCGTCTTTTTGTTTACATGTTATTTTGTCGATATTTGTCGAAAAACAAAGTGGATTTCCTTCTTTTTTCTAAATTAGAAGGCAGTTTTATAGTTAATTAAAATCCTTTAAATCGTTTTTTATGGTTGAAATAAGAGAGAGCGATGACAATGACTCCAAATAAAAGAGGAAAGGCAATAATTTTAGGAAAAGCTTGTAGTAGAGAGAGGATATACAAGAAAAAAGAAACGATGACAGCTAGAAAGATAAGTGAAATATACGTTTTTTTCATACAGAACACCTCCAAAATAGCTTTTTTATAGCTTATTCAGAAATGAAAACGTTTAGAATGTGACAAAAGTGTGAAATTCGACAAAAGGGGTTGTCATCTGACGTCGAATCTTGTAATATAATAAGCGTGAACGAATTCACATACAAACATATACCCCTTTGTTTGAACGTGAAAATTTCTCCCATCCCCTTTAATATTTTTATAAGCCGTAAAGAAAAAGACCTGGTGTTTACACCAGGTCTTTTTCTTTTGCTATCCATTTCCAATAACGCTCACATTTTACGTCAATCATTTGTACTTTTCGTTTCAGTTGTAATTTTTTTAGTTCACGCTCGATCTCTTGCTGCGAGCAGTCATATATAAATGCTACTTCTTTTGAAGATATAAATTGCGTTGCTTCTAGTAACACTTCTAAAGGTGGTAATGGTTCTGGCTCGATTTCACATTTTACAAGTTCTTTCAATAATTGTACGTATACGTCGTAGGAATAAGTTCCAGCGATTTTAATACCTTCTTCATCTGAATTCGCATGAAAAAATACGAGAGAAGGTATTTCTGTAATATGCATCTCATTTGTGAATTTTAAGTCACATTGGAAAGCTTTTTTTGCGCTAGCGGAATGTAGGTCTTTTTTAAATTCTTCTACATCAATGTCGCTATCTCTTGCACATGCAAGTAATAATTCGCAGTCAGGGTTTGATACATTTTCAAGGAAAATGTATTCTTGGAGTTTTCGCAAAAACTTCGAACCTGCTTTTCGGCCCTGTAACTCCGCTGCCTTAATTGCCATAGAAACTAAATATGGTGTTGACGATGCCTCTTGCATATGTATCTTTCCATCACATGAAAAACCTTGTAAACTTGTTGTCTTTTCCCACACAAATCGAATATTAGCAGGTTTATTCCATTTGTGTGAGGAAGCGTTCGTTCCGTCCACTTTTCCTGTTACGATATGACGAATAGAGAAGTATTTCCCGTATTCAAGCCATAGTTTAATAATAAAGGGCTCAATTTCCCAGCAATCTTTACAAAGTGGATCAATAAATAAATATGCTTCTACAGACTTATGCTCACATGCGGAAGGAGATGGCATATTGATATGCTTTGCTTCCTGCTTATCCATTACACTTCACCTGTTTCGTTTGGAGTATTAACCATATGCTGAGCAGTTAATGCTAAACGTTCAAAAACGAACTCTCTTATATGACCGTGCACTCCTGTGTCATCCATTGCTTGCTCCATACATGATAGCCAAGCCTCTGCTCGTTTTGGGGTAATCTCAAACGGAAGATGGCGTGCTCTTAACATGGGATGACCATGTTCTTCAGTGTACAAATTAGGACCACCTAAATATTGTGTTAAAAATTGTTTCTGCTTCCTAGCGGTTTCTGTTAAATCATCCGGGAAGATGGGAGATAGGTCAGGGTGTTTACTGACATAGGAATAAAATGTGTCTACTAATATTGCAATGCATTGTTCACCGCCAATTGCTTCAAATGGTGTCATCGGTTGCTTGCTCATCCTTTATAAACTCCTTTTTCCATGAAATGTATATCTATTGTAGCAATGGAATGTTAGGGAGGGCAAATAAACAGCCTTCATAACATTCTTTGCTTATTCTATAGGTGTAAATGAATCTTTCACTTTTTTAAAAGTGAGATGTATCCACTAGTAGAACGTATTCACTAGTGGAATTTTCACTTTAGCGTGCTTTGTTTTGTTTGGCAAGGAAAAAGCGTTTTACTTTGTTATTTGTATGACGGATTGGTATGTTATGCTGCGTTAATAAATGAATAAATGCAGCTTTTCCTGTTTCTTCATCTTGCACTTCAAATTCAATTTCATAATCATCGTGATTGTAATAGAAACTATGATCAAAGACAAGCGTTCCGCCTTCAAATAATGTTTCAGCTCTTTCTGTTGTTAAACTACCCATATAAGTTAAAGTGGAAACAGGAATTTGTAATTTGTGTAGTTGATCTAGTACGGCCCCTTGAATGATTACGTTTGTTTCCATCATCTTTCTTGCTTCGTCTTCTGTTATGACTTGATGCGTCTCTAACAAGCCGACTTCTGCAGGTTGTTTCAATGTTAATGTATAAGTTTCCCCTTTATGACGAATACGAAGTGCAGAGCCAGCTTCTTTTAAAGAGAAATCCGGTGTTTCAAAGTAGTGATTCACTTGCTTCGTAAATACCTCAATAGAGAATGATTTACATAATGTATTGAATTCTTCTTCTGTAACAATATTTTTAAATTCAATTTCAATTTCTTGTGTCATTGTATGCGCGCTCCTTTTGAAAAATAATTCTTTACACATTATCGCTTTTTCGCAAATTTGGTTCAATGTTTTATTTGTTTGCGTCCATGTTATGATACAATAATACTGTTAAGTAAGACAGGAAGTTGAGATGGAGGAGTTAGAGCATGCAAAATAAAATTCAAGTTAAGAGCGTAGAAAAGAGAGAGAATGCTCTTATTTTTTGTGCGGAAAATAATGAGATAGAGGTAAAGGAGTTAAGTGCGCGTAATCATGTACTTGTAGACTCAGACAATTTATCATTTTTATATATCTTAGAAAACGAATCGTCTTTCATTTATGTAAGTATTCCGCACACATGCTGGGAAGCAATGCATGAAGCGATGAATAAAGATATGGCAATGTTCGTTCGCGTGAATGACGTTGAAATGGAATTAGAAAGTTTAAAAGAAGAAGTAGAATATTTAGTTGAAAATATTGAAGGTAATGCAAATTACGGAGAAGAACTAGTAACTGCTGTAGAAAAAGTATTTCTATAAGCAAATGGATTGATTTTGGTGGTGGTTGAAATGAATCGAAATTGGGAAGAATTTTTAGCACCTTACCATCAAGCGGTGGCAGAGCTGAAAGTGAAACTAAAAGGAATGCGCACTCAATTTGCAATGTTAACAGAGCATTCTCCAATTGAGTTTGTAACAGGAAGGGTAAAGTCGGTTGCCAGTATTATTGATAAAGCGGAGAAGAGAAATGTACCGCTAGACCGGCTCAGAGAAGATATGCAGGATATCGCGGGCCTTCGAATGATGTGTCAATTTGTTGATGAGATTAAGCCTGTGGTAGAATATCTTCGAAAACGAAATGACTTTGAAATCGTGGAAGAGCGTGATTATGTCACGCAAAAGAAAGACAGTGGCTATCGCTCTTATCACGTTGTCATTAGTTACCCTGTTCAAACGATTCAGGGAGAACAAAAAGTATTAGTAGAAATCCAAATACGCACACTAGCAATGAACTTTTGGGCAACAATTGAGCATTCTTTAAATTATAAATATAGTGGACGTTTTCCTGAAGATATTAAAATACGCTTGCAACGTGCAGCGGAAGCGGCATTTTTATTAGATGAAGAAATGTCTTCTATCCGTCTTGAAATTCAAGAAGCGCAGAAGGCTTTTTCAAGAAAGCAAGAAACGAAAGATTCCGAATCATAAACTAAAGGGTGTTGGGCGATGAAATTTACAATTATGTCAAAGGGAGATCAATCATCAGATACACTGGCAAGCACGATGAAAGAATACTTGCTAGATTTTGGATTTATAATGGATGAACAGGAACCCGATATTGTAATTTCTGTTGGGGGAGATGGAACGCTTTTATATGCGTTTCATCGTTATTACAATCGATTGGATGAAACAGCATTTGTTGGTGTACATACAGGGCATTTAGGTTTCTATGCAGATTGGTTACCGACAGAAGTAGAGAAATTAGTAATTGCAATTGCTAAAACACCATTCCAAGTGGTGGAATATCCGCTTTTAGAAGTGATTATTCGCTATGTGAATGGGAGTAAAGAGTCACAGTATTTGGCGATGAATGAAGCAACTGTAAAAAGCGCAGAAGGTACATTAGTAACAGAAGTGGAAATACGCGGAGAGTACTTTGAAACGTTCCGCGGGGATGGTCTATGTATTTCTACTCCTTCAGGAAGTACTGCGTATAATAAGGCGCTTGGCGGAGCGATTATTCACCCTTCTATTGAAGCGATTCAAATTGCAGAAATGGCATCCATTAATAACCGTGTGTTTCGTACTGTAGGTTCGCCACTCGTACTGCCGAAACATCATACATGTGTGTTGAAGCCGACTGCAGGAATGAACTTGCAAATTACGGTGGACCATTTAACAATGGTTCATCAAGATGTGAAATCAATTCAGTATCGCGTTGCAAATGAGAAAGTACGATTTGTTCGTTTCCGTCCATTCCCGTTCTGGAAACGAGTTCGTGACTCGTTTGTTGCAGATAAATAGAAAGGGTTTATATATTTGAACAGATTTACATTGAAATGGGATATAAAATTGGCTGAAGAGGGAACTTTAGTTAGAGAATTTTTAAAAACAAAAGGGATTTCTAAAGCCGCATTAACGGATATAAAGTTTCACGGCGGAGCTATTGAAGTAAATGGTCAACATGCGAGCGTTCGTCATCAGTTGCAAGCTGGTGAAGAATTGCGTGTCTTTTTTCCAGTGGAGGAAAGAAGTGAAGGGATGATTGCAGAAGATATCCCTTTGTGTATTGTCTATGAAGATGATGCGGTTCTTGTCATAAACAAAGAGGCGAACATGTCAACGATTCCGTCTAGAGAACATCCGGCAGGGAGTGTTGCTAATGCACTCTTATCTCATTATGATAAGCAGCATCTTGCAAGTACGGTGCACATTGTAACAAGGTTAGATCGTGATACTTCAGGGCTTATGCTTATTGCAAAAAATCGTTTCGTGCATCATCTTTTATCGAAACAGCATCAACAAAAAGCTGTGAAAAGGACATATGAAGCAATCGTTCATGGCGAGATGATAGAACGAGAAGGAACGATTGACGCACCGATTGGACGAAAATCGGATAGCATTATTGAGCGAACCGTTTGTGAGGATGGGCAGAGAGCAGTTACTCATTTTAGGGTGATTGATAGTGCCTATCATAAGACGCATGTATCACTTGAGCTTGAGACAGGCAGAACGCATCAAATTCGTGTACATATGGCGCATATAGGACATCCGTTGCTTGGCGATAACTTGTATGGTGGAAAAAGGGATGAAATGAAACGACAAGCACTTCACAGTATATCTTTGACGTTTTATCATCCTATTTTAGAGAAGGAAATGTCTTTCACTGCAATCATTCCAAGCGATATGCAAGAGGTATTAAGACATACTTAAAAAGGGAACAAAATTCTTCTGTAATGAAGAATTTTGTTCCCTTTTTTCTTAGCGGAATAATATTAAAATTTGGTTTTCACCTGTGCGCTTTATAACGAAAAATCCACTTTCGGATTTTGTAGCAATGCCATCGTTATTTGGACGACAATATCCATGCGTTTCGCAAGTGCCGTCATCACGTACTAACATTTGTCCAATTAATCCTACAGGAAGCCACTCGGTACGATCTTTTCTTGCTATATATTTGCAAGTTGGATCCCATTCGGTATTTAAATGAGGTTGTATGTCTTGCGATTCCGTACTTACATATTGGCGTTTTCCAAAGCTATCTGTTTTGTAGCGCTTTTGCCAACTTAAAGCACCGCTATTTCCTATAAGAGCGGGAGTTGCACTAGATATACCTAAGATGAATGAATCGTTTGAAGTAGCGATTCGAATTTTTTCTTCGCTACTAAATGTAACGAAATAACCTACATCAATAAGTTTATTGTCTACTGTTTCAAACATTTGTGCAAAATCAGTTCCGCTTGCATTGTAAGAAGCGCCATCAATGTACATTTCTCCATTATGAGCAAGCCACTTTGCACCGATATTATGATCGGTTTCATTTGTGCCGTTTGCAATAAACCAAGAATAAGATTCTTCTGCTGTGCCGAAGCGTCCCATAATATGGCTACCTGCAAAATGAGCTGTTGATGTATGATTACCTTCCGCATGAGAAGAGAATCCGTTAGCGATAGTCGCGGTTCCTTCTGCATGTGCTGCTTCGCCTAAAGCGATCGTATGTTTACCTTCCGCATGAGAATAAGAGCCGCCTGCTGTCGTTTCACTTCCTTCACTATGGGAACTATGTCCAGTGGCTTTTGTTTTTGATCCTTCTGCATGAGAGAAAGAAGCTTTTGCGTGTGTCAAGAAGCCTTCTGCATGTGTTGCTATGCCTTCAGCATGAGAGTGAAGCCCCTCTGCATATGCATATCGACTGCCCTTTTTTACTTTTGTATTTTCAGATGTAGGAGTCTCAATTATGAGTGGTTTTTCTATCTGTATATCATTCGATGAAGCTAATGCTTCTTTTATTTTTTTTACTTGATTTATTATAGTAGCTGGAATTTCTGGTTCCGCTTTTTTATTTATTGCTACAGGAATGTTTTCTTCCTCATTTTTCTCTGTTTGCTCGGAAAGCATTATATGTTCTGTGTGAGTAGAGAGAGGTTTGTTTTTTTGCTGCATCTTTGTTTTTCTATTATCGATTATGCGGCTCATTACAGCATTTTCTAAAGAGACATATTTTGGTCTAGTTTTGTTTTTGGGGGATGCCTCTTGTCCTTCCAGTTCTTCTAAAGCTGCAGCTCGAATGCTGCACCAGTTGTTAATTCCGTACATGGGCAGATAAAAAGGCGGGCATTTTCTTTTTTGTTTAGAAGATTTTTTCTTCATTCTGTCACCTCCTGCGACAGTATATGCGGTGTAATTAAAAAAAGATGCACTTTATTGCATCTTTTTTTAATTACTTCACCCAGTTTTTATATGAGATCCGCCTAAATGATGCGGTAATCCCTCGTAATTTATGAATGGTACCTAAATAAGGAGAGTTATGAAATTGGGCGAAATTTCTCAGGGACAAAAGGCAGGGAGGAAGGGACGGAAACAGTCTCCATTTCAGGATAACGTAATCCAGTTAAACTGCCACCAAATACAGCGCCAGTGTCAATGTTGACTGTATGCTTTACAAAGCGAGGTTCTTTTACGGGTGTATGTCCATATACAATCCAAGCTGTTCCTGCATAGTCCTTTGCCCAGTCATGACGGACAGGTGAGCCGTCAGCATGTTTTTCTCCTGTAATATCGCCATATAATACAAAGGTTTGTACTTTTTTATCTTGTCTTCCTATGTAATCTTGCCGAATTCCGGCATGACATACAAGTAACCTTTTCTCATCGAGTACGTGATATAAAGGGGATTGCTCGTAAAGTGTGATGAATTTTTCTTTTATCATGTTTTGTTTATGAGAAGGTAATGCTTCATATTCGGCAACAGTTGTTTCGAGTCCATGAGCGATTGTCACATTACGCCCAAGGAAAAATCGGTATAGTTTATTACAGTGATTTCCCGGAGCGTAATAAGCTAATTTTTTATTTATAACAAGTTCCCATACAATTTCAATCATACGTAGTGAATGAGGGCCACGGTCTGTAATATCACCAACAAATGCAAGCTTACGTCGATTGGGATGAATCGGTAGACCGCTATTCCAGTTATATCCGAGTTTCGTCGTTAAATTTTGAAATTCTTGGAAGCATCCATGAATATCCCCTATAATGTCATATTTCATATTTAAACCTCCATCATATTTTTCATTAGTATATCTAAAAAAGGATAGAGATAAAAATATACCGTTTTTATGCTTCATTTGAACATAAAGATTTTCGTTCTGGAGCGAACGTTTAAAACAAATCCAATTGCTATCATGTATGTGAGTAAGGAACTTCCTCCGTAGCTCATAAGGGGTAATGTGATTCCTGTAATAGGTAGTAATCCGATGGTCATCCCGATATTTTGAAATACTTGAAAAGTAAACATTCCGATTGTACCAGCGCAGATGTAACTACCGAAAGGGTCATTACTTTCTAAAGCGATATGAATCATGCGGAAAATAAGTAGGAAAAAAAGTGAAATGATGACACTTGCGCCTAAAAAGCCAAATTGCTCAGCGACATTGGTGAAAATAAAATCTGTATGTGGTTCTGGAAAGTATATTTGTCCATTTTCCCAACCTTTTCCTTGCATTTCCCCTGATCCAGTAGCTAAGAAAGCTTGTCTTAATTGATAGCCTTGCGCATCATACTTGTATGGCGCTAACCAGCCGTAGAAGCGATTTAGTTGATATTCTTGTAAAATGTGTGCTTTAAAGAATTTTGCATGCGTGAAAAAAATATAAGTTAATGTAACGCCAACTGCAAAAATACCGGAAACTAATCCGAAAATAAAGCGCCAACGTATACCAGAAACTAGTATCATTGCTGCGAGCATAGCTGAAATTACCATTGTGTTTCCTAAATCAGGTTCCTTTGCAATAAGTAGTAGTGGTGGCAAACTTGTTGCGAATATTTTTCCGAGTAATAAAAAATCGTCGTGTATTGTTCGGAAAAAATATTTCTCATTGTGATTTGCTATAATTCGTCCGGTGACGATAATTAAAAACAATTTCATAATTTCAGAAGGTTGGAAATTTCCGATGCCTGGAAGCCTGTACCAAGCGGTAGCACCTTTTATTGTAACGGCACCTGGTACTTGAAGTTCTAGTCCAATAAGTAGTACCAATGCAAAGCTATATAAATACCAAGCAATTTTTTGATAACGATCGAAATCAATAATCATAATCATGCCAATGGCTATAAATCCAATGAAGTACCATTGGATTTGCTTTAATACAAAATTTACATTTTGCAAAAATGGTGGTAAAGAGGCTTGTGCACTTGCAATTGCAAAGCAACTAACAGTCCCAATGGCAAATAAGATGAATAGTAATACGTAGTCTATTTGATATTGAGAATTTGGATCTTTCAATGTATGTATTCCTTTCTATCGCCTAGTAAGTATATGGATCATGTCATGATAAAAATAATATACAAGCAGACTATGCATACATTTATTCCACTATTTGTGGGAAGTCATACATCACGAGGAAGGAATAGTTCCTTCCTTGTGATGGACTATATTGCACGGAGTTCTTTTGTAATTATATTTAAACAATAGGAAAGACGTGCATGTGTATTTATATCTGGAATGAGGTTTGGAAATAGATTGTAAAATTTGACCGCATTTTTATACCATCCGTAAGCTCTTATCAACCCTTTTTTATAATATTTGGTGTCTTGTAAGAAACCATACTTTTTTGAGGTTAAAACGAGCTGGGAAAAATCTTCACAGCCTTCAAGGAATTTGTGACGTACTTGCTGTCCAGTATGAAGGCGGAATGAACTTAAAGGCTCAGTGATATACATCGCATCACCTTTTGAAAGTAAACTTATCCAAGAGGCCATATCAACACTACAACCATATTTTCTGCCATTTAAAGTGCCGAAAGGTTCTGTTAATAGATTTTTTCTAAAGAGTACGATTGTAGGTTCGCCGATAATATTTTGTCCAGCTAAAAGCATACGGTTTCCAAAATCTTTCCCACTTAGTAGAGTATCTTCGTCATATAATTTTTTCATGGAGGGATGTTGTTCAATTGTATCGCCATTATCATCAATCCAAGTACGATAGGATGTGATAAGTGCGAGATTTTTATTTAAGTCTTGCTGGAAATAAAACATCATTTTTTCGATTTTATTATTATAAAATATATCATCGTCCATTAAGAAATTTATGTACTCTCCATTTGACTGTTCTAAGAGCATAAGGGCGTTATGAAATTGTCCTAGAGTAGAGGCATTTCGAATGTACGTTATATGTTTATGCTTATGTAAATAATGTCTGTATATTAATTTTTCTGTTTCATTATTTGTGCTATCGTCTCCTACGATAATTTCAATATTTGAATACGTTTGTGCTAATGCACTTTCTAGAGCGATTTTAAAATAATGTGGTCGATTATAGGTGGGAATAAGGATGGAAACGAGAGGCGGACCATTTTTAATATTCATATACAACTACCTTTCAGCAATTTTTTGTGTAAGAATAATATCTTGATAGCTTGTATGTTCAGTTCTGCTACACCATGAACCATAATGGGGGGGAGTCTGTACTTTTAACCCATATTTATTTAATAGGGTGCGAATATCTTCCTCAGGATAGGCAACTGCGAAATTCGGGATATCTTTATTTAGTACATAACAATTGTCAATTTGATGATAAAAACCTAACGTACTTAGTCCTGCATTTAAGTAATAGGAAGATTCATGATTAATTAAAAAGAGAGTAATAAAACATCTCCCATCTTTTTTCAGAACTCGTGCAATCTCGCATACGTAATGTTCTAATTCTTTCGGAAGGAGATGGGTAAATACAGACGTTAAAAAAATAAAATCGAATGATTCATCTTCATATGGAAACTTGTATTGGGAGGCATCTTCTTTTCCATCGGGATTGTAGAATTGGTTATATATATCGACATGTTCAAAATGGAAATTGTTACGGCGTGTTGAAATGTTATTTTTGCACCATGTAATTCCCACATTGAATAAGTCAAATCCATAATAAGTACCATCATCGTTTAAATAATTCATTAATGGAACCGCCATTCGGCCGATACCGCAGCCTATATCTAACACTGTCTCATTTGATTTTAAGTTGCCAATTTCAATAAAATACTGCATAAATTCTTTTCCAACCTCTTCAAAGTCACCACCTACATATTGAACGAGTTCTGGGGGTGGAATTAATGTGATTTTTTTCTCATTTTCGTTCATACATTCACTCCGTCCTTGTAGTAAAGTCGGGGATTTCTATTGTATATAAGTTAATCATTTATAGTGAGGGGAACTTTACACGATTGGTTCTTATGAATAAGTAGTGTGATAGAACCCCTCAAAAAATAAAATTGTATGCTATTCTTTTCGCCAATAAATACCGAAATCATCAATTTTAGTAATAGGAGCTTTTAAG
The DNA here is from genome assembly GCF_040459695.1 of Bacillus cereus group sp. RP37. Lineage (NCBI taxonomy): Bacteria > Bacillati > Bacillota > Bacilli > Caryophanales > Bacillaceae > Bacillus > Bacillus cereus group sp. RP37. The sequence continues at coordinate 4,168,461 of NZ_JARVHP010000001.1, read as the reverse complement.
TTTCTTTCATTTCTGAAATCTGTTACAGCCTCTGCGCATGTTACCAATCCATAATCATCAATAATCATATAGCCACCTGTTGAAACTTTATCGTATAAGTTTACAAGACTATCCATCGTTGATTCATACATATCACCATCAAGGCGAGCAATTGCAATTTTTTCTACCGGTGCTGAAGGCAATGTATCTTTAAACCAACCCTTTAAAAATTTCACCTGATCATTTAATAAATCGTATTTTCTAAAATTTTCTTGCACTGTTTCTAAAGAAACTCGTAAGTAATCAAATGTGTGTAAATAATCACCGTAATCTTTCGGATATTGTTCTAAGTTAGGTGCTGGCAGACCTTCAAACGAATCGGCAACCCACACAGTACGATCCGTAATGTTGTTTGCTTGTAAAAAACCATTCATAAAAATGCATGATCCTCCGCGCCATACACCAGTTTCAATAAAATCACCTTCTATATTTTCACGGACGACAGTTTCCATAGCCTCATGTAATTGATTCATACGTTTTCGACCAACCATGCTGTGTGCTGCTCTTGGCCAATCCTTGCCGCCTTGCCGCTCATTTTTTGAAACGTTAGGATCAACGATTTTTAAATTGTGATTTTCTACGTATTGCTTAAGAAATAAAGGAAGCGGAACTGTAACTGGTTCATATGATAGCTCTTTAGATATATGTAACGAAGCAGGTAAGTATGGTTCGTATTCTAACCATATTTCAAATAAAATTGTTTTCTTTAATAACTCAAGATAAAGCTGGACAGCAGATTTATTTTCCATATAAGAGCCTCCTGCGGAATGTCATACAACATTATGACTATGTAGAAAAGAAAGATTTAATGATTGAATTGACCAATAAAAAAGCAGTAAAACTGATTTCAGTCTTACTGCTAGGTACAAAATTAAGCGATTTTCTCAATAATAATTGATGCACTGGTACCAAGAGCTAGTGATAATCCAATTCCTGTAACAACTGCTTCAACGAGTGATGGTGTTGTAGTAATTTGTGTAATGGCTTGGATAACGATAGGAGCTCCAAGTGAAATTAAGCTTGTGCCCGCACCCGGTACATTAACTCCATTAACTTGAATTCCAAGACTTCCCAATAAACTTACTGACGCTGTATACGCAATAACAGTAATTTTATAGAAGCCAGTTTCACTAATTACGAAAGTATCAGGGTCCATTTGAGAAATTGCTGTACCAAACTGAGATCCAACAGTATTAAATGGTACGGGATCATTAATTCCAAGAGCTAAAGAAACTGTAGCTGAGTTAAAGGCATACAATCCTGCTGGAAGTCCTAATCCAGAAGGTCCAGTCGGTCCAGTCGGTCCAGTCGGTCCAGTCGGTCCAGTCGGTCCAGTCGGTCCAGTCGGCCCAGTCGGTCCAGTAGGTCCAGTTGGTCCGGTAGCTCCAGTTGGTCCGGTAGCTCCAGTCGGTCCAGTCGGTCCAGTCGGTCCAGTCGGCCCAGTAGGTCCAGTCGGCCCAGTCGGTCCAGTCGGTCCAGTCGGTCCAGTCGGCCCAGTAGGTCCAGTCAGCCCAGTCAGCCCAGTCGGTCCAGTTGGCCCAGTCGGCCCAGTTGGTACAGTTGGTCCAGTCGGTCCAGTAGGTCCAGTTGGCCCAGTCGGTCCAGTTGGCCCAGTTGGTACAGTTGGTCCAGTCGGCCCAGTTGGTCCAGTCGGTCCAGTCGGCCCGGTTGGAAGAGTAAACGGTGGTATTGGTGGTAATGTTGGTCCTACAAGATTAGGGTCAAATGCACTAGCTGATAAAGATTCATCGGGATTTAATCCATCTGAATAATTATTATTTGACATAAATTCACCTCCATAAAGCGTTCATTATATAGTAGATGCAAAACCGGAAGAAAATGACACGGACATTTGAATTATTGAAAAGAAATCTTAAACTGCTTGTGCAAGTTAAAAAAGTGGAAAGTTTATTGTATGTATAACATATGATTGATTTGGAAGAGGGTGATTATGTTGAACAAGCAAGGAATTACAATTAGTTTATGTATGATTGTTCGAGATGAGGAAGATACAATAGGTCGATGTTTAGATGCAGTAGAAAAAATTGTTGATGAAATTATTGTAGTTGATACAGGTTCCATTGATCGTACGAAAGAAATTGTAACTCAATATACCTCTAACATATATGACTTTCCATGGATTAATGATTTTGCGGCAGCTAGAAATTTTTCTTTTTCGAAAGCAACGCAAGAATATATATTATGGCTAGATGCTGATGATGTGTTATTAGAAGATGCTCAAGAGGCATTGAGCCTATTAAAAAGAGAATTAGATCCTAATGTGGATGCTGTTTCGATGCCTTATCATCTTGTAATGGATTCTAACGGGAAACCTTTATATTGTACAAAAAGATATCGACTTGTAAAGCGTGAAAAACAATTTCAATGGTTTGGAAAGGTGCATGAGTATTTAGCTATTTTTGGTGAGATTTTTAATAGTAATGTTGCGATTACGCATAAAAAAGAAAAGAAAGTAACGAACCGTAATTTAAAAATTTTTCAAGATGCTGTAGCAGCTGGAGAAGAATTGAGTCCGAGAGATTTGTTTTATTACGCGAATGAATCTATGGATAATCAAAAATATGATGATGCAGTTCTACTATATGAAACATTTCTTAATCAAGACGAAGGTTGGTATGAAGAGAAAATTTATGCATGTGGTAAATTAGGAGATTGCTATGCAAAGCTTGGAATGTGGGAGAAGGCAGTTGAATCTTGTGTAAAGTCATTTCGGTATGATGTCCCTAGAGGAGAGAATTGTACAAGAATAGGATATATATATATGGATCAACAAAAATACAATGAAGCAATTTTTTGGTTTAAACTTGCAACAGAAGTGCAAATGGCAACAGATAGTCCTTTTCACAGTCCAGCTAGCTACACGTGGATTCCTTATTTACAAATGTGTATTTGTTATAGCAAGTTAGGCGAGCAAGATAAAGCTTATTATTACAATGAATTAGCAGCTTCATATGTTCCAAATAATGCTGCAATTGAATATAACCGCAAATATTTTCGGAGTGTTTTTGATAAGCAATATAAATCGTTATAGGTTGCTTTTTTTAGAAATGGCTTATTGGGATTCTAACTCTAATAGATTGGCTATATAGTAAAGTATTGGTTACATCTATAGACTTTAGATGAGATTTATATTTCTAATTCTAATTCAATTTGCATAAGGAGTGTGTGAAATGAATTCCCAAAAAAATTCTTTATACGAAGAAAAGTCTGGGCATTATTATAATGCAGTGAATCCGAATTTATTAAAGCATATAAAAAAGGAATGGAAAGAAGTTCTTGATATCGGTTGCTCGAGTGGTGCACTGGGAGCTGCCATAAAAGAAAATGGCACACGTGTATCAGGAATCGAGGCATTCCCAGAGGCGGCAGAACAAGCAAAAGAAAAACTAGATCATGTTGTCTTAGGAGATATAGAAACAATGGATATGCCGTATGAGGAGGAGCAATTTGATTGCGTTATATTTGGTGATGTATTAGAGCATTTATTTGATCCGTGGGCTGTAATAGAAAAAGTAAAGCCATATATAAAGCAAAATGGTGTAATTTTGGCTAGTATACCGAACGTTTCTCACATTTCAATATTAGCGCCCTTACTCGCTGGAAATTGGACGTATACAGAATATGGATTATTAGATAAAACGCATATTCGCTTCTTTACATTTAATGAAATGCTACGAATGTTTTTAAAAGCAGGTTATTCGATTAGTAAAGTAGATCGTGTATATGTTGATCATAAAATGTATGAACCGCTTATTGAGGAGTTATATGGAATTTGTAAAAAATATCGTCTTGGAAGTGGCTTCATGGCTGAGACGGTTGTATTTCAATATATTATTGAAGCAGAAAAATCACAATTATGAGTACGGCAGATAAAACAATATTATTTGTTACGTGTATAAATGATCGAAAAATGTATGCACAATGTGCAAGGCATATATTACAATTGCCAGTTCCTCCAGGATACACTATACAGTTTATGCCGATTCGGAATGCGAAAAGTATGACGAGCGGATATAATCAAGCAATTTCGCATCCAGCAAAATATAAAGTGTATATACATCAAGATGTTTTCATTGTAAATGTAGGATTTTTATATGGATTACTTCAATTGTTTCAGGAACATGAACATCTTGGAATGATTGGTATGGTTGGAGCCCAATATGTTCCTCCAAATGGAACATGGAATGTAGGCAGAGGAGTTGTTGGAAAAGTAATTGGTTATATGAATGATTTATTTTATATGGCCAGTCAAGAAAAGCCGTACCATGAGTCAAAAACATTTATGCCAGTTGAATGTATTGACGGTTTATTAATGGCAACGCAATACGATATTCCGTGGCGAGAAGACTTGTTTGATGGATTTGACTTTTATGATGTATCTCAATCGTTTGAATTTAGAAAAGCTGGATATACAGTTGGGGTTCCTGTACAGCGTGATGCGTGGTGCATTCACTATCATATTGATGTGAATATGACCAACTATGAAAAGTATAGAAAGATATTTGTGGAGCACTATATGTCAGATGTAAATCAAGACGAATAGAGGGGCTACAAAATGAAAGATCATACAATACTAGTCGTTGTTTGTATAAATAATGAAGAGCTATTTGAACAATGCGAGAGACAAATAAGAAACCTTTTTGTTCCCCCTGGTTATGTCGTACAAATTTTTCCGATACGAGATGCGAAAAGTATGGCAAGTGCATATAACCGAGCACTTTCATATCCCGCGAAGTATAAGGTTTATATACATCAAGACACTTATCTTGTTAATCGAGAGATGTTTTATACACTCATTTCTCTTTTTAAAGATAACGAAAAACTTGGTTTAATTGGCGTAGCTGGTGCTCAGTTTTTACCGAGCAACGGGATATGGTGGGAAGGGAAAAATTTAGTAGGGAAAGTGATTGAGTACAGAAGACAGAATTATCAAGTATTAAATTTAGATCAGCTGTTTTATGGGAATCAATCATTTATGTCAGTTCAGGCAATTGATGGATTATTAATGGCCACACAATATGATATTCCGTGGCGAGAAGACTTGTTTCAAGGATTCCACTTTTATGATGTGTCGCAGTCTTTAGAGTTTCAAAAGGCGGGTTATTTAATTGGTGTCCCTAATCAAGCGAATTTATGGTGTATTCACTACAACGGGGATGAGTTTGATGCGGATACATATGAGAAGTATCGGAAAGTGTTTGTAGAACATTACAAAGATATATTATCTCCATCATAAGGGAGAGATGCAGGGTGAAAGGAATTATTTTAGCAGGTGGAACTGGATCGAGATTATATCCAATAACGAAAGTAACGAATAAACATTTGCTTCCTGTTGGACGTTATCCAATGATATATCATGCGGTGTATAAGCTAAAACAATGCGAAATTACAGATATTATGATTATTACAGGTAAAGAGCATATGGGAGATGTTGTTAGTTTTTTAGGAAGCGGTCAAGAGTTTGGTGTGTCCTTTACGTATCGTGTGCAAGATAAGGCTGGCGGAATTGCGCAAGCATTAGGGCTTTGTGAGGATTTCGTCGGGAAAGATCGTATGGTAGTTATATTAGGAGATAATATCTTTTCTGATGATATTCGTCCGTATGTTGAGGAGTTTGCGAGTCAAAAAGAAGGTGCGAAAGTACTGCTGCAATCTGTAGATGATCCGGAGAGATTCGGCGTAGCAAATATTCAAAACCGCAAAATAATTGAAATTGAAGAAAAGCCGAAAGAGCCGAAAAGTTCCTATGCAGTCACAGGAATTTATTTGTATGATTCGAAAGTCTTTTCTTATATAAAAGAATTAAAACCTTCCGCAAGGGGAGAACTTGAAATTACAGATATCAATAATTGGTATTTAAAACGAGGGGTACTTACTTATAATGAAATGAGCGGTTGGTGGACTGATGCAGGAACTCACGTTTCTCTTCAAAGGGCGAATACGTTAGCGCAGGATATAAACCTTGGTAAACAGTTTAACGGAGAATAGGTGAGAATATGAAAGTTATAGAAACAAACTTTACCGACGCAAAATTGTTAGAACCGAGATTATTTGGAGATGAGCGTGGCTTTTTTACTGAAAGTTATAATAAGAAGGTGCTGGAAACATTAGGGGTTACGTATTCATTTGTACAGGATAATGTTTCGTATTCGGCAGAAGCGGGAACGATTCGGGGATTACACTTTCAAAAAAAACCGAAAGCACAAACGAAACTTATTCAAGTTATGCAAGGAGCAATTTATGACGTTATCGTTGATTTGCGAAAAAATTCACCAACGTTTAAACAGTGGAGAGGATATATTTTAAGTGCGGATAATCATCGGCAATTATTAGTGCCAAAAGGATTTGCACATGGTTTTTGTACACTTGTCCCGCATACTATTGTTATGTATAAAGTAGATGAGTATTATAGTGCTGATCATGACTCAGGGGTACTATGGGACGATAAAGACTTAACAATTCCATGGCCGGTAACAAGTCCTATTTTGTCTGACAAGGATCGAATATTACCATCACTTCAGGAATGTGAAGATAGTTTTTGAGTAGGAGAGTTGTTTATGAATATATTAGTAACAGGTGGGGCGGGATTTATTGGAAGTAATTTTGTGCATTACATGTTACAAAGCTATGAAACATATAAAATTATTAATTTCGATGCATTAACATATAGTGGAAACCTAAATAATGTAAAGTCTATTCAAGATCATCCGAATTACTATTTTGTAAAAGGGGAAATTCAAAATGGAGCGCTGCTAGAATATGTTATTCAGGAACGTGACGTGCAAGTAATTGTCAATTTTGCAGCGGAATCACATGTGGACCGCAGTATTGAAAATCCAATCCCTTTTTATGATACAAATGTAATTGGGACAGTCACCTTATTAGAATTAGTAAAAAAATATCCACATATTAAATTCGTCCAAGTATCAACAGATGAGGTGTACGGCTCTTTAGGAAAAACAGGGCGATTTACCGAGGAAACCCCGTTGGCTCCAAATAGTCCATATTCTTCAAGTAAAGCGAGCGCCGATATGATAGCTATATCTTATTATAAAACATATCAATTACCAGTTATAGTAACGCGTTGCTCCAATAACTATGGGCCATATCAATATCCTGAAAAATTAATTCCGTTAATGGTTACGAATGTGCTGGAAGGAAAAAGATTACCGTTATATGGTGATGGATTAAATGTAAGAGATTGGTTACATGTTACGGATCATTGTAGTGCGATTGACGTTGTTCTGCATAAGGGGCGTATAGGAGAGGTATATAATATAGGTGGAAATAATGAAAAAACAAATATAGATGTTGTGGAACAAATCATTACTCTCTTAGGAAAAACAGAAAAAGATATTGAATATGTGGTAGACCGTTTAGGTCATGATCGTCGTTATGCGATTGATGCACAAAAGATGAAGAATGAGCTTGGGTGGGAACCGCAGTATACGTTTGAAAAAGGGCTAGAAGAAACGGTGGAATGGTATGAACATCATATAGAATGGTGGAAACCACTAAAAGAAAAGTAAGGGGCATATCAATGAAAGAACGGATTATCATAACAGGAGCAAATGGTCAATTGGGAAAGCAACTACAAGAAGAGTTAAATCCTGAAGAATATGACATATATCCATTTGATAAAAAGTTACTAGATATAACAAATATATCTCGAATGCAGCAAGTGGTACAAGAAATAAGGCCACATATCATTATTCATTGTGCAGCGTATACGAAGGTTGATCAAGCTGAGAAAGAACGAGATCTTGCTTATGTAATAAATGCAATAGGGGCTCGAAATGTAGCGGTTGCTTCACAATTAGTTGGGGCGAAGTTAGTTTATATTAGTACGGATTATGTATTTCAAGGCGACAGACCGGAGGGGTACGATGAATTTCATAATCCGGCGCCGATAAATATATACGGAGCTTCTAAATATGCGGGAGAGCAGTTCATCAAAGAGTTACATAATAAATACTTTATCGTTCGTACATCGTGGTTATATGGTAAGTATGGAAATAATTTTGTGAAAACGATGATACGATTAGGGAAAGAAAGAGAAGAAGTATCTGTTGTAGCGGATCAAATCGGTTCTCCTACGTATGTGGCGGATTTAAATGTAATGATTAATAAGCTCATTCATACTTCTTTATACGGTACGTATCATGTATCCAATAGAGGATCATGTTCTTGGTTTGATTTTGCAAAGAAAATATTTTCGTATGCAAATATGAAAGTGGATGTATTACCGGTTTCAACTGAAGAATTTGGATCGGCGGCAGCGAGACCAAAATATTCTATTTTCCAACATAACATGCTACGATTAAATGGTTTTTTACAAATGCCTTCTTGGGAAGAAGGATTAGAGCGTTTTTTTATAGAAACAAAAAGTCATTAACAATTTTAAGTTAATGACTTTTTTGTTTGCCTTTAAGAGGTTTTATGTTACTATAATTATAGTATCAGGTACTAATAACAAGTATAAGTATTTCTGGGAGGATATATCATGGAACTATTACAAGGGAAAACATTTGTTGTTATGGGCGTTGCGAACCAAAGAAGTATTGCATGGGGAATTGCTCGCTCTTTGCATAATGCAGGTGCAAAATTAATCTTCACATATGCAGGAGAACGTTTAGAGAGAAATGTTCGTGAATTAGCGGATACATTAGAAGGACAAGAATCACTTGTATTACCTTGTGATGTAACAAATGATGAAGAACTTACAGCTTGTTTTGAAACAATCAAGCAAGAAGTTGGTACAATTCACGGTGTTGCACATTGTATTGCTTTTGCAAATCGTGATGATTTAAAAGGTGAATTTGTAGATACTTCTCGCGATGGATTTTTACTTGCACAAAATATTAGTGCATTCTCTTTAACAGCTGTAGCAAGAGAAGCGAAGAAAGTAATGACAGAAGGCGGAAATATTTTAACGTTAACATATCTTGGCGGCGAGCGCGTTGTGAAAAACTATAACGTTATGGGTGTTGCGAAAGCTTCATTAGAAGCGAGCGTGAAATATTTAGCTAACGATTTAGGTCAACATGGCATTCGCGTTAACGCTATTTCTGCAGGTCCAATTCGTACGCTATCTGCAAAAGGTGTAGGCGACTTTAACTCAATCTTAAGAGAAATTGAGGAGCGCGCACCACTTCGTCGTACAACAACGCCAGAAGAAGTTGGGGATACAGCGGTATTCTTATTCAGTGATTTAGCACGCGGCGTAACAGGAGAAAACATTCACGTTGATTCAGGGTATCATATCCTAGGATAAATATAATATTCATTTTTAAAGGACAATCTCTAAATGTTGAGATTGTCCTTTTTATTTGTTCTTAGAAAGAACGATTTTTAACGAAAGTTCTTACCACGTTATGAATATAACTATAATAGTACACGATTTATTCAGCTACGTATGGAAGTGGGAGGGACGAGTGTGAAGAATAAAAATAAAAGTTCAACAGTTGGAAAACCGTTGTTATATATTGCACAAGTAAGTTTAGAACTTGCTGCACCGAAAATAAAAAGGATTATCTTAACAAATTTTAGGAATGAGGATCAGAAAGAGGAAAGTAATAGAAATGAAAATGAAAATGAAAATGCTGTAAGTAGTGCTGTGGAAGAGGTGATAGAACAACAAGAAGAACAGCAGGTAGAAGAAAAAATAGAAGAAGAGGAACAAGTACAAGAGCAGCAAGAGCCAGTGAGAACTGTTCCGTATAATAAATCATTTAAGGATATGAACAATGAAGAGAAAATTCATTTTTTATTAAACCGTCCTCATTACATTCCTAAAGTAAGGTGCAGAATAAAAACGACCACAGTTTCTTATATTGGATCGATCATATCGTATCGTAATGGAATTGTAGCTATTATGCCGCCAAATAGTATGAGAGATATTAGGTTATCTATAGAAGAGATAAAATCAATTGATATGGCCGGTTTTTAAATATGTAAAGGTGGTAGAAATCTTCTACCACCCCAATAGTTTTTTAGTTCACTTTACTTATTAGATAGAAACGTCGCGTAAGCACTGAATCGCACAGAAGCAGTTTAAATCAACAGTAATACAAGTAGATGTCGATACTAATCTTGCATTTGGTACAGCTAAAAACGTACAAATTGGATTATCACCAGGTGGTACCGGAGAACCGTCACCTAATACAACAGTTAACACACGTAGCACAGCACAGCTATCATCATCTACACTTTCCACACGGAAAATTGGAGACTGGCAGCTAACAAGGCTTGCAGATGGTGCAAATGCTTCAAATGGCGTTCCCGCTTTTGTGTATAAAATAAAAGGGCGTGTATTCGCTACCGATGCAGTGTTGTGTGCGCCTAAAAATGGAATTTCACAACCAGATCCACATGTTGTTGTAGAACAATCTTGTAATTCATTGATGAATTTTACAACGTCAACTACACAATGAGAAGAGCTATGGTGTTTATTTTCGTTACAACTCATTAATGTCACTCCTTATCTTCTTGTTTGTATTTACATTAATAAGATATTGGAGTCGAGGAGATTTGGTCACAATCTCAAGAGCTTTTTTTTTAAATAGGCGAAAGAAGATAAGGGAAGGTGGAATCATGCTGTTTACAAGTTGGCTTTTATTTTTCATTTTCGCGTTAGCTGCTTTTAGGCTCACCCGTTTAATTGTTTATGATAAAATTACAGTTTTTTTGCGAAGACCGTTTATTGATGAAGTAGAGATTACAGAGCCGGATGGAAGTGTATCAACTTTTACAAAAGTAAAAGGTAAAGGATTAAGAAAGTGGATTGGAGAATTATTAAGCTGTTATTGGTGTACAGGTGTATGGGTTAGTGCTTTTTTATTAGTTTTATATAATTGGATTCCTATCGTTGCAGAGCCGTTACTTGCATTATTAGCTATTGCAGGAGCAGCAGCAATTATTGAAACGATTACAGGATATTTTATGGGAGAATAATATATTTTCATAATACGAGAGAAAGCGGAGTTCAAAAGAATGAGGGAACGGAAATAAAGAGTTGTTCATATAGTAAATAGACAGAATTGACAGTAGAGGAGATGTTTGCTGTGAGCAATAATCCAAGGCAAAATTCATATGACCTGCAGCAATGGTATAATATGCAGCAACAACACCAAGCACAACAACAGGCATATCAAGAACAATTACAGCAACAAGGATTTGTGAAGAAAAAGGGATGTAATTGTGGGAAAAAGAAAAACACAATAAAACATTATGAAGAATAAAACACTCATATTACTGTGAGTGTTTTTTATTATAAATATAAAAAGCGGTATTTCTAAGGAAGAAATACCGCTTTTTACTAGCTAATTTGTGCAACTGTTAATGCTGCCGCACGGATGTCTACAGTTCCAATTAACTCAACTGGTACAATTTGAATTAAATCGCCAGGGTTTAAGTTAATCAGAATAACACCACTGGATACGTCTACTTCACCAGTACCAATAACGTTAGAACGAACTGCTGTACCTGATCCAGGAATAATGTTAGCTGGCGTACCTAATGATAAGAAGAAACGACCAGCTTCTGGTGCAACAGGTGCGTTATCAAGACTAATTGTTAATGTATAACTGATTTGATAAATACCAGCTCGTAGAATTCGAATGCCATCTCCGACACTTACTGTATCATTTATTACAGGAACAGTAATATTTGGGTTTGGACTTACGCTAGGTAATAGTAGTGGTGTAAATAATGAAGCGAACTGAGGGGCAGAAGCGTTGAAAGCAAAACCGAAGGCAGGTAGTGTACTAGCTGGTTTCGCCTCACAATCGATTTTAGTAAATTCGCAATCAGAAGAGAACATGTTTTTCACTCCTTTATCTGTTTCTACTTTCAGTTAATGAAAAGGACAGGTTCTATGTTCTAGACAAGTTCCCAATTTTATAAAAAATACATAATAATACCTTTTAAGCATGGATTGGGTGGCAGAAAACTCTGCCACCCAATCCATGCTTAAATTAGTATTTAGTTTATAGAAACATCGCGTAAGCATTGAATAGCGCAGAAGCAACTTAAATCAACAGTAAGACAAGTGTTGGTCGATATTAGTCTTGCATTTGGTACAGCTAAAAACGTACAGATTGGGTTGTCACCAGGTGGTACAGGAGAACCATCACCTAATACTACAGTTAATACACGTAATACAGCGCAGTCATCATCATCTATACTTTCTACGCGGAAAATGGGAGATTGGCAGCTAGTAAGGCTTGCAGATGGTGCAAAGGCTTCAAAAGGTATTCCGGCTTTTGTGTATAAAATAAAAGGACGTGTATTCGCTACGGATGCACTATTATGTGCGCCTAAAAACGGAACTTCGCAACCAGATCCACATGTTGTCGTTGCACATTCTTGTAGTTCATGTATAAAACGGACGACATTGGATACACAATTGAAATCAAAATCATGGTCATGATGGTCTTCGTTACAATTGCAGCTCATTATGTTCACTCCTTATCGTGAGTTCTGACATACACTATTACAATATGAACGGGATATGGCTGATATTACGTTAATTCTCATGATGAAAACAAGGAATTTATATGAGAGGGATGTACATAATGCAATATAAAAAAAAAGACATCCTTATTTGGTGGATGTCTTTTCAGGGAAATCTTTACGTACTGTATATAAAAAGCGGGATATATCTAATTTCTTTCCTCTGAAAAATTGTGGGGAGGAAATGTAAAGTTCTTCTTTCGCACGTGTAATTGCGACATAAAGTAGTCGGCGTTCTTCTTCTAAAGCTTCAGAAGTCTCTGTAACGCGATCATTTGCATCTTTTAAAGAAGAAGTATGGGGCAAAATACCATCGCTTGCTCCAAGTAAAAAGACGCATGGAAATTCAAGGCCTTTTGCGTTATGAATAGACATAAGAGAAACAGCATCTTTTTGCGGCATTGTTTTTAATGCTTCCATTTCTTTTTGACCTTGAATTGCTTCAGCAATAAATTGTAAATAAGCTGGAATATCGGTGAAACGATTTGCTGATTCCATTAATTCTTCTAACATTTCTTCTTGTATATCTTTATGCATCGTAAAGGAAGAACGATCGTTACTTTGTAAGTACTCTAAATATTTCCCCTTACCATGAATAATTTCTTTTAATGCTTTTTTCGGTTCTAATTCTTTTATAAATTTAATAAAATCGATGCGCTCATTTACCTTTTTCACTTGAAAAGGTTTCAAGCTCGGATTTAATAGTAAGAAATGAAGAAGAGAAGGGAAACGGCCCTCACCATATTTCCATTGTTCACGTTCAATAAATGAAATACAATCATCACGCCCGATATACATCGTTGGCAATATATTTGAAAGTGATTCTAGTCGAAACGGTTCAATTACTAGCCGTAAATGATCTAATACAGGCTTAATTAAAGAATGTTCATAAAATGACTGACTCGCACCGTGTTTGATAAACGGGATTTTGTGAATTGTAAGCTGGTCAAGTAACGAACGGCTTACAGAATGTGTGCGATACAGTAAACAAAAATCTTTATAGTTTCGTTCGCCGCTATCTACCTTTTCTTGAATGAGCTGCAAAATTTGATTTGCTTCATCAAGAGTCGTAGCCGGTCGTGCATAAAAAGGTTGTACACCTTCTTCGCGCACAGAATATAGCTCCTTATCAAAACGCTCTTGATTTAGTTTGATAACTTCATTTCCAAGTCCGACGATAAATGGATTGGATCGGTAATTCGTATTAAGTGCGATAATCGTAGTGTTATCAAATTCTTTTGGAAAAGATAAAATAATTTGGTGACTTGCTCCTCGCCAGCCATATATCGCCTGGTCGTCATCACCTGCGATAAATAAATTATTTCTTGGCGAAGCTAACAATTTTACAATTTCATATTGTGCATACGATGTATCTTGGAACTCATCTACTTCAATATAGTGGAAACGTTGTTGTAATTGGGTAAGTAAAGGAGCATTATTTTCTAACATATAATATGTTTCTAATAAGATGTCATCGAAATCGATATAATTATATCGTTGTTTCACTTCTTCAAAACGTTCATATACTTCTTTAAATTCTTGTTCAACGGGTGTTTTTGCTTTTACATCTTTCGGACGATTCAATTTGTTTTTCTCAAGTGAAATCATCGCGAGCATCGTTTCAGCATCATAAGCATCTTTTAAACGTAACTCTTTTAAAATTTTCTTTATCATAATTTGTTTATGTTTTTCGTTTGCTAAAATTTGCTGATTATATCCTTGACTACGAAGCAATTTTAAAAAGACAGAGTGGAACGTACCAGCAACAACGTAGCTACTCGCTGCATGATTCATACCTGGTAAATTCGCTACACGATTTCGGATTTCTTCAGCCGCTTTTTGTGTAAATGTAAGCAATAAAATATTTCGTGGATGAACTTGTTTTACATTTACTAAATAACCTACTCGAGTTGTTAAAACAGATGTTTTTCCGCTTCCGGCACCAGCTAATGTAAGGACTGGACCTTCTGTCGTTCGGACGGCTTCTAATTGTTTCTCGTTTAAAAATACATTTTGCTGTTCGAGAGCGCGGAAATACGCTGCATCTGCATCTTCTTCCATAATTAAATGGGTAGATGTTTTCGGAATATGATATGTTGCACGTGGAATATCAGCGTGCGTTAATGATTTTTGTGAAAATTTTTCTTGTGTCATATATTCACCTTCAAAACTATAGCATCAACATTTAACTTTAGCGGAAGAAAAAGAAAATAGCAATGTAAAAAACAGGAGGGGATACCTCCTGTTTTCAAATTACAATTCTTTTATCATAACGATGTGAGGAATATTTGCTTCCATAAATACATCAGAATTCGTTACATATCCAAGTTTCTTATAGAAATCTTCAGCATGTGTTTGGGCATGTAACTTTAATTTTGGTAGCGAGTGTTCCTTCGCATATGCTTCAAGTGCATCCATAACAATTTTTCCAACGCCTTTTTTACGATGGGAAGCTAGTACGCAAATGCGTTCCATTTTTCCTATTCCATCCAGTATGCGAAAACGACCAGCACCAACTGGAACATCATTATCATATATAACAACGTGTGTCGAAGTTTCTTCAAACTCATCATACTCTTCGTCAGCAGAAACTTGTTGCTCATTCACAAATACTTGCTTACGTACAGAGAATGCATCTCTTAGTTGTTCGTCTGTTTGTACGATCTGTGCATGCAAATTAGTTGTTCCCCTTTCCAAGGTGGAATGTTTCGTATACAGTCCACGTTCCGTTTTCTAATTGATATAGAAGATGGAAGCGATCAATTGGTTGTTCATAATAGAAATCTTTCATACGTAATCGACCTAATACATCAGCATGCTCTGCATCTGATAAGCCTTGTCCGATTGTTAAATGAGGTACGAAAGCGTATTCGCGTTCTTGTGTGAAGAATTCGCTATGCATTTCCTCATTTAAGAAAGTAAGTTCAGGTGTTTTTTCTACTTTAAAATAAAGAACATTATTAACAGGTGCGAATGAACCAACTTTTCCGACATGAAGGGTGAAAGGGTTCGTTTTACTTGCGATTGTATGTAACTCGTTTACAATCGATTCTAGTTGATCATCTTGCGTCTCAAAGGGTGTTTTCAATGTAATATGTGGCGGAACTAATGCGTAGTGCGGATCATAACGTTTACGCAATCCGTTCGCTTTATCTTGAATCATTTTAGATGGAAAAATTACAATGCCTAATTTCATGTTCCAATTCCTCCCTTTGTAAGTCTAGTTAGATTTTGAGAAAATAACTCTCTTAATCTATTATATCAAATTATTCTGAATACTGCTCTCTATTATTTCATTGATAGCATATGAGAGAAAGCTTTCGGTAAATCAGTTTGCCAATATTTCCACGTATGATTACCTTCGAACTCCTCGTAATGCGTGGTGAAATTTCTATCTGTCAGAAGTGTATTGAGCTCACGGTTCGGTTGTACGAAATCAGATACTTGCCCATCAGTGCGCTTTACAGCTGTTTCTTCTGTCCCAATGACGTGATAAAGCTCTAGCGCTTCCGGAGTTTTGAAGTCTTTTGCTAAGTTCATCACTGTTTCGTCCACAAATGGTGATTGCATAACGACTTTACCAAATGTATGCGGATACATAAGTGCGGTCATAAAGGAAACTGTTCCGCCAAGAGAATCACCAATTAACACACGACCTTTTCCCATTTGGTACGTTGGATAATTTTCATCGATATATGGTGCAAGCTCATGAGCAAGGAAACGAATGTAAGCAGCATTCTTTACATCGCTCGGGAAATATTTTTCCTTACGATCGTGTACATTTTTATATGGAATACCGACAATAATTGTACGGTCAATTTCTTCAGTTTCACGAAGGCGCTCAATTACACGGTGTGCTTTCCCAAGCTGAAAATAATCTCTACCATCTTGTGCAATTACAACTGTATGTTTGTGCAGTGGTGTGTAATTTACTGGTAAGTAAACGAGCAGTGTAACATCTTCTTGAAGTGATGCACTATAAAATGAAATTTCTTCAATTCTCCCTATTGTTTGATTCATATGGATCCCCCTAAATAAAAATTTACTGTAATGATTGTAAGAGCGACGCTTGTAGTGAAAAAGAAAGCAATATTCACTAATAGGTGCTTTCGTTTCTATTTTACCATAATGGTACGAAGAATCTAAAAAATTAGTATTTAAGTTAGGAAAGAAAACGGATATAATGAAGTGGGATTTTTGACAGGTGAGAGGGGAGACAAGGTTTGAAACAAGAAAAATCAATCGCACTACCATTAGCAATTTCAATTATAGCAATTTCATTCGCAGCAGTTTTTGTAAAGATGTCCTCAGCACCATCTTCTATTTTAAGTATGTATCGATTATGGATTATCGTGCTTATTATGCTGCCAATCGTTTGGAAAAAGCGGGAAGAGTTTAGTAGGATTCAAAGAAAAGATTGGGGATTTTTAATTGGATCTGGTTTCTTTTTAGCGCTTCATTTTCTTTTATGGTTTGAATCTTTAAAGCATACGACAGTTGCTAGTTCGACGATTATTTTAGCACTTCAACCAATCGTATCTTTAGTTGGAGGGTTTTTCTTATTTAAAGAAAGAACAACATACTCAGCTATTGCGACAATGGGAATTGCGATACTAGGTGTAATGTGTATTGGCTGGGGAGATTTAGGGCTAAGTGAACAAGCGATTTATGGGGATATATTATCCTTTTTAAGTGTGATAGCAGTTGTCGGTTATTTATTTATCGGGCAAACGACAGTAAAGAAAGTATCACACTGGATTTACAGCTTTACAGTTTTTGCATTCGCAGGTATTTTTATGGGGATTTATAATATAGTATTGCAAGTGCCTTTTACAGGTTATACGAAGTGGGACTGGACCGTTTTTCTTTTACTTGCGATTGTACCCACAGTGTCACATGTCATTAATAACTGGTTATTAAACTACGTAAATGCAACAACAATTTCAATGAGTATTTTAGGAGAACCAGTTGGAGCAACTATACTAGCGTTCTTCTTACTTGGGGAAAAATTAAACGCAATGCAAATTATCGGTAGCATGCTCGTATTGTTTGGTGTATCTGTTTTCTTACTACAGCAACAAAAACGAACAGCAAAAAATGTAGTGAACGAACCGGCTTATACACAGGAATTATAACGAGCCTATTCTAATATACGAAAAGAGAAGTTATTGGTAACTTCTCTTTTTTTGTTCTATGCAGAAAATAAAACAGATCAATAGGGGGAATTCCAGCCATATAGCATGAAAAAAGATAATATATAGTGGATTTACATCATACGTTTCTCATACAAATATAGAAGGGGAGGGAGAGACCAAATGAAAGATATTTTAATGAAATACATGACAAAGCTTACAACATTAAGTGAAGAGCAGCAGCGTATAATCGTGGAAGAATTACAAATTGAAGAATATAAAAAAGGAACAGTACTCCTAAGACAAGGAGATGTTCCGTCTAAATGTTACTTTGTATTAAAAGGATGCGTGAGGCAACATTGTATAGATGAAGCCGGGAAAGAAGTTACATCAAATTTTTATACAGAAGAACAAGCAATTGCAAATTTCAATCATCATAAACAAGATAAATCATCCTCACATACATTAACGTGTCTAGAAGACTGCCTAGTTGTAGTTGGCGACCTGTATTGTGAAAAGGACATGTATAAGAAATATTCACAGTTAGAAGAAATGACACGTCAAATGATTGAATACAATTTTGGTGAGGTACAAGAAGAACTTACATTATTTATTGCATCGACACCAGAAGAGCGCTACAAATCATTATTACAAAAACGACCTCATTTAATCAATCGTGTTCCTCAATATCAATTGGCAAGTTATCTAGGTATTACGCCAGAATCATTAAGTAGAATTAAGAAACGACTCAAACAGTAGAGTCTTTTCCACCTCTAATCAATAGCCATATACTAAATCCTAGTTCACCTGCGATCATCGGTAGTTGAAAGACAACATTAAGAATGGAAATCATCGCATCATATTGTGAAAACATTGTATTCATGACGTGAATTACGATATAACCGATAGCAGCGATGAATAGTAATACACTAATCAATTTCGGTATTTGTTTAGATAGAAAAGTTACATATCCTAAAGTGAAAAGATGTAAGCCGAAAATGATTAACCCTACAGACCAAATGTATTTAAAAGCTTCTAGAAATAACATTGTATATGCTTCTGAATTAGCAACTGTACTTTTTGAAAGAAGTAATACAAATGTTAAATTGAATATAGCAATCCCAAGTATAGCTGTATACATAAGACGAAGACAGGTAGCTAGTAATGAGAGGCTAGCATGGATAGGTTTTAGAAAGAAATAAAGAGCCCACGAGGCGATAATATCCGTAATGAAAATGATAATCCATCCGAAGATTTCTGCTTTGAAAAGTAAACTTGAAGTTTGAATATTATGGAGTGTCGTGCTCGCATTACTTGGTACAACGAGATTTCCATGAACAAAACCGTAAGAAAAAAATGCAGTGAATGCCATGATAAGAAGAGAAGTGCCTGCAAATAAGGAAAATTTTCGCTCAGTCATAATACGTCCTCCTATTCTAATGTTGTTTTCATTGTAATAGGGAAGAGGAGGAGATTCATTGACTTAAATCAAGAGAGGGGAAGTTTAGTGGAATTTCCATCAAAAAAAGATATATGGTTATATCCGATTTTTTTTGTTGTCATTGGAGCGTGTTTTGCTCCCATATTTGTAGGAAGAGAACATTTTCTTTTGTTTTTCACAATCCCATTAGCCATATTATTTATTTGGAGTTGGTTTTCAACAAAATATATTGTTGGAGAAGAAGCAATTATTATTAAATCGGGTCTCGTTAAAAAACGTATATTTATACGAAATATAAAACAAATTTCAAATACGAAAAATCCAATAGCAGCTCATGCCTTATCATTTGATCGAATTGAAATTGTTTACGGCGCACATAAAACAGAAATTATTTCTCCTAAAGATAAAGAGCAATTTATTAGTCATGTGAAAAATAAAAATCCAAAGTAAAAGAGTGGCTTCATAGCCACTCTTTTACTTTGGATTTGTCATATAAGGTTGTACATGAATAATACATAGGTCACGGAACTTTCCTTCAGCAGTTGTGACAATTACGACTGCTCTTCCTGCACTTTTTCCAGTAATGGTTACTGTATCACCTTTTGGATACAGTGTGATAACATCAGCATTCATATTTGTCCAAATAAGTTCGTTATTGGTGGCTTGTACTGGCAAAACAGAAGCGGATAACTCAGTGCTTTGTCCCGTTCTTACTTTTAACTTGTTTTTTTCCATATGAACACCGATGACTGAAACAACAGAAGGAGCAATTGAAATTTTAGGTGGATTAGGTTGTATGTTCAAACAAGACGCAGAAGTATTGGTGATAGGTGAAAATTTTCGTGTTTGTTGTTGCTGGAAAGCTGCTAACATGTTGGAGTCCCCTTTCTGTATAAGTGCTGATACTAACACTATAAAGGAGTAGTGTTATGCTAAATTTAACGAAACATAAAGAATTTGTTAAATTCGAGTAGAAGATTGTCGAACTTTGATTAAAAAAGCTCTGCTGTTACGATATCAGCAGAGCTTTCACCTTATAGACTATGTTGTTTTTCGAAATCCTCAAATTGTTCTTCAACTTCTTTTGAAGTTTGCGTTAGTAAACTAACAATTATGATCACTAGTAAACTAATAGCGAAACCAGGAATCATTTCATATAAGAAGTTTTTTAAGAATTTAAATTGTGTCCATATAATAACAGTCGCAGCACCAGAAATCATACCAGCAAGTGCGCCCCATTTTGTCATACGTTTCCAATATAGACTTAATAAAATAGCAGGTCCGAATGAGGAACCAAATCCAGCCCAAGCGTATCCAACAAGAGCTAAAATCGTATCATTTTGTTTAAACGCTAAAGCGCATCCGACTAATGCAATAACAAGTACAGCCATACGACCGACAAATACAAGCTCTTTATCAGAAGCAGAACGTTTAAAGAATGTACGATATAAATCTTCAGTTATAGCACTAGAAGTAACGAGTAACTGAGATGAGATTGTACTCATAATAGCTGCTAAAATGGCTGCTAATAAAAATCCAGTAATAAGTGGATGGAATAAAATTTTTCCAAGTTCAAGGAAAATTGTTTCTGGGTTAGATAATGTTAAATCTTGTTGTGAGTAGTAAGCAATACCGATAAGACCAGTAAACATAGCGCCGACAACAGAGAAAATCATCCAGCTCATACCAATTCTTCTTGCGCTTTTAATTTCTTTTACAGACGAAATTGCCATAAAGCGTACGATAATATGAGGTTGTCCAACATAACCAAGACCCCATGCGAATAAAGAAATCATCCCTAAAGTAGAGGCACCTTTAAAAATATCTAAACGTGTTGGATCTACAGAGCGAATGGTATCAAATGCAGGTCCAAGTCCGTTCGAGTTCATAATTGTTACGATAGGAACAAGAATAAGAGCGACTACCATAATGATTCCTTGCACGAAGTCTGTCCAACTTACTGCTAAGAAACCACCAAATAATGTGTAAGCTACAACAACGCCTGCAACAATGAATAATCCAACATGATAGTTCATGCCAAATGAATTTTCAAATAATACAGCGCCTGAAACTAATCCTGAAGCTACATAGAAAGTAAAGAAAATCATAATAACAAGTCCGGATACTAAACGTAGCATGTGAGATTTGTCGTGGAAACGGTGTTCCAAAAATTCTGGGATAGTAATAGAGTTATTTGCAATTTCAGAGTAGGTACGTAAGCGAGGAGCGACATATAGCCAGTTTGCGTATGCGCCTAGTGTCAGGCCGATCGCAATCCAACTACTACTTAATCCAACGCTAAACATTGCACCGGGTAAGCCCATTAAAAGCCAACCACTCATATCGGATGCTCCAGCGCTTAATGCTGTTACTGCGGGGCCTAATGTACGCCCGCCAAGCATATAATCTGTTAAGTTGGACGTTCGTTTATAGGCGAAATAGCCAATTACTAACATCCCGAGCATGTAAATAGAGATAGAAGTTAAAGTTAACATCTGCGTACTCATGTAGTTCCCCTTCCTTTTGTCATGTCTTTTGATGCGTTATGCATATTTATAATCTATCATGATTATTCTGAAAAATCCATACGGAAATATGAATTTTCAGAAATGTAAGCGTTTTTTGACATCATTTTACTTTTTTAATATATAATATTCATACAAAAAACCTTATTTTTAATAGAGTATTTATTATATTTACATAAAAAGAGGTTGTTTTGTCAATATAATATTGAAAGGAAAGAAAAATAAATTTTTTTAAAAAGTATTGACTTGTGAAAAAAGTCAGGTCTATAATGAGTGCAACTTAAAAAAATGCAAGCGTTGATGAAGAAGAGTACACATGATGAACATGTCAGAGAGCTGATGGTTGGTGCGAATCAGTATGGGATTGATGTGGAATGGGCTTCGGAGCTTCCAAACCGAAACGAAAGAAGTAGGCTTTGGCGACATGATCTCATCGATACAAGAGACACGTATTGTTTTTGATACGGTAAAGTGCGTTACATTTGTAACGAATTAAGGTGGCACCACGGGAGTACCCGTCCTTTCTATAGGATGAGTACTCCCTTTTTGTGTACAAAAAATTAAATAAATGAAATCGTTGAAGTAAGAAGAGTACGTATATTGGAGACGTTACAGAGAGCCGGGGATAGGTGGGAGCCCGGTGCGGTGCCATATACGGAATGGGCTTACGAGAGGTATGCTGAACAATTATTTTCAGTAGGCAACCCGGGTTCCGCCGTTACAAGGATAAGGTATATATTTTGTACCTGAATAAAGCGGGATGCTTTTGCGTCCAACATGAGGTGGTACCACGGTAAATTTATCGTCCTCTACATATTTCGATATGTAGGGGACTTTTTTTATTTTTCGGAGTGAGGTGAAAGGCATGATGACAAAAGACGAATTTATGAAGCAAAACGAACAAGGAAAAGCATTTTTAGTAATCGCTGAAGAAGAAGGAGATAGCATTACGCCAATTTCTTTATATAGACGTATGAAGGGAAAGAAAAAGTTTTTATTAGAAAGCTCCCAGCTTCATCAAGATAAAGGACGCTATTCTTACTTAGGATGTAATCCGTATGGTGAAGTGAAAAGTATTGGTACAGAAGTGGAACGAACGATTTATGGTCAAACAGAAGAGTTGCAAGGTAACGTACTACAAGTGTTAGAAAAAGAAATCGCGTCAGCTCAAGTAGACAGCCCATTTCCATTTTGCGGAGGAGCAGTTGGTTATATTGGCTATGACGTCATTCGGCAATATGAAAACATTGGAGCGGATTTACACGATCCATTGAATATTCCAGAAGTACACCTTTTACTATATCGTGAGTTTATCGTGTATGACCACTTACGCCAAAAATTATCATTTGTATATGTATGCAGGGAAGATGATGTAGCTTCTTATGAAGAAGTATACGAAAGGCTGCGAGTATACAAAGAGGAATTGCTACAGGGAGAAGAAGTTGAAGTAACTGAAATAAAATCAACATTATCATTCACTTCCTCTATAACGGAAAAAGAATTTTGCGTGATGGTAGAAACAGCGAAAGAATACATTCGCGCCGGGGACATATTCCAAGTCGTATTATCCCAGCGTTTGCAAAGTGAATGTATTGGTGATCCATTCGCGTTATACCGAAAACTTCGGATCGCCAATCCATCACCATATATGTTCTATATCGATTTTCAAGACTATGTTGTACTCGGTTCCTCGCCAGAAAGTTTGTTATCAGTAAGAGACGATAAAGTGATGACGAACCCAATTGCCGGTACGAGACCGAGAGGGAAAACGAAGCAGGAAGATGCGGAAATTGAGAAAGAACTGTTAGAAAATGAGAAAGAACGAGCGGAGCACATGATGCTTGTGGATCTTGGGCGTAATGATATTGGCAGAGTAAGTGAAATTGGATCTGTGACGATAGATAAATATATGAAAGTAGAAAAATATTCTCACGTTATGCATATTGTATCTGAAGTTTACGGAACATTACGAAAACGGATGAGTGGATTTGATGCATTAGCGTATTGTCTACCAGCAGGAACAGTGTCAGGCGCTCCGAAAATTAGAGCAATGGAAATTATAAATGAGCTAGAGAATGAAAAAAGAAATGTATACGCGGGTGCAGTTGGATACGTTAGTTTTTCAGGGAATCTTGATATGGCGCTCGCCATTCGAACGATGGTTGTAAAAGATGAAAAAGCATACGTTCAGGCAGGAGCGGGAATTGTTTATGATTCAGACCCAGTAGCTGAATATGAAGAAACGTTAAATAAAGCGAGAGCGCTCTTGGAGGTAATGAAATGATTGTACTAATTGATAATTACGATTCATTCACATATAACTTGTATCAACTGTTAGGGGAATACGAAGAAGATATTGTTGTCGTAAGAAATGATCAACTAACGATAGAACAGCTAGAGGGGATGAATCCAACAGGAATTGTGCTTTCACCAGGACCAGGAAAACCAGAGGATGCTGGCGTTTGTATCGATGTCATCCGTCATTTTTATAAGAACGTTCCCATATTAGGTATTTGCCTTGGACATCAAGCAATTATATCAGCATTTGGAGGAGACATTGTTAGAGCAGAGCGCATTAAACATGGAAAAACATCGCGCGTGAAACATAACGGAACGTCAATCTTTTCATACGTGACACAGCCGCTAACAGCGATGCGCTACCATTCGCTGGTTGCAGCACAAACGAGTTTGCCACAATGTTTTGACATACTAGCGACAGCGATGGACGATGGAGAAATTATGGCAGTTCGTCACAATTATTATCCGCTCTTCGGATTACAGTTTCATCCGGAATCAATTGCGACAGAAGAAGGCGGAAAGTTAATACGTGCCTTTTTAGGCGAAGTGAAAGAGGAGGAAAGAGTATGAATAACTATCTTCGTAAATTAGTGGAGGGGAAACATTTAACAGAAGAGGAGATGTATAGAGCAGGGCTTCTTTTATTAAATGAAAACATATTGGAAAGTGAAATTGCAGCTTTCTTAGTCTTACTGAAAGCGAAAGGTGAAACAGCAGAAGAAATATACGGCCTGGTTCGAGCTCTTCGTGAAAAGGCATTACCGTTTTCGAACCATATACAAGGAGCGATGGACAATTGCGGGACGGGTGGTGACGGTGCTCAAACGTTTAATATTAGTACAACATCGGCATTTGTACTGGCAGGAGCTGGCGTAAAGGTTGCAAAACATGGTAACCGTGCTGTTTCTAGTAAAACAGGAAGTGCAGATTTATTAGAAGAACTCGGTGTAAATATTAGCAGTACGCCAAACGAAATTGATTATTTACTAGAGCATGTCGGGATCGCATTTTTATTCGCACCAGCGATGCATCCAGCATTAAGGCGCATTATGAAAATAAGAAAAGAATTAAACGTTCCGACGATCTTTAACTTAATTGGACCGTTAACAAATCCGGTGAATTTAGAAACACAATTTGTCGGCATTTATAAACGAGATATGTTACTACCAGTTGCGCAAGTATTACAGAAACTAGGGAGAAAACAAGCGCTTGTCGTAAACGGAAGTGGTTTTTTAGATGAAGCATCATTGCAAGGAGAAAATCATGTTGTCATTTTAAAAGAAAATGAAATAGTAGAAACGAGTATTGAACCTGAGAAATATGGTTTCGTAATAGTGAAAAACGAAGAGATAAGAGGTGGGAATTCGAAAGAAAATGCAAAGATTACGCTTGGAGTATTAAGCGGAGAAAAGAGCGTCTATCGCGATACTGTTTTATTAAATGCAGGTCTGGCCCTTTTCGCAAATGGAAAAGCAGAAACGATTGAAGAAGGAATTAAACTTGCAGCGCATAGTATTGACTCTGGAAAAGCATTAGCCAAACTAAACTTATTAATTGCAGCAAGTAATGAAAAATTAGAAAGGGTGAATTAAAGTGGGGACGATTTTAGACAAAATTGTAGACCAAAAGAAAAAGGAAGTTGAGGCATTATATGAAACCTATACACCAATAAAAGAAAGTAGAAAGACACATTCACTCGTAGAAGCATTGCAGCAGTTTACTGTTATTGCCGAAGTAAAGCGGGCATCACCATCAAAAGGAGATATCAATTTACACGTTGATGTACGAAAACAAGTGAAAACATACGAAGATTGTGGCGCAGGAGCAGTTTCTGTTTTAACAGACGGTCAATTTTTTAAAGGATCGTTTCAGGATTTACAAACGGCAAGAGAAGAAAGTAACATTCCGCTTTTATGCAAAGATTTCATAATTGATAAGATTCAAATTGATAGAGCATATGAAGCAGGAGCAGATATTATTTTACTAATCGTAGCGGCGTTAACGAAAGAGAAGTTAAAAGAGCTGTATAGCTACGTACTAGAAAAAGGATTAGAAGCAATTGTTGAAGTTCATGATGAACAGGAATTAGAAATTGCAATCCAATTAAATCCGCACGTTATCGGTATTAACAACCGTAATTTAAAAACATTCGAAGTCGATTTAAGCCAAACAGAAAAGCTTGGAAAACGATTAAATGAGGAGAAATTACTTTGGATTAGTGAGAGTGGGATTCATTCAAAGGAAGATATTATTCGCGTCAAACGAGCCGGAGCAAAAGGTGTATTAGTTGGAGAAGCACTTATGACATCATCTTCTATTCGTACCTTTTTTGAAGATTGTAAGGTGAACATATGAAAGTGAAAATTTGCGGGATTACTAATATGGAAACAGCAAAATGTGCTTGCGAATACGGAGCAGATGCACTCGGATTTGTTTTTGCAGAAAGTAAGCGAAAAATCACTCCAGGGCTAGCGAAAGAAATCATTCAGGAGCTTCCAGCAAATGTATTAAAAATCGGTGTTTTCGTAAATGAATCAGTAGAAGAGATACAGAAAATTGCAGATGAATGCGGGTTAACGCATGTGCAACTACATGGGGATGAAGACAATCATCAAATTATAAGATTGAATATTCCGTCTATAAAGGCTCTCGGAGTGACTTCGGAGGCCGATATGAAAAATGCTCAAACATATGAAACGGATTATATATTGTTTGATAGCCCGAAAGAAAAGTTTCACGGAGGAAATGGAAAGAAATTTTCATGGGAACTACTTGTGCATATGCCAAAAGAGTTGCGAGAGAAAACGATATTAGCTGGTGGATTAAACGCTCTTAATATAGAAGAAGCGATTCGAACTATTCAGCCGTACATGGTCGATGTAAGTAGCGGAGTAGAGACAGAAGGAAAGAAAGATCTAAAGAAAATAAAACAATTTATTATAAAAGCGAAGGAGTGTTCCAAATGAATTACGCATATCCAGATGAAAAAGGTCACTACGGTATATACGGAGGACGATACGTTCCAGAAACGTTAATGCAATCTGTATTAGAACTAGAAGAAGCATATAAAGAGGCAATGGAAGATGAAGCGTTTCAAAAGGAATTAAATCATTATTTAAAAACGTACGTAGGAAGAGAAACACCGCTTTATTTCGCTGAAAATATGACGAAGTATTGCGGCGGTGCAAAGATTTATTTAAAACGTGAAGATTTGAATCATACAGGAGCTCATAAAATTAACAATACGATTGGTCAGGCACTTCTTGCAGTACGAATGGGTAAGAAAAAAGTTGTCGCTGAAACAGGAGCAGGACAACATGGAGTAGCAACAGCTACTGTATGTGCCCTTCTCGGATTAGAATGCGTCATCTTTATGGGAGAAGAAGATGTGAGACGTCAAAAATTAAATGTGTTCCGAATGGAATTACTCGGAGCGAAAGTAGAAAGTGTAGCGGCAGGTAGCGGTACGTTAAAAGATGCGGTGAACGAGGCGCTTCGTTACTGGGTTTCACATGTGCATGATACGCACTACATTATGGGATCTGTTCTTGGACCGCATCCATTCCCGCAAATTGTTCGTGATTTTCAAAGTGTAATTGGGAAAGAAACGAAAAAACAATATGAAGCGTTAGAAGGAAAGTTACCAGAAGCAGTCGTTGCTTGTATTGGTGGTGGGAGTAATGCGATGGGGATGTTTTATCCGTTCGTACACGATGAAGAAGTTTCTCTTTACGGCGTAGAAGCAGCTGGAAAAGGCGTCCATACAGAAAAGCATGCAGCTACTTTAACGAAAGGAAGCGTTGGCGTTTTACACGGATCGATGATGTATCTTCTGCAAAATGAAGAAGGACAAATTCAAGAAGCTCACTCTATTTCAGCAGGACTCGATTACCCGGGTGTTGGGCCAGAACATAGCTTGCTAAAAGATATTGGCCGCGTTTCTTATCATTCGATTACAGATGATGAAGCGTTAGAAGCATTTCAATTATTAACGAAAAAAGAAGGTATTATTCCGGCATTAGAAAGTTCACATGCTGTCGCATACGCATTAAAATTAGCACCGCAAATGAAGAAAGACGAAGGGCTTGTCATTTGCTTATCCGGGCGTGGTGATAAAGATGTAGAAAGTATAAAACGTTATATGGAAGAGGTGTAAAAAATGGGAGTAGAAAAAATTAAAGCAGCGTTTGAAAATGGTAAGAAAGCATTTATTCCGTACGTAATGGGCGGAGATGGTGGCCTTGAAAAATTAAAAGAAAGAATTTGTTTTCTAGATGAAGCAGGAGCAAGCATCGTTGAAATCGGCATTCCGTTTTCAGATCCAGTCGCAGACGGTCCAACGATTCAAAGAGCAGGGAAACGAGCGCTAGACAGCGGTGTAACAGTAAAAGGTATTTTTCAAGCATTAATAGAGGTAAGGAAAGAAGTACAAATTCCGTTTGTACTCATGACATATTTAAATCCAGTACTAGCATTCGGAAAAGAACGATTCATCGAAAACTGTATAGAAGCAGGTGTAGATGGCATCATCGTTCCAGACTTACCGTATGAAGAACAAGACATTATTGCGCCGTTTCTCCGAGAGGCAAATATTGCTTTAATTCCACTTGTAACTGTAACAAGCCCAAGTGAGCGAATCGAAAAAATTACGAGTGAATCAGAAGGATTCGTCTACGCCGTTACAGTGGCGGGCGTAACAGGAGTACGTCAAAACTTTAAAGGTGAGATTCATAGTTACTTAGAAAAAGTAAAATCACATACGCAATTACCGGTAGTGGCAGGGTTCGGTATTTCAACAAAGGAACATGTAGAAGAAATGATTACAATATGTGATGGAGTTGTCGTCGGAAGTAAGGTCATTGAGCTGTTAGAAAATGAAAAACGCGAAGAAATATGTGAGTTAATACAGGCAGTAAAACAAAAAGAAGAGGCGTGAGTCTCTTCTTTTTGTTTTACGTAATAAATGTTAAAATATACAGAAAATACATATAAATTAGAGGGTGAAGAAGCATGCTAAGACGAAAACTACTATATCTTCTTTTAACCGTACCACTATACGCTTGGCTCATTAGCATGACGAAAATAGAGTTGATGGCTCTATTTTTAGGATATGTATTTATCTTTTCTAACTTAAATCGCATTCAAGAACAGTCTATTTTAGAAATATGTATATTTTCGATTAGTATAGAATTATTTAGTATCGTTTCGATTGTATTATTAAATGAATTATTCAGATGGATCCATTTATTTGAATTAATGAAATTTGGAAATGTTGTATTGCAAGTAATATGTGCTTATCTTGTGTTTGTTGTGTTAGACAAAATAGTCGGACAGCAGAGCGTTTTTCAGGATAATAGAAAATGGGAGTGAAAAGGAGCCGTTTGGCTTCTTTTTACAACTGTTGTAAAAACAATTGAAAATTATAACATCTGTTATATAATAGTTAAAAATTGTATTTTAAACGAAATGAGATGATAACATGGCCATATTGTTGGCACTTATCCCAATTATGATGATTTTCATTTGTTTATTTTTATTTAAACAAACGTCATTAAAGTCCTCATTAATTTCTTATGTGGTATCTGTTGGAATCGTTTTACTCTCGCCAACGTTTCAATTAGGGATAAGTGAAACTGTGCACGCAACGATTAAAGGATGGTTAATTTGTTTTATTGTCGGGTATGTTTTGTTTTTTGGTATTTTTTTATTTCACCTCATGAACAAAATGGGGTACATCGATCAAGTAGCACGTTTTCTAGAAGAAGTTACGCAGGATCGCTTATTACAAATGCTTCTTATGTGTTTTGGTATTTGTCCGCTGATTGAATCAGTAAGTGGATTCGGAATTGGCTTCATGGTTGCGGCACCTATTTTTCTTTCATTAGGCTATAAACCGTTTCAAGCTGTATTACTTTCATTTATCGGCTTACTAGCTAGCTCATGGGGCGCAATGGCAACAGGTACAATTATCGGTTCGCAGCTTATAAATATGCCGCTTACAATACTTGGAACAAATACGGCACTACTAAGCGTTCCAATGTTTGCTTATTTCGTCATTCTTTCTTTACACGTTGTTGGTGGTTGGCAGGCTGTTATTGAAAAGTGGAAAGAAGGATTCGGTTTCTTTCTATTATTTTCTCTCGGAATCTATCTTTCTAACGCATACGTAAGTGTGGAACTAGCCGGGATATTAAGTTCTATCGTTACCATTACATTTGGCTTTCTTATCATTAAATTAAAAGGAAAAAATGCGCAAAATCTAATGACAGAGCATGCGGCTGCAACGGAGAGAGAAGTGTCTATTATAAAAATTATTAGCCCTTATATATTTCTAACAGTTTGTATTTTACTTTCTCGCCTCGTTCCAGCATTGCATGATGTATTTAGATCATATGCCGTCCTTGATCTAAAATCATACTCTTACAAATTAGAAATGCTGTATTCACCAGGATTTTGGCTCGGTATGACATGCTTATTTACTATTATTTTCTTCCGCATTCCATCTCATATTATTAAACAATCACTCTCGCAAACGATAAAACAATGGATTCCATTTGCGATTACAACGACGATGTTTATCGCCATTTCAGAACTAATGGGTGCATCTGGCATGCATTCATTACTTGCAAAAACAGCTGGTGAAACATTTGGAACGTTTTTCGTTTTCGTTGCTCCGTTCATCGGTGGAATCGGTGGCTTTTTAACAGGTAGTAACGCAGGATCAAATGCGATGTTTATAAAACTACAAATGCAAACGGCGCAAAACGTAGCCCTCCCGTGGCAATACGTCACAACACTGCAAAACACTGCATCGTCAGTAGCGACTATCGCTTGCCCGTCACGTATTACACTAGGTGCGTATTTATGTAACATCCCGTATCGTGAAAATGAACTATTAAAGAAGACGACGTTAATGATCTTTGGCGCGGTGTTGCTTGTAGTGGTAGAGGTTATTTTTTGGTATATGTTGAGAAATTAAAAATCCTCCTAACATAGAAGGATTTTTTTTTTGAATGGATAATGTTTTAAATATGAAAAGCTTCTACTAAATGAATAGGAGATGAAATGTATGCCCCTAAAAAACTACGGCGTGTTAAAAGGTACAGTTATACAATCAAAGATTGGAAAAGGGAAAACACCTCATTATCAAGTTCATTTACAAGGTGAAGCAGAAGTAGACTATCGTATTGCAATTAACGTGAAATCGCAAAGTTATCCGTCAGAAGTTTTATATTTTGCGAGTGATAATATCAGGTCAGAGGCGATTCATATTTTACCGACATTACCATTCGGTTTTACAGAAATAAAAAACAATGAACCGAAAGTAGCTTTAGACTACGTAAGAGGTAATGTATTTGATTCGAAACAAATGATTCCTTTACCTGCTGAAAAAGCAGGAGTTGATAATGATTTAAATGAAAAAATAGAGCGTTATATAAAACGAGCGATAGAAGAAAAAGCAACTATTTACGCGTTTGGTGAAAGATGGGGACCAGAAGAAAATACACCTGATTCTTACTTTCATTTCGAACCAGGAAACGGTATACACGATATTCATATGAACCAAGGGAATGTAGAGAAATGGAAAGGTGATAATGGTATATGGCAAGACGGAGGTATACTCATTCACTTTGAAAAGGAAGAAGAATGGATCGGTATCTTTCTTGCCTTCCAATCACAGTCATGGTGTACCGATGAAGAGGGACATGCTCGAGTTCCGGTTGAGCATTGTGATTATAAGAGGAATAATTGATAAGAAGAGGGCGTTCAAAACGAACGCCCTCTTCTTATTTTATAAAATCCAAAACTAACAAGTGTAGAAAGACAAGAGAACAGCAGAGCCACACTAGAAAATGCAATGAGATACATATTATACTTCATCACTTTTCCAACGAGCTGGTTACTGTCGTACTGAAATAGTCCTGCTATTATGTTGAATAAAAATAACACGATAAACATGACGATAACACCGTCTATTGATCCTTTAATATCTGGTTTACTTAAAGCGATATGTGCAGAAATACAAATGGCGATAAATAAAAATAACCAAAAAGAAGGATTTAATAAATTACTTATTGTAAATAAGCTTTTCAATAATACAAACGTCGACAAGAGCATGTTTTGAACCATTTCTACATTAATAGAAGTAGTAGCGATTGTTTTTTCGAGAGTTGTATTAAATAAGAAATATGAATCTGGTACGAAATAGCGCATTAAAAGGATTAGTGCCGTAATACCGGAAATAATAGGACCAATTCCAATGAAGAAGTTCCCAATTCGTTGATATACACTTTTTTGATTGTATTGATGTTGTACGTAGCCTAAAGCACCTTGGCTTGTATCTGTTGGAAAAAATTGCGTTGCTACAATTTTATGACGAAATAGTACGCACATAATGGCATGTCCAAGTTCGTGAATAGGAACACCAATCCAAGCTGTTAAAAGGAATCCTTTTCTTCCGAAAGCCCTCGACCAATACAAGCGTGTGAGAGATTCTAAATAACCTAATAGAAATCCAATTACAATGATAACGCCAATTAGAGACAATAATTGGATTACGCTTGTAAGGAGTATTTGAAAAATTGAGTTTACCACTTCCATTGTCTTTCATCCAATCTGTTAAAAATGTTATTTGTTCTGTTTCATAATAGCATTATTTTTCAAGATTGCTAGCACATATATTTTCTTTTGAAAGAAGGATTTCAGAATCTTTTTCTTGTAGTCATGTTTTATGTCCAAAGTCATATATTGAATTTGTAACACCCTATATGGTATATGCTTAAGGAGGGATGAGAGAATGAAATGTCCGTCATGTCATACAGAAAATGTAGCAGAGGCAAAGTTTTGCGGAAATTGTGGACACTCGTTAATGGAAGAAGTAGTGGCAAGTAGTGGTCAAGAAGAAGGGCCGGAACTAGCGCGCACGGTACAAGCGAAGGAAACTCGACCAAATGAAACGGTAGAGCAAGCGAAGCGATTTGCGAGTGGGTATTTTCAGTTTTTTAAACATGCTTTCAAAGCACCGACAGCGATTATGAAAAGCGGCAAGGTTGAAGTACGAAATGGAATTGTAAGTCTTGTACTTATTTGTTTTTTAGGAGCATGTATTTTTTATAGAATGATGAGTGCTGCTGCAGCTGTTACGAAGACATTTGCACCAGATATACCTACTCCTACATTCTTTTTGGACTCTGTAACGGTCTTTTTATTTTTACTAATTTTAACTTTATTTGTCGGATTTATTATTTTTGTAAGTGGGAAAATGATGAAATCATCTTTTTTGTTTCTTGAAGTATTTGGAATATGGGGAACGATAGCAACTCCGGCAATTGCTATATTAGTGCTTTCTTTTCTATTTAGTTTTTTATTAATCTTCTTCTTACCAATCTTATTAGGGCTGGCTACAACGTATATGGGAATTAGTATAATTGTAGCTATAGTAAAATTAGATAACGGCGGATTAGATCTTGTTTATACTCTTTTTATCGCAAATGTTTTCATCGGAATTGCAACGTTTATCGTGTTTTGGTCTTACATAAACACGATAATTCAAACCATTACTCAGGGATTAACTGGCCTCTAAAGAAAAGGTGGTTGAATGGATGAATGTATGTACAAAGTGTGGGACTCAGTTTGAAGACGGTGTGCAATTTTGTCAAAACTGCGGTCAGCAGAGGGAAAGTCTTGTAGTAAAGAAGAAAATGAGCAGCGGTACAAAAGTTGGTATTACACTTTTAACGTTACTTGTTGTAGTGATTGTTGGATTGTATTTGTACGGATCATCGTATTATAAGCAGGCGGCACAAGTAGACCGAATGATTACGATTTTACAAGAGAGGGACGGGGAGAAGTTAGCTAAAATCGTCACGACAGATGATCCATCAGTTATTGTAACGAGAGAGAGTTTAACTCCTCTATTTTCATATATAAAAGAAAATCCATCTTACGCGAGTGAATTGAAAGAATATTTGAGAAAAGGTGAAAAACAAGGGAGTGGAATCGAAATAACAGATTTTTCGTTAACAAAAGACGGAAAGTATTTCTTTTTATTTGATCGGTATAAATTGAAAGCGAAGACGTACTATACAACTTTGCTTACAAATGAAAAAGGCGTAGCGTTAAAAATGAACGGAAAAGAAATTGATAAGTCAGATAATAAAAAGTTTGAGAAGCAATATGGACCTTTTCTCCCAGGAATTCAAGTGTTTCAATCAGAATATAAAAATGACTATGTAAAACTATCACGTGAAGAAAAGGTTGTACTTATGAAACAAGGTCAAAATAACGTAACGATAGATTTAACGTTGCAAGGGCAATATATTACAGTTCAAACGAACGCGCCTGGTGCAACATTATACGTGAACCAAAAACCAGTTACAGCGCTAGCTGGAGAAGAAATTACGTGGGGACCGGTAGCAACTGATGGAAGTGCGACGATTTATTTAGAACGAAATGGAGAAAATGGAAGGGAAACGACGAAGGTAGAAACGGTAACGGCACTTTCGACTTATAATCTTCCATTTCAAAAGAAAAGTGCAGAAAAAACAGTTGTTTACAACGTTACTCCGCCGCCTACGACTGGGTATGTATATAATGGTTTCATCTTTCCAGATAGTGATATTCGAAAATTAACGAGTGCGGACTTAACATATTTATCGAAAGAACAATTGAAAATTGCTAGAAATGAAATATACGCAAGGCATGGACATATTTTTCAAACGAAAGATATGCAAGCGTACTTTTCAAAACAGTCTTGGTATAGAGAAAATCCGTATTTTACAGGAAAGCTAACGGATATTGAATCTTATAATGCTGAACTGATCAAATCAAGAGAGTAGAGTGCGTGAAAAAGGTACAGTGCATAACTGTACCTTTTTTATGGTTTTTTATCT
The DNA here is from genome assembly GCF_040459695.1 of Bacillus cereus group sp. RP37. NCBI lineage: Bacteria > Bacillati > Bacillota > Bacilli > Caryophanales > Bacillaceae > Bacillus > Bacillus cereus group sp. RP37. The sequence continues at coordinate 4,133,600 of NZ_JARVHP010000001.1, read as the reverse complement.
GGACCAGGATCTCTTGAGAAAAAGATGTGAAAGAGGAATGTGACTTTGCTTGCTTTTCCCGATGTACTAGCCTGTACGGTGGATAAAGAACTAGGTGATAAAGCTACTTCAGAATAGGGTGCTACGATTGTTTTGAGAGTATGATCTGACTCTCCTGATGTAGTAACCGTTATTGTATCTTGAGATAAGTTAATAACTTTAATAGTACCACTTGGGAATATGGACTTACCAGCATGTGAGGCTGAAGCGAAGCGAGTGCCTTTCCAAATATCTTGTGCGTAAGTATCATTGTCGGATGACCAAGCACGAGCGCTGTATATGGTTGCGTTAATGGAAAATTCTTGGTCAAGTGGCATGGCGGCTTTCGGTTCTTGCGGTTCCTCTGGAGTTTGAGCGAGAAGGCCAGCGCACATGTATATTTCACCTACTTTCAATTATTACTGTTATAGCATATTAAATATCTTGTTTATAAGACACGACGAATACCTATTTACACATAGTTTTGTGCAGCAAATTTGTAGATGAAATTCTCTTTCTTTACAATGGAGGTAGGTGTTGTTTTTATAAAATATGGAAATCGTAAAGAAGTATGTAAAAAAGAAGGAGTGGTAAAGTGAACTATGTCATTATTGGCGGAGATGCAGCTGGTATGAGTGCAGCTATGCAAATTGTTAGAAACGATGAAAATGCAAATGTTGTGACGTTAGAAAAAGGTGAAATTTATTCGTACGCGCAGTGTGGGTTACCATATGTCATTAGTGGTGCTATCGCTTCAACGGAAAAATTAATCGCGCGTAATGTAAAGACGTTTCGTGATAAATACGGAATTGATGCGAAAGTACGACATGAAGTAACGAAAGTAGATACGGAAAAGAAAATGGTGTACGCAGAACATACGGAGACGAAAGATGTTTTTGAATTTCCGTATGACCGTTTATTAATTGCGACTGGCGTACGCCCTGTTATGCCGGAATGGGAAGGACGCGAGTTACAAGGCGTTCATCTTTTGAAAACAATTCCTGATGCTGAGCGTATATTAAAAACGCTAGAAACGAATAAAGTAGAGGATGTAACCATCATTGGCGGCGGTGCAATTGGTCTAGAGATGGCGGAAACATTTGTAGAACTAGGAAAAAAAGTAAGAATGATTGAGCGAAATAATCATATCGGTACGATTTATGATGCTGATATGGCAGAGTATATACATAAAGAAGCAGATAAACATAATATTGAAATTTTAACGAATGAAAATGTAAAAGCGTTTAAAGGAAATGAAAGAGTGGAACAAATTGAAACGGATAAAGGAACGTATAAAGCGGATCTTGTTTTAGTATCGGTTGGAGTGAAGCCAAATAGTGATTTCCTTGAAGGAACGAATATACGTACAAATTATAAAGGAGCAATCGAAGTAAATGCATACATGCAAACGAATGTGCAAGACGTATATGCAGCTGGTGATTGCGCAACACATTACCATGTTATAAAGGAAATTCATGATCATATCCCGCTCGGAACGACTGCCAATAAACAAGGGCGACTTGCTGGACTGAATATGCTGGATAAACGAAGAGCGTTTAAAGGTACGCTAGGTACAGGCATTATTAAATTTATGGATTTGACGCTCGCAAGAACAGGCTTAAATGAAAAAGAAGCAAAAGAGCTACATATCCCGTATAAAACAGTCAAAGTAGACTCGACAAATATGGCGGGCTATTATCCAAATGCAAAACCACTTTACTTAAAATTACTATATCGTTCTGATACGAAACAATTATTAGGCGGACAAGTAATTGGAGAAGAAGGTGTAGATAAGCGAATAGATGTAATTGCAATGGCACTCTTCAATAAAATGAGTATTCACGATTTAGAAGATGTCGACTTAAGTTACGCACCACCATATAACAGCGTTTGGGATCCGATTCAGCAAGCGGCAAGGAGAGCGGAATAGCACTTTTTAAAGTGCTATTTTTTTCGTTAAAGGGGAATAATCATTTTTGTCGAATGAAGAGGATTGGGAAATAGTTACATATAGGGAAGGGGATCATTAAAAATGTTTGTAACACTTCAAATAGTTCAGGAATCAGAAAAAGAAATATTACGTAATTTGTATGCACTATATCTTCATGACCTCTCTACATTTACTCCTCATATAACGATGGGGGCAAATGGATTTTTTGAATACGAAGATTTGCATATGTTTTGGGTAAATGATGGAATAACTCCGTATTTTATTAAATGTGATAATGATATTGTAGGGTTTTTATTGCTACTGGAACGTCCATTTTTAAAAAAGGAAAATGACTTTGGTATTAATGATATTTTCATATTGAATCAATATAAGGGAAGAGGAATCGGAAAGAAGGTTATTAAAAATGTATTAGAAGAGAAAAGAGGACAATATTTCGTTATTGAACTTATAAAAAACGTACCAGCTGTTACGTTTTGGAAGAAAGTATATAGAGAGCTAAACATTGAATTTGATGAACGAAAACAAATAATTGATGATGAAGAGTGCCTTGTTCAAACGTTTAAAATATAATGAAATAGGTGCTCTTACTATATTACTTTGAAATGTAGCTTTATCCCAAATTAACGGCCCTTAAAAGCCCGATTGGTGAGGGCGGATAATCAGTTGGTGATGAAGAAAACCCCCACTGATTAAAGTTTCACTTTATTTTGAATATATCTTTCACCCTTGAAAACATAGTACTTATCGCTTATATTTTCATATAGTATTTATTTTTAAATAAAGCAATGAACGAACCAGGGGGCACAGTATGGCAATTAACATGAAAACAATCGAAGAATGGATTGCTGAATCAAACGCAAGACAGGAAGAAAACTTTGGAAACGTTGTTGAAGAGATGAAAGAAGTATGCGTTGGACTTGATAATGCGACATTAATTTATACGAAAAATGTATTTTGTTTCGGTAAGAAGGTAGAAGTATTGTTCTTTTTCCAAGACCATGTCGTAATTGGACAAGAAAGAGACGAATATATTGAAATTGAAAAATTAAAGTATGATGCTATTACACATAGTAATTTAAAAACAAATGATAAAAATACAACACTAGAATTAAAGTTTGCTAGCGGACAATCTATCGATTTAGATAGTTTAAATGATAACTACGGTACGAAAAACTGGTTATTTGCAAGACAAATTAAGAGTATTTTTAAATTAATCTAGTAAAAAAGCACGCCGTTCACCGGCGTGCTTCTAATTCCGCAAAGCTCCTTGTAACCAATTCCGCGCCCGATACGCTCCAACAGGAATTTGAATGAGAGACGTTTCATTTCCAGCATCTATCCCATACAATTGGTCGCATGAATTTGTATCAAAACTTAGTAATGGATGCCCGCCCATCCCCATCGTGGTTGCGGCGAAAACGAGTTTATGAACGAGTATGCCAGCTTCCATTTGGTGAATACGGTATCCTCTATAGCCTAATGCATGTGTATAGTAATCTTTCTTTCCGACTGCATGTAGGCAGAGCGGTACTTGAAAAAGATTTACGTTATCCATCGTCATACTAGATTGAAGGGGATAACGAAGGTCTCCGTATCGAAGTGGCTGTATGGAATGAGTTTTACTGTTATAAGCGTAAGCACCGTTTTCTATATCTTTTACGTTATAAATACATCCATATAATGAGACGCGTGCATTTTCATTTATATACTTCCCGTCAAGATCGTTGTAATAAGGGAAGGCGAGGCTCGCTTCTTGTAGTAAAGTAGCGAGCTCGGCTGCATCCCATTTCGTTAAAGTAAAGTCAGCGTCAGGGGAATACCGTTGTTTACAAAGTTGTAAGAAATCATAAGATAACCGCTCTACTTTCGGCAGTTGTACAGCGTGCGTGTTATGTTGATAGTGCTCTTCATGATGTAGTGTTTGGAAATGTGCCGTCGATTCGATCATAGAAGCTTCATTTATTTTTGTTATCATCGGATATTTCTCTACATGTTTTGAGCGAACGAAATGTTCATGTGCTAACGGCGGAATTTGCTGCAACAATTCATGAGAAGTAATTGTTTTATTTCCACGGTAATCATTGTGAAACCAAACAGTTTGCGGTTCCGTACTTAAAGGAACAACAGCATACACGCTTTCTTCGTCTTCTGAAAGTCCGAGTAAATGATTGATTGCACGGTCTAGAAATTGAAAATATACGCCATTTGTGTAGCCGAATTGCTTGGTACATTCAAGTAATTGTCCGATGAGAACACCGCTATCCAATCCTTGAAGGCGATACGAAAAGTTATTGTATTTAAAGAAGTTTTTCCAAAACATAGTGGATACAAATGCAGCACCAAAACAAGACTGTATGTTACAACGATTGCCAAGTGCTTCCGAAAGATAAGAATCGAAATTTCCTTCACGAAGTAAAACAAGCCGGTGATGCGCGGCATCGTAATGGTAAATACCGTCTGGGTAATCGTCAATCTTTAAATATATATACAATTCATTCGGATATAAAGCACCGCCTGACGGGATAGATCTTCGGAATAAAATTTTCTCGCTATTGAGCTGACATAATTGGGTTAAACCAAATGAGTGCCAAAGGTAATGACCAATCTCCTTTAAAGTAGGTGTAGTAGAAGAGTTAGGTAAAGATAATGGTATTTCTAAAGAGAGAGGAATTGCAGGTACATTTCGATATAATTTATAAGGAAGCGGTGCATCTGCCCAGTCCACTTCATGATTCGGCATAATTTCATCGATCGAAAAATGAAGATGATGTAAAAAAGTATCCAGCTGCATAGAATCCCCTCCTTTACTATGGAAACGGGTGCGGATGTGGATTTAATTGTTCATTCGTTAAAGGCTCAGCGCTATATCCAAGCGTCATCGGTACGGTATACACTCTATCTAGTCCTGTAACACGAGTGAGATGGTGACCGAACGTCATCGGTAGCATGCCTGGAATAATGACCTTTACACAATGCAATCCGTTCTTATCTATAAGAGAGACGGTTTGATCTACAACGACTACTTCAAGTCCAGATTGCTGCAGCCGGTTTAAAAGTTGATGAAGATCGGAGGTCAAATCAGGATTAAATGATTGCAACCCGTTCATTTCTTGGAACGTTTGCACAGGTGCATCGTCACGTAAAAGAAAGTGAAGCCGTTCTTCTGCTTCTTTCAATCCGTACAGCATACTATGGTCTTCCATTTTATTTACGAGATACGGATCTTGTAAGCAATTTTCGTAGTGCTCTCTTTTTTGCTCGAGTTCATCGTCTGTTATAAGTAACATGCCTGCTATTTCATGAATGGCACTCTTTAAAGCGCGGACTGGGTCTAAATGAGAGCCTCCTGCACAAACAACGTTCATTCCATTTGCACGCGTATTTTTCGCAATTACCCATAGGCTTGGGATGCCGTGTTCCATCGTTGCATTAAAAGCATGTAACTCATAACCAGTAATCGTGTACAGCCGCTGAATCATTAATTGTAATTCCGTATCATTTGCTGAACTCAGGTCAAGGCGAGGAAGAGGTAATTCCGCATACCAAGTGAGCAAAAAGGCGTCACGCTCTACAATTTCTAAAATGCCGTGAAAAATTGCTTCTTCTAAACTACCACCAATTGCACATCCATTTGATGTTTCATATACGAAGGCATCTCGATGACCAAGGCTATAATAGGCAACAGATTCAGGAACTAAAAGTGGCCGGTTTTGTGATAAAGAATATCCCCATACCCAGTTTTGTTCGTAGTCAGGATCAAACGGCTTAAACGGAAAACTATTACGATTATAATGTTCATTTGTATGCACACCGAGTGAGAGGGGATTCAGTGCATGATCCTCTAACTCACGAAAACTGCCGTGTACATTTGTCTTTTTCCCTCGAGGTGACATACCACAATATCGTTCTAAACCTTCTAAAATAGCAGTTGCTTCACTCATTGCAAATGAATGAGTTCGACCTGCAACCCCTTCATTTCCAAACATTAACGGCATGTTTATAATAACGTCAGCAAACGGTAATAAAGAATGCTGCATTTTTCCGTTCAACATACCGACCCGATAATCTAAATAATCTCTCGTTAAAAATGTATTTAGCTCATGAATCGAACGACAACGATACGCTGCATCACTTGTTTTTAAGCTCGGTTGTAATGAAATCGATGCTGCATCTGCCGTATCATCAGGCAAATTGCTACATACAGGGCAGAGGGGATCTGGAAGAAAAGAATGCCGCGTACATTGCAGTGTTTGTAAGTTTAGTAAAATGAGTTCATTTTCTAAAGAAGAATGGTTATGAGTTAAGATCTTCTCTGTTTCTGCACGAATAAGATGGCACATTTGTAACATACCATTTTGGGTGGCACGTACATCACGCCTTGTTACATTATCTGCCTTTAACGTATATTTCCGCTGTAGTTCCCACATTTCTTGTTGATCAAAGCCGGCGATAAAGCGGCGTCCATCAGAGCAGTTGGAACAGCCAGTTGTAAGAGGATGAATGTAAGGACCGATAATACCTTCACCAAATGAAGTGAATGCACGTAGCCATGGAATATGATTTGACCGAAACATTAGCTCGGCATCATGATGAATGGCAGAAGGAGAACCATCATGTAATACGAGAGCGAGGTCGATATTTTCAGGGAGTCCGTCTGTAATTGTATGTTGGCGAATGATGGAATATTGTTTGCATAATTGATCGTTTACATAGTCGGCAAGAAGGCCATCTCCTATAAGCAAAATATTTTGAGTCATAGACCGTCCTCCTTTGCAATTAATACCCCGTACACACCATCTAAGTTTTCTTTCAAAAATGATTCAATTGCTAAATCAAACACGAATGGATAAAAATTATGTTCTTCTAAATGTTGCAAGGCAAGCTGTAAAGATTGCACGCCTGGAATTTCTTTTTCCTCTTGTATTTCAACTCTAAAAGAATCAGTGTCATATAAAATAATTGATGATTCAGGCAAGATATTAGCTCTATAAGGAGTCTCTTCGTTTTGAATATGAAGAAGTGATAGTTGTAATGCGTTTCGTAGTGCTAACGTCATATTAATATTAGATGCACCGTACCATCGATCATTTATACCGACCCAAACGACTGGAAAGCTGAGAATTTCTTCACTCATCGCAATTTTAGGTGTTTCATGAATTGTAGAGAGGGCATCGTAATAAAATCTACAATGCTTATCATGAATTTCGGTTAAGTCGATTGTTGTAATTTCTTCTAACATATGTGAATGCCGTTCATACAATTTGTTATTTAAATGTTGTTGTAGCGCCCGGTATACACCTTCTGTCATCGTTTCTCCAGCACCGATACCGATATCGTTATGTTCAGGAATAAGGCGGTGCATAATTTCCGCTACATATGTTTCAATTCCTGCTAAACCAGCTTCTCGGCGCGCTTCATTATGAGTCAAACCAGCGCAAGTCATAAGAGGCAGGAGGGAAGCAGGACCATCTGTTAGTGGAGTAGCCACTTGAATATTGCATTGTGATAACGGTAATTGATATAAATCTTGTTCATCCCATAGATGGAATATACCGGCTTCTTTAGAAGTTAATGAATCGAAAAAACGGAATAAATCAGTTGAGGTATGTTGGTTGGACCGATGCTCAAGTTGTTCAGAAAGATTTTCTATCGTATCAATTGTAAAACTTTCATCAGTTGCAAGAGGGTGTTTTATAAAAGGATGCCATGTTCCTTCGAGTGTTTCATAATTTAATAAAAAGAATTGCGGTTCTTTTTTTCGGTAAGAATCATCAGCGACATGCTTAAATAATTCAAATACGATTATATTTGCTAACATTGCTGATGTAACTGCTGAAAATGATGCTGATGAATGTTCATTTTGTAAAGTCGTTTCATGTAGCCGATGCCATGCGGATTCCCAGCATTCTTCACGATTTGTCATTACGACAGGGCCAGCTATACCAATTGTTGATAAACAGACGGCTGGTATGAAGTTCTTTCCTGCTTCCTTGCAAATCGTGTGAACTGCTCTTAGGCCTTCAATATCTCCATTTTGGGAAACGTACAAAATCCAGTCGAAAGGCTCGAACACTTCATGCAGGGGACGATCAATTGTCGTATTTATTTCTTGAACAAGAACATGATCATCAACTTCATATGCAAGTTCTACCAGCTCATGAATGCGGTCGTAATTTGTTTCCGTATAATCTGTGACAAGGTAATGAAAGGTAGGTAATCCGGATTCTAATAAAGAAGAAGCTAAGGAAGTAAGCATATCTCCAGAACCAATTATAAGGACGTTTGTCGCACGATATGTTTCAAATTTTAGAGCGCCTGAATGAGAATCAGCTTCTAAAAATTCAATTTGTGAAGCGTATCTATCAAGTAATGCGCTATTCAATTCATGAGGGGCATCTTGACTTATATCACGAACGAAACCATTTTCATATAAAAGCTCTCCAATTTCAAATACACGATTTTGATAGGGGAGAGGGAGACCATCTGTTATTTCTGCTAAAGAATAATTACCGTTAAACATCGGCATTAGTTTTTCAATCCAGTTATAAATTCCATCACCGTCCATGCGGAATGAACTGGCGTTATTTCGAAAATAGACACCACCGTTTGAGTCGGGAAGAAAGAAAGTATCCTTATTTGCTTTCAGTTTTGCATGAATTGGAAGGTTACTCATTTTAATCCTCCTTACGTTTTAGGCATACATTATTAGCTTATGTCATGCAATTTGTCCCGTATGAACGCAATAAAAAAAGGCTGTAGAATGATTCATTCTACAGCCTGTAATAGATTATTAATCTATCAACCTTCTAATAATAATGATTTTGGATCTTCAAGCATATCTTTAACAGCAACAAGGAAGCTAACTGCTTCTTTACCATCAACAATACGGTGATCGTAAGATAGTGCAAGGTACATCATCGGGCGGTTTTCCATACGTTCTGCATCAATTGCAACTGGACGTACTTGGATTTTATGCATTCCTAAAATACCAACTTGTGGGCTGTTTAGGATTGGTGTTGACATTAGAGAACCGAATACCCCACCGTTTGTAATTGTAAATGTACCACCTTGTAGTTCTTTTAATGAAAGTTTGTTATCGCGTGCTTTCATACCTAAATTACGAATTTCACTTTCGATTTCAGCGAAGTTTAATTGGTTAGCATCGCGTACAACTGGAACAACTAATCCATCTGGAGCTGCTACTGCAATACCGATATCATAGAATTTTTTAATGATAAGCTCATCGCCTTGAATTTCAGCATTTAATAATGGGAATTGTTTTAATGCTGCAACAACTGCTTTTGTGAAGAATGACATAAAGCCAAGACGTACATCATGTTTTTTCTCGAAAGCATCTTTACGCTCTTTACGTAATTCCATGATTGCAGTCATATCAACTTCGTTAAATGTTGTTAACATTGCAGATGTTTGTTGAACTTCTACAAGACGTTTTGCAATTGTTTGACGGCGGCGGGACATTTTCACACGCTCAACTGGTTTTTCGAATTCCGTTTTTGCAACTGGAGCAGGAGCTGGACTTTTTGGAGCAGCTGGTGCTTCTTTTGGTGCTGCAGCATGAGCTTGTACATCGTGTGGTCTCACACGTCCAAGTGGATCTGTGCTACGTACGTCGTTTAAGTCGATTCCTAATTCACGAGCCATTTTTCTAGCAGCTGGTGATGCGATAGGACGGTTCGTATTTGGTAAACCTTGTAAAGTTGCAGTTTGCTCAGCATTTGGTGCCGCAGCTTTCGGTGCTTCAGCAGCCGTTTCTTGTTTTGGTTGCTCAGCAGGTGGTGCAGGTGTACTTACTGCAACTGGTGCTCCGTTTGCATCTAAAATTGCGATAGTTGCGCCAACTTCAACTGTATCCCCAGGTTCGCCTAGTAACTTCGATACAATACCTGAATCTTCTGCAATGATTTCTACATTGACTTTATCAGTTTCAAGCTCAACAACGCTGCCGCCTTTCTCAACTTTGTCGCCTACGTTGATAAGCCATTGTGAGATAGTTCCTTCAGTAATAGATTCTGCAAGCTCAGGTACTTTAATTTCGATCATTTTAAATGTCCTCCCCTTATTTGCCTAACGGTGTGTTTTTTCTTCTTTTGTCTTCGGTAATCTCCATTTGTTAGCCTGACCTTGGGCAGAATATCTGCCCAAGAACAAGCTAGAAACATTCATTGTTATTTTCAGTTGCTGAAAACTTCAATTTCTTGTTTATCTTGACGGAAGTTATACTTCACATCTAAAGCGTGTGCAACAATTAGTTCTTGCTCAGCTTTGTGAGCGAATGGATCGCCGCCAGATGGACTAGAGCGATCTGGGCGTCCAATGTAACCTGTCTTCACTTTATCTCCAGCAAGTTCAAACAGAATTGGAGCCATATAATGCCATGCGCCCATATTACGAGGTTCCTCTTGAACCCAAATAATTTCTTCTAAGTTTTTAAAGCGTTTAATAATAGATTGAACTTTCTCAGCAGGGAATGGGTACAGCTGTTCAATACGAACGACATGAACTTCATCTAAGTTGTACTCATGTTTACCAGACTCAATTTCTGCTGCTAAGTCAATCGCCATTTTACCTGTGCTTAAAACAAGACGTTTTACTTTAGTTGGTTTTGTACCAAGGTTTTCTTGTTCTAGAGCAGGTTGGAAACGTCCTTCGCTTAACTGACTAGCAGTTGAAAGCGTAAGTGGGTGACGTAATAAACTCTTCGGCGTCATCAATACTAATGGTCGAACAGCTTCTGTTCCTAAGATAGATGCTTGACGACGTAAAATATGGAAGTATTGTGCCGCACTCGTTAAGTTTGCAACTGTCCAGTTATTCTCAGCAGCTAACTGTAAGAAACGCTCTGGACGTGCACTAGAGTGCTCTGGTCCTTGACCTTCATAACCGTGTGGTAATAGAAGAACTAAACCAGATTTTTGACCCCATTTTGCTCTTCCTGCTGAAACATATTGATCAAATAATGCTTGCGCAGTATTTGAGAAGTCACCATATTGCGCTTCCCACATAACAAGAGTTTCTGGAGCGAATACGTTATAACCATACTCGTAACCAACAACAGCAGCTTCTGATAACGGACTGTTATGAACAGAGAATGAAGCATTAATGTTCGGTAAGCGATGTAATGGTGAATATGTTTCATTTGTATCAGTATCGTGTAATACGATATGACGGTGTGCGAATGTACCACGCTGTGAATCTTGACCAGTTAAACGAATTGGCGTACCTTCTTGTAAAATAGAAGCGAATGCTAATGACTCAGCAAGTGCCCATTCAATTTTACCGTTCTCTTCAAGAGCATCTTTACGGCGTTCAAGAATTTTCTTCACTTTCGGATATACGTTAAAGCCTTCTGGCCAAGATAGTAAACCTTCATTAATTGCACGAAGTGAGTCAATCTCAACACCAGTATCAATTGGTTGAATGCCTTTTGCAACAACATCTGGCACTTTAACGTGAATTGTTGCATCGCTCGTATCAGCTGGCGGTACTTGTGCATAGTCAGATTTTAATTGCTCTTGTATAAACTGTGTAATTGTTTCAACCTCATCTGCATTTAGAACGCCAGCAGCTTGTAATTGATCTGCATAAATTGCTCTTACAGTTGGGTGATTTTTAATCTTTTTGTATACTTGTGGTTGTGTAACTGCTGGGTCATCCATTTCATTATGACCGTAGCGGCGGTAACCAATTAAATCGATTAAGAAATCTTTTTTGAACAACATGCGATATTGGATAGCCAAGTTAGCAGCAGCAAGACAAGCTTCCGGATCATCAGCGTTCACGTGAACGATCGGAATATCGAAACCTTTTGCAAGGTCACTTGAATATTTTGTAGAACGAGAATCATAGCTATCAGTCGTAAAACCAACTGCATTGTTAGCGATAACATGGATTGTTCCGCCTGTTTGGTACGCGTTCAATCTGCTTAAGTTCAATGTTTCAGATACAATACCTTGACCAGGGAATGCAGCATCACCATGAACTAAAATTACGAATGATTTTGAAGTATCTTGTTCTGGAAGACCAGATTTTTTACGATTCTCTTGAGCCGCACGTGCGAAACCTTCCACAACAGGGTTAACGAACTCAAGGTGACTCGGGTTATTTGCTAATGTAACGCGAGTGCTAACTTCTTCGTTACTAACGACTTGTTCTCTACCTAAGTGGTATTTTACGTCGCCAGTCCAGCCAGAGTTTGCCACTGCGCCTTCTATTTTTGCATGTTTGAACTCAGCAAACATGTGACTATATGGTTTTTCTAATACGTGTGCAAGTACGCTTAGACGACCGCGGTGAGCCATACCAATCATGACATCTTCAACGCCGCCCTTGGCACCTTCTAGAACAATTTCATCTAGAACGGGTACAAGCATATCAACGCCCTCGATAGAGAAACGCTTTTGCCCAACGAATGTTTTATGCAAGAATTGCTCGAAACCTTCAACAGCTGTTAAACGTTTTAAAAGAGCAGTTCGTTTTTTATTTGATAGTGGTTGACGCAATGAATTTGATTCCACCATTTGATGCAACCACGCGCGTTCTTCACTATCTTGTATATGAGAAAATTCATAAGCTAAAGATTTTGTATAAACGTCTTTTAATCTATGAATTACATCAAGTGCAGTGTGAATACCTTCTGGTGCATCTTGCCATACTGTTTTAGCTGGAATTGCTTTCAAATCAGCATCGCTCAGTTCGTTCATTGCTTTCTCAAGAAGAGATTGTCCATTTGCAGCATCTTCCATCGGGTTGATGTGAGCCAACGTATGCCCGAAAGAACGAATCTGTTCCACAAGTTGAACGACTTTAAGAATTTTTTCAATGTTCCCTGTGTTTTGAGGAGAAAAATGTGTTGCTGTGTTGTCCCCTGTTACGACATCATCTTGAAACGAAGGAGCTCCAAAAATTTCAAAAAGCTCTTGTAATTCCGGATCAACAGAACCTGCTCCAGTTACGTAAAGATCATACTGTTCAATCACATAACCAAGGTTCGGACCGTGGAACTTGGCCCAAGGGTTTGTCGTTGTATTCTTCCTCGTCATTTGTTTAAACCTCCCAATGCATATAATCCTTTTCCTTACAAAAGGTGCATTTTGCTCTTTTCAATAATTGATGAATCAATAATCAATGTAAATGTTTTCTTTACTCTTATGTTATTACAATAATTTACATAATACCAAACACTATTACTTATCTGTTTTGTAAAAAAACATTCACAATAACTTATCACCCAAGTTAATCTTTCATGTTATAAAGTAATTTTACAGAAAAATGGGGTGGATATATTTGGTATACCTATACGAATAACTAAAATTGTTGCATGTAAATATAAGTATAATAGTAAGAATGTTTCGATAAAAATAAGTTCGAATTATGTATATTGAAATAATAAGCGCTTTCATTGATATTATACAACAATATAACGGAATATAGTATAAAAAATAAAAAATTATGAATTTATCGTAAACTTTATTTAGATAGTGTTAAATATTGAAAGGAAAGTGAAGGATTTCTACAAAAAAAGTGGTTAAACATAAAAAATGCTTCATAAACAGTTAGTTTCTATAAATATGCCGAAAAACACCGCAAAACAAACAATGGATTTTGCTGAATAAAGATGAAAATGAAATATTTTAAAAGGATAAAACAAATAGGGGGATATTAAATTTTCACAGAAACGGGGAAGAGATATAGTAACGGATATATACATTGTCCCATGTTTCATTACAAAATAGACGTGCTGAAATTGAAAAAGTTTCTTCTATATAAATGGAGTGGAACAAACTAAAACATACGTAAAGGAAACTTGACGTAAAGTTTCCTTTACATATATACTCAGTATATGGGAGGAGGGGGAAATTTCCTTGGAAAATAAAATGGTCGAATACCGAAAAAAATTTGGACTATCTCAAGAAAAATTGGCTGAGAAACTTGGAGTTTCCAGACAAACTATCATTTCAATTGAAAAAGGAAAATACGATCCATCACTTCCGTTAGCATTTGAAATAGCGAAAACATTTCAGACAACGATAGAACATGTATTTATTTATGAAGGAAAAGAAGAGGGGGAGTAAAAATGAACTATTCACAAAAGTATTTCGTTATTATGGGAATTATTTTTCTGTTTATGGGTGGATTTATGATATTAACAGGCATAATGACGCATTCTGCACCGCCAGCTATAACGTATCCATTGATTGGGATGATGATTATGAGTTTCTGTCTAAGTTACTTGCACCCACAATTTAAAGAAAAAGACGAGCGAATGAAGCTCATTCGTTATAAAGGAATGTTCGTGACCTTTTTTGCATTAACAGCATATTATCTTCTTTTCTCTATCGGTCTAAACTTAAAAATACTTACACTATCTGCTACTGAATTATTGAATATACTAATGGCACTTACGATGAGTACAGTTTTTATCTCATTTGTTGTTTTAGCGAAAAGATATTAAGATGGAAGAGAGAAAGGAAGATTAACATATGCAAATGTTGTATGCTTTTGGAATGGGGCTTGTATTATTTTTAGCCGTATTCTTATTTATTCGTAAAGACGTTCAAGGTGGGACGTTAACGAAAAGAGGCTTTTATAAAATGATCGGCTGTTTAGTTGTTATGTTTATAGCGATTATCGTAATGATCGTTTTAATAAATCAGTCACTATAGAATTTAAAAATGGAACCTTACTGTAGTAAGGTTTTTCTTTTTGGTTTAAAATCCGAAATTTCCCATATAATCCATTTACTACATATAATCGATATTATATAATTTAATAAAATGATAGATAGGGAGAATAGTATATGAATAAAAAAACTATCTTCTTTTTATTAACATGCCTACTACTTATAGCTAGTATTACTTATATAATATGTAACAAACGAGAACAAGTGCCACCTATGTTAGTATGGGAGGGCCAGAAATACTACGTAACGAATGAACCTGCCAAAGCAGAAGAAGTTGGGCAAAGGCTCGGAGAAGTAACAAAGAAACTTGAAACAAGTAAAAAACCTACTAAAAATAGTGAATCCAATATATTACAAGAAAAAACAGAACTATTCACAGTGATAGAAGAAGAAAAAGGTCCTCACTCCCCTTTAATCATAAAGGAGCCTTATAGTGACGAATATAGAATAGTAAGACCGATGTTACATGTACTATAAAGTGAAAAGGAGACTCATATGCAGACAGTAACTTCATATCCATGGTCGTTAAGAAAAATGTTTGTTTTTTTCCTTTGCTTCATCCTGCCTCCTATCGGTGCAATTTATATTTTGATGAATAGAGAGGCGCTACAAAAAAGAGACTTCATTTTATATGTATTATTTGCTGCTATTAATATATCGCTTTGGTTATCGCTTATGATCTTTGATCGGAGTATGTGGATGGTAGCGGGGCATTATGTACTTGGAGCAATTGTAATTGTTTTTTCGAATATGAATAAGAGATAAGCCAGTAATTTTAAAGTTGCTGGTTTTTCTTTTGCTATTTATATGGAGATAGAGAATTATCTCATTTTAGTTTAAATAGATCAGCAGGTGCTAAATTAGGTGAGAGATATTTGCCACCAACTAAAAAATAATTGGAGGTAAAGAGAATTGGAACTAGATGACAAAGTATACAATCAAATTTTACAACTGTGTGAAGAGGGAGATATTCTAGATAAAAACGTACATTCATTTCATTTATTCTATTGACGTTTCGAGATATCATCGGTAAAATAGATTCATCTAAAAAATCGTACATTCAAAATGCTGATATTACTGTCTTCGTGAAAGGGGTACTTGGTATGAATCAATTGAAGGACGTACAACCGATTCGAGATTTAGAACAAATCGATAACATGAAGTGGGCATTATGTAGGCACTGTAGCGAAAGAGATTACATACTATTCTTGATCGGTATTAATACGGGATTACGTGTAGGTGATCTACTAAAGCTAAAGGTATTGGACGTAAAGGAGAAACGAAAAGCTATCGTTAAAGAAGGTAAGACGCAAAAGAAACGTACTATCTACCTAGATTCAGTATACGATGAGGTACAAGAGTACATAGCCACGTTAGATAGTGAGTGGTTGTTTCCATCACGCAAAGGAGACAAAGCAATCTCACCGACACAAGCATATCGTCAGTTAAATAAAGCGGCAGATTTTGCAGGAGTAGAAAGCGTAGGCAATCATTCGCTAAGGAAATCATTCGGATATTGGTACTATAAACAACACAAAGATGTAGCGGAGTTGCAAAAGATATTAAATCATAGTCATCCTTCGATAACGTTACATTACATTGGAATTACGGAAGAACAAATTGAAGGCAAATTAAAAACGTTTAAATTATAGTCGGTAAAATAATACCGGCTTCTTTTTTACCCCCCGGGGCTATCAAAAATAAAAAAGTTTTGCCAGGTGCCCGCAAAATCCGTGCAGAATTTAAAACTTCGGGTCTAAATCACTAGATAATACTCTACGTTTTACGGACTATAAACCTTTCTTATGTATTACTACTATTCCGAATACATACCGCTAAATTCCTAGACAATTCTCTAGGGAAAACGGCTTTAAAACGTAAAATACCGACTCTAATTAGTAATTTGAAAGGAACTACGTACTACATTACGGCTAGTGATGCGTATGTGAGTGTGAAGTAATAGTAAAGCCGACTCATATCAAGCTGAGTCGGCTTTGTTTAGTTTTTATTCTTTACTTTTTATAGCTTCTTTTAGTATTTCAAGGGTCTGCTGTAACCATTCTATAGCTGTTAAGTTTAATGCAGGGAAATAAATGTAAGCATTATATTTAATAAATTCCTCTTTTTCACTATCAGTTAGATTACTGTTTAAAAACAAAAGTATATCATTTTTAGTATTTTCGATACATATTTTAGTAACTTCCATTATAAATTCATTAAGAGCTTCCTCAGGTGATTCAATATCTTGGTGAAATGTTCCTGCTAAGAAATCACCTAATTCTTCATAATGGCTATATTTATTTTCCATACAAATTCTCCTCTACTTTTCTGGATATCCTGTAATAATAAAACTTCCTTGGTTATCTTTTTTCAAAACAATCACAGCATTTTCCACATCTAAAGCACCATTTGATCCTCTTTCGACATATCGTCCAAGTATACTATTACCGTTTTACTTTACGTAGGTTATTACATTAGCGAAAAATATTTTGAAGTTCGTTATCCATTCTCTCAAAATCGTTAGCTACCGAATGAATATTATCAATCGCTTGTTGAAAAGCAGCAGAAAATTGTTTCGTTAAATCTAAAACCTGTTGATTCGCTTCTTGTGCTTTGGAATTAACAGATAGTGTTGTACGCGTCGCCTTTGTTATAGAACGACTTGTTGCACTTTGAAGCCTGTCAGAGGCTAATCCCATTTTCGTAGCAATTTGTGTTGCTGTTTGTAAATTACTTTGGAATTTTCCCATTACTTGAATCCTTTCTATACTTAATAAACAATGAAAATTATACCATATTAGTATAAAATTCCGTATTGATAGAGAACCTTTGTTGGGGAATTTTTTTTAGAGTCTAAAAGGCAATAATTCCGAGAAATACCTTTGTGCGAACGCGGTAAAAAAGATTTAACGATTTATGATACGGATAGTTATAGAACAGTCAAAATTTATTGCAGAGCGACAATCGTAAATATACACGAAATGAGCGCCGCAGAATTTATTGAAGAGGTACTAGAGAGACAGAATTAAACCAGCGGCAACTGGTCGGAAAACAAACTCGGGCAAGGTAAGACGAAAACGATGACGGCAATTTTATATATAGAACGAGTAAAGAGCGTGCGGCCTACACACGTTCTTTTTTACGTTTATTTAATCGGAAAATGCGCGACGAAGGACCCGCCCGCGTCCTAATAAGTATAGGCGGTAAAAATTACGAAGGAGGACGTTTGTATGGAAAAAGAAACTGAAGATGCAGATATCCTAGCGGAAGATACACTTAAAAAACATTTCGGCGATCCTACCGGTTTTTCACGTGTATCGAATTCGCTGGTGAGACTATACACGTTATTACCTGAATTTAATTCCGATGTTGTGGGTTTGTATGCTTATATGCGGTCTTGGCGGATGCTCTATTTTTTTGTCTTAAAAATGAGTTCTATTAGTTTTCCGATTTCTATTTAAAGGTGCAACGACCTGTTTAATTATCCAATGTTGATTCTGCTGATCTACTAGCGATTGTTTTGATAGATGAGTGTATCGCATAACCATCCGTAAATCACTGTGACCTAATATGAGTTGTAAATGGCGTAAATCCATGCCTGACTCTAATGCAGCGGTAGCACTCGTATGTCTGAATAAGTGCGGGTGTACGTTTTTCTTTATTCCCGCTCTCTTAGCGAATGACTTTAAATGCTTATTAAAGTGGTCCTTATCGATTGGTTCGCCGTAGTTGGTTAAGAATATATACTCACTATCGAAATCAACTTTATTCTCCGTTATCAACTCGATAATAAGTTTGCTCGTCTGTTTCTGTATTGGGACTATCCGATATTTTCTACTCTTTGCATTCCGTCCTCTTACATGTATAACGTTATTCTCAAAATCGATATCGTTAATAGTTAACGTTAAAGCCTCGCTAATCCGTAGCATTCCATCTAGTAAAACGTTCATTAATACGAAGTCCCTAAAATCGCTAAATTTTCTTTTGTCAGGTGCGTTTAGTAGTTGTTTTACTTCAACTAAAGATAACGTTTCGGTTTCCTCCAAAGGTTCGTAAAGATTTTTAACTTTTAGCAAAGGATTTACGTCTATTATTCGTTCTTCATATAAATACCGGCTAAATGCTCGTAAAGTTTTTAGTCTAGTATTAACGGTAGATTCCGACAAACCAACCGTCATATATTTCTCTTTCTTAAAACGATGCCCCTCGAATTTAACTTTTTCATTTCGCATATAAAGGACATAGTTTCGGATTATATCTGTATCAAGAGCGACTAAATTATGCGCTATATCTTTTTCGTTTAAATACTCGATAAAATAATGAAAGTTTTCACGGTATTGACGTAAGGTACCAGGCGCTTGTCCTTCGGCTTCTTTTACGTGAGTGAATGTTGTAAATAGAACGTGTAAATCGTCTAAGGTACGACGAGTAGTACGCGTTTGTTTTATACGTTTACCTTTCAAACGATTAGAAGACAAACAAAAAACCCCCTTTCCGTTTTATAACGAAATAGGAGGTTTCCATACCGACATACAGTTTGGCGGTGTACCGTAACCCTGTCGGCTAAATCAATGAGTAAATCATCGCATAAAAATAACGCTCTATCCGTTGATAGAACGTCATTTCATCGTATTTTATGACCCCGGAGAGGCTCGAACTCACGACCTCCACCCTGTCAAGGTGGCGCTCTCCCTGCTGAGCTACGGGATCTTCAAAAATAATTATGTATTTGCAATTTTAATCATTATGTTAAAGCAATTATACATAATTAACTGAAAATTTACAATATTTTTGTGTAGTAAGTTTTTAAAGAGGTAGTGTAATAGAAAATAGTTTTTATTTTAGAGGTGTATTAGTATGTATGTTTTTATATGTAATAAATAGAAGATACTGAGGTGTTATGACTTCCGATACCAATCCAAAGGCCCCTCATCACTCAAATCAACTAGAAAAGGGAATAAGAAATGTAAAGGTAAGCTTATAAGTTCTGGCATAGCGTTCAATGTTTTCTTTGATAGATATTGTCTTCTGAAACAATACGGGCAATCTTTTTCGAATGTCACGAGTATCGACCATACATCTTTTATTGTCCACTTCGTTTTACAATATGTACAACGCGCCATGGGGTTCCTCCTCATTTTAAGGTTTCTTCTAGTATATTCCATTTCATTGTACGAAAGTCATTTGTATTTTGTGTGATAAAATGTAATTTGTTTTATTTTTATGTGGATCTATTAGGTCATTTATGATCATTTACATATCGTTTGATCTTTTTGAAGGGTGATAGGTTTTCAGTTTTAATATGCAAATTGGCCAATATATCCTTTTTACAATTTACTTAAAATCATGTATAACAGAGATACAAGATTATTTCATAAATATTCAGAAGTAGAGGGAGAATTATTGTAATGGTAAGAAAAACGTTCAAGATGCGCGTATCTAGAAATAGAACAATTTCGATTAATGGCTCAATTCTTGATGTGGATGTTACGCATGATGAGTTTTTACAAGAGTTTGTTGAGTGGGTCGATTCTAAAGGTTGGTCGTTTATGGGGATGACAGATGAGATTACGCCTGAAGAAGCTAGTCAAAATTTAATAGATTCATTGATTGATGAGAAGGATAAGAAAGAGTAATTCCTTCTTATTTTTTATTGTATATTTATGTTCTTCATCGTAAAAGTATGATATAGTAAAAAACAGTGAAAGTTCTTCCAATTTAATACAAATTACATATAGATTGGTAGATTCAGTTTTTTAACTGTGAGAGTATAGTGAAAAGGGAGAGTCATATGGTAAATTTTAAGAAAATTTTGGCTTTTATTACCGTTATTTGTTTATTTTTTTTGACACCTATGACGTTACGTGCTGAGACGAATATTGGAGTGAATCCAGAACAAGTGGCACCACCACCTGCGGAAGGACCAAATGTTTTTAGTCAGTTTGCAGCTACGATTGATGGGAAAACTGGTGATGTTTTGTATGACAAAAACGCACATCATCGCGCATTTCCGGCTAGTATGACGAAAGTGTTAACAGCGATTTTACTTATGGAGCATACGAAGCCAGAGGATCAATTTACGTTTTCACAATTAGCATTAGATCAGGAGAAGAGTAATTATCAAATTGAGTTTCAACCTGGTGAGACGATTAATAGAAATACTGCGCTTATGATTCTAATGGTGCTGAGTGCGAATGATGTGTCGTATGCAATTGCGGAGCGTATTGGCGGAAGTGTTGAGAATTTCGCTCATATGATGAATGAGAAAGCGAAGCAATTAGGTGCTACAGATAGCCACTTTGTAACGCCAAATGGATTGCATGATCCAAACCATTATACGACGCCGTATGATATGGCTATGATTACGAGAGGTGTACAAAAGTATCCTGAGATTTTACAAGCGATGAATACGAAAAGGACGACGGTTACGACATCTAGCCAGACGGTTTCTATTTTTAATAAGTCTACTTATTTTGAAAATCCATATAGCATTGGTGGTAAGACGGGTTTTACAAATGAAGCCCGCAATACACTCGTTTTATTAAATGAGAAGGATGGAAATCGTATTATAAATGTAGTAATGGCTTCTCAAAGACCTGAAATTTATGAAGATTTGAAGCAGATGGCGGAATATTCTTTTGGTCAATTTGTGAAGCAAACTGTACTAGATAAACATAGTTGGCACCAAAAGACAACATATTTAAATAAAGATATTGATAGCGAACTGGAACAAAGTGCAGAACTTATGCTTAAGAAAGATGAAGGGAAAAATGTGAGGACGATTTTCCGTGCGGCTTCATTAGATAAAAATTCTTTGTATCATAAAGGAATTCATCGTGGTGAGGTAGTTGGTGCAGTTGATATTACAAAAAATAATCAAACAATTGCGACGGTAAATGTTCTTTCTAAAGAAGATGTTACTTTTGCGATGCCTAAAAAAGATACGGTTGAGCCAGAAGTAAAAGAATCAAATGTGAAAATGATAAGTATTGGGATAGGTGCCATTGTATTATTTGGCTTCATTTTATATGTAGTGATACGCCGAAATACACAAGGAATGAAATCAGAAGAAAAATAAATTATTAGTATAAAGACTGTGAATAGATTTTGTCACAGTCTTTTTTGTTTTCATCTATTCGCTGATAAATAACTAATAATTGTAAATTTTCTTATTGCATTTATTTTTTGTTCGTTATATTATTTAGTTGTGTTCTTGTTAAAGAACGAAGTGGGTATTATATACTTCAAATAATATAAAACAACGGAGAGGGAGAGAGATGATGAAATTCGTTTGGAAGATTATTAGCAACGTTATCTCATTTGTTTTATTTGCATTAATGGTTTTTTTAGCTTTTGTAGTTATTTCGTCAAAAGCGAGTGGCGGAGATCCAACAGTGATGGGATATCAATTTAAATCAGTGCTATCAGGATCAATGGAACCGACGTTTTTAACAGGATCAATCATTGCGATAGAACCGACGAAAGATGGTTCTAAATATCAAAAAGGTGATGTGATTACCTTTAAAGAGAAAGATGAAAAAATTATCACTCACCGTATTATCGGTGTGAAAGATACAAATGGAAAAGTAATGTATGAAACAAAAGGTGATAACAACAACGGTCCTGATTTAGAACCAGTACGCGCGGAGAATGTAATTGGAAAATATGCAGATATTACAGTTCCTTATGCAGGATATGCATTAAATTATGCTAGTTCAAAGGCTGGAGCTGCATTGCTTCTTATTATTCCAGGAGTCTTTTTATTAGGCTATTCTGCGATTTCTATTTTTGGTGCGATTCGCAGCATTGACGGAGAAAAGAAAGAGAAAAAAGTAGAACAATCCGTCTAGTTCGTTTGGTTATACTTTCCGTTTAGGAAGTTAACAAATATATAGATTAAGGGGATATGGACATGACTTTAAAGAAAAAATTAGGAATGGGTATCGCATCAGCTGTATTAGGAGCTGCATTAGTTGGCGGAGGAACATTTGCATTTTTCAGTGATAAAGAAGTGTCAAACAATACATTTGCGGCTGGTACACTGGATTTAGCATTAAATCCATCAACAGTTGTTAATGTATCGAATTTAAAACCTGGCGATACAATTAAAAGAGATTTTAAACTAGAAAATAAAGGATCTTTAGATATTAAAAAGGTTCTATTAAAAACAGATTATAAGGTAGAAGATGCGAAGGGCGACAATAAAGATGATTTTGGTAAACATATTAAAGTAACATTCTTAAAAAATGTAGACAAGCATGAAACAATCGTAAAAGAAACAACGCTAGATAAATTGAAGGGTGACACACTTACAGCGGTAGATAATGATTTAGCTGCTTGGTTCTGGGATGAAAAAGGTATTTCTGCAGGTAAGTCTGATAAATTCACAGTGAAATTCGAGTTTGTTGATAATAAAAAAGACCAAAATGAATTCCAAGGCGATAAACTAAATTTAACTTGGACGTTTGATGCACAACAAACAGAAGGTGAAGCAAGATAATATTAAAAAGGGCTATCATATGGATAGCCCTTTTTCTATTTTTCTAGTATACAGCTATCATTTTGTATCGTTCTTTATTATAATAAAGTTAACGTTCTGTATAGAGAACATATTGTTCGATGGGAGAGATTAAGATGCTGAAAACACCTCGCAAATTAAAAAAGATGCTTATATTGCCTTGTATGTGCTCCATTACGTTTTATTTAGGCTCTCAAATAATGACGTATACAGAAGCTGCATTTATTCATGAAACGAAAGTGGAAGCCGCTCTTTCTACAGCGATTATATTTCCGAAAACAGTAAATACGTTTAAAGAGCAGGCTGAGCAACATAAACAGTTTATTGAACATGAGTATGGGGCGATGAAGGAGAAATTAGCAGTAACTTCTATAGAAGAAATTGAACAGGCAATTGTAGTGTGGCAACAAGGACGTGAGAAAATTGCTTCTGAGGAGGAAGCGCTGCAAAATGTATATACTACAATCGAAGCTCCTTATAATCAAATACAAGAAGAATTAAAAGTGAATAAAAGTGAATCGATTCAACAAGTAGCTCTATATGTGAATGAAGGTTTTCATAGTATAAAAGAGAAGCACGATTATATTGCGAAAGAAGTTAGTTTGCAAGCGATTGATGAACAAATTCAGATTCTTCACCAACAATTAAATGATGCGATAGAGGCGGAAGTTCAAATGAAGGCAGAGGAGGAGAAAAAAGTAGAAGATCAGAAGAAAGTAGAAGATCAGAAGAAAGTAGAAGATCAGAAAAAGGTAGAAGATCAGAAGAAAGTAGAAGATCAGAAAAAGGTAGAAGATCAGAAGAAAGTAGAAAATCAGAAACAAGTAGAGACAGCTAAAAAACCTGAGCAAGGAACTCATGAAAATGCTACTGCCAATAATCATAATCTTGTAGAGTTAGAGAAGGCATCAGAATAAACTGACGATTAATCGTTATGAAAAAGAATGATGTAAACGAGTGTGAGGGAGTATTTGCCCTCGCACTTATTGCTGTTCTTAAAATAAAAACATCTAAATTCAGAAAAATCTAAATAATATTGAGAAATAAAAATAATTGAAAATACTAATAAATATTTGTTGTATTTACACAAGCTTGTTCGTTATAATGAACTTAAGGTTTTTAAAAGAGAACGAACATTAGCTAAGCTAATATAGTTTTCTTTATGTCTCTTATTGAAAAATAAATATAAAAAACAGCTAGGGGGAATTGATTGTGAGTCTGAAAAAGAAATTAGGTATGGGAGTTGCATCAGCGGCATTGGGGTTATCTTTAATTGGTGGAGGAACATTTGCATTCTTTAGCGATAAAGAAGTATCAAACAATACATTTGCAGCTGGGACGTTAGATCTTACATTAGACCCTAAAACGCTTGTAGATATTAAAGATTTAAAACCAGGGGATTCTATTAAGAAAGAGTTCTTATTAAAGAATAGCGGTTCATTAACAATTAAAGACGTTAAACTAGCGACAAAGTATACTGTGAAAGATGCAAAAGGCGATAATGCTGGTGAAGACTTTGGTAAGCACGTTAAAGTGAAATTCCTTTGGAACTGGGATAAACAAAGTGAGCCTGTATATGAAACAACTTTAGCTGATTTACAAAATGCTGATCCAGATCTTTTAGCTAAAGACATCTTTGCTCCTGAGTGGGGAGAAAAGGGTGGATTAGAAGCAGGCACAGAGGATTATCTGTGGGTACAATTTGAATTTGTAGATAATGGGAAAGAACAAAATATCTTCCAAGGTGATTCATTGAATTTAGAATGGACATTCAATGCTAACCAAGAAGCTGGCGAAGAAAAATAATAAAAAAGCGGGTATCCCCCGCTTTTTTTATAAAGAAAAAGAAGTGCTGGTTGTTAGCACTTCTTTCTATTATTATTTTTGATTTTGCTTCCATTTTGTAAATTCAAGAAATTCACGAAATTGTTCTTTGGAGACACCTGAGCTCATCGCATCTTTAACGAGTTGCGTCCATTCGGAGTCTAAGTGGTTTTCCTTTGCTGTTTCATCATGTAGTAGAGTATCAACTGGAATTTGTAGAACTGCTGCGATTTTCTCAAGAAACTGAATGGAAGGGTTTTTTTGTAAATTTCGTTCTATAGAACTAATGTAAGATTTAGCAACGCCGGCTTTTTCGGCAAGTTCAGTTAATGAAATACCTTTTTGTAAACGCAGGCGTTTTATACGTTCTCCAATCATATTTGCGCACCTTTCTATCAATATGTCGTCGTCTTATGATGTCATTATTATAACATAAACTTCGCTAAAAAGAACAAACCTATTGAGCCTGACTGGATGACTTCATACGTTGGAAAAAATGTTCAATATCTTTCAGGGCGATACCAGCATCTAGAGCTTCAAGTATTAAATCAATCCATTCTTGATCCAGTGCGTCAGTCTTATCTTTGTACAAATGTAATTCCTCCCTAATTATCGGTCATAACTGCTGCTACAGAATACGTGATAATGCAATCAGATTTTGTGTTTTTATGTAGTGAATTATCAAATATTTTGTAGATAAAACAAAGATAAAATCCCCATTAAATTCCCTCTATGGCGATTATAAAGTTTCTGACAAATATTTTCAATATTTTCAGAAAACATTGTTGAATTGTGATATATTCGTATGCTAACTATGGAATTTTTACAAATATATTAAAAACATTACATAATATGACTAAATATTGAAAAAATATTGAATTTTTAATAAAATTCAATTTGTAATACATATTATTTATTAGGGGAGGAAATAAGGGATGAACAAGAAACCGTTCAAAGTTTTATCATCAATCGCTTTGACAGCTGTATTAGGCCTTTCGTTCGGAGCTGGTACTCAATCTGCATATGCTGAAACGCCTGTGAATAAGACAGCTACGAGCCCAGTCGATGACCATTTAATTCCGGAAGACCGTTTAGCAAATGCGCTAAAAAACCGTGGGGTAATTGATTCGAAGGCTTCAGAGACAGAAACAAAGAAAGCCGTCGAAAAATACGTAGAGAACAAAAAGGGTGAAAATCCTGGGAAAGAAGTATCAAATGGGGACCCACTTACGAAAGAAGCATCTGACTTTTTAAAGAAAGTGAAAGATGCGAAAGCTGATACGAAAGAAAAGTTAGACAAACCAGCAACAGGAACACCTGCAGCGACAGGCCCAGTTAAGGGTGGTCTAAATGGTAAAGTACCAACTTCTCCAGCAAAGGGAAAAGAATATAACGGTGAAGTTCGTAAAGATAAAGTACTCGTTTTACTTGTAGAGTACGCTGACTTTAAACATAACAATATTGATAAAGAACCTGGTTATATGTATACTGACGATTTTAACAAAGAACATTATGAAAAAATGTTATTCGGTAATGAACCATTCGAGTTAGAGGATGGAAGTAAAATCGAAACGTTTAAACAATATTACGAAGAGCAATCTGGTGGTAGTTACACAGTAGACGGAACGGTTACTAAATGGTTAACAGTTCCTGGTAAAGCTGCTGATTACGGTGCGGATGCTGCTACAGGTCATGATAATAAAGGACCAAAAGGACCACGTGATCTAGTAAAAGATGCATTAAAAGCAGCTGTAGATAGCGGACTTGATTTATCACAGTTTGATCAGTTCGATCAATACGATGTAAATGGTGATGGAAATCAAAATCAACCAGACGGTTTAATTGATCACTTAATGATTATTCATGCGGGTGTTGGACAGGAAGCAGGCGGTGGTAAATTAGGTGATGATGCAATTTGGTCACATCGCTGGACAGTTGGACCAAAGCCATTCGCAATTGAAGGTACACAAGCGAAAGTTCCATATTGGGGCGGAAAGATGGCAGCATTCGACTACACAATTGAACCAGAAGATGGCGCAGTTGGTGTATTCGCACATGAATATGGTCATGATTTAGGTCTTCCAGATGAATATGATACAAACTATACGGGTCATGGTGAGCCAATTCAAGCTTGGTCTGTTATGAGTGGCGGAAGCTGGGCTGGTAAGATTGCAGGAACAACGCCAACAAGTTTCTCACCACAAAATAAAGAGTATTTCCAAAAAACAATTGGTGGTAACTGGGCAAATATTGTAGAAGTAGATTACGAGAAATTAAATAAAGGTATCGGTCTAGCAACATATTTAGACCAAAGTGTTACGAAATCAGCAAGACCAGGTATGATTCGTGTCAACTTACCGGATAAAGATATAAAAACGATTGCTCCAGCATTTGGTAAGCAGTATTACTACAGCACAAAAGGTGACAATCTTCATACAACGCTAGAAACACCACTGTTCGATTTAACGAATGCAACGAATGCGAAATTTGATTTCAAATCGTTATATGAAATCGAAGCAGAGTATGATTTCCTTGAAGTACATGCTGTAACAGAAGATGGTCAAAAAACGCTAATTGAAAAACTTGGTGAGAAAGCAAATAGTGGAAATGCAGATTCGACAAATGGAAAATGGGTTGACAAATCATATGATTTAAGCCAATTCAAAGGTAAGAAAGTAAAATTAACATTTGAGTACATTACGGACGGTGGTTTAGCATTAAACGGTTTCCTACTTGATAATGCTTCATTAACAGTCGATGGTAAAGTAGTATTCTCTGATGATGCAGAAGGTACACCACAATTTAAATTAGATGGTTTCGCAGTTTCTAACGGAACTGAGAAGAAAAAACATAACTACTATGTAGAGTGGAGAAATCATACTGGATCAGATAGCGCATTGAAATTTGCTCGCGGTCCAGAATATAACTCTGGTATGGTTGTATGGTATGCAGACTCAGCTTACACAGATAACTGGGTTGGTTTACATCCAGGACATGGTTTCCTTGGTGTAGTTGATTCTCATCCAGAAGCAATTGTAGGAAATTTAAATGGTAAACCGACAATTGAAAGTAGTACACGATTCCAAATCGCTGATGCGGCGTTCTCATTTGATAAAACGCCAGCTTGGAAAGTTGTATCTCCAACGCGCGGAACGTATACGTATAATGGCTTAGCAGGTGTGCCAAAGTTTGATGATTCGAAAACGTATATTAATAAACAGATTCCAGATGCAGGACGTATTTTACCGAATCTTGGCCTGAAGTTTGAAGTAGTAGGACAAGCTGATGATAATTCTGCAGGTGCTGTTCGTTTATATCGTTAATACAGTAAAACTACCGAGAGATTTTCTTTCGGTAGTTTTTTTGTGAGCAATGAATTTTATATAAAAGAATAAATTATATATAATGTAACTTTACGAATAGAAATTTGTTTCATATGAAGCCTATATAAATAATGAAAGAATTGGATGAAAATAGTGGGAGAGGGTGAGTGAATGAGTGTTTCTTCTATTGTAAGTAGACAAAAGGAATATTTTTTAAAAGGTCATACGAGAAGTATAGAAGCGAGAAAGAGTAATTTGAAGAAGCTTTATGAAGGCATTCAGCGGTTTGAAGAAGAAATATTTCAGGCATTGAAATTAGATTTAAATAAGTCAGTTCACGAGTCGTTTACAACGGAAGTTGGATATGTATTAAAAGAAATTTCCTTTCAATTGAAGCATATTTCATCGTGGAGTAAACCGAAGCGAGTTCGAACAGCACTTACTCATTTTGGATCGAAGGGGAAAGTAGTTCCTGAACCGTACGGTGTGACACTTATTATTGCACCGTGGAACTATCCGTTTCAATTAGCGATTGCACCGCTTGTAGGAGCGCTGGCAACTGGGAATACAATCGTTTTAAAGCCGTCAGAGTTAACGCCAAACGTTTCCAAAGTACTTACGAGAATGTTAGAGGGATTATTCCAAGAAGAGCTCGTAGCGGTAGTAGAAGGTGGCGTTGAAGAGAGTACAGCTTTGCTGAAGGAACCATTTGATTATATTTTCTTTACAGGTAGTGTGGGAGTTGGGAAAGTTGTCATGGAAGCAGCTGCGAAACAGTTGACGCCGCTTACGTTAGAACTTGGCGGAAAAAGCCCTTGTATTGTACATAAAGATGCAAAAATAGATGTAACAGCAAGACGAATTGTGTGGGGGAAATTTTTAAATGCTGGGCAGACATGTGTAGCACCTGATTATATGTATGTGCATACTTCCGTGAAAGAACAGTTAATCGATGCGTTACGACACGAAATTGCGGAGCAGTATGGAAAAGATCCACTGCACAATGATAATTACGTACGAATTGTGAGTGAGCGTCATTTTGAACGTTTATGTACATTTTTGAAAGATGGTAAAACTGTAATTGGCGGGAACTATAAAAAAGAAACTTTACATATAGAACCAACAGTGTTAACAAATGTTACATGGAAAAGTGCTGTGATGGAAGATGAAATTTTTGGTCCGATTTTACCAATTGTAGAATACGACAACATAGAAGAGGTAATTGGCACCATTCAGCAACATCCGAAACCGTTAGCGTTGTATGTATTTTCTGAAGATAAAGAAGTACAAAAGAAAGTGACGAGTAATATTTCATATGGCGGAGGCTGTATTAATGATGTTGTCTATCATCTTGCAACGCCATATTTACCTTTTGGGGGCGTCGGAAGTAGCGGATTAGGGAGTTATCATGGAGAAGAAAGTTTTCGGACTTTTTCACATTATAAAAGCATTTTAGCCCAATCTACGGCATTTGATATGAAAATTCGTTACTCTTCTACAAAAAGTGCTTTAAAATTCATACGAAAGTTGTTAAAATGATGATGGTGTTTATCAGTAGGCGTAGCCGTATGATAATAGCCCCTTCGCAATGGAAGGGGTTTTTCTGTTCGACATATGTATCATGCGAAAATGAATCAAACATACTACATATAGAATAGAAGAGAACGCTGCTAAATAACCATTTTTGTTTGGATCGAAACAAAAAATAGTCTATAGAACATAAATATTTATTCATGAATATAAAAATTAAAATTTAAGGTAGATTGGACGGGAAAATGAAAAAGATTATTAAAGTTGAAGCAGTAGAAAAACATTTTGGAAGTCAAGTGATTATCCCACCTCTTTCTTTAGATATTAAAGAGGGAGAATTTTTAACAATTTTAGGACCGAGTGGTTGCGGGAAAACGACATTACTTCGTATGATCGCAGGATTTGAAACTCCAACTAAAGGGAATCTTTTATTAGATGATGAAAAGATTAACGATTTGCCACCATATAAGCGTCATATGAACTTAGTGTTCCAACATTATGCGCTATTCCCACATATGAATGTGGAGAAGAATATTTGTTTCGGTATGAAAATGCAGAAAGTACCGGCAGCAGAGCAGAAAGAGCGTGCTGAAGAGGCAATGCGTTTAACGCAGTTACTTGAGTTCCGTAATCGTAAACCTGCAAAGCTTTCTGGTGGACAACAGCAGCGTGTAGCAATTGCGAGAGCGATTGTAAATAACCCGCGTGTATTATTACTAGATGAGCCACTTGGGGCGTTAGACTTTAAGTTAAGAAAAGACTTGCAACGTGAATTGAAAAACTTACAACGTAATTTAGGAATTACGTTCATATACGTAACGCACGATCAAGAAGAAGCGATGAGCATGAGTGATCGTATCGTTGTTATGAATAAAGGACATATTGAGCAAATCGGAACGCCGAAAGAAATTTACAATAAGCCGAAAACGTTGTTCGTTGCGACATTTATCGGTGAAAATAATATTGTGAAAAACGGGGAAGGCTATGTAGCAATTCGCCCTGAAAATGTAAAAGTGCGTTCGGTTGAAGAGCCGATTTTAAAAGAATACCATCTTGGACATATTGAAGACATCGAGTTTGTTGGAAATATGGAAAAGCTTTATGTGCGTGATGAGAAAACATCAGAATTACTAATGGCATATCAAACTGCTGAAGAAGCAGCACAGTGGAGCATTGGAGATAATGTATACGTAGGCTGGGAGCAAGAGGACGAGGTGACCTTAAATTGAAAAAAGGGAAATTACTCGCACTACCTACAGTCGCGTGGCTGTTAATCTTCTTCTTAATTCCACTTCTGTTTGTATTGGCATTCGCCTTCATGCAGCGCGGAGCATATGGGACAGTGGAAATGCAATTTACATTAGAGAACATAGCGCGTGTATTTGACCCATTATATATGGGGACGTTATGGGAAACTGTTAAGATCGCAGTCATTACAACAGTAATCTGTTTACTGATTGGTTATCCATTTGCGTATACCATTACGATTGTTGATCGTAAATACCGTTCGATTCTTTTATTATTGGCAACGATCCCGTTTTGGATTAACTTTCTTGTTCGTTCATACGCATGGATTGTTATTTTACGTTCACAAGGTCTTGTAAATACATTGCTATTGAAACTAGGTATTATTAGTGAACCTTTAAATTTACTATATAATACTCCTTCTGTAATACTCGGAATGGTCTATTCTTTATTACCATTTATGATTTTACCTGTGTATGCAGCGATTGAGCAGCTTGATAAGCGTAAGTTAGAAGCAGCTTATGATTTAGGAGCAACACCAGTAAAGGCATTTTGGAATGTTACAGTACCAATGACGATGTCAGGGATTGCTACTGGTTCTATTTTAGTATTTGTTTCTTCTATCGGAATGTTTGTTGTATCAGACGTTATGGGTGGATCGAAAGTAGCATTAATCGGAAACGTAATTCAAAATCAATTCTTAGGAGCGCGTGATTGGCCGTTTGGATCTGCGTTATCTATGATTGTTGTTCTATTCTCTGTTCTGTTAATTTACTTATATTATCGTGCAACGAAAGTATATAAATATGATGGGAACGGAGGGGAATAGGCAAAGATGAAGAAGTTTTTAGTTTCTTATTCTTGGTTAATTTTATTGTTCTTGTATTTTCCAATGATGGTTTTAATGGTATATTCTTTCAATGATTCTCGCATTAATGCGGAATGGGAAGGTTTTACATTCCATTGGTATACAGATTTATTTCAAAAACAAGATGTTATTGATGCGTTTGTAAATAGTATGACGATTGCGATCGTAACGACGATTGTAACGACTGTTCTTGGTGTGATTTTTGCGATTGCATTACATCGTTACAAATATCGTTATGAAGGTGCTATTAACGGTCTTGTATATTTACCAATTTTAATCCCTGATATTTTAATGGGACTATCTTTACTTATCTTATTTAGTCAATTAGGTATGGAACTGGGTAAAACAACAATTATTATTGCGCACATTACATTTAGTATTTCATTTGTTGTCGTTATTTTAGCAGCACGTCTTTCTGGTATGGGACGTGATTTAGAAGAGGCTGCGAATGATTTAGGAGCAACGCCGTGGCAAACGTTTCGTTATGTAACGTTCCCAGCAATTGCACCAGGAGTTATTTCAGCCGCATTATTAACATTCACATTATCAATTGATGATTTTGTAATTAGTTTCTTCGTATCAGGACCAGGATCAACAACATTGCCATTATACATTTACAGTATGGTTAAGCGTGGAGTATCACCAGAAATTAATGCACTTTCTACAATTTTAATTGTAGCTATCGTAGGATTAATGGTTCTATCTGAAATCTTCCGTAACAAAGGTGCAGATGGTGAAGAAAACTCTGGAGGACACCTTCCTTTATAATACGAACGATCTAGAAAGTACGAGGGGGTAATAAATCGATGAAATTAATAAAAAGATTAGCCGGCGCAGCAATTAGCTTTAGCCTTGTTGCTGGTGTACTTGCTGGTTGTGGTGAAAAGAAAGAAGAGTTAAACATTTATAGCTGGGCTGACAATTTTGATGAGCAAGTGCTAAGAGATTTTGAAAAGAAATATAACGTGAAAATTAACTATGATAAGTATGCAAGTAATGAAGAAATGCTTGCGAAATTACAAGCAGGTGGCGCGAAGTATGATTTAATTCAGCCATCTGATTACATGGTTAAAACAATGGCGAAAATGGATTTATTAGCGCCGTTAGATAAAAAGAATATCCCGAATATCGAAAACATGATTTCTAATTTCAAAACACCTGCGTTTGATCCAGAAAATAAATATTCTTTAGTATATACTTGGGGCGTAACAGGTATTGCATACAACAAAAAGTATGTGAAGGAAGCACCTACAAGCTGGGCTGACCTATGGAATGAGAAATATAAAGGGCATGTAACTTTATTAAATGATTCTCGTGAAGTGTTAGGAATGGGTCTTAAGAAGCACGGATTCTCAAACAGCACGAAAGACGATGCACAGTTAAAGACAGCAGCAACTGATTTACAGAAGCTACTTCCAAACTTATTAGCATTTGATACAGATAATATTAAACAAAAATTCATTACAGAAGATGCTTGGATTGGAACAGTTTGGTCTGGAGATGCAGCATTTATCGCAAAAGATAATAAAGATGTAGAGTACGTTGTACCAAAAGAAGGCGGCACAATTTGGGCTGACACGTTAGCGATTCCAAAAGGTGCGAAAAACAAAGAGCTTGCAGAGAAGTTTATGAACTACTTATTAGATGAAAAAGTAAGTGTGAAAAACTACGAGTCAATTGGATACAGTAATCCGAATGAAAAAGCTCATCCTCTTCATAGTAAAGAATATCGTGATAATCATATGATCTTCTTAACGAAAGAAGAATTAGATCGTACAGAATGGCTTGTTGATGTAGACGATAAGCTAAAAGACTATGATCGTTACTGGACAGAGTTAAAAACAAAAGGTAAATAAGTAAGGAAATGCGGTTTCTAAAATAGAAATCGCATTTTTTTCATAGTAGGAGGAAATCGCTTGAAAAAGAAGTTGCATCAATATGAGGTAGTATGTATTGTTTTATTACTTGCTGTATTTGGCATTGTTGCTTGGCGAGTACATGCGGGTGGCGTTACAGTGATGGATACATATGTCCGATCATTAGTAAAAGGATTACAAACAGAAGGTTCGCTTACATTTTTCTCACACTATACAAAATTAGGGTCTGCCATTGGGATCGTAACTACGCTCGTTATAAGTTTACTTGTTTTTTGGAGAAAACGTTATTATGCTGCGATGATTGTGTATCCAATGGGCATTTTAATAACACATCTTGTTAATAAAGGGA
Organism: Bacillus cereus group sp. RP37; assembly: GCF_040459695.1. NCBI lineage: Bacteria > Bacillati > Bacillota > Bacilli > Caryophanales > Bacillaceae > Bacillus > Bacillus cereus group sp. RP37. Next base: position 4,099,397 of record NZ_JARVHP010000001.1, on the reverse strand, counting down.
TAAAAGAAATTGTGAAAAGGGAGCGTCCGTCGTTAAATGAAGCGTTGGATGCACTTGGATATAGCTTCCCTAGTGGGCATGCAATGTTATCTATTATGACATTCGGATTTCTTGCTTATATCATTGCTGCGAATTTGAAGAGTGTAACTGGGAAATATGTTATAACGATTTTGATGGGAATAGTAATTGTATCGATTGGATTAAGTAGAGTTATTTTAAATGTACATTATCCAACTGATATTTTAGCTGGTTATTGCGTAGGTGGTATTTTGTTAATTATGGCGATTTACTGTCACCGTTTACTTACGGAGAGATTGGGACTTAATAAAGAGAGATAAAAAAACGTCTGGAAAAACTATCATTATAGTGTTTCTAGACGTTTTTTGTTTGTACGAAGATGTGATACAGTATAAATGACAATTGAATTATTTAAAGTAGGTGAAAATGTGTGAAAACAAATGTACATAAAGTAGATAAGTGGGGGAAGTTAGGAGCTTTTTTGTATCAGTTTCGTTATACAGTAATTGTGGCGTTATTATTGCTTGCGGTAGCACTCGGTATTTTCGCTCCAAAGCTGCCGGGAGTGTTAGGTGGTGATGGCTTCCAAACGGAAGGGGACTATCAAAAAACGAAAGAAATTTTAGATAAAGATTTTAAGAGGTCTCAAGATACACTTCTACTCGTTTTTGAAAAAAATAAGGGTGCTTCACATGAGGAATTTCAAAAGCAAGTAGAGGGAATTGTAAAAAATGTACAAGAGAAAGAGACATATGAATCTTTCCATCACCCAATACAAAATAAAGAAATGTTACAAGATGATATCGGTTATGCGACAATTTTATTTTCCGGGAAAACAAATAAGGAACGAATGGAAAAGACATTACAATTTGCTGATAAAATCGAAAAGGAAAGTAATGCAGCGTTAAAAGTAACGCCTACAGGATTTCCAAAAATTAATCAAGAGATTAATGAAAGAACGCAAAATGATTTAAAAGTAGCAGAAATGATTGGTCTGCCAATTGCATTTCTCGTATTACTATTTTCATTTGGTAGTCTTTTGGCATCTATTTTACCAATTGTAAATGGGGCACTTAGTGTTATTAGTACGATGGGAATATTATACTTTATAGGTAGCGATAAGGAACTATCTATTTTTGTGTTAAATGTTGCACCGATGATCGGACTGGCGCTATCTATTGATTTTGCGCTGTTATTTGTAAATCGCTTTCGAGAGGAAGTTGCAAAGCGAACGGTAAAAGAAGCGATAGCAATTACATATCAGACAGCAGGGCGTGCGATCGTATTTTCAGGATTATGTGTATTTGTTGGATTATCCGGTTTGTTTTTCTTTAAGATCGATTATATTCAGTCTGTCGCAATTAGCGGAATGATTGTTGTGATTATGAGTATTTTATTCTCACTTACACTTCTTCCAGCGCTATTATCATTAATTGGTAAACGAATATTAAAAAAGAATCAAGTAGCACATACGCCGGCAAAGGCGTGGCGTAAATTTGCACAATTTGTAATGAAACATCCAATTGCGATGATTATTGTTGTTACACTATTTATTGTTATTTGCTTATTGCCGTTACGTACTGCAAATTTACAGTTCCCTGACGTGGAAGCTCTACCTAAACAAAGTGATACAAGAATGGCATATGAGAAGTACGAAGAAGCATTTAATAAAACTGCAAAAACACATGCTGATGTTACGTTATTGGTAGAGACGAAAAAAGATATGAAAGAAAAAGAAAGTTTACAAAAGATAGAAGAAGTCGTTCGAAAATTAAAAGACGATAAGAAAGTGCATGAAGTAAGAAGTTTATACGACGGGCTGACTGGAATGAAAGCAGATCAAGTTGCGGGAATGCTACAGTCACCAGAAGCAGCAAAACTAGCTCCTGTATTTGAAGCATATACGAAAGGGAATAAGACGACGATAGAAGTCTTTTTGAAAACGAAACCGCGTACTGAAACTGCTAAACAGTGGGTTCGTGATTTTAAACAAAATTATAAAGAAACAGATGTTACGTATTATTTAGGCGGAATGACGACGTTCCAACAAGAGTTAGAAGATGAAATAAAAGATAAAGTTGCAATTGGTATGTCTGTTATATTTGGATCAACCTTTGTTATATTATTATTTGCATTCCGATCTATACTCATTCCGATTAAGGCGATTATTATGAATATACTTAGTTTAAGCGCAACAATTGGAATTGTTGTTTGGTTATTTGAAGGTGGTCATTTTGGTTTAGAAGCGAGTCCTGTTCTATTCGTTTTACCAATCTTCATTTTCGGCCTTGTATTTGGGCTTAGCATGGATTATGAAGTCTTTCTTATTTCGCGTATTCATGAGTTATATGAAGAAACAGGAGATAACGATCAAGCGACGTTAGAAGGACTTGTGTCAACAAGTAGAATCATTACATCAGCTGCTTTAATTATGATTGTTGTAACGGGTGCGTTCGCCTTTACTGATATTTTACCAGTACGGCAAATGGGGCTTGGCGTTGCGTTAGCGATATTTCTTGATGCAACAATTATTCGTCTTATGCTTGTACCGAGTTTAATGAAATTGTTTGGAGACTGGAACTGGTGGTTGCCATTTCGAAAGAAAAGAGAAAAATCATCGTAAAAAATACTCATCTATAAGATGAGTATTTTTTTATGAATAGCAAGACCTACATTTTGCAAATAGTATGTGATAAGAACATTACATATAAGTAGGTGAAGGCAATGTTTCGTTATTTTAAGTTTAAGCTAAATGATACAGTACAGTTTGCAGAAAACGATGGGCATATGTATCGCATTGTCGGTTATCGGTTAGAAAAAGGATTTTATCCAAAAGATGAATGGACTCATATCATTTATGAATTACTTAGAGATTTTGATGGGTATACGATGGATGCGGAAGAGGAGGAACTTGTAAAGGTCATTCAAGTAGAGGATGAGTATTACAAAATACAAGAAATATCGGGCTATCGTTATCCAGTAAAAATGAAGCAAAAACAACAAGTGATGAAAGTAGAAAAGATGGATGATTTATTAGATACGTATAATGATTATAAAAGATTGGCGGATTTCTTTAAAGATTTATCGTATGAGCAAAAAGCGGAAGAAGTATTGCAGGAAATGAAACGGCGTAGAGCGTGAGAGGACAGTCTACTATAAGACTGTCCTCTATTTTTGACGGTGCATCAAATTGTGTTTTCCGTTACAATGAGAGAATCAATAGAAATAAGGTGATATAGTATGGAAACGAAGAAAAAGGGCGAATGGTGCGAAATTACTGTTCCAGCTAAATGGAATGGCATAAGTATTGATTCGTTATTAAAAATAGAATGGGAAATACCGAAAAAGTTGTTACATCAGCTTCGTATGGAAAAAGGTGTTACCGTTAACGGAGAACAGAGGAGATGGAATGAGCTTTTAAAAGAGGGCGATAAGTTACAAGTTCATATGTTTATGGAAGAAGAATACGATGTAGAGCCTGAATACGGGGAATTAGATGTAGTATATGAAGACGATCACGTACTCATTGTAAATAAACCAGAGCAAATGGATACGCATCCTGCTGAAAAAGGTGGAACGGGAACACTTGCAAACCTTGTTGCCTTTCATTTTCAAATGCAAGGTTTAGAGACAAAGGTTCGTCATATTCATCGGTTAGATAAAGATACGACAGGTGGTGTCGTGTTTGCTAAGCATAGAATTGCTGGTGCAATTATGGATCGTTTATTAATGGAACGAAAAATTAAAAGAACATATGCGGCGCTTGTGGAAGGGAAAGTAAAGAAGAAACAAGGAACAATTGACGCAGCTATTGGAAGAGATCGCCATCATGCGACGAGACGACGTGTTTCCCCAAAGGGAGACCAAGCTATAACATATTATAAAGTGGAGAAGTATTTTAAAAAACAAAATGCTACGCTCGTAACGTTACAATTAGAAACAGGTAGAACACATCAAATTCGTGTTCATATGAGCTATAATGGTAATCCGTTAGTTGGCGATGTATTATATGGTGGACAAACGAAATATATGTCCGGGCAAGCATTACATGCGATGAAGATTCATTTCTTGCATCCAATTACGAAAGAAGAAATTGAAGTGGACGTACCATTTCCTACAAAATTAAATAATACAATGAAAGAATTGCAAAGAATGAATGTGTAAAGTGTAAGTTTAAATTTGAGAAAAGTAGATTTTTGCAGGAATTTCTCTAAAAGAAGCGAAGCCGTTAAGAGAAAAGAGAGGTGAGAATTACTTGGTCAAATATAAATATATACTAGGAATATTTTTCGCTTGTCTTTTAGTTACTCTATGCCTCTATCCATATGTACCAAACCGGATGGCAGTACATTGGAATGAAAATGGTGGGCCGAACGAGTTTATGAGTAAACAAATTGTTGTAGCATTTATTCCTTGTCTTATTATTTTCTTACATGGATTGATGTATATTATTTCACATAATATATATAAGTTTAATGAAGGCGAGCATGTTATTATAAGTGGATTTCTAAAGACGATTACTTTATTTATGTTGTTTATCCATATGCTCATTCTCTTTATTAATTATGGAAGCATGATATCCTTTCAGACAGGACTAACAATTGGAATTAGTATGTTTCTTTTTATGCTTAGTAAAGGGTTTAAAAAAGTTAAGAGTACGGAAAAAGATCCAATCAAATTACAAAAGATCCGTTTAGTGAGTAGGCGGATTTTTCAAGTGATGGCATGTAGTATATTGTTTTCATTGTTTTTGAACTTGAAATGGGGATTTTATGTGTTACTTAGTGTAATAAGTGGTGGCTCTATTTTGTTTATGTTCTACGTCTTGTATTCGTACATATTAGAAAGTTATGAAACGTAAAAAAAGAGTCTTCTCATAATGAGAAGACTCTTTTAATCTATTTACTTTGTGATAAATTGTTGTGTCCAGTAGTTGCCGCTTTCTACATAACCAACACCGATATGAGTGAAGCCATTATTTAAAATGTTTGCACGGTGTCCAGCACTGTTCATCCAAGCTTGTACTACTTCTTCAGGTGTACGTTGGCCTTGAGCAATGTTTTCACCTGCAGATTTATAAGAAATACCAAATTTCTTCATCATGTCAAATGGAGACCCGTATGTAGGGCTGTTATGATCAAAGTAGTTGTTTTTTTGCATATCTTCAGACTTGATACGTGCTACTTTGCTTAATTCAGTATCGATTTGTAATGCTGGTAAGCCTTGTTTTGTACGCTCAGCGTTTGTTAATTCAACGACACGTTGTTCGAATTCGCTTAAAGATTTTGCTTCTTCAGCAGGCTTTTGCTCAGCAGGTTTTTGTTCAGCTGGTTTTTGAGTATTGTTGTTTTCAGCAGGCTTTTGAGTTTCTGGTTTTTGAACTTCTTCAGCAGGTTTTTGTTCAACAGGCTTTTGAGTTTCTGGCTTAGCTGTTGGTTGCTCAGTTACAACATTTTCAGTTGGTTGTTGACCAGGAATGAAGCAGTTTGGTTGGAAATTTCCTTGTTGCCATTGTGCTAATGACTCAACTCCCATAGATTGTAAGAATGCTTGTAATTCTTGTTGGCTCATTTGCTTCATCATCACATTAGAATGCTGAATATTTTGAACCTTTATGTTAGATGGTTGTACTGTTGCAGCTTGTGCATCTAAAGATGATACTCCTAGAGTAAGAGCTGTTGCAGCAGCTACAGATAATAAAACACGCTTTTTCATGATATGTGTCCCCCTATATAAAGTTTTAATTTGTTTTTCACACGATTTGTTTTTGACAGCCTGTCTGACTGACCAATTCATCGTAGCATACAATTTGCGAGAAAAAAGATGGAAAAAAATTCATAGACTTTAAAATTACCTAATTTATCCTAAGTGAAGAAAAGGGAAGAAATAAGAGAAACGTAGAGTATAAAAGGAATTTTCAGCATTTTTATACTTCGTTTTAAGAGGGGGTTTTTGGATAAAGTTACCTAAGTAGAAAATGAAGAATCCTATTGTATCAATGGTTTGAGCATTTTTTTGAGGAATATACTGGATTGATTTTTACAAAACTGTAATGTTTCTGTTGTTCTTTTTTATAATAAAGTAACATATTTTTAATGTTGTAGCAGACAAAAAAGCGGCTATCTCTTTACATAGACGAAGGAGATAGCCGTTTTCCTATTATTACGTATGTTACGAGTTATTACGAGTTGGTTTCAATTGCTTCTAATAATAGATCTACGATGTGAATTCCTCTCATTTTATGAGAAAGACCTTCTCGCTCAATCCCTAATTTCATTTGTAATAAACAACCTGGATTTGCAGTAACAATGGTTGCTGCGTCTGTTTCATGCACACGGTCCATTTTGTAATCTAGAAATTCCATGGATAGCTCTGAATGAACAATATTGTAAATACCAGCAGAACCACAGCAGCGATCAGCATCTTTCATTTCACGGTATGTTGCGCCTTGAATTGCTTCTAGTAACATACGAGGTTCTGAAGATGTTCGCATAACATTGCGTAAATGACAAGAGTCTTGATACGTAATAATTTGCGGTGTGAGTCGTAAGTCATTTCGTTTATGGAAATCTAGTTCTACTAGAATAGCGGTAATATCTTTAATTTTAGAAACAAACTGCTTTGCACGTTCTGCCCACTGTGGATCATCTTTTAAAAGATAATCGTAGTCTACGAGGTAAGCTCCGCAACCACCTGCATTCGTAATAATATAGTCGATGTTTAAATCTTCGAATGCTTTTATATTTCGTTTCGCTAATTCTTTTGCTCCACTTTTCTCACCAGCATGCCCATGTAATGCCCCGCAGCAACTTTGTGTTTTCGGAATAACGATATTACAACCAGCTAATTGAAGAAGTTTCATCGTTGCGTTATTTGTTTCTAAAAACATCGTATCCATTAAACAACCCGTGAAGAATGCAACTTGTTTTTTCTGTGTACTTTCAGCAGGTAAAAATTCAGGACGGTCTTTCATTGCTGTCATTTTAGGGACTTTTGGTAAAACGAGATCCATCGTTGCAAGTGTTTCAGGGAATAGTTTCATAATCCCTGTTTTATGTGTTAGCGTTTGTAAACCGGAACGCTGGTAAAATCCAATTAGTCCTGTTAATGTTCTCATTCGATTTTGATGGGGGAATAGTCCTTCAAAAACGACTTTACGAACGGCTCTCACTGGCACCGAGAACTTTTTGTTTTGATTAATAATATCACGAGCTTCTTCTAGTAAATGTCCATAATTCACACCAGATGGACATACAGGTTCACAAGCACGGCAGCCAAGGCAAACGTTTAATGTATTCTCAACATCTTCATCTGGCTCGATTAAACCGTCAACGACCGCTTTCATTATTGCGATACGTCCTCGTGGTGAATGTGATTCTTTATATCCAGATTGAATGTAAGTAGGACAAGTTGGTAAGCAAAAACCGCATCGCATACAATTTAGTAGTTCATCTTCACTTAATCGTTCTTTAAATTCCTTTTGAATGTTTTCTTTATTTAATGTTGTCATCGCTCAACCACCACTCTTTTGCGAGTGTCTTTCGCGAACATCTTGCCTGGATTCATAATGTTATTTGGATCGAAGGCTTGTTTAATTCCTTGCATAGCAGCAATACCTTCTTTACCTAATTTCATTTCTAAATACGGAGCTTTCATTGCACCAACGCCATGTTCACCAGTAATCGTGCCACCAAGTTCGATTGCTTTCGCAAATATTTCAGCAAAAGCTTGTTCAGCTCGGTGCATTTCTTCTTCATTACGGGCATCTGTCATACAAGTTGGGTGTAGGTTACCATCGCCAGCATGCCCAAACGTACAAATAGGAATATTATATTTCTTTGCAATGGCATTAATAGCTTCAACCATCGGAGCGATTTGTGAACGTGGTACCGTTGCATCTTCTAATATTGTAGTAGGTTTTAATCTAGCAAGCGCAGATAAAGCACTACGGCGAGCGGTGCGAAGTGCATCGGCTTCCGCTTCATCTTTTGCAACGCGAACATCGACTGCATTCATAGAGTGGCAAACATTAGCCATTTTTTCAATATCTCGATTGACAACTTCGGGCGGTCCGTCTTGTTCGATTAATAAAATTGCTTTTACATCTGTTGGTAAACCAATTTGTGCAAATTCTTCTACTACTTCAATTGTTGGCTGGTCTAAAAACTCAAGTGTCGCTGGAATGATTTTATTTGCAATAATAGAAGAAACAGCACGTGCAGCTTCATTAATATCTTCATAGAGCGCAAGCATTGTTTTCTTCGTTTCAGGCATAGGAACAAGTTTTAATATAGCTTCGGTTACGACGCCAAGTGTGCCTTCAGAACCGATAAATAAACGAGTTAAATCGTAACCAGCTACATCTTTTGCTAATTTACCACCAGTGCGAATGATATCGCCGTTCGGTAAGACGAGTTCAAGCCCCATTACATAATCACGCGTTACGCCATATTTTAAACCACGTAATCCACCTGAGTTTTCATTAATGTTACCGCCGATTGTAGAAATTTTCATCGAGCTTGGATCTGGTGGATAAAATAAACCTTTTTCTTCTACCGCTTTAATAATATCAAGTGTAATCACACCAGCTTGTACAGTAATTGTTAAATTCTCTTCATCAATTTCTAAAATGTTATTCATATGGCGGAAGATAAGGACAATACCGCCTTCAAGTGGACATGTTCCTGCGCAAAGGTTTGTTCCAGAACCACGAACATATACAGGAATGTTATGAGTGTTACATACTTTTAATACTTCAGCTACTTCATTTGTATTACGAGGAGCAATGACTGCATCAGGCATTGCTTGGAAGTTTGGAGTGGCATCATAACTATACGTTAAACGCCCCATATTGGATGTATCTACATTATCTTCGCCAACAATGGATACGAATGAATCAATAATTTGCTTTTCTAACATTGGAAATCCCCCTCAAACTGTTAACGTAATTAGTGATAATAAAAAACGTTGTCACAGTGCTTTCATTATAATGATAAAAAAGTCGGGGGATTCTTTCTATGTATAATCATCTAAAGATTAATCTGTTTTATCGTTCTTTTTTGTATGATTATCTAGTAAGAGGAGTGAGAAGTATAAAATGTTTAAATCTTTGAAGTGTTTCGGGTCAAGTCCCGTATGCTCCTCAATCTTTTTTAGTCTGTAATGCAATGTGTTAATGTGTATATGCAATTGTTCAGCGGTTTGCTTATAGGATTGGTTATAATCGATAAATAAGCGTAAAGTGTGCATAAGCTCAGGAGAGGATAATAAGTTTTCGATGGTGCGCCTTAGAAACTGTTCCCGCGTTTCAGCAGAAATATCTTGTAAGCACATTTCTAAACGTAAATCTTCATTAAATACAATTTTTTTCGTTTCAAGTGATACAGAAAGAGCTTGTAATGCTTGTTCGTACGATAAGCTCATATTGCTTGGTGTAACGGATTGTCCAATCCCAATATATAAAGGAATAGAAAATAAAGTTTCACAGTCTTGTTTTAATCGTTTAAAAAATTGATACGTTTGCTCTTTGGAGTTTGTGGCTGTAAATAAAATAAATCGATCATTTCCCCAGCGAACAAATAGATGCTCTTTTGTTAATAGATTGCGTATGTGTTGCCAAATTTTGCGCTGAAGCATCGTGTCATTTTGATCGATAGAGAACAAAATAAGTTGTTTCTTCTTATATAAATCAATACCAAGTGTTTTTGCGCGATCGAGAAAACTTGGAGACCAGTCTGTATTTTGAAGCCAATCAAAGACAAATGCTTCATAAGAACGATGCTCAAGTTCTAGTTGTTCTAAAAAATAGTTTTCATGAATTAATAATTCGGTCATCTTACGTAATATCTCACCGTATTGTGAAATGTTTTCAGGTTCGCCTGTAATTCCAATAACACCAATTACTTCGTCATGGAATAGTAAAGGAAGGTTCATGCCGGCTTTTACGCCATGTAGTTGTTGCTCATCATCTTTTGTAATAATGACCGTCTTCTTTTCTTTCGCGCAGCGGAGTGCACCTTCATGAAATTGACCGATTCTTTCCGCATCTGTACTTGCGATAATAACGCCTTGTGTATTAATGATAATAATATTTTCTGTAATTAGTCTGCGTACTTCTCGTACAATTTTATTCGCTAAATCAGGAAAAAGCATAATTTGCACACCTCAAATTCTATTTGTTGTACATTATATATGTAAATGAAGTAAGAAAGAAAAATTTCACACTTTCCACACATTTATTTGTTATTTTACAATTATAGCGAAATCATCTGAAGATGGAGGGAATCTTTTGAGAAAGTATGTTTTTCTTCTCTGTTTTTTATTTCTATTAGTAGGGTGTCAAGGAAGTTCATATACACCGATTGCTAAAGATAAAAGTATTATTATAACAACGAATATAAAAGAGGGTAGTATTAGTTTTGTTGATAAACAAACTAAAAAGTTAATTACGACATGGGAGCTTAATGAACCAATGGCAGGAATTGCACTACTTCCAAATGGTGAGGACATACTTGTATATGGTAAGCAGTTAGAATATATGTATGTATACTCACTAACAGAAGGAAGACAGGTGGATAAATATAAGACTGATAAAGGAATTGTGAATGTAGTCGTATCAGAAGATAAAAAACAATTATTTGCTGCTGATCAAAAGGCTCAAAAAGTAAGATTCTTTACGATAAAAGGGAAAGAAATCGGGAGTGTGTCAACCGGAAAAGGGCCAATAACAATGGTAGAGCATCATAATCAGTTATCCGTATTAAACTTTTATGATACGAAGTTAACGACAATTGATACAAAGAAAAAAGAAGTGATACAATCCTTTATGATTCCCCCGGCATCAACAGGAGCGACAATTAGTCCGGATGGGAAAGAAATATGGATTGGCGGACATGGTGATGGAAATCAAGTCAATGAGAAAGTATTAGTGTATGCATTGCAGAGCGGAGAGATGGTCCGTTCTTTACACGCTCCGTTTATGCCTGTGAATATAACGAAGGATAATAAGTATGTATATGCATTGAGTCATGGTTCGAATACACTTAGAAAGTTCGATGTTAGCACGTATAAAGAGGTAGCTTCTGTAGAAGTAGGATCGAACCCATTTGCATTTTTGAAGAGCGGAGCAGAAGGATATGTGGCTAGTTATGATAGCGATGAAGTATGCGTTATGGATATGAAGAGTATGAAAATAAAACAAACAATTAAAGTCGGAAAAGGACCGTTTCAACTCATAGAGAGGGAAGGGAAGGACAATGAGTAAATATAGGGTGCTAGTTGTAGATGATGAAAGTGATATGAGGCAGCTTGTTGGAATGTACTTAGACAATTTCGGATACGAGTGGGGAGAAGCTGAAAATGGAAAAGAGGCTCTAAAAAAATTAGAGACGGATCATTATGATTTCGTTGTATTAGATATTATGATGCCAGAGATGGATGGACTTTCAGTTTGTAAAGAAATTAGAAAAACGTCAGATGTACCAATTATATTTTTAACAGCAAAAGGTGAAGAGTGGAATAGGGTGAACGGCTTACGTATGGGAGCAGATGATTATATTGTAAAGCCATTTAGTCCTGGAGAATTAATTGCTCGTATGGAAGCTGTGTTAAGACGCTATACAAAGCAAGAGCAACAAGAGGAGATTCAGTTTGGACCGATCCTTATTAATGAAAAAAGTAGGAAGATTGAGGCTGATGGTGAGCCGATTTCTCTTACAGTAAAAGAGTTTGATTTACTCTATTTTCTTTGTCAACATACAGGACAAGTGTTTAGCCGGGAACAATTGCTGGAGAAGGTATGGGGATATGATTATGCCGGAAGTACGAGAACAGTAGATACGCACGTGAAAACGATGCGTTTGAAGCTTGGAGAAAGTGGAAACTACATTCAAACTGTTTGGGGTGTAGGCTATAAATTTGAGGTGTAACGTATGTTTACGATGGTACAGAAGCTTTGGCTTACAGTAGTATGTGCAGTATGTGTAACAGTTTCCTTTCTTTATTTTGTATCCTTATACTCGTATGAAAAACTATACGTTGATAATTTAAAAGATTCATTAGTAATGGAAGGGAAGCGTCTTGCTGCGCAATATGATAAGCGTGAAGGAATAGCAACTTTTGAAGAGAAAGTAAGAGCATTTGATCAAATATCTAGTTCGGACGTTCTTTTCGTATCTAATCCGCGTGATTTAAGCGCATGTTTACCTTTTGATGTGCATCATCATTCTCTTATAAGTGAAGGTGACAGGCAAGCACTATTAGACGGAAAAACTGTGACAAAGATAGGATATGAGGAACATTTTGACCGTAATATTATGGGGGTTGTCATCCCTGTTTTAGAAAATAAAAAATTAGTGGGCATTGTATATTCTTATATTCCTTTAAAAAGTATAAAAGACTTAATATATGATATGGGCCTTATTTTAGCACCGTTAGCACTTGCCATGATTTTAATTACGATATGGATTGGTAGAAAAATTATTATTGCTATTACGAAGCCGCTTTCGCAAATGGAACGAGTAGCCAATCATTTGGCTACGGGAGATTTCTCAGAACGGATTACAATTTCTTCTGAAGATGAAATTGGACGATTAGGAAAAGCGTTTAATAAAATGGCAAATTCTTTAGAGACAGAAGACGTAAAGCGTAAGGAATTCTTAGCTAACGTTTCGCATGAACTAAGAACACCACTTAGTTATATAAAAGGATATAGCGAGGCTATTTTAGATGGTGTAGCAAAGGGACCGCAGCAGGAAAAAGTAATACAGCTTATTCATAAAGAAGCAGATCGTATGCAGCGTCTCGTTCATGATTTATTAGATTTAGCACAATTAGAAGGTGAACATTTTCCGTTACAGAAACAACCTATCGTTTTTTCACAACTAATTGAAGATGTGTTAGATACGTATGAGATTAAGTTTATAGAAAAGAAAATTCGTATTTCAACAAATTTAAATCCAGAAATCATTGTAATAATTGATGAGGATCGTATGCAACAAGTGCTTCATAACGTGTTAGATAATGCGATACGGTATACAAATCAAAACGGGGATATCAATATAACCTTAGAACAAATTGATGATTACTGTGAATTAAAAATAAAAGATACAGGAATCGGTATTGATACAGAGCATTTAGAAAATCTTGGTGAACGTTTTTACAGAGTTGATAAAGCGAGAAGTCGTCAACATGGTGGAACAGGTTTAGGGCTTGCCATTGTAAGACAAATTGTTCATATACATGATGGACAATGGCTAATTGAAAGTGAAAAAGGGAATGGAACGACGGTTAGTATTAAATTGAAAATGCAAGGTGAAGAAAGCATGTTCTAACGTGAAGGACATGCTTTTCTTCATGAATGCAAATTAATATAGGAATACATATAAATTAATATCAAATAAATATTAAAAATTTGACGATTTTATGAACAAAACATTTGTACTTCTTACCAATTCGTTCTAAAATAGTTATGATGCAAAGTTTTTATAAATCGTTTCAATTGTTGTTTGGAAGATACTGAGGTGATTTAACTGGAGTACAAATCTATTAAACCGAAAAAGATTTACGAAGAAGTATCTGAAGCTATTTTAACAATGATTAAAAATGGTACGTTAAAACCTGGTGACAAACTACTTCCTGTACATCAATTAGCTGAGCAGTTTCAAGTTGGTAGATCTGCTGTTCGTGAAGCGTTAAGTGCGCTAAGAGCAATGGGCTTAATTGAGATGAAACAAGGAGAAGGTACATATGTGAAGAATTTCGATTCTTCTTCATTAACAAAATCATTAAACAATAAATTATTAATGAAGAAAGAAGATATTTTAAACTTATTAGAAGTACGAAAGGTGCTTGAAGTGGGGGCAGTTCGAGCAGCTGCGGCAAAGCGTACGGAAGATAATTTGCAAAATATGAAGCATTGGTTAGATGAAATGGCAAAGAGCATTGGAGATGAAAAGGCTGGCGAAAAAGCAGATTTTCAGTTCCATATGGGAATTGCGGAGTCTTCGCATAACAACATTTTGCTTGAACTCATGAATCACGTTTCAGAGATGATTGCTGAAACGATTGGTGAATCAAGACGCATTATTTTATATGGTGAACAAACAACATCAGAACGACTTATAGAAGAGCATCAAGTTATATATGATGCGGTGTTAAAGCAAGATGTAGAATTAGCGCAGCAAGCAATGCTAGATCATTTAACAAATGTAGAACATATTGTCACAGGTAAAAACGATATAAATTCGTAATTTAATCTTTTAAAAATCTAATTTTTTGATAAAATAGAGAAAGATTAAGTAAGCGTTTTCTTTAGAAGAGGGAGAGGATAGGCCATGGTTGAGCCTACTTCTTCTCTCCTTAGTCATCTGATGACCATATGTTTGTTGGTAGAGTTGTAAAAAGGGGGAGTAATAATTATGAAAGTTACTTTATTTGTTACTTGTTTAGTCGATATGTTTGAAACAAACGTCGGCAAAGCAACAGTTGAAGTGTTGGAGCGTTTAGGTTGTGAAATTGAATTTCCAGAAGCACAAGTTTGTTGTGGGCAGCCTGCTTATAATAGCGGCCACGTAGAAGCAGCAAAAGAAGCGATGAAACATATGATTGAAACTTTCGAAGATGCAGAATATATTGTTACACCATCTGGTTCTTGTGCGACAATGTTTCATGAGTATCCGCATGTTTTTAAAGATGATCCGAAGTGGGCTAAACGTGCACAAAAGGTTGCTGATAAAACATATGAATTGACACAATTTATTGTAGATGTTTTAAAAGTTACAGATGTTGGTGCAAGTTTACCAGGGATAGCTACTATTCATAAATCTTGCCATATGACACGTCTGCTTGGAGTAAAAGAGGCACCAGGAATTTTATTATCTAACGTAAAAGGATTAACTGTGAGAGAACTGCCAAACGCACAAAATTGTTGTGGGTTTGGGGGAACGTTTTCAGTGAAGATGACTCCAATTTCTGAGCAAATGGTAGATGAAAAGGTAGATAGTGCAATGGAAACAGGTGCAGATTATTTAATCGGTGCAGATTGTGGGTGTTTGTTAAACATTGGCGGACGTATTGAACGTTTAGGGAAAGAAATAAAAGTAATGCATATTGCTGAGGTACTGAATAGTCGCTCATGAAGGGGGAACATAAGCTATGTCTATGAAAATCAGTGAGAAAAAATTTAATGATCGTGTTGGCGATGGAATTCAAGATTCGTTTATGCGTGGAGCAGTATCTTCTGCGCAAACGCGCTTATATACGAATCGCTTAAAAGCAGCGGACGAATTAGGAAACTGGGAAGAGTGGCGTGAACTAGGTGAACAAATTCGCCAACATACGTTAGAAAATCTTGATTATTACTTAATGCAGTTAAGTGAAAATGTATCAAAAAGAGGCGGACATGTGTACTTTGCGAAAACGAAAGAGGAAGCAGCAAAGTACATTCAAGACGTTGCAAAAAAGAAGCAGGCAAAAAAAGTAGTAAAATCAAAGTCGATGGTAACAGAAGAAATTAGTATGAACCATGCGCTTGAAGAGATTGGTTGTGAAGTGTTAGAAAGTGACTTAGGAGAGTATATTCTGCAAGTAGATAACGATCCACCTTCACATATTATTGCGCCTGCACTTCATAAAAATAGAACGCAAATTCGTGATGTATTTAAAGAAAAGCTTGGCTATGAAAATTCTGATGATCCATACGAAATGACAAAGTTTGTTCGTAAACAACTTCGTGAGAAATTTATGGATGCAGAAATTGGTGTGACAGGTTGTAACTTCGCTGTTGCAAATACTGGTTCTCTTTGTTTAGTAACGAATGAAGGTAATGCAGATCTTGTCATGTCGATTCCAAAAACACAAATTGCAGTAATGGGTATGGAACGTATGGTTCCGACAATGGAAGAATTAGATGTTTTAGTTGGTTTACTATGTCGTAGTGCAGTAGGTCAAAAGTTAACAAGTTATGTAACTGTAGCAGGACCAATTCAAGAAGAGGAAGTAGATGGACCAGAAGAATTCCACTTAGTTGTTGTCGATAATGGTCGTTCTCAAATTCTTGGATCTGAATTCCGCTCAGTATTGCAATGTATTCGTTGTGCTGCTTGTGTTAACGTATGTCCTGTATATCGTCACGTTGGTGGACATTCGTATGGTTCTATATACTCAGGACCAATTGGTGCGGTATTAACACCACTTTTAGGTGGGTATGATGATTACAAAGAGCTTCCTTATGCCTCTAGTTTATGCGGAGCGTGTACAGAAGCTTGTCCAGTAAAAATACCATTGCATGATTTATTATTAAAACATCGTCAAGTTATCGTTGAGCAAGAAGGGCGTGCTCCACTTGCGGAAAAATTAGCAATGAAAATGTTTAGTATGGGCGCATCTTCAGCAGCTTTATATAAAATGGGATCAAAAATGGCGCCAGCAGCAATGAGTCCATTTACATCTGGTAACCGTGTATCAAAAGGTGTTGGGCCACTTAAAAACTGGACAGATATTCGTGAATTCCCGGCTCCAAGTAAAGAACGATTCCGTGATTGGTATAAAGACCATAAGAAAGGCGGGGACAAATAATGACAGGATTAATTCAAAACCGTGAGTCCTTTCTAGATAATATTGCAAAAGAACTTGGACGTGAGCGGAAAACGGAAGGCGTAAAGCGTCCAGCATGGAAAAGTAATGTGAATGTAGAAACGCTAAAAGATTATTCACAAGAAGAATTGTTAGAAGTATTTAAAAATCAATGTACAAACATTCATACAACTGTAGTGGAAACGACAAATGACCGTTTGCGTGAAGATATTCAAAAAGTAATCATGGAAAACGGCGGGGGACCTATTTTATTATCAGCAGATGACCGTTTTGATTCTTATGGATTGACTTCTTTATTTAAAGAAGAACTTCCAAAGCGAGATGTTGAAGTAAATGTATGGGATCCAGAGAGAAAAGAAGAGAATATGCGTATAGCGGAAAGGGCGAATATTGGAATCGCATTTAGTGATTATACTTTAGCTGAATCTGGTACGATTGTTGTACAAAGTCATAAAGGCCAAGGTCGTTCTTTACACTTTTTACCGACTGTATACTTTGCTATTATTCCACGTGAAACACTTGTGCCTCGTATTACACAAGCAGTTCAGGATATGAACACACGTGTAGAAAATGGCGAGACAGTGGCATCTTGTATTAACTTTATTACAGGACCTAGTAACTCGGCAGATATTGAAATGAATCTTGTTGTCGGAGTACATGGACCATTAAAAGCAGTATATTTCATCGTATAAAAGAGGGGAAAGCAGGCCAGAAAATGGCCTGCTTTTTTAATAGAATAGAGATAATATAAAGTAGAAGTTCTCTCCTTTTTTTGCTATGTTCTTCTGGAAAGGAGAGGAAGGGATGTTCACTTATTTATATGCATTGTTAGTGGGGATGGTGTTTGGTTCTTTTTTTATGTTAATTGCGATGAGAGTTCCACTAGGTGAGTCTATCATTACCCCGCGTTCACATTGTTATTATTGTAAGTATGTGCTGAAGCCAAAAGAATTGATTCCAATCATTTCATTTTGTATACAAAGAGGACGTTGTACGAATTGTAAGAGGGAAATTTCAATTTTGTACGTAGTATTTGAACTTGTAACCGGAATGATATTTCTTCTTACTGTATATATGATTGGGGTGGAACGAGAGCTTATCATCATTTTATCGCTTTTTTCGTTACTTCTTATTATTTCAATTACAGATTACATATATATGTTAATCCCTAATCGTATTTTAGCTTGGTTCGCCTGTTTACTCATTTTAGAATGTGTTTTTGTACCGTTAGTCACTTGGACAGATAGTATAGTTGGTAGTGGGGTTATATTCATTTTGTTATATTGCATGCAAAAAATATATCCAGAAGGGCTTGGTGGAGGAGATGTAAAATTACTTTCGTTACTTGGATTTATAGTGGGACTGAAAGGGATTTTTATGATTTTATTTTTAGCATCTTGTTTTAGTCTCTGTTTCTTTGGGGCTGGTATAGTATTAAAACGTATGAAAATGAGGACCCCAATTCCGTTTGGCCCTTTTATTAGCCTTGGGGCAATATGTTACATGTTGGTCACGTATACAAAATAGAGAGGGGATAGAGAGTGAACGTATATATGGATGATCAAAGAAGTTGTCCGTACGGGTATGTGCCCGCAACTACAGTAGAATGTGCCTTGCAAATGGTTCGGGATTATGATGTGAATATTCTTTCCCTTGATTTCAATATGGGGTGGGGAGAAAAAAGTGGATTAGATTTTGTAGAGGTTTTTTGTAAAGAGGGGTTATACGTAAATGAAATTCACCTTCATACGAATGATGTCATCGGTATGTACAAGGTGAAACAGAGAATTAATAAGGGAAAGGAAGAAGGAGAGATTAATCCTAATCTTGTTGTTAAATATGTGGGGAGCTAAAAACTCCAAAGTAAAACTTTGGAGTTTTTAATGTTTCATATGTGCTTGTAAAGGAATAATCTCTTCTTGTTGAGCTGCTGCGATTTCAGTTTCTTCCTGTTGAACTTCAGGTGTTTTCTTTGTTAAGTAGTGGTATACCATACCGACAAATACAGACCCGCCAATAATGTTACCAATTGTAACTGGAATTAAATTATGAATAGCACCTGCAAAAGAAATTGTCTCCGGATGCGGTGAAACTAAAGATAAAGCAAATAGTGATAAGTTTGCGATGCTATGCTCGTAACCAGATAAGAAGAATGTGAAAACGAGTAGCATCATCATCATAATTTTTGCTGTATCACCTTTAACTTGAGAAGGTAAGAAACAAGCAAGACATACAAGCCAGTTACATAAAATTGCTTTAAAGAATAATTGTATTGTAGGTGTATTCATTTTTCCTTCCACTACTTTATTCATGAAATGACCGTGATCAATTGCTCCGAAAATGCCAGTTGCGTAAAATAGTAAGGCAAAGAATAAAGCGCCAGCTAAGTTACCTGCATAACAAGCAACCCAGTTACGAAGTGTATCAGAAATCGTTGTTTCTTTTCGTAAAGTTGCCACTGTGAAATACATTGTATTTCCAGTAAACAATTCAGCACCGCCATATATAATAAGTACGAGGGCAATTCCGAAAAACATAGAAGCAGCTAAATAAGTTGCTGGTGAATCTGCAATGTGAAAAAAGTTACCTAATTTAAAACATAGTACAATAATAAAGCCGATATAAATACCCGCAAGTGCGGCACGAATGAAATATTGCAGCGGGTTTGTATCTAGCATTTGTTTTTTGCTCTTAGCCAGTTTGACAACATAATCTAATCCTTGTTCTAGCATGAGTAATACGCTCCTTTAGTACATCATCTATAAATACTCCTTATATGAATAAAGTACATGGATTCGGTCATAGTTTCAATGAGTTTGTGCAATGTTTCACAAAAAGGACATACATATATAAGGAAAACGCTTACAAAAAATAGTATAATGGAATTTTTTCTGGACATAGAGAGGGGACAAGGAAAAAAGAAAAAGCGCTGTAATTACAGCGCTTTTTCGTCTAAATTCTTTTCTACTTTTACTTCTACTTCTTTCGAGAAGAACCAACCACCAACTGCGATTCCGACTAATACAATCCAGAATGTAAGCTTCCACGGAGTGGATTCTGGGAATGAATGTGGAATTACATTTAATGCAGGGTGTGCTAATGTATAAACTGCTAGCTTCACACCAACCCAACCTACAATTAAGAATGCTGCAGTTTCAAGTCCTGGTTTACGTTTTAAGATTTGTACGAAAGCAGTTGCTGCAAATCGCATAATGATTAATCCGATAAGTCCACCTACAAAGATAACAACGAATTGCCCAGTATCAAGACTACCAATTGTACCTAATCCTGTTTTTGGTAAAGTCATTGCTAATGCAACAGCAGCTAAAATTGAATCAACTGCGAAGGCGATATCAGCAACCTCAACTTTAAATACAGTCCACCAAAAATTCTCTTGTTTTTTCTTTGCTTCTTTTTCTTCTGTTTCTTCATCTGTATTCTTTTTAACATACGTTTTAAATAAGTGATTACCAGCGATAAACATAAGGTAAATGGCACCAATTGCTTGCACTTGCCATACATCGACTAAGAACGAGATCATAAATAACGATCCGAATCGGAAAACAAATGCCCCCGCTAATCCATAAAATAGTGCTTTCTTTCGTTTTTCTTCTGGTAAATGTTTTACCATAATTGCAAGAACAAGCGCGTTATCAGCCGCTAAAATCCCCTCAAGTGCAATTAGGATGAGTAATACCCAACCATACTCCAATAATAATGATACATCCATGTACATTCTCCTCTCATTTCTATAAGTACTAAATAAGTGAAGAATTTCCCCACTATTTAGTTTCCCCATACTCCTGCCTATTAACTTTGGAAGAATTTGGTAATGAATGCAAAAAAGACCTCTGCCGTTAATAGGCAAAGGTCTTGCTAGACATATGTAATGAAAATGCCAACAAAGCCGGAAGAACTAAGTTCTACGTAATGACGACTTTGTTTCCAAGAAAGATTCTTGGACGCTACTCCCCTTTGGAGATATGCTATTGTACTCTCATTATATGGATAATTTATACGGTTGTCAACCTGTTAAAATATCTTCATTCGGATATTTTATTTTTTGTTTCTTTTTACGTGCAAAAGAAAAAGCCAATGTTAAAGGTCCCATCTTCCCAAAAAACATCATAAAGATGATAATAGCTTTTCCAATCATAGTTAAGTGTGGTGTGAAATTCATACTGAGACCGACAGTCCCAAATGCTGAAAATACTTCGAAAGCACTCATCAATAGAGGAACTCGCTCAGTAATACTTAAAATTAAAATAGCAAAAAAGATAAATGAAATGGAAATAATCGTGATGGTCAATGATTTGACGATGAGAGTATCTTTAATAGATTTTTTAAACACGACAATATCATCTCGTTCTTGTAAAAATTTAAATACCCCAAAAAACATGATTAAAAATGTTGTTAACTTAATTCCACCACCAGTTGAAGCACTGCCAGCCCCAATAAACATTAGGAGCATCATTAATAAAAGGGAAGGCTTTGATAATGCAGAAATATCAACTGTATTAAACCCGGCAGTACGCGTTGAAATCGCCTGGAAATAAGCGGCCATTCCTTCTTCAAATGGGGTAAATCCTCTCATAGAAAGGGAATTGTGGAACTCGAATATAAAAATAAAAACAGTCGCAATAATATTGACGATTAGAGTAGAAGAGAGCATAAGTTTTGAGTGTAATGTAAGGTTTTTAAAATTTTTCTTTCTTTTTATATCTACGATTACTGTAAAACCAATCCCACCTAAAATAATGAGGGAGGAAATAACGAGATTGACAAGAATGCTATGAGAATGGGACATTAAATTATCGCTCCATACAGAAAAACCAGCATTGTTAAATGCAGAGATCGAATGAAAAAAGCTATAATAGACCCCTTTAGCAATACCGTATTTCGGTACCCATTCAAAAGAAAGAATCAAAGTAGCGATACATTCGACTGTAAAAGAGAATAAAAATAATGCTTTGGCAAGACGAATGACGCCACCAATATTCGTTTGATTTAACGCTTGTTGCAGTAAAATTCGGTTTTGAAGGCCAATTTTTCTGCCGAGCATAATTGCAATTAAAACGGCAAAGCTCATAATGCCAAGTCCGCCAACTTGTATAAGCGCTAAAATGACACATTGGCCAAATAAGGTAAATACTTTCCCAGTGTCCACAACACCAAGCCCTGTAACCGTACAAGCAGAAACGGTTGTAAATAAAGCATCGAGCCATGAAATAGACGTTGTTGTAGCAATTGGTAGCTTTAATAAGCATGTGCCGATAACTGATAACATAATAAAAGACAAAGTAAGAACACGGGGAGGACTCATACGAATGTTAATCCGTTTCATGTTACATATCGTTCCTTTCAGTTTGCTCTTACTAGTATGTGAAAAAGCACGATTATGTATGTTAAAAATAGAAAGAGGCAGAGAATATCTGCCTCTAAGCCATATGTTATAGGTTTATCCACGTAATTGTTGTTGAGCTAAAGCAACAAGGCGTTTCGTTACTTCGCCGCCAACTGAACCGTTAGAACGAGATGCTGTATTAGAACCTAAGCTTACGCCGAATTCTTGTGCAATTTCATATTTAAATTGTTCAAGTGCTTGTTCTGCACCTGGAACTAGTAATTTGTTTGTTTTTACCATGTTGATACACATCCTTATGAGTAGTCCAGTTCAGCTAAGTACCTATCTAAACTGGTAACGTTATTTTATGTGGAAACGGCGTACTCATACGCGGAAGTAATCGGTGTGATTAGAAGTTATTGGATAGAAAAAAGAGTAGCAAATTTGCTACTCTTTTTTCAGTATTGTCGCTGTACCTTCAACGACAATATCACCTGATTGATTATATATGTTTGTTTGCAACGTAATGATTTTTTTATCGTCACGTTTTTTTATGACTTCTGCCACAACGCGAAGTGTATCGCCAATCTTGACAGGAGCACGGAATGAAACGTTTTGAGATAAATAAATCGTATTTTTTCCTGGGAGCTTCGTTCCAAGGATAGTAGAAATAAAACTTGAAACGAGCATACCATGAGCAATACGTTCTTTAAACATTGTCGTTTTTGCAAAAGAGTCTAAAATATGAATAGGATTCACATCTCCAGTCAATTTTGCAAAATTGATAACGTCCTCATCCGTAATCGTTTTTGTAAGGGATGCTTGATCACCGACTTGAATCTCATCATAACGAAGCTCCGGAACAGTTTGTGCTTCTTGAAATGGATTCATTTGGGCCTCCTTCTTTTCCATATCGAAAAATGCCAGCCATCTTGATGTAGTAGGAGGAAGAAAGAGTTTTGTTTGTGCTGCAGTTAGCTCCCACATTTTTCTTACTTGATGGAAGTAAATAAATTTTTTGAGTTTTCCTCGAACTGCTTTGCGAGTTCTAGTTGTTTGGACTTGAACTCTCCCAAAAAAACTTCAAATTGTTTTTGAACCTCTTCACGTTGTAATTGTTGCTGTTCAATAAATTGTTTTGTTGTTTCTTCAAATTGACCACTAGTTTGAGTAAGAATAGACAAAGATGTTTTCGTAGGAGAAACAGTAAGTTGGTGCATTTGAGTAGAAAGTTCATTCCATTTCCCTTGCCACTCGTTAATTTGATCATTTAAGGAGTTTCCAGTTAATTGCTTCACATAATCTGTATATTGGTTATTGAACTGAGCAGTGAATTGTTGTAGTTCTTTTTCTAGTTCATCTACTCCTGATGTTAATTTATGCAGAGCGTCTTGTTGTTGTTTTAAAGTTTCTAAAGTAAGTTGCTCTAATTGTTTCCCAGCTGAAGAGAAGAGGGAAAGAGATTGAGACCAGTTTTTCCAAAATGCATCGACTAATTCGTATGGCTTAGTTTCCATTGTTTGACCTCCAAATGTTTTTTTGCATATTATGAACGCAGATTAATCTGCTGTACCACCAGGTGAAGATGAAGAATCCTTTTCATCCTTTTCTGGAGAAGTAGAAAATGGAAAGAATGCATTGGTGTATAACGTAAAAAACGTCCGCAACATATTTTGATAATGTTCAAAAGAAGTCGCACATGTTGTTAAATATTGCTCTCCATATTCAGTTAAAGAATAAATTCTTTTTGCTGGCCCTCCGTCGCTTGTATCCCAAGTAGAAGAAATAAGGTTTTCTTTTTCTAATTTGCGCAATGTTCTATACACATTACCTTGGTCAACAGAAGAAAAGCCGATGTCCATTAGCATTTGAATAAGTTTGTAACCATGAAGACTCCAGTCTTTTAGACAGAGAAGTAAGAAGGGAACTAAGAAGTTTTTTGGCATGGAGTTTGGTTGTTTCGCTTGGTTATTCTCCAAACTTTCGCGTTGTTCTGGTTCATTTTGTAGCATGATTGTGCATCACCTCATGAATCAGTTAGATGGAATTTTTTGCTTATAAGTGCAATTTACACCTATCTGTTTTTAATGTCAATACATTTGTTGGAAAATAAAGAAAAATAAAATATAGACTTGAAGTTTTATTCAGAATATTAGAAAATAGTGAATAGGTTGAATTGTTTCAAAAACGAAAAAGGGAGTGTAGGTAAAGTGATTGATCAAAAATTCGATCCACTACAAGCATGGAAAAATGCTTATGAACAAACCGAAACATTTTGGGGAAAAGCGCTCAATGAAACAATTAAAACAGAAGAATATTCTGCTTGGATGGGCAGCGTTCTAGATTTAAATTTGTTTTATCAAAAAGCATTAAATGATACAACAAAAAATTATCTAGAGCAGGTGAATGTGCCTACGAAAGAGGATATTGCAAGAGTGGCTACGCTTGTTATTAACTTGGAAAATAAAGTAGATAACATCGAGGAATTTCTAGAGGAGAAAGTAGATTCTTTAGGACAAGCTCCTACATTAAAGCGTGATGTTACGAAAGTAAAACAAGATATTCGCACGTTAGAAACGAAAGTTGATCAAATCTTAGAATTGCTAGAAAAGCAAAATGCAGTACTAGCAAAACTACAAGAACCTGTAAAAGAAGAAACAAAACCTGCGAATAAGCCGGAAAATAAAAAATGATAATAGCGTTTGTTTATAACGTGTAAAAGAGAAGGGGAGAATCTCTTTTTCATGTATAAACAACGAAACATAATTAATATATGGACTCTATTACTATGAGTACCAAAATGATTCATAACAATCGTTCACAAATTCATTTAAGGGGGAAAAGAAATGGTTCAATTAAATGGCAAAGTAGCAATCGTAACAGGTGGGGCAAAAGGAATTGGAAAAGCGATTACAGTAGCGTTAGCACAAGAGGGAGCAAAAGTAGTTATTAACTATAACAGCAGTAAAGAAGCAGCCGAAAACTTAGTAAATGAACTAGGAAAAGAAGGTCATGACGTTTATGCAGTTCAAGCGGATGTTTCTAAAGTAGAAGACGCAAACCGACTTGTAGAAGAAGCTGTGAATCATTTTGGTCAAGTTGATATTCTTGTTAATAACGCTGGTATTACAAGAGACCGTACATTTAAAAAGTTAAATCGTGAAGATTGGGAACGCGTAATTGACGTGAATTTAAGCAGCGTATTTAATACGACAAGCGCTGTACTTCCATACATAACGGAAGCAGAAGAAGGAAGAATCATCAGTATTTCTTCTATTATTGGTCAAGCTGGTGGATTTGGACAAACAAACTACTCAGCAGCAAAAGCAGGCATGTTAGGATTTACAAAATCATTAGCGTTAGAGCTTGCAAAAACAAATGTAACTGTAAACGCAATTTGCCCAGGATTTATTGATACTGAAATGGTAGCTGAAGTACCAGAAGAAGTACGTCAAAAAATCGTTGCGAAAATCCCGAAAAAACGTTTTGGTCAAGCTGATGAAATTGCAAAAGGTGTAGTATACCTATGCCGTGACGGTGCATATATTACAGGTCAGCAATTAAACATTAACGGTGGATTATACATGTAATGAAGTAAGAAAAAAGTGCATATCCATAGCAGGAATGCACTTCTTTTTTTAAAAGGAAATCGACCAAAAAGGAGATAGAAAAATGACTACATTCGTAACAGAATGGGAAAAGCAATTAGAGTTATACCCAGAAGAGTACCGAAAAGCATATCGCCGTGTGAAAAGGGCGAGTGAAATTTTATTACGTGAACCAGAGCCGCAAGTAGGGTTAACACCGAAAGAGGTTATTTGGACGAAGAATAAGACGAAGCTTTATCGCTACATTCCAAAACAAGAAAAAACACAAAGAGTTCCAATTCTATTAATATATGCTCTTATTAATAAACCATATATTATGGACTTAACTCCTGGAAATAGTTTAGTGGAATATCTAGTGGACCGTGGTTTTGACGTGTATATGCTTGATTGGGGCACATTTGGTTTAGAAGATAGTCATTTGAAATTTGATGATTTCGTGTTTGATTATATTGCAAAAGCAGTGAAAAAAGTAATGCGAACTGCAAAATCGGACGAGATTTCTTTACTTGGTTATTGCATGGGCGGAACGCTAACTTCTATTTATGCGGCACTTCATCCGCACATGCCAATTCGTAACTTAATCTTTATGACAAGTCCTTTTGATTTCTCTGAAACAGGATTATATGGTCCTTTATTAGATGAGAAATACTTCAATTTAGATAAAGCGGTTGATACATTTGGAAATATTCCGCCAGAAATGATTGATTTCGGGAACAAAATGCTAAAACCGATTACGAACTTTGTTGGTCCATATGTGGCTTTAGTGGATCGTTCAGAGAATGAGCGCTTTGTTGAAAGCTGGAGATTGGTTCAAAAGTGGGTTGGCGACGGTATTCCGTTCCCAGGTGAATCATATAGACAGTGGATTCGCGATTTTTATCAAAATAATAAATTGGTTAAGGGTGAACTCGTTATTCGCGGACAAAAGGTAGACCTTACAAATATTAAGGCGAATGTCTTAAATATTTCCGGGAAACGTGATCATATCGCCCTGCCATGCCAAGTAGAAGCATTGCTAGATCATATTTCTAGCACAGATAAACAATATGTATGTTTACCGACAGGGCATATGTCTATCGTTTACGGCGGAACAGCTGTAAAACAAACGTATCCGACGATTGGAAATTGGCTTGAAGAGCGTTCGAAGTAAAAATAAAAAATCCAACTAGCGTTGTGTTAGTTGGATTTTTTTATGGAAAATAACAAAACATAGAAAGGAGAAATCTACATTTTAGGAGTATAATTATGAAACTTATGACTGGTAAATTGTTTTGGAATACAGGAGTTTCTGTACCTTGTTATCCACCATTAGAAAATGATATGATATGTGATGTGCTCGTAGTTGGAAGTGGAGAAGCAGGTGCTCATATAGCGTATTCGTTAGCGAAAATTGGAATGAGTGTTACACTGATTGAAAAAAGCGCAATCGCATGTGGTAGTACAGCTGCCAATACAGGCTTATTACAATTTCTTCATGATAAATCGTTAACCTCTCTTATTCATACATTTGGTAAAGAAAAAGGGGTACGAGCATATAGCCTTTGTTACGAAGCGCTCAGAACAATGGAGAAGGTTGTACCGACTCTTGATATTGATCCCCATTTTATTCCGCGAAGTAGTTTATATTATGCAAGTAGAAATGAGGACGTTTCATTTTTACAAGAAGAATATAATACGTTACGTCATCATGGATTCCCGGTTGAATATTTTACCGATTTAGATATTAAAAAGAAGTATTCATTTACAAAACAAGCAGCGTTATATACGCATGGTGATGCCGAGGTGAATCCGTATTTATTAGCGCATAGCCTTTTGCATAAAGCAAATCAAATGGGAGCTACTGTGCATGAACATACAGAGGCCATACATATAAAAAAACGCCAAAATGATTTAATTTGTTACACAAAAACAGGAAATCAAATTGTAGCAAAGAATATTATTATGGCGACAGGCTATGAAACGCTTTTCGGGAAGAAAGAAAAAAATACAATAGTAGAAACATCTTATGCGATTGTGACAAATAAGATAGATTCATTTGAAGGTTGGCATGAACAATCCTTAATTTGGGAAACAGCACGACCTTACTTATATTTTCGAACGTATGAAAACCGTATTATTGTAGGTGGATTAGATGAAGCGATGCAAATCCAAACAATCGGTGATACGAAATTATTGCATAAGCGTGATATCCTTATTAACATTGTAAAAGAGATGTTCCCGCAGTATAAAAATATACAGGCAGATTACTATTGGGCGGCAGCATTTGGTGGTAGTCATGATGGTCTTCCTATTTTAAAAGAAGACAAAAAGATACATAATTTATTTTACGCATTGCCGTATGGAGGTAATGGAACTGTGTATGGAATGGTATTTGCCAAATTATTTGAGCAGTTATTTACAAATAAAGAAAGTGAAGATTTTTCTTTATTTAATCGATAGAAAAAAGGTAGCGAAGTGATGGAATGAGAGATATAAAAAAGTTTTTACAAAAATTACGTCCTGTACAACTCATTGTTTTGTTTTATTTATT
This sequence comes from Bacillus cereus group sp. RP37, assembly GCF_040459695.1. Classification (NCBI taxonomy): domain Bacteria; kingdom Bacillati; phylum Bacillota; class Bacilli; order Caryophanales; family Bacillaceae; genus Bacillus; species Bacillus cereus group sp. RP37. Next base: position 4,071,304 of record NZ_JARVHP010000001.1, on the reverse strand, counting down.
AGCAGTAGTTGTATCGGTGATATTGCTTAGTTTCCCGTTTGTTACGAAGTCTGGTGTGAAGTGGACATTTATCGATGCCCTTTTTACATCTGTTAGTGCGGTAAGTGTTACGGGACTGTCTGTTGTTACGATTTCAGATACATTTACTACGGCAGGAATTATTATTTTAGCCCTTATTTTACAATTAGGCGGCTTAGGAATTATGGCACTTGGTACATTTGTTTGGATTATAACGGGGAAAAAGATCGGTTTGCAGAGAAGAAGACTCATTATGGCAGATCATAATCAAGGGAATTTATCAGGCCTTGTAGAATTGATGCGTTCTATTTTAATTGTAATTATTTCGATAGAACTTATTGGAGCAATACTATTAGGTACAAGATTCCTACTTTATTTTCCAACTTGGCAAGAAGCTTATTTTCACGGTTTCTTTGCAGCTGTTAGTGCAACCACGAACGGCGGATTTGATTTAACAGGACAATCGCTAATTCCGTATAAGAAAGATTATATTGTTCAAATGATTCATATGTTACTTATTATTTTAGGAGCGATCGGTTTCCCTGTATTAATGGAAGTGAAACAATTCCTTAGTAAAAGGAGACAGCAACTATTTCGTTTTTCGTTATTTACAAAATTGACGACAACAACATTTTTTGCACTCGTTATCGTTGGAACAATCATGATTTTTTTACTAGAACGAAATCAGTTTTTAGCAGGAAAGTCATGGCATGAAACAGTTTTCTATACATTATTCCAATCTGTGACGACGCGAAGTGGTGGACTTGCTACAATGGATATACGTGAATTGTCACAACCGACGCTTTTATTTATGAGTATATTAATGTTTATAGGAGCATCTCCAAGTTCGGTTGGGGGCGGAATACGTACAACAACATTTGCTGTTAGTATATTATCGCTATACACTTTTGCAAGAGGTGGGAGAACGGTTAGAGTCTTCAAGCGTCAGCTACATGAAGAGGACGTGCTGAAAGCATCTGTCGTTATGACGATGGGGATTTTATTATGTGCCACAGCGCTATTTATTTTATCTATTACGGAAAATGTACCACTTATGAGTTTAATTGTTGAAGTGTGTTCTGCTTTCGGGACGACAGGGCTATCAACAGGTATTACGCCAGATTTAACAACTGTTGGTAAACTTGTACTTATTGTACTTATGTTTATTGGGCGTGTCGGTATTTTAACATTTATACTGGCTAGTGGTGGAAGAGAACAGCCACCTCGCTATAAATACCCGAAAGAGAGAATTATTATTGGATAGTATGAAACCATTCTACCTATTTTAGGTAGAATGGTTTTTTAGTCGTTAATGCCAAATTGCGGATGCATAAAAGAGTCATTCTTATTATCTACTTCTTTTTTTAGCAACTCTTGATTTTCCTCTGAAATCCAGCCAATATCATTTGTAGGATGGATCCATTCTTCTCCAGCCATAATGGCAGGATCTACTTCATCGCTCCAATTGTGAAGTGGACTATTCTCGGAATCATATTTACTGTCGCCGATTACGACGTCATATTGATTTATGAAAGGTTGTTGCATCTTCTTTCCTGTTCCTTTAAAAGATGGAAAATTCATTTGATGCGGGAGCGTTTCATCTAAAATTGGTGACTGAATTTTATCTTTTTTCTTCAAAATAATCGCTCCTTTTTATAATGTTTTCTTTATAGGTAGTATTTCCATTTAGCGGCTCTTATGTACTTGTTAACACTTGCCAGTAATAATTATTTTATGTTGCTTCAAACTAGAGTAGAAAGTGAATTCTTGAGAGCAGGTGAATGTATTGGTAAAAAGAAAAGTGAAACAAAATGCGGCAATCAACAATAATAAAACTCCGAAAGAAAGCTTACCAGATGCAGAATTTGCATTAGAGTATGAAGGAGAAAATAGCGCGAAGTATGCAAATCGTAATTCAAAAAAAGGTAAACAAAAATGAGGCGTTTTTTACAAACGCCTCATTTTTTTGTGGGATTATAAAGGTTTTTTTAATTATTTGTAAATTTAGTGTTCACTATTAGCAGAAAAATGCGAAAAAACATAGAAGTAGCAACGTATTACACAAAAACAAACAACAAACAAAAGATTAATGTTGGTTTAATACTGCTTTTACACTAGTTGTTTATATTTGAGTTGTACATAAGATTTGTAAAAGGAGAGAGAGACAGTGAAAAAAACAATCTTTAAAGCTGTAGCAACTGGAATGGTATTTTCGTTATTAATGGGGTGTGGTGCAAAAAAAGAAGAAAGTGCTGGGGCAAAAGTAAAAGATGATAAATTATCTGGATCATTAACTGTTTACACAGCGATTGAAGAAGAACTTGTACCAATTTATCTTGATTCTTTTAAAAAGAAGTATCCAGATGTGAAGCTGAACATTGTTCGTGATTCAACTGGAGTTATTACAGCGAAATTGCTAGCTGAAGGAAAAAATACACAAGCAGATGTTGTATGGGGAACTGCTGCGTCAAGTCTATTAGCTTTAGATAAAAAAGATATGTTAAAAGGATACTCTCCAAAAGGAGCAGATCGTGTTCTTCCACAATTTAAAGATGATAAGCAACCAGAAAAATGGGTAGGTAATACGGCATTTATGACGGGGATTGCTATAAATAAAGAAGAATTAAAGAAGAAAAATTTACCGATGCCAGAATCATACGAAGACTTAACGAAACCAGAATATAAAGGAACGCTTGTTATGCCACATCCGGCTTCTTCTGGAACAGGATTTTTAACAGTTTCTGCATGGTTACAAATTATGGGTGAAGATAAGGGTTGGGATTACATGAAGAAACTTCATGAAAATATGGCAACTTATACTCATTCAGGTTCAAAACCAGCGAAATTAGCAGGCGCGGGTGAATATCCAGTTGGCGTCTCAATGGTTTATAGTGCTTTGAAAGAGAAACAAAAAGGTGCACCAGTTGAAGTTGTATTGCCGAAAGAAGGATTAGGTTGGGAAGTAGAAGCGAACGCACTTATTAAGAAAGATAATGCAAAAAATGAAAAATTAGCGCAAGCATTTTTAGATTGGGCAATTACTGATGATGTAATGAAGTTATACTTCGAGAAAAATGGATTTGCGACAATTAAAAATGATTATAAGCTTCCAGATGGATTCCCTAAAGATGTGACAGAAAAGTTATACAAAAAGAATGACTTTAAATGGGCAGCAGAAAATCGGGACAAAATTTTAGAAAAATGGGAAAAAGAGTTTGGTCAAAAAGCAGAACCGAAAAAGTAAGTGAGTGGGAGAGAGAAAAAATGAGCGAATATTTATCAATTCAACACATTCAAAAACAGTTTGATGCATTTACAGCGTTAAAAGATATTTCTTTTACTGTGAAAAAAAATGAGTTTGTATGTTTATTAGGCCCAAGTGGTTGTGGGAAAACAACATTGCTTCGAATTTTAGCTGGGCTAGAAGAGGCAACAACAGGTAGTATAGCTGTGGATGGAAAAGATATTACAGCATTACCTCCTGGAAAGAGGAATTTCGGAATGGTGTTTCAATCGTATGCATTATTTCCGAACTTAACAGCACTTGAAAATATTGAATACGGCTTAAAGACAAAAAAATATGGAAAAGCAGAAGTAAAAGAGAAAGCGCTAGAGGCGTTAGAACTTGTAGATTTGCTGAATGTAAAAGATAAATATCCTGCTCAAATGTCTGGCGGACAACAGCAGCGAGTAGCACTTGCACGTGCGCTCGCTCTGTCTCCGGATATTTTGTTACTTGATGAGCCGTTATCTGCTTTAGATGCAAAAGTGCGTGAAAAGTTACGTAGAGAAATGCGTGATTTGCAAGAAAAAGTGGGAGTAACAACTATTATGGTCACGCATGATCAAGAAGAGGCATTAACGATGGCTGATAAAATTGTTGTAATGAATCATGCGGAAATTATGCAGATTGGCACACCAGAGGAGATTTATCAAAGACCCGCCAATCCGTTTGTGGCAGATTTTATTGGTTCTATTAATTTCTTTTCGAGAAATAATGAAGAACATGCAATTCGTCCTGAACATGTAACCGTGGTACAAAAGGATGGTATTAAAACGGTTGTGGAAAGTATGGAATTTCGTGGATCTGTATATCGGACAGAAGTGCGAGTCGTAGAAGAAAAAACACATCTTTATAACGAGAAAATCGTAGTGGATATATTGGCATCAGAAGTAGAAGCAACCGCAATTAGAAAAGGAAAGCCGCTTCAAATCTCTTTCTCAGAAAATCATATGTTGTCATATGGAAAGAAGGTCATTGTATAGATGGAGATGTTAGAAGATTTCAAGGTAGAAAGTACGAAAAAAAAGATTAAGAGACGTATCGGTAAAGAAGAGTGGATACAAAGACTATTAATTATTGGTATGCTTCTTGCATTTTTGATCATGCTTGTATTACCTCTATTACAATTGTTTACACAAGCTTTTTATGATAAAGATGGAGCTTTCATTGGTCTTGCGAATTTCAGTAAATATTTCACAACTCCAACGCTAGTTCAATCATTACAAAATACGATATGGATTTCGGGTGCGACAACAATTATTGCAGCGACACTCGCTTTTGCTTACGCCTATGCGATCGCTCGTACGAATGTGTTTGGGAAGCGTGTATTTCAATATGTCGCGTTGTTACCATTATTCGCACCGACGATGATGCATGGTATCGCACTTACATATTTATTTGGTAATCAAGGGTTAGTAACGAAAGGGATGTTTGGTTTGTTTGAAGGGATACAAATTCCTTTATATGGACCAGTAGGAATTGTAATGGCTGAAGTCATGTATACATTTCCGCAAGCATTTCTTATATTATTAATTGCTTTTCAAGGCTCTGATTATCGTTTATATGAAGCTTCTAATATGCTAGGAGCGAGTAAAATAAAGCAATTTTTCACTGTTACTTTACCTAATGTAAAGTACGGATTAATTAGTGCGATGTTCGTTGTGTTTACACTTAGTTTCACTGATTTTGGGGCACCAAAAATTGTTGGTGGGCAATATAATGTACTTGCTACGGACGTATATAAGCAAGTAATTGGGCAGCAAAATATGCCGATGGGTGCAACCGTCGGAATGATTTTATTAATCCCAGCTATATTTGCATTTGCAGTTGATCGCATTACGCAAAGAAAGCAGGCGAATCTCTTATCTTCCAAATCAGTACCTTACAGAATAATAAATAATAAGAAACGAGATGTTATTTCATTCGTATATTGTAGCGTAGTAACGCTTATGATCATTTTATTATTTGTGGCAGTTGGTATTGCTGCAAGTGTGAAAGTATGGCCGTATAATATGAGCTTTACATTCGAGCATTTTAATTTTTCCAGTTTAACAGGAGATGGACTTGAAGCGTTTAAAAATAGCGTAATTGTTTCAGCAATCACAGCGGTTATTGGAGCAGTTTTAACATTTATGTTCGCTTATGCGATTGAGAAAATAGATCAGCTACAATTTTTCCGAAAAGCAGGTTACTTTTTCTCTATCGTCCCTTTAGCGATACCAGGTTTAGTACTTGGGTTAGGCTATGTCTTCTTCTTTAGTCAACCAACCATACAAATCTTTGGACTTTCCGTAACGAACCCGTTTCATTCTCTATACGGAACAATCGTTGTGCTAGTACTAGTCAATATCATTCATTTTTATTCGGTAACATTTGTTACGGCAACGACAGCTTTAAAGAAATTAGATCGAGAGTTTGAACTTGTTTCACAGTCGATGGGGATTCCGTTTTATAAAACATTCTTTCGAGTTACGGTACCGATGTGTCTACCAGCCATTTTAGAAATGGTCATGTACTACTTCGTAAATTCAATGGTAACTGTCTCGGCAGTTGTATTCCTATACGCAGCTGATTTTAAACTAGCTGCCGTATCAATTGTAAATATGGATGATGCAGGAAATGTGGCACCAGCAGCTGCAATGAGTGTACTTATTGTTGTTACAAATATTGTAGTAAGAGTTGTATATGAATGGGGAACGAAAGCACTCCGTAACCGAACGTCACAATGGCAAAAAAGATAAATAAGAAGGGTGATGGATTGAATGAAAATAGAAGCAGTAATTTTTGATTGGGCAGGTACGACAGTTGATTATGGATGTTTTGCACCATTAGAAGTATTCATGAAGATTTTTCATAAACGTGGTGTTGAAATTACAGCAGAAGAAGCACGTAAGCCAATGGGATTATTAAAAATAGATCATGTAAGGGCACTAACAGAAATGCCTCGTATTGCGAATGAGTGGAAGCATGTTTTCGGACAATTACCAACAGAAGCAGACATTCAGGATATGTATGAAGAATTTGAAGAGATTCTCTTCGCAATTTTACCGGGCTATGCGTCGCCAATTCATGGAGTAAAAGAAGTAATTGCTTCTTTACGTGAAAGAGGAATTAAAATTGGTTCAACGACTGGTTATACGAGAGAAATGATGGACATTGTAGCAAGAGAAGCAGCACTACAAGGATATAAACCTGATTTCCTCGTTACACCAGATGATGTTCCAGCGGGTCGTCCGTATCCGTGGATGTGCTATAAAAATGCGATGGAACTTGGTGTATATCCGATGAATCATATGATAAAAGTTGGAGACACGGTATCAGATATGAAAGAAGGGCGAAATGCCGGTATGTGGACAGTTGGTGTAATTCTTGGCAGTAGCGAACTCGGCTTAACTGAAGAAGAAGTGGAGAATATGGATCCGGTAGAACTTCGTGAAAAAATAGAAGTAGTTCGTAATCGTTTCGTTGAAAATGGGGCGCACTTTACGATGGAAACGATGCAGGAACTCGAAAACGTAATGGAACATATCGAGAAACAAGAGCTTATTATTTCATAAAAGGGGAATAGGATCATGACTGAAAATCACTACTTATTATTAACGCCAGGACCATTAACAACAACAAAAACAGTAAAAGAAGTTATGTTATACGATTGGTGTACGTGGGATGCTGAATATAACACCATGGTGCAAGAGGTAAGAGCTAAACTTGTATCGTTAGCAACGAAGGAAGAAGAGAAATATACAACTGTTCTCATGCAAGGAAGCGGTACGTTTTCAGTTGAAGCAGTAATTGGTTCTGTCATTCCTAAAAACGGAAAGCTGCTCGTTTGTATAAATGGTGCATACGGTAAGCGAATTGTACAAATGGCAGAGATGTTACATATAGATGTGGTGGTCAGTCAAACAGAAGAGTGGGAGCCTACTAATATTGCAGAAGTAGAAAAGATATTGCAACAAGATAAAGAGATTACACATATTGCAGTTGTTCATTGTGAAACAACAACAGGTATTATCAATCCAATTGTAGATATATGTAAATTAGGGAAGAAATACGGAAAAGTAACACTAGTTGATGCAATGAGTAGTTTTGGTGGTATTGAAATAGATATTGCTGAATTGCAAATTGACTTTCTAATTAGTAGTGCGAATAAATGTATTCAAGGGGTTCCTGGGTTCGGCTTTGTTATTGCAAAGCGCGCTGAATTGGTGAAATGTAAAGGGCAGGCACGTTCATTATCATTAGATTTATACGATCAGTGGGCAACGATGGAAAATCAAAATGGGAAATGGCGTTTTACGTCACCTACACATGTTGTACACGCTTTTTATCAAGCACTACTTGAATTAGAAAAAGAGGGCGGAGTAGAAGCGCGTTACAATCGATATTATAACAATCAAAAACTATTAGTGAATAGAATGAGAGAAATCGGATTTAAGCCACTAGTAGATGAAAAATATCAATCTCCTATTATTACATCTTTTATTTATCCAGAAAAAGGATTTGAATTTCAACAGTTATATAATGAATTAAAGCAATATGGATTCGTCATTTATCCTGGTAAAATTTCGAAAGTAGATACGTTCCGCATTGGAAATATCGGTGATGTACATGAGGCAGATATCAATCGCTTAGTTAATAGTATCGCTAAAGGAGTTGTTATAGGGTGAGAGTATTTTGCTTAGGTGGAGCAGGTAAAATTTGTCGTGAAGCAATTTTAGATTTAGTGCAATTTTCATCTTTTGAGACGATTACAGTAGCTGATTTTAATGAAGAAGAGGGCCTTAAAGTAGTAGAATGGCTCAACGATCCTCGTGTTGATTTTGTGAAAGTAGATGTAACGAATCACGAGGATACAGTTGCAAAAATGAAAGGCTATGACATTGTAATGGATGGCACGACGATAAAGTTAAATGGCTTGTCTACTCGATGTATTGCAGAAGCAGGTTGTCACGGTGTGAATTTGAATGGATTTGGTGAAGAAAATGATTCGCATTCTATATTTGTTCAAAACGGAAAAACGTGTTTACCTGGTTTTGGTATGACGCCAGGTGTAACGCAAATGATGGCGATGCATGCAGCAAATCAGCTAGATACTGTAGAGTCAGTTCGTGTCAGTCACGGCTCGTATCGTCCAATTGCTTTTTCTGCATCCATTACAGAGACAACGACATATGAATATGATCCACATTTACCATCGCGTACAGTATATGAAGATGGTGAGTTTAAGCAAGTACCTCCGTTTGCGCGTCCGAGAGAAATTGAATTACCGGCGCCTTATGGTAAGGAAACGCAGTATATAATCCCGCATTCTGAAACGATTACGTTAGCAAAAGCACTAGAAAATAAAGGTGTCAAGCTGATAGAGACGAGAGGGACTTGGCCACAGCAAAATATGCAGCTCGTACGTGCTTTATATGATTATGGTATATTGCGTAATGATCGAGTTGATATAAATGGGAAAGAAATTGGCATTATGGATTGTATTTCGAAGTATTTATTGCAATCGAAAGAAGGACAAGAAACAGAAATTTACGGTTATGCACTTCATGTAGAAGTAATAGGTATGAAAAATAATGAGAAACAAAGGCACGTATTATATCATACACACCCGTTATATGATGGATCTGTTGTAGGATGGGAAAAATTAAGAGCTTATACGAGAAACGTCGGTATTCCATTTGGGATTGCTACAGAGTTAATCGCAAAAGGGAATGTAAATAAAGTTGGTGTTGTTACACCTGAGGAAGCTTTTGTAAATCCACAAATTATTTTTGATGAACTAAAAAAGCGTGGTATTCATATTCATGAAGAAGTTTCTACTTACAAAGAAAGTTAGAACTTTGTATAAGTAAGGCAGTTTATGAGGTAGAAATTAATGGGGTGAGGTTATGTCTGTAGTAGGTGAAGAAAGAAAGCGAACCATTCTTGAGAAGGTAGAGTTTAAAGGGAAAGTAAAAGTTTCAGAATTAGCGAGAGAGTTTGCTGTATCAACAGAGACGATTCGCCGTTATTTAGAAGAGTTGGATCGTGAAAAGAAGTTGAAGAAAGTGTATGGTGGAGCTGTCCAACTTCCGGGAGCTGGAATAGAGGCACCAATGTTAGAGCGAGAGATGCTACATATAGAAGAGAAGAAGAGAATTGGGTATAAAGCAGCAACGTTCGTGGAAGATGGAGATGTTATTGCGATTGATGATGGAAGTACACCACTTCAAATGGTGCCCTATCTTGTTCATCGCAAAAATTTAACGATTGTAACAAGTTCATTTCCAGTAGCAACACAATTAATTTCTTCTATTAATAAAAAGATGTTTCACGGAGAAGTTTTATTTATTGGTGGAAAAGTATCTCCAAAGCATTCACGTGTGTCAGGGTCTATTTCGCAGCAAGTAATCCACCAATTTCATTTTCATAAAGCATTCGTTTCGATTGATGGATTGTTGCCTGGTTTTGGGGTTTCTAGTTTTGAATTAGAAAAGGCAAAACTGTCAGAAGCGATGATGAAATTAGCGGAAAAAACATATATTTTATGCGATCATACAAAAGTAGGGGTAAAAGGAAATTACCGAATAGCAGCGTTTTCGCGTATTGAACATGTAATTTGTGATAAGAAAATGCCCTACAGTTTTGAAGAGGAAGTCAAAAAGCATAATATTCAATGGACAATTTGCTAAATAAATTGAACTCCCACCTAATTTTGAGGTGGGAGTTTTACTGCTCGCAAATAGCAGGATAAAAGATTTGTATTTATGCAAAAAGTGGACACATTTTCTCATCTCTTTCATATAATTTACCAATACAAAAAAAGTTGGTCGAAGGAAAGAAGGGAGAAGGATGTCAGAACGGATATATAATAAACTTGTATTGTATGCAAATATTTTGCAAAAAATTGGTGTTATTAATGAAAAAGAAAAAAGTGAAATTCTTCATACGATAAGCAAAAAAGCCCTTTGAATCAAGGGTTTTTTATTTTTTATCCATGGAAATATAAACTTAATGTAAGATTATCATTGACAATGATAATGAGATTCATTATCATTTATTTTGTAAGTAATTGATAAGTGTTATCAATTATGAAAATTATATATGATAGGGGATATTATTTTGAAAAAAAGTTATATTAAGGCGCTAGTAGTAGCCACAACATTAGCAATTCCATTTGCTACATACTCTACTCCAGCATTAGCAGCACTAAAAGCTGAAGCAAACCAGTCGGTGGCAGCAGCTAGTGAACGTACATACGATACTGAGATTAAAATATATAAGGATCAAAAAGATGAACCATCTATGGTTTCTCAATATATAAAAGATCCTAAAGTAGCGATTGTAGCCGGGAAAAAAATTGTTACTGTAACAATGCAAGATAGCGATTATTTTCAATATCTTAGAATAGAGGATAAAAACCAACCTGGTGTATTTCATGATGTGAAAGTTCTATCAGAAGATAAGAGGAAAAATGGAACGAAAGTAGTCCAATTTGAAATTGGCGAATTTGAGAAGAAGCACAATATGCAAATGCACATACTTATTCCGGCTATTGGATATGATCACAAATATCAAGTTCAATTTGAAATTAAAGATCCAACATTAGGTGACCAAGAAACAGAGAAACCAGATGACAACTCTAATTCAGGTAAGACGGAAACGGATAATCCAGTTGATAGTCAAAACGTGATAACAGATAAGAAATTAAGAGAACTTGTTAATAAAAAAGTATTTAATAGAAAAGATTTAAATACACCAATTACGAAAGAAGAGTTATTACAAGTAAAGGACTTGTTTTTAAATACGAATGAGATTCTTGATTATAGTGCATTAAAATATATGCCAAATTTAAAATCTTTAACAGTTGCAAATGCGAAGATAAAAGATCCGTCGTTCTTTACGAACTTAAAGCAATTAAATCATTTAGCTTTGCGTGGTAATGAATTTTCAGATGTAACGCCACTTGTTAAGATGGATAATTTAGAATCTCTTGATTTAAGTAATAATAAAATTACAAACGTTGCACCATTAGTGGAAATGAAAAATGTAAAAAGTTTATATCTATCAGGAAATCAAATAGAAGATGTAACAGCATTAGCGAAAATGGAACAACTAGATTACTTGAATTTAGCAAATAATAAAATTACGAATGTTGCTCCATTAAGCGCGTTAAAAAATGTAACATACTTGACTTTAGCAGGTAATCAAATTGAAGATATTAAACCGTTATATTCATTACCTTTAACAGACTTAGTATTAACACGTAATAAAGTTAAAGATTTATCGGGCATTGATCAAATGAATCAATTAAGTAAGTTATTTATCGGGAAAAATCAAATAGAAGATGTGACACCACTTGCTAAAATGACTCATCTTACAGAATTAGATTTACCTAACAATGAGTTAAAGGATATTACTCCATTATCAAATCTAGTAAACTTACAAAAGCTTGATTTAGAAGCAAATTATATTTCAGACTTAACACCAGTTAGCAATTTGAAAAAGTTAGTATTTCTAAGTTTTGTTGCAAATGAAATCCGCGATGTTCGACCAGTTATAGAACTAAGTAAAACAGCTTACATCAATGTTCAAAACCAAAAAGTATTTTTAGAGGAAACAGAAGTAAATAAAGAAGTGAAAGTACCTGTATACGAAAAAGATGGTAAAATCTCTACAAAAATTAGCTTGAAGAGCGAAGGTGGGACGTATAGTAACGATGCAGTTAAGTGGAGTACACCAGGTGAGAAAGTATATGAATTTGGTGTGAAAGATCCATTTGCGGATACAGGGATTTTCTTCACTGGTTCTGTGATTCAAAATGTTGTAAATGGAAAAGTAGCCGAAGAAGTAATGGAATTTAAAGATGTACCAAAAGGCCATTGGTCAGAGCAAGCAATTAATCATTTAGCAAAAGAAAAATTATTTGTAGGTTATGGAAATGGAAAATTTGGATTTGGTGACAACATTACGCGCGGTCAAGTAGCAGTTTTAATACAAAAACATTTGAAGTTGGAGCGTAATTTAGAACAGAAAACGAAGTTCACAGATACGAAAGGAAATATGTATGAAGGGGCTATTGAGGCAGTTACACAAGCTGGAATTATGACGGGAGATGGTGATGGTACGTTCCGCCCAGATGGAGTGTTAACTCGATATGAAATGTCAGTAGTATTACAAAAGGTGTTCCAATTAAAGGAAACAGAAAAGAGTGTAGTGAGCTTTACTGATGTGCCAAAAGGTCATTGGGCAGAAGGATATGTAAAAGCTTTAGCGGATAATAATATATCAAAAGGTGATGGAAAAGGAAACTTTTTAGGCGATGACTTCGTAACACGCGAACAATATGCACAGTTTTTATATAACGCAATCACGAAATAAAAGATGAGAAAATACGTTATTCTTTGATTTAAAAAGAATAACGTATTTTTTATGTATAAAATGAAATAGGAAATAGACAGGAGTATAGAAATATAGATGGCCCATTTTATAGAAGAGCTGTGAAACCATATTGACAAAAAAGCGTTCTCATGTGATAATTCAATTAAATTTTTAGAATAATCAAAAAATATTCCTTTTACATATAAAGGATTCGAACATTATATAACTATTACGCCGGGGGTGACGAAATGTTATTTTTTCTAAAGAAATGGAATGAATTAAAAGATGTGAAATCTGAGTTGGCACTTCGTGATTGGTTTTATGGTACAAAAATTAGTTTATCACTCTGTACGTCAAAAGAGCCGTTAACTTTTTTAGTAAACGTTGAGGGAAGAGATAAAGGGTTATTTTCAGAAGAAGATTTTATTGTTGTGAATTGTATGTGTGAGCCAGTATTTGAAAATGAAGAAAAACCAGCTGCGGAATCATTTATGCATGCGGATATTTATAAAAAAAGTAGTGCAGAATGTATTTTACAAGTGCAGACTGTAGATAGTCATTTAATATCAGAGTTATATGGAGAAGAAGGGGAAGTAACATTCGATAAACGTAGCGTGGAACGTGTTTTTGGAAAAGAAGGTATAACAGAAATGACAATTCCCATTGTAGAAGATGAGAAAAAATTCGCTGATTTATTAGAAAATAATGTGCCGAATTTTATTGAAGGTGGAGGAGTAGTTCTTGTTCATAATTATGGCATAATCGTGTGGGGGAAAACTCCAGAAGATACGAAAAAATGGCTAGAGGGTATAGAATATTTAATGAATTACCATGTGAAATTGTTAATGATAAAAGGTGCCAAGAGTTCTGTTATATAAAATGTTTGTGATTTCGTTACAAGTCAATAAATAAATGAAAGCGTTTTAAAAATAAATTTACTCATAAAATATAGGTCTCCTTATTATATATAGATTACATGTTGACATGTAAGGAGGAACATATTTTGCGAGTTAAATATCATTTTCTGCCAAAACAGCAAGTAACATTTTGCAAAATAAACGATTCAGGTGAAGAGGCTTTGCACATTATGAATGAAACGGGATTTCGAGCAATCCCTGTATTAGCAGAAGATGAAAAGAAATTCATGGGGATTATTTATAAAGTAGATCTTTTAGAAAAGAAGTGTAATAGTGGATTAGAGAAATTAAGTACGGAACATATGCTGGAAGATTCCTCTGCATTTATTTTTGAAAAGGATTCTTTTTTCAGAGCATTTTATGTTATTCGTCGTCTTCCATTTTTAGCTGTGCTAAATGATTATAATGAATTTGTCGGTATCTTAACGCATTCTAATATATTTGATGTTATTGAAGATTCATTCGGTATGCGGACGGGTGGTTATATATTAACAATTGCAACACAAGATTGTAAGGGAACGATTAAAGAACTTGGGACATTGTTGAAGGCATTTAATATCGGTGGATTATTTACGCTAGATAACGGGGATCAATATATTCGCCGTGTTATCGTAAATATAACAGATGAGTTAAATGAAAAAAAAATAAAGAAATTAATTGAAAAAATAGAGAGAAAAGGATTCCGAGTGAGTCATGTAGATTATATTTAAGTTAAAAAGGAGAGGTACCAATTTGCTATATGCAGATTGGTACCTTTTTTAGTTTGAATAATGAATCCTATTTTGAAACAGGAGGCGGAGATAATGCTAAATCAGATAAAAAAATAAAATCTGCATGTTCGCGAATTTGAGGAATAGAAGTTTCTATAACACGGGATGTAATTTCACCTGGAGGCCCAACATGTCCGATAGCTACCATAATCGGCTTTTCTTGAAGTTTTTTGATGAGTAATTGAGCTTGTTTTGAAATATGTGCCGCTGTATACACATCATCAAAAAATAATTGGTTTTCAATAATAGGTACTCCTAATTCTTTCCCGATTTTTGGGACAACACTCTTAGGATTTGTTTTGCTATCTAAATAAAATAAACCGTGTTTTTTACAAGCTGCAAGTATAAGGCGTACAATTCTTTCGTCCGCGGTCACTTTTGATCCCATATGATTGTTCATCCCAATTGCATGCGGTACTTCTTGAATTGCTTGTTCGAGTCGGTTATTTATTTCTTCGTCGCTTAAATCAGTTGTAATCGCTTTTGGTCCAAGCCATTCTTTTTTACCTTTAATAGGTTCCATTGGCATATGTATAATAACTTCGTGTCCTTTCTTATGAGCCGCTATCGCATCTTCCTTTGTAGAAGGAAGAAAAGGCATAACGGCAACAGTCAGTGGAATAGGAAGTGATAACATTTTATCAGTTCCCTTCATATTATTGCCGAAGTCATCAATGACAATAGCTACTTTGTTTGTATGGGCCTTTGCTTGAACAGGGAACAAGAAGGATGGTAAGAACATAGTAAACATAAGCAATGCAATCGTATATTTGCGCATATAAATATTTCCTTTCTATTTTATCCCGCTATTTGCGGGCAGTAGGGAATGAACAAAATCCCCAATGATTAAATTTGCACTTTATCAATCATTATTATGTTTTGCGTTTTTATATAAATTAAACAAAAAATGTCGAAGAAAAGTATATGGAAAATAGAGAATCCGCTATTTAATTGGTATTTGTAAAAAAAGAAGATGAAAAAAATGTCTATTATTGCGAATGTATTTACAAAGATAGAATAATTTGTAATAATTCTCAAAGTGAGGGTAAAGATTTGTAAATTACAGGGAGAAAATGTTAAATTTTCTGATTCTTCAAATTCAAATATGATTAAGTAGTTAAAAGGCCAATGGAGAAGTGAAGTTGAGAGCAAGGAAGTATAATAAGGGGGATATGAATGTTTACTGTAAAAAGGAAGTACACATTAGAAAAGCTTTCACGTGATATTCATATAAAGCGTGAAGAAATGATTCAATTAGGTTTAACGAGTGGGTTAAATAGTATGGAGACAATTCAAGTTAGTCAAGAATTGGACAAGCTTATTTTACAGTACCAGTGCTATAAAGAAAAACAAACACCCAAATGGTTATCAATTATAAAGGTACCTATTTTTCAAATTGGGTATGAAGGAAAATCGAGTAATTTTTGGCGAATGCTTGTGGCTGGTTTTATGAAATAAGTATAATTACCCTTTTGGGATAAGGATAATTATACTAGGTGTAACGGAATTTCGATATGAACTGTCGTTCCTTCGTTTTCTATACTGTCAATAAAAATATGCCCATTGTACATCTCTACAATTCGTTTACATATGACAAGTCCAAGACCTGTTCCAGTATCTTTATTAGTAAAGAACGGATGAAAGAGGTGTTTTTGAATATGTTTTGGAATCCCTTTTCCAGTATCTATAATTTGCAATTGTGCATGTGTTTCATTGTTTGTTACGGAAATAGTTAGTGTGTCACCAGAAGTCATGGCTTCAATTGCATTTTTTGTAATGTTTAAAACCACTTGTTTCATATGGTCTTTTGAGCAACGTATATGAACAGGATGGTCTGGCAAATGTAAATGGAATACAATGTTATGTAGATTCGCCTCAGATTGAATAATCAATGCTACCTCATTTAAAATAGTTCTCACATCATATGTTTGTTCAATGATAGCGGTTGGCTTTCCAAGAATAAGAAATTCGCTTACAATTTCATTAATCCGTTCTATTTCTTGTTCAATGATGGAAAAATAGAACTGATCTTGTTCATCTTTATATTTTTCTTTTAATAGAGCGACGAGTCCTTTAATTCCGGTAAGAGGATTACGGATTTCGTGGGCTGTACTAGCTGCAAAAGTTCCAACCAATTCAATTTTTTGTAGTTCATTTTGTTGTCTTTCCAGTTTTGTTTGACGTTTTAACAACATATATTGAGCAAGTAAAAATAAAATAGACATTAAAAATAAAGTAGCTATACACTCTATTGAAACCCACTGGTATAAAGTTTTTTGATGGATAGGCAATGGAGAAACAGAGACCTTCCAATTTAATCGTTGGAGTGGAGTAGTAAGCATATTAGAATGCGCATCACTTGTTTCGTTATTATCATCGGTTAGAAAAACTACATCATGTTTATCGGTTACTTCAAAATGGTATTGTGGCTTAATGGCATTTAAAGATGATGAAATGTAATCAAAGCGTAAACTTGCTAACAATAAGCCTGAGAGCTCCTTCTGTTTATTGAAAATGGGAGAAGCAATCATAATCGCTTGATGTCCAAGAACACGATCTGTAATGGCTGATGATACAGTTGTTTTCTTCGTTTGTAACGCGTCTTGAATATATTTGCGATCTGAGACATCAACAGGTGGTCGTTCGCCTTCGGATGCGATTGTAATGATTCCTTCTGGTGTAGCGTAATATAGACCAGAAAAGCGTGCATCGTTTCCATCTGTATCATGTACAATTTGTTTCACTCCATTTATATTTCCAGTCTCGGTTCCTACGACTTTTGAGAGCATTTCTAATGCGGAGATTGCTTCACCAAGGTGATGATCTAAATAGTCTCTATATAAAAAGAGAACCGTGTGAGCAGATTGTTTGTTTTCCTGTTTCATTTTATACGAATGATATGAATAAAATGTAGCACCAATCCCTATCGTTGGTAGGATAACAAGCAATATATATAAAACTATGCTGTGGAATTTGACTTTCAAATTTGGTACTCCTTCTTTTTTATTATCATTATATATAAACTATGTTAAAATTGTCATGTTTTTATTCAAGAATCATTCATAATATATTTGGGGAGAGGTAATGAATGAGTGAATACTCATTCGGGAATTACATGAAGTACTAAGCTGTTTTTTTCTTTTTATTACTGAGAATTTAAGTGAAGGGTTGAAAGTTGTATGACATCAAATAATGAACGAGAAGATATTTCTCAATCTTTAAAAGTATTTATTGCATTATCTCGTGTACATCGTTCTGTTATGGATACTACAAATAAATCTATACAAAGTAACGGGTTAAATCCAACTGAATTTGCTGTATTAGAACTGCTATATCATAAAGGCGGTCAGCCACTTCAGCAAATTGGTGAGCGTATTTTAATAGCTAGTGGCAGCATTACATATGTTGTAGATAAGCTAGAAAAAAAGGGACTAGTAAAGAGAATTCCGTGCCCGAATGACAGACGTGTTATATATGCACAACTAACTGAGTCTGGAGAGACCTTTATTGCTTCTATTTTTCCAGGGCATGAGCAAGTTATACATCAGTCTTTTGAAATGTTAACGAAAGAAGAAAAGGATGAATTACTTGATCTATTAAAAAAGATTGGAAAGTATGAAAAATAATAGTATGTTCCAAAGGAGCTTTGGATAAAGAAATCCAAGGCTTTTTTGTTTACATGTAATTATGACAACATCTGCCGTATTTTGCTGAAGAATAAGAGGAGATTTGTAAGTAAGCATTGAATTATAGTAAGGATGTATATAATGGAGAGGAGGCTCGTTCATGTCATTTAAAGACTATGAATATAAACGGCCAAATATTGAAGAATTAAAAGAGAAGTTTACTGTTGCTTTAGAGAAGTTTGATAACGCAAAAACTGTAGAAGAACAAAAACAAGTCATTCATTCAATTAACGAAATTCGCAACGATTTTGGTACAATGGGGAATCTTTGTTACATTCGTCATTCTGTTGATACGACAGATGCTTTTTATAAGGAAGAGCAAGATTTCTTTGATGAATTCTCTCCAGTTGTACAAGGATATGGTACAAAGTATTATAAAGCGTTAATTCATTCTCCATTTCGTGAAGAATTAGAAGCGTATTATGGGAAGCAATTGTTTGCTCTAGCAGAGTGTGATTTGAAAACATATTCTGATGAAGTCGTGAAAGATTTACAATTAGAGAATAAATTGTCTTCACAATATACGCAGTTATTAGCATCTGCAAAAATTGACTTTGCAGGAGAAGAAAGAACGTTATCACAGCTTATTCCATTTATGCAAGGGAAAGAAAGAAGTGAACGTAAAGCAGCAAGTGAAGCATATTACGGATTTTTAGCTGAGAATGAGGAAGAGTTAGATCGTATTTATGATGAGCTTGTTAAAGTGAGAACGAACATCGCTAAATCTTTAGGTTTCAAAAACTTTGTTGAACTTGGATATGCGAGAATGTACCGTACAGATTATAATGCGGAAATGGTGGCGAATTATCGTCAGCAAGTACTTGATTATATCGTTCCAGTTACAACGGAATTAAGAAAGCGACAACAAGCACGTATTGGTGTAGAAAAATTAGCATATTATGATGAAAACTTTGAGTTTGCTACTGGTAATCCAACTCCAAAAGGAGATGCGGATTGGATTGTTAATCATGGGAAAACGATGTATAAAGAGTTATCGGCTGAAACGGATGAATTTTTCAATTTCATGCTAGATAATGATTTATTAGATTTAGTTGCGAAAAAAGGAAAAGCGGGTGGCGGTTATTGTACATATATCGAGAATTATAAAGCACCATTTATTTTCTCGAACTTCAATGGAACATCTGGGGACATTGATGTATTAACACATGAAGCTGGTCATGCTTTCCAAGTATATGAAAGTCGTAAGTTTGAAATTCCAGAATACAATTGGCCAACGTATGAAGCGTGTGAAATTCATTCTATGAGTATGGAATTCTTTACATGGCCATGGATGAAATTATTCTTTGAAGAAGATGCAGATAAATATTACTTCTCTCACCTAAGTTCAGCACTTCTGTTTTTACCGTATGGTGTATCTGTTGATGAATATCAACATTATGTATATGAAAATCCAGAAGCATCACCAGAAGAGCGTAAGACAGCATGGCGTAATATAGAGAAAAAGTATTTGCCGCATCGTGATTATGAAGATAATGATTATTTAGAGCGCGGTGGATTCTGGCAACGTCAAGGACATATTTATAGCTCGCCGTTCTACTATATTGACTACACGTTAGCACAAATTTGTGCACTGCAATTTTGGAAACGTGCAAGAGATAATAGACAAGAGGCGTGGGAAGATTATGTGAATCTGTGCCAACAAGGTGGAAGTAAATCATTCTTGGAATTAGTAGAAGTTGCAAATTTAACATCACCATTTGCTGAAGGCTGTGTGAAAAGTGTCATTACAGAAATTGAAGCATGGTTACATGCGATTGACGACACAAAATTGTAAAAAACATGCGCTTTTTTTCACATGTTTAACATCGACATAATGGGAAAATGATGAGATAATAAAAGAAAATTCAGAATACTAAAGGGGTGTTTCTCATAAGGAGCACCTCTTTTCACCAACAAAAAGGGGGGAAAGAAATATGCTTCAATCTAATATGGATGTGAGTTTAGAAAGTTTGGTGAACTCATTACAGTCTACTCGAAGCACGCTATTATCAGAAATTGAAATGTTAAATGATACAGAAGTGAATGTAAAGCCACGCCGTGATAAATGGAGTATTATTCAAATTTTGCATCACTTGCATTTAGTTGAACAATCTGTCACGTCTGCCCTTGTATATGCTTTACAAAAAAACGAAAGAAACACGACTCCATTTAAAGACCTCCAACTTACGCTTGATCGCACACATAAACGAGAAGCTCCTCAGCAAATGCAACCAACAGAAACGTTAATGAAAAAACAGCAAGGAATTCAATTACTAGAACATTCACGACAAGAACTATTACACGCGCTTCATAGTGTTATAGATGAAAAAGATCTATTTGAAAATGGATTAAAGCATCCTGTTTTTAATGATCTGAATTTGTATCAGTGGATTCAATTTCTTGATTTGCATGAACAAAGACATCTTACGCAGTTAAAAGAGGCGAAACACGCAATTTTACAACGATAATTAGGAAGAAGTGGGAGACCACTTCTTTTTTGATATGTGCATAGTTTTCTTTCTTATTTTGGAATACTACATGGAGAAAGGAAAGAAGGAGTTGAAAAGTATGTCCAAGAAAAAGAAAGAAGAAGAGCGCGCTTGGAAAGCACGTAAAGAAAATCAAAAGCCACATGGAAAAGTGAAAGCTTTTGCTGAATTAGTTGAAGGAACAGAAAAAACGTGATGATGATTTCATCACGTTTTTTGTATGAGTGGAAAAGTTAATAAGAAGGTTGTACCGATTCCTTTTTCACTTATAATATCAATTTTTCCATTCATAGCTTGAACAACACTGAATACGACCATCATTCCAAGTCCAGTTCCTTTTTCTTTCGTTGAATAGAAAGGAGAGCCGAGACGTTTCACTTGTTCGGTATCCATACCGACTCCTGTATCTTTTATATATAACTGAATATGCTTATGATCAGGAACTAATGTGAAATAAAGATCACCGCCTTTTGGCATGGCCTCAATGCAGTTTTTTAAAATATTTAACAAGCATTGATTTAGTTTTTGTTTTTCTCCCGCGATAAAAAAAGAAGTGCTTTGCTTTATATAATGTGTACGCACATTTGCTAAATTAGCAAGCGGTGTAATTAACGATAATGCATGTAGCAGTTCTTCTTCTAACTGTAATCTTTGTTCTTTTTCAATACTTGGTTTTGCAAAGGTTAAATAATCTGTAAGAACGTGGTTTGCTTGTTCGATTCCGTTGATGGCAATGTCGATATATAATTTTCGCTCCTGCTCAGTGCATGTATCTGATTGTAAAAGTTGCAAAAATCCTTTCGTTGAAGTTAATGGATTGCGAATTTCATGAGAGATAGACGCTGCCATTTCACCAATTAAATGAAATTTTTCAGCATTCATAAGTTCGTTTTGGAGACGAATTTGAGTTTGTAATATGTGTAGTAAATATAAAATAAGAATCGTACCAAGTATCGTACATAACTCATACACAATAATATGTGGTATATAATCAGCCTTGTTTGTAACCTTTGAAAGGAAGAAAGGTATCCAACTAAATCCGTATGTGAGACTGTAGATAATAGCAAGTGCTATTTTTATACGATTAGAAGTTCGATTGAAAAATTTGTATGTAAATAATAGGACAATAAATAGAAGGATAGAACCGATAAGCGATGGGAAAACACCTATTCCTCCTAATAAGAAGCGGTATATATTTAATACAACTAATATAGAGCCGCCAGCAATAGGACCTCCGGTTAATGTACCGACAATTAATACGATATGCCGCATATCAAATTGAAATCCATAATTTGTTTTTGCTGCGAAAGTGATACATAGTATAGTAACGAGGCAACACAATACAATAAATATTGCTGAATTTAATTTAGGAGAACGTTTCCCTTTTTGATTCCAAAATAAATGGTATACGAGCATTGTAACAAGGATGAATAATATATTTAAAAAGAGATAAATAATAAAGGATTTCAGTGGGATGCCTCCTCTCTTCTCACATTAAATTAATCATACTATAAAATGAAAGAAATGAAATGAGAAATAGCGGAAAAATCAGAAATTTTTTCTGGTAGTATACAATATGTTACAATAAGCTTTGTCAATGAAAGAAGGAATTCCGTGCAATGCACGGGAGAGGTTCGCGAACTCCCTCTATAAAAAACTATGGAAACAACAATATCTTTAGGTATTGTTTTGTTTTTTTATTGTGACAGTTCAAGAACGTTCTTTCTTCTTATTCGTAATAGAGAAGGAGAATGAGTGAAATGAAAAAAGAAAAGGCAGTTGTTGTTTTTAGTGGAGGACAAGATAGTACGACATGTTTATTTTGGGCAATAGAGCAGTTTGCAGAAGTAGAGGCTGTAACGTTTAATTACAATCAACGTCATAAGTTAGAAATTGATTGTGCAGCGGAAATTGCGAAAGAGCTAGGAATTAAGCATACGGTACTAGATATGAGTCTATTAAATCAACTTGCTCCAAATGCGTTAACGAGAACGGATATGGAGATTACACATGAAGAAGGTGAATTGCCATCGACATTTGTAGATGGACGAAATTTACTATTCTTATCATTTGCTGCTGTATTAGCAAAACAAGTAGGAGCACGTCATATTGTAACGGGTGTATGTGAAACTGATTTTAGTGGTTACCCAGATTGCCGTGACGTATTTGTGAAATCGTTAAACGTTACTTTAAATTTATCCATGGATTATCCGTTTGTGATTCATACGCCACTTATGTGGATTGATAAAGCGGAAACGTGGAAATTATCAGATGAACTTGGAGCATTCGAGTTTGTTCGAGAAAAAACATTAACATGTTATAACGGAATCATTGGTGATGGTTGCGGTGAATGTCCAGCATGTCAACTTCGTAAAGCAGGATTAGATACGTACCTACAAGAACGCGAAGGAGCAAACAACTAATGGATAATTTCTTTGGATTTCGCATCGTAGAAAATTTGCAAAAAATGGACAAGGATATTCAGCGTAAACAGCTCAAATATCATAATAAAAGAGTAATGGTCAGCAAGGAATTTACATTTGATGCAGCGCACCATTTACACTGTTATGAAGGAAAATGTAAAAACTTACATGGTCACACATATAAAGTTGTATTTGGAATTAGTGGATATGTAAATGAAATAGGTCTTGCGATTGACTTTGGAGATATAAAAGAAATTTGGAAGAATGAAATAGAAATTTATTTAGACCATCGTTATTTAAACGAAACGTTACCAGCAATGAATACGACTGCTGAAAATATGGTCGTTTGGATTTATGAAAAAATGGCAGAAGCGTTAACAAAAGATAATCGTGCGAACGAATATAAAGGAGCTCGCGTTGAATTTGTTCGTCTATTTGAGACTCCGACTAGTTATGCGGAAGTAAGACGGGAGTGGATGCTCGATGAGTAAAATCCCTGTCTTAGAAATATTTGGTCCGACTATTCAAGGTGAAGGAATGGTTGTAGGACAAAAGACAATGTTTATCCGTACAGCTGGCTGTGATTATAGCTGCGCTTGGTGTGATTCTGCTTTTACGTGGGATGGATCGGCTAAAGATCAAATTAGACAGATGACAGCAGAAGACGTTTGGAATGAGCTTGTAGAAATTGGTGGCGAAAATTTTTCTCATGTTACGATTTCAGGCGGAAATCCAGCATTGCTGAAAAATATTGAGTTTCTTCTTTCTATATTAAAAGAGAATGGAATGCGAACAGCAATCGAAACGCAAGGGAGTAAATGGCAAGATTGGTTACTTCAAATTGATGAGATAACGATTTCTCCAAAACCACCAAGTTCGGCGATGAATACTGATTTTCAGAAGTTAGATGATGTGATTCAGAAACTAGCAGGAAAAGATATTAGTTTAAAAGTAGTAGTATTCGACGATCAAGATTTTGAATATGCAGTTAAGATGCACGAACGTTATCCCGATGTACCATTTTTCTTACAAGTAGGGAATGATGATACAAAAACTGTGGATGATGCGATGCTGATTAAGAAATTATTAGATAAGTACGAGTGGCTGATTGATAAAGCTGTAAATTGTAAAGAGATGAATAATGCAAAAGTATTGCCGCAGCTTCATGCGTTAGTATGGGGAAATAAACGCGGAGTATAATGAGAAGGGATGTTTAAAATGACAGGAAGATTAGATGAAGATTTAAAAGATGTAACATTATTAGGAAATCAAAATACAAAATATTTATTTGAATATAGCCCAGAAATTTTAGAGGTATTTGATAATAATCATCCAAACCGTGATTATTTTGTGAAATTCAATTGTCCTGAATTTACAAGCTTATGTCCGAAAACAGGCCAACCAGATTTTGCAACAATTTATATTAGCTACATTCCAGAACAAAGAATGGTAGAGAGTAAATCTTTAAAGCTATATTTATTTAGTTTCCGCAATCACGGTGACTTCCACGAAGATTGCATGAACGTTATTATGAATGATTTAATTAAATTAATGGATCCGCGTTACATTGAGGTATGGGGCAAATTCACACCACGTGGAGGGATTTCAATTGATCCTTATTGCAACTACGGTCGCCCAGGAACGAAATATGAACAAATGGCAGACTACCGCATGATGAACCATGATCTATATCCAGAAACAATTGATAATCGTTAATATATAATAGAAAGAAAGGATCTGTATAACATACAGATCCTTTCTTTCTATTATATTATGCATTTTGATTAATGACAGTATAGTTTTTATGACTTACAACTGTAAGAGGTTCCATATCTAGTTCTCTAAAATTTTCCATGATTGTTATATCTACAATAACGGAGTTTTGATTTACTTTTTGAACACGGCCTTGCATTCCACCTTTAAATTCAATGATATCTCCAGTTTCTGCGATCTGCATAAGCAACTCTCCTTGTTACAGTTTTCCAAAAAAAGAATAATTTTGGTTTTTTTTATTTCCTCTTATTTTGAACCATATTGTCTAGTTTGTAAATGTTTCCAAAGTAAAAATTCGAAAAATATTCACTTTTTGTAAGAAAATATACAAGAACTTCAAGTTATTAGAAAAAAAGAACGGTTTAAATGCGTGCATCTTTATATAGGGGTATAATAAAAAATACAATAACCTACTAAAGTGGGAGAAATTAGAGGCGGTAAAATGATGTTTGAATTTGTGGGGAGTGTTATAGCGTTAACTTTATTTGTATTTTCTTATATACATTTAAAAAAGATTCGTCATCATGAAACAACTACATATTTTGATGGGATGGATGGTATACATGCTGGGTCACACATGAGAGTGGTGGGGATATGTAAAGGTGTATAACTTTCTTTTTTTGCGTGGTATGATATTTAAAAATAGTACATAATAGAGTTCGTAAGTGATGAATGGAGAGTGGAAAAAATGAAGATTTCTTTTATTCGTCATGGTCGCTTAGACCGTACTATAGAACCAATGACGGTTACATCCTTTCATGAATGGAGGAAGGGATATGACTTACATACCATAATAGAAAAAGCACCTATACCAACGGAAACAATGGAAGTGGTTGAAGCAGCAAAATTGATTTTAACGAGTGATCAAAGGTGTGCTGTACAGTCAACAGCTGAATTAATGGATTCTTTATCTTTTATGCAAAATTCTCTTTTTAGAGAAGCTGAAATTCCGACGAGTTTTTATGCTCCAACATGGTTAAAATGTAAACCTAACGTATGGATTTTTATCGGACGAACATTATGGATACTTGGTTACCATAAAGATGTTGAGTCTTATAAGGAAGTAAGAGAGAGGGCAAGGCAAGCGGCTTACTTATTACACCGTTACGCTCTCGTACATGGAAGTATTGCTCTTGTAGGGCATAATTATGTTAATGCAATGGTTGGTGCAGAATTGAGAGCAATGGGATGGTCTGGTTCGCCTATTTTGCACAGAGAGCCATGGGGATGTACAACATATACGTTTCACGAGGCGATGAATGGAAATATATTAAATACGAATTTAACATAAAAGCACACGATTTATATAAATCGTGTGCTTTCTTTTTAAGATATAGAAACCTTTGTATTTAATGGTTTTACTAGATGGACATAAGGTTCACCCACAAGCATAACGATTTGGTCCTTTGTATAACCTAGCTTTTCGTATAATGAATAGGCACGTGTATTTTCTAAATTAACAAGTAATGCGATTTTTTTATGCTCCTTTTCAGTTGCATGGATTTCAGCAGCTTTAATTAACTTAGAACCGATGCCTTTTCCGCCATATGCACTTGAAACTGATAATGTATCAATGTAATATTCATCAATCTCAGCTTCTTTTTCTAACGTAATCGATTCATCTTTATGTAATTTTCTTAAGTGACGTACAATTGGTGCATCAAGCCTTGTTGCTTCACTACCGTGATAAGCGACAATAATTCCGACCGCACTCCCGTCTTGTTCATATACAAAACAGTTTTCATAGCTCAGTCGATTACTCTCTTTTGAGAACCATGTTTCAAGTCCTAGTAATACTTCTGTCTCAACAGTGCTACCTGTGATTTTTTCAGCAATTTCGTGCAGAGCGTTATACAATAAAGGAGCTATTGCCTTTGCATCTGTCTTTTTTGCTTTCCGAATCATAGTATCCCTCCTAGTTCTATTTATATATTGTAGCATAGTGGTATGGAACTTTGCATAATTGAATGTCGAAATGTTTGATATAGAGAAGTAGCTATGTTAGTATATGATATTTAGTGGACATATAGTAAAGTGATATCGTTTGCGAAATAATGAAAATGCAATGAAGGTATAGCACCTGGATAATTTTACAGTTGTTGACCTATAGAATATACGATAAAATAAAATATTGCATAGAGGTGAAATACATGGATGAACAATTAGCAAATACAATTTTGGATCAGCTGAAAAATGGTGAAATAAAGGAGTATGTTGCAACGAAAGATGTATTTTATACGTTTAGGAAAGTTGTAGTAAGTCGAGAAGATTTTAAACATATTATAGGGAACGCGCAGCGCGGCGGGCAAGTAATTTATACATATTCAGAAACGCCACGTTCGTAACTAGAAGAATATAGGGGGGAGAATTATGGGCGATTTTAAACAAGGTATATTACCACATTGGGATTATATGTGGAAAGATAGAGCCGGCAATAGATTTATGGGGATGGTCATGTATCCAGAGAAACGAAAGTGTTCGGCAAAAATGCTTCAGAAAATAAAAAGAGCATATGAAGAGGCTTTAGAAATTAAAGTAACTGTACAAGTTCAACATACATATCAGTACGTAGAAGGAATGATTGTATACTTTGATGAAGAGGCACCTGTATGTACAATGATTGATAAAGATGAAAATCCACATCATATATTTGTAAAAGATATTTTGCGTATTGAGCACTCTGAATAATCTTTTCGTAAATAAGTTGAATTTCCATAATAATAATCTTTTTCTGTAATAATTATCTTTTAGTATGTAACGCGAACCGAAAGTATATGTATAATATTTAATAAAGTAAAATTGATAAATGTAATCGTTTTTTAGAACAGATTATCGTTTCATGTCTGTTCTTTTTTGCGTGATGCTGGAGAAATATATTACTCCAGCATTTGCCGTTTTATGACAAAATATATTGGTAACTTTTTTAAAAATAAGGTTAAATTCGTTGACAACTTTTTTGAAAAGCACTTTATTGACATGAGTTTTAGAATGTTGTTTCATAGTCATTGTATTGAAAAAATCGACTGTCTTGTCGAAAAGTAAAAGTTAAAAAAAGAAAGAATTTATACATATATCTTGTGTCTTATTTTGAAACGTAATACAATATATAGAGAAATCAA
Source organism: Bacillus cereus group sp. RP37 (assembly GCF_040459695.1). Taxonomy (NCBI): domain Bacteria; kingdom Bacillati; phylum Bacillota; class Bacilli; order Caryophanales; family Bacillaceae; genus Bacillus; species Bacillus cereus group sp. RP37. The sequence continues at coordinate 4,043,463 of NZ_JARVHP010000001.1, read as the reverse complement.
GAACAACATATAGAGAATATAGATTGGAGAGGGAGGGGTCGGAAATGTTAGTTGCATATGATTCTATGACAGGAAACGTGAAGCGTTTCATCCACAAATTAAATATGCCGGCCGTTCAAATTGATGAAGATCTAGTAATAGATGAAGACTTTATTCTTATTACGTATACAACAGGTTTTGGCAATGTACCAGAACGTGTTTTAGACTTTTTAGAGCGCAATAATGGAAAATTAAAAGGCGTATCTGCAAGCGGCAATCGTAACTGGGGAGACATGTTCGGTGCAAGTGCTGACAAAATTTCTACTAAATATGAAGTGCCTATTGTATCAAAATTTGAGTTATCTGGAACAAATAACGATGTAGAATATTTTAAGGAAAGGGTGCGGGAGATTGCGACACATTGAACTGAATAATGAAATCACGCAAATGCAGGACGGTTTTTATCAGCTTCATAAGGATAAAGAGGCATTAGAAGTCTTTATGGAAGAAGCTAGAGAGAATACCGTTTCTTTTAATAGCGTGGCAGAGCGAATGGAGTATATGAAAGAACATGATTACTATTACAACGTTCTGGACGAGTATAGCTTGGAGGAAGTAGAAGAGGTATATAACATCGCTTATGGTGAAAACTTCGAGTTCCAATCTTATATGGCAGCATCTAAGTTTTACAAAGATTATGCGTTAAAAACGAATGATCAAAAACAATACTTAGAAAGCTATGAAGATCGTGTAGCAATTGTGTCATTATACTTAGGACGCGGTGATGTTGCGAAGGCAAAACACTTCGCAAGCATGATTGTAAAACAAAACTACCAACCAGCGACACCAACCTTTTTAAATGCGGGAAGAAGCAGAAGAGGAGAAATGGTGTCTTGTTTCTTGTTAGAGATGGATGATAGCTTAAATTCAATCGGCTTTAACATTAATACAGCAATGCAATTATCGAAAATTGGCGGTGGAGTAGCTTTAAACTTATCTAAGCTACGCGCACGCGGTGAGCAAATTAAAGGTATCGACAACGCTGCAAGTGGTGTAGTACCTGTTATGAAATTACTTGAAGATTCGTTTTCATATGCGAATCAGCTTGGCCAACGAAAAGGTGCCGGCGCAGTATACTTAAACATTTTTCATTGGGATATTATTGAATTCTTGGATTAATTGGTAGTCCCTCTACGCAGTAATGTGTATGAGAAAACCTTGTGAACCTAACCAATAGGGTGTCGCAGTAGCGGCTAACGGTATCAGTTGAATAAGGGGTAAAAGAAAAAGAACCCGCGAAGAAGCTGACTAAGAGAGCCTACGGTCCATGTACATGGATAGCAGGTAATACCGTGCCAAGCTTGAAAGAAATGTTACTTGGGTGAAGTGGAATCTTATATTCACCGGAGGCGAGATTCCATGAACTGTGGAATTTATTTGATAATTAATAAGGAAAATAGGAAGTTTTATATTGGTAGTTCTAATAATTTTAAAGTACGATTTAAAACTCATAGAAATCAATTGAATGCTAATCGGCATCATAGTAAACATTTACAAGCAGCCTGGAATTTATATGGTGAGAATAAATTTGAGTTTAAAGGGATAATCGAGTTACCAGATGATAAGAACATTCTTCATAAGATAGAGCAAAGTTTACTAAGTCAATATTATGGGAAACAGTATTGCTACAACGGACATCCCATCGCTAGAGGTGGGGCGTTGAGTGGGGAAAAGAACCATATGTATGGGAAAACTCACTCAAAGGAAGTAAAAAAATTTCTTTCTGAAATTAATACTGGTCCTAATAATTATTGGTATGATAAACCTCAACATATGGAGAATATGAGATCTAAGATTACTAAACGATTTCACGGTAGAAAACATACTGATGAAACAAAAGAAAAAATGTCTAGGTCTCGTAAAGGTAAAAAACATACAAAAGAAACATGTATGAAGATAAGTAAAGCTCAAAAAAACCAATATAATTCTGGAAGAGAAAAACAAAAAGAGCCAATTGTTATAAATGACATTTACTATGAGTCTTTAGCGGAAGCCGGCCGAGCGTTTAATGTGCCTGCTAATACGATAAAATATAGAGTACTATCCAATAACTTTCCTAATTATCAATACTTTCAAGAAGGTGTAGAGACTATCGAACGCACGTCATTAGACGAAAGCTAGTAGAGTAGGCTGGAAATAGGTACCAGTCGAAGTGCAAGGCAACCAGTTACAGGTTGATGATATAGTCCAACCTTCATAGAAATATGAAGACGAGTTGACCAAAAAAATAAATGCTGATGAGAAGAGCCGTATTCAGTCTCTATCAATCGGAATTATCGTGCCAAGTAAGTTCTTTGAGCTAGCTGAGAAAAACGAACCTTTCCATGTTTTCGCGCCTTATACGGTGTATAAAGAATACGGAAAGCATTTAGATGATATTGATATCGATGAAATGTACGATGAATTAATGAGCAATCCGAAAGTGAAGAAGAAGCCGCTAGATATTAGTGCACGTGATATGCTTATTAAAATCGCTATGATTCAGCTTGAGTCTGGTTACCCATACTTAATGTTTAAATCAAATGCAAATAATCAACATCCATTGAAGGATATTGGAACTGTGAAGATGTCGAACTTATGTACAGAAATCTTCCAGCTTCAAGAAACTTCTGAAATAAATGATTATGGTACAGATGATATTATCCGTCGTGATATTAACTGTAATTTAGGATCGTTAAATATCGTGAATGTAATGGAAAATAAAGAAATTCGTGAAGCCGTTCATGCGGGAATGGAAGCTTTAACAGCTGTTTCTGATATGACGATCATTCCGAATGCACCAACTGTGAAAAAAGCAAATGATGAGCTTCATTCAGTTGGACTTGGCGCAATGAACTTACACGGATATTTATCAAAAAACAAAATCGCATATGAAAGTGCAGAAGCGAAAGAGTTCGCTCGTACATTCTTTATGATGTTAAATTACTACTCTATTGAGAAAAGTATGGAAATCGCTAAAGAAAAAGGCGAAACATTTAAAGACTTCGATAAGTCTGATTATGCGAACGGCACATACTTTGAAAAGTATGAAACGACAGATTACAGCCCAGTAACTGAAAAAGTTCAGCAATTATTTGAAGGAATTCATATTCCAACAAAAGAAGATTGGACAAGTTTAAAAGAGCAAGTGAAGAAGAATGGATTATATAATTCCTACCGTCTTGCTATTGCTCCAACACAATCTATCAGTTACGTTCAAAATGCAACTTCAAGCGTAATGCCGATCGTAAGTCAAATTGAATCAAGAACGTATGCGAATGCAACAACATATTATCCAATGCCGTATTTATCAAAAGATACGTTCTGGTACTATAAATCTTCTTACGATATGAATCAGTTTAAATTAATTGATTTAATCGCAGAAATCCAAGAACATATTGACCAAGGAATTAGTACAATTCTTTACGTTAATAGTGATATTTCAACACGTGAATTAGCACGTTACTACATCTATGCACATAAAAAAGGCTTAAAGAGTCTGTATTATACGAGAACACGTAAGTTAAGCGTGGAAGAGTGCGTAGCTTGTACCGTTTAATATAAAAAGTGAGACATCATGAGCAGGGTTTTCTGAACCCTGCTCATGCTTAGTTATCAATTTTTCATGTTTATTTAGAGAAGGGGCGATTGAATGCGTGCGGTAAACTGGAACAAAAAAGAAGATGATTTTAGTTTAATGTTTTGGAAGCAAAACATCGCTCAGTTTTGGACAGAAGAAGAAATCGCAGTGTCTTCTGACAAAAATACTTGGGCACAATTATCAAAAGAAGAGCAGGTTGCTTATAAGCGTGTATTAGGTGGTTTAACACTTTTAGATACGAAACAAGGTGGCGAAGGGATGCCACTTGTACTTGTTCATCTTGAAAATTTACAAGCGAAAAGTGTATTAGCTTTCATGGGAGCTATGGAAGAAGTACATGCGAAGAGTTACAGTCATATTTTCACAACGTTAGCTACTGAAGAAGAAATTGATGATATTTTTGAATGGGTAGACAATCATCCGTTACTTGAGAAAAAGGCTGGCATTATCACGAGTTACTATCGTCGTTTATTAAAGCCTGAAGTAGCGAAAAAAGAATTATACATGGCAATGGTAGCCAGTGTGTTCTTAGAAAGTTACTTATTCTATAGTGGTTTCTTCTATCCACTTTACTTAGCAGGTCAAGGTAAATTGACGGCAAGTGGCGAAATTATTAACTTAATAATTCGTGATGAATCAATTCACGGCGTATTCGTCGGTATTTTAGCACAACAAATCTTCGCAGAACTTTCTGCAGAAGATCAACAAGAAGTGCAAAAAGAAACACAAGAGTTATTAATGGAACTATATGAAATTGAAATGGCATACACAGAAGAAATTTACACTTCTATCGGTCTAGTAGAGGATGTAAATCGTTTCGTTCGTTACAATGCGAATAAAGGACTTATGAACTTAGGACTTGAGCCGAAGTTTGAAGAAGAAGAAATTAACCCAATCGTTTTAAATGGTTTACGTACAGATACGAAAAACCATGATTTCTTCTCTGTAAAAGGAAATGGTTACGTAAAAGCGACGAACGTTGAAAAGTTATCGGATGATGACTTCGCGTTTAATTTTTAATATATAATCATAAAGAAAAGCTGTCTTATTCATTGATAAGACAGCTTTTCTTTATGGTTTTGTTTACATAACACTATTATTTTTGTATAGCGATTTCTGTTGAAAAAGTTCTATCCGGCTAATGGATAGAACTTTTTTGTAATTAAATGGGTATTTACAATCTTTTTGTATCAGTGTATTATTTAACTAGTACACCGATACAAAAGGAGGGAAGAAATGAAAATAGAGTTTTCTCCAAATACACCAATTTACATTCAGGTAATGGAATACATAAAAAAAGAAATCGTAACAGGACATTTATTGCCTGGTGATAAAATTCCCTCTGTACGTGAATTAGCGAGTGAATTACAAGTAAATCCAAATACGATTCAGCGTACATTTCAAGAGCTAGAACGGGATGGGGTTGTTGTAACGCGTAGAGGAATGGGACGATATGTAACGAATGAAGGGGAGAAAATTATGGAGCTGCGAAAAGAGATGGCGAAAGAATTGCTTCATTCTTTTATAGATGGAATGGACAATTTAGGTTTTTCAGAAGAAGAAATTCTTACAATCCTTCGTTCTTCATTACATGAGAAGAGGGAGGAGAGCGAATGACAGCGTTATTAAAAATAGAAAACTTATGGAAGAGATACGGATTAAAAGCAGTGATTCGTGAATTAAACATAGAGATTACGGAAGGGAAAATTATAGGGCTTGTTGGAGATAATGGGAGCGGAAAAACGACGTTATTGAAAATGATTGCCGGTCTGCAGCATCCTTCCGAAGGGAGTATTACAATCGCTGGTAAAAAGGTCGGATTAGAAACGAAAGAAATTGTTTCTTTTATGTCGGATAAACCAGTATTTGATGATTGGATGACGGTAAAAGATTCTTTATTTTTCTATCGAGATTTTTATAAAGACTTCGACATTCAAAAAGCGGTAGATACGATTGCGGAATTTAAAATACCGTTAGAAGAAAAAATTACAGCTTTATCAAAAGGTATGGTTGAAAAGCTACAAATTATTTTAACGTTTTCTCGGAAAGCGAAGTTATACGTACTAGATGAACCACTGGGCGGAATTGATCTTGTTTCTAGAGAACACGTACTGGAACTTATTTTACAGTTTTATCGTGAAGATTGTACCATTTTAATTGCAACACATTTAATTGGTGAAGTGGAAAACATTTTTGACGAAGTAATCTTTTTAAAAGATGGTGAAAGTGTACTTCATGAAAATGTAGAGGAGTTACGCTTCCAACGAGGAAAAGCTGTTACGGATTTGTTTAAGGAGGTGTTTAGTAGATGAAGGCCAGTTTAATATATATGTACAATGCGAATAAAAAACAAATTTTTATTTCGTTATTGTCATTCATATTTATTGTAGCTGTCGCTTTTGTGAGTATGGGGAATTATATTAAACAAGAATCAGGAGAAGTAAGGCAAATGATTACAATTGCTTTAGTATTCTTAGTTTATTTAATTTTTGCGGTATTAGTATTTCTGCAGGCGATGTCTGCGTTTGGGAAAATGACTGAAAGTAAATTATTTCGGTTAACACCGATATCTGGTAAAAAAATTGTTTTAGCAGTATTGTCATATGCAGCAATTTGCTTAATGTGTTTTGAATTAATAGGTGCTATATTTTTCTATAGTATTTCGATGAAAGTAATAAAAGGTACAGAACTCCATGAATTGTTATTCACCGAAACTACACTTACACTAGATATGGTAAAGCAGTTATTTAGTAGCGTGTTATATGTATTTAATTTATCAAGTATATTGTTAGTTTTACTTTTTACAGTAGCTGGTGTGAAAGTATTTTCTTTGAAAAAGAAAAAAATGGAGTACGTAATTATTTTCTTCCTATTTTTACTAGTAACGAAAGTAATCAATCTGATATATGAAATGCTGGGCCGAATTGCGCCTATACCTACTTTTATTAAAAAATTAGTTTATATAGATGAATCAGCGGATATGAATCTCATACTATATCCAGAAAGACTTATGAATTTATATAGTCTTACTTTTTCAATCGGTATATTTGTTCTACTTGTATATATAACAGGTCGCATAATCGATAAAAAACTAGAAGTCTAAAGGAGGAATCGACATTGGGAAACGTAGTAGTAAAGTTAGAGAATGTTCGAAAAAAGATTGGTGGAACGGAAATTATCCGCGGTTTATCATTTGAAGTTCGCGAAGGGGAAGTGTACGGGTTCCTTGGACCGAACGGTAGTGGTAAAACGACGACAATTCGTATGATGACAGGTCTTATATCAATGACAGAGGGCGATATTACAATTTGTGGTCATAGTATTCGCATGGAGCGTGAAAAGGCGCTAGAGCAAATTGGAGCGATTGTAGAAAATCCTGAACTATATGATTATATGACTGGAATGCAAAACTTAAAGCATTTTGCGAATATGGCAATTACACCAATTAGTAAAGAGCGCATTGCTGAGATTGTAAAGCTTGTTGAATTAGAGCATGCGATTCATAAAAAGGTGAAAACATATTCACTTGGTATGAAACAACGTTTAGGAATTGCACAGGCATTACTTCATCAGCCAAAAATCTTAATTTTAGATGAGCCGACAAATGGATTAGATCCAGCTGGTATTCGCCAAATTCGTGATTATTTACAACGTTTAGCGAAAGAAGAGAATATTGCTGTAATCGTATCAAGTCACTTATTAAGTGAAATTGAACTCATGTGTGATCGCGTCGTTATTATTAAACAAGGTGAGTTTGTGCAAGAGTACAACTTACATGAACAAGCGAAACATGATGAGACAGTAGTTGTAGCGTTTGAAGTAGATCAAGTACAGAAAGCAAATGAAATCATTAAAGGTAAGACGCAAGGAAATGTAATTGCAGTATCTGTAATGAAAGAAGAAATCCCACAACTTGTAAAAAAACTTGTAAATGACGATGTGCTTGTATACGGAGTTACTGTTCAAAATAAAACGTTAGAGGATGAGTTCTTAGCGATTACAGGGGGAGTGAAAGCGTAATGTTTAAATTAATTCAAAATGAATTTTTAAAGTTACATGCGAAAAAAGGTATGTATATTTTAATTGGTGTCATTGCAGTATTGGAGATTTTGGGAGTTTTAGCGATGATGAAATGGGGAGACGGAAGTGAATTTAAAGGATCATATTTAGATTTTGCAAGTTCAGAGATTGGTTTAATTACTTTGTTTGCAACAATTTTTGGAATTACGATTGCTTCTCGTATGATTACTGATGAGTTCCAAAAAGGTACAATTAAGCAGTTATTAATCCGTCCAAGAAAAAGAATGACAGTTTTATTCTCTAAATATATTACAGTGTTACTTACTATAGTATGTATCATATTTGCTAGCACGTTAATTGCAATGATTATTGGCGGAATTGTAATGGATGGTAGTAAAACAGAATTAACGTTAGGAATCGTAATGAAATCTACTTTATATCAAGTACTTTCACCGTTCTTCTTTGCGACGCTTGCATTTTTCTTAGCAAACGTATTTAGAAAATCTGTATTACCATTAATTATTACGATGTTCCTCTTCTTTTTACAAGGACCAATTAATATGGTATTAATGATGTTTGCAAAAGGTGTAGCGAAGTTTGTAGTATTCTTCCATTTGGATTTAAGAGCTTACGACAGCAATAAATTAATTAGTGGCGGAGTAGAACCTACATTTACAGAATTTACATTTACAACTTCATTATTACTTGTAGCTGCATACTTTGTTGTATTGCTTGTAGCATCGAGTGCATTATTCCAAAAACGTGATGTATTATAATAAAAGAAATCCCCGCGTGTAGAAACGGGGATTTTTTATTACATAACTTTCTCGTAGATTTCAACTGAAAGAAAAGTGATACGGTATTTTAAATAAAATTACTATATATGTTGTTCAAAAGTATTTGAGAAAAATAGGAAGAATTTCAACTATATTCATATTATAATTTAATTATCCGACTATTTACTTTTATTATCTTTGGGGGTGTTCTATATGCACTATGCATTTTCACGTATAAGACTACGTAGCTTTTTTGGATGGATGATTATAGGGGTGTTCCTTACGATGATCCCATTAGGTCTATCAAATGTTTCTGAGAATACGATGGAGGTTATTTCACAAATAACATTATTTTTTGTATTTCCGTTATTTTGGTTATACGTAAAAACAAATAAAAATAATGTTGTATTTAACAGTTTTTTTGATAAGCCAGGACGTTTACCGTGGGGATTAATTGTATTAGCAACGATAATGGGAATGATTTTTTCAGTTGGTATATCTCATATTCAATTTTACATATTAGCACATACGTTACCGAATTTCTTAGTTACTATGTTAGAAGACGGAAATGTTATTAACACGAGTAACATATATATGACGATATTTACTTTCATTTCAGCATGTGTATTAGCACCTATTATGGAAGAGGTTATTTTTAGGGGATTCTTTTTACAGCGAATGGCTTATAAATGGGGAATTAAAAAAGCTGTCATTATATCTTCCATTATTTTTGGTTTAGGACATTTTGATGTTATTGGTGCATTTATGTTTGGTGTTGTGATGTGTCTTTTATACATAAAGACGAAAAATATATGGACGAATATCGCTGTACACGCTCTGAATAATTTGATTGCAACAAGTATGCAATTTGTCGGTGGAGAAGAAAGTACTGCAATTTCAATTCCTGAATTACAAGCGCAAAGTAATTTATGGATCGGTATTGGTCTTACAGTTGTTGGGTTGCTTTGGTTAATTCCTTACGTTTGGAAACAATGGCATACAGTAAAAGAAGTGGGGGTGCCACCAGTGCGCTTCATAAATGAGGAAAAAGTAGTGAGTGCATCACAAGAAAATGAAGTGTATAGTCAAGTGATCGTAACAGATAGATTGATGGCTGTAGAGCTACCAGATGAGGCTGTAAATAAGCTCCGGTTAGAAGAAAATGATTATGTAACAGTATCTGTAGAAGAAGATAAAATTGTTATAAAGAAAGTGCATGATAGATAATTAAAAAGTAGCTCCTTAAGAGCTACTTTTTAATTTGTAATAATTTCTACACGAAAATTATTACCGTTCTTTACATATTTAATATCTGTAACAGTGCGGACTGTTTTTAAAATCTCCACTTTTTCACCAATTCGAGGGATAGTCGGAACATTGTCCCAAATGCCAAGCAAGTCATCTAATTGTGCCGTTTTTTCATAAAACCAGATTTTCAATGTAAAGCCCCTTTCTCGAACTTTATGTATTTTAATACATAATATATTATTTTTATTCTTATTGTAAGGGGTTTTTCTATATTTTATGAATAAAAATAAATTAAGCTTCTGGGAAGATATGTTCAATATCAGGAGTAAGAGATACTTCTGATAATACGATATGAGAAACAGTCGTTGCATATGAGGAAACATCATTGATAAAATCTTCAAGTTCAACGAGTGAAGGAACAGAAATTTTTACAATGTAGCATAAGCTTCCTGTTACTCGGTAGCAAAAACTTGCAGATGGATAAGACTGAATAAACTGTTGCATACGTGTTGTATCACCATTTTTTAAAGTGATTTCTAAAATACAATCTAAAACAAGTCCTGCTTTTTTATAATCGATATCGATTGTGTATTTTTGAATAACGCCTTCACTTTCAAGTTTACGAACACGTTCTGCAGTAGACGGAGCAGATAAGTTTACTCGTTTCGCCAATTCGCGCATGGAAAGGCGACTATCATTATATAATTCATTTAAAATTTTTCGATCAACACGATCTAGTTGCATTTGTAAATATACCTCCAGTAAAATAATAATTTTTGTAAAGAAAAAATATAAATTAAGATTCATATGAAATGTAAAGTGAACTTTATTTATTTTACAATAAAACAGAAAGAAATAGGAGGGGAAATGATGGAGAGAATTTCATTATCAAATGTAGGAGATACAAAGTTTCAAAAGTTATTAGGCCATAATCCGGATCTATTACATTCATGGAGTACGGTAGAGGATACGCTGTATAATAAGGGAACTCTCTCGGCAGAGTTGAAGGAACAAGTAAGGAGAACATTAGCGTACGGGAATGAATGTCCGTACTGTATGGCAAAAGGAAGACCTCATAATATGCAAAAGGTAGAAGAAATGAGTGTAGCAGTTACTTTTGCACATATATTTGTTCATGATAAAAAGGCAATAGATGATAATATGTTTCATGCATTGAAACAATATTGGACGGAAAAAGAAATTGTAGAGCTTTGCGCTTATATTTGTTTTATTACTGCGTCGCAACAACTTGGTTTTCTGTTTCAATTACAGCCGAATGAAGGAGAAAATGATGACTAATCAAATAGCACTTATCATAATTGATGTACAAAAGGCGTTTCAGTTACCATACTGGGGCGAGAGAAATAATCTTTTTGCTGAAGAAAACATGAGAATGTTATTAGCAGAATGGAGAAAAAGGAAACGACCAGTTTTTCATATTCAACATGTAAATAAAGAAAATGCTCAATCGATGTTTTATGAAGGAGCGGAAACGGTGAACTTTAAAGAAGAGCTGAAGCCATTACCAGGCGAAGTGATTATTCAGAAATTTGTTAACAGCGCGTTCATTGGGACAAATTTAGAAGAGCAATTAAGAGAGAACAAATGTAATGCAGTAGTGGTTGTAGGATTAACGACAAATCATTGTGTGGAGACTACGACACGAATGGCAGGAAATTTAGGATTTACAACGTATTTAGTGAGTGATGCAACGGCTACTTTTAACCGTAAAGGTCTAGATGGTAAAGAGTATAATGCAGAGGATATTCACAATATGACACTTGTAAATTTACATGAAGAGTTTGCTACGATTGTAACGACAAAAGAAGTATTAAAATTATTTTAAGAAAATAATTGCGAATTATGTAGAAAAAAATAAGAATATTTCGTATAATCTAAGTACAATCATTTTGAAATAGGGGTGGCATCATATGGAGCAAATTCCGGTAAAGAGAATAGAAGAAGTACTTGTTGTAGCAGGGGACGATAAACAGAAGCAAAAGGAATTTTATGAATTGCTCTTATCTACTGAGTTTTATGTTGCTGGTTCACTAGAAGCAGAGGACGGGGCAACAGAAGGAATACTTCGTTTGCGTCATTTCCAAGGAGAGGGTAGATGGATCGTTCCGTTCTTTACACAAATGGAATTTGTAAAAGACGTGTTGCCAGAAGGAACGCCCCTTATTACGATACGTGGAAAAGAATTATTTGGTAGCATTGAGAAAGATGCTACAGCAGTATTAAATGTTGGAACTGATATAAGTAAAACATTTATTCCAGAAGAAATTGCAGATATCGCATCTGGACGAATTTTTAATTATTATAAATAAAAGGAAAAGCTGAATCGCTTTTCCTTTTTAATTTGAACACGGAGCGGCTACGCCAGAAGAAATAGAGAGTGTTTTATGATTTGTACTTATTGTCGCTGTAGCCCCAAGAGGAATACCGATGTTTGGGCTTATATGTCCCATTGGTAAACCGAATAGGACAGGTATATGATATGGTGCGAAATATTCATATAATATTGTTTGCAATGATTGAGATGGTTTAGAAGGAGTGCAGTTGTGACAACTTGTAAAAATCACACCACTACATTCATTAAACTTTCCAGATAAAAGTAGCTGATTTAACATACGGTCAATACGATATGGTTCTTCCCCAATGTCTTCAAGCAACAAAAGTTTATTAGCCGTATTTATCTCATAGGGTGAGCCAATTATACTTGTTAATACAGTTAAATTCCCTCCCACTAATGTGCCTGTAACTGTACAGGGAGAGGTAGGGACGATACATTCTGAAGCAGATAAGATAGTTGAATACGGATGGAATAGTTGATTGAAAGAAGATAAAGAAAGAGAATCTACACCTTTACCTAATTCTTCAACCATTGGACCATGAAAAGTAATAAGCTTTGCATAACGCAAAAAGGCAGTATGTAAAGCTGTAATATCGCTATATCCCCAAAAGATTTTTGGGTTCTGTTGAATGATTTCATATTGAATGTGAGGGAGGAGACGAGCACTTCCGTAACCACCTCGTGCACAGAAAATGGCCTTTACTTCATTATTTAAAAATGCTTCATGTAAATCATCGAGACGAACTTGATCACTTCCAGCTAAATATCCATATTTCTCATAAACACTTTTCCCGATTACTACAGATAAACCCATTTCTTGTAATACGTTTACACCTTTTAATACATTTTCAATTGTTGGTGGGCCGGACGGTGCAATAATCATTACTGTATCACCTTGTTTTAATGCATTTGGATACATCATTGTTTTCAGCCTCCTTCACTTTCAATATATTCGCTTCATAGGAAGTTCAACCCTTGTAAAAGAAGGGGAAAGTTTGTCAAATAAAGAAGATATAAGGGGAATAGGAGAAAGAAACAGTAAACAAAAACATAGACAAAAGTAGGCATATATAATAAAAAGTAATTATGAAACAATATAAACCAAAAGAATTTTCAGAAATGCTTAATGTCTCTGTTAAGACATTGCAAAGGTGGGACAATCAAGGTGTTTTAACTGCTTACCGAAACCAAAAAGGAAGATGATACTATACAGAAGAACAGTATAAGGAATATATGGGTATTCAAGAAGAAAATAAAGTAGGCAAAGTAGTTATTTACACAAGAGTATCAAATCCAGGTCAGAAAGATGATTTAGAAAATCAGGTTGAGTTTTTAAAAGCATTCGCAAATGCACGAAGGATGATTGTAGATGAAGTTATCACAGATATTGGTAGCGGATTAAACTACAAAAGAAAACAGTGGAATAAACTGATTGACAGTTGTATGGAAAGAAATATTTCGACTATCATCATTGCACACAAAGATAGATTTGTACGTTTTGGATATGATTGGTTTGAAAAGTTTCTTCGTAAAATGGGGGTGAAAATTATTATTGTTAACAATAATAAACTATCTCCTCAAGAAGAACTTGTTCAGGATTTAATATCTATCATTCATGTATTTAGTTGTAGAATATATGGGTTGAGAAAATACAAAAAGAAAATGTCGGAGGATGAAGACTTATGAAAAGAGCATATTTAATAGAAGTCAAACCGACAACTGAACAAGTTAGTAAAATCCGTCAAACTATTGGGGTGTGTCGATATGTATATAACCTGTATATCTCTAAAAATAAAGAGGCATATGAGTCGGAGGGGAAATTTCTTAGTGGCTATGACTTTTCCAAATGGCTAAACAACATTCATACAAAAGAGTGTGACCAGTGGATTAAAGAAGTGTCGAGCAAAGCGGTAAAACAAGCGATTATGAATGGAGATAAAGCTTTTAAGCGATTTTTTAAAGGTTTATCTAAGTTTCCACGATATAAAAAAAAGAAGAAGCAAGATGTGAAGTGCTACTTTCCGAAAAACAACAAAACAGATTGGACAGTAGAAAGACATAGAGTAAAAGTCCCTACAATTGGTTGGATAAGGTTAAAAGAGTATGGATATATTTCAAAAAATACAACTGTAAAAAGTGGTACAGTATATCAAAGAGCAGGAAGATACTATGTGTCTATACTCTGTGAAGTGAAAGAGGTAAAACCAAATTCAATTCTCAATGCAGTAGGTCTAGGAATTGATTTGGGAATTAAAGACTTCGCTGTACGTAGCGATGGAAAAACTCACAAAAATATAAATAAAACAGTACAAGTAAAAAAGATAGAAAAACGGTTAAAACGTGAACAACGCTCTTTATCACGCAAATTTGAAAATATAAGAAAGCGAGGTGAACAACCTGTTACTAATAAAAGAGCGAATATAGATAAAAACATTCTTAGGGTGCAAAAACTACATGCTAGGCTAGTAAATATCCGATTAGCGTATGTAAAGTCTATTGTAAATGATGTGGTGAAAACCAAGCCAACGTTTATTACAGTAGAAGATTTGAATGTGAAAGGTATGATGCAGAATAAACATCTATCTAAAGCAGTTGCGAAGCAGTGTTTTTATACATTTAAAACATGGTTGTTGACGAAATGCGGGGAATATGGAATCGAGCTACGTCAAGTAGACAGGTTCTATCCCTCGTCAAAGTTATGCTCATATTGTGGTCAAAAGAAAGCAGACTTAAAGTTATCCGACCGAGTATATGAATGTGACTGTGGTAATGTAATGGATAGAGATTTGAACGCGTCAATCAACCTTTTACAAGCAAAAAGATATACAATACTAACGTAAATAGATTGTATATATGTACGGTGGGCTACATCGGAATTTACGCCTGTGGAGTGTTACAGTAAACTGTAGTAGCGAGTTAGTGGCGAGGCAGGACACAGAGAAGCAGGAATACTCTAAGAATATACATTTGTCTATATTTTTAGTAGCAGGAGAAATGATGTTTACAAGTCGTGTAATAGATCTATTACAAATTAAGTATCCAATCATTCAAGCAGGTATGGCAGGTGCGATTACGACGCCTGAGCTTGTTGCAGCTGTAAGTAATAGCGGAGGATTAGGAACGCTTGGAGCAGGTTATATGAGCCCTGAACAAATTCGTGACGCAATTTATAAAATAAGGGAACGAACGGATAAGCCTTTCGGTGTTAATTTACTGTTAACGAAAGAGATACAGATAGAAGAAGAGAAGATAAACTTGGCAAAGGGATTACTTAGCGGAGTGAATAGAGAATTCGGTATAGAGGAAGAAGAGACGTTAAAACTTCCAAAAAACTATAAAGAACAATTACAAGTGTTAGTAGAAGAAAGAGTACCAGTTGTTAGCTTTGCATTTCAAACGTTAGAAAAAGAAGAAATTGATGACTTAAAAAGAAGGGGAATAAAAGTCATCGGAACAGCTACTCATGTGACAGAGGCGAAAGTGCTTGCTGAGTTAGGAGTAGATCTTATTGTCGGCCAAGGCAGCGAGGCAGGAGGGCATAGAGGAACGTTTATCGGGAAAGAACAGGATGCTATGATTGGTACGTTTGCATTAATTCCGCAGCTAGTAGCAGCAGTCCCGCATATCCCGATTGTTGCAGCAGGTGGTGTAATGAACGGACAAGGGCTTGTTGCGGCATTTACACTGGGAGCAGAAGCTGTTCAAATGGGATCAGCCTTTTTAACGAGTGAAGAGAGTATTACGCATGATGTGTATAAAGAAGCGGTTTTACATAGTACAGATACGAGTACAACTGTGACTCGTGCGTTTTCTGGGAAATATGCACGGGGTATTCGTAATGAATTTATAGAGAAACATGAAGGGAAAGAAGAAGGGCTTCCGATGTATCCAGTGCAAAATGTATTAACATCTAAAATACGCCAAGAGGCAGCAAAACAAAATAAAGGAGAATACATGTCACTTTGGGCAGGACAAGCGTCATCATTAGCACGAATAGAATCAGCTCAGCATGTAGTGGAGCGAGTTATGAAAGAAGCAGATAACGTCATCGAACAATTACAAAATGTATATAGAAAAAGACCACTTGAATAATTCAAGTGGTCTTTTCATTAGTTTGCTTTATAAAATTGTTGGATGGCCTCATCGATATAAACCCAGCCTTTCCAACCTAAGTGCATATGATCTTTTAAGAAGTATTTATCATACTCATGATTTGAGAAGTCGGCAATTGGATAGCCAGCTTTCTCAATTTGCTCATGAACTTTCTTGTAGTACAATTCGCGGCGCTCTTTCGGGAAGCCAGCGTAATCGTACCAAGGACCTTTTACAGGAACAGAAATGAAGAGTGGTTTTGCACCAGATTGTTTTAATAAATCAAGTACGATTTGTAAATCTTCATATTCTGGCGATTGATCATAAGCATCATTTTTTAAGTAGCCTTCACGTTGCTTTAACTTCTTCTTAATTTTGCTATTGAAGTAATCATCTTCGATACCATATTCGTTAGATCCTGATTCTACTGCACCCGTTTGATCTGCATGTTTACGAGCTTCTTCCCAATTCATTTGTTTTAATGAAGGGTCAAGTTTTTCTTTATGCGGTTTAATATCAAACATAGCTGTAAATAAATCTTTACGATCTAAAATGTTACGATAAATATAAGCGAAAGGTTTAGCAGCAAGTGCTTTTACTTTATGCTTTGTATCATCATAAACGATACCTTCAAGCGAAATTTTAAGTAAAGTTTCTTTTTTAACAATCTCAAAGTTTAATAAACGCTTTGCGATTTGCTTTTTCATTTCAGGTTTTACATCATCGTTGAAAATGAAGTGGTAACCTTGTTGTTTTGAAAAGTTAGGTGCAAAGTGTGTTTCATCAATACCTTGTGGTACAAACCATTGCGGAGAAAGAACGAATACCATTTTCTTATCTTTCAATTGATCCATTGTAGATGTAAAGTTTAATACATGTACAAGGTCTTGTGTTCCGCCGCGTCCAAGTAGGAATGGGGTGAACCCTTCAGGTTTTACTTTGAAATAATTCGATGGATGGAAAGCATCCATACGTGCGAATTCCGATGAACCATACATCGGAAGATATTTCGGGTCTGCTAACATCTTTTGCTGTAAAATCATACTTTGAATCTTTTCTTCTTTTAAAGAAGTGGCAGCTTGTTCTACTTTTTCATCACTTAAAAGTGGAAGTAGGAAGCGCGTTGGAATAAGTAAGAATACAGCAAAAAGGGCCAATGCTAAAAGCATCGGACCAAATTTTGCTTTGTTCATCGGATTTCTTCCAACTTCTTAATAACCATGTTTGGTGTAGCCCACTCATCACGGTCAAAATCAGAAATAGAAACTTCAATATCTAAACGCTCTTGGAATTCAACTAATAAAGATACTACAGCGAAAGAATCAAGAATACCTTCTTCAAATAATTGAACATCTAAGTTTTCTTTCACAATATCGTTTTCACATACTTCTTCTAAAATATCTAATACTTGCTCTTTGAATTCTGCCATTTTTAAAATCTCCTTTATATCCGAATATATTATATGTGCAACTTCTTAATGGAATAAGAAGGGTGCATTAAAAGTATCTGTTAAGGTGTCCAGAGAAAATGAGGAAACCGAAACATACAACGTGGAACGTAATTACAATCGCAAGGACGTGTGTAAATTTATTGTTTGGCCAAAACTTATGCTTCTTGTTTTTTCGTTCGAAAATGTCGAATAAAATAAACAATGCGGCATGATATAGACCATAAATAACATACTGCGCAACAGCGCTTCCTTGGATGTGCCAAATTCCCATAATGAAGAAGTTTAAAAATGCACCGATATACGAAATTGTGTAACGGTTCTTAATTAACTTTTTCTTCGTTGCAAAAAAGACGAAACGCATGTAGATGAAATCACGGAACCAGAATGATAAACTCATGTGCCAGCGGTTCCAGAAGTCTTTAATATTACGACTGAGGAATGGCTTATTAAAGTTTTCTGGAGTTTTAATTCCCATCATGTAACTGATACCAATTACGAACGCACTATAACCTGCAAAGTCAAAGAATAATTGCATGCTAGTAGCGTACATAAAAATCGCATTAGATAAAAGTGTATCTTGATTGGCGAATACTGCCTTTACAAGATATGTTGTTATCAAGTGCGCGATTATAAACTTATACAGAAAACCTTGGAAAATACGGTTAAGCCCTGTATATAGTAACTTTTGATATTCCTCAGCACTAGGCGGCTTTTGGATATCTTTTTGGAATCTACGGTAACGATCGATAGGTCCACTTGAAATCGCAGGGAAGAATAAAACGAATTCCCAGAAATTAAAGAAGGAAAGTTCTTTAATTAAATTATCACGAACTTCAAAGACCATTTGTACAGCTCTAAATGTTACGTAAGACATACCTGCGAAAACAATAAAATGCAATTCAGGTACAAATGGTGCGATTTTTGCCAAAATAAGTGGCAAAATCGATAAAATAACAGCTATACAAAACATGAATGTACTATTATTTTGTTTTCTTAAAATTAAATAGCCTTTAATAAGGGCGTATTGCCAAATAATAAATGCGGCTAACATAATCGCTTGCTTCGGTTTATCCGAGAAGATAATAGCAATCATGACTAATGTTAAAACGGCATTATATTTACGCAACATTTTACCTTTTAATCCAGCTATGATAGTAGGTATTAATAAAATGCCCACTATAGCGAAAAAATAAAATGATCCATATGCGGTCATGCTGTAACCTCACTCAATAATTTTTTGCGATCTACCTTTCCATTTGGTGTCATAGGAATAGAAGATTGATACATGAATTTACGTGGAATCATGTAGTTTGGTAATCGCTCATTGAGTTCTTTTTTGATTGCAGATGTTAATTTGAATTCTTTCTCAAATGAATGTTCTCCAGGAACAACAACCGCTAATAAATAATCGTATTTTTCACCTTTTTTAATTGGAACGATAACTGCACCTTCTACGTAAGAACACGCACGAAGGTGATGCTCAATTTCTTCTAATTCCATTCGATAACCATGCAGCTTAATTTGGAAATCAAGACGACCATTATAGAATAGAAGACCATTTTCAACATAGCCAGCATCGCCTGTTTTATAGGCTCGCTCACCGTCAATCATAGTAAATGCTTTTTCTGTTAATTCAGGGCTTCCTAAATATCCAACGCTTACGCTTGGACCGACAATTACGATTTCACCTTTTTCACCATCAGGTGCAAGCGTACCATCTTCTTTCATAATAAGAAGGCGACAGTCTGATTTACAGTAGCCAACTGGAAGTGATTTGTATTGATCAAGCACTTCTTCTGTAACGTGAATACCTGTTACAGCGACAGTAGCTTCTGTTGGACCGTACGTATTCATAATTGTTGCTTTTGGGAAACGCTCAATTAATTTTCTAGCTACTTCATTTGGTAACACTTCACCACAGAATAAGAATGTTTTCATGTTTGGTAGCATACCCTCAGAGAAAGATGCCTCCATTAAACACATCTCTGCGAAAGAGGGTGTTGAAGTCCATACTTGTATATCCGATTGCTCTAAAGAAGCAAACAAGTCTTTTGGACGTGCAATCATATCTTTATCGATTGCCCAAAGTGTACCACCTGTTACTAATGATGGGTAAATATCCATGACAGATAAATCGAATGAGAAAGGTGCTTGGTTTAAGAATACTTGCCCTGTTTGTAAGTTAAAATCTTCTACAGCCCATTTTGTAAAGCTTACAAGGCAGTTATAAGTAATCTGAACCCCTTTCGGATTACCTGTGCTTCCTGATGTGTAAATAATGTAGAAGTTCTCATCACCTTTTACCGCATGTTCAGGATTTGGAGTGTTCCCTTTATGAGTAAAGAAAATATCTTTTAAGTTGTCTTCACTTACAATGCGAACTGGTAAATCAGTTACAGTTACTTCTGTTCCTGATAAAAGTAATTTCGCACCAGAATTTTCAGCGATACGTTGTACACGATCAGCTGGGATAGATAAATCTACAGGGATGTAAGCATGTCCAGCTTTTACACACCCTAAAAAGTTAATGATCATTTCAGGTTGCATATGGCCATAAACCATAATTGGTGAACGATCATCTGGATACTCAGAAGAAATCCAATGTGCTAACGCATCAGAATCTTCCTTTAATTGTTTGTACGTAATTTTCGCATCTCGCCAAACAAAAGCGGTTTGATCAGGCGTTTCTGCAGCCCACTTTTCAATTTGTTCTAATAACTTCATAACGTTCCCACCCTAGAATTCATTGTAAATAAATGTACTTGTGTTTGTATCATGGAATCCATACAACCAAAGTAATGCAAATAAAATTGCAAGGTAATAAACCGTCTTTGCAACCCATTGTGTGAGTGGTTGAGACCATATCTCTTTTAATCTTTCCATGTCTTTCCCTCTCTTAATGAAATAATAGCTCTTTGTAGGTATCATGTCCTACATTATTGTGAAAAAAACAAAATCCCACATTTTAGGTAAAAATAAGTCAAAAGGCTCTTTTCTGATATTAGCACTAAATACTAAAAAAGAAAATCCCTAACTTAGCAATTATATTACATTCAGCATGAATTTGTAATGGGTTTGACATGTAAATAGGAAGTGGATTGTGTGAATGTATAAAAGTGGCCTGGGAGAATGTATAGAAATGTAATATTTGCTTGTATCTTTGAATTTTTCATAGTTAATTTATGAATTGCTAAAGTTTCTTAAAAGGAGGAATTTCTGATGAAGGGCGTGTGGAGGGATATTATTTCAGAAGAAAACATTATTAAATGGAGACGGCATTTTCATAAATATCCGGAATTATCATTTCGTGAAGAAGAAACTTCGCAATTTATATATGATACATTATGCTCATTTTCTTCTTTTGAAGTAACGAGGCCAACGAAGTATAGTGTACTAGCAATTAAAAGAGGAACGGAACAAGGGAAAGTAGTTGCGATTCGAGCTGATATAGATGCTTTACCAATTCAAGAGGAGACAAGGAAATCTTATACGTCTGTGAATAAAGGAATGATGCATGCATGTGGGCATGATGCTCACGCAGCTATTTTGTTAAGTACAGCAGAGGCACTATCAAATATAAAGGAAGATTTTGCAGGTGAGATTCGTCTGTTTTTTCAGCACGCAGAAGAGGTGTTTCCTGGTGGTGGACAAGAAATGGTTGAGGTAGGCGTGATGGATGGTGTTGATTATGTAATAGGTTTACATGTTATGTCTGGATTGGAAAGCGGGAAGATAGGCATTGCGTATGGGCCGATGATGGCGGCACCAGACGTATTTACAGTTGAAATTCAAGGGAAAGGAGGGCATGCAGCGAGGCCAGAAGAAACGATAGATCCTATTGCTATCGGAGCGCAGATTATTACAAATTTACAACATATTGTATCAAGAAATACAAGTGCTTTCATGCAAAGGGTCGTTTCAGTTACGCAGTTTCATGGGGGAATGGCTGATAATATTATTCCTAGTGCAGCAACTTTAATGGGAACGGTTCGTTCTTTTAATCAAACATTAAGAAAAGAAGCAGAAGAGAGAATTGAGCAAGTCGTGAAAGGAATTACAGAAGCGCATGGAGGAGATTATACATATACGTATCGGTACGGATATGATCCAGTTATTAATGATGAATATATTACAAAAGTAGTAGAAGAAAGTGCACTACATTTGTTCGGGGATGAGCGTGTTGTGAAGCTGGAACCTTCTATGGGAGGAGAAGATTTTTCAGCATATTTACGGAAAGCACCGGGTTGTTTCATTAAACTAGGAACCGGTAATGAAAAGATAGATACTTGCTATCCGCATCACCATCCAAAATTTGATGTAGACGAATCAGCTCTAGTTTATGGAGTGGAATTATTTTTAGAGACAGCGATAAGACTACTAAAATCATAGAAAAGTATAAAAAAAGGCAACTGCGCTCTATCGCAGTTGCTTTTATTTCTTTCCGTCAGAGAGGGCTGAGAAAGAACTATGCTCATTTATAGTATATGAATAGCTAACGGACAAGCTTGTACATTTTAATCATTTTTTTAAAAAAAGTTATTGACATTGATAATCAATGTCAATTAATCTAAATATAGTTGAAATTGATAATTATTATCAATAGGATGGATGCGACATGTTAATGAGAAAAAAATTTCACCTTCTGCGGAGGGGATTAAAAGATAAAAATAAAGATGTTGATCAGCATATGGAATGGCAACGAAATGTAATTCGTTCTGAATATGTAGATGAGAAGAGTACGCTTCCAACAGAAAAAGAGATACAAGGTAAAAGGAGAGATTCAGTTGAGTAAGTTAGTAATGATATTTGCAAGTATGAGTGGAAATACAGAGGAAATGGCTGATCATATTGCGGGTGCAATTCGTGAAACAGAAAATGAAATTGAAGTTATCGATATTATGGATTCACCAGAAGCTTCTATATTAGAACAGTATGATGGAATTATTTTAGGTGCATACACTTGGGGAGATGGTGACCTTCCTGATGATTTCTTAGATTTTTATGACGCAATGGATTCTATTGATTTAACTGGGAAAAAGGCGGCAGTATTCGGATCATGTGATTCGGCTTATCCGAAATACGGCGTGGCGGTTGACATTTTAATAGAAAAGGTACAAGAACGCGGGGCAGCAGTTGTGTTAGAAGGACTAAAAGTAGAATTAACGCCAGAAGATGAAGATGTAGAAAAATGTTTACAGTTTGGAGCTGAATTTGTAAAACACCTTTCTTAATGGCAGAAGGGAGATGAAGAGCAAGTGCATGAGAAAATCGCAATCAAAACGATGACAGATTATCATTTGTATGATTTTATGCGTTGTCCGCATAAATTTTATTTTCGTCATATAAAAAGAAGAGAACCTTCTTCGTTTGAATGGCAACAAATCGCACAAATGATTGTGAATCAAATTATTAACGAGTATTACACGCTACCTGCAGGCCAACAAACGAAAATTGTACTTTTAATATTAATAGAAAAGTATTGGGAAAAAGTAAGGGTTAATATGTTTGCTTCGAAGACGGAGTATTATATTGTGTTAGCGAAGCTAACAGATCACTTATTACAGTTTGTTGAAAGAGATGATAGTCAGACACCGCCGTTATTTTTATATGAAAAATTTCAAACATATATGGAAGAGTTAGGTGTCCACATGTCATTGACATTAGAAGTTGGTGAGTGGAGTACTGAGTCGTTTGTAATTAAAAAGTATGTTGTCGATGCGGAGGAGGAAATGCTTGCTCTTTGTCAAAAGTTAATGACAGTATTCAGTTATAAAGCTTTCGGCATTCTTCCAGGAAAAATTGAAGTTATTAATTTAATAGAAGGAACTAAGTATGAGTACATTCCAAAACAGGAAGATATTATAACCGGAATGGCTGATTTATCTAGAATGAAAGAAATGTTGCAACAACCTGAACACTATACAGAGCGTCATTTTCGTTCTGAGTGTATGAGTTGTGCGTTTCGTAGTGAATGCCAAAGGGAAGAAGTAAAGAAAGAAGCGAAGCAAAAGAAAAATATCGTACACTAAAGGATGCAATGTTGCATCCTTTTTTGTTATTGACATGAAAAGCTTTTCATCATTTACGGTATATTTGTAGCAGATTTTAATAAAGTGAAACTTTAATCAGTGGGGGTTTTCTTCATCCCCTACTGATTATTAGTTGAACCAATTGGACTTTTATGGGCAGTTGATCCCCCGCCTAACTTCTTTGCTTTCGCTGAATTTGGAGGTGGGGGTCTTACTGCCCATTAAAGCGGGATAAAGGGAGGAATAATCAATGAAAGATGAAACGAAAGTATTTCAATGGTTAAAAGAACAGAATGCTCCTTTTGGGATTCAACTGCAAATTTTACAAGCATTTCAACTGTATCAAGTCATTGTTGAAATGGATAAAAAGTTAATGATGTATGAGGAGAGAGAGTATAGGGAGAGAATGTAATCTCATCCCTGTAATATTGTTTTCAGTTGTTTTGTACCCGCTATGAATTCAAGTTCATTCTTTGTTTCAAAGTTATAAATTATATTATGTAGTAAAGGGCTGTATTGATAAAAGGTAGTGATGCGGTGAATGAGTAATGGATCGTGATGAGAAATAAGCGTGCTGTATTGTTCATACACTGATGTAGTAAATTCACATCCAAAATCATAATATAGCCCAGCAAAGTCAAAGGCGGGATCTCCAATTTGAGCATCACCAAAATCAATAATTCCTGAAACGGTTTTATTTTGGTTATCAAATAAAATGTGATGATGTGTAAAGTCAGCGTGAATAAGTGTATTTTGAAAAGTGGATGTATCGATACAGGTAAAGAAATTTTCGAATAAACGATTTAAAGATAATTTCTGGGACGAAGTAAGACTGTTAGTAACATACTGATTTAACTTAGTTTGTAGTTCTTTCCAGTAGGTAAGTGTTTTTTCTATAGGGAACCTTAATGTTTTCACACGTTTTAAAGGGATACTATGTAGAGCCGCAAGGAAAGTAGCTAATTGTGTAATAATTATTTTTCGTTCTTTTTCATCTAACTTCGCAACTATTTCTGCTTTTAACGGTTCACCATGAATGAGAGTATAGTAACTACAAAGCGGAATAGTATCCGTATCCTTTTTATAGAATAGGTGATACTTTGGAACCTCAATTTTATGTAGTGAACAAGAGAGAAGTGTGCATAGTTCTTTTTCTAACGGAATTCGTATTGCGTATTCCTGTTTTCGCGGGAAACGAAACAGTAGCTCATCATTTACGATAACCGCTACATTATCCCATCCTTCTTCATTTTGTTTATATGAATATATAGAAAGTCTAGGCAGAGCTTCTTTTATATATTGTTTGTAAGAGTCCATAATTGTTCCTCGTTTCTAAGTTAACTTATTCTACTTTATGATATCAGAATTTTCTTTCTATATGTTAAAATATAACTATCATTATGAAGAGGGAGCGGGATTGTTATGAAGAAAAGAATACTAATTACTTCTTTATGTATCGCTTTTGGATTGTTTTGGTCATATAAAGAGGAGGTTTTTGCTAGGTTTAAACCGATTGATCAGTACGGATTAAATAAGGAATTAAAGAACAAAAGTATAGAAACTTTAACTCATAATGAAATGAAAAAGGTAGGAGAACATTTTGTGACAGAGCAATTATCAGTGTTTGAGTTTAATAATAAAGAAGATGTGAAACAAAAAGGTGAAGAAATATTTTTAAATAGAGGGTATGAACAATTAATAGGAAGTTATTATCCAAATCGTTTTCGGGATTTAGAGTATAAATTTATAAACGAGGACATACGTGAAGTGACGGATGAAAGCTTTCTCTATCAAACTGTAGCGTACGTTGTGGGTACTGAAGATGGTAAGAGAAGCGAAATGAAATTGAATTATGAAATGAAAATTGTAAAGGTTAATAATATATTTAAGGTGTTAGAACAAAAACAGCATGTACAATAAAGTGAAACATGAATCAGTGCTACAAATAGAGGGATAAAAAAATCCCCCAGTTCTTTGAGGGATTCTAAAGGTTTTCATTTTGTTGACCAAGTTCTTTTTGAGCAATGTATAAATTTCCTTGTTCGACTTGTTTCTGAGTAAGAACAGAATCACCTGCATACCCTTTTTCTGTTTTTACAGTTCTTTTCGAACGATTGAAATCTTGTTTCTTCATATAATATGTCACCTTTCCTTAAAAATAAACAAAAATGATAAGCACAAGTAATACAGCAGCAAAAATGGTAATGCCCATTAAAAACGAGGTGTTTTTATATTTAGGTGGCTTATGTATATCTTGCCGATATCCAGGTGAAATTTCAGGGGCGAATTCTTCATCGAATGCTTGATTTTTTTCTTTTTCGTCCATATGTATCCACCTTTCTTTTTCATTATGTTATACGTTACAAGAAAAAATATGCATAAAGAAAACCGCCCCTCTATCGTAAGTGGCGGTTTTCTGTTGTATATTTTCTTTGAACTTGAAATAGACGGATAAGAAGGAAGATAGCGCCAAATGCTAGACCGATAATAAGACCGATCCAATATCCTTTTGCTGCCCAGTCAGTATAAGTTGCTAATATGTAACCGAGAGGTAGACCGATTACCCAATAAGCGATTAATGTCATAATTAAGGAAACATTTACATCTTTATAACCACGTAGTGCCCCTTGTACAGGAGTTGCAATTGCATCTGAAATTTGAAATAAAATCGCAAATATAAGAAATTCTTTTGCTAAATGATGAACTTGTATATCTGTCGTATAAATCGAAGCAATTTCATCATCAAAGAAGTAAAGAAGAATTGAATACAATAGGGCGAATGCAAGTGCTAAGCCAATCCCGATAAATCCATATTGTTTTGCGTTATTATATCGTTTTGCCCCAACTTCGAATCCAACAGCGATGGTCATTGCCATCGCTAAGCTTAAAGGCGTCATATATAGCAAGGAAGCGAAGTTCATAGCGGCCTGATGAGCTGCGATTGTTGTTGTACTAAAATTACTCATCATAAGTGTCACTGCAGCGAAAATACTTGTTTCAAAAAAGATAGCAAATCCGATAGGGACACCAAGTTTTAAGAATGCTTTCCAACTCGAAAGAGAAGGACGATATAACTGTTTAAAGATATTGAAAGATGCGAACGGCGCTTTCGTACGAATAATAATGACGGTAATAATTAAAATGCACCAATAGGTTGCTGCAGAAGCAATTGCTGCACCGACACCACCAAGTTTTGGAAAACCAAAGTTCCCAAAAATTAATAAGTAATTTAATATTACGTTAATTGGTAATGATAGTAATGTAATGATCATCGTTGTGCGAGTTTTTCCTAATGCATCAATAAATCCACGTAAAACAGTGTAAGTAAATAAAGGGATAATTCCAATCGCGATAATACTTAAAAATTGTGCCGCAATACGTTCCACAGGTTCTTCCAGGCGCATGCCGTTTAAAATAGGTGAAACAGCGAAGAAACCGATAAGGATGACCACGAAACTAGCACAAATTGCTAAATATACTGCTTGTATGACAACTTGGGGAACATCCTCTTTTTTCTTTGATCCAACGAGCTGCGCAACAATTGGAGTAGTAGCCATTAAAATTCCTGTTAATCCGGTACTAACGGGAAGCCATATACTTGTTCCGATAGCAACACCCGCTAAATCAATAGGACTTGCGTGCCCTGACATTGTCGTATCGAAAAAACTCATTGCAAATAATGACATTTGCGTTACGAAAATCGGGAAAAATAGTAATACAAATTGCTTTAATTTTTGTGAGAATGAATTAGTTTCTTTCATAAAATCCCCTTTCCGTTAAAAAAACAAACTCTTACTATCATACAATTTAATTAAAAAATAGAAAAGAAATACGCGCATACAACATGTACAATCAATAAAAAAAGGATGCACTTTAAAAGGGGATAAGGTATTATGATAAGGTGTGAAAAATTACATATTCGTTATTAAGGAGGCACTACTCGTGGCTGATTGGTTAATTGGAATAATCATGGGTGCTGTTGAAGGGTTAACAGAGTTTTTACCAGTTTCATCAACAGGACATATGATTTTAACAGGTCATTTACTTGGATTTGACGACGAGAGAGCGAAAGTTTTCGAAGTTGTTATTCAATTGGGATCGATTTTAGCAGTTGTTGTTATATTTTGGAAGCGTCTATGGTCTTTAGTAGGTATAGGGAAAGTAACAGACGGACCATCGTTAAATTTATTACATATTATTATCGGGATGATTCCTGCCGGCATACTTGGCGTATTGTTCCATAGTGCGATTAAAGAAGTTTTATTTGGGCCAGGCCCAGTTGTCATTAGCTTAGTGGCTGGTGGTATTTTAATGATTGTTGCTGAGAAGTTTTCGAAACCAAGTACAGCAAGAACATTAGATGAAATCACATATAAGCAAGCATTTACAATCGGAATGTTCCAATGTTTAGCACTTTGGCCAGGATTTTCTCGTTCTGGTTCTACAATAAGTGGTGGTTTATTAGCTCGCGTGTCACATACAGCGGCAGCTGAATATACATTCATTTTAGCAGTACCAATGATGGTAGCTGCAAGTGGATTAGATTTAATTAAAAGCTGGGATATATTAAGTGCAGCTGATATACCGTTATTTGCAACAGGATTTATTACAGCATTCGTTGTTGCAATGCTTGCAATTGTTTCATTCTTAAAATTATTATCTCGTGTAAAACTAACACCGTTCGCTTACTATCGTTTCATTTTAGCTGCGGTATTCTATTTCTTCATTATGTAATAAAAAAAAACTGCCGAGTTCGGCAGTTTTTTTATTTTACTACTTTTTCCATCATGTTTTCCATTACATGTTCCCATAGAGAAGTATCATCAGCTAATGTAGCACGGAAATTAGCGTACATTTCTTTTTGTTTCTCTTCGAATGTTGGATCTTCTTTTTCAGGCAATGTAGCGCGCATTGAAGTTACTAACTCTTGTACTTTTGGAGCACGTGGTCCCCAAACGGCTTGTTCATTTCCATCTTTATCAATGAAAATAAAGATTGGAATCGCGCGTGCTGTTCCATTTGTTAAATATTGATCCATTAATTCCAAGTTTTCATCGCGAATTAATAATGACATATCAATATTTGCAACTTCAGAAATTCGTTTCATAACAGGTACGCATAAAAGAGCATCACCACACCAATCAGCTGTTAATACGATAACACGCCAGCCATCATTTTGGCGTTCTTCTAATACAGGAAGTAATTCATTTGGAATTAAAAAGTTATTGTAAATGTGCAGTAGTTCGTATTGATTTACTTTCATTTCATCCACATATGTATCAAAGGACATACCTTTATCAGCCCATTGTTGTAAGTTCATAAGTAACACCTCTTTAGTATGATTTGTTTTCATTGTACCAATTTTTATATAGAAAAGCTTGTATTCTTACTCTTTCTTATCACTTAATAATTGATTGAATAGGAAAAGGAATAGTACGACACATAATTCAGCAATGTTGGACAGTTGTACGCTCTCTATCCAATCGTCGGCAGTATGAATGACGAACCAATCTAGCGTAATTTCCATAATTGCGAAAAGAGTAATAGAAAGCCAATTTGGCATGTTTTGTGTCATTGGATATAGCAGTGCTTTCAAGAAACTAAAGATAAAAAATGTAATACCGTCTAAGAAAGTAATTAATAAAAAAAATAGAAGTAAAGCAGTGCGTGATCTATACTCTACACCTGTAATATGAAAGATTCCTACATATACAAAAAATATAAATGAAAAAACTATAATGAGAAACAGAATAACAAAACCAATAATCAAAGTCTTATCTTTTAGATTAAGGTTAGAAAATTTGTCTTCTTCACTCACTACTCCAACTCCTTTTTCTGGAAATTCAATTTTATTGTATCATGAAATATCTATTAAAAAACTACGAATTATGGAAAAATAAGGTGACAAAAAGTAAGATTTCATGTAAAATTATTAATAAGGTTTTTATTTAACTAAATGAAATAAAGGGGCTGTCAAAGTTGTCTCAAAATCGAGAGCAATTAATGGAAGAACTATCGACAAATGTTTTTGCTATGTTCCGCACGTTGCGTAATGATATTGGAAAAATATTTGGTGGTTACATACCGTGGAATGAGTTCATCGTCCTTAGAATATTGAATCGTACGAATAAAGAAATGGTATCACGTGTAGCCAATGAGTTAAATGTGTCGAATAGTCATATTACAGCTGTTACAGAAAAATTAATTAATAAAGGTTTTGTAACTCGTTCACGTTCTACGTCAGATCGCCGAGTTGTATATTTGGAGATTACAGAACAAGGGAAAGATTTAGTTGCGAAAATGGAAGGTGAGAAAAAGAAATATTTACAAGAAAGATTCTTCGCACTTTCAGAAGAAGAAATGAATGTAATGATATCTATTTCTAAAAAACTTATTTAAGTCATTACAAGTAAGAAAACGCTTACGCGTTGAAGAAGAAGACCTTCCTTATATGAGGAAGGTCTTCTTTCGTACGTAATAGATTATAAAAATGAAAATATGTATCATACTACTAGTAAAGGAAGGAGGAGAAATTATGACGAATCGTAATGGTAGTAAAGGGAGCGGAAATCAAGGCTCACCGAAATCAGGGCAATTTCAGCAAGAGTTTAGTACTGAATTTGAGACTGGTAATGATAACAAAGGAAAAGAATATCGTTCGAAAAAAGGAAGTAAATCAAAAAAGGAGTGAATCATTTCACTCCTTTTTTGATTTAAGATACTGCAGATTGATTCGTATTATATTTTTCTTCTGATTTTGCGACAATCATTGCACAAATTGCATCACCAGAAATATTTACAGCTGTTCTTGACATATCTAGAATGCGGTCAATACCGATAATTAAGGCAATACCTTCTACGGGTAGATTTACTTGATTTAAAACCATCGTAAGCATTACAAGTCCAACGCCTGGTACACCAGCAGTACCGATACTAGCTAGTACAGCAGTTAATACGACGACAGCTAATTGGGACATAGTAAGTTCAACGCCATATACTTGAGCGATAAACACAGTTGCTACACCTTGCATAATGGCGGTACCATCCATATTAATCGTGGCACCTAGTGGTTGTACAAAAGAACTTATCGCTTTTGGAACACCCAGTTTTTCTTGTGCTGTTTTCATTGCAAATGGAAGAGATGCATTAGAGCTAGATGTACTAAATCCAATTGCCATTACCGGTCCGAATTGTTTAAAGAAACGGACAATACTTTCTTTTGCTAATACCTTTAATAATCCGCCATATACGAAGACGCCGTGAATAATAAGTACTAGCATAACGACAATCATATACTTGAACATCGCAGCGACGCCTGCAAGACCCATTTTACCAACGGATGAAGCGAGCAATCCAAATGTTCCGATTGGAGCTAATTTCATAACGAGATTAACAAGATACATCATTAATTCGTTGCCCTGTTCAAGTAATGAATGGATACCTTGGACTCGTTTTCCTAAAATAGCTATACCGAGTCCGATTAATACGGCAAAGGCAATAATTTGTAACATGTTTCCATCAGCCATCGCTTGTGCTGGATTATCTGGTACGATATTTAGCAATGTATCGACGAAAGATGTTTCGGTTTTTGCACCTTCATATTTAAGCCCTTCGGTTTTAAAGTTACCGCCAGATCCTGGTTGTATAATAAGTGCAAATGTAACTGCAATAGAAATAGCAACGGCTGTAGTTACAAGAAAGAATGAAATGGATTTTAAGCCGATTCTTCCAAGTTGTTTCGGGTCTCCAAGCCCAGCAGCTCCAAGCACGATAGAAATGAATACAACAGGAACAACTAGCATTTTAATGAGTCGAATAAACAATTGACCAAGTGGATTGAACACATATTGATTTAATGGTTCAAAAATGGATGGTGCAGCTAAATTTAGAGTGAGTCCGACAACTAAACCGAGAAATAATGCAATTAAGATTGCTTTTGTTTGTTTCAATAAAATCCCCCCTTATTTTTTGTAAAGTAGCTTTCTACATTAATTGTACCGAAAAAATACCTATTTTGACAATATTTTCTGAATATTTTGTATAAAAATACCTATTTTAATGTAGAAAGGGTTAAATTTTATATTTGAAAAACAAAATAGGCCATCACATTGGATGGCCTAGGGAAGGGGACAATTTATGTCAATTTAATTAGGGATGGAAGCTACTCAAAGACACTGGGGAATGTCTTGTAAATTAGGGAGGAATAGCTTCGATACATATACTATAAAAGATGAGTGTGACCGGGGTGTGAACATAGAGTGAAAGAGAGAGGGAGTTTTTAATAAAAGATAGAAAGACAAAAAAATAAGACCATCGCATATGAGATGGTCAAGGAAGGGGACAATTTATGTCAATTTAATTAGGGATGGAAGTTGTTCAAGACACTGGGGAATGTCTTATAAATTAGGGAGGAACAACTTCGATACATATACTATAAAAGGTGGATGTGACCTTGATGTGAACATAGAGTGAAAGAGAGAGGGAGTTTTTAATAAAAGATAGAAAGACAAAAAAATAAGACCATCGCATATGAGATGGTCAAGGAAGGGGACAATTTATGTCAATTTAATTAGGGATGGAAGTTGTTCAAGACACTGGGGAATGTCTTATAAATTAGGGAGGAACAACTTCGATACATATACTATAAAAGGTGGATGTGACCTTGATGTGAACATAGGGTGAAAGAGAGAGGGAGTTTTACATAAAGGATAGAGTAAACAAAAAAATAAGACCATCGCATATGAGATGGTCAAGGAAGGGGACAATTTATGTCAATTTAATTAGGGATGGAAGCTATTCAAAGACACTGGGGAATGTCTTATAAATTAGGGAGGAACAGCTCCGATACATATACTATAAAAGGTAGATGTGACCCCTATGTGAACATAGAGTGAAAGATATGAGAATTTGAGAAATGATACATATAAAATAATTATTGCGAGAGTTGTAGAGTAAGAAGAAATATAATATAAAGTGTCTTGTCATAAAATGCAGTGGAGTTCGAGTATAAATAAAAGTTGAAAACTATGAAAAAAAGGATTATGCTCAACTATATTATAAGAATATAAGGTTTATCCCGCTGTTTAAGGTTTCTTATAAGCTTTTATTTATAAGGGGAAAAGGGAGTTAGTGACATGGAAGTAACAAAAAGACAAGGTCTGTATAATCGTTTTATACGATTAAATCCACCACAAATATTAGCATTAGGATTTTTCTGTTTAATTGTGGTTGGTGGTTTGTTATTAAAGTTACCATTTGCAACGAAAGTACATATTAGCTGGGTAGATGCTTTCTTTACGGCAACATCAGCAGCAACTGTAACGGGATTGGGAGTAGTAGATACTGCAAGTACGTTTACGATGTTTGGCGAGATTGTTATTATGCTTTTAATTCAAACGGGTGGTTTAGGTCTTATGACAATTGCCATTTTAATTGTTTGGGTATTAGGTAAAAAAATCGGATTACGCCATCGATTATTAATCGGAGAGGCATTTAATCAGACAAATATAGGTGGTCTTGTAAAATTAGTAAAACGTGTCTTTATATTTTCTATTTGTATTGAGCTTATTGGAGTCATTTTTTTATCGTTTCGCTTTATTCCAGAGTTTGGTTTTGGAAAAGGTGTATATTATAGCATTTTTCACGTTATTGCATCTTATAATAATGCTGGATTTGCTCTATGGCCGGATAATTTAACAAGGTATGTAGGAGATCCTATTATTAATATTGGGATTTGCTCATTAATCGTAATAGGTGGTCTCGGTTTTACAGTATTGATTGATATATGGTATAGTCGTAGATTTCGAAAATTATCACTTCATTCCAAAATCATGATTGTCGGAACAGTAGCGCTAAATGTTATAGCGATGATTGTGATTTTTGTATTGGAATATAATAATGTGAAGACGTTAGGGAATTTACCTTTAAATGAAAAGTTATGGGCTTCTTTCTTCCAAGGTATTACTCCTCGTACTGCTGGATTTAATACAGTTGACTACGGGGGAATGGAAGAATCATCTATATTATTTACGATGGTTTTAATGTTTATTGGTGCAGGAAGTGTATCAACGGGTGGAGGGATTAAATTAACAACGTTTGTTATTTTAGTTACATCTGTCCTTTCTTTCTTTAGAAAAAAAGAGGAAATCGTTTTATTTCAGCGCACAATTAAAATGTCGACAGTAACGAGAGCGTTAGCCATTGCTGTTGCCAGTCAAATACTCATTTTTGCAGCGGTATTTGTATTAATGCTTACAGAAAACTTCAGCTTTATTCAGTTACTATTTGAAACAATTTCAGCGTTCGGCACAGTAGGGTTAACGATGGGGATTACTGCAAAGTTATCAGCGTTTGGAAAATGTATTATTATGTTTGTTATGTTTTGTGGATTAATCGGACCGTTAACACTTGTCTTTTCTTTAGCGTCACCAGCAAAACAAAAAATTAAATATCCATCGGAAGATGTATTTACAGGATAAGGTATCCCGCATAAGCGAGATACCTTTTTCTTTTTAAAAAAGGGAGAACAATAAACCGATAAGCGCTACTCGGAATAAAATTGCAATGAGTGCTGCAATTCCGCCGACAATCGCAGCGATACCACCAGTTACAGTAGCTCCGCGATTATAAGCGTAGATCCCTAGTAATACAGAAACAAGACCAAATAATGTTGGGAAGGTAAATAGTGATAAGATAGATAAGGCAAGAGCGATAAAGCCAGCCGTTGATCCAGCGGCGGACGATCTTACATCATCTTTATTATCTTTCTCATCGTAATCATAATCAATGCGCTGTGGTGCAACCTCAGCTGCATATTCTTCTTTGTAGTCACTATAATCACTATCTATTCTATCTCTTTTTTTATACTCATCAAATTTCTCAGTCAAAGTCATGACTCCTTTCATAACAAGGTTCAATAGTAGTATGCATCTCTTGTTCTTTTTTATCCCGCTATTTGTGGCCCGCAAACGCCTGATTGCTGAAGGCTAATAATCAGTGGGTGATTGCTGATTAAAGTTTCATTTTATCCGAGCGAGTACAAGGCGTAATTCCATTTAGAAGAGTGGAATTGTTTTTTTGAAATAGGAAAAGTTAGTATGACTTTCTCTATTTTGGAAAGTATAAAAAGGAATAATGAGGAAAGGGTGCAATACATAATGGAACATCCAATTGAAAATTTAATGAAAACAGCAATGACAAATTTAAAAGAGATGGTAGATGTAAATACGATTGTTGGAAGTCCAGTTTCAACAGCTGATGGAAATGTAGTATTAACAGTATCTCAAGTGGCTTTTGGTTTTGGTGCCGGTGGAAGTGACTTTAAAGGTGATTTTATTTCCGAAAAACATAATAACGGACAAGGACAGCATAAAGAGAGCAAGCAAAGTCATCCGTTTGGAGGCGGAAGCGGGGCTGGGGTTTCCATTAGCCCAGTTGCTTTTTTAGTAGTTGGTTCTAACGGTGTGCAAGTATTACACCTCAATAGTAGTACACATTTAATTGAGAAGGCTTTAAATACTGTACCAAGCACTGTAGATAAATTTGTAAATAGTCGTCACAAGTGAACTTGCATTTTTTAGGAATTATGATATATTAGAAAAAGTGCGCTTTATGATGATCGGAATAATTGAACTGTAAATATATATGATGTGTGGAATAAGGGAGAGGAATTTATGATTAATATCAAAAACTTAGTAGTTGGCTTATGTATGTTAGTAAGCGGCTTTGTTGTATATGTAATAAAAGAAAAAGCTCCATTCTAAAACAGACAAACCGTTACTGTCTGTTTTAAATTTGTAAAAAATGTTGACAAGTCATTATATTGGTGTTAAAATTTTAATTCGTGTCTCGGTTACAGCTAGTGTAAAGTAAATAAATCTTATAGATATAATACGAAAAGTTTGCGAAAGATCGGGTAGTCTTACCAACAACTTTTGTGAACAAACCCTATAAATTATAATTGTAGGCTTTATAGATATACTAGTGAATCAAGGAGCGGTCAGTGGAACCGTAATGATGAGAGAGAGGTAGGGCTTTCATCCAGTATATGTTACTTTCCCGTTAGGTGAATATAAAAAAGAGGACTCCTTTTGAAAAGGAGTCCTCTTTCTTTTTGTATATTAAATTTAAGTGCGGCTCTCAACTTGCTGACAAATTTCATCTGTTGTTAAACCATGAGCTGTAATTACCGATCCCTTAATTGATGCATCTGCAATACCCATCATATTAGAATCTTGCCCAGTTACAATACAACAATCGCACCCTTGTGCATCATGTTCGGAACCCAGGGTAACAACTTCATGTCCCTGTTGCTGAAGAGCTTGTTGAACATCTGTTAATGAGTTTTCAACGCCAATTCTAGCCATAATTCTCACCTCCTACCATCTAGTTGCTAGTATGCTCAAATCCACTGCATATATTTATGAAAAGACGGTAGGAAGTAAATCTTTGTTTAGTCGTTATATACACCAGTAAGCATTTGACTTACGAATTGATCGTTTAAAGTATCTTGGCTGGAAGAAGTATTTGAGTGAATGTCAATTGAAGCAATAAAATTATTATGTTCTTTATTATTTGGTTCTACCTCTACATAATTATCGAATTTACAAAAACCTTTCGTATCCATTAGATCAAATAGTTGAAGCATTTCTACTACCTCTTGTCTCGTTCCTTTAATTTGTACACACGCCATATTGTTTTCCTCCTTCATTTTGACAAATTGTTTTTTAAAAATAGGATTATGATTACGAAATGAAAAATATGAATGTTATTTTTAGACAGCGTTATTTTTATTATTTTCCCCCTTTTTCAGCAAAAGTCGTTATATATTCCCGAATTTATAAAAACGGACGTCCGTTTATTGAATACAATAGATTCGTATCAATTGATGAAAATCCTTCTTTTAAACAAATATTTTTTTTAGTGAAAATTGGCGAAAAAAATTTTTTGACTTTTTGTAAACGTTAACAATGCTGTTAAATCAATATAATCAAAGATGTACGTACGATTAAAAATTATAAATTTTCTAAAAATTCACTTGATTTATTTAGAAAGGAGAGTAAACTAGGAAACAATAAAAAATTCATAGAACATAGGAGGCGCTTTCCAGTGAACGAGCAATGGATTTTCTTAAATGGAGAATTTGTTCCAAAAGACGAGGCAAAAGTTTCAGTATATGATCATGGTTATTTATATGGCGATGGAGTATTTGAAGGAATTAGAGTTTATAGCGGTAATGTTTTCCGTTTGAGAGAGCATCTTGTCCGGTTATATGAATCAGCAAAATCCATTATGTTAGAAATTCCATACTCTTTAGATGAAGTAACGAATATTGTTGTTGAGACGATTCGACAAAATAAATTATCTAATGGATACATTCGCCTAGTTGTATCGAGAGGAGCAGGAAATCTTGGATTAGATCCTGATTCTTGTAAGAAACCGAATGTAGTAGTAATTGCAGAGCAACTATCTTTATTCCCGCAAGAATATTATGAAAAAGGGATTCCGGTTGTAACAGTTGCAACGCGCCGAAATCGTCCAGATGTTTTGTCGCCTCAAGTAAAATCTTTAAATTACTTAAACAATATTTTAGTTCGTATTGAAGCGAAATTAGCTGGCGTACAAGAAGCGCTTATGTTAAATGATCAAGGATACGTAGCTGAAGGATCAGGAGATAACGTGTTTATTGTAAAAGGAAATAAATTAATTACACCGCCAAGTTCTGCTGGAGCGTTAGAAGGTATTACACGAAACGCTATTCTAGAAATCGGTGAAAAACTTGGATATGACGTTAGAGAAGAGTTATTTACAAGACATGATGTATATGTAGCCGATGAAGTATTTTTAACAGGAACGGCTGCTGAAGTAATTGCTGTTACGACAGTAGACGGTAGAACGATTGGTTTAGGGCAAACAGGTCCACATACGAATCGTTTATTAGAAGAATTCCGAAAGTTAGTTATAGAAGATGGAGAGAAGATCTACGAAGAAAATAAAGTTGGATAACAACTTTTTATAACATAAGAAAGCGTTGAGAGGGAGGAGTAGTTGATTGTGAAGCCTTACAGAGAGTCGGTGGTTGCTGAAAACCGATGGTTCACGTCGACGAACATCGCCCTTGAGTGCTAAGCTGAAGCGTTTGTCTAGGCTTAGACGGTAGCTCCGTTATTAGCTAGACTCATTTATGGGTCACTGAGGCAAGAGTATTCTTGCGAAGAAGGGTGGTACCGCGAAATCTTTCGTCCCTTCAGCACATAGCTGGAGTGTGGACGTAGGATTTTTTTTATTGATAAAAGTTTTTAAAAGGGGGCTTATAAGAACAATGTCTTCAAAAACGGAAGAGAAACTGGCAACTGGTGCACAGCTATTGTTAGAAGCGCTAGAAAAGGAAGGAGTAGAAGTAATTTTCGGTTATCCTGGTGGTGCTGTTTTACCTCTTTATGATGCACTATATGACTGTGAAATTCCGCATATTTTAACAAGGCATGAGCAAGGAGCTATTCACGCCGCTGAAGGGTATGCCAGAATTACTGGTAATCCAGGGGTTGTCATTGCAACAAGTGGACCAGGTGCTACAAATGTTATTACTGGTCTAGCAGATGCGATGATTGATTCATTACCACTTGTTGTATTTACAGGGCAAGTAGCAACAACGTTAATTGGAAGTGATGCTTTCCAAGAAGCGGACATTATGGGGCTTACGATGCCGGTGACAAAGCATAACTATCAAGTGCGAAAGGCTTCAGATTTACCTCGAATTATTAAAGAAGCATTTCATATTGCTAGAACAGGAAGACCAGGCCCAGTCGTTATTGACCTTCCGAAAGATATGGTAGTAGAGCAAGGAGAACGATGTAATGACGTACAAATGGATTTACCAGGATACAACCCTAATTATGAACCAAATCTACTCCAAATAAACAAATTATTACAAGCAATTGAGACTGCAAACAAGCCGTTAATTTTAGCTGGAGCAGGTGTATTGCATGCGAAAGCATCAAAAGAGTTAACCAGTTTTGCTCGTAAATATGAAATCCCTGTTGTGCATACCTTACTTGGTCTTGGTGGGTTTCCGCCAGATGATGACCTTTTTCTAGGGATGGGAGGAATGCATGGTTCTTACACAGCCAATATGGCGTTATATGAATGCGACTTACTTATTAATATAGGTGCAAGATTCGATGATCGTCTTACTGGAAATTTAGCTTATTTTGCTAAAGAGGCCACTGTTGCACATATTGATATTGATCCAGCAGAAATCGGAAAAAATGTGCCGACTGAAATTCCTATCGTTGCAAGCGCTAAGCGTGCGTTGGAAGTATTACTTCAACCAGAAGGAAAGAAAGAAAATCATTATAAGTGGCTTTCTTTATTAAAGAGTAGAAAAGAAAAGTATCCACTTTCTTATAAACGAAATTCTGAAAGTATTAAGCCTCAATACGCAATTGATTTGTTATATGAAATTACGAAAGGAGAAGCGATTGTAACAACAGACGTTGGGCAACATCAAATGTGGGCAGCTCAATACTATCCGCTCAAAACTCCAGATAAATGGGTAACTTCAGGAGGATTAGGAACGATGGGGTTTGGATTTCCAGCAGCAATTGGTGCACAAATTGCAAAGCCTGAAGAATTAGTTATTGCAATTGTCGGTGACGCTGGATTTCAAATGACCCTGCAAGAATTAAGTGTGTTAAAAGAACACTCATTGCCTGTTAAAGTATTTATTTTAAATAATGAAGCTTTAGGAATGGTAAGACAATGGCAAGATGAATTTTATAATCAAAGATATTCGCATTCTTTACTGGCGTGTCAACCAGATTTCGTCGCTCTTGCGAATGCGTATGGCATAAAAGGAGTGCGTATAGATAATCCACTTCTTGCAAAGAAGCAAATACAGCATGCGATTGAATTACAAGAACCGGTCGTAATTGATTGCCGTGTACTTCAATCAGAAAAGGTAATGCCGATGGTTGCGCCAGGGAAAGGTGTTCACCAAATGGAGGGAGTGGAAAAAAGGTGAAGAGAATTGTTACAGCGACAGTTCGAAATCAAAGTGGTGTGTTAAACCGAATTACAGGTGTTATGACACGAAGACATTTTAATATTGAAAGTATTTCAGTAGGTCATACGGAATCATCGGACGTATCGCGGATGACGATTGTTGTACACGTTGAAAATGAACAGCAAGTTGAGCAGTTAATTAAACAACTTCATAAGCAAATTGATGTTCTGAAAGTATCAGATATTACAGAAGAAGCGATGATCGCAAGAGAACTTGCACTTATTAAAGTCGCAACGTCAGTAGCAAGAGCAGAATTATATAGTTTAATTGAACCGTTTCGAGCCGCTGTAATAGATGTTGGGAAGGATTCCATAGTTGTGCAAGTAACAGGTACACAGGAAAAAGTAGAAGCATTAATTGAATTACTTCGTCCATATGGTTTGAAAGAAATTGCTAGAACAGGTGTAACAGCATTTACGCGTAGTATGAAGAAACAAGATAAGCAAATTATGCTAATTCAATAATCATTTAAATATAGGGGGAAATGAAAATGGCAAAAGTATATTATGAAAAAGATGTAACGGTAAATGTATTAAAAGAAAAGAAAGTAGCGATTATCGGATATGGCTCACAAGGTCATGCACATGCGCAAAATTTACGTGATAACGGATTTGATGTAGTAGTAGGTTTAAGAAAAGGAAAGTCTTGGGATAAAGCGAAAGAAGATGGATTTTCTGTATATACAGTAGCAGAAGCAGCGGAAAAAGCTGATGTAGTAATGATTTTGTTACCGGATGAACTGCAACCAGAAGTATATGAAGCGGAAATTGCGCCAAATCTAAAGGCAGGAAATTCTCTCGTTTTTGCACACGGATTTAATGTTCACTTTGATCAAGTGAAACCACCAGCGAATGTAGATGTATTTCTAGTAGCACCAAAAGGTCCAGGACATTTAGTACGCCGTACGTTTAGTGAGGGCGGTGCGGTTCCAGCACTGTTTGCAGTATATCAAGATGCAACAGGAGTTGCGACTGAAAAGGCGCTTTCTTATGCTGACGGAATTGGAGCGACGAGAGCAGGTGTATTAGAAACGACATTTAAAGAAGAAACAGAAACAGATTTATTTGGAGAGCAAGCTGTGCTTTGCGGCGGAGTGACTGCGCTTGTAAAAGCAGGGTTTGAAACGTTAGTTGATGCTGGTTATCAACCTGAACTTGCATATTTTGAATGTTTACATGAACTAAAACTAATTGTTGACCTTATGTATGAAGGTGGACTTGAAAATATGAGATATTCAGTTTCGGATACAGCGCAGTGGGGAGACTTCGTATCAGGACCACGTGTTGTTACTGAAGATACGAAGAAAGCGATGGGTGAAGTACTAGCGGAAATTCAAGATGGTACATTTGCGAGAGGCTGGATTGCGGAGCATAAAGCAGGAAGACCGAATTTCCAGGCTACAAATGAGAAAGAGAATGAACATGAAATTGAAGTAGTTGGACGTAAATTACGTGAAATGATGCCTTTCGTACAACCACGTGTAAAGGTAGGGATTAAATAATATGAAGCAGATTTTGTTCATGGATACGACGCTACGTGATGGCGAACAATCACCAGGAGTGAATTTAAATGAACAAGAGAAATTGCAAATTGCAAGGCAATTAGAGAGACTAGGTATTAATGTCATGGAAGCTGGCTTTGCAGCAGCTTCCGACGGGGATTTTCAATCGGTAAAGCGGATCGCAAATACAATTCAAAATGCGACAGTTATGAGCTTAGCTAGAGCGAAAGAAAGTGATATTCGAAGAGCATATGAAGCTGTGAAAGGTGCCGTATCTCCTCGTTTACATGTATTTTTAGCTACGAGTGATATTCATATGAAATATAAACTTTGTATGTCAAAAGAAGATGTATTAGATAGTATTCATCGCTCGGTTACACTCGGAAAATCTTTATTCCCGACAGTACAATTTTCTGCAGAAGATGCGACAAGAACAGCAAGAGATTTTTTAGCGGAAGCAGTAGAAGTTGCAATTCGTGCAGGAGCGAATGTAATCAATATTCCAGACACAGTAGGTTATACGAACCCAGAAGAATACTATTCTCTATTTAAATACTTACAAGAATCTGTTCCTTCGTATGAAAAAGCAATTTTCTCTTGTCACTGCCATGATGATCTCGGTATGGCAGTAGCAAATTCCTTAGCTGCGGTTGAAGGCGGAGCACTGCAAGTAGAAGGAACGATTAATGGAATTGGAGAAAGGGCAGGGAATGCGGCGTTAGAAGAGGTTGCAGTTGCGCTTCATATTCGAAGAGATTTCTATAAAGCGGAGTCTTCTATGACACTAAAAGAGATTAAATCGACAAGTACGTTAGTAAGTCGTTTAACAGGTATGGTAGTACCGAAAAATAAAGCGATTGTAGGAGCGAATGCATTTGCTCACGAATCAGGCATTCATCAAGATGGTGTTTTAAAAGAAGTGACAACATATG
This sequence comes from Bacillus cereus group sp. RP37, assembly GCF_040459695.1. Taxonomy (NCBI): domain Bacteria; kingdom Bacillati; phylum Bacillota; class Bacilli; order Caryophanales; family Bacillaceae; genus Bacillus; species Bacillus cereus group sp. RP37. Next base: position 4,001,377 of record NZ_JARVHP010000001.1, on the reverse strand, counting down.
AAATTATTGAACCAGCGCTAATAGGTGAATCTCAAAATCTATTCGTACTTGGAAAACATTCTGGACGTCACGCGTTCACAGAAAAAATGAAAGAGCTTGGCTATGAATTTACAAACGAAGAGCGGGATGCGGTATTTGAAGCATTTAAAAAATTGGCTGATCGTAAAAAGGAAATTACTGAAGAAGATCTACGTGCACTTATGCTTGGTGAAGCAGCATTTGCAGCACAACAATATAACATTACGCAATTACAAGTACATTTCGTATCAAATAGTACACAATGCGCGACAGTTGTACTAAAAGATGAGGAAGGAAATGTATACGAAGATGCAGCCACTGGCTCTGGTAGTATTGAGGCGATTTACAATGCAATCCAAAGAATTTTAGGATTAGAATGTGAATTGGCAGATTATCGCATACAATCTATTACACAAGGTCAAGATGCACTTGCTCATGTTCATGTTGAATTAAAAGAAGGAACGCATCAAGTATCGGGTTTTGGTGTTGCCCAAGACGTATTGGAAGCGTCGGCAAGAGCGTATGTCCATGCAGCAGGGAAATTAAAATCTCTTATAGTGCTTGTGAAATAAGTGTTTGATAGGTGAGAGAAGCTTTCCTCACCTATCAAATTAAAGTTCTGAAAATTCAGTTAAAAGGAGTGTTGAAATTGGAAAAACGTATCGTTTGTTTAGCTGGTGATGGTGTTGGTCCAGAAGTTATGGAGAGTGCAAAGGAAGTATTGCATATGGTAGAGAGGCTATATGGGCATCATTTTCATTTGCAAGATGAGTACTTTGGTGGTGTGGCTATTGATTTAAATGGGCAACCATTACCACAACGAACACTTGCCGCCTGTTTAGCAAGTGATGCAGTTCTACTAGGAGCAGTTGGTGGACCAAGGTGGGATGGTGTGAAAGAAAGACCAGAGAAAGGATTATTAGCTTTAAGAAAAGGACTTGGAGTATTTGCAAATGTTCGTCCTGTCACGGTAGAAAGCGCAACGGCACATTTATCGCCATTAAAAAAGGCTGATGAAATTGATTTCGTTGTCGTTCGTGAATTAACAGGTGGGATTTATTTTTCTTATCCGAAAGAACGAACGGACGAAGTAGCAACAGATACACTTACGTATCATCGTCATGAAATTGAACGAATCGTTTCTTATGCTTTTCAATTAGCGAGTAAGCGGAAGAAAAAAGTAACATCTATTGATAAAGCGAATGTTTTAGAGTCTAGTAAACTATGGAGAACTGTAACAGAAGAGGTAGCACTTCGATATCCAGGTGTTGAATTAGAACATATTTTAGTGGATGCCGCAGCTATGGAATTAATTCGGAATCCTGGACGGTTTGATGTAATTGTAACGGAAAATTTATTTGGTGATATTTTGAGTGACGAGGCTTCCGTATTAGCTGGATCATTAGGAATGCTGCCATCAGCTAGTCACGCGGAAAAAGGCCCTTCATTATACGAGCCTATTCACGGATCAGCACCGGATATTGCCGGGAAAAATAAGGCGAATCCAATTGCAATGATGCGCTCTGTTGCAATGATGCTTGGGCAATCATTCGGATTAACGAGAGAAGGGTGTGCAATTGAATCCGCAATCTCTGCAGTTCTTAAATTAGGAAAATGTACAGCTGATATCGGGGGGACTGAAACGACAACTTCATTTACGAAGGCAGTTATGCAAGAAATGGAAGAGCAAGCGTTAGTAGGGAGAGGGAGATAATGGGGAAAAGATTGCTAGATAAACTTTGGGAAAGACACGTAGTTACGACAAACGAAAATGGATTGGATTTATTATATATCGATCTACATCTTGTTCACGAAGTAACGTCACCGCAAGCCTTTGAAGGCTTGCGGCTTACAAATCGAACGGTCCGCAGACCAGATTTAACATTCGCAACGATGGATCATAATATTCCAACGAAAGATGTTTGGAATATTACCGATCGTATTGCGAAGCAGCAATTGGATACCCTTAGGGAAAATTGCAAACAATTTCAGGTGCCATTAGCGGATATCGGGGATGAAGAGCAGGGGATTGTTCATGTTATCGGACCAGAACTTGGGCTCACGCAGCCTGGAAAAACAATTGTTTGTGGTGATAGTCATACAGCGACGCACGGTGCGTTTGGCGCGCTAGCATTTGGTATTGGTACGAGTGAAGTGGAACATGTATTGGCAACGCAAACGCTATGGCAACGAAAACCGAAAGCGATGGGCATTGAGTTAAACGGAAAATTACAGAAAGGCGTTTACGCAAAAGATATTATTTTGCATCTCCTTTCAAAGTACGGTGTAGCAGTTGGAACTGGATACGTAATGGAATTTTACGGAGAGACGATTGGGGCAATGGAGATGGAAGAGAGAATGACACTTTGTAATATGGCAATTGAAGGAGGAGCAAAGGCTGGTATTATCGCACCAGATGAAAAAACATTTGCGTATGTAAATGGACGTAAATATGCACCGAAAGACTATGAATCTTTCACGAAAAAATGGTCTGAACTTTATACAGATTTAGACGCAATTTATGATTTGCATATTTCGATAGATGTGACAGATTTAGCACCGTACGTTACGTGGGGAACAAATCCAAGTATGGGTGTTCGTATTGATGAAAAGTTGCCAGAAACACAGGATGGAAACGATGAAAGAGCGTTTTTATATATGGGATTAAGCCCTGGGCAAAGCACTTATGAAATTCCAGTTCAGCATGTCTTTATTGGATCTTGTACAAATTCTCGATTATCTGATTTAGAAATTGCTGCATCTGTTGTGAAAGGGAGAAAGGTAAAAGAAGGTGTGCGAGCACTCGTTGTACCTGGATCGAAAAGAGTAAGAGAAGCTGCGATGCAAAAAGGACTACATCACATATTTGAAGAAGCTGGATTTGAATGGAGAGAACCTGGATGTTCCATGTGTCTTGGAATGAATCCAGATCAAGTACCTGAAGGAGAACATTGTGCTTCAACTTCAAATCGTAATTTTGAAGGAAGACAAGGAAAGGGCGCACGAACACATTTAGTTAGCCCAGCAATGGCGGCAGCAGCTGCGTTATATGGTCATTTTGTTGATACTCGAAAGGAGAGTTATGATGGAGCCATTTCGTATTCATAAAGGTACTGCTGCAGTACTTATGAATGATAACATTGATACAGATCAAATTATTCCGAAGCAATACTTAAAGAGAATTGAAAGGACGGGATTTGGAAAATATTTATTTGACGAGTGGCGATATGATAATGAACGACATGAAAACCCTAATTTCCCACTTAATGCACAAGACAGAAAAGGAGCAAGTATATTAATTACAGGTAATAATTTTGGTTGTGGTTCTTCTAGAGAACATGCACCTTGGGCACTTGCTGATTATGGTTTCCGCGTTATTATCGCCGGAGGGTTTGCAGATATTTTTTATATGAATTGTATGAAAAATGGTATGTTGCCAATTGTAATGGATAAAGAAATGCGAGAAAAACTTGCCAAAACGGATGCGAGAGAACAAATAGAAGTAGATTTAGAGAATGAAGTAATTACAACGAGTACGTACAGGTTTCATTTTACAATCGAGAAAATGTGGAAAGAGAAATTATTGAACGGTCTAGACGAAATTAGTATTACGATGCAATATGAACAGGAAATTGTAGAGTATGAAAGGAAAGTAGCTTTATATTAAGAAATAACGGAATGTTCAAAATGTATTTACATTCAGAATTAAGTATTATATACTATGTAAAAATCAGAGGAGAAAGGGAGTAAGTATTATGAATATCGTGCAATCTATTGAAATGCTTACACAACTACATCATCATACATAAAGCCCTTGAACCTAGCGTGAAAACGTGTAGGCACAAGGGTTATTCCCGTTGTACCTACACTCTACTAAAGAGCCTTGTAGGTATTTTGTCTACAAGGCTCTTTTTATTTTCGGTTTAGGTGAATGAAATAGGCATACATTAGAAAGGGAAAGGTGTGAGCATTTAGATGGCAAAATGGAAACGGGCAAACCCAAATGGAACGAGAGACTATTTATTCGAAGAATGTACGTTAATTGAAGAAGTGGAGCAAAAATTAAGACGTACTTTTTTAGAGAGAGGTTATGAGGAAATAAGGACACCTACAATTGAATTTTATGATGTTTTTGCCTTTCAAAGCAGGCCGATAGATGAAGAAAAGATGTATAAATTTTTTGATGAAAAGGGACGGATTATCGTCTTGCGTCCAGATATGACAATTCCTTTAGCGAGAGTAATGGGAACGCAGAGGTGGGATACGCCGCTTAAACTGACGTATAGTGGGAATGTATTTCGAGCGAATGAGTCCCTTACCGGAAAATATAATGAAATTGTGCAAAGTGGTATTGAAATTATCGGGATTGATAATGTAAGAGCTGAAATTGAATGTGTTATAAGCGTCATTCAATCACTTCAAAAGGTGAAGGTGAAATCTTTTACCATAGAGATTGGGCAAGTGCAGTTATATAAATGTATTGTAAAAAAGCTCTCCATTCATGAAGAAGAAGAGAAAGTACTTAGAACGTATATAGAAAGTAAAAATTATGCTGCTCTATCAAATTTTATTAGAGAAAAGAAATTAGATCGATGTGATGAAACCGTAAGATTACTTGAGAAATTACCAAGGCTATTTGGGAATTTAGAAGTGATTGAGGAAGCAGAAAAACTCGCCTCAAGTAATGAAATGAAAATGGCTATTGCAAGAGTGAAAGATATATATGAAGCAATTGAAAAACTAGGCTATGGATCTTACATATCAATTGATTTAGGTATGATTCAACATTTGGATTATTATACAGGTGTTATTTTCAAAGGGTATATATATGAAATTGGAGAAGAAATTGTTAGTGGCGGAAGATATGATGAGTTAATTGGGAATTTTGGGGAAATGCAGCCGGCCGTTGGACTCGCGGTGCAAGTCAATCAAATTGTGAAGGCGCTGCAAGAGCAGCAAAAACCATATGAAAGAAAGAGAATAGATATTATCATTCATTATGAGTTAAATAGATTAGCAGAAGCGGAAAGATTACGAAATTTACTTCAAAAGGACGGGAAAAAAGTAGAGCTATCTTTATTCTCTAATGTAAACGACACCTTTCAATTTGCAAGAAAAAATCAAATAGTAACGGTCGTTGAGGCAAAGAACGAATCGTTAGTGGAATATGTATGGAAAGAGAAATGGGTAGTCCAGAAAGAAGGAGAAACTTCATGCGTAACATTCAAATTGCGTTAACGAAAGGAAGATTAGAAAAACATGTGATTCCACTCTTTGAGCAGATTGGAATTGATTGTTCAGAGCTCAAAAATAAAGGACGAAAGCTTGTCTTTCAAAGTAAAAATACAGATATCTCATTTATTTTAGTGAAAGCAGTAGATGTTGCTACTTATGTAGAACATGGAGTAGCTGATATTGGGGTCGTTGGAAAAGATATTTTAATGGAAAACGAGAAAGATATTTATGAAATGTTGGATTTAGGAGTAGGCGTGTGTAAGTTTTGTGTTGCTTCTATTCCTACTTATAACCCAAAGAGTTACCGGAAGAAACGTATTGCGACGAAATATCCACATATTACTTCTAACTATTTTCATGATAAAGGAGAGGATGTAGAAATTATAAAAATAGAAGGTTCTGTAGAAATCGCTCCTATTCTGGGATTGGCAGATGCGATTGTTGATATTGTTGAAACAGGAAAAACATTACAAGAAAATGGACTTATTGTATTTGAGGAAATGTGTTCTATATCTGCTCGAATGATTGTAAATAAGGCTGCATTAAAAACTAAAAAAGACGAAATATTCAGTATTGTAAATGTGATGGAGCAAGAAATTTTGTCAGAAAAATAGGGGGACTTGTAATGGAGATAGTTTGTGAAGATTTTCAACAGGCGCTATCAAAAATAAAATTGCTACGAGAAAACGCCAATATAATAGAAGAAACTGTTCAAAGAAGTGTAAGTGAAATCGTTCAAAATGTGAGGGAGAGTAGGGATGAGGCCCTATCTTTTTATACAAAAAAGTTTGATGGTGTGGAGATGAAAGAGTTTCGTGTAAGTGAAGAAGAAATAAAACAAGCGAGTACGTTTGTAGAGAATTCATTTTTAGAAGCGTTACAAGAGGCGAAGAAAAACATTATTTCGTATCACGAAAAGCAAAAAAGGCAATCCATATTCGATTGCGTGAGTGAAGGCATCATTAGAGGACAAATCATTCGGCCGTTAGAAAATGTAGGTGTATATGTGCCAGGCGGAACTGCTTCGTATCCTTCGTCAGTATTAATGAATGTATTGCCAGCAAAACTCGCTGGTGTGAAAAAGATTGTAATGGTGACACCACCAAGGCAAGGGGGAATGGATCCTCATATATTAGCGGCTGCAAGCCTTGCAGGAGTAGATGAAATTTATACGATAGGTGGTGCGCAAGCAATTGCTGCTTTAGCATATGGGACGGAATCGATTCCGAAAGTGGATAAAATAGTTGGACCAGGAAATTTGTACGTCGCTCTGGCGAAACGAGAAGTATACGGAATCGTAAATATTGATATGATTGCTGGACCGTCAGAAATTGTAGTTATTGCTGATGAAACCGGCAATGCAAAATATATCGCTGCTGATTTATTATCACAAGCAGAACATGACGAGAGAGCAACGGCAATTTGTATTACAACGAATATAGAGTTAGCAAAAGAAGTAGAAAAAGAGATAGAAAGACAGTTAGAAACATTAACAAGAAGCGAAATTGCACGTGAATCGATAAATAGAAATGGAGCTATTTTTATCGTTCCTTCTTTAGATGAGGCACTACAATTATCGAATGAAATCGCTCCAGAACATTTAGAGTTACATATAAAAGAACCGATGAATGCTCTAGCTTATGTGAAACATGCAGGATCTATCTTTCTGGGACCATATGCACCGGAACCGCTAGGTGATTATTTAGCAGGGCCGAATCATGTGTTACCGACAAGTGGAACGGCAAGGTTTTTCTCACCGCTATCAGTCGATGATTTCGTAAAAAAATCAAGCTTTCTGTCTTATACGGAGGAAGCGTTAAGAGATGTACAACATCATATTGTAGAACTTGCCAATAAAGAAGGGTTACATGCACATGCGAGAGCAATTCAAATAAGATTTGAGGAGGAAGAATAATGCGTGAGTCCAGTCAAATACGTGAGACGACAGAAACAAAAATAAAATTAAGTTTGCAGCTTGATGAAGGCAAGAGCGTTTCTGTACAAACGGGAGTTGGATTTTTTGATCATATGCTAACTTTATTTGCACGGCATGGAAGATTCGGTTTACAAGTGGAGGCGGAAGGTGATGTATTCGTTGATGCGCATCATACAGTTGAAGATGTTGGAATTATACTCGGAAATTGTTTGAAAGAAGCATTGCAAAATAAAGAGGGGATTAACAGGTACGGCTCAGCATATGTACCGATGGATGAATCTTTAGGTTTTGTCGCAATTGATATTAGCGGGCGCTCATATATTGTATTTCAAGGAGAATTAACGAATCCGAAGCTAGGGGATTTTGATACAGAACTAACAGAAGAATTTTTTAGGGCAGTCGCTCATGCTGCCAATATTACATTACATGCTCGCATTTTATACGGAAGCAATACACATCACAAAATTGAAGCGTTATTTAAAGCGTTTGGTAGAGCGCTTAGAGAAGCAGTCGAAAGAAATGCCAACATTACTGGTGTAAATTCAACGAAAGGGATGTTGTAATTGATTGCCATTATAGATTATGGAATGGGAAATATTCGTAGTGTAGAACAAGCATTAAAATATATTGGAGCAGAGTACATCGTAACGAGTGATAAAGAAGAGATTCTTAGAAGTGATGGAGTGATTTTACCAGGAGTAGGTGCATTTCCAAAAGCGATGGATGTATTGGAAGAAAAAGATTTAGCTTGTGTGTTAAAAGAGGTCGGGCGTTCAGGAAAACCGCTTCTTGGCATTTGCTTAGGAATGCAGCTTTTATTTGAAAAAAGTGAGGAACTACAAGACTGTAACGGATTAAGTTTATTACCAGGTGTGATTCGAAAGTTAAAGGTTCCTTATAAAATTCCACATATGGGATGGAATGAGTTAAAGAAAGAGGGGGAAATAGCGCTTTGGAATGGAGTAGAAGATGGTTCTTATGTATATTATGTCCATTCTTATTATGCAGATTGTCCAAATAAGATTGTGTATGGGATAAGTGAATATGGAGTGAAAGTACCTGGTTTTGTAGCAAAAGGAAATATATACGGCGCACAGTTTCATCCTGAAAAAAGTGGTGACATTGGAATGCAAATGTTGAAAAATTTCAAAGGGGTGGTAGAAGCATGGAGATCTTCCCAGCTATCGATTTAAAAGAAGGACGATGCGTTAGACTGTATCAAGGAGAGTTTAGTAAAGAAACAGTAATGAATGAAGATCCAGTTGCGCAAGCGATTATATTCGAAAAATTGGGCGCGAAAACACTACACATTGTTGATTTAGATGGTGCAATTGCTGGAGAGTCAGTAAATTTGTCCGTTATTGAAAGGATTTGCAAGGAAGTATGTATTCCAGTGCAAGTTGGAGGAGGAATTCGATCACTTGTAGCGGTAGAGAAGTTATTGTCAGTAGGTGTAGATAAAGTGATTTTAGGAACATCTGCTCTTTATGATAGGACATTTTTAGAAGAAGCAGTTCTTCTATATAAAGAAAAAATCATTGTTGGAATTGATGCGAAAAATGGTTTCGTAGCAACGAGAGGCTGGCTTGATGTATCTGAAATTTCTTACATTGATTTAGCAAAGCAAATGGAGAATGTAGGTGTTCAAACGATTGTGTTTACAGACATTTCGAAAGACGGGACACTTGCAGGGCCGAATGTAGAGCAATTAGAGTTACTACAAAAAAGCGTGGGCATTCGTCTTGTTGCTTCTGGAGGAGTGGCATCTATACAAGATGTGAAAAAATTAAATGATATGAATATATACGGCGTCATAATTGGTAAGGCTCTTTACGAGAAAACGATTGATTTAGAAGAAGTGTTAGAGGTAACAAAGTTATGTTAGCGAAACGCATTATTCCATGTCTAGATGTGAAAGAAGGGCGAGTCGTAAAGGGGGTAAATTTTATAGGATTACAAGACGTCGGTGATCCTGTTGAAATAGCTGCTTTATATAATGATGCGGGAGCAGATGAAATTGTATTTTTAGATATTACGGCAACGTATGAAGGAAGAAAAACGATTATAGATGTTGTAGAAAAAACAGCTTCAAAAGTATTTATTCCTCTTACAGTTGGAGGAGGGGTTTCAAGTGTTAAAGATATGTACAATTTACTAAGAGCCGGAGCAGATAAAGTTTCAATCAACTCAGCGGCAGTGCGAAATCCAAAGCTAATTGAAGAAGGGGCAGAACACTTTGGATCACAATGTATTGTCGTAGCAATTGATGCTAGAAAAGTAGCAGAAGATAAGTGGAATGTATATGTGAACGGCGGAAGAGTTGATACGGGAATGGATGCAATCGGGTGGGCAAAGCGTGTTACCGAGCTAGGGGCAGGTGAAATTTTGTTAACGAGTATGGATGCCGATGGAACGAAAAACGGATATGATCTTCGTTTAACAGAAGAAATTTCAAACGGTGTTTCCGTACCAGTCATCGCGTCAGGTGGATGTGGTCATGCTGATCACATCATAGAAGTTTTTCAAAAGACAACAGTTGATGCAGCACTTGCAGCATCCATTTTTCATTATGGTGAGGCGACAGTGCAGGATGTAAAGAGAAAATTAAGAAATGAAAACGTTGAGGTGCGGTTATGAAACCTAACTTTTCAAAAGGATTACTACCAGCAGTTGTAATTGAAGAAGGGACAAAAGAAGTTTTAATGTTAGCTTATATGAATGAAGAAGCATATGAAAAAACGCTAGAAACGAAAAGAACATGGTTTTATTCTCGTTCAAGACAATCGTTATGGAATAAAGGAGAAACATCAGGAAATGTCCAATATGTGCAATCTCTTTATTTAGATTGTGATCAAGATTCAATCGTTGTTGTCGTAAAGCAAGTGGGACCTGCTTGTCATACGGGAGAGAAAACATGTTTTCACTACAAAATTATATAGGGGGATACATATGGAAAATGCCTTTAAATTATTATTTGAAACAATTGAAGAACGAAAGGAAAATCCACTTCCTGAATCGTATACAAATTACTTATTTTCAAAGGGAGAAGATAAAATTTTAAAGAAAATTGGTGAAGAATGCACGGAAGTAATTATCGCATCTAAAAATAATGACAAAGAAGAATTAGTGAAAGAAATGGTAGATGTATTGTATCACTGCTTCGTTTTATTAGCCGAAAAAAATATATCGTTAGAAGATATTATGGAGGAAGTGACAGAAAGAAATGGGAAGCTTTCGAGAGTAGGGGACAGAAGAGAAATAGATACTTTATAAGGGGGAAATGTAGATGAAGGTGGATTATCACATTCATTTAGAAGAAGGACCATATTCAATAGGATGGCTAGCTAAAATAAATGAAGCCCTACAACAATATGAACCGCTTAAAGAAAAAAAACATTCTATGGAATGGCTTGTGAAAACACAAGAACGCCTGCAAAAACGTGTGAAAGAAGGGCCGTTTACAACGAAATGGATTGATCTATATTTAGAAGAAGCGCTGCGAAAAGGTATAAAAGAAGTTGGTATTGTCGATCATTTATACCGTTTTTATGAAGCAAAAGAATACTATGAAAAATATGTCGATATTAGTGATTCCAAGCTGGGACGTTTACAGAAGGAATGGTTAGACCAAGTAAGGATAGCGTCACTATATGATTTTACAAAAGCAATTGAAGAGGCGAAAGAAAGATGGAGTAAAAGAGGCGTTACGCTTAAACTTGGAATTGAAGCGGATTATTTTATTGGTGGTGAACAAGAATTACAATCTTTACTGGCATTAGGAGATTTTGATTATGTAATTGGTTCTGTTCATTTTTTGAATGGCTGGGGATTTGATAATCCAGATACGAAAGAATATTTTGAGGAACATGACTTATACGCTTTATATGATACGTTTTTCAAAACGGTTGAGTGTGCAGTTCACTCTGGGTTATTTGATATTATAGCTCATCTTGATAACATAAAAGTATTTAATTATCGGTTAGATGAGAATGAACAACTTTCTTATTATAAGGAAATTGCGCGTGCGTTAGTAGAAACAAATACGGCAACGGAAATAAATGCGGGATTGTACTATCGCTATCCTGTGCACGAAATGTGTCCGAGTCCGCTATATTTACAAGTATTAGCTAAGCATGAGGTTCCGATTACTCTCTCCTCAGATGCCCATTATCCGAATGATTTAGGAAAATACGTGGAAGAGAATATGAAGACATTACGTAATCATGATATTACTCACATAGCTACATTTACGAAACGAGTAAGAACGATGAGATTACTAGAAGAAGTAACAATTTCAAAATGAACATGATTTTTTGATGAAAACCCTTCTTTTTGTTCAAAATAAGAAAGAATAAAAAGGAGGGTAAGAAATGGAAAAACAACAAAAGAAACAAAATGTACAAGGTGCAGAGCAACAATCGTATACTTCTGAAACAACGAATACCGCTCAGTCAGTTATTGAGGAGCAAATTAGCGATACAGTTGCAGAGGGAACAATTGATGTGAAGCTTGGAAAAGAATCGCAAGAAAAAGCGTAAAAAGAGGGGAGACTTGCATCTCCTCTTTTTTAATGGAAAAGTGTCGATTTTCAAAACTATAATCAAATTCCTTGGTTTTTATATGTGGATTTCTTACAATGAAAGATAAGAGATATCTTATTTTTATAGAAGAGGTGTTAGTAGTGGCGAAAATATTAGTAGCAGGAAAAATTCCATCAATCGGATTAGAACTATTAAAAGATCATGATGTAGAAATGTACGATAAAGAGGCGTTAATTTCTTTAGATGAATTAACAGAGCGTGTACAAGATAAAGATGCATTGTTAAGCCTACTTTCTACAAAAGTAACAAAAGAAGTTATTGATGCGGCACCTAATTTAAAGGTTGTTGCAAACTATGGTGCTGGTTACGATAATATTGATTACACGTATGCGGGCGAAAAAGGAATTATAGTATCGAATACACCGAAAGTATCAACTGAAGCCACTGCAGAATTAACATTTGCTCTTCTTTTAGCAGCGGCACGTAGAATCCCTGAAGGTGATACGCTATGTCGTACAATTGGATTTAACGGATGGGCACCATTATTTTTCTTAGGCCGCGAAGTACATGGTAAGACAATTGGAATTATTGGCCTTGGAGAAATCGGAAAGGCAGTTGCAAAGCGTGCAAAAGCGTTTGGAATGAAAGTTTTATATACAGGACCAAATCGAAAGCCTGAAGCTGAAAGTGAACTGGAAGCAACATATGTAACATTGGAAGAATTACTACAAACAGCAGATTTTATTACAATTAACTGTGCTTATAATCCGACATTGCATCATATGATTGATGAAGAACAGTTTAAAATGATGAAGAAAACAGCGTATATTGTAAATGCTTCACGTGGACCAATTATGAATGAAGCGGCACTTGCTCATGCATTAAAAACAAATGAAATTGAAGGAGCAGCTCTTGACGTGTTTGAATTTGAACCGAAGATTACAGAAGAGCTAAAAGGATTAAAGAATGTAGTACTTGCTCCTCACGTAGGAAATGCAACATTCGAAACGCGTGATGCGATGGCTGAAATGGCAGTAAGAAATATTTTAGCCGTATTAAACGGTGAAGAGCCTGTAACACCTGTAAATCAAAAAGCAGTAGTTACAAAATAAAAAGAAACCTTCCGGAATCGGAAGGTTTTTCTTATTTTTCTTTATTGGCTCTTTTAGATGGTCTTTGTCTAAGAAATTGAGATAGCATATACAAAATATATAGTGGAATAGCAATGAATAAGAAAACAGAAAAATTACCGAACCCTGTTTGGTACATTGTGATAATGATCCCAACTAAAAATAGTGTAATAATGATGCTATATCGTGGAATTGGTACATCTTTTAAACTCGGGATACGAATACGACTCACCATTAAAAATGCGAACGTTACAAATACTGTAATAAGAACGATTTTTGGAATGGTATGTGAAAATAATGTTAAGAAAGCAACAAGCCCTCCCGCTGCTGTAATCGGTACCCCAGTGAAATATTTCATTGAAGTAGAAGATGGTGTTACATTAAATCGTGCTAAGCGATATGCTCCGAAAAGAGGGAATAGTCCCGCTATGTATAGTCCGATGATTCCATAATTGGAGAAAGATGTGTAATACATGAGAACAGCAGGTGCTGCACCAAATGTTACGACATCCGCAAGCGAGTCAAGCTCTTTACCCATTTGTGAATCAACACGTAATAAACGAGCAACACGCCCATCAAGACTATCTAACATCATCCCGATAAGTACTAAAATAGCAGCTGATTTATAATATCCTAAAGATGCATAGCCGATTGACAAGAATCCACTATATAAATTTCCGAGCGTAAATAAGTTTGGAATAGCTGCTCTATACAAAATCTGATCCCTTGCTTTCTGTAATAAATTCTTAATTAGTGTATGAAATTTTACTTATTTTATCATACCATAAATTTCTTCCTCATACGAAAGAAATTCCCAATTTGTGAAAGATTTCATAGCGAAATGATTGGGAAAATAAGTAAAAAAAGAAGCAACTTTTATAAAAGTTGCTTCTTGCACTACTCAAATTTCGTTGTCATTGTTCCGGTTTTATATCGATTGTTAGGATCGAAACGTAATAAATCTCCATAAATGAGTTTGTCGGAGAGTTTCAATTCAGTTTTTGCTTTTTCAATATTCGGTTGACATAATGAAATGTCTGCTTCTTCACCTGTATTTCGTTTATAGCACATGTTCTTTGTATAAACATAATCTTCCGAAACGAAGCTACCATCACGCATTACCATAAGTGGGTTTTCTTCTTTAATAAATAAGTCAGTTCCAAATTCAACGGATTGATTTGTTTTAATACCAAGTAAATGAAGTAGCGTTGGTTTAATATCAATTTGACCAGATACTTTAGAAATGATTTTTCCTTCTTGACCAGGTACATGAATAATGAGAGGGACGCGTTGTAATTGCATAGAATCAAACGGTGTAATAGCGTCTTTCCCAAGGAACTGAGCCATTGCTGCGTTATGGTTTTCAGAAATGCCGTAATGATCTCCATAAATGACAATAACAGAATTATCATACAGTCCTTCGTCTTTTAATTGTTTAATAAATAATTTAAGAGCTTCATCCGTGTAACGAACGGTTGGGAAGTAGCGGTTTACAACACCACTTTCCGAATTAAACTCATCAACATATTGATCTTCTGGATTTAGAAGAAACGGAAAATGGTTTGTTAAAGTAATAAATTTTGTATAGAACGGTTGCGGTAAAGATTTTAGCTTTGGCATAGATTGTTCAAAGAACTCTTTATCTTTTAATCCCCAGCCGACAGACATTTGTTCTGTACCTGTGTAATCATTTAAATTAAAGTAACGATCATATCCAAGTGCAGGATACATTACATCACGATTCCAAAACGTTTTATCGTTTGAATGGAAGACAGCAGAAGAATATCCGTATTTTTTTAATTGCTCTGGTGTAGCTGTATATTCATTTGTTGCGTGAGTAAAGAATACAGAACCGCGGTCTAACGGATAAAGTGAATTTTCAACGATAAATTCAGCATCAGAAGTTTTACCTTGTCCCGTTTGATGATAGAAGTTATCGAAATAAAAACTATCTTTAATAAATTCATTTAAAAATGGAGTGATTTCTTTTCCATTTATTTTTTTATTAATAACAAAACTTTGTGTAGATTCCATTGAAATCAAAATTACATTTTTACCTTTTGCAGCTCCAAATAAGTTTTTATCAACTTGCTTATCTTTTGAGTCTGTATAGTTTTTAATTTCAGAGAACCCGTCACCACTTGCAAATACACGTTCAGCCGAAGATTTAGATTGAAGTGTAATATCAAATAGATGATATGTGTATAAACCTAAATTTTTCACGACTGTTTGACGATCAAATGAGCGTGAGAACATTTGTGGTTTATAAATAACTGAAACAACAATTTGTAGTGCTAATAAAGCTGTTACACCGCTAAAGAAAGTTCGCTTCTCAGAGCGAGAAAGCGGCGTCTTGTCACAAAATGCCGGAAATTTACGCGAAAGAAACATTAAAATAATTGCATCTGCAAATAAAAGTAATGTTTTATACGTAAAGAGTTCTTTTATACTCGTCCCTAAATCAGCCATATTATTTGTTTGGAATAAAACTGGGAACGTAACGAAATCGTTATAAAACCCATAAAACATTGCATTTCCAAATAAAATAAAGGACAGTATAAAACTGATTCCAATTATAATTCTGTTTCGGTGCTTAGATGCGAATAAAGCAAAACCGAAAAATAAAAGTAACGCAGCTAGCGGATTAATAAAAAGCATAAATTCTTCAAAGAAATTATCAATTTTAATATCAAATGCTAGCTTGTACACAATATATGTTTTTATCCATAATAAAACGACTGCAATGAGTGCGAATCGCAGTTTTGGAAACAGACGTTGTAGCATAATATACTCCTCTCCTAAAAGCATGACAGTTCTTGTGGGCCGGTTTGATTAGCGCCTCATTTTATATATACGAACAGTCCTTTGTTATTATGTTTATTATACTATGAGTATCATTATACGAAAATAAAAGAGAGTTGTGGGCTTTTTTATAATAATTGAGTAGAAAAAGGGCAGAGGGAGACAATAAAACGGAGTTTCTATGTATGATAATTATCGTGCGCAGAAAGAATCGTGTAATAATACGGAGGTTATAATGCGAAAATTATTATATTTTATAGTATGCAGTAGTGTTATACTTTTTGCTTCACCGAGTGTGTCAGTAGCCCAATATGATGCACCTCTTATGGAAGATGCCCTTTATTCTGTTTTATTTCCGAAAATAAATAAAGCGATTGAAAAACAATATGGGAGTTTGAAGCCTTATCAATGCCCTAAAATTATTAGTTTAAAAAAAGTGTATAGCGGTACATATTTATTTCAAGCGAGTATTGAAGTGACGAAGTATGAACGAGTTGCTGGGAAAATTGCTCCACCATTTGAGAAGGTAACGATTATATTTAATAACGAAGAAGGCGAATGGGAAGTGACAAAGATTTTAGTAAAGCGCTTACCAGATGATACAAAACTAAACTGTAAAAAAACAATATAAAAAATTGTTTGACAAATAAAATGGTCCTTTGGTATTGTTAATAGCAACAATTAGATGTTTGAAAATTAAATAGACTTACCTCATCTACTCTCAAAGGTAGAGGCCGCGATAGGAAAGAGTAAGCTATGGGAGATTTAATGGAATCTGTGATCATAGGTTGAAAGGGACTATTGCCGAAATATAAGAATAACCATCTTATTCATATATTGGGACTGCATTGAATAAATGTAGTACTGTCATAAGATTTATTTTATGGAGAGCTATTTGGAGATGTTGATGCGGTTTCTTATTTTGAGGAGATAACAACTCGTTTATTTTTTCAATATATATTTTTCCTAATAAGAAACGCGTGTGAACATTGTTCCGCGCGTTTTTTGTCTATCTAAAAGCGTGCTGCAATGAATAGAAGATTGGGGTTATGAGTTTTAGAGGAAATAAGGGAGGAATTCAAATGTATTTACACGGCACGAGCCGAATCAATGGGCAAGGACACTTAGAAATTGGAGGGTGCGATACGACGCAGCTAGCAAAACAATACGGCACACCACTTTATGTATACGATGAAGAGTCTATTCGAGGAAAGTGCCGCGCGTTTCATCGTGCTTTTAAAGAAAGTGGTTTCTCTTATCAAGTAGCATATGCAAGCAAGGCGTTCTTGTGCATGGAGATGTGCCGAGTAGCTCGTGAAGAAAATATGTCATTAGATGTTGTTTCTGGAGGAGAATTATATACTGCGCTTCAAGCAGGATTTCCAGCATCGCGTATTCATTTTCACGGCAATAATAAAACAGAAGAAGAAATCGTGATGGCTCTTCAGGCTAATGTTGGTTGTTTTGTCGTAGATAATTTCTTGGAATTAGAAATTTTGCATGATTTAGCAGTGCAACACGGGAAATTTGTGAACATATTAGTTCGTGTAACGCCTGGAGTAGAGGCGCACACACATGAATATATTACAACAGGTCAAGATGATTCGAAATTTGGATTTGGCGTTTCGAATGGTCAAGCGATGCAAGCAATTGAACTTGCTTTACAAAAATCAAATTATAATGTGTTAGGAATTCATTCACATATCGGATCGCAAATATTTGAAACGGCTGGATTTGTTCGAGCGATTGAAGTTCTTCATCAATTTTTAGAAGAAGTGAGAGAGCGAACGAACTATGTAGTAAAAGTGCTAAATGTGGGCGGAGGATTCGGAATACGCTACACAGAGTCAGATACACCATTAACTCTTGAGACATATGTGCGAGCTGTAACAAATGCAGTGAGAGAACAATTTACAGTATGTAATTATCCATTGCCAGAAATATGGGTTGAGCCAGGCCGTAGTATTGTAGGTGATGCTGGAACGACAATTTATACAGTCGGATCTGTGAAAGACATTCCTGGTATTCGGAAATATGTATCAGTGGATGGTGGGATGACTGATAATTTAAGACCAGCTTTATATAACGCTCGTTATGAAGCGATGTTAGCGAATCGAGGGAATGATGAGAATGCGGAAATCGTTTCGATTGCTGGGAAGTGCTGTGAGAGTGGAGATATGTTGATTTGGGATATTACTCTACCGAAAGTGGCTTCTGCCGATTTACTAGCGATTTCTTGTACAGGGGCATATGGGTACTCGATGGCAAATAATTATAATCGGATTCGTAGACCAGCTGTCGTCTTCGCGAAAGGCGGAACATCACAAATTGTTGTAGAGCGTGAAACATATGAAAATATTATTGGGAACGATCGCATACGTATTAAAGAACTTGTTTAAGTAAGGAAAGGGAGTTGTTCTGAGGGGCAATTCCTTTTTTATAAAGTGAAACTATAATCAGTGTGGGCATTCCCCACTAATTATTAGTCCCCATCAATTGGGCGTTTACAGGCAGCAAGGCACTTTTCTCTTGCTGGATTTTGAGGTAAGAATTGTACGGCCTCTAAATGGTGGTATAAAATAAATAAAATATATCGGAAAACTAGGATTGAAAAAAATCAGAATTGTGATAAAATACAAATACAAAGCTTATCAAGAGAAGCGGAGGGAACTGGCCCAACGAAGCTCGGCAACCTGCTTATAGAAAGCAAGGTGCTAAATCCAGCAAAATGGAATCCATTTTGAAAGATAAGGTAAAATATATTACCGAACAGTCTTTTCGAAATGGGAAAGATTTTTTTTATGAATAAAAAAGGGGGGCTGTTCGCGTGAGCGTACGGGAACATTTTGAGGAAGTATCTGAGAAAATTCAAGCGATGCTTGCTGATATGAAATATGGTTCAATTACAATTGTTGTGCAAGATGGGAAAGTCATTCAATTAGAGAAAAGTGAAAAAGTACGTTTAAAGTAAAAAAAGCGCTGACTAGAAAAACTAGAGGCGGTTTTAACCTATTTTATGAGGTTAAAACCGTCTTTTTGCTTTTACAGGGGGAAAAAACATGTTGACGTATGAAACGTGGGATGAAAATGGCATTTCATTTTCGGAAGAAGATGAAACGAAAGGCGCGTTGTCAGTTTTAAGTTGGGCTTATAAAGAGTATAAAGATGAAATCGTATACGCATGTAGCTTTGGAGTAGAAGGTATGGTATTACTGCATCTTATAAACCAAGTAAATCCATCTGCTAAAGTTGTATTTTTAGATACAAATGTTCATTTTCAAGAAACGTATGAATTAATTCAAAAAGTGCGGGGACGATTTCCTTCATTAAATATTATAGAAAAACAGCCAGAACTTACACTTGATGAACAAGCGAAGCTGCATGGTGAGAAATTATGGGAAAGTAATCCGAATCTTTGTTGTAAAATTAGAAAAATTTTACCGTTAGAAAAATCATTAGCAGCGGAAAAAGCATGGATATCGGGCTTAAGGAGGGAACAATCAGAAACGCGTAAGCATACAAAGTTTATAAATCAAGATCATCGCTTTCAATCTATTAAAGTTTGTCCGCTCATTCATTGGACGTGGAAAGAGGTATGGCGATATGTATACAAACATAGCTTGCCGTATAACCCATTGCATGATGTTGGATATCCAAGTATTGGGTGTGAGAAATGTACGTTACCTGTAGGAGAGGGTGGCGATTCGAGAGATGGTAGATGGGCCGGGAAAGTGAAAACTGAATGTGGTCTTCATTACCAATAAGATGAATTTGAAAATAAAGCTAAGAGAGGGTATAGAAAAATGAGTACAGTAAACAAATTAATAAATCGTGTAGACGAGACATACGACGTATCACAAATTGAAAAAGAAATTCAGCTAGATAACATTGCATTAAGTGATTTAGAGCTATTAGCGACAGGGGGATATAGCCCTCTTACTGGTTTTTTAGGAAAGAAAGATTATGATTCGGTCGTAGAAACGCTTCGTTTAGCTAATGGGAGCGTATGGAGTATACCAATTACATTACCAGTAACAGAAGAAGTAGCAGAGACTCTAAAAGCTGGAGAAGAAGTAAAACTTGTTAACGGTGGAAATGTATATGGTGTCATTCAAATAGAAGATATTTTTGTACCAGATAAGGAAAAAGAAGCGTTACTAGTGTATAAAACGACGGATGAGGCTCATCCTGGAGTGAAAAAATTATACGAAAGACCGAACGTTTACGTTGGAGGAGCAACTATTCTTACGAAACGTTTTGAAAATAATCCGTTTCCTTCTTATCATTTAGATCCAATTGAAACGAGAGAAGAATTTAAAAAACGTGGTTGGAAAACAGTAGTTGGATTCCAAACGAGAAATCCGGTGCATCGTGCCCATGAATATATTCAAAAATCTGCTCTTGAAATTGTAGATGGCCTCTTTTTAAATCCA
Organism: Bacillus cereus group sp. RP37; assembly: GCF_040459695.1. Classification (NCBI taxonomy): domain Bacteria; kingdom Bacillati; phylum Bacillota; class Bacilli; order Caryophanales; family Bacillaceae; genus Bacillus; species Bacillus cereus group sp. RP37. The sequence continues at coordinate 3,981,282 of NZ_JARVHP010000001.1, read as the reverse complement.
CTCGTTGGGGAAACGAAGTCGGACGATATTCCTGCTGATGTAAGGATGGAAAGCTATGAAGTATTACTTCAAAATTATTATCCGAAAGAGCGTGTCTTTTTAAGTGTATTTCCTGCAGCAATGCGTTACGCAGGACCGAGGGAAGCGATATTTCATGCATTAGTCAGAAAGAATTTTGGATGCACGCACTTTATTGTAGGGCGCGATCATGCAGGGGTAGGAGATTATTACGGTACTTATGAAGCGCAAGAAATTTTTACAAACTTTACAGTGGAAGAGTTAGGGATTACACCGTTATTTTTTGAACATAGTTTTTACTGCACGAAATGTGAAGCGATGGCTTCGACGAAAACATGCCCGCACGGAAAAGAAGATCATGTCATTTTATCTGGTACGAAAGTAAGAGAACTATTAAGAAACGGTGAGGTTCCGCCAAGTACATTTAGTCGTAAAGAAGTAGTGGAAGTACTAATTAAAGGTTTGAAAAAAGAAGTAGTAACAGAATAGGGAGAGAATGAGATGGATACGAATATTACTTGGCATACAGCATCTGTTTCAAAAGATGAGAGAAGAGTAAAAAATGGGCATCATAGTTTTGTAGTTTGGTTTACTGGATTATCAGCTTCAGGTAAATCTACGGTAGCGAACGCGGTTGCTCGTAAACTATTTGAAAAGAATATTGGAAACTATGTACTAGATGGAGACAATATACGCCACGGTTTAAATAAAGACTTAGGTTTTTCTGAAAGTGATCGTATGGAGAATATAAGACGGATTGGCGAAGTAGCGAAACTATTTGTAGATCAAGGTACTGTTGTTCTTACAGCGTTCATTTCACCATTTCGAGTAGATCGAAAACAAGTTAGAGATCTATTAGCTGCAGATGAGTTTATAGAAGTGTTTGTAAAATGTCCAATTGAAGAGTGTGAAAAACGTGATCCAAAAGGGCTTTATAAAAAAGCAAGAAAAGGTGATATTAAGGAATTTACAGGTGTTGATTCACCGTATGAGGAACCAAAGCAAGCGGAATTAATTGTAGAAACGCATAAGTATTCTATTGAAGAATGTGCAGAACAAATTGTTAAGTACTTACAAGAGCGTAGTTTTATATAGGGGGATTTAAAAATGAGTTATGAAAAAGTATGGGCTAACAATGAAAAATTAAATCAGACTGAGAAAAATAAGTTAAAAAAAGATGGTTTGGAAATCTTTAATGATATTCCTTACTATGCTGAAAATGGATTCGAATCTATTCCGAAAGAAGAGTGGGACGCATTTAAATGGGCAGGGTTGTATTTACAAAGACCGAAAGAAGCTGGTTATTTTATGATGCGTGTCAATATTCCTTCAGGGATTATTACGAATGCACAGGCAGAAGTGCTTGCTTCTATCGCTGAGGATTATGGGCGTGACGTAATAGATATTACGACAAGACAGGCGATTCAGTTTCACTGGTTAGAAATTCATCAAATTCCAGATATTTTTAAAAGGTTAGCGCGAGTGGGGTTATCTTCAGCTGGAGCGTGTGGTGATATAACGCGTAATATTACAGGGAATCCACTTGCGGGTATTGATGCGAATGAACTGTTGGATACAACTGGTATTGTGAAAGAAGTATATGACTACTTCCAACATAATGAAGAGTTTTCTAACTTACCACGTAAATTTAAAATGTCTATTAGTTCTAACATTTATAACTCAGCAAATGCAGAGATTAACTGTGTTGCATTTACACCTGCAAAGAAAGAGATAGATGGTGAGGAAAAAGTTGGTTTTCATATAAAAGTAGGCGGTGGATTATCAGCTCGTCCATACTTAGCTGATGAATTAGATGTATTTGTTTTACCAGAAGAAGTAAAGACGGTAGCGATTGCGATTGCTACAATATTCCGTGATTTTGGATATCGTGAAAAACGTCATTTAGCCCGTTTGAAATTTCTTGTTGCAGACTGGGGAGCAGAGAAGTTTAAAGAGAAACTAATAGAGTATACAGGACCATTGCAAAGTAAAGGGGAAAGTGCTCTCAAAGGTTGGAATGCGGGATACTTCTATGGTGTCCAAGACCAAAAACAAGATGGACTAAAATATGTAGGTTTTAATGTGCCGGTAGGACGTCTGCATGCAGAAGAAATGTTTGAGATTGCAAGAATTGCTAAGCAGTATGGAAATGGACAAATTCGTACATGTAATTCGCAAAACTTCATTATTCCGAATGTTCCGCCAAAAAATGTGACGGGTTTACTAAATGAGCCGTTGTTTGAAGCAATATCAGCAAGTCCGAAATCGTTTATTGGTCATGCGGTTTCTTGTACTGGTATTGAATATTGCAATCTTGCTTTAGTAGAAACGAAAGAAAGATTGCGAAAAATCGCCGAATACTTAGATACACAAATTGCACTCGATGTTCCGGTTCGTATTCATATGGTAGGATGCCCGAATTCATGTGGTCAACGTCAAATTGCTGACATTGGATTACAAGGGGTGAAAATGAAAACGAAGGAAAAAGGAATTGTTGAGGCATTTGAAATATATGTAGGTGGAACGTTGTTAGATGGTGGTGCTTATAATCAAAAGTTAAAAGGAAAAATAGATGGCGAGGATCTACCTGATGTACTTGCATCATTTATAAGTTATTTCAAAGAGAATAAATTACCAGCTGAAACGTTTTATGATTTTGTCGGCCGTGTTGGTGTAGAGACATTACAAATAGCGTTAAATAACGTGCTAGAAGAAGTAATAGCGTCTTAGGAGGGACAATATGGATTTATATCGATTTGAAGCTGTGTTAGTAAATAGTATTGTTCCGATTGTTGTCGTTGCTCAAAGTGAAGAACAGGCGTTTAAGCTCGCGGAGATGGAGCTTGAAAAGCATTTTTTACCGCTGCCAGAAGTAAAGGAGATTTCCCTATTTGAAAAAAAGAAGATTCGAAAAGGTGCGGCATTTGTTATTCATGAGTAAGGAAAAGGTAATACGAAATAATGAAAACTTCCATTCGTATATAAGGATGGAAGTTTCACTTTAATAGTAGAAATGAGGAGAGATGATGGGGAAGGTTTATATCGTTGGTGCGGGTCCTGGTGATCCAGATTTAATCACTGTGAAAGGGTTGAAATGTATTGAGAAGGCAGATGTTATTTTGTACGACCGCCTTGTAAATAAAGAGTTGCTTTCCTATGCAAAGCCCGAAGCAGATTTAATTTATTGCGGAAAACTACCAAATTATCACACGATGAAGCAAGAGACAATTAACACGTTTCTTATTAAATATGCGAAAAAAGGAAAAGTTGTAACGAGGCTTAAGGGCGGTGATCCATTTGTATTTGGTAGAGGGGGAGAAGAAGCTGAAGCGTTAGCAAAGCAAGGTGTACCATTTGAAATCGTTCCTGGTATTTCAGCTGGAATAGCTGCGCCTGCTTATGCTGGTATTCCGGTGACGCACCGTGATGCAAGTGCGAGTTTTGCTATTGTGACGGGACATAGGAAAGAAGATGCTGCAGAGGAAGTGAAGTGGGAAAATTTAGCGAAAGGTGTAGAGACATTGGCGGTATATATGGGGGTTAGTAATTTACCCTACATATGTGAACAACTGATGAAGCATGGAAAGGATAAAAGTACACCTGCTGCTATTATTGAACGGGGAACGACATCTATGCAACGTACAGTTGTAGGGACGTTAGGGACAATTGTAGATATTGCGAAAAAAGAACAAATTCAAAATCCGAGCATGATTGTAATTGGAGAAGTGGTCCGTTTTAGAGAAAGAATCCATTGGTTTGAGAAACAGACAGAAAGTACGTATCAAGTAAGCGGAGTGTTATAAAATGAAGGCCATCTTATATATATGTCATGGAAGTCGTTTGAAAGCGGCTAAAGAAGAAGCAGTTGCGTTTATTACGTCATGTATGAACCGTGTAGAGGCGAGTATTCAAGAAGTTTGTTTTTTAGAGTTAGCGAATCCAACTATTGATGAAGGGTTCCGTACATGTGTGAAGCGTGGTGCTACAGAGATTATTGTTATTCCAGTTTTTTTATTAGCGGCAGGTCATGTGAAAAAAGATATCCCGTTTGAATTGGAGAAGTTAACTAAGCAATTTTCGAATGTTAAAGTGACCTATGGTAACCCATTTGGTGTATCAGAAACACTTGTTAAATCGGTGTATAGCGGAAGTGGCATTGAACAGGAAGATAAGAATGAAGTGACGCTACTTCTCGTTGCAAGAGGGAGCAGTGATCCTGAAGTATTAAGAGATATAAACTGGATTGCTTCTTTATTTCAAACAGAAGAGAAGATTAAAAAAGTAGAAGTTTGTTATTTAGCGGCTGCCGAGCCAAAATTTGAGGAGAAGTTAAAGGAAGTTGTAGAACGAAAAGAAAAGAACATCGTTGTGCTGCCTTACTTGTTATTTACAGGTTTACTTATGAAACATATTGAAAAAGAAGTGCGCCAATATGAGTTGGATGAGATAAAAATAAGTCCGTATTTAGGAAAGAATGAAGCGTTTCAGTATATGTTAATTCAGAAAACGAAGAAATTATTGAAGGGAGATCAATATGTATCCACTTACAGTGCGAGTTGAGAAGAAACGTGTTGTTGTCATTGGTGGAGGGAAAGTCGCGGGATTTAAAATTATTCCTTTACTAAAACAAGGTGCGGATATAGTTGTGGTAAGTCCTGAATTGGATGCGAATTTAGTGAAACTTGTAGAAGAAAAGAAAATTCGTTGGTATCAAAGGAAGTATGAAAAAAGTGATATTAAAGACGCTTTTTTAGTTGTTGCAGCGAGTAGTGATGCTGTATTAAATGAACAAATTGCTGAAGATAGCGCAGAGAATCAATTAGTAAATGTTATTACGAACCCGGAAAGTGGTAATGTTCATTTTCCGGCAGCGATTCATCGTGGATTACTGAATGTGGCTGTTTCTACCGGAGGAGCGAGCCCGAAACTTGCAAAAAAAATTCGTGATGATATCGCAAATAAATATGATGAGGCGTATGAAGCGTATCTTGATTTTTTATACGAAGTTAGAGTAAAAGTGAAAGCATTACAAATAGAGAAAAGGCAGAGAAATATATTGTTGCAAGAGGTATTAAAGTCGATATATGTTCAAAATGAACAAAAAAGAGAATTGTTTTTACAAGAATTAGAGAGAAGAGTTCATATAGGATAATGAATAAATTGTACTTTACAACTATAAAAATATAATTTATAATCACTAGTAACTTCAATAGATGAAATCGATGAGCAAGAAGAGTATGTATATTTGATACGTTCAGAGAGCTGGGGTAAGGTGTGAGCCCGGTACGATAAAATATACAGAATGGGCTTGCGAGAGGTATGTTGAACATTGTAGTAGGCAACCCGGGTTCCGCCGTTAAAAGGATAGAGTATCGGAATTTTCCTGTACTTGAACAAGTGGGATTTATCAATCCAATTGAGGTGGTACCACGGTATTAACATTACATATATCGTCCTCTACATGCATATTTGCGTGTAGGGGACTTTTTTATTTTCTAAAGGAGGTGTGCGAGTATGAAATGAAAGTGTATAATTGATAAAAGTTTAAATATTCAGAAAAGGGGAATTTATGATGAAAGAAACACAGCAATGGACGTCGAAAATAGGCTTTGTACTCGCAGCAGCTGGAGCCGCAGTAGGTCTTGGTGCAATATGGAAATTTCCGTATGTTGCAGGTAATGGCGGGGGAGGCGCATTCTTCCTTGTATTTTTACTATTAACTTTATTTATAGGTATGCCCCTTCTAATAGCTGAATTTGTTATTGGGCGTAGTACGCAAAAAGAGGCAGTTACAGCGTATAAAGTATTAGTGCCAAATAGCAAGTTATATCCTTGGATTGGTCGCATGGGAGTTGTTACTTGTTTTAGTGTACTATCTTTTTATAGTGTTGTAGGTGGATGGATTTTACTGTACTTATACTATAGTGTTACAGGTAGCTTCTGGAATGGTGTTGTTGATTATGGGAAATTGTTTGGTGAAACGATTTCAAATCCAGTAAGCGCGATTGGAGCGCAATTTATCTTTATGCTTTGCACAATTTTTGTTGTAAGTAAAGGTGTAGAAAAAGGGATAGAGAAGGCAAGTAAGTATATGATGCCGCTATTATTTATTTTATTTATTGCAATCATTGTTCGTGCATTAACACTTGATGGTGCTTTTGCAGGAGTAGAGTTCTTCTTAAAACCTGATTTTTCAAAGCTTACAGCAGATACAATTTTATACGCGATGGGACAATCATTCTTCTCGCTAACAGTAGGTGCCTCAGTAATGGTAACGTATAGTTCGTATTTGAAGAAAGAAGAACATTTGGCGAAATCAGCAACATCTATTGTAAGTTTAACTGTTTTTATTACAGTACTTGCAGGATTAGCAATTTTCCCGGCGATTTTCGCATTAGGCGTTAAGCCGACTGAAGGACCAGGACTACTGTTTATCGTCCTTCCAGCAGTATTTGCGAAAATACCATTTGGACAATTTTTCTTCATTATGTTTTTAGTTTTATTCTTCTTTGCAACGTTAACCTCTGCAATTTCTATGCTTGAAATTGTAGTAGCATCTGTTGCGAAAGATAATGAGAAAAAGCGTCCGTCAGCATCGTTATTAATTGGTATTCTTATTTTTGCAGTTGGAATCCCGTCAGCATTATCATTTGGAATTATGAGTGATGTGAAAATATTTGGTAAGACATTCTTTGATTTCGTCGATTTTTCGGTAAGTAATGTATTGCTGCCGTTAGGAGTACTAGCTATTTCGCTATTTGTACCAAATAAAATGAGTAAAGAAATGTTAATGAAAGAATTAGAAGTTACAGAAACGAAAGGGAAAACATTATTTAATATTTGGTTCTTCTTGCTTCGTTATGTTATTCCAGTAACTGTGATTATTGTATTTTTAAATGCAATAGGCGTACTTAAAATGTTTGCATAATAAAAAGACGGAGAAATCTCCGTCTTTTTATTATGCTGTAGGTGTATTTAATAAACGATTATATGCTTTATAGGCTGTTACGACTGCTACGAATGATCCGATTAAAAATAATGCTGAACCACCAAATGTAAATAGCCGGCCAATATAAGTTTCTCTAGCCTCTTCGATTTTTTGTTGTAATTGCGTATTCATATGATTCACCTCGTAAAATATAGGCATTTAGTTGTAGTCTATGTGGAATGCCTATAGTGTGTGAAGTGGAAATAAAAAAACTCGGTATGCACCGAGTTTTTTTTATAATCCGATATAAGGAGATGGATCAACTGCGTTTGTTTTGCCGACATTCCATTCTCCAAGGTGAAGTTCGAAGTGTAAATGCTGTCCGTATGATTGACCAGTGTTCCCCATAAATCCAAGTTGAGTTCCTTGTTTTACAGTTTGTCCATTAGATACAGAACGGCTACTCATATGAGCGTATACTGTTGTGTATGTTTTTCCGTTAATACGGTGAGATAAGTACACAACATTTCCGTAACTAGATGATAATTCTGAGCGAATAACAACGCCATCAGCAGCAGCAATAATTGGTACGGTTCCTGAAGCTGCGATATCGATTCCTTTATGGTTATCTATAGAGCGCACGCCAAACCCAGAAGTTTTTGATCCAGCTGCTGGCTTAATAAAGCCGCCAATATTTGTATCGTGTGGTGTTGGAGCTGCTTGAGCTTTTTGAGCAGATGTAGTAGCTTGTTTACGAGCTTCTTCTGCCTTGCGGGCTTCTTCAGCTTTACGAGCCTCTTCGGCACGTTTTTCTTCTTCAATTGCTTTTTGAACAGCTTGACGCTGGTTTTCTAAAATACCTTTGGATTCTTCTAATCCTTCAATCTCTGAATCTACTTTTGCTACTTTCGTATGTAGATCACTAATAAAGGTTTGCTGCTGTTGCTGATTCGTTTGCAACTCTTGTTGTTTTTGAACTAATTTCTGTTCGGATTCTTTTAATTGTTGCTCTTTTTTCTCAACAGCCTCTTTTTCAGTTGCTACAGCATTTTGGTCAGTTGTCTGCTTTTTCACAATATCTGTATCATTGTTTAAAATTAAACTTACAGAGTACATATTATCAACAAGATCTGCAATGTTTGTAGAATTTGTTAATACCTCTGTAATAATATTTGTACGAGGTTTTTCTTGCATAGATTGTAAACGTTGCTTAATAACTTCCTGACGCGTATCTATGTTTGTTTGTAATTGCTCTATATGTTTCTTTTTTTCAGCGATTACTTGTTGTGTTTTACTAATTTCTTTTTTTGTATCGTTTAATTCAGCTTCGTTTTTATTAATAGAAGTAGTTAGGTCGTCGATTTTCTTTTGTAATTCTTGAATTTCCTTTTCTATTTGTTCTTTCTCGGCTGATTTATTTTGTAAGTCATTTTGTTTTCCTTCTAATTCAGATTGAATATTAGATAATTTATCTTGATTCGTTTCAGCGTATGCGGGTGAAAGAAACGGAGAAACAAAAATCGTTCCTGCTGCTAAAACACTGAACGCTGCAAATTTCTTTTTCATGGTTGTCTGGCTCCTTTCCCTATGAATGTTATATATCATAAGAAGAAGGGTGTCTATCGTTGTAACCATAATGTAAAGAAAATTTTATAAAATTGCTAAGTTTTGTCGGAAATTATCGTCTTTTAACGATAATTTTCACGGCAGATGGATTTTTAAAATTCATGTAAAAAGGATGTATTATTTAATTTTTGTTGTAAAATAAAGGGAAAAATACGTTTGTTTTATATAGTGAAATATTAGATGAGAATCCAATAAAACACTGATAAGGAATCGTTCTCATGTGAGGTTTTCTGACATGGGTTTTGTTTTTGTCAAGAAAATTATTTGCGTTCGGGCAAACTTATTTTGTTGTCAGATTTAAAATTTTGATTTATGATTTTTAACAGGGACAAAATGTAGTGAATTGTCGAATAATATGTAATACTCTTAATTTCATGTTTTTATAGAGATAGAATGAGAGATAGAGTGACACATCGAAGAGGGGGTTACAACAAATATGAAAAGAATAGGACTTGCATGGCAAATATTAATAGGACTTGCGCTTGGTATTGCAGTTGGGGCGATTTTCTTTGATAATCCAGCGGTTGTGAAATATTTACAACCAATTGGTGATATTTTCATCCGATTAATTAAAATGATCGTTGTACCAATTGTTGTAGCAAGTATTGTTGTTGGGGTTGCTGGTGTTGGCGATGTTAAAAAACTAGGCCGACTAGGCGGAAAAACAATTCTTTATTTTGAAATTATTACAACAATTGCAATTATTGTCGGTCTATTAATTGCGAATATTTTCCAACCAGGAAAAGGCGTAAATATGGATCAGTTAACGAAGACAGATATTTCGAAATATACACATACGACAGAGCAAGTGCAAAGTCATTCATTTGCAGATACATTTGTAAATATTGTTCCAACGAACATTATGAAGTCATTAGCTGACGGAGATATGCTTGCTATTATCTTCTTCTCTGTATTATTTGGTTTAGGTGTAGCAGCAATTGGTGAAAGAGGAAGACCGGTTCTTCAATTTTTCCAAGGTGTAGCTGATGCAATGTTTTATGTAACAAACCAAGTTATGAAATTTGCACCATTTGGTGTGTTTGCACTAATTGGTGTTACAGTTTCTACATTCGGTCTAGCTTCATTAATTCCATTAGGGAAATTACTAATTGTCGTATATGGAGCAATGATCTTCTTCGTCGTAGTTGTCTTAGGACTTACAGCGAAAATATTTGGAATTAACATTTTCCAATTCTTTAAGATTTTAAAAGACGAGCTGATCTTAGCATATTCTACAGCGAGTTCAGAAACAGTTTTACCGAAAATCATGGAGAAAATGGAGAAGTTCGGTTGTCCGAAAGCAATTACATCTTTCGTTATTCCGACAGGTTATTCATTTAACTTAGATGGATCAACTTTATATCAAGCAATTGCGGCTATTTTCTTAGCACAAATGTACGGTATTGATTTATCTATTACACAACAAATTACATTATTACTTGTATTAATGGTTACATCAAAAGGTATCGCAGGTGTACCAGGCGTATCATTCGTTGTATTATTAGCGACACTTGGTACAGTAGGTATTCCACCTGAAGGTTTAGCATTCATCGCTGGTATTGACCGTATTTTAGATATGGCTCGTACAGCAGTTAACGTTGTAGGAAACTCTTTAGCAGCTGTAGTTATGTCTAAGTGGGAAGGTCAATATGACGCTGAAAAAGGACAAGCTTATTTGAAAGAGATTTCTGAAAAAGGACAAGCGGCTTAATTATAATATGAACAAGCTCTCACATAATATGTGGGAGCTTTTCTGTATATAGAAGAGGAGTAGACGTAATGAAACGTAAATATGGTGACGGTTCTTCGTGGAAGCGACTAATAGAGAAGGATTATACGGTTAAGCAAATAGAAGAGGGAATGCTAGGAATACTGGAAATAAAAAAGGTGAAAGAACCAAGTTGTAAAGAATATGATGGTAAAGAACTTTGTATTGCAGGCAATCAGTATACGTGGATTCAATATTTCATAGACGGGAAAAACTTTGCGATTACGGCTATGTTAGATGATCAGAAAAAATTAGTACAATATTATATCGATGTGGCGAAAGAATATGAAATAGACGAACGTAGTTTACCGTATTTTGATGATTTATATTTAGATGTAGTATTATTACCGAACGGTAAGATGTATGTACTAGATGAAGATGAGCTAGAGGATGCCTATAAAAGTGGCGATGTTACAAAAGAAGAGTACGAGTTAGCTTGGTACACTACGAAATGGATAATAGCTGCAATAAAAAATAGTGAATTTTATTGGATTTCAATATTGGAAGAAGAAATCAAAAAGTTAAAATGATTGTTGTATTCAAATTTTTGCATAATTACCAAAAAAATCTATACAAAAAATAATTGACTTTTGTTTTGTAAGCGAGTAAAGTTAGGGAAGAAATTATTATTAAAAAATAAATATGAAACCTTCTTATAAAGAGAGGCGGAGGGACTGGCCCTACGATGCCTCGGCAGCGGACTCGATTTCAGAGTGCTGTGCCAAATCCAGCAAGCATGTGCTTGAAAGATGAGAAGAGCGTTTCTTATAGATGTATAAGACCTCTTCTCATTGGAAGAGGTCTTTTGTTATTCATTAGAAAAAGGTTGAAACTAGGGAGAGATGGTACTTTGAAAGAAACGAGAGGAAATGGTTTGGCTTTATTACCACTTGGAATATTTTTGGCGCTATTTATTGGTTCTGGAATTATTACAGGTGATTTCTATAAATTGCCGATACTTGTAGCGATTTTAATTGCTGTAGGAGTCGCTTTAGCAATGAATCGTAAAGAAAGTTTTAATGTAAAAGTGGAACGATTTGCTAAAGGTGCAGGGAACCCAGATATTATGATTATGGTTTTGATTTTTGTACTGGCGGGAGCGTTTTCTGAAACAGCAAAAGGGATGGGCGGCGTTGATTCTACAGTTAACTTAGCGTTATCAATTTTACCGCAAGGATTTATCGTAGCTGGAATTTTTGTTATAGGGGCATTTATTTCATTAGCGATGGGAACTTCAATGGGAACAATTGCTGCATTAGCACCAATTGCTGTAGGTATTAGTGGGCAAACTGATATCTCAATTGCACTTACGATGGCTACTGTCGTAGGCGGAGCGATGTTTGGTGATAATTTATCATTTATTTCAGATACAACAATCGCAGCTGTACGTTCACAAGGAACAGAAATGAAAGATAAGTTTAAAACGAACTTTTTAATTGTATTACCAGCAGCTATTATTACAATTGTACTATTAGTAATCTTCACTTTAGGAAGCGATACGCAGATTAAAGCGCATAGCTTTGACTGGATAAAGATTTTACCTTATGCAGGAGTACTTATTACAGCGCTACTTGGTTGGAATGTACTTATCGTGTTAACTGGTGGAACTGTACTATCTGGCGTTATCGGTCTTTTAGATGGAAGTTACACGTTAGAGAGTTTCTTTAAAAGTGTAACGACTGGGATGGGCGGTATGATGGAGTTAGTATTACTAGCTATTTTAATTGGCGGTATGGTCGAACTGATTCAATATAATGGTGGCATTCAATATTTAATGAATATTTTAACGCGTAACATTCGTTCAAAAAAAGGAGCAGAGTTTGGTATTGCTGGCTTAGTGAGTATGACGAATATGTGTACAGCGAATAATACAATTTCTATTATCTTTACAGGTCCACTTGCGAAAAATATTGCAGATCAATATGAAATTGATCCTCGTAAATCAGCGAGTGTATTAGATCTTTTCTCATGTTGTGTGCAAGGATTAATTCCGTATGGTGCGCAAATGTTAACGGCAGCAGGATTTGCGGCATTATCTCCAATTGAATTGTTGCCATATGCGTTTTATCCAATCTTAGTTGGAGTATGTGGAATCATTTCTATATTAATTGGTTTCCCGAGGTTTTCTAAAGTAGCGGGAAAGAAAGAGTATCATAAAACAGCATAATGAATAGTAACGAAAGCCGTACAGAGAATATTCTCTGTACGGCTTTTTATGTGCGATAAAAGAGTAAAACATCCGATCTTACCGCATGTTTTTACAAAAGGCTGAATGCAACTCGGTCTTAAGTCTGAGTCAAAAACGGTTCTTAAGCTCGTTATGGAAAAATGAAAAAATAGTTAAGATAAGAGTATCAAATCGAAGGGAGGCAAGCACAAGATGAAACAATTTCTAGCGTTTATCGCGGCCGGTATTTTGGCTTTAATTGCTCTTGGTAGTCTTGCTGGTATTGTAGGATTCGCAATCGGAGCAGGAGTTGTGTACTGGAGCTATAAATCATTTGTGCGAGCTAAATCATTTTTTGGAAAGTTAGCTTGGGGTATTGTTGGTTTAATCGGTTTATCCATTGCACTTTCTCATTCCCCAGCACTAATCGGTATCGCAGCATTAGTAGTTTTATACTACGGATACCGTGAGTGGAAAAAAGAAAAAGATGTAGTTGTTGATTCTGCTCCAGAAAGTTCTAAACCATATAGTAACTTTGAAGATGAGTGGAACAAGTTAATGAAAAACTAATATAAAATAAATCAAATTTATAAAGTAGAAGAGAGGAAGATTATAATGAAACAATCTTTATTCGGACGTGTACGCGATGCAATTTTAGCAGATTTTCATAATGTGTTAGATGAGAAAGAAAGAAAAAATCCAATCGCTATGTTAAATCAATATTTACGAGATAGTGAGCGTGAAATAACAAAAATTGAGAAGTTAATTCAGCGCCATAAAACATTAAAATCTAATTTCGCTCGTGAGCTTGAGCAAGCACGTTATTTCGTTAATAAAAGATCAAAGCAAGCGATCATCGCACAAGAAGCAGGCGAACTACAACTGCATGAGCGTGCGTTAGAAGAAGTAGCTTATTATGAAGGGCAAGTAACTCGATTAGAAGAAATGTATGCAGGTGTTGTAGAGCAAATTGATGAGTTAGAGCGTCGTCTTGCTGAGATGAAAAATAAATTAAAAGAAATGCACGCGAAACGTATGGAATTAATGGCACGTGAAAATATGGCACATGCTAATCGCCGTATGAATACTGCGATGCATAAAATGGATGAAAATAATCCGTTCTTACGCTTTGAAGAAATTGAAGATCATATTCGCGATATAGAAACTCGTATGAATGAGGGGCATGAACGTGACACATTTGATATGAAGATTGCAAAGCTTGAGCGTGAAATGAAAGAAAAGAATGATGTATCGTTAACGAAAGAGTTAACAAAATAATAGTAGTATATTATAAAACAGGCTTATGATATAGTGATAGGAGAAAAGGTGTTGGAAAGCAATGCCTTTTCTTCTATGTATATGTGACAAGAAGGGGGGAGCTGAAATGAAGAAGCATTTTTCAAAAACACAATTAATGGGGATGCTCCTCATCATATTTGGATTTGGTCTATTTCTTGATATGATACTTGGACATTTTGAACCAGGTGGTCTCATTTTTGCATTTATTATGCTTATGTTTGGAAGGCATTATCGTAAAAAGAATCGTTATGTACGGGGAAATGTATTTTTATTTGTTGGTGGTATCGTATTATTATTCTTCTTATTTTCATCAGCAGCATTTGTTCTTGTCGTATTTGCTTGTTTAGCTTTAATTGGTTATCAACTGATTCAACAAGGGCATCAGCAAAAAGCAATGAAGGTTGAAATTAAAGAAAAAGGGATTATAGATGAAGAGAAGCAAATATATCGTACAGAACCATATTTGAAAAATATGTTTGTAGGTAATGTACGAATGATGGATCATATTTATGAACTTGAGGATATTAATGTTCAATATGGTGCTTGTGATGTTGAAATAGATTTAACAACTGCCATGATTCCAGAAGGAGAAACGGTAATTGTTATTCGAGGTGTAGTAGGTAATATTCGTTTATATGTGCCGTATGATATTGAACTGTCATTAAATCATTCTGTTATTGTCGGACGTGTGCTCCTGCCAGGACATGAGGAAACAGGGTTTAATCGCAATGTTACATTTAGAACAGAGCAGTATAAAGAAGCTCCTCGTCGTATTAAAATTATTTCTTCGCTTGTCGTAGGCGATACGGAAGTGAGGAAAGTATAATGAAGAAACAAAAAAATATTTCGTGGATGTATATTCGTTACTCTATGTTGTCCTCAGTTAGTATCGCGCTTATTTGTACAATTGTATATGTATGGAAAAGTGAGCAACAAGTTTATGATTTATTATGGAAAGAATCCATCGCTTCTGTTCCAATTGGCTTGTTTATTATGACTACAAGTTTACTTATCGGGGGAATTGTAGGGTATGCAATCGGTTACTATATAGAGCAGCGTATACAAGGATTAAATACTTTTCTATTTGAAGTAGAGCGAGGGAATTTTCCGAGTGATGTTTCGTTTACTGCAGATGATGAATTTCATGAAGTGGAACGAAAAGTAATCGGTCTTGCTCGTCGATTAGAGGAGCAAGCTGGACTCTTTCAAAAAGTAACGAATGAACGAGCTCATTGGAATGAAGAGATGAGACAAGAAGCGATTTCCCAAGAAAGGCATCGATTGGCGAGGGAGCTGCATGATTCTGTAAGTCAGCAGCTTTTTGCAATGTCAATGATGATGTCGGCTATTAATGAACAAGTAGCTGAAATTCCAGAAACGACGACAAAGCAGTTACAGCTCGTTGAAAATATGGTTGTAAATGCACAATCGGAAATGAGAGCATTGCTTCTTCATTTACGCCCTGTACAATTAGAAGGTAAGAAACTGACACAAGGTATAGAAGAATTATTGACGGAATTATCGCGAAAGCAACATATGAAAATTGAATGGCTAATCGAGCCAATAGAATTGAAAAAAGGTGTAGAAGATCATTTATTTCGTATTGTGCAAGAAGCTTTATCCAATACTTTACGACATGCGAAAGCGAAGAAAACGGAAGTACGTCTTCGGAAAATTGATCAATATGCAATTCTAAAAATTATTGATGATGGCGTTGGATTTGAAGTCGGAGTGAATAAGGCTGGTTCATATGGTCTAAGATCAATGCAAGAGCGTGTTCATGAAATTGGTGGGACATTAAAAGTACTTAGTTTCCCGGCTAAAGGGACGCAAATAGAAGTAAAAGTACCGATTATGATTGAGAGAGGGGGAGAATCATGATAAAAGTGTTACTTGTCGATGATCATGAAATGGTTCGAATGGGTGTATCAGCATATTTATCAACGCAGCCAGATATCGAAGTAGTTGGAGAAGCTGAAAATGGAAGAAAAGGTTCAGAGTTAGCACTGCAATTAAGACCAGATATTATTTTGATGGATCTTGTCATGGATGAGATGGATGGGGTTGAAGCAACACGTGCTATTATTCAGGAATGGCCAGAAGCGAAAATTGTAGTTGTAACGAGCTTTTTAGATGATGAGAAATTGTATCCTGTTATTGAGGCGGGAGCGACAAGTTATTTATTAAAAACATCAAGAGCGAGTGATATAGCAGACGCTGTACGAGCTACTTATGATGGAGAAACGGTATTAGAGCCAAAAGTTACTGGTAAAATGATGTCTCGTATGCGTCAGAAGAAAGAACAACCTTTGCATGAGGAGTTAACAGAAAGAGAGTCTGAAATTTTGTTATTAATTGCAGAGGGGAAAAGTAATCAAGAGATTGCAGATGAATTGTTTATAGCCCTCAAAACAGTAAAGACACATGTGAGTAATATTTTAAATAAGCTAAATGTAAGTGACCGGACACAGGCGGTTATTTATGCGTTTAGACATCAATTGACGAAATGATAAAGTGAAACTTTAATCAGTGGGGGGCTATCCCACTGATTATTAGTTTACGCCAAATCTTTTTATTGACGTTAATAAATGTAAGCGTTATCATTAAGTTGTTAACAGTACATACAAAGGGGAGAGAGTGTATGTTAGTTCAAACGATATTTGGCATGGATAAGTCTAAAAAATTAGGGGATTATGTGAACGCATTACAAGCGCTTTGTGAACAATATAATGTTGAAACAGATAAAATTGCAATTGTTGAGGCGACAGAAGAGTACTATTTATTTTTAGTAAAGCAAGAAGATTGCTATGATGTTGTCAAAGTAGAAACAGTGGATACAAATATCGAATATTATACGAAAGCGTATAAAATAAGCAGTTTTAATCATACTGCTTATCAAAAGTAAAAAACTCCCTTTCGGGAGTTTTTTTAGGATGCTTTTACTTCGCGGGAATCGGTTATTAAGGGAACTTTTTTCGCACCGCTTAACTTAGCGATTGTAAGGCCGATAATAGCCCCCGCTAATGAAGGTATTAGCCAGCCAATTCCTTCATTATATAAAGGGATAAATTCAAAATATGGTGTGATAAATGAAACTGAAATACCACCTTGTTTTAATCCGTCAAATACGCTTACGATTGCAGCCCCAATTAAAGCACCTACATAAACAGAGCGATATCCGCCGAAATATTTATGAAGTAACGATAGTAGAACAAGTACAATTGCAACTGGATATACAACAAGTAGAATTGGAACAGAGATGGCAATAATTTTCGTTAAACCTAAGTTGGCAACTAATAATCCTAATGCACAAATGATGCTCGCAAACGTTTTGTATGAAAATGTAGTCAATAATGTTGAGAAATATTGACTACATGCAGATACAAGTCCAACACATGTTGTTAAGCAAGCAAGTGTAACAATTAGCGCTAGTAGAAGTAGGCCATATGGACCGAATAATTGTTGTACGATAACAGTGAGTAGCTGTCCTCCATTTTTGGCGTATCCGAGAGAGACGCTAGTCGCACCAAGCCAACCAAGTGCGCCATATACAAGTACGAGACCAGTAGCGGCAATAAGTCCCGCTTTTGCTGTTGCGATAGCGATGGATTTACGATCATTCACACCTTTAGAGCGAATTGCATTTACCACGATAATTCCAAATGCAAGTGCTGAAATTGTATCCATCGTTAAGTACCCTTCCATAAAACCTTTGAAGATTGGAGAAGTTTGATACGCTTGCATTGCTGGACCTGACTGTCCAAGTGGTGTAAATACACTTTTAACAAATAATAAGAAAATAGAGAGCAATAAAATAGGTGTTAATACATTTCCGATACGATCGACGAGCTTAGATGGATTTAAACTAAGCCAAAATACGATAGTAAAGAAGATGATTGTATATAAAAATAGTGCTAGGCTACTAGAGCGAATTGTTTCTGGTAAGAAAGAACTAACGCCCATTTCATAAGCGACATTTGCAACACGTGGAATTCCCATAGATGGACCGATTGCAATGTATACAACTACAGTAAAGAAAATTCCGAATAATGGGTGAACATGACTTGCGAGTTGTTGCATACCATTTCCTGATAAAGAAATTGCAATAACAGTTAATAATGGTAAACCGACTCCTGTTAATAAAAATCCAATCATTGCCGGCCAAAAATTTTCACCTGCATTTTGTCCAAGCATGGGAGGGAAAATTAAATTACCTGCCCCAAAAAATAAAGAAAATAGCATAAGACCCGTGAAAAAAATATGTTTTTTTGATACAGTGTTCATTGTTTTTCCTCCTTTTTTAAAATTCATTTGTAAGAACACAAAAAACTCGTCCCTAAAGAAAGGGACGAGTTATATTTACCCGCGATACCACCCTAATTTATACATGTAGAAATGAGTCTATATGTATACGGCTTTACAACGTACAACATGATACGTGTTCCTTGTAACGGTGGACAGCCGGTAAGAACTTACTGTAACATTCGGTTCTACTTCTCGGAGATGATTTTCGGCTACGCACTGAACGTTGGCTTTCAGCAAATCGCCAACTCTCTGGGGGACAGTCTTATAACGTACTCGTTCTCGTCAATGAATTTTTATTCAAGTATTCTGACAGTATTGTTGCATGTTTTTTTTAGAAAGTCAATATATTTTCTGAAATATATATTCATATATAAAAATATTGAAGGTGATATTCGTTATTTTGAAGTGAATGGGTGATGAATATCGGATTGTAAAAAGGGAGTGGAAATTTTTATAGAATTGTAAAATTTGTAGAGAAAGTTGATATTTGTAGGAGTAAAGAAGGGATTGTTTGAATTTACAGAGAATAATACAACAATCCACTTGCTGGACAGAACAAACCAAAAGAGGTGACTAGAATGCTTGCGATGGGAGTATTATTTGGCATTATTGCTATAATTGGTTTTATGTGGTTATATTATTCGCGTTCGTTTAAACAAGCAGAAGTTTTACTCTTTCAAAAAGGTAGTTTGTTGACAAATCAGTCTAGATATTTAGTATGTCCGAAGTGTGGAAGTGCACAGGCCAGAAGTGGAGGATATCAAGAGTGTTGCAAAATTAGATTATGAAAGAAGGAAGCCTCACATTATTTTGTGAGGCTTCCTTCCTTACAATTTCATGGCACTCCAAATTGTCCACCGATCTCTTTCAATAATAGGAGAGGTGTTTTGTAATGCGATCTGGATCTGTTGTAGAAGTTGAGAAAGTTCATGATCTGTTAATTCGTATAGAATGGATCGACCTGTTCGAGGTGATAAATCCTGTAGCAATGCTTCTACAGAATCATGTATTTTTCGTACTTCCCATTGTGTTTGAGTGGGGAGCACATGAAGAAAATGTTTTTGTAATTCTTGTTGTATCGTGGTGGTTTTTGGCCGTCTTTTTGATTCTATTTCAATGAGTTTTGGAAAGGTAGAGAAAAAATATCCACGAATGTGTTCGGGGCTTCCAGGAATTGTACAATCTTCAATAGTTCGGTCTTGTACAATAAGTACACCGTTTTTCTTTAATATACGAGAAGCTTCACGTAGAAATGTAGGAATATCTTGTAAATGATGAATAACTGCGCGCGAAATAACAATGTCGAATGTATCATTAGGATATGGGACGCTATGAGCATCACCGTGAATGAATGAAATGTTTGGAAAGCTGCTACAATTTTCTTTTGCAGCCTGTAATATTTGTTTTGAAAAATCAAGTCCAACAACACTCGTTGCTCCCATAAGGGCGAGTTCTTTCGTATAAATCCCACCACCACAGCCGATATCAATGATTTGCTTGTTTTGTATATTTGTAATACTTTTTATCATTTCCCCCCAGGAAATATGGGCGTTTCGCTGTGCGTATGTGTATTTATTATTTGCATCATGAAAATTAATGGACATGAAAAAGACCTCCTTTCAATGTTTAGTATAGCTTATTTTATAGTGTGTCACGTTTTTGTTTTTTATATGAAGATTATAAGAATTTCTTATTGTAAAAGGAGGATTAAATTGAAAAGGAAATATGTATTGTTGTTATTTGCTATGTTACTAGCATCTTGTGGTCAAGTTGAGCAAAAAAAAGAACCAAAAAAAGTGGAAGAGACGGTGAATGAAGTGAAAGAAACAATAGGGATAACCGTTATACAAAAAAAACATAAAGAGAAAAAGTTACAGGAATCAGAAGCTAAGTTAGTAATGGACATTTTGGATAAAGCTGAGAAACAAGAAATAACAGGTAGCTTCGGTGAACCGGAATATGAAATACAAATTAGTAGAGATGGAAAAAAAGAAACATATTATGCATGGTTAAGAGGAGAAGACAGACGGGGATGGGTACAATATAAGAAAGCTATGTATATGCTGAATAAAAAAGATACGGAAAAGCTTTTGGCTATATTTCCAAATGTGTCAGAACAAAAAGAAGATGAGATGCAGGTAGGTCCTTTAACGGAAGTAACAAAAAAAGATTTGCAGATTACCGCGTTTCATATTAAAGCTGGCGATCAAAAAATGAATTATATGGTACGCTATACGATTTCACAATCACTATACAACAAATTAGAGAAGGA
Source organism: Bacillus cereus group sp. RP37 (assembly GCF_040459695.1). NCBI lineage: Bacteria > Bacillati > Bacillota > Bacilli > Caryophanales > Bacillaceae > Bacillus > Bacillus cereus group sp. RP37. Next base: position 3,960,899 of record NZ_JARVHP010000001.1, on the reverse strand, counting down.
ACAAGAATACTATTTACAAGTCATTTTCCCGGAAAAAGTTCAAAAATTAATTGGAGCAAAAGAGAGTGAAATGGTTTTAGGTGAAAAGGTAAAGGAAGGGTATAAACAGTATGAATTGCATGCTACTGTTCCGATAAAAGGTGCTTCAGAATCACAATTAAAGTCATTAGAAACATATTATGAAAATTATGATTTGAAAATATTAAATAGAAAAAAAGAAAAAATAGGTGTTTTTCAAAATATCATTCAAATTGTTAAAGAGTATGGTGAAAAAATGAATTTACAAAGATAAAGTGAAACTTTAAGCGGTGGGGGCGGCCCCCGCTGGTCAGGAGCTCTCAAATAGCGGGATTCTATATGGCCTTTCCTAGGAAATGATAATAGAGAGGGGGAAAACACCCCTCTCTATTACTTTGCTTTTGCAGATGGCTCATTCATTGATTTTCGTGTAATAAGAAAAGAAATCATAAGAGCGGAAAGGACGATAATAGCAATAAATACGTGATTGGGCAACAAATCTAATAATAATACGTAGCTAACGGTATAAAAAATAAGAGTTGAAGCTAAAAACGATAGAGCGCCTATTATGAGAGACTGTAAATTCATTCGTATACACCTCCTTTTTTTATATTTTTGGCTAAAAATGGATTAAATAAACATTATTTCTAACGATAGAAAAAAATATGTCATAATAGAGAAAAGAAAAAGCTTTAATGAATGAATATGACTCATTAATGCGAGATAAAGGAGAGGAATATGAAAAATAATAAAAAAGGATTATGGGGAATTATTGTTGCAATAGGGCTATTTTTACTTTCTAAGTTAAAGTGGGTATTTGCAATTTTTAAATTAGCAAAGTTTTCAACGGTATTTAGTATGTTTCTATCACTTGGTGCATACGCAGTTATATATGGTTGGAAATTTGGAGTAGCGCTCATTTATTTGTTGTTTATTCATGAAATGGGCCATTTATGGGCTGCGAAAAGAAAAGGGATACCAACATCGCCAGCAATATTTATTCCATTTATGGGCGCTCTTATTGGGATGAAAGAAATGCCGAAAAATGCAAAAGATGAAGCTTACATCGCCTATATGGGACCTCTTTTCGGATTATTGTCATTTTTACCTGCAATTCCACTTTATGTAATAACGAAAGAGCCATTTTGGGCATTAATTATTTTACTTGGAAGTATGATTAACTTCTTTAACTTGATTCCAGTTTCTCCGTTAGATGGTGGACGAATTATCTCAGTTGTAAGTACAAAGATTTGGGGAGCGGGCCTTATTATATTGCTCGGTTATTCCATTTACTTTAAAAGTATTTTGGGAGGATTTATTTTTATTATCGGCTGTATGGAATTATATAGAGTAATAAAGAGAGATGAGCCAATTAAGGAATTAGGATATAGAATTGATGGAATGAAAGAATATGTTGCAAGGCTTGAAGAGGAATTAAAAGAAACTGGTGCGGTGCATCGAAATATATATATGATGCAACATGAAATGAATGTATTGAGGCAAAAAGAAAGAGAGAAAGAATTAAAAATAGGAGAACTTCAAAAGATTGAAGTGTTAGAGTATCTTTTACCAAAGTTTGAGCCACTTGATTACGTTCCATATGAAGATGAAAAAGAAACGCATATTATTCATATAAGAGAAGCGTTTGAAGTGTCAGAAAGAAAATTACAGGAATGGGAGACAGAAAAGAGACAACAGGAAAACTATTATAAAGTTGATATGAAAACGAAATGGACAGTCTTTGCTTGTTATATCGGATTAATGGCTATACTCGGTTACACAGCTTATGAAGGGTATATTGTTTTACAAGAACATTTACCAAGGAGAAATGTATAGAAAAATATTGTCGAAATGACAAGAAGGATTTAAACAGGAATTACATTTCTACGAGAGAATGTTACAAGTGTAACAGTACATTGTAATATTCATAGTAGAAAAGGAGTTCTGTATATGAAGAAATTGCTAAATGTGTTTGGTGTTATTATCGTGATGATAATTGCGAGTTATAGTCTTATGAAAGTATTATTACATTATGCGAATAAGCCCGCTGGGGTAAGTACAATAGCTCAAATAGAAGATGTGCAAGAAGAGACAAAAGTGCTTGATTTTATTCGTATGACACATGAAAGTTATAATAATTTTTTAAATTATGGTAAAGCAGAGAATTATACAGACGGGGACTGGAATCAATTTAAGCAATGGTTTCAACAACAAGAATCGTCATTAAAAAATATACATACAGAAATAAAGAACGAAAAAATAAAACGCGATGTAAATAGAAGCTATGAAATTGTAAAAAAAGGTGTGGAACTCCAAAATATTGAGTATGTAATTTATGCACATCGTGTATACCATGACTTGGATATTATCGTAAATAAATATAGAGGTGAAACGAATGTCTGGGGGTATACAGAGTTTGGAGATGGGAAAGATATAAGGGTAATTGAACAAGCTATACAGTCCAAATAATAAGCTAGCTAGAATTCTAGTTGGCTTATTTTCTTTTGTAAGTGCAATGTTCATATATTTTTCACAAAAACACCGTGTTAATAGTGATTAAAATCACAATCTGTATTATACAATTCAGTTAAACTAAAAACAGTTAAGGAAATAGAGGAGTGGGATACAATGTTAAGTGCAAAAACAATTGAAATCGTAAAGTCAACAGTACCATTATTACAAGAAAAAGGCGTTGAAATTACTACGAGATTTTATCAAATTTTATTTTCGGAACATCCGGAGTTATTGAATATTTTCAACCATACAAATCAGAAAAAGGGAAGACAACAACAAGCGCTAGCGAATGCTGTTTATGCAGCTGCAACGTACATTGATAACTTAGAAGCTATTATTCCAGTTGTAAAACAAATTGGTCATAAGCATAGAAGTTTAGGTATTAAAGCGGAACATTACCCGATTGTAGGTACATGTTTATTACGTGCAATTAAAGAGGTTGCAGGTGCACCTGATGAAGTTTTAAACGCATGGGGAGAAGCTTATGGTGTCATTGCTGATGCATTCATTAGCATTGAAGCAGAGATGTATGAAGAAGCGGCACATAAAGAAGGTGGATGGAAAGATTTCCGTAACTTTGTAGTTGTTAAAAAAGTGAAGGAAAGCGATGTTATTACATCATTTTATTTAAAACCTGAAGATGGAGGAAAAGTTTCTTCATTCATCCCAGGGCAATATGTAACGATTCAAATAAATATTGAAGGTGAAACATATACACATAATCGTCAATATAGCTTATCGGATGCTCCTGGAAAAGAATATTATCGTATTAGCATAAAGAAAGAAAAAGGTGTAGATACACCGGACGGTAAAGTATCTAACTACTTACACGATCATGTAAAAGAAGGCGATATGTTACCAGTAAGTGCACCAGCAGGAGATTTCGTATTAAATATGGATGCAACATTACCAGTTGTACTAATTAGTGGTGGGGTAGGTATTACACCGATGATGAGTATGCTAAATACGTTAATTGAACAAGACTCAAAACGTAATGTATGTTTTGTTCATGCAGCGATAAATAGTAATACACATGCAATGAAAGAACACGTTGAGGCAGTAGATAATGAATACGAACAAGTTAAAGCGTACACTTGCTATTCTGCACCAACTGAAAAAGATTTGGAAATGAAGAACTTTGATAAAGAAGGTTTCATTGAGCGTGAATGGTTACAAACTATTATTCCGACAACTGAAGCAGAATTTTATTTCTGTGGACCCGTAGCATTTATGAAACATATAAATGCTGCACTAACTGATTTAGGTGTGAAACAAGAGCATATCCACTATGAATTTTTCGGTCCAGCATCGAGCTTACAATAGAATGGATTTGAATAAGCGAAAAAACGAGGTATTATTTTACCTCGTTTTTTATTTGTTCTCGTAACAGCCGATTTACCGTTTCACGGCGTATACCAATTAGTTGACCAATTTCAGTTTGCGTTAATATTTCATATATAGGAATGTCACCTAAATATAATGTGAACCATTCTTGTAAACGATGAAGACGTTCTTTCGGAGAGACGGTTGTCAATTGATCGATACGCTGTTGCATCATTCTTAATTTTGATTGTAATTGCATAGCGATATTTGCATAGGATGCGGGATTTGCCTGAAGTTGATCGTACCATTCATTACTAATTATAGGCTCAACTTCTGTTTTCATTAAAGCAATTGCTGTACCGTGATACTCCTTCGGTGAAATTAAAGAATGGTGAGGTATTGTTTCACCTGGAACGATAATGTTGAATAAAAATGGTGTTCCATCTTCTTCTATTCTTACTACTTTTAATAAACCTGCTTTTATAAAATATAAAGGACCGTCCTCGCCTTGACGAAATAGTACATCTCCTTTGTGTAGAATCAATGTTAGCCCCCCATTTAAACATTTCTATTTTTTTTATTTTAGTGTATATGTATAAAGACAATATGCTATTTAAACAGCAATTTCATTGACGAAATGTATGCTATTACAGTAGTATACTATTTAGTGTGTAATAGTACTAGCAATGAATACGCTGTAGGAGGTTTAGTATATTGTTAGATGCGATAAAAATGACGGATATGAGAATTCCGGCGAATGCTATCATTCATGTAGAAGAGATGAAAGGTGGAGTCGTTTTATCCGTTGAAGTAGACGGCCAAATTATTTATACGATGGCTTATGATGAAGAAACAGATAGTTATGCTGAATTATATGATCGAAATGATAAGAGGGCGTGCCAAGTCCATGAGGATTTTATGGGATGGTCACTTCTTCACTAAAAAAGATGTCAATATGACATCTTTTTTTATTAAACCGATAGAATATACAAAGAAATGAAATATAAGGATAAAATTTGTAATAAATGATTTTGCATTGTTAGCACTTTGTAACTGCAAGTAAACTATATTTTCGCTATCATAAAGATAACAGTCGCAGTTATAGGAGTGGTCAACTTGAAGAAATTACATATTTCCAATTATATGTTATTATGTGTTTGTTTAATTTTATTTGTTCTCTTAGGAGGATTTTTATATTCATGCGTATAAGAAAAACGCATTCTAAAAAGAACGCGTTATAAAAAAGAAGTAATGATTAATCTAGTCCCGAGGATAATTAATGTAATACGTAATAAATTAATTACGGCTTTACCACTTAATTTTGTATTGATATAAGCCCCGATTTTTCCACCGATCCATGCACCAGGAATAAGAACTAATGCGTAAATCCAGCTGACATTTCCAAGGGAGATGTGAGTTGCAGAACTTACAATTGCTGATAGAAATACGATAAACATCGAAGTTGCTACAGCAATATGTGCTGGGAATGCAAAAAGGAGCATCATTGCTGGAACAAGTAAGGCACCGCCACCAATTCCAAATAACCCAGATATAAACCCAACTATAAAGGCGATAAAGATAGCGAGAAGCGGTGGGAATTGATAGTGTACAGTGTTTCCTTCGTTATCTGTAAAAGAACGCTTAATTACAGTCATATTTGATAAAGAAAGGGGGGTTAATTTGTCTCGTAACATAAGAAGAATGGAGACAAAGATAAGGAAAATCCCAAAATATAAAGAAAATGTGTCTTGGTTTAAAAATTTGTTTGCCCATGAGCCGATGATACCACCAGGGCCACTCCCGATAAATAAAATAAGTCCACTTTTGTAATCTACTCGTTTATGCTTCATATAAGTAAGGGTGGAAGATAGTCCTGTAAAAACGACTGTTACCATTGAAGTTCCTACTGCAAGTTGTGGTGATAGGCTGTGTAATCCGATTAATAACGGAACAATAATAATTCCGCCACCAAGCCCGACTAGACTCCCGACTGTCCCGGCGATTAGCCCGATGAAAAGTAACATGATGTATTCCAAATTTGCCAACTCCTCTATATAACTTATCCACCAATTATTATACACGCTTTTTAATGAGAAAAAGGTTTGTTCACAAAAAAGTCGTCTTCCTAGAAAAATAAGGAAGACGACTTTTAATTAAAAGATTAAGTGTAATAAAGAGTAAAATAAAGCAGCTAAAGAAGCTGAAATAGGAAGTGTGATAACCCAAGTAATTAACATGCGTTTTGCAGTTCCCCATTTTACACCTTTTACACGATGAGAAGCACCAACCCCTAAAATAGAAGAAGAGATAACGTGCGTCGTACTAACTGGTAAATGAATGAATGTTGCACCGAAAATAACAAGTGATGATGATAAATCGGCAGCTACACCATTTACAGGACGAATTTTCATAATTTGTCCACCGACAGTTTTAATAATTTTCCATCCACCGACAGAAGTACCAAGCCCCATTGCGATCGCACAACATAATTGTACCCAGAACGGGATGTCGCTAGAAGTATGATAGTTATTGGCCATAAGAGCCATCGTAATGATTCCCATTGCTTTTTGCGCATCATTTGTACCATGTGTATAAGCTTGTAATGCTGCAGTGAAAATCTGGAATATACGGAAGTTTTTGTTCGTTTTCGTTAAATTAAAGTTTTTAAAGACTACTTTAAAAATACTGTATACGATATAACCAATAACAAAAGCGATAATCGGTGAAATGATTAAGGCTTCAAGAATTTTGATAAACCCTTTAAGATTTAATGAGCTAATACCGGCAGCAGCGATAGCTGCACCTGCGATTGAGCCAATAATTGCATGCGAAGAACTACTTGGAATACCGTAGTACCAAGTGATCAAATTCCATGCTATTGCCGCAAGCAAAGCAGCTAAAATTACAAGGGAACCATTTTGCAAGGCAAATGGATCAACGATATCTTTAGTAATTGTTTTTGCTACACCTGTAAATGTCATCGCACCTAAAAAGTTCATAATAGCTGCCATAATAATTGCATGTCTAGGCTTTAGAGCTTTCGTTGAAACAGCCGTTGCAATAGCGTTTGCTGTATCGTGAAATCCATTGATAAAGTCAAAAGCTAAAGCGCAAATGACTACTAAAACGGTCAGTATCAAGAGTGTATCCATGATCAAACTCCTTACGCGTTCTTCATAATAATTGTTTCTAATACGTTTGCAACGCTTTGGCAGCTATCCGCTACTTCTTCAAGCTCTTCGTAAATCTCTTTGTATTGAATAATCTTAATCGGATCTTTCTCACGAGAGAATAAGTGCTTAATCGCATGACGGCGAATATCATCACATTGTGATTCGTAATCCTTAATCTTAATCGCGTTCGTACGAATGTCGACTAACTTCTTCTTAGACAGTAGTTCAACAGAATTTGCAATCTCAATCGCACATTGATTAATTGCTTCAACGAATTTAATCATGTATTCATCAGCTTCTGTAATAGAATACATTTCGAATAGACCAGCACTATGATCTAATCCGTCTAATACATCATCCATACTCATTGCGAGTTGTAGGATGTCCTCACGTTCAATAGGAGTAATAAACGCTTTGTTTAGCTCCATAATGATTTCGTGAATAAATGAGTCACCTTTTGACTCATACTCTTTCATGCGCATAGAAAACTCTTTTAAATCGCTAGCATTTTTAATTTTATACTCCACGAAAAACTGCGCGCCTTCTTTTAAATTTTCAGAAACATTCATTAACATTTCAGAAAATTTATCTTTTTTTGATTTAAAGACCATTATTAGTTACCCCCACAAAAGTAATATATGTAAAATATATTGGCTAATCAATTCTAACAAAAAACTGTCGTTTTTTAAAACATTTTATCGAAAAGTTTACAAAAACTTAACATAACTCTCATTGTTGTATTAATAATATTAATAATCACTATTGAATATCTTACTTGTAGAATGTCCTTTTCTTGCAAAAAGTATGAATGTGAAAGAAAAGCTTTACACTACAGGAAAGACTACGTTATTATAATAAATTTAAAAGGAGGTATATTCTTCCTTTTGAAAAGAAGAGTGTAAACAAACGAAGGAAGTGAACGAATGAAATTAAAGAACACTCACTTGAAAAAAATACAGGAGTGGTTCAACAAGAGGAAGAAACTTCGTAATTCATTAATTGTATTAGGAAGTTTACTTGCTACTCTATTTATTGCTATAAATATAATAATTTCTATTCAAGACATATCTGAATTAAAGCAAGCTGTTCCGCAACCGACCTTAATTTATGATGCAAATAATGAAGTCGCGACAAAATTAGCTTCTTCTAAAACAGAAGGCGTGAAAAGGAAAGATATTCCTGATATTATGGTTCAGGCAATTGTTGCAGTAGAAGATAAGGAATTTTTTAACCATCACGGTATTTACTATAGTGGAATTATAAGTGCAGTTTTTAAAAATATTACAGCAGGAGAAGTTGTAGCAGGGGGAAGCACAATTACGCAACAACTTGCGAAAAATGTATTTCTGACACAAGACCGCACGTTCTCGCGTAAAATAAAGGAATATTTTTTAACAAAAAAAATAGAACGTACGTATACGAAAGATGAAATTATCGAAATGTACATGAATCAAATTTATTTTGGTGAAGGTGCTTGGGGTATAAAAAAGGCAGCTAAGTCTTATTTTGATAAAGATGTAAAAGATGTAACAATTTCAGAGGCTGCAACGATTGCAGGTTTGATTAAAGCACCGTCTGCGTATTCGCCTTATAAAAACTTTAATAAATCAATCGAACGACGTAATGTTGTATTAAATTTAATGAAAGAGCAAGGGTATATTTCTGACGAACAGTATAATAAAGAAAAAGAGAGTGGTCTTGTGTTGAAACGTGGTGTTGATGATAAATACAAGGGGAAATACTCTCAATATGTAGACTATATTGTTAGAGAAGCGATGGACAAGTACGAATTAACACAAAATGAAATTTTAGCAGGTGGTTATCGTATTTATACAGAGCTTGATCCGAAAAAACAACAGGCTGTAGAAGACGTTGTGAATAATGAGAGTTATTTCAAAGATAGTGGCTCAGATCAACTTATGCAAACAGGTGTAGTTCTTATGAATCCGAAAACAGGTGGTGTACCAGCTTTAGTTGGAGGAAGAGGGCCGTATCAGTTTTTACAGTTTAACCATGCAACCCAATTAAAAAGACAACCAGGCTCAACGTTAAAGCCTCTTGCTGTATATGTACCAGCGTTAGAGCAAGGGTATGAAGTATACGATATATTAAAAGATGAACCATTTAATATTAAAGAATATAAACCGCAAAATAGTGATCATACTTTTCATGGTGATGTAACGATGTATGAAGCAGTAGCGAAGTCGTACAATGTTTCAGCTGTTTGGCTATTAGAGCAGATTGGATTAGATAAAGGGTTGAAATCTTTAGAGCGATTTGGTATTCCATTAGTGCCAGAAGATCGTACGTATCCAATTGCTTTAGGTGGGATGCATGTGGGAACCTCCCCATTTGTAATGGCCCAAGCGTACAGTACATTTGCAAATGACGGTGTCCAAGTGGAAGCTCATGCGATTAGGGAGATACAAAATGCGGAAGGTGAAACGATTGGAAAGTGGTATAAGAAAGAGACACGAGTGACGAGCGAGAAAATTTCTCAAAAGATGACATATTTATTAAAAGGTGTTGTCGAAAAGGGTACGGGCGAAAAAGCGAAAGTTAATAATGTTGATACGGCAGGTAAGACAGGAACTACTCAAATTGTAAATGGACCAAGCACAGGCGCAAAGGATTCATGGTTTGTTGGATACACACCAGATTTAGTAGGTGCAATTTGGGTAGGATATGATAAAACAGATAGCGATCATTATGTTCCAGGGGGGAGTCAAATTACGACGACAATGTTCAGGGATATTATGAAAAAAGCGAATGCCAATCCAGCTCAAAAAGCATTCCAGTTATCACTCATATCTGAGGCTGAATATAAAAAACAATTGAATACAATAGAAGAGGAAAAACGAAGAAAAGAAGAAGAGAAGAGGAGGAAAGAAGAGGAACAACAAAGAAAAAAAGAGCAACAAGAGTGGTTTGATAAAGTGAAAGAATGGATTCCATCATTTTGGTAAAAGGAAGAGGCGAATAACGAAATTCGCCTCTTTTTCGTATGAAAAATTAAGTGAAACTTTATATACCTACTAGTTATTAGCGCATATCAATTGGGATCAATGGTATTACTCGTTAAGTGTAACATTCGTACTGCCAAAGGATTGAGAATCGTATGTGATAATTATTTTTCCTTTACTAATAGGCTCGTAAGGTAATTCTTCTTCGTAATTACCATTATTTTCATTGTGAATAGAAAGCATGATTTCATCAATTTCTTTATTTGTATACTGATCTTTAATCGTTTCGGCAATTTGAAGTAGTGCTTCGGAACTAGAAGCTGTCGTAATAAGCATTCCTTTTATAACTTTTTTTTCATTATTTGTGGCATTGGAATAAGGGATGTTACTTTGTTTTGTATACAAAAGTTTGTATGGAACAGTTTTTCTCTCTGCTTTTGATATAGTGGAATATTTTAGAGTTAAAAAAAATCCTACACATAAAATAATGCATACCATAAGAGCAAACCAAATGCGTATTAGTGACATAACTCTCATTTTCATCCCTCTTTCATATCATTGACTTCACTATTTATCATACAAAATGAGGATTAAGATAGAGTAAATTTGAGGTAAAGAAACGTAAAGAAGGAGCACTTATCCTCCCAAATAAGTGCTCCTTTCTATATAAAGAGAGATTTAATGCACGGCTAAACGATACATATTATTATAAATATACTTATTGATTTAAAATTAGTAAATTCAGAATACGGATAGTGTTGCAGTTGTATCGCCTGTGTTAGGAATAGAAATAGTGTTTGCTGTAGGCTGTACAGCAATCGTTGTACCAGCTTGTAAAGTAACGATTGTAGAGAAAGAAACAGCACTACCGATAACGTTAGTTGAGAAATTACGAGTAGGTGGTTGGCCATTGAATGAAATACCGAATCCAAATGGTGAAGATCCTGGGAAAGTTGTAGACGCTGAGAAACTAATATCATATACGCCTGTTTCTAAAATTGTTAAAGTATCTGAAGTATCGTTGAAAGAGATATTAGTTAATTCAAAAACTTGATTGAATTGGATGTTTGTTCCAGGGGATATAGTTTGTGGATTTGAGTTTCCGAAAGCTGCGATAGTTACAGGAATTGGAGTACCCGCTGCTCCTGTTGCCCCCGTAGCGCCTTGAGCACCCGCCGGTCCCTGAGGTCCAGTAGCCCCTGTTGCTCCTCCTCCAAGGCAACCTGATCCGTATTGAACTAAGATAGTTTGGATCTCTGTTATGAGTTTAACTAGTTTGTCAATAGTACAACAATCTATTTTGAATAGCTTTGCGATATACAGTAAATAATTAAGCAAGCTTTGTAGTTCAACGTACAATGCTCCGCATGAGAAAGGTGTTGTTCTTAAAATAGTTAATAGATTAGCAATAATAGAATTTCCAATTTGTTTTTGTGCTGGAGACAAATCTAAGCAATTGAGGAATTTTTGTAGGTTATTTAGGGCGGCAATCAAGTTATCTATATTATATTTTGAGAAGGGTTTTGAAAGACAGCTTGAATAGCTTGACCAAGAGCTTGAAGCAGTCTAACGAATTCTGTAAGTTCGGACTTAGAGATGTTAATATGACTACAGGCTCTGACTTCGCAACAATCATTACCATAAAATACTTTCCCTTTATTTTTATTGTTCATCTTTTCATTCCTTTCTTTCATAGAATCAATAGTAATTACTATATATTAGAATGAAACTTATACTACATTCGTGATGGACAAACTACCATTTCTAAAAAAATAAGAAATTGGCTCATCTAGCCAAAATAAGTAAAATATAGAGAAGGTTTATATGACATAAAGAAGAAAAGTTCAATATAAAAAACTGCATGCCAATTGTTGGAGGTATTTAACAATTGGCATGCAGTTTGTGGAAGAGTACCTCATTTGTATTCATTCAATCTTTCTAGGGGTATTTTGGGTAAAATTGGAATTGAAATAGTGAAAGTTGTACCATCTTGATTACTAGTCATTTTTAATGTACCGTTATGATTTTGAATAATTTTCTTCGTTACTGACAAGCCTAGTCCTGTTCCTGAATCTTTTGTTGAGAAGAATGGATCAAAAATATAATCTTGAATAGCTGGAGGAATACCAATTCCGTTATCAGTGAAAGTGATTCGAATAAAGTTATCTAAGCGATAACTAGTGATTTGAATAGAAAGTTGTTTTTCACCTTGAGCATCGACAGCGTTCTGAAATAGGTTTAAAAAAACTTGTACAAGTTCATGACGATCAATATGAACTAATACATCATCTAATTCGGTAGAAAAATAATAATCAATTAAAATGTTATGTAAAAAGACTTCACTAGCTAGTAACTGTTGAATATACTCACGTAAAAATGTATGAATGGGAAAAGGTTCTCTTGTAAATTCACGTGTTTTTGAAATAGCTAAAAATTTTGTAATAATACTATTTGCACGATCTAATTCAGGAATAAGTAAGTTTTTAAATAATTCTTTATTAGATGGAGAAACACTTTCTTGTAAAAATTGTAAATAACCCCGTACTGTTGTCAGAGGATTACGTACTTCATGAGCAATCCCAGCTGCGATTCGTCCTGCTAATGAAAATTTTTCTGCATCACGTTCTGTGTTTAAATAATGGAAGACACTAATAACTCTAAAAATTTCTCCGTTATAATCCCGAATAATTCGATTGTTTAAAATACCATAGTTTTTGTCTAGCACTTCTTCATTATATATTTCTGTGCCCGTTCTTAATGTTTCAAGAGCTTTAATTTGTTCTTCTGGCAAGTTTAATAACTGTTGAATTGGCTTTCCAATTATATCATTTCGTACTACACCAAAATCATCTGCTGCAGCTTGATTACATAATGTAATATTCCCTTTATTATCAACAAAGGTTACATGATGTGAAAAAGCATCAAAAATATGAATAAAGTATTTTTCAAGTTGTTCAAATAAAAACAATGAATCACAAGTAAGTTGAAAATCAGCCTCTTTATTCTCTTTTTGTATGTTTTGAATGGAATGAGTCGTTCTTGTTTTCTTTATTTGTAAACCAATATGTGGATTTTTGTATGTGAAATGATGTGGTAATTGATTCACAAGTTCTTCATAAAAACGTACTTTATTTTCTAGTTCTTCTATTCGTTTTTCATGAGATACAATAGCATCGTTTGGAAGCATAAATAGATAACCCCTCAATTTAAAAATTCTTCCATTTAGTATATCATATTTTTATAAGGATACTCTTAAAGAAAGAGATACTTCATGTAATGGATTAGCCGAAGTATTTGAGAAGTGAGTAGAATGAATAGAAGATAGAGTTAACAAGGGAGGGATGCATTTGCTTTTCATTGGAGTGACAGGATGGGGAGATCATGATTCTTTATATATAGATCCCTATGAAAATAGAAATAAATTACGAACATATAGTGAGCATTTTCCTATTGTGGAAGTTGATAGTTCATTTTATGCGATGCAGCCTGCACGAAACTATACAAAGTGGGCAATGGAAACACCGAAAGATTTTTCCTTTGTCGTAAAAGCATATCAAGGAATGACGGGACACATGAAAGGAGAAATTCCTTATTCTACGTTCGATGAGATGTTTGATGTGTATAAACAATCTATTCTTCCTTTAATAGAAGCTAATAAATTAAAAACGATTTTATTTCAATACCCACCTTGGTTTGATTGTAAAAAGAAAAATGTAGATTTCCTTCGATATACGAAAGAAAAAATGGAAGGTTTACCGTGTGCCATAGAATTTCGAAATCAAACATGGTTTTATCCCGAAATGAAAGATAAGACGTTACAGTTTCTAGAACATGGGAAATGGATTCATACAATTTGTGATGAACCACAGGCTGGAATAGGTTCGGTACCACTCGTGTTAGAGGTTACGAATTCAGACATGGCACTTATACGTTTTCACGGTCGGAATGTTCATGGGTGGCTTGATAAAGGGGAAAATTGGAGAGCGGTTCGTTGCTTATATCGTTATAACAATAAAGAATTGGAAGAATGGGTAGAAAGATTAGAGCAATTAAAAAAGAAGACAAAGGACATATACGTACTATTTAATAATAATTCGGGTGGAGATGCAGCGGATAATGCGAAACAGCTTATGAAAATGATGAACATTACATATGGTGAGCCGAAGCCTGAGCAATTAAATTTGTTTGAATGATAATAAACAAGAAAGGCACTGTACAAACAGGGGGAATGTACAGTGCCTTTCTATATGAAAAAGAGGGGTAACAATGTTACTGAGCGTTTGGTTGATTCATCAATTGTTGGCTTCGTAATAAATGATAATGGTTATCATTATCATTGTCAATAGTTTTCCGAAAAATAAATAAAAAACTTTTTATGAGGCATGAATGCTAAGGAGATTCCTAATAAAAAGTTTTTAGGGGTAGGTTTCCAGTAAACACCTGATAAAGTATCAAAAAAAAGAACAGCAATTATTGCTGTTCTCTTCCAGTGACGAATTGTTGTAAATCAAAAGGAGTTATCGCTTGGATAAATTCTTTTGAGATAAGTGTTTGAACAAGGGTACTCTCAGAAATGGAAGCACCTGTTTTCTTTTCATAAGCTTGTTTTAATAAATCAAGTTTTTCAGCCGTATCTTTCGGTAATTCAATAGTTAATGTGTTCATAATTTCTCCCCCTTACTATTAGAGTACCACTACAATATAGGAGAGACAAGAAAATGTGAAACATAAAAAAGGTTACCATTTATAAATGGTAACCTTTTTTATGTATAAGAGTTATTAAGCAATACCGATATACTTTAAAGTTTTTGATGGAGTACTATGATCAAAGAAGTGTTGTAAAAATGCGATGTCAACACCTGATTTGTATGCACAATATCCCCAAGTTTTTCGAAGTGTATGTGAGCTAATCCCTTCTAATCCAACTTCTTTTGCAGCTTTGTTTAAAATATACCATGCATGTTGTCTCGTAATAGATTTTGTTCCTTTTTGAGACTTTAATAATGGTTCATTACGTTTCCAAGTTTTACGTTCTTTCATGTAATCTTCGATCGCGTGCTGTAAGTCTTCATTTACAGCAAACCATTTATGTTTCTTTACTTTTTCATTGTAAAATAAAATGGAATGGCGAACATTTTCATGTTCATCGATTACATCACTAACTTTTAATTGTAAGATTTCACTTACTTTTAAGCCAGAATTTACAGCTAATACGAATAATAAGCCATCACGTTTCGAAGATTGTAAAAGTATATTTTTGATAGTTTCTAATTGTTTTTCATTTTGAATAGGTTGTCCTGCTTGTTTCATTTCACGCACTCTCCTCTTTTATGTGTGTAAAGGAAAGGATTAACTTGTTTCTTACTATAAAGGGAGAGTGTGAATTTCATGTGAACTCCTAGTGAAATTAAGACAAATTATTTGACTTCTTTTACTTTTTGTAAATTAAAGTAGAATACAACACTATTAGTCGTATTATATACACCGTACTCGGCATGGTGGAGGTCTAAAATGTTTTTTACAATAGATAATCCGAGGCCAGTACCACCAGTATGACGGCTACGAGATGCATCTAAACGGTAGAAACGATCCCAAATTTTTTCAAGACTTTCTTCTGGGATCGGATTTCCCGTGTTTTCAATTTCGACTTTTACTGTATCTTCCATTGCTATAACGGAGACTTGTATTTTTTCTCCATCTGGCGTATAGCGAATTGCATTGCTAAGTAAGTTCACAACCACTTGCTCAATACGACTACGATTCGCTGTAACAAATATAGAAGAGTCTACATCTATGTTCACTTGTAAATGCTTTTCCTCCATACTAAATAATAACTTTGTATAGACTTGTTGAATTAATTCGCCGATTGAGAATGTCGTCATATCTAGTTTGTACGTACCTGACTCTAATTTTGCTAATTCTAACATTTCAACAATAAGTCTGTTCATGTTTTCAGTTTCTTCTAAAATAACATCTGTATAATACGTCGTATCTTTACTAACGCCATCTTTAATTCCTTCTGCGAAACTTCTAATTACACTGAGCGGTGTTTTTAATTCGTGTGATACACCAGAAATGAATTCTTTTCGCGTTTTCTCTAATTGACGTTCACGTTCAATATCTTGTTGTAATTTTGTATTGGCAACATTTAATCGATCGATTCGGTCTTTTAAGTTTACAGATAACGTATTAATACTACCGGAAAGCCCGCCAATTTCATCGTCTGCTGTCACAGGTAATTTCTCGCTAAAATCAAAATTGGCCATTTTCTTTGTGACACGATTAATTTTAATTAATGGTTTCACAATGATTTTTGAGTAGTAGAAGGATAACAAAATGATTACGAGAAAAACGATAATTAAGGCATAGACATAATAATCCTTTAGAACGAGCATTGCTTCGTTAACAGGTTGCAAAGATGCTATCGCAAAAGCGTATTCTTTAATCTTTCCATCTTCCATAATAGGTTTTACAAAGATACTATTCTTTATATTTTCTCCGCCATCTAGTATATAAGTGTTTAATTGCTGCGGATTAGAAGTGCCATCTCTAATAATTTCTGCAAAATATTGAACGGCTTGTAATGTTTCAAGATCATTTGCAAGACGAACATCCGCTTTGGATGGAAGCTGTAACTTAGATACAATACCAGTAAAATCAATTTGAGTTGGATTTTTGTATCGGTTTGTAAGTCTATTTTTAGAAGGATTGCCATTAATGGATTGAAAATCTGAGTTGACATGCTCGTTTTGCCATCGATTATAATTCGTCGTCAATTCTAGTGGCGTTATTATATTATCTTGTACAAAACCGACGACGTTTATCACTCCATCTTTTTTCAATCCTAAGTTTTCGAATTTATTATATTCTTCTGGTGTTAAAAGATTGTTGAGTGGAATGGAATATGTTTTATTATTTTTAGGATTAATGACATCAATGTAGAAATTATTGTCACTTTTAATAATTCCGTTAGAATTTAAAAACTGCATTTCAGCATTTGTTTTATCATGAAATTCTTGTTTTAGTTTTCTAATCTCCTCATAAGTTTTACCACTTTTTTCGTAAGTATCTACGAACTTCTCAAAAGCAGTTTGAACTGTTTTTACTTTTTTATTAATATAAAATTTCTCTAAAAATAAAGATTGTCCTAGGAAAAAAAGGAGGAATATGATTGTAAATAAAGTTGATGTTAATAAAAATAGTTTAAAGACGATACTTCTGTTTTTCACTGCGTCACCTCTTGTGAGAAATACTGAAAATGATTACTTTATTATAACAAACGTTACAAAAAAATAGAGGAGAAAATCTGTCTCTTTCGAAAGTAGTTTTTTATAAAAAGTCACATAAAAAGAACTCGACAGACGTATGACGAGTTCTTTAATGTATTATTGTTGAATTGCTGCATCTAAAGCGATTTCAATCATTTCGTTAAATGTAGTTTGACGCTCTTCAGATGTTGTTTCTTCACCAGTGAAGATGTGATCGCTTACTGTTAATACAGATAACGCATTTACACCGTATTTCGCTGCTAATGTGTAAAGAGCAGTTGTTTCCATTTCTACTGCTAGTACACCGTACTCTCCAAGTTTTTTAACCATGTCCATGCTTTCGCGGTAAAATACATCTGCTGTTAAAACATTACCAACACGAACGTGTAAGCCTTTTTCAGTTCCAGCATCGTAAGCTTTCTTTAAAAGGTCAAAGTTTGCAGCTGGTGCAAAATCAAAACCTGGGAATGTTAAACGGTTCATATTAGAGTCCGTACAAGCTGTCATTGCGATAATAACGTCACGTACTTTTACGTCTTTTTGAATGGCACCACAAGTTCCAACGCGAATTAAATTTTTAACTCCGTAGCTTTGGATTAATTCGTTTACATAAATAGAAATAGAAGGAACACCCATACCCGTACCTTGAACAGATACACGTTTTCCTTTATAAGTTCCAGTGAAACCTAACATACCACGCACGTTATTATAGCAAGTAACATCCTCTAGAAATGTTTCAGCAATATATTTTGCGCGTAATGGATCACCAGGTAATAGAATAGATTCAGCAATTTCGCCTTGTTTTGCTTCAATATGTACACTCATGAAAAGTCCTCCTTATAATGTATTGATAGAAATCAATATCATTTGCATTATACACTACGAATCCTTTCAATTAAAATCTTTTTATTATTTGTAATATGTGCAAAACAGGAGGATTTCATAAATCACAATCTAGAATATATAAGTAAGAAGTTTTGTATGAACAGAGACTATAAAAATGGTAGGTGATGTTTTGAAAAATCTTGTCATTGGACTCGTTGCTTTGCTATTTGTTGTAGTAGGCGGATTTTACATAAAGAAGTATCAGGAAACTACAGAGACTGTAGGTGATGTTCAGGAAGTGAAATGGGATGTGTCAAATGGAAAAGGAAATGAAAAAGTAGATATTTCGTTTCAATTACTAAATAATAAAAATAATGAAGTACGTGGTGTGAATGATCAAATTCGGGCAGTTATTGTAGACGGACAATTAAAACATGTACAGCAAATGAAGCCTACATTTGCAGGGAATGGATCATATAAGGTATCTTCCAAAATAGCGAAAGATGAAGGATATACAATATTTTTATATGAAGACAAAAACAAGTCTGTGAACTCATTTGCGAAGAAAGATTTTGGGAAAGAAATAGAGGAGAAAAATAAGAAAAAAGTAAAATTTCCAATTGATAATGTACTTACAAAAAAAATAGGGGAGTATGAAGTTTCTCTTTTATTTGGTGCATTGCATCCGAATGAGCCAGTGACGTTAACATTTCAATTCCAAGCGAAAAAGGGTGAAAAATTGAAATTACATGCAGAGAGAGGAGAGGTGGAGGCGCTTTATATCGTGGACGAAAAGAGAGAAAACTTTTTGTATGCAATACCTGTTGATACAGATGAGCAATTACAATATCGCATTACATTTCCTGTAGAAGGAACGTATAAAATATGGGGAGATTTCTATATAAACGGTAAGAAATATGAAAAAGAATTTATTGTACAAGTTCAAAAAAGAAAAAACAGCTAAATGTTTAGCTGTTTTTTCTTTTTCCTATTAATTTCGTTACAGAGAGCATTGTAATGGGTAAAGAGTGATTCTTTCTAAATGCTAAATATTTACCGCTCCATGCTGGTTTATATTTTTCTTTAAAATGTCGTAACCCGCTGAAACTATACGTATAACGAACATTATTAAAGATGGCAGCAGCAACCCGTTCAGACCAGAAAGATTGTGTCGATAAACCTACATTTGAAAGTGGTGCCATACCAATATTAAAGGAATGGTATTCATTTTCTTTCGCCCACTGGAATAGGTGGATGAAAATTGCATCCATAATGCCGCTAGGTGCATCTGGATAATATCGCATTAAATCAACAGACAATGATCCGTCTTGATATACGGGCATAAAGGTTGTAAATGCGATGATTTTTCCATCTGCATCAGATAATGTAGCGATAGGTGCTCGGCTAATATATTCACGATCAAAGTATCCGAGTGAAAAACCTTTCTCTTTTTTACCGCCGAGCCACGCATCTGAAACTTTTTGTAACTCTTCATATAGTTCATCTGAGAATGGTGGCTGGTGAATAGAGAATGTATAGCCTTCTCTTTCAAAACGGTTGAAAGTCGCTCGCATACCGGCGCGTTTTTTTCCTGTTATTGTAAATGTGTTCAAATCAACGACAGCTTCTTCACCAAGCTTAAAGAAGTTATAACCAAAATCATGATATAAACTCATCCATTTACTTTCGATTTGGTAGAATACACAAATGTATCCAAATCGATCAGCTTCGGCTAAAAACTCTTGTAACACAGTACGGTAGGAGGAAGGGTCACCAATTGGGTCACCTAGTACAACAAGACGTTTTCCAGTTATAGAGAAGAGAAGGAGCGCTTTCCCATCACTACTGAAGAAGAATTGTTTATCACCTAAAAATCCTAAATGACTAAGTACATTTCCGTTATGTTCCTCTAAAAAGTTTTGCAATCTTTTATCATTAGCTGGTTGCCCGGGAAATTCATTTCGATAACGATTGGCAATGAGTGAGCCAATCAGTAAAAAAGTAGGAACGAAAAAGGCAGCTGCTAATGCACTTCGTTTCACTTGCGTAATATTACGAACGACAAAATCAGGTTTAAAAGCTTCTTTTGCACCTGCAAATAAAATGCCTAAGTTTTTATATAAATATAAAGTTACAAGTAAGAATATAAAAACTTTTACTATATCAGAAAGTGAGACTTCCATTTTCTCGCGTACAAATCTTTTACGAAGCATATATAATACAGCGAGTACGATTAATAAAATAAATGTTTCTTCAATATCAATTCCTTTTAGCGTATTAAAGATGGCTGCTCCGATTAAAGAAATAATCGTCATATAGTAAGAACGCTTTGTTCCATAATATATCCCCCTTGAAAGGATTAGGAGGAGAATACCAAATGTTAGTGATAAGCTAAAAGAAAATTGAATAAGATGTTTTGGAGCTAGAATATGTAAGGCGTGTGCTCTGTTTATACTTGTCGGTAGAATGGTCGATAAAATAACCATTAGTCCAGCAAATACTGTTAAAGCAGCAGATGCCCATGAACCGAGCTTTCCGAGAAAGTCACGCTGCAAAGTCCATATAACACCAGTTGTTTCTAATGCAGGCGCAATAAAAGGTTTATCTTCAAACTTTTTAATGGCCACACCTGTCATTTCAAAAGCTGCAAAAATAAGACCAAGGCAGAAAGGTAAAATGTAATAGACGAGGCGATATAATAACATTGCAGGTAGTAATACGCCTGTATCAATGCCATATTGTCCGAGTCCAGTTAAAAAGACAAGATCAAATGAACCAAGTCCACCAGGCACAAGACTTACAACACCAGCTAAAGCAGCAATTACATACACACCTAAAAACTTTTGAAATTCGATATCGATGCCAAATAATATTAATATGACGTACATAACAATACCAGCAGATACCCACTCAACTAATGAAACTAATGAGTATAAAACAGTTGGGTTTTTCTCTTCTTCTCCTTCTTCTTGTCCTTCGGTTTGTTTTGTTTTTCTATTTTTCAGTTTAGAAAAGCCGATATATATAGGGACGAAAAGAGCAAAGAAGATAAGAACAGGCCATAGCCACGGTTTTTCATGCAAAATAAAACTTGTGTCTAATATTCCAATAAGACCGAGGAATGAAAGAATTGCGAGTCCGTTAATAAAAGCAGTTGTCATCCAGGCGATACTTTTAATCAGTTTGCCATTTTCTTTTATATATGGACGATAAAGCATTGTGCGTACACCCGCTCCAACGAGACCACCAAAGCCAATAAATCCATTTAAAGTATTAGCAATCCATGAGATGCGGAAAATCTTTTGGACTGGTATATCAGCTTTTAAATAACGAAGCATAACATAGTCATAAAAGAACATTGTTGATACGGCAAATGCGCCAAGTGTAATTGCTAAAAAGACTCCTCCGGTTGGAATGTTTTTAATTGTATTGATTGCTTCTAAAAAAGAAATGCCTGCTAATTCTTTTTTTGCTTGAAAGAATACAATTGTTAATACAACAAATGGGAAGATAAATTTCCCTATTTGTAAGAAACGTTTCCATGAAAACGACATAAATACAACTCTCCTTGTATAAGAAAACTGAGACAATAATATTATTATGACAAACTTCAAGAAAAATAAAAAGGTAAATTCCTGTATAAGGAAGCTATTTTTTATAAGAGGTATATTTAAAAGAGTATTTCGTTTGTCAGAAAATTAAGTTAAAATGAATTGAAAGAAGGAAGAGAGGGGAAGTAGATGATTATAATAGGTTATGCGGGGTACGAGTTAGAGAAAGCAAAACCTAATACATCAGAAGATTTTTTTAATAGATCTGAAGTGACATATATATTAAATAATAAAGAGAGAACGTTTTCCGTTTTATATGTTCGGTATTTTGAAGAAGTTTTACAAGAAATTACTCCTTTTGAAGGAAATCCAGTATGTAAAGTAGAAGAACAAGACATATATTTACGGGATATTGTAGCGATATGTTGTTTACTGAAAGAGAATGAGCTTCGCATGCAAAAACGTTTGTATTTAAATAATATAGAAGAATTCCAACAATATTTTGATGCGGGAACAGTGGTGAAAGTACAAGAAATATTGGCTGAATTACATAAAAATAAAAGAGTAGAAATAGCGTGAAATGGCAAAGGAGAGGGAAAAATGTCTAATCTAATGGTTGAAAATCATACAGAACAAGTTTCTATGTTTTTAGAAGATGTTATTACTTTGATAACCAATTATGTAAATTATCATACGTTACCTTCTTTATTAGAAGAGACACCAGCAGGGAACGAACAATATTATAAAGGGTTATTAGCATCAATGAGACGTCTTCTCGTTTTTTGTGAAGAAGGGCATGATGCATGTTTTGTTTTGTTAAATAGCCAGCCATTTCGAAAAACAGCAGCTGAAAAAATTTTATATAAAATTTATCATCAAGTAATTGCAGAGTTTTTTTCACCAAAGAGTGATCATTGGTATGAAAATAGTCGGTCTGCCTATACAGGGAAAAATTCCATCGTTTTTCAGCAAACGCCACCTGCATCTATAGAGCAAGTGATGAAGAGTTTAGAAGGTAAATTTCAATTGATGCGTGAAGAACTAGAATATTATGAGACGGATTACCAAACAAAGATGTTACACAAATATTAATTGCGAAAAAAGAAGCTAAGGGGACTTAGCTTCTTTTCCTTTTGTGCAGTTATATAAGAGATTTCCTTTGAATATATTTAAGGGGATAGCATTAAGGAGGTGTAACATGAGTCAGCAAGGTGTATTTACAGATTACTTTCATGAAGTAGAAAGTTGGTGTGAAAGTGTTCTTCACGTATTAGATAGCCGCGCAGTGGAAGTGTATGATGTCCATATGCTTGCTTATAAAATTCAAACGTTATTAGACCGTATGAAAGAGCATGAGTATGATACAGATGCAGAGTTTATGTATGAAATAAGTGATGATGTAGAACATATTCAGCATCATTTGCAGGAAGTATTCGTGCAGGGAGAAGAGGAATATGAACTATATGAAAGAGGGGATAGTGAACGAGCTGTTCCAATTGGAGGGCATACACTCCCGCCATTACCTTATCCGTATAATGCGTTAGAACCGTATATTTCTAGAGAAATTATGATGTTACACCATGATAAACATCATCGCAGTTACGTGGAAGGATTAAATAAGGCAGAGAAGATGATGGAAGAGGCGAGAAAAACAAATCAATTTGATCTAATTAAGCATTGGGAAAGAGAAGCGGCTTTTCATGGATCAGGCCATTACTTACACACGATATTTTGGAATAACATGAAAAAAGATGGTGGCGGAAGTCCAAGGGGTGCTCTTTCACAACAGATTGAACAAGATTTTGGGAGTTTTTTACGTTTTCAAAAACATTTCACAGAAGCAGCTTCTAAAGTGGAAGGATCAGGATGGGCGATTCTCGTTTGGGTGCCACGATCGGGAAGATTAGAAATTTTGCAGAGTACACTTCATCAATTATTTACACAATGGGATACGATACCGCTCCTTGTATTAGACGTGTGGGAACATGCGTATTATTTACAATACCAAAATCGCAAAGATGAATATATTAAAAACTGGTGGAATGTTGTAAATTGGCCTGATGTAGAAAAAAGATTTGAAAGTGCAAAACAAATTGAATGGACACCGTACTAGACGCAGGTTCTCTGCGTCTTTTTTATTGGAAGGAGAGGGAGATTTCGTTCATATTTTAAAAGGCCAAGCATAAACTTGTACAAAAAGTGCCAAAAGGACGTGGGGGGAAATATGAGACGAATTTGTGTAATAATCACGCTTCTTATTATGTACGCAAGCGTTATGCCAATTCCTACATATGCAAAGATGAATAGTAATGTCAGTGCTCGAAATGCTGTATTAATGGAGCAACAGTCAGGTCGTGTATTATACGGAAAAGCAGAACATGAGCCACAAAAGATTGCTAGTATAACGAAAATTATGACTGCCTTGTTAGCTGCTGAATCAGGAAAAATGAAAGAAATGGTATCGGTTAGTAATGAAGCAGTGAGAGTAGAAGGTTCAGCAATTTATTTAAAGCCTGGACAGAAAGTAAAGTTAGAGGATTTAGTATACGGACTCATGCTTAGATCTGGTAATGATGCAGCACAAGTAATTGCTGAAAATGTAGGAGGGAGTATAGAAGGGTTTGTATATTTAATGAATGAAAAGGCGAAACAAATTGGAATGAAAGATACTCACTTTTCTAATCCACATGGTTTGGATGGAGATGGATCCCATTATTCGTCGGCTTATGATATGGCACTTTTAACAAAGTATGCAATGGGGAACGAAACCTTTAAGAGGATTTTTGGGACAAAAACGTATAAATCAGATTCATGGGATTATCCGTGGAAAAACAAACATAAACTTGTGACGTCGTATTATGAATTTGCAACAGGAGGGAAAACAGGTTTTACGAAGAAAGCAGGACGTACGCTGGTCACAACGGCATCAAAAGATGGACTAGAGCTAATTGTCGTAACTTTGAGCGCTTCTAGTGATTGGGATGATCATATGAATTTATTTGATAAAGGTTTTGAACGTTTCAAACAAACGAACGTTGTAGGGCAAGGAGCTCTTGCTGAAATAACTGAAAAGAAATATGCCAATCATGTTTATACGAAAAATAGTTTTGCGGTGCCTTTAACTGAGCAGGAGAGAAAGAATGTCGTATTAAAAGTTGAACTCGATAAAAGTGCAAAACTTAAAGATGGCGTAAAGGTTGGAAAGACAGAAATTTATGTTGGCAATGAGAAAGTTGGAGAACGGAATTTATTTTATAGTAAACGAAAGTTAGTAGCTACAACGGGAATGTACTGGAATAATGTGAAAGAAATTTTTTCTCATATGATAGGTGTTGGGAGCGATGGTTAATCTCGTATGGGTAGCGATGGCAGTCATAGGGATTGTATATGCCATGATAAATGGAACGATGGAAGCAATAAATAAAGCCGTATTTGACGGGGCAAAAGATGCAGTAACAATTTGTATAGGACTTATTAGTGTATTAGTATTTTGGCTCGGTTTAATGAAAATTGCAGAGGAAGCAGGATTGTTAAAAAAGTTAGTGTCACTTTTTATGCCGATAGTAAAAAGGTTGTTTCCAGAAATACCAAAGGATCATCCGTCAATGGGATTTATTTTATCGAATATGATGGCAAACTTTTTTGGGTTAGGTAATGCAGCGACCCCTCTTGGTATTAAAGCGATGGAACAACTGAAAGAGTTAAATGGAGGGAAAGATTCGGCCAGTCGTTCTATGGTGACGTTTCTTGCATTAAATACATCAGCTATTACTTTAATTCCTACGACCGTCATTTCAATTCGAATGACTTATGAATCAGCGAATCCGACTGAAATTGTTGGGGTAACATTCATTGCACAAGTACTCTCTATGATTGGAGCAATCTGGATTGACCGCTATTTTTACCGAAGAAGGAGTAGAAAGGGGCGGAAAAAATGAGTATTGTAAATACCATTTCATTATGGGTAATCCCTTGTGTAATCGGTTTTATCCTTTTATATGGCACGATAAAGAAAGTGCCGACGTATGAATCGTTCGTTGAGGGAGGAAAAGAAGGGATTCAAATTGCAGTGTCCATTTTACCGTTTATGGTTGGAATGCTTGTATCTATTTCTATATTCCGAGCTTCAGGTGCGTTAGATGCAATGATATCTGTAATGAAGCCGATGTTAGATTTGATTCATGTTCCAGCAGAAATCGTTCCACTTGCACTTATACGTCCGATTTCGGGATCTGCTGGTTTAAGTATCACGACAGATTTAATTGCTACATATGGACCAGATTCGTTTATTGGAAGACTAGCTTCTACGATGCAAGGTAGTACAGATACGACTTTTTATATTTTAACAGTATACTTCGGAGCTGTTGGTATTAGGAAAATGGGAGATGCATTAAAGGTTGGACTGTTTGCCGATTTAATCGGAATTATTTGCTCAATTGTGTTTGTTTCTTTAATGTTTAAGTAATGCTATTCATTTTTTATGCTATTTCGCTTATAATATGTATACGACCACTATTAAGGTGCTGCTTAATAGTGGTTTTTTTATGCGGTATTTTTGACAAAATGATGAACTTTTATTGTGAGAAATATGAAAAAGATGGACAATAATAAAAGGTAAAAACATGATTTTACCTTTATATGTTTATTATCATCGCTATGTTGTTTAAGTAAGATGAAGCGAAAAGCCGTCAAGCGTATGCGGTTGCCAAGTCTTTCTAATGTAAGGTAAGATAAATTCGAGGTGAAAAAAAGAAATGGAACGATTACAAAAAGTGATTGCGCAAGCAGGTATTGCATCGAGAAGAAAGGCTGAGGAATTAATTCAGCAAGGAAAAGTGAAAGTTAACGGAAAAATAGTGAAGGAGTTAGGAACGAAAGTAACTCCTCAAGATAAAGTAGAAGTAAATAACATCCCTCTTGAAAAAGAAGAACCTGTTTATTTTTTACTATATAAACCAACTGGCGTAATTTCAAGTGTATCAGATGATAAAGGAAGAAATGTTGTAACAGACTTTTTCCCGGATATTACACAACGTTTATTCCCAATCGGACGCTTAGATTATGATACGTCTGGCGTATTATTAATGACAAACGATGGGGACTTCGCAAACGTATTAATGCACCCTAGATATAAAGTTGAAAAAACATATGTTGCAAAAATAAAGGGTCCACTAACAGGTGAGAAAATTCGCATGTTAGAACGCGGTGTTACATTAGAAGACGGAAAAACAGCACCAGCAAATGTGAAAATTATTTCTTGGGACAAGCGTAAAGAAATGGCGATTGTACAATTAACAATTCATGAAGGACGTAACCGTCAAGTACGTCGTATGTTTGAAGCTTTAGATTGTAAAGTAGTGAAACTAAAGCGTGAACGCTATGCTTTCTTAGAAGTAGGAAGCCTGCGACCTGGTGATGCGAGAGAATTGACACCACATGAGGTGAAACAATTACGCGCATTGGCTTCTACAAAGCCTCGCTAATCGATATTGTGAAACTTTCACCAGTGGAATGCTCCGCTGGTGATTTATTAAAAAATACATATATTCATCACTCGTCGAAGAGAGGGGAGACAATATGAAAAAAAATCGCTTATTATTTCGTGTTATTATTCTGCTCATTTTATGCGGTGCTGTAGGATTTACACTTTATCAAGGATATTTCACTGAAGAAGAGAAAATGCAAATCGGAAAAGAAGCACCTAACTTTGTTGTAACAGATTTAGAAGGGAAGAAAATTGAATTAAAAGATTTAAAGGGAAAAGGTGTATTTTTAAACTTTTGGGGCACTTGGTGTAAACCTTGCGAGAAAGAAATGCCATATATGAACGAATTATATCCAAAGTATAAAGAAAAAGGCGTAGAAATCATTGCGCTAGATGCAGATGAAACGGATATTGCTGTTAAGAATTTTGTGAAACAATACGATCTTAAGTTCCCGGTTGCAATCGATAAAGGTGGAGAAATTATAAAAACGTATGGAGTAATACCATTACCAACAAGCTTCTTGATTGATAAAGATGGTAAGGTGATTCAAGAGATTAAAGGTGAACAAACGAAGGAACAATTGGAGGAGTATTTAAAGAAAATTACTCCGTAATAAAGAAAGCCTTTACATACGAGGCGCTTACCTATAGCGCCTTCGGTTTAAAAATTCTGAGTATTGCGGTAACTCTAGGTTAGAATATACAATAGTACATATAGATACAGGGGCGGTGAGAGTATTGAAAGAAATTAAGTGTGAATGTGGACATGTGAATCCAATAGGAACCGTTTTTTGTGAAGCTTGCGGGAAACCATTTGAAAGCAATGAAAATATAAAACTATTGGATATGCGCTATGAGGGGAGTGCGCGGAGATCTCTCACGCAAACAAAAACGATAGTCGATAAAATTTGGACCTTTTTCTCTTCTGTAAAAGTGGGTGTATGGCTCATTGTAATCACTTTAGCTGCATCAGCGATAGGAACTATTTTTCCGCAAGAAATGTACATAACTCCAGGGATTGCACCAGCTGAATATTATAAACAAGAATACGGATTTTTAGGACAATTATACTATCAATTAGGATTTAATAATTTATACGGTTCGTGGTGGTATATGATTTTAATTGGTTCAATTGGTATTTCACTTGTGATATGTAGTTTAGATCGCGTCATTCCCCTGTATAAAGCTTTAAAAAAACAAGGGGTGAAAAGACACCCTAGCTTTTTAAAGAGACAACGATTATACGGAACTGGTACACCACAAGATGGTGATTTGGAAAAAATCCAAATGAATTTAAAGAAAACGAACTTTAACGTGAAGGTGGAAGACGGTAACATTTTAGCTGAAAAGGGACGGTTTTCACGCTGGGGTCCATATGTGAATCATATCGGTCTCATTATCTTTTTATTCGGTGCAATGCTTCGTTTTTTACCGAGTATGTACGTAGACGAAGCGCTTTGGTTACGTGATGGTGAAACGAAAGAAATACCAGGGACGGATGGGCAATACTATTTAAAAAATGAGAAGTTTATCAGGGAAGTTTATGATAAAAGTAAGGACAAGGAAGTTTATGATGAAGCGATTGATCGTGTAGGCGATAAAATGATTGCGAAAAACTTCCAAACGAATGCTGTATTGTATAAAGCGGTAGGTGAAAATATAGCAGGGCAAAGTCCGAAATTAGAAAAAGTAAAAGAAGCGGAAATTCGAGTGAATGAACCGCTGAAATTTGATCAATTCGCTGTTTATCAAGTGGATTATAAAGAAAATGAATTTAAAAGTATGTCCTTTAACTTGCAAAAAAAAGAAAATAATCAAAAGTGGGGACCGATTAAAGTTGATTTAACGAATCCTGCAGAAAAATATGATTTAGGAAATGGTTATTCTTTAGAACTATTAAGCTATTTTCCTGATTTTTATTTTGATGAGAATGGAAGACCAAATACAAAAACGAAATTACCGAATAATCCTGCATTTGTGTTTAAAATGTTTACGCCTGAAACACCAGATGGTGAAGTGAGTTTTGTTGGTATTCAGCAAAATATAGAACCAGATGGGAATAACAAATATAAAATGTCGTTTGCAGGTGTTGAAATGCAAAATGCAACAGCACTTACTGTAAGGAAAGATTTAACGCTTTGGATTCTCGGTATTGGAGGATTTATATTTATGGTTGGTGTAATTCAAGGAATGTATTGGAATCATCGCCGTATTTGGATACAACGCGTTAATGATGAATGGTGGATTGCAGGACATACAAATAAAAATTGGTTCGGTTTAAAGAAAGATATTGAAAGAGTACTAGAGGGTACAGCAATTCCGCAGCCGAGCGATAAAGTAGTCGATAAAAAAATTAGTTAAGGTGGGGAAACGATATGGTGCAAATAAGTAGTAACTTTCTCTTTACCGCATTTATTTTATATTTGATTGCCACTCTATTTTTCGGGGGAGCAATTAAAGAAAAGGGTCATAAATGGGCAAATGTAGGAATAACGATTACAATTTTAGGGTTTATTGCACAAACAGTATATTTTGTAACGAGGTGGATTGCATCAGGTCATGCACCAGTTAGTAACTTTTTTGAATTCGGTACGTTTTTCGGCATGATGCTTGTCGGAGCATTTATTGTCATGTATTTTATGTACCGCGTAAGTATAATTGGACTATTTGCATTGCCAGTTGCTCTTTTATTAATTGCCTATGCAAGTATGTTTCCAAGGGAAATATCTCCGCTTATCCCATCTTTAAAAAGTAATTGGTTACATATTCACGTGACGACTGCAGCAGCAGGACAAGCAATCTTAGCAATTAGTTTTATTACGGGTGTTATGTATTTATTGAAAAATGTAGACCAATCAACGAGAACTAAACGTACATTTTGGTTAGAAACGGTCGTGTTTACACTTGTTTGTACAGTTGGGTTTATTGGAGTAACAACGGTATTTTCTAGTATGAAATATGAAGCGAAGTTTCAATGGATTGATAAGAATGAGCAACAAATGGAGATGAAGTACAATCTTCCGGCTTTAGTTGGACCGCATGAAGGAAAGTTATTGACAGAAAATAAATTAGAGCCGCCAGTTGAAGTTCCAGCGATTGTAAATGCGAAAAAATTAAATACTGTAATTTGGTCTGTGTTAGTCGGAACGTTACTTTATATCGTATTAAGGCTTACTTTACGTAAACGAGTATCAGCGGCGCTTCAGCCGTTAGTGAAAAATACGAATAGTGATTTGTTAGATGAAATTGGATATCGGTCTATTGCAATTGGATTCCCAGTGTTCACATTAGGTGCACTAATTTTTGCGATGATCTGGGCTCAAATAGCGTGGACACGTTTTTGGGGCTGGGATCCAAAAGAGGTTTGGGCGCTTATTACTTGGCTCTTTTATGCGGCGGTATTACATTTACGCTTATCAAAAGGGTGGCACGGAGAGAAGTCAGCATGGTTAGCGGTAATTGGTTTTGCAATCATTATGTTTAATTTTATTGTAGTAAACTTAATTATCGCGGGTTTACATTCATACGCATAGAGAAATAAAATAGGAGAGTGAATGTCACTTTCCTATTTTATTTTTGTCAACTTTTCTTCTTTTTTGAGAAAAACATGACAAAGTAGCAGTTGATTTTGTAAAATGATGTCGAGGACATTATATACTGTTCAAAAAAAATACATAGTTTTGGAAAAAAATTGAACAAAATTTATTATTCTTGTGAAGCATAATGTGGAAAGTGAAACATTTAGAGAAGTGCTTAAATAAACGAGAATAGCGCAACATAATAGTATAGAAGGGTAGGTGTGAACCGTTGTGGTAAAAATACACAGCGGGTAAAAATGGAAAATGAATCAAGAATTTTAATTGTAGATGATGAGGATCGTATCCGCCGTTTATTGAAAATGTATTTAGAAAGAGAACAATACACAATTGAAGAAGCGGATAATGGTGATACAGCTTTAGAAATGGCGTTACAAAATGATTATGATCTAATCCTATTGGATCTTATGATGCCTGGTAAAGACGGTATCGAAGTATGTAAAGGGGTTCGTGAGAAGAAAGCAACACCAATTATTATGCTGACAGCAAAAGGTGAAGAAGTAAATAGAGTACAAGGGTTTGAGGTAGGAACGGATGATTATATTGTGAAACCATTTAGCCCGCGTGAAGTAGTGCTTCGTGTGAAAGCGGTATTACGTCGTGCTGTACCAACAACATTCTTTACACAAGATACAACGACAAAAGATGTTACTGTGTTCCCTCATTTAACAATTGATAATGATGCACACCGTGTTACAGCAGATGGTAATGAAGTGAACTTAACACCGAAAGAGTACGAATTACTATTATTCTTAGCGAAAGCGCCTGATAAAGTATTTGATCGTGAGCAATTGTTAAAAGAAGTATGGCAATATGAATTCTTCGGAGATTTACGTACAGTGGATACGCATGTAAAGCGTTTGCGTGAGAAGTTAAGCAAAAAATCACCAGATGCTGCGAAGATGATTGTTACCGTTTGGGGCGTAGGTTACAAGTTTGAGGTTGTGAACGACTGATGCTTTGGAGAAGTGTAGTAGGGAAGTTATGGATGACCATATTACTTCTCGTTTCGTTTGTGCTTGGATTTGTTGCGATTTTACTTTCACAGTTTTTTAGAACATATTATGTTGATATGAGTGAAGCAAGGCTTCAAAAAGTTGCAACAAGTGTTTCAGAGTTAATTGAAGAAGGTGCCGATGTAAAAACGATTGAGAATATCGCGTACAAATTCTCTGATCCACTTTCAAGGATCATTATCGTAGAAGATGGTAAAGAAATATCTTCTTCGCCGAAACAAGAAGGGTTAGTCACTCTTACAATGAATGATTTGAAAGAAGATAAAGAATTAGCGGCTGTTTTTACAGACAAAAAAGAAATTAAGAATAACATTAGAAAAGCCTCTAATAGTAGAAAGAATAAAAACACTGAAAATGATATTATGATTGTCGGAAAACCAGTACAGTCAAAAAATCAAAGTGCAGTGTTTGTATATGAATCTTTACAAGTGCCGATACAAGGTATGGAGAGAACTACGGATTTCATTTTCTTATCAGCAGGGATTGCGATTATATTAACAACTTTCTTTGCATTCTTCTTGTCTACTCGAATTACAGCACCACTCCGTAAAATGCGTGAGGTTGCTTTTGAGGTGGCGCGTGGGAAGTTTGATGCGAAGGCTCCTATGGTATCTCAGGACGAGATTGGCGAGCTTGCAACGGCCTTAAATCAAATGGGGAAACAGTTGAAGTTTAATATGAATGCCCTGCAGCAAGAAAAAGAACAGTTAGCTAGTATTTTAAGTAGTATGGCAGATGGGGTTATTACATTAAATCAAGAAGGTGAAGTCGTTGTAATCAATCCGCCGGCTGAACATTTCTTACAAGTTTGGCAAGAAGAAAAGGAAGTAGAGTTGAGTAAAAAACTACCTTCTGAACTTGTTGAGCTATTCCATCTCGTTGTAGAAAGCGAACAACAACAAGTGGTTGAAATTAATTTACAAAAAGGTAACTATGTAGTTCTTATGACGCCGCTTTACAACCAAACGAAAATTCGTGGAGCTGTAGCTGTATTGCGTGATATGACGGAAGAACGTCGTCTTGAGAAGATGCGTCAAGACTTTATTGCGAATGTATCACATGAACTTCGTACACCGATGGTAATGCTTCAAGGGTATAGTGAAGCGATTTTAGATGATATTGTGCAAACGAAAGAAGAAATTAATGAGTTTGTTCAAATCATTTATGATGAATCCGTTCGTCTAGGTAAACTTGTAAATGAATTATTAGATTTAGCACGTATGGAAAGCGGTAATGTAGAGTTACATATAGGTGAAGTTGATATTCATCCTTTCGTTGAAAAAATAGGTCGTAAATTCCAAGGAATTGCAAAGGATAAAGAAGTCGCATTAACGGTTGATTTCCAAAATCCAATTGAGCAATACCCGTTTGATGCAGATCGTATGGAACAAGTATTGACGAATTTAATTGATAACGCAATTCGTCATACGAATGCAGGCGGACATGTAACGCTTGTAATTGATACGAAAAATAATGGGCTTATTTTTGAAGTGCAAGATTCGGGTGCCGGCATTCCAGAAGAAGATATTCCATTTTTATTTGATCGTTTCTACAAAGCTGATAAAGCAAGGACACGTGGAAAAAAAGGTGGAACAGGACTCGGACTTGCGATTGCAAAAAATATTGTGCAAGGCCATGATGGCAAAATTGCTGTTTCAAGTGTTGTTGGAGAGGGAA
Source organism: Bacillus cereus group sp. RP37 (assembly GCF_040459695.1). Lineage (NCBI taxonomy): Bacteria > Bacillati > Bacillota > Bacilli > Caryophanales > Bacillaceae > Bacillus > Bacillus cereus group sp. RP37. Next base: position 3,927,490 of record NZ_JARVHP010000001.1, on the reverse strand, counting down.
CTACATTCTCTGTATATTTACCAAATCGTATAATTTAGATATATGTTTTTAAAGTTGATAATACATAAAGTTCTACTGTTTTTTATTTTTTTGTAAATAAATAATAGTAGAACTTTTTTTCTATCGTAGTCGAATGAAGAATAATAAGAGGGGTGTCGTGAAGCGATGAAATTATACACAAAAACAGGAGATAAAGGGATAACAAGTGTAATAGGCGGCAGAGTGGATAAAGATGATATCCGAGTTGAAGCATATGGCACGATAGATGAGGCGAATTCTCATATTGGATATGCGATGACGAAGCTACAAGGCGGGTCTTTTGGAGATATTTACAATGAACTTGAAAATATTCAACACGAACTATTTGATTGCGGGGGAGACTTGGCGATAGTAGAGGGGAAAATTTCTTATAAAGTAAAGATCGAAATGGTCGAAAGCTTAGAAAGAAGGATTGATTCGTATATAGAAGAAGCACCGCCGTTAGAGCGCTTTATTTTACCAGGTGGAAGTGAGTCGGCAGCAGCTATTCATATTGCACGTACAGTTGTAAGGCGGGCAGAACGATGTATCGTGTCTTTACAAAAAGAAGGGGAAATAAATGAAGTTGTTCTAAAGTATGTAAATAGATTATCTGATTATTTGTTTGCAGTAGCTAGAGTAATAAACGCTCGATTACAAGTAAAAGATGTGGAGTATAATCGCAGTGCAATCGTTTTTCGTGATAAAAAAGAAAAGGAAGTGGAGTGATTCACTTTCTTTTTTTGTATACTTTTTTCTGTAATATACCAAAATAGAGAAGGTATGGTGTTAATTAGAAAACGGAGGATATATATGAAAGTGTTAAAATGTGGCGTCATGTTATTGACAGTACTGTTTTTATCTCAATTACATGTGTACGCAGATGGAAATCGATGGACATGGCCTGTTGAAGGGCAGATAAGTGATTATTTTGGGACAAGGCATGGAAAACACTACGGTATAGATATAGCGGCACCGATCGGCGCGCCTGTGGCAGCTATTCAAGAGGGGAAGGTAACAAAGTCTTATTATTCAAGTAGTTATGGAAACGTTGTATTTATTAAACATGGAGAATATGAGGCTGTGTATGCACATTTAAATAAGAGATATGTAGTTCAAGGGGATAATATTTCAAAAGGAAAAATAATTGGAGAAGTAGGAAATACGGGAGAATCGCGAGGTGCACACTTACATTTAGAAGTTCATCAAGGTAGATGGACGATGGCGAAAAAGAATGCAATGAATCCATTGCTTGTTTTAAATGAACAAAGAAATGAAGTCGTTTCCTCATCGTTATATGTCGTGCAAAAAGGGGACACTTTAGTTAGTATTGCCCGGAAATTTAGTATGACAGTTAAGGAAATTAAAGAAAAAAACGGCTTGCAGCAAGAGCTGATTTATCAAAATCAACAATTATACGTAAAGTGAAAAAAAGAGCTAGTTTAACTAGCTCTTTTTTACCAAAAAATAAAGACACATATAAATCCAGAAATAGCTAAGTAGCTATATAAGTAAAATACTTTTGTTCTTGTTTTTTCGTTTGTTCGAAACAGTACAATAGTCGGTTCAATTAAACCGATTGTCAAACAAAGTAAACCAAGAAGCATACAGCCGATTGAAATGGAGTACAAGGCGATTTGTGGTGCTTGAAATGGAATCATCCATTTTAATAAAAATGCAATAAGTGCAGTGTAGCAAATGCTGCCGATGTATTTATTCAACGGTGCATTAGAACGGAAACCTGGAAGTTTTTTTAAGAAAGAGCGGGAAACAACTTCAGTTTGTAAAGATGTATGCTCTTCGATTATCTTTTGAGCTTCTTTTCCTTTTTGAAAAAGGGATAATATCCAGTTCCGCTCACCTTGAAAAATAAATTGAGAAGTTGTTAAATAATGATCCACCTTCACTTTATTCCAATTCTTCCACGGATGACGCTCACACAATTTTAATTTACTCTCTGTTTTTTTATCATACTGATAAATACTGATGCCATCTTCGTCGAAAGCAGCATAGTATGTCTCTCTTGAGAATGTGCCTAAATCAATTGGACAGTAGAAAAGTAATTCTTTTTTTAAATAAAAGTATTCTTTTCTTAAGTTTTTTTTCATTGTTTCTCGAATAGAGTGTCTCTTTTCTTTCTTCATGACATTTCCTCCATAATCCAGAAAATGTTCTTATCTTAACAATTCAACATCTTATCACTTTTAATTATATATGACTAGGGGATTCATAGGAGAAATGCCGAATTGTAAAAAAACTGGGGTGTATTGTAAAATATAGTGATTGGTTTTTGATTATATAAAATTAATAACTTATTTTTAATAAGTTACACTTTTTTTGTTCACAATACAATCGTGTTGTTGTATAATGAAGTGGAAAATAGAATATCGGTCTATCTTCGGGGCAGGGTGAAAATCCCGACCGGCGGTGATGAACTATATGTGATTTTGTTCTAAGCCCGCGAGCCGTTAAGGCAGGATTTGGTGTGATTCCAAAGCCGACAGTACAGTCTGGATGGGAGAAGATGGAGGTTCAAGCGTTCAAAAAAGATATGAATTTGAACGTCTGTTTGATGTGCCTTAAATTCTCCCTTTGTGTAAAACACAAAGGGTTTTTTCGTTCTATGAAAAAGTAGGCATAGCAGAACCTTTCCACTTTCCATGAGATGATCGATGGAAAAGGAGAGAGAAAGATGAAACAAAAAAACAGTGTAGTGCAGATGGTGAGTGTAGCAATGCTAAGTAGTATTGCATATTTACTGATGATGTTGGATTTCCCGTTCCCAGGGCTTCCGCCATTTTTAAAAATTGATTTTAGTGATGTACCAGCTCTAATTGCTGCGATTATTTTCGGGCCAGTTGCAGGGATAATTGTAGAGGCGATAAAGAATATTTTACATTACGGGATTCAAGGGAGTTTAACGGGAGTGCCAGTTGGAGAAATTGCTAACTTTATTGCAGGATGTTTATTTATTGGACCGGCAGCTTTCTTATTTAGGAAGTATCGTACTGTTAAGAGCTTAACGACAGGATTAATGCTAGGGACAATTACAATGGCGCTCATTATGAGTGTATTAAATTACATCATTATATTCCCAGCTTACACTTGGTTTTTAAATTCACCAGCTATGTCTAGCGAGGCTATAAGAACAACGGTTGTAACGGCAATCTTACCATTTAATTTGATTAAAGGAATTGTTGTGACAATTGTATTTGTAGCGTTATTCTCACGCCTGAAAGTATGGGTGTTTGCAAAAATGAAAAATGCATAAAATATAAAGTGAAACTTTAATCAGTGGGGGTTTTGTTCCTCTCCCGCTGATTATCATTCCTCACCAATCGGGCCTTTACGGGCAGCCCGACCCTCACCTAACTTCTTTGTTTTCGTTGAATTTTGAGGTGGGGGTCTTACGGCCTGGCAAATAGCGGGGTAAAATAAAACCATTAGTAGTATGGAACTACTAATGGTTTTTTATTAAGGAGAATGAAAATAAAAAAACAAAAAATACCCCTCTAATTAATGAGGGGTATTTTTTGAAGTTAATAAAAGACTATTCGAATTTTAAAGCATCGCCGTCGAATGATTCGTCAGCAACTTTAATTGAGTCAGTTGGACAACCTTCGAATGCATCCATCATATCTTCAACTAATACATCTGGAATTTCAACGATACCTTGGTTATCGTCTAACGTTACAAATGCAATACCTTCATCATCATAATCATAAATGTCTGGTGCAGCAGCGCCGCAAGCACCACATGCGATACAAGTATCTTTATCAACGATTGTATATTTTGCCATCTTTTTTCCCTCCTGATAATATGTATGTGAAAAGCTCGCCATAAAAATTATAATCTTATTGTAAAACGGTTTTTAAAACTTTTCAACATAAAATTATAATGATAATGCTTATCAATTAGAGTGTCAACTAATTTTTGAATTATGTCATAAGATTTTCAAAATACGTAAATGTTATTTCGTTTGGTACAATAGAATATATACAAGTATATATTGCCGATATGATAAGTTTAATCAGTAACGGTAGACGTTGTAATCATACAAAAAAGCAATTAAGTTAGATTGAAAGGTGGAAGCGGTAATGCAACTACAATATACTTTATTGTATTGTTTAAAACAATTGAATGGTGAAAGGACCGTTTCTTCTATTTATTATTTATTAAAGGGAAAACGTTCTTCGCAAACGTTACAAGATGGAAATATGTTCCGAATTTCTTTTTTGTTTGGAATATATAAATCGTTAAATAGAACTGAATATGATCGTGAAGTTGCAAAGTTGTTGCAAGCAGATTTGATTCAAGAAATACATGAAAATACATATTTGTTAACATCTAAAGGTAAAATGCAGTTACATACATGGGAGGAAGTGTATGCTTTTCCAGCGCATTTACATGGTTTGCACTATGGTGAATTAGGTGAAACATTTTGGAAAAGATTATCATTAATTATTCAAACTATATCTAATTTACAACAGAATAATACGAAGTTTATTCCTATTCAACAAGATACAGAAATAATGGTGTGGGTAAAACGCTTTTTAACAGGTATACCGTATAGGCGAAGTGAATTGGCAAAAAGATTATGGGGAGAAATACATAATCTTCTAGGAAAAGGTAATGCGATAGAAGCGACGATTGTAACATATCGATTAACAGGATATAAACGTATCGGTTATACATTGCAGCAATTAGCGGAAATTACGAAACAAGATATATTCAGGGTGTACTTTTTATTTTGGGGTACAATTCACTTCCTTATACAAGAAGTTCGTGATAAAGAAAATGAATTTCCGCTATTAGCTGAGATTATCTCTTATCCAAATGAGAGAGCTGAACTATTTAGTTTATCAACGAAAAAAACATATAATTTTTGGAGACAAGGGCGCTCTTTAGATGAAATAGCGACAATTAGAAATTTAAAGGTTGCAACGATAGAAGATCATTTTGTTGAAATTGCATTGCGAGAGAAAGATTTTTCTATCGAGATGTTTATGGAAAAAGACAAAATAGATAAAGTAACAAAAGTAATTGATGCATTACAAACACGTAAGTTGCGTGAGTTGAAACAAGCGGTTGGAGAAGATATCTCCTATTTTGAGGTCCGTCTTGTATTGGCACGGATGGAGGGTATAAATGAAACTTGAGGAATATTTATATAGGTGGTTTGGATATTCTGAATTTCGTCCAGGTCAAAAAGGGGTAATTACAGATTTATTGGAAGGAAAAGATGTTATAGCGATGCTTCCGACTGGAAGAGGGAAGTCTATGTGCTATCAACTTCCAGGGCTAATGCAAGAAGGAACCGTGCTTGTTGTATCACCATTATTATCTTTGATGGAAGATCAGGTTACACAATTAAAGTATGTTGTGAAAAACCGAGTGATAGCATTTAATAGTTTTCGGACAGTATATGAAAAAAGAGAAGCGATGAAAAAATTAGCTTCATATAAATTTATTTTTGTTTCACCAGAGATGTTGCAGTCGGAATTGTTAATAAGAGAATTGAAGAAAGTTCATATTTCATTATTTGTTGTGGATGAGGCTCATTGTATTTCGCAATGGGGTTATGATTTTAGACCAGACTATAAAAAACTAAATGTAGTCATTGAGAATATCGGGTCTCCTGCGGTGCTAGCATTAACAGCAACAGCGACGAAAGATGTACTTCGAGATATAGCAGAGAGTTTGAGTTTAAAGAATGTTGCGCAGCATGTATACTCTATTGATCGTCCAAATATTGCAATGGAAGTACAATTTGTGGAGACGATAGAAGAGAAGAAAGAAGCGCTTTTGGACCAGGTGATGTATTTACAAGGGCCAGGGATTGTATATTGTTCAAGCAGAGCGTGGACAGAACGTTTAACGGAATATTTAAGAGGAAAAGGCGTGACAGGTGTCGCTTTTTATCATGGCGGTATGGAACATGAAGAGCGTATGTTAATTCAACAGCAATTTATGAATGACCAGTTGCAGCTTGTAATATGCACAAGTGCTTTTGGTATGGGAGTAAATAAGTCGAATACGAGATATATTATTCATTTCCATTATCCGACTAATATAGCTTCTTATTTACAAGAAATTGGAAGGGCTGGAAGAGATGGTGAACCGAGTATAGCTATCTTACTATGTAGTCCGTTAGATCACGATTTGCCAATTTCAATAATTGAAGATGAATTGCCACGTCAGTCGCAAATAAAATTTTTATTTTCTTTACTACAAGAAAGAATGTTTCAAACGAAAGAATTACCAATAGAAGAGGTAGAAGAAATTTGTTATAATGCAGCAAGATTTAATGAACAATATTGGCGTTTCATCCGCTATCATCTCGAACAGCTTGGAATCATACAACAGCGAAAATTAAAATTAGAGAGCTTGTCAGATGAAATTATGAACAGATTAATAGCTGAAGTAGAAATAAGGCTGCGTAATAAATATAGTGAGCTAGAAAACATGAAATCATGGATACAAGTGAAAGGATGTAGACGTGAATATTTGCTGCAACAGTTCGGTTATAGAAAAGAGAACGAGTTAAAAAATTGCTGTGACTATTGTAGTATTACAAAAACAGATTATAAAAAAAGACAAGCGCAACAATCGGATTTCGACTATAATTGGGAAACAGAGTTACAAAAGCTTTTCGGTCTAGAAAAGATGGGGGAATGATGAACATTCAAAGGCATAATATTGAAGATATGAGTCCGAAAGAAATAAGGCTGAATCTGTATATCACACAGTTCATTATTATCGGTATCGGCTGTTTACTAGCGTATATATTATTCCGAGATATAAAATCGGTGTATAGTCTGTGGAAATGGGAACCGGTGTCTATACTTATAATAGGTGGCTTATTAGCAATTGGTATTGTGTTATTAGATTATGTTGCAATGCGAGTATTTCCAGAGTCTTGGTTTGATGATGGTGGTATTAACGATAGGATGTTTCAAGGAATGTCAGTTATGCATCTACTCGCTATTACGTTCATTATCGGTTTTGCAGAAGAATTTTTATTTAGAGGTGTAGTGCAGACGCACTTTGGAATTGTAATAGCGAGTTTAGTATTTGCAGTGTTACATATTCGGTATATAAAAAAGCCATTTTTGTTTTGTTTCGTCTGTTTCATTAGTTTTGTCTTTGGTTATGTATTTGAATGGACAGGAAATTTGTTTATAACAATCTTTGCACACTTTCTTGTTGATTTTATAATGGGACTCCAATTAAGAAAATAAATGGAAGGTGGTGGTGAACAACATGAGAAAACGAATTCCTGATTTTGAAGAGGAATTAGAAGTTGAGCGAGTAGAAGAAAAAGAAGGTTTACCGCCGCGTAGTGAAATTCATAGAAATAAAGAGAAAAAACAAAAGTTTAAAATGAATCATATTTTCGTCCGAGTTTTAACATTTCTATTCATATTACTACCAATTAGTATCTTATGGTATACAGATAAATATATTCAAGTGAAAAGTGATGGTAATAACGCTGGAAAAAGTGCATTTGAGGTCATTTTCTTTGATTCAGCTAAATCTGAGTCACCATCTGAGAAAGTAGTAACGCATACGGTGAAAGAGGGAGAAACTTTAGAAAGTATAGCGAAGCAATATTTTTCAGATGAAACTGGGATCGAAGTGATTAAAAAGTATAATGATTTACAAGAAGATAAAGTGAGTGTGGGTCAAGAAATAAAAATTCCGATAAAAGATAAGTCCGCAAAGCAGGAGAGCTAGTAAAATACTTGTTATAAAAACTGAGGATTATCTTTATGAGGAAGGGAGTAAAAAATATATGATATGGATTATCTTATTAAGTACTCTCATATGTATTGGTATTATATTTCTTCTTGTAATGTATACAGAAGCAATGCGTAATACTGTGTTAGAACATACTTTAATATTTGAAGAATTTCCGAAAAGTTTTCAAAAAGTAAAGGTGTTTTTTATTTCTGATATTCATAGAAGAGTCATTCCAAGTACGTTAATTGAACAAGTAAAAGGAAAAGTAGATCTTGTAATTATTGGTGGTGATTTAGCGGAAAGAGGTGTCCCTTTATCAAAAATCTCTGCAAATATACAAAAGTTAAGAGAGATAGCTCCTGTATATTTTGTATGGGGAAATAATGATTATGAGATTGAATATCACGAATTAGATGCTTTGTTATTAGAAAATAATGTGAAAGTTTTAGATAATACAAGAGTTATATTTGAGTCTGAATTAGGAGAGAAAATTTGTTTGCTTGGTGTAGATGATGTTGGTTTGAAACGAGATCGTTTAGATTTAGCGTTGGCTGATTGTAAAGAAGATGGTTTTCGTATATTAATTAGCCACAACCCTGACATATTAAATAAAATGTCTGGAAAAGAACAAATTTCACTTGTGTTAAGTGGGCATACACATGGAGGACAGATTCGATTATTCCCGTCTAAAAAATATTTAAAAGGTGGCGTATATAAGCATTCCAATGTGACTCTTTTTGTTAGTAATGGATATGGAACGACGCTGATTCCACTTCGCTTTCGAGCACCTGCTCAAACACATATTATTACGTTATGCGGAGGGAAATGATGCCAACTCTAAACGGAAAATATAACATAAAAGCTGTTTCGAATATAATTGGAGTTCAGCCGAGTACGCTTCGTGCGTGGGAAAGACGATATCAAATTATTGCCCCAAAGCGGAATCATGCGGGGCATCGATTATATACAGAAGAGCATATTCAAATTTTGAAATGGTTAATGGACAAAGTTTCTTCTGGTATGATGATTGGACAAGCAGTTCAATTATTAGAAGGGAATCGTTTGCAGAGTAATGTTCAAGAAGAAATACATTACGATAAAGAAGTTGTTTTAGTGGACGATTTACTACAAGCTTTGTTAAAATTTGATGAAATTACAACTTCTGCATTGTTAAACGAGGCTTTTAGTATTTATGCAACAGAAAAAGTTATAGCAAGTATGATTCTTCAAGTGACAAATAAATTGTTAACGTTAAAAAATAATAATGAAGTTACAATGGTGCAATTCCAATATGTCGTATCATTTTTACAAACTCGTCTAGGAATGGTGTATCATAATGCATCATCGTTTTCTTCTATACACAAAGTTGTTGTGTTAGAAAATAATATGTTGAAAGGATTTGTTTTCTCAACGTATTTACGCTTAAAAGGATATGAGGTGATATATATTAGGTCGAACTTAGCAGAAGATAGTATTTTGTTAGCTGTTGAGCAAATACAGCCTACATATGTAGTAGTCTCTTTTGATGACGGAAGAGAACTTAAGAATGCGATGAATTACTTGAGTTTGTTGCAAGAAAAAAGTGAGAACCTTTCTGCTGGGTTTATAGGAAAAATAGGTGCTCGAGATCAGTTGAACATTCAAACAAGCTTAATTGGTGATACGAAAGAAGAATGGGATGATTGGTTAAAAATGTTAGAATAGTTGTTCGAAAAGAACCATCTATTTTCTATTTCATATAATAAAAATTATATTCACTGGTTGCGCAGGGAGGGTATGAGATGAGGCTGGAACGATTAAATTACAATAAGATAAAAATTTTCTTAACATTTGATGATTTATCTGAACGAGGATTAACGAAAGAAGATTTGTGGAGAAATGCACCGAAAGTTCAGCAATTATTTCGTGATATGATGCAAGAAGCAAATAAGGAACTAGGATTTGAAGCGGATGGTCCGATTGCAGTTGAAGTATTTTCTCTACAAGCGCAAGGAATGGTCGTAATTGTAACGAAAGAACATCAAGATGTGGATACAGATGATGAGTTCCGTGACGAGTTTATTGAAATGCAAGTGACTCTAGATGAAAGCGAGCATATACTTTATGAGTTTGCTACACTAGATGACGTAATTAACCTGTCGAATCGTTTATATAACCTTGATGTAACTGGCGGAAAGCTATTTACGTGGGATGGGCGTTTCTATCTTTGGATGGAAGAAGAGGAGCAAGTTCAATTACTGAAGGCAGATTTTATAGCTATTTTAGCGGAATATGGTAATCCGTCTACAGCAACTATTTATCGTTTAATGGAGTACGGTAAAGAATTAATGGCTTCTCAAGCAATTGAACAAATACACCATTACTTTGTAAAAAAACAAAACCTTAGCTAATATAACATGGCTAAGGTTTTGTTTTTTTATTTGGAAAAACTAAAAGTATGGTCTGAAAATTTCAAAACGACTCATGGTATAGAGTGAATTATAAATACTTGAGCATTCTTTATTGTATTTAAATATATCTTTTCAAGGCGCTGTATGTAAGTGAAATAAAAAATATTTAAATATTTAAGTATTTTACTTTTCTAAAAGCAATAAAAGGACTATAATGATAGTGAAAACGCTTGCAACAGAAAATAGTTTGTATATATTTGTTAGCGTTTTCTATTGCATTCCAAATTTAACGGTGTATACTAGGCAATGAAGGTTTACTAAACAAGTGAAATTACAGGGGGTTTACTTACTATGGTAGCCGAAAAGGGAACTCAAACAAAAACACAACAACAAAGGGAACAACATTTTGAACTATTGAATTCGACACAAATTGTTATTAGTGAAGCATTAGAAAAATTGGGTTATCCAAACGAAGTATATGAATTATTAAAAGAACCAATTCGTATGATGACAGTGAAAATACCAGTTCGTATGGATGACGGGACTGTTAAAATATTTACAGGATATCGTGCACAACATAATGATGCTGTTGGTCCAACGAAAGGTGGAATTCGCTTCCATCCGAATGTAACAGAAAACGAAGTGAAAGCACTTTCAATCTGGATGAGTTTAAAATGTGGTATTGTTGATTTACCATACGGCGGAGGTAAAGGTGGAATTATCTGTGACCCGCGTGAAATGTCATTCCGTGAGTTAGAAAGATTAAGCCGCGGTTATGTACGAGCAATTAGCCAAATCGTAGGACCGACGAAAGATATTCCAGCTCCAGATGTATTCACAAACTCTCAAATTATGGCATGGATGATGGATGAATATAGCCGTATTGATGAATTTAATTCACCAGGATTTATTACAGGTAAGCCACTTGTATTAGGTGGATCACATGGACGTGAAACAGCAACGGCGAAAGGTGTAACAATTTGTATTCGCGAAGCTGCAAAAAAACGCGACATTGATATTAAAGGTGCGCGCGTTGTTGTTCAAGGATTCGGTAATGCTGGTAGCTTCTTAGCTAAATTTATGCATGATGCAGGCGCGAAAGTTATTGCAATCTCAGATGCTTACGGTGCATTGCATGATCCAAACGGATTAGATATTGATTATTTATTAGACCGTCGTGATAGCTTCGGTACAGTAACAAAACTATTTAATAATACAATTTCAAACAAAGAATTGTTAGAACTTGATTGCGATATTTTAGTTCCAGCTGCAATTGAGAACCAAATTACAGAAGAAAATGCTAATAATATTAAAGCAAAAATCGTTGTTGAAGCTGCAAATGGTCCGACAACATTAGAAGCAACTAAAATTTTAACAGATCGCGGCATTTTACTTGTTCCAGACGTATTAGCAAGTGCTGGTGGTGTAACGGTATCTTACTTCGAGTGGGTACAAAATAACCAAGGTTACTACTGGACTGAAGAAGAAGTAGAACAACGTTTAGAAAAAGTAATGGTAAGATCATTTGATTCTATTTATGAAACAGCACAAGTTCGTAAAGTGAACATGCGCTTAGCAGCGTATATGGTCGGTGTTCGTAAAATGGCTGAAGCAAGTCGCTTCAGAGGTTGGGTATAATATTATATTGTGAGAAAACGTGATTCCTTTCGAGGGAATCACGTTTTTTTGTTGAAGTATTAGTGTGAGGTGTTGTATATGGAAAATGAAATGATGGAACGAGTAGAACAATTAGAAGAAAAGGTGAAGAGGTTAGAGGGAGAACTCGCAAGAACGATGAAAGTCCAAAAAACAAGTAGCGTTCGGGTGTTCGGAGAAGGGCTATTGTTTTTAATATTTGGTGCAGTTGTATTAGGACCGATTATAGCCTTCGTAATCTCGATTCTTACTTGGTTGGCTGAAAAATAAAATAAAAATAAAAAAAGAACGCTTGTTCTACACGAACAAACGTGCTATACTCTCCTTAGATAAACAAAACGGAAATGATTTTAAGGAGAGATAAATGATGAAAATGACAGTAGACCAAAGATTTATGATGCCAGCAGATGTTGTAGAACGAGTGGAAGTATTAAGAAACAAACAAAGTAAGCGCGGCACATTATTGCAATCAGTAAATAAATTTTTCGGTTTAGATACGAAAGAAGATTGTGTTTGGTTTTACGGTTTTTATGGAGTTGCTGTAAGTATTTTACTATTTATGGTGTTCACATCAAATATTTTCGATTTTCTCTTCGCGTAAGAAATATGCTATAAGGACATTGCTACCGAATACATATATAAGGAAGTAAAGTAATCTTCTGAAGCGGGAGTTGGTAGTAATGGCGATGTTTCCTATAGAGCGTAACTATATTGGATATGGAAGTTCACGACCGGGAATTCCTCTTTCTAAAGTAAGGTTTATTGTAAGTCATGATACGGGGAATCCTGGTAGCAATGCGATAGGCAATCGGGATTATTTTAATGAGATACAACCGAAAGCCTCGGCACATACATTTATAGATGACAAAACGATATTAGAAATTATTCCTATAAATGAAGTTGCCTATCATGTTCGATATGGTGTGCCGGCCGATAATGACTTATATGGTTATGATGCCAATAAGGCTGCCATTGGAGTGGAACTTTGTTATGGCGGTGATGTTAACTTTTGGGAAGCGTATACTCGTTTTACGTGGTATCATGCGTACTTGTGTCAAAACTTCGGCTTGAATCCGAAAAAGGATATCGTATCACATAAAACACTTGATCCAGCTAGAAAGATTGATCCTGAAAATGTATTAGGGAAACAAGGTATTAGATTTCAGCAGTTTTTAGCAGATGTCTATCGGATGTACGTTTCGTTTAGATGACAAATATATGAAAAATGAATACAATATAGATAGGTGCCTACTGCTGTAAGTAGGTTTTTTCTTGTTTTTATAAATAGTGCAGAGGTAGAAGACTAGGAGTGAACAGAGTATGCAAAAAGAAGCAGTTATTATTATCGGAGGCGGTCCATGCGGATTAGCAGCGGCGATTTCGTTGCAAAAGGTAGGGGTAAATCCGTTAGTAATTGAAAAAGGAAACATTGTAAATGCGATTTATAATTATCCAACTCATCAAACATTTTTCTCTTCTAGTGAAAAATTAGAAATTGGTGAAGTAGCTTTTATTACAGAAAATCGTAAGCCAGTTCGAAATCAAGCGCTTGCGTATTATCGTGAAGTAGTAAAGCGTAAATCTGTACGTGTAAATGCTTTTGAACGAGTGGAAAAAGTTCAAAAAGATGGAGAAGTTTTTCAGGTTGAGACGACAAAGCGTGACGGAAGTAAAGAAGTATATATAGCGAAATATATTGTTGTAGCAACTGGATATTATGACAATCCGAATTATATGAATGTTCCAGGTGAGGAATTGAAGAAAGTAGCTCACTATTTTAAAGAGGGACATCCTTATTTTGATCGAGATGTAGTCGTTATAGGTGGGAAAAATTCGAGTGTAGATGCCGCACTAGAACTTGTTAAAGCTGGTGCGCGTGTAACAGTTTTATATCGCGGAAGTGAGTATTCACCAAGCATAAAGCCGTGGATTTTGCCGGAGTTTGAGGCATTAGTACGAAACGGCACAATTCAAATGCATTTCCAGGCTCATGTGAAAGAAATTACTGAACATACATTAACGTATACAGTTGATGGCGAGGCATATACAATCCAAAATGATTTTGTATTTGCGATGACTGGTTACCATCCTAATCATAGTTTCTTAACGAAAATGGGTGTTCGGATTGATGAAGAAACAGGACGTCCAATTTATGCAGAGGATACATTGGAAACGAACGCTGAAAATATTTTCATTGCAGGTGTAATTGCTGCTGGAAATAATGCAAATGAAATATTTATTGAGAACGGTCGATTTCATGGAGATGCGATTGCGCAAACCATTGCAACAAGAGAAATGTAAAAAGAAGCTGTCGAAATAAACTTCGACAGCTTCTTTTTTAATCGTGCATAAACATATTTTGGATTGTTTCATGAGAATTTGTATTCTCTAATGCAACTAATAATTTAATACGTGCTTTTTGGGCATTTAAACCGTATGTGAATACAATACCCATATCTTTTAATTGTTTGCCGCCACCTTCATATGAATATACATCTTGAACGATGCCGTTGAAACAGCGAGAAACTAATACGACAGGAATTCCTTTGTTTATTAATCGTTCTATACTAGGAAGTGTTCTTGGAGGTAAATTACCTTGCCCGAGTGCTTCAATGACAATCCCGTCTACTGGAAGGTTTTCAATTGCTGCTAACAATGTATCGTCCATACCAGCGTATGCTTTTAGAACAACTACGTTTTTAGAAATTTTATTTACTGAATATGTTTCGTGATGTACTAAAGCGTGATGGAATACAACACTGCGCTTTGTTACCATACCAATTGGTCCATACTGTGGACTCTGGAATGTTGCTACATTACTTGTATGTGTTTTCGTTACATTTGTAGCGCAATGAATTTCGTCGTTTAATACAACTAGAACACCTTTTTCTGCAGCTTCACTACAGCTAGCGACTTTTACAGCCGATAAGAAGTTATATAGACCATCAGCACCTAATTCATTACTAGAACGCATTGCGCCAGTCACAACGATCGGAATAGTTGCTTGCACTGTTAAATCTAAGAAATAGGCTGTTTCTTCTAATGTATCCGTACCATGCGTAATGACTACGCCATGAATGTTGTCTTGTTTTACTCTTTCATCAATGATGACTTGTAATTGTAACATTTCGCTCGGTGTCATATGAGGAGATGGTAGATGGAACACATCTTCAACGATTAAATCAACATCGCCTTCTAAATCAGGAATGAATTTTAAAAGAGGATTTTTTTCACCTGGTTGTACGACCCCAGTTTCTTTATCTTCCTCCATTGCAATTGTTCCACCTGTGTGTAAAACTAGGATTCTTTTCAATGCTTATACCCCTTTCAAGTAAAAAAATACATTTAGAACATAACATGTTTTGAGTAAATTCGACAATGGAAATGTATAAAAGTATGCCTCGAAAATGACAATAAAATTAACTGCTATATGTACGATGTATAAAATCATGAAACGAAATGTGTAAATATAGTATAGGAGGGAGCATTTACGTTGAAAAAGATGGAGAGAATTTTTATTCGTATATTAATAATACAATTCATTTGTCTTTGTGTTGTGCAATTGTTATTTATACATAAGTCATCAGTGAAATATTTATCTAAAATTGTTTATTATGAAGGTGTCATGGTAAAAAACAAAACAGAAATCTTACAGGTGAATAGGTAGTTTTCATTTTCTTCTAGTAAGGATTATGCTACAATAATTGAGGATTTAATGACGTGAAGCAAATGAGAAGAAGCAGGAGAATACCTGCTTTTCGTTTTGTTTTATAAGTGAAAAAATGAGGTGTTACAATGGATAAACGAATTTCAATTGCTATAGATGGTCCAGCAGCTGCTGGAAAAAGTACGGTTGCAAAAGTTGTGGCAAAGAAACTTTCTTACGTTTATATTGATACAGGCGCAATGTATCGTGCGATTACATATGCAGCCCTTGAGCAAAAAGTGGACATTGAAAATGAAGAGAAGTTAATGGAAGTTGTAAAGAATGTGAATATTGAGTTTCAACAAGGAGAAAATACACAACTTGTATTTTTAAATGGACAAGATGTTTCTGAAGTAATTCGTACACCTGAGGTGACGAATCGAGTATCTATTGTGGCGAAACATCGCCTTGTTCGTGAAGAAATGGTACGTCGTCAACAAGAGTTAGCGGAAAAAGGCGGCGTTGTAATGGATGGCCGTGATATTGGTACACATGTGTTACCAGATGCTGAAGTGAAGATCTTTATGCTTGCTTCTGTTGAAGAAAGAGCAGAAAGAAGACATTTAGAAAATACAAATAAAGGTTTCGATTCTAATTTAGAGCAGTTAAAAGAAGAAATTGCTCAGCGTGATAAATTAGATTCAGAACGCGAAGTTTCTCCTCTGAAAAAAGCTGATGATGCATTGGAATTAGATACAACTTCTTTATCAATTGAAGAAGTTGTCCAAAAAATTATGAGTATTGTTTCAGGAGTTTTTGCGAAATAAAGAAAGGGGATAACCTCTTTCTTTTTTTTTGTTTATATATAAATGTAAAGGATACGTGAATTGTGAGTCTCTTTCCTTGACAAATGATCGGATTTGTAAGAAGTTAGTAAAAGAAGGATAAAACTTTCAGAATATATTCGCTATTATATTTCAAAACATACTTTCTTCAAGATGATTTTGCTGTATACTATTTATATAGGTTTAATATATTTTCTAGTGAAATGTATGAAAACTGAGTATGTGATGATAAATTCTTAAACATGCAAATGAAAACATTTGTTTTCATTTCGTATATACATAAAAAATGCTTTGTCAATTCTGTAGGGAGGTATTTCCATGGTAGAGAAAATGAATGAAGAAGTTATGGATTCAAAAGAATTACAAGTTGGTGACGTTGTTACAGGTTCTGTAACGAAAGTTGAAGAGAAACAAGTGCTTGTAAATGTTGGATACAAAACAGATGGCGTAATTCCAATTAGTGAATTAGCTAACGTTCATATTGAAAAAGCAAGCGATGTTGTAGAATTAGATCAAATACTAGAATTAAAAATTATTAAATTAGAAGAAGATGATCTTGTCTTATCTAAGCGTGCTGTTGATGCAGAAAAAGCATGGGTAGAATTACAAGAGAAATTTACTTCTGGTCATGTATTTGATGTTACTGTAAAAGATATCGTGAATGGTGGATTAGTTGTGGACCTTGGTGTTCGTGGTTTTATCCCGGCTTCACTTGTGGAAGTACATTATGTAGAAGATTTTACTGACTATAAAGGCAAAACATTAGCCGTGAAAATTGTTGAATTAGACCGCGAAAAAAATCGTGTAATTCTTTCGCATAAAGCAGTAGTAGAATTAGAACTAGATTCTAAGAAGAAAGAAGCAATTTCTTCATTAAAAGAAGGCGACGTTGTTGAAGGAACAGTACAACGATTAACGAACTTTGGTGCTTTCGTTAACGTTGGTGGTGTGGACGGTTTAGTTCATATTTCACAAATTTCACACGAACGTGTAGAACAACCTTCTGAAGTATTAGAGCAAGGTCAAAAGGTAAAGGTAAAGGTATTATCTGTTGATGCTGATACACAGCGTATTTCTTTATCAATTAAAGCAGCTCAACCGGGCCCTTGGGAAAATGTTGCTGGCGAAGTAAAAGCTGGAGATATTCGTGAGGGAGTAGTAAAACGTCTTGTTACATTCGGTGCATTCGTTGAAATTTTACCTGGCGTTGAAGGTCTTGTGCATGTATCTCAAATTGCAAATCGTCATGTGAAAAATCCAAATGAAGTATTGGAAATGGGACAAGAAGTAAAAGTGAAAGTGCTGGAAGTCCATGTAGCAGAGAAACGTATTTCTTTAAGTATAAAAGAAGCGCTTGAGGAAAATAATGTAATTGAAGATTACAGTCAGTATGAACCAAATGCTGATTCTGCTACTTTCCAATTAAGTGATATTATTGGTGAACAACTGAAAAAATTAAAGAAATAAAGAGGGGTACAAGTGGCAAGGGCAAAACGTAAATTAGATCATATTGAATACGCTCTTTCTACAGGTCAGTCTCGTACGCATGGCTTTCATGATATTGATTTTGTGCATCAAGGATTGCCAAATTCAAGTTATGACACAATAACATGTGAAACAAAAATCGGCGAACTTTCACTAAGTTCGCCGATTTTTATCAATGCGATGACTGGTGGTGGAGGAGAGAAAACGTTACATATTAATGAGCAATTAGCATATGTAGCGAAACATCATAATCTTGCTATGGCTGTAGGTTCGCAAATGGCGGCGTTAAAAGATGAAAGTGAGGCTGCTTCTTATAAGATTATCAGAAAGGTAAACCCAAATGGTATTTTCTTTGCTAATTTAGGTAGTGAGGCAACTATCGAACAGGCAGAGCGTGCGGTTGATATGATTGAAGCAAATGCGCTACAAATTCATTTGAATGTCATACAAGAGTTAACGATGCCAGAAGGAGACCGTGACTTTACTGGTGTACTTCAGCGTATTGAGAAAATTGTTTTAAATAGTAAAGTTCCTGTCATTGTAAAAGAAGTTGGATTTGGGATGAGCAAGGAAACTGTACAGCGGTTAGTGAGTATAGGTGTAACGGCAATTGATATTGGTGGACAAGGTGGTACGAATTTTGCTGCAGTTGAAAATGAAAGAAGACAACGAATGCTTTCTTATTTTAATAACTGGGGCATACAAACAGCTACCTCGATTATTGAAGCAACCTCTACAAATAATAACCTCTCTTTTATTGCATCTGGGGGCATACAAACAGCGCTTGACGTAGCGAAGGCAATCGCATTAGGGGCGAATACAACTGCTTTTGCTGGATATTTTTTACGCATTTTAATGCAAGATGGTATCGAGAAGTTAGTGGATGAAATTGATCTGTTACATAAAGATTTGAAATTTATTATGACCGCTCTTGGGGCGAAGACGATAGAAGAGTTACAATCTGTACCTCTTGTTGTAAAGGGCGAAACGTATCATTGGTTAATGCAGCGTGGGATTGATACGGTTCATTATAGTAGAAGATAAAAAATCAACCGTTTGGTTGGTTTTTTTATTTGCTGTTCTTTTTTAGTACTATAAAGTGAGGGATGAAATTAATATTCTATCAAAATAAAAATGAAATTAAATTATTGCGATGTATAAATATTACCTTGTAAAAGTTGCGACTGGAAAATGTAGATAATGTGCTACTGGATTATTGGATAGGGGTTAATTTTGCCAAGGAAAATAAGTGGAGGGAAAAATTAATCAACGGAAGATTCGTATATAAAATATTATTTTGATATAAATAAAAATCATTAAAATAATTATGTAAAAGACGGTTTCGTACAATATCGAAACCGTCTTTTGTATTCATTAGTGCTGATTCTGCTTGCGAGCTTGCTCTGGTGTATCAAGCCCAGTAGCACCCGGATATTGTAGTGATTGATCACGGTCAGATTCAACGCGGCGTGATTCTCTTAGTTTTCGTTCTTGACGATCTTTACCCATAATGAATAGCACCTCCTTATTAAAAGTGTTGCTGTTATATGAAAAAACTATGCGCGAAGAAAGAGGATTAACTTTCATAAAAAGTTCCCATAATGGAAAACATAGGAGGTGAAATGATGGAAGGGAGTACTTTTTATTTTGTAGCTTGGATAGGGTGGATTGTCGTAACTTTTTTTATGAAAAAGGATTCTATCCGGTGGAAGATAAGCGCTTGTATATTGATTTTTATTATTTGCTCTCCGTTACATGTAACGGTTGCTTCATTCACGGTATCAGTAAATGCACTTTTACTTTCTGTTGTTGCTTTTATAGGAATCGCACTATATTCTATTTGGAAAAAATTATACAGCTTACTCTCGGCACTTATTATTGCAATGTTATATACAAGTTTTCATTTGTTAGAAGTATATGATCCAATTTGGATTGTGGTGGACAGGTTGTTTTTGTTAAGTAGTGCTCTTGTGTATGCATCGGTGTTATTACATGAGGATCGCATATTACGATTATGTTCTCTTTATATAGGAATGTTACAGGGAGAGTTGTTTGTGACACTTATTTTTCGGAAGCTACATTTTCCTTACGATTACGGTAGTTTATCTTTTTTTGATATCGTCGCCGTTTCTACATTGTTCATGGCAATTTTGTTTTGGATTGCAAAAGCATCAATATACATGGAACAGTTCAAGAGGAAAACACGTAAAAGAAAGGCGAGGGTAATACATGACTGAATATACACCGGCCATTTTATGCGGCGTAATAGCGGGGACAGTAACGAGAGTGCTAATGCTCCGGACAGATACGCGGCAATATCCAACGAGGCTCCACGGGAAAATTATTCACATTGCGATGGGATTAATTGCAGCGGCTTTAGGAGCGATTGCGATTCCGTCTATTTTGAAAAAAGATTTTTCTGCCATTACGTTTCTTACGTTAGCAGCAACACAGTTTCGTGATGTGCGAAATATGGAAAGAAATACACTTCAACAATTAGATGGATATGAGCTCGTACCGCGTGGAAATACATACATTGAAGGAATTGCATTAGTTTTTGAAAGTCGTAACTATTTGTCGATGTTAACGTCGTTTGCAACGACGTTTGCGTATATAGGGTTCCGTTCATGGATTGCTGGAGTAATTATGGCTATAATCTCATTTTTTATCGCGAAAAAATTAATGTCTGGTAAGAGGTTACATGATCTTGTTGATATTGAGCATGTTCCACTTCGTTTTGAGGGAGCGGGGCTGTACATTGATAATATTTATATTATGAATATTGGATTGCCAGCAAGACAAGAGGAAATTATGAAATATGGGATGGGCTTTATTTTAAGGCCGAAATCAATTGATGCGATGGTGACAATCTCAAACTTAGGACAAAGGCAAGCTATTTTACATGATGTGTCTGTTGCTTTAGGGATTTATAGAGATTCTGGTACGCCGGCGCTTGTACCGTTAGCAAAGCGTGATTTAGAAGATGGTAGGGTTGGGATTTTTGTCTTGCCACAAGATCAAGATGCAGAGAAAGCGATAGGTGTCATAGGGAATGTGCCGACGTTAGAAAGTGCTGTTCATATGTCATCGGAAGCCCCGAAAGGAAGGGGAGATAAGAGATGATGTTAGAAAGTGTCATTCTTGCAGTTATTACAACGACCCCGGAGAAATTTGCTGGGGGTGCCCCTTTGTTTACTTGTGAATCGACAGAGGAATTAGAATTTGTTGCAAATAATTTAGAGGCAATTTTAGATGGTATTGCGCATCGCTTACAAGAGAATGTATATATTATTGTGAAACATTAGCAACGTGTGTTATAATGTGAGGTGTTTTGATACGTTGAGAAATATTCTGGAATGCAAATCCCTTCTTGCACAAAGAAGGGTTTTTTACATAATAAACAGATGTAAGTTGAAAGGATGAAAGTATATGCCGAAACCAGTAATAGCAATAGTAGGCCGCCCGAACGTAGGGAAATCTACTATTTTCAATAGAATTGTTGGAGAGAGAGTTTCAATCGTAGAAGATATTCCAGGTGTAACGCGCGATCGTATTTATAGCGCTGGAGATTGGTTAAATCATGAATTTAACATTATTGATACAGGTGGAATTGATATTGGAGACGAGCCATTTTTGACACAAATTCGTCAACAAGCTGAAGTAGCGATTGATGAAGCAGATGTTATCATTTTTATGACAAATGGTCGTGACGGTGTAACAGCAGCGGATGAAGAAGTTGCAAAAATTTTATATCGTTCAAATAAACCAGTTGTACTTGCAGTAAATAAAGTAGACAATCCAGAGATGCGCAGTGACATTTATGACTTCTATGCATTAGGATTTGGCGAGCCATTCCCAATTTCAGGTACACACGGATTAGGATTAGGTGATTTATTAGACGAAGCTGCACAGCATTTTCCAAAGATTGAAGAAGACGGATATGATGAAGATACAATTCGTTTCTCTTTAATTGGACGTCCAAATGTAGGGAAATCATCACTTGTAAATGCTCTTCTTGGGCAAGAGCGTGTAATTGTTAGTAATGTAGCAGGAACAACTCGTGATGCTGTCGATACACCATATAGCAAAGACGGAAAAGATTATGTAATTATCGATACAGCTGGTATGCGTAAAAAAGGGAAAGTGTATGAAAGTACAGAAAAGTATAGTGTACTTCGTGCACTAAGAGCTATTGAACGTTCTGACGTTGTTTTAGTCGTTTTAGACGGTGAAGAAGGAATTATTGAACAAGATAAAAAAATCGCTGGATATGCTCATGATTCAGGGCGAGCTGTTGTTATCGTTGTAAACAAATGGGACGCAGTGAAAAAAGATGAGAAAACAATGAAAGCATTTGAAGAAAATATCCGTGCTCACTTCCAATTTTTAGAGTATGCACCGATTGTGTTCTTATCTGCGAAAACGAGAAAACGTACACAAACGTTAATACCGGTTATCGATGAAGTAAATGAAAGCCATAGTATCCGTATTCAAACGAATGTATTAAATGATGTAATTATGGATGCGGTAGCGATGAATCCAACGCCAACGCATAACGGTAGCCGCCTGAAGATTTTCTATGCAACACAAGTTGCAGTAAAACCACCAACATTTGTTGTGTTTGTAAACGATCCAGAATTATTGCACTTCTCATATGAGCGCTTCTTAAAGAATCGTTTACGTGAATCATTTGGCTTTGTAGGGACGCCGATTCACATTATCGCTAGAGCAAGAGACTAATGGAGAGGATGTGATTTTATGACAAAAATCACAGTAGTTGGAGCAGGTAGCTGGGGAACAGCGTTAGCGATGGTATTAGCTGACAATGGACATGATGTACGTATTTGGGGAAATCGTTCTGAACTTATGGATGAGATTAATACAAAACATGAGAATAGTCGATACCTTCCAGGAATTACATTGCCAAGCACAATCGTAGCCTACTCTTCTTTAGAAGAAGCATTAGTAGATGTAAATGTAGTACTTCTTGTAGTACCAACGAAAGCGTATAGAGAAGTATTGCAAGATATGAAGAAATATATAGCGGGTCCAACTACTTGGATTCATGCAAGTAAAGGAATTGAACCTGGTACGTCAAAACGTATTTCGGAAGTGATTGAGGAAGAAATTCCAGAGAGCTTGATTAAAGATGTTGTTGTACTGTCTGGACCGAGTCATGCTGAAGAAGTTGGTTTACGTCAAGCGACAACTGTTACGTCTGCAGCGAAGCGTATGGAAGCGGCTGAGGACGTACAAGACTTGTTTATGAATAGCTACTTCCGTGTATACACAAATCCAGATATCGTTGGGGTTGAGCTTGGCGGTGCGTTAAAAAATATTATCGCATTAGCTGCTGGAATAACTGATGGACTTGGATTAGGTGATAATGCGAAAGCGGCATTAATGACACGTGGTTTAACGGAGATTGCTCGTTTAGGAAGAAAAATGGGCGGAAATCCGTTAACGTTTGCTGGTTTAACTGGTATGGGAGACTTAATTGTAACTTGTACAAGTGTTCATAGCCGCAATTGGCGCGCTGGAAATATGCTTGGAAAAGGACACTCTTTAGAAGAAGTGTTAGAAAGTATGGGTATGGTTGTAGAAGGTGTAAGAACAACGAAAGCTGCTCATGAATTAGCAGAGAAAATGGAAGTTGAAATGCCGATTACAGCTGCTTTATATGACGTACTGTTCAATGGGAATAACGTAAAAGATGCGGTAGGCTCATTAATGGGACGTGTTCGAAAACATGAAGTGGAAGCTATACCTGACTTGCTTTAAAGAAAAGCGACAGAAGTACATTTGTACTTCTGTCGCTTTTTATTTTTTTGGGTCTTTTCACCATTTTTTTATTTTTTGCATAGGATGAAGAGTAACTTGAGGAGAGGGTGAAAAGAATGGATAATAACATTTTTAATAACATTGAAAAAGAAGCGAAAGTGAATAAAGAAGATATTTTTAAATTAGCATCATCTGTACAAAATGCGAATTTACGTGATGAAACTGTACTTCGTCAATTGATTCATCAAGTGGCTCTTATGGCAGGACGTGAAGTGCCGAAAGAACAAGAGGATCAAATTGTAAAAGCGATTATTAACAATAATATGCCAGCAGATTTTGGCTCGTTAAGCAAAATGTTTAAAAAATAAAATATGAGAAACAAAGAGTTTGTAGATTGCATATGATAGCCATGAAAGTATGGGAATAGAGCTGTTTTGGGCATATTTGGTCAACCGAAGCGAGGGATACACTCGCTTCGGTTTTTATTTTTATATACATTAATGGAAAATGTGGAAATCCTGTTGATTAAAGTTACATATTCGCAAATTCGTAGTAAAATGTTCTTTTTTATTTGTTTAAAGATTTTAATTTGTTAAAATAGTATAAAAATAGATTAATAAAAAGGGGTGTGTATATGTCGGAAGGGCTTATAAAAATGTGGTTTGCTTTAGGTGCAATTGGATTTATGTTTTTTGCAGTAAGTTTTATTTTACTAAGCAGATATAAAATAAAGAATAAATTTTTGAAAGGGATTACAGCATTAGTAGCCTACACCCTTATGATTGTGTCAGGAATTGTTATTTTTCTTGTTGTATTTAGTGGACCTGTACAGCAGTAAAGGGAATGGACTCGAAAATGTAACATACGGAGCAAGTTATATTAGTATGAAAAAGGTGATTGCTAGTGAAAAAAGTACATATTATTTTAATATTTTGTTGTATGAGCTTTTTAACAGGATGTCTGTACCCGAAAGAAAATATGAAGCAAAATGCGGTTCCTTATGAAGATCAGCTGCAGGTTGTTCAAAAAGCTGTTGTGACATTTAAGGAGCAAAATGATGGGATATTGCCAATTAAGACGCGGGATATGAGTACACCTATTTATCAAAAGTATCCAATTGATTTTCAAAAGATTGCTCCGCGTTACATACAAGAAGCGCCAGGGAATGCGTATGAAAGTGGAGGGGTATATCAATACGTATTAATAGACGTTGAAACAAACCCGACAGTAAAGTTAATTGATGTTAGGATGGCTGAACAAATTCAGGAATTATCATTAAAGCTTAGGATGTATCGGGATGAACATCAATATCCGCCTTTTAAAAAGGTAATTTCAGATGGTGTGTATGAATTAGATTTCAAAAAACTAGGATATAAAGAGGTACCACAAGTGACAAGTCCGTATTCTGGTAAAGGACTTCCTTTTGTAATCAATGAAAAGGGAGAAATTTATGTTGATTATAGAATCGACTTATATGAAGCGTTGAAAAAAAATGAAGGGCAATTTAAGGAGGGGGAAGATATTCGGAATATACTTTCGAAAGACTCTCCATTTGTACCTGCGTATTCTTTACCGTATACGGTAAAGAATGGAGAACCAATTTTTTTAAAATCATAAGTCATGAACCTTTCTTTTAGTGAATAAGTTCTAGAAGAAAGGTTTTTTATGTTACACAACTTACGATGCAAACAAAAGATATTTTTTAATAGTCATATGAAATTGGACAAAATTATATGATATATTGTCCGAACTTCTAGAATACCATTATATTATATCAGATATTATAGGCAACGTTAGAGAAGGTATTAGTTGACTATAAATGTGGAATTATTCCCAAAAATATTGAGGGAGGGAATCACTTGGAAAAGGTAGATATTTTTAAAGATATTGCGGAACGCACAGGCGGTGATATTTATTTTGGAGTTGTAGGAGCTGTTCGAACAGGGAAATCAACATTCATTAAAAAATTTATGGAACTTGTAGTTATTCCTAATATTGAGAATGAGTCTGACCGTCAAAGGGCGCAGGATGAACTGCCTCAAAGTGCTGCTGGTCGTACAATCATGACGACGGAACCGAAGTTTGTTCCAAACCAAGCGGTTTCTATCGAAGTAGATGAAGGCCTTGAAGTGAATATTCGATTGGTAGATTGCGTCGGATATACGGTTCCAGGAGCAAAAGGTTATGAAGATGAGAATGGCCCGCGCATGATTAATACTCCTTGGTATGAAGAGCCTATTCCATTCCATGAAGCTGCAGAAATCGGAACACGTAAAGTAATTCAAGAACATTCAACAATTGGTGTTGTCATTACAACAGATGGAACGATTGGTGAAATTCCAAGAAGAGATTATATAGAGGCAGAAGAACGCGTAGTAAATGAGTTAAAAGAAGTCGGAAAACCTTTCATTATGATCATCAACACTGTACAGCCGTATCATCCAGATACAGAGCAATTGCGCCAAAGTTTATCTGAAGAATATGATATCCCAGTCATTGCGATGAGTGTAGAAAGTTTAAGGGAAACAGATGTGTACAATGTGCTGCGAGAGGCGTTATTTGAGTTCCCGGTTTTAGAAGTGAATGTTAACCTTCCGAGCTGGGTAATGGTGTTAAATGAAGGGCATTGGTTACGCCGAAGTTATCAAGAAGCTGTTCAAGAGACTGTGAAGGATATAAAACGTCTTCGTGATGTGGACCGCGTCGTTTGGCAGTTTAGTCAGTATGAATTTATTGATCGAGCGAGCCTAGCTGGCATTGACATGGGGCAAGGCGTAGCAGAGATTGATTTATATGCACCAGATGAATTGTACGATCAGATTTTAAAAGAAGTAGTAGGAGTAGAAATTCGAGGGAAAGATCATTTATTGAAGCTTATGCTCGATTTATCTCATGCGAAAATAGAATATGATCAAGTGGCGGATGCCCTACGTATGGTAAAGCAAACAGGATATGGTGTAGCGGCGCCTGCGTTAGCTGACATGAGCTTAGATGAGCCAGAAATTATTCGTCACGGTTCAAGGTTTGGTGTGAAATTAAAAGCTGTAGCTCCATCTATTCATATGATTAAAGTAGATGTGGAGTCAACGTTTGAGCCAATCATTGGTACTGAAAAGCAAAGTGAAGAACTAGTTCGTTATTTAATGCAAGATTTTGAAGATGACCCATTATCAATTTGGAATTCTGATATATTCGGACGTTCGCTTAGCTCTATTGTGCGAGAAGGCATTCAAGCGAAACTATCTTTAATGCCAGAAAATGCGAGATATAAATTAAAAGAAACACTAGAAAGAATTATTAATGAAGGATCTGGCGGATTAATTGCGATTATATTATAAGAAAAAAATCCCTCTCATCGTAGAGGGATTTTTTTGATTTTTGCTTATGAAATAGAAAAATAAACAGTCATTATCTAATATATTGTTGTAAATTGTCAAGTTTCATCAGATTTTCACATTTTAAGAGTAACAATTTCCTTAAAAATATTGAATTATAAAGGAGAATCGTATAATATAGGCGTTGATAATGATTTATCTACATCTTTGTAGTATAGAATTTGCAAAAATTGCCTACAAATGAAAGTAAGACTCATTTTATGATCATTATACAGTCTTATCTTTGGGAGGAGGTGAATGGCATGAACAAGACAGATTTAATCAATGCTGTTGCAGAAGCAAGTTCCCTTTCTAAAAAGGACGCAACAAAAGCAGTAGACGCTGTTTTTGATTCTATCTTAGAAGCTTTAAAACAAGGTGATAAAGTACAACTGATCGGATTCGGTAACTTCGAAGTTCGTGAGCGTGCGGCTCGTAAAGGTCGTAACCCACAAACAGGTGAGGAGATTGAAATCGCTGCAAGTAAAGTACCTGCATTCAAACCTGGTAAAGCGTTAAAAGATGCGGTTAAATAATCCTTACATATTAACAGGGAAGAAGAGTTTCCTTTTGGGGAACTCTTCTTTTTGCTTTTAAAAACATAAATATGCTAGAATGTGTTCGTATCACTTTTAGGTTTTCGGGAGGGCTAGCGGATGGCAAAAGTTAATTTAGAACAAATTGAACATGCAGTACGCCTTATTTTAGAGGCAATCGGAGATGACCCAAATCGTGAGGGAGTACTTGATACACCAAAGCGTGTTGCAAAAATGTACGCAGAAGTGTTCTCGGGTATGCATGAAGATCCGAAAGAACATTTGCATAAAGTGTTCGGAGAAGATCACGAGGAGCTTGTACTAGTAAAAGATATACCGTTTTATTCGATGTGTGAGCATCATTTAGTTCCATTCTATGGAGTTGCTCACGTTGCATATATTCCGCAAGGCGGAAAAGTGACAGGGTTAAGTAAATTAGCTCGTACTGTAGATACAATTGCACGTCGTCCACAACTGCAAGAACGTATTACATCAACAGTAGCGAACTCTATTATGGAAGTACTAGAGCCGCATGGTGTAATGGTAGTAGTAGAAGCAGAACATATGTGTATGACGATGCGCGGTGTGAAAAAGCCAGGTGCGAAAACAGTAACAACAGCAGTGCGTGGTGTGCTAGAAAATGATGCTGCAGCACGTAGTGAAATTTTATCTTTTATTAAAACGAAGTAAAGAAAAGTGGGAAACTGCTTTTCTTTTTTTTTTATGTAAATAAATGATATAGTTTTAGCAAGGCAGAGTGAGAATAGAAAGACTACTAAAAAGAATGGAAGATGTTATTTAGTTCGATGGAAGTTTGGAAAGAGTAGCCAAGTTTTGGTTATAGAAAATAGTATGTATGTGTTATAATAAGTTTTATGAATTAGAAAACAAGGGTGATTTTTGTGTGTGACATCTACGGAGGGTATGCGGGTATAAGAGAGAAATTGATGGAGAAATTACGCCATCCTTATTTTATAAACTATATTGAAGAACCATTTATTGATGAAGAAAAAATAGCATTGTTATATGGTGCTTTAAAAGGTGCAAATTTACATATAGAACAAATTGAGCATTATGTAGTAACGATTATGCTTGTGCAAATTGCACTTGATACACATGAAAGAGTATCAAATAAAGCAGGGGCAGAAGCAAATGAATCGCATAAACGTCGCCAGTTAACAGTACTTGCAGGCGATTACTATAGCGGGTTATATTATTACTTATTGTCTATGAATCGTGATATTGTTTTAATTCGTGCGCTTGCTGAAGGAATTAAAGAAATTAATGAACACAAAATAATGTTATATCAAAAAGCGCATAAAACGATGGATGACATAATGGAAAGTGTAGTAACGATTGAGTCTGCACTCTTGCAAAAAACATGTGATCATTTTCATTTATCGCATTGGAAGCCATTTATAACGTATGTATTAGGGGAAAATCGTCTCCAAAAAGAATGTGAACTGTATGCTAATAAACAACATTCACCTGTTTTTCAAGCAGTTCAATCGATTTTGAGGGATAAAGCGGATGCAGAACCAGTTATTAATGGATGGATGATGGAATTGAGAAAGAAAGAAAATCAATTTTTAGAAAACCACACAGACATAAGCGACATAAACTCTGTGTTAAGAGATAAATCGAAGACATAAGCAATTTTACATTGGAAGAAGGTACGAGCATGCAACAATCAAAAGAAGAAAGAGTACATGATGTATTTGAGAAAATCTCTGATAAATACGATGTGATGAATTCTGTAATTAGTTTTCAAAGACATAAAGCGTGGCGTAAAGAGACGATGCGCATTATGGATGTAAAACCAGGTAACAAGGCTCTTGATGTATGCTGCGGGACAGCGGACTGGACAATTGCGCTAGCTGGAGCGGTAGGTGAACAGGGCAAGGTTGTTGGTTTAGACTTCAGTGAAAATATGTTATCTGTCGGTAAGCAAAAGGTAGAGGCGTTACAATTAAAACAAGTAGAACTTCTACACGGGAATGCAATGGAACTTCCATTTGAAGATAACACATTTGATTATGTAACGATTGGATTTGGTTTACGTAACGTACCGGATTATCTGCACGTATTAAAAGAAATGACGCGCGTAGTAAAACCAGGTGGAAAAGTAATTTGTTTAGAAACATCTCAACCAACAATGATTGGTTTTCGACAAGGGTATATTTTATACTTTAAATATATCATGCCGTTATTTGGAAAGTTATTTGCGAAAAGTTATAAAGAATATTCATGGCTGCAAGAATCTGCTAGTACATTCCCAGGTATGAAAGAATTGGCTAATATGTTTGAAAAAGCTGGACTTGAACGTATACAAGTGAAGCCGTTTACTTTTGGGGTAGCAGCGATGCATTTAGGTATGAAACCAGAATCAAAATAGAAAAAAGAAGTTTTAGGTTAAGGTGAACAATATGAAGTTACAACTTATGTACTCTTTTTTACGATCGGATATTAATGTGATAGAAAAAGAATTAAAAAAGACAGTTGCTTCTGAACAACCATTGGTAGAAGAGGCGGCATTACAACTTATTGAAGCAGGTGGGAAGCGAATTCGTCCTGTATTTGTGTTGCTTGCGGGGAAATTTGGAGATTATAAGTTAGATGCAATTAAGCATGTAGCTGTTGCGTTAGAACTTATTCATATGGCTTCTCTTGTTCACGATGATGTTATTGATGCTGCTTTTTTACGACGTGGTAGTGCGACTGTGAATGCGAAATGGGGGGACCGTATTGCGATGTATACAGGGGACTATCTATTCGCGAAGTCTCTTGAATGTATAACGAATATCGAAATTCCAGAGGCGCATCAGGCGCTATCGCATACCATTTTAGAAGTCTGTAAAGGTGAAATTGAACAAATTAAAGATAAATACAATTATGACCAAAATTTACGAACATATTTAAGAAGAATAAAGCGAAAAACAGCATTATTAATTGCTGCAAGTTGCCAACTAGGGGCGATTGCTGCTGGGGCTAATCGTGATACGGTGAATCGACTATTTTGGTATGGCTATTTCGTAGGGATGTCGTATCAAATTATTGATGATATTTTAGATTTTGTTTCAACGGAAGAGAAACTTGGAAAACCTGCTGGCGGAGATTTACTACAAGGGAATATTACGCTTCCTGCCTTATACGCTATGGAAGATCCAGTGCTTCGTAAGAAAATCACATCTGTACACGAAAATACAACAGCGGATGAAATGAAAGAAATTATTGAGGCTGTGAAAAATAGTGCAGCTATTGATAAGGCATTTGCGTTTAGTGAACGTTATTTACATAAAGCATTAGAAATCATAAAACCACTCCCACGTGGACAAGCAAAGTATGCATTACAAAATGTAGCAAAGTATATTGGGAAACGAAAATTTTAGTGTTTTTTCTAAAAAATAAAATAATCTCTCTATTTCAAAACTATTGCACAATTGTGATAAGGGTGTTAATATGTGTGTGGGGATATACAATTACATACATAATTCAGAAGTGGAGAGATTTTTTATGGAAAAAACATTTCTAATGGTAAAACCAGACGGTGTACAACGTGCATTCATTGGGGAAATCGTAGCTCGTTTTGAGAAAAAGGGCTTTCAATTAGTTGGTGCAAAATTAATGCAAGTCACTCCGGAAATTGCTGGACAACACTATGCTGAGCACACAGAGAAACCTTTCTTTGGTGAATTAGTAGACTTTATTACATCTGGCCCTGTATTTGCAATGGTATGGCAAGGTGAAGGTGTAGTAGATACAGCTCGTAACATGATGGGTAAAACAAGACCACATGAAGCAGCTCCTGGAACAATTCGTGGAGATTTCGGTGTAACTGTTGCGAAAAACATTATCCATGGTTCTGATTCGTTAGAAAGTGCAGAGCGCGAGATTGCTATTTTCTTTAAGGAAGAAGAATTAGTTGACTACTCAAAATTAATGAATGAATGGATTTACTAATTATTTTGAAATAATTTGTAAACGCTTTAATAACTGTGATAATAGTAGAAAGTGCAAGGAGAATAGGGGTATTCTTCTTGCACTTTTTTTATTGCAATTAGTTACGAAGTTAGAGCTGTTATGATATATTGATATGTAAAGTAAAAGGCCTATCGGAGAATAAGCGAATGGCTGATGTATTATTTAATTTCTTTTATACTTTTAGAGTAATGAAAGATAATATCATTGCTTAATATAGCGGGATAAATACATATAAGAAAAGAGGAATAACGTATGCGATATATTACAGCGGGTGAATCTCATGGTCCACAACTTACAACGATTATAGAAGGTGTTCCGGCAGGACTGCCTTTAGTAGCGGATGATATAAATGAAGAGTTAGCTAGAAGGCAAAAGGGGTATGGGCGTGGTAGGCGCATGCAAATTGAAACAGATCAAGTGCAAATTGCAAGTGGTGTTAGACATGGAGAGACATTAGGTTCTCCAATTGCACTTGTTGTTGAAAATCGTGATTTTGCACATTGGACAAAAATTATGGGCGCAGAGCCTTTGACGGAACAAGAAGAAAAAGAAATGAAAAGGAAAGTAACAAAACCAAGACCTGGACATGCTGATTTAAATGGTGCGATTAAATATGGACATAGAGATATGAGAAATGTACTGGAACGTTCTTCAGCACGCGAAACGACAGTACGTGTTGCTGCTGGTGCGGTCGCTAAAAAAGTGTTAGCAGAACTTGGTATTACAGTGGCGGGCCATGTAATTGAAATTGGCGGTGTTGAGGCTAAGGAAATTACGTATCGTTCAATTGAAGAATTAAAAAGTATTACAGAAGCATCACCTGTACGTTGCTTAGATGAAGAAGCTGGTAGCCAAATGATGAAAGCAATTGATGATGCGAAAGCAAATGGTGATTCAATCGGTGGAATCGTTGAAGTGATTGTGGAAGGAATGCCAATTGGGGTCGGTAGCTTTGTGCATTATGATCGAAAACTGGATGCAAAATTAGCATCCGCAATTATGAGCATTAATGCCTTTAAAGGTGTCGAGATTGGAATTGGTTTTGAAGCAGCACATAGACCGGGAAGTGAAGTTCATGATGAAATTCTGTGGAATGAGGAGCATGGATATACACGAAGAACAAATAATGCAGGTGGATTAGAAGGCGGTATGACGACTGGCATGCCAATTGTTGTGCGCGGTGTGATGAAACCGATACCTACACTATATAAACCTCTTCAAAGTGTAGATATTGATACGAAAGAGCCTTTTACAGCGAGCATTGAACGTTCAGATAGTTGTGCAGTGCCAGCAGCTAGTGTCGTTGCAGAAGCGGTTGTGGCTTGGGAATTAGCGACAGCTTTAATAGAACAATTCGGATTAGATCGTATGGACCTTATTCGTGAAAATATTGAGAAACATAATGAATATGCGAGGGGATTTTAATGGGAAACATACATATTCAAACAAAATCAAAAGAATATGATGTACATGTAGGAAAAGAATCGTTGTCACATTTGACAACAATCGTTCAAAACATGCGGCCATTTGTATCAAACATCATGATCATTTCAGATGAGGCTGTTGCATCTTTACATTTACAGACAGTTGTAGATGCATTGCAAATAGAGCAAAAAGTATTTTCATTCGTTGTACCGAGTGGCGAAAAAGAGAAGTCTTTTGAAAATTTCTATGCGGCTCATACGTCAGCTCTTGAAAATAAATTAGATAGAAATTCTTTAATTATTGCACTTGGAGGCGGGATGATTGGGGATTTAGCTGGTTTTGTTGCTGCGTCGTTTATGCGTGGAATTCGCTTTGTTCAAGTTCCGACGACTTTATTAGCTCATGATAGCGCAGTAGGCGGGAAAGTAGCGATCAATCATCCGTTAGGTAAAAATATGATAGGTGCATTCCATCAACCAGAAGCAGTTGTATATCATACGCCATTTTTACAGTCTCTTCCTGAAAAAGAGTGGCGTTCAGGTTATGCAGAAGTGATAAAACATGCTCTTATTGGTGATGTAGAGCTGTATCATTGGTTAAAAGAAGAAGTGCAAACATTAACGGATCTTCGTGATGAGAAGTTAATTCATATATTAACGAAGGCGATTCCTGTAAAGGCAAATATTGTATCGCAAGATGAAACAGAAAAAGGTGTACGTGCCCATTTGAACTTTGGACATACGTTAGGCCATGCTCTTGAAAAAGAACTAGGGTATGGAAATATTACTCACGGTGACGGAGTAGCGGTTGGAATGTTATTTGCTATATTCTTAAGTGAGCAAGTGTACAAGGTTGATCTTTCTTATGAAGAGATGAAGCAGTGGTTCTTAAAGTACGGCTATCCAAAAATGCCAAGTGATTTGAATGTAGTGCGTCTCGTTCAATTGATGAAACAAGATAAGAAAGCGAATGCTGGGACAATTCATATGGTGCTAATGCAGGAATATGGGGTAGTGAATGTCGTATCTATTCCAGATGAGACTGTTCATATTGCGTTAGAGGCATTTCAAAAGGATATGGTTTAAGAAGTGCGAAGTGCTTGTTTAGCGGTATTCTCGTAATAGTGACGGTTATGATAACCGATTACCGTATTGTAATCGAGTTGAATAAAATGACTGGGGGAAGAAAAATGAGAGTGAAAGAGCAATTGTTAACTTTGAGAGCATATGTACCTGGGAAAAATATTGAAGAAGTAAAAAGGGAATATGGATTATCAAAAATTGTGAAATTAGCATCGAACGAAAATCCATTCGGTTGCTCTACCCGTGTAACAGAAGCATTAACTTCTTTAGCGAGTCAATACGCTCTTTATCCAGATGGATATGCCTTTGAACTTCGGACAAAAGTAGCAAAACATTTAGGGGTTAAAGCGGAACAACTGTTATTTGGTAGTGGATTAGATGAAGTCATTCAAATGATTAGTCGTGCATTACTACATGAAGGAACAAATGTTGTAATGGCGAATCCAACGTTTTCTCAATACCATCACCATGCTGTTATTGAAGGAGCAGAAGTTCGTGAAGTACCACTTAAAGATGGCATTCACGATTTAGATGCGATGTTACAGCAAGTGGATGACAAAACGAAGATTGTATGGATTTGTAACCCGAATAATCCGACAGGTACATATGTAGAGAAACAAAGATTACTTTCATTTTTAGAATCAGTTCCTAAGTCAGCGCTCGTTATTATGGACGAAGCATATTATGAATATGCGGGGACAGAAGACTATCCGCAAACATTACCACTTCTTGAAAAGTATGAAAATCTTATGGTTTTACGCACGTTTTCAAAAGCATATGGTTTGGCTGCTTTCCGAATCGGATATGCGGTTGGTAATGCGAAGTTAATCGGTCAGCTAGAAGTAGCAAGGTTACCATTCAATACATCGACTGTAGCCCAATCTGTAGCACTTGCTGCATTAGAAGATCAAGCATTTTTACAAGAATGTGTGAAAAAGAATGAAGAAGGGTTACATCAATATTACGCATTTTGTAAGGAATATAACGTATTCTATTATCCGTCTCAAACAAATTTCATTTTCTTAAAACTGGGCATTACTGGTAATGAGGCTTTCGAACGATTAATGAAGAAAGGATATATTGTTCGTTCTGGTGCTGCATTTGGTATACATGATGGTATTCGTATTACTGTTGGTTTGAAAGAAGAAAATGATGAAATTATAGAATTATTGAAAGAGCTTGTAAAAGAGCAAGTAAAGAAAGAAGAAACATATTCTTAAGAGTGTGTGAAGGCTCCTATTATAGGAGTCTTTTTTATGTAAATAAAGATTGGTGAAGAAGGCATGTAAAGCTCAATCCGTGCGGGTCAATAATTAATAAGGGAAGTTATTTGCACGGTAATGAAAGAAAACGGTACAATAGAAAGTAGTAATGCGGTATCGGTGTCATATTCGAATCGTTATCAGTGAAAGTACAAGAAGAATTATGCTCATTCAAAAGGTTGCGTTCTTACATCTAGTTGCTTATGATAAAGTGAAACTTTAATCAGTGGGGGGATGTTTATCCCCACTGATTATTAGCCCGCACCAATCGGGATTTAACGGGCAGCTCGCCCCCCTCAAACTTCTTTGTCTTCGCTGAATTTTGAGGTGGGGGTCTTACTGCCCGTAAATAGCGGGGGAAATGAACAGAAAAGAATATTTTTTAGAATTAAAGGAGACGTTTATGCAAAAGTTTGAACAGGCTGTTTCATATATTGAAAATGGTGAAGCGGAAAAAGGATTACAATTATTAAAAGAACAATTAAAAATTGCGAATGATGAAGAGAAATATGATATTGCTCGTTACTATCATACACTGGGATTTACGGATGAAGCGTTAGCTATTACAGAAGACTTGCGTTTATTGTACCCGGAAGAAAGTGAATTCACTGTATTTTTAGCAGAATTATATATTGATCTAGACAAAGAAGATGAAGCGATTGAAGTGCTTCATGACATTCCAGAAAATGATGATTTATATGTTCAATCGTTATTACTTGTTGCGGATTTATTCCAAATGCAAGGTTTTGATGATGTAGCAGAACAAAAACTATTAAAGGCGAAAGAAATGATGCCTGAAGAACCTGTTATTACGTTTGGATTAGCAGAGTTATATAGTAGTAAAGGTGAAGAACAAAAGGCAATCACTCATTATGAGTCGCTATTAGCGGAACATAAAGTAATGGGAGGTGTTGTCATTGCACTTCGCCTCGCAGAAACGTTAAGTGCGATTGGAAATTGGGAAGAAGCGATTTCTTACTACGAAGCAGGTTTAGAGGAACAAAAAGATATCCACTCATTATTTGGATATGCCTTCACATTATACCAAGGTGAAGAATACCAAAGAGCAATTGGTGCTTGGCAAGAACTAAAAGAATTAGATCCTGAGTATGCATCGTTGTATATGTATTTAGCGAAAAGTTATGAAAAAGAAGGAATGCTTCAAGAAAGCTATGAAACACTTCATGAAGGAATTAAAGTAGATGAGCTTTCTGTACCATTTTATGTAGAATTAGCGAACATTGCGGCGAAATTAGGAAAAATAGCGGAAGCAGAAGAAGTGCTTCAAAAAGCGCTTGAGTTAGATCCAGGACATTTAGGTGCAACATTAAAATATGCGTATATCTTAAAAGAACAAGAAAAGTATGAAGAGCTAATTGCAGTTGTAGAGCGTGCGATTGATAGCGGAGAACCAGATACACAATTACTTTGGGATCTTGCGTTTGCAAAAAAACAATTAGAAATGTATTCGGATGCATTAAAACACTATGAAAGTGCATATACTTCTTTTAAGAATCATCCAGACTTCTTGGAAGAGTACGGTTATTTCTTATTGGAAGAAGGAATGCGAAAAGAGGCGAAAGAAGTATTTACTCAGTTAATACAACTAGACCCGACACAAATTCATATTGAAGAATTGTTATATAATTTAGAGGATTTTTCATAAGTTGGAAGGAAACTGAATGCCGCTTCTTGAATCTAAAAAGAAAAGAGAAAGACAGAGGAGGGACTTAATTGCTATGAATACCCCTGTTTCTGTAAACGAGAAGAAGGATTTTGTAAAATGGTTTTTGAATAATTACCAACTGAAACAGCGTGAATGTGTATGGATTTTGAATTATTTAATGAGTCACGACCAATTGATGCATAAAGTCCACTTCGTAGAGCATGCAAAGTATTGTCCGCGTGGTTTAGTGATGTCCGCGAATTGTGTGAAAGACACACCATTTCACTTTTTTAAACAAAATGTTATGACAACAGATGCTGAAAAATCGTTTCATGATATTCGTTTAAATCGAGATGAGGATATTTATATTCAACTCAATTTTAAATCATCGTTTCAAAATGCAAATTATGTAGCTGTATTAGAAGAAAACCCGTATTTACCAAAGCATATTGAAGTAAATGAAAAAGATCGTTTACTTGCAGAAAGATTTTTAGAAGAAAGTGTATTTTCTTTTAGAAGAGAACGTCTTTTGAAACAAATTGATGAAGCGCTGGATAAGCAAGATAAGGAAGCGTTTCATAGGTTAACGGCGGAGTTAAAGATGTTATAGAATTCATTTGGATTCATAAAGTTTTACAAATTTCAGACTTTTTAAGAAAAACTACCTTAATATAGGTAGTTTTTCTTTTTTTACCTCTTTTAGTATGGTTTAATATATATAAAGTGAAAGTTCTGTTATTTATAGGGGAGGGAAGAAATTTGAAATGGGTTGTAAAAGATGTAGAACAGTTTGAGCAAGCAAGAGAGTATGTAGATACAGGTGTTATACCACTTTTATCAATTTCGGCAGCGAAAGAAATGAAAATGGTAGTAGAACAAGGTGAATTTATCGAATTGTTGAGTATGGAACTAGAAAGAGAATATAAAGGAAGAGTGCTTTTACTACCTGCATTTACGTATTTAGTAGAAAGTCAAAAAAATGAAAAAGGTCGTTTGCAAGAATGGACAAATCATTTACAAAAGCAAGGTTTTAAGCATATTGCTTATGTTACAAGTGATTTTTCGTGGAAAGAAGATATGCAAGAATTACAGGGAGATTTATTTTGGTTTCCTTCATTAGCGTTAGAACAATTTAGTGATCAAGCGAAAAGAGAAGTTATTCATGCACATATAAAAAATATAATGGTGATGTTAGAAGAAAAATGGGGAAAGTAATAATAAACAGAAAGTTCTTATTATTATGAGTAGTATGATATTGACCTGTGCATGAGCGTATTATATCATGATAGTGTCCTAGTTTTTATTTTTTATATAATTTATCACGAGGGGACAATTTCTGATAGAGGGGGGAAATTTTCGTGAGCGAGAAAGAACATCGTGTGTCAAGAAGACAGTTTTTAAATTACACCCTTACAGGGGTAGGAGGCTTTATGGCAGCGGGTATTTTAATGCCGATGACGCGATTTGCGCTTGATCCGGTGTTAAGAAAAGAAGCGGGAACGGATATGGTTGCTGTTGCACAAGTAAAGGATATTACAACAGAGCCGAAACGTTTCGACTTTAAGGTGAAGCAGGTTGATGGTTGGTACAAGTCCGAAGAGCCAAAATCAGCTTGGGTTCATAAAGATGAAAGCGGAGACATTGTTGCGTTCTCTCCAGTATGTAAACATTTAGGATGTACAGTGAACTGGAATTCGGACAAAGCACATCCGAATCAATTCTTTTGTCCATGTCACGGGGGCCGTTATACAAAGGACGGGATGAACATTAAAGGCACGCCGCCCCTTGCTCCACTGGATGTATACGAATCTAAAGTGAAAGATGGAACGCTGTATTTAGGAAAAGCGAAGCCAAGAGGGGGTGCGAAGTAGATGCTAAATAAAATTTATGATTGGGTAGATGAAAGGTTAGATATTACACCAATATGGCGTGATATCGCTGATCATGAAGTACCTGAACATGTAAACCCGGCACATCACTTCTCTGCATTCGTTTATTGCTTTGGAGGACTTACCTTTTTCGTTACTGTCATTCAAATTTTATCTGGAATGTTTTTGACGATGTATTATGTGCCTGATATTAAAAATGCTTGGGAATCGGTTTATTATTTACAAAATGAGGTTGCGTACGGACAAATTGTTCGTGGTATGCACCACTGGGGTGCTAGTCTCGTCATTGTAATGATGTTTTTACATACACTCAGAGTTTTCTTCCAAGGTGCATATAAAAAGCCTCGTGAGTTAAACTGGATTGTTGGTGTTCTTATTTTCTTTGTTATGTTAGGTCTTGGTTTTACCGGATATTTATTACCGTGGGATATGAAAGCGTTATTTGCTACGAAAGTAGGGATTCAAATTGCAGAGCAAACGCCGCTCATTGGTCCTTATATTAAAACATTACTCGCTGGTCATTCCGAAATTGTTGGCGCTCAAACATTAACTCGCTTCTTTGCTATTCACGTCTTCTTCTTACCAGCAGCACTTCTAGGTTTAATGGCCTTCCACTTCATCATGATTCGCAAACAAGGTATTTCCGGTCCGCTATAAGAGATTGCTAAATTAAAGGGGAAAGAACTAAAGGAGGGAGATTATGCATCGCGGCAAAGGGATGAAGTTTGTAGGAGATTCTCGGGTACCAGTAGCTCGGAAACCAAATATTCCAAAAGACTATTCTGAATACCCAGGGAAAACAGAAGCATTTTGGCCGAATTTCTTGTTAAAAGAATGGATGGTTGGTGCAGTTTTTTTAATCGGTTATTTATGTTTAACAGTGGCGCATCCGTCACCACTTGAGAGAATGGCGGATCCAACTGATGCTGGATATATACCACTTCCAGATTGGTATTTCTTATTCTTGTATCAGTTATTAAAGTATTCTTATGCTTCTGGCTCATTTACTGTAATTGGAGCGTTTATTATGCCAGGGATTGCGTTTGGCGCATTACTGTTAGCTCCATTTCTTGATCGAGGTCCAGAAAGACGTCCGCTGAAGCGTCCTGTAGCAACTGGATTTATGCTTTTAGCAATTGCGTCGATTATCTTTTTAACTTGGGAATCTGTAGCACACCACGACTGGGAAGCTGCAAAAAAACAAGGAGCAATTGTAAAAACAGCACCAGTTGATAAAAATGATGACGGCTATAAATTAATGCAAAAAAATACTTGTTTAACATGTCACGGTGACAATTTACAGGGCGGGGCAGCAGCACCAGCACTGCAAAACTTAACTTTAAAGCCAGAAGAAATTGCTAAAATTGCGAAAGAAGGAAAAGGTTCGATGCCTAAAGGTGTATTTAAAGGTACAGATGAGGAACTGAAGAAGCTTTCGGAATTCGTTGCAAAGTATAATAAAAAATAATAAAAAGCTGACTACAAAATTTGTAGTCAGCTTTTTATTTTGATGAAAGAAAATTTACTATATAATAGAGTAGAGTTTGAGGAAAGAATGACTTTGTTTGAAAGGTGTTGGACATACAGCTTGGTTTACTTGTATGCAATGTTAAGACAACGCTCCGTATTATTATTTTTATTAGTTGTTAACATATTAGGTACAATATACGGATTTATATGGTATGGAAACCAATTAAAAGAAACTTCCCCTATATTTTGGCCGTTTGTACCCGATAGCCCGATGGCGAGTCTCTTTTTTGTCTTTGTTTTAATTGCTTTTTTAATAAAGAGAAATTGGGGATTAATAGAGGCGTTAGCGATTGTTACTTTAATAAAATATGGGATATGGGCTGTTGTTGTAAATGCAATTATGATCTATGTAAAAGGTCCTATTGGTTTTATCGGGTATATGTTAATGCTTTCGCATTTTGCGATGGCAGTACAAGGATTGTTATATGCACCGTTTTACCGTATAAAAAAATGGCATTTTGCGGTAGCAGCTATATGGACAATACATAATGATGCAATTGATTATTTATTTTGGCAAATGCCGAGATATGGAATTATGCATTTGTTTGTAGAAGAAATTGGTTATTTTACGTTCTGGCTAAGCATCGCTACACTATGTATTACATATTATTCTTGCTTGCGTGAGAACCGAAAACAGTTTTCTTTATGATAGTTAGAACATGTAGGGGGAGAAAATGAAGAAAAATAAGAGTGGTACAAAAATATGGGATCGATTGATTACGATAGCTGTTTCATACAGCATAGCATTTTCTATATTTGCACTCGCAACAACGGCGGTTGTATACGGAAAATGGCTATATTATTTTGAAATTGATTTTTTAAATATTCCAGATTTAGCGGATATGACAAAGGATGATATTAAAAGAAATTATGATGTGCTTATCACATATTTATCGCCGTTTTATGATGGAGCATTACAGTTGCCAACATTAGATATGTCTACAAATGGCCGTATTCATTTTGTAGATGTTAAAAATATTTTAGTAAAGATTCAATATGTGATGTATGCGACAATTATGATTGCAATGGTAGGCGGCATTTATTTATTAAAAAAGAAAAATGAAAAGTTTTTACTACACGGATCGATTTTAACAATTATTTTTCCGATAGCGCTCATGTTACCGATTGCTATTAATTTTGAAAAGAGTTTTGTATTATTCCATAAGCTTTTGTTCAGTAATGATTATTGGATGTTTGATATTGAAACGGATCCGATTATATTAATGCTACCAGAAGAATTCTTTATGCATGCTGCGTGTGTTATTTTATTGTTTATTTTAGGTGGTAGCATACTTTGTTATAGCTTGTATAGATATTTCGTAAAAAAGAAA
The DNA here is from genome assembly GCF_040459695.1 of Bacillus cereus group sp. RP37. Taxonomy (NCBI): domain Bacteria; kingdom Bacillati; phylum Bacillota; class Bacilli; order Caryophanales; family Bacillaceae; genus Bacillus; species Bacillus cereus group sp. RP37. Next base: position 3,885,850 of record NZ_JARVHP010000001.1, on the reverse strand, counting down.
AGGATTTCAAAGGAAAAATTCTCTGCTTAAAGAGAATTTTTTTATTTGTAAAACGATAATATATTTTTCGGTTCAGTTCTGTTCTATTCTTGTCCAAATTAACATATTTTGTACTAGTAGTTATAGGGGGGACCGTGATGAAGAGAACATTAATTGGATTGATAGCATTTCTAATTATAATGTTTCCGTTACGTATATATGCTGAAGAGTGGAGTGAACTAACAGGGTTGTTAGACGACTCATTACAATTAGTGAAGCGTAATGAAGATGAAAAAGCAGTACAAGTCTTACAACATTTCTCGGAACAGTTTGTAATAAAGGGGAATGAAAAGAAGCAAGAAGTAACGTCAGATCAAGTTAGAGTTATTTCTTTAGCTTATGACAAGGCGAAACAATCACTCGTGGAAGAAGATGTAAGTAAACAAGTTAAAATTGATAATGTGTTAGCCCTACAGTTCGCGGTTGATGCACAAGTATCAAAGTATCAACCACTTTGGATGGAAAGAGAAAGAAAAGTAATGGATGCCTTTTCTCAAATGGAAAAAGCGATGGAAAAAGAAGATACGGGACAGTTTCAACAAACGTTAAACACATTTTTACATGAATTTAATATTATTTATCCAAGCTTAATGATCGCCTTGCCAGAAAACGAAGTGCAGCGTGTAAATGTCCATCTATCCTATTTGGATGAATTTCGTAACGTTATGTTAAAAACGAAAGGTGGGCAAATGCAATTAGGAATCATTAAAGGGGATTTGCAAAAAATATTTCACACAGTAAAAAAAGATGAAATTGCACCCTCTCTTATTTGGTTTATGACAATTACTGGAGGTCTTATTTTATTCACATTAACTTATGTTGGATGGAGAAAGTATAAAGGCGAGAGAGAAAAAAGAAAAAGTAATGTACACTCTAAGAATAGATAATGTAATAAATAAAGATACGGATTGTAAGGTTTATTCATTGACAATGGTGGCAGAAGAAAATAGAATGAGAAGTACTATAATTAAAACTTCAATGGAGGTTCAGAGATTCATGATGTTTTATTTAATTTACTTCGCGATCATTTTGATCATACCGTTGTATGCACAGTCAAAAGTACGTAGTGCCTATAGCAAGTATTCACAAGTTTATTCAACATCAGGTATGACAGGAGCAGAAGTGGCTCGAAAAATTTTGGATGAAAATGGATTATACAATGTCGCTGTTGAAGAAACACCAGGTCATTTATCAGACCATTATGATCCAACTGCCAAAACAGTTCGATTATCAACAGATAACTATTACGGTCATTCAGTTGCTGGAACAGCAGTAGCGGCACATGAAGTAGGACACGCAATTCAAGATGCAAAAGATTATAACTTTATGCGTATTCGTCATTCATTAGTGCCAGTTGCAAACTTTGGATCGAATATTTCTTGGATATTTATTATGATTGGTGCCTTTGCATCTATGTCTAACTTATTGTTATTAGGTATCATCTTAATGGCAGCAGGTGTTGTGTTCCAACTTGTTACATTACCAGTTGAGTTTGATGCATCAAAGCGTGCAATGCAGCAAATTGAAGCGTTAGGTATCGTATCAACAGATGAATATGGGCAAGCTCGTAAAGTATTAAATGCGGCAGCATTAACATATGTAGCGGCTGCAGCTGTAGCAGTATTTGAATTATTACGTCTCGTATTAATGTATACTGGTATGCAGCGTAGCGACGACTAAAGACTATCAATTTTGATAGTCTTTTTTGTTTTGTGATTGAATTATATAATGTATTACAAATAGAAATAATAGAAGTAATGTGGAAAGGTGGTGGGGGAAATGAAATATCCGAGCCATTTAGTAAAACAAGTGAAAGAACAAAGTGCTTCTTATCAGCTAGAAGGATTTTTAAGTGGACAAGGTCCTGAAAATCCAAAATTTATGTTGCTAGGAGAAGCGCCTGGTGAAACAGAAATTCATAATGGGATTCCGTTTAGCGGGAGAGCGGGAAAACAATTAATGGATTTTTTAGAACGGATTCACGTTACAAGGGAAGAAGTATATATTACGAGCGCTGTTCGGAGCAGACCTTATAAGTGGCGAGGGAAAAAAGAACGAAATGGTGAAATCATACAGAAAAAGTATAATAGAACGCCAAATCAAGGAGAAATACTTGCCCATGCCCCTTTGTTAGATTATGAATTAGAGAAAATAAACCCGAAGCTTATCGTCACACTTGGAAATATCGGCCTTCAACGTTTGACAGGAAAAAATACAAAAATAACAGATGTGCACGGACAATTATTAAAACAGCCCATTCAAAAATTAAAGGATATGCAAAGTGCAGCGTTTACATGGTCAGAGAAAGAATATCATATTTTCCCGACTTTTCATCCTGCTTCCATTTTTTATAATCGGAGCTTATTGGAGCTTATTTATGAGGATTTAGAGAAACTTAAGCGATATGTAATAAAAAACTAGAAAAGCTAAAGAGCTTTTCTAGTTGCATTTATGTATGTAACGGATTTTTATTCTCATCCAATGTAAAACCTTCACCAACTACATCATGTACGTCACTTACAGCAACAAAGGCATGAGGATCTACAGAAGTAATAATATTTTTTAATTTCACGATTTCATTTTTAGCAACAACGCAATATAATACGTTCCGTTCCACTTTTGTATATGATCCAACAGCTTTTAAAAAGGTTGCTCCGCGCTCCATATCAGATAAAATTTTGGCAGCAATTTCATCGTTTTTATCTGAGATAATAGTTGCTCCTTTCGCCGCATAGGCTCCTTCTTGCATAAAATCAATGACTTTCGCCCCGATAAAAACAGCAACTAGCGTATACATGCCCTCGCGGTATGATAAATAGGTAAGAATAGAGACGATAATGACGATAGCATCAAACATAAACATCGTTTTTCCCATACTCCAGCCAACATATTTATGAGCGAGTCTCGCGATAATATCTACACCGCCAGTAGTCCCGCCATATTTAAATATGATCCCAAGACCGATACCAATAAATGCCCCGGCGAATAAAGCAGCGAGTGTCATATCATTTTGTAAGTTTAAATGTAAGTTGAGAACTTCGTAACGCTGAAAAATCCATAGAAATAAAGATACGCTAAAGGTGCCGATTAGTGTATATAAAAATGTCGTTCTTCCAAGTAACTTCCAACCAATAAAAAATATAGGGATATTTAAAAGTAAGTTTGAGTAAGAAGGATCAAACTTAAATAGAAAATACAATAATAGTGTAATACCGGTAAATCCACCTTCTGCAAGGTGATTTTCAATATTGATATTCACAATACCGAAAGAAAAAATAGCGGAACCGATTAAAATGAAAATGATATTTCGAATTCTCAAATTTGATGTCATATAGAAATCCCCCTAATTATGTAGATTGCATTGCTCCGCTGAAACGGTAAAACATAATGATAAGTAATTTCTAGTTGCTAGTGAAAATAGTGAAGGCTACAAAAATCCGATTGGTTCAACTAATCTTTTGCGAAAAGCATGCAAAAGAAGTTTCACTTTACCCTGTTCCAACGGCTGGTAGGAGATAAAGCTCTGAAGAAGGGCAAACCAGCCATAGGAACCCGATTGGTTCAACTAATCTTTTGCGAAAAGCATGCAAAAGAAGTTTCACTTTATTATAGTCTATCCAAAAAAGGGTCGCAAATAGGTGTTTTGCGGGGAATAATATTTGTCAAATCGCGATGAATTGGCTAACATGAAAGAGGAAGGATTAGAGGTGAATTGTATGGAAACAAAAACGATGAAGGATATGCAGAAAGAAGTAGATGCATATATTGGTCAGTTTAAAGAAGGTTATTTCAGTCCACTTGCAATGATGGCTCGTTTAACGGAAGAAATGGGGGAGCTTGCAAGAGAGGTTAATCATTATTATGGTGAGAAACCGAAGAAAACAACTGAAACAGAACGTAGTATTGAAGAAGAGCTTGGAGATGTATTATTTGTTATGATTTGTATGGCAAATAGTTTAAATATTGATTTAGAAACAGCACATAACATTGTAATGAATAAATTTAATACTCGCGATAAAGATCGCTGGACACGTATTGATGAGGGAGAGAAAGAATAATGAAAGAAATTAAAGTAATTATCGCTGGACCAAGAGGACGTATGGGACATGAAGCAGTCCTTCTTATGGAAAGAACGGAACATTTTAATTTAGTAGCAGCAGTGGATTATAAGCATGGTGGAGAGAAAATCTCTGATTTACCGGGCATGCCAGCGTTACAAGCGCCAATTTACGCAGATTTACATACTTGTTTAGAGGAAGTAGAAGCAGATGTGTTGTTAGATTTAACAACGCCAGAAGTTGGAAAACAACACGTTACACTAGCAGTTGAGCGTGGACTTCGTTCTGTTATTGGTACAACTGGATTTACAGAAGAAGAACTAAAGCAATTAACAGAGAATGCGAAAGAAAAAGCAGTAGGAACAATTATCGCTCCGAACTTTGCAATTGGTGCAGTTCTTATGATGAAATTCTCACAAATGGCAGCGAAGTACTTCCAAGATGTTGAAGTAATTGAATTGCATCATGATCAAAAATTAGATGCACCATCTGGTACAGCTGTAAAAACAGTAGAATTAATTCGTCAAAACCGTAAATCAAAGCAGCAAGGTCACCCAAATGAAGTAGAGCAACTAGAAGGTGCTCGTGGTGCAAATGTAGACGGCATTCACATTCATAGTGTACGTTTACCAGGACTTATTGCACACCAAGAAGTAATGTTTGGTGGAGATGGACAAATGTTAACGGTTCGCCATGATTCATTCAATCGTGCATCCTTTATGTCAGGTGTAAAACTATCAATTGATACAGTAATGAATTTAGATCATCTTGTGTACGGATTAGAAAACATTATCGACTAAAGGGGAGACAACGGATGAAAATTGCCTTAATCGCACATGACAAAAAGAAAAATGACATGGTTTCGTTTGCGTATGCATATAAACCAATTTTTGAGCAACATGAATTGTTTGCAACAGGGACGACAGGACTTCGTATTATGGAGGCAACTGGTTTAGTTGTAACAAGATATCAATCGGGTCCTCTTGGTGGTGATCAAGAAATTGGTGCCATGATTGCGAAAAATGATATGGATATGGTGATTTTTTTCCGAGATCCACTAACGGCTCAGCCGCATGAACCAGATGTAAATGCATTGCTTCGTCTATGTGATGTATATGCGATTCCACTTGCAACGAATATGGCAAGTGCTGAAATGTTAATGCACGCATTAGAGCGAGGAGATTTAGATTACCGCAAGTTAAGAAAATGAGGGGAACAATTATGAGTGGATTACATATATTAGCGTTTGGTGCTCATGCCGATGATGTTGAAATCGGCATGGCTGGTACCATTGCTAAATATACGAAGCAAGGGTATGAAGTAGGTATTTGTGATTTAACAGAAGCTGATCTTTCTTCTAATGGAACAATAGAATTGAGAAAAGAAGAAGCAAAGGCGGCAGCTCGTATAATGGGAGTAAAAACGAGACTGAATTTAGCGATGCCAGACCGTGGTTTGTATATGAAAGAAGAGTATATACGTGAAATTGTAAAGGTGATTCGTACATATAAACCAAAACTAGTTTTTGCGCCGTATTATGAAGATCGTCATCCAGATCATGCGAATTGTGCAAAACTTGTGGAAGAAGCTATTTTTTCAGCGGGAATTCGTAAATATATGCCAGAGCTTCCACCACATCGTGTGGAGTCTTTTTATTATTATATGATTAATGGTTTTCATAAACCGAATTTTTGTATAGATATAAGTGAGTACCTTTCTATAAAAGTGGAAGCATTAGAAGCATATGAAAGTCAGTTTTCAACAGGTAGTGATGGTGTGAAAACGCCGTTAACAGAAGGTTATGTTGAAACTGTGGTCGCTCGAGAGAAAATGTTTGGAAAAGAAGTTGGAGTCTTATATGCCGAGGGATTTATGAGTAAGAAACCGGTTTTATTACATGCTGATTTAATAGGGGGATGTAAATGAAATTAAAAATAGGTATTACATGTTATCCTTCTGTAGGTGGTTCTGGAGTTGTTGGAACAGAATTAGGAAAGCAATTAGCGGAACGCGGGCATGAAATTCATTTTATTACATCGGGTTTACCATTCCGGTTAAATAAAGTGTATCCAAACATTTATTTTCATGAAGTGACGGTAAATCAATACTCTGTATTTCAATATCCACCATACGATTTAGCGTTAGCGAGTAAAATGGCAGAGGTTGCACAAAGAGAAAACCTAGATATTTTACATGTGCATTACGCAATACCACATGCAATTTGTGCTTATTTAGCAAAACAAATGATTGGAGAGCGTATTAAAATTGTTACAACCTTGCATGGAACAGATATTACTGTGTTAGGTTCCGACCCTTCGCTAAATAATTTAATTCGTTTTGGTATTGAGCAATCTGATGTTGTGACGGCTGTCTCGCATTCATTAATTAACGAAACGCATGAGCTTGTAAAACCAAATAAAAACATTCAAACGGTATATAACTTTATAGACGAACGTGTATATTTCAAGCGTGATATGTCTCAATTAAAGAAAGAATACGGTATAAGTGAGAGTGAAAAGATACTAATTCACATTTCAAACTTCCGTAAAGTGAAACGTGTGCAAGATGTTGTTCAGGCATTTGCTAAAATTGTTACAGAAGTAGATGCGAAGTTGCTTCTTGTTGGAGATGGACCAGAATTTTGCACGATTTTACAGATAGTGAAAAATCTACATATTGAAGATCGCGTCTTATTCTTAGGGAAGCAAGATAATGTTGCAGAGCTACTTGCGATGAGTGATTTAATGTTGCTTCTTTCAGAGAAGGAGAGTTTTGGTCTTGTTTTATTAGAAGCGATGGCGTGTGGTGTACCTTGTATCGGAACAAGGGTTGGAGGTATTCCAGAAGTCATTCAACATGGCGAAACAGGATATTTATGTGAAGTTGGCAATCCAACAGGAGTGGCAAATCAAGCCATTCAGCTATTAAAGGATGAAGAACTTCACCGTAATATGGGAGAGCGAGCAAGAGCAAGTGTTTACGAGCAGTTCCGCTCTGAAAAAATCGTCTCACAATATGAAACGATTTACTATGATGTACTAAGGGATGACAAAAATGAAAAGATTTAAAAAAGCTAGCTCTATTATTGAGACTTTAAAGCAACAAGGACATGAGGCCTACTTTGTCGGTGGAAGCGTACGAGATCTTATTATCGATAGGCCGATTGGAGATATTGATATTGCGACATCTGCTTTACCAGAAGAAGTGATGGCTATATTTCCAAGACATGTTCCTGTTGGTCTTGAGCATGGAACTGTAATTGTGGTAGAAAATGGTGAACCTTATGAGGTAACCACTTTTCGAACAGAGAGCGAATATGAAGATTTTCGAAGACCTAGTAGTGTTCAATTTGTTCGTTCATTAGAAGAGGATTTAAAACGTCGTGATTTCACAATGAATGCAATTGCGATGACAGAAGAAGGCGAAATGGTTGATTTATTTGCTGGACAGGAAGCGATTCAAAAGAGAGAAATTGTGACAGTTGGCAATGCTGCGGATCGTTTTCAAGAAGACGCCCTGCGAATGATGCGTGGTATTCGTTTCGTAAGTACGTTAGGTTTTTCTTTAGAAATGAAAACGAAACAAGCAATTGAAACATATGGACATTTACTGGAACATATTGCAATTGAGCGAATTACAGTGGAATTTGAGAAACTGTTAACTGGTACATATTGCGTGAAGGGCTTGCAAGAATTAGTAGAAACGAAGCTATTTTCTCATCTGCCATATTTACAAATGTCAGAAGAGAGATTATTAAAAGCTACGCAGTATAACTGGGATTCTTTTGAAACGGACATTGAGGCATGGGCATTTTTCTTATATTGTATCGGAGAAGAGCATCCATCTGTCTTTTTGCGTCAATGGAAGTTTTCGAATAAAAAAATAAAAGATATCGTCGCAGTTTTATTAACAATTCGTACGAGAAAGGAGAAGGATTGGGATACAGTCCTTCTTTATAAAACGGGACTTCATATCGCTGAAATGGCCGAAAGAGTATATGAAGCGATGATTGAAAGCTATGATCATACAGCTGTTAAACGAGTACAAACGTTGTTTGAAGTATTGCCAATCAAGAGTCGCCAAGAAATGAATGTGACTGGGAATGATTTATTAAACTGGGCAAATAAAAAGCCCGGTCCGTGGGTCGCTGAAATGATTCAAAAAATTGAGGAAGCAATCGTACAAGGAAACGTAGGTAATGAGAAAGAGTGTATAAGGGAGTGGCTGCAAGAATGCAATCTACTATAAGAAAGCAGTTATTGCAAGTTTTTTCGGAAGCGGATGGCGCGTTTGTATCTGGCCAAACGATTAGTGATAAACTTGGTTGTTCAAGAACCGCTGTGTGGAAACATATGGAGGACCTTCGGAATGAGGGATATGAACTTGAAGCTGTGCGTCGATTAGGTTATCGCATTGCGGGTAAGCCAGACAAAGTAACTGCTAATGAAATTCAGTTAGGGTTACAAACGAAACATATTGGTAGAACGGTATATTTTGAAGAAACTGTTGAATCCACGCAGCATATTGCAGCAAAACTTGCTTATGAAGGCGCAGAAGAAGGAACGATTGTTGTGGCAGAAGAACAAACGTCGGGCAGAGGTCGTTTAAGCAGGAAATGGTATTCACCAAAAGGAACAGGAATTTGGATGAGTATTATTTTACGTCCATCAATCCCTGTTCATCATGCACCACAACTTACTTTATTAGCGGCTGTGAGCGTTGCACAAGCAATTGAAAAGTGTACGGGTGTAAACGTAGGAATAAAATGGCCGAATGATATTTTAATTCAAGGTAAAAAGGCTGTAGGTATATTAACAGAAATGCAGGCGGATCCCGATAAAATTAATGCTGTTATTATGGGGATTGGTATTAATGCGAATCAAAAGCAAGAACATTTTGATGAGGAAATTCAGCATATTGCTACTTCTTTAGCAATTGAATCCGGTAAGCCAATTGTTCGTGCAGAGCTTATGCAACAAATCTTTTTACAACTAGAAAAATTATATGAAGAGTATTTACAAAATGGTTTCTCTGTTATTAAAATTCTTTGGGAAAGTTACGCTGTGAGCATCGGGAAAGAAATTACAGCCCGAACGATGAGACAGTCGATTACAGGGCTAGCAAAAGGGATTACAGAAGAAGGTGTATTACTTCTAGAGGACCATGAGGGAAAAGTACATCATATTCATTCTGCGGATATCGAAATTAAGTAAAAGAAGTTCCTCTTTTGGAACTTCTTTTTTATTTCCATATTTTGAGCTAATCTTGCAATACGATAATAAATTTTTTAATAACTAATTTTCATTTTACGTATCGTCCGGTTGTTCTTACTTGTTATTTGACGATTACTTTGCCATCCATTCCTTTAAGGAGATGGTACCGGCATATTAATTCATATGTACCAGTACTTTTAGGTTTCACGGTAATACTTTTTTCTTTTTCTGGCTCAACTATGACGTCAATGCCGAGTTTTTTTACTGTAAAGGTGTGCTCGTTTTTACCTTTATTTTTTAATAGTAATGTTGTTGATTCTTCAATCGGAATCGTGATGATATTGGGGTTAAAGTAATCATCATTCAGTTCGACCTCAATTACTTTTGTTGAATCGATAGGTTGTGTGCCGACGTTAACTGAGGCAAAGACATTGAAGGATCCTAAAGTCATACACCATACAATCATCACAAGCAAACTGATGAACCGAGATAACCATTTGTTCATAGACATTCGCCATTCTCCTTTTGTAAGTACTTTTCCTCAATTAACTTGCATCAATATTTTAAGAGTTATACTATGCATGTAAACAAAGCTGTTTATCTTTCTATGATTGCGTCAGTTATAAAAAAATTTCACATACCGTAATGAGAATAAAAATTATTTTTTCAAAAAAATGTAGTAATTCCTTTTCGGAGTTTGCTATAATTAGTTCGAATGTGGGCAGTATCAGAGCGAACTGCACCATGATTCGAAGAATACGAAAACTAATAACTTGGATTCTGCCTTGATCCAATAACGGACTGGGACAGAGGGATGAATAATGCCGACTAACACACAACCCTTCTGCCCTTTTATGGCCAGAGGGGTTTTTTTATATGATTTCGGCCATCGCCTCTCTCCTGCATAAAGGAGGAGTAGTTTTTGAAAACAAAAACAGATTTTTTGAAGATGAAAGAGCAAGGTGAGCCGATTACAATGCTAACGGCGTATGATTATCCATCTGCTAAGTTAGCAGAAGAAGCTGAAGTTGATATGATTCTAGTTGGAGATTCCCTTGGGATGGTTGTGCTCGGCTACGATTCAACAGTACCTGTAACAGTAGAGGATATGATTCATCATACGAAAGCTGTACGCCGAGGAGCGAAAGAGACGTTTATTGTAACTGATATGCCATTTATGTCGTATCATGTGTCGTTGCAAGATACGATGGTGAATGCACGCCGTATTGTTCAAGAGAGTGGTGCTCATGCACTGAAGGTAGAAGGTGCAGGGGAAGTGGTATCAACTATTCATTACTTGACGAATGCGGGAATTCCTGTCGTGGCACATTTAGGCTTAACTCCTCAATCTGTAGGAGTACTAGGTGGGTATAAAGTACAAGGAAAAGATGCTGAAAGTGCAAAGAAATTAATAGAAGATGCGAAGAGATGTGAGGAAGCTGGTGCGATAGCGCTTGTGTTAGAATGTGTGCCAATGCAGTTAGCAGAATTAATTTCGAAGCAACTAACAATTCCGACGATTGGAATTGGAGCAGGGCGAAAGGTAGACGGGCAAGTACTTGTTTATCATGATCTTATCTCATACGGCGTAAATCGTGTTCCGAAATTTGTGAAGCAATATACGTCTGTTCAAGAGGAGATTGTGCGAGGGATTTCACAATACGTTACTGAAGTAAAGACAGGACAATTTCCAGAAGAAAAACATTCATTCACAATGAAAGAGGAAGAATGCTTAGCGTTATACGGAGGAAAACAATAATGAAAATCGTAACTACAGTGCAAGAGATGCAGCACATTACAAACGAACTTCGTACAAGTGGAAAAAGTATTGGTTTTGTTCCAACGATGGGTTATTTACATGAAGGTCATGCGACTCTATTACGTAAGGCAAGAGCAGAAAATGAAATTGTCGTTTTAAGCGTGTTTGTCAATCCGCTACAGTTTGGGCCGAATGAAGATTTAGATCGATACCCTCGTGATATTGATAGAGATGAAAATGTAGCAAAAGAAAACGGTGTAGATTATTTATTTTATCCGAGCGTAGAAGAAATGTATCCAGCAGAACAAACGACAACAGTAGCAGTTGTGAAGCGTACTGATGTATTATGTGGCAAACAAAGACCTGGTCATTTCGCTGGTGTTGCGACTGTACTAATGAAACTGTTTAATATTACATTACCAACGCGTGCGTATTTCGGTATGAAAGATGCACAGCAAGTTGCTGTCATTGAAGGATTTGTCGCTGATTTTAATATTCCGGTTACGATCGTACCAGTGGATATTGTAAGGGAAGAAGATGGATTAGCGAAAAGTTCTCGTAACGTGTATTTATCACAAGAAGAGCGTGAAGAGGCTCCTCATTTATACCGCAGTCTATGTGTTGCGAAAGAAAGAATTGAGGCAGGCGAACATAATTCAGAAATTATTACAACTCTTGTGAAAGAGTATATTGAGACGTATACGAAAGGCACTGTAGATTATGCTGATTTATATGCCTATCCTTCACTACAAGTAATAGATAAAATTGAAGGACAAATCATTTTAGCAATTGCAGTTAAATTTGAGAATGTACGATTAATTGACAATATAACATTAACGGTTAAATAAGGGGGAGCATCTATGTTTCGCACAATGATGAGAGCGAAGTTACATCGCGCTACAGTAACAGAAGCAAATTTAAATTATGTAGGTAGTATTACAATTGATGAAGATTTAATGGATACAGTAAATATTGTAGAAAATGAAAAAGTACAAATTGTAAATAACAATAATGGTGCTCGCTTAGAGACATATGTTATTAAAGGAGAACGCGGTAGCGGTGTTGTTTGTTTAAATGGTGCAGCTGCAAGGCTTGTACAGCCAGGGGATAAAGTTATTATTATTTGCTACGGTTTAGTGGCAGAAGAAAATATTCATAAACAAGAGCCGAAAATTGCAGTATTAGACGATGATAATCAAATTATTGAAATGTTAGGTGCTGAAAAAGCGGGTACGATATTATAAGTAAGAAGGCTATCTCTATTACGGAGATAGCTTTTTTGTGCATCTTTTCATTAAGATGAGATAAAACGTGGTATAGTAACATTATATAATTATGTGTTTGATAGGTAAGAAATTGAGGTGTTACATATATGAGTAAGCGTTATGTCGTTGTGGATTTAGAGACGACAGGGAACTCCTGGAAGGATGGGAAGGATAAAATTACCCAAATTGCAGCTGTTGTAGTGGAAGATGGAGAGATATTAGAGATTTTTTCATCTTTTATTAATCCGAAGAGAGAGATTCCGCCATTTATTACAGAGCTAACAGGGATTGATGAGAGTATGGTTAAGCAAGCCCCGTTATTTCAAGATGTAGCCCCGATGGTTGTTGAGCTATTACAAGGTGCAGCTTTCGTTGCACATAATGTTCACTTTGATTGGAATTTTTTAACGGAAGAATTAAGGCAGGCTGGATATACAGAAGTACATTGCCCAAAAGTTGATACAGTTGAGTTGGCGCAAATTCTTTTGCCGACGGCTGATAGTTATAAATTACGTGATTTAGCTAAACAACATGAACTAGAGCACGATCAACCACATCGTGCCGATAGTGATGCTCTTGCAACAGCGGAATTGTTTTTACAATTTTTAAATGAAATTGAAAAGTTACCACTTGTCACCTTGCAATCGCTTTATGAATTGAGCGATGTTTTTCAAAGTGATATAGCGGATGTACTTGCTGAAAATATTTTAAAGAAAATGATGCATGGTAAAAAAGAGGCAGAGGGGTATGAAGTGTATCGAAATATTGCGCTTCGAAAACGGAATTATTCTTTAAATCTCAGTGAAACATGTTCATCTAAATTTGATGCTTTCTTGCATAAGACAATCGATAAACTTGAATTGAATATGCCACAGTTTGAAAAAAGAGAAAGCCAACAGATTATGATGAAGGAAATATATACAGCACTAAGAGATTCTAGGTTTTCACTAATAGAAGCAGGAACAGGAACAGGAAAGACTCTTGCGTATTTGCTTCCAAGTATTTATTTTGCAACGAAAAAAGAAGAACCTGTCATCATAAGTACCCAAACTGTACAACTACAACAACAAATATTAGAAAAAGAAATTCCATTATTACAGAAAATAATGCCATTTTCATTTGAAGTAGCTCTGTTGAAAGGAAGAAAGCATTATCTTTGTCTACATAAATTTGAATATGCTTTGCAAGAGGAAGAGAAAAATTATGATATGGCGCTCACAAAGGCCAAAATTTTAGTGTGGTTATTGCAAACGGAAACTGGCGATCGGGATGAATTAAATATTCCTGAGGGCGGAAAGTTACTTTGGAACCGTATTTGTAGTGATGTACATAGTCCAGGCGGGATGCAAAGCAACTGGTATAGTCGTTGTTTTTATCAACGAGCAAAGAATAAAGCATTATTTGCAGATATCGTTATTACAAATCATGCGTTATTATTTCAAGATTTTTCAAGTGAAGAACCACTATTTGCTTCATGTGAACATATTATTTTTGATGAAGCTCATCATATCGAGGAAGCGGCGAGTAGAACATTAGGTGAACAGTTCTCCTGTATGTATTTCCAGCTAGTTTTATCTCGTCTTGGTACGCTAGAAACAGATGATGTACTTTCTAAAGTATATAAAATGATGAAAAAATCAGAACAAGCCTCTCGTTCGACTTTCCGTATGGTGAGTCATAGTTTGAAGGAATTGAAATTTGATGCGGATGAGCTATTCCAAATGTTACGTGCTTTTATCTTTAAGCAAACAAAGCAGGAACAAGGGATAAGCAATATGCCAGTCATTTATCGATATAACACGGAAGTAGAGAAAGGTAAGTTATGGGATAGCATTACCGAGTTAACAAATCGTTTTGTATACGATGTAAGGAAATTGTTGACTACACTTGAGAAGCAAGTTGATATATTGCAAAGTAAGTTAGAATGGGAGATGCATGTTGTTACAGGTGAATTTATGCATTTAATTGAGTTATTGAGAAAGATGGAACAATCTTTACAATTACTCATTTTAGAAAAAAATTCATACGTGACATGGATGGAGACTGAAACGAAGGGAACAATTCATTCAACAGTTTTATATGCGCAGCCTGTTCATATTGGTGAAAGATTTGCTGATGAATTTTTAACACAGAAAAAGAGTGTTATTTTTACATCAGCAACGTTAACAGTAAACGATTCATTTGATTATATAAAAGAAGAGCTAGGTTTACATGATTTTGCTCCTAATACATTACAGGTTCCTTCACCTTTCCGTTTTGAAGAACAGATGAAATTAATGGTTTCAACGGATGTGCCTTTTATTAAGCAAGCAAGTAATGAAGAATATATTGAATCAGTGTCGGGACATATTGCAAAAATAGCGAAAGCTACAAAAGGTAGAATGCTTGTTTTATTCACTTCGTATGAAATGTTGAAAGAAGCGTATACGAATTTGAAAAATGATGAGGAATTAGAAGGGTATTTATTATTGACGCAAAGTGTGAATAATAAGAGCCGAAGTCGTCTCATTCGTAAATTTCAAGAGTTCGACAAATCAATTTTGTTAGGAACAAGTAGTTTTTGGGAAGGGATAGATATACCTGGAGATGCCCTTAGTTGCCTTGTTATTGTCCGGCTTCCCTTTACGCCTCCTCATCAACCGATGATGGAAGCAAAAGGAGAGTGGTTAAAAAATCAAGGAGAGGACGTATTCGCTAAGTTAGCACTCCCGCAAGCAATCTTGCGTTTCAAACAAGGATTTGGTCGTCTGATTAGAACAAGTACAGATACTGGAACGGTATTTGTATTAGATCGTCGTTTGACAAGCTCTTCTTATGGAAAACATTTTTTACAATCAATCCCAACTGTCCCGCTCTATGAAGGGCCGTTAGAAGAATTGTTAGAACAATTAAAGGAACAATCAAATGAATAAATTTGGAAGAAAAATACGCCTGAAGTACATTTAAACTTCAGGCGTAAAAAATGTGGGTAGGAGGAATTTTATTTTTCTTACTTCTTGTATACAAAATGTAGTGGTTTTCGACTTGAAACCTTTTTTTGCTGTACATGTCCTGCTATAATAGATGGGTGATGAAGCAGGGGTTGTAAAGAATGTACTCTTATTGTAACCGCATTGCGTTCTTCTATAATTAGAAATTTTTGTGTAACGGAGGAGTTTTTTCATGGATAAGAAAATCGAAGTCCTATCAACGACGCGTATTAAATATTCGTCTGACTTGTATAAAATCGTTGATAGTTTGAATCGTACGTTAAAAGAGCAGGACCTCATGTTCGGATTAGCATTAGACGAAAAAGATAAAGAAACAGCTGTATTTACGATTTACAGAACGTAGTGATACAATGAAAAAGTGGATCTTTGCAATCGTTATCGTAATCGTTGCTAGCGGAATATATGGGGCGTATGTTTATAATAAAGCAATGGAAAAGAAAGTTCCTAAAGAGGAAAAATCTGTAGAAATTGCAAAGGAAAAAGCAAAGCTTACAAAAGTAAAATCTGTTGATTATTATAATGGAAATTCTTCATATACAGTCGTACAAGGTGTAGACGAAAAAGGAGAACAAATTATTGTTTGGGTACCTGATAAAAAAGGGAATGTCCTTGTGAAGAAAAAGAGTGAGGGTATTCCTGAAAAAGAGGCTTTGCAAAAGTTGGCTGAACAAGCTACAGGAAAAGGCGATGAGCCGAAGCCAAAGCCAAAAGAAATTATAAAAGTAAAATTAGGTGCTCAAAACGATATTCCGTTGTGGGAAATTACATATATTGATCAGGAAGATCGTTATACGTATTACTATCTAGAATTTCAAAATGGGGTTTATGCTGGTCACTACAGCATTGAAAAATAGATGTAGGGGGAACTACAAATGAAATTAGCAAAGCGAGTAGCTGCTTTAACACCGTCTTCAACTTTAGAAATTACAGCAAAGGCACAAGCATTAAAAGCAGAAGGTCATGATGTAATTGGATTAGGGGCAGGAGAGCCTGACTTTAATACACCAGAACATATTATGGATGCTGCACATAAAGCGATGTTAGAAGGACATACGAAGTATACACCAACAGGTGGTTTACAAGCGCTAAAACAAGAAATTGTGAAGAAGTTTACTCGTGATCAAGGAATTGCGTATGATCCGTCTGAAATTATTGTATGTAACGGCGCAAAGCATGCATTATATACATTATTCCAAGTATTACTTGATGAAGGAGATGAAGTTATCATCCCAACTCCTTACTGGGTAAGTTATCCTGAACAAGTAAAACTCGCTGGAGGTAAGCCAGTTTATGTAGAAGGCCTGGAAGACAATGAGTACAAAATTACAGCGAAGCAGCTGCGTGAGGCAATTACAGAGAAAACGAAAGCAGTTATTATTAATTCACCGAGCAATCCAACAGGAATGATTTACAGCAAAGAGGAATTACAACAGCTTGGAGAAGTATGTTTAGAACATGATATTTTAATCGTTTCAGATGAAATTTATGAAAAATTAATTTATGGTGGAGCAGAATATACTTCAATTGCCCAGCTTTCTAATGCATTAAAAGAACAAACACTTATTATTAATGGTGTATCTAAATCTCATTCTATGACAGGATGGCGTATTGGATATGCAGCAGGAAATAAGCAGCTTATTAAAGCGATGACGAACTTAGCGAGTCATAGTACGTCAAACCCTACTTCAATCGCTCAATACGGTGCAATCGCGGCATATGCAGGCACACAAGAACCTGTAGAAACAATGCGTCAAGCATTTGAAGAGAGATTAAACATTATTTATGATAAATTAATTCAAATCCCTGGCTTTACTTGCATTAAACCACAAGGTGCATTTTACTTATTCCCTAATGTAAAAGAAGCTGTAGCTTTATCAGGATACGAAACTGTTGATGATTGGGCAAAAGCTCTATTAGAAGAGGAAAAAGTGGCTCTTGTACCAGGTACAGGATTTGGTGCTCCAAATAACGTTCGTTTATCATATGCGACATCTCTTGAACAAGTGGAGAAAGCATTAGAACGCATTCATACGTTTATGAACAGTAAAGTGCAAGCTTAACTGTATATTTTATTAACACAATACCAAAAACCTTCCTACATAATAGGAAGGTTTTTTTGACGAATTGTGGCAAAAAGAAATAGTGAAAGGTGTGTTATACTAGAGAGCGAGGTGTTTGGTGATGAAAAAGAAAATGATGTTACAGTGGTTTGAGCAGGGAAGCATTGCAATTCCAAAATTACTTATGATGCATTATAAAAAATTAGGGTTAAATGAAACGGAATTTATGGTTGTACTTCATGTACACACATTTTTAGAATCGGGCAATTCGTTTCCGACTCCGTCAGAGATTTCAGAACGGATGACTATTACGGAAATGAAATGTATGGAAGTAATTCAGACATTGATTCAAAAAGGTTTTTTATCACTAGAAGGTGGACAAAAATCAGAAGCGATGATGTGTGAAAGTTATTCTTTACAACCGCTATGGGAAAAAATATTGCATTTCTTTATGAATGAATCAATAGAGGACGAACAAAAAGAAATAAAACAACTGCAAGTAAATTTATATACAGTATTTGAAAAAGAATTTGGAAGACCACTTTCTCCATTTGAATGTGAAACGTTGGGAATGTGGGAAGATCAAGATCAACATCATCCGAATTTAATTCAAGCGGCCCTCAGGGAAGCTGTAATGAGTGGTAAGCTTAATTTCCGATATATTGATCGTATTTTATTTGAGTGGAAAAAGAATGGTATTAAAACAGTAGATCAAGCCCAAAACCAAGGACGGAAATTTAGAGAAAATCAACAACGAACGCAGCAAACGACAAAACAAGAGACGAAATTTACTGGGAAAGTGCCTTTTTATAATTGGTTGGAGCAGTAATGTAGGAGGAAGTATATGTTAAATAAAACGCAAATTCGCTATTGTTTAGACACAATGGCGGATATGTATCCAGAAGCACATTGTGAATTAATTCATGATAATCCGTTTGAACTAGTAATCGCGGTAGCATTATCTGCACAATGTACAGATGCGCTTGTAAATAAAGTGACGAAAAATTTATTTCAAAAATATAAAACACCAGAAGATTATTTAAGTGTTTCTTTAGAAGAGTTACAACAAGATATACGTTCTATTGGATTGTATAGAAATAAAGCAAAAAATATTCAAAAGTTGTGCCGGATGTTGCTGGATGATTATAACGGAAAAGTTCCAGAAGACCGTGACGAGCTGACGAAATTACCAGGAGTAGGGAGAAAAACAGCAAATGTAGTTGTTTCGGTAGCATTTGGCATTCCGGCAATTGCTGTTGATACGCATGTAGAGAGAGTGAGTAAACGGCTAGCGATTTGTAGATGGAAAGATTCGGTGTTAGAAGTGGAAAAGACTTTAATGAAGAAAATTCCGATGGATGAATGGGGCGTTACACATCACCGTATGATTTTCTTTGGACGTTATCACTGTAAAGCACAGCGACCACAATGCGAAGAGTGCCGCTTACTAGAAGTATGTCGTGAAGGAAAGAAGCGAATGAAGGGGAAATAAAGGATGGAGCGAGTGATAGAAATACCGAAAGAATTTCGGTGCTTACCATTTTTTGAAGAAAGTGTAGATTCGATCGAGTATCATACAGAACAGTCTTTTGAAGAAATAATACAAAATACTTACTTTATATTTGATATTGAAGGACAATATGAGCCGTGGAATGAAATTGAAAATAGTATTCCTGTACTGTTGAATGTATGGAAAAGTAAGCATGAAGACATTGCAACACTATTTCGAAACAGAAAGAAGCAAGAAGCTGAGGGTCCAATGATTCTTTTTGCAGCACATTTGTTATCGATTGTATATTGGCTAAATGAGCAACCTGTTCATTGTTTGAATGAAATGGAAGGTTATACGAATAAATTGGAAGTACAACCAGTTAATTTTATGGAGCGATATTCATTCATTATAAAGAAACCGAATAATTATCATTCATATATTCAGTTAGCGCAGTTGTATATTGAAATAGAAAAGCTATATGTAAAGAAAATGATAACAAAAAAGAAGTCCTTTTCTCGTTAAGAGAAAGGACTTCTTTTTGTGTATTAAGACTCTGTTGCAATAACATTTCCGTCTGCGTGAGGAGTAGTATCTCCTCCAGTATCCTGTTGTTGTTCTTGTTGTTTGTGTTCTTCTTCAGCCTTTTTCTTGGCTTCTTCTTCAGCCTTTTTCTTAGCTTCTTCTTCAGCTTTTTTTCTAGCTTCTTCTTCAGCTTTCTTTTGAGCTTCTTCTTGCTGTTTATGCTGTTGTTCTTGCTGTTTACGCTGTTGTTCTTGTTGCTCTTGTTGTTTACGCTGCTCTTCATCAGCTTTTTTCTTAGATTCTTCTTGTTTTAGTTTATCTTCATTAGCCTTTTTCTGTGCTTCCTCATCAGCTTTTTTCTTAGCTTCTTCGTCAGCCTTCTTCTTAGCCTCATCCTCAGCTTTTTTCGCGTCTGGAGTTCCACCAGGCGCAGTGAAGGATGCACCAACTGCAGGGCTCGTTCCTGTACCTTTTTTCGCTACTACAGAGAAGCTGTAAGTAACGCCTGGTTTAATACCACCAAGAGTAGCTGTCGTACCACTTATTGATAAGCTACCACTCGAACCGTCAGTCGCTTTATAGCTTGCTGCATACGCATCAACTTCTGCTGGTCCAGACCAGTTTAGTGTAACTGTGCTAGCCCCATCGAAAGTAACATTAAGACCACTAGGTGCATCTACTTTAATTTGTTTCACTGCATCTTTCTTAGCACCTTTTACGTACAATTCACCATTTAATTCTTGTACAGAAGAAGGACGTTCAAAACGTGATTTATCTGTAGCGAATTTGCTCATCATTACTTGGAACATTTGTTGCGCAATTCTAGTAGAGCGATCACCAATGTAATTTTCTGGACTATCCTTTTCGTAACCCGTCCAAACAGCCATTGTATATTGCGGTGAATAGCCAGCGAACCAACTATCTCTGTTTGCATCAGCTGGAATACCATATTTTTTTATAACGTCTTCATCAAAGTTTTGTGTTCCTGTTTTACCAGCTACGTCTATACCTGAAACGTATGCTGTAGGACCTGTACCACCAGAACCAGGTTTTACTACGTCACGAAGAACGTCAGTCACCATGTAAGCTGTATAGTCGTGCATTGCACGTTGTTCTTTCGGTTTAAAGTTTTTCTTTTTCCCGTCTGGGAAGATGACTTCTTTTACGAAGTGAGGCTTGTTATACACACCGTCATTACCAAATGCGGCATACGCCCCAGCTACTTGTAATGGAGAACTATCGTTACTACCAATTGCTGTTGATTCATATGTTTTTCCGTCTTTAAATGTCATGCCTAAGCCTTCAGCAAACGCTTGTGACTTAGGAAGGCCAACCGCTTGGGCTGTCTTTAAAGCCGGGATGTTTAATGATTTTTTCAAAGCTTCACGTAGTGAAACGTCACCCTTGTAACTATTTGTTGCATTTCGTATTTTTTTACCATTGGAATACGTATACTCTGAGTCATTTAATTGATGGTATGTAGACCATTGTAAATTCTCAATTGCTGGACCGTAGTCGAAAATTGGTTTCATTGTTGAACCAACTTGGCGTTTTAAATCAATGGCCATATTATGACCTTTGAAAGTAGACTTACTTTCTTTACGCCCAGCTCCAATTGCTCTAACTTCTCCAGACTGTGTATCCATAAATACGAATGATCCTTGGAATTGATCATTCGGATACTTAATAAGGTTCCCATCCATAATTTTATCAGCGTAATCTTGAGCATCTTGATCAAGCGTTGTCTGAATCGTTAAACCGTCTGAACCGATATTTATATCCGGATATTCCTTTTCAACTTCCTTTACAACAGCATCTAAAAATGCTTGATACTTCATTTCAGTTATTTCTGAAGACGGTTGAAGACCCTCTGTTACTGGGATCTTAACGGCGTTATTCATTTCTTCTTTTGTTATATAACCATGTCGATTCATTAATGATAATACGACATTACGACGATTTGTTGCTCGTTCAACATTTTCCTTTTTGGTTGGATCATAAATGTTTGGACCTTGGGGTAAACCAGCGAGCATAGCAGCTTCATGTAATTGCAAGTCTTTTAAATCTTTACCATAATATTTTTGCGCTGCTGTCGCAATACCGTATGAACGGTTACCTAAATTAATCTTATTTAAGTACATTTCTAAAATCTCATGTTTAGAGTATTGTTGCTCTAATTTGTAAGATAAGTACCATTCTTGTACTTTTCTCTTAGCAGTTTTGTCCATCGTTAGAAAATAGTTTTTGACTACTTGTTGTGTAATCGTACTACCACCTTGAGATCCGAATCCTCCAGTGACATTTTCCATAACTGCTTTTGTAGTTCGTTTAAAATCAATTCCATTATGATCATAGAAACGTGAATCCTCAGTTGCAAGGAATGCATTTTCAACTACTTTTGGAATTTGATCATAAGTGACGTGGGTTCGTTTTTCAGCACCGTATTCATAGAAAAAGTTCCCATTCTTATCAAGAAACTTTGTTGATAAAGGATTGACAAGTTTTGATTTGTCTAATTTTGGAGCATCCTTCACCATAACAAAGAAAGCGGAAACGCCAGCTACAAGACCAACGATACCAAGAAGTAGACAACCTATAAGGAATTTTTTAAAAAAGGAGCCTTTTTTCTTTGGTTTTTTTTCTTTATTTGTTTCTTGCTTTTGCTTTTGATTTTTTACATGATTTCGTTCTGTACGAGAACGATAATTATCTGACATTATACTTTCTCCTACCTTTCATTCTCTCCCCAAAAGTCGAAAAAAGAGCCTTAGTGATGACTCTATCACGAAAAATAAACCGTGTCTAGTACACGGATATAATCAATCCGAGGGTGATAACCGCATGATAATAAAGATCCATGCTCTTCTATTTCTTCTTTCGTAATCGATTTCCGTCCACCAGTATTTTGTCGATTCCAAAATGCAATAATATGTTTTGCATCTAATAAATAAAGTTCATCAAAAAGTGTAAATTTAATAATAACAAATGCAATTCCATTATGAGCGATTACTTGCTTCATATGTTCAATTTGATGAAGGTGGAAGTTTTGAAGTGGAAAGCTGGTTTTATTTTTTGTTTCTTTTGCTTCAAAATCGATGTATTTCCCTTTATATACACCGTTGTAATCTGTTGTAGAAGGTTGTTTAAAATACGCTTCTTTTACCACTGCAGCACTTCGAGCGGGGTAATCTACTTTTACAATTTGAAGAGGTGTAGGTTTTTTATGTACACATGCAATATTATGGGTTAAGTAATATTCATTTGTTTCATTCAATTCCTCTTCAAGGGACATACCTCTATTACTATAAGTATGCTTTTTAATTGGTGTTTTTTGAGGTTGTGAAGCTTGATTGTACCGTTTTCCATTTGGGTAACGAATGGTCATAGTGT
Organism: Bacillus cereus group sp. RP37; assembly: GCF_040459695.1. NCBI lineage: Bacteria > Bacillati > Bacillota > Bacilli > Caryophanales > Bacillaceae > Bacillus > Bacillus cereus group sp. RP37. The sequence continues at coordinate 3,863,062 of NZ_JARVHP010000001.1, read as the reverse complement.
GTCCACTCCCAACTTGCTAAGAATTACTTACAAAGGTGATTATAACAAAAAATGAAAAAAGATGTGACCTTTTTGAAGAAAGGTATGATGACTTATTCATGTTTACATGGAATGATTATGAAAAAATTACACAAAATCGTAAAAATATGATTTGTACAGAAGAAGAAAAAACAATCGTTTCCAACATTAAGAGGGAAATGGAAATAGCTAATATGGACAACGTTTCTCGTACACAGTCTTATCAAGAATATTATGTAAGAAATAGTGAAATTAGGTGGGCTTTTTTAGCGAGTATGGTTTCGAGAAATGCGGGATGGAATATGACTGATTTAAAGGGGAGGTATTATGCTACTGTTTTACCTCAAACAGTAAAACAACATTTATTTTTGACGTATGAAGAAGCTAATTGGATTATTTTTTTAGATGCATTTCCTCAGCTGTTGTTATACGAAGAAAGTAAGAGGAGGCAGATACCACTATTCTATTTGTTACAATATTTCAACGTATCAATTTTTATGGAAAAAGAATGGATATATTTTTGGGAGAAAAAAGATATAAATAGGCTCATGACAGCGCTTATTATAAATGAGCAAAATAAAATTCAAAAACCAATTATTGAGAATACATATTTTAAAAAACATGTATTCCAAACGGCACTTTTTAAATTACAAGAAATGCTTCATATTAGTGCCGTTATTTTTCCAACCGTTGAAGGGAATATGTATGGTTTTTCCGTTTATCAATTTGAAACGTTACAAAAGCGTATAGAGTTAGGGAAGAAATTAGCGGAGTTACTGTTTCATCCAAATTATAAAAGTTTATTCCATAGGTTTGCATTGCAAACTATACACACAGGATCAAGGGAAGATTATGAACATTATGTAAGAGAAGCTAGAAAATCTTGTACGCCAGCCCTTAGAGAGGTTTATCCTGTTGTTGCACATAAGGAAATAAGTATGAGAGATTGGTTTTGTAGGGATACGGAAATAAATGAGCTGTTTTTACTGAAAAAGTATAAGGGTGAAGTTGATATAACAGAATGGTATAAAAGAAAGAGGGAGCAAATCTACGCTGCTTCTATCGTAAATCGTTTTGTTAAAAGGATAGATGAGTTCGTGATATAATAAAAAAGAAGTCCCGTCTTCATAAATGAAGACGGGACTTCTTAATGTGAAGTAATTCTGCCATGTGTGCGAAAAATTCAATCTCAAAACTTAATGAATATAAGAGATTAAGGATGCTTCAGAAATGAGCATTTTGTAAAAGTACTAAAATTGCATTTTATCCCGCATTAACGGGCAGAAGACCCCGTCTCAAAATTCAGCGAAAGTAAAGAATTTTGAGACGGGGGTCGGGCTGCCCGTAAAAGCCCGATTGGTGAAGGCTAATAATCAGTGGGGGATGAACAAAACCCCACTGATTAAAGTTTCACTTTATGTAGCAGGGAAGTTTGGACCATCTAACTTTGGATTGCCAGTCTCGGGTTTATTTTGTTTGTTTTGTTTTTTCTTTTTTTCGTTTTTATTCTTTGCCATTTTCATACACCTCCTTTTTGTATTGTTACCATTTCTATAAATCACATACAAAATGATTTCTTTGACGAATAACAACTAGTTTTGTCATGTGGGCAGGAGTGAGAAATCATTCGGCGAAATTACATGACAAAGGAAAAGCAAAGAAGGAGGCGTTTTGTATATGGCGATGGTTCAGAAGGAAGATGTAATGAAAACAATGGATCAAATGTTAAGTTCTCTCGATTTGCTGGAAATGAATATAGGGATTAGAATGAATCATGCATTGAAGGATAAGAGTGAAAAAATATGTAATAAGATAGAAATAACAGAAATGCATATTGAGCATATGGAAAATAAATTAGTGCATCACGAAGAAAAAGGGAATTGGGTGAAGGCATTTCAAAACGTCGTAGTGAGTGCATAATAAGGTGGGAATAAAATGAAGTATGAAGCATTAATACAATCTTCGGAAAAACTTATGCAGTATAATAATGAAGCAAATGTGAAAAAAAGAGAAATGATTGAATACGATTTTTATAAGGATATGAAACCATTTGTAGATATGGTAGATGAGGAATTAAAAGTGTGGAAAGAATTAGCTTATAAATGGATTAAGGAAGAAAACCCGAAGTATATACATGTACAGCAAATTGATCAAGTGTACGATAATTTACAAACAAATGTATTGCAATGTTTTGTAAATAAAGGCAAAGGTAAGCGATTCTTTGAAACACACCAAGCCATTTCGTATACTTTGCAAAATATAATTGAGCAATGTAAGTAACAAGAGGGGAAACCCTCTTGTTTTTTTTATGCTTCTGTCATTGTTGAAGGTTTTGTTGCACCGTTTATTTCTAATTCTTTTATTAATATTCGGTAATCTGAAATGCCTATTTTTCCTTCGAGATACCAATGTCTCGCAAAGTCTAACAATTCATTTACATTTTCTGTGTAATACCCCTTTTTTTGAGAAAACGCTTGTTTTAAATCCCCTAATACCATGTTGATTCCTCCCCATGAGAATCTTCTTCTTCATTATCATAGCATGGAAGGGTTTTCTTTTTTAATTTTTTAAAAATTTAAACTTCCGACAAAAATAGACAGATACTCCGTCACACATATTATTTTACTGGTACATATTATATATGTAGAAACTTATGTGAAGGAGGAGAGAATGCATGTTTCAACAATCAAACGTATATCAGCAAACTAATCCATATACACAGCAAAATATGTACCAATATAATACGGATACATATTTACGGTATAATATGTATCCTTTCGAGCCTCATTATGGAAATCAAAATTATTACCAGCCATTTGAAGTTTCGTTTATGAATCAACAACAGCAGCCCTATATGGATCAACAACAGCAACCCTATATGAATTCACAATACTATATGCCACCACCATCTCCCTATGGAAATCAACAAGCGATGTTTTATCCACCAAAACAACCGTACCCGACGCAGAATAAACAAAAACAACAACAGCAACCGAGTCAATTTTCTAGTTTTGTTTCCCAATTTAAAAACTCAGATGGTAACTATGATGTAAATAAAATGATGAATACAGCTGGACAAATGATGAATGCGATGAACCAAGTGACAGGTATTGTAAAGCAAGTTGGAGGTTTTTTTGGTAAGTAATCATAGGGGGTTGTCTATAAAAAGCATTACGTATAAAGCAGAAGGCTAGACAAATTTCCTTTTAATAAATGGGTATATATAACAAACGGCTTTCCCTCTTTTCTCATATTGTAAAGTGTAGTCAGATTTTTTTTACGAGAGAGGAGAGAAAAAACTATGCATCATTGTCATCCTTGTTTTGGAGGGCATAAGCCTGTAGGACCTATCTGTACAACTGCTCCTGTCATTCATCCGACGAAACAGTGTGTAACACATTCTTTTTCAACAACGGTGGTGCCACACATTTTCCCAACACATACAACACATGTACATCATCAACAAATTAAAAACCAAAACTTCTTCCCACAAACAAACTCAAATGTAAATGTTGTAGATCCAGTTGACCCAGGATTTGGCGGCGGATGTGGACCATGTGGTCATGGACATCATGGACATCATGGACATTTTGGACATCAAGTATCTCCATTTGGACCAGGACCAAACGTGTCACCATTTGGACCAGGACCAAATGTATCACCATTTTTACCAAACAATGTATCACCAGTAGGTCCGAATATTGGACCAAACGTTGGTGGAATATTTAAAAAGTAAATGATATGTTAGAACTAGCGAAATGCTAGTTCTTTTTTTGTAGTTGAGGTGTAGATATGAAAGTTGTTGCTGTAACAGGATATAAGCCATTTGAACTTGGCATATTTAAAAATGATCATCCAGGAGTAGAATGTATAAAAAAGGCGCTGCGTCGTAAATTAACTGCTTTTGTAGAAGATGGTTTGGAGTGGGTGATTATAAGCGGCCAGTTAGGAGTCGAATTATGGGCTGCTGAAGTTGTTTTTGAGATTCAAGTAGAATATCCAGATTTAAAATTAGCGGTATTTACTCCTTTTTTAGAACAAGAAGAAAATTGGAAGGAAGATAACCGTGAATATTACGAATTTATTCTTTCGCAAGCAGATCACATTGATAGTATTACGAAACGGAAGTATGAAAGTCCAGAGCAATTTAAATTAAAGAATCAATTTTTTATTGAAAAAAGCGATGCACTTTTAGCTGTATATGATGAAGAAAAGCCTGGAAGCCCTAAATATATTGTAGAAGTAGCTAAGAAAAAAGGAGAAATAGAAAATTATCACAGTTATTTCATTCTTTTTTCTGATTTACAAGATATAATGGAAGAGGAACAGTGGAATAATGCAGAGTAATATGTAATATAGTACTCGTATATTTGATTGACAAAAAGCATTGTTTCTGAAAAAATTTAGTTAATGAAAGCTTTGGCAAAAATTTGAGGTGAAGAAAATGATTTCGGATAAAATTAAATTAACAGCGAAAGATATTTTAGAAAAAGAATTTAAAACAGGTATGAGAGGTTATCAACAAGAAGAAGTAGATAAGTTTCTTGATATGATTATTAAAGATTATGAAGCCTTTCATAAGGAATTTGATCAATTAAAACAACAAAATGTTCGTTTGAAACGTGAATTAGAAGAACAGAAAGTAGCGGCAACACAAGTTCCGCAACAACCGGTACAAACACCAGTTGCACAACCTGTATATAACAACACGAATACGGACATTTTAAAACGTCTATCTAATTTAGAAAAAGCTGTATTTGGAAGTAAGTTATACGAATAATTTCTGGTGGTAAAAAGGTTAAAGCATTTTACATAGAAAAAAACATTGCAAAATCTTTTTGTTTCCACTATACTAATGGATGTCATAACGTTTGGGTAATCGCTGCAACGCCAACGTTGTAGAGGAAAGTCCATGCTCGCACGGCCTGAGATGGCTGTAGTGTTCGTGCCTAGCCAATTCATAAGCTAGGGTATTCTGGCTGTAAGGCTGGTTTAACGGCAGGGAAAAAACCTAAGTCCTTTCGGATATGGTTTGACTACCTTTAAAGTGCCACAGTGACGAAGTCCTTGAAGAAATGATAGGAGTGGAACGAGGTAAACCCCACGAGCGAGAAACCCAAATAATGGTAGGGGAATCTTTTCCAAGGAAATGAACGATGGGAAAGGACAGGTTGTATAACCTGTAGATAGATGATTGCCACCGGAGTACGAGGCGTGGGCCGTTTGCAGTACAAAGGAACAGAACATGGCTTACAGAACGTTATGAACCAACTATGAAATAACTCAGCTCTCCTTTGTTAGAGGAGGGCTTTTTATTTGTATGAAGTTATAAATTATGAGTTAAAATGGTTAATGAGAAAATTCTTCGTAAAATGTAATAATTAATAGGACAAATTGCTGTTAATTATTGTTTGACTATACATAAGAGGTGAATGCAAATGGGAAAAGTTACTTTAATCGCAACAGCGGCCATGGGTATTGAAGCATTAGTTGCTCGAGAAGTTCGTGATCTTGGTTATGAATGCCAAGTGGAAAACAGCAAAGTAACATTTGAAGCAGATGAAAAGGCGATTTGTCGCACGAACTTATGGTTACGTACTGCGGACCGTGTGAAAATTAAAGTTGGCGAATTCAAAGCGACAACATTTGATGAGCTGTTTGAAAAAACGAAAGCATTAAACTGGGGAGACTATATTCCAGAGAATGGAGAGTTCCCTGTAATCGGTAAATCATTAAAATCTGAGTTGTTCAGTGTTTCGGATTGCCAACGTATCGTGAAAAAAGCTGTCGTTGAAAAATTAAAAACAACATATAAACGTACAACTTGGTTTGAAGAAGATGGTCCGTTATTCCGTATTGAGATTGCAATGCTCAAGGATATTGCAACATTAACAATTGATGCGAGTGGTGTTGGGCTTCATAAACGTGGATACCGCATGGATCAAGGGGAAGCTCCTTTAAAAGAAACATTAGCTGCGTCTTTAATTAAATTAACAAACTGGAAGCCAGATCGTCCTTTCGTGGATCCTTTCTGTGGATCAGGTACAATTCCGATTGAAGCAGCATTAATAGGACAAAATATCGCACCAGGATTTAACCGTGGCTTCGCATCAGATGAGTGGGGCTGGATCGGTAAACAAAACTGGCGTGAAGCTCGTCAAGAAGCTGAAGATTTAGCGAACTATAATCAACCACTGCAAATCATCGGATCAGATATTGATCATCGTATGATTCGAGTTGCTCAAGATAATGCAGAAGAAGTAGGTTTAGGTGATTTAATTACATTTAAACAAATGCAAGTAAAAGATTTCACGACAAAAGAGGATTATGGCTATGTTGTAACGAATCCTCCATACGGAGAACGTTTAAGTGAAAAAGCGCTTGTTGAACAATTGTACAAAGAAATGGGACAAGTATTCCGTCCATTAGACACATGGTCAGCGTATGTATTAACAAGTTACGAAGCATTTGAGAAGTGCTACGGAAAAGATGCATCAAAGAAACGTAAACTGTTTAACGGATTTATCCGTACAGATTACTACCAATACTTCGGAAAACGTCCACCGCGTAATTCATAGTATAAAACTCCTCCAGCGCGCATATACTGGCTATTATGTAATGCGTAAAGGAGGAACTGATATGGATAGTTTCCAATTATCAATGATTCAAAAAGCTATTCACCGTACGTATGATGAGCTCGGGAAAGAAGTGGATAGTCAAGGTGTGATTGTAGATGAAATACAAAAAGCACAAGAAGAATATTTGTCAGCTCTTTCACATGAAACAGCGATTGATAAACGGTATTTAAAGTCATTAATATAGAAGAAAATTTTCCTTTTTCGAAAGGAAAATTTTTTTTCGTGTATTTCTATGTATGGCAACAGGGGAAAGTGGCTGCACACATATGAGTAGCAGTTACTATATCTTTTTATAGAAAAACTTTTTGGTTGGAGGCTAAGGATGTTTACTGAGAAGAGATTACCATTTGAAGTAGGAAAACAAGATAATTTTTATGATAAGTTGAATGAATGGATTGGAGATGTATTTTACGACATCCTTCCGGAAAAAGGCTTTGAAGAGCGTGATGAACAAATTTTTATGGCGTTTCAATTAGAGCGTGCTTTCCAAGAAAAGAAAGTAATGTTCGCAGAAGCGGGTGTAGGAACAGGGAAAACAATTGTATATCTTCTATATGCAATTTGCTATGCACGTTATACTGGAAAACCAGCTATTATCGCTTGTGCTGATGAAACGTTAATTGAGCAACTTGTGAAAGAAGAAGGGGACATTGCTAAATTATCTGAAGCATTAGGTTTAGCAGTCGATGTAAGACTTGCGAAATCAATGGATAATTATTTATGTTTACGTAAGCTTGAAGATGTTATGAGTGGACGAGCTCCAGAAGTAATTGAGGATGTATATTATGAATTACCGCAGTTTGTATTTGATCATGGTACGATGCAAAACTTTACTCACTACGGTGACAGAAAAGAATTTCCGCTTTTAAATGATGAGGAATGGTCAAAAGTAAATTGGGATTACTTCCAAGATTGCTTCACTTGTGATTCTCGTCATCGTTGTGGTCAAACGCTTTCTCGCGAGCATTATCGTAAAGCAGCAGATTTAATTATTTGTTCTCAAGATTTCTATATGGATCATATTTGGACGTACGATGCTCGTAAGCGTGAAGGACAAATTCCGTTATTACCAGAAAGTAGCTGCGTTGTATTCGATGAAGGACATCTTGTAGAATACGCAGCTCAAAAAGCTTTAACGTATCGTTTAAAGCAAACGATGATGGAGCAACTGTTAACAAGATTGTTGCAAAACGATATTCGTGAAGAGTTCGCACATTTAGTAGAAGAAACAATTTGGCAAACAGAGCGATTCTTTGATGTTTTACAAGAACATAAAAAGGAAATCGCCGGTTCTGATCGTTTAGAAATTACTGTGACAGAAAAAGTAACAGCTGAAGCGAAGCGACTTTATGCGAAAATTGGTGAAGTCGGTGATGCATTAGTATTTGAAAGTGAAATGCATACAGTAAACACGTATGACTTAAATATCGTTGATGAACATTTAGATGTGTTAGAACATTCACTTCGTCTGTTCATGCACGAGAAAAATGTAATTACGTGGGGTGAAGAAGGTGATGGAGCCTTCACGTTAGTGATCATGCCACGTGCAGTTGAAGAAGTGTTACAAGAGAAAGTATTCTCGAAGAAAATCCCGTATATTTTCTCTTCTGCTACGCTATCTAATAACGATTCATTCGCATTTACAGCAAATAGCCTAGGGGTAAAAGATTACTTATCATTCTCAGTTGCCTCACCGTTTGATTATGAAGAGCAAATGGCAGTAAACTTACTATCACATACGAAAGAAAATGAATGGGAAAGAAAGTGTCAATATACACTTGAAAATATACAGAAAACAAATGGACGTACGCTTGTATTATTCCGTACAACGCAAGAGCTTGCAGCGTTTAAAGAATATGTAAGTAAAGAGCAAATGTCAGTTCCGTTCTTATATGAAGGGGATCAAGAAATTAGTCAGCTCGTTTCTCGTTTCCAAAATGAAGAAGAGACTGTGCTTTGTGCCGTACATTTATGGGAAGGTTTAGATATTCCTGGTTCATCATTATCACATGTTATTATTTGGTCATTACCATTCCCTCCAAACGATCCTGTGTTTGAAGCAAAGCGTAAACATGTAAATGACCCATTCTGGGATGTAGATGTACCATATATGATTTTACGTCTTCGTCAAGGGATTGGCCGTTTAATTCGTACGAGCGACGATAAAGGTGCTATATCGATCTTCTTATCTGATACAGAAGATAAGAAAGTGGTAGAAGCGGTGAAAAACGTACTACCAGTAGAAGGTAAAGAATTATAAGGAGAAAGCTTGGCGCTTGCCAAGCTTTTTTTCTATTATAAAAGGAATTTAGATTTCCATGTCGAATTAAGTTTGAGGTAGAAAAGGGAGGTTTTTATACGATGACAGTAGCTACATATGAAGTAGAAAAACAATTTTTAACATATGTGAAGAAAATACAGAATTACGGAGAAGCATTAAGCTTAATGTTTTGGGACTTGAGAACAGGTGCGCCTAAAAAGGGTGTAGACCAGCGTTCGGAAGTAATTGGTATGCTTTCATCAGAAGTGTTTGCCATGTCGACTTCAGATGAGATGGGGAACTATTTAACAGAGCTTGAAGCTTTAATAAGTGAAGATAAACTATCTGAAACGACGAAGAAAATGGTTGAAGAGTGTCGTAAAGAATATGATAGAAATAAGAAAATTCCACAAGCGGAATACGAGGCATATGTGAAATTAGAAGCGAAAGCAGAAAGTGTGTGGGAAGAAGCTCGCGAAAAATCTGATTTCGAAATGTTCCGTCCATACTTAGAAAAAATTGTTGAATTCAAAAAGAAATTTATTACATATTGGGGTTACGAAACATATAAATATAATACATTATTAGATATGTATGAGCCAGGTATTACAGTAGAAGTGTTAGATCACGTATTTGGTCAACTTCGTGAACGTATCGTTCCGCTCGTAAAAGAAATATCGGAGTCACAAAAGAGATTAAAGACAAGTGCTTTATCAGAACATTTTTCAAAAGAAAAACAAAAAAACTTTACATTAGAGCTATTAAAGCAATTGAATTATGACTTTGAAGCAGGTCGTCTTGATGAAACGGTACATCCATTCGAGATTACATTAAATAGAGGGGATGTTCGTATTACGACACGCTATGATGAAAAAGATTTCCGCATGGCTGTGTTTGGAACAATTCATGAATGTGGTCATGCAGTATACGAACAAAATATTGCAGAAAAATTTGAAGGTACACCGCTATGTAGTGGAACATCTATGGGTATTCATGAGTCACAATCACTATTCTTTGAGAACTTTATCGGTCGTAATAAATCATTCTGGAAGAAAAATTATGATTTATTAAAAGAGTATAGCGATGGTCAATTCAATGATATATCAGTAGATGAGTTTTATGATGCGATTAACGAATCGAAGCCATCGTTTATTCGTATAGAAGCAGATGAGCTTACATATCCGCTTCACGTCATGGTTCGTTATGAACTTGAGAAAGAATTATTTGATGGTACATTACAAGTGAAGGATTTACCAACGGCTTGGAATGATAAGATGGAAGCATATTTAGCAATTCGTCCGGAAAACGATGCACAAGGTGTATTGCAAGATGTCCATTGGGCTGGTGGTTCATTTGGATACTTCCCATCTTATGCGCTTGGTTACATGTATGCAGCGCAATTTAAGCAAAGAATGTTAAATGACATTCCAAACTTTGATGCATTATTAGAAGAAGGAAACGTAACGCCAATTCGCGAATGGTTAACAGAAAATATTCACCAATACGGTAAAACGAAAAAGCCACTGGAAATTTTAGAAGATGTGACAGGCGAAGGATTAAACGCAAACTACTTAGCAGATTATTTAGAAGCGAAGTATAAAGAAATCTATGAGTTATAAAAAAGAGCTGCTTAATTGCAGCTCTTTTTTAAAGGGGATGGGAGAATGGATTATACATATACAGTAATGACGCAAGAAGAAGCAGAAGAAATTGCATATAACTGGCATTATGAAGGGAGATATTCCTTTTACGATATAGGGGCAGATGAAGAAGATTTAGCTGAGTTTTTACATGATGAGAGTAGAGGAGATCATGCATTTTCTGTGAAGGAAAATGGCACTCTTATTGGGTTCTTTACTGTTTGTCAAATAAATAATGGAACGGTTGATATAGGTCTTGGAATGAGACCTGATATAACCGGAAATGGATTTGGTTTACAGTTCGTAAACGCCGGACTAGCTTTTAGTAAAGAAAAATACGGGTGCAATGATATAACACTATCAGTAGCGACATTTAATAAAAGAGCAATTAAAGTGTATAAAAGAGCAGGATTTGAAGCAATTGGAACATATATACAGAAAACAAATGGTAGTTGTTTTGAGTTTTTGAAAATGAATTATATATGTAAAAATGATTAAGAAACAGAGGGGAGCTTCTGTTTTTTTATTTTTATTTTGATTTAGAAATATAGGATACATATTTTTGTACTTGTTGTAATTGGGAGTTTTGAAATTTTGACAGAGGATGTGTATGATTGAACTTTAGTAGCAAATAGCAGGTTTAGCAAGGAGAGGTAGCATGGTTACAATTAAAACGAAAAATGAAATAGATTTGATGCACGAATCTGGAAAATTACTTGCTTCATGTCATAGAGAAATTGCGAAGATGATAAAGCCAGGTATTACGACAAAAGAAATTGATACGTTTGTTGAAGCATATTTAGAAATGCATGGTGCAACATCTGAACAGAAAGGTTATAACGGATATCCATACGCAATCTGCGCATCTGTAAACGATGAAATGTGTCACGGTTTCCCTAGTGATGCACCTTTACAGGAAGGAGATATTGTGAAAATCGACATGGTAGTAAACTTAAAAGGTGGTCTCTCAGATTCTGCATGGACGTATATAGTTGGAAGTGTTTCTGATGAAGCGAAAAGGTTATTGTTAGCAGCTGAGAATGCTTTATATAAAGGAATTGATCAGGCGATAATCGGTAATCATGTAGGAGACATTGGCTATGCAATTGAAAGTTATGTAGCAAATGAAGGTTTTTCTGTCGCAAGAGACTTTACGGGGCACGGGATTGGGAAAGAGATTCATGAAGAACCAGCGATTTTTCATTTTGGCAAACAAGGACAAGGTGCAGAATTACAGGAAGGAATGGTAATTACGATTGAGCCAATTGTAAATGTAGGTATGCGATATTCTAAAGTAGATTTAAATGGATGGACTGCGAGAACGATGGACGGGAAATTATCAGCTCAATATGAGCATACAATTGCGATTACAAAAGAGGGGCCGATTATTTTAACGACGCTTTGAAATGTTATGTAAGAGTTTACAAAACTCGAACGAAAACAGTGGTTTTTAAAATTTTGTACGTGTTTTTTTGATAAATGCTTTTCAAAGTATAAAAAGTGCGTTATAATCCTTCTATAAAATAAATAGTTAGCTACACTCATATAATCGCGGGGATATGGCCTGCAAGTTTCTACCGAAGTACCGTAAATACTTTGACTATGAGTGAGGACGAATATATTTGCTTGTTTAGCATTCTTTTTTGCGAAACTCCAAAAGCGCGTCTCTCACTTGTAACGAGTGGTGGCGGCTTTTGGAGTTTTTTATTGCATAAGAGGGGGAACAAACATGAAAGTATTACAAGAAAAGATTTTGAACGAAGGAAAGGTTTTATCTGGTGACGTATTAAAGGTAGATGCATTTTTGAATCATCAAATTGACCCAGTACTTATGCAAGAGATCGGAAAAGAATTTGCTAAACGTTTTAAAGAAGAGAACATTACAAAAATCGTAACGATTGAATCTTCAGGCATTGCACCGGCAGTTATGGCTGCATTAGAGCTTGGTGTAAAAGTAATCTTTGCAAGAAAACGTAAATCGTTAACGTTACAAGATAATATGTACGTTGCAAACGTATATTCATTTACGAAACAAGAAACGAATGAAATTTCATTATCTCGAAATCATATCGATGAAAATGACCGTGTTTTAATTATTGATGACTTTTTAGCAAACGGTCAGGCTGCTTTAGGTTTAATGAGTTTAGTAGAGCAAGCTGGAGCGAGTATTGCAGGAATTGGTATTGTTATTGAAAAAGCATTTCAAGATGGAGGAAAGAAGCTTCGTGAACAAGGAGTTCGTGTTGAGTCACTAGCAGAAATTGCATCACTTGATAACGGCACAGTTACATTTGTACAGCAAGAAACTGCGGAGGTGAAATAAACGATGAAGCAACATCCATTTAAAATCGCATCGCTTGGTATGCAGCATATGCTTGCTATGTATGCTGGCGCAATTATCGTTCCGCTTATTGTCGGCGGCGGACTTGGTTTAAATCAAAAAGAGTTAACATACTTAGTCTCAATTGATTTATTAATGTGCGGCGTTGCGACAATTTTACAAGCATTATCAAATCGCTTTTTCGGTATTGGACTTCCAGTTGTACTTGGTTGTACATTTACAGCGGTTGGGCCGATGATTGCAATCGGAAAACAATACGGCGTGTCTTCTATTTATGGAGCAATTATTGCTGCCGGGTTATTCGTTGTTATTTTTGCGAAATTATTTGGAAAGCTTGTAAAACTGTTTCCACCAGTTGTAACAGGATCTGTCGTTACCGTAATTGGAGTTACACTTGTTCCAGCAGCAATTAATGATATGGCTGGAGGAGTAGGAAGCAAGGATTTCGGTAGTCTTGAAAATTTAGCATTAGCATTTGGTGTGTTACTATTTATCATCATTATGTATCGTTTTTTTGACGGATTTATTCGTTCGATCTCTATTTTACTAGGTCTATTGTTCGGTACAATCGTTGCGGCATTTATGGGGAAAGTAAGCTTGCAAGCGGTTGGAGAGGCTGATTGGTTCCATGGTATTCAGCCATTTTACTTCGGTACACCAACATTTGAATTGACGCCAATTATTACGATGATTTTAGTTGCTTGCGTAGGGATTGTGGAAGCAACAGGTGTTTACTTTGCATTATCTGATATTTGCAATAAAAAGATTGGTGAAAAAGAATTAACAAAAGGCTATCGCGCAGAAGGATTAGCGATGGTGTTAGGTGGTATTTTCAACGCGTTCCCATATACAACATACTCTCAGAATGTAGGACTTGTTCAATTAACTGGAGTAAGAAATCGCGTTATTATTTATACTTGTGGTGGTATGTTAATCGTTCTTGGGTTCATTCCAAAAATCGCAGCCATTACAACAATTATTCCGAAATCAGTACTTGGCGGTGCAATGTTAGCAATGTTCGGTATGGTAATGGCATATGGTATTAAAATGTTAAGTAGCGTTGATTTTGGAAGACAAGAAAATTTATTAATCGTTGCATGTTCTGTTGGGATTGGGCTTGGAGTTACAGTCGTTCCTACTTTATTCTCACAACTTCCTGAAAATATTCGTATTTTAACAGATAACGGAATTGTACTTGGAAGTGCGTCAGCAGTACTTTTAAATATTGTATTTAATATGGTGCCGCAGCGTAAAGCGAAAGTAAAAGAAGAGCCAGTTTCTATACAAAGTGCAGTAAGAGAAGCGTAAAAAGCAAGGTCTCGTTATGAGACCTTGCTTTTCTTTTTAAGTGGCATCATTTTCCCGTACGTACCAAGACGCCAAATGTACTCAAGTGGCCCGTATTGATAACGTGACAGCCACCAGCGGCTAATAAAGATTTGCAACGTGTAGAAACCGATGCAGAATAGTGGTCCTACCCATAATGGAGCAAGATAATTATTTTTGAACAATAGTCCGAATACAAGTAACGTAACAATTGTATGTGAGATGTAATTTGTTAACGCCATTCGACCAACGTATTGGAATGGACGTAATAATGTTTGCCATTTTTCTTTTTGTAATAAACGCATGAGCGTGAAAATGTAGAAGATGAATAATGTCTTTCCGCTAAACATTGTAAAGGCCTGCATATAAATTGGTTCATAAGATGGTTTTGATAAGAAATAACGGACCATGAAGAACCACATTGGCAATGTTAAAATGAACATAATAATTTGCCATTTTTTAAGCTTTGGATCTAACTCTTTCGTACGGCGGAAAATATCCTTTTTACCGGCATATAAACCAAGTAAAAATAGCCCAACCGTTTCTGGGAGCATGAATACGTTTAGTCCAATTCCATCAGCATAAAATGCATGGAAACGATTTTGTATTTGTGACACCCAGTCTTCAAGTGGCATGATTGGTAAGGATAACCCAAGTTCCTCCTTTGGCATGAAGGCAATACCAATACTAGCAATTAGCATAAGAAATTGAAAAATACTTAATAAAAAGATGACCCATATTAAAATTATGCGAGGTTCTCTCTTATAAAATAAAAATAAGAAAAATCCAGCGATTGCATACGTATGTAAAATGTCTCCGTCCCATAAAAGAACGTAATGTAAGAAACCAAATAATAATAAAATAAGTAAGCGACGAACAAATAAAGTTTTTGGTCGATCTGTTTTCGCTTCAGCACGAGTCATAAAAATGTAAAAGCCTAGGCCAAATAAAAATGAAAAGATAGTATAAAACTTTGTTTGAATAAACATATCGTAAAATAGACGGATATAGCTATCTAGCCCCTCATAAATTCCGGAAAGATCACGTGAGTCAATCCCAGCGATAACAGGCCAGTTTACAAGAAAAATACCTAGTACAGCTATTCCTCTAATAATATCGATGGAGTGTATCCTCTCGCCTTGCGTAATATTTTGTGTCATTATTTTCCTCCTTGTTAAGTAATTCCCTTTTATTATACAAAATGTAAGATGGAGGGTATAGGGTAGATTTCCATTTTTTTTAACTATTAAGTTGCGTAGTATGAGATATAATAAGAGTGCACAACAAGTTTTAATCTTCTTCAAAACAGGCAGTAAAGCTCCTTATTATAAGGGGCTTTCTTTATGAAAAAGTGTTGATAATGATTCTCTTTAATGATAAAATGTATTCAAAAGTGATAATCATTATCAAAAAAGGTTGGTGTATGAGTATGGTATATGCATTAGTAGCAGGTACAGTTGCTGTATATGCAGTTATTACAAAGTATGTTTTAAATGGAGTAGGAACAGCAAAATGAGTGATATGACATAAAATCCCTTTCATTTGTAAAAAGAATGAAAGGGATTTTTTATTTTTAATGAGAATATGCTGAAAATTTAGTATGATAGTAAAGTGAAACTGTAATCAATGAGAGGATGTATGTCCCGTTGATTATGAGCTCGCAAATAGCGGGGAAAAGTATATACATCTTGGATAAAGGGGAACAAGGGGATGACAAACATAGTACAGACAAACGGTATGAAAAAACTTGTTTGTTTTTATGAAGAGTGGCAAAAACACGGCGATGCAGAGAATAGTTTAAAGTTGTTTGAGGTGATTCAAAAATATAAGCAAGAGCAGCTTATGATTGCGTTCTGCGGTCACTTCTCTGCAGGGAAATCAACGATGATGAATCATCTATATAAAGCGCAGTTGTTACCAACAAGTCCAATTCCGACAAGCGCTAACGTTGTCAAAATTGAAAAAGGGATAGATCGTGTTGTTGTAACGGTTAAATCTGGAGAACAGTACGAGTATGACGGTGCATATTCAGCTGAAGAATTAAAACAAATTTGTAAAGACGGTGATGAGGTAATTGGTGTTCACATTTATCGGAATGATGCGCCAATTCCTGAGGGTGTTATGTTAGTTGATACACCAGGGATTGATTCAACAGATGATGCCCATCAACTAGCGACAGAATCAACGCTGCATCTAGCAGACGTAATTTTTTATATGATGGATTATAATCACGTCCAATCGGAAGTGAATTTACAATTTGTTAAAGAATTGAAACAACGTAATAAAACGGTTTATCTCGTTGTAAATCAAATAGATAAACATAAAGAAAATGAATTATCGTTTGAGGATTATAAAGATAGTGTAAAACAATCGTTCTCTAACTGGGATATTGAAGTAGATGGAGTGTATTATACTTCATTACGAATGATGAACCATACACATAATGAAATTGGAAGCTTAGAAACATTAATTACTTCTATTATGAAAGAAAAAGAGCAGTATGTAAGAGATGGAATGGAGAGAGAAACAGAATATTTAATGGGGGAACATTTCTCGTTTATTCTTTCTGAAAATGAAAAAGCTCTTTTGAAATATGAGGAAGAGTTAGCATCACCGCTTTCCATTTCAGAGATAGTTGAAAAGAAAGAAGAGCTAACGGAAACGAAACATCGCGAGACTAGTAAAGAATCTCATGTGAGAAACGAATTTATAAAGGGCTTACAAGCTATATTAGATAACGCGTATTTAATGCCATTTGAAATGAGAGAATTGGCAAATGCGTATTTAGAAACGAAATTAACAAAATTTAAGGTCGGTTTGCTATTTGCGAAAGGAAAGACGGAGCAAGAAAAACAGAGACGTTTAGATGCTTTTTATTCTGCCTTGCAAAAGACTGTTGAAACACAACTTGATTTTCATGTGAAAGAATTTATTGTTGCCTTCTTAAAAGAAGAAGGATTGTTTACAGAGGAAATTGGGAAAGACATATATGCATTAGAAATTGCTTTTGGACCAGAAATGTTAGCCGAAGTCATTAAACAAGGTGCAGGTTTCACAGGTGATTACTTACTTCTTTATACAGTGGATGTAGCGAATGAACTGAAGAAACGTTATTTTGCAAAAGCACAGCAAATTTTTGATAAAAGTGCAGTCGTTTTAAAGCAAAAGGTGAAGGAAGAAGTTGCCCGTATTGAAGAAGAGATAGAAAAATATACGATGTTGCAAACGGCAAAAGAAACGAAATTGCAATACAGTAACAATTTGGAGACATATGAAAGTTATTTGCAAAATGTTTGGCATGAGCGTATTGCTACACCAGAAGGATTGCAAATAGAGGAGATATTGCAAAGTAAAAAACAAATTGTTAGTGAGAAATTCACACTACAAGAGCAGGAAATTGTAAATGATAACGTAGCGGCTCATGAAGAAGAGATAAAAGGAACGGCAGCTTTAAATATTCAGCGTATATTAGAGAAAGTGAAGAAAGCTGAAACGATATTAGAGCCATTGCCAGCGCTGAAACATGTACAGCAAGAGGTAATAGAAAAAAGGCGTCGTGTGGAAACGAAACAATTTACAGTAGCGTTATTCGGAGCTTTTAGTGCTGGGAAATCATCATTTGCCAATGCATTGCTTGGTGAGAAGGTACTTCCTGTATCACCAAATCCGACAACGGCAACGATTAATCAAATTTTGCCGGTTACAGAGGAAAAACCACACGGAACAGTAATGGTTCAATTCAAATCAAAGCAAGCTCTATTAGAAGATATGAAAGCTGTTTATAAGCTGTTTCATTATGAGGTTACTACGTTAGATGAGGCGTTAGCACAAATTGATAAAGTTATGAAATATCCTTCACCAACTGGGAAGCAAAAAACAACATTTAGCTTTTTACGAGCGGTACAAAAAGGGTATGATATGGTTTCTGCTCATTTAGGGGAGCAAGTACAAGTTACATTAGAAGAGTTTTCTGATTATGTAGCGAATGAAGAAAAATCGTGTTTTGTTGAGTACATGGAGCTTTATTATGATTGTGCTTTAACAAGGCAAGGAGTAGCGCTTGTAGACACACCTGGAGCGGATTCTATTAACGCCCGCCATACGGACGTTGCATTCCAGTATATTAAAAACGCAGATGCTATTTTATTTGTAACGTATTATAATCATGTGTTCTCTCGTGCTGACCGTGAATTTTTAATTCAGCTTGGTCGTGTAAAGGATACCTTTGCTCTTGATAAAATGTTCTTCTTAATTAATGCAGCCGATTTAGCAGAGTCTGAAGAAGAACTTGAAATGGTAAAAGGTTATATCGCAGACCAGCTACTGCAATACGGTATTAGAAATCCGCGTTTATTTGCAATTTCAAGTTTATGTGCGCTTGAAGAGAAACAAGGAAAGAATATTGAAAAAGAGAAATATGGTATTTTACAAAACTCTGGGATTGCTAAGTTTGAGGAATCATTTACATCCTTTATGATGAGAGATTTGATGCTTGTATCTGTGCATGCTTTATATGGTGCATTACAAGGAGCAGGTCAGCTTTTAGTAAATATGATAAATGGTGCAAAGCAGGGGAATGAAGAGAAAGAGAAGCAAACAAAAAAATATGAAGCAGAGCGTGATCAGCTACTTCATATTATTTCATCATATAGTGTGCTTGCCGAAGAGCAGGCAATGCAAAATGAAGTGAAAGAATTGCTTTATTACGTGCACCAGCGTCTATTCCTACGCTATAACGATGTGTTTACTGAATTTATTAATCCAGCGTCACTTCGAACGGATGGAAATGTGAAAGTGCAGTTGCAACAATGCGTTATGGAATTAGTAGCATTTATTCAGCATGATTTATTACAAGAAATGCGTGCGACATCATTACGTCTTGAAAAATGGATAGATGAAGCGATGAAGCGTGCAAAGAATGAAGTTGTATTGAACTGTAAAGCAGAGAATAAATCAATTTCTATGAGTGGAACAGTGGATTATGAATATAAAGATATTACACATAAAGAACCGTTCCCGTCAGTTGAAGTAAAAGATTTTAAAAAAGCACTAGCACATTTTAAAAATGAAAAAAGCTTTTTTGAAAAAAATGATAAAGCTTTCATGCAAGAAGATGCTAAAGCGGTATTAGAACCGCTTGTATCAAATTATGTAGCTGATGAAAAAGATTTATTTGTTCATCATTATAAGCAAGAGTGGGATATGAAATGGAACTTATTCCAAAAAGTGATGCAGCAAGATGTGATGAACTATTATGAAAGTATATTATTTGCATTGGCTGAAACAATCGATGTATCACTATATGAACAAAGTAAAGAACAATTGCAAAAGCAGTTAGTAGAGATTGAAAGAGAAATTTATGTTATATAATCATTATGAGAAAAAGATTCGTTCGATTTTCTTTTGCAGTACTGTATCTAAAGATTTTACAAACCCTGCAAATTCATCAGTAGAAATCATATGAGTAAGAACAAGTCGTCTGCCGTCTGGTGTTTCACCGCATAAGACGAATGAAGAAAATTCATATGTTTTGTTTTCTACTACTAATTTTGGATAGGAATACGTGTCGCTTTTTTTCTTCTTTCCATCAATAGAGATGACGTTGCACTTTTTCTCATTGTTGTCCATGGTGAATCCCTCCTTTTTATTATTTATGGTAGACAAGGAGGGTTTAGAACAATAGAGAAGGGGGAATTTTTTATGTCTGTTGTAATAGAACCTATTTCGAAAGAAGCTATACCGAAATCTTTATTGCTGCTTGCTGATCCAAGTGAGCAGCAAATTGATGCATATGTACAAAGAGGGTTAACATATGTAGCTAAGCAAGAGGAGAGTGTTATCGGTGCATATGTTCTTTTGGAAACAAGGCCGAAGACGATGGAAATTATGAATATTGCGGTTGTAGAGCATTTGCAAGGAAAAGGGATTGGGAAGAAGCTAGTAAGTCATGCCATAGAAACTGCTAAAGGATATGGTATGTCAAAACTTGAAGTTGGTACAGGCAATTCTAGTGTTTCACAACTTGCTTTATACCAAAAATGTGGATTTCGTATTTTTTCTATTGATTTTGATTACTTTTCGAAGCATTATGAAGAAGAGATTATTGAAAATGGGATTGTATGCCGTGATATGATTCGGCTTGCAATGGAATTGACTCAGAACGTATAACTTATTTAGGGGGAAGAGAAGATGGAAGTACATAAAGCAATTACAGCACATTCTCGTAAACAAAATGAAAGTGTAAAAGCATGTTTACAATTAGATGCGCAGCGTGAAGCAGCTATTGAAGCAGCCGTATCTCTTGCGTCAAATGGGAAAGAATTTTCGGTTGATGTCATTAATGTTGTAACAAAGCAAATTAATGCTCTTGCAAAAAATGGTGTTACACTACAGCGTAAATATGTTACAGAAGAAATGGTTATGGAGTATGTAAGTCGTTTGCAAGAGAAAGAAGGTCGTTAAAGATGATAGTTACAGTCGAATGGTTACGTGAGCATATAGAAGATGAGAACGTCCGTATAATCGATTGTCGTTTTGATTTAGCGAATCCTAATTGGGGTAGAGAAAAGTATGAGGAAGAACATATTCTCCATGCGTTATATTTTGATTTGAATGTAGATTTATCAAGTCCTGTAACAGAACATGGTGGTCGCCATCCATTGCCGAATATTGAGGAGTTTGCAGACAAGCTTTCGCAAGCTGGTATTGATGAACATACGACAGTAATTGCATATGACAGTCAAGCGGGTGCAAATGCTTCTCGTCTCTGGTGGTTATTAAACTATGTAGGACATGAGAAAGTATATATATTAGATGGCGGATTTCCAGCTTGGAAAGAGAATGGACTACCGGTAACAACGGAAATGCCTGTTGTTATACGAAAAACATTCAAAGCCAATATACAAGATCGTATGCTTGTAACGATGGAAACGGTCAGAGAGAATATTCATGCAGGTGCAGATGTGACGTTAATTGATTCTAGAGAGCCAAAACGTTATGCTGGTGTAGAGGAACTAGTTGATCCAAAAGCAGGGCATATTCCGACAGCAGTAAACTATTTTTGGAAGGATGGAATTGTCCAATCAGGACAATTTAAGAATGAAGCACAGCAACAAGAACGATTCCAAAATCTTTCGAAAGATAAGGAAACAATTGTATATTGTGGTTCTGGCGTTACAGCATGTCCAAACATTCTTGCATTGAAATTAGCTGGATTCCAAAATGTTAAATTGTATGCAGGTAGCTGGAGTGATTGGATTTCTTATCCAGAAAATCAAATTGCAAAAGAAGAAGATTAATCACTTGCATGCAAAAATAATTTGTATTAAAATAAGGTCACAAGCAAGAAATTGCTCGAAAAACTTTGTATTTTACACATTGGAAACAATGTGATAATATAACGACAAGTAAATAATACATCCTGCGGTGTACGTAACTTATTTATGTCTAAAACCGATGTTAGTTATACGGAAGCTCAATATTTAGCGACCATCATCAAGCCTTCCTTGTGGAGGAAGATGTACGGTAACTGTGAGGGCATCCACCTGCGAGTAGCGGGTTTTTGGACATTTACGAGGAGCGGCACGTGCGGGGGTCTTATTTCAACTAACATTATATAAAATTCCTACGGTGTACGTAGCTTATGCATGTCTTAAACCAATAAGTTTAATATGGAAGTTCAATATTTAAATGTAGCTAACATGCCATCTTTTTAAGAAGGAAGTTACAAACATTTGTGAGAGCATCCACCTGTGAGAGCAGGTTTATGGACATCTAGAGAGAACGGCATATGTGGGGCTAAATAAAAACCTTACGTTTTATACGTAAGGTTTTTTTGTTGTATACATTTATCCATGTTATCTTGATTCACCTGTGAAGTTTCCATAATAAATATAGCACTTTCTGTCTTCATCAATCTCTCTTGAATCTAAAGTGAACTCCATATACATGCCGTCGCGCTGAATAAATATGATATCGGAATGAAGAGATGGTAAAATTTCTTCATAGTTCCATACATCTTTACTTTCAATCAAGTTTGAACTCGTATCCTTTAGCTCTCTAATTTCAAAACCGATGTGGAAGTAAGTAGGATCTGAAGGATCGTTAGAAAAAGTTTCTTGTTGAATATATATAACTGCTGTTCCGTCTGGATCTACTGAAGTTGCGGTAACAACATATGTATTTTTATCTTTTATAAAATATTCACAAGTCATGCGTGCGATGATTTCAGAATTAGAAATATTTGCGTAGTTCCATAAAGCAGGATACCCTTTTGTTTCATCATTAAGTCGATATTCTAAGCGCATTTTATCCCTCTTCTTCCTTTTTCTTCTACTTTATCATGCCATCTTATATAATAGGAATAGAATTTAAAAAGGGGAGTGCGAAGGTGACAAAAACGAAATGGCTAGTAGGCGGTGTCGTAACGTCTTTAATGACCGGCACCTTATTTGGCTGCGCACAAGATCTTCCCCCAAAACCGAATGATAATAGTTGTTCAGATTGGGATTGGGATGATGAACTTGGGGTATGGCAGTGTGATGATAGTAGTTCAGGTTATCGTGGGCATTACTTTTATGGTGGGAGTTACTATCAAAATAAATCCACTTTTAAAAATTCATCGGCGTTTAAATCGTATCAATCGTCTGCGGAATTTAAAGGTGGAATTGGAAGCGGTTCAAAGGGAGGATTTGGGGGCTAAAATATGTCGCAGTACATAAGGGATCGAAAAGAGTTTTATTCGAAATATCCGAATTTTTGGTCGGATCTATATGAATCTGAGTATAGTTTGTTTCATATTTTCTCTATAACAAATCAGACTATGAAACAATTACAATTAGCAACTGAACGAATGGGGAAAATATTTTTCAAGACTGCTAGACTTTTGCGTAATTTAAGTAACGAACAGCTTCTTGAACTTGGGTTTCCTCCTGCGAGCTTATCGTTCATTAGAATGAAAGGGTTATATCCTGAATCTGTTATTTCGCGGTTTGATTTCGTTTTAACAGGTGATAACCAAATTAAAATGCTCGAGTTTAATAGTGATACACCAACTTTTATTATGGAATGTTTTCAAATGAATGGAAAAGTTTGCGAGAAACTAGGCTATGATGATCCAAACTCGGATCAAGAGCGATTACTATCTTCTGGTATTACAAAAGCCATAATGGAAGCGACCAAGGGAATAGACAACCCAAATGTTGTTTTTACAGCACATCATGAACATATTGAGGATTGGAATACGACCATGTATTTGAGTCAGCTATGTCATGTTGAAAATAAAGTAGTGCCAATGTCAGAACTTAGAATTACAAAAGATGCTTTAGTGGATAGGAATGGAGTACAGATTGATGTTTTATATCGCCAAACATATCCGATAGAAGATTTAATTGAGGATCAAGATCCTGAAACAGGAGACTTGGTAGGTGTGGAACTGTTGCAACTTGTAAAAGCCGGAAAGCTTTTTATAATAAATCCATTGTCAGCATTTTTACTTCAGCCAAAATCAATCCAGTGTCTTATTTGGGGGTTAGCAGAAGAAGAGGCCTTTTATACAAATGAGGAACAACAGTGGATTAAAGAATATATGTTACCTACATATCTAGAACCAGATTTATTTTTAGGAAAAGATTTTTTCGTTCAAAAACCTTCATTTGGGAGAGAAGGAGATACAATTACCGTTCGCGATAAGGACGAAAATATTATGCTTCAAAATGCACACCAAACGTATAAAGCGTCACTACCGATATTTCAAAAGTATACAGAACTTCCAGTCATATCTTTGGAAACAGAGAAAGGGATGGAGAAACTGTCGTATGTGTTTGGTTCGTTTTTAATTGCTGGAAAAGCGAGTAGTATCGGTATTCGCGCGGGGGAAAAAATTACGGGGAATGAATCGTACTATTTACCAGTAGGTATAAAAAAGGAGGAAAGTATATGATTAATTTTTTATTATATTTAGCAGTAACATTGGGACTTTTATGTATTGGTCTTTTCCTGATGGAAGTGACAACGAAAGTAAAAGAATTTAAGTTAATGGCCCAAGGAAATAAGGCGGTAAGCTATGTGCTTGGAGGACGATTACTTGGATTAGCTATTGTTTTATATTCGACAGCAGCTAATTCCATTTCACTTCTTGATATGGTTTCGTGGGGAGCAGTTGGGATTTTGGCTCAAATTATCGTCTTTTATCTAGCTGAGTGGCTTACACCACGCTTTAATATAAATAAAAGTCTCGAAGAAGATAATCAAGCAGTCGGTCTTTTCCTTATGTTTTTATCGCTTTCCATTGGGATTGTAATTGCAGGTTGTATAACTTATTAAAAACTTTACGTTAGTTTGCCATACCTTTCGAAAAAATTGTAGGCTACTGTTGACATCTATTTTAAATAAGAGTAACATTTTCTATATAATAAAAATAAGTCTCTGTTAGGTGAGGCTCCTGTATAGAGAAATGCTACTGCCCAAAAATGTCGAGAGACGCCAATGGGTCAACAGGAATGATCGAATTAAGGTTTTTCTTAACGTAGCTGGTAATGTACCTATGCTATACAGTGCTAAAACTCGGCGAGGGAGAGGTCCGTAGATTTCTAATTGTATTAGGAATCGTTTATTTGTGTATGTCATGACCTTTACTCTTTTCGGAGTAAGGGTCTTTTTGTTACCAAGCTATGAGTAGTTTCATAGTATAAACTATAAAATTAAACGAGGAGGTGAGGAGCATGTCAAATTCTGACTCGGTTCCGTTACCCATATACTTCAAATCAAAAATATATGATGTAGGCAGGAAACGACTTGTTCCTCCCTCTATATTTATCGTAATGTAGCGTTTATATGCACGTTTAAGCGCTAGACACTTTCGCGGTAAAGTGGAAAAATTGAGAAACAAAGCGTTTCTTCCTATGTTGTACAGGAGGAGACGATAATATGTTATATGCAAACAAAACTGTGGGTAACACGTCATATAAATTAAGTAAAAAATCAATGAAAGAACAAACAATGCTTCAAAAAAATAAAGATTTATTAATTGAAATCGCAACGAGAGATGTAAAATCTGTATTTGCGTATTTTAAAACAACAAGAGACGGATTATCTATGAAAGAGGCACAAAAACGCATTCAAGTATACGGCCGAAATGAATTAACTTCAAAAAGAGCGCGTATTGCAGAAGTAATGATGAAGCTAAGTGGAATGATCCCAGGTTTTTCAAAACAACATGTGCGTGATAGATTACAATGTGAGAAAATTACTGTGTCTCGAGTAGCGTGTTCAAGTGTAACAGGTTTAAACGGTGAATTAAAAATGATGAATTTACCAGTACAAGAACTTGTTCCTGGTGATATGATTTTTCTTTCAGAAGGCGATACAGTACCAGCAGATGTACGTATCATTTACGCGAATGATTTATTAGTAAATGAATCTGTGCTAACAGGAAAAGATGTAAGTATTGAGAAATTTGAAAGTTGCTATCACCTTGAGCGTAAACGATTTATTCCTTTAAAACGAATGAAAGACTATAATCCACTTGAACTTGAAAATGTATGTTTCAAAGGGACGTATATTGTTGGCGGAAATGCAAAGGCTGTAGTTGTTTCGACTGGGAAAAATACGTATTCAGGAATTCTTCATACTTGTTGTAGTAGAACGTCCTAATGTGTAAATGATGCTAAATATACAAAAACAATGTATAATAGACAAAGTTGAAAAAACGTAGAATGGTAATCTATTTATATAACCTTACGTGATGACGTGGGGTTATTATTTTTTGGGTAGGAGAGGAATTATGAAAAAAGTATTATTAGTTGATGGTATGGCACTATTATTTCGTGCTTTTTACGCAACAAGTGTCTACGGACAATTTATGAAACGACAAGATGGTACCCCTACAAACGGGATTCATGGTTATATGAAACATTTATTAACAGCTATGCAAGCAATTGAACCAACACACATCGTAACATGCTGGGATATGGGAAGTACGACATTTAGAACAGAATCGTTCTCAAATTATAAAGCGAATCGTGCAGCGCCGCCTGAAGAATTAATTCCGCAATTTGATTTAGTACAAGAAATGACTGCGAAATTGTCCATTCCAGTTATCGGTATGAAAGGGTATGAAGCGGATGATTGTATCGGTACGCTTGCAAAACAATACTGCAATGAAGCGGAAGTTTATATTTTAACAGGTGACACGGATTTACTTCAGCTTGTTGATAAGAACGTTACAGTTATGCTCTTGCGCAAAGGAATTGGAAATTACGAATATTACACACCAGAAAAAATTATGGAAGAAAAAGGCGTAGAGCCGTGGCAAATCGTGCATGCGAAAGCGTTCATGGGAGATACGAGTGATAACTATCCAGGGGTAAAAGGTATTGGTGAAAAGACAGCGTATAAGCTTATTCAAGAGCATGGAACAGTATCAGCTGTACTAGAAAATGTATCATCATTAACGAAAGCGCAGCGTACAAAGATTGAAAGTGATTTAGAGAACTTAGATATTTCATTACAATTGGCACAAATTCACTGTGAAGTTCCAATTTCATGCTCACTAGAAGAAGGATTGCACACAATGGATGAAGAAAAACTTAGATTCGTTTGTGAAGAAATGAATTGGGGAAGACCTGAAATATTAATCAATATGCTATAAATAGTTTTGTAAGAGGGATGTTGCATAAGTCGAACTTTGACTTGGTGACACCTTCTTTTTGTTTTGGAAAACAGTTTCTTAGTAAGTGGGAATATGTGTAATGAAACTTTAAATATTTCGACAAGATAAATCGATATAAGATGATGGAAATGGTAATTTGTATAATTAAATGAAGCAATTTCAAAATGGTTTTAGGAGAATCTCTTTTTGTGTGTTCACAAAGTTGTCAGAAAATAAACGGAATTTTCATATGAAGTTCAAATGGAATTCACAACAATCAATTATTATAAGGGCACACAGATAATTCCTTATCTTTTATATAAACCATCCCCCAAGGAGGACAATGAAAATGAGAAAAAAAGTGAGAAAATCTTTTAAACAATTATTAATTGAAAATAAACAATCACTATTAAATAATAAAGAAAATATGAAAGAAATTGAAGAGAGAATTGAGAAACGACATGTAGCATACAGTGCTGCTAGCAATTGATAATTTTGCTTATGAAAAAAGCTTGTAGTTTGGATACTATCCAAACTACAAGCTTTTTCTTTTTTATTACCTCCACCAAATCCAAGCCCAAAAGTAATTTCGTATATTTCGAGGAGTAACGCGTATAAAACGTTCCCCGTCAAAGAAGCAATTTAAATTTGGAAGTGTTTCATCTGGATTGTCTGAAATAAAGGCGACAATGTTTTCATTGCTTGTAACGGTTACTGTAATTGGTGGATCGGTAGGCGAGACTTGAAGTTGTAACGAAATATTGGCCGTATTTTTAAATTCATTATTAACAGGTGGACTTATCACTTGCACTGTGAATAACACGCTGATTGTTTCGTTTGGTTCCAAAGTAGTAGCGACTAGGAAACCGATATTTGGATTCGCTAGTGGAGAACGTTCACCGTTAATAAAGACAGTATCGTTCATAAATTGTAAACCTGCTGGAATGGTATCTTGTAAAGAAACGTTTGAAAGTGAAATATCAGAAGTATTCGTAATACGCACCGTATAATCAAAATATTGGTTTAAATAAGCTGAGCTGACGGAAGCGTTTTTTACTACTGTTGCAGTTATAAATTGAACTGGTATGCGTACAATGTTTGAATTAACAATGAAAGTAATAATCGGTTCTTGTGGTGTCAATTGGAAAGCTGCTGTAACTGTTGCGGAATTGACAATTGTATTGTTTGAAGGAATAGAAGTGACTAGAACTTCAAATGTTATCGTTGCTACTCCATCTGCAGGTAAAGCGCCGATATTCATACCAGTGTCTGGACGAACATTTGGAACAGGAGTACCGTTAATTGTTACGCTGTTTTCTATAAATGTTGTACCAGCTGGAATGATATCTAGGACAGAAGTACTGATTGTAGGAATTGGTGAATGATTTATTACTTCCAATGTGAAAGTTATGGTCTCTCCTGTTGTTACGATAGATTTATCAGCTGTCTTTTCAATGCGAACCATCGGATCAACTACTGTTGTTGTAACGGTATTTGTTTGCTTTGTAATTGTAATAGGCGGTTCATTCGGATCAATGGTAACAGTGTAGGAAACAGAAGCATCGTTATTGATTGCAGATTGAAGAGTTGAAGGAGATATTGTTACTTGGAAAGTAATAATATCAGATTCATTAGGAGCAAGGTTTCCTAACGTAATACCATTTTCAGGATTTGCGTTAGGCTGATTAATTCCGTTAATCGTAACGCTGCCCGTAACGAAGGTTGTATCTACTGGTACAGTGTCTATGGCAAGAAGATCTTCAATCGTTACATTACCGCTATTCGTAATTGTAATTGTATACGTTAAAGTTTGACTAGGTAATGCATTCGTGGTATTAACAGACTTGGTGGCAACGACATTATCATTTTGGACAGTTGTTGTGACAGTATTTGTTGTAGTCGTATTTGTAACAGGTAAGTTATTTGGGTTGACTATATAGTTAAAAGTAGTAATTGCTTCGTTGTTGAGTTCATTTGGTGTTGGAATAGAAGTTACAGTTACTTGGAAGGAAGTGATAGCATTTCCACCTACTATTATAGTGCCAATTGGTATGCCACTTACTGGATTCACTCCCGGAAGAGTTTCTCCGTTTACAATGACGCTATTTTCTATAAACGTAGTACCTTGAGGAATAATATCTTGAATGATTACATCATTTGCTGCAACATTACCAGTTTGATTGAGTGTAATCGTATACGTTAACGTATCACCGACCGTTGCAAATGCAAGGTCAACAGCTTTATTACTATTCAAATTCGCATGATGAATTTCTGTTACAGCAGCTGATGAAATAATAGTTTCGGTAATAGGTGGTTGATCTGGTACTGTGTATTCATATTGAATTGTACTCGTGTTAGAGATTGGATTTGTTTGTGGAATGGAAGTAACCCGTACTTGGAATAGAATAGTGGCTGTCGTATTAGGCGGAATGTTATCAATTTGTATACCATTAAGTGGGTTGTCATTTGGACGAGCGTTGCCATTCACAATAACGCTATTCTCTATAAAGCTCGTATTTGCTGGGATGATATCTGTAACGATAATGTTTTCCACTTGTATATTTCCGTTATTTATGATGGAAATTGTATAAGGGATGATAGTTTGTAGGTCAGCATATTGGATAGGTGTTGTTTTTGTCGCAATTACATTAGCAGAAATAACTTCAGTGAAGGTAATGTTACTAGTCGATATTTCTTCTTCCCCGTTTATCGTATAACGAGAAGTTGATTGATTTTGAACATGGCCGCTAGCTGGAAGAGCTACGACGGTAACAGAAAATCTGACTGGGATAGAAATGTTAGGAGCAATCGTTCCTACAAGTATACCGGTACTTGGATTGGCGTTAAGCTGTGGAATGTTATTTACTAAAACGCTACCGTCTATAAAGGTTGTTCCATCAGGAATATTGTCTGTAAATATAACAGCAGTGGCATTCGTATTCCCTGTATTCGTTAAAGTTGTTGTATAAGTTAAAATGTCACCAATCGTTACAGAGGTCAAATCAACAGTTTTAAGTGAAACGACATCAGCATCATTAATTTGAACGAAAGTAGTATTGGAAGTAGTGGATTTTTGAATTGGTGCAAAGTCAGGATTGAAAATAAAGTCGTAGACGATGTTTGCAGTATTAGGTGTTGGATTTACAGCAGGTAAATTTGTAACGGAAACTTGGAATGTTATTGTAGCCATTTGACCTGCTGCGACATTAGGAATGGAAAAGCCGATATTCGGATCTGCTGCAGGAAGTACAGTATTATTAACTATTACACTTCCTGGAATAAATACTGTTCCATCCGCTATAGTATCTGTAAAAAAGATGGAGTTAGTTGTAGTCGATCCATTATTTTGAATGAATACTGTATATACAATGGTTTCATCAATATTAGCTAATACAGTATTAGCGGATTTTGTAGCAATAAGAATAGCATCAATAAATTGTATATTTGTACTATTGGAAGAGGTCGTTTCTGAAATTGGTGGTGCGCTTGAGTCTGGTCGATACTCATAGTGAATGACGGCGATATTATTAATGTTATTTTGTGGTGGTATAGAGACTACATTTACTTGGAACGTAACAATAATCGTATTATTTGGAAGGATAATACCAAGATTGATACCGGTAATTGGATTTTCATTAGGTCTTGGTATGCCATCTACAAGGATGCTATTTGAAATGAATGTGGTGCCAGCAGCAATTGCGTCAATTAGGAGAGTATTTGTAATAGGTACTGTACCAGCGTTTGTAACGGCGACTGTATATGTGATGATTTGACCGATACGTGTAATAGATCTGTTAGCGGATTTAATTGCACGAACATTCGCCGTCCGCACTTCAGTGTTTACTGCATTTGATAACGATCTACGCTGAATAATAGGAGAACTAGGGTCAATTTGGTATTCATATGAAGTGCCTGAAATGTTAATGACTGTATTGCCCTCTGGTATATTTGTAAGTTGTACTTGGAATGAAATAGTGACTGTTTCATCTGGTTGTATCGTGCCGAGAGTTACTCCATTTTCAGGATTCACACCAGGCTGAATCACATTATTTATTGATAAGCTATCTTCAATGAATATAGTACCTTCTGGAATGTTGTCAATGAACACGGTATTGTTAGCTGGCACGGTTCCTACATTTTGCAGTGTATTTGTGTACGTAATATTTTGCCCGATTGATACGAAAGTAACATCGGCCTGTTTAACAGAAATAATATTTGCATTTTGTAGTGATGTTGTAACGATATTAGAATTTGCAGAGCGATTCACTGGTGGAGCTGTAGGAATACTTACATATTGATAATTTACAGATGATTGATTTACAATTTCGGTTTCAGTAGGTGGATTATTTGTTTGTACTTGAAATAGTATTGTTTTTGAACTGTTTGGTGGAATCGTTCCAATTGGTATTCCATTTTCAGGATTTACACCAGGCTGAAGTACACCGTTAATTGTGACACTATCGGGAACGAATGTAGTCCCAGCTGGAATAGAATCTGTGAAAATAATATTTATTGCGTCAACATTGCCTATATTTCTCGCTTCCGAAATATAAAGTATAGTTCCACCAATATCCACAGTTATTGGATTGGATGTTTTTGTAATTATTAATTGTGCTTGCACGAAATTTGTAATGACGATATTACTTGTAGATGTTTCATTAATAGGAGGTTGCCCTGGATCTGGCTGAATTGTATAAGTTGTATTAGATTGATTTGTAATCGATTCTTGCGAGAATGGAGCGTTAATAAGAATTTGGAACGAAATCAGGTGAGTAGCATTTGCTGCTAGGTTAGGCAAAGTAACACCTACATTTGGATTGGCACCAAGTATAGCTGTTCCGTTAAGTGTAAAACTATTTTCTACGAATGTAGTCCCTTCTGGAATAGTATCTGAAAATATGAGATTTGTAGCTGGAATATTTCCGGTATTTTCTAGTGTTATTGTGTAGGTTAAAATGTCGCCAGTTGTTGCTTGTTGTGCATTGACTGCTTTTAAAGAAAGAATATTCGCATCCGAAATTTGTGTGAAAGCTGGGTTAGACGTAATTGTTCGAGAGATGATAGGAGCAGTTGGATCGGCGATAAAAGTATAGTCAATACGGGCTATATTAGAAATTGGATTCACGCTTGGAATGGATTGAACGGTAACTTGGAATGTGACGGTGACAATTTCTAACGGTGCGATAGAGTTTAATGGTATCCCTACGTTTGGATCAGCACCTGGAACTGAAATAGTATTAATGGTCACGCTATTCGGAATGAATGCCGTTCCTTCTGGTACTAAATCTGTTAAAGTAACTGTATTTGCCGTAGTATTCCCCTTATTTTGAACGACTACAGTGTAAGTGACTGTACCGTCAGTAGATTGTACGAGAGAATCTGTATTTTTAATTACAGATAATGATGCATCAACGACAGCTGTAGTAACTGTATTAGATGAAGATGTTGCTGTAACTGGAGGTTGACTCGGATTAACAATATACGTGTAACTTGTAAGTGCTTGATTTATAATTGCTCCTTGGGGTGGAATAGAGTTTGCAAGAAATTGGAACGTAATAGTAGCAGAATCACCTGGTGCGATAATACCAACTGGAATACCGAGAGTTGGACTTGCATCTGGCAGTGAAACCCCATTAAGCGTGACACTATTTGGAACAAATAATGCTCCTTCAGGAACTCCGTTAATGAGTAATACAGAGTTTGCAGGGAAGTTTCCAGTATTCGTTAATGTTGCTGTATACGTAATTACATCTCCGATAGATACGATTGTTCGATTTGCTTCTAAAACAGTTGTAACAGTAGCGTTATTAATTTGTGTTGAAGCGCCATTAGAATTTATTGTGCCTGTAACAGGAGGAGCAGTCGGATCAACAATAAATGCGTATTGAATAGATGCAACGTTTGTAATTGGATTTGAAGGTGGAGTAGATGTAACTACGACTTGGAAAGTAACAGTTAAGGAACTACCCGCGCTAACGGTTCCGATATTAACTCCGTTATTTGGATTTGCACCTGGAATGGTACTTCCATTTACAGCAAAACTATTTTCAACAAAGGTCGTTCCTGCTGGAATCAGGTCTGAGAAGTTTAGATTCGTAGCGTTTGTATTTCCACTATTTTGAATTAAAATGGTATAAGTGATCGTGTCACCGATATTTGCAAAAGCTGTATTAGCAGTCTTTACAGCTGAAAGTATTGCTGAGTTAATAGAAGTAACGAAGACGTTCGTTTCCACATTGCCAGGTTGAGCCTGTAATGCATTGCCTACGTTATATTGGAAGTTAACAAATCCTAAGTTTTGGAGTTCAGGAGTGAATGTTGTTGGATTGCTTACAATTTGAACTTGGAATATGATTGTTACAGTTTGATTTGGATTGATTGTATTTATACCAACACCGTCAATAATAGAAGCGGATGATAATGAAGTGCCATCAACAACAACTGATCCTGCAACAAATTGTGTCCATGTCGGTAAAGGGTCTGAGAAAACAACATTGTTAGCTGGAATATTTCCTGTGTTCGTAATCGTAGTTGTATACGTAATTGTATCACCGATCGTTGCAAAAGCTTTATCTCCGATTTTAATCGTGTTTAAAATAGCACTTTCAATTTTTGTTGTGACGTTGTTAGAAGTAATATTTTTTGAAACTGGAGGATTTGCTGGATTAACGATATGTTGGAAGCTAACGCTAGCTTGGTTGGAAATTGGATTTATAGGCGGAATTTCATTGGCATTAATATGAAATGCTACGATGACAGATTGGTTTGGCGCGATATCACCAATTGGAACACCTGTAATTATATTTGCATTTGGGATGCTAATTCCGTTAAGTGTAAAACTATTCGGTTCAAAGGAAGTTCCGTCTGGAATAAGGTCGGTAAAAATAACATTCGTTGCACTAACATTTCCGCTATTTGTAATTGTAACGGTGTAGATGATATCCTGCCCGATATCTACCGTTGATACATTTGAATTTTTTTGTGCAGTAAGGATAGCACTATTAATTTGTGTGGTCGTTGTATTAGATTGATTGGAAGTTGTAATAGGTGGCTGGCTAGGATCAACGACGTAATGATATGTGGTTGAAGTAGAATTAGATATTGGATTCAGTGTTGGAAGTGTAGTAACAGTTGCTTGGAATGTGACGATTGCCGTAGTACCACCATTAATGGAACCTATATTTACACCAGTAGATAAATCAGCGTTTGGAATGGTTTGCCCATTAACTGTGAAACTGTTTGGAACAAAAGTTAAATTGCTATCAAGTATATCGATAACGGTAACATCAGTTGCGGTCACATTCCCGGTATTAGGGAGGTTAAGTGTAAATGTTATTGTATTACCAACATCCGCAAAAGTAAGATCTGCTGTTTTTGTACTTATAATATTTGCGTTGTTTATTTGAAGAAGCGTAGTGTTGGAAGTAGCTGAACTCGATACTGGAGGATTAACAGGATCAACAATAAACTCATATGTCGTTGATGCTGTATTCGGTGCTGGATTAATAGGTGGAATGCTGTTAACCGTAACTTGAAAGACGATACTGTATATTTCATTTGGTGGAAGTGTTGCAAGTAATACACCTGTATTTGGATTCGCATTCGGTTGTAAAACGCCATCGACAGTTAGTGTGTTAGGAACAAATGTGAGTCCACTTGGTAATACATCTGTGAATACTATATTAGCTGCATCCGTATTTCCTATATTGGAAATAGAAGTAGTGTAAAAAGCAGTTTGCCCGATATCTGCAAAGGATGCACTTTCATTCTTCGTCATAGATAATATGGCTTCTTTAATTTGCGTTGAAACAGGATTGCTAATTGAAGTTTCTGCATCAGGCGGTGAGACTAATTGATATGATGTCGATGAGAAATTTACAATTGGGTTTTCGGCTGGTAATGAGGTCACGTTTACTTGGAAGGAAACATTTACTGTAGCCCCCGCTGTTATAGGCCCAATATTTACACCGTTTGTTGGATTCGCACCACTTTGAGGAATTCCATTAATGGAGAATGTGTTTGCAATAAATGTAGTTCCGTTCGGCATAGTATCTGTGAAAATAACATTTTGTGCAGATGAGTTTCCATTGTTTGTTAAAGCGACAGTGTAAGTGAGAGTATCTCCGATGTGGCTAAATGCTTTATCAACTTGTTTAGATGAAAGAATGGTAGCTGTATTAATTGTAGTAAATGTTGTGTTTGAAGTAACATTTCTTGAAACAATCGGTGCATTTGGATCAGCGATAAATGTGTAAGAAGCAGTAGCGGAATTGGCAATAGGATTTTGGACTGGTGTAGAAGTAGCGGTAACTTGAAATGCTATAGATATTGATTTGTTAGGAGCAATTGATCCAATTGTTATACCTGTATTAGGGTTGAGTCCGATTTGTGTGATGCCATCTATTATAACGCTATCAGTAATAAACGTTGTACCATCTGGTATAAGGTCAGTGAAAGTAATATTCGTAGCGTTTGTATTACCGGTATTTGTCAAAAGCGTCGTATAGGTAATGGTATCACCTAATGTTACAAGTGTTTGATCGACCGATTTTACCATCGTTATCATAGCATCTAGTACCGGGTTTGTAACGATATTCGTTGAAGTAGAAGCTGTAACAGGAGTTCCGTTTGGATCAACAGTGTAAGAATATAAAATTGTATCGTTACCCATAATTGAACTTGAAGGGGGAACAGAAAGAACATTTACTTGGAAAGTAACGGTTACGGTTTCACCAGGAGCGATATTTGGTATAGTTACTCCAAGTGCTGGTTGCGCACCAAATTGCTGAACTCCATTTATTGTGACTGAGTTTGGTATAAAGGTAGTGCTAGCTGGAATTGCGCTCGTGAAGGTAATATTCGTAGCTGTTGTATTTCCTGTATTCGTAATCGTAGTTGTATACGTAACTGTATCACCGACGGAAATGATAGATTTATCAGCACTTTTTTGGGTTGTTAATATTGCACTATTAATTGTTGTCGAAACAGCATTAGATACATTCGTTTGTGATACGGCAGGTTGGCTAGGATCAACCACATGTGCAAATTGTACAGAACTAAAATTAGAAATTGGATTTATACTTGGAATGTTTGTAACAAGTACATTGAGAGTTATAACGGCCGTTCCACTTGGATTTATATTTCCAATCTGAATCCCGCTAGCTGGATTTCCAATTTGCTGTGTACCAGAATCATTTGTCAAAGTTCCGGAAATAAATGTTGTTCCTTCAGGTAAAATATCTGTAAAAATTATATTTTGTGAAGTGACATTTCCAGGGTTACTTAATGTAATTGTATAAGAAATTGTATCGCCAATCGTTGCGAAAGTTTTATCTACAGATTTGATTGCCACAATTTCCCCAGAATTTATTTGTGTCGAAACAGGATTGGATGTCGTACTTCTTGAAACGAGTGGTAAATTCGGTCCTGTCATAAATTGATAATCAATGGAAGCTCCGTTTACAACTGGTGAGTTTGGTCCTCCAGGTCCGATTGTAAAAATAGGATTTGGGATGCTAACTACTTGCACACGGAAGGTAACGTTTATAAAATCTCCTGCAATAATATCTCCAATTGGTATCCCGTTCGCTGGATTTACTCCAGGTAATAAAGCCCCACCTACTCGAACGCTATCCTCTATAAATACTGTATTATTTGGAATCGGATCTGTAAAAATGATATTAGTAGCAGTTGTGTTCCCTATATTTTCTAATAAAACAGTATACGTTAAAAATGAATTTCCAGGTGCGACGTCAGAAAAGATACGGTCCACACTTTTCGTTGCTTGAATAATTGCTTCATTAATTTGAACTAAAGTTGGATTACTTGTAGCTGTTTCTGTCACCGGTGGCTGGGTAGGGTCGACAATGATGGAGTATGTTGTGCTAGATTGGTTCAATGTTGGATTTGTAGCTGGAATTGAGCCGACAATAGCTTGAAAGCTAATTGTTGTCGTTCCTCCAACTGGAATTGAGTCTAAAGAAATCCCGCTATCTGGCCTAAATCCAAGTTGTGGGATGGAGTTAATTTGTACGCTATCAGGAACGAATGAAAGTTCAGGTGGTAATATATCGATAAAAACAGGTGTGTTTGCGGTAGTATTTCCGCTATTCGTGAGGGTAGTTGTATACGTAATTGTAT
This sequence comes from Bacillus cereus group sp. RP37, assembly GCF_040459695.1. Taxonomy (NCBI): domain Bacteria; kingdom Bacillati; phylum Bacillota; class Bacilli; order Caryophanales; family Bacillaceae; genus Bacillus; species Bacillus cereus group sp. RP37. The sequence goes on along the minus strand of NZ_JARVHP010000001.1, from coordinate 3,826,050 downwards.
CTCCAACAGCAGCAAATGCACTGTTTGCAGTTTTTGTTGCGATAACGGAAGCAGTATTTACTTGTGTAAAAGTTTTATTGGATTGAACTGTTCGTGAAACAGGCGGCTCATTTATATCAACAATAAAGCTATATTGAAGCGATGATTTGTTCGGAATTGGATTAGGGTTTGGAAGCGTTGTAATGTTTACTTGAAAACTGAGTGTAATCAATGCATTTGCATTCAAGTTACCAATATTGATACCGTTTTGTGGATTTGCATTCGGGACGGTTACACCATTTATTTTAAAGCTATTTGGGACAAAGGAAGTACCGTTTGGAATTGCATCTGTAAAAACAATGTTGTTTGCAGTAGTATTTCCTGTGTTTGTAACAGATGAAGTGAATGTAATCGTATCACCAATCGTAGCGAAAGTTGTACTCGCATTTTTATTTAAAACTAAAGTAGCATCAATAATTGGAGTAACCGTCGTATTCGTAATTGTACTACTAACAGCAGGTGATTGGTTTGGGTTCACGGTATATTCATAATTTACAAGAGCATTATTTGTTAATGTGCCACTAGGTGGTATCGCTAAAATTTGTGCTTGAAAAGTAATGAATACAGTATCTTCTGGCGAAATATCTGCTAAGTGAACACCAAGTGATGGATCTAATCCTGGTTGTGGAACATTATTGATCGTTACGGAGTTTTGGATAAAGGAAGCTCCTGCGCCAAGCCCATCCGTTAAAACAGTTGCACTAGCAGGGATATTACCTGTATTTGTTACTGCAATCGTATAGGTCACGATATCACCAATTGCAGCTGTCGGTGTATTCACAGACTTCGTAGCGACAATAGTAGCATTATTAATTTGAGTTGTTATTACGTTACTTAACGTATTGGCGGATGCTGGAGGTAAGTTAGGATTTACGACATACTGGTACGTTGTATTGCTTTGGTTCGGGATAGGATTTGGATTCGGGATAGAATTTACTTGTACTTGGAACGAGATGGTCGTATTTGCATTGGGGTTTATTGGATCAATTGCTATGCCATTTGCTGGATTTACATTAGGGAGTGTATTCCCCTTTACTGTAACACTATTAGGAATAAAAGACGTCCCGTTTGGAATTACATCTGTAAATATTACATTTGATGCAAGTGTGTTCCCGCTATTCGTTAAAGTAGTCGTGTACGTAATAATATCATTTACATTCGCAAACTGTTTATCTGCAGATTTCTTAGAGGTAATCGTAGCGTTATTAATAGTTGTTTGTACAGTGTTAGAAGCAACCATCTGCATTACAGCAGGTTTGGATGGATCGTACGTGTATTGGAATGTTGTGCCCGATTGATTTGTAATCGGATTTACAGCAGGGATACTTGGTACAAAAACCTGGAATGCAACAGTACGTGATGAATTTGCTCCTATCGTACCAATTAAAATGCCATTAGCAGGATTTGCATTAGCTATAGGGACACCGTTAATTGTTACAGTATTAGGAAGGAAGATGGTACCAGCTGGAATGCTATCTGTAAACGTTACATTAGAGGCAGGGATATTGCCGTTATTCGTTAAAATTGTTGCATAGGTTATGATATCGCCAACATCAGCGGAATTTGTACTTGTTAGTTTCGTAGCAACAATATTAGCGGTGTTAATTTGTGTCATTACTATATTGCTAGTAGCATTTTTAACAATAGCAGGTAAATTTGGATCGGCGATAAAGCTATATTGAAATGTAGCACTGTTTTGCGCTGGATTTGGTGAAGGTAAACTATTTGTACTAATTTGGAAAACAATAGTTGTAATTCCGCCTGCTGGAATCGTACCAACTTGAAGGCCAACATTTGGATCCGCACCTAGCTGTAAAGCACCACCTATAAAAATACTATTTGGTACAAGAGTTGTGCCAGGAGGTAGTATATCGGTAACAACTACATTATTTGCTGGAGTATTCCCAGGATTGGCTAAGGCAATTGTATATGTGATTGGTTGCCCAACATCTGCGATAGTTAAGTCTACATTTTTGAAAATAATTACATTTGCTAAATTAATTTGTGTACTTACAGTATTACTTAAAGATGTTTCTATAGTTGGTGGATCACCTGGATTTAGAATAAAGCTATATTGTGTACTAGATGAATTTATTGTTGGATTTTGTACTGGTAAAGAGGTGACAGTTACTTGATAAGAGACGGTAAGTGAGCCGTTAGCAGGAATGGCAGGTAACGGAACACCTATATTTGGATCTGCATTATTTTGAAGTAAACCGTTAATAAGGAAAGTGTTTGGAATAAAGGTAGTGCCATCTGGATTTGTATCTACGAAAGTGGGACTATCAGCAGAAACACTTCCTGCATTCGTTAAAAGAATGGTATAAGTTAATATATCTCCAACGGTAGCGAACTCTCGATCCACCGTTTTTGCCGAAATGACATTTGCATCGTTTACTTGAGTAAATGTAGTGGTTGAAGTAGTGTTCTTACTTACAGGTGAAGCGTTTGGATCAACGATAAAGTTATAGGAGATGGAAGCGCTATTTGAAATAGGATTTGGGTTTGGAATGCTAGTTATTACTACTTGGAATGAAGCTGTAATTGTAGTATTAGCATTGATGCTACCAATATTGATGCTAGCTGGTGTAACACCTGGTTGAGCAACACTGTTAATCGTAACACTGTTTGGTACAAAGGCAGTACCATTTGCAATTGAATCGGATAGTACTACATTGTTCGCCGCAACATTTCCATCGTTTGTAAGAGAAAAGGTATAAGTTAATACATCTCCAACTTCCGCAAACGTTTGATTTACAGACTTGTTAGTATGAAGATTTGCTAGTCTAATTGTTGATGTTACAGAATTAGAATTTGCTGTTTTCGACGTCGGTGGCAGACTTGGATTTACAGTATATTGATAAGAGGCGAAAGCATTATTAATGATAGGATTTTGGGCGGTAATATTGATGACTGTTACTTGGAAAGAAAGGGTAAAAGTAGCTCCGCCAGGAATTGTGCCGATAGGTAAGGCAATGAGAGAATCTACATTTTGCAAAACGCCGTTTAGTGTTACAGTACCAGGAGTCAATATCGTTCCATTTGGAAGTGGATCTGTTAGTTGCACGTTAGTTGCAGCTGTATTTCCACTGTTTGTAATAAGGATTGTATAACTTATCGTTTCGCCAATTGTGGCAAATTGTTTGTTTGTTGATTTTGTTACTGTTACATTCGCGTTGTTAATTTGAGTGGAAACAAGATTAGAAGAGATGTTTTTTGTAACGGGTGATTGGATAGGATTTACAGTATATTGATAAGAAGCGCTGGATCCATTAGATACGACATTTGACGCAGGTATTGTGTTTACTACTACTTGAAATGAAATATTTTTTGTTGTACCAGTTGGGATAGATCCAATGTTCACACTATTAGCAGGATTTGCTCCAACTTGTGTCGTGCCATCTATTGTTAAACTGTTAAGGACAAAAGTGGTTCCGTTAGGAATGACATCTGTAAAAATAACATTGTTCGCATTCGTATTACCTGTAGCTGTAAAGGCAACAGTGTAAGTCAGTGTATCGCCAATATCTGCATAGTTTTTATCTACTGCTTTTGCCAAAGTTACAGTAGCATTATTCACTTGAGTAGAGACAATATTCGTCGTATCAGTCCCACTTACTGCTGGTTGATTTGGTACAGGAATGTATTGATAAGTTGTTGTACCGCTATTTAATATTGGGTTTGTTTGCGGGATAGAAGGAACGAGTACTTGAAATGAAACAGTAGTCGTAGAATTAGCAGCAATAGATCCAATTGATATCCCATTTGCGGGATTTGCCCCAGCTTGAGTAACTCCGTTAACAGTTACACTCCCTGGAATGAAAGTAGTCCCACTTGGAATTGGATCTGTATATATAACGTTAGTTGCAGGGATATTTCCTATATTAGCTAAGGCAATACTGTAAGTTAACGTTTCGCCAATATCGGTAAAGATTTTGTTAACTGATTTTGTGCCATTAATATCTGCAAGATTAATTTGTGTTCCTGCAGAGTTGCTTGTTGCGAGACCGTTAAAGGTTGTTCCTCCGGCAATTGGTGTATATTGAAAGGTAATATTAGCAGTGTTAGAGATAGGGTTTTGATTTGGAAGAGAAACGACAGTTGCTTGGAAAGTTACTGTACGAGAAGAGTTATTATTAATTGTTCCGAGAGATATACCAGCGGCAGGATTTGCATTTGTTTGTGGTACGTTATCTATCGTCACGCTTCCAGGTATGAAGGAAGTGCCGTTAGGGAGTATGTCTGTAAAAGTAACGTTATTAGCAGGCAGAAGCCCGGTATTAGGGATAGTAACGGTATAAGTGAGAACATCTCCAATGGCAGCGACACTTTTATTCACGTTTTTCGTTGCTTGTATATTTGGTGAATTTATATTGATTTGTAAACCGACTGTATTTAACATATAGGCATCTCCGTTAGTTGTTAAACGGATTGCGGCGGAAACTTGTGAGTTTGTTAAATAAGGAGAAATATCAATGGAAGTAATGTCCCAACCTTGCCGGCCGGCGGATATATTTGTGCTTGTAGAAGCACTTTGATTTCGTGTTCCAAATGTCCCAGTTGTATCTAAATTTCCAGCAGCATTATTAACTTGGGAACCGAAGAAATTATTTACAGCATTATTTGGCCCAGATAAAGCATTTAATGAACTGAAATTTGGTCCGAATAATGCTTGATCTCCAGTTAAATCAGCATCCCCTTCAGTAGAACTTATAAACAATCTCCCGCTTACAGGTCCCCCGGCAGGTGTTAAAAATCCTGAGACAGATACATCTGCACTACCAGTTTCTACAGAAACACGGTTACCAGCTACGTAAATTGTTAAATTTCTTGCGGGTAAGGAACCGTTTTGATAAGCGACAATGAGCGTCCATCCAGAAGAATTGATAGCCCCGTTAGAAGCATCTAAAGGATCTACAAGTCCAGGAACGGAACCTGTTGTATAGGATCCAGATCCAGCAGCTTGCACGAGTGATGTTACATCTGCGGATCGTGTATAAAATCCAAATGTGACAGATCCAGAAACGAATGTTTGATTTGAAGCTGTAACAGCTGAAGGAGTAATCGAGTATGTTGATACAGGTGTTGTGAAAGAAACAGGATTCCCTAAAACACTCGTAATGTTTTGATCACGAGATAAGTAGTTTCCGCCCCAAACAAGTTCTGCGTAAAGAATAGTACTACCAGCAGGGATATTTAAAATAGCGGTAGAACTATTTTGTGTATAGTTTAACGTAGTACCAGCAGGAAAAGTTGTGACTTGTAAAGCGGTATTCGTAGTTATAAACGCTCCAATTGCACCGATTGTACCAGCACGGTTTTGATTACTAATTTTACTTAAGCCTAAAGTGTTTCCTGTAATAGCGAGTGCGCCGTTAGTGGTGGTAGAAAATCGATTTGTAATTGGCATGTTGTCACCTCATTTACAATATAGTCTTGGTCAAAATAGGATATGTGTGTGACAAATAAAGGGAAACATGTACGAGTTGATTTGATAATAATGATTTAAATGTCTAGATAAGGGGATGAAGTATGCTTGAATTGGAAATTAAGGTGGAGCGTCTTAGGGACGAACAAATAGGCGATATTGTAGCATTATCTTCTTATATTGGCTGGGATTATAATAGAGAAGAAATCGAAACGATTTTTAATTCAGGTATTGTATACGGTGTGTGGAATGAGAGGAAGGAACTTATTGCGAGCGCTGCAATTATATTATATGGAGAGACGTTAGCGTCTATCGGAATGGTAATTGTACATCCAGATTATAAAGGAAGAGGAATTGGAAAGGTAATAACGGATTCATGCGTTAAAAGCGTATCAACTCGAACTCCAATTATGCTTATTGCTACGGATGAGGGAAAGCCTTTATACGAAAAGTTAGGGTTCAGGGCAGTGAGCGATGTTTCTAAATACATATGTAACTCATACAATGCGAATCATAAATATGCAGGAAATGAAGAATATATGATGGATTATGAAGAGGGGAATTTAGAAGAAATAATAAAAATAGATGAATATGCATTTGGAACAAATAGAAAAGAGTTTTTAAAGAAAAGAATTATACAAAGTGAACAGTGTATCGTTGTGAAGGGTAAGGAACAAAATGTACTAGGATATGGTTTAAGCGTACAAACACCAGAAAATAAAATAATAGGACCAGTCGTTGCTAAAAATGATGCGATGGCAATGCGAATTGTTCATCATTTAGCAAGAGATCATAATGGTAAATTGAGAATTGATGTACCAAAAGGAAAGAACAATTTTATGAAAGAATTAGAGGTTGCTGGTTTTAAAAAGGTTAATACACCACCAATTATGATGAGAAATAGTGATCAATTATTAAAAAGGAATAATGGGCTCTATAGTATTGCAGCACAAATTTTTGGGTAAAAAAGAATCCTTTCGTGAAAAGGATTCTTTTTTACAGTTAATTTAATCACGATATTGATCATGAATAGGTTGAAAAAGGTCTTCTTCGACATCTCTAACAACTGAAAAATGATCAACGTTATAATGCCCATGTAAAATTTTATTGTGATGACCAATAATTTGCTCTGCAGACAACACGTTAGAATCAGTGGTTGAATGACCGTTTTTAATTAATGTGACGTCAAAGCCTTGTACAGTTGCTGTTCTAACAGCAGTGTCAATACAATGTTCTGTTTTACATCCACCAATAACAATATGATTAATATTTTCTTCTTTTAAAAGTTCAAGTAAAGAAGTGCCATAGAATGAATTGGTTGCTGCTTTATTAATAAGGGTCGCAGACTGAGGTACTTGAATTTGATTATGTACTTCAAAGCCCACGCCACTACCAGAAGCAACATCGATATCTCTTACGAAAATAATAAGAGCATTAGAATCTATTGCTTTCTGTACAGCTGTATTTAATGTAGATAATAGCTCGGTTTTACGAAAAACCTCATTTTCTTGCTCATTTCCATCCATTAATTCTTGCTGAGCATCGATAATTAATAGTGCTTGTTTCATCGTGTCTCCCCTTTAATATGAAATAAGTTCCACTGTACATATTCCGTTAGATTGATGGGAAATCCTTCATTGCAAGCGAAGTAGACGATAGATTTACAAAGTTGTCAAATAAATTTCATTCTCTTAGCGTGTAAAAACATGTATGATAGGAGATGGAGAATTTTTGAGTAGGTGGGAATAACATGCAAACAGTAGAAGATTATCTTTCATTCTTACATACGAAAGGATTTAAATTATCAGAGGAAGCACAAGGATTTATTATGTTCGGACAAGGATATACTGGTGCGTCTGATGGAATTGTGAACGCGGCAATAGAAGCGACAATTAAACATCAATTACAGTTTGATGGGAGTTATTTTGTTGCGTTATTAGAACGATTGAAAGAAGAAGAAATTACAGATAAAAAAAGCGCTAAGGCTTTTATGCGGAAGTTACAAGGGTAACTTCACGCAGCCTGCGCTTCTTTTTTTGTTTTGGAAGGTAATTCAACAAAAACCATGCCTAGGAAAATACATAGGCATCCGATAATAGCAGAAATAGAAAGTTGTTCGTTTGCAACGAGAACGCCTGTTAATGCAGCAAATACGGGCTCCATTGCGAAAATAATTGCTACTCTCGTTGGAGAAGTATGTTTTTGTGCTGATGTTTGGATGAAAAAAGCAATGGATGTCGCGAATAAGGAAGTTAGAAATAGGGCGAATAAAAAGGAAGAATTCGTCCATAGTGCTACTGAAAATAATTTTTCCCAATCTTCAAACAAAAAGGCGCAAATAGAAGAAAACATACCGACGGCTAATACTTGTGATGTGCTTAGTAATAAAGGTGATATTTTCTTAGAGAAGAAGCCGTTAACAAGAATATGGGCAGCAAAAGCTACTGCACAGCCGAGAACGAGTATATCTCCAATGTTTAATTGAAAAGAATCACCCGCCGTTAATAAGTATAATCCTGCTGTTGCTACAGCAATGCCAATTACGATAAAAAGGGTAGCTTTTTGTTTTAAAAAGATAAAAGACAAAATTGGTACCATAACGATACTAAGCCCTGTTAAGAACCCAGCTTTTGAAGAAGTTGTATAAAGTAAGCCGAATGTTTGTAATACATAGCCAACACATAAAAAGAATCCAACGATTAATCCAGCGAGGTTACTCTGTTTTATATCTTGTTTTGAAGTTTTTTTTGAGAAAATCAGTTGAACGAATAATAAAATAATTCCGGCGAATAAAAAGCGAATACCATTAAAAGTAAATGGACCAACGAAAGACATTGCATTTTGAACGACAACAAACGTAGCTCCCCAAATAAAAGAGACAAATAATAAAGCAAGAGGAGCAACCCAATCTTTTTTCACACCCATACCCCCGTTAATTTTGTAAGATAGCTTTTCTAGCTAATTCATCAGCGACTTTATTTTGACTACTTGGAATCCACTTAATAAAAAAGAGATCGAAACTTTTTATGTACTGCAGTGCTTCCTCTAATAGTGGTGCAAACATTTTATTTTTTGCGTATTCTTTTTCAACAGCTCGCTCAACAAGTTGCGAATCTGTACGAAATGAGACAATGTTATAATTATGCTCCGTGCAATATTTTAATGCCGCAAGTAAAGCGTGGTACTCTGCTTCATGATTGGACATTGTCCCAAGGGGCAATGATAATTGTACAGCTGGTTGCACCCCTTTAATAAACACCCCTGCACCAGAAGGACCAGGATTTCCTTTTGATGCACCATCAATATATACTTCAATCAAAATGTGAAACCTCCAAATGATAAGATGATCCCCTACTTAAATGTTTCTTTGAAGTAGGGGATAGAGTAACTTAGCCGATTGTAATACTATAACGACATGTAAATGTTTCATTCGCTTGTAAAGATTGAATTCCTTTTTTTTCCTTAAAATCTTTTGCTGGATTTATTTCATCAGCAATTCCGTACCAAGGTTCAATACATAAGAAAGGTGCGTTCTCGCCTGGTGTCCATACGCCGACAAATGGGAATCCGTCAAATTCTACTTTTACAAATTTATCATGTTTATGAGAACGAATAGAGATTTCATCCGTATTCATATTTTCAAAAATAAGCGCATCATTTTTAAATAAATCGTATGTAAGTGGTAATTCATTCGTATTTTCAGCGATTAATTGCTTTTTACTTGAAAGATAAGGTCCTTCTAATACGCTTGTTTCTAAGCGTTCAGAACCATTAAATGCTAAATGATAATCTGTAAATGATTCGCCCTCTAATAAGGGGAAGTTGAAACCAGGATGTGCTCCGATTGAGAAGAACATCTCTTTTGAAGCAGGGTTATGTACTTCATATGTTACATGGACGATTTGTCCGTCTAGCTCATAAGAAACGAGTAATTCAAATTCGTATGGGTATTTTTTTAATGTTTCTTCATTACTAGTTACAATATAAGTGATTTTCGTTTCACTTTGTTCTTGTACAGAGAATGTAAGATCACGAGCAAAGCCGTGTTGTGTTAAAGAATATGGTTTACCATCTACGTAGTATGTATTATCTACTAATCGGCCGACAATTGGGAATAAAATTGGTGCGCGGCGCCCCCAATAAGTAGAATCGCCTTGCCATAAGTATTCAGTGTTATCTTCTTTTAAGCGAACGCTTTGTAATTCTGCACCTTTGTCAGAAATGGAAACGATCACTTTTTCATTTTGAATTGTTGCTGTCATGAAGTGAAACCTCCTAAATCTTTCATATGTTTTATTATACGTTGTCTAAAAGAAAAAAGGTAGTTCATGATAGGAATCTATTGACGAAAGAGTGTGTATTGCGTAGAATATAATCTTGTTGCTTAAAAAACGAATAACGTGGTTCGAAACCATCCCACGTAAAAAAACTAAGGAGATTTTGTCATGAATATTAGAACATTAGTCGGTAATGGTATTTTAGCGGCATTATATATTGCTGTTTCTATGCTTATTCAGCCATTTGGCTTTACGAATGTACAATTTCGTATTTCAGAGATGTTTAATCATCTTGTTGTATTTAATAAGAAAGCAATTTACGGAATTGTATTAGGTGTATTTTTAACGAATCTCTTTTTCTCACCTATGATCGCTTACGATTTAGTATTTGGAGTAGGGCAATCTATTCTGGCGCTAGTTGCAACGATTATATCTATGCGATTTATTAAAGGTGTTTGGGCTCGTATGATTTTTAATACAGTTATTTTTACAATTACAATGTTTATGATTGCAATTGAACTTCATCTTGCATTGGGTTTACCGTTTATGTTGTCTTGGTTAACATGTGCAGTCGGTGAATTTGTTGTCATGGCGATCGGTATGCCTGTAATGTACTGGATTAATAAGCGAGTACGATTTGAAAGATTTATGCAATAGATGAAAGAGCTATTCCTATAGGGATAGCTCTTTTTGCATGTGATAATATTGAATATAATTCTTCGACTCTTGATACAATATAATAAAATAAAGTGAGGCTTTCATTAGCTGGATACATATAAGAAGTCTTACATAAGGGGAATCTAGTATGAAATATAAAATTCATTGGTTGTATAAAACAAAAAGCGGTTTGCAGACGGAATTAACGACAGATTATATGAACATAGAAGATGTATTGCAATTTGCGGAGGATTTCGAGAAAACAGGAAGAGTGAAAGAATTATTATTTTACGATGAAATGGATGCAGAATGGTCATTAAAGGAAATGAAGAAGCTGAGCAAACAAGTGGAGGAAGAACCCCAAGAAATACTCGTTTATTTTGATGGCGGCTATGATGTACAGACGAAAGAAGCTGGAGTAGGTATATGTGTATACTATAAAAAAGGAAATACAAAATACCGAATTCGCCGTAATGCATATATAGAAGGTATATATGATAATAATGAAGCGGAATATGCGTCATTATTATACGGTATGAATATACTCGAGGAATTAGGCATTAAGTATGAAGCAGTTACACTTCGCGGTGATTCTCAAGTGGTATTACAACAATTGGCCGGGGAATGGCCTTGCTATGATGAGCATTTAAATCATTATTTAGACCAAATTGAGCAAAAAGCGAAGCAAATGAAATTAAAACTTGTATGTGAGCCAATATCTAGAAAACAAAATAAAGAAGCACATCAATTAGCAACGCAAGCATTAGAAGGAACAGTTATCGATAGTCATAAAGAAATAACCGAATAGAGAGGTGCAACGGTGGATAAAAAGCAACTCATTACAGAGGTAAATGACTTATTAGAAACATATTGTGAAGGGTGTTTTTTGCGAGAACATAATCGGAAGACAAATAGTAAATATTACGCCCATTCATTTTGTATACGTCAATGTACAGTTGGAGAAACATTGAAAAAGTATGGAGAACAGTTGTCATAAAAAACATCCAGAGAACATTCTCTGGATGTTTTTTTAATGCTTCGCTTCATTTAATTGATGCTCGCACTTGCTTAATTTCTTTTCCTCATTCATTAGAAAGGGCTCGTCTAAATCTGTCGCAACAGATTTCATAATTTCAAGCTGAGAGCGAGCTTCTTCTACAGCAGTAGTAGCATGCTCTAATGTATCTGGATCCATTGAAATTGTCGCTGATCCTACCATTTTTTGTGCTGTTTCTACACGGAATTTCACTTCTTCAAAATCATTTACTTCTGATCCCATTATTACTTCCTCCTTTGTATATTGCGCATTTCACATAGTTTTTGCTCTGTAAAACGGAAATATACAAAGGAATAACAAAGGAGGTTACCAAGTAAGGTAACCTCCTGTCATATGTTGGATTAAAGTTTTACTACGTTAGCAGCTTGAGGTCCGCGGTTTCCTTCAGTGATATCGAAAGATACTTCTTGGCCTTCTTCTAAAGCTTTGTAGCCGTCACCTTGAATAGCAGAGAAATGTACGAATACATCGTCAGCGCCTTCCATTTCGATAAATCCAAAACCTTTTTCGTTGTTAAACCATTTTACTTTTCCTTGCATGTTACAATTCCTCCTAAAAACATTTGCTTTTTTCATTTAGTGAAATTCATTTAAAAGATAAGATAAACTAAAAATGCTATAATCTTGAATATTCTGCTAAATGATTAATTTAAATATACACGAATTGGTAGAAATTAGTCAAGTAAGCGATTTTATTTTTTTGTATTTTTAAATAATTTTTCAGCCGAATTTTTAAATAGGTATAGGACAGGCCGAGTATGTAATATTCTTAATTGAATGCTATACATAATGAGGTGAAAGAATGAATGAGTCTTATTTATTAGATAATGAAGGAATGAGAACGAGAACTGACATACCAAATTGGGTTACAAAAGAATTTCAAAATTTTTCGAGTGTCGTGCTAGAACCAACTTTCCCGTGCTATTTCGGCTTAACAGCTTTGAAAAAGAATGAACTTCGTTATTCATTTCTTTCTCATAATGATTGGAGTCATTTGCCACATACAATGTTATCTTTTTTAGAGTTAATGAAAGAGCGGCCAATTGTAAGAAGAGGCTTTTTTCTTTTTGTAGAGCCGGAATGTGAAGAACAATCACTTGAATATTATCGTGATTACTTTTGGAAAGTACTACAATATTTACATGAAAACGATAATCAAACATGGCCGAAGCAAATTCCTGAAGACCCAGACCATTACTTATGGGAATTTTCATTTGGTGGGGAACCGATATTCGCATTTGGAAATGCGCCAGCTTATAAACAACGAAAAACTAGGCATTTAGGGAATTCTCTCGTTATTGGGTTTCAGCCACGGACTATCTTTGATGGATTAGAAGGGGATCGCCCTAAAGGAGCATATTCAAGACAAACGGTCCGGGAGCGAGTTGAAAAGTGGGATCAGTTGCCGAAACATCCTAACATTAGTCATTATGGTGATCCGGATCATCGTGAATGGAAACAATACTTCATAGGAGACGATGTAGAGCCGATAAAAGGAAAATGCCCTTTTCTTCATAGGATAGAAAAGTAAGAGCCATCATCGGGATGGCTCTTTTGCATATTTTGGATAAAAAAGGGTATTTTAGTAGTAAATATTTTGATGAAAGCTAGTCTATTTTTAAACATTACATCATTACTTAATAGTAAAGGAAGTAGAAAGGATAGAGCTATGTTTGGAGCGATTATACAACAAATTGTATTAGGTATTTCATTAGCTGCACCAGTAGGTCCGATTAATATTGAAATGTTAAAACGAGGAATTGAACGAGGTTTTTGGCATGCATGGGTTGTTGGAATTGGTGGAATGACTGCAGATATTTTGTTTATGCTTCTCATCTATTTCGGTTTATCTTCTGTATTTATGTATACATATGTACAAGCTTTTATGTATTGTACAGGGTTTTTCTTGTTATTTTATTTAGGATTTCAAAGTGTAAAACAAGGAATCTTCCACTCGAATATGGAATATAAAAAAGAAGAGGTAGGTGGCCTTAAACAATCGTTTATGGCAGGTTTTTTAATTGCGATATCCAATCCATTAAATCTTGTTTTTTGGTTTGGTATATACGGAAGTACACTTAGCTCATTGCTTACCAAGGTAACGAAACAAGAAGCCTTTTTGTACAGCCTTTGTATTATCGTTGGTATTATTTTATGGAATTTAAATATTGCTTTTTCTGTCCATTTTGGCAGAACTTTATTAAAGCAAAAAGCACTTGGCTATATAACAGCCGGAGCAGGTATTATTTTAGTAGGATATTCTATCCATTTTGCATACAAAGCTTTACAGTTGTTCACATAAGATTGAAGGGGAGATTTTTATGTATCGAACCACTATTGACGGAAAAGAAATTATTATTACGTTAGCACCAAAAATCCGAAAAGAAATTACTGATAGGAATCCACTATATGAAGCGGTATTTCATAATGCAGCAAGATTACTACAAACAAAGCAACCAACGTTTGCGGTAAATCATGAAGTACTTGGGCTCATTATTGGAGAGGTACAAAGAGGAGAAGTAACAGTGTTTGCGGTGGAACATATTATTCCGAAGCAAAATATATTTGGATCGAATAATTTTTTCTCGACAATAGAGCAACAGGCAAATTTGTAAAGGGAATAGAATAAGAATAGAAAATAAAAGAAATAGTCGTAACGATATGTTGCGGCTGTTTTTTTGGAAAAGGGGAAGAAAGATGAAGAGAGTGGGGAAAGAGTTCTTTTTACAACATGATATCGTTATTATGTATAGTATTCTAATTATTTTCATCATTATTTTAAAAATGCAATTTTTTACATGGATCGGTATGTTAGCGTGTTTGTTTGGTATTGTTTTTTATACGCTTAACGAATATATGACACATCGGTTTTTATTCCATTTAAAGCCACCTAAAAACGTATTTTTATTAAAAATGTTAAGAAGATTACATTATGATCATCACGTATATCCAGATGATTTAAAACTTTTATTTTTGCCTGTATGGTTTAGTATACCTAGCTTTACTATATATTTACTTATATCATACGGTATAACAAAAAGTGTTACTATTACACTTTCATTCGGAATCGGAATGATTATCATGCTTCTCGTTTATGAATGGAAACATTATATTGCGCATAAGCCAATTCGTCCTTTCACTAAGTTTGGAAGATGGTTAAAAAAACAGCACATATTACACCATTATAAAAATGAAAAGTTTTGGTTTGGTGTTTCAAATCCAGTATTTGATTTCCTATTTGGAACACTTAAAGATGGAAAAGACGTTGAATTAAGCGAAACAGCTCGTAATTTAGAAAAAGAGAAAAAGACAGAAGTAGTGCGATAAGCGCTACTTTTTATTTTATTTTAACGAGAATAAAAGCTCGATTGGTACGGGTTGAAAAGTAAAAATTTTATGTTGAAAAAGTATATTAAAAACTTAGGGAAAAATGCCGAAAAATGTCTATCGAAAAATCTTTGCAGGAATGTATGGATTGTCTAAAATGAAAATAAGTTTCTGAATATTTATAAAATTTAGTCTTTAGGTATACAAGGGGGAATTGTATTTCTAGTAAGAGAGGGGATCGGAGAATGAAACGAGATGATACGTCAGCACGTAAGTTACAAAATGAGGTGAATTATACAGAGGTTGTTCAGTCAGAAGAATTTCAATTGCTATTAAATACGAAAAAGAAGTTTATCGTTCCGATGAGTATTTTCTTTTTAAGCTTTTTTATTGCACTACCTATTTTAACATCGTATTCAAAGGTGCTCAATACACCAGCATTTGGTGATGTTACATGGGCATGGGTATTTGCTTTCGCACAATTTATTATGACATGGGCATTATGTATGATTTATAGCAAAAAGGCGGAATCATTTGATGAAATCTCGCAAAAAATTCTACAAGATATGCAAAAAGGGAGGGGCTGAACTTGAATACGACTGCGTTTGCACTATTTTTAATTATTGTCCTTGGTACGCTAGTCATAACCTATTTTGCATCGAAAAAAACGAAAAATGCGAGTGAATTTTATACGGCTGGAGGGGGATTAACTGGTTGGCAAAATGGGCTGGCCATTGCGGGAGATTATATGTCTGCTGCGTCATTTCTTGGTATAGCCGGGGCGATCGCGTTAACTGGGTTTGATGGATTCTTTTATAGTATCGGCTTTTTAGTTGCTTATTTAGTTGTTCTATACCTTGTCGCAGAACCGCTTAGAAATTTAGGGAAGTACACGTTAGCAGATATGATTGCGGCGCGTTTTGATGCGAAAAAAGTTCGCGGAGTTGCAGCGCTTAATACGATGACGATTTCGATTTTTTATATGATTGCACAATTAGTTGGGGCTGGTGCACTTATTAAATTATTATTAGGAATCGAATATACGACATCAGTTTTAATCGTTGGTACATTAATGACAGTGTACGTTATTTTTGGTGGAATGACTGCGACGAGTTGGGTACAAATTGTTAAGGCTGTACTACTTATGGCTGGTACATTTATTATTTCTGTTATCGTTTTCTCCAAATTTAATTTCAGTGTGACTGAAATGTTTGCGCAAATGAAAACAGCTACACCATTAAAAGATTCGTTTTTAAATCCAGGAGTAAAGTATAAAGATGGTCTTGATACGCTATCTTTAAATTTAGGACTAGTCCTTGGTACTGCAGGATTACCACATATTCTTGTTCGCTTTTTTACAGTACGTGATGCAAAAACAGCACGTCAATCTGTTGTATACGCTACGTGGTTAATTGGTGCATTTTATATTATGACAATTTTCTTAGGGTTTGGAGCAGCGGCGTTTGTAGGAAATGAGGCAATTATGAAAGCAAACCCTGCTGGTAATATGGCAGCACCTTTATTAGCTAAAGCGTTAGGTGGAGATTTCTTATTTGCTTTCGTATCAGCCATTGCCTTTGCAACAATTTTAGCTGTAGTGGCAGGACTTGTATTAACAGCGGCATCAGCATTCGCGCATGATTTTTATAATGAGATTCTTCGCAAAGGAAAATCAACGGAAAAAGAGCAAGTGTCCATGGCTCGTTATGCGTCTATTGGAGTAGCGGTATTATCTATTATATTAGCGTTATTTGCTCAAACATTGAACGTAGCATTTTTAGTTTCATTAGCATTTGCGGTTGCAGCGAGTGCAAACTTGCCAGTTATATTATTCACAATATATTGGAAGCGCTTCAATACAACAGGTGCCATCTCTGGTATGATTGTTGGTCTTGTATCAGCAATTGTTCTTGTAGCGTTAAGTCCAAATGTTTGGAACCCTGTAGCTGGAAAAGCTATATTTGTTGGGGAAGCGATATTCCCATATACGACACCTGGAATTATTTCGATTCCGCTCGGATTCCTGGCAGCATATTTAGGAACCGTTTTATCTAGTAAGAAAGAAGATGCTGCGAAATTTGATGAAATTCTTGTGAAATCTAATACTGGACATGGTATTAGTGATGCATCCTCGCATTAAAAAAGAGGGGCTTTTCGATAGATAAGAAAAGCTCCTTTTTCTTTTGTCATTTTCTTGTAAATAATACTGCTTTGTAAGTAGGATTTGTCTTAATTTTGTGGAATGAAAATAAGCAGGGAGAAATTTAAATCATCATGGCACCAGCGCAGCTTTTGTGAAAAATAAGTTGTTATGGAAGGTGGAAGAAATGATGAAAACGAAACAGACTGATGAATTATTAGCAAAAGACGAGCAATATGTGTGGCACGGAATGCGTCCCTTTAGTCCAAATAGTACAATGATAGGGGCAAAAGCAGAAGGGTGCTGGGTTGAAGATATACAAGGAAAAAGATATTTAGATGGAATGAGTGGTCTTTGGTGTGTGAATAGTGGATACGGAAGAAAAGAGCTCGCAGAGGCGGCTTATAAGCAATTACAAACATTATCATATTTTCCGATGTCACAATCGCATGAACCGGCTATAAAGCTTGCAGAAAAATTAAATGAGTGGCTTGGAGGAGAGTATGTTATTTTCTTCTCTAATAGTGGTTCGGAAGCGAATGAAACAGCTTTTAAAATAGCAAGGCAATACTATGCTCAAAAAGGTGAACCACATCGTTATAAATTTATGTCACGTTACCGCGGGTATCATGGAAATACAATGGCAACGATGGCAGCGACGGGACAAGCACAACGTAGATATCAATATGAGCCATTTGCTTCAGGATTTTTACATGTAACGCCGCCAGATTGTTATCGTATGCCTGAAATAGAAACAGAGAACATTTATGATGTAGAATGTGTAAAAGAAGTAGATCGTGTCATGACATGGGAATTAAGTGAAACGATTGCAGCTTTTATTATGGAACCAATTATTACGGGCGGAGGCATTTTAATGCCGCCACAAGACTATATGAAAGCTGTTCATGAAACGTGTCAAAAACACGGTGCACTACTCATTAGTGATGAAGTGATTTGCGGTTTCGGACGTACAGGAAAAGCGTTTGGATTTATGAATTATGATGTAAAGCCAGATATTATTACGATGGCAAAAGGGATCACGAGTGCATATTTACCGTTATCAGCGACAGCTGTGAAAAAAGAAATATATGAAGCATTTAAAGGGAAGGGAGAATATGAATTCTTCCGTCATATTAATACATTTGGTGGAAATCCTGCGGCTTGTGCATTAGCGCTTAAAAACTTAGAGATTATGGAAAATGAAAATTTAATTGAGCGATCTGCACAAATGGGCTCGCTTTTATTAGAGCAATTAAAAGAAGAAATCGGGGAACATCCGTTAGTTGGAAATATTAGAGGAAAAGGTCTACTAGTTGGAATCGAACTAGTAAATGATAAAGAGACGAAAGAGCCAATTGATAACGATAAAATTGCAAGTGTTGTAAATGCTTGTAAAGAAAAAGGTTTAATTATAGGACGAAACGGCATGACAACAGCAGGATATAATAACGTCTTAACATTAGCACCACCACTTGTTATTTCAAGTGAAGAAATTGCTTTCGTTGTTGGAACGTTGAAGACGGCGATGGAACGTATTTAATGAATGAAGCGAGCTGTAATATACAGCTCGCTTTTGTTTATTATGTGAAATATGATAAATTTTCAAAGGGAGGGAATTATTATGAAGAAATAAGATCCTAGTCAACATTATCACATCGGATATTATGAAGATGGACATGATTTAGAGGTGACGGCATACAAAAGACTACATGAACCAGTTTGGGATGCTTATATTCCGCACTATGAGGCAGGCAATTTTTATAAGAAAGTGGAGGAAATGAAGCTAGGTGAATATATAGATGATTATGGTATTATGGTGTATTCATTTCGTAATGATATTGATGATGAAGAAGCACGAATTATTTTTGAAAAATGGTTGAAAAAGAACGGGATTGTTTAAAGATACAATAAAAAGGAGATTGCTATCTTATAAGGTAGCAATCTCCTTTTATTATATGAAACTTATTTACTTGCTTTCAGTGCTTTATCTTTTGCACCAAAAGTGTATTTTAACATTGGTGGTGTAATCATTGTAGTTAAAATAACGACAATAACGATAGCTGTAAAGTAATCTTGTGCTAGTAGACCTGAAGAAAGTCCTGTTCCTGCGATGATAAGTGCAACTTCACCACGAGAAACCATTCCAGCACCGATAATTGCAGAAGACTTAGCGTCAAATCCAGTCATTCGTGCACCGAATCCACAACCGATTAGTTTCGTTAATACTGCGATGACTGTTAAAGCTAGGATGAACCAAATTTGATTGCCAATACCATCAAATGTAATATTCATACCGATACTTACGAAGAACACTGGAACGAACATAGCGTAAGCAATTGGTTCTACTTTCTTTTCTACTTCATGTTTGTAGTTCGTTTGAGAAATAGCGATACCAGCTGCGAAAGCACCGATAATACCAGCAATTCCTAATAGTTCGCCGAAATATGCGAATGAGAAACAGATGATAAGAGCCGCGCTCACGATAGACTCAGATACGCGTAGTGGTGATAACCAGCGCATAATCGCAGGAACACCTTTCCATCCGATTAAAATAATAGAAGCGAAGAATACAACTTTCTTCAAGATAACCATTGTTAAGTTAACATCGTCTGTACCTAAGAAGCTCATTGCAAATGCTAATAAAATAACAACAAGAATGTCATCAAATACAGCAGCACCAAGCATCGTTGTACTTTCACGTGTTTTCATCTTTCCTAAATCGCGAAGTGTTTGTACGGAAATACTAACACTTGTCGCACATAGAAGTAATCCTAAAAATACAGCATTTCCTTGTTCCATTCCCATAATAAGACCAGAAACGTAACCACCTACGAATGGAAGAACGATACCTCCAAGTGCAACTGCTAAAGAAGAATTACGATTTGCGTTTAATTCTTCTAAGTCTGTTTCAAGTCCTGCCATAAACATTAAAAGAATAACACCGACATTACTTAATTGTGTTAGAAGCTCTGAATTTTCAATCCAACCTAATACAGCTGGACCGATAACGATACCGACAATTAATTTACCTAGTACAGAAGGTTGACCTAATCTAACACTAAGATCACCAGCAAGCTTTGTACTTAATAAAATAAGTGCAATTTGAAAGAAAAATTCGAATTCCATCGGATCCTCTCCTCATCATTTTTATTTTTATCATACGATTTCTCGGAATTTGCCTAATGAAAATATGTAAAACCCATTAAACAAAGGGTCTGATTACAAGTTCTTTTGAACTCGTAATTTGAACCTGTAATTAATATATAATAAAATGTATGAAAAATCAATGAAAAAATAGCAGATTTTCATGATAGGATTCGATTTAGATATGGAGGGAATCACTATATAATAAGAAGAAATAGGGCACATTTTTATGAATTGGAGAAAGAAATATGTTATTAGATAAACGTTTTACAATTGGAGAAATGGCAAAAATGCATAATATAGCGGAATCTACTTTACGTTATTATGATGAAAAGGGAATTTTTCATCCGTCCATTGTGGACCCACAAACAAATTATCGCTATTACACAATCGATCAATTTTCACTATTAGATACGATTAAGTTTTTACGCCAATTAAATATTCCATTAAAGGAAATTAAGAAATATATTGATGAAAGAAATCCAGCATACGCACTCAATTTACTAGAAAAACAACAAGAAATGATGTTGAAAAAACAAAGAGAAATTGAGTATGCTTTGGCGAAAATGGAGCATAGAATTCATTTAATTAAGGAAGCAACAAAAGCAAAAGCTGAACAAATGGTAATTAAAGAGATCCCGCAGCGAAAAATTACAGCAATTGCGGTTGCCCCGAATACGACGGATGATATGTTTGAGTACTACATCCATTCGTTGCAAAAAAATATGAGGCAAATGGATGATAGTTTATTTTCTGGAGATATTGGTGTAACTGTTGCGAAAAAAGGGCTCATGCAAAATGAGTTTCAAGCATATAGCAGTGTTTTTATTCTTTTGGATTACATGCCTTTTCAAGTACATAGTGCAGATGAAATTAAAGAAGGTATATTTGCCTGTGTATATCACCATGGACCATATGAAGAAACTGATGAAACATATAAGAAGTTAATGAAATACATTGATCAAGAGGGATATGAAGTAGACGGAGATGCGATTGAGATTGCATTAATTGATTGGTCTGTAACAGAAAATCCGGAGGAGCAAGTAACGGAAATTCAAATTCCTGTAGTGAAAAAATAAGGTGAAAACCTTTGAAATGATTACAAATTCACATTCATTAGTACAATTCAGTTACCTATTTTTTAATTCTCTCTTGACCTTCAAGTTACTTGAAGGTTTAAACTGTGAACAGAGCGTTGAAAAAAGGAGCATACTAGTATGGAAGTAACAGAAAAATTAAGAGAAAAACCAATTAAAAGTTTATTTATTTCTTATTTAATACCATCCGTTCTTGGAATGGTATTAATGTCAGTTAATATTGTGATTGACGCGGTTATGATTAGTAGAGGAGTTGGAGCGAACGGTTTAGCAGGAGTAAACGTCGCTATTCCAGCGTTTTCAATTTTCTTCTCGATTTCATTGTGGATCGGAATGGGCGGGGCAACGCTATATTCCATTGCACTAGGTGAAAATAAATTAGAAAGAGCAAGGTCTATTTTTACTCAATCTATGACGGTAGCAGTCATTATCGTAGGTATTTTAGCAGCGATTTGTTTATGGAGAATAGAAGATTTAGCATACTTATTCGGTGCAAATGAAGTGATTTTACCGTATGCGTTAGACTATTTACATGTGTTATTAACATTTGGAATGATATACGTTTTAGAAAATATTTTAAGTACATTTATACGAAATGATGGAAATCCTAATTTAGCAATGGCAGGTCTAGTTGTAACTGCTGTATTAAATATAGTGTTTGACTATATCTTTATTTTCATCTTTGGATGGGGCGTAACAGGTGCTGCTTCAGCGACGATTCTTTCAGCAGCAATTGGCTTCCTCGTATTATTAACTCACTTCTTTAGAAAAAGTAGTATTTTAAAGTGGACGAAATTCCATTTTGAATGGGATACGATTAAACAAATTATGATAATAGGTTTCCCAAGCTTTACAACAGAAAGTACGGTCGCAATCGTAACGATTGGTTTTAATATCGCATTCGTCCAATATGCAGGAGAAGTAGGAGTTGCTTCCTATGCGATGGTAAATAGTATTCACGCGATGACATTACTATTATTCTTCGGTGTAGGTGCTGCATTGCAACCAATTGCTAGTTTCCATTACGGTGCAAATTTAGCAGAAAGATTGCGTGAAGGTTTACAGTTTGCTGTGAAAATTGCAGTTGTACTCGGAGGCGTTGCAATAATTGTCGGATTATTCTTCGGGAAATATATTATTGGTCTATTTGATGTCCAATCTCCAGAATTATTGGAGTTAACATTAACAGGTATTAGTTTGTTCTTTATCCAATACGTATTTTTAGGCTATAACATTGTGTATGGAGAGTATTTCCAATCAGTGCGACAAACGAAGAAATCGGTGCTTATTATAATGAGCCGAGGGTTACTATTTATAATTCCATTGTTATGGATTATGCCAAAGTTATTTGGGATAAACGGAATTTGGCTCGTTATGCCAGTAGCGGAAGTGTTGACAGCGATTATCGTATTTACGATGAATCGTATGAAACATCCTGTTCCATTAAACATGGCAGGAGAGAAAGAAGTAATATAATGAAGAAATCCCCTTGAGCAAGTAAGGGGATTTTTTATTTTTTTAAACTAATAGCAAAAGATCCATCTGTTTCTTGAACAGACGCAAAGGCAACGTTTTTAATATTTGTGATGCCTTTTTCTTTTAATTCTTTATATAACCACTTTTCGTCCTTATGAATTAGCTTTAAGTTATCGTATTGAATTTGTGAATCAACGATAAGAGCAATTGGTAATCCGGCATACGTAACATCTATGTTCAAATCTTTTGGGGTTAATGGTACAAGTTCACGTTTTGGTAAAATACTAATGGCTCCATTGGCTTCTAAAATAGCGTATTCAATTTCATGAACACTTGGGTATCCTGCGACGCGAAGGTTAGAAAGTAATTCAGCGATGGGATATCTACTTTTTTGTAAGTTCTCAAAAATAATGTCACCATGTTTAATTAAAATGATAGGGTGCCCGAGAATAAAACGATTTAGTTTGTTGAATAGGCTTAATTTTGTAAGGATTAAATGCAAACATGTAATAACGACCATACCAAGAAAAGCTTGTAAAGCACCAGAGACTGGTATGGCTTGAAAAGCTAAATAAGATAAAAAGATAATAGCACCAAAATCATGAGGAGTTAGTTGTGCTAAAGCTGATTTACCGAGCATCTTAAGTGATAGTAAAAATAAGATGAAAAAGAACGATACGTTACATAAAAAGAGAAGCAATAGAGACACTCCTTCGTGCAAAGTTGTACTTACTGTTCCCGAAAGGAATATAAATATTACTTTCTAGAGGATAAATTAGGGTGAATTGGAATTTGTCTGTATACAAACAAATAAATGGATATTATGATGAAAGAAGCAAAAAACATAGGAGTATATGGATATGAGAAAGAAGAAAATAATTAAATATATTATAGGAATTATAATGGTTTGCGCTGTTTATGTGGGATTTTTACAATATAACATTTATAAGCATGGGCAAATGAATGCGGCCTATGATGCTGATTATATAATTGTATTAGGATCGAAAGTAAATGGGACGGAACCATCGTATTCCTTGCAATATCGTATTGATAAAGCAGCTGAGTATTTAAAATCACATGAGAGAACAATTGCTATTGTGTCTGGAGGGAAAGGAAAAGGAGAAGATATTTCAGAAGCATTAGCAATGAAAAATGGATTAATGAAACTAAAAATTGCAGAAAATCGCATAGTAATGGAAGATAAGTCAACGAGTACAGATGAAAATATTAAATTCTCAAAACCTTTAATTCCGGACAATATGAAAAAAGGAATGATCGTAACAAACGATTTCCATATGTTTAGAGCGAAAAAAATAGCAGCCAAACAAGGTTTACAATTAGAAGGTCTTCCGGCGAAAACACCGAAGCGAATTGTCATTCCATCAAATATACGAGAGTATTTAGCCATTACGCAATATTGGTTTATGAATCGAATATAGAGAAAAAATCCCGTTTGGAAGTCCAGACGGGATTTTTTTGGAGGGAAATCTTACAAATATGTCATGTTCATGAAAGGTAAAGCGATAGTTTCTAGAATGGATTCCTGACATAATGAAGATAACAAAAACTATTTAGAGGTGAATCGGATGAAAGGAAATAATATATTATCTTCACTATGTTACTTTAGTATCTTTTTTGCACCATTTTTACTACCAATTATCGTGTACTTCGTTGCGGAGGATGAAGTGAAATACCACGCGAAAAAAGCATTTTGGTCACATATTTTCCCATATGCAATCTTATTTGGTGGATTAGCATTATCAGGCATATATGGTTTAAGCTTCAATCAATCTGATGGTGCTGGAATTGGCATGATGATCACATATGCTGTATTCATTCTTGTAGGGATTTACTACTTCATTTGGAATATCGTAAAAGGTATTAAAGTTTTGAAAACGGCGTAATAAGACAAGAAATAATTTGCTGTAAATATGTCGGTATTTATCAGTGAAGTCGATATTCCTTGTCGAATCGTCAATATAATTTCATTTACCGTACTGATAGATGATTTAAAAAAGAGCAATTCAAAAAGAATTGCTCTTTTTGTGCTTATAAGTTGTGAATATTGAAAAAGATATGTTAATTTTTCATTATGAAGAGAAAAAGGAGTGATTTTCATGAATGAGATCATACATAAAATGGAGCAACACGTTTCAGTTCGTAAATATAAAGAAGAATCCATTCCGAAAGATGTAGTAGAAAGAATGGTGCAAGCTGCACAGCATGCGGCTTCCTCGCATTTTGTACAAGCCTATTCTGTTATATATGTAACAGATCCAGACCTAAAGGCTGAACTAGCAGAGTTATCTGGAAATCGTCACGTGAAAGACTGCGCAGCATTCTTTGTTTGTTGTGCAGATTTAAAACGACTTGAAATGGCATGTGAAAAACATGGTACAGAGATAAAGCATGAAGGAGTAGAAGACTTTATCGTAGCAACGGTAGACGCTTCACTATTTGCGCAAAACTTAGCGTTAGCAGCAGAATCGTTAGGGTACGGTATTTGTTATATTGGTGGCATTCGTAATAACCCGAGGGAAGTGAGTGAATTGCTTCATTTACCGGATAAAGTATATCCTGTGTTTGGAATGACAGTCGGTGTACCAGATGAAGATCATGGAGTGAAACCACGTTTACCAGTAGCAGCAATCCTTCATGAAAATGGATATGATGAAAAGAAATATGATGAATTATTAAATGAATACGATGAAACGATGAACTCGTATTACAAAGAAAGATCAGCAAACAAGAAAAGCATAACATGGACGGAATCAATGAGTTCGTTTATGTCTAAAGAAAAAAGAATGCATATGAAAGAGTTTTTAAGTAAAAAAGGATTTAATAAGAAATGAGTAAAAAGGCAGACCTGCATACGGGTTTGCCCTTTTTTGGAGGAGAAAAGTGATTGTCTTCGAATAAGTATAGGGGGAGGGGATAATATGAAAAAAGCTTTAATCTTTTTATTTGATGGGTTTGCAGAATTTGAAGTGAATATAGCGAGTTTATTTTTGATAAGTAAGGAATTTGAAATAATAACAGCAACTGTAGACGGAAAAACAGTGACAGGAGAAGGTGGTTTTTTGTGTCAACCACATGTCTCTATCGAGCAGGTTGAAGTAGCAGACTATGAAGTGTTTATTGTGCCAGGAGGGCATATTTTTGACCATTTAGAAAATGAACAATTGTTATCTATCGTGAACGAATTACATAAGCAGAATAAATGGATAGCGGGTATTTGTGCAGGAACATCTTTACTACATGCAGCAGGCGTACTTAATAAGAAGAAATTCTCAACATCATTAACATCAGATGAAAAACAATTAGCGCATTTACATGAATGGGAATATAAACAAAATAAAGATGTAACTGTTGATGGAAAAATAATAACAGCTGTAGGGTCTGCGTACGTTGAATTTGCTACTGAAATAATGAAGCAGCTCAATTTATTTAATGACACTGAAGCGAAGGAGAACTTGCAATACTTTAAAAATGTAACAGAGCTTTGTGATAAAACTTTAGTATAAATGAATAATTAAATTGTTAATACCTAAGTTCAGAATGTGGATACCACTTTCTGAACTTAGGTATTTTATTTGTTATCATATACATGAAATAAAAATTAATAAATTTTTACAAAAGTGATAGAAAATGAGAATGAAATACCAATAGTAAGTAAAGGCAGCTGCTAAAGGGGAACTGAGGAAGGAAGATGCATATGATTTTCGATTCTGAAGAGGATTTAATTATAGCTATGAAAAAACGCCATCAAGATGCTTTGAAAGAAGTGATTAATCAATATGGAAAATTAATTTTGTACATTATTCATAAATCATTAAGTACCCCTACTGAAAAACAATATGTGGATGATTGTTATAACGATGTATTTACTGTCATTTGGTTTCATATCGATCAATTTGATATCGACAAGGGAAACTTAAAATCTTGGATGATTGGCATTACTAAATTAAAAGCATTGGAATATAAAAAGAAAGTATATAAAGAGAATAAAATCGATAAGGAGGTAGAAATAGATACAAGTGTCCATGATAGGTATGAAATAGAACAAGAAGAAGAGATTATGGAAATCGTTCAAGATTTAAATAAGAAAGATCGATATATCTTTTTAAAGAGGTATATTGATGGATATTCCATTGACGATATTGCAAAAGAATTAAAAGTAACGGCGGATTATATATACAATCGAATTTCTCGTGGGAAGAAAAAAATTCAAAAACTGTGGAAAGGGAGTGTGTAATATGGATAAAAGATTATTATCTATGTTAAATGAGCTCCAATATTCAGAAGAAGAAATTGCACGTTTAGAGAAAGAAGCGAATGAGTCTATAAATATAGATAAATATTATGTGAAAAACGGGGAGTTATTGAAGAAATTAACGGTGCAAATGTTGGAAGAATCAGTTCGGAAAGAGTTGCAAGAAGGAGAAGAAATCGAATGTGAAATATTAGTGGAAGAAGGGAGTCTTGTAAATTCTAAAGTTATACCTAATATATTAACCACAGGTGCTACATTTTATTATTACATTGTTTTAACTAATACAAGGTTACAAATTATAGCGTTAGATTGTTATTTTAAAAAGTTAAATGAATACAATGTACTAGTAAACTCAATTCAAGCCGTTTCGCAACATAAAAAAATGAAAAATGTATATGGAATTAAAATAAATAACAATTATATACAATTAGGAAGTAAAGAGTATAATCAAGAATTAACAATTTTAATTGGAAAGCTAAAACAATGTGGAGTGAAAGAAGAGAGATATAAAGATTTTGAAAAAAGTTGGATGATTTTTTTCAATGTGTTTGTAATAGCGATAGCCGGGCTTCTAGTTTTTAAATATTTAATATGAAAATAAAAAGCGGCATAATAGCCGCTTTTTATCTTGCAGTTAATATTCTAGCGATGAACCTGTAGCTTTAAAATATTTTTCTCGTGAAGGAGTCATTACCCGGAGTGCTAATAAACAGGAAAGGAAAAGAATGAGTAACGAGCTACTTATTACAGTAATTTGAACGGAAAGAAATTGTGCGGATGCCCCAATTGCTAAAACGAAAAAGATTTGGATGAAATTTTTTATTGAATCAAACACGCTATCGATACGTCCTATCATATGTACAGGGATGTTATTTTGATAAAATGTTATAAAGCCAGTACCAGCAAATGATGAAGAAATGCCAAGTAAAATGAAACCGCTCGCTGCGACGATAAATGAATTTGAAAAGGCGAAAATTACATAGCCTATTGCTGTGAAAATCATCCCTAACCCGATACAATGTTGAATTGGTAATCGTTTGGAAAAGAGAGAGACAAGAAATGAACCGGAAACGTAAGCAGCTCCAGTTATACTCACAAGCATACTGTATTCTATATCGGATAAAAACAGTACTTGATTTGTGAAAACAACTTCTTGTGAATCGAGTGCCATAGAAACAAGCATAGTCGCTTGAAATAAAACGAATATGAGAATAATGTAAGTTTCAGTTCGAGCAAATGAAAAAACTTGTTTCAAATCACTTCGTAATGTTTGTACGAAAGTATTTGCAACCTCTTCGTTTTGCTTTGTTTGTAATGTAATGTTTGGTAAGAAATAAATGAGAATAGTAGAAAGTAGAAATGAAAGTGAGTTGCAGTAAATAACAAAGGATGCAGAGTACGTGGTGAGAAGTATTCCAGCAAGAGCTGGACCGACAATAAAAGCCCCGCTTGTACAAAAGTTATTCCAAGCGTTGAATTGAGCGCGTTCTTCAGCTCGTATGAGCATTGTTTTATAAGAAAATGAAGCTGGATCGAAAAATGATGTAGCAATGCGAGTCAAAAAGATAAAAATATAAATGGCCCAAATAGAATCAAATAGTGGAATACAGCCGATGAGAGCTGCTCGAATTATATCTGTGATGAGCATAATGGACCGTTTGTTTAATCGATCTACTATACTACCAGACCATACTTTTGTAACAACGGTGGCAATTGGGCCAACAATCCATAATCCTGCTACAGCAGCAGGTGAGTTTGTGCTATTTAATACCATTAAGTTTAGAGCGATGAGATACATAAAATCACCTAAACGAGAAATTCCTGTTCCCGACAATAATAATAATTTATTTTTCATGAACAAATGGCCCTTTCTTTCATTGTTTTTTAATCCTGCAGGAAATAGCGTATTCCTCTTCAGAGTTTGATTGACGAGCGGTTTTGTTTTCCCAGCGTAATAAAACTTGTGTAATCTCCCAAGTAAGCTGTTGTAATTCCTCCGGAGTTAAAAATAAATGAGAAACAATATGACTACCTGTATTCGTTCCTTCTGTGCCGCTTTCTTCAATATAGAAATGAGCAGCTTTTGCTTTATAATATTTTTCAATAATTCCTTGTTTTTCCTTCGTGTCTACTAATTCAAGTAACCCTCCATCATATAAAATTTGAACGTGATAATGTACGCTACCAGCAGATTTGTTTAGTTTAGTAGCTACTTGCTTTGCAGTGAGTGCTTCGTCTTTTAAAAGGTGAAGAATTTGAATACGAGTTGCATTAGAAATGAGCTTCTGCTGCTCAGCTGAAATAGTAAGTCTATCTTCAAACATTATGATATCTCCTTTCTTATAATCTAAATTTATTGTACATTCTAAAAAATTAGAACGTAAGGAAAATAAATCTCCTTTTTCCTTTATATTTCGACATAAATAAAAATAGCATGTACATAAACATGCTATTAAGTGATAGTAGATTCTTCACTTAGTTTCCCGCGATAAAACAAGAACAGCCATATAAAACTAACAAAAATACAGCATATAGCTAATAGGCTACCAATAATTTGCGGAGAAAGAATTTCTAAAAGCCATCCCGTAAAAAACATGGATAATTGAATAAGAGATCCGTAAATGGAATAATGGAATGAAAAAACTTTACCCATCATAGTTTCCTTCGTGTAAGTTTGAAGTAATGTCGTATCAAGTGGAACGATGATTCCTCCTGCTATGCGCATGCATAGTAATGTAATGATACCGCTAATAAGTTGATCGGATAAAATGAATGCAAGAAAGAAAATTCCTTGTAGGAAATAGGCCCAACCGAATACCTTTTTCATTTTTTCTTTATTTTTAGATGTATAAAGATTAACGAGAAGGCTTCCCATCATAAGCCCAGCCCCTTGAACTGTATATAAAATCCCAATGTTAGTGTGGAAAATTTTTTCGGCATAGATCGTTAAAAGTAGCTGATAGGCGCCTCCAATAATGCCCCATGAAATGCCGACAAGAATTAAAGTTAAAATGATTTTTGTTTGTAATATGTATGTATAGCCATCTTTTATATCAGTAAAAAATGCTTTTTTCTTGCTAAAAGTATCATGAGAAGGGACACTCATATTATAAATAAAATAGGCTGAAATAAAGTATGACAGGCTATTTACTAAAAAAGCGAACTCAATATGTAAAGATTGTGCAATGATCCCGCCTAAAGAAGCCCCCATAATAGACATAAAACCATTCATTGTACTAGAAAGAGAGTTAGCAGTTACGAAATGATTTTGGTGTACGATATTTTTTAAGGTTGCTTGTTTAGCCGGCTCAAATAAACAAGAAAGTACGGATAAACATATATTAGAAATGAAAATAATCTCAATTTTATATAGTGCAAATAAGTAAGTGAGGACGATCATGCCTCGTAAAATATCGGTAAAAATCAGAATCTTCTTTTTAGAAAAACGATCTACAACGCCGCCTATGAAAGGGCTAAGAAGAAGCTGGGGCAAACCTTTACTTATAAAAGTGAGTGCTATCATAAATGGAGACTCCGTAATACTATAGACGAATGTTACTAAAGCTACCGTATGAAACCAATCTCCAAGTACACTTAATGTTTGCCCATAAAATAATTTATTGAAGTTATTATTTGTTTTCAGAAGTGTGCTATAAGAAACTGACATAAAAGATTAATCCTTATGTAATGATGATGCTTGAACTTGTTTTTTCCATTCGCTTACATACACTTTCTCTTCTATAGGAAGTTCAACAGGTAATTGTGCAATCAATTCTAAACTATTTCCATCAGGATCGTTAAAGTATACGGCGGCATGTGCTAATTCAGGAAAAACAATTGGTTCAATTGGTTCCATTCCGAAGTCTTTTCGTGCTGAAATTCCTTTTTGGTTTAGCCAGTGTATCGCATTTTCTAAATCATGTAAGCTTACTTGAAAGGCGATGTGTCGTAAAGAGGGGTGATAATTCACTTTGTATTCTGTGCCTTCCCAAAGACCGAGCCAACTTTCATTTTCTTTAATCCAAAAGAAAGCAATATCATCTCCTCTTTTATATAATCTTAGCCCTAGCGATTCGTAAAAAGGTATAGACACTTCTAAGTTACGGACAGGTAAATGTGCTTCGTAAAGACCTTTAATCATTGTAATCCTCCTTAATAAAAATGTTTCTGATTTCATAGTAAACGGTTTTTTATTAGTTGGAATCACAAAAAAGAGGGATATCACTTCATACGAAAGTATGAAAAAACAGCTCAAATATGAGCTGTTTCGTATAGTTTTTCGTTCGTTTGTTAAGGATAGGATATATTAGTATCCGTATCCGCCGCCACCCCAACAGCTACATCCGATGATGATTAGAAGGATGAATAGTACGATAAGCAAAGCAAATCCACCGCCGAAACCAGCGCAACTTCCACCATAGCTCATATGTTTTCCTCCTTTGAGTAAGTTAATCTATATAATTCATGGACTACTGTATACAGTATGTTTTTTGTGTGGAAAAGGAGCCAGTCTCTTTTGTAATTAGACAAACGCCTGTGTGGTCATTTTAAGTGTATATTGAGCTAGGGATGTATGAATGAATCGTTATATGTTTTGCGATTTGTTCATAAAAAAATATAAAATTGTAAAAAAAACCATTTTTATATTTTTTTATGAGAGGATTTGTACTATAATTTTACAAGTAATATTATGGGAAAAGGGAGTTTTAGTAAAGAGATGGAGATGGGACAATTACAAAATAAAATAGAAAACAAAAAGAAAGAGCTAATTCAACTTGTTGCTAGACACGGATTGGATCATGATAAAGTTTTGTTATTTAGCCGAGATTTAGATATACTAATTAATAAGTTTATGAATGTAAAAGATAAAGTACATAAATAAATAATTTGTAGTTTTTTATATTAAGATATTTTATAAAAGAAGGAGAGAACAGTATTTGGAACATTTACAAGAAGAGCTGTATAAACAAATAAAAGAAGAAAAAGGTATTGTTACAATTTTTTTAAAGAGTGGCGTTAGAATAGTAGGAGAAATTGTTGCGATAGATAAATTTACTGTTTTAATGTTAGTTGATGGAAAACAACAACTTATTTACAAGCAGGCTGTATCAACAATAATGAAATAAGACACTCATATTGAGTGTCTTATTTCATTATCTTTTGCAAGCTTCAACGTCAATGCCGGCAGCTAGTAATTTCTTTTCTCCATCTTGCTCGATGAGTTTTTGTAATTTAGATAGGAAAGAATCAAAGTTTGTATGCTTTGCTACTTGGAATGTCATTTTATGCTCAATTGGTAGCCACGTATCAATATCAGCTTCGTTATGCTGAATTTTCACCTCAAGTTTATCAAGTGCGTTAGCAACTTTTGCTTCGTACGTTTCTTTCGCTTCAAACTCCATCCATAAATCATATAATTCCTCACCGAGAGAACCTTTTAATGTGCGTTTAATATTTAAAATTGCTTCTTGCTCATTTATTTGTTTTTGTAATTGTAATTCATGACTATTCATTGTATCAAAAGCAGGAATATCACCAGCTTCTGCCTCGACTAGGTCGTGAATAATAACCATTTTAAGTAATTTTTCAACATTGACTTTTTGATCCAAATAAGGCTCAACTAAAATGGCCATTAGAGACATGCGCCACGTATGTTCAGCAACGCTTTCTTGACGTCCGTTAGAAAGCCAGCTATGCCGCATTTCATATTTTAGTTTTTCTGCTAGTGCAATGACTTGTAAAATGTTATGTTCCATCGTGATCCTCCTCATATTTCTATACTGTAATTCTAATATGGAAATAAAATGTGTCAATTCTATGAGTATATTGCGATAAATAGATGATAAGCGTATAATACATATTATATGTGAAAACGCATTATTAAAATAAAAAAATGTTTTATAAAAATGAAAAGGGAAGGGCAGGAATATGGGAGACGAAAATCAAGGATTAGCTAGACCACAAAGAAGAAAAAGGAAGTTTGACATTTCTAGCCCAGTTGGCATTATAGTGGGTTTTGCTATAGTGATAGCGGCAATTATGATTGGTGGCGGTGGAATAAAAGCTTTTAAAAACTTTTTAGATGTTTCATCTATTTTAATTGTCATAGGGGGAACCACAGCGACAATTGTTGTGGCATATCGATTTGGAGAAATAAAAAAATATACGAAAAGTATTTTTACTGTTTTACATAGAAGAGAAGCAGATTTAGAACAGTTAACGGATTTGTTTGTTGATTTTTCGAAAAAGTCTAAAAAACATGGCCTGCTTTCTTTAGAAGTTGATGGAGAGCAAGTAGACAATCCTTTTATTCAAAAAGGAATTCGATTAATGTTAAGTGGTTACGATGAAGATGAATTAAAAGAAGTATTAATGAAAGATATTGAAACAGAAGTATATGAGTTAAGAAAAGGAGCAGCGTTATTAGATAAAATTGGCGATTTCGCTCCAGCTTGGGGCATGATAGGGACTTTAATCGGTCTTATCATTATGCTTCAAAACTTGCAAGATACATCGCAAATTGGTACAGGGATGGCAGTTGCGATGTTAACGACATTGTATGGATCAGTACTTGCAAATATGATTGCAATCCCTCTTGCTGAAAAAGTGTATCGTGGTATTGAGGATTTATATACAGAGAAGAAGTTTGTTATTGAAGCAATTTCAGAATTGTATCGTGGACAAATTCCTTCTAAATTAAAGTTAAAACTGGATACATACGTATACGAAACAAAGATAAAAAAAGTAAAACGAGCAGCCTAATATTTCAAGGAGTGGTAAGGTGATGATAAAACGACCGCAAAGGGGATCGCCTCGTTGGATGACAACTTTTACAGATTTAACGATGTTATTATTAACTTTCTTTGTATTACTAGTTGCTACATCAAAGCAGGATGCAGTAAAATTGTCGAAGATGCTTGAAAAGTTTAGTGATGTGGAGCAAGTAGATGCAAAAGTAATGGAAAATACAATACCAGATATTTCACATGAAAAAAATGATGAAAAAATGGTCTCTAAAAAGAGAATGGACGAATTATATAAAAAGTTAAAAGCATATGTAGATAATAACGGTATTAGTCAAGTGAATGTATATCGAGAGGATACGGGAGTAAGCGTCGTTATAGTAGATAATTTAATATTTGATACGGGTGACGCGAACGTTAAACCAGAAGCGAAAGAGATAATAAGTCAATTAGTTGGGTTTTTCCAATCCGTACCAAATCCGATTGTTGTGGAAGGGCATACAGATAGTAGACCTATTCATAATGACAAATTCCCTTCTAACTGGGAGTTGTCTTCAGCAAGAGCGGCAAATATGATTCACCACTTAATCGAAGTGTATAATGTGGATGATAAAAGGCTAGCTGCGGTAGGATATGCAGACACAAAGCCAGTTGTACCAAATGATTCACCGCAAAATTGGGAGAAAAACCGTCGCGTTGTCATTTACATAAAAGAATAGTATATTATCATTTTAATAATAAAATAATAAAAATACGAAAATTCTTTTTAAAAAATATTAAATTTTATCATTTTATTTTGTATAATGAGTGAGAATGATAAGGTGAAATATTAAGATATATTTATACATAGAAGGAGAGAATTAAAAAGAATGGCACATAAAATTTTAGTTGTAGATGATGCGATGTTTATGCGAACGATGATTAAAAACTTATTAAAAAGTAATTCTGAATTTGAAATTATTGGTGAAGCAGAGAATGGAGTAGAAGCAATTCAGAAGTTTAAAGAACTTCAACCGGATATTGTAACATTAGATATTACTATGCCAGAAATGGACGGACTTGAAGCATTAAAAGAAATTATTAAAATTGATTCAAGTGCAAAAGTTGTTATTTGTTCTGCAATGGGACAACAAGGTATGGTATTAGATGCAATTAAGGGTGGAGCAAAAGACTTTATTGTAAAGCCATTCCAAGCGGATCGAGTAATTGAAGCTTTAACAAAAGTAGCAAACAGCTAATATAGAAGGGGTGCCACAAGGAATCTAAACATTGATAGCGGATATGCGTGTGGCCCCCTTTTTTCTTGTTTTAAAACACTAAATTGTTATACATAAATGAAATGTTTGTTAGACAGGTAGGGGATTAAAATGCAAACAGATCTATTAAATATATTTTTTGAGGAATCAGAAGAACATTTACAATCACTAAATGAAAATGTGCTAACTTTAGAACAAAATCCTGCCGATATGGATGTTGTGGGAGAAATATTCCGCTCAGCCCATACATTCAAAGGTATGTCAGCGAGTATGGAATTTACGGAAATGGCGGATTTAACGCATAAAATGGAAAACGTTTTAGATGAAATTCGTCATGGGAATATAGTTGTAAATGCGGAGATTATTGATGTGATTTTTGAGTGCATTGATAATCTAGAGAAGATGGTTGCAGATGTGCAACAAGGCGGAATGGGCAATATTGATGTAGTTACAACTAAGCAGAAATTAGAAGCATTATTGAATGGCAATGTAGAAAATACTGCTGGATATATTGAGCAAGAACCTATAAATAATGATGATGATGATGCAGTTTCACATGAAGTGCATATAACTGTCGAGCAACAAGCTATTTTAAAAGCGGTACGTGCAATCATGTGTATTGAGGCACTGCAAAATGTAGGGAATGTACAAAAAACAGTTCCAAGTATTGAAGAAATTGAGGCAGATGCTTTCGGTTTTGAGTTCACAGTATTTATGGATACTGATCAAAGTGAAGAAGAATTAAAACAAGTAGTGCTTCATGTTTCTGAAATTGAGAAAGTAGAAGTGAAGCAAGGACATACATCAAAAGAAGTAGTTTCAGAAGAATTGGCTACACAAGAAGTTATACAAGTGGCTACGCAGGTGGAATCAACTAAAGAAATATCGAAGCAACCTGCTAGTGCTACACCAGCTAAAAGTAATGGGAAGACAAAAAGTGGTAAAGTGGAAAATCGTTCCATACGTGTTCAATTAGAAAAAATCGAAAGATTAATGAATATGTTTGAAGAAAGTGTAATTGAACGTGGGCGCATTGATGAATTGGCACAAAGGATTCAAAATAAGGAGTTAATTGAGCATTTAAATCGATTAGGCGATATTTCAAAAGATATTCAAAATGTACTACTAAACATGCGTATGGTACCAATTGAAACGGTCTTCAATCGTTTCCCGCGTATGGTACGTATGTTAGCAAAAGATTTAGGGAAAAAAATCGATTTACAAATTACAGGTGAAGACACTGAAGTTGATAAAATTGTTATTGATGAAATCGGTGATCCACTCGTTCATTTAATCCGTAATGCAATTGATCACGGTGTTGAGACTGTTGAACAACGTCGTGATGCAGGTAAAAATGAGACAGGTACGATTAAATTAGAAGCATTCCATAGTGGAAATCATGTCGTAATTCAAATTACGGATGACGGAAACGGTATTCATAAAGGAAAAGTATTAGAAAAAGCGATTAAAAATGGTGTTGTAACAGAATCTGAGGCAAATAAATTAACGGACCGTGAAGTATTTGATTTAATCTTCCAACCAGGATTTAGTACAGCTGAAGTTGTATCCGACCTTTCTGGTCGTGGCGTTGGATTAGATGTAGTAAAACATACGATCCATAGTTTAGGTGGACATTTAATTATTGATTCTGAAGAAGGAAAAGGTAGTACATTTAGAATTGAACTGCCATTAACGTTGTCCATTATTCAATCTATGCTTGTTCAAACGAATGATAAACGTTATGCTTTCCCTCTTGGTAATATTGTTGAAGCAATTCGGATTAAGAGAGAAGACATCCAATCCTTACAAGGAAAAGATGTGTTAAATTACCGTAATCAAATTATTGAAGTGAAGCATTTAAGTACTGTATTTGGTGAAAAAACAGTAGATGAGGCGTTTGCGTCATATGATGGTCAAATGGTTCCTGTGTTAATTGTTCGTAATACACATCGCAGCTATGGACTTATTGTAAACACAATTATCGGTCAAAGAGAAATAGTCCTAAAGTCATTAGGTGACTTCTTTGCAGAGAGTTCTAATTATTTCTCTGGTGCGACAATTCTCGGTGATGGACGAGTGGTCCTCATTTTAAACCCAGAAGGTTTATAATAGGAATGAAGGAAAGCTCCCCACTTGTATACAATTGGGGAGCTTTTTGGTTAATCGTTACGAATCTAAAAGTGGGAATAAATACATATTAACGTTTTATATAATAAGTTTGTTAAAATAAAATAAGAGTTTATATCGTTTGATAGAAAAACAGAAATGAGGAGGCAGAGAAAATGCCTGAGCAACACACAAAAGGGGATACGAGCACAATTGTGCTAGAAAAAGAAAATGAGCATTTAACGCCTCAAGAATGCGATATTCTTGGCGAAATTGCAAATATATCATTTGGTTCAGCTTCGACTGTATTATCAACAATCTTAAATAGGCAAGTAAGCATTACTGCTCCTCGCATAGAATTGGTAGATTTATATGATTCAAGCGACGTCGAAGTTCCACACGTTGTATTAAACATTCATTTTACAAAAGGATTAGATATGGAAAACCTTCTTGTCCTTAAGCAAGATGTTGCATTATCCATTGCTGATTTAATGATGATGGGAACAGGTGAAGTGGAAGACGGAAAAGAACTTGGTGAATTAGAGCTAAGTGCTGTACAAGAAGCCATGAATCAAATGATGGGGTTCGCAGCTACATCTATGTCAGAATTCTTTCAAGATACAGTAGATATGTCTCCGCCGACAATTAAAGTTGTAAAGTTATCAGAAGAAATGGAGAAAATTTCTGAGATTGATGGGAATCAAACGATTGTTAAAGTATCGTTTGATTTAAAGATAGATAATCTTGTAAACTCTAAACTTGTGCAAATTGTTTCAGTTGAACATGCGAAACGAATGGTAAATAAATTAATGCAATTATCTGGTGGAGTAGAAGAAAAAGACGAGCCAGCGGAAGTAGTGGAAACGGAGATTGTAGAAGAACAAGTTGAAAAAGAGCATTTAACACAAGAAGAGAAAGATGTCCTTGGTGAAATTGCAAATATTTCAATTGGTTCCGCTTCTACAGTATTGTCAACACTTTTAAATCAGCCAGTTACAATTAGTACGCCCAATGTAGAATCAATCAATGTTCGTCATTATGACGGAGTACCAGTCCCGTTTGTTATTTTAAATGTTGATTTTGTTGAAGGACTAAAGAATGAGAATGTATTCGTATTTACAAAAGATGTCGCTTTAACAATGGTAGATTTAATGATGATGGGAACAGGGGAAGTTGATCCAGAGAAAGAGCTTAGTGAATTAGAACTGAGCGGTATTAAAGAAATCATGAACCAAATGATGGGGCATGCTGCAACGGCGATGTCAGAAATGTTTCAAGAAAAAATGGACATGACACCGCCAAATGTTAAATTTGTAACCTTAAAAGAAGAAATGGAATATTTGGGAGAGTCAATGAAAGTGGACGAACTCGTTCAAATTACGTTCAACCTTGAAATTGGCGACCTGCTTCAATCGAAAATGTATCAAATTTTACCGATTTCAGAAGCGAAAGAAATGGTAAGAAGACTTCTATATCCAATGGTGGAAGAGGAAGAAGAGATTGTTACGGAAGAAATTGAAGAAGAAAAAATTGTAGAACCTGTTGTACAACCTATTGAATTTAAAGAAGTAAAACAAATTGAACCAGTATATATGGACACATCCATCTTACAAAATGTAGAAATGAATGTTAAATTTGTATTTGGAAGCACAGTGAAAACAATTCAAGATATTTTAAGTTTACAAGAGAATGAAGCAGTTGTGCTAGATGAGGATATTGATGAACCGATTCGTATTTATGTAAATGATGTATTAGTGGCGTATGGTGAACTTGTAAATGTAGATGGATTTTTCGGAGTAAAAGTGACGAAATCGCTATAAGTCGTTGAAATAGGAGTTTGAGTTAGTAGATGAAAAACGTAAAGTTTTTTCTAATGAGCTGGTTATTCATACATATGTGTCTGTTCGTCCCTCTGCAAAGTCAGGCGGAAGAACAAATTGAGCCAGCTCAAAAAATAAATGAAGTGAATATGCAAGAAGAAAACAAAGAAGTGCAAGAGCGGCCAGAGCAAGTGGAAGTGAATCAAGGTAAAGAGCAACAACAAGAAGTAGCAAATGAACAAGAGGTCGAAAAAAAGATAGAGACGGATCAAGGGATTATTACAGTAAATAAGTCGGAATTAAAAGTTGGCGAAGAAGTGCGGGTTATTGTAGAGCCGAAAGAGCAAAATGTTCAAAGTATAAAAGGTATTTTGCGCTTGCCCAAAAACGGCGATCAGTATGAACAAGAAAGAATGCTATCGTTTAAGTATGAAGAGGAAACGAAGCGATGGATTGCTAACTACAAGGTCAAAACTTTTGATTTGCAAGGTGATTGGAATCTGCAGCTCATTCAAAGCTATAAAGAAAATGAGAAAGAAGAACTCACTGAAAATGAAGTGAAAGTCCCGCTCATCCATATAAATAATGAAATGCCAACTATAGATAAAGAGTTACCGAAGTTGCAGAAGGTTACTATTGATGAAGCAACAGAGAACTTAATTGAACGGAAACAAGGCGATTCTATACGTGTGCGAGTGAAGGCAGCAGACAAAGAATCGGTTGTGAAAGAGGTCCGCGTGACATTAAAGGGGAAAGAAAATAAAGAGACTACATTTTTATTAGATTACAATAAGCGCGATATGGATTGGCAAAAAGTATTTGAAATAACGGATGCGTTGCCAATTGGCTTATACGAATTACTTGTAGAGATAGTGGATGCGGCCGGCAATAAACTCGTTGAGGAAAGTGAGTATATCGTTTCTGTTTTGGAGCAAAAAACAGAAGATGATAAAAAGGTAGAAGAACGAGAGAATGAAGATAAATTAGAAGATAAGAAAGAAACTGAGAAGCAGGAAGACTCGAAAGTAGAAATCCCGCTTCTGGAAGAAAAACCGCCAGTTGTTCAAATTCCGAAAAAAGAAGAGAAAGTAAATGATCTTATAAAAGAACCATTGATAGAGAAAGAAAAAATTACTTATGTTATAAAAGAGCCTCTAACAGACAACAAGGAAGTAAATAAAGCGAAGGCTCAAAATAATAAAAATAACAATCAAGTTGTTTCTAAAAAGAAAGAAAAAGAAGAAGAGCCAGAAGAGAAGAAAGAAGCAAAAAGTGAACAGGGAATACAAGCTTCTAATGTATTTGCTATCATGTCAGGTTTATTCGTACTATTTTTAGTTTTAAAGAGTAATAAAGAATGGGGCTAAGTATTTCATAGTAGTGGAGGCGCTTAAATGGAAATTAAACGTACGACAATTGAAGATAAGACGCTACAACCATTAAAACAGCCTGCAGCTATTTCGGAACATGAAATCCAGAAAGAACGAAAGCATAGTAATCTAGTGTTTACTGGACAGTCTAAGATTATTTCGAAAAATAATGAAATAGGGATTTTACTTGCGAGTTTAGGTGATGGAAAGGTTATGAAGGAAATGCTTTCTAAAGAGATGGATACAGTACTGCAACTCTTTAAAAAGTTGCATACGTTATCTGGAGAAGGGAAGCAAACAGAAAAAGTATTTGAACAAGTAATGAGAAGTTTACAAGGGCTTGTTAAACAGGCGCATATAAAAGAGCTTCCTTTGTTAGATGGAACGTATGATTTCGCAGAAGTACAACTATCATTTGGTAGAAAGGTACATATTCCGTTATTAGATGTAAGTGCACTCATTTCTAGAGTGGAAAGTGATTCTTCAGAAGGAAATATGAATTTAATGGTAACGGTTATTACTGCTTACATAACGAAATTGTCTAACGAAACTATTTTAATTAGTGTTACAGATCGCACGGCTAAAGAGCGGGATGTAAGTGTATGGAGAGCGCTCGCGGAAATGAATATGACACAATTATCACAGGCCCTGAAACAAACGATGCAAGAACATAAATGGTCTATGACATTTCTTTTTCTCTTTGTATGGATTGTTGCTATTATTTTAATTCGAGTTATATAAAAAGGTCGTCACTTTACATTGTGACGACCTCTTTTATATTTTTTCGTAGAAGAATGTATCAAATCTCTGAAGATTATAACGTTCAGGTGTTAAAATTTGTTCAGTACTACCAACAAATAGTACGCCGCCTTTTCGTAAAGCACGACTAAACTTTTCATAAAGTTTTACCCTTGCTTCTTCAGTAAAGTATATCATTACGTTGCGACAAATGATTAAATCGTAATTTGTATCGAACGACTGCATTAACAGGTCGTGTTGCTTGAACGTCACGTTTTGTTTAATATTTTGATGTAATGAATATATATCATTCTCTTTTGTGAAATGACGCTCTTTCAAATCGATAGGTAATTCTTTTAAAGAACGTTCTGTATATTGACCGCGTTTTGCGGTTTCTAAAATGTGAAAATCAAGGTCTGTTGCTTGTATTTCAAAGCGAAATGGAGCTAGATGCTTCGATAAAATTAAAGAGAGCGTATATGGTTCTTCACCTGCAGCGCAAGCGGCACTCCATACTTTTAATTTCCCGTTATTTTGTTCAAGTAATTTTGGTAGTGCTTTCGTTTCTAACGTTTGCCAACGTTCTTTATTTCTGAAAAACTCTGAAACGTTAATTGTAATATAGTCGATAAAACTTAAAAATAAATTTTGATCGGTACGTAAATTGCTTAAAAAACTAGTGTAGTTCTCAAAGCCTTTTCTCGAAATAAAAGCATCGATTCTACGACGCATTCTATCTTGTTTATATGAAGCGATATCCATATTGAATTGCTGTTTAAAACTCGCGATAAAATGATCATAATCTTGTTCAATTATCATATTTATAATAGGCACAATAACGATATTGTGCCTCCCCCTTTACATCATACGGATTTTTTGTTCAAAGTTTTTTTTCATCTGTTTTTCATGTAAACCAGGTAAATCATAAATAACAGCATCAATTCCTGCATCTTTTGCAACATCAACGGGAATGACAGATGTATGCTTGTCCCCATTATAAAAACAGAGAACTAAATCGGTATCTTCAATTATTTGTTTTACAAAAAACATATAATCTGATCGGTAAATGGAGTCGGAAGGATGATCAAAAGCGACATACTCGGCTCCGTGTTTTTTTAAGTAATCAACGACCTCTTGAAATTCATCTGTTAATGTTTGTAACGGCTGTAGCGTGTAAAGGCATAAATTTTGAGCGAGTCTTTCGTTTTCGATGAAAAAACGAAGAATCTCATTTTCGATAGATTTATAACATAATATGTAAATTTTATGTTTGTGAGCATAGTCAGTTAAAAATTTTTTTATTTCTTCTTGATCTAATGCTGTTAATTGATTTGAACCACAAAGAAAAATATTCATAGATTTGTGCCACCTCATGCTAAATTGTAACATATCTTTTATAAAAAATAACTGCAAAATATTAGTGTTCAGAGTATAATTATAAATAACTGGATTTTACGATTAAGTTTAGGAAGAAATAAAAAAATAAATAGGTGATATATATGCTGCGTTCGATCTCGCATAATCCAATTTTATCGCATATACCGCCTGCTACTCAAATGCCGAAAGAAGCAAATGTCAGGACAGGACTTGCATTTTCGGATAATTTGCATGCAGATCCGAAAAAAGATAAATTGCTAGAACAAATGGAAGCATTTGTCGATAACATTGGAGAAATTAAAGAGAAAATTGAAATGGAATTAACGCTTGATAATGTAATGGAATACAAAAATACAGTAAAATCATTTTTGAATTTTTACGTAGATAATGTATTGCAATATAAAGATGTCATGTCTCGTCATCCGCGTTACGGATATTCACAGAAAATGACGATTGTGAAACAGGCGGAAATGGGATTAAATGAGTTAGAAGATGTTATGAATTTAATTAATACGAAAACGGGACATTTAGAAATGTTAAATCAGATTGGAGAAATCCACGGTTTAATTGTAAATTTAGTCTTGTAAAAGGGAAGGAAGCTATATGTACATACAATTATATGAAAAGCTCGTTATTATTCAAAAAGCATATGAAAACATTCAAGCGCTTGGAGAACAAATATATGAGAATTTAAAACATAAAAATGTAAATGCAGTTCAAAAGTTACAAGTAGAGCAATTGCAGTACATTGATGGTTTAAAAAAGTTATCAAGTTCATTTGAAGAAATGGTTGTTCAGTTTTGTAAAGAACAGGGAGTGGAATCATTTCGCGTAAGTGCGTTATTTTCGTATTTTTCTCATGAAGAAATTGAAAAAATGGAAGGATTACAAAAAAATGTAACTGAATTAGAAGAGAATGTAAAAATGATTCTTTTGAAAAATCAATATTACTTAAACGTACTATTAAAAACTACAGAAAGTATTGTGGATTCCGTTTCTGAATATAATTTAGAGCGAAACAATAATTCACAAATCTTTATGAACGAACTATTGTAAAGGGGAAGTGAAACATTATGAGACTATCTGATTATAATACGCCGCTATCGGGTTTGTTAGCGGCACAAATGGGATTACAAACGAC
Source organism: Bacillus cereus group sp. RP37 (assembly GCF_040459695.1). Classification (NCBI taxonomy): domain Bacteria; kingdom Bacillati; phylum Bacillota; class Bacilli; order Caryophanales; family Bacillaceae; genus Bacillus; species Bacillus cereus group sp. RP37. Next base: position 3,782,585 of record NZ_JARVHP010000001.1, on the reverse strand, counting down.
GAAACAAAATTTATCTAACATTCATACGCCTGGTTATGTGCGTCAAATGGCGAATTATGGATCGGCTGGAGCAAGTCAAGGCTATTCACCGGAACAAAAAATAGGTTACGGTGTACAAACGTTAGGCGTTGACCGTATTACAGATGAAGTGAAGACGAAACAGTTTAACGATCAATTATCTCAACTCTCTTACTATAATTACATGAATTCGACTTTATCACGTGTAGAATCTATGGTTGGAACGACAGGAAAGAATTCATTATCTAGTTTAATGGATGGCTTCTTTAATGCCTTTCGTGAAGTTGCAAAAAATCCAGAACAACCAAATTACTACGATACATTAATTTCTGAAACTGGGAAGTTTACAAGTCAAGTAAATCGTCTAGCGAAAGGCTTAGATACAGCAGAAGCACAAACGACAGAAGATATTGAAGCGCATGTCAATGAATTTAATCGTCTTGCTGGCAGCTTAGCGGAAGCGAATAAAAAAATTGGACAAGCAGGTACACAAGTGCCAAATCAACTTTTGGATGAACGTGATCGTATCATTACAGAAATGTCTAAGTATGCAAATATAGAAGTGTCTTATGAATCTATGAATCCTAATATCGCGAGTGTTAGAATGAATGGTGTTTTAACAGTAAATGGACAAGATACATATCCACTTCAATTAAATAAAGAAAAAGAACCAATGACTGCTGAAATTTACGGTTCGGAAATTCCTTTAACTAGTGGAGCAATCCAATCAGCGATCGATACGAAAGCGAAGATTGCTAGTTATAAGAAAAACCTTGAAGAACTAATGGGTTCTGTAAAGAATGAAGTGAACACAGTAATGGGGAAAGAGTTCTTCGTTGGAGATCAAGCGAAAGATATGAAATTAAACCCTGAATTTGCAAAAGATGTTTCGAAAATGAAAATATCAGCTGAAACAGCAAATAAACTAGCAGCAATTACAGATGGAAATTATAAAGAAGGTCTTTCTTATAAACAAGCATTAGACCAATTCGTAGTTGGTGTTGCATCTGATAAAAGTGCAGTGAATGCTTATCAAAAAATTCATGGTGATTTATTAGAGGGGATTCAGCAAGAAAAAATGGGTGTTGAAGGCGTTAATATGGAAGAGGAAATGGTTAATTTAATGGCCTTCCAAAAATATTTCGTTGCAAACTCTAAAGCTATTACTACGATGAATGAAGTGTTTGATAGTCTATTTTCGATTATTCGATAAGTGATAGTAATTGATTGGAAATATATAAGGAGGAGATAGAAATGAGAGTATCTACATTTCAAAATGCAAGCTGGGCAAAGAATCAGTTAATGGATTTGAATGTGCAACAACAATACCACCGAAATCAAGTAACTTCAGGGAAGAAAAACCTTTTTATGAGTGAAGATCCACTTGCGGCAAGTAAATCATTTGCGATTCAACATTCATTGGCGAATATTGAACAAATGCAAAAAGATTTAGCGGATTCGAAAAATGTGTTAACACAAACTGAAAATACTTTACAAGGTGTTTTTAAATCTTTAACAAGAGCAGATCAATTAACGTTGCAGGCATTAAGTGAGCAAAATGGTGAAAAAGAATTGAAAGCCATCGGTGCAGAGATTGATCAAATTTTAAAACAAGTTGTATATTTAGCAAATACGAAAGAGCAAGGTCGTTATATTTTCGGTGGTGATAGTACAGAGAAACCACCATTTACAGAAGATGGTACGTATCAAGGTGGACAAAATGATGTGAACTGGCAACTAAATGACGGTTATGAATTAAAAGCATTTCGTAACGGTGAAGCGCTATTATCCCCTGTTATAAAAACGTTAAAACAGATGAGTGAAGCGATGCAAAAAGGTGACCAAAAAGCATTACAGCCGTTATTAGGAGAAAATAAGAAAAATTTAGATGGCATCATTAATCGTACAACTGAAGTTGGTTCGACAATGAATACAATGGAGACGTTTAAAACAATTTTAAGCGAGCAAAACTTAGCACTTCAAGAAAACCGTAAAGACATTGAAGATGTCGATTTAGCGGTTGCCATCTCTGATTTAGCTTATATAAACGCAACGTATGAGGCAACGCTTAAAGCAGTTAGTACGATGAGTAAAACGAGTATTTTAGACTACATGTAATCTATAAGGAGTGAGAAATTATGGCAGGAACATTAACGGGTATCGGTGGTAGACAACAAATATGGAACCTCGGAAATAATATGATCGATACATCTAACTTTGTAGAATTAGAAATGCAAGCGTTAGAAATGAGAAAGACACCTTATGCTAATGAAAAGAACCAACTTTCACAAGATAAACTATTATATACAAGTTTAAAATCAGAATTTAGCTCTTTCACGCAAACTTTTAAAAACTTAGCGGCTTTTAAAGGAAATGAGAAAAAGGTAACAACATCACAAGACGGTTATATTAACGTAAAAGCTGATGGTGGTGCGATTGCTGGCACTTTCAATATGACAATTACACAGCTTGCACAGCGTCATCAAATAGCTTCTAATGAAATTAAAGATATAAATGCAAAGCTTCCTAAAGATGAAACAGTAAAACTAGGCGATAAAGAACTAAAAGTAACAACTGATATGACATATAAAGATTTAATTAACAAAATTAATGATGGAGATTATGGTGTATCAGCTTATACACTTGGAAATAAAATTTTCATGACCTCGAAAAAAGAAGGGGCAACGAATGAAATTAAATTAGAAAAGACACCGCCTAATGTACTTACAGAATTATTTTATTCGAAAGTAGAATCTACGACGGAAATGAAATTAAATACTATTAATGAAGCGTTGGATGCGAAATATACTATTAATGGTATTGATGGTACAAGTCCGAGCAATACAATTGAAACACTTCCAGGTGTGAAAATTGAATTATTGAAAGTAACTGAGCCGAAAGTAGAAGGAACACCAGATGCAGGTACAACAACAGAACCAAAAGCAAAAGGCATAGATCTAAAATTCACAGTAAGTGACTCAAACGTAACAGATGCATCAAATATTATTAAAAAGATGGTTGCAGATTATAATAAAGCTGTTTCTACCGTAGATATCTTTGCTGGTAAAGGTGGAGCTTTCCAAGGTCAAGCCGTTATGCAAAGTGTGCGTCAAGCGATGAACAATGTTGTAACATTTTCACAAGAGGGTAATTATTTATTCACATTTGGTATTCAATTAAAGCAAGATGGAACGATGGAAGTTAATGATGAAGCATTAACGAAAGCGTTAAAAGAAAAACCGGATGCAGCGAAGCAATTTTTCTTTAGTTCTAACGGTTTAGGAAAAATGATGGAAGAACCACTTGATAAGTTATTTGGTGATAAAGGTGTAGTTGGAGAACGAGTAAAAAACATTGATTCACGTGTAAGTGATTTAGATAAAAAGATTAAAGATATTGAGACGCAAAACTTGCAAAAACAAGATGAAATTGTGAAGAAGTATCAAAAGCTAGAGAGTACGTTAGCGGAGCTTGATAGCCAATTAAAAACAATTAAAGCAATGACAAAACAAAAAAGTGATGATTAATGATAGTTGAGGAAGTGATCGTATGCAAGCATGGCAACGTTATATGCAAAATGATATTATGACGAGTAATCCAATTAAAAATACAATTTTTATTTATGAAAGATGTATTGTAGAGTTTCGTAATTTAGAAGAACTTTTAAATGCTTTTAAACTACAAGAAGGAGATGCACTTCTTGAAAAGTTAGAACGTATTTTTGAAGAATTAAAACTTCAATTAAATCCTGAGATTACGAAAGATTTATATGATAGTTTATATGGCTTATACGATTGGATTAGCATTCAAATTCAAACAATGAAAGTAACACGTGAAGCAAAAGACATGGATGCGATTGTGAAAGTGTTACAAGATTTAATAGACGGTTACCGCGGAGCACTTGAAAATGAACAATGATATTTATCGGACGTTTGTCAGTTGTTTTAATGAAATCGGTGAATTACAAGTGTCAGATGGAGAGTTTGCTGAGAAGAGTGAGATGTTAAATCGTTGGATGATGACATTGGATGAAGAAACGCGTGCACAAGTTGCAGCAGAAGTAAGCCCATTCATTATTAAGGCGGCGCAGCATATTCGAGATAAGCAAAAGATTTTAGAAGAAATGATTATGACAAATGATGGGCGCATGAAAGCTAATTCATTTTACGGTAAATTTTAGTGATAGAGTTTAGAAACGGATTCCCCTTTTAAGAGGGGATCCATTCCTTTGTTTAAATAAAGATTTCCGCTGATTGAGGTTTCATTTTATGACTGTAATGAAAAAACAGTAGTAATCTAAATAATGTGAAAATGGACTTTAGTGTGTAGATCATATATTGAAATGTTTCATAGATTATTGCGTGTATACAGTTTTTTTGTATTCTTTTTTATATTTTTGTATTTTTCTAAAGACAACAATGAAAAAATGGAATAAAATATGTAAGGGTACATGATTGTTAATATTTTAATAAATACATATAAGAAAATAAATAATGAAGTGAAACTTCCATCAGTGGATCATTAAGTTAGAAAAGAAAGGGTGTGGAATATGCCGGATTTAGTGAGTGATGTAGGCCATTATATGAATTATTTAGTGACGAAACGAAATACGGTTTCTAGTAATATTGCAAATGCGAATACACCTGGTTATAAAGCACAAGATGTGGCATTTGCTGAGCAAATGAATAAAAGTAGTGCATTATATAAAAACAATGTTGCAGACTTAAAGAGCAATCCAGAGTTATATCAAACGAATGAAATGCACTTACCGACAGTGAATACGAAAAATACATATGCAAAGATTCAAACGAAGTCAATGCAAACGAATAAAGATGGAAATAGTGTAGATGTAACGACAGAAATGCTAGATTTAATGAAAGCAAATCAGTTATACGGTATTTCAATTAACGCGATTAATACACAATATGCAATTAACCAAGCGGCACGTGGACGTTAAAAGTAGAAGGAGAGACAATGATGTTTCAGGCAATTAATGCAAGTGGCTCAGGACTAACGACAGCGAGAAAGTGGATGGAAGTTACTTCGAACAATATTGTAAATGCAAATACAACGGCTGCTCCGGGGGCAAATTTATATGAGCGTCGTAGTGTAGTACTAGAATCAAACAATAGTTTTGCAAATATGTTAGATGGGTCTCCTGCTAATGGGGTAAAAATAAAAAGTATTGAAGCAGATCAAACTGAAAACTTAGTGTATGACCCAACACATCCACATGCGAATGAAGAAGGATATGTACGTTATCCAAATATTGATGTGACTGCTGAAATGACGAATGTAATGGTTGCTCAAAAAATGTATGAAGCGAATACAAGTGTATTAAATGCGAATAAAAAAATGCTTGATAAAGATTTAGAAATCGGCCGAGGATAAGGGGGAATATAGTAATATGAAAATCCAACCAATGCTAAATACGCAACCATTTGGAGCAATCCAGTCAATTGGTGCACCGAAAACGTCTCAAACATCTGTAGTTGAGGGGAAAAAGTTTATTGATTTATTGGAAGATATGAATCAAACGCAAAACAATGCGCAAACAGCAGTATATGATTTACTAACTAAAGGGGTAGGAGAAACGCATGACGTTTTAATTCAGCAGAAGAAGGCAGAGTCCCAAATGAAAACGGCTGCTCTCGTACGTGATAATCTTATTGAAAATTATAAGTCACTAATTAATATGCAAATTTAGGAAAGTGGACGGGTGTGTTTAAATGGAAAAGATAAAAAATGTTATCCAATCATTAAAAACGTGGCATAAGTTAGTAATCGGTGCTGCGCTTTTAGCGATTGTAACAGGAGCACTTTTATACTTCACCTTGCCAGATAAATATGTTGTTGTATATCAAAATTTAAATGATACAGATAAGCAAGAGATTACAGCAGAATTATCGAAGTTAGGTGTCGATTATCAATTAGCGGCCGATGGTTCGATTCGTGTGCAAAAGAATGATGCTCCATGGGTTCGAAAAGAAATGAATGGAATGGGCTTACCGTTTAATTCTAAAAGCGGTGAGGAAATTTTATTAGAAAGCTCGCTCGGTTCAAGTGAGCAAGATAAAAAAATGAAGCAAATTGTCGGTACGAAAAAGCAATTGGAGCAAGATATCGTAAGGAACTTTGCGACAGTTGAAACGGCGAATGTTCAAATTACATTACCTGAAAAAGAGACAATTTTTGATGAAGAAAAAGCAAAAGGATCAGCTGCGATTACGGTTGGAGTGAAGCGTGGCCAATTATTAACGGCAGATCAGGTTGCAGGTATACAGCAAATGATTAGTGCTGCAGTTCCTGGCGTGAAAGCAGAAGAAGTAAGCGTGATTGATAGCAAAAAAGGTATTATCTCAAAAGGAGCAGATGAAGCGCATTCTACTAGTTCCTCTTCTTATGAAAAAGAAGTAGAGATGCAACATCAAATTGAAGGCAAATTAAAGCAAGATATTGACGCAACATTAATGACGATGTTTAAGCCGAATGAATATAAAGTGAATACGAAAGTATCTGTAAACTATGATGAAGTTACACGCCAGTCAGAAAAATATGGTGATAAAGGTGTACTTCGTAGTAAACAAGAGCAAGAAGAAAGCTCTACTGCGCAAGAAGGAGCAGAGACAAAACAAGGTGCTGGTATTACAGCGAACGGTGAAGTGCCAAATTACGGTACGAACAATAATCAAAATGGTAAAATCGTCTATGATAATAAAAACGGTAACAAAATTGAAAACTATGAAATAGATAAAACGGTTGAAACGATTAAGAAACATCCAGAATTAACGAAAACAAATGTTGTAGTATGGGTAGACAATGATACGTTAGTAAAACGAAAAATGGATATGACTACTTTCAAAGAAGCAATCGGTACAGCAGCTGGGCTTCAAGCTGATCCAAATGGGAACTTTACAAACGGTCAAGTTAACGTTGTAACTGTTCAGTTTGATCAGCCGAAAGAGGAGAAGAAGAAAGAACCAGAAGAAAGCGGTATAAACTGGTGGTTATTTGGTGGAATTCCAGCTGGTTTATTAGCGATTGGTGGTCTAGTATGGTTCTTATTAGCAAGACGTAAGAGAAAGAAAGAAGAAGAGGAATATGAAGAATACTTAGCAGAAGAGGAAATTGCTGCAAGTAATGAAAGTATCATGGAAATTCCTGAAGAAAAAATAGTACCAGAGCCAAAACCAGAACCAGAAGAACCGAAAGAGCCAACGCTAGATGAACAAGTGCATGATGCCACGAAAGAACATGTAGAAGGAACTGCAAAAGTAATTAAAAAATGGTTAAATGGACAGTAAGGGAGGAACAACGATGTTAGATGAAATCTCCTCCAAAGAAAAAGCTGCCATCCTTATTCGTACATTAGAAGAAGGGGTGGCAGCAAAAGTCATTGAATATATGACAGCTGAGGAAAAAGAAGTATTACTTCGTGAAATTGCAAAGTTTCGAGTATATAAACCAGAAACGTTAGAAAATGTACTAGGAGAATTCTTGTATGAACTAAATGTAAAAGAATTGAACCTAGTGACTCCAGATAAAGAATACATTCGTCGCATATTTAAAAATATGCCAGAAGACGAACTAGAAAAATTATTGGAAGATCTTTGGTATAACAAAGATAATCCGTTTGAATTCTTAAATTCACTTACAGATTTAGAACCACTTCTTACAGTGCTTAATGATGAATCGCCACAAACGATTGCGATTATCGCTTCTTATATTAAACCGCAGCTTGCTTCCCAATTAATTGAGAGATTACCAGATCATAAGCGAGTAGAAACGGTAATGGGGATTGCGAAGCTAGAACAAGTTGATGGTGAATTAATAAATCAAATTGGTGATTTATTAAAATCAAAATTAAATAATATGGCATTTAATGCAATTAATAAAACAGATGGCTTGAAAACAATAGTAAATATTTTAAATAATGTTTCACGAGGTGTTGAAAAAACAGTCTTTCAAAAGCTGGATGAAATGGATTATGAGTTATCTGAGAAAATTAAAGAAAACATGTTTGTATTCGAGGACTTACTCGGACTTGAAGATCTTGCACTTCGTCGTGTATTAGAAGAAATTACAGATAACGGTGTTATTGCGAAAGCACTTAAAATTGCAAAAGAAGAGATTAAAGAGAAATTATTTACATGTATGTCTTCAAACCGTAAAGAGATGATTCTAGAAGAATTAGATGGCTTAGGACCGCTTAAGATGACGGATGCTGAAAAGGCACAGCAAACGATTACAGGCACAGTGAAAAAGCTAGAGAAGGAAGGAAGAATTATCGTTCAAAGAGGTGAAGATGATGTCCTTATTTAAAAACAGAATTCCGAAGAATTCTGTTTCTTTTTCTGAAGAAACGTATGAATTACAATTCCCAAAGCCAGCCGCAGTTCATATAGAAGAGGAAGAATTACAAGTTGATCATGCAGAACTTCGCGCGCAACAAGAATCGTTACATATGGAAATGAATCAACTAAGGCAAGAACAGCAAACGCTAGAAAGAGAGCGTCAACAGCTATTGCAAGATAAAGAACAATTTCAAATGCATATTCATGAACAAATGGAACAGATGGAAGCAGCACGTATGCAATTTCAAAAAGAACAACAAGAAACAGCATATGAATGGACAGAGTTATTATGGAATCAATCTTTTCATCTAGCAGAAAAAATCGTGAATCAAGCAGTAGATTCACGATTGCTTGATGTGTTACCTATTTTAACTGGTATCGTTCAAACGTTGCCTACTTCGTTTGAAAAGTTAATCATTACCGTACACCCAGAAACATTTGAACGTATTCAAGAAGAGAAGGAAAATACGAAAGAGTATTGGTTACTACAATTAGTAGAATGGAAATATGATTTCTCCTTACAGTTCGGTGAATTTGTTCTAGAAGAAGAGAAAGAGTTCTTTGAATTTAAATTTGCACCTATATTTGCGAAACTTCGCCAGAAATGGGAAGAAGAGAAGTTATTTGAGGAGCAAAATGTATGAATAATAAGCTCATGAACGAACATAATAAATGGAATACATTTATTGAAACGCCGTTTTATACGAAAGTCGGTAAAGTTCATAGTGTACAAGAACAGTTTTTCGTAGCGAAAGGGCCAAAGGCGAAAATCGGTGATGTTTGTCTCGTTGGAGAACATAATGTTTTATGTGAAGTGATTGCGATTGAAAAAGAAAACAATATGCTACTTCCATTTGAACAGACAGAAAAAGTATGTTATGGAGATTCAGTTACACTAATTGCAGAAGATGTTGTTGTACCTCGTGGTAATCATTTACTCGGAAAAGTGTTAAGTGCAAATGGCGAAGTACTAAATGAGGATGCAGAGAATATTCCATTACAAAAAATAAAACTAGATGCCCCGCCTATTCATGCATTTGAACGTGAAGAAATTACCGATGTATTTGAAACGGGAATAAAATCAATTGATTCTATGCTAACAATTGGCATCGGTCAAAAGATTGGTATTTTTGCTGGATCAGGTGTTGGTAAATCTACTTTACTCGGAATGATTGCGAAAAACGCAAAAGCTGACATAAATGTTATTAGTTTAGTAGGAGAACGTGGCCGAGAAGTAAAAGACTTTATTCGAAAAGAATTAGGTGAAGAAGGAATGCGAAAAAGCGTCGTAGTTGTAGCGACGTCAGATGAAAGTCACCTAATGCAACTTCGTGCAGCGAAGCTTGCGACATCTATTGCTGAATATTTCCGTGATCAAGGTAATAACGTACTACTTATGATGGACTCTGTTACTCGTTTTGCTGACGCGCGTAGAAGTGTTGATATTGCCGTTAAAGAGTTGCCGATCGGTGGTAAAACACTCTTAATGGAAAGTTATATGAAGAAGCTATTAGAGCGCTCTGGGAAAACACAAAAGGGATCCATAACAGGTATATATACAGTACTCGTCGATGGGGATGATTTAAATGGACCTGTACCAGATTTAGCACGTGGTATTTTAGATGGGCATATTGTATTAAAACGTGAGCTTGCAACACTTAGTCATTATCCTGCAATTTCAGTATTAGATTCAGTAAGTAGGATTATGGAAGAAATCGTGTCATCTAACCATTGGCAACTTGCAAATGAAATGAGAAAAATCTTATCTGTTTATAAAGAAAATGAATTGTATTTTAAATTAGGGACGATTCAAGAAAATGCAGAAAATGCTTATATTTTTGAATGTAAAAATAAAGTAGAAGGTATAAATACGTTTTTAAAACAAGGTCGATCTGATAGTTTCCAATTTGATGATATTGTTGAAGCGATGCACCATATAGTATAAGACCTCTGCCCAAGAGGTCTTATTTTTTTGTTTTTTAATATTTCACAGATTTTTTTGGAAAAAAACTATATAATAGAAAAAGAGAGCGTTATAATAGGAAGGGGCTATAAAAACAGGTGGATAAGCAGCAGTACGACACGATAAAATTGCAAATAAATCAAGAAAAAGAACAGATTTTGAAAGAAGTGTATGAATTAACAGCTGAAAAAAGAAAAATAGAACAAAAAAAAGAATATGATCTATATGTAGTAAAATCGCGTAGTAAAGTCGTACAAACTGGGCAACGTATAATGGCTGGCATGCTTTCGTCACATACGTTTTCACCTGAAAGAATAGAAGAATGGAATCGGAAAATTAAAAAAACGGAAGATTTTATTCAAAAAAATGAAAGCCTTTTAGAACAGGTAAAAGAAAAAGAACGTGTCATTGATGAGATGTATCAAGAAGATTGTAAAAAGCTTGCAAAAGTACGAGAAAAGCAGGAAGAAAAAATGCTTCTTGATTTGAAAATGTGTATGAATGGATGAGGTGAATATAGTGATACAGTCTGTATTACCGGTGCAACAAAGTTTACCTCCGCAAAAAGAAAAAGGGCTAGAAGTACAATCAAAAAGTGAAGATTCTTCATTCGATCGTACGATGAGAATGGAAAATAAAAAGCAGCCGAAAACGGAGAAAATGAAACGAGAAGAAGCACCAAAAGAAGAAAAAAAAGAATATATTCTTTCTAAACAATCAGTAACGAAAGAAGAGCCAATTGTAAAGAAAGAAGAAAAAAAAGAGACAGAACAGTTGTTATTAGCTGTATCTGAGCAAATGGTTGCAATTGAGCAATTACGTGTGCAGCCAGAATTGTTATATCAATACATACAAAAAATACAAGAGCTGTATAAAGAATATGGAAATATAAAACTTAACGAATTACCCGCAGCAGAATTACAACAATTACAAGAACTTCTTTCCAATATGAATATCAAAAATGCTATATGTTTAGAAGATACAATGCAAATGGTATTAGATAAAGTGACGATGCCAGAGCAAACGATGCAAGTATTGAAAGTTGTTGAAACAGAAACTTGTAATATCGCAAAGAAACAAGAAGAGTCCAAAGACTTAGATGTAGATCTTCCAAAAGCTGAGGGCGATGATGTAAAGATAGAGTTGCCGGAAGGTGATGTGTTAAAAGATTCGAGTTCAACGGGTGCAGAGTTACTAAATAAAGCAACGGGTACCGATCAAATAGGAAAATCAAATGGTAGCGCTGAGAAAGTTACGTTACCTGACTTAGGAAAGAAAATGGAAGCGCAAGTAGAAGCGTTGCAAAAATTTGTAGTGAAGCAAGAGCGTGTTTTGTTTCAGTTAAATCCAGAAAAACTTGGTACATTAACAGTGTTTATGAAAAAACATGGAGATCAAATTGATGTTCACGTAGAAATGGAAAAACACGATGCGAAAAAACGTGTGGAAATCATTTTTGATGAATTGAGATTGAAGTTAAAAGAAAAAGAAATCAATATTCAAATTAGCTATTCAGATAAAGATGAAAATCGAAAAGAACAGCGAGAACAAGAGCAAAGACAAAAACAAAAATTAGCAAGTCCGAAACATGAGAAACAACATGCAAAAGAATTTGCGGGATTATTGGAGGAATAAAGCGTGCCAACAGTTGGATTAAATACAACGAGTACAAATCATATTCCGTTACAAGCAGGAGCACAAACAAAAAACGCATCTGTTACTGGTGCACAGTCGACAGCTCAACAAGCAAACGGAGTATCAGCAAGTACTCAAAAAACACCCGGTATTATGGATAAAGATGATTTCCTGAAACTTTTCTTAGCAAGCTTTCAACATCAAGACCCGTTTAATGCGATGGATATGAACCAAATGATGAACCAAACAGCACAGCTATCGCTTATGGAGCAAGTACAGAATATGACGAAAGCAGTAGATAAACTGCAATCAACGATGTATTCGACGGCTCTTGATGGAGGGATGAAGTTTTTAGGAAAGTACGTTAGAGGTGTAAGCAATAATGGAAAGCAAGTGACTGGTCAAGTGGAAACAGTTCGACTTGCTGAAAATAACGATGTGCAACTTATTGTTGATAATCAAGTTGTCTCACTTCGTTTCATAGAAAGGGTTTCTGATAAACCAATAACAGAAACTAATCCGGAAGATGAGAAGAAAGATGATATAGAAAAAAATGAAGAGGTTAAGCCAGATTAATAAAAGGAGTGTACAAAGGTTATGATTAAAGCGTTATATACAAGTATTACAGGGATGAATGCAGCACAAAATGCATTAAGTGTTACTTCAAATAATATTGCAAATGCACAAACAGTTGGATATAAAAAGCAAAAGGCTATTTTTGATGATTTGCTATATAATAATACGGTTGGTTCACGTGGTGATGGTGCCTATGCTGGTACGAATCCAAAGAGTATTGGTAACGGTGTAAAGTTCAGTGGGACATCTACAGATTTTAGTGATGGTTCTATTACTTTAACTAGTGATAAGATGGAGACAGCGATAGAAGGAAACGGTTTGTTTTTAGTTGGTGATCGTAACGGTGGAAATATAGAGTATACGAGAAAAGGGTCTTTTGGTGTATCGAAAGATAGCTATGTTACAAATACAGGTGGACAGTATGTACTAGGTTATGGTGTAAAAACAGGAACACAAGAAGTAGATTTTTCTTCACGACCAAGCCCAATTCATATTCCAATGGGATCAGCTGTTGGTGGGATTCAAACAGATAAAGCGACAATAGGCGGAAACCTTCCTAGAAACCAAAATGCATTATCTCACGAATTCACAGTTTTTGATGCGGAAGGGAACTCGTTAACGTTACGTGTAAATATTAAGCAAAAGACTGAATCAGAGATGGTAGATGGTAAAGAAGTTAAAAAACCGAAGGCAGGTGAATATACATATTCAGTTTCTGTAAGAAATGATTCTAAAAACGAAAAAGAATTTAAGCCTATTGAAGGCATGCCGGACGACAAACCCCTTATATTTGATACATTAGGAAATTTAAAGCAAACAGATGAACCAGTACAAAAGGATCCAGTAACTGGTGAAGTTACTAATGGTGGATCTGTTCAAATTCCTTTTGGTGGTGGTCTAACACTTGATTTAAGCGGATTAACAAATTATCCGACAGGGAAAACTATTTCTACCACAGAAGTAACGGGGCGCCCAGCTGCAATTGCAAATGACTATTCTATTTCAGACGGTGGTTTCGTTATGATGAAATATTCGGATGGTAGTATGAAAGTTGTAGGACAACTAGCTGTAGCTACATTCCCGAATTCAGGTGGATTAATGAAAACAGGGAATGGAAATTACGTTGCGACACCATCAGCGGGTATTCCAGGAATAGGTGTTGCTGGTGAGAATGGTGCAGGGAATGTACGAGGATCAGCAAAAGAAAGTTCAAACGTAGATTTATCTGTAGAATTTGTTGATTTAATGCTTTATCAACGTGGATTCCAAGGAAATGCGAAAGTAATTAAAGTTTCAGATGAAGTATTAAATGAAGTTGTAAACTTAATTCGATAATATATTATAAAGTAAAATTGTAATGTAGTAGAAAGGGTAACTAACTGTTACGATTTATTTAACCAATTATAACCAAAGTTAATTAAATATATCAGTAAGCCCTGCTAGTCAAGTGATTGGCTAGTAGTGAGGGTTAACTGCGGGCAATTCCTAAAGCTGATTGAACTACAACGTGGCTAGAAATGGTGAGCGTGAATGTTGCGAAAGCAGAAAAAATCAATCAGATGGTGCAAGGTTAAATCCTAAACACTAGAACAATGGGTCTTCCGCCTCGAATCATCTAAGTCAAAATTGATAAGATGAACGTTCAACGACTATCTCGTATAACTGACGAGAGTACACCACAAGCCTATGGTGGTGGAAAAATCCTCTATCTCTAAGTAGATAAACATATAGTCTGCGCTCATGTGAAAATATGAGAAGTTCATAAGAGAACTGACTAAGGAATTGCGCCCTTAGTTGAACGAGATAAATTTAATTAAATCTATCAAACTTTAATGAATCTATCGAACGTATGTGTTATGGTAGGTTCAATGAGGTGAGAATAATAATGAAATTTTCACGAGTTAGTCAAGTATCGGAATTAACAGGTTTGTATCCTAGTAGTCTTAGGGAAATGCTGATGGAACACGCTACTATTCAGAAGAATCAATCTTTCGTTATCTAAAAGATGAGTGCCCGAATAATCGCACAGTAAAGGAGTAGGCTTCTGATGATATTGGCGAAGAAAGTTAGACTGATTCCAACGCCTGAACAAGAAAAAGTGTTTAGAAACCATGCTGGCGCTGCAAGATTTGCTTATAACTATTGTAAAAGAATGAGTGATAGATACTATAAGCTATTTGGGAAATCTGTTTCACAGTTAGATTTACAGAAACGATTTACAAAGATCAAGAAGCGAAAGAAATATGAGTGGTTAAAAGACATCAATGCACAAGTTCCCAAACAGGCTTCAAAAGATTTTGATAAGGCGAGGAAAAATTCGTTCAAAAAGTACAAAAATGGTTATCACACTTCTTATAAATCCAAAAAAGATTTACTCCAAGGATTTTATGCCAATTATGAAAGACTGATTATAGGAAAGAAAGTAGTTCATATTCAGTCTATTGGAAAAGTGAAAACAAGCCAACAACTACCAAGAAACAAAAAACCATCAAATCCAAGAGTTACCTTTGATGGTCGTCACTGGTGGATTAGTGTAGGGTTCCAAGAAGACTTTGAATCACAAGAACTAACCAATGAGTCGATTGGTGTGGATGTTGGTTTAAAAGAGCTGTTTGTAGCTTCTAATGGTACAAGAGAACGAAATATAAACAAAGATGCCAAGGTTAAAAAGCTTTTGAAAAGGAAAAAGTCAGCACAAAGAGATATGTCTAGGAGATTTAAAAAAGGTGTAAAAATTCAGTCTGCCGGATATGAAAAAGCTAAAACTGAGAACCTTCGGTTATCTAGGAAAATTACGAATATCCGAAATAACCATATCCATCAAGCAACAGCTAAATTGGTGAAAACCAAACCAATGAGGATTGTTGTGGAAGACTTACCTATCTCAAACCTGTTAAAAAACAAAAAACTATCGAAAGCATTTTCCTTTCAAAAATTAAACTTCTTCTTTCAATGTTTATCATACAAGTGCGAGAAGTATGGCATTGAGTATGTAAAAGCTGATAAATGGTTCGCCTCAAGCAAGATTTGCTCATGTTGCGGAGTAAAATACGACCATTCAGTTCAACCAGAAGGACAGTGGAGTTTAAAAATACGTGAGTGGCGTTGTGTTCAATGCAATAGCCATCACGATAGAGATTTAAATGCTTCGATAAATTTATCAAGATGGGTAAAATAAAAGCTTGATAATATGAGGTAACGATACTGCCTCGTGTGGAGTGTTATCCCCCTCGTCCCTTCGGGGTTGCGAGAACACGATGAAGCACTAACTTGTGTAAATTTGATTGAATCGTATAGATTTAGTTAAGTTTATCGTATCGGTTTTTTATTCGTATGACAAGACAAGAGCGAATTTTACAATTGCCTTTTTTCGAAAATAAACGTGAACTTGCAGAGCAAGTGTTAAAAATGGAACGAGAAGAGCATATATATTTACCTGATCAATTTGAAATTAAGCAAGTACCTGCATATTCATTTGGTGAAAAGCAATCAATTATTGGCCGTATTCATGAGTTTTATTTCGTAAGTGTTGGTAGCGAAGGAGAATGGAAGTATCAACTGTTTAAGGATGAGATGAAGTGCCGGGAGTTTTTTATTACACTATCAGGGATAACGGATCAGCAGATTGCATTTTGGTTCAACAACATCGAGTTATTGAAAAGCTCTTAAAAAGCTTTTAAAAGCCCTTTTTTAGGTTTTGAGAGAGGACCTGGCAGTTAGTGCTTATGTGGGTGCTTGACCGTTGTTTAAGACCAGAGATATGAAGAGTTACTAGGTTAGTTTAAGATTTAAGCGAAGTGTAGTATGAATAATACCTGTGGTCTTAGCGTGTTAGATGGACTAATAAGTTTATTTATGACGATAGATTTCTATAAAAGGAGAGGTGAGGAGGATGGCGCAGAATAAGTATCGCGTTACATTCATTTCGCCGAGTGAGGTTGAGCAGCGGACTGTAATGTCGGCGAGTAGTTTGCCAGATTTAATTCGTAAAGTAGAGAGTATTATTGCAGATCCGAACGGTTACTTTGTAAATGATAAAAAAAATAATTGCTATTTTAAAGTGATTAAAGAAAATGTTACGTTTATTCAATATGAGTTACTATTTTCAGATAAAGAGATTCATATTGAAAAATTAAAACATATAGCACCGGCGGTATTAAAACGATTATTTGAAAAGATAAACGACCCGGAACTATATGCGCTCGCACTACTTGATGTTGATATAGCAACGAAAGAATATGTGCTAGAAGAAATGGATTCGGAGCTAAGAATAAGAGTAGAAACGGAGCTTTCGAAAAAGTGGGAAGCAATGCCGACAGAAATTGTAGGAGCACAAGAAGTGTTATTAGAGGCACTTGCTTCGTTTATACAAGATTAAGCGTCTTTTAAAATAAATCGTTCGACTATCTATATTTTTTATATAGGTAGTTGACTTTTTCGTTTTAATAAAGCTTAATAATTAAATATACGGAATTAATGAAAGGGGAGCGACACCTTTATGTCACAAGCACAAAGTATTTTATTAGAAAGCGGAACAAATGAATTAGAGATTGTCACATATACTGTTGGTGAAAATCTATTTAGTATTAACGTAATGAAAGTACGTGAAATCATTAATCCATTCCCTGTTACAACTGTGCCAGAATCTCATCATGCAGTTGAAGGTGTTGTTCAAGTACGTGGTGAAATTTTACCTGTTATTAACTTAGCGACAGCTCTTAATTTAAAATCGACAAAGCCACTTGATCAAACGAAATTTATTATTTCAGAATTAAATCAAATGAAAGTTATTTTCCGTGTTGATGAAGTGCATCGTATTCAACGTATTTCTTGGGAACAAATTGATGAACCAGCTTCATTGTCTATGGGACTAGAAGAAACGACATCTGGTATTGTAAAACTAGATGGGCAAATTATTTTACTATTAGATTATGAAAAAATTGTATGTGAAATTAGCGGTACTGGTTATGACAATAAATCACTTTCAGGTTTAGAGCAAAAAACAGATCGAGCTGAAAAAGTTATTTATATAGCAGAAGATTCAGCGATGCTTCGCCAAATATTAGAAGAAACATTATCATCAGCTGGATATACGAAAATGAATTTCTTCAGCAATGGTGCAGAAGCATTAGCGCAAATTGAAAAATTAGCGAAAGAGCAAGGGGAAAAAATGTTTGAACATATTCACTTGCTAATTACTGATATTGAAATGCCGAAAATGGACGGACATCATTTAACGAAAGTGGTTAAAGATAGTGAAGTAATGAATCGTTTACCGGTCATTATTTTCTCTTCATTAATTACAAATGAATTATTCCATAAAGGCGAAGCTGTAGGAGCAAATGCTCAAGTAAGTAAGCCAGATATTCAAGAGTTAATTGGCTTAGTTGATAAGTTAGTGCTGTAAAAAACGTTTTGAAAAGCTTTTTTTAGCTAGAATAGAAGCTTTAGTCATGCGTGGTGGCGGTCAGTGCCTAATAGAGCCCCATGCGATGTGAGACCAGATATATGGAGTGGTTTTAGATCAGTAGAAGAAATGAGCCTTTGATTAAGGGTTTGAAGAACTGATATACAACTCTATTTTTTTAGTAGGGAGGAGGGAACTAGCCACGTGTAAGTAGTACTGGCTAGTTCCTTTTTTGCATTCTATACTCTGCTTTACAGGTAGAAAGATTAAATATTTCTGGAGTGTTTGTGGCTGTATAAATAGTCTCTACTTCGAGATTTTCAATTCGTTTAATGAATAAATAGCGAGCTGGTTTATTTGAAAATATAAGAGAGCGTATTTTCGGAATATGCTAGTAAGGTTGCGTAGTAACGCAAACTTTTTCGGTGAAAATATATCCGAAATACCATATAATATAATTAATATGTAATTATACATATTAATTAAAAATAATTTTTCTATTTCTATACTTTCTATACATTTTTGTATGTTTAATATTTGACAGATAATTTCGAAATGTTATAATATGGATATGAAAAAATTGCTATTTTCTAAAAAGACATGGGAGTCAGATGAGAATTGTGAAAGGATGAGGGGGAGTGGCACAGATTATGTATCACCACACAGCAATCAATGTATTAAATCTTTTACAAAACATGTCAAATAATAAAATGAACGATGTGCAACTAGAAGAGGAATTAAAAAAAATAGAGAAACAATTCCGAGTAGCGTATGAAGAATTAGTTGATTTATATAATAGAATGGTATTATTTCAAATAGATATCGAAAAAAATGGCGGGATGCGGGCGTATGAAAAATCTACAATTACATGGCTGAAGTCTGAGCTAGAGTTACTGTATGAAGTGTATCAATTTTCCCAACGTCACGGTTTAAACATTATTAATATTTCAAAATACGTTAGTAAAAAAGAACTAAATCTTTTTCCAAAAACAGCAAGTCAATTACAAAATACGTATTACAAATTAAAAAAATGTGAAATACCGTTTGAAAATATTGAAAAACAAAAACCAGGACGAAAGCGAAAATATACACCTGTAAAAGAACCAATTGTTGAAATAAAAAAAGAAAACAAACAAGAATTAAGAAATGAAGTTCCAAATACAGAGAACGAAAAAAATCTTGTAACAGTTATATCTGGCATTGTTGATAATTTTGAAACGATTAGCCAGTGTAGTGAAAGAAAAGAGCATGAACTACATCAGTTCATGGAAGGAATCTATAAGCTTTCTAGCATGGCTGCAGAGCGTTCAAAAGATGAAAAGAATGCCCGTGGACTTGAAGGCGAGTTACATGTATTACGAGCTGAAAATGAAAGACTAAAGCGAGAAAAGGAAGAGCTTGTTCATGATATAAAAGAAATGACGCATCATTTAATTCATTTCATTACGAGCTCTGATATTGATCAAATTCGCACATTACCTTTCTTCGTAAAAGAATGTAAACAAGATTTGCATAAATTAGGGTTATATAATGCACAAGACGGTAAAATGAAAATTATGGTTGATCGTAGTGGGCAGGTTATGACTGTAACGCAGTAATAAAATTTGGGTACAAAATAAAAGGGAGATACATAGTGTATATGTATTTCCCTTTTGTTTTGTATGGAATCGTTCCAAAGAAGGGGGATGATTTTTTAAGATTGTAGTAACTTGGAAACCATTTGCGGTATTTGATTTGCTTGTGAAACCATACTAAGTGCAACTTCAGTTAATAATTTAAACTTTAAAAAATCGCTCATTTCCTGCGCCATATCCGCATCTTCAATTCGAGAGGCGGCATCTGTTAATGCTGTACTTTGGCTATTTAAATTTTCGATATTAAATTGCAGACGGTTAATCATAGCCCCAAGATCGGCACGATGAAGTGATACATTTTGTAGTGCCTCTTCAATTTTACGAATTGCAGCTCTTGCTTCTTGTTCTGTTGAAATCTTGATGTCATGTTGTGTAGGGGAAGGAGGAATATGTTTCGTCATGTTTACTGTATGACCAATATCATCTAACGTAACAGGACGGTTTTGGCCGTCGAACACGGATAAATCATTAAACTCAGTCGTCTCGCCAATATAGCTAATTTGCTCTGTTAAAGATTGAAACTCTTTATTTAGTGAATCACGGTTTTTATTTGAATTTGTACCGTTCGCAGATTGAACAGCTAAATCACGCATACGCTGTAAAATATTCGTCACAGTTTGAAGGGCAGCTTCCGCTGTCCGAAGCATTGATAGCGCATCCTCATTATTACGAATCGCCACGCGCATACCACTTGCTCGTGCATGCATACGAGTCATAATCGCAATATTAGCAGGATTATCAGAAGCATGGTTTAACTTCTTACCAGTTGCCAAATGCTCCATCACAACATTCATACGCTTTTCATTCTCATATAGCGATTGCCTAGCATTCATACTCAAAACATTCGTACCAATACGCATAATAGACACTCCTTATCTTATAGATTCATATAGGATCTTAAAGCCAATAAACAGTTATAAAAAGAAAAAGGGACTTATGCTTATCTTCTAGTTGTATTTTAACATAAGGGGGGAATAGAGATAGGAATTGACCGCTTCTACGCAACGTGGATGCTCTATCCTACCTAAAAAAGAAAGGTTTTACAAAAAATTCATTTATATAGAAAAAATAAACCTCTCCGCAAGCAGAGAGGTTTATTCATGAAACTAAATCAAATGGCTTATTGTAATAATTTAGAAACCATTTGTGGAGTTTGGTTTGCTTGAGAAAGCATGCTGATACCAGCTTCGTTCAAGATTTTGAACTTAGTCATTTCAGACATTTCTTTCGCCATGTCAGCGTCTTCTACTTGAGAAGCAGCAGATGCCATGCTAGATTGTTGGCTCTTAAGGTTGTTTACGTTAAAGTCTAGACGGTTTAATGTAGCACCCATAGTTGCACGGTTAGAGGCAATTGTTTCTAGTGCTGCATCGATTGCTTTAATTGCTGCATTAGCATCGTTTGCTGTTGAAGTTGGTCCGTTAGTAGTAGCAGCTTTAAATGCATCACCAATTGCGCGAGCTGCTTCTAATGTATTACCAGAATCATCAGTTTTACTGAATCTATCAATGGCATCCGAAATTTTAGTTACATCTGCCTTATTCATAGAACCTTTAACAGCATTAAAAGCATCCACGAATGATGTCATTGCTGCTTTTCTAGTATCTGTAGTAGAAGCAGTAGTTAAATCGGATAAAGATTTAGCTGCTACATTCACGTCATTAATTTGAGTAGTTGTAATAGCTTTAGGTGAATCAGTATATAATTTTCCAATTGCCTGAGTATCTGCTAAAGAATTTGCAGTACCATCTTCGAATTTTTTGATAGCGTCATTAATTTTTTCAACATCTTGTGCATTCATACCGTCTTTAACCTTAGCAAATTCAACCTTGAAATTGTCTACTGCAGTTTTTCTATCAGCTAAAGCGCCACCAGTACCAGCAGTATTATTTAAGCCTTTTAATGCTCCAGCAGTAGCATCAGCCACAGTATTGTCAGCAACACCAACTAATTCTTGACCAGAGCCGATACCAAGTCCATTAGCAGCGATGCTTAGATTATTGATTTTTAGTGCAGTAGTAGAAGAATCAGATAACTTAATTTCGATTTGTTTACCTTTATCATCAGAATCTAATGTTTGAATCGCGATAGCTTTGTTGCTGCCGTCTAATAATTTTTTATCATTGAATTCTGTGTTTTTAGAGATGTAATCAATTTGTTCTTTTAATGCAGCGAACTCTTTGTCTAGTGCGCCTTGGTTTTTATCTGTATTTGTGCCGTTTGCAGATTGGTTAGCAAGGTCACGCATACGAAGTAAGATGTTAGAAACTGAGTTCATTGCTGAATCAGCTGTACGGATTAAAGAAATACCATCTTGTGTGTTATTAGCTGCAACACCTAATCCGCTTTCACGTGCACGCATACGAGTTGCGATTGCAAGACCTGCTGCATCGTCAGAAGCGTTGTTGATACGTTTACCGCTTGATAAACGGTCCATAGAGTTGCTCATTTTAGCTTGGTTTTGGCGCATGTACTCTTGCGTACGCATGCTATTAATGTTTGTATTAATTCTCATGTTAAGAACCCCCATTTTTTTATATTGACTTTTCTGCAAATTGAAAAACGGTAATATGCGAAAAAATCAATTTCGAGATTTATTGTAATCCTTGCTACAACGGGTGTCAACTAAAAATTCGAATTAATAAATATAAAAAAATAACAGTTTAACAATTTAGTCGTTTTTTTATTACAATATTATTAAAAGGATTATTGCAAACTTTTTAAAAAAACTCTAATATTAGATTATCTTTGTTTACCGAAAAGGTGATATTATGTTAGTTGGAAATATAGTAAAAGAAGTGCTTGCATATAAGAAAGGACAAATTCAGCAAAAGCTAAGTAGTCCACAAGCATTCGTTAGTAGTCGTTTTCAAGAGAAGTTGCAGAGTGAACCTGCGAAGGAAATGAAGGGTACTGCGCAGCCGGCAAACATAGAAGATATGAGTCAGCCGGTACAATCTACGAAAATAGAAACGGTTGTAAATAAACCGGAAGAATCTATTAATAAAGTAGAGGAAGCGAGTAAGGCTGAAGAAAAGGCTGAAACGAAGAACGTAGATGAAGTGCAAGTCGCACAAAAAGAGTTTGAACGACGTTTCCCAGAAACGAAAAATGAGGCTGCTGATACGTGGGAATTAACGAAGAAGTATAATATTCAAAAAATACGTTCTTCCAATGAAGGGAAGTATGAGGATATTATTGATCGCGCTAGCCGTACATACGGAATTCCGAAAACGTTAATTCAAAAAATGATTGAAGTAGAGTCTAATTTTAATCCGAAAACGGTGTCACATGCAGGTGCGATGGGTCTTATGCAGCTTATGCCAGCGAATGTGAAAGAGATGGGTATAAAAAATCCATTTTCACCAGCTGAAAGTATTGAGGGCGGTGTGAAAGAGTTAAGCGGTTATTTAAAGAAAAATAACGGCGACTTAGTATTGGCACTTGCTTCTTATAATGCTGGCCCTGGTAATGTGAGAAAGTACGGAGGCGTACCGCCATTTAAAGAAACGCAAGGATATATTAAAAAAATATTAAATATCGACGTTTCAAAATAAGAAATTTCATATATAGAGAGAACATGAAATTTTCGTGAACATGATATGGGAGTTGGCTAGATTTGAAATTACAAGATGATATTCCGTTAACAATTTATTTTGAAATCGGAAATACGAAAAAGAAAATTGAAGATTTGCTTCATATAACGAAAGGTACATTGTATCGTCTTGAAAATTCAACGAAAAATACGGTGCGTCTTATGCTTGAGAATGAAGAGATTGGAACCGGAAAGATTTTGACGAAAAACGGGAAGATGTACGTTGAAATCGTTGAATTGAAAAGGTAGGGAAGGGGATTGTCATGAGTGGCGAAAAATTAAGCCAAGAGCAAATTGATGCCCTGCTGAAGGCGGTTAATGAAGGCGAGGAAATGCCAGCTTTCGCACAAGAAGCAGGAAAGCAAGAGAAATTTCAAGAGTATGATTTTAATAGACCGGAGAAGTTCGGTGTTGAGCATTTACGTAGCTTGCAAGCAATTGCTTCTACATTTGGTAAACAGACGTCACAGACGTTGGCAGCGCGTATGCGTATTCCAATTGAGCTTGAGCCTTCAACGGTTGAGCAAGTTCCGTTTACGAGTGAGTATGTGGAGAAAATGCCGAAAGATTACTATTTATATTGCGTTATTGATCTTGGCCTCCCGGAGCTTGGAGAAATTGTTATTGAGATTGATTTAGCGTTCGTTATTTATATTCATGAATGTTGGCTTGGTGGAGATAGTAAGCGTAACTTTACGATGCGCAGACCACTTACCGCATTTGAGTTTTTAACACTGGATAATATTTTTATGCTCCTTTGTAAAAATTTAGAGCAATCATTTGAAAGTGTTGTGGCGATTGAACCGAAATTTGTAACGACGGAGACAGATCCGAATGCATTAAAGATTACGACAGCGAGTGATATCATTTCATTACTGAACGTAAATATGAAAACAGATTTTTGGAATACGACGGTGCGTATCGGTATTCCATTCTTATCTGTTGAAGAAATTATGGATAAGTTAACGTCTGAAAATATTGTCGAACATTCTTCGGATAAGCGTAAAAAGTATACGTCTGAAGTGGAAGTGAAAGTAAATCAAGTGTATAAACCTGTTCACGTTGCAATTGGCAAGCAAAAGATGACAATGGGTGAGATTGAACAAATTGAAGAAGGCGATATTATTCCGCTTCATACGAAAGTTTCGGATGAATTACTTGGTTATGTAGATGGAAAGCATAAATTTAATTGTTTTATTGGAAAAGATGGAACGCGTAAGGCGCTCTTATTTAAAAGTTTTGTAGAGTAGGAGGATCCATATGAAGCATGAAGTATCTCCTGTATCATTAATGGGATTAGAAGATTTTGCAGGAAAGCGAAATGAAGCAGGTAAAGCACATATTGATACTGTTTCAGACATTTCGATTGAACTTGGTGTAAAGCTTGGGAAGTCATCTATTACACTTGGTGATGTGAAACAGTTAAAAGTGGGCGATGTTCTGGAAGTAGAGAAAAACTTAGGACATAAAGTAGATGTGTATTTAAGTAATATGAAAGTCGGCATTGGGGAAGCGATCGTAATGGACGAGAAGTTCGGTATTATCATTTCTGAAATTGAAGCTGACAAGAAGCAAGCTGCGCTTATGAAAGCGCAAAGTCAAATGCAAGATAAAGAGTAGAGGAGGAGTCATATGTCGTATATGACGACCTTATTTCAAGTCGTTTTACTGTTTGGTGCGCTCGGCTACGGTGCATATTATATGACGAAAAAGACGCGCAAGCAGCAGTTTTTTAAACAAGGTGAAAATGGCCACATTCAAGTGAAGGACGGCGTGTATTTAAATCATCAAACGAGCGCCTTTTTATTTGAAGTGGACGGCAAGCAAGTGTTCACTGTTATTAGTAATAACGGTGTGCAATCTGTGCAATTAACAGGAACAGGAAATCAGTTTCAACAAGCGCTAGAAGACGCGGTGAAGAGTGAAACGAAAAAAGTAGAGGATCCATCATGAGAATAAAGAAACAGTTATCATTATTAGCCGTTATTTTCGTATTTTCTATCGTTTTTTCAATTATTTTTGTAAATCCAGCGTATGCAGCCCAAAACGGTTTTATTAATTTCGAAAATGGAAAAGAGTTTACGAGTAATTCAAGTGTACAATTATTTGCGCTCGTTACCCTTTTATCATTATCTTCATCTATCGTTCTATTATTTACACATTTTACTTATTTTATGATCGTTCTTGGGATTACACGTCAAGGACTTGGGGTAATGAACTTACCACCGAACCAAGTGCTTGTAGGACTTGCACTATTTTTATCCCTCTTTACGATGCAGCCTGTACTTGGGCAACTGAAGAGCGATGTGTGGGATCCGATGACGAAAGAGAAAATAACAGTAAGTCAAGCTGCGGAAACGACAGCTCCGATTATGAAAGAGTATATGTCAAAGCATACGTATAAGCATGATTTAAAAATGATGCTGAAAGTGCGTGGAGAAGAGTTACCGAAAGATTTGAAAGATCTTTCCTTATTTACGCTCGTACCATCCTTTACGTTAACGCAAATCCAAAAGGGACTCTTAACAGGGATGTTCATTTATTTAGCGTTTGTATTTATAGATTTGATTATTAGTACACTGTTAATGTACCTCGGGATGATGATGGTACCGCCGATGATTTTAAGTTTACCATTTAAAATACTCGTTTTCGTATATTTAGGCGGATATACAAAAATCGTCGACATTATGTTTAAAACGGTCGCCTGAAGCGTTTGATGCTATGTGATAGGAGTCATATAAATGAATACGTCACCAATTATAGATATTTTTCAAACCTTTTTTTATAAAGGGGTTATGATTTTAATGCCGGTTGCCGGCGTAAGTATGATTGTCGTTATTATTATCGCTGTCATTATGGCGATGATGCAAATTCAAGAGCAAACGCTGACGTTTTTACCGAAAATGGCGAGTATCGTACTCGTTATTATCATTTTAGGTCCGTGGATGTTTCAAGAGTTAACGACGCTTATTTTAGATTTATTTGATAAAATTCCATCGCTATTGCGTTCTTACTAAGATAGGTGGACTGAAATGAATATGGAATTATGGGCGGCGACGTTTTTTGCGTTTTGCCGCATTACTTCATTTTTATATTTTTTACCGTTTTTCTCAGGGCGATCCATTCCAGCAATGGCGAAGGTTACAGTTGGACTTGCTCTTTCGATTACAGTGGCCGATCAAGTTGATGTTTCTCACATAAAGACCGTTTGGGACGTTGCAGCTTATGCAGGAACGCAAATTGTAATTGGATTATCACTTTCAAAAATTGTAGAAATGCTGTGGAACATTCCAAAAATGGCTGGGCATATTTTAGACTTTGATATCGGTTTATCACAGGCAAGTTTGTTTGATGTAAATGCAGGTTCACAGTCTACTTTACTATCAACCATTTTTGATATATTTTTCCTAATTATTTTTATTTCACTTGGCGGCATTAATTATTTCGTTGCCACGATTTTAAAGTCGTTTCAATATACAGAGGCGATTTCAAAATTGCTGACGACTAGTTTTTTAGATAGTCTACTCGCAACGTTATTATTTGCGATTACATCAGCGGTTGAAATTGCTCTTCCGCTAATGGGGAGTTTGTTCATCATTAACTTTGTTTTAATTTTAATCGCAAAAAACGCTCCGCAATTAAATATTTTTATGAATGCATTCGTCATTAAAATTACGTGCGGTATTTTGTTTATTGCGATGAGTGTACCGATGCTCGGTTATGTGTTTAAAAATATGACAGATGTATTGCTTGAGGAATATACGAAACTATTTAACTTTTTCTTAACGAAGTAGGGGGACGCGCATGGCAAAGGATAATAAAACAGAAAAGGCCACCCCGCAGAAGCGTAAGAAATCGCGTGAAGAAGGGAATATTGCCCGGAGTAAAGATTTAAATAATTTATTTTCCATACTTGTATTAGCAGTTGTCGTTTACTTTTTCGGAGATTGGCTCGGTTATGAGATTGCAAATTCTGTAGCGGTGCTGTTTGATCAAATTGGGAAAAACACAGATTCAACTGAGTATTTTTATTTAATGGGTATTTTACTACTGAAAGTATCGGCTCCAATATTAATACTCGTATACGCTTTTCATTTATTCAATTATATGATTCAAGTCGGTTTCTTATTTTCTTCTAAAGTCATTAAGCCGAAAGCGTCGCGTATTAACCCAAAAAACTATTTTACAAGATTGTTTAGCCGTAAAAGTTTAGTAGATATTTTGAAATCACTATTTTATATGGGGTTAATTGGTTACGTCGCTTACGTTCTCTTTAAAAAGAATTTAGAGAAAATTGTTAGTATGATTGGATTTAACTGGACTGCGTCACTTACTGAAATTATTAGGCAAATTAAATTTATCTTTTTAGCCATTTTAATTATATTAATCGTTCTTTCTATTATTGATTTTATTTATCAAAAATGGGAGTACGAACAAGATATTAAGATGAAAAAAGAAGAAGTAAAACAAGAGCATAAAGATAATGAAGGGGACCCGCAAGTAAAGGGGAAACGAAAAAACTTTATGCATGCGATCTTGCAAGGGACAATTGCGAAGAAGATGGATGGCGCAACGTTTATTGTAAACAATCCGACTCATATTTCGGTCGTACTTCGATACAATAAACAGGTTGATGCAGCACCAATTGTCGTTGCAAAAGGGGAAGATGAGCTCGCATTATATATACGAACGCTTGCCCGTGAACAAGAAATACCAATGGTGGAAAATCGTCCGCTTGCTCGTTCTTTATATTATCAAGTCGAGGAAGATGAGACGATTCCAGAAGATTTATACGTAGCTGTAATTGAAGTTATGCGCTATTTAATTCAAACGAATGAACTTGAAGTATAATAGCGCGGTTGGAGGAGATCTCTTGTGTTTAAGATAGATTCTGCAAGAACCTATTTTTCTATCTTTCTAGCAGCGTCATTCGTAGTGGCGCTCTTAATTCCACTTCCACCATTTATACTTGATATCGTTATCGTTTTTTTACTAAGTATGTCAGTGCTTATTTATATGCGAGCAACAAGTATTAACGAGTGGGATGAATTAAAGTCATTTCCGACGATGCTGTTATTAATCGGGATTTTCCGCGTATCGATTAACGTATCGACGACGCGAGCGATTTTGACAGATGGAAATGCGGGGCATGTTATTGAAGAGTTCGGCCAGTTTGTAATTGGCGGGAACTTATTAATTGGTATCGTTATTTTTACAGTATTAATCATATTCCAGTTTATCGTTGCAAACGGTGCATCTCGTACAGCTGAAGTTGCAGCTCGTTTTACACTTGATTCTTTACCGGGGAAACAAATGTCGATCGATGCTGATTTAAACCAGCGTATTATTACTGAAAAAGATGCACAGGCAAAACGAAAAAAGTTAAATATGGAAACAGAGTTTTACGGAGCGATGGATGGTGCCGGAAAGTTCATTAAAGGGGACGTTATTTTCGGGATTGTCATTTTATTCGTAAACATTATTTTCGGTTTAATTGTCGGGATGATGCAGCAGGGCATGAGCTTTGCTGAAGCAGCTATTCACTATACACAGTTAACTGTCGGTGACGGAATCGTAAACCAAATTGGTTCGTTAATGCTTGCAATTTCAACCGGTATTATCGTGACACGTGTATTTGATGGTTCAGCGGATACAGTAACAGAAGGTATCTTTAAAGAGTTATTAGCACATGAAGTTGTTGTATATGCGCTTGGTGGTTTATTTATCGCAATGGGTATTTTTACTCCGCTACCATTTCTACCATTCGCACTCGTTGGTGGAACAATTATCTTCTTAGGAATTCGTAATAAAAACCGAATAAAGAAAGAAAAAGAAGACGAGCTTCAAAAAGAAATAGAAATGATTCAAGGCGAAGATGAGCAACTGCAACAAGTGGAAGATTCATTCGGAGTATTTACAGATAAATATCCAATTATTGTAGAACTCGGCTTAGATTTAGCTGCACTTGTAAAGCAGAAAATTAACGGGGAAACAGCTCGTGATAAAGTTGTTCTTATGAGGAAGTCGATTATTACCGACCTTGGTATTAACGTTCCTGGAATTAACTTTAAAGATAATACGAGTTTTAGACCACGCGGACGTTACATTATTCGTATTAAAGGTGCGAAGGCAGCTGAAGGTGTTTTAAAATCAGGTTACTTATTAGCGCTGAAAACACCGAATGTAATGGCCGATTTAGATGCAGAACCAGCGAAAGATCCGATTTTCGGTGAAGATGGATATTGGATTTTAGAGCATATGGTACAAGATGCACAAATGAAAGGCTATCAAGTATTAGAGCCACTTAGTATATTAATTACGCATTTAGATGTTGTCGTTAGACGTAATCTGCATGAGTTAATTCAGCGTCAACATGTAAAAGACTTAATTAACTCGCTTGAAAATGATAACGGCGTTTTATTAGAAGAGATTAAGAAGAAAGAAATCGACTTATCACTCGTTCAAAATGTTATTAAACAACTTCTAAAAGAGGGTATTTCTATTCGCGATTTACCAACCATTATCGAAGGTATTATTGACGGAAAAGAAATTTATCAAAATCATGTTGACGGTGTAACGTCATTCGTCCGTGAATGTATTTCAAAAGTTATTTGTGAAAATGCGAAAAATCCTGACGGTAAAATTTATGCGGCGCTCTTCTCAGATTCAATCGAGTTAGATGCGGACGTTGTGAACAATTCTTATCAAGGGTATTTATTAAACTGGGATTTAGATTTAGAAACGCGAGTAGTTGAGCAAGTACAACGTGTCTTTAAACAGGCTCGTTTAATGGGAAGAGAACCAGTGTTATTAACGCGTAGAAAAGATTTCAGATTTGCAATAGTAAGACTTCTTGAGCGTTATCAAGTAGAAGCGCAAGTACTTTGTATTAGCGAATTAGCACCAGAAATTGTTGTAGATCAAATTGCTTATATTGAATAGTAGGGGGTGAAGTAATGGAAAGTACAGAAAAAAAAGAAGCGTTAATGCGAATAAAAGCAGCTTCGAAAAATGAATTGTATCGAAAGTTATTTGACCAATATGGTACAGATTATTATTACGTTGTCGATGAAAGTGTAAAACGAAATATCCCGTTTTTTTGGAAAAAGAATTATGAAATGTTAGTTGCTTTTCCAGAGGATAAACAGGAAGAAGTGAACGAAGGCACAACTCAATTTCATGAACAATTAATGGATGTTGTGAATGACCCTTTTGAACAAATTGTGAAGGCGGATGGAATTCGATCGGTACTGCACAATTTAGAAAACGTGACGACTTCTATGTCATACGCGGCGATGCAAACAGGAAATAGTGAAGAATGGGCAAAAAAGAAAGAAAAACTATTAAAGCTGTTTGAAAAAGGTATCGTCGTTGTGAAACAGACGGAAGAAACGAAAGTAACGAAAAAGCAAAAAGCTGTGAAAAAAGTCGTTCCCGTCAAGAAAGAAGAAGTTGTAAAAAAAGAAAATCAAGAATCTGTACCATTTATTATTCAAAAAGTAATTCGGATGCTAGAGCAAAACGATGTAGAACAATACTTCATTCATGCATATGCTGAAAAGTTAAAAGTGAAATTTGAGAATGCAACGATGATTACAGAAGAAGAAGTGATCGGATATATACTAGAAGATATGAGATCTCATTTCAACACGGAAAATGTTTTTGAAAAAGAAGTGCAAACAATTGCATTAATTGGTCCAACAGGTGTTGGAAAAACGACGACACTTGCGAAAATGGCATGGCAATTTCACGGTAAGAAAAAAACGGTTGGTTTTATTACGACAGATCATTCGCGTATTGGGACAGTACAGCAACTGCAAGATTACGTCAAGACAATTGGATTTGAAGTAATTGCTGTACGTGATGATGCTGCAATGACAAGAGCGCTTACGTATTTTAAAGAAGAAGCGCGCGTCGATTATATTTTAATTGATACAGCCGGAAAAAATTATCGTACGACAGAAACAGTGGAAGAAATGATTGAAACGATGGGACAAGTAGAACCAGATTATATTTGTTTAACGTTATCAGCTTCGATGAAAAGTAAAGACATGATTGAAATCATTACGAATTTCAAAGATATTCATATTGATGGTATCGTATTTACGAAATTTGATGAAACAGCAAGTAGTGGTGAATTGTTGAAAATTCCAGCAGTATCATCAGCTCCAATTGTATTAATGACAGACGGACAAGACGTGAAGCAACATATACATATCGCTACAGCTGAACATTTAGCGAAACAAATGTTGCAAACATCATAGAAAAGAGGTGAAGGATAAGGCAACTGCCTTATTCAAACGAGTATGAACGGTCTTTATATAGGTTCTATGGGTATGATGAATTATATGCAGCGCATTAATGTTCATTCGAATAACGTTGCAAATGCTCAAACGACAGGATTTAAAGCAGAAAATATGACTTCTAAAGTATTTGATGTACAAGACACATATCGCCGTGGTGATGGAGCTGTGACAAATATCGGTTCGGTCGATTACGCTGTAGTACCAGCCGCAACGCATGTGAACTTAGTACAAGGAAATATACAAATGACAAATAGTGCTACAGATTTCTTTTTAGATGACGGTACGTCTGGCGCAGCTTCGTTTTTCGTTACATCTAAAAATAATGAAACGTTTTTAACGAGAGACGGTAGTTTTACAGTAAATAGTGATCGTTATTTGCAAACAACTTCAGGCGCTTTCGTAATGGGAGAGAATAATGAACGTATTCGTATTCCAGAAGGAGCAAAAGTAGCTGTACAAGCAGACGGTACGTTATATGATGCAGTAACACAAAATAATATTGCCCGCCTGCAAACAAAAACAGTAGGTGCAGAAGCGAATAATCGTCTCGTACAAAGAGAGAACAAAAGCTTTACACTAGCAGAAGGAAACATTGCTGATTTACCGAACGGAACAGGGACAGTAAAAAATCATATGCTAGAAAATTCAAATGTAGATATGACGAAAGAGATGGCTGATCTTATGACGGATCAAAAAATGATTTCAGCGTCACAACGTGTTATGACTTCGTTTGATAAAATTTATGAAAAAGAAGCGAATGAAATATTGAGATAGAAGACTCCCGTTAGTGGGAGTCTTTTTTTATTGCATTTATTACAGTTACACCATAAAATGATATTGATAATCATTATCATTTTATTCATTTCTATAAGAATGGAATTTCATAATGACAGCAACATTCGTTTAACTAAGTGAATTAAAAACAAGGGGATGGTGTGTATATGTCTACAAACAAACAACTTTGTATTGGATTATGTTTAATTTCTAGAAAGAAAGAGGAAGAGTGTATATTTGATTCGGGAATTGATGAACAAGTAGAGTTAGCGAAACAGGCAGAAAAATCGAAGTTAGATTTTGTTTTTAAAGCAGATTATTTAGTGGCGCACCCAGATTTAATTGCTCGTAATAAAGGGAATGTCATTTTAGATCCGACGTTACTGTTTACTGCTATTGCGTACGCAACAGAAAAAATTGGAGTCGTGACGACTGCTTCAACTTCGTTTTATCCACCATATATACTAGCGAGGCAATTACAATCTTTACACTGGATTAGTAACGGCCGAGTAGGGTGGAATATTGTCACATCCATTGACGGTGCTGAAAACTTTGGTGAGGAAGGGATGCCATCATCAGAAGAGCGATACGCAAAAGCGGCAGAATGTACAGCGTTAGTAAGAAAGCTTTGGGGTAGTCACCCTAATGAAGTATTGAAAGTAGATAATCCTGATGTTATTAGAGAGATGGTAAAGCCTATTGAGCATAATGGTGAATACTTTGAGGTGAAAGGTCCACTAAATATTCCGCAGCATATTTCAGGGGAAATGCCATTATTCCAAGCTGGTGCTTCAGAGTCAGGCCGGAATTTTGCTGCTTCTGTTGCTGATGCAATTTTTGCTGCAACGCCAGATGTAGAGTCAGGAATGGAACTGCGTCAAGATTTAAGAAAAAGAGCAGAACAGCATGGCCGAAAGCAAGATGATATACGTGTATTGCCTGGATTATATTTCTTTATCGGCGATACATATGAAGAAGCGTTAGAAATGCATAGGCAAGCTCATCAACATCTCACAAAAGAAAAGAGATACTCGTTACTCGAAATGGTTCTCGGACTAGACGCTAGAGGGATTCCGCTGGAAAGTAAGGTTACAGAAGAGATGCTGCCAAGTCGGGATCAAACGGTTCGCAGTAAAACACATGCCGAATTATTATGGAACTTCATTATGAAAAATGAACCAACTGTTGAACAAATACTAGAACGACCAGAAGTTGTTGGCTCCGCTCATTGGGTTGCAGTTGGTACACCGCAAGACGTTGCGAAGCAAATTATGGATAGATTTGAGGCTGGAGCGTTAGATGGATTTATTGCCATTCCAGGAGGACCTCCAAAGTCACTAAATCTATTTTTTAGTGAAGTCATTCCTTTATTTGTGAAGGCTGGTGTATTTAGAGAAGAGTATACGGGTTCTACTTTGCGCGAACATTTAAGGGGAAATGCATCAAAATCTTTGCAGTTAAAATAACAGGATATGTATAAAAAGCCTTTCATAAGAAGGCTTTTTATTTTTGGTATAAATTTCAGAATTATCAATTGACTTTACGGGTCTGTTTTTTTATATTAGTAGGTATACTAATAACTACTAATATACATACATCGTTTTGAGATGAGAGTTATATAGAATGTGAGGGATTACCGATGGATGAAATTATAAAGGAATTACAAAAGTTAGGTTTTTCTCAGTACGAATGTAAAGCGTATATTGGACTACTAAAACATTCTCCAGTAACTGGGTATGAAGTGAGTAAACAAACAGGGGTACCTCGTTCGATGATTTATGAAGTACTCGGTAAATTGATGGATAAAGGAGCGGTGCATATTGTTCCTACTGAGCCAGTGAAATATGTACCAGTACCAGCTACGGAGTTAATGAATCGAATGCGAAGGGATTTTGAAAAGTCCTTTGAATTTTTAGACCAGAAATTAAATGGTTTAGAACAAGAGCGACAAATAGATGTAATTTCGCATATTCGCTCCAATGATCGTGTTGTAAAAGAAATATGCAATATAATTAATAGGGCGAAGGAAGAGCTATGGATTTCTGTATGGGAAGATCAAGTGCATGAAATTGAGCCATATCTTCATCAAAAGGAAGAGGAAGGTGTACATATATTTTCAATCCTGTTCGGCGCTCCAAATACAAAAATAGGCGCGACGTTTCACCATAATTATATGACGCCCCACGTTGTTGAAAAGAGAATGGGCGGTCATTTAACTGTTATTGCGCGTGATGGAGAGGAAGTATTAATTGCGAACTTCTCAAATGATAGTACTTCATGGGCGGTTACAACGTATGACCCAGCTTTAGTTCTCGTTGCTACAGAGTATGTGCGACACGATATTATGGTTGAAGAAATCACGAAGGAATTTGGAGCTGATAAGTTAGATACGTTATGGCGTGAAAATATAGATTTAGTTCATGTCGTAACAGGAAAACGAACTTTAGAAGGAATGGAGGATGATACGGATGAGTAAAGCTCAGGCACATGTAGCTTTGCAGAGCGATGATACATTTCAGCAAGGAGTAAAAGATTGTTTACCAACTGTATTTGGTTATTTGAGCATTGGTATAGCAGCTGGTGTAATTGCAAAAACAGCAGGTTTCTCCATCATTGAAATTGCATTTATGTCCACTTTAATTTATGCAGGTTCTGCCCAATTTATATTAGCTGGTATGTATGCAGCTGGTGCTCCTGCTTCAGCAATTATTTTCACCGTCTTTTTTGTTAATTTACGCCACCTTCTAATGAGTGCTGCCCTTGCACCATACTTTACGAAACTTCCACTATTAAAAAACGTATTTATCGGTTCTCAAATTACAGATGAAACGTTCGGCGTGGCAGTACAGCATGCAGCGCAAAAAGGATATGTAGGCGACAGGTGGATGATGGGCTTAAATGTAACAGCATATTTAAATTGGATACTTGCTACCATTATTGGCGGGCTGTTTGGTGAGTGGATACCAGATCCGCATACGTACGGGATGGATTATGCATTACCAGCAATGTTTATCGGATTATTTGTACTTCAGCTCATAAGTAGTAAACCGAAACTAGCAATTCATCTTACTGTTGCAATTGTAGCGATTATGATCGCATACGTTGCACACCTATTTATGCCAGATAGTATAGCTGTTATTCTTGCTACATTATTAGCTGCGACGATTGGAGTGGTGATTGAAAAATGGAAATGAGATTAGATGTATTATTACTTTTACTAGCGGCAGGAGCTGTCACACTCATACCACGTATTTTACCTCTTCTCGTATTTAGCAAACTACAAATTCCAGACTGGGGTTTAAAATGGTTAAATTACATACCAATTGCGATATTAGCAGCACTTTTAGCACAAGTATTATTTATGCATGAGACGATGCAGTGGGACTACCTTATCGCAGCAATTCCAACATTTCTTGTTGCAATATATACTCGTAGTTTATTAGGTACAGTATTAACAGGAGTGATTGTGATTATTTTGTTACGTTTCTTTTTCTAAAAAGGATTACGCTCATATAATAGCGAAAGGTGTAATAACATGAACGGTATAGGGGTGGTGTTATGATACTTTTAACGATAGGAGCAATTTTGTTAACGTTATTTATTTTCTTTATTATCGGCTTCATTACGTTTATGATGTTTGTTGATAAGGCGACACCTCAAATTTATTACACACCTTGTGAGTCAGTGACAGTAAAATCTAAAGGTAAACATAGAAGGAAGAAAAGTTGAATGTTGGCTTTTCTTCCTTTCTCTTTATCTGATTTTTCTGTATAATTAAGTTGGTTATCCAACTAACTTAAAAGGTGGTCATAGAAGTGGCAAAACCGAACGTTGTTAATAAAGAGAAGTTACTAGAAGCAGCAAAAGAAATGATTGCACAGCACGGGATGGAAAAGTTGACATTAAAAGCAGTTGCAGAGAGTGCTCAAGTTACACAAGGTACCGTATATTATCATTTTAAAACGAAGGATCAATTATTACTTGAAGTGACCGAATCGTTTTGTAAAGCGTCGTGGGAACAAATAGGAAAGGATGTACAGTTAGAAAAGGCTTTACAGTCTGCCGAAAGTAGATGTGTGAAAGATTCAATGTATCATCATTTATTTTTTCAATTAGTAGCTAGTGGATTACAAAATGATGCAATGAAAGATAAAATTGGTGAACTGTTACATTATGAAAATCAAGAATTAACAAGAGTGTTAAATAAAAAAGTAGGAGATACAATGACATCTCAAATTTCAACTGAAACGTGGAGCATTTTATGTAATGCATTAATTGACGGGTTGGCATTGCAAGCATTATTCAATCCATCTTTTTCGAAAGATAAAGTATATGGTGATTTGTATATGCTCTTGGAAAAGTTTACAGTGCTACAAAAGGGAGGAGATGGTAGTGAATAATAAACTTTGGCTCACTATTTTATTTTCTATTGGCGTTTGGCTTTTTGCCTCAACATTCTTCATTATTTTCGGTTCTTCCGTTTTATTAGAATACACTTCAAATAGCTTTTTTCTACACATGACGTTTCTTGAATTAGGAACAGCTATAGCTTTATACTTTGTAATGTGGTTATACAAAAAACTAGATACTACGAAATATGCAGTTATTAAGTTAGGTATATGTGGTACAGCCATAGGTTTAATTTTAGATTCTTACATCTTATATAATTCCTCTAATATATTCTCACAATTATCCTCGCAGCAAATCATATCATTTACCATTTGGATGGTTATTGCGTATGCTTTATATTTACTAATTCCTTTCGTCATGGAACGAAAAAAGTTGTTGTAAAGAGGTATGTTATCCTCTTTACAACAACTACATCCCCGAAAGAAGTAACAACAATAAACCAAAGAGAAAACTAATAAAGGAAAGAAAACCGATACATATGGAGAACACACGATTGTTTCTCCATTCGCGCCAGAAAACGATAAAACCTAAAATACAAAGGAAAAACCAAATGGGCAGGAATATGAATTCGCTAACTTTCTCAGGAAGTAAACCATAAAAAGTTGTTACATATAAGATCCAATTTGTAAAAAATAAAATGCAAACGATAATAGATTGTAAGTAGGGGCGTTTGAAAAACTCCCCTTTTTTTACTGTTACAAAAATGATAGTTAGCGCTGACATAAAGGCAATGAGTATGAAAATAAGTAAGAGTAATGTAAGCGTCATTTGAGTCTCCTTTATAAGATTGTTTTTGCAAGAAATGAATCTATTAAATTGTATGCTTGCTTTGTAGAGTGCTCGTTATATTTTTCAGTGTACGGATTTAAAAATCCATGTTCACCGTGTAGTTGTTGTATTTCTAATAAAGGATTCTTTTGTTGCTGCAATGTTTGAATTAAAGAGGATACTGAAAAACTAGCTTCTTTTTCAGGGAAGATAAGTAAGGTAGTACATGTTGGTTTCATATGAATATAGTCACGTATACGAGAACCGTAACAGCCGATAATAAAATCTATTTTCGGATTGTTACTACATAGCCATGAGATGGTAGCGCCAACACTAAAGCCGATAAGTCCAATATGTGTATAATTACTTGAAAGAGTATTGATGAATTCTTCAATTTGGTATTTCCCATCATCAAATCCAACATGATTTACAAAATGTTCATATGCTTTTTCTTCATCACTATAATGAAATGCGTGTTGTGGTTGTAGAAGATTAGGACAGAATACATCTATTTGAGATGAAGTGAAGTGGTGGGTAACGTGATGCATATGGTCGTTCACACCATATATTTCATGAACAGCAACGAGAGCTAATTTTTTCTTCATAGTTATAAAGTACCTCTATGAAACTTAAATTCTTTTTC
This sequence comes from Bacillus cereus group sp. RP37, assembly GCF_040459695.1. Lineage (NCBI taxonomy): Bacteria > Bacillati > Bacillota > Bacilli > Caryophanales > Bacillaceae > Bacillus > Bacillus cereus group sp. RP37. The sequence goes on along the minus strand of NZ_JARVHP010000001.1, from coordinate 3,744,502 downwards.
AACAAGGCAGATACGCAGGTGGAAGTTTTCATACCATTGCTCACGACCTCTTTTTTTCGCTTCTTTATGTAAGGCGTTCTGTTTCCAATTTTCAATTGCCGCAAGAGATTCCCAATAAGAAATTGTGATTCCAAGTCCTGAATGATCTCGCGCACTTTCTACACCTAGAAATCCAGGTTGCTGCTTTGTAAGTTCCTCCATTTTGTCGGCAACGGTACTATAGTCTGCCGTATCATTTGATAAATTAGAAGTAAATATAACTGCATAATAAGACTTGTTTTTTTCTAAATTAGATGCCATTATGTTTCCCCCTTAATGTATAGTGTGAATAATTAATCCATAGTTTGTATTTTAGCAGGTCATAAAAAGAAAAGAAGTAGAAAATTCTTGTTTTTTCAGCTCCTGTAAAATAGAAGATAGAAGAAATTTATAATAAGTAATCTAAAGGAAGAAAAATGCCACTTCAAAAATGAAGTGGCATTTTTTATATTTCCTCTAAGCTATTAACTGGAACAGTTAATTCGCGTCCTGGATTTTTTACTTCATATATGCGGGCGGTTTCGTTGTTTTCATCGACGTGTTGAATGGTAACAGGCATGCCTTGAAAACTGACATTCGCTTGTTCTGATGACGCAGAAAGCTCTTTTGCATGTTGAATATTCATTTATATTCCTCCCATCATTATTATCTTTGCTAAAAAAGAGGAATAATATACCATTTCGAGACATTCTTAAAGTTTTTGTATTATTTGTAATGTTTCTTTAATAAATGCAGAGAAAATAGAATCTGGATACGATTGTATCATTTCATTTGCTTTTGTTGCTTCTTCAAGAGCTCTTTTTTTATCATTCAGTTTGACGTAACAAAGTGCACGATATGCACCTGCTGTTGTAAGCCACGATTGGTCAAGCGGATGGTTCATATAATCTGGTATAATAGCACGTTGCAATGCTTGTAAAGCTTCTTCGTAACGTTTTAATCCGTATAAAGCTTTTCCTTTTTCAAGATAATACAATCCGTCGTCTTGAAAAATGGGCTGATCTTTTAGTTTTTCTTGAAATTGTTCTACATGTTTTAATGCGATTGTATATTCATTAGTAATCGTGTTGTAGTAGTAAGCTTTTAAAATATCGATCATCGCAATGGATAGAGTGTCTTCTGTAAAAATGGCAAATTGCTCAGATTTTTTTATGTAATATAAATATTGTTCTTTATCAACTGTAATGACTTTTTGATAAGATAAAATCCGGTAAAATACATCTGTTTTATAATACACTTGATGTTTTTTTGAAAATGCGAGTGTCTCTAATATCGTTTTTTCACATTTTTCATAATCGCCACATGCTAGTAATATGATGGCTTCATATAAACATAAATCAATATGTATAATAAGATCCATTTCTAAATGTTTCTCTTCATAATCATTTCTAATATTAGATATAAGTTGTAAACATTCTGCATACTTTTTACGTGTGAATATTGCAAAAGATAATTTTAATTTTGTTTCCGTACTGTCGCGGTATAACTTATATTTTTCAAAAATAGAAACAGCTTTTTCTACGTAAGATTCAATGTTGTAATCTTTTATAATCACCGCGGCAGTTACGAATTGTTTGTATATATGAGCCGTATTTAAAGTAGAAGGGAGCTCTTTTTGAACGATAGGTAGTAAAGCCTCATACACTTCATCACATTTGTTTTCCTTTATGAGTTGCTCCATTTTTGTAATGAGTTCTACAATTTCTCCATCATCATCTTCTAATAAAAAACTCGCTTCACATTCAAGTTTTTCAGCGATATATTGTAATGTTTTCATGGAAGGTGTCGCTTTTCCATTTTCAATTTGACTAAGCATACTTTTCGTTAGTTCAGAACCTGCCAGTTCAGTTTGCGTAAGCTTTTTTTCTTTTCGCAATGCCTTAATTTTTTCGCCGAGAGTTGCCATATTGTAGCTCCTTTATAATTGAAAAGTTAAATACAATTAAACTTTTTGTTGTAATAATTGGAAAGTTGATTATATAATAAGTTTAACACAATTTAACTTTTAAGGGGAGAGATTCGTTATGGGAGATATAAGTATAGGACAACATGATACAAGAATGAAGATTGCAACGAGAAATATCATTTTAATGATGATTGGAAAAATGACGTCTTTATTAGGCGCAGGTATTTATACATTCGCAATGGGGTTATACGTATTAAAGACAACTGGTTCAGGGATGGGGTTTGCTATTACGCTCGTTTGCGGATCACTACCAAGGATGATTTGTGGTCCAATTGCAGGTGCTGTAGCTGATCGTGTGAATCGAAAATGGCTTGTCATTGGCACGGATTTATTAAGTAGTTTAACGATGCTTATTATGTTTATTCTTGCTACTATATTTGGGCCGTCACTTCTTTTTATTTATATTTCAGCAGCATTATTATCAATTTGTGCGAGTTTTTATTCTGTTGCATTAACTTCGTCTATTCCTAATTTAGTAGATGAAGGGCGTATTCAAAAAGCGAGTGCTTTAAATCAAACGGCAGCGTCTTTATCAAATATTCTAGGGCCAATTATTGGTGGAGTTGTATTTGGTTTCTTTTCAATTAAGTCGTTCTTTTTATTAAATAGTATTACGTTCTTTTTAGCAGTAATTCTGCAATTATTTATCGTATTTGATTTATACAAAAAAGAAGTGGCTGAGAGTAAAGAGCGTTTCTTGACGAGCATAAAAGAAGGATTTTCATATGTAAAACGACAGCATGAAATATATGGTTTAATGAAAATAGCGCTGTGGGTAAACTTTTTTGCGTGTGGGCTAACCGTAGCACTTCCATATATTATCGTCCATACATTGCATCTATCTTCAAAGCAACTCGGTACTGTAGAGGGAATGTTAGCAGTCGGGATGCTAATGGGTGCGATTGCTTTATCGGTGCGTAAAGAAGTGAATAATCCGTTTCGTTCTATTTATACGGGGCTGTTTTTGTTTGCGGGTTTAAGTTTATGTACAGTCTTCCCATTGGTAGTTACCATTTCAAAAGGGGCAAGTTTTATTTACTATATTGCTTTTATGATGTTAACGGGTATAGCAATTATGATTGTAAATATTCCGATGCAAGTACATATGCAAAAAACGACAGATCCGAGCTATTTAGGGCGTGTGTTTGGCCTACTTGAAACAATTGCTACTGCAATCGCACCACTCGGTATGATTGTATATGGATTATTATTAGATATGTTGCCAACTAGCATTGTTATGATGACGATAGGCGGAGGTTTATTGTTAGTTGTAGTAGTTGGAGTAAAGCAACATATGGTGAAAAAACAAGTGGATGTGTCGGCTTAAAAATAAGAAAATAATAAAAATTTAACTTATCATTATAAAAATGACTGAATTAGTATTTTAGTTTTTGAAACTCTTTTTCATGTGTGTTACAGTAAGGTGAGCAGGCAAAGAAAAGGAGAAAACATCATGAAAAAATTAAGTTTTGTTATGCTTTTTCTATTAGTCGTAATGGCTGGATGCAGTAATTATGACACGTATATTGAAACAGGTATGCAATCATTGAAAAATGAAAAATATAGTGATGCGATTATGTGGTTTGAAAAAGCGGAAAAAGAGAAAACAGGAAATGAAGCGAAGGCATATAAAGAAGTCGCTCAGTTATTGGATCGAGGTGCGACAGCATTAAAAGATGGTAAGTATTTAGAAACGAAAGATATTGCAAATGAAGTGCTACAAAAGAAAAAAGACGATGCACTTGAAAAAGCTGTAACATCAAATGCAGAGGATATGCTTCAAAAAGCAAAAGATGTGGAAAAGAAAGTAAATGAAAGAGTGGCAAAACGGAGAAAAGTAGAAGAAGAAGGAATCGATAAACTCATTAAAGCTGTCGACAGTATAGATGAAGTGAAAGAAAAAGAGAAGAAAGTTTCAGAAGCATTAGATAAGGCTGAAGAGGCACAAGCAAAAATTGAAGCGAAGAAAAATAAATAGAGTAATAGTTTAAAAGGCTGTCGTTATACACGACAGCCTTTTAATTTTTTGCTACATAAGAAGTGATGCTATGTAGTAAAAAAGAAATAATTTTAGAATTCCACCTGTCCTCATGATGAATCGTATAAATGTTACGTTGAAATTCAAATCCAGGGATGGGTATGTAGCATAGTTCATTTCGTTGTACTTCTTGTTCAATAGCGAGTTTAGAAATAAAGGCAACTCCATTACCATATTTTAAAATTTGTTTCATCGTTTCTAATGAATCTAATTCAATTTCAGATTGGAACGTAATGTTATGTTCTAACATCCATTGCGTAAGTAAATCTCTCGTTGTAGATGGGTTACGATGCAATAGTATACGTTCTTTTTCGATATCTTGTAATGATATATTTTCTTTTTTTGAAAAATGATGTTCTTTTGAGAAAGCAAGAACAAGTGTATCAGGCATTACATGCGTCTGTTTTAAAAGTGATTCATCAAACGGTGCCGCAGAAATTACCCCGAGATCGATTTCATGATTTTGTAGCATCGTTCGAATTTCAGGAGCTGTTTTTACCATGATTGTTATTTTTATATTTGGGAATTCGCATTGAAATTGGTGAATAATTTCTGGTAAAAGATAAGTCGCTGGTACATAACTAGCACCAATTGTTATAGCACCTTTATGAAAATCTTTAAACTCTTGCGTGACCCGCCTAGCTTCTTTCATAAGTGCATCTATCTTACAAGCATAATGATGCAATGCCTCACCAGCCTCTGTTAAGAAATATCTTCCGGAACGTAATTCAAATAAAGATACCCCGAGTTCCTCTTCTAAGCTTTTTATATGGAATGTAATAGTAGGCTGTTTAACACCAAGTTTTTCTGCAACAATCGTAAGTTTTTTATATTTCTTAATAAGCACTACAATTTCTAATTTTAAGAGATTCATTATGAGTTGCCGCCTTTTTTATTTTAACTATAGAAAAAATCTATAGAAATAAATAGTTTATTAGAAGTTTTTTAATTTAATCTTTACAGTACATTAACATTCAGTATAAATCTTCCAGATAGAATGAAAGCAGGTTAAGAGTAAGGGGAGAGAGGTGAAACGATGGATATTAAAATTCATGGATTAGAAAAGACGTTTGGAAAAACGCAGGCGTTAAAACCGTTACAAATTGTCATGAAACAAGGTGAATTCACCACACTGTTAGGACCTTCTGGATGTGGAAAAACGACTTTGCTTAGAATGATTGCAGGACTTGAAGAGCCAGATAAAGGTGAAATCTATTTTGGAGATACGTGCATGTATTCTTCAACCAAAAAAATAAAAACATCTCCTCATGAACGTAATATCGGGATGGTATTTCAAGATTTTGCTTTATGGCCGCATATGACTGTATTTGAAAATGTTGCATTTGGTTTAAGGGCTACAAAGCAAACGAATCAATTACGGGAAAAAGTAGAAGATGCGATAAAGCGAGTTCGCCTGCAAGGGATGGAGAAAAGATATCCGCATGAACTCTCTGGTGGACAGCAGCAACGTGTCGCATTTGCTAGAGCGATTGTAACGAAACCACATTTTATTTTGTTTGATGAACCGCTGAGTGCACTCGATGCAATTTTGCGAGAAGAAATGCGATTAGAGCTTATGGACATTGTTCATTCGATCGGATTAACGGCATTGTATGTCACCCACGATCAAACAGAAGCAATGTCAATGTCAGACCAAATTATTGTCATGAAACAAGGAGAAGTATTACAAAAAGGAACACCAGAAGACATTTATGTGAAACCGTCTCATGAATTTGTTGCAAAATTTGTTGGCAAAGCAAATTGGCTTGTAGAGGGGAAACAAATGGTTCGTCCAGAGCATGTGAGTTGGACGAAAAATGAAGTGTGCGAAATGTATACAGGTGAAATTCGGCACGTTACATATGTAGGAGAACGTTATGAAGTGAAAGTAGACATGGGGACACTCGGTGTATGGACAGCTTATCACAATAGTAAGCTAAGCATCGGGAAACCAGTATCGTTATATGTACCGAAAAAATGTATTCATCATATAGGGGGAGAATCGTATGAAGAAATTCAGTTCGCTTAAGTCTTTATTTGTATGTACTTTACTATTTTCTGCTGTAGTAACAGGGTGTAGTTCAAAGACAGGTAGTGCAGATGCCAAAAATAAAAATGCGAATGAAAAGAAAATTGTTGTATATAGTGCAGGGCCAAAAGGATTAGCAGAAAAAATTCAAAAAGACTTTGAAAAGAAAACTGGTATAAAAGTAGAAATGTTTCAAGGAACAACAGGTAAGATTTTAGCGAGAATGGAAGCTGAAAAGAAAAATCCAGTTGTTGACGTAGTCGTACTTGCATCTTTACCAGCGATGGAAGGATTAAAGAAAGATGGGCAAACGTTACCTTATAAAGAAGCGAAACAAGCTGATAAGCTTCGTTCTGAATGGTCGGACGATAAAGGGCATTATTTTGGATATAGTGCTTCAGCGTTAGGAATTGTGTATAACACAAAAAATGTGAAGACAGCGCCTGAAGATTGGAGCGATATAACAAAAGGGGAATGGAAAGGAAAAGTGAACCTTCCAGATCCATCACTTTCAGGTTCAGCTTTAGACTTTGTAACAGGATATGTGAAAAAGAATGGAAAAGATGGTTGGGATTTATTTGAACAGCTTAAGAAAAATGAAGTTACAGTAGCAGGGGCAAATCAAGAAGCGTTAGATCCAGTAGTAACAGGTGCAAAAGATATGGTCATTGCGGGTGTTGATTATATGACGTATAGTGCGAAAGCAAAGGGTGAACCAGTTGATATCGTATATCCAAAAAGCGGAACAGTTATTAGCCCACGTGCAGCAGGCATTATGAAGGATAGTAAAAATGTAGAAGGTGCAAAAGAGTTTATTGATTATTTATTATCAGATGATGTGCAAAAACAAATTTCTAAAGCGTATTTATTACCAGGTAGAACAGATATAAAAGCTGAAAATAGACCGAATGTAGAAGAGATTCCAGTATTAAATATTGATTGGAAGACAGTGGAGAAAGAACAAGATGAAATAGGAAAACAATTTAAGAAAGTATTCCAATAAGATGGTGATTACATGGTAAATCGATTCGTTTCAGTAAGACAAATTGGAATGACGGTAGCGTTGTTACTTGTGGCGATGTTAATCGTCATTCCGCTTTTTCTCATTTTATTTTCTAGTGTATATGAAAATAGCAGTTGGAATTTTTTAAAGCCTTTTGAACTCATGCAGAGTGGTGGATTAGCTGGGATTTTTCTAAATTCGATGCTTCTAGGTGTACTTGTAGTAATAGGAGCAACCATATTTGCATTTCCATTGGCGTTCATTATGAGCAAAACAGATGTCGGAAAGTATAGTAAGCTAGATGTTGTTTTTATGATCCCATTTATGACACCGCCGTATATTGGATCGATGGGATGGATTTTGTTCATGCAACCGAACGGCTATTTCGAACAGTTTTTTCCGATGCTAAAGACGATTTCAGCCTCGTTTTTTAGTTTAGGGGGTATGGTTTTAATTATGAGTCTGCATTTATTCCCATTCCTTTACTTCATGTTGAAAAACACGTTACTTCAGATTGGGAGTAGTAAAGAAGAAGCAGCAGCAGTTCATGGCGGAAGCTTTTTCTATCGTTTAAGAAAAATAATATTGCCATTATTAGTATCAAGTTATGTAATGGGTGCTTTACTCATTTTCGTAAAGACGATTGCTGAATTTGGAACACCGGCTACATTCGGACGTAGAATAGGGTTCCACGTGTTAACATCAGAGATTCATAAATTTATTTCGAGTTGGCCGATTGATTTTAGTAGTGCAACAGCATTATCTTCTTTATTACTTAGTGCGTGTATGCTCATTTGGTATATGCAAAATGTATTGAATCGAAAGTACTCATATGCAATGGTTAGTGGAAAAGGTGTGAAATCTAAAAGGTATACATTGTCTATATTTACGCGCATTGTAGCATGGTTTTATGTAATTGCTTTACTCATAGTAGCAATTGGAATCCCGTATTTTTCTATACTTATTGCTTCATTATCGAAATTAAGGGGCGGCGGCTTGCAGTTAAATAACTTTACAACAAGCCATTATGAAGCATTATTTACAATAGGATCTCCAGGATTAGAAGCTTTATGGAACAGTTTTCTTTTTTCACTTATAACGGCGATTATTGCTGTAATGATTGGAGTATTTTTGGCACTTATGATTCGAAAGGGGAAAAAGTCCTCTGAAAAATGGCTTGATATGTGCGGTATGTTACCAAATATGGTACCAGGAATTGTGATGGTTGTAGGTCTTATATTATTTTGGAATTCACCCTATATGCCTCTGTCTATTTACAATACACCAGTCATGGTTATCGTAACGTATGTTGTTCTTTTTTTACCTTATACGGTGCAGTATGTAAAAGCATCGCTCGGACAAATTGATGATTCTCTTGTACAGGCAGGAAGTATTTTTTCTGGGAATTATATTTATATTTTTAGAAAAATAATATTACCTCTTATTATCCCAGGTATTCTTGCTGGATGGGCGATGACATTTACGATATCGATACGAGAGTTAGTAGCATCGCTTCTCGTACTACCTCCATCAGTAGAAACGTCAGCAACATTTATTTTTGCTCAATTTGAACAAGGAGAAGTATCTATAGGAATGGCGATGGCTGTCGTTTCTGTTGGACTTACAACAATGTGCTTATTACTTCTGCAACATATGGAGCAAAAACGAAAAGGGGTAGCATGATGAGGATGGAAGTATGGGGAGGAGCGGGAGAATACGGTCGTTCCTGCTATTTTGTGAAAAATAAAGAGACGAAAATAGTATTTGATTGTGGTATTAATCGATCATATGAGGATAGTTATCCAAAAATAGAGAGGGAAGTTGTGCCGTTTTTAGATGCAGTATTTTTATCGCATATTCATGAAGATCATACGATGGGTTTACCTTTATTAGCGAAGTATGGATATAAGAAAAAAATTTGGACGACTCGTTATACGAAGGAGCAACTTCCAACTTATTATGAAAAATGGAGAAACTACAATTTGACGCGAGGATGGAATGTACCTTATAACGACCAAAATGTTAAAGATTTAAATTATGTATATATTGATGAGATTAGTAATCCGAATGAATGGGTACAGATTACTCCTACATTACGGTTTCAATGGGGGTATAGTGGACATGTATTAGGGGCTGTTTGGTTTTTAGTGGATATGAGTCATACATATGTATTTTATTCTGGCGACTATTCAGCAGAGTCTAACATACTCCGAGCTAATTTACCTGAGAAATTGCGCGGCGATATAAAAGTTGCAATTGTAGATGCAGCTTATCATACTGATGATGTTTCGCAACATGAACGAGTAAATGAACTGTGTACAGAAATTGAACGAGTTGCGCAAAAGAAAGGAATAGCATTACTACCATTGCCACCGCTCGGTAGGGCGCAAGATATCGTATTGTATTTATATAAAAAATATAAAGAACTTCCCATTATAGTAGATCAAGAAATTTTGGCTGGATTCGAAGAGATGATCGTATATAAAGATTGGATCAAAAATAATGAAGAACTTGAAGAGCTAATGGAAAGTTTAAAAAGAAACGTAATAGTTATGGATGATGACATCAGTACACAACATAGTTATGGAATAGTTGTAATGAGTGATGCGAATATGCAAACGAAACGAGTGCAGTTATATTATGAACAAGTTCGGTATGAAGAACGAAATTCAATTATATTTACTGGACATATTGCTAAAGGGAGTTTTGCAGACAAAGTTTTGAAAGAACGTGTAGGTAAAGAATGTAGGGTGAAGCGAGTTCCATATAAAGTTCACCAAAGTATAAGAGATGTGAAAGAGATGTTAAATACATTATTACCAGAACATACGGTGTTAGTACACGCTTTGAAAGAGGATACGGATCGATTACAGAAAAAGCTTAGCATAGCAGGATATGAAAATGTGTATTCACTTACTATGGAACGTATAGAAGTCATTTAAAATATAAAGGGGATAGGTATATGAAAAAGGTATTTGTATTCGTAAGCATTTTCTTTTGTTGTTTCCTTTATAACGTTAAGGAAGGGTTTACTGCTAGTCCAATGAAACCTAGTTTTGAAGTGAAGTTATTATTAAAGCCAGAACAAGTATTAGGTTATAACAAAGAGATGAAGCAAGAAGTACTAGAATATTTCCAGGCTGGTACAAATTATGAAAGAATACAAGTACAATTTTTAGATACAGAAAATAAAAATTTAAGTAATGAAGGTTGGTTTGCGAGGATTCGAAAGAAAGAATTTAGTAAAGATTTTGAGCTAACATATAAAAAAAGATATCCGATTCAAAATGGTGTAATTCAAGATGCACTAGAAGTAGCTAAAAAAGATGGGTTTGATAGTAAAACCGATAATTATGAGGCGGAAGTAGATTGGGGATTTGAGAAGAAAACGTTAAGTATTTCAAATAAGAAAAGTTACAGTGCTAAAGGATATGGAGTACTTGATTTACCAAACGAACAAGCTGCTCAAAACATGTTAATAGAAAAGTTACCAGGGAAAATGAACAAATGGTTGTATACGAATTGGGGAGAAGCAATGTTCAAGAATTCTCGTATTTATGGTCCTGTATTAATGAAAAGGTATACAGCTCAATTTGAAAATATTAAAACGAATATTGAAGTTTGGCCACTAAGTAATACAGGGAAAATAGAAGATGATTTCGTAATAGAAGTGTCGTTTAAAACAAATGAGGAAAGTATTGCAAAAGAACAAAGAGAATTATTAATGAAGAGTTTAGAACAAAAAGGATGGCTGTTACCGAAAGATAGTTTGAAGACAGAGCTTATTTTTCAGTGAATAGTAAAAGGAATCCATATACCATGGATTCCTTTTTTTAATATATGGGTATTAAGCTAAATCAGCTGACACGAACATATCATTATTTTGAAGGTTTTTAGAACGTAAACTATAAGCAACTACTTTCTTTTTATGTTGCTTTACAACATCAACATGCTCTTCATGACTATAAATATAAAATGTAAAATCTTTTTTGCCACGTTTTGCATTGATAATTAAAGGAGTACCTTCATTGTGTGGTGGTGCATAATAGCGATCTAAAAATAAACCTTCGTTAAAATCATGAATAATTTTGGATTTCTTTTCACCTTCTACGTTATTTCCATGGATTGTAACAGTCACATTCTCTTCTTCAAGTTGTGGATGTGTTTCGTACTTGCTAATAATGGATTCAATAACAGTGTTAGGAAGGCTAGAAACAATAATTTTAAATGCCCCAAATACAACTAACATTACAATAAACCAAGTCGTCATAGTATATCATCCCCTTTATTCTATTAAATAATATAACTCATATGGTAATAGTACATATGGTGAAGTTTTGTATAATTTGTGAAAATTTTCCCTGTTTTTGAACGTTTTTTAACAAATGGAGATGTGTAAAGAATAAGAGGGAATATTTGGTATGATAAAAATGTAAAGGTTTTCTATATATTATAAGGGGGTTATAAAATGGGGAAATTAGATGGTAAGGTCGCTTTTGTTACAGGAGCTGCGATGGGGAACGGAGCTGGGATCGCTCATGTATTTGCAGAGCTGGGGGCGAAAGTATTACTTGTTGATATTTCAGAGACAGTTCATGAGACTGCCAAAAATATTGTAAGTAAAGGGTTAGATGCTGCGAGTTATGTAGTCGATGTAGCTGATATGAATGCTGTAAAAGAGGTAACGAAAGATGCATATGAGAAGTACGGAAAGATTGATGTATTAGTAAATAACGCCGGTGTTATTCGACTTGCAAATTTTTTAGATATGTCAGATGAAATGCGTGATTTTCAATTTCAAGTGAATATTAATGGTGTATGGAATTTTTCTAAAGCGGTATTGCCATATATGATTGAGAAAAATTACGGGAAGATTGTGAATATGTCTTCTGTAACAGGGACGTTGGTTGCTGATGAAGGTGAAACTGCATATGCAACGACGAAGGCAGCAATTTGGGGATTTACGAAAGCGTTAGCACGTGAAGTTGCAAAACATCATATTACTGTAAATGCAATTTGCCCAGGTTACATTATGACACCAATGGCAGAGCAAATAGCAAATGAATCTGATCCAAATGAGCCGAGTAACGTCATCGATGGAATCGCTTCAGGTGTTCCTTTAGGACGTTTAGGGAAAATAGAAGAAGTAGGTCAGTTAGCAGGGTTTTTAGCATCCGATGAATCAAGCTACATAACGGGTACACATATTGTCATTGATGGCGGTAGCACATTGCCAGAAACAGTTTCAGTCGGTGTAAAGTAAAAGGATTATGAATGAGAGTTTTAGTTCTGTGAATTTTTTGTGAATATGAATGCTAGAAGGAATCTGAAAGAGACTTCTTCTAGCATTATAATGTTATGAATTATTGTGAGAAAAATCAATTTTGTTACAAAAAGTTGAAATCGAAGTAATTTAAAAGAAAAAGGTTTATAATAAAAACATAACTAATAACAACATTACTAATTATAAGGAAGTGTAACTATGAGTACTGTAGCAATCGTGTATGGTATTATTCTTTCTACAATTATCGTTTTATTTTTCGTTGGGGTTTCACGTTATATTCATAAATGGAAAGAATGCGTTGCGAAATTAAATCACATTGAAGAAGAACTAAGTGATTTAATGTTACATCATGGTAAGTAAAAACATTATTTTTTAACGAAACAATGTGAAGAATATCACAAAACATGCTCTCATTATGAGGCGTGTTTTTTTGTTATGTGAATGATTAGGCACATTCGTAAGTTTTTGCCATACGATACAGTGTGAAGGTGGAAACGTTCGGAGTGGAAAAGAGGGATAAAATGAGTAGTTCCGGTTATGTTCCAGATAATAAAAATTTAAAGAAAAGCTCAGGAACTCCAAATCTTTTCTTTGATTCGAGAAAAAATATCTTTTTTAAAAGGGATGAGAAAAACGTTGCATATGAAGTTACGTCAACGCAGTTACCAGCGATGATAGGAGGGGCGTTTGTTGATTTGTTTATGACAAAAGGGCATATGCGAGAACCGCATTGGCATCCGAATGCGTGGGAGTTGGATGTTGTTGTATCAGGAGAAGCAGTTACATCCATATTAAATCCCGAAACGAATCAATTGCAAAATTATCATGTAAAAGCGGGGCAAACTGTATTTATTCCAATGGGATGGTGGCATTGGATCACAGCGGTAACAGAAGAAGTACAATTGCATTTGTTCTTCAATAACGATCAGTTTGAAACAGCAGAAGGATCAGACATACTTAGATTAACACCACCAGAAGTATTTCAAGCTGCATACGGTGTAAGTGCAGAAAAATTAGAGAAGGACCTTTCGCCAATTAAGGAGTCAGTTGTAATTGGTCCTCCTAACTCAAATCGACTAAAAAGCGTTAAAGAAAGTGACGACTCAAATATAGTTGTTACGTTAAATGGACATATAACATCATGTGAAATAGAGTAACTCTTTCTTTTTTTAGGAAGAGTTACTCTATTTTGTATAATTTTGTATTTTTATTCGTTATAATTATTATATAGAAGGGAATTTATCCGACATTAACGGGCAATAAAACTCCTACCTCAAAATTCGACTGGAGCAAAGAAGCTAGGTGGGAGATCAACTGCCCGTAAACGTCCGATTGGTTCAACTAATAATCAGTGGGGGATGAACTAACCCCCACTGATTATAGTTTCACTTTATAGAGGGGGCATATTGTGAACATATTAAAGATTATAGGAATTGTTGCAGGAGTGATTATAGTAGCCGTTATAGCTTTCTTTGTCATTATGAAGTACTATTTATCAAAAGAAGATCCTGATTACGTATTAAAGTACATAAAAGAACATAAAGACGATGAAACATGTTCATTACTTATTAAAAGAAATGGGGAAGTATTAACTTCTATAAATGCAAATAAAAAATTACCATTAGCGAGTACGGCGAAAATCGTAATAGCAGTTGAATTTGCTAAGCAAGTGTCAGAAGGAAAGATAAGCCGAGATGAACAAATTTCATTGCAGGAGCTAGAAAAATATTACGTTAAAAACACTGATGGTGGAGCACATCCTGACTGGTTAGAAGATGCTAAAGCGAGAGAATTAGTGAGAAATGGGCAAATTGCTTTAGAAGAAGTTGCTAAAGGGATGATTCATTATAGTTCTAATGCAAATACAACATATTTGTTAGATAAGCTTGGAATAGAAAGAGTAAATGAAAGTATAAAAGAGTTAGAGCTTACTAGTCATGACAAGTTCTCTTCGTATACTGCTTCACTATATATGAGAGGGTATGTAGAAAAAGAGCTTCATGAGCCAGAAAATCAATCGTTAGAAATGATACGTAACATGTCAAAGGATGAGTATAATCAGCATGTGTTACAAATTCATGAATGGATGAAAGATGAAGAAGAATGGAAAAAACGGGATATCCCATTAAAGGTAGATATGGAATTTCAGCGGATTTGGTCAGATCGATTAGTGGGTGCAAACGCCAAAGATTATATGAGTATAATGGAAAAGATAAATAGTAGAAAGTATTTTCCAAAATCAATGCAAGAAGAAATCGAGAACATTTTCAAAGGAACAGTTAAAAATAGTAAGTTCGAATATGCTGGTCAAAAAGGTGGTTCTACCGCATTCGTATTGACAAAAAGCTTGTATACTACAGATAAGAAAGGGAATAAGGTAGAAGTTGTCATGATGTTTAACGATATAGAAGATCAAGTTGCATATCAAAAACTGAGAAATAATGTAGATTATTTTATTCGAGATATTATAACAAGTGAGGAATTCAGAAATAAATTATAACGAAATAATTTTATTATGTAAACAAGATGCTGTTAAAGGTAGGTGTTGAGATGAGGTTGAAGGAGTATATGCTTGAAACGTTTCCAAATTTAGAACTTAGACCACCTCTATTTTATAATGGGGCTATTGGTATTCGTTTTAGATTAGGTGTGGACTATGATTGCAATAACATTTATGAAAATTGCTCATATTTAGAAGGCGTTTATAACAGAGCGATTGCTTTATTTCAGTCTTTACATGCAACAAAAGATGATATTTATATTGTAGTGGATGTAAATGACTATGCAAACGGTGAAACTTTCAAACACAAATTGAATATTTTTTCTAAGTATGTAAAAGAGAAGTCGGCTTTGCTTAAGTTACAGAAAAATACAATCCCTTATGTTTTTCCAGAAGACGATGAAGACGGGGTATATAAAACACATAGATATACTTTGAAATGTAAAGTTTCTGACTTGAAATACATTTCTATGCTAAAAGCAATTTGTAATCAAGATATGGGAATAAAACCGAGTATTTTTCATAGGGTATATTTTATAAATATAAACAAGAATACTATATTTCACGTTTATGATGATAGAGGTTGTGATGTATTAGCTACCTCTCCTGATACAATTAGGGATATTTATAATACATATAATGATTGGATATTAGAATACGATAGAAATAAAATTGATAAAGTATTTAATTGAATGTAGTCTATTTTAATTGAGGGAAATACCATATGAGGTGTTTCCCTTTTATTAATATGAAAATCAACATTTAAATTTGACAGTACTTATTATAAAGGTAAAGGGATTTGATGGTAATGTATTGAATTTGGATAGAAACGGAAAAGGGAGATGAATAAATGACGACAATATATTTCGTTCGCCATGCCCACTCTACATATACAAAAGAAGAACGGGAGCGTCCTTTATCTGAAAAAGGGTATTGTGATGCAGAGAATGTAACACGTTTGTTAAAAGATAAACATATTGATGCTGTAATTTCAAGTCCGTATAAAAGGGCGATTCAAACTGTGCAAGGAATCGCAAATACATATAATGTAACAATACAAATAGAAGAAGATTTACGTGAAAGATTAGTAAGTACAAAGCCGGTACAGGATTTTAATGATGCTATGGAGAAAGTGTGGAAAGATTGGAGTTTTGCCCACAAAGGCGGAGAATCCAATGATGTAGCACAAAGACGCGCTGTAATATGTATGCAAAGTATATTAAAAAAATATAAAGGTAAGAATATTGTAATAGGTACTCATGGGAATATTATGGTATTACTCATGAATTATTTTGATTCGAAATATGATTTTCAGTTTTGGAAAACCCTTCATATGCCTGACGTGTATAAATTAACTTTTGATAATAATTGTTTCATTTCTGCTGAAAGAATACAGTCTACAGATTATCAGATAAAGTGAAACTTTAATCAGTGGGGGTTTTGTTCATCCCCCACTGATTATTAGTTGAACCAATCGGGCTTTTACGGGCAGTTGATCCCCCATCTAACTTCTTTGCTTTCGCTGAATTTTGAGGTGGGAGTCTTATTGCCCGTTAATGCGGGGTAAATAATTTGTAAAAGTTTATCAAAAAAAGAGGAAAGAGAGATGTTATTGTAGAAGTATGACTTTGTAACATAAAAAATATATGTTAAAGGAGGCTGTTTACATGTTTGAGAAAGAGAAAGAAGGGCTTATTGAAGTTCACAACGTATATGAAATTGCACCAGCAGATGGAGCAATTATTGGTATGGCAACGGAAGAAGAAATGGAAATTGCTGCTGAACTAGAGCTGCAGTACTATGCCCATTCTCGTTTGTTAGAAGCAAATATTCAGTTAGACGGTTCCTCCTACAAAGAGTTACTTCAGGAGTTCCAGGAGTACGAAAGAAAATCAATGAGCTTTTGGCGAGCAATACATAAACGTTTAGCTGTGCCATGGGCATGGGTATTACGTATTGACGTTGCGAATGGCCCTATATATGTAAGTAATGGGAATTCGTATTATGAAGAAATCGATGATGAAGAAGATTATGAATAGATAAGTAAGGAAGCAGCTTTAGTTGCTTCCTTTTTTTATTCGTAGAGATTGAACTGCTTCAATAATAATATTTGGTCGATCATTTTCGATTCCGTGACCAGCATGTTCGGCAAGTATATATTGGTTATTTATTGAGATTTGTAATTGTTCATGAATCAGTTCTTGCCACATTGCTTCAAGTTGTATCGCTTCCTCTTTTGGCATGCCACCCTCAGTCAACTGAGTAATAGAATATTGAGGGTCTCTACCGATAACGATTAAAGGTGTTTCTAATGTTTTATATAGCTTGTTTATTGAGTGAGCACAATTTTTCCACTCACATAGTTCAGAAGCTGTCGCTTTATATAATGAAGGAGAGGTAGAAAATTCAATTTGCTGTCTTGATCGATCGGCTAGCATAGGTTTTAGTTCATTATAAAGCATGTCTACATCCATTTTGGAGTATGTATTATATTTTTGAAGCCACATATCATCAGAATCAGTCTGATCAGAAACTGGTAAATGAAGTTCATCTAATCGGTGTAAGTTCATAGAAGTAGAATCAACTAAAATAAGTGCTTGTAGCTTATCTTCATGTAACATCGCAAAATGTTGTGCACATAAGCCTCCATAGGAATGGCCGATTAGAATGATAGGTTCGTGAATAGCTAATTTCTGTAGTAACATATGTAGTTCGTTTGTCGCTTGTCTTGTAGTACGCGAATAATTTCCTAGTTCACTTTTTCCGTAACCTGGGCGATGGTATGAAATGACGGTAAAGTGCTGCGAAAGCTTTTCTATAATAGGAAGCCAATCATAAAATGAGCAAGTCATTCCGGTTTGAATAACTACCGTTTGTTTACTACTTCCTTTTATATATACTTCTATAGTTTGCTCCAATACCTCTACAAATTTATAAATAGTAAACCCTCCTAACTAAGCTTGAAATAATTTTTGACAAGCAAAAACAATACACCAAACACCTACACCGAATAGGACCGATGTACTAAGTGAAAATGAGTTTTTTAAACCAATATAAACGATAAATAATAGTAGTGCGGATGCAGGAAATCCATATAGTACGCCTATAGCAAATTGACTCAATTCTTGTTTGTTCCCGCCTTCGAAAGAAATCCAAAATAGACTCAGTAAACTAACGAGAGGAAGGGCAGCAATAAAGCCGCCTATCGTACTAAAATGTTTAGCGACTTCAGTAATAACGCCAATAATAAGTGCCGAAACGATTACTTTAACGAGGAAATGCATATTTTGCCTCCTTCGCTAATAACGAAAAGGCTTTTTCAATTAATTGTTGTTCTTCTTTTGATAACTGTGATTCTAATATTTTTATCTTTTCTTTATCGAGTAAAGTGTGTTTTTCTAATACTTCAATGCCTTCTTTCGTTAAAGTAAGGTTCACAACTCTTTCATCTTGTTTGTTTCTTTCTTTCATGATAAACCCTTTTTGAATAAGGCGTTTTACGTGTTCAGACGCTGTGTTATGAGAGAGACTAAGCTCAGTAGCGACTTTTCCAATTGTTATATCTTTCTCACGAGAAGCGATTTGTAAAATACGAATGGCTTGGTGGGAAAGGTTGTCTTCATATTCATATCGTAAGTGATAATAAATACTTTCCCAATGTTGATTGATGTCTTTCATAATGATAAATCCCCCTATTTTTATATCGTATAATAAGATATATTCGTGAGTATAGAGATAAAATCCTTTTATTTGGATAAAAAATGTTGAAAAAGTTTATTTTTATTGAAATATAAGGTAATCTATGTGTAAAGGTATACATTTAGCAAGAGAGAGGATGATAGCTGTGAATACATTTAAATGGATGAGTCATGAGCAGATGTATGTAGATGAAATACATGTTGAAAAATGTGGTCCTCTTTCAGTCGGCGTATATGGGGGAAATCAAGAGAGTGATGCATATGAACGCGGAGATGCGGTGCTTGCTTGGTGGGATCCTGAATTACAATTTGAATTTGTTATGATTTTTGATACACACCACAAAACAAAAAATATAGATTACATAATAGAAGCAATTTCAGAAAGAAAAGAGAAACTAAAAGAGTTATTTTCCTATCCGATACATTTAGCTTTTCATCATACGCATATGTACTTATTAGCGTTATTTACAGATGAGCTGTTTATTGAAAAATGTGATCAAGATGATGAGGAACTTTCATGCTTAATTTGTTTACGAAAAGGCGAATTTTTATATTGGCTATCAGTTGGTGATTGTTTCGCATATTTATTCCATTCTGAGAAAACGAAGAATGGTAAAGGGCGATTAAATAAACGGAAGAATTACGAATATATTGGTAGGAAAAATATTTTCGCAGCAAATACCCCTTGTTTTACGTCAGGTGTAAGGGGATTAGAAAAAGGAATGAATCACATTGTAATGGCAACGGACGGTATTTTAGAATGTGATAAACGAAGGTTTGATGATGATCAATCTTTAGTAGAAATATTGCACGACGGAAATAGCCTGCAGATTGAACCAGTATTAACAAATGTACTACAGTGGAAAGGTAGAGATTGTGCCACAATTATTGGATGGTCCATTGACACTGATAATAAACAATGTGCTAATTAATATAAAAGGAGTTCAAGGTTTTTACCCTTGAACTCCTTTTTGTTAAGCGATATGGATGTGATACGTTTTTAACCATTCATTTATTTGAAGCATATATTCCATAGCACTTCTTGCTTCAAAATTGTTAATGTCTTTATTACTTTGATCGGCAATGGCAAGTAATGTGGAATGATTAATAAGTGAGAAAATAGGATTGTTTTTATTACTGCACATGTCGAGTGATAAATGACGGATTGTTTGTAAATAATGTGGATCTTGTGAAGTTGGATAAGCACTTTTTCTTCTATTACGTACATCGTCAGGTAAAGCAGGTTGCAGTGCTCTACGTAAAATGCCTTTTTCAATATTATCAATGCTTTTTATATCGAAAGGAACGTTCCATAAATATTCAACTAATCGATAATCGCAAAACGGTACACGAACTTCAAATCCTACAGCCATACTCATACGGTCTTTACGGTCAAGTAAGAATGGGAGAAATCTCGTTAAAAATAAATAAAACATTTGACGTTGTTTTGCGGATTTTTTATTTTCACCTTCAAGAGTAGGGACTTCAAGTATCGCTTCTTGGAATCGTGTATCAATATAGTTTTCTAGATTACATTGGTTACTTACTTCATTTAGTAGAAGAGGAGATGTATTTTTCCAATTTGTTAGCCAAGGAAACTTATCTACATATAGTAATTCTTCTTGATGAAACCAAGGGTATCCACCGAATACTTCATCAGCAGATTCGCCGGATAAAGCTACGGTCGCATCTTTTTTCATTTCGCAAAATAGTAAATATAGTGAAGTTTCCATTTCACCAGCACTCGGTAAATCTTTTGCATGGAGGGGAACGAATAAGTGATTTGCTAATTCTTCAGCATTCACAATAATATCATGATGAGATGTTCCTACATGTTCAGAAACGCGTTTTACCCAAGGAGCGTCTAAACCAGTGCGAGCAAATGTCAGCTCGAAATCTTTTGCGCTATTTACAAAGTCAACGGAATACGTATGAAGTGTTTTATTTTCCGCTGCAAATTCTTTACCTGCTAGTGCAGTAATACCGCTAGAATCTAATCCGCCTGATAACATACAAACGAGAGGAACATCGGCAATTAATTGTCTTTTTACTGTATCTTGTAAAATAGATAAAATATGTGATGATGTATCTTCAGTAGAGTCTGTATGAATCTTACTTTCTAAATTCCAATACTTCTTAACTACTTTTTTATCACGTGTAAACGTTATAGAATGTCCGGCACGCACTTCTTGAATATGTTGAAAGACGCCACATCCTGGAGTTCGAAATAAGCCTAATCCAAATATTTCATTTATGCCATCCGCATCAATTTCAGCAGGAACAGATGGATGAGCTAATAATGCTTTTATTTCAGATCCGAAAATTATACTGTCATTTCTTTCTGTATAAAAGAGTGGCTTTACGCCTAAATGATCACGTGCTAAAAATAATTGTTGCTTTTGATCATCCCATATTGCAAAGGCAAAAATACCATTTAAATGTTGTACGCAGTCTTCTCTCCATTCTAAATATGCATGTAGTAATACTTCTGTATCTGAATGCGTTTCAAATGCATGACCACATTTTCGAAGCTGTTCTCTAAGCTCACGGAAATTATAAATTTCTCCATTATAAGTAAGAGCATACGTATAATCACCAGCACGAAATGTCTTCGGCTGCGTCCCGCCTTCTGGATCAATAACAATTAAACGCCGGTGTGCAAAGGCCGCACGAGGTGAAAACCAGAACCCTTCAGCATCAGGCCCGCGATGCTGAATACGATTTGCCATCTTTTTTAAAATAACATGTTGATTTGAAAGGTTTTCCTTCCAATCTACCCAACCTGTAATTCCACACATACACATCTCATCTCCTAATTTAAAATGTTGAAAAGTAGATTAACGAAATAAAATGTACACCTAGTTAAAGGATGACCATATAAATAGTGTACTACATGAATTAAAGTGTAGACTTGAGAAAATTTTCTTTGAATGCGTAGTTATGTGAGACAATGGCTAAGGGAAAGTATTCCATTACATACAAAAAATAAAAAAAGATGAGAGAAAATATTTTGTAAGACGTTATATAGGGTGTAAAAGCTTTTACAAAAATATAAGGGGAATCGCTACATGAAATCGAATGAGAAAAATTTTATAAAAAGATTACAGCGGCAAAAAGAAGATGCGCTAGAATTTGTTATCGATACATACTTACCACTCATAAAGGGGATTACGCACAAAGTTCTTCTTCCAGTTCAAAATGATGGACTCATAGAGGAATGTGTAAACGATATATTTCTTTCCATTTGGATTAACGCAAATAAGTTTCATGGAGAGCCGAATGATTTTAAAAAATGGATTGCAGCGATCGCAAAATTTAAGGCGATTGATTATTACCGGAAAGCGACTAAAAAAGTAGAAATTATTTCAGATGAGTTTCATATCAGTACGGAAAAATCAGCGGAAGACGAATTAATCGTTATGGAAGATAGGGAAGAATTATTGAAGCTTATTAATCAATTAGAACCGTTAGATCAAAAAGTGTTCATTATGAAATATCTCCTTGGTATGAAGACAGAGGAAATCGGGGAGAAATTAGGATTAACCAGGGCAGCGATAGATAATCGTGTGTACCGGGGAAAAAAGAAACTACAACAAAATGCTACGAATATTAGTTTTGGAGGTAGTGCAATATGAAAGACATTTATGAACTATTAAATAATATTGATATAGATGAAAAAGAACTTGAGGAAATTGAGGCTTCTGAAATTGAAAAAGAAAAAGTAAAACGCAATGTAAAACAATCGATACGTACGAAGAAAAAGATGAAAAGTTGGAAAAAAGGTGTTGCTGCTGCATCTATTTTAGTAGGGTTATCAGTCGCAACGCTTGGTATTGGGTTTCCTACATATGCAGGGGGATTGCCAATTGTAGGTGATATATTCCGATTTTTAGATAATGGTAGAACAGGGTTATATGAAAATTATAAGGAGTTTTCGACTGAATTGAATATGACGAGAGAGAGTAATGGGGTTAAGGTTACAATTAATGATGCTGTGTTCGATGGTAGAACAATCACACTCACATATTCTATCGAGAGTGATAAAGACTTAGGAGAGAAACCGTTCCCATTTGGAAGTCCGCAAGTTATGGGCTTTAATGGCGGAGGAGGTAGTTCGAACGTTACAAAAGTTGGAGAGGGAAAATATGTAGGTATGACTACGATGAGTGGTCATGGTAGTGAAAGGTTAGATGTTGCAAATGTTTGGTGGGATATAGAGGCAATTGAGTTGGATTATGAAGGTAATGCAATAAAGGGGAACTGGAATTTCGCGCTTAGTTTAAAAGCAATGGATAGTAAGGAAGTAAAGGTTAATAGGGTTTCTGAAAATGAATTAATAAAAGTAAATATAGACAAAATGGAAGTAACCCCGATGTCATTTATCGTTTTTTTCAATCAGGAAGAATCTAAGACGTTACGAAGTATATGGGATAGCGCTGATGTGGAATTAGAAATAAAAGATGATTTAGGAAATAAATATGCAGGTGAAGGAAATGGAGGAACTAGTACAGTAGCAGAGCCACATAAAAGTAGTTGGAGTGCTACATTCCAAAAGTTGAACGAAAATGCAACAAAGCTTATCGTTACACCTCACGTACACTTACGAGTTCATACACCTGAAAATCATGGTGGAGTGGAGTATGTGAATGGAAAAGAGAAGAAAATTGAAGTGCCGAAAAAAGAAGCGAAGAGTAAAGATATAGTGTTAGATGATATTGTCATTGATTTAAAGAAATAGAAGAGAGACTGCCTAAAACCATTAGGCAGTCTTTTTTCGTTAAGAATTAGTTACGAGCAATGCATGCGGATGCTGCGTTTTATACTCATCTTTCCACGGAATGTTTAGTTGTTCCCACGATTCGCCGCTAGTAGTGGATTGAAACACGCCATTGTTATTTAAAGTGTAAAATGTATGTGGTTCTGCTTCGTTTGTCGCAAACATCGAAATAACTGTACCGATTGCTGATGGTAGTCCTTGCTGTACTTGCTGGAACGGAGTATCTTTCGTTTTACGATAAATAAAAGATTCATAAGGTATACGGTGATGAGCGAGATCAGCACTCGGTGCGGCAGAAACGAGAATTGTATCGCAATCAGCCGGATCGATAGCCAAGCTGTATAAATAATGATGTTCAAGTCCTTCACTGCATGAGATCCAGCTGTTTCCACTGTTATAACTTTCAAGGTATGCGCGATCAGGTCCGCCCATAAATCCGTCACCACATGATGCATAAAGGCGATTTGGGGCTTCAGGGTGCATAAGTAATTGATGAGCATCGATAGGAGCACCGAATTTTTTATCAATCCATGTATGCCCTTTATCGTTACTTTGAATAACAGCACCAGCTTCAATTGAAACATGGATTGTATTCGGATTCTGTGGATCCACTGTAATCCAGCGTACGTGATGAGTAAAAGGTCTAGGCGGGAAAGCCCACGTATAAGAAGATAATAATGATTTCATATTTTTCAGTTCCGTCCACGTTTCACCACCATTTTCTGAGCGGAATAAAGCGCTCGGTTCTGTGCCGACATAAACGACGCCATAGCCGTTAACTTGTTCATTAGGGCTTATCGTAATGGAAGTGATCGAAGAATGTAAAATACCATCTTCTTTTGGAAAATCAAAGTAACGATAAGAATCTCCAATTGGTCTCCATGAATCTCCGCTATCGTCACTTAACCAGAGACCTCGTCCAAATGTTCCGCAATATACACGATTCTTTTGAAATGGATCAACAGCGATACAGGTAGGTTGCATATTTTGTAAGTGATACGCTGTTTCATAGTTACCATATTGTTCTTTCACTACAACAAGTTCACGCTCCATACAGAGAAATAAACGTTTCATTTCGTAACCTCCTTAAAAATTCTTTCTTTAGTAAACAATATGAAAATAAAAAAGAAGTAGTCTTGTTTTTATTTGAGAAAAAGGACTTGTTTGAAAAGCAGCGAAGTGTGTATACAGAGGAATTAGGATAAAGATGGGGAGTTTGTTTCATACTAACATACAGATATTGCACTTAAAGGAGCGTTTGTATGGGACATTCACACGATCACGGTCATTCTAACAATAAAAAGGCGTTACTAATTGCTTTCGTACTAACGACAAGTTTTATGATTGCTGAAGTAATTGGAGGATTTGTAACAAATAGCTTAGCACTACTATCTGACGCGGGGCATATGTTAAGTGATGCGGTATCTTTAGCTTTAAGTTTACTTGCGTTTAAGCTTGGAGAAAAAACAGCAACAACTGCGAAAACATACGGGTATAAGCGAGTCGAAATGTTAGCGGCATTATGTAACGGTGTCGTTCTTATTGTCATTTCAGTATACATTTTTATTGAAGCAATTCGCCGTTTTAAAGAACCAGTGGAGATTGCTAGTAATGGGATGCTCATTATTGCTGTACTTGGTCTACTTATTAATATTTTATCAGCTTGGATATTAATGAGAGGCGGAGATGTGAAGGGGAATTTGAATTTAAGAAGTGCTTTCTTACACGTACTAGGTGATCTATTAGGATCAGTTGGAGCGATAATTGCTGCGTTACTTATTAAATTTTTCGGATGGACTGCTGCAGATGCGATTGCTAGTATTCTTGTGTCTATTTTAGTCATTATTAGTGGATGGCGTGTAACACGTGATACGGTTCATATATTAATGGAAGGTGCACCACAGCACATAAATGTTGAAGAGGTAAAAAGTACATTATTAAATATTCCGGTTGTAAAAGAAGTTCATGATTTGCACATATGGTCTGTCACATCGGATTTTCAAGTATTAACTTGCCACTTAATTATTAAAGGTAATGAAACGCAAAATGTATTAATAGAGGCTACGGATGTATTAAAGGAGAAGTTTCATGTAGAACATGTCACCATTCAAGTAGAAATAGATGGTGAATTTCATCATATTGAGACAACTTGCAAAGTATGAAAGAAAAAGGATAAGAAAAAGTGTCATAACATTTTTCGCGGAGCATACATATATATAATGTGGCCACAAATACTTTGTAAGGTAAATATTTCATGAAATTACTTTACTTATAAAGAGTCATCTTTTATAATCAAAAGTGGTAATTGATAAAGATTATCATTTTCAATGATTGTAGAAAGGAGTTTTTTAAAAGATGAGTAGTCAACTCCGTTTTGCTGTTGAAAATCGTAAGAGGCATTTAATTGATGAGTTAATTGGGGCAGGTGTGTTTAAAATTCGTGACCGACAATTATACGAGCTGTCTTTAGAGGAATTGGAAGAAGAGTACGAAGATATGGAAAATTATGCAGATATTCAGGCATAACTATATAGATTAGTAAAAGGAGAGCTGGTTACGATTTTGTGTAACCAGCTCTCTTATTATTTCGTAGAAATTATTTTTTGTATTTCTTTCATTGGACGGAGCCAGTTTTGAGACATCATTTGTTCCAATTGTTTTTCGTCCTGCTTCTGCAATGCTTGAATGATAGAGTGATGTTCTTCAATAGATTGACTTGCTGGAACAAAGTTTTGGAAAAACAAATATTCAAGGCGTAAAACATGAAGTTGCATATTTTCTAGAAAGGGTTCAATATATTGGTTTTTAGCAATAGAAGAAATTGTATTGTGAAATTGTATATCTAATTCTAAAGCTTGTTTTGCGTTTTTTTTCTCTATAGAGCGCTGGAAATCATCATTTATTTCAAAAAGTAGTTTCATATCAGAGTCTGTAATATTTTGAAGTGCTTGCTTTCCTATAATAGAGTGAAGGCCAGCCATTGTTTCATAAATAATAGATACGTCGTCTAACTTAATAGGAGCAATTTTTGTTTTTTGTCCAGGTACCATTTCCACTAATCCAGAAAGCTCTAATATTTGAAGTGCTTCTCTTACAGGTGTTCTGCTTACTCCTAGTGCTTCAGCTAACTCCCCATCATTAATTTTTTCATCAGGCTGCAGTACACCTTCAATAATCCAATCTTGTAGTTGATTTAAAACGAGTGATTTTGCCGAAACTCTTCCTGGTTTTTTATAATTTTGAGGGACAGGCATAGTGAATTCAATCCTTTCATTGTATATTCTTTTTTTTCTCATGAACAAGCTTTAATTCTGGTTTCCCTTTATCCGGTTTTTGGCTTAAGATGAGCACCATTACAATGACACAAAAAGCCCCTAATAACTGAAAAGATTGAAATGGTACGTGTAATATAAGTACAGAAGAAATAATAGCTGCGAGTGGTTCTGTACAACCGAATAATGTCGTTTCTTTCGGAGTCAGGTATCGTATGCTGTCTAAGTATAAATAAAATGCAATAAGTGTCCCAAAAATGACGACAAATGTGATGAGCGGTAGGGTACTTAGTTTTATATACTTCATAGTCGATAATAAAATGAATTCTTTCGTAGAAATAAAGTGTAGAAGCGTTACACCAATACCCCCAATAATCATGCCCCATCCAACGATAACAGAGGAAGACCATCTTTCTAGTAATCCCTTTGAATATAAACTATAAAAAGCAAGAGATAATCCAGATAAAATACCCCAAATAATAGCTGGTGTAGAAACAGCTAAGTTATGAATGGACCCGTTTGTTAGTAAGAGAAAAGTGCCTACTAATGAAAGGGTAATGGAAATGAAATCAATTTTTGATGGACGAACGTTCCATTTGAAAAGTAAGTATACAGTAATAAATATAGGAGCTAAATATTGTAATAATGTTGCGACGGCGGCATTTCCTTCTTTAATAGAAGCAAAATACGTGTACTGAACAGCAAGCATACCGAATAGGCCAAACAATATCATTTTAGTAGCATCAGATTTTTGTTTCCATATACCGAATATTTCTTTTTTGTTCGTTCCGAATGATGAAATAATGAGCAAGATAACGCCCGATATAAGCAATCGGATTGTAACTAACCATTCGGTTGAAACATTTTCATATTGAAAAAGTTGTTGTGCTGCTGTTCCGGACAAGCCCCATAAACAAGCACCGATTACAACCATAATGATTCCTTTTAAACGATTTGGATTCATATAGTTTTAATTCTCCTTCTCTAAAAATAAGTTTTGGATACAGTATGCAATATATCACGAAATGAATAAAAAATAAACTGAAATTTCTGTGTTATAAGGTGGGAAGTTGAGTAGTTCCAGTTATGTTTACGATACAAGTAAATAGGTTAAATAAAGCGAGATAAAATTATAAAATTAAATCATAATCAAGCGGATAAAAAAATAAAGATAAGAGTAATTTGGTTTGTTAAAAATATGTGTAGAAGGAGACATGTGATGAGCTGGGTTACTCATAAACCAACATTTGAATTTGATCAATATAGTCCATATATTCGTATGAATTCTGCGTGGGTGGGACATTTAAACTTTGCTTATGATTTAGTAAGATTTGAAAAGCCAGAAATATTAGTTGAGTTAGGTACCCATTTAGGAGCTTCTTTTTTCAGTTTTTGCCAAGGGGTAAAAGATGGAGGATTATCTACAAAATGTTTTGCTGTAGATACTTGGGCAGGAGATGAGCATACAGGTCCATATGGAGAAGGTGTTTTTCAAATAGTGAGTAAATACACGGACATGAGTTACCCTCATATAGGTAATTTAATTCGGTCTACTTTTGACGAGGCTGTGGATCAGTTTCAAGATGGAACAATAAATTTGTTGCATATTGATGGCTATCATACGTATGAAGCAGTTTCTCATGACTATAAAACATGGTTACCGAAACTTGCGAATAACGGTATCGTGTTATTTCACGATATTGAGGTGAAAAATCGGAACTTCGGTGTGTATAAATTTTGGGATGAGGTCAAAGCGAAGTATCCTCATTTTCAGTTTGAGCATTCATATGGGCTCGGAGTGTTATTTCCGAAAGGTTGTAGCGATAAGTTTGTGGAAATACTTAAAAATAAAGAAGAAATACAAGATATGTATAAATAAAAGTAGAGCATGCATCATTTGAATGATGTGTGCTTTTTTATGTGGAGAATAATGATATTCCTTAAAAAGGTGAGGATAATAGTAAAAAGTTTTATGGTGGCAAATATTAAAAAAGTTACTCTTTGATTGTTATATATAAAAAATGTAACATTTTTTATATTTTCCATTGCGAAAAGTAGCATCTACTTTTACAATAGAAAAGGTGTCCATATATTATACTGGAAAAATAAATCGAAATAATATGAAAATTTTGTTTTGTCTTCGCTAATTGTATATTACATACATGTAAGACGACATACGTCATGTTATCGACTTGTAAGGAGAGAAAAAAATGAAAAGTGTAAGATTACCATCGATGCTAGAAATCATAGTTCTTTTATTACTATTTCTTGCTGTTGTCTTTTCCTTCCAAACGATTTTTGATCTCCCAATTCAATTAGCGCTATTTATTTCATGGTTTTTAGTAATTGCGCTTGGATTAAGATTAGGATTTCGTTATCAAGAATTGCAAGATGCAATTACGAAAGGGATTTCTAACGGATTAGAAGCAATACTGATTTTAGTGGCAGTAGGTGCTTTAATTGGAACGTGGATTGCTGGTGGCGTAGTACCAACATTAATCTATTATGGATTAGAGTTTATTCACCCTAGCATATTCCTATTAGCAACATTAATTATTTGTTCTATAACTTCTATCGCGACAGGAACATCATGGGGAACAGTTGGAACGGCAGGTATTGCTATGATGGCGATTGGTGAAGGACTTGGCTTACCACTTCCGCTTGTTGCTGGTGCAGTTCTTTCAGGAGCTTATTTCGGCGACAAATTATCGCCACTTTCTGACAGTACAGTTCTTGCAGCTTCTATGGCAAAAGTAGATGTTATTGCTCACGTTCGAGCTATGCTCGTATTAGATGTTCCGGCTTATATTATTACTAGCATTATGTTTACTGTAGCTGGTTGGATGTATGGCGGCGATAATGTAGACTTGAATCGAGTAGAGTTTTTAAAAGAAGCTTTATTAAAGGAATTTGATATTAAAATATGGATGCTTGTTCCGGCGGTCATTGTTATTGCTTTATTAGCGATGAAGAAACCGTCTATGCCAACAATTGCAATGGGAGCTTTAATTGGTGCAATTTGGGCAACTCTTTTCCAAGGAATGAACTTTGGAGAGGCGATTGGAACAGCGTATAACGGATTCTCAATTCAATCTGGTGTTGAGTTTGTTGACAAGTTATTAAACCGTGGTGGAATTAACGGTATGCTTGGCTCAGTAGCCGTTATTATTTTCGGTTTAGGATTTGGTGGATTACTTGAAAAACTAGGTGTTTTAAAAGTAATTGTATCAAAATTTGAGAAGAAATTAAATTCTGCAGGTAATGTAACATTGTCTACATTAATCGTGGCATTCTTAGCTAATATATTTGGTTGTGCGATGTACGTATCACTGATTTTAACACCAAAAATTATGGAAGATAGCTATGATAAATTAAAAATAGACCGCCGTGTATTAGCACGTAACTCAGAGGTAGGTGGAACGTTAACTTCTGGTATGGTTCCGTGGTCAGATAATGGTATTTTTATGGCTGGTATTTTAGGTGTAGCAACATTCTCATACGTTCCGTTTATGTGGTTAAGCTTTGTTTCATTAATTTTGGCAGTTATTTACGGATATACAGGCAAATTCATTTGGTATGTAGATGATGCTGAAAAAGGAAAGGAAGCATCATAAAAAAATACCTTCTGCGATGGCAGAAGGTATTTTTTTTATATATACGAGTGAGAATTCTTATCATTTGGATGAAAGTCTGTTAAAATGAGAAATGTAGGTATTTTATTTTCAAGGGGATGAAAAAATGGAGTACAGAATTGAAAGAGATACATTAGGAGAAATACAAGTTCCAGCTGATAAATTATGGGCAGCACAAACACAACGTAGTAAAGAAAACTTCCCGATTGGAACTGAGCAAATGCCGCTTGAAATTGTAAAAGCATTTGCGATTTTAAAAAAGAGTGCCGCACTTAGCAATCAAAAATTAGGAAAGCTATCAGAAGAGAAAGCAGAAGCAATTGTGGAAGCAGCTGACGAAGTGATTGCAGGGAAATGGAATGAACATTTTCCGCTTGTTGTATGGCAAACGGGTAGTGGTACACAGTCAAACATGAATGTGAATGAAGTAATTGCAAATCGAGGGAATCAAATTTTGAAAGAGAAGGGATCTGACGTACATATTCATCCGAACGATGATGTGAACATGTCTCAAAGTTCAAATGATACATTTCCAACAGCGCTTCATGTAGCATGTGTAATCGCAGTAGAAAATCACGTATTACCAGCAATTACGAAATTAAAAGAAACGTTAGCAGAAAAAGTAACTGCATTTAAACATATTATAAAAATCGGTCGAACACACTTACAAGATGCAACGCCGTTAACATTAGGGCAAGAAATTAGCGGATGGCACCGTATGCTTGAAAAAACAGAGCGTATGATTGCAGAGAGCAATACATATATGAAAGAGTTAGCAATTGGTGGTACTGCGGTTGGGACAGGTATTAATGCTCATCCTAAATTTGGTGAGATGGTATCAGAGGAAATTAGCCAATTTACAGGTAAACAATTTATTTCTGCACCAAATAAGTTCCATGCATTAACGAGCCATGATGAAGTTGTATATACGCATGGTGCATTAAAAGCATTAGCTGCTGATTTAATGAAGATCGCTAACGATGTACGCTGGCTGGCAAGTGGTCCACGTAGTGGTCTAGGAGAAATTATTATTCCGGCAAATGAGCCAGGAAGCTCTATTATGCCAGGTAAAGTAAATCCAACGCAAAGTGAAGCATTAACAATGGTTGTAGCGCAAGTGATGGGAAATGACGCAACAATTGGATTTGCTGCGAGCCAAGGTAATTTTGAGTTAAACGTATTTAAACCTGTTATTGCATATAACTTCTTACAATCCGCTCACTTATTAGCAGATGCAATTGTTTCATTTAATGATAATTGTGCAGTGGGTATTGAAGCAGATGAAGAGGTAATTAAAGAGAATGTGAATCGATCATTAATGCTTGTTACAGCATTAAACCCGCATATTGGATATGAAAATGCAGCGAAAATTGCGAAGCATGCTCATAAAGATGGGTTAACTTTAAAAGAGGCAGCGTTGCAATCTGGATTACTAACAGAAGAACAATTTGATGAAATTGTCGATCCGAAAAAAATGATTGCCCCGAAAGAGTAATAAAAAAAGCCAAGATTCTTTGTTCAGAATCTTGGCTTTTTTGATATTTATTTTATGTCCTACATTTGTACTACTGCAAGTGCCAAAATATATTATTTGTTAGCAGGCGTATTCAATACTTTCATATGTGGACATTTTTCTTTTAAGAGTGAAATAAAAGTATCTTCTTCTTGGGGTACAAAAACTGTTACGGAGTCAAATAGATTGTAATGGATTTCCAATTGCTGTCTAGTCCATTGTTTTGAATGAAGTTTTTTACCAGAGTATTTAATGTGACGAATTTCTTCAAATGGAATTTCAGTATGAAATATGAAACCGTGTTTTACAATAAGAGATGATGCAGTTATATTGTAATGAGAAAAATAGAATGAAGAAAGATTCACGACATTTAGCAGCATCATGAAAGTGAAAAAAATAGAATTTTCATTTTTGAAGAATAGTGAAATGAAAAAAATAATTATAAATAAAGTAATAAAAATTACGTGAAATGGATTCTTTTTCGCTTTAAATTTCAAGTTAGTCACCTCGGTATACGTGTACTGTAACTAAACTAAATTAAATCATAACATCGTAATAAAACGTGTGAATATGCAGAATTGCATATTCTTTCGGCTTATTATTCGTGTAAAATTTCTTGATGGGATAAATTTAAATGGAGTTTGGTAATAGTGGAGTGGCTGAAGTGACTTACAAAAATAGAAAGGTAGCGCTAGTCATAATTAGTTGTATAATGATTATGGGTAGTTGTGCTCATAAATTCGTTGAGGATGGAAACCGAAAGCATATATTTGTACAGACAAGTAAAGTGTTAGTAGAGGTTATACATAGAATATATAGAAGGTAAAAGGTGTTTTCTTATACGGAAACACCTTTTTTGTAGTTAAAATTGAAGGCTGAAGTTTTGGAATGTATGAATACCAGTCCCATGTTTAATCAGCTCTTTATCATTTAAATATTGAATAGCATATTTCACCTCGTTCAATATAACAGGTGAAAGGCCGAGGGTATGATGTGAACCAAAAATCTGTTTAATAGGAGAAATGTTTGTAATTTTATTTAGAGACTGAACTAAATCTATAGGATTTGTCGATGGATAAAACGCAAAAATCGTGCCCTCATAAAGTAAATCTCCTGTAAATAAAAACGCAGTTTCATAATCGTATAGGCAAATATGCCCCGGTGAGTGACCTGGGGTATGTATAATCTGAATCTTCCTATTTCCGATATCAATCATGTCTCCATCTTGTAGTAATTTTGTTGGTGTCCCTTGAAAGGGTTTGAATGTTTCAGGTTGAAATGTTTTAGGTGTAGGTAAAGTAATATCACGTGCGAGGTCATGCCTAATTTGAGTAATAGGAAGTCCTTTTATACCGTTAATGAGCCAATCCTCCTCTAAAGCATGTACATAGATTTCTTCGAATTGTGCGTGACTACCGATATGATCCCAATGGACATGTGTTGTGACGACAGTAATTGGTAAGTTTGTTAGTTGGTCAGTTATACGCTTCAGATTATCGATACCTAGTCCAGTATCGATAAGGAGTGCGGTAGTATCGCCTACAAGTAAGAAGGAATGTACTTTCTCCCAATGTCCATATTCACTAATCGCATATGTATTTTGGGCGATCTGTTTAACAGTAAACCACGGGTCTTGTAGAATAGTCATGTTTTGTTTCACATCCTATCGTAATTCATTTATTAAATACATTCGCTTTTCGTTGCTTTATGTCCTTTTTAAAGAATATCTAATAGACGTTTTTATAAAAGTTTGTAAAATGGGTAAACGAAACATTGAAATGTTTATTTTGATTGTGTTAAGATGATGAAGTGATAATAAACGATATTGAAATTTGTTTGTTTTTAGATAAACATTTTAAAGGAGTGTTTAGTATGAGTGATATTTCAGAGAAGTTTTGGGATGCGTCGGTAGAGGAATTGAAAAAAGGGTATGTGTTTGATGAGGAAGCAGAGGAATATATTTGTTTAGCTTGTGGAGAAGCGTTTATTAAGGGTGTTATTTATCAAGATAATCAAGTTTTGTATGAAGCAGAGAAGTTTGTACAAGTGCATGTGCAAAATGAACATACGTCTATGTTTGATTATTTATTAAACCTTGATAAGAAGTATACGGGTTTAACTGATTTGCAAAAGAAAATGGTTCAGTTTTTCCATATGGGGCTGAATGATAAAGAGATTGTAAAAGAGATGGATGGCGGAAGTACTTCAACCATCCGAAATCATCGATTTACACTTCGAGAGAAAATGAAACAGGCGAAAGTATTTTTAGCATTAATGGAACTGTCAGAAGAAAAATCAAAAGTACAAACGAAATTTGTACCCATTCATAGAACAGCAACGATGGTGGATGATCGTTACAATATTACGCAAGAAGAAAATGATGAAGTATTAAAAGCTCATTTTACAGAAGGATTAGATGGACCGCTTTCTAAATTCCCGAAAAAGCAAAAGCGTAAATTAATTATATTACGCCATTTAGTGACGAAGTTTGATAGTAATAAAAAGTATACTGAAAAAGAAGTAAATACTATCATAGAAAGCGTATATCCGGATTTTGTGACTTTAAGAAGATATTTAATCGAATATGGTTTTTTAGATAGAACAGCTGATGGAAGCCAATATTGGGTGAAGTTATAATAATACGAAAAAGAAAATGAATAGAAGTATATCATTATAACAACTATACAAAGAGATGGAAATTGAAAAAATAGATTTTTAATAAAAGGAGAAATGAAATTTGAAACCACCTACAGATAATAATAAAGAAGGTGCGGAGTCACATAAGTTAGAAAGTAAGAGTAAACCGATATGGAAATCGATGTCGATGTTTTTAGTACCGTTACTATTAAGTAATGTATTACAATCGGTTGGACAATTATTTGGTATGGTAGTAGTAGGAAGATGGCTTGGTGTAAATGATTTAGCGGCCATATCAGCATTCTTTCCACTATTTTTCCTACTCGTTTCATTCGTAATTGGTATCGGTTCAGGAAGTTCTATATTAATTGGTCAGGCGTTTGGTGCTAAAAACGAAGATCGTTTAAAAGCTATCGTTGGTACGACACTGACATTTACCTTTATTATTGGAGTTGTGTTGGCGATAATAGGTAGTATTTTTGCGATGGATATTATGCGCCTTATGGGAACGCCAGAAAATATTATTGAAATAAGTGTACACTATGCACGTATTTTATTTATATCGATGCCAGTATTATTTTTATACTTCGCATACACAACATTTATGAGAGGTACAGGAGATTCTAAAACACCATTTTACTTTTTAATTGTAAGTACAGCGCTAAATATGATCTTATTACCGATTCTTATTTTTGGATGGCTAGGAGCTCCGAAATTAGATGTGTATGGAGCAGCCTATGCTTCTGTTATATCTACAGTGATTACGTTCATTGTCATGTTAGTGTATTTAAAGAAGAAAAATCACCCATTACAATTGGATGGCACGGTTAGAAAATACCTTCGGATGGATGGGGAGTTATTAAAGCTATTGCTAAGGCTTGGTATTCCGGCGAGTATTAATATGATATTAGTTTCATTATCTGAAATTGCGGTAATCGCGTTTGTAAATCGTTACGGTTCGGATGCAACAGCGGCATATGGAGTTGTGAACCAAGTTGCAAGTTATGTACAAATGCCAGCAGTTAGTCTTGGTATTACTGTCTCCATTTTTGCGGCGCAATCAATTGGTGCGAATCAATTTGATCGATTGCAGAAAGTTGTGAAGGCCGGAATTATCATGAACTATGTCATCGGTGGTGTATTAATATCTCTTATTTACTTGTTCTCAAGAGACATTCTATCGCTATTTTTGACGAGTCAAACTACAATTGACATTGCTCATAGTCTAGTTATGATTACGTTATGGAGTTATTTAATTTTCGGGCATGCGCAAATTATTAGTGCGACAATGCGAGCGAGTGGTACAGTATTATGGCCAACTGTTATCGGCGTTGTATCAATTTGGCTTGTTGAAGTACCTGTAGCATATTATCTTTCTTACCATACAAGTCTTGGAATAGAAGGAATATGGATTGGGTACCCAGCAGCATTTATTGTCAGTTTACTATTACAGTATGCATATTATAAGCTTTCATGGCAGAAGAAACGAATTACACGATTAGTGAGTTAAATAATGCAAATGTCCCTAAGTTATTATACTTAGGGACATTTTTTGTAAGTGTATGTTTATAAATAGCTTTTTAAAGTTATATCAAAATGTTGTCTAATGAGTTTTTTATCACTCATATAAAACTCCCACGCTTTTTCAGGTTCACCGATAATTTCAAAAGATTCTTCTGTAATATATAAAGCGCAATTATCCTCTAGTGCAATTCCTTCTATATTACCTTGATGATTTTGTAAAAAGGAATGGAAGGCGTTCATTCTATTTAATTGATTATAATGTGGACAAAATCTTTTGTTCACAATCCCCCAGCCATTGCTCTCTATATAACCAGAACCTTCATAATCTGAGCGGATACTAGATGTGAACCAGCACATAGCACCAGCACTATTCCCTGCAATGAGCGTTCCTTGCTGCAAAGCAAATAATAATTTTTCATCTAGTTCATGTTCTTTCCATTGTGTAAGCATGTGAATATAGTTTCCACCACCGAGGTAAATGAGATCAGCGGATTGAATCATTTCGTCTATTTCATATTTAGAAGGTGTATCGGCTATAGTACGTAAAATTTGTACATCGCAGTGTAATTGTTTTTCGAATGTGTCTAAAAATAATTTTATATAGCTTTCATCATCGTGACTAGCTGTTGGAATGAATAATACTTTTGGGTACTGTTTATTTGTTAATTCTATAAGGCGTTCATTAATAGGCAAATGATTTGAATCTTGTAAATCACCGCCACCAATGACAGCTAATTTCATAGTAAAGCACCACCTAATCATTTTTGTTATATAAAAATTCGATAGAAGAGAGTTACATTCCTTCTCTTACGTAATGAATAAGTAGAAAATACGGTTTAAATATATTGGAATAGTAAAGGTGATGATAGCTATATAGAAGAATAAATTGGAAACATTTTATTGATATATAATACTTCATACTATTGTTTCAAAATATGGAAAGAATATGTTTAAATAGATATAACGAAGCATGAATTCATATTGAATGAGTGCTTATACTTAAAAAAAGAGTCGGAAATAATAGAGATTTTACAAATGAGTTTTTACTTTTAATAGGAAGTTGTATTACAATATGGTAAAATTATTTCAATATATTTATTTAATATAAAAATACAAAGAGGGAGCGTGAAAAAAGTGGATTTTCGATTTGAATTTACAACGAAGGTGAGAGAATACTTAGATGATGAGAAGGATGAAAAAATAATAAAAGATGGACATAGAGATATCATTTTTCAGTATTTATACCCATTAGAGAGTGAAATTGGCATTTATAAAAATCCTAACTTTACTTTTTTGGCATCAGGAAGACGCTCGCATATCGTATTAGAAAACATTGAATTTAAAACAGAGGTAAATGTAAAAAGTAACATCATTGAAATTACAAAAATAGTGGATAATGTCGTTATTCCATTAGATACTATCGTAGCGAAAGATCGGGAATTATTTGCACTTGGGCGTAATGAGAAGTTTAGTGTACAAATATTAGAGCAGTATCTCTTTGAAACATTTGGAGAGAAGCTAGGATTATAATGAATGGAATGGCGTACGTATTTATAGGTAGTGAATTTTAGTGTATCTCATTCGTGTTTGACCTTTTATTTAATTTATACTACAATTTGTAGTGTGAAAGGAGCTATACTATGTTTACTCAAAACTATAAATTAAATGAGCAAGGGTTAAATCATTTCTTTGGACCGCTTGAAGCGAAAATTATGGAGATTGTTTGGTCTAGCGAGGGTATTA
Source organism: Bacillus cereus group sp. RP37 (assembly GCF_040459695.1). NCBI lineage: Bacteria > Bacillati > Bacillota > Bacilli > Caryophanales > Bacillaceae > Bacillus > Bacillus cereus group sp. RP37. The sequence continues at coordinate 3,706,847 of NZ_JARVHP010000001.1, read as the reverse complement.
CGATTAAAGAAGTGCAGCAAAAATTAAGTGAAGAATCACCTGTGAATTTTAATACTGTTATGACAGTTATGAACAGGTTAGTAGAGAAATTACACTTAGAAAAGCAGACTGTGAAAAGAAGTGGCATATATCGTGCTGTACAAACAAAAGAAGAATTCTTATCCAATCAAACGAAGAAAATGACACAGGAATTGATGGGGGAATTTGGAGATTTGGTTGTAAATCATATGCTAGATGAGTTAGAGCAGGTTGATCCGACTTTAATAAAAAAGTTAGAAGACAAATTAAGTCAGTTAAAAAAAGAGGATTAATGAAATGAAATGGCAAATGCGTAAAATCGTATTGTTAGCAGTCATTGTTAGTACTCTCTTTTTTTGCATGTTAGTGTATTACGTTACATATCCATTTCTTTTTCAAAATAAGATGTTCTTTCTTTCGAATTTTTGCTTGTTTCAGTTAGAAAAACATATGAAAGAATTATCGCTCATTCGTATTATAATCGCTGGATTTCTACTACTTACTGTGTTCATCGTGTGTAAAAGAATGTGGCGACAATGTTTCTATAGTAAAAAATTACACAAAGTACTTATCCCTTTCATTCGAAAAGGAAAACAAATATATATACTGCCGACCACGGAAATTGCAGCATTTACAATTGGGTTATTTCGTCCGAAAGTTGTCATGTCAGAAGGGATGCTTCAAACATTTTCAGAGGAAGAAATGGATGCGATTATTTTTCATGAAGAATATCATCAAAACAATCGAGATCCGTTAAAATTATTTTGTTTTACGTTATTAGCAGAAGGAATGGTGTACATCCCGATATTAAAAGGGCTATTGCAGCGCTATCATGTGTATCAAGAGCTAGCAGCAGATAAGTATGCGATGCGAAAAATGAAATCTAAATTCGAATTAGGCAGCGCATTATTAAAATTAATTAAAATAAAGACAATGGAGAATCGATGTGTTACAGCTTCATTTGCAAAAACAGCAATAAATTTACGAATCGAGCAAGTGGTAAATGAAAAAGTTGTTAAGCTTACTATTCCGTTACATACGAATTCGGTATATGTAACATTAGGTTTATTCTGTATGTCGGTTGTACTGATTGTCGGAGAGTGCATATAGCCTCTTTTTTTTTAAGAATTAACACTACTTATCGTAGTGCTTTAGGGGGAATAAAATGAATGCAGCAGATTTAACAATTTGGCTTGTGGCCGGGGCAGGAGTATTGTCATTTATATCACCATGCTCTTTACCGCTATATCCATCTTATTTATCTTATATTACAGGTGTGTCTATTCAAGATTTAAAAGAAAATCGTGGAATGATGCAAAAATCAGCGATTATACATACCGTATTTTTTATGATCGGATTTTCGGTTATATTTTACGCGCTAGGTTTATCAGTAAGCTGGATTGGAATAACATTTTCATCTAACCAAAAATTGATTCAACAAATTGGTGGGATTTTTATTATTTTAATGGGGCTATTTATGACGGGCTTGTTTCAGCCTAAGTGGCTTATGGCAGAGAAAAAGGTGCAGTATAGAAGTAAATCGACTGGATATATTCGCTCGATTATAGTCGGTATGACATATGCAGCTGGTTGGACGCCGTGTGTTGGACCGATATTTTCAGCTGTACTCATGCTTGGTGCAACGAATCCTGAAGGGGCACTTCTTTATATTACCGCGTATACTCTTGGATTTGCGGTTCCATTTTTCGTGATGGCATTCTTTATTGGGAAGGTAAAATGGATCGTTACATATGCCAATGTCATGATGAAAATTGGCGGTGGAATGATGATTATAACAGGGATTTTATTGTACACAAATCAAATGACGAAGATCACAGCATTCTTTATTCGTCTATTTGGTGGATTTACAGGCTTTTAATAATGAGGAGGAAGAAAAGTGAAGAAACTAATTGCGATTATACTGGCCGGGGCACTAATTTGGGCCGGAGTTAACTTTTATAATACAAAAAAAGAAGAAAAAGAAAGAAAAGCAAAACAAGCGGAGTTACAAAAAACAGAAGTATTACCACAAGTAGGATTTAAAGCGCCAAACATAACATTAAAAGGATTAGACGGGAAACTGCATTCGTTAAATGATGCAAAAGGAAAACCGTATCTTATTAATTTTTGGGCATCATGGTGTGGCCCATGTGAAATGGAGGCACCTGACTTAGTTCATTTGTATGACAAATATAAAAAGGATGTTGAAATTTTTGCAGTAAATGCAACAATCGGAGATCCAGTGCAAGAAGCGAGTGCTTTTGCAGATCGTCACGGATTTAAATTTCCTGTTTTACTAGATATGGATGGAGTAGCCGGATTAGATTATAAAGTATTTTCTTTACCAACGACATTTTTTGTTAATAAAGATGGAATTATCGTAGAGCAAGTACGAGGCGTGCTACCTCCGGATCAATTAGAAGAGAAGTTTAAGAAATTAATTGAGAGTTAAGAGGGGATTTTGTATTGATGGAGTGGATCGTGAGGTTACAACCCGTATCTCTTATAATTGGAAGTCTATTTGGATTTATGTTGATGAAACGAAAGATGAAGAGTGAAAGTGTACCATATGAAAAAATGATGGATGCAGTAACAAATGCTTTTCTAATTATCGTATTTGTATGGAAAATCGCACCGGCGTTTTTAAATCCAGTATGGGCCATTAGGTCGCCATTGCAAGCATTATTAGCTATAGGAAGTATGAAACACATTGTAGTAGGATGCATAATTGCAAGTGTATACATTGTTTGGAAAAGTAAAAAGGGGCAATTTTCGCTTCGTATTTTACTAGATGCATTGCCTATTGGACTATGTATGAGTATTATTTTTTATTTTCTATTCCACCACAAAATAGGTGTACAAACGACATTACCTTGGGGTGTGAAAATATATGAATCTAAATTTTTATATCATCCTATATTCGTATACGAGATCATCCTTGCTCTTTGTATAATAAGTTTGTTATGGATGAAAAATGAAAGGATCGGAAATGGAAAGAATATAAGTGTTTTTCTAATGATTGAAGGGTTTGCTCATATCATTCTTTCGCTTGTCAGTGAACAAAATTCGGTTTTATTTGGTTTATCGGTACAGCAAATAATGAGCTTTTTTGTTATTAGTTTAGGGATTATGTTCGTGCCGAAAAAATAAGAGGTATGCATGTATGAAATTTTCATACACGCATACCTCTTTATCATTGGGATTGTGCGCTTTTCTGAAAAAAATGAATGGTTTCTTTCCAAGAATCAATACTAGCAAAAGCGTTATCTTTTTTACTCCCCTGATCATAATTTATCCTTAAATAAGGGATACCGATAGAATGTCCGGCCCTCTTATATAAGAGCTGTTTATAAAAATGAGGAGAATGAAATGTATCCAATCTATTAATCGCTTTTTTTGATAATCTTACAATATCAGCTTCATCTTCTTCACCAGCAATTAGCAATACATCTCCATTAATTTTTTCAACTGGTATAGTAGCATTCTCTACAATTTTAGAATCTGAAGTTAAAGCGTTATACCACTTTCGATAGGGCATACCCCTATGTTCTTCAAACATTTTACGACATTCGAGTGCGACGGAGATGGGGTTTGTTGGAGATGCATACGGTAATGCTTTTCCTTTATATGTCCAAGCAGGAGGTAATGTTGTAGCATCAGACCAGGGGACGATACCACTTAGTGCAATAGCTGAACCGTTTAGAGAAGTAACAGCTTTTATTTCTTGGAAAAAGCATGCTGATAAAAGGGCTAGTTCACTTCCTCGAGAGGTCCCGTGTATGCCTAACCAATTTTTGTTGACTTCTTCGCGGTTCTTCATCCATTCAATGGCGGTTTTTATGTATTCAAGGGGGATTTCTACAAGTTGTTTAGGTAGATTATCGATTCCGAAATAAGCGAGGGTGAGTACTGAAAAATTATGTGATGCAAGTAAAGCGGCAAGGTATTCATTTAATCCACCTTCTGAACCACCGAGTACAATAATTCCTGGATTCGCTTTTTTATTTTCATTGTAGAAAAAAGTAGCGACCAATCCATTTTCTCTAATTGGATACCGGACGATTTGTTTGGCTTTCCATAATCTTGAGATGTTTATTTCGTCAATAGTAGATCCATTAATTTCAAGTGATAAAGTTAAGTTTTGAGGTGACAATGGATTTTTATAATTTCGCGTAGAATCGTAATGTTCACTTATTTTAATAATGTCTAAGGACCAGAATAATCCCATTCCATCAATCCCTGTATAAGAGCCAGTAATAGGTGCTTGTTCTGTAATGTTTACATTACCATCTTTAGTTGCAATAAATGTGGCTTGTGATTCTAAATATATATCATTTAATCCTTCGGCAATCCTAGAAGCTCTTATTGTTACTTCTTGTAAAGGTTCTAATCCAGTTATATAAATTTGAATGGGAGAATCAATTAATGAGATTAAGGAACTAACTTGAATACGGGGCTTCTTTTTTTTATGAATGCTCATTTCATAACACCTCAATTAAAATTATATATAACATGTTTTCTATGAATAACAAAATAACCCTCTACTGTAAATAGAATTTTATTAATGTGAGGAGGAGTTCGCTTCTTATTAAATAAGAAGGATAATCCATGTTTTGTAAGGATTATCCCGTTTTTTTTTTTTTGAAGCTCGATTGATGCAAGCCAATAATCGATTACTGATTAAAATTTCATCTTATTTTTCTTACCTATATTAAAAAATCGGCGGAGTAACAGAAAATAAGACAATTGCATTTTTCTCAAATTGATTTACCCATTTATGCTTTAAATAAGCAGGTATTTTTACACTATCACCAGTTTCTAATATGTATTCTTCTTCGTTTAAGTGCAATGTAATGGTTCCATCCAATACGAAGGCTAATTCCTCACCTTTATGTTCTAGTACATTTTCTGATGAAGCTGTATTCGGCGGAACAGTCATAATTGCTGTTGCTAAATTTCCTGTGAAATCAGGTGATAACAATTCATATGATAAATTATCGATAATCATTTTTTTTCGTTTATGAGAACGTACAATTAAATCGTCTGTATTTGTATCTTCAAGTAAAAAGCTAAATGTTGGAACATCAAGAGCTTTAGCGAGTACTTTTAATGTTTGAATAGAAGGGTTAGCAGACCCACGCTCAATTTGACTTAACATAGATGGTGTAATACCTGCCAACTTTGCTAGTTCTTTACTCGTTAAACCTTTTTCTTTTCTTTGTTTTTCAATTTTTTTCCCAATATCTATATTTTCCATGATTAAAGGCTCCTTACTGTTTATTAAATTATATTTAAATAAATTAAATTAAACTTAACTTAAGTGAATGATTTATGTTAAACTATATTAAAATTAATTTAATTATAATTTATTGAATCGTAAGCTACAAGGTTATGAGGAGGAAGAGAAATGAAGGAAATAGAGAAATTAAAAGAGGAATATCCACTATTAAATAAATTAATCGCAACAGAAGAAGTGTTTTGGGTAAATCCGAACACGGAAAAGTATGAAACGGCAATAAAAGATTCCCCATTGAATGAAGAGAATGTAAAAGATGCGGAAGAGAGATTAAAGCGTTTTGCACCATATATTGCGAAAGTTTTTCCTGAAACGAAAGAGACGAACGGCATAATTGAATCACCCTTAGTGAAAATCCCTTCAATGAAACAAGCTTTAGAGAAAAATTACGAGCAACCTATTTTAGGAGAATTATTCTTAAAATGTGATAGTCAACTTCCGATATCAGGATCCATTAAAGCTAGAGGTGGCATTTATGAAGTGTTGAAGCATGCTGAACAATTAGCATTGCAGCATGGTATGTTAACAGAAGAAGATGATTATGCCATTTTAGATAGTGATACATGTAGAGAGTTTTTTGCAACATATTCTATTGCGGTAGGTTCGACAGGTAACTTAGGACTAAGCATCGGGATTATGAGTGCGAAACTAGGTTTTAATGTAACTGTTCATATGTCAGCAGACGCGAAACAATGGAAAAAAGATTTATTAAGAAGTAAAGGTGTAAACGTTATTGAATATGAGGCTGATTATAGTAAAGCAGTAGAGGAAGGAAGAAGGCAAGCGGATGCTGATCCTAGCTGTTATTTTGTCGATGATGAAAACTCGCATGATTTATTTTTAGGATATGCAGTAGCAGCATCACGTTTACAAAAGCAATTAGAAGAGTTAAAGATTGTAGTAGATGAAGAACATCCTTTATTCGTTTACCTTCCTTGCGGAGTAGGGGGCGGACCTGGCGGAGTAGCATTTGGCTTAAAGCTATTGTTTAAAGACAACGTACATTGCTTCTTTGCAGAGCCGACACATTCACCATGTATGCTACTCGGATTAATGACAGGACTTCATGATAAAATTGCCGTTCAAGATATCGGTATTGATAATGTAACAGATGCAGACGGACTTGCAGTAGGAAGACCATCAGGATTTGTTGGGAAAACGATGGAACCATTTTTGAGTGGAAATTACACAGTAAGTGATGAAGAGTTATATAGATTATTAAAAGAACTAGCAGATACGGAAAATATTTATTTAGAGCCTTCTGCCCTTGCGGGTATGATAGGTCCAGTGAAAGTATGTAAAGAAGATGCGTATTTACAAAAGCAACAGTTAATAGAGAAGGTGCAGAAAGGCACTCATATTGTGTGGGGAACTGGCGGTAGTATGGTTCCGAAAGATGTAATGAATGGGTATTATAAGAAAGGTTCGGAATAGGCACCAATAAGAAGAATGAGGCTAATTGTAGCCTCATTTTTTCATGTACATAAAAATCTTTGTTATTTTCACAATAGTTCTTTATAGTATATATAAAGGATAACTAATATGGAATAAATACAACAAAAAGCTTTATTTTACATAATAAGAGGATGTGTATACGATGTCATTACAGACTAAATATATAGCGGGTATTTCGCTTGGGGTTATGGGAGTAGGCTTTGCGGCTTCTATCCCTTTTCAAGGAACGGTAGCTGGAGAGATTATACAAGGGGGATTTGAAGCCGGATTGGTTGGCGGACTTGCAGATTGGTTCGCAGTTACAGCATTATTCCGTCACCCGATGGGAATTCCAATTCCGCATACAGCTTTGTTACCTAAAAACCGTAAACGAGTAACGAAAGGACTCATCAATACGTTAGAAAATGAATGGCTGACAAAAGAGAGTATTACGAATAAAGTAAAAGAAATGCAGTTAGCGCAAATGGTGCTGCAAATTGCTGAGAGAGAAATGCAGTCTGATGCTGTGAAGAAAGGAATTGTAACGATTGCGGAGAAAGCAATTGTTTCAATAGATACAGAAAAGTTAGCGGTTATTATTGAAAAAGAAATGAAAACATATTTGCATACAATTAATACAAGTAACATTTTACAAGTGCTTGTTGATCAATTAGTTGTGCAAGAATATGATGAAAAGACACTTGATTACATATTAGTAAAAGTGAAAGATTGGACAGCGCAAGATGAAGCACGTTACCAGCTCGGAAGCTTAGGTATGAAGGCGATGGAAAATATAAAAGTAGATGGATTCTTGCAGTTTACTTTGAAATCATTTATGAATATTGTAGATGAAGATAAAATTGGCGGTATTTTGCAGAAGTTTATCATTAGCAATATTAACAGCTTACAAGATGCTGATAATAGCACAAGACAACTTATTTTAACAAAAATTCGTCAAGAAATTATAAATGTAAAAGAAAATGAAGCTTTACTACAGGAGTTAGAAAATTGGAAAGAAAAATGGATTGCCAATTGGAATGCTGCTGACAAAATTAAAGAGATGCTGGAGCAAGTGCAACAAAGGGCAATTACTTTTGTGAAAAATGAAGAATTTACGGATAAATATGTTATTCCATTTTTACAAACACAAATGAACAAAATAAAAGAAGATGAACAGACTGTTCAAAAAATAGAAGATTGGTTACAAAAACAAGTTGTCACACTGGTTGAAAAGAATCATTCGAAAATTGGAAAGCTTGTACAAGAAAACCTTGATAAGTTAGACGATAAAACATTAATCGAAATGATTGAAAATAATGTAGGAAAAGATTTACAGTGGATCCGAGTAAACGGGGCTGTTTGCGGATTTATGATTGGATTAGTGTTAGAAGGAATTAAAGCGATTATATGAGAAAAACCTTCCACAATTGTGGAAGGTTTCTTATTTTTCAATAACACTCATATTTAAATTGTAAGCTTTCTCGATGTTTAACTTGTACGTCCCATTGCCTGTTTTAATCGAATTTTTATACCAATGTTCTTGCTCGTTTAATTCTGGATTTTCTTCTGAAGAATTGTTTTCTTTTTTTGTTAAATCTTCTACTTGTTCCCAAGGTGTATTTCCAATAGCTTCTTTTTGATTTGTTACTGCTGTTAGAGATACGTCACTCTCTTTTATTAAATGAACAGATACACCTGAGCTTTCTTGTACAAACCAATTGTTTTGTAATTGACCTGGATAAAGAGAAAGATCTCGATTAGAAGCACGAATTTCTACATGTTTCGTTTGTGGGAGTACAAGCGTCGGTTTTACTCGTGGTTCATGACCAAACATTCTTTGATGAAACGGTAATGACTTTAATGTTATATACATTGTTTCCCCAGTCGTTTGAACTGAAAGAAAATCTTCTTGTTTTAAATTGAGTTTTTCATTTCCTTTTGTCGTCATTTCGTATGTTCCAAGAAGGCTAACTTCATTTGAGTTCCTGCCGTCTATCGTTAGAGGATAATTGTCTGTACCTGCATCCACTACAATTTTATTGATAGATTCAGGAATATCAAGTTTACTTTCTGGAATCGTGTTCGTTTGTCTAGTTGTATTAAAGGCGTAACGAACTTCATCTAATAATCCAGTTGATAATAAACAATAAAAAGCAATTCCAACACTTCCTAAAACACCGATAAAGAAAATACTAAAAATATCATATTTAATAAATGATTGTTCCTTCTTAGAAAATAGAAGGTATAGTAAAATTTCCATACCAAGTATAATAAGTAAAACAGGCCACCATGCTGTTAAAGAATCTAATACTTGAGTGCCTTTCATAACTGAAAATAGTAAGAAGCAACCTAGTGCGATAATAGATAGCCCCATAGAAAATGTTCCAACGCGCCATGTTCTCATTCTTTTGTACCACCTTTGTTTTCTTTATTTCCAAGTAACAATTTAAAGCCACCACCAATTAAGAGGAGTGCAACGATAGATGTTTGGAAATAGCGATAATATAGCTCGCTAAGATGAATGTTAAATATAGTTGAAAAGTAATCATTCAAAATAGGAAGGACCGTTTGATCTAATAAATAATAACCACCTAGTGCAATTAACCCAATACCGATCCATCTTTGATGATTGATAAAATAATCAATGATAGGTTCATCATGTACACGTTCTTTTCCATACTTTGTAGTTTGCTGTAAAGCATCAAAAAAGCTATAGAACCAAATGATTGGTACTAAAAATAAAAATGCAGAAAGCCTTAATAAGTCAAGTAAATATATGGAAAGTAAAAAGGCTGCCATAAGCTGAAGACCACGTCGCTGTAGGCCTAAATACATATGTCCTGCTCCAGGAAACATCGCTAAAATAGAAGCGAATGTTTTATTTTTCTTTCCTTGTTCACGGTGCTCTTCAAACTCTTCGAAAATAGTACGATCATCTAGTTGCTCGCCACGTTCTTTTTTCTGTAGTTGTTGAACAACATCGAAGAAATTGTAAATCCATAAAACAGGTAATGTAATAAGAAAGATAAGGAAACTTTCTTGTGATGTTAAGAGCGCAACGAAAATAATCATACTTCCTATTCCTGTGCAAGCTACTAAAAATGTAAGTCCACGTTGCATAAGGCCTAATTGAAAATGTCCAAGTCCAGGAATGATTGATAGAAGAATGATATAAAATCGTTCGCTCTCTTTAGATGACTCTGTAAATTCTCCGGCAGCTTGTTTTTTCGATTGATTAATAATAGTGATAACTAAATCTAATAAATTGATCGCCCATAACACGACTAGTAAAAATAGAGAAAGAAAAGCAATATCACGGGATCCTAATGCTATTGTACAAAATGCTGCAAAGATAAATAGAAATACAGCCCCTCCGCTATATAAAATAAACCGTCCAAACTTCTTTAAATATAAATGTCCAAGCCCGGGAATTAGCCCTAATACAAGTGCTAAAAAGGGATTTTTATTCATGCTTTGAACCTCCGTCCTTTTTTGATGTGTCTACCGATTTGTTTACAATTTTTTGTGAGATAGAAGACTCGTTATGTTTTGAAGATTTCTCGAAATTTGATGTCGCTGTGAAAATATACTGGAATAAACCACTTACCATAAAAATAATTGTAGCCGCAGTTGCAATTATGTAGTGAATGATCGTGCGCTTTAGCGAGTTTGTTTTTATATTTTCATTAGACTGTAGTATTTCAAAATTAATTTGCGTCATAACTTCGTTCGTAAATGAATCATCATTTATCATTGGAAGGTTTTCATGTTGTTCATCAATACTTTCCATATAAAGTGCTAAACAATGATCACATTCATAAAGATGTTCTTCCATAGATTCACGTTCATTGCTTTCTATAAAATCTAATGTATAATTGCGCCAATCTTCTTTTGAATAATGCATCATAGAAACTCTTCCTCCTTCCAATGTTTTTTAATCCATTTTCTTGCCCGGTACAGTTTCATTTCGACTGTTTTCACTTCAATATTTTCCTGCAAAGCAATTTCATGATAACTTTTTTCTTCTAAGTAATGTGCGAGAACGACGTCACGGTAATTTTCGGGAAGTTCTCTCAGTTTTTGAGCAATGAGTAATTTTTGCTCTTTCGTCAATAATAAAGCCTCAACATTATAAGAGGATTTTATATTTTCCGCAGTTTCTTTACATAAGGAGAGTTCATCGTTTTCTCTAGCTTTCTTTCTCTTATAATCAATAGCGTGATTGGTGGCAATACGAGCCATCCACGTTTTTAGTCCGCGAAATTGATAATTAGGGAGAGAGGCGTGAATTTTTACGAATACTTCTTGTGTAACATCTTTCGCATCTTCTTCATGTCTTAAAATAGAAAAGATAACTTGAAAAATATAATGACGATATGTTTGCACAAGGATACGAAAAGCATGTTCGCTTCCTTGCTGTGCTTTTTCAATTAATTGTTTTTCCTCAATGGGTCTCTCCCTCCTTTTTGACGCATTCTATTATATAGACGTAAGAAATGATTGGTCACCCTACACATGTTGTAAAAAAAGAATAATATATTTTTAGGAAGGAAGCTATATGAAAAAAGGTGTGAAAAAATGGTAAGCAGAAGTATATAATGAGCAAGTGGGAAATGTTACGTGAAGAAGGGATGTGAATGTTAGTAGGGGAAGGTCCATACTAACAAACATGAAAATTAAAATATTAATAGCAGACGATAATTCTTTTATTAGGGAAGGTATGAAAATTATTTTAAATACATACGAAGAGTTCGAAGTGGTAGATACAGTAAATGATGGGAAAGAAGCGGTGGAATATTGCAAAAAGAACGACGTTGATATTGCGCTTCTAGATGTTCGTATGCCAAATATGAACGGGGTAGAGGCAACAAAGTTCATTTGTGAAGAGACAAAAACGAAACCGCTAATTTTAACGACGTTTGATGATGATGAATATATTTTGGATGCAGTAAAAAACGGAGCAAAAGGTTATTTATTAAAAAATAACGATCCGGAGCGTATTCGTGATGCGATAAAAGGAGTATATAACGGTCAAACTGTTATGCAAGATGTAGTGCTTGATAAAATTAAATCTAATTTAATGGAAAGCAAAGAAGAAGAGTGTAAAATAGATAAAAGTCTTTTTACAGAAAGGGAGCTTAGTATTATCGCATTAATTGCGAAAGGTTTTTCGAATAAAGAAATTTCGAAGCAACTTTTCATATCTGAAGGAACGATTGCAAATTATATTACATCTGTTTTAGGGAAAACTGGACTTGAACATCGCACACAAATCGCGATTTATTATTTAACAGGGAAAGTAGATTAAAGATATGGAATTTTGGTTAATTGTAAGTAAATTAATTGTCTTTATATATATTGTGTTTAGTTACATTTATTTAAATGTTGCGAACTTGCCATGGATTATACTTACTTTGCTGTTATATCTTTCTGTAAACGTTCTGATTTCTATATTTAAAAAAGATACGTACAAAAACATATTAACTAGTGTGTCAATTGGCGTAGTTATGTTATTTACATGGAAGATCCACCCGTTTTTTATTTTGTTTTTACCATTGAACTTATATGAAATTATATTTCGTTATATAGAGAAGAAATGGCAGCTCTTTATCATTATGATGATTCCTATTATCTTTACGGAAGAAAGTATTCGAATGACATATGGATTAATTGTTGCATTTTCCTTTCTTGTATTAACTATGGCAGAACGGTATATATCGCGTGTATTAAAGCTGGAATCACAAAATGATAAGATGCGCAAAGATATGCAGCGGCTGACGAAAAGCCTAAATGAAAATAAAGAGTACATAAGGCAGTCAGAATACACATTTAAGTTAGAAGAGAGGAATCGGTTATCACAAGAAATTCATGACAAAATTGGTCACTCGATGACGGGTGCACTCATTCAAATGGAAGCAGCGAAGAGATTAATGGAAATAGATAAAGAAAAATCTGCGGAGTTATTACAAAATGCAATTCATATTTCGAAAGATGGAATTGAAAGTATTCGCATTACATTAAAAAATATGAAGCCACCAACGGAGCAAATTGGTATTCATCGTATGAAATTATTCATAGAGGAATTTGCCGGTAAGCATGATATAAATATTCCATTCGTATATAAAGGGAACTTAGATATGATTTCTCCCATTCAGTGGAAGATTATCGGCGAAAATATTACGGAGGCACTAACGAACGCAATGAAATATGCTGATGCGACAGTCATTTCAATCGATATTCATGTACTTAACAAGATGGTGAAAGTGCAAGTGAAGGATAATGGAAAAGGTGCAGTGCTTGTAAAAAAAGGTCTCGGTATTATGGGTATGGAGGAGCGAACAGCATCTGTAAACGGAAAAATTATTGTAGATGGGACCAGTGGTTTTTCAGTAACAATGCTGTTACCGATATAAGAGAATGGGACGAGGATGAATCATCTCATATGAAAGAAGTGAATAATCTCATGTGAAAAGAATGAACTTCTGCACTGAGCAGGTTCATTTTTTTTGTTTATAATAGCAGCAGAGAAACCGAAATAGGGGTGAAATGATGAATACATTAGAAATTAAAAATTTAACGAAAAAATTTGGTGATTTCATCGCGGTAGATAATATGTCTTTATCTATTAAAGAAGGAGAGATATTTGGCTTTTTAGGATCAAATGGTGCTGGTAAAAGTACAACGATAAATATGATTGCTGGGTTGTTAAGAAGTAATGAAGGTGAAATTAGCATACTAGGAAAAAATATAAAGAAACATAATCGATTTGCAAAGATGAATATTGGTATTGTTCCGCAAGATATTGCGATTTATGAAGAGTTAACGGCTTATGAAAATGTGAAGTTCTTTGCTGGATTGTATGGAATAAGAGGGGCTGAACTAAAAGCGAGAGTAGAGGAAGCGCTTCAATTTGTGGGGCTTAGTGATAAACATAAAAGTTATCCGAAAAATTTTTCTGGCGGGATGAAACGAAGACTGAATATCGCTTGTGCAATCGCACATAGACCGAAGTTAATTATTATGGATGAGCCGACAGTTGGGATTGATCCACAGTCAAGAAACTATATCCTGCAGTCTGTTCGAAAATTAAATGAAATGGGAAGTACGATTATTTACACGAGCCACTACATGGAAGAAGTAGAAGAGATTTGCACGAAAATAGCAATTGTAGATCACGGTAAAGTGATTGCAGAAGGAACGAAAGAACAGTTAAAAGGGATTATTACCGATACGAAAGACATTTGGATTGAAGTAAAGTCGATAGAAAATTTAGATGTAGAAAAGTTAAAAGAGGTAAATGGTGTGAAAGCTGTTCAAATTGAAGAGAACGTAATCAAGGTAAACTCGGATGCAGGATTAAACAATTTAAATAAAATTATTCAGCACTTCATTAATCATGACATTGAAATCCGTTCGTTAGAGGAGCAGGCTCCAAACTTAGAAACAGTATTCCTTACGTTGACTGGAAGAAACTTACGAGATAAATAAAAGGTAAATGAAGAAAAGGTAAAGGGAGGTTCATCAATTGAACATCTTCAATATTGCAATTATGCATATTAAAAGAGATTTCAGAGACATAAGAACTTTAGTTTTTATGTTAGCATTTCCGATTGTGCTTATGCTTGTGTTAGGAACAGCGTTAAGTAATGCATTTAATAGCGATAGTCAATCGATTAAGGATATACAAGTACTATATAAAGATGAAGCGAGTAGCACATTTTCTCAATCGTTTGAAGCATTTACGAAAGAAGTCGATAAATCGGGTATTCATTTTAAAAAAGCTTCTGAAGATATTGATGGGAAAGAAGAAGTGAAGCAAAATAAATATGCTGCTTATGTAGAGTTATATAAAGATGGCGCAAAATTGTACGGAAGTGACAAAAGTAGTATCGAGGGAAGTATTGTGGAAGGCATGCTTACAACATTTGTTGATAAGTACAATGTAGCGGTCGAAGTTGCAAAAGTAGATCCTACTAAGGTGAGCACAGTTATTTCAAACGGAAATCATAATGATTATATAAAAGAAACATCTTTACAAGCTGCGAAAAAACCGGGTTCTATGGATTACTATGCGGTTGTAATGACGACGATGATTGCACTGTACGCTGCGATGGGAGCAAGTTTTCTAATTCGAGGCGAACGAATACGTAAAACAGGAGATCGCCTTATAGCTGCACCTATAAGTAAGGCTGAAATTTTCATTGGGAAAGTGCTTGGTAGTCTTGTAGCAAATGCCCTATGTATATTACTTGTTATGTTATTTAGTAAATTTGTCTTTCAAGCGAATTGGGGCGATCATCTTGGAATCATATTTCTTATTTTATTAACAGAAGTCTTTCTAGCAATTAGCTTCGGTTTAGGGATTGGATATATTACAAAAACACCTGAAGCATCTAGAGCTATTATTATGGTGGTAGTGCAATTAGCTTCTATTTTTGGCGGCGCATATTTCGTAATAGAAGAAAATTTCGTTACGAATTTATCACCATTAACGTGGGCAAATACAGCTGTTATGAAAATTATTTATGCGAATGATGTAGGGGCAGCACTACCAGTCATTTCTTTAAATCTTGGAATAGCAGCACTCTTTTTATTAATTGCAATTATTGCATTACGTAGACGGGAGGGGCTATAGTATGAAAGATATTTTATGGCTCATACAAAAAACGTTATCTGTACTTTTAAAAAATAAAAAAGGGTTATTCATTATTATTAGTTTGCCAATAATCGGAACGCTCATCTCTTTTTCGATATACGGAAATGCAGGGCAAGGAACGTTAAATATCGGGATTGTAAATAAAGAAAATGAGCCGATAGCAAATGATACGATAAAGTTTTTAGAAGGATTAAATCATGTGAATGTGAGTAAGGTTAAGGAGTCTGAAGTAGAAGATAAACTCACTTCCAAAAAACTTGATGGAGTTATTACATTAGCTTCTGGTTTTTCAAAAAGTGTTCGAGAAGGGAAACCAGATCATATTGAAATTTCATCGATTAAAGGTGATCAAGTAACAGGATTTATAAAATCATATTTATATAACTATGTTGATAATATTGCTGCGATTAGTAAAGTGGCAGGAACAGATCAAAGTGCATTTGATAATATGTACGCAGGGTATCAAAAAAGTTCATTTAAAATGAAAACGGAGACGCTAGAAGATACTTCGAAAAATAAAGATATGACAAACCAAACGATGGGTTATCTTATTATGTTTATGCTGTTTTCAGCAGTGAACTTATCAGGATTTATTTTAAAAGAAAAAGAGAATAGAACGTACTTTAGATTATTATCAACACCAATTGACGGAAAGAAATTTATATTATCCAATGTTGCAGTAAATATGATGATATTAACAGTGCAAATTGTCATTGCAGTACTATTTATGACGAATGTTTTTCATACAAATATTAATATGCCTTTCATAGTAATGATTGGTGTGCTTATGATATTCGCTTTAATCGCAATTGGTTTATCATTAGTCATTGTGTCTTTTTCAAAAAGTTCAACTGCTTCAAATGCATTGCAAAATCTAGTGATAGTACCAACATGTTTACTTGCAGGATGTTATTTCCCGTACGACATTATGCCAAAAGCGGTACAAAAAGTAGCTGATTTTCTTCCGCAGCGCTGGTTATTAGATACGATAGCAAAACTACAGCAAGGTATTCCATTTTCAGAGTTGTATTTAAATATTTTAATCTTATTCGCCTTTGCGGTAGCGTTCTTCTTAATTGCTATTTATAAATTTGGAAGAAATAATGATGCGAGGAACTTTGTTTAATATAAAAAAGGGTGTGACGTTAAGTCGCATCCTTTTTTGTATGAAGCATGAAATCTAAATTTGAATGACAAAATAGAAAGGTGGAAAGAAAACGAGCGGAAGGAAATTAAAATGATTAAAAAAATATTGCGAGTTATTTCTATTATTATGGCTATATTTATTTTTATATTAATTTGGATGCATATTGACGTCACACTCGGAAGAAAAATGGAAGCTGGGAAAAATATGCCGACAGAGTACGCTCCTCATTATAGTGACTTTCAATTATATGTAAAAGGGAAGTCATTTTATAAACAGTTATTTACTGACATAAGAGAAGCAAAGCAATCTATTTACACGTATTTTTTTATTTTGTCGGATGACAAAAGTAGCCATACTTTTTTAAACTTATTAAAAGAGAAGGCAAAAGAAGGAGTAAACGTCTATTTATCAGTTGATCGCATTAATGATTTATCATTTGAAAGAAAGATGATAAATGAATTGCGGGAAAGTGGCGTGCATTTTACATATAGTAGAAAACCGGAATTGCCATTCGGATTTTATTCACTTCACCATCGTAATCATCGCCGTATTACGACAATTGATGGGGAAATTGGCTATACAGGCGGATTTAATATAGGAGATGAGTACTTAGGGAAAGATAAGCGATTTGGATATTGGCGTGATTATCATGTACGGCTTAAAGGAGAAGGAGCAAAAGATTTAGAAGAACAGTTTGCTTTAGATTGGAAACGAGATACGAAAGAAGATATAAAGAGAAGTACGAATAAAGCTAGTAAAGGGAACACATTACATACGATGGCTAGTTACAATGGGCATCACGTCGCTGAAAAATATGTTGAGTTAATAAACCAAGCGAAGCATTCGGTTGTCGTTACGACGCCGTATTTTATAGCGAAAAATAAAGAGTTAATGAACGCTTTAATCGCGGCACAAAAACGTGGTGTTACAGTAAAAATACTTTGGTCGTATAAACCAGATATTCCTCTTATTAAAGAGGCAGCGTATCCTTATATTCGTCAAGCTGTTAATAATGGAATTCAAGTATATGGTTATAAAAAAGGGATGTTTCATGGAAAGTTAATGCTGATTGATAATGAATTAACTGTTATCGGTACAACAAACATAACTGCACGTAGCTTTTATATTAATGATGAGATGAATTTGTATATTCATGGTGGAACTATCGTATCAGAAGTGAACGAGGCATTAGCGCAAGATATTCATGATTCAAAAGAAATGACGAAAGAATTTTTTGAGAAGTTATCTTTTTGGGAGCGTTGTAAGGAGAAATTAGCAGGACTGGTGGATTTTTATTTGTGATGATTTAACTGAGATACGGGGAATTTAGAATATAGTAAATAGGAAGTTGTATTGTTTATTTAACAAGTAGAGAAGTGAGAAGGAACCTTCAAAAATAGAAGGTTCTTTCTTGTTTTATAGTTCATTATTCATTATTGGTAGTTAAAAAAGTTTGGTCTATCGGGGGTTCCGCTGTTTTTATTTGCACTTCAGCAAAAAAATGAAATATGTAGCTAAAATAAAGTTAAGATATTGTCTCTATCTTATTAAGGGCTCTTAAAAAAACTGAAGTTTCATAACTGAATTTTTTGACAAACATAAACAATTAACGTGATATAATTTTATTAATAATTTTGAAACTAGAAGGTGTTTAAATGCTGGGGAACTTCCAAAGTAATTTTCAAACGGCTACACAAATTGCTACGCAAATGAAAAATGCATCGGATACAATTTAAGGTGCGACAAATCGTTCTATAACAAAGGCGAGCCGTACTACACTATCTGTTAATGCCCAGGCGCAAGAAGCGAATCAACAAATGCTGGATTTGACTAGACAATTTTGTGGGGCCTTTCAACAAGCAATTGATAATATTCATTTAGTAGCTAAGGATTTTGAAAGAATGGATAACGAACTACAAAAGACATTTCGCTAATGTGGCAACCTACGGTAAAAGGAGAAGGGTAGGGAGAATAGGATGAGTCAAGATGTGGAAAAGAAAATAAATGAATTTAATCATGAATTACGGATAGTATTTGAAAAACAGGATCGAAATCAAGTGGAGATTCAAATTCAGAGACAGGCAGAAATGGAATTTCACGAATTGAGAAATAGAAGCAATTAGTATTGCTACAGTATTGCCCGGAATAGATGCCATGGTTATTGTTTTAGTGGAGATGAGAAAAAAACTGCAAGAAAAATTAGAGCATCTATATGAATTTAACTATACGTCCAGTAATAACTACAATACAGCTCTTCAACTAGTGGCTAGCATTACTGCCGGCCTCGCTGAAGTCCAAAGTGGTAAAGGATTTAGTCCTGTAAGTGGTACGTTTAGTACACAAGGATTAAATATGGATTGGACCGTTTCGATTCAAGAAATTGCTGATGAAAGAAAACGTCAAGTTGATAATCTTTTAAAGGAAGGATCAATGGAAGAAGGAGCGGTGAGCAAGAAAGCTCCCGAAAAATCTACATCCGAAAAAATTATAGATGGTATTTTAGAAGGTACGGGTCAAGCTGTTGAAGATACAATAGATGGTATTGTGGCACTTGGTAAATGGGAAACGTGGGAGAACATGGGATACGCCGTTACTCATTTAGATGAAACCTTACCTGCTATGTGGAATGCATTGTCAGATTCGTTTATTAATGATGTAATAAATGGAGACGCTGAAAGTCGTGCTAAGTGGGGAAGTTATGCATTAACACAAGTTGGATTAGGGCTTATTGGTGATAAAGGAATAAGTAAAGTCACTACATTAGCAAAAGGTGCAAAATTCTCTACAGGAATGTCTTCTTTCGCAAATAAATTGCCATTGACGGATCGGTTGGCATTTGCAGGTACAAGTGGATTTGGAAGCAATCAAATAAAAAGTTTTGAAGTTTTACAAAAAGCTCGTGAAACATTTATGTTTTCCAAAACTAGTGGAAGAAGTAAAGTTAAAGATGTTCAAGAAGTAATTCAGGAATATGCAGATAAAGTTCTTGATAGAGTAGAGGTGAAAAACGAATATCCTGATTCTTATACAGCATCTCAAAAATTACGTGCAGAACTTAAAGATGCAGGGGTTGATACACCTCCATATCCTAATGCGGCACATCACATAGTACCTTGGAATGATAGTAGGGCTGTGGAAGCTCAGGAATTATTACAAGAGATAGGGATAAGTTATGATGCTGCGGTCAATGGGGTGTTTTTACCATATAAAATAAATGATTATGTAACTACTGAAGTTTTACATATAGGTAACCACTCAAAAGAGTATATAAGAGAAGTAACAGAAAGATTGAATTCTGTTATAGAAATGGGTGGTACTCAAGCTGATATAGCTGAAGTGTTACATGGAATAAGAAGAGATTTATTAGAAGGTAATTTACGATTAAATGAACCCAAGAAATAACTAACTAACTAACTAACTAAATAAATGGTAATAATAAAGGAGAATATATATGAAGATTTGGCAATTAAAGAGCTCGACTGATGATTATGAAACCTTTCAATTATTGAACTATGAAGAGGATAAAAAATATTTTAAAACTAGTTTTAATTCTATGGTGAGTTTGTCAGATTCATGGACGCCTCAGTTTATTGAGGTAACAGATGAAGGAAAGTCAAGCGATTCCCCTATTTTTTGGGGAAAGTCTGGTGTACAAATAATTAGTGAAAAAGCCAAGAATGTTTTAGAACCTATAGTAGGAGATACTATTGAATTTTTACCATTAATTCATAAACAAACAAACAAAAAATACTATGCTATGCATGTTTTAAGAGTGTTGGAAGCACTTGATACTAATAAAACAATCTTTGATAAGTTAAGTTCAGGTTTAATAATAGGGTGTAAAAAATTTGTATTTATTCCTTATGTTGTCCAGGATGAACCAATTTTTAAATTGAAAATAAATGGGAAGGTACATCCTAACTATCTTTTAGTATCAGATCAATTCAAAAATGCAATTTTAGAGAGTGAATTAAAAGGTTTTCAATTTACTGAAGTGTGGGATTCAGAAGAGGGTGCGTAAAGAAATCTAATTTAATTAGATTATTAATGGGAACCCATATCTAAGAGAGTAAAAAATAAAAAGCTTATGCACTTGTATAAGCTTTTTATTATGAATAAGTATAGTAATTCATATTCAAGATATATTTTAGAATCACAAAGTAAATAGTAGTAAACGATTTTTTGTTACTTAATATTCTATTTTATTTTAGAAGATAAAAGAATAGTTAAGGGGAATAAGCATGAAAATATGGGCATTAAAGAGTGTATTAGATAACTATGAGTCTTTCCAGTTATTAAATTTTGAAGAAGACAATAAAAAATATATTGATGGAAAAATAAATTCGATAACTCATTTAGCAAATTCATGGGGAAATATATATATAGAGTGTATTGAAGGAGATATTCATAGTGATTTCCCTAAATTTTGGGGAGGAACTGGTGCACCAATGATTAGTGAAAAAGCCAAGCAAGTACTTGAACCTTCAATAGGCGATAATGTTGAATTTTTACCACTCTTACGCAATTCAACTAGTGAGGTATATTACTTGGTCCACGTGTTGAATGTACTAGATGCAATTGATAGTGATAAAGCAGTTTTTAAAAAACTGATTACAGGTTTAATAATAGGATGCGAAAAATTCGCATTTAATAGTAATACTGTTCAAAATGAGATGATTTTTAAGGTTTATATAAATGGGAAAATTCATCCCACGGCTGTTTTTATTTCAGATGAATTGAAGAATCTTATTGAACAAAGTGATTTAAAAGGATTTGAATTTATTGAAGTGTGGATTCAGAAGAGCTTTCGTAAATAAATTCTAAAATTATAAATGGTCCTGATAAGTTTACGATAAAAATTTAAGTCCCCTTGTTATACAAAGTAGGGGACTATTTATCCTGCATTAACGAGCAGTAAGATTCCCACCTCAAAATTCGGCTGAAGCAAAGAGGCGAGAGATCAATTGCTTGTAAAAGGCTAATAATTCCTGGAGATGAACAAAACTTCCGATAAAAAATATTATTTTTCATGCACCAGCATCGAAACATCATCATTAATTAACGTCCCAACATGTTCACCTAAACAAATTCTTTTCATCACGCCAGGCTCATCAAAGTTAAAGACATGTGCTGGTAAATTATAATCACGGGCAAGTAGTAAAGCGGCTTGATCCATGACTTGAATGTTTTGCCTAACAACATCATTATAGTTTAGTTTGCTGTACATTTTTGCTGATTTATTATACTTTGGATCACTTGTAAAGACGCCATCGACACCTTGTTTTGCGACTAATATGGCATCGCTATTCATTTCAATAGCTCTTTGTACGCTTGGATAATCTGTCGTCACGAAGGGTTGCCCGTTTCCGCCTCCAAAGATAACGATATAGCCGTTATCTAAATGGTGGACTGCACGCAAGCGAATGTATGGTTCAGCTACTGCATTAAATGGAATGGACGTCATAACGCGTACTTCTCTATTTGTTTTACTTGTTAAAACACCACGAAGCATTAAGCTGTTAATGATTGTACCTAGTGTACCGATATTATCAGCTTCTACGCGATCAATTCCCCATTCTTCAGCTAGATGACCTCTAAAAATGTTACCGCCACCGATGACGATGGATACTTCGATATCTAAATCAACAATGGATAAAATTTCGTTTGCAATATGTTCTAATCGTTTGGAGTTAAAGCTATTTCCAGTTTGATCGGCAAGTGCACCGCCGCTTAATTTAATTAAGACACGTTTATATGGTCTCATAACAATTCCCCCTATATAGATCGCAGTCAACTCCCCCCACTGAGATGAAGCGTTTCAGTGGGGGCTTGAGTTAGAACACTAGGTCTTTTCTTCTATCACTAGACAGTTTGACGCTCTAGCATTCATGCCACCCTACGGTAACACCCCAAGTAAGTTTTTGGTTGGTACTGGCAACGAACGATAGTTTTCCCACTTGCACCACCCTTTCGAAAAAGAGCAGTTCTCCCTTGTGGAAGAAACCACCACTCAGATGAATCCGGCGTGTGCTACAAGCCCCGACAAGTCGAGTACACATGGATGGTTGACGCACCCACTAAGCTATGCACGAAGCAACAGCCTTACGTTTTTGCACTTCTAATAGAATCGGCGTTTTCACTTTAAGATTGTCATCCCATTCTACAACTCTTGATTTTTCCAATGTATTCAATGCACCATTAATATCAGCATGAATACATGTTCCTACTTTACTTTGGTACAGACCACGAGTGATTCTTTTGCCACTAAAGCGATAATGCGTACTATCATCCTTAGACCAAACTGGAACCGGATCTTTGTCTAGAAAACTGGCCTTTGAAGTATAGCTTTCTTCTTGTTTCAAAAATCGGATGCCTTCTTTTACGCATTTATTCTCAATTGCTGCAATCAGTTTATGGAACGGGATTTGAGCAAATGTTTGATTGTTCTTTTTTCCTATATGAGATTTTTGTTTCCAGCCAGTGTTATCCCCTATGACAATTGTATCTATGTTATATGCTTTCACTTCTTTAAACAACAGGCCTACAGTTTGTGAAATGTAACCATTTATTTGTCGTTCTCGTTTATGCCAAAGTGCAGCCATTTTATTCGTTACAATACGATTTGAAATTCCATTGTCCATATTTTTCTGTTGCAGATTACGTATCATTTTGTTGAAGTATTGATTAATGGATTTTAATTTTTTTCCATCAATTAAAAATGTATCACCTGTATTTGTTACGCAACTTACTAATCTATCTACACCTAAATCGCAACTCAAAGCGTTACTCGTAGTCGTGGATGGTTTCTTCATTTGAGAAATGTGCATTTCATATGTGTAATGCACCTCAAAGAACCGACCTTTTTGCTTTGGTACAATCTCAATGTAGGAGATTTTTTTATTTCTTACGTTTTTCGGCATACGTATTTTAATGGAACCGAATTTTTTCCTGAATGCCACATTCATCGGAATCATCCAATACCCGTTATCATCAACTTTTGGGACTTGATAGATTTCAATAATTCGTTTGTCAGTGGAACGAGAATAATTCGGAAACTTAGGACGCCCTGTGAACTTCTCAGGTTTTTTCTTCCACTGTTCCAACGCTTTAAAAAAGCTCTTCACTTCTGTAAACAAGGCTCTACGAATCGCTTGAACAGAATTTGATTGAATGCCCCAGTAATTCATATCGGCTTGCATGGCAGTATCCACTTCTTTTATAGTAGCCATTTTATTATGATTCAAGTAACTTTGTTTAATCGTGTACAATCCAACATTTCGCAATGCTTTTGAACTATGTGACATGCGTTGCAGTAAGCGGAAGTCTTTAGCAGTCAAGCAAGCTCGCCCGATATTTTGTTTTTGAGTGAATCGTTGTATGATTTCTCTTTTCTTTTGTTTACGTAATACTTTCACTGCTTTCTTTCTGGCCATTGTTTTCACCGCCTTTCTTAGAGGAATCATTAAAAATTTTTTAACAAATCCATATTCGGAACGAAATGAAACAACATGCGAACATGTTCTTCATCGTAATTCCTTTTGACTCAAGTAGCTGAATGATAATCATTATCCAATTTCGTTGTCTTACAATCTATTCCCTCCTCTCCTTATCTACGCAGATTATATCGTAAGACAAAAAAACAAACATTCGCACTCAAAAAATTATTATGAGCGAAACAAAAGAGTTCAGCCTACCTTCTGACAGCAATTCATCTCCACCTGAATTGTTGAGTTTCACCCGTAACACAAATCGGAGGGAGTCTTCTTGCCGAAAAGGATAAAAAAAGGAACAAAGGCAAATGCCCTTGTTCCTTTTTAAGAAAATGAAAAAGAAAAGAAGAAGATAAGACGAATTGCTTTGTATAGTTTTTCATATCATCCACTCCTTTTCATTTCGATTTGTTGTAAGTATATATCTTTTAGATTATACGAAATAATCTGATGTTTTATCAAGTATATTTTATTTCTTTTTACGGAATATGTGTCAATGAATATTATAAGAAAAAAATTCGAATTTTTTGTGACGAACTTGTAGGTTTTTGTATGATTTTGTAGGTTCGCCTATAAGATGTGTGAGTAAGCTTTTATAAATACGAAATGAAAGCGTTCGCATGAAGGGGATGAGCATAAATGAAAAAATTCGGATTGGCAACACAAATTTTTGTCGCGCTTGTTTTGGGGATTGTGGTAGGGGCAATCTTTTACGGCAATAAAACGGCGATTTCTTATATCACACCAATTGGGGATATATTTATTCACTTAATTAAAATGATTGTAGTACCGATTGTTATTTCAGCATTAATTGTTGCGGTAGCTGGTGTAGGAGATATGAAGAAGCTTGGGAAACTGGGCGGTAAGACAATTCTTTATTTCGAAATTATTACAACGATCGCTATTTTAATGGGATTACTTGCGGCAAATATATTCCAACCAGGTACTGGCGTTGATATGAGTAACTTACAGCAAAGTGATATTTCTTCTTATAAACAAACAGCAGATGCTACAGAGAAGAAAGGTTTTGCTGACACGATTGTTCATATTGTACCGAAAAACGTATTTGAATCGATTGCACAAGGTGACTTATTACCGATTATTTTCTTCTCAGTATTATTCGGTTTAGGAGTTGCGGCAATTGGGGAGAAAGGAAAGCCTGTCTTTAACTTCTTTGAAGGTGTACTCGAAGCGATGTTTTGGGTTACAAATCAAGTTATGAAATTTGCACCATTTGGTGTATTCGCATTAATTGCTGTTACGGTTGCAAAATTTGGTGTAGCAACATTACTTCCTTTAGGAAAACTAGTGCTAGCTGTATATGTAACTGTTATACTATTCGTTGTGATTGTATTAGGTATTAATGCACGAATGGTTGGCGTAAACATTTTTACATTAATGAAAATTTTAAAAGAAGAACTTATTCTTTCATTTACGACAGCAAGTTCAGAAGCTGTTTTACCTAATATAATGAGAAAAATGGAAGAGTTCGGTTGTCCAAAGGCAGTTGCCTCTTTCGTTATTCCGACAGGTTATACATTTAACTTGACTGGATCGGCTATTTATCAAGCGTTAGCGGCATTGTTTGTTGCACAAATGTACGGTGTGCACATGTCACTGACGGAGCAAATAACGTTATTATTCGTTCTCATGTTAACATCCAAGGGTATGGCGGGAGTTCCAGGTGCATCGTTCGTTGTTGTATTAGCAACATTAGGTTCAATGGGGTTACCACTAGAAGGTATCGCGTTAATTGCGGGAATTGACCGCATTTTAGATATGATTCGCTCAGCTGTCAATGTATTAGGAAATGCATTAGCGGCCATTGTTATGTCGAAGTGGGAAGGCGAATTCGATAATGAGAAAGCAAAACAATATGTAGAAACAGTCAAAGAAACAAAAGCAGCATAAGAAATCGTTAAGGAGTGAATAATCATGACAACATTAACTGAAGTTAAAAATGGTGTTCGAATTGAAAAAGATTTTTTAGGTGAAAAAGAAGTACCAAACTATGCATACTACGGCGTACAAACAATGCGTGCAGTTGAAAACTTTCCAATTACAGGATACAAAATCCATGAAGGTTTAATTAGAGCGTTCGCAGTTGTAAAAAAAGCTGCAGCGCTTGCTAATACAGATGTGGGAAGATTGGAATTGAACAAGGGCGGCGCGATCGCAGAAGCTGCTCAAGAAATTCTTGATGGAAAATGGCATGATCATTTCATCGTAGATCCAATCCAAGGCGGAGCAGGTACTTCAATGAACATGAATGCAAATGAAGTCATTGCCAATCGTGCTCTTGAATTATTAGGAATGGAAAAGGGAGACTATCATTATATTAGTCCAAATAGTCATGTAAACATGGCGCAATCAACAAACGATGCATTCCCAACGGCGATTCATATCGCAACATTAAACGCATTAGAAGGTTTATTACAAACGATGGGTTATATGCATGATGTATTTGAATTAAAAGCAGAACAGTTCGATCATGTGATTAAGATGGGTCGTACACATTTACAAGACGCTGTGCCAATTCGTCTTGGACAAGAATTTAAAGCGTACTCTCGTGTACTTGAACGTGATATGAAACGAATTCAGCAATCACGTCAACACTTATATGAAGTGAACATGGGGGCAACTGCAGTTGGTACAGGCTTAAATGCAGATCCAGAATATATTGAAGCAGTTGTAAAACATTTAGCTGCAATTAGTGAACTACCACTTGTTGGTGCAGAAGATTTAGTAGATGCAACGCAAAATACGGATGCATACACAGAAGTATCTGCAGCACTTAAAGTATGTATGATGAATATGTCTAAAATTGCAAATGATCTTCGCTTAATGGCATCAGGTCCACGCGTTGGTTTAGCGGAAATTATGCTACCTGCTCGTCAACCAGGTTCATCTATTATGCCAGGGAAAGTAAACCCTGTTATGCCAGAAGTAATTAATCAAATTGCGTTCCAAGTAATTGGTAACGACCATACAATTTGCCTTGCTTCAGAAGCAGGACAATTAGAATTAAACGTTATGGAACCAGTACTTGTTTTCAACTTACTTCAATCAATTAGCATTATGAATAATGGTTTCCGTGCCTTTACAGATAATTGCTTAAAAGGAATTGAAGCGAATGAAGATCGCTTAAAAGAGTATGTTGAGAAGAGTGTAGGAATTATTACAGCCGTGAACCCTCATATCGGTTATGAAGCAGCAGCTCGCGTTGCGAAAGAAGCAATCGCGACAGGGCAATCCGTTCGAGAACTTTGTGTGAAAAATGGTGTATTGTCACAAGAAGATTTAGAGTTAATTCTAGATCCATTCGAAATGACACACCCAGGGATTGCAGGAGCAACTCTTTTAAAGAAAAATTAAAAAAAGAGGGGGGACAATCCCCTCTTTTTTGTTTACAATATAGAAATGCTATATATGAATAGAGGTAGGGATGTTATGAGTAAGTTTACAGTAGCTTCTAATGGTTCATTAGAAACGACATTAAGAGGAGTAGAAGTATTATCAACACCACTTTTAAATAAAGGGGTCGCTTTCACGCAAGAAGAGAGAGAAGAATTAGGTTTAAAAGGGTTATTACCGCCAGCGGTTTTAACGTTAGAAGAACAAGCGCGCCGAGCATACGAACAATTTTGTTCTCAGCCGGATGATTTATTAAAGAATGTATACTTAACGGCATTACATGATCGAAATGAAGTATTATTTTATCGTATTTTAACAGATCATTTACGTGAAATGTTACCGATCGTATATACACCAACTGTCGGTGTAGCAATTCAAAGATATAGTCATGAATATCGTAAACCACGTGGTGTGTATTTATCAATTAACGATCCGTCAGGTATTGAAGAAGCGTTCGCCAATATCGGTGCAACAGCAGAAAATATTGATTTAGTCGTTGTAACAGATGGAGAAGGTATATTAGGAATTGGTGACTGGGGCGTTGGTGGTATTAACATCGCAATCGGAAAATTAGCTGTTTATACGGCTGCAGTTGGAATCGATCCTAGCCGTGTATTACCGGTAATTTTAGATGTAGGTACAAATCGTGAAGAATTATTAAACAATCCATTTTATATTGGAAATCGTCACCCTCGTATAACAGGTGAAGCTTACGATGAATATATTGATACATTTGTTCAAGCGGTAAATAAACAATTCCCGAAAGCACTTCTGCATTGGGAAGATTTCAGTTCTCGTAACGCACGAAAAATTTTAGATAAATATCGCCATGACGTGTGTACGTTTAACGATGATATTCAAGGAACAGGTGCAGTTTCGCTTGCTGCTGTATTATCAGCAGTAAAAGCTTCTGGTGTACCGTTAAGTGAACACCGCGTTGTAGTGTTTGGTGCTGGTACGGCTGGAATCGGTATCGCAGATCAAGTTAGAGATGCGATGGTTCGCGCCGGATTATCAGATGAAGAATCACATAATCGTTTCTGGTGTATTGACCGTAACGGATTAGTTACAGATAACATGGAAGATCTTCTTGATTTCCAAATTCCATATGCAAGAAAAGAAGCAGAAGTAAGTGAGTGGAAAGAAAATGATATAATCGGACTTGCTGAAGTTGTGAAACATGTACAACCGACAATTTTAATTGGTACATCTACTGTTGCAGGCGCATTTAAAGAAGAGATTATTAAAGAAATGGCTTCTCACGTAGAAAGACCAATCATTTTACCAATGTCGAATCCGACGCCACTTGCTGAAGCAAAACCAGCAGATTTAATTGAATGGACAGAGGGAAGAGCATTAGTTGCAACAGGAAGTCCATTTGAACCAGTTACATATAACGGTGTAACGTATGTAATTGGACAATCAAATAACGCACTTATTTTCCCTGGACTGGGTCTTGGTACAATTGTTGTTCGTGCAAGCGTCATGACGGATGGAATGTTCGCAGCAGCAGCTGAAGCGGTTGCAAGCATGGTAGATACAAGTCAGCCAGGAGCACCTATCTTACCAGAAGTCGAAGAGTTACGTAATATCTCGGAAATGGTTGCGATTGAAGTAGCGAAAGTTGCAGTTGCAGAAGGTGTTGCTAGAGTGAAATTAAGTGATAATGATATCAAGATTGCAGTGAAAGAAGCAATATGGGAACCAGAGTATCGCCAAATAAAAGCGGTAGAAAAGGTTAGAATATAGAAATAAAGCCCGTTTATCATAATAAACGGGCTTTCACTTTTACTATTGAAAAAAAGTATAGGAAGTGGCACTTTTGAATTGGAATCAATTATGGAAGAAAGATATATCCCTTTTAATTATACTAAT
The DNA here is from genome assembly GCF_040459695.1 of Bacillus cereus group sp. RP37. Classification (NCBI taxonomy): domain Bacteria; kingdom Bacillati; phylum Bacillota; class Bacilli; order Caryophanales; family Bacillaceae; genus Bacillus; species Bacillus cereus group sp. RP37. Next base: position 3,677,517 of record NZ_JARVHP010000001.1, on the reverse strand, counting down.
GGTTGTTGTTCCAATTGCTGGAGAGCTTAATTTTCATCCTTTTAACGATACGTTTCGCGTTAGCTTTGGGACGCCGCTTTTCTTCTTTTTATTACTCTTTTTAAGAAGAATTCCAGCAGCAGCTGCAGGCATTCTTGTCGGTATATGTGTTGTTTTATTCCGTGTATGTCTTGACTGGGTATTGCAAGGTTCATTTCATATGACAGAATCATTTTATTTGCGTTATCCTGTGTTTTTTTATTATTTTATTTATGGAAGTCTTTTTTCACTTTGTAGGGTGAATAAGTTTCATCAGAGACCAATCGTTATTGGATGCCTTGGAATTACAATTGAAATTATTGCAAGTATGTCAGAGCTAGCGATTTATCATATGGTAGTGCTCGGTACAACAATAACAGTTTCTGAAGTGAATAAACTTATCATTATTGCTATTTTCCGCAGTTTCTTTGCGCTTGGCTTTTTAAATATGATGAATTTATATGAAACGAAATTAAAAGAATCACAAGTTCGAAAAGAAAATGAAAAAATGTTAATGCACTTGTCCAATTTATATGTAGAATCTGTTCATTTGAAAAAAACGTTACAAAATGCAGAATTGATTACACAAGAAGCATATCAACTATATCGAAATTTACAAGCGAACGATGCCTCAAATAGTAAAATAGCATTGAAAATAGCAGGAGAAGTGCACGAAATAAAAAAAGATAATCAAAGGATTTTTGCAGGATTATCTAAACTGTTATTAGATAAAAATGTGGCTGAGTATGTAGAAGGACATGAGCTTACAGAAATGATTGTAAGAATAAATGAAAAGTATGCTGAAATGCTAGAGAAAGATATACGTTTTTCTAAACATATAGAAGGTGAGCACGCTGCATATCACGTGTATACAGTGCTATCAATCTTTAATAACTTAGTTGCTAATGCAGTAGAGGCAATTGAAGATAGAGGTCTTATTCGTATTAAGTTATATAAACGAGAGCAACATGTAATCTTTGAAGTAATTGACGATGGCCCTGGTATTGCACAAAAGTATAAGAAATTAGTATTTAAGCCCGGGTTTACTTCAAAGTATGATCAAATGGGAACACCGTCCACAGGAATCGGACTTTCTTACATACACGAAATGGTAACAGAGCTCGGCGGAGAAGTAAGGTTAGAAGACAATGAAACTGGAAAAGGGTGTAAGTTTATCGTTTGTTTACCGGAGTGCAGTTTAAAGCGGGAAGGGGAATAGATTTGTTTTATTATATTGTAGATGATGATGAAGTTTTCCGTTCGATGCTTTCGCAAATTATTGAGGATGGCGATCTAGGGGAAGTAATTGGAGAATCGGAAGATGGAGCGTATATTGAAGCAGAACAGCTAAATTATAAAAAAGTAGATATTTTATTTATTGATTTACTCATGCCAATGAGAGATGGCATTGAAACAGTTCGCCATATAGCACCTTCATACAATGGGAAAATTATTATGATTTCTCAAGTTGAATCGAAACAGCTCATTGGTGAGGCGTATACACTTGGTGTGGAGTATTATATCACGAAACCACTAAACAAAATTGAAGTTGAATCTGTCGTACGAAAAGTAATGGAACGGATTCGCTTGGAGCGTTCCATACATGATATTCAAAAATCATTGAATAACGTGTTTCAGTGGGAGCAGCCGCAAATGCGCAATGAACCGGTGCAAGAAGGGAAAAAGATATCAGATTCAGGACGCTTTTTACTATCTGAACTCGGTATTGCGGGAGAGAATGGCAGTAAAGATTTACTTAGTATGCTGGAATATTTATATGGACAAGAAAAGGCGCAAACATTTGAATTTGGATTTCCTGCGTTAAAAGATATCTTTCACCAAATAACATTAAAAAAATTAGATCATATAGCTTCGGATGCAGATATAGATAAGGAGAGAAAAGCATCTGAACAACGTGTAAGAAGAGCGATTTATCAATCATTGAATCATTTAGCTTCCCTCGGACTAACAGACTTTTCAAATCCGAAATTTGAAAGTTATGCTCCGAAGTTTTTTGATTTCACTGTAGTTAGAAAACGAATGACAGAAATGACAAAGGATGAAATAGCAACTTCTGGCCATATACGAATTAATACGAAAAAATTTATTCAAGTGTTGTATTTTGAGGCGAAACGGCTGATGGAGATAGAGTGAAAAGGTGCTTATAAATAGGCATCTTTTTTTGTTAAATCAACATTTTATATTTTCTCGTGGAGCATGTAAAATGTTAAGTAAGAGAAAATGGTTTTACATTAAGGAAGTGTCAAAACAATGAGTTTTACATTAAATAAATCGATTATAAAAGAAGTATGCGGAGAGACCTCATATAAAAGAGGGGAAGCTTATTATAAATCAAATAAAGTAATCGTGAATCATTATGATGAAACGAAAGAAATTTGCGAAGCGACGGTAAAAGGGAACGAAGATTTTCATGTTACAGTAGAAAAAGCTCAAAAAGGTGATGTAGTTGCGAGATGTAGTTGCCCTTCGTTAGCGTCTCTTCAAACTTACTGTCAACATGTTGCAGCCGTATTAATACAAATCAATTATAATCAGCAAACGGGTGGCATGCTCCCTGCTAGTAGTGAAAATATGAGCGGAAATGATCAATTAACGAATGGGATGTTTCAGTTGTTTGCAGACAAACCACTGAAGCCCAAAAGTAAACAACACCGTTTTGATACACGTGAAATATTAGATGTTGCGTTTATATGTTCACCAGTAGCGACGAAAAGTGGTGGGGCTCTTCTTGGAATTCAGTTAAAACTTGCGAAAACATATTTTATAAATCATATTAGAGAATTTCTTTCTAAAGTGGAGAAGAGAGAGACTTTTCATTGTTCTAATGAATTTACATATACACCAGATGTACATAGTTTCAGGCAAGAAACGGATGCGGTTATTCAGCAGCTGATTAAAATGTATCATAATGAAAAAATGTATGAAGATGCGTTAGAAGTACACGCGAAACAAGATGAAAGTATGATATTTATACCGCCAGCTTCATGGAAAGACATGCTCTCTTCACTTTCTAAAGTTGAGTATGTACAGCTGAAACAAAATGAACAACAGTTTCAGGGATTACAAGTTTCAAACGGTTTATTGCCATTACATTTTGAGTTTACGAAAGGAAATAATGGCGGATTTACACTTCATATAGACGGCCTAAATCGTGTTCAAGTTATGGAAATGTATAACAACGCTCTTTACGATGGGAAATTATATCATTTACCTATGGAAGATTGTATGCGACTTATTGAATTGCAAAAGATGATGAATCGCTCAAATAGCAATCAGTTTTATATTCCTGAAAGTAAGATGGAACATTTCGTAGCGAAAGTTGTGCCAGGATTAATGAAACTTGGAACAGTACGCATTGATGAAGTGATATCAGATCGTGTTGAAACGCCGTCGCTAAAAGCAAAACTGTATTTAGATCGTGTGAAAAATCGTTTGTTAGCAGGTCTTGAATTCCATTATGGAAACGTCATGATTAATCCGCTAGAAGAAGACGGGCAGCCGTCAGTTTTTAATCGTGATGAGAAAAAGGAAAAAGAGATTTTAGACGTTATGAGTGAAAGTGCCTTCGCGAAAACAGAAGGTGGTTACTTTATGCATAATGAAGAGGCTGAGTATAACTTTTTATATCACGTCGTTCCAACGTTAAAAGGCTTAGTTGATATTTACGCGACGACAGCAATTAAATTACGTATTCATAAAGGGGATACAGCTCCTCTTATTAGAGTAAGAAGAAAAGAAAGAATTGATTGGTTGTCATTTCGTTTTGATATAAAAGGAATACCGGAAGCTGAAATTAAAGGTGTATTAGCGGCTCTTGAAGAGAAACGTAAATATTATCGATTAGCGAATGGTTCGTTATTATCACTGGAGAGTAAAGAGTTTAATGAAATTAATCAGTTTGTAAAAGAATCAGGTATTCGGAAAGAATTTTTACATGGGGAAGAAGTGAATGTTCCACTTATTCGGAGTGTAAAATGGATGAACGGACTTCATGAAGGAAACGTTTTAAGTTTAGACGAGTCTGTTCAAGAGTTAGTTGAAAGCATTCAAAATCCGAAAAAATTAAAGTTTACAGTGCCGCAAACTTTACATGCTGTAATGAGAGAGTATCAAATATACGGATTCGAGTGGATGAAAACACTCGCCTATTACCGTTTTGGCGGTATTTTAGCAGATGATATGGGACTTGGAAAAACGTTGCAAAGTATTGCTTATATAGATTCTGTGTTGCCTGAAATTCGAGAGAAGAAGCTGCCCATATTAGTCGTTTCACCGTCATCACTTGTTTATAACTGGCTTAGTGAATTGAAAAAATTTGCCCCGCATATTAGAGCGGTTATTGCCGATGGAAATCAAGCAGAGCGCCGAAAAATATTAAAAGGTATAACAGAATTTGATGTCGTAATTACGTCATATCCATTACTGAGAAGAGATATAAAATCGTATGCGAGGCCATTTCATACGCTATTTCTTGATGAAGCACAGGCATTTAAAAACCCTACAACACAAACTGCAAGAGCAGTGAAAACGATTCAAGCTGAATATCGTTTCGGATTAACAGGGACACCTGTAGAAAATTCATTAGAAGAGCTATGGTCTATCTTTCATGTCGTATTCCCGGAATTATTACCAGGAAGAAAAGAGTTCGGTGATTTAAGACGTGAAGATATAGCGAAGCGAGTGAAACCATTCGTATTAAGGCGATTAAAAGGGGACGTATTACAGGAGCTTCCTGATAAAATAGAGCATATACAGTCATCGGAGTTATTACCCGATCAAAAAAGTCTCTATGCTGCTTATCTAGCCAAGTTAAGAGAAGAAACGTTAAAACATTTAGATAAAGATACGTTACGCAAAAATAAAATTAGAGTTTTAGCGGGATTAACAAGATTACGCCAAATTTGTTGTCACCCTGCTTTGTTTGTTGATGATTATAAGGGCAGTTCAGCTAAATTTGAACAACTGTTAGAGATTTTAGAGGAATGTAGAAGTACAGGGAAGAGAATTCTTATCTTTTCTCAATTCACGAAGATGCTTTCCATTATTGGCCGTGAGTTAAATCGTCAAGCAATTCCATACTTTTATTTAGACGGAAATACCCCTTCGCAAGAACGTGTAGAGCTATGTGATCGGTTTAACGAAGGCGAAGGAGACCTATTTCTCATTTCTTTAAAAGCTGGTGGTACAGGCCTTAACTTAACGGGTGCCGATACAGTTATATTGTACGATTTATGGTGGAATCCAGCTGTTGAACAACAAGCAGCAGATAGAGCATATCGAATGGGACAAAAAAATACGGTACAAGTTATTAAATTAGTGGCTCACGGCACAATTGAGGAAAAGATGCATGAACTGCAAGAGAGTAAGAAAAATTTAATCGCTGAAGTGATTGAGCCGGGAGAAGAGAAATTATCTTCTATTACGGAGGAAGAAATACGAGATATTCTAATGATTTAATATGAAAAAGCTATGCTTTCAAATTTATGAGAGCATAGCTTTTTGTTGTAATAATAATATTTTGTTTTGAACAAAGTAAAGAAATAAGACACTATTTATTTTACTTCTTTGTACCTTTACTTTTGTATGGCTTTGCAGCTGCCTTTTTCTTTGCACTTGATTGCCAACGATTCCATCCTTTACTTCCTGTACCTTGTCCTACACCTTTTTTCGGTTTTGCTTTCGTTTTGCTCATATGATCACTCCGTTATATAAAAATCTTATTTGATAATAGTCAATGATTTAGAAAATACTCTTTATAAATGACTATGATTACTTTAAGTAAAAATAAACTGCTTGAATGTTATAGTATAACATGAATTTGCAAGTAAACTGAAAGGAATTACAAAGAAAATGAAAATAATACGAAATACTGCGGATTCTATATTTCGAACGATTACATTACTTGTTGTGTATATGTTAGTCTCGGTTAGTGAAACATTTTGGGGATTGACAAGGCAAAAGAAGTAAAGAGGGTATATTGGAAACAATCAATAAAGCCGTAAAATAAAGAATTGAAAAATATTTTAAAACTTTTTGTTGACTTTCTTTATTTTTTGTATAGAATAATCATTAATAAAATGTTTCAGAGATGTGACAACAAAACGACTATGAAAGGACGAGTAGTAGTAGGATGTAGTCTAAGCGAGTCAGGGGTGGTGCGAGCCTGATACGAAGCCTATTATGAAGAACCTCCTGGAGTTGCTAACCGAAATCCTTTATAGGAAAGTAGACTTAGCCGGGAACTTCGCCGTTACAAGAAGAACAGTATCGAGATATTTCATCTCCGTACTGTATAAGTGAGCAACCTCTGTTGCTAATTTGGGTGGTACCGCGGAACCAAAGCCTTTCGTCCCAGTTTTTTGGGAAAGAAGGGCTTTTTTTGTTGGCTTCTTTTCACAACATCCAAACATTTTAGGAGGAAACCACCATGTATCAATCATTAATGACAGTAAGAGAGACTCAAATCGCAATTAAGGAAGTTAAAACATTTTTCGAGGATCAATTAGCAAAACGCCTTGAACTATTCCGTGTATCTGCACCATTATTCGTAACGAAAAAATCAGGATTAAATGATCACTTAAACGGTGTAGAACGTCCAATTGAATTTGATATGTTACATTCAGGAGAAGAATTAGAAATTGTGCATTCACTAGCGAAGTGGAAAAGATTCGCATTACATGAATACGGATATGAAGCTGGTGAAGGTTTATATACAAACATGAACGCAATTCGTCGTGATGAGGAACTTGATGAAACACATTCCATTTACGTTGACCAATGGGATTGGGAAAAAATTGTTCAAAAAGAATGGCGCACTGTAGACTACTTGCAAGAAACAGTACAAACAATTTATGGAATATTCAAAGATTTAGAAGATCACTTGTTTGAAAAATATCCGTTCCTTGGAAAGTATTTACCAGAAGAAGTTGTTTTCATCACTTCCCAAGAACTAGAAGATAAATATCCAGAATTGACACCGAAAGATCGTGAACATGCAATTGCAAAAGAACACGGTGCAGTCTTTATTATAGGGATTGGTGATGCACTTCGTTCAGGTGAAAAGCATGACGGACGCGCAGCTGATTACGATGATTGGAAATTAAACGGTGATATTTTATTCTGGCACCCAGTACTACAATCTTCATTCGAATTATCATCAATGGGAATTCGTGTTGATAGTAAATCACTTGATGAACAGTTAACGAAAACGGGTGAAGATTTCAAACGTGAGTATGATTTCCATAAAGGGATATTAGAAGACGTACTACCATTAACAATTGGCGGTGGTATCGGACAATCAAGAATGTGCATGTACTTCCTACGTAAAGCACATATTGGTGAAGTTCAATCTTCTGTATGGCCTGACGATTTACGTGAAGCTTGCAAGAAAGAAAACATTCATCTGTTTTAATAGAATTATGAGGGAGAGTAGCTCAGGGATAGAGCTATCCTCCCTTTTTTGTTGTGTAAACGAGTGGTTTACAGAGAGTTTTACTAATGGTTTCTTTCATTTATATCTCTTTTTATGTAATAATTTGTTAAAGGAGGGGACGTTATGAGCATAGGAGAACAGCTGAAAAAATTACGAGAACTAAAGGGGTTTTCGCAAGAGGATGTTGCTAAAAAGATTGGTGTGACGAGGCAAGCAGTGTATAAGTGGGAAAATGATAAAAGCTTTCCGGATATTGAAAATTTGATTTTATTGAGCGAAATGTATAATGTTACGCTTGATGAATTAATAAAAGGTAATCAAGATTTAAAAGAAAAAATACATATTGATGAAGAAGATGAGGATTTTGAGAAAGAGAATGAATTTGGTTTTTATATTGGATGTGGTTTGCTAATTGTGAGTGCTTTCATTGATTATGAAGGAATGCAAGAGATCTTATTAGGAATTTCACTATTCATGATGGTTTTTTACACTGACATGAAGAAAGTTATTTTGAATGAGTTCCGATCGTTTTTTAATAGAAAAGATATATATGATAAGAAGTGAGAAGAGTCCGTTATATTTCCTAGGAAAGGGTATAACAAGTAATTGAATTGTTTTATAATGATTTTGGGATGTTGATAGTATGTTAAAAAGTTCAAACAAGCATAACCCCGTTCTAAAGCTAGGACGGGGTTAAAAATCTAAGTTTTATTCAACAATAGTGCTCTTTTTATTGAATAAGAATTTTCTTCAAATATTTTCACTTCAGTAAAGGTTTTTTATAAAACATCACCTACTTATTTGTTACCGAGTTCTTCCGCTAAACCGATTAAAATTCCTTCGGTTCCACGAATGTAGCAGAGTCGATACGAGTTCTCATACTGAACTACTTCGCCAACGAGCTCTGCACCATGCTTAGTAAGTCTGGATACCATTTCATCAATGTCTTCAACGGTGAACATGACGCGCAGATAACCGAGGGCGTTTACAGGAGCTGCCCGGTGATCTGCTATAGTAGGTGGGGTGAGAAATCGCGAAAGTTCAATTCGGCTGTGACCATCTGGCGTAACCATCATAGCAATCTCTACGCACTGGGAACCGAGTCCTGTTACGCGACCAGCCCATTCACCTTCAACAGTAGCTCGCCCTTCGAGATTCAAGCCAATCTCCTCGAAGAAAGAGATTGCGTTATCAAGGGATTCTACAACGATGCTGACATTGTCCATTCGTAGTAATCTGTTGTTTGTCATAGTCTTTATCTCCTTATATGTATAAATTTATTATCTAATTATCCTTATAATTATACTAAAATCTCTTCTAAACAAAAAACACCTTGTCACAGTGTAGGAAAATGTGACAAGGTGTTTTCGGGTATAGTATATAACACCTTGTTAACGAACAACACTTCCTAAATCCTCTACTATTGAAATATGCGCGAACTTTATTTCGTGAATGCTATCATTTCAAGAATTTGATAATGTAGTTGCTATTCGATAAAATAACTTCGAGTTTCCCACAAAATATTCCTATCCTGTACGCAAATGGCTCGATTGTTGTAAATAACTTTCTTGTCACTCTATACAAAGCAAACAGCTTTCTATTTATATAGGAAGGAAATAGATTAATATGGGTTTGTAAGCTGTAATCCAAATGTAAAATTAACTCATCTGAACCAAAGGCTCAACTTTCGCCATAAATGATTGATGCAGTGCCTCCACACCTGTTACTAAATGAAGGCGGTCAATAACGACAGACACTTTAATTTCTGATGTACTTACCATTTTAATATGAATATTTTCTTCTTTTAAAGTAGTGAACATATTCGCAGCGACACCTGGGTTAGATACCATACCTGATCCTACAATTGATACTTTTGCTAAATGATTTTCATATTCTACAGATTCATAGTGTAGTGTTTCTTGATTTTGTTCCAATACCTCTAAAGTTTCTCTTAAATCATTAGAGTGGATTGAGAAGGAGAGGTGAACAGTTCCTTCATTTGTAATACTTTGAATGATGATATCTACATTAATATGTGCCGCTGCTAATGTAGAGAAAACTGTTGAAAGTGCACCTTGTTCCAATCCTTTCATTGTGACGCGTGTAATATTATCTTCAAATGCAATACCTTTAACGATTGATTGTTGTTCCATGTTACATTCTCCTTTTACAATTGTTCCGTTTTCTTGTTCCATACTTGAGCGAACTTCTAAAACGACATTATGATTTTTAGCAAACTCAACCGCACGCGGGTGTAATACACCAGCACCGAGGTTTGCAAGTTCTAACATTTCGTCATAAGAAATTTCATCTAATTTATAAGCGTCTTTTACAACTCGTGGGTCCGTCGTGTATACGCCTGTCACATCCGTGTAAATATCACATTTTTTTGCTTTCAGTGCAGCGGTTAATGCAACAGCAGTTGTATCAGAGCCACCGCGTCCAAGTGTTGTAATTTCATGTTCTTCACTGACTCCTTGGAACCCAGCTATAATAACAATCGTGCCTTCGGCAAGATAAGATTGAATACGATCTGTATGAATGTCAGTAATCCGTGCATTACTATGTACAGATTCTGTCGTAATACCAGCTTGCCATCCTGTTAATGAAATTGCATGATAGCCTTTTGCTTGCAGTGCCATCGTTAATAATGAAATAGTTACTTGTTCTCCTGTAGATAGAAGCATATCCATTTCACGTTTACTTGGATTTTCTGTAATAGCGTTAGCGAGTGCGACAAGTTCATCCGTGCTTTTTCCCATTGCTGAAACGACAGAGACAATGCTATGACCTCGTTCATATTCTTCAATAATTAAATTTGCTACATGTTGAATGCGTTCGACGCTTCCGACAGAAGTGCCACCAAATTTTTGAACAATTGTTTCCATTACAAATTCCTTCTTTCGTCTATTTTTAAGAATAGATTAGGAAATATATAAATCCCAATACTCCTGTAGTTACCAGAAAGACAAACAAAAAACACCATCTCAAATAAGTGAGGATGGTGCTGTTACAGGAAAAGGGAAACAGAAAACGGAGCTAATAAAAAAACCGCCAAAAAAGGAATATCATAAAAAATGATATCTCTTTTTTGTAGATAGCTCTTCATACGTACACGTCTGTACATATGACAGTTCTGTTTCTATTCGAAAACAGCCCCAATTGATAAATGCAGAGAAATTTATCAATTTCGGCAATACTTCCTTTCATCTAAGTTCATAGACATCTCTGTGTCTCCATTAGACTACTCATAAGTATCGCAACCTCTATCTCACGTTTTAGGCGAGAGTGTTTGATTTATGAAGTTGTTGGTAACATTTGTTTTATAATAATTTAAATTTTTCGGGGAATCAAGTGTTTTATATATATTTTAAAAATTCTTTCTTTTTTTATGGGGAAGTTTGTGAAAAATGTAGCAAAATAAATTCATTGCATGTACATTAAATTTATAGTGCATTGGAGGTGGAAGAATGAAGAGGGAAAAGCCTATTTATGTTTCGGCAGAAATGAACACAACAATGGAGAAATTATGGGAATATACGCAGGAACCAGATATACATACAGAGTGGGATGCCCGCTTTACTGAAATTTCTTATTTAGAGAAAAAAGAAGGAGAACCACAGAAGTTTTTATATAAAACAAAGATCGGATTTGGACTTGAAATAGCTGGAGAAGGGGAATCAATAGGTGAGATAAGAAAAGAAACGGGTGAAAGAATTTCTTCTTTAAAATTTTGGACAGATAGTAAATTATCTCTTATTCAAATAGGGCGTGGTTATTGGAAGTATACACCGACCGAAGAACACATTCATTTTGAGACGCAATATGATTATGATACGAGGTTTGGTCGTATAGGGAGTGTAATAGATTCCTATATGTTTCGTCCGTTATTAGGTTGGGCGACAGCTTGGAGTTTTGATGCTTTAAAATTATGGTTAGAAAAGGGACTTCATCCTAGATTACTAATTAGAAAAACAATGACATATTGGCTCGTATGTTTTTTATTTGCTTTTGTATGGATGTATCAAGGGATAGTGCCGAAACTAGTTTTTACTCATTCAGAAGAAGTAAAGATGCTATCTGTGATGATTGGTTCAACTGAACATAGTATTTTTGTACTTAAAATAATTGGATTGCTAGAAATTATTTTTGGTGTCATATGGCTGTTGCCATTTCCAAAACAAAAAGTATTTATCGTACATATTTTTATGTTAATAGCCTTAATGATAGCGGCAGGATTTACGAATATCGTAAGCTTTACAGAGCCGTTTAATCCAATTACATTAAATATCCTACTGATAGGGTTATCGATTGTTGGTTATATAAATAGTTTTAATTTACCAAGTGCAAAAAATTGCAAGAGGACGAGAAAGGGATAATGTATGGCTAATATTTATGAGAGATTACTAGGAGATACTTATAAAAAACTTCATCCAGAATTACAGAAGCGGTATGCGATTACAGAAGATAATAGTTTCACAGGGGAAGGAAAGATGGATGAAATTTATGGAGGCTCTTTTTTCGTAAAATTAATATTAAAAATTGCATCGAAATTCCGTATGTTTTTCTCTGAGCGGGGGAAGGAAGTGCCATTTACAATACATAATACTGCTGAGCGAGATGAACATGGACATGAACTTGTGCGGTGGAATCGTACTTTTTATTTTCACAATAAGAAAAGATATTTTAATGCCGTTATGCAGTTGGATGAAGAGAATAATGAAATTGTGGATTGTTTTGGTGAACCGCACATACTTGTTTCTACATTGAATTTTCATATTGATGAGGTGGGGGCAATGCATATTTCTTCAAAGAAACAATGGTTTTTTATGTTTGGAAGAAAAATACCGTTACCTAGATTTTTATACGGAGAGGCAAAAATTGTAGAAAGTTATGATGAAACACTACAATGTTTTCGAATTCATGTACAAGTACGTAATCCGTTAATCGGTTCATTATTTTCATATAAGGGAACATTTGTGGAAAGGAAATAAATAGAATGAAAAATATAATAGTTGGGCTTGCTTGTTATATTATTTTTCTAATATGTGAGTGGTCAAATGTAAACCCAGTTGAAGCAATTATTTTATTATCTATTTTGTTATTTATACCGATGTCATTTTGCATTATTGATAAGAAAACAAGAAATGGATCGTATGTATTCTTTTATAAATTTGTATCGCTTTTATTTCCAATCGCAGCAATTAGTGCAATGCTAGCTTTCGTAACAAATCACTATTTCTTTGCACTACTTTGGTTTGTATATACAGGAATTGTTGCGTTATTTGGTGCAAGTAGATTGCTAGAAAGAGGATGGAAACCGTTAGAAGAGACGGCTATCGATAGTGCGTTTATGTATTTGTTTTTAGGTGGTTTTTGGTTTTTTGCTTCAGTAGCAAAGCTTTCCATTATGGACTTTAGTTCTGATATTGTTTTGCTTACCGCTGCACATTTTCATTATTCGGCATTTTTATTGCCGTTATCAGCTGGTTTAATTGGGAGAAAAAGAGAAAAGAGAAGTAAAGTGTATGATGCTATTATGTTTATCATCGTCATTTCACCTATGACAGTTGCAATAGGAATTACATACTCAAGGGTATTTGAATTTTTTGCAGTGTTCCTATATTTATGTGCGATTTATAGTTATGGTATTTATGTTTGGCGCACGAAATTTAATGCTATTAGTGCAAAGATTCTCCTAATCATATCGTCTAGTACACTCATGGTAACAATTATGTTTTCACTTATATATTCGTATGGGAATTTGACACATGTAATGACGATTACAATTGCTCAAATGGTTTGGATTCACGGTGTTGTCAATGGAATTGGAGTAGCGTTACCAGCATTTGTCGGTTGGATGATTGAAAAGAATGCTCCGAATTATAAATATTACGGGAAACCAATGAGCAGGTTAAGAGGAAATGCGACAGTTGGGGAAGCGTTTTTATATAACAGACATTTAATAGATAGCAAGGAATACAAAGGTTTAGTTGATAAAATGAATGATTTTCATAGTGAGGTATTTGACACGAAGAAGATTCCTTTAAGTATTATTCGATTTTATGAAAATACAAAAGAGTATGAGTTACAATCGCATATTAAATGGAATCGTTGGTTCCGCCCGCTTGCATTTTGCTATGAGAAAATCAGTAAACGTATCGAACAAATACATTTAGGAATGGGCGGCAAGTGGGAAACGATGCATGGCTCTATCGTTGGGATAATAGATGAGAAGGATGGAAGAGAGGATGTAAGGGCTTGGCTAAGAAAAAATGAAGCAGGAGAATCTATTTTTTTAGCTCTTTACTCAAAACATACACATGAGAATGAGACATACATGAATATCGGATTACCTTTACCATATTCGAATATGACAGGGGTTTTGAAATTATGTAATAAGAGTAATGATTTAATCATTACTAGTAAGCTGAGAAGAAATGGTAAGGGAGATGAGGGGATATATTTACATACGCGTTTCTTTACAATACGTTTACCGTTAGCAGAGACTTTTGTTATTAAAGAGGGCACGAATCACATATTAGAAGCTAATCATAGAATGTGGATATTTGGAGTTAAGTTTTTAGAAATTGATTATGAGATTAAGAAAATAGAAGGGAAGTAAGAAAAGCTTGGAGAGATTCCAAGCTTTTTTACGTATGCGTAATTGTCATAGCAACTTGTTTATCCAAGTCTCGGTCCCAAACACGTTGAATTTCAAACGTACCTTTTTCAAAAAATAATGGGAATCTTTCTTTAAACCAATCTTGCATAGGAAGATTTAATGCTGTATCGATTGGTACCCATAATAATTCGCCCTCTGGAGGGTCCATAAGAAGTTCGCCTTCAAATGAATCTGTCCAATAGTTGAATACCATATATCGAACATTTCCCTTCGGATTTACATATTCGTCTAATCCCTTGAAAGTCAAATTAGAAACGTGCAGTCCAGTCTCCTCTTTCGCTTCTCGTATAGCAGCTTGTAATATGCTTTCTGGGAAATCTACTTTTCCGCCAGGAGCTATGTAGCCAGGAAAACCTCGATGATCGGGGCGTTTTATAAGTAAAACTTCATTATTTCGCTGGATCATACACATTGTATAGATGCGGTGCTCGATGTTATGTGAATTTAGAGGCATAATATTGTATTCTCCTTTATATTTATTTTGATAAATTTACCATAACATAATGGTTTCTTATATAATTGAAAAAGAATATTAGAAATTTTTAGTGAAATATTATAAAGTCTATAATCATTTGAAAAGAGGAGAGAGAAATGCAAGGGGAAGTACAAAGAGAAAAAGCTTTGGGGTATGTTGGTAAATTATTGTTGCCAGTTAAAGCGTCACGACATTTTAAGTTTTTGTGGATTGGGCAATTACTTTCGACTTTAGGGAGTTCTATAACGATGGTTATTTTGCCAGTCGTTGTGTATTCATTGACTGGTTCAACAGTTGTAATGGGGATGACAATGGCAATGTACATGCTACCTAATATTCTTGCTTTACCGTTTGCGGGTTTAGTTGTAGATCGAATTGACCGAGTAAAATTAATGTTATTTACAGACATAATCCGCTGTATATTAATGCTATTACTTGCAACACTTATATTTATGGATGTTTTAACAATTCCATTTCTATACGTACTAGTGGCATTATATGGGCTTATGGAAGGCATATTTCAGCCAGCGTATTCAGCTGTAAGAGCAAAAGTATTTGTGCCAGAAATTCGAAACGCAGCTAATGCATTAACACAAATGAGTAATCAAGGTATTCGATTAATTGGACCGGCTCTTGGAGGATTGATCGTTTCAGTTGCATCTGCCGGAATAGGATTTGGACTAGATGCAGTAACGTATTTGTTATCATTTTTTTGTTTATTATTTTTAAGAGAAATAAAGTTTAAAAAAGTAAGACCCATTGAAAAGAGTAAGGTCAATTACAAACAAGAGTTTATGGAAGGTGTTTTCGTTTTAAAAAATCATCCGTGGCTATGGGTTACAATTTTAGTCTTTTCTTTCATAAATATTTGTTATGCGGGAATTATCGTCGTATTAATTCCATGGTTATTTAATGTTCATCATCATTTTGAAGCATACGTGTATGGATTAGGAATGGCATCTTCTGGTGTTGGAGCTGTAATTGCCGCGCTAATATTTGGTGGGAGGGAACGGTGGCATAAACGGGGATTACTTGCCTATGGTGGTGTTTTAATAAGTGGTTGTGCGCTTTTAATAATGCCATTTATTGCTTGGGCACCTGCTTTAATTGGATTAATGGCAATTGAAGGGTTCGGTATGATGATATTTGGACTCATTTGGGAAACAAGTTTACAAGAGCTTGTACCAGAAGAAGCATTTGGAAGAGTGGCAAGCCTTGATATGTTAGGTTCATTTGCTTTATTGCCACTAGGTTATGTGGTTGTAGGCTGGTTAGCTACTGTCATAGGTGGCGAGATAACGATTATAACACTAGCTATTTTAGTACTTGTAACAATTGGAATAGCATTGTCTGTACCAAGTATTCGTCGGTTCGATTGATTATGTAAGAAAAAAGGGGATATGGTATATGAATATAGAAAACCTACATGATTTACTAGTAGATGAGTTGGGATCTAAATATATTTTAGGAGAAAAGGTATTTGAAGCAAAAAATTTCACAGTCTATATCGCTACCCATAGAGGAAATAAGCTAACATATAATCAACTAGTATTGATAAAGAATCTTTGTAACGAAAAGCCTACCGTACATATTTGGGACAAGAAAATTAGTACGGTAGCAACAAAAATGGAAATCACAAAAGAAGTGACAGAAGCGATACAAGCTGGTTTTAAAAAGCAAGAGTAAGCCCTGATCAAATTAGGGCTTACTCTTCATTAAACACAAATGTTTGTTTCATTTTTTCACTCTCATTTACCGGATGGCCATTATACGAGAAATTCTTTTCTTCCCAAGTAATGACGACTTTGAAATTATGGCTGTTAAAGTCTAATGGGAATACCATGTAGTCAGAGCCTGTATGACTTTTAGAAACGTTTCTATTAGGTGTCGTAGGTTTAACAGTAGCTTTAGAGGTAGGATGGTTATCAAGTATTTCTACAGATACGTTTGATACATCATGACCGATGTTTTTTACGAGTAAACTGTACGTATCAAATACACCTTGTTTTGGCTGGATTGCTTGCTTGTTTGAGTTATGAGATTTATCAATTTCAATATACCATTGTTTAGACTGTGAAGAAATTGGTAGTGATGGAAATGTATAAGCACTAGCATGCATCGGTAGTGCTACACAGATAAGTACAAAGAGAGAAAATATTTTTCGTTTCATCTTTAGAGAACTCCCATTCTGTAACGGATTTATTTATTATTATCTTCTTTTTATGAGAGGGTATACCATAATTCAATTGTAAAAAATATAGTCTCTCTTAGTGAATAAGATGGAGGGATTTCTCTTGGGCTAAATAATCGACTGTAACAATTGCGTGATGGATTGGAGCGGTGTATTTATTCATAAAAGGAAAAGTGGATGTAGTTTCCTTAATTCCCGCGATATTTATGACGCTCATGACAGTAGTTTACATTTTAAATGCAAAAATTGGTTTTAATATTTCGCTATATATAACTTATATTGTGGATGCGGTTATTACTGTTATTTTAATTGCTATATTCTTTATGAAAGCTGCGTAGAGATTTTTCTACACAGTTTTTTACAATATGAAAAAATTACCAAAAGTATGTTAAGATAATATTGTCATACAACAAGGGGGAATTGTTTTATGGAAAATGGACATCTTGCTAAAGTAGATTTAATGAAAAGAATAGAATCGAAATCTAAGTATAATAAGAAACTTGAAAAATACCAAAGACGTTTATTAGCACTGCAGCAAATTGTAAAAGAAGAAAAAATTGCAGTTATGCTCGTTATGGAAGGTTGGGATGCGGCTGGAAAAGGCGGAGCGATTAAGCGAGTGACGGAACACCTCGATCCGCGTGGGTTCCAAGTAGATCCAATTGGAGCACCAGCGCCTCATGAAAAACGGTACCATTACTTGCAACGTTTCTGGCGGAAACTACCTCAGTACGGGCAAATTACTATTTTTGATCGCTCATGGTACGGCCGTGTGTTAGTTGAGCGTGTTGAAGGCTTTGCTACAGAGGAAGAGTGGACGAGAGCGTATGATGAGATTAATGACTTTGAAAAACTACTAACAGATGATCATTATATAATCGGGAAGTTCTTCTATCATATTAGTAAAGATGAGCAATTAAAGAGGTTTAAAGATAGAGAGAACAATCCTTTGAAACGATGGAAAATTACAGAGGAAGATTGGCGTAACCGTGAAAAATGGGACGAGTATGTTGAAGCAATGGAAGACATGTTTGAAAAAACAAATAAGCCAAATGCGAAATGGGAAATTATTGCGAGTAATGATAAATTATACGCTCGATTGAAAACGTTGAAAGTGATTATTTCATTAATTGAGGATTATCTCTTAGAACATAATATAGAATTACCTTCGTATTATTATGAGATGAAAGAAGGTAAGACAGAAGGCTTTGAAGCTAATCAAGGTGTAGTTGTAAAATAGTATAAGGTTTGTATATGAAATATAAAGTAGAGATACCCTGTAATGTTGGGAACCCCTCGGTAATAGGCCAAATGTAAACCGTGGGGTTCTTTACATGTATAAATGAATTTCAGCATTTTAAATTTGGGGATATTGTTGTTCTATAGTACATTAACAAGAGATATTAGTTTTATAGA
This sequence comes from Bacillus cereus group sp. RP37, assembly GCF_040459695.1. NCBI lineage: Bacteria > Bacillati > Bacillota > Bacilli > Caryophanales > Bacillaceae > Bacillus > Bacillus cereus group sp. RP37. Next base: position 3,659,279 of record NZ_JARVHP010000001.1, on the reverse strand, counting down.
GAGGGTGAGAAAATGATAGATACAGCAGATGCTTCAACAAGTAATCAAACATACACAGCAGAAGACCAACAAAAATTATACAAACGAACATTACTAATCGTCAGCATCTCACAAATGTTCGGCGGTGCGGGATTAGCTGCTGGAATTACAGTAGGTGCACTTCTTGCACAGCAAATGCTTGGGACAGATGCATATGCAGGATTGCCAGCTGCTATGTTTACAATGGGATCTGCGGTAGCGGCTTTCTTTGTTGGGAAATTATCGCAAAAACATGGTCGCCGTATAGGGCTTGCAACAGGTTTTATAGTAGGTGGGCTAGGTGCTATTGGAGTTGTGGGGGCAGCTTTAACAAATAGTATTATTCTTTTACTAGTTTCTTTACTTATATATGGTGCGGGCACAGCTACGAATTTACAAGCCCGTTATGCTGGAACGGATTTAGCGAATAAAAAGCAAAGAGCAACTGCTATTAGTATTACGATGGTAATGACGACTTTTGGTGCAGTTGCAGGTCCGAATTTAGTAGGGGTAATGGGGAGGTTTGCTCATTCAATTGGAATTCCTGAACTTGCTGGTCCGTTCATATTATCAGCAGCGGCATTTATATTGGCGGGTCTTGTCCTTTTTGTTATGCTTCGTCCAGATCCATTAATTGTTGCTAATATGATAGAAATATATAAACAAGAGCATACATATAAAGGGCAAACAGTAACAGAAGAAGCGGCAGAAAACAAGCGAGGAATTACTGTTGGAGCTATCGTAATGATACTTACGCAAATCGTGATGGTTGCAATTATGACGATGACGCCAGTTCATATGGGACATCACGGTCATGGTTTAAGTGCAGTAGGACTTGTAATTGGTTTTCATGTAGGTGCAATGTATCTTCCATCTCTCGTTACGGGAATGTTAATTGATAAAATTGGCAGAACTACGATGAGTATAGCTGGTGGAGTAATTTTACTAGCAGCAGGTATAATAGCTGCAATAGCGCCGAGTGATTCTTTAATACTATTAATTGTTGCTTTGTCTTTACTTGGATTAGGATGGAACCTCGGTTTAATCAGTGGTACTGCTCAAATTGTTGATGCAACTATACCTTCCACACGTGCAAAAACACAAGGAAAGATCGATGTGTTTATTGCGCTAGCTGGAGCTTCAGGTGGAGCGATGTCAGGAATGGTAGTGGCGAATTCGAGCTATGCGGCATTGTCGTTAGTGGGAGGAGTGTTAGCTTTCATGCTCATTCCTGTTGTGATATGGTCTCGAAAAGGAGAAAGAAATTAAAGAGAGGTTCTAGTTACTGACTAGAACCTCTTTTCATACTTTTAACTTAAATCCCACTCCACAATAAGACCTAAATGTGTGAGGCCACCACCAAATCCGTACAGTAAAAGTGTGTCTCCGTTATTTAATTTTCCTTCTTTTCTAGCTAAATCTAGAGCAAGTGGAATAGAAGCTGAAGATGTATTCCCCATGTATTTTACACTCATCAAAGTTTTTGAAATTGGAATTTCGGTTTTCTCACAAATAGATTCAATCATTCGTAAGTTAACACTGTGAGGTACGAACCAGTCTATATCATCTATTTGCATATGTGCGGTATGTAATAGTTCTTTTATACCTGCTGGTACCGTGCGTGTTGCCCATTTATATACTTCTCTTCCGTTTTGCACGATTTTTTCATTTGTTTGCAGTGGTGTGTCATTCATAGTAGTAGATAAGTTTGTTCTGTATAGGTGAATGCCGCCGTCACCGTTTGTTCCCATGTGAGAAGCGATAAAGCTTGGTTTGTTTTCATCTTTTTCTAATAAAATAGCTCCAGCGCCATCACCGAACAGAATACAAGTCGTTCTATCGGTGTAATCAGTAACTTTTGATAATGTCTCTGACGCTACGACAAGTATTTTTTTATGTGATCCAGAAGTGATTAAGCTATTAGCTACATGTAGTCCATATGTGAAACCAGCGCAAGTCGCATTTAAATCAAATGCTATTGTATGAGGTATGTTGAAATATTGTTGTATTTGACACGCGACACTAGGAAATACATAGTCAGCGGTTGTTGTAGCGACGATGATACAGTCGATATCTTCTAAGTTCTTTTTAAATGTTGTACATAAATTTTCAATTGCTTTAATGGCTAAGTGTGAGGAGTATTCTTCTTCGCTAGCGATTCTTCTTTCCTTCATTCCTGTTCTTTGTACAATCCATTCATCATTCGTATTGATCATTTTTTCTAAATCGTTATTAGACAATATTTGATCTGGAACATAAGTACCGATTGCAGTAATACGAGATTTAGAATGCATAGGAACATCTCCTAACTTATTTTTATAACTTGATACTAATATCAGGTTATAAAAATGTCAATAAAGACTTTTATTGTATTGAAACTAGAATCTTAATTTACTATGAAGGAATTTGGTGAGTGGTGTAAAAATAGTATACGAGAAGTTTTAAAAATTGATAATGAAGAGAGTTGGGCTCTTTGAAAAGAATTTTGTATATATTTCCTGTTGTCATTATTTGCAGCTTTATTCTTATTGTTTTAGCAGAGAAGTCTTACGCTTGTGAGTGTATGAAAGCATCACCAGAAGAGAGGTTACAAAAAACTAATGTAGTGTTTGAAGGTAAGGTGTTAGAAGTTCAAGAGAAAGATGGGGAAATGAAAACATTATTTGAAGTGAAGAAAATTTGGAAAGGGACAAGCTCTTCGCAAATTATTATATATACAAGTTTTGGTAGCTGTACATTTCGTTTTGCAGAGGGAGGAGAATATTTAGTCTTTTCTTCTTATAGAGGGGAGGGAAAATTAGAGACATCTATTTGTAGTGGAACACAGAGATTAGATGAGGCAGAGCTGAAGAGAAAAGCCTTAAGTCATATTGCAAAAGAGTCAGCTCCAACGAAGAAAGTGGATTTAAAAGGTGAGATGGTGAACGGTTTAAGTTGGTGGCAAGTTGCTGTTATTTCTATAGGTGTGTTATTGATTATTGCAGTTGTTATTTTTATTGTAAGAAAAACGCGCAAAAAATGACGCTTAAAGTAAAAATATAAAGAATTTCTTTAGCATGAGATAGGTTGTTAAATCTTGTGAAAGCGAATTACTTATGCTACACTTTATGTAACTTAAAATGAACGGAGGGGCTTCCTTTGATCTTAATCAGATTACGTCTCAATACTTTGTGCCAATAATTGAATAGCGCTCAAAGGCTCTGTCTGTGTACAGAGTGAACGGGATTGGTCTGCCTATTTTAAAGGAACCCTTTATTAAGCTTATATGTGAAAAAGAGGGAGGGACGAATACGCCCTCTTTTTGTTTTGCCTTTATAAATAGAATGGGATCGTATAGGTGAACACTTATTGTGGATACGTATATGATTTTGGGACTTTTTGACTATGAAGTAGGAGGAAAATATAACTTTCTCCTGTTTCTTTGGTGAACCCTTATCCGTTTACGAAAACACAGGCAGCGACCTGTGTTTTTTATTTTACGTAATCGAAATGGAGGAATAAATATATGGAAGAATTATTACAAAGAGCAGTTTTAGTTGGAGTAAATTTAGGTAAGGAAGATGATTTTGCTTATTCGATGGAAGAGTTAACAAATCTTGCAGAAGCTTGTGATGTAGAGGTAATTGGGCAAGTGACGCAAAATTTACAACGAGTTAATCCATCCCATTATATTGGAAAAGGAAAAATTGAAGAAGTAGCAGCCTATGTAAATGAAGTAGATGCGAATATGGTAATCTTTAATGACGAATTATCTCCTTCACAAATTCGAAATTTAGAGGCGGATTTAGATTGTAAAGTTATTGATCGTACCATATTAATTTTAGATATTTTTGCGCAACGTGCGAAGACGAAAGAAGCGCAGTTGCAAGTAGAGGTAGCGCATCTTCAGTATATGATGCCTCGTTTAATCGGTCTTCGTGAATCATTAGGAAGACAGAGTGGCGGCGTTGGTACGAAAAATAAAGGTGTCGGTGAGAAGAAATTAGAATTAGACCGTCGTAAAATTGAAGAGCAGATTTCAGTTTTAAATAAGGATTTAGAGGCACTTGTTGCGCAGCGTCAAACACAGCGAAAGCAACGTAAGAAAAATGAAGTACCAGTTGTAGCATTAGTAGGTTATACGAACGCAGGAAAGTCAACGACGATGAATGCGATGCTTGAAATTTATAATGGTACAGAAGAAAAACAAGTATTTGAAAAAGATATGTTATTCGCGACGTTAGAAACATCTGTACGAAATATTGATTTGCCAGATAACAAATCATTCTTATTAACAGATACTGTTGGGTTTGTAAGTAAATTACCGCATCATCTTGTAAAAGCATTCCGTTCAACATTGGAAGAGGTAGCGGAAGCAGACTTACTTATTCATGTTGTAGATTACGCAAATCCAAATTATGAACAGTTAATTGATATTACAAATGAAACGTTAAAGAAAATTGGAGTAGAAAATATTCCAACAATCTATGCTTATAATAAATCAGATATGGTAGATGTTGAAATTCCGAAAGTGCAAGAAGACCGCGTTTATTTATCAGCGAAGAAACATGTTGGAATTGAAGAACTTGTAGAAATGATTCGCTCACACATCTATAAAGAGTATACGAAGTGTGAAATGTTAATTCCGTATGATCAAGGACAGGTAGTTTCTTATTTTAATAATCATGCGCACGTTCTATCTACGAGTTATGAAAACGAAGGTACGAAACTAGAAGTAGAATGTAAGACGAGCGATTACGAGAAGTATAAGCGTTTTGCAATTTAATAAAAAAGGCGATCCTAATATGCTTTAGGATCGCCTTTTTCTTATTCTGTAATAGAGGCCCATTTATAAGAATAAATTCCTGCAAATGGACGAACAACAACATCTTTTACTGTTGGACGTTCTAAATATACAAGTCCTGATTGGAAGATTGGAGCGATAGCTGCATCATCTTCAAGTAAGATTTTCTCTGCATCTTGGAACGCTTTCCAACGTGCTGGTAAGTCTGTTACTAAAGTAGAGCTCGTTTTCTCAATTAATTCGTCGTATTGTTTGTTTGAGTAACTCATCTTATTAAACGGTCCGTCTGTGACGAACATATTTAAAAATGTTGTAGGATCAGGATAATCCGGTCCCCAAGTGGAAAGTGAAATTTCAAAATCGCCATTTCCTTCACGATCTAAAAATGCCTTTACTGGAAGGGGTTGTAATGTGATTTTTAGTCCAGGTAAGTTTTTCTCTAGTTCACCTTTTAAAAACTCACTAATTTTTTTATCGTTAGATTCATCAGTTGTTATGATTGAAAGAGAAGTGTTTTGTAAGTTTGTTTCTTTTTTCGCAGTTTCCCATAGTGCCTTAGCTTCTTTCACATTTGTTTCTACTTTTACATTACTTGTACTGCGAAAATCTTTATTATCAGGTCCTTTTACGAATCCTTTCGGAACGAATGCATTCGCAGGGATAGAACCATTATTTAAAATCGTTGTTGCGATTCCCTGTTTATCAAAAGCAAGCGAAATAGCTTTTCGAGCGTTTTTGTTTGCTAATAAAGGATTCTTTTGGCTAAATCGGAAAAATGTCACGGAAGGACGTTCCATTTTCTTTAAGCTCGGATCTTTTTGATATTTATCAACAAACTCTGAATTAATCGTAATTCGGTCTACTTGTTTACTTTCAAATAAATTAACAGCTGTTGAAGTATCTTTTACGATATTTACATTAATTTCATTTAATTTCACATTTTTATTATCCCAGTAGTTCGGGTTTTTTGTCATTTTATAACTTGTATCATGTTTCCATTCACTTAATTGGAAAGGTCCGTTATAAACTACATTTGCAGCTTCAAGTCCGTAATTTTTCCCTTGTGCTTCTACAACCTTTTTGTTTTGAGGATAAAATGTTGCAAATCCCATTAAACCTAAAAAGTATGGAACAGGGTGTTCTAACTGTACTTCTAATGTTTTATCGTCAATTGCTTTTACACCAAATGAGTCAATTGGCAATTCTTTTTTATTTATTTTTTCTGCGTTTTTAATATCGAACATAATATGTGCGTATTCAGAAGCAGTCTCTGGATTTACGGCACGTTTCCATGCATATTCAAAATCATGAGCAGTTACTGGATCGCCATTTGACCATTTTGAATCGTGTAATGTAAATGTATATGTTTTTCCGTCTTCGCTCAGTTTGTATGATTCAGCTGCTGCAGGACCAGGTTTATTGTCAGGCCCAGGCATATATAATCCTTCCATTACGTTGTTTAAAGCAGCGTAAGAAAACCCATCGGTTGCGATAGATGAATCAAGTGTAGAAATTTCCCCAGCTTCTACAATGTTTAATACTTGTTTTGAAGATTCTTTTTTCTTTTCTCCGGTAGTTGCTGACTCTTGTTTTTGGCCACATGCTGTTAAAAACATAGATAATGTGATTGAGAGTGCAACGATTCCTTTTGTTTTTTTCTTCATAGTTGTCATCCTTTCCTTCATCTCTGCCTTAGTATAAAAGAAAATATAGAAAATTTCTATAAATAAATCCGATAAAACATATAGAGAAAATATATTATGTAAAAAGTGATATTTCTGGAAAAAGAAATGAAACCAGTATAGAATAGAAATGTTTCAAAAGTCAGAATTTATTACACCTGCTGTAATAAATATATATTTTGTACAGGAAGGAGAAATACACATATGCAGGCAGTTTCGCAAAAAAACACAGTAGAAACACCGACAATATACCGAATACTATTTGCGATTAGTTTCGGTCACTTTTTAAATGACTCGATGCAGGCAGTCGTGCCGGCATTGTTTCCTATTTTGGAAAAAACGATGAATTTATCCTATATGCAAGTAGGGTGGATTGCGTTTGCATTAAATATGACGTCATCGATTATGCAGCCGGTTTTTGGTATGTATTCAGATAAGAAGCCATCACCATTTTTATTACCGCTCGGTATGTTTTCGAGTATGCTTGGGATGATTGGACTTGCATTTGCACCGAACTTTATTATTGTTATTATTTCTGTTTTATTTATCGGATTAGGTTCCGCAGTCTTTCATCCAGAAGGTGCTCGTGTTGCTTATATGGCGTCCGGTGCAAAGCGAGGTTTAGCGCAAGCGATTTATCAAGTAGGAGGAAATACAGGGAACTCCTTAGCTCCTATTTTTACAGCGTTAATTTTCGTTCCGCTCGGCCAAATTGGTTCTTTAGGTTTTACCGCATTTGCAGCGGTAGGAATTGTGTTATTAATTTTCGTATCAAATTGGTATAGGAATGAATTAGCAACTGGCGCTGTGAGAAGAAAAAAGAGGGCTGCGCTTGAGGCAGAAAATGCGATTGTCAGTACACATATTAAATTTGTTATATTACTTCTTGTTTTTCTTACTTTTGTACGATCTTGGTACGGTGCTGGTATCGGGAATTTCTATCAATTTTACTTAATTGAGCATTACGGTTTATCTATAAAAAATGCCCAGTATTTCGTATTCGCATTTATGATTGCTGGTGTATTAGGAACTTTCTTTGGTGGTCCACTGGCAGATCGATTTGGAAAGAAAACAATTATTGTATTTTCAATGCTAGGTTCGGCGCCACTTGCACTTTTGCTACCTCACGTGTCGCTCGTGTGGGTTGTACCGTTATTTTTATGTATCGGTTTTATTAGTTCAAGTAGTTTTAGTGTAATTGTTGTTTATGCGCAAGAGCTTGTTCCTGGAAAAGTAGGAATGGTATCGGGATTAATTGTAGGGCTTGCGTTTGGACTCGGAGCTTTAGGATCTGTAGTCCTTGGGAAATTGGCTGATATATATAGTCTACAATTCATTATGTTACTATGTAGTTGTCTACCATTAATTGGACTTACTTCTTGGTTATTACCAAGTGATAAGAAAACGATAGAATAGGGGATGCGCTATGAAATTATGTGAAAACGTAACAGAATTAATAGGGGATACACCTGTCGTCCGATTATCTAAATTTATTCCAGAAGACGCAGCAGATGTGTATGTAAAACTGGAAATGTTTAATCCGTCACGCAGCGTGAAAGATCGTGCTGCCTATAATTTACTGCACGTTGCAGAAGAGAATGGTCTCATCAAACCAGGAGATACAATTATTGAACCGACAAGTGGAAATACAGGAATAGGCTTAGCGATGAATGCAGCTGCTAAAGGGTATAAAGCGATTTTAATTATGCCAGATAATATGTCAAAAGAGCGTATAAATTTATTGAAAGCATACGGAGCAGAAGTAGTTTTAACACCAGCAGAACAAAGAATGCCAGGAGCGATTGCGAAGGCATTAGAACTGCAAAAGCAAATTCCAAATAGTTTTATTCCGCAACAATTCGAAAACCCAGCAAACCCGAATATTCATCGTTATACAACTGCACTTGAAATTTATGAACAAATGGATGGAGAGCTTGATGCATTCGTAGCAACGGCGGGAACAGGCGGAACGATTACTGGGACTGGTGAAACGTTAAAAGAGAAACTACCAAACTTATATATTGCAGTAGTAGAACCGAAAGGATCTCCCGTTTTATCAGGTGGTGTTCCAGGTCCTCATAAACTAGTAGGAACAAGTCCAGGGTTTATCCCGAAAAACTTAAATACAGAAGTGTATAACGAAATTATTCAAATTGCAGACGAAGAGGCTTTAACGACAATGAGAAACTTAGCTAGGCAAGAAGGTTTATTAGTAGGGCCATCTTCTGGAGCTTCTGTTTATGCAGCGATTATGATTGCAAAACGATTAGGCGCTGGTAAAAAAGTTTTATGTATTGCACCTGATACAGGTGAGCGTTATTTAAGTATGGGATTATTTGAATGAAAATGATAGAAACACCTTAATAGTGAAATTGTCACGATTAAGGTGTTTGTTTTAGGTTGGAGAGAGGGGAGAATGACAATGAAACTATTAAAACCAACACATGAATATAGTGAACAAATTTTGGAGTACCGGGAGGCATTTTTAAATGCTGAGGAACAACCACATGGTAGTAGTTCTTTACAAAATTTTGATTCTCTCGATGAATGGTTTGAAAAAGTGAGTATACAAGAAGTGGGAGAAAACTTACAAGCTAATCGAGTACCATCTAGCCAATTTTTAAGTTTTGAAAAAGGGGAACTTATAGGTTTTGTGAATATTAGACATCGATTAAACGAAGAATTATTGTGGGAAAGTGGTCATATTGGATATAGTGTCCATCCGAATAAACGTCGCCAAGGTTACGCGACAAAACAATTAAAACTCGCATTAGATGAAGCGCAAAAGTTAGGGTTGCAGAAAGTGTTAATAACTTGTGATAAAGTTAATATCGCTTCGGCTAAAACGATTCAAAAAGTTGGCGGCGTGTTAGAAAATGAAGTAGTTTCTTCTCATACTGGTGAAATTATTCAGCGTTATTGGGTAGAAATATGATTTAGTGAAACTTTGAAAAGGAAATATAATGCGTAATATCGAAATAGATAAATGGAAAAAATAAGGGTGTACTGCAATTTTAGGGGGAAATGAAGTGGGATTAAAAGAGAAAGCGATAGAAATGTCGGAGATTTATAGGCAAAATCCGAAAGTGGAGGCTATTATTTTAGCAGGTTCAGTAGCTAGAAAGTTAGAAGATGAACATTCAGATATAGAATTACATATTTTATGGTCAGCACCATTAGAGGATGAGGATCGTAAAGGGCCTATTAACCATATTGGTGGAACAATTTTGTCCTATCATCCTTACGAGGAAGAAGAATGGTCGGAAACATATTTGACGAAAGAGGGAATTAAATTAGAGATTAGTAACTTTTTAACAGAAACAGTAGAGAAAGTGATTTCGGATGTGGTGGATCAATATGATATAAGTTATGAAAAACAATGTATCGTATCATCCGTTCATGATGGTGTTAGTTTGTATGGAGAAGAGAAAGTGAATGAATTAAAAGATAGAGTGGTAGCGTATCCAGAAGATTTAGTGAAACGGATGATTTCAGAAAATCTTTGGTTAAGCAATCGCTGGCATAATCGAGAGGCTCTTTTAAAACGAAAAGATTGGCTTATGCTATATGATGTTATGTGTGAAGTACAAAGGAATATATTTGGGATCTTATTTGGTCTGAATAAAATGTATGTACATCACCCAGCATTTAAATGGATGCCGAATAATGTGGAACAAATGAGTATTAAGCCAGAAAACCTATACGAGAGAATGGCGAATACGCTAATAGGGAAACCGGAGTATAGTGTACAGGAGTTAGAAGTGTTAATCGAAGAACTATTACATTTAGTAGAACACCATGTTCCAGAATTAAATATTGCTGAACAACAAAAACGTATTCAATATGCGAAGTGAAAAACGAAGAGATGTAACAAGGGGTTACATCTCTTCGTTTTTATTTCACTAATTTTCCTAGTAATGGTAATCGTTGAATCCTATCACCGAGAATATGTGAAGCAAGTCCGCTCGTAAGGACGAATAAAAGGTAAACAAGTCCTCCTGCAGCGCCACATATAAATACAATGAGAAGTGATTCGATATAAGATTGTCCAGGAATTAACCATTTTAAAATCGTTTTTAAAGCAATTACAACAGCAGACATTGCAGCGGAGTAAATCGTAATAAGAAGTACTGTTTTTGCAGTCTCACCCATTTTGAATTTCGCAAACTTAACGATGCAGTACAACATAATAACATTGGAAACGAGGTATCCAAGAATGGTTCCAAGTACAGCACCGTGTCCGCCAAACAAATGTAAGAGTGGTGTATTTACTAAAACTTTAACGAGAATACCGACTGAGAATGCAATCATCGTTTTTCTTTGATAATCGATTCCTTGTAATATAGCTGCTGAAACTGTGAAAATAGCACTTAATATAGCAGAAGGTGCAAATGAAATTAAATACTGTGATCCATCAAGTGCAATTTTAGGGTCTACATAAACCATGCGGAATGCATCGTAAGCGATGCTAGCAAGACCGAATGCAGCTGGGATAGTGAAGAATAATAAGACTTGAAATATCTTTGAAATTTGTTCTTGTAATTCTTCTAGTTTCCCGCTTGTATAAGATTTCGTTATTGCTGGAATGATCGTTAATGAGAATCCAGTTGCAAGTGAAGCTGGAATCATAATTAACTTTTGGGCATAGTTCGTTATATAAGCGAAAACTGCATTCGCTGTTTCTAAAGGCTCTCCCATTGCTCTAAGGACATCAGCTACAGTGTATTGATCTACTAACGTGTAAAGCGGAATTGCAATACCGACAAATACAATTGGGATTGCATATCGAAGTAGTTCTATATAAATATTTTTTAATGGGATATTCGATGCTCTTGACTTTAATTCTCCTTCGGGAGGCTTTAATCGGTTATATTTTTTCCAGTACATCATTAAAATCGAAACGCTGGCAAGCGCTCCGATAACAGCTCCAAACGTAGCAACTGCAACAGAAGAGGCTACGGAACCTCCTAATAGTTTTGAGACGATGAAGCTACCAACTAAAATGAAAACAACGCGCGCAATTTGTTCTACGACTTGAGAAACAGCACTTGGTTTCATATGTTGAAATCCTTGGAAATAACCACGTGTAACACTCATAGCTGGTACGATAATAAGTGCAAAACTTAATGCTCGCATCGTAAGTGTTACGTCAGCGATAAATTGTGGATCTGGCGTTTTCGAGCGAATAATAAATTGTGATATGTATGGTGCTCCAATAAATAAAATTAAAAATCCTAAAAAGCCCATAAACAACATTAATTTTACGCTAGAGTTGTATAATTTTTTGCTTGTACTATAATCACCAAGCGCATTATGCTTTGCAACGAATTTGGAAACGGCAATAGGGATACCGGCAGTTGAAAAGCTTAATAAAATACCGTACCAAGAGTATGCATATCCATATAAAGCGACCCCTTGTGTTCCCACTAATAGTTGAAAAGGGAAGAAGTATATAAAACCTAATATACGTGAAATCATTGTCGCGCCGCTTAATAAAGCAGTTCCTTTTAAAACTTTTGAAGTAGACAAAATTCTTTCCTCCTACTCGTGCTGTCTTGCATTTGCCCCGCATTAACGGGCAGTAAGACCCCCATCTCAAAATTCAGCGGAAGCAAAGAAGTTAGGTGGGGATCGGGCTGCCCGTAAAAGCCCGATTGGTGAAGGCTAATAATCAGTGGGGATGAACAAAACCCCCACTGATTAAAGTTTCACTTTATCGTATACTACTATAAACCTGTTCGAGAAGTTAATACAGTATAAACCATAAATGTTCTAATACTATTCATTTAAAAGTCATATTTTACATTTTTAAATAGAATGTAATACATAAAAATTCAAAATATAAGTTGACACTATTTTTAATGTGTGATAAAAATGATAGTAATCAATTCGGAAAATAATATTTGGGCAATGAAAGGGTATAGTAGTGAATATCTCCCTATTTCAGAGAGCTGATGGTTGGTGTGAATCAGTATATAGATTATTCATGAAGTTCGTCCTGGAGCATCTTTCATAAATCTCACATTATGAGGAAATGAAAGACGGTAGTTTATACCGTTATCAAATAAAGTGGTGAAGATTGTTTCACAACTAGGGTGGTACCGCGATATTTATCGTCCCTACGTATTTACGTAGGGACGTTTTTTATTTAGGTCTTACTTTGTTGTGGCTTCATAACTAGGGTGGTACCGCGATAATTTATCGTCCCTACGTATTTGCGTAGGGACGTTTTTTATTTAGGTCCTAACTTTGGTGTATCTTCATAACTAGGGTGGTACCGCGATATTTTTGTCGTCCCTACGTATTTACGTAGGGGCGTTTTTTATTACTAGGGAGGACGTGAGCGTATTAGAAAAGAGTATTGATAGAACAATATAAATACTGAACTGAAACAAAGAAAAAGAGACAGAGAGGAGATTAACAAATGAATTCACAGCAATGGACATCGAAATTAGGTTTCGTATTAGCTGCAGCAGGTTCAGCAATTGGTCTTGGGGCGATTTGGAAATTCCCATATATGGCCGGCATCGGAGGAGGCGGGGCGTTCTTCCTTATTTTCATCGGTTTCACATTATTAATTGGTTTACCGCTATTATTAGCTGAATTCGTAATCGGAAGAAGTACACAAAAAGAGGCTGTTGATGCATATAGAGAAATCGCACCAAAAACATTATGGCCATGGTTAGGGAAATTAGGGATTGTAACTTGTTTCATATTACTTTCTTTCTACAGTGTTGTAGGGGGATGGATTTTATTATACTTATGGAATGCAATTACAGGTAGACTATGGGAAGGAAATGGCTCATACGAAGCTACGTTTGGTGAAATCATTTCCAATCCGTATTTAGCAGTTGGCTCGCAGCTATTATTCATCCTTATTACTATTTTTATCGTAAGTAAAGGTGTACAAAATGGTGTTGAAAAAGTAAATAAATATTTCATGCCAGCATTATTCGTTTTATTCTTTGTATTAATCGTTCGTGCACTTACGTTAGATGGTGCTGGAGAAGGCGTTCGTTTCTTCTTACAACCTGATTTCTCAAACGTAACATCAGAAATCATTTTATATGCAATGGGGCAATCGTTCTTCTCATTATCTGTCGGTGTAGCCGTTATGGTAACGTATAGCTCATACTTACCGAAAGAGGAAAGTTTACCGCGTTCAGCATTTTCTATCGTAGCTTTAACTCTGGTAATTACATTGCTTGCAGGGCTTGCAATTTTCCCAGTAGTGTTCGCATTTGGGATGGAACCATCTCAAGGACCGGGGCTATTATTTATCGTACTGCCAGCTATTTTCAGTAAAATGGCATTCGGGAAATTATTCTTCATCGTTTTCTTATTACTATTCTTCTTTGCGACTATTACATCGGCAATTTCGATGTTAGAAATTAGCGTTGCATCTTTAACTGCAAAAGGTAAAGGGAAACGTGAAAAAATGGCTTTAATCGTAGGGTTATTAATCTTCGTTGTGGGAGTACCATCAGCATTATCATTTGGTATATTAGGTGATTTGAAAATTTTCGGAAAGACAATCTTTGATTTAGCGGACTATGCAGTGAGTAACGTACTAATGCCACTTGGTGTTTTATTAGTTTCTATCTTTGTTCCTTTAAAAATGAAGAAAGATGTATTAATGAAAGAGCTTGGTGTAAGTAAAAATAAAGGCTATAAACTGTTCGTATTATGGTTATTCTTACTTCGCTTTATCGCACCAATCGCGATTATTATCGTATTCTTAAATGTACTTGGCATTATTTAAAAAGAAAGGTAGCGTATCGCTCTATGATACGCTACCTTTTTACTTTGCTCTTTTTTGCAGTTCGTTTACTGTTACGAACTGATAGCCCTTCTTAGATAATGAGTCTAAAATACCTTCAATGGTCTGTAAATTTTCATTAGACTCATCATACATAGAGTGCAGTAAAATGATAGAACCTGGTTTTACACTTTTATTAACATACTCAATTTTATCAGCAGCAGATTTATAAAAAGTATCAGGTTCAAGATCCCATGTGATTGTTTCGATATTGTTTTTATTTAAATAATAGGGCAGACCAATTAGCTTTTTCCCGTTAGGTGGTCTAAAATCAATTTCGCCTGTATATCCTGTTTGGCGGATTAATGAATTCGTTTTTTCAATTTCTTCTTTAATAAAAGAAGGTGTTTTAAAAACCATTCTGTTATGAGAATATGTATGATTTCCAAGTTGGTGTCCAGAGTGTGCGATAGCTTCTCCTAACGATAGATTTTTCTCTAATTCATTTCCGATTAAAAAGAAAGTAGCTTTTGCATTGTATTTATCTAGTAGCGGTAATATTTGTTTTACATTGCTAGTAGGGCCATCATCAAAAGTTAAAGCTATCACTTTTTCATCTGTTTCTACTCGGTTTGTTAAATCTCCAAACAATTGAAAACTTCTTGCGTTCATCAATTTGTATGTTCCGAATAATGCTACAGTAATAATGAATAATGTAACGATTGTAATGATTATTTTCTTTTTCATAAAGCAACCTCACTATACTTTTGGATTGGACTAAAAAGTATTATATCAAACTAAGTAATTTCATGCTTTAAAAAGGATGTGGATGCAAGGGGAAGGAATTTATCATATAATAAAATGCAAAAGGTATATTAGGAGGTGTTTATATGGCGATTATAATTCAATTGCCAGACACTGCAGCGTCTCATGCAAAGCCAAGTATGGAAATGGCGATACTTTGCGTGAGGTAGATAAGTAATATACAATCGCCTAAATGAACTTGTATCATTTTTTATATTTGGCTTTGCACCTTATTGAAATGAACCATAAAAAATAAGGGGCGAGCAGAAATGAAATACGTTAAAGCTGCGACGGTTTTACCAGAAAGTTTAATTATTGAAATTCAAAAGTATATACAAGGTGAAACAATTTACATTCCAAAACAAGAAACGAAACATTATAAATGGGGTACACGATCTGGAGGAAGAAAACAACTAGATGAAAGAAATAAAGCGATTAAAGAAGCGTTTAAAAGTGGGATTTCCGTTCATCAACTTGCAGAGGAGTATTTTCTATCCGGAGAAACGATTAAAAAGATAGTGTATTCTAAATGAAGATAAAAGAGTCTAGTTCAAATATTATTTTGAACTAGACTCTTTTTGTTTTGTGAATATTGGATATATTGCGTATGGATGGGGAAGATAATAGAAAAAATGTGCCGTTTTTTTACTAAATAGAATATTTGAGTGAAAAGCAGAAAGGTGACCATCTATGAATCATATTGGACAAATAACGATAGAGCTTTTAATTGGTTTTTTTGTTCTATTAATTGCTACGAAAATATTAGGAAAAACACAAATATCTCAGCTGACGCCATTTGATTTTATTTCTGCTATTGTTCTTGGTGAGCTTGTTGGAAATTCAATATATGATCCTAAAATTAAAGTGTGGTCTATTTTATATTCAGTATTTGTTTGGGTAATTTTAATTTATACAATAGAAGTTATCACACAAAAAATAAGAGGAACAAGAAGGTTTTTTGAAGGGTATCCTTCTATTATTATTCGTAATGGAAAGATTGATCGTGAACAATTAAGTGTAAATCATTTGGACATTAACCAATTACAACAAATGCTAAGACAACAAAAAGATATATTTTCAATCCGAGAAGTGGAGTATATGATTTTGGAACCTAATGGGAACATAAGCGTTCTGAAAAAGAGCAAGTATGAATCACCGACTATAAATGATTTAAGTTTGAAACATAAGCCTGTATACTTACCAATTTCATTAATTAGTGATGGAAAAGTAGTGAAAGATAATTTGAGGGAAGCAGGATTTGATGAAGGATGGCTTTATAAACAAATAAAACAAAAAGGGATTACTAAATTTGAAGACGTATTATATGCAGAATGGAAGACAGATGATGGCTTCTTTTGTCAGGAAATGAAGCGGTAGAGAATAATCGATGTATGTAATATTCGTTTCTAATTTATCTTTTACATATCAAAAAGCTGAATCATTGTATACAATAAAACTAGATCAACAATTTGTATGGAGTGATAAAGATGGAAGCTTTTATTAGAAGTGATCAATATAATTTTATAAAGTCACAAGCCTATATTTTAGCAAACGGGCATGCAACGGCAAATGATAGAGGTGTAATTCAAGCGTTAAAATCACTAGCGATTGAAAAGATAATACATGTATTTGAGAATTTAACGGATGAACAAAAAGAGTTAATGGATACGGTATTAACAGTTCAAAATAGAGAAGATGCAGAATCGTTTTTAATGAAAATAAATCCGTATGTCATTCCATTTCAGGAAGTTACAGCACAAACATTAAAAAAATTATTTCCTAAAGCGAAAAAGTTAAAACTGCCTGATATGGAAGAACTGGATATGAAAGAATTATCTTATTTAAGTTGGATTGATAAGGGATCAAGCAGGAAATTTATTATAGCAAAAAATGATAAAAATAAGTTTGTTGGTCTGCAAGGAACGTTCCAAAGTTTAAATAAAAAAAGCATTTGTTCATTATGTCATGGACATGAAGAAGTAGGGATGTTTTTAGTTGAAATTAAAGGTGATGTACAAGGAACTTTCGTTAAAAAGGGAAACTATATTTGCAAAGATGGTGTAGCTTGTAATCAGAATATGAAATCACTTGATAAATTGAACGATTTTATTGAACGATTGAAGAAATAAAGAAAAAACCTCTAGTATTGAAACTGGAGGTTTTTATTTTTTGAAGAAGTAATAATAGGCTTCTTTTATAGTTGTAAATTTATAAAAAAAATCGGGTCATTTATAATGAAATTAGATAAAAATATCTATTTGGATACAGTTACTTATATGCAAGGAGGTAAAACATGAATTACGAAGAGATATTAAAAGTGAAACGGTGGCCTAAAGGTACGATAGCGGCAGGTCGTGGTCATACAGTTGCTCTTAAATCGGATGGCACAGTTGTGGCAGTAGGGCGAAATAAAGAAGGAGAATGCAATGTAAGCCGTTGGTGTGATATTGAAGCAGTCGCAGCGGGCAATGTTCATATGGCGACGAACACGGGTAATGCCCATACAATCGCTCTGAAAAGTGATAATACTGTGGAAGCGGTGGGGTGGAATAAGCATGATCAATGTGATGTAAACGAATGGCATAATATTGTATCGGTTGCGACAGGGTGGCGTCGTACCCTTGGCCTTAAACCGGATGGTACGGTAATAGCGGTGGGCCGAAATAAAGAAGGAGAATGCAATGTAAGCAGCTGGCGTGATATTGTGGCGGTCACGGCAGGTGACTGGCATACAGTCGGTCTTAAATTGGACGGCACAGTGACCACAGTGGGGAATAATCGATATGGACAATGCAATGTAAGTGACTGGAGTGGTATGGTGGCATTGGCGGCAGGTTATCTTCATACTGTAGGTCTAAAATCGGATGGAACGGTGATGGCTGTTGGTAATAATAAACATGGCCAATGTGATGCAAGCAGCTGGCGTGATATTGTGGAAATAGCGGCAGGGAGTAAGCATACAGTCGGTCTGAAATCAGATGGTACTGTAGTGGCAATGGGTTCGAATGAGTATGGTCAATGTAATGTAAGCGATTGGAGTGATATTGTAGCGATAGCGGCTGGTTGTGCGCATACAGTCGGTCTGAAATCAGATGGCACCGTTGTGGCAGTAGGTGATAATACATACGGTCAATGCAATGTAAGCAGTTGGCACAATATCCGATTGCCCGGTAATTAGTTTTTAATAATGATTTTTTGATATGGAATGAAAATGGTTGTTTTACAATAAATCACTAGTAATATTATTCTATTTTAGGAGTAATTATGGAATAGGATATGTAGATAAGGATCCCTTTTAAAAAGAGGGTCTAAATGGAATTTTTGAACAAGCTTTATTTCAAAGCTACAGTAGAAGAGATAAATAAAGCATAGGAGAGCTGAAGAAATGCTTAAAAAGTTTTTGCTTTCTTTACCGGATGTTTTACTTGTATGCGTTGTTCTCTACATAACATACACAACTACTTTTAGTTTTGGACAGACGTTAGTAATTTCAATTGCAATCGGAATCATTGGTGGTCTTGCTATAAGAATTTTTACGGATTTATTCACATTCATCAAGTGGACAATTAAACAAAGGAAGTCTTGACTATGTTTAATTGCTACTAGGAGGGGATGAAATGAGTAAGAAAAAGAATAGAGTAAAAAACGAGATAGTACTTTGGACATTAACAGCTGTTGTTTTTATCATTGTATGGTACTTTTATCAAAAATAAAAACGCATCGTACTAAAAAAGCACGATGCGTTTTTATTATTTCTTTTGCCAATTTTCTTTTATAAAATCTTCACGGCCAGATTCTTTTTGCTCAGTAGCATATTTCTCTGGGTTCTTTTTATAAAAATGTTGATGGTATTCTTCAGCCTCATAAAAAGGTGCAGCCGGGCGAATTTCAGTTACGATTGGCTCTTTAAACATACCGCTTTCTGCAAGAGCTTGTTTTGATTTTTCAGCAAGCTCTTTTTGCGTTTTATTGTGATAAAAAATAGCAGTGCGATAAGAGGGACCGCGGTCAAAGAATTGTCCGCCATCATCAGTTGGATCGATTTGTGGCCAATATAAATCTAGTAATTTTTCATATGGAAAAATAGAAGGATCGAATGTAATTTGTACAACTTCTAAATGACCAGATGTACCAGCTTTTACTTGTTCATATGTTGGGTTTTCTACATGACCACCTGCATAGCCAGAAAGTACTTTATGAATACCAGGAAGTTCATCAAATGGCTTTACCATGCACCAAAAGCAACCGCCTGCGAAGGTTGCGAGTTCGTATGTTTTTTCGGACATTGTTGTAATCCTCCTAAATATATATGTTTTATATAGTATTATACAAAAATTTTTATTGCGCAATAAAAAAGATTCAAAAATATATGTATTATTAAAAATATTTTCTGAAAACATGTTGACAATGAAAAGAACAACGTCCTATAATACGTTTAACAAATAAAAGTTAATTGAGAATTTTCTAACTTTATATGTTGTATATGCAAAGAAGAGGAAAGTAGATGATTATGATCGTTTCAGAGAGCTACTCCAAGGCTGCGAGAGTAGTAACAATCGAATCATTGAAGATCACCTCGGAGCATCGCTTGCGAAAGGGAAACTGAGTAGAGGGCGGCGGCATCGTCTCCGGTAAAAGGACGGGGGTCTAATTGGACCTACAAAGCTTATATTTCGTGAGAAGTATAAGGAAGCTGAGTGGTACCGCGAAACTCTCGCCTCAGCAATCAAAGCTACTAAATTGTAGTAGTTGATTGCTGAGGCGAGAGTTTTTATTTTAAAAAATAAAATAAGAGAATGCGTAGAAGAGGAGAGTAAATGATAAAAATTGTTTCAGAGAGCTGCCTAGAAGCTGTGAGGGTGGTAACAATTTCATCATTGAAGATCACCTCGGAGTACTACTTTTGAAAACTAGTAAAAAGTAGCGGAGTTGTTTCCGATAGAAAAACAAAAAGTCTAATTGGACTTGCAGAGCTTATATTTCGTGAGAAGTGTAAGGAAGCTGAGTGGTACCGCGATTCCCTCGTCTCAGCAATGGATTGCTACAAGTGTGTAAGTGATCGATTGTTGAGACGAGTATATTTTTAAGGTTTATATACTGAATATTCTGTTAAAAATACTCATCTCAGCAATCGATATAGAAATAGATTGCAAAAATAGAGAGAAAAAAAGAGGAGCGATGTGAGATGGGAAACCAGTACATTTACATGAATGGGGAATTTGTAGAAAAAGAAAAGGCAGTTGTTTCAGTATATGATCACGGTTTTTTATACGGAGATGGTGTATTTGAAGGGATTCGTAGTTACGGTGGAAATGTATTTTGTTTAAAAGAACATGTAAAACGATTATATGAATCGGCAAAATCTATTTTACTTACAATCCCGCTGACGGTTGAAGAAATGGAAGAAGCAGTTTTACAAACATTGCAAAAAAACGAGTATGCGGATGCCTACATACGATTAATTGTTTCAAGAGGAAAAGGTGACTTAGGGCTTGATCCTAGAAGTTGTGTGAAACCGAGCGTTATTATCATTGCAGAACAATTAAAGTTATTCCCACAGGAATTTTATGATAATGGACTAAGCGTTGTATCTGTTGCATCGAGACGTAATACGCCAGATGCACTAGATCCACGTATTAAGTCAATGAACTACTTAAATAACGTACTTGTAAAAATTGAAGCCGCACAAGCAGGAGTGCTAGAGGCACTTATGTTAAATCAACAAGGATATGTTTGTGAAGGATCTGGAGATAATGTTTTCATTGTGAAAGATGGAAAAGTGTTAACACCTCCTTCTTATTTAGGAGCGCTAGAAGGTATTACGAGAAATAGTGTTATCGAGCTATGTGAGCGACTTAATATTCCGTGTGAGGAAAGGCCATTTACTCGCCATGACGTATATGTAGCAGATGAAGTATTTTTAACGGGAACGGCAGCAGAATTAATTCCAGTTGTAAAAGTTGATTCAAGAGAAATTGGAGATGGGAAACCAGGAAGTGTAACGAAACAATTGACAGAGGAATTTAAAAAGTTAACGAGAGAAAGAGGAGTACGTGTTCCAGGACTGGCGGAGAGCTTACTGTAGGGAGAGGAGTTAAGTAAAATGGAGCAGCATACAACATGTGAGAAATTGCATTGTGAAGAAGTGACAGGTGCCGGACACGTTATTCAATGTTTGAAAAAATTAGGTGTAACGACTGTTTTCGGTTATCCGGGCGGAGCGATTTTGCCGGTATACGATGCGTTATACGGAAGTGGTTTGAAGCACGTATTAACTCGTCATGAACAAGCTGCTATTCATGCGGCAGAAGGATATGCAAGAGCTTCTGGAAAGGTCGGGGTAGTCTTTGCTACCTCTGGACCAGGGGCGACAAATTTAGTTACGGGTTTAGCAGATGCTTATATGGATTCGATTCCTTTAGTTGTTATTACAGGGCAAGTTGCAAAACCTCTCATCGGAAAAGACGGATTTCAAGAAGCAGATGTTGTCGGGATTACAGTACCTGTTACGAAGCATAATTATCAAGTTCGTGATGTGAATCATTTATCACGCATTGTACAAGAAGCTTTTTACATCGCCGAAAGCGGGCGACCAGGACCAGTATTAATTGATATTCCAAAAGATGTTCAAAATGAAAATGTAACAAGTTTTTATAAGGAAGTAATTGAGATTCCAGGATACAAACTAGAGCCTATGCCAGACAGTATGAAGCTTAGAGAGGTAGCTAAAGCCATTTCAAAAGCAAGACGTCCACTTCTTTATATCGGAGGAGGTGTCATTCATGCAGGCGGCTCTGAAGAACTCATTCAGTTTGCGAAGGAGAATCGTATTCCTGTCGTTTCCACTTTAATGGGACTTGGTGCATATCCACCGGGAGACTCGTTATTTTTAGGAATGCTCGGCATGCATGGAACGTATGCTGCAAATATGGCAGTAACAGAATGTGATTTACTACTCGCGTTAGGTGTTCGCTTCGATGATCGTGTAACAGGAAAATTAGAACTCTTTTCTCCGCATTCGAAAAAGGTACATATTGATATAGATCCGTCTGAGTTTCATAAAAATGTAACTGTGGAGTATCCGGTTGTTGGAGATGTGAAAAAAGCGTTACATATGTTGTTACATATGCCGACTGATACACAAACAAATGAATGGCTTACGAAAATAGAGGAATGGAAGGAGGAATATCCTCTTTCCTACAATCAAACAGAATGTGAGTTAAAACCACAGCATGTTATTAGCCTAGTAAGTGAATTAACGAATGGTGAAGCGATTGTTACGACAGAAGTAGGACAGCATCAAATGTGGGCTGCGCATTTTTATAAAGCGAAAAACCCAAGGACTTTTCTAACGTCAGGTGGATTAGGGACGATGGGATTTGGCTTCCCGGCGGCAGTTGGTGCTCAGCTTGCGAAAGAAGAAGAACTCGTCATTTGTATTGCAGGTGATGCTTCTTTTCAAATGAACATTCAAGAATTACAAACAGTTGCTGAAAATAATATCCCTGTAAAAGTATTTATTATAAATAACAAATTTTTAGGGATGGTAAGGCAATGGCAGGAAATGTTTTATGAAAATCGGTTATCAGAATCAAAAATTGGATCGCCAGATTTTGTGAAAGTGGCAGAAGCTTATGGAGTGAAGGGGTTAAGAGCAACAAATTCAACAGAGGCGAAACAAGTGATGTTAGAAGCATTTGCTCATAAAGGTCCTGTTGTAGTTGATTTTTGTGTAGAAGAAGGTGAAAACGTATTTCCGATGGTTCCGCCAAACAAAGGGAATAACGAAATGATTATGAAGAGGTGGGAAGAATGAGTCATACTTTTTCACTCGTTATTCATAACGAGCCAAGTGTCTTATTACGTATAAGTGGGATCTTTGCTCGGCGTGGTTATTATATCTCTTCTTTACATTTAAACGAAAGAGATACTAATGGCGTTTCTGAAATGAAACTCACAGCAGTTTGTACTGAAAATGAAGCGAGATTACTTGTTGGTCAGTTAAAAAAATTAATTGATGTACTGCAAGTAAATAAACTATAAGGAGTGAATGGATATGAAAACGTATTATGAGAAAGATGCAAATGTAGAGTTATTACAAGGGAAAACAGTTGCAGTAATTGGTTATGGATCTCAAGGTCATGCACAGGCACAAAATTTACGTGATTCTGGTGTGGAAGTAGTAGTTGGTGTTCGACATGGTAAGTCTTTTGAAGTAGCAAAAGCGGATGGGTTTGAAGTAATGTCTGTTTCAGAAGCAGTTCGAACCGCGCAAGTTGTACAAATGTTATTGCCAGATGAACAGCAAGCACATGTGTATAAAGCAGAAGTAGAAGAGAACCTCCGTGAAGGACAAATGTTACTTTTCTCACATGGATTTAATATTCACTTCGGACAAATTAATCCGCCAAGTTACGTAGATGTAGCAATGGTCGCACCAAAAAGTCCAGGTCATCTCGTTCGTCGTGTATTCCAAGAAGGAAATGGTGTTCCGGCATTAGTAGCAGTACATCAAGATGCAACGGGAACGGCATTAAGTGTAGCACTAGCGTATGCAAAAGGTGTAGGCTGTACACGCGCAGGTGTAATTGAAACGACTTTCCAAGAAGAGACAGAAACAGATTTGTTTGGTGAGCAAGCGGTGCTTTGCGGCGGGGTAACTGCACTTGTGAAAGCTGGTTTTGAAACATTAACAGAAGGCGGATATCGTCCTGAAATTGCATATTTTGAATGTTTGCATGAATTAAAGTTAATTGTTGATTTAATGTACGAAGGTGGTTTAACGAATATGCGCCATTCTATTTCCGATACGGCTGAGTTTGGAGATTATGTAACAGGATCGAGAATTGTTACAGATGAAACGAAGAAAGAGATGAAACGAGTACTTACAGAAATTCAGCAAGGTGAATTCGCGAAGAAATGGATTTTAGAAAATCAAGCTGGGCGTCCAACATATAATGCCATGAAAAAAGCAGAGCAAAATCATCAGTTAGAAAAAGTAGGAGCAGAGCTTCGTGAAATGATGAGCTGGATTCATGCACCGAAAGAATTGGTGAAGAAATAGAGTAAGAGATTATAAGTGAAAAATACGTAAGAGGGGATTTGACAAGATGAGAAGTGACATGATTAAAAAAGGTTTTGATAAAGCGCCGCATCGTAGTTTATTAAAAGCAACTGGTTTAAAAGATGAAGATTTTGATAAACCGTTTATAGCTATCTGTAATTCTTTTATTGAAATTATTCCAGGTCATAAGCACTTAAATGAGTTTGGGAAACTTGTTAAAGAAGCAGTTCGTGCAGCAGGTATGGTTCCGTTTGAATTCAATACAATTGGAGTAGATGACGGTATTGCGATGGGACATATTGGTATGCGTTATTCGCTTCCGAGTCGTGAAATCATTGCAGATTCAGTAGAAACAGTTGTAAATGCACATTGGTTTGACGGTATGATTTGTATTCCAAACTGTGACAAAATTACACCTGGTATGATGATGGCTGCACTTCGTATTAATATTCCAACTGTATTCGTTTCAGGTGGCCCGATGGCAGCTGGAAAAACATCTAAAGGAGAAGTTGTCGATTTAAGTTCTGTTTTCGAAGGAGTAGGAGCTTATCAATCTGGTAAAATTTCAGAAGAAGAATTAAAGGATATTGAAGATCATGGTTGTCCATCTTGTGGTTCTTGTTCCGGTATGTTTACAGCGAACTCTATGAACTGTTTATGTGAAGTGTTAGGGCTAGCTCTTCCTGGTAACGGGAGTATTTTAGCCATCGATCCAAGACGCGAAGAATTAATTAAACAAGCAGCAGAGAAATTGAAAATTTTAGTTGAAAGAGATATTAAACCACGAGACATTGTAACAGAAGAAGCAATTGATGATGCGTTCGCGCTTGATATGGCGATGGGTGGTTCGACAAATACAGTGTTGCATACATTGGCACTCGCACATGAGGCCGGACTAGATTACGATATGAGCCGTATTGATGCCGTTTCAAGACGTGTACCACATTTATGTAAAGTAAGCCCTGCTTCCAATTGGCATATGGAAGATATTGATCGAGCAGGCGGGATTAGTGCCATTTTGAAAGAGATGAGCCGAAAAGAAGGGGTACTTCATTTAGACCGAATTACTGCTACTGGGCAGACGTTAAGAGAAAACATTGCTCATGCAGAGATTAAAGACAAGGAAGTTATTCATTCTCTCGAAAACCCTCATAGTGAAGAAGGTGGATTACGTATATTAAAAGGAAACCTTGCGAAAGATGGAGCAGTTATTAAAAGCGGGGCAACCGAAGTAAAACGATTTGAAGGGCCATGCGTTATTTTTAATTCACAAGATGAGGCGCTTGCGGGAATCATGCTTGGGAAAGTGAAAAAAGGAGATGTAGTTGTCATTCGTTATGAAGGACCAAGAGGCGGCCCTGGTATGCCGGAAATGTTAGCACCAACGTCAGCGATTGCAGGTATGGGATTAGGTGCAGATGTTGCACTATTAACGGATGGACGTTTTTCTGGTGCTTCACGTGGTATTTCAGTAGGGCATATTTCGCCAGAAGCAGCTGCGGGCGGAACGATTGCACTTCTTGAACAAGGGGATATTGTTTGTATCGATGTTGAGGAAAGATTGTTAGAAGTAAGAGTTAGTGATGAAGAATTAGATAAACGTAAAAAAGAATGGAAACGACCAGAACCGAAAGTGAAAACGGGCTGGCTTGGGCGTTATGCACAGATGGTAACATCGGCGAATACAGGTGCAGTTCTAAAAATCCCGAATTTTGATTGAGCCAATTTAAAAGAGATAAGGATGATATGAAATGGTGCAGAAGGTAAAGGAGAGAGTGAAAATTGAAGATATCTTAATGGCCCATAATTGCATGAAAGATATCGTTATTAAAACACCGTTACAACGTGATACAGTGCTATCTGAGAAATATAGTTGTGACGTTTATGTGAAACGAGAAGACTTACAATTGATTCGCTCTTTCAAAATTCGTGGTGCTTACAATTTGATTCAAAGTTTACAGAAAGAACAATTACAAAATGGTGTTGTTTGTGCAAGCGCTGGTAATCATGCACAAGGAGTCGCTTATACGTGTAATTTATTGAAGATTCCGTCAAAAATCTTCATGCCAACAACGACACCTAAACAAAAAGTATCGCAAGTACAATTTTTTGGTGGCGATTTTGCGGAAATTGTATTAGTTGGTGATACATTTGATAGCTCGTTCCAAGAAGCACAGCGCTATTGTGAGGAAAGTAGAATGACGTTCGTTCATCCGTTTGATGATCCGTATGTAATTGCCGGCCAAGGGACAGTGGCTGTTGAAATTATGCATGATATGGAAAAATCAGTTGATTATATCTTTACAGCAATCGGCGGTGGTGGGTTAGCATCTGGTGTTGGTACATATGTAAAAGGTGTTAGCCCTGCTACAAAGGTCATTGGCGTAGAGCCAATGGGAGCTGCATCTATGAAAGAAGCTTTTCTTCAAAATGAAAATGTTGCATTAGAAAAGATTGATAGTTTTGTGGATGGGGCAGCTGTTAAAAAGGTAGGGAAGTTAACGTTTGAAACTTGTAGAGATGTCATTGATGATATTGTTTTAGTGCCAGAAGGGAAGGTCTGTACGACGATTTTAGAATTGTATAAGAAAAATGCAATTGTAGCTGAACCAGCTGGTGCACTATCTATTGCAGCGCTTGACCTTTACAGAGATGAAATAAAAGGGAAAACAGTTGTATGTACGCTAAGTGGTGGAAATAATGATATTGATAGAATGCAAGAAATGAAAGAACGTTCTCTTATTTACGAAGGGTTAAAGCATTATTTCATCATTGAATTCCCGCAGCGTTCGGGAGCGCTAAGAGAATTTCTTGATAAAGGATTAGGGCCAGAAGATGATATTACTCGCTTTGAGTATATCAAGAAACATAATAAGGAAAATGGTCCAGCATTAGTCGGAGTAGAGTTAAAACATAAAGAAGATTATGAGCAATTAAT
Source organism: Bacillus cereus group sp. RP37 (assembly GCF_040459695.1). Lineage (NCBI taxonomy): Bacteria > Bacillati > Bacillota > Bacilli > Caryophanales > Bacillaceae > Bacillus > Bacillus cereus group sp. RP37. The sequence continues at coordinate 3,632,231 of NZ_JARVHP010000001.1, read as the reverse complement.
TACTCGTTTTAAAGAAAATAATATTCAATTTGTGGAGCTTAATAAAAACCCTGTTTTGTTTGATCTGCTTATTTAATAGAAGGAAAGAGTTAGTATCCAAATAAAAAAGATAGATACAAGCGGGGAAATATAACGCTTGTTCTATCTTTTTTATATTTAAACTAAATACTCACCATATTCAAGCAGTAGAAAGCTAGATAACCAAAAGAGTATCGCAATACGAATGATTACATACATAGTAAATTCAAAGGTAGTAAGCTTTCGTTCACGTTTTATTTTTTTTAGAAGTCTAACAGAAAAAAATGAACATAAAAGTAGAACGGCTATAGATATTTTATAAATATTCTCTAACAAACTTACATTTTCTAATAAGTCTTTCAGCATGTTCATCACCTATTCTGTAAAGTATGTTACAGAGAAATAGATCTTGCGTTGTCTAGTTCCGTTTGTTTTTTATGTTCCCTGTATCATCAATTTCTACATCATTTGAAATTGTTTGTAAATATTGTAGAGCTTTTTTCTTTTCTTCCTCATTTACAGGGGAAACTTGGTTGTTGCGAATGATGTAAGGGTTGAATGACATTTGGACATCCTTTCCTTTAAAAGTTAAAGTTAATACGCCAGTTTCGGCGCTTTTCCCATTCACATAACTTGGGAATAAAAAGTTACCTAATGAATAAGCGATAGGAACTTTATTATAATACTCAAATCCTTGTAACCAATGCGGGTGACTCCCGACAATCGCGTCAGCTCCTGCTTCAACCATTTTAGGTACATATTGTTTTTGGTATTCTACCGGACGATTTGATTTTTCAACGCCCCAATGCATATAGACGATTAAATAGTCTGCATCTCGTTTTTGCTCTTTAATTGTTTTTGTTACAAGATTTAAATCATATCCGTTCGCAACACCAGGTTTATTGTCACCAGCTACCCAATTCGTATCAGGCATAAATCGAACGAAGGAAAGAAATTTGAACTTTTTCCCTTTTACGGTCATTTCTCGTGCGGTATATGCATCTTTTGCATTTTTTCCGGCTCCAATGTAAGGGAACTTTAATTTTTCCACATGAGAGATTGTGTCTAATAATCCCTCTTGCCCGTAATCAAGTGTATGGTTATTCCCGATATTTACGATGTCATATCCAGTATTTTTAATGGCTTGAAGCGTGGATGGATCACTTTTAATCCAAAACAGTTGTCCAGGAGTTTTCTTTTCTCTCGTTGTAAATGCCGACTCTAAATTAACGAAAGAAATATCAGCTTTTGTTATTTCTTCTTTTACATGTTGGAATGGATAATCAGCTCCGTTTTTTTCAATGACCGGACGTAATTGCCAATCGAACATTGTATCACCAGAGAAGGTGAGGGTAATTTCCGGGTCTTCTATTTTCTTTTCAATTTTTGAAGCGGTTTTACTAGATTTATTTTGCAAATCGGGTTTGTCTTTCGCCTTTGAAGTAAAAGAGTAGTTAATTAATACAACAATTGGTGTAATGCAAAAGGCTATTAACAGAAATCGTTTTAGTAAAGTTTTCATAAATACCTTCCCTTTTGAGTTTATCCCGCAATTAGTGGGCAGTAAAACTCGCGCTAATTAAAGTTTCATTTTATGTATAGCTACAAAAAATTGCGGCTTATGTAGTGGAAAACATTTGTTAATATTCTCAATATTAAGTTAACATATAGGTAACCTGTAAATCAATGAATAAACCAAAATATAGAAATAAAGAATTCGAAGGGTGAAGAATAAGAAATGGTTATATTAGGAGCAGTTGTAAATGGGGTTTGTATTATATTTGGTACTTTACTAGGTAAATTATTTAGTAGGATTTCAGAGAGTATGAAGGGAACAATTATGCATGCAATCGGTTTAGCAGTTACTGTACTTGGACTTCAAATGGCATTGAAAAGTGAAAATTTTCTTGTTGTCATTTTAAGTTTAGTGATTGGTACCGTAATTGGGGAGTGGCTACAACTAGAGGGAAAGTTAAAACTGTTAGGAGATTGGCTAGAAAATAAAGTTGGATCGAAAGGGAAAGGGAGCATTTCAGAAGGTTTTGTAACAGCTACACTTATTTTTGCAATTGGTGCGATGGGGATACTTGGTGCACTCGACAGTGGTATTCGCGGAAATCATGATATTTTATTTACAAAGGCGATTATCGATGGATTTATTTCTATTATATTAACGACAACTTTAGGAATTGGTGTAGTGTTTTCAGCAATTCCAGTTATTTTATACGAAGGCGGTATTGCTGTTTTTGCAACACAAATTAATAGTTTGGTCCCGAAAGCATTAATGAATCAATTTATAGTGGAAATGACAGCGACAGGTGGTATTATGATAGCCGCTATTGGATTGAATTTACTTGGTATTATTAAAATTAAGGTGGCAAATTTACTGCCAGGTATATTGGTAGTTGGTATAATTGTTTCACTTATTTACGGTTACGGTTTAATAGTAAAGTAATAGGGGGTGGAGATACATATGGAGGAATTTCAATTTACGAAACGTGTTCATAACATAATGCATATTGCAGCAGAAGAGGCAGAAAGTAATATTATTCAACCAACTCATCTGTTTATCGGCATGTGTAAAGAAGGTACGGGAGTATGTAGCGAGTTGCATATGTATTTGTTTCGTAACGTGGGTACGGATTTTTTAGAAAAACTTTCATTACGAAAACAAGATGATTTGACGGATCAAGAGTATGAAAAAATAGGACAATATAAGGTATCTTATAAGGTGCTAGAAATTTTACAAATAGCGAAGAAACGTATGGAGCGTTTTCGGCAAGTAATAATAAATGAAGGGCATGTTATAGATGCACTATTTCGCGCGGATACGTTTATTGGAAATGCACAAATACAAAAAGATATATTACGTATTATAGCTGAGCCAAGAGATTTAGCGGTTGATCTAAAATGTTTTGTTCCTACTTATGAAGATATACCTTGTACTATTAGAAAGGCTAACCTTTCTGATTTTGAAAAATTAGCAAGTTTTGTTAATGAGGAATTTGGTGAACGTTGGTTACGTTCAATAGAATATGGATTTCGTACATATAAAGAAAATGTACCTATTTACATAGCAGAAAGAGAAGAAGTGATAGTAGGTTTTGCTTGTTATGATGTAGTGAGAGGAAAGAAAGGATTGTTTGGTCCAATGGGTACAGCAAAACAAAATCGTGTGAAAGGTGTAGGGAGGCAATTGTTACATCGCTGTTTACATAGTATGAAGCAAGATGGATATGAATACGCAATTATTGGACAAGCAGGTCCGGTTGAGTTTTATGAGCGATGTTGTAATGCGCGTTTAATACCAATAATGGATAATTAACCAACTTCATTTAGGTGGAGTTGGTTTTATTATGAAAACAATGTGGAAATGTAGTGATTTTTACTAGAAAATAGCGGGTTTTGTAGTAAATCTTACAAATAAAGCAAATTACTAAACTTTTTAGAAGAAAGGGTGTAGAATGGGTATCTAAAGAAAGAAGGTGTGAAAATGGCCAGCTGGAAACGAAATTTGATGATTTGTTGGCTAGGTTGTTTTACCACTGCAGCCGGTATGAGTTTAGTAATTCCTTTTTTATCTTTTTATATTGAGGAATTAGGAGTAACTGGCACTTCAAGTATTGCACAGTGGTCGGGACTTGCATTTGGTGTAACATTTTTAATGGGTGCGATCGTATCACCAATATGGGGAAAGCTTGGTGATATACATGGACGGAAATTGATGCTGATTCGTGCGAGCCTTGGTATGGCGATTATTATGACGCTTATGGGATTTGTAACGGACGTGTATCAACTAGTCGCACTAAGATTTTTGATGGGAGCAGTATCTGGTTTCCTTTCAACCGCGATGACATTTATTGCAGCAGAAACTCCGAAAGAGCATTCAGGTTGGGCAATTTCCACAATTTCAACTGGGGGCGTGAGCGGTTCTTTACTTGGCCCTTTACTTGGAGGATATTTATCAGAATTAATTGGGATGCGCCATGTTTTTCTTGTTACAGGAGCTTTTTTATTCCTTTCCTTTCTCATCGTTTTTTTCTTCCTACATGAAGAGAATCACTCCGCTCAAGCAAAAAAAGTACAACCGAAAAAAGTATGGACGATGGTTCCAGCCAAGCATTTAATTATTAGTTTATTTGTAACAACATTTATTATTCAACTTGCGAACATGTCAATTCAACCTATTATTACATTGTATGTAAAGAATTTAGAAGGACAAGGAACAGCTCATATTGAAATGATTGCAGGCGCAGTTATGTCAGCGACAGGGTTAGCAGTTATTTTGGCAGCACCAAGACTAGGAAGATTATCAGATCAAATCGGTCCTCAAAAAACGTTAGTTGTAGCGTTGTTTGCTGCAGGAATTATTTTTATCCCGCAAGCATTTGTAACCTCAGCTTGGCAACTATTAATTCTTCGGTTTTTATTAGGTATCGCACAAGCAGGATTATTACCTTCTGTACAAACTCTACTAAAACAACATACACCAACCCCTGTGACAGGACGAATATTTGGATATAATCAATCTTTTCAGTTTTTAGGAAATATGATTGGACCAGTACTTGGTGGACAAATTGCAGCACATGCGGGCTTCCAATATGTTTTCTTCTCTACTTCATCATTATTATTTATTGCGTGCATTTGGGTTTATTTTCATAATAAGAACGAAGAGGTATCAGAGAAACGACATTTGGAAGTTAGTTAACTAAGTGAATAAAAAAGAAAAAGGATGAAGCAACGATTGCTTCATCCTTTTCTTTAAAATTGAAGACAAAGATAGCTTAATGTACCCATCTCGTAACTGCGGTGAATGACTTCACCGTTATTTTCACCGCTTCCCATAGCGATAAATAAAGGTACGAAATGCTCTGCTCTTGGTACTGCTAATTGTGCATGAGGCGCATTGTTCTCCCAATTAAATAAAGCATCTTTATTAGTAGTCTGCATATGTTTAATAATCCAATCATCAAATTCAATTGCCCATTGTTCGGGTGTCGTTTGATTCCATTTCAAAGCTCGTAAGTTATGAACAGTAACACCGCTACCGATTATTAAAATATCTTCTTGTCCAAGCCCTTTAAGTGCTTCTCCAATCTTAAATTGCTCTTTTGCAGGAAGGAATGGATTGACTGAAATTTGGACGACAGGAATATTTGCTTCTGGATACATGCGGTGCAGAAGAGTCCATGAGCCATGATCTAAACCTCTCGTCATATTATGATGGACTGGAATACCTTTGTTTTTAAATTTTGTTTCTAACATAGATGCAATGTTAGAAGAACCTTTCGCACGATATTTGATTTCGTATAATTCAGGAGGAAAACCTCCAAAATCATAAATTGTTTCATATTCGTTATCTGATGAAGAAATCGTTAATGCTTCACTTTCCCAATGAGCAGTGAAAATAACAATCGCTTTCGGTTTATATGTTTCTCCAAGTGTTTTTAAAAACCTTGTATAGTCTGTATCTTGAATAGCAAGCATCGGTGATCCGTGTGCTAAAAATAATGATGGCATCATAATAGAAACCTCCCAAAAAATATAGTAATTACTTTATGTAAGTAACTATATAATTTTATTTCGAATTCGTCAACATAATAGTTATTGAGCTAATTGGAAAAGTGCGGTATTTGTCATAATGAAAGCAATTGCATATAATACATAATAAGAATAATGAATGGATATTCATTTTTTGATATACATAATAGAGTTGGGGGCTGACGAAATGAACGTACAGGAAAGTTTCGTTACGGCATTGGATGGATCGGAAATTTATTTACGTAAGTGGCTACCAGAAAGAGATCCGAGAGGGATTATTCAAATTGCACATGGTATGACAGAACATGCAGGTGTTTATACAGACTTTATTGCTGCGTTATTAGAAGCAGGATATGGTGTTTATGCGCATGATCATAAAGGTCATGGGAAAACAGTGAAAAGAGAAGAAGATTATGGTCATTTTGAACCAAATGTAGGTTGGAATGAGGCTGTGTCTGATGTTATTTTTGTATCAGAAACGATAAGAAAAGAACAGACATGCCCATTGTTTTTACTTGGACATAGTATGGGTTCTTTTTTATCAAGACGTGCTGTACAACTTAAAGGTGAATTATATGATGGATTCCTTATTTCAGGAACTGGTGGAAATCCAGGGCTTTTAGGAAGTATCGGTCATAAAGTAGCGACAATTGAAATGAAATTACGCGGGGAAAAAACGAAAAGTCCGATGCTAAACTTTTTATCTTTCGGAAACTTCAATTCACACTTTAAACCAAATCGTACAAAATTTGATTGGTTATCTTCAGATAATAATCAGGTTGATAAATATATTGCGGATCCGTTATGTGGATTCATTTGTACGACGAGTTTTTATCGAGAACTATTTTCTGGTGTATTAGAAGTAAATAAACTAGAAGAATACAAGAAAACGCCAAAAACCCTTCCGATACATATATTCTCTGGAGACCGTGATCCTGTTGGAGATATGGGAAAAGGTGTAAAAGAAGTATACGAAAACTATAAAAAATGTGGTGTGAAAGACGTGACACTACGTTTATATGAAAATGGAAGACATGAAATGTTCCATGAAGTAAATAGAGATGAAGTATTTCAAGATTTGATTTCTTGGTTAGATGGGCATATTGTATGAGAAGAAACCTCACTTTTTTCAAGTGAGGTTTCTTTGAGGAAATGGAGGAATGGTTATGAGTGAATTTGTAAATAAAGAGTATACAGAAATAGATTTTCAACATGATTTGATTAAAGAAGAGGAATTGAAAAATTGTACTTTCATAAAATGCCGTTTTAGAGGGATAGATGCATCAGAAGTTTCTACTGAAAATTGTAATTTCATAGAATGTGATTTTACCGGTGCTCTTTTTAACGCTTCTATCCATCAAGGAACTACATTTGCAAATTGTAAGTTTGTTGGTGCGAATTTATTCGTATCGAAGTTTGAAGAATGTAAAATGACTGGCTCTGATTTTGAAGAAGCGAATTTAGACGGAATAACTATAATATCGGGCGATTGGTCATATACGAATCTAAGGTTCGCGAACTTAAGTAAACAAATGTTAAAAGGTATACGTTTAATTGAAGCTGACCTATATGAATGTAATTTAGAAAAAGCAGATTTACGTGAAGCGGATTTAACGGGCGCACAATTAGGCAAGGTAAAACTTAGCGGTGCAGATTTAAGAGGAGCTGTAGTTGATAGAGTTGATTTTACAAGTTTCGATTTAAAAAATGTAAAATTAGATATAGCGCAGGCAGTTGCAGTAGCAAGATGCTATGGGGCGAAGGTGAATTAAATTGTTTGTAAAACCGTTCAAATTGTTGAACGGTTTTACAGATCATAATAGTAGTATAATAGTAAATGAGGTGTTAATAATATGGAAGATAAAACATTAGGTATACTACTAGATGTTGTTGGTGAATTGTTTTCAGATGAAATATCAATCGCCGTTTCGAATACGAAAGAATATATTTATTATCGGCCAAGTAAACGAATTGATTTAAAGATTAGCGCTGGGGATCCTATTAAGGAAGGGACGATTGCTCATAAAGCAATGGTAACGAAGCAAAAGACCTCTGAGTTTATTAACCGGGATGTTTTCGGTATTCCTTATCATGGAATGGCCGTACCATTTTCAAATAATGAAAAGATTGAAGGTTGCGTGACGGCAATTTATCCCGCTTTAACGGATGGTAAGTCAGTCGTTACTTTAAAAACAACAGACGGATGGGTTCCGGTTCCTTTTTCAAAAGTCATGTATTTAGAGGCGAAAGATAAAAAAACGTATGTGAATGCAGAAGAGTTAACAGGAACACATAAGTACTCGCTACAAGAATTCGAATACTTGCTTCCGAAAGATTCATTTATTAGATGCCACCGTGCCTTTATTGTAAATGTAAATCATATTAAAGCGATATATCCTGATACGCACTCTACTTTTGTACTTTCGATGGATAACGGAGAGAGGGTACCAGTTAGTCAATCATACGCTAGTTATTTTCGCAAACTTCTAGGGTTCTAGATTATTCTGCTTTAGAACCTAGATTCGCTGTTTTATCTGAATTTTCGGCATTGTATACTGAAATCCCTATTTAGATACTGTTAAAGTGTAAAATAATTATGAATATTCACAGGGAGAGGGATTACATATGGAGAATAATTTAGATAGAATTAGGGATCAACGTCTGAAAGATCGCGTAGTTACACCTGAAGAAGCAGCTTCATGGATTGAAAGTGGAATGACCTTAGGCTTAAGTGGGTTTACACGTGCAGGTGATGTGAAAGCAGTCCCATTTGCGCTTGTAAACCGAGTTAAGAATGATAAATCTTTTAAAGTGAATGTTTATACTGGTGCCTCTTTAGGTTCTGATGTAGATAAATTATTTGCGGAAGCAGGAATTTTAGGGAAAAGGTTACCTTTCCAAGCTGATGCGACTATGCGAAAAGGAATTAATAATGGAGACTTTTTATTTGTGGATCAGCACTTGTCTCATACAGCAGAGTTACTCCGTGCTGACGTTATGGATATAGATGTCGCTATTTTGGAAGCGGTTGCGATTACTGAAGATGGAATGATTATTCCAACCACTTCAATTGGAAATTCTTTGGCGTTTTCTTTAAATGCTAAGTCCATCATTATTGAAATGAATATGGCTCAATCCGCGCAACTAGAGGGGCTACATGATTTATATGAACCAGGTAAACAAGGGGAACGACTTCCAATTCCGCTCGTAAAAACGGACGATCGAATTGGCTCAATCGGTATCCCAATTGATGCTGAAAAAGTGAAGGGAATTGTGTTTACGAACCAACTAGATTCGCCATCGACGATTGTTCCTCCGGATGAAGAAACTGTTATTATGGCACAGCATTTAATAGAGTTCCTTCGAAAAGAAGTCGAAGTAGGGCGATTAACCAATCGCTTAGCGCCGTTACAGTCGGGAATTGGTTCAGTGGCCAATGCAGTTCTACATGGAATGTTAGATTCGGAGTTTGAAGATTTAGAAGTGTATTCTGAGGTTTTACAGGATGCAGTCTTTGATCTTATGGATGCTGGGAAAGTCAATTTTGCTTCCTGCTGCTCGATCACACTCTCAGAAGAGAAAATGCAACAAGTATTTTCTAACTTTGAAAAATATCGTGACAAATTAATGATGCGCCCGCAAGAGATTTCTAATCATCCTGAAATCATTCGTCGCCTTGGATTAATCTCAATTAATACTGCTTTAGAATTAGATATATACGGAAATGTGAATTCTACTCACGTTTTAGGTACAAAAATGATGAATGGTATTGGTGGTTCTGGTGATTTTGCGAGAAATGCACGTCTAGCTATCTTTGTTACGAAATCGATTGCGAAAGGTGGTAACATTTCAAGTATCGTTCCTTTCGTCTCTCATGTAGACCATACGGAACACGATGTAGATGTTATCGTCACTGAACAAGGGTACGCTGATTTAAGAGGACTGGCACCAAGAGAAAGAGTGGAACTGATTATTGAGAACTGCGCACATCCAATGTATCGTGACCAGTTACGAGCTTATTTCGAAGAAGCAAAAACAAGAGGTGGACAAACCCCTCATATTTTAGAAAAAGCTTTTTCTTGGCATACGAATTATGCTAAAAATGGAACGATGCTTGAAGCGGTAGTGGAAACTGTATAGGTGTGTATCGTAAGAAATAGTAAAACGAATGATTGAGTTTGAAGATTAGACTTTCGAAAAAGGGAACGCCAACTTTCAGGGATGGCGTTCTTTTCTTTTGAAAAATTGTTACCTATATGAAGAATTATAAAAGTAATCTCTTATTTATGGAAATAAGAGGTTTTTTAAATTACTTTTCGAATCAGTTTAATAGTTTACATATGAAAGTGAGGAGAAAGAATCATGAAGATAAGAAAAGCGGTATTAAGAGAAGCAAATGAATTAAGTGAACTTGCACTACACTCAAAAGCAACGTGGAACTATAGTGAAGAATTCATACTTGCTTGTAAGGAAGATTTAACAATTACAGAAGAGTACATAAAAAATAATTTTGTATATGTTTTAGAAAACGATAATACGAAGATTGGATTTTTCTCATTTTTACGAAATGATAAAGCTCTCGATTTCCTATACATTCATCCTCGTTACAAAGGGAAAGGCTACGGGAAAATACTTTGGGAGTATGTAATAGAAAAAGCAAATGAATTAGGTTTAAAAAGCTTTACGATTGATAGTGATCCGAATGCAAAAGGATATTACCTGAAGATGGGAGCAAAGTTAATAGGAGAGACACCATCAACGGTTTTAAAGGATCGTTTATTACCTCTTTTGCAATATGATGTGTAAAACTATTAATAGTAGGGGAAGCTGAGAATGGATAATATAAAGCGAAAAAGAATATATGAAGCACTAATCAAATCGTGGTCGATTGAAACAAGTTCAAAGTGGACGATTGAAAATCCAGCAAAGGGACAATGTGGTGTTACAGCTCTAGTCGTTCAAGACATATACGGAGGAGAAATTAAAAAGACAAAAGTAAGAGAGGTGTGGCACTTTTATAACTTTATAGATGGACAGCACTTTGATTTTACAGAGGCTCAATTCAATGAAAACCTGAATTATATGGATGTGGAATCAAATCGAGAAGAAGCATTTGCAGATACAAATGAAAAACAATATAGCATTTTGAAGGAAAAGATAATGAAAGAATTTAAATTATCTTTTGACTCTTAATCTTTAATAAGTTACTATAATGGTGGTAACTTATTAAAGGGAACTTCATAGAGTTGAAAGGGGAAATACTTTTGAAAACAACTTATGTAAACGCTACAATCGTAACGATGAATGAACAAAACGAAGTGATAGAAAATGGATATATCATTGTAGAAAATGATCAAATTATAGATGTAAAGAGCGGAGAGTTCGCTAATGATTTTGAAGTAGATGAAGTAATTGACATGAAAGGAAAGTGGGTTTTACCAGGGCTTGTAAATACACATACACACGTTGTAATGAGTCTCTTAAGAGGTATTGGCGATGATATGTTATTACAACCATGGCTGGAGACGAGAATTTGGCCACTTGAAAGTCAGTTTACTCCAGAACTTGCGGTCGCTAGTACGGAATTAGGATTACTTGAAATGGTGAAAAGTGGTACAACATCATTCTCTGATATGTTTAATCCAATTGGAGTAGATCAAGATGCAATTATGGAAACGGTATCAAAGAGTGGAATGCGAGCTGCTGTTTCAAGAACTTTATTTAGCTTCGGAACGAAGGACGATGAGAAGAAAGCGATTGAAGAAGCTGAAAAATATGTGAAGCGTTACTATAACGAAAGTGGTATGTTAACTACGATGGTTGCGCCGCATAGTCCATATACATGTTCTACAGAACTGTTAGAAGAGTGTGCTCGTATTGCAGTAGAAAATCAAACGATGGTTCATATTCATCTTTCGGAAACAGAGCGTGAAGTACGTGATATTGAAACACAGTACGGAAAACGTCCAGTAGAATATGCAGCAAGTTGCGGTTTATTTAAACGCCCAACAGTTATTGCACACGGTGTAGTATTAAATGAAAATGAGCGTGCATTTTTAGCAGAACATGATGTTCGAGTAGCACATAACCCGAATAGTAATTTAAAACTAGGATCGGGTATAGCGAATGTAAAAGCGATGCTAGAAGCAGGAATGAAAGTTGGAATTGCAACAGATAGTGTGGCATCTAACAACAATTTAGATATGTTTGAAGAAATGCGTATAGCAACATTATTACAAAAAGGTATTCATCAAGATGCAACAGCGTTACCAGTTGAAACAGCACTTACACTTGCAACTAAAGGAGCTGCTGAAGTAATCGGCATGAAACAAACAGGATCAATTGAGGTTGGAAAGTGTGCTGATTTTATTACGATTGATCCGTCTAATAAGCCGCATTTACAACCAGCAGATGAAGTGTTATCACACCTTGTATATGCTGCTAGTGGAAAAGATATAAGTGATGTAATTATTAACGGAAAACGTGTCGTTTGGAATGGCGAATGTAAAACGTTAGATGAAGAGCGTATTATATTTGAAGCAAGTCGTTATAAACGAGGTTTGCAAAGATAGGTATTTTTAGGCTGTGGAGAAAGTCTTCTCCACAGCCTGTTTTTGTGTCTGAACCTTTTTTATGTGTCGACATTGATAAAAAGAGGGAAAGGATAGATTTTTTATCAGTGTTGATTAATAAAACAGAAGAGAATGATTTAGATAAAATCACTAGTTTCAAAAAATCCTTCACGTAATAATGATTATATGAAGGATTTTGATGTTTCTTATTTTTTTGTCTCGTTGACCCATTTAATAATGTCCCGGATGACGTACTCAGGAACATTAGCAGGGATTTCATATTCACTAGGAAGACTTAATTCCCCATCACCCTCCGTGAAGAAATGATTCAATTTTGGGTATTCATTGAACTGAACATTCCTGCGGTTTGAAAGCCCTTCCTGCCATTTTGTATATTCATTTTTTACTGTTACTTGATAATCCCGTGCTCCTTGCAGAATCAGTAAAGGCTCTTTTCGTGATCTTGCCTCTTCAACTGGACGCCACCTTGAAACATCATACATAAAATGAGGCGACCCAAAATTGTAGCCAGCTGGAGGATGGTCAGGATTGAAAGTAGGATCTTGGATAAAAGCGGCCTGTCTTTTTAGTTCATCGATTACTTCCTTTGGCGCCCCTAGGTATTGATTCTGATCAATGGCAATGTCAGTCAATGGGCGTGCAGGTGGTGCGAGTAAGATACTTCCTCTAACAAGTGAGGAAGGTGATTTGCTCAGTATACGCGGCATTGTGCCAGCTCCTAGACTATGTCCAAGAATGAAAATATTATTTGGATCAATGCCTTCCTGCTGCGCCGCTGATTTTGCTGCATATATGGCATCATCTGTAGTATCACGGTCTAACGTAACAGGTTCTGCACTCATCTTTAATGCGTGTTCTAAGGTGCGTTTTTCATAGCGCAACACTGCAATTCCGTTGGACGAAAGGCCCACCGCAAGGTCTCGTAAGATTTTTGTTCCCAGATATGTACTATCGCGATCATGGATGCCAGCACCATGAACAAGAACAACTACGGGTACCTTTTCACCAGGCTTATGTTTCGGAACTGTTAATGTGGCTGGTAACGGATAGGTAGAATTTCCAATGACGATTTCACGTTCTTGATAGGAAGCAGGTTGATCATATCTAGGATGCGGGATAATATAAGATTCCGGAGGCGTCCTTACCCCAACCTCATCTACTTTCCCGCCAGGTGTGAATTTAAGGAGTAACGGTATGGTAGTTCCTTCGATAGTTCCTGAAATTTCCACCGTCTGATGGACCAAGTTTCGTTCTTTTATCACGGGGGTTCCCATGCTTTTTATCCCGCTCCAGTCACTTTGTGTCCACCAGTTTTGTAATGTGTTTGCTGTAAACTTGGATTGAAAAGCAGCAGACGTCAACTGAAGTGCCTCTGGGTACTTACCTTGCTGGAGATATTCAAGGAATAATGATGTACGCTCCGTTAAAGAGACTTGTTTCTTTTCTACAGATGGTTTCTCACGTGTATCTGCGTGAATAGCTGTTGTAAGCGGAAAAGATGAAATGCCTAAAGAAAAGAGTAGGGTAAAGGAAAGTACGGATTTTTGTATTTTATTTTTTTTATTCATGTTTTAACCTCCAATATGTAATGGTAAAAAAACAGGTAGGATAAATTAAGGTTCTGTTGTAACAACCATCTAAATCATTGATATGTCATCTAAAACCAACAGTCCTGGTTTTGTCGTAATCGCTCTGGCAACTCCTAACCTCTCTCTCTTTCTTTCTTCACTTTATATTTTGACTATACGAAACAAAGTTCTCGTTTTTCTTACTTGATCCTTACAAAATCCTTAAGTGTATAAGATTTGTAAAATATCACTTCCTACTTGACCTGGATTCGAAAAAACAAAGTGGCATTGCTGAATGGAGATACGAAGATATCCCAACCAAACTGTACCCTATACGCCTATTCAGTTAGTTATGGGGGAATTTACATGAAACAGAAGAAAAGTTAAAACAAAAAGGGAGGTATGCAATAAGAGATTTTTTATAAACACTTGAGCGAACAGCGCAGATTATACATGCAATCTTTAGCTATCCTTTTTAAAAGGGTAGCTTTTTTTTGAACGAATAAATATTCAAAAGAATGTCGCATCTTTCTGTTCATATTTCTGCTATAATATATAACGCTTTATAATATTTTATACTTAAGGAGAACAATTCATGAAGCGAAAAAAGAGCCATTTAATGGTAATGGCACTTGTTACAACTTTATTATTAACAGCTTGTAATAATAAAGCGAATAAAAGTGACACAGAGGCAAAAAAACAAGTATTAAATGTAACAGTATCAGAAGAAATTCCTTCTCTTGATACTGCGAAAACGATGGATGGCACATCAGCGCATGTTATGCAAAACATATTTGAAGGGTTGTATGTATTAGATGATCAAGATCAGCCTATTCCAGCGGTAGCAAAATCGTTTCAAAGAAGTGAAGATGGTAAAAAATATACATTTGATTTGCGTAAAGATGCAAAATGGTCAAATGGAGACAGTGTGACAGCAAATGATTTTATGTTTGCATGGAAACGTGCAATTAACGCTGAAACAACGTCTCAATATGCGTCCATGCTCTTTTACGTGAAAAACGCGAAAGAGATAAATAAGGGAACAATGCCTCTTGATGCACTTGGGGTTAAAGTTATAAATGATTATAAATTAGAAGTGGAACTAGAGCAGCCAATTCCTTACTTTTTACAGCTGTTAGCATTACCTATTTACTTACCACAGCATGAATCATTTTTGAAGGAACAAGGAAAGAATTATGCATTGGAACCTAGTAATCTCATATATAATGGTCCATTTGTATTAGAGAAATGGAAGCATGAACAAGAGTTTCAATTAAAGAAGAATGCTACATATTGGGATCAAAAGAAAGTGAAATTAGACGAAATAAACTTTCAAATTGTAAAGGATACAATGACGGTTGTTAATTTATACGAAGCTGGTGATTTGGACCGGGTGCCTATTAATTCTCAATTTGTAGACAAGTATAAAGGGAATAAGGAGTTACATATGTCGAGCGATCCTGGAATTGCTATGCTACGTTTTAATGAAAAAAATAATGCATTAGCAAATAAAAAGGTGCGTCAATCTATTTCATTCGCGTTAAATAAAGAGGATTTCGTTGCTCACTTTATTAATAATGGGGCAAAACCTGCAAGTGGGCTTGTACCAGCTGGTCATGTAAACGAAGAGACGGGTAAAGATTTTAGAAAAGAAAACGGAGATCTTTCTTCATATGATTTGCAAAATGCGAAAAAGATTTGGGAAGAAGCGAAAAAAGAGCTTGGAGTAGAGCAAGTAAACCTTGAGTTTTTAACGTTTGAACAAGATAATGCAAAACGTATGGCAGAATATATAAAAGGTGACTTAGAAAAGCATTTGCAAGGATTAACGATACAAATAAAACAACAGCCATTTAAGCAAAAATTACAGTTAGAACAAACCGGAGATTACGATATATCTATGGCAAATTGGGGACCGGACTTTAAAGACCCAATTAGTTATTTAGAACTATTTACGACGGGTAATCCGAATAACAAAATGAATTACTCTAACCTTCACTACGATGAATTAATAAAGAGAGCGAAAAGTGATCTAGTACTAAATCAGAAGAAAAGGTGGGAAGCATTGCAAGAGGCCGAGCGTATTCTGTTAGAGGATGCTGCGGTCGCACCACTTTATCAAATGGGCTCAGCTTACGTACAAAAGGATTATGTAAAAGGAATTGAAAAGCATCAATTTGGTGGTATTTATACTTATAAGAATGCTTATGTCGCTAATGAATAAATACAAAAAACCTTACTTTTTAAAAGTAAGGTTTTTTTCATAGGGCAGGGACATCTTTTGGTGGTGTTCCCAGCATATGAAGAAGAGAAATGAAAAATTGTAGTTACGCATTCATAAGAAGTTGCAACAAATAAGATTGAGCAATTTATTTAAGTAAAAAAGAATAGAAATATAGCATATATGGAATAAGGGAATGCAGTACAGATCAGCATACAAGCATTCTCTTGCTGTAACTATGTTTGTTTTTGAATTATATAAAAAATATTAGATTATATATTTTGTCATTGGTATACTTAAAAGGTAATTGAGGTATTAAGATGAATTGATAGAAATGTTTGTGTAGAATTATTTGAGTATTATAAAAAAAGAGGGACTTAAGTGTTTGATTGGAACGGGGCTTTTTCTATATGAATGAATTGTTATGTATAATACTTGGGGGAAATTAATTTGGGAATCTCAGGGGATCTTTTGAAGCTAGAAAAAGCAGAGTCAAATTTCATGTACCATTAGGTCCTGGTGTAGGTTTTGGGGGGATTTGGTTTAGAAGTTAATGTTAAGGAATAAAGGGGATAATTAGTATGAATAAGAAAGTAAAAAGATTTAAATATTTTATGGTTGTATTAGCCTGTATTGCAATTTTTGGTACAGTTTTACCTAATGCATTAGATCCAAATGAAACATTAGCAGGTAACATCTCAGTTGCAGTTTTTGGTACAATGGGTACTTGTTTATTATTTTCTATTACTTATTTTATTATAAAAACAGCTATTTTAAGAGGTGGGAAATAAGATGGTACAAAATTTAAATTTAGAATTTTAATTCATATACATAAAAAAGGAGAATTTCTATGAAATTACTACGTTTATTTATGATTCTTACTCTTGTTGTATTGTTAAGCGCATGCAACACAGCAACACAAGTCACAAAGGTTCAAAAAAATGGCGAAACGACTTTGAAAATTGGTTCTCTGCAAGGGTATTACGATGTACAAACGCTTAAAGCTGAAAAAGGAAATGTGGAAATCCCTTATGAAGCAGCCGTTGAAGAAGGTACGATTTTATTGCAAGTTACAAAAGATGATAAGGTTATTTATGAAGAAGAAGTCACTTCTCAAAAAGAAGGTCTGCTTTCTTTTGAAGCGTCCAAATCCGGATCATATGATTTAATCGTACGCGTGAAGGGTGAAAAAGAGAAAGCAAAAGAAATTCAAATACATACTAAGCTATGAAAAAAAGGCAAGTGGAATGCAACCGCTTGCCTTTTCCATTGATTCTGTCACAACATATGTTCATTAATTTATGAAGTGATCCGCTGAGTCCTGATGTCTATTCCGCCGAAATTCCTGATGAAGTTAAAATAAGAGATGAACAAAAGAATATGTTACAAACTTGGTATGTTAGTAAGGAAATAGATAACTCTCTTTTACATGATAAAAAGACTGGGTTTGATGCATTTGTATTTGAAAGAGATGTAGATGGTAAAAAGCAAGCAGTAGCATTTAGGGGGACATAGGGTGATGATCTTTTGGGAGAAGGTGCCCCAGCCCTTACTACAAATATTGATTATATGGGGGTAAATAAGTTGAAAAACATTGAAATTCTAAATACATACATCGAAGGGTTTTCTGATGCTCACCCTACGTGGTTAAAGTATCTAATCGAGGCAGAGGAGATACATCAAAACTATGAGAATGTACAGGTACTTGGTGCATTAAAAACAGACGCGGTGTTGTACTATGTACACCGTACGCTGCAAGTGTTAGATGGATTGTCTTTAGATGAAGAAGCGTATCGCATTATTGAAAAGGTACTAACGTATAGTGAGCTTGCAAAGGTAGGCTCTTTAAAACAGCGGGAGCAATGGAAGAAAAACGGGATCAATCTATTGGTACATAACGAGGGTTCTGCTGATATCTTTAGTGATATTCAGTTTATCGAACGTATAGAGACAAACTTAAACGCTACTGAGTATTTGTTTGTTCGAGATTTAATTAGAACACATGGATTAATCGGGCAGTATATCCGCGGGGAGGCTCGTTTGGACTCTCATATTGATTTAATTAACACATATAAAGAAGAATACGGAGACGTTAGGTTAAAGGAGATTTTATACTTTCTTAACCAATGTATTATTGAGGGCGTATCAAAATCTTTGTGGAGTGAAGTAAAGAACGATGTGAAGATTACAATTGATGGGCTATTTGATGGGTATGTGGAGCCGTTTACTTCTCGTATACATAGACTCACGCCAAAACATAAGGAGTCAGTATTTGAAAAAGATATAATTATGGGGAGCGAGAAGAGTGACGTTCAAACGTTCTTATCTGATAAGGATTTGTGGTATGTAGAACCGTCTATGCATGCTCTTAGCTTCGAGGATATTTGGACAGTTTTTGTTATGTTAAAGAACGAGATAGGAACTAGAAAGGTTCAACATATCCATTTCGAGAAATTGATGCAGCAGTTGCACTATGATTTCAAAGGTGAGAAGAAGGACAATGTGTATCGTAAGCGGGTTATTGAGAAGTATCTACGGGAGTACCGTGAGAACGAGAAGCCGAATACAACGCATGTTTCTTTTGAGATGAAAGTCGATAAAGATATGAAGACGGCGTATGTGTCGTTTCAATTTTCTGCTGTAGGTGAGGCGTTAATCACCTTCTGTGTAGAGGCAGAAAAGATAGATATGATGCATGCTCGAGCAAATGTACTGCTCTTTGATTTCTTCGGGTTACGAAAGGACGCATATGATAGATTCCATAACGAAGAAGTGTATTTGGAACATATGAATAGTTCGGCTGATGATAAACGAATTATTCTTGATTATATAAAGGGAGATACGGTTGTAGATGTTGGAGCTGGTGGTGGTGTTATGCTAGACATGATTGAAGAAGAGACCGAAAATAAACGAATCTACGGTATCGATATTTCCGAAAACGTGATTGATACGTTGAAAAAGAAGAAACAGGACGAAGGTCGTTCTTGGGACGTCATTAAAGGGGATGCAATCAACTTAGGTAGCTCGTTTGATAAAGAATCGGTTGATACGATTGTATATTCTTCTATCCTTCATGAACTGTTCTCTTATATCGAGTATGAAGGGAAGAAATTCAATCATGAAGTAATTAAAAAGGGGCTACAGAGTGCTTACGAAGTGTTAAAGCCAGGAGGTCGTATTATCATTCGTGATGGCATCATGAGCGAAGATAAAACGTTAATGCGTGTGATTCATTTTAAAGATGCAGGCGGAATGAAGTTCTTAGAGCAGTATGTCCGTGAATTTAAGGGGCGTATAATCCAGTATGAGGTACTTGCAGATAATATAGTCAAAATGCCTGTTAACGATGCGATGGAGTTCTTATATACGTATACATGGGGCGAGGATTCTTTCGTTCACGAGGTGCAAGAGCAGTTTGGAATCTTTGCGCCAAACGACTATAAGGATTTCGTAAAGGGTATCTTTGGGGATAAAGTAAACATCATTCAAGCTATGAACTATTTACAGGATGGATATACACAACATCTTAGCGAGAAAATCGAGTTTAAAGATGAGTCTGGGAATGCGGTTGCGCTACCGGATAGTACGTTCTTTATGGTTTTAGAAAAGAGGTAATGATGTTGAAAATTTTTAAAAATACAATTTTATTTGCTTTGTGTTTAGTAATTCTTAGTGGTTGTTTTACAAGAGAGGGAACTATTGTTGGGGGTAAAGTTCATGGTTCTTCAGATAGTGTATCTGGTAGTATATCTGGGGATTATAGAAAATTTACCGGATCAGCAACTCAAGATAGGAAAGTTAAAAAAGGTGAGAATTGGATATTTTCTTTTGATGATAAAACTAAAAAAGGAACTATAATTGCTTATGTTGTGGATTCAAATGATAATACAATACTAGAGTTTAATAGTGGCGAAGGCGAAAAAAATATTAAAGTACCTAAGGATGATACATATAAGGTTAAAATTAAAACGGAAGAACATGGTGGGGAATTTCGAATATCATGGAAAAAAGAAAAATAGTTTTGAAGTTGTATTATGGTGGAATATATATTGACATTCCACTCCTAAAGAGGCAAGCTGACTAACGTCAGTGGGATTCTTCCTACCGAAGGAAAAGTCCATTTTTGGTATTGCTGGCGTGCAATATTACGGTGTGCCATCACCAGTATTTTCGAAAAACCTACGCTAAAAGTATGCAGGATTTTATAGAGTTTTTCAGTTAATCCAGTAACAAACGAGAACCCACACTATAATAGAAATGTATAAAAAATTGCATGGATTGATAGAAAGAGGTAGATTCTTTATGAGAGTAGGGATCTGCTTTTTCCTTGCTACTGATAAGTGGAATTATGGTAACTAAAACAGCACCCAACCTTATTTAAATTAGATAAGTTTAGGTGCTGTTTTTAATTACGAACGTTTCGTTTAATAAACTTCAAAATTCCTTTTGAGAGGAGAATAATACTTACTATCCAAGTGATTCCTGATAAGGCCAATTGAGGTGAATTTTCCTCTGATGCCATAGGGTAATTAGAAAAGTTAGGTCCAATTAGAAGGTTTATCAAAAGGAATAAACTTAAAGCAAGTGTTAAGAAGTGTGCAATAAATCAGATGATATTTTTTTGTACTTAATGAGCCAATAAATGAGAAGTATTAAAGAAACTATAATTACAAGACAGGAACCTGTAACTAAATATCCTCTAATCTCTTGTTCCATTGGCATATACATATTGATCACCCATTTCATCTAAGCGTCTATATCTATTTTTAGTATGGGTCATTATTACTTTGGATAGTCCTTAGAGTAATATGAATTACTTCGAATCAGTTGTATATCAATGAGATGTTTGTTTTTGTTCATGTAGTTTTTAGATTCTTTATTTATAGTGTTTTGAATGAATACTTTTCTAGTCATTTTTGAGGGGAATGGGTAAGTTGTGATAAAGTCAATAAAATGAAAGTAAACTAATATTGAAAAGTTTACTTTCATTTTAGAAGAGACTATTCCCTGTTTTCACCCCAGCTATTGCATTTACACTTAAAAACAAGGGGGGAAGACCTGGATGGGTAATTAATACAAAAAGATGAAAATCCCTACAGTCTGTTTTTGACCAAGGGCAATTCTTTTTTTATTTTAGGAAATTTTCAGGTTTGATGAATTCCTATCACTCTTTATTTTTTATGACATTAGGAGAGGCTAGCCCCTCGCTCCACATTTTCAACGTACAATGAAATTCAACAATTACTAGCTAATTCTTAAACCTTTATCCTTATTTACCAACTAGTTTATGCTTTTTTCAAACTTTGCAACAGAACCTACCCTTTACTATTTCTATAGTCTTACTCAAATAAACGATATTCCGTAAAGTTTTGATGGTGATGGGCGGGCCCACACTTAAAATTTTTTAAACTTAATTGGACTTACCATTAAGAGAGCGAGGATTAATGTAATCCATGCATTGCTATATGAAAACAACCCCATACCAGCTAATGGTAATCCAGCAGCTGGAATAGGTAATCCCTTAAAATATCCAATGGTTGGTTTAACACTAAATTTAGCTAATCTTAAAGCACCCATCGTTGGGAAAAGGACAAATGCCAAAGAAGTTAAAATAGATGGTGTTGCTATCGAATGAAATAAAAGTGCAGGAGCAACTCCGAAACTAACAATATCAGCTAAGGAATCCAATTCTACACCAAACTCACTGTTCACTTTTAATTTTCTCGCAATCCTTCCATCAAGAAAATCAAAAACAGCTGAAAAGAAAATGAAAATGGAGGCTACTTCCAAATAGTCATTCATATTCATGGTAATTGAAAAAACACCGCACAATAAATTTCCGATCGTAAATAAATTCGGTACAGCTTTTACCATTTGATTGAACAAGGTTGTCCCCCCTAAGTAGATTAAACTTCACATCTATGTAGCATTTTCTATATATTCTTCCGCTATTCTTAAAAATATATGACCACTGTATGCTAAGTAAATTTCGACAAGAGAAAAGCCGATTTACTGTCCGTTATGTTGGTTTATAAAAATGTTTGATCATTATCGGTACACATTGTTGAACATTAGCACCTGATAGTTGAAGTTTCGTGGAGTTTTTCCTTAATAAAATGAAAACTAATTGTCGCTTTGATCGCACGAAGGAAATGGTCTTGTGGAACGAACTCTTCTACAGAAACGGATACACGCTCATCACGATGTTTTTAAAGCACCCATCATAAAAAATCTCTCTTTGTCCTCTTTTTTATCAGTGTTGACACATGAAAAGACTTTCTCCACAGCCTGAAAAAAACCTTACTTTTAAAAGTAAGGTTTTTTTACACATAAATTCTATTAAACTGATTTTAATAAAGAATAATAATTCGTGTCATAGGGAATATCATCTTGATACATATAATTTTTTAGAACTCCTTCTTTTTCAAACCCTAATTTTAATAGCACTTTATTTGACGCCTCATTTTCAAGGAAGACAATTGCTCCGATACGCTTTAAATGAAGTGTATGGAAGCCGTAAGATATAACTTCAGAAACTGCCTCAGTAGCATATCCATTTCCCCAGTGTTCAGGGAAAAAGGCATAACTTAAATTGGCTCGTTTATGCTCAGAAGACCAATCGTGAAAACCGATGGTACCAATGAGTTCTTTCTTATCTTTTAATTCGATTCCCCACTTTATACCGCTTCTTGTATTGTAACTCAACTTAAAGTTAGTAAGGATTTGTTTCACTTGATCAACATCTTGTAATGGTTTTTGGCCATAATAGCGCAGTACATCAGTATTAGAAAAGCATTGTAGTATACTCGGTGCATCTTCTTCGGTAAGTTCTCTTAAAATGAGTCGATCGGTTTTCAATATAGGAAACATACTTTCACTCCATTTCTTCTGAAACTAGAATGTGTTGTTATTATATAATGTAATCTGAAAATAAAGATTATTCAAGAGGGAAGTATGGTTTTGATTTGTGATAAAATTGATTGTGGAATATATTTCAAAAAGAGGTTTGTATATGGAGAAAAATTCAATTTTAATTGTAGATGATGATCAAGATATTGTTCGATTTGTTAACGCGAATTTAATGCAAGAAGGTTTTAAAGTTTTTAGTGCTCATAACGGGGAAGAGGCTTTAGAAATAATAAATAATAACAGTATTAAACTTGCTATTTTGGATATTATGATGCCACAAATGGATGGTATAGAATTGTGTAGAAGGATTAGAGAGAAACATAGTTTACCAATTATGTTTTTAAGCGCAAAATCATCAGATGTAGATAAGGTAATTGGATTTAGTACTGGAGCAGATGATTATATTGTGAAACCGTTCAGTACAATTGAATTTATAGCAAGAGTGAAAGCTCAATTAAGAAGGTATACATATTTCAATCAAAATGCTGTCCAAGTAATAAAAAAGATAATAAACATTAGAGGTTTAGAAATAGATGAAGTGTCGAGAACAGTGATGTTATATGGAGAAATAATCAACCTTACGAAAACTGAATATGATATTTTGTACTTAATGGCAGGTGCAAAGAATCGTGTGTTTACTATTGAAGAAATATATGAGAGCGTTTGGAAAGAAAGAGCCTATGAAAGTAATAATACAGTAATGGTTCATATCGCAAGATTAAGAAATAAAATTGAAGAGAATCAAAAAGAACCGAAGTTTATTCAAAATGTTTGGGGAGTCGGATATAAAATTGAAGATTAAATCATTACAAGGCATTAGAGCTAAGTTTTTTATCGCATTCATATGTAGCATCTTGTTAGCAACTTTAAGTATAATAGCGTTTCAAATGTTAATTGGAAATATGTATAGTCATGTTACTGCATTAGAAGAAAAATATTCATTTTTATATTTTATAGTTTTTTTAATTTTTATTACAACATACTTTGCATTCATGACAAAAACAATGATGAAAAGATTGTCTGAAATTAACAAGAACGTGAAGGAAATAAGTAATGGTAATTTTGAAATACATATACCTATTTTAAAAAACGATGAGATTGGTGAATTAGCCACGAATGTTAATTGGATGGCCAAAAGTTTAAAAGAGTCTATCGAGAATGAAAAAAAATCGCAGGAAATGAAAAATGAAATGATTAGTAATATTTCTCATGATTTACGAACTCCTGTAACATCGCTAATCGGTTACACGGATCTGTTAGGAGATAAGCTTCATTCAAATGGAGAAGAATGTGAACAGTATGTAAGTATATTAAAGCGAAAAAGTTATGAATTAAAAAATCAAGTAGATGATTTATTAGAATATTGTCAAATAAATTATAGAGAGATTGAATTACATAAAAGTGTAGTAAATATGAAAGCGTTCATTGAACAAATCATGATTGATTTTGTACCACAACTAGATGATGCCGATATGAGCTTTTGTATTAAAGGTGATAAGGATTTACATGTGGAAATGGATGTAGCGCTTATGGTAAGGCTATTCGAAAATGTAATTAGTAATAGTATTATGTACGGGAAAGACGGAAAGGAGATTTTAATTCAAGTTTTTAAAAGAGACATGAACGTTAAAATAGAAATTAAAAATTTTGGACAATGCATTCCGGATGAGAACCTTCCTTACGTTTTTGAGAAGTTTTATCGTGGTGAAAAATCACGTAACTCTCATACGGGTGGAAAAGGAATGGGACTTGCAATTGCGAGAAGTATAGCTGAGCTTCATAGAGGAGATATTACTGTGCGTAGTAATGATAAAGAAACAGTTTTCACTATCGTTTTACCGCAGTATAAAGAAATGTAAGAAAGTCGTAAGTATTTCTTTTTTATGTCGTAATGTTCACTTCGTATCATGTAGAACAAAGATATGAGAGTGGGGATACAACATGTGGAAGAAATATGTATTAGTAATTTTAGTTGCATTTTTAATTATAAGTTGGAGTGTAGTTTATTTAGTTAATGGTGTTATATCAGTCATTGTTTGGTGGAGTATACA
Source organism: Bacillus cereus group sp. RP37 (assembly GCF_040459695.1). NCBI lineage: Bacteria > Bacillati > Bacillota > Bacilli > Caryophanales > Bacillaceae > Bacillus > Bacillus cereus group sp. RP37. The sequence continues at coordinate 3,607,330 of NZ_JARVHP010000001.1, read as the reverse complement.
AGCCTTTAGCGTAGTATCAATCTTTATTTCGATAGGGTCAGTATTACTATTTGTGTGGAAAGTTATTTTCAGAAAGCGAATAGATAGAACACTACTCTTCATAGTTCTTTTCTCTATAATTGGAGCTTGGCCTTTAGGGTGGTTTGCTAACATAGGCGGACTTGCTTACCCAGCAGATGTACAGACTATGAGTCCTAAAATAGTCGTTCGTTTTCCCTTAAATGAACGAGCACTAGTAGGATGGGGTGGTGATCGGGTAGAAACGAACTATCACGTTATAAAACCGAATGAACGATGGGCATATGATATTCTTATCCCGCCTGCTGAAGTGAAAAGTAGTAAGTTAGGTGACTATGGAATATATGGAGCGAAAGTAATGGCACCAGCTTCTGGAACAGTTGTATCTATCAATAAGGATGAAAAAGATGTAGTTCCGGGATCGGATGATTTTCAGTCAATGGCGGGGAATCATATTTATTTACGACTAGATGAAACAGGGACATTTTTGATGCTTGCCCATTTAAAGAAAGGATCAATTAATGTGAGGGAAGGGCAACATGTAAATGAAGGAGAGGTTCTTGCTCAAGTCGGTAACTCAGGGAGTTCAAGTGAGCCCCATTTACATATTCATCATCAAAGGCAGGATCCATCCAAGGTGAGTATATTTCTTTCGGAAGGATTACCACTTTACTTTCGAACTGAAAAAGGTGCGATAATGCCAGAAAGAGGTACATACATAGGTGGTAATTAGAAGAGAATTACTTCGCCAAAAAAGGTATTCCATTTTTATTGGAATACCTTTTTTCATTACCCTACAAATGTTTGATACAGTAAGAAAATATTTAAAATGATAACGAGTGCAGCGATTATCCAAGCGATAAAAGTTGTTATACGGTGGTTAACGAGTGCACCCATAATTTTTTTACTGCTTGTAAACATAATAAGTGGTACTAACGCAAAAGCAATACCGAATGATAAGACAACTTGGCTCATAACGAGAGCGTAAGTTGGGTTTACACCTAAAGCGATAATAACTAATGGTGGAATCATTGTAATAAATCGGCGTAAATATAACGGAATATGCATTCGAATGAATCCTTGCATGATAATGTCACCAGACATTGTCCCGACTGAAGAGCTAGATAAACCTGCTGATAAAAGTCCGATTCCAAATAAAGCAGCGGATGCAGGACCGACTAAGTTACTAAATTGGTTAAAAGCAACATCAAGATCTTCAACATGCAAGCCGTTTTTAAAGAATAGTGCAGCAGCAACAATTAACATACTTGCATTAATTGCTCCAGCGATAACCATTGCGATAATGATATCAATAAATTCGAAGCGGAAAATCTTTTTCTTTTGTTCATCATTTGTTCCGACTACACGGCGCTGCGTTAAGGCGGAATGTAGATATATTGCATGTGGCATAACGGTTGCGCCTAAAATACCAGCTGCTAATAAGATACTATCCACGCCTTGGAATTTTGGAATAAATAGACCTGAAAGTAAAGGGCTTAATTCTGGTTTTGCGTAGAAGACTTGTACACCAAAAGCGATAACAACGATAAAAATCATTCCTGTTATAATAGCTTCTAATGGACGGAAGCCTCTGCGTTGAAATTCAAGAATAATAAATGATCCAGCAGCTGTAATTAAAGCGGCTGGTAACATTGGAATCCCGAACAATAAGTACAATCCGAGTGCCGCTCCAATAAATTCAGCTAAATCAGTCGCCATAATAACGAGCTCCCCTTGAATCCATAAACCGATGGAAACAGGTTTTGGGAAGTTTTCTCGAGCGATTTCAGGAAGGTTTTTACCTGTAGCAATTCCTAATTTAGCGGATAAAGTTTGGATTAATACCGCCATTAAATTAGAAGCAAGAATTACCCAGAGTAATAAATATCCATATTGTGATCCAGCTGCAATATTTGTCGCGAAATTGCCAGGATCAATATAAGCGACTGAAGCGATAAAAGCTGGGCCTAAGAATGGTAATAGTCTTTTTAAGCCTTTCGTTTGTCCACTTAATGCTAAATGCGCTGATTGAACAGTTGTACTTTGAGAAGGGACTTGTTCATCTTTTGATATATCTTTATTCATAGTAGTTTTCCCCTTTAAAATGTTAACTTGATGAAATTATTGTATTTATTCTTGCTCATTATTTCAATACATTTAAATGTATTAGTTGATAATTTTATTTGAACATAAATGTTTCCTTAGTGCAAATTATATGCCTTTACACAATAAATGGTGTGGTGTTATGAAAAATTGGGAGTTTATGGTGTGATGACGTGGGGAAACATAATGAATTAAAGGGCTATTTTTGAAATTTATGTGAACATAAAGCCTATAATACAGTATATTAATTGATGGAAATGGATTTGTATGATATATAATATATTGGGATTACAACATAACCATAGTGTTTTGATGTGTAATCTTGTTTTTTATTTTTGTTAACTTATAGAAAATAGTATAAAGAGAAGAAAATGGGATGCATAAAACTTTGGATACATTTTCTTATTATATATGTTTTGATATGAACGTTAACTTATACATGATTTTAAAAATTAGATAGGTGGTAGAAATACATTGGCAACTACAAAACCATACAGAGTATTACTATATTACATGTACACAACAATTGAAAACCCTGAAGAATTCGCTGCAGAGCATTTAGCATTTTGTAATTCACTTGAATTAAAAGGAAGAATCCTTGTAGCTAAAGAAGGAATTAACGGAACTTGTTCTGGAACTGTAGAACAAACAGAGAAATACATGGAAGCAATGAACAACGATCCACGCTTTGACGGTATCGTATTTAAAATAGATGAAGAAGAAGGGCACGCATTCAAGAAAATGCACGTGCGTCCTCGTCCAGAGTTAGTTACACTTCGTCTAGAAGATGACATTAACCCACACGAAATAACTGGAAAGTATTTAGAGCCAAAAGATTTTTATGAAGCAATGAAACAAGAAGATACAGTTATTATTGATGCACGAAATGATTATGAGTTTGATTTAGGACACTTCAAAGGTGCAATTAAACCAGATATCGAATCATTCCGTGAATTACCAGATTGGATTAGAGAAAACAAAGAAACACTTGAAGGTAAAAAGATTTTAACGTACTGCACAGGTGGAATTCGTTGTGAGAAATTCTCTGGTTGGTTAGTTCGTGAAGGGTATGAAGATGTAAGTCAGCTTCACGGCGGAATTGTAACGTACGGAAAAGATCCAGAAGTACAAGGCGAGCTTTGGGATGGACAATGTTACGTGTTTGATGAGCGTATTGCTGTACCAGTAAACCAAAAAGAACATGTTATTGTTGGTAAAGATCACTTTACAGGTGAACCTTGTGAGCGCTATGTAAACTGTTCAAATCCAGAATGTAACAAGAAAATTTTATGTTCGGAAGAAAACGAAGCGAAATACTTACGTGCATGTTCTCATGAATGTCGTGTAAGCCCACGTAACCGCTACGTAGTACAACATGAATTAACTGAAGAACAAGTAGCTGCTGCATTAGAACAAATCGAAGCAGGGAAGTAAGCTGAACTTGTGTAATAAAAAAGGGTACTCCAAACGTCATTTTGGAGTACCCTTTTGATATTATCCGGTTCTGTCTTTTGTCGTTTTTTTGTCGGTAAGTCGATATATTCGAAAAATCGCCGATAAAAATTTCAGTAAATGAGAATAATCTTTTTAATGTTTATCATCTTTCTCTTTCACAGCAGAAAGCACAGTTTGTTTTACCCATGCTTTTCTTCGTTTATGTTGTAGACTCCATTGGTATAAACTTTGTGCTCCTAAAATAAGTGAAATGACTATACCGCTTATTGCTATTAAAAGTGCGAAAAATTCAAGTGGCGATGATATTTTGTTTGAATCGGTGTTTCTTAAGAGGTCAATCATAGTAAACCCTAACATTTGGCCTACTACAGAGTAGAGCGTTAAAATTAATAGTAAAAGGCTATCTTTTTTAGAAGCGACATTTTCTTGATATTTAAACAAACTATCAAGATTTTGTTTTGCATTCAAATATAGTACCTCAATGTTAAATAACTTTCTTAAGCGGAAGAAAATATCTTCACTCTGTGATTGGGATACTAACTCTAAAGAGAAGTAATTCGCTGTAAATGAATTAATTGAATAAATTAATTTCTCTATTTCATTTGTATCTTGTTCAATATTTAACTCGGCATAAGCGTTTGCCATTTTTAATAAAACAACTTTATGAAATAGATTTAATAACAAAGCGTAATAAAACTCCCCGTACATTTGACTAGCAAGTTTAGCGAATTCGCGTTCACCTTCGTTTGTTATACATGTGAAAATATGTTCTTCCATAATAAAGTAGCGATTAGGAGCCCATCTTTGATAAGAATGTTTTGTTAAATAATCTTGAATATAAGGAACATTATTTGCGCTAATATAGGGCTTGCCATCGTCTGTTAATCCGGAAAGACTGGAAGCTCGGTATACATCAACTACATGAAGGTCAGACTCTTTGTTTATGGATAATAAAGTTTGTACATACATTCGTTGATCTTCAAAGAATGGGAATGTTTGAAAGTAAGAGCTCCGCAATCTCTTTTTCTCAAAGAAGTCTGTTAAGCCATGAAATAAATCGCCGAATATAAGCTTCTCTACTTGTGAATATTGTTTTCCATTACATTCAATACAAATAGTCTCGTTTGTATCATTTTTAGTTTCAAGTACACGGAAGCGGGCGGCGAATTCGATTGCTTCTGATAATGTCATGTTTGGATCGGTTTCTACTTCTGTCCGAATTGTTAAGAAGCCAAGTTCATAAGGACAGAGTGTTACGTCAATAGAGTGTATCTTGAAGGGGACGGAAATAAGATTTGTTGTTAAGTGTCCAGTTAAGTTAAGGTCTTTAGAATAGCGTTGTAATCCTTTTTGATGCTCTGAGTGAGGAAATAGAATTTTATTTGTAAATGAAAGATAGTATGCTTCCATATTTTGATGTGAAACTTGAAATTTTCCGTAGTATGTATTTTCATTTTCAAGATGATCGAGTCGAAAAGGGCGAAAATCATTTTTCTGTAAGAAAGGGAACATATTTTGTTCATATCCAGTTTTAAAAGAAAACGGGAATATAAATTGAAATATAGCTGTTGCTACATCTTTTTCCTCGATTGTTTGTATTGCCTCCATTTACATTGTTTCCTTTCCATATATGCTATAAAAACAACATGCCCAAATTCATTTGAAAATAACCACTGTTTTATAATCGATTAAGAATGAAAATTCAGCTTATTTAGTAGGGGACATGTATAATGTTATGTATACTAAAAGTTATAAAACTGTATTTTGAAAAGGGGGATGTTGTATGCGTATTTTAGTATTAGGGGCTGGTGGCGTCGGAGGTTTTTTTGGAGGTCGATTAGTAGAAAAGGGAGAAGATGTTACGTTCCTTGTTCGTAGTAAACGGAAAAAACAATTGGAGGAAAGAGGACTTGTAATCCGAAGTGTTAACGGGGATTTTTCCTTCCAACCGAAATTAATAACGAAAGAAGATCGAACTGCTCCATTTGATGTCATTTTATTTTCAACAAAAGCGTATCACTTAAACGAGGCAATTCAAGATTTGAAGCCCTATGTTAGCGAAAAAACTGTCATCATTCCATTGTTAAATGGTATCGCTCATTTATCACAATTACAAAAGGAATTTGGTGTGGAAAAAGTAATTGGTGGTTTATGCTTTATCGAGACGACGTTAAACGATCAAGGAGAAATTGTACAAACGAGTGCTGCCAACAGACTTCTGTTTGGAGAAATCAAGCTTCAAGGTTCAGAGAGAATAAAGCATATTTCTAAAGCATTTGCAGGTACGAAATCTAGTTTTGTTTTAAGTGAAAATATTACGCAAGATATGTGGCATAAATATTTATTTATTACTGTAATGTCGGGTGTGACGACATTAATGCGTGCACCAATAGGACCGATTCGTGAAAGTGAAGGTGGACACGAATTTATCCGAAACTTATTTGAAGAATGTGTGCAAATCATGAGGTCTATGAAAGCTCCAGTTAAGGATGGTATTGCCCAGGAACATATGAAAACAATTGATAAAATTTCGTATGATATGAAGTCATCAATGCAGCGTGATATGGAAAAAGGTTCGTCCATTGAAGGGAAGCACTTACAAGGATACTTACTAGATGTAGCAGAACAATTTTCTATAGAAGCACCATTATTAGGAGCAGTATATCAAAATTTGAAAGTGTATGAAGAAATGACCTTTAACAGATCAGAAATAGAATTGGATGTATGAAAAAATAAAAAAGAAAGCAATATATAAGTGTATTGCTTTCTTTTTTTATGACAAATTATTTATTTCTTTTCGTTCTATCTGTCAAATTTATTTCCTGTTCACGTTTACCGTATAATTGATTAATTTCATTTGCTAACGCATCTAAATAGGAATCGGAAAAAATAGGCTTCTTTTCTTTAGACATATGGGTCTCCTTTATCGATTTTTTAGTATTCATTATGTATATTTACCGGCGGATTATGCGCAATCATTTTAAATTTTTTCTTTTTCAAAATTTTTGTTTACATTTTGAAAATAAAGGAGTATTATAATCCACAGTTTCAATTTTCTAAATCGCTGAAACCGCATGGTACGGGGGACCCGTTCTTACGGATTAGTTCTTAATCCGATGGGGTGAATCCTTGAAAAAGGTAGGGCTACTCATAGGCCCGAATCCGACAGCTAACCTCGTAAGCGTTATATTGAGAAGGAAGGTGGAGCTTGTGCGACAAAAAAAATAATGTCTACAAGTCTATTTCGCTATGGCTTGTAGACATTTTTTGTTTTCTGAAGAAATAGTTGGCTGGCTGTAACAAGCAGCATCGTTCGTACAAAATTATTGGAGAGTGGACAGTATTGGTTTCATCTATTAAAAGATTTTTAATTGGAAGACCGTTAAAATCAACTGAGTTAGGAGAGCAGAAGCTTAATAAAACGAAGGCGTTAGCCATTTTATCTTCTGACGCATTGTCATCGGTTGCATATGGACCAGAGCAAATTTTAATTGCTTTAGCAGGTCTTGGAGCGATTGCTTATTGGTATTCAATTCCGATCGCTATCGGGGTATTAGTATTATTGACAGCCCTTATTTTATCTTATCGTCAAATTATTTTTGCTTATCCGCATGGCGGGGGCGCGTATGTTGTATCAAAAGAAAATTTAGGGATGAATCCAGGGTTAATAGCTGGAGGATCTTTATTAGTCGATTATATTTTAACTGTTGCAGTAAGTGTGTCTGCAGGTACAGATGCGCTCACATCAGCTTTTCCTAGTTTACATGCACATAATGTAATCATTGCGATTATATTTGTTATATTTATTACTATTTTAAATTTAAGAGGGGTAACGGAATCAGCTTCCGTTTTAGCATATCCGGTTTATTTATTCGTTCTAGCACTATTTATATTAATTGGGGTAGGGATATACAATATTTTAACTGGTCACGTTTCACCGACTTTACACACGCCGATTGGAACGCCGGTTGCCGGAATTAGTTTGTTCTTACTGCTACGAGCATTTGCATCGGGTAGTTCGGCTTTAACAGGTGTTGAGGCAATCTCTAACGCAATTCCAAACTTTAAGGATCCTGCACCTAACAATGCAGCGAAAACATTGCTTGCAATGGGTGCATTACTTGCCGTTTTATTTTCAGGAATTGTCTTTTTAGCTTATTATTACGGAATTAATCCAAGTAAGGAAGTAACAGTTGTTTCACAAATTGCTGAACAAACTTTTGGACGTAATTTCATGTACTATTTCATACAAGGTACAACTGCTTTAATATTAATTCTTGCTGCTAATACAGGTTATTCTGCATTTCCACTATTAGCAGTTAACCTTGCAAAAGACAAATTTATACCGAGAATGTTTACGATTAGAGGAGACCGCCTAGGTTACTCAAACGGTATTATTATACTTGGGATAGCTTCGATTATTTTAATTGTAGCTTTCCAAGGGCAAACAGAACATTTAATCCCGTTATATGCAGTAGGTGTATTTATTCCATTTACACTTTCTCAAACGGGTATGGTATTAAAATGGCTTCGTGAAAAACCTGAAGGATGGGCTTTGAGATTAACGGTTAATTTAATTGGTGCAATTATTAGTTTTATCGTAATGAGCATGTTCTTTTTAACTAAATTTGCACAAGTTTGGTCAATCCTTATTTTCTTACCTGCCATCATCTTCTTGTTCCATAGAGTTAAGAAGCATTACGATGCAGTGGGCGATCAATTAAGTTTAAAAACTTGTGAACCACTTGTTCCAATTGAGGGAAATGTAATTGTCGTTCCTGTAGCAGGTATGACTCATGTAGTGGAAAATTCATTAAACTATGCGAAGGCTCTTTCTGCAGATCAAGTTATCGCTGTATATGTTGCTTTTGACAGAGAAGAGGAAAAGAAATTTGAAGAGAAATGGAAGAAGTGGCAACCTGAAGTAAGACTTGTTACCTTACATTCTCACTATAGAAGTATTATTCAACCGCTAACAAAGTTTATTGATACAGTGCAATATAAAGCGAGTGAATCAAATTACCGAGTTACTGTCGTTATACCACAGTTCATTCCGAAAAAAGGTTGGCATAACATTCTTCATAATCAGTCTAGTTTACTCATTCGTGCGTATTTACTCTATAAAAGAAATGTTGTTATTACAACAGTTCCATATCATTTGAAAAAGTAAGAAGATTTTTTAAGGATAGCTTTACGAAAGTGAAGCTATCCTTTTTGTGTATACGCTATGCATAATTGCATATGAACCTAAAAGATATACTGATATAATTTTTAAATCTATAAGTAAGTAGGAGTTTTTGTTGTGATATATGGATATTTCAATTGAAAAAGTGAAGCGGATTATATTTTGAAATAAGGACAGGAAAGCTTGAAAATAAAGGGAATGAAAATACTTCTTTACGATAGATAAATAGCTGTGTTTAAATGACCTTACAGTACAAAACTTACATGAAAACAAAACGGAATTTCATATTTGCTTACGTTATTTAGTTTAAAATGAATAATATTTTTATGTAATATATTCACTGTGTGAATGTGGAAATGGATATGAAATAGAAATTTTATACAATGTTATTCATACTAATCACATATGAAATGTTTTAGAACAATAAGTGAGTACTGTAGCAATAAAAGTTGGGAGAGATGGTTCGTACATGAATCACGGTAAGAACGTTCTCTATTTTAACCATCTCAAATTACGTGCAAGAAAATAGAATAATAAAATGCGATAGTAATAGTTGCTAATACATAGGAGGAGTTAAAGTGAAAAAGACTTTAATTACAGGGTTATTGGTTACAGCAGTATCTACGAGTTGTTTTATTCCTGTAAGCGCTTACGCTAAGGAGGGGCAAACAGAAGTGAAAACAGTATATGCACAAAATGTAATTGCTCCAAATACATTATCCAATTCAATTAGAATGTTAGGATCACAGTCACCACTTATACAAGCATATGGACTAGTTATTTTACAACAGCCGGATATTAAGGTGAATGCGATGAGTAGTTTGACGAATCATCAAAAGTTTGCAAAGGCAAATGTAAGAGAGTGGATTGATGAATATAATCCGAAGCTAATCGACTTAAATCAAGAGATGATGAGATATAGTACTAGATTTAATAGTTATTATAGTAAGCTCTATGAACTAGCAGGAAACATAAATGAAGATGAAAAGGCAAAAGCAGATTTTACAAGTGCATATGGAAAATTACAATTGCAAGTACAAAGCATCCAAGAGAGTATGGAGCAAGATTTATTAGAGTTAAATCGATTTAAAACGGTATTAGACAAAGATAGTAGCAACTTATCAATTAAAGCTGATGAAGCAATAAAAACACTGCAAGGATCAAGTGGAGATATTGTGAAATTAAGAGAAGATATTAAAAGAATTCAAGGGGAAATTCAAGCTGAATTAACGACTATTTTGAATAGGCCTCAAGAAATTATTAAAGGTTCTATTAATATTGGTAAACAAGTATTTACAATTACGAATCAAACTGCGCAGACGAAAACAATTGATTTCGTTTCTATCGGTACTTTAAGTAATGAAATTGTAAATGCTGCAGATAGTCAAACGAGAGAAGCAGCTCTTCGCATTCAGCAAAAGCAAAAAGAGCTACTACCACTTATTCAAAAGTTATCACAAACTGAAGCAGAGGCGACACAAATTACATTCGTTGAAGATCAAGTAAGTAGCTTTACAGAATTAATTGATCGTCAAATCTCAACTTTAGAAACGTTATTAACGGATTGGAAAGTTCTAAACAATAATATGATCCAAATTCAAAAGAGTGTTGAAGAAGGCACGTATACAGATAGTAGTTTACTTCAAAAACATTTCAATCAAATTAAAAAAGTAAGTGATGAAATGAATAAACAAACGAATCAATTTGAAGATTACGTTACAAACGTTGAAGTACATTAAAAATAAGTAACGATATAGGGAGAGAAGAAAAATGACAAAAAAACCTTATAAAGTAATGGCTCTATCAGCACTTATGGCAGTATTTGCAGCAGGGAACATTATGCCGGCTCATACGTATGCAGCTGAAAGTACAGTGAAACAAGCTCCAGTTCATGCTGTAGCAAAAGCTTATAATGACTATGAAGAATACTCATTAGGACCAGAAGGCCTAAAAGATGCAATGGAAAGAACAGGTTCAAACGCCTTAGTAATGGATCTGTACGCTTTAACAATTATTAAACAAGGGAATGTTAACTTTGGTAATGTATCGTCTGTTGATGCAGCTTTAAAAGGGAAAGTGATTCAGCACCAAGATACAGCTAGAGGAAATGCGAAGCAATGGTTAGATGTATTGAAACCACAGCTTATTTCAACGAATCAAAATATCATTAACTACAATACGAAATTCCAAAACTATTATGATACTTTAGTTGCTGCGGTAGATGCAAAAGATAAAGCAACTCTTACGAAAGGTTTAACTAGATTATCAAGTAGTATTAATGAAAATAAAGCACAAGTAGACCAATTAGTAGAAGATTTGAAGAAATTCCGAAATAAAATGACTTCGGATACGCAAAACTTCAAGGGTGATGCAAATCAAATCACATCTATTTTAGCTAGTCAAGATGCAGGGATTCCGCTATTGCAAAATCAAATTACAACGTACAATGAAGCAATTAGCAAATATAATGCAATTATTATCGGTTCATCTGTTGCGACAGCTTTAGGGCCAATTGCAATTATCGGTGGTGCAGTAGTTATCGCTACGGGAGCAGGAACACCGCTAGGAATCGCATTAATTGCAGGAGGCACAGCGGCTGTAGGCGGTGGTACAGCTGGTATCGTATTAGCGAAGAAAGAACTAGATAATGCACAGGCAGAAATTCAAAAAATAACAGGACAAGTTACAACTGCTCAATTAGAAGTAGCGGGATTAACGAACATTAAAACACAAACTGAGTATTTAACAAATACAATTGATACTGCAATTACAGCGTTGCAAAACATTTCAAATCAATGGTACACAATGGGATCAAAATACAATTCTCTACTTCAAAATGTAGATTCAATTAGTCCAAACGACCTTGTTTTCATTAAAGAAGATTTAAACATTGCGAAAGATAGCTGGAAAAACATTAAAGACTATGCAGAAAAGATTTATGCTGAAGATATTAAAGTAGTAGATACGAAAAAAGCATAATCGTATACGAATCGTTAGAGCGTTAAGTATTGATGAATGATTTGAAGCTCCTGTTCAGTTGTGAGCAGGAGCTTTTTATATCCTTATAAAGAAAATAGGTGAAAAGTATGCAAAAACGATTTTATAAAAAATGTCTATTAACGTTAATGATTGCTGGAGTGGCAACAAGTAACGCATTTCCTTTACATCCTTTGGCTGCAGAACAAAACGTAAAAACATTGCAAGAAAATGCGAAAAATTATTCTCTAGGGCCAGCTGGATTCCAAGATGTTATGGCCCAAACGACATCGAGCATATTCGCAATGGATTCATATGCAAAATTAATTCAAAATCAGCAAGAAACTGATTTAAGTAAAATAAGTTCCATTAATAGTGAGTTTAAAGGAAATATGATTCAGCACCAAAGAGATGCAAAAACTAATGCAACGTATTGGTTAAATTATATGAAGCCTCAAATTATGAAAACAGATCAAAATATTATTAATTACAATAATACTTTTCAAGCGTATTATAATAGCATGCTAATAGCGATCGATCAAAAGGATAGCGGAAAATTAAAAGCGGATTTAGAAAAGTTGTATGCAGATATTGTAAAGAATCAAAATGAGGTAGATGTATTACTAAGTAATTTGAAAGCTTTTCGCGATAGAATGGCGAAAGACACAAATAGTTTTAAAGAAGATACAAATCAATTAACAGCGATATTGGCAAGTACGAATGCTGGCATTCCAGCTCTAGAGCAACAAATAAATACATATAACGATTCAATAAAAAAGAGTAATGATATGGTCATTGCTGGTGGTGTACTTTGCGTAGCGTTAATAACATGTCTTGCTGGCGGACCGATGATTGCCATTGCGAAAAAAGATATCGCAAATGCAGAAAGAGAAATAGCCAATTTAAAAGATAGAATTTCTGGCGCACAAGCAGAAGTTGCAATTTTGACTGATGTGAAAAATAAAACAACAAATATGACTGAGACAATTGATGCAGCAATTACAGCACTGCAAAATATATCAAATCAATGGTATACGGTAGGGGCAAAATACAATAATTTACTACAAAACGTAAAAGGAATCAGTCCTGAAGAATTTACCTTCATAAAAGAAGATTTAAATACAGCAAAAGATAGCTGGAAAGACGTAAAAGATTATACAGAAAAATTACATGAAGGCGTGGCGAAGTAAACAGTGGACTAGTTCCGCTGTTTATTTTTTATTGCGTTTTTTGTGAGAGCTGAGCTTGTAATTATATATAAGTTTGTCATGTGTTTTATCAATGTAGCTTTGCGGTAATATTTCTGCATGAATAAAAAAACGCCTATGTTCAAGGAGGATATTTTTTACCCAAACCCCCGAAACAGGAGAATTAGCTTAATTCATTAGAATGTTATACATCATAGAAGTTAATGTATAATGATGGTGATATTGGTATTATTCTGCAAGAAGTTAGAGACAAATTAGTCGGAAAAGAATTTAAATCATTTGATGATTTTAGAGAGGAATTTTGGAAAACACTTGCTGATTCAAGTTATGCTGGAGAATTTAGTCCTATGGATATAAAACTTATGTAAAAAGGTAAGGCTCCTTACTCACCAAGAACGGAACATTATGGTAACTATAATAAATATATATTGCATCATAAACAGTCTATTGATAAAGGTGGAGATGTCTATAATCTAATGATTGTATCTCCTAAAATGCATCAAAATGTTTTAGATCCCGCATACTATTTCGGGAACAAAGGGTTATAAATTAAATGAAAGGATGAAAAATTTGATATGTAAATTGACGAAAACAGAACTGCTTGAGCTTGTAAAAAAAATTTATGATCTTGATTTACCTGAGGATGAGCACAGTAACTATGTTCATCAATTTAATAACTCTGGTGTACCTCACCCTGCTCCAAGTGATTTGATTTTTTGGAATGATGAAGAATTGACTCCCGAAGAAGTAGTAGAAATAACATGGAATTACAAATAAAAACAAAAGTGGGATAAAGCAGCTCCTTTATGAGCCTGTATTATAACCAGAAAATCTATTTAAGATAGCTTTGCATATCCCCGGGGTACAGTTCAAGACGCTATAATTGGCGTCTTTTTTATTCATTAAATTACGTTTGAATCCAGTGCTCGAATTTTTTGCCAAAATCCTAAGTCTAATACATATCATAAAAACATTCAGTCCTTACTTTGTTTATCTCTAAACCAAATTTTCAATGATTGTTTTAAATAAATATGAAGTTTTAAAAAGAAACGTACGTTCTTATTTAGGTTGATATGATATACTAATAATGTAAATATATTCCGTATTTCTGTATCTGAAATTTCAGACATACGAGAGAGTGGTTATTATCATATATAAATGATATAACGATGAATTTATAAAAGAACTAGGGAGGCAGAGAAGATGGCAGTCAGTACATATCAGTTGTTTCAACATCTTAATATAACAGGGGAACAAGAAGAATTAGCGTTACGTTACTTGCAGACGAGAGATGAAGAAGTTTTAAAACATATAGAACAAACGACGATTCGTGACAATAAGCGTAGTGATTTTGCTTGGCAGTTTATGAGTGATTTTAGGAAAGCGTATAAGCAAGACGCAGGTTTTTTTCGGTTATTTTATTACTTGCTTGAAGATCAACTGTTGAATGTTCTTCTCGTGCGCTTTTCATATATGAGTTTTCCAGATATAAAAGTTTATTTTGAAAAAAGCGGTCTTTCATTTGATATTCTTGTAGAATTGGCGTGTAAGTATTTAACGAATCTTTCCCGTTCTGTAAATGAAGCGGATGTTTTTCTTAGAGAATTAATAAGGGAGAATCCAAAGTACATAGAAGAGCAGTTACAAGTTATAACAGGTCGACCAAAGATGGTTTTGCTTCTGCATATGCTAGATGCAGATTATGAGAGATTTCTTACGTACAGTTCTTTATTGGAGGAAGAACTGCAAGAGCATGCGGAGTTTATATTGAAGCTGGACGGGGCACAAGAAAAGATAGAATTGGCGAAAAGATACGTTCAAGGTGAATCTGTTAGTGAAGTTTCTGTTGGCTCATCTTTACCTGATGTGACCTGGCAGCTAGTATTTCGTGTTTATCAGCATTCAAATGTGGCAAGACGATATATTGACTTGTTAGCGAAACGTTCTGTTAAAAACTTTATGGATTATGCAACGAATCATGTGTGTCGTGTTCTTGATCAGTTTGGAAATCATGTAAGAACAAGGGATTTTGATAAACAAGCTTATGCAACTATTCGAAACTTGTGCGAACAATTCAGTGTTTCAGAGGAAAGATTTTTCGCATATCGTCTTACACGACGTCATTTAGGTGTCGTTAACTCCGACAAAGTATATGAATATCAATTATTGCTTCGGATGGTGGAAGAGCAGCCAGAATTTGTTCAGCGTACGCTGCAATATTTAAGTCAAATTCATTATCTTTTCGTGGCGATGCTTTTGGCGGAAAAAGGATACGAATTTAATCGAAACAGAGTACGTGAAGAATTTTTAGCGATTGCCCTTGAGTCGGAATCATCTGACATACGTGATACATATCGTGACTATTTAGTTGGGGAATTATCATTTGAAGATATGAAGCAAGTGCTCGAGAGTTCGAAGCAGCAAAATAATTACCGGGGAATGTCTGTTTTAGCAATTGCACTCCTTTGGGATATAGAGGAAGCAGTAAAGAGGGAAGCAGCGCTCAAACTTCAATTTGGAAATGACTATAATTATAAATTATATGAACTTCTGCACCGGTGTTCTCATAAGGAAGGTTCGCTGGAACAAATGTTGGAAGATCTTCTATCCTACGGTTTATCGAAGGAGAAACTTGTTTATTATTCAGTTAAACAAGCTGCTCGGCACAGTGAGGAGGAAAATAAGGCGAAAGAAGCACTCGTTCGTTTATTTGTAAAAGAACAGGCATATGTGACAGAGACATTTACTGAGTATTCTGCAGATGAACGAATTTTCATTTTGGATGAGTTGGCAAAGAATGATACAGTTAAAACGCGTGCTATTCTTATTCAAAGTCTTGGAGATTCCTCTAAAAAAGTACGTGCTGCCGCAGTCGAGTTTCTTACAAAAGATGTGGAAGCTGCAGAGGATGTAGCGAAGGAATTGAATAGTAGAAAGAAAGTCGTACGCGAAAATGTAATGCAAACACTTTTATACTTTAAATCTGAAAAATATACACAACTTGTGCAAGAAGCTTTGCAAGAAAAGAAAAATGCTTCCTTGATGGAGAAGTTTGCTCCGCTGCTTGGCGATGAAGACCTAGAAGGAGTATCAGGAAGTATCGAAGCTTTTTGTACACGTATTTTAACACCACAAAAAAGAAACGCACTCGTGCAGTGGCTCGGATTTGAACCGCAAATTCGTCTTCGTGATTCCGATGTAATTGCAGATGCAACGCTTCCGCTTGCTTATTTTCAGCAGTATGTATCGGAGGCTGTAATTGAGAAAAAGGAAGCGGTGGAAGTGATAGGTGCAGCTTTAAATGAACAAGATTTGAAAGAAAATATACAAGCGATCTATCAGTTGTGGATTTCTCAAGGAGCGGAGGCGAAAAAGCGCGGTATTCTTTCGATGTATAGCATTCATAGTGATGATGAAATGGCGCTGCTGCTCAAAAAGCAGATTGATGAGTGGGCTGTTGGCATGCGCGGAGCTATCGCTGCAGCAGCTGTTCAGGCGTTGGCGTTGTCTTCGTCACATCTTGCACTTATGACGATTAATACTATAGCATTCAAATATAAACATAAACAGGTGCGTAATGCTGCGAAAGAAGCGTTGAGTCTCGCTGCTAAAACACGGGGTATAACAGAAGAAGAACTAGAGGATCAGCTTGTTCCGGACCTTGGCTTTAATAAACGCGGTGAAAAGACAATTGATTACGGAAGTAGGATGTTTACTGCCTATTTAACGCCCAACCTGAAAATCGAGTTAAAAACAGAAGAAGGAAAACGAATAAAGTCGCTTCCGAAACCAAATGCAAAAGATCATGTGGAAAAAGCAGAAGAGGCTAAGGTGGAGTTATCATCTATAAAGAAACAGCTTCGAAGTATCATTAGTATGCAAACGCAACGTCTTGAAATGGCACTTTCTCTTAATCGTTATTGGTCGCAACATACATGGAAGTCTTTGTTTGTGGAAAATCCAATTATGCAGCAATTTGCTATCTCACTTATTTGGGGCGAGTATAAGGAAGGAAAGTTGCTTGTGACGTTTCGTTATATGGAAGACGGTACATTCAATACGGTTGACGAAGAAGAGCATGAACTTACGCCAGACACTGTTATCGGTCTGATCCATCCGCTAGAATTGTCCAAAGAGGAAAGGGAATTATGGAAGGAACAACTAGAAGATTATGAGGTTATCCAACCATTCCCGCAGATTGTTCGCGAAGTATTTCTGGCGGCGGAAGATGAGAAAGTAACTGTGGAAAGGTTTGGGGGCATTCAAATCAATGGTCGGTCGCTGTTTGGTAAGTTAACGAAGTACGGTTGGAATCGCGGATCAGTTGAAGATGCTGGTGTGTATTATTCTTTCTATAAAGAAGACGCTCGCACAGGGTTAGGGGCGGAGCTTGCATTTGAAGGCGCACCTGTTGGATATGAAGAAGAGGACGATGTATGCTTATTTGAAATTCAATTTTATAAAGCAGGCACAGTGAGCCGTGGTTCATACTCCTATGACGAAGTTGATGATGCAAGACGCATTGTGCCAAATCAAGTACCTAAACGATTTTTTAGCGAAATTTTATATGATATAAAACGGACGACAGAATCGAATCTTGGCCATGATGAAAACTGGCGCAGTAAGCGATAAGAAAGGAAATGACATATGCAGTCTATTAAACCATTAATGGAAGAATTGTATGAAATAGAATTGAATGCGTTAGAAGCGAATGATTCGTTTCCAAAACCACCTAATTGGCGATTGTCACCGCGTGCTGTTCGTACATTTATTATCGGACAAGAAGAACCGCTTCTTTTGGAAGGAGAAGAAGTGGAAATTAGCCGTAAGTTTTATGGGAATGATGCGCTTGTGGAACGAGCGATTGTTACATTAGCAGGGAATCGTGGACTTATGTTAATTGGAGAGCCTGGGACTGCAAAGACGATGCTGAGTGAGCTACTTACTGCCGCAATATGCAGAAATAGCCGTAACACTGTGCAAGGAACCGCCGCTACGATGGAAGATACAATTAAGTATTCGTGGAACTATGCACTTCTTCTTGCGAAAGGACCTGTAAGGGAGGCGCTTGTGCCAGGGCCTCTCTTCGTTGGGATGGAAAAAGGGATATTAACTAGATTTGAAGAGTTAACGCGTTGTCCACAGGAAGTGCAAGATTCATTGATCAGTGTTCTGAGCGATAAGGTGCTCAATATTCCGGAATTTGGAGAACAAGGAATTCTTACAGCAAAGCCTGGCTTCAATATTATTGCGACGGCTAACACACGCGATCGGGGTGTGAATGAGATGAGTAGTGCATTGAAACGTCGTTTTAATTTTGAAACGGTACATCCAATTCAAGATGTAAAACTTGAAGCAAAAATAATAGAGTCACAAGTAACGCGGTTATTAAGGGCATCAGGCATCAAACCAAAAGTGGATCAAACGGTTGTTCAGCTGTTAGCGACTGTTTTTCATGAACTTCGGGAAGGGGTAACTGCTGAAGGAAAACGAATTGATCAGCCATCTTCTGTTATGAGTACTGCAGAAGCGGTATCTGTATATTATCAAAGTGCAATGGATGCGTACTATTATGGAAGTGGAGAAGTGAAAATGGATGCGCTTGTTCGATATTTGTCAGGGACGATTGCGAAAGAAAACAAGGATGATTTAGAAAAGTTGCGCAGTTATTTTACAAGCATCGTTAAGGCGCGAGGTCAAATAGGAGGAGAGGTATGGAAGTCGTTTTTCGAAGCTCGCAATCAGCTGAAGTAAATGCATTGTTTCAAAGAGCTTACAATTTAGATCGGAACGTCGTATACGTGCCAATTCGCCATCATAGTCCCGCGTGCTCTTTTCATATACAAAAGATTGTTAAATGCTATAAACCAGATGCAATTCTTATAGAAGGCCCGATAGACTGTAACACACTTATTCCGCATATTGTGAGTGCAGATAGTAAAGCTCCGATTTGTATATATTGCAGTTATGATGATAAAACGAATGTGCTTGAAAGAGGAGAAAGTGGAAAGTACCGTGCGTACTATCCCTTTCTCGATTATTCGCCAGAACTTGTCGCGCTACGAAAAGGCGCTGCACAGAACATTCCTGTTTCATTTATTGATCTTCCTTATAAAGAATATTTGTTTTTAACGAAAAATAAGGAAGAGAATGGGAAACATGATGAGCAATATTTCTGGCATAGCCAATATGTCCGTATGCTTTCAGAAAAAACCGGGTGCCGAAATTTCCATGAGTTTTGGGAGAAATACTTTGAGTTGCAAGGCTTTCATATGACGAGCGAGGAGTTTGTCCGTCAGTTATTTCATTATTGTTATTATACACGCGCGGACTATACGCAGGGGATGTTGACAGAAGACGGTTGTGAAGCCAGGGAGATACATATGGCAAGAGAAATTGAAAAAGCGCGTAAAGTGTATGACAAGGTGCTCGTTATTACTGGAGGCTTTCATGTGAAAGGGCTTCTTGAATTGGAAGGGAAAAAGAAAAAATTGCCGAAAAGCCCGTTTCCTAAATTGTATGCTAAAAACTATCTTATGCCGTATTCCTTTTTGGAAAGTGATCAGATGCGTGGCTATGAGAGCGGAATGCCTGCACCTGCTTTTTACCAACATATTTGGGAGAACAGCGATGAATCGGTAGCTGAGCAATTTATGATACGAATTGCTAGACAGCTAAAGGTAGAAGGAATATCAATGGCAGATGAGATTGAGGCTGCACGAATGATACGTGAACTTGCACTGCTTCGTGGAAAGATGCAACCCGGATTGTATGAATTAATGGACGCAGTGCGCAGTACATTTGTGAAAGGTGAGATATTCTCGGCCAATAAGCCTTTAGCATTGCTTCAGAAGAGTTTGCAAGGGACAAAGCGTGGGGAATTGTCAAAAGAAGCAGATGTGCCGCCTCTCGTGCATGATTTTCGTGCTTCTGTTCGGTCGTTTCGTCTACCGGCCCGTTCAACTGTACCGCAGGAGACGATTCTTGACATATACAAGAAAGAAAGGCACTTGGGCTTAAGTCAATTTTTTCATTGCCTCGCTTTTTTAGGAGTTCCATTTTGTGAGAAGCTACGCGGTCCTAACTTAGCTAGAAAACAGAATATTAATCTTATGCGTGAAACTTGGAAATATCGTTTTTCAGCACAAGTAGAAAGTGCTCTGATTGATATATCTGTGTATGGCGGAACGGTGAAAGAAGCGGCGCAGGAAATGCTAAGAGCAAAGCTACACAAGGCAAAGGGACGGGCTGGAGAGGTGGCCCTTTTATTGCTAGAAGCCTATTTAAGTGGTTTGTTTTCCGACTTTTCCATGTACACCCAATTTATAGATGAAGCTGTGCAAAAGGATGGAGATTTTGCTTCTATGGCAAATTGTGCTTATTATTTATCACAAATAGAAAAAGCAAATCAGCAAGCGGATTACGCTAGGAATAAAGCACTTTCGTTATTTTCTGTTTTAGATGGGGGCGAACCAGCAATTATTGCAGAAAAGCTTATCGATTTGTATACAATGAAGCCTACAGATCAGCAATTTATTGACGCATTGGAGCTTTATTTGCAAAAGGAAAAAAGAGAAAGTCAAGTAGAGGGAGCAGTATTTGGGCTGTTAACTTCTTTAGGAAAGCGGGAAATCGATGAGGTAATGCAAGTGGCAGAAGGGTATTTTTATGGAAGCGGTGATATGCAAAAGCAAGCTCCGATATTTTTGAAGGGTTTGTTTGCTGGCGCCAAAGATATCTTTTTATATAACGAATCGTTGCTTAGCGGAATGTCTCATGTTCTAGAAGAACTTGATGAAGAGATATTTCTACAAGTGTTGCCACATTTACGCCTCTTATTCAGTCAATTCACGCCGCTTGAAGTGGATACGATTGCTAGACAGATTTCCAAGTTATATGGCGCTACAGAAGAAGCGATAAAAGAAGAACCAATTTCCGAAGAGATGCTGATGTATGTAATGCAGTTAGATCGGAAAGCGAAGGGGATTTTAATAAGACGGGGGCTAGAAGATGGAGAATAACATTTCTTTAAATCGCTGGCGTCTTGTTCTTGGGAAACATGCGGATGATCAAATTACATTTCAGGAAGAAGAACCTGTATACAGAGAAATGGACGAGATGCTGGACTTTTTGTACGAGAGAGAACGCGGAGAAGAGCGCGGTGGATCCTTAGATCCCTCTCAGCTAACAGTGCCGACTTGGATTTCGAAAGTGCGGGAGTTATTTCCGAAAGAAACCATTGAAATTATGGAAAATCATGCGTTAGAGAAATATGAATTAACAGCTCTATTACAGGATAAGCAAACGCTTGAAAAAATGGAACCGAATATGAATTTATTAAAATGCATTTTACAATTTAAAGATTATGTAAAACCGGATGTATTAGACACAGCTAAACGCATTGTAGCGAAAGTCACTGAGGAGTTGCGTCGTAATTTAGAGCAAGAAGTGAAGCATGCATTAAGCGGTAGACCGGATCGAAATCGTTCTAGCCGCGTGCGCACGATGCGCAACTTTGATTTTAAGAAAACGATTCGAAAGAACTTAAAGCATTTTGACAAGGAAACAAACGCCATTCATATTGAAAAACCGTACTTTTACGCTGCCACTAAACATGTTAGCACATGGCGTGTAATCCTCGCAGTAGACGAGAGTGGAAGTATGATTGATTCTGTTATCCATAGCGCAGTTATGGCAGGTATTTTCGCAAGCTTACCGACGATTAAGACAGATTTGTTCATCTTTGATACAGCTGTTGTTGATTTAACGGATCGTATTGATGATCCGGTGGAAACGCTTATGAGTGTACAGCTTGGTGGAGGAACATATATTGCTCAGGCGCTGCGCTACGCAACGAATAAAATTGAGATGCCTCATAAAACAATTGTCGTGCTTGTAACGGATTTATATGAAGGTGGCAGTTACGCTGAAATGTACCGAGAAGCGATGAAGATTGTAGAATCAGGAGCAAAACTGATTGTGCTTACTTCTCTTGATCCGACTGCACAGCCTTTTTATGATAAACAGGCAGCAAAAAAAATGACAGCACTCGGTGCTCATGTAGCAGCATTAACACCAGGGAGGTTGGCGCAATGGATCGCAACAATCATTTCTTAAATGTTCTTTCCGCTATTGATGAAACATATTTAATCGCCATGTCCAACAAAGGAACATATAAGAGAGCAATGAAGGATTTGGCTGCTGCAACAAATATCAAAATAGATTTAGAAGAGGATGCAGCGCAAGTGCATCTTGATGATGAAACTACTGTAACGTTTACGGGAGATATACGCAGTTACTCCTGCACTTGTGAAGCGCGCTCGATTTGTAAGCATGTCATTATGGCTTTATTAGAAGCAAAGAAGATGTACGAAGGTGAAGAAAACATAAAAGTTGATTTCTCTGCCCTTTTGAATGTGAACGTTAGCAATATTGTCTCCGAAAAAATGTGGGCTGAAATGATGTTCCGCGAAACATTTCAGCAAAAGTTTGTTTTGGAAGAGGAGGGTGCTTTAATTGCCTCCTTTCCAGAAGAGGATATAACGGTTCGCTTTCTGACAGCTGAATCGATAGCTGATGCGATTTGTACATGTAAAGCAGAGGGAATATGCCGGCATAAGGCGGAAGCAATATATTGGTATCAAAAAGAGAGAGGAATTTCACATGAAACGAAACAGGTGCAATTTCTTATTATTGAGTCGGATAAGCTATCTATTTTCAAAGAGATGATTGAGCAAATTGTTCACTTTGGATTAACACGTCTTACAGAAAAAACAATCTATGAAATAGAACAACTTTCTGTAAAAGCGCGTTCTTTGAAACTAGCAAAGTTAGAAAATTTATTTCGTAAGCTAGGGACTGATATTAGGCTATACCGAATGAAACATGCATCTTTTCAAATGGCATCCTATCGGCAAACGCTGTCCGCGATTTATGAATACATTGTGTTGTTAGAAAATCACCGTCTGCAAGAGAGTCCGTATCGTTCGGAATATTATGAAGTTCCACCGCTAACTTTGCATGCCTTTGGCGCATTCGGCTGGAAAACGAAGTCCGGTTATGTTGGTGTGACATATTATTTCTATAATCGAGAACAGGAAAAGTGGATCACATACACACAGTCACGTCCCATGTTTTATGAAGGGAGCAACACAACTTCTGAAGACCTCCATGAAAAGCAAGTTCCATGGGGGATTGCAGGGAAGGGATACGAACTGTCTCGTTCATCTCTAGGGTTGAAATATGCAAAGCTTAACGCCGATTTCCAATTGTCATCTAGCTCACAAACAGTAGGGGAAGTAGACGGAAAAACAAATGTAACAGAGTGGCAATCGCTCTTTATAACCTCATGGGAAGAACTACTAAAAAAAGTAAAAGCGAACAGGTTAGAGGCAAGTAAACAAGGAGTCTTTTGTATCGAATTTGCTGAGATGGAAGAATGGGAGTTTCAGAAGCAAGAGCGAAAATGGATTATACCTCTTATTGATAAAAAGGGGAAAGTATTACAAATGCAAATGATGCAACAACCAGACAATGAGCGGACGATTCGACTTGTAAAAATATATTTGGACTCATTACATGTAAAGAGAATGTTAGTTCATCCTTATCAGGAAGGAACAAAGCTCGTAGTTACACCTGTTATTTTATATACAGAAGTAGGAGAAATTATAAATATTACACTTAATGAAGGGGAAACATTTTATGATAGAGTTAGTGCGCATAATCGATGAATTGGAACAAGCTCTAGATGAGATGCTTGTCTCAGGAGCAGGGACGGTACCTCCTTCTTTTTTTCAAGATATAAAACGAAAATGCGAAAAGTATGGTCTTTCTTATGCAGCCGCGCAACTACTTGTCATAGAGGAAGAACGAAACACGGCACGCTTTCTTCATAAAGAAGAAAAAGGGAAATTGACGGAAGCGTTTTGCAAGCTGCAGGAATATATTCAAGTTGTAAAGGCTGAAATGCTACATTTATAAAGATGTGATTGAATAGGAATTTAATTTATCGCGTATTAACGGGCAATAAAATTCCTACCTCGAGATTTAGAGAAGCGCAAGGAAGATAGGAACTGTCCGTAAAAGCTCGAATGCTTCAACTAATAATGAGTGGGGAATAAAGAATCCCCCACTCATTACAGTTTCGCTTTATTCATCATATTAGCAGTGGAGAACAAGTAATCGGAATACCCAAGCCTAGACACCCTGACTTTGAAGAAACTTTCTAAACACCTAATCAGTATTTATCGAAAGTCCTTTCGGATAAGAAACCTGTTGATTTGGTATTAAAATGATTATTAAGCCGTTGTAAACCAATATACGGAAAAATAACTTTCTTCCGTTTCCATAACAAAAAATTCATCATTCCATTCTGGTTCATAAGCATAAGCAATTCGGATTCCTTTAATAGGGAACTCGATAGGTTTAATAAGTGGGGCATATCTGTTTCTCAATTCTGTGAATTCTTCTTGGGATATTGTTTTCAGTTCTTCTTGTTCAGCTCTAAATTTTTGTTCGAATTCCCAAATAGGCATATCTTTAACGTGTTTTCCTTTATACCAAAACCAATGCGTATTTCTTCGTTCAATGAATTGGCATGTTGCTGCAAAATCTTCCAAGGTTTTAATCGTGTCGTAACTGTTTTTTCCTTTGCTATGTTCAAAAACATATATTGTCTCTTCACCACAGCTTGATAATTCATCATCTTCTATTACAAAATATTTCATATGTAACATCTCCTAGCTTCTTGTCTTGTAAATAATTAATCTTTTTCTATACCATATTGAACAAGAATAAAAACTAAAAAACTGTTTATGTAAGAATGGATACATTTTTGTTGGGGTTTTCTATATAAAATTATATATATGTTAGCTAGTTTAGCACATTATTAACGTAAGTGAGGATTATGATGAACTGGATAAAATTATTCACGATTTTAACTCATTGTAAAATATGGAATATCGTAAAAAACTTTTTGCAGACTTAAAGCTAATTTTGCACATAGAAGATTGTGGTATGGTTCACGTACTTATTAAAAAATATGGTAAGAGAAAGATGCATGAAGAAAAACTGAAATGGCTAATTCCGAGTGTTTTTGATCATTTCGAACTTAATTAAAGCTATTATAGAATGATTTCAGTTTGGTAATGGATTTTATGTAGCAAGTATATTCATCACGGTGTTTTTAAATAAATTACATGATTAATAGATTGAAAATAAACATACTAAAATTAGTCAAGTAGTGTTAAAAAACATTAGAAGTACTAAATTTGATACTTACTTAAAAATAACACTTTTGGAACAGTTTCACCATTCATTTAGATATTAACGGAATTATATATAATAAAAATTTTGTTAAAATACGTTATTATTCCTTGTGTAAAAGTAATTCATATAAAAGGAAAAAATTGAAAGGTAGGATCAAAATGATTAGTGGCTTAAAAAAAGCGGCCGTATCTTCATTAAAAGACAAATGGGGATTGGCGGTATTGTCATCGTTTCTTTATCATATTATTTCTAGGGTTTGTATGCTAATTATAGGATTTCCACTGTTGTTTCTTGGTATCTTATTAAGTGAAATAATGAATTCTAGTTTTTCCATTTCAGGAGACGAAAAGTTAAATGCAGCAGGTGCTTTTTCTTATTTACTTGTTTTCGTTGTTCTATTTATTTGTTTAATAGGTGCACAAGGCATTATGAATTATGGGTATCTTAAAGTTACATTGCGTTTAGCGAAAAAAGAATCTACTACAATTGGTGAGTTATTTGAAGGATTTCGAAAAAGTAATGTGTTTAGATCTATAAAGGTGACTACTTTAATGACTGTATACACACTTTTATGGAGTGTATTATTAATTGTACCAGGTATTATAAAATTTATCTCTTATTCTATGGCTTACTATATTTTGTTAGATCATCCAGAATATACGGCGAGTGAAGCAATTAAAAAGAGTCAAGAACTGATGAAAGGACATAAATTAGATTTATTCCTGCTATCGTTAAGTTTTATCGGATGGTTTATTTTAGGGATTATCATCGGATTTTTCACATTTGGTATCCCGTTTCTTTGGATCTATCCATACTACATTACAACAGTATCGCATTTCTACTTGAAAATAGTGAATAGAGATACTGTTATGGAGGAAAAAAAGTTAACTGTTTGATTTTAATTTTGATTCGAAATATTGCATGTATCTTGATTTTATGACAAACACAAAGACTCCATTTTGAAAAAGGGATGATTAAAATGGAGTTCTTTCTTGAAAAGTGGTGTAAAGATTTTATAAAAAAGTTTGATTGTTTTGTTATCTGTTATTTCATTGACGCCCCCATAACTTTAAGTGCGCTTCTTCATAATCATAATAGTTGTAATCATTTTAATCATATATTCCCCATTCAAACAAAAAATAATGGCTATCAGATTGTCCGAATATATAATCATAAACATATCCCTTTTGTACTTGTATTGTTTCAATATGATTCAATCTAATTAAGAGTTCTTTAATAACTTGTTCTGGTACATTCACATCAGCTAAATCCCTTTTAAATCTACTTATAAAATCATTTTTGTTTAATAACTCTAAGCTATTACATACTCTTGAATAGTATGCGTTAATCCAGAAATCTTTTAGTGCGGTTAGCCATTGTTTATCTGAAGGGTCTGGTTCATCAATAATATCCCATTCCTCTCCATCGAACAATTCTTTTTTAAATAGTGCAGAAAATGCCTCTTGAATAGTATCAAATTGATTTTTTCTGGCAAATATTAAGTCTACTTGCTTCACATGTCTATCTTTGAATTCGTATACATCGAATGATAAATTTGATAATCTTACTTTTGCGATCTGTCTGGCAAATAAATTGAGATCATCAAACAATTTTTGAATTTCTTTATTCATCATAATCCTCACCCCTTTTTTAGAGTTCTGGTATCTTAATTATTGATATTTAATTAATCCGTGTTGTTGGTCCACTAAGAAAAAATGAAGTGTAAGTAATTCCTTAATTGAAAGAGACAAAATATCGTAAATTTATTTTAAAAACACAAATACAACTTTTCAGTCTACAACTATTTTTTAACAGTCTAATACTTTATTCTATAGTCTAAAACATTTTTTAAATGAAATAAATATTAGATCCTTTTTTATTTGTAATACGGCAAGGTCTACTTTATTGGAGCGTTTATGGGAGTAAACATCGCTTAAACGCTAAATATTACAGAGTAAATAAGGGGGAATCTGGAGGGAAAACATTTTCTATAAACTTTATACATGTTATCATATTTTCAGCAAGTCAATGAAGCAAAAGTCAGAAGAGTTAAAAGAATTATCTAAACTTTATTTAGAGTTGATGGAAAAATAAGTAGGTTATAGTGTGGACAAAAAGATTTCCCAGTACAATATAATGTAGGTAAAGTGATGATTTATGTAAAAGATGGGGTGGAAATCATACAAGGCGGTTTAGATAAAGGTGAAAAAATGGAAGTTGGTATAGGTAGTGAAAGGTAAGAGACAGCTTCTAAGTTAATAGATGCAGCAAACAAAGAAGCAAAAAAATCTAAGTAACCTAACTGTAGGGAAGTGTGATATATCTACAGACTATCCTATAATTAGTGCAACAAAAAATACAGTTAAAGAGGTAATAGTAAGGGAACTCAATTTAAGTAGCTGTAGAATATAAAAGTTTTATACTAGATTTAAGTATAGAGTTATAAAGTAAATTATCTACAGAAAAATTTTATGAATTCTAAAGTTTAATGCATGATAAAAATCCAGTTCAAAGCTTTTTGATTTCACATATATTCTAAAAAATAACTATTACCAACCTACTAAAACAGAGGTAGCACCACATCGCTATCAAGCTAAGAAAAGCAAATAGCCCCTTTAAGTTGATTGGAATTAGCAATACTCCAAACTGGATAGTATAATTATTTATAATAACAACTAAGACAATCAAACAGATTTTAGTTGAAGAACAAGTCATAATAAAAGGCTGTTTAATATATTTAATAGTTTATGTTCTTTTGTTTTTCTAAATTTAATAGCTAAGAAGAAAATAGGAATTAGAGGAGGGGGAACATTGAGATTTTTTACGATATTTGCATCAAGGAATGATACAAGTGATGTAGAAGGTTTCATTACTCAAGTTTTCAAAAATGGGTTCAAGGTTGACCGCAATAAAAATGAATATACCATTCAATCGAAAAGACTATTTGGCAAAAATAAAATTATTATTCGGGTGGATTCTGAAGAATCATCTCCTGATTATTTTTCCAATAATATTCCTGGAATGATGCACATGTACGATCAAATTGAATTTCAAGAAGAACATCTTAAGAGGAAGGTTTTGGCACAGATTTCTGTAATTAATACCATAATCGCTATAGAGACGAAGAAGGATTATAGTGATGAATACGTGGAGCTGTTTCTTAAATTACTTAATCAGGTAAACGGTATTGGTTTTATCCCTGATCGAACTCTCATCGGGAATGATGGAAAAGTAATTGTATTTCCGGATGGATCCTCTGGTCCTTCAGAATTTACTCCTCAAGCATGTACGAACAAAATAATGGGACAGAATAGTAATTCTACCGATGGGGAGAAAAGAAAACAGAAATCGATAAGCTACCTGCAAGATAAAGGGATTCCATATATCGAAGGATTGCCTCAATTGCCTCCTTTGACAAGTATTCAGTTAAGAAATCGAGAAGAGATTACGAAGAGAGCGGTAGCTTTGTTGATTGTCATACAATATGCTTGTGATGTTGCCCAAGAAGGAGATTCGGAAAATTCCAAAGAGTTTGTCATGGGGCTGCTGAACAAATTTGATGTGGTTGAATCATTAACGAGGCAGGAAAGAAATTTCCTAACTTCAGAGCAACCTGACGCGAAAGAAGCGATACAGATTGCATGGCAGTATGAAGCCCAATGGGTTTTACTTTGGTCAATTGGTCTCGTGAATACACTGAAATTTCCAAAAGAAATCTGTGACTGTCATTATGCAATTAAACTTGTTTCTGGTTGTAGTTCTTTTAATGAATTTTATCAACAAACAAGATTGCGAAGTGCAGAAGAGATTTTGGATGAGGCCGACCTCATTTATCGGCTTCATTGGGCTTGTGTACATGATAGAATTAATGAGAAAGAAGCAACTGCAGGTATGCAGGAAAGTATTGTTATTGAAAGACGAAGGGGCTTGTTTTGGTTAATCAATTATAAAAATGAAGATTGGGATTGCATCTCCATGGATACATAATCTATATTCTTTGTTCTTTGTTCTGTAGAGCTTTTGTATTTTAGATAATAAAATTATTGCTTCATCAGTTCAATCTCTTACAGAAAAACGGATGGAAATTCCATAGGTATGAGAAAAAACAGTTTTTAATATCCTAGGCCTCATATACAACTTTTCTATGTTAAATCACTTGATTCGTACATTTTGAACGGATTTGTTATCGTTACTGCAGAAAAAGCATGAATTAAATATTAATCGATGTACATGTTTCAAGCGTATCTATATTGAGTTTGTAAATCTACACAATAAGTTACCTTGTATATAATAAGTGTAGTAGAAGTTCAGTTAGATAAAATTCGGTAGTCGAATTTTTTTGCATAAAGCTGTATAATGCTTGTAACGAAAAGGAAATACAGGAAAGGATATGTAATGAGTTACTATGGATAAAGATAAACAACAATTAAGCGTTGAAGTTGCAAGGTTATATTATCAATCAGATTATAGTCAGCAAGAAATTGCTAATAAATTAAATATTTCAAGACCGACTATCTCTAGATTATTAAAGTACGCGAAAGAAAAAGGATTTGTTCAAATTAGCATAGCCGATCCATTTGCTGATTTAGATAACGTTGGAAATTTACTGAAAGAAAAGTACAACTTGTTAGAGGCGCATGTCGTTTTTTCACCAGTGCCAGAATATGCAACGATTACAGAGTATATTAGTAAATATGCAGCTGAGTATATGGAAAAGACGGTTAAAAACGGTGATATCGTTGGTGTAAGTTGGGGAATGACGATGTATGAAATCGCTAGAAAAATCGTACCGCAACATGTAAAAGGTGTAGAAGTTGTTCAGTTAAAAGGTGGTATTAGTCATTCGAGTGTAAATACATATGCGAATGAAACGATTGCTTTATTTGCAGATGCTTTTCAAACGACGCCAAGAAATCTACCCCTTCCAGTTATATTTGATAATGCAGTGACAAAAGAATTAGTAGAGCAGGATCGACATATCCATCACATTATCGAAATGGGGAAACAAGCGAATATTGCAATTTTCACTGTAGGAACAGTGCGAGACGAAGCACTATTATTCCGATTAGGTTATTTTGATAAGGATGAAACGAGTTTACTCAAAAAACAATCGGTCGGTGACATTTGTTCAAGATTCTTTGATGGGAACGGAAATATTAGTAGTGAAGAAATTAATAAGCGGACTATTGGAATTGAGTTAGAAGAACTGAAATTAAAGAAACGCTCTATTTTAGTTGCCGGTGGTAATAGAAAAATAAAATCAATTGATGGTGCGTTACGTGGCGGGTATGCAAATGTATTAATTATTGATCAGCATACGGCGAAGGAATTGTTACATTATCAAAAAGATTAAAAATAAAAGGCTTTCTCAAGATGTTAATTTTGAGAAAGCCTTTTATTTTACTATGTATGAATTATGGGAGTGTTTTTTGAATACAAATTGCCTTTTTAAAAATAATTATGGATATTGAGATACATACTACCATTGTTAATATAAAAGTTTTGATTTTAAATATGAATTGTTTCTTAGTTAGAATGCGCTTTATTTACTACAAGAAAATTCCTTTTTGAAAAGAATGAACAAAATTTCAAAAGTGTATTTACATTTGTTCAACTAAGGGTTAGAATGAAGTTGTTAAAAGATATGAGGAGTGAAGATAATGAACATTGCAAAGTTAATTGACCATACAATTTTAAAAGCTAATTCTACAAAAGAAGATGTTATGAAAGTAATCGAAGAAGCAAAGGAATATAAATTCGCTTCTGTTTGTATTAACCCTACATGGGTAAAGCTAGCTGCTGAAGAATTAGCTGGACATGATGTAGACGTTTGTACTGTAATCGGTTTCCCATTAGGAGCAAGCACTACTGAAACAAAAGCATTTGAAACAAAAGATGCTATCGCAAAAGGTGCAACTGAAGTTGATATGGTAATCAACGTAGGCGCTTTAAAAGATGGCGACAACGAACTTGTTGAAAAAGACATTTATGAAGTAGTACAAGCAGCAAAAGGAAAAGCTCTTGTAAAAGTAATCATTGAAACTTGCCTATTAACAGATGAAGAGAAAGTACGCGCTTGTGAATTATCAGTAAAAGCCGGTGCTGATTTCGTAAAAACTTCAACTGGATTCTCAACTGGCGGAGCAACTGCTGAAGATATCGCATTAATGCGCAAAACAGTTGGACCAAACGTTGGTGTAAAAGCATCTGGTGGCGTTCGTACACGTGAAGATGCAGACAAAATGGTAGCTGCTGGAGCTTCTCGCGTTGGAGCAAGTGCTAGTGTTGCAATCGTATTAAATGATGCAAAAGGTGCTACAGATAACTACTAATCATTAATAAAGTTAAGAGCAATAGATACACAAAGTAAAGTGTATCTATTGCTTTAACAATTGAAAAGAATGTAAGCGGATACGAATGGGAGGAAACGGCTTATGAAATACTTAATCGGTATTTTTGGCCTCGTATTGATTTTAGGTATCGCTTGGCTTGCTAGTAATGATAGAAAGAAAGTCAAATATCGCCCAATCATAACGATGGTTATATTACAATTCATTTTGGGGTTTTTATTATTAAATACAAGTGTAGGGAATATATTAATTAGCGGAATAGCAGATGGTTTTGGAGAGCTATTAAAATATGCCGCTGACGGTGTGAATTTCGTATTTGGTGGATTAGTAAATCAAAAAGAGTTTTCATTCTTTTTAAGTGTATTAATGCCAATAGTATTTATATCAGCATTAATCGGTATTTTGCAACACATTAAAGTATTACCTATTATTGTGAAATCTATCGGTCTAGCATTAAGTAAAGTAAATGGAATGGGGAAACTAGAATCATATAACGCTGTTGCTTCTGCGATTTTAGGACAATCTGAAGTGTTTATTTCAGTTAAGAAACAACTAGGATTATTGCCAGAGAAAAGAATGTATACATTATGTGCATCTGCAATGTCTACCGTTTCAATGTCTATCGTTGGATCGTATATGGTGTTATTAAAACCACAATATGTTGTAACCGCTTTAGTGCTTAACTTATTCGGTGGTTTTATTATCGCTTCTATCATTAACCCTTATGAAGTTACTGAAGAAGAAGATATGTTAGAAGTACAAGAAGAAGAGAAAAAGACTTTCTTTGAAGTATTAGGGGAATACATTATAGACGGATTTAAAGTTGCGATTACAGTAGCAGCTATGTTAGTCGGTTTCGTTGCTCTTATCGCATTCATTAATGCAGTATTTAAAGGTGTAATCGGTATTTCATTCCAAGAAATTCTTGGTTATGTATTTGCACCATTTGCATTTATTATGGGTGTACCTTGGCATGAAGCAGTTAATGCTGGAAATATTATGGCAACAAAATTAGTATCAAATGAATTTGTCGCTATGACAGATTTAGCACAAGGAAACTTTAATTTCTCAGATAGAACGACAGCGATTATATCTGTATTCTTAGTTTCATTTGCAAACTTCTCTTCAATTGGAATTATTGCAGGGGCAGTTAAGAGCTTAAATGAAAAACAAGGGAATGTAGTCGCAAGATTTGGTTTGAAATTACTTTTCGGTGCAACATTAGTAAGTTTCTTATCAGCAACAATCGTAGGCTTATTATTTTAATAGATTCATATCATATAAAAAGGAATGGTGATTGTAATGAGAATGGTAGATATTATTGCGAAAAAACGTGACGGCAAAGAATTAACGACTGAAGAAATCAAATTCTTTATTAATGGATATACAGACGGAAGTATTCCTGATTATCAAGTGAGTGCACTTGCAATGGCAATCTTCTTTAAAGATATGACAGATCGCGAACGTGCAGATTTAACGATGGCGATGGTGGAGTCTGGAGAAACGATCGACTTATCAGCAATTGAAGGAATTAAAGTAGACAAACATTCAACTGGTGGTGTTGGTGATACAACAACATTAGTATTAGGACCATTAGTGGCTGCTTTAGATGTACCAGTAGCAAAAATGTCTGGTCGTGGTTTAGGACATACGGGTGGAACAATTGATAAATTAGAAGCGGTAGAAGGATTCCACGTTGAAATTACGAAAGAGCAGTTTATTGATATTGTAAACCGTGACAAAGTAGCTGTTATTGGACAAACAGGAAACTTAACACCTGCAGATAAAAAGATTTATGCATTACGCGATGTAACAGGGACAGTAAACTCAATTCCTTTAATCGCAAGTTCAATTATGAGTAAAAAAATTGCAGCTGGTGCTGACGCAATCGTACTTGATGTAAAAACAGGTGCTGGCGCATTTATGAAAACAGAAGAAGATGCAAAAGAATTAGCACATGCAATGGTACGTATCGGAAATAATGTAGGACGTCAAACAATGGCTGTTATTTCAGATATGTCACAACCGCTTGGTTTTGCGATTGGTAACGCTCTAGAAGTGAAAGAAGCGATTGATACGTTAAAAGGTGAAGGTCCAGAAGATTTAACGGAATTAGTACTTGTATTAGGTAGCCAAATGGTCGTACTTGCGAAAAAAGCAAATACATTAGAAGAAGCTCGTGAAATGCTAATTGAAGTTATGAAAAACGGAAAAGCAACTGAGAAGTTTAAAGAGTTCTTAAGCAATCAAGGCGGAGATAGCTCAATTGTAGACAATCCAGAAAAAATGCCACAGGCGAAGTATGTAATTGATGTACCAGCAAAAGCTTCAGGTGTTATTTCTAACATTGTTGCAGATGAAATCGGTATCGCAGCTATGTTACTAGGTGCTGGCCGTGCGACAAAAGAAGATGAAATTGATTTAGCAGTAGGATTAATGTTACGTAAAAAAGTTGGCGATGCAGTAAAAGAAGGCGAGCCATTCGTAACAATCTATGCGAACCGTGAAAATGTAGAAGATGTAAAAGCTAAAATTTATGAGAACATTTCTATCGCCGAAACAGCAGTTGCCCCTAAATTAGTTCATACAGTTATTACTGACTAATCA
This sequence comes from Bacillus cereus group sp. RP37, assembly GCF_040459695.1. Taxonomy (NCBI): domain Bacteria; kingdom Bacillati; phylum Bacillota; class Bacilli; order Caryophanales; family Bacillaceae; genus Bacillus; species Bacillus cereus group sp. RP37. The sequence continues at coordinate 3,573,161 of NZ_JARVHP010000001.1, read as the reverse complement.
TAATTACGTTTACTTTGAGGAGGAAATAATATGAATAAGAAAAAATATATCGAAGAAGCAAATAAGATGTTATCAAAAGCATATATTCCGTATTCGAAATTTCCTGTTGGTGCAGCGTTAGTTACGAAAGAAGGTAAAATCTATACTGGTTGTAATATAGAAAATGCTTCTTATGGTTTATGTAACTGTGCAGAAAGAACAGCAATCTTTAAAGCAGTATCAGAAGGTGAGCGCGATTTTAGTTACTTAGTTATTACAGGCGAAACAGACGGACCGATTTCACCATGTGGTGCTTGTAGACAAGTGATTGCTGAATTCTGTGAACCGAAAATGCCAGTTTTACTAACGAATGTAAAAGGCGATGAAAAAGAAGTGACTGTAGAGCAGTTACTGCCTGGTGCCTTTTCAATTGAAGACTTAAAATAAATTAAAAGGTCATTCCACAATTAATAGTTGTGGAATGGCCTTTTTTATTTTCAATAATAGAATGTAATATTTTGTTCATATTCCGTTCATAAACTTTGCGTAAAATGATTGCAGCGAATATAGAAAGTTTACAGCAGGAGGAATAGAATGAAGAAATTATATAATGCAGCATTCATTTACTTAATTATCGGTTTATTATCAGGAGTATTTGCAAGAGAGTATTCGAAAGCACAAGGGATTAAAGGATCCACAATGTTGCAATTAGTGCATACACACGTATTAGTGCTCGGCTTCGTCTTCTTTTTAATTGCTTTAGCTTTATGTAAAGTATTTCATGTCCATGAAACAAAGAGTTTTCATGCATGGTTTGTTGTTTATAATGTAGGAGTAATTTTTACTGTCGCTACAATGCTATGGAGAGGGCTTCTACAAGTAAATGGAACTGACTTTAATGGTTTAAGCCATATGGCTGGATTAGGTCATGTTATTATAAGTATCGGGCTCGTTTGGTTTATGATTTTGCTTAAAAAGTCTTTTAAATAGATAGGAGTGGATAGTATGATAGCACTTTTATCAAGTATTGTAGCAGTTTGTATGGCTGTTGGTATCATGTTTCTTCGCTTTAAAGCAGCGAAAAAACCGGTAACGAAAAAGAAAATTATATTACCGCCAATTTTTATGAGTACTGGTGCAATGATGTACTTCTTACCGGAGTTTCGATTAACATCGTTAGAAATAGTAGAGGCGATTAGTATAGGACTTATTTTCTCTATATTTCTTATTAAAACAACTAAGTTTGAAATAAGAAACGAACATATATATATGAAACCGTCAAAAGCATTCATAGTTATTTTAGTAGGCTTATTGGCTGTACGAGTAGCGTTAAAATCGTATTTAAGTCAATCAATTGATTTAGCAGAGTTAAGCGGAATGTTTTTCTTACTTGCATTTGCAATGATTGTATCGTGGAGAATTGCGATGTATCGCTCGTTTACTAAATTAGAAAAGACAATAAAAAGAGCTGGAATTTCTAAATAGGAATTCCGGCTCTTTTTATGTTTTATACGATTGTTTTTTTAGCTTTGATTTCATTTGCTTAATTTTAAACGTATTTGAGCATCTTGTAATGCGGCTGGTGTAACGTTAAGACCATGTTGATCAACAATTTTTGTGTTTAATAAAATGGAATCTAAACTTCCACGAAATGTTTTTGTATAGTTTTGACGCAACATTTGTTGTTCTTGTTTTTCATCAACTGTTAATCCAGATGCTTTTTCTTTTTTTGATAATTCGTTAATACGGAATAAAATGTTTTTCATTTTGTTCACCTCTTACTTTAAATTAAATTAGTTACTTACTAATTTATAGTTATTTTAACTTTTTTATATGAATATGTCAAGAAGGGTAAAAGAAAAGTAGACACCCGTATTACAGTAAGTAGGTGTCTACAAGGAAAATATAAACCTTAGCTTAATCCATGTAAGTGACTAACAAGTTCTGATGTTTTAGAGAAGAATGGAGAATGATCAGCTTCCAAAGTAATTATTTTCGTGCAAGGAGTTTCTGTATTCATTCGGCGCTGAAAATCAATGGGAATCGCTCTATCTAGAGTCGTTTCGATATAAATACGATCTATAGTTCCGAAGTTCTCTGCAGATATTTTTATCTCTTGCTGGAATGGACCTAGTGGTTGAGGACGCATTTGTTTGAAAGAAGATTCTTTAATAGCTGCATTTTCTGTAGCATTTAAAAATGTTTGTTCAGTCAACTCTGGTATAAGTTCTGCAGTCATGTCATTCTCATTAATTGAGAATTGTGGACCAGCTTCACCATCTAATTTACTACCAAGACTTTCTCCGTTTTGTGGTAAGAATGCACAAAGATATACTAATTTATCGATTTTATTTGGTATAAGTTCAGCTGTTTGCGTGATTACAATTCCACCCATACTATGTCCAACAAGAATAACTTTTTCATTTTGTTGATCTATAGTAGCTGTTACTGCATCAACATAGGAATCTAACGTTACATTTTGGGAGGGAGTCATATCTTTTCCGCTTCCAGGTAAATCTAGTGTAACAACTGTGTGACCTAAAGCCTCAAGCTGAGGTTTTACTAATTCCCATGCCCATTCACCTTGCCAGGCTCCATGTATTAAAATGTAAGTACTCATTTAATCAACACTCCTCTAATGTTTATATGCCTTATTTTTTCGTAATATTGATGGTGTATACTTAGTGTATAGGAAGTGGTTTGATAAATATAATGAAGGTTATTTATAGATGATATAAATATCTTTTATATAAGGAGAACAGAATGAACGTTTTTGATTTTAAAGTTTTTAAAAATGTGGCTCGGTTGAACAGCATTAGTTTAGCAGCGAAAGAATTACATATGACACAGCCGGCTATAACTCATATCATAAACAAATTAGAGAAACGATATGCTTTAACTTTATTTGATCGCTCTAGACAAGGAACGATGTTAACTGAAAATGGAAAAGAATTTTTAGTTTGTGTAGATCGACTTCTAATGGAGTATGAAAATCTTGAAGAAACAGCTTTACAATTGAAAAATAAAAGCTTGTATAAGATTGTACTAGCTACATATCCTTCCGTTACTGTATATTGTTTGGCAGAGTGTATCGAATTAGGTAATTTTGATCAAAGTCAGTATGTACTTGCAGTTCGAGAGGGAAGTTATCAAGAAGTGTTAGATTGGTTGTCTTCTGGAAGTGCAGATTTTTCTATTTCTATAAAAGAAAACTTAATTCCAGGATTTCATTATGATGTCATTGGTGAAGATCCGTATGTTATAGTTTCTTCAAAGTCTGTTCCACCTAACCTTACTAGTAAAGAATTGAAAAATTATCCTTTTATTATGCCGCTTTCTGGTTGCAAAGAAGTGCTTGAACCATATTTGATGAAAAATGAAATAGTAGTTAATAAAGTGATGGAATCAGAAACAATTAGTTCAGCATTAGCACTTGCTTTACAAGTTAACGGTATAACAATTGTTCCAGTATCAGGACTACATAAGCAAATTATTCATGACTTCATCGTGCAACCGATAGAAATTAAAATTCCAAGGCAACTAATTATGCAATGGTCACCTAAAAAAGAGAATGATCCGCTGTTTCTAGCATTTATTAAAAATTTACTAAATCAACTACAACAAAAGAAAAAATGATACAAAAGGTAAGCTCATTTCACTGAAGCTTACCTTTTGTATGTATTACCAATATAGAGCAGTATCATAAAGTCCGATTAAAATAAGGAGAACACCAGTTATACTTTGAATGTTTTTTCCTATTTTTCGACTCTTTTTAAGTAGTGCCCCATTTAATCCAAGGTAGGAGATGATGAACAGTAATATAACGATAGGGAGAGCGGTTCCTATCGAAAAGAATGTCGGAAACAAGTAACCATAATTATATGAGAAAGATAAAGGGATTAACGTTCCGAAAAATAGAACGAACATAGTCGGACAGAAAGCTAAGGAAAAGAAGAATCCAAGTAAAAATGAGCCAACTTCATTTTGTTTTCTTATAAATTTGATCGAGAAGAAATTTCTGCTCTTTATAATACCTGCCAACATTAGCCCCATTAAAATTAATAAAGGTCCGATCATTTTCCTTAACCACGGGAAATACAAAGTTAATATTTGCTGAATCTCTTTTCCTAAGACCCATACTAATAGTCCAAGCGTTGTAAAAGCTATTATTTTTCCTGAAATGAATAACAATATATGTTTCCATGCATGTCCCTTTTGTAAAGATTGATTGCCATAAAGTGTAATAGCACTAATGTTTCCTGTTAATTGGCAAGGAGCAAGGGTACCTACTACGCCTAATAAAAACGCAAATAAAAGAGGTACTGATTTCGTAGCATTCGCGACATCCATTAAAGGAGACATGAGTTGATAGCTCCATTCACTAATTGTTGAAAACACGTTATATTCACCTTTCTAATTAAATTGGAATGCTCCCTCTTTAGTAATCTGCTTCCACGTTTTACCCTCATCTGTAGAAAGGAACACATTTGCTTTCAGTGTAGCAAATACTATTTCAGCTGAATTTTGAGGGTTTTGTGATATGTACATAATTGCATCTTTAGCATCTAAAGATGGAGTTTGTATATTTGTCTCTTCATTTGTAGCAATTGATTTCTTCGTTATGATTTGTTTATTGATAGGGGCGTAAATAACATCTTCATTACTTAATGTAACTGCTGTCGATTCAAGTGATGTAGATAATAGTTCAAATGTATTTCCGTAATCTGTAGATAAGTAAACACCGTCTTTAGCACTTACCGCGACTACACTAGCTTGATCCGGATGTACGGAAAAGGAATGAATCGTACTCGAAAGACCTTTTAACTTACTATTTTTCCAATCTTGTCCGTTGTTTGTACTGAAATAAAAACCTTGTTGTAATTTAGAATTTGGACGCTCATTGTATAAATAAATTGCTTCCGTATTGTATCCGACAGCAAGGTTATGAAAATCAGATTCTCCATAAAATGCTAGCTTTTCAAGGGTATTACCGCCATCAGAGCTTTTCATTAACCCTAAAGGATTTTTTAAATTTGCACCTGGTTCAGGATGTCCGCTGGCAAAAAATCCATTTTTCGTTGCCTGAAAGCCCATATAATCGTGTAGCTGTGTAGTAGTCTCAAACCATTTTCCATTTTGATAAGCTTTTATACCACTATGAGTTGCGATAGAAATACCCGGCATATTTCCTGCATAGCCAATTCCGTGAATGTGCGCGATTTTTCCGGATGTAATTTCTTTATAGAAGTTGGATGGTACTGCAGTTGCAGTTTCTTTATTTTTCGGTTGAGATTGAACCGTTTCTTTTTTCACTGGTGCTGTTTCGGCGTTGCTAGAACATCCTGAAATTATGAATAAAGAAGTAATTGCTAATCCTTTTGCTACATAATGCTTCAAATTTGTAGGCTCCTTTCCTATATATGAGATTTTAAGTATATGGAATAAATGTCAAGAAATTGTGGAGTGTTATGCATAATTAAGCTTGAAAGGGGCCCTAATAATGAAAATTTTCCTTTCTCTATGAGTACTATTAATTGACGAAAAATTATAACAATAATAGAATGAATTGTATTGGATAATTAGATTTACAAGCATACATAGAACGCTAGGGGGATTATTATGAAATCAACATTTTTTGCTCAAAATAGAGAACGATTAGTAAACACATTACCAGATGAATCTATTACTATTTTATTTGCTGGACAAGCACCTCACATGTCAGCGGATGCACATTATAAATTTGTGCCAAATCGAAATTTTTACTATGTAACAGGAATCGATGAACCGAATGTTATTTTCATGTTGAAGAAGTTTGGAAATAGTGTTGAAGAAACACTTTTCATTGAAAAGTCAGATCCAGTAATGGAAAAATGGGTCGGTAAAACAGTTTCTAACGAGGAAGCAGAGAAAATTTCAGGTATAAAGAAAGTTGTATATTTAGATAGCTTTGAAAAGACAATGTCAAATATACTTTTTACAGAAAATGTGAAGCATCTATATTTAGATTTAGAGCGTCGTGAGTGGAATGGGATGGAGACAAAAACGCTAGCGTTTGCTAAACATGTAAGAGAACAGTATCCACACGTTTTAATTGGTAATGTATATCCGAATATTTGTGAATTACGAGTGTTTAAAACAGAAGAAGAAATTGAAATCATTAAAGAGGCAATTGCTGTAACGAAAGAGGGTATTTACAACGTACTTAAGCATGCAAAAGCAGACATGATGGAGTATGAATTAGAGGCTCAGTTTGATTTCACACTGAAATCATCTGGCATTAAGCATCATGCGTTCAATACAATTTTGGCAAGTGGGAAAAATGCTACAGTTCTTCATTATGAAGATAATGATGCACAAATTCAAAATGGTGATTTAGTATTACTAGATTTAGGCGCTCAAAAAGACTACTATAACGCTGATATTAGTTATACATTCCCGGCAAATGGAACATTCTCTAGTCGCCAAAAACAAATGTATAATATTGTATTAAAAGCATTGAAAGAAACAACGAAACTCATTAAGCCAGGAGTAAAATTTGCTGCATTAAATGAGCATACAAAAAAGGTACTAGCAGAAGAGTGTAAAGAAATTGGTTTAATTCAAGAAGACGAGGAACTATCTAAATACTATTATCATGGTGTTAGCCATTTCCTTGGTTTAGATACGCATGATGTAGGAACATATAAAGAGAGAGTATTAGAAGAAGGCATGGTTATTACAATTGAACCTGGTCTTTATATTGAAGAAGAATCAATCGGCATTCGTATTGAAGATGATATTCTTGTAACGAAAGACGGACATGAAAACTTGTCAAAAGATATCATTAGAGAAGTTGAAGAGATTGAAGCGTTTATGAGTAAACATAATGTAAATGTAAAAGAAGACGAAGTTGTTACGAAATAATCATTAGTAGAGGCGCTCAATTTTGGGCGTCTTTTTATTTAGCTCATTGCACATCTCCATATTTTCTTGAAAATCATTTTTTATAATGATTTTGAAAAAGAAAAAGGAGGGGTTTTCTATGAAGCGATTTGTATTAACAGCAGTTACAGTCTCTATCATATCTTTAATTGCTGCATGTTCTGCGACCACAAATACAACAAATGAACATAAAAATATGAGCGATAAAAAAACACCACAGACTGAAACAGCTACAAAACCATTGAAGGTTGAAAAAGGACCAGAAGTTACTTTAATAGCGAAAGAAGAAAAGCAAAAATTAAGTAACGGTGTTATTGTTCCAGTCTGGACATTTAATGGCTCATCTCCAGGTCCAGAAATTCGGGTAAAAAAAGGCGAAAAGGTGAAAGTAACATTGAAAAATGAATTATCTGCACCAGTATCTATTCATTGGCATGGATATCCTGTCCCAAATCACATGGATGGAATTCCAGGCGTGACGCAAGATGCGGTTGAACCAGAGAAAAGTTTCACCTACGAATTTGAAGCGAACGTACCAGGAACGTATTGGTATCACTCACATCAAGATTCTGTAAATCAATTAGATAGAGGATTATATGGTTCTCTCGTTGTAGAAGATACAAATGAAAAGTATGATAAAGATTACACATTAATGTTAGATGAATGGATAACAGATAAAGAAGAGATTAATAAACAGTTAAAAGAAATGACAAAAGGGCAAAAAGGTAATAAATCTAAGGATAATGAAAATACGAAAAAGAATGATGATATGAACGGCATGGATCATTCTGGTATGGACATAAAGAGTGATAAAAAAGACTCTAGTAATATGGGAGGAATGGACCATGGAAATATGAAGATGGAAGGTCATGATATGAGTATGTATGACTTATTCACAATCAATGGTAAAAGTGAGGATTTAGTAGAGCCATTAAAAGTGAATAAGGGAGATAAAGTTCGTCTTCGACTCGTTAATGCTGGTTATCTATCACATGATATACATGTTCATGGTCATGATATAAAAGTAATTGCGACAGATGGTCAACCAATTAACGATCCAATAGTTATAAAGGATCAAGTAATTTCAATTGCACCAGGTGAACGTTATGATGTTGAATTTACTGCTAACAATCTTGGGAAATGGTATGTGGAAGACCATTCAGCAAATAAAGGTGTAAAAGGAATGAAAGCTGTTATTAAATATGATGGCAGCAAAGAGATGAAAGATAAAGCAAACGAAAAAGAAAAATTACCGAAATTAGATATGACGAAATACGGTGCTAAAAAATTAGGTAGTTTCACGTTAAATCAGCGGTATACTGCCACATATAATATGGATTTAAATACGCAAATGAATGGAAATGAAATGGTATATACAATTAACGGAAAGGTATTTCCGAATATTGACCCAATTCCAGTAAAAAAGGGTGATTTAGTAAAAGTAAAATTGGTAAATCGTTCTAAAATGGACAATCATCCAATGCATTTACATGGTCACTTCTTCCAGGTGTTGAGTAAAGATGGAAAATTGATAGAAGGTTCTCCAATTGTGAAGGATACTTTGAATCTAAAACCAGGTGAAGAATATGAAGTAGCCTTTGCAGCAGACAATCCGGGTGATTGGATGTTCCACTGTCATGATTTACACCATGCTTCCGCGGGGATGGTAACAGAAGTGAAATATACAGATTATAAATCTGACTATGTTCCCAACCCAAACATTCCTAATAAGCCAGAATAATATGAAGCAGTTACCCTTTGGATAGCTGCTTATTCATTTTCGGTGCAAGAGTCAATGTATATGTTGATCATGCCCGGGTGAAGGTGAAGGAGTATGATCGGGGAATGTTATGAATACCGAAACAATGATTACCACGCTAATTGAAAGCAATAACAAAAAACGCCGCTGAATAAAAGTAGAAAAGGTTTCTGATAAAAGTTGAATTATACATGACATAGTTATTGTTATAGTAAGTAAAAGGCTAATGAATAGTATACTATGAGCTTGTTGAGCGTTTAACATTTCTGTAATCATTGCTCCCATCATACTTGCCATTACCCCAGAGAACATTCCTTCTAAAGCAGTATACAGGTGAAAACGTAGACCGACTAAAAAGCCGATAAATCCACTAATCAAAATAGCAAGCAAAGTAGAATATAGTAATTCCCCTTTAAATAGAATACCTAAATAAAAACCTATACTTAAACCGATACTCATACTAAAAGACATAATAAATACCATATACTCCATTAGGGTACCCTCACGTTTAGAAATATATGATGTAATAATAATCGAGATACAACAAAGTGTTAAGGCAGTTAATGTATAAGCAAACATCATGATACCTCCCTGTCCTATCGTTCACTTCATCATATGTTCATATGGAGAGTACTTATGCTTATTTATATCTGCATATTATCTGCACAATTTAATAAATGTAAGTAAGTAGGTGCTTAATTTTTTGAGCATCTTTTTTATTTGTGAGCATGAGAAAGAAATTGTTATATAACGAGTTTCTATTGTGAAGCCATCAAGAATAAGCGTATAATATTATAGTTATCCCATTACTGGGAGTAACCCGTGAATGATAAATAAGATTGTTCTTTTATCATCGCCTCTAAACAGATAGACAATGAAAGTAACACTGGAATACAGATAGGGAGTTATAAAATGAAATTAATTATTGCCGAGAAACCAGATCAAGGTTTGGCTCTTGTTTCACAATTTAAATATCGCCGGAAAGATGGATATTTAGAAGTAGAAGCGAATGAGTTATTTCCAAATGGAGCGTACTGTACATGGGCAATTGGTCATTTGACGCAGTTATGTAATCCAGAGCACTATCACGCAGAGTGGAAAAAATGGTCACTTAATACGTTACCGATGATTCCAGAGCGTTTTCAATTTGAAGTAACAAAGTCGAAGTATAAACAGTTTAACGTTGTGAAACAGCTGTTACATAATCCGCAGGTAACAGAAATTATTCACGCGGGCGATGCCGGGCGTGAAGGGGAATTAATCGTACGAAACATTATTAATCTTTGCAACGTACAAAAGCCGATGAAGCGTCTTTGGATTTCATCTTTAACGAAGCAAGCTATTTACCAAGGGTTTAAAAACTTGCTTGATGAATCAGATACAATCAATACGTACTATGAGGCGTATACAAGGTCATGTGCGGATTGGGTCGTTGGTATGAATGCATCGCGTGTCTTTAGTATTTTGCTAAAGAAAAAAGGAATGAATGATGTATTTTCAGCTGGTCGTGTACAAACACCGACACTCGCATTAATTGTAAAGCGTGAAAAAGAAATAGAGAACTTTAAGTCAGAGCCATTTTGGGAAGTGTTCGCAACCTTTAATATGGAAGGAAAGAAGTATGAGGGGAAATGGGAGAAGGATAGTGAATCCCGCTTAAAGGACCCTGATATGGCAAATAAAATTGCGGCATTTTGCCAAGGGAAACCAGCTGTAGTAAAAGAAATGAAAACGGAGCGTAAAGAGTTTCAGCCGCCGTTTTTATTTAATTTATCAGCACTGCAAGCGACAGCTAATAAAGCTTTTAAATTTTCACCGAAAAAGACGCTTGATATAACACAAGCACTATATCAAAAAGGGATAGTTTCTTATCCTCGTTCAGATTCTAACTATGTTACACAAGGAGAAGCAGCGACGTTCCCTGATATTTTACAGAAGTTAAGTCAGTTTGATGAATATAAAAATTTATTACCGGCTCCGGTTGAATCGATTATGAATAATAAGCGTTATGTGAATGAAAAGAAAGTAACAGATCACTACGCAATTATACCGACAGAGCAAGTTACAAATCCAAGTAGATTATCAGGTGATGAAAAGAAAATTTACGATATGATCGTAAGAAGACTGATTGCGGCGCATTATGAAGTAGCAATCTTTGACTATACAACGATTGTAACGCTTGTAGATGAACGTGCTGAATTTATTTCAAAAGGAAAACAGCAAATTCAAGAAGGATGGCGTAAAGTTATTTTCCAAGACGATAAAGATGACGAAACAATTCTTCCAATTGTAGCTGAAGGTGAAGAAGGAAAAGTTGTAAAGGTAAAAGTAAAAGAAGGAAAAACACAGCCACCGAAGCGTTATACTGAAGGACAACTTATTACGTTAATGAAAACGGCCGGTAAGTATTTAGAGAATGAAGAGTTAGAGAAAGTATTAAAGAAAACAGAAGGTTTAGGTACTGAGGCAACGCGTGCAGGTATTATTACGATGCTGAAAGACCGTAAATATATAGATGTGCAGAAGAACCAAGTGTACGCAACCGATAAAGGAAAAGTATTAATTACCGCAATCGGAGACAAAATACTAGCTTCACCAGAAATGACAGCGAAATGGGAGCAGCGCCTTGCGGAAATTGGTGAAGGTACCGCTTCTCCCGCTACATTTATGGAACAAACGAAAAAGCTATCAGCTAAAATTATTGAAGATGCAGTGGAAATGTCTGAGAAATGGGATTTCACTGGACTACATGTTGAATCGATTGAACGAAAAGGATCGAAATTTACAACAGGTAAAAAGGTTGGTAGCTGTAAAAAATGTGATGGCGATGTGATTGATAAGTCAACGTTTTACGGTTGTTCTAATTACAACACGACACAATGTGATTTTACCATCTCGAAGAAAATATTAAGCAAAACAATTTCGCAAAAGAATATGACAAAGCTTTTAAAAGGTGAGAAGACCGATTTAATTAAAGGCTTTAAAAAGGGCGAGAAAACATTTGATGCGAAGTTAGAGTGGAAAGATAATAAGATTAATTTTGTGTTTGAGAATTAAGTGGCTTTAGCAAATACAAGGTTTTGTAAAAGGTTAGATTTAAAAAATATGGATAGAAAAGAGAGAGCATGACAACTTTATGTCATGCTTTTTTATTTTGTAATTACAGGATTTTGTGTGCTAACAATAAAAAATATTTGAAAAGATAGTATTAAATAGGATGTTTATAGTATCTTTATCATTTCTTTTATATAAAGGAAAAATAAGCAATTAAGAGCACAACTGAAAGTATTTTATACTGATGTATGTGAAAATATGCAATAAAAATATTATCTAAAACAATAAAATTTTATTGTAAAACGATAAAATTTATATTAAAATCAAAAACAGAGTAAATAAGTGTGGTGCTTTTTATAGAAAAGGTAACAACGTTATTTTTAAAATTAGAGGAGGTATAAATATGGACATTAACAATGTGATTATTGAAAATATGGATAACCCTCATGAGTTGGAGAGAATGTATAGAAAAGATCCGAAATCTTTTAAAAAGTCATTCTCACAAGCATGGGCCCAAAACCCTGATTCTCAGGTTCTAGGTGCTTGGTATGAAAGGTTGCATTTCAAGGAGACGGCAAATAAAGAAAAAAAATCGTTGTTTCAAAAAGGTTTCTTATTCATGGGCATGCTAGCTATTCTAGCTGGGCTAAGTACCAGAATCATTTTCCACTTTGTCGAGCAGGAAGCAATCGCTCCAATTAACCTAGCTTTTGGTGTAATTCCTTTTATTGCTGCTTATTTTATTTACAATAATACGCCGAAAAAAAGTATTATTTATTTCCTTGCAGCGTTGTTCTTAATTGCCGGGTTGTATCTTAATATGTTGCCATTAAATTATAAAGACAGCAGTATCCTTGCGTATTTACATCTTCCTATATTGTTATGGGTCTTAGTAGGACTTGCGTTTACGGGAAATGAATATTCAAAAGGCAGTACAAGATTAGCTTATATTAAATTTAATTTAGAATATTGTCTTCTCTACGCGAGCATGGCAGTGAGTGGAATGATACTAGCAGTATTCACTATGCGATTATTTAGCTTTGTTGACTTGGATATAGGAGAATTCTATTTTAGTAATGTTGTTTTATTTGGAGCTGCCGCTCTCGCTGTAGTGGCTGCATATTTAGTATCAATGAATCTTAAACTTGCTAAAAATATTACACCATACATATCTAAAATTTTTAGTCCGCTCGTCCTGATCACATTGTTGATCTATCTTATAACGGTTATATGGGTTGGGAAAAATCCGTTCTTGGACCGCAATTTCCTAATGGCCTTCAACGGAATACTCCTTGGTGTATTGGCTGTTACTATATTTTCTATCGTTGAGAGTGACTCAGACGAGAAAAAGAACATTTCAGATTATATAAATTGTGCCCTAATTGTTTTGGCGCTTATTATTGACACTGTGGCATTATCAGCTATCGTATTCAGACTTTCTTCTTACGGTATTACACCTAATAGACTTGCTGTTTTAGGCGTAAACATACTGATTTGGGCAAATCTCATTTGGATTATGTTTTCCTATATGCGTTTTCTACAAAACAAATCAGGACCGAGAGCTATCCAAGATGCCGTCACGAAGTATTTGCCAATCTACGGACTTTGGGCAGCTTTCGTTATATTTACGTTTCCTTTAATTTTTAATTAGAAAGGCTTTATTAACGTAACGACAAAATTGTTAAAAGAGGATGATAGATGTCATCTTCTTTTAACTGTATAGAAAAACATATTGAAATTATTTTGATGTAAAATATAATGAATTTAGATAATTAAATAAGAAACTTCTTATTAAGAGAGGTGGAGGGACTGGCCCTTCGAAGCCTCAGCAACCTAATGTTAAATAAAGGTGCTAAATCCTGTAGGGTCTAAAAGTCCTAATAGATAAGAAAATGGGTATAAGTAAACCTTCTTCTTATTTTGAAGAAGGTTTTTTGTCATATAAATGGAGAATTAGAAAGGTGGTGATACAGAAGCGAAAGAATTAAAGAAAATATAGAAGAAGAAACCGGAGGGCGTAGTGAATAATCAAGTTGGAAGTTTAAAAGAGGATAGCACTAGTGATAGTATTTGGAGCAATAAAGTTTTTTCGTATTTTTTCTTAGCAAGTTGTATTTCTTTGATAGGCAATTCAATGGTTACGCTCGTTTTACCGTTATGGGTAATGAAATTAACGAATTCTCCAATACTTGTTTCTGGGGTAAACATTGCAATAGCAACGACGGCAATTCTGTTTGCACCTGTAACAGGAACGTTAGCAGATCGAATGTCGCGAAGAAAGCTTATGATAATTGCGGATGTTATGAGATGTATCGTTATGATTTTAATTGCAGTTATAGCATTTTACAATAAAATGCTATACATTCCGTTACTACTTTTACTTATTATACGTTCGATGGGGAGTGCCTTATTTACACCAGCTTCAAATGCAGCATTAGTAACATATGTGGAAGAAAAGCATGTTCAACAGGCGATTACACTGAGGCAAATATCAATACAAATCATATCGGTTGCCATTCCTTTAATGGCGAGTTTTTTAATTAGTATTTTTAGTTTTCATGGAGTATTTGTATTAGATTCACTCACATTCTTTATATCTTTTTTAATTTTAATGAACATCAAATTTCCACGTGAGTTGAAAATAGAAAAGAAAAAGCCTTTTTACGAAGACTTTAAAGAGGGCTTCTCCATATTTAATAGTAATCAATCATTGAAAACATTGCTTATGAGCGCTGTGGTTATTAATTTACTTGGAGCGGCGTGTATGCTTTCACTACAAGTAATAGTTGTTAGAGAAATGGACCTTTCTACGGGATGGTATAGTATAGTTTTTGCGGCATCACCGATAGGGATTTTAATAGGAGCATTTATTACTAAAAAGATTCGTACATATAAAACGATTACGACTGCTTTTATATGTACTGCTATTATGGGGATTTTTAATGCTGCAATGGGTACGACGTTAAATCCGGTATTATTTTCAGTTTATTATTTTTTATCAGGAATTGCATTTGGAGTGAGTAATGTATATTTTGGAGTACTGTATAGAAAATTAATTCCAAATGAAGTGCAAGGGAGATTTTTTGGTTTTTTAAATTCATTATTATTGGTATCAACTCCAGTTGGAATTGCAATAACAGGGTATTCATTAGAGTCAATTTCAGCTTCTATTCTATTTATTATAATTGGTATTATTACGTTTTTAGTTTCAGTTATTTCGTTTGTGATGATAAATAAGAAATAAGTGTTGTATGAAATTTTTCAAAAACAAAAAACGTCCCATAACAGGACGTTTTTTATTATGTATATTGTTGTTTTCTCTTAATAAGCAACAACACTTGTGAAACACAAGCAAGTACTGGCAGTTCAATCAACGGTCCAATAACTAACGCGAGAGCGATAAGAGGTTCGTCTGGAAAAGCGGTCACAGCAATAGCGAGTGCAACAGGTGAGTTTCTTGCTAAAGTTGTTAAGTTTAGACTTACTGTATCTTTATAAGATAAACGCATCATGCGTCCGATAAATTGTCCGAGTACAAAATTAATGATGAAGAACAATAGAACAGGAATGAGTAATAATAAAACGACTTTCATATTTTGTAGTAAATATTTTCCTTGTGATGCAAACATCGCTACTATTGCTAAACTTAAAAATACAATTTGGGCAGAGCTGAAAAACGGAATGAGTTTATTCTCGAGTGTTTCAGCTTTTTTCATTTTATTCATAATGAATTTTGTAGCGTGTGCAAGTAAAAATGGTAAGACGATTACGATAACAATACTTTCTACTAAAACAGAAACTGCTACAGTCTTCATAACACCAGCAAATAAAAATAAATAAATGGGAAGGAGTAGTACTTGCAAAATTAAATTTACCGGTAAAATCGCTGTAGAAAGTGCTACATTACCTTTCGCTATTTCAGTAAAGATTAAGTACCAATCTGTACATGGAGTAACCATTAACATAATAAATCCAACCCAAAGTGCTGGATGATCGGAAAGAAATAGTGCTCCTAATCCCCAAGCGAGGAGAGGTGTCCATACAAAATTAATAGTAAGGCTCGTTCCAGCAAATTTTAAATTACGAAATCCATTTTTTATTTCTTTTAAAGGGATGCTGAGGAATAATCCATATAGCATGAAAAATAAGAAGGGAACAATAAATTTGTCTGAATACATATGTATGACATTAAATTGTCCAAGTATGATGCCGCATGTAACAGCAAAAAGAATAATAAAAGTTTGAATCTTTTCTATAGTGCTCATGAATAAATCCTTTCTAAATATGAATTTTCCTCTCTAAGTTTATTATACAAGTAATAAAGTCGTATTTGGTGTTCAATTGTATTTTAGTTAATATTTTTAATTCGAGATTTAAATTAATATTAAAAGTTACTTGACTAAAGTAAGTGGCTATATTACAATCACTTACATAAGGTAATTAAATAACAAAAAGTTTTGATTAGCTTTATTTAAGGTATCAATTGGAACTTTTTATTAGAATAAGAATTTTTATGATGATGAATAATGAATATGATAAGAAAGTTTAGGTGAAGAAAGTGGGATTATTTAGCTCGTTATTTGGTAAAAAAGAAGAAAATACAAAAGTAGAGGGGAATAAAAAAATGTCAAAAGTATTATTTGTAAAAGCAAACGATCGTCCAGCGGAGCAAGCAGTTAGTTCAAAAATGTATGAAACATTTGTAAGTACTTATAAAGAAGCAAATCCGAATACAGAAATTACAGAGTTAGATTTATTTGCATTAGATCTTCCTTATTACGGAAATATTGCTATTTCAGGTGGATACAAACGTAGCCAAGGTATGGAGTTAACAGCTGAAGAAGAGAAGGCAGTTGCTACAGTAGATCAATATTTAAATCAGTTTTTAGAAGCGGATAAAGTTGTATTTGCGTTCCCATTATGGAACTTTACAGTACCAGCACCATTAATCACATATATTTCATACTTATCTCAAGCTGGAAAAACGTTTAAATATACAGCTAATGGTCCAGAAGGTTTAGTTGGTGGTAAGAAAGTAGTTGTGTTAGGTGCTCGTGGTTCAGATTACTCTTCAGAACAAATGGTTCCAATGGAAATGGCAGTTAATTACGTAACAACTGTACTTGGATTCTGGGGGATTACAAATCCAGAGACGGTTGTAATTGAAGGACACAATCAATATCCAGATCGCTCACAACAAATTGTTGAAGAAGGTTTAGAAAACGTTAAAAAAGTAGCTGCGAAATTTTAATTTATGATAGTAAATGGAAAAACCAACATGGATGACCATGTTGGTTTTTTAGTCTATTTTCTATGTTAAAAAATGTATATTTATAAAATAAAAGAAAAGTTTGAAAATAGTATTGCAAAATATTATATAGCAAACTATAATGAGTTCAAGAATAGTTGATACTTAAATTAAATATTCAGAAAATTCAATTAGTTAAAATTGGAAAATGAGATAAGGAAATTTGAATGGAGGTTATATTATGACGAATAAAGTACCGTTTTCGTTCATAGTAGTTATTGGTTTAATGTTATTTGCACTATTTTTTGGAGCAGGAAATTTAATTTTCCCGGCAATGCTTGGTCAATCGGCAGGAGAAAATGTATGGATTGCTAACGCTGGATTTTTAGTAACTGGTGTTGGATTACCATTACTAGGTGTACTAGCATTTGGTTTTTCAGGTAAAGATGATTTACAGTCATTAGCAAGTCGTGCTCACCCAGTGTTCGGGATTGTGTTTACAACAGTTTTATACTTAGCGATCGGTCCGTTATTTGCAATACCGAGAACAGGAAATGTATCTTATGAAATTGGTCTTAAGCCGTTTATGCCAGAGGGAGTAGGTTCTACACCTTTAATTCTTTTCACAATTATATTCTTTAGCATCACTTGTTTTTTTTCGCTAAATCCTGCGAAAATTGTCGATATTGTTGGAAAAATCTTAACGCCAATTAAGTTAACTTTCATCGGTATTTTAGTAATCGTTGCTTTTATACATCCGATTGGAGATATGCAAGCACCGGTAGAAGCTTATACATCACATGCATTCTTTAAAGGATTCCAAGAAGGATACTTAACAATGGACACGCTCGCATCATTCGTATTCGGAATCATCATCATTAATGCAATTAAAGAAAAAGGTGCGAAAACGAAAACACAAATTATGGTCGTTTGTGCAAAAGCGACAATCATTGCAGCATCTATTTTAGCAATTATCTATACAGCTCTTTCTTATATGGGTGCTTCAAGTGTTGCGAAGCTTGGACATTTAGAGAACGGTGGAGAAGTATTAGCGAAAGTTTCTAACTACTATTTTGGATCATATGGCGGAGTATTATTAGGATTAATGATTACAGTAGCGTGTTTAACAACTAGTGTGGGACTTGTATCAGCATGTTCTTCATTCTTCCATAAGTTATTCCCAAATGTTCCTTACAAAGCAATTGCAATCACGCTATGTGTATTTAGTGCAATTGTTGCAAACGTAGGATTAACACAATTAATTGCAGTTTCTGTTCCAGTATTAACAGCAATTTATCCACTAGCAATCGTATTGATTTTCTTAACATTCTTCCATTCATTATTCAAAGGACGAGCTGAAGTTTATCAAGTGAGTTTAATCGTAACATTTATCATCAGCTTATTTGATGGATTAAGTGCAGCTGGAGTTAACATTGAAGTAGTGGGCCAAGTATTCACTAAAATCCTACCGATGCAGGAAGTAGGATTGGGCTGGATCTTCCCAGCGATTATCGGTAGTTTTATCGGATATGGCATTAGCGTTTTAAAAGCAAAAAATCAAGTTCAACCAGCAGCAAATACAAATAAGAAAATTGGTTAAATAAAAAAGTTATAGAATTTTTGATTCTATAACTTTTTTTGTTACTATTAATAATGAGAAAAAATAAAGTAGTAGGGGAAATAAAATGAAAAAAACAATTGATCATATCGGCATCGCAGTTCGAGATATAGATAGTACGATACGTTTTTATGAAAAGGTGTTGTTAGGCACTTTAATAGATCGTTACGTAAGTGAAGCACCTGGTGTTGAAAGCGAAGTAGCCATTCTTGAAGTGGATGGAGATAGAATCGAATTACTTGCACCGACAAATAACACCACTTCACCAATTGCCCGATTTATAAAACAAAAAGGTAAGGGTGTTCATCACGTTGCGTATCGTGTCGATGATTTAGATGTAGCTTTAGAAGAGTTAAAAGAACAAGGTATTCGAACGTTAGAGCATACACTTCGAATTAATAAACACGGCAGAAGATTAATATATCTTAACCCAGCGGATACAGAGGGAACAATCATTGAATATTGTGATTATCCGGAAGAGAAGTAAAGAGACTTTATTATTGAAGAAGGGTATTACGTAATAACGTAATACCTTTTTTATTTATGTATTTCACACTTTCTTCACAAATGATTCACGATAACTTTTCTTCTTCAAGAACTTACATAAATATATTTTATGATATAATAACAATCGACTTTAAAAATGTAAGTTGTATCCGTGAAGGTAGTTACTATTATATTAGAAGTTTAGAGGTGAGAGAGAAATAAAGAGTTATACTGTATAGAAGTTTATATTTAATCAGGTTAATATTTCTTCAAGTAATCGACTTGAGAAGTAGATGTAATGAAAATAGAGCAATGAGGAAGAAAGAAGTGAAATGAGTGTGAAAGTAATGAGAAGGTTAGGGGCATGGTTATTAATTGCATGCGTGCTTATTATATTGATGCCGAAAAGTGCATCTGCTCATGCGTACATTGTGAAATCAAATCCTGCTGAAAATGAAACGTTGAAGAAAGCACCAGCTGTTGTAAAAATTGAATTCGATGAGGATATACAAGTTTCACATTTTAATACATTGTTTGTAAGAGATACCTCAGGTACAAGAGTAGATTTAAAAGATGCTCATATTGATAAAAGAAATAAAAAACTATTAGAAGCTGGATTAAAAGATAATCTCAAAAACGGTCTCTACTCTATTCAGTGGAAAGTGATTTCTGCTGATGGGCATCCCATTCAAGGAGTTATTCCGTTCCGCATTGGGGCAGTAGAAGCTGGAACAGAAGATATACAAGTAGAAGAGATGGGTTATGTCCCGCAAATTGATATGATTATGGAACGTGGAATTCTATATACAAGTTTCTCACTATTTATAGGAGTGCTATTCTTTAACCTTATTATATATAAAGGAAATGCAACCTCGGTTCGATCAAGGAGTAAGAACATAATATGGATCTCCTTATTTGGGATATTTATTAGCTTGTTATTCAATTTACCATTGCAAGCGAAAATAAATGCTGATGTTTCATGGCTAGAAGCATTCGATCCTTTACTATTAAAAGAAACATTACAGCTTTCTGTTTTTAGTTACGTATGGCTCACTCAAATGACTCTTATTAGTTTGCTTATAATCGTTACGTATTTTGCGATGAAGCGTGAGAAGTTGTCGTCGTTTAAGGTATGGAGCATTCCAATAGTATTGTTTATCGGGATACTTGTTATGAAAGCCTTTAATAGTCATGCATATGGTTTAAAGTTTAAAGAAATTGCTGTCGTTATGGATTTTCTACATTTATTTGCAGCTTCATTATGGATGGGCGGTCTATCATCCATTATTCTTCTTTTACATAAAGAGGAAGACAAGTGGAATATGTATTGGGATATGATTAAGCGTTTTTCACCTTGGGCAACAGGTGCTGTCATCGTGATTTTAATAACAGGTCTTTTTAACAGTACATTTTTTATTCCAACAATCCACTCGTTATTTGATACGAAGTATGGATTAGCTTTATTAGCAAAGATAATTTTATTCATTTTCATGGGGATATTGGGAATTATTCATTATGTGAAAGGAAAAATGAGAGCGGAGCAAGGATTAGGCGCTACGGTGAAAGTAGAGTTTATCATTGGAATTATCATTTTCGTAATCGTAGCTTTTATGACAAACGTACAAACACCACCGATGCCTCCTACTGGACCTTTTACAGAGAGTAAACAATTAGATAATGGATATGAACTTACGCTAAATGTAAGTCCTAATAAAGTAGGGCAAAATATATTCCATATTACTTTAAAGGATGAGAACGGACAACCTGTTACTGATATGGAGCAAATTATATTAACGACTCAATCGTTAGATATGAATATGGGAAAAGGATCATTTAAAGTTTCGGCAGTTTCACCGGGAGAATATGAAGCGGAAGGTATGTATATTAACATGACAGGCAACTGGAATATACAGGTACATGGATTAACAAAATCACTTGATAGCTTCGATACTGATTATAAATTTATTGTAGGTGGCAGATAAAGTGAAACTTTAATCAGTAGGGGTATCCCCCACTGTTTAATAGCCCGCACCAATTGGGCTTTTACGGGCAGCCCCCCGCCTAACTTCTTTGCTTTCGCTGAATTTTGAGGTAGTCATACTGCCCGTTAAAGCGGGGGAAAGAGACGTTATAGATGAAAAGGAGTAAATAGAAAATGAAACGTATAAAAAAATTAGGAACAACAATGATAGCAACAGTAATTGCAATGGGAATTTTTTCGTTACCTGTTAGTGCGCACGTAACTGTGAAGCCAGCAACTTCTGACATTGGCTCTTGGGAGACTTACACGATAAAAGTACCAGTTGAAAAAAATGTAGCAACGACAAAAGTTACACTGAAAATACCGTCTGGAGTAGAGTTCCAACAGTATGAACCAGTGCCAGGATGGAAAGTGGAGGAGCAAAAAGATAATGCCGGAAAAGTTAAAACCGTAGTATGGGAAGCGACAGGAGAAGGGATTTTACCCAATCAGTTCCAGCGATTTACTTTCGTCGCTAAAAATCCGGATAAAGAGCAAAAAATAGCTTGGGATGCATACCAACAATATAAAGACGGAGAAATTGTTGAATGGACAGGCGATGAAAAAGCTGAAAAACCACATTCACTTACTACAATTGCAAAAGGTACGTCATTAACAGGAGAACATGGTGAAGTGTCTAATGTAGAAAAGAATGAAGGTACTAGTAATATGCAAGTAATAGCGATTGTTTTATCTATTTTGGCGATTGTATCGTCGGTAAGTGCGTGTGTATTTGTAGTACGTCGTAAAAAGTAAGATATAAGAAAGAGCCTACAAACAGTAGGCTCTTTCTTATGTTTATTTCACTTCAACCTGCTGCCTTACAGCAAGTGTTTTCGGCTTTATATTTACAAAACAAATACTCACAACAATAAATAATAGACCAATAAACAAGCTCATTGTAATGGCTTCATGTAAGAAGATTGAACTTACAATAATAGCGATAAGGGGGATAAGGAATGTATAGGCCCCAACTTTACTTGCCTCACCAGCTCCAACAAGTGTGAAGTAAGCAAGCCACCCCATTGCAATAACAAAGAATGAAATGAAGAGCAGTACACTAACAAACGGTATACTCCAAGCGATACTAGACCAGCTTTCAAACTCTGATCCAAATCCAATTAAGCAAAGGCCGCCAATAATAAGTTGCAGTGTTACCATCCAAATGGCATTAACGCGGTGACCAGTCTTCTTAATAAATACTGTGCCAAGCGCCCAGCCAATAGCACATCCTAATGCGAGAAGGATTCCAATAATAGAAATATGTCCAGTTAAACTACTAGAGCTAATAACACCTACACCAATAAACCCAAGAACAAGGCCGAAAATTTTTAAGCCGTACATAGATTCTTCAAGCCAAATCCATGAGAAAATTCCGAGTAAAACAGGTTGTAGAAAGACAATGGCAGAAAATAACCCAGCAGGCATATATTGAAGGCCAACAGTTTGTAACCCGTAAAATATAATGATGTTAAGTAAAGAAGAAATAACGTATAAATGCCAAGTTTCTTTTAAATGTAACTCTTTGTATTTCGGTAAAGCGAAAAGAAGTAAAATGAATCCTCCAATTAAAGTTCGAACGCCTGCAAATAAAACGGGTGGTGTATAATGCAGGGCAAACTTAGATAAAGGCCAATTGATTCCCCACATGAAAACGAGAAACGTAAGGATTATGGCTGTCTTAGTTCGAGAAAGCTGTGTCACTGTAAAACCTCCTTGGTGTTATTCATCTCACTATGATATGATATCGACTGTGATAAATAAAATGAATCTTTTTTATAAGGAGTATAAGTGATTAGTTATGACCATTACACAACTGCAAGTATTAATAAAAACTGTTGAGTTAGGTAGTTTTACGAAGGCTGCTCGGGTGTTAAATATGACGCAGCCAGCTGTAAGTCATGCCATTTCAAGTATTGAGTCAGAGTTAGGAGTTACTATTCTTATACGTGATAAACGAAAAGGATTACTTGTTACGGATGTAGGAAACAGAATTCTTGTACATATTAGAGAGATTTTGAACGGCGTAGAGAAGATTGAACAAGAAGTTGCGATGGAGAAAGGACACGAAGTTGGGACGATTCGAATTGGTAGTTTTCCGAGTGCATCTGCACATTTCTTACCCAAAATGATAAATCTTTTTAAGGAGAAGTATCCGAACCTAGAAGTAGTTCTTTGTGAAGGGACGATTAAAGAAGTTGAAGATTGGTTAGTATCGAGGGTTGTTGATATAGGAATTGTTATTTTGCCTAATAAAGATATGGAGATTGTCCCATTAACGAAGGGGAAAATGGTTGTTATCTTAAGAGAGGATCATCCTCTTTGTAAGAAGGGATCTATTACAATTAATGATTTAGAGAATGAACCAATCATATTATGTAAGGGCGGATACGAACCACCCATTATTGATATGTTTAAACAAGCCAACGTACCACTTCGGGCTGAATATATAATTTCGACAGTTACTACTGCTTTAAATATGATTCAAGAAGGGTTAGGTATTGCAATATTAGCTGAATTATCTTTAACGAATTTACCAAAGAATGTGCAAACGAGAGAATTGGAACCGCAAGTATGGAGAGAAATTGCTTTAGCTGTTCCTTCATTAAAGGATTCTTCAATCGCTGTGCAACTATTTATTGAAGAATTTCAAGCGCTATTTGCAGAATGAAAAAAAGTGTCTCATATATCATAATGGGACACTTTTTTAATTTACTTATAAAAAATCTATGAAAAGGATTGACTTATCTTTTCGTTGTAACTATAATGATTACATCGAGGTGGTAATCACGATGAAAATTAGTAGCCGCTTTTCTATAGCTGTTCATATTTTATCTATTTTGAAAAACAATCCATCTTCACTTTGTACTTCAGACTATATGGCTGAAAGTGTCAATACAAATCCAGTAGTGATTCGTAAAATTATGTCGTACTTGAAACAAGCTGGTTTTGTTTACGTAAACCGAGGTCCAGGTGGCGCAGGGTTATTAAAGGATTTACATGAAATCACATTGTTAGATGTGTATCATGCAGTAAATGTAGTAGAAGAAGACAAACTATTTCATATTCACGAGCAACCAAATCCAGATTGTCCAATTGGAGCAAATATTCAATCGGTATTAGAAATTATTTTAATTCAAGCACAATCCGCAATGGAAGAGGTTTTGAGAAATATTACGATGGGCCAGCTGTTTGAAACTCTGCAAGAAAAAATAAATGCTTAAATAATATTTATATTTTTTTATCATTAATGTAACTTATTTGATTACAACTAAAAGGTAAGGTGTAAAAGTTATGACTGTAAAAATGAAAGTATACTCAGATTTTATATGTCCATTTTGTTTTTTAGCAAAAGGTCCGTTAGATGAAGTAGCGAAAGAAAAAGGTGTAGAAATTGAATGGATGCCATTTGAATTACGTCCAAGTCCATATTCAAAAATAGATCCATGGAATGAGCCAGAAAAATTAGGTTCATGGGATGCTTTCATTCTACCGACAGCGAAGAAATTAGGAATCGATATGCGCTTGCCGCGTGTTTCACCGCATCCATATACACATTTAGCTTTCGAAGGGTGTCAATTTGCGAAAGAACGTGGACTAGGAAATGAGTATCATCACCGCGTATTCACAGCATTTTTCCAAGAAGAGCAAAACATTGAAGATATTGATGTGTTAACAAAATTAGCGGTAGAAGTAGGTCTTCCTGAAGCTGAATTTAAAGAAGCTTTAGTAACTCGTAAATATAAAGAAAAGCATCAAGAAGCAATTCAACACGCATATGATGAAGCGAATATTATGGCTGTTCCAACTGTCATGATTGGAGATGAAGTCATTCAAGGGCTCGCTAGTAAAGAAACGCTACAAAGAGTCATTGATAAAGAAATTGAAAAAGATAAAAATTCATTTGAAGGTATGCAATGTAATACAGATGGATATTGCTAATTCGCTTGTTATGAAATAACAAAATAAATTATAAAACAAATATTTGGAGGAATTAATATGTCAGCAACTACAACAAACTTAAAAGAAGCAATCGTGAACCGTCGTTCCATTCGTAAAGTAACAAAAAACAATGCAATTACGAAAGAAAGAATTGAAGAGGTTTTAAAAACAGCTTTACACGCACCAACATCTTTCAATATGCAAAGTGGCCGTATGGTCGTATTAATGGACGGAGAGCATGAAAAGTTTTGGGATATTGTTAAAGAAACACTAAGAGCCCGCGTACCAGCAGAAAACTTTGAAGCGACTGTAGAAAGATTAAAAGGTTTCCATACAGGTGTTGGGACTGTGTTATTCTTTGAAGATCAAGCAACAGTAGAAAAAATGCAAGAAAATGCACCATTATATAAAGATCAGTTCCCATTCTGGTCTCATCAAGGAAATGCAATGTTACAACATACTGTATGGATGTTATTATCAGCTGAAGGAATTGGCGCATCATTACAACATTACAATCCAATTGTAGATGCTGAAGTGAAAGAAAATTGGAATATTCCAGCAGAGTGGAGCTTAGTAGGACAAATGCCATTTGGTGAGCCAAATGAACAACCGGGAGAAAGAACATTCTTACCTACTGAAGATGTAGTGAAATTTTATTAATAAATTTAATATATAAAAATTTAGATAAACGAAAAGACAGTACATATTAGCATATATGTACTGTCTTTTCGTATGTAATGTTAAACTCTTACTGCAAGAACAATTTCCTTCATATGAATCGAAGTCTTTCCTTACAAGTAAAAATCTATTATGTTTATTATTTTGAAATGACAGTAAACATCCCTGTCATGTTTGGTGAGTAATCTTTAAAATCAAACTTTTCATAGAACGATTCTTTACCTTCTGATGCAAATAAACCGACAAACGCCTTATCAGGGGCGTTCTCATGTAAGTATGCAACTAAACGATGCATGATTTCTTTCCCAATACCATGTTTCTGATAATCTGGATGAACTACTATATCTTGAATATAGAAATAGATAGATCCATCGCCAACAATTCTCCCCATGCCGATAATTTGTTCATTATCTTTGACTGTGATGCAGTGAATAGAATGCTTCAGTGAAGTTTCCGCCACTTCAAAATTCATATAATTAGACCATCCAACAGAATCACACAAATATTTGTACTCTTCCAATGTGGGAATGTTATGTTTAAACTCATATGTTTTCAAAATGTATCCTCCAAGTCCTTAAATTCAACAAGTATATAAATTTGACATTTTTTGATGTTTTCCTTCTCTTACACAACTGAATTCCCTTTTAGCTACTGAATTTCGTACAGTTTCCTTATTTGCATTTGTGTTAATTTATAGGATTTTAGGGAAGAAATATAAGAAATAATGCAGTAGGAAGGGCTGTGGAAAAATGAATGACGAGAAAAAATATACAGTGGTAGGTACTGATGTTGAGGAAGTAAAGCGTTTAAATAAAAATTCAGGATTAACTTATAATCAAGTAAAGGAATTATTAGCGAAGCGAATGCAAAAAAGAAACGATTAGATTGAAATAATTAAGTTTTTCATTTAGCATTTTGTCTAGAGAGTTACGTAGAATATAACTCTCTTTTTTATATAGAAAGAAGCTACAACTGAGCAACTTTTAGAATGGAGGAAGCAACATGAAGAAATGGATAAAGATAACGCTTTCTATCACGGGAGGTATTGTCCTATTAGCATGTGCCGGTGGATATTATGTGTATAAAAATTATTTTCCAAAGGAACCTGAGCGAATCGTATATGATAAAGATAGAGTGTTAAAACCGATACATAATCAGCTGAAAGGGATCAACATAGATAATGTAAAGATAAAAGAAAAAGAGGTTGTAAATGCGACTGTAGATGAGCTTCAAAAAAAGATTGATGATGGGAAATTATCATATGAAGAATTAACGAGTGTATATCTTTTTAGAATACAAGAGCATGACCAAAATGGAATATCATTAAATGCTGTTACAGAGATTAATCCAAATGCAATGGAGGAAGCGCGAAAGTTAGATAAAGAAAGGTCTTTCAATAAGAAGTCTAACTTATATGGCATGCCAGTCATCGTAAAAGATAATGTACAAACGGAAAAGGTGATGCCGACAAGCGCGGGAACTTATGTGTTAAAAGATTGGATTGCAGATGAAGATGCGACGATTGTGAAGAAGTTGAAAGAAGAAGGTGCTTTTGTTTTAGGAAAAGCGAATATGTCTGAGTGGGCAAATTATTTATCCTTTACAATGCCTAGCGGATATAGCGGGAAAAAAGGACAAAATTTGAATCCATACGGTCCGATTACGTTTGATACATCGGGATCAAGTTCAGGATCTGCTACAGTAGTTGCGGCAGATTTTTCACCACTTGCAATCGGGACGGAAACGACTGGATCAATTGTCGCACCAGCGACGCAGCAATCAGTAGTTGGGTTACGCCCATCACTAGGTATGGTGAGTAGATCAGGCATAATTCCGTTAGCTGAAACACTTGATACTGCAGGACCGATGGCAAGAACGGTAAGGGATGGGGCAACGTTATTTAACGCAATGGTAAGTTATGATGAAAAAGATGCTATGACAGAAAAAATGAAAGATAAAGAAAGAATTGATTATACGAAGGATTTATCAATAGATGGATTGAAAGGGAAAAAAATAGGGGTTCTTTTTTCAATAGATCAACAAGATGAGAATAGAAAGGAAGTAGCAGAAAAGATTAGAAAAGACCTTCAAGACGCCGGTGCGATATTGACTGATGATATTCAGTTAAACGATGAGGGTGTAGATAATCTGCAAACATTAGAATATGAGTTCAAACATAATGTGAACGATTATCTTTCACAGCACAAAAATGTACCAGTAAAATCGTTAGAAGAGATTATAGCGTTTAATAAAAAGGATAGTAAAAGACGAATGAAATATGGACAAACATTAATTGAGGGCTCTGAAAAATCTGCTATAACGAAAGATGATTTTGAAAAAGTAGTGCAAACGAGTCAAGGAAATGCAAGAAAAGAGCTAGATAGGTATTTAGTAAAAAAAGGTTTGGATGCTTTAGTCATGATTAACAACGATGAAGTTTTGCTATCAGCTGTAGCTGGCTATCCAGAATTAGCGGTGCCAGCAGGATATGATAACAATGGAGAGCCAGTAGGTGCGGTGTTTGTTGGGAAGCAATTCAGTGAGAAGGAACTATTCAATATTGGTTATGCGTATGAACAGCAGTCTAAAAATAGAAAATCACCTAAATTGTAAAAGGTTAAACGAAAAAAAGAGCTCCACTGAAGTAAGTAGGGGGGCTAATATAAATAGAATCTAACAATATAAAAGAAAAAAAGGATTCTTCTCAATTAGTAAGAAAGATTGTCTATAGAAGTTCATAAAATGTAATATATTCAATTTCCATCCACTGAAGGGGGAGGTTAAATCTTAATGAATGAAGTGAAAAATTTCTTTCGAAGTAGAGGGTTTCAACGGTTTCTCGTTTTAATAATAGTAGCGTTAGTATTATATGGTTTAAAAAGTATGATCAATTTAATATTAATTACGTTTATACTGACATTTTTAATGGATCGATTTCAACGTTTTATTTCAAAGAAATTGAAAGTGAACCGGAAAATTGTTATCGCCTGTTTGTATATCATATTAGTTTCCTTTATTGGCACGACATTGTATAAATATTTACCTGTGTTAACGATACAAATTTCACAATTGATTTATCAATTTAAATTGTTTTTTCAAAATCCACCTGATAATGAAATCATTAAATATGCACTTTCGACAATTAACGGAATGGAAGTATCAAAGTATATAGAACAAGGTGTAGATGTTATCTATCAATCGATAGCAAACATAGGGAAGGTAAGTTTACAAATATTATTGTCTCTCATATTAAGCTTATTTTTCTTGTTAGAAAAAGAGCGTATTATTACCTTTACTTCTAAATTTAAAGAGAGTAAGCTAAAGATTTTTTATGAGGAGATTGCATATTTTGGCGAAAGGTTTGCAAGATCGTTCGGTAAAGTAATAGAAGCACAGTTTTTAATTGCAGTTGTAAATTGTATTCTTACTGTCATTGTATTAATTGTTTTAGGATTTCCGCAGCTACTCGTATTAGCTGTTATGATTTTCCTACTCGGATTGATTCCAGTTGCAGGTGTGATTATTTCTTTATTTCCACTTTGTATCATTGCTTATAACGTAGGCGGAGTTATGTATGTAGTATACATACTTGTGTTCATTACAGTCATCCATGCTCTTGAAAGTTATTTTTTAAATCCGAAGTTTATGTCTGCGAAAACGAATTTACCAATCTTTTATACATTTATGATTCTCATCTTTTCAGAACATTTCCTTGGAATATGGGGGCTTATTATCGGGATACCGATTTTTATCTTTTTCTTAGATGTACTTGATGTAAATAATGAGAAAGCGATTAAAAAATAATGGAAAACAACCGATGTTTTCAAGGAACGAATACATCGGTTGTTTTTATTCTAAAAAATGTTAATTGACAGTGGTTAATAAATAGTAAGGGTGGGACGCCACTGATTAAAGCTTCACTTTATTCTTTCTTAGCAGGTGGAAGTTTAATAAATCTATTTGCAATTAAAGCTATAATAACAGCAGTAAAAAGAAATAATGCGATTATGCCAATTCCCATACCTGCCCATCCTCCGATAAGGAAGATACTAATCGGTATTGTTAATAAGCATATAATAAGTAGAATGAATCCGAGATTTTTTTCATATTTTTGAGTTGGAAATAGAGTCCTGATGATTAAAAAGAGGAAAAGTATTAGGGATGAAATAGCCAATAAGAGGACTACAATTGTCCAAGAGTCATTCATGAAATCACTCCTTAATATTATGAATAATATTAACCTATATCATAGGGAGAGGGATAGTCAAAATAAAAAAGCAATCCAAAATAAATTGGATTGCTTTTTACTATACATATTAAAGAACTGGAGCCATTGTTTCTTTCAACACTTGAACAGAGTGATCGAATTTTAATTCTTCTTCTTCACTTAATTCCACTTCTAAAATTTCACGAACACCGCCGCGATTTAAAACAGCAGGTACACCGATATAAACATCTTTTTGACCGTATTGACCTTCTAAGTAAGCTGATACTGTTAATACGCTATTTTCGTCGTTTAAAATTGCCTTTGTAACACGTAGAAGTGACATACCAATACCATAGTAAGTTGCACCTTTTCGCTCAATAATATGGTAAGCCGCATCACGAACGTTTATGAAGATTTTGTCTAAATCTTCTTGCGTGTATGTGTTGTCTTTATCAAGAAGCGTTTGTAGTTTTTGAATACCAACTGATACGTGACTCCAAACAGGAAGTTCCGTATCACCATGTTCTCCGATAATATAAGCATGAATGTTGTGTGGACCAATATTGAAGTACTCACCTAACATATAGCGGAAACGAGCAGAATCAAGTGTTGTACCAGAACCAATTACGCGTTCTTTTGGTAAACCAGATTCTTTCCAAGTTACGTAAGTTAAAATATCAACAGGGTTAGTTGCGATTAAGAAGATACCATCAAATCCGCTATCCATAATACTACGAACGATTTGTTTAAAGATTTTCGCGTTTTTCTCAACTAAATCTAAACGTGTTTCGCCTGGTTTCTGTGGTAATCCAGCTGTAATGACTACAAGATCAGCATCTTTACAATCTTCGTAGCTGCCTTTCCATACTCTAGTTGGAGCTGGTGCAAAAGGAACAGCATGACTTAAATCCATTGCTTCTCCTTCAGCTTTTGCCTCGTTTACATCAACTAAAACAAATTCTTCAGCTACAGCTTGGTTAATCATGCAGTAAGCATAACTACATCCAACTGCTCCTGTTCCTACTAATACAACACGGTTAATACCTTTTTTCATTTCAAAATTCCTCGCAATTTCATTGATTTTATTATGTAAGAAAATACGTCTTACTTCTATAGATTCATATCTAGTTTATTACATTTTATAAAAGATATTCAAGTATTTGAAAATCTATCCGTGCAATTTCTTGCACGAAACATAGGAAGTAAGTTAACCGAATATAATGCAATAAAATCCTTTATCGAAGGGGAAAAGGGCATGATGCAGCCATTAACGATGGAAAGAATGCTCCATATTATTAATGTGGGGCTCGTTAAAACGAATAATCCAAAGCAGATTATTATTGCTGGTGCAGGAATTTCAGGATTAGTTGCAGCATCGTTATTGAAAGAAGCAGGGCATAACATAACAATTTTAGAAGCGAATAATCGAATAGGCGGAAGGATATATACGATTCGTGAACCATTTAGCTCTGGTTTATATTTTAATGCAGGACCAATGAGAATTCCTGAAACACACGAGTTAACTTTAGCTTACATTCGTAAATTTAAATTACCGTTAAATCTTTTTATAAATAAAACCGCTTCCGATATTATATATACGAATAATATTAAAACGAGATTGAGCGTGTTTGAAAAAAATCCAAGTATACTTGGGTATCCCATTTTAGAGAACGAAAAAGGAAAAACGGCAGAAGAGCTAATGTTAGTAGTATTAGAACCAATACTTAATTTTATAAAAAAAGATCCTAATAAAAACTGGATCATCGTTGAAAAAAAGTATAAAACATATTCACTCGGATCATTTTTAAGTGAGTATTATTCAGATAGAGCAATAGATATGATTGGGGTACTTCTAGATATGGAAGCATATATGGGAATGTCTTTAATTGAAGTATTACGTGAAATGCTCTTTTTTACTTCAACGACAAAATATTATGAGATAACGGGCGGAATGGATGCATTACCCAATTCATTTTTGCCACAGCTAAAGGATAATATTTTTATGTCGTATAAAGTAGAAAAAATTATACAGGAAGATAATAAAGTGATGATGCAAGTAACAAATGAACAAACGTTAAATCCATTTATGGTAACAGGCGACATTGCTATTATCACAATTCCATTTTCAGCGTTACGATTTGTAGAAGTTCAGCCATATTGTGTATTCTCTTATTTTAAAAGACGAGCAATTCGTGAATTAAATTATATTGATGCAACTAAAATTGCGATAGAGTTTAAAAGTAGATTTTGGGAGAAAGCGGGACAGTGTGGTGGGAAATCTATTACAGATTTACCTATACGGTTTACATATTATCCGAGTTATGGCATTCATACACCAGGGGAAGCTATCGTTTTAGCGAGTTATACGTGGGCAGATGAGGCGTTAACATGGGATAGTCTTCCGCAAAGAGAGCGTATTCGTTACGCATTAAAAAATTTAGCGAAAATATACGGCGACATCGTCTATAGTGAGTTTGTTACTGGAACATCTTTTAGCTGGGGTCAAAATCCGTATTCTTGCGGAGCATTTACGGCCTTCGAACCAGATCAAGAGCTAGAGTTATTTCCGTATATTACGCCGCCAGCTGGCAAAGTACACTTTGCAGGAGAGCATACAACATTAACCCACGGATGGATGCAAGGAGCAATAGAGTCTGGAATTAGAGTTGCTTATGAAGTAAACGAACAATGAAGATATATTTACAAATCACTACTCTTTTAATAAAATAATAAATATAAATCGTAATTATTACGCTTTGAATATGTTTGAAATAAAGAAATGGATGGTCGATCAAATGAATAAAGTAGAAATTCATATATTAGGTGGCTTTTTAGGCAGTGGAAAATCAACATTATTACAAAATTTATTGTTAGCGGAGAAAAAGAAAAATAGAAAAGTTGCAGTATTAATGAATGAAATTGGTGAATACTCGGTAGATACAGATATTATTGGAAAAGAGAATGTTTTAAGGGAACTTCTAAAAGGATGTATTTGTTGTACGTTGAAAGAAGAGCTTGAAATACAGTTGCATTCGTTATATCAGCAAGAAAGACCAGATGTCATTTATATAGAAACGACAGGTGTTGCGCATCCAATTGAAGTATTAGATGCGTGTGTATCACCAATTTTAGCACCTTTCCTAGAAGTGAAATCAATTGTCGTCGTTTTAGATGCAGTAAGGTGGTTAAATCGAAGAGTATTAAGTGCAAACGTTCAGCAATTATTGCATGAGCAACTGAAGTTTGGTAGCCACATTTTAATTAACAAATCAGACTTACTAACAGATGCGGATAAGAACAAAGTAATTGAAGAAGTGAAAGCAATAAATAATCATGCGAAATTGTTTGAAACAAAATATTGTAATATATCTTTAGAAGACATAGAAGAAGCTGAATTTACGAATGATGGGGAGCATGAGACACTACATGTAAAACAGCATTTACATATACAAACGATGACATATCAATTTACGAAATCGATTGATCAAGATAAATTATACGAATGGCTTTCGAATTTACCAGATAGTATTTATCGTGTAAAAGGATTTGTGAAATTCCATGGAGATAAATACCCGCATCTATTCCAATATTCATTTGGGGTACCAACTTTACTGGAACAAGATTTCGGTTTCCCGACGAACTTGGTAGTAATAGGAGAAGGGCTAGATAAGAAACAATTGGCTGAAGGGTTAGAGAAAGTAGAACTCAATTCTAATTAAGATTAAAGGACTAACTTCAAAATAAGTTAGTCCTTTTTTGTATGTAGAAAAACGCTTGCGGATTTTGTCTAATAAAAATAATTGAAAAATTCAGAAATATATTTATAATCAAATCTAAGAGGTGATTCAGGTGTCAGAAAAAATAATAATGGATGTAAAAAACCTAACAACAAAAGGGTTAGAAACGAGAGAGAAATTATTGTGTGCTGCAGAAGAGGTGTTTGGTAGTAAAGGGTATTACGAGGCTTCTATCGTGAATATTACACAAGAAGCAAAGGTAGCGCACGGAACTTTCTATAATTACTTTCCATCTAAAAAAGATATATTTGATGAATTGATCCGCAGATTGAACCGTGAGTTACGCTTAATTATTAAAGAAGAAATGAAGGGAATATCAAGTTATGAAGAGGCACAAAGAAGAGGTTTTCAGGCTTTTTTTCGGTGGGTGAAAGATCGACCTAATCTATATAACATTGTACAACAGGCAGTAGTTGTTGATGATAACTTATATAGATGGTACTATGCAAAGCTCGCAAATGGATTTTTAAAAAGTTTATCGGCTGGTATGGAAGCGGGAGAGTTTAAACAACTTGAGAAAGAAACAATTGCGTATTGTCTTATGTCAATTGGGCAATTTCTAGGGATGCGATGGGGTTATTGGGAAGAGAAAGATGTTCCGGAAGATGTATTTGAAGCAGCGATGTCATTAATATTTGAAGGATTGAGAAAGAGATAAGGGAGTGGGAAAATATGCAAGGCATTGCTTATTGGATTGAAAAACGGTCCTATTTACATCCAGATCGCATTGCCATTATTACAGAAGAGGAGGAAATAACATATAAACAGTTACATGAGTATGTAAGTAAAGTAGCAGCATATTTAATTTACGACTTACATGTGCAAAAAGGAGAAAGGATAGCTATTTTATCACAAAATAGCTTGGAATATATTGTACTTTTGTTTGCTGTAGCAAAGGTAGAATGTATTGCTGTTCCACTTAATATACGGTTAACAGAAAATGAACTTATATTCCAGTTAAAAGATAGTGGAACTACAGTTTTATTTGTAGAGGAAACATTTCAAAATATGGCACTGTCAAAGCATAAGGTATCGTGCGTACAAAGAGTTATTTCGATTGAAAGTTTAAAAGAAATAGAAGATAGAAAAAGTTACAACTTTGAAGAGATAAATGAAAGCGCATCCTTTATTATATGTTATACATCAGGTACAACAGGAAAACCGAAAGGAGCTGTACTTACACAAGAAAATATGTTTTGGAATGCGCTTAATAATACATTTGCGATTGACTTAACTATTCACGACCGCTCCATTGTATTATTACCTTTATTTCATATTGGTGGGATTGGTTTATTCGCATTTCCAACTTTATTTGCAGGTGGCGTAATCATTATTCCAAGAAAATTCGAACCAACTGCAGCTCTTTCCATGATAGAAACACATAAAGTGACTATAGTGATGGGAGTACCTACAATTCATCAAGCATTAATGAATTGCGCAAAGTTTGAAACTACAAATTTACAATCAGTTCGCTGGTTTTATAACGGTGGTGCACCATGTCCAGAAGAGTTGATGAGAGAGTTTATAGATAGAGGATTTTTATTTGGGCAAGGCTTTGGCATGACTGAAACATCACCAACCGTATTTATGCTTTCAGAAGAAGATGCAAGACGTAAAGTAGGTTCAATTGGGAAACCGGTTCTGTTTTGTGATTATGTACTTATTGATGAAAACAAAAATAAAGTTGAGATTGGTGAGGTTGGAGAGTTACTTATAAGAGGACCAAATGTAATGAAAGGGTATTGGAATCGGCCAGATGCAACAGAAGAAACGATTCAAGATGGTTGGTTATATACGGGAGATTTAGCTAAAGTTGATGAAGATGGTTTTGTATATATTGTCGGCAGAAAAAAAGAAATGATAATTTCCGGTGGTGAAAATATTTATCCACTTGAAGTAGAGCAGGTCATTAATAAGATTTCGGGGGTATATGAGGTAGCGGTCGTTGGTAGGCAACATGTAAAGTGGGGAGAGATTCCAATTGCCTTTATTGTGAAAAAGAGTAGCAGTGAATTAACTGAAAAGGAAGTCATTGAACATTGTCGTTTATTTCTAGCAAAATATAAACTTCCAAAAGAAATTGTGTTTCTAGAGGAATTGCCTAAAAATGCAACTGGTAAAATTCAAAAAGTACAGTTAGCAAATCAATTGAAAAGTTGGTGAAGAGATGACGATGTATAGCACAGGTCAACAGGCATCATGTAGTAAAACAATAACAGAAACGGATTTTGTATTATTTGCAGGTTTGAGTGGGGATTTTAATCCAATTCATATTGATCATGAGTATGCGAAACAAACTAGATTTAATCAAAGAATAGCACATGGTTTACTAACTTCAAGTCTATTATCACAATTGTTAGGTGTTCATTTACCAGGAAAGGGTTCTGTTTATATGGAACAAACTATTAAATTTACAGCACCAGTTTTTATAGGAGATACGATTACAGCTACGGCAACAGTACAAGAATTTATGATAGAAAAGAGAGTTTTGAAATTGTTAACGGAGTGTCATAACCAAAAAGGAGATTTAGTATTAACTGGTGTAGCGACTATGCTGGTGCCAAAAGAAGGAGGAGTAGTCTAATGAATATTGGGATTGAAGCGACTGGTGTTTTCTTCCCAAAAGACGTAGAGACGGCCGCAGACCTATCTCAAAAAACAGGTATCCCTGAGAATATTATTATAGAAAAGTTTGGATTATATGAAAAACATGTCGCAGACGAAACGATGCATGCATCAGATTTAGCTATTGCTGCTGCAAAGCCAATATTATTACAAGTAGATCCTCAATCTATTGATGTAGTCATTTATTTTGGCAGTCCACATAAAGATTACCACGTATGGTCAAGTGCCCCAAAAATTCAGCATGAACTTGGATTAAAAAATGCTTATGCTTTTGAAATTATGAATGTTAGTTCTTGCTTTCCTATTGCTCTCAAAGTCGCAAAAGATATGCTCTACTCCGATAACTCAATTGAAAATATATTATTAGTAGGTGGGTGTAAAGAATCTCAAATTGTAGATTATGATAATCCACGCTCACGTTTTATGTTTAATTTCGCTGATGGCGGAAGTGCAGCTTTAGTGAAAAAAGACGCTAGAAACGGTGAAATATTAGGAAGTGCGATTATAACAGATGGTTCATTTCATGAAGATGTTCGTATCCCCGCTGGTGGATCGAAGCAGGTTGCGAGCTATGATACAGTTGAGAATCGACAACATTATATTGATGTAATAGATCCTATTAGTATGAAAGAACGTCTAGACCGGGTTTCAATCTCTAATTTTGATAAGGTTATTCGGGAGGCGTTAAGAAAAAGTGGATATACTCCTAAAGATATTAAAGTATTGTTACCACTGCATACAAAACGTTCTATGTTAATAGAATTGATACAGGGGCTAGGGCTAGCAGAAGAACAAGTTGTATATTTAGATCATTATGGACATATGTCAGCGCTTGATCCTTGCATTGGTCTTCACTTTGCAAATGAACAAGGAAAATTACAGGCCGGAGATATTGCAGTAGTAGTTAGTGCAGGGACTGGGTATACGTGGGCAGCTACTGTGATTAGGTGGTGAAAAAAACTAGATGAGTATATGCTAAATGGAGGTATTTGGAAAGAGGCGGCGAATGTAAAGGTACTTCATTAAATTTTTTTAACAGATTTGTTTGTATGATTCAAAGGAAAAGTCATAATTACGGATGGGTAACTTTGGCGTGTTTGACTCTATCAGAAAGTAAAGTATGGGGAGGATCACAATGTCGATGAAAAAACGTAAATGGCTAAGAATGATGGCTACTGGTTGTGTGTTAGGTTCGTTATTAATAACGGCAGCTTGTTCAGGAAAGAAAACAAGTACAGAGGATGAAAAGACGATTAAGGTAGGGGTTCTTGCATCATTAACAGGTCCATTAGAATCGTATGGAAAACAAACCATGAACGGATTTGAATTAGGCTTAGACTATGCAACGGGTGGAACAGGGAAAGTGGAAGGGAAGAAGATTAAGTTTGTTGTAGAAGACACGGAAACGAAAGCAGATGTAGCAGTTAAAAAAGCTACGAAGTTATTAGAAGAAGAGAAGGTCGATTTTTTAGTCGGATCGTCTAGTTCAAGTGATACATTAGCTGTTCTACCACTAGCTGAAGAATATGAAAAAATAATGGTTGTAGAACCGGCAGTAGCTGATAGTATTACCGGGAAGAACTGGAATAAATATATTTTTAGAACAGGTAGAAATTCATCTCAAGATGCAGTCGCTGGTGCTGCGGCAATTGCTAAAAAAGATGTGAAAATAGCAACGTTAGCACAAGATAATGCTTACGGCCGTGAGGGAATTGCGGCATTTAAAGCTGGAGCGAAGAAATTAGGGGCAAATATTGTAAACGAGCAATACGCAGATACAAATTCGACTGACTTCACTGCAAATATTCAAAATATCATTAGCTCAAAACCAGATTATTTATTTATCGTTTGGGCAGGGGCAAACTCACCTTGGAAACAGTTAAAAGATATGAATGTGGAAGCGCAAGGCATTAAAATTTCTACAGGTGCACCAGATATACCGGCATTAAAAACGATGGATGCGTTAGTAGGAATGCAAGGTTTTTCTGTTTATTACCATACACTTCCGAAAAATAAGGTGAATGATTGGTTAGTGGAAGAACATAAAAAACGATTTAATGGTGCGGTGCCAGATTTATTTACAGCAGGAGGAATGTCTGCGGCAATTTCAATTGTAGAAGCTTTAAAGAAGACAAAAGGTGATACAGATGTAGATACATTAATTAAGAAAATGGAAGGAATGGAATTTGATACACCGAAAGGAAAGATGAAGTTTAGAGAAAAGGATCACCAAGCGATGCAGACACTGTATTCTATCACATTGAAAAAGCAAGATGGTGTTGATTATCCGGTGCCAGTATTAGAGCGAGAATTAACGATGAAAGAGACAGAACCACCAGTTCAAAATAAATAGACTTAATTTTCAGTTTTTTGTATAAAGAGGGGCAAACCCTCTTTATACGTATTTCTTTCATACTTAAAGCTTTAAAGGGAGGGATTTCGTGACACATTTGCTGGAAACGAAAAATCTTAGCGTATCTTTTGGCGAGCATCATGTTATTAAAGATGTGAATTTAACAGTACAAAAAGGAAAGCTCATTTCCATTATTGGACCAAATGGTGCAGGAAAGACAACGTTATTTAATTTACTAAGTGGACAAATTTCTCCAACAAAGGGTGAAGTATATTTTAAAGGGCAAGAGATTACAAAATTATCAATTTCAGATCGAACTCGATTAGGAATTGGTCGTTCTTTTCAACTTACAAATATATTTCCAGAGTTAACGGTACTTGAAAATGTTCGTTTAAGTGTTCAATCATTTGTTCAAGATTACTATAG
This sequence comes from Bacillus cereus group sp. RP37, assembly GCF_040459695.1. Lineage (NCBI taxonomy): Bacteria > Bacillati > Bacillota > Bacilli > Caryophanales > Bacillaceae > Bacillus > Bacillus cereus group sp. RP37. The sequence goes on along the minus strand of NZ_JARVHP010000001.1, from coordinate 3,534,048 downwards.
TTTTTTTCCGAGTACGGCAAAATTTAAGCAACAAGTTGGAGAAGCGAGACGTTTTTTAAAAACAGTATTACTTCATGAGAAAGAACATGTATTAGCAAAAGATTTAGCACATGGGGAAAAACGAAAGTTAGAGCTTGCGATGTTACTAGCTTTAAAAACGGATGTATTACTACTAGATGAGCCGACGGCAGGTATATCAGTTGAGGAGGTACCGGCTATTTTACAAGTGATTGAAAATATTAAGAAACATCCAGAGAGTACAATTGTACTGATTGAACACAAGATGGATATGGTACTAGGTTTATCAGACCACCTTATCGTTTTATTCCATGGAGAGTTATTGGCTGAAGGTTTGCCCGAAGAAATGATGAAAGATGAGCGTGTACAAAGTGCTTATTTAGGGGGATTATATAGTGGCACTATTACAAGTGAATAATATAGAGACGTATTTAGATCAGTTTCATATTTTACAAGGGGTTTCTCTTGCTGTTGAGAAAGGAACGATTACTGTACTGTTTGGAAGAAATGGGGCAGGGAAGACTACGACATTACGTTCGGTTATGGGGTTTCACCATATCGCACACGGTGAAATTTATTATGATAGTACACAAGTGAATGGATTGTCTACACATTTAATTTCAAGGAAAGGAATAGGGTATGTACCAGAAAATCAAGGCATTTTTCACGACCTGACGGTAGAAGAAACATTCGCTCTTGCCAGAGGAAAGGGAGAAGAAGCGGAAGAAAAAATAGACTGGATGCTGGAACTATTTCCAGATTTAAAGCAATTTTGGCACAAAAAAAGCGGACTCTTAAGCGGAGGGCAAAAGCAAATGCTAGCAATTTCAAGAGCATTTATTAATAGTGATGGTTTATTACTTATTGATGAGCCGAGTAAAGGCTTGTCCCCTATTATGATAGAAAAATTAATGATAGCCATTTTGAAAATGAAGGAGAAAACAACAGTTTTACTCGTTGAACAAAATTTTATGATGGCTAGTCAAATTGGGGATTACTTTTATATTATGGATAACGGAAGAATTGTTCATAACGGTTTTATGCATGAATTAAAAGAGGATAAGGAAATGTGTCACAAATATTTAGGAATCTCTTAACATGAATCCGGGGTGAGAAGGATGGATGTGTTAATCAATTTATTTGTAAATGGGATTTCAACAGGGATGCTTATTTTTTTATTAGCATCAGGTCTTTCACTTATTTTCGGTCTAATGAGCGTTCTAAACTTCGCACATGGTGGTTTATTTGCGTGGGGAGCGTTTACAGGTGTTTGGCTATTTAATATGACAGGTAGTTATGTATTAGCATTAATTGGAGCAATAGCTATGGGCATGTTCCTTGGGTTCATTTTAGAAAGATTTCTAATTAGACCGGTATATGGAAATCATGTTCGCCAGCTTCTAGTTACGCTTGGGGGAATGCTTGTACTTAGTGAATGTATTAAAGTATTTTGGGGACCAAATCCAATTGGAGCAAAATTACCGTTATGGTTACAAGGAAGTTTTACATTTGACGGCGTTATATTGATTAAATATCGTCTATTCGTTATTTTAATTGGGATCATCATTTACATTGCCTTACTATTATTGCTCAAAAAAACAAAGATAGGTCTTATGATACGCGCAGGTGTAATAGATAAAGAGATGGTTCAAGCGCTCGGTATTAACATAAAAGCGATATTTTCTTTCGTCTTTTTATTAGGAGCAGGGATGGCAGCGTTGGGAGGCTTCTTATTAGCACCGTATTCAGGCGTTATTTTCGCCGAGATGGGTATGCAGTATGCGATTTTAGCTTTCATAGTAGTAATCATTGGAGGGCTAGGAAGCGTACAAGGTTCAGCAATCGCTTCTTTAATTGTCGGATTAGCTGGTGCTTTTACAGCGTATTTTATACCGGATTTATCACTTGCAATCAATATGTTAATGTTACTATTTTTCTTAATAGTGAAGCCAACTGGTCTTGTTGGTGAAAAGGGGTGAAATGGTGAACAGCACATCAAATCGAATTAAAGTATACTTCGGAGTATTTATGCTCATTTGTTTAAGTGTATTTCCATTCGTAAATGATTCACGGAGCTTGTTAATTTTGTTCACTCAAATCTTCATCTTTGCTATTTTTGCAATGAGTTTTGATGTATTGCTTGGATATACAGGAATTGTATCGTTCGGTCACTGTATGTTCTTTGGAATAGGAGCATATGGCGTAGCGCTTTTATTTGATCGGCAAGGAGTATCCATAACGAATTTTTTTATAGGGATAGTAGCTGCAATTATCATTTCAGCCATTGTTAGTTATATAATCGGTTTGCTTTCTTTACGGCTGAAAAGTCATTTTTATGCAATGTTAACACTTGCTATTTCACAGTTATTTTTCGTACTTGCTGAAAAGTGGCGCGGGCTTACTCATGGAGGGGATGGTTTTACATTTGGTGTACCAGACTTATTCCGTGATCGTTTTAACTTTTATTATGTAACCCTTATATGTTTAATTGTCATTTTTATTCTGTTACGTCTTTTTACCAAATCTTCTATTGGAAAAGTATTAAAGGCAATTTCACAAAATGAACAACGTGTTGAAGCACTAGGATATAAAGTGCTTCATTATAAAATTATTGCTAGCATTGTTGCAGGAGTAGTAGCTGCGATTAGCGGTGGTTTATTTGTTATCACATTGCGTTTTGTTAATACGACAGTATTTTCAATTGAAATGACATTAAATGCATTGTTGATGACGATGATTGGCGGAGTTGGAACGTTAATTGGAGCGATTGCTGGAGCTGGAATTATTGAATCACTGAAATATTATTTATCAGAACTAGCCACAGAGTTTCCGATTTTTGAACGATGGACGATTATTCTCGGTTTATTGTACATTATCGTATTGCTAGTTTTCCCGAAAGGATTAGTTGGCACGGTTAAGGGACTGAAGAATATGAAACGGAATAAGAAGGAGAAAAGTGCAGAAGTGGAGCAAAATGTGTGAAAAATCAATTGTATAGAATATGAAAATCCCTCTTTTAAATTCGTAAAGGAGGGATTTTTATTGGCGTATGTAATTAGTTAGTTTGATAGCTCTTCTATTAATCAAATAGTTCATCAGGGATTTGTTTTAAAGAGTTATGATTTGTAAAAAAATGAACAGCTAATTTCTCAATTGGAATATCTTCAATTGGTTCCAATTTATCATTTCTAATCGGTAAAAAGGCTATCCCGTTGCCATCGTTTATAAAATCTTCAATGAGTGAATAAGAATCTAATTGTTGAAGTTGATGCTGAGATAGATTATTTTCTTTTAGAAATTGTATCGTCCTATTTCTAAAAGGGCACTTTTTGTCATTGCTAACGAAGAAGAGTTCCTTTGAAAAGTCAATGGTACACTTTTCTTTCGCTTTTAATAAGCCTATAGAAATTGAAGTGGAAAATACTTTTTTAAACGCTGTGTCCGGGTAATCCTCATAAGTAATGACCATATCAACTTTTTGTTGCTGCAGTAATTTTTGCAAATGACTACTATTTTCTACATATATTTGATAATTCCTGAAATTTTCTTCAATGCGCTTACTTAAATAATTAGTCAAAATAGATTGTGACGTCGCGATTATATAAGAAGAACCACTCATTTTAATTTGATCTTTCGCTTCTTCTACTAGAGTTAATATTTGATTCGTGTAGTCTAATAAAATGTCACCAGAAGGTAGTAAGGAAACGCCTTTGTTAGCTCTATGTAGTAAAGGTGTTTCTAACTCTTGTTCTAATTTTTTGATTCGCTCAGTTACGTTTGGTTGAACATACCCTAACTCTTTCGCAGCTTTACTAATAGAACCTTCGCTAGCTACAGTTTTGAATATAATAAGATCATTTATTTCCATTTATCACAGCCCCTTATACGATATCATTATAAATGATACCAAACATAATTTATACCTATTTTACGTTAGTCAATCATCGCCTTATCATTGTGTATATAAGATGGAAAGTGAGTGATAAACATGATTGGAATGCAATATAAGGTCATTTTGCCAAAAGATTATGATATGGAGATTATTAGGAAAAGGGTAGAGGATAATGGGTATAAAACGGATGGTTTTCAAGAATTGAATTTCAAAGCATATTTAATGACTGAGGCAGGTAAGCATGGGAATTTCTATAACTGTTATGCACCTTTATATATTTGGAATGGTCATGAAGGGATGAATAAATTTATTTTTGAAGGGTATTACGATAATATTTTACAATCGTTTGGGTGGCAACAAATAAATATAGGTGTTCCATTAGTTGTTAATCTAAGTGATGATTTTAAAAAATGCAGATATGTTGTCGAATATACGGGGAGTATCCCTCAAAAGAATTCATTGATTGGGACTCAATTTAACATTTTGAATAAGAATGCCCAGAATACAGAAAATTGTAAAGGGAATGTAATAGTGTATAACCCAGATAAGTGGGGATATAGTCAGTTTGAATTTTATGAAGTAAAGCCTGAAATTGAAGAGATGGAGGATATTACAATATATGAGGTTTTACACATTTCACAGTAGATGCGGAATTGAAATATAAATAAATTATTTATAAAAAATCCATGTTGATTCATGTAATAATGTTCAAAATGGATTTTTCTTAATTATCTTATGTATATTCAAAACAAATTACTGCTTTTCTTAATTCTTTATTAAAGAATAAGTAAATACGATCGGCACCATAAGCTTGAAAATAATATCCTGTAACAAATCCAACATATGTAAATGGATGTCCATATTCATCTTTTGGTACATTTAGAAGATTCGTAAAGTCAAAAATTTCGTCTTCGTTATCGCAGTCTTCTAATAATTCTTTACCTTCTTCTGTCATAAAACGAACATCATTTAGGATACCATTTACCACGGGATAATTTAATCCCCAGCCATTTGTTTGTTTTTCGGCAAACTCTTCTTCTAATACTTCTACAGATGTAAATTCTTTTCCAAAGCTAGAATAAGGATAAATTTTTTGATTACGTTGAAAATATTCTTTACGGATTTGATAATTTCTTTCATTACTCTCGTAGGCTTGTTCTATTATGTCAGAATTATTTTGTTCGATTTTGAAATAATTCCAATCCGCTTCAAATTTATATTTTCCATTAATGACATCGAACCCTAATGTATCTGCTTTCGTAAAATTTGTGTGAAATGGTTTGGTAAAATCACCAACGCAACCATCATGGATTTCTTTTGCTGACACAATATGTAACCATTCTTCTGATTCCGGTTCAACACATTGTAAATTAATAGAGCAAATGGGTAAAAAGTGTTTTTTATGCTGTTCCAAATCATCATAAAATATGTCCTCATATTCAGGAAATGGTTTTATAAATCGTTTAGAAATTTGCATGTTATCCCCACCTTTTTATGATTGTTTTATTTAATTGTATCATTATATTTAGTTTTTTGTTCGCAAATTAAAAACACTCATACTTATGAGGGGGAAAGAGTACGTTAATAAGGTGTATATTTCATTTTGGAGATAATAAAATGTAACTATTTAATGATGTGAATTCCCGAACAAATTGTGTCAGAAAGCAAAAAAATGCATAATAAGGATTAGGTATTTGAGCTTAAATCTTTTTACATAGAAAGGTAGACCAGATATTACACAAGTGATGCATTTGGGTATAACATATTGTTTTAAGTTAGGTGTATGAAAAATATAATTATCTCTTGCATTACTATCACTTGAGTGGTAAATTGATAGTAAGATTCACGATAGGAAGTGATCAAACATGCGTGATAATACGATAGGGTCATTAATATGGTTACGTTTAATACGATTCACGAACCAAAGTAATCAGATGTCAAATGAGTTTTTAAAACGTTTTGATTTAACGACAGCTCAATTTGATGTTCTTTTGCAAATACGTACGTATCAGCCATTAACACAAATGGAGTTAGCTGAAAAGGTAACTGTTACACAAGGCGGTATTTCTCGAATGTTAACTCGTCTTGAAAAAGAAGGATATATTGTACGAAAACAGGATTGGAAAACGAAAACAATTAGTCTTACAGAGCAAGGGGAAGCAGCTTTAGAGAGAGCATTGCCAGAGCAACTTGCATTTCAATCTTCGTTTTTTGATGATGTATTAAATGAAGAAGAGCAAAAAATATTATACGAGCTGATGACGAAAGTTCATAAGCATAGTGAAAAAAAAGAATTACCACAAGAGTAATTTTTTTTACGAAATCAATTGACTAATCAAGTGATGTTGTAAGGAATAGAGAGATACATTTGAATTACCGACGTTTTTAGAAGAGAAACTAATACCACTTCATTAAAGGAGAGAGTAATGATGGAAAAATACCGTATGGATACAAGTAAAGGAATGGAGTTTGGATTATATTCGATTGGGGATCATGTTTTAAATCCGCATAATGGAGAGAAAATTAGTGCAGAACAAAGAATTCATGAATTAATTGAAACAGCTAAGTTAGCGGATGAAGCTGGACTGGATGTATTTGCTGTCGGTGAAAGTCATCAAACGCATTTTACGACGCAAGCTCATACAGTTATTTTAGGAGCTATTGCACAAGCTACGAAAAATATAAAAATTGCAAGTTCAGCAACGATAGTAAGTACATCTGATCCGGTACGAGTATATGAGGACTTTGCTACAATTGATTTGATTTCTAATGGACGTGCAGAAATTGTGGCTGGCCGTGGATCGCGTATTGGAGGATATAGTTTACTTGGTTATGACGTGAATGATTATGAAGAGTTATTTGAAGAGAAGATGGATCTTTTATTAAAAATTAATAATGAGGAACATGTAACATGGAATGGACAGTTCAGAGCACCACTTGCACATGCATCGGTTATTCCAAGAGCTAAAAATAATAACTTACCAATTTGGCGTGCAGTTGGTGGCCCACCAGCTAGTGCGATTAAAGCAGGACGTGCAGGTGTACCAATGATGATAACAACACTAGGTGGTCCAGCTATTAACTTTAAAGGATCAGTAGATGCTTACCGTGAGGCTGCTGAGAAAAGTGGGTTTGATCCAGCAAGTTTGCCAGTTGCAACAACGAGTTTATTTTATACAGCAAAAAATTCACAAGATGCACTTAGTGAATACTATCCTCACATTAATGCTGGTATGCTTACACTACGCGGTGGTGGGTATCCGAAACACCAATTTACAAATGCAATAGATTACCGTGACGCGTTAATGGTTGGTAGTCCGCAACAAATTATTGAAAAAATGCTTTACCAATATGAATTGTTTGGGCAACAACGCTTTATGGCACAAATTGATTTTGGTGGTGTACCATTTGATAAAATTGAGAAAAACATCGAATTAATTGCTACTGAAATTTTGCCGGCTATTAGAAAACATACAGCAAAATAATTTAAAAAATACCGAGAGTCTAATCGATTCTCGGTATTTTTTATATATTAATTTAGTTTGAAAAAATGACAAAAAAATGAATTTTTAGTATAGAGAGAGAGCGGGTGTTTTCTATTTTTGAATAACATTATTTTGTGTTTGAATTTTAAAAATACATTTTTCTCTTGACAAAAAACTAACTAATTTCCTTGTTGGTTCAGAGGACATTTTTTTGCGTAAAAGTCAAGTGTATGAAGAGAAAAACGATTATTTTATTGATATGAAAGTAAGTCTTATATTAAAAAAATACATTTTATTAATGAGAAAAATCTAATTCAAAAAAATGACAAAAGACATATTTCAGACAAAATGATGTCAATAATACGTCAAAAATCAGCTGAATTTACTATGCAGGTATATTATACAATTCGATTAACGGATAAAACACTACTGAAATAGTGAAAAGGTAAATTTTATGAGAAAGTTCTTTTGTAATTATCTTAAAAACTGAAAATTTATATTTTCTAAAAGTACATAAACAAATTTATCTTTCTAAGATTTGAGTTGTTTTATTCATACAACTCAATCGAAAATACGATATAAAAAATTATGAAGGAAGTGATTGTAGTATGGAAACGCTCGAATTGGCACGAATACAATTCGCATCAACAACGATTTTCCATTACTTTTTTGTTCCGCTGTCTATTGGTTTAGCTTTTATCATTGCGTTAATGCAAACGTTATATGTGGTAAAGGGACAAGAAATTTATAAGAAGATGACGAAGTTTTGGACGCAAATATTCCTTGTAAACTTTGCGGTAGGTGTAGTAACTGGTATTCTACAAGAATTCCAGTTTGGTATGAACTGGTCAACCTATTCACGTTTCGTAGGTGATGTGTTTGGTCCATCACTTGCGATTGAAGGTTTATTAGCATTTTTCATTGAGTCTACATTCTTAGGTTTATGGGTATTCGGTGAGGATAAATTACCGAAGCGAATTCACCTTTTATGTATTTGGCTCCTTTCAATTGGAACAATGTTATCAGCATTTTGGATTTTAACTGCAAGTGCATTTATGCAATCGCCAGTAGGATATGAAATGGCAGCAGATGGACGTGCACAAATGAATGATTTCTTAGCAATTATCCAAAACCCACAATTATGGGTACAATTCCCGCATACAATTACAGCGGCAATTGCAACTGGTGCCTTCTTTATTGCAGGTGTGAGTGCATGGAAAATAACGAAAGCTCAAGAAACTGAAGTGTTTAAAAAATCGTTCCGCATTTCTATCATTGTTGGAACACTTACGACAGCGCTTGTATTATTCTTCGGTCATGCGCAAGCACAACAATTAATTAAAACACATCCAATGAAAATGGCAGCAGCTGAAGCGTTATGGAATACGAGTGAAGATCCAGCGCCATTTACAGTATTTGCGAAAATTGATGCAGAGAAGAAAGAAAATTCGTTTGAAATTCAAATCCCTTATATGCTAAGTCTATTATCATATGATAAATTTAGCGGTCAAGTAGAAGGGATGAATCAAATTCAAAAGCAATATGAAGAAAAATATGGGCCTGGAGATTATATTCCACCAGTACACACAATGTTCTGGAGTTTTAGAGCGATGGTAATGAGTGGAACATTTATGCTGCTTCTAGGAGCGTATGGATGGTTCTTATCAAGAAAAGATCGATTAGCTGAAAAAACTTGGTATTTAAAATTAATGGTGTATGCAATTTCACTACCGTTTATCGGTAATACAGTAGGATGGATTATGACTGAAATGGGACGTCAGCCTTGGGTAGTTTTCGGTGTTATGAAAACGGAAGATGCTGTATCTCCAAATGTTACGTTCGGAGAAGTGTTATTCTCTTTAGTTTCATTTACATCACTATATTTAATTATAGGTGGAATTACTATTTACTTATTCGTTCGTATCATTAAAGGACATGAGAATAAGAAAACGAAACAGGATTCTCAAAGCCATGATCCATTTGATAAGGAGGAAGAGTATGTTATCTCTTAATGTGTTGTGGTTTATCATTATTACAGTTTTATTCGTAGGCTTCTTTGTACTTGAAGGTTTCGATTTCGGTGTAGGTATAGTTTCAAGATTTTTAGGGGAAAACGATTTAGAGAAAAGAATATACTTAAATACAATTGGTCCATTTTGGCACGCGAATGAAGTATGGCTTGTTTGTGCTGGTGGAGCTATGTTCGCGGCATTCCCGCACTGGTATGCAACTTTATTTAGCGGGTTTTACATACCGTTTGTATTTATGCTTCTTGCTTTAATTATAAGGGGTGTTTCCTTTAAATTCCGTGCGAAAATAGATAATCATAAATGGAAAGGTTTTTGGGATTGGGGTATGTTTTTAGGAAGTTTACTACCGCCTATCCTTTGGGGAGTTGCCATCGCTAACTTTATGGTAGGTATTCCAATTGATGAGACAAAAAATGCTGTAGGTGGATTCTTACAATTACTTCATCCATTTGCATTACTTGGAGGAGTTATGTTCCTTCTGCTATGTATTGTTCACGGATTGCAATTCCTTACTATACGTACAACAGGTAAGTTAAGAGAACGTGCACGTATTGCTGCGTTGAAAATTGCACCACTCGCAATTATAGTACTTCTTATTTTTGCCGGTGTAGGGTTATGGAAAACAGATATTTTCACTGGTCATGGTACAGAGTGGATTATGCTTCCGATTGGAGCTTTTGTAGCATTATGTGCGTCAACATTATTAAATAAAAGAAGAAGAGATGGTTGGGCTTTCGTTATGACGAGCTTAACAATCATTTTACTAAGTGCGAGTGTGTTTGCCGGCATGTTCCCACGTGTCTTAATTAGCTCGTTAGGGTCAATATACGATTTAACAATTTATAATGCAGCATCAGGAGATTATGCACTAAAACTGATGACGTATTTTTCAATTGCTATATTGCCATTTGTTTTGGGAAGTCAAATATGGAGTTTCTATGTGTTTAGACAACCTGTTAAGTCAGATAAAGATTTGGAGTACTAATGAAAAGAAAAAGAGGACTTCCGTCGTATCCTGGTAGCCGAGTTTTATATGTAGTGTTAACAATCATTAGCATTTTAGAAGCTTTTAGTATTATTGCACAAACAGTGTTTTTAGCACGGGCTATTACGTTCTTATTTCAGGGAGAAACAGTACAATCTGTGTTAAATGAAACTGTTTATTTTGGAATCACGTTTGCAGTACGTCACATGTTGGTTCGAATATCGCAAATATTAGTGGAACGTTTTGCTGAAAAAACAGGATCGCTACTGAGAAAACAATTAATAGAGGCGTATTTCACGTTAGGTCCACGGTATGTTCAAACTGCTGGAACAGGTCATCTGGTTACCTTATCGATAGAAGGTATTGAGAAATTTAAAACATATATTGAATTAACAATTCCTAAAATGATTAGAAGTAGTATCATACCGGGACTAATTGTACTATATGTTTTTACGTTAGATATTGAGTCTGGAATCATTTTAGTTGTAACGATTCCTATCGTAATTATATTTATGATCCTACTAGGATTAGCAGCACAGAAAATGGCGGATAGCCAATATGAAACATATCGTGTACTTTCTAATCATTTTGTAGATACGTTAAAAGGATTAGAAACATTAAAGTATTTAGGTAAAAGTAAACAGCACGAAGGAAAGATTGAAAAGGTAAGTAAAAGATATAGAAAAGCAACGATGCGTACTTTGCGAGTTGCTTTTCTTTCTTCTTTTGCATTAGATTTCTTTACGAGTTTATCAATCGCATTTGTGGCGGTCGGATTAGGGATACGTTTAATAGACGGGACAATTGTACTATTGCCAGCCCTTACGATTTTAATTTTAGCTCCGGAATATTTCTTGCCGATTAAACAAGTTGGAGCAAATTACCATGCTACGTTAGATGGACAACTTGCAATGGAGCAAATAGAAAAGATTTTACAGCAACAAAAAGAAATAGGAAAGAAAGAATCTAATGTAGATATCATATGGAATTCATCTAGTAACTTGAAATTACAAGATGTAAAAGTAAAGAATGATGAATCTGAAAAAGAGATATTAGAGAGAATTGATTTTACTTGGAAAGGTAACGGTGCTATTGGTGTTATTGGTGAGAGTGGAGCGGGGAAATCAACACTAATCGACGTATTAGCAGGATTTTTAACTCCTTCTGGTGGAAAGTTGATTGTAAATGGTGTTGAAATTGACGGGTCTACTCGTGAAGATTGGCAAAAGAATATTGCTTATATTCCGCAGCAACCTTATATTTTCCCGCTTTCATTAAAAGATAACATTTGTTTCTATGAAACAAATACAACTGATGAAGAAGTGGAAAGAGTTATTAATGAAGTTGGTCTTCGTTCACTTGTTGCATCGCTTCCGAATGGAATGTACGAAAGAATTGGAGAAGGTGGACGTATGCTTAGTGGTGGACAAGAACAACGTGTCGCTATGGCACGCGCACTTCTAAGTAAAAAGCCAATTATTTTATTAGACGAGCCTACGGCACATCTTGATATTGAAACTGAATTTGAAATAAAACAAGCGATGTTACGTCTGTTTGAAGGTAAGTTAGTATTTCTTGCAACACATCGTCTTCACTGGATGAAACAGATGGATCATATTCTTATTTTAAATAAAGGGGAAATGATAGAAAGCGGAACGTATGAAGAACTTTTAAAGAATGAGGCATTACATTTTCACAGGAAAGAGAGGGGATAGAGATGAGTAACTGGATTAAACCTTATATACAGCAAAATAAAGGTAGAATGACTTTAACTATTTCCCTTGGTCTTCTTGGAGTTAGTTCAGGTGCGATGTTACTTTTCATTTCAGGTTATTTAATCTCTAAATCTGCTCTTAGACCAGAAAATGTAATGGTTGTATATGTTCCTATCGTTGCAACACGTGCGTTTAGTATAGGACAAGCGGTATTTCATTATTTGGAGCGTTTAGTTGGACACGATGTCGTACTACGCATATTAGAAAAGATGAGAACGAAACTATACAGAATAGTAGAACCGCAGGCGTTATTTTTCCGTTCGCGATTTCAAACGGGCGATATGTTAGGTATATTATCCGAAGATATAGAGCATTTGCAAAACCTATATTTACGTACAATATTTCCTAGTCTATTAGCATTAGTTGTATATAGCATATTCGTACTTGTTATCGGTGCATTTGACGTAGTATTTGCACTAATTGCAGCATGTATGTTGGCTATTATCGTCTTTCTGCTTCCGTTTGTATCATTACTTTTAATGAAGCAACATCATGTTACTTTAAAACAAGGAAGAAGCCGTTTATATCAACAATTGACAGACGCTGTTTTTGGATTATCAGATTGGCAAGCAAGTGGTAGAAAAGATGAATTCATCGATAAGTATGTAGAGCAAAATGCTCAGTTGTTAAAAACGGAAAAAAGAATGAAGCGCTGGAATCATATTAGGGACAGTATCATTCAATTAGTAGTGGGGATTGTAGTTATTTCAATGATCATATGGACTGGAAATGAGGCGGCAAGTGAACAGATTGCACCTACCGTTATTGCGGCTTTCGTCTTAATGACGTTATCAGTCACAAACGCGCTTATTCCTCTTTCAGATGCTATCGATCGAATTCCATCATATGTAGAATCTGCTCATCGTCTAAATAGAGTAGAAGCTAATGATGTTTTACAGGATGAAAAGGAATTACATGGAGATAAAGATTATGTTGCATCAAAACATATAGACATTGAATTAAATCATGTATCGTATCGTTACCCAGATAGTAATGAATTTGTATTGAAAGAAGTATCACTGCAAATAAAGGCAGGAAAGAAAATCGCCATTTTAGGAAGAAGTGGAACAGGAAAATCTACTTTGTTAAAATTGTTAGCAGGTGCGTTAAGCCCGTTACATGGTGAAGTTTTATTGAATAGTGAACAGGCTCATACGAATCTTTTATCAAAATATATTTCTGTATTGAATCAAAAGCCGCATTTATTTGATACGACAATTGGAAATAATGTGCGAATCGGTAAACCAGAGGCTACGGATGAAGAGATATGGACAGCTTTAGAGAAAGCACAATTAGCTTCGCATATAGCTTCTCTTCCAGATGGATTGCAAACAAAAATGTATGAAATGGGAAAAAGGTTTTCTGGTGGAGAAAGACAACGGGTTGCTTTTGCTAGAACGCTAATGCAAGAGGCTCCAATTATTGTACTTGATGAACCTACGATCGGCTTAGATCCAAAGACAGAACTATCTTTAATAGAAACAATGTTTTCTGCAACAGAAGAAAAGACTGTTATTTGGATTACACACCACCTTGTAGGAATTGAACATGTAGATGAAGTTATATTCCTTGATCGTGGTCAAATTGTGATGCAAGGTAGTCATGAACAACTTCTGAAAGAAAACGAGAAGTATCGTAAGCTGTATGAGTTAGATAAAGGAATATAGTTTGAATAAGTAATAGTTGTAAAATAGCTACGCCTAATGGTGCAGCTATTTTTTTGTTAAGAAATATATATTCTTTTTAAGGTATAGATTTATCCCGCTATTTGCAGGGAGTAAGACTCCTATCTTAAGATCCGGCTGATGTGAGGAAGTTAGGTGGGAGATTAACTGGACGTAAAAAAACGATTGGTGAGGGGGCTAATTAGAAAGGATGGAGAAGCCCCCTCTAATTAAAGTTTCGTTTTATTTGCCTGACATTATTTTACGATAGAAATCAAATGAATAAAAAGCAGCTAATCAAATGCTTATGTTATTGAATATGTATATTTAGGAGTGAAAAGTAGGATATTTTGTTATGGGCTTGCATAAAAGTATAAAGGTTTCATACGGTTTAAGTAATGTGATATTATGTCGCGTATATAACTAATATGCGAAAAGGTGGAGGGAAAAGATGGGGAATCGTTTTGAAAAAAGTGAAGAGGCGATAGAGCGAATTCCATTGGTAAGTGTATTAATTCCTACTTATAATCGTCCTGGCTACTTTGAAAAAGCATTGTGTAGTGTATTACAACAAACATATTCTAATATAGAAATTATTGTTGGAGATGATAGCACGAATGACGAAACGGAAAATGTGTTACAAAAATACTTATGTGATCATTCAAATATTATTTATATAAAAAACAGGTCAACTCTCGGACAATTTGAAAATGCGCTAATGTTATTTAATGAAGCGAACGGTGAGTATATAAATTTTTTAATGGATGATGATATATTTCATATGAATAAAATTGAAAAAATGATGAAGTATTTTTTCAATGATTTAGATAATGAAATCAAGCTTGTAACATCTCATCGTCAAGTAATTGATGATAAAGGGAAAGAACTACGACATATTTATTCAACTGTCTGTTTATTTGAAGAGGATACGATTATAGAGGGAACAGAATTAGGAAATAGGGTAATTGTGGATCAAAAAAATTATATTGGAGAACCGACAACAGTTTTATTTCGTAAAAATGATTTACAAGAACCGTATGGGATTTTTGATAAGAGAAGGTATCTATGTAATGTAGATATAGCCTCATGGTTATCTTTATTAAGTAAAGGAAAAGCAGTATATATAGCGGAGACACTTAGTTACTTCCGATTACATTCAGGTCAACAGTTGAATGAATCTAATAAACTTATGGATGGAGTAGAGGATTTTTCACATAGTATTATAGTTGGAGAAAAGTATGGTTTTTTATCTACTGAAAAAGAGTTATATAAAGCGATAACTAATTTTCTAGATTATGCAAGAAAATTTGTTCCACCATCAACATTATATACATTAGACTATTACCGAAAAATTAAGCGAAAGGAAATAAATATAGAAAAGAAAAAACAGTATCGGAATAACAACTCTCATTTACCGAAAGTCAGTATACTAATTCCTGCCTATAATAAACCACATTACTTGGAATTAGCTCTTAAAAGTGCTTTGAATCAAACATATGAAAATATCGAAATAATAATTTCTGACGATAGTACAAACGGTGAAGTTCAATCGATGATCCAACCATATTTAAGTGAATATGAATGTATTACATATGTTAAAAATAAACCTCGATTAGAAGCAGAGAACTTTAATAAGTGTATAGAACTTGCAAATGGAGATTATATAAACTTTTTATTAGATGATGACTTATTTCATCCTGAAAAGATTAAAAGAATGATGTACTGTTTTTTTAGTCTAGAAAACATTTCGTTTGTGACGTCATATCGTGAATTAATTGATGAGAATGGAAAAGTATTATCACCATCAACATTGAATGTGAAAATCGCCAAAGAAACTACACTTTTTGAAGGGAAAGAATTAGGGGATTATATGTTAAAAAACTTAAAAAATGTAGTTGGTGAGCCTACAACAGTTCTGTTTAATCGAAAATTTTTGGGAGGGGATTTTGGGTGTTTTAAGGGGAAGGGTTACTCTGCTATTAATGACATTGCAACATGGCTAGATATGATGAGGAAAGGGAAAGTAGTTTATATAGAGGAACCTCTTAGTTATTTTAGACAACATAGTGGGGAAAATCAAAAACAAATGCAATTTACATTAAAGACAATTGAAGAATGGATTGAATTAATAATAGATGCATATAATAGTGGGTTTTTAAATTGTGAGCAAGATTATAAAGAGTGTTTAACTCATTGTTTGGAAAATGCCGTTTTAATAATTAAGGATGTGGTAAAAAATAGTCAATTAAATCAAATTGATAATGAAAAGATAGAGAAGGAACTAAATAAGTTAGTTAATCGTATATTTGAGAAAGACGTCTGCTATTGTCAATTTTGCAATCAACAATTTGAAAAATTTTCTCCTTGGCCAGAACATTACGCTTTTCCAAAATACAAATTCGAGATGTGGAATAAAGATACGGGGATTTGTCCGGTATGTGATTCGATGGACCGTGAAAGGTTATATCGTATATATATTGAAATGGAAACGGATTTATTAAGTGGAAATGATACTATGCTTCATATTGCACCAGAAGCGAAGTTAAGAAGTTGGTTTGCTCAGTATAAAAATATTATATATGTGTGTGGAGATATTGAACCAAAGGATCCATTAATGCAGGAAATTGATGTTACTAGAATTCCATATGAAAATGATACATTTGATGTGATTTTATGTGGTCATGTATTACAGTACGTTCAAGATGATGAAAAAGCGATGAGAGAGTTATATAGAGTTTTAAAAACAAATGGATGGGGAATTATTCAAGCTCCAATCGTAATGAATGTAGATATTATTATAGAGAATGAATTAATTTTAACGCCAAAATTGAGAAAATTAGCTTTTGGTCATGAAGAACATGTAAGGATTTATAATCAATCGGGATTTATACAACGATTAATGAATGTAGGATTTAAGGTTGAATTGTATAACATAGCTGAAAAACAAGGAATGAGAAGTGCGAGGAAATTTGGTTTATCTGAAACTGATGTACTCTATATTGTCCGGAAATGAAGAATTGAGGGGAATTGAAATAATTCGCATAATACGGATTATGGACAGTTAAATCAAAGTTTTGAAGAAGCATTAAACTTTAAAAACAGAATTAATGCTTCTTAATTTTAATTATAGAGCGATGTGCATCTTATTTTTAGGTTTTAAATTTAGCTGACAAAGGCAATACTGAGCCATAGTGAATGTAAAGTTGGAGGGCGAGTGTATATGTTTGAAGAGGATGGAATTGTTTTAATTATGGAGCCTGCTGATGAAAGAAACTTGAGGAGATTTATTTTTTCAGTGCCAAAGTCAGTGTATGAAAAGAAGGGGCTTACATTACACTATGGAGCAGCTATAGGACAAGGATATATGGAAATAATTGAAGATATTATTAGCGTACACATAGAAGTAGATGTTGTAACGATTATAGGACATGTAAGAGTCTAGATAGTCATTTGAAAAAGGGTATAGGCAATTTGGCTAGAAGTTATGATAGAGAAAATTGTAGACAATTATAAAGACGAAGGGAGTCTAAAATGAAAATCAAATCAATTTTATTAGTTTGTATAGTTTCAATTGGTTTAATGGGATGTTCACTAGTAGAGCAAGGAAAGAACTCCATAGATTATGCTCAAAAAGCTACAGACTATGTAAATGAAATAAGTGCATTTGCAAATGATGCACCAGCATTAGCTGAAAAGGCTGTTAATGATAGTGAGGCTCGAAAAGAGTTAGAAACGAAGCTTAGTGAAATTAAACAAGATATACCCGCTTTCAATGAATTAACACCACCTGATGTAGCAAAGGATCTTCATCAGCAAATCGTCGGATATAACGAAAAGTTAAATACATTAATTGATACGGCAATGACGAAGATAGAAGAAGGAAAAGTGGATGTAGAGCAATTTAAAAACTCTGAGCTTATGCAGACGATAGATCAAGTTCGTGATTTGAAAGAGAAGGTTCAAAATTTAGGGCAATAATAAAAAGCTCCGGTTGTAATAACGGAGCTTTTTTATGTTTTCTTCCTATAATATAAGCTTTTTTTATCCGCCAATTTGCCAGGCAGCCCAATTGGTGAGGGCTGATTAAAGTTTCAATTTATATCTTCCATTTTTCTAAAATATGTATTGTTTTATTAGTTGCATTCATGTTCACTTGAACACCTATAGGCATAGTAATCATTGGATGGGTATGACAACAATCAAAGTCAGCTAGTAAAGGGATTCTTTGGTTTTGCAGTACTTCTAATAATATTTCGTAAGGTTTGCGATTTGTACCACAATCATCAAATTGCTCATGTTTTCCAAGAATAATACCTGAAACTTTATCAAATACACCGTTAACCTTAAGTGATGAAAAGCTTCTTTCAATAGTAGCTGCATCTTTTGAGCTATCCTCAATAAATAGAATATCGCCTTCTTGAATACATGGCATATAAGGGCTGCCCAAAATTCCTTGTATTGTATTTAAGTTGCCGCCAATAACACGTCCAGTAGCTTGTCCGTTTGTTACAGAAATCCAATTATTTTGTCTAAGTTCTTTTTCTTTTGTTTTCTCTTCCCAATTAATAAATTCATCTGACCAAAATAAAGGTTGTTCTATGTTGTAAGGAAGCACTTGATCATGCAGTAATGTTTCTGCAAAATATTTGTATGTATAATCTACAAAAGGCTCAAATTCTCCAAAGGAGGGAACGAGCGCCGGACCGTAAAAGGTAGGAATTCCTGTTTTTGCATAGATCCCTAGTAATAAAGCTGTGGCGTCTGAATAGCCAATCATTATTTTAGGGTTATTTTGAAAAGTGTCATAATCAATATAAGGTAATAAGGAATTAGAATTCATACCGCCAATAGTTGACATGATACAAGAAACATCAGGGTTTCTTATCAAGTCATTTAGTTCCTCTGCACGTTCTTGTATGCTTCCAGAACGATAATAATCATATCGACCTGTTAGTGAACCTTCTAATATATGAAATCCTTTTTGAAGTAAGTAAGATTTTGCACGTTCGAATCTTTTGGGAGAAGTGTAGGTTACTGGTGAAGAAGGTGAGTAGATCCCAATTGTGTCTCCGTATTTTAATGATTTTGGAAGTATCATTTGCATGAATCCCTTCTATTTAAAAAATTTTATTTATGAGGATTTATCGGTGAATATTCTTATATTTCAGTGTTTTCATTGTAACATAAATGCATTGAAATAATAATTGCTATAGATGAATAAATATGCTTTTTACCTTGACGATATAAAGGGAAAGTTGTTATGGTTGAATGTGAGTGTATAAAAGGTTTGCTAAAGGAGTTTTGAAATGAAGCGGTTAAAATGGGGAAGGATAACGATCCTATTAGTTTTTATTTTAGGGGTATGTTGGTTCTTATTCCAAGGAACTCAAAAGAGTACAGCAAGTGCAGAGGGACCACCTTTACAAGTGGCAGAATTACCTGAAACAGGATTAACTGAAAAAGTAGTGCCACCAAAGTACATCCCACCCGAAATTGATGCAAAAGCAGCTATGATTATCGATGCGAGTAATGGAGATATTATTTATCAACATAATGAAAATGAAGCTTTTGCGCCAGCTAGTATGTCCAAGATGATGACAGCGTACCTTTTATTAGAAAATGTACATAATGGGAAAATTCGTTGGGAAGATCCAGTGAAAATGAGTGCGAAAGCGGCACAAACAGAAGGTGCGAGAATCCCAGTTCAAGTGAATGACACATTGACTGTTAAAGATCTGTTCCATGCATTAATGATTGAATCAGCAAATAATTCGGCTGTGGCGCTAGCGGAACATATGGCAAAAACGGAGAAAGATTTCGTTCAAATTATGAATGCAAAAGCGAAGCAGTTAAAAATGTCGGATTATGCTAAATTCGCAAATGCATCAGGACTACAGGAACCTGATGGAAGTGAGACGAAGATGACAGCTGCTGATGTAGCAAACTTGGCGTATCATCTTATAAAAGATTATCCAGAAATATTAGAAGTGACTCACTTACGTCAAAGTCAGTTAGCATTTAATAATATTAATGTTATAAGTACAAATGATATGTTAAATAAAAATAACAAAGCTTTATATATAGAAGGAATAGACGGATTAAAAACAGGATTTACAGATAGCGCAGGGTATTGTTTTACGGGTACAGCAAAACAAGGTGATACTCGTATTATTACAGTTGTAATGGGAACGAAAGGTAAAACGAAGCGTTTTACAGAGACGAATAAGCTAATGTCTTATGCATTTGGCTTAGTTAATTAAGTGAAATACTGAGTTAGATCATCATATCAGAAAGGCAGTTTGTTGTTACCTATTATCGGTAACAATAAATTGCCTTTTTATTTTTAGCATTAGGAAATAAAAAGGTAAAAAATGTGAGTGTTATTATTTGAGTTTATTATTGTTTGTTGATAGTATAAAGTTAGAAGCTTATTAATGATAAGTTTTAAGAGGCGAAACATGATGTATACATATGAAAAAGCCTCAAATGAAAATTGGAGGGAATTATGATGGCAAAAGATTTTTACTCAGCAATTGAAGACAGAAGATCTATTTATGCAATTAGTAAAGAGCAAGTAGTTTCTGATGAAAGAATTCAAGAAGTGATCTATCATGCTGTAAAACATACACCTTCAGCTTTTAACTCTCAGAGCGCTCGCGTTGTCGTCTTGTTAGGAGAACAGCATGATAAGTTATGGGATATTACGAAAGAAGCGTTACGAAAAATTGTACCTGAAAATAACTTTGCATCTACTGAAGAAAAAATGAATGCATTTAAAAGTGGTTATGGAACAGTTTTATACTTTGAAGACAGTCAAGTAGTGGAAAAACTACAAGAAAACTTTGCATTATACAAAGAGAATTTCCCAACGTGGTCACAGCAATCCTCAGGAATGTTACAATTTGCAATTTGGACAGCTTTAGAAATCGAAGGATTTGGTGCTACATTGCAGCATTACAATCCGTTAATTGATGAAGAAGTAAGAAAAGAATGGGGAGTTCCAGAAAATTGGAAACTTACTGCACAAATGCCGTTTGGTAAACCGGCGGTACCTGCAGGCGAAAAAGAATACCAACCTTTAGAAAATCGTGTGAAAATTTATAAATAATGTAGGAATGATAAAAGGTGAACAGGGATACAACCTGTTCACCTTTTATAAGTAATAAGGATTTTTTTGATAGGAATTTTTCATCTGATTTTTTAATTCGATTTTACGTGTTTCAATAGTTGATATTTTTTGTAAGGTAATAATTGAAACGAATTGAAAAAAAGCATAGTACAGCTCTATATTTTTACTTATAGGATCATCTATTATGTTTTTCATACATATACCTCCTTTTTTATCCCACTATTTAGGGGCAATAAGACTTCCATCTCAAAATTCAATGTACCGACCTGAAAAAGTTCGATTGGTTTCAGTGTAGAGTAAATAAAATTTGTATGGATTAAAATACTACTATTATATATGATAATGTAAATGTCCTGAAAATTCCATAGACAGTGAAAAATGGGTAGTGGAATGTGTATTTTCGTCAAATTAGAACACGATTTTTGAAGTTAAATCTTACAAATTGTCAAATCTTTTAAAAGTGATAGGTAGTATCAAAAATAGTTTTCTAAAAATATTATACTATTGATAAAAAAAGTATTTTTTGTCATGATAAGAGTATGCTTCATGGCAGGAACTTTACTAGGAAATACATTCTTTGCATTGTATTAGATTAATAGAGTTTTTAAAAGTGGATAGAAAATATATATTAAGATAATGAATGAAATGTCGAATTTTCAATGAAATACATAAAAGAATTGAAAAAAGCATTGCAAAAACAATAAGTTTAATGGTAAAGTTCACATGAAGTTCACACGGAATTCACTTCATTCGTTTAAAATGAACTCTGTGTGAAAAATAAAACTCTTGTTAAAAAATGGAACTTGATGAATATTTTACTTTGATAATATTGTAAAGTATTAAGTTTATAATTTTTTTTTAAGAGGATAGTAGGGAAAGGAAGTAAAGACAACTTATGAAAAAAGTAATTGCAGGTTTAGCAGCAGCTTCTGTAGTAGGTGTTGCAGTTCCAGGAATGGATTCTGCTCATGCACAAGTTTCAAACGAAGCGCTAAAAGAAATTAATGGACAAACTCAAACTCAAACTCAAACGACTGTAACTGAAACAAAAACTGTAGAAACAAAATCCGACTTAAAATACACAGTAACCGCTGATGTATTAAATGTTCGTTCAGGTGCTGGTACAGGACATAACGTGATTTCTAAAGTGAAATCAGGTCAAGTACTACAAGTAATTGGACAAGAAAACGGTTGGTTCAAAGTAACTGTAAACGGCCAAACTGGTTATGTAAGTGGTGACTTCGTAACGACTGGTGGTAAAACAGGAACTACTGTTCAACAAGGAACAGGTACTTACACAGTAAACGTTTCTTCACTTAACGTACGTACAGGCCCAAGTACATCTCATACAGTATTAGGTTCTGTAAATAAAGGTAAAACAGTACAAGTTGTAGGTGAAGTACAAGATTGGTTTAAAATCAACTTCAATGGTGGAACTGGATACGTAAGCAAAGACTTCGTAACAAAAGGTGGTTCTGCTGTATCTAACCAAACACAACAACCAACTACAAACAACAATACTACTACAGTTCAAACTGGTGGTTCTTATGTTGTTAACACTGGTGCTTTAAAAGTACGTACAGGCCCAGCTACATACAACGCTGTAATCGGTGGCGTAACACAAGGTAAAGTATTAAACGTTACTGGCGCTGAAAATGGTTGGTACAAAATTAACCATAATGGCCGCACAGGTTACGTAAGTGCAGACTTCGTTAAGTTTGTAAAAGGCGGAGTAAACAACGTTACGAATAACAATAACGTTACAAATAACGTTCAACAACCAGGTAAAGACGTACAAAAACCATCAACAGGTGGAGATACATCTTCAATCGCTGGATTCGCTAGATCTTTAAATGGTTCACCATACAGAACTGCTGGTACAACACCTGCTGGTTTTGACTGCAGTGGATTCATTCACTACGTATTAAATCAAACTGGTCATAAAGGCGCTCGTCAAACAGTTGCTGGATACTGGAGCTCTAAAACAAAAACTAGCAATCCACAACCAGGTGATTTAGTATACTTCCAAAATACTTATAAATCAGGTCCTTCTCACATGGGTGTTTACTTAGGAAACGGTCAGTTCATTAGTGCAGAAACTGATGCAACTGGTGTACGTATTAGTTCTGTAAACAACTCTTACTGGAGCAAGCACATGTTAGGTTACACAAAAGCATACTAAGAAAAAGTAGTTTTATATACTTTTCGTATAGAGAAAAGGCTTTCCAGGGAAACTTGGGAAGCCTTTTTATAGTTGAATAGATTGGGAATGTCGTAGTTTTTACTGTAATTTCCCATTCAAAAATCGGGCGTATAGGTCATGAAAGTAGTTGGGACGAAATAGGTTTGCTGCATGTCCTGCTAACGGTATTTCTTTATATAAAACGTTAGGAAGAATGGACTTTAAATCAAAAAGACAAGATTTATAGAGATGATCATGTTCACCCATTACCCATAATATAGGGTGGGGAAGTGATTTTAATTTCGATTTTAAATCGAATTCTAAACGATGTCGTAATGATTGCGCAATAATTGATGAATGTAATTGTAATCCGAAACGGTAATAAATATTTCTAGAAATGACAGCGAATGGATTAGCCTTCAGTATGCCACTTGGAAAAATGGTATTTGCGTATTGAGAGAGCCATTTAGAGTATTCGTCTCCGCGCTTCTCCCAAAATTTTTGAAATACGTTATATAAAAGGGATGGATTATTATAATGTCCACCAATATGACAAATGCTTACTACTTTTTCTGGGTGCATTTGTGCAAAGATTGTAGAAATATAACAGCCATAACTTAGAGCGCAAATATGAGCTTTTTGAATACCTTCTTTTTCATATAAGTTCAATAGTTGATCTACGAGGCGCTGTAATGAAAATTCGATAGCTTCTCCTTTATCATCGCCGTGACCTAATAAGTCATAAGTAATAATGTTGTAAGCGGCGGAAAATCGTTTATGCTCTTTTTTGAAGGCACGACGATTGCCAACTAAGCCGTGAATAAAAATGATTGTTTCCTTTTCGGAATGTATATTTGTTTGCAAAAAGGATACTCCTTTCAATAACGGGAGATTTATACAGTATTGTAAATTGGTTATCTATAATCCACATAGAATAATATTAAGTACCAGGTAATAATATCAGATGTTTATATCTGTTGTAAAGATGCGTTGACATGTATATTTTGTAAAAACAGAAAAAGTGTGTTTACATTCAGTTTACATTTGTATTGTATTCTATTTTTAGAAAGAACAGTTTGGTTTAACACGAGGAGATGAACATAAATGGAAGTTAGAGATGAGATGAAGAAAGAAGGGAGCTGGAGGCAGTTTTTACGCCTTATTCAAGATACAAATCCTCCAAAAGGGATTCTTGCTTTTGCGTTATTAATGAGTTTGCTTTCTACGGGAGCGAGTTTATTTATTCCAATGTTAACGAAAGGGCTAGTAGATAATTTTTCACTTTCGTCAATTAGTACAGGACAAATTGTTGGGCTAGTTGCCTTCTTTATTATGCAAACTATAGCGGCAGGATTGTCTATATATTTATTAAATTATATAGGACAGAAGATTGTAGCTGGATTGAGAGAACGTTTGTGGAAAAAGGTGCTTATTTTACCGGTAACTTATTATGATCAAAATAGAACAGGGGATACAATTAGCCGTATGACAAATGATACAGGAGTTGTGAAAACATTAATTTCTGAGCATTTGTCAAACTTATTAACAGGCGGTATTTCAATTGTCGGTTCATTAATTGTATTATTTGTTTTAGATTGGAAAATGACACTTTTACTTTTAACGGTTATTCCATTATCAGTACTCATTTTAGTTCCACTTGGACGAAAAATGTATAAGATTTCAAAAGCACTTCAAGATGAAACGGCTTCTTTTACTAGTGTATTAACACAAGTGTTATCAGAAATTCGTTTGGTGAAATCTTCAAATACAGAAAAAAGAGAATATGAAACTGGAAATAAAGGTATCGAAAAGTTATTACAATTTGGTTTGAAAGAAGGAAAAGTGCAAGCGTTAATTTCACCAGTTATGTCGTTTGTTTTAATGGCATTGCTTGTTATTATCGTAGGGTATGGTGGAATGCGTGTTTCTAGCGGTGCATTAACAACAGGGGAACTAGTAGCGTTTATTTTATATTTAGTTCAAATTATAATGCCAATGAGTCAATTATCTATGTTCTTTACACAATTCCAAAAGGCAATTGGTGCAACGGAAAGAATTAATACAATTTTAGAATATGAAGTAGAAGATCATGAAACTGGTGTGAAGGTTACAAATGCTAAGCAGCCAATCGTACTTGAAAATATACATTTCGAGTATAACGAAGAAGAGCAAGTTTTAAAGAATATTGATTTCACAATTGAATCAGGAAAAGTAACAGCAATCGTAGGACCAAGTGGTAGCGGGAAAACGACGTTATTCTCACTATTAGAACGTTTTTACGAGCCAACTAGCGGTGCTATTAAATTAGGGAAAGACTCAATTACGAGTTATTCATTGCAATCATGGCGACGTCAAATTGGTTACGTTTCACAAGATAGTCCGCTAATTGATGGAACGATTCGTGATAATATTTGTTACGGTGTAGAGGGTGAAGTGACAGATGAAGAAATTGAAAAAGTAGCAGCGATGGCATATGTTGATGCATTTATTCATGACTTACCAAATGGATATGCAACAGAAGTTGGAGAACGTGGTGTGAAGCTTTCTGGAGGACAAAGACAGCGAATTGCGATTGCTCGGGCGTTACTTCGAAATCCACAAATTCTTATGTTAGATGAAGCAACTTCCAGTCTAGATAGTAAATCAGAGTCTGTTGTTCAAAAGGCTTTAAATAACTTAATGAAAGGCAGAACAACGTTAGTTATTGCACATAGACTTTCTACTGTTGTAGATGCAGATAAAATCATTTTTATTGAAAAAGGGAATCTTACAGGAAGCGGTACACATGATGAATTATTACAGACGCATGATATGTATCGTGAATTTGCAACGCAACAATTGAAAATTAAAGAGGGCGCATTATAAAATGAATAATCAGTGGGGAGTGTACTCCGCTGATTATTTATTTGTAAAAACTGTATAAAGGATGCTAAGTAGAAAGGAAATGGTTCCTTTGATACCTAAAATTTTAATCGTAGACGACGACCCGCACATTAGAGAACTTGTTTCTGTTTTTTTAGAGCGGGAAGGTTTTCAAACATTAGAGGCGATTGATGGACTAGATACACTTCGAAAAATAGACGAAGTGAAAGTCGATATGGTTATTCTTGATATCATGATGCCGAATATGGATGGATTTGATGCATGTTTTGAATTAAGAAAATACTATGATATCCCGATTTTGATGCTAACTGCTAAAGGGGAAACGTCTCAAAAAGTAAAAGGATTTCACCTTGGAACGGATGATTATCTTGTAAAACCATTTGATCCTATAGAACTAGTAGTGAGAGTTAAGGCGTTATTGAAACGTTACCAAATTACAGTGTCGCAATCGATTCAAATTGGGAATGTACTGTTAAATCGTAAAACATTTGAAGTTACAGCTGGAGAACAAACGGTTACGTTACCGTTAAAAGAATTCGAATTGCTCTTTACTTTAGGTTCTAAAGCAGGGAGAACTTGTTCAAGAGAGCAATTAATTGAAGATGTATGGGGATATGATTTTGAAGGGAATGAACGTACATTAGATGTTCATATTAATCGGTTACGAGAGAAGTTCCAAGAAGAGAAGTCGAAATTTAGTATTAAAACAATAAGAGGATTAGGGTATCGTTTAGAGGTAAGTAGATGAGAAAAAGAAAACGAATGAGTAAGTTGAAGATGCTGAAAGTAATGGGAGCGGTAATAGCACTTTTTTCTTTTCTCACTATAATTTGGTCTATAGCCTTTTATGTATCATCAAGTGTAATGAATGCTCTTGAAATACAAGTATCGCCTTTTGTTACTTTTCTAATTAGTGATATGGTCGGCTTTATATTTATTGTTCTTATTTGGGTATTAATCGGGGTATTAATGAGACCAAAGCGAGAGGCAATGATTTGGACTATTATTGAACCGATACAAAAAATTGCAAAAGGGGACTTCTCCGTAAAAATAAGGAATGAAGAGAAATATGATGGAGAAATTGGTGTGCTCGTAAAAAGTATAAATGATATGACAGATGAACTGAATGCGATGGAGAAAATGCGCCAGGAATTTGTATCGAATGTTTCTCATGAAATACAGTCACCATTAACTTCTATAAAAGGATTTGCTAGAGCATTACAAGATAACAATCTTTCCGAGGAAAAAAGAAAGCATTACCTTACTATTATTGAAACGGAAACAACGAGATTATCTAAACTAAGTCAAAATTTACTGAAACTCACCCTATTAGAGTCGGAAGAGTATACGCCAGAAAGAATGACTTATCGATTAGATCAACAGTTAAAGCAAATTGTGTTAAATAGTGAACCGCTCTGGGCTGAAAAAGAAATTGAGTTAGAACTTAATTTAGAGAAAGTACACATTACTGCTGATCAAGAAAGTATGAGTCAAGTTTGGATTAATTTAATTCATAATAGTATTAAATTTACTCCAAGTGGTGGCACAATTACAATCCAGTTAAAAGAATATGAGAAAGTAGTGGAAGTGTTTATTCGCGATTCGGGAATTGGTATATCCAAAGAACAGAAGCAGCATATTTTTGAACGTTTTTATAAAGCGGACACTTCACGAAATCGTACGTATGGAGGGAGTGGCTTAGGGTTGGCCATCGTAAAAAAAGTACTCGATCTTCATCAAGGAGAAATAAAAGTCGAGAGTGAGGAAGGGAATGGGACGGAATTTATTGTGTGTATTCCTAAATATAAAGAGAAATAGTGTTAGGAGGATATCTTCTAACACTATTTCTCTTTATACATACATTTACCATTGCTGCAGCTATATTGATAAGCTTTTCCTTCGCTATTCATACGATATGAGTAATCAGATTCTTTATCTTTCTTAAAGTCAACGTATGCTTCTGCACCGTTTTTATCATCATCTATATCAATGAATTGAACGCTTCGTATAGAATAATCCTTTTTTTCACTTAAACCTCTTTCTTGTAAGTTTGTATGAATACCTTTTATTAATTGGTCGAACAGTGACCAATTTAAATTAAGATGCTCAAATGATTCAGTATGTCTTCCTAAAATGCCATTGTCTTGTATTATTTTATTATTATTATCGTATGTATAAGAGTATGTAAAATAGGGTTCGTCTTTATATACTACCTCTGCATAATAGCCGATATTATAAATGGGAGTATATTTTCCAGTTATGCTTTGTATTTCTTCTTGCTTATAGTTTTTTATAGTATGGAGATAATTGCTAGTATCTTTTTCTATTACTTTATAATTTAGTGGATTACCAAATATAAAGTACATCGCAAAAAATATGATACATAGTCCGACTGCAGTTAGTGACAAGAACCATTTTTTTCTCTTCATACACATACACTCCCCTATGCTGGATTTATTTTTATTTTACATGAATAATGATAAAAATATGAGACTTATAAATAAAAAAGTTTCTATCATGCCTTTCGAGAGGACTCCCACCTCTAAACGTAAGTGAAGGTGGTGAGGTGAATCGAAAGAAATATTTTATTTTCAAGAAAAACAGAAACATACGTTCTATTTTTGCTGTAATATCCTTAACAAGGAGGTGAATAAAATGGCAAAAGAAAATCCATCAAACTATAAAACTCTTCAAATCTGGATTAAAAAAGGGCATCGTATGTATTCTTATTTTCAAGAATGTTGTCATAACGCTAAGAACATGTACAACACCACAAACTTTTATATACGCCAGGTGTACACTGGATTAACACAAGAAAAAGAGTTGCAGCCTTTGCAAAAAGAAGTTCTGGCTAATATTCATAAAAATATTGGTAAGATGAATGACACACAACTTCTTGCCTATCAGAAGAAATTGGAAAAAGAGAAATTAAAGCCTAAAGAAGAACAGAAAGAGATTACATGTAATTTGTTTTCAGAACCTAATTTTGAAAAACCTTATGTAGATTACAACTTTCTAGATGCACTATTTAAGGCTATGATTCAAAATGATTATCGAACTTTGCCTACGCAATGTAGCCAGTCAATCATGAAAGGTTTGTTCCAAAATTGGAAATCTTTTTTTGCTAGTTTAAAAGACTATAAAAAGAATCCAAACAAATATGCTGGAACGCCTAGGATTCCAAAGTATATTCGTTCTTCTGAAAAAGAGATTCTGTATACAAACCAAGATTGCATCATTAAAAACGGTAGATTTTTAAAGTTTCCAAAGACGAAATTGCAATTAAATATTGGGAAACTAGGTTTCACTGAAGGTAAACTGAAACAAGTTCGTGTGATTCCAAAATACAATGAATATGTAGTGGAATTGGTAATTGATGTTCCTTCTGAACAACAAATGATTGAAGAGAATGCACGTTATATGAGTATTGATTTAGGGATTGATAACCTTGCAACCATCGTAACAAACACAGGTATGAAACCTGTCCTTGTTAAGGGCAAACATGTCAAAAGCATAAATCAATATTACAACAAAATGAAGAGTCATTTTACAAGCATTCTTAGAAATGGGAAACAAACTAATGAAGGACCTTTTACTTCTAAAAGGATAGAAAAACTTCATCAAAAACGTTACTTGAAAATAAAAGACGTCTTCCATAAAGTTAGTCACCATATCGTAAAACTAGCTCAAGAAGAAGAAGTTTGTAAAATCGTTATTGGTCAAAACAAAAGTTGGAAACAAGAAACGAATATGGGAAAAAGAAATAACCAATCGTTTTGTCATATCCCACATAGTTTATTGATTCAAATGATTACATACAAAGCAAATGCTGTAGGCATTCAAGTTGTTGTAACTGAAGAATCATATACATCGAAAGCAAGTTTTCTGGATAACGACTTCATTCCAACGTATGGAGAAAATGACCAAAATACAACTTTTTCAGGAAAACGAATAAAGCGCGGCATATATCGTTCAGCAAATAAAACTTTAATTCATGCAGATGTAAATGCTGCGGCTAACATTTTACGAAAAGTAATCCAAAATGCATGGACAAATGGGATAGAGGGGTTAGGCGTGAAACAGCTCGCTAATGTGTTAACTCCCCTGACGTTAATCGTCCGTTAGGTCAAAACGTTAGAAACCCCCACTTCAAGCTTTGCTAAGTGGGGGAGTGTTCATAGTTACCTACAAGTAACCTACGCACATGAAAGTGCATCATTGCCTTTTTACATAAATATAGTTACACTTTTAATATAATAATAAACAACTGAGACGATTAAGGAGTGTTATACTTGGCAGAATTATTACAAGGTAAAAATGCTTTAATTACAGGCGCAGGTAGAGGTATTGGTCGTGCTGTAGCAATTGCATTAGCCAAAGAAGGCGTAAACGTAGGTCTTTTAGCTCGTTCAGAAGAAAACTTAAAAGCTGTAGCGAAAGAAGTAGAAGCAGAAGGCGTAAAAGCTGTTATTGCGACTGCTGATGTTTCTTCATATGAAGAAGTGACTACTGCGATTGAGACATTAAAAAACGGTTTAGGCTCTATCGATATTTTAATTAATAACGCTGGTATTTCTAAATTTGGTAAGTTTTTAGAATTAGACGTTGCTGATTGGGAAAAAATCATTCAAGTAAACTTAATGGGTGTATACTATGCAACTCGTGCAGCTTTACCAAGCATGATTGAACAACAATCTGGTGATATCATTAACATTTCATCTACAGCAGGACAAAAAGGTGCACCTGTAACAAGTGCATATAGTGCTTCTAAATTTGGTGTTCTTGGCTTAACAGAATCGTTAGCGATGGAAGTTCGTAAACATAATATTCGTGTAACAGCTTTAACACCAAGTACAGTAGCAACTGATATGGCTGTAGATTTAGGATTAACTGATGGAAATCCAGATAAAGTAATGCAAGCAGAAGATATTGCAGAGTTTATCGTAGCGCAGCTGAAATTAAATAAACGTACATTTATTAAATCAGCTGGACTTTGGTCTACTAATCCGTAAGGGATAAATGTATAAACAAAAGAAGGGACATCTATTCTGTAATGGAGGAGATGTCCTTTCTTTATTTTTGTATATGAGACAAAATTTTCGGTATAATCGAAAGTGAATGGTAAAAAAGTATTGAGAAATTGAAGGGGATGGTATTTACATGAGTACGATTGAGAAATGGACGGCTGTTGATCAGTATGTGAGTGATGTATTAATACCGAGAGATTCTACATTAGAAGAAGCTCTTCAAGCAAATGCTGCAGCTAATTTGCCGGCACATGATGTATCGCCAACGCAAGGTAAGTTTTTAAAACTATTAGTACAAATTCAAGGAGCGCGTAACATTTTAGAAATTGGTACGCTAGGCGGATATAGTACGATATGGCTTGCGAGGGGGTTGCTATCTGGGGGCCGAGTTGTTACATTGGAAGCAAATGAAAAACATGCAGAAATTGCACGTAACAATATTGAGCGTGCCAATTTGAATGATAAAATTGAAGTACGAGTAGGATTAGCTTTAGATTCTTTACGACAAATCAAAAATGAGAATTATGAACCATTTGATTTTATTTTCATAGACGCTGATAAACAAAATAACCCTACCTATTTTGAATGGGCACTGAAACTATCACGCCCTGGTACTATAATTATTGGGGATAACGTAGTACGTGAAGGAGAAGTTATTGACAATACGAGTAAAGATCCTCGCGTACAAGGGATACGTCGCTTCTATGAATTAATAGCTGCAGAGCCACGTGTAAGTGCTACTGCGCTTCAAACTGTAGGAAGTAAAGGGTACGATGGGTTTGTAATGGCAGTCGTAAAAGAGTGATACGGTTCGAAAGTCTATTACACTTATAGTAGAGTTTAGGGGGAGTGAGAGATAATGAATGAAGCAGCACAACAATACTGGGCGGAGTATTGGAAAGATGCTGAGATACCAAAATCGGTGAGTGCATGGAAATTTGGTGATACCCCAAATCGTCTTGCTAAGCAAGTAGTTGACGGAACGAAAACGACAACTTGCTCTGCATATCTCTTCTATGAATTAAAGAATATACCGTTACCAACTACAGAGGACTACTCTGTTATTTTGGATCACGATGAAAATCCGGTAGCAATTGTAAAAACGATTGAAGTAACAATAGTACCTATGAATGAAATTACAGAAGAGTTTGCAATTGCTGAAGGGGATGAAAGCTATAAAAATTGGAAGGAGATTCATGAAAGATATTTCAGAAGTAAATTGAATGAAGTGGGTCATGATTTTTCTGATGATATATTGCTTGTATGTGAACGATTTAGAAGAATAGATATAAAAAAATAGGAGGAGAGAAAATGAAAAAGATGTTTCAAAAATTATAACATGTATCGTGTACAACACAGTTAGCTCGTGGACCTCCAACATACATAACAATATAAGTTTGTATAAAAATTGGAGGTTAGGAATAGATGAGAACTGAAAAAGAAATGCTAGACTTAATTATAAATACAGCAAAAGAGGATGAAAGAATTCGAGCAGTTATCATGAATGGATCACGTGTAAATCCAAATGTGAAAAGAGATTGTTTTCAAGATTATGATATTATTTATGTGGTAAGAGATATACAATCTTTTACGTCTAATCATAATTGGATTCATAGATTTGGAGAATTAATGATTGTACAAATGCCGGAGGAAATGTCGTTACTTCCAGCAGACGAAGACGGGAAATTTCCGTATTTAATGCAGTTTATGGATGGGAACCGAATCGATTTAACGTTAGTTCCAGTTGATTTGATAGATACATTCGTTGGGCAAGATAGTTTAAGTAAACGTCTTCTTGATAAAGATGATTGTATGGATGAATTTCCACCAGCAAGCGATAGGGATTACTTAATAAAAAAGCCTACTGAAAAAGAGTTTTTGGATTGCTGTAATGAATTTTGGTGGTGTAGTACGAATGTGGCAAAAGGGTTATGGAGAGAGGAACTTTCTTATGCGAAAGGAATGCTTGATGGTCCGGTGCGAGATATGTTTATCGTAATGCTAGAATGGCATATTGGTATGAAAACAGAATTTACAGTTAATGCAGGGAAGTTTGGAAAGCATTTTGAGCAATATATTGAAAAAGATATGTGGGAGCAATTTAAAAGGACCTATTCGAATGCTGAATATGAAAACATATGGGAGTCATTTTTTGTAATGGGAGATATGTTTAGGAAAGTTGCGAACGAATTTGCTAACGCTTATGGATATCAATATCCGCAAGTTGATGATGACAGAGTGACAAGTTATTTAAAACATGTGAGAACATTACTGAGAGATAGTAAAGTAATTTATTAGTTTTAATGAGTAATAAGACTGTCCTAATTAAGGACAGTCTTATTTTTGTTTATGAATAAGAATTTCTCTAACAAAGTGCAGATGAATCACATATGAAATTTTAGGGAGGTTTTTATCATGTATTATTTTTATTCGCCAGAAATGTTTGCTCCATATCAATGGGGACTAGAACGAGATGTTTCGTATGCTTATATGCCATATCATTCATTTTATTATGGAGACAATATAAGCTCATTGCCGTACGTATATATCCCTCAAAACTATGAAGTACAAATGAAAGAAGATCGTGGATCGTGGACACCATTTTCGTGGGTCGAAAAATATGCTTATGCATTTTCAGGACCGTACAATAAAGCGGAAGTTGCTCTTACATTTGATGATGGACCAGATTTAGAATTTACGCCGAAAATTTTAGATAAGTTAAAACAACATAATGTAAAAGCGACTTTTTTCCTGCTCGGTGAAAATGCAGAAAAGTTTCCGAATGTAGTAAAGCGTATTGCGAATGAAGGGCATGTAATTGGTAATCATACGTACAGCCATCCAAATTTAGCGAAAGTAAATGATGCTGAGTATCGTAATCAAATTATAAAAACAGAAGAAATATTAAATCGTTTAGCTGGTTATGCACCGAAGTTTATACGTCCGCCGTACGGTGAAATACTTGAAAATCAATTGAAGTGGGCGACAGAGCAAAATTTTATGATTGTACAGTGGAGTGTTGATACGGTTGATTGGAAAGGAGTAAGCGCTGATACGATTACAAATAATGTGTTAGGGAATTCATTTCCAGGTAGTGTCATACTGCAGCATTCCACTCCAGGCGGGCATTTGCAAGGATCTGTAGAGGCGCTAGACAAAATTATTCCGCAGTTAAAAACGAAAGGGGCACGCTTTGTAACGCTACCAAGTATGTTCCAAACATCGAAAGAGAGAAAATAAAGTGAAATGTAAATCAGTCGGGTTTTGTCAATCATCCACTGATTATTAGCCATCGCCAAGCAAATAGCAGGATAAAGAATAGGACACCCATCTTATTTAAGCCGGGTGTCCGTTTTTTATAAACTATTATCTTTTAGCAATTCTTTTCCTTGTTCAACAACAAATTCGTAATATTGAAGGTCATAAGGGTAAATATCTTCAAAAGTTATCATTATCGGTTTATTGTTTAAAACAGAAATAGCCGTTAAAGATGAAATCTCTCTTTTTAATAGTTGTAAAAAAGAAGTTGCATGTATTTTCATCACATCGTCTACTTCTTCACCTGGTGCAAATGGTAGTGGTTGTATTACTTTATGAAAATACATATGACAAAATTCACGATCAGTAAGGTTTGAAATTTCATAATCTATTTTAAATATTCCTTTGTATGCTAAATCAGTAGTTTGAAAGGAAAGCCCTAATTCTTCTTCAATTTCACGAAGACCGCCCATGTCTACTTCTTCATCATGCATAATATGTCCAGCTGAGGTAATATCCCATATATTCGGAGCTTCTTTTTTATTTTTAGAGCGTAATTGGAAATATAAAAACATATCTTCAGCATCTTTTTCTACAAACCAGCAATGAAATGTTTCGTGCCAATCACCGTCACGATGTACTTCATCACGTAATTTCTTCCCAAGTATATTTTTTTCAGTATCAAATATTGTTAACCACTCTGTCATTTTAATTCCCCTTTCTGCAAATTTTATTATACAATATTTGTATTGAATTTTGGGAAAATAAAGAAAAAGGAGTGATTATACGTGGGGATAGAGAGTAAGGAAATAAAGTCGATTATTTCAACAGAGGAAGAATTACGGGAAATATTGGGGCAACCAAGTGAGCGAGCGTTAAAGAAAGTTATTTCATCACTAGACCACCATTGCGTAGATTTTTTGTCTAAATCTCCTTTTCTAGTATTATCTACTGCAAATAAATTAGGAGAGTGTGATGCTTCGCCGAGAGGAGACGCACCTGGATTTGTATACGTATTAAATAATAATAAAATTATCATTCCAGAAAGACCAGGCAACCGTCGTATAGATTCCATTTTGAATATTATTTCAAATCCGCACGTAGGGTTACTCTTTTTGATCCCTGGTCTTGGGGAGACACTCCGAATAAACGGCCGAGCATTCATTACAAACGAGGAAGAAATTTTGCAAGAAATGCAGGCAAATGGACGCAATCCGTTACTTGGAATTGTTGTTGAAATAGAGGAATGCTATATTCATTGCGCGAAAGCTTTTATTCGTTCAAAAATGTGGGATTCAGAGTCATGGCTAAATAAAAAGGAGTTACCTTCAGCAGCAAAAATGTTGCTGGAGCATGCAAAAGTGAATGCTTCAGAAGAAGATGTTGCACGTTCTTTAGAAGAAAGTTATACGAAAAGATTGTATTAAAAAACTTTGTTAATATAGTTTCGGAAGATGGATATCTACGCGTTTTAGAATGGTATATTTATATATGAACCGTTGATTTATAAACTAGAAAAATAACAAAATAGGTAAATCGAGTGGCAATTGCAAAATGTTATTGTGAAATATAATAAAAAATGATTTTGAAAATAGTTAGTAAAAATAGGCTTGCTTTTTAAAAAGTTGGTAACTATAATAAGTTAACAAATAGACATGAACGAAAAAGTAACGATAAGGACACGGAATCATTTTTACGGTTTACAGAGAGGGAAGCCAAGGGTGTGAGCTTCCTAACACGAGAAATGATTTTACCACCTTTGAACTTCAATAGTGAACGAGCAATCTAGTAATTATTGACGGTATCAGCCGTTATCTGAACTTGAGCAATCTAGTGGGAAATCAGTCTAGATTGGAACAAGGGTGGAACCACGAAAACACATTCGTCCCTTTCCTAGGGATGAGTGTGTTTTTTTATGGAATTAAGGATTGAAAATTTAAAATAATTTAAAAATAGTATTGATTTTGTTTTTTATGCGAGTATAATGAGTTAACAAATAAACATGAACGAAAAAGTAACGATAAGGACAAGAAATCATTTTTACGGTTTACAGAGAGGGAAGCCAAGGGTGTGAGCTTCCTAACACGAGAAATGATTTTACCACCTTTGAACTTCAATAGTGAACGAGTAATCTAGTAATTATTGACGGTATCAGCCGTTATCTGAACTTGAGCAATCTAGGAGGGAATACGTCTAGATTGGAACAAGGGTGGAACCACGAAAACACATTCGTCCCTTTCCTAGGGATGAGTGTGTTTTTTTATTACTTTGAAAGGAGGTGCTGTAACATGAAACGATTCGTACGTACGGAAATAACCACCACCTGCATGACCCAAAAGCAGAGTAAGGTGATTTATAGGTGTAACAATTAAACTTTTAGGAGGAGATTAGAAAATGAATAATGTTATTAATGTTGGAGTGTTAGGTTTAGGTACGGTCGGAAGTGGTGTTGTCCATATTTTGAAAGAGCATTATAAAAAAATTGCACTTGATACAGGGTATGAAGTGAAGGTAAAGACAGTCGTTGTACGTGACTTAGAAAAAGAACGTGATGTTTGCATTGATGGAATCGTAGTAACAAGTCATGTCGATGAAGTTCTAAATGATTCAAATATTGATATTGTAGTAGAGGTAATGGGCGGAATTGAAGAGGCAAAACAGCATATTGTTAAGGCTTTACGAAATAAGAAACATGTCGTAACAGCAAATAAAGATTTAATGGCTGTATACGGTGCAGAGCTTCTTCAACTGGCGAACGATAATGATTGTGATTTATGTTATGAAGCAAGTGTAGCGGGTGGTATTCCGGTGTTAAGAGGATTAACAGACGGATTAGCTTCAGATCAAATTGAAAAAATAATGGGAATTGTAAATGGTACAACAAATTATATGTTAACAAAGATGAGTCAAAATGGCTGGTCGTATGAAGAGGCTTTACAGGAAGCGCAAAAATTAGGTTTTGCAGAATCGGATCCAACAGCGGATGTAGATGGACTAGATGCAGCGAGAAAGGTAGCTATTCTTGCAAACTTAGGTTTTTCAATGAATGTTTCTTTAGATGATGTGCAAGTAAGAGGGATTCGAAAGGTCGAAAAAGAAGATTTACAAATGGCTGAAAAGTTAGGGTTTACTATGAAATTAATTGGGAAAGCAGAGAAACAAGGATCAGCCATTCATTTAAGTGTAGAACCGACTCTTTTACCAAATCATCATCCATTATCGAATGTCAATAATGAATTTAATGCAGTATATGTTCATGGTCAAGCAGTAGGAGAAGTAATGTTTTACGGACCTGGAGCTGGGAAATTGCCGACTGGTTCTGCTGTAGTAAGTGATATTATTTCAATCGTTAAAAATATGAATCAAGTTCAGAAAAATAAAAGTGTGTTAAAAGAACCAGAGCCATACGAGTTACAAGGGGATGAAGAAGTCGTTTCGAAGTATTTCTTACGTATTTCATTACGAGATGAACCTGGGATGTTGCAAAAAATAACAGAATGTTTCGTTAATTATTCTGTAAGTTTAAAAGAAGTTATTCAATTACCTTTAAATCGTGAACTTGCAGAAGTCGTTGTTGTGACACATCAAACTTCAAAATATCAATTTGAACGAGTAATAGGAGCGATAGAAGATGTCGCGAGTGAAATAAACAGTTATTACATTATTGAGGAGGAAAAACAATATGTATAAAGGACTATTAAAACAATATGCTTCTTATTTACCGGTAAATGAAAACACACCTGATGTGAGCTTAATGGAAGGAAACACACCTCTTATTCCGTTATTAAATATATCAAAACAATTAGGGATTCAGTTATACGGTAAGTACGAAGGAGCGAATCCAACAGGTTCTTTTAAAGACCGTGGTATGGTAATGGCAGTTGCAAAGGCGAAAGAAGAAGGTTCGGAGGCAATTATTTGTGCATCTACAGGTAATACATCAGCATCGGCCGCAGCATATGCGGCACGCCTCGGAATGAAATGTATTATCGTAATCCCAGAAGGGAAAATTGCACATGGAAAATTAGCTCAAGCAGTCGCCTATGGTGCTGAAATCATTTCAATAGAAGGGAATTTTGATGATGCACTTAAGGCTGTAAGAAATATTGCTGCGGAAGAGCCAATTACATTAGTTAATTCAGTAAATCCTTACCGAATTGAAGGGCAAAAAACAGCAGCGTTTGAAATTTGTGACCAGTTACAAAGTGCACCAGATGTTTTAGCGATTCCTGTTGGGAATGCTGGAAATATTACAGCATACTGGAAAGGTTTCTGTGAATATGAGAAAGAAAAAGGCTATAAGAAGCCAAGAATTCACGGATTTGAAGCGGAAGGAGCAGCAGCAATCGTAAAAGGACATATCATTGAAGAACCTGAAACAATTGCAACAGCGATTCGCATCGGTAACCCCGCAAGTTGGTCGTATGCGGTAGAGGCTGCCGAACAGTCTCAAGGTGAAATAGATATGGTATCAGATGAAGAAATATTACATGCGTATAGATTATTAGCAAAAACTGAAGGGGTTTTCGCTGAGCCAGGATCAAATGCTTCATTAGCAGGCGTAATTAAACATGTTCAATCTGGAAAAATCAAAAAAGGAGAAACAGTTGTTGCAGTTTTAACTGGAAACGGCTTGAAAGATCCTGATATCGCAATCTCTTCTAATACATTAGACATTGCAAGTGTTTCAAATAATATAGAACAAATTAAAGAGCATATTAAAGGGGTGATTATGTCGTGATACCATTAAGTATTCGTGTTCCTGCTAGTACAGCGAATGTTGGACCTGGATTTGATTCAGTAGGAATAGCTTTGTCATTGTATTTAAATGTAGTAGTAAAAGAGAAAGCTGATAAATGGCAAGTAATCCATTCCTTTGAAGAGTCGATTCCGACAGACGATAAAAATTTAATCGTTAGCACGGCATGTAAAGTAAGTCCTTCTTTATCACCTTATATAATAGAAGTTACTAGTAATATCCCACTAACAAGAGGGCTAGGAAGTAGTGCTTCAGCAATTGTAGCAGGGATAGAGCTTGCGAATCAACTTGGTAATTTGAACTTAACAGCTGATCAAAAGGTTCAAATTGCTACAAATTTTGAAGGACATCCAGACAATGTTGCTGCTTCCATTCTAGGGGGAACTGTAATCGGGGCACTTGATGGAAAGAATGTTTCGGTTGTAAGAATTGAAAGTAAGGAATTAGGGGTAATTTCTCTTATCCCAAATGAAGAGCTAAATACAGATGAAAGCCGATCTGTATTACCAGATATGTTTCCGTTTCATGAAGCAGTTAAGGCTAGTGCGATAAGTAATGTATTAGTAGCTGCATTTTGTCAAAAGAAGTGGAAAGTTGTAGGTGAAATGATGGAAAGAGATCATTTTCACGAGCCGTATCGTTTAGAACTTGTACCGTTATTACCATCTATTCGTAAATGTGCAAAAGAGTTTGGAGCATACGGTACAGCGCTTAGCGGTGCAGGCCCATCTATTTTTATACTAACGCCATATGATAAACGTCAAGAAATTGCTAAGCAATTAGCGAGAGTATTTACGTCTATGAAAGTGTGTGAGCTAGAAATTGATCATAGAGGGATTACTGTAAATAAGAAAGAACATATTGGATTATAAAGAAAGCTAGCATCGCTAGCTTTCTTTACGTTGTAAATATCTTTTCAGTTGGCATATAAAAGAAGAGTAATAATGTATAATTTAGTAAAGCGTGTATTAATTTTGGAGGTGATTGTATGAAGAAAGAGTCACCAGAAGAAAAAAGAGAACGCATAAGGAAAAGTGAATTGAAAAATAATCCTACCGGTTCTTTAAAAGATGGACTCAACAGAGCTGAAACAGGTAGTCCAGTTGATATGGCGGGTGGTATGAATTGGAAAGGTACAGCGCTAGTAATTTTAGTGCTAGTTTTAGGATATATTATATACACTTATTTTTTTAGTTAAGAAATGCATGTAAAAGTTTTGAATTATTTGCTTTTATAAGTAGTGAGGATGAAAAAACACGATATTGTACTACATATATTTTAAGCAGGTTATAGTAGTCCATATACACTTATTTTTAAGACTCAAAATAGAGCTAGCGTTATGCTGGCTTTATTTTTTTGCCACATTCCTGTAACAAAGCCCCTGTATATTCAGTGGTGGAGGTGCAGAAGATGAAAAAAATGATAGCAATATGTCTTCTTACAACGATGTCATTTTCGACTTTAGTCGGGTGTGATGTAAAAGGTAGCAATGCTGTACAAGAGTCTAAAATAAAGAAAGCGACGTATAAAGAGTTCACTTACGATGTAAATCCAGAGACTTTCACGTTAACTGTAGAACATGATGGCGTAAAGGAACTGGCGTCACAGCCCTTGCCGAAAATGAAGGTGTCGAATGTAAAAAAAGATAAGGATCGTACATCTTGGGAATATCCAGATCAAAAAGTAAAAGTGAATCTAGAGAAGAAAAAAGATCACTTAAATATTGAAGTGGAATCGACTGGTGCAGAAAGCTTTACGTGGCCGAAAGTACAAGCTGAAAATTATACACTTCCGTTATGGGAAGGGAAGCAAATTCCGAGTAATGATGAAAAATGGAAGAAGTTTTTAAAGGATGATGCATATTCATTTGCTGAATCATTTTCTATGAAATTTTTCGCGTTAAATGGTTCGAAATATTCGATTGTATATATTGCGAACAATATATTTAATAATGAATTGAAATTTCATTCGGATCCGAAAATAGGATTTGAGTTTATACATGAATTCCCGCGTATAAATAAAAATAAAACATATGGATTTCAAGTATATGTGACAAATAATGATGTAGTAAGTATTGCTAAACTATATAAAGACAATATCGCTCGAAAAGGTGAATTTAAAACATTACAAGAAAAGGCTAGAAAAAATAAAGAGATAGAAAAGCTTTACGGCGCAGCTCATTTTTATTTTTGGAATCAAAATGGCTTATCAGAAAGTAATGTAAATTGGCCGAAGATAAGAGAGCAAATAAATAGTCCTGTGTTTAGTCATATAAAAGAGCTTATTCAAAAGAATAGTTCGGAGTCTGGAGAACTGATTGTATTTGATCAAGTAAGTAAACAAGATTTCATTGATAAGTACCAAAAAAATGTTATTTTGCGTTATGTAAATGAAGTATTATCAATGAAGGAGTTGTATAAAGAAGATATTTTCCCGAAAGTTGATCAGAAGGCTAGTGAGTTATTAAACAAAGGTGTAGATCATTTATCAAAGATGGAGTTATATAACTTAAATAAGCATGTATTAAAGTCAGTGCTCGGTGATGCGGTTGAAGAAGTAAGTAAATGGGGTAAGGCAGATGGAACGGATATTATAAAGGAAATGAAAGCGGCAGGAATAGACAATGCATGGATTGGATTGCCGAACTGGGAGCAAGGGTATATGCAGCCTGATTTCGTGACAGAAGCTAAGAAAATGGGATATTTAGTTGGTCCGTATGATTCTTACCATTCTATTCACGAAAAAGCTGATAAAAATTGGAATACAGCTTCTTTTACTGATCCATCGTTATATGAAGAGGCAACTGTGACGAAGAAAAATGGAGAAAAGGTGCAAGGGTTTTTAGGTAGAGGGCGAAAATTAAATCCAATTTTATCTCTTCCTAGTGTAAAAGAACGAATGAACGATATATTACAAAA
Organism: Bacillus cereus group sp. RP37; assembly: GCF_040459695.1. Lineage (NCBI taxonomy): Bacteria > Bacillati > Bacillota > Bacilli > Caryophanales > Bacillaceae > Bacillus > Bacillus cereus group sp. RP37. Next base: position 3,492,043 of record NZ_JARVHP010000001.1, on the reverse strand, counting down.
TGGACCTAAATACAATTCATGGTTTATTGATTGTGATGCAACAGGTGAAATTTATGATGACTATTCGGCCAAACATATAACGACACAAGAACAAGATTTAAAAGCAAGGTTACAACGAATGGATTATATTGCGCAAGAAAAAGGTATGGTAGTTGGTTCTGAAGGAGGAAATGATTTTGCAAGTAGCACGATTGCATTTGCTCACGGCATTGAAACGCCAGTTATTAAATGGGACGATGAAGATATGAGGAAAAACAAAACCAGTCCGTATTATGTGGGTGGATATTGGTCGCCGAATCAAAATGTTCCAGAAAAATATGCGAAACAAGTACCGTTAAAAGAAGAGTATAAACAAGTATATTTAAATCCTGTATATTCAGTACCATTATATAAATTAGTATACAATGATGCTGTAATTACAACGCACCACTGGGAATGGGGAAGTTTGAAAGTAAAAGATGAGGTTGGAAACCGTATGTTATACGAATTGTTGTATAACGTTCCTCCGTTGTACCATTTAGATGAAGTAGAATGGAATAAGCATAAACAAGAAATTACACAGCATCTGAAAGTTTGGAATGAAGTTCATGCAAAGGCAGTAAAAGAAGAAATGACGAACTTTGCATATTTGTCAGAAGATAAATTAGTCCAATCTGCTTCATATGGAAAAGATATTAAAATTATTGTGAATTTCTCAAATGAAGAGATAGAAATAGATAAGACGAAACTAAAAGCAAAATCCGCTTTCATTTATAATGATGGGAAGAAAACAATGTATACACCGCTTGAGAAATAATAATATGAAATTTATTATTGCATTACTAATTTTGCTCTTTATTCTTGCTGATTTTTTTAGGTGGAAATCGAACGATTCGAAATGAATGAATTTATAAATCTTTAATTTCAGATATTGCGAAGTGTTAAATATTTGAAGTTGGAAAATAGTGACTTGCCAAAAATAAGCACGAGAGTATAATGTGAAATGGGATATATGTTGGATTTATGAAGTAACCTTACAAAATTGTAAGGTAATTGAAAGGAAATTCAATATGAAGATTACTAGACATACATTATACTAGGGAAAGTGAAAGAGAGGCGAATGGATATGAGCTCTGAATTAGAACAAAATACGAGAAGTAGTAAAAAACGTTCTAAAAGAAAATCAATAAAATGGTTCATTATAATTCCATTTTTCTTACTTGTTTTTGGAGGAGTAGGATATGGGTCGTTAATATATAATAAAGCAAAAGCAGTGGTAAGTGATGCATATGCACAAATTGATAAGTCATCGAAGCGTGATAAAGAAGTTGAACCTTTAAAAGATAACATCTCTATTTTAATTATGGGTGTAGACGGTAGTGAAATGCGAAAAAGTCAATATGGTGAAGCCGTTCGAACAGATGCACTTTTATTAGCAACAATTAATAAAGATGATAAATCAGTTAAATTAGTAAGTATTCCGCGTGATTCACGTGTTTATATTCCATCTAGAAAGAAATTAGATAAAATTACACATGCACACGTATTTGGTGGTGTTGAAAGTACACGAGATACGGTGGAAAGGTTCTTAAATGTTCCTGTTGATTATTATGTGAAGTTTAACTTTGAATCATTCGTACAAATTGTCGATTCACTTGGTGGTATTGATATTGATGTACCAGTTACTTTCACAGAACAAGATAGTAAAGACCAAGCGGGTATGATTCATTTAGAAAAAGGCTTCCAACATTTAAATGGAGAACAAGCACTTGCACTTGCAAGAACGCGTAAAATTGATAGTGACGCAATGCGTGGACAAAGACAACAACTTGTAATAGAAGCAATTGCAAAAAAAGCGATGTCTGTCCAATCAATTAGCAAAATGGGTTCTTTACTTGATGCGGTTGATAAAAATATGAAAACGAACTTAACTTTCGATGATATGCTTGCGATTACAAAAAATATGGCAGGATCTAATTTAGAAATGGAAAAAATGCAAATAGAAGGTACGGATAAACGTATCGGAGGTATTTATTATTACATTCCAAACGAAAAAAATGTAAAAGATATTTCAAAAAAATTAAATGAGCATTTAGGTGTAACACCAAAACCAGTTCGAAATGAATAATAAAAAAAAGATTGGCCTTTGCCAATCTTTTTTTATCCCTTTTGGAAAGAAGACTCCATCTGATTTGTGTTACGGGTGAAACCCAACAATTCAGGTGGAGATGAATTGCCGTCAAAAGGTAGGTTGAACTCTTTTGTTTCGTTCATAACAATTTTTCAGGGCGAATGTTTGTTTCTTTTGTCTTACGATATAATCTGTCGTATATAAGGAGGGTATATATTGTAAGACAACGAAATTGGATAATAATCATCATTTGGTTACTTGAGTGAAAAATAATTTTAATGAACTCTCTAAGAAAGGTGGTGAAAACAATGGCTAGAAAGAAAGCAGTGAAAGTATTACGTAAACAAAAGAAAAGAGAAACTATGCAACGTTTCACGCAGAAACAAAATATCGGACGAGCTTGCCTGACTGCAAAAGAATTCCGCTTACTGCAACGCATGTCACATAGTTCAAAAGCATTGCGAAATGTTGGGTTGTACACGATTAAACAAAGTTATTTGAATAATAATAAAACGGCTACTGTAAAAGAAGTGGACACTGCTATGCAAGCCGATATGAATTACTGGGGCATGCAATCAAACTCTGTTCAAGCAATTCGTAGAGCCTTATATGCAGAAGTAAAGAGCTTTTTTAAAGCGTTGGAAAAGTGGAAGGGAAATCCTGAGAAGTTCACAGGACGTCCTAAGTTTCCGAATTATTCTCGTTCAACTGACAAACGAATTATTGAAATCTATCAAGTTCCAAAAGTGGATAATAACGGGTATTGGATAATTCCGATGAATGTTGCATTCAGAAAAAAATTCGGTTCCATTAAAATACGTATGCCTAAAAATGTAAGAAATAAAAAAATCTCCTACATTGAGATTGTACCGAAGCAAAAAGGTCGGTTCTTTGAGGTGCATTACACATATGAAATGCACGTTTCTCAAATGAAGAAACAATCCACGACTACGAGTAACGCTTTGAGTTGCGATTTAGGTGTAGACAGATTAGTAAGTTGCGTGACAAATACAGGTGATACATTCTTAATTGATGGAAAAAAACTAAAATCCATTAACCATTACTTCAACAAAATGATACGTAATCTACAACAGAAAAATGTGGACAATGGAATTTCAAAACGTATTGTAACGAATAAAATGGCTGCACTTTGGCATAAACGGGAAAGGCAAATAAACGGTTACATTTCACAAACTGTAGGTCTGTTGTTCAAAAAAGTGAAAGCATTGGGTATAGATACGGTTGTCGTAGGATATAACGCTCGTTGGAAACAAAAATCTGATATGGGAAAAAAGAATAATCAAACATTTGTTCAAATCCCATTTCATAAACTGCTTGCAGCAATTGAGAATAAATGTGTAAAAGAAGGCATCCGATTTTTGAAACAAGAAGAAAGCTATACTTCAAAAGCCAGTTTCCTAGACAAAGATCCGGTTCCAGTTTGGTCTAAGGAAGATAGGGCGCATTATCGCTTTAGTGGCAAACGAATCACTCGTGGTCTGTACCAAAGTAAAGCAGGAACATGTATCCACGCTGATATGAATGGTGCGTTGAATACATTGCAAAAATCAAGAGTGGTACAATTGGATGAAACTCTTAAAGTAAAAACGCCGATTCTATTAGAAGTGCAAAAACGTAAGGCTGTTGCTTCGAGCATAGCTTAGTGGGTGCGTCAACCATCCATGTGTACTCGACTTGTCGGGGCTTGTAGCACACGCCGGATTCATCTGAGTGGTGGCTTCTTCCATAAGGAAGAATTGCTCTTTTTCGAAAGGGTGGTGCAAGTGGGAAAACAATAGTTTGTTGCCAGTACCAACCAAAAACATACTTGGGGTGTTACCGTAAGGTGGCATGAATGCTAGAGCGTCAACTGTCTAGCGATAGACGAAAAGACCTAGCGTTCTAACTCAAGCCCCCACTGAAACGTTTCATCTCAGTGGGGATAGTTGACCGGAATGGATTTGTAACTTTTCTGTAACGATTTTTTATTTTAGAAAAATTATACTCATATGTATGAGAATATTGGAGAAGCAAAAAGTAAAAAGAAATAATTAAAATCTGTAATAAGGAAAGATATCATATGCAGAAATGGATAGGCATTATGGGAATCATTTTTATGTTGACTGGATGTAAAATGTCTGAAGCTCCAACAAATTTAATGGAAGCTCCTGCCAATGAAAAATGGATTAATGAACTAAAAGAGCAAATTGATAAAGATTTGCCTGTTAATTATCGATTGCTTACTCCAATGTCTAATAAAGATAAACAGATGATTTGGTCAATGGATTTTAAACAAGATAATAAGAAAGAAGCCATCATATTTTATAAATTGCCGAATGAAGATCACAGCGTATATTTAGCTGTATACGAAAAAAACTTGAATAGTTGGAAAGAAAAGTCCACACATAGATTTGATGGTGGAGATGTAGATATCGTTGAAGTCGGTGATTTTACAGGGAACGGGAAGCGAGAGTTGTTAATAGGAATCTCTCTAGATCGTGAATCGTTAGAACATGTTATGTATGTTTTTTCAGAAGAAAATGACGATATGAAGGAAATATATAATCGAAATTATACGAAGTTATTCATAGAGGATCTAAATAAAAATGGATTGAAAGATTTAAGTCTTGTTACGTACGAAAAAGATGAGAAGTTGACAGTTGAGTTCATTGAACAATTTAAGACTTTATCTGAAGTGTCATTCGATCCATTTATAAATAGCATTCAAAGAATACAAATGGGACGTATTTCTAAGTCATTAAAGGCGATTGTAATTGATGCGGGAACTGGGGCTCATTCAGGTATAACGTATGTAGCAAAATTTGATGAGGATCATTATGAGGTATTACCTATAGATGGGAAAGAAGATTTGTTCAATGAATATGTTGTAGAAAGTAAAGATGTTAATGAAGACGGCATTATTGAATTTGTTCGTACTGTACGTCCAAAAGGTTGGGAGGATAAACCACATGGTGATAGTTTGCTTTTTGAACGTTACATACAGTGGAGTGAATCTGGAATTAAACCAATTGAAGAAAGATATATCGATATAGAAAAAGGGTATTATGTGAAAATTCCTAAAGAGTTAATAGGAAAAATTACGATACCAGATGAGCAAAAGGAATTAAATTCTCAAAAGTTTTTGGAGACAAGTACAAATGAACTATGGCTTGAAGTTCATATATTTAAGCGAAAAGAATGGTTCAAAATAAAAGGATACGATGCAGCAGTTAAAACAGCTTCTCACGTATACGCTGTACCGAAACAACCGCAATTTGAAAAAGTGAAAAAATATGTAAAGCCGCTAGCGGATTATCAACAAGAGTAGGGAGGTGGAAATGATGCCAACAATTTTAGTTTTAGAAGATGAAATGCCTATTCGTAGTTTTATCGTCTTAAATTTGAAACGTGCTGGATTTTATGTGTTAGAAGCTAGTACTGGAGAAGAGGCGTTACAGATTTTACGTGAACATTCTGTAGATGTAGCACTGCTTGACGTAATGTTACCGGGCATTGATGGTTTTCAAGTTTGTAAAGCAATCCGGGAAGAAAATAAAAAAATAGGTATTATTATGTTAACCGCACGCGTACAAAATGAAGATAAGGTGCAAGGACTAGGAATTGGTGCAGATGATTATATAGCAAAGCCGTTTAGTCCAGTGGAATTAACTGCACGTATACAATCGTTATTAAGAAGAATAGAAGTACATGATGAAAAAGCACATACTATCACATCTGGCCCGTTTTCGTTAAATATAATAGAAGAAAGATTATATAAAAGTGGAAAATTAGTTGATTTAACCCCTACAGAGTATATGATATTACAGTATTTAATGAATCAGGCTTCAAAGCCGGTTTCACGTGATGAGATTTTAAATATGATTTGGGGAACGAATTATGTAGGTGAGACAAAAGTAGTAGATGTAAATATGAGGCGGTTACGTCAAAAGATAGAATGTAATCCATCAGAACCTGAATTTATTCTTACTGTGTGGGGAAAAGGATATGTGTGGAAGGAAAGTATAAGATGAAAAGAAAAGTGACTTTATATTTTATGACGGTCATTATACTTATGCTTGTATTATTTGAAGTAGTATTTTCAGTTTCTATTTATCGATATTATTACAATGGCATTGTACAATATATAGAATCTCATGCGAAGACGAGTACACGATTTTTCTCTGAATACAATTCGTTATACTTTATTCGTTTGCAAGAATATAGTGGTGACATCATTAGTAGTTTTGAATTAGAAGGAACGGAATTGCAATTAATCGATCGGCATGGTTCGGTTATACAATCTTCAAGTGGACAAAAGATAGAAGATAAAGTAGTTATTCCGTATTCGTTACTAGAAGGAGAAATGTATCATCAAGTCACTACTACGAAAGACAATGTGAAACAATTGGAAGTGATTAGTCCACTTATCCATCAAGGGCAAACTATAGGTGTTTTAAAATATACGACTGTATTAACGCATGTAAATGCTAAGATTATTGAAATTATTATGTTTACTATTTCTGTAGGTATTGTTATTTCAGGAATTGTATTCTTAATCAGTAGACGATTAGCAAATTCGTTTGTGAAACCTATCGAATCTATTATTCATGCTTCTTCACAAATTGCAGAAGGCATATTAAAGGAGAAAATTAAAGAGGATTATCCTGGTGAATTAGGGGAGTTAGCACACAGTTTAAATCATATGTCTGATAAAATAGAAAAAGCGGAACAGATGAAAAATGAATTTATTGCTTCTATTTCTCATGAAATACGAACGCCTTTAACAGGCATTAAAGGTTGGAGTGAGACGTTAAAAACGGTAGATCATTTAACGGAAGAAGAGATAAAGCAAGGCATGGGAATTATTTCAGGTGAGACAGACCGATTGATTCACTTAGTAGAAGAATTGCTAGATTTTTCAAGATTACAATCAAATCATTTTAATTTATATAAACAAAAGGTGCAATTATACGATATACTAGAGGAGACGATTTGGCAATTAACTCCTAACGCTGAAGAGAAGCAAATGCAATTTATTAAAACTATAGAACGAATTGAATTGATAGGAGATCGAAATAGGCTAAAGCAAATTTTCTTGAATATTGTTCAAAATGCAATTAAATATTCACATAAAAATGGTACAGTATATATTGAAGCGACCAAAAATGAAGGACAAGCAGTGATAAAGGTGAAAGACGAAGGGATTGGAATTGCTAAAGAGCATTTACCATATATAGAACAGTCATTTTACCAGATTAATAACCACATTACAGGTGCGGGTCTTGGTTTAGCTATCGTTAAAAAAATGGTAGAGCTTCATGGAGGTACACTTGGTATTATAAGTAAAGAAGGAATAGGTACAACCATTTTGATAAAACTCCCATTATAATACATATAAAGTCTGTTTATATAGTGTAATAAAATAAATAGATGTATAATTATATTGGGTGATTTATATATAAGATTAATAGGGAGAGGAATTCGATAGAATGGAAAAAGCTTTTAAAATTAAACGAGTAGTAGTCGTTTTAATAGCGATTGCAGCAGTAGCTATTGGGTATTTCATGTTTCAATCCATTACTTCACCAGCAAAGGCTGTTGCAAAGCAAGAAAACGTAGTACAGCTTGCAAGTGAACAACCGAAAGTAGAAATGAATAAAACGGCACCAAGTCGTTTTAATGGAAAAGAAAGAAAAGTTGCTTATCTTACATTTGATGATGGCCCAGGGAAATATACGGCTGAATTGTTAAATATGTTAAAACAGCATGATGCGAAGGCGACGTTCTTTTTAATTGGAGCGAATGTAAAAGAATTTCCGGATTTAGTGAAACGTGAAAATGCAGAGGGTCATTATGTAGGTATGCATAGTATGACACATAATTTTGCAAAGCTATATAAAAATGGTGAGTATGTAAATGAGATGAAAGAAGATCAAAGCTTAATCGCAAATATTATTGGAAAATCACCTAAATTAACACGTCCACCATACGGTTCGATGCCTGGATTAAATGAAGGACTTCGAAATAAAGTGGTAGAGGGCGGTTTTAAAGTATGGGATTGGACAATTGATTCCTTAGATTGGAAATATAACAAAATGCAAGTTGATGCAGCTGCAGCACAAATTGCTCAAAATGTATTAACAAATGCAACAAAACCACAAGAAGTCATTTTAATGCACGACATTCACCCACAATCAGTTGCTGCTGTGCCAGCAATTTTAAAAGGGTTAAAAGAAAAGGGTTATGAGTTTGAAGCTTATCATGAAGAGAGTCACTTCCCAGTGAATTTCTGGCATGATAACCGTATGTAATGGAGGAATGAACGTTGAAGTATGGAAAAGTAGCAGTAGTCGGAGCACTATCAGTAGGACTATTAACAGGTTGTTTTGGTGAAAAACCAGAAGAAAGTCTATATACAGCTTTTGAAACAGCGGCGACACAAGAAAAATCATTAGTTGATGAAGCGAAGAAGTTAGAGAAGTTAGAGAAGGAAGGTCAAGAACTATATTCTCAAATTTTACAAGAAGGTAAAGATCATAATGACGCTGTTATGAAGAAAATAGAACAAGCTACTGCAAATGTAGATGACCGTGAAAAAGTATTGAAAAATGAGAAAGAAATGCTAGAAAAAGCTCATAAAGAAACGAAATCTGTTCAGGGAAATATAGAGAAGCTTGAAGATAAGAAGTTACAAAAACAAGCGAAAGCAGTAGAAGAGTTGTATAAAAACCGTTATGATGCATTCCAAAAGATGAATGAAAATTATACGAAGGCGTTAGCGACTGAAAAAGAACTGTATGAAAAATTAAAAGTAAAAGAAACGAAATTAAAAGAGATTGGTGAAAAAGTTAAAGCTGTTAATGAATTAACTGTGGGAACACAAAAATCAAAAGAGCAATTTAACAATTTTACAAAAGAGTATAATGACAGTAAATTAGCATTCTACAAAGATGCAGAGATTAAGATTAAAGATCAGAAATAAAGAAGAATCTTAACCGTAATAAAAAGCCGGAGAAACATCGTCATAAATGTTTTTTCGGTTTTTTACGTTAAATGAATAGAAAAGACTGGAATTGATATCATAAAAGAGTTATAGTGAATTATTCTAAGGGAAACATTGTAAAGTAAGGAGAATGGAAATATGTCATATGAATTTTTACTCAAATTAGGTTTAGCACTCTTTTTAGGATTATTCATCGGGATAGATAGGCAGCTAAAGAATAAACCACTTGGTGTGAAAACAAGTATGGTTATTTCTGTAGCAAGTTGTTTAATTACGATGGTTTCAATTGAATCAGTACATGTATATTCTGTTCCAGGGCATACAAATATGGATCCAATGCGTCTAGCTGCTCAAATTGTGAGCGGGATTGGTTTTCTTGGGGCAGGTGTTATTTTACGAAGAAGTAATGACGTTATTTCTGGATTAACGACAGCTTCTATGGTGTGGGCAGCTTCAGCTTTAGGTATAGCAATTGGGGCGGGCTTTTATTTACAAGCGACGGTTGCTATGATTTTAATTATTTTAGCGATTAACGTACTTCCGCAACTTGTGAAAATTGCAGGTCCGTATTCATTAAGACAAAAGGATTTATCTATAAAAATTACAGTAAAAGAGCATCATGAGTTAGATGGTATATTTAAGCAAATTAAAAATTTAGGTATGCATGTGAAACGGGTAAAAATTAAAGATATTGATAATGGAGCATTTCAGCAACTGGAGATGGTTATTTTAGCTCCGGAAAATTTGTATACGACGGAGTTATATAGTTCACTAAAAGAGATTGATCGTGTTGTTTCAGTTGAAGTGGAAAGTAGATAATTGTGAAAAAAAGAGTGAGGTGAATGCACTCTTTTTTTATTTGGATTTTTAAGGGAATGAATTGATATAATGATGAGTAACGAGGGGGAGAAATGATGGGAATCCATATTAGAAGGGCGATAAAAGATGATATACCAGGTATAGCAAAGGTACATGTTGATAGCTGGAAAACAACGTATAAAGGGATATTTGCTGACGAATTTTTAGAAAATATAACATATGAGCAACGAGAAAAACAATGGGAAAACATTTTTCAACAAGAAGATAAATCCCAATATAGATTTGTAGCAGAGACGTTAGATGGTATAATAATCGGATTCATTGACGGGGGAGTTGAAAGAAGCGGTGCATATAATTGTGATGGGGAATTATATGCGATCTACCTTTTACAGTCGTATCAAGGAATGAAAATAGGACAACAGTTATTTCAAGCTTTATTATCGGAATGTATAAACAATGATATGCAATCACTTTTAGTTTGGGTTGTTACGAATAATCCTTCTAAAAAGTTTTATGAAAAATTTAATCCTGAAAAAATTGATACAAAATTTTTAGAGAGAGTACAGGTAGAAGAGACAGCTTATTGCTGGAGAGAGTTGAATTTGTTATACAGACAGTTATATAGCTTAGTATAAATAATAATATTATGTAAATAAAAAGTGGAGAAAGGTATACCAAATAAGGTATACCTTTCTCCATTTTTTGATGGATTTATAAAAAATAGTAGGTAATTAGTTTGAAAGCAAGAATATTTTTTAGTGTATTTTTAACTAGATTAAAGAAAAGATAGAAAAAAAGAAAAATTAAATCAGATAAAAAAATTCTGAAATATACTATTGAATTGAATATCGTTATCAATTAGAATCATAATTGATAACGACATTCAATTATCGGTTATTATATAAAATTTCGATAGCTTTAATATAAAGAGGAGGACCAACATGCAGCATGCGAAACAAATCGCAGAACATGCAACATTACAAAGCTTTTTAAACTGTTATTTAAGAGAAACAGGGAGTGGAGAATGGATTACAGAGGATGAAAGAATGGAAAGTATCTTCAGTAATACGTTGAATAGAGATACAGTCCCCACATATTTATGTTGTCGGCTATTGGCACAAAACATTACTTTGTACGGAGAGGTTATATATAAATCACCGACAGATCGTCATTTGTTTGGAGAACAATTTTACTATCAAATGGGAGAAAATAAGAATGTTATAAAAGCAGATTACGTTACTGTTATTACGTTTTTAATAAAAGAAATGTCTATGAACTATGGAGATGGTACAAACCCTGCTGAACTTATGCTTCGAGTTATCTGCAGTTGTAAAAATATTGAAGAATTTACAAAAGAGAGAATAGAAGATACATCTGCATTATACGGTTTCCATACATCCTTTATAGAGGCGGAGCAATCTTTATTATTTGGACATTTAACGCATCCAACCCCAAAGAGTAGACAAGGTATATTGGAATGGAAAAGTGCAATGTATTCTCCAGAATTAAAAGGTGAATGTCAGCTTCATTATTTTAGGGCACATAAAAATATAGTAAATGAAAAATCATTATTATTAGATTCTACAACAGTAATTCTAAAAGAAGAGTTGCGTAGTGATGAGTTGATTAGTAAGGAATTTATAGCGAAGTATTGTAATGAAGATGAATATTCATTAATCCCAATTCATCCGCTTCAGGCAGAATGGCTATTACACCAATCTTACGTAAAGGATTGGATAGATCAAGGCGTACTTGAATATATTGGTCCTGCCGGTAAGTATTATATGGCAACATCATCACTTAGGACGTTATATCATCCTCACTCAAAATATATGCTTAAGTTTTCATTTCCAGTAAAAGTAACAAATTCAATGCGCATTAATAAATTGAGGGAATTAGAGAGTGGTATTGAAGGAAAGAACATGCTAAATACAGCAATTGGTGAAGTGTTAGAAAAGTTTCCAGGTTTTGATTTTATTTGTGATCCAGCATTTATTACATTAAATTACGGAGCAGAAGAATCCGGATTTGAAGTGATTATACGAGAGAATCCTTTTTATAGCGAACATGCAAATGATGCTACATTAATTGCTGGACTAGTTCAAGACGCTATACCTGGAGAACGTACTCGTTTATCGAATATTATTCATAAACTAGCAGCTATAGAAAATAGAAGCTGCGAAGAAGTAAGTTTAGAGTGGTTTAGACGATATATGAATATTTCTTTAAAGCCGATGGTATGGATGTACTTACGTTATGGTGTTGCATTAGAAGCTCACCAGCAAAATAGTGTTGTTCAGCTAAAGGACGGTTACCCAGTAAAATATTATTTCCGTGATAATCAAGGGTTTTATTTCTGTAATTCAATGAAAGAGATGCTTAATAATGAGTTAGCTGGTATTGGAGAACGTACTGGGAATTTATATGACGACTATATTGTAGATGAAAGATTGCGTTACTACTTAATTTTCAACCATATGTTTGGACTCATTAACGGATTTGGTACAGTTGGATTAATTAAAGAGGAAATTCTTCTCTCGGAATTACGATCTGTACTTGAATCATTCCTTCCTTATAATCGTGAACCTTCTACCTTTTTAAGAGAATTGTTGGAAGAGGATAAGTTGGCATGTAAAGCAAATTTATTAACGAGATTTTTCGATGTCGACGAGTTAAGTAACCCTTTAGAACAAGCAATTTACGTACAGGTACAGAATCCACTCGTTAGAGAAGTGGCTGTTCGTTCATAAGTAGCGTTAAAATTTCACGTAATACAAATAATGGTATTTTTCATGAGGTGGAGGGGGTTATGAGAGTGGACATGTATCATACGAAAATATTGAAAGCGCTTGAATCAGAAGATTACATTTCAGTGCGAAGAAGAGTGTTACGACAAGTAGTAGAGTCGTTAATTTATGAGGGGATCGTTAGGCCAGTTCGTATAGAAAACGAAGAACAAATTTTTTTTCTTATACAAGGACTTGATGAAGACAACAAAAGTGTCACGTACGAATGCTATGGAAGAGAACGAATGACATTTGGACGTATCGCTATAGATTCATTAGTAATAAGAGTTCAAGAGGAACAACAAGAAATAAAATCAGTCTCACAATTTTTGGAAGAAATTTTTCGAGTTGTTAACGTAGAACGAACGAAATTAGATTCGTTTATTCATGAATTAGAACAAACGATATTTAAAGACACAATTGCACAATATGAAAGACATAATAAGGTGAAATATACTCAAAAGTCGTACGATGACTTTGAAAGCCTTTTAATAGACGGTCATCCATATCATCCTAGCTATAAAGCACGCATTGGATTTCAATATCGTGACAATTTTCAATATGGATATGAATTTATTAGGCCGATAAAACTCATATGGATTGCAGCACATAAGAAGTATGCGACTGTAGGTTATGAAAATGAAGTGATTTATGACAATATTTTAAAAGGTGAGATAGGCGAGCATAAATTAGAAGCGTATATGGAACGAATTCACAGCGCGGGATGTGATCCAAAACAGTACGTGTTTATACCGGTTCATCCTTGGCAGTGGGAGAATTTCATCATTCCAAATTATGCTGATCATATACAGGATAAATATATTATTTATTTAGGAAAATCAGAGGACGATTATTGCGCGCAACAGTCAATGAGAACATTAAGAAATGTTACGAATCCAAAGAGACCGTATGTAAAGTTATCGCTGAACATACTTAACACTTCAACACTCCGTACGCTGAAACCGTATTCAGTTGTGAGTGCACCAGCTATATCGAATTGGTTAAGTGATGTCGTAAGTCAAGATTCTTATTTAAGGGATGGATCACGTGTAATTTTGTTAAAGGAATTTTCGAGTGTAACGTATGATACGAATAAGAAAGCTGCATATGGTTCATTAGGATGCATTTGGCGTGAAAGCGTTCATAAATATTTTGATGAGCAAGAGGATGCTGTTCCCTTTAACGGTTTATATGCAAAAGAGAAAGATGGGATACCAGTTATTGATGCATGGCTAAACAAATATGGGATAGAAAATTGGCTACAATTACTTATTCAAAAAGCGATTATTCCAGTTATACATCTTGTTGTAGAGCATGGGATCGCGTTAGAATCACACGGACAAAATATGATTTTAGTTCATAAAGAAGGGCTACCTGTCCGTATTGCATTAAAAGATTTCCATGAAGGACTTGAGTTTTATCGTCCATTCTTAAAAGAAATGAATAAATGTCCGGACTTTACTAAAATGCATAAAACATATGCGAATGGAAAAATGAATGATTTCTTTGAAATGGATTGCATCGAATGTTTGCAAGAGATGGTACTAGATGCACTGTTCTTATTTAATGTAGGAGAATTAGCTTTCGTACTTGCGGATGAATATGAATGGAAAGAAGAACGTTTTTGGATGATGGTAGTCGAAGAAATCGAAAATCATTTTAGAAAATATCCACACTTGAAAGATAGATTTGAAAGTATTCAACTATACACTCCTACATTCTATGCTGAGCAATTAACGAAGCGTCGATTATATATGGATGTGGAATCGCTTGTTCATGAAGTTCCAAATCCATTGTATAGAGCAAGACAACTTAACAAACAAAAATCAGTTGCTACAGGGGGAAATTATGCTAATCGTTAATAAACAAGAGTATAGCAAAAGTGATTTTGATTTGAGATTACAAGTTTATGAGGAAATGGAACAATTTCAAGAAGCAAAGGGAAATAGATTTGCTCTTTGTCTGAAAGATCCATTCGATATTATTACGCTTGTGTTTTTCTTAAAAGAAAAGAAATCATCAGTAATACTTATACATGAAGATACGCCAAAAGAAACGGCCATTGAAATGGCAAAGCGTGCAAATTGTATAGGAATTTTATATGGAGAATATGGCGATTTTACGAAATTAGATGTAGTGAACGCTTTACTAGAAGAGCCTTCTTTATTGCAATATAGTTCTGGAACTACGGGAGAACCGAAACTGATTCGTAGAGCATGGACGGAGGTTGATACAGAAATTACTGCTTATAATGAAGCTTTAAACTGTGAAGTAGATGAAGAGCCGATCGTTATGGCTCCTGTTTCACATTCATACGGACTAATATGTGGTACGTTATCTGCAATTGCAAGGGGAAGCAAACCTATCATCATTACGAATAAAAATCCTAAATTCGCATTGAATGTAGTTCGCAATACAGAAAAACATATCATATATGCAGTACCACTTATGCTCCATATTATGGGGAGTTTTCCTGTAGGAACGTTTCAATTCCATAAAATTATGACGTCTGGAGCGCCTTTGCCAGAAGCATTGTTTTATAAACTAAAAGAAACGACAACATATATGATGCAACAATACGGTTGTTCTGAAGCAGGTTGTATTAGTATATGTCATGATATGAAAAGCCATTTAGATTTAGGAAATCCACTACCTCATACGAGTATAAGCATAGGTTCAGATGAAAATATACCCGAAGAAATCGTAGTGAAAATGAACGATAAGGAAATTTTCACGAAAGATTTAGGGTATAAAACTGAGCGTGGTCTTCATTTTATGGGGCGTATGGATGATGTAATTAACGTTTCAGGATTAAAAGTCTTTCCTATAGAAGTAGAAGAAACGATGCTTCGACTGGAAGGTGTTCAAGAGGCAATTGTATATCGAGGGAAACATCCTGTCATAGGCGAAATTGTTAAAGCGAAAGTGATCTCACATATTGATCCCGTGCAAATAAGAGAATGGTGTATGCAGCACTTACCTTCTTATAAAGTTCCACATGAAATTGAAAGTGTAACTGAAATTCCGAAAAATAAAACTGGAAAAGTAAGTAGAAAGTTACTAGAGATGGGAGAGGTTACAGCATGAGACGTGAAACATTAAAAAATGAAGTGTTGAAAATTATGACAGAAAAAATGGAACTGAAAAATGTAACGCATTTAGAAGAAACGATGCGTTTAAACCAAGATTTATATATAGATTCGGTAATGATGTTACAACTCATAGTTTACATAGAAATAGATTTAAAACTATGCGTTCCAGAGGATGAGGTAGATCCAAAGGCATTTCTTACTGTAGGATCTTTGCTTGATTTTATGGAGGAGTTACAGCCGCTACAGGAAGTAAATGTGAATAACTAACCTTTAGGAAAGTGGATGAGAGTATGACTTCAATTAAAGTGCACTGTTTAGTGAGTTGTTTTTGTGAAATTATAAAAAGGCGTAGCGATATTGATTTTCGTCCATTTTATTTTGGACTATGGGATGGAGATTTTGATATTACAGAAGGCGGAATTATTTCATATCACTCTGAAAACATTAACCATGATAATTACTTACTATGGTATGAAAAATTGTATGGTATGAAAGTGAACGAATGGTACGATCATGCAAAAGATAAAAATAGCAATGTAGAAATATTTTTAGAATTAGTAGAAAATAAGCCGGAAAATCGTTATGTCATTGTAATGGTTGATATGTCTCTACTACCAGAGAGGGAAAATAAATTTCATCAAAAACCGTTTCCACATTATTTAATGATATCAGAGACAGAGAAAGAAGAAGAGTGGTTCATGCTAGATCCTGATTTTCGCTGGGAAGGGAATATGGAAAGAGAAAAAGTGCTTCACTCTGTTCAAGATAACCCATTTGGTGGAGGTTATTTCATTGATGTAGAAGGAATTCAGGAGCCAACGCTAGAAATGGTAGCAAGTTATTTCCTGGAAACTTTCAAAAGAAACGACAATGAACTGACTATGGAATTGAAAAATATAATTGTAAAAATGGCAAATGAAGAAGAAGGTTATTCGCTTCCGGGTCTTGTAGCGGCAGTGAAGCAAATACCAGTACTTGCAATTCGTAAATATAGTTATGAACATGCCTTTGCATACTTCCGTGAAACGTTGCAATATTCGGAGCAAGAATTTGATTATTGGTGTGATCGGGTAGAAGATATTGTACAAGGATTTACAAATGTACAGTATCGTGCAATCAAAATGGCAATGACGAATAATAAAGGTATGTTAGTATCAATTGTTGAAAAAATGGATGAAATGAATGCAATTGAACTGCAAATTAAGGCTGAATTAGAGAGACAGTTTTTGTTATGGAAAGAAATGAAAACAAACCAGTCTGTCTTAGCGTATTAAAAAGCTAGCTGAATTTAAAATAAGGGAGTTCAAACCTATGAGATATTCGTTATGTACTATTTCCTTTCGTCATCAATTAATTTCATTTACTGATATTGTTCAATTTGCATATGAAAACGGTTTTGAAGGAATTGAATTGTGGGGGACTCATGCACAAAATTTGTATATACAAGAGTATGAAACGACAGAACGAGAATTGAATTGCTTAAAGGATAAAAACTTGGAAATTACGATGATCAGTGATTATTTAGACATATCATTATCGGCAGATTTTGAAAAAACGATAGAGAAATGTGAACAACTTGCAATACTAGCTAACTGGTTTAAAACGAACAAAATTCGTACGTTTGCTGGACAAAAAGGAAGCGAAGATTTCTCGGAACAGGAAAGGAAAGAGTACGTAAAGCGAATTCGCAACATTTGTGATTTGTTTGCTAAGCATAATATGTATGTACTTTTAGAAACACATCCAAATACATTAACGGATACGTTGCCTTCTACTTTGGAATTATTAGAGGAAGTAAATCATCCGAATTTGAAAATAAACCTTGATTTTCTTCATATATGGGAGTCTGGTGCAAATCCAATAGACAGTTTCCATCGACTAAGGCCGTGGATACAACATTATCATTTTAAGAATATATCGTCAGCAGATTATTTGCATGTATTTGAGCCCAATAATGTATATGCGGCAGCGGGAAGCCGAATTGGTATGGTTCCGTTATTTGAAGGTATCGTAAATTATGATGAGATTATTCAGGTAGTGAGAGATACTGACCATTTTGCTTCACTCGAATGGTTTGGACATAATGCAAAAGATATATTAAAAGAAGAAATGAAAGTATTAAGGAATAGAAATTTAGAAGTAGTAACTTCTTAATATGAAATGATGTAAGAGTCTCTCATTGTAGAGACTCTTTTTTAAAAATATAAATAACCAAAAATTACCATGTATTTAAATTAAAATTTAACACAATTTATATATAAATAAGGAGGTGATTGGTAATGGCTAGAAATCGTAATTCTAATCAATTAGCATCACATGGAGCACAAGCGGCTTTAGATCAAATGAAATATGAAATCGCACAAGAGTTTGGTGTACAACTTGGCGCTGATACTTCTTCACGTGCAAACGGTTCTGTAGGCGGTGAAATTACAAAACGCCTAGTAGCGATGGCAGAACAACAACTTGGTGGCGGATATACTCGCTAATTGTAGAAGGTTATAGGAGAAAGGAAGGATTCTTCCTTTCTTTTTTTTTCAATTAATTGGTATGGATATATTCCGAACTGGATTCAAAGAATAGAAATAATACTATATTTTCCCCAATTTCTTTTGTTGTGAATGGGAAATAGTAAAGATGTAATAGCCCTGGTGGAATGAAAAATTACGTTCCAGCAGGGCTATTATATGGTAAGAAATATATGATGAAAGGTTCCGAAGTCAACATGTTAAAAAAAGAAAACTGTTGTTTAATTGCGCTTGCATCAGTTCCACTTGTTATGACATTAGGGAATTCAATGCTCATTCCAATCCTACCGACTATCGAAAAGAAATTACATATTTCATCGTTTCAAGTATCCATGATTATTACAATTTACTCTATCGTAGCTATTTTACTTATACCGATTGCTGGTTATTTATCAGATAGATGGGGCCGAAAGATGGTAATGGTTCCGAGTTTGCTGATTGCGGCTATAGGAGGAGCGATAACTGGTTGGGTATCTTGGAAAGTTGATAATCCCTACACTTGGATATTGATAGGTAGAGCGATTCAAGGTATTGGTGCTGCTGGTGCAATGCCAGTTGTTATACCGTGTGTTGGTGATTTATACAAGGATGAAAAACAAGTTAGTACTGGTTTAGGAATCATTGAAACATCGAATACATTTGGAAAAGTACTGAGCCCTATTTTAGGATCTGCTCTTGCAGCCATTGTATGGTTCTTACCATTTTGGGCGATTCCAGTTTTATGCGTAGTATCAATCGTTTTATTGCTTGTTCTTGTAAAGGCAAAGAAACAAGAAGGCGAAGTACCACCACTTAAAGAGTTTATTCAATCAATTATCTCTACGTTTCGAGAAAAGGGAAGATGGTTAATTGCCATTTTTGTATTGGGTGCAATTATTATGCTTATTTTATTCGGAATTCTCTTTTATTTGTCGACTATACTGGAATCAAAGTATGACATTCATGGTATATGGAAAGGTTGTGTGCTTGCTATTCCGTTACTTGTACTGTCACTTAGTTCATATATGGCTGGTAAAAAAATTGGAGATAATCAAACTGTTATGAAGAAGTGTATTTATATTGGCTTTTTATTGGCAGCTGCAGCAGTCATCATTCCTTTATTTATAAAAGGGATCTATTTACTACTTCTTTGTCTCGTTATTATGGGGTTAGGAATTGGTATGGCACTCCCATGTTTAGACGCCCTAATTACACAAGGAATTGAAAAGGAGCAAAGGGGAACGGTTACGTCATTTTATAGTTCCATGCGATTTATCGGTGTAGCAGCTGGGCCACCTCTATATTCTTTTTTCATGAAAGGCACTGACCATGAAGTGTTTTATTTAACAAGTATATTCGCTGGTATTGGTGCTGTTATAGCAATCATTTGGATTAAACCAGCAAAAGATGCAAAGACGGTAAAACAGAGATCGGAACCTACTTCATAATTTGTAAGAGAATTGCATGATGTATTAAGTAACATGCAATTCTCTTTCGTGCATTAAGAATAAATGACTTGTTTTAACATATAAAGCGCGACACCCCATATGATGAGACCAGAAAATTTATTTAATAATACGATTGTCTTTCCAGTTGAGTCTATTCTTTTTAGAAATTTCCCCGCTAAAGCTAAGCTTATAAACCAAATCCAAGAAACGATAATAGTTGTAAGTGTGAAAGCCCATTTTTCACTTCCTATGTATTGAATAGAATTTGTTCCAATTACACCGATTGTATCTAAAATTGCATGTGGATTTAATAGTGAAACCGATGAAGCGAAAAGGATTTGCTTTTTTAATGGCATGATGTTTTCTTGTTTTATATCGTTGGAAGGGTTACTTCTCCAAATAACAAAGCCCATATATAGGAGGAAGAAAAATCCAATTATATATAACGTGTTAGTTAGCCAAGAAAAAGTAAGGAGTACAAGGGAGACACCCTGCACCGCAATTAATATGAGTAACGTATCACATATAGAGGCAGTTAATACTACAGGGGCTGCCCTCCAAATGTTTGGTTGGCTCGCACCTTGGTTAAAGACGAAAACATTTTGGACACCTAATGGAATGATTAGGCCAAATGCAAGAATGATACCATGAATAATTGCTTCACTCATCATATTACCTCCTATTTTAATTCATTATGATAGTGTATATTATATAGAAGAAATGAAAATTTGTATCCATCCATATGGTTGGGGAGGTTACCAACCAAAAAGAATATAAGGTGATATGATGGAAAGATTCGTTTGGAAACCTAATATGTCTCTAGCGACTCCTTTGTATAAACAAATAGAAACGTATATAAAAGAAAGAATCGTTAATGGTGAATGGACTGTTGGGACGAAATTACCTTCACAAAGAGATTTGGCGCATACATTTGGTGTGAACCGGAGTACAATTGTAATGGCTTTTGATGAACTAGTGGCAAAGGGGTACATTGAAGGGAATGGCAGGAAAGGAACAATTGTTGTAAATAATAATAAGAATACTTCAACAACGTACGCACCCCCGCCTAATTGGCAGTCTTATGTAGAAACAGGACTTCATTATCCGAATCTGCCTGCTATTCAAGAGATTAACCAAGCTGAATTTTATCCGCATGTAATTCGTTTAGGAACAGGTGAGCTCGCGCCAAGTCTTTTGCCTGAAAAAAAGGTGAAAGATATTATGAATAAACTTTTAGCATCAAAGGTGACGCTTGGTTATGAAGAGCCGAAAGGAAATCTCTCTTTAAGGGAGAAGATTGCGGACTATTTAAAAGGACATGGTATTTATGTAACTCCTGATTCTATATTAATTGTTTCAGGAGCAATTCAAGCATTGCAACTTATTTCTATGGGGCTTCTTCCAAAAGGGGCATCCATCTTATTAGAAAAACCATCCTATTTATATTCGCTTAATGTTTTTCAATCAGCAGGAATGCGTTTCATTGGAATACCAATGGATGAGAACGGTTTACATGCATCATATATTACAAAATATAAGAAGCAATTTAATGCATCTATTTTATATACAATCCCGTCTTTTCATAATCCGACGAACTTTAGTATGAATGCGAAGAAACGAATAGAAGTGCTGGAAATATGTAACGAAATTGGATTGCCTATTATAGAGGACGCGGTATATCAAGACTTATGGTTTGATGAGCCTGTTTCAAAGCCTTTAAAAGCATATGATAAAAACGGAATTGTACTACATATCGGGAGTATGTCTAAAGTTATTAGCCCAGGATTAAGAATTGGATGGATTGTTGGATCTGAGCCTGTTATTCAAAGATTGGCAGACATAAAAATGCAAACAGATTATGGTTCAAGTTCTATTTCTCAGCAAATTGCAGCGGAATGGTTTACAAATGGATTGTATGATGAACATTTACAGTTTGTAAGAATTAAATTGAAAAAACGCAGAGATTTTATGCTACAAATGTTAGAGAAATATTGTCATGATATAGCAACATGGTATGAACCGACAGGTGGTTTTTATGTTTGGTTACATATGAATGTACCCGTTTCAAACCGTAGCTTATTTGACAAAGCTTTGAAAGAAAAGATTTTATTAAACCCAGGTACTTTGTATGATAGAAGTGCAAACCAATTTTTGCGCCTATCATATTCATACGCAACGTTAGAAGAAATGGAAATAGGTATAAAAAAACTTGCACAACTAATGAAAAAGTAAGAGGAGAAAGTAATGAAACAATATGTAATTTGCCAAATTATCAATGGAGAAAAATATTTAGCTGCATATGCGGAGACAAAGCAGGATGCAATTGAAAAAGCAGAATTGTTAGGATTACGAACGGGAAATCGATACACAGTTATTACTGCGGAGGAAGCGGAAGGGTTAACGTATCCATAAGCAATGTATAATAATTTATGCAGGAAGTAAATAAGCCTAGTAATATATGATATTACTAGGCTTATTTTTTTTGAAAGCGTTATGTGTTCTCGTATGAAAAATAATAGTATTATGAGTCAAGTTGACGGAAATACCGATTTGTTTTTCGGTCTTGATTTCCATTTCTATATTCATCAATATATTGTCTGAAGTTCCAAGATTGTAAAAACTTATTTGCGGCGTTATAGCCAGAATTGTAAAGCCACTCTTTTTCTTCCTTTGTTAACTCAAAGTTTGTACTTGTAATGGATCCCGTTGGAATTGTAATTGTTCTTGCTTTTGATTCCTTATCTAAATGACGTAAATCGTGGGCTTGCATCATTGTTTTAAATAGTCCTTTGAACATAGAGATAGGCTCGTTATAGTGGGCAGGATCAGCTTGAATCTCATCTTTTACAAAGTGAAATCCAAAAGTCGGCCAGCGAGGAGAGTTAGGTGAGTCGAAAATCCAAATTGGGTAATTGCTTAAAATCCCTCCATCAATCATATAACAAGGTTGCTTCCATTTTGGAGTTCTCCATTTTACTGGTTCAAAGAAGAAGGGGATTGTACTACTCATTCTTACAGCTTTAGCAATAGAGAAGCGATAATTTAAAAATCCGTAGTTTGGTAAGTCATCAGGAAAGATAACCATTTTACCATTACTTATATCAGAAGCGATGATTTTAAGCTTATTTAAATCAGGTAAATCTGTAAATAAGTGAACTCCTTTTTTTCGAAGTAATTCTTCAATCCATTCTTCTATAAAAATATTAGAGTAAATACCAAGAGTAGTCCATGCGCTTAATCCTTTTCCAATAAACGGGATTCTGTCAACAAAGGTTCTCTTCGTAAATTTATTATAATCAATGTCAGTTATAATCGTTTTTAGTTCTGAGCAAGAGTATCCTGCTGCTAGGAGCGCAGCGATAATCGAACCAGCTGATGTGCCAGCTACACGTTCCCATTCATAGCCTTTTTCAGCTAACGCGCAAATTGCCCCGACATGCGCAATTCCGCGTACACCGCCTCCTTCAAAAACACCATCAATTTTCATTAATCATACTTCCTTTCGAATAAAAGATTTGAAAATGGCAAAAAAGCACGTATTGTACGTGCTTTTTTACAATAGTTTTTAAATTTACTAGCAGCCTACAAAGCCACCCCAACAGCTAGCTCCGATGATGATTAGAAGGATAAATAAAACGATTAATAAAGCGAAACCTCCATAACCACATCCACCACAACTACCGCCGTAACCGTAACCGCCGCAACTATATCCGTAACCCATGTGGAATTCCTCCTTAAATTAAAAATAAAAATGAACGAGGGGAAAATGTACTGGAAGAAATAATGAACTATCGTGTTTGTAGGAACAATGTATACTATGCTTTTTTATACTTGTTCGCGTATGGAGGAAGAGCCCGTTTTTTGGGAGGCTTGTTGTTTTTACAAAGAATGGAGTATAATCTTTGTGCGATGATACAAATAAGTATGTAAATATAAGGAGAATTTATGAATAATAAAATTGAAGTATTAATTGATAAATATGGGCTGACACATTTAAAAGAGGAACTTATTCATACTGTATTTCCTTGTGTAAAAGTTGTGCCAAAGCAGGAGAAAACAGTTGCGAAAGGTAGTTCGAAAATGGGAGGAGTTCCTGATTTACCAGCTTCATTTGAATATCCAATGTATAAAGGAAATCCGTTACAATTTATCGCTCAATTTAATTTAAATGATTTACAAAATGTTGGTATAGATCACAATCTTCCTAAGACAGGGATGTTATATTTCTTTAGCATTGAAAATTACTTTGAAGAAGATGTGAATCCAACTGAAGCGGGGCGTGTGCTTTATTATGATGTTCCTGTAGAGCAATTACGAAGAGCAGATGCATTGCAAACGAATTATAACCAGTGTGCAACTACTTTTGAACTAACGTATAAATTGCCAGAGCTTTTTATTGAAGATGAGGCTGATTCAGATCGTTTCTTGCAATTACTTGAAGAGCTAATCCCAGACAACTACGATAACCATCAAATGTTTGGCGAGCCATTCTCTGTACAAGATGAGGTATTGTACGAGACTGGACAATATATGGACATAGACCCGCAGCAAATGACGCTTTTATTCCAAATTGATTCAGATACTAAAAATTGTAATATGATGTGGGGAGATTTAGGGATGCTTTATTTCTGTATTGGAAATGAAGACTTGAAAAATCGACGTTTTGAAAATACATGCTGTGTATTACAAACTTGTTAATGAAAAAGGTTGTTCTTGTAAAAAGAACAACCTTTTTACAATGTTAAATATGCATAATCTCATATGACCTATACGAAAAAGTATTGTATACTCTGAAACTATACGATACTTTTTCGTATAGTTATAGAATGTAAGGAGTGACGAGATGGGAAAGACAAGTAAGTATGTGACAGCTGCCGCACTTTGTTCAACTATAGTAATGGGGGGCTTACACGCGTCATCTGTATCTTATGCAGCTACGAATCCAACTGTAGCGACATCACAATCAGATGTAAAGTTGTTAAATGATTTCAGAAAAGAATTAAAAAAACAGATTGATAATCGAGAAGAAAATATTACAATCACATATAAAACAAAAGATAGAAATGCTAGAAATATTATGGACCAATTGTATGGTGAATTTAATAAAATTGTAGATGCAGATGAGTATGTAAAATATAATGTAGCGTCTACTAGATATTCTATTAAAGGGTTACCAGGAAACTATACGTTTACACTGCAAGTGAAATACCGTGAATCAAAAGAGCAAACACAATATGTAAAATCTCAGGCAAAAGCAATTATCGGTTCAATTGTAAAACCAGGGATGGATGAGAATGAGAAAGTAAAAGCTATTCATGATTACGTTGTAAAACACGTATCTTATGATACGTCTTATCAAGCGTACACAGCATATGAAGCGTTAGCGAACCGTTCTGCCGTTTGCCAAGGATATACGTTATTAACGTATGAATTGCTAAAAGAAGCGGGTATCCAAAATCATATTGTAACAGGTACAGGAAATGGACAAGCTCACGCATGGAATTTAGTAAACATTGAAAACAAGTGGTATCATCTTGATACGACATTTGACGATCCAGTGCCAGATAAAGCTGGGCGCGTAACATATTCATATTTTAATATGTCTGATGAGCAATTAAGTAAAGATCATGAATGGGATCGTAGTAAATATCCAGCAGCAACTACAAGTTATTTTGGTGAATTAACAAACAAAATAAAAGCTGGTAGTTCGAAAACTCCCGTATACGAGCAAATGTTAAAAGATACTAATTTAAAATATTTATCAGCACAATATGGGGCTGAAAATTATAATGAATTTAAGCAAAAGTTGCAGCAACAATTCGCTTCTAAGCCAGAAAAAGTAGAAGTACGATATAAGCAGTCTATGGATGGAACAATGCAAGATATAAAAAAAGTGTTAAATGAAATAAATTGGCCAAAAGGTGCCAAGCGTGTATCTTATCAAGTAGCACCATATAGTGCAATGGCAGATTATTCATTAGCGACAATTACATTTACTTATTAATTAAGAAGAGCATCTTGGAAAGGTGCTCTTTTTATTATGTATCACTCCAAAAAACAGAATTGTGTGATAAAATATAAAAAGGAAGGATGTGGGATTTGAATGAATTTGTTCGAAAGTAATATTTTTACATTGATATATACTTGTTTAGTAATCGGACTTATCGTTTTGTTTTTCCTATCATTTACTTTGTTCCTTAGAAGATTATTGCAAAGCAGCGCTGCAAAAAAACAACAAGTGATGCATATGAATCAGAAGCTAGATCGAATGATTGAATTGCTTGAAAAAGATAAGAAATAGCGATAGAAGATGTATGAAAAGGAGAAGCGGATGGCTAATTATATAAAAAAATTACGTGAAAAAGTAGGGCACGACTGTGTTCTCATAAACTTTGCGGGTGGTTGTGTGTTGAATGAACATGGAGAAGTATTACTGCAAAAAAGAGGTGATTTTAACGCTTGGGGATTTCCTGGCGGTGCAATGGAAATCGGGGAATCTGCCGCAGAAACTGCGGTTCGAGAAATAAAGGAAGAAACAGGTTATGATGTAGAAATAAATGAGCTTATCGGAGTGTATACAAAATATTTTCAAACATATCCAAATGGAGACAGAGCCCAGTCCATTTTAATATTCTTTTCATTCTCAATTATCGGAGGAGAGAAAAAAGTAGACGGTGATGAAACGTTGGATTTGAAGTTTTTCCCGCTAAACAAAATGCCACCATTGTTTAATCAACAACATGAGGATTGTTTGCAGGACTTACTAGAGAAAAGAGTAGGGATGTATCGTTAATATAAAAAAAGAAGCTAATGGGATTAGCTTCTTTTTTTATATTGTATTTATTTCCACCAATCATCAAACATTGATGCTGGAACTTGTCTCTTATGTTCACTTACTTTGTAACGCTTCTCAATCTTCTCAGCAACATCAGCTGGAACTGCTTTACCTTCTAAATAGTCATCTAATTGATCATACGTAATACCTAACTCTGTTTCATCAGCTTGACCTGGTTTTTCATCTAATAAATCAGCTGTTGGCATTTTTAAGTAAAGTCGCTCGTCCGCACCTAATTCTTGTAATAGAGCGCGTCCTTGACGTTTTGTTAATCCAGTTAATGGTAATAGGTCTGCACCACCATCTCCGAATTTTGTGAAGAAGCCCGTTACAGCCTCTGCAGCGTGATCTGTTCCAATCACAAGTAATCCTTGTTGACCGCCGATTGCGTACTGCGTAACCATACGAATACGTGCTTTCACGTTACCTTTATTGAAATCAGTTAATGATTCACCCAATAAGTTTTCGTATTGATTTGAGAAAGCATCAACTGTTGAAGCGATATCAAATGCAACAGATTGATCCGCTTGAATAAATTGTAATGCTAATTGCGCATCATCTTCATCTTTTTGCACTTTATAAGGTAGGCGCACAGCGATAAACGTTGCGTTACCACCTTCATTACGAATTTCCTCCACTGCAAGCTGAGCTAAACGTCCAGCTAATGTAGAGTCTTGTCCGCCACTAATTCCAAGTACAAACCCTTTCGCACCCGTTTTTTTTACATAATCTTTTAAGAAATCAACACGTTTACGGATTTCTGCTTTCGGATCAATTACAGGCTGAACATGTAATGCTGTCATAATCTGTTCTTGTAATGTCATTATGTTTCCTCCTATTCGTATTAAAGCGGTAAATAAGTTTATATGTATATTGGTACATACTTCTATCCTTTATTATTTCGCAAAACTAACGAATATACAATAGGATGCGTGTATGAATATGAATGTAGTCATTATAATGAAACTGCTTCGTTTAAGCAATTTTTTTGAAACCTTTCAATAATGTAAGGTTTTTGTCATTTGAATCGATGGAAGGTATTTCCGTACTTTACTAATATAAGAACATAGTTAGTAGAAGGGCGGAGAAGTAATATGAATATTAGAGAACTCGCATATCGGAATGTGACGCGAAATAGACGAACATATTCAGCGTATTTTTTAAGTAGTGCATTTGCTATTATGGCCTTTTTTGTGTATTCATTTTTTGCGTTTCATCCGGCATTAAGTGCTGGAGAATTGGGCCAGTACGTGTTCGTAAGTATGTCTTTTGCACAGTCCATTATTTACTTATTTACATTTTTCTTTATTTTATATTCGATGGGAATGTTTTTAAAAACGAGAAAGCGTGAATTAGGAATTTTAATGATGTTAGGTATGACGAAATATCAATTAAAGCGTCTTATCTTCTTTGAAAATATTATGATTGGGATAGGGGCAATTGTTTTTGGAATTCTTGCAGGAATGTTATTTTCTGGAATGTTAATATTGGTAGCTCCGATGATATTAAAATTAGATATTTCCTTAGCCTATTACATACCAATGAAAGCAATTATTGTAACGAGTATTATGTTTTTCATATTATTTATAATTATTTCATTGTTTAGTGCAGGAATGATTCAAAAAAATAAAATTATGAAATTGTTTAGAGGGTCAGCGGAAGCGAAGCCGGAACCGAAAGCATCTATTATTTCTTCTATATTAGCGGTCATATTGCTTAGTGCCGGATATGCAGGAGCGCTTATGTCACACGGCGCAATGGTATTTATCATGATGATTCCAGTTACAACGGTAGTCATTATTGGTACGTACTTGCTGTACAAGCAGTTGAGTGTCTTTATTATTAGACTATGTAAAAAAAGTAAACGTTTCTATTGGACACAGACAAATATTATTACGTTGTCAGATTTAGCTTACCGTATGAGAGATAACGCAAGAATGTTCTTTATTGTAACCATTATTTCAACTGTAGCGTTTTCAGCAATAGGTACATTAGTTGGTTTCGCATCAATGATGAAAGGAATTATGGAGAGACCAATTGCGTTTCAATACCACTCTAAGCAAGGAAATAGTAATGAATTACAGCATGTGAAGATGATTGATGAAGGATTAAAGAAACATAGTATAGCAGCTTCTAAAACTACTATTTCAACGAAAAAGGCGGAGGAGCAGTCGTTAAGAAGCGCCATTTTCATAAAAGAATCAGATTATGAGGAATATGCGAAATTAACAGGAGAACCATTTCAAACTGTAGCAAATAAAGAAGTTTTATTTTTGTTTGTCGATATACCAGGACCACCAATGAAAGAAAGAAAAGAAATTACTTTACCACATTTGAACGATCCTTTAAAAGTGAAAAAAGTTAATACTTCTTCATTAAGTAAAATACTAAGAGGTAACGTTTATGTAATCTCTAAAAATCAATATGATGCATTACAAGATGGATTTAAAGAGGAAAAAGATTATGTGTACAAAACAGAAGGAACGAAAGATGAAAT
This sequence comes from Bacillus cereus group sp. RP37, assembly GCF_040459695.1. Classification (NCBI taxonomy): domain Bacteria; kingdom Bacillati; phylum Bacillota; class Bacilli; order Caryophanales; family Bacillaceae; genus Bacillus; species Bacillus cereus group sp. RP37. The sequence goes on along the minus strand of NZ_JARVHP010000001.1, from coordinate 3,462,949 downwards.
TGAGGTTGGTAAAGAACTTACTCATCAGATGAAGCCTTATGAAGAACATGCAACGTTTAGTGCAGAAGAGTACGAACAAAACCAAAGTTTACAAATCGCAGGACCAATTTTATTTGTAGGTTTCTTTATTGGTATTGTATTTTTCGTATGCGCAGGAAGCTTCCTTTACTTCCGTTTGTTTTCTGACTTGGAGGATGACACTCGTTTGTTTGAAATGATTCGAAAAGTAGGCTTAACGAGTGGAGAATTATCGAAAGTAGTTACAATTCGATTGGCACTTTTATTCTTCGTTCCAATAGGTGTTGCAACATTACATGGGGCAGTAGCGTTAACTGCACTGGGACAGATGTTTGAGTACTCATTATTTAAAGAAAATATGATTGTATTAAGTATTTTCGTAGGAATTCAAGTTGTATATTTCTTACTGATACAATCTCGTTATTTAAAACAATTGAAAGAGAGATTACGTATTCGTTAAATGTGTTTTTTTAACTTGAGTACAAAAATTTCTAAAAAGAGGCAGGTATTACCAAAAAGTGATAAAATGGAAAGAGCGAGGTGGAAAAAATAATAGAAAGTAAGGGGGGAGTAATATGAAAGCAACAGGAATTATTCGAAAAGTAGACGAATTAGGACGAATTGTTATTCCTAAAGAGTTACGAGAAGTATTAGGGATCCAAATCAAATCACCACTTGAAATTTTCGTAGAAGCAGATAAAGTCATTTTACAAAAATATCAACCTTACAATGCTTGTCAAATAACAGGTGATGTTTCAAATCAAAACATATCATTAGCAAATGGAAACATTACTGTTAGTATAGATGGAGCGAAACATTTAATAAAAGAAATAGAGAAGTTTTTAAACAAGAGTGAGGTTTAGTCTTAATTTATATTATTTTTTAAATTTCATATCATTCTTTAAAAACTATGAAAGGACCATTAAATTGGTCCTTTTATTTTGGTTATTAGTTGTACCAATCGGATTTTTGGTGCTTAAAAATTACGAGATAAATCAAAGAGTAGTATAAAATTAGTAAGCTATATTGAGAAATATTTTTAAGGAAGGAAAAAGAAACAAATAAAACGAATGTTACATTTAAACGTTTTCAAAAGTGGTCTGAAATGAAAATAATATATTTTCAGGAGGGATTACGATGAGGAACAGTAGTACAGCGAATAAACAAAAAGGTATACAATTGATTCCTTTTACAGTAGACAAGGTGATTGAACAAGTAAATGAAATTCCACCAGGTGTACAACTCATCCATGCTCCACAAGTATGGGAGAAGAGTGCGAAAGGAAAAGATATTGTCGTTGCCGTATTAGATACAGGGTGTGATATGAATCATATAGATTTAAAGGATCGCATTATCGGCGGAAGAAATTTCACGAAAGATTACGAAGGGGATCCAAATGTTTATCTTGATAACAACGGACATGGTACTCATGTAGCGGGGACAATTGCAGCGACTGAAAATGGTGTCGGTGTTTTAGGAGTGGCACCACTTGCTAAAATGCTAGTGTTAAAGGTTTTAGCGGGAGATGGTTCTGGGAGTTATGAGCAAATTATTGAGGCGATTCATTATGCTGTAAATTGGAGAGGGCCTAATAAAGAAAGAGTTAGAGTCATTTCCATGTCACTTGGTGGCCCGCAAGACGTTCCGGAATTACATGAAGCAATTCAAAATGCGGTAAGACATGATGTTCTCGTTGTATGTGCTGCTGGAAATAATGGAGATTGCGATGATAACACGGAGGAGCTAGACTTCCCAGGTGCTTATTCTGAGGTAATTGAAGTTGGTGCTGTTAATTTAGAACGGAAAATCGCATGTTTTAGTAATTCAAATCAAGAAATCGATTTAGTGGCGCCAGGCGATGGAATATTATCTACGTATCCTGAAGGGAAATATGCTGTATTAAGTGGTACTTCTATGGCGACACCGCATGTTGCTGGAGCGCTGGCCTTACTCATTAAGCAGTGTGAGAGAGAATATGGTAGAAAGTTATCAGAGCCAGAAATATATGCACAACTTATTAAAAGAACTGTACCTTTAGGGTATGAACGTACATCTGAAGGTAATGGATTAATAGATTTATTAAAAGAATAGCAAATACTAAAAAACATCTCCTATTCATAGGAGATGTTTTTTAGTATGGTTTTGTTGCATGTACTGGGGAATCTAGTATTTAATTTTTTTTTACGAAATGTATATTAGGCTGGTGGTTATGCCGTACGTCTGTCCATAAAATTATAAAAGGTGCATGGAACTGGCATCGCAACAACATAAACCGCTATAAGGCTAGAGGAGGTATACACTGATGATATATCAAGCTATTCAGCAGTTAATTGATCGTGCAATTGAAATTCAATTGATTGAACAAGAAGATGCAATATATGCAAGGAATAAAATCCTTTCCTTACTTCGTTTAGATGATTTTGTAGTGGAAGCGTCAGCGCCCGCAAAGAAAGCAATTTCGGAGTTATTGGAAGAGTTAATTGAATATGCTTGCATGCATAAAGTCATTGAGGGAGTACTGGACGAGAAGGAGATTTTAGCAAGTGCAATTATGGATGTTTTTATGTCCAAACCGTCAGTTATCAATACATTATTTTCTGAAAAATACGAACAAAGTCCGAAGGCTGCGACAGATTATTTCTATGAATTAAGTAAAAACAGCGACTATATCCAAATGAAGCAAATTGCCAAAAATATAAATTATAAAGTAAATACGGAATATGGTGCCATTGATATAACGATTAACTTATCAAAACCGGAAAAAGACCCGAAACAAATTGCTAGAGAAAGAGTGTTGGAAAGTACAAATTATCCAAAATGTTTACTCTGTATAGAGAATGAAGGATATAGGGGCAGAATTGGACACCCTGCACGATCGAATCATCGTATGATTCGTATGAACCTTACAGATGAAAGCTGGTTTCTACAGTATTCTCCGTATATATACTTTAATGAACACTGTATTGTATTGTCCTCAGAACACCGGGATATGAAAATTGACCGTAAAACATTTTTACGTTTGTTAAAATTCGTAGAAAAATTCCCACATTATTTCCTTGGTTCCAATGCAGATTTGCCAATTGTAGGAGGGTCCATTCTAACACATGACCACTATCAAGGTGGAAACTATGAATTTGCTATGGCAAATGCATCAAACGACCTAATTTTTGAACTCACCAACTTTCCAGAAATGCAATGTTCTGTTATTAAATGGCCTATGTCAGTTATTCGCTTAAGAAGTAACGACATAGAACAAATAGTAAATGCAGGGGAGTACATATTAGAGAGGTGGAAGGGGTATAGTGATCCATCTGTAAATACATTTGCATTTACGAATGATGTTCCACATAATACGATTACGCCGATTGCTCGTTACCGGAATAGTATGTACGAATTGGATCTTGTTTTGCGGAACAATCGTACAAGTGACGAACATCCACTAGGTATTTTTCACCCTCATGCGGAAATACAGCATATTAAAAAGGAAAATATCGGTCTGATTGAAGTAATGGGATTAGCTGTACTTCCTGCGCGTTTAAAAACAGAACTTCAGGAAGTGGAAAAATTTTTACTTAACATTCCAAGCGATATTCCAACGCCTCATATACGATGGGCAGAACAATTAAAAATAAAATATGACAATCGAATACATGAACAAAATGTACAGGGGATAGTAAGAGAAGAATTAGGACGTAAATTTATACAGGCGCTTGAAGATGCTGGTGTTTTTAAACGAGACGACGAAGGGATATCGGCGTTTAAACGTTTTATTCAGACCTTAAATTAGGAATGGACTTAGTAGTTATAGTGATTACAAAATGACCTAATTATATGATAAGGGAGGTAATAATATGGAGGAGTGTGAGCATAAGCAACTACAGGAATTGAAACAGGTAGGTGGCCCTATATTAATGGTTTGTATAAAATGTAATCAAATTATTAAAGTAAAAAAGAATTAAACGCATGTATTCCTAGTGTGTGATGAACAAAGTCCTCATTGATTAAAGTTTTACTGTATGAAAAGAATAGAAAAAACTAAAAAAACATCCCATATTCATGTGGGATGTTTTTTTAGTATGGTTCTGTCGCATGTATTACGACATCTAATAAACCGGGGAATCTAGCATTTAAGTCATCTTCACGAATTGAAATGAAACGTTGTGTGCCTTCAAGGCGTGTATACATAACACCGGATTCACGTAAAACCTTGAAATGGTGAGATAAAGTTGATTTCGCAATTGGAATGTTTAACGCACCACAAGATTGTTCATTTTTCTCTAGTAGCATAGTTACAATTTGTAAACGAATTTGATCGCTAAGTGCGTATAAGACAGAAGAGAATTGAATTTCTTCTCGATTTGGATGATAGAGAGTACGCATTTTTTCACCTGCTTGTATAAGTTCATATATTTGCACTATAACATACAAAGTGGTATATTTCTATTGTTCGAATATATTCGAACAATAGAAATATAGGGGGAGAAAAAATGAATTATACAAAATTGCAAAAGGCAGGACCTAATATTTCAAAGTTGGGGCTAGGAACAAACGCTGTAGGGGGACATAATTTATATGCTGATGTGAATGAGGGAGAAGGAAAACAATTAATTGAAGAAGCTATTCAGCAAGGGATTACATTTTTTGATACAGCAGATTCATACGGATTCGGTAGATCAGAGGAATTGGTAGGGGAAGTATTGAAAGGAAAACGCCACGAAGTTGTACTTGCTACAAAAGGTGGAATACAGCCGTTATTAAATGGAGAAGTTTATATTAATAATGAACCAAGCTATTTAAGAAATGCTGTGGAAAATAGCTTAAGAAGATTACAGACTGATTATATTGATTTATATTACTTACATTTTACAAATCCTGAAACAAGTTACATAGATTCAATTGGAGAGCTTAATCGCCTAAAAGAAGAAGGGAAAATTCGTTCAATTGGAATATCTAACGTTAATGTAGAGCAATTAAAAGAAGCGAATCAGCACGGACATATAGATGTTGTACAATCACCATATAATATGTTAGATCGTAATGCTGGGGAAGAACTTTTGCCGTATTGTATAGAACCAAGTATTTCATTTATTCCGTATGGGCCTCTTGCCTTTGGGATACTAGGTGGAAAATATACAGAAGATTTCAAATTGAACGAAGGGGATTGGCGTCAAAGTGTAAATCTCTTCGAAGAAAATACATACAAAAGTAACTTTAAGAAAGTAGAAATGTTAAAAGGCTTAGCTAAAGAAATGAATCTTGAAGTATCGCATTTAGCTTTAGCGTGGCTTCTAAACAAAAAAGGAATTGATACTGTTATTCCTGGTGGGAAACGAGCGGAGCAAATAAGAGAAAGTGTAAGAGCGGTGGAAGTTTCATTGAATGAAAAGGTTATGAAAGAGATTGAATCTATTTTAGAAGCTTAGTTGAAAAGAGGGGGAGTTCCCTCTTTTTATATAAAAGGAGAAGATTTAAATGAAAAGAGTACTAGCTGTATTCTTTACGATAATGTTTATGATTGGTACAGATACTTTCTTAATTTCACCACTTTTACCGACATTACAACAGGTATATCATGTTTCAACTGAGTTGTCAGGGTGGATGGTAAGTTCATATGCTTTAGGATACGCTGGATTTGCACTTATTGCTGGTCCTATATCAGATGGCTTAAACAGAAAAAAAGTGATGGTAATAGGAATGAGTTTTTTTGCGTTAAGTACGTTTTTATGTGGAATGGCACCGGGTTTTCTATGGATGCTAGCATTTAGATTTTTAGCAGGTGTAAGTGCAGCCTTTGTATCTCCACAAGTGTGGGCATCTATTCCGCTCCTTATAGAGAAGGAGCAAATTGTAAAGGCGATTGGGATTGCAACAGCAGGGTTATCAATCTCTCAAATTTTAGGTCTACCAGTAGGGTCGTATTTAGCAATGATACACTATACTACACCATTCTTCGTCATTGGTATATTATCAGCACTACTTGTCATTCTTATTTATGTAGTATTACCAGAAATACAACCGGTTCATATAGGTGGAAATAAAACAAATATCTTAAAACGCTATAAACAATTACTTACAGATTCAAAGGTTTCACTTTCTTATTTTGCATATTTTGTTTTTCAAACTGGTAATTTTGCTGCATTTTCATTCTTTGGTGTATGGCTTTCCATTCAATTTGGCTTACAAATTCATGAAATAGGAACAGCTATGCTCATATTAGGATTAGGGAATTTAACTGGGAATATTTTTGGTCCTAGAATCGTAAATAAAATTGGTTATAACCTTTCTTTCTATGGCGGCATTCTATTTACAGCAGTGCTATATGTATTACTTCCTCATGTAAAGAACATTATATTTGTGGAGTTATTATTCTTTGTTTTATTTTTTGTGACAGGAATTTTGTTTGTATTGATGATGAGGCACTTACAAAACATGTCCAGTGTAGCAAGAGGAACAGGAGCAGCTCTTGCTAATGCTTCGATGTATATTGGTCAAATGATAGGAGCGGCAATAGCAGGACTGCTATTTGCTGCATCTCACAATTTTATATTTGTAGGTAGTTTTACTGCTTTCCTATATGTAGTCGCTTTATTATTGTTTAGAAAAAGTGAAAAACTTACTGAAAATCATGAAACAGGAATTGCGTCATAAAGCCTGTTCAAATAAAAAATAGCTGTATTTCTTCGGTTGAGGTGACATCAAATAAAACGAGTACAAGAAGTGCAGTTAGTGTAGCAATGAAAATGTCAGTTGAAAACCAAATATGAAATATATTAAATCAATATTAGAAGAGTAATAATACACGAAGTAGTTTTTAAGTGCAGAAGCTACAGAAAGTAGAGAAATAGTGTATAGGCATTGTAACAAAGTTATGGAGAATCCAAAAATAAAAATCCCTACAGAGATAGGGATTTATATATCGGCATATAGTTCCTTGGAAAAGGATATACTTAGTATAACATATAGGACTACTTATATTTGTGAAGTAGATGTGAAAGTAATGTGAAAAATGCTGGAAGAAAAACACTATTTAAATAGAGGATAATGTAGATAAGAGTATGGATTTTACATGAAAATCATGTTATATTTCTACTTATCTGTTAAAAATTACATAGTTTTATTTTATTGGGGATAAAAGGGGAGAGATTTACATGCAATGGTATTTGAAAGCTCTAAAGAATTATGGGAATTTTAGTGGTAGAGCTACACGAAAAGAGTACTGGATTTTTAGTTTATCCAATATCGTAATTTTTTGGCTACTGTTGTTTTTATCATCATTTTCAGAGGTGTTAGTTGCTATTATTGCGCTGCTATTTATGTTAGTAATGATTATACCAAGTTTTTCGGTTGGCGCACGTCGGTTACATGATATTGGGAAAACAGGATGGTGGCAATTATTAAATTTTGTACCATTTGGTAGCGTTGTTTTACTTGTATTTTTTATCATTGAAAGTGAAGAAAATGACAATCAATACGGACCAAATCCGCATACAAAGTTAAAAGAAGCGATTTAATAAACTTATTTCGTTTATAGCATTACTAGTTCAACAAATTTTGCTTAATTTATCTATTCTTAAAATGGTTTACATGAGGTTATATGATTAGGTTGATCTAAGCCAATATGACTTTTGGAGCAGTAAAAATGGGAAGAATAAAAGCAGGGTGAAAGTATTATGGTAAGAAAAAATTTCTAAATAAAAAGCACTGTTTTAGCTAATGTAGCTAAAACAGTGCTTTTCTTTTTGATTGAACAGTTGCTGCATTTTCATCATGTATGCCTGCATCTTTAATAATTCGTTGTTTTGCTTTATTTAATAGATGGTTTACTGCTTCACCAAAATAGTTAGCTTCGCTTTTTGTGCGGGCTTCTCGTAAACATTTATAGTTTTCTAGCAGTTCCTCTTTTTCAGTGTTTGTTAAGAAATCTTCTACTTTCTTTTTTGTCATACGAAACACCCTTTCTTCTGACAAACGACGCAATAGAAAATATTTATTTTTCATTATAACAATAATTTTTAAAGAAAGTATAGATTAACGTCGTAATAATTTGTCAATTTCTTGAATCTTTTCATCAGCTTTCCCGATTTGCGTGTTTTTAGCCTGCTCACCACCAAGCGCTTGGTGGAGTAAGAAAGTCTGACCAGAAATAGCAGTCACAATGGATACTTTAATAATTTCTTTTATTAAGGTGACATCGAATAAAACGAGTCCAAGAAGTGCAGCTAGGCTGCCAGTGAAAATATCAGTCAAAAACCCAAAGTGAAAAAAAGTTTTCAAACGGCGTGGAAGCAATAACTTACCTTGGTTATTGATTAGATGGGAAACGAAACCAGTAATGCCACCAACGAGTACAGCAGTTAGCCATTGATACATTTCCATCGAATCCACTCCTTTTAGTGAATAAGATTCGATCATTTTATATTGATTCCTTTTAATATTTCATATAAGCACATTGAGAAAGTTTGTTTGGGTGTATCACCTATTCAATTTAATTATAACAGAAAAATCTGATATATTTCAGTCTATTATTTGAAGCGTATATCCATTAATGTGAATACAGAAAGGGGTGCGTGATATGAATATAGATTATCGAATAAGAAGTGTAGATGGTTATACAAAAAATATAGGGGAATTAGTAAGCATGCTGGAGCATACGAGGGCTGTAACATTACAGGAAATAAACGATCTATCAGTTGAGCAATTAGATTCAATTATGCCAAGTGGAGGGAATTCCATCGGAGCTTTATTAAAGCATATTGCAGCTATTGAAAAAGCACATCAGCTGATTTCATTTCAAGAGCGTGACTTTACAAAAGAAGAATTAGAAATATGGGAAGACGCACTGTATTTAGGGGAATCGGGGAGAACGATTCGTGGACATAACATACAGTATTATGTACAACTTCTACAAAGTGTTCGAAAAGAATCTCTGAAGTATTTGAGTGAACAAGATGATGAATGGCTTATGTCAGAAAGAAAGTGGCCTAACGGTGTAGCGCATAATCAGCACTACCTTTGGTTTCATGTGCTAGAAGATGAGATTAGTCACCGTGGACAAATTAGAATGATGAAAAATAAATTATTTGAAAATTATGTTAAATAAAGTAGCTTTTTAAATAAATATTCCATATAATGAGAGTAATTAAAATGAGAACGGGGTGATGTATTATGGCGAAAATAACTTATATAAATAATAAACCAAATACAAAGGTGGATGGAAAGGGCGAGACTATATAAGTGAGCGCACGATCCTTCCACTTAGCTTAAACTAGGGAGGATATCAATTTGAATCAAAATATTTTAGAATCGTTCGGCTGGGATTCCTTTTTTGAGGAACAAGCTGTAGAGAACTTTGAAGTAGGACGTATTTTACTTGAGCATAAGCATCTATATCGAATTATTTGTAATGATGGTGAATATATGGCAGAACTGTCTGGAAAATTTCGACATGAAGCAGTAACGAAGGGAGATTATCCAGCGGTTGGTGATTGGGTGTATATAAAGAAAATAGAGAATGAAAAGAAAGCAATTATTCATCGCATTTTTCAGAGAAGAAGTTCTTTTTCTAGACAAGAGGCTGGTAATCGAACGGAAGAACAAGTAATAGCAGCAAATGTAGATTATCTATTTTTAGTGAATGCACTTAACCATGATTTTAACGTAAGAAGAATAGAACGTTATTTACTATTAGCGTATGAAAGCGGTGCAATGCCTATTATTGTCTTAACAAAGAGTAGCTTATGTGAAGACGTGGAACAGAAAATTGTTGAAACGGAAGCGGTGGCAATTGGTGTTCCGATCTTCGTCGTTGATAGTTTAGAGCATGCTGGTATTGAATCGTTGCAGCAATTTGTTTCTTCAGGAAAAACAATTGCTTTAGTCGGGTCATCGGGGGTTGGGAAATCCACTTTGTTAAATGCACTTATAGGAATTGAAGTAGCAAAAACAGGAGATATTCGTGAGGAAGATAGTAAAGGAAGGCATACGACAACTCATCGTGAATTGTTCCGATTACCGAGTGGTAGTTTAGTTATTGATACTCCGGGTATGAGGGAGCTGCAGCTTTGGGAAGGAAGCGATGCAATTCAAACAACATTTTCTGATATTGAAGAACTAGCAAAAACGTGCCGTTTTAGGGACTGTAAGCATGAAAATGAGCCAGGGTGTGCAGTGCATAATGCAATTGATAACGGAATTATTACGATACATCGTTTGCAAAGCTATAAAAAATTACAAAGAGAACTGGCGTATTTTATGAGAAAACAAGATGCTATTCTTGCAAGAGCAGAGCGTGATAAGTGGAAAAAGATTTCTAAACAGCATAAAAAAATGTAAAAAGCCAAAGGGTGGTTCCCTTTGGCTTTTTGTAATTGTAAATTTTATAATAATATTATTCATATATATAGACAAAGGGAACTTAATTGTTTAAACTTTACAAAGTATTCATCATAATAGGTTATGGAAATAATAATTAGGGAATGGGAAATATTTATAATTTACTAGATTTAACTTTTGAAATTGAAAAGCAGGAGGTTTGTAATGGGTAGACTATTAAATTGGTTTCGTAATATGAAAGTAGCAAAAAAACTACTAATTTCATTTTTTGTCATTTTAATTGCGGCTGTCTCTATTATCGGAGGCATGTCTTATCAAACGGCTAAAAAGAATTTTGAATCACAAATTACGAGCAGTGCTCACGACAATATAAAAATATTAGATAATTTAATCAATCAAATGATTGATGCGAAATTTAATGATGTGAATAATTTTGCACGGGTGATTCAAGGTAATATGTATCAAGGGGATAATCAAGATGAATTAAGAAAAATGTTATCTCAATATATCAATTTGAATAAAGATGTTGAACAAGTATACGCTGCTGGGAATGATAAGAAATTTGTGCAGGAACCAAATATACAAATGGCAGCAGACTATGATCCAACAGAACGTTCTTGGTATAAAGATGCAGTGGCCAAACAAGGTGGTATTGTAATTACTGAGCCGTATAAGGCGCAAGGAAATGGACATATTGTCGTAACGATTGCAAAACAAACAGAAGATAAAAACGGTGTTGTAGCGATAGATTTAAGTTTAGATAATTTATTAAAAACAACAAAGTTAATCAATATTGGTAAAAAAGGATATGCTTTCATTTTAGATGGGAAACAAAAAATAATTGCACATCCTCAAGAAAAATCAGGAGAAAAAGCAGCTGATTCTTGGGCGAAGAAAATTTATGAAGATAATCATGGCGCTTTTTCATATACGTATGACGGTAGCGAAAAACAAATGGTATTTGCTACAAATGTAAAAACAGGTTGGAAAATCGGCGGGACGATGTACTCAAATGAAGTAATTGAAGCTGCACAGCCTGTATTTTATAATATGTTAATTGTTATGTTCATTGCATTAGTTATAGGCGGGGCACTTATTTATTTTGTGACACTTTCTATAACGAAGCCATTAAAAAGATTAGTTGCGACTTCTAAAGAAATAAGTGAGGGAGATTTAACGCAAACAATCGATATTCATTCTAATGATGAAATTGGCCAACTTGCAAAAGGATTTAATGAGATGACAGATGCATTGCGAACGTTAATTGGAAGAATTAATACTTCGGCTGGACATGTTGCAGCAGCATCAGAAGAGCTAACAGCAAGTGTAAGACAGGCCAGTGAAGCGACTGAGCAAATTACGATGGCAATGGATGAAATATCGAGTGGGGCAACAACGCAAACAACAAGTGTAGAAAATGGTGCAATGTTACTATTTGACGTAACAGAAGGAATTCAGCATGTAGCAAATAGTTCATCATCGATTAATAAGGCTTCTGCTCATACTCGTGAAAAAGCAGAAGATGGTGGAAAACTCGTCGGAAAAACAGTAAATCAAATGCAATCTATTGCAGAATCTGTTTCACAATCAGATGAAGTTATACAGTTACTAAATAATAAATCAAAACAAATTGGTGACATACTAGAAGTAATTCAAAATATTGCAGATCAAACAAATCTTCTAGCTTTGAATGCAGCAATTGAAGCTGCAAGAGCAGGAGAGCATGGAAGAGGATTTGCAATTGTTGCAGATGAAGTACGTAAATTGGCGGAGAAGTCTAGCGTTTCTTCTAGTGAAATTAGTAAATTAATATGTGAAATACAAGATGACATGAGTAAGACAGTAAAATCTATGGGGCATGTAAATGAAGAAGTTCAATCTGGACTTGTTATTGCGAATGAAACGAAGCAAAACTTTACTGAGATTTTACAATCTACAAATGAAATTGCGAATCAAATTAAAACGATGGTTGAAACGGCTAACGGGATGTCAAAAGGTGCCAATGAAGTGTCTATTTCGGTAGGTCAAATTGCAATGACAGCGCAGAATAATGCGACGAGTACTCAAAACGTTGCAGCATCAGCCGAAGAACAACTAGCGTCCATTGAGGAGATTAGTTCTGCGGCTGGTACATTATCTCAAATGGCTGAAGAGTTACAAGGGTTAATTGAAAGATTTAAAGTTTAACAGAGGACAGGCTATCTTCAAAATAGCAGTATGCTATTGGAGTAGTCTGTTTTTATTATGTAAAATTAAATGGGGATGGAGAGTATCTTTATGATATGTAAAGGTATATTTTGTATAATATTTGTCGAAAAATAGAGGTATTTGTTAACTTTGTGTATAATTATAATCATATAGAATACAAATAAAGGAGATTAGTATGGGAGTGTATTGGGGGACAAAAAGACATTCTTGGCTTAGCTATGTCTCATTTTGGCTAAGTATTTCATTTTTTATTGTTTTTCTAATTGAAGTGTTTATTTTAAAAACACTTTCGAATAATTCGGTGCAAATTGTTAAATATTTTTATTTTATATTTGTACCAGTAAACATCTTACTTAGTTTAAAGTTACTCTTTAAGAAGAATGAAAAGAAAGCATTGCCTATTTTTAGTTTCATTGTCTCTTTATTATTTACAATTTTAATACTAGTATTAGCGTTAGCAGCTACTGGGAAATTCTTTTAAGAAGAGTGATATAAGTCACTCTTCTTTTTTTTGTTTTTGCAAGCAAATAATAAGTGGAAGATGGATAAAAAATGCATTTACTTAAGTGTGATATTACTTGAAAGCTATAGAAGAGTATTAAGAAATGAAATAGGAGATAATTCACACAGTAATGAAGAGAATCAGTTATTTTATATGCATCTAAGAAGCAAATGAATACGGTAAGAACGGTGATATATGGTACAATACATATGGATAGTGATAGAGATAAAGGGTATATAAAATACTCATCGTTTTTAGTAAGAGAGGGGTTATCTTATGCTATACGAGGATTTGATGACATTATTTCAAGCAGCTCCGAAAGAAGAAAGTAGAGGCGGCTGGAAATATATAATCCAGGAACAAAATGATAAATATGAAATTGTTGATGAAATGTTGAAAAATCAAATGAATGTTGAATTGTATTTTAATGAATATGATGAGGTGAAAATCACTTTATATAAAGATGGAATGCCTATTTCTACTGTGCAAAGAATTGCGATTTCAAAAGTTGAATTAGACGAAGATGAAGAAGGGATTCAATTCGTTTTAGAACGCATGCCTAGTCGGATGATTCGGTTGCAATTAAAGCCATATTTGGCATTGGAAATGGGGCCGTACTGGGAAGTTTGTGATGATTGTGAATGAACATAAAAGAAGCATCCAATAATATGGATGCTTCTTTTATGTTTTTTGAAGTTGTTTAAAAGCAATAATCGGAAGTAAAATGATGCTGACCCATCCGATTATAGGATATAAAATGTGGAGGAGTTCACTATAACCAACGTAACTAAAGCAATAACTAATTAGTAAAATGAAGAAAATAATATTGTTATTTTTCCATCCAGTAATTGATTGCATTTGTTTTGTCATTCCGAACACATTGCCAACTAAAGTTGTGAACACTTCACCGAAAATGATAAGGACAAAGAAAAAGTGAAAAGTTGCATTGAATTTTCTTATCACTTCAGCCATTGGGATATTATATTGATAAAATTGATCTACTGATAAGATAGCTAAATGACTGCATAATAAAATTAAAGAAAGTCCTGCACCACCTAAAATACCACCCCATAAAATGGCCTTTCGATCTTTTACTTCACTGGCTAACGGGACGAGAACGCTTTGGGCGAGAGAAAGATTTAAGGCGACATATGTAATAGGACTAGTAATCCACTTCATACTCCAGCTTTCTGCAGGAATAGTGTTACTAATAGGAGTTGTGCTGTGAAAAAAAGTTGTAATAGCAAGTCCGATAATAAAAATCATCATAATAGGTACGACAAGTGTATTAACTTCAAAAACCCCTTGTAATCCGCGGCTACCTATAATGAGACAGGCGATTACTGTAATGAAAATACCAAGTTGTCTTGGTAAACGAAGCTGCTCTTCAAATACCGCCCCAGCTCCTGATAACATAACGCTCGTTACACCAAATAATACAAGTAATAATAGTGTATTTACAACATTTCCAAATACATCTCCAAATAAATATTTGTTAAATTCTTGCGCTGAAAATGCACCGATTTGTGATGAAAGTAACATCATCTTTGTGCCAAGCCAAATAAAAAAAAATCCACTTACACATATGCCGATTGTTCCATATAATCCGTTCACTGTAAAAAATTCAACAATTTCTCGTCCAGTAGCAAATCCAGCTCCAACGACTGTTCCAATATAAGTAGCAGCGACTTTCTTTGCTACTTGCCACTGTTGATTGTCCATGTTATCCCTCTTTCTACTACGATGAGCTTGATTTACTATTATGCATATGTATGAGCTTGGACAATTAGACGTATGAAGTGTTTGAAAATATACATGAATTAAAAGATATTAGGGAAGTATTAAAGGTGTTAAAACTTTGCTACATATGAGCCGATCGTTCGAAAGGATAGGGAATGTATGGTAAAATGTAATTAGATTATTAAAAGATAATCATTATAAAATGATAAGAGGAGTGGATTGTATGAGTACGAAAACAAATGTTGTTGAAGTATTAAACAAGCAGGTAGCAAACTGGAATGTGTTATATGTGAAACTACATAATTATCACTGGTATGTGACAGGACCACACTTCTTTACATTACATGAGAAATTTGAAGAGTTTTATAATGAAGCTGGAACAAATATTGATGAATTAGCCGAACGTATTTTAGCATTGGAAGGTAAGCCACTAGCGACAATGAAAGAATATCTTGCTACTTCTAGTGTTAGTGAAGGGACAAGCAAGGAATCTGCAGAAGAAATGGTGCAAACATTAGTAAATGATTATTCTGCACTTATTCAAGAATTAAAAGAAGGTATGGAAGTTGCGGGTGAAGCTGGCGATGAAACATCAGCGGACATGTTGTTAGCAATTCATACAACATTAGAACAACACGTATGGATGTTAAGTGCGTTCTTAAAATAAATATTAGTTTATAAAGAATAAAGTCATTGAAAAATTCTTTCAATGACTTTTTTTGTAATTTTTCAGTTTTCTTTTATGCTATAATATAGTAAAAAGGAGGCGATGCGATGTTTCGCTTTTTCAGAACTGGAAAAGAAGAGCGTGAAATTACGAAAGATGAATTAGAACAATCGATGGCTAAGTTTCTAGAAACGAATGCTAATATCGTTTATACGGTATTAGTAAATGATGATTATACAGTAAATTATGATTTGTTAAAGCCGTATTTACCTGCATTTCCAACAAATAGTTTTCTTATTACGAAGGAAACGCTTGAGGTATTTGAACATACAGAAGAAAATCTAAACCTAGTTAAAGAAATTGATATCGTACAAAAAGCAGTAGATCAATACGTAACAGAAAAAGAAATGTTTCCAATTGTTGAAGGTAGTGAAGAGCGTCTTATATGCGGGATGAAATTAGGACCGTATTTAAATCGTATATTAAAAAGAGACTTATATATTTCAGAAAAACATTATTTAGTTTCAAGTAAACCAGACAGAAAAAAACAAAAGAGTGGGTAGATGTATTGAAAACAACAATAAATATATTGTTGTCTTTTTTTGTTTATTAAAATATTGATTTTTCAGTCTATTCAACTGTATACTAAGCTCATTGGACAAAGAGAAGTAATGGTTAAGTATCGTTTTAAGAATAAAGTATTGTTAGCGTGAGATGTATACAGTGATTACAGTATGGTATAAAGGTTTGAGAAATAAATATTATACAAGGTTATGGGGGAATGGGTGTATGAAAAATAGTATGACTTACATTCAATTATTAAATGAAACGTTACATTGTTATGCAAATAAAGGAAGTTTGGAAGCGTTCACTTATATAATGGAGCATGCTAATGGTGTAGTGGGGAATAAAGCACAAATATATAATTTTAAATATGCGCTAGCGAGTGCAGCGGGGCTTGAAGAAGAAGCGTTACAGTTAATGAAGGAAGCTATTATAGACAATGGATTTTGGTACGGAAATGAGTATTTAATTTCGGACGATGATTTAACACCACTACATAAATTTGAAGAGTTTCATAAAATGGTTCAATTATGTAAAGAAAGAGAAGAATTAGCAAAGAAAACAGAACGAGCAGACGTGAAATTTATAGATGGTAAGAAAAAAGAAAAACTATTTATTGCAATGCACGGAGATCAAGAAAATATAGCAATAGTAGAACCATATTGGAAATCTGTTTTGGATCAAGATTATACGTTAGCTTTACCACAGTCTTCGCAAATTCAGTTTTCAGATGGGTTTGTTTGGGATGATATACATAGAGGGAAAGAAGAATTAAAAGAGCATTACGTTACGTTTATAGAAAATCATACAGTAGAAAGGGTAATAATTGGTGGTTTTTCTGCTGGTGCCAGAGTAGCTTTGTATACAATTTTACAAAAAGATTTAGATGTAGATGGTTTTATTTTTATGGCGCCGTGGCTTCCAGGGATTGAAGAATGGAGTGAATTGTTGGAAGTGCTACAAGATAAAAAAATAAAGGGATATATAGTGTGCGGGGATCAAGATGAAGATTGTTTCGAAAGTACGCAGCAATTTGTACAATTATTAAGAGATAAAAATATAGAACATGAGTATAAAGTTGTGCCGAAATTAAATCACGATTATCCTGAGAATTTTGAAGTATTATTAGAAGAAGCTATTAAATATATAGACGGCAAAAGTAATAAGTAGTAAGAAAGGGAGATCCATCATAATTGATGGATCTCCCTTTTATCATTATAAATGAAAAGCATTTGCTAGTAAGCGATAAGAATTTAATTTATCTTCAAATCGATGAGTAATTGTGACAATCATAAATTCATCAGTATTGTACGCTTTGCTTAAGTTTACGATTTTTTCTTTCACAGAAGATGGATCACCGACGATCATACGTTGACGATTTTCTTTTATACGGAATAAATCATAAGCGCTGTATGAATAATTTTGTGCAGTTTCGATAGAAGGAGTACCAGTTGTGCGCTTTCCTTGCTCTAGTAATAAGATTGATAAATCTAAACTAGAAGCAATTTTTTCCGCCTCTTCATTTGTTTCTCCGCAAATAACAAAAATAGCGACGATTGATTTTGGTTTGTCTCCTAAATAGGAAGGCTGGAATTGTTCTTGATAAGCTTCCATTACTTCGGTACCGCCGTATCCGTTAATGAACTGTGCGAATGCAAAAGAAGTACCTTGTTTTGCGGCAATCATGGCACTCTCTCCACTAGAACCAAGCATCCACATCTCGGGAGATGTTGGAATTACAGGAGTAGCTTTTAAATTTGCATAATGATGATTTTCTGGTATTTGATCATGTAAGTACATTGCAACATCTGCAATTTGTTCTGGATATTGATCAAGGGAGACCATTTTGCCCTCCTGTAGTGCTCGAGTAGCTATTGGCATTCCACCAGGTGCTCTGCCGACACCAAGGTCAATACGATTTGGATAAAGTGCTTCTAAAACACGGAAATTCTCAGCAACTTTATACGGGCTATAGTGAGGTAACATAACACCACCCGAACCAACTCTCATACGCTCCGTTTTTGCTGCAATATGAGAAATAAGTATTTCTGGACTTGAACCAGCAAGGCTTACAGAATTGTGATGCTCTGATACCCAAAAGCGTGTATATCCGAGTTTTTCAACTTCTTGTGCAAGCGTAACTGTATGTGAAAAAGCTTGGGCTGCTGTACTACCATCTGAAATAGGGGATTGGTCTAATACACTTAATTTGATCATAGAATATACCTCTCAATCTTAATGTACATCCTATTATATATTTACTTACGAAAAATGCGTAATAAAATGCTCAAAATAAAAAGTGGATAAACCACCTATCCACTTTTAACGAGGAAAGCCTCGTTCATAATGATTCATTTCGACTAAATTTAATATATATTCGTAGTTATCAATCTCAAGTTTTAGTTGTTCACGCTCTTTTTTAGATAGTTGTTTACTACTAAGTTTGTTGCATAGTTGTTGTTTCTTTCCTTCTAAATACTTCTTTGTAGCGTTGTAGTCGTAAGTTTGTTTCATTTTCAACCACTCCTTCTTTACCGTTGCTATATTATACGTAGCGTGATGAGGTGTGAAAGCTAACTCTTATGTACTTTTAGTGAATATTCCACTTGCTATGTTGTTATGTTTATAGGAATTTATGAATAAAATGCACTAAACCACTAATGCCCATTTTATGAAGTAAGGGGTGGAATTGTGCAGAAAGATATAATGTATAACACTGAGATGGATGAAGTGTTGAAAGTTATAAATAAAGGGTTAAAGAAGACGACACGTTCGAAACAAATTATAGTAGTAGGGGCCGGTATGGCTGGGTTGGTTTCGGCATCTTTATTAAAAGATGCAGGACATGATGTGAAAATTTTTGAAGCAAACAACCGGGTAGGTGGCCGCATAGAGACGGTTAGAATGGAAGATACCGGATTATATTTAGATGTTGGGGCAATGAGAATTCCGTATTCGCACACATTAACGATGGCATATATAAGAAAATTTGGGCTACAGGTGAGCCCGTTTATTAATAGGAATGAGACTGATATTATTTACGTAAATGGCCGAAAAACGACATTAAAACAATACGAAAAAGATCCAAGTATATTAAAGTATCCTGTAGAAATGAATGAGGTCGGGAAAACGTCTGAAGAGCTATTATTGTTAGCGGTACAGCCCATTATAAATTTTATAAAAAAGAACCCAGAGAAAAATTGGGATGTTGTAGTAAAGGATTTTGGGAGATACTCTACAGGACAATTTTTAAAGTATCATCCTTATCAATATAATACGTATTTCTCGCCAGTAACAATTGAGATGATCGGTGTTCTATTAGATTTAGAAGGTTTTTTGGAAAGGTCATTTGTTGAGACACTACGCTTTTTATACATTATGCAGGAGGAGAGTGGATTTTGTGAAATAGTAGGCGGAAATGATAGATTACCAAAGTCTTTCTTACCACAATTAGAAGAAAATATTATATATAATCAAAAATTAATGAAGCTACATCAACATGATAACGGTGTGACAGCTTTTTATCGAAACGAGGAAACTTTTGAGTATAGTAGTATTACAGGGGATTTAATTATTATTACAATTCCATTTTCGACAATGCGTTTTGTGGAAGTAGATCCATTTGATTCTATATCTCATGAAAAATGGAAAGCAATTCGTGAATTGCATTATATGCCAGCAACGAAAATAGGAATTCAATTTAAAAGTCGATTTTGGGAAGAACAAGGACAGTTAGGTGGCAGGATTATAACGGATTTGCCAATTCGTTACGCCTATTATCCAAGTCACGGAATTGGAGAAAAAGGACCTGCTATGATGCTAGGCAGCTATACATGGTCTTATGATGCGTTGTTATGGGATGGGTTATCGAAGGGAGATCGTATTTATTACACATTACACAACTTGGCAACAATATTAGGTGGTCAAGTATATGATGAGTTCATGTCTGGAGTATCAAAAAGTTGGACATTGGATCCATATGCACTTGGAGGATTTGCGCTATTTCAGGCAGGTCAAGAATCCGAACTACAACCAGTAATTATAAAGCCAGAGGGGAGATTATACTTTGCAGGTGATCATACAACTTTATATCACGGATGGATACAAGGTGCAATTGAATCTGGAGTTCGTGTAGCGGTAGAGGTAAATGATTAAAATGTGTAAAATTCAGAAATTTCTTTACTGTATAGTTTGAGATGGATATTATTATATATAAAAGAATTAAAAGGGGTGTTGAAAGTGAATCCGTTATTATTCGATTTTCCTTCTGAATTTTATACTGAAAGGCTATTTATTCGAATGCCGAAACCAGGTGACGGTAAAGTTGTATACGATGCAATTCAAGCTTCTATGCAAGAATTAAGACCGTGGATGGTTTTTGCACAAAAAGAGCAAACAGAGGAAGAAGTAGAAGTGAGCATTAGAAAATCGCATATTCAATTTTTGCAGCGTGAGGATTTAAGATTACTAGTTTTTTCGAAAGAAACCGGTGAATTTATTGCATCAGCTGGATTGCATCGTATTAATTGGGATATACCTCAATTTGAAATTGGGTATTGGATTGATTCAAGGTTTAGTGGAAAGGGCTATATGGTAGAGGCTGCAAAGGGTATAACGGATTATGCTTTTTCTGAGCTGAAAGCAAACCGCGTAGAAATTCGATGTGATTCTTTAAATAAGAAGAGTAGAGCGATACCTGAGAAATTAGGCTTTAAGTTAGAAGGTACATTAGAAAGTGCGAGTGTAGCGGTAGATGGAAATGGATTAAGGGATATGTGTGTATTTGCCATGACTAGAAATACATATGAAAAAGAAGAGCTGTAAAGCAACAGCTCTTCTTTTTGTGTATTATGGTACAGGATGTCCATTAGAGCTTTCGAAAATTGTAAACCATTGTTGACGATCTAAATTAACTTTTGTAGCAAGAGCGGCTGTTTTAACACGATCTAATTTACCAGATCCAACGATTGGCATCATGTTAGCTGGATGAGCAAGCAGCCAAGCATACATAACTGTATCGATGCTAGTAACACCTAGTTCAGTAGCAACCTTCTGTAAAGTTTCACGTACACGTACGGCACGTTCTGATTGACCAGTAAAGATTTCTCCGCCAGCAAGAGGCGACCATATCATAGGATTGATTCGTTTTTCTTGGCATAAATCAATTGTCCCTTTTTCAAAATGCTCAAGCTGCATCGCAGATACTTCAATTTGATTTGTAATGAGCGGGAAATCCAAATAGGAATTTAGCATATTAAACTGTGACGGTAAAAAGTTAGATACACCGAAGTGACGGACTTTTCCTTCTTGCTTTAAGCGTGAGAACGCTTCTGCTACTTCATTTGGATCCATAAATGGATCAGGGCGATGAATGAGAAGTACATCAATATAATCTGTATGTAAGTTTTGTAATGAGTCTTCCGCGCTTTTTATTATATGTTCAGCACTTGTATTGTAGTGCGCAACATATCGCTCTGGAAATTTTGGTGATGGGGGAGCGATTCCACATTTTGTGATGATTTGCATGTTTTCACGTAAGGAAGGCTTTAATTGTAATGCCTCTCCGAACAGTCCTTCACACGTATAACCGCCATAAATATCAGCGTGATCGAAAGTAGTAATCCCCATATCCATGCATTCTTCAATAAAAGAAAGTAATTCTTGTTTCGTCATATTCCATTCTGCTAAACGCCAAAAACCTTGAATAATACGAGAAAATTCTAGCTTTTCGGCCATTTGAACTCGTTCCATTATAAGTGCCCCCTTGATGAATGAGTAATGTTTTGAAAAGGCTTTCTTGCTACATATTATTATATAGTTTCAGTGTCGTACATACAATAAATATGTTTTGCTACAAAAACGATTTTCTCTATATGCTATAATGTAGAAACATAATAGGTATAAGGAGATGTAGGAAATGATTCCAGTAACAATATTAACTGGTTTTCTTGGATCTGGGAAAACAACATTATTAAATCGTATTTTAACAGAGAATCACGGTAAGAAATTAGCGGTAATTGTAAATGAAATAGGGCAAATTGGTATCGATAATCAGTTGATTATGAATGTGGAAGAAGAAATTATGGAAATGACAAACGGTTGTCTATGCTGTACTGTACGGGAAGATTTACTTGTTGCTTTAAAACAATTACTAGACGTAAAAGCAGAAGGGGAAATGGATTTTGATGGATTAGTAATTGAAACGACTGGTCTTGCAAATCCAGGTCCGATTATTCAAACATTCTTTTTAGATCCTGTGATTCAATCTGCATACCAAATTAACGGTGTTGTAACAGTAGTAGATAGTTACCATATACATAAACATTTTGAAAAAGGACTAGAAGCAAAGGAACAAATTGCATTTGCTGATGTCGTTTTAGTAAATAAATTAGATTTAGTGGATGAAAGTGAAAAGGAAAATCTATTGCAGGAACTGCAAGGTATTAACCCAACTGCAAAGTTAATCGAGGCGACTAACTGTGATGTAGATATTCCATCGTTACTACAAATTCAAACGTTTAAAACGAAAGATACGTTACAAATTTATCCTCATAAAGAGCATAATCATCTAGAAGGCGTAAAGTCGTTTGTACTACGCGAAGAGCGACCGTTAGATTTACAAAAACTAAATGAGTGGATGTCAGCTGTCGTTCAAGAGCTAGGGGAGTATTTATATCGCTACAAAGGAATTTTATCGATTGATGGAGTAGATAAACGTATCGTTTTCCAAGGTGTACATACACTGTTTGCTGCATCATATGATAGAGAGTGGCAAGAGGGCGAAGAACGAGTAAGTGAAGTTGTGTTTATCGGAAAAGATATTAATAAAGAATGGTTCCAAGAACATTTTGAAGAGTGTGTGAAATAAGCCTGCGTATATTGCAGGCTTATTTGTTTACTAAAATTGGAATTTGTAGTAAAGTATTCTAAAAATACTAAACATTTAGTATTTTATTAGGGTAGGGGGATAAAAGGTGCGTTTAATGATTCTTGGATTGCTTACTAAAAGGGAGTCGCTATCTGGTTATGAAATACAGCAGGCTCTACATATGGTGCAAAGTAGTAAATGGGCAGAGGTGTTCCCGGCTTCTATTTATCACGCGTTAAAAAAAATGACAAATGAGGAATTAATTCAAGTAAAAGCAATTGAAATGACTGGTAGACGTTCAAAAACGATATATTGTATTACAGAAAAGGGAAGTCAAGAATTTAAAAGACTATTAAAGGAGTCGTTTCAAAAGTCATCAGTTGTGTTTCCGAAACATTTATATACAGCATTAACTTTTCTTTCAGAAGAAAAGGGTATGAGAGAAGAGATTTTAGAAGCTTTAGATGAACAAAAAAGAGAAATATTAGCTACTTATGAAGAAATGAGGGAAGGAGAAAGACTGAAAGATCATGCACCAGAGTATGTGAAACTTATTTTCGAAAATATGTATGAACAATGTGAGATGCAACTTCGATTTATTCATAAGTTAGAAAAGCTATTAAAAAAATAAAAATATGGTGGGAAGAATATGAAAATTGATCATCTTGTTGTAAATGTAAATAAAGAGATACAAGAAAATAAGGAAATGATAAAAAACGTACATTCTATCGGACTTCCATATGCTCCGAAATGGGGAAAGGGAACGAAAGGCTTTAAAGTATCTAACGTATGGATTGGAAAAGAATATTTAGAATTAGTAAGAGTAAAAACAAAAGATGGTGGTGGCTGGGTACAAGAGTGGGTTCAGAAATATTATGCTGGCCATCGAGGGTTAATCGGACTAGCGATTGATGTTGAAAATATAGATAAAGTGTATGAAAAAATGATAGAAGGTGGAATTGAAATTACAAAACCAGAACCATTACAATATAAGTGGTTTTTTAATTTGTTTAAGAAAACTATGCCGTGGAAAAATGCATACATACAGCCTATGAAGGGGATGCCGTTTCAATTCTTTCTACAACAAATGGATGATCAAAAGAGCAGAGAATATATGGAGAAATATATGTATCCCAATAGTGTGGAACAGGGCATTTTAGGAATAATTGCGGTAAAGCTATATGGAGAAATAACAAAAGAAGATAGAGAAATAATTAGTTGTCTATTTTCAGATGTTACAAATGAGGGAGGTGAAATAATAATCCATTTAAACAATCAAGTAATTCATTTAATTCAATCGAATGAGCATTTTACAGAGGTAATACTAGATTGTAAAAGCGAAGCAAATAGGGAGAAGAAATTAGATATAGAAAATGTGACATTGATAAATAAATAATAAAAAGCCTGTTTTCACAGGCTTGTATGTTCATCTAATAGTAACTCCATTACAACACCTACAACTGGGCCTTCGTCATCAATATCGCCATTTAAGCGGAAGCCAAATGACTCGTATAGTCCCATTGCGAGTTTGTTTTCTGGATGTAAACTTAAATAAATTATTTTACATTCAAATTTATCTTGTAAAAATTGAATGAGTATGCGAAGGAAACGTTTTGCGTATCCTTTTCCTTGATATTGTTGGTCAATCATAAATCGATCTAACCATACGCTTTTACGTTTTTCCCAATACCATCCATACATTGCATACCCTACAAGTGTTTCTCCATCATATAAACCTACTGACGTTCCGTTTCCTTCATATAATGATTCTGCTAAAGAAAACGCATTGCTTTCAATAAATTGCTGCTGGTCTTTCGCGACGTTTAAGGCAGCTACTGAACGCCAATTTTTTGCTGTTACTTCACAAATGTGAAGAGCCATAATTCCAACTCACCTTCTAAATTAATATAGCCTAAAAGCTAATATGGATAATTTTACTTGTTATTTCGGTCAAGTCAAGTAAGAACAAACAAAAAAGAAGCTGAATGGTCAGCTTCTTTTAAAAATTTGATTAGTTCGTAGCTTCTTTCAATGTGTTTACGTTTTCTTCCATTAAAGTGAAGTAATCTTTATTGCTCTTCGCATCATCTTCAGAAATAGTAGCAAGATGATTTAAGCGTAAAACTTTTGTACCCGTTTCTTTTTGAATAACGGATGCGACTTTTGGCGTAGAGAATGTTTCAAATAAAATATATTTTAGATTATGTTCTTTTACTGTTTTTGTAATGTCAGCAAGTTGTTTTTGAGATGGTTCATCAGAAGCTGAAATACCAGCGATAGGGATTTGTTTTAAGCCATAGCGCTGTTCCCAGTATCCATAAGCGGCGTGAGAAACTAAAATTTCTTTCGTTTTCGCATTTGCTACAGCTGCTTTAAATTGATCATCTAAATCAGTGAATTTCGTTTGAAGTGCTGCGAAGTTTTTTTCGAACTCTTGTTTATGGTCAGGTTGTAACTCTACAAGTGCATTTTTAATTTTTTCTGCCTGTTTCATTGCTAGAGTAGGGTCTAACCAAATGTGTGGGTCTTTATCGTGATGATGTTCGTCCTCTTTATGGCCGTCTCCGTGATCATGATGCTCTTCTTCAGTAGAAGTACGCAGTTCGATACCTTTTGATGCATTTACAATTTTAACATTTTCTTTTTGTAATGCTTTTTCCATTTTTTCAGCAAATGGTTCTAATTCAGCGCCGTTGTAAACGAATAAATCGGCTTTTGCAACTTGTACTGTTTGTTTTTGACTTGGTTCAAATGTATGAGAATCGGCACCAGGTGGGTAAATCGCTTCAACAGTTACATAGTCGCCACCAATTTTTTTTGCGAAATCTGCAAGAGGAAAAATAGTTGTATAAACAGTTAGCTTTCCGTCTTTCTTGGCATTACCTTCTTTTTTATTTGAGCAGCCAGTAAAAATTAAAGTGAAAATAAGTAAGAATGAAAATATAGTCAATCTTTTAGGCATGAAGTTCTCCTCTTTTCTTTTTTTACGGATATATTTTCCCCAATTATAGAAGAAAAATATCATTTTAATACAAAACGGAATAATTACGTTTTAGTTTGCGAACTTAGTATAATACATCTTTTATAAAGTTGCAATAAATAATAATCATTCCGATTTGATTTTGTAATAAAGTTGTCAAATATAGATGTGTTATTTTTGCGAATACATGCATATGTGACAACGCCGTGTTCATATATATGAAAGGAGGGTGTAGGGGGGGATGAGTGTTTGGGTTACTTAATGGAATCTATATTCTTGATATTAGCGGTAGTATTGCCATTATCATTTGTTTTAATTTTTTTAAGAAGATTAATAAGTAATTTAGGAGACGCATCAACAGTAACAAAATTACGTGAGAAAGATGAGAAAAAAGAGTGAGTAAAGCACTATGCGTACGCATAGTGCTTTACTTGTGGTAAAATGAGAGAAGGAAACTCCTAAAAGTTGTATTTTACTGAAGGAGAGAAAAGTAAAATAAGAGGTATATGCATATATGAATAAGCGAACAGCGTTAGTACTTGGTGCAAGTGGTTTAGTTGGACAAGAGATAACGCGTCTATTACTTGAATCAGATTACTACGATTCGGTTACTATTTTTGTAAGAGAACCAATGCAATGGCAACATGAAAAGTTACAGCAAAAGCAAATAGATTTTTCGATGCTAGAGGAATATAAAGAGTTTTTTGCTGTAGATGACGTATTTAGTTGTCTAGGAACAACAATCAAAAAAGCAAAAACAAAGGTGAATTTCAAAAAAGTAGATTATGAATATACGTTACGAGCTGCTTGTTTAGCTGAGAAACAAGGGGTGCAAAACTTCCTTGTTGTGTCCTCAATGGGAGCAAATCCTAAATCTTTTTTCTTTTATTCACAAGTCAAAGGGAAAATGGAAGAGGAATTACAAAAGTTAGTCATTGGTGGTATTCACATCTTTAGGCCATCTTTATTAGTAGGGAATCGACAAGAATTTCGTTTCGGTGAACGAATGGCTGAAAAGTTATCTCGTATTATTCCTTTTATATTTAAAGGGGCTTTCAAAAAGTATAAACCTATTTCAGCTAAAGATGTGGCGAAAGGAATGTATATAACTGCATTGCGAGAAGAATCGGGTATCCATATTTATAATTCAAATGAAATTACAACGATAGAATAAATAAAACCGAGAAGAATGACTTCTCGGTTTTATTTATTTGTAATGATTTTCCCCGGTGCTCTCTTGTATTGATACGGTTCTTGTAACTCAAAGCCAAGTTCATTGGCGGCTATTCTTGGAAAGTATGGATTGCGAAGTAACTCACGTCCGATAAAAATTAAATCTGCTTCATTATTATTTAAAATTTGTTCTGCTTGAGACCCAGTCGTAATCAATCCAACTGCACCAGTTGCAATGTTAGCATGCTCTTTAATACGTTTAGCGTATTGTACTTGATACCCGGGATATACATCGATGTGTGCCGGTACAACAGCTCCAGAACTACAATCGATTAAATCTACCCCTTGTTCTTTCATCCATTTTGTATACTGAACGTAATCTTGAACTGTTAACCCATTAGGATGATAATCATTTGCTGAAATTCGAACAAATAACGGTCCGTTCCAAACTTCATTTATCGAGTCAATGATTTCACGTAAGAAACGATAGCGATTTTCAGATGAGCCCCCATATTCATCAGTTCGTTTATTAGAAAGTGGAGAAAGAAATTCATTTATAAGATAACCGTGGGCACCATGTATTTCAATAACATCAAATCCAGCTTGTTTAGATCGTATTGCAGCCTTCTGAAAAGCTAATATGGCATTTTTTATTTGCTGAATACTCATTTCTAATGGTATTTTCATAGTTTCATTAAACGGAATTGCTGATGGAGCAAAAGCACTTGTTTCTAATTCAGCTTTTCTTCCGGCGTGAGCGAGTTGAATGGCTGCTTTTGCACCGTTATCATGTATAAAACTTGTCGTTTTATGTAAGCCTTCAATTAGACAGTCATCCCAAATACCTAAGTCTTTATTAGAAATTCGCCCTTCAGGTAACACGGCTGTTGCTTCAATCATTACTAAACCAACTTGACCGGCAGCTCTTGTTCCATAATGAATGAGATGGAAATTCGTTACTTGGCCATCCTCATTCTCTGATGAATACATGCACATAGGTGACATAACGATACGGTTTTTTAGCGTAACGTCCTTAATTGTATAAGGTGAAAAAAGTTTGGAATTCATCAAAAAGCCTCCTTGATTGAATTTTCTTACATTGTAGCATTCTCTTTTTTATTTCTCTAATAAAACGCTTATACGAAAAATTTTGTCTATTCGTGTTACAATAACTAATATGAATTGAATTGGAGGATGACATATGTACCAGGCTTATTATGAAAGTGAATTAGGCTTGCTGGAAATTACAGCGAATGATAATGGAATTACGTCTGTTATATTTGTTGATGAGAGAAAAGAAGAACATAAAAATGAAATGATAGATCAATGTATAAATGAGCTAGATGAATATTTTAAGGGGAAAAGAAAAGAGTTCACGGTCCCGCTGTCTGCTGAGGGAACATCATTTCAAAAGAATGTATGGGATGCGCTCTATACTATTCCTTATGGCGTAAGTGCTTCATATTTAGATATTGCAGAGAAGGTCGGAAATACGAAAGCTGTACGTGCGATAGGAGGAGCAAATAGTCGTAATCCGATTTCAATTATCGTTCCGTGTCATCGTGTAATAGGGAAAAGCGGGAAGCTTGTTGGATATGCGGGTGGTTTATGGAGGAAAGAGTGGTTATTAAAACACGAAGGTATTTTGAAATGACGTATGGATGGGAAGAGGGATTGTTTTGAACTGTATAAATTGTGGGCAACTTTGCGATGGAAATCAGTTGAATTGTGAAAGTTGCCAGCGGACTTTGCATAATGAACAAGGCGATGGAAGCTCGTTAATCGACAAAGAGTTAGAAGTATATGTAGGGAGACAATATCCGTATTACAAAAGGAAATGGGAGCTTGAGGATAAACGGATTGCTAGGTGGAGCTGGAATGGTTGGGCTGCTATTTTCAATGTGGGTTGGCTTGGATATCGTAAGTACTATTTACCTGCAGCTTTATTTTTACTGTTATTAGTAGCGTGTGATGCATTTTCTTATTATATGGGCTTCAACGTAGCATTACCAATCATTAATATGGTGCCTCTTACGTTTCTGTTACTCATTTTTATTCTGTTTGGGATGGGGATTTTTGCAAATGGATTATATTATCAATTTGCAGAAAGACGTATATATCGAATAAAAGCACGGGGAATTCAAGATGCATCGGTTGAAAACTATCTCATTCGTGATAGTGGTGGAACGAGTAAAGTAGGAGCGACAATCGTTACGATTTTAGCGATTGCTAGTATTTTTTTCAGCCATTTCTTTTTCCCGACTGATCGAGATATTATTCAAAAAGTTCGTACAAGCTCGCTTTATGAATATCCGTTCTTTTCCATTGGTGAATCGTTTGAAAGTTACTTTAGAAATCCAGGTTGGGTATATTATCGTGGAACGGAAGGATTAGAATTGGTAGAATTCGAAGGATATAGTCCTGATATGCCAAGGGAAAAGGTGACAATCCAATTTGTTGTTGATTATAAATTAGGTGAGATTGAGCCGTACTCACTTATGATTAATGGAGAATCTAAAAATGAGGAAGAATTTTTGAAGATAATGGACGAAATATTTAAAGTTCAAAACCCATTTGATATAGAGGATGGATTACAAGTAAAAGAAAAAGAAGTGGATAGAAGGGCTCTCTATCCACTTCTTTTTTTAGTGTACAAAAATAGTATTTGAAATAATCTGAATCTTTTGTATAATAATATATATTATACTGGCTTTCATTTATACATATAGATTGGGGGAAGGAAGAATGAAGAGAAAGGTAACAACGATTGCTGCAGTTGCATTATCGACTAGTGTATTAGTTGCAGGTTGCGGAAATGGGGAGAAGGCATCTACAACGAAGAAAGAAGCAGGTAAGGGAGCAGCAGATAAGCAAGTATTAAACTTACTAGAAACAGCAGAAATCCCTTCAATGGATACATCAAAATCAACAGACTCTGTATCATTCCGTGCCTTTGTAAATGCAATGGAAGGGTTATATCGTTTAGATAAGGATAATAAACCAACACCAGGCATGGCAAAAGATGTGAAGATTAGTGAAGATAAAAAGACATATACATTTGAATTACGTGATGCGAAATGGTCAAATGGTGATCCAGTTCGAGCACAAGATTTTGTATATGCATGGCAACGTACATTAGATAAAGCAATAGCGGCAGAATATGCATTTATTTTATTTGATGTGAAAAATGCACAGAAAGTAAATAAAGGAGAATTACCATCAGATCAATTGGGTGTTAAAGCGAAGGATGATAAAACGTTGGTAGTAGAATTAGAGCAACCAGCACCTTATTTTCTTGAACTTACGTCATTCCCTACATTTTTCCCATTAAATGAAAAATATGTGAAAGAGCAAGGGGATAAATATGCATTAGAAGCAGATAAACTATTATATAATGGACCATTTACGATGAGTGAATGGAAACATGAACGAAGTTATCAGTTAAAGAAAAACCCTAATTATTGGGATAAAGATACTGTGAAGTTAGAAGAAATTAATGTAAATATTGTGAAGGAAACGAGCACGGGAGTAAACTTATATGATAGTGATCAAGCGGACCGTGTTATTTTAAGTTCTGAATTTGTTGATAAGTATAAAAAGAATAAGCCGGATGAATTTAAAACGAAGTTAGATCCACGTATGTATTTCTTACGTTTTAACCAGAAAAATGCAACGTTTAAAAATCAAAAAGTTCGTGAAGCGATTGATCTGGCATACGATAAAAAAGGAATTGCAAATGTTATTTTAAATGACGGATCATTACCAGCATATTTCTTAGTACCTGAGAAATTTACGACAGGACCAGATGGGAAAGATTTCCGTACTGTAAATAAAAATTTCCGTGACAGCAAAGATAATGCTGAAAAAGCAAAAAAATTATGGGAAGAAGCGAAGAAAGAGCTTGGCCAAGATACAATTACAGTAGAATTTCTAAATGATGATAACGGTAGCCGTAAAAAAGTGGGTGACTTTATTAAAGAAGAGTTAGAGAAAAATTTACCTGGTATTAAAGTGAATTTGAAACAACAACCATATAAGCAAAAGCTAGAGTTAGAAAAGAAATTTGAATATGAATTCTCATTATCTGCATGGAGTCCGGACTATCCAGATCCAATGACTTATATTGATATGTTTGTTACTGGAAGCTCATTTAATGAAATGGATTATTCTAATCCGAAGTATGATGATTTAGTAGCGAAATCAAAAGGAGAGCTATTAAAAGATGATAAAGCACGCTGGAATGCCCTTGCAGAAGCTGAAAAAATCTTAATTGGTCAAGATGCTGCCATTTCTCCTACGTACCAACAAAGTACGGCTTACTTAGAGAAGCCATACGTAAAAGGTATTGCGAATCATACGTTTGGTGGGGACTTCAGTTATAAATGGGCATATATTACAAAGAAATAGTATAATAAAAGATGAGTGAATTTTCGCTCATCTTTTATTTGTATAGGAGGAATTAGAGTTGTTAAAGGGAATCAATCATCTTTGTTTTTCAGTGTCTAATTTAGAAAAATCTATTATATTTTACGAAAAAGTACTAGAAGGAGAATTATTAGTTAAAGGGAGAAAACTTGCGTATTTTCATATATGTGGGGTATGGGTAGCACTTAATGAAGAAACACATATTCCGAGAAATGAGATTCATCAATCTTATACGCATATTGCGTTTTCAGTTGAACAGAAAGACTTTGAACGCCTACTGCAACGATTAGAAGAAAACGATGTTCATATTTTACAAGGAAGAGAACGCGATGTAAGGGATTGTAAGTCCATATATTTTGTTGATCCTGACGGCCACAAATTTGAGTTTCATTCAGGGACATTGCAAGACCGACTTAATTATTATAGGGAAGATAAACCTCATATGACATTTTACTAAGGAGGGGGAAGAAGTTGCATGCGCTAGTAATTGGTGGAACAGGGATGCTAAAGAGAGTTTCTATGTGGCTTTGTGAGCAAGGATTTCATGTTTCTATTATTGGACGAGATGAAGTGAAATTAGAAAATGTTAAGCGAGAGAGTGCTGCGCCAGAAAGTATCACATGTCTTCCGTTAGATTATCATAATGATGACGATGTAAAGCTAGCTATTAAAAGCACAATTATGCAGAATGGCCCAATAACATTAGTTGTCGCATGGGTACACGCAAGTGCGAAGGATACGTTGTCATTCATTTGTAGAGAATTGGATTTGTCGTCTGAAACATACAACGTTTTTCATATTTTAGGTAGTAAAGCGTCGCGTATACCCGCACAAAAAATAGGTGGTACGCGATGTAGCTACCATAGAATAATATTAGGTTTTATATTAGAAGATACATACGGGAGATGGCTTACCCATGAAGAAATATCGGATGGGGTAATAAAAGGAATTGAGAGTAAATGTGATGAATGGATTGTAGGACGAGTAGAACCGTGGGAATTGCGGCCAACATGGTAAGGGGGGAATGAGAAATGAAGACAACTGTATATGTAACAAGGCACGGTGAGACGGAATGGAATGTAGCGAAACGAATGCAAGGACGGAAAAATTCTGCTTTAACTGAAAATGGTATGTTACAAGCAAAGCAATTAGGAGACCGAATGAAAGATTTATCTATCCATGCGATCTATAGTAGTCCGAGTGAAAGAACCCTTCATACTGCAGAGTTAATAAAGGGCGATCGTGATATACCGATAATAGCGGATGAGCATTTTTATGAAATTAACATGGGTGAATGGGAAGGACAGACAATCGATGATATAGAAAGGCAATATCCAGAGGAAATACAATTGTTTTGGTATGAGCCACATCTTTTTCAGTCAACATCAGGAGAAGATTTTGAGGCCGTTCATAAAAGGGTAATTGAGGGGATACAGCTTCTTTTAGAAAAGCATAAAGGAGAAAGTATATTAATTGTTTCTCATGCGGCAGCGGCAAAATTACTTGTAGGACATTTTGCGGGTATTGAAATAGAAAATGTGTGGGATGATCCATTTATGCATAGTGCTAGTCTAAGTATAATAGAATTTGAAGAAGATAAAGGTGAAGTGAAGCAATTTGCAGATATAAGTCATTTTCAATGAACGTAAAAAAGGCCGCAAAACGGCCTTTTTTTGTAGGCATAAAAACTAGCAATTACGTTTTTTATACCAGAAGTGATCGAATTTCTTGTTTTTGCAAGATGGGAATTTATGTCCGCCTTTGCAATCATTCCATTTGTGTCCATTATCGTGACAGTCTCTGCCATGATCACATGAATCATCGCATGAGTGACCGTCTCTATGCGGGAAGAATTCGCACTTTTTACAGAAGCTTCGTTTTGTCCAGAAAAATTTCTTTTCAAAGCGTATGCATTTTGTAACGAACGTACAATGTTTCCTACGCGTCACTTTCGTAACTAAAACGCATTCTTTTCTACGCGTTACTTTCGTAACAAACGTCCATTTTTGAACGCGTACACGAGTGCATTTCGTAACAAATGTCCATTTTTTTACATGCGTACATTTTGTAACGAACGTACAATGTTTCACACGAGTACATCTTGTTCTTGGACATTTACCCCCAGTTGTACATTTACATCCTGTTGTACATCGATGATGAGAGAATTTATCATCATCGCACTCAAAAGCACTTGGATCTTGATGTAAAAAATCCTCCATCCCAGCACTTTTGATTTCTTCAACCGCTTTTCTAATATCACGTTTCATAGAAATCCTCCTTATCATGTATTAAGTTGAAAAGGTATTCTTTTTCCTTAACATGATATGAGATATGAAGTCTTTCTGAACAGGACAAGAGTGTAATTTTATATAAATAGATGATAGCGGATGTATGGACAAGGCAAGGTGCATACATTGAATGAAGAGAACTGAGAAGGGATGAGAAAATATGCTACCTTCATATGATTTTTTTATTCATCCAATGAACCTAGTGGAATTGAAAAAAGAAATTTGGTCAGACAGTCCAGTGCCAGCAAAATTAACTTATGGAAAAAAGAAGTATGACATTGATATCGTATACCGGGGGGCTCATATTCGTGAGTTTGAGAAAAAGTCTTATCATGTTATGTTTTATAAACCGAAAAAATTTCAAGGTGCGAAAGAAATTCATTTAAATTCTGAGTTTATGGATCCGTCTCTCATACGAAACAAATTATCTTTAGACTTTTTTCATGATATTGGTGTACTTTCACCAAAATCACAACATGTGTTTATAAAAATTAATGGTCAAATTCAAGGTGTATATTTACAGTTAGAATCAGTTGATGAAAACTTTTTGAAAAATAGAGGATTACCGAGTGGTTCTATTTATTATGCGATAGATGATGATGCGAATTTTTCTTTAATGAGTGAGAGAGATAAAGATGTTAAGACCGAGCTATTTGCGGGTTATGAATTTAAATATTCGAATGAAAATAGTGAAGAACAATTGAGTGAATTTGTATTCCAAGCGAATACTTTGTCGAGGGAATCTTATGAAAAAGAAATTGGGAAGTTTTTGCATGTTGATAAATATTTACGATGGTTAGCTGGCGTTATTTTCACACAAAACTTTGATGGTTTCGTTCATAACTATGCACTATATCATAACGATGAAACGAATTTATTTGAAGTGATACCGTGGGATTATGATGCGACTTGGGGGCGAGATGTCCAAGGGAGACCACTTAATCATGAATATATTCGTATTCAAGGTTATAACACGTTAAGTGCAAGATTGTTAGATATACCTGTATTTAGAAAACAATACCGAAGTATTTTGGAAGAAATATTAGAAGAACAATTTACCGTTTCATTTATGATGCCGAAAGTAGAAGGTTTGTGTGAGTCGATTCGTCCTTATTTACTACAAGATCCATATATGAAAGAAAAATTAGAAACATTTGATCAAGAAGCTAATATGATTGAGGAATATATAAATAAAAGAAGAAAGTATATACAAGATCATTTACATGAATTGGATTAATTTTGAAGGAGATTGGAACATTATCAATCTCTTTTTTTGTATAATAAAGAGGTATCAATGGAATTGACGTAATATTTACTTAATAATGAATGGGGATGTGGAAACATGAAGGTAAAATGGATTGATTGGGTAAAACAAATACAATCTATAGCTCAAGCGGGTTTAACGTATTCTAAGGATGTGTATGATATAGAGCGTTTCCAACAATTACGGGATATTTCCATTTCGATGATGTCACATTACACAAAGACAGATTGGGAAGTTGTAGAGAAGTTATTTGCAAGTGAGACAGGCTATCAAACACCAAAAATTGATATAAGAGCAGTTGTTTTTCAAAATGAAAAGTTATTATTTGTGAAAGAAAAAAGCGATGGGAAATGGGCATTGCCAGGTGGATGGGCTGACATCGGTTATACGCCGACAGAAGTAGCAGCAAAAGAAGTTTTAGAAGAGACAGGTTATGAAGTTGATCATTTTAAGCTACTCGCTATATTTGATAAAGAAAAACATCAACCTTCGCCTTCAGCAACACACGTATATAAAATTTTTATTGGCTGTAAGATTATTGGTGGTGAAAAGAAAATTAGTATTGAAACAGAAGATGTGGAGTTTTTTGGTGAGAATGAATTGCCTAATTTATCGATTGCTAGAAATACAGAAGAGCAAATTAAAGAAATGTTTGCCTACATGAAAGAACCACTGAAAGAAATAGTAATAGATTAATAATGTTTATGCCGATGATATTGTTGGAATGAAGATATTGGCAGAATGCAACCTTTATGTAATAATGGGATGGTATGTGAAGAAAAAAGGAGATAGAAAATAAAATGTTAGCAAGCATAATAGATCAGTTATTGCAATTTTTTGCAAGCTTAGGTTACTTTGGAGTAGCGCTAGCTTTAATGATTGAAATTATCCCGAGTGAAATTGTACTTTCGTATGCTGGCTTTTTAGTCGCAGATGGTAAAATTAGCTTTGTCGGTGCAGTTATTGCTGGAACAATCGGTGGTACTTTAGCTCAAATCTTTTTATATTGGCTTGGATACTATGGAGGACGTCCAGTTGTAGAGAAATATGGAAAATATCTACTTATTAATAAACACCATTTAGACATAGCAGAAAATTGGTTTAAGCGTTACGGAGCAGGAGTAATCTTTTCTGCACGCTTTATCCCAGTCGTACGTCATGCAATCTCTATTCCAGCAGGACTAGCTAAAATGCCATTAAAACTATTTACACTGTATACAGTAGTTGCGATTATTCCATGGTCAATACTATTTATATACTTAGGTGAAAAGCTTGGTGGAAATTGGCGACATATTAAAGAGTATGCATCTGATTACACACATTACATAATTATAGGAGCTGTTCTCTTTGTTGCCTTATATTTTGGTTTAAAGTATTTCAAAAAGAAAAAAGCAGCGCGTTAAAGTCAATGATTTTTCATTGGCTTTTTTTATTTGTTTCGGTTCTAAAGAAAAGGAGTTGTCCATAATGTGTAATAATAAAGCGTAGCGGAGGAATGTGATGAAAGGGTCACCGTTTATACGTGGAACGATATTTTTAACGATGGCAACGATGATATCAAAAATGTTAGGGTTTATATATGTTATACCATTTACAGCAATGGTCGGTACGAGTGGATATGTTTTATACACGTATGCATATCGTCCATATACGATTATGCTCAGCATTGCGACGATGGGACTACCACTTGCAGTTTCAAAAATGGTATCAAAATATGATCAACTGAATGATTATCATACGGTTAAGAGAGTGTTGAAAAGTGGAATCGTGTTTATGTTTATAATGGGAATTATTTCGTGTTTTGCTTTATATATGCTAGCTCCACATTTGGCTAAACTTGTAATCGATGGAAATGATCAAACGGGGAATAGTGTAGGGGCAGTCACTACTAATATTCGAATTGTGAGTTTTGCGTTAATACTTGTGCCAGTAATGAGTTTATTAAGGGGTTTCTTTCAAGGATTCCAATCGATGGGGCCTTCTGCTTTAAGTGTAGTTGTAGAACAATTTTTTCGGGTCTTAACTATTTTAATAGGAAGTTTTGTCGTTTTATATATTTTAAAAGCTTCTGTCTCGTTGGCTGTTGGTATTTCAACGTTTGGTGCCTTTATGGGAGCGATAGGTGGATTAACAGTTTTAAGTGCGTATTACATAAGAAGGAGAAAGCACTTAAAGAAAAAAGAGATGGCAAGTATACCGCAAACAACGAAATCTTTTTTCTCACTGTATAAGGAGCTCTTTACATATTCAATACCGTTTGTTGTGGTAGGTTTAGCAATTCCGTTGTATCAGACGATTGATACATTTACAATTAATAAACTACTTATACAAATAGGGTATATGCAAGGAGAAGCGGAGAAGATTAATGCAATAATTGGTCTTGTCCAGATGGTTGTACTTATCCCGGTTTCCGTTGCGACCGCTTTTAGTATGTCTCTCGTACCTGAGATGACAAAAGCATATACAGCAGGGAATGTGAAGTTACTGTACAAACATTTTACGAGGACGAATGCATTAGTAGTAGGTATTACGGTGCCAGCGGCAATTGGAATGATGGTGTTAGCAAAACCAGTATATACGCTTTTATTTGGTGCCGGAAATGATCCAGAGATGGGGAGAGTTATATTACAGTATTATGCTCCTGCCTGTATACTATTTTCGCTTTTTACAGTAACAGCTGCGATGTTACAAGGAATTAATCAACAACAGAAAACAGTGCTAGGATTAGGTATTGGCATTATTGTGAAGATATTTTTAAATATTGTGCTGCTTCCGTATTTCGATTATGTAAGTTTTATTATTTCAACATACGCTGGTTATACGATTTCAGTTGGCTTTAACTTGTGGATGCTTTCTAAATATGTTATAAAGGCAACATAAGCTTTTAAGGCAGAGAGCACTCTGTCTTTTTCTTTGTTTAGAATATTTTTCTTATAAAAACGTTTTCAAAATAATTTTTCTATTGAAATTTAAACGTATGTTTCATATGCTGAGAATGGCGGTTCAAAAACTGTTATGTAAGAGAGGTAGATTCCTACATGTAAAAAGAATCGGGGTGATAGTATGTTAAATATTTATTTAACAGACCGAAACGGAAAACTACAAGAGGTTGAGGAAATGCAAAAGGGTTGCTGGATTAATGTACTTCATCCAACGGAAGAAGAAATTCAATATCTAGTACAAACTTTAAATGTAGACTTAGATTTCATTAAAGACCCTTTGGATGATGAAGAACGCTCTCGTATTGAAAAGGAAGATAATAATACTTTAATTATCGTGGATATTCCAACAGTTAGACATGATGAAGAAGGAAATTCGATTTATGACACGATTCCAATAGGTATGATTGTAATGCCAGATTGTTTTGTTACAATTTGCTTAGAAGAAAACCCAATTTTTGAACGT
Organism: Bacillus cereus group sp. RP37; assembly: GCF_040459695.1. Lineage (NCBI taxonomy): Bacteria > Bacillati > Bacillota > Bacilli > Caryophanales > Bacillaceae > Bacillus > Bacillus cereus group sp. RP37. The sequence goes on along the minus strand of NZ_JARVHP010000001.1, from coordinate 3,424,515 downwards.
TTTATTAATCAACGTATTAAAGAATTTTATACGTTTAAAAAGACACGCTTTGCACTTCAGCTCTTATATACGATTTCTACTTATTATTTAAGATACTTAAAGCAAATTAACAGAAAAACAATCGATTTAGAGCATCAATTAAATAAGTCGATGAAAAATAAAGAGATTTTCACATTGCTAGGCCTTGAAAAAAGTTTAGTTTACTTTACAACATCATTAAAGGCGAATAAAATTGTAATTCAAAAATTAATGCGTAACAGTACATTTTTAAAAATGTATGAAGACGATCAAGATTTATTAGAAGATGTATTAATTGAAAATAAACAGGCTATTGAAATGGCGGAAATATATAGTCACATTTTAAGTGGAATGATGAATACTTTTAGCTCCGTTATATCAAATAATTTAAATAGTGTTATGAAACTGTTAACGTCTATTACAATCATTTTATCGTTACCAACGATGGTTTCTAGTTTCTTTGGAATGAACGTAAAGGTTCCGTTTGAAGGGGAAGCACATGGTTTTGTAATTGTACTCATCATATGTGTAACACTATCTTTCACATTAGCATTTGTTTTTTGGAAGAAACGTTACTTTTAACGAGAAGAAAGCTGCTCTAGCATAGTTGTGTAACTGCGCTAGAGCAGCTTTTTTGCTATGAAATCCCAAATTTTGAATAGAATATAACTTATAAAATGTAATGTATATGAAAGGGTTGAATTCCGTATAAGTCTTGTCCAATTCATAAAATGAGGTTAAAATTACATATTGTTAATGAAAAGTTGGAGGAAATACATCATGGAATTGTTTCAATTACCGAAAGCATTCCTGCAAATGAATACAATTTTTATCTCCATATTGATCGAAGCACTTCCTTTTGTGCTCATTGGTGTATTTATTTCAGGATTCATTCAAATGTTTGTAACAGAAGATATGGTAGCAAAATGGATGCCGAAAAACCGTTTCCTGTCTGTTTTAATGGCTACTTTTTTAGGTATGATGTTTCCGGGCTGTGAATGTGGAATCGTTCCGATTGTAAGGCGATTAATCGGAAAAGGGGTTCCGCCATATGCCGGGATTGCATTTATGTTAACTGGACCAATTATTAATCCAGTCGTATTATTTGCAACATACGTTGCCTTTGGAAGTAGTATGCACATGGTATGGTATCGTTCTATCGTAGCGATTATCGTAGCAATTATCGTTGGAATTATATTATCATTTATGTTTAAAGAACATCAATTACGAGATGATCACTTCCCAGAAGTGAATCATAAGCGTCCATTACGTAAAAAAATGTGGGATGTATGTACGCATGCTGTTGAGGAATTTTTCTCGATGGGAAAATATTTAGTATTAGGTGCGTTAATTGCAGCGGCAGTTCAAACGTTCGTACAAACTTCAACACTTCTTGCTATAGGACAAGGGCCGTTCTCTTCACCAGCTGTTATGATGGGACTTGCTTACATTTTATCACTGTGTTCAGAAGCGGATGCGTTTATTGCTTCGTCATTCCAAAGTACTTTTTCAACAGCATCACTTGTCGCGTTCCTCGTATATGGACCGATGGTGGATATTAAAAATATGTTTATGATGCTTGCGACGTTTAAAACGAAATTTGTAATTGTCGTTACTGTTACAGTTACACTTGTTGTTTATGCAAGCTCACTACTCATTTATGCGATGGGGTGGTAGGTTATGTTTCGAGCATATATATTATTAGGTTTTACAATCTTAATCGCGCAGCTTCATATTTCCGGTAATATTACGAAGTATATCAATATGAAGTATGCCTATTTATCAACAACAGCAGCTATTATTTTAGGTTTTTTAACGATCGTTCAAATTATTATCGTATTCCAAAAAGAACACCAAAAAGAAAAAGAACAGCACAATTGTGGGTGTGATCATAGTCATTGTGGGCACGACCATTCAAAAGATGAAAATACATGGTGGAAACGAACATTTTCTTATACTTTGTTCTGTTTCCCAATTATTTCTGGATTATTTTTCCCGATTGCGACACTAGATTCGGATATTGTAAAAGCAAAGGGATTTCATTTTCCAGTAGCACAGGCGGAAAGTAAAGATCCATTTATGACAAGGCAATTCCTAAGACCAGACACGAGTATTTATTATGGGAAAGAAGGATACCGCGGTGTAATGGAAAAAGGGAAGAAAGAGTTTGTTACGAAAGACAATATTGCTTTAAAAGATGAGGATTTCTTAAAAGGAATGGAAACAATTTATAATTATCCTGGCGAGTTTACTGGGAAAAAGTTATCTTTTAAAGGGTTTGTTTTCAAAGATGATTCTTCTAAAAAAGAACAATATTTCTTATTCCGTTTTGGTATTATACATTGTGTAGCGGATTCTGGTGTATATGGTATGTTAGTGAAAAAGCCAGAAGGTGTAGAATGGAAAAATGATGATTGGATTCAAATAGAGGGAGAAATTTCTACTGAATTTTATCAACCGTTCCATGCAAATATCCCTGTTTTAGAAGTAACGAAATGGAATAAAGTTGAACAGCCGAAAGAACAATATGTATTTAGAGGAGCCGATTGATAACATCGGTTCTTTTTTTATAGACTAAAAGTTCGGAATGTTGTTAATATTAAACGTGTAGTTCATTTAGTATAGTGATGGTTGAAATATCAGGGATAAATAATTAAAAGGGTGATAACAATGACTGAAGTAAAGGGAAAAACAGCAAATGAATCCAGAGTGTTTAAAACGAGCCGAGTATTTCCAACAGATTTAAATGATCACAATACGCTATTTGGTGGAAAGATATTAGCCGAGATGGATATGGTTGCTTCTATTTCAGCAACAAGGCATGCAAGAAAAGAATGTGTCACAGCATCTATGGATTGGGTAGATTTCTTACATCCTGTTCGCTCTTCAGATTGTGTTAGTTATGAATCCTTTGTAATTTGGACGGGTAGAACTTCTATGGAAGTGTTTGTGAAGGTAGTAGCGGAAGATTTAATTTCAGGTGAGAAGCGTATCGCAGCAACGTCTTTTGTTACTTTTGTTGCACTTAGTAAGGAAAATAATCCAGTTCCTGTGCCGCGAGTAATCCCTGAAACAGAAGAAGAGAAAGAATTACATCGTATTGCAGTGTTACGTGCAGAACAACGTCATATACGTAAGGCAGAGAGTAAGAAAGTAGCCACATTATTAACTTTTTGAGTTGAATATGTAGTCGTTAAAGGTATTATAACAGACCGAAGTGTTTTTTATATGAAAAGCGGACACCTAAAAATAGGTGTCCGCTTTTATAGTTTTTTCATCCACATATCATATGACGATAACTACTTAGCAGAAGCAAGCAGCACCGACGATGATTAAGAGGATAAATAATACGACTAATAGCGCGAATCCATTACCATGTGCGAAGCCCATTGTTATTTCCTCCTTTTATTTTAAGATACAACATACTATATGCAAATGAGCTATTGTTTGATATGGACATATATCATGTAATGACATATTTTCTTGAATGATAATGTATTAAAAAAGGGAAGATATAGAAATAACAGTAAGTGGAGAGAAAGGAAAATATCCATGAAGCACTTTTTCGCTGTAATCCTTTGTTTAATAGGTGTATTCATATGGATGAACATCGATGTGGAAATGGGGAAAAAAATGGTTAGTGAATATGAATTAGGACAATTTCGATTAGGTGAATTTCAACTATATACGAACGGTGAAGAGTTATATAAGAAATTATTTGAGGATATACATAATGCAGAAAAGTACATATATGTCCATTTTTACATTGTAGGTAAAGATGAAATAAGCCAAGAGTTTTTGCAGTTACTCAAGAAAAAGGCATCGAGCGGAGTAGAAGTGAAATTGTCAGTCGATCGAATAGGTGGATATAAGCTGAAGAAAAAAATAATTCGTCAACTAAAAAGAAATGGTGTTCAGTTTACGTTTAGTAAAAAGCTTAAACTGAAAAATATATTCTATTCGTTGCATCAACGGAATCATAGACGCATCGTTACGATAGATGGAAAAGTATCATATATCGGCGGCTTTAACATCGGAAAGGAGTATCTTGGACAAGATCCGAAATTTGGGCCGTGGCGTGATTATCATGTACGAGTCAATGGGAATGGTGCCACGGATATGGAAAGAAAATTTGCTGATGATTGGAAAGAAGATACAGGAGAAAAAATGCCTGTACATGAAAGCTTACCTGCGATAGGGAATGTAAAATATCAATATTTATTTTCAGATGGAAAAGGGTTATGGGAAAAATATGGAGCGCTTTTAAAGCAGGCTAAAAAGTATTTAATAATTGCTACACCATATTTTGTACCAAGTAAAGAAATGATGAAAGAGTTAAAAGATGCATTAAACCGCGGTGTCAATGTGAAAATTCTCGTACCATTTAAAAGTGATGCGGTATTGTTGAAACAAGCTGCCTATCCGCATTTGAAAGAGATGAAACATGCTGGAGCAGAAATTTATCAATATCGGAATGGTTTTTTTCACGGGAAAGTAACAATCATTGATGGAGAGATTGTTGATATAGGTACAGCGAATTTTGATAATAGAAGTTTTTATTTAAATTGTGAATCTAACTGTGTCATATATGATAAAACAGTTGTTGCTGATGTATGGAACCGATTAAAAGAAGACTTTCATAAATCAAAAAGATTTTCAGAAGAAGATTTTGAGAAAATTAGTAAATGGGATTGGTTTTTAGCAAGAATAGCAAATGTTATAGCATCATATTTATAGTATATAGACAAAAGAGATGGGAGGCACTTTCATGGATTGTATGAAAGAATTAATGAGGTATAGTTATATGCTTATATATAAGGTTGGGGAGTATACAGGAGAGGTAAGAGACGAAGAATTAAAGGAGCTATTACAGCATCATTTACCATATATGTTGCAAGCATATAATGAACAAGTTAATTTTCAAGAAGGAGAGAATGTACAGCAAATAACTTGTGAACCAATTTCATTTCATTTTCATGAAATGGAAAAGGAAACTAATAGTAAGTATACAGGGGATATTTATATTGCAACTTGCTATATTTCGCATTTAAAACGGCTAGCATTAAAGTTTGCTCAAGTGGCAGTTGAAGTTGCAAATCCAGAATTCCGTTCATTTTTAGAAAATTGCTTCTTGAAAATGAACCGTTATGCCTATAGTGTATGGCAATATGTTGTGAAGAAAGAGTATAAGATTGAACATGTATATGAAAATGAGAAGTTTGCATAAGAAACTAAGGTGGAAAGATAGGCGCCTTAGTTTTTTTTCATGGAGAAAAAAGACTAAGTGTCTATGTTTATTATCAGAAAATTTACAAATATTTACCGTTTATTTACTATTTTTCAATCTTTCCTTTAAAAATAGAGAGTAATATGGGGTTGTACATATTCTATCACAAGGAGGAAACGCAAATGAACAAATGGGTTAAATCAATAACTGCTATGGCACTTGCAAGTTCTTTATTAATGGTAGGTTGTAGTAAAGATGAGGACAAGAAGAAAGAAGACGGTACAACAACACAACAAGAGGACAAAAAGGATAAAGAAACAAGCAAAACTGAGAAGTCTACAGATTCTAAAGAAAAGAAATAAAGTAATAATAGAGCTTCCTCTTATACATGAGGAAGCTTTTTTGTTGTAAATTGATTAAGATTATTGAAAAATAGAGAAAGAGGGAAAGAGAGAAAGAGGGGATAACAAATGAAAGTATGTATATTGGGAGCAACAGGTCGAGTAGGTTCAAAAATTATAAAATTGGCATTAAAAGATTCAGCTGAAGTGACTGCGTTAGCGCGTGATTTAAATAGAGTAGAAATAAATCATGAAAGGTTACGAGTAATAGAAGGTAATGTACTGAATGAAAATGATATAAAGAACGCGATAGAAGGAAGCGATATAGTAATTAGTGCACTTGGAACTGATCAAAATGGAACGTTAGCGAAGAGTATGCCACAAATTATAAAGCAAATGGAAGAAGAAGGGGTTCATAAGATTATTACAATAGGAACAGCAGGTATTTTACAAGCAAGGACAAATCTAAATTTATATCGTTTTCAATCAACGGAATCAAAAAGGAAAACGACAACAGCAGCAGAAGATCATTTAGCTGCATACAAGATACTTAGTAGTAGTAATTTATGTTGGACAGTCGTTTGTCCGACGCATTTAATAGACGGTGATGTGACAGGGGTATATCGAGCTGAAAAAGATGTATTACCAGAAGGTGGAGCAAAAATAACAGTTGGTGATACAGCGCAATTTACGTGGAATCTGTGCAGTAAAAACAAATATGAGAATAGTCGAGTAGGTATTTCATATTAAAAAACCATCCCGAAAATGGGATGGTTAAAAGATAATATAACATACAAATATGATAATCATAATGATTTGGAGAATGGCTTTCGCTACTGTACTGCTTAAAAAACCAACTACAGTAGCAACTCCTACTAGAAAAGCGTCTTTTGGCGCTTTTTTATGCATTAGTTCTGTTATAAATACCGATAAGAACGGGATGATAATAAGACCAAATGGTGGGAAGAAGAACGATCCGACAATGATTGAAATCATCCCGACACGCTCGCCCCATTTAGAACTCCCGTATTTCTTTAAGAAATATCCATTTGCAATAAAATCAGCAACGAAAATGAATAGTGTGAAAATGACTTGAATAATCCAAAAGGAAGTTGTTAGTTCTCCGCCATTTATGCCAAAATGATAAATTAAATATCCAGCCCAGACAGCAAGGATTCCTGGGATTATAGGATAAATAAAGGCGAGAAATGAAACAATGAAACAGGCAATGATACAGATTGTTAATAATACTGTCACTTTATAACTCCTTCTTCGTGTCTAATTTATGTACCGCAATTTTTTTCACTTGATGTCCATCAAGTTCTAGTGCTTTAAATTGAAAACCAGCAAATTCAATAGAATAACCAGCCTCAATATTTAAGTCAACTGCTTGAGAGAGTAGCCAGCCGCCAATTGTATCTAAATCACTATCATCAATATGTAGGCCAAACATATCATTTACTTCAGAAATGAGCACCTTCCCATCTAAAACAGTAAGCTTCGGCGTGCGTTTTTCAATCATAGGTGATTCATCCGCATCGAACTCATCTTGAATTTCTCCAATAATCTCTTCAAGAATATCTTCCATTGTTAAGAGTCCAGCAGTACCACCGTATTCATCCATAACGATTGCCATCTGAACACGATTTTTTTGTAGATGTACTAACGTTTTGCGAATTGGAACGGTTTCAAATACAGTTAGTACTGGATGTATGTATGATTCAAGCGGCTTATGAATGCCCTTCGTTTGATCGTGAAATACTTCTTTCGTATTGATCATACCGATAATATCATCTTTATCTTTTTCGATAATAGGATAGCGTGTATACTTTTCAGTTGCGACGATATCCATATTTTCTTCTAACGTATTTTCAGTAGATAAGCAAATCATTTCTGTACGAGGGACCATAATTTCTTTCGCGACCCGGTCGTCAAATTCAAAAATATTATTTACATATTTATATTCGGTTTGGTTTATTTCGCCGCTTTTGAAACTTTCACCTAAAATGAGTCTTAGTTCCTCTTCAGAATGGGCAAGTTCATTTTCTTTCGCAGGCTCTAAACCGAGTAGTTTTGTGAAAAAGATAGCTGTACTATTAAGTAGCCAAATAAATGGATACATAATTTTATCAAATAAAATAAGTGGTCGTGCAAACTTAAGTGTGATTGCTTCTGCCCTTTGAATTGCGAAAGACTTTGGAACTAATTCACCTAATACAACATGGAAAAATGTAATAACACTAAAAGCGATAATAAAGGATAAAGTATTCGCCATTGTTCCAGTAATATTAATCTTTTCAAAGAGCGGTCGTAGTAAATGTTCCACAGTCGGTTCACCAAGCCAACCAAGCCCTAAAGAAGTAATCGTAATCCCGAGCTGACAAGCTGATAAATAAACATCTAAATTAGATATGACACTTCTTGCAGCTAAAGCTTGTTTATTGCCTTCATTTGCAAGCTGGTCAATTCGACTTTTTCGTACTTTTACAACAGCGAATTCTGATGCAACGAAAAAGCCGGAAATAAGGATAAGTACAAAGATGAGAAAAATATTTAATATGTCCAAGTGTGTTCTCTATTCCGTAGTTTGGAATAAAGATGTCACCTCCTGCAATTATGTTATACTTTTATAATAAATCCAAACGAAAAGAATAGTCAAAGAAAAAGGGTAAATATTGGTATGTTTCTGCAATAGTTTTTGAATTTGCTATTATTTTGTCCGCTATACAAAAGGAATAACCCCCTACTTTCAGATTCTAGAGGGCTATTTCAAATTAAGGTTTTGGAATACTTCTCGTTAAAGCGTATGATTGTTGTTTAAAGTGGTTTGTTGTCCATAGTGTTTGAAGGAATGAGAGTATGCAATACGGGATATACAAAAGCAATAAGCTAATTGTAACAATAATAGGTGCATTTCCGCCGAATTGAACGATAAATTGCAATAGTCCGCTTGCGTGAAAAACGCATTCCATAAAAATGAATGAAAGAATAATGGAACCTAGAATAGATTTATGATTCGAAGTAAGCGCCAAAAACAATGTGTCTACAAGGAAAGAAGATTGTTTTATTTCATATTCATTTGTGTTACTTAAGAAAGGAATCCATTTTTTTATTGCTTGCATAACGATAATCATGGAAGTGCTACAAACGATGATAAAAGATGAGTAGTAAGGAAGCTTTATAAATTTTGTGATGTATAGGAGTAGTAGTAGGACTGAGCATTGTAATAATACAGTACAAAAAGAGTAAGGAATCCATTTTAATAAAGAAGTGAACTTTTTAACCGAATGAGGTGCTTTAAAAAATAAATGGCCGATTCCTAAACTGATGAAGAATCCGATCGCAAGAGTAAAGGTAAAACGAACAATCGATAAAAAATATATTTCCCATATGTAAGGGAATAACGGTGTAGAATGATTAGAAGTATGTACCGACTGATTTGCTGAGAAAAAGATAGATTCGTGCATCCAATCAATTTTTGGAATTGTCATAGAAGAAAGTTGTGCGAAGTTATGAAAAATGCTTATAAAGCCAGTTAAGTATGTGTATTTATGTGTAATGAATAATGCTGGAATAGGACTAATAATAAATATAATGAGAACACCAACTATAAATTTACATATATGTGAGCGCAATAAAGACATGTAATCACCTACTCTTAGAATATTCAGAAAATTCTTATTCTTATTTTAGCTTTTTTCAGTGTAAGTTACAATATATTTTTCTTAAAGAAATTTAGAGAGAATGTTTGAGGTTGTATGAGATAAGTGAATGAATCATGAATAAATTATGACAAGAAAATGAATAATTTTCAGAAAAATAAAATAAATCATTTATTTTTTTCTGAAAATATAATATAGTTATGGCACAGAAAGTATTTTAACATAAGGAGGCTGTTTATGAGGATTAAAGGGAATTATGTGCCGAAAAGGGAAGTTTTCTTTTGCTCAAGTTCAATTACAATAGGGGAAGCACTGGAGCATTTAAATAAAACTGGCTATCGTTGTGTACCAGTTTTAGATGGAAAAAAAGAGAAATATTTAGGTAATATATATAAAGTAGATATTTTAGAATATAAAGGTTCGCTGGAAGAGAGTGTGTTACAATTATTAAACGATAAAGAAGGATATGTCAGAGAAGATTCTTCGTTCTTTAAAGTATTTTTTACAATAAAAAAATTACCTTATTTATCAGTAGTGGATGAAAAAGGAATCTTTCTTGGAATTTTAACGCATAAAAAAGTTTTTGAGTTATTAGAAGATGCTTGGGGCGTTCATTCTAGTAAATATTCTGTCATGATTGGGACACAAGATTATAATGGGGCCATTCAAAAATTATCGACAGTGTTAAAAAAATATACAGGTATCCAAAGTTTAATGACTTTTGATAATGACGCCTTATTAGTTCGTAGAATTATGTTTACATTAGGAGAAGAGTTTAACGACGGTGAATTAGAGATGTTATTGAAAGATTTAGAAGATCACGGATTTAGAGTTGTGTATGTGGAAGAGATGAATAATCCACGTGAAGTTGAAACGATAGACTAACATGCAAAAGCCATCTAATTATGTTGGATGGCTTTTGTTATGTTACGTGCATAAAGTTATTTGAAAATAATGATAGAGTAAAAGGTGAGGTTGTAACAATATTTGTGTAAAAGAATAAAAAAATGTAGATAATTTTGATTTTCAAAAAAATCAATTTGAAAATATGTTTTTATTTTTTAAATAAATATGTTACTATATGTGTGATAAAAACAAAGAGGTCTGACAACTACACTCCACGCAATACCACTCTAATGAGTTAAATATTCAAAAAAATCAAAAATCAGTAATTAGAGTAAAAATAGGGGGAATGGAGAAATTATGGAGAAAGACACTGCTTTGTAAGGGGCATATTTTATCAGCTTGAGCAGAGAGGAGGATGCATAGCATATTGTGAAAATACAGATAAACAATGAAAAAGTGCTATGCAAATGAAAAGTATGAAGGGACGTTTAAGGCCAGGTGATACGGTAGCAATAGGTTTAATGTTATTTGCACTATTTTTAGGAGCAGGAAATTTAATTTTCCCACCAGTTTTAGGGCAACAAGCTGGAGAGAATGTTTGGGTTGCTACAATTGGATTCCTTGTAACGGGAGTCGGATTACCCCTATTAGCTGTAACAGCTGTCGCGTTTGTAGAGGGGGACTTGAAAGCGCTATCTTATAGAGTTCACCCTATATTTGCGTTTATTTTCCCATTGATTAGTTATTTAGCGATTGGACCATTTTTCGCGATTCCGCGTACGGGAGCCGTTTCATTTGAAATGGGTATGAAGCCATTTCTATCAGAGGCATTGGTTTCAGAATGGTACATGCTATTTCTATTCACAATAGTTTTCTTCGGAATAACGTGGTATCTATCATTAAATCCATCTAAATTAGTGGATTGGTTCGGAAAATTTCTTACACCATTGTTAGTATTGATTGTTGCTGTTATTGTCGGAAAGGCAATTATTGATCCAATTGGAGAACCAGCTGCGCCGCTAGCGGCATATCAAGAAAATGCTTTCTTTGGTGGATTTATACAAGGATATTTAACGATGGATGCAATTAGTGCTCTCGTATTTGGAATTGTCGTTGTACAAGTTATCCGCTCTAAAGGGATAAAAGAGAGTAGTCAAATTGCAAAAATAACAGTTGTATCAGGTATTATTGCTGTACTTGGTTTAACGTTAATCTATTTATCACTTGCTTATCTTGGTTCAACAAGTACATCACTTGGTGTCTCAGAGAATGGTGGACTTATTTTAACGAATGTTGTAAATGAGTTATATGGAACAAGTGGTAAAATTTTATTAGGGCTTGTTATTATACTAGCTTGTTTAACAACTTCTGTTGGATTAACATCAGCTTGTGCTGGCTTCTTTACAAACTTATTCCCAAAACTTTCGCATAAAACGATTGTAACAATGGTATGTGTGTTTAGTTTAATTGTATCTAACTTAGGTTTAACACAATTAATTGCAGTCACATTACCAGTGTTAATGATCATTTATCCAGTTGCAATTGTATTAATCGTACTTTCTTACTTCCATAAATGGATTGGAAAGCGTAATACCATTTATATTGGAGCTATTTTAGGAGCATTGTTAATTAGTTTCTTTAACGGTTTAGAAAGTGCGAAGATTAAAATTGACGCGATTTCTAACGTACTACAAATGCTACCTTTATATAAAGAAGGAATAGGATGGTTAATCCCATCATGTATCGGCGGGATTCTCGGTTTCTTCTTCTATAAATCAAATGAATCAAGTGAACTACAAAAGAAAGGTGCTTAGGCGCCTTTCTTTTTTTTGAAGGGAATTTTTGTATTATGTCTAAGTAATAATTGGGAGGAATGATAAAATGGCTAATTTTGAAGATTTTTTAACTTTGGATTTACGTATTGGGACTGTAAGAAAGGCAGAGGAATTTAAAGAAGCGAGAGTTCCAGCGATTAAATTAGAAATTGATTTTGGAGAGCTTGGAATCAAGCAGTCAAGTGCTCAAATTACGAGAAGATATAGTCCGGAAGGGTTAATTGGTCAGCAAATCGTTGCTGTTGTGAATTTCCCGCCAAAACGTATAGCTGGATTCAAATCAGAAGTGCTTGTTTTAGGAGGAGTACCTGAAGCTGACGATGTTGTTTTACTTCAGCCTAATATGGAACTACCGAATGGAACGAAAATTAGTTAGTGTGAAGGAAGGTGTTAATTTGGATATTGGACGAGAATATTTAAAATGTGCAATTTCGAATTTTAAAGCAACACAAAACCAAGGAGAACGAGTACTCTCTCAATTATCTTATGAACAGATAATGTGGTCTTCTCATGAGGAGACGAATAGTATTGCAATTATTATTAAGCATTTACATGGTAATATGCGTTCTAGATGGACGGATTTTTTAACATCTGATGGTGAAAAAATAGATCGTAACCGAGATGCTGAATTTGAAGGCGGTTATCATTCTAAGGAAGAGGTTCTCGCAGCATGGAGTGGAGGATGGGAATATGTTTTTAAAACGATGAATGTGCTAACGCCCGAACATTTATTAAAGACGGTATATATTCGCGGTGAAGCACATACTGTCATGCAAGCAATTGAAAGACAAATTTCTCATTATGCTTTGCATATTGGACAGATTATTTACATCGGTAAAATGTTAAAAGAAAATGAGTGGGAATGTTTAAGTATTCCTAGAGGACATTCTGCACGTTATGTAGAGAAAAAACGTTCAACATAATAATAGGAAAGAAACCGATATAAAATGGGGAATAAAAAAATAAACCAAATGATAGATGGTTCTGTAATCATAAGAATGCCGCCAAAAATAAGTCCATATATAATAAGAAAGAAATTAAAAAGTGTATTCACAGGGATAAATCGTGAGATGAACACTTGCTGCCTTTTAAAACAATCACTGTGAAATAAATAAAAGCGGAAGTACCATGTGGCAGTAATAAGATCTTTCTTTCGTGCAATTCTTTTTTTACATGTATGACAGATAAATGGTGGTTGCATTTCATTACACTCCATTTTTCATTTTTGTAATAATGTAAGACATGATTAGGTACAAAGTGTATATTCCTATATACGCTCCTGATATAAGAAAAAATGGATTTAGTAAAATTCCATGAATGCTTGTCATAAAAACTAAATCTTGTATTAAAACATCATATATATTAATAGAAATAATTGTACCGAGTACATAAAGTGCTAAGTACGCTGAAATATGTAACGCAACACGGATTGTAGGATGCTTAGCAAGCCAATAAAAAATAAATGATAGTACAATGGGTAATGTTCCTATTAGTAGCTTCAATTCATTTCACCTCAGCAACAATATAGCCGAAATTTAGACGGTCTATTCTCTAGAGCTTGTACATAACTTGAAATAGAGAGGGTGATAGTATGAATCGAGGCTTTTTTTATGTGAAGTTCACAAGTGTACGTAAGTTAGTTTTATTTATTATTGCTACAGTACTTGCGACTTTTTTTCTTATTAGTATGATGGTAACTTCTATGAAAGAGACAAAGTCCACGTATTTATATAATTGGTTAAATGAGTTATCAATGAATGGTTACATGTATGTTCTTGGGAAAGAGAATCATTATTTTACACAAGAGTATCGAAATTTAAATCAGGATTTTTCGATTTCTTCGTTTCTCTTTTCGATGGCTACGAATATTCGTTTTAATGATGTACGCAGTTTTGTCGGCAAAGAGCTACCTGGTTTTGGTAAGTACGATACAGAAATTGTTATTGCGGGTGAAGGGACCAATTATTCTAACTTACCGATTGAGTCGAGCGTTCCGCTTGAAGAAGTAGTAAAAGAACGGACTGGAGAAGGTGGACAGGCTCCAAAGCCGGATACGAACAAAGAGAAAAAGCAACCAGATCAAACGACAGGAAAACGACAAGTTGCGTTTATTTATCATTCGCATAGCTGGGAATCTTATTTGCCGTTACTCAATTTAACAAACGATCCAAATCCGAATAAAGCGACAAGTTCCGTCACGAATATTTCAATAGTCGGCGACCGATTTCGTGAACAATTAGCAAGTGAAGGGATCGGAGCTACTAACGACAAGACTGATGTCGGTCAAAAGTTGATTAGTAAAGGGTTAAATAGTAATAGTTCTTACAAAATGTCACGGGAAATTGTACAAGAAGCAATGGCCGGCAATAAAGAACTACAATACTTTTTTGATTTACATCGTGATAGTGCTCGGAAAAATGTCACGACAAAAGCAATTGGTGATAAATCATATGCGAAGCTTGCGTTTGTAGTAGGGAAAGGCAATAAAAATTACGAAAAGAACTTACAATTAGCAACGGCTTTACATGAGACGATTAGTAAGAAGTACCCAGGAGTGAGTCGTGGTGTCATTCAAAAAGGATTCCAAACAGGAAATGGTGTCTACAATCAAGACTTATCAGGACAAGCGATATTAATTGAAGTTGGTGGCGTAGATAATACAGAGGAAGAACTAAATCGATCGATTGATGCACTTGCTAAAGCGTTTGGTGAATATTTCTGGCAGGCGGAAAAGGTGAATGGATAAAGTGAAACTTAAATGAGTGGGGAGTCTGCTGATGAGTATGAGTTCACATTCATTTTGAAAAAGCGTGAGTGTAATGCTTGCGTTTTTTTTTGTAATGATGAGACTTCACAGAATAGACATATTTTGTCGTTGTTATAGTAATATCGAAATTTGTCAAATTGTACTGCGAGATTTACAAAGGGATTTTCGAGAAAGTAGAGAAAATCTTTTTATAAGGAAAGCTTTTTATTATGAAATTGGTAGGGTGATTGAAGTGATTAGGGAGATCAAAATAGAAGATGCAGCACCATTTTTGCAATTAAGTAAGCAACTAGACGAAGAAACGAAATTTATGTTATACGAACCAGGAGAAAGAAAATTTACAGCCGAGCAACAAGAACAAATGATTCATCGCTTTATAGAAAATGAATATGCAACAATATTTGTAGCAGTTGAAGAAGAGAGAATAGTAGGGTTTATTTTAGTGAATGGAAATCATATTCAAAGAAAGAGACATGTAGCAGGTATTGTAATTGGTATTTTGCAAGAGTATAGCGGGCGAGGTATTGGGACGAGATTGTTTAAAGAGGTTGAGAAGTGGGCAAGATTACATGATGTATGGCGTTTAGAATTAACGGTAATGGCCCACAATACAAGAGCTCAGGCACTATATAAAAAAGCTGGATTTGAGAAAGAAGGTGTCAAAAGAGCTGCTCTTATTATCGATGGAGAGAACATCGATGAGTATGAAATGGCCAAATTATTAAAATAAGAGGTCGTTATATGAAAAAAAGATGGATACTACTTGGTATCGTAGCGATGATACTCATTGTTGGAGTAGCAGGAATCAATTATAAAATGTATAAGGATAAGCAGGCGCGCGAGGTAAATGTAAATAACATATTTCCGAAAGCGAAAGAAACGATTGCGAATATGGATGGTGATATTGCGGTCATTAGTAATCCGAATTCGATGCTTGTGCTTGTGAATAAAAGTAGGCGTTTGCCAGATGGGTATAGACCGCCAGATTTAGTTATTCCGAAAGTACGTTACTCAAGTGAAGGTGATCAAGAAAAGAAAAAAATGAGGAAAGAGGCAGCAGGGGCACTTGAGGAAATGTTTCAGCAAGCTGATAAGGAGCGTATTTTCCTTTTTGCAGTCTCTGGATTTAGATCTTTTGATCGACAAAAAGCATTAAATACGATGTATAAAAAACAAGATGGAGAAGCAAAAACAGCAATGTCGAGTGCAGTTCCTGGAACGAGTGAACATCAAACTGGACTAGCTATGGATATTACATCGCAATCTGCTAAGTTTCAGTTAGAGACAATTTTTGGTGAAACGAAAGAAGGGCAGTGGCTTTCTGAAAATGCCCATAAATTTGGTTTTGTCATTCGATATACAAAAGAGAAAGAATCGCTTACGGGCTATCGATTTGAACCATGGCACGTGAGGTATGTGGGAAATCCACAAGCTACATATTTATATGAAAATCAACTGACACTTGAAGAAGTAACAGAGTGAACAATTGAGGGGAGAGAAGGATTATGACGGTGTTATATAAGAAAAAGGTCCACGTGTATGTAACAAGAGAAAAAGAGGGAGTTATGCAACTGCTTGTTTTTAAACATCGTGATATACCTGAAGCTGGTATACAAGTACCAGGGGGAACAGTTGACGAAGGGGAAACGTTAGAAACAGCAGTGTTACGTGAAGTACAAGAAGAGTCTGGATTACGTCATTTATGCATAGAACGATTCCTAGCCGACTACATCATACATGTAAAGGAGAAAAAGGAATATCAAAAACGTCATTTTTTCCACGTAACGTTACCAACAGATGTAAAGGATAATTGGGAACATACTGTAAGTGCCGGTGAGGAAGATGAAGGTTTAGTATTTTGCTACGAATGGATTGATATTGCAAAATGCCCTGAATTAGCGGGGAAACAAGGTGAGTTTTTACATTTGTTAGATGAAGTATATGTAAAGTAATAAAAGGGTCTGAAGCGGAAGTTCATTCGTTTCAGACTTTTTTTATTTTTCAGGAAATAAAAGGTTTTTATATTGGTAAGTTGAATTCTTTTAAAGGATTGTAGTTGTATATGCGAGGAGCGGAGAAAATGAAAAACTAATAGGTAAATGTAATCAATAAAAGGCTTTATAGAAGGAGAATGATGATGGAGGTTCAGTTCAATACACTGTTACAAAAAGAATTAACAATTCATGATATACAAAAAGCAATGGCAGCTGGGCAATTAACTTCAAAAGAATTAGTTATGTATTACCTTCATAGAATCGCAAAGTATGATCAAGACGGACCAAAAATCAATTCTATTTTAGAAATCAACCCGGACGCTATCTTTATTGCAGAAGCGCTAGATCATGAAAGAAAAACAAAAGGTGTAAGAGGTCCATTACACGGTATACCTGTTTTACTTAAAGACAATATTGAAACGAACGACTCTATGCATACAAGTGCAGGTACGATTGCTCTAGAACAAAATATAAGTATTGAAGATGCATTTCTCGTAACAAAGCTGCGAGAAGCAGGAGTAGTGATAATAGGAAAAACAAATATGACAGAATTAGCAAATGGAATGTCTTTTGATATGTGGGCTGGATATAGTGCAAGAGGTGGACAAACAATAAACCCTTATGGTACAGGTGAGGATGATATGTTTGTTGGAGGCTCAAGTACAGGATCTGCCATAGCAGTTGCTGCTAATTTTACAGTAGTATCTGTTGGAACGGAAACAGATGGTTCTATATTGAGTCCAGCTGTTCAAAACTCTGTAGTCGGTATTAAACCGACTGTTGGTCTAATTAGTCGTAGGGGAATTATTCCGCTTACTTATTCACAGGATACAGCGGGACCATTTGCTAGAACGGTAACAGATGCTTCTATTTTGCTAGGGAGTTTAACTGGGGTAGATGAGAAAGATATAGCTACTCATAAAAGTGAAGGTATGGCAGAGCAGGATTATACAAAATATCTTGATGTTAATGGCTTACATGGAGCGAAGATTGGTGTATTTAGAAATGCACCAAAAGATTATTATGAAACTGGTGAGTATGATGAAAAGTTGTTTAAGGAGACGATTGAAGTGTTGCGTAGTGGGGGTGCGACAGTAGTAGAGGATATTAATATTCCGTCTTTTCATAGAGAATGGAGCTGGGGTGTATCGCTTTATGAATTAAAGCATAGTTTAGATAACTATCTTTCAAAATTACCTTCTGCTATTCCAGTGCATTCTATTTCAGAGTTAATGGCGTTTAATGAAAATATAGCAGAAAGAGCTTTGAAATATGGACAAACTAAGTTGGAGAGAAGAAAAGATGTTCCTAATACGTTAAGAAATCCAGAATATTTAAATGCCAGATTAGAAGATATATATTTTTCTCAAGAACAAGGCATTGATTTTGCACTGGAAAAATATAATCTTGATGCGATTCTGTTCCCTTCTTATATAGGCTCCACTATATGTGCGAAAGCAGGTTATCCGTCTATAGCAATGCCTGCGGGATATATGGATAACGGGAGACCGTTTGGAATTACGCTTGCAAGCACTGCTTTTTCTGAGGGGACCTTGATTAAACTAGCATACGCTTTTGAACAAGCGACAAAGCATCGAAAAATCCCTAACTTATCATGAATAAAATAAATAGGACAGGAATTCCTGTCCTATTTATTTTGTTCATTAAAGTGAAATATCTTTTTTCTCTGTTTTATCATATTTTAATAAGTTAAATGATAAACAAGCAGAGCACAATATAAGGAAAGAAGCGAGAATATAAATCGTACGAACACCGAACAGGTCGGTAATAATTCCAACGCTAAGCATAGAAAGACCAGAAGCTGCGGAAAGGAGTGCGCCATGAGCTGTATACATTTTTGATAATAAAGTAGGGGCTACACTAGATTGTAGTACTGTCGTTTGAGAAATATCTCTAATTTGATAACATGGCCCCATTAGAACGCATAGAAAAAGCGCAATAAACCCGCTACTTGTCATACCATATAAAAATGTAAGAATACTAAACATAAGAGAGCCTATCGCCATGGAGCGTATTAAATTGTTTTGAATGTATGTACTCATTTTCCATGCTAATATCCCGCCAATTAACGTCCCTACATAATAACTTGTATTAATATATCCCCACCATTCTTCTCCTTTATGAAGAACAGTCGTTACATAAGCCATTGTAATAGCACCGATCCATATTGTCCCTGCGAAAGTTTCAATTAAGTCCATGCATGTAACGATACGGAGAGAAGGGTTTTGAAATAAGAGTCTCCAACCTTCCAATAAAGCAGCGCCTTTTGAAGAAGAAGGCTCTATTACTCGTTCAGTATGTATGGAACGTAATGAAAGGTGTAGTGCAAAACATCCAAAAATCATCAAAATGTTATTCATCATGAGTGTAGAAGTAGCACCGATAAGAAGAACTATAACACTTGTAAATGAATAAGCAGCGGCTTGAGCAATTTGTGTGGAAAAGGAAAAAATACTATTTACTTTTACTAATTGTTCTTTTCGTGTAAGGCGAGGAAGGATACCGTATAATAACGGTGCGCTCCAGCCGCTACATAAAGAAATGAAAAAAATGAAAATGAATAGTGTTACAACGTTTGAGGAAAGGGCCGGGAATACTATCATTAATAAAAATAAGAGAGCAGTTTTTGTCCATTGTAGTGTGAAAAGTAATGAATAAGATGAAAAACGATTCATTATAAGTGGTGCAGATGTATTTGCTATAAGATTAGTTATGACCTGGAGTAATGGAAACAGAGCAGTTAATGTAGCTGATTTCGTTGTGATATACATATGGGTTGTAATAATCATGATGTATACGATATCAGCAAGAGTAATGCATATTTTAGAGCCTAAATAGTAAATTAGTGAACGATTTTGCAATAAGCACACCACCTTCCTAAAAAATAATATTTCAGTAGTTAGAATAATTATAATTTGAAAATTAAATTTTCGAAAGAATTTAATTTTTTGTCACTTTTTGAAAGGGATTTTCATGTATAATGAAGAATATATTAATATAGTATTTTAATAATACTCATTATAACAGTGAATATGTACAATAGCTTGTAGTAAGCGCCCACGTACAAGAAAGGGCGGATAAACCATTCTTTTCTTCATATACATATAGAAAATGAGAAAGAAAGTGAGGGTTGTATATGGCTGCTTGGGTAATTTGGTTTATAATAGCTGGTATTTTATTTATTGCGGAAATGTTGTCGATTACGTTTTACATGCTGTGGCTTGGAATTGGAGCTGTTGTCGGAGGTCTTATTGCTTTGTTTGTTCCTGAAGCATTACTGTTACAAGTCATTGCTGGTGCGATTGTCAGTTTAACATTGACTTTCTTCACGAAAAGAATTTCAAAAAACTTTCGAGAAGCAAAAGGTTTTACTGATACAGTAGATATGCTTGTTGGTAAAAAAGGTATCATTATGCAAGCGATTACAAATGAGACAAATGGTATTGTGAAGGTGGATGGAGATACTTGGACAGCTATTGCAGATGATCCAATTGATGCTGGAGAAAAGGTTATTGTTATAAAGAGGAATAGTACTATATTACAAGTGAAAAAGGAGAGTGAATAAATATGGCAGTAGCATTGACATTAACGATTATTTTCGCACTAATTGTTGTTACATTTATCGCATTAACAATTAAAATTATTCCACAGCAAAAAGTTGGGGTTGTTGAAAGATTTGGTAAGTTTCAACGTATTATGCAGCCGGGATTAAATTTATTAATACCAATTGTGGATCGCGTTCGTGTATATCATGACTTGCGTATTCAGCAAACGAATGTACCGCCGCAGAAGGTAATTACGAAAGATAATGTACAAGTAGAAATTGATACAATTATTTTCTATCAAATTGTGGAACCAGAACTTGCGACATATGGTATTTCGAACTATGAATATGGTGTTCGTAACATTACTTCTGCAACGATGCGCCAAATTATTGGTAAAATGGAACTGGATGAAACGTTATCTGGTCGTGAAAAAATTTCAACAGAAATTCGCTTAGCACTTGATGAAGCAACAGAAAAATGGGGCGTACGTATTGAACGTGTTGAAGTTGTCGATATTAATCCGCCAAAAGATGTGCAAGCATCGATGGAAAAACAAATGAAAGCAGAACGTAATAAACGTGCGATTATTTTAGAAGCTGAAGCTGCAAAACAAGATAAAGTTCTTCGTGCTGAAGGTGAAAAGCAAAGTAAAATCTTAATGGCTGAAGGTGATAAAGAAGCACGTATTCGAGAAGCTGAAGGTATAAAGGAAGCAAAAGAACTAGAAGCGCAAGGGGAAGCAAGAGCGATTGAGGAAATTGCAAAAGCAGAACAAAATCGAATTGAATTACTTCGTGCAGCAGATTTAGATGAACGCGTACTTGCTTACAAATCATTTGAATCATTGATTGAGGTTGCGAAAGGACCAGCAAATAAAGTCTTTATTCCGTCTAATGCAATTGAAACACTTGGTACTCTTGGGGCAATTGGAGAAATCTTTAAAGAAAAACAAGCGAAGAAATTGCCTTCTTCAGATACACCAAAAGAACAATAAGAATGAAAAAGAGAAATGGGATGCCATTTCTCTTTTTATTTTTTATCATTGTTTTAATTTATAAATTAAATGAGTAAGGGACGGGAAACCCTTCCTTTTTCATATGCACTAAAAAATTTTTAAGATTTCATAATATGAAATAAAGGAGAATCTGTAAAAAATAAAATTGGTATAATAATTGAAAATTCAGTCATCTAGTGAAGTTTCTAAACTTTTTAGTATATTATTATTGGAAATCGGAGGGGAAAGAATGGCAATTAAAACAGGGGAACAGTATATTGAAGGATTGAGAAAAAGAAATCCTGAAATTTGGATTGGAGGAAGAAAAGTAACGGATGTAGTAAATGAAGATGTTTTTCGTGAACCAATTTTACAAATTGCGAACTTATATGATATGCAGCACAATCCAGAATATCAAGATAAGATTACTCATATATGCGAAGAGACAGGAGAAAGGGTATCAAATGCATTTTTAGTACCGAAAAATTATGAGGATTTAAAAGTACGCCGTGAATTATTTGAAGTGTGGGCAAAAGCTACTTATGGTTTAATGGGTAGAACACCTGATTTTTTAAATGTAACGGTTACTTCGATGGCAAGTAATTCGTGGTTTTTTGAGAAGTTTAATCCAGAATGGGGAGCGAATATAAAAAATTATTATAAACATATAAGGGATAATGATTTGTTTTTAACACACGCAATTATTAATCCACAAAATGATCGGAGTAAGGCTTCCCATCAACAAGAAGATGAAACAATGCATTTAGGGGTAGTAAGTGAAACAGCGGAAGGGATGTATGTTAGTGGTGCTAAAATGTTAGCGACACTGGCGCCGATTACGGATGAGGTAATAATATATTCCTATCCAAGCTTTAAGCCAGGTGATGAACGTCATGCAATTTCTTTTGCAGTTCCAATTGACGCACCAGGTCTAAGAATTCTATGTCGTGAGCCAATGCAAGATGGAAAACGATCTTTATTTGATCACCCACTTGCATCAAGATTTGAGGAAATGGATGCATTACTAGTATTTCATAATGTGTTTATCCCGTGGGATAAAGTATTTATTTATCAAAGTGTGGAAGCTGGGAATCAATTGTATCCTAAAACCGGAATTGGTCATCAACCAGCCCATCAATCTGGGGTAAGAGGGTTAGTAAAACTATCTTTTGCAGCTGAAGTAGCTATGAAATTAGCAGATTCGATTGGAGTAGATGGATTTTTAAATGTACAAAACCAGTTAGCAGAGCTTATGCAAGATGTTGAAACGATACGCGCTCTCCTGCAAGTAGCTGAATATGAGTATGAAACGAATTCATATGGAGAAGTTATTCCTGCGAGGTTGCCGCTTGATACAATACGCAGTTTATTACCTAAGATGTATCCGCGTGCTATTGAGATTATTCAAACAATAGGTGCTGGTGGATTATTAATGTCACCGACAGGTGCTGATTTTATGAACCCCGAGATTCAAGATGATATGCAAAAATATTATATTGGGCGTGAAGGAGTATCTTCTGAGGAACGGGTTCGTTTATTTAAATTAGCATGGGACTTATGTGGTGAGGCTTTTGGACAACGGTTATTACAATATGAGCGTTATTATTCTGGAGATCCGGTGCGTAAAATGGGAATGTTTTATAATGCGTACAAAAAACAACAAACTTTTTCACTTGTGAACAATGCATTGCAATCGAGTTCATCTGAAGGAGCCTTAAGTTAAACAAAAATGTTCGCGCTTACATTTTTGATTAAAAAGGAAGGAGCAATAGAGGAAACCAAGAATTTTACTGTTAGGATGTAAATCTTCTTATATTTTTAACAATATCTAAAACTTGAGAACTGTAACTGGAATAGGGGAGGTAAATGATTTGATCGCTTCTATCGGTAAAATTTGCAAAATTCTAAATTGTTTTACGAGTGATGAACCAGTTCTAGGTAATTCGGAAATAGCGGAAAAGCTAAATATGAATGCAAGTACGGTTCACCATCTTGTTCGTACGTTGTGTGCAGAAGGAATGCTCATACAAGATGAGCAAAGAAAATATAGATTAGGTTGGAAATTGTTAGAGTGGGGAAATCAAGTCATGTTTCAGCAAGAGATTTATAGTGGAGCCATTCCACTTGTTGAAGAGCTTGTAAGAAATTTTAGTGGTACTGTGCATATCGGTATGTTTGATCGTGGTGATGTTGTATTTATATTGAAAGTTTCGTCAAAGGAGTCCGTTCAAATTTCAACACATGTTGGATCAAGAGAACCTGCATATTGTACAAGCACAGGGAAAGTACTGCTTTCATTTAATTCATCTTCCTTAGAATATACTTCAGAGAAAGGACTTTTACCAAGAGCGCCTAATACAATTACTTGTGTCAAACAATTCCAGACAGAGTTACAGAAGATTCGTAAACAAGGTTATTCAATTAGTGATAACGAAAATGAGCATGGACTGTATGGGATTGCAGCGCCTATTCGATCTTATACTGGGAGAACCATTGCGGCGCTTAATATTGTTGGACCTATATCGTATATGCAAGGAAGTAACCGTGAAATCATAATTCAAAGTGTGATGAATACGGCAAATTTGATTTCCAAGGAATTTGGTTATTTGGAAATTTAACTTTAGAAGAAAAGAGATGAGTATCATTTATATACATGAGCAGTGTATACCTGAATTTACGAAATCTATTGTTTCAATTGGAGCATTTGATGGTGTGCATAAAGGTCATCAAGCTGTAATTAAAAATGCGGTTGAGAAGGCAACGGCATTAAAGATAACAAATGTTGTGTATACATTTGATCCACCACCACGCTCATATTTTCAAGGAGCGCAAGTATTAACGCCTATTGATGAGAAGGTGAAACGTATTCAAAACCTTGGTGTTGAACATGTGATTGTAATTCGGTTTGATGAGTCTTATATAACAAAAAGCGCGAGTTGCTTTATTCAAGATATAAAAAGGTTAAGCCCCGTAGAAATTTTTATTGGTCAAGATTTTAAGTTTGGAAAAAATCGTGAGGGAGATATTGAGTTGCTAAGAGAACACTTCAACATTTCTCTAGTGAAAGATGTTTGCTGTGATGAAGGTGAGCGAATATCTTCAACGAGAATTAGAGATTATGTCTATCGTGGGGATTTGCAAAAGTCTAGCTCTTTACTCGGTTGGTCTTTTAAAACGATATAAATAAAAAGGAATCATGAGGAGGAAATAATATGTCTAAAACATTGCAATCTTTTAATTTACTAAAATGGATTGATGAGAATAAGGAGTTATTGAAGCCACCAGTAAATAACAAAGTGATTTGGCAAGATTCAGAATTTATTGCCATGATATTAGGTGGTCCAAATAGAAGACGTGATTTCCACGTAGATCCTTCAGATGAATTTTTCTATCAAATTAAAGGTGAATGTTATGTGGAATGTATTACAGAGGAAGGTAAGCGGGAAGTTGTCACAGTAAAAGAAGGGGATGTATTTATGCTGCCAGCTATGGTACCACATTCACCACACCGCGTTGCTAACACATTTGGGCTAGTAATTGAAAGAAAACGTAGCCAAGGAGAACTTGAAGATTTCGTTTGGTTCTGTGACGAGTGTAATCATGAAATGCATCGTGTACGTGTTCAATTAAATGATATTGAAAAACAAGTAAAAGAAGCAATTCATAGTTTTAATTCAAATAAGGAAATTCGAGCATGTAAAAACTGTGGTTACATTATGCCAGAAGAAGTGGAGGAATGGAAGTGCGAATAGATTTTCATACACATATTATTCCTGAAACTTTTCCGGATTTTGAAGAGAAGTTTGGTGGCGGTCGCTGGCCAATATTAAATCGGACTTGTACATGTGGTGCAAGTATTATGGTTGGAGGGAAAAATTTTCGTGATGTGACAGACCAAGTATGGTGCCCTAAGAAAAGAATTGAAGATATGGACCGGGAAGGTGTAGATATTCAAGTTTTATCGCCAATCCCTGTTACATTTTCGTATTGGGCAAAACCAGAGGAAGCCGAAAGTATGGCACGTATTCAAAATGATTTTATTGCAGAAACAGTTTCAGCACATACAGATCGTTTTGTAGGATTAGGAACGGTTCCGATGCAAGATGGAGAAACTGCAATTCGTGAAATGGAACGTTGCATAACGGAATTAAATTTACATGGTATTGAAATTGGTACAAACGTAAATGGTAAAAATTTAGATGATCCATCGTTTATTGAATTCTTTCGAATGGCTGAAAAGTGGCAAGTTCCAATTTTTATCCATCCGTGGGAAACGTTAGGACGCGATAGAATGCCACACCATAATTTTATGTATACAGTCGGTATGCCAAGTGAAACGGCGCTTGCAGCAGCTACACTTATATGTAGTGGAATAATGGAAAAGTTTCCACGGTTAAAAGTTTGTTTTGCGCATGGCGGCGGATCTTTTCCATATATTTTGCCAAGATTAGATCAAGGCTGGAAAGTATGGCCTCATTTACGTTTGACTACACATCCTCCTAGTTATTACGCAAAGAAATTTTATTTTGACTCTTTAAATTATGATCCTATGAATTTGAAATATATGATTGAAAGATTTGGGCATGAAAAGATTTTCATGGGTTCGGATTATCCATTTTTATTGCGAGAAATTGATCCGGGTAGAGTGATTGATGAAACATCTGGTTTATCCGAGGAACAAAAAGCAGCAATGCTTGGGGGAAATGCAGCAGAATTTTTAAATATTGATATAAAAAAACGAGGTGTAGCATATGCAGAGAGTACAAACACCTGAGGATAAATTAGGAGAGTTGGGAATTATACTACCAGCTATTCGCCCAGTAGTTGGAAATTATGTTAGTTGTGTAAGGGTAGGTAACTTATTATTTACTGCTGGACAAGGTGTAGATGAGTATCACGGGAAATTAGGAAAGGATATATCGATTGATGATGGATATAAAGCAGCGAGACAATCCATGTTGAATTTATTAAGTGTTGTAAGAAATGAACTAGGTGATTTAAATAAGGTGAAACGAGTTGTAAAGTTGCTTGGCTTTGTAAATAGTACGGAGGATTTTATCAATCAGCCAAAAGTAATGAACGGGGCATCGGATGTATTAGTAGAGATTTTTGGAGAAAAGGGAAAACACGCCCGCTCTGCAGTCGGTATGGCTCAATTACCTAATAACACAACAATTGAAATTGAGATGGTTTTAGAAATTGAGGAGTAGGGGGGAAAGACGGTGAACAAAGAATTATTAGCTGACAAAATGAAAGTAAAAGATGCGAAATTGTTTATTGATGGACAATATGTGGATTCTGTATGTGGTGAAACGTTTGATACGTTCAATCCAGCGACGAATAGAAAGTTAGCTTCTGTAGTGAAGGCAAATGAAGAGGATACAAAAAGAGCAATTGATGTAGCAGAACGAACATTTAAAAGTGGCATTTGGAGTAAAATGCCTGTTGAAGAACGATCGGATATTTTATGCAAAATGTCGGATTTAATTATGGAACGTGTGGATGAACTAGCGTATATAGAAACTCTGGATGTTGGAAAACCAATTAAGGAAAGTAAAGGATTCGATATACCACGCGCGGCTCATAACTTTCGCTTCTTTGCTGAAATGGCTAAATATATGGTGCACGAGCACTATGACAAACATAATTTTATGTCATATGCAAAGTACGCTCCAGCGGGAGTGACAAGTTTAATCATTCCTTGGAATTTGCCATTTATGCAAATGACGTGGAAAGCATCAGCCGCGCTTGCTTCTGGTAATACAGTTGTTGTCAAACCGGCCTCTTATACTCCATTAAGTGCAGTTATGCTTGGTGAAATTGCTAATGATGCAGGATTACCACCAGGTGTACTTAATATTATTACAGGTCCAGGGAGTACTGTTGGGACAACAATGACTACACATCCAGCTGTAAGAAGAATTTCATTTGTTGGAGAAAGTAATACAGGAAAAACAATTATGCGTAATGCAGCAGAGAATTTAATCCCTGTTTCATTAGAATTAGGAGGAAAATCAGCAAATATCGTATTTGAAGATGCGGATTTAGATGAAGCGGTACAAGGATCGATTGAAGCTATATATCGGAACCAAGGAGAAATTTGTTTAGCTGGTTCGAGATTACTTGTGCAAGAAAGTGTATATGAACAGTTTTTAGAAAAATTTGTAGCAGCTGTACAAAGAATAAAAGTTGGAAACCCTCTTTCTGAAGATACAGATATGGGAGCACTAGTATCAAAATCTCATTTAGAAACGGTTGATCGCTATGTAGAAATAGGAATTTCGGAAGGTGCAAAATTAGCCTATGGTGGAAAAAGAGTTAAGAGTTTAGTAGAAGGGAATTTTTATGAACCTACTATTCTATATGATGTTGATAATAGTATGCGTGTAGCGCAAGAAGAGATATTTGGTCCAGTTCTAGTTGTTATTCCGTTTAAAACGGAAGAGGATGCAATTCGCATTGCGAATGATTCCATTTATGGACTAGCTGGAGTTGTTTGGACCAATGATCTTAGAAGAGCGCAACGAGTGGTTTCACAAATTGATTCAGGCTTACTATGGATTAATTGTTGGTATGTTCGGGATTTACGTACTCCATTTGGAGGTTCGAAGGCAAGCGGGATTGGTAGAGAAGGTGGACGTCATAGTTTTGAATTTTATACGGAAGCTAAGACAGTAACGATGAAATTATAAAGGTGATGTTTAAACTTAAAGTACAAAGAGCTCCCATCTAATATTTATGGAAATAAAGTAGATAGATGGGGGTTAGTTACAATGGGAATACTTAGGGATATATAAATTTAAAAATGAGGTGAGAGCAATTGTTAATTAGAGAATTAGCCGATGAACTAGTACAAGCTGAAAATTCACGTGTAGGGATACTTCCTTTTACTGAGAGATATGATAATTTATCTGTTGAGGATGCTTATAATATTCAACTTGAAGTTGTAGGGAGAAAGTTAGAGAGTGGACGTAGCATAATTGGCAAGAAAGTTGGTCTTACAAGTGTTGCAATGCAACAAATGCTTGGAGTAAATGAGCCGGATTATGGACATTTACTAGATGATATGAAGATAGAAAGTGGTAGTGAAGTTTCAATGAGGTCCTTTGTATCCCCAAAAATAGAGGCAGAAATAGGGTTTGTGTTAGAGCAAGATTTAAATGGGCCTAATATTACATACATTGATGTACTGATGGCAACAAAGTATGTTGTACCTACACTTGAAATAATTGATAGTCGCATTGTTGATTGGAAAATTAAACTGGCTGATACAGTAGCGGATAATGGCTCATCAGCGAAGGTTGTAATTGGTCATACATTCTCTAGCATCGATAAAGTAGATTTACGTACAACTGGAATGACACTTTATAAAAATAATAGTTTAATTGCAACGGGTGCTGGCGCGGCTGCATTAGGCCATCCAGCACAAGCTATTGCTTGGTTAGCTAATAAGCTTTATGAATTTAATATTGGATTGAAAGCAGGGGAACTAATTTTACCTGGCGCATTATCTGGTGCTGTTTCAGTTCAAAGTGAAGACAACATTCGAGCTGATTTCGGTTTACTTGGATCGGTTTCTGTAACATTCATATAGTTTAAAGCGTTGAAAAAAGGGGGGATAAATGTGGAGAAAGTAAAGGCGGCTATTATCGGATCGGGTAATATTGGTACGGATTTAATGTATAAATTAAGAAAAAGTGAAGTCATAGAGCTAAATGCCATAATTGGAATAGATTCAAAATCGGATGGTTTAAAGCGAGCAAAAGAAGCAGGATACGAGGTTTTTGATAATGGAATACAAGCAATGATTGATAATCCAAGTTTAGCTGATATTGTATTTGATGCAACTTCAGCTAAAGCGCATAGTTATCATGCAAAAGTATTAGGAGAGCTTGGGAAAATAGTAATTGACTTAACTCCGGCTGCATGCGGACCGTTCGTTTGTCCTGCTATCCGAAATAATCATTTTGTAGATAAGCAAAACGTTAATATGATTACGTGCGGAGGACAAGCAACGATTCCAATTGTTCATGCGATTAATGAAGTGGCAAATGTTACATATGCAGAGATAGTTGCAACTATTTCAAGTTTAAGTGCAGGTCCAGGTACAAGGGCAAATATTGATGAATTTACAATTACGACGAGGCGTGGAATTGAAGAAATTGGCGGAGCAGATTATGGGAAAGCACTTATTATATTAAATCCTGCGGAGCCTCCTATTTTAATGAGAGATACAGTATATTGTGAAGTTAAGTATATGGATAAGGATTCTATTCGTGAAGCAATTCATAAGATGGTTGAAGTAGTTAGGGCATACGTTCCAGGTTATTCTCTAAAACAAGAGCCGATGTTTGATGGGAATCGTGTGACTGTATTTTTAGAGGTTGAAGGAGCTGGAGACTACTTTCCTCCTTATGCTGGTAATTTAGATATTATGACGGCAGCGGCATTAAAAGTAGGTGAAGAATTTGCAATGCGGATCATTTCAGAGAAGAAAAGAGGTGTAATGAATGAGGCGAAATAGTGAAAGGCCAGTGAAAATAACGGAAGTTTGTTTACGTGATGGAAGTCATGTAATGAAACATCAATTTACAGAAGAACAAGTTCGATCTGTAACTAGAGCATTAGATGAGGCTGGTATGCATTATATTGAAGTGAGTCATGGAGATGGTTTAGGAGGCTCCACATTACAATATGGAAAGTCATTAGTTAATGAAATGAAGTTGATTGAAGCAGCGGTAGATGAGTGTAAGCAAGCTAAAGTAGCTGTTTTGTTAATTCCTGGTATTGGAACGATTCATGAGTTAAAGCAAGCTGCAAATATTGGCGCGAAACTTGTTCGTGTAGCGACGCATGTAACAGAAGCAGATGTTTCAGCACAACATATCCAATTTGCGCGTGAGTTAGGTATGGAAGCGTGTGGCTTTTTAATGATGGCACACTCTGCACCGGTTGAAAAGTTAGTAGAACAAGCAAAGCTTATGGAGGACTATGGTGCTGAGGCGATTTATGTAACGGATTCAGCGGGTGCTTTATTGCCTCACGAAGTACGTGAACGTATTCGAGCATTACGTCAATCTTTAAATGTCGAAATTGGTTTCCATGGTCATAATAATCTGTCTGTTGCAGTAGCGAATACAGTGGTGGCAATTGAAGAAGGTGCGACACGTATTGATGGAAGCGCGCGGTGCCTTGGCGCAGGAGCTGGAAATGCCCAAACAGAGGTATTACTCGCTGTTTTAGATCGTATGGGATATAAGCTAGATATAGATTTATATAAGATGATGGACTTAGCTGAGGATGTTGTTGCACCTTTATTGCCAGCACCGCAAGAAATTCAAAAAGGAAGTCTTGTAATGGGATATGCTGGTGTATATTCTAGCTTTTTATTACATGCTGAAAGAGCGGCAAAGCGTTTTGGTGTAGACGCCCGTGATATTTTAATAGAACTTGGGAAAAGAAAAGTAGTTGGTGGACAAGAGGATATGATTTTAGATGTCGCGGCAGAATTAGCAAAGATAAAAATGGGGGTGTAAAAGATGGCTTTAGTAAAAGGAGCAGATCTAGAAATTGTTGACTATTTACTTCAGGCTGAAAAAGATAGAAAAGAAGTAGTGAAAGTAACAGATAAGCATCCGGATTTAACGGTGGATGACGCATATAGATTGCAAAAATGTTTAATTGAACAAAAAATGAACGAAGGTTCTAAAAGAGTTGGGGTAAAACTTGGATTAACAAGTAAGGCAAAACAACAAATGATGGGTATTGATGAAGCGATATACGGATATTTGTTGGAAGATATGTTAGCGTTTGAATGGGAGCCATTACAATACGAAACATTCATTCATCCAAAAGTAGAACCAGAGATTGCCTTTTTAATGGATGAGGATTTACAAGGGACGAATGTGACAGCTGAGGATGTATTAAAGGCAACAAAATATGTTGCGCCAGCTTTAGAGATTATTGATAGTAGGTATTTAAATTTCAAATTTACATTACCTGACGTAATAGCAGATAATTGCTCATCTTCAAAATTTTTGTTAGGAAGTAAGTGGATTGATGTTAAAGATATAGATTTAGCTAATGTAGGGATGGTTATGTCGAAGAATGGTAAGATTGCTACAACTGGAACGGGGGCAGCTGTACTGGGACATCCAGCAGAGGCGATTGCTTGGGCGGTAAACAAACTTGGTTTACAAAATGAAGGGTTAAAGAAAGGTGATATTGTATTAAGTGGAGCATTATCAGAAGCGATTGCTTTCAAAGCAGGAGATTCTATTATTGCACAATTTGATGATTTAGGAAGTATAGCGATGTTTTGTGAATAAAAGGTAAAGCGAGAGATAAAAATGCCCATTATACAAATTCAAATAATAGAAGGTAGAAAGAAGGAGCAAATTCAAAATCTAATATTTGATGTTACAGAGGCGGTTGCGAAAAACTTAGATGTAGATGTTGAAAGAGTGCGTGTTCTGGTGAATGAAATCCCGAGTTCGCATTGGGGAGTAGGAGGAAAGTCTAAAGCTAGTTTAAAAGAAAGTTAGTTAGTAATAAAAGCAATTTTCATTCTTATATGAATGAAAATTGCTTTTATTGTTTTGAAAAGTTTTAATAATATGTTAAAATTTAGTCTTGGTTTTAAGGAGATAAGGGGGAATAAACATGCAAATACTACTAATACGCCACGGAGAATCAGAAGCTGATATCTTAAACGTACATGAAGGACGAGCTGACTTTGAATTAACAGAAAAGGGAAGGCAGCAAGTGCAAAGACTTGTACAGAAAGTGAAAGCAGATTTTCCGCCAGATTTCATTTGGGCAAGTACATTAAAACGTGCTCGCGAAACTGGTGAAACGTTAGCAGAAGGAATTGGATGCCCAATTCAATTAGAAGAGGAACTAATGGAGTTTAATAATGGGGTACAAGCTGGCTTATCATTTGAAGAGGCAAAAAAATATCCAGAGCCAAAGTTTCTTCATGATCGATTTGAAAACGGGGAATCATTTATTGAATTTAGAATGAGAATAGAAGGCATCTTTTCTAAAATCGTGACAGACAATACATATGACCGAATTGCAATCGTTGCACATGGTGGTGTAATAAATAGTCTATTACGTGCGTTTTTCAAAATGCCAATTTCAATGGATTATTATTTTAAAATGGGAGATACGGGAATAAGTTTAATTGAAATTGATGGTGAACAAAAAACGATACATTTCATTAATGATACGAATCATTTGGACGGGATGTAAAAACCTATGTATAAAGTAGTGCTTTTTGATGTTGACGGTACGCTTTTAAGTGAGATTGACAGAAGTATGCACGATAGTACAAAAGAAGCGATACAAAGATTAATAGATAAAGGGATTCATGTAGTTGTTACTACAGGGAGACCATATAGCTTATGCTCGCAATTTAAGGAACTAGGTATAAATACGTTTATTTCTGCAAATGGTGCACATATCAAGCGTGGAGAAACAGTTATACATAAATCAGTACTTTCAAGTGAAATCATTCATGATATATCGGGGTTTGCTGAATTACATGGTCACGGTATTTCTTATTTCACAGAGGAATTTGTAATGAATGGAATAGCCAGGGATAATGAGCGCGTAATGCAAGCGCTTAGCGAGACGTTACATTTAGGGAAGTATCCTGAAAAAAGCAGGGATTTGTCAGAAGACGTCTATTGTTTATGTCTGTATGCGGATGAAATAGAATCGCAAAAGTTTATTGAAAAATACCCAATGCTTACATTTGACCGTTTTCATGGTTATGTCATAAATGTATTGGAAGATAATAAAGTATCGAAGCTAACTGCAATTCAAAAAGTATTGGAGCATTTAAACATTAGTAAATCAGAAGCAATTGCTTTTGGCGATGGTGGAAACGATATTGAGATGTTGCAATATGTAGGATTAGGAATTGCGATGGGGAATGGCGGAGAAGTACTAAAAACAAAAGCTGATTTCGTTACAAAGAAGGCGAGTGAAGGTGGTATTTCCTTTGCCTTAAAGGAGTTTCGTATTATTTAAAGATAATAGCTAGTCAGTTTGAAAAATCCTGTTTTAATGACAGGATTTTTTGTTTAACAATATTCTTGCAATAAAAGGAAAAATGCGAGTATAATGAAAAGTAATTAGGTAAGCTAATTAACTAAAAGGAAAGGAGAGTGAAGATGAATGAATTCGAAAAATGATTCTCTTCCTTTAGGGATTGGGCCGTATGCAGAGCTAATAAAAAAGACAGCATCAGCGGATACGGATCCAATCGCGGCAAAACTTGGTTTGTTAATGTTATGGACGTCTGATAATGTTCTTGATGCTGTTGACGTAGATTTAGCTCCGCTTGGTATTTCGGAAAGTAAACTAGATTTTTTACTGTTGTTTATTTTGCGTGAAATGGAATCAAATGGGGAAGAAGTGAATATGAGTCCTTCGGATATTGCGAGTCGATTAGGGATAACACGTGCTTCTGTCACTGGTTTATTAGATTGGATGGAGAAACGAGAGTTAATTGTAAGATTCCATCATTCTGAAGATCGAAGAAGATTAAAAGTGAAAATTACCCCGAAAGGAAAAGAACTAGTTACGCAATCTTTACCAACTTTTTGGTTATCTTGCGCTTCGTTAGTTGAAGACTTTAATCAAGAAGAGCGTCAAGTTTTAGAGAAGCTATTAAATAAAATGCAAGTAACTATGCAGGTGAAATTAGGAGAAGGTAGGTAAATAAGTTGATTATGAGGATCAACTTATTTATTTGAGAATATAATTAGCTTGCCTTATTATATGTTTAACTAACTTTAGAGGTTTTAAGTGGATAAAAAAATTATAATAAGGGAGAGATATTATGATGGAAATAGGAAAGGAAATAAATAGTGAAAAGAATTACACAATAATGACCGTTGTATTATGTTGGTCGGGTATGGTAGTTATGTCTAGCTTATATGTAACAATCCCTTTAATTGCTCTATTTTCAGACCTTTTTAATGCTTCACTAGCACAATCTGCAGCTACAGGCAGTATATTTTCTGTTGGCTTTGCTATAGGTTGTTTGTTATTTGGGGCAATCTCTGATAAATATGGGCGAAAAAAAGTGATCTTCATTGGATTACTTGCTCTGTCGATTATTTCTTTTTCCTTAGGGTTTGTAGGGAGTTTATTTTGGCTTGTTATTCTTAGAGGATTACAGGGTATCGCAGCAGCTACATTTTCTCCGGTAGCGTTAGCCTACGTTGTAGAAATGTTTCCAGTAGAAAAAAAGGTTACAACAATAGGATTTGTTAGTACCGGTTTTTTAGTAGCTGGAATTGTAGGGCAGGTAATCAGTACGGTTGTTAGTCAGCATTTTGGATGGCATATGGTGTTCTTTCTTCTTAGCATTGTCTATATGATTACTGCTGTATGGGTTCATTATTCTCTTCCGAAAGGAGAGACATCTCAATCCTATACTGATATTTTGGGACCAATTAAACAAATGGGTAAAGTTTTTACACATAAAAGCTTAGTAATGAGCTATATGATTGCATTTGTTTTATTAATGGCTTTTGTTAATATGTATACTGTTTTAGGGAATTATTTGAGCTCTCCTATTTACACTTTAACTGCAGAACAAATCCTTTATTTTCGCTTAGCGGGGCTGTTTGGTATGTTGCTGTCACCGATTGCGGGTCGTTTAACAAAGAGGTTCGAAGTAAGGAAAGTTCTTCAGGGGGGATTGTTGGTCGCTATTATTAGTCTAAGTGCAATGGGTTTTGTTTCATACCTGCCTCTACTTGTCATAATGAGTGTCTGTTTTGTAATAGGTATTGCTATATCAGTTCCGTCTTTAGTTTCTCTTGTAGGTCAATTAGGAGGAAAAGCAAGGGGAATAGCAGTTTCCATTTATACTTTTATTTTATTTTTAGGTACTAGTATAGGACCCATCATTTCTATTTATCTTATGAAAATAGGAAGTTATGCTCAAACGTTTATTTTATTAGGAATGATACTTTTTATTGGTTTTATAGCTTCTCTATTTATAAATAATGAACACGTATTTGATGATATGTAGATTGGATAATGAATGAGTGGAAAATCACTCAAATAAAGGAATGCGAGGATCTTTCGTATGCTCACATAATAAAATATGAATTTGCCCACGATGATGATAAAAATGCGAAAGAATTTCAAGTAACCATTCAAATCGAGAATAAGAAACACCCCAATAGGCAGTCATAACTTCTGCTAATTCTTCTTGGGAATAGGAAAGAAATGTTTTAGAGAGAAGATTGTATCCTTCAATCATTATTTGTTGCATGTACGCAATTGTTTCCGGTGTATGTTCGAAATAAAAGGTATGTAACTCTTTTTCCGTAATACCATTTAAAATGAGTAAATCTGCATGGCAAATAAGAGAAAGATGTGCACACATTTCAAATACTGATCGCTTCGAGTGAATGGGGTATATTTTTAAATCTTCTTCATTGTATTGGTTAAGCATTTGAATAGAAGTATCAACAGCAATTTGTAGTTGATGCAAGGCAGAGTGAACAAACATTGTAATTCTCCTCATCTCCGTATATAATAATTTCTTAAGAGTATTATATCATACTCAAAATTCCGAAAATTCTAGTAGTTTGACTAGCATATTGAAAAGTATTATATTGTAAAAGGTCATATGAAACGTGAAATAGAATGGAATGCAATTATTGAGTTAGGAGTTAGACCAATGAGTTTGAAATATGGAAGAGATACAATTGTTGAAGTGGACTTAAATGCAGTAAAACATAATGTAAAAGAATTTAAAAAACGTGTGAATGATGAAAATATTGCAATGATGGCTGCTGTAAAAGCGAATGGGTATGGTCACGGGGCAGTTGAAGTTGCGAAAGCTGCTATTGAAGCAGGAATAAATCAGCTTGCAGTTGCATTTGTAGATGAAGCGATAGAGTTAAGAGAAGCAGGAATAAACGTGCCGATTTTAATTTTAGGCTATACATCAGTAGCGGCTGCTGAAGAGGCAATTCAATATGACGTTATGATGACCGTTTATAGAAGTGAAGATTTAAAAGGTATAAATGAAATCGCAAACCGTCTTCAAAAGAAAGCGCACATTCAGGTGAAAATTGACACAGGAATGAGTCGTATCGGTTTACAAGAAGAAGAGGTTAAACCATTTTTAGAAGAATTAAACCGTATGGAGTATGTAGAGGTAGTAGGAATGTTTACACATTACTCTACGGCAGATGAAATTGATAAATCATATACGAATATGCAAACAAGTTTATTTGAGAAAGCTGTCAATGCAGCAAAAAAATTAGGAATTCATATTCCATATATTCATAGTTCAAATAGTGCAGGTTCAATGGAACTTAGCAATACATTTCAAAATATGGTCCGTGTAGGTATTGGAATATATGGAATGTATCCTTCAAAAGAGGTAGATCATGCAGTTGTTTCTTTACAGCCTGCGTTGTCGTTAAAATCAAAAGTAGCTCATATTAAACATGCGAAGAAGAATCGCGGTGTAAGTTATGGGAATACGTATGTAACGACTGGTGAAGAATGGATTGCAACTGTACCGATTGGTTATGCTGATGGCTATAATCGCCAGTTATCTAATAAAGGGCATGCATTAATAAATGGAGTTCGAGTACCTGTTATTGGCCGTGTTTGTATGGATCAGCTCATGTTAGACGTTTCAAAAGCAATGCCAGTACAAGTTGGCGACGAAGTAGTATTCTACGGTAAACAAGGCGAAGAAGAAATTGCGGTAGAAGAAGTAGCGGATATGTTAGGTACAATTAACTATGAAGTTACATGTATGTTAGACAGAAGAATCCCGCGAGTTTATAAAGAAAATAATGAAACGACTGCTGTTGTAAATATATTAAGAAAAAACTGAATCGTTATGATTCAGTTTTTTTATTTTTGACAAATGAAAAATGCTCTATTTGTACCGTGTAATTGAATGTTTTTAAAACCTACGGATTCTAGCGAAGAAATTATTTCTTCATTGGAATAACAAGCTTCTTCAAAAGAAAAGTTACTTCTTGTCCAATTATTATCTATGTCATGTTGAAATAGTATAAAGTTCATGTCTGCTTTTTTATT
Organism: Bacillus cereus group sp. RP37; assembly: GCF_040459695.1. Classification (NCBI taxonomy): domain Bacteria; kingdom Bacillati; phylum Bacillota; class Bacilli; order Caryophanales; family Bacillaceae; genus Bacillus; species Bacillus cereus group sp. RP37. The sequence continues at coordinate 3,387,170 of NZ_JARVHP010000001.1, read as the reverse complement.
TTCATTATCATATGTTGAATCAATCGTACAAACATATTCATTCGCTGAAATATGAAATGAAGCACTCCAATTTTCAAGAAAGCCTTTTTCCATATTCATATCAAATACGAATGTACCTTTGCTATGTAATACGGAGTAAACATTATGAAAAACAATTTTTAATTCATCTAATTTCAAAATATGGTTTAAGCTATCGCCAGTAGAGATAACATATTGAAATTGCTCATTTATATTGAAATAGCGAGCATCATCAACGATAAAGGCTGCGTCTGGCGCGTTTTGACGTGCGTATTCAATCATTTGAGCAGAACCATCTATACCAGTTACTACAAAATTATTATCAATTAATTTCTTAGTAAGGTGACCAGTCCCGCAGCAAAGATCTAAAATATGAGAATGTGGTGGTGCATATTGTAAAACGAGTTTTTCCAAAAGTAGATAGGCGTGTTCAGCATAATGCCCCCAATGCTTATTATAAATGGATGCAAAAATATCATAATTAGAATAAATTAGTTTTTTAGACATATGTATTCACCTCAAAATTCATTACATTATAATAGTCATGCTTCGTTTTAATTTCAAAACCACATTGTGTATATAGTTTTAAAGCATTATTATTTTTCGTTTCGACGTCTAATTCAATTGTTGATACTCCTTCTGTAATAAGGGTATGTACCATATAACTAAGAATATCTTTTCCGTATCCTTTACCTTGATAAGAAGGGTGAACGGCGAATCCTGATAGTGTAGTAGATTGCTCTTGCTCAGAAACTGTAATCGTTCCTATCACTTTTTCATCGATAAGTGCACTGTAAACTTGATGGAAAGGCGAATTCATCATCTTTTGTAACCATGTAGCGGTATTTTCTGCTGAATCTCCAAAGGCTTTACTGGAAATTTCAATAAGATCAAGAAGTGACTCTGAAGATGCAAAAGTAAGCTGTATAGTATTCTCTTTTGTTTTTTGCACTTCTTTTGCTTTGAACACCATACTATATTCACTATATAAATAGGGTAACTTCATATGTTTTGCAAATTCTTTCCCAGAAGCAGAATCCCCATTCATAATAAGAAGAGATTCATCGGCCTCTCTTATTCGTATTTCTTTCATTGCGGTTTGTAAAAGAGTAGTGCCTATATGTTGTTTCCTATAGTTCGGATGAACAAACCCTATTAACTCCAGTTTTGTCGGTCTTTCAAAGTCATACATACTTAATGCACCGATTAATTGAGTATCGTCATAAAGTAGAAAATCATTTATCTCTTCTTTATTACGGGTAGTTAAAAAGTTTATATGTAAATCTGACGAGTATTCAATTTGATCGTGTTGCCCGCAATTATGAGCTAAATCTTTCATTTGCTGAATTTCGTTTGCTGTTAAAGATTTCTTTTGTTCAATATACATTTCATAATCCCTCACATTCATATTTAAAAATAGGATGGATGACTTAGCCACTTTTCTAACTCAACACTGCCCTGAACAGATAATAATCGATACAAATATCGATAGGGAGGTCTACATTCTTCAAGACGAGGAATGGGCATAATGGTTTCGTAACCTTGTTTAAAAGCATGAGCTTCCTTTTCTGTAAATACATATTCTAAGCCGATAAAATCAAATTCTCGAGGAGCAACTGCATAGGCTTCTGTATCTACTAAACCCGTAATAGTTGTACCATCTGATAAAAACTGAGTAGGGTCCATATCAATTAAAACGAGCGTCGCTTCCTTTGGTGCTGGTAAGGAAGAAAGTTGTTGTTCAAAAGTAGGAAATGCATTTTGTATGCTTTCATTATCAGAATAAAACATATTCACAAGCTCTTTACTCACATTTAAAATGTGTGATTGGAATTCCTCAAGTGTAATTTGGAATGAGCCTGACACATTTCCTATGTAATCGGCTTTAAATTTATGTATTTCTGCAAGCCCTTTTCCTAGACTGAATAAAGTAGTATCTGGTTGCCTGATAAAAGATTGAACTGTGTTACCTACTAACTTTTCGACCACAACGAATTCGCGGCCATTTAAAATATGTTTTTCCAATATTGTTGGGATGGGAAGAGTAGTATGTTCTTGCAGCAATGTATGTACAGTTTCTAGATGATATACGTTCCGTGGATCAATTCCAAAAAGGTTTTTGCATCCCCACCAAAAATCATTATTTGGTTCTTCATTCATTTTAGAAGAACGAACGATGACTTCTGCATCTTCTGTTCGGACGAGAAACACATCGCTTGCATGGTCTTTATAACCTGGGTGTAAAGCCTGAATAGATAAAATAGGTGAAGTGAATAGTTGTTGTAGCATGAAGTTGCTCCTTTTTCTGTAAATTCTATAAATTCATTATATAACAGAATTTGTTCCAAGTGGATAATGATGAGGACAACATAGAACTTAAATAAATTTATAGTGAGAAATCAGTGTGAAAATTATATTTTTCTACTTTTGTATGAATTATCAAAATAATATTTCTGATGATAAATCTGTAAAAACACCCGAATGTAAATCTCTTATTTTCAGTAAATGAAGAGTTAAGCGTTCTTTTATAAGTATCATAAAGTTGGTTATGAAAAATATTTCTCAATAATAAAATGAAGAGAAAAATATAAAGAAGTAGAATAGATTCCTTTATAATAGTTTTAAATTAATTAATATAATTAATTATTAATAATATTAGATAGGAGAGAATATGATGGCAAATGTACTCGTAATAAATTTCCCTGGAGAAGGTCATATAAATCCGACTTTAGCTATTGTAAGTGAGTTAATTCAGCGAGGGGAGACAGTTGTTTCGTATTGTATTGAAGATTATAGAAAGAAGATTGAAGCAACAGGTGCAGAACTCCGAGTGTTTGAGAATTTCCTCTCTCAAATCAATATTATGGAACGAGTAAATGAAGGTGGGAGTCCTTTGACGATGCTATCTCATATGATTGAAGCATCAGAGCGTATTGTGACTCAAATTGTAGAAGAAACAAAAGGGGAAAAGTACGATTACTTGATATACGATAATCATTTTCCCGTAGGACGTATTATAGCCAATGTTTTAAAATTACCTAGCGTTTCTTCTTGTACAACATTTGCTTTTAATCAGTACATTACTTTTAATGATGAACAAGAATCAAGACAAGTAGACGAAACGAATCCATTATATCAATCTTGTTTAGCGGGAATGGAAAAATGGAATAGGCAGTATGGAATGAAATGTAATAGTATGTATGATATTATGAATCATCCTGGTGATATTACTATCGTATATACTTCAAAAGAATACCAGCCCCGTTCAGATGTATTCGATGAATCGTATAAGTTCGTCGGCCCATCAATTGCTACGCGTAAAGAAGTAGGTAGCTTTCCTATGGTAGATTTAAAAGATAAAAAATTGATTTTCATTTCTATGGGAACAGTTTTTAATGAACAACCTGAACTATATGGAAAATGTTTTGAAGCGTTTAAAGATGTAGAAGCGACAGTCGTATTAGTTGTTGGTAAGAAGATAAATATAAATCAATTTGAAAACATTCCGAATAACTTTAAGTTGTATAATTACGTGCCGCAATTAGAAATATTACAGCATGCTGATGTATTCGTGACACACGGTGGTATGAATAGTTCGAGCGAAGCACTATATTACGGTGTCCCGTTAGTTGTAATTCCAGTAACAGGAGATCAGCCTTTAGTTGCGAAACGAGTGAGTGAAGTAGGAGCTGGAATAAGGCTTAATCGTAAAGAATTAACTTCTGAATCGTTACGTGAAGCTGTAGAGAAAGTAACGTATGATGTAACGTTTAAGGAAAATAGTCGTAAAGTTGGAGAGTCACTTCGAAATGCTGGTGGGTATAATAGGGCAGTTGATGAAATATTAAAAATGAAAATGAATTCATACTCAAAACTTAAATAAATGTTTGGAGCACACTTACTGTAATATGTAAGTGTGTTTCTATAAATAAATTACATAAAAAATCACTGTAAAGGTGAAACTTTTGTGTATATAAACTCATATCTTTGAATTAGTAGTAAAATTACGTTAAAATAATACTAAGAAAATACATAAGTTTTGGGGGTAATGAATGAAAAGAGTATTTGAATACGTATTATTAACAATTGGATCAATTATTGTAGCGGGTTCATTAGAACTTATTTTAGCACCTAATGGATTAGTAGATGGCGGTGTAACGGCCATTGCTATTATGGCAAATAAAGTTGCTGGATTACCGCTTTACGGAGTGTTTTTAGGACTTAATATTCCTATCCTGCTTTTTACTGCAAAAGTAATGGGGAAGAAGTTCTTCATCCGTACATCTTATGCAAATGTTGTTACAACACTCGGCTTAATCTATTTAAAACCATTTCCGGCGATTACAACTTCTGAACTATTAATTGTACTTTATGGCGGAGTACTGTTTGGAATAGGCGTTGGGATTGTTGTTAAAATGGGCGGAGCAATAGACGGATCAGAAATGTTAGCAGTTTGGATGAACAAACATTTTAAAGTACCGATTAGTACATTTTTACTTGCTGTAAATGCAGTTATTTTCACATTTGTAGCGATTTTATTTTCAATCGAACAAGCGATGTTCTCATTAGCAATCTTCTATATTGTTACGAAGATGATTGATTTCATATTAGATGGTATTAATCAAGGAAAGAGCGTTATGATTATTTCTGGTAAAAATAAAGAAATAGGCGATCTACTTATGAAAGAATTGCAATTATCCGTTACGTATCTACATGGAGAAGGTGGTTTTTTAGGAGAACATAAGAGAATCATTTATTGTATTACAAACCGTTTCATTTATCCGAAAATGAAAGATCTCGTTCTCTCTGTAGATCCAACTGCTATAATTGAAGCTTCCTATTCAACAGAAACAACTGGTGTCAAACGTCCGGGAAGGGCAGCGAGATCAGAAAAATAGTGAATAAAAATAGCTCCACGTAAGTATAACTTGCGTGGAGCTATTCTTATTTAGCGAACCAGGCCTGTTTCAGTAATTTGACAACAATTTCGATACGATCCTCTGGAATACTGCCAAAACCGAACAATACATACGACTCCTCCCTTACATTATGAACAGAATCGTATGTGGAGAGAGGGTATAACTTAATACGTTCTTTTGCAGCTGCATGAATAAGTTCTTGTTCGTTCATCCCATTATGAACGTGAAGTACAATATGAAGTCCGGATTGTTCACCGAGTATATGGACGTTATTCCCCATTTCGTTTGTAATAGATTTAATTAAAGAAATATGTTTTCTTTTATATAACGTACGACTTCGGTTAATATGACGTTCCCAATCACCATTTTGAATAAAGGTGGCAAAGGTAAGTTGTTGCAGCGTAGAAACAGTTTGTTTAAACATACCACCAAGTTCTTCATAGACGCTTAAAAGGTGAGGGGGTAAAACGATATATCCCATTCGTAAAGAAGGTAAAAAAGACTTCGAGAAAGTTCCCATATAAATAACACGTTCATTTGTATCTAGTCCTTGTAAAGAAGGAATAGGTTTTCCTATATAACGGAATTCCCCGTCGTAATCATCTTCAATAATATAGCCCTTACAATCATTCGCCCATTTTAATAACTCGAGTCTTCTAGATAACGGCATAATGATTCCAAGTGGAAATTGGTGAGATGGAGTGACATACGCTACATTGCAACCCGATTCACGTAAAGCGGAAATATGAATCCCTTTATCATCTAAAGGGATGGGGTGGACGGTAAGACCAGAACTTTGAATCATAGCAGGGATACGGTGAAATCCAGGATTTTCGATTCCGTATTCTTTTTTTTGACCAAGTAGTTGAAGGAGTAACCAAAGAAGAGGCTGCGTACCTGCTCCGATAATAATTTGATCAGGTGAAGAATGTACCCCGCGAGCATGATATAAATACTTTGAAATATGTTCTCGTAGAACGAGCTCACCTTGTGGATCTTCTTTAGCAAATAATTCATTTTCATACTGAAATAAAGTTTCGTGTATTGCTCTTTTCCAGTTTGTTATCGGAAAAGCTTTTTGATCAATAAGCCCTTGACTACAATCATAATCATATTGTTCGTTTTCTTTATTGTTAGCACTGTTTGACGCAATTTGCTGTTTCTTTTGAATGACATCAATATCAACTTCTGCAACAAAAATCCCGCGTTTCGGTTTGCTTTCTACATACCCTTCAGCTAGTAATTGTTGATAAGCAGATTCAACTGTAATACGGCTCACATTAAGTTGCATAGCTAAATTTCTGTGAGAAGGAAGGCGTGTACCGGCACATAGTGATCCATGAGAGATTTCTCGTTTCACATATTCGCAAATCTGTATGTAAATGGGTGTTTTACTTTGTAATACTAATGGGATAGTAAGATTCATTCGTAGACGCTCCTCTTTACACTGGCCTTATAAAAAAGAATAGAACTGTCACTTAAGCTAAGGGCAGTCGCTTTCTATAATGATGATATAACATTTAGAAAATTTTATAAATAGTAAGGGGAGAATCATAATGAATATTAAAGTAGTAGTAACAGAAGAGGATTTACATGATGTATTTCCCGTATTACAGCAATTACGAACGAAACTTTCAAGAGAAGAAGCGAGTTCTTTATTTCAAAAAATGAAAGAAGAAAATTATAAACTACTCTCGTTACGGGATGAAGATGAAGAAGTTGTGAGTCTAGCCGGTGTAGCGATTTGTACGAACTTTTATAATGAGAAACATGTTTTCGTGTATGACCTTGTAACGGCAGAAGCTCACAGATCAAAAGGATATGGTAAAGTTCTGCTGTCATATGTAGAAAAATGGGGGAAAGAAAAAGGGTGCAGCTCTATCGTTCTTACATCTGCGTTTCCGAGAATGGATGCACATCGTTTTTATGAAAGAGAGGGCTATGATAAAGTAAGCTATTCTTTTTATAAAGAGTTATAATACTAAGTAGGTTCCGTGTGTGAAAATATATGGAACCTACTTTCTTTTCCAGATTTGAGCTAGGAACAGGCCTAGTAATATAATTTGTCGAATATTAGAATTTAACAAGGAAATGTTGAATTTGGAGAATGTTAGGGGCGTTTATATTTGGAAAAAATAAAGAAATTATCGATACCAAATGATGTAAGAGTCATCATTATTTCTGATATTCATGGGGAATTAGATCTTTTTAAAGAACTACTACATAAAGTTAATTTTAAAGATGAGGATTATTTAATTATTAATGGTGATCTTTGTGAGAAAGGAAGAAATAGTATTGGCGTCGTAAACTATGTGATGGATCTAGTAGTTAGTAAGCCAAATGTTTATGTAATAGAAGGGAATTGTGAAGTTGTAGTTGAAGCACTTGTAAATGAAAACCCTGCGCTAATACATTATTTGTGTACGCGAAAGAATACAATTTTTAATGAGTGGCTAGGGCAATTGAACGTTACCGTTAATGAAGAAAGTGATATTCGTGAAGTGAAAAACATATTGATGGGCCATTTTTCAAAAGAAATAAAGTGGCTAACAGAATTGCCAACAGCGATTGAAACAGAAGATTATATCTTTGTACATGCTGGCCTTGAAGATAGAGAGGATTGGAAAGAAACAGAACGAAAAAATGCGATAGCAATGCCGGAGTTTTTCAATAAATTACATAGATCAAATAAGTATGTAGTTGTCGGTCATTGGCCTGTTGTGAACTATTCTGATGAAGCCCCATCTAACAATCCAGTTATTGATCAGGAGAAAAAGATTATTGCAATTGATGGGGGAAATGCGATTAAAGAGGCAGGGCAATTAAACGCATTTATCATTCAGAGGAAGCTAACAGGTGATACGTTTTCTTATACATATGTAGACTATTTTCCAGAGTATGAAGTAATAGCAGATTTTCATGCTGATGCAACAATGCAGGGCGGGGTAACATATCCGTACTATTACATAGAGCCGCTGGAGAAGATGCAAGATTACACAATGTGTAAGCAAAAGGAAACGAATACATTACTCTCTGTGAAAAATGAATATATTAGGCAACTTGATTCAGGTGAATACACAGTGAAAACTGATATTTCTTGTGCACAAATAAGCGTAAGCATAGGGGACATTGTTTCTCTCATTGATAACAGCTGCTCGGGATATGATTTAGTTAAAAGAGATGGAGTAGAAGGCTGGATAGAGAAAGGTATTTTAGTTGAGATAGAAAAGATGAAATAGGAGGTATGGAGCCTCCTATTTTTTTATTATCTTTTTATATGAGTAGATTGCTTGCTGTCTTTCATAAGTAAGTAAATCGTACTCGGTAAAATGACAAGCGTCATTCCTAAAAAAATTGTGAGTATAGCATAACCTCTATACGGAGCAGGAACGATAAATGGAAGCCCGGCTAGAAAAATACCTGCTATCATCATTGAAATACTACAAATATTCGAAGCTCTTTTTTCGAGGTGCTTATCATTCCATTCCAATGAAACTGTTGATTTAGTCGTATCAATTTTGGAACTGAAATAGCCTATTAATATAAATAAAAGCCCTAATGCTAAAAATATTAAATGATCAAGAGGAAGTGAGAAGCCAAGAGCGAGGAGGGCAATGACCATATCGACAAAAAATAAAAATAGTAAAATTGTGTTGCTGATCCAATGGAGGAATTTCTGGTTACTCACTGCTTTAGATAAAGCTAAAAATAAAAAGAATAAGAAGGAACATATAATTATATTTACGATAACAAAGGTGCTTTTATCCATTGTTGATGTAGGCGTTCCATTGAAGTCCCATTTCGTAACAATACTTAATGGTAAGAAGAAATAGAGAATAATATTTGTCGTAATAATAGTGAGAAATAAAGCAATACTAAATCGATTATTCATTGAATCACCAGCTTTCTACATGAATAATTGGTATCTTATAACAAAATTATACAATACAATAAACGATATTTGTTTTGATTTTTCTGAAAAAACATTATAATTATATATGAAATAAAGAGGATTGTAGGAGGAAATTATGCAAAACGTAATAGTAAAAGGGGATAAAGTTACAATTCGTACAATTGAAGAATCAGATATAAAACCATTATGGAATCTCGTATTTAAAGAAGAAAATCCAGAATGGAAGAAATGGGATGCACCATATTTCCCGTTCTCAATGCAAGAATACCCGTCTTATAAAGAGAAGATGGAAACTCGTTTAAAAGAAGAACCACTATCAAATTTAATTATAGAACATAACGGTCAAATCATTGGGACAGTCGGGTTTTATTGGGAGTATAAGCCGACGCGTTGGTTAGAGATGGGGCTTGTAATTTATAATCCAAATTATTGGAATGGTGGCTACGGTACAGATGCGTTAACGTTATATCGAGATTTACTATTTGAAAAGATGGAGATTGGTAGAGTAGGAATCACGACTTGGTCTGGTAATGAACGAATGATGAAAGTAGCTGAGAAAATAGGAATGAGTTTAGAAGGTAGAATGCGCAAATGCCGATACTATAACGGAACGTACTATGATTCTATTCGAATGGGAATGATTCGTGAAGAATGGGAAGCGCTATGTGTAACGAAGGGGTGAGGAAGTATATACGTTATTATTGCTACATTTGATTGCGAATTTACTAATAAAATTACAGAATTGCAAAATGAAATAACAAATATCATTGGCACAAATCAATTAGCCGGAGTAGAACCTCATATTACATTAGCTGATTACAATGAATTAGATGTTCATTTATATACGGAGAAATTAGAGGAGTTTGTAGCTGTTCAAGAGAATATGGCTGCAATAACTTTTCCTTCTGTTGGAATTTTTCCTACTAACGGAACGATCTTTCTGGCACCGACCATTACCGATGAATTGTTAAGACTTCATCATTCTTATCATGATTATTTTAAAACTTTTCATGATAATTTAAATTCATATTACGTACCAGAAAAATGGGTTCCGCATTGTACGATTGCAAATAGGTTACATGCAAATCAGTTTTTAAGTGTAATGGAATATATATATGAAAAATTTGATGTTACAACAGCTTCAATTGAGAAATTAAAATTAATTAAAGTGAATTATGAAAATGGTTCTGCCATTTCTTCTAGTATATTAGCAGAATATAATTTAAAGAGAATGGAGACAACGAGATGACATATGTAATTAGAGAAATGAAGCAAGAAGATATTCATGCTGTACAATCAGTAGCGAAAATAGCTTGGCATGATACATACGAAGGCATTATTCCGAGAGAGATTCAAGACAGTTTTTTAGACGAGGCTTATTCTGATGAAAAAATGCAATATCGTCTTGAAAATACACATTTATTCGTTGCGGAAGAAGAGGGAGAAGTAATTGGCTTTGTGAATTTCTCACCTGTTAGACTGCAAAATGAAGCAGAATTAGGTGCGATTTATTTGTTACCAGATCAGCAAGGGAAAGGAATAGGAAGTGCTTTATTACAAAAAGGGCTAACGGCATTAAAAGGAATTCGGAAATTATACATTCATGTAGAAGCAGCGAATGAAAAAGGAAAACGTTTTTATGAAGCGAAAGGTTTTGCACAATTAGAGGAATTTGAAGAAGATTTTGAAGGACATATGATGAAGACAGTAAGGATGGTTTTATACGTATAAGGAGGTCTAGTAATGAAAATTTTTGATTTTAGTGAAAAAGTGGGAAAACAAATCTCAGCATTTCAATCTAATTTCATAATGTCGAAAATATTAAACCATAAAGGAAATGTACATATCGGTGCTATGCATTTACAAGAGAATGGAGTAATCGGATATCATGAAGCAGTTGTATCGCAACTGCTTCTTATTGTGGACGGAGAAGGGTATGTATGCGGAGTAGATAAAGAAAAAGTGAAGGTGGAAGCGGGACAAGCGGTATTTTGGGAGAAGGGCGAATTTCATGAGACGAGTACGGAAAATGGATTGATGGGAATTGTTATAGAGGCGGAGAGTCTTGAACTAGCTATATTAATGCCTATTAATAAGGAGAGTTGTGAAAAATGATAGAGAAGGCGAATCGGGAAGAAACGGACGAAATAATACAATATGCAGCTCAATCGCTTTTTGAAGGAACGAGGGGTAATTGTCAGTTAAGTACAGAGAAAGCAATTGAGATTACAAGGCCGATTGTAGAAAAGGGATCATATTATTTAGTCGTTAAAGAAGAAAACAATGTAATGGGGTGGATATTAATAGGGGAAAATACGGACTATTTTTCTCATGAAAAACTAGGGTTTATATACGAATTGTATGTTTTTCCAGAGTACCGCGGGAAAGGGTTGTCAAGAAAGTTAATGGGGGCTGGTATTAAGGAATTACAAAAGAATTATTCAGAAATTCGCTTAAATGTATTTGCAGGAAACTTTGCGAAAGAGATGTACGAAGAATTTGGTTTTGTTGAAAGACAGGTAATTATGACTTTGAAGTGAGCAAAATATTGTGAGTGGGAGAAGGGAAAAATGAAAAGAGAAAGAGAATATGTTGCGTATTTGCAAATGGTGTATCCGGCATTACAAATAGAATCAACTTACATAAATGAGATAGGACAAAATAATGATGTATTAATTGTAAATGATGAAATAGTATTTCGTTTTCCTAAATATGAAAAAGGCATTGAAAAACTTCGACTAGAAACAAAGTTGTTAGAGCGATTACAATCCTTTATTACACTTCCGATTCCTTATCCGTTTTGGGGTGACTAATAATGACAAGAAAGCTTTTAGAGCTGGAATAGCCCAATATGTTTAAAAATTAGATTGGTGAAAATGAAAAGTCAGTGGAGAAGGGGAAAGATTGATTTAGTGAACACTTTATTGCTGGGATTTAAAATGGATAAGTCCTTAAAGACATATGGAATAAAAGGTTTTCTTTAAATTTATAGTAGATTTATAGAGTATGCCTAAAAAACACTAAATTAGTATTATATAATATAATGTTATTATAGTAAAAGAGAAATTTTGGAAAAATATCATTTTTTTGTTTAGAAATTTTTAAATTATTGATATAATCAATTTGTAGAATTGATTTTTGGTTAATTTTACTATTTTTAAATTTTAAGGGGGATTTATTTATGGCAGGACAAATTCGCATGTCACCAGAGGAGCTTAAATCGAAAGCGACTCGATATGGACAAGGTGCAAATCAAATTGAGGACATTTTACGTCAACTACAAAACTTACAAAATGAATTAAGAGGAGAATGGGAAGGTCGTGCTTTCGAAGGTTTTGATCAACAGTTCAATCAATTAAAGCCAAAAGTACAAAACTTCGCACAGCTATTACAAGAAATTAATATGCAGCTTAATAAAACTGCAGAAGCTGTTGCAAGACATGACGAAGATCTTTCTCGTAATTTCGGTCTACAATAAGACAGATAAAAAGAACTATATAATTTAGCCATGCAACCATACGTTGTATGGCTAAATTACTTTAAAACTAGAGTAAGATACGAAGTCTTTAACTTAATAGACTCGCAGTCGCAGGAGTGATAAGTAGTGAAAAAGTTCAAGTGGAGCATCTTGTTGTTTATTATTTTAGCTCTTGTGTTATCAACAGGGGTCTCCTATTTAGCGTTAAATCAAAATGTTAAGAAAGCAAATGAGAATACCACGCAAAAAATGACAGTTGCATTGGTAAATGAAGATCAAGGTACTGTATTTGAAGGTAATAAAATAGCGTTTGGAGATCAATTTGTTAAAAATGTAAATAAAAATACGAAACAAGAATGGTACGTAGTAAGTCGTGGTGTAGCAGAAAGTGGTTTAAAAAATAATAATTACAATATGATGATTGTAATACCTAACGATTTTTCTAGAAAAGCTGTTGCGATTGATTCAGAACTTCCAGAAAAATTAACATTAAATTACAAAGTAAATGCAACTGGGAATAAAGATTTGAAAGCTGAGGCAGAAAATACAGCTTCTGCTATTTTAGAAGATTTTAATAAGCAAATCATCGACGTTTATTTTGCAAGTGTTATCGGTAAGTTGCAAGGTGCACAAGATAATATAGGTAAAATAATTGAAAAAGGGACCAATCAAACGACTATGTATAAAAAAGATGTACATAGCCCGTTGGCAAATTACACAAACCAATTTAAAACGGTACAAGATTACACTGGTATTTCTGTTAATAGTTTTAAAGGATTCCAAGATGTTTTAAAAGGCTTTGGTCAAGCTTTAGATGAAGGGAATAAATCTAATAATACGTATTTAGAAGGATTTAATAACTTTCAAAAAATACAAACGGATAATAATCTGTTAGCGAATAATTTTACAAATCAATTTAATCAGTATATGAGTGATATGAATTCAGGCGATGTTTTAAAGCAGTTAAGCGCATTAGAATCTGCGAATAAAATTATCGCAAATCAATTTACGCTTTCAGAGAAAGATCCTAATATTTTAGCTGATGCTTCAACAATTCAAAAGTATTTAACAGATGTAAAAAAACAAGTGTCAGAATATGATACAGAACTTGCAGGGAAGTTAGAAAGTGACATGCAAGCGACGATCCTTAAACGATTACAAAAGTCTATTTCAAATGATGGACAACATGAAGTAGTTATCAATTCGTTAATGAAACAACCAGATATTCGAATCAAGCAACAAATTGAAAATTTAATTACGAAGTTGCCTAGTTTGAACATGGAAGAAATCGTTCAAAGTGATTTGCCTGATGTAACGAAGTTACAACTGAAAAACGTAATCCAATTTACGAATAAATATAATAAAGAAAATAATTTTAATTATGACCCAGTCAATAAAATATCTTTAGGAAATTCAATTAAAGAAGTAAAAGAAAGTTTGGCTAAAGATGGAATTACATTCAGTGATACAGCGAAAGTAATTGGAATGGATTCTTCGCAAACTATGAATATAACTATTCCTAGTGGCTTTGAGTTATATGGTAGTACAGATTCACTATTAATTGATGGTGTGGACCGTACAAGTGAATTTAAACAAAACGGATCAATTGTAATATCAGCACGTAATGAAGGAGATTTGAAAATTAGCCTTCATGTGAAGTTAATAGATCCAAGTATCAATATAGATGTTTTCTCTCCAGTAACGTGGGAATGGAAATTGAATGGTAATTATGAGAAAGAAACTAGTACTGGAAAAGAAGAACCTAAAAAAGAAGAACCAAATAAAGAGAATGAAGGAACAAAAACAGAAAATAGCAAGGTAGAAAATGTAGTTAATCAAACGCAGTATGGAATAATGCCACTAGTAAACACTGTTAAAAAGCCTATCATTCAAAAGACAGAACAGAGTAATAACAACCCAGAAGGCGGAACGGGAACAGATAACGGAGGAAACCCAGGAGGCGGAACAGGGACAGATAACGGAGGAAACCCAGGAGGCGGAACGGGAACAGATAACGGAGGAAACCCAGGAGGCGGAACGGGAACAGATAACGGAGGAAACCCAGGAGGCGGAACAGGGACAGATAACGGAGGAAACCCAGGAGGCGGAACGGGAACAGATAACGGAGGAAACCCAGGAGGCGGAACAGGGACAGATAACGGAGGAAACCCAGGAGGCGGAACGGGAACAGATAACGGAGGAAACCCAGGAGGCGGAACAGGGACAGATAACGGAGGAAACCCAGGAGGCGGAACAGGGACAGATAACGGAGGAAACCCAGGAGGCGGAACGGGAACAGATAACGGGGGAAACCAAAATCAAGGTGGTGGCTCAACAGTTATTGAACGTACAAATAATTATATTGTACATCAAAAAACTGAGAAGTTAACAGATAATACCTCTAATGTATTAATTAAAGAAGCAGTCGAGACCGTTCAAAGTTATCAAGGATTATTGAGTCTTTATCAAATGTATTATGGGATTGATTTAAGAACAAATGATGTAGGCCCTAAGCTTGAAGAGGGAAGTTTAGATACGATTGCGACTGATCATTCATTGTATTATATGTTAAATAAACAAAGTGTAATTGATTTAATTTCAAATCTTGTTTCAGCTAGTATTACGAGTGAAGTAAAGCAAGATATGATGGGTTTAAAGCAAAAAATAGACTCTTACCAACAACTCATTACTAGTGCAGATCAAAATTCAATGCTATTAGCGGAGAAATTAAATGAAACGATGCAGCAAGCAACTAGTATGAATCAAAATTTAGGGGAATATGTAAAAGGTTTAGCAAAATGGCGTGAGAGTAGTTTAAAGCTAGTAGAAGAGCAACAAGTATTAACGACTAATAATGCAGGTGAACAAACAGCTGTACTATCGTTAGACTCTGGTATTAAATCTTTAACGATGCAAACTCAGTCATTAGTAGAAAGTTCGAAGCATAGTTTAGCGACATCAGATGATGTGTATAAAACATTTGATCAAATTAATGGACAAGCAAAAGAAATTCAAGAAAGCGGAACGACAATTGTTTCGAAAGCAGATTCTTTATTAAATGATTTTACGAAGAAAATGGAAGATGATAAAGCATTCTCGAAAAACTTTACGAAGATTTTGGCGAATAGTCGTATTGGAGATCGTCAAAATGAGATGCTATATGAGTTTTTATCTAGTCCAGTTCAGAAACAAAATGATGGGGTAATTGTAGCTGGAAATGCTTTTACACCATACTTAATCGTATTAACTTGCTTCATTGTTGCGTTATTTACGGCATATGCAATTGCGAATCAAGAAAAGAAACGAACACAATCAGATCATTTTGAAGAGAGATTCTCTTTAATTGATATGAATGTACCAACTACAGTAGTAGCATTTGGAATATCGATTGTGGAAGGGATCAGTATAGGAGTCATCTCAGGCCGTCTTTTAAAATTCGGTCAGGATCAAAGTTTACTATGGATTGCGTTTATCACAATCATAATGATGGCGTTCGTATTAGTTTCAACATACTTACTACGACAAATAAAAATGGTAGGGATGTTTATCTTATTAGTATTTTTAAGTATGTATCTATTTTTAACTGAAGCAGTTGGAAGTAAAGTAGACCAAATGTCTTCTGTAGGTAAATTGCGTCAATTTTCACCGCTTCAATATATAGAAGGTTTTCTAAATGATTTTATTAGCGGTAAAGATACAGGGAAAGTTATTTTTATCGTATTGTTTGTAATTGCCATTATAGGATTAGTTAGTAATCTATTTGTATGGCACAAGAAATGGGAGGAAAAAGAAGTAAATGATCAAACAATGGAGCATAGTGGTTAGGTTATCATTTATTTGTTTCCTTTTACTGTTTGTCGCGCTACCGATTAGGAGCGCGGCGGACAGTTATCTTGGTGATGATGGGAAAATTCAGTTTAAAGTAGACCGCTTTGAAGATAAAGACCAAGAAAAAAATAAAAAGGAACATAAGGAAACAGAATTAGATAAAGCATCGATTGAGTTGTTTAACGAAGAAGTAGAAGAAGAAATTCAGAAAAAGAAAAAGAAAGAACAAAAAGAGATGGAATCCTTAAGAGATTCTCTTTTTATAAAACAAAAAGAAAATAATCGTGTTAAAGATACGAAAAATAGTTTGTTTAGCAGTGAATACGTTGTAAGAAAAAGCGCTGATGAAGTAGCAAGTAATCAAACAATGAATGAAAAGCCAATCAGTACAACAATAATCATATTGTTAGGCGGCAGTGTTTTACTTATTTGCATCGGTATTTATACGGTTCTTCGGAAAAGTTGGAGGTAAAGTGATGGCAATACAAACGCATATTAATGTAACGGTAGATTTTAGTAAATGGAATGGAAATACATATGATTTGCGTATTCCGAATCATCAATCTATTAAATATTTATTGAAAAACTTATTAGATACGCTAAAGATTGATAATCATGAAGGTTCACATTTTGTAATGAAAGTGAGAAATAAGTCAATTGTTTTAACAGATAATGATCGTTTAATTGATCATCAAATAACAGACGGAGATATTTTACAAGTTTTATAAAGAATATTTCTTACTTTTAGTTTTTTGAAAATAAGTTATTACTGGTTATAAAGAAAAGGAGAAGAGGATAAACATGACGGAAAAAACAATTCAAATTGATGCAATGAACTATCAATTTCAAATAGAAAAAGAAAATTGGAAATTGGAGATGACAAAATCTCAAACACGTATAAAAGATTTCCGTCAATTCGATATAATTACGGGCGCATCATCTGACTTTGTACCATTAACGATAGAAGAAATGGATGATATGTTTACGTTTCTATTTCAAGTGGACAAAAATTTATATAAGTGGGACGATCTTAGCCGTTTTGGAAGAAATGAGAAATTAAGACTGCTTCGAAATGTTGCGCAATTTCGTAAATATTTAAATAAACGAATTACGTTCTTTTTACATCCAGACAATATAGTTTTTAATGCGAATTTAATGCCAAGTATTATACATAGAGGAATTCGAGATATTGTTCCACCAACCCCGTTGTTAGAAGAGCAATTTTTAACGCAATACAAGTGTCTAATTATTGCTTTATTCTCCGAAAAGCACAATTTTGATGATTTATATGCTGGGTTACTAAAAGATGCAAAAGAAACAACATTTGAACAGACAGTTGCTCAAATGGAAAGTTTAGATGCATTACTGCAGTTTCTTGATGACAGCTTTGAGAAGGAACAAACAAAAACAGAAAAAAATATGCAGTTAGTATCTAAAAAGAGCTATAAATCATTTAAATACTTAGCTTTTTCCTTCATAGCGGCGACAGTTATTTTAGCTGCTCCTTTAATATATTTCACTTTTATAAAATTTCCTTATCAAAATAAGTTAATAGAAGCAAATGCGAGTTTCATAGCAACTGATTATGACAAAGTAATTACGCAATTAAATGAAGAGGAATTTGAATCATTACCGATTGCATCTAAATATGAGTTAGCATTTGCATACATTACGGCTGAAAAACTAGGTGAAGATCAAAAGAAAATGATTATGAAAAATATTAGTTTGAAAAGTGATGAAAAGTATTTGCTGTATTGGATGTATAACGGAAAAGGTAATTTTGATAAATCATTAGATTTAGCTAAGACACTTGATGATCCTCAGCTTATTATATACGGCCTTGTTAAACAAATTGAATCGCTGAAAAATAATCCGGATTTATCAGGAGAAGAGCGTGATCAAAAATTAAAAACATATGAGCAACAATTAGATGAATATGAAAAGAAATATGGCAAATCATCAAACGATAAAGACTCGTCAAGCACAGAGAAGAAAGAGTAAGCAAGGACTTGATGAGACAGTTGAAAAGGAGCAGTGAACACGGATGGAGCAACTATTAGTATTGACTTATGGAGACAAAATATATAAGTGCACATTACATCCAAATGAGCAATCAATAGTGTCGATTGGAAAAGAGTGGACAAATGATATTACGAATCCAAGTTTAGAACAAGAAGTAGAGTTAAAGTGGAATAATGAAGTAAATGCTTGGATGGTACAAAATCAATTAATAGAGTTCAATAAGGAATTTGAGATTGGAAAAACTAAAGATGTGAGCTTGAAAATCTTTATCTCTATTATTGGTACAACTAAAGTGTTTGATATCGGAACGAAACATTCTCTTACATTAAGTCAAAACAGTTATGATGATATTTCTATTACCGGGACAAATGTAGATTTAATGCTATCTCGTGAAACGTTGTACGATTCTTTTAAAGTAAACGTATATGAAGGGGATGTATTTCATAATTATACGAAGCTAAAAGATAGCGCTATGTTAGAAGCAGGAGACGTATTATATTTTGATGGTGCTTTAGTAGAGATAGGCAGTGAAGATATTCAAGTATTGTCTTCAGAAGAGAACGTTAAATCTACGTTACCTATTTTAGTAGAATCCGAAACGAATTATCAAAGTGGTTATCCAGACTATCATCGTTCACCACGTATTATTTACCGTGAACCAGAAGAGAAAATGACAATTGCAAAACCTTCAAGTATGCCGTCAAAACCGACTGAGCATTTGGCGAGAATTATTGCACCTTCTCTTGTCATGATTGTCGTAACAGTATTACTTGCAATCTTTATGAAATATGGGATGTTTATTATTGCATCGATTGCGATGACATTAGTAACGATTATTGTATCTGTCACATCTTATATAAAAAATTTAAAGCAATATAAAATCGACATTGTTGAACGTGATAAAAGTTATAGAGCGTATATCAAACAAAAAACGAAAGATTTACATGCAGAAAGTGAAAAGCAGCGTCATGCATTACAATATCATAATCCAAATGTTGAAGTTATACGTAATATGGCTATGCAAGTAAATCCACGTATATATGAAAAAACAATGCTACATCATGATTTCTTAACATTTAGCGTTGGAACAGGACAAGCTAATACAAGTTTTGAAATCCAATTTAATGAAGAAGAATTTAGTCAAACGAAAGATGAATTAATTGATATAGCACGTGAACTAAGACAGCGTTATCTATCATTGGAAGATGTACCTGTTGTAACAGATTTGATAAATGGACCGGTTGGCTATATTGGACAACGCTCTTTAGTGTTAGAGCAATTACAATTATTAGTTGTACAAACCGCATTATTCCATAGTTATTATGACTTGCAGTTTATTACTATTTTTCCTGAAGAAGAAAAAGAAAAATGGGATTGGATGCGCTGGTTACCTCATGGAAGTGTTCGCGATATAAATGTACGCGGATTTGTATATCATGATCGTAGCCGTGATCAAGTGTTAAATAGTTTGTATCAAATATTAAAAGAACGAAAATTAAAACTAGATGAAAAAAGTTCAACGAATGAAAAAATGTACTTTGCACCGCACTATGTCGTTCTCATTACAGATGAAAAACTAATACTAGACCATGTTGTTATGGAATTCTTTAATGATGATCCGAGTCAATTAGGTGTATCACTTGTATTTGTACAAGATGTTATGCAAAGTTTACCGGAGCATGTGAAAACGGTAATAGACATAAGAGATGCAAAACAAGGGAACATCATCTTAGAACAGGGAGAGCTTGTAAACCGTCAATTTAAATTAAATCACGTACCGAAAGGGTTCAATTTAGAAGATGTTTCACGAGCATTAGCACCGTTAAATCATTTGCAAAACTTAAAAAATAGTATCCCAGAAAGTGTAACATTTTTAGAAATGTACGGTGTTGAGAAAGTAAAAGAACTGAATATCACAAGTCGCTGGGAGAAAAATGCTGCACATAAATCTTTAGCTGTACCACTTGGATTACGTGGTAAAGAAGATATCGTAAACTTAAACTTACACGAAAAAGCACACGGACCACACGGGTTAATAGCAGGTACAACAGGTTCAGGTAAGTCGGAAATTATACAATCGTATATATTATCTCTAGCGGTCAATTTCCATCCTTACGAAGTAGCCTTTCTACTAATTGACTATAAAGGCGGCGGTATGGCGAATTTATTCAAAAACTTACCGCATTTATTAGGAACAATTACGAACTTAGATGGAGCACAAAGTATGAGAGCGCTCGCATCAATTAAAGCTGAATTACAAAAAAGACAACGATTATTTGGAGAAAATGATGTAAACCATATTAATCAGTATCAAAAACTGTATAAAGAAGGCTTAGTAAGTGAACCGATGCCGCATCTATTTTTAATTAGTGATGAATTCGCGGAATTGAAGTCAGAACAGCCAGAATTTATGAAAGAGTTAGTTTCAACAGCGCGTATCGGACGTTCACTCGGAATTCATTTAATATTAGCTACGCAAAAACCGAGCGGTGTTGTAGATGATCAAATTTGGAGTAACTCGAAATTCAAACTAGCATTGAAAGTTCAAAATACGTCAGATAGTAATGAAATTTTAAAAACACCAGATGCTGCTGAAATTACATTGCCAGGACGTGCCTATTTACAAGTTGGGAATAATGAAATTTATGAACTATTCCAATCAGCTTGGAGCGGAGCAGACTATGTAGAAAACAAAGAGGATAAAGAACATTTAGACGCAACAATCTATGCAATAAATGATCTAGGACAATATGAAATATTAAGTGAAGACTTAAGTGGACTTGGTAGTAGTAAAGAAGTAATAAGCGTACCATCTGAACTGGATGCTGTTATTGACTACATTCACGATTACGCAGAAATAAATGAAATTGAAGCGTTAGCTAGACCGTGGTTACCACCACTTCCAGAAAGCGTATATTTACAAGACTTACACGCTATTCAGTTCAAAGAAGCATGGACGAAAGAAAAGAAACCATTAAAAGCAACAGTTGGTCTACTAGATCAGCCTGAATTACAATCACAAACACCATTAACACTAGATATTAGTAAAGATGGACACGTAGCAGTCTTCTCAAGTCCAGGCTACGGAAAATCAACATTCTTACAATCAGTCATTATGGATGTAGCTCGTCAGCATAGTCCGGAGCATTTGCATGTGTATTTATTAGACTTCGGAACGAACGGTTTAATGCCATTAAAATCTTTACCGCATGTGGCAGACATCATTACATTAGACCAAGTTGAAAAATGCGAGAAATTTCTTCGTCGCATAGAAGACTTATTAAAAGATAGAAAGCAATTGCTAAGTAAATATGGAGTTGCGAGTCTTGAAATGTATGAGAGAGCTAGTAAAGAAGTATTACCAACAGTATTAATTACGTTAGATAACTATGATTCTGTTAGAGAAGCTGGATTTGTCGAAGACTTTGAACGCATTATTGCACAAATTGTACGTGAAGGGGCAGCAGTAGGAATTCATTTAATGCTTACGGCTACACGTCAAAATGCATTGAGAGTACAAGTAAATACAAATATTAAACTACAAATTGCTCTATATATGATAGATGAGGCAGAATCTAGAGCTATTGTAGGAAGAACAGAGTTAAAAATTGAAGAATTAGCAGGACGTGGTTTAGTTAAAATTGAAGAACCAACAATCTTCCAAACAGCTTTACCAACTGATGGAGAAGATGTACTTACTCGAATTGAAAACATACAAGCAGAAGGAAAAGAGATGGATTCCTTCTGGGATGGAGAAAGACCGAAAGCGATTCCTATGGTACCTGAAGTTCTGGAATACAAGGAATTCATTGCATGGCCAGAAACAAGAAAAATTATTGAAGCAGGCAAACTAACATTTGGTGTAGAAACAGAAAGCGTTACACCTCTCGAATTAGATTTAACGGAAGCGTCTAATATTGTTGTAGGGGGAATCAAGAAAGATGAAGTTGAAAATGTAGTTCATCAATTCCTTCAACAGTTAGCTGAAAGTGGACACTTTGACTTAGGCTTAATCGATACAAGAACACGTAATTTCTCAAACTATAGAGAGAGCGCTGCTTTATATGTAGCTGAAAAAACAGGAATTGAGAAAACGATTAAACAAGTTACAAATGCTTATAAATCGAGAGAAGCGGCGTTTAAAGAGGAGCAGGAAGCATCAAGTGAAACAGTGAACCCTGCAGAATTTATTAAGAAATTTAAGCCGATTGTAATCGTAATTGCAGATGTAAATGATATTTTAAGTAATTTAGAAGATAGCGATATATATAGTTTAGCGGAATTAATAACAAATGGTGCATTTATGGGCATCCACTTCATAATTGGCTGTGATGTCGATTCAATTGACAGCCGATACGACTTAGTTTCAAAAACAATAAAAACGCAATCTCATGTTATTTTACTTAGAAAATCATCAGGCCAAATGGTCTTCGATGTATCTAATAAAGATTTAAGTAGTACAAAATTAAATCCATTTGAAGGGTATTTTGTTGAAAATCGTTTTGCTACTAGAATTAAAGTGCCAACTATTTAAGGGGGGATTTGCATGGGGATAGAGGAATTAAATAGTCAAAAATCTGGTTTATTAAGTAGTATAAGTCATCAACAAGGGCAATTGGCTGAATTACAAATGAAACTACGAAGGCTAATAACTGCTAAGGGGAAATTTGTAAATAATCTTGAAGCAATTAAACAAAATCAAGAGCAGTTTAAGTCTTTAGAAATAAACGAGAGTAGTTGGAAAGGGCAAAGAGCAACTACTTTTAAAGAAACGTATGAACAACAAGTCATTTCGAATTTAGGGAAGTTTATCGGAGAACTAGGGAGAGTGCAAGAAGACATCGATCAAGCCATACGGCGGCTTGAAAGAGAAATCGCTGCATGTGAGTCTAGTATTCTTTCTTTAAGTAGAAGTGTTTCAATAGTTGACGCTAGTATTCAAGTAGAAGTACAGAAGGCGGGGAAATGATAAATGGGGGAAATTAAATTAAATAAAGGGGTATTTGACGCGAAAGTAAGTGAATTGAAAAGTGGTGCTAGTGATTTAGGTAAGACTAAATTTAATGGTATGCAGTTGAGTCGTACGAATTTGACTAGGCTGATTCAGTATTGTGAAGCAATTGAAAAGTTATCTCAAAAGGTGCAGCAATACGAACAGATATTAGAAAATGACTTAAATAAAATACAACAAACTGGGGAGAAAATAGTCGAAAAAGACGAACAACTTGAGAAGCAATTAAGGATCGGTTCAATTCATCATGCTATGAAAAATTAAAATAGGGTGGGAGAAGCGTGGATAAAAATATAGAGTTACAAGAAGTAAAAGAACTTCAAAATAGATTTCAAGCAAGTGCCACTGAGTTGAATCAACAGTTTGAATCATTATTAGGAAAGATAGCGGATTTTAGTGAGATTAATTCATTTCAAGGTGCTGCTGCTGATGGAATTAAAGGCCATTTATCTAGAGTTCATGGAAGTGTTATTTCAGGGTTTATGGTCGCAGTAGAAAGCTTAAGTATGCAATTTGAAAAAGCAATAGAAGATTTTAATAGTTCTGTTGATAGTGATGCAGGTACGAAAATTTATGGGAGTTATTTAGATAATGTAAAGCAAAAAATTAATGGGTATAGTAACAGTTTTAATCAATCAAATGAATTAGCCCAACAGACTATCAGTTCAATTAGTGATATTGTTCCGATCCATTATCCCTCATCATCAGGAATTTCTGAAGGGGTAGAAAAAAGCCAAAAGGAAATCAGCGATACGTTAGAAAAACTAGAGGCTTACAATAGTCAACAAAATGAACTTCAAAATTTTGATGACATGTTGCGCGGATTAGATGGTGCTATGAGACAAATACAAGAGACTAAAGGGAACTTTTCTAGTGATACAACCGAAAAACTTCTGTCTGAAGGAACCTTTGCATCTATAGTTGGAGTAGCTAAAATGATTGCGGGATATACGGGTAAAGCGAAAAAAGGAGTAGTCGGATTATTTTCTGGTTATTTACGCCTTGTTTACATGAAAAAAAATTTGGGATTTGGTGTTGATTTTGATGTTAATGCTCGAAAAGGAAAAGGAGCATATATATTTAAAACTTTAAACGATGCCGATATCGTAGCGGCTTCCAAACTTTTTGCTACAGATGCAAATGAAGATGCTATTTTTAAATTTATTTTTCAAGATAAATTTAAAGTCAAGTACAACAACGCAACAAAAAATGTAATAAAACAAGCAAAAAAAGATATTTATAAATTGCCTGAATTTAAAGCGGTTGAAGATTTTATGATGACTCGGAATGAAGAAGGGTTTTTAAAAGCATTTAAAAATAGATGGACAGATTCATTTGGGACCGAATTTCAAAAGAGCATTGACGAATTCAATTTTAAGAAATGGCCAGAGACATTTAAAAAACTCAAAGGTACTGGGACGCTCTTCAAAAGTGTGGCAATTATTGGAACGGGGCTGACAGTTGTAGATAATACTATAAAGTCACTAGATGATGGATTTCAGCTACAGGATGTAAGAGATGTTGCATTAGATACAGGTGTGGACTTAGCATATGCAGCGGGAGCAGCAGCAACTGGAGCAGCGATTGGGACTGCTTTGGGGCCACTTGGAACCTTGGCAGGAGGAGCGGTAGGAGCAGTGGCTGGTGTTCTAATCTCAGTAGGCTTAAACACAAAATCTGATAGATTGGGAGGCGAAAGTGTAGTTGGTGGAACGAAGAAATTGGTAAAATGGGCGGTAAATACGAACGATAATTTAAAGTCTGGAAATTATAAAGAATTTATGAAAGAAAATGCAACAGTTATAAAAAAATTGAAGTCAATATTTTGGTGATGAATATAAAATTTGAAAGTAGGATAAGTGAATGTGGAACATAAAAGAAGAAGATTTAGACTTTTTCAAAGTTACAAATAAAAACCGATTAAGTCCTGATGGTGTAATGGCATTTTTAGTTGGAGTCTTTGTATATGCTTCATTACCGATGTTTTTTATTATTTTGGGTTTTTTACAACTTGGTTGGGAGGCTTATCCAAAATCTTTTGAACGAATAATTGTTTCTGTAGAATTAGTATTATATATTCTGCAAATCCTTTTTTTGATTATCTATTCATTTCCGAAATTAAGATTTAAATTACAAAAGTTACAAGCCGTTGTAATTGTTTTTAACTCGTTTCAGGTTGCAACGGTAGGTTATGCGTATGTATTAATTGAAGCAATATTTGGATATTCTTGTGAAAATCTAACGGTATTTTATGTAGGTCTATTATTATTAGGAGCGATAATTACTCATATTGTAATAACAATCCATACTTTTAAAAAAGCAAAATATGGAGGCTATAAGTTGGAAGGGGGGACGGCTTCATTTTTTAATAATACAAAACTATGGATGTTCATTGGGATAGTTATTTATGTAGTTGTCCTTTTGATATTAATCTTTGCAAGTATTCATTTTGCGCTAGGGCCAATGGTGTTCTATTTTTTACAAACAATAATATTATATGTATTCGCAGTTGCATCAGCAGAATTCGTCCTATTGGTGTATTGTCGCTTTAAATTTCCATCATTTAATATTACATGGGAACAACATGAAAAGGAACGTCAAGAATTTATAGCAAATAGAAAAAGAATAAGAGAAAAAGAACAAAAGCGAAACAAAAATTGAAATGAGATTTGTAAATGATAGTCATAAACTGGTTTTTTATGTGTGTGGAAGGATCTATTTGTGAAGAATTAAAACACTGTATAAGGGGTAGAGGTTATGAAAGTTCAGTATAAAGCATTATCGCTTTTAAATTTAATAAGCATCACTCAAATAGTAAAAAAGGATGATTGGTTGTTACCAGCTATCGCACTTAGAAATCAAGTAGTTCATAACGATATATACCCAATAGGACCTGTTCTTTTTACGTATTCACCATTAGAGAATGAACCGGAATATGGTGAATATATGTATTGTGTTCCAGTGAATGGACGGGTAAATATGGAAGAGGGTTCATCGTATGAGTATATTGATGCAATTCTTATTGAAGAAGCACTTTGTGTTAGATTCTCAGATGAAGATGGTGATATTGAAGACGCTTATCGTGTTTTAAATGAATTTGCTGAAAAAAATCATATGAAATTAGATAGTAGCTTTTATCACGTATGCTTAGATGTATATGGTGATATGTGGTTGGATATTTATGCTCCTATTATTGAAGTAGGTGAATTAGTACGATGATAGTTGAGGAACAAAGCATTGCTTTTCAAAATGTTGTATCGAGAGAATATTTTTTTCACTATACTGATATGGAAAAAGTAATAGAAGATTTGTTGGCAGAAATTGCGCAAGCGAATTTAACGGTCAAAGGCCCAATGTTTTATGCATTGAAAAATGTACCATCAGATGGAGATATGTTTATTGAATTATTTATGCCAGTACATGAGAGTAGTATTCCTATATCAGAAACAATGAAGTTTCGAAGTTATTATTATGTTGATAACATGCTAATGAAAAGATACGCAGGAGATTTTGAAAGATTAACAGAGTATGCGTATGCTGAGATGCTTCAGTATATGGAAGATAATGAGCTTGATATGATTTCGCCTATTTATCATATATTTAGCGGTGATGAAGAGCTACAGTATGTTGAAGTGAAAATTGCGGTGGATACACAATAATAATTTAACGTATTTTTAGTTCTGGAAAATGAAAAGTAAAAGCCTAATTGTTGTTTTTAGTGGGAAGAGGGCTACATATGTGGTTATTTTCAAAAGAAAAAACTTTGTACTTTCAACAAGAGTGTGAGGATAAAACTGGGGAATTAATTAATCTGCAAATCTTGGAGAAAGTACCAGTAGATGATTGCATAATAGCTGCTGAAATGATTGATGTATTGTTTATATACTCTGAACTTGCAAGGATTTTATATATGAGCAATAAAGAATTATTCCGAATGGTTGCTATTTTTATTGGTGCATTTGAAATTTTCGTACAAATTTCAAATACAACGAAAGTGATTATTTAATGTATTCCAGTAGATGAAGAAATGGAAGAAAAAGTGTTTTCGGATATGAAAGTAATTGGTTTTAAATATAAGAAAAAATCCACTGATGAAGATATAGAAGAAATAGCAGAGTGGATGCTGGAATATAAAAAGATGTGTAAAAAAATAGCAGAGCACTATGAAACAGCTCAAAAAGAATCATTATTATAATTTAAGAATATCTGAGATTAATAAAACCTTCTCTTTTCATCAAAATGAGAAGGTTTTTATTTTTAATCTACATGATTTAAGTGAATGTGGTTAAAGGTGGGCACTTGGATGTGGAAAATAAAAGAAGAAAATTTAGAAAAGTTTAGGATGATATGTAGAAGGCGTTTAAGTCCAGAAGGTGCTTTAGGTTTTATGATAGGAACAATAGTGTATGTTTCAGTTATGATGTTTTTTCTTATTGGTACTTTAGTAACCTTTGGTTGGGACTACTATACTACTTTATTCGAAAAAACAATTGTTACAATTGAACTTGTGCTATATAGCTTGCAAATAATTTTTTTAATTCTATATTCATTTCCAAAAGCTCGATTTAAATTTCAAAAGTTTCAAACGATTGGCGTGTTATTATATGCATTTCAATTAGGTACGATATTATTCACGGCTTTAATTCTTCCTGGAATGTCTGATTATACAATCGACGGAATTACATTGGTATATGTAGGTTTCTTATTTATAGGAGCAGTGATTGTTCATATTGTGACAACGATTGATACGTTTAAACAGGCAAGTGAAGGTGCATTTAGTATGGATGAAAGATCTGCTTCCTTTTTTAGTAAAACAAAAGAAACTATGATGAAAGTGGCTTCAATATACGCATTAATCCTACTTATTTTGATTTATTTTCATAATGATTATGCGATTGATACTTTGATTGGATATGTAATAGGTACTGTTTTACTGTACACTGTAGCCGTTGGTGCAGCAGAATTCCAGCTATTGGTGTACTGTAGATTCAAATTTAAATCATTTAATATGACTTGGGAAGAAAATGAGAGAATGCGTGGGAGAACTCGAAAACAAAATGAAAAATTCAAAACGAAAAGTAAATAATGGTGAAATAGAATTTAAGTGTATGAGAATTATTTAAACTATATAGAAGGTGAAAAAGCTGAATGTGGAATATAACAGAAGAAGATATGGGTCTTTTTGAAATTGAAAATAGAAATCGATTAAGTCCGGATTATATAAGAATCTTTTATGGGGGAGTTTTTGCATATACTTCTATACCAATGCTCATCATGTTTTTAGGTATTTTGCTGAACGGTGATAAGATTTCTTTAACACCATTTGAAACATTTTTGGTACGATCTGAGGTAAAGTTATACATTTTGGAGTTGATTTTTTTAATAATTTACATGTCTTCAAAGGTTGCTTTTAAATTACAGAAACTCCAAGCCATCGTGACTTTATTTTATTCTTTTCAGTTAGCAACATTACCATTTATCGTTATGATGGTTGAAGGAATGTTTGATTTTCCTAGTAATAATAAAACGTTAGTTTATATTGGTTTAATAATGTTAGGAGCGCTTTGTACTCACATTGTAACTACAATTGATGTTTTTAAAAAGGCAAAACATGGAGGATATAAATCGGAAGGACCAACTGTCTCATTTTTTACTAACGCAAAATTATATTTATCGATTGGAATGACAATTGGTGTAATGGTTCTACTTATATTAATTTTTCTAAATCTTAATTATACATTTAGCCAAATGGCAATTTATGTTGTACAAACAATAATATTATATATATTCGCTGTAGTATCAGCAGAATTCGTCCTATTGGTGTATTGTCGCTTTAAATTTCCATCATTTAATATTACGTGGGAACAACATGAAAAGGAACGCCAAGAATTTATAGCAAATAGAAAAAGAATAAGAGAGAAAGAACAAAAGCGAAACAAAAACTGAAAAGAAAGTTATAAATGATACTCGTAAACTTATATTGAAGATAGAATGAATACATTATTCATAAATTAACTAGTAAAGGGAGGAATGTAATATCTTGAATAAAGATTCTAAAGCTGTAAAAAAAGAAAAAGGTTTATTTGAAAGTGTAATAGCACCTATTATTGTCGGGATTATGTTTATTTTTTTAATTCTATATAAAATAGCAGAGTTTCTGGGGAAGTGGCTCATTATTTTGTCAATACCGGGCTATATTGTTACTATGTTTATTTTTTTATACCAGAAAGAATATGGAGGTGTATTGGTTTGTGGAATAGGCTTAATACTAATGCTATCGTTGTATTTTGTGTTTGTTAAAAAAAGTAAAAAAGGCTAGTTTAATATGAAATACTAAAAACATTTATTTACTTTCAGTTTGTCTACAAAAATAGAGTTATTACATGATTTTAGAAAAGATGGTGTAATTATATGTGGAATATAAAAGAAGAAGATTTAAATGAATTTAAAAGTACTTGCAAGAATCGCTTAAGTCCCGATGGGGCTACAGGATTTATGTTTGGAACGATGTTTTTTATTTCTTTAATAATGTTTTTTCTTATTGGAGGGTTAATAAAGTTTGGTTGGAGTTATTACCCGACTCTCTTTGATAAAATAATTGTTAGCCTTGAGTTAGTGCTTTATAGTCTTCAAGTAATTTTTTTAATTATTTATTTGTTTCCTAAGATGCCATTTAAATTTCAGAAACTACAAACACTCGTGGTACTATTATATGCGTTTCAGCTAGGCACTATAACATTTACAATGTTGATAATTCCAGGAGCGTCAAATTATTCAATTGATCAAGTTACATTAATGTATGTCGGGTTATTATTTTTAGGTGCAGTCATTTTACATATTTTAGCGACTATTGATACTTTTAGACAGGCAAGTAAAGGGGCATTTAATACGGGAGAAGAATCCTCTTCATTTTTTAGTAAAACAAAGAGGACTGCAATTAAGTGTGCTCTAATTTATGTGTTAACTCTGCTCATTTTAATTTATGTGCATAATGATTATACACATAATATTTTAGGATTGTATGCGGGAGGAACTCTAATCATGTACGCGGTAGCCATAGGTGCAGCAGAGTTCCAATTATTAGCCTATTGTAGATTTAAATTCCCTTCATTTTATATTTCGTGGGAGGAACATGAAAGAGAACGTCAGGAATTCTTAAAACGTTATAAAGAGAGGGAGGAAAAGAAAGCGAAAGAAATAAAATAAGTTTTGAATTCTGAAAATTCGAATAGAATATATAAGCAATTAAGGATTGTATATAAATCAATGCTATTAAAAATTAAAGTATCTTCAATATAATCTGTATGAGTAAATAAACACCGGTAAGTAAAGGTGAACTATATTACTATCAAAATGGGAATGTAATGAACCTAAAAATGCCTAGAGAAATCAACGGGGTGTCAGTATGAAGTTAAAGAAGAAATCTAAGATGATGATAGTTCTGTCAATAGTAGCAAGTTTATTAAGTGGATGTAGTTTTGGAGAGACAAAGATAGAGTATGAGAGATTAGTAAAGGCATTGGATGAAGGTGATATGAAGACAGTTATGTCTGCGAGTGACGATGGTTATGCTTATGTGACCCAAAGAGGTATTTATAGTACGTTTGAGCAAAAAGAAGATGGGGAGCACAGTAAAACAATTCGTCAAACTACGGAAGGTGTATATAATACAAAAGATAAAAGTTTATACGGAGAGGCGATACAAACAGTTGCGACTGATATAGAAAAAGACAAGGGAAAAAGGACAAATGAAAATTATAAAAAAGAAACTATTTATAGTACTCATGTTAAGTACGAAAATGGACAGGTGAAAAGTCCGGATTCAAATCTAGATGTTTCATACGTGAACTTAATTGTAGATTGTTTAAATGGGATAGGGAAACTAAAGATGAAGCCCGAAGATGATATAAAAAAGTTTGATCAGCCTAATTCAGTGGGATATCGACTAACTGAATCTGAATTTAAAGATATTATTAATAATAAATTAAAGATACAATACGATGAATTTGATGGAGCAACAATCGTATTGCACCTAGATGCCCCAAAAAATCCAAAACAAATTTTGCAAATGAGGATAGATCTAGACTTTAAAGAAAAGAATGAGGATGGAAGATTAGTAGAAAATATGTTCCAAATAATAACGTATTTTAATAGAAAACAGGATAATAACCAAGATGCGAGGCAGGAATATTTAAAATATAAGGCGCAGTACAACAAAAGAGATGGTTAAGAGTGGCGATGAAAATAAAAAGGTGTGAAATTAGTGACTAATAAAATTGCATCTTTATTTTGGTAATATACTATAGTTCGGGGAAAGGTGGAGTTAACAAATGTGGAACATAAAAGAAGAAGATTTAGATGAATTTAGAATTACATGTAGAAATCGTTTAAGCCCTGAAGGAGCTATGTTGTTTATGTTTGGTGGAATGCTTTATAGTTCGTTATTGATGCTTTTTATTTTTGGAGCATTAATTAGATTTGGCTGGGATTACTATCCGACTCTTTTTGACACAGTAATAGTCAGAATGGAATTGTTGTTATATAGCCTACAAGTAATCTTTTTTATTATATATCTGATCCCTAAGGTACGTTTTAAATTTCAAAAGCTCCAGACATTGGTGATATTATTATATGCGTTTCAGTTAGGTACTATAGGTCTTACGGCATTTGTTCTTCCAGGGATGAGTAATTATTCTATTAATTTTATTACGCTTATTTATGTAGGTTTACTAGTATTAGGAGCAATACTTGTTCATGGTGTAACAACAGTTGATACTTTTAAACAAGCAAGTAAAGGTGCATTTAGTATGGGAGAAAGATCTACTTCATTTTTTAATAAGGCAAAGAAAAATGTAATGTTTGGTGTGGCAATTTATGTACTAATTCTTCTTGTTTTAATTTATATACAAAATAATTACTCATTGAGCATAATGTTTGGTTACTTTATATTTACGTTCATCATGTACGCGGTAGCCATAGGCGCAGCAGAGTTCCAATTATTAGCCTATTGTAGATTTAAATTTCCATCATTTTATATTTCATGGGAGGAACACGAAAGGGAACGTCAGAAAAGACTAAAGCTTTATGAAGAAAAGGAAAAAAAGCAAGCCAAAGAAATAAAATAAAATAAAATAAGTTTTGGTTTCTGAAAATTCGAATAGAATATATAAGCAATAAAGGATTGTATATAAATCGATGCTATTAAAAATTAAAGTATCTTCAATATAATCTGTATGAGTAAATAAATACCAATAAGTAAAGGTGAAATATATTACTATCCAAAAAGGAACATAATGAACTTAAAAATGCCTAGAGAAATCAACGGGGTGTCAGTATGAAGTTAAAGAAGAAAGCTAAGATGATGATAGTTCTGTCAGAAGTAGCAAGTTTATTAAGTGGGATATACCTAAAAGATTATCTGAATTTAGTTGTACAAAGATCTATGTACTTAAAAATATTAAGAATGTAATAGAATTTTAGTGCACGAAAATTATTTAAACTGTATAGAAGGGGAAATGTCAGGGTGTGGAATATAAAAGAAGAAGATTTAGATAAATTTCGAATAACATGTCAAGGACGTTTAAGTCCTGAAGGTGCTACGGGTTTTATGCTTGGAACAATATTTTATATTTCAATATTTATGTTTATTATTTTTGTAGGTGATTTGAATTACTACAACAATTTTTTTGATAGAACAATTGTTAAAACTGAAATTGTGTTATTTAGTATTCAAATTATATTTTTAATTATATATCTATTTCCGAAAGCATGTTTTACATTTCAAAAGTTACAAACGCTAATCGTATTACTATATGCGTTTCAACTTGGAACGATATTATTTGTAGTTTCGATTGTTTCTGAAATGGCTGATAATTCAATTGGTAGGATGTATACCGGGCTACTAGTTGTAGGAGCAGTTATTATCCATATTGCAGCAACGCTAGATACATTTAAACAAGCAAGTGAAGGTGCATTTAGTAGTGATGAAAGATCCACCTCGTTTTTTAGTAAGACAAAAGGAGCTGTGATAAAGGGGGCTATAATATATATATTAATACTACTTCTTCTGATGTATTTTCAAAATGATTATTCAATTGATTTTTTTGTTATGTATGGAGTAGGAACTGTTTTAATGTATGCGGTTGCAATCGGAGCGGCAGAATTCCAATTATTGGCGTACTGTAGATTTAAATTCAAGTCATTTAATATGTCATGGGAAGAGAATGAGAGAATGCGTGGGAGAATTCGAAAGCGAAATACAAAATCCAAATCGAAAAGTAAATAAGAGGGAAATAGAATTGAAGTGAATGAAAATTATTTAAACTGTATAGAAGGTGAAGAGCCAGGATGTGGGATATAAAAGAAGAAGATTTATATAAGTTTAGGATGACATGTAATGATCGTTTAAGTCCTGAGGGTGCTATGGTTTTCTTTATTGGAGGGATAGTTTATACTTCAGTATTTATGTTTTTTATTTTTATGGGGGGATTGGATTATTATCATACTTATTTTGATAAAACAATTGTTAAAGCTGAAATTGTTTTATATAGCTTACAATTCATCTTTTTAATTCTATATTCATTTCCAAAAGCACGTTATACATTTCAAAAGTTACAAACGCTCGTTGTATTATTATATGCATTTCAATTAGGTACAATAACATTTACAGCGTTAGTTCTTCCTGGAATATCTGATTATTCAATTGATCGAATGACTTTAATTTGTGTAGGGTTATTATTTATAGGAGCAGTTATCGTTCATATTGTGACAACAATTGATACATTTAAACAAGCGAGTGAAGGTGCGTTTAGTAAGGATGAAAGATCCATCTCATTTTTTAGTAAAAGAAAAGGAGATGTGATGAAGTGGGCTACAATATATGCGCTAATCCTGTTTATTTTGATATATTTTCATAATGGTTATGGAATTGATGTTTTAGTTCTTTATGCGGTAGGTATTGTTTTACTGTATACAGTAGCCATTGGAGCGGCAGAATTTCAACTATTGGTGTACTGTAGATTTAAATTCAAGTCATTTAATATGTCATGGGAAGAGAATGAGAGAATGCGTGGGAGAATTCGAAAGCGAAATACAAAATCCAAATCGAAAAGTAAATAATATATTAATATAATTTTAGTGTTCGAAAAATAATTGAAACGTATAGAAGGTGAAGAGCCAAGATGTGGAATATAGAAGAGGAAGATTTAGATAAGTTTAGGATGACATGTAATGATCGTTTAAGTCCTGAGGGTGCTACAGGATTTATGTTTGGAGGAATACTTTATAGTTCAATAGCCGTTTTTTCTATTATTGTATCAGGTGATTGGGATTACTGTATGGTTCTCCTTAATATAGGAATTGTTAAGCTGGAAGTGTTGTTATATGCTCTGCAAGTAATTTTTTTCATTCTATATTTATTTCCAAAAGCTCAATTTAAATTTCAAAAGCTACAAACAATTGTTGTATTATTAAATGCATTTCAAATGGCAATAATATTACTCGTAGTTTTGATTGGTACTAAAATGGCTAATAATTCAATTGATCAGATTACATTACTGTATGCAGGATTATTATTTTTAGGAGCAGTAATTTTTCATATTTTGACAACAATTGATACGTTTAAACAGGCAAGTGAAGGTGCATTTAGTATGGATGAAAGATCCGCTTCCTTTTTTAGTAAAGCAAAAGGAAAGATGATGAAGTGGGCTACATTATACGCAGTAACTATTCTTATTTTGCTATATTTTCATAACGATTATGGATTTGATACTTTAGGTATGTATGTAGTAGGGACCTTTTTAATGTATACGATAGCCATAGGTGCAGCTGAATTTCAGTTATTAGCGTATTGCAGATTTAAATTTCCGTCATTTAATAAAACGTGGGAGCAACATAAAAGAGAAACTCCAAGATATCAAAAGAAAAATAAAAAAAGTAAATCGAAACGTAAGGCATAAAGGGAAATGGCAGAATAAATTTAAATGTCCGCCATTTAATATAACGTGGGAAGAGAATGAGAGAATGCGTGGGAGATTTTGAAGGCAAAATACAAAATCCCAATCGAAAAGTAAATAAGAGTGAAATAGAATTGAAGTGAATGAAAATTATTTAAACTGTATAGAGGGTGAAGAGTCAGGATGTGGAATATAAAAGAAAAAGATTTAGATAAGTTTCGGATGATATGTAATGATCGTTTAAGTCCAGAAGGTGCTACAGGATTTATGTTTGGAGGAATACTATTTAGTTCAATAACTATTTTTTCTATTGTTTTATCAGCTGGGTGGGATTACTGTATGCTTCTCTTTAATATAGGAATTGTTAAGTTAGAAGTGTTATTGTACAGCCTACAAATAATTCTTTTCATTATTTATTCATTTCCGAAAGCTCAATTTAAATTACAAAAACTACAAACCCTTGTCGTATTATTATATGCATTCCAAATAGCAACAATAGCTCCTACTGCGTTGACTGTTACTAAAATGGCTAATAATTCAATTGATTGGATTACAATAATGTATGCGGGTTTATTGCTTTTAGGAGCAGTGATTTTTCATATCGTGACAACAATTGATACGTTTAAACAAGCGAGTGAAGGTGCGTTTAGTATGGATGAGAGGTCTGCTTCTTTCTTTAGTAAAACAAAAGGAAAGATGATGAAGTGGGCTACACTATACGCAGTAACTATTCTTATTTTGATATATTTTCATAACGATTATGGATTTGATGATTTATTTATGTATGTAGTAGGGACCTTTTTAATGTATACGATAGCAATCGGAGCAGCTGAATTTCAGCTATTAGCATATTGCAGGTTTAAATTTCCGTCATTTAATATTTCATGGGAGCAACATAAAAGAGAGACTCCAAGATATCGAAAGAAAAATAAAAAAGGTAAATCGAAACGTAAGGCATAAAGAAAGTGTGTATTGTAAGTTTTGATGGTGAAAAAGTGATAATTTATAGGAGAGTATTTGAACTACAAAAAGAAAATTTACTTATGTAAGGTGATTAAAGTGATTAGAAGATAATCTGATCGAAAATATAGAGAGTGTAGTGTGATGATGAAATGAACACAAAAAAGGTTTCTAAAATGATTACTATCATAATAACAATCAGCCTACTACAAGCATGTAGTTTTTTTGAAGAAAAGATAGAGTATGAGCCATTTGTTAAGGCATTGGATGAAGGTGACATGAAAAAGGTTATGTCTGCGAGTGATGATGGGTATGCTTTTGTGGAACAAAGAGGTATATATAGTACATATGAACAAAAGGAAGATGGAGAACACAGTAAAACAATCTATCAAACTTCGGAAGGCATATATAATACGAAAGATAAAAGTTTATATGGAAATACAACACAAGAAATTACCTCGGAAGTAGATAATAAAAATTATAAAGAAGAAGTTAATTATAGTACCAATATTATGTATCAAAATGGACAGGTACAAAGTCCGGATTCAAACCTGGATGTTTCATACGTGAACTTAATTGTAGATCGTTTAAAAGGGATAGGGAAACTAAAGATGAAGCCCGGGGATGATATAAAAAAGTTTGATCAGCCTAGTACTGTTGGATACAAACTAACTGAATTAGAGTTTCAGAGTATCATAAATGATAAGTTGAAAATACAATTTGATGAATATGGTGGTGGATCAATCGCATTGCATATTGATTCTAAAAATGGTTCAAAGCAGATATTGGAAGTAAGTATTGTAGTGAATTATAAGAAGAGAAATGATGAGGGCAAGTTAGTAAAATATATATCACAAATACATACATCTTTTGATAGTCACCAAGGTAATAATCAGGATGCGAGACAGGAATATATTGATTTTAAAGCACAGTATAATAAGAAGCAGTAATATTAAGAAGGGCATTTGCACGTAAAGATAATAGCGACATAAGTGTGATAAATGTTTCATAAATATTTCTATTTGTAGTGGAAAGAATTTGAGGATAAACGCCCCAATTGTTGGAGGAAATGCAACAATTGGGGCGTTTATCTGTCTAAATTTAGTTTGAATGCATAACATTTTTTAGTTAGAGTCCTCACTCCTCAAGTAGTTTCTTCATAATAACGGTGTGAAGTTTTTGTGTAATCGGCTTTTATTGCAAAGTTACAACTATTTCCGCTTATAGAGTACCTCTTATTATCGATACATCGTCCACATCCCAATGTCTTTAAACCCTAGACGTTTATAAATTCGTCCAGCAGCTGGATTGTTATAAAATAAACAAAGTGTTCGGCTTTCTTTCGTAAAGTCTTGAATCATTTTTTGTAATATGAGTGAAGCATATCCATTTCCGCGGTAGTTCGGATGCGTACATACGCCAACCACCATTGCGGATAATGAATTTTCAGCGGAAGTTGAGGCGGATGCGATGATTGCACCGTCTTTTTCAATATAATATGTACGTCCTGTATTGGTTTCGATAGCTTGCCTTAAAATTTTTTCTGATTCATGAGCAGTCGGGAATTCATCGATGCTACTTCTTAATTGCATAATTCGCTCTACATCATCTAGTGTGGCAAGTTTAATTGTTTCTTGGGCAGGCGTACTAGGTAAGTGGTCGGCATCTAGACATTCGCAAAAATACATTTCATTTTTGGAGCCTAATTGTAGACTTGGAGCAGTTTCAAACCTTTCTACAATAGTTGACTTACCAGAGAGTTTAAGCGGCTTATATGCGGAAAGAAGTGTCTCATAATCAGTGGTAACAAGTTCTTCTTTACTATAGGGTATAAATGAATCGTGGAATCGGAGTAGAATTGATTTTAATGTTCCATTCTCTTTAAATACGCCCCATAATTCTTGAAAATCTGTGTCATAACCGAAAGCTTCAATATCTCCAATAATAAACAAGTTAAGGGCTGCTTCTTCTTTTAGGTAAGCGAATACTTGTTCATGATCTTTCTTTGTTAATTTTCGCATCATAACGAATCGACCTCTTTTTTTATTTTTCTAAATATTACAACTTAAGTTTTTTGAAATCAATATAAAATTTTATGTTTAGTTCACCAACTTTCGGAAAAACTAGGAAAGATATGACAAAGGAGGTTATGAACGGTGGATCATCCAATTCAAGGGTTAATGAAAGCGGCAATGGAAAATTTAAAAGAAATGGTCGATGTAAATACGATTGTTGGAGAGCCTGTTCAAACGGCTGACGGTGGTGTGGTGTTAACGGTTTCTAAAGTAGCGTTCGGGTTTGGAGCAGGAGGTTCTGATTTCCAAACGAATGATGGACAAAGAACGAACGGTAACCCTGCATTTGGTGGCGGTAGCGCGGGTGGTGTTTCTATTACACCAGTAGCATTTCTTGTGGTGAATAAAGATGGAGTAAATATTCTGCATCTACAAAATGCGACACATTTAGCGGAAAAAATGATTGAATTAGCTCCACAAACAATTGATAAAATTCAATCGATGTTCCAAAAAGATGATAAGAAAGAGGGAGATCATCATCCTCAAAACCCAGATGATATCCTTTAAAAACGCCTGCTTACGAGCAGGCGTTTTTTCTTGTAATCACTATGTAATAAAACACATGAAATTGTAAATAGTTTTTGAATTTTTTTCTATGTTTCTAAAATTTTTCATGTTAAAATATGCTATAGAATTGAAACATATAAAACGAAGGTGGCTAGGTGCTTTGTCTGGAGGATCTGACCAAGTAAAGAATATGATATATATTAATGGTAATCGTCGGGGTCATTGTTTTATTACATCAGGAATTACATTTAAAGAGTTTGCAAGTAACATCCCTTCACCGCTTCATCAAGTGTTGCTTTTGAAGCATAACTTTGAATGGACAGATTTTCATTATCATACTTTATTTGAATATGTTGAGGAAGAAAATATACATAAGCTAATTCAAGCAGAGATTGATGAATTTGATGAATTTTGTTGGGTAGATTTTGATGATGCAAGCGATTTAGATGAATTAGAGCCAAAAGAAATTGCAGAGCTTTTATATTTGGCTCACAAAAAAGAACCACTTGCAAGAACATTCTTTCCGTTGTTGAAAAATAGATTTGTTTATTTTTCACATGATGACGGGTGGTACAACAAAGTGTATTATCGTAGAATTGCTGACTTTGTAGGAATGTTAAGTAAAGTCATTCCTTATAAACTCGGTGCTTTCGGTAAGAAACGTTTTTCTTTCTTCCAAAAATCGAAAATTTTCCCAGCAATTTCGAAAGAAGTGATCATGGGACTTCTTCCATTAATGGAAGATGGTCTTTATATTGATCTAGCAGGGAAAATTGAGTCAAGAAGAGGTCTTGAAATTCCGGTATATGTAGTTGGTTCGTATGAAAGTACGGATGAGGTGCTAGATAATATCGATGAATTAAAAGAAGAAGCAACAGAGACTGGTTGGCTCATTTTTGATAAGAAAGAACAAGAATGGCAATGGGTTGTGGACTAAGAAAACTTGGCGCATGAAGTCAAGTTTTCTTGTCATTTGAAAGGAGTACAAATGAAGAAATATTATACAATTGTGGGTGTTATAAGTATTATTCTCGTGGCGATTTTACTTATTACTTGTCCGAAAGAATCAGATTTTAAAGTGTATGTAGAGGATAAGTATGCATTGAAATGTAATGAGAGTAGTTTTGAATGCACACAAAATGTAGACGATAAAAAAGAAAAACTACAATTTGAAAGTACAGATGCACGAAATGGTGTGTTTTTTATGACTGTAAAGCAAACATATAAAACAGAAGCTGGTGTTACGAAAGAATATAGCGGAGTAGGAATGTTTGGTACATTTCTTTTTGTTTCAGAAAAGACTTTCTAGTAATAGAAGGTCTTTTTTTTATGCTTATGTTCATATAGATGAAGTAAGACAAGCATAGGAGGGGTAGTGATGAAAAATACATGTATCGTTTGCGGTGGTGAGGAGTTCTTTTCCTCAACTTTATATGCACGTACGAAACAAGATTGGGCATATGCACCAAATATGTATCGATTTGAAAAGGTGTTTATTGAGCATCGGGATGAAGAGAATTATCCGGTGTTTCAAGAAATTACAGCGAAACATTGTTGTGGATGCGGTCATATCATGTTGTATCACGAATGAACACACCAAGTATAACTTGGTGTGTTTTTTTAAAACGCTGACAAAGCAAGCGGATAAAGTAAAGTAAATAAAACAGAAAAACTACCAAAACCAATTGCTGTATATCCAAGTGTTCTTGCTCCGAAATTGACAGCTAATAAGCCGACTAAAATCGCAAGAGAGCCGAGTGTAACCGGATAAAATGCAATTGAGAAAAGCGAAAGAAATAAAGCGACATAG
The DNA here is from genome assembly GCF_040459695.1 of Bacillus cereus group sp. RP37. Classification (NCBI taxonomy): domain Bacteria; kingdom Bacillati; phylum Bacillota; class Bacilli; order Caryophanales; family Bacillaceae; genus Bacillus; species Bacillus cereus group sp. RP37. The sequence goes on along the minus strand of NZ_JARVHP010000001.1, from coordinate 3,346,675 downwards.
CCTACCATTGCACCGGTATTTGTACCTTCTATTTCATTTGCAATTTCTTTACGCTTATGTCTAATTGGTATGCCAGCTGGTGATATTTCAGCTGCATACTCTTCGTTTTTTTCACCACTTTTAAAATGATGATTTCTCTTTCTTCGCATGTACATCCCTCTCTTTCAATTGGGTGTACCTATAGTATCTTTCATAAAGAGAAGAACATGTGTATGAGTTAAACCCAAGTAAAGCAAAAATTGGAGAATAAAGATTCCATCATTAGCATGTACATCTCCTAATGAAGATAAACAGGAATTTTGGAAAATGATGTAGAATGAAATGAATGATAATAACTGAAGGTAGGGGAATGTATGACGAAGTTTAATTGGCATGAATCGGCAGAGAAAAAATGGGATAATAATGCAGATTTTTGGAATCAAAATAGTCAAGAAATGTGGGATAGTGGGAGCAGGAGTACAATCATTCCATTTTTTGAGCAGTACGTGGAAAAGGAAGTACAAGTGTTAGATGTTGGCTGTGGTGATGGGTATGGTACATATAAATTAAGTCTTACTGGGTACAAAGCGGTTGGGGTGGACTTATCGGAAGTTATGATTCAAAAGGGTAAAGAACGCGGAGAAGGCCCAAACTTATCTTTTATAAAAGGTGATCTTTCTTCATTACCATTTGAAAATGAGAAATTTGAAGCAATTATGGCAATTAATTCTTTAGAATGGACCGAGGAGCCATTGCGAGCATTAAATGAAATAAAGCGTGTTTTAAAGAAAGATGGATACGCATGTATTGCAATTTTAGGACCGACAGCAAAGCCTCGAGAGAACAGTTATCCTCGTTTATATGGCAAAGACGTTGTTTGTAATACGATGATGCCTTGGGAATTTGAGCAGCTAGCGAAAGAACAAGGTTTTGAAGTTGTGGATGGTATCGGTGTATATAAGCGTGGAGTAAATGAGAAGATGTTAGGTCAACTACCTACAGAGTTACAACAATCGTTAACATTCTTATGGGTATTTATGTTAAAAAACGTATAAAGAAATGAAAGAATTTTTAGGAGGTAAATAAGTGCAGAAAATACAAAAAACTGATACAATATCATCAGAACCAATTAAAGGGGGACTAGGGTATATGACAACTACTACAACAGTTAAATCCGATATTGAAATCGCACAAGAAGCGAGTATGAAGAAGATTCAAGAAATTGCAGCTGATTTAAATATTTTAGAAGATGAATTAGAGCCATACGGGCATTATAAAGGTAAGTTATCTCTTGATATTTTTAAGCGCTTACAGAATGAGAAAGACGGTAAAGTTGTTTTAGTAACAGCGATTAACCCAACTCCAGCTGGAGAAGGTAAATCAACAGTAACAGTTGGTTTAGGTCAAGCTTTTAATAAAATTGGTAAGAAAACAGTAATCGCACTTCGAGAACCATCTCTTGGACCAACGATGGGACTAAAAGGCGGAGCAGCAGGCGGTGGTTTTTCACAGGTTGTACCTATGGAAGACATTAACCTTCACTTTACTGGAGATATCCATGCGATTACAACTGCTAATAACGCGTTAGCAGCGTTTATTGATAATCATATCCAACAAGGAAACACACTTGGGATTGATACGCGTAAAATCGTTTGGAAACGCTGTGTTGACTTAAATGATCGTGCCCTACGTAACGTAGTAATTGGTCTTGGTGGACCAGTTCAAGGTGTACCACGTGAAGATGGTTTCGATATTACAGTGGCATCTGAAATTATGGCTGTATTCTGCCTTGCAACAGATATTCAAGACTTAAAAGCGCGTCTATCTCGCATCGTGGTTGCATATAACTTTGCAAATCAACCTGTAACGGTTAAAGATTTAGGTGTAGAAGGTGCGTTAACATTATTATTAAAAGACGCATTAAAACCGAACTTAGTACAAACGTTAGAAAATACACCAGCTATCATTCACGGTGGACCATTTGCAAATATCGCTCACGGTTGTAACAGTGTTATCGCTACAACAATGGCAGCAAAATTAGGTGACTATGTTATTACAGAAGCTGGATTTGGTGCTGATTTAGGTGCAGAGAAGTTTTTAGATATTAAAGCTCGAGCAGCTGGTATTAAACCAGAAGCAGTTGTTATTGTTGCGACTATTCGTGCGCTTAAAATGCATGGTGGCGTAGCAAAAGATCAATTAAAAGAAGAAAATGTAGATGCATTAGCAAAAGGTATGGAAAACTTACAGAAGCATGTTGAAACAATTCAAAGCTTCGGTGTGCCTTTCGTAATTGCAATTAATAAATTCATTACAGATACAGATGCAGAAGTTACATACTTACAAGAGTGGTGTAATGAGCGTGGCTATGCAGTATCCTTAACAGAAGTTTGGGAGAAAGGTGGCCAAGGCGGAGTTGACCTTGCTGAAAAAGTACTAAAAGAAATCGAAAAAGGTGAGAATAACTACGCACCACTTTATGAATTAGAATTACCATTAGAAGAAAAAATTCGTACAATTGCCCAAAAAGTGTATGGCGCAAAAGATATTGAATTTGCTCCAAAAGCACGTAAGCAATTAGCTCAATATGAAGGAGAAGGTTGGAGTAACCTACCAGTTTGTATGGCGAAAACACAATACTCTCTTTCTGACGATGCAACGAAATTAGGTCGTCCATCTGACTTTATCGTTACAATTCGTGAGCTAAAACCATCTATCGGTGCAGGTTTTATCGTTGCGTTAACGGGAACAATGTTAACAATGCCAGGCCTTCCAAAACAGCCAGCAGCACTACAAATGGATGTAAATGAAGATGGAAAAGCAGTAGGTTTATTCTAAAAGGTTGTAATTCATCTCGTTTATCTGTAAACTATATATACATCAAGTGGCGCCTTTCCATCGAAAGGCGCCTGTTTTTTGGAGGAAATTATGTTTGATCCAACTGCTTTTGATAATTTAAAAGTAATCGTAGAAGGTGCTGTTTATGATTTTGATTTACATGGAGATATTCTTGTAACAAATCGAAAAGATATGATGGACCTTGCTTCATTAAGTCGTATATATCGTATTTCATTTCAATTAACAGAACCGTTCGAACCACTAGTAGAAGCAACATTTTCATTATCTGTGGATGCAAAGAACTTGTCTGGTGAAATATTGGAAGTACCACAATTTACACCAGGTTGTGAAATGAAGTTAGCATTTTCATTCCCGATAGAAAAGCCAGAGGTAGTGTGCGAAGAAATTGAAACTTTCATGCATTCTATATGGGGAAAAGAAAGAATGATTACGCAAAAACTTTCATACGAATATAATAAGCAAGCGATTTCATATCATAATAAGGTAGAGGTTCTATTTCAAAAAGCGATTACAGAAGACCATGTTGATGATTTAATAGCTGTTATTTCACACATGATAGAAACGGTGCGAACAATACAACATTTTCTTCAAAAATAGAGATAAAGGAGAAAAACAAATGATAAAAGATATGCAACCATTTTTACAACAAGCTTGGGAAAAGGCTGGTTTTAAAGAATTAACCGAAATTCAAAAACAAGCGATTCCAACTATTTTAGAAGGACAAGACGTTATAGCTGAATCTCCAACTGGAACAGGAAAAACATTAGCGTACTTATTACCCCTTTTACATAAAATTAATCCTGAAGTAAAACAACCACAAGTTGTTGTTTTAGCACCAACACGTGAGCTTGTCATGCAAATTCACGAAGAGGTTCAAAAGTTTACAGCAGGGACTGAAATTTCAGGTGCATCTTTAATTGGTGGTGCAGATATTAAGCGCCAAGTTGAAAAATTAAAGAAACACCCGAGAGTAATTGTCGGTTCACCAGGACGTATTTTAGAATTAATTCGTATGAAAAAACTAAAGATGCATGAAGTGAAAACAATTGTATTTGATGAGTTTGATCAAATTGTAAAACAAAAGATGATGGGCGCTGTACAAGATGTAATTAAATCTACAATGCGCGATCGTCAATTAGTATTCTTCTCTGCGACAATGACAAAAGCGGCAGAAGATGCTGCACGTGATTTGACAGTTGAACCACAATTAGTACGTGTAACTCGTGCTGAGTCAAAAAGCTTAGTTGAGCATACGTATATCATTTGTGAGCGACGCGAAAAAAATGATTACGTAAGAAGAATTATGCATATGGGCGATGTAAAAGCAGTTGCTTTCTTAAATGACCCATTCCGTTTAGATGAAATTACTCAGAAATTGAAATTCCGTAAAATGAAAGCAGCAGCTCTTCATGCAGAAGCAAGTAAGCAAGAACGTGAAGCAACGATGCGAGCTTTCCGCGGCGGGAAATTAGAAATTCTACTTGCTACTGATATTGCAGCACGCGGTATTGATATTGATGATTTAACACATGTAATCCACTTGGAGTTACCAGACACAGTAGACCAATATATTCACCGCTCAGGACGTACAGGACGTATGGGTAAAGAAGGAACAGTCGTTTCTCTTGTAACACAACAAGAAGAGCGTAAATTACTTCAATTTGCAAAAAAACTAGGTATCGTATTTACGAAGCAAGAAATGTTCAACGGATCATTTGTAGAAACGAAACCGAAAGCACCAAAGAAAAAGAAACCAGCGTTTACTGGGAAGAAGAAGCCTAGATAAAGTGAAAAAATAATCAGTGGGGATTCCCCCACTGATTATTATCCCTCATCAATCGGACGTTTACGGGATAAATAATAGGGAAGACGTAACTATTTATAGTTGCGTCTTTTTTATTTGAGTCAATATGCTCATTTTAGGTAACTAATTATTTCCTCTTAAAAATATATAGAAAGATTATTCACTAATTTAAATTTTTTCTAAGTCAATGTAAGGATGTATTAGTATAATTAAAGATGTGTTCCATTTTATGGATTACCTTATTGGTATAGGGTCTATGTTTTGGGGTATATGAAAATACTACATATTCCCTGTTAAATATCATTAATATAAAAACTACATAGGCTCTTCTTTTGTAATTTAAAAAATATATTAAAGTAAGGAGTTAAATTATAATGGCAATCTTTCAAAGTAATGTTCAGAAAGCTGAAAAAATTGCTACGCAAATGAGTTCTGATTCTGACACAGTTCAAAAACAATACCACATGCAATACGTACGACAGTAACTGTTAATTCCAAAGCGTGAGAAGCAAATAATAATAAGATTGAAGTCGATACAGTTAGATATGTAAGACAAACCTCTCTCAGATTTAAAATAGAAAAAATATACAGAATAATGAGATGATAAATGTATAATCTATTTATATTAGGAGGTGAAAAATGGAATACATATACGAATTTTACCGTGATGGACTCGGCGGATTAAGAATACGTTTGCCCAAAGAGATTTCTATAATTTCTCATTTTTTAGAAGATATTTTAGATGATGAAGCAGATGAGTATATACAGATTTTAGATACTGTAGTGAAGCAAGAAGTTCCGCAATATGAAATAGAAGGGAACGTAGCAGCAGTCTACATTGAACCTAATTATACTAGTGCTATTAACTTATTTATGAGTGCCCCAAATAACCAATGTAAAATTGAGACCTCTGAATTTAGAAAACTACTTGTGTTGTGGCGAGATACAGTGGTAGCAGAAGGGAAAGATATTGAAGCGTAAAAAACACTAGAAAGTGTGGTCTTTTTTCACTTAAATTTAATTACTCCATATTTTATAGTTGTTTTCCATAGAGAACTATCAGTAGAATAAAGTGGACATATCCGAAGTAATACAAATATATTTAAAGGGATTTATCTCTCCCCCATAAAACGTGGTGTTTTAGAATCGAAGTTTTAAATATTACACAGATTTTGCGAACCCCTGGCGAACGAAAATGCCGAAAACCTTCCCTGACCTTAAGATAGAATTGGATTATTATGAAAAAATATTATTGAGCGTGGAATACATAGTGGGTCTACAACAGCTCGTGAAAGGAAGATACCATCCATAATTGTCTTGAAAAAAGACAGGATTTTTATGAAGAAAAGATATTTGAACATTTCAGGCTTAATAACGATCATCATACTTATTATAATAAATGAGAGGCGTATAGATTATGATATATCAAAATGATAGGATTTGTAGGAAGAAGGCGTTAATTAGTGCTGAAAAAATCATTAGCCTATTTTCAAATTTAAAATTTATTGAATTTGAAAATCCTGATTCTGCATGGATAGAACTATTCGATATAGCATTGAAAAAATTTCGTAAGATTGATTCTAAGCCAAAGTTTTGTATTCCAATTGGTAATGTTAAAAGTAAGTATATTTTATGGATTGAAAATTCTTTAGCTTCTTTAAATTTTTCAAATCATAAAACAGAATATTTTATATTAGTTCCTAATTGTTTAGAACCGATGTGGGCAAATGTTAGGATATTGAACTTTACAAAATTTATTGAGGAACTTTGGGACATTTCTGAAACTAACGAATTTACAATTGCTGATAAGGACACGGGACAAATTGTACAAGTATTCTCTGAGGAAGAATATTATGAAATTCATTTTGAGTGTTGCAACATTAATCCCATTGACTCTTCGAAAAATGGATACTAAATGATAAAAAACAGCCTATTATGACTCAGGAATTCACATATGAAGTCGATGAACAAAAAATTATAATTCTAGATCACTTAGCCGGTCATATCTTCGGGAAACGTGGCATTGGAGATCAACCAACTCATTAAAATGAAAGACCTGAGTACAATACAGGAATGGGACAAGTCGATGGAATGGAGGATCATTATTATTTTGAAAAGAGAAATAAAAAATAGAAGGTATAAAAATGATTGATCAATTAAAAATTTTAAATCCCCAGGCGTTAATTAGCATTTTTGGAAAAGTACCAAAATTTGAAGACGCAGAGTTATTAGAAGTGTGTCTTAAAAGGGATGGCCCTACCCTAGTTATCCAATTGATGACAAATGAAAACGTTGAACATAAACCTAAACGCTGGAATAAGTTGGATGTAATCTATGTAGAAATCTCTTTTTTTACTATTCGAAATTTAATAATAGAAAATTTAGGAACAGAAAATATCATTGAGCATTTTGAAATAAGTACGACGTCAGAAGGAAGTTTATTAAAAATTAAATGTAAGAATCAAATGATAGTTGAATCTTTATTTGACTGGGCGAGAATAGAAGGAGTTAATCCAGGTTTAATAGGATTACCTTAAGTGAACTAACGGGTGTTTTAGTTGAACAACATTTAAACAACTTTATTATTACTTTACATTCTGATGGATATTCTTGAAAAGGAGTAGTGTTGTATGAAATCTATAAATGTAAATGGAGCTATATATCATATTGAATCAGTTCCTTTTGAAGATAAGAGTGAACAGGATGAAGAGGGATACTATGAATATTTTTACAAAGGAGTCAATGTATCGTTTCACTCTGACAAAGAAGTAATTAAAGCCCGAATTTATGACGAGGAAGAAATAATATATTTCTCAAAAAATCCAATTCTTGCTTTTGGGAAAGATTTTGAAGCGATAAAGAAATATATAATTAAAGAATATGATGTAAATAAATTTAAGATTCCAGGTGGGGAAAAAGCTTATATAGAGTTATAGCCATAATCTACCTTTAACTTTACCATGATTTATTAAATGCAAAAGGTAGATAGTTATATGATTCGTGAAGCTGAACCGAAGGATGGCAATACAATTGAAAATCTATATTAAAAAATTATTTGTTCTCCAAAACGACAAAAATGAGCTGAATGATTATAAATAATTGTAAAGAGATAAAAAATTTGTTTAGGGGGTACTTCATAACCGTAGCTTGATATCGATGAGATACAACCACATTATTGCTACTAAGCAAAAGCTATTAAGTTCCCCTAAGCAAAAAGACAACTTTTTATGACTAGCGATTTATAAGTATTCAACTGAATGAAAAAGGATTAACAATAGTACCTGTAGAAACCTACATAGAATATTAAAACCATTAGGGGGAAAAACAATGATTCATAAAGTCGGACAAATTATGTTATATGTAAACAATCAAGATGAGGCGGTCAATTTTTGGACAGAAAAAGTAGGGTTTCATGTAGTAGCAGAAGAAGATAACAAGCAAGGAATGAGATGGATTGAAATCGCTCCGAAAAGCGGTGCAGAAACGAGCATTATATTACATAATAAAGAAGTGATTTCTAAAATGAGCCCAGAATTGAATCTTGGTACACCGTCTTTAATGTTCTTCTCAGAAAATCTGGATCAATTATATACAGATTTAAAAAATAAAAATGTTACTGTTGGCGAAATGGTAACTATGCCTTCTGGTAAAGTGTTTAACTTTGCTGATAGTGAAGGGAATTATTTTGCGGTTATGGAAAAGAACCGATAATAATATTGAGATGTGAAAATCCCCCTCAAACATATTGAGGGGGATTAAATCTTTGAAATGAATTTTTCATGAGAGAGTTGTTTAATAAAAAATGCACCTTTTTCAATAGCAGTTTCCATATAACCGACAATTTGATTAAACGTAAATACCTGTAAGTCTTCATGCAAATGTTGCTCGGGATACAACATATCTTCAAAAAGATACTTTCGAAATTCTAAAACATTTTCTTTAGAAACTTCTTCAATATCCACAATGTGAGCCTCTTGGTTGAGAAGAGAGAAGAGCTGCTGTTCTGTATCGTAATGATGAAGCAACTTTGCATTTAACAATTTAAAATCGTTATAGTACATAGGTGCGATCGTTTCGTCATTTTCTATTCTATTTTTTAGCCAAGGTAGAAAGAAGCCGCTTAGCCAATTATCATCGGCAATGAGGTGAGTGTAATAGCCAAGGAGAAAAGGGGAATCCATATGAGCTTTATATTTTTGAAAAAAAGAATTGAAATCTATCCTTCTCGTATAGTTTTTCGTTGTGCCAGCGTAAAAGTGTGAAGCTCCTTTTTCTTCTGCTGAATGAACCGCATCAGGGGCTACACCTCCAAGTATGAAAGAAGTTTTATCTTGGATATATAGTTTTTCGGCAATCTTGTTGGCGATAATAGCATGCATAATTCGTGATCCCATGAATGACACCTCGGTTTCAAGTATTCATTTCAGGAAGAGGACTGAACAGTTAGCATTACTTTCCCTGTACTTTTTCTACTTTCGACCCATTCATGTGCTTTCCCTGCATCTTGAAGTGGAAAAGATTTCGTAGCCTTAATTTGCAAACGTCCGTCACGCAAATAACGGAAAACTTCATTTGCAGTTTCTTGGAGCAGTTCAGGACGTTTTTTTCGTGTGGTTCCAAAGCTGAATCCGAGTATAGAGCGGCAACTTGCATGTAAATCTTTCGTTTCAAAATTACCAATTTCACCGCTAGCATTACCGAAATGAACGAGGCGACCATAATAAGCAAGACAGTTTAAACTTCTTTCCGAAACCGTTCCAGAAATAGAGTCTAAAATGATATTAACGCCTTCTCCGTTTGTCAGTTCATTGACTTTCTCTACAAAATCTTCATCTTGATGGCAAATAACATAATCAGCTCCAACATCTAAAGCAATTTCTTTTTTTGCTTCACTTCCGACAGTGCCGATAACTTTTCCAGCCCCTAATAGTTTAGCAAGTTGAATCGCTGTAGTACCAATTCCACCAGCAGCCGCATGAATGAGTACAGATTCACCTTGTTGAAGCCTTGCAACATTTGCGAGTAAATTATAACTTGTAAAAGATACGATCGGGCAAGCAGCTGCCGTTTGAAAATCGACTTTATCAGGTAAAACGAAAGTAAGGTTTTCGTTTGCGACAACGTATTCTGCGTAAGATCCATTTTGAGGAAAAGCAATGACACGCTGTCCAGGATGAATATTTTTCACATGAGAACCGACACGTTCTACAATACCAGCGACATCTATACCTGGAATAAAAGGGAGTGCTTTATTTCCTTTTTTTCCATACCGTGATTTAATATCGGCGAAATTTACACTGGTAGCAACAACACGAATTAAAACTTGATCTTCTGAAATAACCGGTATATCCACATCTGTATATTGCATCACTTCAGGACCACCGAACGACGTTACAACGATAGCTTTCATCATATATCCTCCTAAATTTGACTATACAAATCATTTTAAAGCGTCATTAGCAATTGGGAAATTATATAATAGTTATGCGGCTTTATAAGTGAAGCTTATGAACTCATTGGATCATTATATTAATGTATATAAAAAACTGTTTGAAAAAATCGAACGAAACATCAATTACTTGCCAATATAAAGTGTAAGACAAAGGAGGGATGGAATATGAAGGATGAAACGGTGTATATAGATTTAATCCAATTAACTTTATCAGGCAATAAAGAAGCATATAGCGAATTGTATGATAAAACGATTCAAGAAGTATATAAGACAGCACATTTTTTAATAGAAGATAAAACGGATGTAGATGATGTCGTTCAAGAAATATACATACAGCTATATGAATCGCTTCGTAAGTATGATAGCGAGAAGCCATTTCGCCCTTGGCTAATTGGACTTACGATTAAACAAATTCACTCCTATAGAAGAAAGAGGTGGATGCGACTACGAATTATAAAAAAAGCAGAAGAGCAAAGAAAACCAGTACAAATTGATTTTTCTAACGATGTTATAAGTAAAATATCAAATCAAAAATTAATCGAACTCATTCATAAGTTACCGTATAAATTGAAACAAGTTATTATCTTAAGATACTTACACGATTATTCACAAGAAGAAGTAGCACAAATATTACATATTCCAATCGGTACAGTTAAGTCTAGAATTCATGCGGCATTAAAGAAACTACGCCAAAAAGAACAAATAGAAGAAATCTTTTTAGGAGAGGTAGGGAATGTGAAATGAGCTTAGATTGTAGAGTTAGAGAATCTATACAAGAAGAAGCGAAGGGGATTGTTGCCCCGCCGGAGTTAAAAGAAAAAGTAATTGTTCAGATTAAAATGAATCGCGGCGGTAACAAAAGGAAGAAGCGACTTATTGCAGGATTGCTTGCAGCAGTATTTTTAATCCCAACGACTGGTTTTGCTTACCAATCTATTATGGCGGATGGTATATACGGATCTTTTGAGAACTTAAAAAAACATGCTGGAGCTATGACATTAGAAGCGTATATGCGTTTTAATGCAAAATTATCAGAAGCGAAAGATGAAATGGGTGCGAAGGAATATGAAGAGTTTACAACAGAACTAAAGAAATTAACAAATGCAAAACTTGAGTACGGGGATTCGAACGGTAATATTGATTATGATCAATTATCACCAGCTAAAAAAGAGGAAATGAAAAAGGTAGAAATGGAACTTCAGCCATATTTTGATAAATTAAATGGCCATAAATCTAGTAAAGAAGTATTAACTTCGGAAGAGTATGAACAATATATGGAAGCGTTAATGTCATATCAAACTGTATTAGTAAAAGCGAAATCGAGTGGTGGGATAACAGTAGAAGAAGTACCTGAAGCGTATAAAGAAAGGTTTATTAAAGCAGAACAGTTTATGGAGTATGTAGATGAAAAGGTGAGATAAGTAAAAAAGCTCATAGATTAAGCTGTGAGCTTTTCTTATTGAAACGTAAATATATTAACCACCTATTCCTTTTGCTAGCAATAAGAAATATACAAATACTAATATTACGCCATTTAATGCAGTACCAACTATTCCGAATAACCAATTTTTTGATGCTATCGCAGAAATAATACCGAGTAATGAAAGTATTCCTAGAATCGCAATAATCAAAGTTAAATTTGCATTAGGTCCTCTTAAAACAAAGAAAGAACATATACTTGCGAGAAACATTAGACACGAAAATCCGAAAAATCTATACATAATAATTCTCCCTTGATTGAAATGTATTTTGACTTAGTGCAAGATTTTCTATAGTTTAACATAAATGTCCTAGTACATATTGAATATATAAACAATAAAAAACGAGTATAAAATCTATGCGATTTCACACTCGTTTTGTTATTACTTAAAATTCCTTACCGCATGTATAGCAAATCTTACAAGGAGTATTGCGCTTATAAATAAACCACCATAACCAACGACACTTGAAAATTGAACATTAGGTTCTTTTGCATACAAGTCAGGGGCAGAATTATCTTGATTTGCTTAATAAAGTGAAAGTGGGAAATTACTTAGTTATATTCCTTACTATTCTCCTTGTCTTTTTGTATCAAACAATCTAAAAGTGAGTAACCAGCTATTAAACTAATAATGGTAACGAAAGTCGTATTCACAAGAATAATATTAGTTAAATAAGGTAGGTATTCACCAACTGGTGAAAAGAGTAGGGCTGGAGAAAAGGAAATGAATAGCGTAGGCACAGTAATAGCGATAAATTTATCCGGTTGAAAGCGCCAGTTTTGTTTATTTGTTTCGCGATTAATGGACTGAAGGAATCGTAATAAAATGCCAACTATAAGAGGGAAGAGTGTATAGTAGAATAACCTTGGATAAAATTTAAAGTTCACCTGCGCGTCTGTATCTAAATAAAATTGAATTTTCACTCCGACAAATAATAATAAGACGATAAATAAGGTGAAGCAGAGATATAGCATCACTTTTTGCATTACATTCCACCATCCTTTACTCAAAATATATTCAAAAAAAGAAGAGATATACAATAACTACTGTTGTATATCTCTTCTTTTACGGTTATTTAATAGTGGAGTTTGCTTTTTCTTGCTTCGTGAAATAATCAATAATGCCCATAGCGCTAATTTCTATATCTAGATGTAAAATGTTATAAACGGAATGATCTGATGGAACGTTTACCTTTGTAAGGTGAGAAGAGATCTTATCCATTAATATAGTTTGTAAAGCTTTAGTCGCTTCATCGAAATCATTATACTGTTCAAAGACCTCTTTACCAGTATGGACGAAAATAGGTAACCAATGTTCCAGTTGGTTATATACTTCTGTAACATTGGATGATGCACCGTAATGGCCGAAATAAATAGTATCTACATTCATACTTTGAATGTGATTTTTAGAAGCAATCATCGCATCTGGTTGGAATTGTGAAGGGGACGTTGATGGTAGATATAGTTCTACACCAAGGTCTGTGAGTTCTCTATAGTAAATTCCTATTGTATCGCCAGTAAAAATGCCATTTGTTAATGAATCGTGAATGCTAATATGGTGCTTAGCATGTCCCGGTGTATCATAAAATGTCAGGATACGGTCTTCTGAAATTTTTAAAGTATCACCATTTTGTACAATATGAACACGTTCTTCTTCTATAGGAAGAATTGGATCAAATAGTTTATCGAAATCTTCTTTGTATACAGCTTTTGCGCCTAAAATGAGTTTTGTTGGATCAATCATATGACGAGCGCCGCGAGAATGCACATATAAAGTAGCATTTGGGCATTTTTCCATCATTAAACCAGCAGCCCCGGCGTGATCTAAATGAACATGTGTAACGATAATGTTTTTAACATCGTTTAAATCAATATGTAATTGTTGTAAGCCATCTAAAATATATGGAAGAGAAGGGGCTGCACAAGTTTCAACTAAAGTAATATCGTCACCTAATAAAACATACGTACCTGTACGTTCAGTATGTTGTAAATCAAAATCATCAATAAGATATAGGTGCGAAGATAATTGCTCTACTTTTTTCATCTTTACCACTCCTTATATACGGTATGTAACTATTATACGCTAAAAATACAAAAAGGCAGAAAACGAAAGTTTCGTCTTCTGCCTTTTTGTAATGTATTTATTTCGTTTGTTCTTTATTGATAGACATAACGAACAACCCAACAATGCCACCAACTAATGGAAGCATAATCTCTCCTGCTAAATTAAAGTAGGAGCTTAAAAATAAACCATTTACATCGATTACCCAGCCAATCACATACAATAACATCATATATAGTACGAAATAAAACTCGCGATTTGAAATCGTTTCATGTTGTGCAGTTTTCATAATGAACACCATCCTTTTCTTTTATAATGGAATATAAACTGTCACATTTTGTTCACAATTCAATTGTAAAACTTTCCAACATAAAAGTCTAGTAGTTTGTGTCGAATTTTCGAACGAAAATAAAGCGCTATCATTTCAGCCTGTAAGTACGTAATAAGAGCTGTATATTCATGAATGTAGTATAGTATAAACATAGAATGATAGTGAAGAGAGGGGTAAGGACAATGACAGTTTATGATTTTTCAGCTAAAACGATAACAGGAGAAGATAAATCGTTAAAAGATTACGAAGGAAAAGCACTTCTTATTGTAAATGTAGCTAGCAAGTGTGGTTTTACACCGCAATATAAAGGGTTACAAGAAGTATATGATAAATATAAAGACCAAGGACTAGAAATACTCGGTTTTCCTTGTCACCAATTCGGAGGACAAGAACCAGGTACAGAAGCAGATATTACTAGTTTTTGTGAGTTAAACTACGGTGTAAATTTCCCGATGTTTGCAAAGATTGATGTGAAAGGTGACAAGGCTCATCCACTATATACATACATGACAGAACAAGCACCAGGTTTACTCGGTATGAAAGCAGTGAAATGGAATTTTACTAAGTTTTTAATTGGAAAAGATGGGAAAGTAGTAGGGCGTTTTGCGCCGCAGACGAAGCCGGTGGATTTAGAGGTTGAGATTGAGAAGGTACTTGGGGAATAACTAGAAGTTTCACTTTATTAAAAAAGCCTCAAAGAATGAAGTGACCCCTAAAAGTTAGGCACGGTTAGTTCATTAGGCAGCTTGATAAAAGTGAGTCCGGTATTGTACCGGACTCATTTTTAATTTTGCCTTTATCCGTTTGGTATTATAATAATCTATATATTTTTCTAATTCTATTTCGAAATGCTCTACACTTTCAAACTCTTTTATGTAGAGAAATTCAGACTTCATGATTCCAAAGAAATTCTCCATTACTGCGTTGTCGTAACAGTTGCCTTTACGAGACATACTTTGTACGATATCTCTTTCTTGTAATGCGTGACGGTACTGTTTCATTTGATAATGCCAACCTTGATCTGAATGCATCAATAGTTGGTGACTTTCAGGTAAACATTCTAATGCTGTCTCTAACATTTCTGAAACAAGTGAGTATGTTGGTCTAGAGCCAATTGTATAAGTAATGATTTCACCATTATACAAGTCCAATACAGGGGATACATAAAGTTTCTCACCGAATAATTTAAATTCCGTAATATCGGTTACCCATTTTTCATTTGGCGCATCTGCCGTAAAATTACGCTCTAAAATATGGGGTGCAATTTTACCAACCGTTCCTTTATAAGATTTATATTTTTTCATACGTACAAGGCATTTTAAACCTAACTCTTTCATAATTCGTTGCACCTTTTTATGATTCACTATTTGATTACGGTTGGCTAATTCATCACGAATACGACGATATCCATAACGACCTTCGTGTTCATCATAAATCGCTTTAATTTCTACTTTTAAATCCGCATCTGGATCGATTCTATCCATTTGTTTTACATAAAAGTAATATGTGCTTCGAGGGATACCCGCTAACTTTACTAATTCTTTCACTTGAAACTCATGCCTTAATTCATAGACTACTTGTGCCTTATCTTGTTTGGTGATTTTTCCTTGTTTTGAACTAAGGCATTCAACTTTTTTAAATACGCGTTTTCCATACGTAAGCGTTCTAATTCAGCTTGTAACGCTTCAACTGAACCTTCTGCCGGAATTTTTTTCGTATCCTGTTTTGTGTTTTTATTTTTCATGGATGGACGCCCCTTTTTCTTTGGTTCAAGGGCATCTAAGCCACCTAATTCAAATTGCTTCTTCCATTGATAAACCGTTGTAAAAGAAGGAATCATGAATATAGCCGCTGTATCCATTAACGATATACCCGATTGAGCCATAAAATTTAGTACGTTTAGTTTAAACTCTACGGTGTAATTTGTATAGACCTCGTGTAAACCTTCTTCTCCATGGAGTTCGTATAAGCGCAACCAGTATTGAAATTGCGCCTTTGTAATATGCATCTGTTTTGCATATTCTGCTTGAGAAATTGTTTTTGGATTAAATCCTTGAACGAGCTTTAACCTTGAATCCTTCGTAAATTTTGTCATAAAAAAACTGCACCTCCAATTGTTAGACTGTGTCTAACAATTGGGGTGCAGTTCAGAACAAGGTAGTTCTTTGAGGCTTTTTCCTTTAACGCACATTATCAAGATTAAATCGCTGAATGGAAGTCATTTGATTTGGGCGGAGAAGCTGCTTTTTTCATAAGCACTTCCCATAAGTGTGCGGATTTTTTCCATTCTACTGCAGCCTGTCCCTTTTGATACATAGCGTTCTCATAACTGAAAGTAAGTTGTTGCATATCGGCTGAGTTGTAAAGCGTATCGATGTGGAGTGCATATTCGCGGAATGTTTGACTTTCACCTCGTGGTATACCGATTCGCGCAAATTGTTTTAAAAGTGCACCGTAAGCTTTGCTATAAACAGCATCATCTTTTCGGTATTTATAGAAAAGAATGATAAAAAATGTAATCCATTTCATTCTAGTAGCGAAGAGAATGTATCCTATAATACTAATTAGCATCGAAGAGAGGAATACGTACCACCAAGAAAATCTATTTTTAGCATTTGTAATCTTTTTAGTAGAAGCTTCCTCTGTATCTTCTATTAAACTTTTGAGCTTTGCTTCATTATTTCTTTGGTGCATTTGCGCATTTTGAGAATTAGTTTCTTCGCTATTTTGTAAAGTAGGAGCAGGAGTATTATTTGTAAAATTATAGGGATTGGTAAATCCTTTTGTTGGTTCGAACGGAATCCATCCATATCCTGGGAAATATACTTCGACCCAAGAGTGTGCGTTATCGTTCGCGATTTTATAAACATCTTCACCTTCTGCAGAGGCAAGTGTATTATCAAGAGTTCCTTCTGTATAACCTTTTACCCAGCGAGCGGGAATCCCGGCAGAACGAAGTAATACAATCATAGACGTCGAAAAATTATTACAGTAGCCGCTTTTTGTATCGAAAAGGAATTGATCTACATAATCTTGGTTTTTAGCAGGGAATGAAACATTCGTTGTTTCATATACAAAAGAATGGTCGGTGAAGTAATTTTCAATAGCTAATACTTTATCATATCGGTTGTCTTTATCATTTGTTAGATTAACAGCTAAGTCTTTTATTCGTTGCGGTAATGATTTGGGAAGTTGGGTGTACTTTGTCATAAAATAAGGACTTGTTTCATGACCTTCATTTGCTTTTACAGCTTTCAAATTTTCTATGGAAAACTCCGGGACCTCATATGTTACTTTATATGAATTTAAAGTAGTAGAAGAGTCTCCGTGCATCGTATAGATTTTTTCTGAAAATGGGTCAACGCTGTATGATACATCAGAAGAAGCCTCAACTGATACTAATCCTGCTGGATAGGTAAGGTGAGGATAACTTTTTTGCATGGTGATTGTTGCCTCGGTTGCCTCCGTTTTTGTATCTTGTTCGTACCAGCTCACGACGTCGTTTTTATTTTTAAAAGAAACCTTTTTTTGATTTTCAGAAACTTCCCAGCCTTTTCCGGTATAAAAATCTTTCGTTTCGACTCTCCAATATTGTTTGTTTTGCGTTTGTGCTGTGAAAACAATTGTAGGATCCGCCTTAAAAGGACCGCCTAATCGCGAGTCATCTAAACCATACCCAATTTTAGAAACTTCTTGTTTTTTACTTGCTTCGGATGTGTTGAGTTTTAAAAAATCCATTGGGTTTGGCCATTGAGGTCCAAATTTTGGAGCAAAGTATGCGATGGTTACTGAAAATACAATAAATAGTGTAAGTGGTCTAAGTAATTTTGAGATTTCTCTAGCATAATTTTGTAAGTGTTCCATCTCTTTTATTCGTTCTATGTGGAGATGACTAAGCATAAAAAAACCGATGACAACAGTACGAATAATAGCGTAGTTTGCATTGTATAAATGTAAGTCGTGAAAAATTGTGATATAAATAATAGTCAATATAAGAAATAACAACCCACGTTTTTTATGAATCATCCAAAAAGAGATAAAAGCACTCAAAAACCAAAATGATAAAAAAAATAAAAGTGTTGGAAAAACTGGAGAAATATCTAGTAAATTCCCTTGAAATAACAGGGAGGAATTTCGAGAAATATCAGTAAAAAATTTTGTTAGCCAAGATGGATTGATAAAAGCATTTTTATAATATAGGAAATGAATGATGAATAAAATCGTGACGATCTTTATTGGAATCTGCCAACTTGTTTGAAAAAAAGAGAGTGTGAAGCAAATTCCTATAAATATTATAAAAATATCTAATCTACCTACGTTTGTAATACCTATAAGGGGTCTTAGCCATTCTAGTAAAAGTAGAAATGCACATACATGTATGAAGAATCTGCTCATATCCCATTGTTTTTTTGTCTGTAATGTTATCATTTGCTCACCTCAAAAAACACGTTTGTATACCGGTTTTCATAAACTGCATTTACAAATATTTTTCGTTTTTGTAGATTTTCTAGAATACTTAGTTCTCGATGTGAGAGTTGATTCGCTTTTTCTTTCACGACAAACACCATTAATTTCCTATTTTTTATAGCAGCATAGTCAGCTGCCTTTTGAATATCGGGAGAAAGATCGCTTGTCACGAGTATAATCGTTACGGGCTCAAAAATTTTTCTTAATTCGATTTCTACACTCTGGGAGAGCGGGAATACACTGTCAGCTTGTACTTTCGCTAAATGACAAAAGATTTGCTGCAACTGGCTATCTCCATTGTCTAAAGGAAAAAAAGTACGTTCTTTTCCGACAGACACGAATGAGGCTGATGAATTTTGCTTCAAGACAGCCCTCACAATAGAGGCAGTAAACGTTACGACTGATTCGAATAGAGGAGACTC
The DNA here is from genome assembly GCF_040459695.1 of Bacillus cereus group sp. RP37. Lineage (NCBI taxonomy): Bacteria > Bacillati > Bacillota > Bacilli > Caryophanales > Bacillaceae > Bacillus > Bacillus cereus group sp. RP37. Next base: position 3,327,819 of record NZ_JARVHP010000001.1, on the reverse strand, counting down.
GGTTCTGTCCATAAATATCATGATATTGTGGCTACGTTGTTGTTCAAACTCTTTCGTCATAATATTGTTTGTTCGTGCAGTTGCTTTCCAATCAATCCATGAAAAGCGGTCGCCAGGTTTATATTCTCTGACACCGACAGAAATTGTAGAGTCTTTTGCTAAATTTATATTTGCTGAAAGCGCTCCTTGTTCGAAATGATTTTCCAATTGTCGATACGTTATATCTACATACTGGGGATAGACTAAAAATGTATCTGGAACTGAAAAAGTTACATCTTTCTTTATCATACCGAATAGATCGCCAGTTTTGACACGTACGCTTGAAAATGTGTGTTCTCCTCGAGGGATTGTGTCAATAGCATATTGAAACGAAATATTTCGTTTGAATCCTGGAAAGAGTATGACCTTATTCGCCTTCGTTTGTCTACAATTTGTAAATTGTGATGGCAGTTCATCTTCTATAATTAAATAGAGTAAGGGAAAAGGAAATTTTCTTTTTATTGTAATGGTGCTTACAAATGGTACTCCTGCTACATATTCGCCTTGGTTTGTTATTCGTTTTACTTCGGCGTTCCGTAAAGCATAGAAAGGGAGTAATAGTGAATAAAGGCCAATAGGAATCGTACTGTAAAACAAAAACCAACTAACAAATCCTCCTTGAAGCATAGCGTATACAAAGGTTAAGACTAGGCATAAAGGAATGAGTGATAACTTAGTAACATGATATAGTGCTCGTAGCATGCGTTTCATCAAAGGTTCATCGTCCTTTGAGTCGGCACGGCAGTTCGTGCAACGATTTTTGAAATAACTTGTTCCCCTGTTACTCCTTCAAATTTTGCTTCCATTTTTAGAATGAGTCTGTGAGCTAACACGTAAGGAGCTAAAAATTTAACATCGTCTGGAATAACATAATTTCTACCATGGATGAATGCATAAGCTTGTGAAGCTTTCATTAAAGCAATTGAGCCACGTGGACTTGCACCTAGCTGTATAGAACTATAAGAACGAGTCTGACTAACAAGCTTTACAATGTAATGCTTGATTGCTTTGTCCATGCTTACTTCTCGTACGCTTTGTTGTAAATAAAGTAACTCTTTTATTGTAGTAATAGCTTGTAGATGGGAGAGTGGATTTGTTTTTTTCATCCGGTTTAAAATTTCAAATTCTTCTTCTGGTGTAGGATATCCCATTTTTAGTTTCAATAAGAATCGATCGAGCTGGGCTTCTGGTAAAGGGTATGTTCCCTCATATTCGACCGGATTTTGTGTAGCCATTACAAAGAACGGTTTTGGTAACGGTCTTGTCATGCCATCTATTGTAATATTGCCTTCTTCCATACTTTCAAGTAAGGCAGATTGTGTTTTGGGAGATGTACGATTAATTTCATCAGCAAGTATAAAATTCCCCATGATTGGTCCAGGCTTGAACTCAAATTGGAGCTCTTTTGGATTGTAAATAGAAACACCTGTTACATCTGACGGCAGTAAATCAGGTGTGAATTGAATTCGCTTGTAATCAGCATCAATGGATTTAGAAAGAGCACGTACTAACATTGTTTTCCCGACACCAGGAACATCTTCTAATAGTACATGACCTTCAGCTAAGAGAGCTGTCAAGGATAAGATCGTTTCTTTTCGTTTTCCGACCATTAATTTTTCAATATTGTTTATTATTTTTTCTACAATAGGATGTAATGAATCAAGCTGGGGCATCGTAACCCTCCTCATTTTATTAACGTTTTCTAGTCTATTTAGTGGAAAATAGAATTTACGCCTCTATTTGCGGGAAGTAAAAATCTTATCTTTAATTCTGAGAATATTCAGATTATTTATCTCGATTATATCTAGTATAATTGTTTCCGTAACTTAGGGCAATATGGTAAATAATGATTTGTAGTTTTATGTGCAATATGTCTTGATATAAACTAGTATTATCGGTAAAACATAGAGGAGGGGAAGGAAAGAGTGACTTCGATGAGCAAAATAAATAGCATAGGGAACCCTACGCGTAAAGTTGGAAGCCTATATCATACGCCTTGTGATTAAAATTTATATGAGTAATAAATAAAGCCGACTTCATTAAGAGGCCAGCTATGTAAATTATTACAATCCTTTATTTTTATCTTTCTTATATTCTTTTTGTTTATCTAACCAAATATGAATTAATTCTACCAAGTCCATGGTTTCAATTTCACAATATTCGCCTTTACCATCTTCGGCTAAATTGTCTAACACAGTAGTTGTATCGTTCCGAATTTCTAAACCGCAAATGTTGCCATTTACTACTACATAATTTTTTTCTCCGTTTAAAACACTTTGTATTTCTTCTAGAATCCAATCTCCAAAAGCTGAAACTTCAATTCCTAAAAAAGTTTCAACAAGTTTAATTTCTTGAGGAAGTCTCATAACTAAATTTCTACTGTTAAGTACTTCAAAACTATATGGATATTTCATGACTATTTTACTCCTTTATTTCTGGATTTAGGGACTCTATTTACTTCTCCATTAATCTCATAAGCTCTATTAAGGTAAGAAGTTCTTATACTATCATCACTCTTGTCCTACTTTATAGTAAAAGTAGATTATTATTAAACTTATCTATCCAATATTTCTCTGATGTAGGTATGAATTCAGTGAAATCTTCATATGTACCAATCCAATCTTTTGGTACATAGTTTTCGTATGATGCCGGTTCTGGAAACATTGAATATAGTATTTTATTATCAAAGTTAATTAATAAGACTGGACTAAAATCTAATAGATCTTCTCCTGCATTTTTCCTTTTAATATTTTCAAGTAGTAAATAATTTATTTCCTCTTTAGTTGTTTTATATTGATTAATCCTTAGTAAAAATACTTCTACATTTTCATTATTTAATACTTGTATTCCATTTCTTTCTTCCGTTTCCTCATTATCTTCAATGCTTACACCTAAATTTTTATATGCATGATCTAATTTATCATAATCTAAAAACCATAGTTCTTTATCTGTTACATACCATCTAAACTCATTTTTATATATAACGGCTACTATAATGTTTTCTGCATAAAGCGGTTCTAATATCATAATATCCTCCTTTTATTATTATCTTATAATCCTGCCATTCTGGGTGTATTTTTCTATTCATTCAATTCAACTTGCTGACAATTCATATGGATTCCCTGGCGTTTTTTGTTCAACTATTTTCAGGATAGTTGCCCTTGGTAGGGTGGAATTAAAGTATTGTATTTTTATTTATAAACCCATCTAACGATTTAGGCATATCAAATTTAACTACTCCCAAATTACTTCCTCTATTATATAAGAAATTTTTTGCACGCTCATTATTATCAGTACTTCATCTTAAACTATTCTAGAAGCAAGGAAGTAATTTAACAGTCAGTGAAGGATGTGATCCCTCCACAATGATTAGATATTCACTTTTTTATATTTTTTTCGGAATTTTTGACAATCTCTTGAACTGTGCGAAATGTCACATCTGTATTTTACAACCTCTCTTATAGTAAGGGTATGTAAGAGAGACGTATTAAAGGAGTGAACAGTATGAAGAAGAAACCTTCAGCACTAATGAGACGTTTAAAATATTTTTCACCAATAGATCGTTATAACGATAATCATACACAAGAAACATATGAAGATCGAGAATGGGAGAATGTGTACAGAAAGCGTTGGCAGCATGATAAAGTAATTCGTTCTACACATGGCGTGAACTGTACTGGTTCATGTAGTTGGAACATTTATGTGAAAGATGGAATTGTAACTTGGGAAGGGCAGGAGCTTAATTATCCAACAACAGGTCCAGATATGCCTGACTTTGAACCACGAGGATGTCCACGTGGAGCGAGTTTTTCTTGGTACATTTATAGTCCACTTCGTGTGAAATATCCGTATGTACGTGGTGTTCTTTGGAGTATGTGGCAAGAGGAATTACAAAATAATGAGTCACCATTAGATGCTTGGAAAAGCATTGTGGAAAACCCTGAAAAAGCACGCAAGTATAAGCAGGCACGTGGTAAAGGGGGATTCGTTCGTGCGAATTGGGATGAAGTATTACAACTCGTTTCAGCTTCTTTACTTTATACAGTAATAAAATACGGTCCAGACCGAAATGTTGGTTTCTCACCAATTCCAGCTATGTCGATGTTAAGTCATGCTGCAGGTAGCCGCTTTATGCAACTTATGGGCGGGCCGATGCTTAGCTTCTATGATTGGTATGCTGATTTACCACCAGCTTCTCCGCAAATTTGGGGTGATCAAACAGATGTACCAGAAAGTAGTGACTGGTATAACTCTGGCTACATTATGACATGGGGTTCAAATGTACCGATGACAAGAACACCAGATGCACACTTTTTAGCGGAGGTTCGATATAAAGGAACGAAAGTAGTTTCAGTAAGTCCTGATTTCGCTGAGTCAACAAAGTTTGCGGATGATTGGATTAGTGTGAAACAAGGTACAGACGGTGCACTTGCGATGGCAATGGGGCATGTGATCTTACAAGAATTTTACGTAGATAATCAAGTGGAATACTTCACAAAGTATGCGAAGCAATATACTGATTTTCCTTTCTTTGTCACATTGAAACAAAAAGGAGATCAATTCGTTGCTGATCGTTTCTTAAATGCTTCTGATATTGGACGCGAAACAAAGTTAGGAGAATGGAAACCTGTTCTTTGGAACGAAAATACGAATGATTTTGCAACACCTCATGGCACAATGGGGTCACGTTGGGATAATGAAAAGAAATGGAACTTACGTTTAGAAGATGAAGAAACAGGTGAAAAGATTGATCCACGTCTTTCTTTATTTGGAATGGAAGATGCTGTTGAAACGGTGCAAATTCCGTACTTTTCTGATGATGGAAATGCAATATTAGAACGTACAATTCCAGTGAAAAAGGTTATGACAGAAGAAGGCGAAGTGTTCGTTACAACTGTATATGACTTAACATTAGCAAATTACGGCGTGAATCGAGGGCTTGGCGGACAAGAGCCGAAAGATTTCAATGATGATGTACCGTTTACGCCTGCATGGCAAGAGAAAATGACAGGAGTGAAACGAGAGCTTATTATTCAAATCGCTCGTGAGTTCGCACAAAATGCTGTTGATACGAATGGCCGCTCGATGATTATTATGGGAGCTGGTATTAACCATTGGTTTAATTCTGATACGATTTATCGCGCAGTTTTAAATCTTGTTCTTCTCGTCGGAGCGCAAGGTGTAAACGGCGGTGGTTGGGCGCACTATGTTGGGCAAGAAAAATTGCGACCAGCAGAAGGATGGCAAACAATTGCAATGGCAAAAGATTGGCAAGGGCCACCGAAATTACAAAACGGTACATCTTTCTTCTATTTCGTAACAGACCAATGGCGTTATGAAGATACACCTGTTGGCCATTTAGCATCACCAATTGAAGGTAACTCACGTTATCAACATCACGGTGATTACAACGTATTAGCAGCACGACTGGGCTGGTTACCTTCGTATCCGACATTCGAGAAAAATGGAATTGAATTATATAAAGAAGCTGTTGCTGCTGGTGCAACAACGCAAGAAGAAATCGGTAAATACGTTGCACAAAAATTAAAAGAAAAAGAACTAAAATTTGCGATTGAAGATCCAGATAACAAAAACAACTTCCCGCGTAATTTATTCGTATGGCGTGCAAACTTAATTTCAAGTTCTGGTAAAGGACACGAATATTTCTTAAAACATTTATTAGGTACAACAAACGGATTGATGAATGACGATAGTGATTCGTTACGACCAGAAGAAATTAAGTGGCATGAGGACGCACCAGAAGGGAAGCTTGATTTACTCATTAATTTAGATTTCCGCATGGCTGGAACAGCACTTTATTCTGATATCGTCTTACCAGCTTCAACTTGGTATGAAAAACACGATTTAAGCAGTACAGATATGCATCCATTTGTACATCCGTTTAATCCGGCAATCGGTTCACCATGGGAAGCACGTTCTGACTGGGATATTTTCACTTCTCTTTCTAAAGCTGTGTCTGATTTAGCGAAGAAAATCGATCTTGAACCAATGAAAGAAGTTGTTGCAACACCACTTCTTCACGATACACCGCAAGAACTAGCGCAACCACTCGGCAAGATTAAAGACTGGAGCAAAGGTGAGTGTGAACCAATACCAGGTAAAACAATGCCACAAATTCATGTTGTCGAAAGGGATTATAAAACGATTTATGACAAAATGACTGCGCTAGGACCGAATGCAGGGAAACAACCGATTGGTACAAAAGGGATTTCTTGGTCTGCAGAAAAAGAATATGAGCAACTAAAGAGTCGATTAGGAGTTGTTCGAACAGATTCTATTGCGCAAGGTTGCCCAGACATAAAAGAAGCAATCAATGCTGCTGAAGCGGTATTAACGCTTTCTTCTACAACAAACGGTCATATGGCAGTAAAAGCATGGGAAGCACTTGAAAAACAAACCGATTTAAAACTACGTGATTTAGCAGAAGAACGTGAAGAAGAATGCTTCACTTTTGAACAAATTACAGCACAACCGAAAACAGTAATCACTTCTCCAGCCTTCACAGGTTCTGAAAAAGGTGGACGACGTTATTCACCATTTACAACAAATGTGGAACGTCTTATTCCTTGGAGAACGATAACTGGTCGACAATCTTTCTACTTAGATCATGACATGATGAAAGAATTTGGTGAAACGATGGCAACATTTAAACCAATTCTGCAACATAAACCGTTCCGTAAATCACGACCTGAAGTAGAAGGGAAAGAAATTACATTAAACTATTTAACGCCGCATAATAAGTGGTCGATTCATAGTATGTACTTCGATTCATTACCGATGTTAACGCTGTTTAGAGGTGGTCCAACTGTTTGGATGAATAAAGAGGACGCTGCAGAAGCTGGCGTAGCAGATAATGATTGGATTGAGTGCTTTAACCGTAACGGTGTTGTTGTAGCGCGTGCTGTTGTAACGCACCGTATACCGAGAGGAATGGCATTTATGCATCATGCACAAGATCGCCACATTAACGTACCTGGTACGAAATTAACAAGTAACCGCGGGGGAACGCATAATAGTCCAACTCGAATTCACGTGAAACCGACACATATGATTGGTGGATATGGTCAATTAAGTTATGGATTTAACTATTATGGTCCGACTGGGAATCAGCGTGACTTAAACGTTGTAATTCGCAAATTGAAGGAGGTAGATTGGCTTGAAGATTAAAGCACAAGTCGGAATGGTAATGAACCTAGATAAATGCATCGGCTGCCATACTTGTAGCGTAACATGCAAAAACACCTGGACGAACCGTCCAGGTGCTGAATATATGTACTTCAATAACGTAGAAACGAAACCTGGTATTGGTTATCCGAAGCAATGGGAAGATCAAGAGAAATATAAAGGCGGCTGGGAATTAAAAAATGGTGAAATTCAGCTGAAATCCGGTTCGAAAATGAAACGCCTTATGAATATTTTCCACAATCCAGATCAACCAACAATCGAATATTTTCCACAATCCAGATCAACCAACAATCGATGATTACTTTGAACCTTGGAACTATGATTATGAAACGTTAACAAATAGTCCGCAGCGTAAGCATCAGCCAGTTGCACGTCCGAAATCAGCAATTACAGGCGAATTTATCGACAAAATTGAATGGGGTCCAAACTGGGAAGATGATTTAGCTGGTGGACATATAACAGGATTGCAAGATCCGAACGTAAAGAAAATGGAAGAAGAAATTAAAACAGATTTTGAAAATGTCTTTATGATGTATTTACCACGCATATGCGAACACTGTATGAATCCATCTTGCGTATCATCTTGTCCATCTGGTGCGATGTATAAACGTGAAGAAGATGGGATTGTTCTTGTAGATCAAAACGCATGTCGTGCATGGAGATTCTGCGTATCATCTTGTCCATATAAAAAAGTGTACTTTAACTGGCAAACGAATAAAGCTGAAAAATGTACAATGTGTTTCCCACGTATTGAAGCTGGTATGCCAACAATTTGTTCAGAAACATGTGTAGGACGTATTCGATATATTGGGGTAATGCTATATGACGCTGACAAAGTAAAAGAAGCGGCTTCTGTTGAAAATGAAAAAGATTTATATGAATCTCAGCTTACTGTTTTCCTAGATCCAAATGATCCAGAAGTAGCAGCTGAAGCGAAAAAACAAGGCATTCCTGAAGAATGGATTAAAGCAGCACAACAGTCGCCAATTTATAAAATGATTATCGATTGGAAAATTGCTCTACCTCTTCATCCAGAGTATCGTACAATGCCAATGGTTTGGTATATACCACCGCTTAGCCCAATTATGAATATGGTGGAGGGGAAAGGTAGTAACTGGCAAGCAGAAGAGATTTTCCCTGCTATCGATAATATGCGTATTCCAATTCAATATTTAGCGAACTTACTCACTGCAGGAGATGAATCACACATTCGTCTTACATTAAAAAAAATGGCTGTCATGCGAACGCATATGAGAGCACTGCAAATTAATAAAGAACCAAATGAAGCTGTATTAAAAGAACTTGGTTTAACGAAACAGGATGTAGAAGATATGTATCGTCTTCTTGCTATCGCAAAATATAAAGATCGCTTCGTCATCCCAACGTCTCACCGCGAACAAGTTGCAGATTTATATAACGAACAAGGAAGCTGTGGTTTATCATTCGCAGGTGGCCCAGGCTCTTGTATGACAATTTCTTAAATAAAGGAGGCGGAAAAATATGAAACAAAGTTTACAAACTGCTTTTTCCTGTTCTTCATTCCTTCTCTCCTACCCGGAACTAGGGTGGAGAGAAGATGTAACTGAATTACAAGAAGAGATTGCAGCAATTGAACAGGAAGACGTTAAAGCATCACTTACAGCATTTGTAAAACAGGTGCTAGATAAAACGAATGATCAACTCATTGATAGTTACGTATATACATTCGATTTTGGTAAGAAAACAAATATGTATCTTACTTATATGAACACTGGTGAACAAAGAGAAAGAGGTATTGAATTACTAGAGTTAAAACAACATTATAAAAAATCTGGTTTTGAAGTAACAGATAAAGAACTCCCTGATTATTTACCGCTATTACTCGAGTTTTTTGCAAATGCAAATGAGCAAGACAGTGAACCAATTATGAGTAAATACAAGGGGAACATACAAGCATTACACGTTCAGTTAAAAGAAGCAGATAGTATGTATGAACCAATTCTTGCGGCTGTTCTACTCGCTATCGATACATGGGGTGTACAGACAAATTAGAAAGGAGAGTTGTCAAAATGATGGATCAATTTCTATGGGTATTGTTTCCCTATATCATTTTTGCAATCTTTATCGGTGGACATATTTTCAGATACAACTATGATCAATTTGGATGGACATCAAAATCTAGTGAACTATTAGAAAAGAAAATGCTCCGAATCGGAAGTATATTATTCCACTTTGGGATCATGTTCGTAATTGGCGGTCATGTTATGGGGATTTTAATTCCAGAAGCTGTATATCGTTCAATAGGTATTTCTGAGCATATGTATCATGTAGTAGCAATTAGTTTCGGGCTTCCGGCAGGTGTTGCTTCTATCATCGGTTTAATTATATTAACATACCGCCGTGTAACGGTAAAACGCATCATTGCAACGAGTACAAAGGGAGATTATATTGCGCTTATTTTATTACTTATCGTTATGATGGCAGGGCTTTCTTCAACATTTTTAAACATCGACTCAAAAGGATTTGATTATCGTACAACGATAGGTCCTTGGTTCCGAAGTCTCTTTATTTTCCAACCGAAAGTTGAATATATGACGGAAGTACCTGTATGGTTTAAAATTCATATTCTGGCAGGCTTAGGACTTTTCGCAGTATGGCCATTTACAAGACTGGTACATGTATTTAGTGCCCCAATTAAATACTTAAGCCGTAGTTATGTAATTTACAGAAGACGTATCCCTAATGAATTGAAAAAATAATACTGCTGTAAACGGATAGGAGCTAATTGCTATAACGAAACGAGGTCTAATATGGAAGGCCTCGTTTTTTATATAGGGGAGATAAACCATGCCCATAAACTTAAGAATTTAATAAAATACCACTAGTCAGAAAAAAATGTGTATTACAAAGAAGGAGGTATGACTGTAAATCAAGTTTATTTAGTACCTTATTATATAAAAAGCTTTCGGAGGGGAAAATATATTTGTTCCTTATTCCGTTAAAGGACCAGAACAAATCGGATGCGAAGTATACACTACATTATGAAGTGGAATGTGATGAAAAATGAAAAAAATTCTTAGTATATGTGTCTTGTTTGTAGTCAGTATGGTATTAACTAAGCAAAGAGAGACAATGGCTCAATCAGAAATCTCCAAAAATGAAAAGAAGTTTAAGGAAACAAACGATGCTATCATGTTCAAAGACAGCTTTCAATCTGGACTACAAAAATGGAAAATAGCTATTAACCCGGAAGACCGCGTCAACCTAGATAATAATACGATCACACAACGTGTACGTGTAGTAGATGCGCCCCACATGATGAGTAATCACAAAGCAGTTCAGTTCGTTGTTGCGCATTCACAAGGACAGTTCCGTTCAGAAATTGCACAGCCATACGAAGAAGGGTTTCACGAACGTTGGTATACGGCACAGATTTATATCCCGCAGGATTGGATGTTTGACACTGACAGTGGGGCCGATATCGTCATGCAATGGCACGCTGTACTCGGCAGTGAGCGAGTGAATAGGGATTTTCCGGAATTGGCTATCGCAGTGAAAGGCGATAGATGGAGTATACAACGCGCATTTGGTCCTACTACGAATATACAACGCGATTTTAAGACATTGGATGAAGTTGTGCAAAAAGGAATCTGGTCTTCTTGGATAATCCATGCAAAGTGGTCATCAGGGAATAACGGATTGTTACAAATATGGAAAGATGGAAAAATTGTATGGGAAGTGCAAGGTCCTAATGCCTATGCTACACGAGCGCGTACACCTTACTTAAAGACAGGGATTTACCACCCACAGTGGAAACCGAAGTACGGCCAAACGAAACCTGGTCCTGTAAAAGAACGAAAGATTTTTATTACTGATGTCAAAATCGGAAACGAACAGGCAACCTATCAGGACATGGTAACTAAATTCATGCCTTCAAGAAAGGAAAAAACACATCTGGAATAAGTGAGTGATGCAGAAAATTTACGATTTTAACAATATTTTATATTCATATAAAGTTGTTTAAATGAGATCTATATAACGAAGAAATTAGGCTTTTTAATACTGGAAATTCCTTAACGTTGTAAATCTGCATTTTTCTGACGCTATGCTATACCCATCAACTTAAGAAGTTTATAACACCCCCAGGCTGAAAATTCGTGTGTTTTTGACAGGAAACGGTTTGTTTTTCGTTTTGGGGCATTTCCTTTACTTAGCTTGATGGTGATAGGGAGAGAAACGTATACGTGAAAATTAACAAGTAGCGTAATATGAAAAAAGATTAGCATCTAAATAAGATGCTAATCAATACTACAAACAGAAGCGGAGCAATCTTCACAAGCAATTTCACATTTTAAAAATTGTAAATCATGAATTGTAATCTTTCCTTTATGAATAGAAATTGTACCCTTTTTTTTCAAATCATTTAACATTCGATTTACACTTTCACGCGAAGTTGCACAGAAATTAGCAAGTTCTTGATTCGTTAATGGTAAATCGATGAGAATTCCATTTTCTTTTAAAACACCATAACTATTTGTCATTCGTATGAGAGTAGAATATAGGGCACCTTTTTTGCCGTGTAATACTAAATCTCGAAACTTCGTTTGCATTCTTCTTAAATGTTCACTAATCCATTTCATAAATTCAAATACAAGTGCGGGCTTTTGGAGTAATGCTTTTTCTAACGCTTCACGCTTTATAACGCCTACTTCAACATCTTCAAGGCATTTTGAATTTAATAAATACTTCGCATTGTCCGTGAACAATGTTAATTCTCCGATAATGTCATATTCCGAACAAATCCGAAGTGTTAATTCTTGCCCGTCAGCACTTAGTTTACTAATTTGTACTTTTCCTGAGTGGACGATATAGAGTTCTGTCGCGTCCATACCTTCTTGAAAAATAAAACTTCCTTTTTTAATCTGCATTTTATATTCAACAGATGCAAGTAATTCCTTTAAATCTTGAGATAATGTCATACTGTTTGTCACAGCAATCACCTTTCTTCTTATAAGCAATACATTTCCTATTTTGAGTGTAAATATGCTGAAAATGCAAGAGCTATTTTAAAAATAATGTAAAATTTCAATGACCGTAAGGAGTAAGGGGATGGAGATGTGAACAAAATTCGAACAGATTTGTGAAGAATTTTTGAATGGGGAAAGTAATGTGAGAAAAGTCACATTGAATATGTCGCTTCTTTTTTATAATGAAGGCAAATAAAAAAATCGAAAGCTTACTAAGGATTTGAGCAGAAAAGAAGGGATATAGATGCACGAGAAAATGAAAGATTCTTTAGAACGGCCACTTCAAGATTTACGTATTTCAGTTATTGATCGTTGTAATTTTAGGTGCACATATTGTATGCCTGCTAAAGTGTTCGGACCTGATTACGCTTTTTTACAGGAAGAGTTTTTATTAACGTTCGATGAAATAGAAAGATTAGTAAGATTGTTTATAAGTATGGGAGCCCACAAAATAAGGCTTACTGGCGGTGAACCTTTATTGCGTAAAGACTTACCGAAGTTAATTGCAAGGCTTGCAAAGCTAGAAGGCCTAAAAGAAATTGGACTCACAACAAACGGAATTCATTTAGCAAAACAAGCTAAGGCGCTAAAAGACGCGGGATTAAAACGTGTAAATATTAGTTTAGATGCGATAGAGGACCACTTCTTCAAAAAAATTAACGGAAGAAACGTAAGTACAAAACCTGTACTGAAAGGAATTGAAGCAGCAAAGGCTGCTGGATTAGAAGTAAAAGTAAATATGGTCGTAAAAAAAGGAATGAATGATAGTCAAATTCTTCCTATGGCTCAGTATTTTAAAGAACAAGAAATACAGTTACGTTTCATTGAGTTTATGGATGTAGGCAGTACGAACGGATGGAACTTTGAACAAGTCATTACGAAGGAACAATTAATAGAGACGATTAATCGTGTATATCCGATAGAGCCCGTTAAGCCTAATTATTTTGGAGAAGTTGCGAAATTGTATCGATATATAGGGAGTGATGCCGAAGTTGGATTTATTACTTCAGTATCTGAGTCATTTTGTTCTTCTTGTACGCGAGCTCGTATTTCGGCAGATGGTAAGTTTTTTACGTGCCTATTTGGAACGGAAGGAACGGATTTGCGAACGCTTCTTCGAGAAAACATTTCTGATGCCTCACTACTAAAAATTCTCCAACATACATGGGAGTTTAGAACAGATCGATATTCAGATGAAAGAACTGCTGAAAGTACAAATAAACGTCCAAAAGTTGAAATGTCTTACATTGGTGGATAACGAAAGGAGGATTCCCTATGCAAGAGCGATATTCAAGGCAAGTATTGTTTTCTGGAATTGGTGAAAAGGGACAAAGAAAAATAAGAGAAAAACATGTGCTCTTAATCGGTGCGGGTGCACTAGGGGCTGCGAATGCAGAAGCGCTCGTTAGGATGGGAATTGGGAAATTGACAATTGTCGATCGTGACTATGTGGAATGGAGTAATTTACAGCGGCAACAGTTATATAGAGAAGAAGATGCACAGCAGTCTAAACCAAAAGCAATTGCAGCAGCAGAACATGTAAGAAAGATTAATTCTGAAGTGAAAATTATACCAGTTGTAACGGATGTCACAATGCAAGAAATAGAAGAGTTAACAAAAGGAGTGGATCTTATAATAGATGCGACTGACAATTTCGATACGCGCCTACTTATAAATGACATTTCACAAAAAGAAAATATAACTTGGATATATGGTGGCTGCATTGGAAGTTACGGTGTAACGTATACAATTTTTCCTGGGAAAACACCATGTTTTCGCTGTCTGATGGATCATCCTATGGGCGGTGCAACATGCGATACAGCCGGAATTATTCAGCCAGCTGTACAGATGGTTGTTGCTCACCAAGTAACAGAGGCGATAAAAATATTGGTGGATGATTTTGAGGCGCTGCGAGGAACAATGTTATCATTTGATATTTGGAACAATCAATATCTCTCATTAAAAGTAAATAGACAGAGAAAAAGTACATGTCCATCTTGCGGGGAATCACGAACGTATCCAAGTTTAACATTTGAAGCACAGATGAAAACGGAAGTGTTATGCGGACGGAATACCGTTCAAATACGTCCAGGAATAGAGGGAACTCTTAATTTAGAAGAAATACAAAAGCGCTTACAAAAAAATTTGGATGTCAAAAAAACACCATATTTATTATCGTTTCTTGTTGATGAATATCGTTTTGTTTTATTTACAGACGGTAGGGCATTTATTCATGGGACAAATGATGTGAAAATAGCAAAACGATTATATGCAAAATATATAGGATGAACAGAAAGAGAGTTGCTCCTTATTAAAACGAGGTGAAAAAGAATGTTAGAAAAACGTATACCAATTCCAGTGGCAGAAGCAGTTGCACGTGTAATGGAATATGCTCATCAAGGTGAAATAGAAAAGGTTTCTCTTATAGAAAGCTACGGTAGAACGCTTGGAGAAGATATTATTGCAGATCATGATGTTCCCCATTTTGATCGCTCTCCGTACGATGGATTTGCGATTCGAGCAGAAGATACAAAAGAAGCAAGTAGCAGTAACCCTGTTCAGTTTGAAGTGATTGGTGAAATTGGAGCCGGCTTTGTTTTTACAGAAGAAGTGAAACCATTTCAAGCTGTCCGTATTATGACAGGAGCGGCAATTCCAGCTGGGTGTAATGCTGTTGTTATGTTAGAGCTTACGGAAGGATTTGAAGAAAACGAAAAGACTTATATGGTATTAAAACGCTCTTTCTCTTCTGGTGATAACATTTCTTTTAAAGGAGAAGATGTAAAGGAAAATGCCATCCTTGTGAAAAAAGGGACTGTTATTAATCCTGGAGTAGTAGCTCTTCTTGCTACATTTGGTTATAGTACCGTACACGTTGTAAAACAGCCGGTTATTGGAATTGTAACGACAGGAAGCGAACTGCTTGAAGTACATGAACAATTAAAGCTAGGGAAGATTCGAAATAGTAACTCCTATATGATAGCTGCACAAATTGAACGAGCGGGCGGAGTTGTACAGTATTATGGACAATTCGCTGACGATTTTGAGACGTGTTATAACACTGTAAAAAAAGCGATAAAAGAAGTCGATATTTTAATTACAACTGGTGGTGTTTCAGTAGGAGACTATGACTATTTACCTGCTATTTATGAGAGATTACAAGCTAATGTACTTTTCAATAAAATAGCAATGCGACCAGGAAGTGTGACAACTGTAGCTGAGTTAGAAGGAAAACTATTATTTGGTCTATCTGGTAATCCTTCAGCTTGTTATGTCGGATGTGAATTATATGTTCGACCAGTCATTGGAACATACTTGCATAGGAAAAATCCGCACGTATATCGTGCAGAAGCAATTTTACAGAAAGACTTTCCGAAAGCAAATCCATTTACTCGTTTTGTAAGAGGGAGAGTAGAGATTGTAGATGGTCAATTACAAGTTACACCAGTTGGTTTAGATAAATCTAGCGCAATTTCTTCACTTGCAGAAGCGAATACATTTATCGTTCTGCCGGGAGGGACGAGAGGATTTGAAGCAGGAATAACTGTTTCGGTACTTTTATTAGAATCAAACGTCGGAAGTGAGTGGCCGTGGGAAGAACCACTTCGATCATACAAATAATAGAAAAATAGATTGCTAACTTATACGAAGATAAGAGGTGCAAGATGACACATACGTATTATGAAGTAATTGATACACCTATTTCAATTGAAGAAGTTACAAACAAAGTAATTCGTCGTGAGTGTGGTGCGGTTACTACTTTTATTGGTACTGTCAGAGAATTTACGAAAGGGCGTCGTACGCTGTATTTAGAGTATGTAGCTTATAAGACAATGGCGGAGAAACAGCTTGAGAGAATTGGTACCGAAGTAGGGGAGAAATGGCCTGGGACATATGTGACGATTACACATCGCATTGGTACATTACAAATTTCTGATTTGGCTGTTGTCGTCGCTGTTTCTACACCACACCGGAAAGCAGCCTATGAGGCGAATGAATATATTATGGAACGTATAAAACAAATTGTTCCAATTTGGAAGAAAGAGTTTTGGGAAGATGGTGAGTCTTGGATAGGTGATCAGTTAGAGAAGGTAGCATATGCAAATAGTGAGCCTGGAAAGGAGATGAGAATATGATTGAAGTACTATTATTTGCACATTTGCAAGAAGAAGTAAGTAAGCCAGCATTACACATAGATTGTGAAAATATTACGGTTGCTGAACTAAAGGAAGTCCTCATTAAGAAATACAACGTAGCGATTTCAGGTGAGATAATGGTCGCTATAAATGAAGAGTATGCAAATGAGGATGACATCATTCAAACTGGCGATATTGTAGCGATGATTCCGCCAGTAAGTGGTGGTTGATTCTTTTCAGCCTAATCATGTTAGGACGTGATTAGGCTGGAGGGAATGAATATAACTATGCATACATAGGAGGGAACAGGATGAAAAGTCCTAATTTTCAATTAAGCTTACAAACTTCTAATCTAGTTATCGGTTTTATGGTATGGGTCATTTTATCATCATTAATGCCTTATATTAAAACGGATATTCCATTAACTGCGGGACAAATTTCTATGGTAACAGCAGTACCAGTTATTTTAGGGTCTGTTCTTCGCATTCCAATTGGTTATTGGACAAATCGTTTCGGAGCAAGGAAATTATTCTTTATTAGTTTTATTCTATTATTATTTCCTGTCTTTTATATTAGTGTTGCCAATTCAATGATGGATTTAATTATTGGTGGCTTATTTGTAGGAATTGGTGGAGCTGTATTCTCTGTAGGGGTAACTTCTTTACCGAAATACTTTCCGAAAGAGAGTCACGGTTTTGTAAATGGTATTTACGGTGTCGGTAACGCTGGAACAGCAATTACTTCGTTCTTAGCACCAGTTATCGCAACTTCAGTTGGCTGGAGAACGACAGTACAGTGTTATTTAGTTTTACTTGCAGCGTTTGCACTTATGAACTTTTTATTAGGCGATCGTAAAGAGAAAAAGGTGAATACACCATTAATGGAACAAATAAAAGGTGTATATAAAAATGAAAAACTTTGGTTTTTATGTATCTTTTACTTTTTAACTTTCGGATCATTTGTCGCATTTACAGTATATTTACCAAACTTTTTAGTATCCCACTTCGGATTAGAGAAAGTAGATGCAGGTATGCGGACAGCCGGATTCATTGTATTAGCAACAATTATGCGTCCGATTGGCGGTTGGCTTGGGGATAAGTTTAATCCATTTAAAATATTAATCTTCGTGTTTATCGGTTTAACACTTTCAGGTATTATCTTATCATTTATGCCAAGTATGAATGTGTATACATTTGGCTGCCTACTAGTCGCATTTTGTGCAGGGATTGGTAATGGTACAATCTTCAAACTCGTTCCAATGTACTTCTCTGAACAAGCTGGTATTGTAAATGGACTCGTTTCAGCTTTAGGCGGACTAGGAGGATTCTTCCCACCATTAATTTTAACTTTACTATTCCAACTAACAGGCCATTATGCAATTGGATTTATGGCATTATCAGAAGTAGCACTTGCTTGTTTAATCATTACAGTATGGATGTATAGCCAAGAGAAACTGTTAGTGATGTTAAAGAATCATTAATCAGGAAAAAGAACCGTCCCAAAGTATTTTGGGATGGTTCTTTTAGTAATAGGCTTCAACATGTTTTTTATTGATATCTCAACAAACGCTTGTTTTCTAAAATAATGTGGTTTTAAAATGAAAAAAAGAAGGCTTATGGGATTTTATGTTAAAATATAGATGTCAGGTGTTATTCAATTAAAGGGCAGGTTAGTTAAAGAAAGTTTAAATTTCTTCCAAAGATCGAACTAATTTTTAACATACAAATATTTAATTGAATCGGGGTGTTTAGATGAAAAAATTATATAAGTCCACTCAAGATAAACAAGTATCAGGTGTATTAGGTGGTTTAAGTGATAAGTATGGAATTGATGTTAGTATCCTTCGTATAGTAACTGTATTATCAGCCTTTTTTTCTAGCGGATTTACAGTGTTACTTTATATAATAGCTGCAATTGTTTTGCCTACAGATAAAGATATTAAGAGATAAATGTATGAACTTAAATTTAATTCCACTATTGGGAACTTTGAAGGTACTAGTAGATAAAGGCACTCCGCCTCTTACACGTCTAGGGTTTTAGAAAAGGACTTCCACTGACGTGGTTCATAGAAGTAGGAGTGTCAATTATTTGTTTAATAATAAAAAGAACAAACGCCTCTAAAAAACATTTGTCCAAAGTAAATTTATAGTTAGATAATAGGTAGATTACGATTTATGTGTACGAGAAAGCTTTTTTATAAGTTTAGGAAATATAGATGTTAGTTCCTGCTTCATACGCTTCGTAAACGATGGATCTTTACCTGAAGTTGAAATCGTTACAACATATTCATCATATTGAATGACACCCGGTGTGTGAAACGATGATTTTGTACCATCACTTACAACGTTAACCCATTGAAAATCGTGGGCGGCCTGTTTGACCATCATATTTACAGCATGTTGATTTGTAGCTGCATAAATAAGGTGCGCATCTTTAATATCATCATTACTAAAAGTTTTTTGCTTCCAAGTAATATAAGGAAGTTCTTTCATTTCCTCGCAAATTTCTGGGCTGATAATGGTGACAAAAGCTCCTGTATCTTTTAAACCAGACGCTTTTCGATATGCAATTTTACCTCCACCAATGATAACGACCACTTTATTATGTAGATTAAACATAAGAGGGTACATGTTATACATACACACATTCCTCCATTCGTTCTAGTAATGTTAATTTCATATATGTATCAAACTGAAGGCAATTGCAAGTTGTAACGTGATCGTATTTTTTTGTATGCAACTTAATTTTTTGAAGCAATAATCCAGTAAAGAGAAGGTACGGCATGACATATACATGGGACGCAGTCGATGTTATAGTCTTGAGCTCAGCAGTAAAAGAGGGAGTTCCTTTCCTTAAAAATGAGCACGATACTGGCATACTGAGTTTTCGTTCGACAGCTGCTCCGATTTGTTGTAACTCATGTATCGGCTGTGAATCACTACTGCCTCGTCCTACGAGTAAAATACTACTACCTTGTATTGGCATGGCTTCACGTATTCTTTTCACTACAAGTGCCACCATATGTGGATGCGTACTAAAAGGTGGTACAACTGAAAATGTTATTTGTGGATAATTCTTTTGTAGTTGCTCTATCTCAAAAGGAATATCACGTTTATAATGAGCTGCTGCAAATAATAAAACAGGTACAACCATTATTTCAGTTGCTCCCTCCAGTATCGCTTCTGTAACTGCATCTTCAATGGTAGGTGTTGTTAGCTCTAGAAAAGCTATTTTTTGAATTCTTTCTTTACGTTCTTTCATAACAGATTGAATAAAGCGAATAAATTGTTCATTGCCTTCTTGCAGGCGACTGCCGTGTCCAACATATACAATTCCTTTCATTGTAGCACCAAATCTTTCATCATAATGATGTTTTGTAATTGCTCATCTACATGATGAAATCCGACTTTATTCGCATAGTGTAAAGTTGGAACGTCGGTATACGAGAAGGGAAGAGTAAGAATATCAATAAAGCCAAGTCGTTTTATTTCTGATAAAAATGTATCAATTGAGGCACGCCCTTCAAACACAATGCTATCCCATGAGAATTCAGAAAGTATACGAGAATGAACTTCATCGAAGCGATAATCAATAGTATACGCATGAGTCATCATATAGGATCCAGCACCAGTTTTCTCTTGAATAAAAGCAATTCGGTTAATATTTCGTCCTAAATAAACAGTTGGATCGGAAGAGAACTCTGCTTGTGTACTTAGTAGCCCATATTGCATCAGTTTTTCTTGAGTGGCACCGTTCATATACTGCAGTTTCGCCTGTAAGGAACGAATATCTTTATCGTGCTTACTACATGATCTCATCAATATTTCTACACTTTCAGTTGAACAAAATACAAGGCGGTCAACGCTAAAAATCTCATTGATTTGTTCAGGGGTTAATGTGTATTCTTTCTTTTTGAAAGTTGGAATTTGATATATTTCTGCACCGGACTCTTGTAACATTTGCTTTATTGCGCTTTCTTTATTTGTTGCAGATGCAAATAAAACTTTTTTACCATGTAATGGTTTACGTTCTTTCCAAGCGATTTGGTTACGCAAGGAAACGACATCACCAACAATCGTCATGGAAGGGTTAGAAATATTTTCGGTTTTGACGTTATGAACAATGGTTGCTAGAGTACCTGTGACAACGCGCTGCTTTCCAGTTGTACCCCATTCAATGACTGCTACTGGCGTATCGTCTTTTTTTCCTGCTTGTAGTAAGTTTTCGCAAATTGTAGGTAAGTTTTTTATACCCATGTAGTAGGCGATTGTGTCGCTATTGTGGGATGCATTATATGTTCCATGATCGGTTAAAGGACCTTTTGCATGCCCAGTTAGTAAAGTGACGCTATTACTGTAGTTACGGTGGGTGAGGGGGATGCCTGCATAGCTACTAGCGGCGATGCTAGATGTAATACCTGGTACAATTTCATATGGAATGTTCGCTGCTGCTAAAGTTTCTGCTTCTTCACCAACACGACCAAAAATAGATGGATCTCCGCCCTTTAATCGGACAACGATTTTTCCTTCTTTCGCAAATTGAAGAAGGTGGGCGTTAATCATTTCTTGTCGCATAGTATGATTCTTTGGCATTTTTCCGCAATAAATAAGGTCACAAGTTTCTTTTGTATAACTAAGAAAGAAAGGGTTTAATAAGCGATCATATAAGACGATATCTGCACGCTTTAAGCAATCTATCGCTTTCTTTGTAATAAGCCCTTCATCACCTGGCCCTGCACCAACTAAATATACATATCCGTTCTTCATATTCGCACCTCTTCTATTTTTATTTAAAAGGAAGCCAGAGGAGGCTTCCTTTCGTAAATTACATGTATATATAAATATCTCCGTCATTAACTTCTACTTCGTAAGTTTGAATACAGCCGTCATCAGGCTTTTGAACTTCACCTGTTAGTAATGAGATTTTCCAATCATGCAGTGGACAAAAGACGAATTCTCCAGATACAATTCCTTCTGCTAACGGTCCGTTTTTATGAGGACAACGATTTTCTACAGCTCGAATATCGCCAGTTGAAAGGCGGAATAGGGCAATAGACATATCTTTCATTTGCACCTCTTTACCGATTTGAATAGGAAGGTCTTCTGCACGCATAACTTTTATTTTTTCTTTCGTTTGTATCATATAGATCACAGCTCCTTATTTCACAGTTTCTACTTCATACATCGCTTTTAATGACTTCGTTTCTAGTGCTTGTCCCCATGCTTCCGTATATGTGCTACGAGCTGTTTGGAAGCGTTCATTTAGCGTAGTAACCATACTTGCATCTTGTAGTATTTCTTTTATGTGATCGAGACCTAAACGTTCTGTCCAGTAGGCAGTACGCTCTCCGTAAATACCAGTTTCACGATAATATTGCATATAAGCTGTTGCGATACGAAGGACATCATCTTCAGTAGGGACAATCATTACAAAATCAGCTTCGCGTACTTCCGTACCACCATTTCCGCCAATATAAAGTTGGTATCCATTTTCGACACATACAACGCCAAAATCTTTCGTCAGTACTTCCGCACAGTTACGCGGACAACCCGTTACACCCATCTTCATTTTATGAGGTGTATCTACCATTTCTAATGATTGTTCAAGGAGCATACCAAGTCCTAATGAATCTTTAGTACCGAAACGGCAGAAGCGAGAACCAACACATGATTTTACATTACGAAGCGATTTTGAATATGCATATCCCGAAGTCATATGTAAGTCAGCCCATACGTTAGGTAAATCTTGTTTCTTAACACCATATAAGCCAATGCGGCTCGCACCTGTAATTTTCACAAGAGGAACATCGTACTTTTTCGCAACTTCAGCAATTTTCATTAAATTATCTGCTGTTGTAACGCCACCGTACATACGTGGAATAACAGAGAAAGTACCATCGTGCTGGATGTTACCGTTCATTCTTTCATTAACGAAACGAGATGATTTATCGTCTGTATATTCTTCTGGAATCGCCATACGTAAATAATAGTTCAAAGCAGGACGACATTTCGAACAACCGTCTTCATGTACAAAACCAAGCACATTTCGTACTTCTTTTGGAGATTTTAAACCTTTCTCGTGAATGGCCGCTACGACTTCATCACGTGATAAAGTTGTACATCCGCACATACCAGCAGACTGCGCAGAAGCATCAAAAGCATCTCCGAGTGTATGAGATAAAACTTGTTCCACAAGCGGACGACATTTACCACAAGATCCTGCGGCTTTCGTGCAGCCTTTAACTTCTTCAAAAGTAGTTAACTCTTGCTCTAAAATGGCATGAACGATTGTACCTTTCGTAACACCATTACATCCACAAATCGTGTCATCCGCACTCATTGTAGCAACGTCAAGTTCACTTTCTTCACCAGCTTTGTGAAGAAGGGAAGCGGTTGTATATTCTTGTATATCTTCTTCTTTCTTTAACATGCTAAAGAGGCGTGTACCATCAGCTGTGTCACCATATAAAACGATACCGACGACTTTATTGTCGCGAATTAATACTTTCTTATAGGAACGTTTACATTCATCAAAGATTGATATTGCTTTTGTTTGATCATCTTCATAAATTTGTCCAGCAGAGAATAAATCACAACCTGCAACTTTTAATTGCGTACCGACGATACTGCCCGTATATCCATCAGTTTGTATTTTCGTTATATGTTTCGCTAATATTGCGCCTTGTTCATAAAGAGGAGCAACAAGTCCATATGCGATACCATCATGTTCCGCACATTCGCCAACTGCATAAATGGAGTCATCATTTGTTAGCATATAGTCATTGACTACAATGCCGCGATTTACAAGTAAACCAGCATCTTTTGCTATTTGCGTATTCGGGCGTATTCCGACAGCCATTACGATTAAATCACAATCTACAACTTCACCATCTTCAAATTGAATGCCCTCAACACGATCTGTACCAAGAATTTTTACAGTTTTCTTTTCCATTAGAAACTTCATGCCTTGTGCTTCTAAATCTTCACGCAATAGAGAAGCTGCTTTCGTATCTAGTTGTTGCTCCATTAGGCTAGGCATTAAATGAACAACATGTACGTCCATTCCTAAGTCAATTAGACCTCTTGCGGCTTCTAAACCGAGTAACCCGCCACCAATGACAACGGCCTTTTTCTTTTCTTTAGCGGTATCTATCATAAATTGTGTATCTTCAATAGTTCGAAATCCTGTTACACCAGGAAGTGTGGAACCTTCAACAGGTAAAATAAAAGCACTAGAACCTGTTGCGATAATGAGCTTGTCGTATGTAAGAGTATGATTTTTTTCTGTAGTAATAATTTTTTCTTCTCGGTTAATACTTTGAACTCTTTCGTTTATATACAAAGTTATTTCGTTTTCATCGTACCAACTATATTCATTCATAATGATATCTTGCATATTTGTTTTGCCTTGTAAAACATGAGAGAGCATAATACGGTTGTAGTTTGGATGTGGTTCATCTCCAAAAATAGTAATCTCATATGAATCACTATCATGTTTTAATATTTCTTCCATACAGCGTATGCCAGCCATACCATTTCCGACCATAACTAAACGTTTTTTCATTTTCATTTCCCCTTTTATGTGAAATGTTGAACAAAGGATTATATTTCTATTATAGAAAATCAAAAAAGGGGGAGATGTGATATTTATCACATTTTTATAATGATTCACAAATTGTTAAAATTCGGGTTAATGTGAAGGGGAGAAGTGTGGATGTTATTCACGTAATGAAAAAGCAGGACATGAGTAGAAATGCTCATGTCCTGCTTTTATTTATGCTTTTGTAATGGCACGTGGAAATAAAATATTATTTTCTAAATGAATATGCTCAAATAAATCGGACTCTAGAGCTTCAAGACGCTGGTAAACAAGTCGATAAGTGCCGCAAGCGCCCTCTGGAGGAGTAAAGTCATTTGTCACTTTACGAAGTTCTTTTATAATATTTCCGGCATGATTGTGCTCATTTTCTAGTTCATCTACTACTTTACGTAACTTTGCATAGTTTTCATCAGTTGGATTGTGTTCAAATTCTAAAATTAATGGAAAATCTTCTGTTTCTTCTTTAATTAAATGCTGTTCTAATTCCATTTTAAGTTCATGAAACAGCTTATGAATTTGAGCTAAATGAGGATGATTTGCTCCATGAACGCGTAATACTTTCGTCACATATGGACTTAACTGTGGTAACTCTTCATTTAAATAACGATGATGCTTATTAATTACATAATCAATCAATTCACGATAAGAAGCACTTTTCCAATCAATTTCAGATTCATTTAATTGTTTCGTATTATGATAAAGCGTATTTAACTCTGTAATTACTTCGGAAGCCGATAAATTTCTTTCATGAATTGCATCAATAAGTGGCTTATCACCACCACAACAAAAATCTATTCTATATGACTTGAAAAAATCACTAGCTTTCGGAAATTGTGTAACAATCTCACCAACAATTGAAGTTTCAGTAAATGTATGTTTCATATGAATGCCTCCATAAAGTTTAAATTTAATATCTAAGTTAAGAATAGAGATAGATGAAAAACAATGTGGTGATTGAAATCACTTATAATGTGTCAGTTTTGAGAATAATAGTAGTGTTATTTATCAGAGGACATTATAGAACTGATGGCGAAGGATT
Source organism: Bacillus cereus group sp. RP37 (assembly GCF_040459695.1). Taxonomy (NCBI): domain Bacteria; kingdom Bacillati; phylum Bacillota; class Bacilli; order Caryophanales; family Bacillaceae; genus Bacillus; species Bacillus cereus group sp. RP37. The sequence continues at coordinate 3,302,794 of NZ_JARVHP010000001.1, read as the reverse complement.
TTTTGAGTCGAAAATTATCCACAATGCATTATTATGATATAGATGGTTTATAAATATATTTTCTATTAATCTAAGATTTTTTTGTATGAATTTTATATTTTATAGGAGGTTTTTATGGAATATGTTTATCATATGGTACCAAAAGAATTAAAAGGAGAATATTTAATCCCATTAAATGAATTGAAAAGGTTATATCCAAATTTATATGGTGAGTATATACAAAAATATAAAGATCATCCTCAAAGAGAGAACTTATTAACACGTAAAATACCAAAACTTGAATGTTTATGGAATGATGTCGTGCATTTTTTACCAATGCATCCTTATGAGATTTATAAAGTACTACTGGAAATAGGAGTAAACATTCATACAAATAAACTGTTTTATAAAATTCCTATTAGCGCACTGAATGGTGAGTGTATGGCAATATACAAGTACTCAAAGCAGAATTGGGGTGGACCAATTAGAGAATTAAAAGAATGTGAAATAGAACTCATCAACTTTAATGAATATAGAGAATTAAAGCATTTAAATATCTGTACAAAAGAATATTACAGAGAGGAATATGAAAAGGGTAGAAAATTCGGGATGTTTCACCTAATTCCACATCTTCTTGTCAAAGGAAAAGTGGAGGTGAAACATATTGAAATCATTAATTGGAGTATTGACCCAGTTAATGATTAATGTTACAAGTATAAAAAAATAAGATACCAATTTGAATTGATATAGGGCTTCCGAGAATGGAAGAGTAATAAGATTCTATACGTAATAGTAAAAAGAAGCTTACTAGAAGCTTCTTTTTTATTGCTATTTTTCACATGCGACTCCATCGCCATCTTTGTCTAGTTTACGGCTATACCCTGGTTGATCTTTATATAACGGAGCTTTCCCAGCAGCTCTAACTGCATCACAGTTTTTGTAATATGCATTACTAGTATTTCCTGCAGCAGGTTGTGTTTGAGCTTGCTGTGCTTTTTTCTGTTCCTCTTGTTGTTTACGAGCCTGTTCATCAGCTAGACGTTTTTGTTCTTCTTGTTGTTTACGAGCTTGTTCATCAGCTAGACGTTTTTGCTCTTCGGCTTGGCGTTTTTCATCCTCTTGCTTACGAGCTTGTTCATCGGCTAGACGCTTCTCATCCTCTTGCTTTTGAGTTTTCTCGTCCGCTTCTTTCTTTTTATCATCTTTTTTCTCTGCATTATTAGAAGCGACTTGTTTATTTGTTGCTGTCGTCTTTTCAGAAGAAGGAGCTGAAATACTTGATAATGCAACAAAAATGACAAATAAAATAGCAGTGATAATAAATTGTTTTTTTGCTACACCTGTCTTTTTAATTACGGATAAGATTGCTAGAACAAGGAAAAAAATAAATAAAATTAAACTTAAAGTAGCAAAAAAATCGATGACTGGGTGTTCAGATTTTGTAGTGCCCATTCCTATTAAGAGAATTGAAATCATAAAAAGAATAACAGTAGGACGACCATATTGTTTTGCTTTTCCATTTTTCTTAAAGAATGAAATGATACATAGTATTAAAAGAATAAAAGCAATAAAAAATAAAGCTGCACCAATATTACTCAAAATCGCCATTTTTATACCTCCATTTGTAAGATTTTCACTATTGATTATATAGGAACTTATTGGATATTACACGATTTATATAAATTTAGAAAATTAGTATTTTTAATAGACTTATAAACATTTATTTCGTATATAAGGAAAAATAGATATATTCCCTATTACATTTTTAAAGAAAATTCATAAAGTATAATATATCGATTGAAAGGAGGGGGGTTTAAATGGAATTTCAATTATTGGTAACTTGTATATTACAAGAAGGTAATGCTTTCTTTTTAGTAACGAAAGTAGACGATGTTATTACGTTAAAAGTACCGATTACTGCGGGAGTAGCAGGTTTATTCTTAGCTTTAGGTGTACCAAGATGTTCTTAATTTAAGTTTCTAGAGTAGAAGGGAAGGGATATACCTTTCTCTTCTACTCTTACATAATATGATTATGTAAACTAAAATATGTTTTGTAATAGCACGTTTAAAATGGACATGCATATACTATAATGTTTCATTGGATGTTAGTGATGAAAGGTAGTTTTCACACGTGCATGTAGTGATGTTCATTAAGTTATGAAATTAAAGAGGTGCTTTTATATATGAAAAGAAGAACATTTGATATTCCAGTTACATTACGAAGAGAGTGGTTTTTAATAGAGTTGGCTCATTTAACGAAAAAATATGGAATTGAAATTGCAACTAGCAAAATGGATGCTGCACCGTTTTTAAGAGATCAAGTTACGGAATCAAAAATAGGGTCAGGGCTCCAATACGATAAATATGATGATGAGTATATTATTGATTTATAATAAAGAAGCTGCGTATAAAAGGTTAGGATAAAGACCTTTTATACGCAGCTTTTTTAGCTAGAAATATATTGAGAAATTTTTAATGAGCTGAATAGGAAAAGGAATGAATAAGTGTTGAGAGAATAACGTTTCATAAGAAAGGACAGTTATTATTTGTTTCACTTGCAAAATAAGTCAGAAATAAATAACTAGAGTGAAAATAGTGCTTCCTTTCAAAAAAAAGGGGGAATGTTAATGAGGATTTTGCAAAGGTGTATGGTATTACTTCTTGCATTTTTTATTATGGCTCCAATGACTGTTAGTACGAAGATAGAAGCGGAAGAAGTAAAAGAGATTAAAACGGGATTTCCAGATAAAGAAGTATTTACACCTGGAGAATGGTTTTTAGGTCAAAAACCTGCTAATTACGATGGGAATAAGCCTCCAATTCTCTTTGTGCAAGGACGGAATGGGAATGCTGATAGTTGGTATGGAAAGACAGTGTATCACGATATAAATGATATGTATGACTATGCTTTGAAAGCAGGCTATCAAACAGTATTTATACAATTATATGATGCTGCTGGGAAAGGGTCGGCTAGTCAGTGGGATAACGGAAAATTGTTAGCACAAAAATTAGAAGAGATATATAATCATTTCGGTAAAAAAGTTAATATTGTAGCACATAGTAAAGGCGGTATAGATACACAGGCTGCATTAGTAGGATATGGTGCAAATCGATTTGTCGGAAATGTTATTACGCTTGCGACGCCACATCATGGATCAAATTTAGCGGACTTATCATATAGTTGGTGGGCAGGATGGCTGGCTTCTATATTAGGTCAAAAAGATGATGGTACGTACTCATTACAAATGGGCGAAATGGCAAAATTTCGTTCAACGATTGATAATAATCCAGCAGCTAAATTAAACCGTTATTATACAGTTACTGGGACTAGCTGGGGCCCTGTATTTTCCGCGTTATCAATGGGCGGATTATATTTGTCATCATACGGTTCAAATGATGGACTAGTAAATGAGTGGAGTGCTAAGCTGCCGTATGGAACTCATTTATTTACAGATTCCAGATTTGATCATGATAATATACGAAAGGGATCAGCTGTTTTCTCACGAATTGAACCATATTTACGTACAGCAAATGTACCAGTTCCAGCTTTAGTAGCATCTAGCACTAGTTCAAATGAAAATATAGAACAATTAAATACAACTTCAAACCAAAACATTTTAGGAGGGGAATTGCCACAAAATCAGTGGATAGAGCAAACTGTTGCGGTTGATAAAAAGGCAGTAGGAATCGTTTCTATATTAACTGCTTCTTCGGATGTAGAAGTACAAATGATATCCCCAAAAGGAAAAATATATACAAATAAGGATAGCGTTATAACTACTGGTGAAGGTCAATCTTTCTTTGGTGGTGCGACAATTAGAACCTTTAAACTTGATAAAATGGAAATAGGAGAATGGAAAGTTAAAATGATGGCGAAGCAGTCGAAAGATGCATATTTAGTTGTAAGCGATTACAATAGTGGCGCGCCATTTGTTCTCCAAATGCCTACAAAAGTTAAAGCGAATAAATCTGAGTATAAACTGAAAAAATCACCTGTGGCACCTGAAATGAAAGGAGATCTTTCTATAACAGTAAGAATCGTGAATAAAGAAGGAAAACTAGTCTCTGAATTTAATGAATTACAAAATGCTAATAACAATACATTTACTGGTGCTTTGAAGGACATAAAGCAACCGGGAGTATATAACGTTACGATGGATATAAAAGGAATGAATAAAGAAGGGCAGCCTTATAATCGTACAATTGTTAAGTCTGTTTATGTGGAGAAGTAAGAAAGAATGAGAAGTTTGTAATATAATAAGTACCGAACTTTTGTAGTAGAAGAGTTCGGTACTTTTTTCATGTTTATTAGATTAACAGAAAGGTACACTAGAATTTATGTTTGATGATGGGAATCTAAAGAACATTATAAAAAAAGATGCTGAAATAGCATCTGAACGTGAAGATGATTATTAACTTAGTTTTATAACTGTTAATTCAACTGAATTGATACCATTATCACAAGTTATAATACTTTGGCGATTAAAACCACTATTATTTTTCAGTTGAAGAGTTGAATTAGCTGGTACTGTAACAATCGTTTCGCCTGCTAGTTGAAGACATTCGTTATTTGATGAAGTATTCATTTGAAAAGCAAAGTCACCTTGACTATTAGCAAGTGGATTATTATTTAAAAATATAGTCATGACTGGAATATGTGGAAATACAGGGTTTAAAGTAGTGTTAATACTTGAAATGAAAGAAACTCTATAATCACCAGCTTGACTAAATTGTATCGTAGTCGGATTCAGTAGGGAAACTCCTCCTGCTATAGGGCCAACGTGATTAAATGGAAAAGGATCGCCAAAAGGAACAGTTATAAACTCAGTTTGCCAAAAAGTGCCGTATGCTGGACAGCTTTTTTTACAGGAACTAGAAGAGGAATTGCATGAGCATTTTTTATATGAGCTAGAAGAAGATTTACATGAACATTTTTTAATTGAGTTTGAAGAATGATGGTATGAACCCAATATATTACCCCCTATTATGAATGAAGTGTATACTCGTAGTATTTTATGCCTGTCTTATATAAAAGGTGATAGATTTGGAGTATAAAGTGCTAATACGATGAAATATAGTAATAGAATAGTAGCTGTAACAATTTTTGAAGAAAAAAGGTTAATGATTTGATAAGAATATAAGTGGAATATATTGGAATGTTGTAGTGGAGCGGGAACGCATATTTTACTTTCACATGTAAAAATAAAACCAGTAGTCTCAGTTGCAATGATGTGATCGTTTAAGTGAATGTCTGTCTTTTAAAACGTTTGTATATTAGAGTTTATGGTTGTTACTCTTTATTTACGTAGTGGAGCAGGAAGAAGACGAAAAGTATCGAATGAATGTACATATGTAGTATTGTTTGCTTTTGGTGTGAATAGTAGTTAAAGATACGTTGAAATATTTTAAACCGTAACAAAAGAGAGATTAAATAATAGAGGGAGCAACTTACATGGAAAATATATTAAAGGTATCTTCAAAATCAAAACCGAATTCAGTTGCAGGTGCAATTGCAGGTGTACTAAGAACAAGTGGTAATGTGGAAATTCAAGCAATTGGAGCGGGTTCTTTAAATCAAGCAATTAAAGCAATTGCGATTGCAAGAGGATTTGTCGCTCCAAGTGGTATTGACTTGGCCTTTGTTCCGGCATTTCAAGAGGTTACTATTAATGATCAAGAAAGAACGGCGATTAAATTAATTATAGGTCCTAGGAAGAGAAGGTCTTAAAAGAAAGTGTTGATATGAATAATTTGGAAAGGTTGATAGATAAAGTAATAAAAAGACCACTCTCATTTTTGAAGTGGTCTTTTGTATTTTCGTATTTCATATTGTGGATACGCCCCACATACTGAATTCGTAGTGGTATTCAGTGCGCTCAATAACAATCCCGAATTCTAAATCGTCCCCAACTAATACAAAATCTGCATATCCAGTTAGAAATCTTGATATGGTTGATAACGCTTCTAAATTCTCAAATACTTCAGCAATGTTCAGTTTAACTGCTTCAAATTTACCACCCTTAGAGAAAAAGAGTCTCCCTTGATTAACTGGAAATTTAATAGTTTTAGCTATTTCTTTTAACAATGCTATTGATAGTATTCTGTTTTCTTCATAATTAGTGCTACCAAAATTTTTTATGTTTGAAGTTTGTGCTAGCGTATTAAATAAGTCTTTACAAAATAAATCATTAGATTCTGGATCCATAAATGAGTCCATAGAAACTGTAACAATATTAGAAAGTTCGTCTATCAGTTCTTTTCTACTACCATTTCTTTTTGCTTTCATTTTTAGAATTTCAATTCGGCTTTTATTCATATTACTCAAAATTTTTCACACCTTTACTCGCGTGGTGGGTGAATAAAACCCCACTGACTAAAGTTTTACTTGTTTTTCTAAAAAGGGGATACATGCAAGTTTCCTTTAAGATTCTATCAGTTTGTTCCTCTACATATCTGAGGCGTTTTTCGAAGTCGGTTTACTATTATTTATTTTCATTTAGCATAGCCTCTAATTTATCTAATTCAATAAGTAGAGGATCGTCAAATCTTTTTACGAGACCAGTTTTAGTATAGGCTCTCATTGCGCCTTTAATTCCACGAGATTTACTTTGCAGATATGTGGCTAAACGGTTTAATCGTTTTAATAAATCTTTAATGAAAATTTATCAAATACAGTTAAGTTAAAAGTCGATTATTTGCTCGTATTTTCCACTCAATTAATATAAAACGAACAACCCTAAAACTGCTCATTCTTCTCCCGAGATTCAACGATATTGTATGGAAAACCTTATTATATCAAGGTTTATAAGTGCTGATTTTTCTTGATGCACACATTTTGCTCACATTAAATCTTTGCATTTGTTATCAGGTGTTTTCATTAGATTTTATTATGCTCTCGAAGTTTTCTGCTGCTTGTTGCTGCAAGTTTTGTGTGATGTGACTATACTTGTCTAAAGTCATTTGAATAGATGAATGCCCTAAGCGATCTTGTACGATTTTAGGGTGTTCCCCAGCCTGAAGCATGAGTGTAGCGTGAGTATGTCGTAAGTCGTGTATACGAATCCGAGGAACATCAGCTTTTTTATAGTGATCATTCAAAAAGCGATGAGGAGCATCTATATGTAAGGGCGAATGTATCGTATTGCCGGTGAAAATAAAGGCTTCTTCATTCAAGTGTATACCCCAGCGGAAAAATTCTTTCTTTTTATAGGAGTAGTAGGATTTAAACAGTGTATTTAATAATATGTTCTCATTTAAATGTTCAATTTATTTAATAATTTTTCTATTTTCTTTAATTCATTATTACTCTGTTCTACAAGATATTCATCAGGACATTCTTTCAATATATCAAAAAAGTTTTCTGCTCCTTTTAATAAAGTTAATAATAATTCATCTTTATTAAAATAAGTTTTTTCTCCTGCAATAGATAATAAAATTTGCTCTTGCGAAATAACCTGCATTTTTACCTCTAAAGGTTGGTCTGGAAAATCAAAACTTACATCGTTTTGATTTTCAAACAATTCTTCAATTGCATTTATGAAATATGACCATAACTGATCAATCATATCCCACTCTTTAAATCCTAAAATAGTATTTCCGTAATAGTTTATTATTATTGCACCTTCCATACAATCAAAATCAACAACTAGTTCTAAACATTTTGCATTATTAAAATGTATGAAATATTCAAGAAAGTTACTTTCGATATTATCTAATGAAGTTATTATTTTATCATTTTTTATATATGATTTTACACTAATCATATTAACGTCTCCTCGGATTTCTATTTAGGATATAATTGTCCTATTCTGCCATTTTTAAATCCAACAATATATGTTATTCCATCTACTTTTCCCTCAATTTGATACACACCTTTTGTTCTTATTTCTATGAACGTATTAAGGAAGGGGAGTGCCTAGTATTTATGTCCATTATCTTACTGTTCTTCATAGGGACCATCCTAGGGAGATATTACATATATATAATTATAATAATAAATGGTTAAAGTTTCCTCAAAAAAAATGTATTTTACAACATATGTGTTTGTTATAGTTCTCAATAGGTAATCCACGGTAATACCTATTTATCAAGGGGATTGTAATACAAAATTTATTGTGGGAATTTATGTTGAATGAATGGTTTTTAAAATGAAAATCGCCCTAGTACAGTTTAATTAAAAGGATATTATTTGCTCACATTTTGCTCACAAATAATATAAAAAAACGCGAAAAAATATGAAATACCTCTTTGGAATAGAATATAATATAACAAATAAAAAGTGTCACAAATGCTTGTATAACAGGCATTTGTGGCACTTTTATAGTTTTATATAATATAAAACGAACAACCCTAAAACTGCTCATTCTTCTCCCAAGATTCTACAATATAATGTGCAATCGTCGGGTTGAATCCTTTCCCAACTAAAAACATAATTGCAGCAACTTCTGTTAAAGCGTGTTTGTGTGATGTGTGTTTTGCCTCATTTAAACCGTAATCTACCCAAGGTTTTACGAAATCTAGTACAGGTTTCTTTAAAGGTAAAAACTGTGTACCGACAACTTGTTGAATTTGTTGTTGTGTCGGTTCTGTAATTGGTCCAGGTGGTAAGATTTGTGGTTGTGTAATATCGAATGTTGGTCCAGGAGGTAAAATTTGAGGTTGCGTTGGATCAATTGTTGGTGGTTTAGGTGGTGAGACACGTGCGTCGTAGTTTGGTTGATACATTTGTTGTTGATATTGCGGTTGTTGTGGCTGAGTTGGGTATGGGTTTTGTTGGTATTGTTGTTCTTGATTTTGTGGTGCTACATATGGATTATGTTGATATTGTTGTCCCTGATTTTGCGGCGCTGCATATGGATTTTGTGGATAATCACCTTCTTGGTATTGCGGTGTTGCGTATGGATTTTGTTCATATTGTTGCTCTTGTTCTTCATATTGTTCTGTATACCTTTGTTCTTGTTCCTGAGGGTAAAATGGTTGTTGTGGGTAGGGCGGTTGATTATTATAGAACATACTTATTCCTCCTTCATGATGATGCCTACCACCTAGTGTATGGGCGGACAAGAAAATATGTGATGAAAAAATGCGGGCGTGTTACAATAAGTAACTGGGTGAAGATAAAATGACAAAACAAGAAAAGATTCAAAAAACAATTACTTTTGTAAAACATATTTTAGAAAAAGATGCGAGTGGGCATGATTGGTATCATATTGAGCGCGTACATAAACTGGCGATTTCTTTATCCGAGCAAGAAGGGGGAAATCGTTTTATAATTGAAATGGCAGCATTACTTCACGATGTGGCAGATGAGAAGCTAAATGAGAGTGAAGAAGCAGGAATGAAAAAAGTTTCTGATTGGTTAGAAGAGTTACATGTGGAAGAAGAGGAAAGCAAACATGTTCTTCATATCATCGCCAACATGTCTTATAAGGGTGGTCATGGTGGCAAAGTGAAGTCACTTGAAGGGGAGATTGTTCAAGATGCGGATCGCTTAGATGCTCTTGGAGCAATTGGAATAGCTCGCACATTTGCGTATGGTGGAGCAAAAGGGAGATTAATGTATGATCCAACTATTCCTCCGCGTGAAGTGATGACGAAAGATGAATATAGAAAAAATAACGATCCATCTTTAAATCATTTTTATGAAAAACTTTTGAAACTAAAAGACTTAATGAACACGAACGCAGCAAAACAAGAGGCTGAAGTTCGTCATCGTTATATGGAACAGTTTATTGAACAATTTATGAAAGAGTGGAATGCACAAATATGAAAATGTTAACTGTGGAAAACTTATCGAAATCATACGGAGAAAAACCGTTATTTGATGGATTATCATGTAGTATTACAGAAGGACAACGTGTCGGAATTATTGGTGTAAACGGTACTGGTAAATCGACATTATTAAAAATTATTGCAGGGTTAGAAATTCCTGATACAGGTGATATGACGCATTCACGTGGGTATACAATTAGTTATTTATCACAGCAACCAGAGTTTGATGAAAAGCTTACTGTATTAGAGCAAGTGTTCCATGGTGATACACCTTTAATTCGTCTTCTTCGTGATTATGAACAATCGTTATTAAATATCGAAAAAGATCCAAGTAATGAAAAAGTACAGGAACAATTATTTGCAGTGCAGCAACGTATGGATGCGATGAGTGCATGGGAAGCAAATGCGAATGCAAAATCGTTATTAACGAAATTAGGAATTACAGATTTCACTGCAATTGTTGGGAATTTATCTGGTGGACAGAAAAAACGTATCGCAATGGCACAATGTTTTATTGAAACACCTGATCTATTAATTTTAGACGAGCCTACGAACCATCTGGACCATGAGACAGTGGAATGGTTAGAAGAATATTTAGCAAGATATACAGGTGCTGTATTACTTGTAACCCATGATCGTTATTTCTTAGATCGTGTAACGAATCGTATTTTCGAATTAGATAATGGAAAGCTATATAGTTATGAAGGAAACTATAGCACGTTTTTAGAAGCGAAAGCTTTGCGTGAGGAGCAAGAAATTGCGCAAGAATCAAAACGTCAAAACTTATATCGTCGTGAACTAGCGTGGATCCGCCGTGGTGCAAAAGCCCGTTCTACGAAACAAAAGGCGCGTATTCAGCGTTTTGATGAGCTTAAGGGACAAGAAGGCCCAGCTGCAAAACAGTCAGTTGATATTGCACTAAGTGGAAGTCGTCTAGGAAAGAAAGTACTTGAGTTAAAAGATGTAACGAAAAAATTTGGCGATAAGACGGTACTACATAATTTTAATCATATTGTGAAACCAGGCGATCGTATCGGAATTATTGGGGCAAATGGAAGCGGGAAATCTTCTCTATTAAATATGCTTGCAGGCAAGTTAGCTCCTGATAGTGGTGAAGTTGAAGTAGGACAAACTGTAAAAGTTGCTTATTATACGCAAGAAAATGAAGAGATGAATTTAAATCAGCGTATGATTGAATACATTAAAGAGATTGCAGAAGTTATTCATACGACAGACGGAAAAGTAATTGGTGCATCTCAAATGCTAGAACGTTTCTTATTCCCGACGCATTCACATGGCACACCGCTTGGTAAACTATCTGGTGGCGAGAGAAGACGTTTATACTTATTACGTATATTAATGGGAGAACCGAACGTACTATTACTGGATGAGCCTACGAATGATTTAGATACACAAACATTAACAGTGTTAGAAGATTATTTAGAAGATTTTCCAGGTGTCGTTTTAACTGTATCGCATGATCGTTACTTCTTAGATAAAGTAGTAGATGAGTTGTTCATCTTTGCAGGAGAAGGAGAAGTGCGCGAATTTCTAGGTAGTTATACGGATTATTTAGAAATGGAAAAAACGAGAGAACTTATTGAGAAAGCGGAAGTGCAGAAAGAGAAAAAAGTGGTAGAAGAAGCTCCGAAACAACAACGTAAACGTAAACTTTCATACAATGAGCAGCGTGAATGGGAAACAATTGAAGATACAATTGCCGAACTAGAAGAGAAAATTGAGTCAATTGGAGAAGAACTTGCGAAAGTTGGATCTGACTTCACAAAGGCACAAGAATTATCTGAAGCACAGCAGAAAACAGAAGAAGAGCTAGAAAAAACGATGGAAAGATGGAGTGAACTATCAGACATCGTTGAAGGATTAAAATAAAAACAAGCTGCATATATTGAAAAGTAAAGAGAAAAACTTTACACTATTGGTAGAACCTATTTTAGGAGGGAAAAAATGAGAACATCTAATCCAATGTTGAAAAAAGAGGCATTCCGTAAAGAGGGAGCAAGCGCTTCTACGATGACGATTGGCGGAACAGTAGGCAAAACGTTTATTATGCTTATCTTGCTACTTGCAACGTCTGTCTATTCATACATACAAATGATGCAGGGGACGATGAAGATGCCTGTATTAATTGGTGCTTTAATCGTTGCGGCAATCATCGCATTTGCGTCTATGTTCTTCCCGCGTATTTCACCTTTTGGTGCACCAATCTATGCAGCGGTAGAAGGGGTTGTATTAGGTAGTATTTCAGCGGTTTATACAATGAAATTTGGCGATTCTATCGTTTTAAATGCTGTATTACTAACAATCTCAATTCTATTTGCAATGTTAGTGTTATATGCAACACGCGTAGTAAAGGTAACGGATAAATTCCGTACAGGCGTGATGGCAGCAACACTTGGAATTATGGTTATGTATTTAGTCGTATTTCTATTAAACATGTTTGGTGTGACTGTTCCATACATTCACCAAGGCGGTACAATCGGTATTATTATTAGTGCAGTTGTTATTGTAGTTGCTGCATTAAACTTATTACTAGATTTCGATTTAATCGAAAATGGTGTACGTAGTCAAGCTCCGAAATATATGGAGTGGTACACTGCGATGGGACTAATGCTTACATTAGTTTGGTTATACTTAGAAATTCTTCGTTTTGTTTCTTACTTTACGAAAAATGACTAATAAAAAAATCCTGCATGAAAAATGCAGGATTTTTTTATTTTCAAAGATTTTGATCAGTGGGGCTCTTACTGCCCGTTAATGCGGGATAAATTGAGGGTATGGTATAATATGGATGGTGATAGTTTGAATTGAAGGGGATGGCATATGATGAAAGAGAAGAAAGGGATTATGAAAAAACTATTTTCTAAAAGTTTTTTCATAGAACTAGATGAAGCTTTAACATATCCGTCAGCAGAAGTTATTACTTCAGCAATAGAAGGATATGCGGCTGAATGTAATGAAAAACTAAAATTTGAGAGTAAAGTTAAACCGATTACTTTTTACTTAGAAAATGTAATGTACCGCGTTGAAATAAAGATGGCTCGCGGTGGATATTACATATCATGTAGTGAAGTATAAATTTTGAAACCTTACATGTTTAAAATATGTAAGGTTTCTTTTTTGTTTTTATAAGATATAAAATAATATTTTTCACTTTAAAATATATTATTTTACGTTTTTTACCCTTCAAACCTTTTTCTTTACAATGAAGAAAAATATGTGAGGTGGTATAACTTATGATGAATCGAGTTGTATTAATCGGTAGATTGACAAAGGAGCCAGAATTATACTACACAAAGCAAGGCGTCGCTTATGCACGAGTATGTGTTGCGGTGAATAGAGGTTTTCGAAATAGTTTAGGTGAGCAACAAGTAGATTTTATTAATTGTGTCGTTTGGCGAAGAGCGGCTGAGAATGTAACTGAATATTGTACGAAGGGGTCTCTTGTTGGAATTACCGGGCGTATTCATACGAGTAATTACGAGGATGAACAAGGTAAGAGAATATATAAAACGGAAGTTGTAATTGAGAGCATTACATTTTTGGAGAGAAGGCGGGAGGGCGCATCGTAATAAGAGGGGACTTTAAACAATGGGTTTTGGGCAATTAGGTTGAAAGATAAAGTGTGAGGATGGAAAGAAATCAGCAAAATAAAGCATCCGAGTAGGTTTAGAAAGGTGGAACATGTTACAATACACCTAAGAACATGCAATAAAGGAGAGTTTTTTACGTGAAGATTAAAGCAATTGAACCGACGCCAAGTCCAAATACAATGAAAGTTATTTTGAATGAAGTATTACCATCAGGAGCGCGTAATAATTATACAAATGAAAATAAAGAGCAAGCACCAATGCAAGTGCAAGAAATTTTGAAAATTGAAGGCATAAAAGGTGTATATCATGTAGCCGACTTTTTAGCGGTGGAGCGAAATGCAAAGTATGACTGGAAAGTTTTATTACAACAAGTTCGTGCTGTTTTCGGCGAAGAAGTAGTGGAAGAAAGTGAAGAACAACAACTTGCTCATTTTGGAGAAGTGAAAGTGTTTGTTCAAATGTTCTTTACAATTCCAATGCAAGTGAAGTTAACAGATGGAACATCGGAAGAACGTGTTGGTTTACCAGATCGTTTTAAAGAATCAATTATGAAAGTACAAATGTCTGCACCAAACGTTGTAAAAGAACGTAAATGGGTGGAACAAAGTACACGTTACGGTAATTTTGAAGAAATCGGGAAAGAAGTAGTAGAAGAGATTGTTGCTGCTTATTCAGAAGAACGTGTAAATGAAACAGTTAAAGAATTATTAAACCAGGCAGGTGCTGTTGAAGTAACGATTCAAAAGCGTGAGCCATATAAAGTAACAGAAGAGATGATGAAAGATGCTGACTGGAAAAACCGTTTTGCGGCATTAGAACAAATGGATCCTACTGAAGAAGATATGCCAGTGTTGAAGATGGCGTTAGATGATGAAAAAGTTTCGATCCGCCGTTTAGCAACAGCGTATTTAGGTATGGTAAAAGGTGATGGAGTATTGCCGTTATTATATAAAGCGTTATTAGATCGTTCAGTAAGTGTTCGCCGTACAGCGGGCGATTGCTTATCAGACGTAGGTGATCCAGCAGCGATGTTCGTTATGATTAAATCTCTGAAAGATTCAAGTAAATTAGTACGCTGGCGTGCAGCGATGTTCTTATTTGAACTTGGAGATGAAAGTGCGATTCCGGCATTAAAAGCAGCGCAAGATGATCCAGAGTTTGAAGTAGCAATGCAAGCTCGTCTAGCATTAGAGCGTATTGAGGGCGGAGAAGAAGCAAAAGGTTCTGTATGGAAACAAATGACGGAGTCTCGTAAAGGGGAATAATGTATGATTGTTTTCTATGATAGTTGGTGTCCGATGTGTACGGCGGTTGCAGAACGTACGAAAAAATTAGATAAAAAGGGTAAGATGAACTTTGTTTCATTTCGAGATGAAGATGTAGTTGAGAAGTATGAACTTTCTCAAGAACTACAAAGGAAGATGGAACAAAGGTTGTATATTTTAAAAAATAATAAATGGTATGACGGAATTCATAGCATACATGTATTAGCAAAGACCGTTCCATCTTATTGGTTTGCCGTTCCTTTTATAAAGCTATCTATTGTACTTGGATTTGGAAGTAAAGTATACGATTATATCGCTAACAATAGAAAACTTGTTCCAGTTGGACATTGCCGTGAAGGGGTATGTGAAATCCCTACAAAAAAATGAAATCATCGTTATCTTTCTTTTGCACCTATTAATAGAGCGTGATATGATGAATTTGGAATGAAAGTTGAAGGAGAGATTACAAGATGTCAAATGCTTATGAAGAATACATGCGTCAAATGGTAATCCCAATGCGTCAAGAATTAGTGCGTTCTGGGTTTGAAGAGTTAACTACAGAAGAAGCTGTAACAGAATTTATGGAAAACGCATCAGGTACAACTTTAGTAGTTGTAAACTCGGTTTGTGGTTGTGCAGCTGGTTTAGCACGTCCTTCAGCAGGTCAAGCAGTTGTTCGTGCTGAAAAACAACCTGATCATCTTGTAACTGTATTCGCAGGTCAAGATAAAGATGCGACTGCAAAAATGCGTGAATACTTCGGAGAAATTCCTCCATCTTCACCATCTATGGCATTATTAAAAGGAAAAGAAGTTGTTCACTTCATTCACCGTCATGAAATTGAAGGTGCAACTATGGACGAAATTATTACGAACTTAGAACAAGCTTTCGAAAAGAATTGCTAAAGAAGGGGGAGAGTATATCTCCCTCTTTTCTTTATATAGAGGTGAAACAATGATCGTAACAACAGCAGGAAGAACCAGCAAAGAAATGACAGATTATGCAAATAAGGTAGCAGCAGAATTAAATCGTTCTTTCGTTAAACGTAATGAAATTCCAGTACAAAAACTGCATGAGCAGTATGAACAAGATGTACTTGTCGTAGGCAAAAACCGATTAGCCATTTATCCAAAAGGAACGGAAGAGTCGTTTTTCTTTCATCCAAACTCAGCGATGTTTCGTGTGAAAAGGTTAATGCGAGGAGAACACGATCCATTTGTACAAGCTGCTAAATTAGAGAGCGGAATGACAGTGCTAGATTGTACGCTCGGTATGGCATCAGATAGTATTGTAGCTAGTTATATTGTTGGTGAAAGTGGAAAAGTAACAGGACTTGAAGGCAATGAATATATGGCTTACATCATGGGAAATGGTTTGAAAACATGGTCTTCATCCGTTTCTGAAATTGATGAAGCAATGCAACGAATCAATGTAAAGCAAACGGAGCATTACTCATTTTTAAAACAATGTGAAGATAATAGTTATGATGTCGTGTACCTTGATCCAATGTTTGAAGAAACTGTTATAGAATCAGATGGAATAAAAGGATTAAAACACTTCGCTTTGTATCATGATATTACTGACGAAACAATTGCGGAAGCGAAGCGTGTGGCGAGAAAGCGTGTCGTTTTGAAAGATCATTTCCGTAGTTCTAGATTTGAAAAACACAATTTTCACGTATACAAAAGAAAAAGTGCGAAGTTTCACTTTGGTGTAATTGACCCTTGCTAATTGTTTGAAAAGATGTATAATAAGCAATAATTAATTAAATATACTATCTGTGATGAAGAGAGTAGTCTTTTTTAGAAGGAAAGCGAGCTAGGGATGGTGTGAGCCTAGTGCGGAAGAAAAAGATGAAGCGCACTTCGGAGATGCTTCTTGAATGAATAGTAGAGTAAGCCGAGGCCCCCTGTCCTCGTTATAAACGGGAAAGTGGTTCGTAATGAACAACAAGGGTGGTACCACGGGTTAAAACTCGTCTCTTTTTTAGAGACGAGTTTTTTGTGTTTTAAAAAATAAGGAGGTTGTAATATGGATTACAAAACGCAGTTTGCGGAAAGTTTATTCAATATTTTCACGAATGGATTAACGCAAAAACAAATTTTAGATTTAATTGAAACACCGAAACAAGATGAATTCGGAGATGCAGCGTTTCCATGTTTTTCACTTGCGAAGCAATATAAAAAATCACCAGCTATTATCGCAAAGGAAGTTGCGGAGAAATTAAGTGATCCATTTTTTACGAAAGTAGAGGCTGTTGGTCCTTACGTAAATGTATTTTTTAATCGTGAAACTGTAAGTGATGCAGTATTAAAAACGATTTTAGCGGAGAAAGAAGAGTACGGTCAAAATCACTTAGGATGTGAAAAGACTGTAGTTATCGATTATTCCTCTCCTAATATCGCGAAGCCTTTTTCAATGGGGCATTTACGTTCTACAATGATTGGAAATTCACTGAAACATATCGCTGAAAAATGCGGCTATGAAGTTGTAGGAATTAATTATATTGGGGATTGGGGAACACAGTTTGGAAAGTTAATTACTGCTTATAAAAAATGGGGAAATGAAGCAGTAGTTAAAGAGGATCCAATCCGTGAATTATTTAAGTTATATGTTCAATTCCATGAAGAGGTAAAAGACGACGAAGAACTAGAATCAGAAGGGCGCGCTTGGTTTAAGAAATTAGAAGAAGGTGATGAAGAGGCAGTTGAGCTTTGGAATTGGTTCCGTCACGAATCCTTAAAAGAATTTTCTCGTATTTATGAACTTCTTGGTGTTGAATTTACTAATTTTCAAGGAGAAGCTTTTTATAATAATTTAATGGAAGATTTTATTGAAATTTTAGAAGAACATGATTTGCTTGAAGAGTCAGAAGGCGCGTTAGTCGTTAATTTAGAAGAAGAGGGAATGCCGCCTTGCTTAATTAGAAAATCAGATGGTGCGACGATTTACGCAACGCGTGACTTAACGGCAGCGTTATATCGTCAAAATACATTTGGGTTTGATAAAGCGTTATATGTAGTTGGCCCAGAACAAAGTTTACACTTCAATCAATTTTTCACTGTATTAAAAAAGCTTGGCTACACTTGGGTTGACGGCATGGAACATGTACCGTTTGGGTTCATTTTAAAAGATGGTAAGAAAATGTCGACCCGTAAAGGAAAAGTTATTTTACTCGAAGAAGTACTTGAGGAAGCAATCGAACTTGCAAAACAAAATATTGAAGAGAAAAATCCAAACTTAAAACAAAAAGAAGATGTAGCAAAGCAAGTTGGTGTAGGGGCAGTTATCTTCCACGATTTAAAAAATGAGCGTATGCATAATATTGAATTCTCATTAGAAAACATGCTGAAATTTGAAGGTGAAACAGGGCCGTATGTACAGTACACACATGCACGTGCTTGCTCTATTTTAAGAAAAGAAAGTGTAGAATTTGAAACGTGTACGTTTGCATTGAAAGATGATTATAGCTGGAGCGTTGTAAAATTACTTAATAAATTCCCACAAGTAATTGAAGCGGCCTTCAACAAAAATGAGCCATCTATTATTTCAAAATACGTATTAGATGTAGCACAATCGTTCAATAAATATTACAGAAATGTACGTATATTGGAAGAGAGTGAAGAGAAAGACAGCAGACTTGCATTAGTGTATGCTGTGACAGTTGTATTAAAAGAGGGGTTACGTTTACTTGGGGTGGATGCTCCTGAGGAGATGTAAAATAGTAGTAAACTGGCAAACCGGTTTTGGTATGAACCTGGTTTGTTTTTTTATTTGGATATATAATTCTTTTGCAAAATCAATTAAAATCTTTTTAGAGAGGGTGATTCATATTGATCCGAACTTTTATTTTACAAATTCCTTGTCATAGAAGATTAGAAAGAAGTTTCCTTAAACTACAAAAGTACATACCTTTATGTGCGCGTTGTACAGGCATGCTTATCGGTATTTTACTGTTTCCAATTTATTTTTATATGACACCTTCATTTCTTATAGCAATCATACTATCCTTTTCTGCTCAAATTCCGTTACTTATTGATGGATTCACCCAAAAGTGGAAATGGAGAAGCAGCACAAATTTGCTAAGAGTAACTACCGGTGTATTAAGCGGTATGGGATTACTCATTTCATCTAGCATTATATGGATTCTTTCTTAAAGCATATATTAATGGAGGTATTTACATAAATGTTCTGGGTTTACTTAATCCTAATTTTTATTTCAGGCGGAAGTGGAATAGGTTTTATAATTCAAAACAAGTATACAGAAGCAATAATAGCTTTTGTTATTTGCGCACTACTGATTGGGCTACTGTATTATTATCTTAAAAGAAACAAAAGAAAGAGAAAATCAGATTGTGGCGATGTAGACTGTACGGATTGTTTAGATTGTGATTGTACTAATTAAACTTCTAATCATCTACCTTTCTTCTAAATCAAAAGCTAGCGTATCTTTAAAAATACACTAGCTTTTTTGCTTTGAAATTTTAAGAATGGTGTAGGAATACGGCTATTGTATAGAGAACTTTAGTTTTGTATATAAAAGGAGGCGTTAAACTTGGAAACGTACGATTGGAATAGTAAATTAACATATTTAAAAAACACGAGAGATCTATATTACAATGATGATTATGTAAGCTTTTTAATAAATACTGTGTGGAAGGTTACTAAGCCAGTACATATCGTTGATTATGGTTGTGGATATGGTTATTTAGGCTTAATATTAATGCCTTTACTTCCAGAAGGGTCAAAGTATACAGGCATTGATAGTGGAGAAACATTACTAACTGAAGCGAGAGAGTTGTTTCGTTTCCTTCCGTATGATTCAGAATTTCTTGAAGGAGATGCTACAGAAATTGAATTGAACGATAAATACGATATAGCAATCTGTCATGCTTTTTTGTTACATATGAGTTCACCAAAAATGATGCTAGAAAAGATGATACAGTCAATTAAGGATGGTGGTAAAATAATCTGTTTTGAACCACATTGGATATCAAATATGTCTTCATACTCTTTAGATGGAGAGAACCAATCGGAAATTATTAGGTTAGGCGTTTTGCAGAAGTTATTTGAAAGTGACACGCAGAGAAGTGGACAAGATGGAAATATTGGTATGAAAATACCGATGTATTTAAGTGAATTAGGTGTGAAAAATATTGAGTGTAGAGTGAGCGATAAAGTGAACTTTTTAGACTCTAATATACATCACAATGATAAAAACGATTTGTATCATTCATTAAAAGAAGAGGGGATAGCGGGCAATCCAGGAGATAAACAGCAATTTATAGAACGTTTAATGGTTAGAGGGTTAACATATGAGGATGCGTTAGCTCAATATGAAGCTGAACTACGATTTTTTAAAGCATTTCATTTACATTCCTCTTTAGTATACGCTCCGAATATGAAAATTACATTTGGTGACAAAGTATGTTAAAAGGTAGCGATATTTCGAGGGATATCGTTTATTTTGGAAATCGCTGATATATTTGAATTATCGCCGATATAATTTCATGTACTGATTTTAACTTTCGAAAGATAAGATCCACATGTTACGTTATTCCATATAATTAAATAAAATATGGAGAAAAACAATCATTTTTACTATATTTTGTTATAAATTCGAATAATATTAAATAATACTATCCATTATAGGAGATTTTAGTTGAATACATACTATATGATGTGTAGAATCTAAGCAAGTAGCAGTACAAATAAATATTCGAGGTGAATACATGCTAGATTTTAAGCAGTTAGATGCTTGTTTGAAAGACAAGAGATTTGTAGATGGATTACAGGAAATAAATAAAGAAATTTCATATATAAAAGAAACGAATACTTTATCTTATGTGAAAAAGTGGCTTGCTAATATTTCTTCACATGAGGAGTTTGATATATTAATTCGCCTTACTGATGAAGGGCTTATGCACCAATACAGTTCATTCCTCATTCGCTACGCCTACAAAAAATTCCCAAATATGAGAACGCTCTCTTTATATTGTGATGAGTTAATTGATGAGCGGAAAATACTTGAAGTAGAACAGTTGTTAAAAGAATCATTAGAAGAGGTAAATAAAGAAGAAATAGAAGCTGATCTTTTAGCGAAAACGTATTTTACGTTAGTACGATGTCTGTTGGAAATGAAACGAAATGAAGAAGCACTAATCTATATGCAAAAGGCAGAGGAGTACAGTGCACGTGCCGTATTTGATAAATGGGGCTACGTCTATATGCATACAGGTGAATGGGAGAAAGCAGAAGAACAATTTATAGCTGGCATGCAGCATAAAGATTGTGAAGAGTTATCGACCTATTTATTATCACAGTTATATGCGAATCAAGGAGAACAAAAACGTGCATTACAGCTAATCGATGATGCAATTGTAAAGTTCCCGCAAGTACCATATTTTCATTTTGAAAAGGTAAAATATTTATTAGATTTAGAGAAGTATGAGGAGATGTTAGCGGTAATAGATAACATAAACAATCAGCTTCCTTATCATGCGTATAAAACTTATTTTGTACATTTACATGCAGAAGCACTTTACAAAATGAATAAACTTATAGATTTACAACAGTTATTAAAAGAAGAAAAAAGTTTAAAAGAGTCTTTATATCATAATTTAGAAAAAAATCCAGATGGAAAAAAGGTTCATTTACCGATAGTTCCAATTGTACAAAAGGATAATTACTGTGTTCCGACAAGTTTAGAAATGATGTTGCAGTTATGGGGAGAAAAACGTACGCAAGATGAAATAGCAGAGTTTATTTTTGATATGACAGGATCGAAGTTTTCAGATACTGTTTCTTATTTAGAAGAATTAGGTTATGAATATCGTTATTTTAAAGGGAATGAGGAAAATTATAAGAGACTACTGGATGAAGGGATTCCTGTTTTATTAAGTATAGACATTGAGCATGCTTCACATGTGCAAGTATTATCTGGATATGATGAT
This sequence comes from Bacillus cereus group sp. RP37, assembly GCF_040459695.1. NCBI lineage: Bacteria > Bacillati > Bacillota > Bacilli > Caryophanales > Bacillaceae > Bacillus > Bacillus cereus group sp. RP37. The sequence goes on along the minus strand of NZ_JARVHP010000001.1, from coordinate 3,281,213 downwards.
ACGTTACAAGCTTTTTATGTTCAAGACCCGAACTTTATAGAACCAGTTATTGTGGAATATAGTAAGCTACAAGAAAAATATCGTTATACAGGCTGTTTAGCGATTACGTTTGTTCCGAAAGAAAAGAAGGAAAAACTATCATTTTTAAATGAAGAAGAGAATCATTATTTTAAATCTGTTTTTTCTCTTACGGATCATTTAGATGAACATGATAAAGAGGGGATTCATAACTTAATACAATTTTTAAAAGAGACGAGTGATAATCCGAATACGTGGCTATATACGGTTAAGCATTTAGATGTGGAAGTAGATAACGAGTTTATTTTATCTTGTATTGAAAAGTTAACGGAGAGGTTTCCGAACTCAGATTTTGTTAAATTGCATGGTGCGCAGTGTTTTATTCGCCTTCAAGAATTAGAAAAAGCTGGGCAAATGCTCGCGAGTGTTGAGAAGAAAAATAATCGTGCTTTATATCATTTAATAAACGGAAGATATGCTTTTGAACAGGAAAGTTATATAGAGGCGATTTCCAGTTTTCGTTACTCCTTACAATTAGACGCAGATCAGCCGATTGCTTGGAGTTTTCTCGCTTTATCATATATGTATATCGATCAATTGGAAAAGGCGTTGCAGTTTTCTCAAGTAGCTTTAGAGCGTAGTCCTGAAAGATTCACTTTAACGAATCACGGGTTAATATTGATAGATTTAGAAAGATATGAAGAAGCGTATGAAATCTTTAATGATTTGTTAAGAGAGTATAAAAATGAGGCACATGTATGGTATGAGCGAGCGAGATGTGCGCATCATTTAGGGAAATTATATTTAGCGGTAAAAGGGCTTAAAATAGCGATTCATTTGGATAGTAATGCATCTTACATTTATACGAAACTTTCGGAAATATACGAATCTGATTTGGAGGATGAGGAAAGTACGAAAGAAATTTTATTAAAGGGTATTGAGAATTGTGACGATAAAGCACCTCTATACGTAAAATTGGGTGACTATCATTTTCAAAATGATAGTCTGGAAGAAGCAGAAACATTGTATAAGCGTGCTTTAGAAGAAAATCATGATGACGTTTATTCTCACTTCGGACTTACGCAAGTTTATATGGCGAAAGAACAATACAAGGAAGCAAAAGAATATATTCTCGGTATTGAAAAACAAATTGAAAAGAGCCAAGATTTTCTTATGAATGCGGGAATGGTTTTATGGGATGCTGAGGTTGAACTTGGTGGAAATGAAGAAGGGTTTAAAGTAGCATTGTCTAAGTTAGAGAGTGGTATAAAGCAGAGTGAATACAATGTAGCAAGTGCGTTAGATGAATATGTGAACCGAATTAAAGGAACGGTATTTGTACAAAGAGGTATAGCATTCTTAAGAACTTTACACAAAGAAAGAAATGAAGTAAGTGAATACGGTTGTTATACAGGTATTTTATATGAATCTATTGGACAGTACGGACAAGCAATGAAAAGATATAATAAGGCAATAGAACAAAAGGAAACGGCATTACCTTATTACCGAATTGGTGAAACACTTATGGCATTAGGGCAATTGACAGAAGCAAAGCAAGCGTATGAAACTTGTTTAGAGCTTGATGGGAATTTCGTCGGTGTACATTTACAGCTTGCGGAAATATACGAAAAAGAAGAAAACCGTTCTAAAGAACAAAGTCATATGGTTCAGGCGATGAAAGAAGAGCCGTTGCATATTAATATGGAATATTTGGCACAGATTTCAGTAGAAATGAATCTTCAGGAAGAATTGTTGACTGAACTAGAACAATTAGCGGACGAAGTACCTGAAATATGGCGATTAGATGCGATCGCATATGTGTATGGAGCAATGGATGAAATAGATAAAGAACAGGCATGGATTGAAGAGGCGCTACAATTAGATGGTGAGCATACAGAAGTTCTAAATCATTATGCAAAAGTGTTAGTGAAAAAAAGAAATGCAAAAGCAATTGAAATTGCAATGAAAGTGATACAAAAAGATGTAAATAATGAACGTATATTTGATGTATATGTAAAAGCGATAGAGCAACATAAGAAATTGTCTAACATACGAGATTTTCTTCATACATTAAAAGTGAAAAAGGCAGAAAGAAGTATGGCATTTATGTATGCTGCATCTGCAGTTACGGAAAGATGGATTGAACGTCAACAAAAGGAACAGCCGAAGAAATCCATAATTACGAGAGCTTTTTATCATATGAAAAACCGTGCAAAAGAAATTTCGATTATTACTACAATCATTGATTTATATGAACTTTCGTTAAAGTTAAATCCGAAAAATAGTATGGCAGCGCAGCGATTTGCACTATTTTACGAGAATGTGACGATGTATAAAGAGGCGATAGACGTATTGCAAACATCGTTAGAAAGTAAATGGGATTATGATGTAGCGAAGCAACTTGTAAATCTTTTCATAGCGTGTGAGGAAGAAGATATGTTACGGGATGCTTCGGAATTAACGAAGCAGATGGTTCGAGAGTTACCAGATGATTATGATACACTTCTTTTACAAGCACAAGTATTCTTTAAAATAGGTGAAGAAAGAAAAGCAGAGAAGATTACCTTACAATTAACGGAGCAAACACCGTTTGTAAGTAGAGCGTTCCTTGCTTTAGGAGAAATATATCAAAGTCAAGAAAGGTTTGAAGAGGCAATTCATGTGTTAGAAAATGCTTCTATACATCATCCAAATGAAACAGCAATTCTTCTTTCTTTAGCATCTTCATATCATGGTTCCGGCCAAACACTAAAGGCAGAAAAAATAACAAATGAAGTATTAATAATTGATGCGAGTGATTTGTTAGCAAGATATGATCGTGCTTGTTATTTAGCGCGGTTAAACAGAAATGAAGAGGCGAAGGAAGAACTTGAAATTGTCCTTCGTGAGGATGAGTCGGGATTTTTTGCTGAACTTATCGAGGATAAAGAAAATTTAGCAGCATTGCGAGAATTTGAAAAGTAATTGTATAAGAAAAGCGAAAAAGGGTATAAATAAAAATATATTTCGAATTAGTTGACAATTCATTGCCCAATGGCATAGAATAGCTTTTAACAAAGTATACAAATCTGAAGACGAGAAAGAGTAAAATAATGAACTGTTCCCCAGAGAGCCGGTATGTTGCTGAAAACCGGTGTGCAGACGTTATTTGAAAATCATCTCCGAGGAGCCGAGGCTGAAATAAGTAAGCCCGGACGGGTGTCTACCGTTACAAAGAACACGTATGATAGTACGTTGCTAAGTGCTATTAGTGAAGAGCTAATAGAATTAGGGTGGTATCGCGGGTAAGCCCGTCCCTACTTTATAGGGACGGGTTTTTTGTGTGCTTTTTTAAAAAATTCAAAGGAGTGATTGTACATGAAAAAAGTAGATGTAAAAGAGTCAGCTGTAGGGAGAGAAACACGTATTCGTAAGCAGTGGAACGAGCAAAGTATTTTCGAGCAATCAATTCAGAATCGAGAAGGCGCACAGTCTTTCGTATTTTATGAAGGACCACCAACGGCGAACGGTTTACCACACGTCGGGCATGCACTTGGACGGACAATTAAAGATGTAGTAGCAAGATATAAAACGATGGCTGGTTATAAAGTTTTAAGAAAAGCGGGATGGGATACACACGGTTTACCTGTAGAATTAGGTGTTGAGAAACAACTCGGTATTTCAGGTAAACATGAAATCGAAGAGTATGGCATTGAACCGTTTATTCAAAAGTGTAAAGAGAGTATATTCACATATGAGAAGCAGTGGCGTGAATTCACTGAAAGCATCGGTTATTGGGTAGATATGGATGATCCATACGTTACGTTAGAGAATCCATATATCGAAAGTGTATGGCATATTTTAGGGACGATTCATGAAAAAGGACTATTGTATAAAGGGCACAGAGTTTCTCCATATTGCCCAAGCTGTCAAACATCTCTTAGTTCACACGAAGTTGCACAAGGGTATAAAACAGTAAAAGATTTAAGTGCAACAGTTAAATTTAAAGTGAAAGATAGTGAAAATGAATATTTCCTAGGTTGGACAACAACACCTTGGACACTTCCGGCAAATGTTGCGCTCGCTGTACATCCAAATTTGGAATACGTGAAAGCGAAACAAGAAGGTCATGTATACATTGTTGCGAAAGAACGTGTACAAGATGTATTAAAAGAAAACTATGAAGTACTATCTGTTCATAAAGGAGAAGAATTAGTAAATACATCTTATACAGCACCATTTCCAATGAAAGAAGTTACAAATGGCTACCACGTTATCGCGGCAGATTTCGTAACGGCAGATAGTGGTACAGGACTCGTTCATATTGCTCCAGCATATGGGGAGGACGATTATAGAGTCGTTCAAAGTGAAGGATTGTCATTCTTACATGTTGTAGATGAAAAAGGTGAGTATACAGAAGCAGTACCATTTTTAAAAGGGAAATTTGTAAAAGATTGTGATGTGGATATCGTTCGTTATTTAGCGAAGGAAGGTTTACTATATCATAAAGAAAAGTATGAGCATAGCTACCCACATTGCTGGCGCTGTGATTCACCACTCCTTTATTATGCAGGAGAGAGTTGGTTAATCCGAACAACTGCAATTAAGGATACATTTTTACAAAATAACGATTCTGTTACTTGGTATCCAGATCATATGAAACATGGACGCTTTGGTAAGTTTTTAGAAAACATGGTGGACTGGAACATTAGCCGAAATAGATATTGGGGAACACCATTAAATGTATGGGAATGTGAAAGTTGTGATCATCAATTCGCACCGAAAAGCATTGCTGATTTAAGAAAGCATAGTACGAAAGAAACACCTGAAGATTTAGAATTGCATAAGCCGTATGTAGATGAAGTGCAAGTTTGTTGCGAAAAATGCGGAAGTACAATGAATCGTACACCAGAAGTGATTGATGTTTGGTTTGATAGTGGTTCCATGCCGTTTGCGCAATATCATTATCCATTTGAAAATAAAGAGTTATTTGAAGAACAGTTTCCAGCGGATGTTATTGCAGAAGGAATTGATCAAACACGCGGATGGTTTTATAGTTTATTAGCAGTATCAGCACTATACACAGGAAAAGTGCCTTATAAACGAGTGTTATCACTAGGGCATGTTCTAGATGAAGAAGGACAGAAGATGTCTAAAAGTAAAGGGAATGCACTAGATCCAGTTGATTTAGTAAATCAGTTTGGTGCAGATGCTTTAAGATGGGCGCTACTCGTTGACAGTGCTCCGTGGAATGCGAAGCGTTTTTCTGAAAGAACAGTACTGGAAGCAAAATCTAAATTTATAGATACATTAGTCAATGTGTATAGTTTCTACGTTTTATATGCAAATTTAGATGAGTATAAACCGAATGAAACATATGATGTAAAGCGGACGAAATTGGATGAATGGGTATTATCAAGGCTGCATAGCACAACGAAAAAAGTAAGAACAGCACTTGATGATTATCAATTTACGAATGCAGCTCGTGAAATCGCGGCGCTTGTAGATGAAGTAAGTAACTGGTACGTAAGGCGATCACGTAATCGTTTCTGGGAATCTGGTATGAATGCTGAAAAAGCAGCTGCGTATGAGACACTTCATGAAGTGCTTGTGACAATTAGTAAATTGATTGCACCATTTACACCGTTTGTCGCTGAAGATATTCATTTAAATTTAACTGGAAGTAGCGTTCATTTAGAGGATTATCCAGTTGTAAATGAATCACTACTTCAGCCGAAATTAGAAGCAGAAATGGATGCAGTTTTACAAGTTGTTGAACTTGGAAGAAGTAACCGTAATCAGCATTCTTTAAAAGTAAAACAGCCGTTAGCGGAACTTGTATTACTTGAGCATAATGAAAATGATATGGATTGGGAATCTTATCGTGATATCGTTATGGATGAGTTAAATGTGAAGGCGTTCCATGTTGAACTCGATGAAACGAAATACACGTCATATCAATTGAAGTTGAATTTTAAAACAGCTGGGCCGAAGTTTGGAAAAAATGTGAATGCAGTAAATGGCTGGCTAAAACAATTATCACAAGAAGAAGTGCAAAACTTTGTATCTACGGAAAGAGCAGTTTACGAAGTAGCACCAGGAGAAGAAGTAGTTGTAACAGCTGAAGATGTATTAGTAGAGAAATTTGCGAAATCAGGATTCTCTAATACAACTAACGGAAAATATACAGTTATGTTAGATACGAATGTAACGGAAGGATTGTTACAAGAAGGAGTAGCGCGTGAATTCATTCGCGCTGTTCAAGAATATCGCAAGCAGTTGAATTTACCAGTTAATTTACGAGTTGATGTTATTCTTGATACTGAGGAAGAACTACAGCGAACGTTAACGAATCATAAAGATTTATTGGAAGAAAACTTACTCGTTAAACAATTTACATTTGATCATTTAACGAATGCAGATGATGAACTTTCTTTAGGCGAGACAAAAGTCCGAATTAAATTAAGCGCAGCTCATTAAAGAAAAAGGAAGTTGGATTGATTCCAACTTCCTTTTTGTATGATGTGAATTTATCCGGCTAATTTCCTCATAATCCATTCGATAGGACCTCTAGAAAATTTCTTTCTCCATAAAACACTAATTAAAATGCTGAAACTGAAAAATGCAATAGCAAATAATAAAACGAATAGTAATGATTGATGTTCCATTCTATTTAATAGAATTAATGTCCCGATACCGATAAATACATGACTTACATAATGAGTTAATGTTAATTGGCCTGTTTGTATAATAGAAGTAACAAACCAATTCATTTCATATTTTTCAGCAATATAGAGGCAAATGATTAATGTAGCAATAGCGGATCCTGTAGCAGATAAAATATATAATACATTTGGTAAGATGGGTCCTGTATTAAACAAAAATGTGGCTGCCTCTTTGCCGATGTATGGAATAAAGAAGTATGTAAGCCCTTTTGATAAAATTTCTGTCAGTATTGTGGTTGTAATACCGAGTAAGAGTAATCCTTTTCTAATTTTTTTATTATGAAGATCTAGCCTGCCAATTATCATACCGATTAAGAAGAACGAAAACCAAGGGAAAATAGGGTGATAACCATTAAAGAATAAATTGCGAAGAAAACCTTGTATTGTCCAGAAGTCTACATAGTTTATAAATGGAGTTGGACCTTCCCAGCCTTCGAAGGGATTGAAAGTAAGCTGAAGATATTGTGCGATTAATAAAATAATGATAGAAAGAAAAAGTAATAGTTTTTTACGTACTGTAATGAGGAATGCAGCGACGAAAAGATAAACACCGTAGTAGTGTAATATATCCCCAGTCCACTCCATTATATAGAGTAGTAATCCTAAAATAAATAAGAATAGTGACCGTTTCCATATGATCTTTCGGCTATTAGAAATTTTTATTTTTTCATTGCTAGCAACAGCTGACCTAGTCATTAAAGTTATACCGATGCCTGCAAGTATAACAAACAAGGCAGAAGCTCTACCTTCAAAAAGTGACATGAAGGTTATTAAAAATGGAGGACCATTTCCTTCTGCACCCGTTATCACCATGAAATTAACAAGTAACATACCAAACATCGCCCAAGCTCTAGCAAAATCTAAGCCGATAATGCGCTTTTTTGTATTCACTTCAATCCCTTCTTTCAAAAATGCTATTTATAGCTTCAATCCAAATTTGTTTATAATCTATATTTACATCAATCATCATAAAATTCCCGATATTATCAAGCACTAGTGCTAACATATGAGCTTTTGAAATTAGATTTTCTTTTTCAATTAATTGAAGTTCATTTGCTTTTATTAGGAGTACTTCAAAGCCGTTTAAATATTCTGTTTGCACAGTAAGTAATCGATCTTTGTACATATTGTTTCTTGAAGATAGTAATACATATTCTTGCAACACACGATTAAAATAAGGGTCGTTTCGCTGTTCATCAATTATTTTAAGGCCAATTGCAATACATTTTTCAATAAAATTTGTTTTCGTAAACTCTTCCGTATGAAAATACAAAGAGAACTGCATAGCTTTACATAATTCAGTAAACATACATTCAATTAAGGCATCTTTAGATTTAAAGTAGTAATATATAGAGGGTTTTGCGATACCAACTTCCTCAGCAATCATCGTATAAGTTGTTTTAGCAATACCATACTTTGCAAAAAGGCGATAACTTGCTTCCATTATTGAAGAGAGTGTTTCTTCACTTTTACTCATAATCGATCCTCCTAAAAAAAGGTTATTTAAATTGTATCATTCATAATCGGTTTTTTCAACCTACCGTTAGGTAAAAAACAACCTATTTTTTTCACAGTCATATGAAAAATTTCATGGGTAAGGAATGAATTAAGAAATTTATTTCTAAAGTATTGTTTTTACTTTACACATAAATATTGAGAAAATTTCACTCACCCTAAATGGAAAGGTAATAGAATTGTTTAGAGAGAATTACTCGTAGATTCAATTTTTATCCCCCCATTTTGTGGGGAATGATTGCCTAGTGGTAATGGGATAAGGTTGAGCTACTTTATTAGGGGGAGTGGTTCTATGTTTAATAAAAAAATGGTGGCAATGGCAATGACAGTACCGTTAGTAATGGGGACAATTTCTACGGTTTCGGCATTGGAAAAACAGCAGCAAGTAAAGCTAGAGGCTTATTCGCCACAGAAAAAAGCAACTGAATATTTAAAAGAAAATGCTGCGCAGTATGGATTGAAAACAGACCTTTCAGACTTGCAATATATTTCTACAACAGAAACGTCAGTAGCTTCATATGTTAGGTTCCAACAAGTTGTGAATGGTGCACCTGTATTTTCAAAACAAATTACAGTTACTCTTAACGGAGAGGGAAAGGGAGTACTTGCTGTTTCTGATTATCAATCGGTCAAAGGTGTGAAGGAAGTAACGACAAAAATTAGTGAAAAAGATGCAATACAAAAATCAATGGCGTATGTTGGAGAAGCAAGTGAGCAAAACTTATGGGCTCCTACAGAGAAAGAATTCGGATATATTGTTGAAGAGGGAATTGCTCGTCCAGTATATAAAGTGGTAGTCCATTCTAATAATCCATTTGGTGCATGGGAAACATTTATTGACGCAGAAAATGGAAAATTAATTAAAAAGGTTGATATAAACCGAAAAGCTGAAGGGTCAGGAAAAGTATTTTTACCTAATCCGGTCGTATCTAGTGGTAGTAAAACAGGAGTAAAAGATAATAATGATGCGGATTCAACAGCACTAACGAATCAATTGAAAACTGTTACGTTAAAAGGTTTAGATGGGACAGGGTTTTTAATTGGAGAGTATGTAACGATTTCTTCAAAAGCAAAAACGAAATCTACAAACTTACAATTTAACTATACACGTGCAAATGATAGCTTTGAAGATGTGATGTCGTATTATCATATCGACACATTGCAACGTTACATTCAAAGTCTAGGGTTTAAAAATATTAATAATCGTTCCATCAAAGTAAATGTGAATGGAACGACAGCTGATAACTCATTCTATTCACCGTCAACGAAAGCTTTAACTTTCGGTACTGGCGGAGTAGATGATGCAGAAGATGCTGGTATTATCGCACATGAATACGGGCATTCGATTCAAGATAACCAAGTTCCTGGCTTTGGTAGTTCAGCAGAAGGCGGAGCGATGGGAGAAGGATTTGGCGACTTCTTAGGTGCTACGTATGAAGATGCAGTATCGACTACAGGATATGGAAAAGCATGTGTTGGAGAATGGGATGCGACTGCTTATTCTAGTTCAGATCCAACGTGCTTACGCCGATTAGATACGAATAAAGTGTATCCAAGAGATATAACGAATGAAGTACACGATGATGGGGAAATTTGGGCACAAGGCCAATACGAAATGGCACAAGCTTTTGGCCGTGATGTAGCAACGAAAATTATTTTACAATCACATTGGTCATTAACACCTAACTCTAAATTCAGTGATGGTGCAAAAGCGATTAAGCAAGCGGATGCTCTTTTATATGGCGGACAACATGCTGCTGATATCGATCGTATTTGGACAGCGAGAGGAATTAGTACGAATTAATATAAAAAGTCGTGGCATTTTATAAGCCACGACTTTTTACATTTGCTTAAGTACTGGTACTAGTAAAATAAGCTATATGGATGATAATGTGAATTTATCCGCATCCGTTTATTTTTTCTCGTCTTTAAAAACAAAATGCTCTTTAAATTTTCTAGACTCAACTTTTTGACCGTTTCTCATGGAGCGGAAAGGGTGTTCTTGCCAAGTAATGATTACATCAACCTCATTTGCTTTTGTAGAAACAGGGAAATTAGCATGTTTAAATCCGGTTTTCCCGCTTGCGAGACGACTTTCTTTTCGTGAAAAGAGTTCGTGTTTTGTTTTCGTATTTGGTTCATTACGAAAGACTTCGACTTGTACGTTATATACTTCACTGTTTCCAACATTTTTTACTGAAAATTGATAGGTTTGAAATTCATCTTTTTTAGCTTGAAGCATATTTTTGCTTATTTTTTTGGGTTCATCAATATTCACTTGCCATTGATCAGAGTTTTGGGAGATTGGTAAAGATTTTGGTGAATAGGCGTACGTTTCATTTACTACAATTAGGCATAACAAAAGAAGAAAGAAACTAATCGCTTTTTTCATATAAACACCTCGCTGTAAAATTTTTATTAATATGCGTAATTAAAATAGATAATATGTAATTAAATGGAAATAAGGTGATACTTTGATTCAAATGAATTTGAAAAAACTTGAAGAAGTAGTAAATGGAGAAGGACTAAAAGAATCGTTTTATCATATAGAAATACATGGTGTCTGTATAGATTCCAAAAACATTAAAGAAGGAAATTTATTCGTTCCAATCATTAGGGTGAAAGATGGGCATGAGTATGTGAAAGAGGCAATGGATAATGGAGCTATCGCTTCCTTATGGAAAAAGTCTTACGGTACTCCGCCAAAAGGGATTCCAATTATATTTGTAGATGACACTTTGTTTGCTTTGCAACAATTGGCACAATTTTATCGAAGAGAGATAAATGTAAAAGTAATCGGTATTACAGGTAGTAATGGAAAGACAACAGTGAAAGATATAATAGGAGGCGTTTTAAGTTCAACTTATAGAGTGCATAAAACGAAGGGTAATTTAAACAGTCAAATTGGTTTACCACTAACGATTTTAGAAGTGAAACAAGATACAGAGTTTTTAATACTTGAAATGGGAATGAGTGAAAAAGGACAAATTCGAAATCTATCACGAATAGCACAGCCAGATGTAGCAATCATTACAATGATTGGACAGTCTCATTTAGAAACGCTTGGATCTGGAGAAGAGATTGCGAAGGCTAAATTGGAAATTGTAGAAGGATTAAAAGACGATGGACTGTTTTTATATAATGGTGATGAGCCATTGCTTTCCCGAAATAATAATATGCTAGATATAAAATGTAAATCGTTTGGTGAAAAAGACACAAACGATTTGTATCCCAATAATGTACAATTAGATGAATATGGTGTTCACTTTAAATTAAATGGTTCAACAAAAGTGCAGTATGATGTTCCTTTACATGGAAAGCATAATATTTTAAATGCGATCATTGGAATAGCTGTAGGACGATTTTATAATGTCTCTACGGAAAAAATACAAGAATCGATGCAGCAAATAAATATTACTAATATGCGTTTTCAGTTTCTAACTGCTAAAACAGGTTTCACCATTATTAACGATGCATGGAATGCTAGTCCTTCTTCCATGAAGGCTGCAATTGAGACGTTAGTGAAATTAAATGCCTATGAGAAAAAAATTATAGTGATTGGGGATATGTTGGAGTTAGGGAAGAAAGCTGAAACATATCATAGAGAAATTGGTAAAATGTTAAATGAAGAGAGCATTCAATATGTATTTACGTATGGGGAGTTAGCTGAAACTGTAGTGGAAGAAGCAAGAAAGAACTATCATACAGGAAAAGTACAGTCATTTGATAATAAAGCCAAAATAGCAGAGGAAGTCTTAAAAGTTATAACAAAAAAGGATGTCGTATTATTAAAAGGCTCACGTGGAATGGCTTTAGAGGAGATTGTACAAAACTGGATGTGAAAAATTTAAATATATTTAAAAATTACTTGCATTTTATAAAGTGAAGAGATAGAATACTCTGTAAATATAAAAAGTGATGATCAGGAAAAGTACATGATGCAAAGGTCTACAGAGAGCAATCGGTTGCTGGGAAGATTGCGATACCGCATAATGGAAAGACACCTGTGAGTGTTGCTTTGAACGTGATAATTAGTAAAAGCAAACGGTACCTACCGTTATCAGGGCTAAGATGGTCATTATGACAATTTGGGTGGTACCGCGGAAAAATCCGTCCCTATTTATAGGGGCGGATTTTTGTATTCTTTGAAAGGAGGTGAGTGACCGTGGATGATGACGATGACAACAATAACGTAAATAAATATAAAATTACTGGAGGGAAATGTAATGAATTCAATAATGAAGCGTTCACTCACAAAAGAATGTACGGAGCAAAGCGGAAAGGTTGTATTACTTCAAGGGTGGGTAAAAAAGATTCGTCATCTAGGTAATGTTAGTTTTTTATTATTACGGGATAGAACAGGAGTAATTCAATGTGTATTAGAAAACGAGTTAGCTGGATATAAAGTAGATGTCGAAAGTGTCGTGCAAGTAGTTGGTGAAATTGTGGAGACTTCGAAAACAGAATTAGGGGTTGAAGTGCTTGCTCAAGAAGTGAAAATATTAAATGGCGCAGAACAACTTCCATTTGAAATAAATAAAAAGAAGTTACAAGTTGGCTTAGATCAACTACTGAATGAGCGGGTATTATCATTAAGGCATGAGAGAACCGCGGCGATATTTAAAGTGAAATCTACGCTCGTTCAGAGTTTTAGTGAATTTCTTATAGGAAACGATTTCACACGTATATTTACTCCGAAAATTGTTTCGCAAGGGGCAGAAGGAGGAGCGAATGTTTTTAAGCTTCCATACTTCCAAAAAGAAGCTTATTTAGCGCAATCACCACAGTTTTATAAACAAATGATGGTAGCTGGAGGGTTAGAACGTGTTTTTGAAGTTGCACCTGTTTACAGAGCGGAACATCATAATTCTTCTCGTCATTTAAATGAATATATATCATTAGATGTAGAGCTTGGGTTTATTCGTGATTTTCATGAAGTGATGCAATTAGAAACGGATGTTTTACGATATATGTTTCAACAAGTAGCAAAAAACTGTGAAAAAGAACTACAACTATTACAAATAGAAGTACCTGACATTACTGAAATACCGAAAATCACATTGTTAGAGGCGCAAGAAATTTTGAAAAGTAAGTACCGGAAAGAGTCTCCAATTGGGGATTTAGATACAGAAGGTGAAAAGTTACTAGGGAAATATGTGAAGGAAACATATAATAGTGAATTTGTTTTCATTACACATTATCCGAAAGAAGCGAGACCGATGTATACGATGCCGAATAACGAGAATTCAGCAATTACTGATTCGTTCGACTTACTATATAAAGGATTAGAAATAACATCAGGGGCACAGCGAATTCATCATTATGATATGTTACTTGCCTCTTTTAAAGAAAAAGGATTACATCCACATACATTTCAATCTTATTTAAATACATTCCGATATGGTTGTCCTCCGCATGGCGGTTTTGGAATTGGATTAGAGAGAGTTGTATACAAACTATTAGAATTAACAAATGTACGAGAGGCGAGTGCTTTTCCAAGGGACTGTACAAGACTTATCCCTTAATAATAGGGGGAGGAAATGTATCCGTTGTACTATTTCATATTACAACGGATTTTTATTTCTTCGTTAATATAATTCCGCACTTTCTCATCAAATTTTAATATATCCCTTGACAGTTACAAATATAACAGATATACTTCATATTAATTTCAAAAGAAAATATATTCTAAATATTAAAATGTGTTGAATAGGAGTAGTAAGGTCGTATATTTGTACAGAGAGCTATGGGTTGGTGTGACATAGTCAAATGACATCCTGAACTCGCCTAGGAGCAGTAAGGTGGAACGGAATCACATTCTTAGTAAATCTTAACGGTTAACCTTCGATATTAGGTTTGTAATCAAACGATTACTACTAAGGTGGATTCATAATGGAATCAATAAGGGTGGTACCGCGTTAAGTAAATGGCTTAGCGTCTCTTTATATAAAGAGATGCTGAGCCATTTTTTATTTTATAGAAAAAGAAATGGAGGGTTTATTTGGATTGGTTTATAAAATTTAATTATTTATATAAAATGATTTAATTAGGAGGAAAATAAGATGAAACAGACGGAGCAATGGACTTCGAAATTAGGTTTTATAATGGCTGCAGCAGGATCAGCAATTGGACTAGGTGCAATATGGAAGTTTCCTTATATCGCCGGGAAGAGCGGGGGAGGAGCATTCTTTTTAATCTTTATATTATTTACTGTATTAATTGGACTACCACTACTTATAGCTGAATTTATGATTGGACGCAGTACACAGAAACAAGCAGTTGGAGCATTTAAAAGTATCGCACCAAATTCAGGATGGCATTGGATTGGACGTCTTGGGGTTGGGACTTGTTTTATATTACTTTCATTTTATAGTGTTGTAGGTGGATGGGTACTAATTTATTTATTCAGAGGAGTAACTGGACAACTTATAACTCCGGGACAAAATTACGGTTCGTTATTTACTGAAACAATTGGAAATCCCGCTTGGGCGATTATGGGGCATTTTGCTTTTATGTTCATTACGATTTGGGTTGTATCAAAGGGTGTACAAAATGGAATTGAAAAAGCAAGTAAATATATGCTACCAGCATTGTTCGTTTTATTTGTCGCTCTTATTATTCGCTCGTTAACACTTGATAATGCAATGCAAGGTGTGAAGTTTTTCTTACAACCAGATTTCTCAAAGATTACTTCAGAAAGTATTTTGTTCGCAATGGGCCAATCATTCTTTGCGATTAGCATAGGAATTTCGATTATGGTTACGTATAGTTCGTATTTAAATAAAAAAGAAAGTTTACCAAAATCAGCAATAACAATTGTTGGATTGAATTTATTTGTTTCACTATTTGCAGGTCTTGCTATTTTTCCGGCCGTATTTTCATTAGGAATGGAGCCAACAGAAGGGCCTGGATTACTATTTATCGTATTACCATCAGTATTTAGTCAAATTCCATTCGGTGGGTTTTTCTTAACAGTATTTCTCGCACTATTTACATTTGCGACATTAACATCAGCATTTTCTCTATTAGAGACAGTTGTTTCAGCATTAGCAAATGGTGAACAAGAAAGAAGAACGAAATTATCATGGATGATCGGTTTCAGCATTTTCTTAGTGGGTATACCATCCGCACTATCATTTGGAGTATGGAGTGATATTACGATTTTTGGAAAAAATATTTTTGATGCAGTAGACTTTTTATCTAGTAATATATTAATGCCACTCGGAGCGCTATTTATTAGTATTTTCGTTTCATTCAAAATGGAAAAAAAGGTGCAAGAAGCAGAGTTTTTTGTAGGTGGAAATTATGGAAAGAAAGTATTTACTTGTTGGGCGTTTTTACTTCGATTTGTAGCGCCACTTGCAATAATCATCGTCTTTTTAAATGTAATAGGAATTATTTAATGTCAAATGTTATAATATTCAGTAAAAAAATGAGGTGATGATTATAAAGGCGAATTTGATAGAAGCAGGGAAATACATGAATATTAGAGGGAAAAAGCTATACGTTGAAACGCATGGAAATCCTAAAGATAAACCAGTCTTATTCTTGCATGGTGGACCGGGAGAAAGTTGCTATGATTTTTCATTTCATCAAGCGGAACGTTTAAAAGATTCTTTATATGTAATTATGATTGATCAAAGAGGTGTTTGTCGCTCAGAAGAAATTACTGAGGACGAAGCTTTTGGATTAAATGATTTGATTGAAGACTGTGAGGAACTAAAAAAAGTATTACACATTGAGAAGTGGTCTGTAATTGGACATTCTTTCGGTGGATATGTAGCATTGTTATATGCGTCGATATATCCAAGTTCAATACAGAGAATAATATTTGAAGGGCCAACTTTTGATTTTGCATTAACAAGTAAAGCTTTGTTACAAAAGACAGGGCATTTATTAAAAAAATATGGAAAAGAAGAAGTAGCAGAAGAGTCCCTTGCTTATTCTTCTAGCAATGCTAGTTCAGAAGAGTTGCTAGAAGCTTATATAAGACTAAGTGATAAATTAGAAGAAAAAAGAATGGAGATTTACAATTATAAGGAAGATGTGACAGACGATCGTTTATATAGTGATGAAGAGTGGGAAGTATTTTCAAATCGCTCTCAAATTCATTTTGATAGATTAAAATTAGAAGGAGCATTTCATACTTCATTTTTACCAAAAATAAAAGATGTACAAAATCCAATGTTATTAATTGTAGGAAAACATGATGCAGTAACGTGTGAAAAACAAATTGAAACATTTAATAAAGATGCTCAAAATGGGAAGTGTATCACATTCGAAGAGAGTGGCCATACACCACATTATGAGGAAGCTGATCGATTTGCTGAAACAGTCATTCATTTTTTGAACTAAAAAAGAAGGAGCGCTTCGTATAATGCGAAGCGCTCTATTTTAAATTTCTGGATGAGTGATTGTAATATTAGGCCATTTATCTTGCCAATTTTTTTTATTAACTCTATTTTTGTACATATGTATTCGTTCTTTCGATTCAAGAAAATGAGCTGTCGGTTTCACTTGTAATGAGAGCACATCTTCAATCCCGCATGGGGCCGTTAATATGACGTTGTTTAGTTCGTCAAGCGTAACTCCTAAAGCAGTTGCTGTTTCAGGAAATTTAGAAATAGCATCAACAGAAGAAGAATACGGTGGCATATTATTTACTACATGCATACGAGCTTGATTTTTTACCGACCAAGGGATAGTAGCATCAATATTTATTAATTTCGTTTCTAATGATTGTTCGTATATCTCGTCTTTATGTAGACTATCATAATAAATCACATCAACATCAGGCATAGCCGTTCTAGCTTCGTAATTATGTAAAGTATCCCAAATTTTAGAACGAACAAATCCGGCACAAATCCACCAATCAGGTAGTTCTAGTGATTTGGCCATTTGTAATACATTCATCATCCATTCGTCGTTTTCTATTAAGCGAACGATATCTTGCTCTGTTTGTATCTTCATTGATAAATCCACCTTTCTAGTAAATTAATGCATCAGTTCAATAATCCATAAAATCCAGTAAGCACCTGGTACGAACAACAGTTGTGCGAGTAAAGTACCGAGAAGTCTAGATATCATTAGCCAGCCATACATTTTACTCATAGATTCAGCGCCATTTTCTGATTGTAAAGCGCGTTCTGTCAAAAGTGCTATACGTGGATCGAGTAACACTGTTAATAAAATTGTAGCAAAACCATTCACAAGGCCAGAAGCTGTACTTGCATTTGTTGCGTAATCTGGATTTAGAAAAGAGGCATAAAGGGCAGAAAGAACCCCTGCTGTATAAATTGCAGTAGCAAACATGTTAATAAGCATAATACGCTTTGGGATACCACCAATGCGTAGTCTATGAATCATTTCTAACTTTGGAAACCGTACATATCTTTTTGTGTACTTTAATTTTTGAATGTTATTCGTTTTCATCATTCGAATGAAAGAACCGTCTGTTTCAAAGTTTTGAATGACGTATCCAAATAGTTTGGTCAAAGTTGGATATAGTAAAATCGCAAGTAATGTACCGATAGAAGCAGATAATAGTACAAGTCGTATAATATGCTCTAAATTAATAGAAGAATCTAATTTTGCTTCATCGACAATTCCACCGATTAAAAAGGCTTGTAGTAAGTTTGATGTTCTTGAAATAAGTAATACCATCCCTACAACAGATAAAGCAACGGCAATCTTTTTCAAACGAACTCCTGCTAATCGAATACTATAAGAACTTGTTTCGACTGCGTGAATTATAATTGTAAAGGCCATTATAAGAATTAACGTAATTGACATTTGTTTCACCAGTTTCTATTAAAATAATTATAACTTTTTTACTTTACCATATGTATCTTTTTTTGTAACTGAAAGTATGTGACATAGGAAAAGTAATTTTTCAGAAAAAAAGATAATTATATGGCTATGGTAGTGAAACGGAATTGACTGAAGTTGGTGCGACTCATATAGTAAAGGATGTAAAAGAACTACATCATTTTTGTTTAGAAAATAGTTTGATAAAGCAGTAAACATAGAGACTAAAAATCCCTTTATAACGTATGACGATGAAATCGTTTCTGTTTAAAGGGATTTTTCTTATGTAATCGAATATGTATAATTAGACATTTTTAGCATGAAAAATTTGTATGAATAAGAGGAGGGATGTCAGAATCAAAAGATTAGTAGTAGAAGTTTATCTATAAAAATTTGAATTTTCTGTTTAAAGGAGGGGGTATAATTGGAGCTAGTTATTATATTATTAGCACTTAGTTTACTTATGTTTGTAGCATATAGAGGGTTTTCTGTTATTTTATTTGCACCGATTTTTGCATTATTTGCAGTATTTTTGACAGAGCCTAGTTTTGTGTTACCTTTCTTTTCGAATATTTTTATGGAGAAAATGGTAGGTTTTATTAAACTATATTTTCCTGTGTTTTTACTTGGAGCAATATTTGGGAAAGTAGTAGAAATGTCAGGGATTGCAGACTCTATTGCAAAGACAATTATAGAGTTAGTTGGTGAAAAACGTACGATATTAGCGATTGTGTTAATGGGAGCTATTTTAACGTATAGTGGTGTTAGTGTGTATGTAGTAGTATTTGCTGTATATCCGTTCGCAGCTAAGTTGTTTCGACAAGCGAATATTCCAAAGCGTTTAATCCCTGGAACAATCGTTCTTGGAGCAGTAACGTTTACAATGGATGCGCTACCTGGATCACCACAAATTCAAAACGTAATACCTACAACATTTTTCAAAACGGACATTTATGCTGCACCAATACTTGGTATTGTAGGAGCAATTTTTGTACTTACGTTAGGGTTACTATATTTAGAGAGTAGACGTAAGAAGGCAAAAGAAGCAGGTGAAGGATATTTTGGTTTTAACGATGGGAATACTGAAATGGCAGCTTCTTTACAAGTAGAACAAAAAGATATGCCGTTACTTAAAAGTATTGAAATTACAAGAGCACAGCAAGTGATTGCTTTTATACCACTTATTTTAGTTGGTGTAATGAATAAAGTTTTTACTATTATGATACCGAAGTGGTATCCGAACGGTTTTGATTTTTCGGCCATTGGTATGAAGGCTTTTGGAAAAGTAGAATTAAGTGCAGTAGTTGGTATTTGGTCAGTAGAATTGGCACTTATTATAGGTATAGTAACAACGTTATTATTATATTGGAAACGAGTAGTAACAGGATTTCAAGCTGGGTTGAATACAAGTATTGGTGGAGCGCTACTTGCAACGATGAATACAGGAGCTGAGTTTGGATTCGGTGGTGTCATCGCAGCACTTCCAGGATTTGCGATTATGAGAGATGGCATCTCTGCCACATTCACAAATCCTCTAGTGAATGGAGCAGTCACGACGAATATTTTAGCCGGTATTACAGGCTCTGCATCAGGAGGAATGGGAATCGTTTTAAGTGCAATGGGAGATAAGTTTATTGCAGCAGCCAATCAATTTGATATTCCATTAGAAGTTATGCACCGTATCGTATCAATGGCATCAGGAGGAATGGATACATTACCACATAACGGGGCTATTATTACTATTCTTACAGTAACAGGATTAACACATAAACAGTCATATAAAGATATATTTGCTATTACAATTTTGAAAACGGTTGCTGTATTTTTAGTTATCGCATTCTATACAGTAACAGGAATTTATTAAAAATAGGAACTATATGAATCGTAAAGATTTATATAGTTGATATTTTATAAACTAAAACGTTAAGTAGGGTAAGAAGGGGTGGAGTACTTGCAAGAAGTTGCTGAGTTTCGTATGCCGAAGTCTGTATTATATGGAAGAAATTCGCTTGAAAAGCTGGGGGAACAATCCAAGAAGTGTGGAAAAAGAGCGTTCATAGTTACTGATACAATTATGGAGGATTTAGGATATGTTGAGAGGTGTATACAACAACTAAATGAGAAAGGTATTACTGTTATTACATATAATAAAGTAAATGCTGAGCCTACAAATATACACGTGTTAGAAGCGTTATCTCTTTGTAAAGAAGAAAAGTGTGATTTTATTATCGGTATTGGTGGTGGAAGTTGTATTGACGCTGCGAAAGCAGTTGCGGTGTTATATACAAATGGTGGAGAAGTGGAAGATTATGTCCAAAAGGATATGGAAATAGACAATGATCCGCTACCACTTATTGCAATTCCGACAACTTCTGGAACTGGATCAGAAGTTACAAGTGTAGCAGTAATTACGAATAAGCGAACAGATGTAAAAATGATGATGAAGCATCCAAGTTTTACCCCGCAACTAGCAATTATTGACCCAATTTTAACACGTTCGGTACCACCACATATTACAGCAGCAACAGGGATAGATGCATTATGTCATGCAGTTGAAGCATATATTTCTAAAGCTTCACAATCACTTACAGATGTACTTGCTCTTTCAGCAATTGAAAGTATTATGAAATATTTACGTATTGCATATGAAGATGGAGATAATATGGAGGCAAGAGAAGCGATGATGATTGCTTCCTTACAAGCTGGAATCGCGTTTTCAAATGCATCTGTTACGTTAGTTCATGGAATGTCAAGGCCAGTAGGAGCGTTATTTCATGTACCACATGGTATATCGAATGCAATACTATTACCTACAGTTTTAGAATATACAAAAGGTAGTGCAGTAAAAAGACTAGCAGACATAGGACGTTGTTTGAATGAAGATTTGTATTCCTATTGTGATGAAGAAGTAGCCGACTACACACTGGGAGAAATAAAAAAACTTTGTTTTGATCTTCGGATTCCAAATTTAAAAGAATATGGAATTGGTGAGGTTGAATTTGAAAAAGCTATTTCTAAAATGGCATCAGATGCAATTGAAAGTGGAAGTCCAGCAAATAATCCACGTGTGCCATCATATGATGAAATTAAACAGTTGTATCGAGAATGTTTTCATTATCAATATGAAGATTTTACAAAAACATTCAAAAAATAATTTCAGAATATTCTTATAAAATTTCCTTGGAAATAGTTAAAGCAGGACTTTACATTTATAAACGTAAAGTCTTGCTTTATTATGTATAATGTACATAATAAAATGTTGTGATTGGCTTGAAAAAATAGTATAAGGTTGGTGTTATTTAATGAAAACAATAGGTTTAATTGGTGGTATGAGTTGGGAATCAACTTCTGAATATTATCGAATCATAAATGAAGAAATAAAAGAGAGATTAGGAGGATTACATTCAGCAAAATGTATGATTCATAGTGTGGACTTTGAAGAGATTGAACGATTCCAGTCTAATGGGGATTGGAATGGAGCAGGAGAAGTATTAGGGAATGCGGCATATTCGTTACAGAGGGGCGGAGCAGATTTTATAATTATTTGCACAAATACAATGCATAAAGTAGTTGAGAAAATAAAGGAGAATATTCATATTCCAGTCTTACATATTGCTGATGCAACTGCGAAAGAGATTAAAAGGAAAGATATTCAAACGGTTGGTTTACTTGGAACAAAATATACAATGGAGCAAGATTTCTATAAGTTACGCATAGAGGAAAATCATATAGAAGTAATGGTTCCATCAAAAAAGGATAGGGATAAGATAAACGAAGTAATATATACAGAATTGTGTTTAGGAAAGATAACACCTCAATCTAGAGAATATTATAAAAGAGTTATAGAAGAGCTAGTACAAGAAGGGGCACAAGGAATTATATTAGGTTGTACAGAAATAGGATTATTAATAAAGCAGGAAGACGTATCAGTTCCGATATTCGACACAACTCATATACATGCAGTTGAAGCAGTTCATTTTGCTTTACAAAATAGATTATAATTATATTATGTAACCTAGTTCGCGTGTGTGGAAAACATTCAGAAAATATTTTATAATGTAAGTGGTTACATTTAAGGGGGAATGCGTATGTTTTCAGTTCAACCAATCGCATTTGTACATAATGAAAGAAAGGAAATAAAAGATGATGAGTGGGGAGATGTAAGATCCTATATTACTTTAACGGAAATGTATACAGAGGAAAGTATACAAGGGATTGAAGAATTTTCTCATATTGAAGTAGTTTTTTATTTTCACAAAGTAATTGATGAACAAATTCAATATGTTGCTAGACATCCTAGAAATAATCATGATTATCCTAAAGTAGGGATTTTTGCACAGCGTGGGAAAAACCGTCCGAATCGCATAGGAGCAACAATTGTAAAGGTAATCAAAAGAGAAGGAAAATCAATTATTGTTGAAGGGTTAGATGCTATTGATGGCACCCCTATATTGGATATAAAGCCGATAATGAAAGAATTTATGCCGAAAGAAGAAATTCTACAGCCTAAATGGGCAACGGATATAATGAGACAGTATTGGAAGGGGAATGGAGTAAAATGAGAATATATGAGGCAACAATTGCAGATTTAGATGGACTAGCATCAGTTTTTAATAACTATCGTATGTTTTATAGACAAGATTCTGATATAGAAGGAGCAAAAGTATTTTTGCGAAATCGAATGGAGAGAAAAGAATCCGTTATTTTCGTGGCAGTTGAAGACGGGGAATATATTGGATTCACACAATTATATCCATCATTTTCTTCTATTTCGATGAAAGAATTATGGATATTAAATGATCTGTTTGTACAAGCCACTAAGCGCGGAGCAGGAACAGGTAAAAAATTATTAGAAGCTGCTAAAGAATTTGCATTAGAAAATGGTGCAAAAGGTGTAAAATTACAAACGGAGATTGATAATTTATCAGCACAGCGATTATACGCTGAAAATGGTTATTTGAGAGATAATCGTTATTTCCATTATGAATTAACGTTTTAAAAAAATATAAGATTAAAAAAGACGTTTTCATTGTGAAAACGTCTTTTTTAATTTGTATTATAGTTGATTTAAAACCCAATTTGTAGCATCTTCAAAGTTTTCTGCAATGTAGTTTGGTTCAATATGTGCCCATTTGTCTCGGTACGTATGTAAAGCATCATATCCAGCGCCTGTTCGTACTAAAATCGTTGTTGCATTCACTTTTGCTCCTGCAACGATATCGGTCCAGCGATCACCAATTACAGCGCACTTTGTTAAATCAATCCCGTGTTTTTCAGCTGCTTGGAGCAGCATACCTGTACTTGGTTTACGGCATTCACAACCATCACCGTGTTTGTGAGGACATACGTAAATATCATCAAAGCCGAAACCTTTTAATTCTTGTGCAAAATCAGCTACAGTTGCTATCCCATCCGCGATACCTGGCTGATTTGTGAAAGAGAAAATTTTTATATTTCGAGATTTTAGTTTTTGCAGGGCTGCTTTTGTAAAAGGAAATAATGTAAAAGATCCGGGGTAATGTATTGTAGTGTCACCGCCAATTGTACCGTCACGATCAATAAAAATTGCTTCGATGTTTGTCATAGTTATAGTCCTTTCCATTAAAAAGTAGTTTAAAAATGTTTTACAAATCGATATCCATTTACTTCATATCCTAATTTTTTGTAAAAAGGATGTGCTTCTAATCTTTTTGTTCCACTGACTAGCCATGTGCCAATGCAATCATGTGTCTTTGCTAATTGCTCCGCATAATCCATTAACACTTGTCCAATGCCTTTCCTCCGTATTGTAGAATCAACACTAATAATTGAAATTTCTCCATAACGAGTTACATCTTCTAAATTTTCACGTATACGAAACCCAAGTAATCCAAATATAGTCTTTTCTTCCTCATAAACATATAAGAAATCAAACGGACTCATTTGTACGAATTGCAATCGGTTGTTCATATCTTCATAGGAAATAGAGGAACCCTTTAATTCTGATGTTAAAGAACAAAGTGCATCTATATCGCCTATCGTAGCTTCACGAATTTGAACAGACATATTATTCACTCCAATAAAATATAATCAAACATTAAATATTCTGTTAAAAAGTATTTATTCCTGCAACGAAAATAAATATTTTATAATGATATATAGATAGTTATATGTTATTCTTTTCCTTGATTGTATTGGAAATGGAAAGAAGGGGAATGTATGTTAGAAGTGAATATCCGCTCTGCCGGATATGATATAGGGGAAAAGACAATTCATGATATTGCCTTTTCAATTGAAAAAGGTGAATTAGTTGCACTTATTGGTGCGAATGGAGCTGGGAAGAGTACGACGATTAAAACGATGCTCGGTTTACTTGTAAATATAAATGGTGAAATATCATTCGGTGAAAAGAAAAATCCTTATGCATACGTGCCGGAACATCCGACATATTATGATTATTTGACGCTCTGGGAACATATTGAATTATTAATGGCTACTCGCGACAACGAAGTAGGAAGCTGGGAAAGGAAAGCGGAAGAGTTATTACATATATTTCGAATGGATAAACATAAACATGAGTATTTATCAAAGTTTTCAAAAGGTATGAAACAAAAATCGATGCTCATTTTGGCATTTTTAACTGAACCGGATTTTTATATCATTGATGAACCTTTTATCGGTTTAGATCCAGTAGCTACGAAAGAGTTTTTAAGTTATTTATATAAAGAAAAAGAACGCGGGGCAGGGATCTTACTTTGTACGCACGTATTAGATACAGCTGAAAGAATTTGTGAGAGATTTTTACTCATTTCACAAGGTACATTAGTCGCAGATGGACATTTAGAAGCAATCCAAACGTTAGCGGAAATGCCAGGGAGTTCATTATTAGACTGCTTTGATGTAATTGTAAGGCGTGAACAACATGATTAAACAACAATTTTATAAAAGATTGCGCCATGAACTGGGGCGTAAATGGAAGTCCATACGTTCTATAACGGATTGGACAGTTGCGCTATATATTATTATTCCGGCACTTATATTTATGGGGATTTATTATCGTTCACTATGGATGGAGGAACTATCGATAGGAGAGACAGTTTATTTCGGGTTAGGCCTACTCGCATTTTATGTGATTACATATGCAAGAGGAGTTCGCTCATTTTTTGAACAAGCGGATAGTTTATTTTTAATTTCGTATCCCGCTAACATGCAAAAGTTAATCCAGTATGGTATGACATATACGTTTATTCGAATAGCGATAACGAATGTAGTGGTAGTAGTTGCTATGTTACCAGTGTTGCTGAAAAGTATTGGAGTAACGATGGTACAAGTCGTATTATTTTGGCTATTCTTTACTGTATTTCGATTTATGTTGTCGTTATTAACGAGATTTATTCATGTACGTGTGGGGAAACGATGGCTACTATGGATTATAAAAAATGTAATGTTTTCTATAAGTCTATCCTTTTTTGGAGTGAGTCTATTTTTTATTTATAAAAATCCATTTTATTCTATACTATGTATCGGTCTAGCAGTTTTTCTAATTATCGTATTGATAAATGAAAAATTAAATTATAAAAATTGCTTTTTTAAAGAAGTTGAGAAAGAGAAAGAAGAAAGTATGCGCTGGACGAGTGGAATTATGCAAGTTGGTGGTCATGCGGCTAAACCGAGTAGTTCGAATAAAAAACCGTGGATGTTTCCGCGGTCTAAAAAGTTTTTAGGGAAGAAAAAGGATTCTCGTATTGTCGAATCCTTTTTAAAAGAATTTTTCCGTACAAGTAGTGCACGAATATTTTATATTCAAATTGTATGTATAAGCACTGTAAGTATTATTATGAGTCCGAGGTGGATTGCAGCTATTATTCTAGTATTTGCTTTAGTTGCAATTTCTCGTTATGCGCGCGATTATTGGAATGAATTTACGAAAAAAATGTTTCTTCATTTATATTGTGATGAAGGGAAATTACTATTGTTAAGATGGAAAGCAGATCGCTATTTATTATTTCCGGTACTACTTTTATATGGAATAGTTATATTTTCTCATTTTTATTTATTACCAGCTGTAATTGCCGGGATTATTTTTATAGTATGGATTGGTTGGATTGTATTTTTACCATAGAAAAAGAGCCGAAAAACTGCTCTTTTTCTAATCTGTCACACATTGATAAATAAAATATACTAAAACGAGTATGCTTGCGGCGGAATACATGAAATCTAAAGTCATCTGGTTGCCTCCTCATTGTGGTTGTATTTATATTGTATGAAATCTTACAATTTCATATTCAAGTGAAAAATATGTGAACGTTAACAAAATTGTAAAGTGCAAAAATTACAATCATTTTGTATAATAGAAGAAACAACCGTTATATAAAATATAATGAGTGAAAGGGGAGGGAACATAAATGCCAAATTGGTTTAGAAAAACCTTAGTCGCATTAATTACCGTATTTACATTTGGTTTAGTGACGCCTCCTTCCATATTGCTTGATAATGCCAAAGCTGCGGACAAGCCTACGAGCACAGCTGGGCAACAAAATTTGGAGAGTACGTCCTATACATATGAAGAAACGAATGACAGGTTAACCACCGATACTTTTATTACTTATGCAATGCAGGAAGCAGAGAAGCAGTCAATGCAAAAGTTTGGTACTAAAATTGGTCCAGTAATTGAAGATGAGTTTAAAGATGTAATATTACCGAAAATCGAAGAGGCAATTGCTGAACTGGCAAATGATGTACCAGAGGAGTCGTTACAATCATTAGCGATTTCTCAAAGACCGGCTGGTGGAAATAATGAAAAGATTTTTCACGTTTATGATACGAAATCAGGAAATGATTTACTTCGATTTCATGTAAGAAGAGATCATCCACCGCAAGATGGTTATTATTTTAATTTCCATTATCATCGTTTTGATGATGGATACAATGGGCATCATGAATTAGGAAATATTTATTGGAATACGAATGTGCCGCCGAAATGGCTTTCTTAAAAAGAACAAGAGAAAATCTTGTTCTTTTTTTATGTTGATAGAAGGGTAAGACGAATATGTTGTTGAATAAAATAGGTTTAGGAAAAAGAAGCAAAGGGAGTATGGGAATGCAAAAATATATTGTTTTTGACTTTGATGGCACATTAGTAGATTCACAAAATATATTTGTACCAATTTATAATCAACTTGCTGAAAAGCACGGATATAAAATGGTAAGGGATGAAGAAATTGAGTATTTACGTAAATTAACGATGCCAGAGAGATGTAAACAACTCGATGTACCACTGTATAAATTACCGATATTAGCGCTGGAGTTTTATAAATTGTATCAACCCGCCATAAAAGATCTTATATTGTTCCATGGGATGAAGGAAGTATTAGATGAACTGCATAAAAAAGGCTATGGAATTGCAGTTATTTCATCAAACTCGGAAGAGCATATTCGGGCATTTTTACACAATAATGATATAGAAAATATACAAGAAGTGTATTGTTCTAAAAATTTGTTCGGTAAAGATAAAATGATAAAAAGGTTTTTAAAATCGAAAAAAATAACAGAGAAAGATATGTTATATGTCGGTGATGAACAGCGAGACGTAGCAGCGTGTAAAAAGGCAGGGGTGAACGTAATTTGGGTATCTTGGGGATATGATGTCATTGAAACAGTGAAAAAAGATGCACCTGATTTTATGGTTCATACGCCGATGGAAATTGTGCAAGTAGTACAAGGGGCGTATTCTTAATATGAAGACACTTCGAGCAGGTATTCATCATATTGAATTTTGGGTAGCAAATTTAGAGGCATCCATTTCTTTTTACGATATGTTGTTTTCCATAATTGGATGGAGAAAGTTGAATGAAGTATCATATAGTACAGGAGAAAGCGAAATATATTTTAAAGAAGTAGACGAGGAAATCGTAAGGACGTTAGGGCCTAGACATATTTGTTACCAAGCTATTAAAAGAGAAGTGGTGGATGAGGTAGCGGAGTTTCTTTCTAGTGCGAAAGTGAAAGTAATACGTGGTCCGATTGAAATGAATCATTATTCAGATGAGTACTATACGATTGATTTTTATGATCCGAATGGGTTTATTATAGAAGTAGCGTATACACCAAATGTAGAAATGTAAGGGGAATATACATGGAGACAATTACAGCAGGGCAAAACAATATACAAATAGTAAAAGATGCAGTGAATATTGAAGAAATTTCCAAAGGGTTCTCACCTGATAAGAAGTATGTAATTACGAATGCGAATAATGAAAAATATTTATTGCGGACAGGCGATATAAAAGAGTATGAAAGAAAGAAAATAGAGTTTCAAATTTTAAATGAAATGCAAAAACGTAGTGTGCAAGCACAAAAACCAATTGAAATGGGTTTGTTGGTAGAAGAAGGTTTATGCTATGGCATTTTTTCATATTTAGAAGGGGAAGATGCGAAGAAGCTATTGCCTACGTATTCACCAAAAGAACAATATGAAATTGGTATAGAGGCAGGAAAAGATTTAGCAAAAATGCATACATATGAAGCTCCTAATGTTATACTTCCATGGTATGAAAGAGCCATGAAAAAACATCAAAAATATGTAGAGGCATACAAAACATGCGGAATAAAAATAAAAATAAAAAATGATGATAAAATCATTAAGTTTATAGATGAAAATGAAATATATTTACAAAACCGCCCAAATCGATTTCAACACGATGATTTTCATTTAGAAAATATAATTGTACGGGATGGAAAATATGTAGGAGTGGTTGATTTTAATGGCTACGATTGGGGCGATCCACTTCATGATTTCGTAAAAATTGCGCTATTTGCAAGGGACATTAGTATTCCGTATTCAATCGGACAAATAGAAGGATACTTTAATGGGAGAATACCAGAGGAGTTTTGGAAACTATATGCAGTATACGTTGGAATGACAGTTTTCTCTTCAGTTGTTTGGTCTTTACGAGCAGCACCGCATATGTTAGATGATACGTTAGAGCGTCTTACTATAGTTTTAGAGGATCATAAAGATTTTGAGCTATTAAAGCCAATTTGGTTTCAACCAGAAAAGATTAATATGAAATAGAAAAGGTAGGTGTGGTTCGCACCTACCTTTATTTTTTACCATTCTTCTTTTTGAAGCAGTTGTAATGCTAAATTTAAATCTACATCTTCTTGTATATGTCTCGGAGTCCACGGGATATGTATATGCGGTTGTATACCAATTCCGGACATTCCTTCGCCTTTATCTATAATAGAAAGCCCTGTAGTAGGATCGTCCCATCCTTTCTTATCTATACAACCTGAATAATCGTGATGAGTAATTGAAACAACTTCTTTAAAAATTTCTGCGTACAAGGCTTTTCCTCCTAATAATTTAATTAGTTGAATAATAGAATTCTGTATCTTTTACGTATTATCCTTTATTTGGATGTGAATTTTAATGAAAAATAGAGGGAAGTGTTATCATCCCTCTATTAAAAATTTATTTCATTTTTTTAAATGCAAGTGGCTGAGTACTTAGCGTAGCTGGCACATGTAACTGAAGGAATGGAAATTCACCACTCACACTCATTTCATAAGCGAATAATAAACTCATTTTCATTTGAAATAAGTCAACTTTTGCAGAGAAGACATCGTAATGATGATGCGCTAATGGAATGTCCATCTCCATAAATTGTACAAATAATAAATCATCTCGCTTGTATACTTGTAATGTTCCGTATGCAGGATGTTCGAAAGTACCAGTATAATCCTCTAATTGGTGAGAAGGTGTGGTCCCCTTAATTTTTTCAGGAATGGATTGAGTTGCTTCTTTCATCATTTCTTTCATTTTTTCGGTATCTTCTACAGCACGTTTATGCCAATCAATAGATTCTAATTCAAGTAGTTCATCATAAATTTGATTAGCGAGATAAGTAGGCAGTAATGTGCCTCCAGCATTCGTTAAAATGACAAGGCCTATGTTTTCTGTTGGTATGAATGAAACAAGCGCTGAAAATCCATCAATATTACCGCCATGATGAATCACCTTATTACCACGATAAGCGCTAATAAACCAACCAAGACCGTAACTATTTAATGGAGATTCAGGAAGTGATAAAACTGGTTGATCTGGAATTGAATTGTGCGGTGTATACATTTGTTGTAATAATTCAGGAGAAATTAATTCATGATCTCCAAACTTTCCTTTGTTTAAGTGAAGAAGGACCCAATTGGCCATATCTTCAATTGTAGAATTAATACAACCAGCAGCGCCGACTGTATCGATGTTACGGAATGGAACTTCTTTTATTTCACCGTCATTTTCGATGTAAGGTAAAGCATAATCATCTGTATTTTGTGAATCTGTAACAGAGAAGTTTGTATGTCTCATATTTAAAGGTTCTAAAATATGTTCTGTAGCGTATTGCTCCCATGTTTGATTTGTAATGTTTTCTACAATATAGCTAATTGTTGCATACATTAAGTTGTTATATAGAAATGCTGTGCGGAACGGTGCATCAAGTGATAAATGTTTTATTTTTTCTACTATATCTTTTCGGGTTAAAGAAGAGCTGTACCAAAGAGCATCATGGCGACTGACCCCAGTACGGTGAGAAGCTAAATCTCGTCCTGTAGTTTGTGAAGAAGCAAGTAGTTCAGATAAAGCGAAGTTAGGTATATAAGACTGGACTGGAGTATCCCAATTAAACTTTTTTTGCTGTGCTAACAAACTTAATGAAAGTGTGCCAAAAGCTTTCGTTGAGGAACCGATTGCAAACCGAGTACTCGGTGTAACAGCCTCTTTCGTCTCTAGATTGCGATAGCCAAATCCTTCTGAAATAATAACTTCGCCGTCTTTTATAACAGCCACAGCAGCACCGGGAACATTTAAATCTTTCATCATTTTTTCAACCGTTGTTTGTAAAGAAGCCATAACAGGAGTTTCAATTTTAGACATACTTCTAACCTCCAAATATAATTTTTGTTCTACCGCACTATACTTTCGGTAATAGAAAATGAAACCCTTTTTAATTATGGAAAGTTAATAATTTTGTAAGGAAGAATGAAATTATTATTTATTTAGAATTTTATTTTCATTATAATTAATTTAAATTAAGATTTAGAAAAGATGGTGAAGCAGTGTGCTAACAATAAAGAAATTGCTTTGTGATAATAAAAATAATCCGATAGGTATAGATTCGAAAGTTGTTAAAATTAGTTGGCAACTCGAGTCGGGTAACCGAAATGTAAAACAACTTGCGTATCAATTGCAGGTTGCGAAGGATAGAGAGTTTAAAACTATAGTATTTGATTCGCAGAAAGTAGAAACAGATCAAAGTTTATATATACCAATCAATTCGTTTTCATATAGTAAGGAAACACGCTATTTTTACCGAGTGAAGGCATGGGATAATCATGAAGAAGAGTCGCCATGGTCAGAAGTAGCATTTTGGGAGACTGGATTACAAGGGAAAGACAATTGGTGTGGAAACTGGATTGCTGCGAAAAAAGAGCGAACGCAGGTTATGTCTTTTCATAAAAGCTTTTCTATTAAAAAATTAGTTAAAAAAGCACGTTTATATATCACAAGTTTAGGATTATACGAGGCTTCTATAAATGGAGAGCGTATTGGAGATTGTTATTTTACCCCGGGATGGACAAGTTATGATAAGAGGGTATTGTATCAAACGTATGATATAACGCATGTATTAAAGATTGGGCAAAATGATATTTCTGCAATGGTAGGAAATGGCTGGTATAAAGGGCCGATTACAATGCATCATGTACGTAATTATTACGGGAGAAGGCGAGCAATAATTGCTCAATTACATGTAACGTATGAAGATGGAACGAAAGAAAAAATTGTAACAGATGAAACATGGAAGGTAACCCCAAGCCCCATATTGTATTCGGAAATTTATGGAGGAGAAGTTTATGACGCTAGGCTAGAAAAAAGTGGTCAAGAGCTAGAAGATGTTGAAGTAATTGAGCACTCTAAACAAATAATTGTTGCGCAAGAAAACGAATCGATTCGTAAAATGAAAATTATAAAACCTATCTCTATTTCAAACCTACCTAATCACGAATGGCTCATTGATATGGGACAAAATATGGTAGGCTGGGTGCGTTTTACAGTCCGTCATGTTTATATTGGACAAAAAATAGAATTACATCATGCTGAAATATTAAATAAAGACGGTAGTTTTTATAATGGAAATCTCCGAAAGGCAAAACAAAAAATAGTGTATATAGCAAAAGGAGAAGAGGAGGAAACGTTTGAACCTCATTTTACCTATCAAGGTTTTAGATATGTGAAAATAAGTGGATTAACTCAGTCACCTCAAATAGCAGATTTTGAAGGGATTGTATTACATACGGATATGGAAAAAGTAACTGAATTTGAAACGTCCAATCCATTAATCAATCAACTTCACCATAATGTAGAATGGTCTCAAAGAGGGAACTTCTTTGATGTGCCAACAGATTGTCCGCAGCGAGATGATAGACTTGGTTGGACCGGAGATGCACAAATGTTTATTGGGACCGCTACACAAATTATGAATGTCCAATTGTTCTTTAAAAAATGGCTTCAAGATTTATCGCTAGACCAAAATAAAAACGGAGCTGTGCCTTTAGTTATACCAGATGCGTTTGGGAAAAGAGTGGATTTTGATCTGGATACTTCTGGAGGCTGGGGTGATGCAACAATTATTTGTCCATGGGTTCACTATCTGCATTATGGAGATGTATCGATTTTAAAAGAACAATATGAAAGCATGAAAAAATATATAGATTACATACGTTCACAAGGTGAGAATGAGTATATATGGGATACAGGTTACCATTTAGGAGATTGGCTTGCATTAGATACGAAACCAGATGTATTTGAAGGCGGAACAGACAAATATTTTATTGCGACGGCTTTTTATGCGTATTCTACATCGCTTTTACGAAGAATTGCTGAGATTTTAGGTGAAAATACAGATGCTAAGTTTTATGCAGAGTTACATGGAAATATTGTTCAAGCGTTTCAAAATGAATTCGTTACACCGAATGGAAGGTTAATTTCAAATACCCAAACAGCCCATATTTTAGTACTGCTTTTTGAACTAGTGAAAGATAATGTGAAGGAGAAAGTATTTAATCGGTTAATTGAGCTTTTAAAAGAAAGTAAAAATCATTTAACTACTGGTTTTATAGGAACACCGTATTTAAATTTAATATTAAGCAAGTTTAACCGCCATGACCTTGCTTGTAAGCTTCTATTTCATGAAGATTATCCATCATGGTTATACCAAGTGAAAAAAGGGGCCACAACGATTTGGGAACACTGGGATGGCGTGAAAGAGGATGGAACACTTTGGAATGATAGTATGAATTCTTACAATCATTACGCATATGGCTCTATCGTTGACTGGATATATCGTTATATTGTTGGATTAGAAGTGGATGAAACAAAGCCTGCATATAAACATTCTTATGTACAACCGCATTTTGATTCGAATTTAGAATGGATTAGAGTAAAACGTGAGACAGCTTATGGAGAAATTAAGATTGAGTGGTGTGTAGAAAATGAACAAGCCTTTCTACAGATTTCTGTACCACCAAATACAAGCGCTACATTGCGGATAGACGAAACGAATTGGAAAGCAGAACATAACATTGAAAAGGATTTAGGATCAGGCGATTATAAATTTACCTTTTGTAAAAATATAAAGGGGTAGAATTCTGTTAATATAGAAATATTTTTTATTGATTAGGATGATTAAATTTACTATTTTTCATGTTATGATAAATTTCATACACGATTGAAAGAAGGTTTTACTACATATGAAACATGCTGAAAATGAATACTTAAATTTATGCCGTCACGTAATGGAGCACGGTACGAAGAAAGAAGATCGTACAGGGACAGGCACTGTATCTGTATTTGGATATCAAATGCGTTTTGATCTAAGTAAAGGTTTTCCTTTATTAACGACAAAGAGAGTGCCGTTTCGTCTTGTAGCAAGTGAACTGCTTTGGTTTATGAAAGGTGATACAAATATTCGTTATTTATTGCAGCATAATAATAACATTTGGAATGAATGGGCATTTAAGAGCTGGGTAGAAAGTGACGAGTATACTGGTCCTGACATGACAGATTTCGGTCTTCGCTCACAACAAGATGAGGAATTTAAAGTACAGTACGATGAGCAAATGGAATTATTTAAAAAGAGCGTTCTAGAAGATGATGATTTCTCAAATAAATATGGTTATTTAGGAGACGTATACGGTAAGCAGTGGCGTGCTTGGAAAACGACAGCTGGTGAGACACTTGATCAATTAACAGATGTAATTGAAATGATTAAGAAAACGCCAGATTCACGTCGCCTAATTGTTTCTGCTTGGAACCCTGAAGATGTACCAAGTATGGCATTACCACCTTGTCATACGCTATTCCAATTTTATGTAGCGGATGGCAAACTTTCTTGTCAGCTATATCAAAGAAGTGGAGATATATT
Source organism: Bacillus cereus group sp. RP37 (assembly GCF_040459695.1). Lineage (NCBI taxonomy): Bacteria > Bacillati > Bacillota > Bacilli > Caryophanales > Bacillaceae > Bacillus > Bacillus cereus group sp. RP37. The sequence goes on along the minus strand of NZ_JARVHP010000001.1, from coordinate 3,246,712 downwards.
CCTTGGAATTCCATTTAACATTGCAAGTTACTCACTACTAACACATTTAATTGCACATGAATGCGGACTTGAAGTGGGAGAATTTGTTCATACAATTGGAGATGCACACATTTATACGAATCATTTTGAGCAAGTAGAAAAGCAATTGGCACGTGAACCACGTCCATTCCCGAAACTTACATTAAATCCAGATGTGAAATCTGTGTTTGATTTTGAAATGGAAGATTTAACGATTGAAGGATATGATCCACACCCAGCAATTAAAGCACCAGTTGCAGTGTAATTGTAGAGGAGATGAAAAGATGATAGTTTCATTTATGGTCGCAATGGACGAGAATAGAGTAATTGGTAAAGATAATAATTTACCTTGGCGTTTACCAAGTGAATTACAATACGTAAAGAAAACAACGATGGGTCATCCGCTTATTATGGGAAGAAAGAACTATGAAGCGATTGGTAGACCACTGCCTGGAAGACGTAATATTATTGTAACTCGCAATGAAGGGTATCAAGTTGAAGGTTGTGAAGTTGCTCATTCTGTAGAAGAAGTGTTTGAGCTATGCAAAAATGAAGAAGAGATCTTTATTTTTGGCGGGGCGCAAATTTATGATCTCTTTTTACCTTATGTAGACAAGTTATATATAACAAAAATCCATCATGCATTTGAAGGAGATACATTCTTCCCAGAAATGGATATGACAAATTGGAAAGAAGTTTTTGTTGAAAAAGGTTTAACGGATGAAAAGAATCCGTATACGTACTATTATCATGTATATGAGAAGCAACAATAATAATAAGGATTGATGTGGTATTCACATCAATCTTTTTATTTGTATTCATTAATATAAGTTTATAGATGATGTTCAATAGTGCTATAATGAAATCTAGCATGTAAAAATGCTAAAATTTTCAAAAGTATTCCTATAGAAAGAGGAGGAGAATCGATTGAGAAAGATATGGGGGATTCTTTTTCTTTGCTTAACGTTCATGTTAGTTGGATGCGGTAAAGAAGAAAAACCACAAGAAGCGTTTGATACATATACAAAAGCGTGGAATAAACAAAAATTTGCAGATATGTATGATCAATTATCAGAAAAGGCAAAAAAAGATATTTCAAAGAAAGAATTCACTGAGAAATATGAAAAGATTTATTCTGGTATTGAAGTGAAAGATTTAAAAGTAGAAACAGGGGAAGTAAAAGAAGATAAAAAAGATGAAGGTCCTGTTCCTTTTAAAGTAAGCATGGATACAGTTGGTGGTAAAATTACTTTTGGCCATGAAGCAAAAATGGTGAAAGAAAAAGATGGAGATAAAGAATCTTGGAAAATAGATTGGACTCCTGATTTTATATTCCCAGGTATGACGAAAGATAGTAAAGTGCGTATGCAAACGACGCAACCAAAACGTGGTGAAATATATGACCGTAACGGTAAATATCTTGCGGTAAATGGTAAAGCTTCTGAAATTGGATTGATTCCTGAAGAACTAGGGGATACAGCTCCGCAAACAAAAGAAACGGTTGCGAAGTTGCTAAATATGTCTGTTGAGGAAATTGATCAAAAACTAGCAGCTAAATGGGTAAAACCAAATTACCTTGTACCAATGGGAATATTGCCTGAAGGGGCAACGCAAAATACGTACATTGATTTACCGGGTGTTGCAACAAAACCAGTAAATGTTCGTTCATATCCATTAGGAGAAGCAGCAGCACATCTTACTGGTTATATCGGAAAAGTGAATGCTGAAGATTTAAAAACGCTACAAAAGAAAGGCTATCAAGCGGATGATCCAGTAGGTAAAGCAGGTTTGGAGCAAGTACTGGAAGAAAAGCTGCGCGGTAAAAAAGGTGGCCGTGTCTTTTTAGAAGATGCACAAGGAAAAGAAATTAAAAATTTAGCAAAAACAGATGCTGTTGATGGGGAAAATGTAACTTTAACAATTGATAGTGCTGTTCAAGACGAAATTTATAATGAAATGAAAAATGAGGTAGGCTCAAGTGCAGCAATCAATCCAAAGACAGGAGAAACACTTGCACTTGTAAGCACGCCAGCTTATAACCCAAATACTCTCACAAGAGGAGCGTCAAAAGCGCAACGTGATGCGGTAAATAATGATCCAAAAAAACCAATGACGAATCGTTTTACACAATTATCGGTTCCAGGTTCTGTATTTAAACCAATTACAGCTGCAATCGGTCTTGAAACGAAAACAATTGATCCGAAAGAAGAGTTGAAAATTGAAGGATTGAAATGGACGAAAGATTCTTCTTGGGGTAATTATTATGTAACGCGTGTAAAAGATGCAAACCCGATTGATTTTGATAAGGCAATGAAATACTCGGATAATATTTATTTCGCACAAGAAGCTTTGAAAATAGGGAAAGATAAATTTATGAGTGAAGCGAAAAAATTCGGATTCGATGAGAAACTGCCAATTGAATATGGATTCCCTGCTTCTAAAATCGCAAATGATGGTATTAAAAATGATATTCAAATGGCAGATACAGGATACGGACAAGGCCAAGTGTTAATGACACCTCTTCATTTAGCGTTAACGTATGCGCCGATTGTAAACGATGGAACGATTCCATCACCGTATATCATTAAAACAGATAAACAACCAAAAGCTTGGAAAGAGAATGTGATTTCTAAAGGAAATCAAGATATATTGAAAACTGCTATGACGAAAGTAATTAATGATCCAGATGGTACTGGGAAAATTGCTAAAATTGATGGCATGACACTTGCTGGAAAAACAGGTACAGCGGAATTAAAAGTATCCAAAGAGGCCGAAGGAAAAGAACTAGGCTGGTTCGCTGCATTTGATTTAAATTCACCAAATATGGTCATTACAATGATGATTGAAGATGTAAAAGGTAGAGGCGGAAGTAATATTCCAGCTGAAAAAGTAAAACATGTATTTCAAAAATAATATGTAATAAAAGGCTAGCTCTATAATTTGTAGAGCTAGCCTTTTTATACGAAAGAATTCTTAATATCTGTATACTAAATTTTAAGGAAACAAAATAAATCATTAACTTACGAAAAAAAAGTAGCTATTTTTTATTGACATCGAACACAACTTTTTGTATTATACTTACATAAGGTAAGTTATTTACTTTCAAATTATAAATCTCAAATTAAAGATAAAGTGTAGAAAAGGGAGAGAATACAATGACAAAAGTACTATTTATTACAGCAAATCCAAATTCAGCAGAAGGTTCTTTCGGAATGGCAGTAGGGGAAGCTTTCATCGAAGCTTATAAAAACGAACATCCACAAGACGAAGTTGTAACAATTGATTTATTCAACACTACAGTACCAGCAATCGATGCAGATGTATTCGCTGCTTGGGGTAAATTTGCAGCAGGTGAAGGCTTTGAAACTTTAACTGAAGCTCAACAACAAAAAGTTGCAGCAATGAACACAAACTTAGAAACATTTATGCATGCAGATCGTTATGTATTCGTAACTCCAATGTGGAATTTTAGCTACCCACCAGTAGTAAAAGCATACTTAGATAACGTAGCAATCGCAGGTAAAACATTCAAATACACTGAAAATGGTCCAGTTGGCTTATTAGAAGGTAAAAAAGCACTTCACATTCAAGCAACAGGTGGCGTATATTCTGAAGGAGCATACGCAGCTGTAGACTTCGGACGCAATCACTTAAAAACTGTATTAGGATTTGTCGGTGTAAATGATACTGAATATATTGCAGTTGAAGGTATGAATGCAAACCCTGAAAAAGCACAAGAAATTAAAGAAGCAGCAATTGCTAATGCTCGTGAATTAGCAAAACGTTTCTAATATAGAATACTTAAAAATGTCCAAACACTTGCTGTTTGGACATTTTTTCTTCTTTTTCCTTCGTTTGTCTAGTATAATGAAGGTCGGAATGATAATAGGTGGGGGTTCTGTATGATTCAAACGTTTTTTAAAATCTTTTATTTAATTTTAATCGTAATTGCGATTACACCGAGAATGTGGCGTCTGAAAAAACAAGTAAATACGATGTCGCCACAAGAGAAAGATAATGCTGTGTATAAAACGACAAATTGGTTTGGTAAGAAAATGGTACGTGTAGCTGGTTCCACAGTAGAGGTAAAGGGACTTGAAAATGTTCCGAAAGACAAGCCAGTACTAGTTGTAAGTAATCATCAAAGTAATATGGATATCCCTGTTTTACTAGGTTATTTAAATAAACCAATTGGATTCGTTTCAAAGGCAGAGATTAAAAAGTTCCCGGTTGTACCAACTTGGATGGAACTTATGAATTGTGTATTTATGGATCGTAGCGATCGTCGTCAATCACTTCAAGCGATTAAAGATGGTATTGAACTATTGAAGAATGGGCATTCTATCGTAATTTTCCCTGAAGGAACGAGAAGTAAGGGTGGCGAAATTGGAGAGTTTAAGGCTGGGAGTTTTCACCTTGCTGTAAAATCTGGTGTAGCAATCTTACCTGTAACATTAGATGGGACATATAAAATGTTTGAAGCGAATGGAAACCGTATGAAGCCAGCTCGTGCAACAGTAATAATTTCTAAACCGATTACACCTGAAGAGTATGCGAATATGGATATTAAAGAATTAACGAAGCATACACAGGATGTTATCGCATCGCAATTACATAAGTAATAAAAAAAGGTTTCAGCTTACATTAAGCTGAAACCTTTTTTATTATGCCGTAGGTAAGACGTAAAAGAGTACGCAGAAGAACATCATCGCACTACCACCTAATACGAAAAGATGCCAAATGGCATGATTGAAAGGTAACTTTTCCCAAAGGAAGAATATAGCCCCTACAGAATATAAAATTCCGCCTGCTAAAAGTAGTGAAAAACCATGTCCAGTTAGGTTTTCATAAAGTGGTTTAATAGCAACGATAATGAGCCATCCCATTATGATATAACATAACGTTGATGCCTTGATAAAACGACGTACAAAGAAAATTTTGAAGATGATCCCCCCGATTGCTAGTGTCCATATAATTGCGAGTAACGTCCAGCCTAATGGTCCACGAAGCGTAATAAGTAAAAAAGGAGTATATGTGCCAGCGATTAATAAATAAATAGCTGAGTGATCTAGTATAGTAAATAATTTTTCTACTTTTGGATGGTGAATGCTATGTAGCAATGTTGAAAACAAGTACAGTAAGAACATGCTTACACCATAAACCGTAAATGCAACTACAGCAGATGCGGTACCATGCTTAGAGGCGTGAATAATCAATATAATTAAGGCAGGGATGCTTAAAATGGCACCGATACCATGTGTAATTGCATTTGCAATTTCTTCTTTTACAAATTGCGTCATTCGTGTCATTTTTTTAGTCATAATGCAAATCCTTTCTACTATCATAAAGTGAAACTTTAATCAGTGGCGGGTTCATCCTCGACTGATTATTAGTTGAGCCCCCACGTAACTTCTTTGCTTGCACTGAATTTTGAGGTGGTGGTTCTTACTGCCCGTTAAAACGGGATAAAATAATATGTCGTTTCCCTTACCATATCATACACAAGGGCAATAGAAAATGAAATTTGTATAATTGATTATATTTTTTAATTTTTTTGACAAAAGGCAATGGATTTGTTGACGTTTTCAAACTTTTTTGACAAAATAAAATTATGTAATAGTAGGACAAGGAATCTACTAATAAAGGGGATGGAGAAATGTTTTCAAATATTGGCTTTCCAGGGTTAATTTTAATTTTAGTAGCTGTACTCATTTTATTTGGGCCTAAAAAATTACCGGAGATCGGAAAGGCTTTAGGGGAAACGTTAAAAGAGTTTAAAAAATCAACGAAAGAATTGACAGATGACGCATTTCAAGAGAAGGAAAAGAAGGAAAAAATGTAATGGATTTTCCTTGTAATGGATAAATAAAGTGTGGTGAACGAGATGGAAGACCAAGAAATGAGCGTAGTAGAACATATTGTTGAGCTTCGTAAACGAGTAATATATACAGTCTTATCATTTGTACTATTTTTAATTATTGGATTTACTTTTACGAAGGATATATATTTTTGGCTCGTAAAAGATTTGCCGATGAAGTTAACAGTTCTGGGACCTAGTGATGTATTGTGGATTTTTTTCTCGATTGCTACAGTATTTGCTATCGTTTGTACAATTCCTTTTGCTGCTATACAAATTTGGTTATTTGTAAAACCGGGCTTACATCCAAATGAACAAAAGATGACAGTGATGTATATACCGGTATTGTCCATATTATTTATTGCTGGTTTATGTTTTGGATATTTCGTTGTAATGCCGTTTTTATTTCATTTTTTAACTACGATAGGTAACGAAATGTTTAATACGATGTTTACGACAGAAAAGTATTTTCATTTTGTTCTTAATTTAACAGTTCCATTTGCTGTGATTTTTGAATTACCTGTAGTTGTAATGTTTTTAACAAGTATTGGATTGTTGACGGCGGGATTTCTAATAAAAATAAGAAGATATGCTTATGTAGCATTAATTATCATCGCATCGTGTATATCACCGCCTGATTTTTTATCACACAGTTTAGTAGCTGTACCACTTATTTGTATTTATGAAATTAGTATCGCTCTATCAAAGGTTGTTAGTAAGCGCAAAAAGAAAAGAGAAGAAATTCAGTCGAAAAGTGCCTCGTTATAAAGGCACTTTTTTTATTTATTTGTTATACTCTAGCTATAAACGTATACAATATATAGAAGAAAAAAATTATAGAATCTCCAAAATTTAGACAAACTTTGCGCTTTTATAAGTTTATACTGAATGTATTAAGTAATTTACGGATAACGAGATTCCTGTCTTAACGGATATTTAAGATGGGGGATGGATTAGGTGGAGATGAATTGAAGATACATCTTCTAACTATAAGGATTAAAGGGATTGTCTAAGGATACTACTGTTGTATTCATAGGAGTCTCCACTTTAAACACGTGTTACAGCGTAAAGTAGAGAAAGTTCAAAATCCAATGAAAAAGAGGATTGATATTGTGATTACGAAAAGTTTTTATTTCACTCATTCAACAGGGGATTGTATTAAAATATTTGAAATCCCTGTCCTACAGGCGCAGCATCCATTATCGTTTCTAATTCAGTCTCGTCTTCAATTATTTATTGCAAAAATTCAAAAACAAAAACACCCAAGATTTTCATATTCTTTCCGTGAATATTTACAAAATTGTTTGAAGTGGAATGATTATCTAAATGTATATAAAACAAATACTCTTGAAAAAAATGCATGATATAGAGTAGAGACAGGGTTAGGATCTCTGTCTTTTTCATTTTAGGTATAAAAATATAATTAATTTGGTGAAATTTGTTCGAAATTGTTGAAAGCACAGGGAATGCTAGTATAATAACAAGGAGAGCGTATTGGAAAGGGAAGAATATAATATGCAAAAAATTAAAATTGTAACAGATTCAACGGCAGATTTATCACAAGAGGTAATTGAGAAGTATGACATTCATGTTCTACCATTATCAATCTCTGTAAATGGACAAACATATTTAGATCGCGTTGATCTACAACCTGATGAATTTATTGAAGAAATGATTAAATCAGAGGAACTACCAAAAACATCACAACCAGCAATGGGTACATTTGTAGAAATGTATGACAAGTTAGGCGAAGATGGAAGTGAAGTGCTTTCTATTCATATGACAAGTGGAATGAGTGGTACTGTGGCAACCGCCAATAGTGCTGCATCGATGACCGATACAAAAGTAACAGTTGTTGATTCTCAATTTATTACACATGCTTTAGCTTATCAAGTAATTGAAGCTGCGAAAATGGCAAATGAAGGACGCTCACTAGAAGAAATTTTAAAACGTGTAGATGAAGTGAGAAAGAATACTCGTTTATATGTAGTCGTAGATACATTAGAAAACTTAGTGAAGGGTGGGCGTATTGGTAAAGGAAAAGCGTTTATCGGTTCGCTGCTTAATATAAAGCCAATTGCTAGCCTTGAAGATGGTGTTTATAACCCTGTAACGAAAGTGCGTAGCCAAGGCCAAATTGTAAAAACGTTAGCTAAGTTATTTGAGGAAGATACAGCTGGAAAAGTTGTAAAAGCTGTGGCAATTCCACATGCGAAAGCAATTCCTTTAGCTGAAAGTGTAAAAGCGGCGGTTGAAAAAGTGAGTGGGTTTGCTCAATCAGAAATTTTCTATACAACGCCTATTATTAGTACTCATACAGGTCCGGGTGCAATTGGATTTATGTATTTAGCAGAGTAATAAAAAAGCTACTTGGAATTTATTTCAAGTAGCTTTTTTATTACTCTATTTGTGGGCTAATAATCAGTGGAGGATGAAGCCACCACTGATTAAAGTTTCACTTTATGTGAAGAGAAAGTAAGAAATAAGAAGGGCTATACAGGCACTCCCGCTAATGATATAGCGAGTCTGTAAATATTCATTCATAGAAAACACCCACTGATTAAAGTTTCACTTTATGATTTTCTATATTATATGTTAGATATAGAAAATAAGTAGTTACGTTATACATGTAAACTTTCAATTTTTTTATTCAATTGCTTATCATTTGTTACGCTATTATAAGTGAAAGTTTGACCTAAAAAGAGTACATGCAGTTGTTCCCACGGTAACATACGTAAATTCCAATTATTTCGAAGCCTTGTTACTGCCTCGCGAGGTGTTTCATCGGCGAGTGCAAAAGCCCCATAATGCATTGGTATAAAATGCGTAGCGTTTAAATCTAAATATGCTTGCACTGCTTCTTCAGGTGAAACGTGAGATATTTTCATAAACCATTCTGGTTCATAAGCGCCAATTGGCATAAGAGCAATATCAATTGAAAAGCGTTTGCCAATTTCTTTGAAACCTTGGAAGTAGCCACTGTCACCACAAAAATAAGTAGTTTCCGAAGTCGTTTCATTATGAATAATCCATCCACCCCAGTGAGATGTATTCATATCAAATAAGGATCTTCTCGTCCAGTGCTGGGCAGGTACGAAGTGAAAGGAAACATCATTAATTGTTGTATTTCCCCACCAATTATACTCTTCTACGTGAGTAAATTTTTTGCGAGTAAATAATTTTTTTAGTCCAATAGGTACAAGGTATAGAACATCATCATGTAGCTGGCGAAGCGTTGAAAAATCTAAATGATCATAATGACCGTGTGAAATGAGGACAATATCAATTTTAGGTAATTCTTGTATAGAAAGACCTGGTTCAGTAAGTCTTGGAACTAATTTTAATTTAGTAGCCCATACTGGATCTGTTAATATATTTAGCCCATTCGTTTGGATAAGGAATGTGGAATGACCAATCCAAGTTACAGTCGTCTTTTCAAAGTTGTTTTGTAGGAATTTACTTTGTTTAACAGGTGATTGTTCTACTAAAAAAGAAAAATCCTTTTTATTTTGTTTTCGTTCTTTACGCCAACGTAAAAAGGAACGAATTGATTTTTTTGTGCTCACATTATCCATGTTTTCATAACGTTTTGTCATGAACATCACCTCATTTAAAATCGTTGTAATTGTATTGTACCGAAATGTTGTTAAGGAATACAGTGTATAACATGGATGAATGTTTAAGGAATTGTTAAAAAACAGGGGGATGTATTTACAAAAGTAACAATAAAATTAGTTTCGCAACTTCTATTTAGAGAAATAATAGTAAAAAAATATATTTTGTCTAGTAATTGGCTTGAAATAAAGAAGTTACATACGTAAATTCGTACGATTTCGTGAACAAATGTAGTAAACAATTTTCTCGTAGTGTTAACTTTTGTTATGATAAACGTAACCTATTTAAATTTAGGATAGAGAAAAGAGGTTTATAAATGAAGCGTTATCAAAAAATAATTGGTCTTATGGTTGTATTTTGTCTCTTTGTACTTGCTGGATGTAGTGAATCAGGTTCAAAGCTTCGTAAACCATTAAATTGGGATTTAGAAACTTTCCAATTTACAAATCAAGATGGAAAGCAATTTGGTACAAAAGATTTAAAAGGGAAAGTTTGGGTTGCAGATTTTATGTTCACAAATTGCCAAACCGTTTGTCCGCCAATGACTGCTAATATGGCAAAACTGCAAAAGATGGCAAAAGAAGAGAAATTAGATGTTCAGTTTGTTTCTTTTAGTGTAGATCCAGACCTTGATAAGCCAGAAAATCTGAAGGCTTTCATTCAAAAGTTCACAGAGGATACTAGTAACTGGAATTTATTAACGGGTTATTCGTTAGAAGATATTACAAAGTTTTCAAAAGATAATTTCCAATCACTTGTAGATAAACCTGAGAATGGTCAAGTTATGCATGGTACATCATTTTATTTAATTGATCAAAACGGAAAAGTAATGAAAAAGTATAGCGGCATTAGTAATACGCCATACGAAGATATTATACGTGATATGAAGCGATTAGTGGATTAAAAATAAGGGTGCATAGCACCCTTATTTTTTTTGCATTAGTCTATGGATAAAATGTCATGTTGTTGTGGAAGTTTTGGTGCGCGAATTTCTAATACACCGTTTTGATAAGAAGCTTTTGCTGCTTTTTTATTAATTGAATACGGTAACTTAATTAATCTTGATGCTTCTGAAATGGAACGTTCTCGGCGATAATAGTTATGGGATGTTTGTTCTTCTTCCTCTTCAAGTATCTCTTCTTTTACAGAGACTTTTAAGTATTCACTTTGTATTTCAATTTGGATTTGTTCTTTTTGTATACCTGGTAGTTCAGCTGTAACAACGAGTTCTTCACCAACTTCATATAAATCTACAGGGAATGTTAATAAACGGTTTCCTTTTTGGAAAAAATGATTTAAATCAGCGATTACATTGCGAAGTGGTGTTTGCTCGAAGAAATCATCAATTTGCTTTAAGTAATTACGAACCGGTGGGCGAGAAGAATCTTTTTTTTCTTCACTCATGGTATTCCCTCCTAGAAATCAATTTGCAATATCATATGACAAAAGCGGAGAAAGGTGAGTGCCTAGTTTTCATGTTTTCATAAAAAAATGTTAAAAATGTGAAATGGAGTGATTTTTTTATAGTTTTTGGTCGCCATATTCAGTTGATTATGCTAGTATAAATAGGGTTGATATAGTAGTATAGAGACAGAATGAAAACTGAAAGAGGGTAAGAAGTATGTGTGGTTTTGTAGGATGTTTATGTGAAAACCCTAGAGAGTTTTCAGAAACAGAAAAACATCAATTTGAAAATATGAACACGATGATTTTCCACAGAGGTCCAGATGACGAAGGATATTTTCGTGATGAACATGTACAATTTGGCTTCCGCCGTTTAAGTATCATTGACTTAGAGGCAGGACATCAGCCGCTAACTTATGAAAATGATCGATATGTAATTATTTTTAATGGTGAAATTTACAACTATGTAGAATTACGTGAAATGTTACTTGAAAAAGGTGCAACGTTTGCAACGCAATCTGATACAGAAGTTATCATTGCTTTATATGCACATATGAAAGAAAAATGTGTAGACTATCTTCGTGGTATGTTTGCATTTATGATTTGGGATCGTGAAGAGAAGAAACTTTTCGGTGCACGTGACCACTTCGGTATTAAACCTTTATACATCGCACAACAAGGTGATACTACATTCTTCGCATCTGAGAAGAAAAGTATTATGCATGTGATGGAAGATAAAGGCGTTAACCCAACGTCACTACAACATTACTTTACTTACCAATATGGTCCAGAGCCAGAAACATTAACAATTGATGTTAATAAAATCGAGCCAGGTCATTATTTCGTAAAAGAAATCGGTAAAGAGATGGAAATTCATCGCTACTGGAAACCTTATTTCAATGCTTCAAGCGCAACGAAAGAGGAGCATATCCAAGCAATTCGTGATGTGTTATATGATTCAGTAAAAGTGCATATGCGCAGTGATGTACCAGTAGGTTCATTCTTATCTGGTGGTATCGATTCATCTATCATCGCTTCTATCGCAAGAGAAATGAATCCAAATCTTTTAACATTCTCTGTTGGTTTTGAGCAACGTGGTTTCAGTGAAGTCGATGTTGCGAAAGAAACTGCTGAGAAATTAGGCGTTAAAAACCATAACGTATTCATTTCAGCGAAAGAGTTTATGGATGAGTTCCCAAAAATCATTTGGCATATGGATGATCCTTTAGCAGATCCAGCAGCTGTACCATTGTACTTCGTTGCAAAAGAAGCACGTAAGCATGTAACAGTTGTTCTTTCAGGTGAAGGTGCAGACGAGCTATTTGGTGGTTATAACATTTACCGTGAGCCAAACTCACTAAAAATGTTCTCTTACATTCCTAGCCCAGGTAAGAGCGTTCTAAAAGCATTAAGTGGTGCTCTTAAAGAAGGCTTTAAAGGAAAGAGCTTCCTAGAGCGTGGATGTACGCCAATTGAAGAGCGTTACTATGGAAACGCGAAAATCTTCCGTGAAGAAGAGAAAGCAGAATTAATGAAGTATTACAATGAAAGTGTTAACTATATGGATATCACGAAACCATTGTATAACGAAATTAAAGATTATGATGATGTAAGTAAAATGCAGTACATTGACATGTTCACATGGTTACGCGGTGACATTTTATTAAAAGCTGATAAAATGACAATGGCAAACTCATTAGAACTTCGTGTACCGTTCTTAGATAAAGAAGTATTCGATGTTGCATCTAAAATTCCAACTGAATTTAAGATTGCTAACGGAACTACGAAAGCTATTTTACGTGAAGCAGCACGCGGAATCGTTCCGGATCACGTATTAGATCGTAAAAAACTTGGATTCCCAGTACCAATTCGTCACTGGTTAAAAGACGAAATGCATGATTGGGCTATCAATATTATAAACGAGAGTAAAACAGAGCATTTAATCGACAAACAGTATGTATTAAACTTACTGGAAGCACATTGTGCAGATAAAGGCGATTATAGCCGTAAAATTTGGACTGTACTTGCGTTTATGGTATGGCATCAAATTTATGTTGAGCATAAATACGATACGAATAAGTTCCACGAAGAAACGAAACGTGCGTATAGCTTAGTTTAATAAGAAAAACCTTAAGATCGCATATGCTCTTAAGGTTTTTTTCATAAATGGAACGCATTATTGATACAATAATAGTAAAAGGATGGACAACATATGATTACGTTTGAGAAAGTTACTGTAGAAAATGAAAGCGTTGTTAAAGAAATGTTTCGCTCACATAGTTTAAGTGAGGAACAGGTACAGTATTGTGTGAAAGTCGATGATACATATATTGGTGTAATAGATTATCGTGTTCAAGAGGAGAGTGCGATTTTATCTCAGCTAATTATTCACTTTGATTATCAAAGTTATGGTTATGGAACAAATACGTATTTTACATTTGAAACGATGATGAAAGAAAGAAATGTGAAAGAAATAAAGGTATTACAAACGGAATTAACAGAACAAGCAAAATCTTTCATTGAGAGCTTTGGGTTTAATGAGGAAGACGGAATATATGTGAAGAAAATATAACGATGAGTAGTTATGCGAGATAAATATAAGGCAGGTGGATGTATGACAATGACTTCTGGTCTTGTATTAATTGGCGGATGTTTTATAGTAGCAGAGCTAATCCATATGTTCATTCGAAAAAGAATGAATAAGAAGAGAAAGCCGTATGAATTACAATATGCTCCTGTGTTTTTCCTATTGTTTTGTATGTTTATTACATTACAAAACATAACGAACTTTCCTCCGCTTTTAAATATTTTCTTAAAGTTTGGTTTGCTGTATAGTACCACTGGAATAGCCCTTTTATTTCTTTTATTTTGCATACGTTATATTCACTATCAATCGTATATATTTCTTTTAAATTGGTTAAAGCAAAATGATAAAAACCGCCTTACATAAGGCGGTTTTTTGTTTGTAATTGTAATGGCTTTGTATATAAAGCTCAAAATTTCATTGAAATTTATAAAAATGATTAGAGGATTTAACATATTATCTGTTTTTAGTATGTGGTACTATATATTCTTAATCTGTAACGTAAGTGGGTGTATAAATTTGAAATGTTAATCAACTAGTTTATATTAAGTGCTGACAAATAGCAGAAGGAAATTTTTTAGGAGGTATCGTTTTTGTATGTTTAATATTGATATGTTATTTCTTGAATGGATGACAAGTTTGGAGGGAAGTGTACTTACAACATTTTTTAAACTTGTATCTAGTATTGCAAATGAGACATTATATTTAATTATTATTTCGATTTTATATTGGTGCGTCTCTAAAAGAAAAGCATTTCATATGATTGTTATGCTTTGTTTCTCTGGCTATATGGGGTTAGTGGTAAAAGAGTTCATGAAAATCCCACGACCGTATACATACGACGGAATTCAAGCTTTATATGAAAAATCAGCCGCAGGTTATTCTTTTCCAAGTACTCACGTCCAGTTAGCGACAACATTTTGGGGCTCATTCATGATTTTATGTAAAAAGAGAATCATTTGGATCATTGGAATTATTTTTATTATATTGGTTACTACGTCTCGTCTGTATTTACGTGTACATTGGCTCAGTGATATAATAGGTGCCGTTTTAATTAGTGTCATAGTTGTTTATTTATATACGAAAGTAACGGTGAAATTAAGTGATAGGAAATTTATATTGTTACAACGAATAGTATTGGTATTTTCACTCATTATGTATTTTATGACAGACCAAATAGATAATTTTAAATTGCTAGGGGTTTTAACAGGTTCTACGATTGGTATAATGTTAGAAAATCATTTTATTAAAATTAATGAAAATAATAATTTAAAAATGCAAGTGATAAAAACAGTATTAGGCCTTAGTGTCATGCTAATAATGCAGTTTATACTAAAAAAAGTAATACCTGATATGCATTATTTACGTTATGTATTGACTGGAATTACAATTACTTTCTTATGTCCATTTTTTTTTCGAATATTACGATTAGAAAGATGAGGATGACAGATACGTACAGTGAAAATTTGAATGAAGATGAGATATAAATTATATATATTGAAAAAGTTTTCTGATATATATATTGACAATGTATGAGATATACATTAATCTTTATTTGTTAATGATAATCAATTTCATCTATGGAGGACATATGGGACATACTAAAAAACTATTTATGTTTTGCATTATGATACTTATGGTTGTAATTGCAGGGTGTAGTAAAGAAGAGAAAAAAGAAAATGATACATCGGCGAAGGCAAAAGATTCGTATACGATAAAACATGCAATGGGAGAAACGACAGTAAATGGTACGCCAAAAAGAGTTGTTGTTTTAACAAATGAGGGTGCTGAGGCACTTTTAAGTGTTGGAGTAACGCCAGTTGGAACTACAAAACCACGAGCTGGTGATGAATGGTATCCTCATTTAGCGAAAGAGTTAAAAAATACGAAAGTAGTAGGAACTGAGCGTGACATTAATTTAGAGGCAGTAATGAAGCTTAAGCCAGATTTAATTATCGGAAATAAAATGCGTCACGAAAAAATATACGAGCAATTAAAAGAAATCGCACCAACTGTATATGCTGAAACATTGCGTGGTGATTGGAAAGAAAACTTTACGCTGTATACAAAAGCTTTGAATAAAGAAAAAGAAGGGCAAAATGCTCTTAATGATTATAAAAAGCGTATTGCAGGAATAAGAGAACAATTAGGTGATAAAGTTAACTCGAAAGTTTCAATTATTCGCTTCGTTCCAGGTGATGTTCGGATTTATCAAAAAAATTCATTCTCAGGCGTTGTATTAAATGACATTGGATTTAAACGACCACCACTACAAGATAAAGATGAATTTGCGATAAAAGGAATTACAAAAGAGCAAATTCCAAATATGGACGGGGATTATTTATTCTATTTCACATCTGATAAAGATGCGGATAAGAATAATGAAGGAAATACATTAGCGAAAGAATGGACAGAAGATCCACTCTTTAAGCAGTTACAGGCTTCTAAAGATAATAAAGTATTCCAAGTAGATGAAGTGATTTGGAATACAGCAGGTGGTATTGTAGCTGCAAACCTTATGTTAGATGATATTGAAAAATATTTTCTGAAGTAAATAAATAACTGAGTGTATCACTTTAAATAGGTGGTGCACTTTTTTATTTGTTAAAATACAGAAAATTCCTTCTTTTGAGTGTGGATAAGTTGTACAATTAAATCAATCATGGAATAAAGGAGTGGGAATCAATGAAAGCTATTCATAAGGATTGGATATTGTTTAACGGAAGTATTGTAAATACGAAGGAAGAACAGCCGATGATTCCATTAGAGGAGAGAGGCTTTCAATTTGGTGATGGTATATACGAGGTATTTAGACTATATGATGGGAAACCACATTTATTAGATTTACATTTAGAACGATTCTTTAATTCTATGGAAGAAATAAAACTAATTCCACCGTTTACTAAGGAAGAGTTAGTGGAAGAGTTACATGAAATGATTGAAAAAAATCAATTTCAAGAAGACGGGAATGTATATTTGCAAATATCAAGAGGTGCGCAAGCGCGTAATCATGTATATGAGTCAAATATGCAACCAACATATTTTGCAAATATTGTTTCGTTTCCAAGACCAATTGCTGCTATGGAACAAGGAATCAAAGTTACTGTTGAAGAGGATATACGCTGGAAGTTCTGTCATATAAAATCTTTAAACCTGCTACCTAATATTATGATTAAAAATAAAATAAACGAACAAGGTTATCAAGAAGCGATATTAGTACGAGATGGAATTGTAACTGAGGGGTGTCATTCAAATTTCTTTATGGTGAAAAATAATAAATTGACTACACATCCGGCTGACAATTTCATTCTACACGGCATTACACGTCACTACGTTATTACATTAGCGAATGAATTACATATTGATGTAGAAGAACGAGAATTTTCACTACAAGAAGTATATGAGGCTGATGAGTGCTTCTTTACAGCGACACCACTTGAAATATTCCCAGTCGTTCAAATTGGTGACGAGCAATTTGGAAATGGCGAAAGAGGACCGATTACAAAGAAACTTCAAGTTGCATATGAAGAAAGTATTAGTTTGTTTAAAGTTACGAACTAATATTGAAGAAAAAAGCTGGTATTCCTCCAGCTTTTTTTCATGATATAATTCAAGCATAGGACAAGATTTGAAAACGCTGTAAAAAGGGGATTTAATGTATGAATTATGAAGATTTTAAAGAAGTAATTCACGGTAGACGAAGTGTTAGAAAGTTCACAGAACAAGAAGTATCCACTAGTGATATAAAAGAAATTATTGATTGTGCTCGTTATGCACCGAGTGATACGAACTCACAAACATGGGAGTTCTTAGTCATTATGAATCGAGAGAAAATTAAAGAAATTGAACAAATGACATGGGATGCATTACATAAATTTGCGGCAAAAGCGGCAGAAAATGGAGAAGAGAAAGCAGGGAAATTACTTACACGTTCTTTCGGACCATATGCAACAGCTTTCTCGGAGGCGCCAGTATTAATCGTATGTTTGGCAACACCATATGAATCAAAGTTTCGCGAAAAGATATTTGATCCAATTGCTTTTGTTCCAGATTCAGTTTGGGAAGAGGAAGGAATTAAGAGTAGCTGTTTAGCGGCACAAAACTTAATGTTGGCTGCACATGCGAAGGGGCTTGGTACTTGTCCGATGACAGGACCGGTATTGCTAGCTCAAGATGAACTACGACAATATTTACAAATTGAGCCTGAAAAACAAATAAATATGGTTATTTCACTCGGTTTTCCGAAAGATAAGCCGAAGAAACTTCCAAGAAAAGAAGTAGATGAGATTACAACATTTGTTTTTTAAAGCCCAAAATAAAAAGACATTGAATGAACAATGTCTTTTTATTTTGGACAGGTATGTAATTCATCTGTTGGGCTAAAATGATAGATAAGAGGGAATTACTATTTATTTCATAAAAAAAATTAATGTTCTATTAAGGAAAGTATGATACATTAATCGTGAGCAAGATTCTATTTGTTCATGAAAGTGTTAATAGTTGTCTTAAAATTTAAAAGTTATTTTTGTATAATAAATTATAATGAAATGACAGGGGGGATGAATTTTGAAAAAATTCATAATCACTGGATTGTCTGTATTGTTATTAGTTGGTTGCGGTGCTCCGCAGGAAAAAGAGGGTACACAACCAAAGCAGGAAGAAAAAGTTGTAAACGCAAGTAATGAGAATATAGTTGTATTTCCAGAAGGAGCAGTGCCAGTCGGAGAAGGAAAAGTAAAAGTCATTACACCAGATGGCACTTCTGAGAATGGTAATATACCGGCTGTATTCATCAAAAAAGATACTTTAATTCAGCAAGTTGAATTAGAGCTTTCTAATTTTCAGAACGATAAAGAAACATTTATATTTGTAGACCAAGTGTATGCAGATAAACATCAAGTCACTAGTACAACACAGACAACAGTACAATTAAAAGAAAAGACACTTGAGACAGGTAGTCATACGATTACTGCAGTTCAGTATGAAAATAATGACCCGAAAGGAAAGGTTATTAGTTTTAATCAAGCAACATTTGAAACAAAACCTGCGTCTTAAGAAGAATAAAAAGTACACTACTCAAAAAGTAGTGTGCTTTTTTGTTTAGACTAGAGGATGTAACAGTGAATAACTTGTTTCGTTTTCTAATACGATTAAGTAGGAAGAAATCATTTGTTTCTACTATGACAGAGAAAGAGGTTGAAGATTTGAATTGGTGTGTTCGTTTCTACATAATTAGTATAATACTGTAAAAAATTTGGTTTACGATCCAAGAAGTCATTCAAATTACGCTTAATTATCAAATTCATGAATTGTTAATAGGAGCTATTTGTTTTACCATTGTATATCTATTATATGATAAACTCGGATTAAGGTAAGTTTTACAAGAAAAATGTAGGTATTTTATTTGAAATGTCGAATAGTACATACGATGTCGTAATAACAAATTTTCTATTGTTTACTGTGAAACAGAAAAAGGGGAGATAGAAGTTATGAAACGAGCTCTTATTAATATTGATTATACATATGATTTTGTAGCTGAAAAAGGTGCTTTAACATGCGGGAAACCAGGACAAGAAATTGAGAAGGAAATTGTAGATATAACGAAGCAATATATTAAGAATGGAGATTACGTTGTCTTTGCGATCGATAAACATGAAGAAAACGATGTATATCATCCAGAATCAAAGTTATTCCCGCCTCATAACTTAGCTGGTACAAATGGAAGAGATTTGTTTGGTGAATTACAAGATGTGTACGAAACATATAAGAATGCTGAGAATGTATATTATATGGATAAAACACGATATAGTGCATTTGCAGGAACAGACTTAGAGATGAAGTTAAGAGAAAGAAGAATAGAAGAAGTTCATCTTGTAGGTGTTTGTACTGATATTTGTGTTCTTCACACAGCAGTAGACGCTTATAATAAAGGATTTAAAATTGTAGTTTATGAAAAGGCAGTTGCCTCTTTTAATGAGCAAGGACATGAATTTGCACTGGGACATTTTAAGTCATGCTTACATGCAGAAGTGAAGTGAAAAAAGAGACCTTTAAAAAGGTCTCTTTTTACGTTTAAATTGTGACGACGTTTTGCTCGATTAGTTTTTTTAGGAACGGACTAATTTTTTCTGGTAACCCATTTAAATTAAAAAATTGTACATGTAATGATTCAAATCCATCGGCTTTTAACGTACCGCCTGTAATGTTTTTACAAAGATATGCGATCGTTATGGGGTAAAATTCATCCCCGTTCGGTAATTTCACAAAAAATTCTTTTCCAGAAAATACGTTTATTAATTGTAAAGTTCCTATTTCAATCCCTGTTTCTTCAAGTACTTCTCGTCTTCCAGCTTCTTCTGTTGATTCGCCAAGTTCAACGAAACCACCAGGAACACCCCAAATCCCATTTCGTCTTTGTTGTAGTAATATTTGTCCTTGTTCATTGAAAACAGCTACAGCGACTCCTGCTAAATTGAGTGGTCTTGATCCAATTACTTCTCTTAGCTCTTCGATATAGCCCATTATTTGTAACCTCCGCGAGTCAAAATATTTTCAAATGAACTATTCGGTGTTGGGTTAATATTTCCCTTTTTGTTTAGGTGAGTATTGCGGTCTTAAAATAAATTTATTTAATAAATTTTCAATTGTCAGCTCCCTTTAAATAATGAAAAAGGGTATATTTATAGAAGAAAGTGTAACAAGTTTTAAGGAAATCAAAAAATAATACAATAAATCAGTTTTGCATGAAATTTTCATTAGTTAAGGAAGTGGTTAGATGAGTTTATTAACGTATACTGAAGAATTTTTTAATTATGTACGGGAGTTTTTGCTTTTAAGATTTTTACTATTTGCTTTAGTTCTGATCATTATTTCTTTTGTAATAAACCGCATTATTGATTGGTTTTTTAGGAAATCAAGCTTTTTTGATGAAGAGGTAGAGCAAACGATTCAAAGTGTGATTCGATCTATTTTTAGATATATCATTATCATCAGTCTAATCATATATTTAATTAGCCAGTTTGTAGATATAAAAAGTATCATTGCAGGTGCAGGGATAGCGGGGGTTGTTATCGGTTTTGCTGCACAACAAATGCTAAAAGATGTTATATTGGGATTTGCGCGATTAGCGGACAAAGAGTTTCGTGTTGGCGATTTTGTTACTTTTAACGGAACAAACTCAGGAACGATTGAGGAAATTAGTATTCGCTTTATGCAAATTCGTGAATGGTCAGGAAAACTTCTTACGATACCACATGGAGAGATTAGAACGATACAAAATTTTAATAAAGGATGGATGCGCGTAATTGAACGGATTACGGTAAGTTATCAAGAAGATCCTACAAGAGTTAAGGAATTGTTAGAAGAAGTTTGTGTGAATTGTAATGAAGAATTGGCTCAGTGTCTTTATAAAGTAGATGATGAAGCTGTTGAACCGTTTAAATATGTTGGTGTTACAGACTTAAACCCGAATCTAAAATATGTTGGATACGAATTTTGTATTACAGGTTTGATAAAGCCAGAAGATTATTTTGAAACTTCTAGACAAGTAAGGTTTGAATTAATGTCTATGTTCCATAAGAATCAAGTGCAAATGCCAGCAGCAAATATGGTCGTTACTACTGAAAGTTTACAGCATATCCATAGTGGACAATCTTTATCGGATAGCTAAAGTAGAACCGTTGGTTAACGAAAATTCTGCTTTCAACATAATAATAAAATGATTGATAGAAAAAAAGAGCTGAAGGAATTCAGTTCTTTTTAATTTGTAGAATTTAGAAATTTCTTAATGTTATAATGATAGTTGGTGATGAAAATGAACTTTGAAGAAAAAGAGATGCATCGTTTAGAAGCATTAAAAGCAATTGCTGAATTATTAAATGAAGCAACAGACTTACAAGACATGTTAGAAAAAGTGTTACATACATTGTTACAAGTTATGAATTTACAAACAGGGTGGATCTTTTTTATAGATGAAAGCGGAAAGCACCGTATGCTTGTAGACGAAAACTTACCACCAGCTCTTACGTGGCAAGAGAAGAAGCCGATGTGTGAAGGAGACTGCTGGTGTGTAGAGCGTTTTGTGAATGGGAGATTGGAAAAAGCGACGAATATTATTGAATGTAAGCGAATAGAGGATGCGATTGAATGTAATTGGGGGGAGACTGAAGATGTTACGCATCATGCGACAATTCCCCTTAGGTCTGGATCGGAGAAGTTTGGTCTCTTAAATGTGGCCTCGCCTCAAAAAACATATTTTTCGGAGGAAGAATTAGCATTATTAGAATCAATTGCATTTCAAATAGGAACGACAATCCAACGTATTCAGTTAGTGGAAAAAGAACGTAAATACGTAGTTGTAGCAGAACGAAATCGATTAGCTCGTGATTTACATGATTCAGTAAAACAATTGTTATTTTCTATTATGTTAACAGCAAAAGGTACTCTAAATATGACGAAAGATAAAGATTTGCAAGAAATGTTAAGTTATATTGGAGAATTATCACAGGAAGCATTACAAGAGATGACACTTTTGATTTGGCAATTAAGGCCGGAAGGATTAGAGAAAGGTTTAGCAGAAGCAATTAAAAATTACGGAAAGTTGTTAGGGATTCACGTGGAAGTTCGAATTGATGGAATGGTTTCAATTGGAGATGAAATAGAAGAAGTATTATGGCGTATTAGTCAAGAAGCAATACATAATTGTAAAAAACATGCTTCATGTGAAAAGGTAAATGTTCTTTTAAAAATAGAAAATAACCAATTGTATTTTTACATAGAGGATAACGGTATAGGATTTATACAAGAGCAAGTAAGAGAGTCCGCGCTTGGCTTAAAAAATATGAAGGAACGTATTCAGTTAATGGGTGGATCGTTTCAAATAAAAACAAAGCCGAAAAAGGGGACCAAAATAGAAATTCAATTGCCGGTTTGAAGGGGAGAAGAAGGGTGAAGGTTAAATTACTACTAGTTGAGGATCATCATATCGTTCGAAGAGGACTTGTATTCTTTTTGAAAACGAGAGAAGAATTTGAAATTGTTGGGGAAGCAGAAAATGGTGAAGAGGCATTAACGTTCGTCCGAACGGAAAGGCCAGATGTAGTATTAATGGATCTATCAATGCCGAAGATGGATGGTATTGAAGCAACAAAACGGATAAAACAATATGATGAAACAATAAAGATACTAATATTAAGCAGTTTTTCAGAGCAAGATTATGTTTTACCAGCACTGGAAGCTGGTGCAGATGGTTATCAATTAAAAGAAGTACAACCTGAGCAACTTGTAGCGTCTATCATTGCAGTACATCAAGGAAATGCGAATTTTCATCCGAAAGTAACACCAGCACTATTAGGACGGTCAGCAGTCAAGAAAGAAAAAGAAAACCCTTTTTCCATGTTAACGAAAAGAGAGCAAGAAGTACTTCGAGAAATTGCGAAAGGGCGAAGTAATAAGGAAATTGCAGCAGAGCTTCATATTACAGAACAAACTGTAAAAACACATGTTTCAAATGTTTTAGCTAAATTGGAAGTAGATGATCGTACGCAAGCTGCATTATATGCGGTGAAACATGGGGGGAAATAATAAGTATGAATAATTATGTACCATGTTACGACAAAATACATAGGAGTATTTAAAATGTATCCAGCTATTTGCGGGCTTATAATTAGTGGGAGATGTACAATACTTTCACTGATTAAAGTTTCAATTTATAGTAGTGCCAAATAAAGGTTTTTCTTCTTTCGATAATTAGGTACAATAAAACTACGATGGAAGGGGAAGATATGTTATGCCAGGTACAAGAAGTGGGATTGGAAAGATTCAAGCTTCGTTAAACGGTTTATCACCGAAATTGCGAAGTATTGCTGAACATATATTGAAACATCCACAAGATGTTGTACATAAATCGATTACAGAATTAGCTGAAGTTACGAATAGTTCTGAAGCTACGATATTCCGCTTATGTAAGCACCTTGGTTTTCAAGGGTTTCAAGATTTAAAGATTACATTAGCTCGTGAAATTGTACATACTCCTATGCAAAATATTCATGAAGAAGTATCTGCAGAAGATAGTATGGTAACTGTTGCTAAAAAAGTTTTTCATTCGCATATTACAGGACTGCAAGATACATTACATTTGTTAAATGATACAGCACTAGAGCAAGCTGTAAAAGCCTTGCAAGATGCAAGCCGTATTGAGTTTTATGGAAATGGTGGGTCTGGTATTATTGCGATGGATGCATATCATAAATTTATGAGAACGGGTATTTCTTGTATCGCTCATACAGATTCACATTTTCAAATTATGGGTGCGGGTTTACTTACGAAAGAAGCAGTGGTTATTGCAATTTCTCATTCTGGTAGCAATAAAGGATTACTGGAAGCGTTAGAAGTAGCAAAAGCAAGGGGAGTTCGCATTATTGCGATTACGAGCTATCAAAAATCAGCACTAAGTCAACTTGCTGATATTACATTATATACTTCAACACGTGAGACGGAATTCCGCACAGAAGCAAGTTCATCAAGATTAGCACAGTTAAGTTTGTTAGATACTTTGTATGTAGGATTGTCGTTGCAACGACAGGAGGAAACATTAAAAAATTTACAAAGTATACGTGAAACGATTTCGATGAAGCGAATATAAGAAAAGTTCTTCAAATGAAGGGCTTTTTTTATTGGTCAATAGTCTAATGATATATACTTTACATGGATGGAATTTCAGTTTTCCCTTCAAATATAGTAAGAGAATATTTGGTTAATAATTCAAATATTGTTCAATATTTAACAATAGACTTTTAAAATTACATGTTATGATGAACATGTAATGATGATTGAACACTTAAATTCGGTGCAATAATTGGCCGAAACAGTGCAGGTAGAAGTTGTGAGATGAACTCATTAAAATTCTAAAACACTAAAGGGGAGATCACATATGAAAGCAGTAGTAGTAAATAAAAATAGTAAAGCAAACATTGAAGTTATTGAAAAGGAATTACGTCCGTTACACTCAGGTGAAGCGATAGTAGATGTAGAGTATTGTGGGGTTTGTCATACTGATTTACACGTTGCAAATCATGATTTTGGGAACACAGATGGCCGTATTCTTGGTCATGAGGGTGTAGGTATTGTGACGAAAATTGCTGATGATGTTACTTCACTAAAGATAGGTGACCGTGTAAGTATTGCATGGATGTTTCAATCTTGTGGACGTTGTGAATATTGCGTAACTGGTAGAGAAACATTTTGCCGTGAAGTTAAGAATGCTGGTTATTCAGTAGATGGTGGTATGGCTGAACAATGTATTGTTACAGCTGACTATGCGGTGAAAGTACCCGAAGGATTAGATCCTGCTCAAGCATCATCAATCACATGTGCGGGCGTAACTACATATAAAGCAATAAAAGTATCAGATATTAAACCTGGTCAACCTATCGTCATATATGGTTGTGGTGGATTAGGTAACTTAGCTATCCAATATGCTAAAAACGTATTTGGTGCAAAGGTAATTGCAGTAGATATTAATGACGATAAATTAGCGTTAGCAAAAGAGGTTGGTGCGGATATGACTATCAATCCAATTTCTCAAGGTCCTGCTGATAAGATTGTTCAAGATGAGTTTGGTGGTGCGTATGCTGCTGTAGTAACAGCTGTTTCTAAAGTAGCATTCAACTCAGCAGTTGATGCAGTACGTGCTTGTGGTAAAGTCGTTGCAGTAGGTTTACCAGTAGAAACTATGGACTTAAACATACCGCGACTTGTACTAGACGGAATTGAAGTGGTTGGTTCTCTAGTCGGTACTCGTAAGGATCTAGAAGAGGCATTTATGTTCGGTGCAGAAGGGAAAGTAGTGCCGGTTGTTCAAACTTGTTCTTTAGATAAAGTACAAAATGTATTTGAAGAAATGGAACAAGGTAGAATTCAAGGACGTATGGTAATTGATTTTAAACAGCATAATTGTGATTGCAAATAATTCATTTTAAATATAAAAAGTATGAGTCTAACAAAGTACATGTAAAAAAGTTAGACCCCATAAAAAAGATGATCCCTGTATTCAATAGGGATCATCTTTTTTATATGCTACAAATATCAATGCCAATTCATACTTAATTAATGAGACCTGATTAAAGGTTCATTTTATTTGCAAACGAAAAAGAATCTTTATGTTTAACAAATTTCTTTTGATCTGGAACGGATTGAATTGCTACAGTTTGCAAATCTCTTGCTTTCAGTGCATCTTGAATCCCGATTGTCATAAGCTTAATAAATAGAATCGTAATAAAGAATGAAACGAGAGTATACAAAATAATCCACCATGAAAGATTCATTTCATAACGATTTAATCCAATAAGGCCTGCCCAATCATTCGATAGAGAAACAGGTTTGAGTACTCCGTCATAGAGTTCACGCATTTGTATCCCACCAATTACAATATCAAGCAACGCTAAATGGATAACGAGTATGAGAGTTTGGACGATATGTTCCATAAATAACACAAATAAGCGGTCAAGTAATAAGACTCGTAAGTGTTTTTTGATAATATGAAAACGGCTAGCACCCAGTAATTGTGAACTTAAAATATAATCTTGTTTCATAAATTCATCAACCTCTGAGGATATATATAAAGAAAGTGTAGGCAGAGCGACGAAAATAAGTACGAGTACTTGATAAAACGCAAATGAAATATTTGGATCTAATCTATCAGCATTTGATATGACTACAATATTAACGGGCGTGATGAGTATAAATGCGATAAATAAAGTAGGAATATAGTAAAAAACTTCTGAGCATGCCTGGAAAAATCTCTTGAATTTTGGAGCATATAAACTTAAGAGGATTCCTATACATGTTCCGAATAAAATTCGAAAGAAGCTAATTGCCACAGCTAATAAGATAGTGAATTTTGCTCCTTCTATAATTTGTAAGAAAACAGACTCTCCAAAACGATCAGATCCAAAAGGCGGTATTAACGATGGTGGAAAGGGGGCCTTTCCGAGTAATTCGTTATTGTCATTGTAAAGTAACTGAGGAGGTTTTGGGATGTTATCTTTAAAGAACCAACTATAAATAAAACTAGCTGAAACAAGTATGAATAAATAAGTAAAGCCGATTAAAAAGCGTTTTGATTTCCAAATAGATTTCATAAAGCTGCTCCTTTCAATTGTTTTTGCCATCTATTCATCATGAGAGAGAGCGTTTGAAAAATAGCATAAAACGGTAAAATAATCATGACAAGTATGATAAATGCAGCGGGAGGTGAAATAAACGCCTTCTTAAATAAAAATTGAATAATACCTTGCATATTAAAAACAAATTCTAAAATGAATAAGTTAGAAAGCAAGAAAACAAAAATCGTTTTTAAATGGTGGAAGAAGTGGATAGATATATTTTTGAATAAATGAATGCATAGTATATAACTTGATGAAAGGCCTTTTCCATATGCAACCTCTACGTAATGTTTTCCATGTTCTTCCTTTATGTATAACACCATCATCCGAAACATTTGTAATGTAGGTAAGACGGCTAAAGATAAAATAGGGAGTAAATAAGCGCGATTTTCATTAAAAGAAATAATGGTGAAAGGAGCTTCCCCGAATTTCTTAAGTACCCATATGAAAAATATTTGCAAACAAATCATCATCATCATATCAGGGACAGCTTCTAATATGAACACAATTCGGTTTATCCATTTTTTTATATAATCTTTTGCTAAAAAATAAAGAAATGCCATGCTAGATGAGATAAAGAGCGCAAGCAAAAAGGCTACAAATAATACAATAAACGAATATAGGTAAGGTTCTAAAACAGTTGGAAATAATGGTGTTGTTTTTAAGTGACCAAACTTTGGGTCTGATCCTATAACCAACAATGATTCAGGTGAGAAAACCTGTTTTAACATAGTAACGATCTGGTTAAAAAAATAAATTGGTTGAAAGGTGAATCCTTGTTGAGTGATAAATAAATAAGGTAAATTTAATAATAGTAATAGTGATAAAAGAATTGATGAAAGCTTAATTGTGAATTGAGATATTTTATGTAACATTAAATCCCTCCGACATCTTTTTACAACATTATACAATAAAGTCTAAAATATTGTTTTATTTTTCTGAAAAATATAAATGCTATTAGATTTTATAGTATGGAACATATATTTACAAGTTAATAAACTGATATTAGGAACCTGTGCTCTATGTCCATCAAGATAAAAGAACGAGTGAACCTAAAACAATAGAAAAAGAGCAAAATGTACAGATTCCCATTGTGGAGGTAGTTATTTTTCTTAGCTTGATAGTGATGTTAAGTGCTCTTTCATGCAAATGAGTAGAACGTATGGAAGGACTAGGTATGTATTGTTAATGGAAGAAAAAGAGTATGTTGCGTAACGAATATAACGCAACTTTACCACACGGAAAAGTTAAATGTAGTATGTAAGTGAAATGGAATGAGGGTATATATTTTTTGTTATGAAAAAAATTTTCTTTTTAAAACTTGATTAAAGAAAAAATATTTTATATACTAATTCATGTAAACGGTTTACTAGATCATATTTTGCTAGAAACGAAGGGAAGATTCGCATGGAAACAAGGGGGAGAGTAATCGGGATTGATATCGGTACCACAAGTACAAAAACGGTTGTGTTCACAGAAAAAGGAAAAGTCGTTGCGTCACATGCAGTTGATTATCCAATTATTCAACCGAATGTCGGATGGGCTGAGCAAGATCCTGATGTAATATGTGCTGCTGTATATAAAACTGTAAGCGTTGCCATGAAAAAGGGTAATGTGTCACCTGAAGATATTTCTTCAATCGGTATTAGTACTGCAATGCACGCATTAATTGCTGTAGATGAAAATGGTGCACCATTAACGCGTTCTATCATTTGGGCAGATAATCGAAGTACGAAACAATCAGAAAAATTATTACAACATATGAATGGGCATGAAATATATAGACGAACGGGTACACCAATTCATCCGATGTCGCCGCTTTCTAAATTATTGTGGATGAAAGAGGAAGAGCCAGAATTATATGCGAGCGCTTATAAATTTATTTCCATTAAAGAGTATGTTATTTATCAATTGTTTTCACGTTACGTAGTGGATTATTCGATAGCATCTGCAACTGGGTTATTTAATTTAGAAACATTAAACTGGGATGAAGATGTTTTAACGATGTTACATATGTCACCAGAACAATTATCAACACCTGTGCCAACTACATATATTTTATCGGGTATGAAGTCGGAATTAGCACAAAAGATGGGTATTTGTGAAGATACGCCAGTTGTTATTGGTGCAAGTGATGGTGTTCTTGCAAATGTAGGCGTTGGTGCAATATCGCCTGGCTCAGCTGCAATTACGATTGGAACAAGTGGTGCAGTTCGAACAATTTCATCAAGTGTTAATACGGATGAAAAAGGAAGAACATTTTGTTATGCATTAACAGAGGAGCACTGGGTGATCGGCGGACCAACGAATAACGGCGGAATTTTACTGAGATGGTTACGTGATGAATTTGGTAGTCCAGAGCAAGAAGTAGCAAGGAAGCTTGGAATTGATCCGTATGATTTATTAATTAAGTATGCGGAAAGTGTACCGGCTGGAGCGGGTGGATTGCTATTTTTACCGTTTCTATCTGGAGAACGCGCACCTTACTGGAATGCAAATGCTCGTGGTACATTCTTCGGAATAAACCTTCAGCATAAACGAGAACATTTTATACGTGCAGTCATGGAAGGTGTTTGTATGAGTGTATATTCAGTAGCGCTCGCAATCAGAGATTGTACAGGACCACTTACTGAAATACGTGTTTCAGGAGGGTTTGCGAAATCTGCATTTTGGAGACAAATGTTATCCGATATGATGGGTAAAGAATTGCTTGTTCCTGAAAGCCATGAAGCATCTGCGCTTGGGGCAGCGGCAGTTGCTTTATATGCTGTAGGAAAAATTGATTCTCTTGAAGAGGTAAAGGATTGGATTGATATTGTTCATCATCATGTACCGAATAAAGAAAATACGGCTATATATTTAGAAATGTTTTATATGTATGAACGACTTTACAATCGCTTGAAAGAAGAATTTGATTGTATAGCTGCTTTCCAACGTAAACAATAGGGGGATTGGGAGAAATGGTAGTTGGAATCGTACTAGCGGCAGTTGTCATACTACTTTTACTTATTACGGTAGTAAAATGGCATCCATTTGTCGCGTTAATTTTAACAGCAATTGGTGTAGGGTTAGCAATGGGAATGCCATTGATTGGAACTTCACCAAAAGATCCAGGGATTATCGATTCTATTAAATTAGGGCTTGGTAATACGTTGGGGTTTTTAGCGATAGTTTTAGCATTAGGAACGATGCTTGGAAAAATGATGGCCGAATCTGGCGGTGCTGAACGAATTGCTAACACATTAATTGGTCGTTTTGGGAAGAAACGTGTTCACTGGGCAATGATGTTCGTTGCATTTTTAGTAGGAATTCCGGTGTTTTTCCAAGTTGGATTTGTACTACTAATTCCATTAGTATTTACAATTGCGTTAGAAACTGGGGTATCACTTATTACAATCGGTATTCCGCTAGTAGCAGGACTATCCGTTGTACACGGACTCGTGCCACCGCATCCAGCAGCGATGGCAGCGGTAGGTATTTTTAAAGCAGATGTAGGGAAGACAATTTTATACGCATTAATTGTCGGACTTCCAACTGCAATCATTTCAGGTCCGCTTTATGGGAAATGGATCGGTGCTCGTATACATAAAGAAGTACCGTTAGATATAGCAGAACAATTTATTGAAAGAGATAAGAAGAAGGAACTGCCTAGTTTCGGAAATACATTGTTTACTATTTTACTTCCAGTATTTCTTATGCTAGGTGCATCGATTGCGGAAGTAGCGTTAAGCAAAACGAGTCAACTTGCACAAGTATTGCACTTTATTGGAGATCCAATAGTCGCATTATTAATTGCAACGATATATTCTTTCTTTAGTCTTGGTTATGCAAAAGGTTTTTCAAAAGATAAAGTATTACAATTTACAAATGATTGCTTAGGACCTATTGCGAACATACTGTTAGTTATTGGTGCAGGCGGCGCATTCAATAAAGTATTGTTAGATTCTGGAATTGGAACGACAATCGCAGAAATGGCGAAAGAATCTCATATTTCACCGATATTATTAGGTTGGGGAATTGCGGCACTTATCCGAGTCGCGACTGGATCTGCTACAGTTTCTATGATGACAGCAGCTGGTATTGTAGCACCGATTGCAGCAAGTACACCAGGTGTAAACGTTGAACTATTAGCACTTGCAACAGGTGCAGGGTCATTAATTTTATCACATGTAAACGATTCTGGATTTTGGATGATTAAAGAATATTTCGGAATGACTGTGAAAGAAACATTATTAACATGGACTGCAATGGAGACAATATTATCTGTTGTAGCACTTGGACTAATTTCGTTATTAAATATATTTGTATAGAATGGGAGATTGATTAATATGAAACTAGGTTTAATTGGATTAGGAAAAATGGGATTCCCGTTAGCAGAACATTTACATGAGGACAAGCATGAAGTAGTTGTATATGACGTAAATAAAGAACTTGTTGAAAAAGCAGGGGCTTTGGGGATTACTGCTCGTCACACATTAAAAGAAATGATTGCTGCACTAGAAGCTCCTCGTACAATTTGGGTAATGGTACCTGCGGGAGAAGTTGTTGAGTCAGTATTAAAAGATGTATATCCATTATTAGAGGAAGGCGATATCGTTATTGAAGGCGGAAATTCATTCTATAAAGATACGTTACGTCGTGCTGAAGAAGCGAAAAGCTTTGGTTTACATTACGTAGATATCGGTACATCAGGCGGTGTAGAAGGAGCTAGATACGGTGCTTGTTTAATGGTTGGTGGAGAAAAAGAAATTTATGATCAATTAGAACCTTTATTTAAAGATTTAGCAGTAGAGAATGGATATTCTTATGCAGGCCGCGTCGGAAGTGGTCATTTCTTAAAAATGGTTCATAACGGTATTGAATACGGTATGATGCAAGCAATCGCTGAAGGTTTTGAAGTGTTAGATAAAAGTGATTTTGACTTCAATTATGAAGATGTTGCAAAAGTATGGGCAAACGGATCGGTTATCCGCGGTTGGTTAATGGACTTAACTGAAAAGGCATTTGCAGATGATCCAAAACTAGATGGCATTAAAGGGGTAATGAACTCTTCAGGAGAAGGGAAATGGACTGTTGAAACGGCACTTGAACTTCAAGCGGCGGCACCAGTAATCGCGATGTCATTATTTATGCGTTACCGTTCTCAAGAAGATGATACATTCCACGGAAAAGTAGTTTCAGCTCTTCGTAATCAGTTCGGTGGACATGAAGTTGTGAAAAAATAGGAAATGATTTTTGAAAAGAAACTTGTGTATAAACGCAAGTTTCTTTTTTTTATAGTGTAAAAATAGCAATCAATCATTTTTTATTTGTGCTGATTGTATCAAATATAAAGGGAGGCATGAAAGATGTCCCAACATAAAAATAAGAATAAATAAAATGAAGTTTTCATAAATAGTAAAAGGATGATTATGTCATCAATGTAGCTAAGAAAAGATGTTACATATGAAAAGAGCGTGTTAATAAAATATGAGGTGGTTAAATGGGAAATGAGCAAGTGAAGAATGTAGGGAAAGAAAAAAAGTTATGTCTTTGTATGATTGTTAAAAACGAGTCCAGAATTATGGAAAGGTGTTTAAATGCTACAAAATCAATTGTAGATTTTGTTTCTATTTGTGATACTGGATCAACTGATAATACACCTGAAATTATTGAAAATTGGTGTAAAGAAAATGAAATCCCTGGAACAGTTCATCATGAACCATTTCAAAACTTTGGTTATAACAGAAGTTTAGCTGTTTCATTGGCACAAAAAACATATCCAGAAGCAGATTATTTATTAATATTAGATGCGGATATGATATTAGAAGTTGATCCTGATTTTGATAAGACTAGTTTAACGGAAGACCATTATCTTACATTGCAATATGATATTCATATTAAGTATTGGCTTACACGCCTTTTAAAAGCTTCTTTACCATGGAAATCAGTAGGTGTTACTCATGAGTATTGGGATATAGATCGTTCCAAAGTTGATGCGAACTACATTGCAAGAGTAGCAAGGCTAGAGACGCTTGTCGTTAACGATCCTGGGGATGGTGGTAGTAAAGCTGATAAGTTTGAGAGAGATGAGAGGCTGTTGTTACAAGGATTAAATGATCCAGAAACAACGCCAGATTTGCATATAAGATATTTATTTTATTTAGCCCAAACTTATTTTCATTTAAATCAATTTGAAGATTCTATTAAATGGTATAAAAAACGAGTGGAAGCAGGGGGATGGGTTGAAGAGGTGTTCTATTCGTTATTGCGAATAGGATTTTGTTATGAACAATTAGCAAACCGTTCAGCAAATAAACAATATGAAGTAACAGAAGCGGATGAAAAAGAAAATGCTAAGAAACAAGAAGAGGAATATACAGCATTAGCTGTTCTTTATTTTCAAAAAGCGTGGGAGTATAGACCAACTAGGGCTGAGCCATTATACCAACTTGCAAGAATGTATCGATTAAAATCCGAAAATAATATTGCTTTGATGTATGCCTTGCAGGGGAAGGAAGTTCCTTTTCCAAAAGATGATCTTCTATTTGTAGATTATCATGTGTATGATTACTTATTTGACTATGAGATTTCTATAAGTGCTTTTTATATACCGCATAAAAAACATTTAGGTGCAGTGTCACAAAAATATTTGGAATCGAAAAAAGAAGAGTTACCGTTTCATATAGCAAATATGGTAGAAAGTAATGCGAAATTTTATTAAATATAATTTCAGCTAAAGGAGTAGTGGAGTAATCATGGAATTAATACGATGGGCGCTTGAACTAGGTGAATCTGTGCATGGAAATACGTATGAAGAATTGATGCCACTACTAGATTACTATTATGATCGTGATCATTTAAAAGCGTATTGTATCGCAAATCTTCTTTTAGACATGGACGTAGCAGATGAGCATCGGCAAAAAATTGAATTAAGAAGGTGCATTGCTGCTTATTATGCTGGATTATATAAAGTAGCAAAAAAACATGCAAATGAGCTTTTACTTAAATATCCGGATGTGGATTTATATAAAAATAATTTAAGATTAATGGAAGCATATTTGAATAAAGAATATGATTATTGTCTGTTTATATGCCCAAAGACGTATGGGAGTTTCATAGATGTCGCGCGAGCTTTGAAATGGCGATTAGAGCAGGAGGGAAATACAGCAATCATATCAGAAACAGTACTAGAAAATGTAAAAAATACAATTGTTTTTGGAGCGCATACGTATGCACATAACCCGAATCTACTTCCGAAAAATGCAATTATTTATAACTTAGAACAGCTATATGAAGGAAGCCCTTATGCGCACCCACTTTATTTAATATTATTAAAAGATAAGGAAATTTGGGATTATAGTAAACAAAATATAGAATGGTTAAAACAAAAAGGAGTAGGAAAAGAAATAAAACATGTAGGAATGAACTATGCACCAACTTTAGAAATAAAAAAAGATGCATTTGAAGATGAGATTACTGAAGACATTGATATACTGTTTATAGGTGCTCTTAATCCGAGGCGGCAAGCTATTTTGGATCAATTAAAAGCAGTTGCACCCAATTTAAATATTGTTTTTAAAAATAATGCTTGGGGAATTGCTAGAAATGAGCTAATTGCTAGGTCTAAAATTATTTTAAATATTCATTTTTACTTATCAGGAATTCTTGAAACACCTCGTGTTTCTTATGCAGTGGCAAATAAGAAGTTTATTATTTCGGAAAATAGTAATCCCGAAGACGAGATAGAGTGGCCAGGAATTGTATTTACTTCGTACGAAAAAATAATAGACAATATAATGAAATATGTAGCCTTACCCGAAGAACGTATCAAATTAGCAGAAAAAGCGTATACCCATTTTGAAGCTAAAGGTAGTATAGGCATACTGAGTCCAAAAGGAGAGAAAAAGTAATTGTGAAGAACTCATACTTTCGTATGAGTTCTTTTTTTCGTCTATCATACTATTTTATCAAGCTAGTTCCCTCTTTATATCGTGTTTTGTATAGAAATTTCTGATAATATATAAATGTAACTTGAAAACAAAGGGGAGAAATAATAATGAAACTAGTTGTTATTAACGGTACACCAAGAAAATTCGGTAGAACTCGCGTAGTGGCAAAATATATTGCAGATCAATTTGAAGGGGAATTATATGATTTAGCGATAGAAGAGTTACCATTATATAACGGAGAAGAATCACAACGTGAATTAGAAGCGGTAAAAAAATTAAAGGCGTTAGTGAAAGCTGCTGATGGGGTAGTATTATGTACACCTGAATATCATAATGCAATGAGTGGGGCATTGAAAAATTCGTTAGATTACTTAAGTAGCAGTGAATTTGTTCATAAACCTGTCGCATTACTTGCGGTTGCTGGTGGCGGTAAAGGCGGAATTAACGCATTAAACAGTATGCGCACTGTTGCTAGAGGGGTATATGCAAATGCAATCCCAAAACAAGTTGTGCTTGATGGACTTCATGTACAAGACGGTGAACTGGGAGAAGATGCAAAACCATTAATTCATGATTTAGTTAAAGAATTAAAAGCATATATGAGCGTATATAAAGAGGTGAAAAAACAACTAGGAGTTGAGTGATATGCCATCTCTGTATAGAGATTCACGCTTGTATTTCATTCTGGGAGCCAATAGTCTATCAGCTATTGGTTCCGGAATTGTAATGATAACGATTCCATGGTTGTTAATTAAAGAAAGTGGAGGGGAGACAACGTTTGGCTATGTTTCCATCATCTCAACTCTAATTATGTTTTTATTAACGCCGTTTATCGGGCAAAGTATTGATCGCTTCTCAAGAAAATCTTTATTGTTATGTAACGAAGGAATTGGGATAGCCGTAATTGGAATAATGGTTATATGGGGATTTGCTGGGCAATCCTATCATTCTATTCACTATATTCTTATTTATATAGCAGGATCTTTTTACTATCTGTTATTTTATCCTACAATTTTTGCATTTAACCAAGAAATTTTTCAAGCTGAACATTATAAAAGTTTAAGTGGGACAATGGAAATACAAGGACAGTTAACACAAGTTATTTCAGGAGCAGCAGCGAGCTTCCTAATTGAAATTGTGTCTTTAAAGTGGATTTTGTTAGTAGATATGTTAACTTTTGTAGGAGCATTTTTCCTGTTCTTATGTATACCATACGTAAAGGAAAAGGAAGTAAAAAAGAAAGTAGCATTTAAGAAGCAATTGTTCGAAGGAATTCACTTTATGAAAAAACGTTCTAAGCTCTTTTGGTTCTTACTTGCTACTTATATGCCGTTTATCGGTGTCATGATGGCAAATTATTTAATACCAGTTTATATTTCGGATATACTCAAAGCCAATGCCTCTGTATATGCAATAGAGGGCATGATGTACGGTGTCGGAGCGGTTGTTGCAGGGATCTGTATTCCACTCATAATGAAATATGTGAAAACAGAAGTTTCAATTGTTATAACGATGTTCATTTATGTAATTTCAATTACCGTAATGATTATTGAACCTTCCGTAATGTTGTTATATGGAATTGCGATTTTTCATGCGATTGGAAATGCGGGTACAAGAGTGGCGAGAAATGTATTGATGATGGAGGAAATTCCAAACGAAGTAATGGGACGTGTAGACAGCTTATTTCGATTAATTGGTACAGGAATACGAATTGTATTATTAATGCTGTTTACAGCTGGTGTATCTAAAGCTGGGGTAATGCTTCCTTTTTACGTATTAAGCTGTATATTGATCTTTTCATTAGGAATTGCTATTTATTATGTACTTTCACAACGTAAAGTAGGGACGAACGTTTCTAATAAATCAATCGTTTAAAAAACACTTCTGTCTCCCTTTATTTTTCTATATAATAAAAAGAAAGGGAGTGCAAACGTATATATGAACAAATGGATATTACTTATAATCGTATTATTACCTCCACTATACATCCTTTATATGACGTTTCGAATGAAGAAAGTTGCTCGTGAAAAATTGAGTAATCACTCTCCATACGTTCTTATATTAGGCGCAAAGTTATTTGGAGATAGACCGTCGTTATCTCTTCAAAACCGTTTGGATGTAGCGTTGGAATATTTAGTTTCCCATCCTGAAGCGAAAGCAATTGTTTCAGGTGGCCAAGGAGAAGATGAAGATATACCGGAAGCTCATAGTATGAGAAACTATTTAATGGTACATGGTATAGATGAGAGTCGTATTTTAATAGAAGATCAATCTACAAATACGTATGAAAATTTAAAGTTTAGTAAGAATTTATATGATGTGAAACATGCGGTAATTGTAAGTAATACGTATCATTTATATAGAACGAAAATAATTGCAAAGCGTTTAGGAATAAAGATGGAGGCACTAGCTGCTGAAACACCAATGCGCTCTAAGAAAAAAATGTATGTACGTGAATATGCTGCAATAATGAAAACAATATTGTTCGACCGTTAGAGCTCAAATTTGAGCTCTTTTTTAATTATAAAGCGTATCATTTGAAATGAATGCCGTATTCCATCAAAATAAAGGAAACAACATTAAAGGAGTTGTATTTGTGATTCAATTTAATCATGTGTCAAAAGCGTATGAAGATGGCACGAAAGCAGTGGATTCATTGCATTTAGAAATTAAAAAGGGAGAATTTTTTGTTCTCATTGGTCCGAGTGGTTGCGGGAAAACAACGACAATGAAAATGATTAACCGTTTAATTGAAACGACTGAAGGATCTATTTTAATCGATGGAAAAGATATTCAACAATATAATATTAATGAATTGCGTTGGAATATAGGATACGTATTGCAGCAAATCGCTTTGTTTCCGCATATGACAATTGCAGAAAATATTGCAGTTGTTCCTGAAATGAGAAAATGGAGCAAAGAAAAAATAAAAGCTCGTGTCGATGAGTTGCTACAGATGGTCGGGCTAGATCCAGACGTATATCGCGATCGTATGCCTGATGAATTGTCAGGAGGGCAAAAGCAGCGCGTTGGTGTCGTACGGGCATTAGCCGCAAACCCGAAAATCGTTCTTATGGATGAACCGTTTAGTGCGTTAGATCCATTAAGTAGGGAACAGCTTCAGAAGGATATCGTACAATTGCAAAAAAAGATTCAAAAAACAATTGTGTTCGTAACGCACGATATGCAAGAAGCGTTATCGCTTGGAGATCGTATTTGTATTATGAAAGAAGGAAAAGTTGTTCAATTAGATACACCAGAAGGTATTATACATAATCCGAAAAATGAGTTTGTAGAGGAGTTCATTGGAAATCGTGGGCGACCTTGGTATGAGGGGAAAAGTATAGAAGATGTATTACCACTTGATAAAAGTATGCGGATAGAAGGGGATGCACTATCATTGCATTCTTCTTTACAAGAAGCATTAGTTCGTGTACGAGCTGACGAAGTCGTTCCAATTGAAGAAAATGGTCAATATGTTGGAGCTTTAACAAGTCGTCATATTGTTAATTACATTGTTGAACAAATGAAGGAAAGAGGCTAAACAGTGACTGATTTTATACAAACGTTCCAAGAGCGAAAAATAGAATTACTAACTGCATTAAGTGAGCATTTACAAATATCGCTTATTTCACTATTTTTTGCAGTAATTATTGCGGTGCCACTTGGCATTTTATTAACGAGAAAACAACGAATGGCTGAATTTATAATAGGAACTTCTGCAGTTATGCAGACTGTCCCATCACTGGCATTACTCGGACTTTTAATTCCGTTAGTAGGAATTGGAAAACTTCCGGCCATTATTGCATTAGTTGTGTATGCACTATTACCTATTTTACGAAACACATATACAGGAATAAGGGAGTTAGATGAATCTTTAATCGAAGCAGCGAGAGCTATGGGGATGAATAGTTGGAGAAGACTGTGGAAGGTAGAACTTCCTCTTGCTTTACCAATTATTATGGCCGGTATTCGTACGGCGATGGTATTAATTGTTGGAACAGCTACATTAGCAGCTCTTATAGGTGCTGGTGGGCTCGGAAAACTCATATTACTTGGTATCGATCGAAATGATCATGCGCTTATCATTTTAGGGGCCGTACCAGCCGCGTTACTCGCTTTATTCTTTGATGTAGTACTTCGCATACTTGAACAACCAAAACGCTCTTCTAAGCGTGTTATATTGACGATATGCATCGCTCTTGTAATGGTCGCCGCTCCATTTCTTTGGAATACACAAAAGAAAGATATTGTTATTGCCGGAAAACTTGGATCAGAACCTGAAATTTTAATTCAAATGTATAAGCAGCTTATTGAACAAGATACCGATTTACACGTAGAATTAAAACCAGGTCTTGGAAAAACAGCGTTTGTATTTGAAGCGTTGAAATCAGGAGAAGTAGATATATACCCTGAGTTTTCGGGAACAGCTTTATCTACTTTCGTGAAAGAAGAGCCAAAAAGCACAAATCGGGATGAAGTATATGAGCAGGCTCGCATTGGAATGGAAAAGAAATATAATATGGTTATGTTGAAGCCGATGGAGTATAACAATACATATGCACTAGCTATGCCGAAAAAAATAGCAGATCAAAATAATATAAATACAATTTCTGATTTAGGAAAAATTGCACAGGATGCGAAAGTAGGATTCACATTAGAATTTGCTGATCGTGAAGACGGTTATAAAGGAATGCAAAAATTATATAACTATAAGTTTTTAAATGTGAAAACGATGGAACCGAAACTACGTTATAGTGCCATTCAATCAGGGGATGTTAACGTAATCGATGCATATTCAACTGATAGTGAACTTGAGCAGTATGGGCTTAAAGTACTAAAAGATGATAAAGGACTATTCCCGCCTTATCAAGGAGCACCATTATTAAGAAAAGAGACGTTACAGAAATATCCTGAACTTGAAAAAGTATTAAATACATTATCTGGGAAGATTACAGATGAAGAAATGCGAAAAATGAATTATGAAGTAAATGTGAATGGAAAAAGTAGTGAAGAAGTTGCGAAACAATTTTTACAAAAAGAGAATTTACTTCGTTAATTTTACAAGAAATATACAAATTTATATGTATGAAATGACCGTTCATTACAAAATGAACGGTTTTTTTGTGCATACTTATACATTTTTTCAAAAAAGTATTCCATTTTTCTTCATTTTCTTTTAGAATAAGTAATGTTTTCCTGAAAAAATATAAGAGAAACGTCTATTAGAGAAAAAGGTGACTTTAATAGTTGAACGAACATAACACCTAGAATGACAGATGGGGTGGTACAAATAGAAAAGAAGTTAGGTTTTTTTCCATTAATTGCATTAGTAGTCGGAACGATGGTTGGTGGCGGTGTTTTTAGTTTACCGCATGATTTAGCAGTAGGAGCGAATAGCGGCTCTATAATAATTGGTTGGTGTATTACAGCGATGGGAATGATTCCACTCGCGCTCGTTTATCAAACGTTAGCAAGACAAAAACCGGAGCTTGAGGGCGGAATTTATAGTTATGCACGTGCTGGTTTCGGAGAATATATCGGATTTAACAGTGCTTGGGGATATTGGCTAGCAGGAATTTTAGGAAACGTTGCAACAATCATGTTACTGTTTAGTACATTAGGTTATTTCTTCCCCATTTTTAAAGGTGGAAATAATGTTGCGTCTATTGTTGGAGCGTCACTTTTATTATGGACACTTCATTTTCTAATTTTATTTGGAATTCGTGAAGCATCTATTATGAATGTGATTGCAACGATAGGGAAATTAGTTCCAATCGTATTATTTATTGTTGTAATGGTAACAGCGTTTCGCTGGGATACGTTTACACATGATTTTTGGGGAGAAGGAACTATATCAGTTTCCTCTATACTTGGTCAAGTGAAAAATACAATGCTTGTAACTCTTTGGGTTTTCATTGGGGTTGAAGGAGCGGTTGTATTATCTGGTAGAGCGAAAAATAGCCGAGATGTTGGTAAAGCGACAGTACTTGGACTTATTTTAGTAATGTCTATTTATATTTTAATTTCTGTCTTGTCTATGGGAGCGATGACAAGAGGAGAGCTTTCCGTGTTAGAAACCCCATCAATGGGACATGTATTAGAACATGTTGTTGGGACATGGGGCGCAGTTGCGATTAACATTGGGTTAGTTGCTTCACTTGTAGGTACATTAATAGGCTGGTTTTTACTTGTTTCTGAAATTTCCCACGTAGCAGGAAAAGATGGCGTGTTTCCGAAAGTCTTTACGAAAACAAATAAAAAACAAACGCCACATATGGCATTATGGATTTCAAATTGCGTTGCCCAAATTATATTTATAATCGTTCTGTTTTCAGAATCAACATATCAAATTATGTATTTCATAGCTTCAACATCAATTTTAGTACCATATTTATTATCAGCGTTATTCCAATTCAAATTAGTTATTACAAACGAACTAAAAGATGCAAAAGTAAAAAACGGCTCGTTAGCTTTAATTGCTTCTATTTATTCTGTATGGCTTCTATATGCAGCAGGTTTGAAAAATTTATTACTTGTTTCAATCGTGTATGGAATCGGGATTATTGTTTACATGTATGCAAGAAAAGAAAAAGGAAATCGTTGTTTTAAAGGTATTGAGAGATATGTAATGTGGGCAATTGTTATCGCAGCTATCACATCACTTTATATGCTATTAACTGGAAATATAAAAATGTAAAAGTCCTTTTAAATAAAGGGCTTTTTTCTTTGTCTAGAGAATATTTAATACATAAGATATTCAGGAGGGATGAAAATGGAAGAAAAAGAACAGTTAACCAGAATTGTTGATTTAGCGAGTGAAGTAAGGAAAGTATTAGTGCAAGAATCCTTTTTTAATCATCATCCTGAACTACGAGGAGTGATTGAAAATTTAGCGAGTGCTGTAGAGAATTTGGCGGAATTACAGCAAAATAAAGATGAAAACGCTGAAGATCGATTACGATATGTACTTGCTAAAATGAAAATTGCTCATAATGCCATTTTACAAGAGAAAAAAGCTTTTCCATCTCATTAATATACGTTTTCATTTTGAACCTGGCGGATAACGTCAGGTTTTTTGTTTCTAGTTTTTCGTTTCGTTCATACACTAAGAATAGTATGAAAAAAAGAAGGTGACGAAGGTGAAATTACATAAAGCTCTTCAGCCAAGTTTTATAAAACGAATGTACTATATGAGGTTTATCGGAAAGTTTACAAAAGGAGAGAGAGAGAAGAATGGGGAGAATTTCTTTGTACAATGCCTATCGCCAATACCATTCACGTTACAAGAGCAATTAAAAAATGAACCATACGTATTTGAAGGTTTATGTAGCAATAAAAAGAATGAAAAAATTTTTTCGGAATTAAAGAAAAGAAAATTAGAAAAGCAATTGGTTATGTTTCGTCTTTATTATGAAAGAGGACATATATACGCGGAGTTAATTTGTACAGAAGAACCGCGAGAAATGGCAAATGGCTATAAAATGATTCCAGTACCTAAAGTTTCCGATTACAGAAAAGGAGAGGCTTTAGAAAGAAAACTTAGTAATGGTTATTTGTCATTTCTAATGCCAAAATATCCGAAAGACTTTGAGCCTCCAGAATTATTGTGGCATGATGGAAGGTTATATGGAAATATTTCTTTAAAGTCATCATCAATTAGTTCAATCGCATATGTTGAACAGCAGCGGGAATGTAAGTATATAGACCTTAATGACTGGTTGAAGCATGTAGAAATAGCGGTAGAAGATCAATTGTATTTTGTAAGTAATCATGTGTATGAGCAATTAAAAAAACGAATGACTGAGGAAGGTAAGCTTGTAGAAGTAGAGGAAATAAAAGTGCAAAAGGATGAATGGGAGTGGGATGAACGTGAATCCGTATTTTTACAGTATGTAAAAAGTTTTGTGCGTAATAAAGGGCTATATTTGGATGAAACGGACATTTATAATTTTCACATAAGCACGAAAACAAATATGTTAACGATTCTTGGGGGTATACCGGGCGCTGGGAAATCCCGTTTTGTGCAAGCTTATGCGGAAGCACTTGGATTACAGTATGGGGAAGAATTGGTTTGGATCCCGATTTCACCATCGTACCAAGAACCACATGATTTACTTGGTTACCTTCACCCAAATGGTACTTTTATTGAAAGTGAAACAAAATTAGTTAGGGCGTTAATGAAGGCAAAAGAAAATCAAAATCAGCTGTATATAATCGTTTTTGATGAAATGAATATGTCATATATTGAGCATTGGTTTACTCCATTTCTATCTGTTCTTCAACTTGAAAAGCAAAATCGTATTTTAAATTTGTATGAAGGTGTACAAGAAAAAGAAAATCCAATTCCATCAACAATTGAAATTGGAGAAAATATTATATTTGTAGGTACTGTAAATTTTGATGAAACAACGAAAGAGCTCTCAGATCGATTATTAGATCGGACAAATTTAATTACTTTACAAAAGATTCCGTTTTGTGAGATGTATATGGAACAAGAGAAAGTTGTATTACAACCACCTCTGAAAGTAACTGCAGGAGAATTTCGCATAAATTGGGTCAGGAATAAAACGATGATTGAGGTGTTTTCTGAAGAAGAGTTAGAACTATTAGATAAGCTGCATGTTCTATTGTCATCACACGATATGTCAAAGGGAATTTCTTTTCGATGTGCAAACGCAATAGCTACTTACTTACAAAATATACCGTTCCAAAATAATCATTCCTATATGATCAGTAGAGAAGAAGGATTTGATTTACAAATAAAGCAACGTGTATTGACGAAAATAAGAGGGACTGAAATGATGATTGGCTCTTTACTTTCTGAAGAGGTAAAAAGGGGGGCGACATTAGTACCTCTTTTGCAATCTCCACTTGCAAACAGAGTATCTACATTTGAACATTCTTTAGCATGTATAAGAGAAAAGCGTAGAGAACTGGAGTTGTATGGATATGCAAAATGAATGGCGATGTGAAACAGAAATCGTTGATACGAAAGAAACGCTCCCTTTTGTATTAAAGTTAATCATTGGAACAGAGGCAAAAGGGGAATATATTTTGTTAAATCGTCTTTGTACATCTACTACAGCATTAGTTCAATGTATTTATAAAGTACAAGAATTAAAACCACTCAGATTACATTACCATTACGAAAGTCCTATGGATATTACTTTTATATGGAATAAAGTATATGAGGGACAGAAAAATATAAAAGAGTCAAAATATG
Organism: Bacillus cereus group sp. RP37; assembly: GCF_040459695.1. NCBI lineage: Bacteria > Bacillati > Bacillota > Bacilli > Caryophanales > Bacillaceae > Bacillus > Bacillus cereus group sp. RP37. Next base: position 3,202,914 of record NZ_JARVHP010000001.1, on the reverse strand, counting down.
AAATAAATGAAAAAAAACAAAAGGTATTAATATATGAACATGGAAAAACGGAATTCTTTTATCCATGGCGTTGTGGTCTATATCATTTTGAAGTGCGTATAGAAGATACAACGTATTATGGGGCTTTTCAAGTCGTGCCAAAAAATTTTTTTGATGATCAATTTGAAATGATTCAAAACTATGTGAAGTCAATTTTGAATGAGTTGATTTTAGATAGAGGGTATTATAAAAAGACTTTCTCTGCACTTAGTGATATTGAAGATTCTTCTTATTTAGTGTTACTTAGAAAATTGCCACAAAAAATGAAAAAGATAAAGCAAATTTTTAAGAAAATAGAATCAAGTTCAAAATTTATACATGAATATAAATGGGAAGAAAAGGAGCGAAAGGCAACGAGAAAAGGAACCATAGTGGCGGAAAGAAAATCGTATGCAAAATATTATAATCGTAAGTTTATAGAGCAAAAAAATAGTAAGGAAAATGCATTTCTTAAATTTAAAGCGATGCAATTTTATCACTATTTACTTGAAGCTGAAAGTTTTTTGCGTCAAACAATTGAAATATTAGAAAGAGCAAAAAAGAAGAAATCAGAAGAATTTCAAGCTGTAAAAACGATTATACAAACAATTGAGCGTAATGGATCAGTGACCGATAGAGAGAAACAAAAATATAAAAATATACATTTACTAAAAGAGGCGGATTTACGAAAGAGTTCTATGAAGATACAAGAATATAAAATATTATCACATTTTGTACATGGAAGTGTACAATACTTTCAAACTTTAATGCATTCGCCATTTTGGAGAGAAATTTCTGAAACGGGTAACATGAACTCACATAATTTACCGATACCACATCAACAATTACTACAGCATTTAGATTTACTTCCACAATCTATAGATCAATCTCCATCTTTACTATTTGTTTATAAACCAACATTTTTAGTGTATGAATATTACGCTTTTTTTATCGTTATTTCAATGTTAGAGCAAATTGGTTTCGAGGCTAGAAATTCCATTCGTGAACAAATACAAGAACATTTTTATGTAGATGGATTACAAGATGGAACGACAGTGGTGTTACATCGAGATGATATTAGAATACATGTCGCATTTAATGATTTAATTGAAACACATCCTCTTATTGCATTAAGTAAAGGGAGTAATTTTTATAATGGAGAAGATACGAAGAAGCCGGATATTCGCTTAGACTGTTATGTAAAGGAAGAAGGGAAATACGTATATCAATCTTCTATTATTATTGAAGTGAAGTATAGCCCAATGTACAATATCTTTCAGCACGTTGGAAATACGAAAGCAACTGAGCAAATGTATAAGTACTGGTCTATAAAATATGTAGAAGAACAAGATGGAAAGCGAGTCTATTATCGAAGGGCCATTTATGAAGTCATTTGTGTATATCCAGGAAGTCATATGCATAGTAAAAAGATTGAGTCTGGATGTGGTGTGTTCTTGCAATTATATCCTTATAAAACGAAACAAGGGGAAGAGAAATTAGCTGGAAAAAATGGAATGGTACAAATTTTTGGGAAGTGGTTAAAAAGCATGAAGAAGTAAAAGAAATCCTTTTCCTAAAGGATTTCTTTTAGATTAAGAAGAATTATATGCAGTATGGAAAGAAGCTTCATACGATTTGAATTTGAAAGTAATATAAATATGTTGTTAGAAGAACGGTACATGAGGGATAAAAGGCGATTAAGGTGGAATTTAATTCATTTTGCAGAATATAATAAGTCGTAAATATTTTTAGTTGCATACGAAGATTTGTTCTTATATGATAGATAGTGAAAGCGTTATCAAAAACAGAGCGGCGATGTGAAAGGCGGGTAAATATGTTCCAGCGTGTTCAAACAAAGGAAGAACATTTTTGGTTCGAGCAACTATGGGGAGATTTTTGTGAAGAAAGAAACTTAATGTTCGTAGAACGTAATTTAAATCCATCAAGATTTTTATTAATAGAAGATGAACATCATATTGGTACAGTAGAATGTATTAAGTATACGGTACCTGAACAATCAAATTCTGAGTTTTTCTATCCGTTTTCTAAAAATGATTTAGTGAAAGATTTGAAAAATGTGTATGAAATAGGCAAGTTAAGTATTGCGAAAACGTCTCGTGGGAGAGGACACTTCAAAAGACTAACCGCTATTTTATTTATGCATGCATTAGAAACGAAAGCAGAATGGTATATTGCAGCAGTTACAAAAAGAATGTATATGTATTTGTTAACACTCGGTTTCCCAATTGAACCGATAGATAATCCATTTCAGTTTCATGATACTTTACAAGGTGTACCAGTACGAATTCATGCTCGAAAAGGGGCTACGCATTTGTATTCTTTAAAAGAGTTTCGAGATGTAATTCAAGGGAATGCTCATGCACAGGCATTAATCGCAGAATACAGTAAAAATATTATGTTAACCAAATAAACCGAAATGAATATGTATAATAAAGACGATACTAATTTAAAATGAAATCATTCTTCATGAAAAAGACCCTTATTATTTTAATAAGGGTCTAAAAATTATAATCCAAATATACTAAAAATCATTTTGCGGCGCTTCGGTTTCTTTTCACGTTCATATGTTGGTTTTGTATCGGGAGTAATATATAGTGGTTCTTCTTTCTTGAGATCAGCTTCTAGCTTTTGAATTCGCTCTAACATTTCCTCCATTTCACGGCGATGTTGTAAAAGTTGGTACGTAACTACATCATTTGCCTTGTCTTGCATTTGTTCTTCCATTCGATCTAACCTTCTCGTAATTGTGTTTAATTGAGCGACTAATTGCTCAAAATCATGCGATGATATGTTTTGAACAATTGTATTTACTTGAGTTTTTAATTCTTCAACATCGTTTGATGATGTTTTTTGAGTAGGGTGAGAATTTTGAGACTGCTCTATTTGTGAAAGATGGTATTCTAACATTTGGTCTAAATTATCTTGTGTAAAAATAAAGTGACCATATTTATTTTTTTCTATCGTAAGATTTAATTGTTGTGCAATCCGGACAACAGCCTTTGGGCTAACACCTAATTTTTTTGCGATAAATGGTGTTTTATATTCCAAAATAATCCCTCCTATATATATCCTGTTGAATGATTTCGATCTATGAAGTAAGTTCCCTTCTAGTGTGACAAAAGAAGTGTGGAATCGGCAAAGAAAGTGTTTTTTCACGAAATGAAGCTATGAAGAATATATCGTGTATATAAAAATGTTTTATCTTAAGATTTAGAATTATTTGACTGAAGGAAATGAATTAGATTATCATAATGATAAATATCTTTTTTATGTATGCATATAATATATAAAAAGGTGGTTGCTAATGTAGAATTTTGTTAGAGTATTAGAATGCTTACTTCACTTGAATAAAATTAAGTAGGAGGTGGCTTCCTTGCTTACAATGTAAGTAAGGAAAAGTATTTGGACATATATAGTATAAGTATAGTGATTGTTTTAATTGCCTTGACGGCATTTTTCGTTGCAGCAGAATTTGCAATTGTTAAAGTGCGAAGTTCACGAATTGACTATTTAATTGCGGAAGGAAATAATCGCGCAACATCTGTCAAAACAGTCATTACAAACTTAGACGAATATTTATCTGCTTGTCAGCTAGGAATAACAGTTACAGCTCTGGGGATTGGGTGGTTTGGTAAACCTGCGTTAAAGCAAATGTTTGACACGCTTTTTGTAAATTTGAACATTTCTACTCGACTAGCAGATATTTTTGCTGTAATTTTAGTGTTTTTGTTTATTACATTTTTACATGTTGTAATAGGGGAATTGGCCCCAAAAACATTCGCGATTCAAAAAGCTGAACAAGTGAGTTTATTTGTTGCTAAACCGTTAATTTTCTTTTATCGTATGGCGTTTCCATTTATTTGGATCCTAAATGGATCAGCCCGAATTATTACGAAGTTGCTAGGGCTGAAACCACCGAAAGGGCACGATGAGGTTCATTCAGAAGAAGAATTACGGCTATTGGTTTCTGAAAGTTACAAAAATGGAGAGATTAATCAGTCTGAATATAAATATGTAAACAAAATCTTTGAATTTGATGATCGTATAGCAAAAGAAATAATGGTACCCCGAACTGAGATGCATATTATAAGTAAAGAAATGCCTGCTGAAGAGGCTTTGCAAAAAATGTCTCGAGAAAAATATACGAGATATCCAGTTGTTGATGGTGACAAAGATCACGTAATAGGGTTTGTAAACTTTAAGGATATTTTCACAGATTTTGTGCAGCATAAGGCGGTTAGCAACAAGAAAGTAGAGCAATATATTAGGCCGATCATTTTAGTTATCGACTCTATCCCAATACACGACTTATTTTTAAAAATGCAAAAAGAAAGAACACATATTGCTATATTGATTGATGAATATGGTGGTACGTCTGGACTTGTTACTGTTGAAGACATTTTAGAAGAAATAGTTGGAGATATTCAAGATGAGTTTGATACAGATGAACAACCAGAAATTCAACAAGTGAGTGAAACGAAAACAATACTAGAGGGAAAAGTGCTTGTTAGTGAAGTGAATACGTTATTAGGTTTAACGATTGATGATAATGGTGTGGATACAATCGGTGGTTGGATTTTAACGAAGAATATAGAAATTGCTGAAGAGGATTTCATTGAAATTGAAAATTATACGTTTTGTGTGAAAGAATTAGATGGACACTATATTAAGAGATTAGAAGTTACAAAAACTGTAGAATCAATTGTTATATTAGAAGACGAAAAACAAATTTCATTACAAGAACAAATTAGTTCATAGACTCTGCTAGATGGCAGAGTTTTTTTGAGCATAATGTTTTTGGCAGCATAAGGGCTATGATACAATGACATAAGTCGGACCTTTCACTAGGTTAAGTATTGTTGTATACATATATTTGGAAGGAGAAGAATTATGAAAAAGCATTTATATATAAATGGAGATTGGAAGTCTGTAAATACGTATAAACCATTATACGCACCATATTCTGAAGAAACGTTAGCGGAAATTGCACAAGGAACGGAAGCAGATGTACAAGAGGCTGTTACTGCTGCAAAAAATGCAATGAAAAAAATGAATACATTATCTGCATATGATCGTGCGACTATTTTAGAGAAGGTTGCACAAAAAATGGATGAAAGAAGAGAAGAATTTGCAGAGATTATTGCAAAAGAAGCTGCAAAACCAATTCGTGCTGCAAGGGGAGAAGTAGATCGTACCGTTCAGACATACAAATTTGCAGCGGAAGAAGCGAAGCGTATATACGGCGAGACACTACCGCTAGATGCAGCACCTGGTGCAGATGGGCGTATTGCATATACAATACGAAAACCGATTGGGGTTATAGGAGCAATTACACCATTTAATTTCCCATTAAATTTAGTGGCACATAAAGTCGGCCCTGCAATTGCTGCCGGAAATACAGTTGTGTTAAAACCAGCTGATCAAACGCCATTATCGTCTTATGCATTAGTTGAATTGTTTGAAGAGGCAGGATTACCAAAAGGAGCTCTAAATATTATTTCTGGTCCTGGTTCAACTGTAGGTGAGGCGATAGTTACAAATGATGATGTTGCTTCCATTACTTTTACGGGAAGTCCGAAAGTTGGAATTGGAATTAAGGCAAAGGCTGGGTTAAAGCGAGTTACGTTAGAACTAGGGTCAAATGCTGCTGTTATTATTGATGAAGATGTAGAATTAACAGATGAAATAATTGAGCGTGTAAAATGGGGAGCATTTGTTAATAATGGACAAGTTTGCATTTCGGTGCAGCGTGTTTTTGTACATGAAAAGAGAATGGATGAATTTCTTTCAAAGCTAAAGAAAGCGATGGAAACAGTTGTTGTTGGGGATCCACTGTTTGAAGAAACGGATGTATCGGCTTTAATTTCGAAAAAAGATGTAGAGCGAATTGAAATGTGGGTGCAAGAAGCTATTAAGGAAGGTGCAGCTGTTTTATACGGTGGTAAGAAACGTGATGCAAGGATTTTTGAACCAACTGTATTAACAAATGTTCCAGAGCATGTATCTGTTCAGTGCCAAGAAGTATTTGGTCCACTCATGACTGTAAATACATTTAAAGAATTTGATGAAGCAATAGAGAAAGTAAATCATTCGCGTTACGGTCTACAAGCAGGAGTATTTACAAATAATTTGTTCAAAGCAATGCGTGCGATTGATGAGTTAGAAGTTGGTGGTGTCATGATAAATGATATTCCAACGTTCAGGGTAGATCATATGCCTTATGGTGGTGTGAAAGAAAGTGGAACGGGACGTGAAGGTATTAAATATGCAATAGAAGAAATGACAGAAATGAAATTAGTATGTATTAAAAAATAAAGTATAAAGAACTTAAACATTGTAATAAAAAACGAGTAGGAAATGTTTACGATTCCATACTCGTTTTTTATTGATTGTTTTACGTTTCTCAGAACGATTTCATTTAATCAAGTGTACCTTTTACTTCATTTCTTGTTTGAAAATAGCATCTTCTACATAAATTTGTTCTTTGTCAACAGCAGTGCTATGAGATAATACTAAACCGATTGGTGTTTCTGTACCTTTATTTTGAACAATTGTGAAAGGAACATTTTTTTCATTCGCTAATTTAATGTATTTTGATAAATGTGGGTAAGCAATGCCACCATTTAGGAATATTTGTAATGATTGAGAAGAGCGCATGCTACTAGCTACTTCAGAATATACATTACTTTGCATTACTTGACCGATAGTTAAAGCGATTTCTACACGCTCACGTAATGTAGTTAAATACATATTACGTTCTTCTGGTTTGTTCTGCTTTTGGCCGTAAATGCCTTCTTGGAGATAATCTTCCACATTTTTATTTACCATATTTTTCACACCTTTCATTTTCTATTGTACGAAAGAATGAAGCAGGATGCAAAAAAAGTCTCATCAAATGTAAAAAACTTTGAATGAAAGGAAGGAAAATGGTAAGTATCAATCTAAACAAATAATAAAGTCATAAAAATTTTATCAACACATATTAACAAAATGTGACAATAATCTATTAACGAATCGCGTTTTTTGTGTTAATATTCAAAATATAAAGGGTGTTCGTCGCATGGAAATGGAGGGAATGGGGGTTTTTCCAATCGATAAGGATATTAAAGAAGTATTTTGCTCGCACTTGAAAAACAACAGGCACCAATTCGTTGAGAACTGGAAAAACAAAATGATAATTTCCGATAAAGATCCATTTAAACTAGAAGCAGTTCAAAATGGAGAGGATTTATTAGAGTTAATTATCGAACTTACTATGGAAGAAAAAGATATAGATTATCTTCAGCCATTATGCGAGAAAATTGCTATTGAACGTGCAGGAGCAGATGCGAATATTGGTGATTTTGTTTATAATGCAAATGTGGGAAGAAATGAGCTTTTCGAAGCGATGTGTGAATTAGATGTTAGCGCACGTGAATTGAAACCAATTATGGCTCAAATACATACTTGTTTTGACAAATTAATTTATTATACTGTTTTAAAATACTCGGAAATTATATCAAAAAATTTAGAGGAAAAACAGCAATATATTAACGAAACACATAAAGAAAGGCTGACGATTTTAGGGCAAATGTCAGCTAGTTTTGTACATGAATTTCGTAACCCACTTACTTCCATTATGGGATTTGTCAAATTATTAAAGGCAGATCATCCTAGTTTATCGTATTTAGATATTATTTCGCATGAATTAGACCAATTAAATTTTCGTATTTCGCAATTTTTACTCGTATCGAAAAAAGAAATGTGGAATGAATCAGAACGATTTTGGCTTAATGACTTGTTTCAAGATATTATACAGTTCTTATATCCGAGTTTGGTCAATGCAAATGTTTCGATTGAAAAGAATTTGCCGTATCCAATTCCGCTTGTTGGTTATCGGAGTGAAGTGAGACAAGTAGTTTTAAATATATTAATGAACTCAATTGACGCTCTTGAATCAATGAAAGAAGAACGAAAAATTGTCATTGATGTATTTGAAGAAGATCAATCGATCCGAATTGTGATAAAAAATAATGGGCCAATGATTCCAGCTGAAAATGTAGAAACAATTTTTGAACCATTTGTAACTACTAAAAAGTTAGGAACTGGTATTGGGTTATTTGTATGTAAACAAATTGTAGAAAAACATAATGGGTCCATCATGTGCCGTTCAGATAACGAGTGGACAGAATTTCAAATTGAATTTCAAAAATAAACAGTCTACACCAAATGAATGGTGTAGACTGTTTTAATTTGTAAGTATAACGGTTTCTAATTTAGGATCTTTAGTCGAATAACCTACTATGGTAATGGTATAAATAATGTTCGGTTCGACTTTGAAATTCGGTATAGTTAACAAAATGCTTGGATTATCTGCAAGTGAAACCTCAATATCTGCAGTACCAGGGCTAACTTCTAAAAAATCTGTTATTTGTTTAAAGAGTACATTTTCAAATAAATGATCTCCACCTTTTAAATCTACATTTACAACAGGGGTATCTGGAGAAAAATGTGCAAAGCGTATTTTTGCTTGACCAGCTGGTAAATGTGTATTATCAAGCATAGGTTGTAATTGTAGATGATTATCACTATTTATTGCGGCAAAAGTATAAGTGTGATTTCCCATTATCGGTACTAAAGCTGAAAAGATAGGAGTTTCCTTTCCGACAGGAACGATATCTATACGATATTTACCTTGTACTAATGTTAAATAGGGACTGAATTGTTTAAATGAAATATTTTTAATAACCTTTTGTCCGTTTACTAAAATGTCAACCGCAGGTGTATTTGAAGCAGAGTGAAAAAACCTTATGTGTGACGGTAAAGCAGCTTCTTGTGAATCTCTTTTTTCATATGCCTGTACTAGTTTCGTAAGCGCATCGTAATATTTCATATATAGGTCTACATATTTTTTTGGATTATTAAATTGATAGTAACGAGCGAGCTGTTCGTAACGTGCAGCTTCTTGTCCATATTTTTCAATTTCAGATTGAGACATGAACATTCCTCCTTTGTCATCATTAAAACTATATGCTTAGCAAGAAAGAGGTTATGCGCAAAAAATTGTTTTTCTAAAGGAGAAAAGTTGAAAATCAATAAAAAATATTGCTTATGGATAAGTATAGTTTAGGTGAATGAGAGTTATAAATTTCTAGAGGACACAGCAATATATCAACTATATTGGGTGATGATGTATCGGCAATGTGTATTTTGAAATAAAAAACCTTAAGAGCGCATCAATTGACATATCGAAAACATGTCCCAAAATCCTTAGGAAACTAGGGATTTTTTAAATTATGGGCAAATACACATACAAAGTGATAATTGTCCTACATAAATTATAAAGGAAAGGTAGTTTGAATATGAGGAAAGGAATGAAATCTTGGGATGGGGATATCCCGAAAGGAATTATGAATGCAGTTATGGACGATTTTGTGCTATAGGCTGTAGGATGAATTTTGCATTTGTAATATTATTTTTACTATTTACGTTAGCAAGTGACGGTATTTACCGATAAAAGAGCGTCGTGCCGAACTGATTAATGTGGTTAATCGGTTCTTTTTTTATTGCATGAAATGGAGGGAACTATATGTTAGATGTTTTTGTTTATAAAAATAATTGTTATCCATTTAGTAAAATCGCTTGTCGAAATTTGTTTGAAAATATGCAATGTAAAGTAAGATAATAGGAAGGAGTTTAAAGGGAGTTTCGTCGAAGTTTACACAATGTCGGCATTTGAGGGAAGCTGGCATTATGTTAGGAAAATATTTAGTGAAGCGTTTATTTTATATAAAGGAGGGTTATTTGAGCGTATAGATAAGGGTTGGACTTCGTTTTAAGTTCTGAATTTTCTGTTTTCAAAACTATATTTAGCACTCATTTGTATATTTTATAATAGTTTTTTGATAAATTCACTGCTTTCGCAGAGGGTTCTTTTTTATGAAAGAAACGTCAATTTTCTTCATATATATATACAAATTGGAGAAATGGGGGAGCGCTATGCGCGATTACTTAATTAAACCACTTGTTGGTCAGCCGTATCCAATGATTTCACATGGAAAAGGTGTGTATTTGTATGATCAAAACGGAAATAAATATTTTGATGGCTCGTCAGGAGCAATTACGGCAGGTATTGGGCATGGCGTAAAGGAGATTGCAGATGTTATAAGAAAGCAAGCAGAGGAGATTGCTTTCGTTTATAGATCACAGTTTACGAGTGAACCAGCTGAAAAATTAGCGAAGAAATTAAGTGATTTAAGTGTAGGAGATTTGAACTGGAGCTTTTTTGTGAATAGTGGTACGGAAGCAAATGAAACAGCTATGAAAATTGCAATTCAGCATTTTCAAGAGCGAGGTATTCAAGGGAAGCATAAAATTATGTCACGATGGATGAGTTATCACGGTATTACGATGGGAGCCTTATCAATGTCTGGGCATCCACTGCGCAGACAACGTTTCGTGTCAATTTTAGAAGATTATCCAACTATTCCAGCTCCATATTGTTTTAGATGTCCGGTGCAAAAGGTATATCCAACTTGTCAGCTTGCTTGTGCGACTGAACTAGAAAGATCAATTGAAAGAATTGGTGCAGAACATATTGCAGCTTTTATCGCTGAACCGATTATTGGAGCAGCTGGAGGCGCAGTCGTTCCGCCGAAAGAATATTATAAAGTCATTAAAGATATTTGTAGTCATTACGATATTTTATTTATTGCTGATGAAGTAATGACTGGGCTTGGTCGTACTGGCGCATGGTTTGCGATGGAGCATTGGGGTGTAGAACCGGATATTATGACCCTTGGTAAAGGTTTAGGGGCTGGGTATACACCGATGGCAGCGACGATTGTAAGTGACCGTGTTATGGAACCGATTTTACGCGGATCACGTTCTGTTATGAGTGGGCATACGTTAAGTGCAAATCCATTATCTGCAGCAACAGCTCTAGCTGTTATTGAATATATGGAGAAACATAATCTACCTGAAAAAACAGCAGAAAAGGGAGAGTATTTAATAAAAGGATTACAGAAAGTTCAGCAACAATCGACAATCATTGCTGATGTGCGCGGAAAAGGGTTGCTGATCGGAGTAGAGTTGCAACCGTTTACAAAGGCGTCAGAACTTATTTCGGTTGCAGCTAAAAATGGTCTTCTTTTATACCAAGCTGTTTCAGGGCAAGCAGGAAAAGAAGATAGTGCACTGCTTGTGGCACCGCCAATGACAACTACATATTCCGAGTTAGATGAATTACTTTCAATTTTTGCAAAAAGTGTAGAAGAAATGATGCAAAAAGGAGGGCATAGTATCGCATGACAACTATTACGAATACATTCGATAAATTAAAAGAGATAGAGGAAGTAATTTCTTTGTTCCACGATGATATGACATTAATGTTTGGAGGGTTTGGGGGGATTGGATCCCCTCCATCTTTAATACAGGCGATATTAGAAAAAGAAGTTACAAATTTAAATTTAATAGGAAATGACACTGGATTTCCTGATGTAGGAATCGGTCGTCTCGTTACGAATGAAAGAGTAAAATCATTAATTACTTCTCATATTGGTTCAAATCCAAATGCAGGAAGACAACTAAACGAAGGAAGGTTACAAATCGAGTTTTCTCCCCAAGGAACATTAGCAGAGCGTATTCGTGCTGGTGGTGTAGGACTTGGTGGCGTATTAGTTGATGTTGGTGTTGATACGATTGTAGAGGAGGGAAAACGTACAGTTGAAATGAATGGTAAGACATATTTAGTTGAAACAGCATTAACGGCTGAGGTTGCGATTGTATATGCGAAGAAAGCGGATCCGTTCGGTAACCTTGTGTTTGATAAGAGTGCTCGTAACATGAATCCTCACGTTGCTATGGCCGGGGATATAACGATTGTAGAAGCAGAAGAAATCGTTCCGCTTGGAAGTTTAGATCCAGAAGAAATTGTTGTCCCAGGAGTATTTGTAAATTATATCGTACCGTCGGAAGGAGTGAATTGGAAATGGGTATGGGCGTAGAAGTGAGAGATAAAATTGCTAGACGTGCGGCGAAAGAAATACAAAATGGCATGATTGTAAATTTAGGTATTGGTATACCATCGCTTGTACCAAATCATTTGCCTGACGATATAAACGTTATGTTTCATGCGGAAAATGGAATTGTAGGTATGGGACCAACGCCAAGTAAAGGGAATGAAGACGAAAACTTATGTAACGCAGCAGGTTTACCGACTTCTCTTATTACAGGAGCGAGTTATTTTGATAGTTGCATGGCGTTTGGGATGATTCGAAAAGGTTTACTAGATATAACGATTCTTGGTTCATTACAAGTAAGTGAGAATGGTGATTTAGCAAACTGGATTGTTCCAGGAAAACGCGTTCCAGGTATTGGGGGAGCGATGGATTTGGCACAAAAAGCGAAGCGGGTCGTTGTTGTGATGAATCATGTCGATAAATATGGAAATGCAAAAATTGTTTCGGAGTGTACATTACCATTAACTTCAAAGAGATGTGTAGATTTAATTATTACCGATATGGCAGTTATGGAAGTGACGCAGGGTGGACTCATTTTACAAGAGTTGATGAGTCCATACACAGTGGAAGATATAAAACAACATACAGAAGCTGATTTTAAAATTGGCTCTAACTTACTAGTAATTGAATGAGGGGAGATGTAATATATGGAGCAATTAAAAAAACAAGTTTGTGATTATATTGAGAGTCATGAAGAGGAAAGCGTAAAATTTTTAAAGCGATTAATTCAAGAAAAGAGCGTATCTGGTGATGAGAGTGGTGCGCAGGCAATTGTGATTGAAAAATTACGTGAGTTAGGTTTAGATCTTGATATTTGGGAACCTTCATTTTCTAAAATGAAAGATCATCCTTATTTTGTATCACCGCGTACAAGTTTTTCAGATAGCCCGAATATTGTGGCAACCCTTAAAGGAAGCGGCGATGGAAAATCTATGATATTAAATGGGCATATTGATGTTGTACCAGAAGGAGATGTGAATCAGTGGGACCATCATCCTTATAGTGGTGAGAAGATAGGGAATCGTATATATGGTCGTGGAACAACGGATATGAAAGGTGGCAATGTTGCACTTATGCTTGCGATGGAAGCCATTATTGAATCTGGTATTGAATTAAATGGAGATATCTATTTTCAAAGTGTAATTGAAGAAGAAAGCGGCGGGGCAGGAACATTAGCGACTATATTACGAGGATATAAAGCAGATGGTGTCATTATTCCAGAACCAACAAATATGAAGTTTTTCCCGAAACAACAAGGGTCCATGTGGTTTCGTCTACATGTGAAAGGGAAAGCAGCACACGGTGGAACACGTTATGAAGGAGTAAGTGCAATTGAAAAAAGCATGTTTGTTGTAGAGCATTTGAGAAAATTGGAAGAGAAGAGAAATGACCGAATTACAGACCCGTTATTTAAAGAAATCCCGATTCCGATTCCAATTAATATTGGGAAAATTGAAGGTGGGAGCTGGCCAAGTTCTGTTCCTGATTCATTAATTTTAGAAGGAAGATGTGGTATTGCGCCGAATGAGACTATAGAGGCAGCAAAAGAAGAGTTCGAGAATTGGATCGCTGAATTAAATGATGTGGACAATTGGTTTGTTGAAAATCCCGTAGAAGTAGAATGGTTTGGAGCGAGATGGGTTCCTGGAGAACTAGAAGAAAATCATGAGTTAATTACAACACTCGAGCATAACTTTGTTGAAATCGAAGGGAACAAACCAATTATTGAAGCATCTCCGTGGGGGACTGATGGAGGTTTATTTACACAAATCGCCAATGTACCAACGATAGTATTTGGTCCAGGAGAGACGAAAGTAGCACATTATCCAAATGAATATATAGAAGTTGATAAAATGATAGCTGCCGCAAAAATTATTGCATGTACATTACTAGATTGGTGTGAGGTGAAAAAATGAAATACTATGAATCTTTTAGAGAACAGACGAATGGTTATACAATAGAAGGCGTTTTGGACTATTTTAATAAACGTATTCGAGTAGACCACTACACAGGAAATATTGAGAGGATTATCCAAACAATTGACGAATTAGCAGAGAAACATTCTTTCACTAAATGTATTATTAAAGGAAAGGGAGAGCATGTTTCAACATGGCTCTCTTTCGGTTTTTTATTAGAAGCAACAATACCACATTATTTTCAAGGCCATGATGCATACTTCTTCGTAAAATTTAATAATGATGAAAGACGAAACAGTATTCATTGGGCTGAGGAAGATACCATTTTTAGCGGTGTAAGAGCAAAAGAAGTAAAGGAAAAAATAGTCCCAGAGAAATTTCTATTAAGAAAAGCGACAGAAGAGGATGCGGACGAATTAGCAGCTGTCTTTGGAAAAGTATTTGAAGTGTATCCGACTCCTTTAAATGAGGCGAGTTATGTATTACAAACGATGAAAGAAGACGATACCATTTACTACGTATATGAATTTGAAGGGAAAATAATTAGTACAGCGTCTGCAGAAATGAATATTAAGGAAGGAAATGCAGAATTAACGAATTGTGCTACTTTACCCGAATATCGTAAACATGGGTTTATGAAAAGTTTACTCATCAAGTTAGAAGAAGAACTTCAAGAAAAATCCATTTTTTGCTCCTATACAATTGCTCGATCGCTTTCTTTCGGAATGAATGCGGCCTTTCATCAGTTAGGTTATACGTATACAGGAAGGTTGGCGAACAATTGCTACATTTTTGATAAGTTGGAAGATATGAATATATGGGCAAAAGATTTGTCTAAATAGAACGGTATAAAAATAGAACAGAATCGTCATGCTTATAATCGCACATAGGTATGCTGAAAATCCGGCATGTTATTGCTGGATTTTCGGCAAGAGGGGGGATGACATTGCTAGCAGTTTCGACACAAGAAGTCATTGAAGCGATTTTGGGCAGTATTGATGAGGCTATACACGCAGTAGATGAAAATGGTATTACAATTTTCTATAATACTGTAGCTGCAAAACACGATGGATCAAAAATTGAAAAAGTGTTAGGTAAACATTTGTTAGAAGCGTTTCCTTCTTTATCTAGGGAAACAAGTACGTTAATGAAAGTGTTAGATACAAAAAAACCAATCGTTCATCAAGTTCAGCATTATCAAAATTTAAATGGGGAAGACATTTGTACAGTAAATACGACATTACCTATTATTATAGATGGGAATATTGCTGGTGCTGTTGAAATTGCAAAGGATTATTCCACAGTTCAAAAACTCACAGATACAATTGTAGATTTGCAGTCAAAAATAAAGCGATCATCTAGAAAAAAAGCAATCAAAAAACATGTTGCATTTGAGACGATAGTGACGAATGATGCTCGGTTTAAACAGACGAAAGAATTAGCACAAAAAGTAGCGCCAACGGATGCAAATGTTTTAATATATGGGGAAACTGGAACAGGGAAAGAGTTATTTGTACAAGCGATTCATGAAGCTTCTAAACGGAAGAATAAGCCATTTATTGCGCAAAACTGCGCAGCTTTACCAGAGTCGCTATTAGAAAGTTTATTGTTCGGAACGACGAAAGGTAGCTATACTGGGGCAATTGAACGAGCGGGATTATTTGAACTTGTAGATGGTGGGACATTGTTTTTAGATGAACTGAATTCAATGCCTCTCGATTTACAAGCGAAAATGCTACGTGTATTAGAGGATGGTGTTATTCGTCGAATTGGTGATAATAAGACGAGAAAAGTAGACGTTCGCGTTATTACCGCAATGAATCAGCCACCAGAAATATGTTTAAGAGAGAATAAAATTCGCACTGATTTATATTATCGATTAAATGTCTTTTCATTATATATTCCGCCGCTACGTGAAAGAACTGAAGATGTACTATTATTAGCGTCTTATTTTTTGAAAGAATATAATAAAAGTTATAAAAAAGGTGTACTTCAAATGGATCAGGAAGCGAAAGAAAGACTACAAGCTTACCAATGGCCTGGAAATGTTCGGGAGCTAAAACATACGATTGAACATGCTGTCATTATTGCAGAAGGGGATACATTAACAGCCAATTGTTTACCGCGTACATTTCGGAAAGAGAATCTTCCAAAGAAGAAGAGCATATTGCCACTTAGAGAAGCACTTCATCAAACGGAAAAGGAATTAATAGATCAAGCGTTAATTGAAACGGAAGGGAATATATTACAAGCTGCAAAAATGTTAGGTATCCCTCGTCAAACGCTTCAATATAAACTGAGTAAGTACGACAAAACCGCCGAATAATTGGCGGTTTTTGTGTGTTTGCACCAATAAAAGCGCGTTTACATATATAAAAAGTAATGAATATGATAGTATGTATGGATTTCATAAAGTGCTTAAAAATATTTTTTCGCTTATATAGTAGGGTTCTCCGTACATTTACTTATCAAAAAAGTAAAGTTGGCATAACTATTGCTTATATAAAGGATGAGCGTATAAAAAGGGGGAATAGCAATGTTACATGATGTATACAAACCAAATCGTCACTGGAAGGATATCGAGTTGTGGAAGGATGTTACTGAAGAGCAATGGAATGATTGGGTTTGGCAATTAACGAATACGATCAAAACGTTAGATGATTTAAAGAAAGTGATTAATTTAACACCTGAAGAAGAAGAAGGCGTTAAAATTTCAACAAAAACGATCCCGTTAAACATTACACCGTACTATGCTTGGCTAATGAATCCTGATGACCCACGCTGTCCGATTCGGATGCAATCTGTACCGATCTCGGAAGAGTTATATAAAACAAAATATGATTTAGAAGATCCGCTTCATGAAGATGAAGATTCACCAGTTCCAGGGCTAACACATCGTTATCCTGACCGCGTATTATTCTTAGTAACGAATCAATGTTCTATGTATTGTCGTTATTGTACACGCCGTCGTTTTAGTGGACAAATTGGAATGGGTGTGCCAAAGAAACAATTAGATGATGCAATTGGTTACATTCGTGATACACCGCAAGTACGAGATGTGTTAATTTCTGGTGGTGACGGTCTTCTAATTAACGATAAAATTTTAGAATATGTATTAAAAAATTTACGAGAGATTCCGCATGTTGAGATTATTCGTATCGGAACGAGAGCACCGGTAGTATTCCCGCAGCGTATTACAGAAAACTTATGTAACATTATTAAAAAATACCATCCAGTATGGTTGAATACACACTTTAACACTTCTATTGAGATTACAGAAGAATCGAAACTAGCATGTGAAATGCTAGCGAATGCTGGTGTTCCAATCGGAAACCAAGCAGTAATTTTAGCTGGTATTAATGACAGCGTTCCGATTATGAAAAAACTTATGCATGACTTAGTAAAAATCCGTGTACGTCCATACTACATTTATCAATGTGACTTATCTGAAGGTATTGGTCATTTCCGTGCACCAGTATCTAAAGGTCTTGAAATTATTGAAGGTTTACGCGGTCATACATCTGGTTATGCGGTTCCAACATTCGTTGTAGATGCACCAGGAGGAGGCGGCAAAATTGCGCTTCAGCCAAACTATTTAATCTCACAAAGTGCAGATAAAGTTGTGCTTCGTAACTTTGAAGGTGTTATTACAACGTATCCAGAGCCAGAGAGCTATATTCCAGGAAGAGCAGAAGGGTACTTTAAAGAAATCTATCCAAACTACGAAGAAAAACGTTCAGATGTTGGTATCGCAGGTCTTATGAGTGATAAGAAATTTAACCTTGTTCCAGACGATTTACAGCGTATGAGCCGTCGTAAAGACTATGAAGATAATGACACTCATGCATCACTAAAAGATAAACGTGATAAGCGCGACCAATTAAAAGATAAAAAATATCAAGCACAAATGGCTAAATTAGAAGAAAACGACAAAAAAACTGAGGGTGATGCAGTATGAATTGTATGTGGTGTGACAGTACAGAAGCGAAAGAAAGCTTGAATACTGTATATTGGGAATTACCAGATGGTACAAAAGCCATTGAAATCCAAGAGACACCATGCATTACTTGTTCCTCATGTGGTATGGATTATCAATCAGACCACACAGTAAAAGAAATAGAAGATCAATTGTTTCTAATTTATACGAAAGACTTGCCAAAACAACTAACATATGAAGAATTAATGGGAAGACCACGTCTATTAAAAAGAAATTATTTCGACTTTTAACCAGCTTTTATGCTGGTTTTTTTCTTTTGTGCCTTGTATAATGTACCCAAGTTAGAAAGGTAGGGAATATTTTTGAAAAAGACATTTTACCACTATATGATGAAGCATCGTGCAGCTTTATTTAGTAATGAAATATCGAATTTAGCAGAGGCAATGTATGATGATTTAAGCTTTCCGAAGCAATCTGAAGATTATGATGAAATTAGTTCATACTTAGAGTTAAGTGGAATGCTAGAAAGTATGTCTATATTTGATGAAGCTTGGGATTTATACATACAAGAGATATAAAAACTATATGAAATTTTTGACGTGAAGCTAGTCTATTTGCTAGCTTTTTTTACGTTGTAAATAAATTTTCATGTGGTGATATTTTTTATTGAAAAAATTTATGAATATACGCTTCTGTGATAAGCGTTTTTATGTAGGTTGCATATACTGTTATCAAAATCACGACGTCAAAAAAAGGAGAGATATAGATGGCAAGAAAAAAGCAACCTAAATACAACGTAGGGGACATAGTCGTGATTACGCTATATGGAACCGTTGGTAAAATCACAAATATGAAGGTTTTAGATGGAGTTTACGTATACGAAGTCAATAATCACGATGGATTTTACGTAGAGCAAACATTGCAGCACGTTTCAGAGCAAGATATGAAAAAAGGTGAAACTGAGTGGATTGAATTAAACTATAATTTCACATTTGGTGATCTCGTGCAAGTAACAGGTTATGATAAAGATGTTTTTCGAATTGTTGGTTTTCGTACAGAAGTATGGAGATATAAAAATGACGCATGGGAAGATACAATATATGAATTGTCACGAATTACGGATGGTGAATGGTTAGAAGCGGATGAATCAGATTTAACGTTACTTGCCAATGCTCAGACGGCAAATGCAATTTTGAAGAAAATGAAACAAGATAAAGCTGGCATGAATAAATTAGATTTAGGAAAATTAAAGTCAATTAATAACTCAAAAAAAGTGAGTGTTAAGACAAATCGTCAAGAAATCATTGATGGATTACTTGATATTTATAACGATTATCAATTGTTATTCGATACATTTAAAGATGAAGAGTACAAAATTGTTATGGATGTTGTTCATAATTATTTAGTTAAATTGACAGAGAAAAAATAGTTAACTAGAAAGAGAGAATGAATTGAACAACAACATATGCAGTATAAGGTATGCCTACAATTATTAAAAAAATAAAAAGCCATTTAATAAGAGAGTCTGCCCATTGATCTTCATGCATGAACTCTTCTTTTGTTTGCCCTACTTCTTGTTCTACCTCATATTGGTATTCCATAATTATTTCCCCCTTTTTGATAGCTTGTACTACCATCGTATGCATCTCGTCCAAATGATATGACCTATAAAAAATAAAAACTATTTTTCTAATCTCATATACATAATTTTGAGATTTTTTCATAAAACAGAAATAAAGGAGTGATGCTCATGAAGGAAATTGAAGTCGTAATTGATACGGAAGAGATTGCGGAGTTTTTTTATGAGCAACTAATTGAAAGAGGATACGTTCCAAAACGAGAGGAAATTGAAGATCTCGCAGATATTACATTCGAGTATTTATTAGAGAAATGTATGATTGATGAAGTTTTTGATGAAGAAGATGAGTGAAAGTAACGACGGGCTTAACTCGTCGTTTTTTACTCTTTACAAACTTGTCACAAATATAGGCAGAAATTATTGGTATAATTAAAAGAAAATTTTACTCAAGAGGTGAAGGGATGTTCAAAAAAATTATTGATTCTTTATTAGGAAAGAAAAAATATCGTTCGTATTCGAGTAGTGACTATCGCCATAGAGGGCGCTCTTATTCAAGTAGCGATTATAAACGACGTTCATCGGGTTATGGGCATCAACATTATAAAAGAAAACGTAAAAGCCGTAGCTTCTTTTCAAGTAGCTGATGAAATGGCGTCGTATACTAGCTTTATTTGATAGACCACTGCGAAAAAATACAATTGTTGCAGAACGTTATAAAATTGAATCAGTAATTGGAATGGGTAGTTATGGGGTTACATATGTCGTTAATGATTTACAAATAAATAGATATAAAGTCTTAAAACAATTAAGACAAAGTAAACAAAGATATGAGTCTGGTAGAAAATCATTTGAACAAGAGAAAATGATTTTACAAACATTAAATCATCATGCAATTCCTAGGTTATATGATCATTTTGTATGGGAGAAAAAAAGCTTTTTTGTGATGGAATATATGCCGGGTAAAAATTTCGAAGATTATATTTTCTTAGATGGGCATGTGTATACAGAACGTGAAGTTTTTTTGGTTTTATATAAAATATTACAAATTGTGTCGGTGTTTCATAGTGAAGGCATTATTCACCGAGATTTACGCATTCCAAACATATTAATGAAAGAAAACCAAATTAGTATTATTGATTTTGGATTGGCTAAATTGAAGGGTGAGGGTGATGAACGAGCTACAACTTATGAAGGTGAACAAGCTTTGATGCGAGAAGTTCACTTTCGTAGCGATTTTTATGCGCTTGGTCATTTCTCGTTATTTTTATTATATGCAGGCTATGAATCTAATGAAAAACATGAAAAACCATGGTATGACGAATTAACTTTGGAAAATTATAACCGTGAAATGCTTATGCGAATGTTACAAATAAAAACACCGTACTATGAGAATGTACAAGATTTAAAAAAAGATGTAGCTTTTGCTTTAGAAAGGATGGAGGCTCCATGTTTCAAAAGTTTTTAGCAAGCGTTGGTATTGGTAGTACAAAAGTAGATACAGTTCTTGAAAAAGATGAGTATATTGTTGGAGAAGAGATACAAGGGAAGGTTCATATAACTGGTGGTTCAGTTAACCAACAAATTGAAAGCATTTACTTAACGTTATCAACAGCGTATGTACGAGAAGTGGATGATAAAAAAGTAACAGCAACATATGATTTAGAGCGAGTTCGTTTAACAGAACCTTTTTCTGTTGAGCCGAATGAAAAAAAAGAAATTCCATTTTCATTTAAAATGCCAGTTGAAACACCGCTTACACTTGGAATGAAAACAGTTTGGGTGCATACAGGCCTTGATATTAAACGCAGTATAGAT
Organism: Bacillus cereus group sp. RP37; assembly: GCF_040459695.1. Taxonomy (NCBI): domain Bacteria; kingdom Bacillati; phylum Bacillota; class Bacilli; order Caryophanales; family Bacillaceae; genus Bacillus; species Bacillus cereus group sp. RP37. The sequence goes on along the minus strand of NZ_JARVHP010000001.1, from coordinate 3,181,629 downwards.
CCAAGTGATCGTGATTACATTCAAGTGTTGCCAAATGCACTATTAAATAGTGTGTTAGAGAGTGTAAATCAATTAGGTTTTAAAGCGCGTCATATAGAATGTGAAGAATTACCGTATCGATTACGTAAGCAAGTTCCATTCGCACAAGAATTTGAGTTTGTTCCTGTTTCGGGAGAGTATTATGGGAAATTAGACGAACTAGAATTATTAATCTTGCCAAGCGCATATGATCGCCTAGAGATTATTATGGAAGTTGACAGAAAATCTCGTGGATTAGCAGGTTTATTTGCAGAAGCGCTTGATCTTGACGAGAAAGTGATTCGCTTTACAGTAATGAATGAAGATATTCCAATGATGAAAGAAAAAATTAACAATTATATTTTTTAATAAACTATGCATAAAAAAGAAATTGAGAGGAAAACTAAAACAACCGCTCCATTTTTTTTGCATAGTGAGGTTATGTATGTGAAACGATATCGACATTTATACTTGTTAAGTTTTACGCTACTCATTTGTTTTGTCGTATTATCACTTTCGTATCATACCGCTTGTATTGAGAAATTTGACAATATAGTAGCGCATTTTATTCAAGGTTTTCGAAACGACTACTTGACAGCCTACTTTACTTGGGTGTCTTTTATCGGTTCCAAAAGAATATATTTTCCGTTACTCATTATTCTTGTAATGTATTTTCTCGTTAGAAAAAAGTTGCTTAGTGCATTACTTCTAACAATTAATTATTATGGATCTCGTTATTTAAACAGTATGCTTAAACTATGGTACGAACGAGCAAGACCTGATGTAACGCAGCTTGTTACTGCAACTGGATATAGTTTTCCGAGCGGCCATACGATGAATGCTACTGCTTTTTTAGGTTTTATTGCATACGTCACGATTACAGAAGAGCGTATTACATTGCATAAAAAATTGTTGATTATTTTTATAGCGAGCTTTGTTGTATTATCTATTTCAGTTAGCCGAATATATCTTGGCGTTCACTATCCATCTGACATATTAGCGGGATGGGCAGCGGGCGGTAGCTGGCTCGTTTTATGTGTTATATTTCATAAAACGTTCATTAAAAAAGAACCTATGTCATAATAGGTTCTTTTTCCATTGGTTCAACATGAATGTGTGCATGGTAAATGCCAAAATTTTTCCGAAGCATAGCCTCGATGTTGTCAGTAATACAATGACTTTCACCAACATCCATACGAGCATCAACCTCGATCGTAATATCAACGTACGTTTGATTCCCATACATACGAGCGCGAATATCTACGATGTTTTCCACGCCACCAATATGTTCAATAGCATCAGCATACTCTTCCATCTTATCTGGATCAATTCCATCCGTTAGCATATGAGAAGCTTCTACGAAAATCTCCCATGCAGTTTTACAAATAATAAGGCCGACAACTAAAGCGGCTATAGGATCTAAAATAGGCATTTGGAACTGTGAACCAACAATACCTACTACTGTACCAATACTTACGAGAGCATCTGATAAATTATCCTTTGCAGCGGCTTCTAATGATTTGCTTTTTGTCCGTGCTGCAATCTTTTTCGTATACAAATACACACAGTACATAACGACAGCAGAAAATAAGGCTACCCATGCTGCAAGAACATTAGGCGCTGCTTGTTTCGGATTAAAAAAAGATTGAATGGCACTAATAACAACTTCTAATCCGACCGTTGCCATAATAAAAGAAGCAACAAGTGATGCAATTTGTTCTGCACGTGAATGTCCATATGGATGATCTGGGTCACGAGGTTTACGAGAGATTTTTAGACCAATTAATATCGCTAAAGAAGCACCGATATCCGTTAAGTTATTTAAACCGTCAGCACGTAATGCGCTAGAGAGGGTAATATAACTGATGATGATTTTCATAGAGGATAAAAATATGTAGGCCATAATGCTGACAATAGCACCTTTATCAGCTTCTTTATGAGAAAGAGTATCCATTTTAATCACTCACCTTTCTACAAGGAATTTCTTTCTATAAATAGAGTACCAAACGAAACTCGTGTGGGTCTATACAAACATTGTTGACGTTTTATAGCTTTTTAAGAAGTGGATAACAAAGTTTCGCGAAGGAAAAATATGTTGTAAAGTGCAAAGTTAAGGTGTGAACTTAATTGGAGTTTATTTACAATGTAAGGGTAGGAGGTTAGATGGATGAAGAAGCGTTTACTTTTCTTACTATGTATTATTCTTATAATTACAGGATGCAATTCATCAAACAATGAAAATAGGCAGGAGTATCATATTTTAAAATTATCAATAGCTACTTTTAAAAAGGCTATGGTGGATTGAATGACAAATATTTTATGAATATAGATGACAAACAAATAATCTGTTAAATGAAATGAAAAAACAAAAGAGAAGAGGTGAAATACCACAATACGATATACTAATTACATATGGAAATAGTGATACGAAAGGTATACATTTATACCTCAGAGATGAAGGGAAAAGGAGTGTAATTATGTACATTGGTCATGAAGAAACTGTATACTACACTTCTGAAGAAATGACGAAACAACTACGAAAGATAATTGTGAAAAAAGATAAAAACCCTCTGAAAAATATTTTTCAGAGGGTTTTTATCTTAGTATGCTTCTAAAAACTCAGTAACTTGCTCTTCAGTTTTTGCGTTAGCACTATGTAAGTGGCCTAGCTTCTCGCCATTTTGATATACAAGCAGGCTTGGAATACCCATTACTTGATACTCTTCAGCGATACTTGGGAACTCATCTTTATTAATAGAATACCATTCAAACTTATTGAACTCTTCCATTACATCGCCGATAAAGTTGTCCATGCGCACGCAATCTGGGCACCATGTAGTAAAGAACTTAACAACTACTGGCTCCTCGCTTGCGATGATGTCTTTGAATTCCTGTTCAGATTTGATTTCTTTCATGTTTTTGACTCCTCTCAATGTCACACGGATATGCTAGTATTTTTATGCAAAATCCGTAATTGCAAACATTAGTTTTTTGAAATAAATTGTTTGCAAAATCTTCGACTGTTTTTTTGTAGGTTTGGTAGAACATGTGAGTAGGTATCAAATGTGACCCTACTCTTTTATGTCCTGATCATTCATTTGCGATTTTTGGATATACACCTTAAATCCTAGAAACGAATATTAGGAACCTCACTTTTCTTTATAAGCTTTTTCATGAGCTGTGTCAAACTTCTGAAATTGTAAGTTTACTATTATAAGTAGGGTAAATCAAATTGTATTCATGTTAGCCATTGCTATAACGTTCTTTTCCTCAGATATTTGTAGGAGATGTTTATGAAGCGCCAGTAATGTAATGTCGGATAAAACAAGCAATCTCTTTCCGGCACTTAGAGAAAGTAAACGGTGGATGATCATTACTCATAAATTTTATGAGTGAATTGAACAACAAGCAGGAAATTTAAAAAATGATGTAGGAGATGCAGGTATGAATTTAGAGGAATCGTTATAAGAACTTATTCGTGAAGTTGTGAGAGAAGAGATTAGGGCGGGGTTAGCTGAGTTCCAGCAACAATCACAATCAAATAAAGTAATGTGGGCGAAAGAAGTGCGAGTAACAAGATGCACTGTATAGAGTGAAAGAAAAACACGATGTGGAACGCGAAAGAGATTGTAAGAACATCTGAGGAATTATTCAGTGGTTAAGAAGTCAGGCGGTTAATGTAGATGTGGTAGAAAGAAATCATTATATTATTTTTTCAGAGAGGGGAATTAGGATGTTGAAATGGGTAAAGAAACTATTTTCAAAAAACGCCCACCCTGCATTGTTTCTGAGAAACAAGAAGGTGAGCTTCAATTAAACGAAACGAATTGGGTTTGTGAAAAATGTGCCCAAATTACGCATGAACAAGGTATTGAAAGAAATGAATATACCCTTTACATCTTATTCCATAAATAACAAAGCTGGTGAGCTTCTGATTCAAGAGCTATTAAATGATCATTATTAATAGAGTTATTCGTATACATTCTGTTCTTTTGGATGTTAAGGACTGTATAATTCACATCGTTATATTCATTTGAAAATGTTGATTCATTTAATAATGTCAGTGTTGAGTTGATATTATATTTATCAATTCGTTCTTTTTTTCCTTTGAAAAACAGTTTAATAAGATGCGGCTCATCATTAATGAGCAAACCAAGTTCAGGTGATGAGCGGACGATTAAATTATCTGATAACCAATGTGATTTACCTGGATCAAACCAAGAGACGTCTTTGTTTTTAATAAATTTTTTGTACTGCTTTATAACATCAATATAGTTTTGCTTTTTCTTCTGGTCAACAGTTTGTATTAATGTTTCAAAACATTCAAAAGGTAGTTCGTTTTTATGAAATTTAATAACAGTTTCTCGTAATTGTTTCCAGTAATCAAAAACTGGGTGATATTCAGGTTGAGATTTTAGATTCTTTACAAAATTTGTTTTTGCTGCACTACTTTTCAGTGTGAAGTCTAAAAATTGTGTAAGTCCCACCTTAATTTCCGCCATGTTACACCCCCTTTCCAAACATTACTAATTCGATATTGAAAAGGGAAATCCTGCATTTTTAAGGAGGTGCACTAGATGCTAGAAAAACCAATGTTCATGTACAAAGGCTACTGTAACGTTGATCCGGAAATACCAATTAATTTTATATATTTAGCCAAGGTGCGTGAGTGTCGTGGCTTTTGTGTTTCTTATTGCGTATTGCTAACACGAAAAAAGGTCCTGTTGTTTCCAACAGGACCTTTCCTAAAATGGCAAAGAGTAACTCTTACCTTACTCTTCTCGTATATAATACCTGAAAAAGATAGATGTGTATACAACAAGAAATCCCAATGTAATTATTCGGATATAGTGTTTAAAAATAAAAAGGTGGGATTTAAAATAAGGAATTAAATTACAAACGTTGATTTATCAATTGGTTAGAATGTTTTTTTATCAACTTGTAGTAAATAAAGTGATATTGAGATAATAAGATATGTAATTTTGTATACCGAATTGTAAAGTTGAATAAGGGTGTACATGATCTAAATGATACGGAAGTTGAGGAGAGTAATACTGAAATTTTACTGTGTGAAATAAATTCATTTGAATATAAGCAAAAATAGAGGTTTGCCTTAGACATTTATGAAGGTTAAGAATATTTATAAAGAAAGGAGTAAATGCACAGGTCCGATTTTTGTAATGATGGAGGGAATTGATGTGGACATAACTCAAAGTATAGCGCGAATAGTGGTTAATGGGAAAGATCTTCCGTTTCGTTCAGTTAGTACTTCTGTATGGAATCAAGGGCCTGTAAATGATTTAATTGTTTCAACAAACCAGAGAGTCGAGGAGTTTTATCAATTTATGTGGTCGCAAGTACCAGTAATGCTTGCGATGTATTTTCTTCAGGGTGCGGACTTAATGAGGTTTGCTAGAATTATTGGGATTAATCAAAGTGTAGCGGGAGAATATATTTATCATTTCTCTTGGGGATAAAATGAATGTAAAGTAGCTTAACAGCTGCTTTTTTATTTTGTGAAATTTTAGGGGGTGATGAATAGGAGGTTAGGAAAATAAGATTAGAGCGTGATATAGATAATTTGTGACTCTATTTAAGCTCGTAAAGATACTGGGTTACTTCTTTTAATACAATGGATTTTACAAACAAATGTATAGAAGTATACATAAGAAAAATGTAATGAGTCGAATAATATCCCCTCCATATGTATATTGCGATTAACACGAAGCACGTACAGGGGTCTGCTATGAATATGAAGTTTTTAAGGAGCACAAAAAATAGTTCCGGTTGCTATACCAGTTGGAGCAACACCTACTGGTACCGTATCTATAACCGTATTTGTAGCAGTATTGATAACAGAAACAGTATTACTAGCTTGGTTTGTAACATAGGCACGAGTGCCATCTGGTATGATGGTTACTTGATCCGGGGATAAAGCAACAGGAATTGTATCGATTACTGCATTTGTTGCTACGTTTATTACCGATACATTATCGCTAACTTTATTTACAACATAAATACGAGTGCCATCTGGTGTAATATCTATACCGACCGGTTCAGTACCTACGTTAATTGTATTAATAACGGAATTAGTAGCGGTGTCAATAACAGAAACCGTATTGCTATTTTGATTTGTGACATAGGCACGAGTGCCATCTAGTGTAAAGACGATTATCCTAGGGCGAATACCAACAGGAATCGTAGCGCTAACTGTATTTGTAGCAGTATTAATAACAGAAATTGTGTTGCTTAATTCGTTTGCAACATATGCAAAAGCTCCATTTGGAGAAATAGTGATTCCTTGCGGAGCGTTACCAACAGGAATTGTATCAATGACGGTGTTAGTAGCAGCATTAATAACAGAAACCGTATTATTACCGTGATTTCCAACATAAACAGTTGTGTTATTTGGAGAAACAGCTACACCAATCGGGTCGCTTCCAACAGGAATGGTAGCGATAACCGAATTTGTAGAAGTATCAATAACGGAGACGGTATCAGAAAAAATATTAGTAACATAAGCGCGAGTTCCATTTGGAGAAACGGTTACTTCGAGAGGTGCATTATCTACAGTAATTGTAGCTACAACTGTATTTGTTCCGGTGTTAATTACAGATACTGTATCATCGGTAGGATCATCTATAACTCCTGCGTTTGTAACATAAACAAGGAAATTACATGCAGGTCCGGTTGGCCGCGTCGGTCCCGTCGGCCCTTCGAGTCCTTCCGGTCCCGTCGGCCCTTCGAGTCCTTCCGGTCGGCCCTTCGAGTCCTTCCGGTCCCGTCGGCCCTTCGAGTCCTTCCGGTCCTGGTGGTCCCTCCGGCCTTTGAATTCCTTCCACGCCTTGAGGTCCAGTTGCACCTGCGAGCCCTTCTGGTCCTTGAATCCCTTGCACACCTTGAGATCCTTGAGCTCCTCTAGGTCCAGTCGGTCCCGGTGTTCCAATAATATTTAATAGCGAACTATTCAATATTCCTTGCAAAATTAAGTTGAACGTTTGCTGCAGAAGAGGGTCTGATATATTTGAACAACTAATAAGTGAAGATAAGTTTTGGAATAAAAATTGAAACAATGCAGAAATTTGAGTAAGTGATGCAGTAGGCAAGGAATTGATTAATTGAGTTATAGTTCGTATAACTAAACTTTTATTTGGAGTATTTGGTTGTACTGCAATTAATAAATCATTTAACGCCTGTAATGATGATTGGAGTATTTGTATCGTTGTTGGGTTTGGTGTAGTGAAAAAAGAAAAGATAGCTTGATTTAATTGGTTAATTAGGGACAATAATTCTTGTTGCTGAGAAAATGAGAAAAAAACAGGTGTACAACAATTAGTTTGATCACAAGGGGATATAGAAATAAAACAGAGGAATTGGAACTTTTCGCACGGATCGTTTGAGTTTTTATTATATTTTATAATTACCTCCTTTAAAAAAAGAAAATAGTAAGTATGTTTTGATAATTAATATTTGTTTCTAGATTTAAGTGTTTATGAGCATAAGTTATATGTGAAATATCCAGGAATGTTTTTTAAAAGTATATGTCAACAAAATGGATGTGTCCTTATGAGACTAGTATTATTGTAAAGGGTGGATAAGGTGATAATTTTAAGTTTAATTAAGTTAAGATCTAATGCAGCTCCATATAGAATTTTATTTAAGATTATTCATTTTGTAATTTTATATAATCTCCTTTAATAATTCATTTACGTTTAATAATTGAAGATATTAAAAGAAATAATTATAATGAAAAACTTACTAAAAGCTAATGTACTAGGTTTTAGCACTTCCTAAAATAAAGAATCATAATATATTTTGTAATAACTTATATGGAAGTGGGTTGAAAATAATGTTTTATTCATATTTTGCTTCTCAAGCAGATATTCGACCAGCATATGGTACATCAATAACGTTTAGCGGAGCACAAAGTACAGTTCAAGCTGTTCAACAAGCGTTACAAATGCAACAACAAATGCAAATGCAGCAACAAGGTATACAGCCGTATTATTCATCCATGGAGTATTTTTACCCAGTACATCAAATCACACCGTATGGAAGTTCTTTTCTTACTATCCCATATGGAACTGTATTTAATCTATAAAGAAAAATTTTTATTAGTTGGGAGCAGGTTCCAAACTGATTATTAGCTCTTACCAATCGGGCAACACGGCTCCCACCTAACTGTGCCGAATTTTGAGGTGTGAGTCTTATTGCTTACAAATGGCGGGTACAATTGAGGGGGATGAAATTGTGTTTATGTAAGCGTCAAATAGTCCCCACATATAATTTGTAAATAATCCATGAGATAATCCCCGTACATACTACAAGTTGAGTTTTTTGTGAGAAGAAACCGATTAAAGAAAGAATAGGAATTATCTTATCATAACAAATGATGGTTAGTTGTTTTGTATGAAAGGATACATAAACATTTACTTAGGCGAACCAGGCCTAGATGCAACAATGAAGTCCTATCTGCGGTTATATCGTACAGGACGAATGTCTTATAACTATTAACTTACTAAGAACATCCTAACCGATTTTTCCCATTTTGAAGGATATTTACAGCCATAACATCTTATATTTTGTTTATAATTGTAAATAGTTATTAAAATGTATAAATATTTTTAAAAATAAAAAGGGAAAATAATGCAACTTTTTAATTTGTTTATTCGTGTTATATATGAAAGGAGGAGGGGGATGGAGATTGAAGAAATATATAAAGTTTATATAAACGATGTGTACCGGTATTTATTTTCCCTTTCTCGCAGTCATCACGTAGCGGAGGACTTGATGCAGGAGACTTTTTATCGGGCGTATCTTTATCTAGAAGACTATGAAAACCAAAAGGTAAAATCATGGCTTTTTAAAGTGGCATATCATACGTTTATTGATTTTGTAAGGAAAGAGAAAAAAGTAACGTTTGTAGGAACGGAGGAATTAGAGACAATACAAGCAGGGGAATCTACAGAAGAGTATGTAGTCGCAAAAAATAGTTACGAAAAATTAATTCAGATTATTCATACTTTACCGGTGATAGAGGCACAAGCTATTTTATTATGTGACGTACATCAATTAACGTACGAAGAGGGTGCTTCTGTATTAGATTTAAAGTTAAACACTTATAAAAGTCATATATTTCGTGGGAGAAAGAGATTAAAAGAATTGTTAAAGGAGGAAAAGAGTCAAAATGACAAATGATAAACCTCATTCTGAACAAGATGATTATAAAGAATTGTTACAAGAAGCTCTTCATCAAAGGCCAGCCTCTCTTCCTGATGGAAAACAGGAGCAAGTGTTGAAAATAGGTAAAAAAAGAGCGCGTATTACGAATGTTTTGATTGTATTTACTTTGTTATTACTTATTCAACCTATTATATATATATCTACACTCTTTTATTATACATTGGCACCTACAAACGCGATGGAGATACGGAATGTAGTAAATCAAACGTTAAGTGTAACAGAACCAAATGTATTTATGAAAGAAAGGGACATGGAGCAAACGTTGTTACCGCTTAGTTTACAATTGCATTTTGATTTGTATAAAAGGGTAGGAAAGAAAGATATTCGAATAGGAGAAGAGAAAACAGATTATTTATTAAGTAGAGCAACGAAAGTAAGCCGTGAATATACAACAGATGAAAAAATTCCAGAAATCTCATACGTAGATAACGAGGTATTGTCTCACCCTAATAATTATAATGTGTCTTATAGTAGTAGCGAAGAAGCGCAGGTATTAAAAGGTCTTCCGCAAGAATCTGTTGTAGAAGCATTTGTATCTTTTAGAGAATTATTAAGTATACAAGAGGTAACGAACATGTTTCCAACTATTGATATTGTTTGGTATGCCGTGAATACAGGACTAGAGGAGAAGCAAAAGAATGATGAGGGTATGTATGTTGCACCGATTGGTTTTCCGGCAGATATAATTTCAAGTCTAGGTGGTCCTTTTTCAAGTGATTCACCTCATGAAGAACAATTTATTGATGTGTTAAAGTCATTACAGAAGCATGAAGATTTAGCGGTGAAGCTATCTAGAGCGAAAACTTTAGAGTTGTCAAAGCGTATTTCTTTCCTTGAAAAAAATGGGGTAAAAACATACGGAGCAGTTGTAACTGGACCTAAAGGAGAAGTTGAAAAATTAATGAGTCATGAAAAAGTTAGAAACTTGAAAGTAGGTGAAGCGAGATTATGGAATTGGCATTCTTAAAAAAAAGAAAGAATCATAGTTATAAAAAGGAAACGTGGATGGGGATTATTTCATTAATTATTGCATTTCTAGCGTTATTGTATTTAAACATTATATTGCTTATGCAAGAAACATTTATAGACGAAGGTTTTCGGCAAATAGTTGGAGTTGGATTGTTATGTTCAGTCGTAGGCATGATCACAAAAAGAAAAAGTCGAAAATATGCATTGTGGGCATGTAGTTTATTTGTTTTTATGCTACTATTTGCTGTATTTGGATTTATGCTAGGTTGGATGATAAGCTTTGCGCCGTAAATATGAGGGAAGGAGCGGATGTAGATTCGCTCTTTTTTTTGTATAGTAAGTAAAATAGATAAGAGAAGAACCTATCAAATTTGAATAGAGAGCAATATGCATCTAGGCTGTGGTGTTGTTGATAAGTTTTTCGCTCACGTGTATATAAATAGGGCGTAAGTATAGGGCTTAAGCAATAGCTCGTCCAAACATTACGAATACCTCTTACATAATATGTAGTAATAAGCATGAAAGGGGAACTAGTATGTCTTGTAAAGAGTATAAAAAGAAACTGCATGGCTGTTGTAAGAACACTAGTAAGTGTAATGACAACAAGGATAAGCTTATTAGGGCATCAGCATTTAGAGCTAGAAATACGGTGGATCAAACGGTTCCTGCCAATACTTTTGTAAAGGTATTGTTCCAAAATGAACAATTTGATTTAGCAAATGAGTATAATCCAGCAACGTCTATTTTTATTCCGAAGACTAGAGGGGTTTACTCTATTATTGGAACGATTGGTTTTTTTCCAAACAATTCTAGCTTAAATTATAGAGCTCGTGTAGAAATTCGTGTGAATGGAAACGCAGCAATAGCTATAGATAATGACTTTTTCGGTCCAATAAGCTTTGGAAATGTAGTAAGTGTTTCGACGATCATTCAATTGGATGAAGGAGACCAAGTTGAGGTGTATGCACAAAGTAGCATAGACGGAGTTTTAAGCACTTCGGAAGACGGCTCACATTTTGAAGCGGCAAGATTCCCTTCACCAATTAAATAAAGTCGAGTATACAGAAGATAAAGGATAATCCCTGCCGAAATGGTAGGGGTTTTTTTATTCTATTAAAAATAGTATCAGTTTTTCCAAACGATTCTAATCTATGTTACATATTATGTAATCATAAATTTAAGGGGGGATTTACTACGCCATACTATTACTGTAAGTATTGTCAAGGTTATAAAAAGAAAAGTCATGATTGTTTTAGAAAAAATAGTCAATGTGATAGAAAGTATGTAAAAGTGAATTGTTGTGATGATAAGAAAGAAAAGCTTGTAAGAGCGTCTGCATTTAGAGCTGTTAATACAATGAATCAACTTGTTCCGGAAAATACTTCTGTTAAAGTATTATTTCAAAATGAACAGTTTGATCTAGCGAACGAATATAATCCAGCAACATCTATTTTTATTCCGAAGACTAGAGGAGTATATAGTGTACTAGGAAATATAACATTCTCTCCAAATGATTTTAATGTAAATTACAGAGCTAGAGTTGAAATTCGTGTGAATGGAAATCCAGCAATAGCGATAGATAATGATTTCTTTGGGACAGGGGTATTTTTTAATAATGATGTTTCAGTAACTTCTATTCTTCAATTAGAAGCAGGGGATTCAGTTGAAGTTTTTACTGAGAGTAGTGTTGCTGGCGTAATTGTACAAAATGTTAATGGTTTGAATACTGTTCACTTTGAAGCGGCAAGATTCCCTTCTCCAACTGAATAATGAAGATAATAAAACATTTTTTGTAGTTTTAGTTAATCCCCTTCACCAAATGGTGGGGGATTATTATTGTTTTTCTAAAATATATGGGTAAATGGACCTCCTTAAGTATATAAAGAATTTTAATATATTGTTGGTCAATTTAGTAGCTAGATGATGATTGAATCAATATACAAATGTAACAGAGGTCAGTTTAAATGAAAAAGAGCATGACATGGCGATCAAGCGCTTTTCTCAATGGCGAAGAATAGATCTTTATGTTGCCTTGTTATACGTCAAAAACCACAGCGGACTTTAGGGGTAGGAGCGTCAAACTCTTTTAAACTAATTTATAATCTGAGTTCATACCCATTCATAGTTCTGAGTAGTTATTTTTTTATCAATTAATCCCCTTTGTCCAAAGCTGATAACTTCTAAATTTTCTCTTCCTATATAGTAATTCGTACATTGGGTGTTTTCTAGTGGAGTATGCCAAGAAATTAAAAGTGCTTCTACATCTGATAATTTTTGTTCAGAATATTTACCGCCATTAGGAAATTCTAAAATCCCTAACCTTACATGGATTCCTCTTGCTCCATGAATCCAATCTTTGTAATGTTCATTTAATCGCTTCGAAAAACTTCTTTTTGTTTTTCCAATGTATAGTAATTTTTCTTTTCCACGATACACTCTATAAATTGCATATATCCCCTTTGAAAAAGCTTCTTCATAATGATTGATTTCAGATAAATTATAAAGTTTAGACCACCTAATATGTACAACAGTCATACATTTCACCTTTTTATCAAGATATTAAAATAAAATAAATTAACTCATTTCAATTTCTCAAAAATCGAAAGAAAATGCAAGGATTATAGTGAACGTATAATAAATAAATAAATAAATAAGTATTGTTGAGTACACATTGATTAGATTGTTTATAAACAGTGGGTGGGTTTACCACTCATGAAATATAAAAGTGAACAGGTTTACATGTATAGAATGAGGGATAAATAAAAAAAGAGCATACATAAAAAGTACGCTCTAAAGAAAGATAGGTTTTATGAGTGGATAATCTCCATACATTAATATATGCTCGGTTCATAAAAACGTGTAAAAAATCAATAGATTATCAATGGAATATCATGAAATGAGTAATTTTAATCTATTATTGAAGTCGTTTAGCTAACCAAATTGTAAGGATTGTGAATAGGAACGGATTAACAATTGGATAATGATCGCACTTCAGTTTCGTATTTCTTATAGTTTGGATATTGCGTAATAGTTTGACATTTAGGTGTGGAAAGTTGATTAATTATAGACACATTTGTAATTACCTCGTTACAAGGACCGAAAAATGTAACTTTTAGTTTTGAATTTGGTGGAACTTTGAACAAGATAGGTTTTTTTTTCATGAAATCAGCTCCTAAGATGCAGTATTGTATACTGCGATTTTTCGTTTAGATTATAAAGGCGTATTAATATAATATGAAAATTTAGTTGAGTTGATAATGATATGGAGTTTTATAGTGTGATCAGAATGTGGAAAATTAGTAGAAACTTAATTAAAAGACTGTATATTTTGAAAAACAATATAGATTTTCTTTATTTATATTATAGATAGCTAGTATTAGGCATAAGGGGCTTTCAATAAAACAATCTTTGAATATGATAATAAAAAGGAGTGGAATTGTAATGGGGTATATTATAGATATTTCAAAATGGAATGGAACTATTAATTGGGATATTGCAGCATCTTGGCTAGATTTAGTTATTGCTAGAGTTCAAGATGGCTCGAATACGGTAGATTTTATGTATCAAAATTATGTGAATGAAATGAAGAAACGCAGTATTCCATTTGGTAATTATGCATTTTGCCGTTTTATATCTATTGCTGATGCCAGGAAAGAGGCACAAGATTTTTGGAGTCGTGGCGATAAATCTGCTAAATTTTGGGTGGTGGACGTAGAAGTTCAAACGATGATGGATATGCAAGGGGGGACACAAGCTTTTATAGATGAATTACGCCGTTTAGGTGCAAAAAAAGTAGGGCTATATGTGGGGCATCACACGTATGTATCATTTGGAGCACGTAATATTGAAGCTGATTTTGTATGGATACCTCGTTATGGAGGGAATAAGCCAGCATATCCGTGCGATATTTGGCAATATACTGATTCGGGAAATGTTCCTGGTATTGGGAAATGTGATTTGAATCAATTAATAGGAAATAAGTCGCTTTCTTGGTTTATAGATTCAGATCAAGTAAATCAATCTATTCAATCTAACAAAGAGAATACACAGCAATCAAATGGTATTGGTATTGCGATTTCAAAATATCCAGATGGATATGGCATAAACTTATATGAAAATCCTGCGAATCCGCAGTTTACAGGTACAATCACTCAAAAAACGCCATATTTAGTCTTACATGGTTATTGGGGAGGTGCCAATAAAGATATGATTTGCTTGGGGAACGATAAGCAGTGGGTATATGAAAAATATTTTGATGTGAAATGGTTTTATGCATCCTCAAAATATCCTGTTGGGTACGAAGTAAATTACTATGCAGAGCCTGAATGTATAAATTATAAAGGTAATATTGATGGATCAAAATCTTTTCGTGTGTGGGGAAGAGCCAAGAATGCGGTAGATATCGGAAAAAATAATTGGATACTGGAAGAACATGTAACGATTAAGTATGTATAAGTAGCTAAAATGTTTTTAGGAATACGCAAAGGGTCATATTACTGATACATAGTAAGATGACCTTTAATATTTGAACAAAAAGAGCATGATACATAGTTTTTTCAAATGAAATGAATTACATGTGGAAAACACATTGTTTACACAAGTGTATCGTATAGTTATTCTTGTATAATAATAAAAGTGAGGTATTTTGAATTGAAAAAGAAAAAACTATTTTTAGGAACAATTATTTCATGCGTAGTACTGGCATTATCTGCATGTGGTTCCTCAGACAACGTAGTAACATCAAAAGTAGGAAATGTTACAGAGAAAGAGTTAAGTAAAGAATTAAGACAAAAATATGGGGAAAGTACTTTATATCAAATGGTGTTAAGTAAGGCGTTGCTAGATAAATATAAAGTTTCAGATGAAGAAGCAAAAAAACAAGTAGAAGAAGCAAAAGATAAAATGGGTGACAACTTCAAATCGACTTTAGAGCGAGTTGGGTTAAAAAATGAAGATGAATTAAAAGAAAAAATGAAGCCAGAAATTGCATTTGAGAAAGCGATTAAAGCGACTGTCACAGAAAAAGATGTAAAAGATAACTATAAACCAGAAATGAAGGTAAGTCACATTTTAGTGAAAGATGAAAAGACTGCTAAAGAAGTGAAAGAGAAAGTAAATAATGGTGAAGATTTTGCGGCTTTAGTGAAGCAATACTCAGAGGATACTGGTTCAAAGGAACAAGGCGGAGAAATAACTGGTTTTGCTCCAGGGCAAACGGCGAAAGAATTTGAGGAAGCTGTGTATAAATTAGATGCAGGACAAGTAAGCGATCCGGTAAAAACAACTTATGGTTACCATATTATTAAAGTGACGGATAAAAAAGAATTGAAGCCATTTGATGAAGTGAAAGATAAAATTCGTAAAGATTTAGAACAGCAAAGACTACAAGATACGACAGGTAAATGGAAACAACAAATAGTCAATGATTTATTGAAAGATGCTAATATTAAGGTTAACGATAAAGAATTTAAAGATACATTTGAATTTCTAGAAAAGAAATAATGACTGTAATTATAATTAGAAAAGGGAACCTATATAGGTTCCCTTTTCTAATTAGTGTGTGAGTTATAAATAGATAGTAAGACAATACAATATTACATTTAAATATTAAGAATTACAATGGGAAATTATGGTTTTTTTAAGGCGGATAATAAGTACTTCATAGAATGTTGATATTATAATGTTTTAATTGATTAATTTGATTGAAGTGGATAAACATAGTTTGAAGAATGATACATGGTGTATAAGCAAAGAAGAGCCTGATATGGCTCTCAGGCTCTTCTCTCAATAGCAAAGAATAAGTCTTTTAATTATTCTTCTACTATAGAATACACTAAAAATGTCTATTTGTGTAGAAAAATGTCGAAAAAATTATGTATCACATTGCAAGAGCAATGGAAGTGAAAACACTATTTGAATAGGGAGGAAATAGGGTCTTCTTTAAAAATATATTTGCTTCATTATCGTTAGTAAATCCGGATTATGCTCAATTGTATGTAATTGATTTAAAAGAAGAAGGATTAGGGCGTAGCGAATATAAAAAATCAAAGAAACATCGGAGCCATGGCATGATACTGAGCGTCATGGAGAAAATAAAAGAGTATAGAAAGTACATGAAAGAATGTGCAACAAGAACATTGTTCATACAAATGAAAAGGGCTGGTATTTCATTCTGAAATAGCCATAAACAAATTGGAACAAACTAATCTAAAATACTCATAAAATCATCGGTGATACATACAATAGTATTGAGAATATATTGACGCTATAGGAAGTGAAAAGCAGAGCATTCTATTAAGATGGATGTTCTTTTTAGTATGGAATTTTCATGGGAAAGAATGAATACTTTTAAATGAATTATTGAATTGATAAATAATTCATATAGGGGGAGAAAATGTGAAAGTAATTTTTCAAAGAGAAGGTGGAGGGAAGATTTTTGAATCGTATGATGAAGATATAAGTAACCTATTAGTTATTTTAAAAGAAACGAAAGGGATTAAGATCGGGATGGTTGAGTATGAAGTATTAAAATATGAATTAGAGTATTTTCGTAACCCCAAAAAAACAGTGACAGAGAGGGAATTACATATAATAGTACAACCAAAATATATGTAATAATAAGAGGCAATTATGTATTTTTAAACAGTTTTATATAGTATGTACGAAAAGAGAGTGTTTAAATTGCTCTCTTTTCATAGAAATTTTGTGAGTTCGTTCTTCATAATGTATGCTTTCATTTATAGATGGGTTAATAAAATCAAAAATTTAAAACCTTTTAGTTTAGGCAGAAATTTTATATTTAAGTAGATAAATGTTTATATAAAGTATTTTTTATACGAATATGGAGGAGTAAAAATGAGTTTAGCAAGTTATATAGGATGCAATGTAGAAATTCCGTTAACGGATCCAGATTCTAATGATGTAATTGTTTTTGGACCGTGCTTTTCAGATGAAAGTATGCTTGAAATTGTACAAGAGTTTCAATTTCAAACAAATTACACGTATGAAGTTTCAACGAGTTGGGGCATTGAACTTGTTGAGTGGCAAAATGAAAGGGAGAAGAAAGAAGCTAAAAAAAAGCTATTAGCTTTATGCTCGATTATGGAAGGATATTTAAATGATGGGGATTATTTTGAATTATTCAGTTGTTGGGTTGGTGATGAACATAAAGAACGAGTGGGAGAATTAAAATTAAAAATAAATCATATTAATATAGATGAAATTTGTATTCCGGAAAGAACACTTGTCAGGATAGAAAAATAAATATAGAAATATACGATATTAGAAAAAGCGACTTTACTTTGTATGAAGTCGCTTTTTTAGTTGATAGGTGAACGTCCTATTAAATAAGAAGTGAAAAGCTTATTCGATGAAGAAAAAATAAATGATGGATAAATCATTTCAAAAGAACGTAGGTTCGTGTATAATTAGAACGAATGTTCCTGTGGGTATAGATAGTATAAGAGTTAGAAATAAAATGAAACTTTAATTAGCAGGGTGTTCATCCTCCGCTAATTATTAGTTTTCACCAATTAAGCGTTTACGGGCAATTGATTTTCGTCTTACCGTCCTCGCATATAGCGAATTTTGAGGTAAGGGCTTCACTACCTGTTAATGCGGGATAAAATATGAGCCTAGCAATTAATAATGAATAATTGAGGAACAATGTGTGTGAAATAGAGTGGATAAATGATCAAGGAGATACAGAAATGAATGATGTAAAGGTGCAAAAAGAAAAAAGAGAATGGGTTCCATTTACAGTAATGTCGGAACAGTTGTTAAGTATACAAAAGGTTATTGGAGAGAAATTTAAAGTACAAAAACCGCTCTTAACAAACGAAGCAAAAGAGGGAATTTCTGATAAATTATTAACGTCATTATTGTCTGAGAAAGAAATATTGGTGACATATTTTGAAGATGGCTACATCCTTACAAGTTATATGACAGTTGTGCATATAAACCCGCTAAAGCACAGTGTAATATGTACTGACGCATTTTATAAAACTTACGTATTTAATACTTCGGATATTATTGAAATAACATAAAGGAAGCTGAAATTTAAATTTTAGCTTCCTTTATGTTATGTTAGATGAGGAATAGAAAAATGAAACGAAAAAGCAGCTAGCTTCATACTAGCTGCTAAGCCCCAGGGAAAGGGAGAAAAAGATAGGGTACTATAGCTGTGTAACAGCCTGATTATAGTATGGACAAATTTAAAATTCTTAAACAGAACGATGAAAAAATAAGACTAGGCTGTACCCACTTGGTTTTGATCTGCAAGGTCAGAATCAAACGTATTAGTCGCGCTCACGCCATTAAAAGTGTTAACAACAAAACCAACGTTTGAAGCACCGGATCCATTATAAGCCTTCGTATTTTCTTTCGGAGAAACGTTGTAGAAATCACCTAAGTTAAATGAACCGTTACTATTTTGTACAACTAAATTCCCTACAATTGAGGGCATAGTTTTCACCCGCTTTACAATCATTTGTTAACACTACTATATGGCCTTATAGTCCAAAGGGTTCATGTAACAAAAATTGTGGAATAGTAAAACGTTTGAAGTGTAGCTTAATCCCACAATAAAAGTATGTTAAAATTTATGTAAGGCTGAGTAATTAAAAATAACAATTGTATAATTAATATATACGAAATCAGAGGAGGCAAAATGTAATGAATAATGTTATAAAAAAAGTAGATTTAACAGATGCAAAATCAAGTAATCTTGTTGCACTTATTTATAGCAATGAAGTTATATTGATTGAAGAAGCATTTTGTCCAAATGAAATAAAATTAAAGTTTAATGAAATTGCAATTATATCGGCTATTAAAACAGCACATATAATGAAAGTATCCATCAGAAAAGAACTGGAAGCAATTTTTCATGATACTGGTGTTTTATTTGTGAAGCATAGTGTTGATTATGGTAACAGTCAATCTATCACTATGCATTTTGAACAATTCCAAAAGTTGCAACATGAGATTGAGAATTTATATAAAAGTATGTAATAAGACTAGATGAAGATTCTTACATAGAGGTGAACTGTTCTATGTTGAAAAAATGGTATGAAATTTTTTCGAATGAATCCCACTGTAAACATAAATATAGTTTTATTAAAATGCAGAAAAGAGAAGCTAAAATTTAAAAGCAATAACGAAATAAATCATGATTTTTTTGATATATAAGAAAGAGTAACTGTTATGGTTACTCTTTTTGTTTATATAAAAACTATTACTAAAGTATGAAATGAGTTGATACTTTAGTAAATGGCTGAATGAAAAGGAAGAGTGTACAATGTTGTAAAGGAGGAGAGGTACGTGACGCGAAACGACATTAGAAAGATTGTAATTATTACAGGAGTGACACAAGGATTAGGCCGTGCAATGGTTGATCGATTTCATGAATTGGGATGGAATATATATGGCTGTGGACGTTCAAAAGATAAAATTGAAGAACTGAAAAAATATTACGGTAATACACATGATTTTCAAATAATTGATGTTTCAAATTCTCAACAAGTAAGTAGTTGGGCAAATTATATACTCAACAGACATAGAGCACCTGATTTGTTAATAAATAATGCATCGATTGTTAATAAAAATGCACAATTGTGGAAAATAACCGCTCGAGAATTCGAAAATATAATGAATGTAAACGTAAACGGTGTAGTAAATGTAATAAGAGCGTTTGTCCCAGCGATGGTAGCTAGGAAAGAAGGAATTATTATTAATATGAGTTCTAGTTGGGGGAGAGAGGGGGAAGCTGAGCTTGCGCCATATTGTGCCTCAAAGTTTGCAATTGAAGGTATCACGAAATCTATGGCACTTGAATTGCCCTATGGTATGGCTGTTGTGGCTTTAGATCCGGGCGGAAGTATTAGCACCCCAATGCTGTATTCATGTGCACCACAGTATGTAAAAGAATCACCCACACCTGAAATTTGGTCACATCATGCGATTCAATATATATTGAATATAACAATAGATAAAAATGGAGCTTCATTGACATGTCCAGATTGTATGTAAATATATATTGAATTGTATAAGTATCTTTTAATTAGCAAATTTTTAGTGCACACACCATATATAAAAAAGTACCTTAAAGGTGCTTTTTTATATGATTAATACATTATAGAATGCACAAAATTACATATAGAAAATAAATATGGGATAAAGGATACCATTTGTGTATTTTGAAAGCACTAGAAAATTTCTAAATAGGTGATCAGAATGAATCCAAGCGGTTTAAAGGTGACAGGAGCATGGTTTCAAGTAGGAGGAAATCTTACAGCGGCTATTGGGACGACAAGAGGGTTTATCGGAGAAGAGAAAGTTGAATCGGATCTTGTAATTGTAGGAAGCTCATTACAAGCCCTCGGGTATATATTACAAATTATAGCGAGTAATAATACCGAAGATGAAGGTGAAAAAGAAAATCAAAATATTTGTTTGGAGAATAAAAGTGAAATGCTTGATAAAATGGGCATTGAGTTATTAGCATTAGGGAATATATCAAATGTAATAGGAACATATTTTAATATAAATGAACAATTGAAAGAGAATGATTTTCTCATAATTGTCGGAAACAGTTTACAATCAATTGGAGCTTTTTTAGGAGTAGAAGCAGCTTTGCTGGAGATGAAAGCAATACAGAGAATTATAATACTAGGCAATTCTCTGCAAAGTTTAGGCGCTGGACTTCAAGCGTATCAAGGTATTGTTAATGTATCGAAGAATGGAATAGAAAATGAAGATCATATGATTAATAAAAAGAACGAGAGGATAATAGCTCTCATTGGTATTTGGATACAAGCAATAGGAACTATTATTTCTGCGATTGGATTAACTATAATAGAGAAAGAAGAAAGATTAGAAAAAATAAAAATATGAAAATGCTCGTTTAATAAAGGTAGGGAAATTTCAATTTTACATAAGTGGTAAGATTGAAGTAGTAGGTTTTTGGGTATATGAATAGAATATATATAAGAGTAGAAAAGTTTTTCATGCTTAATTGAAATTTATGAAAGACAAAAAATAATTGGTTTTGTTAGTGTATGAAAAGAAGAGAGATAAAAAATACAAAAAAGGAGTTTTCAAGAGATGATGTATGTATTGGCAATTCTTCTACCACCTGTAGCCGTATTATTTTGTGGAAAACCAGTTCAAGCAATAATTAATTTCATATTAACATTAATATTTTGGGTTCCAGGGGTTATACATGCGATATTAGTTGTACATGATAAAAAAGCAGATCGGCGTTTAAAAAAACAAATTCAAGCATATGATGAAATTAATAAGAGGAATAGAAGATAGCTGAGTCGTGAATTTATTTTAAAAAGAAAGGGGGGACTACCTCCTTTCTTTTTTATGCTGTTGAAGTTTAAATTTTAGTGTAGCGGAAAGAATTTTTAATATAAGTATTGTGATAATTAGTTTTAGAGTATGCGTTTAATAGACCGGTGTAAATGTTTTCAGGCACGTCAAAGAAATCATACATTCCATTCTTTAATTGGATGCGTAAAATCATAGAAAAAGGATTATAGCCAACAGCAACTATATTTTTTGAAATCACGGGAGATAGTTCCATCATTGCGCAACTCCTCACTTTTCATTTTTAATAATTTCTTGTAGATGTTGAGGTTGTGGTGTTGAAATCCTTATAATTAAAGAGGTATTATACTTATATGCAATATATTAAATGTTCGTTATACGTAATTATAAGGAAGTTCACACGAAGTACATATCGTTGTGCTATTTTTATTTCACCTTTGATTTATAAATAAGAAAATATTGACCATTTGAAAAAAAGGTATATTATTTATACGAGGTATTAAAAATTCACTTTTTACATTCTATGCTTAAAGGGGCAGCATTATTAGGGAAAATAAAAGTGAAAATACTTTGTATAAGAAGTATTCTAAAATTTATAATCTGTGAATTGGGAAAATATTGAATGCTCCAGGTCAATATACTTTCTGAATTAAATTTATTTTAGAAAGTGACCTCAATATTTTGAAGTAAATCAACGGGAGAATTGAAAGGCAGGAGAAAGTAACATGTCAGAAAATTATCGTTCTCGAGAGGAGCGACGACAAGTTAAAAAGAAAAAACAGCCAGCTTCTAAAACACAAAAACCAAAAGGTAAAACATCATTCTTTCGCAAGTTTTTAATTACTTGTTTATTACTTGGTATTATTGGTTTAGTGGGGGGGGTTGCTACCTTTTTCGTAATGATTAAGGATGCACCAAAACTTGAGAAAGCAAAACTTGTTAATCCGTTATCCTCAAAAATTTATGATAAAAATGGCGATTTGGTATATGAATACGGGAAAGAAAAACGGACGAATGTTACGTATGATCAAATTCCTAAATTAGTAGAAAATGCATTTTTAGCAACAGAAGATGCACGTTTTTACGAACATAGCGGAGTAGACTTTAAAGGTACTGCCCGTGCTGTTTTGGTAAGTCTTAAAGGAGATTACGGTTCACAAGGTGGAAGTACGATAACACAGCAGGTTATTAAAAACTACTTCTTATCGATGGAAAAAACATCAAAACGTAAGGTTCAGGAAATATATTTAGCTTATAAGCTAGAACAACAATATTCAAAACATGAAATTTTAGAAATGTATTTAAATAAAATTAATTTAGGAAATCGTTCATATGGAATTGCAACAGCAGCACAAAACTACTATGGTAAAGAATTGAAAGATTTAACATTACCAGAAGTTGCGATGCTTGCAGGTTTACCGAAAGCACCAAATAACTATGATCCATCGAAACCAGAAAATGTTCAAAGGGCAACAGAAAGAAGAGATGTTGTACTAAAATTAATGAACCGACATGGTTATATTACAAAGGCAGAAATGGAAGAAGCATCGAAAGTACCAGTGGATAAAAATATTAAGAGTGCAGCTGAGCTACAAGCGATGCCATATCCTGCATTTATGGATGCAGTAGTGAAAGAAGTAGAAAAGGAAATACCAGATGTAAATATTGGATCTGACGGTTTAGAAATTCATACAACATTGGATCCAAAAGCACAGAAGTTGGCTGATAATATTTTAAATACAAATATTATTGATTATCCAAATGAGAAATTCCAAGGTGCTTTCACATTTATGGATACGAAAACAGGTGAGGTTCGTGCTATAGGCAGTGGTCGTGGTGAAAATAAAGCAGTATTTAAAGGGCATAATATGGCGATTGAATTAGATCGTGCAGCCGGTTCAACTATGAAGCCAATCTTTGATTACGGTCCTGCAATTGAATACTTAAAATGGGCTACTTATCATCAAATTGATGATTCTCCATTTAAATATTCAACTGGACAAGAACTTCGAAATGCGGACAGAAGTCATTTAGGTCCAATTACTATGCGTGAAGCGTTAAAAATGTCACGTAACGTTCCAGCAGTTAAAACTGCAAAAGAAGTAGGACTTAATAAATCGAAGGAATTCTCTGAGAAATTAGGTATTACATTTAATAAAGCGCCGGCAGAATCTACAGCTATTGGTACAAACGAAGTATCACCAACTGAAATAGCGGGTGCTTATGCGACATTTGGTAATAGTGGAAAGTATACGAAACCGCATTTTGTTAAGAAAGTAGTTTATCCAGACGGCAAGTCACAAAGTTTTGGACAAAAACCAAAACAAGTTATAGCTGACTCTACAGCATATATGATTACTGATATGCTTCGCTCAGTGGTGACATCAGGTACTGGTACAGCGGCAAATATTAGTTCTTTAGATGTAGCTGGTAAAACGGGTACAACAAACTATGATTCAAAACAATTAGCGAAATTTAATATTCCAGAAAGTGCAACTCGTGATAGTTGGTTTGCAGGTTATACGCCACAATATACGATGGCAGTATGGACTGGGTATATGAAAGATGGTAAAGACGAGTATATTAGTAGTAAAAATACGAAAATTGCACAATTGATCTTTAAAGAAATGATGAGTGAAATGGCTACAGATAAATCACGCTTTAAAATGCCAAGTACTGTTATTCAAGAAGGTAGTGAGTTACGTATAAAAGGTGAAAAACGTGATTCTTCTCCAAATACGAGCGTACCGGATACAACGGAACAACCAAAACAAGATCAACAGCAAAAAACTGAAGAAGAGAAAAAGCAAGAAGAATTAAAGAAACAAGAAGAACTGAAAAAACAAGAAGAACAAAAGCAACAAGATGAACTTAAGAAGCAAGAAGAACAAAAGAAACTAGAAGAGCAAAAGAAACAAGAAGAACAAAAGAAACAAAATGAACAAAATAACGGAAATGGCCAAGGAACGACACCTCCAGCAAATAACGGAGGAGGCCAAGGAACGACACCTCCAGCAAATAATGGAGGAGGCCAAGGAACGACACCTCCAGCAAATAACGGAGGAGGTCAAGGAACGACACCTCCAGCAAATAACGGAGGAGGTCAAGGAAATACGACACCTCCAGCAAATAATGGAGGGGGGCAAGGTAATACAACTCCACCAGCGACGACACAACCAGATACTGGCGGGAATGCAGGAGAGGCCCCTGCTAATAATGGGCAATAAGAAAATTTTATAAAAAGTACAAAAAAGCACTTAAGATTTGTAAACATTACAATCTTAAGTGCTTTTTTATCGTTTAAATTTAAATGTTAAAAGTACCATAGAAATTTTGAAAATAAATTGATGGAAAATGATAAAAGACTTGAGTCGGAGGCAATGGAGTATAACTGGGGTTGTAAAAGGTAGTACTACTTGGATGTGCGCCATGATGCCAAAATGAGGGGGTAACTTGACCGGGAATTTGATATTGTTGCCAAGTTGCGGGAAGTTCAATACCGACATCGGAACTAGCTGTATGAGTGGCGGGAACGTGTATCCCAGGAGTCGAAGGAACTACGGCAGTTACTCTTGAAGATACCCACATAACATAATCACTCCTAAGTTGTGATAATAACAGTAGTATATTCTTTTCACACAGATAAAGGTACATATAGATAGGACTTTAGGCTAAGGTATACGTATAAAGTTGTAAGACCAATTTAAATTGATTGTAGACCATTTATTATAAAAAGATACGTCTATTTACGGAGGGAAAAGTGACCGGGAAAATGTAAAATGGAAGTGTTAATTGCAATAACTTACGTGTTTATGGAGGAATTTTAATGGAACGATTATGGACGAAATCATTTATTCAAATGACTTTCGCAATGTTATTTTTATTTACAGGATTTTATTTACTTGTTCCAACACTCCCGCTCTTTATTAAAGAGATAGGTGGCAATGAATCACAAGTTGGACTTATGATGGGGATGTTTACAATAGCAGCAGTTGTAATACGACCAATTATCGGAGGAATGTTAGATCAATATGGTAGAAGATCTTTTATTATTTTCGGACTCATCTTTTTTGGGCTAACGATGTATGCTTATAATTTAGCATCTACTATTATACTTTTAGCTGTTTTACGTGTTATTCACGGAGTAACATGGGCTGTTTCTACAACAGCTGTTGGAACAGCGATTACTGATATTATTCCAGATTCACGCCGCGGCGAAGGTATGGGATGGTATGGGATGGCTATGACAATTGCGATGGCAATCGGCCCGATGATTGGATTATCGGTGGTACAAAATTATTCATTTCATGGTCTATTCTTGTTAGCAACTCTTTTATCCTTTATGGCAGTCCTATTATCGTTCATGACGAAAATGTCATTCACACCACAAAAAGAAAAAGGGAAAATGCAACTGTTTGAAAAATCCGTATTATCCATTACAATTGTTGTTTTCTTTTTATCATTTGCATATGGAGGGATTACGACGTTTTTACCGCTATTTGCATCGTCAATTGATGTGAATCCGGGGACATTCTTTCTTGTATATGCGGTTGCTTTAACAATTGTAAGACCAATTTCAGGGAAATTATTAGATAAATTTGGAGAAGTATTCATCATACTCCCAGCATTATGCATTACTATTTTAGCTATCGTTGTATTAACTCTTTCAAATGGTTTGACGGGTGTAATGATTGCGGCGATATTATACGGTATTGGATTTGGCTCAGCACAACCAGCTTTGCAAGCAGCGATGCTTACAATTGTTGACCCGAGTAAAAGAGGAGTTGCTAACGCTTCATTCTTTACCGCATTTGATTTAGGGATTGGATTGGGTGCGATTTTACTTGGAGTTGTTTCGCAAATGTTCGGTTACCGTATTTTATTTGCAGGTAGTGCAATTTCAGGACTAATCGCTTTCATTATTTTTGTCATTTTTGTAAAACAGCGATTAGGTAAAAAAGAATTTGGGTAAACAAGAGGAACAAAGATGAAAATTTTAATTGAACATGACGATTTACAATGGTTTAAGGAAGAATTACGAATATAGCATGATAATAGTCCAATTCAGCCTGGATATTCTTTAGTGATAGTTTCTAGGAAACCAGATGGGGAAATTGTGTCAGTTGAGGAAGAAGACATTCTATTTTTTTGTGAATGTTGATGATCTTTAGCACTTTCAAAACTATCATTTAGTTGTAGGTTATCACGAGGAAACGTAAGAAATTTAATTATGTAAAATAATAACTTTTTTGAAAATAAATAAGTTTTATATAAGAATTATATTGATGAGATAGTGAAATAAATATTATGTAGAAACGAGTTGTGCATGTGTACAGCTCGTTTTTTTTATTTTTTTAATAGAATAGGGAGAATGATATATTCTGCGGGATTTGTTGGAGTATCCTTATATTTTGTTTTAATAAAAACGAAAAGAAGTCTGTCCTTTCTTTATAAAATATGAAAGTTATTTTTGAAAAATTGTATTGTTACATCGGTAAAAGTATAGGAAACTTATCATTATAAAATAAATTGAAATCTTCTAAAAACTCTGATACATTGAAATAGAAATGTAGTTTCACAATATTGTAAAGGCTTACAGTTATGTGCACGAAGATCTATTAGGATTGGAGGAAATAATGATGAAAGCTGAAGAAAAATTTTCCCCGGGATTAGATGGTATAGTGGCAGCGGAGACGAAGATCTCGTTTCTTGACACGGTGAAAGGTGAAATTGTAATTCAAGGGTATGATTTAATCGAACTCTCAAAAACAAAAGAGTATTTAGACATTGTGCACCTTTTATTGGAAGAACATCTACCGAATGAGGATGAAAAAGCAACACTTGAAAAGAAATTAAAAGAGGAATACGCGGTACCAGAAGGTGTATTCAACGTATTAAAGGCATTACCGAAAGAAACGCACCCGATGGATGGATTGCGTACAGGTGTGTCTGCATTAGCTGGTTACGATAATGATATCGAAAACCGCTCGTTAGAAGTAAACAAAAGCCGCGGGTACAAATTATTGAGTAAAGTACCAAATATTGTAGCGAATAGCTATCATATTTTAAATAATGAAGACCCAATCGAGCCTCTTAAGGAATTATCATATAGTGCGAATTTCTTCTATATGTTAACAGGTAAAAAACCGACTGAACTTGAGGAGAAGATCTTTGATCGTTCCCTTGTATTATATAGTGAGCATGAAATGCCAAACTCTACATTTACAGCGCGCGTTATTGCATCAACGCAATCCGACTTATATGGTGCTTTAACAGGTGCAGTTGCATCTTTAAAAGGTAGCTTACACGGCGGTGCAAACGAAGCGGTTATGTACATGCTTTTAGAAGCTGGTAATGTTGAGAAGTTTGAAGAGTTATTACAGAAGAAACTATTTAACAAAGAAAAAATTATGGGGTTTGGACATCGAGTGTATATGAAGAAGATGGATCCAAGAGCACTGATGATGAAGGAAGCTTTAAAGCAGTTATGTGATGTAAAAGGTGATTATACACTATATGAAATGTGTGAAGCTGGAGAAAAGATTATGGAGAAGGAAAAAGGAATTTATCCGAACCTTGATTATTATGCAGCTCCAGTATATTGGATGCTTGGTATCCCAATTCAACTTTACACACCAATCTTCTTTAGCTCTAGAACAGTGGGACTATGTGCGCACGTAATTGAGCAACATGCGAACAATCGATTGTTCCGTCCACGTGTAAATTATATTGGCGAGCGACATGTGCTTAGTAAATAAGAACAACTGGGGAGTTGTTAGCGCCGCCCGCCAGATGGGTGTTTGACCGACACCCATCATTAATAATAACGAATTTTCGACAGAAAGGGAAGAATAGCATGATTAAAACAAATGAAATTAAACAAAAAGATGCATTATTAGAAGAAATTACGGATTATGTATTAAATAAAGAGGTAACAAGTGCAGAAGCATTCAGTACTGCTCGTTACGTATTACTTGATACTCTTGGATGCGGTATTTTAGCACTTCAATATCCAGAGTGTACGAAATTACTAGGACCAGTTGTACCAGGAACAATCGTGCCAAATGGTACACGTGTACCAGGTACGTCATATGTACTTGATCCAGTGAAAGGTGCATTTAATATCGGATGTATGATCCGTTGGTTAGACTATAACGATACTTGGCTTGCAGCAGAGTGGGGACATCCATCTGATAACTTAGGCGGAATTTTAGCTGTTGCAGATTATATTAGCCGTGTTCGTATTTCAGAAGGAAAAGAACCATTAAAAGTACGTGAAGTATTAGAAATGATGATTAAAGCACACGAAATTCAAGGTGTACTTGCTTTAGAAAATAGTTTGAACCGTGTTGGTCTTGATCACGTATTATACGTAAAAGTAGCAACAACTGCTGTAGTTGCAAAAATGCTTGGCGGAACACGTGAAGAAATCTTTAATGCATTATCACATGCGTGGATTGATAATTCTAGTCTTCGTACATATCGTCATGCTCCAAATACTGGGTCACGTAAATCATGGGCAGCAGGTGATGCAACAAGCCGCGGTGTTCATCTTGCAATGACTGCTCTAAAAGGTGAAATGGGTTATCCAACAGCATTATCTGCACCAGGCTGGGGATTCCAAGATGTATTATTCAATAAACAAGAATTAAAGTTAGCAAGACCGTTAGAGTCTTATGTAATGGAAAATGTATTATTTAAAGTTTCATATCCAGCAGAATTCCATGCGCAAACAGCTGCAGAATGTGCTGTGAAATTACATCCGGAAATTAAAGAAAGATTAGATGAAATTGATCGTATTACAATTACAACTCATGAATCAGCAATTCGTATTATTGATAAAGAAGGTCCATTAAATAACCCAGCTGATCGTGATCATTGCTTACAATATATTACGGCAATTGGTTTATTAAAAGGAGATATCGTTGCGGATGATTATGAGGATACAGTAGCAAATGATCCACGTGTAGATGAATTACGTAATAAGATGGTTGTTGTTGAAAACAAACAGTACAGTTTAGATTACCTTGACCCGAACAAGCGCTCAATCGCCAACGCTGTTCAAGTTCATTTCAAAGATGGCACTGTAACAGAAAACGTGGAATGTGAATATCCACTTGGTCACCGTTTCCGTAGAGACGAAGCAATTCCAAAAGTTGTTCAAAAATTCACTGCAAATATGGCAGGTCATTATTCTAGTAAGCAACAAGAACAAATTCATGAAGTTTGTTTAAATGAAGAAAAACTAGAAAATATGAATGTAAACGAATTTGTAGATCTATTCTTAATTAACTAATAGGGGGAATTTAAAATGGCTTGGGTTGTGAATAAACAGTCAACACAAGAAGAGCTTGCGAATCGCTTCCGAGCTTTAGTAGAAGCAAATGAAATTTTGCAAATTCCAGGTGCTCATGATGCAATGGCAGCTTTAGTTGCGAGAAATACAGGGTTTTCAGCTCTTTATTTATCAGGAGCTGCTTATACTGCAAGTAAAGGTCTACCTGATTTAGGCATCGTGACGTCTACTGAAGTAGCAGAGAGAGCAAGGGATCTAGTAAGAGCTACAGATTTACCAGTTCTTGTTGATATTGATACGGGATTTGGCGGTGTACTAAACGTAGCGAGAACTGCAGTAGAAATGATGGAAGCGAAAGTAGCAGCTGTTCAAATTGAAGATCAGCAATTACCAAAGAAATGTGGACATTTGAATGGTAAGAAACTTGTTACTACAGAAGAATTAGTTCAAAAGATTAAAGCGATCAAAGAAGTTGCACCAAGCTTATATATTGTGGCACGTACAGATGCTCGCGGTGTAGAAGGCTTAGATGAAGCGATCGAAAGAGCAAACGCCTATGTAAAAGCAGGTGCAGATGCGATATTCCCTGAAGCGCTTCAATCAGAAGAAGAGTTCCGTCTATTTAATAGTAAAGTAAATGCGCCTTTACTTGCGAATATGACTGAGTTTGGGAAAACGCCGTATTATAGTGCAGAGGAATTTGCAAATATGGGCTTCCAAATGGTTATTTATCCTGTAACTTCACTTCGTGTTGCAGCGAAAGCATATGAGAATGTGTTTACTTTAATTAAGGAAACAGGTTCTCAAAAAGATGCACTTTCAAGTATGCAAACGAGAAGTGAGTTATATGAAACAATTTCATATCATGACTTCGAAGAATTAGATACTGGAATTGCAAAAACAATATTATCAGAGGATCAATAGATAAAACAACTAAGGCGATGAGAATACATCTTTGGCAAAACGAACTGCTTGATGTGAAAATTCATCGCCTTCTGTTTTCAAAAATAAGATATTCCACTCATCGTAGACGAGCATTTGTAGTAGGAAGTTAGGCCGAAATGATAGGGGGATTCAGATGGAGAAAACGAAGTTACCATGGGATGAATTTTTTTCACTTAATAAAGATGTGAATCATACTTTCTTTACGCCAGAAGATTTTTCAGGAGATGAAGATTTAATCGCAAAAACGACAGAACAATTCGTTAAACAAGAAATTGTTCCACAAATGGAGAATATTGAACAACATAACTATAAAGTTTCTCGTCAATTATTTGAGAAAGCTGGGGAACTTGGATTATTAAGTATCGAGGTCCCAGAAGAGTACGGTGGTTTTGAGTTAGGAAAGGCAGTTTCAGGGCTTGTAGCAGAAAAAATGGGATATGCTGGTGCATTTAGCGTTTCATTTAATATACACGCTGGTGTAGGTACATTGCCTTACATATATTACGGAACGAAAGAACAAAAAGAAAAATATTTGCCGAAAATTGCGTCTGGAGAATGGATTGGGGCTTATGCTTTAACTGAGCCAAATGCTGGTTCTGATGCTTTAAGTGCAAAAACGAGTGCAGTATTAAATGAAGATGGTACTGCTTGGAAGTTGAATGGTGAGAAGCAGTGGATTACAAATGCTCATATGGCAGATGTATACGTTGTTTTTGCGAAGACAAATAAAGGAATGACAGCGTTTATTGTCGAAAGAACATGTGAAGGTGTATCCATTGGACTAGAAGAAAAGAAAATGGGGATTAAAGGTTCTTCAACGGCTACCCTTATTTTAGAAGATGTTGTCATCCCTGCTGAAAATGTATTAGGGGAAGTTGGGAAAGGGCATCACGTAGCTCTTAATATTCTAAACTTCGCTAGACTAAAGCTTGCTTTTGGAAATATTGGAACAGCAAAACAAGCCATTGGTTTGTCGGTTCAATATGGAAAAGAACGAAAACAGTTCCAAACAGAATTAGTAGACTTTACGATGATTCAAGAGAAAATTGCAAATATGATTATTGCTACATATGGTGCAGAAAGTGCAGCCTATCGTACAGCAGGTGTCATCGATGAAGCAATTCATGAGAGTGATGAGGATCTTATGAAGAAAATGTCTCAATTTGCAATTGAATGTGCACTTAATAAAGTAAATGCTTCTGAAACACTTGGTTATATCGTAGATGAAGCTGTACAAATTCATGGTGGTTACGGTTATATGCAAGAGTACGAGGTAGAACGATTATATCGTGATGCAAGAATTAGTCGTATTTTTGAAGGTACGAATGAAATTAATAGATTAACAGTTGCTAAAATGTTAATGAAGCAAATGGAACAAATAGAAGATACTGAAGTTGAAGTTGATGTAGCAAATGTAGAAAGAAACCAACGTTACATTTTATTAGCGAAAAAATTGTTGAAACAATCTTTGAAAACGCTCTCTAAAACTCCAGAGTTAAAAATTGACCAAGAGCAAGAATATTCACGTGTATTATCAAATATGTTAACGGACGTGTACGTCATGGAATCAGCATTTTTACGTACGAGTAAAGCAATTAGTAAAAATGGTGAAGAGAAAGAGCGTACGAAACAAATGATAACTGACGTTATTTGTGAAGAAGGCTACCGTAAAGTAGAAGATGCAGCGATTTCTATACTTTCAGCGGCTGTTACAGAAGAACAAGATAGACACGTAATTTTAGCAGAAATTCGTCAATTATTAGTACCTTTATACACGAACGTATTTACAAAAAAGAGAGAAATTGCGAAAGCTATTATAAATCGCGGAAAGTATATTGTGTAAATAGGAGGAAAGCGATATGAAAAAGATTGGTTTTATCGGTTTAGGTAACATGGGTCTTCCGATGTCTAAAAATTTAGTTAAATCAAGTTACACAGTATATGGAGTGGACTTAAACAAAGAGGCTGAAGCTTCCTTTGAAAAAGAAGGAGGAATTATCGGCTTATCAATCTCAAAACTAGCAGAAACATGCGATGTGATTTTTACAAGTTTACCTTCACCTCGCGCTGTTGAAGCTGTATATTTTGGGGAAGACGGATTATTTGAAAATAGTCACTCGAATGTAGTGTTAATTGATACAAGTACTGTATCTCCTCAGTTAAACAAACAGTTAGAGGAAGCTGCAAAGGAAAAGAAAGTAGACTTTTTAGCAGCACCTGTTAGTGGTGGGGTAATTGGAGCCGAAAACCGTACATTAACGTTTATGGTTGGTGGATCAAAAGAGGTATATGATAAAACTGAATCTATCATGGAAGTGTTAGGCGCGAATATTTTCCACGTTAGTGAACAAATTGATAGTGGTACGACTGTTAAATTAATTAACAATCTATTAATTGGTTTCTATACAGCTGGTGTGAGTGAAGCTTTAACATTAGCGAAAAAGAACAATATGGATTTAGATAAAATGTTTGATATTTTAAATGTAAGTTACGGTCAAAGTAGAATTTATGAGCGCAATTACAAAAGTTTTATTGCATCTGAAAACTACGACCCAGGCTTTACGGTGAATTTATTAAAGAAAGATTTAGGATTTGCAGTTGATTTAGCTAAAGAAAGCGAACTTCACTTACCAGTAAGTGAAATGCTATTAAACGTATATGAAGAAGCAAGTGAAGCTGGATATGGTGAAAACGATATGGCTGCTTTATATAAGAAAGTTAGTGAACAATTAATTTCTAATCAAAAATAATAGACTTATATACACCATAAAAAAAGGAGAGAATATAATGATTACAACTGAAATTAAACGAGTGAAAAATCATATTAATGGTGAGTGGGTAGAATCTACTGGTACAGAAGTAGAAGCAGTTCCAAATCCGGCGACTGGAAAAATTATCGCTTACGTTCCATTATCTCCGAAAGAAGATGTTGAAAAAGCTGTTGAAGCGGCAAAAGCAGCATACGAAACATGGTCTAAAGTACCAGTTCCGAATCGTTCAAGACAATTGTATAAATATTTACAGCTCTTACAAGAAAACAAAGAAGAGCTTGCAAAAATCATTACGCTAGAAAATGGTAAAACATTAACGGATGCAACTGGTGAAGTGCAGCGTGGTATTGAAGCAGTAGAACTTGCAACATCAGCACCAAATTTAATGATGGGACAAGCTCTACCGAATATTGCTAGCGGCATCGATGGATCGATTTGGCGCTATCCAATTGGAGTTGTTGCTGGTATTACACCGTTTAACTTCCCAATGATGATTCCATTATGGATGTTCCCACTTGCAATTGCTTGTGGTAATACATTCGTATTAAAAACATCTGAAAGAACGCCACTTTTAGCAGAGCGACTTGTAGAGTTATTCTATGAAGCTGGTTTTCCAAAAGGGGTATTAAATTTAGTACAAGGCGGAAAAGATGTTGTAAATAGCATTTTAGAAAGTAAAGATATTCAAGCTGTTTCGTTCGTTGGATCTGAGCCAGTAGCTCGTTATGTATATGAAACAGGTACGAAACATGGGAAACGTGTACAAGCGTTAGCTGGTGCGAAAAACCATGCGATTGTTATGCCAGATTGCAACCTTGAGAAAACGGTGCAAGGTGTAATTGGATCTGCATTTGCGAGTAGTGGAGAGCGCTGCATGGCATGTTCAGTAGTAGCAGTAGTTGATGAAATTGCTGATGAATTCATCGACGTACTAGTAGCAGAGACGAAGAAGCTAAAAGTAGGTGACGGTTTCCACGAAGATAATTATGTTGGACCATTAATTCGTGAATCTCATAAAGAGCGTGTATTAGGCTATATTAATAGCGGTGTAGCCGATGGAGCAACTTTATTAGTAGATGGCCGCAAAATTAAGGAAGAAGTTGGAGAAGGTTACTTTGTAGGGGCAACAATCTTTGATGGTGTAAATCAGGAGATGAAAATTTGGCAAGATGAAATTTTTGCTCCAGTATTAAGCATTGTAAGAGTTAAAGATCTAGAAGAAGGTATTAAACTAACAAATCAATCTAAATTTGCAAATGGTGCGGTTATTTATACGTCAAATGGTAAACATGCACAAACATTCCGTGATAACATCGATGCTGGTATGATCGGTGTAAACGTAAACGTTCCAGCACCAATGGCATTCTTCGCATTTGCAGGAAACAAAGCTTCATTCTTTGGTGATTTAGGTACAAATGGTACAGATGGCGTTCAATTCTATACACGTAAAAAAGTTGTAACTGAGCGCTGGTTTTAATAAAGAGTAGATAGACAAATCAGTTGTTAAATGAAAAACACCACTCTAAAGATGTGGTGTTTTTCTTCTTGTTAATTACTTTTTTCAAAAGCTAGTTTAATGCCAAAACCAATTAAGACGATTCCTGTTAACCCTTGAATATAACGTTGCGTCTTCGGTTTTTTCATAAAAGCACTAATTTTATCAATTAAAAATATATAAAAAGCGAACCAAATAACTGTTAAAACGAGGTAAGTAAGGCCCATTACGAGAAGTTGGATAAACGTATTATGGTTTGGGTTTAAAAATTGCGGTAAAAAAGTTAAAAAGAACACTGCAATCTTAGGGTTTAATAAATTCGTAAGAAACCCTTGGCGAAAACAAGAAGTATGCTCGTTTTCATGATTCAAAGATATATCGTTCGTATCAACGCCTTCTTTATTTCTCACCGCTAAAAGGGCTTTAATACCAATATAAATTAAATATAGGGCTCCAACGTACTTGAAAATAGAAAATAAAAGAGCTGACTTTACAATAAGTGCGGAAAGGCCGATCACTGCTGCTAAAGTATGAATTAAAAGTGCAACACATGTACCGAATACTGTTTTCACTCCACCCATCTTACCAGCAACTAATGTGTTTTTCGTGGCCATTGCAGTATCAGGACCGGGTAAAATAATAAGACAAATAGACATAATGATGAAAAGAAAAAAATTTTCAATCATAGTCGCTCCTCCTTTTTAATTTTTAGAATATTTTATTAAAAATAGTGTAGCACATATTTCGATTTAATAAAATTAAATTTTATTAAAAATTATTAAATAGGAAAGAGGCTATATAGTCGTGTAATTACACGACTATATAGCCTAGATTTTATCCCGTATGAACGGGCGATTGGTGAGGGATAAAAATAAGCGTGCGATGAACCCCCACTTATTAAAGTTTCACTTTATGCGTTAAGTAAGTTAAAGAACCGATTTACATCTTCTTCTGAAACATCACTTAACTGCTTATATTTATAATTCGGATTTTGATCTTTATCAACGACAACGGATCGTACGCCTTCAAAGAAATCCTCATGTCTCATGAAATTCTTAGCAAGTACAAGGTCGGTAGCGAAACATTCTTCAACGGACTTATCGTGTCCATCAATAAACTGTTTTAGTGTTACTTTTAGTGAAATAGGGGATTTTGATAATAGTGTTTCTTTCGTTTTTAAAGCAAAGGAGCTTTGATCTTTCTCCAATGAATGGATGATTTCTTCAATTGAATCGTAAGCAAAATGTGAATTGATTTCTTCTAATGAAGGAGCAAGCTCGCTTTCTAATTTTGAAGTAGTTGCAAATGTACCAATGACTTCTTTTAAATTAGTATGTACATCATCTTCTTTATGCCAATTTATACTTTCCAGTTCAGTAAGGAAATTTGGTAATGAATCAGATGTCATAAAGTAATCAGCAGCGTTTATAAATAATACGTCAGAAGCTTTTAAAATAGCTGCTGTTAAAGCAACATATCGGCCAGCAAACCCTGGAGCTTTATTTAAGAAATAAGCAGCACCGACGTCTGGGAAAAAGCCGATATTCATCTCTGGCATTGCCCATTTCGTACGCTCAGTTACAATTCGATATTTCGCACCATTTGTAAGACCGACACCACCACCCATTACAATTCCATCTAAACAAGCGATAATCGGTTTTTTATATTGATAAATATATGTATCAATTTCATACTCTTCTTCAAAAAAACGTTCCGCATGCTGCAATGCAACTTCATTTGAACGTGCTTCATAAAGTGTTTTAATATCACCGCCTGCACAAAAACCTTTTGTACCAGCTCCTTTTAATACGATAAGCGCAATACGTTCATCATGTTCCCACTCTTTCAGTTTTTGCCCAATTGGTTGTAACATGTCATAAGATAAAGAATTAAGTGCTTTTGGACGGTTTAAAGTAATTGATGCAACGCCGTTTTCACTAACAGAAAATAAAACGTGTTCAGTCATGATTCATCCTCCCTTACATATCTTCTTATTCTTAATTCTTGATACGTACTGAAATGTCCTTTATAAACTTTGTCTAAAGTTGGCGATACATGTTAATTTACCCAATGCATATTTTGACGAGTTATATTTGCAGGATTTCTGAGGTTGAAAATGAATATTACAACATTACTGTAATTGTAATTATTTGAATTTTTCATGATAAACACGCTATTATATATGTGTAAATTGTATATACTCACTTCGAAAAGAGTATTTGAAGTGAGTATAATGAAAGAAAAATTGCTTTTCATTAGAAATAGAGAAAGGAGAAATCGGAATGACAGGACCTTTACTATTGGCGGTGATTATTTTGTCTTCTTTAATGATAGGGATAACTCAGTATTTTCATCATACAGATACGACAGAGGAAGTGAAGGATAAAGTACGGCTTGTATTTCCGATTTTTATCATATCTATTTCTTTTTGCATTCTATTAAATAAGGATGGGTACATTGTCGCAGTATTTTCCTTTTTTGTAGCAATCGTTTTCATTACAGTTTTATATTATGTAATGAAAGACTTTATACAAAAATAAAGATGTCGCAGTAGGCATTTTTATTTTTGTAACGAATAAAATTTCACATACCGTATTATATGTAAAAATAAAAACATTTAGAAATAGAAAAGTGTGTACTTTGCCGTGTATTTACTTGTCAATCTTGCATAGCCAATATACTATTAATAATGTAGAGAGAGACTAGAAAAAGGGGTTGTATCTATCATGAAATTTGAGATGCACACAAAAATTATTTCAAATGAAAAAGAAGTAAGATTACATATAGAAGAAAACATATTTCAATTAAAATTGGATGGTTATCACTTATTTACAGTTCAAGAAATATTACCTTTATATAAATCAAATGAAGAAAGAATTGGTAGTGCAATGATACAAAAGTTAGAGTGGGAAAACGGAAAAACTACAATAAACTATCAACTCGTATCACTAAAATCAGTAAATTAAAAGGAGCAGGAAACCATGAAGTTATTTCATACAGCGGATTGGCATTTAGGAAAGCTTGTTCATGGCGTGTATATGACTGAAGATCAAAAGATTGTATTAGATCAGTTTGTACAAGCTGTTGAAGAAGAAAAACCAGATGCCGTAATTATTGCAGGGGATTTATACGACCGAGCAATTCCACCTACGGAAGCAGTAGACTTATTAAATGAAGTGCTGCAAAAAATAGTGATTGATTTACAAACACCAGTTATTGCGGTTGCAGGTAACCATGATAGTCCTGATCGTATTCATTTTGGTAGTAGTTTAATGAAGAAACAAGGATTATTTATTGTGGGACAGTTTCAATTTCCATATGAGCCCATTATATTAAATGATGAATATGGCGAGGTTCACTTCCATCTCGTTCCATATGCGGATCCAAGCATAGTTAGACATGTATTGAAAAACGAAGACGTACGTTCTCATGATGATGCGATGCGTATTTTTATGAATGAGCTTTCTGAAACGATGGATAAAGAAGCTAGACATGTATTTGTTGGTCATGCATTTGTAACTTCTGCGGGAGAAGCGGAGGAGAATACAAGTGATGCAGAACGACCACTTTCAATTGGTGGTGCTGAATATGTAAATAGTCATTATTTTGATAAGTTTCATTACACAGCGCTTGGACATTTACATCAAGCGCATTTCGTACGTAATGAGACAATTCGATATTCAGGTTCACCACTTGCCTATTCTATTTCTGAAGAAAAACATAAAAAAGGATATTATATTGTAGAACTGGACGAGCAAGGAGAAGTAACAATTGAAAAAAGGTTACTTACACCACGCCGTAAAATGCGAACAGTAGAAGCGAAAATAGATGAATTATTACACCATCCAGTAAGTGAAGATTACGTGTTTGTAAAATTATTAGATGAAAATCCTGTCTTGCAGCCAATGGAAAAAATACGCTCTGTATATCCAAATGCAATGCATGTTGAAAGATCCATTCAAAGACGAGAGTTCACGGAGTCAAATGAAGTAACTGTTTCAAGACATAAAACGGATGATTTATCACTATTAAAAGCTTTTTATAAAGAGATGAAAGGCTTAGATTTATCAGAAGAGAAAGAACGTCTATTTGTAGAAGTATTACAAGCAGTGCAAGAACGGGAAGGTGAACGAGGATGAGACCGATTCAGCTAATAATGACAGCATTTGGGCCGTATAAACAGAAAGAAGTAATCGATTTTGATGATCTTGGAGAGCATCGTATTTTCGCCATTTCTGGAAATACTGGAGCTGGAAAGACA
This sequence comes from Bacillus cereus group sp. RP37, assembly GCF_040459695.1. Classification (NCBI taxonomy): domain Bacteria; kingdom Bacillati; phylum Bacillota; class Bacilli; order Caryophanales; family Bacillaceae; genus Bacillus; species Bacillus cereus group sp. RP37. The sequence continues at coordinate 3,142,300 of NZ_JARVHP010000001.1, read as the reverse complement.
ACGATTTTTGATGCGATTTGTTATGTGTTATATGGTGAGGCAAGCGGAGAAGAACGTAGTGACACGAGCATGCTTCGCAGTCAATTTGCTGATGATAATACGTATACAAGTGTAGAACTAACCTTTCAGTTAAAAGGGAAACGTTATGAAATAAAACGACAACTTGGGCATAAAAAACAAGGGAATAAGACGATTACGGGACATGCTGTAGAATTATATGAAGTGAATGATGAAGAGAAGGTTCCAGCTGTTGATCGTTTCCATGTAACGGATGTAAATAAAAAAGTAGAAGATTTAATTGGTTTAAGTAAACATCAATTTAGCCAAATTGTTATGTTACCACAAGGGGAATTCCGAAAACTATTAACATCTGAGACAGAAAACAAAGAAGAAATTTTGCGTCGTATTTTTAAAACAGATCGTTATAAGTTAATGCGTGAGTTACTTGATCAAAAACGAAAACAATGGAAAGACGTCTTACAAGAAAAACAGAAAGAGCGAGAGCTATATTTTCGTAATGTTTTTAAATTACCAATCCGAGATGGAGCATTATTAGAGACATTAGTGGAACAAGAGCATGTAAATACGCATCAAGTAGTAGAAGCATTAGAACAAGAAACAGCTGTGTATAAGGCAGAGGTTGAGCAATTACAAGTAGAACAAGATGTTCAAACGAAGCAATTAAAGGATGCTGAAACACGTTTTCACGCAGCGAAGTCTGTAAATGAGAAATTTATAGATTTACAACAAAAGAATGAGAAATATAATACTTTACAAGAAAATCGTACAGTTATTGAAATGAAAGAAACATCTTTTAAACGAGCGGAACAAGCGAAGCGCTTATTACCATTTGAACAATGGTACGAAGAAGCAATGCAAAATGAGCAAAAAGCTGAAAGTTTGTTAAAACAAATTATCGCCAAAAAAGAAAATATAACGAATAACTTTGAACTTGCTCAGGAGAAATATGAAGCAGTAAAGAATAAAGAACCTGAGAGAGAAAATGCAAAAAAACTTGTTCAAAGATTAGAAGAGTTACAACCGATTATTGCATCATTAGCTGAGAAACAGTTGAATTTACAAAATGCAGAAATTCAAATAGGAAAATTAAAAGAAAGTATGCAAAACTTAGATCGACAATTAGATGAGCATACAAACCAAAAACAGTTAATGTCAGGTGAATTACAGCAATTAGAGCGAGCACTTGAGCAATATGTAGATAAAGTAGAAGAACTAACGAATATGCGAGAAGATGCAAAAGTTTTAAAGCAAGCATATGATGTATGGCAAGAAAAACAAAAATTCGAGCAAGAAAAAGAAGCAGCATATAATAAGATGCAATTGGCAGTTAATGCATATGAAAGTATGGAACGTCGCTGGTTAAGTGAACAAGCTGGTATATTAGCTCTTCATCTACATGATGGTGAATCTTGTCCAGTATGTGGCAGCACGAACCATCCGAAAAAAGCTACAGAGCAAAGTGATGCGATTGATGAAAAAGAGTTAAATGATTTAAGAGACAAGAAGAATATTGCTGAAAAATTACATGTTCAATTAGAGGAGAAATGGAATTTCTATCATCTTCAATATGAACAGGTAATAGAAGAAGTTAAGAAGCGAGGCTATCACTCTGAAGAATTAGTTGAAACATACAGTGCGCTTGTTCAAAAGGGAAAACAATTAGCAACTGAAGTGAATACGTTAAAAGCAAGTGAAGAAACGCGTAAGCAAACAGCTGTGAAAATAAAAAGCATAGAAGAAAAAGTAGATGCACTGCAGAAAAAGAAGCGTGAGGTAGAAACAGAGCAGCACCGTACAGAAATGGAGTGTATGCAGCTTCGTACGTCATATGAACATGATAAGAAAAACATTCCTGAAAACTTACAAACAGTCCAAGCTTGGAAAGTTCAATTTGACCAAGCTATGCATGAACTTAGATTAATGGAGGACGAATGGAAGAAAGTGCAGGAAGCGTATCAACATTGGCAAAACGAAAATATACGTATTCAAGCAGAACAGGAAGGTGCTTTTAATCAATTTGAAAGTGCAAAATTGAAGAAAGAAGATACTTTTGCGCGCTTTATGAAAGAACTTGAACAAAGCGGATTTACAGATCAAATCACGTATAAAGAAGCAAAATTAAATGATGCTGAGATGGAGATGTTACAAAAAGAAATTCAAAGTTATTATTCATCTCTTGAAGTACTTGCAAAACAAATTGAAGAGTTACATGCTGAATTAAAAGATAAAGAGTATATGGATATTACAGCGTTAGGTGAACACATAACAGAATTACAAATTAATCTCGATATCATTAAAGAAAAACGTCAACGTGCGCAAAACGCTGTAACATATATTTCTGATTTACATGAAAATATTAGACGTATTGATGAGCAAATTCATGAGGAAGAAAAAGCTTTCCAAGAACTTGTTGACTTATATGAAGTAATGAAAGGTGATAACGAAAGCCGTATATCATTTGAACGTTACATCCTAATTGAGTATTTAGAACAAATTGTTCAAATTGCAAACGAACGATTACGTAAATTATCAAATGGACAATTTTATTTAAAACGAAGTGAACGAGTAGAAAAGAGAAATCGTCAAAGTGGATTAGGATTAGATGTATACGACGCATATACTGGCCAAACACGCGATGTAAAAACATTATCTGGCGGTGAGAAATTTAATGCCTCACTTTGCTTAGCGCTTGGAATGGCAGACGTCATTCAAGCATATGAAGGCGGTATTTCGATTGAAACGATGTTTATCGATGAAGGATTCGGTTCATTAGATGAAGAATCATTAACGAAAGCCGTAGATGCCTTAATAGACTTACAAAAATCAGGCCGCTTTATCGGTGTCATTTCACACGTTCAAGAGCTGAAAAACGCAATGCCAGCTGTATTAGAAGTAACGAAGCAGAAGGATGGGTGTAGTCAGACGCGGTTTGTGGTGAAGTAAGTTCCATTGTCATTCATACTTAAAGCATTGTTTGCGATTTTTTAGTATAGAACCTAAGGTAAAATAAATGCCACCTCTTTATAGAGGCGGCATTTATTTGTTATTCGCAATTAGATAATTCACCTATGAGTTATCTGTAGAAGGCGGTGTATTTTCCAAGCGATTATAAGTTTTAAAGGCTGAAATGGCCGATATAACACCACCTACTAAAAATAAAGCTGATCCACCGACCAATATGATACGACTGACATATGTTTCGCGCGCTTCTTCAACTTCTTCTTGTAACATTGTTGGCATTTGAAATCCCCCTAAACAACATTTATTTTGTAGATAGTATATACAAACGCCTAAAATATGTTAAAATCACTGGATAGTGTTATGAGGAAGTATATAGTTAGATGTGAATTGTTTGAAAAATCTTCATTATAAATATATGCTAACTTCACATAGAGCACATATTAACATTGTATTATGTATATGTACCAAATAAATAAAGTGAATTGTATTTCGTTCTGTTTTTAAAAATTTAAAATTCTATTATTTTTATATAAAGGTTTCACATCGGAGTTTTAAATATTTTGGAAATAGATCTAAATAAGAGGAATTCATATAAAAGGGGAATGTCTTATGACAACATATACGAGTGAAATGAGAAAAAGTTTAGTTTCAGAAGAAGATGTAGATATTTTAAAAATTATGGCGCACCCAATTCGATTACAAATTGTAAATGAATTAAGTACGAGAAAAACTTGTAATGTAACACAATTAACAGAATTACTAAACATTCCACAATCGACTGTTTCGCAACATTTATCAAAAATGAAAGGTAAAGTGTTACGAGCTGAGAGAAGAGGTTTAGAAATTTATTATCATATTAATAATTTAAAAGCGAGTAAGATTGTAAGTGTTTTAGGATATATAAACTAATGAAGTATTTTCATATAAAATAGCCGCTGCTGGTGAGCAGGGGCTATTTTTGTTGTGTTATTCCGCATGAGCATTCCGTAAACGCCCGGTTGGTGCGACTGATTAAAACTTAACTTTATGTATTCGTATTCATAATTTTATAGTTTTTATGATTTACAATTGTTCGATCAAATTCAAAAGTACCACCGCTTACATTTGTAATTTCAACTAAGACCGATTCAGTATAAAGTTTTAGTACAGATCCCGTAATCTTTAAATTATTTCGTTGAAAAAGTATAGTATCCCCTACGTTTGCTTTCATAGTACCTCCTCATTAAAGATAGAAATGTTTTTTTATTATATATATTAAACCACGTATAGGTATATTAGTGAATATTTAGTTTTATTTATCAAAAAATTTTTCTGTTTGTATCTAAAAAATTAAAATATCTCAATTTATAAATTCTATAGAATGAGACATAATTTTTATAAAAGAAGATGATAAAACAGTTGTAAGTCCTATTGATGCAAAACATTATAATAGCTACTTATGTATTTAATAAGTAGCTTTTTGTATTTCGTCCTTCGTTTTCTGTAACTGATTCCATGTTTTTGACGCTCTGCCTTGTAAGTGCTTACATAAGCGGGAACATCTTATACAATGAAGGTGTTAAATCAAAAGAGGTGGTCAATATGAACATAAAAAAAGAAAATTTAGCGAATAGCATTGAAATAGAAAGAGGAGGCGGAAAGGTATGAAAAAATCAAATGTTAATCCATGGCTTGTTGTCCTTGGCACAGTTATAGTACAAATGGGGCTTGGAACGATATATACATGGAGTTTATTCAATCAGCCTTTAGTTAGTAAATACGGTTGGAGTCTTAATGCAGTTGCTATAACTTTCTCAATTACTAGTCTTTCCTTAGCATTTTCAACTTTATTTGCGAGTAAATTACAAGAAAAATGGGGACTTCGTAAACTTATTATGATAGCTGGACTAGCATTAGGACTAGGATTAATTCTTAGTTCACAAGCTTCCTCATTACTATTGCTTTATGTACTAGCAGGAGTTGTTGTAGGGTATGCAGATGGTACAGCATATATCACTTCACTATCAAATTTAATCAAGTGGTTTCCAGAGCGTAAAGGTTTAATTGCTGGTATTTCTGTCTCTGCATATGGTTCGGGTAGCTTAATCTTCAAATACGTAAACGCACAGTTGATTGAATCAGTTGGTGTATCGCAAGCATTTATATACTGGGGTTTAATTGTTACAGCTATGATTGTAATTGGCGCTTGTTTAATCCATCAAGCTGCAGATCAAGGAGCAGTTCATGAAACAAAAACTCAAGAATATACAACGAAAGAAATGTTAGGCACAAAACAAGTATATTTATTATTTATTATGTTATTTACATCATGTATGAGTGGCTTATACTTAATTGGTATGGTAAAAGACATTGGTGTTCAACTTGTAGGGCTTAGCGCAGCGACAGCAGCTAATGCGGTGGCTATGGTTGCAATCTTCAATACATTAGGTCGTATTATTCTAGGACCGTTATCAGATAAAATCGGCCGTTTAAAAATCGTTACTGGTACTTTTGTTGTTATGGCGACTTCAGTCTTGGTTTTAAGTTTCGTAGATTTAAATTATGGTATCTACTTCGTATGTGTAGCAAGTGTAGCGTTTTGCTTTGGTGGAAATATCACTATTTTCCCAGCTATTGTTGGTGATTTCTTCGGTATGAAAAACCATAGTAAGAACTACGGAATTGTGTATCAAGGATTTGGATTTGGAGCACTTGCAGGTTCCTTTATCGGTGCACTTCTAGGTGGATTCAAACCAACCTTTATGGTGATCGGCGTATTATGTGTCGTGTCATTTATTATCGCAATTTTAATTCAAGCACCTAAGCAGAAAATAGAACAAGAAGAAGAGTATCACAGCGTAGCATAAGTATATAAATCTTCTATAACACTATGATTATGAAAAAGCATCCTGTTAAATAGGGTGCTTTTTTGAATTATGTTAACGAGACTATTTAACCTTTGGCAGCTTCTTGAGAAAAAAAAGAGTAGAATATCCGTTTGGATTATATTGGAATATAATGAATTGATACATCATATTCGAAACATTTATTAAATCTTAAATTATAAGGAAGACATTCATTTGTATTTGCAAGATATATTTTCAGAAAAATATTGAGAAAATATATACTCGAATTTTTGAAAAAGCATTGTAAATAAAGATATCTACAGTTTATCGTCTGCAATATTAAAAAGAGGGTTTTGAATTCTATTTATAAAGTAAGTACTTTTAATGCGTTTAAATGTGATTTTATTAAGAAGTATTAAAATATTTTATCTGAAAAATAAAAATAGGTTGACAAGTTTATTGAGAAAGATTATCATTTCGGTGTAAGAATATTAAATGAAAAACATTATCAATGAATAATATTTTGATGAAAAGTACACTTGACCAATTAGTTTAGTAAGTGTATTATTTTTTACATCAATAATGATAATCATTATCATTATTTGTTTAATTAGATTAATTTTCAAATGAAAGGATAGAGGAAATGAACTTAGGGGAATTTGATGGGAAAACGGTTTTAGTAACAGGTGCAGCCCAAGGTATAGGTAGTGTTGTAGCAAAAATGTTTTTAGAAAGAGGAGCTACAGTTATTGCGGTTGATCAAAATGAAGAAGGGTTAAAAGTACTCTTAAAACAAAATGAAATAAATAAAACACGTATGAAAACATTTCGTTTAGATGTAAGTGATAGTGCTGCTGTTGAAGATATAGTAAAGCGCATTGAAAATGATATAGCACCAATAGATATATTAGTAAATGTTGCAGGGGTTTTACGTATGGGAGCGATTCACTCTTTAAGTGATGAAGATTGGAATAAAACATTCTCGGTAAACTCTACAGGAGTTTTCTATATGTCCCGAGCAGTAAGTAAACAGATGATGCAAAGAAAGTCAGGGGCAATTGTTACAGTTGGGTCAAATGCAGCAAATACCCCGAGAATGGAGATGGCTGCGTATGCTGCATCAAAAGCTGCAACGACGATGTTTATGAAGTGTTTAGGATTAGAACTTGCAGCGTACAACATTCGCTGTAACTTAGTTTCTCCAGGTTCTACTGAAACTGAAATGCAAAGGTTACTATGGGCTGATGAGAATGGGGCAAAAAATATAATTGCTGGTTCTCAAAGCACATATAGACTCGGTATACCGTTACAAAAAATTGCACAGCCTTCAGAAGTTGCCGAAGCGGTATTGTTTTTAGCTTCAGATAAAGCAAGCCACATTACCATGCACAATTTATGTGTCGATGGCGGAGCTACATTAGGAATTTAATAAAAAATTTAGGGGGCTACTATACTATGAATGAATTTACGGCTGTAAAGGAACTGTCAGAAAAATTATTAGAAGATTATAAGACTGAATCTTCTTTCTTTTTCGCTTCACCAACTCGAACGATATTGACAGAAGGAGGGTTTGCTACAGTAAAGCATCGTGAAATTGAAAGTTTTCCAGAGCTTGTGCAAGCCGTATTACGTAATGCAAAACAAGCAGGAAATCCGAATCCTATCGTTGTAGGTGCCTTGCCATTTGATCGTAGAAAAGAAGTTCAACTTATCGTCCCAGAATATAGTAGAATTTCTGAGCATTTACAATTGGATACAACAAATCAGCTTGAAACAAATGAGAACTTAACATTCGAAATGACGCCAGTCCCAGAGCCTGAAGTGTATATGAACGGTGTGAAGCAAGGAATTGAAAAAATCCAGGACGGCGATTTAAAGAAAATCGTTCTATCCAGATTGTTAGATGTTGAATCTTCTGAACAGATTAATAAGCAAAAACTTCTTCGAGAATTAGCAGAACATAATAAGCATGGTTATACATTTGCTGTGAATTTACCGAAAGATGAAAATGAGAATAATAAGACATTAATTGGAGCAAGCCCTGAATTACTCGTTTCACGTAATGGTATGCAAGTTACTTCTAATCCGTTAGCTGGTTCAAGACCTCGTAGTGATGATCCAGTGGAAGATAAAAGAAGAGCAGAGGAATTACTTTCTTCTCCAAAAGATTTACACGAACATGCGGTAGTAGTGGAAGCGGTTGCTGCTGCGCTTCGTCCGTATTGTCATACATTACATGTTCCGGAAAAACCATCCGTTATTCATAGTGAAGCGATGTGGCATTTGTCTACTGAAGTGAAAGGTGAACTAAAGGATCCAAATACTACTTCTTTGGAATTAGCAATTGCTCTTCATCCTACGCCAGCAGTTTGCGGAACGCCGATGGAAGAAGCGAGAGAAGCTATTCAAAAAATTGAGCCATTTGACCGTGAATTCTTTACAGGAATGTTAGGATGGAGCGATTTAAATGGAGATGGTGAATGGATTGTTACAATTCGTTGTGCTGAAGTACAAGAACATACACTTCGTTTATATGCAGGCGCTGGAGTTGTTGCTGAGTCTAATCCTGAAGATGAGTTAGCAGAAACCTCTGCTAAATTTCAAACAATGTTGAAAGCTTTAGGGTTAAAGGATAGTTCACTTAATGAAAAGTAGGGGGAAGAAAGAATGTTAGAAGGTTATACGGAATGGCCAAAAGAATTTGCAAATCGTTACCGAGAAGAAGGATGTTGGCTTGGAGAAACATTTGGTTCGATGTTAAAAGAGCGTGCTGAAAAATATAGAGATCAAATCGCGGTTGTAAGCGGTAATTCGCAAATAACGTATAGTGAGCTTGATAAAAAGGTAGATCGTTTAGCTGCAGGTTTACTGAATTTAGGAATAAAGCAAGAAGATCGAGTTGTAATCCAGTTACCTAACATTATCGAGTTTTTCGAAATATGTTTTGCGCTATTTCGAATTGGAGCACTTCCTATTTTTGCGCTACCTTCACATCGAAGCAGTGAAATTAGTTATTTTTGTGAGTTTGGTGAGGCGAGTGCTTACGTTATTTCAGATAAGGCTCTCGGCTTTGATTATCGAAAACTAGCAAGAGAAGTGAAAGAGCAAGTGCCAACTTTACAACATGTAATTGTAGTGGGAGAAGAAGAAGAGTTTGTGAACATAAATGATCTGTATATAGATCCCGTTCCATTACCAGAAGTCCAGCCAAGTGATGTTGCGTTTCTCCAATTATCAGGAGGGACAACAGGACTTTCTAAATTAATTCCTAGAACGCATGATGACTATATTTATAGTTTACGTGTTAGCGCTGAAATTTGTCATTTGAATACAGATAGCGTCTATATGGCCGTTCTTCCAGTAGCGCATAATTACCCGATGAGTTCTCCTGGGACATTTGGAACTTTCTATGCGGGTGGAAAAGTAGTGTTAGCAACTGGCGGTAGTCCAGATGAGGCATTTGCACTTATAGAAAAAGAAAAAGTTACGATTACTGCCCTCGTTCCGCCATTAGCAATGATATGGCTTGATGCTGCCTCTTCACGTAATAACGATTTATCGAGCCTAGAAGTGATTCAAGTAGGTGGTGCGAAGTTTAGTGCTGAAGTTGCAAAACGTATACGACCTACATTTGGATGTACGTTACAACAAGTGTTTGGTATGGCAGAAGGATTAGTAAATTACACAAGATTAAATGATCCTGAAGAAATTATTATTCATACACAAGGGAGACCGATGTCTACATTTGATGAAGTAAGGGTCGTTGATGAAAATGATAACGATGTAAAACCTGGAGAAGTAGGTAGTTTATTAACAAGAGGGCCATATACAATTCGTGGTTATTATAAAGCAGAAGAGCATAATGCAAGATCCTTTACAAAGGATGGATTTTATCGCACAGGTGATCTTGTAAAAGTAAATGAACAAGGTTACATCATTGTAGAAGGAAGAGATAAAGATCAAATTAACCGTGGTGGTGAGAAAGTTGCTGCGGAAGAGGTTGAAAATCATCTATTAGCACATGATGCAGTACATGATGTAGCAATTGTATCAATGCCTGATGATTATTTAGGAGAACGTACTTGTGCATTTGTAATAGCTCGCGGACAAGCTCCAACTGTAAGTGAATTGAAAATGTTTTTAAGAGAACGTGGTATAGCAGCTTATAAGATTCCAGATCGAATTGAATTTATTGAATCATTCCCACAAACAGGTGTTGGAAAGGTAAGCAAAAAAGAATTACGTAAAGCTATTGCTGAAAAACTTATTACGGTAAAACGATAAATAATATAAAAATTGGAAGGAAGTGATTAGATGGCTATTCCATCTATTTCAGTATACAAAATGCCAGTTGAATCAGAACTACCAAAAAATAAAGTGAACTGGACGCCAGATCCGAAACGTGCGGTTCTTCTAATCCATGACATGCAAGAATATTTTCTTGATGCATACAGCGATACAGAATCACCGAAAGTAGAACTCATTTCAAATATTAAGGTGATAAGAGAAAAATGTAAGGAACTTGGTATTCCAGTTGTTTATACAGCACAACCTGGTGGACAAACGTTAGAACAGCGAGGGTTATTGCAAGACTTCTGGGGTGACGGTATTCCTGCTGGACCAGATAAAAAGAAAATTGTTGATGAACTTACTCCAGATGAGGATGATATATTCTTAACAAAATGGAGATATAGTGCATTTAAAAAGACAAATTTACTAGAAATATTAAATGAACAAGGACGAGATCAACTCATCATTTGCGGTATTTATGCACATATTGGCTGCCTATTAACAGCTTGTGAAGCGTTTATGGATGGTATAGAGCCGTTCTTTGTAGCAGATGCAGTTGCTGATTTTTCACTAGAACATCATAAACAAGCGTTGGAGTATGCATCTAATAGATGTGCAGTAACGACATCAACTAACATTTTGTTAACAGAGTTACAAAGTTTAAAAGATAATGATGAAATCACTTTACAGCAAATACATGAACTAGTTGCACAATTACTTCGTGAACCAGTAGAGAGTGTTGAGACTGATGAAGATTTATTAAATAGAGGACTTGATTCGGTCAGAATTATGAGTTTAGTAGAGAAATGGCGCCGCGAAGGAAAAGAAATCACTTTTGCGGATTTAGCAGAGAGCCCAACGGTTGTTGATTGGTACCGCTTATTATCTCCGCAAACAGAGCATGTACTTTAATATAGACTACATAATAAAGGGGTAGTAAAGAATGCCTAATAGTCAAAAGGTTCGCCATTCGTTATCATCTGCGCAAACTGGTATGTGGTTTGCACAGCAATTAGATCCGCTGAATCCGATTTATAATACTGGGGAATATGTTGAAATAAGCGGAAATATTAATCAAGAAATTTTCGAATTAGCAGTACGAAATGTTGTAACAGAAGCAGAAGCACTACATGTTCGTTTTGAAGAGGATGAAATTGGCCCATGGCAAGTTATTGAGGAATCGTCAAAGTTTCATATGCATTTTATTGACGTTCGTAAAGAAGAAAATCCTGAAGAAGCTGCTAAGGTATGGATGAAAAATGATTTATCTATACCAATCGATTTGAAAAAAGATACATTATTTACTGAAGCACTTATTCAAATTGAAAATAATCGTTTCTTTTGGTATCAGCGCATCCATCACATTGTGATGGATGGCTATGGATTTTCACTTCTTAGCCAAAAGGTAGCCAATGAGTATACATCACTTATAGAAGAGACAAAAAAGAATGAAAAGCCATTTGGTTCTCTTGCGAAAATTGTACAAGAAGATATGGAGTATCGTGAGTCTAAACAATTTCAGGAAGATTGTACTTTTTGGTTAGAGAAGTTTGCAGATGAACCGGAAGTTGTAAGTTTAGCAGAACGAGCGCCGAGAACATCAAATGGATTTTTACGAGAAACGGCTTATTTATCAAATTCTAGTACGAAAAATTTACTAGAAGATATCAATATTTCGTTAACAAGTTGGCCGGAATTTATTATAGCTGTAACAAGTATTTATATGCATAAGTTAACAGGTGCAAATGATATTGTTTTAGGTTTACCGATGATGGGGCGTCTAGGTTCTGTATCTATTCATACACCGAGTATGGTAATGAATTTAGTACCACTTCGTCTCACTATAACTCCAAATATAACTCTTGCAGAATTAATACAGCAAGTTTCTAAAGAAATCCAAGATGTACGTCGTCATCATAAATACCGTCATGAGGAATTAAGAAGAGACTTAAAGTTATTAGGTGAAAACCAAAGATTATTTGGACCGTTAGTGAATGTTATGCCTTTTGATTATGGGCTTAACTTTGCTGGAAATCGTGGTATTACACATAATTTATCAGCAGGACCTGTCGATGATTTATCAATAAATATATATAAACGTTTTGATCAAAATGAGCTAATGATTCATTTTGATGCGAATCCAGAAGTATATAATGGCGCGGAACTAGCGTTGCATAAAGAGAGATTTATGAATTTATTAGAATTAATGATAAATGTTTATCAAAAAGACGCGTCGATTGGAAGCATAAACATTACTCTTCCTGAAGAAAATCATAAAGTTTTATTGGAATGGAATGAAACGAAGGAAGCTGATAAATTCATCTCTCTACCTATATTATTTGAAAAACAAGTACAAAAGACTCCAAATAAAATAGCGGTTACTTGTAACGGTGAAGATCTTACGTATAAAGAGCTAAATGAACGAGCGAATGAACTGGCGCACTATTTAGTAGAAGAAGGAATAGGATCAAATCAGTTTGTAGCTTTAGTATTTCCAAGGTCAATAGAAATGGTAGTCAGTATGCTAGCAGTCTTAAAGGCAGGTGCAGCGTATTTACCAATAGATCCAGAATATCCAGCGGAGCGAATAAATTATATAGTAAATGATGCAAAACCAGTTTGTATCATCACACATTCATCTGTTTCATCAACCTTAGTTATAGAAAATGATATGAAAAAAATCGAATTAGATAGTGAAGAAACAGAACTAGCGTTAAAAGCATATTCTCATATGAATCTACCATTTAGAAATGATGAATCACTTTTAAAGCCTGCGTATACAATTTATACTTCAGGATCAACCGGAAATCCAAAAGGTGTAATTGTTCCTATGAAAGCTTTAAGTAACTTTTTATTGGCCATGGAAGATATGTTTTCATTACATGAAAATGATCATTTATTAGCAGTTACAACGTTTGCGTTTGATATTTCTGCTCTAGAAATTTATTTACCTCTTATTAGTGGTTCAAGTTTAACAATTGCACAAAAAGAGGTAATTCAAGAACCTTCTGCTTTAACGGCATTGTTACAAGAAGAAAGAGTGACAATCATGCAAGCTACACCGACGCTTTGGCAGGCGTTAGTAACTGAATATCCAGAGCGGCTACAAGGGCTAAATGTGCTCGTTGGTGGTGAAGCTCTTCCGGCCCATTTAGCAAATACATTAAAAGAATTAGGTTGCTCTATTACAAACTTATATGGACCAACCGAGACGACTATTTGGTCTACTTTCATGAACATTGATGAAAGTGGTATACCTCCTATTGGAAAACCAATTTGGAATACAGACGTGTATGTATTAGATGCAGGTTTACAACCAGTTCCACCTGGAGTGATTGGGGAACTATATATTGCGGGGGAGGGGCTTGCGAACGGATATTTAGGAAAACCAGAGTTAACGGCTGAACGGTTTGTTGCAAATCCATATGGAGAACCAGGGAAGCGTATGTACCGCACAGGTGATCTGGTGAAATGGCGTAACGATGGTGTGCTAGAATACGTGAGCCGCGCAGATCATCAAATTAAAATTCGCGGTTTCCGAATTGAATTAGCTGAAATTGAAATGGTATTACAACGACATGAAAATGTTAAGCAAGCAGTAGTGATGGTACGAGAAGATCGCCCAAATGATAAACGAATCATTGCGTATATCGTTGCCGAAGGAAAGGAACAAATTGATCTTGCAGAAATTCGTTCTTATGTTTCAGAAAGTTTAGCGAATTATATGGTGCCATCAGCATTTGTTGTGCTAGAAGAATTACAATTAACGCCAAATGGTAAGGTTGATAGAAAGAAATTGCCTGCTCCTGATTTTAATGAAATGAACAAGGATAGAGTTGCTAGAAATCCGAAAGAAGAAATATTATGTGATTTATTTGCAGAAATACTTGGTGTTTCTCGCATTAGCATCGATGATAATTTCTTTGAAATGGGTGGTCATTCGCTTCTTGCATCTCGTTTAATGGCAAGAATTCGTGAAACGTTAAGTGTGGAATTAGGGATTGGAAAACTATTCGAATTGCCAACTGTTGCTGAACTAGCGAAACAATTGGATCAAGCAAAAAGTGTAAGACCAGCTATTAAGAAAGTAAGTAGACCAAATGAGATTCCACTTTCATTTGCACAGCGTAGGTTATGGTTCTTAAATTGCTTAGAAGGTCCGAGCCCTACTTATAATATTCCGCTAGTTATTCGTATGAATGGAATTTTGAACGAGGAAGCATTGCAAGGTGCCTTTTATGATGTAGTTGAGAAACATGAAACACTTAGAACAATTTTCCCTAACGTATTAGGTAGTTCCTATCAGAAAATTTTAGATATGGAAAATTTAAATTTAGAAATGATTATAACAAATACAAGTAAAGCGCAATTAGAAACTGTACTTGTAGAGGCGGTAAGATATAACTTTAACCTCGATGTTGAACCAGCAGTTCGTTTGCAACTTTTTACAGTGAGTGAAAACGAACATGTAATACTAATTCTATTACACCATATTGTAGGGGATGGCTGGTCGTTACAACCGTTAACGAGAGATTTTGCAGCGGCGTATAAAGCACGATGTCAAGGTAACAGAGTTCAGCTGGAGACACTTCCAGTTCAATACGCAGATTATGCCCTTTGGCAACAACAATTGCTTGGTGATGAAACTACACAAGAGAGCCTCATTTCAACACAATTAGATTTTTGGAAGAAAGAGCTAGAAGGTTTACCAGATCAGCTGGAGTTACCTACAGATTACCAGCGTCCAATTGAAACGAGTTACCGCGGAGAAACAATTCATTTTCATATAGATGCAGGTATGCATAGTAGGTTAGTAGAGCTTGCACGGAAAAACGGAGTTAGTTTGTTTATGGTGTTGCAAGCAGGACTTAGTGCGCTATTTACAAGATTAGGTGCCGGTACTGATATACCAATCGGGAGCCCGATTGCTGGAAGAAACGATGATGCACTATCAAATATAGTTGGCTTATTTGTAAATACATTAGTGTTACGTACAAATACATCAGGAGATCCAAGTTTTAAAGAATTACTAAATAGAGTGAAGCAGTTAAATCTGGCAGCTTACGAAAATCAAGATGTTCCATTTGAACGACTCGTTGAAGTGTTAAATCCAGTACGTACCCGAAATAGTCATCCGCTGTTTCAAGTTATGTTAGCTTTCCAAAATACGCCTGAAGCGACATTTGATGTTCCAGACCTAGAAGCGAATCTTGAAATTCAAAGCGTTGGCTCTGCGAAATTTGATTTAACATTTGAAATTAGCGAGAGTAACGGAGTTGATGGTACTCCAGACGGCTTACACGGATTGTTAGAGTTTAGTACTGATTTATATAAACGGGAAACGGTGCAAAAATTAATAGAACGATACATTCTGTTATTAGATGATGCAGCGGAAAATCCTGATCAATCAATTGGTAGATTAGAAATATTAACTTTAGCAGAGAGAAATACAGTGTTAGAGAAGTGGAATGGTGGTTTTCAAATTGCACCAGAAATGACATTATCACAATTATTTGAAAAGCAGGCTCATATAAATTCAAATGCTATTGCTGTCGTCTTTGAAGATGAAAAGTTAACATATGAAGAGTTGAATAAAAAAGCGAATAAAATAGCTCGATTGCTAATAGCAAAAGGAATCGGTCCTGATCAACTCGTTGCTTTAGCGATGCCGAGATCTTTAAATATGGTTGTAAGCTTACTAGCTGTTCTAAAAGCTGGTGCGGGATACCTTCCGTTAGATCCAGATTACCCGTCAGAGCGTATTTCATTTATGCTCCACGATGCGAAACCATCATGTGTTTTAACAAATTCAGATGTGGAAATTGAATGTAATGAGGAACTGAAAATTTTAGTTGATGATGTGAAAGTAATAAAAGAAATAGAGAAATATAGTGAAGATAATATTGATGAAATGGAGCGCATGAGGCAATTATCGCCTTCACACATTGCGTATGTTATTTATACGTCAGGCTCAACAGGTAGACCGAAAGGCGTTATGATACCTCATCAAAACGTAGTAAGACTTTTAGGTGCAACTGATCATTGGTTCCAATTTGACGCAGACGATGTTTGGACGATGTTCCATTCATACGCATTTGATTTCTCGGTTTGGGAAATTTGGGGGCCTTTATTATATGGAGGTCGTCTAGTCGTAGTACCACATACTGTAAGTCGCTCGCCGAAAGAATTTTTACAACTTCTTGTTACAGAAAAGGTAACTGTTTTAAACCAAACTCCATCAGCGTTCTATCAATTGATGCAAGCAGATCGTGAAAATGAAGAGATTGGCCAAAAATTATCTTTACGATATGTTGTTTTTGGAGGAGAAGCACTTGAGCTAAGTCGATTAGAAGATTGGTATAGTCGACATCCTCATAACGCACCGAAGCTTATTAATATGTATGGTATTACTGAGACGACAGTACATGTTAGTTATATTGAGTTAGACGAGAATATAGTTTCTTTACGGGCAAATAGTTTAATTGGGTGCAGTATACCTGACCTTAAAGTGTATGTGTTAGACAATTATTTACAACCGGTGCCACCTGGAGTAGTTGGAGAAATGTATGTTGCAGGTGCAGGGCTTGCTCGTGGATATTTAGGAAGAGCAGGTTTAACTGCTGAACGATTTATCGCAGATCCATTTGGCAAGCCAGGTACAAGAATGTATCGTACAGGAGACTTAGCTCGCTGGCGTAAAGATGGGACGCTAGATTATATAGGACGTGCAGATCACCAAATAAAAATTCGTGGATTCCGAATTGAATTAGGGGAAATAGAAGCGGTAATAATGAAACACCCTAAAGTTGAACAAGTAGCTGTTATTGTACGGGAAGATCAACCAGGGGATAAACGGTTAGTTTCTTATATCGTCGCATCAAATAATGAAATGATTGATACGAATGAAATGCGTAGGTATGCTGGGGGGAGTTTACCAGATTACATGGTTCCATATGCTTTTGTAGTAGTAAATGAGTTACCTTTAACTCCAAACGGTAAATTAGATAGAAAGGCATTGCCAGCTCCAGAATTTATCGCATCATCATCTAGTCGTGGACCAAGAACACCGCAAGAAGAAATGTTATGTGACTTGTTTACAGAAGTTTTAAGTGTGCCGCAAATTGGAATTGATGATGGATTCTTTGATTTAGGTGGCCATTCACTTCTTGCAGTGCAGCTTATGAGCCGCATGAAAGAAGCACTTGGGGTGGAACTAAATATCGGAACTTTATTTGCAGCACCTACTGTTGCAGGTCTTGCTGAAAGACTTGAAGTGGGAAATGGACAAAGTGCACTTGATGTGTTGCTTCCATTACGAACAAGCGGAGACCAATTACCACTATTTTGTGTACACCCAGCAGGTGGGTTAAGTTGGTGCTATGCAGGACTTATGAAATCTTTAGGAACAGATTATCCAATCTACGGTATACAAGCACGTGGTATCGCTAAAAATGAAGAACTTCCAAAAAGTTTAGAGGAGATGGCGGCGGATTATTTAAAACACGTTCGTGAAGTACAGCCTCACGGACCATATCGTTTACTCGGTTGGTCGCTTGGAGGAAATGTTGTGCATGCAATGGCAGCGCAACTACAAAATGAAGGGGAAGAAGTAGAATTACTCGTTATGCTAGATTCTTATCCAGGGCACTTTTTACCGAATACGGAAGCACCTACTGAAGAAGAAGCGTTAATTGCATTACTTGCTTTAGGTGGATACGATCCAGATAACATGGATGGTAAACCACTTACGATGGAAAGTGCAGTAGAAATACTTCGTAAAGATGGAAGTGCATTAGCAAGTCTTGAAGAAGAGACTATTTTGAACTTAAAAGAAACATATGTAAATTCGGTAGGGTTGTTAGGGAAATATGTGCCGAAAGTTTATAACGGAGATATTTTATTCTTTAGATCTACTGTTATACCAGACTGGTTTGATCCTATCTCTCCAAATACATGGCTAAATTATTTAGACGGGGAAATTGTGCAACACGATATTGATTGTAGACATAAAGATTTATGTCAACCAGGACCACTTACAGAAATTGGACAAGTATTAGCGAAATATTTGCAGAATAAGAAAGGGGTAAGAACAGTATGACAAATCCGTTTGAAAATGATAATTGCACATATAAAGTATTAAAAAATGAGGAGGGCCAGTATTCTCTCTGGCCTGTCTTTCTTGATGTACCTATTGGTTGGAAAGTCGTACATGGAGAAGCTAGCAGGCACGATTGTTTACAATATGTTGAGAATAACTGGAAAGATTTGAATCCAAAAAGTAATCAAGCTGGCGAAAAAATATTAGTAGGAAAACGATAATGAAGGCAAAGATAAATCCAAAAGTAGTTGTAAGTATCGTATATATAACAGCGATGTTTATGGCTGCGATGGATGCAACAATTGTGAATGTAGCACTACAAACGATAAGTAAAGAATTACAAGTGCCTCCATCTGCAATGGGGACGGTTAATGTTGGCTATTTAGTTAGCTTAGCTGTTTTCCTTCCGATTTCTGGTTGGTTAGGAGATCGCTTCGGTACGAAAAGAGTATTTCTAACCGCTCTTTTCGTATTTACAACTGCGTCTGCATTATGTGGAATAGCGAACGATATTACTTCATTGAATATTTTTCGTATCATTCAAGGTGCTGGCGGGGGACTTTTAACACCAGTCGGGATGGCGATGTTATTCCGAACATTTTCACCAGAGGAAAGGCCGAAAATTTCACGGTTTATTGTGTTGCCAATTGCTGTCGCACCGGCAGTAGGACCGATTATTGGAGGTTTCTTTGTAGATCAAATGTCTTGGCGCTGGGCATTTTATATTAATTTACCGTTTGGAATTGTAGCGTTACTATTCGGTCTTCTATTTTTAAAAGAACATATTGAAAAATCGGCTGGTCGCTTTGATTCTCTCGGTTTTGTTCTTTCAGCACCAGGATTTGCGATGCTGATCTATGCACTTAGCCAAGGTCCATCAAAAGGTTGGATTTCTCCAGAGATTATAAGTACTGGGATAGCTGGGATTGTATTCATTACATTGTTCATCATTGTAGAACTTAAAGTAAAGCAACCGATGTTAGATTTACGCTTATTAAAAGAACCAGTCTTTAGAAAAATGAGTCTTATTTCATTGTTTTCATCAGCTGGTTTACTAGGAATGTTATTTGTTTTTCCACTTATGTATCAAAATGTAATAGGAGTATCCGCACTGGAATCAGGTCTTACGACATTCCCGGAGGCAATTGGATTAATGATATCGTCACAGATTGTGCCATGGTCATATAAGAAATTAGGAGCTCGCAAGGTAATTTCTATAGGGTTAATTTGTACGGCGATTATCTTTGTTTTATTAAGTTTTGTAAATCACGATACGAACCCTTGGCAAATACGGGCATTATTGTTTGGCATCGGTATTTTCTTAGGTCAGTCGGTCGGTGCAGTTCAATTTTCTGCATTTAACAATATTGCACCACCTTCTATGGGGAGAGCAACTACTATATTTAATGTGCAAAATCGATTAGGCTCAGCGATAGGAGTTGCTGTTTTAGCTAGCATATTATCAGGGGTTGGAAGTAATGAAATACAGTATCATGCACAGTCAGATTTCTTACCATATCAAGCGGCATTAATTGGATCAGCAATGTTTTTACTCGTAGCATTATTATTTTCTTTACGTATTTCTGATAAAGAGGTAATGTCAAAAAAGAAAGAAAAAATGTTTTCCGTATCAAAAAAACAGAAAGCAATTGTCAATGAATAACAACTGATATTCGTTGAATAAAGGAGAATATACATGATTGAAAGGAAAGTTGTAGATTCTATACCAACTTTGAATGAGAATGATTGTCAAATATGGTGGGGAAGAATTTCGGATTTACAATCATGGCATTACAATTTACTAAATGATGTTGAACGAGAGAAAGCAAATTCATACCACCACTCGGCAGATCGTGCCCGTTTTATAATAGGCTGCGTAATTAGTAGATTAGTTCTTGGAAAGATACTTTCTATGTCACCAGTTCAAGTACCGATTAATCGAATGTGCCCAGTATGTAAGTTGCAACATGGCAGACCACAACTACCAGAAGGAATGCCGCAGTTATCTGTTTCACATTCTGGGGATTGGGTAGTTGTTGCATTTACAAAGTCAGCACTTGTTGGTGTTGATGTGGAACAAATGAATCCAAATGTAGATGTTCTGAAAATGGCAGAAGGCGTATTAAAAGAGATTGAAATAGCACAAGTTATGAAATTATCTAATGAAAAGCGAATAGAAGGTTTTTTAACATATTGGACTCGAAAAGAAGCAGTACTAAAAGCGACAGGTGAAGGATTAATGATTCCGCCAGTGCATATTACTGTATCAGCTCCAAATGATCCTCCAAATTTGTTGGTTTTTAAGGATAGACATGAATTAGTAGAAAATACAATGATGGAAGATATAAGGCCAAGTGTAGATTATATGGCTTCAATTGCAATATTTAGTAAAGAAGTAACTGAAATCACACAGTTAGACGCAGTAGCGCTTTTAAATTATAAATAAGTTTAATAAAATATCTTATAGAAGAGGTGTTCCTCATGTTAGTGGCGGAAAATAGAACAAATGAATTCACTTATAATGTACAAGCAATTAAAAATATTTTATTTTCTGGAGATACATCATCTATTCATGCTTTAGAAAAGCTTTTAAATGATACAGTTCAGTTTGATGTTCTCGAACAAGAGGTACTTGATAGACAGTACATCCCGAAAGAAGCAAAGAATTTCTTTGATAAAAACGGAACATTTCTTTACCGTGTATCGCATGTTAGTTATAAAGGAAAAGTGTTATCTGAAAATCTAATTTTTGCGGACACTTCGTTTTTACCCAATACAATTAAGAGTGAATTAGAGAATGGAAACATTCCAGTTGAAACACTTATAGAAAAGATGGAAGTAAGAAGAAACGTATTATACGAAGGGTATCAGCCTTCTGGAAATATTATTGAATTATTTGATGGATGCTCTGTTTCGGCGAATGTGTATCCAACAAGAAAATATCAAATTGTAAGTAACTGCAAATGTATATTTTATATTTGTGAAGTGTATCATGCAGAGAATATAAAGGAATTACTAAATTAAAACAAGAAACCAGCCTTTAAAATGGCTGGTTTCTTGTTTATTTCACAGCTTCTTTTAACTCTTTACCTGCTTTAAATGCAGGAACTTTACCAGCAGCGATTTGGATTTCTTCGCCAGTTTGGGGATTACGCCCTGTACGAGCAGATCTTTCGCGCACTTCAAAAGTTCCAAATCCGATTAATTGAACTTTATCGCCAGATTGTAATGCAGTAGCAATTGTGTCAAAAACGGATTGTACAGCCGCAGAAGCATCTTTTTGAGAAATATCAGCTGATTGTGCGACATTTTTAATTAATTCTGTTTTGTTCATGTTTTCACCTCATAAAAAATTTTTTTGGAATGAATGATTTAGTATAATGGATAGTAAAGATAAAACTATTTATATTGTTAGAAAGAATGCTATATAGTTATGTTAATTTCGTTGCAGGAAACTGAATCCCTGCTAATAATTAGGGATTAATTAAGAATTGATGCATAGAAAACGCTGTAATATGAGGATGAGGGGGAGTATACGGATGATTTTTCGTGAAAAGGATGAGAAAGAAAGTATATTAATTCGTCAACATGATCATGGTTTTTTAGCTGGAGAGATTTCGAAGCATATAAAAGAAGATTTTTTTGAAGATAACACATACTTAAAAGAGACAATTGATGCAATATATGAGCATGATAGAGGCTGGATAGAACTTGATAAAGTACCAATTTTGAATGATGCTAAAAATGTCCCATATACATTTATGGATTGTCCAAGTTCATTACGCTTTGTCTTTTATACGATTGGTTTGAATGAAATTGAAGATTCAAATCCATACGGAGCATTACTTTGTAGTAAGCATTTTTTATCATTTCCATTAAATGAGGAAGATGAAGAGATGATGTCATTTTATACAGGGGAATTGGAAAGACAAAAAAGAATATTGACAACGCTAACAAAAGAACAATTTACGATGTTCGATAAACATTATAGATTATTAAAGTTTTGCGATGAACTTTCTTTATATGTCTGTATGAATAAACCAGGTGTAGAAAAGAAAGATGAAATTGATTTGTTTAAAGATGGTTTTGAGGGAACAGAAATGTTTAATAGTAAGGAGGAGAAACCTATTCAAGCTGAATGGGTGGACGAGGAAACAATTCGGATTACACCGTTTCCATTTAGAAAAGAATTCTTTACTTATGTAAAGTATAAAACTATAAATAAACGTGAAATTGAAGAAAAAGGAATTGCAAAAGCTGATAGAGAATCGGAAATGAAGAAACAAGCCATACGTTTCATACAATAAGGAGGCGATTTCGATTGAAAGAGTACATGTTAAAACAGGTGGATTATCATGCTTGGGCTAATATACGTTTATTCAATCGACTAAAAGAATTACCAAACTATGAGACTATTTTTAATGAACAGATACAGAGTGTATTTCCATCAATTAAGGATACTTTTGCGCATATTTATATTACAGATCAAGTGTGGCTACACATATTACATGGTAAAAGTATGAATGAAGCAATACAAGACCGAGAAAATTTACGAAAACAAATCGAAACTAAATCGTTACATGAATTAGAAAAAATGTTTGAAAACATGGCAAATCAATATAGAGACTTTTTAATTACAATACAAGACGTGAATGCTGTATTTGTTATCAAGAATCCATATGCAGGGACACTAGATACTTCAATTTTAGAATTAGTGCAACACGTCGTAAATCATGGTACATATCATAGAGGAAATATAACAGCAATGATTCGTCAACTTGGTCATTCGTCGACTATGATGGATTTTGTACTGTATTTACATATGGTTCAGAAGGGAAAGGAATTGAAATAGAGAAAAAAAAGAATGGCTTATTTTAAATGAGCCATTCCTTTTTAAAGTGATTAACTTGCCTGTTTTTTATGACTTTCTTTCAATTTCTCTGCTTGTAAAAAGCGATTCGTTTCAGCAACAACAATACCGCTTAATCCAATTAGACCAATTAAGTTTGGAATCGCCATAAGTCCATTTGCAATATCAGCGAATGTCCATACGATGCCTAATTTTAAATTCGCACCAATAGCAATCATGACGATAAAGATTGCTTTATAATATTTAACAGCACTTTCTCCAAATAAATAAGCCACGCATTTCTCTCCGTAATACGACCACCCTAAAATAGTAGAGTAGGCGAATAATATAATCGCGATACCGAGAATCATACTACCTGCAGTACCGAATACAGATTGGAACGCAAGTGTGGTAGCTTCAACGCCAGTTTTACCAGATTTCCATGCACCTGTAGTAATTAATACTAGTCCTGTAATGGTACATACAATAAACGTATCTAGAAAAGTACCAGTCATTGAAACTAAAGCTTGCTTTGCAGGTGAATCTGTTTTTGCAGCCGCCGCGGCAATTGGTGCACTCCCTAAACCAGCTTCGTTCGCAAATACACCGCGCGCCATTCCAATTTGAATAGCTGATGCAACTGTTGCACCGATAAAACCACCAGCAGCTGCAGTACCATTAAATGCACCAGAAAAAATAAGTGAAAATGCTTCTGGAATTTGATCGTAGTGATAGAAAATAATAATAAGACCAGCAATGATATAAAAGAAAGCTTTAATAGGAACGATATATCCTGTCACTTTCCCGATTTTTTTAACACCGCCTAAAATAACAATGGCGATTAAAAACGACATTACTATACCAGTTAAAGCAGGGGGGAAAGAGAAATTAATTCGCATTGCCTCTGCAACTGAGTTAGATTGCACCATATTACCGATACCGAAAGAAGCGGTTGTACCGAATATAGCAAACAAAACAGCAAGCCATTTCTTACCTAAACCACGTTCTAAATAGTACATTGGTCCACCTGAATATTCACCATTTTCATTGCTAACACGGTATTTCACTGCAAGAATTGCTTCGGCATACTTTGTTGCCATCCCGAACAACGCAGTAATCCACATCCAAAAGATCGCACCGGGTCCACCGATTGTCACAGCAGTTGCAACACCAGCTATATTTCCCATACCAATCGTTGCCGCCATAGCTGTCATAAGTGCTTGGAAGTGGCTAATATCTCCAGAGGAAGATGTATCTTCTGATTTTTTAAAAGCTAGTTTGTGAGCGTATAATAGTTTACTAAACTGTAAACCTTTTAAACGCACTGTGAGAATGATACCAGTACCAACGAGTAACAACAACGTTGGTAATCCCCACACATAGTGATTGATTTGTTCTAATACTTTACTTACTGTCTCCATCTGTATTCTCCTTTATTTAGAAAAAATAAAAACCACTTCAAGTAAATGAAATGGTCTCTGGAGAAACAAGGGATAGAAAAATAAACCGATACAAATCGGCATTTTCTTTCGCTTGTCTCTGTCCTTTTTACCTGAGAGATTATCCGCTAAAATAGCGGATTTGCTCCTT
The DNA here is from genome assembly GCF_040459695.1 of Bacillus cereus group sp. RP37. Classification (NCBI taxonomy): domain Bacteria; kingdom Bacillati; phylum Bacillota; class Bacilli; order Caryophanales; family Bacillaceae; genus Bacillus; species Bacillus cereus group sp. RP37. The sequence goes on along the minus strand of NZ_JARVHP010000001.1, from coordinate 3,117,666 downwards.
CGGCGCTCGTTTTCCTCCGCGCTATATGAAAGCGAGAGGGAGTCTCTCCAGAGATTCGTCCCCATGCAGTTCTACTTGTAACCAAGACCTGAGAGTTTCAAAGTTGATTCAGCAACTTTTTGCCCCGTCGGTAGATCAATAGATCTTCTCCTGAATGGTTCATCCGAATTATAAAATTAATAACTTATACGCATTGATTGCGTATAGAATCAATAAAAACATTATAGATATACATTTAGTGAAATGCAATCATTTTTTATTTTAAAATAGTAAAGAATTCTATTTTTTCGAAAGTCCTAATTTATCTTCAACTTCATTTAAAGTAGATAAAGCGAGAACAATGTGTTGATCTGCAAGTCCTAAAACATGTTTAGTATTTTCAATTGTTTCATTGGATGGAGTTGAGTTATTTGCGCTGTCTATAATTAAATCTGCTGCGTTTTTCATAAATGTAGAAGCAGTCTTAAATTCTGTTGTGAAATAAACTAGTTGTTCTTGTATTTGTACTTCCGATATATTTTCATTAATTTTCAAAGTATCTATTTCATGTATAATTTTTTCATATTGCTTGGAAACAGCAGTCATTGTAACTAATAGTTTATCTCTGTCTACTGAATCTCCGTTCGTGTTAATCTCTTCCCAGGCAGGCAACCAATTTTTTTCGATGATTTCATTATAATTTGTAGTTAATTCATCAATTTTTGGTTGTAATTTAGATTTAAAAGTTTTTGTATCAATTGTTTCTGCGATAGTTTTTTCGTTATTATTTTTATCTTTAGTTGTGTAGAAAATCGTACTGGTAATAATAAAAATAGAAATAACTATTGTCCATTTATTAAAAAATAATTTTTTCAATGGGTAATACCTCCAAAAATAAATATCTTTTAATTATAATATACAATAATAATATTATTGTTGGTAGAGAATATAGTATGTAATTAATTTTAATTATATTTTTTATATACATAAATAACTAAGATTAGTAAAATGATGAAAGTAATATGTGAGAAAAGAGGGTTTTTAGTAAAAATGAATAGAAGAAAGCTAGTTTCAAATATTTCAATGACTATGTTATTAGTTGGCTTATTTGTACTCATATATCTGGACAAAGAATCTAAAATTGAAGATTTTCCAGTACCAATGTCAGCAATCCATATTAACGATAATAAGGAAGAGGATTATAAATATATAAGTGTAATGCCTATTAAAAAGGTAAGTGGATGGGAAGACTTAGGGGAAAACGGGCATACTGTTACTTTTAAAAAAGGGGAGCGTAAGGTAACTGTATTACATTATCCGGGAGAAATTACGTATTATTTATTTGAGCAAAAGATGAATAAGGGAGATTAGCTAAAGTTGTAATTCGGTAAGGATTACAACTTTTTGTATTCTGAATTATTTGAAATAAAATCAGATAAATGGTTTGATGGATTTAGGGATAAATATGATTAATTCTATATGTGTATAAAGAGTATTTAGGTGATTATAAAAATATTATGTAAACAAAAGGGTGTAAGAGTAAGATAAATTATATCATAAGGGGGAATTAGAAATGCTACTAAAAACAATCTACTGTAAGGTGGAAGAAGAGAAAAAGGAATTGTTTTCAAGTGCGCAAGAAAAATGGCGTGATATACAGCACCTAGATGGTTTTCATGGACAATTCGGTGGATGGAATGAAAATGAGGCGTGTGTATTTACTTTATGGAATGATAGGGGTGCGTATCAATCATTTATGAATGGTGCTCACGATACCATTTATGTAAATAGTAATCAAGAGGATACGTTTCTTTCATGTGAAATTGAACTATTTCAAACGTTGTATGATATTACTGATACGCCTTTGAAAGACGTTGTTACAGAAGGATCATTCGTTAGAGTTGCTATATGTGATGTAAAGGTGGAAAAAGAAAAGTATTTTTTACATAAACAAGAAACAATTTGGAATAAAGGAATGGAAAATGCAAAAGGGATGTTAGGTGGCGTTATTGGGAAGTCTTTAAAAACTGAAAATCGTTATATCGTTTTAACTTATTGGAAAGATGAAATGGCGCATCAAAATTATGTAGATGAGATTTTCCCTAAGTTGTATAAACTAGCGAATATTCATGAAGATTTAGCAGATATAAGAGGTAAACAAGCTGTATGTAAGGAAGAGTGGCTTGTATATTAAGTGTACAAAACGTGCATAAATGAATGTATAATAAAGATATTTTCTTATAAACGAGTAATTAATAGAAGACGTTATATACCCTTTCATGTTAATATATTTAAGTTATAATAGAAGGCTTACCCTTTTGTATTGTACGGTAGAAGCAGTGTGAGCTTGAATTTTTTTGAAAAGGATGTGCCTAATTTGCGTATCAATAAATTTATTAGTGAAGCTGGAAAAGCGTCTCGACGTGGAGCAGATAAATTAATTAATGAGAGAAGAGTAATTATTAATGGTAAGGTTGCAAAAATTGGTGACCAAGTAAATCCAGGTGATGATGTACGCGTAAATGGAGAGCAACTTCGTATTGCTCGAGATCACGTATATATCGCTTTAAATAAACCAGTAGGTATTACATGTACAAGTGAAAAAGCTGTAAAAGGTAACATTATCGATTTAGTGAATCATCCTTTACGAATTAGTCACATTGGGCGTCTTGATAAAGACTCAGACGGTTTAATTTTGTTAACGAATGATGGTGATATCGTTAATGAAATTTTACGTGCTGAAAACAAACATGAGAAAGAATATATCGTTTCTGTAGATAAGCCAATTACACCTGATTTTCTAGAGAAAATGGCAGCTGGTGTGAAAATTTTAGGAACGAAAACGCTTCCTTGTGAGATCACACAGTTATCAAAATATGAGTTCAAAATTATTTTAACACAAGGGCTAAATCGCCAAATTCGTCGTATGTGTGAAGCTTTAGGTTATCAAGTATACACGTTAAAACGTACTAGAATTATGAATATTGAGTTGAATAATTTACCAGTCGGACAGTGGAGAGATTTATCGAAAAAAGAGAAACGACGTCTATTTTCAGACTTAAATTACGAACCACAAGATTGGTAAAATTGTGAAGAGGAAACCAAAAATCTATTTTTGGTTTCTTTTTTAAAAATAAAAAACTTTTTTAAACACTTGCAATAATAAAATGAATAAGATATAGTAAATAACAATTAATGGATGTACTTTTAAAAGCAAAGAAAAGGACACGAGTTATTTTACCCGGTTATACAGAGAAGGAAGGAAAGCTGAGAACTTCCTAACGCAGAAAAATAACTTACCACCTTAGAGCTGCACTAGGGAAATGAAGTATCTAGTGCCGTGTAAGCGACGTTATCGCAAAAGAAGCCATTGCATTTTGTGATGGGAATCTGGGTGGAACCACGGATATAAGCATATTCGTCCCTATTTTAGGGATGAATATGCTTTTTTGCATTCAATTTCATAATAAGCGAAGAAAAGGACACGAGTTATTTTACCCGGTTATACAGAGAAGGAAGGAAAGCTGAGAACTTCCTAACGCAGAAAAATAACTTACCACCTTAGAGCTGCACTAGGGAAATGAAGTATCTAGTGCCGTGTAAACGACGTTACCGTAAAAGAAGCCATTGTATGTTTACGATGGGAATCTGGGTGGAACCACGGGTATAAGCACACTCGTCCCTATTTTAGGGATGAGTGTGCTTTTTATTATGAAATGGAGAGATGAAAAATGAAAGAACAGATGATTGAAATGAAATTTCCGGATGGAAGCGTTAAAGAATTTACAAAAGGAATTACTTTAGAAGAAATTGCAGGTTCGATTAGCAATAGTTTGAAAAAGAAAGCAGTCGCAGGAAAGGTAAATGATCAGTTATATGATTTACGCCGAAATATTGAAGAAAATGCGAAAGTGGAAATCATTACTATAGATTCAAATGAAGGTGTAGAAATTGCAAGACACTCTGCGGCACATATTTTAGCGCAAGCTGTAAAGAGAATGTATGGTAATGTAAACCTCGGTGTAGGGCCTGTTATTGAAAATGGATTTTATTATGATATGGATCTTCCGAGTAGTGTAAACGTAGAAGATTTACCGAAAATCGAAAAAGAAATGAAAAAGATTATAAATGAAAATGTAAAAATAGAACGAGTTGAGGTTTCAAGAGAAGAAGCAAAAAAATTGTTTCAAGAAATGAACGATCACTTGAAATTAGAACTTTTAGAAGCGATTCCTAATGAGGAAAGTGTAACACTTTATAAACAAAGTGAATTTGTAGATTTATGTAGAGGACCACATTTACCGTCAACAGGCTATTTGAAAGCATTCCAATTAACTCACGTTTCAGGTGCATATTGGCGAGGGGATAGTAACAATCAAGTGCTTCAGCGTATATATGGTGTTGCATTCTCTTCTCAAAAAGAATTAGAGGAGTATTTACATTTTGTTGAGGAAGCAGCAAAAAGAAATCATCGTAAGCTAGGTAGTGAATTAGAGTTATTTATGTTTTCTGAAGAGGCACCAGGAATGCCGTTTTACTTGCCGAAAGGACAGATTATCCGCAATGAATTAGAAGCATTTTTAAGAGGAATTCAAAAAGAGTACAATTATCAAGAAGTGCGTACTCCATTTATGATGAATCAAGAATTATGGGAAAAGTCAGGGCACTGGGGGCATTACAAAGACAATATGTATTTCTCTGAAGTAGACAAAAAGAGTTTTGCATTAAAACCGATGAACTGCCCAGGACATATGCTTATGTTTAAAAATAAATTGCATTCTTATCGCGAATTACCGATTCGCATGTGTGAATTCGGTCAAGTACATCGACATGAATTTAGTGGGGCTTTAAATGGATTATTAAGAGTTCGTACTTTCTGCCAAGATGATGCTCATTTATTTGTAACACCAGAACAAATTGAAGATGAAATTAAATCCGTAATGGCGCAAATTGATTACGTTTATAAAACTTTTGGGTTCGAATATGAAGTAGAGCTTTCTACTCGTCCAGAAGATTCAATGGGTGATGATCAGTTATGGGAGCAAGCAGAGGCGGCACTAGAAAATGTATTACATTCATTGAATTATAAATATAGACTAAATGAAGGTGATGGTGCATTTTACGGACCGAAAATCGACTTCCATATAAAAGACGCTTTAAATAGAAGTCACCAGTGCGGAACAATCCAGCTAGATTTCCAAATGCCAGAGAAGTTTGATTTAAATTATATAGATGAGAAGAATGAAAAGAGAAGACCAGTTGTCATTCACCGAGCAGTATTAGGATCTTTAGACCGCTTCTTAGCTATATTAATTGAACACTTTGGAGGCGCGTTCCCAGCCTGGGTGGCACCAGTTCAAGTGAAAGTCATTCCAGTTTCGAATGCAGTTCATGTACAATACGTAGATGATGTTGCAGATAAGTTAGCACAAGCTGGCGTTCGTGTGGAACGAGATGTTCGAGATGAAAAGTTAGGATATAAAATAAGAGAAGCGCAAATGCAAAAAGTTCCTTATGTTCTTGTTATTGGGGATAAGGAAATGGAGAACGAATCTGTAAATGTACGTAAATACGGTGAAGATAAGTCAGAAGTGATTGGACTAGATGAGTTTGTGCAAAATATGAAAGAGGAAATAAAAAATAAGAAATAGAGATGAATAATAAAACACACCTTTAACATGTATTACTGAATTTAAAGTAATGAAAGAACCATAATAAATGATGAAAGGATAGCTTAATCGCTATCCTTTCATCATTTATTCCCATATATTTCACTTCAGACTGTTAAAGCATTTTCTAATTTTATACGAATGGCTTCTTGTAAGAGTTTTTGGAGAACTGCAGCAAAAACAGCAATCACGATAGAGGAGAAAATAATGATCAATCCAATTGGTATAAAACTTGGAGGGTCAATTTTTTTTGCCATGAGATAGTAAAGTGGCATACCTAGCAAATATAAGGTACCGATCGTGAGGGCACAGTATTTTATATTTTTTAAAGCCTTTACTGATAATTCCGAGAAAGCTTTGTTCTTATCGATATAGCTTAAAAGTTTAAAAGCTTGATACAGAGCAAAGTAAAAAGGTATTGTTGCTACATACATATCGATTAAAACGAGAGATTTCATAAAAGCAATATCTGGATATAATTCTCCAGCAAAATTCCCGATTTTAGGCACTAAAAATATGCACAATGCAAGAACTACTATACCTATAAAAACAATAGCTAACTTTAAAAAGAGTGTTGTAACTAGTTTCATAAAAAGCACCTCATTTATTTAATGACAACATGATTTTATCATACAATTTATCGTTTTAAAATAAAATTATATTGTTTTTTATTTTATTATTATTGTTATTTATATATCCTATTCATTTTGATAAAAATAAAAATTTTTTCTCATTATATAGAAAGTCCCCTTATGAATTGGTCTGTAATATTATTTACCTTACAAAAATGTAAGGTAAATGTAAGCGAAATCGAAGGAACGAGTTGTAGAAAAATGAGAATATGAAGTAGGAAAAAGGTTCATGGTCCCCGTGTAACTCTTTTTGTTTGAAAAATTTAAAAACTCTTAAGGATTTACATGAGAAAAAAATAAGAAATATGTGAGAAATTAACTTTATACAAAAGGGATGGAGTGAAAGAGATGTCAACAAATGTAGTTACTGTAGAAAGTGTAGAAAAAACGTATGGGAAAAGAAATGAGAATCAGTCAAAAGCATTAAGGGGTGTGTCATTAAGTATTAAAGAAGGGGAATTCGTCGGGATTATGGGGCCTTCTGGATCTGGAAAAACGACTTTATTGAATGTGATTAGTACATTGGATCAAGCAACAGGTGGCAGTGTGACAATAGCTGGTACAAATATTACTTCTATGAAGGGGAATGCTTTATCTGATTTTCGATCTCAAAAATTAGGATTCATTTTTCAAGATTTTAACTTACTTGAAAACTTATCAATTTATGAAAATATTGCTTTACCACTTTCTCTGCAAGGCGTACCTTCAAGTGAGATTACGGGAAAGGTAAATGAGGTCGCGAAGAAATTAGGGATTACTGAAATTTTAACAAAATATCCAACTGCTGTTTCTGGTGGGCAAAAACAAAGAACAGCGGCAGCACGAGCTTTAGTACATAATCCAGCAATCGTATTAGCAGATGAACCGACAGGAGCGCTGGATAGTAAAAATGCAAAAAGCTTATTAGAAGCGATGCAAGATTTACATGAAAATCACAATGTAAGTATTTTGATGGTTACACATGATGCATTTAGTGCGAGTTACTGTGAGCGTATTTTATTCATTCAAGATGGTCTTCTATATAAAGAATTAAAGCGTCAAGGAACGCGAGAAAGTTTCTATCAAGACATTTTAGGTGTGCTCGCTCATATGGGCTCAGCTGCTGAGTCTAAGTAGGGGGCGAGACTATGTTATTTAAATTATCACGTCATAGTATGAAAAAGATGTTAAAAGATTATATGGTTTTACTTATTGGTCTCGTTATTAGTATTAGTATCTTCTACATGTTCCAAACGATGGCAATGAATAGTGAATTTACAAAGGATAATAGTCTTATTAGTAGTATTAGACTCGTATTCTGGGTAGGTGCCATACTATTATCTTTCATTACTGTATTTTATATTATATATGCTAATTCTTTCTTACTCACATTAAGAAGAAAAGAACTCGGTATGTACATGATGCTCGGAGCGAAAAAGAAAAAAGTAGCACAGTTATTATTTATTGAAACATTCGGTATGGGTATTGTCAGTATTATTATCGGGATTTTAGTAGGGATGTTACTAGCAAGTGTAGCAGGAAACTTTTTAATGAATGGAATGGAGATTTCAGCGAAAGGTAGTTACTCATCTGTATATACACCAGCAATCTTAGTTACAGCTATTTTCTTTTTAATACTATTTTTTATTACCGGATTAATGAATAGTGTTCGGTTATTACGTAAAACAGAACTAGAGTTAATTCGTGAAGATGAAACACTAGATGAAGTGAAGAAAAGTAAAACTCGTATTATTATAATGACTGTACTTGGTGTATTACTAGTAAGTACAGGATACTATTTTATGGTAAATATAAAAATGTTTGCTGAAATCGGTTTTATAATAGCGACAATCGTTACAACACTTGGAACATATTTTATCTTTAGTTCGTTGCTCCCATTTTTTGTGATGAAAATTAAAGGGAATAAAAAACGAAATGAAACGGGCTTAAATAGTTTTACATATGCACAGTTACGCTTTCGAGTAAATAGTTTATCGAGAGTATTAGGTACTGTAGCAATGTTAATTGCATTAGGAGCAGGTGCCATGACTGCAGGGATGGCGTTCCAAAAAAATGTAGGTATTATGACAGACTTCTCACGAGTATATGATGTCGTAATTCATGATCCAAATGAACAAGACAAAGCGGCCTTAAAAGAAATGGAAATTGTTGAAGAAAGCAAGTACAAGTATAAAGTAGACGGAGAAGCGGTGTATTACTTACGTAATGACTTAACTGCGAAACCACCACTTGTTTCCGATCACTTTGATACAAAAACTTTAAAAGAGCCTGTTCGTAAACGTGTGGCTGAACCTTTAACTGAACCTGTCTATTCTGCTTTGGAAGCTCCCGAAGCAGCGAATAAGCTTCCTCGCATGCCAAAAGATTGGGAAGATGCAGTTGTAAGAGAAATACAAATTACACATAATCAATTTAACGGAAAACCTGTAAGAATTGCAGACGAAGAGCATTATAAAGGAATTCAAGGAACAGAGCATAGTGTAACATTAGCAAAAGTAGACGATATGAAAAAATATAAACCATTGTTGCTCGATATAGATAAGAGACAAAAAGAATTAATTGAAAAAACAACAGGTACAAAAGTAGACTTATTTACGAAAATGACAATTTATCAGTTTATGAACAGTTTCATGAGTGGAACAATGTTTATGGGATTCTTCCTCGGAATTGCCTTTTTAGCAATGATGGCAAGTTCGCTTATGTTCAAAATATTAACGGGTGCTTCTCGTGATGTACGCCGTTATGAAATGTTACGAAAAATCGGTGTGAGACGTAGTATGTTAACCAAAAGTATATATAAAGAAATTTCATATTTATTTATCTTCCCAGCGATTATTGGAATTTCCCACGTGTTAGTAGGGCTAAACTTATTCAGCTTTATATTAGTTGACCCGTTTGTAAAAGTGTGGGTGCCGATTGGGATTTTCTTAGTCATTTATTTCATCTATTACTGGATAACAGTCCAACTTTATAAAGGTATGGTAATGCCGAAAGAAGAAGTAGCGAAATAGTTTAAGAGAAGAGTCCTTGTTTAGAAAACAAGGACTCTTTTTATTTGTAATACATTGTGACCAAACCTTCCTATTATTAATGTATTGAAAATTAAGGGAATATTAAGGGGTTATGTAGTGGAAAGTTAAGAAGTGTATGGGATATTAAGAATGTACAAAAGGTTAAGATGAAATTAGAGAGAGCAATTGTTATATATTCATATTATTTTCAGGTAGTTTTACAGAACTAAATTGATATTTTTATAAATTTAAAAGAAAGGAAACGACTTATGAAGAAGGTGAAAAAATTAATAAAATTTATTGGAGCCATCACTACACTATTATTAATTGTAGCACTAGTATTTCCTACATGGACCTCGCAAATAAAAGGGAAAAACAGTATAAGTACGTTAGAACAGGTAGAGGTTAATGGAAGTAGTCATGAAATAATGATACGCGGCCAAGATAAGAACAATCCGGTCATTATTTTTGTACATGGTGGACCAGGTACTTCAGAAATACCATATGCTCAAAAATACCAAGTCGTATTGGAGGAGAAATTCACAGTTGTTAATTACGATCAAAGAGCAAGTGGGAAATCGTATCATTTCTTTGAAGATTATTCGAACCTTTCATCAGACCTACTAGTAGAGGATTTATTAGCAATGACAGATTATGTTTCAAAACGTCTCGGCAAAGAAAAGGTAATATTAATTGGTCATTCTTACGGTACATATATCGGAATGCAAGCTGCCAATAAAGCCCCTGAAAAATACGAAGCATATGTTGGCATAGGGCAGATGAGTGATACAGTAGAAAGTGAAATGGATAGTTTACATTTTGTAATTGACCAAGCAAAAAATGCAGGGAATGAAGATGAAGTTGCATATTTAAAAGGGTTGACTGAAAAAATTAAAAATGGCGATACATACACTCCGCGAAATTATGTTGCGAAATACGGTGGAACATCAAGGCTCATTGAAAATCCAGATGGTGATAATATCGGGATGTTATTCAGTAATGAATATAACTTGTTAGACGTAATTCGTTATAACGTTGGATTATCACATTCTCAAACTGTATTATTGGAAAAAGATTTGAAAAATCCATTGCCTACTAAAGTAACTAAGCTGAAGCTACCGTTTTATTTTCTCATGGGGAAATATGACTATAACACTTCATTTCATGCAGCAAAAACATATTTTGATACGATTGAAGCAGATCAAAAAGGATTTATTACTTTTGAGAAATCAGCCCATTATCCACAATTTGAAGAGAAAGAAAAATTTTATGAGTGGATGTCCGATACATTCGTAAAATAAATAAAGTGTATCCGAACTATAGAGAATTAAAAAAGTTAGCGAGATATATCATTATATGAAGCGAAGTTAAATAAAAAAGACTCTTGTATAAAAACAAGAGTCTTTTTTTGAATGTTCTCTATACAGAAGGAAAAGATTGAATAATGGTCGAAAAAGATAATATAACTTCCAATAAATGACTGAAATAATAAAATCTTGTCGATAGAAAGGGTATGAAGTATGAAAGAAATGCTACAGTTATTTCGCAACAAAGTGTATGCGCGTTTTTTTCTAGCAAATATTTTAGAGCGACTTGGTTCTATGATTGCTGGAATTTCTTTAATGTTTTACTTGTTAGATCAATACGGAAAACAACCAGTTTACGCAACGATGACACAAATTATGATGGCATTGCCTGCATTAATCTTTTTTCTATTAGTAGGGACAGTAGTGGATCGTTTTGATAGACAACGTATTTGTACGGTAAGTAACATATGTTGTTCGCTATGTAATATCGGCATCCTAATTTCGCTTTATTACGGAATGATTATACTCGTCTTTATATTTTTATTTTTGGAAAATGCATGTATACAATTTTTCTCCCCATCAGAACAGTCGATGATACAGGGAGTAGTTGAATCCGACCAATACGGTGCAGCAGCAGGTGTGAATCAAATGGTAAATAGTTTGTATGCTTTGTTTGGTGTAGGAATTGCAACGATGGTGTACTGGACTTTTGGAATATACGGGAGTATTTTAGTAAATACGCTCACTTTTATTATGAGTGGTGTTTTGATTCAAACGATCTCTATTCCAGAAAAAGTGCGTTTGCCAAATGGTAGAATAAAATGGAAGGAAGTTAATTTGAAGATGTTAATAACAGAGTTTCAAGGAGGGATCAAGTATATATACCAAAATGAAACTTTAAAAAAATTACTTTTAGGATTTATCGTATTTGGTTTATTAAATGGTATTTTAAGTGTATCTACTACTTACATATTAAAATACAAATTAGCACCAGCAACGTATGAAAGTCTAGCGATGGTGGGTGGTGTAGTTGGAGGGATTTCATTACTAATTGGAAGTATAGTAGCAACAAGTATAGGTAAGAAATATGCACCCAAGCCTATTATTGTCTTTGGTATGGCAGGCTCAGGGGTCTTTTTCGGTATGTGTTACTTTGTAAACCACGTATGGTCTTTTTATGTATGTATCGCTTTTGCGACTTTCTTTTTACCGTTTATTAATGTTGCAATTATGGGCTGGATGTATGAAATTGTAGAAGAATCATTCATGGGACGTGTTCAAAGTTTACTTAGTCCATTAACGACAGGATTCCAGCTGTTATCTCTCGGTGCGATAGCGATGTTGTTCCCGAAATGGATTAGTGCAGATACGTTGTTTATTATTTTATTTGGTTTATTATTTTTTGTTACGTGTTTATATCAAGCCATTTTACCTAGTGGGAAGAAACGCGTGCAAGGTATAGCTGAAGAGATGTAATATATGTGGTTTTTGGTTTCTGAATATTCTATCGTATGGTAAGGGGAAATCGTTATGTTGATGCGAATTGCTAAATGGTGTGGGGTTACTTGTTTACAACTAGTAGCTGCAATTCTATGTATAATCTGTCTAGGTGCGCTGCCACGTTTATTTAAGGGATTGCAAATAGATTTAATTGGTTTTTGGAACACGTTTGTATTACTTGGAGAAAAGTTACTGCAACCGGGTGAAATTACATATGGATTTCGAGACTCAAGAAAACTATTTCCGCAAATATGGATTCATTATTTTGAAACAATGATTGTATTTCTATCAGCATTTTTACTTTCTTTGCTTATAGCGTATATACTTGTCGTTTGGGTATTGCAGCGTTCTCATATGAAACAGAAAATGTGGAACGGGATTTTTCTTACGCTTGAGAGTATACCGGATATATTACTTATTTTATTATCACAGCTTCTTGTCGTAATTATGTTTCAAAAAACAGGATTTATGCCAGTCAAACTGGCTGGATTAGGGGAAGAAAGGATACGTTTGTTACCAATTATATGTCTTACAATACCAACTACATTATTGTTTATTAAACTTTTGTTGTTACGGTTTAAAGAAGAATTAGAGAAAGATTATAGTTTGTTTGCCAAGAGTAAAGGACTAAGCTTACGGCATATTTTGACACATCATATTTCAAGAAATGTTTTATTGACGACAATTTATTATGCGAAAACAAATATTTTATTTATGCTTTCAAATTTATATATTATCGAATGGATTTTCAATACATATGGAATGTTTGTTTTTGTAAAAGAAAATTCGAAATTAGAAATATTTACGGTGAGTTTAATTATATTATACGTACCGCTTTTTATACTATTTCGTATATTACATACGCTTTTAAAAAATGTTATAAAGGAGCGTGCGTGATATGTGGGGAATTGCAAAAAGAGATGTAAGATTTTGGATCGGTGTTACTTTTTTAAGTGTACTTATGGTTATTAGTATTGGGAATACGTTGTTTTTCGACGGGAATATTCGCGAACTAACGATGATGTATAACGAAAAAGGAGAACTAGAGGCTGCTCCGTTTTCACCGTCGAGTAAATTTTGGTTCGGAAGTGATGAGAAAGGACGCGACCTTTTCCAGTTAATAATAGAAGGAGCGAAATGGACAGTTGGAGCGAGTATAATTATAGCGATTTTACGAGTTATAGTTGGAGGGGGAATTGGTTTACTTCTTGGTATGTATGGTAAACGTTCTTTTCCAGTTATTTCATCCTTTTTTGATCCTTTTAGTATTGTACCGATGGTTATGATTTCTTATTTTATGTTAAATGAAGTTTTAACGTTTGATAGTGGAGCAGAAGTTGTGCCGTTATATTTGCGTGTGGCATTTCAAATTATAGTTCTTGTATGTCTTGCTGTACCGACGGTTATGTTGTATGTAGCGCAAGAAGTAAAGCGTATTAAGAAAGAAGAATTTATGTTGGCAGCTACTGTGCTCGGCGGAAGTAAGTGGCATAGGTTGAAGCGCCATATATGGCCGCATATGTTACCATCATTTCTTTTATTAGTAGCTCAACAATTTGTAAGTGTACTATTACTTCTTTTGCATCTTGGATTACTTAAGTTGTTTTTTGGAGGAACAATATTATTTGGATTAGATGCAGATAGTGTAACAAAGGAATGGACTGGCCTAATTGGTCAAAACTTCCGCCATTTAACTACACATACATGGATTGTACTTATACCAATTACTTTTTATAGCATGACAATTTTAGCGGGAAATCTAGTTAGTAATAGTATGCAAGATGCGATCAAACTAGGAAATGTAAGAATGCCTAGGAGCAAAGATAAAGAAATGAAGGAAGAGAAACAATTACAACATACTTTGAATGATTTTTCATTCTATAAAGAGATACAAAAATAAAGAAAGATAGCTGAAGACAAATTGTTTTCAGCTATCTTTTTTTGTTTATAGTGGTGGTAAATCAATCTTACCTTCTTCAAATAATTCTTTTATCATATGTTTCGTATAACCAGCTGCTTGACCAAATGTGATTTTTGCTGGCATTGGTGCTTCGTTTGCATCTACAACTACATCGATAATACATGGTTTATTTTGTTTTACCGCACTTTCGAAAGCAGGAAGTAGTTCATCTAAATTTTCAACGCGGTATCCAATACCTCCGCACGCCTCTGCGTATTTTGCGAAATCAGGGTTTGTTAAGTCTGTACCAAATTCGATATTACCCATAACTTCTTGTTCAAATTTAATCATGGCGATTTTATTATTATTTAAAACGACAACAACGATTGGTAGTTTATATTTAACAGCTGTTACGAAGTCGTTCATTGTCATTCCAAAACCACCGTCACCACAAACTGCAAACACTTGTTTATCCGGGAAAGCAATTTTTCCAGCAAGTGCTCCAGGTAAACCGCAGCCAAGAGTTGCGAGCCAACTAGAAATAATAAATTGCTGGTTTGTCATACGGAAGTGCCTTGCTGTCCATACTGTTACATTTCCGACATCGACTGATAATATTGCATCATCATGAGCTACTTGTTGCAGTGCATGCATAACACGTTGTGGCTTAATTGGAGTAGAAGTATCGTCTTCTTGATCGTGTAATTTTTCCTCCCACTTTTTCATCATTTCTTGATGATGCTCTAAGAAGGAATGGTCCTCGTGTTTTTCTACATTTTCAATTAACCATTTTAATGTTTTATCAGCATCACCGGCTAAGCCGATATCTGTGGCATAACGTTTTCCGATTTGGGCAGGATCTGTATCGATATGGATTGTTTTTGCTTTTTCAGGTAAGAAACCAGTGAACGGATAAGAAGTACCAACCATAATTAAAGTATCCGCATGTTTCATTGCCTCATAAGAAGGTTTCGTTCCAATTAATCCTAATCCACCAATACAAAGTGGATGTTCATCAGGGATAATTCCTTTAGCTGGTAATGTAAGTACGATTGGAGCACCAATATGTTCTGCAAATGAAAGTAAGGATTCTCTCGCATGTTTCGCACCTTTTCCAGCTAAAATAACAGGCTTTTTCGCTTCATTTATTGCGAGTTTGGCAGCATGTAAATCTTCCTCTTGCGGAAATAACTCAGGTAATGTAAAAGAAGTATTTGTAACACGAGCACCACTTTTTACTTCGAATTTCGGAACATCATCTGGAATTGTAAGAACAGATACGCCTTTTTTCGTATAAGCCATTCGAATCGCTTGATTTACGACAGCAGGTAGCTGTTCTGCTGACATAATGCGCTGGTTATAAACCGCGACATCATCGAACAATCTTTCTAAGTTTACTTCTTGGAAAAAATCCGTACCGAGTAAATCTGTTTCTACTTGGCCTGAAATTGCTAGAACAGGGGCTTTATCGAGTTTGGCATCATATAAACCATTTAATAAATGAATAGCACCGGGCCCTGCGATTGCCATACAAACGCCGAGTTTTCCAGTTAACTTAGCATAGGCAGCTGCTGCTAATGCACCAGCTTCTTCATGGCGAACTTGAATGAATTTGATTTTATCTTGTTTTTTTCTTAAAGCTTCAATAATAGAATTGATGGAATCTCCAGGCATTCCGTATATGTGTTCTACTCCCCAGTCAATTAATAGGTCAACTAGTGCTTCACCGGCTGTTTTTCCAAACATAATTTTTCCTCCTTATAAGTAGGTAGATACTATTATGTTTTGAAGAAAAAGGAAAAATATACAAATGATAAAATATATTAGTTTTAATGATGACCAGTAAATAGTGTAAATACTGTTATTAGTAAAAATCCACTAGTTGCCCATGTTAAAAATGAAAGGGAAGAGAGCTGTTTCTTAGCTTTCCAAAGCATTTCATGAATTGTTACATAGCCAAGTGAACCGATAGCACTCCCCATAATCAGCCCTTGTAAATGTAGGGCTTTTCCTTCCATCAAAATACCAAAAACAGTACCAGTACCGAGAATAAGAGAAAGTAATAGAGTTGTTAATAAAAATGAAATATATTTATGCTTTGTAAAGAGAAAGGGGATAATTAAAGCTAATCCTTCTGGAATATGATGAACTACAATTGCTATTAAAAAAGGAATGGCAGAGTCAGCATGATTAATAAAAGCTGTACCTAAAGCAAAGCCACTCGGCAAATTATGAATAAATATAGCAAAAGAAAGAAAAAGGAAAGTTTGCCATGCTTGTTGATCTTTTTTATGTATCGTTGGATGATGACAATAGTTATCTAATAAGCTCATAACTAAAATACCAATAGCTATACCAAGTATAGGCCCAATTATTTCATAGCTTGTAAAGGTTTCAGGAATAATTTCAAGGGATAATAGACCGAGCAAAATTCCGCCACATAAGGCGTATAAACGATGCATTTTTTCTTCAATTAGCTGGCGAGTAGCAATGCCAACAGCACCGCCTAATAGTAATCCACCGAATGAAAAAAACGTAACAATCATTGGAATCCATAATCGTTCCATAGTATCACACTCCGATTCTTCCACTTATTTTTAGCTTACGAAAAGGAAAGTTAGATTAGTCCAAGTAATTGTGTTTGATTATAGAGAAAAAACTAATAATTCGTTATAATTTATATATAAAATTAAGTGGAAATATGAAATGGGGAATAAGTTTGCAAACAAAATGGAGTCTATCTGAATATGAAAATCCAAAACGATATGATGTAGAAAATAAAAGTTTGTCAGATTTTCCGTTTTTACTATCATGGGCACAAAGACTAAATATACAAAATGAATGGATTCTAGATATTGCTTGTGGAACAGGAAGAGTTACAATTCCCTTTATAGAAAACGGGTATCAAATGATTGGTGTAGATATACATGAAGGGATGCTTGCTGAAGCAAAGAAAAAAGCTAAGAATTGTAATAAGGTTAAATGGTTACAACAAGACTGTTTACAATTAAGCATTGATGAAATGATTCCGTTAGCATTTATGGTTGGCCATGGATTTCAGCATTTTCTTACGAATACAGATCAAAATAAGTTATTAACATCTATACATCATGTGTTAGCTGACAATGGTATATTTATATTTGATACACGTTTTCCTTCTAAAGAAGAATTAATACAACCATTTACAGAAGAATACTGGACAACTATTAGTGATGAAAAGGGAAGAAAATGTGATTTATATACTGAAATGACATACGATTCAATTCAGCAAATACAGCACTATATAACAACAAGAAGGTTTTATGAGGATGATGTGATAGTAGAGGAAATGAAAACAACAATTGATCTTCGCTATACGTATCCGCAGGAGTTAGAAAGATTATTAGTAGCGAATGGTTTTGAATTATTACATATATATAATGATTGGGAAGGAAATGAGTTAGGGGAAGACTGCTATTCTATGGTAGTAGTTTGCCGGAAGAAAAAATAGTGTTATTTTAAAAATATGAGTGTAAAAAGCTTTTAAGGAGAGAAAAAGATGTCTTGGTACTTAGATAATGTTTATGAATTAAATAAAGGAGCACCATATACTTTCTATCTACCTAGCTCAGAAGTGTTGGAGAAATTAAAGGTTGGAGATTTGGTGAAGCTAATTTTTGTATCTAAAAATGAGGAAGAAGATGGGTTTCATGGCGAAAGAATGTGGGTAGTAATCACTGAAAGAAATGAGAAGAAGTTTGTAGGGGAACTGGACAATGATCCGTATCGTTTAGATTTAAAAATAGGTGATAAAATTTCATTTGGAATCGAAAATATATGTGATACGGAATATGATGATCCAGCTTCAAGTGATTGGGATTTTTATTTTGATACGAAGGTAATTGTTAGTGATGATGTACTTGAAAAAAGAGAATTTAACTTTATGCTTAGAGATAATCCAACAGCAGAGGGCGATCCAGGTTGGTCAATTTTAAGTGGCTATGAAAGTGATGACTATGTCAATAATCCTAAAAACTTTCAAATTATTTCAATTGGAGTCATTTTGAATATAGATGATTCTATTTTAAACTTTCTTGAGGAACCACCTTTATGTGCATATGAAAGAAATGATGAAGGTAGATTCTATAAAATTAAAGACTATGATTGGAATGCATATTTAGATGGATAGGAGAATGTACTATGTTGTAAAGAAAAGTACATTTTGTTTCGGAATCATATTAACGTTATTTTTAAGTGGATGTATCAGTTTTGGTAAAGAAACTACAGATACAATTTACGTAATTCCTGAAGAATATGAAGGGGATTTAATTGTTTTATATAACGTACCTGGTGCTGAATTGTTACCAAAAGAAGAAGAGTTTAGTGTTGTCACTTTCGCAGCTGACGGTACTGCTGTTACATCTACAAAAGATATGAAATATGGTACAGTGAACGATTTATATTATACAGTAAATAAAGAAGGGGGGCGTACGAAGCTTGATTCTAGCTGTATACGCCTTGCTTCAACTGGAAGTAGAACCGAAAATTCGTGGGAATTTCCACTTGCAAACTTAGAAGTAACTCGTACAGCATGTTCTAAAGAATTTTCGGCAAATGGTAGAGAGGTACCAGAGAACCAAGAGCATCCTGCTGAAAAGAAGATGAGAGATTTAATGCAGCATGTACAAGAACAGTATATGAATAAAGGGAAATAGTTAGTATGTTAGATGGAAGAAATTCATAAGTAGTATAAATTGCAGAGAATAGTAGTAAATGGAGGAACTAATTATGCAACAAATTAAAAAAATAGGAAACTCATTTTGGTATATGACACCTGTTTCTGAAACAGATAGACCTATATTAGGAATGGTCGTTGGACAAGAAAAAACTTTAATGATTGATGCGGGGAATTCAGAAGCACATGCACAATTATTTTTAGAAATGCTAAAAGAACAAAACGTATCAAATCCTGATCTCGTAGCACTAACACATTGGCATTGGGATCATATTTTTGGATTGCCTGTACTACAAAATGCATTAACTATTGCGCATACTGAAACGAAAAAAGAGATGCAGAAACTAGTATCTTATGAATGGACAGATGAAGCATTGGACGCACGCGTAAAAGAGGGTACTGAAATAGAATTTTGTGCAGATTGTATCAAAAAAGAGTTCAGTGAAGAACAAAGAAATATTAAAATTATTCCTCCGACCTTAACGTTCCAGGATCAACTTGAATTAGATCTTGGTGAAGTGACATGCGTGTTAAAACATATAGGCGGAGATCATGCACATGACTCTGTTGTTATGTATATAAAAGAAGAGAAGATATTGTTTTTAGGAGACTGTATATATGCAGATATTTTTTCTTCGAAGTGGAACTATACGACGAAACGAACGTCTAAATTAATAGATGAATTAGAGAAATTTGATGCTGAGACATATATTCTTTCTCATGGGACAGCTATAAATCGGGATGAGTTTTTACAAGAAATGCATTTGCTGAAAACAGTAGGAACATATACAGAAGCTCATAAAGGCGATGAAGAGAACATAAAGGCAGCGTATAAACGAGACGTAGATAGAGAATTAAATGAAGATGAACTAGAAACAATAACGTTTTTTGTAAATGGTTATGAAATGGTGAATCTATAAAACGCAACTTTAATCAGATAACATTAAACTGCACAAAAAGAGTATTGAATTAACTTTCAATACTCTTTTTAATATTAAGTTCCAACCAATTTCTAATTATTTTTACTGTACCATCTGAAGCTACATCATTTTTGGGTTTTCCATATAGATAAGTTTTTAATTAGAGACTTTCTTTGCTAACCCAGTTATATAGTCGAAAAACTCATTGTGGTTTACATCATATACTACATTTACCGGCCGTCCATCAGCAGTTTCCTCTGTACGTCCTTGGCTTGGTCCATATGTATGAACGATACTATTAATCGTTTGAGATTTTGCAAGGCTAGTTTTTCCGACAAGTGCAGCAGTTAATACATCCCATAAATAGTAAGTAGAGTTCGTTGAGAAATGAACGAGGGGAGGAACCATCGCATAGCATTGACCAAGGAAATCAATACCAATATATTTTCGCTCTTTTGCCCAACGTTCACGTATGTCTATAGTTAATGGAACTTGGTTAGTACTTTCTAGTGTCACTAAGTCGATTTCAATTTTTGATTCCCATACACGAGCTACTGCTTCAGGATCCCAGAACGAATTCCACTCAGCTGTTCCATCATGTTCTGGCTCATGTACATTGCCGGCAGTACGAAATGTCCCTCCCATCCAAATAAGACGCTCAATTCTTTTTTCGATTACAGGTGCTTCATATAGTGCACGCGCTAAATCGGTAAGAGGACCTGTAAATAATAAAGTTGTTTTCGCTTCAGTTTGTAGTAGGGTTTCAATTAAATGATGATGGGCAGGTTTTGCTGCTACGGGTGTTACAACTTTTCCAGACTCATTTAAAATTGGTAAAGCATCTACATAAAATGCATGCATCCGCCAGTCTTTTGGAAATGGATTTTTTGCACGGGAGTTGGATGCGGATACTTCAATATTTCCTTTGCTGAAGCGATCAATAATTTTGCGACTTGCAGACATTGCTGGTTCCAAATAGCAATCTGCAGGGATAACTGAAACACCGGTAAGTTTAACATTATCCATCTGAAGTAATAAAAATAGTGAAATTAAATCATCTACACCACCATCATGATTGAAGTACACTTTTTTCATCATTGTAATCTCCATCCTATATGATTTAGTTAGAAATTAAACATGAATTGAGGAAAAGTCATCAATAATTTCCACCACTTCAATTTCGCCATTAATGAGTAACTCAGAGAGTTCGTTATTCACATTTCCTTTCCAATATTCTCTAGCTTGTTCAATTTTTTGAGAAAAAGGAATACCATCTTCTTTCGGTAAAAGAGCTCCGTCACCTTCAAAAGAATTACCGATCACTCGTAGTTTAACAATCTGCAAAACTTCTCGATTGTAAGAATCAAATAATGCTTTCCATTTTAAAGCATTTTCATAGCTCCTTGCAGCATATAAACAAGATAATCTTGAAGGGTATTCAGGGAATTCTTGTAGTCTTACCATTTCTACAATCGTTTCTCTAACCGCTCTAATTGTTTGATCCATATAATTCATAACTATTTTAGCATTTTCATTTTTTATATGTAATTCTTCATTTGTATAGTGTTCTTTTAAAATTTGCATAGAATCTTCACCGCTAGAATTTAAATGTTTTCTTTCAAAAAAGAAATGAAATAGAGTATTAGTTTGATTTTTATCGAAATGAATGATTTGTCCGATATTCATTTTTTTATTTGTCACGATATGATATGCGTAAAATTCTTGTGCATTCATGGGTATCCTCCTAGTAGTAATTATCATGTATTGCAAAGTTAAATTTAATAATTCAACATTGTTATATATTAAACCTCTAAAAGTAAAAAAGAGAATATATGATAACGCTTTAAATTTGTTCACAAAATGTTCACTTACGAAGAGGTTTACACAATCGATATAATGACAAAGACTTAAACAGAAAGGATGATAGAAATTGCCAACAACAAGAAAGGAAAGCCTCCAATTCGGTATGATGATGTGCCTCGGGATGGTTATTGTAATGACGTTTTATAATGTATTACTGAATGGAGCAGGAGGACCAATTCATATTAAGGAGATCGCATTAGAACTAGTAATTGGATTCATTATTGCATTATTAATTGAAATATGTATCGTTGGACCTTGTGCGAAAAAAATTGTATTTGCATTACCGTTTGATAAATCGAAAAAAGTAAATGTTATTATTGCAATGGCGACAGCTATGGTAATCGGAATGGTTTTCTTTATGTCTTTTTACGGAATGGCTATGATGTATTTGCATAATGGATTACATGGTGAATCATTCGTTTCCATTTATTTTTCGATTTTCATTAAAAATTTCATTATGGCGTATCCATTGCAATTAATTATTATGGGGCCGCTTGTGCGTTTTTTATTTGGAAAGTTTGTTATGAAGAATAAAACTGTTAATGTAGCGTAGCTTTTATTTGTAAATATTTATATATGGATGGAACAGCTAAATGCACCTCAGATTTATTGAGGTGTGTTTTTCATGTCCAGTTTTAATTATTTTCATATTGATGTGACATTTGTTTTTTTGTTGTTTTAGTAATTTTTCAATCAGAATATTAAAGGGATAATAGGCTGGAAAATTCAAAAGGGAAAAGTATTAATGATTAGATTATATACATACGAAGAAATTGAAGTTATGATAAAATTGAATTATTTGGAAAATTATCTGGGGGGTGAAAATACCGTATGCAAAAGTTAACTAACAAAGAAGTTGATTACATTTTAAAACAATTAATGATAAATGATTTGAAAGAATTCATACATATTGGAGAAGGTGCATGGCATGAAGTTTATAGAATAAAAACATTTTCAAATCAAGATTTTGTCATAAGGATTAAAAAAGAGAAAGCATATAACCAGCTTCAAACTTACACTAGACAACACCTTCTTACAGAATATGAATCATCTAAAACATATTATAATCAAGCCAACAAATGTATTTGGAGAATATGCCCCACCGAATTTAATTATTTTATTGATGAAGAAATAGTATTTAATGTAGAAAGCTTTATGGGAAGTAGTTTACCGTTACATAGCTTAGGCTATAATAAATCATTATACTTAGGGCAGTTGTTAGGCGAATTTTACAAAGGGATGCACGATAGGGATACTATGCTGAAGGGGTATGGAAATTTAGTATGGAACGAAAATACTATAGAGGGTAAGGAAGCATTAGATATTCAAGAAAAATGGGAGCAAGACAATGACTATTATCTTAAAGCATTAGAAAAGCTAAGTAACTCAGAGTTAACATTCAATCGAAAAAAGGTTGAATTAAAAATACAGAATATCATTTCTATCCGAAGAAAAAGGATACAAAAGATATCTTTGGTTAATCAAGATGTTACCCCTGAGAATATAGTATTTCACCAGGATAATGTTTCCGTTATTGATCCATATCCTAGATTAGATTTTGATATAAAGTATGCTGGTTATTTTTACTTTTGTTATAAACTTCTTCTTCCTTCTTATTCCAACGCTCCAAGATACATAGATAGGGGTTATGAAAGCAGTGTAGACGTATTAAACAGCATAGCAGAGGGCTTTATTAAAGCATATGTAGGTGATGACCACTCTCTATATAAAAGACTAATGGATGAATATTTGTTGTGGATCTTATTAGAAATTCATGAACATTATTTGCTGTTAAAACAAGAGGATTTAAGTTATAAGGTTGAACAGCAAATGGGAAATAAGGATATTCTAAAACAGAGAATGGAAACGTATTTAAAAGAATTGGAGAAATTGATTGAAAATAGCGCTAGAACTTTATAAATTCGCAGAAACATTGACTTCCGGCAACGAGAATTATGTAAATAAGCTGTCCACTGAATTCTCATAGGAAACTGTGATGAGATGAAATTTTTGATTTTGAAGTACTTCAAAATCTTAGCTAGATGACTATGTACCGGTAGCCCATAGTAAAAAGACAGGAACATATTGTACATATCAAATATGTTCCTGTCTTTGATTTTATTAAGTTTAACAACTATGACCTAAATATAAATGTATTGAGATCTTCTTTATTTATTATTTTTTGAACTGTAAATGAACAAACTTCAACATCTTTATTAAGTTTACAATACATATCATAATACGCGTACTTCCATCCCAATCTTTATTTATAGATATATTTTTAAAGAAAGGGGAGCAGCTTAATACTTTTATGTTTGAAGACCATTTTTCTAGTGTCTTTGGATTATTTATATAAAAATACATTAGAGCGCCATTATTACCAGATTTTTTTACTGTAGCATTTGAAAGATTCAGTGCAAATTTTGATTCAGCATCAAAGTATAACTCGCCTCCAGGGAAACGTTTTGACATGGCGACTACGATCTTTTTTAAATCTTCTTCTTTAAAGTAATAGAATACACCTGCTGAAATAAATAGAATACCGTCGTTTGGATTATATTTTATATCGTCAAACCAAGAGATATCAAAAAATGATTTAGCTATACTAGTATTCCTCGGTGTATCTTCAATTAAAGTTTTGCGAAAAGAGATTGCATCAGGCAAATCAAGGTTATACCAATGTATCGTACCGTTATCAATTCTAGAAAAAGTAGTATCTAGTCCGGAACCGATATTTACAATAGTAGCATTTGGATGTTTTATAATAAATTTTTTTATAGTATCATCAATTTTTCGTGCGCGAGTAATGTATGTGATGCATCCGTATTCACCAAATGTATTTGCAATTGAGGAGAAGTTAAAATCACATTCTTTAATAATACGAATAGCCTCAGTATCATCTAAAATATCTTTATTTTTCTCACTGCCAAACGCACGTCCCCATAGCGGAATAAGCATTGTACCTTGTACTGAATGTATATCTATTTCTTTGACCATGAAACTTCCTCCGTTTAATAAAAGTTACTTTTATTCTTAATCGTTACTTAACATTTTTGAGAGCATTTTATTTGTTTTATACAATCCGTAAGTTAAATCACGTTGATCGTCTTCACTTAGTTTTTCAAGATTATGAGTGAAAGTATTATATATTTGTTTCCATCTCTCATAATGTACCTTTTCAGCTTTTTCTGTCAGAGAAATGAGTACAGCTCTTTTGTCTACCGTATCTTGTTTTTTTATAATATATCCGTTTAGTTCTAAATTACGAACTGTTACACTTAATTGTTGTTTAGGTATGTTTAAATAACTAGCAATCATTTTTAAATTTACAGGAACCTTTTGTTGTGCGATATACTCAACTACGTGTTGCTCTAAATGTGTAAATTCAGAGGATTTCTCTGATAATAATTTGAAAGTACCTGACATATTTAATAACAAATTCATGTATTCGTTTAATAATTCGTTTTGGGTCATAGTTTTCGCTTCCTTTATGTATTTAGTAAATATTTTATTACTATTTTAATGGTTAATCAAATCATTTAATTTATTATAGTAAATTAATATTTACTATAATAATGTTTTTGGTACTATACGAACTGAAATAGAAGGGTAAAAGAGGTGCTTTTAGGGGAGAAGAATATGAACGGAAATAAAATATTACTAAATACAAATAACTGATGCATGCAATGTCTTTTTCAGTTATTATGTTGTAAAAAATTTTATGATAAAATCTTTTACATAATTAAATAAAGGGGTAGTATTCTATGGGTTATTTCTCAAATGGTTTATTAGTTTTGTTTGTTCTTATCGTCTGTAGCTGTATGATTTTTGGTTGATAATATAATGATAGTTTTTATAAAAGAAGTTAACTAAGATGAGGTTAACTTCTTTTTATTTTATGTTGAGAAGGAATTATATTGTTCTTATGGAAGTTTGTTTAAGTTAATTTCATATTAAGGGTAATTTTATGAAATACACACAAACGAGAGAATAAGGAGTATTCATATGAATAATAGTATAAATTACAAAATGGAACATCCAACAGATTTCAATGGATTATTAGCCTTATACGAATCTTTAGGATGGAATTCTCTTAAATTAACGGTTAATGAATTGGAGCAAATGTGTAAACAAAGTTGGTATGCAATTTATGCTTTTGATGATAAGAAGTTAGTAGGGATGGGGCGTGTTTTATCAGATGGAGTAATTACAGGCATAATTTGTGGAGTAGGCGTATTGCCAAAGTATCAGTCAAGTGGCATCGGGAAAGAAATAATGAAACGATTAATCCAGCATTGTGAACACAACAAGGTTATTCCCCAACTTATGTGCGCAGAAAATTTGCAATCTTACTATGAATCTATAGGATTTGAGGCATTTTCAATTGGAATGACAAAACATATTAAAAGATAGTGTGGCTTTATATTATCGGTGTACTTGTGCATATTTTCAAACTTCATCATAAAAGAGACTTGCTATATGGAGATAGCTAAAGGGGTAGAAATGTTACAACTTGAATTTCAAGAATTTATTATTCATCCAATTCTTTTATGGGATGATAAAATGGCAGTTTTAATAGATACTGGTTTCCCTGGACAATTTGAAGATATACAAGTAGAGATGGAGAGAGTTGGCGTATCATCTGGTAAGCTAAAAGTTGAAGACAATAATTTTTTATTAATGGGCGCCACAGTGTAATCTAATTGTTGATATATAAATAAAACACTTAAATTATAAAAGAGCATGTTTGAAAAAAAATTAAACATGCTCTTTTATTAAAGGTAATCTATTTAATATGAATGATCTAACCCGTTCCAATAAAAAGAAACGATTTCTTGTGCTAATTCATCTATATTTGCAAGAATAGGATTGTGATTTTCATCTTTAAAATTCCCAATTGATAATAAAGATACGAATGCATGAGCAGCAAATTTAGCGTTTCCTTTCGGGATTTCTCCGATTTGCATCGCATTATCGAGTGCTTTTTCTAGCACTTCATACATATTATCTTCAGCCTCTTTTAATTCTTTCAATTGCTCTTCAGATAACGACAGTTTTGCATCTTTCATAAAATTTTTCATATCAATATCCATCGTTGCGTGTAAGTAAACTTTAGCGAAGTCTAATAACCTTTCTTTTAAAGTCTTATTTGCAGAGAGAATTTGAGACATATTCTCTCGTATACGCACCATCATTTGGATCATAGTAGCGGTAAATAAATCCGCTTTTGTTGAGTAGTAATAGTAGACGGTTGCTTTCGTAACACCACAAACTTTTGCGACTTCATCCATGGAAACGACTTGATAATTTTGAGTAAGAAATAACCGAGTTGCAACTTCCAAAATGGTTTCTTTTGTAGATTTTGTATTTTTATTTTGACGAGGCCTTCCGAGAGGACGTTGTTTTTGTGCCAAATCTATTCGCTCCTGACATGTATTCTTAAAATAATTATAACATAATTTTTAATCATTCTTGATTAATTAACCGACCAGTATATATAATTAATAGTGGAGGAAAAAAGGAAGGTGGGTTTTTTATGAAAAAGCACCCGTTACATATGCTAGGGAGGCTTGTAGCAGGGAAGAATACGCAATGGATAACTTTATCGGTTTGGATTCTTATTACATTAGTACTTTCATTTACGTTGCCACAAGTAAATAGCACGAAAGAACCGAATCCGAAAAATTTACCTGAAACAGCTATGTCGCAGCAAGCGGAAGCAATGATGAAAAAAGAATTCCCTAATAATGCAGGGAATCCGTTGCTTGTAGTATGGCATAGAGATGGTGGATTACAGTCACAGGATTATAAACTCATACAAGACGTTTATAAAGAATTAAAGGCTAGTCCTTTAAAGGAACAATCAACGTTACCACCATTTGATACAATACCGGAACAAGTATTATCAAAAAGTGCATCAAAAGATGGTACATCATTTGTCACACCAGTATTTTTTAATAAATCAGCTGGTACAGATATATTAAAAGGAAATCTTGAAGATTTAAGAAAGATAGTAAATAGTAAAGTGGATGAAGATCCATTCAAACAAAAAATAAGTGACTCTGGTTTACATGTCCGATTGTCTGGACCTGTAGGTATTCAAACGGATGCAGTTAGTTTATTTAGTCAAGCAGATGTGAAATTATTAGTGGCTACGGTATTACTAGTATTGGTTTTATTAATTTTACTGTACCGTTCACCAATTTTAGCAATTTTACCTATACTTGTTGTGGGATTTGCATACGGTATTATTAGTCCTACACTTGGTTTTTTAGCTGATCATGGATGGATTAAAGTAGATGCCCAAGCGATTTCAATCATGACAGTATTATTGTTTGGTGCTGGAACGGACTATTGTCTATTTTTAATTTCGAGATATAGAGAGTACTTACTAGAGGAAGAAAGTAAATATAAAGCATTGCAACTTGCGATTAAAGCATCTGGCGGGGCAATTATAATGAGTGCATTAACGGTAGTACTTGGATTAGGAACATTATTACTTGCTCATTATGGTGCCTTTCATCGATTTGCAGTACCATTTAGTGTTGCTGTATTCATAATGGGAATCGCTGCTTTAACAATTCTTCCTGCATTTTTATTAATTTTCGGTAGAGCTGCATTCTTCCCGTTTATACCGAGAACAACTTCAATGAATGAAGAATTTGCAAAAAAGAAAAAGAAAGTAGTAAAAGTTAAAAGATCAAAAGGCGCCTTTAGTAAAAAACTTGGAGATATTGTAGTAAGAAGACCGTGGACAATAATTATGCTAACTGTGTTTGTATTAGGCGGATTGGCTTCATTCGTACCACGTATACAATACACATATGACCTATTAGAATCGTTTCCAAAAGATATGCCTTCCCGTGAAGGGTTTACGTTAATTAGTGATCATTTTTCAGCTGGTGAACTAGCACCAGTAAAAGTTGTTGTTGATACGAAAGGAAAAGAGCTTCCTATTAAACAAGAACTAGAGAAATTTTCTTTTGTAAATACAGTGAAAGAGCCAAAAGAGGGAAAAGAAAATAAGCAAATACAAATGTATGAAGTTTCTTTAGCGGAAAATCCATACTCAATTGAAGCGTTAGATCAAATCCCTAAATTGAAAAGTAGTGTAGAAAAAGTATTAAAGGGTGCTGGGATTAGTAATGTTGAAGATCAATTGTGGATTGGTGGAGAAACGGCGTCATTATATGATACAAAGCAAATTACGGAACGTGATGAAGCAGTTATTATTCCAGTAATGATTAGTATTATAGCTTTATTATTACTTGTTTACTTACGATCTATTGTCGCGATGATTTATTTAATTGTAACTGTTGTTTTATCATTCTTCTCGGCACTAGGAGCAGGATGGATATTACTTCATTTCGGTATGGGGGCTCCAGCGATACAAGGGGCGATACCGTTATACGCATTCGTATTTTTAGTAGCATTAGGTGAAGATTATAATATCTTTATGGTTTCTGAAATATGGAAAAACAGAAAGACGCAAAATCACCTGGATGCTGTAAAAAATGGCGTTATACAAACAGGTAGTGTCATTACATCAGCAGGTTTAATTTTAGCAGGAACATTTGCGGTGTTAGGTACACTTCCAATTCAAGTTCTTGTTCAATTTGGTATTGTAACAGCAATTGGTGTATTACTAGATACCTTTATTGTTAGACCATTACTTGTACCAGCAATCACAGTTGTTTTAGGAAGGTTTGCTTTTTGGCCAGGGAAACTTTCGAGAAAGAGTGAAGAGATACAAAAAGTGGATGCATAGTTAAGAAAGCCAAGGATATTTCCCTTGGCTTTTTCCATGTAATTAATCTTTTGAAGTCAAATCATCAGTTACAGCATGATCAGCATCTTCAATAGCTGTTTCTGGCATTCCATATAATCCGTTCATTGCTTGTTCTTCGATATTAAGGTTTGCAGTATTATTATTTTGAATAAGTGTAGCGTTTTCAGTAACATTTTCTTTTTTATTTTCATTTTTGTTATTCATGTATGCATCCTCCAAACATCAGTTGATTTATTAATAGTATGTGGTTGGATTCCAAGAAATATGTGAATGGATTTTTGCAGATGTTATATAATTAAATAAAACTTGAAGATAGATTTAAACTGTAAGGAGTGAACAGGTATGGTGAAAACAAGAAAGTTAGCCTTCTAAAATAAAATAAAATTTTAGGAGGCTATTAAAATGAGATTTCATATAATTGACAGAGAAAATTGGAATAGAGAGCAGTATTTTGAACATTATTTAAAGTTGAAATGTACGTTTAGTATGACTGTGAATGTTGATATCACGATGTTATTAGAGGAATTACATCAAAAGGGAATAAAATTTTATCCCGTTTTTATTTATTTAATTTCTAAAGTAGTAAATAATCATAAAGAATTTCGAACATGTTTTAACGATGAAGGAGTTTTAGGCTATTGGGAGGAAATGACACCAAGTTATACAATCTTCCATAAAGATGATAAGTCTTTTTCAAGTATATGGACGGATTATTCAAGTGATTTCCACATTTTCTATAAAAATTATGAAGAAGATATGAGATGCTATGCTAATGTTCATGGTCTCTTCACGAAAGAGAATATTCCACCAAATGCTTTTCCAATCTCTAGCATACCTTGGACTAGTTTTACTGGATTTAATCTTAATATTAATAATGATGCTAATTTTCTATTACCAATTATAACTTGCGGGAAATATTTTAATGAAGAAAATAAGGTTATGCTACCAGTTTCATTGCAAGTACACCATTCGGTTTGTGATGGATATCATGCGAGTCGATTTATAGAAGATTTACAGGAGTTAAGTAATAGTTGCAACCTTAAGTAATATCTAATTTTTAATTATACACAATTGAAAATGAATAAAAGAAGAGAACATGTTTATATTGCATGGTCTCTTTTTTTTCATTACTACTAAGTAACAGTGGAAAATATAGATTGATTTGTAGTTTAATAGTAAAGAGAGTTGTTGATTTAATTTTCTTTATTTTGTGATTTATTAAAGCTATAAATGTTTTAATAGGGGGGAAGTAAAGTGAAATTCGTAAGTATTGAAAAAGATGAGATCCTAATTGAGAATATGGCAAAATTGTATTGTAAAGCATTTGAGAAAACAAATTTCAATGAAATAATCGAAAGAATGAAAAGACATATAGAATATACAGATTTTAAAGGTATAGTAGCAATAAATGATGAAAATGAAGTAGTTGGTTTTACTTATGGTTATCGCTCAATGGAGGGACAGTACTATAATCAATTAATGAGAGCAGTGTTAAATCTAGAGCAAGTAGACGAGTGGTTACAAGATTGTTTTGAATTTGTAGAGTTAGCAGTTCATCCACAATATCAAAATGAAGGTCTTGGAACGAGCTTACATAATGAATTACTAGAAGGGATTTCAAATAGAACGAGTGTTTTAACAACACAAATCAACAATGAAAAAGCACGTTCGTTATATGAAAGGTTGGATTGGATAGATGTATTGGAGCCATTTCTTCCAAGTAAAAATGATGTTCCATATGTAATAATGGGGAAAGCATTAAAAGCAAAAGTGAATTGATAATTATGTTATTTAAAAAAGTTGTCGGTTTGTAACAATGGAGGGGAAAACAAAAATGACGATAATATCTATAGAAAAATCTACAATTTTGGATGCTGAGAAATTAACAGAAATAATGAAAAAAACATTTGATGCAGAAGCAAAACAATGGTTATACGGCCAAGATGATGTTATTGACTATAACATCCAACCACCAGGATATTCTTCAGTTGAAATGATGAAATATTCCATCGAAGAATTGGATTCTTTCAAAATTGTAATGGATAAAGAAATAGTCGGAGGAATAATAGTTACGATTTCTGGTAAGTCGTACGGTCGAATTGATCGTATTTTTGTAGATCCTGTGTATCAAGGAAAAGGAATTGGATCACATGTTATTAAATTAATAGAAAAAGAATATCCGAACATAAAGATTTGGGATCTCGAAACATCTAGTAGACAAATTAATAATCACCATTTTTATAAAAAAATGGGCTATGAAATAATTTTTAAATCGGAAGATGAGTATTGTTACGCAAAAAGAATAAATTCAGCCTCAACCGAAGATATATTAGTTGAAAATGAAGATTTGAAAAATTATCAATACGAAAACTGTAATTTAGCAAATACAGAGTATTATCAAGTAAATTTTAAAAAAAGTTTATTTGTTAATAGCAATATAATGAATATTAATATAAGCAATTGTAATGTAAGTCAATCAAAGTTTAGAAATATAAATTTTAGAAGTTCTTCTTATTCAGATTTAAATCTTTCTGGCAGTAAATTTAATTTGGTGACTTTAGGTGGAGTTCAATTTAAAGGTACAAGTCTTGGAGATGAGAAGGAACCTATTTTATTCGATAACTGTGATTTGGAAGGTAGTACAGTACGTAATAGTAATTTGAAAAATATTGAAATAGAAAATTGTGATGTAACCGGTATGAAAATAAATGGTATTCCAATTGAAAATATGCTTGAGTTATATAATAAGGTGAAAAGTTAACTTGCAATAATTAAGTGAGGTTTAGTAGGTTAGTTGTTTATAAAATAAACATTATACCGAAATAATTGTGTAAAAATAACATAAAGAAATACGGATAAAAGGGATTTAATGAAGGGATCTAGAATATTCAATGTACTGTTATGAATATGGAGGGGCGAAAGATGGGGATCACAGTTAGAGCAGTAGAAATACAAGATGCTAGAGCAATTCACCGCATTTGTATACAGGAGGATGTTTTACCTTATATGATTTTTTTACCTAGCATGCGTGTAGACGCTATGGAAAATAGAATTCGAAACTTAGCACCAAATCAATTTGAATTTGTTGCAGAGTATGATGGAGAAGTAGTAGGTTTTGTTGGCTTAACACAAAGTCCAGGAAGAAGATCACATTCAGGTGATTTATTTATCGGCGTAGACAGTGAATATCATAATAAAGGTATTGGTAAAGCGCTTCTTACAAAAATGCTTGATTTGGCAGATAATTGGTTAATGCTAGAAAGAGTGGAACTTGGTGTATTAGAAACGAATCCGAAAGCGAAAGCTCTATATGAAAAATTTGGATTTATAGAAGAAGGAATAAAGATAGGGAATTTAAAAGCTCATGGAAAGTTTATAAATGAAATTATGATGAGTCGTTTTAGACCTGATGGTTTAATCTTATACGATAAATAAATATATTGGATTAATATAAAAAAGCATGGTGAATTGTCGCCATGCTTTTTATGTTATAAGAAGTACGAGCAACTATTAATAGTACAAACGTTAGGCATTATCTTAGAATGAAATGCATATTACTTAATAGAATTTATTTCAGGAAGAAAAATTAAAATGAGTTGGATTTTTATACTTTGTACTGAATTAGTCAAAAGTAGCTTCAGATGATATTATGCATTGATTTAAATTTATTACACCTTGAAAAACTCACTATATCATATAAGTAAATTTGAATTATATATATTTCTATACGTAGCATATGAATGCATTCAAGGAATAAGGAGTGATTGGATTGTCGACAGAGCAACCTATTCCTGGACATTTTGTAATGGATGAACAGCGTGCTATGTTGTTGCCACCAGAATTAAAGGGGGCTCCATCTGAATCCTTAACTGAGCAATTATTTATTGAACGATCTTTAACAGAAAATAGATTTTGGTTACGTATAATGAAAGAGCATGCTTTATTTCTTGGCGAAGGATTTAATCGTAACGATAAAAATTTAATTCAGCAGGTAGATCAATTTTATAATTTGTTTGATAGACATTTGCAAAAAGCGTTTACGATTCCGCAAACGGTTCAAGCGGTTAGGCAATTAAATGAAGAAAGTATTCAGCTTGTATACGCTTTTCGTAATTATAAAAGAAATTTACTTATTTTAATTATTAATTGTAAGGTGAAAGGTTTTAATTTTCCTCTTTTAGTAGATCATGTTGCTCGTGAAGCGGAATATTTTATGCGCACACTTCAAAAGTTTAATGAGGGGAAAATGGATCCTATCCAAGATGCGATTATAAGTGAGAATGTGTTTTGGTTACGGATTATGATGGAGCATTCCCGTTTTATTGCCTCGTTATTGGATCAATCGGAGAGAAACCTAGTTCATACAGCATTGAAGTTCGGGGATGATTTTGAAGTGTTATTAAATCAAGCTAGAGATGTTGAATCTATGCTATACAAAAAAGAACCGACCTATCCGATTATTGGGAAAATGAATAAAGATAGTGAAAACGCCACAGTGGAGTTAAGGAATTTCAAAAAAGCAGGATTAGAACTAATTCAAACGTGCCAAATTCGAAATGTCATTAATCCTCTTTTGGCTGATCACGTTACAAGAGAAGCGGAACATTTCCTTTTTATGATTCATGTTTTAGAACAAAGATTGAAACTAAAACAGATGGAGCAATCAACACAGCAATAAAAAGCATGACAAATCAATGTCATGCTTTTTTATTTGTTAGTTGTGATTCGGTAGTTTTGGTTGTAATAAAAATAATGCTAAACCAATAAAAATAACTGTAATACCTAGTCCTTGTTGTAAAGAAATGGTCTCATTTAAAATAAAGTACGCTAGTATACAAGTTCCAATCGTTTCTCCTAAAATGCTCATAGAGATTACAGTAGCACTCATCCATTTTAATAACCAATTAAAAATTGTTTGTCCTAAAATCGTTGCAATAAACGCTAATCCAATAAAGCACACCCAAGTTTGTGTAGAGTAGTGAATGAAAGATTCGTGTTGCATGTAAGCAAACATACCAAGAAAACAGGCACTACTTCCATAACTAATTACCGAATACGATATAAGTGATAAATCTTTACGAACATGTTGACTAATGAAAAAGTAACCGGTAATAATTCCTGCCGCAATAAGCGCTAAAATATCCCCGTATAAAGCTTCTCCGCTAATTTGCAAGTCTTGCCATCCAATGACGATACTTCCTGAAATAGCGATGAGGCAACCGATAACCGCTCCTTTCGTAAACCGCTCCTTGAATAAAAAATGACCACCAATCATTGAGAATAAAGGTTGTAATGTTACGATAACTGTGGAGCTTGCTACAGAAGTATATTGTAACGATTCAAACCATAGTACATAATGTGCAGCTAATAATAGCCCGGATATGAATCCGAATCCCCATTGTCTTCTTGTTACTGTTTTTAGCTCGTTTCGATTATTTTTATTAAATAGTAATAACGGTAACAGAATCAGTGTAGCAAAGAATAAACGGTAAAAAGCAATGATAGCCGCAGGAGCATCTGCCAATTTTACAAAAATTGCTGAAGTTGATAGGGCGAATACGCCGAAAAATAAGATGCAATATGAAAGAATAGGTGATTTCACAGTTTGTCCCTCCGATATAATGTTAATTATAATGAACTAAGTACGATATAATGTACAAAGGTAAGTATATAAGTCCCAGAGACGATAGGAAAGGATTATTTGCCTTTGTTTAGTATGTCAGCACAAAGACAATGAAACATGCAATATGATGGACGAAAGGAAGTTTTTACTATGATACATGATAGACTCGGACAAACTGTATTAAGTTATCGTAAGAAAAATAATATGACAATTCGTGAATTTGCTGATTATGCAGGGATTAGTACTTCACTAATTAGTCAAATTGAACGAGGATATGCGAATCCTTCTTTAAGCGTATTGGAATTAATTGCGAAAGCATTAAATGTACCGCTATTTACACTTTTTATTAATGAGATTGATACAGATTCACTCATTTCTAAGAAAAAAGATCGAAAAAAAGTATATCGGGAAAACAATGATCACATTGTATATGATGTATTAACACCCGATTTCATGAAAGCACGTATTGAGATGCTAATGATGGATTTAAATAAACAGGCAAACACAACGGAAAGTCACTATTCACATGAAGATAAAGAAGAGATTGCTGTTGTCATGAAAGGAGAAGTGTATGTGGAGTTAGAAGGAAAAGAATATTTTTTAGAAGAAGGTGATGTTGTACGTATTCCGCCAAATGTGAAACATCGTTTTTTGAATAAAAGTGATGAATCCAATCATATTTTATTTGTATTGACGCCATCTTTAGGATGAGTATAAAGTGATTTTTATTACGGGGGATAAAAACATGGAAAATAAAACTGTTTTAAAAGGTGGCCTTTCAATTATTTCTCAATGTAAAAAAGAAACAAATGATATTTGGCATGCACATTTCGGAGCAGCTGCAATTGCTAGTTATTTTTTCATGAAAGATTACAATGTGGGAGAAGAAATAATTCGTAGTATGTATTCTCAAATAAAAATGATGTTGAACAAGAAAAACTTAGGTGAAATCATCGATAATAAAAAAGAAATTGATTTTCAAAGTGCTGAAAAAATGATTCTAAAATCATTGGAACATACAATTGATGAACTTCATTGGGTCGGACATAATGTCATTTATGCTGCATTAAGTTTATTAGCTATGAAAGAGTTACAAAAATGGGGCGATAATCAAGCAATTGAAGGGATTACTAACCTTATATTATCGTTTCAAAAAATAATTCCTGGCAGATCGTGGATTGGTTTTACGACGAAGGAAGTAAAAAAATTAAGTATAAAAGATGAGATAGAAAGTGAATTAAGAAATCCGAAGCAATTATCTAAATTTATTTTAAACGAGCTCTCGCAATTTAATATTATTTATAGAGCGGAATCGCACCATGATTTAATAGGTCATTTACTTACTTTTTCTCATGCAATTAATATTATGTATGACTTAGGGCATAGAGATATATTCCATCGAGGGGTACGTCCACTGTTAAAACTAGTATACGTGTTACGTGCTAGTCAAAATCTTACGCCGAATGCTGAAATAACTTTACACTCACCAATAGATTGTTTACCTTTAATCGAAACTAATCGTGCTCATGTATTACCAACAGAAAAACAATTTTGGCTAAAAGACTATAGTGCATTTGATTGGGATTTCGGACATGTCTTTAAATTCTCATATAGTTATTTTGATCATATAAAGAGAGCTCCAGAATATAAAGATATAACACTAGAGAAATTTCGATTTGTTATTAATACGTAATGAAGTCTAACGATCGGTATAAAGGAGCTAAATTTAAAATTTCTTTGTTGATAGGATATTATTTTTAAAAATATGTAAGATTTTACATACGCATTTCACTTTTACTAATTATGTAAATAGGCAATACTAAAATACATACATTTTAGTATTGGAGAGAGAAGTAAAACGACATGGAATTAGTGAAATTGGAAAAAGCAATTGAAATAAAGAAAGAAGAACTTTTATTTTTAGTATCGGATTATGGAATTCAACATGAAAAAGTATTGGCTTTAAGTCAAGAAATAGACAAATTGATTAATTACTTTATGTTTTTAAAATAGGAAGAACTATGACATGATGTGAAAGTGTTATAGTTCTTTTTTATTTGGAAATTCAGATGTAAATTCTATATACTAATAATTGATAGAATATTCCGTTTTGAAGGAGGGGGAAATATGAAATTATATACGCACATTTCAGGCGAAGGGGAACCAATCGTACTTTTACATTCTGGTGGTATGACAGGTTTAGTAGAATATGAAGAGCAGGTAGCATTTTTTCGAGAACTAAATTATCAAGTCATTCGCCCTGATTTAAGAGGGCATGGAAGATCAGGAGGGACATTGGAGAAATATTTCCTACGTTCTGTAAGGGATTTACATGATACGTTAGAGCATTTACAAATTGATAGATGTCATATAGCTGGTGTTTCGCTAGGAGGATTAGTTGCTTTATTATTTGCAAAAAAATATCCAGATAAAGTGAGAACATTAACTTTTTCAGGTATCTTTCCGCTTAAGAGAGAAAATTGGGAGGAGTCTCAGGAGTAT
The DNA here is from genome assembly GCF_040459695.1 of Bacillus cereus group sp. RP37. Classification (NCBI taxonomy): domain Bacteria; kingdom Bacillati; phylum Bacillota; class Bacilli; order Caryophanales; family Bacillaceae; genus Bacillus; species Bacillus cereus group sp. RP37. Next base: position 3,080,257 of record NZ_JARVHP010000001.1, on the reverse strand, counting down.
GAAGCAAATTGTCATCAACAATTAATGGGGAATGAAGAAGTTGTAACTTATATGAATCAAATTCATGAAAAAAGTGATTGGAAAGCATTGCTTGAATCGTGGCAAGTTAAAGAATGGTACCCATTTGATGAAACTGGTGACGTAGCGAATCTTCAAATACCTACACTTTGTATTGCTGGGGGAGATTCAGAAGATGAAGTTATAGCTGCTACAACGTTCAAACAATTAAACGACAATATCCATATCGCCGTTATTCCGTTTGCCGGTCATTTAGTGCATAATGATCAACCGGGAATATATTCGAATATATTGTCTAAATTCTTACAGAATGCGCAAGCTGCTAGTCGAATATAAGGACTTTTGGGTATAATAATAAAGGAATTATTAATTGTACCGGTTAGGAGCGCAGCATATATGAAAACAGTTGTTGTTATTGGTGGAGGTATAACGGGACTTTCTACTATGTTTTATTTAGAAAAATTAACAAAGGATAATAATATTGATTTAAATTTAATTCTTGTAGAAAAAGAAGAGTACTTAGGTGGTAAAATCCGTAGTGTAGAAGAAAAGGATTTTATTATGGAATCAGGAGCGGATTCTATCGTTGCTCGTAATGAGCATGTTATGCCGCTCATAAAAGATTTAAATCTAGAAGAAGAAATGGTATATAACGAAACGGGTATTTCTTATATATATTCTGATAATACTTTACATCCAATTCCTTCTGATACTATATTTGGGATACCGATGAGTGTTGAATCGTTATTTAGCAGTACGCTAGTATCAACGAAAGGGAAAATTGTTGCTTTAAAAGATTACATAACGAAAAATAAAGAGTTTACGAAAGATACATCACTTGCTGTATTTTTAGAAAGCTTCTTAGGGAAAGAGTTAGTGGAACGACAAATTGCACCTGTACTCTCAGGTGTATATTCTGGTAAATTGAATGAGCTTACGATGGCATCTACATTACCATATTTACTGGAGTATAAAAATAAATATGGAAGTATTATTAAAGGTTTTGAAGAGAATAAAAAACAATTTCAATCAGCAGGAAACAAAAAATTCGTATCATTTAAAGGTGGACTATCTACAGTTATTGATCGCTTAGAAGAAATGCTGAATGAAACCGTCATAAAAAAAGGGGTTGTAACGACAGGTGTAAGTAGACAAGTCGACCGATATGAGGTTACTTTTGCAAATCATGAAACAATACAAGCTGATTATGTTGTATTAGCAGCTCCGCATGATATCGCACAAACTTTATTACAGTCCAATGAGTTAAACGAGCAGTTTCATACATTTAAAAATTCATCACTTATAAGTATTTACTTAGGTTTTGATATACTAGACGAACAACTACCAGCTGACGGTACAGGGTTTATCGTAACGGAAAATAGTGATTTACATTGTGACGCTTGTACATGGACAAGTCGAAAGTGGAAACATACATCTGGTAAACAAAAGCTTTTAGTAAGAATGTTTTATAAAAGTACAAACTCTATATATGAAACGATTAAAAATTATAGTGAAGAAGAATTAGTACGAGTAGCTTTATATGATATTGAAAAGAGTCTCGGAATTAAAGGGAAACCAGAAGTAGTTGAAGTTACAAATTGGAAAGATTTAATGCCGAAATATCATTTAGAACATAACCAAGCGGTTCAAACATTACAAGAAAAAATGACGAATCTTTATCCTAATGTATATTTAGCGGGTGCTTCCTATTACGGTGTCGGAATTGGTGCGTGTATTGGAAATGGAAAGAACACTGCAAATGAAATCATTGCAACATTAAATGAATCGTCAAACTAATATAGAATACATATATAAATAAAATGTCCCTCCAGTATAATGAAGGGACATTTTATTTATATTTATCCCGCTATTTGCGGGCAGTAAGACCCCCATCTCAAAATACAGCAGAAGCAAAGAAGTTAGGTAGGGGATCAACTGTTCGTAAAAGCCTGATTAGTTGAACTTTATCTCACTTGAATTGAGACCTTTTTATTTGTTGTATTATTCTCGGTAATCGTTAATGTTATGTTTCCGGATTCTTTAAATGAATATGATGAGAGTTGATAAAGCTCTTTTATATTATGTTTCTCTTTTAATTTATTGGTAGGAATTAATGTTATGTTCGGTTTCCATGTTTCTTGTTTACCTGAAGGATAGATTACTAGTATTTCTGGATTATTTAATTGCATTGCTTCCCAAGAGGCAAAATGTAGTTCAACTTCTGTATCTTTTTTTAGTAATTCTTCTGAGAAATATCCAAGCTGTCCAACATTACCGAAAACAGTAAAGTTTTGATTTTGCAATGTGATATCTAAATGTTTAGGTTGATATGTTGCTGCGTGATAGATTCCATATGAAAGAGAAAGAGTGGCAGAAATTAACATGCCGATTGAAAATGTCTTAAAGCTATTGCCTGTAAAACTAGTCATCATGAATGAGTTTGGAGCGAATTTTTTTGCAAATAAAAAAATGAGTAATATGAGTAAGAGGGATAAGCCGATGAATATATACATAGAAAATATACACCTCCACAATAAAATAATTAATTATCTATATTTTACCATAAATGTATGGAGTAGGGTGTTATTTTAGAAGGGAAAAGTGAGCATGGAATCGAAATGATAAGACATATTATTTTGAGTGGTGCGGTGAAAATGAAAATAATCCAATTAATTTTTAAAAATGAAGGTGAAAACCGGACAATAGGAGGGAATGTTATTGTTACGTACTGTTGAAGCAACGCAAAAAGTATTTGACGAATGGGCAAAAACTTACGATGAAAATTTCAAGAAGCAACAGGTACGTTATATGGATATAACAATAGTTTAATTGAAGCGAAAGAAATGATTCAATTATATAAGAGGGGAAAAATTATTGATATTGGAATTGGAACAGGTGCATTTGCTTCATTAGTGAGTGAAAATAATGGGAGGGTAATAGGGGTGGATGTATCGGAAAAGATGTTAGAAACATGTAAAGAAAAATATCCAACGTATCATTTAGAGGTAGGATCATTTACGAATACGAATCAAGAAGATGAAGCTTTTGATATAGTTATTTCAAGTTTTTGTTTTCATGAGGTGTTACCTTCAGAGAGAAAGAAAGCTTGTGAAGAGGTGTATAGAATAGTACGGAAAGAGGGGGAATTTCTTCTCTTGGATATTATGTTCGTATCTCATTTTGCATGAAATGAAGCGAGAGAACGAATTGGGAGGAAATGCGATAGTGCAGAAGTATATCCTTTTGTGAATGAGTTAGATACACTACTTAGAGAAACTGGTTTTTCAAGTGTAAACTGGAGACAAACAGCCCCATGTCATTGGGCATTAGTTGCATATAAATAGAAAATAAAGAGATGATCAAACTACTATGATCATCTCTTTATTTTTCTAATCATGTAAAAGTAAGAAGGGTTACTCTTAGTTCGTATTGAATTAAGAGGATAGGCTTCTCTAGAAATATTTGATTAATGGGACATTGAGGACTTTCCTAATTATAAATATTTTTTCTGCTATAATGAATGAGTAGAAAGAAAGGAGTGATCCTGTGGCATTTCCTATATTAGAAACAGAACGTTTGCGTTTAGTTGAAATAGAACAATCTTATTGTCAAAAAATATATGAAATTTTTTCATTGGATGAGGTAACATGTTATTACGGCATGAATTCTTTTACGGAGTTTGGACAAGCTTCACGTATGATTGAATCTTTTTCAAAAAATTATTTCGAGAAAAAGGCAATACGATGGGGGATAGTATTAAAAGAAACTAACACTTTAATAGGTACAATTGGATTAAATAATTTACAATTATGGAGTAAACGATCTGAAATTGGATATGACTTACATCCTCGTTATTGGGGAAATGGCTATGCTTCAGAAGCGGCTCAAGAAATTATTCATTATGGATTTCAAGATTTAGGCTTATTTAGAATTGGAGCTATTACATACCCTGAAAATATTACTTCTTGTAAAATGTTATCTAAAATAGGCTTTCATAAGGAAGGATTATTACGTGGATATATTCATCAAGGAAATAAGCAACATGATGCACTACTGTATTCTATCATTCGAACGGATGTAGAGGATACAAATTTATAATAAAAAACCCCTCTTTTATAAGAGGGGTTAAGTAAAAATTAACCTAATTTAGGTAATAAACGTTCTCCGCTTTTCATGCTACTTTTACATAAAGGGCATTTAGGCTCTTCTTCAAATGAAAAGTTCTTTCTCATCCATCCTAAACAATCCTCTGCTTCACATTCCCAGACAGGGGTTTGTTCTGGTGGTACTTCTGCTACATCGTTCTTTCGATTGCGATACATATAACCACTCCTTTTATGTAAAAAATTTTAGTTATATATTAAAAAGGTTGTTAACCAAGCTGGTAACAACCTTTTTATTGTTTAAATTATAGCTTTACAACGTTTTTAGCTTGAGGTCCACGGTTACCGTCTTCAACTTCGAAGCTAACTTCTTGACCTTCGTCAAGAGATTTGAAGCCGTCGCCAGTGATAGCTGAGAAGTGAACGAATACGTCGTTACCGTCTGCAACTTCGATGAAACCGAAACCTTTTTCGCTGTTAAACCATTTTACTTTACCTGTTAATGTCATGGTAATGCCTCCTAAAATTTAAAAAGATTACAATATGATCGGCCTTATTTGAATGAAAAATAAAAGTTCACATATTATCAAAAACCAATAAGGCATACAAAATGTTCCTGATTGATACTTGATAATATGCAAAGTAAATATAGTGTTAAATTGACCTTAATTACTATCTTACAACAAATGGTGGGAAATAGCAAGTGCTGGTAATACCAGTGTGCAATAAGATGGGAAAAATGGTAAAAGTCACAAAGACATCTCTTTTATTTATATATTATTCCTAATTTTGGTTTATGCTAAACTGAGAACATTTTTATTGGAGATTTGTATTAGGAAAACGATTTATAGTATAAGAATAGTGTTGAAGTATTTGTTAAGGAGGCGAGAATATTGCAAAATAAACAATTTAAAATAATTGAAGCAACCAAAGAGGGAAGAAGAAAAGTTCATCCAGTATTGGCTGTTATACTTACAATTGTATTTTTATCTTTAGGTGAATTGTTTATGTTATTTATGCTGTTTTTACCGAAAGCAGAAACACTTTTATTGAAGGCAATTTATAGTGATATTGAGATGATATTGACATTTGGCGGAGCTATATTTTTTGTTTTTTTATGGATTAGATTTGTAGAGAAAAGATCAATTTCATCCATTGGATTTTGGAGAAATCAGTGGATAAGAAAATATTTGAGAGGTGCATTAATAGGTTTTGTTTTCATTTCAATACCAGTCATGCTACTTTTAGTAACAGGAATTGTACAACTACAAATGCAACAAATTACACCAACCGTTATACTTGGAATTGTGGGGTCTTTAGTTGCTTTTTTAATACAAGGTGCAACAGAAGAAATTGTTGTTCGAGGTTGGTTATTTCCAGTCCTTTCTGTTAGAAGCCGTATATGGATCGGGATTGTTGTTACTTCTTTTTTATTTGGTTTTCTTCATTTGTTAAATCCAGGTATTACAATTCTTTCGATATCGAATATAATATTAGTTGGTGTATTTGCAGCTTTTTACGTTTTGAAAGACAGTAGTCTTTGGGGGATATGCGCATGGCATTCCATTTGGAATTGGGCACAATATAATGTATTCGGTTTTGCGGTTAGTGGAATGGAAATGTATTCTACACCAATTTTTAGACCTGTAACAAACGGATCGGAACTCTTTCATGGAGGCTCATTCGGAATTGAGGGTAGTATCATTACAACAATCATGCTTTCTATCGCTTCAATTGTTTTATGGAGACAGTTATGGGGGAGAAAAGCGAAACAACGAGATTTTAGTTAATGAAAGTGGGAGAAACTATGGGGATTATAGCGTTTGAGGGAGCGAGCGCGGTTGGTAAGAGCACAACGTGTCGTGAGTTAGAAAAGAATTATGGTGCTTATATTATACCAGAAGTGAATTTTTTATTTGAAAGACCAAAAAATGAACATAGAACATGGTATTTTGAAAAACAAGTAGAGCGCTGGAAAATAGCAATGCAGAAGTCAGAGCAATATGAAATAGTAATACTTGATGGCGACATTTATCAACCACTTAGTTATAATTGGTGTTTCCATTTTGAAATATTTGATCAGCCATTATCTTCAATAGAAAACTTTTATAAAGAAAAGCTGATACATAGAGAAATTGGTTTTCCTGATCAATATTTTTATTTATATACGAATGATGAAGAACTTAGAGAACGGAAAGAATCTGATGAGACGAGAAGAAGAAGAAACTTTGAAAAGCATTTACATATATCAAAACAACTTCAGCGTTATTATGAAAATTTAAATACCGTTACAGACGGGTACTGTAAATTAATTGAGGCAAAAAGTGTAAAGTCGAATGAATTAGAAATTGTGAAAAGTTTAAACAGTTTACATGTGTGTGAAGACAGACGTTTTGATGTTTCGAGATTAGATACGATTACGAAGTGGTTAAAAGAAAATCGCGCATAAAAAGAACGAGTACCTGTAAGGTACTCGTTCTTTTTATGCATATTGAATATGTAAGTTCGTTTTATAAATTGTTTTTAAAATTTGTAAGTTTGCTTGTTCATTTTTCTGAATAGCATTTTTATATTTAGGTAAGAAGAGTTGAGAAGGATAAACTGGGAGTTCACCGCAAATATCAATACCATAGATAGATTTATTCATAATAAGAGAATGAATAAATTGTAAAAGTATAGATAGCTTCATATGCCCTTGATCCCAATTTGTAATAGTGACTTTTGGATCTAAAACATCTTTATCAATGCTTACATATATTGTTTCTGTATGAATATGTGAAAGTATTGTATGTATCGATACTTCATGTGAGATATCAATTGGAAAAACTTCTACGTATGAACAATCATTAGAATGAATTGTTAGAGAAGAAGGTCCGATAATAATTACTTTCTTTAAATTACCATTATTTCGAAGAGAAAATGATACCCAAGATCCGCAGGAAATAAGAGTCTGTTCATTTGCTTCCTTTAAGTTCATATCAGTATGATGATCAAATAGTATAAGGGTAAAAGGTTTGTCTATTTCTTCTAGTAATAAATAAGATACATAATGATAATTTCCAGAACCTATAAAAGTAACTCCCTTTTTCTTTCTACGATTTAATGCCCTTTTTATATGCATTAAAGAGGGATTTTCGCAATATAGATTTGAGTGTTCTAAATGAGTAAAATCAATATCTTCATGTGAATAAGAATGTAGTTTATTTTGTAATAAATATGTATCATCAAAGTTTAAAAAAGTTAAACCGTTATGTAATAAACTCATATTTATTCATCTCCTTTAAATATAAGGCTATCATTTATTTTTATAAAATTAAAATGAAATGCTTTGAGGTGAAGTTGCATTTGAAAAAGACGGTGTTTTTTAACAGAATAATCTTTCAATTTATAAAAGAAAGAAATATAATATGAGGAAATACATATGTGGTTTAGGGAATAGAAAATATGAAATGAGATATGCGGGAGGAAACAAGCAAGATGAAAACATTCTTTAAAATAATTGGAATTATAGCTGGTATGGCGGTAATCGGTGTAGGTATAACGTATGGTATGCTGTATTATTTGAATAATAGTAAACCAGTTGCGAAAAAGGCATCACCAGCCGCTCCGGCAGTAGAAGTATTAGCTGATAGTAATGTAAAAGCTGAAGATGCAAAGGTTTTGGAAAATGGCAATCATTCATTGCCGAATAGCGGCTTTAATAAAAATTTTAAATGGACAGATGAGAACATACAAACAGCATTACATGAAATGGCACATCAAAAAACGAAAGCTGATCAAAAGTGGGGCTATATTTTTATTACACAAGAACGTATTGAAAGTTTACTTGATATTGTAAAGAGCAATGATCTTGTGCAAGGAAATACATATGCAGATATTTTAGAGAGATGGAAACAAGGAAAATATGAAAAAATTGATGCGGATCACAATAAGATTTGGAAATTACAAAGCGGGAATTTAGGCGAAGGAAAAGGGGTAATGTCAGAAGTGGAACAAAAAGAGTTAATTAATCAAGTGTTTATGCAAAAAGGTACATATTCGGGTAGTCAATTAATTGCAGGTGGGGGACAGACTAATAAATAAGGTAATAGTAGAAGAGAGTAAGTGCTTATTAGGCAGTTACTCTTTTTTTGTGCACTTTTTAGTCGTCCTCTAGTAAGGAAAGAAACGATTGTAAAACGGGTGAAATCCATCTAGATCTATGATAGATTACATGACTTTGGATAACATCTGGAGTTTCGATAGGGTGAAATCGTATTTGTTCCTTTTGGCAATTTTCTTGTACGACGATATAAGGAAGAATTGAAATTCCTAACTCACATATAACGGATTGTTTAATGACTTCAACGTTGGAAGTTTCAAATGTTTTCTCTGGAATATTCCCGCTTTGACGTAAAAAACGATCTACCATCGGTCTATAGCCGCAGCTTTGTTCAGTAAAAATAAACTGGGTGTCCTGTAATAAATGAAATGGATTAGTATGTATGGGGGAATGAATAGGTAAAATCCATCCAAATGCTTCATTACTAAAAGTACGCGTAATAAAATCATTATGTTCTACACTTTCTCCAATTATGAAGACAACATCTGTTTCTCCTTCACGTAATTTTTGTAATGCTTGTTCATTTGTGCTTGTTTCAAGTACGATATTTACTTTCGGATTTTTCTGTTTGTAAGTACGTAATAATTGTGGTAAACGATATACTGCTAATGATTCGTTAGATGTAATACTCAATGTACCTTCTAAATGATCGGTATTTTGAGGGATTTCTTGCGCTTTTTCATAAATAGCAAGTAATTCTAAAGCATAAGGATGAAATTGATTATAGCTTCCTAGTTTTTGTTTTATAATTGCTTGCTTTATTTCAGCCATATCTGATTTGAAAGACAGTAAAAAACATCAAGAATGAATAAAGTTTATTTGGTACGATATGGATAAATTAAATAAGGGGGAATTAGATGTATCAAGTAAAGGGGTATTTTTCATCGTTAAAAGGAAGTCCTTATGAAATCGGTAAGCAACAAGGGGAATTTGTGAAACAACATCCTTATCTCATTCCGCAATTTATACAGAAAGAAAACTTAATATCGCACCACCATTGGACAGAATCTAGGAATATATTACATAAATATTGTCCAGGAATTAATGAAGAGATTGAAGGGTTTTGTGAAGTTTTAAAAATTCCATCTGAAAATATGATGTATTACTATCAAACATTATTAAAAGCAGGTTGTAGCCATTGTGCCGTTTTACCTAAAAAGACAGATTTAAAGCATACTTATGTATTAAGAAACTATGATTTGTCACCAGTAATAGATGATATGCGCTTTTGTTCGACTCATGTTGAAGGTGCATATGCACATAGTGGCTTTTCTACTCAATATTTTGGCCGAACGGAAGGAGTTAACGAGCATGGATTATCTGTTACATTTTCAGCATGTGGCCAACCGGTAGGAAATATTGCGGGTTTAAGAAAGCCAGCGGTAAGTGGTTTACAATGTTTTGCGGTCATTAGAGTATTATTGGAGAAATGCAAAAATGTGCAGGAGGCTAAGTCACTAATAGAAGACATACCAATTGCTAGTAATATTAATCTAATAGTAGCGGATCCTTTAGATGCAGCACGTATTGAAATATTTGACGGATATAAATCAATAATCACAATTGATGAGGAAAGCCAAGATTTTATAATATCAACAAACCATGCGGTCAGTTTACCTATTCAAAAATTGAATAATAGGAGATTAGAACAATCTACAAACAGATATCACACATTGTATGAACATTTAAATCGAAATGAACAAGTGAGTATGGAGTCTTTAAAAGGATTAGTAGAAAAAGAATATCCAGCCGGGCTGTCTGTGCATAATTATGAAGAATGGTTTGGAACTTTACATTCTGTATTATTTGATTTACATGAATGCACAATGAACATTTGTTTCGGATCACCGCTGTTAAATGACTGGTACTCGTTGGAGGTTGGAGGGAGTCTTCCTTTTTCAGAGGTGAATGTAAACTTCGAAAATAAAACGTATACTGATTTTTGGAGAGAAGAGAATAATAAATTGATTCCAAAAGGATAAATGGGATAAGATGGTAGTAACGAAGGGGTTATTTATACTGGAGGGATTACCGATGCTAAAAATTTTGTTAACGATTGTTCTTATCATTTTTCTAGCCGTTTCCATGTATATTGCGTATCAAAAAAGAAAAAAAGCAGAAATAAAAGGATTGAAGAGTGCATTAACTTCAATTTGTTTCTTTTCACTTACAATTTTTAATTTGTTTGCATACTGGTTTCATTTTGGCGGTATTTTGACAGTGTTATTTTCAATTGTATTATTGTTAGTCGGGGCTTATTTTACAAAGTATATTCCAATTTCCAAAAAGGTACACTAAAATTTATAGGTAATACTTTATTTCATTATGAAAAGAGATTATTCTACTAGGTCGTTATGAAACGACTTCATAGGATAATCTCTTTTGTTCGTTTAATTTTGTAAAGAATGCACGGTTAGTTTCAATTGCTTAATGAATTCTCGAGTTGCAGCGCACATATATTTATCTTTGCGATAAATAAGTCCTATATCTATAGTTGGAGTAGGATTTTCTATTTTAATAGCTTGAATATTTTCATTTTGTAAAAAGTCTATATACGGTTTGGGTAATACTGTAATTCCCATTCCTTTTGAGACCATTTGGATTAAAGATTCCATCGTACTAATTTCTAAAATTGGTTTTGGTTTAAAGTTGAATTTTTGACAATGAGATGTAATTAATTCAGTTAAATAGAAATTTTTAGGTAAAAGAATTAAAGGGTAGTTCTGTAATTCAGCGATAGATACATGGTCATGTTCAGTTAATTGATGACCGGTTGGTACGACTAATGTAAGTTCACTTTTGTATAGGGGGATAGAAATAATCTCTTTATCGTGCACCGGGAGAAAAGTAATGCCGATATCTAGTTCGTTTTGTAATAATTTTTCACGAATATCTCCTGTACGAAGCCCTAATACAGAAAGTTCTATATTGGGATATAAACTATTGAAATTTAAAATAGCTGGTGGTAATAAATAATTCACGACGGTTAACAATGATCCTATTGTTAACGAACCTTGCTGTAATCCGTTTAAGTCTTGAATAGCAGAACGTGCTTGTTCGACTTCATGAAAAATGGTTGTACTATGTAATAATAAAATCCTTCCTGCGTCAGTTAAAGATATTTTTTTACCAATGCGATCGAAAAGAGGCATTCCTACTTCATGTTCTAATGCACGTATTTGTTGACTTAGTGAAGGCTGTGAAATATTTAATCTCTCAGCTGCTTTTGTGAAATGTAATTCTTTTGAAACAGCTAAAAAATATTCAAGTTGTCGTAATTCGATTGGGATCACCTCAAGTTTAATGATAGGTTATACCTATCATTATTATATAAATAATTGGATTGAACAATGGTTTTGTGGAGCTTATAATCATTTTATTAGAGAGGAATTGAAGAGCATTTGAAGTAAGGATAGATAAGTATTGGAGCAAGGATATTTGACAGCTATTACATTTTCTGACCTTTTGTCATTTTTAAAAAATAGACAGAGAGTTTGAAAGGATAGATTAATTTTTTGCAAAATTGTGGGTAAGTAAGAGGAGCGATTAAGGTGAATAAAGTATATGAGGTACTATCTTTAAATATAGGATTGCCTAAAGAAGTTATGTACGGAGGTAAGTTAATTCAAACAGGTATTAACAAAGTGGAAACAAAGGAGCCTATATTTTTATCTTTTTTAAAATTTAAAGGTGATGGTCAGGCGGATTTGGTTCATCATGGTGGAGTAGACAAAGCGGTTTGTGTGTATTCGGGAGAACATTATGGATATTGGGAAAAAGAGTTGAATCAAGACCTTGTATATGGAGCATTCGGAGAAAATATAACAATTAGTGATATGTGCGAAGAGGATGTTTGTATTGGTGATACATTTCAAATTGGAGAAGCAATTGTACAAGTAACGCAGCCGAGACAACCTTGTTTTAAATTAGCTAAGAAATACAATATTCCAAAGTTACCACTATATTTTCAAGAAACAGGATATACAGGGTTTTATTTTCGCGTATTAAAAGAAGGATGGGTATCACCTGCTGATACGTTAAAATTACTGAAGTCTGATCCAAAAGGTGTTACGGTAGCATTTGCTAATCGTATCATGCATAAGGAAAAACAAAATTTGGAAGGGCTAAAAAGGATCTTAGAAGTACATGCACTTTCTACTAGTTGGAGAAATACGTTTGAAAAACGAATGAGAGGAGAAGAAATTAATACAAAGGAGAGACTAGAAGGAAAAAAATAATAAAAAATATTTTTTTATAAATGGTGCATTTCTATTAGTAAAAAAGAAGTAGAACGCACTATTTTTATATAATAAACTTATTAATATTCAAAAATCTTAATATCGCTTTATTCGACTTACTTCCGAATAGTCAAAACATAAAATAAATTAGACATTTTTTTTAAGTTTTATGATAGTATATTGATTTGTAAGGCCTATTATGAGTAGGTCATATAACTATACCTAATTTAATGGAATTGACGTATGGAGGTACAACATGGGGAATGTTGAAAAATTTGCAACTCTTCTAATAGAAGAACCGAAAAGAGAGCAGTTATTTCCTTTATTTGAAGAAGTGTTTGGAATTACAAGTCAAACATTGAATGATTTTTCGGAGAAAGGGTATTGGGATGATACATATAAAGCTTTATCATTTTTACAAGAAGATAAAGTGATTGCAAATGTTGCGGTATTTTCGCTACCATTGCTAATCAATGGTGAAAGAATAAACGCAAAGGGTATTCAATCGGTAATGACGCATCCAGATTTTCGTAGACAAGGGCTAATGACACATTTATTGGAAAAGGTGATAGTGGAAATCGATAAACAATGTGATTGTACAATGTTGTTTACTGAAAACCCTGAATTATATGCATCATTTGGATTTAAAGTTGTACAGGAATATCTGATGAGTATACCATACGATAAAAATAATAATAACGATTCTCTGCTTAGAAAATTAGATTACTCTGATGAAGAGAATAGACAGTTAATACATGAAACGATCGATAGTAGCCAAAGGCTTTCAAATAAATTTGCAACTATAAACTTCCAGTCCTCATTTTACTTAAATATGTATGACGCGAAATGGAATGAGAAACTGTATTATTCAGAGAAACTAGATGCTCTAATTGTGTATGAAGTAGATAATGAAAAGTTGAAATTATATGGAGTGTTTGCACCAGTAATTCCAGTTTTAGATGAAATATGCGGGGAAATCTCTGAAAGATTTACAGAAATTGAATTTTACTTCTCTCCAGATCAATTAGGGATTGAGGATGTACAGTTTACTGAATTACAGTCTAGTAAGTATTTAATGGTTCGAAGTAATAAAGAATTAGATTTTAAAGGGTATAAATTCCCAGTATTAACGGAGTTTTAAATGTTTATATAGATGTTTTTGATGGAGACATAAGTATAAACACTATTAAAATAGGTTTGTACATGTGAAGTTCACCTGATAATAATGAATTTAAGATTAAATTTTGTAGTTTAACACATATAGATAAAAAAACCGTATTCTTTCTATTTAAGAATACGGTTTTTCTATTTGTGTAATACAAAGCACATTTATTGACCGAGAAGTCATTAATGCTTATCATTTAATAATGTTAAATATTAATTTGCATAATATAATAGAAGTAATAAAAAAATCATAAATAATATGGCTTAAGTAAGGAGGGTAAGAATTATTAATTGGTAATTTCATAGGAAAAGGAGATTATGTATGAAATCATTTCGTAAGTTATTACAGTATTTAAAACCATACATGTTCTTCGCTATTATTGGACCGCTTTTTATGGTACTTGAGGTTGCGATGGACTTAATTCAACCGACTATTATGCAACATATTATTGATGTTGGGATAGCGAATCGAGATATGAATTATGTAATAAAAATGGGGCTTCTAATGATAGGAGCAGCAGCACTTGGTTTAGTTGGAGGACTTGGGTGTATGATGTATTCTACAAAAGCAGCTGTGAATTTCGCTACAGACATACGAAAAAATGTATTTGCGAAAATAGAAACATTTTCTAGTGAAAATCGTGATTCATTTGGAACTGGGAAATTATTAACGATTGTGACAAATGATGTTACTTCTATTCAATCGGCGATGACGATGACATTACGTGTTCTTGTTCGTGGTCCTTTGTTATTTATCGGAAGTATAATCATTGTTTTTGTAACAGCGCGTGAGTTATTTCCTATATTACTCGTAGTCGTTCCAATTTTATTACTTGCCATTATATTTATTGCAAGTAAAGCCAGTGGGACGTTCAAAAGGGTGCAAGAAGCATTAGATAAAGTGAATACAAAGTTACAAGAAAATTTATCTGGTGTACGTGTTATTAAAGCGTATGTAAGACAAAAATATGAGATCACTCAGTTTGGAAATGTTAATACAAATTTAACGAAGATAAATATTCGAGCGGTGCAGCTTATTTCCTTAATGATGCCAATCATTATGTTAGTTGTAAGTGGAGGAATCGTCGCAACATTATGGATTGGTGGAGAAAAAGTATTCAATGGAACTCTTCAAGTAGGAGCTATATTAGCGTTTATAAACTATTTGAACATTATATTAATGTCACTTATGTCTATAAGTATGGTATTTATGCAAATCGCGCGAGCATTTCCGTCTGCGGATCGTGTACAGCAAGTTTTAAATACTGAGGTTGATATTATGAACGAAACAAATGCGCTTGTACCTAAGCAAATTGAGGGGCATATTGACTTTAAAAATGTTAGTTATAGTTACACGAAAAATAATGAATATGTTTTAAAAGATATTTCATTTCGCATATGTAAAGGTGAAAAAGTAGGGATTATCGGTTCTACAGGAAGTGGTAAATCTACTTTAGCAAAACTGTTACCGCGTTTATACGATGTTGATCAAGGTGAAATATGCATTGATGGAATAAATGTTAAGGCATACGATTTACAAAAACTTCGTGGTTCAATAGGTTTTGTACCTCAAAAGGCATTGTTGTTTTCAGGTAGTATAGAAGAGAACCTGCGTTATGGTAAAGAAGATGCAACAAGTGACGAACTGGAAGTAGCGGCTTCATCAGCTTGTGCAACGGAGTTTATTAACAAGCTGGAAGATTCTTATCAATATCATTTAACACAAGGTGCAACGAATTTATCAGGTGGACAAAAACAACGTGTATCAATTGCAAGAGCACTTGTGAGAAAGCCATCTATTCTTGTATTAGATGATTCTACATCAGCAGTTGATGCTAAATCAGAATCTAACATTCAATCGGCATTAAGAAAAGAATATAAAGGAACAACGACATTATTAATTGCCTCTAAAATCTCATCAATAATAGATGCTGATAAAATTCTCGTTTTAGATAACGGTGAATTAGTTGGTGATGGTACACATGAAGAACTGTTAGAACAATGTGAGGTATATCAAGAAATCTATCTTTCCCAAGGTGGTAATTTACATAAAGAAGGTGGGAAAGAACATGCGTAATTTTCAAGGACAATTTGCTAATAAAGGTGGACGTAACGCGCCTAAGATGGGTAAAGCTAAAAATACGAAAGGAACTGTAATGCGAGTATGGAACTATATGGGGTATCAAAAGGCTGCTCTTACGTTCGTTATATTTTTAGTATTTGTTACGACGTTACTTGGGCTATTAGGTCCGTATTTAATGGGAGTAATTATAGATCAATATATTGTACCGAAAGATTTAAGCGGTACGGCGAGAATGTGCTTGTTACTTATTGCGATTTACGGTGTAACGGTATTGTTAACATGGTTACAAACATTTGTCATGGTTAACGTTGCATTAAAAACGATACAAAAAATACGACAAGATATCTTTGAGAAAATCCAAACGCTTTCTTTACGGTTCTTTGATGTACGTTCTCAAGGGGATTTAATGAGTCGTGTGACAAATGATATAGATAATTTGAATCAAGCATTGACACAAAGTGTTGTACAAATTATTTCATCAGCATTAACCTTTATAGGTGTAACGATTGCGATGTTCGCATTAGATTGGGTTTTAGCGATTGTTACTTTAATTACAGTACCTATTATGTTTTTTGTTACAAAAAAACTAGTTGCTTATAGTGGTAAAAACTTTGCAAAGCGTCAAAAAGATTTAGGAGAATTAAATGGATTTATTGAGGAAGCTATAACAGGAGCGGATGTTACAACGTTATACGGGAAAGAAAAAGAAACCGTACAAAATTTCAATAAAATTAATGAACAACTAAGAGTTTCAGCAACGAAGGCGGATACATTTTCAGCTTTTATTTTTCCGAGTATGAATTTTATTAACAACTTAGGTATGGGACTTGTAATTGGGACTGGATCAGTAATGGTTTTAAATGGAATGACAACAGTAGGTGTCATTGCAGCTTTTATTAATTATTCTCGTCAATTCTCAAGACCACTCAGTCAATTCGCAACTTTAATGAATACGATTCAAGCGGCAGTTGCTGGTGGAGAACGTGTCTTTGAAATTATGGATGAAGTACCGGAAATCCAAAATAAAAAAGATGCATTCATTGTACAAAATTTACAAGGGCATGTTGCACTCGAGAATGTTTCATTTGGATATGAGGAAAATAAAACGATTTTAAAAGAAGTGAGTCTTAAGGCACAGCCAGGGGAGACAGTTGCTTTAGTTGGTCCAACCGGATCGGGCAAAACCACAATCATTAACTTGCTAACGCGCTTTTACGATATACAGCAAGGGCAAATTCATATCGATGGAAAAAATATTAAAGATTATGATATTAATTCGTTGCGAAGTAAAATAGGAGTAGTTTTACAAGATACGTATTTATTTGCTGGGACGATTATGGATAATATCCGTTATGGTCGATTAGATGCTAGTGATGAAGAAGTAATTAATGCAGCTAAGGCAGCATCTGCACATTCTTTCATAAAGCATTTACCGAATCAATATGAAACAAAAATTGCTTCAGAAGGATCGAATTTAAGTCAAGGACAGAAACAACTTCTTGCGATTGCAAGGGCAATTTTAGCGGATGCAGATATATTAATTCTCGACGAAGCGACATCTAATATTGATACGAGAACAGAATTACAAATTCAAGAAGGACTGAACAATTTAATGAGAGGTCGAACAAGTTTTGTAATCGCTCATCGACTGAAAACGATTGAAAAAGCAGATCAAATTCTTGTTATTAAAGATGGAAGTATTATGGAAAGAGGGAATCATGAATCTCTTATGGAAGATAGAGGATTTTACTTTGATCTGTATACGAGTCAGTTTAAAATATAATAAGAACTTTGATATGGTGCGGTTTCTCTAGGAAGGAGAAACCGCATTTTTATATTTGCAAACATTACTATCCAAATAGTCATTCACTAAATGTTTTAACTGCGTCTTCTTGTGTCTTAGGTAAAACTTGCGACTAGTGATGTAAGATTATGAAAACGTCTTTATGACCCAACTGTTCACTTACAATCTTTGGATGTACACTTTGTTTCAAAAGTAGTGTTGCATGAGTATGACGTAAACCATGAAATCGACTTTTTAAAAATTTATATTTTATTAAATAAGCCATAAAAATATCTTGAAATCCACCGCGACAAACGCATTTACCTTTTTTGGTACTAACAACTAAATCACAATCCGTATACGTTTGACCAAGTCTTAATTTATCAGTGTTTATTATAATTTTATGTTTTTATAATGTTTCAATTATTTTTCATCAATTGAGACTAATCGTTTGGAACTTGAAGTTTTTGTATCTAGTACAATTATCCAGGTTTACAGTTTGACTAATAACGTGTAAAAAAGCGCTCGTTATAAGTGCTTTTTATTTGTATATAATAGTGAAATAATTGCACTTTGATTATATAACGGCAGTGGAACAAATAGAACGAATAACGGCAATCTTAACGACAATTTTACTATACATTTTAAAAAATCAATAGATAATGCAATTTGAGTTTTATAAAAAAAAGACACTGCTTTCAGTGTCCCAACTTACTACGAGAGTTTTATGAGGAAACTTAAATAGGTGAATTTAAGTTTCTCTATAATATAGGAAACTGTAATTAGAAAATCACTTATTTTTTAAAGGAGTTAATGGATATTTGTAAGTGCTGAAATCTTTATTAAAAATATCTTGTACTAATTGGATAGTTTCATGATCATAAAAACTATCGTATGTTGGGAGGCGTGGGAATAAAGGATCGGTAATATCAGCGTCTGCAAAATTACCTCTAAAAATCGCCCTGTCCTTCTGATGATGCCATGATTTGGTTAGTATGTGTAAAGGAGAAGTTTTGAATTGATATGTTTGTTCTAGATGTACAATTTCGGTAGAGAAATTTTCAAGGTAGATATAATTTGTAACAAACGCTTCTTCGCCGGGTACATACTGTGGTGTCAAATGTGGATCTACTTGTTCTAAATCAGTCATTTGTGATTTTAAGTAATAGAGATAGATTTTAAATGAAATAGGCTTACTACAAATGCTGTTACCATAATAAAAACCCCGAACGGGCTCCCATGCTGGGTTTTCTATGTATGGAGGAGCGATTAATGAGAAGAATGAACTTACAGCTCTTGTATACGGGTTTCTTACTAACTTATAGGTATCCTTTTCTTTTGAATATAAAGCTGCAGCTAATTCAATAAAGTAATCTGAGGAGTTTTTGTATATTTCATTTTCGTAATTATGGATGAAAGAATCGTATTTTATGGCTTGCTTAAATAAATTAATTTGATAAAAAAACCAATGTGCAAGAGAAGTACAACCACTTTTCTGGCTCCAAAATAAAATTAAAGGGAAGTTAGAATTGAAGTGGGGAACGCGCCTGTATTTAATAATATTTGCAAAAGACATTGTTAGCCTCCATTCAGTTATGTCAATTATTTTTAGTTTATGAATAAAGTACTTGGCATATGAACAAGAGAAGAGAAGTAGAATAGATAATTTAAAACAATATAATTTTGAAATGAAGGCGTTATTTTATAGAAATGTGAAAAGAGCACACAGAAAATGTGTACTCATAACAATCTAAATTATTATAGGGACCATGATATATCATCAAGGGCTTTATAAATATAACTATACATACGGTAAAAGAGATACTTTGGATTGTATTTTTGTTTCCAGTTCATAATAATCACCTCTCATACAAATAGTTTAATTATATTATACAGTTTCTAATTTGAATATTAAGAAAAAATGGTATGAATTGAGGTGAATTTAAACAAAATAGTTATATTAATTACAAAGCAGTTGGCTTTTGCTAACTGCTTCACTAACTGGGAGTTCTCTTTATGTAATTTAGATAAAGAAACTAGCCATTAAAAATATAGTTCCTATCAAAATTAGAGAATCAACTAAAATCAAGAACTGTTTTTTCTGTGGTTTTCGAAATTCCTTTATTAATCTAAAAACTGCACTAATTCCGAAACAGATGTATAACAAAATCATTATTGTTTTTAGCATTATTAGCACTCCTGATATATTGATAATTTAATTATATAACGAAAAAAATATTCATGTAAGTTTTTAACAAAATCCTTATTTGAGAGAAAAGGGATTAGTTTAGTTTTGATTCTGCTATTCCCCAACCAATTATAAAAAATAGGCCAAATATGCAATTATCAAACTAGCTACAGCGACTTTTTTCGATGTACCTTTTGGAGCAAAAATAGCCAAAACAATTGAGATAGGTATTAAAAAAGTATATAAATGTTTGAATGCATAGATAATAGATCAAAAAATACGATCAAAGTTAATAAAAATTTCATGTTGTCATAAACAAAGCACTTTTTCAGAAATAAAATATGGATGATTTCTGAAAAGGTTATAGGGTTTAATCCTATTTTTATTACTCAAGTGATGAGCTTAATTTTTAAGAAAGGAATGACTACATTATATGAAAGCTTGTCTAACAGGGTTGCAAATAAAAGAACAGCAACTTTTCGGCTGGTTCTCTAAAAGGGGGAAAGGAGAAAGATTAGGGACATCACTAAATGAGTTATGGCCATCGCCTATCTATATTATTGAAGGGATATTAAATTTTATTCAAAACAACCTAAAAAGAGCGCCTGTAAAAAGTGCTCTTTAAGGGAAAAGTGAGGTATGAAAAAGAAAATTAGGTTTTTTACTTCGAGATAATATATGACCATTGCATCATAATGTGACGATGAATAACAAAAGAACAGCTAGCAAAAGCTAACTGCTCTCCAAATGGAATGAAGTGTGTATTTATATTAGGGTTTAGCTGCCCATATTTCTATTTCAATTTTAATTTCTGGTAATCCTAATTCTGAAATATATCCAATTGTCATTGCTGGGTATTCAGTATTAAATAATTGTTCCCATTCCAAATCCATGTGTTCCCAATCAATTTTTTCTGTTGCCCATATATTCACTTTTATAATGTTCGCAGCAGTTAATTTTTCAGAATCTAAGACTTTACTTACATTTTTAAAAGTGTTACTGATTTGTTCATTCATACTTTCTGGGAATTGACCGTCCTGATTCATCCCGATCTGTCCTGATGACACAAATAACTCTGCGTTTCTAGGGACTTTAGTAATATGTGTATAGTTTCCTACTGGTTCTAGCATATTTGTTGGATTTTTTCTGGTGATTATTCCGTTTCTCATATATTTCACCTCATCATAAAAAATAACTGCGGTTTCTTCTATATCATTTTTAGACACACTTCATCCTATAAAAATGATTTTAGAAAAAAACAGCAGTCGAGTACCCATATCCATTTGATAAAAAATTCATTGATTTTTTCTTCATGATTTTGGTACTCTCCTTTCTTTAAAACGATAAAGTGAAATGCTTATCTTAAATCATACGCGAATAATATCTCAATAGCAACCGGGGGTTAAAGGAAGGAGGATGAATAGTTTAAAATTGGAATAAAATAATCTTTATACGAAAACAAGGTCCTATCTTTATTATAAATAAAAAAGCTAGCTACTCGGTTCTCCAAGGAGGAACAAGGAGAAAATCTAATGTTACTTACATTATTGACAAAATATTGATTTTCATTTAAGGGGGTGTACTAATTATGTAGGTTACATGAGAAGTCCTATTAACATCCAGGCTGCCCCAATGAGAATTAAAGTTTCGAAGGTAATCCAAAACTTTCTTTTTTCTGGTTTTTGCAATTCTTTAATTACAGAAAATATGGCACTTATTCCTACAAGTGTGAAAAGAGCGATTCGGATTGTTTCAGTCATTTGTATCACCACCTAAGATTTGAATAGTTTAATTATATATTAATTACTATTTTATGGAAACTCAATAAAGTAATCCATTTATAAGTAAGTAGATCGAACGGGGCCGTATCGCATGAATCAATTTTCATTTTTTGAAGACATCGATGAAAAGGAGATGCGTAGACTTGTGGTGAAGGAGCTGAAAAACTACAAAACATGGTGCGTCCGGATGAAAAATCAAGAAGATCAGGAAAAACAGCGAAAAGAGAGTGTTTATAAGCTAGTACGTTTATACCTTGAAAAACTAGTTAAGCAAGGAGAAATAAAGGAGGCAGAAGAAGCGTAGAAAGAGATAAGGTGTTTGGAGTTTATTAGGAATATAATAGTGAAATAACTAATCGTAAATGTGAGGATACAACTTTGATTTGTATACGAGTCAGTTTAAAATATAATATAGTGCGGTTTCTCTAGAAAGGAGAAACCGCATTTTTATATTTATAAAGATAATTAGAAATATAGACTTGCAATTTTTTAGATACACGAATTGTTAACAAATACTAGCAACTTCAGTGACAGATGGAAGAATTAATTTACGTGGTATTGTAATAATCTCAAGAGCAATCTGTGCCGAATAGAGCAGTATTGGAGTTAACTCTAAAGCGTGAGTTAATAATAATATAAAGCTTGTTAAGATTGCAAAGCTTCCCCAAAAGAAACTTTTTGAAGTGTTGCGGAAATCTTTTATTAAGGAAAAGAAAGAAAAAAATGCTGTAACAATGAGAATCAAAAATTTATACTTATCAGCCATTAAACCCCTCCTAAAGAACAATAACTTATATTATAGCGTATTTTTTGTATTATAATAAAAAGATTTTGAAATAAATAGGTTAATGCCGCAACTTAAAATATTAGCTGTGGTTTTATTTATGAGTTCTTTGTTTTAGAAAATATATTATTTAGAATTAAAAATTAAACTAGTGCCCTAATTTTTGTTTGCTGGAGATGTACTGGATATTTGACCGGACAATAAGACGAGCTTTGAATATAGTAATAAAAAAAGGGGATGTTGAACAATGGCTAGATATAGTTTACATGGAGGGCACAATAGTATTGTGCAGGGTGCGAATTATGGAAATCGGAAAGAACACATTATGGATCGCCAAGTTAAGGATGCGGTTGTCGCTAAATTAAGAGCATTAGGGCATACAGTTTATGATGATACTGATGAGGTAGGGACAACGCAGGCACAAAATTTAAATAACATAGTATCGAAAACAAACTCACATGATGTAGACTTAGTAGTTTCATTTCACTTAAACTCATATGATACGAAAGCGAATGGTGTTGAAGTACTTTACTATGATCAACAAGCTTTATCAGCAAAGATAGCAGCGCAACTTTCAAAAGATATTGGCTGGTCAAATCGTGGCGCGAAGGAGCGAAAAGACCTTTATGTATTAGCGAATACGAAAGCACCTGCAATTTTAATTGAACTTGGATTTATCGATAATGAAGCAGATATGTCAAAATGGAATCCAGATAAGATTGCAAATTCAATTGTTTATGCATTAACTGGGCAATCTGCTGGGACAACTCCGCCATCCCAAAAAAATATCATTCAATCAGGAGCTTTTTCACCATATGAAACACCTGATGTAATGGGAGCATTAACGTCCCTAAAAATGACAGCTAACTTCATCTTACAATCTGACGGTCTAACATATTTTATCTCTGAACCAACTTCAGATGCGCAACTTAAAGGTATGACGGATTACCTTGATCGTAAAGGCTGGTGGTATGAAGTTAAGTAAAGATTTGAGTTTAGTGGAACAGAATGTTTAAAAATCAATAGTCAAAAAAAGAGGATTACTTACAATGAGTAATCCTCTTTTTTATTTTATCTCGTATAAATAAGATTGGATATATAAGATTACCGCCTTAAAACTTAATAAGTAATGCATGTATGCGGGAGGTTCATTGAGTATATCAGCTATATTTGTAAAACATACTTTTAAACAGAAATGGAATACAGAGTTTGAATTTAATTGATTACAATTGAAAAAGCACTGAAAACTAATAAAACGGCCATAATGATGTTAAAAGATTTAGTATGTTTTAATAAAAGTTTTTGGAACATGGAACCAAATAAGCTCCAACTAAATGTACTCATTAACCCGACTACACCTAGAAATAATGAGAAGAGTAGAAAACTTGAATATGAATTATAGTAAGGGAGAATAAAAGTAGACACTACAGTCAGGCCGAATAGTATCCCTTTAGGGTTAACAAACTGAAGAAAAATCCCCACTGTAAATAAGTTTTTATTATGTTTTTCATCGGGATCTGTACTAGTTTTACTAGTAAGTATTTTAAAAGCTAAATATAGCATATATGCTACACCTAAAATTTTTAAAGGAAATTCGATTATGGGTAGGATATTAATTAGTACAATATTAAAGAAACTACATAAGGAAGTGAGGATGAAAAACCCGAAAGCTACTCCGAAGCAAAATTGCATACTCCTTTTTAAACCATGTTGATTAGCATATGTCATAGCTAAAAAATTGTTAGGACCGGGTGTGAAGCTACTAATAAAAACAAATAACAAAAAAGAAAATATCGGCATTTCAAAACCCCCTAATTATTTGTGTATGTTATAATGACCGAAAAGAACAATATAACGTGTGCTCTTTATTATACATAACGGTCGTTATATTGTATATAGTGTAGGGGTGTTTCTTATGGAAGAAATTCAACTTATTTTGGCGAAAAATTTAAAAACAATACGAGAGAAAGAAAAAATGAGTTTGGAAAAGGTCTCGCAATTAACGGGTGTGAGTAAAACGATGATTGGACAAATTGAACGAGGGGAGTCAAGTCCAACATTAACAACGATATGGAAAATTGCTAATGGTTTGAAAGTGTCTTTTACTTCTTTAATCAATAATCCGCAACCAGATACGAAAGTTGTTTTACGAAATGATGTTCAAGTATTATCAGAAGACAATGGGAGATATAAAGTGTATCCTTCTTTTCCTTTTCAAGATGATAGGAACTTTGAAATCTATACGGTTGAAATTGAAACAGAAGGAAAATTAAGTTCGGAAGGCCATAAAGAAGGGACCGAAGAATTTATAACGGTGTTTGAAGGGGAATTGATAATTGAAATAAATGATTGTCAATATACATTAAATAGCGGAGATGCAATTTGCTTTAAGGCGGATAGACCGCACTCTTATCATAATTCCGGAAGTACGCTAACTCGGTTAAGTATGACCATTTATTATCCAGCTGCATAAACTTACAATTGCATCAAGAATATAAAGAAATGTGTGTTGATAAACCATCTATAAGAGATGGTTTTATTTTTTAAAATTCATAAAAAAAGACACTCGTTTGAGTGTCGACATAGTATTGCTTTCGCGTATAGGATTGGAGTATGTTTCTCAAATACGTTTTGAGATGGTTCGCATTTTGGGAAACTGTCTTCTTATTCAATGTAACATTGGCAGGGAGAAGTGTAAATTGATAATGTATATACGGAAAATTTAGTATAGATGGTTATTACTATGAGTATAGTACAAATTGTTTTTATTGCTTAATCACTGTCGTGAAATTATTGAAATATTATTAGCTTTAGGAATGACGTAATAGTTACTACTTTAGCAGCTAAGAATGTTTATTATAAAAAAGAATGAATCATTTATTAATCGATTCGTATAATTGTTAAAGAGGCACCTGTTGAACCACCTCCAACTAAATTAACTATGGATAATACGCCGAATATTTGAAGGGAAATTGTATTACCAGCAATTAAATTGGTTATTAAATTATTATTATAGTTTGAAGTTGATATTGCGGGTGAAAAAATAGATCCGGGAAGTGGAGTCGAAGAGTTTAATAGTAGCCTTGTACCAGCAAGTAGAGAAGTTGTTGTATTAATTTGATAGGTTAAATAATATCTTCCAGTAACAGGAATTGTATATATATCATTTGTAGCGTTCACTGTAAAATTACCGAGACTTTGGTTATTAGAAAGTGGAATATTAGTTCCACCTAATATGACTGAGATGGGACCACCTAATGTATTATTAGCGAACATAGAGTCTATTGTAATAATGGGTCCAGTAATGCCTGTAGGACCGGTATTACCTGTGGGCCCAGTAGGACCTGTCAGTCTGTATGGAAGAATAATTTCAAGAGCCAGTGATAATAGTTCTTTTTTCATTTTTTCATTCTTATCTTGAATATAAATCACCTCATTTTTAAATTAGAATGTAACCGATTTAGTATTTTGAAATGGAACTATCATTTTATTATATTAATACTACTAGTTATAGCAACGGTAAAAAGTTTACTATATGTAAAAATCATTTGAGAATGAAAAAAGTAGTTATGAAATTCTTCTAAAATGATAGATGTATTATTTTGTTAAGTAGTAAACAAAAATGTGGAACGAGGTATTAAAGTGAAGCGAGAAAATAAATTATCAATAAATAAAGCTATGATAGAACCTGAAAACATTGGACCTACGTTTCCAGTTCTTCCCCCAATTTATATTCCAACGGGCCCAACGGGAATGACCGGTCCGACGGGTCCAACTGGTTTAACGGGAGTAACAGGCCCGACCGGTTTAACGGGATCACCGGGAGTAACAGGCCCGACCGGTTTAACGGGATCACCGGGAGTAACAGGTCCAACTGGTTTAACGGGATCACCGGGAGTAACAGGCCCGACCGGTTTAACGGGATCACCGGGAGTAACAGGTCCAACTGGTTTAACAGGATCACCGGGAGTAACAGGAGTAACAGGTCCAACTGGTTTAACAGGATCACCGGGAGTAACAGGCCCGACCGGTTTAACAGGTGCGACTGGTTTAACAGGGGCAACGGGTCCAACTGGAGTTATTGGACCAATAACAACAACTAATTTATTATTTTACACTTTTTCAGATGGAGAAAAACTTATATATACAGATTCAGATGGGATAGCTCAATATGGTACAACACACATATTACCTCCTGATGAGGTTTCCTATATTAATTTGTTTATTAATGGAATACTTCAACCACAACCATTATATCAGGTTAGTAATGGTCAGCTAACTTTATTGGATAATCAACCACCAACGCAAGGTTCTTCAATTATTTTGCAATTCATCATTATTAATTAAAAAAGACAGATTCTTAAATAAAAAGAATCTGTCTTTTTGTTCTACATTAAAGTAGATAAACTAAGTGACGATAAATTCGATTGTAATTGGAATTCCGCCGTCTAATGCATCTCCGCCAGGAATTGTAATAGCACCAGTAGGTCCAGTAGTAATACTGGAGTTCACACTAGGTTGAAGAATGCCGTTTACATAAAAGTTGTAATACGTAAAAGTCGGAAAAGCAGTTGCAGTAGTACCAGCATCGTTTAAACAAGTTGTAGCAGCAATTGCAAAAGCTGCACCTGTTCCTGTTCCAGCTCCTAGTGTAGATGTAAATCTTCTAGATGCCATAAATGGTTGGATGATTGGCAATTAATTCTCACTCCTTACAATATTTTATTAGAACGAAGTATAAAATAACTTGTCCACTATATTGTATGAGAGTTTTTTATAATAGAAACGGCTTCCCTTTTATAAGGTGAGCCCAATTTTAGTAAAGAAATGTTCTTTACTTATATGAAAAAATGATGTTGTTACTTGCGGAATGTATATTAATCGTAAATTCGAGTTTTGTATTCAACTTAAAATGTGTCTTTGGCTCTAAGAGATAAACGTGGAAAAATAAAATAAACTCTTAAGTTTAGGTGTTTAATCTAAGCAGTCAATTATTAAAAACATATAATTAATATGTGAGTCATGAACATAATTAAATAACGTTTTCAAGTTTGATTATCATTCATGTTTCCTATTTTAAGAGAAACATATAACTCAACTACTTTTTTCAATCGCATCTTTTATAGTACTTAGAATAGGAAAACACTCAACTATAAGAAAAGTAAGGAGGAAATAAATGAAACATAATGATTGTTTTGATCATAATAACTGCAATCCGATTGTTTTTTCAGCAGATTGTTGTAAAAATCCACAGTCAGTTCCTATTACTAGGGAACAATTAAGTCAATTAATTACTTTACTAAACTCATTAGTATCAGCTATTTCAGCATTTTTTGCAAATCCAAGTAATGCAAACAGATTAGTGTTACTCGATTTATTTAATCAATTTTTAATTTTCTTAAATTCCTTATTACCTTCTCCAGAAGTTAATTTTTTGAAACAATTAACTCAAAGTATTATAGTTTTATTACAATCTCCAGCACCTAATTTAGGACAATTGTCAACATTATTGCAACAATTTTATAGCGCCCTTGCACAATTCTTCTTCGCTTTAGATCTTATCCCTATATCCTGCAACTCAAATGTTGATTCTGCAACTTTACAACTTCTTTTTAATTTATTAATTCAATTAATCAATGCTACTCCAGGGGCGACAGGTCCAACAGGTCCAACAGGTCCAACAGGTCCAACAGGTCCAACAGGTCCAGCAGGAACCGGAGCAGGTCCAACGGGAGCAACAGGAGCAACAGGTCCAACAGGCCCAACAGGAGCGACAGGTCCAGCAGGTACTGGTGGAGCAACAGGAGTAACAGGAGCAACAGGCCCAACGGGAGCAACAGGAGTAACAGGAGCAACAGGCTTAACAGGAGCGACAGGTCCAACAGGAGCAACAGGAGCAACAGGTCCAACAGGTCCAACAGGAGCAACAGGAGTAACAGGAGCAACAGGCTTAACAGGAGCAACTGGTGGCGGAGCTATTATTCCATTTGCTTCAGGTACAACACCATCTGCGTTAGTTAACGCGTTAATAGCTAATACAGGAACTCTTCTTGGATTTGGATTTAGTCAGCCTGGTGTAGCTTTAACTGGTGGAACAAGTATCACATTAGCATTAGGTATAGGTGATTATGCATTTGTAGCACCACGCGCAGGAACTATTACGTCATTAGCAGGTTTCTTTAGTGCAACAGCTGCATTAGCTCCATTATCACCTGTTCAAGTGCAGATACAAATATTAACTGCACCTCCAGCAAGTAATACGTTTACAGTACAAGGCGCACCTCTATTATTAACACCAGCATTTGCCGCAATAGCGATTGGTTCTACAGCATCAGGGATCATAGCTGAAGCTATTCCAGTAGCAGCTGGGGATAAAATACTGTTATATGTTTCGTTAACAGCAGCAAGTCCAATAGCTGCAGTAGCTGGATTTGTAAGTGCAGGTATTAATATCGTCTAGTTTGTCATAATGTCTGTTTGAAATTTGAACTGGCATTTGTATATAGCCCTTCCTAATTATATTAGGAAGGGCTATATTTTATGGGAAGATAGGTGATAAATCAATTGAGAAATCATTCTTTGTTAAGTTGGTATGAAAGAAAAAACAAAATTTATACTCTATTGTTTATGCATTAAGTTAAATGCTTTGAAAAATGACCTATAAACAAAAAAGATGAATTCTATTAAAAATAGAATTCATCCATAAAATAAACTTGTATACAAGGGAAGTAAGTTATTTATCGTGAGCGTTGAAATATTATTGTTTACATTCGAAATAAACTATTTGTTTTTATTACAGTTACATCCTTTTTTCTTTACATAGCCTTGTTCTGCTAAATCTCTTTGAGATTGGGAATTGGAAGATTGAGAATTCGAAGACTGAGAGGATGCTGATGAACTACTATTTTTATTATGAGAGTAGTTTTTTCGATAGTTATAATTACTCATAGTACTATCACCTCCAATTAAATATATAAATATTATATGTATGTACTCTATTAATTGTTACGATAAAAATAGGAATGGAGGATATACAATAAAAAAATCTCCCACGTATTTTTCGAGGAGATAAATAATTGTCTTTTAATGATATAAATTAATACCCCCAATAAAGAGGGTAATAATAAGAATCATGGTAGTATAGATTTTGTTGTTGAATAGGGAGCTGAGTTGGCTGATTTATCATTTCGCGGTTTTGATTACAGTTTGCTGGGGGACCAATTACTGTAGTGGATTGAATAGGGGATACCGCTTGTTTCCATTGTTGCTCATCGAGACAATAAGTATGAGCCATCATATTAGCGGGAGTTAATCTTAAAATATCAGAACCAAAAATAACTTCTGGGGTTGGGGCATCGAAAATAGCTAATAAATGAGTACCATCTGCTGTAGCAATTTCATAATGCCACCACGCTTGTGGAATGTTGGCAACTTGCCCTGGTTTTATCGGTAAGTTTAATATTTGGTTTGTAAAAGGATTAAGTAAAGAAACAACAGCAGATCCTGAAATACAGTAAACAAGTTCAGCTGCATTTTGATGAATATGTGGCTCTACAACATTTCCTGTACTTAAATAGATATCTAATAAAGAAGTGTTTTCTAAAGTATTTAATTGTTTTATGCCAAGTACGTTTATATAATTTTGGGCATCTTTCTTAAAAAAATTACTTTTACTTACATCATAAGTGAAATTAGTTGAGGGGGAAGTGTAGTCGATATTAGAAGTCATTTGTATTACCTGCCTTTCTTATATTTTCACACAATCTGAAATTAGGATATGAGTCTAGTTGTTGAAATGTGAAAACGCTGCTGCTTTTGGTTTGTACAAGGATAAAACTGTTCGTTTGTATGCAATATGATTAAATTAATGTCATTGCGAAAAAAGGCGCTGTTAATTACAATTAATGTAAGTGATAGCGCTTTTTTATTATGGAATACAAGGGGAGTGCAGAAAATGAATCATACTATTTTAAAAGAGTTGGAAGTTGAATTGAAAAATTACTTTCAACCGTTTTTGAATGCACCTGCAACAATAGAAGAAATTCAAGATGCTGAAAATGAAATGGGAATTGCGTTTCCAGATGAATTACGTAATCTTTATCTTGTACATAACGGTGAGGATAAATCAGGACCAGGGTTGTTTTTTGGTTTGCCATTTCTTTCATTAAATCAAGTTTTGGATGAGTGGAGAATATGGAAAAGAATTGAAGAGGATGATTTTTTGAATTTTGATGCATTTTCAATACCAGCAGAATGTATTAAGGAAAGATATGTGAATCACAATTGGATACCTATT
Organism: Bacillus cereus group sp. RP37; assembly: GCF_040459695.1. Taxonomy (NCBI): domain Bacteria; kingdom Bacillati; phylum Bacillota; class Bacilli; order Caryophanales; family Bacillaceae; genus Bacillus; species Bacillus cereus group sp. RP37. The sequence continues at coordinate 3,049,717 of NZ_JARVHP010000001.1, read as the reverse complement.
AGTAAAGATTATGGCGGTAACAATATAGCAATAGATGTTGACCCGGATCAAAAGGGGAAAGTGGGACAAGTTATTAATTTTGGACGAGATGAAGAAGTAAAATATGTAATTGCGAATAGAATTTCAGACTTGTTACTATTTATTGTACAAACGCTAAAAAATAAAAATTTCACCATTCACGAAGAAGAAGACTATTTATATTGGAGTTATGGTGTTAACGATAATATACACTTTTTAGACGCTTTATTTAATATTGAATTACCTGTTTTACATCCTCAATTTATATTTCAATCTGAAAATAACGTGAAAGATTGGTACGATAGTTTAGATGAGAATTGGAGAAATATAGTGGGACCATCTGAACGTGCAGACAAGTTCATTAGAGAGAAGAGATTATATATAGGTGGAAATGGAATAGAAGATATTAGTCCATTACAGATGTGTACGGAAGTGAAAGAACTAATTTTATCTGGAAATGAAATTAAAGATTTAACAGGATTAGAACGAATGAATTCTTTAAAGAAGTTATATTTAGTTAAAAATCCGGTTCAAGATTTAACGCCAATATTACATTTACAGCACTTACATGAAATGAATATAAAGAATACAAGGATAAATAATCTATCGGCACTTGTAGAAATAGCATCATTAAAAAAATTAGATATTTCACATACTAGTATTCAAGATTTTTCGTTACTACCGCAGTTTAAAAAGTTAGAATCGCTTACTGTACATATTTCAAATCGCGAGCAGCTCTATGCAATTTCAAAAGTAGACACTTTAAAGCATTTGTATATTTTAGGTTTAGAAAATGTTAGTGAATTGGATTTGCTTGTTTTGCAAAAATTAAATAAGTTAATAACAATTGAATTTGAAAATAGCATCATTGTTAATTTTAATTGGTTAAAACACAATTCGTCAATTCAAAATATAAAGTTGACAGGTACAAAGGTAAAGGATGGAACCGCATTAGGTAAAATGAAAGGACTAAAGGAATTAGAATTAGATGGCGCAACAATTGATAACCTTAAAACGATTTGTTGTTCTCGTTCATTAGAAATATTTACAGGTTCGTTTGAACAATTTTATATGTTAAAAGACTCATTTGAAAGAAAAATAGATTTTTCAAAAATAATTGGAGGAATGAGTGATGAAGAAAGAGAAGTTTGGCATCAGCATGTAATGGATTAGAAAATAAATTATTTATCACTGAATGTCACATCCCTCGTTAATCGTTCGTCTTGTATGTAGAACGGATAAGGAGGGATTTTATTATGAATACATTTGATGTAGCAATTGTTGGCGGTGGGCTTGCTGGATTAACAGCATCTATATATTTAGCGAAAGCTGGAAGGAAAGTTATTGTATTGGAAAAATCCAGTCGCTTCGGTGGTCGAGGGATGACTGTAAATAAAAATGGCATTTGCATGAATCTTGGTGCACATGCTTTATACAGAGGAGGCGCAGCATTTTTAACTTTTAATGAGTTAGGTTTGAATCTTCCAGGGGGAATGCCATCTACAAAAGCACATGGAATATGGAAAGGGGATGTATTTACCATCCCCACAGATTTTCGCTCTATTTTAGCAACTCCACTACTTTCATGGTCTGCAAAAGTACAATTTTCGCGTCTTATGATTCATTTAGGGAATTTAGATGTAGGGGAAGTTCCGAAAATGAGTCTAACTACATGGGCAGAAAAAGAAATAAAAGATCCAATGGTTCGAAATATATTTTATGCGTTATGCCGAACGACAACATATACGTTTGCTCCTACAATGCAATTAGCATCATCTGTACTAAAGCAAATACAGCTGTCTATGAAAGAAGGAGTATTTTATGTAGATGGTGGTTGGGAGACGATAATAACAAAATTAAGAGATATAGCGAATAATCACGGGGTGCAATTTTCGGCTAATAAACATGTTTTGGAAATAGAGCATGACGAAGATAAACAAAGAATACATTGTTTTGACGATGAGTTATTTGAAGTAGGTACAGTCATCGTGACAACTCCACCAAAAGAGGCTTGTAAAATAATAAAAGGTGCAGAAGGAACAAGTTTGTATAGATGGAGTGAACAATCGGTACCGGTTACCGTTGCTGCATTAGATATTGGTTTAAGACGCTTAACCAACCCTACACATCAATTTGCATTAGGGTTAGATCAACCTATATTTTTCACGAATCAATCAAGAGCAGCCAAATTAAGTGAAGATGGAGCAATTGTAGTGAGTTTAATTAAGTACCATAATCCTATGCTAGAGATAAATCATTTTCATGATGATCAAGCACAGTTAGAAAATACGATGGAGTTGCTACATCCTAATTGGAAAAGAGAAGTTGTTGCAAAGCAATATTTACCGAAAATAATGGTAGTACATGATTTTCCTCATATTGACCGTGTTGAAAAACCGGGCCCTATTATACCTGAAATGCCAGGTGTTTACGTTGCAGGAGATTGGGCTGGGCATGATGAAATATTAGCTGATGCTGCGGTAGCAAGCGGGAAACGAGCAGCGTTACACATTTTAAAGCAATTAGAAAGTGAGGCAATTCATCATGGAAACGGAGCAATTATATGAAGCGTATCAACCATTATTATTTTCATTAGCATATAGAATCCTTGGGAGTGTTATGGACGCTGAAGATATTGTTCATGACGTATTTATCGCGATAAACAATATAGAGAATGTTCAATCTATAGAAAATATGAAAGCATATTTGTGTAAAATGGCGACAAATCGTTCAATTGATAAATTACGTTCGGTAGCGCATAAACGTAATGTATATGTAGGGATGTGGTTACCAGAGCCATTTGTGGAAGAGTCTGATGAGCCAGCAGAGTCATTTGTAATGAAAGAATCAATTTCTACGGCATATTTATTACTTTTACAACAACTGTCTGAGGTAGAAAGGGTTGTTTTCATATTAAGAGAGGTTTTCAGTTATGACTACGAGGAAATAGCTTCAATTGTTGATAAGAGTAGTGTGAATTGCCGGAAGATCTTTCAACGCGCACGAAAAAGTATTTTAGATAAGCCGAAGCAATCAACACTAAGTACGAAGAAAATGGCTGTCTATGTGGAAAAGTTTGTATCATCATTACAATGTGGGGATGCAGAAGGCATGTTAGAAGTATTAAAAACAGATGCGATATTTAAAGCAGATGGTGGTGGTAAAGTTACAACTGCTATTAATCCGATTTATTCTGCAGATAAAATTATACGTTTGTTCTTTGGAATTGCAAAAAGATTGCCAGAAAAGTATAGTATTGATTTCAAAATAGTAAATGGTGCACCGGGCGTTATAGTTACAATAAATAATAAAGTGATGTATGTACTTTCATTCGCATTTGAGGATGAGAAAATCTCAAACATTTATATGATGGTTAATCCTGAAAAACTTATGCATTTAAATGTAATAGTATAAAAAAAGACGCATTTCTTTTGAATTGCGTCTTTTTTATTATTTCTCTAACATTTCAAGAGGTACATCTTTTTCGCCGGCTACCTCAAATTTAATTTCCCCGTCTTCTTCATAAATACGTGAAATAATCGGTATAGTAATCATTAATTTTTTATGCTGTTTTCGTTTTCTAGCAGCATCTAAGCTAATCACGTTCATTGTAAGCATCCTTTCTTCTAGAAATATATAAACAAAAGAAAATGCGTCCGGAAAGGGCGCTTAATTGAATTTGAAATACCGATTCATTTAATTGGGGGTTATATGATTTAATAACTGCAATTGAATTAAAAATAGTATGAATGGAATAATTGCACGTAGAAATTAACTTTACCAAAAAACGAAACAATATGCTATAAAAAAATTTAAATCTTTGTCATATAACGAGAAAAAGGTTTTCGTTTCGCATATAATGAAAGTAGACGGGCAGCAAGAGCTTTTTCATCATATTGCTTTAGAAAGGCGATGAAAAAATGGATACGTTAGATTCATTATTATTTCAACTTGAACAATATGGAGAAGAGCATGATCGAAATAAAAAAACGCGGGAAGAAAAATTACGGAATATTTCTCGTGAAATGGGGCAATTTTTATCAATTTTAGTAAAAGGGTGTAATGCAAAAAACATTTTAGAAATTGGAACTTCTAATGGCTATTCTACATTGTGGTTAGCTAACGCGGTAGAAGAAACAAATGGAAATGTAACAACTGTAGAGCTTTCTTCGGAACGAGTTGGAGAGGCACTTGTCAATTTTGAAAAGGCCAACCTTTTACAAAGGATTGATGTTCATAATCAAGAAGCAGGGGCATTTTTAGATGCGCAACTAGATCATTCATTTGATTTTATTTTCCTAGATTCAGAGCGTACGCAATACATGTGGTGGCTTGAGCATATAAAACGCATTTTACAACCAAAGGGTTTTCTTGTTGTTGATAATGCTACTTCTCACGCGAGTGAGTTAGCCGAGTTTAGAAAAATGATTGAAGAAGATGAAATATTTGAAACGGTGTTATTGGCATTTCAAAATGGAGCATTCGTAGCGCGCAAGAAGAAATAGGAGTGAGCGCAATTTAATTATCACATTGAAAAAGGGTATATGTCAAAAGATTGAGTACAGTAGGATAAGAAGAACATAATTTATATACGTAATATACGAAGAATCCGCCTTCAGCATGTTGTACTCTAGGTCTTAAGTCTGAGGAAAATAATGTTGAGAACAGGTATACTTATACTAAGAAACAGGGAATGACTGCATATGCAGGTATTTCTTGAAAATCGGTTTCAAACAAGTGGAATTCGATGAATGAGATGAAATATATAGTGCAAATAAATTCGCACATATAAATAAAGGAGCGATTTTGTTGACTGAACTCGAGAAAAAAGAACCTGTATCCATTGTGAAAGATAATAATGTAGAAGTAGTGGTTGATACAGTTATAAAAGATGCAGAATTAGAGGAACTGAATAAAGAAGCTGATCTTTATGTACAAAAGTTAAATAGCGAGCAAAATACAGATTTATCAAAAGTATTGTCCCAGCTAGGAGATTTAGGGGATAAAGAGCAACAAGCAGCAGGACAAACGTTGTCAGCATTAAAACGTCCTGTAACAGCGATGATGAATGGAAAGAACGAAGAAATACCAAATACATTGTTAGAATTACGAAAAGTGGTATCAGAGCTTGATCCGAATTCATTAAAAGCAAGTGGAATGAAGAAAATTATGTTTAAAGTATTCAAGAAAAACCCACTTGAAACATACGTGCATAAATATCAATCTATAGATAAGCAAATTGAGGAGATTATAAGATCCCTTCTAATTGGTCGGGACAACTTACAAGAAGATACAGTTGGTCTTGAAATGCTTAAAGAGCAATCGCACGATAAAATTCACGCTCTTGATAAACAAGTATACTTAGGAAGAAAACTCGCTGGCATGCTGGAAGCTGAGAAACAAAATCCAGAACGTCAAAGAGATATTCCATTAATTAACGATGCGTTAGAGAAGATTCTAGTGCGTACACGTAATATGCAGCAAGCGAAAAGTGTGCTATTACAATCTATCGCATCTGTAGACATTATTAAGAAAAATAATGAAAAGTTAACAGAGGCAATTCGTAATGCAATTACGATGACGCAAAACGTTGTAACAGTTTCAGCTGCTATCCAGCTAGCGTTAACAAATCAGCGTAAAACAATTGATGCAGTGAATGCGACAAATGAAGCAATTGAATCAATGGTATTAAGTAACTCACAAGCATTAAAACAAAATACAGAAGAAACAACAAAACTTCTTGAAAATCCTGCAATTAGCATGGATAAATTACGCGAATCATTCCAAAACGTATTTGCTGCGATTGAAGCTTCTGAGAAATCATCAGAACGTATTATAGAGTCAAGTAAGAAGTTTGTAATTGAATTAGACACATTTAATGATGAAATGAAACAAAAACTCATTCAGCGTCCAAGGAAATAACAGACTTTTAGAGGAGGTGAAAAAATGAGTTTCATTCAAACCGTATTAGTACTATTGGGTACATTACTTTTAATCGCATTTACTGTCGTTGTTTTAGTTGTATATTTCGGACGCAAACTGTTTTTTTCATGGACGAAACCATATAAAAGGGCACACGATTCTTTAGATAAGTTATCGAATAAATCTTTGCCGTTTCTACAAGAATTTACACAACATCCACTCTTTTATCGCTGGATTCGTACGGAAGGAAAGAAAGAACAATATACATTAAACACGCTTTTCTGTGCATCGGGTCAACGTACGAGAGAGCAAGTATTTTCAATGTTACCGAAAGAAAAACAGAAAAAAGTACATGTAATGGCAAAAACAACGAAAAAACTTACAAATGAAGATATTGATGTAGCGGCGATGAAAGTAAAAGATTTTTTAAGACAAGAAACGCAGCAAACAGTAAAACCGACAGACTTATCGTTTTACAAATTGTATTTTTATGATCGATATCCAGATGCATTAAATACAATTCAAGCGTATAAACGCTCAATAAATCCTGCATTACAACGAACGGTTGATGATATTACAATTTCAGTATTAAATGCCTTACCGTATTATCAAGAGCAGCGTATGTTTGAACAACAACATAAACTTGAAACGTTTTTAATGAAAGATTTAACAGCGATGCTATCTTTAGTCGTACAATTACCACCTTCACAACGACCAGAAAAAGAAGAAGAATTAAAAATCTACTTGCAAAATTTCCAAAAAGAAATGGAAGTAGTCGAGCGAGATATTCGTGATTCGATTGATCACGATTTGAATGTGAAGATGAGGGCAGCGACTGAAAAGTTTAAGAATAAATAAAAAAAGTGCCTTAAAGCTATAGTTCTTAGCTTTTAAGGCGCTTTTTTTATTAGATGTTATTTTGCTTTAACTGTAGTTTTACTAGATGCAACACTTTCATTATGCAATCGATCAACTGCAGTTACTACATACGTATACGTTTCTCCAGAAATAGCTGTTTTATCTACATAAATTTCTCCGAGTTTTGTTTTTCTTACAGTAGTAAGTAGATTTTTTGGGTTTTGTATATCTACTTCATTTTTTCCATTGACACGGTAAATTGCGTAATAAGCAGAGTCATTCTCTCTATCATCAATGATACCTATAGCAATACCTTCATCTCTTGGAATGGCACCTTTTAAAGTCGGTTGTTTTGGGGGATCATGATCAAGCCAAGGCATAGGCGGGATTAATGCGGGATGTTTATATATGTCTTTGGAGAGTCTATCTTTAACTCCTAGTGGATTGTTATTCATATCTTTTAAGCTAAAATGCATACTACCTTTTATCTCAGGATATAACCGGTTTAATGCAATTTGTCTTGGATATTCTTCCGGATCAGACCAAGCGGGGACAGAATTATTATTAATTTTATAGGCCGCCTGACCGATGTATAGGTGAATCGGTTTATTATTTGTTTCTTTTACCCACCAATCTACTAATATGTCATATGCAGCTGGTGTGAAACCAATATTCCAATAAATTTGCGGTGTAATGTAGTCAATATATCCTTTTTGTATCCATTCACGTGTATCGGCATAAAGGTCATCATAGTTTCTTTGACCTGCAGTTGTGTTAGAGCCAGTTGGATCGTCAGCTATATTTCGCCATACGCCGAACGGACTTATACCAAACTTTACGTATGATTTTTCTTGTTTTATAGCTGTATTTAAACCTTTTACAAGTTCATTTACATTGTCACGTCGCCAATCTTCTATATTAGTAAATCTACTGTTATTATATGCTTCGTACGTTTTTTGATCGGGGAATTGTTCACCCGCTACTTTATATGGATAAAAATAATCATCCATATGCAGCCCGTCAATGTCATAATTTTGAACAATTTCTAAAGCACCTTCTGTTATAAACTTTTTCACTTCTGGAATACCAGGGTTGTAATATAATTTCCCGCCATAAGGTACAACCCAATCCGGATGCTGTTTTGCAGGGTGATTATCCGATAATCGATTTATATCAGTGTGATTCATCGTTATTCGATATGGATTAATCCATGCGTGGAATTCTATATTTCTTTTATGTGCTTCTTCAATCATAAATGCGAGTGGATCATATCCAGGGGCTTTTCCTTGTGTCCCCGTAATGTATTCAGACCAAGGACCGTAATTGGAAGGATAAAAAGCATCAGCGGTTGGTTTAATTTGTACAACCACTGCATTCATACCTGTGCTTTTTACATCGTCTAGCAATCTTATAAATTCTTGTTTCTGCTTTTCGATAGGCAAGCCAGTTTTTGAGGGCCAATCAATATTATGAACTGATGCAATCCATACAGCGCGTAATTCATGCTTTTTGTACGTAGTATTTACTTCAGCATAAGTAGAGTAAGGGGAAATGAAAGAGAAAGGAATAAAAAAGATGACGATACAACATATCATTAATAAACGTTTAACGATCATTTATACGCCTCCCTATTATATCGTTAACTAATATGATATCCGAGGTGAGGTTGTTCTTACAATTGAGAAAAATACATATTGAAACATTAATTTAATAGGGGAAATATTTTTAGTGAAATTTACTTTCATCATAACTAAATTCTTTCACAACTTCATATGCTTGTTAGTAAAGTGAAACTTCCTTTCATTCGAAGGGGATAAATTATAAGTATAGGAGGATTAATAAATGAAGGTTTTATTCGTTTGTTCTGGAGGGATGTCCAGCGCAATTGTTGTAAACGCTTTAAAAAAAGAGGCGGAGAAAAAAGGTATGAACATGGAAGTCCATGCAATTGGAACAAGTGAGGTAGAGGAAGAAGTAAAGAATGGTTGGGATGTTGTAATGGTTGCACCTCAAGTAAGACATCGATTTGACTCTGTAAAAAAATTTGCAGAAGAGGAATCTATTCCATGCGGTATCATACCGCCGCAAGCATATACGCCGCTTGGTGGATCGACTTTATTAAAAACTGTAAATGATTTAATTAGTTAGGGGGAAGTGTTATGAATAAGTTTGTCACGTTTCTTGATAAAAACTTATCTGGACCGATGGCAAGGCTTTCTGAGCAAAGGCATTTACAAGCAATCCGTGATGGAGTTATTTCAGCTTTGCCATTTATTATTGTAGGAAGTTTCTTTTTAATCGTAGCATTTCCACCTTTACCGAAAGATAGTTTCATATCCGTTTGGGCATTAAAGAATCAAACCAGTATATTAATACCATATCGTTTAACGATGTTTATTATGTCTTTATATATAGCATTTGGAATAGGGTATAATTTAGCGAAAAGTTATAAGCTAGATGCTTTATCAGGAGCACAGCTTGCAGTATGTTCATTACTATTAACATTAACGCCTGAATTAATTGATAAAAAAGGATTTATGCTTCCGATGACAAATCTCGGTGGTCATGGATTATTCGTGACGATGATTGTTTCTATTTTATCAGTTGAGATTTTAAGATTTTGTAAGACGAAAAATGTAATGATTAAAATGCCAGAACAAGTACCGCCGTCTGTTTCACGTTCGTTTGAAGCACTTATACCTGCTGCATTCGTTATTATTTTAATGAGTTTAGTAACTGTCGTTTTTAGTATTGATTTACATCATGTAGTTGATAAATTAGCGGCACCGTTAGTAAAAGCTGGTGATAGTTACTTCGGTGTAATCATTCCAGTATTTTTAATTACATTTTTTTGGTCATTCGGAATTCATGGTGTGTCAGTTGTTGGAACTGTTGCCCGGCCATTATGGGAAGTATATTTAGGGAAAAATGGTGAAGCAGTTGCTAGTGGCGCAAATCAGTTACCATTCATTTCACCAGAACCATTATACCAATGGTTTATATGGATTGGTGGTTCTGGTGCGACGTTAGGGCTTGTATTAGCTATGATTGTATTTGGTCGATCAAAATATTCGAAGGCATTATCAAGAACTTGTATTGTGCCTGGTATTTTTAATATTAATGAACCTGTTATTTTTGGATTGCCAATTGTACTAAACCCAATATTAATTATCCCATTTATCATTACACCACTAGTAACAGCAACTATTGCATACTCAGCAACTGCGATGGGGTTTGTTACACCAACACATATAATGCCTCCATGGACATTACCAGCTCCAATTGGTGCATATTTAGCAACAGGTGGGGATTGGAGAGCGATTGTACTCGTATTTATAAACATAACAATATCATTCCTTATTTATTTACCATTCTTTAAAATGTACGACAAAAACATGCTTGAAATTGAGAAAAATGGTGATGGAGAATCTGTTAATCCGTAAGTTTTATATTTTATTTTGAGTGATAGGCATGTTGTCTATCACTTCTTTCACATGAAGTTCAGAGAGGGTGAAATGGAATGAATATAAAATTTAGTTATAAAGGTGTATCTTTATTATTATTTGGAGTGATATGTGCAAATTTACTTTTTGTACCTTTATTAAGAATGCTACATTTATCACAAATGCATAGTATATGGCTCGTTACAAGCATTGCGGCAAGTATTTTGCTTACAGTAGTTGTTTCTTTCATTGATGGATCGTTCACATCGAAAGTTCAGTTGTTTTTTAGATTCATATTATTTTCGATCGGTTGTACGTTTGTAACTTACATGATTGTTTTTTAGTAAATAGGAGGTCATGCATGTTATGTATATTGTAGGCATAATGTCAGGTACATCGTTAGACGGTATAGATCTAGCACTCGTTCATATAGAAGGGAGTGGTGTAGAGTCTAAGGTCAAACTTATCCATTTTACTACTGTTCCATTTTGTAATGATACAAAAAATGAAATACAACAATCGTTATCAATAGAAAATTCAAATGTCCAACTCATATGTAGTTTAAATTTCAAGCTCGGTTTATGTTTTGCCAATGCTGTAAAGGAAGTTTGTAAAGAGGCCAATTTTTCTTTGAAACAATTAGATTTAATAGGTTCTCACGGACAAACGATTTATCATCAGCCAAAGCAATATGGTAATTTGATTCCTTCCACATTGCAAATTGGAGAACCAGCAGTTATAGCATATGAAACGAACACTACGGTTATCTCTAATTTTCGAACGATGGATATGGCAGCAGGGGGACAAGGTGCACCACTTGTACCATATTCAGAGATTATTTTGTATCGTCATCCAACTAAAAATAGACTACTACAAAATATTGGCGGGATCGGTAATGTAACAGTAATACCAAATCACCGAAGTGATAAGAGCGTAATAGCTTTTGATACTGGTCCAGGCAATATGATAATTGATGAAGTATGTCAAAGGTTATTTCAGTTGCCATATGATCAAAATGGTAAGATTGCAAAACAGGGAGTAGTTGTAGATGAAATTTTGACATATTGTATGAACCATTCATTTTTGACAATGAATCCACCAAAATCAACTGGTAGAGAACAGTTTGGAGAAGAATTTGTAAGTGAGTTATTGAAGCGGTTTGAAAAGCATAGTAAAGAAAATATATTGACGACTGTCACAATGTTTACAGCAAGATCGATTGTTCATCATTATCATGAGTTTATTCTGCCATATTATGAAATCGATGAGGTGATTTTAGGTGGTGGTGGCAGTTATAATTGTACACTTGTTGAAATGATACGGTATGGATTGAAGGAAGAAAAGTGCACAATATTCATTCAAGAAGATATAGGCTATTCTTCAGAGGCGAAAGAAGCAATCGCCTTTGCAATTTTAGCAAACGAAACACATCATCGTAATCCGAGTAATGTGCCAAGTGCAACAGGTGCAAAGCAATCTGTAGTTTTAGGGAATATCACATTCCCTCCAATAAGATGATGAAAATGAGGCGAACATATGAAGTATATGATTGGAGTAGACGGCGGGGGAACAAAGACAGAAGCAATTGCATTTGATAAAGATGGAAACGAACTTGTAAGAGCTACAAGTGGATTTGGAAACATATTAATAGATTTTGAAGAAGCACTTTTTCATATTATGGAAGCGATTGATCAATGCCAGAAAGGTTTATTAAATGGGAATTGCGTTTGTGTTTGTTTAGGATTAGCGGGTGCAAGTGGAGCAAATACAAATGAATTAACATTTCGTCTAAAAAAGAAGTACGGAACACAAATTGAAGTTTATAATGACGCAATGATCGCACATGCAGCGGCTTTAAAAGGGAAGGAGGGAATTTTAACGATTGGTGGTACAGGTGCGATTTGTCTAGGAAAGAAGGGAGAAGTGTACGGGTATAGCGGTGGATGGGGACATATTTTAGGAGATGAAGGAAGCGGATATTGGATTGCATTACAAGGTTTAAAGAGAATGGCAAATCAATTTGATCAAGGAGTTCCACTTTGCCCATTAAGCTTAAGTATTCAAGACGAGTTTCAACTTTTGACACCGTCTCATATAAAAAGTCTAGTATATATTTCTTCGAAAGATAAAGTGGCAGCAATTGCACCATTCATTATTGAGAAAGCGAGAAATGGGAATGATGATGCACATGAAATTATGATGCAAACTGGAAAGGAATTAGCTAGGATTACAGTAAATGTTTATAACAAGCTGAAATTTAAGCACCCAACTTCAATTGCAGTAAGTGGCAGCATATTGTGTTTCGTTCCTGAAATATATGCTGAATTTAAGAAATGCTGTGAGAAGAGTATAGGAGAAGTTACATTTTTATCACAATCAGAACCAGCTGCGAAAGGAGCATATTATTTAATGAAGAATATATATTTTAAAAAATAGTTGTATGTGAATTTTTGTATGATTTGTAAAAAAATGATGTTAAAATATACGAAGGGATCTAAAGCAAGAAAAGTACAATATACATAGTCATTGAATATTGTATAAGTACTCCCATGTAGAAAGTGAATGATTACATGATTAATAGTATGCAGTTTTTGTATTTGGTGGCTTCTTATTTATTTGGAAACATATTGACCGCTTATATAGTAACAAAATGGAGACATAACGTTGATATTCGGGATGAAGGAAGTGGGAATCCTGGCGCAAGAAATATGGGGCGCGTATATGGAAAAGGGTATTTCGTCGCTACATTTTTAGGTGATGCAATTAAAGGGGCAATCGTAGTTTCTATTGCAAAATATCTTTTTGAAGATTCTACTTTTGTAATGTTAGCTTTACTAGCTGTTTTACTTGGACATATTTACCCAATTGTATTTAAAGGCAAGGGCGGAAAAGGCATTTCAACATTTATTGGAGGATTAATCGCATTTGATTATTTGATAGCGCTTACACTTGTTGCTGTTTTCATTATATTTTATTTAATCTTTAAAGGATTTACTAAGCCAGGGTTAATTACAATTGCTTGTTTACCAATTTGCATAATTTTGTATTCTTACTCTATTGTTACGACTATTTTAAGTGCTCTTATAATTGTACTTATTTTATATGTAAATCGAGAATGAAATGAACTTTTAATAAGTGGAGTTAATCTCCACTTATAATTTTTATTAAATGCATAAAGGAGATAGAACATGGGGTTAATTTATAAGGTTGCTGATCAAGATTGGGAATTTGAAAGTATACATAAATTGAATTATAAAACATTTGTAGAAGAAATTCCGCAACATGAAGAAACGAAAGAGCGTGTTCGTATAGATCGTTTTCATGAAGAAAATACATATTTAATTTGTTTAGATGACGATAAGTTAGTCGGTATGGTCGCATTGCGGGGAAAACGACCATTCTCGTTAGATTATAAAATTTCAAATCTAGATTTTTATTTGCAAGAACATGGAGAAAACGTATATGAAATTCGTTTGCTTTCAGTAGAACGTGAATATCGAAATGGAAGAGCGTTGTTAGGTTTAATTCGCTTTTTACATCGTTATTTGCTTCTAAATGGATATGAATTGGCACTCATTTCTGCTACAACACGTGAGCTACCTTTATATGAGCAAATGGGATTCAAAACTTTCCATAAGTTAGTTGGTACAGAAGAAGCAGCCTTCCAGCCAATGTATGTTACCCCCGCTATGTTTGAAGAGTCGAGTGTTGGAGGGATTATGACGAAAGAATATACGTTTTTACCTGGTCCAGTAGATATTGAAGAGAATGTTCGAAAGGCATTTTCTACTAAGCCTATTTCGCATCGTTCTAAGTCATTTCAAGTAACAATTGAAAATGTGAAAAAACGTTTACTGCAAATGACAAAAGCAAAACGTGTGCAAATCATGTTAGGAACAGGGACGTTATCAAATGATGCCATTGCTTTACAGTTGCGTTCTTTAAAAGGGAAAGGACTCGTATTAACAAATGGGGAATTTGGAAATAGATTAGTTGGACACGCAGCACGCGCGCAATTACATTTTGATACGTATAAAAAAGAAATGGGAGAACCGTTTATTTATACAGAATTAGAAAAAATAATGAAAACTGGAAATTATGAATGGCTTTGGTTTGTTCACCATGAAACATCAACCGGAATGTTAAATGATTTAGACGAACTAAATGTTTTCTGTGAAAAGTATAAAGTGAAACTATGTGTAGATTGTATCAGTTCAATTGGAGCGATACCGATAGATTTAAAGGGTGTATATTTTGCAAGTGGTGTTAGTGGAAAAGCAATTAAATCGTTTACTGGATTATCTTTCGTTTTTCATAATCATAATGTGAAAGTAAACGAGACATTACCAGCCTATATGGACATAGGCATGTACGGAGAAAATGAAAGTATTCCATATTCTCATTCATGGAATTTAATTTATGCATTGCAGGAAGCGTTGAAGAAATTTGAAGATGAAAAAGCATTTGTAAAAATAAATGAGACATATGATTATATGGAAGAAGTTATTACCACTATGGGTTTAAACCTTGTTTCACCTAAAGAACATGCTGCGCCAATTATACTTACTATTCAATTAAACGAAGGTCTTTCTTCTAAAGTAGTAGGTGATGCGTTAGCGTTACAAGGATATATTGTCCATTATGAATCAGCGTATTTACAAAAGAATAATTGGATCCAAATTGCATGCCTGAATCATTATAAAGAACGTGATATGAAGAGGATGTTGAATTGTTTGCATTTGTGTACTTTAAAGAATAGCGTATATATATGAGGAATGATTTTTTAACAGGGTTGGTTGCGTATAAAGGAGTAATTGCCTACGAAAACTTAGGAATGAGACAATCAGTAAATTATAAATCATTAGAAGGGGTGTTAGTATGATAACTAAAAAACTACCATTACATATAGCAGACATTAAAAAAGCTCAAAACATTCTAGACAGAAATGCTCGTAAAACTCCATTAGTGAAATCTTTTTATTTGACTAGTAAAACAGGCGGAGAAATTCATTTGAAATTAGAAAATATGCAATTAACGGGTTCTTTTAAATTCCGTGGCGCATTTAATAAAATGTCACAGCTTACAGACGAAGAAAAAGAAAGAGGAGTTATTGCATGTTCAGCAGGTAATCATGCGCAAGGAATTGCTTTATCTGCTCATTTACTCGGTATTAAGAGTAAAATTGTTATGCCGATTTCTGCACCTCAGGCGAAAGTTGATGCAACTAAAGGATATGGATCAGAAGTGGTTTTACATGGTGAAACCTTTGATGATGCGAAGACAAAATGTGAAGAGATTATTAGGGAAACAGGTGAAACATACTTACATCCATATGATGATGTAGAAGTAATGGCTGGTCAAGGTACAATAGGATTAGATATTCTTGATGATATGTGGGATGTTGATACTGTCATTGTACCAATTGGTGGAGGTGGAATTATTTCTGGTATTGCTGTTGCATTAAAATCTTTTAATCCATCCATTCATATAATTGGTGTCCAAGCAGATAATGTTCATGGAATGAAGGCATCTTATGACAAAGGTACAATTGTAGAACATTATGAGGCACCTACTATAGCAGATGGTTGTGCGGTTAAAATACCGGGCAATTTAACTTTTGAAGTTGTAAAAGAATTAGTAGATGATATTGTCACAGTATCAGAAGGTGAATTAGAAGTAGCGATGAAAGACTTATTACAGCGAGGTAAAGCTGTTGTAGAAGGTGCAGGCGCATTAGCTACTGCTGCTCTACTTGCAGGGAAAGTGGATCCATATATCAAAGGGAAAAAAGTAGTAGCGGTTATATCTGGTGGAAACGTAGACTTACAGCGTATTTCGAGTGTTTGTGAACAGTTTTTTGTAGCGAATGAAGTGAAATAGTATCTTAAAAATATTAATTTTATGAAGTAAGAGCTAAGAGAAATTATCTTAGCTCTTACTTTTTGTCTACTGTGTAGTACAAGTTGTAATACACTTGCATTATTTGTTGTTTCGTGAATTATTTTATTTAATCGTCTATTTTCATAGATAACTCAAATAATTATATCAATATTGTCGAAACGGGAACAGAAATTTAATATAATGGTTTTAATGTATGAATGAGCGGTTAGGAGGATAGGCCATGAATAAGGAAGAACAGGTCATGAACGGTTTCAGGGACTTATATAATAAGATGGTTTGGCTTAATAAGGATAAAATGGAAGAAGGTCTTAAAGGGTTTAAGTCTTCTGAGGTACATTGTATTGAACATATTGAAAACAATGCAGATTCTAACGTGACACAACTTGCAGAGGCTTTTTATGTAACTCGCGGTGCTATAAGTAGGATGACTAAGAAGCTCATAAAAAAAGGCCTTATTGAAAGCTACCAAAAGTCAGAGAATAAAAAAGAGATCTATTTTAGGCTTACTGAACAGGGGAAAGAAATTTATAAAATCCATGAAGACTTGCACAAAGAGTTTCAAGAGCGGGATAAAGTTGTATTTGAGCAAGTAACCGAGGCAGAATTCGACAGTATAATTAGCTTCGTGGAAAAATATAGTAGGCATTTGGATGCAGAAATAAAGAAACAAGGTATACATATTAAGTCGTAATAAATTTAAATAATAAAAAGGTAGCCTTACTCGTATGAGAAGAGGCTACCTTTTTATTATTGTTTTTTTGTTGACTAATCAACAAAATGGAGTTATTATTTTGTTGACACAGCAACAAAAAGTTTTGAGGAGAGAAGTTAAATGTCTATATTTAGATCACAAAATGAAAAGGAAACTGAAAAAAACATAGATAAACATGCTTTAATATTCGGGCTTATTTCTGTATTTCTTTGTGGTATAGGGTTCAGTATCATTATGCCTGTAGTGCCATTCTTAGTGCAGCCTTATATAAGTAGTCCGGAAGAACAGGCTCTAGTTGTTACGCTACTGACCTCTGTTTATGCGGTTTGCGTGTTTTTTGCTGCTCCTGCACTCGGGGCTTTAAGCGATAAATATGGTCGTCGTCCATTACTTTTAATATGCCTTTTCGGTTCTGCACTCGGGTACTTAGTTTTTGGTATAGGAGGGGCCTTATGGGTACTATTTGCTGGACGCATAATAGAAGGTATAACAGGCGGGAGTATCAGTACAATTTTCGCATATTTTGCAGATATCATTCCGCCAGAACAGAGAACGAAATACTTTGGATGGGTAAGTGCGGTGGTAGGTGTAGGAACCATCATTGGCCCAACTCTTGGGGGATTACTTGCAAAGTTTGGTCATTCTGTACCTTTATATTTTGGAGCGCTCATAACTTTATTCAATGTATTATATGGGATGAAATATATGCCTGAGAGTCTTGACAAAAATAATAGGTTAAAAGAGATTACTTTTGTAAGGTTAAATCCTTTTGTACAACTTGCAAACATACTTTCTATGAAACACTTAAAATGGTTACTCGTCTCAGCGTTTTTACTTTGGATACCTAACGGATCTTTACAAGCAATTTTCACACAATTTACGATGGATACTTTTAGCTGGAAGCCTGCACTAATCGGACTTATGTTTTCAATTATGGGCTTTCAAGACATCATTTCACAAGCTTTTATAATGCCAAAGCTTGTGGGCAAGCTTAGTGATAAACAAATAGCAATACTTGGGATGGTTTCGGAGATTATTGGCTACAGTTTTATTGCAGCATCTGCTTTGTTTTCCCTATATCCTCTTTTAATCGTTGGGATGTTACTGTTTGGTTTTGGTGACTCGATTTTCGGGCCTTCATTCAATGGGATGCTCTCAAAGTCTGTCGATTCTAGTGAACAAGGAAGGATTCAGGGTGGAAGCCAATCTATTCAAGCTTTGGCAAGAATGATTGGTCCAATTATTGGAGGGCAAATTTATGTATCACTTGGTCATGCCGCACCTGCTTTTATGGGGATGATTCTTATAGTAGTTGCAATAGCAGTTTTGTATAGGGGCACGCATGCAACTGTATAAACTATCTGCACTATTATGGTCTTTCTTTATTTAAGAATGTCTCTATTGGAATCTTTCCTGAATGAATTGTATAACAGATAAATATAAGAACAAATAATAGGGTGTCAGAACTTAGGAACAAGTACTGGCACCCTATTTGTTTACGGCTCGAGAGTTAAGAGAAATTAAGAATGTATTCTGTAATGATCTCATGGTGAAGGTTAAATAGAACTATCAATAATTAAAGTTAGCTTTTTTGAAAGTAAAAAGCTAGGTAAATGACTAAATAGTTTAATTATGCTTGTGCTGAAGTAAATAATGACTCCATTTTTACTTTGCTCTTCTCTCGAATTTCAGCATCCGCATGGCGCATCACATATTTATGCGCTATAGCAATTGCTAAAACATCATCTAATAAGCCGATCCCAATAATAGCAGCTATATCTGGAATGAAATCAATTGTTAATACGTAATAAGATAAAGCGGCTAATATTATGAATTTCGCTTTAGTAGGTAATTCTTTCTTTTTCATTGTGTAGAATAAAATAATACTTTCATATACGCTGGATTTACCGAGGTTTACAGAGCTTTTTTTGAACTTTTTCCAAAGTGTCTGTTTCTCCATATAAACACTCCTTTTACAAAAACATCGATTTTTTAAAAGGATAGACAAAGAAGTAGGGAAATAATCAATTTTATTGTTTTTCTTATTGTATATTCCATAAAAATAGGGAATTACCTGTTCAAAATAATAGAATGTTGGTTATGTAACGACTCACAGTGTTTTGTTACATAGTATATATATTGTAAAATGTATGTGGATGATTTAGTTATTATTATGCATTTTAAAAGCGGTATGGAGGAAGAAAAATGAAAATAATAGAACTACCAATTGAATTCGAATTTAACGGGCAAAAGCAATGTATTTATCCAAGTTTAATTATAGTACATAATGAATTAACATTAGTCGATACAGGATATACGAGTTTTTTACCTTTAATTGAAAATGTAATATTAAAACATGGGTATGAGATGAAAAACTTAAAAAATATAATTATTACTCATTATGATGACGATCATATAGGGGCTTTATATGATTTCAAAGTGAAATATCCTCACATTAATATTATTGCTAGTGAAATTGAATCCAACTATATTAATGGCGATTTAAAATCAGAGAGATTAGTTCAAGCTGAAGAAATGTTAGAACGTATGCCAAATGAAGAAAAAGAATTTGGAAAATGGTTTATCCAACAGTTAAAAAATATAAGACATATTTCCGTCGATGAAAAAGTACATGATGGCCAAATGATTTTGAATGATGAATGTCAAATAGTAGCGACCCCAGGACATACTTCGGGGCATATTTCATTATATTTTCCAAATTTAAATTGTGTAATTACAGGGGATGCGGCCGTTCAAGATAATAATGAATTAGTAATAGCTAATCCGAATTTTTGCTTAGATATAGAAAAAGCGGAAGAATCTTTAAAGAGAATTAAAAACCTTAAAGCAGCAAGCTATTATTGCTATCATGGAGGAAAACTTACTATAAAATAATTAAAAAACTAGCTTTCCATTAGAGGGAAGCTAGTTTTTTAATTCATAGTTTCTGCAATTTGAATCAAATCAGTAACATTGTATTTTCTTTTTATGTATAGTTTGTTACCAATTGCAATTGTATATTGAAAACCATTCTTCTGAAAGATAAGTTCATATGCTGAATCAAAATGAGGATTATATAATGCTATTATATTATTTTTTAAGCTGTAGAACTTAGCTCCCCTATGTACATAGAAGCCTAATTTGTTTTGAACTGGTGAAACAGTGATTTTTAAAATCCCATTCATATCTTCATTGTAGTATTGGAGATCTAAGTAATCGTTATAGATGTACCCTTGAAATTCGTGAATTTCGAACGGGAATTTTGTAGGAGTAAGTATATGTTCCTTACACTTCATTTCATATTCTTTTACAATAGTAGCTTCTTTCAAAAATGGATTGGTTCCATTATAAATTTGATGAATTCGAGATATTTTATTATTTTTTGTTACTATTTCTAAAATGAAACCGATAGTAAATACATCATCAGTGCCTTTGAAATAAGAAAGAAGAATTGTAGTATCTTCTTTGGGAGAGGGTACGATTTTAATTTCATGAATTTTTTTATTTGTTTGGAAAGTAGGTAGTTCAACTCCTTCTGTTACATATGACTTCATTAATTTTTTATCATTTTTGAGTAAAGCATGTTTGAATTCACTGATTACATCTGTTTGAGATTTCGCCATAATAATTGTGGTGGATTGAAAATATAGTAAGAAAATTATGCAAAAAGTCTTTATGAATGTAGTAGTCAATTTTATCACCCTGTAACTATATTTCCGTAACATTGAAATATATATGTATAGGAGGGGAGAAGATGAGTTTATTGTTTGATGTAATTGCAGATATTATTTTATTTTTTCCTCGAAATGATATGAAATTAAAGCATCATATTGCCAAATTAAGCGAATTTGAGTGGTTTCGAAGGTTGCACGAAGATACAAAGTATACAAGACTAATTTGGAGTAATAGAAAAATTAAAAGGTTCATTTTGTCTTCTACTAACATGGAAGCATTAATAAATTCCGAGAAAAAACAAAAAGAATTTGTCCACCTAGTACACGATGAATATAAAAAAAGAAGATAAGAATTTTTTTTATTTTTCATATTTGGCGAAACAAATGGTACAATGGAAGCTAATGTGAAAAATAAGGAAAAGAAGTGGTCTATTTGAAAAAATTTTTAGAATTAGGAATTAGTGAAACTTTTAATCATACATTACGTGAAAATGGAATTACAGAAGCAACACCGATTCAGGAGAAGGCAATTCCTGTTATTATGTCAGGTAAAGATGTTATTGGGCAAGCGAAAACAGGAACGGGTAAAACATTAGCATTCGTGTTACCGATTTTAGAAAAAATCGATCCAGAGTGTAGTGATGTTCAGGCTTTAATTGTTGCACCAACAAGGGAACTAGCCCTGCAAATTACAACTGAAATTAAAAAAATGCTTGTTCAAAGAGAAGATATTAATGTACTAGCGATTTATGGTGGGCAAGATGTAGCACAACAATTGAGAAAGTTAAAAGGTAATACACATATTGTTGTAGCAACACCAGGACGATTATTAGATCACATACGACGTGAAACAATTGATTTAAGTAATATTTCAACGATTGTACTAGATGAAGCAGATCAAATGCTTTATTTCGGTTTCTTATATGATATTGAAGATATTTTAGATGAGACACCTGGTAGTAAACAAACGATGTTATTCTCAGCAACGATGCCAAAAGATATTAAAAAATTGGCGAAGCGTTATATGGATGAGCCGCAAATGATTCAAGTACAAAGTGAAGAAGTAACGGTAGATACAATTGAGCAGCGTGTCATTGAGACGACAGATCGTGCAAAGCCAGATGCACTTCGTTTTGTTATGGATCGTGATCAGCCATTTTTAGCAGTTATTTTCTGTCGTACAAAGGTTAGAGCAAGTAAGCTTTATGATAATTTAAAAGGACTAGGTTATAATTGTGCTGAACTTCATGGTGATATACCTCAAGCGAAACGTGAAAGAGTTATGAAGAGTTTCCGCGAAGCTAAAATTCAGTACTTAATCGCAACGGATGTAGCAGCTCGTGGACTTGATGTAGATGGTGTAACGCACGTATTTAACTTTGATATCCCTGAAGATGTAGAAAGTTATATTCACCGCATTGGCCGAACAGGACGTGCAGGTGGATCAGGTCTTGCAATTACATTCGTTGCAGCGAAAGATGAAAAACATTTAGAAGAAATTGAAAAAACGCTTGGTGCACCACTGAAAAGAGAAATAATTGAACAACCGAAGATAAAACGTGTAGATGAAAATGGAAAACCGGTACCAAAGCCAGCTCCAAAGAAATCAGGTCAATATCGTCAAAGAGATAGCCGTGAAGGTTCAAGAAGTGAATCAAGACGTGATTCGAGAAATAGCTCAAGAAGTGATTCAAGAAATAGCTCAAGAAGTGATTCAAGAAATAGTTCGAGAAATGATAACAATCGATCATTTAATAAGCCAAGTAATAAAAAAGGTAGTACAAAACAAGGTCAGCAAAGACGTGGCCGTTAAATAGTTATTATTCTAAAAGAGCCGCAAAGCGTTGCGGCTCTTTTTTGTTTTTATAAAACAATATAGGAATAAGCGATACTAAGAAGTAATTTCGAAAATTTCATTCACCGTATTGAAAAATGATTTTCAAAATACATAAAGGAAATATAATGTAGTTTGTTGTATATGTACGATAGTAGGAAACTTTTTACTCACTAAACATATAATTAAATTAGACCGACAGTCGGTCTAGTGGGAAGGAGAACGTGAATGCGCATTGTAAAGGAGTATGAGGAGCGTAGAAAGGAAATTTTAGAAACTGCTGAACGTTTGTTTATTACGAAAGGTTATACGAAAACAACAGTAAATGACATTTTAAAAGAGATAGGGATAGCAAAGGGGACGTTTTATCATTACTTTAAGTCGAAAGAGGAAGTAATGGATGAAATTATTATGAGGATTATTAAAGAAGATGTTGCAAAAGCGAAAGTAATCGTCTCTAATCCAAATACCCCAGTATTAGAAAAGTTATTTCGAGTTTTGATGGAGCAATCGCCAAAATCAGGAGATATAAAAGATAAAATAATTGAGCAATTTCATCAACCAAATAATGCAGAAATGCATCAAAAAAGTTTAGTACAATCCATTATTCATTTATCTCCTGTATTAGCAGAAGTTTTAGAGCAAGGAATTGAAGAAGGTATATTTTCTACTCTATACCCGCAGGAAACGATTGAATTATTAATTTCCTCAGCGCAAGTCATATTTGATGATGGGTTATTTCAATGGAAACCGGAAGAAATGATGAGAAGAGCCAAAGCTTATATCAAAATGATGGAAGTATCTGTTGGGGCGAAAGAAGGATCCTTTAATTATATGATGGAGGTTTTAATGAAACAGAAATAATATTTTTCTGTTTGTTTATTATAGACCGACAGTCGGTCTAAATTAAAGGAAGGATGTGATTATGATGTCTATTAGTATACAACCTTCGATGAAAGATTTTTATTTAATGGTTAGTGGGCAAATTATTACTATTTTGGGTTCAACACTTTTACGTTTTGCCCTATCTTTATATGTATTAGATATAACAGGGCGTGCTGATATATTCGCAGGATTATATGCGGTAACGAGTATTCCGTTTTTGCTAGCCCCTCTCGGCGGAGCGATAGCAGATCGTTTCAATCGTCGTAATGTAATGGTTATTTTTGATTTTATAAACGCTGCGATTGTAATAAGCTTTATAGTTTTGTTATTTACTGGATCTGTATCTATTTTATTGATTGGAACAATTATGTTTTTACTAGCAGTCATTGGTGCAATGTACTCACCAGTTGTAATGGCAAGTATTCCGCAATTAGTTCCAGAAAAAAAGTTAGAACAAGCGAACGGTATCGTAAATGGTGTGCAAGCATTATCTAATATAGTTGCTCCTGTATTAGGAGGAATATGGTACGGCATAATTGGTTTGAAAATGCTCGTAATAATAAGCTGTCTTGCTTTCTTTTTATCTGCGATTTTAGAAATGTTTATTAAAATACCTTTTATAAAAAGAGCGCAAGAAAGTCATATCATACCGACAATTGTAAAGGATATGAAAGATGGCTTTGTATACGTTTTAAAACAACCATTTATTTTGAAATCTATGCTTTTAGCCGCATTACTAAATTTAATACTAACACCGCTATTTGTTGTTGGTGCTCCAATTATTCTACGAGTAACAATGGAAAGTAGCCACACGTTATATGGAATCGGAATGGGATTGATCGATTTTGCAACTATTTTAGGTGCGTTATCAATAAGTTTTTTTGCGAAAAAGCTACAGATGAAAACATTGTATTACTGGATGATTTTAATAGCTTTATTAGTAATACCAATGTCACTATCAGTTACGCCATTTATTCTTAATTTAGGAAACTACCCACCATTTATCCTCTTTATACTTTCTTCTATTCTAATTGCAATGATCATGACGATTGTATCCATCTATGTGATTACTGTAGTTCAAAAGAAAACACCAAATGAAAACTTAGGAAAAGTAATGGCAATTATAACAGCTGTATCTCAATGTATGGCACCGATTGGGCAAGTTGTTTATGGTTTTATGTTTGAAGAATTTAGTATGAAAATTTATTTACCTATATTAGCTATTAGTTTCATAATGATATTAATAGCGGTTGTGACGAAGAAAATATTATCGAATGAAGGGAACTAGCTTCATATGATTAGGAGAATATTAAAAAGCGATTTCTCTCAAAAAAAAATGATAATTACCATTTTATTTATGTTTATCATGCTATCGAGTCTTTTAATGGCTAGTGCCTCAAGTAGCGTTTTACATCTATTGAACTCAATGGATCAATTGTTTAAAGTATCAAGCGCACCTCACTTCGTACAAATGCATGCCGGAGAAATAAACCAAAAGTCAATTGATTCATTTGTAGCAAAAACTCCTTTTGTAAAAGAACAGCAAACGGCTGAGATGGTTCAAATAAATGGATCTAACATTTTTATTAAAAAGAAAAATCACGCAGAACATAATAGTGTAATGGACATTAGTTTCGTTAAGCAAAATAGTAAGTTTGATTTTTTATTAGATTTAAATAATAAAGTGGTCGATGTTAGGAAAGGGGAAATAGGTATACCCATTTATTATATGCAAAAATATAATTTGCGTATGGGAGATAAAATATGGGTTGTTAAAAATAATAATGAACTAGAATTTACTATTTCAGCATTTGTTCGTGATGTTCAAATGAATCCATCAATTGTTAGTTCAAAACGGTTTGTAATAAGCAATGAAGATTTCGAAAGAATAAAAAGAAATTTTGGAGAAAGCGAATATCTTATTGAATTCCAGCTAACAGACGTAGATAAAATAAATGAATTTGAAAATTTATACCAGTCATCGAACTTACCCCAAAAAGGTCCCTCTATTACGTATGCACTCTTTAAAACACTCAATTCATTAACAGATGGAATAATAGCCGCCGTACTTATCATAATAAGTGCATTATTAATGTTAATCGCAATGTTATGTATTAGATTTACGATCATTACTTCGATGGAAGAAGATTATCGGGAAATTGGTGTTATGAAAGCTATCGGCATTACAAGTAAAGATATTCAAAAACTATATGTAACAAAATATGTTGTTATTTCAGCTGGTGGATGTATATGTGGATATATACTTTCACTATTTGTTACAAAGATATTCACTTCTAATATCACTCTTTATATGGGGGCGGCAGATAAAAGTATTTTACACAATGTTGTGCCATTAATAATCACAACATTGTTATTTTTAGTCGTTATCCTGTTCTGTCGTATCATTTTGCGGAGTTTTAGGGAGATTACAGCAATAGATGCTTTACGATCAAGAGATAAACTAGGGAAAAGAAAGATTAGAAACTCCTTTTCACTCAATCGATCTAAATTTAAAAATGTAAATATATTTATTGGTATACAAGATGTTATAAAAAGATTTAAGTTATATCGCGTATTAAGTATCGTTTTCATAATAGCCGTACTCATGATTGTTGTACCAGTTAACTTTTTATATACGATTCAGTCACCGAAGTTTGTAAATTATATGGGAACAGGAAAAAGTGATATTCGAATAGATTTACAGCAATCTGAAAATATAGAGAAACGATTTAAGGATGTTATTTCATATTTGCGAAATGATGCAGAAGTAGAAAAATATGCAGCATTTGTAACGAGTACATTTAAAATGGTAAACGCTGATGGTACACATGAAAACTTAAATGTAGAAGTGGGAGATTTCACTAAATTTCCATTAGACTATATTCAAGGTATGGCACCAAAAAACGAAAATGAAATTGCTCTTTCTTATATGAACGCAAATGAATTAAAAAAGAATGTAGGGGATAGAATCATTTTATTTGTAGATGGGAAAGAGAAAAAGCTAACTATTAGTGGTATGTATCAAGATGTAACCAATGGTGGGAAAACAGCTAAAGCGAGTTTTTCTTATAATAATGAAAATATATTATGGTATGTAGTAAATGTAGATTTGAAGCCTACTGTGGATTTGCAAGAAAAAGTGAAGGAGTATAAACACAATTTTCATTCAGCAAAAATAACAGATACGGATGATTATTTAACGCAAACTTTAGGAGAGACAATTAAACAATTAAGACTTGTAACTCAAGTGGCAATTTTGATTGCGATATTGATATCAGTTTTAATTACTGCAATGTTTTTTAAAATGTTATTGGCAAAAGACTCCTCCCAAATATTAATAATGAAAAGTATTGGTTTTTCTAGCAAAGATATTCGTATACAGTATATAACACGCTCTATTGTCATTGTATTATTAGGCATTGTGACAGGGACATTTATAGCTGCTACGTTTGGTGAGATGTTAGTAAGTTGGTTGGGCTCATTTATGGGAGCAGCTCATATAAAGTTTGTCGTGAATCCTATCGTTTCTTATGTAATATGTCCAGCTATATTATTTATATCTGTGACAGCAACAACACTTTTCAGTAGTTTTACTATGAAACAGACAAACGATGTAAAGCCAAATGGAGAGTAGGGGGTGTGTAACTTGAACAAAATTTTAGAAGTTAAACAATTAAACAAAAAATATTCCATAGATGGAAATGCAACTTATCATGTGCTAAAAAATATAGATTTAGAGATTTATGAGGGAGAGTTTGTATCGGTCATGGGGCCTTCGGGTTCTGGGAAATCGACGTTACTATATACGATTAGTGGAATGGATCAAATATCATCAGGAAGTGTGAAAGTTGATAGGAAAGAAATATCATGTATGAAAGAAGAAGCGTTAGCCGCATTGCGCCTTACTGAAATAGGATTTATTTTTCAGCAGAGCAATCTTCTTAGAAATTTGAATTTATTTGATAATATTATTTTGTCCGCTTATTTAGCGAAACGTGAGAGTAAGAAAATAGTAAATAAGCGTGCTCTGGAGCTAATGGAGAAAATGGAGATAAGTGATATAGCGTCTCATTATATAACCGAAGCATCTGGAGGCCAATTACAAAGGGTCTCTATATGTAGAGCACTCATCAATAATCCGAATATTATTTTTGCAGATGAGCCAACTGGTGCTCTAAATTTAAAATCAACAGAAGAAGTAATGCAAATATTATTAAATATTAACCGTGATGGGACTACAGTTATGTTAGTGACTCATGATGTAAAGGTAGCAGCGAAAACAGAAAGAGTTCTTTTTATGGTGGACGGAGAAATTGTTAGTGAAATACAGTTAGGTAAGCTTAGGAACGATGATTTAAAAGCACGAGAAGAGAAGTTGTTAAAATGGTTAACTGTACTTGGATTTTAAAGATAAAAACTCCTATTGAATGTAGGGGTTTTTCTTTGTCTGAAAGTTCAAAAAGATATATAATAATTTTCTGACTATTAAGTTTTGGAGGGATACAAATGAAAAATGAAACGTTGCACACACAAGAAGATATTATTAAAATGCTTGATTCATTATTAAGACCGGCAGAACCATTTTGGAATGAATTTTATGCGAATAGAGAAAAAGATGTTCCGTTTTTTGAAAATGTTCCAGATGAAAACTTAGTTTCATATATACAAAAAAAGTGGGTTTCAAAAGGAAAAGTACTAGAACTTGGATGTGGTCCGGGTAGAAACGCAATTTATCTAGCAAATGAAGGATTTGATGTAACAGCAGTGGATTTATCTATAGAAGGGATTAATTGGGCGAAAGAAAGGGCATTAGCAAAAGGGGTAAAAATTGAATTTATTTGTGATTCAATTTTTAATTTAGAGGGTCAAAATGAATTTGATTTTGTATACGATTCGGGCTGTTTACATCATATTCCACCGCATAGAAGAATAAATTATGTGAATTTAATTAAAAACTCATTAAAATCGGGTGGTTATTTTGGATTAACATGTTTTGCAGCA
This sequence comes from Bacillus cereus group sp. RP37, assembly GCF_040459695.1. Classification (NCBI taxonomy): domain Bacteria; kingdom Bacillati; phylum Bacillota; class Bacilli; order Caryophanales; family Bacillaceae; genus Bacillus; species Bacillus cereus group sp. RP37. The sequence continues at coordinate 3,021,469 of NZ_JARVHP010000001.1, read as the reverse complement.
GGCGATTTAGATGAGCGAAATGGATCAGAAATAACGGATTGGGACGTATATAGAGGATGGAGTCTACAAGGTGGTCTTGCTTATTCGGAAGAAAAATTAAGAGAGATATTTAAGGGATTTGAAGTGATTGAAATTAGAAAGATGAAGCGAATTGAACAACCAAATACAATGTTTGGAGAATCATTTCTTTGGACAGCATTATGTAAGAAGAAATAAGAAAGTAGATAATTGACAAACTCATCGTTTTTATAGAAAATATACTTGATAGAATGTATGTTCGGTTTTGTTGGCCGATGTATATTTTTCATAAATACATAACAAGGAGCTGTCTCTATATGAGTAACACAAATCAAAAAATTACTACGTTTTTAATGTTTGAGGGAAAAGCTGAAGAAGCGATGAATTTTTACACATCACTATTTGATCAATCAGAAATTGTAAGTATCTCTCGCTACGATGAAAATGGACCTGGTAAAGAGGGAACTGTAATTCATGCAACTTTTACGCTAAATGGCCAAGAGTTTATGTGTATTGATAGTTATGTAAAGCATGAGTTTACATTCACTCCAGCTATGTCACTTTATGTAACTTGTGAAACGGAAGAAGAAATTGAAACTGTTTTTAATAAGTTAGCACAAGATGGAGCAATTCTTATGCCTTTAGGTGCCTATCCATTTAGTAAAAAATTTGGTTGGTTAAATGATAAGTATGGTGTGTCTTGGCAGTTAACGCTTGCTGAGTAAAGATTTGAAAAGAAAAGCGTAACCTATTTATAGTTACGCTTTTCATTTTAAGAATTTTGCTGGCCGAATCTTTTCCCCAGTTTAGCTAACAATTCAGGTTGATCCCCTTGGCTCATTATAACTTCAATAAAGATAAGTTGATTCTTATTAAAACTTATTTTAGTTAAGACTTCTACTAACTCTATTTCATTTTCTACTTTAAATGTTTGGCTTTTTTCTTCTGTTCCGAATATGTTTGCTAGTTTAGTGTAATCCCACATTTGTATGTCATTATACGGTTGATTTTGACCGTGAATCGCACGTTCAACAGTATATCCATTGTTATTGATTAAAAATATTATCGGTTTTAAATTTTGACGTAGTATAGTCGATAACTCTTGAACAGTTAATTGGAAAGAACCATCACCAATAATTAAAATGTTACGCCGCGATAAATTAGCGAGCTGTGTACCAAGTAGAGCAGGTAATGTATGACCGATCGATCCCCATAATGGTTGTGCTACATATGTAGTGTTGTTTGGTAAAGGGATAGCGGAACTACCAAAGAAAGGTGTTCCTTGTTCTGCAATTAAGACATCGTTTTCTTTTAAAAAATGATACATTTGTTGCCAAAATCGTTTTTGCGTAACGATTTGTTCTTTTGGAATGAACTCTTCGGTAAATAAAGATGATTCAGAAATAAAAGGCTTAATTTCAAGAACTTCCTCGCTGCGATGTTCTATTGAATCACTCAAATGCTGCAAAACATCCTGCATTATAACTGGTCCGTATTTTTTATCAATAATTTTCACAGTAAAGGGATGGATTTCTATCACTTGCTCTTTCATAAAACCTTGTGTAAAGCCGCCGGTAATAGTATCAGTTAATTTCACACCAACACTAATAATACAGTCAGATTCATCAATTCTTTTTCGTAAGTATGGAGAACTAACATCACCAGTATAAATCCCTATAAATTGTGGGTGTTTTTCAGGAAATATTCCTTTACCCATACTTAACGTTGCGATAGGAAACCCAGTTTTTTCTACGAATTGAAGTAAATATTCTTCCGCATGAAAACGATTCACTTCAAAATCAGCTAAAATAACAGGTTTTTTGGCACTGTTTATTTTTGAAGTTGCATGTAGAAGCATTTTATCCAGCACTTCTTTATTACTTAAAATCGGTTTATGTAAAATTGGTTCTGTAGGTTTATTAATTGGCTTATTATACACATCAATTGGCAAATTAATATGAACAGGACGTTTTTCATTCCAACATGCACGTAATACACGATCAATTTCCTCAGCAGCATGCTCAGCTGTTACATTTGTTTGTGCCACAGTAATTTCTCGATACATATTGGAAAAATGATCGAACTTTCCATCACCTAAGGTATGATGAACGAGTGCTCCATTTTCCATTACTTTTGTTGTTGGTGTACCTGTGATTTTTATAACTGGTACGTTTTCTGCATAGGAGCCAGCAACTCCGTTTAGGGCGCTTAATTCTCCAACGCCGAAAGTGGTAATAAGAGCTGCGATTCCGTTTATGCGAGCGTATCCATCTGCTGCATATGCAGCATTTAATTCATTACAATTGCCAATCCACTTTAGCTTTTCATGTGCTAGTACATCATCTAAAAAAGCCAAATTATAATCACCAGGGACACCGAAAATATGTTCAATTCCTAATTCGCTTAGTCGGTCTAGCAAATATGTACTTACAGTATATTGCATTTTCAAGTGAATCATCTCCTAATTGTGCAATGAATATTTCAATAGACTAAAGAAGTTCCAATGCGTTCATTAAAATATTGATTACTGGATTGTGGTATAATTTACATACAGGGGGAAAGTAGATGACACAACATAAAGAAGAACAGATGAATGAAGCATTAGCACTATTTTACTTTGCATATAAAACATTTACTGAAAAGCCAGATGAAATTATAAAAGAGTATGGCATACAAAGAGTACATCACCGAATTTTATTTTTTATCGCACGTTTTCCAGGAATAAGTGTAAATGAATTATTATCACTATTAGAGATAAGTAAACAAGCTCTTCACGGACCACTACGTCAACTTGTGGAAAAGGGTTTAATTGAGAGTAATGAAGCTACACATGACCGTCGTGTGAAACAGTTATCTTTAACAGAAAAAGGTGCCGAGTTAGAGAAAAAACTGAGCGATGTACAAAGACAACAAATGGGTGCCATTTTTTCAAAATTTGGTGAATCGTGTGAAGAAAATTGGCATCAAGTTATGAATGAGATGGCAAATAGCCGATCAGGTTTTGATGCTTGGATATCAAAACGGGAAGTTGCAATCGATCAAAAATAATACGAAATATATCTGTTTTATAGTTTGAAAAAGAACAAATTTTATCCATACATTTGGCAACTATGGATTGGTCATAGAGTGGATGGATAAAAAGATGCATTACTAGATACTTTATACGTGTACGCAATGGAACAATAAAATTCACATTTCCGAGAGGGGAATTATTATGATAAAACTTGTACTTATTCGTCACGGACAAAGTTTATGGAATCTTGAAAATCGCTTTACTGGATGGACAGATGTAGATTTATCAGAGAATGGATTAAGTGAAGCGAGAGAAGCAGGAGCAATATTAAAGAAAAACGGATATACTTTTGATGTTGCTTATACATCTGTATTAAAACGAGCAATTCGGACGTTATGGATTGTACTTCATGAGATGGATCTTGCCTGGGTCCCAGTACATAAATCTTGGAAGCTAAACGAAAGACATTATGGTGCATTGCAAGGGTTGAATAAAGATGAAACTGCTAAAAAATATGGTGAGGAGCAAGTTCATATTTGGAGAAGAAGTATTGATGTAAGACCACCTGCTCTTACTGAGGATGATCCTAGATATGAAATGAATGATCCAAGATATAAAGCACTTAAAAAAGGTGAGTTTCCATTGACAGAATGTTTAGTGGATACGGAGAAAAGAGTACTTGATTATTGGCATTCAGAAATTGCGCCATCATTAAAAAATGGTGAAAAGGTAATTATTTCATCGCATGGTAATACGATTCGTTCGCTAGTGAAATACTTAGATAACCTTTCAAGCGATGGTGTTGTTTCATTAAATATTCCAACGAGCATACCACTTGTTTATGAATTAGACGATGATTTACATCCGATTCGTCATTATTATTTAAGTATGGATGGAGAAGTACCTGAAGGGGAAATTCCAAAACATATTTCTTTTTAACATGAAAATTTGAAACGCACGCTTGTCTACATATACAATGTAGATTCATGATAAAAGACGTGGCACCTTCTAATGTATATGCGGTATAGCTAAATTTAGAAGCTTGTCCACGTCTTTTGTCATAAAAAGAGCTGCTTGTGCATGTAATGATATCGTGAGTAGTTTTTGAATGGAGGGTGATATGATTGGTGAGCTCTAACATTCGATTCGGCTTATTTATTTTAGCAATCGTTTTTCTAGTTCTTGTTTTCTTTTACTGGAGAAATGAAGAGTTGTACGAGGAGAAAAAGCAACGTATTAGAAAGACTTGGTATGGATTGTTTATCATATCTGTCACCGTGTATTTCATGATAAAAGGAATCGATTTAACCCTCTGGAAAAATCTTTTAATGTTCACTGCAATGGTTATTTTCGTTGATATCGCATTTATTTTAACACCTAATATTTCAGAAATATGGGGAGCGAAATTTAGTGATATCGGCAAGACTGTTCAATCGATAAAACGGTCATTAATTGCTTCTAAAGCAAGAGGAGAAATATACACAACAATTATTCAAAATGTCAATCCAGCAGTATTCGGTACAATGGAATGGCATTCGGAAGAAGAATATACAAAAAGTTTAAACGCATTTTTAGATTCGTATGGGGAAAAGATTGGAGCGAAAATTGTTGTATTTGAAGCTGCAAAGGAATTAAATACAAATTTTCGTGGTATTCGATCTCAATTTAGTACTATCGTTCCGTTAGAGTACATTGAGCAATTAAATGAGCAGAAAGCGGTGCAAGTAGAAAATGTCGGAATTATACCAGCAAAAATAGTGAGTGATGTTTTCATTGTTATTGATGGGAAGAAAAATAATCTGCAAGATCGGGATTTTGAAAATGTATATAATTTAACAATACATCATAGTTATTTTATTAAATAAGGACAGGATTTTCTTCTGTCCTTTTTACTTATACATAAAGGGAAAGCAAATTAAGACAAACTTGTATAAATTCGGACAATCATTCCTACACTAGTAGGTAGAGGTGATTGTAGTGATAAAAGATTATGACAATGATTTTTTTAAAGAAGATAGTGAAGATACAACAGATTTCTCTTTAATAAAAGGAGATACTTTGCAGCAAGTAGAAGAATTAGAAGAAGAATTAAAAAGAAAATGATACGTGTACACCCTGTCTGCATTTGCTATATAATATAAATAAAAGGTTGTATCTTTTTGAAAAGGGGGAGAAGAGATGGCTGAAGTAAATGTACAAAAGTCTTCATTTTTTAAAGAAAAAAAAGAAGAACCAAATACAGATTTCTCTCTTGTGAAAGGTGCATTAACGGAAAATATAAATCGTTTAGAGAAATTAATGAATAATAGTACTTCAAAATATATGAAAGCAAAAAAAACGAAAGAAAATGCATAGTGCATTTTCTTTCGTTTTTTTATAGGATTAAATATTTAACGCGAGGATTTTAAAGTATGAAATAGAAAGGGAAACTAACGAATCATGGTATAATGATAAAAGACTTACATATTATTTTGTCATTTTGAGAGGAGCTTAAAAATGTATTCTACTTTAGAACAATTAACAAAGCACCCTGTATTTTATCATTTTGCAGAAATTTCAAAGATTCCTAGAGGATCTGGTAATGAAAAGGAAATTAGTGATTATTTAGTGGGCTTTGCAAAAGAGCGTAATTTAGAAGTGATTCAAGATGAAGCGATGAATGTCATTATTAAAAAAGAAGCAACTGCTGGTTATGAAAATGTACCAGCTATTATTATTCAAGGTCATATGGATATGGTATGTGAAAAAAATCAAGCGACTGTACATGATTTTGAAAAAGATCCAATTGAATTACGAATTATTGGGGACATGTTATATGCAAATCAAACAACTTTAGGTGCTGATAATGGTATTGCAGTTGCGTATGCAATGGCTTTATTAGATTCAAAAGACATTCCACATCCAGCACTTGAAGTAGTTATAACCACTGAAGAAGAAACAACAATGGGCGGGGCTTTCGCTGTTGATTCAAATCATTTTGAAGGAAAGATCTTTATTAATATTGATTCTGAAGAAGATCATAAATTACTTGTAAGTAGCGCAGGTGGTGCGAAAGCTGTTGAAACAATTCCAGTAATTTGGGATGAAGCGCCAGCGAATATGGATGCATACCGTCTATATGTTGGTGGTCTAAAAGGCGGACATTCTGGTATGGAAATTGATAAACAACGTGGTAATGCGAACAAAGTATTAGGACGAGTATTACATGATTTATCAGTAAATATTCAATTTGGTTTAAGTGAAGTTCATGGCGGATTAAAAACGAATGCAATTCCGCGTGAAAGTGTAGCTACAATTGTATTACGTACAGAAGATGTAGAGAAAGTAGAAGAAAAACTATTATCATGGACAAGAGTATTACAAGAAGAAATGCGTGCTGTTGATCCAGATGTTCATGTTACACTTACAAAATTGGATGAGAAAGTAGAAAAAGTATTTGCTAAAGAAACACAAAAGCAGCTTATTTCATCATTATTCTTAATTCCGAACGGCATTCAAAGCATGAGCATGGATATTAAAGGTCTAGTAGAAAGCTCAACAAATTTAGGCGTTATTGAAACGTTGCAAGATGAAATTAAATTACGTAACGAAGTGAGAAGTTCTGTAAGTAGTTTAAAACAACATGTTGCAGATGAAATTAAATGTATTGCCGAATTAGTTGGTGCAACATTTGAAATAGAGTCAGAGTATCCAGAATGGCCATACAATCCGAATTCACAAATTCGTAATTTGTTTGAAAAAGTGCATCAAGAAAAATACAATAAAGATGTTGAAATCTTTGCTGTACATGCAGGAATTGAATGTAGTGTATTCGTTCAAAAGATGCCTGAATTAGATGCAATTTCATTCGGGCCAGATATATTCAATGTTCACACTCCAGATGAACATATTAGTATTTCTTCTGTTGTGAATAACTGGGGATTCTTTGTTGATGTAATGAAGGGGACAAAAGAATTAGCTAAATAATTTTGATGAAAGAACAGTAGCCTATAAAACTTTATAGGCTACTTTTTTGTATAGAGTTTTATTAGAAATTCATTTTTACGTTAGCATTTAATTTTTGCTTTTATTTCTAGAGGAGATTGTACCAAAGATTGCTCCAGATATTGCTCCGATTAAAGTCATAAAAATAGCACTCCATGCTGCAAATGACATTATTACACCTCCACATAATAAATTATTGTTTCTTAGCCTTTTGAATAGAAATGATAATTGCAACAACTATTAAGAAAATAAGAGGAGACCAAGAATAGAAAGACATGTAATATTCTCCTTTCAATATTAATTTTATAAATTAGTATAAATAAATTATCCCATTTTTAAAGAGTAAACATATAAAATATGCAATATTGCATATTGAATTGTAAAACTTATAGAAGTGGAAACAGTTATTGAATAAAAATGCTAATTTATAAAGAAAGTAAGAATTTTTTTAAACCTTAAAAAGGGCAAACAATCAAAAAGCTCCTCTATCTTATATAAGGTAGAGAAGCTTTTAAAATGATTTTTGTCTAATAAAAATGTATCCAATATTTTTTTACTGATGAGATAAATGTAAATTATTTTGAGATTTTAAAGCTGCCTCCATAATAATAATTTTCTCCAAGTTTCATAACGGCTACATATGTTCCTGGATTATAAACCTTAGTAATAGGTGTTACAAATCTACCATAATTATGTTTTAAACCTGAGTCATAAATGGTTTTATATCTATGCAAGTTTATTTCATTATTTTCATTTTCACTCAATTGATATATTTTTACAATACCAGTATCCTTACCACCAGTATATATAGTAACATCGAATGTATCTCCATGCTTTAACTCACCAACTGCTAACTCTTCTATAAAATCTGCATTATGATGTAATAAAAAATAGCTTTGCCACCGCCAATTATCTAAAATTCGTGATTCTTTTTGTGTAAGTTGCGATTCAGCAGACACAGGTGTGATTGTACTAATTGTATTTGAAAATAAAAATCCTCCAACAGTCAATGCACCAATAATTGTTGATTGCCTTAAAAGTTTCATGTTCTAAACCTCCTATTTACTTAAGGATTCAGAAATCGTTTTTGTGAAAAACTAGCTGTGAAATCTAATGGATGATAATATCTTCTATAATCATATTAACATTTATTGATTTATCAGACAAATTAATAAATAATAAAACTATATCGAGGGAGTGAAGGCTAATATAAGAAAGAAGTTAGATGTATAGCTAAGAAATCTTTATTATATGTAATTGGGATTTGTTATTTGAAAACTCGATTGTTTTAATGCTGAAATTTCAATTCATAATTCAAGTTTCAGTACATAATTTTACAATTTGACTTATATAATTTATCACGATATGATTCCTTTATAATAAAAGAAAGGCTTGAAGATAATGATTCGTCGTTTGAGAAAGCTAAAAAATGTAGCAGTCGTAGTAAGCTTCTAAGTAAATAGCAAAATATATAATACTTAGAAGCGAGGAATAAAGTTATGAAGCATCCATTATTTAATCATTGGTCAGAAACAAAGTATTTAAAAGATATAGTAACAAATCCACTCATTGAGGTAGGAGAGTACTCCTATTATTCAGGTTATTATGGTCATCAAAATTTTGAAGATGGCTGTGTAAGGTATTTGTGGGGGGATGCTAAGTCCCGAGCGCTGTTCAATCCAATTGAACAGATGGGATGGCATCTTGATAAACTCATTATTGGGAACTATGTTTGTATTGCGAGTGGAGTAGTCATTTTAATGGGTGGTAATCATAATCATCACTCAGAATGGATTACAGTATATCCATTCGCTGAGCAAATTGAGCATTCATATGAACCGAAGGGCGATACAGTCATTAAAAGTGATGCTTGGATTGGAATGAATGCTATTATTCTGCCTGGCGTTATAATCGGTGAAGGTGCAATCGTTGCAGCGGGATCTGTCGTAAGTAAAGATGTTCCGCCGTATACAATAGTTGGTGGAAATCCTGCTAAGGAAATAAAGAAACGATTCACTGATACAGAAATGAAAATGCTAATGGATATGCGTTGGTTTGATTGGGATAGAGAATTAGTTGAGAAGGCAATGCCGCTTTTATCTAGTTCATCTATTGAATTATTATATGATTTTTATAACAAGGAAGTAAAAAATAGATAGATCTGTGAGGGAAACTACATTCTATATAGGATGTAGTTTTTTATTATAAAAAATTAATAGTCTAGACTAAGGAAAATTCATCTCTGGTATGAGTATAGTAAATAGCTGAATTCAATAATTAAAATCCTTGATAGCTAATAAAACCAGTGTGTCTCGATATTTAATCGGGATACACTGGTTTTATTTTTTGTAAATGTGGAACAAACGCATTATTTAGATTGTCTATTCATTGTAATCCTAAAAAATATGAAAGTACGGATCATTTTGAAAAATACAAAGGTATGAAAAATAGGGATGCGTGTAGGAATACAAAGTATCAGTGCGCCTAAAAGTATGAGATGGTCTATATGAAAGCGATCCTAACGTCTTATATGTATATAGAATTTGATAAAACTATCTATTTTTATAGGAATTATGCTAGAATAACGGTTTTTTTGAGTACAAAGATATTGGAGGTAAGAGAATTGAAAGGTATGTTTTACAAAAAATTCATTGTAATAGTAACAGTGCTTACACTATTTTGTAGCATAGTTGTTACATCTGGGAGCGCATCAGCGGAAACAGTTCCTGTTTTAGACGTAGAAGCTGGATCAGCAATTTTAGTAGAAGTAAATTCCGGAAAAATTTTATATGAAAAAAATGCGGATGAATCACTAGCAATTGCTAGTATGACAAAAATGATGAGTGAATACTTAGTTCATGAAGCGGTGGATAAAGGAAAACTTAAATGGGATCAAAAAGTTAAAATCTCTGAATATGCATATAAGATTTCACAAGATCGCTCATTATCAAACGTTCCATTAGAAAATGGTGGCTCTTATACAGTAAAAGAGTTATATGAGGCAATGGCAATTTACTCTGCAAATGGTGCAACAATTGCTTTAGTTGAAGAAATTGCTGGAAAAGAAGCCGATTTCGTGAAAATGATGAATGATAAGTCAAAAGAGTTTGGAATGAAAAATTATAAATTTGTAAACTCTACTGGCTTAACAAACTATGATTTAAAAGGGCATCATCCAGAAGGGACAACTCCAGACGAGAAAAATAAAATGTCCGCAAGAGATTGTGCGATTTTAGCACAACGTCTCGTTCGAGATTTTCCAAAAATGTTAGATACAGCAAAAATCCCCCAAAAAACATTCCAAAAGGGTGGCAAGTATCCAATTGATATGGTGAATTTTAACATGATGTTAAAAGGTTTAATTAAGCAATACGAAGGTGTAGATGGGTTGAAAACAGGAACTACTCCAGAAGCCGGTGATTGCTTCACTGGTACAGTAGAAAGAAACGGTATGCGTCTAATCTCTGTAGTAATAAAAGCAAACTCTCATACAGCACGTTTTGATGAAACAAAGAAATTATATGATTATGGATTTGCGAATTTTGAAGTGAAGAATATCTACGGAAAAGATTCAGTAGTAAAAGGGCATGAAACTTTGCGAGTTGCAAATGCGAAAGACAAAGATGTAGTAGTTCAAACGAAGCAAGCTGTTTCACTTCCAATGCCAAAGGGCAATAAAGATGTTTATAAAAAAGAATTTAAAGTATCGAATAAAGAACAAGAAGCTCCTATTAAAAAAGGTGTAACAATAAGTAAAATGATTATCTCGCCTAAAGATAATACAGATCCTGGGTTCTTATCAGGTAAATCATTACAAATAGACCTTGTAACAAAATCTGATGTAGAACAAGCAAATTGGTTTACACGATTTATGCGTAAAATCGGATCTTTCTTTAATGGTATGTGGGATAGTGCGGTTGATATAGTAAAAAGCTAACATACATTTGTTTCCATAAATTAAAAAACGCTATTCTTTTTGTAGAAATATACAGAAAGGATGGCGTTTTTTATGAATCTTTCGATTTAAAGGGTTCAGGTGCAAGGTTAGTTTCATAAAGTTACATGATGAAAAACCACCCACTATTCCATCAAATGACAAAAAAAATTAATATCCGGTACGTATTTCTGTAATTAGATTTTATAAAAATTTAATAAAATCTTTTCTTTGTATTAAATATTTTGTTTTAAATTATGTATATAAAGAAATGGAGGTCAAATTAACTTTGTACTGCTTATATTAGGAATTTAAAGAAACAATATGTACAATTCTCCCACTACATTTGTATAGTGGCCTTTATGAACAGCAAAATCTACAATTTACAAGGAGAACATTTTATGAGTAAGAGAATAAAAGAATTAGATTCCATACGAGGGTTAGCAGCACTTACCGTGGTATTTGGACATTTTTGTTTAATGCTACCATCGTTGCCTAATTCTATTAAATTTTCCCCGCTTAGGATTTTATGGGCGGGTGGAGAAGCTGTAATCGTTTTTTATGTACTCAGTGGTTTTGTGTTATCTATGGCACTTTACCATTCAAAAACAAATTATTGGGGATATTTAATTAAGAGATTTGTAAGAATCTATATCCCTTATTATTTTTGGATAATCATTACCTTTGCTTTATTTATTTTATTTTCACCGTATGAAGTGGTAGGACTACGGGATTGGTTCTATGATAGGTGGCAAGGTTCTATAACAAAATTAGATATTATAAACCATTTTGTGCTTCTTAATAACTTTTTTACGGAAAATTATAATCCAGTTATCTGGTCATTGGCTCAAGAAATGCGTATATCTATTGTGTTTCCTTTCTTATTCCTCCTTTTTTATAAACAGAGTTGGAAGAAAACGATACTATTTGCTTTGAGCTTTTCTTTCATTAGTGTTTTTCTTAATATGTTGCATATTGGGAAAGCTGAGGGGTTTTATAATGGTTATGCTGATACACTGCATTTTACATCTATGTTTATGGTTGGGATGTTACTTTTTAAACATCAGGAAAAACTTATCTACTCATATAGGAATATGAAAAAAATTAATAAAGGATTTCTTATTGCACTAGGGGTTATTTTATATTTATATTCCATTTTAATTTATGGTATTTCCCGTAATGATACTACTTTCTTATTAAAAGATTGGGGTGTCGTAATGGGTGTTAGTATATTTATTATAATGGCCATGAGTAACCTAAAAGTAAAAGCATTTTTAAATAAGAGTGTGTTTGTATATTTAGGAGAAATTTCATACAGTATCTATTTGTGTCATTTTCCAATCATGATGGTACTATTTAAACTTTTGTATACAAAGATATCTATCTTATTCCTTCTTACTTTGTGCATTACAATGACACTCCTTTTTTCTATAGTTTCGTATCATTTAATCGAAAAGAAATGTATCAACTGGGCAAAACAAAGAACAACAAATTTTTTGAAAAAAGTATAATACCTAGAGGGATTTTATTTCGTTTACTAAATGTAAACATACTAAAATGGAATGTAATTGAAATCGAAAAACACTTAGAAATAACAAATACGTTGTAAGCTATTGTATAGTATAGATATGGATAATAATAAAGGGGGACTACATATGTGGAAGCGATTTGTATCGATTGGTGATAGTTTTACAGAGGGGATAGGGGATGAAGTTGAGGGAATAGCATTAAAAAGCTGGGTAGATCATTTTGTTCAACTCTGTGTAAACGATATAGAATATGTTAATTTTGCAAAGCGTGGGTTAGTAACTAAAGAAATTCGCTCACAGCAATTGGAAAAGGCATTAACGTTTAATCCAGATTTGGTTAGTCTAATTGCAGGTGCAAACGATGTATTAAAAGGACGTTGGGATCATCAAGCATATAAGAACGAAATGGAATTTATGATAGATACATTAAGTAAAACAGATGCTGATATTATTATAGCAAACCTTCCCGATTTTACAGTTAGGCTTCCTTTTGCTTCTGAAAAAAAACAAGTAATAAAAGAACAATTATTAGAGGCAAATGAAGTTATACATTCACTGAGCAGAGAGTATAAGCTTCATCATGTTGATTTTTGGAATCATCATTTAGTTAATGACAATACGCTTTGGTCTAAGGATTTAATTCATCCAAACTCAAAAGGATATGTAAAAGTTGCTGAATTGATTTTTAGTAGTTTGCCTGTACATGACTCTTTTAAATAAGCTTTAGAATGAACAAGCCCCCTGTCGCATACAGTGCAGGGGTTTTGATGCGAAATAGAAGGATATAAGCGCCTATAAATTATACTTTCTGTTTATACTTATTTGTTTTCTGTTGTAGGCCCCTTAGTATAAGGGGTCTTTTTTGTTTCAAATATCTACAAAAAAGATAAGAGCGGAGAACTCAAACTAAAAGGTATTTTAAATAAAATTGTTAAAACAGCACTAATAATGACACCGATTGCTAAATAGATTTGCTTTTTTATTTGTAAGAATTTTAAAATCTTCCCCTTCGAATGCAACTGAACCATAAATTAATTTCTTTTGTAAATATGGAACAATCTCATTACTTACACTGTCAATTAAGCGTTACAACATTTTTTATTTAATATAGCAAGAAAGGAATAAATATTTTTAACTAAGGGAGAAGATTGAATTGAAAAAATTATGGATGTTGGTTTTCTTTTGTTTTGCAGTTATGTTGGTAGGATGTAATAAAAACGAACCGCCAAAACAAACATTTGAAGAATATATCAATTTATGGAATGATAAAAAATTTGCAAATATGTATGATTATTTATCAGATCATGCAAAAAAAACGATTTCTAAAAAAGAATTTACAGAAAAATATCAAAAAATCTATGAAGGTATTGGCGTTAAGAATTTAAAAGTTAAAACGAAAGGAGAGAATGCTAAAGATAAAGAACTTTTTCTTTTTGAAGTTAAGATGGATACGGATGGAGGAACAGCTTCATTTATCCATGAAGCAAAACTTGTGAAAGAAAAAGAATCTTGGAAAATAGATTGGACACCAGATTTCATTTTTCCAGGTATGAAAAAAGATTACAAGGTACGTATGCAAACAGAACAAGGAAAACGTGGAGAAATATACGATCGAAATGGGAAAGGTCTAGCAACGAATGGTAAAGCGACTGAGGTTGGAATTATTCCGGAGAAACTAGGCGAAACGGCAGCACAAACAAAAGAAATAGTAGCACAGTTACTGGATATGTCTACAGAAGAGGTCGATCAGAAGCTTTCAGCGAAATGGATAAAACCAGACTCCTTTGTACCAATTGGTATATTAAAAGAGGGAACTAGACAGAATGATTATATTGAATTAGAAGGAGTTTCATCTCGTCCAGTAAATATTCGTACGTATCCATTAGGAGAAGCAGCGGCACACTTAACAGGATATATAGGAAAGGTGAATGCAGAGGAGTTAAAATCGCTTCAAAAAAAAGGTTATCATGCAGATGATTTAGTGGGTAAGACCGGTTTAGAGAAAGTATTAGAGAATAAATTACGTGGTGAAAAGGGTGGACGCGTATTTATGGAAGATGAGAACGGGAAAGAGATTAAAAACATAGCAAAAAAAGAAGCAAAAGCTGGGGAAAATGTTACGTTAACAATTGATGCTGCAATTCAAGAAAAAATCTTTAATGAGATGAAAAATGAAGCAGGATCTAGTGCAGCGGTCAATCCGAAAACGGGTGAAACAATTGCACTTGTAAGTAGCCCTGCTTATAATCCAAATATAATAGTTAGAGGAGCATCAAAAGCCCAACGAGAAGCATGGAATAACGACTCGAAACTACCAATGATGAATCGTTTCACACAAGCATTTGTACCAGGTTCCGTATTTAAAACGATTACAGGTGCAATTGGTTTGGAAACAAACACAATAAATCCAAAGGAAGAATTTAAAATTCAAGGATTAAAGTGGACAAAAGATTCATCTTGGGGAAATTATTATGTAACACGTGTGAAGGATGCAAGTCCAATTGATTTTGACAAGGCAATGAAGTACTCTGATAATATTTATTTTGCTCAACAAGCTTTGAAAATGGGAAAAGATCAGTATGTAAACGAATTTAAGAAATACGGATTTCATGAAAAATTACCAATTGAATATGAATTTCCTATTTCAATCATTGCAAGAGACGGGATAAAAAATGATATTCAACTAGCAGACACGGGATACGGACAAGGACAAGTATTAATGACACCACTTCATTTAGCATTAACATATGTACCGATTGTGAATGAAGGGAATATTCCGTCGCCTCATCTTTTAAAAGAAGCAAAAGTAGCGGGGAATTGGAAAGAAAATGTGGTTTCTAAAAAGAATCAAGAGATATTAAAGAGTGCCTTAATAAAAGTCATTAATGACCCTGATGGTGCGGGTAGAATTGCTAAGGTTGATGGTGTAACTCTTGCTGGTAAAACAGGTACAGCAGAATTGAAAGAATCGAAAGAGGCAGACGGAAAAGAACTTGGATGGTTTGCGGCTTTTGATGCAAATGAGCCAGACATGATTGTAACCATGATGATTGAAGATGTAAAAGGAAGAGGGGGGAGTAACGTTCCAGGCGAAAAAGTAAAACACGTTTTTCAGAAATAATACGTAACTATAAGGTGAAATCTTTTACTACATTCATTGTTTGCTTAACACGAAGGTATAAATTGAGCAAAACAAAGAGCAATTAAGTTTTAAAAAAGCATTCTCCTTAATCGAGAATGCTTTTTTGTTGTGGCTGAATAAAGTTGATACCTCATCTTTATTTTCATTTTTGAAAAGTTGGTATTGCTAATAGTAAATAGAAGAGTAAAACATATTGAAAGGGACAAGTTTAAAAACTGTAACAAAACAGTTATGTAGTAAAACATAAATAGAGCACACAAATAAGTATGCTCTAAGAAAAAAGGTGGTACAAGTGAAGTGTTGCGTGAAATGCACAAATAATAATCAGATTTTTTATGAGTGTATTTTTAATATTGTATGCTTTACTTGTTTTTTAGGAGCCTGTCATGTAAGAGAATGTGTAGGTGATTATTTTATGAAAGTAATTGCACACCTTTACATTTTTAGGAGGATGTTTCTATCAAAAAAGATAAACAATGGAACAAATGAAACTTGTATCTTGTCTATATATTGAAACCATAATAAAAGTGAGGGCAGTTTTATGTTTATTCAAATAAGTTTGAGGTGTGGAAATGGAACAGACGTTTATTGAAAAGTGTAATCATGATGAGCTGGACGATATTATAAAAGACTATTGGCAAGATGTATGGAATTATTCATTTATTATTACGAAAGATCCACACTTATCAGATGATATCACGCAAGATGTATTTATAAAGGTATTTAAAAATTGGAATTCATTTCGAAAGGAGTCATCTATTAAAACGTGGATATTAAAAATTACAAGAAATACGGCAATAAACTATTTGAAATCCTCTTATTTTAAAAGGATATCTTTAATAGGATTTTTTAATGACGATAAGCAATCGCAGTCGGCAGAACAAGAATTTTTTAAGCAAGAAGAAATGAATGATGTGTGGAAGGTTGTATTAAAACTACCTAAAAAGCATCGTGAAATAATAATATTGGATGCAAAATATGAATTATCTTATGAAGAAATGGCTGAAACGTTAGGAGTTTCCATTGGAACTGTGAAATCTAGATTAAGTAGAGCAAGAAGTAAGGTTTCAAAATTAATAGGGGAGGGTAGTAGTGATGAAAAATAAAAAAAATCCTGACTGGTATAGTAAATTAAAAAACGGCCCAATGGAACAACGTAAAGATGAAAAAGAATATATTTATAAAATAAAGCAATCTATATACGAAAGTAATGAGGTAGATTCTTCAAAACAGACAAGACCATTTCGTAAAAAAGCATTGCCAATTGTAGTGGTTTTAGCTTGTACATTTTTATTTTTTATTGTTCAACAACCTTGGATTGATGATAATAAATCACCGGTACAAAGTAGTACTCAAATTAAGCCTAAAACAAAAGATGAGTCTGCTCAAGATCCATCATTAAAACAATTTATGAATGAACTATATCAAAGTACAAGTTCAAAAAATGAAAATGAGCTGTACAAAGCGCTAAATGATGAAGTTCTATTTAAAGGGAAGAGTTATAAGAAGGATGAAATGAAGTTTGATGAAGATATTTTTCATGAGTTGCAAGTCGCTCTTACAATGGGAGGAGAGTTTGCAAATGATACAAAGCAAGTATACAAAGTACCAAGTGGATTGACAGAAAGTAACCAACCAAAGCAAGCGCATTTTATATATGCAACTGTTATTGGAAATAAAACGAAAATTTTAGGTGAACCAAAGCGAGAATCGCAAGTTTTATATGAAGTATCTAATGAAATGGTCAAAGCTTGGATTCCAGAAAAAGTGCAGAATGATGGATATATAAAAATATCGACAATTAACGGTAATACTGGATATGTACAAAAAGAGTATGTATTAACTGATATTAAATATTCATTTATGTTCGAAAAGAATAATGAAGGTATATGGAAAATTATTAATATAGATTCTATATGGTAAAAGAGGAAGGTTCACTTTAATGAACCTTCCTCTTTGTTTTTATTCTCTTTTTGAAGAGTATTCCAAGACTCTAAAATTTCTGATGTAACGAGAGCAGCAATGTTTTTTTCTGAATTACTACCAGGAATAACGACAGAAACGGCAATCTGTGGATCTTTGGTAGGAGCATATGCAATGAAAAGAGAATGATTGATTACTCTTTCTTGTTCATTTGGAGAACCGGTTATACCCGTTTTACCTGCGACATCAAAGGGCAATTTTTTAATCTCCTCTATATTTTGACTCATTCCACCTTGCACGACACTCCAAAAGTTCATTGGATAACGATTTGAACTTTCTAAAATTGGTTTAAACTTTTTTGTTTCCTGACCATCTTGAGCAATAACAGCACTTACGATTTGAGGTTTATATTTATCACCTTTACTTGCCAAAGTTGCTGCATATTGAGCAAGTTGAAGAGGAGTATGCACTTCATTTCCTCCCCAAGAGGCATTTAATAAAGCGGAGATTCCATTTTCAAACTTATTAGAAGGATGGAATTCATATTGTCCGTCTTCTTCAAAGGGTAAATCAATCCCAGTTTTAGAACGAAGGCCAAATTGCTTTAAATACTCTGTCCATATATGTGCCACTTTTTCTATATTCCCATTATTTTGGTTGAATAAGGGCAAAGCTACTTTTGCTGTCATAAATGTGTTAGATGAATTAATGATAGCCTGCCTCGGTGTAATCTCACCTGTTGGCGTTCCAGGTGCATTCGTAATGTTATTTTGATTATCATACTGAAAAGTACCCTTATCTAAATAAGTATCTTCAGGTTGAAAAAGCTTTTCGTTTAATCCAATTAAAATAGTAAGTGGCTTTATAGTAGAAGCCATATTTACATAAGATTCACCATACTTTAATTTTTGAATTGCTTTATTTTGCGAAAGTGATTTTATGTTTTCTATTTTAGGTGATACATGTGTATGTAATATATTTGGATCAAAAACTGCCGAGTTGGCCATAGTTAAAATTGCGCCAGTTTTTACATCGCTCACTACAGCATAACCAGCTTTAGCATCAGGTGTTTTCTTAATTTGAGATCTTAATGCTTCCTCTGTTTTTTGCTGCAACTTAGAATCTAAAGCTAGCCGGACATCTTTTCCATTTTGTACTTTTCGGATGTTCCAAAAGAACTTTTTATTATTCATTTTAAAAATTAGAGTTTTTCCTGGTTTTCCTTTTAAATCATTTTCATATTGCAACTCGATCCCGCTTTTTCCAGCGGGCATATGCTTTGAATTAAGCTCATTTTCCACATACCCAATTACTTGTGAACCAGTTTCATGTTTAGGATAATATCGAATCAATTCATCTTTGATTATTACATTATTGGGTTTGTTTTTGTTTATGAATGCAAGTTCATTCTCAGTTATGTCAGAGTATAACGGTATATCATTCATAGTCTTATTTTTACAAGATTGTTGTAATTGCGATTTTATAGTCTCTGTAGAAATGTCATGTTGAAACTCGTTTGAAAATTGATTGAAAAAAGCTAATGTGTTTGATGTATCTTGATTCGATAAATTTTCATAATTAGAAGTGCAATAAAGAGACTTAACTTTCTTATTTGTAGCTAGTATTACACCATTTTGATCAAAAATTTTTCCTCTTTCAGCTGAAGAAGTTGCGATAGTAATTGAAATGAAGTTGATTTTTAATAAAATTAGTAAAATCAAACCTAAAATAGAAAGAACCGCAAAAAATCTCCATCTTTTTGTATGTAACATATAACCCTCCCTTATGTAGCCTATTTCATCTTATAGTTAATTATTTTTTTTGTAAATGTGGAACAACTTTATTGTTTAGGTTGTCTATTAAGTATTACAGCATGAAGAAAGGAACCATCAGTATGAAAATTTACTAGCAAGTCTATATGTAAGTTTAATAAGAGTCATTATACAGTGTAGCATTTCTAATGCAAGAGACAAAAAAATAGAGAGAAAACAGAAAGGGAGAGTTATGAGTTACGTAGCTAAACGAAAAGGAATGGATGCTTACAAGGAGTAGGCAAAAAATTGAGACGATATTTATAACCGGTCATCGGTATCTAATATAAAAGGAATGCTTTTAGTATTTGCAGTAATTCCTGAAAGGATTAAATGGAGGATTTATGAAAGAACAAAAAGGAAAGAAGCAGAAGACATATATATCTATTCGATTAAATATAATGTTCCTTTGCATATTTTTACTATTCGCAGTTATTATTATGCAGCTAGGAAAAGTGCAAATCGTAGAGGGAGAGGCTTATAAGAATCAAGTGGAAAGCAGTCAAAATGCAATAACTAGTATTCCAGTTCCGCGTGGACAAATACTAGATCGAGAAGGGAAAACAGTTGTTAATAATAAGTCTCTTCGCACAATTACGTATACAAGGGTGAAGGGGGTTACGAGTGACGATATTTTAAAAACAGCAAAAGATTTAGCGAAAGTACTTGAAATGCCCGAACAAGATATAAATAAATTAACAGATATCGATAAAAAAGATTTTTGGATGCAGTTGAATACGAAACGTGCTGATACAAAGATTACTAAAAAAGATATAGAAAAGTTAAAAGATAAGGGAATAGAGGGAAAAGAGTTAGATAAAAAAATTGAAGACTTAAGACGAAGTCGCGTTACAGAAGCTGAATTGGCAGAATTAACAACACAAGATTTAAAGGTGTTAGCTATTAAAAGTAAAATGAGTTCAGGTTATCAACTAACACCACAAATTATAAAAAAAGATGTAACAGATCAAGAGTATGCGCGAATAAGTGAAAATCTTGCGGAGTTTCCAGGGGTAGATGCAACAGTTGATTGGGAACGTAATTATGTAAACGGTAATTTATTTCGTTCCGTATTAGGAAATATTACGAGTAGCGAAGAAGGTTTACCAAAAGAAAATTTAGATTCTTATTTGGTACGTGGATATAACCGTAATGATCGTGTCGGAAAAAGTTATATTGAACAACGATATGAAGATGTATTACACGGTACAAAAGAAGAAGTGAAAAACATTACTGATAAATCAGGAAACATTATAAACACAGAAGTAATTTCTAAAGGGAAAAGTGGAAATAGTTTAACATTAACGATTGATATGGAATTACAAAAGAAAGTGGAAGAAAGTATAGAGAAAAACTTGAGAGCTTTTAAGAGTTCAGAGCCACTGTTGGACCGAGCTTTTGTCGTCATGACGAATCCAAATAATGGACAGATTTTGTCCATGGCAGGCAAAAAGATTGTAGAAAAAGAAGGGAAAATAGAGATTGAGGATTTGGCATTAGGCAACATGACAACTTCGTATGAGCTAGGGTCAGCTGTAAAAGGTGCTACTTTATTAACTGGATATGAGACAGGGGCAATACATCCAGGAGATCAATTTTATGATGCACCTATGAAGTTTAAAGGTACACAAGCTAAGAAATCATGGAATGTATCCGGATTTGGTAATATTAATGATTTACGAGCTCTACAAGTATCTTCGAATGTATACATGTTCCAGACAGCTTTAAAAATTGCGGGAGTTAATTACGTACCAAATGGCTCATTGGATATTAAACAAGGAGCATTTGATACGATGCGTTATTATTTCAAGCAATTTGGTTTAGGTGTCCCAACAGGTATTGATTTACCGAATGAAATAATTGGACAAACTAGAAAAGTAGATAGTCAACCTGGTTTTTTACTAGACTTTTCTATTGGTCAGTATGATACGTATACGCCGTTGCAATTGGCGCAATATATTTCAACGATTGCTAATGGCGGTTATAGAATGCAACCACAAATTGTACAAGAAATACGAGAACAATCAATAAAAGAAGAGGTTGGCAAAGTTATACGCTCCATAGAGCCTGTCGTATTAAATCGAATTGATATGAAGACAGAACATATTGATCGGATAAAAGAAGGGTTTAGATGGGTATTCCAAGAAGGTGATGGAACTGGCGTGAAGCATTTCAAAAATGCTTCATACAAACCAGCAGGAAAGACAGGGACAGCTCAAACTGTATATGGTGGAGATGATCCAATTGGTAGAAATGCAAAAGGAGAACGTATGGAATGTTACAACTTAACATTAGTTGGATATGCTCCATATGATAATCCAGAAGTGGCATTTTCTATTGTAGTCCCATGGCTTCATGATGATAAAAGTGGAATTAATTCTATAATTGGAAAGGAAGTTTTAGATGTATACTTTGATTTAAAACAGCAACGTATACATGGTGAAGCTGCTAGTACAGATAGTTCTAATCAAAATTAGTAAAATGTGAGTACTTTTCTTAGGGGAAGTGACCCTGTTTATATAAAAGCCTTTATAAGTTAAAGGAAGATTTGAAATGAAAGATAGCAGCTATCATAGTTGCTATCTCTTATTTTGTTTATAACACCGATATTAGTTATAAAGTTTTTTTAGTTTATGGAACAAACTTGTTTCGGTGATTGTCTATTATGTGTAAGTAAAAAAAGTGTTAAGAACTTGAAAGGAATGATGATTTTGAAAAACAATAGGATGCTAAAAATAGGTATATGCGTTGGTATATTAGGTTTAAGCCTTACAACCCTAGAAGCTTTTACAGGAGGGGCACTGCAAGTTGAAGCGAAAGAAAAGAAAGGACAAGTGAAACATAAACATCAGGCGACGCATAAAGAATTCTCTCAACTTGAGAAAAAATTTGATGCTCGATTAGGTGTATATGCGATTGATACTGGTACAAATCAAACAATCTCTTATCGACCTAACGAAAGGTTTGCCTTTGCTTCAACCTACAAGGCTTTAGCGGCAGGGGTATTACTACAGCAAAACTCAATTGATACATTAAATGAAGTTATCAAATTTACGAAAGAGGACTTAGTGGATTATTCACCTGTTACAGAGAAACATGTAGATACTGGAATGACACTAGGAGAAATCGCTGAGGCTGCTGTTCGTTACAGTGATAATACTGCAGGGAACATTTTATTCCATAAAATAGGCGGACCGAAAGGCTATGAAAAAGCGCTTAGACAGATGGGGGATCGGGTTACTATGTCTGATCGCTTTGAAACAGAGTTAAACGAAGCTATTCCAGGCGACATTCGTGACACTAGTACAGCGAAAGCAATTGCTACGAATCTTAAAGCTTTTACGGTCGGAAATGCGCTTCCAGATCATAAACGTCAAGTTCTTACAGAGTGGATGAAAGGAAATGCTACAGGAGACAAACTTATTCGTGCAGGCATGCCAACTGACTGGATAGTTGGGGATAAATCAGGAGCTGGAAGTTACGGGACACGAAATGATATTGCTATCGTTTGGCCGCCAAATAGAGCACCTATTATCATCGCAGTTTTATCCAGTAAAGAAGAGAAAGAGGCTACCTATGATAATCAACTAATTGCAGAAGCAGCTGAAATGATAGTTAAGGCTCTTAAATGATAATTTCTCAATTCTTTATGTAACGTAATTGAAAATATGAACCTAGAAAGCGATTCTTTTCATGTGAAAAGAATCGCTTTTTCGTATTTCTATAATGAATAGTAAGTATATAAGTAAAAAATTTTATTACATAGACATTCTATCCCCTAGAGTGCATTAGGGGAGTTTTCTCCTGTGGTGTTCGTAGTAACAATATTATTATTTATACGATAATAATATTGTTGGCGTATGTATGCTAGTTACTCCTAGATGGATATGTAATTTTACATATCCATCTAAAAGACACATATGCGTCAATTACTATTAAATTATATTAAAATTATTTTTGGATGAGGGATTGATATAGGTTTTGGTGAATAAAAGGATTTTTATGTTTAATTATCATAGTATAATTATTTCACTTTATGAAATGAAATTTGGATTTAACTTTTTTAAATATAATATTTTATAATTTGAATAATAAATATCTGAAAAATCAAATTTAATAAAAGCGATTTTCTGGTTTACTTATGAAAAACATAGTGTTTAAAATGAGGGGGAAGTAAGGCCCTTATATTCTTTCAAAAATAAATAAAAAACGAGATGGAATTACTTTTTTGAAAAAATCTCTATCCTCAAGTATGTGTGAAGAAATCCTAACGTTAGGTTGTACAACATTTACGATTAAAACTGTAAAAAACAATAGTGAAGAGGTGTACGGAATGAAGAATAAAATTATGACAGGATTTTTAATAACATCAATCGTTACTGGAGCGACTATTCCTATCAATACTCTCGCAACGCCAACCGTTCAGGCAGAAACGAAACAAGAAAATATAGATATTTCCTCAGCATTACGAAAAATAGGTGCACACTCCAAATTAACACAAACCTTTATAGATGGAGCCTTAGCAAGTCCGAATGTGCAACTTGAAGAAGTTCCATCTTTAAATACAACTCAATTTCTAATTAAACAAGATATGAAAGAGTGGTCCTCAGAACTATATCCAAAATTAATTCTACTAAATTCAAAAAGTAAAGGATTTGCAACCAAATTTAATAGCTATTATCCAACATTAAAAGGATTTGTAGATAATAAGGAAGATAAAGAAGGGTTTTTAGATAGACTGGAAGTTCTTCAAGATATGACTATAACAAACCAAGAAAACGTGCAACGTCAGATTAATGAGTTAACAGATCTTAAACTACAGGTAGATAAGAAACTGAAAAATCTTGATACAGATGTGATAAAAGCACAGAGTGTACTTAGTTCAGAGGGAACAGGAAAAATAGACAAGTTAAAAAATGAAATGCTAAATACAAAAAAATCAATTCAAAATGATTTACAGCAAATAGCATTATTACCAGGAGCTTTAAATGAACAAGGGCTAAAGGTATTCCAAGAAATTTATAGTCTATCAAAAGATATCATTGAACCGGCTGCTCAAACCGCAGTAGTGGCGTATAACAAAGGAAAAGAAATAAACAATGCTATTGTAGAAGCAGAGAAGAAAGCAGAGCAAGAAGCAACAGAAAAGGGAAAATCAGTTATAGAAATTGAAGCTGCCAAAAAAGAAGCACGTGAAGCAATAGAGAAAAGTAAAAAAGGTGAAATTGCTGCAGCTGCAGTTACAAAAACGAAAGAGTATGATCTTATGAAAGTGATTGATCCTGAAAAAATTAAAAAAACATATAGTACCTTTGCCGAAATTAATAAACTAACAGCAGAGCAAAGAGCATATTTAAATGATTTAGAGAAACAAAATCAAAAATTATATGACTTAACAACTAAATTAACAGTAGCAGATTTACAAAAATCAATGATTCTTTTCATGCAAAATGATTTGCATACATTTGCTAATCAAGTCGATGGAGAGATTGAGCTAATGAAACGTTATAAAGAGGATTTGAATCTAATAAATAATAGTATTACAAAATTATCGAATGAAGTTGATACGAATAACACTCAGTCTCAAAAAGATACATTAAGACGACTAAAGAATGTAACAAATCAACTCGAAGAACAATTTAATAAATTTTGATATTAAGAAATTAGGTTTAACAAAAAATTATAATGCAACTGAAAATAAGGAGGAGAATCAAATAATGAAATTTCCATTTAAGGTCATAACTTTGGCCACTTTAGCAACGGTTATAACTGCTACGAATGGTAGTACTATTCATGCACTTGCACAAGAACAGACAGCACAAGAACAGCAAATAGAAAATTATGCGTTAGGACCTGAAGGGTTAAAGAAAGTGTTGGCTGAAACAGGCTCTCATATTCTTGTAATGGATTTGTACGCAAAAACAATGATTAAGCAACCGAATGTAAATTTATCCAACATTGAATTAGGTTCAGGAGGGGGAGAATTAATCAAAAACATTCACCTGAATCAGGAACTGTCACGAATCAATGCAAATTACTGGTTAGATACAGCGAAGCCAAACATTCAAAAGACAGCACGTAATATTGTGAATTATGATGAACAATTTCAAAATTATTACGACACACTAGTAGATACTGTAAAAAAGAAAGATAAGGCAGGCCTCAAAGAAGGAATAGGGGATTTAATCGGTACAATTCATACAAATTCAAATGAAGTTACGGAAGTTATTAAGATGTTAGAAGCTTTCAAAACAAAGTTGTATACGAATACTGTAGATTTTAAAAATAATGTTGGAAGTCCAGATGGACAAGGGGGATTAACGGCTATATTAGCGGGAAAACAAGCACTAGTCCCACAACTTCAGGCCGAAATTGAGAATTTACGTTCTACGCAGAAAGCACATTTTGATAATGTATTAGCCTGGTCAATTGGTGGTGGATTAGGAGCAGCTATTTTAGTTATTGGAACGATTGCAGGAGCGGTAGTAATTGTTGTGACCGGTGGCACAGCGACACCAGCTGTTGTTGGTGGTCTAACAGCTCTAGGGGCAGCTGGTATCGGTTTAGGAACAGCAGCTGGTGTTGCGGCATCTAATCATATGAACTCTTATAATGAAATTTCTAATAAAATCGGAGAATTAAGTATGAAAGCCGATCTTGCTAACCAAGCAGTTATTTCACTTACTAATACAAAAGACACGTTGACATATTTGTATCAAACAGTGGATCAAGCAATCATGTCTCTAACGAATATTCAGCAACAATGGAATACGATGGGAGCGAATTATAAAGATCTATATGATAATATCGACCAAATGCAAGAACATAAACTTTCTTTAATACCTGATGATTTAAAGGCTGCAAAACAAAGTTGGAATGATATTCATAAGGATGCAGAATTCATTTCAAAAGACATTGCTTTTAAACAAGAAAAAACAAATTAAAAATCAATATATATGTATAGGAGGAATTAAAATGAACATAAACTTTCCTTATAAACTACTTGCTGTATCGACGTTTTTAACTGTGACAACAACTACTGTAGTTTCTCCAGTGGCAGCCTTCGCAAGTGAAAGTAAAATGGAACAAACTAGTACCGAAGATATATCTCTTTCTGTAAACAGCGAAAAGATGAAAAAAGCTTTGCAAGATGCTGGGGTATTTGCAAAATCTATGAATGATTACTCTTATTTGTTAATTAAAAACCCAGATGTTAACTTTGAAGGAATTGACATTAAAGGATATACAAATCTACCTAGTCAAATTCTACAAGATCAAAAGAATGCAAGAGAGCATGCTACGAAATGGGATTCACACATAAAAAAACAACTTTTAGATACACTGACGGGGATTGTAGAGTATGATACTAAATTCGACAATTATTATGACACATTAGTAGAAGCGATTAATGAAGGGGATGCAGACACATTAAAAGAAGGCATTACAGATTTACAAGGTGAGATTAAACAAAATCAAGCGTATACACAGAATTTAATACAAGAACTAGCTAAGTTAAGAGATAGTATTGGAGAAGATGTCCGGGCATTTGGAGGTCATAAAGATATTTTGCATTCGATTCTGAAAAACCAAGCATCTGGAATTGATGAAGATGAAAAGCGCTTAAATGAAGTTTTAGAGCAAGTTAGACATTTTAAACAAGTAGAATCAGATGGAATAATAACTGTATCAATTCCCTCAATTCCTACGTGGATTGCTGGTGGTGTAATGATAGGGGTAGCAAGAAATAATTTAGGTACGTTAGAGCCGTTGTTAGCACAATTACGTCAGACTATAGATTATAAAGTAACATTAAATCGTGTAGTTGGTGTTGCGTATAATAATATTAATGAAATGCACAATGCGATTGGATCGGCTATTAATGCACTTACCTATATGTCTGCACAATGGCATGATTTAGATTCTCAATATTCGGGAGTGCTTAGTCATATTGATAAAGCATCCCAAAAAGCGGATCAAAATAAATTCAAATTCCTAAAACCTAATTTGAATGCAGCGAAAGATAGTTGGAAAACATTGAGAGCGGATGCGTTTACATTAAAAGAAGGGATAAAAACATTAAAAATGGATCCTGTTTCTTCAAAAAAATAGCGGAATACGGTATTTGTTGCAAGGGCATTTATACAGTTATAAAATGATTTTTTGTTCTTTATAAATTGAAAAGACGGAGGTATAATCAGGCCTCTGTCTTTTGTTTTATTGAAATATTTTTATAATTCCATCCTATATGTAGAAAGTAGTTATACAAGTTTGAATTTTTAAGGTGAATGATTTTTATGAATTTTTCCGTAAAACCTAATCTATGATTAGTGAGCTTTATATTCTTATTTTCCTAATTGAATACTTTTATACAATTAGATGGAAGTTAAGAATACTAAATCAAAACATAATAGGTTGTTATTGATGAGTTTATCGTAAAGTTGTTATTTTATGTGTCATCAAATAACATTTATAAACAATTAGAAATAAAGAAAAGGAGACTATTATGAGAAAAAATAGAGTATTAGATACAACATAAATAGCGTAAATAGTTTTTGATGTAAAAACATGATAAATAAAATAATAGTCCTTACATGTACTAAGGGAAAATGAGGGAGATAATATGGGGAATAACTCAAAATATAAAACTAGAAAAATACTTGCAGCTACTGCTACAGTAACTATGCTTACGACTGGAATGGTTTCTTCATCAGATGTCTTTGCAGAGGAAACAAAGCAGCAAAAAAAAATATCGACATCATTGCAAGAGGAAAAGTCAGTTAAATCAGAAAACAGAATATATACAGTCCCAGGAAAAGGGGATGTTGAGATACTGAAACAACAGGAAAGAAAAAGTATGGCATTTAGTCCATATGAACCCACTGGTTTATATGCAAAGCCAAATGAACAAATAACGATTAATGTAGAAGGAAATCAAAATATTCAAGCATACATTGGAACGTATTCGTATGATGCTTCTTGGAGAGAAGATTCTAAAATAAAATCATTTACATTAAAACCTGGTATAAACACAATCCAATCTCCAAATGGGGGGATGATTTATTTTTATAATAAACAACAAGGTGGCACTATTCGAACAACAGTCACAATGGGTGGAGCGACTACTCCTTTCTTTGAACTAGGCAAACATACGAAACAAGATTTAATAAACATGCTGGACCAATATCCAAATGCACATGCAGTGGAGTTAAAAGGAGAACGTGTATTAATTACGGCCAGCCCGGCACGTGTTAAGAAATATTTGTTAGGTTCTAATACAGATCCTGTACAACTCTTAAAAAAGATGGATGAAGCTACTCGAATTCAAGACAAAGTAGCTGGATTATCTGAAGAACAAGCAGATAAACATTATATTCATTACGTAGAAGAAAATCATTCTCCTGATTATTATATGTATGCAACTTCTTATCGAACCGCATATGTGGGAGACGCAATCCAATACGTGTTAGATATTAATAAATTTATAAAAGATGGTTGGGGTCCATGGCATGAGGCAGGGCATTTGAGACAGCAATCACCTTGGAAGTTTTATAATATGACAGAAGTACAAAATAATATTTACAGCCTTTCTGTAGAAAAAGCATTTACATCTAATCAACCTTTTAGATTGCAACAAGAGGGTGCTTATACTAAGGCATTTCAATACTTAGAACAATCTAATAAAAATTATGATGAAATTAGTGATGCTTTTGTTAAGCTTGTTATGCTTTGGCAACTACAATTAGCATATGGAGAAGACTTCTATCCTAAACTGCATCAATTGTATAGAGATATGCCTTCTGATGAACTTCCACAAACAGATGAAAATAAAAAACAATTATTTATGATCTCAGCATCAAAAGTAGCCAAACAAAATTTGATGCCTTTCTTTGAGAAGTGGGGATTACGTCCAAATAATGATACCATTCAAAATGTGGCTGCATTAGGATATCCAATTTTAACAGCAGAGATTTGGAAGGGGACGGATTCTAATCCGATTAAACCAGATGTGCCTAATGCAAATAATATTTTAGAAGGAAAACAGTTTGCATGGTCAATGAAAGGGATTAGTGATTTCGAGTTTGCTAAAATCAATTTCAATAAGTCAGCAGAAGAAATGCAAGTGGACTTAAAAGCAGGAATACCGCATCACTATTTTAATGAAACATATGCGAGTATTAAAGTACAAAATGCATCAGGCAAAGTAGTATACAATAAAGACATTTATGGAAACAAACAACAAAATGCTGAATCGCAAAAAGTTCCAGTTAAAGTAGGGGATTATATTGAGTTAACACATCTAGAAGGTGTGCATAGAGCTACTTTAACAAATGTAGATAACATTAAACAAGAAAGCTTTGGAAAAAAAGCAATATACGAAGTTACAAAAGAAGGCTTGAAAAAAGTAGAAAAAATGCCAGAAGTAACAATTTTAGATGGAAATCAATTTGCATGGTCACTAAAAGGAATTAGTGATTTCGAGTTTGCTAAAATCAATTTCAATAAGTCAGCAGAAGAAATGCAAGTGGACTTAAAAGCAGGCGTACCGCATCATTATTTTAATGAAACATATGCGAATATTAAAGTACAAAATGCATCAGGCAAAGTAGTATACAAGAAAGACATTTATGGAAACAAACAACAAAATGCTGAATCGCAAAAAGTCCCAGTTAAAGTAGGAGATTATATTGAGTTAACACATCTAGAAGGTGTGCATAGAGCTACTTTAACAAATGTAGATAATAGTAAACAAGAAAGCTTTGGAAAAACAGCAATGTACAAAGTTACAAAAGAAGGTCTGAAGAAAGTAGAAAAAATGCCAGAAACAACGGTTTTAGACGGAAATCAATTTAGTTGGTCTTTAAAAGGATATAGTGATAGAGAAATTACAAAAGTAAATTATAATAGGGTAACAGAAAAAATGCAGGTGGATTTAGAAGCAGGCGTACCACATTCTTATTTTAATAATACGTATGCGAGTATCAAAGTACAGAATTCATCCGGTAGTGTTGTGTACAATAAGGAAATAGTAGGAAATAGACAGCAAACTGTTGAAAGCCAAACTGTGCCAGTCAAAGTGGGAGATTATATCGAGTTTACCCATATAGAAGGGGAAGCAGTAAATGAAAAGACACGGGCTACACTTACTAACCTTGAGAATAATAAACAAGAATATATAGGCAAAAAAAGAATCTATCAAGTTACTTCAACGGGATTAAACAAAATAGATTAACATGAAAAACATTCAAATTATTAGTTAGATGCTTGATAGTCGTTCATTATGAACGGCTATTTAGCATTTATTTAATATAATGTGAAATTAATTTTAAAAATATGTTTGAGGACTGAATGATGTTTAGGTGCTATAGATTTGAGAAAAAAGAAACAGAATAATAAGGTATTTGTTGATAAAGACCCTCTCTTGTTACAATATTTTACATATTTAGTATGATGTATATGAGTGCTATATATTAAGGTAGGAATGGGAATGAAGAGGTTCATAACTCATGCAAATGGTAATAAGATCTTTAAAAAGTTAGTTTTAATGGTGTTACCAATGGTTCTAATGATAATGACATGTTTAGTTAATAATAATGCATAATAAAATAAAGGATTAAGTACTTAAGACAAGTGTATATTTAGGTACAAAAAGGACTACAAGTAATTGTCAGTCCTTTTTGTATGTTAAATAAGTAACTGCTGTAGATGTAATAAGAAGAAAAAGAACCCTATAGGGTTCTTTTTCAAGGCATATTAACTGTAAGGAAAATCATGAAATGTTACTTCAAATCTTTATTAGGGGAAAGATTTTGAAAAAGCTTAACATACATCTATTTTTACATAAATGTAAGATATAGTAAATCGATAATGTTTATACTTACTATTATTAATATTCAATTAAAATGGTTAACACTATGTGTATAGTGTTAATAGGTGTTTAGTGCAGTATACATTTAGAAATCTAATAATAGCCCCAAGTTGGTTATATATGTCCAATCTTAGATTTAAAAGAACCTAAATTAATGATAGATGCAATCTGGGAACGTCTCGGAAGAAGTGCAATCTATAACGAAATTTATGGAGGCTCTTCGAAAGAAGCTTATAAAGAAGTTAGCTGTGTTATCAGTCGTTTAGAAGAAAATAAAATGAAAGAACTTATTCATGAAATTGATGAAAATGCCTTTGTAACTGTATATGATGTTGCGGAAGTAAAAGGTGGAAACTTTAAAAAGCATGATATCCATTAAGAGTAATAACCAAGTTAAATATTCTATATAAAGTTGATTATTGAAAAAGATGAAAACCCTCATCACATATAGATAGAAATCTGATACGTAATAAAGGGGACAACAGTAAGGCATAAGGGCAGTATTTTTTTGCTTTTTAATAATAAATCATTATTTCTTGTAGCTTTTTATGGATATGATATCTGATAATAATTAGTTATTGATATAGAAAAGAAAGAGATTTGAAATAATCTAAAGGGATAAGTAATAAAATTCCATTGTTATTAGTATAGGATATTTAAACTAAAAATGATTTATTAAAGCCACATTAAACGAAAACAT
The DNA here is from genome assembly GCF_040459695.1 of Bacillus cereus group sp. RP37. Taxonomy (NCBI): domain Bacteria; kingdom Bacillati; phylum Bacillota; class Bacilli; order Caryophanales; family Bacillaceae; genus Bacillus; species Bacillus cereus group sp. RP37. Next base: position 2,989,549 of record NZ_JARVHP010000001.1, on the reverse strand, counting down.
TATGCACAAATATGCTGATATGTATCTATTCTATCAAGGTATATAAAACCAAAACCAAGATATTCGTACGACCTCAAAAAGCCGAAATTCCTTCACTTAGGAATTTCGGCTTTGATGCTATGTCATGGAGTTGCAATTGGAATGGAATCTGGCATATATACTGCACCAGAATTATAAGTTCTTCAGTTCCTTAAATTAGAAACTTGTACTTGATTACCGTAGTTGAATTGTTGCCCTTTTAAAAGAACCGAAAAATTTTTCTTTGAGTTAGCGTCTTTTACATAATAATTATTGAGGAAAGGAAATTCGACTGAGAAAAGCTGTCAAATAAAAGAATAGGCTAATCTAATTTCTAATGGTCCCAGTATCTTTTATTTTGACGTGTGTCTTTACATTTATTTTAGCCTCTGCTAACGCTTGCAACCAATCTCCTTTTACTTTTTTCCACTCATTATATTGAAAGGCTCTAGCATATAGGGATAATCCGATTGGATCAATTTTGTTCTGCTGTATTTCATTTATTATATTTTGTAAATTATTATTAATTTCTTTTTGAATAGTCCTTTTTAAACTATTTATATTTTTTTTATTATCATAGTGACCCTTAATTAAATTCGCATTGGTTTTTTCTATTAAAGCTACATTAGCATATATATCGAGATCAAATACAAATTTTCCGTTTTGAAAATTAACATCTACCTTTCTTGTCGCGTTCTGTACGAAGATAGAAGTGTTTATTTTTTTGTTGGACTTTTTAGGGGGAAGCGCAAGGTGTAGTATCATTCGCCCGCTACTTTTTTGCTTATTTATAAGATTGAAAAATTTAACATCTTTTTTAGGAATTTGAGTTAAATATTTCCCTTTTCGATTTAAAAATGCAATTCCTACTGTGTCGATTTCATTCTTTGTTTTTTTGATAATTGGAACAGTTTGCGTCATTCCTTCTTCATTTTGTTCTCTCATTAATTGTTGAATTGTAGAAGAGACGGATTGGTTATTTTGAATTGACGATTCGATTACACCATTTATATAAGATGAAAGTGATGGTTTACTAGGCTTCTGAATTTTAAAAACTTCTTCTGCAGGTCCATCTACAAGTACTACTTTAGCATTAATGGTAGCGTAAGGATCACGGTAAGAAGAATCAAGCTCCTGCAACCAATTTGCTTCTTGCGCTAATTTTTTCCCAATTAAAATGATTTCAGCCTTGGAAGCTGTCATAAAGCCCGTTAACTTCGTATCTATCTTACTGAATCCAGTATATACAGTTGATGCTTGTGTCCAATGTTCTATAGTACTTTTGGGCTGTTTATGATGAAAGAGTGGTATACTTGTTCCAACTTTTATGTCTCCATTAGGGGTTCTATCCAAGCCAATTAACAGTATTAATGAAACCTTCTCAAGAGGAATTCTTTGACTGCAACCAATTATATATATACAACAAATCACAATCCATATCCATTTTCGAATCAAAGTTGTTTCCTCCTAGTAATCCAAGTGAAAAGAATACTGTAAGCGAAAAATAAAATTGGTAATAGAATAAAGAAAACGACATTTAAGATGTCCATAAGAGAATATATAAACAAATATTGATCCACATCGGGATTTAGGAAAATAAATAGGCCAACTATAAATAACATAAAAGCAAGCAGCGCCCAATTGCGGGCGTTTTTTTGAAGTGAAATGGTCACAGATTCAAAACTGAAAAATAAATACGGATATATCGTAGTAGAGAATACAATTAAATAGTAAGCGATATATATAATTTCTAATCGTTCTATGAAAGAAAAACGAACTCCTTTTAACAGATGAAATACTGGCCAGATTACGTCTTTTATCCCCTCTGGACTAAAGTATATATAAGAAAGAATAGTCACATATAGATAGAAAAACATGGTTCCGGTATTCGCAATTAGTAGTCCTTTTATGGCTTTTTGTTTTTTTTGTAAAAACGGGTATATATAATATGCAAGTTCTAAGCCAGCATAAGGAGTGATGGTTTCTTTTGTTGCCTTTACAATAGGGTATAATCCATCTTTAACAATAGGTAGTAGGTGTAAAGGGTTGTAGTTAGTCTGTAGTGAAAAAAGAAGAAATAGTGGCATCCAAGTAGTGAAGAAGAAAACAAGCATAGAATAACTAGTAAGAGCCCTTAACCCACTCAGGGCTAAAATAATAAAAGGCAATAGTAATAATATGGTGATTTGATAAGCAGGAGTGGAAGGGAATATCCACACTTTTACAATATCGGTTGCCTTTAATAAAGTATTAAAGCCAGCAAAGAATAGATAAAAGGCATATAAAAGAAAAAGAATTGTCCCTATCCATTTACCAAAGTATGTTTTTAAGATTTGTGAGAAATTTTTGTTAGGGTTTTTTTGTAACATTAATATAATAAATACGCCGATTATAGAAGTAGTTATCCATCCAAGTATGATAGAAATCCAGCCATCTGTGCCAGCCGTAGTAGCAAGTGGGCTTGGCATAATTAACATACCTGATGCAAGTTGCAGTGAATGAATGAAAATAATAAATTCGAATAAAGTTATGTTTTGGAATTTAAGATTCCCCATGCGAACCACCTTCTTTTTTCTTTTTTTGTTTCGGCTGTCCTGTACTCGAGCGGGTGGTAATCATAGAAATAGGAAATCTTACAAAAGAATCTTTTAATTCATTGAGTCGAAAGGGCGCGATTGGCAATCCGTATGGTGAGCCATAGGAAGTTAATGAAACAAAATGAGCAAATAAGAGCATTAATCCACTAACAATCCCTACAATCCCATAAAAGTATGCCAATAACATCATTGGAAAACGAATAAGGCGTATAGAACTTGATAAATCATAATTAGAAACAATAAATGATGCAATGGCTGTAATAGATACGATAATAACCATAACGTTACTTACAAGACCAGCTTGAACAGCCGCCTGTCCAATTACAATCCCTCCAACAATTCCTATGGTTTGTCCAATGGGTTGTGGTAAGCGAATGCCAGCTTCACGTAGCATTTCTAGTGTAATTTCCATTATAAAAGCTTCCAATAAGGGGGAGAAAGGGACTTTGACTCTTGATGTTGCAATAGAAGTGTATAAGTCTATAGGAATGATTTCAAAGTGAAAAGAGACTATAGCAATATAAAATGCCGGTAAAAAAATAGCTATAATAAATCCTGCAAATCGTAATAAGCGAAAAAATGATGCAATGAGCCAATGGATATTATAATCATCTGGAGTTTGAAAAAATCCAATTAAATTCATTGGAACAATCATTGCACCAGGGGATCTATCCATTAACACTGCTACTTTCCCATCAAGAATATGATTTGAAATTGCATCTGGGCGTTCGCTTAAATAAGCTTGTGGAAAAGGAGTCCAATTTTGATCTTTTGTATAATTAGATAGTTCTCCAATGCTCAATACCGCATCCGTATTAATTCTACAGATTCTAGTTTCTATTTCTTGGACTACATCTGCGTTTGCTACATCACCTAAGTAAATTAAATAGACTACTGAAGTTGCTCGTTCGCCAATTGTCAGCTTTTTGATCTTTAACTCTGTTGAAGGAAGATATCGACGAATTAAGCCTATATTTTTTGTGGCATTCTCAATAAATCCATCATGTGAGCCTTTAATAGTAACTTCTGAGATGGGTTCTTGAATTGCTCTTTCTGCCCAGCCTTTTGTATTTATTAGAAGTGAGCGCTTTTCTCCTTCCATAAATAGAACACATTGACCCTCAAGTAATCCTTCTTTAATGTCATTCCATGTATATACTATTTTGGTATGAGTAGCAATAATATTAGAATTAAATATTTGGCTGTCCTCATTTACTTTTTGTAATAATGGTGTAACAACATTGCCTTTTAAAGCGACACCATCTGTAAGGCCTTCAAAATAATATAGTAAAATATTCGTGTTTGTTTTTAATTGCAAAGGATGTTCGATTAAATCTGCACTAATATCAAAGATATTATCTAATGTATTTTTAAGCTCTTCTAAGTTACTTGTTTGGATCTTTTCAATGTTTTTATCTGATTTAATTTCTAAGGTCTCTTCATTTAAGGACAAAATTGACACCTCTTTAATATATAACGATTAGTTGTATTTATTATTTTTATATGATGGAATTTTATTCACAAATTTAAACAAATTGGGAATGGAAGTTAATAATTAAGAGCAAAAAAGTAGAGGTAATTTGTGTGAAAATATAAGTATCAAGATAGAATTTGAATGATTATACAAAAAAGAGCCCTGGATAGGCTCTTTTTCATAGTTGGTAAATATGTAGTCAACAATAGAGGGAAATTAAGGTAGTAATTTAGATGTCTTTAAGTTAATCAGCTGAATTTTGTAGGAAGAATTCTTTTTTATACTTTAATGCTCGATTAAAAAGGACATTACATTTATTTGGGTGTTCTAGTGTATTTGAACTTTGCATGCTAACAATTTTTGTTTAGGGACAAAATGTTTTTTCTGAATTGACAGAAATATTAAAGCGCAAAATTCCTATTGATTATTTTGGTAGGTATCAAATATTTCTTTGGCCTTATTTTCTTGATGTTACCGTACGTTTATATGTTTCTATGGGAAAGAAATATTTTCATTTTTATAACCCTCTATTGTTTGATTAAGATAGTAACATGAAAATGAAACGTTTACAACCAGAAAATAAAGAAAAAATATTAAAATGCGACTTTTTTCGACAACTTTTTTGTGTTTATATAATATTTTTATAGGAAAAGGTGGAGGGAAACGTACCTTTTCCTATAAATTTTTTGTAGGAATTAGAAATAACTAAAGTAGCAATAATAGCCTAAAATTAAAATGAAATTCAATGAATTTGAACCTAAAGTCATGAAAACTATTGATAACGTTACCATTGAATTTTTGAACTGTAAGAGTTTTAAAAGTATAGTCAAACTTTAGTCCATTTTGCGTTTCTTCCTTTTGAAACTAGCTTAATATGCCCAAATAATTGCAATGAATTTAAAGCCTTACTGATGGTACTCTCTGCAATGTCTGGATAAGTGTTACGAATACTTTCCTTAGTAAAGGGTTGTTTTTGTTTAAGTATAAAATCCTGGATTCTCTCAACTTTAGTATGTTTACATATAGAATCTAGAACTGTGTTATGAAGATCTTTGTAAGCCTCTAATATAATTGTTAAAAACGTTTTTAACCAAAAGCTATTATTATGTTCCTCGCAGTACCAATTCACCGAAGATTTATAAATCGAATTGTAATAATCAGATTCATGTTTCTTAATATATTTATCCAAACATACATATTTTACAAATGTATGTCCACTCTTAATTAACAGCAATTGCATTAACATAAATGCCAGCCTGTTATTACCTTGATTGAAAGGGACTATGCAATAAAAATTTAATATAAAACGAGCTATTAATAAAAGTGAATGTAGCCCCTTACTAGTATTTAATGAGTTGTATTGATCACATAATTGCTCCATAAACTGTGGAATAAGTTCATGCGGAAGAATGCGGTAACTATTCAAGTGCATTCCATGTTCTGGAATTCCTGGAATAATAAAAGGTTTTTCACGCCATTTGGCACTGTCCGAGGTAATGTAATGTATTAGTTGAAAATGCAATTCCTGTATAGTTGCTGGATTAATTAATAAAGTACAGGAGTTTTTATGTACAAAAGAAAGTGTTTGATAATAACAAAAAATAGCATCTTCTGAAATATTTTGAGGTACTATATCATCTAAAATAAGCTCTTTTAATCTTTTATTAGGAACTTTTACATCTTCATAAATAGTTGTGAAATTTTTTATGTAATGTAGTGGTATAGTTTTTTCTAAATTATTAAATATGTCAGGGTTTTGTTCCTGATAAGCAGCTAATTTTCCTTTGAACTCGCTAATGTCACTTATTAAATTTATTAACCTCCTTTTTAATTCAATATTTTTATACTTATCATCAAAAAAGTCTCTCATTTTTGTTCCCCCTGTAACCCCTTAACACGTTGTTGCATGTATCTTTCCATTCTAAAGGTATTCCACGACATCATTGTAAAATAACGACATTTTTGTTCTGATTTTGATCGTGTTTCAGAATCTATATTTTTATTTGGTATTTAAAATATAGAAATTATAAAGAAGAATCGTTAGGATTCAATTTTAATAGGCATAATCCTAACATCAAATGTACAAATGTACAATAAAAAAATAAAAAATATAAAACTATCGACTCTTTTGAAAGATAATAAATTAATTGTAGGTATAAATGTGTTTTAGTTTAAGAGTAAATATTGAAGTGGTAATAAAATTTTCATAGTTGAAAAAATAGATAAGTAATTAATTTGTGACAGTTATGTGCCTAATCAATTCATTTGCAATGATGAGAATTCCACAATTAAATCCTAACGAGCCTAAATTTCTATATTTAGCCTAAAGATTAGGGGGCTATATTGATGAAATGTATCATTAAATATAGAAATATGTAACGTTTAACACTTGTGTTGTAAAATATATTGACATAAGTTAATTTAAATACTAGGTACAGGAGCAGTTAATAACAATTCAGTAAAGTACCCTTTAAACGTTTCACCCTAAAAACGTTTATATTTATAATAATTGCAAGCACACTGAAGTTTTTTTGTTTTTTCCTGTACCTTATTAGGTAAAAATAATATAATAAATTGATAAAACGTTATGGAATAAATAATAAATTAGGTTTTCATTTCCTTTCTTTTACATTATCAATCTCTAGATGATTTGTTTAAAATAAGGATTTACAGGGTAGAAGATGACTATTCACCAGTACTATAAAGTTAAGTTGGATATCTTATGGTATCTTATAGGAAGAAATATAAGATTAAAAGGATTTGTGTACATTCACCATGTGAATATAAGTAAATTATTTATTGTGCTTTTTAAGGTTTAGAAAATATGTGTGAATTTAGCTTTGGAAATGACTTATTTGCAAGTTATATAATAGAAATGTGAAGTCTGGAAGAAACTGATATTATCAGTTCCTTCCAGACTTTTTTACTTTAAAAGTGTATTTTTTCTAAATAAGGTATAATTCCTTAAATTAATATTTGAATTTTTTGTGAAATTAAGTGAGGTTTTCATTCCTCTATTAATACATAATGTTACAAAATAGAGTTATTGTATTTATTTTATTTTTATATGAGATTAAAAATAATAATAAATGTAACAATGTATGAGTGATATTAGTATATTTACTAGTAATTTGTTCGTTTATCTTTATATTGCTATTATATTAGCGATAACAATAATATATTGGGGGGGACAAGAATGAATTTGAAATTTACATCTAAATTTGAAAGATTAAGAAAAAGTAAAAAAGGAATTGGTGCTTGTGTTTTAGCTACAGGGATGACGGCTATTACAATGATTCCTCAAAGTGCGTATGCACATGGATTTGTTGAAAAACCAAGCAGTCGTGCTGCTTTATGTAGTCAGAATTATGGAGCATTGAATTTGAATTGTGGAAATATAATGTACGAGCCTCAAAGCCTAGAAGCACCTAAAGGATTCCCAGATGGTGGACCGATTGATGGGAAAATCGCTTCGGCAGGAGGACTATTTGGAGGAATTCTTGACCAACAAACATCAAATCGCTGGTTTAAAAATACGATTATGGGTGGAGCAAATACATTTACATGGAAATATACAGCTGCACATTCTACAAGTAAATGGCATTATTACATTACAAAAAAGGGGTGGGATCCTAATAAGCCATTAACACGTGCTGACTTAGAACCAATTGGAACTGTGAAACATGACGGTTCGGCCGCATCAAATAATTTAACACATACAATTAATGTACCAACTAATCGCAATGGTTATCATGTTATTTTAGCTGTATGGGATGTAGCAGATACGTCAAATGCGTTTTATAATGTAATTGATGTAAATCTAGTAAATAATGAAACTCCCGATACAGTAGCTCCAAGTCAACCAACTGGATTAAATGCGTCTAAAGTTGTTGCCAATAGTGTTACACTAACATGGAAGGCCTCTACGGATAATATAGGTGTAAAAGAGTATCAAGTGTTACGCAATGGAGAATTAATTGATACGGTACCAGGTACAACATTTATTGATAAAAAGCTAAAAGCAAATACGGAATATACCTATACAATAAAGGCATTAGACTCTGCTGGAAACATATCAAAAGAAAGTGAAAAACTAAAAGTTAAGACAACAAATGAAACTCCAGATACAGAAGCTCCGACTCAACCGAAAGGATTACATAGTATGAGTAAAACAGCGACAACTGTTGATTTGATGTGGAGTCCGTCTGAAGATAATGTAGGTGTAGACCATTATATTGTATATAGAGAAAGCGCTGGAGTTATGAGTAAAATTGGGACAACGGCTAATACATCCTTTATGGATAAAGAATTGAAGGCTAATACATCGTATAAATATGTAGTAACGGCGGTTGATTTAGCTGGAAATGAATCTAGTAGAAGTGATGTTTTGAGTGTAACAACAAAGGCAGAGGATTCCACATATGAAAAATGGGATGCGAGAAAAGCATATACTAAAGGTGATAGAGTAGTACATGAGGGAAAAGTGTATGAAGCAGTTCAAGATTATCAAGGCAATGGTGACACAAATTGGATTTTTGCTCTATCGCTTTGGAAGGCAGTTTTGAATAAATGATAATCAGGAAAATGTAGTTAACATTTTGGGGTTTTTCTTTGAAAATAAAGGGTGTTCGAAAAATAAATTCTCTAATGGTTTAAATGATGTACTAATACATTTAATCCCCATCTAATGTTTACAAAATGAAATTAATAAAAAATCCCAATGGTATTCCATTGGGATTTTTTATTTTCTAATTTGTAATAGCGTATATTTTCACAGTGAATTTGTTAGTGGCACCAATGGGACTTGCGATATAATATTTAGTATTTGTGTAAGCTTCAGTCCTAGATCCATGTGAAATATTTTTCCAACGAATAGAATCGATACCTAGGGAAACATCAATCATTACATTGAAAGAGATAGTAGAAGGATGATCTTTTTCTGAAGGTTCAATAACCCATTTTAATTCTTTGGTACCTACAGGTAAACTATCAATTTTAAAGTTTTGACTGGATCGATTTTTTTGTCCGGATAAAGGGCTAGATTCGGATGGAATTTGCGAAATTAATATCTCTTTTTCATTTGAATGTACACCATTTAATTTAATGATACTATCAATTAAACCTGGTCCAGGAAAATCAGCTGCGATAATACCAGAATGTTTAATTCCACCTTGTTGTAAGAGTTCGGTCCCAAGTGTATTCATCCCACCATAATATACTTGCCCATTTCTATCGCGGGGAAAATCACCCCACGCATTAGTGGAATTCGTTTGAATTAACTTAGGGTTACTATCAGTATTTCTATTCTCTTTTCCGCTAGCAACAAACCAAGGATATACATTATTTAAAAATGCGGCTGCACCACCCGTACCACTAAAATGGTTAAGATATATTTTTCCATTATTAAAGTTAGTATTTGCACTTTGTAGATGAATTTTTATCGCATTCCATTTTTCATATATTTCGTTTGGTCCGCTTCCAATTTCAAATTTATCTTGTATATTCAAACTATCGTAATCAATACCGTACAATTGAGAGGATGTAAAGTTTTGTAAGACTACAATTTTACCTCGGATATCTCCTAAAGTAGGGTTGTTTTTGTCTATAGTTGGTACGGAATTAGGATCCCAAAAATATGAAGCATTAACGTTTTTATATTTTAAAAATATCTCCTCAAATGATGGAGATCCACTTTCAGGTGTAGTTTCTTCTTTTAAGCGCATTAAAATTGTTTCTGTCGGATAATCTTTTAAAAATTGAATTGCGTCTTTTAATACATCTTCAAACACTGCTTTTTGATTTACAATGCCATGGTACATTGCAAAAGAATCCTTTACACGTTTAACGCGCATATCTACATATCGAATTCCAGAATTTAATTGTTGGGGTAGACTCATAGTTTGATTTCTTGTCAAATTTTCATCAAGAAAACTTGCTCCATGTAAAGCCATTGTACCATGAGTTCCTGGAATAGATATTTCACTTAATTTTGTTGAATCAGCTACTTCTGACATCCATGATGGATTCTGATATCCTATATTGGGTTCATAAGAATAACCTGGATGACTATCAGCTAAAATAGTAGATGGTGCACTTAAAATTGCTAGTGTAAAATAAGTGAGGATACTAATTTTAAAGAAATTTTTCATTTTTATTTTGTTCATTATATCTCTCCTGACTTTTAAACAATAGCTATAATAAGATGGTTTTTTACTATATTTATTGTTTTTTATTCCTAATGTAATGAATTTTTGTAATTAAAAAGAGGTAGTGAGCTAACTTAAGATATTATTAGTTTATTGTAATAATTTATATCTAATAGCCAAACGGATTTTTAAAAAATTGAAGCATAGATAGGTAAAAATAAGCTTTTTGCTGTATTGTATACAAACAAAACAGAAGCCTTAAAAAGACTTCTATTTTGTGACATATTATGAATGATAAGGTGGTTAACAAATTAAGATAATGTGAGTGAGCGGTAAAAATCTATTTATAGCTGTTTCAGGAATTTCTTATAACAAGGCTATTTAGGAAAAGTGGTCCCTACAATGCTAATAAAAATTAAAACATTTTACTCATTAAAACTTAGACTAACTACAGTTGCGATAGATTGGGCTGCATGTTCCCAGCTTCCATCTATAACTTTACCAATCTGCTGACCAAGTGTATTTAAATCATTTGGATTAACTGGAATTCCATTATACGCAGCAAGAATTGATAAAAGTGGAGCAGCAAATGGTGTCCAACCACCTCTATCAATATTAAATACAGGCTTATCTACTACTTTTCCATCTTGCACAGTAAACTCATAATAAAATTGATCATCTGGACGGAAACTTAAATGATGAGAAATTTGTCCCTTAACATATTTTTTTCCTCCACCTAGATTTACTACTTCTATTTCTTTTACGTTAAATTCATGCTCAAATACTTTTATTTTTTTGATTTCTGGACCATTTAAGGCAGCATTAACAGCTGTTTCTAAATTATTTTGTGCTAATGGTTGAATACCCATTTGAGCCTCTTTTTGTTGGATAGGAGCCTCTTTTTCTGCAGCAAACACTGATGTAGTTGGTAGTGCACCTGTAGCTAATGTAGCTGCAAGTGCTGTTGTCATCATGATTTTTCTTTTCATCTTCATAGTTTTTCTTCCTCTCTTAAAGTTTTGATATATAATCTTTTAAAAACTGACATTGCGCAATATTTTATTTCATAATGCACGCAAAAAACTAGTTTAAGAATTATGTGAAATTATGTCAGGAAATTAAAATTAATTATATATTCATTCACAATGATATCTATCTACACTTATTTTTTCAATTTTCCAACTAATAACATAATAATGACTTTTCATAAGGTAATTTAGTGTTTCAATTCTCTCTATGTACGTTTTAAACAAATTAAAATCATAGTGGTAATAATATATTTGTAAGCAAATATATTATATACTTCGAGAAAAATACACAATTTTTTTATAAAAAACTATAGGAATTATCATTATATCGTTATTAAACTAAGTAAGATAAATGATAATATGATGAAGAGCTTCCAGTGATTTGTTATAAGTCCACTAGAAAATGAGCATGATATCATACAATTATGCAGGTCACCTAGGATATTAAAGCTACACTTTATAGCAGTTAATACGAATGAGATTGGAAAACAGCAGTAAGTGTTTATTAGAGAAATACTATGAAAAATACTTCAAATCACTTAAAAAGTTTCAGTTATTCTGAATTCGAAGGGCGCGGAATGTTTATTGAGCATTGTAGTACTGATCAAGATTTTAGGAGGAAAAATGAAAAAGAAGACTAAAAGAATCATATTAGTTATTGGTATTTTAGTAAGTTTTAGTATCTTTTTATATGTACAGAACAATTTAATTAGTATAACTGAGGTTAAAATAACATCTAATAAAATCCCCTCTTCTTTTAAAGGTTTTAAAATTCTACAAATTTCAGATTTACATAATAAAAAATTTGGCGACAGTCAAGAAACTTTAATTCAAAAAGTAAAAATCATAAATCCAGATATTATTGCTATTACGGGTGATCTAATTGACAGTAAATCATACGATCCGGAAGTTAGTATGGAACTAATCCGAGAACTTGTAAAGAAGTATCCTGTCTATTTTGTGACAGGAAACCATGAAAAATGGTCAGGAAAATATAATGATTTAGAGAAAGAATTAAAGAAACATCATGTTACTATTTTAAGAAATGAACATGTAAGTATTCAAAAAGGGGAACAAAAAATAAATTTACTTGGTATTGATGATCCGGAATTTGTTACTGGAAACCGTGATGAAGGAAATGTTGTAAAAGATGAAATTATAAAAGCGAAATTTGAAATGCAGCCGGATACATATAATGTATTACTATCCCATAGGCCTGAATTTTTAACAGAGTATGCTGATGAGCAAATAGAAATAGTTTTATCAGGACACGCTCATGGTGGACAATTTAGGTTACCATTTATCGGAGGATTAGTTGCTCCGAATCAAGGTATATTCCCTACATATACAGCCGGTTTATATGAAAAACAAAATACGTCTATGGTAGTGAGTAGAGGATTAGGCAATAGTATCATTCTGCAAAGAATTTTTAATAGGCCAGAACTTGTAGTCGTGCAGTTAAATTGAACTGTACGATTTTTGTATAGAAAAAAGAAATAGGCCGTATGCAATTTATACTAGTTAACATTACAATTTTGTTAAAAATTTTCTACGTTACATAAAGTAACAAATTTTGACCCGAAGAGTTTGTTATAGTGTAAATAATCAAAAAACTTAAAAATTAGTCGAGTAAAAAGTGTGATAAGTAATTCATGTAAAAAACTTTGTGATAAGTAATTCATGTAAAAAACTTAAAGGGGTGTACACATGCATAAAGAATATGAAATTGAAGAGTATACGGCGATTGAGGAACAAATACATTATTATTGCAAATGTTTATTAGTAAGTCATCCAGATCAAATTATAAAGTATTTAGAAAAAAGGTTAGAAAAATACGCAGAAACATTACAATATGCACATTTATATCCTGACACAGTTATTTTACCGTTACAGCAATTAGTTATCGAATATTCTTTAGATGTTGCTAGAATTAGGAAATATATGAACTTAAAAACGTAAAATGAAATATATAATTTAAATGAAACAGAGTCGACTTTAAGAAATGATATTCTAATGTCGACTCTGTTTCATTGTTTAAAATTATTGATGAAAAATACATACTAATCAATGAGGTTTGACATATAATTACCCAAGAGTAAAATAAAAGTGAGTACTCACTCATTTTTAAAAAGGGGGAAGAATACGTGCAGCAACCTGCCATTGTTTTACGGACTGTATCAAAAAGCTTTGGGAAAAAAGAAGTTTTACACAATCTTTCATTGCAAGTTGAAAAAGCAGAAATATTTGGTTTAGTTGGGCCTTCAGGTTCAGGGAAAACGACTCTTATAAAATTGATTGCAGGTATTAATGAGGCAACGGAAGGTGAAGTGCTTGTTTACAACACGAACATGCCTAATTTAAATGAAATGAAAAGAATTGGTTATATGGCTCAGGCTGATGCATTATATGAAGAACTATCAGCATATGAAAATGCAGATTTTATGGCAACGATGTATGGAGTAAAGGGAAAACATAAAAAGGAAAGAATTGAAGAGGTTTTTGACCTAGTACAATTATCACAACATATGAGAAAGCAAGTACAGCATTTTTCAGGCGGGATGAAGAAGCGCTTATCATTAGCGATAGCACTCCTTCATGAACCTGAAATATTAATTTTAGATGAGCCAACAGTTGGGATAGATCCACTTCTTAGAAAAACGATCTGGGAAAAATTTTATGATTTGAAAAAGAAAGGCACAACTATAATTGTAACGACACACATTATGGATGAAGCTGAGTTTTGTGAGCGTCTAGGATTGATTAGAGAAGGAAAGCTAGTTGCGACTGGAACACCTGAAGGATTGAAAAAGCGGGTATCATCAGGACGGATTGAAGATGTCTTTTTGATGGAAGAGGTGGCCCCATCATGAGAGTTACTGGTGTAATCATTCGTATTATTCGCCAATTTTTTCGAGATAAGCGTTCGTTAGCCATGATGTTTGGAGCACCTATGTTATTACTTTGGTTATTGTCGCTAGTGTTTACACAAAAAGACTATGTACCGCATATTGCTATTGTTGATATGCCCGCTCCAATTGTAAAAGTGATGAAAAATCAGGAAGCATCAATTTATGAATATAGTAAAGAAAAGGCAATGTCTGAGTTAGAAAATCAAAAGGTAGATGCAGTAATTCGTTTAGAAAATGGAAAAATGAAAATTGTATTAGAGGGTAGTGATTCGTCAAAAAATCGTGCTGTGCTCCACATATTACAAAAAAGTACAGAGAAGAACGACGTATCGATTATGAAACCTGAAGTGAATTATTTACATGGCTCTAAAGACTTTACAATGTTTGATGGGCTTGGTCCCGTATTAATTGGTTTCTTTACATTTTTCTTTGTATTCATTTTATCAGGGGTGTCTTTTGTAAGAGAACGTTTAAGTGGTACTTTAGAAAGGTTACTATCGACGCCGGTAAGAAGATGGGAAATAGTTGTAGGATATATTATTGGTTTTGGAATCTTTGCATTCATACAATCCATTATTATCGTAAGTTTTTCAGTTTATATTTTAGACTTGTATGTAGCTGGCTCCATTTGGCTAACGCTACTTATTACATGTATGCTTTCTTTAACCGCTTTAACTTTAGGGACGTTTTTATCCGCATACGCAAATAATGAATTTCAAATGATCCAGTTTATACCGCTTGTCATTGTGCCACAAATTTTCTTTTCTGGTTTGTTTCCAATTGAATCTATGAATAAGTGGCTCCAAATGTTAGGGAAATTATTTCCGCTCACATATGGCGCTGACGCGATGAGACAAGTGATGATTCGAAATCAAGGATTTACAGAGATTGCATTAGATTTAACTGTATTACTACTTTTTTCTCTATTATTTGCAGTAGGGAATGTATTTGCATTAAAGAAACATCGAAAAATATAATGATGATATAAAGGGGCATTATAGATGAAGAAGGATTGGCTGGAAGAATTAATTGCAGCAACAAATACGGATAAACGAAATGAACGTCAAATGCGTATATTAGAGGCAGCTGTTGATATGTTTGGTGAAAAGGGTTATGCTTCAACTTCAACAAGTGAAATTGCAAAGCGGGCTGGTGTAGCGGAAGGAACAATCTTCCGCTACTATAAAACGAAAAAAGATTTATTGTTAGCAGTCGTCATGCCGACATTAACAAAGTTTGCTGCACCATTTTTCGTACAAGCCTTCGCAAAGGAAATATTTAAATCAGAGTATGAATCATATGAAGGGCTTCTGAGAGTTGTTATTCATAATAGATTTGAATTTGCAAAAAAGCATTTTCCAATGATAAAAATATTGATTCAAGAAGTGCCATTTCAACCAGAACTGAAAAATGAAATACAACATTTAGTAGAAACAGAGTTACTTTCACATTTTAAAAAGTTGATTGTAAAGTTTCAAGAAAAAGGTGAAATTATTGAGATGCCACCATCTTCCATATTACGACTTACTTTATCAGCTGTATTAGGTTTATTATTAACACGATTTTTATTATTGCCTGAAGAAAAATGGGATGATGAAGTGGAAATTGAAAATACGATTCAATTTATATTGTACGGATTAACACCACGGAGGTAATATGATGCGCCAATTTGCTAAACCGAAAATTGTTGTAAGTAAATGTTTAGAATTTGATGCTTGTCGTTATAATGCAGAGATGATTCCAGATTTAACAATACGAAATTTACAGCCATTTGTTACGTTTATCCCGGTTTGTCCAGAAGTAGAAATTGGTTTAGGCATTCCTCGCGAAACGATACGAATAGTAGAAGAAAATGGCGTAAATAGACTTGTGCAACCGTCGACGCGTGAAGATGTAACTAAAAAAATGGAGCAGTTTTCAAATGACTTTTTACAAACGATATCCGATGTGGATGGTTTTATTTTAAAGAATCGTTCGCCAAGTTGTGGTACACGTGATGTGAAAATTTATTCTGGTTTTGAAAAAGCGCCAGCAAAAGGAAAGGGATCTGGATTATTTGGCGGAGCAGTAATAAAAAAATTTTCGCATCTTCCAATTGAAGAAGAAGGTAGATTGTCGAATTTTATTATTAGAGAACATTTCTTTACAAGGTTATTTACAATCGCATATTACAAAGGGATTAAACATAATAAAAATATGAAAGACCTTGTATCGTTTCAGTCGGACAATAAATATTTATTTATGGCATATAATCAGGTAAAACAAAAGGAATTAGGGCGTATTATTGCAAATCAAAAAAATGAAACGATTGAAGTGGTATTTGAAAACTATGAGAAGACTTTATATGAATTATTTATGCGCACACCCCGCTATACATCGAATGTAAATGTATGTGAGCATATTTTTGGATATTTTAAAACTAAGCTGAAAAAACAAGAAAAAGATCATTTTTTAGATTTGATACAAAAATATATAGAAAAGAAAGTCCCGCTCAGTAGCTTACTTGCAATTTTAAAATCGTGGGCTCTTCGATTTGATGAAAAGTATTTATTAAGACAAACATATTTCGAACCATACCCTGAATCTTTAGTTGAGATTTCAGATTCGGGAAAAGGTAGAGATTATTAAACATTAAATTACATAATTCGACAAGAAAACTCCTATGTTGTTGTAGAACAATGTAGGAATTTTTTTGTGCATTAGTACAGAATCTGTTTTAAAATTAGATTATGACAGAATTATAACAATTATCTAACTAATATTCTTGTCTTTATGTAGTAATGTTTGTAGTAGAAACTCGCACGCTGTCGAAACTCAATATTCGATAAGGGGTGTGTAGCGGAATGGAATTTACTCTAACTCGCGAAAAACAAATGATTAAAGAAATGGTACGTGACTTTGCTGAAAAGGAAATCGCACCGAAAGCTGTATATTATGACAAAACTGCGGAATTTCCATATGAAACATTTCAAAAAATGGGCGAACTAGGATTATTAGGAATCCCATTCCCTGAAGAGTATGGAGGTTCAGGTGGCGATACTGTATCGTACGCGTTAGCAGTTGAAGAAATTGGTCGTGCTTGTGGTGGGACAGGATTAAGTTACGCTGCAACAATTTCATTAGGTGCTTCTCCAATTTATTATTTCGGTACAGAAGAACAAAAACAGAAATATTTAGTTCCAATGGCATCAGGTAAAACTTTAGGTGCTTTCGGATTAACTGAGCCGAACGCTGGATCTGATGCAGGTGGTACACAAACGAAAGCTGTATTAGATGGAGACGAGTATGTTATTAGTGGTGAGAAGTGTTGGATTACAAATGCAGAGTATGCAAATACAATTATTGTAACCGCTGTCAACGGTGTTGAAGACAATGGTAGAAAACGCATTTCGGCATTTATTGTACCGACTACAAGCGAAGGATTAACAATCTCAAGTCCTTACGATAAGATGGGTGTTCGTGCTTCTAATACGTGTGAAATCGTACTTGATAGTGTACGTGTACCGAAAGAAAATATTCTTGGTGATGTAAATAAAGGATTTAAACAATTCTTATATACACTTGATGGAGGACGTATTTCAATCGCAGCATTAGCTGTTGGTATTGCGCAATCTGCATTTGAACGTGCACTGCAATATGCGAAAGAACGTCAACAATTTGGAAAGTCAATTTCTAATTTCCAAGCGATTCAATTTAAATTAGCTGATATGGCGACTGAAGTAGAGCTAGCACGTAATTTAGTACATAAAGCAGCTTGGTTAAAAGATAACGATAAACCTTTCGGTAAAGAAGCGGCTATGGCAAAACTTTTCGCATCTGAGGCTGCTAGTCGTATTGCAAATCAAGCGGTACAAATTCACGGTGGATACGGCTATATGCGTGAATATGAAGTAGAACGACATATTCGTGATGCAAAATTATTAGAAATTGGTGAAGGAACTTCTGAAATTCAACGTCTCGTAATTGCAAGACATTTAGGATGTAGATAAAAAGGAGGAATCACTATGTTTCAAAAAATATTAATTGCAAATCGCGGAGAAATCGCAGTTCGTATTATGAAAACTTGTCAAAAACTTGGTATTCGCACAGTTGCTATTTATTCTGAAGCAGATGAAAATGCACTTCATGTAAAGATGGCAAATGAAGCTTACTTAGTAGGTGGGCCACGTGTCCAAGAAAGCTATTTAAACCTTGAAAAAATTATTGAAATAGCTAAAAAGACAAATGCTGAAGCAATCCATCCTGGATATGGATTATTATCAGAGAATCCATCTTTTCCGGTTCGCTGTAGAGAAGAAGGAATCGTATTTATCGGTCCTTCAGAAGAAATCATTACGAAGATGGGAAGTAAAATCGAATCACGTATCGCGATGCAAGCTGCAGATGTCCCAGTAGTTCCAGGTATTACTACAAATATTGAAACTGCTGAAGAAGCAATTGAAATTGCGAAACAAATTGGTTATCCATTAATGCTGAAGGCATCCGCAGGCGGCGGAGGCATTGGAATGCAGTTGATGGAAACTGAGCAAACGCTCACCAAAGCATTTGAAAGTAACAAAACAAGAGCACAAAACTTCTTCGGTAACGGAGAAATGTACCTAGAGCGCTATATTGCAGATGCACATCATATTGAAATTCAGCTTTTAGCAGATACACATGGTAACACAGTGTATTTATGGGAGCGTGAATGTTCAGTGCAGCGCCGAAATCAGAAAGTAATTGAAGAAGCACCTTCACCATTTTTAGATGAAGGTACGCGAAAAGCGATGGGTGAAGTTGCTGTACAAGCTGCCAAAGCTCTAGGTTATACAAATGCAGGTACAGTTGAGTTTCTTGTAGATGATCAGAAGAACTTCTATTTCTTAGAGATGAATACGAGATTACAAGTAGAGCATCCAGTTACAGAAGAAATTACTGGTTTAGATCTTGTAGAACAACAACTTCTAATTGCATATGGTGAGAAATTATCGTTTACACAAGATGATGTAAAACGTAGTGGTCATGCCATTGAGGCACGTATTTATGCAGAAGATCCGAAAACTTTCTTCCCATCACCTGGGAAAATTACAGATTTAACGCTTCCAAAAAATGTACGTATTGATCACTTTTTGGAGAATCAAGTAACGATTACACCTTTCTACGATCCAATGATTGCGAAAGTTATTGCTCATGGTGAAACTCGTGAAGAAGCAATTTCGAAATTACATGATGCTTTAGAAGAGTTAAAAGTAGAAGGCATTAAAACGAACACACCAATGCTAATTCAAGTATTGGAAGACGATGTGTTCAAAAGTGGTATTTATACAACAGGTTTTGTAACGAAACAACTTGTTAAAAAATAAGATTTAAAAATATTAAGGGGGAAAAAATGATGACGAAATTATATGCATCGATGGCAGGAAATGTATGGAAGATTGTTGTAGGAGTAGGAGATACAGTAGAGGAAGAGCAGGATGTCGTCATTTTGGAATCTATGAAAATGGAAATTCCAATCGTTTCAGAAGAAGCTGGCACAGTTATGAAAATTAATGTGCAAGAAGGCGATTTTGTAAATGAAGGAGATGTATTACTAGAAATTGAATAGGGAGATATAGGGGGAAGCGAATTGAAACTACCTAATTTTGCTGTCATTAAAGAAGTCGGGCCACGCGATGGCTTACAAAATGAAAAAAAGATTGTTGGCACAAAAGATAAAGTAAAATGGATTCAACTACTTACAGAGGCGGGATTATCGTACGTTGAAGTTTCCTCATTCGTTCACCCTAAATGGGTCCCTGCATTAGCAGATGCAAATGATGTGTTTTCTGAGCTAAAAAGGGATCCAAATGTTACATATGCAGCGCTTGTTCCAAATCAAAATGGTTTGGAACGAGCTTTTTTGCAAAATGTAGATGAGGTGAATGTTTTTTTATCAGCAAGTGAATCTCATAATAAAAGTAATATTAATAAATCAATTAAAGAAGCATTAGTTGTAATTGAAGATATAACAAAACAGGCATTATTCGAAGGGAAAAAGGTAAGAGGCTATGTTTCTACTGTATTTGGATGTCCTTATGAAGGGGATATAAGTACCGCAGCAGTTGACGAATTATGTAATCAACTATTTTCATACGGCATTTATGAAGTCTCGCTTGGTGACACAATCGGTGTAGCGAATCCACTACAAGTAGAGCGAGTATTAGAACATTTATTAAAGAAATACGATGCTTCGCAGTTTGCAATGCATTTCCATAATACGTACGGTATGGCTCTGGCGAATGTAGTTAAGTCTTTAGAATACGGTATTACAACATTTGATAGTTCTTGTGGTGGCCTTGGGGGTTGTCCATATGCACCTGGAGCATCAGGTAATGTTGCAACTGATGACTTAGTTTATATGCTCCATAAGTTAGGGGTCCAAACGAATATTGATGAAGAGAAGTTATTGAGAGCGAGTCAATTTATTCAAAGTAAGTTAAATATCCAATTACCAAGTCATGTGTATAGAGCGCTTCAACATAAAACGATAAGTAGGTGAGAAGATGCTACAATTACAAAACATTTCAGTTGATTATGTAACACCTCACGTTGTAAAGATTTCATTAAATCGTGAAAGACAAGCAAACTCATTATCTTTAACGTTATTAGAAGAGTTACAAAACATATTAACTCAAATAAGTGAAGAGTCAAATACTAGAGTAGTTATTCTAACAGGTGCTGGTGAAAAAGCATTTTGTGCTGGTGCTGATTTAAAAGAACGCGCTGGCATGAATGAAGAACAAGTTCGTCATGCTGTTAGTATGATTCGCATCACTATGGAAATGGTTGAACAATTACCACAGCCAGTTATCGCTGCTATAAATGGAATCGCACTTGGTGGTGGTACGGAATTAAGTTTAGCTTGTGATTTTAGAATTGCGGCTGAATCTGCAAGTCTTGGTCTTACTGAAACTACACTTGCAATTATACCAGGAGCAGGTGGTACGCAGCGTTTGCCAAGATTAATTGGTGTTGGTAGAGCGAAGGAATTAATTTATACAGGAAGACGTATTTCGGCGCAAGAAGCAAAAGAATATGGTTTAGTAGAATTTGTTGTACCAGCTCATTTACTTGAAGAGAAAGCAATTGAAATAGCAGAGAAAATTGCTAGTAATGGTCCTATTGCTGTTCGATTAGCAAAAGAAGCAATTTCAAACGGTATTCAAGTTGATTTACATACCGGATTACAAATGGAAAAACAAGCGTATGAAGGTGTAATCCATACGAAAGATAGATTAGAAGGATTACAAGCATTCAAGGAAAAACGCACACCAATGTATAAGGGGGAGTAAATATGTTAGACCAAAAACAACAATCGAATACATTTGAAGAACGAGTTGAAACGATTAAACAAGGCGGCGCACCAAAATATCATGAACAAAACAAAGAAAAGGGAAAACTATTCGTTCGAGATCGTTTAGCGCTTTTATTTGATAATGGTGAATATGTAGAAGATGCATTATTTGCAAACTGTGAACAAACTGGATTACCTGCTGATGGTGTTATAACGGCAACGGGTAAAATACATGGTCGTACGGCATGCGTGATGGCAAATGATTCAACTGTAAAAGCTGGATCATGGGGCGCGCGTACAGTTGAAAAGATTTTACGTATTCAAGAAACGGCAGAAAAATTACGTGTTCCGTTATTTTATTTAGTTGACTCTGCTGGAGCACGTATTACTGATCAAGTTGAAATGTTCCCAGGGCGCCGTGGTGCAGGAAGAATTTTCTATAATCAAGTGAAATTATCAGGTAAAGTTCCGCAAGTATGCTTATTATTTGGACCTTCTGCAGCTGGTGGCGCATATATTCCAGCCTTTTGTGATGTTGTTATGATGGTGGAAGGAAATGCATCTATGTATTTAGGGTCTCCTCGTATGGCTGAGATGGTTATCGGCGAGAAGGTAACCTTAGAAGAAATGGGCGGAGCACGTATGCATTGCTCTGTATCAGGATGTGGAGATGTTTTATGTAAGACCGAAGAAGATGCGATTACACAAGCAAGACAATACATTTCATATTTTCCAAACAACTACTTAGAAAAGACTCCATTGGTTACACCTCAAGAACCGAAACAATTCGATAAAACGTTAGAACAAATCATTCCAGAAAATCAAAATGCTCCTTTCAATATGAAAGATCTCATTAATAGAGTTATTGATGAAGGTTCTTTCTATGAAGTGAAAAAACTATTTGCTCAAGAACTCATTACAGGTTTAGCACGTATTGATGGTAAGCCAGTTGGTATTATTGCAAATCAACCGCGTATGAAAGGCGGCGTATTATTCCACGATTCAGCTGATAAAGCAGCGAAATTTATTAATTTATGCGATGCATATCATATTCCATTATTATTCCTTGCAGATGTACCTGGATTTATGATTGGTACAAAAGTAGAGCGTGCTGGTATTATTCGCCACGGTGCAAAAATGATTTCTGCAATGAGTGAAGCAACTGTACCGAAAATTTCTATCGTTGTTCGTAAAGCATATGGTGCTGGTTTATATGCGATGGCAGGTCCAGCTTTTGAACCAGATTGCTGCCTAGCATTACCGACAGCTTCTATTGCGGTAATGGGTCCAGAAGCCGCGGTCAATGCTGTATATGCAAATAAGATTGCAGCTTTACCAGAAGAAGAGCGTGATAGCTTCATTGCTGAAAAGCGCGAAGAGTATAAGAAAGATATTGATATTTACCATTTAGCATCAGAGATGGTCATTGATGGTATTGTTCATCCAAACAATTTACGAGAAGAGTTAAAAGGACGATTCGAAATGTATATGAGTAAATATCAAGTATTTACGGATCGTAAACATCCAGTTTATCCAGTTTAAAAGCCCTATTTAGGGCTTTCTTGCTCAAAAGTCAAGGAGGGGAAAACATTGAAACAAGCAGTTTGGTTTCCAACAGAAGAGTATAAAGAAAAAACGCGTTTATATGGTTGGATGAAATCATTGGGCTATGAAGATTATGAAACGTTTTATAATAAATCTATTGAAGAAACAGCTTGGTTTTGGGGAGAAGCTGAGAAAGCGGTTGGCTATCAATGGATGAAACCTTATACAGAAGTGCTAGATTTAGAAAATGGTACGCCGTTTGCACAGTGGTATAATGGCGGAACATGTAACGTTGTAGAATCGGTTTTATCACGCTGGCTTGCAGATGATGAAACAAGAACGCAACCAGCACTTCAGTATGAAGGGGAAAATGGAACTTCAAAATCATTTACATATGAAGAACTTGACAGCTGGGTAAGTCGCGTTGCAAACGGTTTGAGACATGCGGGTATTGAAAAAGGTGACCGTGTAACAATTTATATGCCGATGATTCCAGAAACAGTTGTTGCGATGCTAGCTGTTATGAAAATCGGAGCAATTATTTCACCAATTTTCTCAGGATTTGCGTCTGATGCAGTCATGACTCGCGTGCAAGCGGCAGGATCAAAAATGATCATTACTGCAGATGGTTTTTCACGCCGCGGTAAAATTGTTTCATTAAAAGATGAAGTAGATAAAGCTTGTGAGCATTGTCCAACTGTTGAAAAAGTTGTTATCGTTCGTCATGCAGGAAATGATTTTACACCGCATCATTACGATTTCTCATGGAGTACGCTAGAAAAAGAAAAACCATTTACACATGCTGAAGAAATGCATAGTGATGATCCGTTAATGCTCATTTACACATCAGGTACAACTGGGAAACCGAAAGGAACAGTACATACACATGCTGGTTTCCCTTTGAAAGCTGCATTTGATGCAGGATTTGGAATGAATATCAAACAAGGTGACCGCGTATTATGGGTAACTGATATGGGATGGATGATGGGACCATTTCTACTATTCGGCTCTCTCATAAATGGAGCAACGATGGTCATGTACGAAGGTGTTCCTGACTTTCCAGAGGCAGATCGTTTATGGGAGACAGTTGATAAATATGAAATTACACATCTCGGTATATCACCAACTTTAATTCGTGCGTTAATGGCAAAAGGTGATGAGTATGTAAATAAACATTCGCTTAAGAGTTTAGAAGTATTCGCCTCAACAGGTGAACCTTGGAATCCAGATCCTTGGATGTGGCTATTTGAAACAGTTGGAAAAAGTAATGTACCAATTTGTAACTATTCAGGCGGTACTGAAATTTCTGGTGGAATTTTCGGAAACGTCCTTATTAAACCAATTGCACCGATTAGCTTTAACGCTTCTTTACCAGGAATGGCAGCGGTTGTGCTCGATGATCAAGGTAATCCAATTCGTGATGAAGTTGGAGAATTATGTTTAGAGAAACCTTGGGTTGGTATGACGAAAAGCTTCTGGGAAGACGATGAACGCTATGTGAACACATATTGGTCACGTTTTGAAAATAAATGGGTTCATGGTGACTGGGTGATTTATGATGGTGAGCAATATATTATTACAGGACGC
The DNA here is from genome assembly GCF_040459695.1 of Bacillus cereus group sp. RP37. Classification (NCBI taxonomy): domain Bacteria; kingdom Bacillati; phylum Bacillota; class Bacilli; order Caryophanales; family Bacillaceae; genus Bacillus; species Bacillus cereus group sp. RP37. Next base: position 2,964,933 of record NZ_JARVHP010000001.1, on the reverse strand, counting down.
TCAGATGATACGTTAAACATTGCTGGAAAACGTATTGGACCTGCAGAATATGAATCTATTCTTGTGAAGCATAATGATGTCATAGAAGCTGCCGCGATTGGTGTACCTGATGATGTAAAAGGTGAAGTTTGTCATTGTTTTGTAGTATTAAGGGACAATGTAACATTCACAGGAGAGTTAAAGAAAGAATTAATGAGTTTAGTAAACTCTCATATCGGAAAAGCATTGTGTCCAAAAGATATTCACGTTGTAGAAGATTTACCAAAAACACGTAATTCTAAAGTAATGCGACGCGTCATTAAAGCTGCTTACTTAGGAAAAGAATTAGGGGATTTATCATCACTTGTAAATCCTGAAATAGTTCCGGTTATTCAGGGGTTACAGTCTAGCAAACTATAAAATTACGAATGAGCTCTATGTAAATAGAGCTCATTTTTAATGTTTACAAAAAGATAAGAGAGAAAAAGTAAATTTGAAGTTAAAAAATCTACTATTAGTGTTAAGTATGTCTGTTTGTTTTTAGTTTTTATCAAAATAGGATACTGTTGCATATCTATCCAATGGAGTAATTGAATTTTGTTAAGAATGAAAATTTAGTGAAGAAAAAAGTAATGAATAAAAGGAGAAATCCCTGGGGGACAGGGATTCAATAAAGGAGATATCATTGTCGTTCAATGTCGAAATTTGGCGTATTCGACAAATTAATATTATCACGAATTTTCAGGAGATTGTGATAGTGGATGTGTCAAAAAAGTGTACGGTTTTCATATAAAAGTGTTAATTAAATAGGAAAAGGGAAAAGAATTAAGTTCACTCGTTCTTAAGATTTTTCCCTTTCAAATTTACTGCTTGTTCGTTGTTCTATATACATCTGAAATTGGTAAATCGTCGCCATGTAAAGCTTGAGTACTGTCCTTTTTGTTTGAATCATGTGCCTCCTGAGATGTTTCTTGCATTTGCTCTTGGGCTTTACTAGGAGTATTCAGCGCATCCGATGACACATAATCAAGTTGTTGACTTAATAGATTTTTTTTATCCATGTTATGTAGCTCCTTTTTGAATTTAGATATAAAAACGAAGTGTTTTTAAATAGTTACGTGGGTATTATGTTTCTTTGAATGGAATTATATACATAAACTATATTGAGAATTTAACTAATTATAAAAATCACTTGTGATGACAAGTTTAAGAAATATAAAGGTCATTAGTTCTTAATAAAAGCTTTATTTTAGTAGAGTGTTTCGAAATTTCATTTGAAAGGAACATCCCAATGATAAGATGAGCACTGTAAATCAGTGCTCATCTTATCAGAAATTGCTTAGTACTTAAAGATAAAACCATTACGGACAATTCCCAATGGTAATAGTGACGCTAGCCATTGTTCCAGGAGAATCAAGAAGTGAAGCAGTAACGGTTACTGTTCCAGGCCCATTAGCGGCTAGAAATACAGCGGTAAAGTTACCTGAAGCATTTGTAATGACAGCAAGAGGAACCATGAAAGCAAGAGAAGGATTACTAAATGAAAAACTGACCACTACTCCTGGAGTAGGACTACCGTTTACTAATACTTGACCCGAAAAAAATAAAGTATTATTTCCTTGAGTGGATACACATGTCGTGGTTTCGTTAGAAGTCAAAGTAATAGATGCAGGCCCAGCAGGAAGATTAAATCCAGTTGGTCCAGTTGATCCAGTTGATCCAGTTGACCCAGTTGATCCAGTTGGTCCAGTTGGTCCAGTTGGTCCAGTTGATCCAGTTGATCCAGTTGACCCAGTTGATCCAGTTGGTCCAGTTGGTCCAGTTGGTCCAGTTGGTCCAGTTGATCCAGTTGGTCCAGTTAGTCCAGTTGGTCCAGTTGATCCAGTTGGTCCAGTTGGTCCAGTTGGTCCGGTTGAACCCGTAGCTCCTGTAGAACCGGTGGGACCAGTAGGGAATTGAAAGGGTTGAACAGGTGGAAGTGTAGGTCCAATAGACCCCGGATTAAGTGCAGCAAAAGATAAAAACTCGTCCATTATTTATCACCTCTAAAAATCGTATTACTAATAGTAAATGTAATGATAAAGCAAAGTGAAATGGACAAGCGGTTGTATTTTAGTAAATTAAACAAAATTTTTATTTGATAGAAAGAGAGATTAGTATGATTCCTTTAGAAATTAAATATAAAAAGGCGAGTATTTTCAAATCGCCTTTTGGGTAATGCAGTGTAATTTTATTCAGTTATTTTAAAAATAGTTTCATTCGGTTTGGAAAATCCATACAGTTTCCTTGCGAATTTTAAAATTTCTTCTTCACTATCTGTTAAAGCTTTAACATCATTCTTAAGGGAATGACCATCCTTCTTTAAAGAAGATAATTTTTGTTGCTCCGTATTAAGCGTAATTTGTTTTTCTTTAATCATTTCTTGTTGGTTATTAAGAGAATATTGAAGGACAAAAATAATAGGTAATATTAAAGCCAAAATAGTTATAATACGGTGTCTTGTTTTTTTATTATTACCTTGTTGGGTGTTAGGGTTCACTTGCTGTGAGGGTATATTAGGATTTGATTGTTGTGATGATACATTTGGGATGTTTCCCATTAAAATGCCTCCATTACTGATTGTAGAATTTAAACCATTTAAAAGTATTATAAATGTTCAATAGGGATTTTAGAAGATATTTTAATATAGGTGAGTTTTGTAAAGTTTAAACAAAATTTTTATTTAAATAAAAGAAACCCCGATTGTCTATGGGGCTCTTGAAGATAATGGTTAAGTAATGAAGTACTCCACTAATTAAAGATATCATGAATTTTTTGGTGAAAATACTGGTGAATTCATCCGAATTAATGAGAGCCTCATTTGAAACAAAAATGCTATTTTAATAGGGAGGGGAATAATGATGATTCCATGGGACAAGCGAGTATACATTGTATCAAGGTGATCATTTTATTAAAGAGGGGACAATTTTAGAGGTTAGTGAAAAGGCGAATAAATCATTATATTGGCTTCGGTGCATGTTAGCTCCAAGCTATGAAAAAGTGTGTGGTAATAGTACAAAGCGACTTTGGTTGATTCGGATAGATGATGACGAAGAATGATGTGAAAATTTCATTTCGTAGAGAAATAAGGTGATTAAGGATGGGCATAGAATATGCCCTATTTGTATTAAAAAAGAGCAGAATTTCGCCTATATATAAAGATGTTGGAATTGTTCTAAAGGGGGGAATATCTGAAATATAAATAATTGAGGGGAGTGAATTAATAATGGAAACTAGTACTTTTTTAGGATTGTTTTGGGGATGGGTAACGGTTATTGTATCGGGAATACTTTTCGTACGTCCATCGGTACTACGTGAATTGAAAAAATTAGTGGTTGAAGACAGAGGATTTGGTATTATGTATGGTTTTCTATCGATTTTCCTAGGGTTAGGTAGTGTAATCCTACATAATGTATGGGTATTCAACTGGCAGGGGTTCCTAACGTTTATTGCATGGCTTGCATTATTAAAGGGAATCTACATAATTGCATATCCTGAACCTTCCAAGAAAACAGACTTTGAAGTAAGGGTACTATCTACACGTATAGTGCTCGCTATCATTGGCGCCTTGGCTTTATGGATGCTTATAGTAATCTATATAAAATAATCTTTTTCTAATAAGGAAGTTAATAAAATATGAGGAAATTCCATAATAATACTAATTTTAGAATGTTCCATTGCGAAATGGTCAGAAATTCTTGCTTACAAATCGTGCATTCCCTAATTTATATGCTCAAAAATTTATAGGAGCATTAGAATTTGCGAGTGTTCGGGATTTTGGTGTATGTGGTCTTTTAGTTAGACAAAATGGTGCGTACATTTTTAAAACTCATAGATGGCTGGTTGAATCTTGGCGAAGAGCAATAGATTAAATACGATTCTTTTATGTGAAGTTCGATAAAAAAGTACAGTAGATTCATCTATTGGAGGAAAACGTGGTGTTTCTAAAAGGAATAATTTACGTTTCTATGATTCACCAACTTGGTAGGATAAAGACGTTGCTGGTTCTGTTAATGTATGATTAGAGTTTGTTATTGATGCAAAAGTAAGTGTTAAAGGAACACTACAATACAAGGTGCACAATAGTAAAGGAAAAACATACTATATTACTGCAAACAAAGCCTATGTATATGTGAAGTAATAGGAAAAGCTGGTCCCTCTTAAAGGAGCCGGCTTATTAAAAGAAAAACAGGTTCGTTTGAGAAAGAGGTTGTCTAAATTTTAAATTCAGCAGAATTAAATCCAAGTCCACTCATTAAACAGGCCTTTAATTGTTAGAGGTCCGTTTTGTTATTAATAAAGAAAAGAATGTTATTGTCGTTGAAAGCACGTTTATACTAATAATGCTACATATTTGGAGTATATGAATTGAGTATTCATACAGTAGTATATTCGTTTTTAATATATAAAAAAAAGTTTAGTACAAGTGTTTGTTTTTTTGTTTCTATGCTTTTGTCTCGTACACTTTTAAGCTATTGGACATACTTTACTAATAGAAAGGATTAGGGGGTGAGGATTTGGGTTCTCGATTTAATAATTGTAGAAAAAAATGTACGTGTAAACATGATGATTGTTGGGATGTTTTTGAAGAGTGTAAAAAAGAACAGCATGAGAAATGTGACAGCTCTTGTGTACAAGGAATTAGAGACGAACTTAAAAAATTAATTAATAAAACAGTGCGAATTAACACTGAAGGACGTACTTATATAGGTACTGTTTCTTCTGTAACTTGCGATGTTGTTAAGCTAGCTGCTATTCCTGGTTCAGTTGCAGCAATTATATCTCTTTGTAAAATTGAAGCAATTTTACCACCTGCTACAACTGTTGCTGATGAGTTTGATTTTAACGGTGTTGACGTAGCAAATAAAGAGTAATTATGCTTTATTGATGCTAAGCCATTCTTATGAATGGCTTTTTATTTTGTTTAAAAGGGAATATATTTTTCATATAGAAATAAATTTGAAGGTGTATAAAAGATTGTGTGAAAGGAGAATGAGAGTGATCAAGCTGAAACAATTTACAAGAACTGATTTCAAACAATTAATAAATTGGATTGATTCCGAAGAATTTTTAATACAATGGTCAGGAAATGCATTTGCATACCCTTTAAATGAACAGCAATTAGAAAAATATATAGAAAGCTCAAATACACTTGCATTCAAAGTAATAGATGAAGAGACTAAAAAAGTAATTGGTCATATCTCACTTGGACAAATTGACAATATAAATAAATCTGCAAGGATTGGAAAAGTGTTAGTTGGTGGTACGAAAATGCGAGGGCGTTCTATAGGGAAACATATGATGAAAGCAGTACTGCAAATTGCATTTGAAGAATTAAAACTACATAGAGTTACTCTAGGTGTTTATGATTTTAATACGTCAGCTATTTCATGTTATGAAAAAATAGGATTTGTAAAAGAAGGCTTACTAAGAGAGTCAAAAAAAGTGGGGGAAACATATTGGAATTTATGGGAAATGAGTATGTTAGAATATGAATGGAGCGCTAGAAAATAATTGTTTTCTATAATTATGTTATGTTAATTAAAAGGGGGGTGGCGGGAAATTATGAATAACAAGAAGAAAATCATTACAATTGCAGCTGTTTCAGGAGGAGGTAAAACTACTGTTACAGAAAGATTAACTCACAAGTTAATAAATTCAAAAGCACTATATTTTGATAGCTATAACTTTGATAACTGTCCTGCAGATATTTGTAAATGGATTGATGATGGAGCAAATTATGATAAATGGGTACTCACACCATTAATTAAGGATATTCAGCATCTTATACGGGATAGTAATATAGATTATATTATTATAGATTATCCTTTTGCATACTTAAATAGTGAAATGCGACAATTTATTGATGTAACTATATTTATCGATACGCCTTTAGATATTGCGATGGCTAGAAGAATTTTGCGAGATTTTAAGGAAGATACAATGAGTGAAATACATAATGATTTAAAACATTATATAACATATGCTAGAAAAGCCTATTTGGAGGCGCTTCATACTGTAAAGCCAAATTCAGATATTGTTTTGGATGGATCTTTATCTGTCGATGAAATAATTAATCAAATTGAAGAGGAACTTAATCAGAGAGAAGTGATCGTCAATGGTTAAATGTATAGAGGAATATGTACAAGTTGATGATTTTAAAATGTATTCAAAAGTATTCCAAGGAAAGCAGTTGCAACCTGTTATTATAATGGAAGCAGGTTATGGAGATTATTCCAAGGCATGGGAGCATATTGCTGAAGAGCTGACTGAATTTGGGACGGTAATTACATATGATCGAGCTGGATTAGGAAAAAGTGGGAAGAGTTCCAAGCAACGTATTAGTTCTGAAATGGTAAAAGATTTAAGAAGTTGCTTAGAGCGATTACAATTGAAACCACCTTATATTTTTGTAGGACATTCTTTTGGTGGTATAAATGCACGTTTATTTACGGCTTTTTATTCCGAAGATATGCTGGGAATCGTTTTGGTGGATTCGACACCAGAAAATTATAAAGAAGATTTTTTACCAATCATGTCCCCAGAATTTCAAGAAGCTTACTATAAACAATTTGTATATGAAAGTTCTTATGAAGAGTTTATGTTTAGTCTAGGCGAAGCAGATAAACATTGTCAGTCAACGAGAAATATTCCACTTGTCGTGTTAGCTGCTGGTAAAAAAGCTTTTTATTCGCAAGCTGCACAACTGAAGTGGTTACAGTTGCAAGAAGAATTATTACGATTATCAAGCAATAATAAATTTGTAATTGCAGAACAAAGCGGTCACTATATTCAAAAAGATGAGCCACATTATGTAATAGATGCTGTTAGGTGGATAATTGGAGTAGGGGAGAGATAAATATGTACACTTTATTTCGATACAATTGGCAGGTAAGAGATGATTGGTTTAAGTGGTGTGAGCAACTTTCAGAGGAAGAATTACTCAGCAAACGTGTTGGTGGTGTTGGGAGTATTTTAGAAACATTGTTTCATATTGTAGATGTTGAATATAGCTGGATTAGTGCGCTTCAAGGAAAAGAAGATAATGCACCGCAGTTTAAAGAGTATCAATCAATCCAGAAAGTGAAAGCGTTATCTGATTTATATAAACGAGAATTAGAAGATTTTTTACAAGTATGGTCAGCTAACTTAGAAGGTAAAATATTAAAAGCTTCGTGGACAGATAAAACATATACATATGGTGAGGTTTTAAGGCACGTAATTGTACATGAAATTCACCATATCGGTCAACTATCTATATGGGCGAGGGAGTTAAATCTTCAACCTATTTCAGCGAATTTAATTGGAAGAGGACTATAGACTTAGAAACCGGCTTGCACTGTAAAGGCAAGCCGGTTTTTATATATAAGAAGATTTCTTAGTTGAAATCCTCGGATTTTTTCTGACGTATATGTAAAAACATTAAAATTGTAATAATGAAGAAAATCAACAATGTTTGTATGATCAAATTTTTAAACTGAAGCAAAACTGTCCAAGATGTAACAGCATCTTTAAAAGATTGGAGTGCAGAGTACGAAGAAGGATCAAAACCGTACTGTAGTAATTTTTTTGTTTCAATAAAAGTACTGTTTTCATCATCGGCGACTAATATTACTGAAATAAGTCTAGTATCTCCTCGTTTTGCTGTACTGACAAAACTATAATTACCATTAGTTGAAAAACTAGTTTGTAAGCCGTCAACACCTTGGAGTTTAATGTTTTTATTAAGGGAATATATCATTTTATTGGTATTGAAAACTTTGGAATCTTTGAAGGTAAATTGGTAAGAGGTTAGTTTCGTAATATTCAATACATCTGGAAAGTCTTTTACTAATTGTGTTGCTAGTCTAGCTACGTCTATCGTTGTTGTAGTTGATTGTTTATTCGTATCGTTATTCATTCCAGTAGCATTTAGAAACGGGGAAGGTTGTGATAACTTTAGTTGTTTTGCTTTTTCATTCATTAAAAGCGTAAAGTTATCTTCGTTTCCAGCAATGTGTTCTGCAAGGGCAAGTGCGGAACGATTATTCCCTGTCAAAAACAAAGCATGAAGTAAATCACGAACCGTCGTTTTATCTTTCGAAGTTACTTTTATAGGACTCGTTTCTGCTCGGAAAACTTCGTTACTTATTTTTACTAATTCATCTAACTGTATTTTTCCTTCGTTCAGTTGTTCCAGTGCGATATACTCTGTCATTAATTTAGATAAGGTAGCTGATTGTATAGGAGTTTCTTCATTTTTTTTATAAACAACTTCACCTGAATTAGCATCTATTAAAATAGCTGATTTAGCTTGAATAATTGGACCATTTACATAAAGGTAAAAATATAAAACGATTAGTGCTGTAATAACAAAAGATAATAATAAAATTGTGAACTTTTTCAAGAATTGCATAAGTGATCCTCCTACTATGACATCAATAATATTATTGTAAAAAAGAATGCTTAATTAGGAAGAAAGAAAAGGTAAAGAATTTCTAAAGAATTATAAAGGATTATTAAATTTTGGATGTTAATGGAAAATAAAAGGTCCAATTTCTTATTTGGTAAGAAATTGGACTTAAAATTAAGCTGTATTAACATTTATATGGTTGTAGTTTTACAGTGAAAGTTGTTTTTTTATCATCACTATATACTTCGATTGTTCCTTTATGCAATTCGACAATACTTTTTGCAATTGCCAATCCGAGTCCAGATCCACCAGTGTTTGTAGAGCGTGATTTTTCAACGCGATAAAAACGTTCAAAAATATGAGGTAAATCTGTACTAGGAATAGGTTGGCCGTAATTTGTTATATCTATAGTAATCATATTATTGCTTTCATAGGCAGCAAGGTCGATATATCCACCGTCGTTTCCATAAGCGATGGCATTTATAATAAGATTTTCAAACACACGTACTAATTTGTCTCCATCAGCTAATACCATGAGTTTTTGAGATGGGAAAGAAGGTCGACATTCTATATTTGCTTCTTGAACTTGTATGCGGAATTGAACAGTTAATTGTCCAAGTAACTCTACAATATCAATGGGGACAGAATATAAACTTAACTCTTTATTTTGAACACGTGTATATTCAAACAAGTCATTCATTAATGCATTAAGACGGGTTACTTTATCGTAAATGACTTGTATATAATGACGTAATTCCACTTCATCTCTATAATTATCATGGTGGATTAAATTCACGTATCCAACTATAGAGGTAAGAGGGGTACGTAAATCATGTGATACATTTGTAATAAGTTCACTTTTTGCTTGTTCTGCCTGTCTTTCTTCATCAATTGAGACTTTCAATTGTTCAATAATTTGATTAACCCCGGTCGCTAGCTCTTCCAGATAATTATGATTTACGATAGAAACCTTATGATTGAAGTTTCCATTTGCAATATAACGAATCTCTTCTATCATTTTTTTAATACAAGTTTCATAGTAAAGCTTTCTTTCGTGACGATAAAAAATGTATAGGTAGGATGAGAAAATAGAAAATAAAAATAAATAAGAGACAATCATCAACCATAGAGATTCCTTTATTCCTTTATATTTTTCATACCCAAAAATTCTAATGAACTCTTTTCCAAGTTCGCTTAACGTAAGTGAACTTTCAATTACACTTGTAACAAGACGATATATAATTAATTCAGTAATAGGGGTAAGTGTGATAGCTAACAAGAACCAAAAAATCATCTTCCATTTTGGGATATCTTTTAATATATCAAATGCTTCATTTCTCAATTTTATAGCCTACTCCCCAAACAGTATGAATAAACTTCTCTCCATTCATTACTGTTTCAAGTTTATCTCGTAAATTACTAATGTGGACCATTACAGTTTTATTTGAACCATAACCATCTTCATTCCAAACGCGTTCAAAAATTTCTTCGGAGCTAAATACTCTTCCAGTATTACTCGCAAGTAAATATAAAATATCAAATTCAATAGATGTAAGTTTAATATATTCTCCATTTACTTTAACGGTATGATTATGTTTGTGTATTTCAGCAGAACGAATGCGAATCATACCATCTTCATTCTTTTGGGTAGTAGCATTTTGGAAAGATGATCTTCGTAGCAAAGCTTTCACTCTAGCTACTAATTCTAATGGATTAAATGGTTTAATCATATAATCATCCGCACCTGTCATAAGACCTAATATTTTATCCATATCTTCTGCTTTTGCACTCAGCATAAGAATAGGTACAGTATTATTCTCACGAACTTCCTGGCAAACTTCTAATCCATTTCGTTTTGGCATCATAATATCCAAAACCATAAGGTCAACTTCATACGTAGAAATCATTTGCAATGCCTCATCGCCATCGTATGCCTTATAAATGTTATAGCCTTCATTTCGCAAATAAACAGCAAGTAACTCAACAATTTCTTTATCATCATCAATAATTAATATGTTTTTATTCATTATGTAGTTCCTTTCCTTACAAATCATTAACATTACTATAATATCAAACATTTATGTATTTTGTAGCAATGATTCTCCATAAAATTTCATGTAACATATAAAAAGGGGATTAAAACATTCGTAACGAATACAAATGAAAGGGATATTTAAATACTGCGTTATATTGAAAGTTATATATCCTTGGCTAAAAGAAGCATTTTGGCAGTTAAAAGAAATTTCTTATCCAGATGTATTTCTCATAAATGCAACAAAAGATATTATCATGTTTATGTATGATGATAGAGGATGTGAAGTAATTGCGAAGAATAAAGAAACAATACGAAACTTATATGAGAAATATAAAAAATGGATTCTAGATTATGAACGAGAAAGTATAGATAACTTATTTAAATGACAACAATGGGGGAAGTGAAGCGTGTAATGAAACGTATTGCAATCGTAGCCGCATGGGAACCTGAACTTACGTATTTGCATCAATATTATCCAAGCGAACGCATTGAAAAAAGAGCAGCTTGGGAATTTCATTTTCATTATATAAATAATCTGGAAATTATCTCGGTTATAACTGGAGTTGGCAAAGTAAGCTGCGCTAGTTGTGTACAATTATTAATTAGTGAGTTTCAGCCAGATGAGTTGTTTATGACAGGGATATGCGGAAGTTTATCAAATAAGGTGAAAAATGGTCATATTGTAGTAGCTCTTAATGCAATACAACACGATGTTACTGCTGCTGGTTCGGGGGAAGATGTTTTTAATTTATACAATGGTAGAACAGCGCCTATTGAAACAACAAAGTCAATTGTAAGAAGAATAAAAAAGATACGATCTTATGATCCGATTCATTTTGGTACATTTTTATCTGGAGATCAACGTATCCGTAGTTCTGAAATGAGATATTTACTCCATACTGTATATGGAGCATTAGCGGTTGATCAAGAAGTAGCAGCTTTCGCTTATGTGTGCCAAATCAATAAAAAACCTTTTCTATGTTTAAAAGCTGCTTCAGATCAAGCAAATGATAAAACGAAAGAGGAACAAAAAATCTTTAAAATGTTAGCTTGTGAACGAGCGTGCGAGCATTTAATTGCTTTTTTACGAGTGTATGAGATTAATGTAGTAAATAATAGATAGTAAGAGGGGTTAATATTGGAAAGTACAAATAAAATAGCTATTCTGGGTGCAAACGGAAAAGCCGGGAAATTCCTTGTAAAGCAAGCGTTAGAAAAGGGATATCAAGTAAAAATATTAACAAGAAATTCTAATAATATGACGATAACTAATGAAAATGTAGAGATTATTGATGGGGATGCACGTGATTTTTCTTCAATACGCAAATTACTTAAAGGGTGTCGAGCTGTAATTAATGCGGTAGGTCAACCCAAAAATGAATCTTATATTTTTAGCACAGTATCAAAGCATATTTTAGAAGCAATGAAAGAATTTGAAATAAAACGATATATTTTAATTTCTGGAGGGTCTTTAGATGTTACGGGAGATCAGAAGAGAATTATAAATAAAATAGGAGCTACCTTGTTTAAAGTGTTTTTATCAAAGATGATGCAAGATAAATATAAAGAATTGCAAGCTATTCAAGATAGTGATGTAGATTGGACAATTGTTAGACTACCATTTGTTATGGAAGGGAAGAGCATTGGAAATATAAAAGAGAGTTTAGTAGATATGCCAGGAATCAAGATTCAAAATAGTGATATTGCAGCGTTTGTTATAAAACAAATTAATAGTGAGAGATATGTAGGCAAGTGCCCGTTTATTTCAAATTAAATGGTATATTTAAAAGTTAAAGAATGATGGGTAGATTGGCACTAGTACATTTTATGTATTTGAATGCTAAGTTTAACACGAGTAAGTGGGGGATAATTTTATATGATTCATTACAAAAAATGCAGTGAAGTAAGTATAGATTTAGTATATGAAGCTTTTAAAGATGGGTTTTCAGATTACATCATAAAAATGGAAGTTTCAAAAGAAGATTTTATAAAAAGGTTTTTTGGGCCAGAAGGGAATTCACTAAAACATTCCTTTCTTGCCTTAGACGGTAACAAATCTGTAGGGGTAATACTGGGTGGGATAAAAGATTATGAAAACATAAAAACAATGCGCTGTGGAACATTAGCGGTTCATCCGAATTACCGCGGTATTGGTGTGAGCCAAAAGTTATTTGAACTGCATAAAGAAGAGGCGCTTCAAAATGATTGTAAGCAACTTTTTCTGGAAGTTATTGTAGGTAATGACCGTGCGATTCATTTCTATACCAAGTTAGGCTATGAAAAAGTGTACGATCTATCTTATTATAATTTAAAAGATTTGACTAAAATAATACCTAAAGACTGTAAGGGAATTGAAGTAAAACAATTAGAATTTCCAGCTTTTAAACTTGAAGTTCAGAAATGGTTACACTTCCATATAAATTGGCAAAATGATATGGATTATATCGAAAAAACAAATAATACATTTTATGGCGCATATGTCGATAATGAATTAAAAGGTTCTATTTGTATGAATGAACAAGGTAAAATTAGTTTTATTTTCGTAGACAAAGACTATAGAAATCGTAGTATTGGATCAAAATTATTACAAGTTGCAAGAGATGAGTTGAATGTGGCAAGTTTATCAATTGGGTTTCCAAACAACAATTTACTAGAAGGATTTTTAAAGAAAACTGGATTTGAAAAGAATTCTTTAGCACAATATGAAATGTATGTATTACTATAAAAGCGGAGGGATTTAATCTTTCGCTTTTTATTTTTGTACTATATTGATATTTTACTTTGTATAATATTCTTTTTTTTTGTAAAATAGATAGGATGGAGGGGATGAAATGAATAATGTATTAAAGTTTAAGATTTTTGAATTGCATTGTTTTGTTCAAAAGACTTATTCTGATATTAAAATAGCATGTGATATTGCTATATATCAAGAAAACACTTCTAAATATTTAATTTCATTAGGATTTTTAAATAAATCATATATGACTTATATAGAAGCAAAAAGATTTTATCGAGAAAATGAAGAACTTGTAAGTGTAGAATTTGATAATTTCTTTGATACATATGATAAATTAGAGCAGGAATTAAAAAAAGTTATTTCAACTGAAGATAAAAATCCTTCATTGCTACATAGTAGATTTGATCAGTTTCAGCAGAAAGTTGAAAATATAAATGACCTAATAAAAGTATTGCAAAATGCTCGTTAATGAATGCTTTTTCCTTTTTATATAGAAATTATGCATTGAAAATATATTAGGGATATTACATATTGAAGAGATGACTTTTGTTGATTACAGAAGTCATCTTTTTATGATAGGAATAAATTGTATAAATTTTAGCAGTTTCATATTTTAGGAAATTATACGAGGGAAATAACATGAAAAATAAAAAAGAAATAGCTATAGTCGCATTAACAACAGGAGTAGCTTTAACAAGCGTAACACCATATGGAGTAGGTTATGCAGAGGAAATGGGCAAAATGCAAGTTGATATTCAAGAGGATTCGTTCCGTACAGGTGAACTTACACAACCATCACAAAAGACGCCAGAGAATGTAGTGAAAGATGCCCTTAAGGAAAAGACGGAGCATGCTTTGTCTCCAAAACAAGTTAGTGGAGATAAAGGGGTAGATTACAAGGTTCTTCAAAAACGTGGTTCATATGATGGAACTACACTTGTGCGTATGCAACAAATATATGAAGGAAAAGAAGTATATGGACACCAATTGACTGCTCATGTAGATAAAAAGGGTATTATTAAAAGTGTTTCAGGAGACAGCGCACAAAATTTAGCAAAAGAAGATTTAAAGAATCCTATTAATTTATCAAAAGAAGAAGCAAAACAATATATTTATACGAAGTACGGGAAAGATATTACATTTATTTCTGAGCCAGAAGTTAAGGAAGTTATTTTTGTCGATGAAAATAATGGGCAGGCTAGCAATGCATATCAAGTTACATTTGCTGCTGCAACACCAAACTATGTATCTGGAACTTATTTAGTGAATGCTCAAAATGGTGATATGTTGAAAAACATGGTACAAGAATCAGATTTAAAAGTAAGTGAAGAGCATGTTGAATCCTTAAAGGAAACTAAAAAAAGTAATTTCATATCATTAACTGGAACAGGAATAGATGATGTAGGTATAACTCGCACATTTGGTATTTCAGAACAGAGTAACGGAAAATATGCGCTTGCTGATTACACACGAGGGCAAGGAATTGAGACCTACGATGTAAATTATAGAGATATTACTTTTGAAGGAAGGTATTATCCTGGTATATTAGCAACTAGCACTTCAACAACATTTAATGATCCAAAGGCGGTAAGTGCCCATTTCATAGCAACAAAGGTATATGATTTTTATAAAGACAAATATAAGCGTAATAGTTTTGATAATAAGGGAAAAAAAGTAGTATCAGTTGTACATGCATGGGATTCCGGAGAAACAGATGATCCTAAAAATTGGGGGAATGCATTTAGTGCTAATATTAACAATGTTAGTATGCTTATATACGGTGATCCAATGGTAAAAGCGTTTGACATAGCGGGCCATGAATTTACACATGCTATTACATCTAGCGAATCTAATCTTGAATTTTCCGGAGAATCTGGAGCAATTAACGAGGCATTATCTGATATTATGGGAACGGCTATTGAGAAATATATAAATAATGGGGAATTTAATTGGACAATAGGAGAACAAAGTGGATCAGTTCTCCGTAATATGACAAATCCATCTGCAGTCAAATTTTTTGATGGAGTACCGTATCCAGATGATTATAGTAAATACAGTGATTTAAATGGAGAGGATAATGAGGGTGTTCATTTCAACTCAAGTATTATTAATAAAGTCGCGTATTTAATTGCAAAAGGTGGCACACATAACGGTGTAACTGTAAATGGTATTGGTGAAGATAAAATGTTTGATATTTTCTATTATGCAAATACTGATGAATTGAACATGACTTCTAATTTCTCTGAATTAAGATTAGCGTGTCTTAAAGTTGCATCAAACAAATATGGAGCGAACTCAATTGAGGTTGAAGCAGTCCAAAAAGCTTTTGATGCAGCAAAAATTAAAGGGACAGTGAAAGAAAACGAAAAAACTGAAGCAAACCAAGTCCCTGACTTAACTGTACCGCTTACAAGTACACTACGTGTAGGTGATACGTTTGACCCGATGAGAAATGTAAAAGCTATTGATAAAGAAGATGGTGATTTAACAAATAGAGTAGAACATAAAGGTGATGTAGATACTTCTAAACCAGGCAAATACATTGTGGATTACTCTGTCGTTGATTCTCAAGGAGGGAATGCAACGGCAACACAGACTGTAATTGTAGAGGGAAATGGAGAAACATCAGATCTAAATCCTACATTAACATTGCCTGCTGCAGCGACAATTCATGTAGGAGATTCATTCGATCCAATGGAAAAAGTAAAAGCTATTGATAAAGAAGACGGCGATCTTACTTCTAAAGTAAAAATTGATGGTGAAGTAGATACCTCTAAAGCCGGTACTTAC
Source organism: Bacillus cereus group sp. RP37 (assembly GCF_040459695.1). Classification (NCBI taxonomy): domain Bacteria; kingdom Bacillati; phylum Bacillota; class Bacilli; order Caryophanales; family Bacillaceae; genus Bacillus; species Bacillus cereus group sp. RP37. The sequence goes on along the minus strand of NZ_JARVHP010000001.1, from coordinate 2,948,961 downwards.
GTATTAACATACACAGTTGCAGATTCTAAAGGTCATGAAGTAACTGCGAAACAAACTATAACGGTCAAAGTTAGAGAAGAAGTAAAAAATGAAAGACCGATGCTAAAAGTACCTGCTACAAGTACAATTACTGAGGGGGATCAATTTGATCCAATGGTAGGAGTGTTAGCTACTGATAAAGAGGACGGTGACATTACTTCTAAAGTAGAGCATGAAGGAACTGTAGATGCATCTAAATCTGGTACTTTTGAAATAATATATAGTGTTAGAGATTCCGCGGGTAACGAGGTAAATAAAATACAAAAAATATATGTGAAAGATAAAGACAATAGAAAAGCAGATAGCCTTGCTAATAACAGTAATATCCCGAACAACAGTAATTCTGATAAAAAAGAATCTACATATAAAGAGCTTCCCAATACGGGGGCCAGTACAACTAACAGTACAGCAATGGGCGTATGGATGGTTATTGTAGGTACAGTACTCACTTTGGTTCGTAAATTTAGAAAGATACAAAAATAATAGTAGGGATTATTCATTTGAAAAAAAGAGTTCATTACCTAAAAGAAATAAAGTAGAAAGTAAGTAAAACGAAATAAGGAAGTCTGCCTTATATGTAAATTATGTTATGGATACCAAAGAGAGAATATCACTAACCGAAAAAATAGTTTGGATTTTTTCACAAAATAATTATTAGATAAATTTTTTGTTTAATAAGATTTTAGTAGTTAGTGGTGCTATGGGCTTCTATAAAACTTTGCGCTTGGATGCTATACTGTCTACAGAACTACATTACATATAAAACACGCTACTATTCTCATTAAAATAAAAGAATAGTAACGTGTTTTTTTGATTTAAAAATAGCCTAAAGCCAAAAGGTCATGAATCTGGGAGTAACTCTAATCTTTCATTGATAAGTTACTAAAAACACTTTGTTTTAATGAAAGATTCATTCTAAATGACAATATGAGATTTTCGGTATTTACCAGGTGTTTCGTTGGTGAATTTCTTAAAAATTTTAGTAAAATAGCTTTGATCACTAAAATTCAGCGAAGCACATATGTCTGATAAGGGATAGGTTGTAAATATTAATAATTTTTTTGCTTCTTCGATTCGTTCACGTTGAATGTACTCAATTAATGAAATACCGACTTCTTTTTTGAATAAAATAGATAAATAATCTGAATTCACGTTTGCAAGTTTAGCAAGTTGTTTAACAGATATTTGATTGTAAATATTTTTAAAAATGTAGTTTTTGCAAATAGCGATAGTCTTTGAATGTTGCTGTACTTTTTGTGCTTTTACACGGTCCGCAAAAGTACAGAAAACATTTCTTAATAAATCCCAAACAGATTCTGTGTCTTTTAAATCCTCTGTCTTTTGGATGTGTAGATCGTAAATCTTGTAAGCAATCTCGGAAGGAAGTCCTCCTTTTATAGCATATCTAGTAGCAAGTGTGATGGATGAAATACAAATGTTTTTATGACGTCTTAATTGATGGAATGAAGATAAGGATGAAAAAGTTTCTTGTTGGAATTCGTAATAATATTTGAGTGCGCTTTCTTTATCCCCGTTTTCTATAGCTCCAAGTAGTTGTTGCTCTATATACAAATTATGACAAATAGATTCGTCTTTTTGTATTGGAAAATATACATCTTCGTTTAAAATTCTACTAGGACTTATACAAAGTGAGTCACTGTTATTTGAAAAGGTACTTACATCTAAATTTTTTTTATAATTAGAAATAAAATTCAGATTACTATCCGTTTTACTTGTAGAAAAATTTACATGTGCCAAGGGCCCAATAATAACAGTACCATTCACCATATAATGGCTCTTTATGTGAATTAAAATGAAGTGCCCTAGATGTTGGTGAGTTCTGAAAATGGGGGAATTATATGTATCATTTTTCTGAAAAAGCACATGTAACTGTTCTATGTTTGATGCATACAACGAATGTGAATCATTTTTTGATGTAAACTCTATAAGAATATTTTTGTTACAATCTAAAAAATAAACTGGGATTTCAAAAGATTGGAAAAACATATTGCAAATGTACTCTATCTCAACTAGACTGAGATTTTTAGTCATATTCTTCCTCCTTACAGTTGTGCGTAATAGTTGAATGCTTACATATTCCTTTTTTCATAAGTAGAAACGGAAAAATTATATCTATAAAAAATATAAAAAATTATAAACTTCTAAGAATAATACCATAATTTAACATGGTTAGCACATATTATTTGAATATACAGGTAATAGTTTTAGGGAGTAACGTAAAATATGTATCGTCACACTTATTTACTGGTTATTGCTATATGTATGAAAAAATGATGAAGATTGCATTTTAAATAGTGATAGGAAGGGAGGAATTAATGAAAATTAGCGATGGAAGTTAATATGTAACGATTTTTGAAGTAGAGATATAAGTGTAATTCAGGGGAGAAAACTACATATATCATACGGAGAGACAACGTAATAATAGAAAATAAGAAGAGTGAAAAAGTGATTGTAAACAACGGATTGTTGGACGACTATGTTTTATGTTACTCGTTTAAATCTGATACTTGGCACACTATTGCTTTTAAGAGGGTAATAGTAATAAAGAGATTTTTAAAATGATAGAAGTAGTAAAGGGGATAAGAGAAATGAAAAAAATATTTAGTGTGCTTTTAGTGCTTTTCTTAACATTTTCTACATGGTCTAGTGTATTAGTAAAGGCAACTTCACCATCCAAAGGTACTTTAACGATTCATAAGTATGAACAAGAAAAAGATGGAGCACCAGGGCTAGAAGGTGATGGCTCTGCAAATCAAGAGGTGCCAACAAATGCGAAGCCGTTAAAAGGTGTAACGTTTGAAGTGAAAAGGGTTGCGTCGTTTGAAAAAATTTCAAACGATGGGAAAATCGTAAAAGAAGATGTGAAACCTGTAATGGGAGCGACCCCAACTCAAGTAGTAACAGATGATAACGGACAAGCTGTATTAAAAGATCTTCCGCTAGGACGTTATGAAGTGAAAGAAGTGGCTGGACCTCCGCATGTTAACCTAAATCCAAATACGTATACAGTGGATATTCCATTAACGAATAAAGAGGGTAAGGTGCTAAACTATGATGTTCATATGTATCCAAAAAATGAGATTAAACGTGGTGCAGTTGATTTAGTAAAGACTGGTGCAAATGAAAAAGCGTTAGCAGGCGCAGTATTCTCTTTATTTAAAAAAGATGGTACGGAAGTGAAAAAAGAGTTAGCAACAGATGGTAATGGGCATATTCGCGTGCAAGGATTAGAGTATGGGGAATACTATTTCCAAGAGACAAAAGCGCCGAAAGGGTATGTAATAGATCCGACTAAACGAGAGTTTTTTATAAAGACCTCCGGAACTATTAACGAAGATGGAACAATTACTTCTGGTACAGTAGTTAAAGTAGAAGTGAAAAACTATGAAGAACCAACTATTAATAAAAAGATTAACGGAAATTTGGAAGCGCTACCAATAAATCCTTTAACTAATTACAATTATGATATCAAAACATTAATACCAGAAGACATTAAAGAATACAAAAAATATGTGGTAACAGATACTTTGGACAATCGTTTAATGATTCAAGGAAAGCCGATTGTGAAGATTGATGGAGCGGAAGTAAATACAAGTATTGTAGAGGTAGCTGTAGAAGGTCAAAAAGTAACAGCTACAGTAAAAGATTTCACAAAATTAGATGGTAAAAAAGAATTTCATTTACAAATTAAATCACAAGTAAAAGAAGGAGTAGCTTCTGGTTCCGAAATTTTAAATACAGCAAAAATTGATTTTATAAATAAAAATGATGTAATTGGAGAAAAGGAATCTAAACCTGTAGTTGTTGTTCCGACAACTGGAATTATCGAGTTAACTAAAATTGATGGTGCTGATAAGAAGAAATTAAAAGGTGCAGAGTTTGTACTTAAAGATAAAAATGGGAAAATAGTTGTTGTAGCAGGAAAAGAAGTCACAGGTGTATCAGATGAAAATGGTGTCATTAAATGGACTAACATTCCGTATGGAGACTATCAAATTTTTGAAACGAAAGCACCAACTTATACAAAAGAAGATGGTACTACAGCTTCTTATCAATTATTAAAAGACCCCATTGATGTAAAGATTAGCGAAAATAATCAAACGGTTAAATTAACGATAGAAAATAATAAAAGTGGATGGATGCTTCCAGTAACGGGTGGTATAGGAACGACTCTTTTCACTGTACTAGGCCTTGCGTTAATGGTTACAGCGGCATTTGTTTTCTTTAGAAAAAAGTTTGCTAATAATTAAGATTTTAGGAATATGTAACGATGTGATGTGAAAAGGGGAGAAGCAAAATGCTTCCCTCTTTTCAATATTTTAGTATATACAGAGGTGGAAATATGAAACGAAATCTTGTTTTAGGAGGTATTTTTTTATTTGGATTAGGTATTTTTTTATATCCTACTATTAGTAATTGGTTGGCGACTCGTGCACATTATTCTGAGATTAGCTCTTATGATAAGAAGATTAAATCACTACAAAAGAAAGAAGTAGAACGTAGGGAAAAAGAAGCAGCCGAATATAATAAACAAGTTCAAACTTCCACGAAAACATTTGCAGATCCATTTTCTGAAGAAAAAAGTAATCATCAAGCGTATGCCGATGCGTTAAATTTAGGTGATGTAATGGGGTATATTGAAATATCGAAAATTAATATAAAACTACCAATCTATCAAGGGACCACTGAGGAAGTATTGAGTCGCGGGGTAGGTCATTTAGATTATTCTTCGCTCCCGGTAGGTGGAGAAAATACGCACACTATTTTAACAGGGCATCGTGGTTTACCATCAGCAAAATTATTTACAGATTTAGATAAGTTGAGTGAAGGAGACCGTTTTTATATTCACTCTTTAGACAAAGTTCTTGCTTATAAAGTAGATCAAATTAAAGTAGTTTTACCACACGAAACGGACGATCTACAAATTGTAGAAAATAAAGATTATACAACATTAATTACGTGCACGCCTTATGGAGTAAACACCAATAGATTGCTAGTTCGGGGTGAGCGTGTAGAGTTCAACCAGGAAGAAAAACAAGGCATGAGTACAGAGGTATCTATGTTTAATAAGTGGACGGTAATAGTTCCAATCCTATTGTTATGTACGCTTCTAGTCGTAATTTATAAGAAAAAAATAATTAGATAGAATGTATCTATCCCGGATTAATGAATAGTGTATCCAAAAACTTAGGGAACAGCAAAGAACGTATGTAGGGAAGGATCACTAATAAAAGTGCACTTTATTCGACTATAGAAAAAATACGGTAAAGGTGGGAACAAAGGAATTGAGGCTACGATTAAAACTGGTAAGTATTCATTTTATGGTTTTGTTAATGTTATGTATAAGTTTTGTCGTCTATGTACCAAAAGAAGTGTATGGATCCACGATAAACTTAGAAGGTCTAGGTGATATATCGCGTTATAATGCTGTTGTCTTTGGTAACCATAAAGCAGTAGGTGGCGATATTGAAGGAGCAATTGCAGTTCAAGGTGATATGGATGCATCAGGTTATACGATTGTAGGTGCAGCAGCAGGAACATCTAATATAGTTGGGGAAAAATGGGGTGATGAGGGATATCCATCCTTGTTATTGTCTGGAAAATTTAAAAAATCAAGAGAGGAATCTTTTATCATTCAAAACGGAATAGTCGTAATGACAAAAGAGAGTGATCCAGATCGTATTATACAATCTTCGTATGATCGTATCGTTTATAAAGAAAAACTAGAAATTGACGCGAAATTTAATGAATTTCGCAACATAGTCAACCAAGTTAGTAAAAATGCAGGTCAATATAAAACGAATACCCCAATTCCAAATATGAGTTATGGTATTGGAAAAGATATAAACAATCCTAATATTTATGTTTCATCAGAATTGACCGGGAAAATCAATTTAGATATAAGAGATGTATTTTTACCCAATGCTAAAGGAAAAGATTTTATCGTTATGTATTCGGATGCAATAGAGGTTACATTTAAAAATGGGTCCATCCTATATGACACGAACAATATTGGTAGGGCTACGGATATAATTCCTACATCTCAACCCTATTCTCCTAATTCACCGTTTACTGAGCTATACGGGAAAATGATTTGGGTTTTTCCAAATGCGAAAAAGATCACAACAGAGGGATATGGTGTTGTTGGGAGTGTGTTTGCTCCAAATGCTGTTTTAGAAACAAAAGGCGGTTCAATTAATGGACAAGCATTTGTCAGTATGGTACAACAAACTGGTGGATTTGAATTTCACAATTTCAAATTTAACTGGCAACATTGGAACAAGCCTAGTACAGGAAAAATAAAAATAAAAAAAGTTGATAGTAATAATGATAATAAAAAATTGCTTGGAGCGAAGTTTCATATTGAAGATTCAAGTAAAAAAGTAGTTGGTGAGTTAGTAACAGACGAAAAAGGAGAAGCGACATCAAAAGATTTACCAATAGGTAACTATAATCTAGTGGAAATAGAAGCGCCAAACGGTTACGAATTATTAAAAGATAAAGTAGTTGTAAAAGTAGAAAAAGATGCAGTAGTAGAAATTAAAATAGGAAACAAGAAATTGCCAGATCCAATGGGAAAAATGAAGTTAGTGAAAGTAGATACGAGCGATAAAAATAAAAAGCTAGCAGGAGCCACATTTCAGATTGAAGATTTTAAAGGAAAAGTAGTTGGTGAGTTAGTAACAGATGAAAAAGGAGAAGCAATATCCAAAGACTTACCAATAGGTAACTATACCTTAGTGGAAGTAGAAGCGCCTAAAGGTTATGAATTATTAAAAGATAAAGTAGCTGTAAAAGTAGAAAAAGATACAGTGGTAGAAATTAAAATAGGAAATAAGAAATTGCCAGATCCGATGGGGAAAATGAAGTTAGTGAAAGTAGATACGAGCGATAAAAATAAAAAGCTAGCAGGAGCCACATTTCAGATTGAAGATTCTAAAGGAAAAGTAGTTGGTGAGTTAGTAACAGATGAAAAAGGAGAAGCGATATCAAAGGATTTACCAATAGGTAACTATACCCTAGTGGAAGTAGAAGCACCTAAAGGCTACAAATTATTAAAAGATAAAATAGCTGTAAAAATAGAAAAAGATGTAATAGTAGAAATTAAAATAGGAAATAAGAAATTGCCAGATCCGACTGGCCAATTTGAAATTGAGAAAGTTGATGATAAGGATAGTAATTTAAAACTAAAAGGTGCTGTATTTCAAGTCTTAGATAAAGAAGGTAAAGAAGTTACTAGATTAACAACGGATGAAAAAGGAAAGGTGATTTCCAATCAGTTAGTATTTGGAAAGTATACGATTAAAGAAATAAAAGCGCCAAATGGATATATGTTACTTAGAGATCCAATAGAAATAGAAATTACAGAAGCGGTAAAGACACAACAACTAACAGTGAAAAATGCGAAAAATAATTGGGTAATCCCTAATACTGGTGGCAGCGGAACAACAAGTTTTTACGTGATTGGTTTTATGCTAATGTTTGGCGTACTATATTTCCGTAAGAAAAATCGTATATAAATCGTATAAAAACAGCTGTATATTATGAACTAATTTTTTAAAGTTAGACAGATCGTTGTATTAGATAGTTTTTAGGGCATGAGTTCGGTATTGTACTGGATTCATGCTATTAAATTTGTTGAAGAAGGAAGTGGAATAGTAAACACAGAATATATTAATAAATCAAAATATTCATGAGGTGAAAATGATGGCAATAAAACAAGAAGAAATTAAAGTAGTAGTCGGAGCTGGAGCGTTTAATAATAACCCCGGTTGGATTCAAACGCAAGAAAATGAACTTAACTTACTAGATAAAGCTATGTGGGAAGAAAGGTTTGAATATAATTCCATTTCAGCTATTTTAGCTGAACATGTATGGGAACATCTTACGTTTGAAGAAGGTGTAAGAGCAGCTGAAATTTGTTATGAATTTTTAAAGCCAACAGGGCATATTCGGTGTGGTGTTCCTGATGCATTTTTCCGAGATGAAGCATATCAAAATATAGTTCAAATAGGCGGACCTGGCCCGAAAGATCATCCAGCAGCAAGTCATAAAATTGTTCATAATTATAAAACATTAACGAAAATGTTTGAAACTGCTGGATTTGAGGTAGTTTTACTTGAATATTGTGATGAAAATGGTCAGTTTTATTACAAGGAATGGGATGCAAACGACGGTGTTATTTTCCGTTCGAAAAGGTATGATTCTAGAAACAAAGGTGATAAACTTGGTTTTCCATCGCTAATTGTCGATGCGATTAAACGGTAAATCATTCAACAAAAACAGGAGTAATTCTATAAGTTCAAGAGTCGCAAATGCGGCTCTTTTTATTTGTGCGTAAATCTATAGTTAATGAGGAAACATACATGATACTAAATTCTCAACATGCTATAACTCGATTTGAAAATTTTTCAAATCTTTCTTATAACCATTAACTTTAAATTAATACTTCGTTGACATAAAGATTTATTTTATGTGTATATTCGTGTAAAATAGAGTGGGAACATACATTCTATATAAGGGGGCAATCAAGATGATAGCTGAAATTGGGCAACTAACTGATGGATATATTGTAAAATTTGAACGACAATTTCCATATACAATAGAGGAAGTTTGGTCTGTTTTAACAGAAAACAGTAAGCTAAAAAAATGGATGTCTAATTTACAGATTGAAAGCCTTAAAACAGGTGGAATTATAAAGTTCGACATGATGGACGGTTCATTCATAAACATTGATATTTTAGAGTATCAAGTAAACTCAGTACTTGAATTTACTTGGGATAAAGATCGAGTTCGATTTGAAATACATAAAGAGTAAAATGGTTCCCTTTTACTCCTTAAAGAATACATTCATGAATTAACTGATCATACACCGAAAGATATAGCAGGTTGGCATATTTGTTTAAATCTTTTTTCTTCCGTTCTAGAAGGAGAAGAAAAAGAGTTTTCTAAAGATGAATGGCAACAATGGTTTGAAATATATAAAGATAAGGTTCTTAAAGTAAGAAGATAATCACGTTAAAGGTTATATTCATTATGTAATTATTACATTGTAAAAATGGTTTTTATGAAAAATAAGAATAGAGGTTAATATGAAAGTAAATCAATTAATTGCTAATAACATAAACAAATTAGATACAGTCATTCCATTTAATAAATCGTTTGGAATCGCTGGTTTATCAGGATCAGGTAAAACAACTTTTTGTCAAACGATTGGTGAAGAATCAAAAAAACGATTAGTTTCTTTATTGCCAAAGGCTGAATATCAATATTTATTTCCTAACATTATGGAAACGAATTTTAGTGCTATTAAGATGGAAGATATGCCTTTAGTTCTTTTTCTAGGAAAATCATCGATTTCTTCCAACCCACGTTCAACGATAGGTACTCATACTGGTGTTTTCACAGAAGTACGTGAAAAACTTGCTGAAGTATTTCATCTTTCCCCTGAGGTTTTTTCATTTAATAATCAGTTAGGATGGTGTACTGGTTGTAAAGGCCGAGGTACTACTAAAAATATTAAGTGTAAAAAATGTAAGGGAAAACGTTATAGCGAAGAAATCGAACAATATACTATAGATTTATTTGCTAAACCACATACAATTTCAAAGATTAATGATTTAAGTGTTGAGTCGATTCTTTCGTTAGCGGAAGAGCTAAATATTAGTGAAGCAAAGCAACATATACTGCAAAATATAATTAATATGAACATTGGTTATTTAACATTAAATCGCATTATGGGTACGTTGTCAGGTGGAGAGTTAACACGACTTTATTTGGCTGAATTTATGGCAGTAAGTGAAAATGCTATAATTATTATTGATGAGATTTCAGTTGGACTTGATCATGAAACATTATTACAAATATTAGAAGAGATCAAGCAATTAGGTTGTAAAAATCAAATTTGGCTTATAGATCATTCAGATACAGTACTGGATACAACAGATGAGCAATTGTTCTTTGGACCTGGTAGCGGAAAATATGGTGGACAAATTGTGAAAGAATCACCAAGACCAAAACCAATACTGTGGGATCTAAATAAAGAAATACCAACAGAATATTATACATTCCAAGAATTATATTGCCGTAATATCCAAATGGTGGAGTTTCAGATTCCTAAAAATAGGCTTGTAACAGTTACAGGAGAATCTGGATGCGGGAAATCTACACTTGTTAACGAATGTTTAGCTATAGATTTCTTGAAGCGGTATCCAAAAGATAAATTAGTTATGGTAGGACAAGATCGAAATCAATCGATTACAAGTCGATCAACTGTAGCCACTTTCCTAGATATTAAAAAGAAATTAACAAAGTATAGTGAAGAAATTGATGATATTTTTGAGCGTTCGATTGAGGATATTATAGGTGAACTTCCAAATGAAGATATTGCGTATAAACGCTTGAGCCTACTAATTAAATTAGGACTTGGCTATTTAACGTTAGAACGAAAAACACAAACATTATCAACGGGTGAGTTTCAATGTGTTCATTTAGTTTCGGAGTTATTCGCAAACACAAGAAATCCACATACGTTATTTATTTTTGATGAACCTTCAAAGGGGTTATCACAAAATATTTTAAATCAATTTATAGATAGTGTTAGAGGGATATTGCGAGATGAATCAGTCTCTATCATCATGATTGAACATAATAGGTACATGTTAGAAAGCTCTGATTATATTGTAGATTTCGGGAAAAGACAGCTTGAATCTATAAAGCATCTTGATGTACTAAGTCATGAAGATTATTATCGTCAAAAAAGCAGTGTAAATCATGCTGAGCGAATACATATTTCTTCAGCACTTAAGCATAAAGAAGGCGTTCACTATTTAGAAGAAAATCATATTAACTATTTTAAAAATGCCGAAAACGTTTATAAGGGTGGTATTTTAAAAAGTTTATCATCAATGGCTCGTTTAATTTATGGTGAATATGAATCTGATACAATTGCACCTGTTGTTGCTATTGATCTTGAAAGACATTTATATAGTCAATATAGTTTCTTATATGAAATTGGTGGATTAATTAATCATATTGTAGCTACTCATCCAACTAATAAAGATACGAGAAGTTTTGATTTCTATTCACAGGAAAATCATTGTCCATCTTGTTCCGGACGTCTTCAAATTGAAGTTTTTGATAAAGAAATTACAATTCAAAATAAAAATGTTCCATTTTGGGACGGTTTATTCGATCCAGAAATCATGAAAGTATTAAAATTTTATCAATATGAAAAAATAGAATTTCTATTCGAAGAAATTAAAAATGAGCTTGGTCACGATTTGTCAAAGAGCTACAATAATATGTCAGCAGAAGAAAAGCATACGTTTTGGTACGGATATTTTGAAAAATCATTTTATGATAAAAAAGGAAAGACACGTAGAACATGGGTAGGATTTAATACGATTATTGGTGGATATATTGTTATTTCAAAAGCAGATATTAAAGAAGAAATTAAGACTTCTAAAGAAATGATGACATGCCCAATTTGTGAAGGGACGGCTTTAAATCATCATAAACCACTTAAATTTGGTAACTCAGATATTCGTGAAATTATCAATCAGCCAGTTGATGAAGTGTTGAAAATAGTCGGTGATTTACCTGCACTTCATAAATTGAAGTCTATAGTTGGTGGCGATATGAGATTGACAGAAGATGTTTCTTTATTGCCAAGAAAAGCACAAGTTGCACTAAAAATGTTTGAGTTAGATCAGGCAAGCTTTTCAAACTATGAAATGGTGTTACAAAATGTCTTACCATTTTGGGATGAAGTAAAAGGAAATATCGAATCTATTAGTGTTAATAATCAAGTAACTGTTTGTGATTTCCCTAATGTTTATGAAACGAGAGAAAACATTATAGATCAGTATTTCACAAATGGTAAATATAAAAAACTTACGTATGTATACGAAGCATTTGGATATAAAAAGTTAGTTACCCAAATTAATAAAATTAAAAAAAGTAATCCATGTCCATTCTGTAAAGGAAAGAAAGTTATTACTGAAGATAATTTACATGATGGCGTCTTTAAACTAACAATTCCATGTGTAACTTGTAATGCAAGTGGTATCAATGATGAAGGGCTTAAAGAAATTGTTGAAGGTGTAGATGTGCAAACATGGTTAACTGGGAAAGTTATTGATATTGTGGATGAGAGCTTATTAACAGAAGCTGTTGCGCAAATACCGATTTTTAATCGCGTTCGCGAATTGGATAAACGAGATATGATGGCGGTTTATGAGTGTCTTGAACGTAATCAGTAAAGTTTTACTAGATTTTGTGTTATTAACATAATTTATATTGTATAGTGATAATAAAGTTATTGAATTTTGATTAAAAAAGATAAGAGCCTTACTACATTCTATATGCAGCAAGGCTCTTTAAAGTTGTTTCAAATTATATCCATCTGCTTATGTAATGCTTAAAAAATGAATAATAAAGTTGTTTACTTCTTATTGAACTAACGCCACCGTTAGTTTAAGTGTAAATCTTCACAATTATTTCATATTATATAGGTGAATAGAAAGATAAATTAGAATTTAGTTTATAATTATAAAAATAAGCTATTTATACCCTAATAATTCTTCAAAAAGGAGAGTGTATGAAAAAGACTATTGTTTTTGTATTAACGATATTTATATTATTCTCAGGATTCGCAACACAAAGTTATGCGTTGTCAGATTCGAAATCTGTGGCAATACAAGCATTGCTAGATGATGCCTGTCGTACATCAGGTGTGCCTGGAATGTCAATCTCAATACTTGCTGATGGTGAAGTGTTCTACTTTTCTTCTGGGTATGCAGATCGTGAAAAGGGATTGTCTGCAAGTGAAAATACACTCTATGAGTTGGCCTCGGTGAGTAAAGCTTTTACTGGTATGGGAATTTTGCTATTGGAAGAGCAAGGGCTACTATCAATGACTGACCCTATCCAAAAATATTTACCTTGGTTTACGTTAAAGTATCAAGGTAAACCTGTTGATATGCAAAAGCTTACACTAAATAACTTTCTTTACCATACCAGCGGCCTAACAAATATTAGACATATTCAAAATATTCCCCAAGGTAATACACCTGATATGTTGCAAAAGACTGTGGAAACGCTGGTAGATGCAGAATTGGCGTTCTCTCCCGGTGAACAATATAACTATGGAACCGTTAATTATGACGTATTGGGTTTGGTTATTGAGATTGTATCACGACAAAGCTATGAAGACTTTATGAAGGAACAGGTATTTCTACCCTTAGGTCTTCACCAGACGTATGTTTATAAAGAAGATGCTCAAGCCACTGGACAGTTAGCACAGGGCTACCGTTCTTCCTTTTTTATAACAACTCCATTTAACGCTCCAGATTATGCTGGGAATAAACCTGCCGGCTATATCATTTCTAATACAAAAGATATGGCGCGTTGGATGGGCATACAGATGGGTATCGTGCAGGACATACCCGAAATATTTCACAGGGCTATCGAAAAATCACATAGGGGTGATATGTCTGTTTCGGCTGTCAATGATATGTATTATGCGGCAGGTTGGTCGGTAAACGCCGAACAAACGTTTATAGAACACACTGGGGGTAATCCAAATTTTAGTACCGAAGTAGCCATACTGCCAAATGAAAGAACAGCCATCTGCTTACTGAGCAACGGCGCAAATACCAATATAAACCTGGTACTAAAAGTTAAAAATATATTAAACGGCAATCTAACTCAGTCATATGAGATAAGCAGCACACAGCTTTTGGACATCATTTTGTCGTCTACCACAATTATTCTTTGCCTATTAGCCGTTCTGTTATTTTTCTCAGGATTAAGAAAAAGGAAAACAAATGAGCAGCAGCCAATGACAAAAAAGAGAACAATCGTAACAATTATTTTCCTAATCGCTACGATTGCCCAGTGTATAATGGTTTTTGCCTTCGATTGGTCAACGATACTTATTTGGCAAACATATAGTGTTCTTACAGCTTTAATTTCGTCAACATTATTAACAGCAAGCATTACTTGGTTTGTATATACTCACCGATTAGATGCCTCGGTCCGAAAATAAGTATAATGTTAAGTAAATAAATCCTGATTTATCGATATTCTTAATTTAAAAAACAGAAGACACCTCGGTGTCTTCTTTAATGTCATCGAAACTTCTCCTAGTTAAACGCACTTGCTATTTCTTCCACTAACCTGCCTTGTTAGTAGAAGAAGGATTTTTAAACAACTATATTATTTTTTAAATGACTTTATTGTAAATTAAACAACTTTATTATCTCTGTACATATATTCTTTATAATGTATATATTAACGCAGTATGATTAATACAAGGTAATGAAAAAAAATCCAATTTCTTAATTTCAAAATTAAGAAATTGGATCTTTTAGTATTTTTATGTCCCACATACGGAATTTTTTGTTAAGGAAAATAAGGGAGGAGAGGTGAGAAATTAAAAGGGATAAACGTTTGATATATTATGTAGTTATTATATTATAAAAGTAATAATTAAGGGTGAAAACAGTTCATAAGTGAGATTGTTTGTTTATTAATCATTTCTTTTTATTGTCTGATTTTTTAAATTTAACAGAAATATATACTTGAATGAAGTATATATTTCTGTTAAATTTATCCTATGGATAGAACGAGTTTAATTAAAGGTCATTTAGAAATGTGTGTATTATCTATTTTGTCGAAAAAGAAAAGTTATGGTTATGAGATTATGAAAGAGCTAGAAGTACACAATTTAAAGTTGAAAGGAGTAGGAAGTATTTATCCAATTCTAACTAAGTTGAAAAATCAAGAGTGGGTTAATACTTATCAAGAAGTAACAGACAGTGGTAAAGTTAGGATTTATTATGAAATTAATGAAAATGGGAAAATACGTCTTGAGAAGAAAATTAATGAGTGGTTAGAATTGCAATCAGATATTCAAACATTATTAAAAAGCGGTTTGAAAGGAGACCTTCTGAAATGAGGAATAAATTGATAGGTAAAGAAAAGCAATTTTTAACAGACGTACTTAAGGAATTAAAGCAATACGATATTAGTTTAGAAGAGAGGGAAAATATTAAGCGACAAATAGTAGAACATATTCAAGAATGTCGTGAACATGGTGAAGATAGTATAGATGATTTAGGTACACCTCAATTATTTGTTCAAGATTTTTTAGAAATAAATGAAATTGATTTGCAAGTTAAAATGAAACAACTTCAAAATGAAAAAGGAAAATCTAACACACTTATCTTACGTGGCATATTCATCGCAATTATTACTTACCTCGTCTCGCAAACTATATTTACAATATTTTTAACTGAATCATTTAATCCAACTAATAGTAAAAATACATTTAATTATAATATTTTATATCGTATATCAGAGAATCAATGGTGGAACGTATTATTAATAATGATTAGTTTGACGCTCTCTGTAGTGGTATTTATTAGCTTAGTAAGTTATAAAAAAAGAAAGTATCTAAAGTATAATGAAGAATACGATCTATAAACTGTCTCTAATTTGTATTCTTTGTAATGTATTGATAGTATTATGTATCACACTTCCCAAAGTTTACGCTCAGCAAAATATTAAAGTTACATTAGATAAGTATATTGAAAAGTTTATAAAGGAGCAGAATATTCCGGGAGCTTCAGTTGCAATTGTACATAATAAAGATGTATTCTTCACAAAAACGATGGGGATTACTGGAGAATCTGAAAAAAAGGTAACTAGTAAAACGCCATTTGCAATCGGCTCAATAAGTAAATCTTTAACAGCTTTAGCTATAGTGAAATTAATAGAAGATAAAAAAATAAAATTAGAGGATCCAGTTCAACGATATCTCCCCTGGTTTAAACTAAAAGATTCTCAAATATCCTCAACTATAACAATCCAACATCTACTAACTCATACAAGCGGAATAAGTACATATGAGGGCTTAGCATTATCAGATAAGCAATCCAAAAGTTCTAGAGCATTAAAAGAAAATGTAATGAAGCTTTCAAATGTAAAAGTAACTGCTCCACCAGGTGAAAAATATCAATATAGTAATACGAATTATATTGTGTTAGGTACACTTATTGAGGAAGTCACAAATGAAACATATTCATCATATATGGAAAAGTATATTTTTCAGCCATTAAATATGAATGGCGCGGCAGCAAGTAAAGAAACTGCATATGAAAAAGGTTATTTAACAGGTTATCAGTCTTGGTTTGGTTTTCCAAGAAAAAGTGTAGTCTCCTATGATAATGCCGGAGCACCGTATGGCTATATTACTGCAAATTTAGAAGATATGATTCAATATATTATGTTTTTGAATCATCCAGGGGATGCACAATTATTAAGGAAAGAAAACATGGATCTTTATCTATCACCACTTTATAAGATAAATCCAGAAAAAAGTTATGGTTTTGGATTAAGGACAACAAATATAAATGAAAGTGAAAAGATGATTTGGCATTCAGGATCAACGCCCGATGCTCGTGCAGAAATATTTACTTTAAATAAAAGTGGCTGGGGTGGTGTAATTCTAACGAATAAAAATCATGTATTAGAAGAAACCGTACTATCAGTATTGAAAAAGGGGATTATTAGTATTTTGAATGGAGAAGAACCGGTTGATATTCCTCAAAACATACCATTAACACAAATTGTTTTGTTGATAGTTACACTGATACTTTTCATAATATCACTTATGTTAATTAAAAAGTATAAACATATGAAAACTGTAAAAAAGCTAATTTGGTTATTTACAGGGAGTCTATCCCTACTATTATCTATTATGTTCATCCCACTACTTACTTATAGTACAAGTTCACCTTGGCGTACGATTAAAATATTTGCGCCAGACGTAGCTTTATTTACAAGTATTATTGTAACTTTATTTGCTGTGAACGGACTAACTTCAATTTTTATAGCCTTAAGAAGGAAGTAAGTATAAGGGGAAAGAATTAAAGAAATATAATTTAAGTGTTATAAACAGTTGACTCTCACACAATGTCATTGTTTAAGATGAAGTTGAGCTTCGAAGTGGATGTAATTTTTAGGAGGAAAACATGTTTAAAATAGGGGATTTTTCAAAACTATCGTCCATTAGTATACGTATGTTGAGACACTACGATAAAGTAGAATTATTGCAGCCAGTAAAAGTTGATGAGCAGAGTGGGTACAGATACTATTCAGCAGCCCAATTAAAGAAAATAAATCAAATTCAAACGTTAAAAGCTATGGGATTTAATATCGCTACCATTAAAGAAATAATAGAATGCGATAATATAGATGGTATTAAGGAACAATTTTTATATCGTAGTGCTCAAATTAAAGAAGAAATGGATAACCTACAAAAACAATTACGTCTCCTCGAAAACTCAATGAAAACGATGAGAGAGGATGTTGTTGAGATGAACTATCATGTTTCAATAAAGGAAATTCCAGAAAGAAATGTAGCTAGTGTTAGAAAGGTAATTCCATCTTATAATGCTGAAGGGGACTTATGGGGTATGTTAATGCAAGAAATACAAATGAAAAGTATTAGTATTGCCCATCCGAGTTATAGTATTGCGGTTTTCCATGATCGTGAATACAAAGAAAATGATGTAGATGTAGAAATACAGCTAAGTATTCTAGGTAAGTATAAAAATACAAAAGACGTTACATTTAAAAATGTTGAATCAACTAATGTAGCTTCTATAACGGTTAATGGAAGTTATGAACAGATGACAGCTGTAAATGGGGCTGCAGCAAAATGGATTGAAACGGAAGGTTACGAATTAGCAGGCCCGATGTTTAATATTTATCATGTGAGCCCAGCGATGGAAGCGGATCCTAGTAAGTGGGTTACAGAAGTTTGTTATCCAATTAAATAAGGATAAAGAAAAAAGGCATTATGTATATGCCTTTTTTCTTTGGTTAAATAAATTAGGATTAAAGGTGTTTTTATATACAAATCAAACTAAAATTGGACGGGGATATTTTACCGAAAAAGAACTGCTTAAAGGATTTCAAAAGATGCAACAGATATTAAAAGATGAGGATGTATATATAGACGGGATGTACTATTGTCCACATAATAGTAGTTGCGACTGCCAAAAACCGAATATAGGTTTACTTTTAAAAGCAACGGAAGAACATGATTTGTGCTTAAAAGATTGTTTTCTTATTGGAGATACTGGGAGTACAGATATGATTGCGGCTGAAAGGGCGAATATGAAAAAGATTTTAGTACGAACAGGATGGGGTGAAAGTTCATTAACAAAGTATAGAAATTTGTGGATAGAAACGGCGCCTGATTATATAGCGGAAAATTTACTTGATGCTGTGTGTTGGATTGAAGAGAATTTTAAAACATAATAAAATTATAGTAAACTAGTTTGTAAGATGGTTAATTTAGGAGGGGAAATATTGATACATATAGATAAGAATGTACGAACATCTGGTGCATATGTAGTGTATAAGAATTTATTTGTTTTTCAAGTTGGACCAACGAGTAAAGGAGATACATTAGGTGTAGTAAGGCTCGGCGGACATAAAGAATCCGATGAAACAGCAGTAGAAACTGCTAAAAGAGAAGTGAAAGAAGAAGCTACTATCGATATTACTATTTTGAGTTCACCAAGTACATATTATAAAGAGAACTGGAATGCGCAATCAAAGAAAATAAAGGTAGCAAATGAAATCAATCCAATATTAATTATTGATAGTCCAGATGAAACTTTATCTATTATGTATATAGCGCATTCAGAAAATAAGCCAAATCCATCTTCTGAAACGAATGGACTTCTATTACTTTCTTTAAGTGATATTAGGCTAATTTGTAGTAATGAAATAACACTAAAAGATTATATTAAGCAAGGTGGAATAGCTATATTGAAAGAAAAAATGGATATAGACTTAATCTTACAACCTTATCCGCAACTTATGTTTTTAGCAGGACTTTTAAAAAAGGATCCTGTATTACTTCAACAGTTTCTAAATTAGCAACAAAAGCCACCTTAATAAGGGGCTTTTGTTTTAAATAATTTAATGGTAGGTGTATCCTCCATCAGGAAACAATACATTGCCTGTAGTAAAACTATTTTGCATTAAATATAGAACAGTATGTGCAATTTCATCAATATGACCAGGTCTCTTTACAAGAGAAAGAGATTTATAAGCTTTATAAGCAGCTAGTCTATTTTCGTTTTGTTCATTTTCCCTCCGTATCGTTCCAGGGGAAACAATATTAACTCTTATAGGAGCTATTTCAACAGCTAAAGCTTTCCCTAAACTTTCAATAGCCCCATTACAAGCTCCATAAGCAGGTGCCCCTTTAAGCGGTCTTTGACTAAATGCACCGGACATTAATACGATAGATCCGGAGTCTGAAAGAAAAGGAATTGCATATTTTACGGCATAATATTGTGGCCAAAACTTGCCGATAAAGCTGCTTTCAGCAATATCATCCGTAGCAGTAATTGGTCCAAGGGTATAAGAGGCTCCTGGGGTGAACAAATGATCAAAATTTCCAACCTTTTTGAAAAAATCTTCTAATTGGTTTTTATCCTGATTATCCAATACATAAGTTTGAAGATGGTTGTTACTTATTATTTCTTGAGCAATCCTTAGTTTTTCTTTCGAACGGCCTGCAATAATAACATGTGCTCCTTGTTCGATTGCTTGTTTTGCTGTTGCAAATCCAATACCAGAACTCCCACCAATGATAACGATACGGCTACCTTTTAATGTAGTTATAGACATATTTAAGCCACTCCCTTAATAAAAACTTTAAAATAAAACTGTTATGCTTTTATTATTCGCTAAAAGATAGCAAGTGAAAAGTACGCACTTTATATGTACATAGTCACAAATTTCGTACTAATCGCTATTTATGCGGATAAGTAATATGAAAAATTGCAAAATATGGTTTATGATATCTGAGGAGAGGTGAAAAAAATGGATTTACAAGAACCGAAGTTAAAAGGGGTAATAGCAACATTACAAATAATCGGTGGAAAATGGAAGCCACTCATTTTATTTATTTTGCTAACAGATGGAACAAAACGATTTGGTGAATTAAAGCGATTAATACCAGACATATCTCAAGGAACATTAGCGAAGCAACTTAGGGAATTAGAGCAAGATCAACTAATAGAACGAGAAATTTATCAAGAAATACCACCTAAAGTGGAGTATAGCTTAACTGAGCATGGAAAAACGGTAAGTTTTGTTTTGGATAGTATGTGTGGTTGGGGAAGGAAACATTTAGAATATATAAATAGAGATAAACTATAAATTTATTATGTAAACAAAAGTGTGGAAAGCTACTATTTTGATAATCTATATTTTATAATAAAATGATGTTATCGTACATAAAGTATTAATTGCAGCGGGATAGATGAAAACGTGTATTGCTCGAGGTAAGTACTTGTTCGGGACTGAAAAATGTGTACCAGATATAAAAAGGGATTTACAAAAATATAAATTATGAGTCTATTTCGGGGATCATCATGATTAAACATTTCATGTATAGTAACAAGGGGGAAATAATAAGATGAACGAATTAGAGTACAAAAACTTTTATGATAAAGTAGGAAGATTAAATGGATGGGATTTTAGTAAGGTAAAATGTGAAACTGTAGGAGATACATGGGACTTTTATGGAGAAGTGAAAAAAAGATGTAAACCATCAGACACTCTACTTGATGTTGGTACAGGTGGAGGAGAGAATGTGCTTAACATAGCACCTTCAGCTAAATTTTTAATTGGAATTGATAATTCTAATGGGATGATTGAAACGGCACATTCTAACTTGAAAAAATCAGGTATACAAAATGTCGAGTTTCTTCAAATGGATTCTGAAGCGTTAACGTTTCAGAATGCCTATTTTGATATTGCTTCTAATTGTCACGCACCGTTTATAGCATCTGAGTTAGCAAAAGTAATGAAACAAGGTGCTTTTTTCTTAACGCAACAAGTTTGCGAACATGATAAATTGAATCTTAAAGAAGCATTTGGAAGAGGACAATGCTTAGGTGAAAGAGATGGCACATTAAAAGAAAAGTATATGAATGAACTTATTAGTGTAGGATTTGAACTCGTGCAAGTACGTGAATATGATGTTATTGATTATTACAGTACGCCTGAAGATCTTATTTTCTTATTAAAACATACGCCTATTATTCCTAATTTTGGAGAAGAGGAAGAGGATTTTATTATTTTGCAAAAGTTCATTAAAGCTAATAGTTCTGAAAAAGGTATTCGTACGAATTCAAAACGGTTTATGATAATTGCTGTTAAATTATAACGTATTATAGCGTAAAAACTGCTTTTCTTGTATAGAAAGGCAGTTTTTTGTGTAAAAAAGAATGCAAGGAAAACATAAAAATGTACCCTTATTGATGGTAGATATCAAACAAAAAGACTTTTGGGGCTAGCATATTCATACTAAAGTTGTAGTTTTTATATAAAAAATCAATCCTTCCGTTTGATTTTATCTATTTATAAATGTAATACAATACGAATAGATAATAAGAAATGAGGGGGAATGTAACGTGATTACACATATTTCAGATATAAAACTACAAACGGTTTCTATAGAAGGGGTAAAACAAGTTTATAGGGACATATTATCTTTTCCAATAAAAAAAGAAACAGCATCGTTTATTCAATTTGAAGTAACACCTTATACAACAATTAGTTTCCAAGAAGTGTATGAACCAATTGCACCTGCGCACTTTGCTTTTGAAATTCCATATTCAAAATTTCATGAAACAGCAAGATGGCTTGAAAAGTCTGGATTACTTATTGTGAAATGGAAAGATGGAAATACAATTGGTGAGGAGAACGGTTTATTTAATTTATATTTCAAAGACGGTGATGGAAATCTTCTTGAAATTATCACACATAGTTATGTTAAAGAAGATGTATTAGTACCGCAGTCACCTTTAAACATTTTATATGTAAGGGAAATCGGTCTTCCCGTTAAAAGTGTACCTGTTTTTACGGAATGGTTAAAATCAAATCTAGATATGAGAACGATGGAGGATGGGGATATTTTCAACTTTGTAGTTGGCGGCACTGCATATATCGTCGCGACATGGTGGCAGCGACCTTGGATTCCAATTGCGATGAAAGCTTTACAACCGAAAGTACATGTTTCTTTCGGAACACCGGATCAAGATTTTTTATACCGAATCCAAAATAACTTTAAGGAAAATAGTGTTCCATTTGAATGTAAAGGTAATGAAGTATCATTTATTCAACAGGGATATGCATTTACTGTCTCGCATACACCAGAGTTGCATTCAAATATTCCTAAAGAACTAAACTTACCACTTTCTATTTAAGGATAGAAAGCGGTAAGTTTTTGTATCTTCGAGAAGAAGGTTTTTGTTATGTTTACAGTGAATGTAAAGAAAGGGAAAAGGCGCTATTCAAATTTATTTTATGGAGGTAAACAAAATGAATCTAGGTAATCCGATTGCAAAAGGGAATACAGCAGACATTTATCTATATGATAATAAGATTGTGAAATTATTTAAAGATTACCTCCCAGATACAGAGTCTATGAATGAAGCAAAAAAACAAAAATATGCTTATTCATGCGGATTATCAGTTCCAAACGTATTTGCAGTGACAAAGATAAAAAATAGACAGGCAATTATTATGGAATACGCAAAAGGTGACAGTATAGGTGATCTCCTGCTTAATAATCTAAATGAGGCAGAACATTACATAAATATTTGTGTTAATCAACAAAAAAAGATTCATGCTATACGTGTGAATACGGATGAAACGGAAGCAATGGGGGAAAGGTTAGAGCGTCAAATTAAATCTGTACATAAATTGGATGAAAACCAAAAGGAAAGTATATTGAATAAGTTACATTCAATCAAATTTGAACCTAGATTATGTCATGGCGATTTCCATCCATTTAATCTAATTTTGAGTGAAAAGAATGTAAATATTATAGACTGGGTAGATGCTTGTTCAGGTGATATTCGTGCAGATGTGTTTCGTACATATTTATTGTATGCGCAGTCTTATATAGAATTAGCAGAAATGTATTTGCAAATATATTGCAGTAATACCAATCTAACAAGAGATGAGATCTTTCAATGGGCTCCTGTTATGATTGCAGCTAGATTGTCTGAGAAATTATCTCCGCAAAATGAAGTGTATTTAAACAGATTATTGACTCAGTATTTATAAGTAATAAAACAAAGTTTGTCTAGTAGCTAATTAATAAATATAGTTGTTTAACTAAAGTTGCCTTGTGGTTAAACAACTGTATTTTTAAATATTGATATAGGTATATTTAGTTTCAATCTTCATCCTATAAAGGTTCATAATCCGTACTTGTTCCTCAGTTAATTCTTCTTTATTCCAATACATATGCATTAAACTATATTCAAAAAGCTCCTTTAATTTTATAAACAATGGAAACTTGTCTATTATCTCTTTAGGTAGTTCATTTTCCTCTTGATACCCTTCAAATAGTGCTTTTGTAATAGAATACTCATAGTCAACAATATTCCCATTTCCAGCAAATGAATATTCTATCGCACTATAAATAGGAACGGCTAAATCGAATATATAAAAATGTTTTTCGCAGTCTTGAAAATCTATCATTGTTAAGTTTGAATTATTTTCAACTAAAATGTTTTCTAACCATAAATCTCCGTGTATTAAGCCGTAATTTGAAGGGGATTTTTGTAGTTCCTTTATGGAAGTTAAAACGTCAGATGCCATCTCTCTTATAGTCGTCTCTTCTTTAGGGATATATTTAAGAAAATTATATTCTTCATTTTCATACCAATCGTTTATATGTTTTACTGGTTTAATCTTTTCAAAGCTTTTAGAAATACGATGTAGTTTTCCAATTTGTTTACCAAGCTTTCTAAATATATTAGAATTCCATTCGCACCTTGGTAAATGTATTCCTGGAGCAGCTTTATATAATACGGCAAGAATCTCCTTGTCTAATGTTAACCTTTCTACTAAATTCCCATTAAGAGAAGGTATGATTGGAGGAACCGCTAAACCATTTTCATATAAAAAGTTCGTATATGTAACTTCTTCTAACTGTTCTTCATATGTTTTGTAGTTTGTAATTCTAATGAAGTATGTATCTAGTTCTGTAAGACATTGATACATTTCATTCGTTATTGGTTTAATGTTAATAAAATTTAATGGATATCGTTCATTTAGTAATCTAAGTATTCCTTTTTCTAACTCGTTCATTGTAACGCCCTTTCCAAACTTTAATTTTTTACTAGAGAATTAAAAGAATCTTAATTTACAACATTCGTGTTTTATTTTTGATATCCTTTAAAATGAAGCATTTTGTAATGAATGGCCCATGTTATAAAACACAAGAAATATCAAAAGAAAGAAACGAATCTCTTTTATACTTTTATATAAGGAGTGAAGGAAATGAATGAACATATACAGCAGATGATTGATTGGATTGAGAGCAGTTTAAAAGAAGAATTTTCATTAAATGAATTATCTCGTTATATGGGTTATTCTCCGTATTACTGTTCTTTTAGATTTCACCAAGTAACAGGCATTAGTATTAGACGCTATATTCTTTTGAGAAGATTGTATTTATCTACGGGGGATTTGACGAATGATAGAAAGATAATAGATATTGCATTGGATTACGATTATTCTTCTCAAGAGGCTTATAGTAGAGCTTTTAAGAATGTTTTTGGAATGAATCCAAGAGAATTCCAGCTTAACAAAATGCCTATTCAGTCATTTATTAAACTAAAAATAGAAGAGGAGTTAAAAATGAATATTTCTAGAAAATTAGAGGTTGAGCAGTTACGTAGCAATAATAATGAGTTGTTTGATAAAGATGTACTTAACATATTGAATGGTCAAATGATGTATGAAGAATTTAAAACGGAGAAACTAATGGGTGAGTCTGATTATGTCCCATTTAACGAGGCCATGTGTGTAAATAGGGCTACTGCACAAGTTTTTGATGAAGAGTTTATTAAAAAAAGAGCAGAAGGTCATAACAGTTCAGTAGAAAGTTATACAAAAAAGGTCATAGATCCGTTAAAAAATCTTTTTACAAAAAAGTATAAATGCATTGTTTTATGGTTTGGTGAAGATATGTTCTGTCAAATGAACCTACTTACCATACTTTCTTACCTTGAACAGTCCTCTTATGAAGGGAAGGTATACTTAAATAGCTTTAGAGAAGATGAATTTAAAGTAAATCAAATTGAACTTGGATTGGGAAATTATTCTTCGGTATACAATGAAGTATTAGTAAACCATAAAAAGGCTTCCCATAAGGTACCACCAGTAATGTATCAGTCTATAGACTTATATTTAGAAATGCTAAAACAAGATAATACTTTAATGAAATTTATCTCTAAAAATAAAGATTTATCAACTCAAGAATTATTAA
Organism: Bacillus cereus group sp. RP37; assembly: GCF_040459695.1. Classification (NCBI taxonomy): domain Bacteria; kingdom Bacillati; phylum Bacillota; class Bacilli; order Caryophanales; family Bacillaceae; genus Bacillus; species Bacillus cereus group sp. RP37. The sequence goes on along the minus strand of NZ_JARVHP010000001.1, from coordinate 2,923,514 downwards.
CAAAGTTGTTTCAGCTATTTCCAACAATCGGATATGGGGATTCTCAGTACATAGAACTGATAAATAAAATAAAGAAGAAAGCTGCACCTAAAATATAGGAACAGCTTTCTTTTTACAATTGTTCAAGTAACTCTAATTCACTCTCTACAAATAACATTAGTTCTTTAATCGTTTCTCCTGTAAAATCAAAACGAATTCCAGCAGCTTCATATACTTCAGTTAAAGGTTTAGAGCTACCTAACGATAATGCTTTTTTATAATTTTCTATTGCTTGTTTAGGGTTTTCTTTATATTGTTTATACATTTGCAGCGCACCAAGTTGTGCGATAGCATATTCGATGTAATAGAACGGTATTTCGAATATGTGTAATACAGGTAACCAGCCAGTTGCAATCCAATCTTCATACCCTTCAATATTTACGACGCTCGATTGGTAAGTGTTATGTAATTCTAAATACTTTTCGTTTCTTTCCTTAGCAGTATGATTAGGATTTTCATACATCCAATGTTGGAATTGATCAACGATAAGCATCGGTGGTAAATACTTAACAATATCTTTAAAGAAATCTAATTTTGCTTTTATAAATTCTTCTCTATTCTCATAAAATGTATCCCAATATTCCATCGAAAATAATTCCATTGTCATGCTAGCGAGTTCTGCTGATTCAGAAGGGATTTCCAAATATTTTTGAAGTTCTAACTGCTTCATACATTCATTATGAATACTATGGCCCATTTCATGGAGGAAAGTAGTAACATCATAATGTGTATGATTGAGATTCATGAAAATGAAAGATAATTGAGAAGCAGGTAAATATTCGCAAAATCCTCCTGGTCCTTTTCCTTTACGACTTTCTAAATCCAAGCAATTATTTTTATGCATACGGTCCAGTAATGTTGAAAATTCAGGGTCTAGTTTGTGTAAAACGTGAGAACTTTTTTCGATTAAATCGCTCGCGTCTTCGATAGGTTTTAATGCTTTTTGATTTGGTGCGGTTGCTTTTACATCCCACAGACGAAGGAAATCTACTTGAAGTTCAGATTTTTTCTCATTCAATATTTTATCGATAAGTGGTACAACGTATTTACGAATAGATTCAGCCAGCTCATAGCAATCATCAGGTGTATAATCAAAACGTTCATGTTTTTTAAACATATAATCACGATAATTATGTAATTGAATGTTTTTTGCTTTTTGGTGACGGATTGCGATTAATTCATTTAATATATTTTGTAATGTATCTTCAACAGATAAGAATGTCTCAGAAATGAGTGTTTTTGCTTTTTTTCGAATATCACGATTCGGATCTTGTAAGTAAGACTGTAGTTCGGTAATTGTCTTTTCTTCACCGTCCCATAGTGCAGTTAAACCACCTGTAATTTCGAAGTACTCTGTTACTAGTTTGTCTTCAGTTATCTCTAAATCAATGTTCTTTTCACAAAATAATGTTTGCGCATTCTTAATTTTTTTATCTAGTAAGCTATACGTTTTTGGATCAAGTTCCATTCGAAAAGGAGATTCTAAATATTTATTATCAAATGAATTTTGATAACGTTTCAAAAGTGGTCTCACAAATTGTTGATCATATTCAAAAGTATCTTTTATTTCTTTATTATCCGTATTACATTGAAAGGCGATGTAGTGTAATCTTAATTGTTCTTCAATTTCCAAAATGAATGTAGATTGTTTTTTTAACCAGTTTTCAAGTTCTAGTTTTGAAGAAATCACTTCATTTAATAAAGTAGAAAGAGCTTTTTCTAATTCTAATACATTATTAATATCAATCGTATTTACACGTTGCAATATTTATCCCTCACTTTTTATTTACTTAAGGAAGTATTCTTCTTCTTTACTACAATCCCTTTTTTTCCTAGGAAGTTTGTGCCCACAACTCCAAGAACAATCAAAATTGTTCCGATGATGTGATAGTATGCGATTTGTTCATGTAAGAATACAATACCCGCGATAATTGTAATAAGTGTAGATAAGTTGCTGAAAACACTTATTTTAGCTGCTTCAATATAAGATAACGAATAGTTTAATAACAATGCGGTTAGTAAAGAAGATAGCAAACCTAAATATAAAATGGAAATAAGAAATGTTCCGTTCATAAATGGTTTAAAGTATATAGTTAATGTCCCTTTGTTTATATGGCTGACGATAGCAATTAAATTAAAACTAATAAAACCAATCGCTGTCATTGTATAAGTTAAATCCATAAGCTTGAAATTATTTGCCATTTTCCGTGCTAATACATTATAGAAAGCAGATGATAATGCCGATAACAAAATAAGAATAACGCCGATGATACTAGTTTCATAAGCCCCTAGACCATTCATTATAAATATATAAATGACACCAATGACGGAGATGAGTACAGAGATTTTTTGTGATGTATTCGAATACTCTTTTAAAAAATAGGAAGCTAAGATCATCGTAAATATTGGGATCACCGCTTGTATAATTCCTGCTTCAGATGAACTTGTATACACTAATCCAAAAGCTTGAAAAGCAAAAAAAAGTGCTGGATAAAAAATCGCAATTGGTAAAAGAGAAAGTATATTTTTAAATGATATATTTAACTTTATGAATCCAAAAATAACCGGAATATTTGCTGCTATGAAAGCAACTGTAAAACGATGAGCCAGAGTATCAAGAGGGCTTGTAATGGTTAGTGTTAGTTTCACGAATAAAAAAGAAAACCCAATAATAAATGAATAGAGTAATGCTGATATATATGCTTTTGTTGTATTTTTCATAATTTCACCTCATAGTAGTTGATTTCTTACTGGCCAGTATACGTACATAGTAAACTTTCTGATCTAATGCTACAATGTGAACAAATACAAACTGTACCGGTACAAATTAAATGATGAGGTGGTAATGATGTATAAGTATTTACATGTTTTCAACGACTTAGAAAGTATGATTCAAAATGGGGAGATAAAAGAAGGTAAGAAACTACCGTCTATTCGGACACTAGTTACGCAATATGAGTGTAATAAGGCAACGGTTATACGGGCGCTACATGAATTAGAAAAGCGTCATATTATTTATTCTGTGCCTCAAAGTGGGTACTACGTTGTTAAAAAATCTGGGAATACCATAGAAAATAACGAGATAATTGATTTTGCTTCCTCAGCACCAGATCCAGATGTTTTCCCATATTTAGATTTTCAGCATTGTATTAATAAGGCCATTGATACGTATAAAAATGACTTGTTCGTATACGGAACGCCGAAAGGTTTACCGTCTTTAATTCCGGTCATTCAAAAACAATTAGCAAATTATCAAGTCTTCACGAAAGAAGAAAATATTTTTATAACGTCAGGTGTACAACAAGCGCTAGCGATACTAACTTCTATACCATTTCCAAATGAGAATGAAACGATATTAATTGAACAGCCAACATATCATTTATATATTGAGTATCTAGAAATAAATAAAATTCCTGTAATCGGTATTAAACGTACGAATGAAGGTATTGACTTGCATGAATTGGAGCGTATATTTCGAACAGGTAAAATAAAATTCTTTTATACGATACCGAGATATCATCATCCGCTTGGAACTTCTTATTCTAAAGATGAGAAAGAAAAAATCGTGTTATTGGCTAAGAAATATAATGTATTTATAGTGGAAGATGATTATTTAGCAGATTTAGAAACAGATTCAAAAGCAGATCCGTTATATAGCTTGGATAATTGTAATCACGTAATATATTTAAAAAGTTACTCTAAGATTATTTTTCCAGGTTTACGGGTTGGAGTTGCGGTCATTCCACCATCCATCGCAAATGATTTCCATACATATAAAAAGATATTAGATATTGATAGTCCGATGATTTCTCAAGCGGCTTTAGAAATTTATATAAAGAGCGGTATGTTTGAACGTCATAAAAACAAAATTAAATCTTCCTACTACAATAGATCAATAAAATTAGCGGAAACATTAAAAAAAGTGCAAAATGAAAATCCATCATTATTTGCATATAATAGAAAAAACACATTGGGAATACACACTTGTTTAGAAATAGAAAAAAACATAGCTATAGAAACAATCATAAAAAATTTAAGAGAAAATCAAATTAGTATCGATTCAGTTGATAAAAATTATTTAAATGATTTTCATAAAGAAAAGTTGCTAAAGTTAAACGTATCGAATGTAAAAGAAGATAAAATTGAAGAAGGTATTCGTAAATTGATTGAGGAAATCAAACAAGTGGGACGGATAACCTTTCAATTTAAAAAAGAAAAAAATAAATAAGGAGGTTTGTTGTGAGACGCAAAATAAATCTCTTGTTTGTGTGTATCGTTATAATAATTGGAGCTATCATTGTGACTAAATATTATAAAGAAGATGATCAATGTATTGCAGTTGGTAAGTATTCAAGAGGTATTATCGTAGATCAAAATAACGAACCTATATCTAATGTGAAAATTTATGAAGATTCAATTGAAAGTAAGGAACGTAGTATTTCAAATACACAAGGCGAATTTGAAATACTAAATGGAGTTTGTGGTGAGATTGTATTACAATTAGTTACTCCAGATGGAGAAATCTATACGAGGAAATATGATAGTAAGCATATACCGGAAGTGATAGAACTGAGTTATAAAAAGTAAGGGGAATTACATGCAACCAGTACAAGGAAAATGTGTTAAATTGATATTTTTTAGAGCACTCAATAGCTGCGTGTTCTTTTTATTTTGGACATAAGCAATTTAAATGGAAATAAACTACCAATATATGGTACTCTTTATGTATAGCATTTATTATGAATAGGAGGGTGATGGAATCTATGGGGGTACGTATAGTCGATGATTTACAGCAATTATCGCTATTACTAATGTTTTTAAGTACATTAATATTTTACAGATACTTAAAGAAAGTGAAACGAGAGAGAAAATTGACTGGTTTTGAATGGACCATGTATTTTGTCACTCAATTCGCGACATTAATTTGGGCATTTACTTATTTTATTAAACACTTAGCTGAATCGTAATTCCTATTCTTTTAATCTAATGTATTGTTATCTATTAGGGATATAAATATAGTCCGTATCTAAATCAATGACAACATCGCTCGTGACGTCTTCTCGTAGTAATTTTGGGATTTTTTTATAATGGTAATGTACACAAAATAAGCTTAGAAGATCTTCGTTAGATATCTCTTCATTTTTCACATTTAAATACATTGTTCTTAATTCGTTTAGAGAACGGTTAAGGCCAATAACATACTCATTAATTCCATATCCATCAAATTCAATTATCATATTATCACTTTTGGTTGCTAGCCAACTTTATAGCTTAAATTTTAGATGAATCTATTATACATTTTTTAAAATTTAGTGAGAATATATTTTTATAAAATGTGAGGGTCATAGATGGAACAAAATAAATTAGTTTTAGAAGGACCAAAACGTCTTAAGTGGGAAACTTGTAAAATTAAGTCTATACAGGATGAGGAAATTATCATTAAAACAATTGCAGGTGCAATAAGTATTGGAGCAGAGTTACCACAGTATAAAGAATCGGATGTTTCAGATACAAATCCTATGTATCCTAGAAAAACTGGATATGAAAGTTATGGTGAAGTTATTCAAGTTGGTAATAAAGTAACAAATTTAAACGTAGGTGATAGAGTAGTTTCTTTTTATGGACATGAAACGATAGGAATAGTTAAGGGGGATAAAGTAATTCGAGTGCCTAGTTATATAACACCTAAAGTTGCTTTATTATCTATTCTTTCGTGTGATGCTGCTAAAGGAGTATTAAAACTAAATCTGCGACAGGATGAAAAAGTACTTATAACTGGAATGGGAGTTATTGGTTTACTCGCTTGTTATTTTTTAAAATACTATGTAGGTGTTAAGCAGGTAGATGTTGTTGAACCTAATAAAAATAGAAGAGATTTTGCAAAGAAATTTGGTGCGAAAAACATATATGAATCAGAAGAACAAATAATAGAAACATATAATTACGGTTTCGAATGTTCTGCTACAAATAGTGGGTTTCACACATTACAAAAGGCTATTAATAGTAATGGAGAAATATGTATTCTTTCTGATGGTAATATAGAAGACCTAACATTAACCGCTGACTTTTATCGAAAAGAATTGCAAATCATTGGTTCAAGTGACGGATATGATTATCAAAAACATGCAGATTGGTTTTTTAATCAAATAGAACAGACGCCATGGATAGAAGAGATTTTTCAACATGAAATTCATTATTCTACACTCGAGCAATGTTTTGCAGAATTGAGTAAAGGGACAATAAATCCATTGAAAGTATTCGTTTCATATGAATAATAGGTCAACTTATAGCTTATAATTCATCCTTTAATGGAGAATGCTAGTAACATTCACCATTAAAGGATTGGGCTATTATGAATATGATTTTGGAAAGCATAATTTTAATTCTTACTGGAATGATTGCATTAAAAATGACAGGTAGTAAATCTGTTAGTCAAATGACGAGAGCGGAAATAATTATAGTAGTATCAATCGGCCGTATTATTGTAGAACCAGTATTAAGTAGGAAAGTAGTCCCATCTATATTTGCAGCTGTAATATTTGCAAGCGTACTTCTTATCATTCATTTCTTTGAATTGAAATCAAGGAAGGTGGAACAATTCCTAAATGGCAGTAGTGTTGTTATTGTTGAAAACGGAGAAATTGTAAAAGAGAATTTGATGAAAGCAAAAATGTCGGAACAACAACTATATATGCAATTAAGAGAAAAAGGAATTCATGATTTAAAGAGTTTACAACAAGTTACAGCTGAACCGAATGGGCGTATTGGTTATCAATTAATAGAGAAAGCTCAACCAATAACTTTAGAAGTGTTAGAAAAAGTAATAGATCAGTACAATATAAAAAGATAATTTCTTATGTAAAAATGCCAATATACAATAGAAGTATTGGTATTTTTTATTTTGTCTAAATGTAAAAATTAATATTTAGAATACATATTCAACCAATCTTTAAAATAGATATAGGCTTATTAATATGCTATATTCAATGGACCTATAGTGACTGTGGTGAAAAAAGCAGCGTTAAAATGAATAGGTCTTTCAGGTGATGCTATACAAGAGATAAGAATAAGGAGATAAAAATAAAATGGAATTTTGGGAATCAAGTTTTATTGAGAAACAAACAATGTGGGGATTTGAACCTACAGAATCTGCAATTTTGACAAAAGATGTTTTTCTGGAAAAGAACGTTAAAGATATATTAGTACCGGGTATTGGATATGGAAGAAACGCAAAGGTGTTTATCGATAATGGTTTAAATGTAACTGGAATTGAGATTTCAAAAACAGCTATTGATTTAGCGAAACAAAACGGACTAGAAGATGTTAGTATATATCACGGTTCGGTAAACGAAATGCCTTTTGATAACAAACTGTATGATGGGATATTTAGTCATGCACTTCTTCATTTGTTGAATGAGCAGGAAAGAGAGAATTTTATTAAAGATTGTTATAATCAGTTAAAACCAGGTGGATATATGGTTTTCACAACAGTTTCTCAAAAAGCTCCTATGTATGGAAAAGGAAACCAGTTGGATAAAGACTATTATGAGATAATGGAAGGCGTAAAAATGTTCTTCTATGATTCTGAATCTATAAAACAAGATTTTAATAAGTATGGATTAGTACAAGTTTCGGAAATTGACGAACCAAATAAGAATGTAGAAAATAAACCTTCAATTAATTTCTTAATGATAAAATGTAGAAAAGACCTGTGAAAAATTAGTATATATTGATTGTATATTCTGCATAAATAATAAAGGCAAACATACTAGGAATTATAAATGAACTAGAAGTCTTAATAGAGATAAATCTAGAGAAACAAGACTAGATAGCGCTTAAAATATGGGGAAATACAGTGATAAAATTAGAAATAAAATGCGTTTGATATTTTTTGTGGAGTTTTAATGTCAGAAAAAGAAGAAAAGGAGAAAAAATGGTTTCCTAGAAGGTGGGGGAAAAGAAAAGTTTCAGAGCATTTATCTCAACTAAACAAAAAAAGGATTTGGGTTACAATCTATGTTATAGATTTGTATATCGTAACTATTCCTTGTACAGTAAAAAAATATAAATCTTAATACATATATATTTATAGAAGCGACTGTTTCTTATAAAAGATACGATCGCTTCTATAAAATTGTCAATTTTATGCAATTAAGTGATGCCTAAGAAGTCGTATCGTTATCTCAAAGTATCGCCTTAAATACTTTTAATGAGTTTTATCCCCTCAACAAAGAAAAGTATTAAGTGTATAGTGTTCATTACAAACCATAACATGAGCTTTGAGTTCTTCACAGTTTTCAACTGACTTGATTTTGTATTAGACAATTCTATCTTTAAAGACATTAATATAATAGTATTAGACATAAAGCCTAACAATATAAATCCGAATAAAGGTAAGTTTGTAATAGCGCCTATTACCATAATTGCTATGTATACTATAGTTAGCTTTTTAATATACTGTTTATCTTCTTTTAATTTATCTATATTTTTGGTTTTGAACCAGTTTCTTACTATTCTTACAAAAATAATAGTTTGAAATACTAGTACAATTATACTTACAAAGAGAAGGAACAAAGTTCTTAAATTATTTTCCATTAAACCGTTCATTTCGTATGTACCCCTTTTATTTATGTTTATAGTATGAAAATGTAATTTTCAAAGAACCTGCATGTGATTAGTAACGGTACTCGTTCTCTATTTTCATGTTACTCTATCCTTGTTAATTATGGCAAAGGACAAATCTAAGCATTTAACTGTTAGTATGGTATACCCTTTATATATTTTAGGTTAATTTTGATTGTTTGCATATAATTTTATATTGGAATAAGTAATACGTCAAAATGTTTTGTGAAAATTACGGCTATTAATTGCTTGTACAAAAGAAAAAGATTAGTAGGTAGTCATATCGTAACGGGCGAGGTATACCTTATCTGTTGTCTGTTTAAAATGAAGTTTAACCATGTTGAAAATATGATTTTCATTTAGTATTTCTAGAAACAATAATGTGGTTAATTTTGGTGAAATTTAAAATGGAGGAAAAACGTTAGACCACTAGAGTGAATATATTCAAAGCCATATCATGTGTAGTGTTTAATATAATTAGGGGGAACTACATGACAAGAAAACAGATAATCATTACCTTATTTTCAATTACAGCGTTCATACTAATTTTAGTATCACTTGGTGTTTTTGAGGAAGAACTAAAAGAAACAGATTATAGTGAAGTTGTACAATTCATGGAAGATATGAAAAACAAAGAAGAAGTTGAGATTGATGTAGTTACTTACTATTCAGATAAGGCCTCTTTAGAGAATAGTGTACTCAAACAACCAAATGGTTGGATTATTTATCGTTTAAAAGCTCGTTATGATAAAGTAACAAATCAAAGTTGGATAGATGTGACGCCTGATCTTAGCCGTTTTAAGAATGTGGAGAAAATTTCTGAGGATATCATTACCTCGCACCAACAATGCGGCTATATTAATCATAATACAGACGAGAATAAAGGAAAAGTAGGATACATGTTAACAGAATGCTTCCATAAGTGGGAATACGATGTGAAGCCATCAGGGTTTGAAGGATATAGGATTAATTACACAATCTTACCGATTTTAGGTTTAAAATAAATTTAGTATTTGTTAATCAATTAGCTGATAATGTAGCTGAACAAGTAATGTATGATATTAAACTTATATTTTAATAATAGTTTTGGCTTATCTTTTTTAGGCTATTTGCAATGAGTTGAATAACCTTTATTCTAAAACAGTAATTAATAAAATTATTTAGTGTTAATATAAATTCTTATATATGGATTATGCACAAATAAAAAGGACAAGCATATAATAGAAATACCTATTAACTTTAAGTAACCTTAACTTTCTTTAATAGGATATCTCAAAATCCCCAAAAAGAGCACTTGCGGAAACAAGTGCTCTTTTATTTTTTTGTTTATTGAAGATGATTAAATTTCGTCCGACTAATATGGAATTTTAAACCACTATTTTATATAAAGTGGTAAAATAAGTAAGGGGAATTTGTAAGGGGGCGAGGGATTTGAAACTAAAAGAGCTGGCGGATTTGTTATTGATTAAAGATACCAATGGAGATATGAATGTAGAAATTACGGGATTAGAAATGGATTCTAGAAAAATAACTAGTGGGAATTTATTTATATGTGTATCAGGTATCGATGGTTTTCTTGAAGATCGACATCAATTTGTTGAAGATGCAGTGGAAAATGGTGCTGTGGCGTTAATTGTAGAAAGAGATATAAATATTGAAATACCTAAAATAATTGTTAAAGATGCTAGGTATGCTATGGCAGTTATTGCATCACATTTCTATGGTTACCCATCTAATAAAATGAAGCTAATTGGAATTACAGGAACAAATGGTAAAACAACTACTTCCTATTTACTTGAAAAGATTTTGACTGATTATGGATTTCAAACAGGGCTTATGGGGAATAACGGAGTGAAAGTTGGTTCGAAATGGTATCCTACTAATATTAATACGCAAGAACCACCGATACTTCAGCGGAATTTGCAAACGATGAAAAATCATAATACAGATTATTGTGTTATGGAAGTTACCTCACAAGGTTTACACATGGAAAGAGTTAAAGGGTGTAACTTTAAAACCGCTATTTTTACAAATTTAACGCAAGATCATTTGGATTACCATGGAACATTTGAGGAATATAAGCATGTAAAAGGCCTTCTATTTTCAAGATTAGGAAATGATTTTTCTATTACAGATAAAAATTTTGCTATATTGAATGCAGACGATCCATCGGTAGAATACTTTAAAAAAATTACTTCAGCTGAGGTTATTACATATGGGATACATAATGGAGCAGATGTTCAAGCGAAGAACATAACTTTAAGCCCAAAAGGTATTCGTTTTTTAGTTTCGTCCTTTAATGGAGAAATAGAAATCAATCTAAATCTAGTAGGCCACTTTAATGTATATAATGCATTAGCAGCAATAACAGCTGCATTGGTTGAAGGTATTCCGCTTACAAATATTAGTGACAGCTTATCTGATTTAAAGAGCATTGGAGGTAGAATGGAAATCATAGACGAAAATCAAGATTTCCTTGTAATCGTGGACTATGCTCATACGCCTGATGCGTTAGAAAATGTCCTTACTACAATTAGCGAGTTTTCAAAAGGTAAAATCATTACTGTTTTCGGCTGCGGTGGGGATAGAGATGCAAAAAAACGACCTATAATGGGTGAAATTGCTGGAAGTTATAGCGATTTTGTTTATATTACTTCTGATAATCCACGTTCGGAAGACCCGCAGGCAATAATGAAAGATATTGAAAAAGGATTTTCACAGAATAATAATTTGAATTATAAAGTTGAAGTAGATCGTGAACTTGCTATAAAACATGCAATAAACATGGCATCTTCTAATGATATTGTTTTGATTGCAGGGAAAGGGCATGAAACGTATCAAATTTTAAAGGATTTGACTATTCATTTTGATGATAAAGAAAAAGCTCGACAAGCAATTATAAATAATAAATAGATTATCTTTTAGAAAAGATTAGATTAAGTTGTGAATGGAGTGTTATTGAATGCAAACTAGAAAAGCTTATTTATATGTATTTCATACGATGTCCGATTGGGAATACGGACATTTAATTGCTGAACTTAATACAGGTAGATATTTTAAAAAGGGTTTAGCACCTTTTAAAGTAGTTACAGTTGGAATAAATAAAGAAAGGGTTATTTCAATGGGAGGCTTGAACGTAAAGCCAGATATTTCCCTAGATGAATGTGTACTTGAGAGTAATGATTTATTGATTTTACCTGGAGGAAATACTTGGACTGAAAACATACATAAACCCATATTGCAAAAAGTTGAAGAAGCTTTAAAGATTGGTACTATTGTGGCTGCAATTTGTGGTGCAACAATAGGCCTTGCAAATTACGGATACTTAAATTCTAGAAAGCATACAAGTAATAGTTTAGATTATATGAAAATGGTTTGTCCTACATATAAAGGGGAAAATTTATATGAAATGGGATCTGTAGCGTCTGGTGAAAATCTTATTACTGCATCTGGAGTAGCTCCTTTGGAATTTGCAGTGGAGGTACTGAAAAAATTAGATGTATTTGCGCCAGATACACTCCATTCATGGTATGAATTAAATAAGACACATGAACCTGAACATTTCTTCCAGTTAATGAATTCATTAAATAGCTAAGCAATTTAGTATGATCAATAATAAAAACCATGTTTCTAATGATACTGAAGCATGGTTTTTGTGTTTTGATTAATAAATATATAAAGTAACAAATTTTGTACAATAAAAATGAATTTGAGAGAAAGAGTCACATCTTAATTATACGATTATTTCTGAACGACAAACGTAATAGCATTTGTTTTTAATTGAATGTGTCTTTCGTTTCGGACTATATTATAAGCTATTTCTTTTATTTCAACTTTTATTTCTTGCCATTCCTTATAAATGCTTTTTAATAGATATATCATATGTTCAGTTGGAAGGTTAATTTCAATTAAAGCATCTAATTCTTCTTTCGTATGTAAGTCAATTTCTTGTATGTTCGAGTTAATAATTAAACAATTGATACCACCAGTCTTTGTACCTTTTTTCATAGAATGGAGCACGTTTTTTAAATCTTCTTCTGATTGAACATGCTCTAAACTTGATATTGCAACGATATAATCAAAAATATCAGGTTGGATGTAGTAGTTTTCAATTGCTGCTTGTTCTGTTTTTATAACTTCAAAAACATCATGTTCTTTACTATAAATTTGTAATTTTGTTAAAGCGGAATCCAGTAAGTCCACACAAGTAACAGTGCCGTTATTATTTTTTATTATTTGTGCAATTGGAATGCTATTTCTTCCAACGCCAGAGCCTAGATCAAGTACTTGTAAGTTATTTTGTCCTTCAAAGTACTCCATTAAGTCCATAACTGTTTTAACCGGTTTGTAAAGCCAAGAGCCAGTTTCAAATAGTTTGTATTGTTCATAGCAAAGGTCATGATATTTCTTTTCTTCTTGTCTTATGTAATTAATACGATTCATTGTATTTCAACTCCAATACTTTCATTCTAACGAGGTCCTTTAGCAAAACTTGCTAAAGCATCTAAAACTAATTCTATATTACTAATCAAGATTTTCACCTCGCTTTATAAGATATTTATATAATTCGATTAGAATAGAGATAAACCTTTTAGTCAGAAGATATTAAGATTTGTACTGTAGAAAATTGATTTTCTCAAGAGATAAAAAAATGTATAAACATGGAGAGGAAAATGCATATGATGTTTTATGAAATTGTTTGCTTTTCTTGTAAAAATATATTTCGTGTTTACGAAGGTAGTGAAAAATATAAGCGATTTAAAGAGAAACCGAAAGGGACATATTGTTGTGATGAATGTATCCATAAAATTCAATTAGAAGCGATAAAACATTTTTTTAGATAGCTATTTTTTAGAAAAGTTTGACAATAAAAGTTTTATAAATTATCATATAAAAAAATAATATTTAAAATGGCATGGAAGAGAAGAGTAGTTAAGAAAGGATACGTACAGAGAGCTCTGGTAGCTGAGAAAGAGCAGTATACATCTTAATGAAAAAAGACTTGGAGCTGCGCAAGGAACTAATTTGTTTAGGGATGGTGCGACGGATTCTCCCGTTATAGAGATAGGGTATAAGCATATTTTGCCGTACCTGAAGAGGTTAATATGGCGACGTATTAACAAACTGAGGTGGTACCGCGAAGCTAACAACTCTCGTCCTCAAGATGAATAATCTTGGGGGTGGGAGTTTTTTTATTGCATAAATTTGAAAATATGAAAACAAATAATAATTGAGGTGAATAACATATGCATTGGGCGTATGAAGTAGCACATGAATTAATTAGAAAACATCCAAATAAAGAAACTTTTGTTTGTGCATCTGGAATCAGTCCATCTGGTTCTGTTCATATCGGGAACTTTCGCGAAATAATAACGACTTATTTTGTTGTAAGAGCACTTCAAGATTTAGGGAAAAGGACTCGTTTTATATTCTCATGGGATGATTATGACAGGTTTAGAAAAGTTCCTAAAAATATTGATCCATCTTTTGCAAAATATATTGGTATGCCATACTGTGATATTCCAGATCCGTATGGATGTCATAATTCGTATGCAGAGCATTTTGAAAAAGAGTTTGAGAAATCGCTTCAAGTATTTGGGGTTGATGTGGAATTCATATATCAACATGCTGAATATAGAAGCGGAAGGTATAACAAAAACATATTAGAGGCTTTATATAAAAGAAAAGAAATATATGATATATTAATAAGATTTAAAACTGGAGAGTGTAGTGAAGAAGAGCGAGAGAGCTTTTATCCGGTTACGTTATATTGTGAGAAATGCGGGAAAGATGCAACAACGATTACACATTTTGATAAAGTATTAAAAACAGTTCAGTATGAATGTGTATGTGGAAATCAAAATGAATTATCAGTATTAAATACAAATAAAATGAAACTGAATTGGAAAATCGATTGGCCGATGAGGTGGATGATAGAGGATGTTATTTTTGAGCCGGGCGGAAGAGATCATTCATCGGAATCGGGTAGTTATAATGTATCGAAGGAAATTGCAAGGGAAATATTTAATCGTGAAGCTCCTCATTACGTTGCTTATGATTTCATTGGAATTAAAGGGAATCATGAAAAAATGTCTAGTTCTTCAGGGAATAGTATTACACCTAGTGAGTTGTTGAAAGTGTATTTACCAGAAGTGATTCTATTTATGTTCGCTAAATATAGACCGAACGCAGCTTTTCATATCGGTCTTGATGAAGATGTGATTCGCAATTATACAGAATATGAACGATTGAAAGATAGTTATGAGAATAAAACGCTCAAAAACGAAGATTTATTTGATGCAATTAAACTCTCTAAAGTTGATAGTGGGTTTAAAGAGTATCCAAAGTTTAATCAGGTTGCTGGAACGTTACCGCTATTAAATTTTGATTCATCTATTTTACAAGGTATATTAGAAAAAACAGATAGGAGTTATGCAATAGATGCTATGATAGCGATATGTAACCGTGCAGAGTATTGGATAAGAAACTTTCAATCTGAAAAATTAATTGCGGTAAATCAAGAGAGAAATACAGAGTTTTACAACACATTAGATGAGAGGCAGAAAGAATGGCTAGTAGAAGTTTGTAAAATACTTCGTTCTAATAAAGATTACTCTAACTTAATGGAACAATTGTATTCGATTTGCCATCATGAAAATAAAAAAATAATGAAAGAAAATCAAAAACAATTATTTATTATAATTTATAGGCTCATTATGAATCAGACTAGCGGCCCACGTATACCGTTATTAATACATGTAGTAGGCGTTGAAAAATTCATCACATTATTAGATTTCTAAAAAATAAAGGAAACGCAAGTACTCAGTGGTCTAAGTACTTGCGTTGCAAACTTTACTATCGTGAATACATTTTCGGACATTCATCACCACGTGGTTCATAAAAGCAATGGCTTTTAAATTGCCCTGCAAATGGCTGGTTATACCATTCAGGCGGACAAGCTCCAGTTGGACGGAAATACCAAAGAGCCCATCGTGCAGGCCATCTCCACTCACCTTGTAAAACTTTTCTTGCAATTTCTTTTTCTGAATCACGAGCTCGCTGATAAAAATATCCGTATTGCACGGCTTCGAATCCGCCGGGGCTTTGATATACTGCATCACGTACAGACCGAAGTTGTTTAAAATCTAAGCAATCACAAAATACACGATTTACTACTACGCAACCGACAAGTTGTTCACCTTGTCGACCTTCTCCTTCAGCTTCAGCGCGAATTAAACGAGCTAGTAAATCAACATCACTTTCGTTATACGGAATAAGGGGCATAGTGATACCACCTTTCTTTACCTGTTATAGTAAAGAGTGTATGTATGAAAATAAGCTAAGTGCTTTTCTATATGTAAATTCAATAATTATTAAAAGGAGCTTTTATGAAAAAAGCTAATTAGTAATTGTAGACCAATATAAAAGGAGAGAGATACTATGTATCGAATTCATAAAGAACATAGCATTTACGCAATGTCACCAGAAAATAAACCATGTATGGAAGTGGAAATTGGGAGTCGCCTTGTATTTGAAACATACGATTGCTTTGAAAATCAAATTGATTCTGAAGATGTTGTGTTTCAAGAATTAGATTGGAACCGGATTAATCCAGCGACTGGCCCAGTATATATTAATGGTGCAGAACCTGGTGATATATTAGTTGTAACAATTGAAAAGATAAAAATTGCAGAGCAAGGTGTTTTAACTACAGGGGCAAATCTAGGCGTAATGGGTGAAGAGCTACATGAAAATACAGTGAAGATCGTCCCAATACATAATGAACATGTTTTGTTTTCAAATGAACTACAAATCCCGATTAATCCAATGATCGGTGTAATTGGTACTGCGCCGAAAGAAGAGAGCATTTCATGTGGCACACCTCATGATCACGGCGGGAATATGGATTGTAAAGAAATAAGAGAAGGGACAACATTATTATTACCTGTAAATGTTCCTGGTGCTTTATTAGCATTAGGTGATTTACACGCAGCGATGGGTGATGGTGAAATTGGTGTTAGTGGAGTAGAGGTTGCTGGTGAGGTGACAGTAACAGTTCAGATTATAAAAGGAAAGAAATGGCCATTACCAATGGCTATCCAAAAAGAAAAAGTAATGACGATTGCTTCAGAGAAATTATTAGATGATGCAGCGAATCGTGCTGTACGTAATATGGTGACATTTTTACATGAAGAATTAGAAATGTCTAAGGCTGAAGCAACTCTTTTATTGTCAGCTGCAGGCAATTTAAAAGTATGCCAAGTTGTGGATCCACTGAAGACTGCTCGGGTGGAACTAGGTATGAATTATGTGGAGAAACTGGGATTTACTTTGAGTGAATTTCATTTTAAATAAGAATAATGGAAGAAGGGTGCTGTTGTATAAAAGTATCCTTTTTTAATTTACGAATTAAATAAAAAAAGGTAGTATTTAATTTATATAATTGTATATAAGATTGTGGAGTGAAAAAGGAGTTAACAAATGGTTAAAATTATGATTGTAGAAGACGATATGAAAATTGCAGAACTATTATCAACACATGTTGCGAAATACGGGTATGAAGGGATTATCGTATCGGATTTTCAAAATGTATTAAACATTTTTTTAGAAGAACAACCAGAGTTAGTTTTATTAGATATTAATTTACCGAGTTTTGATGGGTACTATTGGTGCCGTCAAATTCGCGGAGTTTCTACATGTCCGATATTATTTATCTCGGCCCGTGAAGGTACGATGGATCAAGTTATGGCGCTAGAAAACGGTGGCGATGATTTTATTTCAAAGCCCTTCCATTACGAAGTTGTAATGGCTAAAATTCGTAGTTATTTAAGACGTGCTTACGGGGATTATGCACCGAAAGTAGAAGAACGGATGGTTGAGCAACAAGGACTTTGTTTATATCCCGAAAGGCTTGTATTAAAGCTTAAGAATCAAGAGATTGATATAACGAGAAACGAAGCCATTTTATTAGAAATGTTAATGAAAAATTATCCGCGTGTTGTGAGTAGAGAAGTGTTATTAAATAAATTATGGGATAGCGAATCTTATGTTGATGATAATACATTAAGTGTAAATACAACACGTGTGCGAAAAAAGTTAAAAACGATGCAGATTGAGGATGCGATTGAAACGATTCGTAGTGTTGGATATAGATTGCATATTACTTGGGATACTGGTATGGAAAAATGATAAGGCTGTTTATACGTGATCATATACCACTTATTTGTTTTACAGCGATCCAACTACTAGCCATATTCCTCGTATATTGGTTTGATGGACATAATCACATTTCAACTGCATTATATGCAATGTTTTTAGGTGTTTTCTTTATGGGAAGTTATTTAGTATTTCGTTATTTTACACATCGTTCTTTTTATGAGCGCTTAGCAAACCCAATGCAATCTTTAGATGAATCTGTTCAAAAATCTGATTTTGCAGCTGTATCGATTGCTCTTCAAGAACTACTTGAGGTGCAATATAGACATTATCAAAATCAGCTGCAAATACAAGAGAGAAAAAATAATGACCATTTAACCTTTATGAATCAGTGGATCCATCAAATGAAAACACCTTTATCTGTAATAGAATTAATTACACAGGATGAAGTAGATTCGCGTTTTGAAAGTATAAATGAGGAAACAGATCGATTAAAAAAGGGATTAGAAATGGCTCTGTATGTCGCACGTTTAGAAGCATTTACACAAGATTTTTATGTAGAAAGAGTACAACTACATAAAATAGTGAATGATTCCGTACATGAACATAAACGCCTCTTTATCCGGAACTTTGTATATCCAGAGCTTAAAATTGAGAAGGATATTACTGTAGAGAGTGATGCGAAATGGTTACAATTTTTAATTGGACAAATACTATCGAATGCAATTAAATATTCATCAGGTAATAGAGAGAAGATCAAAGTGAAAGCTTGTAAGGAAGATAATACAGTTATACTTGAAATTGCCGATAATGGTGTAGGGATACCGAAGCAAGATTTACCAAGAGTGTTTAAACCTTTCTTTACAGGAGAAAACGGTAGAGCTTTTAAAGAATCAACTGGTATGGGGCTCTATCTTGTATATGAAATTACGAAACAATTAGGACATAATGTAGAAATTCATTCAGAAGTTGGTAAAGGTACCGTTGTACGAATTAAATTTTGTAATGTGTAACAAGTGAACAAGGCTAAAGAACTTTGGAGATAAGTTTTTTAGCCTTGTTTTGTACCACTTAAAAATAAAAAATTATTTACCTAACAGAAGTAAAAGCGAATTGTTTATTATTCGTTTATGGTAGGGGGGATTGTAATGGATATTCGTAAAATGACATATTTCATAACAGTGGCAGAAGAATTAAACTTTAGTCGTGCAGCAGAGCGTCTTATGATGGCACAACCACCTTTAAGCCAAGAAATTCGTAAATTAGAAGATGAATTAGGGGTTCAACTTTTTCATCGTACAAAAAGAATAGTTGAGCTTACCGATGCTGGGAAAATATTTTTAGAAGGTGCGCGACAAACGCTGCTGCAAGTAGATAGAACTATTAAAGAAACACAGCTTGCGGATGAAGGAAAGGTAGGACATTTAATCATCGGTTTTGTCGATTCTACAGAAACCGTTATAGACATATTAAAAACATTTCGAGAACGGTTTCCTAAAATTCAGCTTATATTACGCGAGATGACAACAGACCAGCAAATAAAAGCACTCTATGAAAAACAAATTCATATTGGATTTATTCGTTCTAAGCAGAATAATGAAATATTGTCTTCCGAAGTTTGTTCTAAGGAACGTTTAAAATTAGTGTTACATCAAGATCACACTTTCGTTTCGTTACCTAATATTTCTATTAAAGAACTAGTGGATGAACCATTTATTTTATTTCCTCGTCATTTTGGTACTAACTTTTATGATTTAATTATTAGTTACTTTTGGGAACATGGAGTAAGTTTAAATATTGTTCAAGAAGCGATTCAAATGCAAACGATTGTGAATTTAGTTGCTGCAGGAATGGGGATTTCTGTCGTTCCATCATCGGTAGAAAGTTATAAAAAATCGGGAGTCATTTATAAAGAGATTAAAGAAAAAACACCAATAATAAATTTATATGCCGGATGGAGACAAGATGAAAAGTCTGTCGTGTTAGAGAACTTCTTAGCAGTTGTTAGAGAGGTTTATATGACTTCACAATTTGAATTTGAAAAGTAAAGGCCCATCTTGATGGGATGGGCAGTAGGTAATTTGGAAAGGTATTATTTTTATTGTAAAGTCACTGACGATTTAACCTGTTTTACTTGGATCGTACTCAATGAAACTTTTTAGCACGCTATCAATTTGATCCATACTTTCTGGTGATAATTTTACACTAGAAGCAATTACATTTTCTCTTATTTGCTCCGGATTGGAAGCGCCAATAATAGCAGAGGAAACAGCTGGATTTTGTAGTACCCATGCAACTGCGAGTTGAGGTAGGGTGAGATTATTTTCTTGTGCAATAGGATTAAGTTTCTGGATACCAGTAAGTACATCATCATTCATCCAGCGTTGTACAAGTTTATTGAAAAATGGTTTTCCAGCATCTGAATTAGCACGGGATTGAGTTGGGATTGGTTTACCAGGTTGATATTTTCCAGTTAGAATACCTTGTGCGAGGGGAGACCAAACAATTTGACCAAGTCCTTCACGTTGACATGTTGGTATTACATCAGTTTCGATTACTCGCCACAACATCGAATATTGAGGTTGGCTAGCAATAAGAGGGATGTTCAATTCTCGTGCAAGTGCTGCACCGCGGGTGATTTGTTCCGATGTCCATTCACTTACACCTAAATAAAGGACTTTCCCTTGTCTTACAAGATCTGAGAAACCTAACATCGTTTCCTCAAGGGGAGTTGTTGTATCGAATCTATGTGCATAATAGACATCAATGTAGTCTGTATGTAGCCGTTGTAACGATGCATTACAATTTTCTATAATATGTTTTCGTGATAAACCTCGATCATTTTTTCCTGGTCCGGTCGGATGGCATACTTTTGTACAAAGTTCTATACTTTCTCGGCGAACACCTTTCAAAGAGCGGCCAAGTACTTCCTCGGCTATCGTGTCAGAATAAACATCAGCAGTATCGAACGTTGTAATTCCGACATCTAGTGCGGCTTTTACACAATCATTTGCAGTATCTTCATTTACTTTTCCGCCATGGTTTATCCAGTTTCCGTATGCAATCTTACTTACTGTTAATCCACTGTTTCCTAGTTTGCTAAATTCCATTGTAGAATCCCTCCTAAAAAATGATAACTTTATTATAAGAACTGAAATGTAGTATGTATAATATATAATTAATCATAAATTTATATAAAAATTATATAAGAGAGGGTGCTTAGAATTTTTTCTGCTAGGGAAATCTAAAGGAAGTAGTACAACAAATGTAGTTTATGCTTGTTCAATATGAAGTTAAGAAATGATAAATAGACCTAAAAGAAAGCGATCTTTTTAGCAGCACAAATAATTGCATTTACTCATACAGTACTATCATGGTACAATATGGTTACTAATGACGGAAAGGAATGATGGGTGGACGATGATTAACTAATCTTATTTTTAAATGTTGAAATGAAATAAATTTCAATTTCTAAAAAATAGGATTAGTCTGCCCAATTTCCAAACAACGGTATCGCTATTTATGTTGCGCAATAGCTTATTTGGGTATAAATATTTTAACGACTAATCCTGCCAAATTTATTTGGGAGGATTTTTTTATTCTCCCTTAATGAAAGGGATCGGTATTATGAAAGAACTATTAAAATTAAATGATGTTTATGTTGAAATAAAGGAAAATATGTTGTTAGAGAAAATGAATGTGACAGTAAAACAAGGGGATGTTATCGGATTAATTGGTAAAAACGGTGCTGGTAAATCAACGTTACTTCAATTAATAAATGGAAAGATTGAACCGACAAAAGGTACTGTTGAATGGATGCAAATGAATATGACAACAGCATATGTTGAACAAGAAAAAGAGTCTTTTGTTAGTAAGGATATGATTGCAAAAGAAGCAGAACTTCTTGCGAAATGGGGCGTGCCAACGAACGACTTTCATACTTTAAGTGGTGGCGAAAAGCTAAAAGTACGATTAGCAAAAGGATTTGCTGAAAATCCTAATGTCTTAATATTAGACGAACCGACAAATCATTTAGATGAGATGAGTACGGAATTTCTCATTAAGCAAATTAAAAATATGAAAGGTACAGTTATCGTCGTATCGCATGATCGATATTTTTTAGATGTTGTCGCGACTAGAATATGGTCAATTGAGGATAAGAAATTAATTGACCATAGCGGTAATTATACAAGTTATATGAAAGCACGTGAGCATAAAAGAATGACGCAGCAGCGTGAATATGAAAAACAACAAAAAAAGATAGAACAAGTAGAAACTCATATAAAAGAATTAAGTTCATGGTCACAAAAAGCACATGCGCAGTCTACAAAACAAGAAGGAGTGAAAGAATTTTATCGTGTAAAGGCGAAGCGAATGGATGCACAAGTTAAATCGAAACGAAAACGCCTCGAAAAAGAGCTGGAGAAAACGAAAGTAGAACGTGTGAAAGAGGAGTATTCAGTTGAATTTTCTATACAAGCGAGTAAAAAAGTAGGAAAACGTTTCTTAGAAGTGAAACAATTGCGGAAAGAATTTAATAGACGAATATTATTTGAAAACGTTAATTTTACAATTCAGCATGGTGAGAAGGTCGCGATTATTGGACCAAATGGTAGCGGGAAAACAACTCTACTGAAGATGATTATGGGAACAGAAACTGTTGAAGGAGAAGTATGGATTTCACCTTCAGCAAACATCGGTTATTTAACACAAGAAGTATTTGATTTACCACTTGATAAAACACCAGAAGATTTATTTTATAAAGAGACATTTGAAGAAAGAGGAAAAGTTCAAAATTTAATGAAACATTTAGGATTTGAATCTTCCCAATGGACAGAGCCGGTTCGACATATGAGTATGGGGGAACGAGTAAAATGTAAGCTCATGGCTTATATTTTAGATGAAAAAGATGTACTTATTTTAGATGAACCGACGAATCACCTTGATCTACCTTCGCGTGAACAACTTGAAAATACATTAGCTGAGTATAACGGAACACTCGTTATCGTTTCTCACGATCGATATTTTCTGGAGAAAACAACTAACACAAAACTCGTATTTTTAAACAATACGGTACAAAAGCAGCTCGAAGAATCTACGAAAACAAGAGATGAAATTGAAGAGATACGTTTAACGTTAGAAACAGAAAGACAAGAAGTATTAGGGAAATTAAGCTTTTTAACTTCTAAAGACAAAGAATATAAAGAACTAGATGAACGGTTTATGGAACTTACGAAGCAGATCAAGGCGCTTTAACGTAAATAAGGGGGATTAAAATGGGAGAAGAGAGTTTGACTAAGTTATTTAGAATAGATTATGGAGACATATACTTGCAAGAGTTTACGGTCAAAGATGCAGAGAGTATTTATAAAATAGCAAATCAACCAGAAATAGAAAAATTTTTACCCGACTGGAAATCAACGAAAGAACAAAGGGTTAATTGGGTTACAAATGATGAAATACCAGCAAACAAAGCATTTCTTGACGCAGTGACAACTACGACTAACATAGATGATCATATATTAAAACTAGGAATATTTAAGAAATCGACTAATGAATTTGTTGGATGGTGCTGCACAGGTATGAAAGATGAGCTTCCTGCACCGAACAGAGAAATCATGTATGCTATCTCAAATGAACATCAAAATCATGGCTATGCTACAAAAGCGACTAAAGGCTTAATTGACTATTTGTTTAAAGAAACAAATTTAAATGTCCTCAACGCAATCGCTTTAATTAACAATGTACCATCAAATAAAGTCATTAAAAAATGCGGGTTTACTTATTTGAGTGAACAGAAGATAGAAAATCAACTATATAATCATTATTTATTGAGTAAATCTGAATGGAAAGAAAATATTTCTCTGTAAAAGGAATTAAAACGAAATCATTAAAAAGCTTAGAGCTAAAACTCTAAGCTTTTTTACATTCATTTTATACCTGTTAACATATGAAGGGTACAATTGTAAGGAATTCTTGATAGAATTGCTTTTCAACAAAATAGGGAGATCAAGCTGTACATGTGATAACCAGTTTAAAAAATCATTTATGAAAAGGGAATTGGAATATTTTGTCGAATTCGTGTATCAATGATAATACAAATTTCTTACTCAAATCATACTACAAACGAATTACTTTAAGCTCAATTAGAAGAATGGAAGGGGAAAAATGGGGTGATATAAAGAAGAATTTGGTCTTAGTCAACAAAAAATGCAGCTAAGTCTATTAAAGAGCTGCATATAAAACTTACGGTTGATTGCTATTAAATTAAATCTTTAAGCCAGGAATTAGTTTAAATGAGGGAGGGGAACACATATTATTATTTGGTTTCGTCACTTACCACAAATAGGTATGGATTATTCAGAATGGACGCCGTTTATACAGAATAATTGGTACCAAAAACATTATATGAAGTTTGTATATTTATTTCAGATTATCATTTTTATGATACCTTATTTTTTTGAAACAAGTTTCACTCATATTAATATATTCTATCTTATCATAATAGGTATCCTAGTCTTCATCATTCACGAATGTCTACACATTTTAGTAATAAGTAAAAAAGGAGATATTAGCTTAACATTTAGTGGGATATTCTTTTGGCTAAATACAAATGCAACCTTATCCAAAATTAGATTTTGGGTCTTTATGAGCTTTCCTGTTATTGCATTATCGGTAGTTCCTGCCATGATGTCTTTCTTTGCATCAGGAAATATTAAATCAATTTTATTATTTATATGTTGGATAAACACATTCATTTCCGCCTCAGATATTTACAATTCATTTTTGATTGCAATGAAACCGAAGAACTCATTTTTTTGCAGAGGGTATTATCAAGTGAAATAGTATTTAATGGGTAACTCAAATATGCTTCAAATAATGCAATAGTTAAAAATATAATATTTGAAAATAAAAAGACCGATAAAAAATCGGTCTTTTGTTATTAATAAAATAAATATTAGAAAATAGAATTGTAATTTAAACCAATATGCAAATATTATAAGATAGATATGCTTTGTTTATAGATTGAGAATAGGTTTATTATCAGTTTTTTTAGAAATCTTACAAACGTGTAAGATAAATGAAAGATGAATCAATATGAGCTATAAGACAATTCATTTACACTTTATTGTGAGCAGTGGAAATGAAGGGAGAATATACATGGAAATTTTACATGCAAAAAGTATTAGTAAAGTATATAAAGGGAAAGTACCTTATAAAGCATTAGTAGATATTGATTTATCAATTCAAGAAGGTGAATTCGTAGGAATTATGGGTCCATCAGGTAGCGGGAAAACAACGTTATTAAATATGGTATCTACTATTGATTCTCCATCATCGGGAGAAATTTTAATTAATGGCACAAATCCTTTTCAATTATCATCAGAAGAATTAGCGTTATTCCGCAGAAAACAATTAGGATTTGTTTTTCAATCATTTAATCTTCTTAGCACACTTACTGTAAAAGAAAACATTTTATTACCGATGACTTTAGATGGTGTTTCTGTGCAAGAAATGAACAAACGAGTGGAAGAGATTGCTGAGAAATTAAATATTACAGATATATTAAGTAAAAGGACGTTTGAAATATCTGGAGGGCAAGCTCAGCGAACAGCAATCGCTCGTGCGATTGTTCATAAGCCGCAATTATTACTTGCGGATGAGCCAACAGGGAACTTGGATTCTAAATCTTCAAATGATGTAATGGAGATGCTCGATACGCTTAATAAAGAAGAAAAAGCAACGATGATGTTAGTGACACATGATCCGTATGCAGCGAGCTTTTGCAGCAGAGTAATTTTTATTAAAGATGGTCAACTATATAATGAAATTTATTGTGGCGAAAGCAGGCAAGCGTTTTATCAAAAAATTATGGATGTCCTTTCTTTGTTAGGAGGGAAAAGGCATGACTTTTCGTCAGTTCGCATTTAATAATATTTTTCGTAATAAGCGTACATATGCAGCTCATTTTTTGAGTAGTGCATTTTCTATTATGATTTTCTTCACGTATGCTCTTTTATTATTTCACCCTGATTTACAAGGGGAATTAAAATCGACAAGTGCAACAATAAGTGCATACGGTACATTGGGATTTTCAGTTTCGCAAGGCTTGATTTTTGTATTTTCATTTTTCTTCATTCTATATTCAGTGAGTTCATTTTTAAAAACGCGTAAGAAAGAATTTGGCATATTAATGATGCAAGGTATGTCAATGAGACAACTTAAGAAGTTATTGTTAATTGAAAATATGTTAATTGGACTTGGTTCAATTTGTATAGGGATTTTCATTGGACTCATATTTTCTAAACTAGTCTTATTGATAAGCGCAAGTGTATTAATGATTAATAATGGTTTACCTTTTTATATACCAGTGCAGGCTGTATTTTTAACAGTTATCACATTCCTTTTCTTGTTTTTAATCGTTTCACTTTTTACATTTAAAATGGTAAAAGTAACAGAACTTGTGGAACTTATTCAAGCGGAGGAAAAGCCAAAACCTGAACCGAAATCTTCAATTTTATTATCACTATTTTCTTTAATTAGTATAGGATATGGATATTTTTCAGTATTTCGTTTCATCCCAAGTTCCAATTTTATTACACTTGGAATAGGTGTGATCCTAGTAATTATAGGAACGTACTTTTTATATACACAGTGTAGCGTTTATATATTGCATCTTGCGAAAAAGAGTGAATCTTTCTTTTTAAAGAGAACAAATATATTAACATTTTCTGAATTAATTTACCGTATGAAAGATAATGCAACGATGTTTTTTATAGTATCTATTGTTTCAGCAGTTGCATTTACAGCGATTGGTACAACAGCTGCAATTGGAAATAGGGATTTGGTAAGGATGACAAATCCGTATACCTTTTTGTATGGAAGTTTTGAAAACGACAAAGTATTAAATAAAAATCTTTCTATTATAAAAAAACACCTTTCTGATGCTAATATTCCGTATCGAATGGCTTCATCTTCATATATATACACAGAAAGTAACGTGAATATAATGAAATTAAGTGAATATAACGATCTTGCAAAAGCACTTGGGTATCAACAAGAAACGATTGAAAAAGAAGATGAAATTATATTAATTCCTGGAGTTGTATCACAAAAACAAGAATTTAAAAATGGCGAGTATAAAAAGAATATAGAAGTCATTCAAGGTGACTGGACAAAGACATTTCATGTGAAAAAAGCTGTAGAAAATTTAGTTTTACCACATGATTCTAGAACTATTTATATCGCTGTTCAAGATCAGGTATATGATGGAATACCTCTTATTAGTGACCCAGTTAATCAAGACAGTCCATTTCGTACTTACGGATTTGTTGTAGACGATTGGATGAAAACGAAAGAGATTTCAAACCAATTAAATAATATATTCGATAAAGATCCAAGAGACACACATTTCGAATTTAGAGCTTTAACAATCGAGTTGCTAAGTGCAAAACAAACGAATGGGTTATTACTTATGGCAAGTGTTTTAGTCGGAATCGTCTTCTTTACATTTGCCGCTAGTTTTATATATTTCAGATTATATACAGATTTGGATCGTGATCAACAGCAATATAAAATGATTTCGAAAATGGGATTAAGTAAACGGGAATTAAAAAAGGTTGTAACGAGACAGTTAGTATTAATGTTCTTCTTACCAATTATTGTTGCAGTAATTCATACTATAGTCGCTTATATGGCATTACAACAATTAGTAGACTTTTCTATTTTAAATAGTTCTATCGTTATTTTAATTTCATTTATATGTATACAGGTATTATATTTCTTTATAACCCGTTGGCGTTACCTGCAAAAGCTGTATAAGGTTATGGAGCAATAGAGTATATTAGCTTGTAAGATTACACAAAAATATGTGAAAAAATGAACTGTATGATGAAAGGAAACGCGATGAAAAGAACTTTAACTATTTTTATGTTAACGATACTATTTTTAATAAGTTTTAGTGCATGTTCTAAAAAGGAGAATTCATTTCCTGCAAACGGTTTAATAATCATTGGGGATGAAAATAAAGCTTCACCAATTATTAGTCGTTATCAAGAAATTACGAAAGAAAATGAAGTGTTTTCTGTGAAAAAAAGTAAATATGGGAATGGACAGGTATTAATTTTAAATGAATCCACAGCACAAGCGATGATTAAAGCAAATGTTTTTCGTAAACGAGATAATGGATCCAATTTAAAACTAATAGATAAGTTACCGAAATTCCCGAAAGAGGGCTCGCTGTTGTTTACACATGAAGATGAAAAGAGTATGAAAAGTATTGAATTAGAAGGAAAAGAGATTCCTGTTTCATACGATAGTGACGCTTGGATAGGTAACACTCGTAAATATCCAACGCAATGGTATGTAATGGTATCAAAAAATAGTGTGTATAAAGAAATAAAGGCAAATGAAACGAAAATGCACCTTCTTCATTTGAAACAATCACTAGGTGACGAAAAGCCTAAAATGTCGACAGATAATACCTTGGTTAATGAAAATGTCAAAGTAAAAAAGCTAATTAAAGGTTTGGAAGAAGAACTATCTTTTCAGTTTGTAACGATTGAAGAAAAACCTTAAAAAAGAGTTCGAGGCTGATAGAAACTTTATCAACCTCGAACTCTTTTTAGTGTATAGGCCATTCATATAACATATATTACATTACTTCATTTAATCGAGTCTCATGCGTTTCTTCAATCGCATTTGAATGTTGAACTGAATTATTTTGAGCTTCTTTTTCTTTACGGACTTTTTGTAGCATTTCAAGGATGATCCATAAAGGAACACCTTTATCCTTTAACGTCTTCCATAAATCTAATTCGTTAAATTTATGCTCAGGTTGTTTCATTTCTTTTTCAGATGAACGAATATCAAATTTGATAGGATCATTTAATTTTTTAACTTCAAGTTTAGTAGAAGGGATAGTATTACGCTCAAGATTAGATGGAGTTATTTTAGTAGGTTGAGATAATGTATGAATATTTAATTCGATTTGCATGACTTTTCCTCCTTCTTAAGTAATGAAATTAGTTTTCTTATGATTTTTAAATCCATTTAACATGAAGAAACTAAATCTAATTATAAATTCAAATAATCGGATTTACAAGTTATATTGTAAAAAGTAAATGTTCACTTGAATTAATATTTATCAACATTTGTGTATGTTTTCTATATATACAATGTATATAAAATACTTTACATTATGTTTAAGTTATAAACTAAATATGTATATCTTATTTACAGAAAAATGTAAACGTTTTATTAGGGGGAGGAAGCATGGGGAAATTATTTTTAAAAATATGTTTATTCGCAATAGGGACTGTGCTTTTATTCGCAGCAAAAACAACTCACGCTGAAAAGAGACAACAAAATAATTATCCTATCATATTAGTGAATGGATTTGCTGGGTGGGGTAGAGAGGAAATGTTAGGGGTTAAATATTGGGGTGGTGTTCATGATATACAAGAAGATTTAAAAAGAAATGGTTATACAGTACATACTGCTGCAGTTGGACCTGTTTCTAGTAACTGGGATCGTGCATGTGAATTATATGCGCAAATAAACGGTGGTACAGTAGACTATGGTGCCGCACATGCTGAGAAACATGGACATAATCGTTTTGGCAGAACTTATAGTGGTTTTGCACCAAATTGGAGTGAAACAAATAAAGTTCATTTAGTTGGGCATAGCATGGGTGGACAAACGATTAGAACATTAGTACAGCTATTAAAAGAAGGCAGTTTTGAAGAAAAAAATTATGTAAACAATCATCCGAACACGAATATATCACCACTATTTGAAGGCGAGAAATCATATGTTCATAGTGTTACAACATTAGCAACTCCTCACAATGGGACAACACTTGCGGATGGTAGTCTTCTACTGCCGTTCGTCAAAGATTTACTCATTACAGCTGCAAGTTTTGGAGGAAACAATAATTTATCGTTATATGATTTTAAATTGGATCAATGGGGTATAAAGAAGAATACTGGAGAGTCTTTTTTCCAATATACTGATCGCATCCTAAATAGTTCACTTTGGAAAAATACAAAGGATATAAGTCAATGGGATTTAAGTACAGATGGTGCAAAGGAGCTCAATAATTGGGTAAAGACGCAATCAGATGTGTACTACTTATCTTATAGTGGACATGCATCACAAGCGGCGCCTATAACAGGTTTACATTTGCCTCATATAACAATGAATAAAGTGTTAATGGGGAATGCATTTTTCTTAGGGTCCTATGCAAGATATGAAGAAAATCGTCCATTAATTGATACTTCTTGGTGGCAAAATGATGGTGTAGTAAATACAAATTCTATGATTGCACCATCATCTAATGCTACTGTAAATAGTAATGAGCCTTTACAGATTGGAAAATGGAATCATATCGAAACGAAAACAAATTGGGATCATCTCGATATGGTAGGACTTAGTGTTTCAGACACGTTAGGTTTTTCTAGTATTCAAGAGTTTTATAGAACAATTGCAGAAAAGCTATCACGTTTACCAAAATAGGTAATAATAAAGCGCTCTCGATGGAATTCGAGGGCGCTTTATATTATATTGAAAGAGGGATATGGTAGAAAAAATGGGGGGATATTATGAAAATTAAAGTTGTATTATCAGGATATGGAACAGTAGGAAGAGAGTTTATAAAATTATTAAATGAAAAATATTCATATATATATGAAGCATATGGAATAGAGTTAGTTGTAAGCGGCGTATTAGGTAGAAATATTGCAATACATAATGAGGAAGGTTTGTCTATTCATCATTTATTAAAGTATGGTGGCGGTAGCGCTGCAATTGAAGAATATATTGAACATTATCCGGAGGAACGAGCGACAGATAACATAAGTGGTACTGTACTAGTAGAATCAACCATTACAAATCTTAAAGATGGAAATCCAGGGAAACAATATATAAAACAAGCGATTGAGAAACAAATGGATATAGTAGCAATTTCAAAAGGCGCACTCGTTACAAACTGGAGAGAAATAAATGAAGCGGCAAAAATCGCAAATGTACGAATTCGATATAGTGGTGCAACTGCGGCCGCATTACCGACGCTTGATATTGGTCAATTTAGTTTAGCTGGTTGCCATATTGAAAAAATAGAAGGAATATTAAACGGGACTACAAATTATATTCTTTCGAAAATGAATGAGGAGGATATTACGTTTGAAGAAGCACTGAAAGAAGCACAAAGTAAAGGAATTGCTGAAACGAACGCAATATTAGATGTAAGTGGTTCTGATAGTGCGTGTAAATTGATACTTTTGACAAACAGTTTAATGGGAACAGAGAATACACTTGCCGATATACATATAAAAGGAATCGAACAGGTTACAAAACAACAAATTCGAAAAGCTAAAGAACATAATAAATATATTAAATTAATAGCTTCAGCATATAAGGATAAGGATGGTAAAGTGGCTCTTCATGTGGAACCACACGAAATAGATAAAGATCATCCGCTAGCAAATGTAAATGGGACAGAAAAAGGGATTACGTTCTTTACAGATACGATGGGACAAGTTACTACAATTGGTGGTGCTTCTAATCCACGCGGAGCCGCAGCAGCAGCTTTAAAAGATATAATTAACTTATATCGTAAAGATTTGTCACGTATTAACGGGTAGTAAAATTATCAATTGGTGAAGGGTAATAATCAATGGTCGGGACGAATCACCATTGATTAAAGTTTCACTTTATAAAACCGTACCGCCCTTAATAAAAAATACATATGTAGTGGACCTTTTGAGAATGAAATTAATATGCAAAAATAATTGCAGGGGGTAAGGATTTGTTTAAAGATTTTAAAGTTGTCAAAGATCGTCCCGTTTATATTCAATTGAAAGATTATTTAAAAAAGATGATTATGAAAGGGCACTTGCTCGGGGAACAAAAAATACCTTCAACGAGGGAACTAAGTGAATTATTAAGTGTGAGCAGAAATACTGTACTCGCTGCCTATGCAGATTTAGAGCAAGAAGGACTCATTTATGCAGTTAAAGGAAAAGGGAATTTTGTTGCGAAGGTTGATATTTCAAACACTTCGTCTGTTGAAATAGATTGGAAAAATAAACTTAATACAGTTACCTTATTAGCGGATGAATTAGATTTAATGAAACATGGTGTTCGCTGGGAAAAAGGAATGATTGTTTTTAACAGCATCGCTCCAGATGAAAAGCTATTTGATGTGGAAAATTTCAAAAGAGCTTTTCTTACTCGTATGTCCATTGAAGGTGATGTCGTATTAAACTACGGTTACGCAAAAGGGTATAGACCGCTAATGAATTATCTACTTCATTATATGGAAATGAAAGGTGTAGATATTTCAAATAAAGATATTTTAATTACAAATGGATTTACAGAAGGATTAGACATTGTACTATCCTCGTTATCGAAGAAGTCAGGGCGGGTTATTTGTGAGAATCCGACTCATCATGCTGCACTAAAGCTTTTCCGTTTACATGGACTTGAAGTGCATGGAATTAATATGAATGAAGATGGCATTGATACGAACGAAGTTGAAAAAAGCTTGCGTGAAAAAGAGTTTGATTTTGCGTATTTAATTCCTTCCTATCATAATCCAACCGGCATTGTTACGAGTTCGGAGAAAAGAACGGAACTGATGAGATTATTTTCAAAATATAAGATTCCTATTATAGAAGATGGATTTAATGAAGAGCTACGTTATTCAGGATCACATTTAGCACCATTATTAACTTTTGCTGGCGCTGGTAATAATGTGATTTATATTAGTAGCTTTTCAAAGGTACTTTTCCCTGGTTTACGTGTAGGCTGGATCATTGCAGATAAAGAACTGATTCATTATTTAGAAAGTGTAAAAAGAGCAAGAACAATTCACACATCTACTTTAGATCAAGCTGTTCTGTTTCAATATTTACATGAAGGATATTTTGAAAAATATTTAAAAAAGGCAAGATCTGTTTATAAGAAAAAATATGAGTTAGCTGTTAGGGCGTGTAACGAGTACATTCCGTTTCAAAGAATGACCGGTGATGGTGGACTTCATTTATTTATAGAGTTAGAAGAAAAAATTCATGCCCGTACTCTTTTGCAAAAGTGTTATGAGCAGGGGGTTACATTTTCTCCTGGAGATGTTTTTTATTCTAATGGAGAAGGAACGAACACTTTTCGATTAGGATTTTCACGTTTGAAAGAAGAAGAAATTGTTCGGGGAATCAAAATAATCGGTGATACAATAAAAAATGAAATTTGGAGTTGAGGAAATGAGAATTGGCGTTATTATGGGAGGAGTATCCTCTGAAAAACAAGTATCAATTATGACTGGAAATGAAATGATTGCACATTTAGATAAAAGTAAGTATGACATTGTTCCAATTACGTTAAACGAAAAAATGGATTTAATCGAAAAAGCGAAAGACATTGATTTTGCGCTGCTTGCATTACACGGAAAATACGGAGAAGATGGGACTGTTCAAGGAACGCTTGAAAGTTTAGGTATTCCTTATAGCGGGAGCAATATGTTATCTAGCGGTATATGTATGGACAAAAACATTTCGAAAAAGATTTTACGTTATGAAGGAATAGAAACACCAGATTGGATTGAACTTACAAAAATGGAGGATCTAAATCTTGATGAATTAGATAAGTTAGGATTTCCGTTAGTGGTAAAACCAAACTCTGGTGGCTCGAGTGTCGGGGTAAAGATTGTATATGATAAAGACGAATTAATTTCAATGCTGGAAACTGTGTTCGAATGGGATTCTGAAGTAGTAATAGAGAAGTATATAAAAGGTGACGAGATTACATGTTCCATTTTTGATGGAAAACAGTTACCCATCATTTCAATTCGACATGCGGCGGAGTTCTTTGATTACAATGCGAAATATGATGATGCTGGTACTATTGAAGAAGTTATTGAACTTCCAGCTGAATTGAAAGAACGTGTAAACGAAGCGTCACTGGCTTGCTATAAAGCATTAAAATGTAGTGTTTATGCAAGGGTTGATATGATGGTGAAAGACGGTATTCCATATGTAATGGAGGTTAATACATTACCAGGGATGACACAAGCAAGTCTATTACCAAAAAGTGCAGATGCAGCGGGAATTAATTATAGCAAACTATTAGATATGATTATTGAAACTTCATTAAGAGTAAGGGAAGAAGAAGGGTTTTAAGTAGCAGTATCATGAATACTTTTGACAGTAACATGAAGTATGTTATGATGAATACAATACGAAAATTAAATATTTATCCACTAGGGGGGCCTATTATAGGCTGAGATCAAATGGGAATTTGAGACTCTTAGTACCTGATCTGGTTAATGCCAGCGTAGGGAAGTGGGAAAGACATTGCTATTTCATGAATAAATACTGTCAATTTCACTTTCTTTACGCCTGTAAAGAAAGTTTTTTTATTTTACAGATTTAATAATTGTGGGTAAATACTTAAATTTTATACATTATGGGAGGGATTTAAATGAAATTTTCACAATCATTACGTCAAGAAGTAGATTCAATTTGGGAAGCTAGTTTTCATCACCCTTTTGTAAAACAACTTGGTGAAGGAACGTTAGATTTAGCTAGTTTTCGCTATTATGTGCTGCAAGATTCATATTATTTGAGTCATTTTGCTAGAGTACAAACTTTAGGAGCTGCAAAAGCACTGGAATTAGAAACGACAGCTCGTATGGCACATCATGCTCAAAATACATACGAGGCGGAATTATCTTTACATGAGAATTTTGCGAAGAAACTAGGGATAACTCAAGAAGAAAAAGATAGTTTTATCCCTGCTCCAACTGCATACGCTTATACTTCACATATGTATCGTGCTGCGTATGAAGGACATTTAGGCGATATCATTGCAGCAATTTTACCTTGCTATTGGTTGTATTATGAAATTGGTGAGCGTTTAAAAGAGTGTCAGCCAGAAGAACCAATTTATAACGAATGGATTTCTGCTTATGGATCTGATTGGTTCCGTACGCTAGTTGAAGAGCAAATTACAAGATTAGATACTATCGCTGAAAACGTAACAGAGTCTGACCGTAAGCGAATGAAACAGCATTTCATTATTAGCAGTCAATATGAATATTCATTTTGGGAAATGGCTTATACTTTAGAAAAGTGGCCAGTGAATACAGAAGTAAAAGATGTAATCGGATAAAGAATGGAAGTAATGTTATAGATAGGTATGGATAATACCTATCTATATATTTTTTCTTGTCAGATTTGCGTAAAGTCGATAGTGCTGCGGATATAGCAAAATGGCATATCGATAAGTTAGTTAATTTAATTTTCTACGCATTAACTGGATAAACTTCTGCGACTTTTATTTTACAATCAAACTTCGTTACTGCTCCAACTTCAGATGCACAACGTAATGGAATGAAATTCTACCTTGAACGTAAAGATTGGTGGTTTGAAGTTAAACAAGAAAGAAATCGGCTCTGTTAACTGTAACGGAGTTGTTTTTTCTTGCAGGAATTTCTAAATCATTATGGAATGCTGTTAATACAATATGTAAATATGCATATTGTATCTTTTGGAGTTCTTGATGTGTTAAAATTAAATATATAGATGCATAAATGAAAAAGAAGCAAAAGTAGGAATATCCAATGAATTTTGAGAGGTGTTACATGTTTACAAATAAGAAATTAATTCGATTTGGTCTATCGTTGTTTGTATTTTTAGGGATAATTAATTTTACGATTAGTTATTTTCAAACATATCTTGAAACAGCAGCAAATATTAAATGGGTAGTTCCAGAAATTTGGAAAACTATTTTGATAGATGTTCCTCAAGGTATACTTGTTCTTTTAGGCGCAATTGCTTTATATGATTTCACAAAAGAGGTATCACAAAAAGACGCATCAATCTAAGTGCGTCTTTTTTCAATTTTTTTAATTAGCAATTTCATGGAGAGCTTGCTGGAAAAGTAGAATGAAAAGCCCTAATCAGGGCTTTTTTTGTAGGAATTTCTTCACCGTCATTGAATTCCGTAACTAGTAGTTTTTTTGATGATACGACGGACGAGATTTTTTATTCTGCTAGTGTGAAGTATATAAAAGGTTAGGAATATCAGATGGTACGCTCAGTAAGTATATGGGAGTGTTATAACGAGAGGTATTTACAGTACAGAAAAATCTAAGCGGCAGACGGGAATACATAGGATACGGCATCATGGTTATTGAGAAATGAATTGAAATTAGTAAGCATGAAGATATGATGCTAGAATTCACATTTTATAATTTCTATTTATAAAAATGAGCCCATAGTAAAAATAGGTATATGAACAAGGTGCATCATCTAGTGATAAGTCATACTTTGTTGGTGTATGTATTGAACTTAGTTTATAGCGCTATTTTTACTTAGATTTAACGATCAGAAATATAGGACAGCATTGATAGGGTTGTATTTTATAAACGGAGGTCATGAAAATGAATAAGTTTCAACAAGAATTACAAGCGTTAAGCCTTAATGATTACCGGTCTGGAAATATTGTGTATTGGGACCAGCAAAACCAATATCCATATTACTATTTTGAAGATGCTGCTCGTCGCTGTGGTGGTTGTGGCGGTCGTTGCGGTGGTTGTGGCGGTCGTTGTGGTGGATTCCGTTGTGGTGGATTCCGTTGTATTGGTTGCTTCGGTTGTTTTGGTTGTGGCGGTTGTGGTGGCTGTGGCGGTTGTGGTGGTTGCTCTAATTGTTTTAATGGTACTTCTGATACTACTGGTACTATTGTAACATATGAATATTGACTACATTTATTAATTAAAAAACATTAGCTTTATACATGTACATGCCGACAAAGAATATAGCCATCGTTAATGGAAATATTCAGTCATTCAAACGAAAGGGGAACAATAAGATATATAGGTGTAAATCAAGATGAGATAGATAAAGCAATGACTAGATTTAAAATCTAATCGTTGCTTTTTTCTTATAGTTTTACCATCAAATGTATGTCTAATTTAAGGATTGACTTCTTTTAGTTAGTGTGTAGCTCATGAAATTATTACAACTGTGTAAGTTTAATGTAATGTTAATCGATAGTAAATTAAGATGTTTGAGTGTATTTTAAATAGGATTAAAAAGTACTGTTTATCTATAGAATAATGGGTAAATAATATTTAATTAGGAAGTGTATTAAAATGATTGAATTTAAATCTATTATCCATTCGTACAAAATAAAGAGAAAAATAGCTAAAGATTTATACGGAAAAAGAGATGAATTGACAATGTTATTAAATGAACTTAATAACATGAAATGTACAGTAACATCTGAAAAAAAGAAAAATAATCTATTATCTCGTTTAGAATTAATTTATCAAAATATGAAATTAGATAAGCTGTATCCTCTTCCAGTTGCTTTTAATAGTAAATTATTGGAGCGATTAGAAAAAGAATCTCTACATACTATTGAGGATGGTGTAACATGTCTACATTTCATGTTAGATATGAATTATGAAAAAATAAAAAAATATGGATCGAGTACAAGTAGGTCATTTGTTCCATTATCGCAGTCTTCCATTTGTCTAGCCGATTGTATTTGTTTAACAGGATTTGTAATAGGTTTAATAGGAGCAATTTCATTTGCAGGATTAATGTTATCTATATGTTCAATTACATAATGGTTGATATTTGAAAGGAGAGCATCGACTTAAGGTGTTCTTTTTTAGTTTTATTGTAAAGTTATTGTAAATGATAAATACAATACATTATATATATTGTATAATTCGTATGTATAAAAATAATGATTTAGGAGGTGCTGTATATGATAACTACTTTTAATTTTTAAAAGAGTCGTTTTGGTAATGTTTTATTTGGATAAATAGTTTTTACTTTTCTTTTAAATACTTGGTTTAAATTGATTAGATTAAGTAACTGTTTTTCTAGTTTTTGATGATCAAGATAAATGAAGAAAGGAAGTAATCATTTTATGGAAAAATTAAAGTTGTTAACATTTGATAATATAGTAGAACCTCTATTAAACGAAAGCGTATCATTTATATATTTCCCTATTGAATGGCTCGATATTGTAGAAATACATTATAAAACATTTTTATTAACGAGTAAGTTGAAACGATTGAATGAAAGATTATATGATATGTTTTCTGATATATTATTTATTCAGCATAATCCATATGTATTAAATGAAAATACACCGTGGATTGTATCGAAAGAACCTATTAGAAAAGAACAACTCGATTATATTTTTCAAAGTTGGTATGAGATTATTCATGATTGGAAACCTAATAAATTAATAGAATCGCCAAAATATGAATGGCATTACGATTTAATTTCTAATTTAACAGTACTACATGATAATGAAACATATTCTAAATGGGTGCCCGCTTTAATTTCACATATTTTTTGTGAGAGTCCCGTACAATTAGAAAACATAAACGAAGAAGATATATACTTTTCTCCACTTAGATCACAAAATATTTGTGAGGCTATGTCAGAGCCTATTAAAGATGAAAAAACACAAGATTATTTCGCCTACGTATATCGGTTCGAATGTATAACGCGCGGAGGCGAGAATATTCCATTATTAAATGTTTCAATAGGCATTCGGAGGTTTTATCAAGAATATAAGATGTTGGGTCAAACAAACCTTGATATAACAACGTTTGTTTGACTTATTTTTATAAAATGCAAACATTTTGCAAACATAAGTTATCCAAAGATGCTTTTACCGAAGTTTTTAACAGCTTCTTCTTGCATATTCGGTAAAATATGCGAATACACACTTAATGTCATTGAAATGTCTGTATGACCTAATCGCTCACTGATAATTTTAGGGTTAACTCCTTGTTTCAATAGTAGGGTAGCGTGTGTATGTCTTAAATCATGGAATTTAATTTCTTTTATACCCGCTTTGTGTGTATCTCTAATGAAGCTTTTTCTGAAATGGGCTTTTTTTATTATTCTTCCAAACTCATTACAATTAATTAAATCTTGATCCTGATAAGCAGAGCCAAACCTTAATTTCTCTTTATTAATTAAAAGCTTATGTCTTTTTAAGGATTCTATAGTTTCTTTAGGTACAGGAATAGTACGCTTTGATGAATTTGTTTTTGCTGTTTTTTTGATTTTATTGTCATGGCCAGATGTTTGGTTTATTGTAACAGTGTGTTTTTCAAAATCAACGTCCTGCCATCGTAAGCCTAGAACTTCTCCCATACGCATACCTGTAGTTATTGCAAGTAGATACCCAATGTGATATCGTGATTCTTGTGAATGCAAAAGAAACTTTTTTACTTCTTCCTCTGTCCAAGTTTGGATAGAGGTTCTTTCTTTTTTCGGTATCTCTGCAAAAGTAGCTGGATTTCGAGAAATAATATTTTGTTTTACAGCTAGATTTAAAGCGCTTTTTAATATTCTATGCATAAGCAGAATAGAATTGTTTGCAATACCTTTATCTATCGCAGTTTTATAGCATTTTTGAATGTGCATAACATTTAATTTATGGAGTGTGACCATTCCAATGCTAGGTATAACATGTTGGTTGATAAATGCCCTATAGCCGACAAAGGTACTCCTTTCTATACTCATACTTTTAATTTCTAGCCAATGGTTTAGGTATTCCTTTAACGTAACTTTAGATGGTTCTATAAAAGTTCCTTCATTTAATTCCGTAATCTTTTTCGCTACATCTTTTTCAGCTTCTTTTTTTGTCTTATAACCAGAGAACCACTTCTGTCTTCTTTTTCCTGTCTCTGGATCAGGTCCAATGTCGACCACAATACAATATTTATTTCCTCTTTTTCGAATATGTCCTTTCACTTAAAACACTCCTTCATTTTGTTTTGAATCATGGTGTATAAGTCTAGTTGTAATTTTGCTGCTATGAAAATTACAAAGTTGGACATATCAGCGATGGATACATTTTACCATATATGAACAAATTCAGTTATAGGATATGATTGTCAGTCGATGTTAAATAATAGTAGAATATTAGTAGATTCAGATAAAAGGAGGGGAGAACATGGGAGAATTCACGAAGGACCCTGGTGGTCACAGAGTAACTGATCCAGGAGGATGGAAAGTGATTTTTGATCCAGGTGGCACAGGTGGAAGTCCGTTATCTTCAAATCCAGAAACATGAGTATAAAAAAGAGGGCTATGAGCTCTCTTTTTTATACTCATGGAAATAAAATTAAAATCGTCTTATATGCAGCTGCCATAGTACACATTGTCGCAATCACACTAGCTAACTGTTTAGGAGCATGGATTTTTAACAGTGTGTAGTAAACTAAGCTACTGGTAATTATCATGATAACAACCATAATAGCCGCCTGCATAGCAAGGTGATTAACTGGTGATTGTATAGAACTAAAGTCAATTTGATTCATATAATATACTCCTTATAATCGTTTTATAAATATATTAATATATTTAATTTATCAATGGAAGTATATACTCCTACAAAATACCAAAATAGTTAATTTACAGATGCAGAACGTATGAGCTAAAATAATTGCAGATTCAAATTAGGAAGGAGGGAAGAAATCATGAGAAATACATATACAAAAGATCCAGGCGGATGGAACTACGCTCAAAAGAATAATGAAGCAGGTCCTGGAGGTGGTGCAGGATATGCCGATCCAGGAACGGGAATATAAAGAGAGAAAAAAGCACAGTGCTTAATGCTACTGTGCTTTTGATTTACAGAAATTTATTTTTTAAGTAACCAATCTTGAACTTCGTCTTTCAAATCAATTCCTACAGTTATAACGCCTAAGATAACGCCCTTACCTATAATGTTAAGGTCTACACTCATAGATTCTTTTACAAATTGTAAACGGCAAATGTTTGACGTTTACTGTCAGAGTATAGGTTACAATTAATATACTTGCTAATAGTTTTGGGGCATAGACTTTTCGAAAAAACTTTCTCAACATGAATTGACTTTAAGTGGAATGAAGATTCTAAATCTTGTGATAAACTTATTTTAAGTGAAAAATAAGAACAAAAAAGACCCATAGCGCAGCAAAAGTAGTGTGCAGCCACTCTTTCGCTGTTCCCTAATACGGATAGGGAAAACTTTTGCCATGAGTCAGCCCAAGTATAACATAATATTCCAAAAGAAATCCCCTATGGTACAGTTTTTCTATTGAGAAAATTCGGGTAGGTGTCTCGCGTTCAAGGAGGCGTTAGTATGAATAAGGCAATTGGCTTTGGAGGTATTGTTTCAAGTGATGATTTGAATTCAGCGAAATTATCAAAAATAACAAATTTATCGCAGTCAAATTTATGGAAAACATTGAATGGGAAAGTTCCTATGACTTTCACAAAACTAATGAAAATCTTGGGTGGACTTGATTCTGAAGAGAAGAAAATGGAAGTGGTTCAGGAATTTTTAAAGTGTACTGATAAAGAAGCTGATGTACGGCTTGCTATGTATTACTTATATTTATCAGGTTATACAGAATTACTGCATGATCTTATTGGGAAAGAGTATAAACAATCAGTTACTAATAATTATAAAGAGATTTTTCGCGTTTGTTTAGAAAGACAAACTGGTTTATTAAGGTCAGGAGAATTTCTTAAAGAAATAGAAGAGTTACGCACAAAAGTCAATTTAAATAAACCAGGGGTGAGCATACTTGTGAACACCCTAAGTATATATGGTTATTTTGATTTAGGAGCATACAATGTTTTAACAGTGTTACAAGGGATGATACAAGATAAAATAAATGATATGCCAAAAGGTTTGGAAAGAACCTTAAATGAGGTAGAGTTAAACATAATATGCTCATATGCGTATTTAATGCAGGATGAAGTAGGTATGGCTAGAGAATTATTAAAAAAAGTGCTAGAAGAAGAAGGGGTTCCAAGTCTATTAAAAGCTACAGCATTAAGTATATTTGCGGAAAGTTATATTTTCTGCGACCCTGATAAAGCATTGTATTATTTTGAGCTTTCACTTGTA
Organism: Bacillus cereus group sp. RP37; assembly: GCF_040459695.1. Taxonomy (NCBI): domain Bacteria; kingdom Bacillati; phylum Bacillota; class Bacilli; order Caryophanales; family Bacillaceae; genus Bacillus; species Bacillus cereus group sp. RP37. Next base: position 2,881,757 of record NZ_JARVHP010000001.1, on the reverse strand, counting down.
GAATTGAAAAAAATAAAAAATAACAAATCATTACTTAAAAGAAAATTAGTGGAAAATACCATCTCTTTTTGTTGTATTATTCATAATTTTCCCGTAAAATCAGAATATATACATCATAACGCTGAAAGGGCGTTACAGTATATTCGTCAGAATAAGAATAGTAAAGCTTCTGCAATTTTACATCAAATTGATAATCGAACTGCAATTCAAGACTTTTATTTATCAATAGCAACAAAGGATGAAGTATTGCGCAGAAAAGCATATCATCGATTCTTAAAAGACGGCAATTTATTCTACATAAAAATCTTTGATATCTTAAAGTGAGGGACAATGAGAATGAAAAAAATAGTAGCTAGTTTAGTTATTGCATGTACGCTTACATTATCAGTGTTATCTGTTAGTTCGGTATCAATTAAAGATAATCAAGCCACTGAAAAAGTAAAAGAAGTACAAATGATGAGAATGGACCCAGGCACTTTAGGATAATAAATGATTTAAAAATGCCATTGCATCTAAAGATGCGATGGCATTTCGTACGTTTAGGAGATTATTCATTTTCTTCATTTTGGCATTTTTGAATAATTAAGGGTGATGGGGGAAGGGTTATATGGGGCATCTAACAAAAGGAAAATCAGAAATGATTATTGTTGAAAAGAGAATGGAATCATTATTAAAAAAGGTTTATCAAGGTGATAAAGAAGCTTTAGAAAAGCTGAATAAAATAAAAAAAGCGATGGTTAGCAATTAAGCTATCTATCGCTTTTTTCTTATAACTCATTTTTGATCATATTAATTATTTCTTCACGTTTCTTCGGATTCAGGTCATTTATCTGTTGCATTATTTCTTTGAGGTCATCTTTTATTGATTTCGAATCTGTTGAATTTAAATTTTTATATTCAGAAATCCCCATGATGTAGTCTGCTGACACTCCGGATATACGAGACATCTTTTCAACGGTCTCTCTAGATGGGTTTCTATGACCATTTTCATATAAAGAAATCATTGATTTTTTAGCTTTTATAGCTTCTGCGAATTCAAGTTGACTCATTTTAAGAAGCTCTACTCGTATCTCTTTAATTCTAATACCAATTATATTTTCGCTCATTAGTAAATCCTCCCCTAAAAATTCATTGAGTTCAGTCAATGAATTCCCTATATAGAATGTAACAAAAAGGTTTGCTACAAGACAACTAAAATTTTTTGAATAAAAGGTTGCTTGAAGCAAACCTTTAATATATAATCAAATTAACAAACAAGATGAAGGTGATAAAAAATGATGGTACTTGATACCGAAAAAGTTAAAGCCTTACGAACACAGCTTGGATTTAGTCAGAGTTATGTTGCTGAAAATGTTGGTTATCGAAACAAATCAATCTACTGCAATTTGGAATTGGGTAACAGACAGCCAAGCATTACAAAGTTGGTTAAAATAGCAAAATTGTTAAATGTAAACACTGAAGAAATTTTAAAGGAGTCAGTATAAGACGACTTTATTTTTTACCTAATGGTTTGCTTGAAGCAAACCATTAGGTATACTTTATGAGATATTTTTGCCTTAAATAAAAATTTCATAAGTAAATCACAGTTATAAAGGAGCGAAAGAAAATGGGATTAGATCAAATAATTAAAGAGTCAATCCGTGAAGTGATTCGTGAAGAAATTAGATTAGCATTAGCTGATTTACACCAACAATCACAACCAAACAAGGTATTACGAGTGAAAGAAGCAGCTGCTTATCTCAACATCGCAGTTTGCAGAGTGTATGAACTTGCAAACCATCCGCAGTTTCCGGTTATCCGAGAAGGGCGCAAATTACTCTTCTTACAGAAAGATTTGGAAGCATGGTTAGAAGCGCAAAAGGAGGAACCGTACGTTGGTTGAAAGTACATTCAGCCTTTTAATCACAGCGGTGGTTATCGTGTCATTCGTGGGTAGCGTAGCGCTATTTGATACATTTGCAAAGCTTATCAACGAGAACGAGCAGCTCAAGCAAGAAAATAAGCAATTAAGGAAGGTGAAAAGAATATGAGCATTACAGCGCCAGTTTTACAAAAGGACATGCAAAAGAAACAGGTGTTAGATGAGTTCTTAAAATATTGTAATCAAATGCAAATTGAAGCATTAATGCAACATGATCCAATCGCACTATGTACATGGATTAAGGAAGCACGATTAGCAAGAAGGGAACTTGCAGCACTGTATCGGGCGAAAGAAAAACATAATGAGGAACGTGAAAGAGATCGTAAAAACATCTTAGGGATTATTAGGCGGTTAAGAAGCCAGGGAGTAAACGCGGACGTGGTGGAAAGAGCTCATTACATTACTCTTTCAGAGGAGGTGAGTTGAATGTTAGAAAATCCAATTGTATTAGGAAATCAACAAGATTCATGCAAAAAAAACTTCGAACACTATTGTAGCGATTGTGAAGGTGAATTGTATTTTGGAATGACCTATTACGAATTCGAAGGAAGTTTAATTTGTGAAGAATGTGCCGAAAAGTTTTTAGAACGGCACGCAACGAGGTTTGTTGCAGGGGAATAAAAAAGAACCCACGGCAATGGGTTCCCTTTGAAAAATAAGTCAGAGCTAGTATATCACAGGAAGCGAGTGAATAGAACATGCAAGCAAAAGTATTGGTTAATACACTCAACATGGACCGCGCTCAGTGGCTACAAGCACGTACACAAGGTATTGGTGGTTCAGATGTTTCTGCTATCGCAGGTTTAAATAAATGGAAATCAGTGGTTCAAGTATTTTTTGAAAAAACACAAGCGATTGAAAAAGAAGATATACAAAGTGAATCGGCATATTTCGGAAACGTTCTAGAAGAAGTAGTCGCAAAAGAATTTTCCAAGCGTACTGATTTAAAAGTTCAACGTAGAAATGCAATCCTTCAACACCCTGAATATCCGTGGATGTTAGCAAATATTGACCGTTTAATTGTCGGCGAGAAGATTGGCCTTGAATGCAAAACGGCGTCGGAATATTTAAAAAAAGAGTGGGAAGATGAAGAAGTTCCAGCTGCTTATCTTTTACAGTGTCAACATTATATGGCCGTAACTGGCTATGAAGCATGGTGGATTGCAGTACTTATAGGTGGTAATAAATTCGTTCATAAAAAAATCGAACGAGATGAGGAATTGATTCAGTATCTTATCGATATAGAAAAAGACTTTTGGATTAACAACGTTGAGAAGAACGAACCGCCGATGTTTGACGGTTCAGATGCATCAACAGAATTGCTTAAACATTTATATCCAGAATCCATTACAGATAGCTTTGTAAGTTTAAGTAAGCAAGAAGAACTTCTCATTGAAGCGCGTGATCAAGTGGATAGAGAGATTAAAGTGCTGCAAGAGCAAAAGGCAGAGTACGAAAACAAAATCAAAGCGAAACTCGGTACCAATGAAGTTGGCGGGACTGAGAACTATAAAATTTATTGGAAGTCATATACAACAAATCGTTTTGATAGCAAGCGATTTAAAGCAGAACACCCTGATTTATTTGAGCAGTATGTTAAAGAATCTAAATCAAGAAAATTCACGGTTAAATAAGGGAGGAAATAAACAATGGCAACTAACAAAGATGTAAAAAATCAATTAGCAAATCGTAAAGCAAGCGCACCAGTAACACCTGAACAAACAGTAGAAGCGTATATGAAGAAGATGGCGCCACGTTTTGCGGAAGTATTACCAAAACATATGAGCATGGATCGTATGAGTCGAATTGCATTAACAACAATCCGTACAAATCCAAAGTTACTTGAATGCAAAGTACCATCGCTTATGGGAGCTGTTATGCAAGCCGTACAATTAGGGCTTGAGCCAGGATTATTAGGACATTGCTATATCTTACCGTATAAGAGTGAAGCTACTTTCATTATCGGATATAAAGGGATGATTGATTTAGCAAGACGTTCGGGTCATATTCAAAGCATTTATGCACATGCAGTATACGAAAATGATGAATTTGAATACGAATTAGGTTTACACCCTCAACTGAAGCACAAACCATCATTTGGTGATCGTGGCGAGTTTATTGGAGCGTATGCAGTCGCACATTTCAAAGATGGTGGGCATCAAATGGAATTTATGCCAAAGAGTGAAATTGAAAAACGAAGAGGACGTTCAGCTTCAGCAAATTCCAACTACAGCCCGTGGAAGACAGATTATGATGAAATGGCAAAGAAAACAGTGGTTCGTTACATGTTTAAATACTTACCAATCAGCATTGAGGTTCAGTCACAAGCGCAGCATGACGAAGTGGTTCGTAAGGATATTACGGAAGAACCAGAATTTATCGAAGTGGATCAAAGCGAAGTGGAACAGTCAGCTGAAGGAGACGTGAAAGATGACTTCGTGATTGAAGGTGAATAACAAATCAAAGGTGCTTCTCTCTCGCAAATTGTGGGAGAGAGCACAATCAAAAGATGAATTGAAACAGTCAATTGCACGTTATATACAAACTGGTTATCCAGGTTATCGGATAGAGAAAGTTATTAAGGAAAATGAATCTTACATCGCGATTTGCACAAGGGGGTAGACACTTTGGGGATTTTTCGAGTCAAGAAAGATAACAATTATTCGGTTATAAACAACACTGGTTTGAAGGATCAAACTTTGTCGTGGAAGGCTAAAGGGATTTTAGCGTATGCACTTACACTACCTGATGATTGGACATTCCACATCAGTGAATTAGCCCAACACGCTAAAGATGGTGAAGATTCATTGAGGACAGGAATTAATGAATTGAAAAAGGCAGGGTATGTAAAGCGTTATCCAGTTAAGGATGAAAAAACAAAGAAAATAACAAGTTGGGAAACTGAAATACATGAAACCCCACATAGGGAAAAGCCACTTGTGGAAAAACCACATATGGAAAACCCAGAAGTGGAAAAGCCACTTGTGGAAAATCCGACACTACTAAGTACTAAAGAACTAAGTACTGAAATACCAAGTACTAATTTAACTAATGATGATGTAGATAAGCATCCTCTGACAGATGAAGAATTTCAAAAAAGTTATAACTACCTTTTACGAAACAATATTCCATTAAGTGAAACGGCAATGCAGGATCTCGGAGAATTCAGCGATGTATTAGGTAGCCAAATCATTATGGAAGCTGTCGATAGAGCAGTGGATCAGAACGCAAAACGGTGGAAATACATTAGCGGTATTTTATTCAACTGGCAAAAAAGCAACGTGAAAACATTGGCAGATGTTATCAAGCTTGATGAGGATTATAAAAACCAAAGAGGTGGTGTAAACAATGCAACACGTAGGGCACGCACTGGCAGAGGTTATGGTACGAGCAGAAGCTATGAGGAAGAAAATGCAAGCCGAGAACGCAACATGCCAAGCTTCATTAAAAGAGTTTAGATGTGTAACGTGTCAGGATTCGGAAGTGGTTTTTTACGAAGAAGTGAATGAATTCGGTATGAGAGTATCTATGCAAAAGGATTGTGAGTGTAAAGCGCAACGAGTGCTGGAACGCAGGTTGAAAAACGCGATGATTCCAGAAGAATTTACAAATGCTCGATTTGATTCGTACAAACGAGAAACAGAGCAACAAAAGCTTCTCTATAAAACGATGGTGGAATATCTGCATTACTTTAAACAAATTAAAGAGACAAAACAAAATAGCTTAGGTTTTGTAGCTACATTTGGAGAGTTACGAATCAAGCAATTAGAACCAGCTAAGCGAGCACAAGCCAAGAGAGAACATAACAGTTTTGGACTTGGTAAAACGCATCTTCAAGTAGCTGCAGCAAAGTATCTCATGAAGCGAGGGTATAGCGTACTGCTTATATCAGACGGGAATTTCATTGATGATCTTATTGCAGCCAAGATGATGAACGATGATAAGAAAGAATTTAACCGATTGTTAAACCACGCAAAACAAGTAGAAGTCCTCATCTGGGATGACTTAGGGAAGTCAAAATGGTCAGAAGCGAAAGAGAACCTCTACTATCAAATTATTGATTATCGGTATCGTCATAATTTGCCGATTTTATACAGCTCTAATGAAGATGATGAGACATTACCTGAAAAGATTGGTTATGCAGCAAAGAGTCGTTTGTTCGGCATGAGTAAACATTATTTAATCGCCGTAGAGGGCGAAGATTATCGTGAGAAGGAGTGAAGAAAATGTGCAAAACATGCAGTAACACTGGCGTAGTTCATACGGAAATTTATCCTGGGATGATAACGATTGAAGGTTGTACTTGTGAGGTAGCAAAACAGCAAGAAGCCACGCAAAAAGAAAATTGGGATGCTTGGATACAAAAATTTGAAGAATGGAAAAGGGGGTTACTGCATGAGCAACGTGTCGGTTGAGAAAAAGCGTGAGTTTATGCAATTTGTTTTAAACCATATCTTGCCTAGAAGACACGAGGGCTTTCCATTTGTCTACACATTTCATAAACATTTAAGGTTTGTAACGAGAATCCACTTTGTTGAAAATGCAAATTCATAAACATTTAAGGTTTGTAACGAGAATCCACTTTGTTGAAAATGCAAAGAAGTATCCGTATGGAATTGAAATTTCAGCCGATTTTGCAGAAGGTAAACTGTTCGCGTTTTATAAACCAAATTTAACTGTTACAGATGGGATGTCAGCATATCATCATTTCAATGTGAATGATGCACCGATATATATTCAAATCAATTTTAAAGGTAAATACAAGGAACCTTTGTACATGGAAGTACTTGAAGATGATGAGTGCTCACTTGAAACGCATATCGATGGGGAAGATCATGATGAAATTGATCAGCTGATTAAATACAATCTAATTGACCATGCACTAGACACAAGAAACGAAGAACTGTTCCGTAAGTTGATTGCAAATTAAGGGGGAGATGAAGGGATGGCGGTGCTTTACAAATATAAATTAACAACCATTTTCGAACATTGGCCAAACGAAGAATTTGTAGTAGCGGAAACCGAAGGAAAGGCGAGATTCTTGTACTGGCAAAAGTTCAGAACAAAGCTTCTAACGATGCCAATGGCTGAATTCATGAAGTTTGTAAAGTGCGAGAATCAAGGTGTTTTTGACATCAAGCGTATGTACAGTGCGGAAAAGGCTTTTAAGAAAATACAAAATTTTAGAAACCTACACTTTGCTTACATGGGTATGCGAGTAAACGTAGCTGGCATGTGGGGTACGATCGTTGGAAACTGGAAAACTCATTTGTTCGTTTTGTTTGATGGGGAAATTGAGAAACACAACTGTCATCCTTTTTGGGAAATTGCTTACTACGATGATGAGGGCAATGTGGTTCGAAATTACCAGAAGGGAGAGTATGCGGTATAAGTAAAAAAGGACGAGCAGTCGTACCTGCCGTCCTTTATAGGAGAAAAATTATTCTGGATTAGAACTACGAATAACCAGAAAACGCGCTTTAAAACAGTGTTGTCAAAGATGTAATAATCTATGCAACAAAAACGCTTAGTCGGAATTCAAAACACCAAATGGCTTGCATTGGTAACAGGCTCAAAAGTAGTATATGTAAAATGAAAAATTCCATACAAAAAGCAGACAACATTTTTGGTTGTCTGCCAGTGAGTCGAATGAGTTAGCTAATTGTGATAAATTGCATTCCCATTACGAGAAGAGTGAAGCTGCTAGTTCAAACAGCTTGTTGGTAGTATTTTCGATATTTTAAAAAATATACAGAGAAAGCAGATAAGTGAAGAACCTACCTGCTTCTGCTGTAACAAAAGAAAGAAGTATTAGCCGTGGATACGGCGGCTTGAAAATAGTATGTATTGATTTTTGAAAAATATTCAAGGGGTGAAGAAACATGGAATGTGCACAAAATGCTGTATATGAAATCACTCAGTTAATTAGTGAAGCAAAAGAGAAAAACAATGAGTAAGTACAATAATAAGAAAGTTTCTGTAGGAAAGCGTTTTGGAAGATTGGTCGTATTAGAAGATACAGGGAAAAGAAATAATTCACAAAGAAAAATATTTCTTTGTGAGTGTGATTGCGGAAAGAAAGTTGAAGTGGATATTGCTGGACTTAGGACAGGTGACAATCAATCGTGTGGGTGTCTACTGTTGGAGAAGGTAACAAAACATTCCAGCAGTTGCACAAAGCTATATAAAAAAAGGGCTGATATGCTGCAACGCTGTAATAATCCAAATTCAACAAACTATAAGTACTACGGTGAACGTGGGATAAAAGTTTGTGATGAGTGGTATGATTTTGTCGTTTTCAAAAAATGGGCTGACGAAAATGGATACAAAGAACCGTTGAGTATTGATCGAATTGACCCGAATGGGAATTATGAACCTGAAAATTGTAGGTGGGTTACTAGAAAACAGCAAGATCGAAATAAAAGGGATTCGATATTTGTATGGATTCACGGAGAACATTTGAATTTGATGGAAGCAGCAGAGAAATATGATGTCAGCTATGGTTGTTTGAAATATCGATATCATAAAGGAATCCGTGGAGAAAAGTTAATTTCGCCATCCCAAAGGGGGAAGAAACTTGAATAAGTATAACGCAAAAAAAGTAGAGGTAGATGGCATCATTTTTCATAGCAAAGCAGAAGCGGATTATTATTCCGGATTAAAAATACGCCAAGCTGCAGGTGAAATTACAAGTTTTGAATTACAACCAAGATTCACCTTGCAACCAGCGTTTACAAAGAACGGTAAAAAGTTTGTGGCCATTACATATATCGCTGACTTCATGGTTTATTTGCCAAATGGTGACGTGGAAGTCGTGGACATAAAGGGTATGGTTACCGAAACATTTGCTGTGAAAAAGAAGATGTTCGAATATAAATACCCACATTTACAGCTCATCTTGCTAAAGCATGTGAGGAAATACGGTGGCTTTATCACACTTGATGAGTACAACAAATTAAAGCGTGAAGAGAAAAAACTAAAACAAGCTAAATAAAGGGGGCGGATTATATGTCATATATCGAATTCAAACCAACTTTAAAGAAAGTAAATCTTAAGCCAGGTGGTAAAAAGGAAATCGTTTTGGAAGTAACAGATGATTCGTTAAATGGAAGTATGGAAGCACTATCTGAAATGATTGATATCAAAGTGGATGTTTCAATCGAATCTCTTGTGGTGAATTACAATGTGAAATTAAACGTGAAAACAAACAAGCCATTAACAGAATATGAAGTAGATGATAAAGGCGTTGTACAAGAAGTGAAACCATCGCATGAGCAGTTAGAGGCTGATTTTGATATCCCGGAAGAAAAAGTGCAAACGCGCGAAGAGAAAGAGCAAACAGATCGTGAAATTGTGGATGCGTTTATTATCAGTGGCTTAGCACCAAGCTTTGACGGAATGCCAAATAAGCTACCTGAAATCGTGAAACGTCGTATTGATGGTGAGTCTTACTTGAAACTTGCAAATGAACTGGATATGTCATCAGGGCAAATTATTGAAGTCATCGATGAATATCGTAAACGTGTTGCTCCATTAGCGATTAAATGGAATGAGTGGAAAGAAAATCAAACAGATACAGTAGAGCAGCCAAAGGCAGAAGAGAAACCGAAGGAAGAAACAATGGCAGAAGAACCGGTTGTAACGGAAGAAGAGCAGGTGCAAGAGAAAGAATCGCAATCTTCAGGGGAATCAGAAGTCACTGATGAGGACAAGCCTTTCAATGAAAAATTAGAAGATTAATAAATACAGGTTGGTAGTATGACAAGTTCGTTGTACTACCTGCCTTTCAATCTTATATGGGGTGATGGATTGAACAAAAAGGAAAAAAGCAGGTCCGACTTTGGATTTTAAATATACAAGATAGTCACTGTAAAGCGTGTAAAACTGTTCCGAAATCGATTGGAAACAATTATGCAATAGCACGTTGGTGTTCAGAAAACTGTGAAATCGGTAAAAATCTACAAAGCTTAGGTGAGAGCCTACTCGAGGGGAGAACGGAACATATGGCTGAACAAAAAAACTGGGATCAAATTTGTGCGACTGCTGAAAAATTACGTGCTTCTGATGAAAAGAAATGGACTTGGGGGAAAATCGGAGCAGAGTTCGGAGTAACAGAAGGCAATTTATATTATCACGTTGCAAAAAGACGTGAAATAAATGCAACGCCTGATAAGTGTGTAGGCGTATTAAAGAATTCTCAGAATACAAAACTATCACCACAACCTCAAAACGTTGAAAAATCGAAATCTGAACCGCCAAAATTAAAATATGTAGTAACTGAACATATTGAGAAAGCAAAAACGCTGGATGTTTCTTGGAAAGAGCGATTAAATGACGTTCTCGATGAAAAAGATACACTTCGAAAAGAGTTAAGTGAAGTATCGAAACTGTACGAAGAATTAAAAGATATAAAAGAAAAACTAGCGCAAGATCTTATCGCGGAAAAGAAAGCACGTTTTGAAGTAGAAGATGCATTTGAAAGCATGAAGCAACAATCGCAAGCTCGTGAGGAAGATTACAACTCGTTGCTCAATGAATTTAACGCTGTTACGGAAAAGAATCATGAGTTAGGACATGACCTACAAAAAATGCATATCAACGTACGTGCAGCGGAAGAAACTGCTGCGAAAGAACGTGAACACCGCCTTGAGTTACAAGGCAGATCACAAGCGCTCGGTATAGCGCTCAAAGCAGTTTTATAGGTGAGCCATATGAAACTTACTAAAGAAGAACGAAAAGAACTCACATACCAAATTGGCGATATTATCGAACAGAAATGTAGACGTTGTTATTACAATCGTACATCAAACGAATGCTTCAGTATCAATGAGTGTAAATCATGCCCGACTGGTGAAGAATTACGCCAGTTGGGTAGGTACTTGGATACGCAGCCTAAAAAGAATGGTGGACCAAGAATGGAAAAATCGAGTGGTTTAACGCCTGAGGTTGTTAGGAATTTAAATATACAAGGTATACCGGATAAGGATATTGGTATTATGTATGAACTTAGCCCCTCGTATGTTGGGAAAAAGAAAAAACAATGGAAACGAGCGGGTATCTGGAACGGGCCAACTGATATGAGAGAAATCAAAAAAGGCTAGGATTTCTCCTAGCACTCAAGCAACTCGCTATTTATAAGGAAGGCGCTAACGTAGAAGTAGAACGTTTGCCACACCTTTACTTTATAACAACTATGGGACGAATAGTGCAAATTACAGGAATCTTAACAAGTGTTTTACGTTAGTTTTATATATTTTAAGTTTTTGGTAAAAATTTATAATATAAATTGATGTTTGTGGTGAAAGTAGTGGGCTGAGTGGAATGTTTGCGTAAGGATGTACAGAAGTTAGCTTATGAATTGTGGTGTAAGTTGGATACCGCATAAGAACAGTCGGTCCTTTATAAAGGTATAGATACTTTTAATAAAAAAGAGATGGAAATATATACTATTATTAGAATGTATTTAATAGATGGGAGTATTTTTGTCGATGGTAGTTTGAGAGGGAAGTGTAGTGATGTGAAGTTACATAACCTACAATATTCCAAAAAAGACCCAACCAATCCCCTTGAGCCATGAGATTGATTGGATCAACTTCTTGAAAAATCAATTATCTCTGTCAACAGAAATTAAGCATCAAATCTAAGAATTGTTAATCCTCTAACTTCTGCTGACGTTGAAGCATTGACATTGGTAGAAATAATGCTAACAGTGTAATCATGTGAGTTGACAGAAGGGCTATTTGTAAATACCTCTGCTACTTTTATTGTTTGAATACCAATGTTAGTATCATCGGATAAGTGATAAGTCTGTGTGAGGAGAGTTCCATCAATGGTGCTGGATAATACGACGGTAAGGGCAACTGACCATATTGGTAATGTAGGAGTTACTAAAACTTGTACAGTGAAATCAAATTTCAATTGATCACCTGCTGTTATAGGTACAGCTGTTACCTGAAGAACATTTGTTGACGAAGCACCTAATGATTGCGTTCCCGTATCTGTATCACTAAATAATATTGAACCAGGTCCCGTGTTACCTTGAGGCCCTTGAGCACCCGTGTTACCTTGAGCACCCGTGTCGCCTTGAGGCCCTTGAGCACCTGTGTTGCCAGTAGGTCCCTGAACACCCGTGTCGCCTTGAGGCCCTTGAGCACCTGTGTTGCCAGTAGGTCCCTGAGCACCCGTGTCGCCAGTAGGTCCCTGAACACCTGTGTTGCCAGTAGGTCCCTGAACACCTGTGTTGCCTTGAGGCCCTTGAGCACCTGTGTTGCCAGTAGGTCCCTGAGCACCCGTGTCGCCAGTAGGTCCCTGAACACCTGTGTTGCCTTGAGGCCCTTGAGCACCTGTGTTGCCAGTAGGTCCCTGAGCACCCGTGTCGCCAGTAGGTCCCTGAACACCTGTGTTGCCAGTAGGTCCCTGAACACCTGTGTTGCCAGTAGGTCCCTGAACACCTGTGTTGCCAGTAGGTCCTGGAGCACCTGTGTTACCTTGAGGTCCTGGAGCACCTGTGTTACCTTGAGGTCCTGGAGCACCAGTAGGTCCAGTAGGTCCTGTAGATCCAGAATTAGCGACAGATAGAAGGGACACATCATCAATAAATACATCAGCACTTCCTAATTCGGGGAACTTAGCGATAACTATAGATGCTGTATTAGCTGTAGCCGGCACTGGAGAAGTAGTCCCATAAACTTCTAACCAATCTTTTTCGTTGCCATCGGGGATACGATTAGAAAGTATAAAAGTAACTAAGCCATCACCCAAAAAAGTAGTGCCATCATAATATTGGACATTGATAGCTATCAATGGGCTAGGAAATGGTCCGTTTTTAGTAAGGGACACAAAAAGTTCGAACGTTTCATTTGGGGATACCGGAACTGCTTGAGCAATAATGGCGTTAGTTAGACCACCAGATAATTTAGCGCTGTAAATACCAGAATGGCTATTAAGGCTATTAATAGAAACAAAAGAGGGATTGTTTACAATAAATGGAGAAAGAGTTCCCGTCTCGAATCCTCCATTTACAATGCGATTTTTAATCAAAAGATCACCACCTTTTTTAAGTTAAGTTCTTCTTTGAGATTTCTCTATATTTTATTGAACAAAAGGAACGAGTGCTTGTACAAAATAATAAAATCCACTCTAGTAAATAAACAAAAACGCTGTTTTAGTAAAAAGGAGGGAGTGAAATAGAACAATTATCAATATTTAAAATAGATGAAACGAAAAATAAGCTGTATGAAGTATTGGGAGCTAACAACTACCATTACGAGATAAAAAGTTATTATCTACACAACGATTACAGGGGTGAGGTTAAGTATTTCTATATTAGAACAACAGATGACACGATTATTGATATGTGTTTAAGTGAGTTCCAGAAGTGTTTGCTGTGTACGAGGGATTCACTGAAGCGCAGGTCAAGAAAATATACAGAGGAAGACTACAATGAAAATTTCATTTTGTATAAGGAACAATTGAAACAACAATACTTAGTGTATTAGATATACTAAGGAGCGGATTGGATTGGCTTGATCAGAGGTAGCTTAAGTTTTATTAGAAGAGTAAGGTATTACAGTTGAGAGATGATTATGAATGGAAATGGTGTTTATGTGGGGAACTTGCTTTCCTATACTCACCAGATAAACGCGAAGAGCGGATATTTCAGTGTAGGGAGTGTTATGAAAAGGACAAGCAATAAAAAAACAGCTAGCAAAAGCTAACTGCTTGTTAAAAAAAGAATCCACTCTAGGTTATTAACTGCTAGAGTTTCAAGAAATAAATGATTAAATTAATTTAATTTTTCAATTACAATCGAAGCATTTATATTTGTTTGTGTTCCACCTGCCAAAGTCTGCAAAGTAACAGCAGCAGTAGAAGTATGATTATTAAGGGTAATAATATCACCTGCAGCTAAAGCGAGGATTGTTTGGCCGTTGTTTGGTTGAGTTCCTGCACCTGATCCATAAACTGCGCTGGTAACCGGAGCACCATTTAAAAAAAGTGTGAATTGATTAGGCTCAACTCCTGATACAGAAAAAGAAATTTTATAATCTCCTGCATTAAGAACCATTAATTGAGAAGTTCCCAGCGTATGAGTAAAACCAGATGTCATTCTACCATGTGAATTAAAAAGAATAGGTGCTTCTAAGGCAACAACTTGAGCTGCTGTATTGAAAACATAAGCATAATGAGATAACCCGGATACTGTAAGTCCGGTAGGTCCAGTAGGCCCCGGAGGTCCACCAGAAGGTCCGGTTGCTCCGGTTATGCCGGTAGGCCCAGTAGGCCCTGGAGGTCCACCAGAAGGTCCGGTTGCTCCAGTTATGCCGGTAGGCCCAGTAGGCCCTGGAGGTCCACCAGAAGGTCCGGTTGCTCCGGTTATGCCGGTAGGTCCAGTAGGCCCTGGAGGTCCACCAGAAGGTCCGGTTGCTCCAGTTATGCCGGTAGGTCCAGTAGGCCCTGGAGGTCCAACAGTTCCTGGCAATCCGGTAGGTCCAGTAGGCCCCGGAGGTCCACCAGAAGGTCCGGTTGCTCCGGTTATGCCGGTAGGTCCAGTAGGCCCTGGAGGTCCAACAGTTCCTGGCAATCCGGTAGGTCCAGTAGGCCCCGGAGGTCCACCAGAAGGTCCGGTTGCTCCGGTTATGCCGGTAGGCCCAGTAGGCCCTGGAGGTCCACCAGAAGGTCCGGTTGCTCCAGTTATGCCGGTAGGTCCAGTAGGCCCCGGAGGTCCACCAGAAGGTCCGGTTGCTCCGGTTATGCCGGTAGGCCCAGTAGGCCCTGGAGGTCCACCAGAAGGTCCGGTTGCTCCAGTTATGCCGGTAGGTCCAGTAGGCCCTGGAGGTCCAACAGTTCCTGGCAATCCGGTAGGTCCAGTAGGCCCCGGAGGTCCAACAGTTCCTGGCAATCCAGTAGGTCCAGTAGGCCCTGGAGGTCCACCAGAAGGTCCGGTTACTCCAGTTATGCCGGTAGGTCCTGGAGGTCCAGTTATTCCAGTAGGCCCTATTTGAGGCAAAGGAAAGGAACATGGAAAGGGTATGTGACAATTCTTTTTAAATTTACTCATTTTTACACCTCCCTTATAAATTAACTAACAATTTATATTTATACTTTAACAACTTATGAGTAAACAGACACACGGGTGTAAGGAAAAACCCCACAATAATTACATAAAAGGTTTTAAGAGCAAGCCTTTATTTCACATTCCATACCAAAAAGAGCACTATATTATATATAAGTGCTCTTCGGATCAAAGCTCTTAGTGTAAAAGAGTACGTGTTACCAAATGTAATTTTTTCATGGGCGTGAAGTATTTGAACAAAAAAGCTATTTTAGTAGGGAACAAGTTTAAAAGGCCCTGGTTGACACAGGACCTTTTAAAAGGGAACAACACTTGACATGTTAATAATTTTGACTGAAAGTTACTTTCATATTACCATTATTGGGATTTTAATTCCAATAATGGTTGTTGAGAAATAAAAAATTATTTGGCACAACAAAGCAGCTAGCAGAAGTAGCATAGTATAAACGGATATAGAAATGTTATGCAGGAAAGAAAACTAAACAAAAATTTCATTTTGTAGAAAAGAGGAATGGATATGGAGAAGTGGCCTGAGGAAAGAATTGCAGCTTATAAAAGATTTGTAACAAATGAAGAAAAGGACATTGAATTATTTGAACGACAATTGAAATACAAACAAAAAGAAATTGAAAGTTTACAGAGAGCAATCGAAAACGCTTCAAAAAGAAGAGTGTCATATATTTTAGAATTACGCGGTCAGGGATGGAAAAGAACAGATGATAGTTGGGAGAACAATGCACAGTAAAAGAGCAGATAGCAAAAGCTAACTGCTCACCTAAGAAAAACAGAGGAAAGATAACCATGTGTCTATAGTATTTACGGAATATTGAGTTTTATCCCATTTGAATCCAAAAAATGAATTTAATAATTACGATCCGATTAAAGATACTTAAAACACACTACTAATATTAAGTACAAAAGTAAGAACAATGTAAGTGTGATTGTAATTATACTTCTAATCGTTGTTTTCGCAGTAGTTGACGTATTCATTCCTATAAGGCCACCAATGAAGGTCCAACCTGTTAATATCAGTAAAAAAATTATTGGGTCGGTAGAGCTCCAATTCATCGCTGTATTAATAGATTCATTTTCAAAGTATAGGATAAGTAAACCAACACAAATAAATGAAAAAATAAAAGACCATAAGTTTATAGTATGCTTCATGATTGCTCCTTTATTAACATGATATTTTTTACTGAATTTTAGCAAATAGTAAATGGAATTAAAATAAAATAATCTTTCGAAAGCGAGGTTTTGAAAATGGAAGATAACATAAAGTTTTTAGGTGATGATGGAATGTTAGGGGTGGAGTTTAAGGAAAGAACGATTCGTGTTTATAACACAGAAGGACATGAGATGGAATTACTCTCAACAAAAGAACAGGTTCAAGAGGCTATCGATTTTCTTGAAGAATGTAAAATGGAAATGAAGTAAAAGTTCAATAGAGTAGATCGAACGGAGGGAGACCGTATCATATAAATAAAAAGGGAATTCCAGATAAGGAAATGAGCATTATGTACGATTGTAGATTTACTTACGTTGGAAAGCTCAAGAAGAAGTGGGTACGTGAAGGGAAATGGGAAGGCACAACTGATATGAGAGAAATAAAAAAAGGCTAGGATTTCTCCTAGCACTCAACATAAGCCCTATGGAAAGTAAGCTTTGTGCAAATCGGGTATTTGCAAGTTCATTATATAACGTTTATTGGGTAGATAGGTTGAAACAAAGTAATTTTTACGTAGGTTTTACATTAGCTTGAAGTTTTTGATAAAGACCAAATTTGAATTTTTATGAAAAAAGGGGAATGGATATGGACAAAAAAATCACTTTTAAAGCTAAGAAGGATATTTATTGAGAGGACTGGGAGCATTTAAGGTTAGTTTTTTCAAGAGGAAATGTGTATCCAGGTACTCTTCATAAAGATGGAAGTGTAACAGCAGAACCCCCTTACTATGAAGGGGGTTCCGATTATATAGATATAGATTCTATAGAAATAATTTAAACCAAAGCGTTATTTTATTATAGATAAATAGATGACTCAGCAATTTTGCAAGATGAGTCACCTAGTACTATCGAACTAAATAATGTTCTTTTTCTATATGTAGTTATGTTGAGTTCCTAGAGGCTAGCCCCAAAAACAGTTAAAGGACAAAGAAAATCATTTTAGAGAGTTTTAGATCTTATTATGTTAATGCAACGACAGCAAGAGTTAAGCCCAATGTATTTAATGGACTAGAATATGGTCCTACATTAACAGTAAGTGTACTTGGTAGACCTGGAGGTGTAGTGAAAATTGCGGGTGCTGATACAGAAGTAAATCCTGCAGTATATCCTAGAGAAGTACCTGAGCCAGTGATTGAATTATTATTAAGATACATGGTGATACCTGCCGCATTTCCTCCTGGTTGAATTATAACTTGCACTTCATAGATTGCCAAATAGGTTCTTCCACCTTCGAGTAAAACAGTTGTTGGTGGTGCGAATGAGATTGCTGTACCATTAGAATTTACCACGGTATCTAGTGGAATCGCAGAATTTACAGAAACTATTGCTGGGGTAGTTTGAACAACATTTAAACTGTTAGCCGTGGGGGATGGACAAGAACAAGGTTTGTGAATTTTAGAATTGTTATCATTTTGGTAATTCACAAATAATCATACTCCTTTATGTAAGATAATTTTTTATCCTATAAAACGTAACTTTTTGTGTATCTATGTTATTTTTAACAAGTTTGTGAAAATTAGCTGAAAAGTGTCGGTCAGTCAATTCTTAAAAGTATTTAATACTTAGGGGTTTCAAAAGGCATCCGATAAATATATATGAATGTTTTTTCAAGAACATTACTGTAAGTTAGGAAGTGCAATAAAATAGTTATTTAATAATAAAATCGTGTACAAAAAATGTACACGATTTTATAAAAATTATGTCTTGCGTGCTCATTTCAATCTATGTTTATTGTATGTAAAACGTGATGTCATACATTGCAATACATTAAAAGAGCACTCTTAAAAGTGCTCTCTAACCAAAACTAATATTGAAAAAGAATACCGCATTATATTTTATGTATGTTCTTAATACATGTGCATTTAAAAAAACTCTTTCTTTTGCACAACAAAGCAGCTGGTTAATAAAACTAACTGCTTGTTGTACAAAAGAAACGCTGCGCTTACAGCAATAGTTTGTAACTTTAAGTTACAAAAATAGTATGGACACGGTTAAAAATGTTATTCAGTAATGAAAGGAAACAAAATAAAAAAGAGCACCATATATAAGTGCTCTTTATAATAGGAGGTAACACTTTGAGCTGGATGTTTAGGTTAAAAATATATGACATAGAAAAGAAATAAGACCTAAAATTTATTTTTAACTAAATACAAAAGAGCAGCTAGCATAGGCTAACTGCTTTAAGAACATTACATCCACGAATTTAAGGAGTATAAATATTTCGTGAGTTTTGTATAGTATGGACGAAAATATCAAGTTTATGTAATGAAAATTAAAATAGAGCAGTCATTTGCATTAACTGCTCTAATCTTAAAGAAATATTAACTGAAATGTCTTAGAGGTTTCTGTATTTAAAGTATGTATCAAAATTTAAAGTATATTTAGTGTATTAAAAAAGGGGTCTTCGAAAAATTTCTTTTCTCGGAGTAAATAATCAATGATATTATTTGAGGTTTAAAGAAATTTTATTGGAAATTGGTCAAAAAAGTATACAGATTTCATATGAAATTTTTGAAATAAAAAAGAGCACCATTATATGGTACTCTTCTGTGAATCAGTACACCATTCATATATTGTTAATGTTTGTGAGTCATGAACAATTAAATGGTTTGAAAAGTAAGGATTCAAGATAATGTATGTAAGATGAGTATAAGTTGTTACAAAAAAATAAAAAAGAGCACCATTCTTGGTACTCTTCTATGAATCAGTACACCATTCATATATTGTTAATGTTTGTGAGTCATGAACAATTAAATGGTTCGAAAAGTAAGGATTCAAAATAATGTATGTAAGATGAGTATAAATTGTTACAAAAAAATAAAATTAGTCAGCAAAAGCAAAATAATTAGCTCTTAATGGAAAAAAATGCTTTATTAGAAACTCATGATACAAATAACTAGGCTGTGAGGATTAAACTTTTTCAAAAAATTTCATTTGATATTACTCTAGAATGGAATTTTTGAACTGATAAATTAATATGTCTTTTCGTTTATTGATATAATAAACACGTTGATAGGAGTAATAATGTATTCCTTTAAAAATATGCGTTTTTATTAGGAAATTAATCTAAGCATTAGATAAATAGATGCGTATACTTATATTATGTGAGTTGTGAAAGTAATTAAACTGAATTTTTATAGTTTAATTATTAGTAACTATTTTTATTCTAAGAAAAATGAATATTTAAAAATATTCAACGCTATTACAATTGAGTGTTTCTTAGTATAAGAGTATTCTCTCAAAATTATTAAATAAGGAGGAAATAAATGAAACATAATGATTGTTTTGATCATAATAACTGCAATCCGATTGTTTTTTCAGCAGATTGTTGTAAAAATCCACAGTCAGTTCCTATTACTAGGGAACAATTAAATCAATTAATTGCTTTACTAAATTCATTAGTATCAGCTATTTCAGCATTTTTTGCAAATCCAAGTAATGCAAACAGATTAGCGTTACTCGATTTATTTAATCAATTTTTAACTTTCTTAAATTCCTTATTACCTTCCCCAGAAGTTAATTTTTTGAAACAATTAACTCAAAGTATTATAGTTTTATTACAATCTCCAGCACCTAATTTAGGACAATTGTCAACATTATTGCAACAATTTTATAGCGCCCTTGCACAATTCTTCTTCGCTTTAGATCTTATCCCTATATCCTGCAACTCAAATGTTGATTCTGCAACTTTACAACTTCTTTTTAATTTATTAATTCAATTAATCAATGCTACGCCAGGGGCGACAGGTCCAACAGGCCCAACAGGTCCAACGGGCCCAGCAGGAACCGGAGCAGGTCCAACGGGAGCAACGGGTCCAACGGGAGCAACGGGTCCAACAGGTCCAACGGGAGCAACAGGTCCAGCAGGTACTGGTGGAGCAACAGGAGCAACAGGCCCAACGGGAGCAACAGGAACAACAGGAGCAACAGGTCTAACTGGTGCAACAGGAGCGACAGGTCCAACAGGAGCGACAGGTCCAACAGGAGCGACAGGCCCAACAGGAGCGACAGGTCCAACAGGAGCAACAGGTCTAACAGGAGCAACAGGTCTAACAGGAGCTGGAGCGGTTATTCCGTTTGCATCAGGAACACCAGTAGGATTAGCTACTGTTTTAGGTGGATTAGCAAACACAGGAGCACTTCTTGGATTTGGAAGTTCATTCTTCCCTGTAATTATCCCACCTGGTGGCCCAATTACTATAGGTCCTGTACCTCCAGTATTTGACTTCGCATTTGTAGCTCCTCGCGCAGGTACAATTACTTCGTTAGCAGGATTCTTTAGTGTAACTGTGGCGGTTGCTGTGGCATTAGGAAGCATACAAATTCAAATGCAGTTGTACAGCGCACCAGCAGCAAGTAATACTTTCACTCCAGTGGGTACACCGTTACTATTAACACCAGCATTTAGTGGTCTAATTGCTATCGGTGCTACTTCAAGTGGTATTGTCGCAGAAGCAATTGGGGTAGCTCCACAAGATAAGATATTACTTGTTGTTTCATCAACTACACCTGGTTTTGATATAGCTACTGCTATTACAGGCTTTGCAAGTGCAGGTATAACATTCGTATAATCACTTGTAAGTTTTGTAGTTGAAAATTTTGATATAAGAAAAGAGATTGTCAAAAAAGTATCCACAGATTAACTTTTGAAGACAGTCTCTTTTCTTTAATTGTTTTTATACTTTATGCCAGGTGAAAACCATTAAATATGCTTAGAGAATCTGGTGAGATTTTGTTTAGTTAAATGATCACTGCTAGTAAATTACATAATAATAGACGTAAAAAAATAAAGGTTTATAGCCGATTGTAGATTACGAACTAATTTCATACTCATATAAAGGTACATATCTAAAATATTTAAAGTTTTAGCCTTATATATGTAAGGATTGAGACGTGGGAGGATTATATTTGGACCAATTATCATTTTTCAAGCATATAGAGGAGAAAGAAATCCGCCCTTTCGTGATAGAAGAGTTGCGGAAATACAGAGTGTTACGTGTTAGATTCCAAAATCAGCAAGAAAGAACGGAATTGGGAGCAGAGTTGCTG
Organism: Bacillus cereus group sp. RP37; assembly: GCF_040459695.1. Classification (NCBI taxonomy): domain Bacteria; kingdom Bacillati; phylum Bacillota; class Bacilli; order Caryophanales; family Bacillaceae; genus Bacillus; species Bacillus cereus group sp. RP37. The sequence goes on along the minus strand of NZ_JARVHP010000001.1, from coordinate 2,860,488 downwards.
TTTCCTGAGTTAAAGCAAGTGGACAAACATGAGTTGAAGTATAGACAGTTAAAACGAGCTTTTGAGGAAGCTCTCGATGAGGATGAACAAAGGATTCTTGAAATGAAGTATATGAGCATTAAAGAATTGAATGATGATTATATTTATACTGTTCTTGGTATGAAACGAGGAAAGTTTTATAGAAAAAGAAAATCTGGAATCGTTAATTTGGCTACAGCATTAGGTATGATATAAAAAAATAGAACTTTTGGGGCACTGTTTTGGGCACTAAAACGGGTACCTTTTTACATTGAAATCGACGGTATGATATTCCTACGATTAATTGTTCTTTGAAAGAAGAATAGTGTGGGGATAACGTATCTATGCGCTCATAAACTATAATCATAGCCCCTTTATCAAAACGTTACCGGAGAACGGGCAAGGGCGGTAAGAATCCGCAAAAAGGACGAAAAGACCAACTGAATTTATATATTCAGCCACGGTACATAAATGCCGTGGCTTTTATGTTTCTTATTGAGTTTAGTATACCTTTGCTAAGTTCAAAGGTGACATAAAAAATGTTTGAAATTTGCTCTTGACTTCTTCCTCGCAAGTGGTTTCAATTGATGAAACTAAACCAAAGGAGGAATAGATATGGTTAATCGATTCAATAAGTATCTTAATCCGCAAGAACATCCAGTCAATGAAATGAATGTGAACTGGAATGCAATTTGGAAGGTATCTCCTGCTGTTCAATGTGTACAAGTTTATAACAAGCGTTGCAAATTTTGTGGTGGAATTTGTGATCAAATGAGAGATTGGGTGAAAAAACCAAAAGGGGATGGAAACGGTCAGGTGTTTTATGGAGCACCAGTTGCCTTGCATGAGTGTCGGGACTGTTATGTGAAACAAGAATTATGTAAGTGAGAGTATGAAAGCATCCAAATGGATGCTTTTTCATTTTACGCAAAACAAACTCGAACGCGAGGTGGCAGGTGAAATGTAGATGGCGAGACAGCGTAGTCCGAATCGTGATAAAGCATTTGGCTTATTTACACAAAATATAAGATATGGGTAAGTGATGGGGGATTTTTACTATAAAATAATGAGCGAATAATAATGTTAATCCAATGAACCCATTGGCTACTAGGTTAATACGATGTAACGGGAAGGAGATGGAAAAATGAATAATGGTCATTATGAATACGAAAATTCTTTTCACCCGTATTATCCAAACGAGTCTTATCGTTTTGTAATGGACAACAGAAATATAGATATGAGTAGAGGGATAAGGCCACAACAATGGCAACACCAGCAACAACACCAGCAACACCAGCAACAACAACCACAACAGCAACAACAGCAACAACCACAACAACAATCGCAACAATATAAGTGCAAATGTGATGGAAAAGAAGCTCTTTGTGTTTCAATTCCAGTTCCAATTACAGTTGTTCTTTTGGGAACGAAACTCCAAGTTGAATTACCGTGTATTAGAATAACTTCCGAAGAAGATATTAAACCAATATTGAAAAAGTTGATAAAGTCTCTTGGCGGTTTACTTGGCGGTTCAGGTAGCACTTCGTCTTAAAAATACAAATTTACTTATTTATTCGGATAATACTAGTGTTCGTTTAAGCGAAGCAAAGTAGACTAGAATGGCAATAAGCAACTTTTGTGTGATTTGAACTATAACTATACACTTTTGCAAGGTTATGGTTCTTTTTAATTGTGGCAAAATAACGCCTCTTATTAAAACTTTCGGCCAACTCATGAGTAAAGTGACAGCGTTATTGATTTTAAAAAATAAAAAATCGCCTTATTAAAGGCGATTTATAATTTATTCATTTTGCATTCTTTTGATAATACATAAATATTTTTAAAAATTAAATGCAATGTTCTACATTAACGTGTTTCTGGATCTTTGTCTTTTTTTCTAAGACCAAATAATCCTAGTAGTCCCAATAAACCAAGCCAAGTCCAATTATTATTTTTATTACGATTATCATTTAAATCATTTGTCGTATTTACATTTCGAGTTCTTACATCATTATTAACTCTATTCATGTCATAGTCATTAACTCTATTCGTGTTATAGTCATTAACTCGAGTTGTACTATTATTATTGTTAACTCTATTCGTATTATATCCATCGTATTCAGCATGGACGCCTGTACCAAAAAACGTAATAGTTAGTAATAGGGCACCTAAAATAGATGAAAGTTTTTTCTTCATGGTTCTCCCTCCTTTCGTATTTAGTAATGTCTCCAGTTCTTTTAGACAATATTCGGTTGAAAATATATAAAACCATTTGAATTCAAATTATGATAAAAATCTTTAATTTTTATTATTAAAAGTACTTAATAATAATGGATTAAGTTAATTAAAATGTATTTATTCTTTATAAGCATAAATTTTTGGTAACGGTACATTCTATGAGAGGTGATTACTATATTTAGGTAAGGTGTTCCTTATGAGTTATAAGAACTTATTTTCTTTAATCCAGAACATGGTTAGGAAAATTTTTTCTATAGTAAGTATTGTTGCTAAAAGTCTAATTTCTTTAAGGAGGAATAATTTTATGGGTATTTTAAGTGGAAATCCACAAAATGAACCAATGCATTATGGAGAAGTCTTTGGGATTTGGAGTTATCTTGCAGCGGCACAAGGTACAATTGCTGGATATCAAGTTCTTATTAACCACACAGGAGACGAGGATTTAAAGAAATTTTTAGAGAACCTTGTAGAGAATGATATCCAAGCAGAAGTTGAAGAATTAAAAAATATCTTAAAATTGAATGGTGTTGCATTACCACCAGCACCTCCAGAGAGACCAGTTGCATCTATTGAAACGATTCCTCCTGGTGCTCGTATTAATGATGCAGAAATTGCCGCAAAAGTTTCTATGGATCTTGCTGCTGGGTTAGTAGCATGTAGTCAAGCTATGGGACAATCTCTTCGAGAAGATGTTGGAATGATGTTTGGTCAATTTCATATGAAAAAAGCACAAGCTGGAGTTATATTACTTCGTCTGAATAAGAAAAAAGGTTGGATTATTCCGCCTCCATTACATGTTCTACAATCAGATCAAGCATAATTACTAAAAGAAAATCCAATCTATTTACCGTGGTTTTTAAAGCGAAGTAATCTAGGAAATTGAAGATTATTAGCGAATTAAAATAAGTGGCAGATTCGTGACCGCTTTTTGGCAATAAGTGTGCCGGTTGTTTTGGAATCAAAGTAATATATTTGTATTGTGAGAATTGGTGGAAAAGAGAAAAAAGCATCTATTCAGTAGGTGCTTTTTCTTTTGTGCAAAACAAACGAACACAACGAATGAAAAAAGCAAGAATCAAATGATTCCTGCTTGGTGGAGAGCTCGGATTAATTCCGCAATAGCTAAAGTGAATCCGGTAAGATCGAATTCTTGTTCTGAAATCCTAGTTCCATTTTCTAATTCTGTCTTTTTGAATTTCATTTTCATACCCCCCTTCTAAAAAGGTAGGCGCACTCGATGTAGGAGTTTTGGTCTACATGGGTATATACAAACTAGAAGGAGGTTCTCCACGAAAACTGAACAAAAACAGATGGATTTTTTTAAAATAAGATTTTTTTCATAAAAAAGTATGAAACTTTTCAAAAGTAGCTATTTTTATTTTGTATAATAAATCTAAGGCGAATTGAAAGAGGATGTTGATGTGAAGAAAATAAAACGCGGTACTGAACCTTATTTTAAAACGTTAGGTGAACGAGATAAGAAAAGCTATATAGTTGTTGGACATAAAGATGGAATTGAACACCCTCTTGGTAAAGGGTTCAAAACGTTAAAGCAAGCAAGGATGTTCAACGATAAATACGCTCATGATAATCCAAAATGGCTAAATGAAAATGGAGATATAAGCGAATTTAATGTGAAAGATAAAAGAGAAAACGCTAAGAATCGTTGGCACGGAAATGCAACCGAAACAGCTTATAGTAAATATACCGATTTTAAAGATTGGAACAAATAAAAGTAGCGAATCCGCTGCTTTTTTATTTTACATAGAAAAAGGAACCGTAATAGGCTCCTTAATTCGATTCAAAAGTTGTGTAGTTTTTCTTGATGATATCTTTTATGTTGATAATTAAGGATATAAGAAATCCAGTAGCTAGGATACCGTTTACCCAGTAATATGTATTCCCTGATGTAAATTTATTATAAAAGGAATTGACATTATAAAATACTAGGAGAGCTGAAAAGATAGTGGAGATTACTAACATACCAAAACTTTTCATTGTGTTCACCTCGATTCAAAATGTTAGAACTTATTTACAATTTTACATTTAAATAAATAGATTTAAAAGAAGAGGAATAAAAAAAGAACCTGCAAACATGCAGATTCTCCTGATAATGATTTATGGAGCAAGACCCGAAAATATAATACAATAATTCGAAAATGAGTTCAAGTAAATAAAAAGAACCCGCTAGAGTTCGGGTCCTGTCACAAGTGATGATGTATTCTCGGCTCGGGAACTGAGAAAAACACAAAAATATAATACATCGAGTTTTAGAGAATTTCAAGAATAAATTAGGAATTATCATAGGGAGGAGTTGGACAAATGAAACTAACTAAACAAGAACAAGCGGTTGCAATAGGTACATTCATTTCAATGTTAGGACAAGATCTTGTAAATGAGCGTATCGATAAACAGAAGTTAGAAAACGCAATTCCAATCTTTAATGAGTTGGAAGATAACACAACACCAAAGCAAAAGAGAGAAGCAATGATTAGTTTGCTTGGTAAAACGGTAGATGAATTCTTAAAACAATAGGCATAAAAAAGGAAAAGCAACTCGCTTGGGAGGCGAATTACTTCTCCAGATGGCAATGTTAATTTTATTATAGCAACTTGGACATATTTGTGAATTGATATTTTGAATTTTCCGTGAAATAATTCAGGGATTACCGCGAGGTGGTGAATATGGCTAGGCAACGTAGCCCAGATCGTGACAAAGCATTTGAAATATATAAAGCAAGTAAAGGAGAGAAGCCATTAATTGATATTGCAGCTGAGTTAAACCTCAAACCTTCGCAAATCAGAAAGTGGAAATCACAAGATAAATGGGACGAACAATTAAAAGGTAACGTTACTATTGCGAAAAGGAGCGTTACCAATGTTAAAAATCCCAAGACAAAAGCCAAGTTAAAAAAGATGCTAGATGATGAAGAGCTGACAGAACAAGAACGGCTCTTTTGTTTGTATTACATGAAGTATTTTAATGGTACGCAAGCTGCACTGAAAGCTGGCTATGCAAAGAGTAGCGCGCATGTTACGAGTAGCCGGTTACTGAGAAGAGAACGTGTAGCATCGTACATTCGAGAGATTAAAGGTGAAATGGTTGAGAATATATTTGTAGAAGCGATGGATGTATTGAATGAGTATATCAAAATTGCTTTTGCTGATATTACAAATTACGTAACCTTTGGTCAAAAAGATGTAGAAGTTATGGGGCCGTTTGGGCCTGTAAAGGATGAAGATGGAAAGCCAGTCATGAGAACCATTAGTTATGTTGATTTTAATGAATCAGATATGGTTGATGGCTCTATCATTGCGGAAGTGAAAAAAGGCAAAGAAGGCATTTCTATCAAGCTTGCTGACAAGATGAGAGCACTTGATAAACTAGCGATGTACTTCGATTTAGTGCCTGATAACTTCAAGCGAAAAATTGAAGAAGAACGTCACAAGATGCATATGGAAGTACAGAAAGCGAACATAAAGAAAGCTAATGCTGAAATTGCAAATTTAACTGGTGATGAAGATGATGATAATGCAGAAGCAATTCAAGATTTCTTACAAGCAACTGCTCCTGATCCAGAAAAGATGAAAGAAGTATTTGGTGATGCAGATGGCGAGGATTAAAAAGCGGAAAACCAAATCATTTAAGTTCCAGCCGTTTTCAAATAAACAATTACAATTATTGTGGTGGTGGCGAGATGGTTCGCCATATGAGAATCATGACATCGTTATTGCAGATGGAGCAATTCGTTCTGGTAAAACAATTTCGATGATCTGTAGTTTCTTGCAATGGTCACAAGAAAAGTTTAAAGGTGAGTCATTTATCATTGCTGGTAAATCAATTGGCTCATTAAAACGTAACGTAATCAACCCTATGATACAAATACTTACCGCATGGGGTTGGCGATATGATTACAACCGTTCTGAAAACTATCTGCAAATTGGGTGGAATACGTACTACTTGTTTGGAGCTAATAAGGAGAATTCGCAGGATACGTTACAAGGTTTAACTGCTGCTGGCTCATTTGCTGATGAAGCTGCACTATTTCCTAAATTATTTATAGATCAAATGATTGGGCGGTGTTCTGTTGATGGCGCAAAGATATTTATGAACTGTAATCCTGGTTCGCCATATCACTTTGTAAAAACAGAGCTTATCGATAAGAAAAAAGAGAAGTTAGTTTGTCATTTAAAATTCACAATGGACGATAATTTATCTCTTTCTGAGAAAGTAAAAGACCGCTTTAAACGTATGTTTAGTGGTGTGTTCTATCAACGCTATATATTAGGTTTATGGGTAATGGCGGAAGGTTTAATATATAGTATGTTTAATGAAGATGAACATGTTGTACCGTCGCATCCAAGAAAATACGAACAGTACTATATATCCTGCGATTACGGTACACAAAACCCTATGGCTTTTGGTTTATGGGGCTTATGTGGTGGTATTTGGTATAAGGTGAAAGAGTACCATCATGACGCTCGTAAGAAGAATTTACAAAAGTCAGATGAACAATATTATGATGATTTAGTTGAGTTTGCAAATGGTCTAACCAAGCGTATTATCGTGGACCCTTCGGCAAGCTCATTTATTATTTTACTGAAACAAAAAGGCTGGAAAGTGAAAAAGGCGAAGAACGATGTATTAGATGGAATACGTAATGTAGCGACTGCATTGACAACTGAATTAATTAAATTCTGCGATTGTTGTAAAGAAACGCTGCGTGAGTTCTCTTCTTATGTATGGGATGAGAAGGCAATGGAGCGCGGTGAAGACAAACCGATTAAGCAGAATGACCATCAAATGGATAGTGATCGTTACTTTGTGAATACCGTAATTATGTCTAATAACAAAGCAAGAGCTGTTAAGTCAATCTATTAAGGAGGTGAGACGATGTTTGAACACTACATTCCGTTACTGGATGAAAATAATGGGGAGCCTACACCCAAGCTGCTCAAAAAGATTATTGATGAATTTGAACCGTTAAAAAAACGAATGATTAATAGGTATGAACGATACAAAGCAAGTGAAAAAGGCGTACCTATCTTTACTCGTGAGTTTAAAGGTGATGGAAATAAGGATAAGGTAAATAATAAGCTAAACAATGACTTCTTTTCTGAAATTATCGATACGAAGATTGGTTATATGTTTGGATTACCTATTTCATATAGCTTAGATCATGAAGATGGAGAAGTGTTAAAACGAATCCAGGACTTCTTAAAAGCGAATCATACTGAAGATGCTGATGCGGAAACAGGTAAGTTTGCTTCTATTTGTGGATATGGGGCGAGACTGCTTTACCATGATAAAGATGGTGAAGAAAAGGTTATGAATATCAAACCTTATGAAGCTATCTTTCTTACGAATTTAAGCATTGCAGAGCCTAAATACGCTATCCGCTGCTACTCAATTAAAGTAATTGATGGTGACGATTTTAAAGATGGATACAAGGTGGAGTTTTATAACGAAACTCATATCATTGAGTACACTGGTGAAGATTTAGATAAGCTGCAAGAAACAAATCGAATCACTAATTTATACAAAGGTGTACCACTTATCGGATTTCCAAACAATGAAGAATTGCAGGGGGATGTTGATAAAGCTATTGCGCTTATTGAAGGGTACGACAGAGCACTTTCTGATGTGAACAGTGAAATTGAGCAGTTCCGCTTGGCTTATATGATTTTTAAAGGTGTTGATATAGATGATGATACTATCGGGAAGTTAAAACAAACTGGAGCTCTTGATGTAGGTGAGAATGGCGAGGCTTCATTTTTAACTAAGGATCTTAATGACAACATCTTGGAACACCATCTAGATAGATTAGAAAAGAATATATGCCGTTTTACAAAGCATGTTAATCTTTCTGATGAATCATTCGGTGGTAACCTCACGGGGGTTGCTATTCGTTATAAGCTACTAGCATTAGAAACGAAATCAGGAACGTTAGAAATGAAGTTTACCAAGTCATTGCGACAACAATTCAAGTTACTATTCGACGCTTGGAATTTACGTTCAAACAAAGCTGAGCTTGATTATCTTTGCATGACATTCCAATTCACTCGTAATCTTCCAGCCAACTTATCTGATGAAGCTGACGTTCAGTCTAAACTACAAGGTTTAATAAGCGAAGAAACACGATTATCTATGTTATCTGTTGTTCCTGATCCAAAGGCAGAATTACAAAAGATGAAGGAAGAAGAGGTTGATTCTATCGATTTAGACACTGTACATAAAGGCGGTGAAAACGATGGAATGGAACAAGAAGCAGAAACACCTCCAAAAGATAGAGGACGAACTGGAAAAGGCGATTCTCTACCTGTATAAAGATGCTTTAGAAGAAGTCAGGGGAATACTGGCATTTTATTATGCAAAATATGCGGTGAATGAGCAGTTAAGTATGCAGGAAATGCGTCGATTCAATCGATATAAAAACATGCAAAGCGAACTGCAGAAAGTTATTAATGAAATAACATATGAGAAAAAGAAAACTCTCAATGAAATGCTCTCTAACCAGTATGGAGAGTCTTTTTATTATACGAGTTATCTCATCGAGAAAGAAGTCGGCGTGGATCTTTCGTATGGTCTTCTTGACCCGAACGTCATTAAGCGCGCGGTACAAATGCCAATCGATAAAATGACACTCAATCAAAGGTTAAGTACACATCGAGTACAGATAATTAGCCGAATACGTAAAGAATTATCCATCGGCCTTAGAAAAGGTGAAGGATATGCAACAATGGCCAATCGTATTAAACCAATACTTGATGGTGATGCAAAGAAAGCACAAATGGTTGCTTGGACAGAAAGTGCTAGGGTACAAAACTTAGGTACTTATGACAGTGCCTCTCATGCTTTTGATGAAGGTGTAGCGATGGAGAAGATTTGGATTTCTACATTAGATAAACGTACACGACCTACTCACCAAGCAGCAGATCATCAGAAAGTACCGTTTAAAGGGTTGTTTAAAGTAGGTGGTTATAGCTGTGAATACCCGCATGACAGTAATTTACCTGCTAAAGAAGTCGTTCGTTGCCGCTGCACATTCATTACTGCAGTAGCAGATGTCAGTCCATTCATTGAGAGAAGGGCTAGAAACCCGACAACAGGCAGGAATGAAGTGATTGGTTCAGTTAGTTACAAAGAGTGGAAAGACTCTCTTGAATAATAAAAACACTTGAGGGCTTATAGATTACGAACTATATAGGGCGTATTCATAGGAACTCAAAGGAGGAAAAAATGATGAGACAATATTTAGTTAAAGATTTGCCAGTAAAGTTTGTTAAAGAAACAATAAAAGCGCCATTACGCTTGAAAGGTATGCAGTTCTTCTCTGACCCTAATACACCACCAGCAGAAGATACACCACCGACTGAACAAACGCCACCTGCAGATGATAAAGAGGAAGCGCCAATTGATGGACAGAAAGAGCCGAAATTAGATGATGCAACAAAAACATTTATCGAGAAAATGGTGCAATCAGCAGAAGATAGAGTTCGTTCAAAATATTCGAAAGAACTTAATGCAACCAAGAAAGAACTAGAGAACTACAAAACCGCTTCTATGACAGCTCAAGAAAAGGCTGAGTATGAGATGAAGCAACTTCAGGAACAGCTAGAAGAGCGAGAAAGAATACTTCATCAGAAAGAAATGCAAAGTGCGGCAGCAGATGGATTATCAGCGATTGGATTAGACCTTAAATTTGTAGATTTTGTTATCGGTTCAGATGTAGAGGATACAAAATCTAGAGTATCAAAATTTAATGATTTGTTCTCTTCGGCGTTAGAAGCAAAAGTAGTCGAAAGATTTAAAGCTGCGGGCCGAGAAATTCATGTTAGTGGCGGAACTGGGACTGGATTTACAAGAGAACAAGTAAATTCAATGAATCAGGATGAAATAAATGCAAACTGGGCACAAATTCAGAAAGATATGCGCAGTTGGGGTAAGTAATAATAGAAAAGTTAAGTAGTATAGTTAAAAAAATTATAAAACGAACAAACGAGATTGCTATTTTAGTGATCTCTTTTGTTATGGAAAAACATTAAGGAGGAATTAATATATGTCAGTAGCAACTTTTATTCCAACAATTTGGGAAGCTCGTTTAATGGCGAATTTCCACAAGCGTTCAATCGCGGATTTAATCACAACAAAACCAGCAAAAATTGAAGGTAACAAAATTATTTTTAACCGTGTCGGTGCAGTGAATGTAAAAGACTACTCAGGTTCTGTTGAATGGGATGATACAAATCCATCTAAAGTAGAAATCAATATGGATCAGAAGAAGTACTTTGCGTTCAAAGTAGATGATGTAGACGCTGTACAAGCAGCAGGAGACTTAATTGACCCACATACACAAGAAGCTGGGTCAGTGCTTCAGGAAACGGTAGATACATTTATATTAGGCCTTTACACAGGTGCTCATAAAGACAATGTAATCGGTACTGATGCTGCAGCAATCGAATTATCACCTAAAAACACATACGACTATATTGTTGACCTGAATACAAAATTAAACATGAAGAAAGTACCTAAAACTGAGCGTTTCACAATCATTAACTCTCAAATTCTCGGATTACTATCTAAAGATGACCGTTTCACAAAACAACCTGTCATTTTAGAGAATGGTGTTGTAGAAGGACAAGTGATTAACGGTTCACAAATCGTTGTATCAGAAGAGACTCACAATACATCTGGTAAATATAAAATTCTTGCTCTTCATAAGTCAGGTATTGGCCATGGTAAACAGTTAAATGAAACAGAAGCGCAACGCCTTCAAAATTCATTTGCAGATGGCGTTCGTGGTCTTATGGTTTATGGTGGTGGTGTACTTCGCCCAGAATCATTAGCAGTACTTACAGCTTCAATTGCACCAACTACACCATCAACAGGAGGAGGGGCTTAAGCCTTTCCTCTTTTCTTTTGAAAGGAGAGATAATATGCCTTGGTTTTTAAATACAGACACAGATGTCACATGGGAAGTAACGGATGCAGATCATGTAAAACGTTGTAAGAATGACCCTGTATATGAAGAAGTAGACGAACCGAAACAAGAAACGGTTAAGAAGAAAAGACAAACACCTGCAAAGTCGAGTGAGTAAATGGATATGAAAGCAGAAATTCTAAAACGTGTAAAACTACAAGTACCTAATATAAGTGATGAAAAATTATTAATAAGTATTGAAGATACAATGTTTATGGTCGCTGAATACACGAATAGAACTATTCCTGAATTCCCTCCTGCTTATCCTGGTATCATCGCAAAGATGGTAGTTTACGAGTATAAGGAGCAGGAAAGAGAAGGTAAGAAAAGTGAATCATTAGGGAACTACTCTGTTACTTATGACGAAATAGGAGATTACCCAGCAAGTATTACAAAAGGGCTGAAAGTGAGGCTGCGTGTCTTATGATTCAATCCATGATTCGTAAGTTTGGTAAAGATGCTTCACTACTTCGTAATGCTGGTTCTGATGATGGCCCATATCCAACGGACGAATGGAAAGAGATTAAAGCTGTAACAGGTGTATTGGATGCTATACAAGGAACAAAGGACGCTCGCAATAAGAAGGTAGAAGAGAAGAGTACACATTTCTTTTACTGCTTACCATTCGATGTAACTATTCAAGATAGATTAGTAATTGATAAAAAGGTATACAGCGTTACTTATCCAGGTGATCCAATGAATGCAGGAAGATTCCTTCAAATAGAATTGGAGATGTTGCCATATGAGCCTGAAATTCCAATCAAATAGAGCTGCTGTTATGGCAAGGCATTTAGCTGCAAAGAAAGCGGCTCATACTGCTGTAGGTCAATTTGTGTCCTCTAAAGCTAAATTACTTGCTGCTGTAGACACTGGCAATCTAAGAAGAAGCATTAGTTCCAAAGCAGAGCAAGAAAAGGTTGTTATTGGTACATCTTCTGATTACGGCATTTACGTTGAGAAAGGCACAGGAATCTATGCAGTTGATGGGGACGGTCGTAAAAGTCCTTGGATGTATCGCGATCCCAAAACAGGGAAGATGGTTAAAACGCAAGGACAACACGCACAACCATTCCTTAGACCAGCGGCAGAGAATAATAAACCACAAATTACACAAGTTGGCACACGAACTTATTCGTCATTAATGAGGTAGATACCATGAATGACCTTATCAACATATTGCACGGTGAATTGAAACGAATTCACAAAGAATCGTATTATGAGAGTGCTAGAACAACGGCTGTAATGCCTTATCTGGTGTATACAGTGAGCGATGATAAAGAACCATGGGGGCGGAAGAATATCATGCTTACAATTGATATTTACGGTACTTCTGCTCATATAGCAAAGATTGACAAGTTAATTACTGATTTAGAGAATAATCTTCATAGAAAAAGATTAAACAGCGCTGAATTTGGTGCTGCTATTTCTTATCTTTCGAGTCAGAAAGTACCGGATCCAGACCCGAATATTAGACGTAAAGAAGTACGCTTCATTTTACGAACTTATTTTAAACAATAGAAAGGATTGAGTATATGGCAGCTCCACAACCAAAACCAGAAAATGTCCTCTTCGGAGATTGGGGTGCATTCTTTTTTAATTACGGGGAAAAAGATGAACTACCAGTAGGGGCTACACAAGGTGGTGGTTCGTTTAAGTATGAGCCAGAGTTTAAAGAAATTGAATATGATGGTTCTCCAGGTGACACTATGGGGATGAAACGTATTACAAAATCAAAAACTCAAATCAGTTTTAAAACGCTTGAATTCCTTGATAAAGATAAAATTAAAAACTTTATTGCTGGATTAAAAGTATCAGAAGAGACTGTTACAAAAGATGGGAAAGCAATTAAGTACGACGTGATTGAAGCTACAGAACGTCTAACAAAAGAGAGTTATTTAAAAAATGTGGCATGGGTAGGCGAAACATTAGGTGGCGATATCGCTGAGATTATCGTATATAACGCGTTATCTGACGGTTCTTTAGAAATGGGGTTTGAAAATGAAAGTGAAGTAGTTCCAGAGGTTACATTCACTGGACACCGTGACCCAGACAATATTCGAAAAGTACCATGGAAGATGCGAATTTTAACTGCAACAGAAGCGGCTAAATTTATTGGAGAGTAGGGAATAATCCCTACTCTTTTTATTTTAAGGAGGAATCAATATGACTATTTCTATTCAAGAAAAAGAATACAAAGTGAGACAAATTCATGGCGGAGATTTATTTTCCGTAGTTCGCATTTTAAAGAAATCGAAATTTAAGGTCGATATTAACTTACTAAAAGATTTAATGATGGGTGTACGAAATAAAGAAGGTGCAACGCAAGCGGATGTATTAGCTGCACAAGAAACGTTCGGTTATGACATCATCATGAAGTTTATCTTCGGATTAGAAGAAGCGGAGCAAGAATTCTTTGAATTTGTAGCTGGACTGTTTGTTCATGAAAATGAAAATGGTAAAAAAACATCTCCAGACTGGGAAACGATTCGAACTTTAAATCTAGAAGAGTTAGTTCGATTATTTATTACAATCAAGGATTCAGAAGTGGGATTGGTTAAGCTTTTTTCCAATGCGGTGAACTTGATGAAATAGACTTCATCGATACGTTAGCTTCTCGCTATCCAAATATGGAGTACATAAGGAGTTTGGATGCAGAGATAGTTATTAATTTGTATCTCACCGTAAAGAAAAAAGAAATGGACCGCATGCTATGGGAGGAATGGTGTGCCCTACAACCGTACTGCGATGAAACATTTCCTCAATTTAAACATAAGCGCGAAAATCCAACGCAAGAACAGGTAAAACAATACAACAATTCAATCGAACAAACATCGAAACAGAAACTCACAAAAGAAGAAGTGTTTGCTCGAGTTGCGAAAATCCGCGGAAAGGCGGGTGAATAAATGGAACTATTTCGTATGTTTGGTTCAATATTCTTGCGTGATGATGAATTACGAGGTGGATTGAACCGAGCAGAACAGCACGGTCAACGAACTACAGGGATTTTAAATAGAGGTTTTAGTAGCGTAGGTAGAATGGCTGGTTCAATGGGGGCAGCTGTCGGGACTTCCGCTATAGCTATTGGTGGTATGGCAGGTATGGCATTAGGGGCAGGAGCCGCACTTGTTGGTATTGTTTCCGCAGGTGCTAACTTTGAACAAATCATGTCAAAAGTAGCAGCTGTTTCCGGTGCTTCCGGAAGTGAAATGAAGCAATTGGAAGCTCAAGCTAAAGAATTAGGTGCAACAACTCAATTCTCCGCTACACAAGCTGGGGAAGGGATGATGTACCTTGCGCAAGCTGGTTTTAAAACTGGCGATATTATGAAAGCAATGCCTGGCATGTTAGATTTAGCCGCGGCAGGTGCACTTGATTTAGGTACAGCAGCAGATATAGCGTCTAATATCATGAGTGGTTTTGGATTGTCAGCTGATAAAGCGACCCATACAGCAGATGTATTAGCGTTGGCTGCTTCTAACTCAAATACAAATGTAACACAAATGGGCGAAGCGATGAAATATGCTGCTGGAACAGCCCATACTGTCGGTTTCAGTATGGAAGAAACATCAGCGGCAATTATGGCGATGGCAAATAGTGGTTTGCAAGGATCAGTTGCAGGACAAGCTTTCGCTACATCTTTAGGGCGTTTAGCTAAACCGACAAAAGAAATGCGAAAAGTTATGGATCAGTTGAATTTATCTTTCTTTGATCAGCAAGGTAAGATTAAACCTTTACCAACGATTATAAAAGAATTAGAAGATAAAACAGGTAGTATGACAAACCAACAAAAATCAGCTACATTAACAACGTTATTTGGTGCAGAAGCATATAAAAACTGGGCAGCTTTAATGCAAGAAGGTAGCGAGAAATTAGAGAAAAATACAAAAGCATTAGAAAAAGCTGATGGTGCAGCTGCGAAAATGGCTAAAACTATGAATGACAATCTAAAAGGAAAGTGGATTGAATTCACATCTGCGCTAGAAGGTTTAGCTATAACGATTTTTACACTTATCGCTCCTGCATTAGCTGCTATTGTCCTTGGATTAACTCAGGTGGTCCGGTGGGTTGACGGTACAATTAAAAGATTTGTAGATTTAAACAATTATATAGGTAATATCCAGTTAATAACCAAAGCAATTCAAGATTTTTGGCTCGCGGCTTCTGGTGATAGAAATGCCATGGTTGAGGGATATGACATTCTTACTAAACTTGGTTTCTCTGCTAATTCAATTCAGTTTATACAAGAAACTACAGCCGCAGTGCAATATGGGGTAGAAACTATGAAAGCCCTCGTATCTGGTGATTTGGGAGCTGCTAGTAATTTCTTGGATAAGTTAGGTTTTTCGCCTGAGAAAAAGGCTGACATTATTATGTTTGTTCAGGATGTGCATGCCCAATTAAGTAACTTTATAGAAAATGTACAAAACTTAATCTCAGCTGCTGCTCCTGTAATTATGGGAATAATCGGCGCTACTTGGGAATTTATTAAAGGTGTATTTAACACGATAGCTCCTTATTTAATGCCTTTGCTGACGGATGTCCTTAACTTTGTGAACGGAATAATTTCTCAAATTGCTGCATTTTGGAAAGAAAACGGAGATCAAATTGTACAAGCTGTAAAAAATGCCTTTTCAATCATTCAATCTATTATAGCTTTTGTAATGCCAGCTGTAATGATGATTGTAAAAAGTGCATGGGACGCTATAAAAGATATTATTCAGGGTGCCGTTAATCTCATTATGGGAATTATCAAGTTTTTTGCATCTGTTTTAACTGGTGATTTTTCTGGAATGTGGGCAGGGATAAAACAAATTTTTAGTGGCGCAATCCAATTAATCTGGGGGCTTATCCAGTTTTCGTTTGTTAAACAAATTTTCGGTGCAGTAAAAGGGCTTGCATCTTCTTTTGGTTCTACGATTAGTAGCATGTGGTCTACTGTCGTTGGATATTTCAAGACATTTATCAAGGAACCAATAGCTTCTGTAGTTCGTATGGCAATCGATATAGGTGAAGCTGCTATGAAAATTAAAGATAAACTGATTAATCCTATTAAAGAGGCTTGGAGTGGGATTATGGGTTGGATTGATAAAATACGAAACGGAATTGCTAATATGTTTAGCGGTATTCATATTCCTGTCCCTAAGATTAGTGTGAAAGGTTCATTAAACCCTGTTAATTGGGCGAGTGAAGGTCTGCCATCATTCGATGTTAAATGGGCTGCGAACGGAGCGTTAATTAAACCAGGTAACCCTACATTAATTGGCGTGGGCGATGCCCATGGGTACGATGAAACAGTGTTGCCCCTCCGTAAACAAACATTCGATGCGATTGCCAATGGAATAATGGGATCATTACCATTAGCACAACAAGTAGGAGCGCGACAATATGCATCACAAGGTCCAACTATTTTGCAAGTTAATTTAAACGGACGAGAAATAGCTAGAGAGATTTACCAAGATGTTAATGAGTTTCAAGAACAAGAAAAAGAAAGACGTAAAGTATTTTAGGTAGGTGACGATATGACCGGAATTAGTTTCTTTAGTTTTAATGGTAAAAGAAATCCAAATGTAATTCCATTGCAGGGTAAAAAACGCCCTGCATGGGCTCCTTTGGAGCGTACATTCCTTGAAGTACCTCACTATCCAGGTGGACGTTTGATAAGAACGCAAACGAAAATGAGAAAAATAATTGTACCGGTTTCATTGTTATATGAATCTATGGAAGAAGCAGAAAAATTAAAGGAAGAGATAGCTGATTGGCTTATTACGGACCAACCTCAGGAACTTGTTTTTGATGACGAAAAGGATCGTATTTACTTAGCTGTTATTGATGAAGCATTTGACCCAGAACAATTAGTAAATTTAGGAGAAGGAGTACTCACTTTCATTTGTCCGATGCCTTATAAATTGGGAATAGTACAAACTTATCCATTTGTACAAGAATGGTCTACAGAGACAACTTCTTATTTTACTAATAAGGGGAGTGTAGAAGCTCCAGCATTAATTGAAATGACTGTAAAAAAACCAAGCACCTTTTTAGATGTATGGTTTGGAGAGTATCCTAATAATCGTAATTATTTCCGTATTGGATCAATCTTGTCTATAAATGATAATCCTGTGCAAGAAAATGAGCGTGTGCTATGGAGTGAAATGAACAATATCGTTGGTTGGACTGACGCCGGACAAATTGGAAGTATGAAAAGTACTGGTAGATTTAAAGTTAATGAGGGTAAATTCGCATTTGAAGTTGGTGAATGGGGAGATCAGAATAAATCAGAATTTACGGGCCCTATATGGAAACGCTCGATACCTGGTGGCCCTCTTACTGATTTCAAGGCTGAAATATATGTCACTCTGATAGCTAAGAACTATTGGGAAATGGGAAGAGTTAGTATGTTCTTGTTGGATGAACAAGGCGATATAGTAGCCGATGTTAACATGAATGATCTTTATTGGACAGCTAAACAGACACACGCATTTGCACGCATCGGAGACGTTTCGCAACCAAATAATACAAGAAAGCTGTTTGACTCTGG
Source organism: Bacillus cereus group sp. RP37 (assembly GCF_040459695.1). Classification (NCBI taxonomy): domain Bacteria; kingdom Bacillati; phylum Bacillota; class Bacilli; order Caryophanales; family Bacillaceae; genus Bacillus; species Bacillus cereus group sp. RP37. The sequence goes on along the minus strand of NZ_JARVHP010000001.1, from coordinate 2,842,717 downwards.
AGGTAGTGGTAATACAGCATTTAATGATTTCTACGGTCGTATGGCAATTGCTCGTCGTGGTAAAAAGTGGTCTGTTTACTTTGCTCGATTCCGAGACGGAACAGAAATAGACGACTATAAGGCGGTTGAATTCTTTACAGATGATGAAAAAAATCCAATGACAGTAACAGGTAGAAGGGTTGCACAAATAGCTATCGGTATTCAACGATGGGGGACTAGTGATCCTACTAACTTAATGAGGATTGATGATCTGAAGGTTTGGAAGATTAATAAGGTATCTGACCAAAGTAAGCCATACTTAGTAGATACTGGCGACAAAGTTGTAATTGATACTGAGAAAAGCCTTGTCACGATTAACGGGAAAAATGCAATCAATTTAAAAGAAATATTTAGTAACTTTCCTATCGTAATACGTGGTGAAAATCGTATCGATATAATGCCACCTGATGTAAATGCAACAATCAGTTATAGGGAGAGATATAGATGAGAAGACCAAGCGGGATTTTGCATGTTGTGGATTTTAAAACGGATCAAATCGTCGCAGCTATCCAGCCAGAGGACTATTGGAACGATAAAAGGCATTGGGAAATTAAAAACAATGTTGATATGTTGGATTTCACTGTTTTTGATGGAACTACTCATTCAGCTACATTACAACAACAAAATCTTGTTCTAAAAGAAGTTCGCGATGGAAGAATTGTACCATATGTCATTACAGAAACAGAGAAGAATTCAGATAAACGATCCATTACCACATATGCTTCAGGAGCTTGGGTTCAAATCGCTAAATCAGGCATTATAAAACCACAAAGGATAGAAGGTAAAACAGTAAACGAATTTATTGATATGGCTCTTGTAGGCATGAAATGGAAACGTGGAAAAACAGATTATGCAAGTTTTCACACTATGACCATTGATGAATTTATGGATCCGCTAACTTTTTTAAAGAAAATAGCTTCTTTATTCAAATTAGAAATTCAATACCGCGTTGAGGTTCAAGGGTCACAAATAGTTGGATGGTATGTTGATATGATTCAAAGGCGCGGCCGAGACACTGGGAAAGAAATAGAGTTGGGTAAAGATTTGATAGGTGTTACACGTATTGAACATTCAAGGGATATTTGTACAGCGTTAGTCGGATTTGTAAAAGGTGAAGGCGATAATGTAATTACTATTGAAAGTATTAACAATGGGCTTCCATATATTGTTGATAATGATGCATTTCAACGCTGGAACGAACGAGGCGAGCATAAGTTTGGTTTTTATACACCAGAAACAGAAGAGTTAAATATGACGCCACAACGTTTAATGACGTTAATGGAAATGGAACTGAAAAAACGTATTAATTCTTCCGTTTCGTATGAAGTAGAGGCACAATCGATCGGTCGCATTTTCGGGCTAGCACATGAACTAATCAATGAAGGAGATACAATCCGAATCAAAGATACAGGCTTCACACCTAAGCTATATCTTGAAGCGCGTGTGATTGCTGGTGACGAATCCTTCACTGATCCTGCACAGGATAAATATGAATTCGGGGATTATCGAGAGATAGTAGACCCAAACGAGGAATTACGAAAGATTTACAATCGAATCCTTAGTAAATTCGGTGAGAAACAAGAAATGCTGGATCAGCTAGATAAATTGGTGAAAGAAGCTAATGAAACAGCAAGTAACGCTAAGAAAGAATCAGAAGCAGCGAAAACACTTGCTGAAAAGGTACAAGATAATATTAAAAACAATACTGTTGAAATTATAGAAGCTAAGAATCCACCAACAACAGGGCTTAAACCTAATAAAACGCTTTGGCGTGATATTAGTAACGGAAAGCCCGGCATTTTAAAAATATGGACAGGTACAGCTTGGGAATCGGTCGTACCAGATGTTGAATTAGTTAAGAAAGAAACACTTGAGCAGGTTAATAAAGATATTGAGTCCACGACAACAGAATTAAACCAAAAGGTACAAGAAGCGCAAAATCAAGCTACAGGACAATTCAATAAAGTACAGGAAGGTTTACAAGGTGTCAGCCGTACAATTTCTGATGTACAAAACGAACAAGGTAATATTAATAAAAAAGTAACTCAAATAGAGCAAACTTCAGATGGATTCAAAACCTCAATTGAATCGTTAACGAAAAAAGATAGTGAAATTAGCAATAAATTAAATACAGTTGAATTAACTGTAGAAGGTACAAAGAAGACTATTTCTGATGTGCAGCAAACAACAAGTGAGCTTAAGAAAACAACAACTGAAACTAAAGAAGAAGCTGGGAAAATCAGTGAGAAGTTAACGAGTGTAGAAACAAAGGTTAATAGTAATAAAGCTGGTGGACGTAACATTTTATTAAAATCAAATGTTAAATATGAAAATACAGACTATCTAATCAATCAATATTCTCTAACTGAAAATTTCTTTCCGGGTGAGGAATATACCTTTGTAATTAAAGGGAGTGTTCCGCAAGGGCAGAAATTTGGAATTTGGCAGAATGGTGGGTCTAGCAATGTTGGATATGCAACAAGTGTTTACGCTAACGGAATAACTTACGTAACCTTCAAAGCTGTTGCGGCTACAAGTGGAAATGAACGAAAGTTAAGCTTATATAACTATCCGAGTAGTAGTACGAAATCTATTGTGGAATGGGTTGCCTTGTATAAAGGAAATAAGCCGCAGGATTGGACGCCACCACCTGAAGAGCAGGTAACAACTGATGATTTTACCAAGAAAACAAATGAGATTGAAAAAAGTGTGGATGGTGTAAAAACTACTGTAACAAATGTTCAAAACAGCCAAGCTGGATTTGAAAAGCGCATGACTACAGTAGAACAAACCGCAAATGGATTATCTTCCACAGTAAGTGATTTAAATAATGTAGTATCAGATCAAGGCAAAAAACTTACTGAAGCAAATACAAAACTCGAACAACAGGCAACAGCAATCAATGCAAAAGTTGAGCTTAAACAAGTTGAGGATTATGTTGCGGAGTTTAAGATTCCAGAGTTGAAGCAAACAGTTAATCAGAATAAACAAGATTTATTAGATGAATTAGCTAACAAGCTTGCAACTGAACAATTTAACCAGAAGATGACTTTAATCGATAACCGCTTCACTATCAATGAACAGGGTATCAATGCAGCAGCGAAAAAGACAGAAGTGTATACGAGGATGCAAGTGGATGGACAATTTGCAAAAGACTCTTACGTAAGAGATATGGAAACGCGTCTTCAGTTAACCGAAAAGGGTGTTAGCATATCAGTAAAAGAAAATGATGTAATCGCAGCATTCAATATGAGTAAAGAAAACATTACTTTGAATGCGAACAGGATTAACTTAAGAGGTTTTATTACAGCGGATCATATCAAAGGGCAAGTTTTAGAAGGGGTAACACTTAAAACTACTGGAAGTAAATTCGTTGAAATTAACAATCAAGACTTTAAAGTTTGCGATACAATCAAACCGCGTGCTTATATGGGGTTTGCAGAAGCATCAGACGGAAGCGGAAGCATTCACCCTACATTGGTTCTTGGTTCTGATAATAGAAAATTTAATGGTGCTGGTTCATTTTATATTTTCCAGACAACGCCACGAATAAATGGTACCGAACAACCTTCTAAAGCTTGGGCTACCCTAGGGGTATCTAAAGGGAATAACGCTGAAGGAAATAATGTTTGGTCAAATTATATTCAAATGATGAACGATGGCGGACATATGTATATGTATTCAGACGGAAAGTTTTACTTTGATAATTTGAATGACATTGTTTTTAACTCAGTAGGATATGCACCAGGATACGGGAAATTTATGGTGACTACAACGGAACCACATTATTTTAAAAATAACTATGGTGAGTTTCATTTCGATAGAAAAAGTACTGGTAACAGTATATACTTTGCCAATGGCGTCAATGATCATGATTTAGTCATGGGAAGAGTAATGATAAGAGCAAGTCTTGTATCAAGCTATGATAACGGATTACAGATTAGAGATACGTATGGAAATGCATGGCGAGATATAGAATTAAGAACGCTAAGAGCACAAGAGAATATAGGTGCTAATGGTCAAATGTGGGCGAAAGCCTTTAATCCTACATCAGCTAGAAATATGAAGGAGAACATAAAAGACATTCCTTTCTCAGCTCTCGAGAAAATTATGAATTTGGCCATCAAACAATACAACTTTAAAGATGATATGTTTGATCTATATCAAAAGCGTGTCAACAAACCAGATGAACTAATAGAACCATACACAACAAAAGAAATTGAAACGTATTTCGGTATGATTGCAGACGATACGGACGATGTATTTACAGATAAAGAGAAACGGGCCATTAATTTATATAATACTGTTTCTATTTTTATTGTAGCTTTTCAACAACAGTATGGTGAATTTATACAGCTAACTGAACAGGTTAAAAAGAATACCGAGGAGTTAAATGTAGTTAAAGAAGAAAATAAACAATTAAAAGAGCAGGTTAATATACTTACAATTAACGTGTCCACATTAACTGATTTAGTTCAAAAATTAATAAACGAGAAACCAGAGCAGCCATAAGCTGGTCTTTTTTTATTATCTAAAAAAGGAGTGAAAAGATGGATCGTATTGATGTGTTACTGAAAGCATTTATAGCTACGTTTGGTGGCTTCTGTGGGTATTTTTGGGGAGGATGGGATGCAACATTGAAAGTTCTAGTTATCATGGCAGCTATCGATTATATCACAGGAGTATTCGCAGCAGGATATAACGGAGAGTTAAAAAGTAAAGTTGGTTTCAAAGGCATCGCCAAAAAGGTGGTGCTTTTTCTTGTGGTTGGAGTGGCAGCACAGTTAGATTCAGCGTTTGGAAGCAATAGCGCCATTCGTGAAGCGACGATTTTCTTCTTTATCGGGAATGAGTTGTTATCTCTTTTAGAAAATGCAGGACGTATGGGAATCCCTTTGCCTTCAGCATTAACGAATGCAGTTGAAATTTTAGGCGGTAAACAAAAACAAGAAGAGAAAAAAGGAGATGATCAATAATGGGTCAAATCGTAGATATTTCAAAATGGAACGGTAATATCAACTGGCCAGTCGCAAAACAGTATTTGGATTTTGTAATTGCTCGTGTGCAGGATGGCTCAAATTACGTGGATCCATTGTATAAAGGATATGTACAAAGCATGAAGCAGTATGCCATTCCTTTTGGTAATTATGCATTCTGTCGTTTTGTTTCAATTGCTGATGCGAAGAAAGAAGCACAAGACTTCTGGAGTCGCGGTGATAAAAATGCTACGGTTTGGGTTGCGGATGTAGAAGTGAAAACAATGTATGATATGAGAGCCGGCACACAGGCTTTTATCGATGAATTATATCGATTAGGTGCTAAGAAAGTCGGATTATATGTTGGACATCATATGTATGCACCGTTTGGTATGGCAAACGTAAAGTGTGACTTTGTATGGGTTCCGCGTTATGGCGGTAACAAGCCAGCATATCCTTGTGATATTTGGCAATACACGGAAACGGGGAATGTACCTGGTATCGGGAAATGTGACTTAAATTCACTTATAGGGAGTAAGTCATTGTCTTGGTTTACGGGAGCAGTACAAGAGCAAGTGGAAGTGGAGGTGCCTAAACAAAATATTATTCAATCAGGTGCTTTTTCGCCGTATGAAACTCCTGAAGTTATGCAAGCATTGACATCGGTCAAAATGACAGCAAACTTCAGATTACAATCGGATGGATTAACGTATTTTGTTACTGAACCAACTAGTGATGCGCAATTAAATGGTATGAAAGACTGGCTTGAACGTAAAGGCTGGTGGTTTGAAGTTAAATAAAACAAAAGAATAGTTTATACCAAAACAAGTTTAATACACGTGAAAATAAATTAAAAGCAGGCTCCTAATATGGAGGCCTGCTTTTTTATTTTGGGAATTTATTGTGATATGATTTTGTTTGTATATAAAAATATGCTAGTGATGGAGTTGAAGTGAGTAACGTGAATAAAATACAAATTGAACAATTTTCAGAACAAATTTCTATGCGCAATACAGGGTTAATTATTGGTAATGGATTTAGTATGAATTTTGATAGCTGTTTTAGGGGGATTTATGATTCTTTAAAAGTAGGTAACGATGCTTTGAATAAATTAGGGGAATTTACTATTTCTCCTACAGTTTATCTAGATACCAAACTAATACTCACTCAGAATTACAAAAATGTAGTGAAATATGTACGTAAGTTTAATCAAAAACAACTAGAGAAAATTTTTGAAGACGCTGTGGATTTTGCAGGGTTTATTACTATGAATTCTAAGATTAATAATTTTCTAGAACATAATAGACATCTGAATAAATCTAAAGCCGCGCCCAGTATGTTAGAAATAACAAAAGGGATATATGAAATTGGTAATAAAAAAGGGTTTAAATCGGTTAATATTGAGAATTGGCCGACGCTTATATGGTTGTATCATCTTATAGAAAATCTGCCTGAATTTAAAAAATACACGCAAAAAAGTAATCGTTTCATAAAGCTACTAAGAAAAGGATGGGAGAAAAGCGTAATGCCTCAGGGGCAAAATACAAATGTGATGTATAAAACAAGATATAATGGGTTTTCTATTTATTATCGTTTGCTTATGATTACCATTATCTTTGGGAATGGTAAAGCTATTGATATAAAAAAATTAGATAAAATAGATGAGATTAACCATGATTCCATAAAACAATGGCTGGCAGGATTTAAAGAACTGTTTAGTTTGAATTATGATTTAATTCTAGAACAGATTACTAATCGATCTGTTACATATTTACACGGACATTTTCAAAATAGATTACATGGTTTTACATATCATCAGTCTTACGCTTTAAAACATGGTAATGGTAAGTTTTATACGAATGACATAATATTGGGTGACTATACTACCACAAAAATGTTGGACAGTATAATGTATTCACTTGTACTGGGCAAACAAGCATTAACTCAGCCAAGGGTTGATGCTTTAGAAGTACTATCTTATAAAATGCGATGCTCTGAAATTGACCATATTGTTTTCTTTGGAGTTCATCCGGAGAATGACTATCATATTTTGAGTGGATTATATCATTACTTTTTAAATACGAATGTAGATAATCCTGCGATTACATACTGTTACTATAATGAACAAGAAATAGAGGATTTTACGAATACTTTATATCATGTTGTAAATACAATTTATAAGGACAAAGAGTTTATTAATTCTATTTCTTTATCGTTTGTAGATTCAAAAGAGATTGTTAATAAGTATTTTTATGTAAATAATCAATCTGTTAATACTAAAACTGCTCTTATGAGATGAAAAAAGGCTCCTATATAGGAGCCTTTTTATTTATTTAGTATTAAAATAAACTTTTTGCATACCTAATGTTTTATAAACAAATTTGAAATCATCATTCTTTTTTATGTATTGTACAGAATAACCCTCGGCTTCAGCACCTTTAAATACTTCACTTTGTAATGGTGTCGCAATAACCGGATGATGTTCTGTATCCATTTGATATACTTTTCCATCTGCAGAAACATATTCTGTATTCATAATATCAGTAGAATTATACGCGAAATCAGCTGTATCCGCATCAACTACTTTAGTTTTTACTTTTACTAGAACATATTCCATATCATCAGCAGGAGCTTTATTGAATTGATTTTCCTGTTGAATTAATTGCCATGCTTGTTCCCCTCGGAGAACCTCTTGAATAGAAACCTCTACTTTTGCCTTATAAGCTTTTGAAGTTGCTTGATCAAAAATTTTGTCTTCAAAAGTTGCTGATTGCCCCATAGCTACAGGATTTGAGCGAGAGCCAGCCTTTGATTCTTCTTTTTTCTCTTCTTTAGGTGAAGGGCTTGATTGTTGTTCCTGTTTTGGTTCAGAATCCTTCTTTTTAACTTCTACATTTGAAGATTCTGAGCAAGCGCCAAGTACACTTGTGATTAATGCACCTGCAGCTACTACCTTAATTAAATTTGTTTTCATCCAATTTCCCCCTAATTTATGTATAACATCGATTATAATTATATCAGATTAAAGAGAAAAATTTTACAAAAAGTTACTTAATAAAAAGATTTTTGTAAGAAATACTACCTCTAAGGAGGTTTGAATATGTTATATGGTTTTCTAGTGATAGCAGGTATACTTTACATTTCATGGTATGTCTATAAAAGAAGAAAAGACCATCATTTATACCAACTCATTGCTCGTTTTAATAAAGATGAAGAGTTTAAACGTACTTTAGCAATGGGGCTTTATTATCGATTTATGAAGCCATTAGAAAATGAAAAGTGCTCATCAGTATTTATACGTCAAACACCCTTGGAATTTGAAGCCTTTGTAGCAGATGTAATTGAAAAGTATTATGGTGGTTCTGCATTTGTAACGGTAGCTACAGGTGATTATGGTGTAGACTTTGAACATACAGTAAACGGTGAACTTTATCTGGGGCAGGTGAAGTGTTTGTGCAATGACATGTCCTATAAAGCAATTGCCCTGGTGCACAGTAATATTGCCAAAAGAGATGCAAAAGGTGGTTATGTAGTATCAACAGGTGGCTTTTCGAAAAATGCAAAAAAATATGCTGAAGAATTGAATGTACAGCTAATCGATGGATCGAGTTTGGCTGAAATGTATATGGAGTCTATTGAGGGACAACCTTTACCTCAATACGTGTTAAACCCTGCTAGTAATTAATCAGCAGGGTCTTTTTCTTGTACCTCGTATAAATCATCGACCCTACAATCGAATATTTTGGCTAACTCAAATGCTTTGTCTACTGGTGGATAAGATTTACCAGTTACATAATTACTCATTTGATTCTGGCTTATATTTAATCGTTGAGCAATCCACTTTCCTTTTAATCCACTGTGTTTTAATAATTCTCCAATATTACTCTTCAAAATAATCAATATCATCACCTGTTGAACTATTCCATATGGTAAAGGGAATTACCTTCAAAATATAATTTGTAAAAAAATCATAATTAAATTTGTATAGACAGGCAAAATCTTTTCTTCTAAGTCATATACCTATATCAAGACCACGTGGAATACCAAGTGGAATCAAAGACACCAAGAAGGGAGAGGGCGCAAATGCGTTGGCAATATTCACATTTAAACGAAACACCTTACCTGTATCCATCAAAAGAATTAAGAAGTATGTATAAAGCTTCTAATGGTAAAAAAGAAACGAATGCAATTGTGGATCACATGGCAAGACATGAGGTTTTTGATAATCGTGAGTACAAAGGCTATTACCGTTTATCAAACGATATAATGGATGATTTATATGAAGACGAGGATGAAATGCTTGATTGGGAAGATGTCATTAATGAGTATCAACCGGTTATGACACCGAAGGGATTACAACTCATTCGAAAAGAGGGATTCAAATGACAATTGTTGGTGAAGCAGTAGTAGTATGGACGGCAACTGGCTTGTCAGTTATTACGATGAAGGTTGCAGAGAAAATGGGCCAGAGTGTTCCACGTTGGCTTCCACGAATGACCATGTACACTACGCTCACAGGCTCGTTCTTGTATCTTCTACGTTATGTTCTTTTCGCGTTTCTATAGGGGAATACCAACATGGAATTGTGGGACATTTACAGGTCGTTAACATATAGCACGTACGGGAGTCTTCCAAAAACAAGGGATATATACCCTTATAAAGGGTATATGGGGAGTGGAGAAAATGATTGAATTATTACTTGTTCCAGCTGCAGGTTTGACAGTGGTTTTATTCGGCGAAAAGTTCAAAAGTAAAAATGATGATAAGCGAAAAATACAGGTGTTTTTTGAGGTGGCTGGTATTGCGATTAAAAGAAATAACGAAGAAAAATTGCAATATCCAAAGTTCCAAAAACAAATCGATGATGATCGTAGTACGACTTATGTTTACACCTTACCGTTAGGAATGCCGAGTAAAATTATTCAGAAGGTAGAAGATGTGGTGAGCGAGGGGTTAAGTAAGCCGGTGCGGATCCAGTACGATAATTATAAATTGAATATCCGTGTATTCCATAGAGAGATACCGAAGAAGTGGAATTGGTCAACAGGATTAGTGAAGAAAGGGAAATGGCGCGTTCCAATAGGTCAGAGTTTGGAAAAACTTATTTATCACGACTTTGATGAAACGCCACATATGACGTTAGGTGGATTAACAAGGATGGGGAAGACAGTCTTTTTGAAAAATGTAGTTACCTCTCTTATTACAGCACAACCAGATCATACGCATCTATATATTATCGATTTAAAAGGAGGGCTAGAGTTTGGGCCATATAAAAACTTGCAGCAAGTAGAGCAGGTAGCCGAAACGCCTGTGCAAGCATTTGTAGTATTGGAAAACATTTTAAATAAGATGGAAGAGAAATTGAAGTACATGAAAGACAATAGATATACGAATGTTGTGGAAACAAATGAGAAAGAACGGTTCTTTGTAATCGTAGATGAAGGGGCTGAATTATGCCCGGATAGAAGTATGAAGGAAAAACAAAGAAAATTATTAGGCCTTTGTCAGCAAAGACTCTCCCATATTGCACGTATAGGTGGCGCTCTTGGTTTTAGATTAATCTTTTGTACACAGTATCCAACAGGCGATACATTACCACGCCAAGTGAAACAAAATGCAGATGCAAAATTAGGTTTTCGTTTACCGACACAAACTGCATCCGAAGTAGTAATTGATGAACCAGGACTAGAATCGATACAGAGTATTCCAGGGCGTGCGATTTTTAAAACAGATCGGCTCACTGAAATTCAAGTTCCTTATATTAGCGATGAAATGATGTGGAAACATCTAAAAGAATATGAGGTGGAAAAACATGAACATCCAGAGCCACATGAAAATCAACCGTCAGATGGCGATACTTGCGACGATTAGAAAGCTTCAGTTTGCTACAAGAAGACATTTGATGAGTGTGCATGATATGGGTGGTATCCGAAACGCAAACCGTATTATGGGAGATTTAAAACCATACGTGAGTAAAACCATGCAAGGGAAAGAATACGTGTATTATTTGAATAAAGAAGGGCATGCCATGTTCGGTGATGATGGAAAGGTTGTATCAAGAGGAAAACTAGCTCATGCATTGTTACGGAACGAAGCATGGCTGCATTTGTTTTGTCCAGACGAATGGCAGATAGAAACGGACATACGTTATATAAAGAATAAAGAGAAAAAGAAAATAGTTCCTGATGTGAAGTTCAGGGATGAAGAAAGTATACTTCATGCAGTTGAAATAGACCGTTCGCAGAAAATGAAAGTGAATGAGGTGAAGTTAAAAAAATATGAAGAGCTTACGCAAATTTATAAACAGAAGCATAACGGGAAAATGCCAGTTATTCATTTTTTCACGGTTACGAAATATAGAGAAATTAAATTGGAGCAGTTAGCAGCTAAGTATGATGTATTTGTGAAGGTTTATGTAATAGAAGAAATATAAAAAGTAATAAAATGTTATAAAATGAACTGGTTAACAATTGAATTAAGAGTGCTGTTACATATTTAACAGCAAATGAAGCCTATGTGTATGTGAATTGAACAAGTGTGTCTACTCAACTATGAGCAGACACACTTGTTCAATTGGTCATTTCGTTATTTTATCGAACTTAAATTTGGTCTTTAAACTAAATGCATCCCTAAAATACAAAGTAAACTGTAGAAAGGGTAATTTAAACGTAAGTTTATCTTTAAATTTCTTGATATACTGTGCTTTCATAAAAGTGCAGTATTTTGTAATTTCTATAAATATATTAATGGTTATATAGATTTAACAAAAATTATGAAATATAATTATATTGATTTTAAGAGGAGGCAATAAGATTAATGACTGTGAATAGAATTGATGAATATTTAATAAAAGGAAAAGAGTATGCTAGAGAAGAGATTCATCAAAATTGGGGAGGAAGAAATGATACTGGTATTTCGGTGTCTAAGAAATATAATTATATTTTTCTTTTTACAACTGATAATAAAAAACAGTGGAGATATGAAAATGACGAAGAAGTATTTTACTATTCTTCTCCTGAAGATCATAGCCTTGAAAAGGGATTTACTGGTGGAAATAAGGTTATTTTTAATCACGAATATACAGGCAAAAGGATATTTTTGTTTGAAAGTGTAAAACGTAGAATTGTTAAATTTATAGATGAGATGGTATATATTGGGTACCATAGAATGTTAACTAATGATAATCGTGACATAATTGTATTTAAATTAAAAAGAAAAAAGAATAAAATAAGCACAATAAATGTAAAACAAAATACAGAAGAACGAGCGCAGATAGAAGCAGAGCAATGGGAAGACGCAGAAGCAAAGCAATATAGGCTAATGGAAGAAGAAGAGGAATTTTGGAACGAAGTGAGAAGAAAGGAAGAAAAGGAATTAGAAAATGAGCAATGGCTAGAAGAGCAAAAATGGGAAGACGCAAAAGCAAGGCAAGATAGACTAATGGAAGAAGAAGAGGAATTTTGGAACGAAGTGAGAAGAAAGGAAGAACAAGAACAAGAACAAGAACAAGAACAAGAACAAGAACAAGAACAAGAACAAGAACAAGAGGATGAAAGGAGAAGAAAGGAATTAGTAGAGGAATTTGGGTGGAGGGATGAAGCAGAATGGTTAGAAAATAGTATGAGGGAAGACCTTATGGTGGATATACAAATTGAAAAAGGAAATCCACAAGGAAAAGACGCGCAAAGTGATGGAATAACGGAAACAGATTTATTAGGAAGGGATATTCTAGTTAAAGAGCTCAGTGATTTTTATACGGAATATACAGATAGTAATCAGTCTTCATTTTATTTAGGTATATTTGCTAGATGGGGGATGGGTAAGAGTTCTATATTGCAAATGTTGTCTAACGCAATTAGAGAAAGAAAGTCAGAGAAAAACGAATACTTGGTTTGTAAAGTAGATTGTTCTGTATTTGATAAGAAAGATCAACTATGGATTAGGATACTTAATCAATTGATAGATGAAATTTCTAAAGATGGAAAAAATACATTTAACTTTAAATGGAAATTTATTTCTTTTAAAACGAGATTTTTTGCTCGGAATTTTTGGGAATGGTTAAAAGGTAAAAATAGATGGATAAGTATTTTAGGGATTGGTAGTATCTTTGGATTTATTATTTATAAATTTATGCCTTTACTAATGGGAGAAAATCAAAATCTAAGAGAAGTTACTTTTCTCATTACGATAGTTACCGCTTGTTATACTTTAGTGAAAAGCATGTCATCAATATTTAAAGAAAATGTGTTTTTAACAGATAATAGAAGTATAGATAACACGTATTCGAGAAGTATTAATGAATATAGACTTTTGTTAAATTTGTTAAACGATGTTCCGAAAAAAAAGGATATTAAGATTTTATTAATATTAGATGAATTAGATCGGATTCATAAAGATTTATTACCAGATATAATCGAGTGTATTCAGTTATTTAAATCGTTAAATGAAGAAAGGGTATTAGAAAAACAAGAATATAATAATAATGAGATGAATAATAAGTCCACAATCTCGTGTATATTTTCATTTAACCATGATGTGCTGTTTCCAATTATAGGACGAAATATATCTTTAGAAGATAAGCAATTATTTATTCAAAGCTATAAGAATTATAAAGGATTTGTTGAAGGAAACGATAAAGATGCTTATGTAGATTATTATAAGTTAGGAAAGGAGTACATGGATAAGTATCTAGATTTGTCACTTTACCTTGAAGATAGTATTGATTATAGAAATTTGGTAGATCATTTATTTGATGGAAATGATATAAAAAGAGATAATCAGGGTACAAATAAGGCATCAACACGATTATTTGAAGAGCATGAGGAATTAGAGGCCGAAGAAATACTACGACAATTCGGGAATCAAGAAGAGTTTGAGGGGGCAGAAACAAAAGAACAGTCTGAATATCAAGAAGAATTAGAGACATCCGAAGAGCAGGATGCCCCGTCATTTACATTGACAGAACGACAGGTTATTAAAGATACAATATGTATGTATGCTGCAGATGTAGAGCCCCGAAAGATTATAAGATTGAAGAACGCTTTAATCTTATTAAAAAAATTAAACAAATTAAACAAAGAAAAGGAAGATGTAATTGATATAGAAAAAAAGAAAGAATTACAAGAATTTATTATCAACTTCCTTGAAATTGATATTAGTGATAAAAATACTGAGATAGCAGCAACTGTCGAAGAGTTACCAAGTAGTAAATATTTAAAATACACGAATTATTTTATACATAATAAAGATTAGGAAAGAAAGTTCTCTAGATAATATTTTTAGAAGAGTTTGGCTACTTAGCTAAGCTCTTTTTTATAATGAAAATTAATTGAAGCTACCATGTTTGTGTAGGTTTATGTAATAGAAGAAAAATAAAAAAGTGCTAACAAGTTTGCAAACGAACTTGCTAACACGTATACGGAATAGACATAAATTATCGCTGATATGTCGTTTTTGAAAATAGCTTTAATCAGTTAAATCAAACTTATACGAAATGCTCATAAAATCATTCTTAATATCAAGAATATAACCATCCAGACATTCCTTTGCTGTTAAGACGAAAACGGGGCATGGTATTAATTTCTACTCCAGAATTTGCATCGAATAATAAAAAATCACGGTTTGTAAAACTAAAAGTACAACAAACTACAAACGGCATAAAATGGATTAAGATTTTTAGAAATTTAAAAGATGATTTTCATATAGGTGGAGAAGTTGAATTAGAGCACATTCTTCAATATCCGAAAGATTATATGTTAGGAGCAAATCTTAGGGTGTTGCTTCCATACAATGAGAGAATATATAAAGTTCAAGGTACTAAAATAAAACCTGGTATAAAAGTAAAGGAAAGAGAGTATTTATTTAAAGGGTTTCAGCAAAAATTCTCTTATTTCACATTACTACCAGAATGTAAAAAGCTAGCAACAAATAATGAAAATGAATTATTCCCTTTAATTGCTCCAAAAGGATTAGAGACTATAACGTTAGAAATATGGTCTAAAAAAATTTCAATGGAAGTAGAACAAGCGTTATTTGAAAGTGAAATTGTGTTAGCTCAAATTGGTGAGTCTTCATATGTATTAAATGCAGATTCTCCAGTATTATTAAAAATAGTAAGATATAATATTGAAAAAGTTTTGCAAAACCCATATAAAATGCAATATTGCCAGAAATATAAAACAAATTTAGTAGAGGATGTTATGAAAGCGGTCTATGCTACTGCAGGTGAGCGTAATGATGCGACATTGGCGTTAATCGCAATGAAAAATTGTGATGGGCGCGAAAAAATTGATCCAAAGCAAATCGTTAGAGAAGGGTTCGCACGAACAAACCGTATTTCGGCATTTATTAATTTATTTATAGGCCAAAGTGTATCTCGTAAAACAATTATAAATTGTGTTCTTAGTTTATTAGAACAAAAAGGATTTTTGAAACGTAGTTGGAATAAGATAAATTTACCTTGTACATATGTTAATTTATCAATTGAACGAATCTCAAAATTTGATTTCTTACCTATTATTTCACAAATAAAAGGTAAAGAAATTTCATATAAATTATATGGGAATACAGAATGGCAAACGATTGATCGTTTATTATTAAATATAAATAAACATAATAGTTTTTTACCACAGCCTTCAAAAAGAAATGATATGGGGGTTCAATTTAAACAATTTGTCTCTGAAACACTAACGGGAATTTTACAACACGCAAAAGAGCAAAATGAGCAAGTATATTTCATTATAGATGCGAATGTAAGAAAATATTGGATAAAAGAGTTGCAAAATAAAAAAATTGATATAGATATTTTACCAGAGATTGTCCCTGATGTGCTAAAGGTACCAAACTTAAACATTATAAGAATAAATACATCTTTTGATGTACCAAAATACGGTGCGATAGAATGTGATGATGTACTGGATGGCACAAGTTTATACACAGATCAAAAAGGAATGTATTATAGCACTGGTGAATATTTATTTAATGGTAATCAAACATTGCAGCGATACATACTTGAAATTTTACCGCTAGGTGTAAAAGCGGTTGAAAGGAACTATATTGCCAAAATGGTACATTATATGTGCTGTAATTCAAGTATGCTTTTGGAAAAGAATATACACATGCCATATTCTATGCATATGGCGAAAATAATAAAGAGCTATATGACGGATATAGATGCAAGAGAGTTTAAAGAGTTTGATGATGAATTGGATGTAGATATAGTAAAGATAGAAAAGAAAGATTCAATCGCACTGCTTTAAATAATAGTAGACAAATCCTGTTCATTATATCGATCAGGATTTGTCATTTTTTCATGTAAATAAGGATATCTTTTGTCATGTATCTTCTCTTTTACGTATTTACTTTATTTACATACAGGATTAAGATGTTTTTTAGAAATATAAAATCTACATCATATGGAAAAGCAATATGAATTGATTCAAAAGAAATTTGAAAGGAATGAGGAATTGTGAAGAAATTAGATGTGTTATTGATGCTATTGAGCGGCCTCTTTCCAGTTGCAGGAATAATAAAGCAAATCCCACTAGAACAATCTTTATATATTGGAGGCCTTTTATTTTTTACTAGTTTCGGTAGTTATTTTGCGAAAAAAATATATTCACGTATATGTAGCTGGATAGCATACGCGCCATTCATAACACTACTGTTAGTCATTTGGCATCAGGATATTTCAACAAGCTCCATAATAGCGAATGCGAAAATTGCCGCTTGTATCGCTTTAATTCCATGTTTATTCCGTTTTCGTACATATGGACTGACTTTAGGTTTATTCTCATTATGGGCCGCTTTACTTTGGGATATTAAAGAAGTACAGTCGTTAGTTATACTTGAACGTATGTCGAGTTTAATGACAAGCAATTTCAAATATCTCATGCTTTTAGTTGGTGGACTTATATTAGGTGGATTACTTGCGATGTTATTACACCGTAAAGAAAAGGATGTTAATAAAGAAAATATAAATCTATTTCAACAAAAAAAGAAGCGTAAAAAATTATCATTTAAGATTCCACTTCCAAGATTACCGAAATTTAAGATGAAATTATTTAAGTTTGGTGGAAAAGTATCAAAACGAAAAACACCAGAAAAAATACGTGAGCATAATTACGAGGAACCAGCTTCAGCTGCAACTTATGAAATGACAGAACAAATACATCAATTTAAAGAAGGTACTGCTCAAGGACAAACGAGGATGGAACGTCGTAGAAATAGGTATAATGCATAATAAATTTCAGTAAACCCTTTAATGATTTATCATTGAATTGATAAATCATTAAAGGGTTTTTTATGTAATTACATATTGCTAATGAGGAATTCATAGCATACTCTAAAGTTGAGGACTTAAATAAAATAATGGGAGGACAAAATGCTGATCATTACATATATTTCTGCTTGTATATTATTCTTAGTTAGCTTTTTACATGTTTACTGGGCTTTCGGAGGTAAGTGGGCGACAAATAGTGTCATTCCAACAAAATCAGGAGAAAAGGCGTTTACACCAGGTGTAGGAATGACATTGTTCATTGCGTTGTTATTAAGTATGGCAGCAATGATTTTATTACAACAAGCAGATGTTGTTTATTTTGCAGTTCCAAATATTATTATTCAAATAGAATCCTGGGTTTGTATGGTTGTTTTTTTCATAAGAGTAATTGGTGAGTTTCGTTATTTTGGTATTTTTAAACGCGAAAAAGATACGCATTTTGCTAGAATGGACACTGTTTTATATATACCGCTTTGTGCATTTCTATCTTTATCATTCTTATTGGCAATTATAATGTAAGTATATAAAGAAATGGATATCAAATAAAAGGTTTCTGTGCAATCAAAAACCGTTTGTTTTGTGTGATTACATTTTATTACAAAAATATAACCAACAATATTTTAATACTTAATTACGAAGTAAAGAGAACGGTTAATAAAATAAATTGAAGTTATTTTTATTAATAATTGCGCTTTCTATAGAGATGTATATCAGTCGATGGGAAGATGTGATATATGGCAGTTTAAAAACAAATTTAGCAATAGATGTCTTGACAGGATTATATCATAGTATGTGAGGGAAATAATGATGAAAGAAGAAAAAATACAAGGTAATATAAAGTGGATTGCGTACAATAATTTAAGATTTAGAATAGAGAAGGTTAATGATGAATCATCCGTAATTTGGATTTCTGATAATTTTGTGAATTTATATTTTACCTTAGTAATGAATGACTTTTTAAGTAAATGTGAGGATGAGTTGAATATAAATATCGAAATTGATTTTACTTGGAATAATCATAGAGGTTTGATTATAAAGAATCATGATATAAATCTAATTTTAGGAGAAATAATTAATTTTATTAGCGAATGGGAGTTAGAAGGAGATCCAAATGCTGATAATTTTTCTACGGAAGAGTGGTATTTAGCATAAGCTTACAGGGTATGCTAGCTTTCCATCATTCTTAGGGATTTAAAAAATATGGAGGGTAATTTAAATTTAATGTATGTTTAGGGTATATTGAATGCGAATTGAACCTAAAGAGTTAGACAAATATTTTAAGCAACTAGTGAGGAATGAATTCTGTATTGTAAAGAATTCATTCCTTTTAAGTCTATTTTAATTTATTTGTAATTATAGTTGTTAATATTTGAAGAGGCAATCACCTTAAGTCATAAAGAGACGAAAGCCTATACTCAAAGTAAGATTTCAAAGCTTGAGGAAGAAATTGGTTGAGTTAAAGGGGCTAAGGATGGTACTCAGGGTACGGAAAAATATAAAACTGATACAATGAAACACATTTATCATGAGGAAATTAATAAACGTGGGAAAGCAGTTGGGTATCATCATGAGAATGTGATGGGTGGAAAGATTATTCCAGGGACTGAGAGTGTACCTGATAAAAATGGGTTTTATAGGGCCAAAATTGAAATTGATGGGGTATTAAAAGGTCCAAAATCCACATTCTTTCCAAGGGAGTGGACACCTCAATAAGTAATAGATGAAGTGAATGAGGCTTTTCATAACAAAGTAAATAAAAAAACAATAGATATCTTGGAAAAACAAGTGATGGAATGACAATAGAGATGATTTTGAGGAATAATAAGGTAATCTCAGCTTATCCAGTATATTGAGTTGGAGGAAGTGTTCTTAATGATTAAATACAATTATGAATTTAAATATATAGAAGAATTCAATGTGGTTGTTATGGATTTTGATGAAGAAAAATCGTTGAAATTTGCCAATATGATAAATGATCCTTTAGGCTCTGATATACCTTGGAGGTTAAGAGATTTAAAAAATGATATTAACAATTTTATTGATTTGTTGAGGGGAAACATATCCGAATATAGACATGGAGGAAACGCTTCTAGCATAATATCCTTTAGAGATTTTACCATAATTGAGGATCCATTTTATGATGAAGAAGATGAATTTGAGCCGATATGTAAATTAGAAACAGTTGAATTTGTTAAAATCATATTAGTGTGGGCTTATGAAACACATAAGTATAAGAGCGAAAGAGGAGAAATTGCTCAAGAAGATGCAAAAATGGCTATGGATTGGATTGAACAAAAGGTGGAAGAAATTAATAGTATAGAGGATAGTAATCAAATATAAGAAACACAGATTAGTAATAAGTGAAGAATTTAAAATTAATTATAAAAGTGAAAATTATGGGTAGATAAAAGAAGCATCTGTGACTTATGGAATGAAATAGAGGGTTCTGGTGTGAAAATCTATAAAATTTGGACATACTGATACTATTACTCTAAAAAGGATGGAATTGGTATGGAAAAGCAATGTTTATTCAAGTGGAAACAATATCAACCAGATATTATTCTATTAACCGTGAGATGGTAACTACGGTATAACCCTCATTTCCATGGTTGGTGGGAATGAGGGGGGACGAGGCTTATCCATTTCGTATACAACGATTACGTGTTGAGTTCATCAATATGGTCCTTCATCATATTAAAAAAGAGCCACATATGAAGTGACCCTGGTATTGCACCGGGCTCATTTTTAATTTTGCCTTTATCCGTTTCTTATTATAATAATCTATATATTTTTCTAATTCTATTTTAAAATGCTTTACACTTTCAAACTCTTTTAAGTAGAGGAATTCTGACTTCATGATCCCGAAGAAATTCTCCATGACTGCGTTGTCATAACAGTTTCCTTTTCGGGACATACTTTGCACAATACCTCTTGATTCAAGTGTCCGGACATATTGTTTCATTTAATAATGCCACCCTTGATCGGAATGCATCAATAGTTGGTGGTTTTCAGGTAATCGTTCTAATGCTGTCTCTAACATTTCTGAAACAAGTAAATACGTCGGTCTAGAGCCAATTCTATAGGTAATAATCTCACCATTATACAAGTCTAATACAGGTGATAAATAAAGTTTCTCTCCAAATAATTTAAACTCTGTGATGTCTGTTATCCATTTTTGATTTGGTGCATCTGCATGAAAACTGCGCGCTAAAATATTCGGTGCAGTTTAACTTTATGTGTTCTTTTTTAGTTACTTAGGAGACCTTTTGAGATAAGAAGAACGATACGTTGGTCATGACTATTGTGTTGTGTAACCCAAAAAGGAAAGTACCAAAAAATGCTTATTTTGTATGAGTATAAATATCGGCTATTTAGGAGTCCTAATAGAATGTTTAGAATTAGACGAAAATGACGTGTGAAATGTAAATAAAAAAGGACAAGTAGTCGAATTTACTGTCCTTTAAAGGAGAAAAGTCTTTTGATTAAGAACTACGAATAAACAGAAAAACTGCTTGTACTTAGTTTTACCTTAAATATACATATCTATACAAAAAAGGGATAAGTAAAAAATACTTATCCCAGGAAGGGAAATCCAAAACACCAAAATGGTTTGCATTGGTATGCAGGTTCAAAAGTAGTATATGTAAAATGAAAAATCTCATACAAAAAAGACAAGACAGAGTGTTGTTTACTAAAGAATCTTAAAAAAAAGAATAAGAGGTGTATATTGGCTGTTTTTCTCAAAATCATTTTAAACGTATTGAGGAAAGTGATAAACCATACCTTAATAAAAAAGGATGTAAGCGCATTCTTATCGAATTATAGATAATTAAGAGAGGCGGTGACACTATGAAGTATGTAAAAGTCAGTATGAATGGTGGAAGTGAGCACAAATTCTCAATGACTTTAGAACGATTTGAAGAACTTATTACTACAGAGAAAGGGTTATTAGAGAATAAATTAGTTTGTATTGAAAATGTAATGATTAATCCCACTAATATATCTTCTGTAGTTGAAAAAATTGGTGTACCGGCTAAGTTTATGGAAGCTTAAAAGTGTGTACATAAAAAACATCCATGGGGATGTTTTTTTATTTATAATTGTACAATGAAAATTTGAGTAGGATTTTTAGTGATACTTCATATGTGCACAATAAAATAAGTACAAGCATATATTAAATAGTAGGACAAGATCTTCGTGTCCGAATCAATACTCAGAAAAAACCTCTAATCACAATAGGGCATCCAATAGCAGGGTGCTCTTATTTTTTATGAAAAATGTAGCTCTACAACGGTTTCGTTTCAATTATAGTTTTTTTTAACCTTTGATTCTAAATTTATCTTTTACGTTAATAAATATTAAGAATAAAATGACAGCAATAATTAAATTAGACAAATAGAAATTTTGGTGAAACAGTAGTTCAAAGATAACATCAAATGTGTATAATAAAGCGACGGCAGGTAATATACAAATAAATATAAATCTCCAATTTTTTAAATGATGTTTATAATTAGTAAGTATTTTCTCCATTAATATTGCTCCTGTATTTTTTATTTTCTATATAATTATACATTTAAATAAAAAGATTTACAAAGTATTTAAAATTTATTTAGCAACTATTGTGATTTCGTATGATTGATAACGGGGAAGCAAAAAATATTTTAGGTCTATAGCTTGAGGAAAAGATAGAGAAAGATTTTATTAAAAACTTAGATAGCTGCATTAATCTGTGTAAGAAATGATTTGACTAAAAAAACTTTTAAAGAGTGATACTTAAATGGTACACTATTATCTACGTTATTTTTGAAATGAATAGAGGGATTTGTGTGATAGATAAAATCAAAAATGTGGTAGAGGCTATGTACGAAGATGAAGCGAAACATTTACTTCAAAGTATTCTGATTCAATTAAATTTATTAGAAGAAAGTTATAGTGAAGATTCAATTAAAAATTTGATAGATATTCCTAAGCAACTAACGAGTAATACATCATATAAAAGGAATGTAAAAGAAAGTACGCACGTACATATAGCTTTTGATGATTCAACTGCTGGGTGTTTAAAATATATGCTAAGTCAAGAAGAACGATTGGAAGAGATGGTTGTCGCTTTTTCTGAATTCTTTTCAATCGGACCGATAAATAAGATACATATGAATGAGGGGCAACTAGCAAGACAGAAATGGTTAGTAAACAACTTAACTGCATATGATAGTTATTTTGAAGAGGAGTATTTACCAAGGTTTATAGAAACTTTGGAAGAACTACACACTATTCCTATTGAAACACCTATTACAATTTGGAAAGCCAATAACGCACATGAACATGTAGGCCTATGTTTTGTAATGGCGCAATTAAAAGATAAGAAAAATATTTGCATTATTAATACATCTGAAGCAAGTAAAGAAATATTAAAACAAGAATATGATATTCGTGGAACAGGGGAATTATCACCTGAAAGTTTAGCTCTACTTCAAAACAGTTTTGCAGAATTATCGTATGTAACGGAAGAAAAGCGGATGAGGCTTGAACATGAGTGGGATAGATTATCGAATAGCATAGAATGTTTAAGAGTATGGAAAGAAAATGAAGTGCATTCTGTACAAGAAGATTATTTTGATCAATTTATTATTGAATGTGCGAAAAGTGTAGGTGCTGATCGAGAATTCTTAAAAGCTCCTAGAGTGATTGGTGAAGCACTTGGGCTTGTAGAGCAGTTAGTTGGCGATACATTTTTAGAATATCGCTTAAAGGAATTAATTAAACAAGAAGTTTTTGAATTTGTAGGTTCACTAGACGAAATGCGCTTTTATAGTGTGAAGTTGAAATAGCAATTAAACAAAAAATCCCTTCTAATTCTCTTAAAGAGTTAGAAGGGATTTTTTGGTGAAATAAAACAGAAGTTTTTCCTTTATGGAAGTTTCATATAATATATAGAGTTTACTAATAAATAAGAGGAATAGTTCATTGAACAATCAGTTCTGTTCATGTCAATCAGACGATGCTCCAAAGTTACTACCTCCATCTAACCCTCCCAGTATACCTTCTACATTTGCTACGCCTATATCAACAGCCCAAATGAGATCATGGATGTGTAATTGTCTAGGAAGATGGGGATATTTAAGGTTATATATACCTGGTACCTTTGGGAGAGATTTATGGTTTTTTTCAATAGAAGTTCGAAGATTTGATGTATCAGGATATACTTGGCAAGATGGTCATCGTTTTAAAGTAACTTACCAATATAAACAAATTAGTAATTACATGTGCTTTGCTTAGTGCAAATAGGAGAGATTTATTATGGATCTCTTCTATTTGTAATTTGCAACATTTTTTATGAATTTAGGCTATACATAAGCTTCCTATAGGGGGCATATCGCATATGAATGTTAAAGGTACTGAATGAAAAGAAGGTGATTTGTTAATATGTATAACCAACAAAATTATCCATATGATCAAGGAATGTATTATAATCCACAAAACTACGGGTATGAATCTACAAATGAAGTGAGAGATATGGAACAAGAAGATTATAGACCAGATGATGCGGAAGATGCTCCAACGTCACCACCGCCGTCCCAAGCGCCATCGTTACCATCCACATTTGCTTCTCAAGCACAAGCAGGGAATATGAAATCATGGATGTGTAACTGTCTAGGAAGATGGGGATATTTACGTTTACATCGTCCTGGTCCTTTCGGAAGGGACTTATGGTTCTTCCCGACTGAAGTGAGAAGAAACGGGGTATCAGGATATACTTGGCAAGGTGGTCGTCGTCGTAAAGTAAGTTACCGCTATCAACAAATTAGTAATTTTATGTGCTTTGCATAAAGAAGAGTGAGAGAGTGGAAGTATTTTACTCTCTCACTTTTTTATTTTTCAATATATGAAGTAAGATTTTGATTAAAAATTTACAATTTTCACGTTTTTATTAGAGTATAATGCATATGTTGGGTGGTTTTCAAAAACAAATGAGAGTGAGGGAATACAATGTCAATGAAAAATAAAGTTGGCCGAAGAATAGAAGATGGCATTAATTTAGCTTCAGTTCAGTTTAAAGAAGATGCATATGAAATTTATAAAGAATCGCGAAAGATGCAACCTATCTTATTTGTGAATAAAACTGAATTAGGGGCAGAATGGCTTATTACAAGATATGAAGATGCTCTGCCACTTTTAAAAGATAATCGTTTAAAAAAGGATCTGGCAAATGTGTTTCCTCAAGATACAAAAAACATGTATCTTTCCGTTGACAATAGTGATCATTTAACAACGCACATGTTAAATTCAGATCCACCTAATCACAGTCGTTTACGATCTTTAGTTCAAAAAGCTTTTACACCGAAGATGATTACACAATTAGACGGAAGAATTCAGAGAATAGCGGATGATTTAATAAATGAAATAGAGCGAAAAGGTACATTAAATCTTGTTGATGATTATTCGTTCCCTTTACCAATCATTGTAATAAGTGAAATGCTCGGCATTCCAAAAGAAGATCAAGCGAAATTTAGAATTTGGTCTCATGCTGTCATTGCATCGCCAGAAACACCTGAAGAAATTAAAGAAACCGAAAAACAACTATCTGAGTTTATTACATATCTTCAATATATAGTTGATATAAAACGAAAAGATCCAAAAGAAGATTTGGTTAGTGCGCTAATACTTGCTGAAAATGATGGGCATAAACTTAGTGCTCCAGAGCTATATTCAATGATAATGCTGTTAATCGTAGCAGGACATGAGACAACAGTGAATTTAATTACAAATACGGTATTAGCATTTCTTGAAAATCCAAATCAATTACAGTTATTAAAGGATAATCCAAAATTAATTGATTCAGCTATTGAGGAAGGATTGCGTTATTATTCTCCAGTTGAGATTACAACTGGAAGATGGGCGGCTGAACCGTTCCAAATTCACGAACAAACAATCGAAAAAGGAGATATGGTTGTCATTGCCTTAGCTTCTGCAAACCGTGATGAAACAGTATTTGAAAACCCGGAAGTATTCGATATTACACGCGAGAATAATCGTCATATTGCCTTTGGTCATGGTAGCCACTTTTGCTTAGGCGCTCCACTTGCTAGGTTGGAAGCAAAGATTGCTATTACTACTTTGTTTAATCGAATGCCTGAACTACAAATAAAAGGGAATCGTGAAGAAATTAACTGGCAAGGTAATTATTTAATGCGTTCTTTAGAGGAATTACCATTAACATTCTAGAATATTTATTTTTAGACATGCATACATAGAAAATGATTTACATAGAGTATGTATGTGTTGTTTAAATTCGAAACGGAAGGGTGAAAACATCCCAATGATCAACTAATTCTATTTGTAAGAGATCTTCGTTAAAAAACGAAATATTCTTCTGAATAGGATTAGTCTGTACATTTATAGAAAAGGGATGTATTTCGCTCTGCGAATATATAGTCTTTTTATATGATTTGTGCTGCCTCCTGTTCAGAACATGAAATAGGAGGCTTTTTTATGTCGACAAATGTAGTAATGAAACAAAACAATGGGGTATCACAAGTGTTAAAAAATCGGTTTGTGCAAGGAATTCTTGCATCAGCATTATTTTTACAAATAGGAATATGGGTCCGAAACTTTGCAGTATTACTATATGTAATGGAAATGACGAAAGGTGATGCTTTTGCTATTTCGATGATTTCGGTTGCTGAATTCGCTCCCATTTTTATTTTCTCATTTATTGGTGGAACCTTTGCTGATAGGTGGAAGCCAAAAAAGACAATGATATGGTGTGAGACTTTAAGTTCTATTTCAGTATTTGCTGTATTAATTACTCTTATGTTTGGTACGTGGAAAATTGTGTTTTTTGTCACGCTTATTTCTGCAATCCTTTCGCAGTTTTCTCAACCATCTGGAATGAAATTATTTAAACAACATTTATCAACGGAACAAATCCAATTAGCGATGTCTATATATCAAACAATATTTGCGATTTTTATGGTGTTAGGACCGATTCTTGGAACATTTATTTTTCATAGTTTTGGAATATATATTTCAATCATCATAACAGGTATCGCTTTTTTACTTGCGGCAGCTGTGTTGTTATTTCTTCCTAAAGATCTTGAGAATGATAATGAGAAGAAAGAAATCACTCTATTACAGGAAATGCTGGACGGTATTAAATACGTAAAAAAGAAAAAAGCATTAACTTTGCTAGGGCTTTGTTTTATGGCAGCAGGACTAGGTATAGGATTAATTCAGCCATTAGGTATATTTATTGTGACTGAGCAGTTAGGGCTGTCAAAAGAGAGTTTACAATGGTTACTAACAGTCAATGGTGCGGGAATGATTGTTGGCGGCGCTTTAGCGATGGTATTTGCGAAAAATGTTGCTCCGCAAAAGATGTTAATTGTAGGGATGCTCGGTCAGGCGATTGGCATTGGTATTATAGGCTACTCCACAAATTTATGGGTGACACTTACAGCACAACTTTTTAGCGGTTTAGCTCTTCCTTGTATCCAAATTGGTATTAATACGCTCATTATTCAAAATAGCGATACTGATTTTATTGGTCGTGTAAATGGTATTTTAAGTCCACTATTCACAGGTTCAATGGTAGTAACGATGAGTATTGCTGGCTCATTAAAGGAGACGTTTTCATTAGGCACGATGTACGAGGGAACGGCATTGTTATTTGTTATTGGATTATTGTTTATTTTACCCATATACAACCTAAAGCCAACGATAGCAGTAGAAAGTGAAATGAATAGGAAAGGAAGTGCTGTACAACATGAATCCTAATCCAAATATTAAATACCCTATTGAAGGAAATCAAAACGTTCAATTTATAAAAAATACAATAACGAAATCTAATATACTTGTTGGTGACTATTCTTATTATGATGCGAAAGATGGAGAAACATTAGAAGATCGAGTATTACATCATTATGAATTTCTTGGTGATCGCCTTACCATTGGAAAGTTTTGTTGTATTGCAAATGGAGTTACCTTTATTATGAATGGAGCAAATCATCGAATGGATGGATTTTCGGCATATCCATTTAATATATTTGGAAATGGGTGGGAGAAGTATACACCTAGTTTGTCTGATTTACCATATAAAGGTGATACAGTTATAGGAAATGATGTTTGGATTGGTATGGAAACAACGATTATGCCAGGAATAAGAATAGGGGATGGTGCAATTATTGCAGCTAAATCTGTTGTGACTAGAGACGTCGCACCATATACAATTGTTGGCGGAAACCCTGCAAATAAAATAAAGGAACGATTTACAAATACAATAATAGAAGAATTATTGCAAATTCAATGGTGGCATTTTGAAATTGAAAAAATAACTGAAAATATAGATGCTATTGTACAAGGAGATATTGAACCATTAAGAAAGCTAAAAAGGGAATAAAAAATGCATGACAAAGAGTATCATACCTCCGAATTTTGTTAATGATAATAGAACAAGGAGGTGTGATACTATGGCACAAGACGTTTTATGTGAAGTAAACAACTGTAAATTTTGGGCTAACGGTAATAAATGTAGTGCAGATGCAATTTATGTAGTAAGTAATAAAGGGAAACAGGCATCAACTACGGAAGAAACAGATTGCAAAACTTTTGATCCAGAATTATAAAATTTTGAAGGGTAGCCAAATCGTGGTTGCCCTTTTATTAATTATAGTATTGATAATAAATCTCATTTTCATTCATTGTTTTTAATTTTTTCTTGTTATTTTTCATATTTTCTTCATAAGTGAAGTAATCCAGAGCAATTCATGCTCAATACGTGATTTACTAAATTCAATGACTTCTGTAATGAAAGATGAGCTAACATCTAAAGTGTGAATAGCAGTAAGTTGTTTATGTAGTACGTCTTGGCGTATTGTTAAAATTTCTTTTCTAGCATCGTAATCAAGTTTTTCAAATAGCGCGATACGTACAAGGAATTCAGCGTTATTTGTCGCAAGTT
Organism: Bacillus cereus group sp. RP37; assembly: GCF_040459695.1. NCBI lineage: Bacteria > Bacillati > Bacillota > Bacilli > Caryophanales > Bacillaceae > Bacillus > Bacillus cereus group sp. RP37. Next base: position 2,814,465 of record NZ_JARVHP010000001.1, on the reverse strand, counting down.
TTTCGGGAAACTCTCTTAACATTTCAGAAAAAATTTCTTCTCCTGTTTCAGTTATGTCGTACATATTTCGGTTTGGCTTTCCGACTTGTTTGTGTATTTTTTTCGTTATAGCACCCATATTTTCGAACCGTCGAAGAGCGGGATACAGTGTGTTATGATTTAATTCGAAATTCTCACCTAACCGATTTTGAACATTTTTCTTTATTTCATATCCATGTTTTGGTCCAGTCATTAATTCTGCTAGTAATAAAATGTCAACGTACATAAAAATCCCCCTTATATATTTCTCAAGTTCTCCAATGAAAAATCTCTTTTTGTATATGTTAAAATAACATATGTTAGATTATACAACTTTGAACTACCGACCTATCACTTTTATTGTAAAAGAAAAGGGAGGAAAGAACTATGGCTTCGCCTGAAAATGTAATTTTAGTTCATGAAATTTCAAAGCTGAAAACAAAAGAAGAATTGTGGAATCCGTATGAGTGGTATCAATTTATGAGGGATAACCATCCGGTTCATTATGATGTGGAACAGGATGTATGGAATGTTTTTTTATACGATGATGTAAATCGAGTTTTATCGGATTATCGCTTATTTTCAAGTAGAAGGGAACGAAGACAATTCGCAATCCCACCATTAGAAACTAGAATAAATATCAACTCTATTGATCCACCAGAACATCGTAATGTACGTTCTATTGTTTCTAAAGCATTTACTCCCAGAAGTTTAGAACAATGGAAACCTCGAATACAGTCTATCGCAAATGAACTTGTAGAACATATCGGAAAATATAGTGAGGTTAATATTGTTGAAGAGTTTGCTGCACCTTTACCTGTTACCGTCATATCCGATTTGTTAGGAGTGCCAACAACTGACCGTAAAAAAATTAAAGAATGGTCTGATATTTTATTTATGCCGTATAGTAAAGAAAAGTTTAATGATCTGGATGTAGAAAAGGGGATAGCACTAAATGAATTTAAAGCATATCTTCTACCAATTATTCAGGAAAAGAGATACCATTTAACCGATGATATTATTTCAGATTTAATACGAGCTGAATATGAAGGTGAAAGATTAACTGATGAAGAAATTGTAACTTTTTCTTTAGGTTTATTAGCGGCAGGTAATGAAACAACTACTAATTTAATTATTAATAGCTTTTATTGCTTTTTAGTGGACTCACCTGGAACATATAAAGAATTAAGAGAAGAACCTAAATTAATTTCAAAAGCAATTGAGGAAGTATTACGCTATCGCTTTCCTGTTACATTAGCTAGGAGGATTACAGAGGACACAAATATATTTGGACCTTTTATGAAAAAGGATCAAATGATTGTTGCATGGGTAAGTGCAGCAAATTTAGATGAGAAAAAGTTTTCAAAAGCCTCTAAATTTAACTTACACCGAATAGGAAATGAAAAGCATCTAACATTTGGTAAAGGCCCTCACTTTTGCTTAGGGGCACCACTTGCACGTTTAGAAGCTGAGATTGCATTAAGAACTTTCATAAATGCTTTTGAAAAAATAGAGTTGCCTTCATCTTTCAATTTAGAAAAATGTATATTGGAAAATGAACAAACTTTGAAATTCTTACCTATTTGCTTAAAAACTCAATAAACAGTGCAGCAAGGTACAAATTTACTGTACCTTGCTTTTTATTTCTCAATTGTAAAATTTTAGTATGTTATTTAGTATGGAGGTGTGTGAAAAAGAATAGAGGAGGACGCTTATGTTAACGTGTAATGGAAGTAAAACGTTTCAAACATTTATTAAAGCTGTAACGGATTTAATTGATAGTAATTTATTAGAAGATCAAATTGTTTGTAAGATTGAAAAATTACTTGAAGAACTTTTAGAAAAGAAAACATGGCTTCCGTTAGAAAAACAGAAGGCGAATTCGGCTCAATATGCACGACACTTGCTATATGAAGATCCTTTAAATCGTTTTGAAGTATTAGCTCTTGTATGGAAAGATGGACAATCTACACCTTTACATGATCATGATGGTACATGGGGAGTAGAAGGAGTTTTTACAGGAAAGATAATGGTACAGAACTTTATACAAACTAAGCAGCTTGAAAATTCACTTGTTTATTTAACACATAAAGGAAATCTTTATTTGGGAGAAGGAGAAACAGATAAAGTCATTCCACCAGCTGATTGTCATATTCTTGAAATAGCTAAAAATGAAAGCGTTATCACCATTCATATTTACGGAAAACGTTTAGAAAAGTTTAAAATATATGTCCCAACTGAAGAAAAGAATGTGTACATGTGTGAGACAAAATATATTAGTTATAGTTCATAGTTTAAAATCAAAAGCTTTTCTTTTTAAAGAAAAGCTTTTGATTTTATTTTTAATTATTTCTTGACCTGAAACGCTTTTCATAAATTATAAATAAGGAGTACTTTACGAGGGCAGTATGAAAACGATACCTTTCGTTTAAGATGAACTCGTGTATATATAGAAAGTGGTGAAGAAATAATGAAATTAATCGCAATTGATTTAGATGGAACTCTTCTTTCGGGGAATAAAATGATTAGTAAAGAAAATGCAGAAGCAATTCGAAAATGTCAGGAAGCGGGCCATGTTGTAGCAATTTGTACAGGACGTTCTATCATCGATATTGAACGATTATTGTTAGAAGTAAATTTAGAGTGTCCAATTATTGCCGAAAATGGTGCGCTTATATATAAAGATAAAAAAATGATGAAGAGATATCCAATTCAAAATGTGCAAGCACTTGAGATTGTGAACTATCTTGAAGAAAATGGCTTATATTATCAGCTTTATACTGATAAAGGTGTGTACGTACCGGAATATGGAGTAGAGAGTGTACGCAATGAAATCGAGTACGTGAAGAATTCAAATGAAAATTTCGACTTGAAAGAGTTAGAAACGATCGCAGCTTTATATCTTGAGCATACAGCGTTTCATAGTGCGGAAAGTTGCAAACCGATTGTAGAAACAGATATACATGTGCATAAGCTGTTACCATTTTCTTATGATATAGAAAAATTAAAAAGGTTAAAAGAAACGTTTCTGCATAATACTGATTTAGCCATTACATCTTCCTATTGGCATAATTTAGAGATTAATCATCGAGATGCCCAAAAAGGAAATGGATTATATACTTTAGCAGAACACCTGAATATTTCAGTTGAAAATACTGTAGCGATAGGTGATGGTCTAAATGATGTTTCCATGATGGAAAAAGCAAATATATCAATTGCAATGGGGAACGCAGTTGAAGAAATAAAAGCGATGTGTCAATACGAAACCTTATCAAATGAAGAACACGGTGTTGCACATGCTTTATATAAATATGTAATGTAAATATAAAAAGAAAAAAGAATCCAAATGGATTCTTTTTTCTTTTTATTAGGGGTAAGGTATTCTATGAGAATCATAGAAGCCTTATTACATTTTATTATATAGAATATATTGGAATAAATGTTTATATTTTTCATGATAATTGTGAAAATTTTATGAACTTTAAATTTTTTGTATTTGTATACTATTAAAATCGATGTGTATGAATCTGATATCAAAATCAGGTGTATGTATGAGTGCGCGATTTGGGTTCTCTTCAAATCAGAATTAGTGTGTGAGGACTAAAATACATATTGATGAAAGGTTCATTTTATACTTATATACTTCTCTTTTTTAATTGAAAAATAAAATTTGTTCGAATAATTGTTCTACAGCTATATACCTACAGGCACATTCTTCGTATAATGGAGAAGTATAAATTTTGAATTTGTATTAATTTTACATATTGAGGTGAAAAAGGAATGAATGCGCGGCTAATGGAACTTATTGATGTGAGTACAATAGAAACCATGGCAGAACAATTTTATAAATTAACCAACATATCACATCAACTTCTTGATGCTGAAAAAGAATGTATCTTTTCATTTGGAATAAATGAGATGAAAATATGTAAACTTCCCAAAATTGAAATCCCCATTTTTTTATACAATCAACATTTAGGATCTTTTGTAGTATGGTCAAACAAAAGCGAAATTTTCAATTGTCAAAAATACTTTGAAATGCTTTCAAATCTAATTATAGATGGGGCAACAAAAGTATTTCAAAGTAAAAATACAACGTTGCTTTCTCGAAAAGAGGAGGAACTACATACGATTTTACAAAACATGCCTGTTATGGTAGATGCGCTTGATTATAATGGAGATTTTGTTTTGTGGAATCGTGAGTGTGAAATTGTAACAGGTTATACCGCTGCAGAAATAATAGGAAATCCAAATGCACTTCAATTATTGTACCCCGATCATAAATATCGTCACCAAATACAAACGAAATTTTTAACTCGTGGAAAAAATTTCAGAGATTGGGAAATGCACTTAACATGTAAAAATGGTGAAATCAAAACAATTATGTGGTCCAATATATCAGAACAGTTTCCTGTAACAGGATATAGCTATTGGGCTGTTGGTGTAGATATTACACATTTAAAAGCGATAGAAGGACAGTTAAAACAACAAACGTCTGAATTAGAATTAATTTTTAAAGCTTTACCAGATTTATGTTTCTTAACAGAAGATGATGGCACGATTATAGATTATAAGGCAGGATCTCCTACAAAATTTTACGTACCGGCAGAAGCTTTTATGGGGAAAAAGTTTTTCGAAGTATTACCATCTCCAGTAGCGCAACAGTTTCAGGAAGCCATTCGTCAAGTGCAGGAAAAAGGAACGAATGTAATTGTTGAATATCCACTTACACTTAGTGGAAGTATTGATTTCTTTGAAGCTAGATGCTTACCATTATTACATGATAAAATTATGATCATTGTACGCGATATTACAGAGCGGAAAAAGACAGAAGAATTGCTAAATAAATCAGATACACTTGCAGCAATCGGTCAATTAGCAGCTGGTGTAGCTCATGAAGTGAGGAACCCATTAACAGTCATTAAAGGGTTTATACAGTTATTCCAAATTAATAAAGAAGATCAAGAAAAATATTTCGATCTAATGCTTTCTGAAATTGAAAGAATAGAAGCGATTCTTCAAGAGTTTTTATCAATTGCTAAAACAGATGAAATAAATACAGAACAAAAAAATATTTATCAAATTTACAAAAATGTCGTATCGTTAATGAATACAAAAGCAATTATGACGAATATTCAAGTTGAATTATATGCAGACGCCAAAGATATTAGTATTGAATGCTCAGAAAATCAATTGAAACAAGTATTTATTAATATTTTGCAAAATTCAATCGAAGCTATGCCAGATGGTGGGAAAATTGCAATTTATTTAAAAGAATTAAACGATGATGGTGTCATTATTCATGTAGTAGATGAAGGAATAGGAATACCTGAAGAAAGAATTAAGAGATTAGGTGAGCCTTTTTATAGTACGAAAGAAAAAGGTACCGGTATTGGATTAATGCTAAGTTATAAAATTATTGAAAGTCATCAAGGGAATATAAGTATTATGAGTGAGGTTGGTGTCGGGACAACAGTGACTATTTATTTGCCGAAAGCTCAGAGTAAAGAATCTTTATCATATTGTGACGAAAGATTCGAATCAATACGCCCAATTATTAACTCGTAAATTACTAAATACCCAATAACAAAAGCTAAGCTTTTTGTTATTGGGTATTTTTGTATTTAATTTAGTAAACTTTACCTTTTCTTTAGATTTGTTTTAATTTCTATTAAGTTTTAAATGTTACATTAATATTTGTACAAAGTAATGTGTGGAAATTGTACGTTGCTTTTAATATAGAAACCAATTTATTATTTGAAATGTTGTAAGGAGGAGATTATGACAAGGTGAAAAAACAAGAGAAAAAAAGCGGTAGAGCAATACCGATGCGGTTAAACATTTTATTCTTTTGTGTATTTTTATTATTTTCTGCCATGATCATACAGTTGGGTAAAGTACAAATCATTGATGGAGAGACGTATAAAAATGAAGTAGAGAAGAGAGAAAATGCAACCGTTAGTCTTTCTGTCCCACGCGGGAAAATATTTGATCGAGAAGGGAATCCAGTAGTTGATAATAAATCTTTACGTACAATTACATATACAAAGATGAAAGGTGTAAAATCAGAAGAAATATTAAAAACTGCAAGACAACTTGCCGACATAATTGAAATGCCACAAGAAGATATTGATAAGTTAACTGAGACAGATAAGAAAGATTTTTGGATGCAATTAAATCCGAAACTGGCTGAAAATCTAGTGTCTAAAAAAGAAATAGATACATTTAGAGAGAAGGATATTAGCGGCAAGAAGCTAGATAAAAAAATAGAAGAGTTAAAAAGAAAACGAGTTACAGATAAAAATCTTCAAGAATTAACAGATAAAGATATAAAAGTATTAGCTATTAAAAGTAAGATGACTTCTGGTTATCAAATGGCTCCTCAAATTATAAAAAAAGATGTTAGTGAAAAGGAATTTACTATAATTAGTGAGGGTTTAGCAAATCTCCCGGGTGTAGACGTTTCGGTTGATTGGGAGAGAGTGTATGTAAATGATGGATTATTCCGATCTGTTCTTGGAAATGTTTCTAATGCCGATGAAGGATTGCCAAGTGAACGATTAGATTACTACTTGGTACGTGATTATAGCCGAAATGATAGGGTTGGAAAAAGTTATATCGAGCAGCAATACGAAGATGTACTTCATGGTACAAAAAAAGAAGTAAGAAGCGTTGCTGATAAACAAGGGAATACAATTAGAACGGAAACAGTTTCTGAGGGAAAGAGCGGTAAGAATTTAACTTTAACAATAGATATGGAATTACAGAAAAAAGTAGAAGAAAGTATAGAAAAAATATTAAAGGCATATAAAGGATCAGAATCCATGTTAGATCGTGCTTTCGTTGTGATGATGAATCCGAAGAACGGACAAGTATTATCCATGGCTGGGAAAAGACTTGTAGAAAAAGACGGAAAAACAGAAGTTGAAGACTATGCATTAGGCACAATGACTAGTTCATATGAGCTTGGATCAACAGTTAAAGGTGCGACAGTTTTAACTGGATTTGAAACGAAAGCTATAACACCAGGTACTTATTTTTATGATACACCTATGAAGTTTAAAGGAACTAAGGAGAAAAAGTCTTGGAAAGAGTTTGGAAATATAGACGATTTAAGAGCGTTACAAGTCTCTTCAAACGTTTATATGTTTAATACAGCATTAAAAATTGCAGGTGTGGATTATGTGAAAAATAGTTCATTAAATATTAAACAGGAGTACTTTGATAAAATGAGGTATTATTTCAGGCAATTTGGATTAGGTGTTCCAACGGGCATCGATTTACCAAATGAAACAGCTGGACAAATTGGTAAAAAAGATAATCAACCAGGTTTCTTATTAGACTACTCAATTGGCCAATATGACACGTATACACCGCTTCAGCTTGTACAGTATATTTCAACAATCGCAAACGGTGGGTATCGAATGAAGCCACAAATTGTTCAAGAAGTTAGAGAGCAAACGTCGCAAAAAGATGAGATTGGTAAAGTGGTGCATTCAGTAGAACCAATCGTTTTAAATAAGATAGATATGAAAGAGGAATATATAAATCAAGTAAAAGAAGGATTTAGAAGGGTATTCCAAGAAGGTGATGGAACAGGAGTAAGGGCGTTCCAAAAAGCATCTTATAAGCCAGCAGGTAAAACAGGGACAGCACAGACTGTATACGGTGGAGAAAGTGATATTGGAAGAAATGAAAAAGGTGAGCGAAGAGAATGTTATAACTTAACGTTAGCAGGATATGCGCCATATGATAATCCGGAAGTAGCGTTCTCTGTAGTTGTACCATGGGTTATTAATGATAAATCTGGTATTAACTCTGATATTGGAAAAGAAGTTTTAGATGCTTATTTTGAATTGAAAAATAAGCGATTGACTGGAGAAACGATGAAAATAGATAGCTCTAAAGAGGATTAAAACATACGAAATGTTATAGAAACCAGTGGCGCCTTTATTTAGGGATAGGCCAAAATGGGTGATGGAGAGGGATAAAATCATTCTATCAATTATTCACGTTTTATAAAAAAATTCATATATTGATAGCATAGGACAAGCTGAAAAGTTTATTCTAACCTCACAGAACACTCCTTATCACGGTTAGGCATCTACTTATGTAGATGCCTTTTTTAATGTATTAACTGACAATTATTTATCAACCTAAAGTAGTAAGTATATTAGGACTATTAGGGGGAGGGTGACGGTAATAATTATAATATGATTAATAAGAGCATTGAAATGTAAGGAGTGAGTAACAAGTGCTAAATATTTTAGTGGTTAATTTCCCGGCAGAGGGACATGTAAATCCTACATTAAGTTTAGTCAAGGCCTTTACTGAACGGGGTGATTACGTACATTATATTACAACAGAACACTTTAAAGGCAGAATTGAAGATTTGGGAGCAACTGTATATACCCATCCAGATTTATTAAAGGAGATTTCTATTGATAGTGAAACTTCATATGGGCTGAATTCTTTCTTTCATGTACATGTTCAAACTTCTTTATATATATTAGAAATTACGAAACAATTAAGTGAAAGCATAAATTTTGATTTCGTAATTTACGATATATTTGGTGCTGGAGAGTTAGTAAAGGAGTATTTACAAATTCCAGGCGTACTTTCTTCTCCTATATTTTTAATTCCTCCAAAATTATTGGAGACTTTACCTTTTCATCCAAATGCAGAAATACAATTCCGACCCGATGAACGTTCTGAAAAGTTACTATGTCAAATGGAACATGAATTTGGAGTAAAGCCTAAAAATAATCTTCAATTTATGCATAATAAGGGAGATATCTCACTCGTGTACACAAGTCGTTATTTTCAACCTGATAGTGATTTGTTCGGAGAAAATAACATTTTTATTGGGCCGAGTATTTCAAATCGTAAAACAAATGTAGAGTTTCCACTTGAATTGCTTAAAGATAAGAAAGTTATTTATATTTCAATGGGGACACTACTTGAAGGGCTCGAACCATTCTTTAATACTTGTATTGATACTTTCTCAAATTTTGAAGGGATAGTCGTAATGGCAATTGGTGATCGAAATGATATTTCAAAAATAAAGCAAGCACCAGACAATTTTATAATTGCTCCATACGTACCCCAATCAGAAATATTAAGTGAAGCAGATGTATTTATTACACATGGCGGCATGAATAGCGTACACGATGCTATTTATTTTAATGTCCCATTTATCATAATTCCACATGATAAAGACCAGCCGATGATAGCACAAAGATTAACTGAACTTGAGGCAGCACATAGGTTATTGAAAGAGCATGTTAATGCGCAAACTTTAAAAGAAGCGGTAACAAACGTTCTTTCAAATGAAAAGTATAAACATGGTATACGAAAACTAAATGATAGTTTTTTAGAATGCGGTGGTTCAAATGAGGCAATTGCAGCTATTAAATCTCTTTTAAATAAATAGTGTGGACAATATAAAAGCATAGAGGTTCAACCTTTATGCTTTTATATTATTATCCCGCAAACTGCACAGCAGTATTTGCATGTAAAAAAGCAGTATCAAAAACAGGAACAGTAAGGTCGTTTTGGGAAATAAGCAAAGGGATTTCAGTACAGCCTAGTAATATACCTTCTGCGCCATTTTGAATTAATGATTTTGTAATTTGTAATAGTTTTTCTTTTGATGTTTCTGAAATAATTCCTTTACTTAATTCATTTAAAATAACATGATGAATAAAATTTCTTTCCTCTTCATTTGGGATAATCGTCTCAATATTATAATTCGCTAAACGTGATTTATAGAAGTCTTGTTCCATCGTTTGTTTCGTACCCAATAGTCCGATACGCTTTATATTTTGTTCTACCACTTCTTTAGCACTCACATCACCAATGTGAAGAAGTGGAATAGATATTGCACTTTCTACTTCTTCAGCAAATAAATGGACCGTATTGGAACACATTAATAAACAATCAGCTCCGGATTTTTCAACCTTTTTTGCAACTGTGACTAATTCGTTTTTCACTTCTTCATATTGATGATTTTGTAACAAAGTAGTTACTTCACCAAAGTCCATGCTATATAAAACAAGCTTTGCATTTTGATCATATTGAGAAAGTGTAAGTGTATTAATATGTTTATAGTATAACGATGTAGATTCCCAACTTAGTCCACCAATTAAACCGATTACTTTCATCATACATTCCTCCCGAAACAATTTTGAATTCATTATTTCATAATTCCGATAAGAATACAATGATATAAATGTGCTATTTAACAAAAAATAAAAATAATTAGAAAACTATTGTAATTTATCTTTCTTAGTGCCATAATACGAATTACAAATTAATACTTATCCAGAGAGGTGGAGGGTACGGCCCTACGAAACCTCAGCAACCCCTATGTAAAATCATAGGAAGGTGCTAATTCCGCAGAGGACACAATGTGTTTTTTGGAGATAAGAGGATTCTTGAACGTGAAAGAAAATGACCTCTTATGCAAGAGGTCATTTTTTGTTGTATAGAAAGGGAGTGTCGATGCATAATTCATTTTTAAAATAAATATAGAGTAATAAAAGTTGACTAATATGAGAGGGGAATTGTAATGAACAAATTATCAACAAAGTTAGTAGCAGCAATCGGAATTGGATCAGCGTTATACGGGATATTAGGACTTTGGGGATTTTCTATTGCACCAAATACATTTATTAAACCTGCATTAGCTATTTTAACTGTTTTTGGAGCGTTATTTGGTCCAGTAGCAGGACTGTTAATAGGACTTATCGGTCATATCGTAACAGATACAATCGCTGGATGGGGTATTTGGTGGGGGTGGGTTATTAGTTCAGGACTTATCGGCCTTGCAATGGGACTCATTCAAAAAAGAGTTGGCTTTAGTGTGAAAAACGGGACGTATAATAAGGGAGATATTTCTTATTTAGCCATTACTGGGTTAATTGGTATTGTCATTGCGATTATATTTGCTGGGGCATTCGATATTATTGTGATGGGAGAACCGTTTGACAAAATTGTTATACAAGTATTAGGAGCAACAATTGCCGATGTTATTGTATTTTTAGTTCTCGGATTGCCAATTACAATAGGTCTAGCTAAATCTAATAAGAAACATACACATTTAAAAATTGAAAAGTAGGGATGTTAACATGCAACCAATTATTTCTTTTGAACAATTTAGCTTTCAATATGAGCATGCGGCACAGCCTACTGTAAAAGACATTACATTTCATATATATCCTGGAGAAAAAGTACTAGTTGCTGGACGAAGCGGTTCGGGGAAATCAACGTTAGCTCATTGTATCAATGGGCTAATCCCATTTTCTTATGAAGGATTTAGTACTGGTAATATTTTAATTGCCGGAAAAGATCCGAGGAAAGAGAGTATATTTGAACAGAGTAAACAAGTAGGAACAATTTTGCAAGATCAAGATGCTCAATTTATTGGCCTTACAGTAGAAGAAGATGTAGCTTTTTATTTAGAAAATGAATGTGTAAATCAAGATGATATGAAAAAGATTGTTTCGGACGCATTAAAAAAGGTAAAGATGCATACTTTTCATAAACAAAGTCCACATGAATTATCAGGAGGGCAAAAACAAACTGTTTCTCTAGCAGGTCTGTTAACGACAAATGCTGATATATTATTGTTCGATGAACCGTTAGCAAATTTGGATCCGCTAAGCGCCTTACATACAATAGAACTTATTCAAGATATACATAAACAATATAATAAAACAATTGTAATTATTGAACATCGAATAGAAGAAATGTTAAACCTGGATTTAGATAAAATTATTTTAATTGATGAAGGTGAAATTGTTGCCATAGGGACACCAGAAGAGATTTTAGCGTCAAATATATTACCATCTATTGGCTTAAGAGAGCCTATGTACATAGAAGTATTAAAGAGATTACATTTTGATAGTAATAATGATGTAATATACCCAATTGAAAATCTTCAAAGGGAAAATGTTAGTAGCGTAATAAATGAGTGGATGGAGAAGCAAGCTTTTTATAAAGATAGTCCTACAAAAAATGAATTATTGAATGTAGAGAATTTGTCGTTCTCATATCCTAATAAACAAAAAGTATTAGACAATGTAAATTTCTCTCTATATAAAGGGGAAATAGTAGGACTGTTGGGCCATAATGGAGCTGGAAAATCAACATTAGCTCATAGTCTTATAGGGATAAACAAAACAAAAAATGATAGGATTTTAATTGATGGAGTAAATATCAATTCTTGGTCTATTCGTAAACGCGGTGAGGTTATATCTTATGTGATGCAAAATCCAAATCATACGATTACACAACATACTGTTATAGAAGAAGTTTCATTCACATTAAAATTAAAAAGGGTTTCAAAGGAAGAGATTAAGCTTAGAGCGGAAGAAGCGTTAAAAGTTTGTGGTTTGTATCCATTTCGAAACTGGCCAATTCAGGCGTTAAGTTATGGACAAAAAAAGAGATTAACAATTGCATCTGTACTAACAACAAATCCGAAACTTATCATATTAGATGAACCGACAGCGGGACAAGATTATTATCACTATAAACAGTTTATGTCGTTTATTAGAAAATTAGCTGCAAAGGGAATATCGTTTATTTTTATCACACACGATATGAATCTCGTATTGGAATATACAGACAGAGCGATAGTTTTACATGAAGGGAAAATTATTGCGAATAATACCGCGTCTATTGTATTAGGGCATCTAGAAACGTTACAAAGAGCGAACCTAAGGGAAAGTTCTTTATACAAACTAATTAAATTTAGTGGGATTGCATTTCCTGAAAGGTTTGTAGAACTTTATTTTGATGTTATTAGGAGGGAGGAAGGTGTATAGTACATATTTTCATCGCATGGATGGAGCAGTGAAATTGTTGTTATTTATTTTCTGTATGACACTTACTTTTTTATTTTTTGATTTTCGCATATTGCTATTTGTATTTATGATTGGATGTATCGGACTTTTAGTTGCTAAAATTCCATTTCGTAAAATTTTTATTGTTTTTAGTGTTATATTTACATTTAGTTTATTAAATTCTGTCATGATTTTATTTATTACACCAACCCATGGATCTGAATTAATCGGATCATATACTTCATTTGTGTATATTGGATATGCAACAATTACATACGAAACCGTATTTTATGCAGCTACACTTTCGTTAAAGTATTTTACGTTATTACCATTTACACTTATATTTATTTATACGACTGACCGAAGCGAATTTGTGAGTAGCTTAAGTAAATTTCGTATTCATTATAAGATTACCTATGCAATAAATATTGCATTACGCTATATACCTGATATTCAGTCCGAATATAAAGTTATTAAACATGCACAAGAGGCGAGAGGAGTAGCTTTTGAAAAAGGTGAAGCAAGTTTATGGATTCGTATGAAAAACCGTGTCTTAATTTTCTGGCCGCTAATTATTCATTCACTAGATAGAATTGATACAGTTTCAAATGCAATGGATTTAAGAGGATTTGGAAAGAAGGATAAACGTACATGGTTTTATACAAATAAAGCGAAAAAAGGGGATTTCATGGCTTTATTTGTAGGTGTTTTTATTTTAATTATTGCAGTATATTTAAAGTTACATGTATTTCAAAACTTTTGGTATCCATTTTAAAGCACTCTCAAATGAGTGCTTTTACTTATTTTTATGTAGACATGCTCAAAAAAGGGATATTCACATAATGTATAATACGAACCAGTTAAAATGATCAACTACCTATTAGTTTTCAAACCAAAAGGAGGAGAAAATATGAGTTACGGTGGTTCTTGTGGTTTTGGTGGAGGTTTCGCTTTACTAGTTGTGTTATTTATTTTATTAATTATCGTTGGATGCAGCTGCTGGGGCGGAGGGTACTAATTTCTAATTAGTCTCCACAAATGTAAACTAAAAAAACATAGAAGATACTTATGTATCGAAACAAATAAAAAAGGAGCAATTATGCTCCTTTTTTATTTGTTTTCAGATGAGTTCGTATTACATTTCGGCAATGTAATTGTCAAAGTTGTACCTTTATTAACGAGACTTCGGATTTTTAAACTACCTTGCATCGTTTCAATAATCTTAACAGCAACCATTGTACCTAATCCTGTACCTTTTGTTTTTGTGCTAAAATAGGGTTCGCCAAATCGATTTATTTGCTCTTGTGACATACCAATTCCGCTATCCTCAATTCGTATTATAACTTTATTATTACTAATAGATGAGGAGATATGTAAAGTACCACCATTAGGCATTGCTTCAATACTATTTTTTATTAGGTTTAAAAAACATTGTTGAAAGTGCTGTTTATTACCAACAATTGATGCCCTAGAGAAATCTTTCGTAATATGTATTGTATTCATATTACATAAAGGTAAGATCATATTAATAACTCGAGTTAACTCTTGTTCTACTGAAATATGATCTAATTTTTCTGAAGCAGGTTTGGCAAATGTTAAATAATCATCAATAATTCCTTGGGCACGATGCAACTCTTCAAGTATATGTTCAATATACTCGTCTCTAGATTCTGGAGTTAAATTCGGTGTTTTTAAAAGTTGAGTAAATCCTTTTACGACAGTTAAAGGATTTCTTACCTCGTGCGATATACTAGCAGCGAGTTGGCTCACAATCTCCATTTTTTCCATTTTAATTAACTTCGATCGCATACATACTGCATCTTTTAAAACTTCATTAAAATAAATTACAAACAACATCAAAGTAGTTGGTAATATTATAAAATAAATAATGTATAAATTATTCACTTCAAAATCCGATAAAGTTAATACAATTACAGTTGTAAATATTGCTAGAAAAAATGTTAAAAACATTCCATAAGCTACTTTAACTTTTCTATTATACTTATTAAATTTTGCGGATGCGAACGCTGTAATGATAAACATTGTGCCATAAACGAGTATTGTTAACATACTAAATCCATAAAATGAAAATCTTGTAATTAATAAAATAGCAAACAATATTATACCGACAGGGAAGCCACCATAAAGCGTACCTATTATAACTGGTATTTGTCTTAAATCATGAATACAATTTTCATCCATATAGATAGGATAGCGCATACATAAAATAAGAGGGATACTCGTACAAAGTATAGTAAGTAGCTTTTTATATTTCTTCAAATAGCGCCCGCTATCAAATATAAAATAAAAGATAAAGATACTAATTAAAATGTAAAGAAGATTATTTAATACGTTTTGATTAATATAAACAAAGTCCATAATATTTGCCTCATTATTTTGAATTTCCTTTTCAAATATATTATACATGATAATAGTATAATATATATATTTGTTTAAATAATATAGGTTTATATTTTTTCAGTATTTGACACGTTTACCCACTCTTCATAAAATTCTTCAACTGATGCATATCGTTCAGTTCGGTTTTCATTTACAGCGCGATACGCTATTTCATATAAATCCCTACTTGCTTCCCATTTTGTAAAGGAGCGATCTTTTCCACCACCTAAGAGCACAAAAGCCATTGCGCCCATATTAAACACATTCGTTTTTTCGTCAATTATAGCGTTTAACTCAAATTCCTCTGGTGACATAAAACGTGAGGATCCCCATAGTCGTCCCATTGTATTTATATAGGGTTTCTTATTGTATAAATCTATATCACAAATCTTCGTCTCATTTGTATGAAAATTATATAAAATACTACCGTCATAAAAATCTATTGCTACATAGTTTTTCTTTTCAACATATGTATGGAAAGAAAAAATGGAATTTAAGGATTGAATCTGTTTCATAACAGATAAATGTTTAAATTTATAAAATGGAGAGTTTGGATTTTTATATTTATCAGGAGGCGGGAAACTCCAGTGTGAATGAAGACATTCTCCATCAAACCAATCAAAAATTAATACATATCCAGATTGAACTGGAAAATGTTCAATTAGTTTTATAAGCGAGTCATGCTTTAATTCCTCGTAAAGGGAAACTGATTTTTTTAATCTTTCAATAGCGTCGTTCATAGTTCCTTCATATGCAATTGTTTGTGCCCCTGCATATTTAATAAATTTCTTATGGCCATCTCTTTCTACACCGAAAGATAGATTGCCTGAATCTTGCTGGTCAAAAACCTCAAATACGGTTCCTAATTTCAATAGCCAATCAAAATTATGATGTTCTTTTAATTGAAATGTTATTTGATTCAACTGAATTTCAACTGGTTTAGCTTCCATAATATACCTCGCATTTATTATAATTAAGTTGTATATTTCAGTATTCGACATATTTTGTGAAAATCCTATGTTAATCACATGGAATTTTATAAATATAATAATAAATAATTATAAAAAGGTGAATAAAATGGAAAAACAAATCGTTATTAAACCATATCAAAAAGACTGGCATGAAGAGTATTTAATAGAAAAGGAGAAATTTATTTCATTATTCGGAGGAGAATGTATTGCTATTGAACACATAGGGAGCACATCTGTACAAGGATTAGGAGCGAAACCTCTAATTGATATGATGATTGGTGTAACGGATTTGCAAATTACCGAAAAGTGGATTGATGATCTGTTGAAAATTGGATATGAATATGTACCAAAAGAATCAACTAATTGGCGCTTTTTTAGAAAGGGAAAATGGAGAGCGGGTACCCATCATTTGCATGTTTATATTTATAATAGTGACGAATGGAAAAACAATCTTTTATTTCGAGACTTTCTAACAAAACATGAATGGGCACGCAATGATTATAGAGAATTAAAAGAGAAACTTGCAGCTACATATCCTTTTGATCGAGTTTCATATACAAGTGCAAAAGCACCGTTTATCCAAAAAATAATAAAGGAAGCTAAAAAAATTTAAGGGGTCTTGAAATTCTTATTTTATTTTAATCTTTCTCTCATGTTCCTTTCTTTTTTATTTGATATTCTGCTTGTTACAGAAGCTTTTTAGAAAGGAGCTTAAGTGAAATGGAAAAGCTACTAAGAAATAAATCTTTTCATTCATTAGTAAAAATTATAGGCTTAATTATTATTTTTTGTAGTGTAGCATTGTTACTTATTTATGTAATTTACGGCAACGTACTAAATGTAAAAGGGTTAAATAAGAAATTAGGTTCTTTCGGTGAGTATGGAGCCATTTTAGCTGCATCGTTATGGTTTTTACATCATGTATGGTTATTTTTTAAAAAGAAAAATATAATTGGGGTTAAGTTGATAAAAGATTTATATTTGTTCATTAAAAAATTTCACGTATTAATTGGATATGCTGTATTAGCTGTATCAATTACTCACGGTGTTTATTTTTTATTAAAAGGAAGTCGGCATATATTCATATTCTATAGTGGTATATTCTCTCTTTTCATTTTAATCATACTAGGGATTGTTGGATTTTCCTTACAGAAGCATAATAAAAAAACAAACTTGAAATTGTATAGAAAAGCACATCAAATCATTGCGATTATATTTGGAATAGGATTACTCATTCATTTAACTGTATAGGAGGAATTACTGTTGCAACACATATTAATTATTGAAGATGAAGAAAGTTTAGCTGATTTTTTAGAGTTAGAACTAAAGTATGAAGGATATAAAGTCGATATACAGTTTGATGGAAGGAAGGGTTTAGAAACTGCACTTGAAACAAATTATGACCTTATTTTACTGGATTTAATGCTACCAGGATTAAATGGACTAGAAGTGTGTCGTAGATTAAGGGCAACTAAAAATACACCGATCATTATGCTGACTGCACGTGATAGTATTATGGATCGCGTGACAGGTTTAGACAGCGGAGCCGATGATTATCTTCCAAAACCATTTGCAATTGAAGAGCTGTTAGCACGTATGAGAGTTATATTTAGACGAGAAGAACATATAGAAAACAAACATGTTTCATCTCTTACGTTCAAAGATTTACAGCTCCAGATTGAATCTCGAACTGTTACAAAAGGAAATGAAGAAATCGAACTTACAAATAAAGAATTTGAACTCTTGCTTATGTTTATGAAAAATATTAATAGAGTACTTACCCGGGATGTTTTATTGGATCAAGTATGGGGATTTGACGCAATGGTTGAGACCAATATCGTTGATGTATATGTTCGTTATTTACGTAACAAGTTACATAGTGTGGATAAGGAGGAATATATCCAAACGGTCCGCGGTGCTGGATATATAATGAAATGATTAAAAATATTGTACATCGACTTAGAAATCTTCCTATAAAATGGAAATTAACACTTTGGTCCACTACACTAGTATTTATTTTATTCATTTTATATAGCGCTTTGCAGTTTATTGTAATTAATAAGTGGACTATAGATTATGAACAGAAACAAATAAATAGGCAAGGGACAGAAATAGCGGCATATTTCCAAGATAAAAATGATACCCTTTCGAGTAAAACGTTTGAAAACAGTAAAAATTTCTTAAACAATATGATTGATAAGCATCAAATGATTCGTATTATCGGCATGGATGGGAAACCAATTGTTACTGTTTCACGAGATTTTAATGAAGCGTGGATAAAGCCAAAACAAGTTACACAAGAGGAATCATTTATAAAAAGACATATAGAAGATCGCATATTAGTTAAGCGCATACCAATTCAAACAAAAGAGTTCACTGGCACTATTGAACTTACGAAAAACTTAGAGGCTTTTGATCATTTATTAAAAATTATTTTAGTGGTAATGGTTATTGCCGGGATATGTGGCTTAATCCTCAGTTTTTTAGGTGGTGTACTAATCACGAAAAAGCTATTATCAAGTGTTCAAAATATAACGGATACGATGGAGCGTATTAAGAAAAATGGGCTAAATGAACGGGTTCCAGTACGTGAAAATAATGATGAACTTGCAAAATTATCGTTTCTTTTTAACGAAATGATGGATGAAGTAGAAACTTCTTTTACACAACAGAAACAGTTTGTAGAAGATGCATCTCATGAACTGAGAACCCCATTAACAATTATTCAAGGCCATTTGTCGATGTTAAATCGGTGGGGTAAAAATGATCCAGCAGTTTTAGATAAATCGCTCCAATCTAGTTTAAAGGAAGTCGATCGTTTAAATAAGTTAGTTTTAGAGTTGCTAGAACTATCAAGAGCTGAATCAGAACAGATGCATCCAATAGCAACTGAGCCAGTCCATATAAATAGCATATTAAAACAAGTTACACAAAATTTTGCTATACTTCAAACTGAATTTCAATTTGATATGCAATTGGATGGAGATGCAGCATATGTCTTAATACCATCATCTTACTTAGAACAAATTCTTATTATCGTAATGGACAACGCAGTAAAATATACAAAAGAAGTTAATCAATATATTTGTATTGAATCTAGAGTACAATCAGAGAAAGTTAAAATTCGTATTATAGATCATGGATCAGGGATACCCGAAGCTGATTTACCTTTTGTCCTTAACCGTTTTTATAGAGTGGACAAAGCAAGGAGTCGAAAAAAGGGTGGAAACGGTTTAGGTTTATCTATTGCCAAACGACTTGTAGAGAGATACAACGGAGCTATTCAAATAGAGAGTATAGAAGGCGAAGGAACAATCGTTACGATTACACTGCCTACAATTTCACTTTAATAGATTGAAAAGAAGGGATGTTTTTACATTCCTTCTTTTTTTACAGTCAAATTATTTTGCTTATTTCGAACTTTCTAGTACATTAGAATCATTAAGGGGGAATAAAAATGAAAGCTATCGTACAACAATATAAAGCAGGAGTTGAAGGAGTAGAATATAAAGTATTACCTGAGATAACACCTAACGCTGGAGAAGTTAAAGTGAAATTAAAATCAGCAGGTTTAAATCATCGAGATTTATTTATAATGAATAATAGAAAAGAAATGCAATTACCATTAATTCTAGGATCAGATGGTGCAGGTATTGTTACGGGGATTGGAGAAGATGTTTCAGGTGATTTATTACAAACCGAGGTTATTATAAATCCTAGCATTGGATGGGAAAATATTGCCGAAGTACCCGAGTTACCAGAGGTGCTAGGTGGACCGAGAGATGGGACGTTTGCTGAATATGTGATTGTACCAGCTGAAAATGTAGTAGCGAAACCGTCATATCTTACTTGGGAAGAGTCTGGCGTCTTATCTTTATCGGCACTAACTGCATACAGAGCGCTTTTTACAAAGGGTAGATTAAAGTGTGGAGAACATGTTTTAATTCCGGGGATAGGCGGCGGTGTAGCGACATTTGCCATGTTATTTGCGAAAGCGATTGGCGCAAAAGTAAGTGTTACTTCGAGGATAGAGAACAAAAGGAAGTTTGCCGAAACATATGGCGCAGATTTTTCTTTTAATAGTTCTGGAAATTGGGAAGAGAGTTTATGCGGAGAGAAAGTAGATTTAATAATCGATAGTATAGGTCCAGCAACATTCTTAAAATACTTTGATGTATTAAAACCAAATGGGAGAATTGTTAATTTTGGTGCAAGCTCAGGAGATAAAATTGAATTACCATTACGAGCATTATTTTATAATCAAATCGATATTATGGGGACATCTATGGGTAGCCGTGAGGAATTTCATGAAATGGTTAAGTTTATAGAGAAACATAAAATTAAACCAATTATTGATAAAGTATATTCATTAGAAGAAGCCCTTCAGGCGTTAAATCGTATGGAACAAGGCGAACAATTTGGTAATATCGCACTTCGTATGTAATAAAAATATGATTTCGCAACTAGTATATTTACATAACTATGTTATGTATTCTGTATATGAAAAGTATGTAATTCGTCTTGTTTTAAAGGTTTTTCAGCTTTATACATAATTAGCCATTATAATTAGCCCTAATATTGTCAAATCAGTACTAGTAAAATGAGAATTAGATGAGAAAAGTTTCAGCCCATTTTCATATTGATGTTGTATACTGTGTAAATCAAGAACGCATTTATGTAAGGAGAGAGTATTATGAATTACACAGTATTTCAATGGTTTAATAATTTTGCTGGATCGTCCAAACTATTAGATACGCTAATGATTGCTATTACAAATAGTGCTGTCTATGTAGCAATTTTGTTTATGTTTATTTTATGGTTTAATAATGGAAAGAAAGTCAATGCCATTAAAAAACAATACACAGTGTTATATACGACACTTTCAGTCATTATCGCATTACTAGTAAATGTTGTGATACATGCGGTATATTACCATCCACGTCCGTTTGTATCACATGATGTACATCAATTAGTGCCACATGCAGCAGACTCATCATTTGTTAGTGATCATTCTGTACTTGTATTTTCCATTGCATTTGTATTTTTACTTAGAGGAGAAAAACTTAAATATGTCGCTCTTATTTGGGCAGTATTAGTTGGTGTATCACGTATGTACGTAGGAGTTCATTATCCTCTAGATATACTTGGTGCAGCTTTCTTAACATTTATTACGAGCGGTTTAGTAGTGCAAAGTACACGTATGTTTGAACCGATAGCAAAATTTGTATTTAAAATGTACGCATTGGTAGCGAAACGAATTCCTTTTTTAGCGAAATATAATCATATAGCTTAATTTTTATAAATAACTATTTATAGGTTTGTTAAAAAGTTCCCCTTTGGAAATCCAGAGGGGAACTTTTTTATTGTGCACAAGAAGAGGGCATATGCATTAAATGAGTGGTGAAAGAAAAACTGAGTTAGCATCTATTAAATTTGTAAGTTTATTATAAGTTAATCATCCTATGACGGAATATTCTTAAATTTCACACACCGTAATATAAATACAAAAATAAAATAAAAACAGAAACAATAACTACTTTCAGAGCGATTTAAAGGAATTAAAAAGAAAAGTTCGAAACATATAGTATTGAAAGTAAAAACTACATAATTTGTAGCACACCTTTGCCGCAATTAATTGTGAAAGAAAGGAGAGCAACATGCATAAACTTCAAACGAATAAAGGCGCGCGGTATTTTATGGTTGCTTTTATTGTTTTGTTCCTTACTATGATTTTACGTATATTTTATATTCAAGCAGTAGGGGTCGTGCATAATGTGGATGTAAAGGATCTTGCAACTGAACAACATAATAAAAAAGGTGTATTGGAAGCGAATCGTGGCACGATTTATGATCAAACTGGAAAAGTGCTCGTCCAAGATTCCACAACATACCGTGTTGTTGTGAATTTGAATGGTAATGACAAAGTGAAAAATAAAGATGAAACCGCAGGGCAATTAGCTGACGCGCTTGAAATTGATAAAGAAGACGTATTAAAAAATTTCCATGAGGGGCGTACGCAAGTTGAAATCGGAAAAGTTGGTCGGAATTTATCTAGAGAAAAGAAAGAACAAATTAAAAAGTTAAAAATCCCGGGTGTATCTTTTATGACTGAGAAAGCAAGAGTGTATCCGAATGAAGATTTTGCATCTTATATTCTTGGTTTTGCTAGACCTGACAATAAAGGAAATACAGAAGGGAAATTTGGACTTGAAAAAAGTTTGGATAAATATTTGCGCTCGACAAATGGGAAAATAGAATATGTAGGCGCGCGAAGAGGTATCCCTCTTACAAATGATATAGGAAAAATAGAACCCGCTAAAAATGGAAATAACGTATACCTTACGCTTGATAAACAAATTAATGGTTTTTTAGAAGAAGCAATGAACAAGGCACAAGAGCACTATGATCCTTCTATGTTAGTAGGAATCGTAGCGGATCCAAAGACAGGGAAAGTTTTAGCAATGTCTAGTAAACCTAGTTTTAATCCTAATAAAGGTGATATCGAATACTTTTTAAATGATCCAATCGCAAATGCATACGAACCCGGTTCAACAATGAAAATATTTACGTTAGCTGCTGCAATTAATGAAGGGGTATATAACGGGAAAGAATATTTCCAATCCGGAAAATATTCAGTTGGTTCATCTGATATTAAAGATCATAACGGTGGGTTTGGATGGGGATCTATTACATTTGATGAAGGTTTTGAAAGGTCATCAAACGTAGCTTTTTCTATTTTAGAAGATCAGTTATTGAAACCGGATAAATTTAAGCAATACATGAAAAAATTTGGATTCAACCAAAAAACCGGAATAGATTTACCTGGTGAAAGTAAAAATACTTTATTATTAAATACACAAATTCAACAAGTGACATCTTCTTTCGGACAAGGTTCTACAGTAACTCCTATTCAATTAATCCAAGCAGCTACTGCTATAGCAAATGACGGGAAAATGATGCAACCATATATCGTTGACAAAGTTGTAAATCCAACAAACAAACAAGTTATTATGGAAAATCAACCGAAAGAAATTGGGAATCCAATAAAAAAAGAGACAGCGGACAAGGTAAGGAACTTAATGGAGCGTGTTATTACGTCCTCAAAAGGTACTGGTACAATGTATAAAGTGGATGGTTATCCAATAGGAGGTAAGACAGGAACAGCTCAAATTCCGAATCCTGAAAATGGACGATATATGGAAGGAAAAGAAAATTATATTTTTTCATTTTTAGGAATGGCTCCAATTGATGATCCAGAGTTAATTGTATACTTAGCTATTAAGCAACCAAAGTTAAAAGGAGACGAATATGGAGCTCAGCCGCTTGCTGAAATATTTAAACCAGTTATGAAAAATAGCCTTGAATATTTAAAGGTGAAACCATATACAGAAATACAAATGGCAGATGCAACGAAACGATCCCAATTAAAAGTACAAAATTATGTCAACCAATCAATGGATACGGTAGAGAATCGTGTAAAAAAGGAGAAACTACAACCGATAATTTTAGGAGAAGGAAAAATAATGAAACAATATCCGCAGTCTGGCGAAGTAATGAGTGAAGGCGATCGTATATTTCTACTAGGGAATAACGCAAAAATGCCAAATTTACAAGGTTGGTCCATGCGTGATGTTATGTATTTCTCTAAACTATTAAAATTAGATTTAAAAACTACAGGTACGGGCTATGTAACGAGTCAAAGCATTGAAAAGGGACATGATATACAAGAAGGCGATATATTAGAACTAGAATTAGAACTAGAATTAGAACCACCGTTACAACCGTTAGCAGAGGCGAATACAAATTAATTTGGGCAATGTGAAGGGTCTATATACAATAGGCTCTTTTTTAATAGATGCAAGTAATTTCACGCACCGTAATTTTTAAAAAAAAACAATAAATAAGAGAATAAACAATGAAACTCCATTAAATATCTGATTATTTTTTATTTACAGTTAAAAATAATTGTGATAATATGGAAAAATCAAATGCAGTGAAGAGAAGAGTAAATAAAATGAATTTTTCACAGAGAGCTCCATTTAGCTGAAAAGGAGCAAAAATTCTTTATTGAATCAAGCCTCTGAGCAGCGCATCGGAATCTATTATTAGAGGGTGGTGTGACGGGAGCTCCCGTTATAGAGCTATGGTATAAGCATGAATCAAAATGCAGTACCAGATAAGGTTAATATGGTGACATATTAACAAACTAGGGTGGCACCGCGATGATAAATCTCGTCCCTAAGACTAAAAGTCTTGGGGGTGGGATTTTTTTATTGTTTTAAAACAATTTGGAAAGCGGGGGCCTAAAATGAAAAACTTACTTAAAGATTGGAAATATCCTTTATTACTACTGTCTGGCGTTGGTATTGCGAATTTAGGGGCGTGGATTTACTTAATAGCACTGAATGTACTTGTCTATCATATGGGTGGCTCAGCCTTAGCTGTTGCTACTTTATATGTAATTCAACCATTAGCCGCTGTATTAACAAATGCTTGGTCAGGAAGTATGATTGATCGTTTAAATAAACGGAAGTTAATGGTTCACCTCGATATATATCGTGCGGTATTTATCGTTATTTTACCTTTACTTCCATCACTTTGGATGGTTTATGTATTCGTATTCTTTATTAGCATGGCCAATGCAATTTATGAGCCAACTGCTATGACATATATGACTAAATTAATTCCAGTTGAGAAAAGACAACGTTTCAACTCATTACGAAGTTTAATAGGATCTGGTGCATTTTTAATTGGTCCAGCGATAGCGGGAGTATTGTTAATAGCAAGTACACCGGAGTTTGCTATATATATAAATGCTATAGCATTTCTCTTATCAGGAGTAATTACATTTCTGCTACCTAATCTTGATGAAAAATCTGATATTCATACATCAAATGCCACACTATCTTTAGCTGTACTAAAAAAAGATTGGAACATCGTTTTAAATTTCAGTAAAACATCTTTGTATATCGTTTTTGTGTACTTCTTATTTCAAGGGATGATGGCATTGGCTGCCGCAAATGATTCACTTGAATTATCATTTGCGAAAAAAGTTTTATTGCTAACAGATAGTGAGTATGGCTTTTTAGTTAGTACCGGTGGAGCTGGAATCATTTTAGGAGCTATAACAAATACAATTTTATCTAAAAAATTAGCGCCTTCATTTTTAATTGGAATAGGATCATTATTCATTGCAATCGGTTATTTAATTTATGCTTTTTCAAATGAGTTTTTAATAGCTGCTATCGGATTTCTTATTTTATCTTTCTCTATGGCATATGCAAATACAGGATTTTATACCTTTTATCAAAATAATGTACCTGTCCATATCATGGGACGGATTGGGAGTATATATGGGCTTGTTATTGCGGTCATAACCAGTTTGATTACGATTTTATTCGGAGTTGCAACTCAATTTATTTCTATACAACTTGTAGTTATTGTAGGGTCATTAATAATGTTATTTATTACTATCATATTGTGTGTGTTTACTTTATTCCCATCACAATCTAAGTTGTATTCTACTGAATCAATAAATTCGAAATGAACTTTGTGTTCTCATTAACAATTTATCGTATTCAATAAGAGGATTCTTTCCCCTTTATATGGAAAAATTAATAATGGGAAAGAACAATACCGAAAGACAAGGGTGGTTGTCGTGATAAAAACAAAAGATGAAATTGATAAAATTGTAAAAGAAATACAAAAGAAAATAGATTTCTCTGGAGTAGTTTTAGTAAAAAAAGAAAAAGACTTAGTCTATGAAAAAGCATTGGGTTACGCAAACCAAAGTGAATATATAAACAATACGATAAAAACAAGATTCGGCATTGCCTCAGGATGTAAAATTTTCACTGCAATTGGCATCTGTCAACTTGTTGAAAAAGGTGTTATTTCTTTTCATACAAAATTAAAAGATTGTCTAGAGATAAAATTTCCAAACTTCGATGAAGATATTACAATACATCAACTACTAACGCATAGTGCTGGTATACCAGATTATTTTGATGAAAGTATTATGGATAACTTCGAAGATCTTTGGAAACAAACACCTATGTATCTATTAAAGAGCTTAAAAGACTTTTTACCATTATTCCAAAACAGTAATATGATGTTTGCACCAGGAAGTAAGTTTCACTACAATAATGCAGGGTTTATCATACTTGGATTAATTATAGAAGAACAAACAGGGCTTTGTTTTACGGAATATATAGAAAAGAATATATTTATTCCACTAGGCATGAATGATTCCGGCTATTTCTCTTTAGATAGATTACCAAGATACACAGCTCTCGGATATATAAAAGATGTAAATAGCCAAAAATGGAGAACAAATGCATACTCTATTCCGATAAAAGGTGGTTCTGATGGTGGTGCTTTTATTACTGCGCCAGATATGCTGAAGTTCTGGAAAGCGTTATTTAACTATGAAATCATAAGCCAAGAATATACAAAAATACTTTTAACTCCTCATATTCAAGTAAATAATAATCAGTCTTACGGCTATGGAATATGGATTGAAACAAGAGAAAATAAGATATTCAAATATCATGTCATGGGATATGATCCAGGCGTCAGTTTTCGCTCGGCCGTATATCCAGACTTAGGAATTACATTAGTTATTCCATCAAATAAAGGAGCAGGACCCGAAAAATTAATGATAGAAATAGAAGGAGCTTTTTAATTATATGAATATAGAAATTAGAGCGTATAGAAAAGAGGATGAAACAGGTTGGGTACGTTGCCGTGTGTTATCTTTTCTAGATACAGCATATTATGATAACGTACTTAGAGAGAAAGAAAAATATGAAAATCCTACTATTGAATTAGTAGCTGTATATGAAAATCAAATTGTGGGTTTAATAGATATTGAATATGAATTAGAAGAGCGTACTGTTTGTTCAAGAGGAACTGGTCTTGGCGGTATGATTTGGCATATTGCAGTTCATCCAGATTTCCGTAGAATGAAAATTGGTAATCAACTATTAAATGAGGCAGAAAAGTTAGCGAAAGAACTTAACCTAAATCGATTAGAAGCATGGACTAGGGACAACCTATGGGTTCATGGATGGTATAAAAAGAACGGATTTGTAAACGTAGATTCATATTTACACGTATATTCCGATCATACAGACCAGATAAAGGGTGTAATGAAAAGTAATATAGATCAGTTATATCCAGTTCACGCATTTGCTCATTATACAGGTGAAAATAAAGAAGAGATAAGAAAACAATTTAAGCGGGTTCATGATTGTTTTTGTTTTGAAAAGTATTTTAACTAACAATTCATACGGGTTAAAGGATATATTTATTTTGAATAAAGATGATAAAAGACGTACGAGTCAAAAGTACGTCTTTTTATTTTTAAAAATAATGCTACAAACTGATGGAGAATCACATTCCATATTTTTCAATTTGAAGTAGCTATCGCATTTCAAGTATGGAATAAAAAGAGGTGAATATAATTTTTAAAGGTAAACAAGTATATAGGAGGACACTAAATGGATATTTTACTTGTTATGCTTATTATCGTATTAATGCAAAGTAAGGAACGTAAAGTGAAAGTTAATCGCATTTGGCTCGTTCCGGCTTTGTTGTGCTTTGTAACAATCCAGTCCATTATTCATATGGGACAACTAACTATATTACAATTACTACTATTTGTTGCAATGTTCGGGATTGGATTGGTTCTTGGAATTATTAGAGGAAAAGCATTAACATTTCGAATAGATAATGAAACGGGTCATGTATTACGAAAAGGAAATTGGTTAAGCACGATGATTCTTCTTGTTATTTTAGGTGCGAAAATTTTAATTAAGCAAAGTATGTTTTCTGGCAGTACTCATTACACACTAATGCTTGTAACGAATGCCTTTTTATGTATCACATTAGGTACAGTAATAAGTAGACGATATTACATTTGGAAAAAATATAATGAACTAACACAAAAAGTGTAAATACATTCATCCCTTGTTTATCAATGCTGTGAACGGTAATACTAAATAACATTGAACTTTTATAATAAGGGATGATAATATGATATTCATTTACACAGATTTCGGCGGAACACATTCAACTTCACTCGCTGCAGCTTATCATTTAAATAAATTACCAACGGATCGTAAGTTAACGAAAGAAGAAATATTAAATGTAGATTACTTTAATAAATTGAAAACAGAAGATATGGGGAAAATTATTTTTCATGGAATAGATGAAAATGGTAACCCAGTTTATACGATTGGATGCGGCGCATCAAAAGTCGTTGTACCTGCGATGAAGCATTTAGGAGAGATTCTGCAAAAACATTATCAAAGCCATGAAAAGATTATTTTTTCTAATACATCACCAACAGTGCCTTTACCAATGACTTTTGGTGGACTGTTTTCTAGAAGATTTCATATTGACTTTATCGGTGTACCGTTACTTATTTGGGGAGCAAAACTTTGCTGCGATAACGTACAAAGACTTGTTAGTTATACGAAAGAAGCCGGGCGATTGACGAATGATTATGTTGTGATTTTAGATAATGAAACCTTTAAATAATGTATGATAAAAAGAAAATCGAGCAAATTCCTTGATTTTCTTTTTAATTTGTGAAAAAGACAAGAAATATTCACATTTATAATCTATCTACTATAGCCAAATCAATAAAGTCCTGTTACTATTACAGGGATATTCTCTTTTCATAACATAAATATATAGAAAAATTAGAAAAGAGGAATTGAATTAAGGGAGGAACAACATGAAGCGTGTTGCTTGGATTACTGATAGTACAACTGCGAGTTTTACAACAGAAGGAGATAACTTTGTTATCCCAATTGAAGTTATTATTGATGGTGTGTCGTACAAAGATTGTGAAGAAGGTGTGCGTGAGCGCGTTTATAATGCTTTGAACGAAGGTAAAACTGTCACTACATCACAGCCTAACATAGGGGAAATGGTAGAGTTATTTTCGAAGTGCAAAGAAGAATATGAAGAGGGATTTGCAGTTGCTATTAGCGGAAAAGTAAGTGGAACCTATCAAAACATGAAGTTAGCTGCAGAAATGGCAGGTTTCCCATTAACGGTATTAGATAGTGAAACAACAAGTTATCCAATGGATGAACTAATTAGAAAAGCGAAATCGTTATACAATGATGGTATGACTTTACAAGATATACACAAAACATTAGTAGATGAAAAAAGAAGACCTTTCCACGTATTCCCGAAAAGTTTAAAAGGCCTTTACGCAAGTGGACGTGTAAAGGGAGTTCAATTTTTACTTGGAAGTTTATTAAGTGTCAACTTAATATTAGAAGTAAAAGGTGGAGAGCTTTTACTTGAAAAGAAAGTTCGTAAAATCCAAAAATGTCGAGAATACATTAAAAATGAACTTGAAAAAGAATTACCAAAAGTACTTCACATGTTCCATGCTAACGATAAAGATGGAGCTGAAGAATGGATTGCAGATATTAAAAATTCATTCCCAGAAATGGATTTTAAACTATATCCATTACCAATTTCATTTGCGGTTCATGCAGGTGAAGGAACAATAGCAATTAGTTATTAGAAAGAAAACCCGTGAATGATTCACGGGTTTTTTTATTTGAAAATGTTGCACACCACACCGCCATCAAGTTGAAGTTTTATAGCACTCTAGAACGAAATTTGTATTAACTCGAAACAAAAATCTTATTTTATCGTTTTGGGGAGCAACCACAATTCCTCGACTTGATTTGAGATTAAAAATATAAACCTTTTCCTACCGGCTGAACAGTTTCTAGTACAATATCAACCATTTCTTCATTAAGTAGGGTCCTTATAATCCAAGCTGAGAGTTCTTGAGCAGCAAAACAACCCGCAGCAGTCGAGATATTCCCTTCGTTTACGAAACTTTGTTCAATAACGTCTACATCAAATTCTTTAAGCTGTTCTACTGCGGATGGATATGTAGTTGCTTTTTTGCCAGTTAACAACTTTTTAGCTCCTAATAGTAGAGAACCAGAACACATAGATCCTATTAATTGTTTTTGAGGATCTACATGAATGCTATTAAGATATTCTTGATTTTGATATAGATCTTGTACACCCTTACCACTTGCGAATATTACGGCTTCAGCAGAAGGAATATCAGATAGGCTTCCTGTCATCGGAATACGCAAACCAGACATGGAAATATGAGTTTTTTCCGTTCCTAATAGTTGGACATTCCAATCAGAAATACCGCCTACTAAACGTACACGATTTAATAAATCCCATGGTAGAAAAACATCTATATCAGTAAAGTTATCGAAACAGACTATCGCAATTTTCATTTTCTAATCCTCCATTACTGTTGTTAACGTTGCCAATTAAATTTTCTAACAAAAAATTGCTTTAACAATTGATTCTAACTCCATATGTATGTCCCTTTACTTACAATATAAACTTCTCCTTTTTATGTTCTATATTAAGTTTTATATTCCTGTATATTCCATGTGTATGAAAGAGGTGTTAGCGATTTTTTAACTCCTCTAAACAGAAAAAGATATAAAATCTTTTTCTTGCTTTCTATCGATTTTTTGTACAAAAACAAGAGATGAATGTACTTTTGAGAGTAAAGATCTTTTAATTTTGCCAGGAGGGACTACTTGGAGTGAAGAAATTCATCAACCTATGTTGGAAAAAATTGGCCAAGCTTTAAAGCTTGGCACTATTGTCGCTGCAATTTGTGGTGCAACTGATGCCCTCGCGAATATGGGATACTTGGATAATAGAAAGCATACAAGTAATAACTTAGAATATACTAAAATGGTATGCCCTAACTATAAAGGAGAAAAGTTCTATGAGTTGGGATCTGCGGTATCTGATGCGAATTTAGTTACTGCATCAGGAATAGCTCCTCTGGAATTTGCAATGGAGGTACTGAAAAAAATAGATGTATTTACACCAGATGCATTACATTCATGGTATAACCTAAATAAGACTCATAAACCTGAATACTTCTTCCAGTTAATGAATTCAATAAATAAATAAATAAATAAAAAGCTCAATTTCTCTATTTTGATTTGCAGAGAAGTTGGGCTTTTTAATTTGGAATTCCCTTATCGTTGTAAATCCGTATTTTCCTGACGCTACCCCATGCCCATCAAGCTAACCAAGTAAATTACTAGATATGAAATGATCCTTGGTTCAAAACTAACAATTGATAGAAAAGTAGGCATACTAAAGAAGCCTATTAAAATCTGATTTTTTCGCTAGGCAGTTTGTCTATGCTTCACCGTCGTTTTATACACAATCCCTAGAATATCAAAGACGGTCATTTTCTTATACCGATGACATTTACGACCGTTCTTTTTGAGCAATAGATAAAGACGATGCAAAATTTTTAAAAGTTGTTCTGTGCCAATGGCTATCGCTTGAAACAGTAACGGAAAGTAATCTTTAATCATATAAATCGCTTTGTATTCACTTAGCTCCTGATTTGTTTTTTCAAGCAGAAACTGTCGCATTTGAAACATCGTAGAAGAACAGAGGAGAATGCCGATGAGTTGTCCATATAAATGGCACTCTAGGCGTTCTCTTTTAATATTTTTACATTCATCAATTTCAAAAAATAACTTCCACGTTTTAAACAAAATTTCAATCTGCCAACGAATTGAATACAGTGAGTGCACGTAGTTCGTTGGTACTCCTTCTAGAGACGTGTTCGTGATATATGCATTCATACTCATTAAACGTTTACTTTTATCCTTCATGACAATGCCTTTTTTCTTTTCACGTATCGCTTGGTTTTTCAGGCGTGCTTGCGTTTGATTATCGGTTAAACGATGGATAATGACACGTGCTGGAAGCTTCTGATTTTGTCCAATGTATGCCTCGGTAATTTCTATCGTTTCACCAGGGATTAGATCTGACATCATTTGTGTCATATCAAGCTGGATGTATTCTGTTTGCTTTTTTAACGTGCCGTTGTTGAAGTATTCTGGCTCAGGGTTCTTGATATAAATCCGCGTATTCAGCTTCAACCGCGAGATGTAGTAAGCTCCTTTATCATGAATAGTTTGTAAGTCTCCTAAATCGAAGTAACCAAGATCACGTAAACACAAATCGCCGGTCTCTACGGTTTCAAGGCAGATGGTACCGTATGTTTTATCATTATTCTTTCCTGGTCCAAGCTGCACGTTAAGAAATTGACCACTAAGTAAATCATATTCCAATTGGATTTTTACGCCTGCCGTATTACTACTTCCACCTGAACCTTGATAGTCAGTGGCGAAATGATCAGGCAGTTGAAACACTGTTGCATCCAAAATACGGATACGATTGAAAGTAGAGATCATGTGTGCAGAAAGTGAGTGATTTGAACAGAGTTTTTGTTTGAGAAGAGAAGTAAAGACTTCTCGAAGAAATGCGACAGCTGCTGGATTAAAGCGTTGATTCAGTCCTTCTGAGCTCATAAGTACCCCAGTGGAAACTTCTAACTGACTACACAATTGTGTAAGTGATGTGCTAGCAATTTCTTGACTAAGCCATACGCAAAGGGCAATGAGTTCTTTTGCTTGATACTTACTAGATCGTTGTACAAAGCCAACTTGTTTGGCAATATCTTGTAGGACCACTGGAGATAAAAAGTATTGTAGCTCTTGAGCGAAAAGATTCAATCTATTTGAAATGATAGGATTCATCAAAACGCCATCCTTTCTTATAAACTGTTTACAATAAGCATAGCGTTTTTTCATTTTGAAGGTATGATTTTAACTTTGCTTGAAGGGAATTTGGAGGGACCACTTTAAACAACAGGAGTGATTTTTTTATGAAGAAAAATGGGTTTTTTTATGTTAAAATTTTTAAAAGAATATAATAATTTTTATTTTTCTAACCGTTTGTATTGAATTATAAAATTTTTGGGGGAATAATCTTATGGTTAAACTAAGTGAAATAGTGTCTAAACTGGACATTGAACTTGATATAAAATCATTTGGGAAGGATTCTGCTTTCAGTCAATTCATACCAATGGTCTATGAACCTTTAAAGTTTGACTGGAAATCAATTTTTGAAAAAGACTTTGTGGAATTATTTAATGGTCTAATGTTAAAAGGAGATGCAAATGTAAAGAAAATTTTTCTTGCCGTCTTCCCTACAGATGAAGTGTTGGAACGTTTTATAGAAGAAAGTAATAGCGGAGACTTACTTTTTATGCACCATCCCTTATTGATGGAATGTGGAGATCCAAAAGGAGTATGGGGCAAAGGTTTTGTTCCTATAAAAGAAAAATACATTAAACAAATAAAAGAAAAGAAATTATCATTCTATACATGCCATGTACCGATGGATTATCATGCCAATTTAGGTACAAGTGTAGCTATTGCTAAACAATTAAATGCAGAAATTATTGATGGGTTTTTAACAAGTTCTATAAATAATGAAGACCTAGTTCTAATTTGTAACATTGAAGAAAAGAGTACAAGTGAGCTAACTTCTCACTTAAAAGAAATATTCGATATTCCATATGTTGATTTTGAAGGTAAGAACATAAATAACGTAAAGAAAATTGCTATCGTTGCAGGTTGTGGCGACAAAGTAAGTTGGATGGAGGAAGCTGAAAAAAGAGGAGTTCAAGCCTATATCACTGGCGAAATCCATTGCCATATTGATAACGAATATGGTAAACAAAGATACAAACAAATGATGGATTATGTTACTAATACTTCGATGTCTTTAATCGGCGTTTCCCATTCTGCATCAGAATATCTGGTCCATAAAACATTGATGAAGGAATGGTTTGAGAATAACTTTGATATTGAAACAGTTTTAATTCCACAGGAAAAATGGTGGTTATAAAATTATTAAGTAATATTTAAAAGAGCTTGGGAATTCAAGCTCTTTTTTGCGAATTTAGCTGAGAATTATATCGTGAAAACTAGATGTTTTAGTCTGTGCTTATTGCTGAAGTTTTAAGTCTAGCACCCCAAAAATGCAAAAAACAAGCAGAATTTTCATAAATAATTGTAAAAAAGTAAAATTCTCGTTATGGGGGTGTCTTAAAATCTTAGCTTGATGGGCATGTGACGCTACCCCTATGTAACCTTCTACAGTAATCCTACTCCAATAGTTCAATAAAGTAATGCTATAATGTCCGTTTATAAGTACATTTCATTAAGTATAAAGTAATAAATCCATTGAGGTTTAATAATTTTGATACTGATAATATGACATGCATAAAATCAAAATTTGCATGTTATATTATTAGGCACACCAATATAAATAATACCATTTTTTCATTCCGTAAATAATGTTGATAAAAAAGGTGAAAGGATTTTTAAAGATAAAAATAGAAATCTATATAAAAAAATATTTAAATGGTAGGGATATTATGAAAATTGGTAAGTTTGGAGAAGTAAATAACATAAGTATTGATACTGTTAGACATTATATGGATCTCAGTCTCATTATTCCTGAAAAAAAGGGAGGGCACTATTTATTTGATGAATATTGTCAAGCAGATTTAGAACTAATATTACATTACAAAGATCTAGGATTTAGCTTGAATGAAATTAAAGAACTATTTTTTTATAAAAATTTAGCGAAATCTATGAATTACGAAAAAGATACTTTTTACCAATCTTTATTTAAACTGAAATATGACAAGATGGAACAGGAAATAGAACTTTTGGAGAAGAAACGAGATAAATTAAAGGGAGTGTTACATGATTTATTATTAACAAATGAAACTTCTAATTCAATTATAGGGATAGATTTAAGTGTACTACATTTACTTACATGTTCTAAATGTAGTAAAAAATTAATTCTTCAAGATGGAATTATTAATAGTAATCAAATTATTGAAGGAAAGTTAATTTGTAATTGTGGTGAAGAATACATTATTACTTCAGGAATTATAACTGCTGGTAAGTTATTTAAAGCAAATGAGCGGACGTCACTTGATGATACTATTTCGGATTATATTCATGAAACTGATAATGCATATTTGGAAAATATGCATAGAGAAGGGGCATGGGCGAAAAAGAAACTAATACATTTAGATTTAAATAACAAATTAATACTGGATATAGGATCAGGACTTGGGTTCTTTTTGAGGAACATTTATGAAGAACTACCCGAAGATTGCCTATACATCGCAGTGGATCGAGATTTCAATAAACTTTTATTTTTAAAAGATGTATTAGCGAGAAGAAATCCGAGAAGAAACATTCTCTTTATCTGTGCGGATTTTTTGAACATCCCTATTCAAAATCGGTCTGTTGATATCGTAATTGATCACTCTGGTACGAGCAATTATAGTTTTGAGCATGATGATTTTTTACTTCACGAATTAAATCCACTTTTTAAACCTGATTGTTATTTATTAAGTTTATTTATTTTATTTAAAAATTTCAGCTCAAATAGCCAAATTACAAATAACTTTCGAGCAAATTTTACACTTTCAAAAGTAACGAAAGAAATCCAAAATCTACAGTTCCAATCGATTGATGAAAGTACTTCAAATTATTTGAAACGAGGCGGAAAGTACGAGGATTTCTTTGTTCAAGGAGAAGAAATTTATACATATTCATTTTTCGGAAAAAGATGGGGTTAACCCCATCTTTTATTTATTTCCTCATAAAACTTTTCAAATAGTACGTATTGATATTGGGTTAACCCAAGAACTTACACTTAATGTAATACAAAGAAAAGTGGGGGAAATGTTATGGGAAGTTTACGATTACTTATAGAAAATAAAAAAAGAAACCTGGAACTAAGAAATATTTGTTTATATTCAATCGCAAAAACAGTATCAATATTCGGTACCTCTATGTATAGTTTCGCATTAAGTCTATATGTTTTACAAATAACTGGATCAGCGTTAAATTTCGCGATAACACTCATATTAGGAACAATTCCAATGATTGTTATGAATCCATTTGCCGGTGTAATTGCTGATAAGGTTAATAAAAAGAAACTCGTCGTTTGTATGGATGTACTAAGTGGCTGCTTATTAATAGCTGTTTATATATTAAGTAGCCATTATGGATTAAACTTATTCATTATTTATACTACTACCTTTCTTATGACGGTATTTACAACCTTTTTTGGAATAGGATTAGAAGCTGCAAAACCCAATATCGTCTCTAAAGAAAGGCTTATGAGTATTAATTCTATAAGTAAAATTATCGATTCTGTATCTTTAATTCTTGGCCCTATGTTAGGTGGCATCGTTTTTTCAGTATTTGATATTAAAACTTTTATAATTATAAACGGTATTTCATTTCTTCTTTCAGGGATAGTATTACTATTTATTCAATTTAAATTGTTCGAGTACAACATAAATGAGGAAATTTCAAAAAGAGGAGTAAATTTTATTAAAGATATAAAAGAGGGGTTTTCTTACTTACTTAAAAAGGATAGCTTAAAGAATACGTTTCATATTTTAATTTCGTTTAATTTCTTCTTAGGCTTCGCTGTAACTGTTCCATTTCCATACATTATTAACACAGTACTCAATCTTAGTTCTAAGCAATTTGGTATCATTCAAGGGACTTTTCCAGTAGGGATGATAATTGGTGCAATTGTAGTAAAAAAGATAACTGATCGTCTTTCTTACTCTTATCTTTTGAAAAAGCTAAGTTCTATGTTGGCAGTTATTATGATTATTTCAGGGATTCCAGTTTTATTCAAAAGCTTTGAAGTGAATGATTTTGTATTCGTGATTACGTATTGTGTTGTTATGATTTTTTTAGGGCTTATTATAGCGTTAATTGATATTCCTTTAATTTATTTCATGCAAAAAGAGATTCCTGATGAATATAGGGGCAGAGTGCTTAGTATTGGATTAAGCTTAGGTAAAATGATGCAACCAATAGCACTTGCAATATCAGGTCTATTATTAAATTATATCCCATCCTACATCATTCCAATTGTAGGTGGATTCTTATATTTAATAGTAATTAAAGTTTCATCAAATCGTTTCACGTTAGAAGTTCATTCGAAAGATTATAGTGCTTCGTAGAATCTTAGGTTATTTATAGAATGGATATTTCTACATCTTTCAAGCTGAGAAAAGCAAATAATATAAAACGAAAAAATGGACTGATTTCCTATGGACAATGTTGAAGAGATTACGTATTCGTTTTAGGGGGCTAAATACAATAAGGAAATTTAACTTTATGGATTGCCCTTCCCCTTACAGGAAGCATTATATTTAAAATAATTAGTAACAGGAGGTGAGTGGTATGCTTTCAATTGGGGAGTTCTCAAAAATATCGCATCTTACAATGAAGACGCTGCGCTACTATGATGAAATTGGGCTTTTAAAACCTGATTTCATAGATGTTAAGAATGGCTATCGCTACTATAATATTTCCCAATTAGAAACAGCTTTATTGATTACACGATTAAAAACTTATTTATTTTCGTTGGAAGAAATTAAGGATATTTTAGCAAATTGGGAGAATACTGAGTTGCTTAATTCTAAAATGAAAACCAAACAAGAAATACTAACACAACAAATTACATTTTATTCTTCTTTATTAAAAAAATTAAAGTTTGATATTCAACAATTAGATGAAGAGGAAAGTATCATGGATTACTTAAATCATATTGAGATTAATCTTGTAAATCACTTAACCTATCATATAGTATCTCAGCGAAAACGAATAAATATCGCTGATTTTCTAACACACTTTAATGGGTTGTTTAGTAAAATTTTATTTGAAAATTTATCACCTATTGCAAAACCACTTGCTATATTCCATAGTTCAGAATATACATCTGAAAATTATGATGTAGAAATTTCGATTCCTCTTGCCGAGGCCACAAATAAAACAAAAGTGTTTCATCCCGGCCTTTGCGCAATGGCTATACTTAATGGATCTTACAATGAATTGCCTTCTATTCATACAAAGCTACATGTTTGGGTTAAAGAAAATAACTATAAACTGAATGGCGCTCCGTTTGAAGTTTATAAAACGAATCCTTATAGCACATCAGAGGAGAATAATCTCATAGAAGTATATTTTCCTATAAAATGAGTAAAGGAAGGGGCGTATAACAATGTATGGTATAAATCGGCCAACGATAAAAGAAAAGATCTTAATTGTAGTTGCTGAGATTATATACTTATTCATTGCATATTATTTACTTTTCATTATTTATTTCAAACCAGGTATTTCAATAGGGCTTTTTATAGCATTAATTATTACCGCTTTACGATTAACAGCTATGATGTTTATATGGTTGCCTAGAGGGATTGCATGGCAAGAAGCCATTATGAACAGTATTGCTTTTGGAATATATTATGTAGGTTTTCCAATCTTACTGATTACTAGTAATCAGGATCCAAACTTAACATTGCTTATTATAGGCTGGATATTGTTTTTAGGGGGAAGTATATTAAACACAGTTTCCGAGTTACTTAGAAAACCTTTTAAAGACAATCCTATAAATCAAGGTAAGCTATATACAGGCGGTTTATTTAAATATGCGATTCATATTAATTATCTTGGGGATTGCATTTGGGTGCTTGGTTTAGCATTAATCTCGAGCAATATTTTTAGTCTATTTATCCCGCTAGGCCTATTCTTAGTATTTGTTTTTGAATATATTCCAAAATCTGATGATTACTTACAAAACAAGTATGGGGAACAATTTACAGTGTATAAACAGAAAACAAAAAAACTAATACCGTTTATTTGGTAAATCAACTTCATAAATTATAAAAAAGCACAGGATCATCATCCTGCGCTTTTTTATCGTAATTCAGCTGTTTTTCTAATCACAATCTTATCAATATCATCTTCTTCATCACCGATAAATAAACCGCGTTCTTTTAAATAGGCCTCAAAATATAAATCTGCTTCTGCACGTTCATCATATGGTTTTATAGATAGAACGAAACCTAATTTGTTTTGTTCCTCTAAATGAGAAGTGGAGATGTAGGCCGGTACATTGTGGCGTAGAAAGAGTTCTTTAACTGGAATTATCATATCTTTCATTAATTTCGTTAACATACCCATTTCAAACTCGAAATTAAAGCGATCTATGCTACATAAATCAGCGAACACTACACCGATAAAACCTGTATTAAATACTTCTTGATATTCTGCTTCTTCGTTACTGTAAAAATTCTTTTCGATTAAATAATTTACAAAATAAGCAACACCGTCACTTTGTTCAAATGGTTTCGTTGAAAGAACAAAGCCGATTTTCTTTTGTTTATGTAAATACACACATGACATGTATGCTGATATGTTATGTTCTTTAAATAGAGAACTTGTTGCCCCAGAGAGACCATCTAGTACGTGATGAACAATTTGAAGTTTTTTACGAGCGAAATAATAGGATTTCTTTTGTAACTCCAATGTATCAATAAAGACAGAGCCGATAAAGCCTGTATTTGAAATAATAGGTGTTTGCTTTTTTCTTCCTCTGCGCTTTGCTTGAGCCATTGTAAAAAATCATCCCTTCATGTACAATTAAAATAAAAAGAACATTTGTTCGTATATTTATATTTTACTATTAAAACGCTCTAAAGTAAAGGGTTTTTGACGAAAAAACAACAAAAAAGACACCTATAAAAGGTGCCTTGAACGCGGTAGGGAAGAGGGTTCATCCCAACTATTTATATTATGATACAGAAACAATCTCTTCTGTATCTTCTACATCTAAATGACAGTCCATAGTACGAACATCTTGATCTTCATGACTTCCGAAATAAATAGTAATTTTCATA
This sequence comes from Bacillus cereus group sp. RP37, assembly GCF_040459695.1. Lineage (NCBI taxonomy): Bacteria > Bacillati > Bacillota > Bacilli > Caryophanales > Bacillaceae > Bacillus > Bacillus cereus group sp. RP37. Next base: position 2,774,539 of record NZ_JARVHP010000001.1, on the reverse strand, counting down.
TGTATCGCTCCTTTATTCTAGGAATACCTAAAATAATTACTAGTAATGTTAATATTTATTATATACCACTTTTTTCATTCCGACAACGTTATATCATTTTTAATTCTTTTAGGGCGCAAAGAGTGATGTATAGAGCTATTTTTATAGAAATAGGTACATTTCTTATATGTTATATTTAATATTGAAGGAATCGAATACGGATTTTTATGAAAGGAGCAAAATGAATGAGTTATAAACAGTTACTAATAGATAATTTTACATATAAAACCTCATATATTGCGCGGCAGGTACATGGAATGGATGTAAAAGAAACGAAGGATTACATTGCTGTCAATTGTGGTTTACCTGCAGATACATTTAATATCATTACTTTACTAAACAATGATTTAACGGAAGGCATTGAGAAACTATACAAAGTGGTAAACAACTATAATCAAAAGAAACTTCCAATGAGTGTTTGGTTTTGGGATGATAGGCATGAGCAGACTATAAAAAGCGAATTAATAAAACTTGGCTTAAAAGAAGCAGAACAAAATATCGCGATGGTAGCAGACTTAAGAACAATTCATCCAACAATAAACATGCCAGAAGGTTTTACGATACAAAAATCATCTTCTTCAGAACAAATTAAAAAGTTTGGGGAAACATTAGCTAATCTATTTGGTAAATCAGAGGAAGGTACACATGTACAAACGTTCTACAATCAAACCGCTTCTTTCGATTTATGGAATAGTGAAAATATGAAACTGTACTTAGGTCTTTATAAAAATGAAGTCGTATCGGTTGGTTCATTAATATGTACAATAGATAGTATTGGTATTTATGATATAGCAACTAAAGAAGAAATGAGAGGAAAAGGATTTGGCTCTACTATGTTTAATTACTTGTTGCAAGAAGCAAAAGAATTGAAAGTTTCTCAATGCGTATTACAAGCTTCACCTGATGGGATTAATATTTATAAAAAGACTGGTTTTCAATCTGTAGGACAAATGACTGTTTTTGAAAATCGACATTTAATTGAATAAATCATCCAAATTAAACTACTTTCATGTAGGAGTTAATACATCATTATGAAAAAGATATATATCGTTACAATCATTTGCACCTTTATAGTAATAGGTACTTTTGTTTTTCATAAAGTAAATGAACTTAAGTACACGAAAGCTATTAATCAATCCAATCATATAAAATACATTGCACATAGAGGCGCTTCTGCGTATGCGCCGGAACATACATTACCAGCTTATACATTAGGACAACAATTAAAAGGAGATTATATAGAGATTGATCTTCAAATGACAAAAGACGGACATCTAGTAGCTATGCATGATGAAACACTAAATCGCACTACAAATGGCACGGGGCTAGTTAAGGAACATACATTAGAAGAAATAAAGCAACTAAATGCAGGTTCTTTTTTCAATGAAAAGCATCCAAATTTAGCAAAGAAAGAATTTGAAGATGCTAAAGTTCCAACACTAGAAGAAATTATTGAAACGTTCGGGCATAATGCTAATTATTACATTGAAACAAAATCGCCAGATGAATATCCCGGTATGGAAGAAAAGCTATTAGAAATGATAAAGCACTACGAAATAAGTGATAAAGTTATTATTCAATCATTTAGTAAAGAAAGTCTGCAAAAAATTCATAGTTTAGATGTTAATATACCTCTAGTACAATTATTATCTTACAAAAAGGCAGTCCAATTAACTGAATTAGAAATAAAAAAGTATAAAACGTACTGCATCGGTCTTGGTATGAACTACAAATATATTGATTCAGCTTATGTAACGAAAATAAAGAAACATGGTTTAGAAGTCCATCCATTTACTGTAGATAATGAAGCAGATATGAAAAAGCTACTTTTATGGGGCGTTGATGGGATGTTTACGAACTACCTGGATCGTTTACATTCATTATTACAATCTTAAACTATAATGGTGTAATTATCACTGAACCAATAAAACAAGTACCCATAAGAATACAAAGATAGTTCGTGATCCAAATGGTAACATCATTGAATACATAGAGCTGATATTGAAATGAAATCCGAAAAAGAATCCAATATTTTTATTGGATTCTTTTTATTTAACTCTAAGTGACTAACTTAAAGCAATACGATTTTGAATTTATTAATAAAATATTACATTGAGTATGATTTTTCATAGTAATCATCAGAAAGTATCGAAAATGTAATGAATTTTAACTACGCTTTTTATATTTTTTTGATACACTGGCTACGAGAGGAATACCGATTAATGTAGGTAAAAACCAAAACCATATAGGTGGCAGTAAATTAATCAAAGGGATATGAATACCGACGTTTACTAAAAGTGCGGTTACCGCACCTATATAAGAACCTAACATACCTCTAATATGGTGATGGAGCCAATTTTTCCAACGTTTTTTTCGTGCAAGATAGCCATAAATCGCAAATGCATAAGAGAAAATTGCTACATAAAATAAATATGCGATTTTATCCCAGTTAATAATGGATAATATAATTGCAGTAACGGTGATGACAACATAGGATGCATGATATATTTCACCCCATTCCGTATGTTTTCCTTTTTTCTTTTGAGCAACCATCGCTATAATACCGGTGAGTAAACATATTGTTCCAAATAATATGTGGATGGTTAAAAGAACGTTGAAAATGCTCATAATAATTCCTCCTTTTTTATTTTTATAGTATTGCAGAATAGGAGAAAAGTTGAAACGTATTCTTTATTCGCCTTAATATATTGAAATAAAGGTACTCCTAGAACAAATAGAAACGGACAAATTTTTTTTGAACTTAGCGAGACACGTATTACGTGAAAAGAAGGAGAGACTTCCATGTTTACATCTATTTCATATTTACAATCTGGGAATGAGAAGCAACAAAAAGTGTATGATGTTTTGAATAAACTAAACATTATGGAGGATTTAACTTTGTATAGTCCGGTTCTTTGCGGGACAATTCCTATTAGAATTGATACTCTTCAATCTGACTTAGATATTGTAATGGAAGTACATAACTTTGATGTTTTTGAACAGGAAATGAGATCTTTATACGGTTCTTATAAAGGATTCAAAATAAAAAAGAAAAAAATTAAAACTACCGAATCGATAAAGGTAAATTTTGAATTTGAGGGTTTTGAATTTGAATTATTTGCTCAGCCTAAACCAGTGCGTAACCAAAATGCATATAGACATATGATAGTAGAGCACATGCTATTAATGCAGCATCCCCATATAAGGAGAGAAATTATTCGCTTAAAAGAGAACGGTTTAAAAACAGAACCTGCTTTTGCTCAAGTATTAAATATTGACGGAGATCCTTATGACGAACTTATTTTATTGGGACAGGAAATGAGATTGTGGTAAATAGGATACACAAAAACTCCTCTATAAATAAAAGAGGAGTTTTTGTTATGCCATTAGCTTACGTATTAATTCACTCAACAATTTAATCCCGTTAGTCATTTGTTCTAGAGAAGCATATCCATATGATAAACGAATGTATTGATCTGATTCTTCTTCATAGATTCGTCCTGGGTTTAAAAGAATTCCTTTTGATAGTGCCTCTGAAAATAATTTCTTCATCGGAATGCTAGGTACAATCTTTAGCCATATAAAAAATCCACCACTAGGAATATCCCAAGATGCAATGTCTGTACAATACTTATTTAATGATCGTATCATGATTTGTCTTCGTTCTTTTAGTTGAATTCTTACGTTCGCTACATGATCCTCATAAAAACCTTTATGTATCCATTCAGCAGCAACTCTTTGAGATAAAGAGCTAGATCCATAGTCTGTTTGCATTTTTATATCTGACAATCTATCAATTACAGGTTCTGGTCCAATAATCCATTCAATTCTAAGTCCTGGGCTAAGTGTTTTAGAAAGACTACCAACATATAATACATGTCCATGTTTATCTATCGACTTTAAAGGAGCTGGAGGTGGTTCATCAATCCATAACTCTCGGTAAATATCATCTTCAATTATAGGTAACTGTTCCTTTTCACATATTTTTATTATTTCTTTTCTTCGTTTTTGAGACATTAATATCCCCGTCTATATTAAATGCGTGTTAATAACTCGTTAGATAAAATACCGTGATGATCCATAGATATACCAGATAGATTTATATTTGCTGATTGAAATACATGAAGTGAATATCTATGTAAAAGACCAATTGATATTAATTGTAGTGCTTGTAATGCACAAGAGACGATTAATATAGAACTGGCTGATGCATGTATTCCAAATGATTTTACGTATTTACTTATTGCTTCACGTAACGGTAAAAAACCTTGTTGTTCTTCGTATCCAAAATAATCTAATTCGTCACTTACACTTTTCATAATGGACTGCATAGTTTCTAGCGGAAAAGTTGTTAGTAATATTCATATAAAATTGTATAGTTTAATTATATTTTCACATATACATAATTAACATCATCTATTTTCCTTATGAAAGGGCGGGATTTCTTGGAAAAAGTATTATTTTTCGGAGACCCAGGTATTGATGACTCGTTCGCCATTATGTATGGTTTATTGCATCCCGAAATTGAAATTGTCGGTATTGTAACCGGATATGGAAATGTTGAACATATACATGCTGCGCATAATGCAGCGTATATTTTACAGTTAGCAAATAGACAAGACATTCCTGTAATTAGCGGGGCAACAAAACCACTTACAGAAGAAATTACAGCATATTATCCTGAAATTCATGGACCAGAAGGATTAGGTCCTATTCATGTGCCAGAAAGTGTATTGTCTATCCCGATATACAATTTTGGTAGTATTGCTTCGATTCTTGTAAAGTACGGAAAGGATTTAACAATTGTCGATGTAGGCAGATCTACTTCGTTAGCGATTGCTTTTAATTTATGGAATGATTTAATGCTGAATGTAAAAGGAATCTATTTCATGGGTGGTGTCTTTTTAGAAGTAGGTAACGTTACGCCATTAGCAGAGGCAAATGTGTATGGAGATCCTATAGCAAGTAAAATTATTTTTCAGCAAGCAAAGAATTTATTTATATTCCCTTTGAATGTAACAAATAAAGCTGCGTTAACTCCAAATGTATTTAACTATATCCAAGCTAATTCAAAGAATCCATTTCATACGATAATGAAACCGATGTATGATTACTATTTATCTGCATACCAAAAACTTAATCCATCTATCGAAGGGCCTTTGCTACATGATGTGGTTGCTATAAGTGGATTAGTTAACCCAAGTTTTTTTAAATTTGCGCATCGTACAGTGAATGTAGATACATTCGGAGATACGAAAGGACAAACATTTGCTGATTTTCGCCCTAGCTCTTTATCTGAAGGAGCCCGTATAGCTTTAGAGATAGATGAACAAAAATTCATTCAAGACTTTATAAAAATCATGTTATAAGTTGTTGTCGAAAAAGGAAGTTATTTCACTGTGTAGAATATAAAAACATATATTCTCTGTATAAAGGAGCTTACAATATTGAATGTCCAGTTAAAGGTTGTTACGAGAGAAAATTGGGAAGATGCATTAAAGTTACAAGTTAAAAAAGATCAAAGAAAATTTGTCCCGATTGTAGCAGTTTCACTTGCTAAAGTGTATATAAAACCAGATGGTGACAATGTGGAGTACATACCATTTGCGATTTACGACGGCAATCTAATAGTTGGTTTTATTATGCATGCTGTTGTAAGAGAGACAACTGATATGTATTGGATAAACGGTTTTATTATCGATCAAAAGCAGCAAGGTAATGGTTATGGAAAAGCGGCGTTGCAAGAAAGTATTTACTTAATAAAAAATACATGTAAGGCGTGTAAAGAAATTAGATTAACAGTACATAAAGATAATATCTCTGCAAAGAAACTATATGAACAGTACGGTTTTCAACCATTGGGATATGATTATGATGGAGAGCAAGTATATCGTTTATTCGTTTAAATATTATGAAGTAAAGGTGTGAAAGGAAAGATGTAATTTTCGGAAGTGAAAATCGAAGTGTTTATTCCTAAAGGATACATTGAGATATTACGGAATGAGCTAAATAGAATTGGAGCTTGCAAAACAGGGAAATATGACCATTGTCTTTCCTATAGTTCCGTGAAAGGATATTGGAGACCATTAGACGATGCATCACCTTTTAATGGAGAAATAGGTCAAATATGCGAAGGGCAAGAATGTAAAATTGAAATAAAATGTAAACGAGACCTTGTAAAGGCTGCACTTGAAGTGATTAACGAAATTCCCCCGTATGAAACACCTATGATTTATATTATCCCTATATTAAATGACTTTTTTAATTAAATATAAAAAAATGACTAGGAGGAATAGCAATTGAAAAATAAATTTCATCATATTGTACGAGCTGTTATGATTAAGGATAAAAAATTGTTAGTGGCTGAATATATTGGCCAGCATTATTTTTTACCTGGTGGTCATGTTGAAGTTGGCGAATCAGCTGAGAATGCATTAATAAGAGAAATACGAGAAGAACTCGGAGTAAACTGCAGTATAAAACAATTTTTAGGTGTCATAGAAAACCAATGGGAAGACCGAGAAGTCCTTCATCATGAAATCAATCACATTTTTGAAGTAGATTCTTTAGATTTACATATTGATTTCATACCAAAATCTAAAGAGTCTCACTTAGCGTTTCACTGGATAGATTATAATCAAGAAGCTTTAAATATGTATAAAATCATGCCAGTGCCTTCAGTTAAAGAGTTGCTAGAAAGAAAATTAAGTGATGAACTACTAAACTGCTGGATTAGTAATTTTTAAACCTTTCTATTAATTGTAAATACGTCCATCGAAAGATAATAAAGAAAATAGGCTAAAAAACAAGGTACATCACCTAGTGTAAGTTCATATTTTGTTGATGTACGTATTTAGTCTATAGTCTTGTTTCTACTTTGTTTACAAAGATATATGAAATTTAACATTTGGACGGAATTTATTTTTATAAATGGAGGGTTTCGTAATGAATCAGTTTCAACAAGAACTACAATCATTAAACCTAAATGATTATAACTCGGGTAATGTTGTGTATTGGGATCAACTACAACAAAATCAATATCCATATTACTACATTCAAGATGATGCACGTCGTTGCGGCGGATGCGGTGGTTGCGGCGGACGCTGTGGTGGATGTGGCGGCGGAAGATGCGGAGGTTGTGCAGGACGTTGCGGCGGATGTGTAGGCTGCGCTGGATGTTTCAGCTGCTTTAATTGCTGGAACTGGTGGGTTATTTAAGTATAGAAAATCAATAATATTTCATATGAAAGAAAGGTGTAAATACTATTTTATACTTTTCTTTCATGCTGTAATTTTTTATTCGTGTTAAGGGGGATTTATTTGTATACATACGATAAATTGATTTCTTGGGTAGAAAATATAAAAGAAGAAAATCATAGTTCTGCAACAGCACTGTGCATTATAAAAGATAATAAAATCGTACTAGAGCATTATAGTGGCCATCATTCAAATACATCTACAAGTAAAAAAGTAACAGCACCTTCACAATTCAACGTTGCTTCTGCGAGAAAAAGTTATTTAGGTTTAATGGTAGCATATGCACTTTACGAGGGGAAAATAAACTCTATTGATGATGAAGCGATAAAGTATTTTAAAAACTTTGATCCTGTATTACTTGGTAAAACAACGATAAGACATTTAGTAACCCATTCGCACGGTTTAGGAGAAACGCATGACGGGACAGTTTTTCGTGAATTTGAACCTGGACAAGCTTGGGCGTATAGAGATATTAACGTAAGAATGATTACACGTCTTATTTATCAGCTCTATAACAAAAGTTTTCCTGAATTGTTAAAGGAGCGTGTATTTGACCTAGTTAACTTCCAAGAAACAGCTTGGAGAATTCAGCAAGATGAAAATTTAGTTAAAGTTATTGATAATCCAAATGAAGACGCGATTAGTGAAATTGGTACGGTAGATGATGGTACTGAAAAAAATCTATTTGTTTCTGCTAGAGAATTTGCTTATTGGGGTAACCTTCATTTAAATAAGGGAATGTTAAACGGTAAACAAATTGTACCAAAAGAAGTGATAGAAATTGCTACAAGCTTGCAGAGTCCGACGTATAAAAATAATGAGCTACCCCAAAACGGATTGTTTTGGTTCGTTCAAAATGAACCTGCACAACTAAGTGAACTTGGTGAACGAGTTCCAAAAGGAGCATATCAAATATTAGGAATTACAGGACCGACTCTTTTAGTAATACCTGAATATAATGTAGTTGTTGCGAAAATGTATAATAAAAGATATAACTACGGCGGTGATAATTATTTATATTATTTACGTGAATTTAGCAATTTAGTCGCTGATACATTTCGTAACAGTAATAGGGCATAATTACTCCTATAATGGAAAGGAGTGAAAGAAAATGAAAGATAAAATAAATAAAAACAAAAAGCAAAATATTAAAGATGTAAATACAGAACAAAATGCAATTTATAGCGATCCAAAAGATGCAGCTAATATGCAAACGGTACCGCAGCCGAAGGATTTTGATGAAATTGAATACTAATTTTTCGTTTATCCGACTATATAATGAATGAAAAATACATCTTAAGTCCCATCACATGAAAGAAATCTTTTGATATCATATATACATAAGCATTTGAAAATGTCTTATCTTAACAAAACAAAGCTTTCTTTAAGTAAATCTAATATAACCTGCAAAAAGACACTTCATAATGGAGTGTCTTTTTGTGTATATGAACTTAATTACCATTTTTCGTATAGTATCTTGTGTTTTACGATGGTTATACTAACTGTGAAAATCCATGTCAAGATAAAAGAAGGGGACAGTTAGTATGAAACAAACTTCTATAAATCCATTACTAATTGTTTTAGGTACAATTATTGTTCAAATTGGCCTTGGAACAATTTATACATGGAGTTTATTTAATCAACCCCTTGTAAGTAAGTTTGGATGGAACCTCAATGCCGTTGCGATAACTTTCTCCATAACAAGCTTTTCTTTATCATTTTCAACCTTATTCGCAGGTAAGCTACAGCAAAAATTAGGACTTCGTAAACTTATCGCTACTGCAGGTATTGTTTTGGGACTCGGTTTAATACTTAGTTCACAAGTTTCTTCCTTACCATTATTATATTTATTAGCTGGTGTGATTGTTGGTTATGCAGATGGAACTGCTTATATTACATCACTATCTAATTTAATTAAATGGTTTCCAAATCGGAAAGGACTTATTTCTGGTATATCTGTTTCTGCATATGGAATGGGCAGCTTAATCTTTAGATATATAAACGGAAGTCTTATCGATAGTCTTGGGGTATCACAAGCATTTTTATATTGGGGGATTATCGTGTTACTTTTAGTATTAACCGGATCGTTCTTCTTACGGGAAGCTGTTGTAAGTAACACCGTAACTGAGACATTACACAATGACTATACACCTCGTGAAATGATACGAACGAAACAAGTATATCTCTTGTTTTTCATGTTATTCACATCATGTATGGGGGGACTGTATTTAATCGGTATGGTAAAAGATATCGGAGTACAGCTCGTTGGACTTAGCGCAGCAACTGCCGCTAACGCCGTTGCAATGATTGCAATCTTTAATACAGTAGGTAGAATCATTCTTGGAACGTTATCAGATAAAATTGGCCGAATGAAAATTGTCTCTGCGACGTTTGTTATTATTGGATTGTCAGTCTTTACTTTAAGTTTTATCCCACTAAATTACGGCATTTATTTCGCTTGTGTAGCAAGTGTCGCCTTTTGCTTCGGCGGTAATATCACTATATTCCCAGCTATTGTCGGTGATTTCTTCGGCTTGAAAAATCATAGTACAAATTACGGAATTGTTTACCAAGGTTTCGGATTTGGTGCGCTTGCAGGATCATTCATCGGAGCACTACTTGGTGGATTTCAACCGACCTTTATTATAATCGGTGTTTTAAGCGTTATTTCCTTCATTATTTCGATATTAATTCGTCCACCAAAAGCAGAGAAGAAAAAGGAAATAAAACATTTACATCGGAAAATAGCTTAATTTTAAAAAGAGTCCTCATAAAGGACTCTTTTTATATTACAAAACATTTGATTTTCCCTTTTTAGTCATTGTATAGGAAGTAAAGAGTTACTATACAGCGTATAAAAGTCTTATTACAGATGAAATGTAGTAGGGCTTTTCTTTATTTTAGTGAAATGAAACAGTGCCCTATGACTATTAAGTTAGACAGGATATTACGATTATTAAATTGAATAGATACCATAAAAGGAGTGTGCTATTTAAAATGAAAATAGTAAAACAATGGGTCCAGGAAGATAGTGATTACATAAGAGAAAAAGTAATTGAATATAACCAAAAACATATTTCAGATGAAGATAAAAAGCCTTCAGAAAAAATTAGTTTTATAGTGAAAAATGAAAAGGAAGACATAGTAGGCGGAATAACTGCAATTACATTTTGGCACCACGTGCATGTTGATTTCCTATGGGTTTCTGAAGAACATAGACACGAAGGCTACGGAAGCAGGTTAATAAAACTTATTGAAGAATTTGCAATTGAAACAGATTGTGGGCTAATCAATTTAGATACTTTTAGCTTTCAGGCACCTAATTTTTATAAAAAGCATGGATATAAAGTGATTGGAGTAAGTGAAGACCACCCTAAAGGGCACTATCGATACTATTTAGAAAAAAGGTTATAAAGTATATTGAATCTAAAAATGAATGAATTATAGCAAAAAAAAGAGCGTACGTTAAATGACCACTTTCAAAATACGCTCTTTTTTATATAGTAATGAAGGATTATCGATTATTAACTTTGCTAAGAACGGATAAATGAAATACTCAATTAACTTTTTTATATTTTAAAACGATTAAATGGTAGAATGTAACAAAGACAGAAAATTCCTGTTATTAGAGGTGGACTTAGATGAAAAAAGTAAATGTTACATATGCAATTTTATACGATAAAGCAAATGAAAAGATCTTAATGGTCAAAAACAAAGGGAAGAGTGGTTCTTATTACACGCTACCAGGTGGCGCGGTTAAATTGGGAGAAACGTTAGAAGAGGCAGTAATTCGGGAAGTGAAAGAAGAAACCGGGCTACATATAACTGTAAACGGTATTTGTTACATCAGCGAAGCTTTTTTCGAAGAGAGAGGTCATCATGCAATTTTCTTTAATTTTTTAGGTGAAATAATTGGCGGAGAGACAAATATATCAAGGCCAAAAGAAATTGAAGAGATTACTTGGATGGAATTACATAGAGCAGCACCATATTTACGTATACCAGAACATTTACTAAATAGATTACAAAGGAAAGAAACAGTACCTTACTTTTTTAATGGAACAATCGTTCATCAATCTTCATAAAATTATCATTTCATGTAAGGCGGGGAAAGAATGGAGTTTATCGTTAATCACAAACATTTCACTCAAGCACTTTCAGAAGTAAGTAAAGCTATATCTACTAAAGCTATTATCCCTATATTATCCGGCATAAAAATAACTGCGGATCAATCTGGAATTACTTTAATCGCAAGTAACTCAAATATTTTTATCGAAAAATTCCTTGCTGTTTCAATTGAAGACGAAAAAATTGTAACTATTTTAAAAGCAGGAACTATTGTCGTACCTGCAAAGTATTTCATTGAAATAATAAAGAAAATGCCAAGTGATATAGTAATAAAGAGTAAGAATGACCAAATAATTACGATACAGTCAGAAGAAATCACATTAAACTTAAATGGACTTCCAGCATACGAGTTTCCGAATGTACCACTTATAGACGATCATGCAAAAATACAAGTGGAAACAGAAAGCTTGATTGAGGTGTTTAAACAAACTGTCTTTGCAGTAGCTAAAAATGAATCAAGACCTGTTCTTACTGGCGTTCATTTAGAGTTAGATCATAATAAATTAATTTGTGTAGCAACTGATTCACATAGACTTGCTATACGTGAAACGATAATATCTACAGATGTGAAAGCAAGTTGTATCGTACCAAGTGCAACTATTAGTGAACTTTTAAAATTAATGAGCAGTACTTCCGAAGTCGTATACATCTATCTTTCAGAAAGTCACATTATTTTTACATTCGGCACAACTACATTATATTCAAGACTAATTGAAGGGAAATATCCTAGTATATCTAGTTTAATTCCAAATGATTTTCAGACAGTCATTAACATAGATAGAAAAAAGATTTTACAAGGTGTAGATCGATCAAACTTATTAGCAAGTGAATGGGCAAATAACAATGTAAACTTAGAAATCATAAACGAATCAACAATTAAAATTTCTTCTAACGCTTCTCAGATTGGAAAAATATCCGAGACACAACAGATAGATACGATTCAAGGTGAAAAACAATTAAACATAACTTTTGATGGACGATTTATGATGGATGCTTTAAAGGCGATAAAAGAAGAAACGGTTACTTTAAGTTTCAGCGGTTCTATGAGACCGATATTAATTGAAGCAGGGAAACAATCTGCAGCAGTACATCTTATATCTCCAGTAAGAGCGTATTAATAACAAAGGAAGGAATTACATGATGTACAAGCATACTTTATGTTTTATAAAAAGAAATGAAGAGATACTTATGTTAAATAGAGAATATGACCCTGTAAAAGGATTGTGGAATGGGGTAGGAGGAAAGATAGAAAAGTGAGAAACACCTTTAGAAAATGCAATTCGTGAAATAAAAGAAGAGACTAATATAGAAGTTACGCATGACAATATTCAGTTTAAAGGTATTATTAAATGGGAGGATTCTTCATATTCTGGCGGTATGTATGTTTATCTAGTAGAGCTACATAATGAATTTGCATATCTAACTCCCAAAAAAGTCTCAGAAGGAATTCTAGATTGGAAAGAGATTTCTTGGATTCTAAGTGATTATAATTACGGCGTAGGAGAGATGATACCAAATTTTTTATCTGAAGTACTCCTCAATGAATTAATATTAGAACACAACTTTGTTTTATCTAATCATAAATTAATAGATTATAGGAATGAAGAATTGGCTAAGCAGGACAGTTCTATAGATAATATAATTCAATTATAAAAAGCAGGAAAGCGAATATAGTGATATAAACTTAAATACAGAAAAAAGAGCGAATCACTTATAGAAAGGTGCGCTCTTTTTTTATTTATAATTAAATTTCTCTCCACCAGGCTGATGAAGGATAGTCTGTAGATTTCAACGTAATAGATTCACCGATTTGAGGTGTTGCAATATTAACTCCTAAACGATTTGCTTCTTTTGTCACACGTTCAATAGGATCACTCCATTCATGTAATGCTAATGTAAAAGCACCCCAATGAATCGGAAGAAGGAGTTCTCCTTTCACGTCAATATGAGCTTGTACCGTCTCTTCTGGCAACATATGAATAGCAGACCATCTCGGATCATATTGTCCGCATTCCATCAATGTAAGATCGAATGGACCGTATTTATCACCAATTTCCTTAAAGTGAGGAGCATAGCCGCTATCACCACTAAAGAAGACTTTAGTCTCTTGACCAAGAATAAGCCATGAACACCATAAAGAACAATCTCTATCTGTCATACTTCGTCCTGAGAAATGCCTTGCAGGTGCACATACTAACTTAATATTATCAAACATAATTTCATCCCACCAATTATGCTCACTAATTTTACTAGGTGAAAGACCCCATTTAATTAAATATTGCGCAACTCCAGTTGGAACATAAAAGTGCTTTGCACGATCTTTTAACTGCATAATACTCTTGTAATTCATATGGTCATAGTGATTATGAGAAATGATAATCGCATCAATTTCTTGAAAATCTTCACGTTCTAAAGAAAAAGCACCACTATAACGTTTACTATTAAACACAGGAAATGGGGAAGATGCATCTCCAAACATCGGGTCTAACAACAATTTTTTACCTTCTATTTTTAAAAGAGAAGCAGAATGGCCAAACCAGGTAACACTCTCTAAAGACTCATTAGTTTTATCCGATAAAACAATAGGTAAATTCTTTACAGGACGCAGCTTTGTTTTCATTTTAAAGTAATCAGTCATTAAACCTATAATATCTTTCGGTTTAAAACTTACATCAGTATGAATTTGATTTATATATTTCTTTTTCATTCGTTCTCCTTTTTACGTTTAACAATATACGTATGTTGTTATTGTAGCTACTTGTAGTTTAAACGAAATCTTTTTACCTTTCACCTTAAATGCAGTACTTTTCATAAATTTATCAAATTCATTATTCTTATATATAAAATATAAACCATACAGCAGCAGATAAAACCAATATAAAGTAAATGTAAATTGTTTTATTTTAGTAAATTCCTTCTTATACGCAACAAAGAACGTATGTTTCGTCGTATGTTATTGAAGTAAATACGACTCTAAAAAATAAAAGGAAGGAGAGTTAATAAATGCATGCAGATAGAAAAAAGAAATCAAAATGTAAACTATCAAAATCTGAAATAACTCAGCTATATACAGAAGGGACGAGCACTTCAGAAATCGCTATACTTGCTAATGTGTCTGCTAGGTATATTCGTATGGTTTTAACAGACAATAACGTTCCAAGGCGCGCTATAGGGAGTTGGAAGAGAAAGTATGACATAACAGAAGATTATTTTAAAACGTGGTCAAATAACATGGCTTATATATTAGGGTTTATAGCAGCAGATGGTGTCATAAAAAAAGAAAATCAATGCGTCAGTATATCACAAAAAGAAAGTTACATTTTAGAAGATATAAAAAAAGAATTAAACACCAACCAGCCACTATATCAAAATAAAAATACAGGCGTATATATGCTAAACATTAATAGCAAAACAATAAAAGATGACCTAATGAACATACACGGAATTATGCCATGTAAATCATTAAATATCAAATTTCCATTCGTGCCTGAAGAATATTTACATCATTTTGTTCGTGGATATTTTGATGGGGATGGTTACGTCAAGTATGAGACTTATACAGTAAGCTTTGTAGGAGGATCATATAATTTTATGAATTCTTTAAATCAGGTACTACAAAATCACAATTTACCAACCGATTTACTAAATCAAAATAAACATTATCGCGTCATTTTAACCGGGAGAAAATCAATACAACTATTTTCAAATTGGATTTATAAAGACAAAGATATTTATTTGCATAGAAAATATGAAGAATTTCAAAAAGAGAATCTAAGTATAGATCAATTACAAGATCGGAAACTAAAACAAACTCAAACTGCTGTTAAACAAAGAAAACAAAATTTCCTTAAAGATTATATGAAAAATAAATGTAATGCTACAGCTTGTTCTAATTTAAAAATAAGCGAATCAACTTTTAAACGTTGGTTAAAAAAAGATAATCAATTTAAAAAAGACTACGAAAGAATTCATTCATTATAAAAATGCAAGAAACCTTAGTATATCTATGCTAAGGTTTTTAATTTGAGATTCTTAGAGGATACTTATTTTCGTTTATAGAACTTAATAAATACATAGATTTTACAATGAATTCACTAGTAAGGGAGGGAATATGAAATGCTCACTAATAATAGTCCAGAGAATATATTACATACAGCTTATGAAGCAAAAATGATTTCGTCTGGAGATAATTCGCCATCTATAAAAATAAAAGGGACGAAACTTCAATATTTACTTATAATGTTTCATCTTGGTTTTGAGTCAAATGTTATAAAAACGATGCTAAGTTGGACGAAAGGGGAATTTGAAGAGCACGTTAATTCATTAGAAGTAGAGGGACTGTTGAAAAAAACAGGAGGGAGGTACTATCCAACATGTATGGTTATAACGGCTTGTGAAGGAAAAACCCTTTATAACCTTTGTGAACCTCTAATTAAACCAACACTTAAGATCATTGAAAATTATTCAAGTCAAATTGAAGCTATTTCAAAAAGAATCGATACGTTTAATCATGTATCTAAAGAATCGTATAGTCTTTTACTATATAGTGGTGTGTTATTAGATTTTGGACAAATAAATTACATTGAAGAAAATTATTTAAAAAAGAAACGACCTTTAAGAAATAAGAAACGATATTATTATGCAATTCAAGAACAAGAACTAACAGATATAGAGGCTTTCGGGATGTATGGTAATACGTATTTAGATTTAGGAGAAGTTCAAATTGGTCTTTATGGAAATTCTCGATATTCAACATTAAATTTAATAACAGCAGATAACGAAACATTTGAAGAATATTTTCAAAACACGAATACTGATATTAATTATAAGAAAAAGCAATTAGTAAAAGGTTTCGTAGAAGCAGATAGACAAATAGATTTACATTTAAACATAGTTTACGAAAAATTAGGCTTATATCAAAATTCACAACCTGTAATCCCTGTATTTAAATCAACAGACTTATCTATACTTAACGAAATTGCAAACACAATCAGTAAAGATTTAGTCTTATTGTTTAAAGAAAACGATAAACATTTAAAAGAATACTTCGTGAGCAGCAGATACTCAAAAGAAATAACTTATGAAGAGTTTTTTATCTGGTGGTATCACTTTTTCTATACAAAAGTAACTGAAGAATTAATAAAACAAGGTGTAATTATAACAAGCGCACAAGAAAATCAAACGTACATAATTCATTAATAACTTTAAATTAAAGTGTTAATATACTTTTACAAATGTAGCAGCTAAATGGATACATAATTATTAGTAAATAGAGGATAATCTGAAATTAAAATCTAATATAAAGAAAATGAAATATTTAAAGGGGAGAAGAGCCGTGTAAAAGAAATTCATCAATCCAGAAACGATGCCACCAACTTTTGGATACTCGCATGTAGTCGAAGTTAGTAACGCTAAACGAACAATTTACATATCTGGACAAGTAGCGATTAAAACAGATGGTCAAATAGTTGGCATTGGTGATTTAGCTACACAAACGCGACAAGTTTTCGAAAATATTAAAAGTGCATTAGAAACTTCGGAGTTGAAATTTAATGATGTAGTAAAATTAACTTTTTTCGTAACAGATATTTCTCAAATGGCCATCGTTAGAGATATTCGAGATCAATACATTGATACTAAGAATCCACCAGCAAGTTCAGCTGTAGAAGTTAGAAAGTTAATTAACGATAACTTGTTAATTGAAATCGAAGCAATTGCTGTAGTAAACTAATTTTAAAAATTTATTATTAATCATATCTATACAATTCGTTTTAAATGAACGTTTTAAACGAATTGTATTTTTATTGTCTTAAATATAATTTATATAAAAACATAAGTATCAATAACTTATAAAACAACTAAAACACACAAATAGCCAAACAATCCATCACATATTAGTAACTCGATGAAAAAGGGGAGCATAACCACCTAAACTAACATTTAATAAGTTTATTATTTTTAATTAGTTAACATAATATATATTATAGGTAGTTATAGAAACAAAGCGATATCAGGTATCAAAAACCAAGTAAACTATACTTAATGAGACGAAACGGAGATTTTTAGTGAGATTTGCATAAAATTTTATCTAGGCGTATTTCTACAGTTTTTATCGTTTGTTTTGCTATACAATCATCACAGCAAATCTTAATCAATAATCGATTAAGATTTAACGAATCCAAATCATTTTTGATCAGCAAGAAATTTTTATGTGGGAAAAATTATTTCTATACAAAATATAAATTAGTAATTTTATTTTATGTGTTACTTTATAAATTTATTGCTATTTGCACACGTTTTACAACTTTACACTATTTGTTGTTATTTCTGTTATTTAGGCTTGACTTTCATTACACTTATTGTTTTTTATTCTAGTTAACATAACGCTTATTTTTAACATAAAAAAATCTCCCTCACCTTCAGGAAGATTTTTTAGCTTGCTAGTATTTCATTTATATACTTTTAGTAACAATCCCAATTGTAAATAACATTGGAAAAATCTAGATGTAACAAATCGTCTTTTTTTATAAAGAAATTAGCAACACCAGAATCGCCCCACATAATATTTAATGAATCATCTGTATCGATTTGCAACAATAATATGTCATGTTGCTGGTATTTTTCTTCCCATTCCCTTGGATCTGTCTGTGTGAAAAATGGATAACCGCCAATTTTATGTCCTTGATCTTCACATAAATCATCATACAGTTCACCTAATTCTGTATTATTTTCTTCATCAACGATTTCTTCCCAATCAATGTCATCACTAATAATCTTTTCAAATCGATAATCTCTTGATGTAACGGGTTGATAACCCAATTCAAACTTTAGTTTCGCTGCTTCAGGTATGATAAATTCCTCTAATTCTAAAGTGTTTAAATAACTAAAATCAGTAATTACCTTATTTAAATCTTCGATAATTGTAGAATGATAAATAATTCGAAAGTCTTTTTGGATTGTTGGATGATCAAAATCTGCTCCGTAAAGCTCATCATCAGCACTTACAAAAAACTGTAACATTCCCTTTTGGGGCATATATTCAACATGCGGCATTTCTTCAAAGTTAAGCTGCGCAAGTAACATCATAGGTTGTCCATTTGAATCTTTAGGATGCTCTTGATCTATAGGTAAATACGGATAACCACCAAACTTACTTTCAAAAAGAGTTGTCTCAGCTAATGTTCCAGACACTTTAATATACGGTTTGACACTTTCTTCTAAAATACTACGATACTGCTCTAGTTCTTTCGGAATTTGAAGTTGATACGTATTCTTCATCACATTTGCCTCCCTTTCATAATGAATTGAAAATGCCTTACTTAATTATATAGCAAGAGATAGCTTCATTGAAAATTGTTAAAAGTCCGTTTTCACCCTTGTTTTTTGCGCACTTGGTGGACAAAGTAGATTATGTTCTAAAACCTTTTTATTAATAGTTCGAATTAAATCCGCTGCTTCTGCAGTATTTGTATGTTCTTTTAGTCTCTCTTTTAAATTATCAATTTCCTTTGAAAGCTCAATCCACCTAGGTAACACATGATTATTCTTTAACGTTCTATACAATTGCTTTTCAGGATTGTACGAAAGATCTTTATCAAGATTAAGAGGTTTCCCTTTACCAGGTAAATTATCAAATGACCCTTTCTTTTCTGCCTCTTTAACCATAGAACTAATATGATCCTCATACGTATAGGACCAAACTTTCTCATCTTTTACTAAAATCTCTTGCTTTTTTAGTTTTTTATCTAGTTCTTCTTGATTCATAGATTCTCTCTCCTTTTTATTTTTTAGTGTCGTTTTTGTAAATTTCAATGCCCTTAATCCATCGAACAGTTTTTCTCGCCACCACACGCTGTCGTGTCCGCCTTGAAACTCTTCATAAGTGGTTTGGTATCCCTTTTTTTCTAAAGCTTTATATAGACGTCTATTAGCTGTTAAAAGAGGTTCATTTTCAAGTTCACCTACTGCTATGTAAAAATAAAGATGAGTCGCATTAAAATCTATTGATGAAATTTGATTTTCAATCCAAGGAATTGCATTTTCATAATCATCCTTTTTCCAATGTACGGATCCAGACATTGACAACACATTCCCGAAAATATGTGGATTTTGAAGTGCTGCATAAAAAGCTGCTAAGCCACCAAGACTGAAACCAGCAATTGTCGTATGATTCTTTTCTTGATATACGTGATACTTAGCTTGAATCCACGGAAGTAATTCCTTCGTTAAAAATGTATTCATGTTATCGTTATAAGTTAGCTCTTCTAATTGATCAATAGGATCTATAGCAACAGCAATATAAGATGGGATTTCTTTTTCGTAAATTAAATAATTAAGTGTTTTTGCGATTGAAAGGTTATTAATGAATGAATTCCCATCAAATACAATGAGAAGCTCTTGAAGATGTGAAGTGTGAGAATAATCATGAGGCGTATAAATGTGAATTTTACGTGTGTTATTTAAAATCGAACTATGAAAAGAATATGTTTCAATTCTCCCAGATGGATAATGATTTGAAGGGAAACGACTGCTATACTGCACTTCCATACCTATTTTTAACACAGACGCTTTATTGGCACCTTCTCCAAATGTATTTTCATTAAATCGGTCTAGTCGATACTGTTCACTACGCTTTATCCAATTATTTTCGAAAAAATCATTTACTGTAAAATAATAAGTTGAAATAAAACTCTTATTCGTCCTAAACGTAACATACCAAATATCTGTCTGTAACAATCGTTGCAATTGATTTACAGACAGATTCCAACCAGGAAAACTACCGAATACATAAACGTTTTCAGTATTTTGATCGCCTAACCATATATACGTTATAAGCTTATACTGATTATCTACAGGACATTGTTCTATTAGTGGCGTATTATTTAACTTTATCTCATGCAAAAAAGTATACAAAGCTTTCTCGTTTCCACTTTTCAATTGATTAATAAGCTCCTCTAACTTAGGACTAATTATTGAAGTCACCCCTTTTCCTCCTTTATAGTTCTGTCTTTTCATTAGATTGCATTAGGATGTTATGTATCTAGTTGAGTTATTTATTAGAAAGTTTATCAATTGCTTGAATAGAAAGTTCCAACGCTTTTATTCTTCTTGTTAAAAGTGTTCTTTGCGGACTACCAGCTTTAGACTTATCATAGGCTCTCTCGATTGATGGAAGCAAACCAGCAAGGACGTTACGTGCTTCTGCTAACTCTTCTTGGCTATACTTATGACTTTCTTGATTCCAAACGTTTTCTAGCACTGCTAATCCTATGCAAACAGCTTTAAATCGTTTTTTCACTAATGTAGTATTTGCGCCTTTTTGAGTCATCTGTGATAGTGCATTTTCAAGTTTACGAATTGTCGATTGTAAAGATTTTATTGATTCCAATTTATCTATATTTGATACGTTTTCCATGTTAATGTTGTCCCTTCTAACTTATTTTGTTTAATGTTTGATAAAATAAGTACTTGATTTCACTCGAGATATTTTAACACAGTTAACTAACTATATTCGAGTTGGACAATGAATTAAAGGAAAACGGAAACTAAACATCTCTCCCTCCCTTACATCATTCTATATGTACTTCTTTCTTCGTATTAGAATCCCTATTTAAACAAGGTATTAAAATTGTATTTTTTATGAACAAAAAAAGTACAAGCAGCATAACTTGTACTTTTTTATTTTTATTCAGTAAGATAATATAGTAATAGTTTTCGGGCCTTCTCATAATTCATGAAATCTCTATACAAAATGGGATACTTCACAATTTCTGTTTCTATAAAACGATATTGTGGAAACCATTCATAAAATGATTTCCTTAGCCACTTTATTTGATCAAACACAATCTCCTTTTCGTTGTTATTAAGTACGTAACTTAAAGTACCTGCTGTATGCATCCAATAACAATTTAAATCAGCGCTTATACAATCATCTTCTGTAAACATAGTATTAAAATCTTTTCGTACTTTTCGAATGTCACAATTCGGAAATGGTTTGTACAGTGGACTATGCATTTTCTGTAATTCCTTAAAAATAATTCGTTTTCCTAACTTCAACTTTCCACCCCTTTATTTCTCTATCCAATTTAATAAGTTTTCATAATGATATTGAGCATCTGTATAGCCAAGATTATATAAATTAACGAGTTTTTCTTTATTTCTTTCTATTCCGCTTATAGGAAGTTGTACGCTAGGCTGAATGACATAAAAGTTATCTTTTTGTTCCAGTTGATTCATATAAGATATCGTCTCATTATAAAAACGATAATGTTCTACTAAAGATTCTGCGATATTCGGATATTTCCTATATAAAATTTTAGCTAGTCCAGAAAATTTATTTCGCTGCTTCTCGTATCCTTCTGATTTTGTCATAATAACAACGTTCTTTTCATAACCATCAGTTTGCGCTTTTAAAACTGGTATAGGATCTATAATCCCTCCATCTAACAATTTTCGATTATCATATTCTACAGCAGGCGCTATAAATGGGACGGAACTTGATGCACGAATAATTTTTAAAATATCTTTACCATGTTCTGTTTTATTATAATAAATAGCTTGTCCTGTTTCGCAGTCAGTTGTCCCTATAACAAACTGTTCATTTGAATTTAAGAAAGTTTGAAAATCAAATGGAACAATCTTATTAGGAACTTCATCAAATAAAAAGTCCATTCCGAATAATTCGCGTTTTCTAATCAAATTTCGATAAGATATATATCGGTGATCTGACACTAGCTCTGTATTTACTTTTTTATTTCTCCCTTTTTGACGTGATAAATAGGTTGCACCCATACAGGCTCCAGCGGATACGCCAACTACATAAGGAAAGAATAAGTTCTTTTCCATAAAATATTCGAGTACGCCTGCAGTATATAAACCTTTCATTCCTCCGCCCTCTAATACTAAACCGATATTTTTCATGCTATATCCCTCTGCTTCTTTTTTCTTACTTACATATTAGCATAAGATATTAAGATGAGGTTATATAAATGAATTGCAACAATAGCCAGAAACTACTAATGTAATATCATAACTTCATAGCGAGTAGCATGGTACAATATAAGTAACACAATCCACAAATAATGGAGGAGGAATTTCCTATGGGTTTATTTAGCGGTATTTTAGGAAATGCATCAAATGCGAGTACCGAAAGTGTAGAACGTGATTTAGAGAAAATTATGCTAGACGATGAGAAGGTTGAACATGCTTATAAATTAATTCGTGATTTAATCGTATTTACAAATCGTCGTCTTATTTTAGTAGATAAACAAGGGATATCAGGTAAAAAAACAGAGTATCATT
Organism: Bacillus cereus group sp. RP37; assembly: GCF_040459695.1. Lineage (NCBI taxonomy): Bacteria > Bacillati > Bacillota > Bacilli > Caryophanales > Bacillaceae > Bacillus > Bacillus cereus group sp. RP37. The sequence goes on along the minus strand of NZ_JARVHP010000001.1, from coordinate 2,751,814 downwards.
CTATTCCTTATAAAAGTATTACACAATTTAGCATTGAAACAGCTGGGCATTTTGATTTAGATGCGGAACTTAAAATTTGGGTATCTAGTTTGAGTACGCCAATTACGAAGGAATTTAAAGGTGACGATAGTGTTTTAAGCATTCAAAAAGCGCTAGTAACATATACAACGAAATAACGTTTTTTCGTATGTTTATTCATTATCGAAATTACTAACCCGAATATTTTGGAAGAATATGCATAGTTTTTGTATATTTAATCTGGAATAACATAAAAAGGTAAAGCGTATTTCAAGTGCTTTACCTTTCTTTTTTGTAATAAATAAGTGTAGTTGTATCATTTAATTTTTTTATAACTTCTGTTCTTTTATACCCCATTTTTTCGTATAGAAAACAATTTCTTTCTTCTTCTAAAATCGTCGCAAGTTCAAAACTTCGTGCTTCTGGAAACATCTCTTCAATTAAAATAAGTACCTTCTGAGCGATTCCTTTCCCTTGATAGTTTGGATGAATAAACATTGGACTGATCCAAAATTTATAAGGTATTTCTTTTTGGGATATACATATCGCTCCAACAAGGTTCGAATCCAATATAATCTTATAAAATTTACTGCTGGGATTATTTATCCTTAAAATTGTTTTTTCAATAGATTCATTTGCTGGATTTGTTTCATAGTCTTTATATTTATTTAATAAAGGGCGAAATGAGTCTATTTGCATTTGAAATAAAACTGCTGCATCAATTTCTGTTGCCTTCTCTAATGTAATATCCATGTTACCAATTTAGTCGCTTTCTTAATGAAGTTATATGAGCTGTATGATGACGTCCGTGCCATGCATATAGTCCAATTGCAGCAGCAAGTTTTGTTTCACCAGTTTCAGGGTGATTAAATGTCTTTTCTAGATCTTCAATTTCTAGAGAATATAAAAGGTTAACCCATCTTTTATGTAATGAATCTAACATTACTAGCGAAACATCTACTGGTAATTTAGAATCAGGTAGTTCTGCCCACTTCTCTTCTTTATATGGTTTAATCGTTGGATTCTTTTCTGTTAGTGCTAATTTAAAGCGTATGTAGCTATTCATGTGGCTATCAACAACATGATGAACTACTTGACGAACCGTCCATCCACCAACTCGATACGGTGTGTCTAACTGCTTCTGATCTAAATCTTTGATTGCCTTTGTTAGTTCATTAGGTAAATCTTCAATTGCTTGAATCCATGTATCAATCATTTCTTCAGTTATAGGACGTTTGTATGTAAATTGGCCAATTGGATAACGTAAATCATTCATGAATAAGTCCCCCTTATTATAAGCGTGAAGTATTTCTCCAAATATAATGTACAAAATTCACATGTTCTCCATTTAATTCTACAGATGCTGTATCTGCTTCGTTATGATAAGAAGAAAACCCGCTTTTTTCTAGTACAATTTGTGATGCGAGATTATTAGTAGTTGTTTTAGCATGAACCTCATTAATTTTATTATTTTGCGCTACGTCTAAAATTAATTTTACAGCTGCTGTTGCAACTCCTTTTTTAGTAAACTTTTCTCCGACTCGATAGCCTAACGAACTGCTTCGAAATTCCGTATCTATATCTACTAAATTTATTCGTCCTACAATTTCTTTTTCTTCATTACGAATTAAATAAAAATAAGAATCTCCATCCGCCTGTTCTAATAATAAATCGTCTAGTAGTTTTTGAAAATATTCAAAATCGTAATATTGTGAGCCACGATTTGGCACCATTGTTTCAAAAAAAGACTTATTCGTAAGTTCAAACGTAAATAAATCCTTCGCATCGTGTTTCTTTAATTGTTCTATGTATATTTTCATCTCGATTACTCCCTCTATATCTATTAACTGTTATATATTCTTTTTTAATCGATTCATCTCCTGCTATTTTTTTCGTTTCAGTAACACAGCAAGTAGCACTTTCGGATGAAATAGGTGAAATGGACTACGAATTAAATTCATCACTCGTACTAATCGAATATAAACGTCAGAGTCACTTGCAGATAGTTGATAGATTTGTTTCGTATACCAAAGCTGAATTTTTTGCTTTATCGTTAATTCTCTTTTTAGCTGCGGATGACGTGATATTTCCGTTATAGTCATTTCCCAAGGAGTTTGTATAATATTAGAGGTCTTTTTATAAAATTGCTGTGTAAATGCTTTATCAAGTTTTTGTCTCCTTTGTAAAAGCAACTGCAATTGGTGAGCTTCCATAGCAGCAACTGAAACACCTTGCCCGAAAACAGGATCAAAACGACAATGTGAATCCCCAACTACCAAAAAACCATCTGGTAAATTATTCACTAAATCAAATCGCCGACGTACTTGATAAGGAATTTTGTACGTTTGGATATCTGAAATTGCCTCAGCTTTATTTAGGAAGTCTGTAACATTGGAGATTGATAGGCATTCAGCAAAGTTATAAAATTCATCATCTGTTTGTGGTGCTTTCTCATTTGCATATCCGCTGAAAGTAACAAAATAACGATTATCCTCAATCGTTTGAATAAGAACACCATACGGATTGTCAGGGAAACTTGGAGACATTAGTATATTACAGCAGTCTAATTTCTCATTTTCTTTAAGTTTAAACATTCTAGTTGTGTAAAATAAATCAATACGCACTTTCTCTTCTTGTACCTCAGTATCGTATTCGCGTAACCACCCTATACTTTTTGAACCGAATCCACTTGCATCAACTACGATATCTGCTTGAATTTCTTCTTGCGTGCCTGTCTCTAAACATTTAGCTTTTACTCCACGTACTTTGTTAACCTTTCCATCTACTAATAATCCCTCAACCAATGTTTCAAATTTACTCGTGATATTCGAAATATGATCTATTCGTGTTTGAATATGCCATTCAAGCAAAAACCTACTTTGTTGAATCATATGTATTTCTCCTATGAATGGCTGTTTCCATAAACCAAATTGATGCCATTTTAAATCGCGAGTAAAGTTATTTACGATACTACCTGCTTCTATTAATTCGTTCGTAATATTAGGAAACAATTTCTCAATTGCGTTTTCTCCACCTTTTAATAACACATGAGGATGATTACTTTGTGGAACTCTTTTTCTCGAAGTTTTTCCATCCCATTTTTCGCCAGCTTCTATAATGATTACTTCTTTAAAAGAAGTTGATAATGCTTTTGCTGCGAGTTTTCCTGCGATACTTCCACCAATAACGATAGCCTTATTAAACATATTTTCCCCCTTAATGAAAAAAGACCCTGCCTTGTATGAATGAAACAGGATCTAAACGAATGGTTACTAAATTAAAACACATGAGTAAATTGCAACGTTAAAATTAAAATGCCTAATCCCCATACGTAATACGCAAACACTTTTAAGGAATGATTTTTTAAATATTGAATCATCCATGAAACAGCTATGTAACCAAAGAACGCTGCTGATAACGTTCCGACTATTAAAGATGTACTAGAAATAGATTCAGCTTTCCCTTGAAAAACATCTGCAAATTGTAAAATGATAGCTCCAACAATAGCAGGAGTTGATAATAAAAAAGAAAAGTAAGCAGCAGTTTCACGGTCTAACTTCCTCCATAAAGCAGCGACGATTGTCATACCAGAGCGAGAAATTGCCGGAAAAATAGCAGCAGCTTGAAAGGAACCGATAATAAATGCGTCTTTATATGTAATGTTATCCATTTTTTTTCGACCATTTTTTTGTTTATCAGCCATGTAGAGAAAGAATCCTGTCACTAAAAACTCCCATCCTATCGTAATACCTGTTTTTGAAATATCCTCAAAGAAGTCTTTAAATAATAAGCCGATTACAACTGCGGGTATCGTTCCGACGATAAGTAGTAACATTAGTTTTGAAAATGGATTTTTAATTAAATATATAAATTCTTTTTTGTAATAAATAAATACCGCAAGTAAAGTCCCAATATGTAGCATCGTATCTAAAAACAATCCTGCTTCATCTAATTGAAACAAATGCCTTCCTAAATAAAGATGCCCTGTACTGCTTATCGGCAAAAACTCTGTTAAACCTTGAATGATCCCTAATATAAAAGCTTCTAACCAATTCATGATGGTCCCCTTTCTCGTTTGCTTGTACCAATATATGAAGGTTAAATTTTCGATATGAAAAAAACTATATTTCTCTATGAATTTACTTTCATTTTATGGATATATATGTAAAAAGAAGTGAGGAGGGTTACTATGTGGCAACATACGAAGTTCGGCAATGTATTACTTTGGTCAGGACCTATCCTTGTATTTATAGGATTATGTATGACAAATGTTATTTCAGATATTCCTTTCTTTGAGGGAAAACATAAAACTGTTGGAATTATAATTTTATTTATAGGGCTTTTCTGTTTAATTGCTGCTAATCATTTTAAAAAAGGAGAAAGAAATGAAGAATGAAACAACAAAAAAACAATCCCAGTATATGTGCTAGGATTGTTTTTTGTTGCTTATTTATAAAATACTTTATCAACGTTATATTTTGCTTTATATTCATTAATGATATATGTTTCGTAAATTTCTCTTTCTGTTGGATCTTCTACGATACATGCATCAATGCGGTACACTTCATCGCGGTGATTTTTAATTGGTGAAACATTGTCTTCAAAATGTTTCTTAATACGTTGTCTAATTTTACGAGCTTTACCTACGAAAAGAAGTTCGTCATTAATATTGTAAAACATAAAAATGCCGCCTTTATCTCTAGGGAACAAGTGGAAATCGATAAAACCATTAATTGGAGTAATGATTGGCTCGTCTCCTTTAATAACTTGTTTACGTTCAGTAATTGAAACATCAGCTTCAGGAATATTAATTTTAATCAAGTTCATTCACGTCCTCTTTTATTATAAAGATAAATAATAGCATACATACGTAAGAAAAGCTACGTTCAGAGGCATATTTCATTTTATAATTCAAATATTATAGGAGTATCATGTAAACTCTTCTTCCAAATCATATGATCACTTGATTCTCCCCAATAATCCTTCAGTACATAACTAGGCTCTCCAAACTTCTTCGTCCATATACTTTGCGCTTTTTTGTAGCCACTATCTAAACAGTATTCTGTTATTCCCCTGCTAAGTAGCGTAAGAAACATTGTGTTTAGTAGTAAACTCCCTATACCCTTTCTTTGATACTCCGGAAGTATAAATACAGTTCCTATTTCATACAAATCCTTAAGTACACCGCCTGTACAACTATTAATCAACGTACTTGCTGGACCAATTTCAATTGTTCCAATGATTTTATCGTTATTTGTATCAATTGCTAATAAAAAGTAACGTTTTTCTCCATTACTATCAAAATCTGTTTTCAAATATTGCTTTTTCATGTTAATTTCATTTTCTATGTCATCCGATAATTGTGATAATCCTTCGTCTTTATATGCATTCGTTATAACTATATGGAAAAACAAGTGAAGTTCCACTAAATCATCCGAATTAGGTCTTCTAATTTCAATGTTATACATGATTTAAATCTCCATTCTATGCAGTTGTTAGAACCATACTTTATATACTCTATTCAACAATATTCTACAAAGCCCTGCATAGATCCAGCAGTATAGAAAGCTTAGTATAAATATTGATAAAATAATTTTTATATCCATAGTTGTATGAATAGTAGGACCAAGTACTGGAAAACGGAAAATATCTAGAACAATCATAATTCCTATAAGTAGACAAATCGCAGAAAAGGAAATTACCCAAATTCTCCTCTTGAATTGTATAAAGGAAAGTCCTAAGGCTATACCTAATAAGCCTGTAGTAAAGGGAAATACAATTAGTTCACTTGGCTCAATAATAAATAATAGGAGAATAGTAAGAATATAAGAAAGTACTCCCTCACGAATAGAGTAGCAAATAGCCAAAAAAATTGGTAACGTCGCAAAAGGACTAATGAATAATCCTATACCAGGAATTAAGTTTCCCGCCGCTTGAAACATAGTGGCCAAAGCACTCATTAAAGCTGTAATGACTAACTTATTTGTTAGGGACAATTTTCTTTTATGAACAAAGTTCGCATCATTCTCTATCATAAGTTGACACCAATAACGTACAAACCGATTCATCAAAATCCCCCTAAAGATACCTAATTCATCACTTTTCTATTTTATTCATACACTTATTGTTTATTTGTATCCTCTTCTAGAAATCAATCACTATACATTAGACAATTGTAAAAAGAATGAATCAGAGAATTTATATCATATTAAGGAACAATTTCAAAAATAGTACCTTTGTTAAAGTCAGTTACTTTCATAGAACCATAAACTCCTAAATATAACCTGGTTTGATCCGAATTTGTTCCTAAACTCATATAATAAGCTGCTTGCGTACCGAAATCATAATTGGTTTCAATAACATGAAAGTCAGTATGTTTACCGTCTGTACCTGCTCTAACATATGCTAAAACACCTTTAACTGGCGACCGTGAATCTTCTTTCTTAGCAAGATCGGTAAACACAACGCTACCATTTAAATTTGGGATTGCAGTTCCCATATATGGCTGAACTCCTGTTAGTGAAGTTCCTCCAAACTTATCTGGTCTGGGGTCTTTATGAAAATAACTAATTAGTGGCTGAATTCGCTTCACTGATGTTTCTATTGTTTCATTATAATAAGCCATTGTTCTCTCATCCAAATTAGGATTCTCAGAACAGTGCCCTATAAAAGAAGTAGGTAATTCTCCTTCCCATCCTCTCCAACCAAAATTAATAAATCCATCTTGATTGGGAGTTAATCTCATTACATGCATTTGAACAAGTTCAGTAACCGGTATCGGTTTATATTGGACAAATGAAAAAATAGACTCTACAATATCTTGCCCGACATTACCGGCGTATTTGATATATTGATTATAAAATCTTTGGAATGAAATGCCGGTTATATTACGAACACCTTTCACAATTACTGTAAGTGTTTCTTGTATAGATAGAGGAAGTTCATTAAAGCGCGTAACTACTGGAGGATTATTTATAAATATATTTTTGCTTACATCGATTTCAATGATTTTACCTGCTATTTCTAAATCATCTTGGCTTAAATTAAATGGATCATAACCCGAGCCACCATCACCATTTGTAAAAACAAGTTTCCCCGTCTCTGGAGAAAAGTTTAATGTATTTACTCCATTATGATTAAAAAATGGGCGTTTTATATGAAGTAATGTTCTACGTTTTTGAGGTTGAGCGTTTGATTGTAAAATCCATTCTTCAATTGTATCAATATGATCATATTGAGTATCTCTATTTAGCCACTTTAAGTTTAAAGTTTTCGGGTCACAAGGATTCGGTTTAAATTGTTCAGAAAGCGCACCTGGACCTTGGGTTCCAGCTACTGAATAATGAAGATAAAATAAACCGTTTTGATAAAATTGTGGATGAAACGCAAGTCCTAGCAATCCCCGCTCATCATAGCCGCTACTAGAAACACCTTCTTCAGATGTGCCTAATGTAATTATCAAATGACGAATATTTAAAAATGTTTTTATGACGCCGTCTCCTATGTAGAAAATCTCCCCTAATTGGGTTGCGATAAATAGCCTTTCAGTCGATTCGCCTGGAAGAATAACTGTTTTTATTACAGTGGGTAAATTTATGCTATGAACAATGGGTCGTAAACTAACCTTAACTTTTGTCAATTAACTTTACACCCCTTTGTATTCTTTTTTATATAGAAGAATATGATTAGAGTAGTTCAATTAGTATCAAAACTATAGACAAGTCAGTTTTCTACTTAGCATCAATTAACTTATATCCCTTATTATTACATTTATAGTATAATAATAAGTATAAAACATAAATTAGGGGGACAATCTATGGCAATCTTACTACAAATCATCGTACCGCTTATATGTGCAATATACTTATTTACCCTCTATCGTAATACGAATATAGGAAAAGCTGCATTTCTTTTGGCAGTCATTATAGGAATTTTCGGTTTAGAGAATATTTTTCAATATGCTAGTTTAACAGATCATACTGTTTATCCATATTGGGGGAGTTTGAAGGCTGTTGTTATCGTTTTATCAGTCGTATTTCTATTTAAAACAGGTGGTTTAACAGGAAAATATTGATTTGTAATACTGTATATATATTCTTGTTAAATTTCTTTTATTGTATAAAAGAAAAAATGTTTATGTGAAAAACAAGAAGGGATGTGTTACATATGTCTATAAATATTGCTACGAAAAATAAAAGCCTTGCTACACTCCATATGTAGCAAGGCTTTTTTAAATTGTTTAATTCTTGTTCCACTAATATCGTTATTAGCTAACACTTTAATTGTTTTAATAGTCTTTTGTTTAATTCCCACAATGCTGTTTTGTTGCTATCCCATTTCAAAAGCGTTACTGCTTCCTCAAAGCATAACCACTTATAAATGAAGTGTTCTTTAGATAATGAGATGTTTTTTGTAGGGACTTTAACTCCGAAAGAAAATTCTTTTATTACATAAACATCTTCTCCCCAAAGGAATCCTCCAACTACATCCTCTACTGGTAGTGAAGACACAGAATCTAATTTTATATATGGGCATTCTCTTGTAATACCAGCTTCTTCAAACGCTTCCCGTTTTGCTGATTCAATAGGAATCTCACCGTCTTCTCCACCACCAGCTATTCCTTGCCAATAACCATAATCACTTCGGTTGAAAATGGCATATTGAATAGAATCGTCAGTTTTTATATAAGGAAATATTAATACTTGATATGGTGCTCTCATTGCTTAACCTCCTCTCAAAAATAAGCTTTAAATAAATATAAATAAAGAGCAAACATCACAATTCTACATTAATAATGCAGGTTTATGGTGTCAGCCCTCTATTTTTAAAGAATTTTATTTTTCATATACAGACTTACTCTTAACGGAGGGAAAAACCGCTTATTTCCTGTCGAATTCGCTTAGCGTGTTTTTTTCTAAATGTTAGCAGTACCCCATATTATTCAATTGCGCCAGCAACATCATAATCATTTAAATCTAATTCAATTGATTGTCCCAGCGCTAATTTAGCAAGTTCTGACCCTAAATATGGACCTGCAGTTAAACCTGAAGCACCTAATCCGTTCGCAACGAAAATGCCTTCAAAGTTAGGAAGCGGGCCAATAACAGGTAAGAATCCTGGCGTAAATGGTCTGAATCCAACTCTCGTTTCAAGCATGGTAGCATTTTCTAATCCAGGTGCAACTGTTAATGCTTTTTGGAAAACTTCATTTAAACCACCAGCCGTTACACGGTGATCAAAACCAGTATCATTCTCATGTGTTGCACCAATTACGACATGGCCATTGTCAAACGTTAAAATGTATTGATCATTTGGCGGCATAACAACTGGCATATTTTCTGTTGCTGTATTTTCCATTTGCAGATGAACAATTTGTCCTTTTTGGAATGTAACTAAGAAATTAATTCCTAATGGGTTCAAGATTTCGTTCGCCCATGCACCTGCAGTTACAATAACCTTTTCTGCTAAAATTGTTTCATCGTTTACTTTAACTCCAGTAATATGATTACCTTCACAGACTAATACTGCATCGCCTTTTATAAAAGTTGCACCATGTTTTTTCGCAGCGCTTATTAATGCGTTGCGTAATAATCTTCCGTTTACTCGTGCAGCACCACTAATATGAACAGAACTATATTCATCTGATAATGCTGGGAATAATTTTTTCGTTTCTTCAGCTGATAAACGCGTAATTTCACCAATCTCTGGTGCATCTTCACGACGTTTATAAGCTCGCTCTTCCATCTGATCTAGTTTTTTCTCATCAGTATGTAAACTAATTGCACCTACACGGTTGTAACCTGTATCCGTTTCACCGTCTTCTTCTAATTGCTGAATTAAGGAAGAATAGTAACGTGCACCGCCTTTAACGATTCTATACCACGCTTTATTACGACGTTGCGAAAGCCATGGACAGACAATACCTGCTGCTGCATCCGTTGCTTGACCTACTTGTTGACGATCAACGATAGTAACGTTCGCGCCAGCCTTAGCAAGATGATAGGCAGTAGACGCTCCTAAAATGCCAGCTCCAACTACAATATACGATTTCATTTCAAACACCTTTTTTCTTTTGCTAATTATTTAAATATAAGAACATACTTTAGTATACTGAAAGGAATCCTTTTTTCAATGTGCCAAACGCAATTAATTGTTGCATCATTGTGAATTGCCTAGTCTTACTTTTTCTTTTTACGAAATAATTCGATTGTTTTATAGCCTTGTGAAAGAATTTCAATCATTTTTTCAAGACGTTTTTCACGTGTTTTTTCTTGTTTTACAGAAAACAGATTACGTGCCCAATCTTTTTGGTATCCAGGTGTTAAACTTTGATAAAACTTAAGTTCATTTGGATGATTAGCTAATAAAGCTTCAACATCTTGAATTCGATCTGCATAATCAGCTACACATTGGCTCATTGCAGGCGTTTTCGTCGCTTTTTTCTTCTCACGCTTTAAACCTACAACAGTAAAAACGTCATCCATACTTACCATTCGCGCAAATTTAATATCGCTTTTTCCCACATATCCATCTTCTCCAACGTTTAATGCTGGAAACATCTCATCACGGTGAATAAACGTACTGTAGCGAGAGTTACCTTTTTTCGGATATGCGAAGAATATATAACCTTTTTCAATCAGTAACTCTTCATTACTAATAATATAATTCGTTTGTTTCATCATTTCATCAAGTGTTTCTACAAAAATAAAAATGGCATCGTGTTCTTTTGAAAATACAGTTTCTTTATCTGTAAAAACTTCGTAATCACTTGGTTCATTAATAACAACCATATTCGTATACTTGTTAAGCTTCAATTTATCGATAACTGACATAAAAATCTTCCTTTACATTCAAAATTCATTGTACATACTTTTTCATACCGTTCTAGTGTATTATATCTATTAAGAAAATTAAACTTTAATAGTTATTTTAAATCACAATTAATATAATAGCCGGTTCTGAATAAGAACCGGCTATTTGTTTTATCATAACTTAATTGCAAATAAAGTATATAAAAGCTCTCTATATTGATCTTCTGTAATTTCACGTTTCGTTTTTTCCCCATGAATTATTTCAGTTAAACTTGTATTCGTTAAAGAGACATGGCCAGATTCTGTTAATTTGACCGCAATGGGTCCTTTATTGAAAATAGATTTCTCATCTTCTATTACTCTTTTTTGAACATCATTCACTACTGCCTCATCAATCATACGATTATAAAAAGCATGGCAAACTTTCCACTCACCGTTAATATCTTTTCTTTCTAGAACGTAATTCCCTTTACTCGTATCTTTTCGTCTCACTCGATACGTACCATTTTTAGAAGAAACAGACTTGCCAGTAAAAGGTACAGGGACTAGAGGTACTAATGAAGCAATACCTACATCAATTAAGTATCGTTCGTTAGTATAATTTAAAATAATCGTTATATGTCCATCCTCAAGTGCCCATGCGTTTATATCATTTTTATATACGGTACCTAATGCGAGTTGTATATCATAACCACAATCTTTTAAAAAGTAGTAAAAAAGAGTATTTAATTCATAACAAAGTCCGCCGCGGGATCTAGTTGAAATTTTATCCTGTAAATTTTCCATAGTAATTGCATTCGTATTACGTGCTATAACATCCAAATTCTCAAATGGTATAGTGTGTGCAAATGCAAAGAGAATTGTATTTAATTCTTCAAACTTCATTTCAGTACGCTTCGCAAGATTCAATCTTGTAAAAAGCTTATGTTGTAGACTTGTCATAGTCAGCACCCCTTAAAATGTATAAGTTAAAATAGTATATGCTGATTGTAAATTTGATGGGGTACGGAAACAATGTACATTTCGTTTAACTGTACCGGTACAAAAAGTCTAACTCACAAGATTACTTAAGATAAGAAGTTACGAATACAAATGTAATAGTTTGTCTATAGGTAAATTATTATAATCGCTGAAATCAACAAAATATTGAAGTTGCCACATTTGGCTCTTTTTAGCTTGATTGCTAACAGGGTTATCCCATATAGGATAAATCCTCATAGCCATCTTGCCTTTTTGATTTTGTGTTCTCAAGATTTTTTCCTTAAGAAGAATCTCTTTAGGGAAAATAAATTGTCCTAGTTTATTATCATCTATACAAGTGATAACTAATAAGTCAGGAGCAGCGTCATAAGAAAACGCTTGATTTTGCATATTGTCATCTTTCTCCCAAAAAGAAACAAATTGACCAATTTTATTAGGAGTAATTTTTGATTTTCTAAAACGAATGCTTTTGTTATTTAAGTGAAATAAACATCCTGCATATTCTGCGTTTTGCTTTTCTTCTTTTAAATTCGTAATTATTAAATTGTTAGGTTTGTAAACTATATTGTTTAAATTTCGGATCGTATCATTAAAATTGTTCAAGAGAACTCCCCCTTTATTCATTTCTTAGTTTACCACAAACGTCAGTTCTTCTATGTTGTAAATAATAAGCGATGTGAAAAAGAGGGAGATTTTACTGGGGTATTATTATTGCTTTAATGTACTTAGTTTTTCAATTGCTTGTTGTTCGGTTGCTAAGTAAAAAATGTCTTTACCTTTATTACATTCATAAATAAAATCCTTTAAGCTTTTACTAGTATACATAGAGAAATCTCCAATGATAGCAATCTTTACCTTGTAGTTTATAAACTTTTGAAGGATATCGCCCGCAAGACGTGTTTTTAGATCAAAGAAATCTTCACTTATTAAAGATTTATGGATAATAATATGTTTCGCATCTACCTCATATTGAACTGTTGCCATAGTATCTAATGCAGATTGAACATCGGATATTAATACCTTATCGTTTCTAATGACCGCAATATTGGTTCCATCGATTACTACTTTCTTTATTTCCATAGTCCCACCCCTTTATAATTTACACAGTATGAGTAAGATTGTTTTACAAAACTTCGTATTAATTATAGATAAAATAGCCGCAGTTATTAAAATGGCTTCTATTTTTTATAACTAATACGGTCAATGAAATTAATGATAGTTTCTCTTTTTTTATATTTTTGAATATATATATGGAATTACTTTTACTTGTTATAAAAATATTGTGGAGTAACATAACTTAACAAACTATCCAAAGTGTTAATCTCGGCATATGGTTGTATTTTGGTAGTATTCTTGATTTTCTGAGGGTTAAACCACACACCTTTTATATTTACATTTTGAGGACCAGCAATATCCTTTTCTAAGTCATCTCCAATAAATAATACATCTTCTGGTTGCACATTAAGCTTATTTAATGCTAGTTCGAATATACGTTTATCAGGTTTACTAAGTCCCACTTCTTCAGAAATAATAATCGTATCAAAGTAATTGTTTAAATTCGTGTTAATTATTTTGGCCTTTTGCCTTTGAGTTGAGCCATTTGTTATAATTCCAACTTCAAAGTGCTTCTTTATATGATTTAAGAAATGAATAGTGTTTTTGTCTATTGAAAAACATTTAGGAAAATTATTATTCCAAAAATCTTGGAGGTAATTGCGTGGTAATCTATACTTCGGCGGGAATACATCAAACAATGATTCTAAAACTATCGTTTTATCACTCATGCCGTATTCCCTTTTATCGTATTCTTTGAATTTCTGTAACATATTGTTTTTGACTGTATCACTAACATCCTCATAACACTTTTCTAAAACAAATAAAAACAATTTATCTACTGCCTTATCCCTATTAAGTAACGTATCATCTAAATCAAACAGCATAGCTTTATAACCTCTCAAATAAATTCACAACCTTTCTCGCATGATTTAAATAATTCTTAGTTCACACCTGAAGCTTTTACTAAATTAGCAAAAAAACTCCAAAGTTTGTGATGTACCCCCTAGAATTTCGCTAACTTCTTTTATATTGAAATTCATCACCTTTTCCCCGCCTATTAAAGTAGCGAAAGTAGATTTTCAAACAGTTTAAGAAATCACATGTAATTTACATTATTATACATTAGTTTTTCGTAAATAGTAATCGTTCAGCTTTTTATACGATAAGTTTTTTTATGGAGAATAAATACACAATCTTGAAATGGATCTAATACAGTAAACTTCCTATGAAGTTTCCTACTGTATCTCCACATAAACTCCAGATTGTACGGCTATAATGACTACCAGAGGTGATATTATGAAAAACTATCATATCCTCGTGGTTGAGGACGATCAAGAAATTCAGGAATTAATTAAACAATTTTTAATGACACAACAGTATACAGTGGTAGTTGCTTCCGATGGACTAGAGGGTATGACACAATTTAATAAGCAATCCTTTGATTTAATTCTTCTAGATGTAATGATGCCCAATCTTAATGGATTTGAAGTTGCTAAAATGATTCGAGGTCAGTCAAACGTACCAATTATTATGCTAACTGCGTTGGAGGAAGAGGAAGATCAGATGAAAGGGTTCGATCTTGGGATTGATGATTATATAACAAAACCCTTTTCGTTTCATGTTTTAATTAGACGAGTCGAAGCTGTACTTAGAAGAAGTTATGATAAAAATGTAAATAATCATTTGGTATTTAAAGAAGTGCGCATTGATGTTGATGCATATCGAGTATATGTAGATGATGTTGAAATTTTGTTAACGACCAAAGAGTTCGAAATTCTACAACTACTATTTCAAAATGAGAGAAAAGTACTTACAAGAGAAAATATCGTAGAAAAAGTTTGGGGATACGATTATTTTGGAGAAACACGAATAATTGATACACATATTAAAAACCTACGTAAAAAACTAGCTATTCCCTACATTAAAACAATAAAGGGTATTGGTTATAAAGTGGATGAATAAAATTTTAAAAATCATGAAGATGAAGCAAATTACTTATAAACTCTTTATGACTACATCTCTCATTTTGTTATCCTTTGCAGTATTGATTTATTTAACTTTATATTTTTTTCTCCCTACGTTTTATGAGCAATACAAAACAGATCAACTTCAAACAGGGATAAAAGAAATAATTGATAAGTCTAAAGATCTTACGTTTCAAGATGCGATACCACTTTTTGATGAATACGCAAAAAAAAATAACGCGATGCTTTCGCTTCAAAATAAAGAAGGAAGAATTATTTACTCTCCTTCATTTTCTTTTATTCAAAGTGGTACGCAAACTACAGTAGTTGCTAAAGCAACACGATTTGAGAATGCAGGTACCCTTAGCAATTCATATAACGTTACGGAACCAATTCAATTCCAAGATGGTAGTTTAACACTTGTAGTGTTCGCAACATTTCAGCCGATTGATGAAGCTTCGCAGGTATTAGTGCGCTTTCTCCCTTATATTAGTATCATTGTGCTCGTTATTGGTATAGGGAGTGCTTATTTCTATTCCAGGTTTATTACAAAGCCACTTATTTATATTAATGAGGGTGCACAAAAGATGGCAAATTTAGATTTCTCCGAAAAACTTGAGGTTCGCTCTACAGATGAGTTAGGAGAATTATCTAATAGTTTAAATGACATGTCTATTAACTTACAACAAGCTATGTTCGATTTAAAAAAAGCAAATGAACAATTAAAAAATGATATTGAAAAAGAAAGAGAAATAGAAACAAAACGCAGAGAGTTTTTTGCGATTGTAGCACATGAATTAAAGTCCCCTCTTACTGTAATGAAAGGGTACTTAGAAGGAATGATATACAATATTGGCCCTTATCAAAATCGTGATCAATATTTAAAGAAAAACCATCAAATTATTGAAAACATGGAACAATTAGTTCGTGAAATTTTAAGTATGTCAAAGTTAGAACAACACACTTTTAAACTAAAAATAGAAGTAGTTAATCTTTCAAAGTTAATAGGTACAATTACAAAAGATCTCGAATTTTTCGCTTCTCAAAAAAACATCCAAATAATAAAAGAAATTGACTCTGACCTTTCTGTTTATACAGATCGTGTTCTTTTTGAAAAAGCATGTAAAAATATTATTCATAATGCAGTCATGTATTCACCACATAATGAAAAAGTCAATATAAAGTTAAGTGAGGATATTAAACAAGGTCAAATCAAAATGCAAATTATAAATACAGGTGTCAATATTAAAGATGAAGATATACAACAAATTTTCAAACCATTTTATCGAATTGAAAAATCTAGGAATCGAAATACTGGAGGAAGTGGTTTAGGACTATATATTGTTAAACAAATTCTTGAAACACTAGATATAAAGTATTCTATACAAAATAGGGAACATAGTGTGCAATTTTGCATGAACATTCCTTTATCTGAACAAAAAACAAACAAACTCCCCTTTTAGTAGGACGAGTTTGTTTGTTTTTGTAGTAAGTATAAACTTATTAGGGTTCAATAATTACTAAATTTTAATTGTTGTATATTTGTTGATTGCTTTTGTTAACCGTTGTAGAGCACCTTCATGTTCCATTGCCCCAAGGGTTAGTGTGTACCTATCTCCCCACGATTCTTGTAGTAGTTCAATCACTCTCGCGTGGGTAAGAATGCCTAAAAACCTTTCATCTTCCCCTACAATCGCAATATCAAGCATTTAATCGTAAAGAAAATTTGGTAGAACGAAGCATTTTCTTTGATAAATTCCGCCGTATCGATTTAAAGGAAGGGATATTTTATTAATACAATCAATTTTTATTGTACAATTGTTCTTACGATATGAAAATACAGTGTAAAGATGAACCTAATAAATCATATACTTGTAGAATTTAAAAAGAGATTAAAACAAATCAATTTTCTGTATTTCAAAACAGTAATGTTCGGGCTGATATGGGCGAAAAACATCAAGGCTCTAATCATTTAAAGTTTAAACTGTATAACTGTATAAAAGTTAGCGTAAATGACGAAGGAAAAGACAGCTTTGCATTGTGCTGCACATTCAAGAATTAATTCTTACGTAGGGAGTGCTTATATGAAAAGCATAAAAAATGTAATATTACTAGTAGTATATTTCATATTTTTAAGTGGTTGTAATCAAGAAAATGAATCTGAGGTACAAGAATATATAAAAGAAAAATACGGTATCGATATTGTGGTAACAGATTTGAGCTCGATAAATGAAAATAATGGTGGTAATACCTACCATACTGTGCAAGAAAAAAACAACAAAAATTTCAAATTTCGAGTAAAGGTACAAGGCCTCCTCTATTCATATATAGTAGGTGATGAATACAAATATGGGAAAAAAACATATGAGGCATATCAGAAATTCCAACCAACTCTAGAAGAAATGAAAAAATTAGGGTACGTGGAAAATGAAAATGAAAATGTTCTGCAATATATGTTGGATAATCAAAATCCAGAAGAAGGAAGCCCAACAGATGAGTTGCTATTAACTTTGCAAATGAGTAACGAGATTGACTTTAGCCAATTGGATTCCGTAGAATTAGATCGTTTATATGCCCTATTTCAACTGATTCAGAAGAATAATAAAAAGATAACAGAACTAGAAATTAAAGATCATACTGGTAAATCTTTAGGTGGACCTTTTAAAAATGTACAAAGAGTAACAACAAAAGAAGAACTGTTACAAACAATGAAATCCACAATGAAAGACCCAATAAACGAATACTGGAAAAATTGGATTAGAACGCAGACCAAAGTAGAAGAAAAATTACATGAAATGCAAAACGATCGATTTTCAATTGAAGGTATTACGTATTCAAGTTCGGATGATGAAAAATATCGAAAATATATAGTGACTTTAGTTATTAATACGACCAATACTATATTTGAAAATAATCCCCCTTTAATTGAGGATTTAATCAAAGTAACCACAATCCTTAAAGAAGAACTAAATACGAAAAACTTTGACATCAATTTAAAAAATAAGTCTGGAACAAGAAATACAAATTGGTTATCATCAAAAGAAATTAAAGAAGCAAATAACATTGAAGATCTTGTAAATGAGAAGTACCCTGCGAATTAAATGTAAATTCCTATTCATGTTTGTTATTTAATGTGAAATCAAGCTCTTTCGATTTATTATGAAAACTTACAAAATACTTAAAAACCCCCAACAAATCTTTAGCTGTATAGAGAAAATGAGAAATAGGGTCCTATTCATATGGGGCTCTATTTTTATATCAAATTAATTTAGGTGTTTACACATACGCATTGCAAATTCATTGTTGTTTCTATTTAATGTGAAATCAAACTTTCAGATTAATTTGGAATTCTTTTATGATAAGCTATATGTAAAGATTAAACATAAAACATAAAGGATGATTCGTATGCAAATAAGACCAAAGATAAGTGAATATAACTCCTATTATGCAACGTATATTAACTTGGTATCAGACGGAAATATCATACATATTTTAGAACAACAAATGAAGAAAACGAATCTTTTATTAAAGGGAATTTCTGATAGTGAGGGACTTTTTCGGTATGGTCCTACTAAATGGAGTATAAAAGAAGTACTCGGTCATATAGCGGATACAGAACGAATTATGGCATATCGATTGCTATCTATTGCTCGAGGCGAGACAGCAGAACTTCCAGGCTATAACGATGATATGTATGTTCTTAGAGCTGCTTTTGATAAGCAATCTATGCAAGTTCTTCTTGAGAATTTAATAGTTGTTCGCCAATCTACCCTGTATTTACTTAGAATCTTAGATAAAGAAGCTTGGTTACAAAGAGGAAATGCGAACAATTCTGAAGTTACAGTACGTGCATTAGCATACATCATTGCTGGCCATGAGCTTCATCATGTTCAAATTCTAAAAGAACGTTATCTTGGTTCTGATGCACATCCAGCAAGTTAATACTTGAAGAAAAAGAGTCCTATTTAAGTAGGGCTCTTTTTCAGTATTTATAAAGGATTAGTGCTTAGAGCCATGACTAATTAAACGTCTTTATTTATAAAATTCACCACATAAGATGTAAGCTATCCCCTTCTATTCTGTACATAATTTTCTTCAGGCTCGTATACTATAAACACTATAGTTCAGGAAAGGTGATGACGCTATGTATGAACAACAAAATAATAGGGATAGAGATCAAAAAATGATGTTTTCTATGCAAGGAGTTCCCTCAAATAAAGTTAACATGAATCAATTACCTAAATGGATTAGAATTTTCGGCTATTGTGCGTTTGGTTGGATGATAGTATTTAGTTTATTTATGATAGTAGGTTTAATTCTTCAATAACTATGTAGATAAATAATTAAACGGGATATTATTTAGATCATATATCTAGGTAATGTCCCGTTTTTTATGTGTAATTACCCCATGATATAAGTAACCAATTATAATAAAAAGAACCTGTAGAATATCCTACAAGTTCTTTTTCAAATATTGTTAAAAAGGAAACATCAAACTATCTTAACATTCAATACAGGGAGACCATTTTGATTATGGCTTGGTTTTATTATAAATCAAATATAAGCTTTTGAAAGTGATGAATTTCGAAAATTATGTGAATTGAAAAACTACGATGTTTATATTAGATTTCGTTTACGACCAACTTCTTATTACTTAAATACACTGCACGATCTGATTTTCTAGCAACTTCCTGTGAATGCGTCACAACAATAATACATTTATTTTCTTTATGTGCAAGTTCTTGAAACAGTTCTATTATATCCATGGCCGTTTCTTCGTCGAGGTTTCCTGTTGGCTCATCCGCAATAAGTAAATCAACATTACAAGATAACGCTCGAGCAATTGCTACACGTTGTTGTTGCCCACCACTTAGTTGCAAGACGTTTCGTTTCGCTTCTATTTCTGTGAGTCCCACTTTCTCTAATAATTCTAATGCCCTTACCGTCTTATTTTTCACTTTGACACCTGTAATTTCCATTGCTGTTAGGACATTTTGAAGAGCAGTCATATAGGTAATCAAATTATAAGATTGGAAAATTACAGATACATTTTGATTACGGTATCGATCCAAACCAATTTTTCGAATATCTTTCCCATTATACAGTACATAACCATTTTTAGGGACATCCAGTCCACAACCTAAGCTTAGAGTTGTGGTTTTTCCAGATCCGGATGGTCCTAAAATTGTATAAAAATGACCTTTTTGAAAAGAAAAGTTAACATTATCTAGTATCGCTACATTTTTCCCATTACTTTCATAATAATAATCCAAGTTTTTAAATTGTAAAATCGTTTCCATATTAAGCCTCCTTATTCATCTTTTAAAAGAATTTGTTTTGGATTTAAACGTAGAATAGATAATGCCGGAAGAAGCGTTGCTATTATAGCAATAGCTAGTCCAATTCCCCCCATTTTTCCTACATCTTCTCCTGTTATACTTACATCAATTTTATCAATTGGATCTTCTTTTTGGTTTTGTAAAGTACCACCAGGTCCAGACATCATTACAGTACCATTTCGCGTAGTGTCTGTTTCTTCGCTCGCTGCAGCAATTTCACTCGAAAGTAAATGATCCCCGATATATTGAGAAACTTTAGCTCCAGTTGTTACGGATAATCCAAATGCTAAAATAGCGACACATATTACTTCTATTACGAACTGCGCCATCAGTTTCCACTTTTTCTCTCCAATAGATAACAGAATCCCCATTTCTTTACGACGTCCTTTAATTGATAGCATAATGATTAATCCTAAAATAATCGCACCAGCAATCGATACAATATAAATAATCATTTGAGAAGTCGAAGAGATATTCTCGATAGGACCAATCATTTGTTTGTACAATGAATCATGTGCATCTAATTTATAATAAGTAAAATCAATATTAGATTTTTTTGCTTCTTTTTTAAATGCATCAATGTATTGTGGATCATTCAAGAAATACACGACTTGAACACTACTTATACCTTGATCTACTTCTAATTTTTTCATAGTTGAATGCGGCATATATAGTTTATTAGCTGGATCCATTATAGGAGGGGCCTGTTGACCCATTGCTTGCTCATTCGTTTCGTAAATACCGATAATTTCAACCTCAAGGGTTTCCTTTTTATCCCCTGATTGCACTTTAACTTTGTCTCCTACTTTCAAATTGTTTAATTCCGCTAATCGTTTTTCCATTAAAGCTACATTCTGATCTTTCATCTGTTCTGTAATTGGTTTTCCATCAATGATTTTACTTTTTCCGTTTTTAAAGCTTTCTTGTAAAGCTGTCTTGCGAACTCCCTCAATCATAAAAGAAGCATTCATATCTATTTCTGTACCAGAGCCTGAACCGCCTCGTACAGCCGCCATTCCCACTTTACCTTTTCCTTCATCTTCTCCTTCTGAAGCTCCTACTAGTTTAAGCCCATCAGAAATTCCGAAAGTATTGCCTATGTAATTATAGTCTTTTACATATTTTGATTTCGCTAATTGATCTGCTTCTTTTGTGTTAAGCTTCGGTGGATTAGGCATCTCTCCAGTTTCACGAGCTTGTTGACCTAATTTATCGAAATCAAGACCTAAAGTAACATCTGCACCTAGTTTTTTTCTTGCAGCATCCGCTGCTTTTTTTGATGCATTTTGGATTGTGAACCCTGAAAGAACCAAATTTGTAACAATCAGAAAAACTGCTATCAAAATTAATGATGTTCCTATCCTTTTTTTCATACTGAGAATTGCTCGTTTCATAAAATTCATTTTCTGTTACCTCCTTGATAACTTGTATTCTATATAGGTTATCTAGAGTCTATATGGAGCTAATCGGTAGTTTATCTAGAGATATAAGGAGTTTATGTGTAGTTATGTATTTATCTGTTGAAGAAAAACTAGAACACAAATTTAAAAACGTAAGCGTTTTTGAAGATTGGTAAGAAGTTAGTCCGTTTAAGGAACTTATAAAAAAAGAGAGATTAAGCTTAAATTAATGTATGTAACATAAAAAATATATTTAATGTATAATTTTTATACGTTAAATATAGAGAGCCTATTTAAATATCTATATGGGGATTGTTAATGATTCTCATAGAAATCACGTCATTTTCAAAGGTGTACCTCCACAAACTTTATTTTTTAATAATGTGGAGAAAATATGTTTCAAAAAGAACACTGCCTTTTTATTAAAGCGCTTATTTAGTCCTTCAGGACACATAAGAGTTCCTGTTGATGCATGTAGCTGACTACACAATCGGACTAATGAATCACTCGCTACTCGTTGACTAATCCAGACACATATAGTTGCTAAATCATACTCTGAAAATTTACGTTTTCGTTTTACAAAACCTAGCTCTCTAGCGAGATTTTCCAAAAATGAAGGGGTAAGATGTTCATATAATTCTTCAGCAAATAATTGTAATTCGTCAGAAATTGATAGATACATACAAAAACGCCATCCTTTCCTATGATTCTACAGAAAGAATAGCGTATTTTTTGGTTCTGGTGCAAAGGTAGTGGAAAAGAAAATATAACATATATATTTCTAGCATAATGGTAGGATAATCCTGGTTCCTCATCATTTCTACTAAATCACGAAAAATTAAGTTGTACCGTACCAACGTACAGTTAACAAAATAATACCTTGCTGATAATGCTTCCATTTGAACAAATTTTCCTTTTCCATACCGATCACACATCTTTTGTAGAGTAATAGTATCAGCATATCCCAGTTTAAGAGGTTACTTACAAAATATTTAGAATTTTTTTGCGAGAATCCTCCGAAATGTAATACGGACTTTAAATATTTTCATTTATAATTCTCTATTTGTCTATACTTTTCATATCGCTGTTGTATAAGCTCTTCCGAGGATAATAGTATCAATTTTTTTAGAGATGATTCGATTACAGATTCAATCATTTTTGCCTGTGATTTTATATCATTTTGTGCTCCACCTTTAATTTCAGGAATGATTTCATCAATAATTCCTAAATGTTTTAAATCTTTTGCTGAAATTTTCATATGTTCAGCAGCTTCTGGAGCATACTTAGCGTCCTTCCATAGGATAGATGCTGCTCCTTCTGGCGAAATTACCGAGTACCATGAATACTCTAACATATGGATATGGTTACCGACACTAATGCCAAGAGCTCCACCACTTGATGCCTCTCCAATTACAATACAAACAATTGGCACTTTAAGTGTAGCCATTTCAAATAGATTTCGAGCTATCGCTTCAGAAATTCCACGTTCTTCAGACCCTTTCCCTGGATAGGCGCCTATTGTATCAATAAATGTAATAATAGGGCGATTAAATTTATCAGCTTGTTTCATAAGTCTTAGCGCTTTTCTATAACCTTCTGGATGTGCCATTCCAAAATTTCTTTCTATATTTTCCTTTGTATTTCTACCTCTTTGATGACCAATAACCGTAACGGGCATCGCTTTAAATTTTGCAATACCACCTATCATTGCTTTATCATCACCATATAATCGATCACCATGAAGTTCGAGAAAGTTTGTAAACAATAAAGGTATATAGTCCAATGTCGTGGGTCGGTTACGTAGCCTTGCAATTTGAACTCGTTGAAAAGGTGTAATATTAGAATAAATTTTATCTTGCATTTTATTTAAACGTTTTTCTAATTCATGAATTTCTGACGATAAATCTACATTATTTTCTTCCATAATTTTCTTTAATTCATCAAATTTCTCTTTTAATTCAATAATAGGACGTTCAAAATGCAAACTCATTTTATCCTCCAAATGTTATGATTTACCTCACTCTAATCAAAAGGCTTAGAAATAGAATCAATAAATAATTCAAAACCATCCACAACTATTTTTTGTTCTGATTCTGATAAATTATTGAGAATACTTTGATAAAATGTAATGGATTGCTCTCTTAAGCAATTAACAGTTATGTGACCTTTTTCTGTGAGGTGCAGAAAAAGTTCTCTTCTATTTTTTTCATTTACTTCACGATAAACAAGCCCCTTTTTTACTAACTTATCTACCAATCTACTTACAGTTGAAGTCTCTAATCTAAGTTTATTGGATAGTTGCCAAACAGTTAATTTTTCCACCTCTAGTTCCTCTAACGCCATCATTTGAGAAGTTGGTAAAGGTTTTTCAAATGGTCCATTGGGCAAATTTTGAGATTCAAAAACCCCAGTTATTATAATCATTTTCTTAATATCTGTTCTTAGTTTTAAGGCATCTTCTCTTTTCAAAAAGGTCACCCTCCTACAACTATTGTATCATACATCAATTGTATTATACATGAATATGATTTTTTCACAAGCTTAACGTAAACCAATATTACAACATGGACGAGATATTTCTTCTTGTTAAAATGGTATAAGTGGATTGTTTTCTACAAATGGCAGAACATCAATTATGTATCAGGGGCCTTTATGGGGTAACGCTCATCGAAATCAAGCTAAGAAAATAAAACTACCCTAAAAACGAAATTTTGTGATAACTTGTAACGGAATTTCGTTTTTGGGGGGAATTCTAAATTCTTAAGTTGATGGGCATGGGGTAGTACCAACAAAACGCGAATTTCGTACGCTAAGATTTTTCAACATAAAGATTGTTGATGACTTGTAAGTGTCAGTAATTAAATAAAAAGAGCATGTATTAAAAAGATGATAATAACATGCTCTAAACTTATCTATTAATTTTAATTTCTTAAGGATGTCTACAAGTAATATTGAAACATCTCATGTGTTAAAAAGTGCTCCCTGCAGTGCTTTTATGTATCGATCTGCTAACTTCTGAACAGCAAGGTTAGCATGCTCTGACACGACTCGATGAAAAACATTATAATCTCTCTTACTTTACTAGCAAGAAGTGGAATCAGGTTTGGATAACTGTACATGAAAACTAACCTAATGACAGTCGGCAACCACTTAAATGATATCACTTGTTTACAAAATACTTTTAATATGATTTCCACCTTTCCAGTGTAAAACTGTTCCGCCTTTAAAATGACCTCCAAGACGATTTAAAGTAATGCCATTTGTTAATACAAAAGACTCACATACTTGTATACTCACAATCCCTTTGATTTGTTTTTGGATGGTAAAACATGTTTTTCTACTCTTTCATATTGAGTAAGTAATTGCCTAATAAAAGATAATTTCAGTACTAACCAATACGAAAATACCGCTGAAATACATCCTATTAAAGCCCCTACTGCAACATCAAAAGGATAATGAACCCCTACCCAAATACGAGAAATCGCTACACAAAATGCAAGTATAAGCCATAACCATCCAGTTTTTTTACGAACAAGCCAAAACGAAAAACAAATCGAAAAAAAGAGAATTGTATGGTCACTAGGAAATGAATTATCTACAGTATGGTCGATAAGTTTATTAACATCAGGCAATGCTGCAAACGGTTGATAATTCAGATGAAATTTCCCTGCTATTTTTCCGGTCACCTCAGCAATCACAAAAGCAATCATCGCTTGAATAACCATCACCCTACTTTTTCTAGCCCCAGTAAACCAATAAGCTAAAATAATTAAAGCTAAAATATATACCATATATTCTGCCAAAAATACCATGGTTGAGTTTAGGAATGAATATTGTTTACCTAAATCATTAATTGCTCGAAAAATATCAATATTGAATTGAGAAAAAGACATTTCAAATCCCTCCTTTTTAGTAAAGTGTTTTACTGATTGCCATATACTTTCATTACATGAATAGTTTTGGTTATTGTACGCATCTAAAAATATCAACCTTTTATGACATCGCTTTCTTCTTTTTTACTTTAATAAAAAAAGAAAAAGGAAAACATCGAACTTTCTTACAAACATTCGTGCATTCTTACAGTTTTGTCATTTTCTCGTAATTTTGTAAATAGGTTCATCGTCTTGCCTTTCGCTATTTCAAAACTCTTATATCTACAATGATGGAAACCTTTATTACACATAAAAAAGAGAAGAACCTTGGTGAGTTCTTCTCTTTTTGTTTATTAAATTGTAATATAATTACAGTATGTGAAATTATATTATTTTAACTTTAAAAACAAAGTGAAAACAACCTTCACTCTGCTTTTGGCATTTATTTGATCGGTTTCTCTGTTTTTAAAACAAATGAACTTAATGCAGGAACTTTAATTTTATTGTCATGGACAACGTAAAGTGTTTTACTACCTGCCTGTTTACCATCTACTAGTACTTTCCAAGGACCTTTCGATGGAAGCGTTATGTCAACGGCTTCTCTATTCGCATTGTGAGCCACCATAAAGTTTTCGTTTTTATTCCCATTGCCCTTTCCGTCTATTGAATAAGTCACAACATTTTTGGGAGCATCAATAAACGATACCTGTTTTCTAATTTGTTCTACAGATGTCATTCGAAAAGCTGAATACTTTTTGCGTAATTCTATTAAGCCCTTCATATAATCTACTTCATTATTAAATGCTGCACGTCGCAACCAGTCCATCTGGTTAATTGAATCAGGAGATTTGTAACTATTATGATCACCATATTTCGTGCGCATAAACTCTTGTCCTGCATGTAAGAATGGAATACCTTGTGATGTTAATAAAATAGAAGAAGACAATTTATGCATTTGTTTTCTTACTTCTTCACTGTCACCTGGATTAGTCAACTCAAGTTTATCCCATAATGTATGATTATCATGTGCTTCCACATAAGTTAGTACCTGCTCCGGATCTTGATAAGTAGACGAATTTGTATCGTAGTCAATGCCTGCTGTAATGCCTTTTTTAATACGGTCTTCCATGTTTTCCTTTCCATTTACAAATCCATTTTCCTTCTCCTCAAATACACTACCTTTCAATCCATCACGTATATTATCGTTAAAATGGGCAATCCCTTTCATTTTTTCTGCATTCTTTTGATTTGCTTTCAACTCTGCTGCAAGAGGTGTATTTAAATCCCAACCTTCTCCATGCAGTATAATAGAAGGGTCAATTTGATTAACAGCTTTACGTATTTCATTCATCGTTTCATAATCATGAATACCCATTAAATCAAAACGGAATCCGTCTAAGTTGTATTCTTTTGCCCAGTATGCTACAGAATCGATCATAAATTTCCTCATCATTTTTCGTTCTGAAGCAGTATCATTTCCTACTCCAGTGCCATTTGCAAATGTTCCGTCTTCATTGTAACGATAATAATAACCTGGAACTAACTTATGAAAATTAGATTCAGCAGCATTATACATATGGTTATAGACTACATCCATAACAACACGAAGATTATTATCATGCAGTGTTTGAATCATTTGCTTTAATTCAGTTATTCGAACAGTTGGCTCATATGGATTTGTAGAATAGGATCCCTCTGGAACGTTGAAATTTTTCGGGTCATATCCCCAGTTATATTGTGGTTCGTTTAATTTCTCTTCATTTACTGAAGCATAATCAAATATCGGTAAAAGCTGAACGTGTGTAACACCAAGATCTCTCATATGATCAAGTCCTGTTTTCACACCTTCAGGCCCTCTTGTTCCTTTTTCTGTTACACCTAAATATTTTCCTTTATGTTTAATGCCGCTTTCAGGCTGGATAGAAAGATCACGTACATGCAATTCATAAATAATAGCATCTTCCGGATTTTTAAATTTCGGCTTTTTGTTAGCGTTCCATTTTTTCGGATTTGTTTCTTCTAAATCAACAACCGCACCTTTATCTCCATTTACAGAAGCAGCACGTGCATACGGATCAACTGCTTCAGT
The DNA here is from genome assembly GCF_040459695.1 of Bacillus cereus group sp. RP37. Taxonomy (NCBI): domain Bacteria; kingdom Bacillati; phylum Bacillota; class Bacilli; order Caryophanales; family Bacillaceae; genus Bacillus; species Bacillus cereus group sp. RP37. Next base: position 2,724,284 of record NZ_JARVHP010000001.1, on the reverse strand, counting down.
CCACTTATCACCAATTTTCACCTTATACGTATAAAAGAGATCTTTTTGGTTCCCTTTAAGTTCTGCTTTCCAAGTGCCCTTTTCACCTTGTTGCATGTTTATTTCAGTACCTATTTTATCGTTCCATTTTTTATATGTAACTAACTTCACTTCACTCGCAGTAGGAGCCCATACACGGAACTTTGTATGTTGTGGTGTATATATATTACCTAAATCGTTACTGCCATAATAAAATAAATTATCAAACTCCTCACTACGAATGACTTTACCGATTTCAGTATTCGTATAAGCTAAGTTTTCAATTTTAACTTTGTATGTCTGTTTTAAATCAATTTTCTGCTCTGTAATTATTTTAACTTTATTAGTAATATTTCCACTGTTTATATCATAAGGACTAATATTCTTAATTTTAATGCCTTCAATTTCAATTTTCCGTTCCTTAATATGAAACGGGATATTAGTGGTTACAGTAATTTCATTGAAACTATCAATAGTTGCTTTTTGAATTGATAGATCCGAAGAAGGCTTAGAGTTATATACTTTTTCATCACCAGAAAGAATCCATACTTCAGCACGACCGTCCTTTATATTTTCAATCCAACGATCGCCACCATCTTTTTCCCACTCATTTGTACGAATGATAAATCCTACGCGATTATAGTTACCATCTATATTAATCTTAGCGTACTTTCCAAATTCATCTTCACCAGTAAATTCATATGATTTACCATTTGCATTTTCACCCCATATCCAAAGGTTCCAGTCTTTTGTATTTCCAGATTGCTCTTTGTAATGAATGATAACTTCAGTTGTTTTCGAATTTGAAACTGCCTTTACACTTTGAAAAGAGAAAACAGATGATAACATAACGATTATAGTAAGTAATAAAACTGATTTGCTAATTAATCTTTTTATCATTTGCACCACATACACCCTTTCTTTAAATAGTACGCACGATTTATTATGCTCGTACTAAATTCCACTGCTTAAATCGATCTAAAAATCTAGTTTACCTCACCCCCATATTGGCTATTTTCACATATGTATTTCAATGATCTTTTTAATACGAAAACGTTTGCATTAATGTTTAAAAAAATAGATTTGTTTATGTCTTCATATATTTGTACATACTAAAAGATCAGGGAAATCATTTTAAAGCAACCGTTTGTTATCGCTTTCATTCTATAGTACTTTCTATAAAGAGGTCAATATATTATTAATTTTCTGTTTTTATACACTTTAAACCTTATATATTTGTAGTAACTTATTGAAGAGAGACAGCCTATTTATTGCTTAGTAAGTTTATTTTCACTAATGCATAGTTATGTAAAAAAACAGCTAATATCCTTAAAAGGACATTAACTGTTTTTCATAATGTATTAATATATGAATGATGACTATATTTCTAACTTACTTAATTTTTGCTGCATCAAATGCCTTTTGTACTGCTTGAACTTCAGCTGCATTCGCACCATATTTATTAGTTGCCACTCGAATACATGCTGATCTCAATTCTTTGAAATTAGAAGTCATGTTTAACTCATCTGTATTTGCATAATAGAAGATATCAAACATTTTATCTTCACCAATTCCTTTGACAGTTACACCGTTATGAGTTCCGCCTTTTGCAATGAGATACGCAACTTTATTAATAATACTTGAATTAAAATGAACGCCACCTTGATCCCATCCATTAAAATCGTTAAATTCACTGTAATCATCTGGATATGGTACTCCAAGTGAAGATGGAACAGAAGCCGGGTTTTCCATATCACGGAAAACAGAACCAGTTTGTTCTCCCATCGTCCAGTTAAAGCTTCCATTATTTACGTATTTCTCAATAGATGTCCCCATAATATCAGATAGCGCTTCATTAATCGCACCTGATTCACCGTAATATTCAAGATTAGATTCGCTAGAAGTAACAGCATGTGTAAATTCATGTCCAGCTACGTCATATGCTTTGACGATAGGATCTCCATATACAAGCATACTTCCATTATTAGCACTTAATGCATTCTGCCAATTTTTCGGATCATTCGTATCTCCAGAATCCCAAGCATGTACAACTGAAACTACCTTTTGTCCCTTATTATCAAAGCTATTACGATTGTATTTATCTTTATAAAAATCAAATACTTTTGTTGCTAAGTAATGAGCACTTACTGCTTTTGGATCGTTAAATGTTGTCGAAGTACTAGTTGCTAATGTACCAGGATAATAGCTTTCTTCTTTAGTAATATCTCTATAATTCACATCATATGTTTCAATTCCTTGCCCTCTTGTATAATCAGCAAGAGCATATTTGCTATTACTTTGTTTAGAGATACCAAATGTACGTGATATACCTAAATCATCTTTTCCTGTTCCAGTTAATGATGTAAGATTGCTTTTTTTACTTTTCTTTAATGCTCCAACTAGTTTTTCACTTGCTTTTAAGTTAGATTCTTGTACCATATTTTTTAACATATCACCATTTTGTGCATTTACTAAATACGTTCCGGAAACATAGTTTGGTGTTGCAGCTTCAAATGTAACCTGGTATGCATTACTTGCTTGTCCATTATTTTCATCAACAAAAATAACTTCCTTAACTTCTGGCTCAGAAATAAAATTGATATCGTTCCCGTACTTCGTATAAATATATTGTTTCGCCTTATCTTTTGATAGATTGATAGGTTTTTTCAATTCTTCTTGTTTTAAATTTTGCGCGCTATCACCTGAAACACTTTTAATAACACCGTTATCATCTACGTGTGCAGTTAATTGATGACCATATACTTCTTTTCCTTCGTATGTTTGCTGTATACGTACAAGTGTAGTCCCATCATATGAACCACGTTTTTGAAGTACCTTATAATCTACTCCTGTTTCTCCATTGACTTGCTTTGGAGAAAGAGCTTGTTCTGTTTTCTCCTTAAGAGCATCTTTTACTACATTCTCTGGTGCCTTTTGTGACGGTTGTGTAAGTTCACCCGAACGGAACGATTCCTCTTGAATTTGAATTTGTAGTTGGTCTGTTTCCTCTGCATGACCTACCCCGTATGGTGCTACAGCTGTTAAAGCTAAGCCTGTTGTTAATGCTACCTTAGTTAATGTCTTTTTGTTTTTCATTTTGTTCACCTCGTATAATTTTTGAAATAGAAAGCTTGTACAAAGTATACTTGCTGTTTCTGTCGAAAAAAAGAGAAAATACACAATTTATGTAACATTATGCAAAATTACATATATGTGGTCGATGGTATAAAGAAAGAACGACACATATATGTATATTGATTTCAATAAAAAAGAGCCCTTTTAGGCGCTCCTCCAATTGGTTAGTTGTTAATTATCTATATTCATTCTAATCAAAGTACCCTTACATCTAAATAACAACATAAAAACCCACTCTTTACTATTTTAAGAGCAGGTTTAATGCTATTAAAATAACAATTATTATAGGACATCTTATAATTTATATTACTTATTTAAACTTATATTTCGGAAATGAAGTTGATTTAGAATAAAGATGGACCAAATGAATACTAATGACCTTGATAAACAAGAAAAAGAAATTTCATGTTTTGTTTTAAGATGTATATAGTAGACAAATACTTTAGTGAGGCAGCGCATCTGCAATTTGGTTTTTTAATATAATGTTGTTATGTATGTCTATAGCTACATGGATTGTAACATTATGAGATAGCTGGATTCTCATATGAGTTTCAGGCTTTTTATTTTGTCAAAAATATCTTTAATTTGTCTCCCATTTAGATATAGTAAAGGACACATCTATTGCATGTTATTAGCTCAAGGTATGTTCTTTTAAAGCTATTATAAATATGCATAGTAAGAAATAAAACCATAATTATTTAAATAAAAAAACCCCCGGATTTGTTTAATGATCCAGGGGTTTTTTTATCGTTGAGTCTTTATATTTCCATACCGATCACAAACTTTTTTAGGATAATGGTATGTCCAAGTTTAATAGTTTTTTGCACGAAAGCTATCTATTTTATATTTATTTAATTATCCTACTAAGTTTTTTGTAAAATTCACCTTTTCTTTTTACATGATTAAACTGATTTGGATTAATATTAGCTTTTTGCGAGAGTGCTACAATCTCTTCTTTTGTAATTGAATCTTTAGTATTTATAGATGCTATATTTGTATATTTTCCATCTTCAGTTTTTGGAATTTCTAAAATCCCTTTATTTACAAGATCCACTACAGCCCTATGCTCTGAAGAATGTGTATCTACACCAATAATTTTCCAATTATGCATAACTTTTGGCGTATATACACCGTTCTTTACCTCTTTTAAATATGTAATAGCAAGGTTACGAATGGTTCCACCAGTTTCTCCGAATGCATTCTCTTGTTTAGATGACCAAATTTGTTCAAATTTCCGTCCCTCTAAAGCTCCACCTTTAGCCTGAAGAGCCTCCATTCTATACGCATTCATTCCCAGCGTCATAACATCGTTCGTTTTGATTGGTTTATTTGTACGAATAGAACGTAAATTTGTAATTCTACTTCCATATGGTTTTGTTAAGTCAATTTCGTATTTTACGCCTCCAAAGAAATCATTCGTACTGTATTTAGAAGCACGACGGGTTTTATCAAAGCTAACTGTTACATCTCCGGCACGAGATGAGTTAAAATACCCTGCCGCCCATTCCATATAGTCTTTTAAGTCTTTCCCAGTTACCTTATATACCGTAATTTCACCCAAAGCATATTGATAATTATATGCAATATCTTTTTTCTTAATAGGACCTACATCCAAACGGGCATAGTCATTATCAATTTGATGGGCGACTACATCTGCTTTGCTGTAGTAGAGCATAACTTCATGAAAGAAATCTGATAAAGGTGTCTCTTGAATCTGCACACTTGGAATACCCTTTATTTCATTTTCAGGAACAAGGTTTCTACCCTTTAATTGAGCGACTACAACATTTGCATCTCCTCTCGCATACTCGTGAAAAGGTGTCAGTGTGTCTTCAAGTGTAGGATCAGATACTACTGTTGTTCCATCAGTATTTTTTACAGGTATAGCTGTAGCAGTTTTATCTTTTAAAACCAGCTCTCCATCTTGCTTTGTAAAAGTAAGGTCAATACGCGAGATATGTGTTCCATATTTATCTGGTTCTGTAATAATAACGCCATTTACAACTTCTTTTTTAACAAGTTTATGCATATGAGCTGCAAAAATAGCACTTAGTTCCGGACAAGCATTCGCAATATCTTGAACACCAGTACCAGGGATTCCATTCTCATTTTCTAGTCCCATATGCATAACCCCTACCATTACATCTACTTTACCCTCTAATTCTTTAATTGCCTTTTTTGTCTCTTCTACTGGATTTTTCACTACCAATCCATCCAAATGATCTGTCCCTTTTTCGAAATCACTAATCATTGGTGTATTCATACCAATAATTCCGACTTTAATTCCACCTTTTTCAACAATTGTATATGCAGGAAGAAAACGCTCTCCATTTTCCTTATAAATATTTCCTGCTAACGTCTTGCCCTTATATTGCTCACTAACTTTTTTCAATGTATCTAATCCAAAGTTAAATTCATGATTTCCAAATGCCCAAGCATCATATCCCATTGTATTCATCGCTACCATCATTGGCGATTGTGGCTGATCATTGAATAACTCTACTGAGTTTCCTTGAATTGTATCCCCAGCATCTACTAATATGGTATTGGGATTTTCCTGACGCACCTTCTTTATAACCGTATAAAGCTGCGTTAAACTTCCACTCGTATTTGCACCATCAAGTGCATAATCCCAAGGCATAAATCTACCATGAATATCTGCCGTACCTAACAATGTAATATTAACATCAGATTCCTCAGCCTTAGAAATAGCTGGTTTGGCTGTTACTGCTGTTACAAGAAGCATAAGAATAATAAAATAGCATACATAGTTCTTCCATTTCATTTTTTGCATAATAACAATATTTCTCCCCTTTTTGTACTGCTATAAAGTTGCTTGAACTTTAAAAATGTAACTTATTATTCGGAAAAATTCAACTACAAAAGATAATTTTGGAGGTGGTTCTGTTGTGAAAATATAGAGAATAAAATGCATATACCCCCTAGCAGAATAGTATTTACTTCTTCCTCCAACGTGTGAAGAGCGCTAAACCAACGGTAGATGTATATGTACTTTCAAAATTATGGACATATAACTCATTTCCTGAAATCATTATAACTTAAAGATATAGTGTGTAATGCTGATTACATTTTCGGATTTCATTGCTAATTTATTTCCTTCTAAATGAAAATGCTGAGATCACTTCCAAAAATAATAACCCCGTCTTCATTTAAGACGAGGTTACACTTATACAGTAATTCGGATTCAGTTTTTTTGAATGTTCGTTTCCTTTTCAAAAGTAAGATCTGCTAGTTTCTTATTTTCTTCTGCTCATTGGTTGCTTTCAACTAAGTTCATCATAATTTTAATCAGGATTTGCATTTTATCACTCGAACCCTTGATGCTATCCTAAATCGCTCAATAAATAGATAATAATTTTTACTTTTCAACTTCACAAAACAACTTTATCTCTTTGATTTGTTCTATATGACGCTGTTCATGCAAATAGATTAACTCTATCCACTGATCAAGAAATAATTCTCCAAGAGCTGGATGCATCACTGATTTTTTTGCTAATTTAGATTCATCTTCTATTGTACTCAGAAAACGCATCAATTCTTTTCTAGAGTCGTTTAACAAATCAACCATTTGCAGTACTTCAAATGGTTCTATACTTGGTTCAATCATTTCTGGTGCTATAAATTTTATCGATCTATCTAATACAATAGTGTGAATTTCTTTACGCTCATTTTGGAAACTATCCATCTTTTTTAATCCTGACGAAATAACCGTTATAACTCTCTCATCTAATAAAACTAAGTGATGACAAACTTGTGCTATACTCCATTTATCCTTATCTGGTTTTTTATTAAATTGAGCATCACTTAACAAAGTAATTTCCTCAAATAATTGATTTCTCGTTTCATAAAACTCGTCATTTACAAATATATTCATGTGAATTCTCCTTTCATTAGAACCTATATACTTAGATTCCTGCGTTAGAAATATTCTCTATAGAAAAAAGATTTTCCTTCACTACTATTTCAATCAAATCTTTTCTTGCTTTAATAGTTTCTCTAATTCACGACGAAATATATGAGTTTTCTCAACATCCTTGAAGATTTCCTTGAGGTTATCATGTGCTACAGCTACACCATAATACTTTCCACCGAATCCTTTCAATACAACTACATAAAACGTTCCTAATTATCAATCTAGCATTAAGTAAATGTAAAAAATCACCCTATTTATTCATTTTTCATGCGTATGTATGTACATTTGTTAATTTATTCGATATATTATGTGTATTGAATGATTACGAAAAGCTTATAGGTCGCTAAAAAACACCTTATATTTTTATATCCATGAAAACTACAAAATGTATAAAATTCCATTTGTCAAATGAATTTAATGCGGAAGGAGGTTTGTGGTTACTTCATCGGGATATAATCATCAGTTTTGAACTGATAAAAATATAGGAGGCGACATAATGTTTCGTACGATTTCAAATTTCATGAGAGTAGCTGAGATAAGAAGGAAAATCCTTTTTACATTGGCGATGTTAATCGTTTTTCGAATTGGCACGTTTATTCCAGTTCCTCATACTAACGCAGAGGTATTAAAAGTACAAGATCAAGCCAACGTTTTAGGTATGCTAAACGTATTTGGTGGAGGAGCATTGCAACACTTCTCGATCTTCGCTGTAGGTATTACACCATATATTACAGCTTCCATCATAGTACAATTACTACAAATGGACGTTATACCTAAATTTTCGGAATGGGCAAAGCAAGGTGAAATGGGCCGTAAGAAGTCAGCTCAATTTACTCGATACTTTACAATCATTCTCGCATTCATACAATCCATTGGGATGTCTTATGGTTTTAATAATATAGCAGGTGGACAATTAATAACAGATCAAAGCTGGACTACATACTTATTTATTGCGACAGTTTTAACTGCAGGTACCGCATTTTTACTTTGGTTAGGTGAACAAATTACCGCTAACGGAGTAGGTAATGGTATTTCGATGATTATCTTCGCAGGACTTGTTGCGGCGATTCCAAATGTTGCGAATCAAATTTATTTGCAACAATTTCAAAATGCAGGCGATCAATTATTCATGCACATCATAAAGATGGTCTTAATTGGTCTCGTAATTTTAGCGATAGTTGTTGGCGTTATTTACATTCAACAAGCTGTGCGTAAAATACCGATTCAATATGCAAAAGCTGTTTCAGGAAACAATCAATATCAAGGAGCAAAAAACACTCATTTACCTCTTAAAGTAAATAGTGCTGGTGTAATTCCAGTTATCTTTGCTTCCGCATTTTTAATGACGCCGCGTACAATTGCGCAGCTCTTCCCTGATTCAAGCGTATCGCAATGGTTAGTTGCAAATCTTGATTTCGCACATCCAATTGGAATGACGCTTTATGTCGGTCTTATCGTTGCTTTCACATACTTCTATGCATTCATTCAAGTGAACCCTGAACAAATGGCTGAGAATTTGAAAAAGCAAAATGGATATGTACCTGGTATTCGTCCTGGTAAATCAACAGAACAATATGTAACTAAAATTTTATACCGTTTAACATTTATCGGCGCAATTTTCTTAGGTACAATTTCAATTTTACCGCTCGTATTCACGAAAATTGCTACATTACCACCTTCTGCACAAATTGGTGGTACAAGCTTACTTATCATCGTCGGTGTAGCACTTGAAACGATGAAGACGTTAGAAAGTCAGCTTGTGAAGCGTCATTATAAAGGCTTTATAAAAAAAGCAAATTAAGTAAAAAACACAGTTGGTTATTTTTCCAACTGTGTTTTTAATTCTACTACCTCTAATTTCCCCACTAATGTATCAATCACTTTTTCCAAGTTCATTATTTTTTCTTCTAAGGATTGAATGCGCTTATTGCTCTCGTCTACATCATTATATTTTAAATTATCATCGGAGATTTTGAACTGCTCCCCTAATTCGGAAGTGATATCTTTAATAGTTGATTTTTCATCATTACTGGTTGTATTTGATTTTAATTCAAATTGAAGTTCATATGTATTTCCAGTTACTTCTTTCGCTATTTGCGAAATTAAATCTTTATAAGACTTTTTAACCCACTCTTGTTGAAATTCATTTTTAAAATAAATGATCAATGAATTTTCATTTATTCTGGCTGTCGTTTCTTTGACCCATGTTTCATATGATGGTCTCGAAATTGTTAATTGCATTTTATCTTTTATTTTATTCCAAATTGTACTGGATTCCTCTTGTCCGGAAGTGCGATGATTATTTTGCACGTGATGAGTCTGTGCTATAGAAATGGCGTTTAATTCTATTTCGAACCAAATTTGGTATTCTTCATTTGTAATTTTCTGTACGGTACTTGAAATTATATTTTTATACTCTCCTTCCAGCAAATCACGATGAAAAGCATCTTCACAAAAGATTATTAATTTATTATCTTCTATTGTAGCATTTGTATTTCTAATCCATGTCATAAATGTTTTCTCAGCTACTTTTGGCCTTAATGCTTTCTTTACTTCATCCCAGCTATTAAGCCTTTCTTTTTGAACATCTTTCAACTTAGATGGTTCGTCATTACATAGATCAAACTGAATTTCAAACGTCGTATTAAACATTTCTCTTAATGTATGAAATACTAATTCTTTGTAATGAGATTCTAACCAGTCACGTGCAAATTCATTCGGACAATAAACTGTTAATATATCATCCTCTAAATAAACAGTAGTATTAGTAAACCAGGTTTCATATGATGGTTTTGAAATTTGTGGTCGGATTTTTTCCTTTACTTCAGTCCAATTTATTTTCATAATAACTCCCCTCTTTTTACAGTTCTCTTTCATATAGCTTAATAATATTACGCCTTTCCAATAAATAAAGTCAATCCGTATCGTAAATAAAATTCAAGGAGCCCTGTTTTATACAGGGCTCCTTCTTTATACAACTACATTTCCTTCTCAAATAATCTTCCTTGTTTGAAATACATACGGAGTGTGGATCGATTAGCTAAAAATACACCAACCAAAATAAAACAAGCACCTATTCCCATTGTAGGGTTTAAAGGTTCTCCTAATATGATGTATCCAACTATAATAGCAATTAACGGTGATACATATAACCACGTTGATGGGAATACAGGATTCGTTTTTGATAAGAGCCAATAATATAATCCGTGCCCACCAATTGATCCGATAAAGATGAGATATAAAATAGACCACTGTACGCTCCATGAAGCTAATACAGTTACATTCGGCTGTTCTACTATGACAGATACGATTAGTAATAAAACTCCTCCGTAAAACATTTGAATACCATTAATGAGAAATGGTGATACACTTTGTAAATCCGAAAGTATTTCTTTTGAGCGAATAGAGCCTATTCCGTAAAATAACTCTCCTACAACTAAAACAATACAAGCAATACTCCATATGAAACTTACTTCTTGGTGCATTCCTGGTAAAGAAACAAAAACAACACCTGTTAGTGCAATAATTAAAGCTACGAGTTGCTCCTTTTGTAATTTTGTCTTATTTCTCTTTGCTTGTAATAACAAAATCATCATCGGTCCCGTAGCAGAAAGCACAGCAGCTAATCCTGAAGAGATATATTGTTCCGCCCAGTACAATGTAGCGAATGTCATAAACGTTAAACAAAATCCAGCATATATGATACGTTTTGAAAATACATATGGCATAATTTCTTTTCGCTTTAACTTGAATATAATCATAAGGATTACGCCTGCTAAAATGAAACGAATTCCTGCTGAAAATAATGGGGGCGCTCCTGCTTCAATTCCGATTTTTATCGTTAAAAATGTTGTTCCGAATATAATACATACTAAAATATAATTGAAAATGACCATTTTCCTTCCTCCTTTTTACTCTTACCATGAGTATAGAAGGTACGGTGTATAACAGTGTATATATGTATATAACAGTTACCTAAAATCATAGTTGATTCTCTTTATATTTTTCGCTTTAATTAAATAAAAATGAAAAAGGTGAAACCATGAAAATTGTCCTTCGTAAAGAATCCAACATACCGTATTACCAGCAAATATATATGCAAATCGTTGAAAGAGTACAAAGTGGCATGCTTTCACATGGTGACGCACTTCCATCTTTACGCTCTATGGCCGAAGATTTACAGATTAGCCTATTAACTGTTCGTAAAGCATATAAGCAGTTAGAAAAGAAAGAATATATACGCATTGAGCAAGGGAAAGGTGCTTATATACATAAACATGTAAAGAAAAATTTCAAACCTATTCCGTTTAAATGGCAACAAACGAAAACGATTAATGTTATGCGATCTCAATATGCAATGAATCAGCACCGGAAATATTACGATTTTTCACAAGCGATTTTATATCCTCGCTTATTACCAAATCCATTCTTGGCAGACGAAATGCATAAAATACTTGATAAAGACCAGATGATCCTAGCAACTTATGGGCCAGTTCAGGGTGATTATGAACTGCGAGTTGAAATAGCAAATTACTTAAAAGAACACCAGAAATTACTGACAGACCCATCTCAATTATTAATTACAAGCGGAGCACAACAAGGAATTGATTTAATTGCTCAAACATTATTAAAACCTGGTGATATTGTATTAGTGGAAAGTCCTTGTTACAGTGCTGCACTTGATATTTTCATCAATAAAGGTGCTAAAATTATACCAGTTTCTCTTGATAATCATGGAGTTCGCTCCGACTTAATCGATGATATTTGTCAAAGTAAAAATCCCGTATTATTGTATACAAATCCAACTTTCCAGAACCCGACTGGTACAGTAATGAGTAAGGAACGAAGAATGGAACTTATCGAACTAGCGGAGTTATATGAGTTTTTTATAATTGAAGATGATTCTTTCGGGGAAATATATTTTGAGTATGCTACTGTTCCCTCTCCTATCAAAAATTTTGATACAAACGGCCACGTAATATATATAAAAGGATTTAGTAAAACGTTAGCACCGGGACTACGTATCGCAGCACTTATTGCCGAAGGTCCTATTTTTGAATGGTTATACGCTGTAAAAGGTTCAATGGATATAGGTAGTCCTTTATTAACGCAAAAAGCACTCCTTCCTTTTTTACGTGCAGAACGTATGAAAAATCATTTAGAAAAATTACGTACGGCTTTACAAATTAGACGTGATATAACTATTGATATTTTATCACCACTTAAAGATGTACACTTTGAAATACCAAATGGTGGTTTTAATTTATGGATTACACTTCCTGATACGATAGATCCCTTTACCTTATTACAAAAAGCAAATGAAGTAGATGTCTCTTTTTTACCAGGAACAGCTTGTCTATTACATAACGAAAGAAATAATAACAAATTAAGGATTAGCTATTCCATGTTAAATGAAAAAGATATGTTGATTGGTTTAGAGAAATTACATGATACAATACGATACAGCACATTTTTGAAGTAATATCACATATCCACCGAAAAATAACATTCCTAAATCTACATTTCAGGATGTTATTTCTCGGTGGATAAATTTAATTTTTTCTACAAGTCAATATCTACATTTTCATTGCACCTTAATTACAATCTTACCTCTAACATGTTGACCTTCACTCAAAATATGAGCTTCTCTAATTCCTTCTTCATTAAACGGCACAACTTTACTTATAATTGGTTTTATTTTTCCGTGTACAATTAATTTTGATAATGCTTCTAACTGCTTTCCGTTTGGTTTTAGCCATAAAAAACCTGATTTTATCCCTTTTACTTTTTGAATTGGCTCATGAACAATCGAAACTAAAACACCACCAGATTTTATAATTTGAAAGCTTTTTTCTTGTACTTCCCCACCTATTGTATCTAATACAATATCGAAATTTGATAGTAGTTCTTCAAATTTATCTTTTTTATAATCAATAACGAGATCTGCTCCTAAAGACTGTAAAAACTCTTCATTCTTACAACTTGCAGTTGTCGCAACAAAAGCTCCAAATGATTTTGCGATTTGGATTGCCAAACTTCCAACTCCACCAGCTCCAGCATGAATGAGTACTCGGTCATGTTCTTTTATTTTTGCGTAATCTACAAGACTTTGCCACGCTGTAAGTCCTGCAAGAGGAATAGAAGCTGCCTCTTCGAAACTTAGATTAGTAGGCATGTAAGATACTAAATCAGATTTTACTGTAATGAATTCAGCATAAGAGCCCTTCCCTATATTTTCAGGTTTCGTAAATACTTTATCTCCTACTTTGAAGCACTCTACCTCTTCCCCAACTTCTTCAATAACCCCAGCTACATCTAACCCTAAAATGATTGGAAATGAAAACTGTAACTGTTCTTGTAAGTCTCCCTTTCTAACTTTCCAATCAACAGGATTAACAGATGTTGCGAGAATACGTATCAATACCTCGTTACCTTTAACAATTGGTTTTAAAACTTCTCTTTCTTTTAATTCTTCAACATTACCATATTGATCTATTACAATTGCTTTCATTTCTACTCCCCCTTGCTGTTTATTTTAATAACTTACAAATATTTCTCAAAATTTTTTGCCTTGAATTATCATAAACTTATTTTTGGGGGTAATTACGTGTGAAGCATTATGAATTCCAAAACGAAACTTACACACACGTTAGAATCATTCAAAATTGCATTTTAAATTAAATTCAAAAGAAATGGGGAGAACTCTATGACTGAAAAGATATTTAAAATAAACGGGATTGATATATGTACAGAAAGCTTTGGTAACCCTAAAAACCCAGCTGTTTTATTAATTATGGGTGCTACGTGTTCAATGGTTTATTGGGCTGAAGAGTTTTGTGAACAGTTGGCTAACACAGGGAAATTTGTTATTCGTTTTGATAACCGTGATGTGGGACGCTCTGTTGCATATGAACCTGGAACTTCCAATTATACAGTTACAAATATGGCTGAAGATGCAATTGGAGTACTAGATGCTTATCATATTGATAAAGCACATCTATTTGGTATGTCATTAGGTGGTATGATTGCTCAAATTGCTGCCGTAAACCATCCCGAAAGAGTTTTATCGTTAATATTACTAGCTACAAGTGTGATAGGCTCTGACAATAACACGCGCGATTTACCCCCAATGGATGAAAGAATTTTAACACACCACGCAAATGGCGCGCATTTGGATTGGACAAATGCAAATGTTGTGGCAGAATATTTCGTTTCAGGATCTCGCTTATTATGTGGATCAAAACGAACATTTGATGAAGCTATGGTTTATACACAAGTAAAGCAAGAAATAGCACGTGCAAACAATCTATTAAGTATGTTTAATCACGCTTTACTTCGAGGTGATGATGCTTATGAAGGAGTACTTCATTCGATACATGCACCTACTTTAGTCATTCACGGAACAGACGATACAGCACTCCCTTTTGAACATGGTCTCGCACTTATTGATGAAATTCCTAACTCAGTCCTATTAACCCTTGAAGGCGCAGGACATGAAAACCATCCCGATGATTGGGAAGACATCATTCATGCTGTTACTGAACATACATCTAATATATAGGTAAATAACGAATAGAAGGGGCACACCACAATTTGTGCCCCTTCTATTCGTTACATGTAAAAAAGCCCATCACTGTATCCGTATGTATAGTGATGGGCAATACTTATATTTTTCTATGTTTAAAAAAATGGACAATCTAATTGATCAACAGATTCCCATGATTTTTTTTTTATATTTTCGGTGGATTTATTAGCTTCTAGTGGCACGTTTTTAAAGGGATTTACTTCGACCTTTAATACGGATGATGGCTCCACGTATAGTGTGAAAACATGGCTACTTGGTATAGCTTTTGACACATCAATATCTCCTACTTGTTTAAAGAGTTGCTGTGCTGCAAAGAAAAAGAAATTAGTTGGGTTTGATTGTTTATTCAGCCATGCAATCATTTCAGGTGATACTGATTTATGAATATTGATTTTTACTCGATCACCACGTTTATATCGCCTAGATCGCATACTTCCACCAACTAACTTATCGTTAAGTTTGTAAACCCTAACTCTTTTTGCTTATGCTCTCTATATTTTGGCGAACAAGTGTAGACTAATAATCCACGTGCATTTGTAAATAATGGATTATCTACAAAGATTACATTTGTTAAACGCCCTTTTTGTTTTAAAATCATTTTCAGGCTATTTTTAATAATAACCGCGCCCCCACCATAAATAAATACGTATGGATCGTCCTTCATATCATCAATTTTGTTTATGATATCCGTTGCGACACGCGCTGCTAAACCTAATAATGCTGGTTGTGATTCTTCAACTAATAATGCATTTCTAGGGTGTTTATCATTTAAATAAATTTGATTGAATTCTGTAATGCTATCAATCGTCTTTGTTGGATACTTCCGGTTCCATCTCGTAATAATTTGTAGTAACGTTTCTTTCACACCGTATGATAAGCCTTTACTTAGTTGTGGTCTAAAGTTTACGCCTAGTGAAACTACTTCTTCTGTCGTCCCTGCGCCAATATCAAAAGATAATAGTGTTTTATCAACAAAATCAATTTCTGAAACTTGATTTTGTTCACATTCAATTTTATGTTTCACAACATTTCCTTCTTCATCATATACAATGCCCCACGTCCCAGAAGCGCCCTCAGGTAGGCATTTACAATATTCGATAGAAATATTAATTGTCACATCACGTCCATTTGGATAGTGGAATACAACTTTATGATTACCCATATAACGTTTTGCATTTTCCGCAGCTATTTCTTGTGTAATAAGCTGCATAGGAAGAGCAACAGATAAATCATAACGAATATTAATGTGACTAGAAGTTGGACTTTGGCGCATAGCACTTACTGCTAAACCAGATAGAATGGTAATAACCATTAACTCATCCGTTGATTTATTCGATTTCTTCTCAACCTCAGTACCTTTTAATTGATCTTGAATGACCTTTTTACCAACGATATACCGCACGTTATTTAACATTAACGATGGAGAACTAATGGTCACGTCAATGTGATTTTCTAGTTCAGATAATGAAACATCTCCCTCATCTAACAATCCTGTAGGCTCTCCTATATATAAAGAATATATACTCGGAATAAAAATAGGGTCTTGCCCTTTCACCATTAACTTCAAACCGTTATTTCCTGCATCAGCACCAGCTTTTAAAAGAATAGACATAACTACCCCCTAAATTAATCTGACATCCCTTCCAAATATATGCGAGCCCATTCTTTTACATTCAAATGTAATGTAATTTTTTATTAATCGTAAAAACAAAATATCATATTCTCGGCCCTTTATGTAAAAAGCATTTGACATAGAACTTTTCCAATTTTATACTATTAGTGTAAAGAGTTTTTTACAACTATGGAGGTGCTATTTCTAATATGAATCGTAAAAATTTCATTTTACTAACAATCGTTTTATCGTTACTTGGAGTACTTATACATGGAGCCTATAAATATATCACTGAAGGTGCGATTTTAGGCGGAACAATCTTCGCAAGTGCAATTATAATTAGCTACTTCATCAATCATATTACGTGGGGAGATCCCCACGGTGTATCAGAGGAAAGCCAAGATGAAATGGGACAGCAAATTAAATATAAAAGTTTTAAAGTTGCTTATTTTGTGCTAATATGCCTTATGTTTGTTATTTTAATATTGTCAGAAGGATTTGCATTCCTATTACTCGATGAAATAAAGAATCTTCCTCTCTTTATCGCAATTTGTTCTTCATTCTTTATTTATCCTATTGTCGAACTTATAGTCGCAAAACAATATAAATCAAAAGATGAGATTTTGTAAAGTGATAATAAAGTTATTTAATTCTGATTAAAAAATATAAGAGCCTCGCTACAATTCATATTGTAGTAAGGCTCTTATATTTTTTAATTTCTAACCTTTTAAATGAGTTTGTAGACAAATATAAATAATAAATTTGTTTACTAAATCCATTATTTCATCCCCAAATAATAAAGTATAAATTTTTTTTATTAGTCTTTATACCTAGCATAAATAAGATTATTCACTTTTATCGAAAGCCTTCATTTCACCTAATTTAAGTTCTTGACCTTAACTGTTTTCACATCTAATTTAATTAGTACCATTACGCTCTAACCCTTGTCGATTGAAATATTGTTCAATTAATTCTTTACCTGTTTTGATTGTTGTATAATACTGTCCTTCATATAATTTTCCTTCTGATGGATTATGAAAGGTTTCATATTTCTTTAGTTCTGTATCTTCATCAAATAACTTCTTTGCAACTTCTAAGTCTGATGTTTCAATTGCACCAAATACCCTACCTATATCATAAACGCTCTCTTCATCAAAACTCTCTTCTAGAAGATAGTGCTTATCCTCTTCTATAGGTGTTATCTTACCTTTTGTAAGTGAGTATAGGTGCTTCGTTTCTTCTACTTGTACCATGATAAAAATCCAACCAACTCTTACAACCGTACATGGTGCTATCCCCTCTAATGTAAGTGCAACTACTTTTTGGTCTTTCACAAATTTCCCCATCTTACCTACCCCTTAATTCGTTTGTTTTATACTATAACCATAGTCTCTTAAATATTTATCTGCTCTAAGTAATACGTCTCTAAGAGGTTTCTTTTCTGTAAATGTTAGTCTATTGTCAATCGTGTTCCAATATACTTTACCGTATTTCGTTACAGCTTCTACTTGAATATTGTCAGCATATCTTTTGTATCATAAAAAGCTTCTGTAAATCCTTCTGTAAACTTCTTGATATATTCAGATCCTACTACCATTGCTTGTTTAGTCGATTTATAATTGTAAACTCATAACGGATTCGTTCATGATAACTAGATAACAGTTTGCTCCAAAAAACTTATTGTCTACCATTCCATACTATACCCATTCTTGCTTTGCCTTTGAAAAATTATGCTTTTCTACACCTTGTAATAAATTGAAATTTTTTTATAGAGATAACCTGCATGGTTAGTTCTATATAAATTAAACAACTTGATTATCTCTTAACAAATTTTCTATATACAGAAAATCTAATCATTTTATATTTACATCCCCTCTACTATCGCTTTTAATTTATTCACAGTCCGCCAATTCCTTATCGTAGCTGGTGTATGTAACTTCTGGAACTGATTCATTAATTTAGAATTCCGAATGCTATTTTTGAATAACAAATACACTACTTTTTCATGTATATAACAATCTTCTGTCTCATTTTTTTGTATAAGTAGCTGATCTTTTTCTGCTTCAGAAAGTTCATTTGCTAAGAAGGCAACCTGTATACTTTCCCCTTCTAGCAATGAATCGGCCCCATAGGGACATCTTTTTATAACATTAATAAATTCCTCATTTGTTCTTAACATGACTGGAACATCAAAACTAAAAACGTTTTTAATTTCAGATTGTATTCGTTCCTTTAGAAAATTAATATCTTTTTCAGATTCGAACACGATATTACCGCTTTGAATATATGTTTTTACTTGTTTTAACCACATTGATTCAAACACTCGTTTTAAATCAGCCATTTTGATTACCTTATGCCCGCCTACATTAATTCCTCTTAGTAGTGCAATATAAATCGTCATATCATTTCTCCTTATTCAAATGTGTTTCATAAATGATGTAAAGTGATAATAAAGTTATTTAATTTTGTTCAACGAAAGCACCTGTTTGTTGAACAAATAGTGCTTTCATTATAGAGATGTTGACTTTTTAAATAAAGGTATGCACCCTCCACTAGGCCCATAAGCAACTCCAATTTTTTCCCATTCATATTTTTCGTAATAGCCTTCAAGATCTGAAGTAAGATAAAGAAATTTGTACCCTCTTTTTGCTGCTTCTAGCAGTCCATGATTCAACAAATTTGCTCCTATAGAGTGGCCCCTAAATTTTTCATCTACAAACAAACATGCTAGCCACGGGCTCAAATCCTGACGACTATTTAAATCGTTGCGAATTAATGCATACGTTCCAATAATCTTATCATCTACTTTTGCAATGTAAAAACTCGGTATGTCATTTGGATCAGTTAAAGCATTAGTCATACAATCTTCATAAAAAGCACGCCCACCTTCTTCACCCCATTCTTTCCAAAAAACATCTATTGCCTTATTAAATAAGTCATCCTTATTTAGTAATTGAATTATTTCCATAAAGCTATGCCCCCCAAAAGTATTATTTAATGATTGTACAACTAACTAAAATGAATGCTTTTCAAGTATCTTTATTTTTTATGTAACTAGCTATAATTTCTTTACTCTTAAATATAGCCTTTTAATATTTATTCTCTTGTCGTTCTAAATAAAAAAACTTACTACTTTGTTATGCAAGAGTAAGTTTTTTCTCATTATTTCATGATAGGTAAATGCATTATAATTTGTTGACCAATTGGCCCCATTCTTCTAACGCCTTTATCTTGAAATCCAACCTTTTCATATAAATTTTGTGCAGGAATATTTTTTTCATTCACAGCAAGTACAACTTCATTTTTTATTGGAAAATAACGTTTTACAAACGCTTGTAATAAAGCCAATGACTTTTTAGCATATCCTTTTCTCTGTCTATTGTGATTTACAGAAAAAGATGTTAAAAGTAAAGCGTCTTCATTATCTGTGAACTCCTGCACTCTATCTCCCGTTTGCAATACGAAAAGGCCAACAGGTACCCCATTGTAATCCAAAATAACAATCACATTTTTTGTACGATCACTTTTAGCTTTCTCCAGCAATTCGCCTGGGTCTGATGTAAATTGAACTTGTTCACTTGGTAAAGTAAATGTTTGTATAATTTCTTTATATTTCTCCTTATACGGAACTAATTGAATTTCCCCTGTATGTATGTTCATGCTAAACTCTCCCATTTTTAACTTATTAACTTAAACCTTGCTGCGCTTTGGAATGCACTTTTCCATCTAAAAAGGTAATTTCAACTAATGAAGTTGGATCGCTTCCCTTCCAAGCGAAAATTTGTTTAATTTGTGTAGAATGTTCTACGCCTTCTTCTATGACTAAATCCCCTTCAAAACCAATTAATTCTTTCACTTCTGTATAAGTCATTCCTTCATTTATATTCGAGAAATGATTTATATTGATAGATTCGTTTTGCTGCCTTTCCATCACAGTAGAAGAAGTCGTTGTTTGTTTTTTTACTTCTTTCTTCTGTTCACACGCTGTCATACTGAAACCTAAGCATAAACTACATAATATTAATGTGCTTTTTTTCATCATAACAGTTGTCCCTCCCCTCATAATTAAACCATATATTCCCTTAAAAATAAACTGAATATTTAATATTATATTGAAAAACCCTGTACAATTTAGTACAGGGTTAAGGTTAACTTTATTTATTCAAATGATTATTTGATTGATCATTTTGTTCTTTTCTTAGTTCTTGTTCTTCATCTTTTGGTAATTGTCTATCATTATCTTTAATTGGATTCGTTTCTCGATTTTCAATCATGTCATTTGGAACTTGCGGCATTACTCGGCCAACAATTGCCGCTAACTCATCGAGTATACCTTCGCCTGTTTTTCCTTTTTTAATTTGCTTTCCAATTTGTTTCAGTCGTTCATACGTATCAACATCTGCTACAACGACTGCATTAGCACCATCTGGATCGTTTTTTAAACTTTCTGCAACAGAGTATTTAATGGACTCCACACGAGTTCGATCGAGTTTCGCTTTTACATCAATACCTACAATAGCATATTTCCCAACAACGACCGCTGTTGCATCATTCACACCTGGCACACTTGCGGCTAAAGATGCTAAATGGTCTGCTGCTTTTTCATTTGGCTTATTTGGTTTGTTCGTATAATTAACATTTTTCATCGAAACATTTTTTTGCTCTGGCTTTTCGTTTGGATTGTCCTTTTTTCCAATACTGCATCCAGTTATAAATAAGCAAAGCATCAACATATATAGTAGGATCTTCATTATTCTCACCACTTTACTATTAAAGTTTAATCATAAATTTTTTCAACAGCTTGCATTTTCTTCACTTTTTCCTCTGCTCCGCTATTTGCATTAATGAAAATTTGATACGTATCTTTCCCTAAAGTACCTACAAATTCATAGCAAAGTACTTCATTATGCAAATCATTTACTACGACAGCTTTACGTTCTTCCATAACTTTAACATCTGGATTGATTTTCTTTCTTGCTTCTGCTGCAGTTAACTTTGCTGATGGAACTGTTCGTTTTTGATGTGATGCTAAATATTCTTTTGCGGAAAATCCAACGATAGAACCGTCGTCTAAAGCAATTTTCATTTGGATTGCTTCTGGATAAATTCGTACACCATTCTCATTTACTACATACGTAAATACACCAACATTATCATATTGTGAACTATCATAAAGCTCCATATTGTTAAATTTATGGTCCTTTAAGAATTTCAAACCTTTACTTCCTGCATCGTTTAAACTAATTTTCTGTTCTTTAATTTCTCGATTATTCATAACCCAAATTGGATATCCGCCTTTTCCGGTAATATCCATATAAAACTCATTATTCGTTACGGAATCTTTAATTTTCACACTATAGAAAGATTCTTTCGCACCTTTTCCGCTTTTCTCAACTTCTACTTTTTCATTTCCTTTTAAATTCAAAAACGATTTTGCAATTTTCGCCGCTTCATCTTTTGAAATTGCTTTTCCATCTGCTTCAAATCCGCCTTTTTTATTTTTTTGTGCACTTGTAAAGGTAGGTCCGAAGTTTGTAGATGAATACGATGTTACATTTTTTTCTACTGTCTTTAGTCCGTCAATAATTGTATTGTCTGCAGGGTCACGATTGGATGCGAGGGCCATCTCAACATCCATCCAGCGTAAATTGTTTTTCAAAACAAGATGTTGCACTTTTCTTAGTTCATCTTGTATATTTCCTGCATTTGAATATAAAGTTTCCAACGTTTTGTATTCTTGATCATTTAACGGCTCTTTTTCTAAATCACGAATGGCTGCACGGTAACTAAAATCACCGATATTCGCTAAAAATTCTTCCGTTTTATTAAAAGGCATTAATGTTAAAGGAAGTTGTCCTACATCTGAACGAGCTTCTGATGTTAATCTCCATACATCTGCTAATGCAGGCGATAAAGATGCGCGTGAATTCATTGCAAGCGTTGTTCCAATTTTGTCGTGCAATAAATCAACCTCATATGCTAAATCATGAAACGCACGTTGATAGCTATTTTCTGCTCGAATTAATACTGCATTCTTCTCTTGATGCTCTTTATAGCCCCAGTATCCTGTCCCGACTACACCAATTGTTAATAATACGATTATAATACCTCGTAACATAGTTCCACCTCCGCTCTATTTACAGAAAATATGTTTCCCGATCTTTTTAATTTGTGGACGAGTCCAAATCCATTTACTTGTTGCAGTATCTGGATTGAAGTAGTACAATGCGTTTCCTGTTGGATCCCATCCATTAATTGCATCTAATACTGCCTTTTTCGCTGTTTCATTTGGCGTTAAATATATTTGTCCATCCGCAACTGCGGTAAAGGCTCTCGGCTCAAAGATTACACCCGAAACGGTATTTGGAAATGATGCACTTGTAACACGATTTAAAATAACCGCAGCTACTGCAACTTGTCCTAAGTACGGCTCACCACGAGACTCTCCATATACTGCGTTTGCCATAAGCTGAATGTCATTTTGAGAATAACCATTTGGAACATTTGTCCCTTTATTTTGAGGTGGTTTATTTTCTTGTGCAGTACCACCGCTATTTTCTTTATTCGTTGTCGTTCCTTTATTAGCAGTTGACTTGTTATACTTCGTTGCCTTCACGAGCATTTGCTTCGTTTTAGCTCCAGCTAAACCATCAACAGGTAATCCGAATTTCTCTTGGAAATTTCGAAGTGCCCAGTATGTACCCCATCCGAAAACACCATCCACTTTTCCCGTATAAAATCCGTTATATTTCAAACGAGATTGCAATTCAATGACATCTTCGCCAGATGCTCCTCTTTGAATGACTTGATTAGAAAAAGCTTCTACATTCTTTAGTTGTATACTACTGACCATTAAAGATAGTCCTATGAACGTAAGTAAAACTGCTATTTTAAAAATAGCTTTTTGGCGCATAAATTTCCCTCCTTAATTACGGAAATGATTTCTTGGTTATGTTTTGTAAAAGCCTCGCTTTTATGTAAAGAAGACAAAAAAATCCAAACTCATATCGTTGAAAAAATATGTAAATAATATAAAAAAAGGATAAAAGGAGTTCATCATGAAGAAATTGTTAAAGCGTGTCGCACTTGTCATTCTGTTCCTAACAACATGTTCAAATATATATACCGGCCCATCAATTGTTCATGCGCAGCCGCCATATGCCAAATGGGGTAAACTTGCTGTAGAAAAGACGAAAGAACAATACCCAAAAGCTGAGATTATTGATTACCTTCATATAGGCAGAAAACCAAAAACCATTCAAATAACAGTTGAAAAATTTAAATTGTGGCTACGTGAAGATGGAAAAGAATACGGTGTTTTTGTTGATGTAGAATTTGAAACGAAGACGGAGAAATTTATAAAGATGTCATTTCAGAAGACGAGTAGATAAAATGAAGAACCCCCACTGTTTATTTTTTTAACAGTGGGGGTTCTTCATTTCTAAAATTATTTCCTAAAATTTCGATTCCCTAAAAATCTGACCAATATACAAATAGCACCGATTACAACTGCTATCCCTATACTGTATAAAAGTACTCTACCATATCCACCTATTCTCGGATCTAAAAACGGATAAGGATACCAATTCACGATTGGACCACGTATTAAGCTATATAAAACGTAAAAAAACGGGAATAAGAGCCAACTTGTAGCTTGTTTCCAGGTAATTTTCTTACTAGGTGGATTTAAAACCCAATCTAAAAGCATTGCGATTGGCATGATATAATGTAACACCGTATTTACCCATGGTATTGCGGTTTGAAGTGATTCTTCTAACCCTCTTAATAATAAAAAATAAATGAGTCCAGTCGTAAGTATGTATACAGTTGCTGCACCACGAAGTATACCAAACTGTTCTGATCGACCAAATGTAGCTGTTCCAATACTACTTAAAAGGAGAATACATGCAACTAAAATGTTACTTTCAATCGTAAAGAAACTAAAAAAATTAACTGGATTAAACGGTTTCACTTGTGCTCTTATTAGAAACTGCGTAATAAGGGCGCTACATGCTAAAAGACTTAAGCATAGTCTAAATAAAGATAACGTTTTTACACCTCTCATATATTCGCTCCTCTCCCTATATAAACTTATAATTCTCTTTGTACATGCTCAATAAATAACTTTAATGGAACGAGCCCACGTTTAGGCATATGACTACTTATTACAGCTACGACTTCTAACTGCGGAATGATAACGATGTATTGCCCGCCGTATCCCATAGCAAAGTATATGTAATACGGTATGTGAAATCTTTCGTTATTCAATACCCACCAGTGATATCCATATGCTCCGACATGTTCATACGTTTCAAATAGAGATGTACTCGATTCTTCTAACCATTTCGATGATACGATTTCATTTCCCTGCCAATACCCATTCTGTAAACATAATATTCCGAGCTTTAATAAATCTTTAGATTTCATTTTCATACCGAAACCACCAACATGTATTCCTTGGGGATCTTGTTGCCACTCATATTCTGTAATTTCTAATGGATCAAATAAATATCTTTTCGCAAACTGCTCTGTCGGCATTCCAGTAGCTTTTTGGACAATATAGCTAAGCAAATGAGAAGACCCTGAGTTATAATTCATTTTTGTAGCGGGTTCTTCAATTATTGGCTTTTCTAATATGTACTGCACCCAATTCTCTGATTCAACAAAATCATTTGGGAAAACGACCCCATTCCCAAACTCCTTCCAGTCTTCTCCTGTTGTCATCGTTAATAGATGGTAAATTGTTAATTTGCTTTTTTCTTTTGGTACATTTAGAATCCATTTTGTTATTGGTGTATGTATATCATTTATATATCCCTTATCTATAGCAATACCTATTAATATAGATACAATGCTTTTTGTAATCGAATTTATTTTATTTAAATTACTTGCACATTCTATCGTTTTATAATACTCATTTGTTAGCTCACCTTTTTGATAAACAAGAAATGTATTCACTTTTTTCTTTTCAAATTTATTTTCTAGTTGCTTGAAATCCAAAACTTTACCTCCGTTTAAAAAATCACTTAATTTATTATATCTTGTAGCTTCTATTAAAACATAATTGAGTTCAAATAAAAAACAAACCTGTCAGTTTGACTGACAGGTTTGTTTTTATAATTTCGTGCGAACATTCCATAGCTCTGGGAAGAATCGTTGATCAAGTACTCGTTTTAAATAAGATACACCAGAAGAGCCACCTGTTCCCATTTTATGTCCGATAATGCGTTCTACCGTTTTCATATGACGGAAACGCCATTGTTGTAGCCAGTCTTCAATATCGATTAATTTTTCAGCAAGCTGATATAAGTTCCAATATTTTTTTACATCGGCATACACTTCTAACCATGCCGCTTCTACAGTTGCATCTTCTTCATAAGGCTGCGTAATATCACGATTTAGCACATCTTTATGAATAGGGAATCCTTCTTTTACCAGAGCTTGTATTGCCACATCATATAAACTTGGTGCATGTAGCGCTGTATGAAGTCGAGCGTGTAATTCTGGATCCTTTTCATAAATTTTTAATGCATGCGGTGTTTTATAGCCAAGTGCATACTCAATCATACGATATTGATACGATTGAAACCCTGAAGCTTGACCGAGTGAATCACGAAACTCAATATATTCTGATGGTGTTAATGTCGCAAGAATATCCCAAGATTGAATAATTTGTGATTGAATTTTTGAAACACGTGCTAACATTTTAAAAGCTGGTTGTAATTTATCTTGTTTAATAGATTCAATTGCAGCGTTTAACTCATGTAAAATAAGCTTCATCCAAAGTTCACTTGCTTGGTGAATCACGATAAACAGCATTTCATCATGATGGTCTGATAATCTCTTTTGAGAAGATAGTAAACTATCTAATTGTAAATACTCCCCGTACGTCATATTCTCTTTAAAGTCCGTATGAATCCCTTTTTCCATAATTACCTTTTCATTTTCTTTCATATTAGCCAAACGCCCCTTTATATATATTTCTACTTATATTGGTCTAATAACTGCTCGAACTGGACTTCCATCTGCATCCGTTAAGGCAAGTGGTAATGCGATTAGTTCATAATCACCGTCTGCTACATGATCTAGTACGACATTTTCTAAAATGTGTATGCCATGTTTAAACAATTGGTGATGCGCTTCTAATTCTTTATCATCTAATGGATCAACTGAAGGTACATCCACCCCTATTAAACGAATTCCTTTTTCAGAAAGAAACGGTGCAATATCAGCACGTAAATGCGGAATTACATCTGGGAATTCATTCACTTTACCATGTGAAGATGTGCGTAACAACAATCGTTCTACACCTTCTAAATGAAAGTTTTCCAATTCCTTTTTCCCAATGCTTTCAAGATTAGAGACATCAATGATGCGCGCTGGGCCGACATAAACTTGAACATCTAAATCTATTACTTTTTTACCTTGATTATCAAAATGAAAAGGTGCATCAATATGGGTGCCTGTATGAATACTCATCGTTAACTTTCCGACATTTACTGATCCACTCTCTTCTTTTGACCATGATACTTCATACGAGAACGGTGTATCTCCTGGCCAAGTGGCAATATCATTATTTAGCGGTTGTGAAATATCAATCCACTCTGATACTTTCATACTTATGCCACAACCTCTCGCTTATTTTCGAAATTCTTATATTCTTCATCTTTCATGATTTTCTTTAAAATTTGAACAGAATGCCATACTTCCTCGTATGTGTTATATAATGCAACTGGCGCAAGTCTTACTCCATTTGGCGCCCGGAAATCTGGAATTACTCCATTTGCTTTTAACGCTTTACAAATACGCGCTGCTTCCGAATGCTCTAAATAAATATGCCCGCCTCGTTTTTCATCCTCTAATGGATTTCCAATTGTAAATCCGCAATCTTTTAATTCGTGATCAATTAAATCCAGCATGTATCTTGTAATATGTAGGGATTTTTCACGTAAACGTTCTATACCAGCATCTTTAAAAATTTCAAGAGAACCGATTAAAGGTGCAGTACTTAATACATGCGGTGTACCAATTTGATAAGCGCCTGCATGATCAGCTGCGGTTAAAGTATGTTCCATATCAAACTGCTTATCTTTTCTAGAACTAAACCATCCAGATAATCCTGGAAGTCTATTAAAATGTTTATTATTTATATAAAGGCCCCCAACACCACCAGGTCCTGCATTTAAATATTTATAATTACACCATACAGCGAAATCAACATCCCACTCTTTGAACTGATGCGGAAGAGAACCGATTGAATGACATAAATCAAATCCAATATGAATTCCTCGTTTATGAGCTTCCGCTGTTAAACGTTTCATATCAAGAATTTGACCACTTCTATATAAAACAGAAGGTAATAAAATTAAAGCGATATCATCTTCCATTGCCTGAATAATATCATCTTCAGAAAGTGTTCTACCATCTCGGCTTTTCACTCGTACTAGATGCTCTTCTGGATCTAATCCTTTTAAACGAATTTGACTTTGAAGCGCATAAATATCTGATGGAAATGTTAGTTCATCCGCAAGAATTTTTGTGCGTATTCCTTTCGGCTCATAGAAAGTTGCGATTACTTGATGAATATTCGTTGTCGTGGAACCGGTTACAATTGTTTCTTCCGGTAAGGCTCCAATAAGAGGTGCGGTCAATTCACCTAATTTTTCTGAAAGGAAAAACCATGGATGTTCTCCTTCTGTCCACCCATCAATGCCATACTCTTTCCATGAATCTAGTAAAGTAAGTAACGATTTCTCTGCTCTTTTTGAAAGTAAACCTAATGAGTTTCCATCTAAATATATTGTTCCTTCTTTTTTATAAAATTCAGTTTGAAAATCTTTCAGTTCATCATGTTTATCACATTCAAGCGCATACTCATAAGTTGGTTGAAATGGTTCTTCATACATGGTGTCACCTTCTTTTAATTTTCTTTTTATTCTAACTAATTGAAATATATCACCTTAGTTGATATAACGTCAATGATATTATGTCAGTTGACTTTATATATGAGTTTCTTTTACAATACAGTTATATTTTCAGATATTTCAGTATAAAGAGGTGATTCTTTGAAAAACAGTACTCTTTCATCAAGAAAACACCGCTCCTTAGAAACAAAAAAGAAATTATTACACTCTGGTTACACTATTTTTATTCATAACGGATTTCAAAAAACGACAATTACACAAATTATTAAACACGCAGAAACCGGTTATGGAACGGCATATGTATACTTTAAAAACAAAGATGATCTCCTCATTGTTTTAATGGAAGATGTCATGAATCAATTTTATGATATTGCTGAGCGTACTTTTTCTCCTGAAACAAAAGAAGAAGCACGTATAATGATTCAAAAACAAGTTAAAGCATTCCTCCAATTAGCAGAAGAAGAACGAGCTATATTGCAAGTTGTGCAGGAAGCTATAGGATTATCAAAAGAGATACGTCAAAAATGGGATGAGATTCGGGAACGCTTTATAAACAGTATTACGCAGGATATTACTTACTCTCAAGAAAATGGGTTAGCATATCCTGAATTACATAAAGAAATTGTAGCACGTGCTTGGTTCGCGATGAATGAGATGTTTCTTTGGACGATTGTGCAAAATGATAAAAAGATTGACTTAGAAGAGGTTGTACATACGTTAACTGAGATGTATACGACAGGGTTATATAAATAGCACACCTTCAATAAATAAGGTGTGCTATTTTACATCTATAAAAATATTTTATCTGGGTATGGTAACGCTAAAAGCGGCTTTTCAGATAAAGAGAAATATTGTAGTTTTAAAGATTCACCATCTATTGGTTTTAGCTCGCCACTAGTAACTTCACACTCAAACACAACAACTATATATTCTACTTCATCGCCATTCGGATATGTATGACGGTACTCTTCTCCTCCAAATACCCCTTTTTGTTTTTTTACTTGCACTTTCAATCCTGTTTCTTCCCAAACTTCCCGAACTACTGCTTCTTCTGGAGTTTCCCCAGGTTCAATTGCTCCAGCTGGCAAACTCCAGTATTCCCCACCAGGAAATTGAAACAAAATATCCCCCTGCTCATTTTTTATAACAGCAGCTACACTTGGCATGAAAATTAGTTCATGGCCTAATTGCTCTCGGATCTTTTTATAATATAGCGACATAGACATTTAATTCTCTCCTACTCCAATAATAAACAACTGTATTTTCTGACACCTATTGTATAATAATACCAATAACAATTTCTATATAGAAAGGATAAGAAAATGACCCAAGTACAACTAATAAATAGCTTTCTATCATTTTTAGGTACGACAAAACAGCCTACTAGCTTAAAGTTTTTAAATGAGCTTATTAAAGCTCATCAAGAAAAAATAAAATGGGAAACCCTTACTAAAATAATTGACTGGGAAAAGGGTAATGAAACAGGTAATTATTTTCCTTCCATTGAGACATACATAAACCGTATTACAACAAAAGGTCTCGGGGGTACTTGTTGGACGCACTCGATTGGATTCCATTGGTTATTATCAAATCTTGGTTTTGATGTTCATTATATGTATATGGCCCCCGCACATTTATGCTTACGAGTTAACTTAGACCAACCATATTATGTCGATGTCGGTTACTGTACGCCTTTATTCCAAGCTTACCCACTTTATGAATCATTTCAAGTAAGTAATGTAAGAGAAACTTTCACTTATGAAGTCTCAAATAATAGGATTAAAATTGCTAGAAATCCAGGTCCAGCAAAGATCTTACATACAGAGCCAATACATTTATCAAGTATGAAAGAACTCATTACAAAGTCTAACGATTGGCATACATCTCCTGTATTAAAGAAAATTCAGATTTTCGGTTATATCGATGGTATTCCAACTTCTATTAATGATAATGTTTTAAAACGATATTTCCAAGGTAAGAAAAGAGAACAAATCATTACATCTTCTGAACTTAATTATTGGATAACAGAAAGATTTTGTGTTGATAAAGAAATATATGAAAGAGCTATTGAGATTTTCAATGAAAAATTTTCAAACAGTAAAAGCGTTACTCATGAGATTGAGTAACGCTTTTACCTTAATATATTTTTAATATTAATCTTCTTTATGATAAGCAGCTTCTACACATTCTGCTAGACGTTCCATTTGTTCCATAGTTAAACCTCGTGAAATCCAGCCTGTTAACTTATACATCATTTTATAATAAAAATTACTAGGTTCATATTCTGAAATTAATGTTAGTGCTGTACCTTCCTCATCTTCTTCTAACATATAAGTCATTGCTGAATATCCTTGCTTCATTTCACTACCAAGTGAAATAATATGCGGTGCATCGTATTCAAGGATTTCTACTTCAGCCTCGAATATTTTCTTACCGACTTTTTGAACAGTAATATATTTATCTCCTACACGTGGATTCTCTTTATCCATATTTGAAGGATAGCGATTTTCTATTATAAACGTATTCCATTCTTTTATTTTTTCATCTTCTATTATGTAGTCACATACAACATCCAATGGTGCTTTTATTACTATTTCAATTGCAAAACTCATTATACTGCCCCTCTCAAATACCCTATCCATTTCTATTTTAACTAAATCATTATGCCATATTTTATATAGTGAAATACAAGTAGAATTTTAACTTTTTATTGTGAGGGGGATTCAATAAATGATCATTTTTTATTAATTTAAAAACTTATTCATACAAAATATTTTATTAAAGATACAACAATTAAAAACAAAGCCACGAGTAGTAAAGCAATCCCTATACTTCTATTTTCTTTTTCGTTATTTTTTAAATTTTGCACGCCTATGCTAACTAACATAAACCCTAAAAGCGTTTGTAAAATTAGCATACTCAGTTCCGAAGTATCATTCCAACTATAAATGGAATACCCCATTATAATAATTGCAAGTAAAACAGTTACGATCCTATTCGTACGCAAATCCTCCCTTTTTAAAAAGAAACCGCTAAGTTTCCTTAGCGGTTTTATTAACAATTTATATTTAGTAAATGTGCTTTTCATGAATTTGATATAAGTCAAAAGAATTTCCTGTCCAATATAACTACGCATGTTAGCCCACTTTTTCTTTATCCAGTCTACTTACAATTCCAACTATAAATTTATATTCAATCCTCCTCTTCTTAACCTTTTTAAACCCTTCTTTCGTATCAAAAATTAAACATATTTTCCGAAACCACATTCGTACGTATAGTGACTCAAAATAAATAGGTTTTATAATTCCTCTTTCCTCAAATTCAGTTCCATCTTTATTTTCAGTTTCCGTTCGAACAAACCACCTATTTCCGATGCCAATTTCAATATACTTCACAAAAGTCCCCCTTTCGGGAATTAATTTCTAACTATTCTATTATTTCCCCGGTAAGCGCACATTCCGACAGAACATGAGCCCACAAAGAAAAAGTAGATTACAAAAATCTACTTTATAGCTTATATTTTTGCATTCGTTTATAAAATGTACTTCGAGGTACATCTAAAAGTTTGGCAGCTAATGAAACATTTCCGTTTGTCTTTTCTAGCGCTTCAATCATGCTATCACGCTGTATTTTTTCACGGAAATTTAATGTATGCTCCGTTTTATTTTCTGCTTGCAATGCAAGTTGATGTTGATTTCCCATCATAGTTTGTAATAAAAAAGAGATTTGTTTTTCGCATATTTCGCGACCTTGCGACAAAATGTAAATGCGTTCTAATACATTTAATAATTCTCGAATATTTCCGGGCCATGTATGCTGAGAAAATTGATTACAAATACTTTTTGGAAATACAACATTCCAATCCTTTCGTACACAAAAATGTTGTATGAAGTACGGAATATCCTCTTTTCTTTCTATTAACGATGGAACATATAGGGGATAAACATGTAAACGATAATATAAATCTTGACGAAATTTCCCTTCTTCTACTAATCGCAGTAAATCTTTATGTGTCGCAGTAATAATGCGAATATTTACTGGTACCTCTTTTGAACTGCCAATTGGGGTTACTGCTCGTTCTTGTAAAACACGTAATAATGCCACTTGCATCTCTGGTGGTACTTCACCAATTTCATCTAAAAATATTGTTCCTCCGTCTGCTTGTTCGAATTTCCCTTTATATCCTTGGCGCCGCGCACCTGTAAACGCTCCTTCGGCATAACCGAACAATTCACTTTCCATTAATTCTTTTGGTAATGAACCGCAGTTAACAGCTATAAAAGGACCATTTTTTCTTGGACTATTTTCATGAATCGCTCTCGCTACATATTCTTTCCCTACACCTGTTTCTCCGCATACATATACACTAGCGTCAGTTGGAGATACAAGCTTAATTTCTTCTAAAGTATGTTGAAATGCCTTGCTTGTCCCAATAACTCCAGGGAAAGTAATTCCGTTTATAAATGGGGAAGTAGCAAATAAATTCCCTTGTTTTTTTTCCTTTACATAAATACATTTCCCGATCATTCTATCATTACTATATACTGGTACTTCTAATTTAGGTTTCAACCCATTGTGCATTAAATCTTCAAGTTTCATTCGTGACCAATTAGAGACTCGTTCCCGAACCCTCTTGCTCGCAGAAACGATAACATCACGATGATTACAAATGACAACTTGTTCTTCACTGTCAATTACATCTAAAAAACGATGGATTAAATGTAGTTCATTTTGATGCACTCGAATACTACATTCACGTTCAATCGCATGTGCAATCGAAGTGACCATCCCGAGCATATATGGATGTGAAAATTCAATTGGACAGGAGAAATCTAGAACACCAATTAATTTCCCATCATCATTATGAATGGGAGCGGCCGCACAGCTCCAGCTATGAGATGCGACAGAATAATGCTCTGTTCCACTGATCATAATAGCCTCTTCAATCTCTAAAGCTGTTCCTATCGCATTTGTACCAACAGCTGCTTCCGTCCATTTCACACCTTCAATGAAATTAATATGTTTCGCTCGTTTCAACGTTTGTTGATTTCCACTTAATGATAGAACGTAACCGTCTGGATCAATTAATAATGCCATCATTTGCAGTTCATCAATGGTTTTTCTCATATTTTGTAATTGAGGTATTGCTATATCAAGGAAGATTTCACTCTTTTTCTTTTGATCCTGAAAAATATTAGAAGACAAAATTTTCTGACCTTTATTCATATGAGGATTCACATTTGCTACTTTACATCGATGCCATGACTCTGAAATTCTTTCGTTTACACGGTTCGAATCAAGGACTCCTTCATCAACAAACTTTTTCCATGTATGTAAGTAAAACGGTGAAGCTAGCATTGTATCATCTCCCTATTCATTATTTTGGAGATCTGTAAAAACATACTTTTATTATAAAACTGAATAAAAGCGTTTTCAATACAACTAGAAAGACGACACAAATATGTTGATAATTTGAATATTTTAATGCGCTTCTTTATTCTTTTTTAGTAGAACTATATTTTGTATAATAGACGCAAAGAAAATACATAACCAAAACCACTTTTGTGGATTATCGTTTATAAAGAAAACTATCACTGCTATTGCAAATAAAATGGTAGATGCTAAACTAAAATATAATTTTGTTTTAATTCCTATTATCCCTCACCTCTCTATCACTTTACAGTACATACTAACTCTTCATTTTTTAACTCTACTATGTACTCCTGTAAAACATATTCTTTCCCGCCATGTTTTTCATACCAATCATGTATTCTTTTAACATGTATCTTGTCGCTTCTAATTTTCGATTCAATTTCTTTATAATGTTCATAACTATCATATTCCCATATGGCGAATATTTCTGTTGTACCATCATTATTATCTTTCATCCAGCGTCCTATTAGCCTAGAGCCATACTTTAACTGATTAGGTAAGTTCGTGTTATTAAAATGCTCGTTAAATATTTCTATAAATTCATTCTTTACTATATAGTACTTCCTTCTATAAAACATATATTTTCACCTCTTTTATGAACAGACTCAAATACACCTTCCCATTGCTACCGTATTATAATACTTCCCATCCGACAGTCTTTTATCATTTTTCAAAATACCTTCTACTTCAAATCCTAATTTTTTATAAAGTTGAATTGCTTTTTCATTTGTCTCTAACACTTGTAATGATATCTTTTTCACTTCATTTTCATCAGCCCACTGAATAGATTGTTGCAATAGTTTCTTACCCATTCCATATCCCCAAAACTCTCTTAAAATACAAACGCCAAACTCCACTTTATGGGCTAATCTCTTTAAATTGGATCCTTCACATCTTGAAAACCCTACGATTTGGTTGTGAACTTCTACAACTAAAAAGAGATTCTGCATCTCTTCACTATCTGCTTTTATTATTTTTTGAAAACCTACCTTATCTATAAATCCCTCTCCAGCTTCTCTATCCATATTTTCAGTTTCGCCATCGATCTGAACTCTAATCTTCGATAATTGCTCAGCATCCGTTTCAGCCGCAGAACGAATCGTATAAGCTAATCCATTTATATGAAACTCTTGTCTTTTTATAATCATTTCAAACTCCTTTTAAATGCAGTCTATTGATGCTATTACAATTTCTTTACCTTGTTTCTGAAATTCTTGAATCGTTTCTTTACTAGCGTCTCCATCTGTTATTATAAGGTCAATTTCTATCAGTGACTCTCCTTTTATAAAGCAGTCTATTCCAAGTTTAGTATGAGGAGCTAAACAAATGTTTCTTCTAGCAATCTTACTTACTGTTTTACTAAAATAAGCAACTTCCGGCGTTGCAGTACTTATACCATTCAATGAAATGCCGCCACCTGTAGAAAAATACAGATCAATTGAGAATCTACTTATCAATTCTGAGGCAAGTGTATCTGTCATATTTCCTGATGGTTTCACCTTTCCACCAATTAAGTACGTATCAATGTTCTTATATTCCCGTAACGTACTGGCAATTTCTATAGAATTTGTAACAACTGTAAATGATGTTTCAGGTAAATACTTTAACATCGCATAATGAATAGATGCCCCGCCAATAAAAACGGAATCTCCTTCTTGTATGTAGGATGCAGCAACTTTCGCAATCGCATCTTTCTCTATTGAACGATCACGATAACGTTTCGATGGTTCGGCGGCTAAGTTTCTCACTCGCGCGAGTTCAACTGCACCTCCGTGCGTTCTTTTTAATAAACCATCCTTCTCCATAATAGACAAATCTCTTCTTATAGAATCAATAGACATATCGAAACTTTCCGCAAGATCTTTAGCAATTACCCTTCCATCTTTCTTAAGTAACTCTAAAATTTTCTCTCTACGCTCTTCAGTAAACATCTTCCCACCACCGTTATTGAAGATTCAGAAATTTTATCTTTATTTTAATTATATGCACACTTCTTCCGTTTTACAATATTTTCAACTCTTATATTTTCAGCTTTATACAGTTTTGTTCCTCTTTTTATCCCATTACATTCAACACCGAATAAATGTATATTGATAATTTAGCATCTAAATAAAGTTTACTAGTTACCTATCTCCAGCAATACATTATTTGCACAAATCATCACTTCTTCAAATGGACAATCAAATAAAACCCCTAGTTCAAAACCCTCTTCAGCAAGGTCTATTTCATGACATAACCACCAAGCACCTTCAAAATTTTCCGGAATAGAACATTTCGTTACCCCTGTGAAAGTTACTTTAAGTTTATCAAAATCACTGAAAGTACCACTGCAATCTAAAGTTATAATTAGCGTATCTTCTGATCTTCTCTCTACTAATTTGACTACACTATCATGTAGTGAGTATTCATGTAGTTGAACGACATTCTGCGCGAGCTTTTCTTTTATAGTATTATAATTATCTATATACGCTTCTTCTAAATCATTCATTCTTTTCTCATAATCTACTGTCCACTCAAGCATAAGTTTCTTTAATTTTTCCGGTGGGTATTCTGAATTAATTGTATTGTCATGAATGTATGGATGTAGTGACTTAGGTAGGAATTTTAATAAATCTTCTTTCTTTTCTTCCACATCTTCTCTCAAACTTTGCTTATAATCCATTCCTACCTTTTCGCTTTCTCGCAACATCTCTTCCCATTCTTCTAATGTTTCTGAGAAAATTAAAAATCCAGATACTTGCATTTCTTTATACCAATCTTTATTGAAATACCTCAATGGCTTTCCTCCTAAAACATTTTAACATCCAGCAAAAACGATATATCTATTTATTATATCATTCCAATAACTATTTTTTCTAAAGAAAAAATGCAAAAATGTAAATATTCCGCCTTTTATTTCTAAAACTTCAGAATATTTACAATAGTTCATAATTAGAATACATTTTACTAGTACAAAGATTCATCTGTACAAAAATCTAAACAAAAAGGGATGGTTATATGTTGAAGAAATTAGTAGCAGGGACATTAGTAGCGGGATTTGCATTAACTGGAGGATTAGGTGCAGTAAGTGCTGAAGAAAAAAGTAACACAATTAAGTCTTTTGATTATTTAAAAGTGGATGAACAGAATGTTAAATCACTTACAAAATTAAGTGATCAGGATAAGAAAGACATCCAAATTACTATGGTATTACCAGAGCAAAATGAAAATGGAGATTGGCTAGCTTATGGTTTTACTAGCCGTGATACATTAGATGCTTATATTGAAAAGGATAAAAAAGTACTTAAAAATAAAATTAATCCTTTAGGTAGCGGTGCTGGTAGTACTGATTTTTATGAACATAAAGATAAAGGTGGACAATATATTTACTGGAGCAGCGGTTTTAAAAACTTACCATCTAGCTGGAACGACAGAATTTCCTCTGTAAGTACAGCATCACCTTCTGCAAGTTATTCGACGACACTTTGGGAGCATACTTCTACACAAGGATATGGAAAAGGTGTTGTATTTAAACACGCTGATTGGTACGGTAAAACTGCTAATTTAGCTGCTGATTGGAACGATATTACTTCAGCGATTGACGTAAAAAAATAATAGGATATTCAATTTCTTCTGTAAAAATTCAACCCACTATTCTCTCATTCATTTAGAGAATAGTGGGTTATTATATTTCCATTTAAGCATGTATAGCATGTCCTACGGCTTGCAATAACGCTTCATGAATCGCTTCAGATAAAGTTGGGTGTGCCGCAATATAATCTCTCATAATATCAGCGGTAACTTCTGTATGAATCATTACAGTTCCTTGTCCGATTAGTTCGGTTGCATGAGGACCGATAATAGAAATCCCTACAATTTCTTGATATTTAGGTTCCACAATGACTTTTACTTTACCCGTTTGTTCTCCAATAATAAGCGCTTTTCCGTTTGCTGTAAAAGGAAATTCTCCGATAAGAATATCACCATATTGCCCTCTTGCTCCTTTTTCTGTTAAACCGACGCTAGCAATTTCTGGAGCTGTATACATACAGCGAGGTACAGCATGATAGTTTGCCTTCACATCTTCCCCACTCGCATGTAGCGCTGCTGTCGTTCCTTCATGGAAAGCAACGTGAGCAAGCTGTATTCCCCCAATCACATCACCTGCTGCGTAAATATGTGATACATTTGTTTGCATATGTTCATTCACTGAAATTCCTTTATTTGAAAATTGAACACCTATTTTTTCTAAATCTAATTCTTGTACTCGTGGTTTTCGGCCGACAGAAACGAGAACATATTCCGGATTGGCTTCTTGGATACTTCCTTCATATTCAAATGAAGCTTGCTTCTTATAATTATTTAATCCTTTTAAAGCTGCTCCTGTAAATATTTCTACGCCATCACTTTCTAGTTTCTTTCTCAATATATGTGCGATATCTTCATCCTCACCAGGTAATAATTGCGGTGCCATTTCGATAATCGTAACTTTTGTTCCGAGACGACTATAAATACTTGCAAACTCGCAACCTATGACACCACCGCCAACGATTAATAATGATTTCGGTATGTTTTCTAGGGACATTACATGGCTACTATTTAAAATCCACTTCCCATCAAATGGAGCAAAAGGTAATTCTGTTGGTTCTGAACCTGCCGCAATAATGAACAGTTCTCCATCTACTACATCTTCTTTATCACCGTGTGTAACTCGCACACGGTGATCCGTTTCAAATTTCGCTTTACCTTGTATAACTTTTATTTTATTTTTCTTCATTAAATATTGAATTCCTTGGACGAGCTGCGTTACGATTCGTGATTTTCTCGCCTGCATTTGCTTCCAATCAATTGATATACTTCCTTTGTTAAGCGTAACTCCATAATTATTCGCTTTTCTCACAATGTCATGCACTTCCGCACTTTCTAACAATGATTTCGTAGGCATGCAACCGACATTTAAACAAGTCCCGCCAAGATTAGCTTCATCAATAAGAGTGACATCTTTTCCATTTTGAGCCGCGGTAATTGCCGCTACATAACCAGCAGGTCCGCCCCCAATAACAACTAATTTACTCATTCTCTCACCTTCTCTTTATAAAAGAATTGTTACAGGTTCTTCTAAATAACGTTTAATTGTGCGTAAAAATGCAGCTGCTGGTGCACCGTCTAGTACACGATGATCGAATGTTAAACTTAAAGGTAACATACTACCTTTTTTAATTTTTTTCCCTTTATATACCGGAACATGTTCAATTGCCCCAACACCTAAAATACCTGCTTCAGGTGTATTTAATACTGGTGTGAAATATTCAATCCCAAAACTACCTAAATTACTAATTGTAAAGGTTGTTCCTTGCATATCATCACTACTTAAATTACCTTCTCTTGCTTTTTGTGCAACGTTTTTAATTTGTTTAGATAACTCTACTAAAGATAGATTATTAGCAAAACGGATAGCTGGAACGACTAGTCCCTTTTCTAACGCGACCGCCATACCTAAATGAACATGTTCAAATTGATGAATGGTATCATCTATATAAGCGCTGTTTATTTCTTTATGCTCCCCAAGCGCTAATACAACAGCACGAGAAACGAGATCCGTAATAGTTAGTTTGTTATCGTATCTTTTTTGTACAACTTCTGCTATTTCTTTATGTAAAGCAACTAAATCTGTAACATCTACTTTCATCGTTAACGTTAATTGCGCACTATTTTGTAAGCTGGCCTGCATACGATTTGCGATTGCTTTCCGCATACCAGTAACAGGAATTACTTTACTGTTTTCTTTTTCTTGTTTAAGTACTTCTGGAACGTTCACTCTTATTTCAAGCGCTTTTAATACATCTGCCTTGGTAATTCTTCCACCAGGACCTGTACCAACTAATGCCTTGATATCAAGATTTTCAGTTATTGCAATTTTTTTCGCTACCGGAGATATTTTGATTCTTTGCTTCGCCACTTCTTTCGCGTAGGGTTCTGGATGTTGTATATTTTGTACTTCTATATTAGATGTTTTTTCTTCTACAACATGTATACTTTCATGAACGTCTACTTTTTCATTCGGTTTACCGATGTAGCAAATTACAGTGCCAGGTGGAACTCCTTCATCTTCACTTACAGCTATATCAAGTACAGTTCCATCAGCTGGTGCTTCTATTTCCGTTTCAATTTTTTCTGAGTTAATACTAGCAATTAGTTCTCCTTTTGCTACATGATCGCCTGTTTTAATATTCCAGTTTGTAATAATACCTTCTTTCATCGCCATACCTAACTTCGGCATTACAACTTCTACAGCCATGTTTCTCTCTCCCTTCTCATCGTTTTATTACATATGTAATACAGATTGGTCTCCGATCATTTCTGATACAGTTTCGATTACTTTCTCCGGCGTTGGTAAATATAACTTTTCAAGTGGTGGTGAGAACGGAACTGGTGTATGTGGTGCTGTAATTCGTTTAATAGGTGCATCTAACAAATCGAATCCTTTATCCGCTACAATTGCCGCAATATCTGTTGCAATACTACATCTTGGATTTGCTTCATCAATGACGATAAGACGGTTTGTTTTTTCAACAGATGCTAAAATCGTATCTTCATCAAGCGGTGATAAAGAACGTGGATCGATTACTTCTACTTCAAGTCCTTTTTTCGATAATTGCTCAGCCGCTGCAAGTGCTGTATGAACTTGTTTTCCAATTGCGACGATTGTTACGTCAGAACCTTCACGTTTCATATCTGCTTTTCCTAAAGGAATTGTATAGTACCCTTCTGGCACTTCACCTTTCATATTGTAAAGTGTTTTATCTTCAAAGAAGATTACTGGGTCATCATCTTCAATTGCCGCTAATAATAAGCCTTTTGCGTCATACGGAGTAGAAGGAACGACAACTTTTATACCTGGAATGCTCGTAAATAACGCGTATAAACTTTGCGAATGTTGCGCTGCTGCGCTAAAACCAGCACCGTGCATCGTACGTACTGTAACTGGCACTTTCGCTTTACCACCAAACATATAACGGAACTTTGCACCTTGGTTTAATACTTGATCAAGACAACTACCGATAAAGTCATTAAACATTAATTCAGCTATCGGACGTAAACCAGTTGCCGCCGCTGCCATCGTTGCTCCCATATAACCTGCTTCTGAAATTGGTGTGTCTAAAATACGATTTCGACCAAATTCTTGTACAAGTCCTTTCGTCACGCCAAGTACACCGCCCCATGCTTCATCATCTTGCAAGTGATCAACTTGTGCACCGCCTGCAACGTCTTCACCTATTAAAATTACATTTTCATCACGACGCATTGAAATTTTCATCGCTTCATTAATTGCAGTTGACATACTTACTGTTCTAGTCATTATTTTTCACCCTCCTCTTATTTGTAAGAAACATATACATCTTTTAATAATTCTTCATCCTCTGGATATGGACTATTTTCACTAAATTCAATTGATCTTTGCACTGCTTCATCTACTGCCTTTTCCATATCGACAAGTTCAGATTCAGTTAATAAAGCTTCATGAATTAAATGCTTACGGAAATTCACAATTGCATCTTTTTCATTTAAATGTTCTTCTTTTTCTTCTGAAGTTTTATACGTTTGTGCTTCACCTTCGAAATGACCGTAATTGCGATATGTCATACATTCAATTATTGTTGGACCACCGCCATTACGTGCGCGCTCCACCGCCTCTTCAGCTGCTTTATATACTGCAAGTAGATCTTTTCCATTCACTTGAATACCAGGAATATTGTAAGCTTTCGCTCGATCTGCAATGGAATCACAACTTGAAGCATATTCAAATGTCGTTGCTTCGCCATAACCATTATTTTCTGCGATAAAAATAACTGGTAACTTCCAAATCGCCGCTAAATTAACTCCTTCATGGAATGTTCCTTCATTGTTTGCTCCGTCACCGAAGAAGCAAACACTCACATCTTTCGTTCCTTTATATTTAGCTGTTAATGCTGAGCCGCAAGCAAGTGGAAATCCTCCGCCTACAATCCCATTTGCACCAAGCATTCCTTTATCTAAATCGGCAATATGCATGGAACCGCCCTTCCCTTTACATAACCCAGTCGCTTTCCCAAAAAGTTCAGCCATCATACCATTTAAATCACAACCTTTTGCGATACAATGACCGTGCCCTCTATGCGTACTTGTAATACTGTCACTATCTGTTAAGTGAGCACATACACCAACTGCTACCGCTTCTTCACCTGCGTATAAATGAACGAAACCTGGCAGAACGCCTTGCGCGAACAATTCATGTACCTTATCTTCAAACTTACGAATCTCTAACATTTTTTCATACATCCAACGAGCTTGTTCTTTCGTAATTTCATTTCCTTTACTTTCAGTTGTTTTTAACATGTCCAGCCCTCCTATTTTCTTGTTCATCTTTTATATTGCAAGTACTGTGCCAAATTCTAATCCCTGATTTAATAGGTTTTCTCTTTTCTTTCATAATAAAAAAGTGGACAAAATGAGACATATGTCTCGTTTTGTCCACTTTTGTTCACCAAATTTGAGAATTATTATCTTATTCATTATCAAAACTCTTC
This sequence comes from Bacillus cereus group sp. RP37, assembly GCF_040459695.1. Classification (NCBI taxonomy): domain Bacteria; kingdom Bacillati; phylum Bacillota; class Bacilli; order Caryophanales; family Bacillaceae; genus Bacillus; species Bacillus cereus group sp. RP37. Next base: position 2,682,097 of record NZ_JARVHP010000001.1, on the reverse strand, counting down.
TGTAACTTCCGGATGTAAATAATTTGACCAATATGATACGCATTATGAGTTGTTACATTTGCTAACACTTCCCACCACTTAGCAGAGACAGGAAATCCCACTACATCACTTTCAACCTTCTCTTCATTTATAAGCTTTTGCCATTGTAATAGTTTCTCTAGTAGTTTTTCTCGTAATTCATCAAAAGTTTGATTATCTGAAAGCATAAAACTTTTGTTATTATCTCCAATAGCGGGTACGGCATTCACATTTGATTCTTTGTACCTAGTTTGCCACGTTGAGTTCCAGTACAGTAAATGTTGTACAATTTCAGCTATACTATTACTCTCTTCATTCGGTTTCCAAAAAGCTTCCCTCTCAGATAGATCTTTCACTGCATCTGAAAAAGGAATATACCAACTAGGATCGTTTGCATTCGCTAATAATTGATCTGCTATTAGATCTTTCACATGTACCACTTTACGTCTCCCCTTTAAAAAGATTCATTTCATGACAATACTCACTTCTCTAAATACGCTGAATTTGTAAGATTTCCTCTTTTTAAACGCAATCCCATACATATACACATAAAAAAACCGAAAGCACCTAATCCATAAGCTGCTGTATAACCACTTGTCCCAATAATCCAGCCAGCGAGTCCTGGTCCAATCATTTGACCAACTGCATAAAAAACAGATATAAAACTAATTGCCATCGATACATACTTTTGGGATACTTGCTTTGATGCTGCAACTTGAATTAATAAAAGGATACCACCGAGGCTAGAACCCCAAATTATTGCCGATACGATAAAACCCATTATATTTCCAAAAAGGATTGGCGCCACATCACCTATTACAGCTAATAAAAGTGCAATACATAACGTTTTCTTTATGCCAATCCGATCTGAAATCAATCCCCAGATAGGAGCTCCTACTATTGAAAACATACCAGCAATTGCATAAATCGTTCCTGACATTGCTGCCGAAATACCACTATCAATCATAAAACTAGTTTGATATAAATTCGGAATTAAGTAAACAATTCCCACAATAAAATACATCCATGCAATAACATATAGTTCTTTTGTTTTCCATAAAAACGATTTATGATTCCTTTTTTCCTCATCTTCGGTTACATCAGGATTTTTCAAAATAATTGAAGCGATACATACTACGATACATGTAATAACCCCAAACAAAAACCATGCACCACGCCAACTATACTCTGGAAATATACGTACTACATAAGGAACAATTATTCCACTAAATAACATGCCTATGCCAGCACCGCTTAATAATAGTCCCATTACAGTTCCTCTTTTGTCTGGAAACCATCCTACCGTTATTGACATGAGTGGCGTATATACTAAAGCACTACCAGCTCCAGCACATAGCATACAAATAGCGACTAGCCAAAATGAATAAACAAAGGCTAATCCCAATAAGCTTACAACAACAAGCCAACTCCCTATTAATAAAACTGATTTTGCTCCAAAACGAATGGTCAGTATTCCAGATGTTCCTACTGTTAATAAATATCCTAAAAAAAGTATCGTTCCTAGCATACCTGATTGAGCTGTAGATAAGTGAAGTCCCTCTTGCATAAATGGCAATATAATTCCATATGCCATACGTGCAAAACCGGTTGTTGTTATAATCAGGAACATTCCTATTAATACAAATACCCAAAAGTGATGTTCATTCCGTTCGTTCATTTACCTTCCCCCATTAAAAGTTATTTTCAACTGGATGTTGATTGTAATTATAATGACCATTACAAAAAGCAACTACCAAATGACGGAGGAGTTTACGGTATAACGGATTTTTAATACATACGTAAAATTTCAGAAGGATTTATTCCATATTTCTTTTTAAATGACTCTGAAAAGTGACTAATATTTTTGTACCCAACAGCGACTGCTGTTTCAGTTACATTATTAGTTCCCAAACGTAATAAAAACATCGCCCGTTCCATTCGCTGTTCTCTTAAATATGCAAATGCAGATGTACCAAATACCTCTTTAAATCCCAGTTTTAATTTATAATCATTTAAACCTACTAACTGAGCTAATTCTAATAATGATGGTGGTAATTCCATCCGTTGCACTAATATTTCTTCAGCACGTTTTATTTTATTTATATCACTTTTTGATAAAACTCTTCTTTTTATTTCATTACGATTCTTTAACAAAAACCTCCCAAAATGTATGGAGAGTAATTCAAGCACTTTACTTTCCATTTCTAGTTGATATATACGATCTTGATGTGGAAAATCTATCATTTTTGAAATAATATTAGCTGATAGAGAATCAATTGGACTTTGCAACTTTTTAAAGGAGTGATTACCTAATAGGGCGTGAAAATTAAGCATTCCTTCATCCGTATAATCCAGCATAAAATAATTAAACAATGGTACAGGGATTCCAATAGCTAATGAATATAGAGGCTTCTCTTTTTCATATTCAAATAACACATCAAAATCATTCATAAAATATAAATAGCTATTTCCAGGCTTTAATTCATGCGAAGAATGACCTACCTGTACCTCCCCAGAACCTTGAAAACAAAAATTAAGCTCCACCATTGCTGCATCTGATGCAAATTGAATATGGTGATTATTACAGAATTGAAAATTTGAAAACACAATTTCCATTCCAGAAAACGAGGTCCACCTTCGTACTTCACCTTTACCTAATATTTTTGGTACATTCATATATCTTTCATCTGCCATTTGTAATCCATGAAAATATTTATGAAAAATATCATGAAAACCGTTAGTCCTCATGAAATTCACACTCCTTTAATAAATAAATCATTAGTTAATTGATAATTATTTTCAATTATAACAAATATCTTTATACAATAAATAGCTTTTCGCAATATAACTCGTTATGATAAAAGAAAAAGAAAGTGAGCAAAAAATGAATAAAAAAATCGCAGTTATAACAGGGGCTTCAAGTGGATTCGGACTATTAACTACACTTGAGCTTGTGAAAAAAGACTATTTAGTCATTGCTACAATGCGAAACCTTAATAAACAAGAAAATCTAATATCTCAAGCTACTCAACTCAACTTGCAGCAAAACATAAAAATTCAACAATTAGATGTAACCGATCAAAACTCAATACATAACTTCCAATTATTTTTAAAAGAAATAAACAGAGTAGACCTTCTTATTAATAATGCAGGATATGCAAATGGGGGCTTTGTAGAAGAAATTCCAGTACCGGAATACCGTAAACAATTTGAAACGAACCTTTTTGGTGCTATTTCAATCACTCAGCTTGTTTTACCTTATATGAGAGAACAAAAAAATGGAAAAATCATTAATATAAGCAGTATTAGTGGCCAAGTTGGCTTTCCTGGTCTATCCCCTTACGTCTCTTCAAAATATGCATTAGAAGGCTGGAGTGAATCCCTTCGTTTAGAAGTACAACCTTTCGGAATAGATGTTGCTTTAGTTGAACCAGGTTCTTATAACACAAACATTTGGGAAGTTGGTAAACAACTAGCTACAAACCAATCTGATACAATTTCTCCTTACAAAGATTATATGGATAAAATACAAAAACATATGAATAGCGGTAGTGATACATTTGGTAATCCAATAGATGTTGCTCATAAAATCGTAAAAATTGCTGAATCGAAGCATACGAATTTACGATATCCAATTGGAAAAGGTGTAAAATTTATGATCTTAGCGAAGAAGATTCTTCCTTGGAGATTGTGGGAGTACCTTGTTTTGAGAAGCTTTAAGAAAATGTAATTAACTTTTCCAAATAAATTTTGAAAGAGGTGCTAATTAAATGTTAGGTTTACCGTATGGGAAAGTGTTTTTAGTTCCGTGGTCTGAAGAATGGGAGTTTGAGTTTTTAAAAGAGAAACAATTCATTGAGGAACAAATTGGCGAACATATTTTAGCGATACACCATATTGGTAGTACTTCTATTCCACATTTAAGTGCAAAGCCAATAATTGATATCGCGATCGAATTAGAAGATTATAAGTACGGTTTAACATGTATTAAAAAGTTAGAACTACTAAATTATAAGTATAGAAAAGATGTACTGCCTGAAAGATACTATTTTAATAAAGGCGAGCCACGAACTCATCAAATTCATATGTATGAACACAGGAACAAATATTTAATAGAACAATTACAATTCAGAGATTACTTAATAGACAACAAAACTTCTCGTATTCAGTATGAACAGTTAAAGATTCAACTTTCACGAGCTAATCCTAATGATAAACATCAATATGCAGAGGACAAAACAAATTTTGTTACATCGATATTAGCCAAAATAAATGATTAATTTAAATAAGAAACCATTTAGTAGTAAATGGTTTCTTATTTATTAGTTATCTCATGATTTGTACCATCAATAATAAAATCTGCCAATTTATGTGGCTTATGACTTTCTACATACATATCTTCAGCAACCATCCAATTGTTTTCCCACATATCGCGCGCTGCTTCCCCGTCTCTAGCAATCCCTCTTTTTATCCGTGTTTCACGAGGGCAATTCACCCATATTTTCAAATCATACACTTCAGCCAGCTCCTGACGTGTTGCATATACACCTTCTATAATAACAATTCCGTTTGCAGGGACATTATGAGATTCGGCTAAAGAATCCGTTTCCCAATCATAACGTTTATAACAGCCTTCAACGCCATTACTAATCGGATCTAAAACTTCTTGTAAAAGGCGTTTCCAATCAAAATCTGCACCAATCGATTTATTCGTAGGATGTTCATTTACAATTTGTGCAGATGGTAAATAAAAATCGTCCATATGTACAACCGTTACATTGGAAAACTTACTTTTTATTTTATTAGCAATCGTACTTTTTCCTGCGCCACCACAACCATCAATACCTATTATTTGTAGTGATTGCTCTTTACCTTTTTCATAAATTCTTTGTAAGATCACATTTAAATCCAACTTAGTCCATCCTCCTATCTCTCTTCCATTAATAAGCATTTTATGCAGCAGGTGGAACGAAATAAAATAGTATTGAGAGCATCAATATAAATGCAACCATTCCCGTTATCGAAAGTATATATTCTTTTGATTCTCTATCATACTTCCATTCCATCCATGCTCTTAAAGTCAATGATATCCCTAAATAAGTGAACATGACATAAGCCATGTTAGAGTTTTCAAATTTAAACATATAATAACAACTACATATTGCATAAATAATAATAAGCCCTATTTCTAATTTTACATGTAAACTATTCACATGCTTATATCCAAAGAAGTCTCTTTTCTCCATATTCAACTTTCTTCTTAAAAATTGCTCTAAAAAATATCCGCCTATAGCAATTCCTATAATTATTATCCAAACAGAAGAATTCCACATGTTCAATCCCCTCCTATTACTACGTTGTATTATTTAAAATAAAGTGGATTACATGACAGTTATGCTTTTCTAAATAACTTACAATCCCTTCAGGATATGTGGGCTTCTCCTTTAATTCCTCTATACTTTTCCAAATTAGGATAATATCCTCATGTTCTTTATGCCTTATTTCATTTGTAATTATCTCTTCAACCGTTCCCCAATGTATTAATGTGCAATGATGTCCTTTTTCGTTGTTCCACTCGAAAATATGCTCACTCATAATTGCTAACTTTTGAACATCAACTTTCAAATCATATTCTTCCATCAACTCCCGTATTATTGCTTCTTGTGCCGTCTCACCAAATTCAATAGAACCTCCTGGAAAACGGTAAAATGATTCATTCTCATCACATTGAACAAGCACTTTAGAATGATCTTTATTTAAAATCATTACTTCAGCACGTAATTTAGGATTTTTCATTTGTCTCCCCATTCATTCCACATATGATTAAATCCAATAGTTATAAAAGAAACGATTAAGCATAATTCCTGTTATTATTAATAATGGGACCGTTCCTAAAGAAATGACATATTCCCTTGATTCTTTATCATATTTCCACTCCATATATGATTGAAAGCAGTATAAAGTTATTAAAAATAAAATGGGTAAATTACTAATATAAATAGGATTTAAAGTGGCACATATCATCGTAATAACTATATAAGAAATGATAAGAGCCCTAATGCCCCATTTATGAGCGTTGTTTACATATTTACTATTCCAGTCAATTTGTTTCGGTATATTTAATTTTTTTCTCACTACTTTTTCCAAAACGCCTAAGAAAATGATCCATAATACTAATAAAATTCCTTTAACTAAAAACAGTGATGTCTCCTCCTTTACCTTTTATCCGGTTGATCACTCGGGTATGTAGCATTCTCTTTGTTTTCAACGTCCCAACTAATAATTGTCGCACTATCTCGTCCGAATTGATGATGAACGTGCTCTAATACATGATGAACACTTTCTTCAAGTTCTACATTATTTCTATTCATATCATTATACAGATTCAATGGTGTTTCATAATGACGTTCCCCGCATTCTAATACTCCATCTGTAACCATTACAATTCGATTCTTTCCAGTACGTAATTCACGAATGCCTGTTGAATAGCAAGGAACAGGTAAATCAAATGTGTTTACATTTCCAACCCATTCGTAAAAATGACGTTGATTTAATGCATATTGTCCTAACTTATGTAACTCTTCATGAAATACATAAATGAGGCAATCGCCAATAGATAACCACCATATATAATTTTCTTTTCTTACACCTATTAAGCAAGCTGTTTCACCTTTAATGCTTTGGCACTTTTCTTTAAATGAAGAGGATTGAAAGATTGTAAGTAGATGATTTTCAACAGATCGAAATACTGTATCAATTGATTCATTCATCATTACTTTTATATGTTCATATTCCTTTTGGATTGTATTTACTACTAAATCAACACTTTCCGAACTATTATGTCCATCTAAAATAGCTGCAAATTCCCAATCACCATTTGACCAAACTAACGCACCATCTTCATTCTTTTTTGCTCCGGCACTTATATTCCCACCATATATACCGAGCACAATATCACCATATTGTTTTACTGAAATTTCGTCTAAACACATTTCCCTATTTCCAATCCATGAATTATGTCTATTATTTGTTTTATGCATACTCATTCACCATATACTTTCGTATTCTTTCGCATAGTTTTTTGATTTTCTCTGCGTCTCCATATGGCGCACCAGTCCATTTCGCTACTTCAGTTGGTGACCAAAACTCTTTAGGTGTATTTGGATAACGCGGTATGATGTGCATATGCATATGTGGTACACCATTTCCTGAAACAAAAGTGTAAATATGCTCTGCACCTTCATTTTCCTTTAGTGCTTTACTTACTCTACTTGTTATTAGCCCGAACGCTTTCGCTTCTTCATCTGTTAGTTCAGCAAGGCCAGGTACATGTCTTTTTATATCTATCATTACATAACCAAGGTATGTTTCTTCGCTATCCCAATGGACATGTCCAACGTAAACGAGTTCATCTTCATAAATAGCTCCACCTGAAACTGTAATGTTTCCTTTATGTTTTTCGCAAATAAAACAGGTTTTTTCTGCTTGATTGTTTGTTGACATATCCATCACCATCCTTTCTATATATAATATCAAAAAAAAGGAAAAATAGGTTTTTCATTCCGAAAATTCAATCTTTTAATGAAGGAATTTTTGAATTGAATTTACAACTCATTATTTCTTCAAAAACGCAATCCCAATTACAATTCCAATAACAATTCCGATTACTAAATTATCAGTAAACAATCTAGGTACTACACCGATTACAATACCTATAGCGATACCGATCGCCATCGCATCATTTCTTTTTTTATTATTAGCCACCACAGCATCTCCTCTCACAATTTCTCCCCATACAATACCCATTTACATGAACGTCGCTGTTTCCTAATATATTCTCTATTCCACTTAATAAATTCCAAAAAATGTACTTTATTACTTTTCCATTCCCACTACATAATCCTCTTCGTTTGAAAGAATTTTCAAGTCACCATTACATATACATAGGCATTTACTATAAGAAAGATCAGTAATTTATTTAAGGAGGAACGATTCAAATGCATCCTCATTGGAATCCAAATATAAATCAACAATATGTTTATTCCCCTCATCCTGTAAGGAATACATTGCATCATGATTCACAATATATGATGCAGCGTATTGCAAATCTTGAAAGTCAATTAGCGAAACTAATCTCATTAATTGAAGAAAATAATCATTTAATTAAATCAATGGAACAACAGCAGAACCAAGTTTGTGCACCAGCTGGCGGTTCTGTTATTGTTCGTATGTAATCTTTTCAAACAAAAAACACACTTTGTATAATAAAGTGTGTTTTCTTTTTATCTTCTTTTTTGGTGAAACCCTTGTGTAATACGGTCTAATATAATCGCAATGACAACAATAGCTAGTCCGGCTTCAAATCCCATTCCGATATTAACTTGTGTTACAGAACGATATACATCGACGCCAAGTCCAGGTGCTCCTACAAGTGATGCGGTTACAACCATTGATAACGAAAGCATAATACTTTGGTTCACTCCAGCCATTATCGTTCCGGTTGCGAGTGGTAATTGTACTTTAAATAGTTTTTGTGATGCTGTAGATCCAAATGCATTCGCTGCTTCAATTAAATCTTCTGGAACTTGTCTAATTCCTAAGTCTGTAAAGCGAATTGTCGGCGGCATTGCAAAGATTACTGATGCAATAATCCCAGGTACTACACCTACGCCGAAAAATGTAATCGCAGGAATAAGATAGACGAACGCTGGCATTGTTTGCATAAAATCTAACGTCGGTTTTAAAAATTTTGAGAAACGTTCATTTTGAGATGCTAATATCCCAATTGGAATTCCTACAATAATTGAAATAATAACGGATGTAAGTACAAGTGCTAATGTTTGCATCGTTTGTGCCCAGTAGTTAATATTTAAAATAAATAATAGCCCGATAAGCGTAAAAATGACTAAAGATAATTTTCTTGTTGTGTACCAAATGAGGAAACACAATATAATAATCATCAATATGGCTGGTATTATTGTTAAGAAATTAGTGAGTAAATCAACGAATCCACCGATAATATAAGAGAATCCTCGGAATAACCCCTCAAAGTGTTCATATAAACTTGCAACAAATAAGTCGACCCATTCCCCTAAAGGAATACGTGGTATACTATTCATCGTCTTTCACCTCTTCCTCAATGTTTCCTGCAAGAGCTTGAATGACACTTTCACGTTTAATGATTCCTCTAAGTCTTTTCTTCTCATCAATTACTGGTAACGGATATTTCATCTCCGCCATTTTTGCATATGTTTCCTCAAGTAAAGTATCCAAATAAACATGCGGAATATCATTAAGTAATAAATCAGCAATCGGCCACTGTTTTTGTACTGCTTTACTCGCATCATCCGCGGTTAATATACCTAAAAATTCATACTTTTTGTTGACAACATACACAGTAGAAACACCGGCGTTCCTCATGATTTGAAGTGCTACACGTGGTCCACGATCAATTAATAAAGTCTCCGGTCGTTTTAATATAGATTCCGCCGTGATTACTTTTCCTAAATTCACGTCCGCCACGAACTTCTCTACAAATTCATTGGCAGGACTCATCATAATTTCTTCCGGCGTTCCAATTTGAACGATTTCGCCATCCTTCATTAATGCAATACGATCCCCAATTCGCAGTGCTTCATCTAAATCGTGTGTAATAAATATAATTGTTTTTTCCATTTTATCTTGTAGCTCTAACAATTCATCTTGCATTTCTTTTCGAATTAGTGGATCTAATGCACTGAATGACTCGTCCATTAGTAATACATCTGGATTATTTGTTAATGCCCTTGCGATTCCAACACGTTGCTGCATACCGCCACTAAGTTGACTTGGATAATTATCTTTATGATGATCGAGTCCTACTAACTTCAATGATTCTAGTGCCTTATTTTCTCGCTCTTCTACTGGCACTCCTTGAATTTCTAACCCGTACGCAACATTTTGTATCACTGTACGGTGAGGAAATAAAGCGAACTTTTGAAATACCATGCTCATCTTCGTTCTCCTCACTCTTCGCAACTCTTCTTTTCCCATCGTTGCGATGTCTTCACCGTCTATGTATATATGCCCTGCTGTTGGTTTGATTAATTGATTAAGCATTCGAACTAGTGTTGATTTTCCGCTACCAGACAAACCCATAATAACGAAAATTTCTCCGGTGTATACTTCAAACGTTGCCTTCTTTACGCCAACATTCATTCCTGTCTCTTTTAAAATTTCCGATTTGCTTTTTCCTTCTTTTAATAAGGTAAGCGCTCTTTGCGGGTGTTTCCCAAATACTTTTGTTACGTTTTCAACACGCACCTTTGTATTATCCATGTCACTACTCCTTTTCTACCCATCTACTCATATAGTGTTGCGATTTTGCAAAGAAATATTACATAAAAATGACATTCATAAGATTTCTTTAAAATTCTCGTTTCCGTTCATAATAAGAATGCTTACTTATACATTTATTTAAAGAGGCAAACGTTTCTTAGGAGGTTTTCGATGCGAAAGAAAATTTGGTTTATATGCCTTGTATTATTTATTACTATGATTTTCACTTCATGTAATGCAACAAATGCAAATTCGAAAGGAAAAATTAAACTTGGTGTAACAAGTTGGAAAGAAAATATTGCAACTGCAAACATGTGGAAAGTATTACTAGAACAAAAAGGCTATAAAGTTGAACTCATGTATTTAGAAAAAGCTGCGATTTGGACTGGAGTCGCTCGCGGTGATGTGGATGCTAATTTAGAAGTATGGCTACCAGTTACGGATAAACCACTAAACAATCGTTATAAAGATGACATTGTCTTAAAATCAAAATGGTATGAGGGTACTGGGCTAGGTTTAGTCGTGCCTTCTTATGTGAAAAACATAAGCAGTATCGAAGATTTAAATGCTCATAAAGATGAACTAGACAATAAAATTATCGGTATCGAACCCGGTAGTAGTCTTATGAATTTAACGAATAAAGCAATGAAAGAATATAATATTAAACTAAAACTTGTCCAATCCTCTGAAGCTGCGATGATGAGTGAGTTAAAGAAAGCCTATACGAAAAAGAAACCAATCGCTGTTACGCTTTGGAATCCGCATTGGGGCTTTTCAGAATTTGACTTAAAATATTTAAAAGACCCTAAGAAAGTATATGGTGAAAAAGATGACATTTATTACTCTGTTCGTAAAGGATTCGAAAAAGATCACCCGGATGTTATAAAATACTTTGATAAATGGAAAATGAATGATGAGCAGCTTGGCACATTAATGGTCATGTTAAATAAAACGAAAGATCCCGAAGAAGCTGCGCGAAAATGGATTAAAAAGAATCAAGCACTTGTTGATGAATGGGTAAAAGATTAATAAAACAGGCTAGAGGATTAGCATATCCTCTAGCCTGTTTTTATCTTATTTTTTCGTAACAACATCATCTACAATTCCATACTCCTTTGCCTCTTCAGCAGTCATAAAATAATCTCTTTCTGTATCATGTGCCACTCTTTCAATCGGTTGCCCTGTTTTTTCTGCAATCATTTTATTAATATCATGCTTTAACTTTAGTATTCTTTTCGCTGTTATTTCAATTTCTGTTGCCTGGCCTTGCGCACCACCAAGTGGCTGATGAATCATAATTTCACTGTTAGGGAGCGCAAACCGTTTCCCTTTTGCACCTGATAATAATAACAATGCACCAAATGATGCTGCAAATCCCATGCATAGCGTTTGTACATCTGGTTTAATGAGATTCATCGTATCTAATATGGCAAAACCTGCTGTCGTTGAACCACCTGGGCTATTAATGTATAAATATATATCTTTCTCTGCATCTTCCGCTTCTAAAAATAATAATTGAGCTACGACACTACTCGCTACTTGATCATTAATTTCTGAACCGATAATAATAATTCGGTCTTTTAATAACCTCGAATATATATCATAGGAACGTTCTCCTAATTTCGTTTGTTCTACTACATATGGAATTGCATTCATTTTAAATCCCTCCAATAATTGTTATGCCGCGCAAAGCATACAACTGTAGGAAGAAGGCTTTTTCGTATTAAATAATAAGACTGGCTGTTTAGATGGTAACTTAGTAAAATCTATAGTAGGAAGAAGTTTCGTTAACAATTCCGGCCTTTCCTCACGAATAGACGTTACAACAACTTCAATATCATCTGTGAATTCGACTACTTCAATCCCTTCTTCACTTACAGTTTTCAGCCTATTTCTACTCCGAAATAAAGAAGCTTTCACTGCACCTTCTGATACCGAACATACTTTAGCAATATCAGCGATGCTATATTGAAAAACATCCTTTAATAATAAAATTGCGGATTGCTGTACATTTAATGACGACAATACTTTCCCTACCATTTCATGCAAATCTGCAATGTTCTCTTGTGGTTCTTCAAAAGTAATTTGGTCTCTTATTTTTTCATGAACTGATTTTGATTTGATCTGATCTATCCAACGATTTCTAGCTATTTTATATACAAGTGTCATACAAATATCTTTATTACTATATTTTTGAAGAACTTTACAAACTGTTTCTTGGGCAAGATCTTCGCCGTCCCATTTATTTTTCGTTAAAAATGTACAGTACCTTTTCAACTCTCCGTATTGCTCAATTAAAAAGTTTATATTTGAATGATTCATATCGATATGATTTTTTAAAACATGAGTTACTTTTGTGCACAAAATAACCACTCCTTTTCAGCGCTTACTTAATTAACGATTCAACAAATAAAAAAGTTACGGGGCATATAAAAAAATTATGTTTATGTTCAATAATTCGCGGTCATTAATATGTTATGTACAATTTTACGTGAGGAGGAACAAATTTGCCAAAATTAACAATTGAAGGTGCGGGAACGTTTGATGTAAAAGAAGGCACAAAATTAGTATTAGCGATTGAAAACAACGGTGTACACATACTGCATCGTTGCGGAGGAAAAGCACGTTGCACAACTTGTAGAGTAGAAATTATAGCAGGTGATTTCTGTGAAGTGAGTACGAATGAAAAGAATGCGATGACGGAAAAAGGAATTGAAGATCATTTACGCTTATCGTGTCAAATGCGTGTACATAAAGATATAGTCGTTCGTCCGGTACTTACTGTTGAAAATTCAGGTCTTGATGCTGGACCACGTCCGGCGGAGTAAAGTGATGAATTTAAAACAGCTCGCAGGTGAATATGCTGCTGACTATGTAAAAGATGGAATGAAAGTTGGGCTTGGAACAGGTTCTACCGTGTACTGGGCGATACAAAAATTAGGTGAACGTGTCAAAGAAGGACTATCATTTCAAGCTGTACCGACATCAAAGAAAACTGAAGCATTAGCACAGCAACTAAATATCCCCCTGATTTCGTTAAACGACGTACAAAGTCTTGATCTTACAATTGATGGAGCGGATGAAATTGATTCTAATTTACAGCTTATCAAAGGTGGCGGTGGTGCATTACTTCGCGAAAAAATTGTTGCTTCCTCCTCTAAAGAACTAATAATTATTGTTGATGAATCAAAAGTTGTGACCCGTTTAGGTACTTTTCCATTACCTGTTGAAATTATACCTTTTTCATGGAAACAAACCGAAAGGAAAATTCAATCTTTAGGTTGTCAAACAACGTTACGTTTAAAAAATAATGAAACATTTATAACCGATAACAATAACGTGATTATTGATTGTGTATTCCCTCATAACATATCTAATCCTGCCAATATACACACTCAATTAAAAATGATTACAGGTGTAGTTGAAACGGGATTGTTTGTTAATATGACTAGTAAGGCAATTGTTGGAACAAAAAATGGGATAAAGGAATTATAATGAAAGCTGACTCTTACAGTCAGCTTTTTATATTTTCTCTTTATTGCGTATCATTATGATATACTATGAAAACAAAAGCACATCACACTAGAAAGGGCTGAACAATTTGCACTCCCAACTCATAACAGAACTTACAGATTTAGAAACTGCCTTTCATATTCGAAAAGAAGTATTTGTAAAAGAACAAAATGTCCCTCTTGAAGATGAATTCGATACCTTTGATGAAATCGGTGAGAAATGTAAACATATTTTAGTTTATTATAACGATCTTCCTATAGGTACAGGTCGTATACGATTTGTAGACGGCGCTGGAAAATTAGAACGCATTTGTATTTTAAAAGACTATCGTAAATACGGATTAGGAAAAGTAATTATTCAAGCGTTGGAAGAGATTGCACGCAACAAAGATGCTACAAAAGTAAAACTGCACGGTCAAACACAAGCTGAAGGATTTTATAAAAAACTAGGTTATCAAACTTCTTCGGATGTATTTATGGAAGATGGTATTCCACATATACTTATGACGAAAATGTTATCATAATAAAAAGGGTAGTATATGAAACTACTTTATGTAGTCATATACTACCCTTTTTATTAATAGAAAAGTGAATTCTCAAGATTTCCTTTTGCATCAAAGCCCTTTATCTCTTAGTTCATACCTAGGTAAAACTTATATTGTTTTCCATAATGATAAGGCATAAATCCAGTTTGGATCCCCATTTCCTTTATAACTCTGGACTGCTTCATATACTTTTCCCTCGTGTAGAACTCTATCGCCCTTTTCATATGCTTTCTTTGCATCCCACTCTTCATATGAAGCGCTTTCAGTTTTTGTAGTAATTGTGAATATATCACTCTGTACAGATTCATTTCCAGCTACATCAACAGCTTTCACTACATATTTATAAGTAGTATTAGGGAGTAAATTTTTATCCATATAAGATGTTGTATTGGATGTTGCAATCTTTTTCATTGATCCTTCTGTTTCTCTATAAATATCGTAATGGTCTACACCAATATTATCGTCAGAAGGACTCCACATTAGATCCACACTTGAAGCTGTTGTTCCCATACTATGTAATCCTTTTGGTTGTGTTGGTGCTTCTGTATCAGGAGCCTCAACTGTCGTTTTAACTGTGAGCGCTGCACTTTCTTTCGAGACATTTCCAGCTGTGTCAATCGCTTTTACAGTATAAGAATATTCTGTACTTGGTTGTAATTTTTTATCAATAAAATGAGTGCCTGGTACTGTGTCAATCACCTCTCCGTTACGGAAGATTTGATATCCTTTTACCCCTACATTATCCGTAGAAGCGTTCCATGCTAGTTCTATACTATTTGCTGTTACTTTTTGTGCCTGAATTCCATTTGGAATACTTGGAGTTTCTGTATCTGGTTTCACATCATTGATGAGATTAACATCAATTACATTATAAAATGCATTTGCTGTATCAGCTACATCCCATACTGCTAAAATCACATGATATCCACTACGATCAGTAGGTACATTGATTTTGTGAGTTAAATTATTTGAGGCTGCCGAACCATCATGTTGTACAGTTCCAATTGGTTCAAAATCTGCTCTTGTGAGCGCTTTATTTGGATTCCATCCTTTTTTTGTAATATAGTAATGCCATTTACTCGTTAAATGAGGCGCTGTATACTTCCAAGTAAATGTATTTTCCCCGCCTGTGATTGTATTTTCAAACCAACGATCGGCTGTTTGTTGATCTAAAATACCACCAAATTTACCACCTGCAGAAGCGATTTGCCCATCAACCGGGCCACTTTGCGGGAACCCTTTTAGAGCTTCTAAACTTTGCGGTTCATACATAACACTTCCACAGTTTACATTTAGTGCACCATAGGTTGGACTACATAAAGCAGATCGGCTACCAGGCTTTTCAACAAAACCGTGCGCGTATGCGTTTTGAGGAATAAGTGTCGTGCCAATAATTCCAGCTGTTAACGCAACAGCTCCTAGACTTTTTTTGTTCATTTTCATGTTTTGTAGTTGTTTTAAAAATCGATTATTCATATTCCTGTCCCCTTCTTGTTATACTTTGTAGTGTAATGTGGGCTTTGATGTAAAAGAATAACAAGAGACAATCTTATATCGATGTATGTGTTAGTTATGCATACACCGCAGTGAAAATATATTTCTTTTTATGTGAAATATTTCACTTAATGAATATATAATGACATAGAAATCACCAAAATACGTGCAGAAGTTGTGCAGAAACTGTGAAAGCATTACTAACACGTAAAACTATGGCCTGAATTTATAAAAATGAATATTTAACCTTTCAATAAAATTGATTCTTCGCTACATAAAACAGAAGAGTGTCTATATCATTTCATATAGACACTCTTCTCATGTATAATCTTCTATTTATTACTGACCTATAAATGTAAAAATCTCATCAACGGCTTGCTTATAGCCACCAGATTTTTGGAAAGACCCCTTCAAATTCAAAGCAGCTTCTTTATATGAAGGATTATTTAATACAAGTTCTACACTTTCACGTAGTTGTTCCTCAGTTAGTTCTTTCATGTGCAACTTAATCCCAGCTCCGAGATTCTCCACTTGCTTTGCGATAACTGGCTGATCTGCACTTTGTGGAATTACAATGAGTGGAATCCCGTTATAAAGTCCTTCATGTGTACTATTCATCCCACCATGTGTAATAAATAACTTTGTATATGTAAGTAGTTTTGCTTGTGGTACGTAGTTTTTTACAATGAAGTTTTTAGGAATATTACCCAAATCACTTATTTTTGTTTTATTACCAATAGACATCACAATTGTATGATCACTATTCTCAAACGCCTTCATACAAAGTTTATAAAAATCAAGTGCATCATTAAAAACAGTGCCTAGTGAAATGTAAATCGGGCTTTTTTCTTCAATTGAAGTAAAATCAAAGGCTTCATTTTTCACTTGTGTAGAGATAGATGGACCTATAAATTTATATATCTCATCAAACATATCTCCAAAAGGTTGGAACTCTTTAATTGTATACACAATAGTAAGTGGCGCTGGATTACAGAAAACTTCATACGGTGAGTTTATTTTAACACTATATTTTTCCATAATTTCTTTTATTAAATTTTGAAAATCATTTTGTATTCTCTCATGAACCTCCGCTGGGATATTTTTCGAAAGGTAGTCTAACATTTGTTCAAATGATTTTTCATCCTGTGCAAACGATGTGCATGAATTTATTGCTGGAAGCTTTAGAATTTGAGCAATTATATGTCCACAGCCAAACATTGAATCATGAATGATGTAATCAAAATGTTCGCCTTCAATTTGTTCCAGAACATTTGGTATAATAACATCTGCCGTATGTAAAAGACCATTTATTCTCTCTAGTAAGTAATTTCGACCACCGGAAAGAAAAGCTTTTATAAACTTTTGCTCGTCAATTGTTCGTACAGTAGCACCCGTCTTCTCAATACGCTCTCTAAAAGATTCAATTGAAAAATAAATTACCTCTTCCCCACGTGAAACTAATTCTTCTACAAATTGTAATGTTGGATTTATATGTCCTTCTGATCCAGTATTAATGAATAAAACACGTGCCACTTTAAACACTCCTTAATTTAAATCTTTTCTATGTTGTCATTAAGATTACAGGTATTTGGTCTTATTCTTCTAAATGGACCTAGCGAGCCTAAACCCAAGGTCATCTATATGAAATGTAGGATGACTACGGCGACGACAAGTCGCACCGCAACCTCTAGCTGCTTCAGCCCAGCTACCGCCTCGAAAAATCCGGTATGATCCATATACCTTTTCATCATACAAATCATAGCACCATTCCCAAACATTTCCTAACATATCATACAAGCCCCATGCATTCGGTTCCTTTTTTCCGACCTCATGAATACGTCCACCTGAATTTTCATTATACCAAGCAATCTCTTTCAGTTCTCCATATATGTATCCAGTCGTTCCTGCTTTACACGCATATTGCCACTCTGCTTCTGAAGGTAATCGGTAGCCATTTGAATCTACATTACAACTAACAATTTGCCCACCATCAATAATAGAATAATATTCTTTTAATCCCACTTTTTTTGAAAGTAAATTACAAAACATAATGGCATCATTCCATGAGATATTTACAGCTGGTTTATTTTTATCTTTCAATAAATTTGGTGTAAGATTCGTAATCGCATCATATAATTCCACCGTTACAACATATTTTGCAAGAAGAAACGGTTTAACTTGAACTTGCCATTCTTTTTTTATTCGATCATCTCTTAATTCTACTTTTCCTGCTGGAATTTTCACCATATTAGAATCAACCGGGCCAATGAATCTATTCAATCCTATCCCCCCACGTTACTTCTTTTTACAATCTAACTATTTATGGTATCGTACTTCTTTAAAAATAATTTTACTTCATTTGAAGATTTTAAAATAATAACATTTGTATCCTTACTCAATTGATTTAGCCTCTTTAAAATTGAAGGTCGTTTCATTTTAGGGTATTCCCATATCCATTTGAAAAATTGCAAGTCAAACCTTTCTTCACATCCCGCGCCCATATCCGGTCTTGTTTTATTCCGATATTGTATAACCCTTTTAAAAGCACGATAAACACATATTGTTCTATGAATATCAAGAAAGATGATTGTATCAGCTGCGTTCATTCTTATGTCCATTGTCCCGCCATAATTCCCATCAATAATCCACTCATCTTCTTTAACTAATTCATTTTGGACTATTCTTTGCTCTTCTTTCGGTACACCTTCCCAATTCGGTTTCCAGAATAGTGCATCAAGATGATGCACCTTAATATTTAGTTTATTTCCTAACTGTCTTGCTAATGTAGATTTTCCTGAACCACCAGAACCTATTAATATTATTTTTTTCATAAATACCCCTTTTTATATCTTTTATTTCTTCCGTAACACCAACTCACAAAACATTCCAATCCCAACACCAATTGTATAAGCTACTAAATCACTCCACAAAAATCCGTAGCCTAATACGAGTCCACCTAAAGTCGTTGTACGAATGCTATCTATCCATTCGGCATGATATAATTGGCTTATTTCAATCGCATAACAAAACAGCAAACTTATAAAAGCTAATTTCTTCGTTTCTATTTTAGGAAATACAAATCCGAACCCTGTAAAAATCATGAGTGCCCATAAAGCATCGCCTAAATAATCATTTAATAGAGCCGGCAGTGCAAAAGCAAACTTTCTTGAACTAAGTCCTAAAATAATAACAATGATAGTAAACATTGCGTATAGTAATCTATTTCGTTTCGTATTCATTTCAAAACTCCTAATTCATCATTTAAAACTGCAAAATAGCTAGTAAAATATAATCATTTTACTAGCTATTTTTTAATGGCTTTCATAATAAGAAAATGTGGATTTGTATTTAAGTAGTGATAAGATTTTTCATTTACTTCTTTCATCTTTTCAACTGGCCTCGGTTCCACCATTTTTTCTAACATAAAATAATTTGTTGTTTCATTAATTACGTCTTGGAGTGACCTTCTAAAAAATTCAACTTCAATTGTAATGTTTGGTTTAACCCACGTATCTACTATTAATTGTTTTTCGAAATAATTTTCACAAGTAAACTTTGTAAAATCCATAAAAGGATGATGTATGGAGTATATAAATTCTCCACCTGGCTTCAATACTCGGCGAAACTCCTGAAATACTTGATTCCAATTTTCTAAGTAATGAAGCGTTAACGAACTTACAATAACATCAAAAGTATTATCTTCAAATGGTAATACTTCTTGCAAGTCATGACAAAGAAACATTGCTTTATCACCCGTACTTTCCTTTGCAGCTTTTACCATTTCAGAACTTACGTCAATTGCAATAACATTTGCTCCTCTTTCTACAAATTGAGAAGTATACCATCCAGCTGCACATCCAGCATCTAGTATACTCTTCCCTTCTAATTTCTTTGGAATCATCTCCATCATCGCTGGTCTTTCATAATAGCTGTTATATGGATTTGCCAAATCTAGATTTTCTTTATATGTACTCGCTAATTTATCATATGTGTCTTTGATCGTGTCTTTCAATATATCCACCCCTCATACATATTAATCTAATAACTCTTGCTGCTTTTTCTTTGAAAATGATTGTAGTACTAAATCATACGACCAATCAATCATTTTATTAATTTGCTCCTGCTCTACATCCTTTTGTATATACACTGTATTCCAATGCTTTTTATTCATATGATAACCAGGAATTATGGTTTCTGGGAAGTCTTCTCTTAATCTTAGTGCAAGTTCTGGATCACATTTTAATGTAATCGCAGCTTTTTCTCCTTCTTCATGGTTTACTATCGCAAATATTTTATTATTAAGCCTCATACATGTTGCATTCCAACCATCTGGAGAATCTTCTGTCGCATTTCTTTTTGATAAACAATACATTTTTGTTGCATTCATTCTAATTGTCACCTCTTATTCTTTCACTATTTGATTACGATGCATTACAATTTGCTTTGTCACTTGAAATTGCTGTTCACCATAAAACTTTATTAGTTTCTCTCCGCAAAATAAACTAACAATATGAATGTGAGATATCTCTTGAAGTAAAATTGTAAGCATCCTCTCTCCAATACCTTTATTTCTTACACTCTCATGTACGACAACATCTTCTATGTACGCTCGAAAAACACCATCAGAAACAACTCTAGCAAATCCGATCAATTCATTTTCTTCCCATACCCCAATTGCTATACTATTATTTAACATTTTTTGAATATCGATTTCTTTTCTTTCTGGCCACCAACCTACAGAGACATAAAGTTTTTTTATTTTTTCTTCGGAAATTTGTTGTTCATGTTGCAATTTATACGTGTACATTTTCCTTCTCCCATCAAATTGCTCATTATATATACTTTGTCTTACTTTACTTCTTTCAATATAAAGCTATAGAATCCAACCTGTTATAAAAAACCTTCATAAAATTAATTTATAATATCGATTTTACAATTGCAATATAAACAGTTCCTTTCATATTTCTTCTATATTAACAATAACACGTAATATATTGAGTTGAATAATGATTAAAGCCACCCAATAGGGCGGCCCTCATTTTCATTTAACTTCATACCACCAACCTTTTCGATCAAGCCAACCTTTCATACCGTTTAATTGTGCATCGCTAGTTGGGTCGGAAATAAAATACGTTAAACCGTCCGATTGTAAAATGAAGGTAGCAGTCATTTTTAAAGAAGTTAATGCTCCCATAACATCTGGAGTTTCATAAGGTGAAAAGGCTCCAGATTGGATAATATTTTGCTTAGAAACTTGTGCTTGTATGTTTTCTTGTTTTGGTACCGATTCAGTAAACCAAGAAAGTGGCTTATTTCCTATCAATTGGTTTAAATCACATTTACCGATACCTGGTACATTACCTGTCTCAGTGTATTGCCAAATATCACAAGGATATGCTGGCTTATTACCGCCATACCTAGGAATCCATAAAAAATCACTTTTTACGTTCGCCATACCGAAAGGCTCATATACATGATGGCCAACATATAAGCCAACTTTCTTAGCACCTAGTCGGCGTAACTCATCGATAAAAGCTTGTGTACCAGCTCTCATATCATCCATTGTTTTCACTTCTACATCAGCAGCCCAAACTGTAGCACTCTTATCACCGCGATTCCAGAAATCTTGTGCTTCCTTCTTCGCATCAGCAATTGAAATAAAGCGGCAGAATGCATAGTTACCAAAAGGAATATTTCTTGTTTTCATTGCTTGGACATAATTTTTATATAAAGGATCTACATAATTTGATCCATCTTGTACCCTAGCGATTACGAAATCTAGTTGTGGAGCGGCTACATCCCAGTTAATGTCACCGTTCCATTTTGAAATATCTACAATGTAACCCATTGCTTAACACCTCCTTCTTTATTATTATATTCAGAGCTCGTCTGATTGCTCTTCTTCTCCTAAAAATTCAATAGTATTTGTTAGTGCACATAGTAAATACAACAACTGTCTTCTACAAAGACAGCACCTCATTTCCGATGAAAAGGAAAATCTTTGTTATAGGAATCGCACTATTTGTTCTCCTAATTGCATCAGATTGAGTAGTTGCTATAAACAAAAGAAAAAAGCATCATCGTATTGGTGATGCTTTTAAAATCCGCTTTTCTTATATAAGACGAATACGATTCCTATAACCTCTTCTCTAAAAAATGTTGACTATGTCCTTTAGGATAATCTTCAACAACACCGTATTCTCGGTAGCCGTACTTTTTATAAAATTCTGGTGCTTGAAAACTAAATGAATCTAATAATATTAATCTACACCCTTTTTCCTTTGCGATGTCTTCGATTTTATGTAACAGTTGACTGCCATAACCATCATGACGAACCGATTCATCAACCCATAAAAAATCTATGTGAAGATGATAAAAATACATTGTTCCTGTTACACCGCCAAAGATTTTTCCGTTCTCATCTTTCACTACGAAACTTACTTGTTCCATCGGCTGTTTTTCTTCATCTGTTAAAATAGACATGTTATATTGAATTACTTTATTTTTTATGTATTCTCCTTCAGTGCGAGTACCATTCTCTATGTGTTTCATATATTTCTTCCTTTCAACTTAGTAAGCTATCTTTAATTTTTACTTTTTCTCTTTAAAATAGTTATAAATACGAATCCACCATAAGTAACAAAGCATGAAAAACCAATTATCCCTGGCACAGAGACATAACCTGTTCTTATATAACTAATAACGGCAAAACAAGCGATAGACAATAAAATAGATGGCCAAAATATAAGAGCTGTTTTTCTTCGTCTCTCTTTCGATGTACTTTCTTTCTCTTCAGAAACACGTGTGCCAAAAAGCAATACAATACAAATAAGTATCGCTGCAAAGTAAAGGGTATCTATTGACAGAGTATGATCGTAAATCGCGATTCCAACTTCCAAAGCGATAATTGTTAAAATTAATATAATGATTGTTGATGTCTTTAAGTTTCTTTTCAATTACTCACCCCTAGCATACTTTGACTATATTCTTTGTATATGTACTTCAAAGCTACTGCAAAAGCTTCATCCACCTCTTTATTTCCACGTCGATTAGGTAAATCTTTCCCCCCAATAACATAAAGAAAGGGAAATTCGTTAAACATTCCTATTATACCAATATTTATTGTAGCTGTGGGTAGTCCACCTGTCATATGAGCCAAGTGATATGAATGTATTCCTTCATAGTCACCTTGCTGTCTTACCATGCCGCTAATAATAGGTTCCCATAATTCAGCTTCTGATTTATACCCTTGAAAAATTTGTACTAAAAGTGAAAGAACTTCATTTAATTCTCCAACATTTTTCTCATCTCTAGCATTCTCTTGTATATGAATTTTCGAAAAGTGCGTTTGAGCATACATTTGCACAATATCCCATCCACCACAGTACATTACAACTGACTGCGCAACGTAACTATCATGACATGCTATCATTACTTCAACTGCTTTACTAAGTGTTAAAGTACTTCTTCCTTGTAAATGTGGATATAACTGCGCACTATCTTCATGTGGATTAAATTTAACATGATGAAGTATATCATTCCAATTACATTTATTTTCCTTCACCATTTGAGCTACTACAAATTCAATTACTACTTTTGCTGCTGATGCTAACGGAATATTTAATTCACTATTATATGAAGCAACTATACGATTGCTTTTTGTAGAATAAATAGATATCCCAACTTGATCAGATTGTATCTCTTTCATTTTTTGAATGACAGTTTCCATTTCCATTCCTCATTTCATATCGTTTTATCACCTTCTAATAATTCAATATAGAATATAAAAACCCTTTTTAGCAGATTATATCGGCTATTACAATAAGAAAAAGGTAGCATGAATTACTCCATGCTACCTAAAATACTAAATTTCTATTCTTCTAAAGGTTTTTTAGGGCCACAAAGCTCCAATTGATAAAAAGCTAAATCTAGCCACTTATTAAACTTATAACCAGCCTTTTTAATCGTCCCCGCATGAACAAATCCATAGTTTTCATGTAAGGCAATGCTTTTCTCATTTTCTGCATCAATTCCAGCAATTAAGGTCATATATTCCCTTTCTTTTGCAACTGTGATTAATGCCTTCATTAAAGAAGTTCCTATCTTATTTTTTCTATATTCCTTATGAACATACACAGAATGCTCAATTGAATATTTATAGGCAGGCCAAGCTCTAAACGGCCCGAATGTCGCAAATCCTACTACTTTACTATCTAGTTCATATACTAAAATTGGATAACCGTCAGCCTTTTTTTGTTCATACCAATCTATTCTATTTTCAAGGGTTACAGGTTTATACGTATATACGGCTGTTGTATACAGTATGGCATCATTATAAATATCTAAAATATATGCTACATCTTGTTTTGTTGCTTCCCTTATCATCGCTTTCTTCCTTTCATAAGGCATATCTTCTTTAATATCACTCCTACATACGAATACGTGCTTTTCGGAAACCATCAAATATATTTAATACCGCAGATATAATGTAAATGAGAATACCTCCACCTATTAACCACGTTTTAAATTCCTCTGGAGAAGTAGCAAACACATTTGCCACAAACGTAATAAATCCTTCGGTAAATAAATTTGAATTTACTACAATTATTATAAATACTATTGTTCCAGCTATTTGGAGAATAGCATTCCCTATTGCCAACTTTTTCGTCCATTGTCCTTGTACTAGCTTAAAAAGAGATATAGCTACTTCGAAAACAATCATAACAACAACGATTGGCCAATATTGAAGTAAAACATCTTGATTAAACGTCGGCGTAACAAACTTCAATCCATTTTCCGTAGCATGGTATACGCCAACGAGATGGTTCGCATAAAAGTAAAGTGTAGCCCATATTGCCGTCCACATTAAGCTTCCAAATACTTCGAACTTTGAGATTGCCTTTTTCTTCGGGATATACGAAATATTTTTCAAATCATCTGGCGTCCATTTTTTTAAACTTGTTGTTAATGGCTGTGGATCCTTTTCTTTATCCGTTCTTTCTAAAACAGCAAATACAAGTGTCAACCAGAAAAATACATGGAGACTAACTTCGACAATTTCACCAATTCCTTTACCTATCAAATTTAAAATAACATTTAATACCGCTGGCTCACCATTATATCCTACAAAATTTTCTGCAACCATTGCAATGAGTGCGATAACAGCTGCAATTGGTATAATCATTTTTAATAACGTCGTATATACATCAAAATAACGTGGTCCAATTAAATGCATCGGTCTATCCAGATACCCATTAGCCAATGAAACTGGGCTTCCCAATTTTTCAAGGACACTCTTTACATCTTCCTCATCATACTCATCGGGTAACATATCCTCTATTGTTGACCGTAGTTCAAGAATAATATCTTCACGATTTTTTTCAGGTAATCTCTTCGCTACTTCCTCGACATACATATCAATCAAGTTCATTCTTGTCCTCCTCCTTTAATAAGTTATAAAGTTCTTTCGAATCCTTTATCCATTCCTTTTTTAACTGCAAAAATATCTCTAATCCGTATTCACTTAAAACGTAATACTTACGAGGTCTACTCTCCGTTTTATCCCAACTACTCGTCACTAGCTCCTGCTTTTCTAATCGGCGAAGTAGCGGATATAAAGTACTTTGATCAATTGTAATCCCCGATTGCTCCAATAATTGGACAAGTGAATACCCATACTGCGGCATTCTTAATTGGCTTAAAACCGCTAATGTTAATGTCCCTCTTCTTAGTTCAGTAATTAACGAATTTAATAAAGCATCCATTCACTCACCTCATTTTCATTACTATATGTCATACAGTATATGTTTTATACTATGTATCGTACAGTATTAGTGTGATAAAAACAATGAGTATTTACAAAAAATAGACAATTAAAAAGCACAAACTATATAATTTGTGCTTTTCTAGCTAATTTAAATGCCTAGTACAATCTTAATTTTGCACCTCTTGTAATATAAATTTTCCATTTTCTTTAGTAAATGGGGTAATATCTACAATTGCCTCAATATGAATTACTCCATATACATGCGGATATTCTTGACCGTTAGAAGCAAGTTCATTTTTTATTTTTGCTTTTATTAGGGATGGATTAATTGTTAGTAATAAAACATCTTCTTCATGACTAAAATGTTTCTCAGCAACTTTTAACGCTTGTTCTAAAAATGAGCAATGAATAAATCCCTCTTCTTTTAGTGAAGCTTCATTAATTTCTCCATCTATCTTTGCGATTTCCCAATCTCTTTTTGTTATTACTTTTGTTATCATAGTTATTTTCTCTCCATGTCTTTATATAGAAAAACAAGAGGTTCTTCTTTTTGTTACTAGAAAAGCCTCTTGTATGTACTATTTATTTTAATCCTTTAATTAAAGGCGATGCTTCCCCGCTATGGAAAATCCATAAATCATGAAGTGACCTTGTACATCCGACATACAATAACTTCGCATCGTGTTTTGTATTTTTGTAATGTTCTTCATCAACATCGATTAAAAGTACTGCATCAAATTCTAACCCTTTCGCTAAGTATACAGGTACTACCGAAATACCGCCTTCATATTTACTTTGATCTGCTTCAATGACGTTAACAGTCAACCCTGCATTTGTTAGCTTCTCATATATATCACGGCATTCATCATCTGTTCTTCCTATTACTGCAATTGTTTTCACATCTTCATTTTGTAGATGCTGTAAAGTCTTCATAATTTCAGTGAATTGATCTTCTGTTTGAATCACTTTCACTTCTTCCCCGCTACGGAAAACTGGCGTTGCAAGTCCAACTGGAATCTCTGCATTTTTAATTATCTCATTCGCAAATTCGATAATTTCTTTTGTAGAACGATAACTTCTCGTCAGTTCATAATAACCTGTTTCTTGGAATACTTCTTTAAAAGCACTCCAATCTTCAATTCCTTGATAATCATAAATTGCTTGAGATAAATCACCTAATATAGTGAAAGAATTACCTAGTGTAATTTCTTTTAATACATAGACTTGGAAAGGCGAAAAATCTTGTGCTTCATCGATAACAACGTGATGAAACTTTTGTCCGATTTCAATTCCTGAAATACGATGATGTATGTATATTAAAGCTGGTAAATCTTCTACATACACTTCTTTTTTACGACAACTCTTTTCTGTTTCTTTCACAAGTTCTTCGGGCAATACTTTGATTATTTCTTTACTTTTCAATATTGAACTATATAGTGCAAGTGAGCTCATTTTCGGCCAAAACTTCATATAAGTGTTCAATCTCTTTGTCGCTTCTTTTTTTAGTAATTTCTTCTCGTTTGATTCTCCATACTTTTTCAGTTCAATTTCAATCCAGCGCTTCATTCGGCCGACTAATCTTTCTCTTCTTTTCTTTAATGGATAATGTTTATATTCCACTTGCATCCATTTTTTAATATCTTCAACCGGAATAACCGCCTTGTCCCATGCCTCAAAATCACTTGTTGGTACTAATTCTTTTTCAAATTGAACCATTCTCTCTTCAACAAAGGACTTAAATTCCAGCGTGCCTTTTAATTTACCGAGCATAACCTTTTCTTCATCACGATTAATAGAAAATGCTTCTTTCAACTTTTCTTCTGTCTGCTTCAGTTTCACCGAATCATCTAACGTACGTAATGCCCAATCTGGAAACGTTGTTTGACTAATGTTCCCTACACCTAACTCAGGAAGTACACTCGAAATATAGTCTAAAAACAGACTATTCGGAGCGAAAACAATCATTCTCTCAGCTTCTAATTGCTCACGATATTCATAAATTAAAAAAGCAAGGCGATGTAAAGCGATTGTTGTTTTTCCGCTTCCTGCAACCCCTTGAATAAGTAATGGTAAGTTTCTTTCCGCACGAATAATATCATTTTGCTCCGATTGTATCGTCGAAACAATATCCTTTAGTTTATTATCTTTATTCTCACCTAATCGATATAGAAGAAAATCATCGGCATGCGAGACATCTTCATTTCCTTTTACATATGTATCAACAACACGTTCTAGTTCTCTTTTTTGAATAGAGATGTTTCGCTTTAAATAAACATCACCTTCTACTAATCCGTCTGGCGATTGATAAAACGCTAATTCATCTCCACCGGTAAATGAATAAAACATACTTGCGACAGGTGCCCGCCAATCAATTACAATCGGTTTCATCGTATCTTTATCTGAAACACCTACTTTACCGATGTAAATCGGTATAATATCTTCCTTACCATCCTCCTGAAAATCTAATCTTCCAAAGTATGGCTCTTGCACACCAATACGTAAATTTTGTCTATTAGACTCCCTCATACTTTCAAGAATTTGTTCTTTAAAATCTTCTCCATAATATACTGGAATTTTTTCAAGCTGTTCTAATTGATCATCCATCGTACTTAACGTATCTTTCATTCTTTTTAACTCTTCGTCAAAAATGCTGTTCATTTGATGATTCCCTCCTGTCCGTTCTAATTTTTCAGTCGAAATACAATTGTATTAAAAATCCATTTATAAAGTCAAGAATTTTAATTTAAGTTTTCCGAAAAAACTTACTTTTATCTTTCTAATATTGAAATTCAAATACTGTTTTTACATTATAAGAATATACAACATCTAAATCATACAACTACACATATAATTAAGTGATTCATTCAATAGATACGATTAAAAGAGCTTTACACCTTACATACACTCCAACTTCTTTTCTAGTTGTCTATTATTTCATTTGTAAATTAACCAAGATTACAAAATTCAAAAACAAAAGTAAAGGAGTCTATTAAAAATGACTACCACCAAAAGAAAGCCTCTAAAGTTACACTTACTTATTTTTGTGTTAATTGTGTTGGCAAGTGGTTGGATTGGGGTATTTCTAGATTCTTTCCTAACGGATCAGCCTGACGGAAACTCTTTAGGTATGGGATTATGGCTAATATTACCCTTTCTCGCAAGTATTTTACTTAGAAGTATTGGTCGAGATTGGAATGATTTTGGGATCAAACTAAATTTGAAGGCAAACTTTAAATGGTATTTCGTTGCATTACTAATTTATCCATTCGTTATATTAATAACGATAAGCATAGCACTTATTTTTGGAGTAGCTAACATAACCAGTTTTGAAATGCACTCATTATTTTCACTCATATTCATGTCTACTATTGGTAACTTTATTAAAAATATTTTTGAAGAGTTTTCTTGGCGCGGTTATTTAACTCCAAAGCTGATTGAACTAAAGTTAAACGATTGGTTTATTTATATTATTTCTGGGTTAGTTTGGGCTCTTTGGCATGCCGCTTATTATTTAGTCTTTTTACCAAATGAATATTTTGAATCTATTTCAAGGTTAAATATGCTTTTATTAGGCTGTATACTTATGGTTTCTTGGTCTATTATGTATGTTGAAATATATAGACTTACAAAGTCAGTATGGCCATGCGTAATCATGCATGCAATTGAAGACGCCGTTCCCACTGTTTTAGTTACAATAACAGGGATTATTACACTTACCAACCGCAGTGATTTTTGGTTAAACCCTATTAGCGGAGTCGTTGCTACTGTTTTATTTCTTGGAATTGGGATCATACTAAGATCCATAAGAATAAAAAAAGAACGACAATGAATACGAAAAACAGTCAATTATTCACACTATAATAGCAAAAAAAGAGTAAGGAGTTAATCCTTACTCTTTTTTACTTTTATACGATATGATAAACATTCATTTAATGATACTTGCTCTTTATATTTTCTCTCTTCAAAGTCATACGCTCCTCCTGGGAAAATCCCAACTATACTGAAACGAGCCTCTGCACATAAATTACTAATCTCATCTATAGTATAGCAACGTAAAGATTGTGTCACAATATCATTTGAAGAATCCGTTTCCCACCAATGGTCCAGCATTCTAGCATTTTCACTATCATATTCATACTTTCGCATTGCAGAGCCAATCGGCATTTCTTGTCCATTTGCTTTTTCCCAATATAAAGGTTGATAAATATCAATAAGTGCACACCCATCATCTTTCAACCAATTATGGATACGTTTTAATAAAAATAATTGTTCTTCATCCGTTCCTACACCAAATCCGTCTAAATAACTAACAACATCAAACTTTTCTTCAAAGTTAATTTTATAAAAGTCAGCACAATGAATCACAATGTCCTTAGTAGAATGTTCTTTAGCAAACATAACTAACTCTGGTACAAGCTCAACCGTAGTCATTTTTACATCCAAATTTGACATCGCTCTTGCAAACCCGCCATTTCCAGCACCTAGTTCTAACATCGTCTGAAATGGATATCCCACTTGCTCTTTAATTTCTTCAGCAACTTCCTGTAACCAGTTTTCATTATTTATATCATGACTTAGTAATTCAAATTGTTTTTTATAAAATTCTTTTACATTTAATTCGTTCATTATTATTCTCCTCCTGTACGTTATTTTTCTACTACAGGTGAGAAACTAAATTTCTGACACCCATGAAAAACCCTCCTTTTTATTCCCCTATATTTACAATTTATCAAAATAATAAGAAATTTAAAAGTCTAAATATAAAAAATAGATAATGGATTATTCCACTATCTACTCTTTAGTTACTCTTATTTTTCTTTTTGATACTCCACCCAATCTCCAGAATCAATCACTTTCAATATCATCTTTTTATCTTGAGCGATATATACATATGCCTCTATTTCCCTATCAGCAGCATATACTGTTTGCTTGATTCGATAATATAAATCAGTCTCCGCATTCCCTGTATATTCTTCTAGTTCATCTAACTTACGCAATATCTCATCATTTACTTCATAAACTTCACCATAGACCTTTTCTTCATTTGAATAAATCATCGCCGGATAGCCTTCGTTTGTATCAAATAATTTGCCATACGTCCACGCTCCGTCTGCGATGCATATTGCACCTTGCATAAAATGAGCATTCGTTTGCTCTTTTCTTAACGTGCCATACACAAAAACGTGATGCATAAATCCCTATCCCCTTTACATGTCACTACTTTCTAATTTGTAAATAAGCACGAATCATAAAGTAACTCACTTCATTTGGAAGTTGTTCCTTAATCGATTTCAGACCACCATCAGCATTTTGCACGGCAGTTTCAATCAGCTGTTCGTATTCTGCAGGAACAAAACTGTTCCAGTCTACTTCCATTCCATCTTCAAAACAACGAATTAAATGATTTTCAATTGTTTGTCTAGATAGGTTACGTTCTTTTGCAATCTCATTTAAATCAATGCCTTGTTTATACATTTCATACGTTTCTAAATGAGAATTTGCTGAAGCTTTCCCTGACTTTTTCCGCTCTGTAACCACTTCTGTTTTAACTGTTTCAGCATAGTTTGGGTTTTCCTCAATAAAGTGCTGAACTGCTTGTAAGAAGTGAGAACCATACTTCACAAGTTTATGTTCGCCAATCCCTTTTACAGTTAAAAGTTCAGAGTCACTTTGCGGCATTTTTGCGCACATATCTTTCAACGTTTGGTCAGAGAAAATAACGAATGGAGGCACACCTTCTCCTTGCGCAATTTCTTTACGTACTTCGCGAAGCACTTCAAATAAAGGATGATCTTGAACAATTTGTCTTGTCTCTACTCGTTCTTTACGTAAAACATTCTCTTTACCTAGTAACACTTCTTTCCCTTTCTCCGTTACTTTTAATGTTGGATACGTACCATGTTCAACTGCAATTAACTCATCTGAAATGAGAAACTCAATAAATTCACTGACTTCTTTTACACTACGATTTGATAAAAGTCCGTATGTTGGCAAAGTATGAAAATTAAATTCAATGACTTTCTTATTTTTAGATCCAGTTAGTACTTGTGCAATCATTTGTTTTCCGAATCGTTGGTTCGTCCTAATCATACAAGATAGAACCATTTGTGATTCTCTCGTCACATCGATACTTTCGCGTTCGTCCGTACAATTACCACAGCGGCCACAATCTTCTTTAGGTTCTTCTCCAAAGTATTGCAAAATAAATGATTGTAAACATTGTTCTGTATGACAGTAGTCCGTCATATTTTGCAGTTTTTCAAGTTCATTTGAAAAACGAGATTCTCCGGTCGATTGATCAATTAAAAAGCGCTGTACTTGCACGTCTTGAGAAGAATATAGCAATATACATGCACTATCTAATCCGTCACGGCCAGCACGTCCTGCTTCTTGGTAATAACTTTCCATATTTTTTGGCAGTTGATAATGGATAACGTAACGAATATTCGATTTATCAATCCCCATACCGAATGCAGATGTCGCTACCATTACACTCACTTCATCACGTAAAAAGAGTTCTTGCTGCTCATTTCGATCGTTATCACTCATACCAGCATGGTATTTTGATACAGATACTCCCGCTTTCATTAAATCCTCATACAATTGATCAACTACTTTTCTAGTAGCTGCATATATAATCCCAGATTCTTTTTGATTTTGACGAATATAATCCGCTAAATATGCATTACGATCTTGTCCTTTAATAACAGAAAATGATAAGTTTTCGCGCTCAAACGTTGTCATAATCGTATTTTCTTGATTAATTCCAAGCGTGTTGCAAATATCTTCACGAACTTGTGGTGTTGCCGTCGCAGTTAATGCTAGTACGAGCGGCTTTTCTGGAAGATAATCTAATATGCGATGTATATGTAAATAACTCGGACGGAAATCATGTCCCCACTGCGAAATACAGTGTGCCTCATCAATTGCAATCATTGGAATTTTCATATCCATAAGTTGATCAACAAACTCCATTGAATCAAGACGCTCCGGCGCCACATAAAGTAACTTATAATGTCCTTGTTTTGCCAATTGAATTCGTTGATTCGCTTCTGTAATAGAAATAGAACTATTAATATAAGTAGCTGAAATACCGTTTTGCACTAATGTATCTACTTGGTCCTTCATAAGTGATATTAAAGGTGATATAACTAACGTTGTTCCTTCGAATACTAATGCGGGAATTTGATAACAAATTGACTTACCACCACCCGTAGGCATAATACAGACTGTATCTTTCCCATCTAATACATTTTTAATTGTTTCATCTTGTCCTCTTCGGAATGAAGAATAACCGAAATAAGACGCTAAAAGTTCTTGTGCTTTTGTAAACAAAAAAGAGTCACCTGCTTTTCTATATCTTTCATCTACTCCTATTATATCATCACTTATGCGTCATGAAAGTGATGAATGCATGACTAACAGCCTGCTTTTTCATTATTTTATACTTCTTTACGTTTTAGAGGTTAATTTGCACTGTGTTTTTGGTCCTAATTATGTTAATAACTTTTAAAACATAATTACAGCACATATAAAAAGGATTACAAAATAAACATACATTTTATTACTCTTCCTTGAATACTACTAATCTTATACATATGAATTCAGGAGGTTAATATATGAAGCATCATAATACTAGTTCCATCCAGCAGAAAACAGTACCGAACCAACTCCAGTTTTCGAATAATGATGCGTGGAAATATGAATCGTATTTTAAGTATCAGCCATTATTTTCTTATAGAAAGCTTTTTCATTTTCTTTCTCAACTTTTAAAACGTTAATCCACGTGCGAAATATAGTATTCACAAAAATTTTCTCAATATAAACCTTATAGACATACTACAATACAGTCATTATCATATGAAATATTCTGTTGGATAAACCCCTTATGTTGACCTGCTTATATAAGCAGGTCTTTTTTGATTAATATATATTTCAGTACACTTTTATATATGCTTGCAAGACTTTTCTCCATTTTATAACCATACTCCCCTCACAACAAATGATGATAATGACAAGAAGTAAATTATAAGTTCTTAACATTTAATGAAGTAATTCTTTTTTCTCAATACACAAAATGAATTTTACTTGTTACTATAAAAGTACTCCAGATGAGTTTTTGCTCATCAACATTATCTAGTTAAAGGGATCTGCTGCGGGAAGCGGATCCCTTTGACTTTATTAAAGGTCCACTTTCATTTGGACACATTTACCAGGTTTTTTTAAAAGAATTTTATGATAATATTACGTAGTCGAGTCCGACATCTCGGCAATACCCTTTTGAGGCTCTGCAACTTCCCTTGCAGAGCCTCTTTTACTTTATATTCATTTTATTTATATATACCACAATAAAATTCTTCATCTTTTTCCATATCAATTTCTGAAATTAATCTAGGACACGTAACTAAAAATAAATTCCCATCATACTTTGAGTTATACATGTTCAAAGGAGTGTTACCGTTTATGTATTCTTATTGGCAATCGTATTACTCCCCTTATCATAACCCTTATGTACACTTTGATACATCTGTACGTAATTACCGAATTAGTAAAAACGAGAACTTTTTAAAAGGTTATATGCGTTCTTTATGGGAACAACATGTCGCTTGGACGAGATTAGCTATTATAAGTATTGTCTTTAATTTACCAGACGTTAACGTTACAGTTGGGCGTCTTCTTCAAAATGCAACACATATGGGACTATCACTTGAACCATTCTATGGTGAGGATGCTGTAAAAAAATATAGTGCATTAATTAAAGACCACTTAGTCATTGCAGCAGATCTTGTCAAAGCCGCAAAAGCTGGTGACCAAAATGCAGCTGCCACTATAGAAAAAAATGGTACGCTAACGGTGATGAAATAGTGGCGTTTCTAACTAGTATCAACCCATATATAGAAAAAGAAGAATTTAGAAAAATGTTTTATGAACATTTAGCACTTACGAAAGCAGAAGCACTTGCTTTCCTAAATAAAGATTATGAAGCAGGAGTAAAACTGTACGATAAAATTGAAAAAGAAGCATTAGAAATGGCCGACATGATAACAAACGCAATCGTAAAGCAATTCCCGCAAGTGTTTCAATAAGAATAAGCCGATTTGAAAAAACAAATCGGCTTATGAAACTTTCTATCAATGATATTTCACCTCTCCTCTTTACATTTAACGTATATCGATATATTTTATTAATATCCGTTTTTTATAGGAGGAAATAGTTTGATTAACGCCATCGGTCTCGTATTTATCCTCACAAATAAACACGAGAAAAAGAAAAAAGTTTATCTGAATGAAAAATTCGCATTAATAGACATTATTGATTCTAAGGAAGTATTTGATGATGAAGGTAACTCACTAGTAGAACTAACTTGTAAATACAGTATATATTTAGATGAAAAATATTACTGTAAATCTCTCGATGATTATACTGGACAAGTATTTCCGTTCTTAAGCGCTAAAATAGGAAAAGGACTTCTCAGAAATTTAAATTACTACTTTTCTTATGTTGATGCCTATGATAAAAAACCACCCGTTAAAGAAATAAGACCACTTATGAAACAAGTAACGAACAGATAGCAAAAAACACCCAAAAAAGAAAGCATCTAACTTCGGATGCTTTCTTTTTTGAATCCAGAACTAGTTACCTTTCATCCTCTTCTAAATATATGTATCCAAGCATACTTTAAATTAAAAACACTTGGAGGATTAAACTGGATGAAATACTCAGAAACGATTGTTAGTAAACGGATTCGCACACTTAAAATATCTAGTATGTTTATCATGCTAGTTTTAATCGGATGGATTGGATATACAAAATTGCTTTATGAGAACGGATTTCTTCAAGAAAAGAAAAATTCTGTTGAAGTAATGAATACTAGTATTACAGGTGAAATTGAACAGAAGTTCCAAGTAAACTTACAAGGTTATCGTAAAACAGACGTTGATACGATTATAGATGCGAGTAAAACCGATCCGAGCGAACTATCTTTAATCGAACTAATTAATACATCTTGTTCACAAGATTGCATAGGTGAACCATTGACATATGTGAACGCAAACAATGGATATATCTTTTATAAGGAATCTAGCGGAACTAATATCGCTATAAAAATTAAAAAACGAGATACATGGGAAATTGAAAGAAAATTAATTCAAGATGGAATGTAAAAGCTTCATATACAAAAAGAGTACTTACTTTTAAGTACTCTTTCAAAAAAATTTACCACTTGCGGCACTTATCGTCATCATCATCACGCTTACGATTGCAACGGCAATCATCACAATCACAATGACGTTTACGTTTACAACCACAATCATCACAATCTCTACGTCTACATCTTCCAAACATTAGATCATCCCAAAATCTATTACAATTCCGGGATTGTCTACAACGACAATTGTTTCCCATGAATATGACTCTCCCTTCAATAGTATTCATCATATTCTATGTTTGAAAGTATAAAACGGCTTGTTTACTAGTCTATATTCTACGTTTTATAAAAGTTATTTTAGTACCCTTAACAATTCTTCCTTACATATTCAACGGAAATACAACATAGAAAAAAGCCCAATATTTGGGCTTTACATTCATGTATATTTTCTTTCTTCTCTCTCACAATAGTATGTAACTGCTAAGTTCACTAAAAATGCAACAAAAGCAAGGGTGCTCGTTGTTAAGAATATGTATTCTAATATTGATAAGTTATTAAAATCAATTAATAATAACACAAGACCTATACAAACAAAGCTAGATACATTACTTTTGAAAACTTTTTTCACTCTTAATCACCTCCATCTTCATACCTTAATTATACATTAGTTACCTATAATTCCTTCCCATCCCCCACAGCCCCTTTCAACCTCTGCAACATATACCCAATCCCTTTACACCCAGCTAACGGATACGTAATGATTTCTTCTGGATATAATTGTGTCACTACTTTCTTATGTTTCTTTCCTGCAAGTAAAACGATTTCATCAAACTGAAGCAAGTCCTTTTCAATCATCTGTTGTTTTAATTGTTCCATACTAATAATCTCATCACTCTTTGAATCAAACGCAAGATCATAGTTTTCTAATACAATATCATTTGGTCCTAAAAATCCATGCTTCGCCGATAAGATAACCCAATTCTCGAAAAACATAGTTGCATACGCCTGACATGCTTTTCCGAATGGGCTAATATATACATCTTTTGCCTCCATCGGCCCGTAATCTGAATACTTATCCCAAATTTTCTTCTTTCCGCATGGAATTATGCATAACCTTTTCATCTTTATTTCTTACCTCACTTCTAACTTTTTAAATATAAAAATATAGAACTCTCTACTTCTTCATACGCAGCTTCTATATCTCCAATTCCCACTACGTTCCAACCATTATTTGTTTCTATCGGTTTTTCATTCATTATGATATGAACTTGTGTCATATTTTTAAAATCTTCTTCAAAAGATGCTAAAACAGGTTGATTTATCATATATGTTTTATTATGTATACTTACACTTAAAAAAGTTTTATGTAATGCTTTATTTCCGTTTAACTTTACATTCATTGGATTAAACGAATTTAATTTTATATCCCCTACAATATATAGATGATACCCTTCTTCATCATAAAATTGCTTAATATCCTTACCTCTTTCGTTTTGTACAAAATGAA
The DNA here is from genome assembly GCF_040459695.1 of Bacillus cereus group sp. RP37. Classification (NCBI taxonomy): domain Bacteria; kingdom Bacillati; phylum Bacillota; class Bacilli; order Caryophanales; family Bacillaceae; genus Bacillus; species Bacillus cereus group sp. RP37. The sequence goes on along the minus strand of NZ_JARVHP010000001.1, from coordinate 2,644,791 downwards.
GGATTTGCTTCGTTTCTTTACTTATTACAATTTCATTATTTAAACTCAAATCCACATTTATATTTTGTTTTAAAAAGGCATATAACGATTTATCACTATTAAAGAAGCTCGTTTTCCATTCAGGAAGGATTTCATCTAATAATAAACATAAAAGCATTCCTGGGCTATAGCAGCTCTTTCTAATGTTACAATTAGCTTCATATACATCTAAAATGAACCCGCTATATTTTCGTAATGTTTCGCTTTCATCCTTTTTGCATACTGAATTGTATGCATTCATTTCAACATACCAAGCAGGCCCCTCTATGCTTTCAACCATACATTCATATGTTATAAACTCTTCTTTCATAAAACTAGCTCTATGCTCTCTTAGTTCAATAAATCGCTTAATATAATTAATTCTCTCAGCTTGTGACTTACAATGAACAGCATCATATAAACAAATTCGTTCTTTATTTCGCAATTCTATATTTTCTTCTGTTATAGGATATTGAAATCCTATAGATTCATTTGGAAATCTCCTTTCTTTATTCAAATATTGATAACAATGAAAAAGTTCATGCACCACAACCGCAAGTAAAGTTTCATAATCTTTATATCTATTCATATTCACAATAGCAGTCGGATAATCTTTGAATAGTATAAATGTATCAGCTTTAAATTGTTCATCCCACTTTAATACGGTATACTCATACTTATCATCACCTTTCAAAAATAAAGGATGATGAAATACATACACATACTCATCATTATATAATGCAAATGCAGCCCTATTAAAACCAGGCCATAGCGTATTCAATAATTCTATACTTACATCTTTCTTTATTCGATTTAATATATTGTTCATTATATGTAACACCCCTATATCATTCTACATACACCTATTCTATTCCACTTAAAAACAACCCTTTTATTTACATAAATATTAGAAATACATATATCTTATCTCAATCTATAATGTGTTATATAAATATATATGTGATGATTTTATGAAAAGGAGGTGAACATATGAAAAATATAATCCCTGCACTAGTACTCTATATTATTGTTTGCATAATCGCTATGATTGCTCCAGCATCTGAAGGCTATAATCACGTTGGCTGGAAGTTGTTTGTTGGGCAAGCGTATGCCATACCTATTTTCATCATTGCGGCTATTATTACATTTTATATAAACAAGAAGAAATCTACGAATAAACAGTTATAAGGATAGCTAATGCTATCCTTATTTTAATTCGCTAATCAGATCCAAAATAACCCTTGTTGTACTTTCTATCCTTCCTTCCGAAAAATCAAACGTAACACCTGTTTTTTCATATATTTCTTGTATAGGTAGGTTCCAATCTGAACTAGCTCCCTCTTTAAAGAAAGCAATCGCTTTTTCTCGATCTTCCCGATAAATTTGAAACAATTGTATTGCTCCTATTTGTGCAATTGCATATTCAATTTTATAAAAAGGAAACTGGACAAAGTGAAATGACTCTAACCAGCCTGCGCCGATTTCATTCTCTAATCCTGCAATATCAACGGATGAATATTGATACCTTTTACATATTTCAGCGTATTTCTTATCTCGTTCTTCTGGTGTATGGTTTGGATTTGCATAGATCCAGTGCTGGAATACATCTCCTGCAATTGACGACATTAATAAAGACAAAGCACGATATAATTGTACGCGCTGCACTTCTTTATATTCTTCCTCTTGCTTATAAAAGATATTGAGCTTATCCATTACTAGCAACTCCAGACTGAGGGAATAAAGCTCAGCCACCTCTTCGCGAAGATATCTTTCCTGCATGCTACTATCATTGTTAAATTGTTTATAAAAATGAAAAGCATGCCCCACTTCATGTATGAGTGCATTAATTGCATAGAATGATGGACTAAAATTAGAATACACAAAAACCTCTTTACTAAAAGGTAGGGTAAAACAAGCAGCTCCTGGCGCTTTATTTTCACGTTCTTCTACATCAATGAATCCTGCTTTCCTTATATGAATAAATTTCTCATAAAAATATAAATCTGTCGTCCGAAACATTTCTTCCACCCCATCCAATAAATCAATTTCATTTTGGAATGGGGCTTTTGGTAATTTACATGGCGTAAGATCCCAAGGGCGATATTTTTTTACGCCGAGATTCTTTTTAGAAAGACTTCCCAACTGTTCCCATATTGGTACAACATACTTTTCTATAGATTCATGAAGCTTATAACACTCTTCAATACTATAATCTCTATTTTTTTGTTTGAAAGCATATTTACTATAATTATTAAATCCTGCATGTAAAGCTATCTCATTCCGCAATTGTATAAGTTCATTCATAATACAATCTATTTCTATTTTCACTACACTTCTTGCTTCACATAAAGCGTACCAAGCTTTTTCGCGAATAACTCTATTGGGGTTATCTAACTTGGCTTTTATGAATGCATACGTCTTTTGCTCGCCTTCCCAATTAATAAATATGTTAGACATTATTTCTCTATATTTCGTAATAAGTTCTTGCTCTTTAATGGAAAGAGCAATGTTCTTTTCATTAAACATTTTACTCTTCACTAATCGTTCTTTTTTCATAAATCCGTATTTCTGCTCATTTAATAAGTCGGAAAACGGGCACTCTCTAAATTTCTGGTCAAATTTTGCAGTGTAGCTTTTTAAAAGTGGTTGAATTGTATTTTGATTATACATATGTAAATTACGTTTATCTCTGTCATTTGTATCTCTATACGTGGCGATTAAACTACTTGTTATCTCCTCTTCTACTTCAGCGTTTACACGCAGTTCCTCTAAAAGCCAACGCTCTAATTCTGAAACAGAAGTAATTTTCCGCTCTAAAAGTGACTGTAATTTACTCTCCAAATCATTAAACATACACAATCCTCCTATTTTAAATTTTCTGTTTTTTAGAGATAAAAAAGGACAAGTAGCCAATCTGACTACTTGTCCTTTTTTTGTTAAACCATACACAATTATATTAAGCTTGGAATGCTTCTGTTAGTACTGGTACGATTTGTTTTTTACGAGATACAACACCTTTTAATGTAGCAGTGTTGTTTTCTAGAGATACGTTGTATGCTTTCTCAACAACGTTTGCTGCTTTACCGATTGCAAGACCGACAGAATCGTTAGTTAAGATATCAGTTACAACGAATAAGAATAGGTCTAAACCTTTTTCTTCTACTACTGCAGAGATAACTTTTTCAAGTTCCGCTTGATGTACAAGAACGTCGTTTGTATCAACAGCGTTTACTTGTGCGATTTCAACTTTCGCATTACCCATTTGGAATTCTTTAGCGTCAAGAGAGATTAATTGCTCCATTGTTTTTCCGCTTAAGTCAGCACCAGCTTTTAACATTTCTAAGCCGTAGCTATCAGCATCTACACCAGCGATATCCGCTAATTCACGAGCTGCCGCTACGTCTTGCTCTGTGCAAGTTGGAGATTTGAATAGTAAAGAATCTGAAATGATTGCAGATAACATTAAACCTGCAACTTCTTTACGAATTGTAACGCCGTTTTCTTTGTACATTTTGTTTAAGATTGTAGCTGTACAACCAACTGGCTCACAACGGTAGTATATAGGATCGCTTGTTTCAAAGTTAGCAATACGGTGATGGTCAATAACTTCTAACACACGAACAGATTCGATATCGTTAGCACTTTGTTGACGCTCGTTATGATCAACTAAAATAACGTTGTCCACTTCGCTTGCAACTGTCTCAACAAAACGCGGTCCTTCTACTTTAAAATAGTCTAACGCAAATTGAGTTTCACCGCTGATTTCGCCTAAACGTACAGGCTCAGCATTCATTCCTAATTCTTTTTTCAATTCTGCATAAGCAATTGCAGAACAAATTGCATCTGTATCTGGGTTTTTATGCCCGAAAACTAGTACTTTTTCCATGTTTTCCACCTCTTCATGAAAAGGATATCTTAAAGAAGCAAATATGACAATATTTAAAGCATAATTTTTTATAAATAATTGCACTTTCTTCTATATTTTTCATCGTTTTGCGTAAAAAAGATCATCTAAAATGAATTAGATGATCAAAATGTATATTTCATTTAAAACAATGTAGGAACTTGCACTACATGATTTAGCGCGAAATTTGATGCTAAACCAGTATTTACAAGGTTCACATCTATAACTTGATAAAACGCATTCCCAGTGTCTGCAATTTCCCAAACAGCTAAAATAAGGTGATATCCATTTCTATCTGTAGGTACATTTGCTTCATGTGTCACGGAAGTTCCTGGTCTAGCTCCTCCGTCATTTTTCACATAAAACGGTACTAAATCTAAATCAGATCGTGATAATGGTTTATTTGGATTCCAATCTTTTTTTGTAATGTAGTATTTCCATTCTTTCGTACTATGAGGTGCGGTTAGTTTCCACTTGAATGTATTCGTCCCGCCGTTTAACGTAACTTTCTTCCACCTATCAACTGTTTGAACGTCTAAAGCAGGAAAATGGCCAGCTCCTGCGATTTGTCCATCAGAAGGTCCTAATTGCGGGAATCCACCTATTCCTTCTACACTTTGCGGCTCATATTGAATCGGACCGCAATTTACATTCACCCCTTGCTTACATAAATAAGAACGGCTTGCTGGTGATTCTACATATCCGTGAGCTGAAGCTTTTTCTGAAAAACCGAAAGTTAACAATCCCGTAAGTAATATGCCACCACTTAATATGACTTTCTTCACCTTCTGTAAACCTTTCGTTTTCATCCCGTCATCCCCTTTCCCATAATAAAGCGAAAATAACTATAGTTGCCTAGTCATCTTCTCTACATCCATTATAAGTCGAGGCACATTACTAAAAGAACCCTCTAAAAACTTTCTCAAATTCATTTATTTCATGTACTAAATGAATTTATTATTTTAAGCATGATAACCTTTTAATCACAACTTATATAACTTATATAATTTTATAATAAATAACTGTGGCATCTAAATTACCATTTGGAGATATTGCGTAATCTGGTATTTTTCCAGCTTCTTGATAGTCTAATGATTTATACAATCTATTAGAAGGATCTCCTTCTCTCGTATCTAACACTAAAAGAGACCTGTTTTCTTGCTTTGCTCGTTCCTCTACTTTTTGCATAAGTAAACGTCCAATGCCATTACGTCTAAAGTTTGGATGAGTCATTAACTTGCAAATTTCGGCCCTATGGATCCCATTAGGCTTTGTAACTAAATGTAATTGAATACTCCCTGCCACTTCATTATTTATTTTAGCGACATACAAGATCACTTCTGGTGCTAAAACGACTTCCCAATACTTCGTTGATTCTTTTTGTTCCAGTGGAGGCAAAAAACCAATTGACGCCCCATCATCTACAACCGTTTTTAATAGTTCAGAAAGCTCTTCCATATCATCTTTTATTTGCTTAATCTCTTCAATTACTAAATCTTGCATTACTAATCCCCCTTTTGTTTCATTGTACCAATTTTTAAAGAAGGAATAACGAAATACGAAGATGAAATTATTTAAGGTACAATTTTTTAGAGAAAGGATACGTATATGAAGTATATATTAGATAGGACATACGCAAGGGAATTACTCGAGTGGGCATATGAACAAAACCCAGGTCCGTGGTTCGAACATTCATGTAATGTTGCCCTTGCAACTGAAAAGATAGTTGTAGAACTTATTAATAATGGGTACGACCTAGATGCTGACATAGCATATAATGCTGCCCTCCTGCATGATATAGGAAGATATAAAGGGTTTACTAAATCTGTTATTCATTCCTATGATGGTTATATGTATTTGAATAATTTAGGGTATACAGGAAACGCGATTATTTGCGTGACACATTCATTCCCGTGTAAAAATGAGCATTTAGATATAGCAGCGGAGTGGAGCCTTGTTCCTGATTATATGAAAAGCCTATTAATTGAAATATTGAATGAAAATAGTGACTACGACTTATACAATAAGGTCATTACCCTTTGTGACGCACTTGCTGATGCAGAGGGCTTTACTACGCTTGAAAAAAGATTGATTTCAGTTGGTTTACGACATGGAACAACCTCTCATTCTTCTTTACATTGGAAAGGTTTCTACACAATTAAGAATAAATTAGAATCTTTAATCGGTAAGAGTATATACAGCGTTCTTCCTGACGTAGAGAAATCAATTTATAAAAATATGGAATATTGAATTACATACAACTTAAAAACGATAGAATTTGTATGTGTACTTCTAAAGCACTCATTGAAAAGTGGAGGGATTAATTATTAGTAAAATAGGATTTGACCTAATAAATCATGGGGATAACTCTGATCTTGGATATGCAGATATTGAGGCGATATTTAAGAGATGTAAATTTTCTAACTGCTCTCATACAAATGAACCACACTGTGCAATTAAAAAAGCTATTTCCGATGGAATTCTTACAGAAGATATAATGAATAATTATTATAGGGATAAAAATGAATTCGAATATGTATGTAAACAAAAGAACAAAACAAAGGCCATTGATTATATGAAACAATTGAAGCTTTTTAGAAAATCTTAAAACTAAATAAATAGTTGTGATTTCTCATTCCCACTAACTTTAAAAATCTTACTTTATTACATCACATACAAGGTAATTTTTATACTCAAATTCAATCTCACGTAAAAGAACGTTTTAAACATAAAGTTTAAAACGTTCTTTTATATTCAATGCTTTTGATTTTTCAGTTCACTTAAACACTCTTGTACTAATGTTACTGCTTGACTCATTGCAGCTCCACCAGCAAATGCTGCTGATACACCACATGCTTCCAGAATTTCTTTATCTGAACACCCTTGATCAAGACAACCTTTTGTATGATAAATTGTACAGTATTCATCTTGCGTTGCTAGACTAATTCCTAATGCGATAAGTTGTTTTTCCCTTTTTGTTAAAGCGCCCTCTTGAAAACAAGCTTGCGTGAATGCATTATATGTTTCAGCAATTTCAGGAATTTGGTTTGTAAAACTACCGATACCTTCTTTATAATGATGTAGAACGTCATTTACTGAACTATGTTGTTCGTGTTCCATCTTATTATTACCTCCATTCAAATTATCTGTACCTATTGTAGTATGTGATGAAAATTAGGCAATATACCTCATTAATTAGAGTGAATATTCAGTTTATTAAAACTACAATTTCAGACTATCATCCACTACTGATTGTTCTTTATAGTTTTTCCTTTCAATCTCTTTACTCCTCTCTTCCCAAAATGTTAAACCTTCAATTCCCACATTTTTAGGATCAAACACTGGATCTTTCCCTTCTTTTTTCTGTGATTCATAATCTTTTAACACTTTTAATGCAATTTTACTTAATAGTAGAATCGCGATTAGATTTAACCATGCCATACTACCAATTCCTAAATCTCCAAGATTCCATAAAAGTGACGCCGATTCTACGCTACCGATGTATACCATAATTAAAAATCCAATTTTTAAAACTGGTTTTAACCAGCTATGTTTAAGCTCACGATCTAAATAAGTAAGTGTCGTTTCAGCGATATAGTAGTAAGCAAGTAAAGTTGTAAACGCGAAGAAGAAGATTGCGAATGAAATAAATATTGGACCAAACCCTGTCATAACAGTTTCAACTGCTTGTTGTGTATAGATTGGACCTGCATCAACATTCCCTATATTCTTTACAATGGCGCTTTTTCCTTCAGGTATAACATTATACATACCTGTTATTAAAATCATAAGAGCTGTCGCTGTACATACAACAATTGTATCGATATATACAGAAAACGCTTGAACTAACCCTTGTTTTGCAGGATGGGATACTTCAGCAGCAGCGGAGCTATATGTCGCTTCTCCAACACCAGCAACATTTGAGAATACAGCGCGCTTTACGCCCCATGCGATTGCTGCACCGACGATTCCGCCAAACATTTCATTTACACCAAAAGCACTAGAGAAAATTAAAGCGAACATACTTGGAATTTCTGTTACATTCGCAATTAATACGATACATGTAACAATTACATAGCCAATTGCCATAAATGGAACAAGCATTTGAGAAACGCCCGCAATTCTCTTTACACCGCCAAAAATGATTGCTGCTAATAATACGACTAACAATATACCAGTTATATATTTGCTAATGCCATTTGAGTTTTCAAACCCCACTGCGATACTACTAGATTGAATACCTGGTAATAAAACGCCATATGAAAGTGTTACAACGACTGCTACAATGACTGCAAACCATTTCATTTTCAAGCCTTTTTCGATGAAATATGGTGTACCACCGCGATATTCATTTCCAACTTTACTTTTATACACTTGAGATAATGTTGATTCAACAAATGCACTAGCTGCTCCTAAAAGAGCCATTACCCACATCCAAAATACAGCTCCTGGCCCGCCAAAAGCGATAGCTGTCGCGACCCCTGCAATATTACCTATTCCGACCCTACCGGATAAAGCTAAACAAAATGCTTGAAAAGATGAAATTCCCGTCTCCGAGCTCTTCCCTTCAAATAATAATTTAATCATCTCTTTAAAATAACGAATTTGTAGAAAACGAGTTGCAATTGTAAAATACACACCTGCTCCTAATGCAAAAACAACTAACCCGATACTCCACACTTGCCCTACTAACCACTCTACTAATTGCTCCATCCAAATCCCCCTTATCATTCTTTTAAAAACTATTTTATATATAAGAAAACGGACAACTATTATTAAACCTTCCAGTTGTCCGCATCTCTTATTATTTCATCCCTCTATTTATTAACAGATAGATTCTCTATTACTTTATATTTACCCAAACACTTTTCACTTCTGTGTAATTATCAAGCGCATATGAACCTAACTCACGACCGATACCAGATTGTTTAAACCCACCAAATGGTGCCGCCGCATTTTCTAAGTTATAATCATTAATCCATACAGTCCCTGCCTTTAATTTATTGGCAACTTGATGTCCTGTTTTAATATTTTGTGTCCATACGCCCGCAGCGAGTCCGTATGAAGAGCGATTCGCTCTTTCGATTACCTCTTCTGTTGAATCAAAAGGAAGTACAACGACAACTGGTCCAAAAATTTCTTCTTTAACAATTGTCATATCATCAGTAACATTGGTGAATACCGTTGGCTGTACAAAATAACCTTTTTCAAATGCACGTTCACCACCAGCAGCAACAGTAGCGCCTTCCGCTTTTCCTTGTTCAATGTAATGTAGCACACGCTCTTGTTGTTTTTTAGATACGAGTGGACCCATTTCTGTTTCCTTCTCCATACCTGCTCCAAGTTTCACTTTATTCGCCATTTTCACTAGTTCATTTACGACTGTTTCGTAATGTTTTCGGTGAACGAATACGCGAGATCCGGCACTACAATTTTGACCGTGATTATACATAATGCCTTGGAATGCACCGTTAATCGCTTCTTCTAAATCAGCATCTTCTAAAATGATATTTGGTGATTTACCGCCAAGTTCTAACGTTACATGTTTAATTGTTTCTGCAGATTGACGCATAATATATTTTCCCGTAACCGTTGAACCTGTAAAGGCTACCTTATCAATATCATGATGGTTTACGATTGCCGCTCCTGCTTCAGGGCCAAAACCTGGCACAAAGTTTACGACACCGTTTGGAAAACCTGCTTCTTTAAAGAGTTTCGCTGTATATAATAATGATAAAGGCGTTTGTTCTGCCGGTTTTAATACGATTGTACAACCTGTTGCTAGTGCAGCTCCCATTTTCCAAGAAGACATAACGAGCGGAAAATTCCAAGGAATAATTTGACCTACAACGCCAACAGGCTCATGACGTGTGTAATTTAAGTAATCTTTTGAAATCGGAATTGTTTGCCCTATAATTTTTGTAGCCCATCCTGCATAATAGCGATAATTTTCTACAGTCGCTGAAATATCATCATCCAGCGCTACTTGATATGGTTTCCCATTATCTAAAGCTTCTAACTGTGCTAATTCTTCTCCATGCTCTTCGATTAAGTCTGCTAATTTATAAATAAGATGCGCTCTTTCAGCGGTAGTCATTTCTGCCCAAGGTCCTGATTCAAATGCAGATCTTGCCGCTTTTACTGCGATATCAATATCCTCTTCTTGTGCTTCGCATACGATAGCTAGAACATCTTCAGTTGCTGGATTGTATGTCTCAAATGTCTTTCCGCTAATTGAAGGAATAAATTCACCATTAATAAACATTTTTATTTCTTCATTTAAAAACGCTTTCACTTTTGGTCTCAGCTCAATGTTCGTCGTTAACATATATGCTCTCCTCCTTAATTAAACAGCTGCATGAGCTGCAATTTTTGAAATTATCGTTTGAAGTTTTTGATTTTCTTCTTCAGTTAATCCCAGTCTTGGATAGCGAGAAGGTCCCCCAACTTGCCCGTGTAGTTCCATTGAGCGTTTAACGATTTGTACATATTTTCCTGACCCTTCAAGAAACTCGCAAAGAGGTAAAATAGCATCGTTTATTTCCCAAGCTTTTTCTAATTCACCATTTTGAAAATGCTCATACATTTTCGTAACGAGACCTGGAACAATATTTCCTGCTACTGAAACCCATCCCGTTGCACCAACTAAATAAGATTCCATAACTAAATCTTCAGATCCACAGAAGACTTGAAAAGCACCTTCGCCTTGTCTTACTAAATCTCTCGCTTTACGAATATCTCCGCTAGATTCTTTAATATGTGTAACATTTTCACATTCTTTTCCTATACGGAGCATGAGCTCTGTACTCATATCAACACCAGATGTAAACGGGTTATTGTATAACATAATTGGTATATTTACAGCATTTGAGATTTCTTTAAAATGAAAATAGATTTCCTCTTCTTTTGGTTTACAATAATACGAGTTTATAATTAATGCACAATCTGCTCCGTGTGCTTCTGCATGTTTCGTATATTCAATCGTTTCTCTCGTCGTCTCCGCAGCAGTTCCAACAATAACTGGAATACGGCCATCAACTTCTTTTAATACAGTTTCTACCATTTTAAATCGTTCTTCTTTTGATAAACTAACAAATTCTCCCGTACTGCCATTAATAATAATTCCAGCTACTTTTTGCTCGATAAAGTAGTTTACGTTTTGTTTTACACCTTTCCAATCAATCTCTTGAAACTCATTCATTGGTGTTATTAATACTGGAAATGCTCCTTGAATTTTTTGCATCTTTATCTCTCCCTTTACCATTTTATTTTAATAAGAAGCCTGTTGGAAACGGATCAGTAGGATCTAATATAAACGTTTGCATACCTGTAATAAACCCTCTACTTTCAAATCGAAAAATGTATCCAAGCTCTTCCTTCTGCACTTTTTCTACTGTTATAAAACTATTAAATATACTTTCATTTTTAAAAGGTTTATCCGTTATATAATCATTTTTAAATAATGCATGTACGTAAGATACTATAGTAGAGACAAAACCCGGCGAACGTACTATAAAGTTATCTTCATGAAATGTAATCGACTTTATATGGTTCTTTTCTTTTTGCATAGAATCTACTAAAATAAGTCTTTTTATTAATGACTGTTTTTGTATAGCTTGAAGTGTCGCTTCACCCCATTTTTTTAATTTAGAGATGTTTTCAATACAGATTGCTGGCGAATGTGTATCCTTTTCTACAACTGCATATACTTTATCTGCCTGTATGAGGGAGTAACTTATATTACCAACCTTTAAATTTTTCTCAATCATATAACATAGTTTGCTTTCAAACGAAACAGATACAACTTCATCATTCTCTACATACGCATCGACTGAAAATATGCCAGATAACGTTTCGATTTTGTATTGATTCGTCTCTCTCTTTTTTAAATACCCGCTTTCTAATAACATCGTTATGACTGCGACAATACCTCCATAATGAAGCGGAATGGATCCTTCATGATTAAAAAATAATACAGCTGCATCGACTTCCGTATGAATAGAAGGAACGACAATACATCCATTTAAACCGATAAAACCACGCGGTTCATTTAATAAAAGCTTCATTTCTTCTGCTAATTCACCTGAAAATTGTTCGTTTAATTGCTCCAAACTATAGTAGTATTTGCATGGTACGTCTTTAATCACACGAAATGCCTCGCCATTTACGTGTACGTCTACTGCTGTATACATTTTTTGAATGTTCATTTTACATCCTCCGTTTCATGTTCCATCGGCGGAATTAGCAAAAAGCCTTCTTTATGTGGATCCTTTTCATTGTAAAAAAACCTGTGCATACCCATAAGCCAAGCTGATCCCGTAATTTTCGTTACTACAGCTTCAATATTTTCTACATATGTTGTATTCATAACACACCCTTTAAATAAAGAACCTACAATACTCTCATGAACAAATTCTTCATCGATGTCAATTTTTTTATGAGCATATAATACAGCTAACTTCGCTGATGTTCCTGTACCACATGGAGATCGATCAATTCCTCCAGGCGGAACAACAACTGTATTTTTCACATGCGCACTTTCATGAGTAGGATCTGTATAAAACTCCACATGGGTTAATCCTCTAATAAACGAATACTCTGGATGAATGATTTCAAATTTCTCATTAATTGTATTTCTAATATGAATCGCTTTATCAATGATTGTAGATGCGTTTTCTGATATTAATTCTAGACCTACTGACTTCGCATCGATAATGGCGTAAAAATTCCCTCCATACGCAATATCTGCCTCTACAGTTCCAATTTCTTCGACGTGTACAGAAATATTTTTCAGTAAAAAAGCTGGTATGTTACAAAATGAGACTTCTTTCGCTTTCCCATCTTGAACAGAAATATCTACTTCAACTAAGCCAGCTGGCGTATCTAGTTTTAAAGAAGTAACCGGTTCAACTACTGGAATTAAACCTGATTCAACTAAAGCTGTACATACACCGATTGTATCGTGGCCACACATCGGTAAATATCCACCTGTCTCTATGTATATAACACCTATATCAGCTTCAGGATGACACGGATCTGTTAATAGTGCTCCTGACATTACATCATGACCACGTGGCTCATTCATTAACAATTTGCGAATCCAGTCATACTCCTTTTTCATATGTAACATCTTCTCTGCCATCGTCTCTCCAATTAACTTAGGCAGTCCGCTAATCAATGTTCTCGTTGGATTCCCGCCCGTATGTGTATCAATCGTCGTAAAGACTCTTTGTGACCTCATCCGTTTAACACCCTTTCTGTAAAACGACTCAAACGAAGTGGTTCAATAGGAATGATTGTTTCTTTTTCATTTAATAATTCTTCAATCACTTTCCCAGTAACAGCTGCAAGACTAATGCCATCCCCTTCATGCCCCGCTGCTATAAAGTAGTTCGGGATATGTTCCACTCGTGAAATAATTGGTAAATGATCTTCTGTCCACGGGCGTAATCCAGCATATGAACGAATCACCATCATATCCGCCATTTTCGGATAAAAACGAATTGCTCTGTTTGCAATACATTTAATAACGTCGTTATTAATTCTCGTATGGAACCCTACAAATTCTCTACTACTACCAATTAAAAAATTTTGGCTTTCTGTCGGCTCAAAGACAAGAGCTACCCCATATTTTTCAGTTAAAGCATCCACTTTTCGTTTCCCGCCAAATTTAGAAATTAAATAACCAAATTCCATTACTTTACGACAGCCAACGTATTGTTGTCTTGAGGCTACAATAATATGCCCTTTCCTCGGTTCAATCGGGATATTTACATCCAACATTTGTCCGATTTTTGGAGCCCACACACCGGCTGCGTTTACCACTTGCTTCGCAGTAAACGTCCCATTTGTCGTTTCTACAATAAAGGAACCGTCTAGCTCTCTTTTCATTTCTTTTACTTCCGTATGATTAAAAGCTTTCGTACCAAATTTCTTCGATTCTTCAAGAAGTGAAAAAGCAAGAAGATACGGATTTACAGTCGAATCCGTCGCGCATTCTAACCCGCCTAATAAATCATCTGCAAAAAATGGCGATTCTTCTCTTATATCTTGTCTATCAAGCATTCGAAACGGTAAACCAACTTCTTTTTGACGATTCACCCATTGCTGCGCTGCTTCCATTTCTTCGTCCGACTCACATACGAGAATACTTCCTGGTGCTCTATATTCAAATGAATGCTCTAACTCTTCACTTAAATCAGTTACCAATTTTTGACTTACTAACGACATTTGACTATCAAACCCTGGGTCTTTATCAATAGCCAAAATATTCCCGTCACACCGTGAAGACGTCCCACTGACAAATTCTCCTTTTTCAATGATTGTTACGTCTCTACCGTATTTTGATGTGTAATAAGCGATAGAACAGCCAATAATACCACCGCCTATTATTAAAACGTCACAGTGCCTCACTTAGCACCCCTCCTTTCTTTTTACTCCCTCACTTTCTTTTATGCAATTGACGTGCCAACTCTACATATATACACTTTTTATAAAAAATATTTTTATTTGTAAAAATATTTTAAATTTATCGTAAATAGGTGTATTATTTTTTTATCACTGTCAAAATTTTTATACATAACAGGAGGACAATATGGCATTCTCATTTCCCACAATAAAAGAATTTCTAAAAACTTTATCCATTGATCATACATACAGCATGCAACCTATTGAGCAAGTTGGAGAAAAATTTTATTACCGCCCTTCTACTACAGAAAAATATAACTGTGCAGTTATATATGAAGATGACTCATTCACCACTTTAATTGACATGTTTTCCAATGAAATAGTCGTCATCATAATGAATGAAAATAAAGTGCCTATATGCTGTATAACAGCCCAGCAAATCATTCCGTTTCTTGTTAAGTCTTACTATGAACTACAATCTTTTTATAACGCAGTAATACAAACAACTGATTCTTCCGTTACAGTCATCGATAATAAAGAACGCGTTCGTACTTGGACAGATGGCGCCGAAAAGATCTTTTCAGTCAACCATAATGAAATTATTGGGCAACCCATCACTCGCTTTTTTGACTATAAAGATTTGGAAATTTTGCAATCATTACATGACGGTAAAAGCATAATCGCTCAGTTCCATCAGCCTCGTCCAGATTTATTCGTATTAATTAACTCAAACCCAGTTTATTATAACGATGAAATTATTGGAGCGGTCGTTTCAGAAACAGATGTTACAAATCAAGTTGCTTTAAACGAAAAACTATTCAATATGTCACATGAAATGCACCGTTTAGAACAAGAGGTCGCAAAGTACAAAGATGAATCAGATCCTTTCCTTGCGATGAATGGAAAGAGCCCTGTTATTCAAAGAACAATACAATTAGCTAGAAAGGTTTGTTCGGTGAAATCAACTGTTTTAATACTCGGCGAAAGTGGTGTTGGAAAAGAAGTATTTGCAAAAGCAATTCATGAAGCAAGTGAAGCTACTAAGGCACCTTTCATTTCAATTAACTGCGGTGCAATTCCCGAGGCGTTATTTGAAAGCGAATTATTCGGGTATGAGCGTGGGGCTTTTTCTGGTGCAAATAGTAAAGGAAAAAAAGGTAAAATAGAGCTCGCGCAAGGCGGTACATTATTCCTTGATGAAATAGGAGAAATGCCGCTTGATATGCAGGTAAAACTTTTGCGTGTACTACAAGAACGAAAGTATTACCGTGTTGGTGGAGAAAAAGAGATTCATATTGATTTCCGCATTATCGCTGCTACAAATCGTGATTTACAAGAAGAAATGAGAAAAGGCACGTTCCGAGAAGATTTATACTATCGTTTAAATGTAGTTAGTTTGCATATTCCACCGCTTCGCGAAAGACGAGAAGATATTATCGAATTAACATACTCTTTCTTAAATGATTTTTCAATCAACTATAACAGACCAATTCGTGACTTACCTTCAAGCATTATGCATGAACTACTTCATTACAATTGGCCAGGTAATATTCGCGAGCTCCGTAACGTTGTTGAGAGACTTGTCGTATTTGCGACTGACGGTATTATAAAACAAGAATATTTACCATTTCATACAAATGAAACGTTAGACAACCATACGGCACATTCCCTATTACTCAGCAATAATAATACAATCCTCTCTTTGCAAGAAGAGATGGATGAACATGAGAAAAAAGTCATTGAGAGGGCTTTACGCATTTTGAATGGGAATAAGTTAGAATGCGCGAAACAGCTTGGCGTTACGAGGGCCACTTTATATAATCGTTTAAAAAAACTTGGGTTATAATAAAGTGAAACTTTAATCAGTGCGGGTCTTACTACCCGGAAAATAGCGAGATAAACCTTTCTCCTCTATTTTGGCATAGTTTTTGCATAATAATTTGTGCAAACCGAACTAGAGGAGGAATTCATATGACGAATAAAGATCACTTAATTGTTTGTCGATGTGAAGAAGTTACATACGGTCAACTTCAATCGACAATTGCTGAATATAAATGCTCGGCAAGAGAATTAAAACTTAGAACACGTGCTGGCATGGGATTTTGCGGTGGCCGCACATGTAGAATGATGATAGATCGAATGATTGAAAGTGCAAATCCCGACGTAAATACTAATGAAATTCCATTAAAATATCAACCACCAGTGCGCGCAGTTACCTTTGGAGCGGTAGGTGAAAATCAATGAGTAGAATTACACATCACCCCATTTTAGGGAGTTTAAATAGTAGTAAGCGCATCACTTTCCAATTTAACGGACAACAATATGAAGCATATGAACATGAAACCATTGCGGCCGCTTTACTTGCAAACGGAATAAGAACATTAAGAGTGCATGAAGATAGCGGAACGCCGCGAGGTATTTACTGTAATATCGGACATTGTTCTGAATGCCGCGTCACAGTAAACAATCAAACGAACGTACGAGCATGCTTAACTGTTGTAGAAAAAAATATGGTTGTTGATAGTGGTAAACAGCATCCAAATATCGTGAGAGAGATGGTGAAAAAGCGATGAACGATGTCATTATTATCGGAGCTGGACCAGCAGGTTTATCAGCCTCCATCTCTTGTGCTCGTTTTGGACTAAATGTACTTGTTATTGATGAATTTGTGAAGCCTGGCGGAAGGTTGCTCGGACAATTACATCAAGAACCTACTGGAGAATGGTGGAATGGAATAGAAGAATCAAAACGACTTCACGAAGAAGCAAAATCACTTTCAGTTACTATTCGATGCGGCATTTCTGTCTATAATTTAGATAAAGATGAAAGTTCTTGGTTCGTACATACGAATATCGGTACGTTAGAAGCACCGTTCGTTTTACTTGCTACTGGCGCTGCTGAGTACTCCATTCCCCTTCCTGGTTGGACACTTCCTGGGGTGATGTCAATTGGAGCAGCTCAAGTTATGACAAATGTTCATCGCGTTCAAATTGGGAGAAAAGGAGTAATTATTGGTGCTAACATTTTGTCATTCGCTATCTTAAATGAATTACAATTAGCGGGCATTAAAGTGGAACATATCGTACTTCCTGAAAAAAGTGAATTAAGTCAAAAAGCTGGAGAACCCGAAGAAGTTTTAAACTCTCTCTTACACGCTGCCCACCTTGCCCCGTCACCTTTATTACGTATAGGTAGTCGATTAATGAAATATAATTGGGCGAAACAAGCTGGATTAAACTTCTATCCAAATAACGGTATGAAAATAAACGGCACACCTCTTCACCTTCGAAAAGCAGCTCTTGAAATTATCGGAACAGAGCAAGTTGAAGGTGTACGTGTTGCTAATATCGATACGAAAGGACACATCATAACTGGATCGGAACAAATATATGAGGCAGACTTCGTTTGTATTGCCGGTGGCTTATACCCTCTTGCTGAGCTAGCCGCTGTAGCTGGCTGTCCTTTCCGTTACATTCCAGAATTAGGCGGGCACATTCCTATCCATTCCGAAACAATGGAAACCCCTCTTTCTGGTTTATTTGTAGCCGGCAATATAACTGGCATTGAAAGCGGGAAAATCGCAATGGCACAAGGAACTGTTGCTGGATATTCAATCGTAAAACAAGTAAATAATAAATCCCATTCGGTTGAACAACACTTACAACAAGCAATCCAACATGTACATACCGTACGTCAACAAGCTGCCATTCAATTTAACCCGAGGATTGATGTCGGTAGGCGTAAAATGAATGAAATTTGGCGTGATTATTCCCTTTCATATGCACATACTAAAAAGAGCTGTTGAGATTACTCTCAACAGCTCTTTTTCCTACTCATCTGAGTTATTAAATTTCGCTAATGCGTAAATGCCTTCTTCATCATCTAATTCAAGTTGTAATCTTGCTGCGAATGAATTGACATTATATTCTCTGTCAAGTAACAAGCGTAGTGCTTCAATTAAGTTTGCTTGAATTAATATTTGTTGACGGCCATTTACCTCTACTTCTGCAGAGAAACCATATTCATCATCATACATTAGCTCAACTAAAACTTCTTCTGGACCAACTTGTCTTTTTTCAGCGATATATACGCAAAGTGCATTTATTAATTCTTGTTCAGAAATTTTTATTGTTTCCATGCTACTTCATCTGCCTTTTTCTTACGTTGATCTTTGAAGTATTTAAATGCACGAACCGCTAACATTACGATACCAGCCATTACTAACATATTTACCATAAACGCTAATACAGAACCAAGAGCTCCCATATTTGCAAATAAGCTACCCATTAGTAAACCACCAAGACCACCTAGTAATAAACCTTTCATAAAGCTTCCTTTATTACTTTTTGGTGCTGTGTTTGTTGCTTTTGTTTTTGAATCTGTTGTCGTTTTTTGTGAATTTACGTTAGTATCTTTTTTGTTCAAATCAACTTTTGACTTTTGACCAGAACTTGGTGTGTATGATTTTTTACCAGATTTGTAACTTTTCGCTGCCGCATGATCTACGAACATAAAGCTACTAGCCCCAAAGATCACCATGAATGCTGTCATTATTGCTACAAGTTTTTTCAACATATTATATCCATTCTCCTTTTATATAGATATATGTGAAATCTACCTTTCTAGTAAATTCAGAATGATAGATTTATTTTTAAGAACATTTAAAGGTTCTTATGAACTTATTATATGAACTTTTGTCGAAATATGCAAGTATTATTTACTTCCGACAGTTTGGTGACAAAGGAAAAATTAAGCAAAACAGAATTGACTTTAAATGAAACAAAACATATTATAAGTTCATAAGAACTTTTTATTATTTTTGGAGGTGAAAAGATGGAAACATTTCATCTCACACGAAACGAAATGGCTACCCTTCTTCTATCATTAAGAGGATGGAATACGAAAAAGCCTCTCGGTATTTTACAAGAAGCTTGGGCAAAGTCACATAAAAAAGATATTGAAAGCGGACAAAGCGTAACTGCTTTTATTACTACCGCACTTTCACCTATTTTTGAAAAACTAATTAAGATTGAAGATACAGACGTTGGTTTTTCATTAAATGAAATAGTTGCGCTTGGAAATCAGATTGAAAATACAAGTTTCTCAGTAACGGCCATGCAAAACTGGGTGAAACGAGATATAAAAGAAATGATTGGCTCTCCTCAAAAAGGAAAAAAATATTCAATTGAACAAGCTGCCTTACTATTCATTGTTGAAGATTTAAAAACAGCACTTGATTTTGAATCCATTCGTAAGCTATTACGCCTTATCGTAAATGACCCAGCCGATCGAAGTGATGACTTAATCAATCCTGTTCATTTATATGGAGCATACTCTTCCCTATTTGAAGAACTCAATCAAGGGAATTGCTTACAATTAAATGCAACAGATACAATCCATACAATTGAAAATATCGTGAAAGAAAGAGCTGATAAAATCGCAAGCAAGTTCGATCAAATTAATAACGAGCAACGCGAAGCAATTCGGAACGCCATTATTATTGCGACACTTTCTGTACATACCGCTTATGTACAAATGTTAGCGAAACGTTACGTAACAGCAACGTTATTTTTACAAAATTTAGATGTGAAACCTTAAAAAATAGGAGCAGAAATGCTTCTATTTTTTTATAACGAAAACAAGCATCTACCTTTTATATATTTAGAGCAAGTGGATGCTTGTTTTTCTAGGTATTAATTATGAAAAATAATAATCGCCTGTCATTAATTCAAAAATGATCATTTCATTCTATTAAATTTCGAACAGGTTTTCTCGATAAATCTCATTCCTTCAACATTGTAACTCTTTATAAATTTCAATTTGAGCTTTTGAGCTATTAGCAAAATTTAACCAATCCTGTCTTACATTACTTATGTTTTCAGTTACCACAAGTTCAACAATATCTAGATGTGAAACATTCGTTGTTATCGGTTTATTTATACCATTAATTTTAGCACCTGACATATACTTAGCAATCTCAGGGTTTAATGCGAAAGCAAAATCAATTATAGTAGCACCTTGCGGTAAGTTCACGGAATCTAACTTAGGAGTAAATGTAACAATGTTATCTTGGAATAGTTCATATGATACTAAATCATAAAATTCAATCGCATCTTGAGTTACTAGATCATTTGTCTTAATAAAATGATCCATCAATTTATAAATTATATTTTGCATCTCCTTATCAGTTATACTTTTTGTAAGAATATGAAATACCCCTTTATATCGTATCTCCTGATTTGTTTTTGTTTCAATACATATCACTATTTCATGGTTATTGATCACCACTTTGGTCTTTAAGTATTTATTTAATACATCATTTTCAATTGCTACATTATCTTCAAATTGATGAGGAATTGGTTTGTACAGTTGATGTATAATCCCTAATATTTTATAACAGTCTAAATTACTTGAGACCGTGATGATTATTTTTGACACTGCTGTAATGTCTTGAATATCTTGGAGACGAGAATAAGCTGTATAAATAGGGCTGACTTCATAGCCCACTTCAAATATTAAAGTTCGATTCAGAATTTTTTTTATATCTAGCATAATGTTTTGAGACAAATCCTCTAATAACTTAACATAATTTTGTAAAAGCATTTTCATTCCTTTATATTTAGAATGATTAAGATAATAAAAACCTAAATCTTCTAACTCGTGTTGAATATGAAATAGCCCCAGCCTTTTACAAATCGGAGCGAAAATTTTGAGTGTTTCATTTGCATAAGGAACTTGTTTCTTTACAGCTTTCACCTGTAAAGTTCTCATGTTATGTAGACGATCTATCACTTTTATAATAGCCACTCTTATATCTCCATGTGTAGCTAACAATAATTTCTTTAAATTTATTGCTTCATACTCTTCTTTATTCGGGATTTGTTTTTTATCAATTTTAGTTAATCCTTCTACAATATCAGCCACTTTTTTACCGAATATATCATGTATATACTCAATTGTATAATCTGTATCCTCTACCACATCATGTAGTAATGCTGCAACTAAAGTTATAATATCAGCCTTACACTCTAGCAAAATTTCTGTAACTGCAAATGGATGAGTAATATACGGCTCACCCGAAACACGAAATTGTCCTTCATGAGCTTTCTCGGAAACTAATATAGCTAAATGTAATTGTTCTAATTCTGCTTTATGTAGATATGAGGCCTTTTCTAATAATGCTTCTTTCATATTTTCACCCTCATCACGCTAATTTTCTATAAAAATTTCATTAACATTATAATTCGTTATTTGAAAGTGAAGTACCTGTCTAAGTGATAAGAGAATATTTATATTGTTTATTCCCCACAAAGTATTTTGAAGTTTCTAAATCAACTCAAATGGAATATACATATTCTTTTTTAGGTAACCTTACTATCTCTCGAATAAAAGAGGATTTTTCTAAAATATCATCTAACTGCCCCTTACTAAAAACGTAAATACCACCTACATATGAACTGTATGCCTTTTTCTCAGTTATTACCGCTAAATTGGTATTTTCCTTTTTAAAATCACCCTCCAGTCCTTTTTCAAATGATAAACTTTTAGCACCTGAAAAATAAAGCTGAATTAACGCCACTGATTGTTTGTCCTCTGATTTTGCAAAGCACTGAATTTCATGTAAAATCATTTCATCTTGTAATGGGAGAAAGTCCTCTACTAATAAATCCTCTTCTTTATGAAAGAAATTTTGTAATTCAGTAGTATAGAACTTAAGATTTTTCTCAGTTATCTTTTGAAAAATGGATTGCAACAATAAATCTTTTCCTATTACAAACGGATGACCAAAGCCATTATTATAAAGTCCCTCTTTCATTTTCATTAGTTGTTCGATCAAAGGGATTCCCGATTCTTCAATTACAAGTTTACCGTTAATAAAACGCATACTAGCAATCAGTTCTTCAATTCGTAAGCCCTCTAATTCAAGCGTAGAATAATATAAATCTCTATTCCAAAAATCTAATTGATCCATTCCTAATGAATTAAATAATAGTTCATCTATAATTGAAAAAACTCCATCTTCTGTTAAAGCTTTCGTTACATCATCTAATAATCCAGGGGTCTGATTTAAAATCGTGCGTATTTCTTCGTCCTCTTGAATGATTCGTACCGTCCAATCACCATGATCTTCACCCGATATTTGCTGAAAACAATGTGAATATGGACCATGTCCAACATCGTGTAGAAGGGCTACAGTAGATACTAGCTTTCGTTCATATTCCGATAAATGTATGTCACCAATCTCAGTAAGATGTTCTATCACTTTATTTACTAGTACATATACACCTATCGAATGTTCTTCCCTCGTATGTATTGCATTCTCATGTAAAAAATAAGTATGTCCTTGTTGTTTAATATAGGCCAATCTTTGAAATATTTTTGTATCTATCAATTGAAGGATATATCTATCCTGAATAAATATTGGTCCATAAATCGGATCTGTAATATACATACGTTCTCCTCCTATTTTTGTAAATTAAAGACCTTCACTATTATACTTAATTTTCAGTCTATTATCATTGAAATATGAGAAATTTTTAATAATCTTTTCATTATTTCTTCATGAAAACTGGGCTTATATGCTTTACTATAATACTTATGCGAGACATAAAAGAATTGAAATAGCAATCCCCTATATAAATAAGGTATAATCTACATATAGTGAACCTTTTATGTTATTAAATAAAGGCGCATCTATTCAAAAATTCATAAATTAGAAGGTGCATCAATGGTTAGTAGTTTTATTCATTCAGTATTAACATTTTTTGAAGGATTAGGTTATTGGGGCATTATGCTTGGACTTATGATTGAGATTATTCCAAGTGAGATTGTCCTTGCTTATGCGGGATACTTAGTATTTAATGGTAGTATCTCATTTTTAGGCGCAGTTGTATTTGGTACAATTGGCGGTGTTATTGCTCAAATCTTTATTTATTGGATTGGACGATACGGTGGACGCCCTATTTTAGAACGTTACGGAAAATATATTTTTATTCACAAAAAACAAATAGACGCTGCTGAGGATTGGTTTAATCGTTACGGAACTGGCGTAATTTTTACAGCACGCTTTATTCCAGTAGTACGTCATGCGATTTCAATTCCTGCTGGTATTACAAAAATGTCATTCCTACGTTTCACTACGTTAACAGCACTCGCAATCATCCCTTGGTCTATCATTTTCATTTACTTAGGTGAAAAACTAGGTGAAAATTGGGAGAATATTAATGATATTGCTGGACCGTATGTGAAATCATTCGCAATTGGTGGCGTCTTACTTATTCTTTTATACTTCGTTATAAAAAAATGGACAAAAAAGCGTAAAAATCTTGCGTAAAAATATAAATAAAAAACCGCTATTCATTCATTACGAATGTTAGCGGTTTTTATTATAGGTTTGATTATGTATTAGAAATTGCATTATTTCTTCTTTATGATTTAAATCATGCTGAATGAATGATGAAAAGTAATTATTTAATCTCACTTTTTTAGTGCCAAATTGGTAGTCATTATAAAAATATTGGGTGGGAATTCGCTCAATTTCATCCACTAATTGTTTACGAATAACACTAAATTGATTTAATAGTTCTTTTTTTGAAATACCAGATCTCGCATATTTTATTGCTCCCTTATTCATTTCCTCAACATCTATTGGAACATTTGGTACACATTGTCCACATTTAAAGTATGGAATTCTATGCTTTATTAATAACACATCCCAAACGATAAAATGTGAAATCACATCCGCAATCGCCCACGAATCTTTTTTAAAAGATTGAAACCATATATCATCAGCTAATCCCTTCAACGTTTGACACCATTCTATTAAATTTAACTTTTCTTCCAAAATATTTTCTTTCTCCATTATTCCTTCCTTTCTCCCACTTATAATTCATTCATATTTATGTCTTCTAGAAATTGTATAAAAAGCCTCCATAATTACATGGATAAGCAACAATTCACTCATTCATTTCGTATATTATTTCAAAAAGGAGTGGTTCCCCTATGCATTGGCAACAAAAAATACCATTCTTAATCGGACGCCCTATCGGTATTTCCTTCATCAATGGGCAAGGAACCTCTGGTGTATTATGTTCAGCACATGATGGTCAATTATATGTGTATGAATACCTTTATCAAGCACAGTTCGCAATGAAACATTATGATTTTAGACAAATTCAAGATATACATGTCTTTCCGAATTGTCCAAATCAAAATCCTCTATACTAAAAAAAGGAACAGCTTATAGCCGTTCCTTTTTCTCCACACTTATTTCTCAGTATAAAAGTTTTGCACTGCTTCATCAAAGTAAATCCAGCCTTTCCAACCTAAATGAATTGTATCTTTTAAGAAATACTTATCATATTCATGGCCAGAAAAATCAACTACTGGGTATCCTGCTTTCTCAACTTGTTCCCGAACTTTTTTATAATACACTTCACGGCGTTCTTTAGGGAAACCAGCGTAATCATACCACGGTCCATTTACAGGTACAGAAATAAAGAGTGGCTTAACATTTTTCTCTTTAAAAATATCTAAAACAATTTGTAAGTCATCATATTCTGGTGATTCTTCATACGATTCATTTGCTCTAAAGTTTTTTAGACCTTTTAGTTTTTTCTTCAGATTATTCTTATAATAATACGGATTTTCAATTCCGAATGCGTTTGTAGTAGATTCCGCTTTCCCTTCTTCCTCCGCATGTTTACGTGCATCTACCCAAGAAATTGAACGTAATCCCATATTTGTTTTTTCTTTCATCGGCTCAATCTTAAATATAGAGTTAAATAAATCTCTATGATCTAAGATATTTCGATGCATATAAGCAAGTGGTTTGACTAAACCTGCTTTTATGTTATGTTTTGTATCGTTATATACAATACCCTGTAATGAATTTTTTAATATATCATCTTCTTGAACAACTTTATAATCTAATAGTCGTTTCGCAATTTTCTTCTTCATTTCAACATTTATTTCATCATTAAAAATAAAATGATATGCTTGTTGTTTGGAGAAATTATTAGTAAAATCCCCTTGTGATACACCAGTTTTGGTAAACCACTGTGGTGATAGAACAAAGACTACCTTTTTACCTTCTAATTCATCCATTGTAGATGTCATATTTAATATATGAGCTAAACTTTGTGTACCGCCAATCCCGATTAAATATGGCGTAAAACCTGCGGGATTCACTTTGAAGTAATTAGATGGATGATATGCATCCATTCGTAAAAATTCAGATGAACCGTACATCGGTAAATACTGCGAATTCTCTAACATTTTTTGTTGTAAGAAAACACTTTGTAATTTTTCTTTTTGTAAGGAAGTTGCCGCATCTTCTACCTTCTTATCACTAATAAGTGATACTAAACTTTTCGATGGGATTAGTATGATAATGAAAAAAAGCACACACGCTAAAATTATGGGACCAAACGCATGCTTCATCTTCATCTGTTATTCCTCTTTCTCTCGCTATTAAATTGTAACCCTTGTTTTTGACACGTCATCTTTTTCTCCTTTTTCTCTATACATGTTCCATTCTATTTATCTATTATATACATGTATGTATTTCCTCCCTTGTCCTATTAAGTCCTATATAAATAGCACAAGAAAATGTTTCCATAGAAACACGTTAATTATACAAGATTCTACATAAATTTCACACTAGAATTTTAGTAATAATTTTATTTTTAAACAGTTAAAATACATAGAAAATGTCTATAATTCATCCAATGATGTCTGGAGTTCAAAGTATGATAATAAGCGCCCACTATGATCAACATCATGAGTATATGTAAAACCTAATTTTCGTAAAAGTTTTTTCGAATTTTCATTTACTACTTTTACTCTAGCAATTATTCTTTTTACATTCATCGTCTCTTTTGCATATTGAATAGAAGCCTCTGCTGCTTCTGACGCATATCCATTTCCCCAATACTCCGGATCAAGTAAATACATAATTTCTATTTCGCCTGTTTCATCTACTTTTCTTAAACCACAATGTCCTAAAAGCTTCCCTGATTCACTATTGAATAACAACCATACACCAAAATTATGCTGTTCCCAATGTAATATAAGTTTCCTGATATAATCATTTGCTTCTTCTTTTGACATTCCTCTTGATTTAGCAAGCCATTTGCCAACAACTTCTTCCTTTAATATGCTATAAAATTGATCAACATCTTCTATAATGGGTTTTCTCATGAATAACCTTTTGGTATGTATTACTTTCTTTTCTACAAACATAAAACTTTATTCCCCTCCAAAATTTTATACAGACTAGTACATTATACCATGTACTATTTACCCGACTTTAACTAAAAAAACAGACTATCACACATGTGAAGTCTGTTTCTCCATAATTTTATTTCTGCACATCAGCCCATTTTAAACTTGTAGCTGGACCGAATTGATGTACATATAAATCTTTTACATATGGCTTTTGTAAGTATGATAACCCGCGCTGGAATACCGGTGCAATTACTGCATCATCCAGTAACATTTTCTCAGCATCTTGCATTGCTTTCCAACGAGCTTTTTCATCATTACCTAATTCTGTTTTAATCTTCTTAATTAACGCATCATATTCTGGGTTTGCATATTCTGTATTGTTCACACTGCTTCCAGAAAGGAATACTTCTAAGTAAGTCATTGGATCTGGATAATCCGGTAACCAGCGTGATAATGACATTTCATATTCTTTCTTCTTCTCTAACGCCAGTTTTTGCGTATGTGGTTGTAATTTTACATTTACTTTTAAGCCTGGTAAGTTTTTCTCTAGCTCTTCTTTAATGTATTCTCCTACTTTTTTGAAGTTTTCTAAGTCATAGTTTAATAACTCAAGCGTTACTTCATTTGTACCTGTCTCTTGCTTCGCCTTTTCCCAATATTCTTTCGCCTGTTTTACATCAATTTTATTAAACTCACCTGCTGTACTTCTAAAATCTTTTTTGTCTGGACCTTTTAAAAATCCTTTTGGTACGTAATAGTTAGCAGCAACCGAACCATCATTTAAAAATGAAGTCGCAAGTCCATTCTTATCAAACACTGTACTTAGCGCAAGTCTTGCATTTTTATTTTTAAGAATCGGTACATTTTCATTGAATCGGAAGAAGTACATAACCGGATCTGTATATTGTTTTAGCTCTTTATTATTTTTATATTTATCTACGAATTCAGTTGAAATGACAGCCCTATCAACTTTATCTGTTTCATATAAATTTACCGCAGTTGAAATTTCTTTAACAATTTGATAGTTTACTTCATCTAACTTCACTTCTTTTTTATCCCAATACTTATCGTTTTTCTTCATTGTAAAGCTCGCTTCATGCTTCCAATCAGATAATGTAAATGGCCCGTTATACACTGCTTTATTTGCTTCTAATCCGTATTTATCACCTTGTTCTTTCGCATATTTTTCGTTAATTGGATAGAATGATGGTAAAATAAGTAGTTTCGTAAAATACGGTACAGGATGTTCTAACTCTACAACGAACGTTTGATTATCCGTCGCTTTCACTCCTAATTCCTCTAACCCTAGTTGTTTCTTATTTATTTTCTCCGCATTTTTCACATCGTATGCAATGTATGCATATTGAGAAGCAGTATCCGGATTAATAAGCTGCTTCCAAGCGTATACGTAATCTTGTGCTGTTACTGGATCTCCGTTAGACCATTTCGCGTCACGTAAGTGAAATGTATATGTTTTTCCATCTTTACTCACTTCATATTTTTGTGCTCCAGCCTCAATCACTTCATCATTTTTCGATAAGCGGAATAATCCTTCCATTACGTTATTTAAAACGTTAAATGATACTGCATCTGTTACTTTCCCTGAATTTAACGAAGGAATTTCACCCGTTTCAAGTAACTGTAATACTTTCTTCTCATCTTTCGGCTTTGTCGTTGTTTTTTCTTTTGCACAGCCAACTAAAATTGAAGAAACTAATAGGGTACTAACTAATGAGTAACGAACAACTTTTTTCATTTGAAAACCCCCTCTATTTTTTAAGGTAAGTAACGACGAGCACCAGCGTATTCTTCTATATATCCAGGTGTATTTAGCGGTATAATCTCTACTGATCTTTCCGCTCTTGGTGAGTGAATCATATTTCCGTCACCAATATACATCCCTACATGATGAACACTGCCTTTTCCCTGATCATGTGCAAAGAAAATTAAATCTCCTTTTTGTAAATGTTCTTTATCAACTGCAACTCCATTTCTTGATTGTGGACCAGAATCCCGCGGTATTGTAATACCGTGCGATTTATAAATTGTATGTGTAAATCCAGAGCAATCAAATCCAAAACCACTTGTACCAGCCCATATATACGGTAATCCTAAAAACATTTTCCCTGTGTTTATTAAATCATCGGCCGCCGGAGTTGGAATATCATTTTGGGAGCGATAAACAGTTCCGTCATTTTTTCGTAGCCAAGCTTTCTGCCCGTTTGGTAACAATACGCGGTATGAAATTGTATCTTCACTAAGTAAAGGCAGTCGCGTATTATAGCTCACTTCGAGCGATTTATGTTTTTCAGAAGGATTTATATATAAAATAGCTGTCGGTTTCGTTACTAAAACGAAAGGTTCGTTTGTTTTATCTGCAAATTCCTGATTATATGTTAATTGTTTTTCAGGCATCCATCCTGGATACCCTTCTTCATTTCGTGGTGTTGGTTGACCATGGACTAACACTTTCACCCAGTCCCCTTTTTTATCAACAACCGTTACTTCTTGACCTAATAGCGCTTGCGTTTCTAATTTATTTGCATTTGTTAACCACAGTTTCTCATCAAGCGTCATTGATTTCGTCCACTTCCATAAATCAACTGGATTTGTAGCGCTTGGTACATCAATTGGTCGTAATGAATCAGGCGCGGTCCAAAGTGTTGCGGCAGATACATCGATAAATGCCTTACTATCTTTCTTCTCTTCAGCATTTGCTGATGTAAACGATGAAAATATAAATAAAGTTGTTAAAAATGCAGTTCCTACTTTTTTCATAAATATCCCCCTTAAAAGATAGTTTACTAGTCTCTTCTCCTAAGATTTACTATTCACAGTCGATTGAAGGTTTACCTTTGATCCAGAATAAGTCATTCCTTCCGGTTCTTCCATTAACCAAAGCGGTGCATCCAGATCGAAGTAATGAATATTAGGATGTGCAGCAGCTAAATGGGCTACAGCGCTAACAGAAATGGAAGATTCCATCATGCTTCCCACCATACATTTTACTCCAGCTGTTTCAGCGATATCGGCAATACGCCACGCTTCACGTATGCCACCACACTTCATTAATTTAATATTGATTAAGTCTGCATATCTTCCTTGCACGATTTTCAATGCATCACTCGCTGTAAATATGCTTTCATCTGCCATAATAGGCGTTTGTACATGATCTTTAACGTACTTTAATCCATCCCAATCTTTCGCATGAACAGGTTGTTCAATAAATTCGATATTTAAATTACGATTTTCCATTTCTTTAATGATAGAAACCGCTTCTTTTGGATTCCACCCTTGATTTGCATCTAATCGTAACGTCGTATTTTTTGGTACGCTATGTCGAATCGCTTCAATACGTTCTAAGTCTAAATGAGCAGATTTCCCTACTTTAATTTTTAAAGTTTGAAATCCTTTTTCTACATGTTGCTTTGCCTCTTTCGCCATAATAAAAGGTTCATCTACACTCACCGTAATATCTGTATGAATTTCTTTCTTCCCGCCTAATAATGCGTAAAGTGGAACGTTTTGATATTGACAATACACATCATATAAAGCGATATCTACCGCCGCTTTTGCACTTGGATTTCCAATACAACTCATTTGAATGTGCTGCAGTAACTGCTGAAATTGAATGATATCTTGACCAATTAAACAAGAACGCATCGGCCCCACAATTGCTTCTTCAATCCCGTTAGCAAAATCACCCGTAATAACTGGTGTTGCGGCTGCAGCGCCCTTGCCAACAATTCCTTCATCTGTATGAATATATACATCTATACTTTCTATTTCGGTTACGGTACGAAGCGCTGTTTTAAACGGTGTATGAAGATTGACACGTCTACGATTTACTTTTACATCGGTAATTTTCATATTGTTCATCCTTTCGTTGTCTGACAAAGTGGAATCTTAATCCTCAAAAACAAATTCATTTTTTTACGGACAATTCATCTCCTCTTTCACTTACTTTTCATGTAGGAGGATAATGTGAAATAAAAAAATCCAGCCGTAAGAAGATTCTTACGGCTGGATTTTGTCTATGAATGGGTAGACAAAGCAGCGATTTGATTATATTTTTTCTGTGCATCTTTTAATGCTACAAGTAGTGCCTTTTGAGACGAACCAAAGTATCTATTTTTTATTTCTGTTACTAATAATGGATCATTAATATTTTTATGTAGAAACAAATATTTAACGAATTGAGATGTTAATGCAATTGTCGCTGAGCAATCTGCATCTACAATTTCCCCAGTCTCCTTAACAAGTACAAATGCTACAAAATAACTTTTGAACTTTTCAGTAATGGGATTATTTTGAGGTGCTTTCGCATCCCCTACGATATAAATTGTATTTGAAGCGTACACAGCTATCTTCCTTTCTAATACGGGATAACGGTTTTCTTAATAGTCGTATGAGTGATAAACTCAACGTTGATTAAAAAATGTATCCGCTTACCTTGTATTATAATACAATTGACAGAATTTTAACAACATTTATTTCGATGTATATTCCATAATTATAAAAACAGTTCAAACTCTTCATGTTTACAATATGTGATTGTTTCTTGTACCATGCCATTCATACATGAAAAAACAGCTAGCTATCGCTAACTGTTCTATTACACTACTTCGGCATCACAAATATTGTTTCATTTGACTTAGAAAATTGATATTCTTTTCTCGCAAACTGCAAAATCTCTTCCTCATCGTCTGTTAAATTTTCTATGTTAGTCTTTAAAGTAGCCTTATCTTTCTCTAAAGAAACCAATTGTTTTTTTTGATTCATTATTGTGTCTTTTTTTTCAACGATTATTTCTTGTTGTTTCGTTAAAATAAATTGAACGTACAAAGTAGCCGCCGCAATAAATATAAACATGAATATAAATCGCCTTAGTTTTTTCTTATTAATTGCTCGCTTCTCATTAGGCTGTGATAGTTGCTCTTCTATATTAGGAACATTTATTCGCTTGAGTTTCCTCATTATGAAATCCCCCTAACACATATATTTTCACTACCCTCGGCATAATCCCTTACTAACTATAATTCTATTCTTATAAAATAAGCTCCTTCACAAAAATATCTTACAAATTAACCAATTAAAGATAACATTCGACGACATTTCCATATTTACATTGCATTTTTTTATGTATGCTGCCATAAAATAGTAGTTTCTGTTATTCTTTTTCTATTATTGTAGAAGAGTTTTTTTACATACGAAATTTCTCCTCGTTTTAACATGCTTATAAGGAGAAAAAAGCTGCATTTTCGTACATTCGATAAAACCGAAATTACTGATTCAGAATTAGAAGTTGGATTATAAATCAATTCTTACGGCACTTACCTATATACATTCAATATAAAAAAAGCCCAAATCGGGCTTTTTAATTTTGTAAATCTATATCATATTCCATGCTTTTCGCTGTTTCCTCTGCAACCTCCACACCTAACAAATTTTTCACAATATGAAATGACATGTTAATACCAGCTGAAATACCTGCCGATGTAATAATGTGTCCTTCATCTACAAATTTCACATTCTCCATTACTTCTACATTCGGGAAGTCTTTTTTGAAAGTTTGAATACTAGCCCAATGCGTTGTTGCTTGTAAACCTTCCAGTAAACCGGCTTTCGCGAGTAAAAGCGCACCAGTACAAACTGAAGTCATTATCTTTACTTCTTTCATTTGCTGACGAACCCAATCTATTATAATACCATTTTTCACTTCATTTTCCCGAACGCCTTTACCACCTGGAATAATTAAAATATCAATTGGTGGTAAATCTTCAATGCTATAATCCGGCTTTACCTTTAATCCGTTTCTTGCTGTAATCATTTCTCCATTTTGGCTAACTGTATACACAGTAAATGGTTTTTCTTTATCCGCTTCAGTTACAGAAAAAACTTCAAATGGCCCTGCAAAATCTAACACTTCTACATCATTAAATAAAAATATGCCTACGATCCATTTATTTATCATACGTTCACTTCCTGTTTTAAATAATGTAAAAGGTGATCATATCCTTTTTCTAACGCAATATCATACGCTGTTTTCCCATCATTTTTCTTAATCATCTTACTAGCTCCATTTTCAAGGAGTAAAATAATTATTTCTTCACTTCCTAATAATGCTGCTTCATGTAACCCTGTCCAACCTCCACTTTGAATAACGTTTACATCTGATCCTTTTTCAATTAAGAAAGCAACAAGCTCACTTTGTTTATTCGCGATTGCCGCTTGCAAAGGTGTATTTTCATTTTCGTTTTTTGCTCTAATATGTATATCTGCACCACTTTCTAAAAGAAAACTTGCTAGCTCTTTTTGTCCCAAATAAGCCGCTAAATGAAGTAGAGTCCAACCATCGTCACTAAATTTATTAACCGCACTTGGATTCATCTTTATAAACTCTACCACTTCTACCTTATTACCACTTATAACAGCTGGAACTATTGATTGTAAAATCCCCATAATACTCTCCCACCTATCAAAATATTAAAGTATTCTCTTTGGTATGTTCTATTAATTATTAAATTTTCCTGTTAAAATATCAGTTTACATAATAATATTATCTATTCAGTTTTCATCTTTTATTTTAAATATTAAAATTTTCCGTCAAAATAACACTAATCATATTTAATATGGAGGGAAAATTATGTTACAAGTAATGCCTTTAAATAGTGAAGACTATGATTTAATTACAGCTGCTGAAAAAGTAATTGAAAAAAACTATAAATATGGTCGCCATCATATCGGTTCCGCTGTACGAACTAAAACAGGTAATATATATGCAGCAGTGCATGTTGAAGCGAATGTTGGAAGGATAACAGTATGTGGTGAAGCTATGGCGATTGGAAAATCTATTTCAGAAGGTGATCATGAATTTGATACCATTGTAGCAGTTGCTCACCCACACCCTCATGAAGATATAGAAAAATGTTGGGTTGTTGCTCCATGTGGTATGTGTCGAGAATTAATAAGTGATTACGGAAAAAATACGAACGTTATACTTTCTTATAATGGTGAACTTGTAAAATGTAACGTAATGGAATTATTACCTGAAAAGTATACAAGCGTAGTAGATTAATCATTCATACTTTCAACATATCAAATAATATTTTTCCAATAAAAAACAATCCATTTTTAAAACGGATTGTTTTTTTATTTCTTTTTTATGCAGTTTATTTTATTTTTCTATTTTGGATAATGATAGAATTATCATTAACAAAAATGAAATTCAAATATTCAAGTGCACATCACGGTACGCTTTTTCATTTGAAAACAAAAATATAATTTATCCTTATATTTGAAAAACGTTAATGCGACCTCTCTAAAATCAGCAGTCTTATCATACCAATCTATAACAATTCTGTCTTCTTCCCTTGCCTGTTTCCTTTAACACATATGATTTTAAAACAAGCGCCGTTAATGAATCCGTTAATGTTTTATATGATAAATTAGATAATGCTAATAGATCGTTCGTATATAACATTCTATGCTTCTCTAATAATAATAGTACTAATCGTTCAGACGGTTTTAATGCCTCATCACTTTCTAGTATAAAGTCTATATTTTTCATTTCTCTTATTATTACTCCTTATATAAAAAAATACTTAAGCAACTGATTTAATATAAAAATAATACACAACAAAATTTGAAGTATATTAAAATAACATCGTTTCAAAACACTATTATACTATAACATAGAAAAAGCATTTCCCGAAATAGGAAATGCTTTTTTATATTGCTTATAGGATTCTCCAAACCCTACATTATATTTCAAATACTGATCCGTACAATTCCCTTCAAACTTCTCTGATCATCCAAAAGTATTTGTAATAAATTAAGTTCTACTAAAATGATTTAAACAAATAAAAGCGGTTAGTCATTCATGCTCTAAACAGGACTGACTAACCGTTATCCAGTTTCTTCTCAATTAACATGTTCTACCTTAAATATTTCTTGCAATATGCGGCTTACTGTAATGACTTGTTCCACCGCCGCCTACTACTACTTTACCACCTTTTTCGAAAATTAATAACTTACTTGAACCGTCTGCAAGAAGTACTATTACTTCAGCATTATTACTTGTTGCTACATAAATTACATAACCGCTTTTTGATATACATGTTTCCCAATTCGCATCAAATTCTGATCTTACTACACGATTTGAATACACTTGATTTTCAATTCTATCTTGTTCTACGTTTTCCAAATTGATTCCTCCCACTTCACTAAAATAGCATTTATAGGAAAATAACAGCCCTATATAAAATAGTAGCTGACTTTAACATAAATAGTATATGTAATTAGTAGCAAAATGCTTGGACAATGAAACGTAATAACATGTAAGCAATATACAATTAAAATAAGGCAATCGATATTATATCAATTACCTTATTTCATAGATAGTTCTTTTATTTATCGTTTCGCACAGCTTCAAAAGTAAACATTTGATTTGCATTTGACGGTTCTTTTTCATAAACATAGTCAGCAGAGCAAGTAATGTTAGAGAAACCTATACTTTCTAACAGAATTCTGAACTCGTCTATCCCATACCAGCGCATCGCAAAGCGCTGTAGTTCTGTTTGTACTAACTGTCCTTTACTCCATTTTTCATATTTTAAATATGATAGAGTAACTTGGTTCAGCCAATCTATTTCAATTGATTTATTTTCTAATGTAATTCCGTCTCCACTTGGTAAAGAAAAAGTCGATGTATGAATCTCTCCAGTCTTCCAGTCATGCGGAAGCATAATATCTACAATTAATCGTCCCCCAGGATTAAGATGTTCATAACAACATTTCAATGCGTTTATAGAATCATCTCGATTTTCAATTAAACAAAAAGATCCAGTTGGAATGATAATTGCCTCATATTTATGCGGCAGTGAAAATTTTTGTAAGCTTCCTTCATATAAATTAGGATGTAAACCTCTCTCTGTACAGCGTATACGGCAAGAATCTAACATTTCAGGTGAATAATCTATCCCATCCACTGTAAAACCAGCCTCAAGAAGCGGGATGATGACCCGACCTGATCCTACTGCTGCTTCTAGAATTCTTCCTCTACCATTTTTTAAACGTTCTTGATAATACTCAATATCACCATTTAAAGAATAACCGACAGGTTTTGTGTAATCATAAAGTTCCGTGCAAAGTGTACTATAAAAACTAAACATTTATTTTCTCCTCCGTTTTTAAGTACGGAAGATTTCAACTCAATTAATCTTCCTGTACCTTTACTTTTAATAAAAATTCGAAAGAGCTGACTGTCATAATATATCACTCGCTTTCCATAGAATAGAATATAATCATATTGTATAATATTTCCTTCTAGATGAAAATATAAAAATGAAAATTCGGAATTTTACCGGAAGGAGGATATGATGAATTCATTCATTATATTTCTTTTACTTCTTATTGCTTTTAATACTGTAATTTTCTTTATTGCAAAGAAATATAGGCAAATATGGAGAATTACCAGTGGCATTTTCATTCTTTCTTCCCCCATCGTTTTCTTCACCACTTTGCATGTAATTGGTGAAAAAGTTGGAGATGGATTCGCTGGAGGTGCTGCTGGGTTAACGTTTAGTGGACTTTTAATCTTAAATGCGATTGTTTTATTTATCATAAGTATTTTTGTTTCTGCTAATAAAAATTCATATTAAACTCATGGCATTGGTAATGCATTTATATTTCAAAGTTTAAAGAGCTTACTATATAGTAAGCTCTTCATTAAACATCATTTATTTCACAATCGGTAATGTCACTTCGCTTAATTTTACTGTAAGCTTCGTACCCGCTTTCGGTCTAATTGTATAATCATAGTCACTAGCGATTAAAACGACTCCAATTTGATGCCCCGCTTTAAATACATAATCATCAGGCTGCATGTCCCATGTAAATGTATAATCTTTTCCAGATTGAAGTGCTGTTGAATCTTTTATACTATTTAAATTTTGTGGGTCCATCCAACCCCTCGTAACAATTTCAGGTTTTGCTCCGCCGTAATCAACAAGTAATGCTGTTAAATTTGATACAGGACGATTAATATTTCCTTTGATTGAAATTTTGGGTGTCCCGCTTATTCTCATATCCTTTTGTAATACAGGCATTGTATACACTAATCGATTTGCCACTTCTAATTCTGGGTTTGCTACTAATTGGTTTGATTTCATTTTCGCATCATCTACGAATGAGAAAACTTTATTTGCAGAGCCCATACTTAATGGCAAATTAACTGCTTTGTTACTTAAATACATACGAACTTTTGACGGCACAGCTGATGGATCTGGCCAGTTTTTTAATTTTTCCCAAGTTTTATTTTCACGTTGTACATCAACCATCGGTTCATTCATAATCCCATTTTCAATTCCATACAACCAGTAATCGAACCATTTATTTTGTATTCTTTGCCAGTCATTAGTTGATGTTCCACCGTGTCCACCTTGATGTAACCACATTTTACGAGGGACATCATTTTCTCCAAGTGCTTCCCACCATTGCGAGAACTGCTTCGTTTTTACATTCCAATCATTTAAACCATGAACAACAAATACACTCGCTTTTACGTTTTTAGCATCTTTTACATAATTACGTTTATCCCAAAAATCATTATAATTACCAGTTTTCCGGTCCTGTCCAGCTGTTAGCTCTTTTATTACTTTTCCGCAAACTTCAGGATTTTCCCTTGTTAGTACTGCTTCTGCCATATTATCTGTATCTTCTCCTTGGTATCCACCTGGCGCAATGACTGCACCATTTGCACGATAATAATCGTACCAACTACTAATCGCTGCAATTGGAATAATAGTTTTTAAACCTTCAACACCAGTCGTCGCAACTGCATTTGGTAACGTACCATTATAAGAGACTCCTGTCATACCTACATTTCCTGTAGACCAATCAGCCTTAACTTCCTCACCATTTTCTGTATATGCTTTCGCACGTCCATTCACCCAATCAATGACAGATTTCGTCCCTAATATTTCTTGCTCATCCCCAGTAGTCGGACATCCATCTGATTTCCCAGTTCCAATACTTTCACCTAAAATGACTGCATAGCCTCTTGGCACATAATAATTTCCGTATGAACCAAGATTAACAGCTCCATACGGTTTCCCTTCATACGCATACAATTCTTCATCTACATTATATACAGGAACATCTTTTAAGCCAGATCGATATGGACTCATTTCATAAATAACGGGAACTTTCACATTCGAATCAGTTTTTGGACGCATAACTTTTACTGATACACGATCCTTTTTTCCATCTCGATCACTATCAACTTCTGTTTCTACAAATAAATTTTCAATAATTGCTTCATCAAGCGAATAAATCGGTTTTGTCATCCCATTTTCTAATTCTATCTTCGTGTTTGAACGTAACGCTTCTGAAACATTTCCATTTAACCTCACGTCATTCTCATTTATGTAGTTTGTTTCTTTATTGTCTGCATATGCAGTCATGCTAGAAACTCCTGATGTAATTGATAAAGATAATATTGCTGATAGTGTTGCTATTTTCTTTTTCCCCATACCCTTCCCTCCCCATATATTTCTCCTTTTACTATACAATAAAATTACAGAAAATTCAGTTTATATTTTATACAACAACTTGAGAAATTTGTAGAACACTCTTCCAACGAGCTTTCAAGATTATATATCCTGATTTACCACTCTCATATAATCAATAAAAAACATCGCCTAATAATAGACGATGCTTCTAATAGTATTGAATTAGACTTTCTTCATATGAATATAAAATCGTATTTCTCCCTCTATAGTAGATACTCCATAGTCAAAACCATGTCTTTCTAAAATACTTTTCACGATCGCTAAGCCTAATCCTGTACCTGAATGGTCTTTACTACGAGAAGATTCTAAGACGTAAAAAGGTTCCCAAATTTTATCGATATCTTTCATCTGTTCCGCATTCATACCATTTTGAATTTGAAAATATATATTTTCATTTCGATTTTCTAAAGTAATTTTTATATTTTGATTTGCTGTATATTTTATCGCATTAGATATTAAATTTTGAAACACCATTCTCATTTTATTTACATCAGCATAAACAACTGCATCGCCAACATTATAGTTCACATGCAAATCAATTCCTTTCGATTCCAGTTCAATCTTATGCTTATCTAATATACTTTGGACTAGTGATTTAATAGCGAATTCTTCTTTTTCTAAAACATCTCTTTCTAATTTAGAAAATCTTAATAACTCTTCAATTAGGTTTGATATGTGATCAGTTTGTTTAATGATTGTATTTATGTATGTACCATCATCTAAACCATCTTTTATTCCCATAGAATATGCTTTCACTAATGCGATTGGAGTTTTTAATTCGTGTGTCACATCACCCATAAATCGTTTTAAATGTTCATTTCGATCTGTTAAATCTTCATGCGCTTCATGTAGTTTTTCACTCATGATATTAATACTATTAGCTAAGTCCCCTATTTCATCATTTGTTTTCACTTTCGCTCGTTCAAATTTCAAATTTGAAATATCTTCTGCAACATCACTTAATTCTTTCAATGGTCTGGTAATTGTTTTTGAAAGTATCCATACAAGTACGATAATGAGAAAAATCGTAATACCTAATATGTATAAATAAAATGAGTTTAGCGTTTTTATCACTTCATTTGAATGTGCGATAGAAACTCCTACCAAAATTAACATATTGTCTTTCGCAATATATTTCACAAAAAAACTAGATTTCATTTTCTCTTGATCATATATTTTATTCGATTGTCCAAAGTTTTTTACTTTCATTATTTCTTCTTTTGTAATCCACAGTTTATTAAGGGCAACTCTTTTCTTTGTAAGTTGCATGCGTAACTCATCATTAATATGATCTTCCGAATTGTTAATTGATGTATACGCAATCGTAACATTTCCTTTATTTTCAATGCTAGTAATTACTTCATCCAGTTGCTCGCTCGGTATGGACTGTATTTGTGCTGTAATACCTTCTAAGCTTTCTCGCGTTTTGTAAATATTATATTTCGGTAATAAATAGTTAATTAATAATAAGGAAATCGTAAAAATAAGAATAACAGTTAAAGAAATGCTGAGAAATAGCTTTTTTCCAAGTTTATTCACTCTGCTCCTCCAAACTATATCCTAAACCACGATGTGTCTTTATAATATTTTCTCCTACTTTTTTACGTAATCTTCTTACATGTGTATCAACAGTTCGCTCTTCTCCAAAATAGTCAAATCCCCATACGATATCTAACAATTTTTTACGAGTTAAAATCATGCCTTTATGATTTAAAAAACACTTTATTAATTCTAACTCTGTTTTTGTAATATCTAACTCTTTGTCATTTTTATAAACTTTATTTTTAGTGAAATCTATTTTCAAATCTTGAACTTGAATGACATCATCTTGCTGTATAAGCTTTTTCGCTCTAGTTATTAATACGCCTGGATGAAATGGTTTTTTTACGTATTCATCTGCACCACTTTGAAGCGCTGCTAATTCATCTTCGCTTTCACTTTTCGCCGTAAGCATTAATACTTTAACACTTGAGTTCTTTTTTATTTCCTGACAGACAGTAATACCACTATGTTTCGGCATCATCCAGTCTAAAATAGCTAAATCAATTTTTTCATCATAAAATATTTGAAGTGCTTCCTCTCCATCTTTCGCTAATAAAACCTCGAAGCCTTCTTTCTCGAAATAAGCCTTTAAAATCCTTAACATATCTTGTTCATCATCTGCTATTAATACTCTCATACATTATCCTCCATTGCTTTTAAACAAAAACCAATTGTATTATACAACTTCTTTGTTACATCAATGTGACAGAAAAATATTTGAACATTTTAAGGGTATAGTAAAAACGAGGTGTTGTATTATGATTAAAAAAATCGGGATCATTACTCTTCTTTGTTTCTTATTATCAACAAATGCGCTTGCAAATACAAATCAACAAATTGAAGTATTTGATTGTCAAAAAGAAATGGTCATTCAAAAACAATCTTTAGATCCAGCTATTCAAAAAGAAGCTGTTCAATATGCTAAATCCATTACTGGCCCGTTCAAAAACTTAAATGTCGTTCCAAAAGATGGACACATGATAAAAATCCCTTTATCTAAACCAGTTTCTATTACAAATCAATGGTTACATACAACAATTGATGAAGTACTTATTCTTCTTCCACTTAACGAAAAACCTTATATTATGCTTTACGATGATGAAAACAATCCGCACTTTTATTATGTGAAAGGTGATCCGAAGGGGTTATTGAAAGAAATGAATGTTAAATTATAATGTAAGAAAGATCCCACAAATATCATTTGCGGGATTTTTTATTTATCAGTTAGCAACTACATTTTCATTTAAAAAATGAATAACCTGTCTTTTATGATGGTTATCATGATCTATAAATTCTTTAATAATATATATAAGAGAATACGGCGTTCCAGTATGAGGACAGTGTGATACCCCATTGGCTGTTAAAGGTTTCTTTAGATTTTCATCAGGCAGTAATTTAAGTTCTTTTACGAGTAACTCTCTTTTAGCTTTTGCTTCTTCAAGAAGTTTTACCTTAGATATACCTGATTTAGCATAATTAGATGCTAATTTATTATATGTATCAAAATCAGGGAACTCCATTCCCTGTCCATTTCTCACTGACGATAATGTCTTACGTAATAGATAGTCATCCCAGTTCATAATATGAGATACGATTTCGCCAACAGTCCATTTCCCCTCTGATATTGGTGCCACCCACACTTCCTCTTTCATACCTTTCAATGTATGTATCCAAATTGAATATTCATTGAAATCATTAATAATTTTATTTTCTCCCATCATCCAATTCCCCATTCCAATAATAGATTCAACTAAATTATACCATCTATCTACACGAAACAGAACAAAAGTTCTGTTGAGAGGGATAAATATTGCTTCACTACATCCTTTTATATAGGTTCAAATAATGGCTCGCTCCCACATATTTTGTCCCTTTCACAAATCCACTCGAAGTATAAAATTTGTCACCCTGTTCTGTATCTGTATGTAAGACAACAATATTAAAATATTTTTTCGCATCGTTTAAAATTCGTACTAACAGTAACCTCCCTAATCCTTTCCTTCGGTATTCTTTTGCAATATAAAATCTCCTTACCCTACCAATCTTATTATTTTCTGTAAATGGATCCTCATTTAGCCCTCCTATTCCAATTAGCCCTTCCACTTGAAAAATACCATATAAACATTCACCAGTTTTATTAAAGGTGTTTATTTTATTTTCATAATCACTTTTTAGTTTTATTAGGAAATTAAACCCTTCTTCTTTGCTTTCTTGAACAAGATAATCGTGTTCGTATATCATTAAATCCTTAATTTGTCGAATATGTATATCTTTCAAGTAAATTCCCCCCTTAATATGAAAATACATAAAAATGCTCAAGAATCATTTATTCTGAGCATTTTTATGGTTGCTACTTTATTCAATTCGTAGTAGGTGTATTCTTCACTTCAGATGTAAATCGATAATTTAATTGTTTAATTTCTATACATATAAAGGTATTTGTACTCAAAAATCATGAATAAAGTTGTTTAATTCTTATCGAACTAAAGCACTTGTTTGTTTAAGTGAATACATTTACATTTATAATGTCTCTCAAATATAATATCAGTTTATAAATTCAACATTCTTCTCTAACAGGTTCAAATTAAAATATGATTTGTTAATCTATATGTTTGTGTAACCACTGTTCAAATATCTTTAACTGTTCTTCAGTATGAAAATAATGTTCACCTGTCTCCATAACTTCTAATTCACAACGATGTTTTTTTGTAAAATAGTTAATAGTTTCAAATTCACACAGTTCATCCTTAGCTCCATACATAATATATGTATCTGTATTCCATGTACTAATAGGATGCTCTTTTACATAGCATAAATAATCCCAATATAATTTTTGATCAATCGGTGTCTCTATAGTCATTTCTTTTTGCAAAAGTTCTGGTGTTACATTAAACCATTTCATCATATTTTCGATAATTCGTTCCATGTTAACTACTGGTGATAAAAATAATGCCTTTTCTATCACATCATTTCGATAGGCTAAAAGGCTAAAATAAGATCCGATACTACATGCAAACACACTTATTTCTTTCCAATGTTCTTTTGCGTAATCCATAATTATAGATAATTCCCTAACACAAAACTGTACTTTGCAAGGAGTATTTTCATTTTTTCTTTCTCCATGCTCAGGCAAATCAAAGCTTAATACTTGATAACCTTTTTGATTAGCTTCTTCAGCTAGTATTTGAATAACTGTATCTTCCTTATTTGACATATTTCCATGTACTGCAATAAAAATTTTTTCACTTTTATCTCCCCATAAAACCGCGGGAATATCACCAATTTTAAAATTATCTTTAAGCATATTTCCTCCGTAAAATAATATATATAGAAATTAGCAAAAAACTACACACACTTTATAATCCTCTACTCAATTTTCAAGAAATTAAACTATTACTAATGCATCACAAATGAATTGAAATCTCAATCTATCTCTGAATAACAGTGTCTATTTTGAATAAAAAAATCTTTCTATTTTCCATTTCTTCAGAAACTACAAGTTCTTATTTTAATTCCTTAATGAGCTAATCTACTTCGTTAGTGGAAGAAGGATTTTTAAACAATTATATTATTTTTCAAATGACTTTATTATAAATTAAACACCTTTATTATCTCTGCACAGCAGGCAATATCCCCTTCAACTCCAGTAAATTATCTATTACTATATCTGCTTGAGCAAGCTCATCTTCTTGTGCAAAATCAAAATTGCATCCAACCGCAATCAAGCCATTATCTTTAGCTGCATTTATATCAGATAAACGATCCCCGACTACGGCTGCTTCTTTTACATCATATTTATTCAAAATACTTTTTACTAAGTCGCTTTTATTAAGTGAGTTTATTTGTTCAATACTAAATGTTTCAGTAACCCATTGATCTAAAGCATAATAAGATACGATTGCTCGTAAATATTCAGTTAAACCATTACTAGCAATATATATTGAACAACTATTTTCTTTTATATATGCTAACACTTCTTTTACATTCGGGTATAATGCACCTTTTCCACTCTTAATGTTTTCAATTAATCTTTCTAAAAAAAATGCATCTGTTTGTTCTCTTACTTCAAGAGAATGATTTGGTAATAACGCTTCCCAAACTTTCGGTAAAGGCACACCCATGATTTCACGGTATTTATCAATAGGTGTTACCGTATCCCATAATTGCAATGAGCGTAAATGATCAAAAGTATCATCTAACGATAATTCTAAAATTTTATCTGTTTGAAATAACGTTCCGTCCATATCAAAAATTAATGCTTGTAACATTTTACTCTCTCCTTTTGAATTACAATACAGTTTTACTTGATATATTTTTCAGCATCTCAACGATAATTTCCGAACAATAATTCGCCGCCGTTTTCGCGAAGTCATCATA
Source organism: Bacillus cereus group sp. RP37 (assembly GCF_040459695.1). Taxonomy (NCBI): domain Bacteria; kingdom Bacillati; phylum Bacillota; class Bacilli; order Caryophanales; family Bacillaceae; genus Bacillus; species Bacillus cereus group sp. RP37. The sequence goes on along the minus strand of NZ_JARVHP010000001.1, from coordinate 2,600,742 downwards.
AGAGACTTGTGCTTCATCGTCTGCGCTGTCTGAAATACATCTTATAACGAGAAACGGTATATCATTTATATGGGCAACATGTCCAATTGCTGCACCTTCCATTTCTGTACAATGCGGTGCAAATTCGTCTATTAACTTCGCTTTTAGGTTTGAATCTTCAACAAAACATTCACCGCTTACAATTCTTCCTTCATGAACCGCAATATGTAAACAACTACAATTGCATGCTTTACGTGCTAACTCTACTAATTCCTTACTTGCGACAAATTCTTCTTGGAACGGGAATAAGTTTTTCATTTGAGTTTTACTTACATCATGATGGGTAACATTCGTTGAAATAACTACATCGCCAACTTTTACATCCGGATGTAACCCGCCAGCAACACCTGTATTGATGATAGCATTTACATCAAATTTATGAATTAATGTTTGCGTACATGCGGCTGCATTTACTTTCCCTACACCAGAACGTGTAATAATTACTTCTGTTCCCATGAATTCTCCAACGTAAAAAGGTATTCCAGCAATTGTTTGTTCTTCTTTTATAACTAGTTTTTCTAAAAGTAAGTCTATTTCAATTTGCATTGCTCCGATAATGCCGATTTTGTTCATGTATGTAGTCCCCTTCATTAATTACTCCCTTTAATTCTTTCAGACATAACCGAAAATAAAAATTTCGGAAGTACAAGTTGTCTCTTTAACCGTTTCGGCTGTGAGAGTAGCCTATACAGCCATTCGGTTCCAGTATCCCTCATAATTTTCGGTGCTCTTTTTACAGTACCAGATATTATATCGATCATGCCTCCAATACCAATAGATAGCGGAACGTTTAATGTTTGTATGTTTTCATAGATGAATTCTTCTTGTTTTGGTGAACCTAGTCCTACTAGCAATAAATGCGGCTTGAATTGCTTAATTTTTATTTTTACTTCTTCTATTTCTTCAACATTTACAAATCCATGCTGTCCTTTAAACTGTGCTCCTGGGAACTGCTCATTTAATTTTAATAATGCCTTTTTATTACTTTCTGGTGCGGCTCCAAAAAGAAAGACACGGTATCCATTGTCATTACAATATTTTATTAAATCATGAGTGATATCTGCCCCAGTAACACGTTCTTTCAAAGTTCCCTTCAATATTTTCGAGCCAATTATGACGCCAATCCCATCCGCTGTTATTAGATCCGCAGATAGTAACATCTTTTTAAACTGCTTTGATTTTTCTGTGGTCTCCTTTGCAGACATAACAATTTCAGGATTTGCAGTTACTACAAACCTTGGTTTCTCTTGTTGTTCATGTAGCCAACCTTTTAATAAACTTATAGCTTTTGCGTATTCTAAAGTTGAAAAAGGTATTCCTTTTATAAGCTGGTAATCCACTATACTCTCCCCTTACGTAAGCTGCAAATATTCATCGATATCTTTAGAAATTTGTTTAAAAGCTTTATCCCAAAATTCATAGCTTGTTATATCTATTTCAAAATGTTTTTTCATAAGCTCTTCCACTGGAGCTTTTCCTGTTTCTCGTAAAAACTCTTTATATTTCGAATGAAAAGTACTTTTAGTTTCTTGAGCCATCTCTAATAAACTAAAACTAGCTAAATAGCCAAATGTGTATGGATAATTATAAAAAGGAATATCTGCTATATAAAACTGAACATATTTCATCCAAACAAACGGCTGATATTCTGATAATGCATTCCCATATGCTTTTTCTTGCGCTGCTATAGATAACTTCTCAATTTCATCAGCACTTACAGAACTTTCTTTACACTTTTCATAAAAATTCTTCTCAAATTCAAACGATGCTCGAATCGCCATTACATAATTAAAACTGTTTCTTATTTTCCAACTAAGCAATGACTTTTTCATATCTATACTATCTGTTGTTTGAATTAGATAATTTATGAGCACGGTTTCAAAGAAAATAGATGCTGATTCTGCTGTACTCATTGGCAGGTAATCATCTAAAAATGAAGTAGATTGTTCCAAACTCATAACATAAAAATGCCAAGCATGTCCTAATTCATGAGCAAGTACTCTTACACTATCAATTGTTCCATCATAACGCATTGAAATACGGGATTCTTTTTCACTGAAAAAAGGAGCACAAAACCCACCTGGTGGTTTATTATCTCTCGGTTCAGCATCTACCCATCCATTTGCTATTGCATTCTGTGCGAACTGTGCCAATTCTTCATCTATATTTTTTAGTGCATCATATATGTTTTTTACTGCTACTGAAAAAGGAATAATAGCCTCATTATTTTCTTTTACTGTCATAAGTTCATGCCATGTAATGGAAGCTTTCCTTTTCTTATACACGTTTAAAGCACTTATTAATAACTCGAATACTTCTAATCTTTCCTTTTCATTATCACTATTCATTGCAATATTATTTGCTTGTCCAAAGGATAATTGTTTTTCATTGTGCTCTATTTCTATCCTATTCCTTAATTGTATGTACATACTTTCCCACGCATTAAGTTCATCTTTTATTAATCCATTGTTACTATTATTGGAAGTTTCCACTTCATTTTGTTGTATTAAATGCTGCACTTCACTTTTTAGTTCTTTTACTTTCACTGTCAATAAAGCAATTTCAGATGCAACACTTTCTTCAGCAGATCGGCAATACAAATAGTATTCTGCTTTTTCAATAGCTTGTATAAGTTTTGAAAGAATCACTACATCTTTTGTCACATAATATTGTTCTTTCAAACCCAATATTGGAGTTAGAATATCCTCAATTGGATACAATCGATCTAAATCCCACCTAGCAATTTCGTGCATTTTTATAGCCGCCCCCTATTTTTACAAATAGTTACAGATGTTCTCCCTACACAATTATATAAGAAATGGTAAAATTTTAACATCTTTAAATATTTAGATTTCTAAAAGCGAAGTCTTATTGATATTCTTTACTTCCGTTAATGAAACACACATAGCATAAGCACATGAATGCTACGGCTACTGGAATCAGTATTACTCCTCCAATAAAAGGGTAAACAACTACACAACATGTAAAAGCTACTATAGAAAAAATTTTACCTAACCTATTCTTTATTAATTTCATTCCAGCCGCAGTACCGACTATATATGTAACAATTCCTAACGAATTCGGTATTAAAACAATTTTATCTATGCTAATATGGAAAACGAAACTTATTAACAAACCTATTATTGCAATAAAACCTACAACTTTTACTGCATTTGTTGGTGTTTCTCTTTTTTTATTAATATGTGCTAAATACCGCGGTGCAACTTCTTCTTTTCCTAATGAATAACCTAAGCGTCCCATACTTGCAATAAATGCATTTGTTGTCCCTAAACAAATGATAAAAGCTACAAATCCAATTAACCATGCAAATTGATCGCCTAATGTTTGCTTAATTACAAGCACGAGAGCTGTAGTATTATCAGCATTTATATGATAGGATTTCGTTCCAATTACTGATAATGCAATACCAATATATAAAACTCCAATAATAACAATCGCAACCCCCGTAGATAAAATAATATTTCTTTTTCTAGGTGTTTTAAATTCTGGAGCTAAACTTGCAATAGCTTCCCAACCGAAAAAAGACCAAAAAATTAATAAAGATGCATCTAAAATTGAATTTACTTCTTGCATACAAATATGTACATTTATATTGTTCATTTCAATATAAGGTAGCGAACTGATAATTGTTACGATTAAGATAAATAAAGTTAATACACCAATACATATTTGAAATAATCCACTCATTTTTAACCCGTATAAATTGAAACCAATTGAAATACTTAAAATAATAAGCGCTATAACGTACGATAAATGTGATGATAAAGCAAACACTTTCACTATATACATTCCACCAGTCATTGAGACAACGATTTGCCCAACGCTACCCGCAATAAAAAAACACCAGCCTATAATAGCACCTATATTTTTACCGAAAGCCTTTTCTGAAAAAGTAGCAATTCCACCTGCACTCGGATGCTCAATCGATAAAAAAGCGAATGTGAATGCAAGTGGAATACTAAGTAATATCATAACAAGCCAAGAAACAAGCGCATTCCCTTCTGCTACACTTGCTGTCATACCAGGTAATATAAGAATTCCCGATCCTAAAACCGCTCCGACGTATAAGGCTGTTCCTTTTGTAATAGAAATTGTTTCATCAAAATGATTAGACATTACATGCACCTCCATTTATATTTTAATTATAGAAAGTTATCAGTCTATTCAATATACAAAAGTGTATGTAATTTAACATGAGATTTTATATTATGTATTTATTTCAGAAATTTACTTTCAATTTTGCAAAGGAGCATAATTCATGGATGAAATTGATAAGAAAATAACGCTATTACTACAAGAAGATGCCAGAATGACAATTACAGAAATGACCGAACACTTACACCTCAGCCGCCCTAGTGTTACAGAAAGACTAAAGAGATTACAAGATACTGGAATACTTGAGAAATATACGGCTCGGATATCATTAGATGCAGTTGGAAAATCAATTCAAGCATTTTTAAGAATCGAAAATTTAAAGATTCCCTGCAAAAAATTTGAGGAGAAAATATACGAAGAACATAGAATACTTGAATGTCACCGGGTGACAGGTGAAAGTAGCTATTACTTAAGAGTAGCGGTTCACTCAATGAAAGAATTAGAGGAATTAATTGATATCGTTATACCATTTGGTACAGTAAAAACTTCGATGATTTTATCTTCACCGATACCTTATCGACCAGTAATTATAGAATAGTAATAAAAAGAGGCTATCCAAAAGGTATAAAATACCCTACTCTTTTGGATAACCCTTTACAATTTATAAGAATTTTGGCTAAACTTCTTTATAAATCCATTTTATTTTCAACTGATATTTTATAAAATTTCGCAGATAATTTATAAGAGCGATTTTCATTATAAAAGTTACCTAATTCATAGGATAATTCAGCAACTAAACGCTGTTGGTTTTTTTCTACTCCTACTTCAATTGCTTTTTGCATATTTTTTTCATATTCATAATAATCTCCACGTATTTTGAATACTTTAGCTTTCAAACCATATAGTTGGACATATGCAATTGGTACGTCATAAATCGATAAAAAATGAAATGCTTCATTCATAACTTTATTAACATTTTTCCAATCTTTAAGTTCTATGTAAATCTCCAACATGTTTCGTAACGCATAAACTTTTTGATCTTTCTGTGATAAAAATTCACTTAATTCCAAAGTTTTTTCGTAGTATTTAATGGCATTCGTATAGTCTTTCAAACCTTGATAAATTTTCCCGTAATCATAAGAAATTATAGGTAAATACTTTGAATCACCATTAATAGCCAAACTTTTTTCTACTTGCTGTAAAATTTCAAGTGCCTTTTCATATAACTCATCCATAATATACAATATTGCAAGCATTAAAAGTGTATTTATTACGTTTTTCTGCATACCATTTTTTCTGTATACGTTGTAAGTTTTTAAGGCATACAAACGACTAATACTTTTATCTTTATAAAGCTCCTTATATACATGACATAAATTATAGTATATATGACCATGTTGTTCAGTTTCTTCTACACCAAGTAAACTCTCTGCCTGTACATAAATATCATGCGCAGCAATGTAGTCTTGTTTATTATAAAAATATAAACCTCGAGCTTTTAAGTAATAAATATAATCTTCTGGATCTTGTAGTTCGACCTGACTTGGTATCATTTGCGAAGCTTGATCTATAAGCGACTTTACATGCAAAACGTTTTTTTGTCGGGCATGATAGTATATAAGTACACCATATACCTTTAGTAATAAATGGATTGAATCCACTTCACGAACGTATAATTCTAACAAAGATAAGTCAGCTTCTGTAATACTTTTATCTTTTTTATATTTATTACATATTTTAAGAATAGTAAGCTTTATCTCCTCGTAATTGCCATCTATGAGAAAATCGCAATCAACACCCAGCTTCTTAGAAACTTGTTTTAAAAAAGAAGATGATGGTTTGATTTTCCCACTCTCAATTCTACTTAAATAGGTTACTGAGCATATTTCTGATACGAGCTCCCCCTGTGTCAATCCTTTATGCATACGAACTTGCCGAATACGTTCCCCTATTTCCATCTTTTTCTCTCACTAATTAACCATTTCATGCTTTTTACTAATTAAGTCATTATGTATCTACATATTTTTCATACTAAATAAAATATACAATTTCACAAATGTAAAAAAATGTATCATTCATTTTAATTTTACATTCATATTATGATTATTTCTAGATAGCTTGTTAAATTTAATGGTTTAAATTTAAGGTTTTTGCCCACTTTTTTCATACAATTTTACTACTTGTTATTAACAAGGACAGCGCCATATACTTGAATTACGATAAACTTAATGAAAAGGATTTAACTACATGTAAACTATCATTCTTAAAATAGATCGAATGGTTAATTATATTTACCTAGTACATGGAAGACATCTATTGTAAATGAAAATAAATTAAGTGAGCTCAATAGATGAATTATCAATATCACATCCTAGAAATTAGTTTATCGAATTATTTAGTAAATATGAAAGGATGACAAATATGATTGTAAAAACAAAAAAAGATTCAACACGAAAAATGGCAAGATATGTTGGAGGCGCTGCTACTCTTTTATTGCTAGCATCCTTCCTTTATCAGTGGAACAATGGTTTAGTAGTTGATGATACTGAAACATTTGGTTTCATACTAGCCTTCACTGGTTTCCTATCTACCTTCATACCTACTAAAAAGAAAGTTACTAACTAAAATAAAATTACATATTTTTCATCCGCATAAAACAATTATATTAGAATTAAAAAAGGATTGATCAAAAGATCAATCCTTTACTCTACTTCATTTAAGAAAAATAACGTTATAACGCCAGGTCCTGTATGTGCTCCAATTGCTGCACCAATTGTATTTACGATAAATACTTCACAGCCAAATCTATCCGTAATTAATACTTTTAATGCTTCAGCTGTTTCTAAGTCGTCACCATGAGTCATAGCGATTGTTTGACCTTTAAGGTCTTTTCCGCGCTCTTCCATAATATCTACAATTCGGCCAAGGACTTTCTTTTTCCCACGTACCTTTTCAAGTGGTACAAGCTTTCCTTCTTCTACGTTTAAGATCGGCTTAATGTTTAGTAACCCACCGATAAAACCTGCTACTTTACTTAAACGTCCACCTCTAACAAGGTACTGCAAGTCAGCTACAGTGAAGATATGTTCCATATGATTCATTAGAAAATCAACACGTTTTAAAATATCTTCTTTTGATGCGCCGTCTTTCGCCATTTTAGCAGCTTCTAAAACGACAAGCCCTTGACCAAGCGAAGCACATTTTGTATCGATAATTTCTAAATCTAAATCAGCATAAGTTTCTTTCACTTCTTCTTTAATAACAACTGACGATTGATATGTACCAGACAGTTCAGATGAAAAAGCTAAATATATACAAGGATTACCTTCTTTTGCATAAGAAACAAATTTTTCTTGGAAAGTTTCAAGTGAAGGCAATGACGTTCTATAAACTGCGCCTTCTCTCATTTTTTGCAATAATGTAACTGACTCTAATGTAACTCCATCTAAATACTCTGTTTCTGCTTCATCATATACACGGAGTGGAATTAAATCAATATCATATGCTTGCAGCAATTCTACCGGTAAATCCGCCGCACTATCCGTAATGATTTTAACACCCATTTTTAAACCTCTATTCTGTTATAAATATAAAAAATATAAAATAAAAATAGTACTTTTAAATTATATACGTAAAACTTAAATGAAGAAAGGAAAAGACTTTATATTGTATGCACTATTCTTCAAAACTTGAACAGTAATTGGAAATCATGCGATTCCAACTACTTTTTTCCTGATATTATATTCAATATAATGAAAATAACGCAAGTTTTCCAAAGGAGGATGCATATGAGTATTCAACTAGCTACATCTAATGACCTAGAATGGATTAATAATCAATATGAATCGATAGGATTTGTACAAAGTGATTTAGAGAGAGATAAAGTTGCAATCATTACATACAACAATGAGTATGCAGGTGTTGGACGATTAGTCCAACTAGATGAAAATACTTTAGAAATGGGTGGGATTTTTATTCTCCCTCAATTTAGAGGTCTACAATTAGCTAAGAAACTTGTTTCATTCTTAGTACAGACTGCGAAAGCATTAGAAATACAAAACGTATTTTGTATTCCTTTTGAAGAACTAGAAAGTTTTTATAAAACATATGGCTTTATTGATGTTGATATGACGAAAGAAGTTGTCCATCCAATTATTCTAAAAAAATATAATTGGTGTTTAGAAAATTATGATAAACATGTATTACTATTCAAGTTGAGAGTCTTGTAAAAAAGAAGTGAATACACTTTATTTTACACATCAGTTTATAGCAAGTAATTATCAATTTTTTTATTAAATTCTTAAATCAAACCACATATAATCCAAATTTTATGTCTGTTTTTAATAAGTGTTAGTAAGTTTGTTTTCAAACATGTTAGCACTTATTTTTTCATAGACCTAAATAGATTCATATAATAAAGTAACTATCCCCGTTAGCAAAAATTAGTCTTCATAAATATTACACTGAATTTATTGAGGGAAAACCATTTGTAGCATTTAGGGAATATATTCATTTTTATTTCATTCGTACTTGTACTTCCTGTTCTTGTATTACTTGAACGACTAATTCCAGTACAATATTTTGCATTAATTGATACATATTATTATGAAATGTACTTTGTTCTGATATGTATTCAATACATTGATAAATATAGCCTTCTACAAATAAGCTCCCTTTTTCAACTGTAAATGTATTTTGTCCATTTTTTATTACTTTTGGCACTAAGAATTCAGTTTTTGTCAAAACAATCTCCTGTTCCACCTCTTTTATTCCTATGACTTTTTCTTTAAATACAACTTTTTCTCGTAAAATAATTTCACCTTTATATTTTCCTATTTCTATTGGTAGCTTGGCTGTTATAACATTATTTACTTCTCCTTCATTTTTACCCTCTAATATTATGCTATGTATAGGGGTCCATGAAGATGTCTCTACCTTATTCTCTTCAATATTCCCTATGACTTTTTTATTATATAATTCCATAAGCACTCTCTTTTCATGAAGATTAAAAGAAACTATTTCACAATAAGCCTCCGAATGATACTGTTGTACTGTAGTTAATAACTTAGAATCTAATTCACGCCTACCTACATCTTTTTCATTTTGAAAAACAAACGCTTCTTGATTTTTTATGTTTATTTTTGGAAATACTTTAAAACTAGACACTTCAGAAATAATAGAAAATGGTGTTTTCACTACCATTGAACGCACTGATGGTTCTATTTGTGATTCAGATGTTGCATTTTCTTTCTTTACTTCAGATACTTCCTTTTCTTTCTTTACTTTAGATACTTCTTCTTCTTTCTTTACTTCAGATACTTCCTTTTCTTTCTTTACTTCAGATACTTCTTCTTCTTTCTTTACTTCAGATACTTCCTCTTCTTTCTTTACTTCAGATACTTCCTCTTCTTTCTTTACTTCAGATACTTCTTCTTCTTTCTTTACTTCAGATACTTCTTCTTCTTTCTTTACTTCAGATACTTCTTCTTCTTTCTTTACTTCAGATACTTCCTCTTCTTTCTTTACTTCGAATACTTCCTCTTCTTTCTTTACTTCAGATACTCCCTCTTCTTTCTTTACTTCAGATACTTCTTCTTCTTTCTTTACTATTCTTTCTCGTGAATTATCTTGTTTATTCAGATTTTTATACTTGTGAATTTCATCCCATAGCACCTTACCAATCCATGGCTTATTCATCACCATCCCCCCATCTAATAAAATTCAGGAAAATATGTTATTTTACACGTATTCATTTTCATCATTATATATGTTTTATAATAATAAAAAAGACATTGTCTTTTTATCAAAGACAATGCTTTTTTAGTTTTATACTTGTACTTGTTGTACTTGTAAAACTTTTAAAGTAAGATCCAGTACAATTTTTTCACGAAGAGTATCAAATGGTTCGTTTAGGTCTGTTGGACAAGGTGAAAAGTCTAATTCAAAAAATTGAGCGCTGACTAATTCGCAATACGGTTGTTCATTATAAAAAACTGTATTTTCGAAGAAGTATTTGTCTAAACGTGGTAGATCACCATTTTTAGGATTAATAAAATGAGAAGTAGTATCTGAGGAAGCAGCCACTATAGCCTGTGATAGAAAATCACCAGCTGTTAAATCAGCAAAACCAGAAAATGGAACATTAGCAATGCGGTCATATAGCACTCCATTACACTCGTCATTTGCATATTCAATGTTTTTACGAATATATCCTTGTACAAATAACTTTGCTCTTGTAACTCGGCGGTAAGGTGTACCTGGTACTGGAGTAAATGCTACAGGAACTAACTTACATTGTGTTAAAAATGCATTTTTTAAGATTCGTTTAATTTCAACTGCTGGAGGATCTAATGAAATATCAGATTCTACAACAATTTGAATCGTTCTTTCTGCTAATACAACTGGTATTTTTACAATTGGTGCTCCTGGAGTAGTAATTGGCGTTGCAGGTGCATCACTTAATGGTGTTTGAGTTTGTCCTGCTACCTGACATGGTACATTAATTGGGCATTGTTCACTCATATTTTATAATCTCCTTTATAAAAAAATTAGAGTTTTTTAACTCTCTTTACTGTATATGTACTTTTTCTATTAATGCGTGGGTTTGTATCATAGTCACTTTTATCATTTGCAAATAAAGATTGTATTCTATCTTTAATATTCAAATACACACAGTTTAATATAATTAGTTTTTATGAATACTTACCTATTTAAAAAATTCTTAACTATTATCGCGGAAAAATACCATAATATGTTGATTAAGTTCAATAGTAAAAAAGATAACCATATTTTCGAAGAAACTTTCAAAAATCTATTCTTAAATTTATTAAGACAAATAAAATTAATTTTGTTAATTTCTTCATTCCATAATATCTATGCAACAGCAAATTAATATTGGATGCACCTTATTGTTAAAAAATAAAAACCGACTTTTTCAAGTCGATTTTTATACCCAATTTGTAATTTTAAAAAAGAGTAATTAACACGAATTTTATAGGATTTTCTAGACTTTTTCTGTTGTACAATTGTACAAATTCATTCATTTACCTATTATCCACAAAATAAGCATCATACGCCTTATCAAAAACATATCCTAGCTTTTCTGCTAGTTTAGCAGACGTAGTATTCGCTGCATCCCAATTTGGATATATCCCTTTTTCTAAACAATCCAAGATTAACGCCGCACTAACTATAGTTGCTAACCCTTTTCTTCTATGATTGTGATCAGTCGCCACTTCAATTTCAATGCCATTATCATAAATACTATACGATGATGCTCCACATACAACTTCATCTTTATATAAAATGCTATAACCTATACCTCGGTTTATATAATCTTCCATCGTTTGAAATTGACTTGTAAAATCTTCAGAGACCTTATGTAATGTGGGAATATTTACGATATGTTCATCTATTTTTTGTAACTCGTATCCTTTTGGAAGCGCTGATATGAAAGATTGTAATTTTGAATGATTAAAAACTTCCGCATTCCGTTTGAATTTATAGCGTAAAAACTTATCTATTTTTCTTTCGTAACATGTTTCTAAACGCTTTTTCCACTCTTCACTATTTACGATTACTAACATTCTATCAGGAATGTTACGTACTAATTCTTCAGTTTCTTTCGCATTCGAATCACCAGCGTAAAATGTAAAGATCCCTACCGTAACTTGCGCTACTGTTGGATTTTCAAGATCATTTACCCAAGCAGTACCCATATGTCCTTGTAAATAAGAAAGTAAAACAACGTTATTGAAATCTTCGAACATAGTAACTAATTTTTCTCTTGTATGTATATTCGCTTCATATATCATTTACATTCCTGCTTTCTTTAGAATCAATGTACCCCTACTTTTTTCATAAGTCCTTTTATTCTACATATAAGCAAATGTCTACTAAAATCCATATAATTATAAATTATTCATAAATATAAAATTATTATAACATCTAATCAAAAAAGTGAAATTTTCTTTTTCAATTTTAAAACATACATCTTTACATCTAAATAAAGCCTATTTATTGAAAAACTTTTTCACATATACCAAACTCATCTAAATAACTGTAAGATTAATTTATAAATAGACTTTTTAAGGGGGATTATAAAATGTCTGATTTCTATTCTCGTCTTTCAAAAAGTGATGCCGCTGTTCTTCTAGTGGATCATCAAACTGGGCTTATTTCTAGCCTAGTGCGTGACTATGGTGTTGATGAGTTCAAAAACAATGTTTTAGCACTTGCTAACACCGCTAAGTTTTTTGATTTACCGGTTATTTTAACAACTAGCTTCGAAGATGGTCCTAATGGCCCACTCATGCAAGAATTAATTGAATTTTTTCCAAATGCGCCTAAAATAGCGCGTCCTGGACAAATTAACGCATGGGACAATGATGAATTTGTAGAAGCTATTGAAGCAACAGGGAAAAAACAGCTAATAATCGCTGGCGTAGTTACTGATGTTTGTGTTGCATTCCCAGCGCTATCTGCTGTAAATGCAGGGTATGAAGTGTTTGTTGCAACTGATGCATCTGGAACTTTTAATAAACAAGTCGCTGATGCCGCTCTTATGCGTATGGCTCATGGAGGAGTCCAACTAATGAATTGGTTTAGCGTTGCAGCTGAATTACAGCGTGACTGGCGAAATGATGTTGAAGGCTTTGGAGCTTTACTAGCTAAGCATCTTCCAAGTTATCAAAATATCATCGGAAGCTATATGGGAGCTCAAAAAGAATTTAGTAAATAACACAATCATTAATTAATCTTGATAAAGGTTACCAACAACTATTTACATAGTTAAAAAGGGCTACTTCAATAGTCCTTTTCTTATTTACTTTACTAACATTCATATTAACAAAGCTATTTTTTTCGTTAATACAATCCAATTCGTATATGTAAAAACCCCTCATTATTTTGCATGAGGGTTAATCAATCTAAATACGTTATATCTCTTTCTTAGAAGTAAAGGATTCTGTAGCACCATTTTTATATATTTTAGTCAACTTAATTACTGACTTGTACGTATTATTGTCATTTATTATCATCTTTCTCATCTCTTCTATTTCAACATTACCTGTTCCACTCTCGATTTTCAAACAGTTCGATATGTTAAGGTATCCACTCGATGCGAAAAGAATAATAAACGTAAGATCAGGGAAATTAATGAATAGTATTCCAAACTTTAATGGATTCGTAGCCGTATCAGATATAACTAATCGAAAGTTTAATAGTTCAGGCACTTGAACAAAATCTTTAGAAACTATCGCTTCACCTATTATAGTAATTTGCTTTACGACATTCCCAAGTTCATCTATAAATTCAGTACAACTAGGTGCATCAATTGTTTTTGCTTGCAGTGATAAATTCAATTCTGGATTGTGAAAGTCAAAAAAGAGTGTACTTCCCTCGGTTAAACATTTCGGACAAACATTTCCAAGTAAACTAAAATCCTCTTCAATAAATTTAACTTTCGTTTTACAACTACAAACTTTTCCTATTCGAATTGCATCAATCCTAGAGCAATCTACAAAAGTAACCTCATTGTCCTCTTGTACGAAGGATACGATACCATTCCTCTTATTAAATGAAAGAAAATAAGATACAACAATTTCGTTTCCGGCGATTACAATACTCTCAACTTTTGTAAAAGGCTCTAGACTTCGTAAAAATTCACAAATACTATTTTGGCAGCATTGATAATTTCGTTTCGGCTCACAACCCACTTACACTCCATCCCTTCCCTATATGTTTTATCTAATACATATAATATGAACGGAGTATAAAAAAGCTTGGACAATATAACTTTAACTCAGGAATATAGGTACTTACTTATCACATTAATAATGAAATTACGCCAATAATGAGTAATAGCACATAAATTTCCCTATAAATACATATAACAATTTCATCTTTCATGAAAAAAACGTTATAATAAGGTGTAGCCTCTACGATTACGTTATAAAGGAGAATAAAACAATGGCTAAAATTAAAGTATACCAAGCAAAAGAAGAAAATATGGATGCAGTAAAGAACATCATTGATGTTGAGGAACAAAACCCAACTGCTGAAAACTTACAAAATCTATATGCATGTGTATTAGAAACAGAAGATATGGCATTGCCTGAATCATACATTGAAGAAGATATCTTAATTGATTCTATGGAAGTGATGGTTAACGCTTCTCAAAACAAACTAAGAGACTTAGGTGCATACGATGTAATCGAAGTTCAAAACAAAGGTAAGAAAACACAAATTTTATTATTAGCAGACGAAGAATACGAAATTATCGAAGGCTAATCTAAATCCGTACATACGAAAAAGCTCCTTTCCAATTGGAAAGGAGCTTTTTCAATTGGAAAGGAGCTTTTTCATTACGCTTTTGATGTTTCACTCTTTTTATTCGTTTGTTTTTTCTTAATTACCATACGCTCATTTCCCATAAAGAAAATAAATATGAATGCTAGACCTGCTGGTACTAATGCCCACATAAATGTTTGAACAATGGAGCTAGAAAGAGCGTCAATAATTTTATCTAATATTTGCGGTGGGATTTGAGATCTTGCCGATGCTGATAGAATAGCTCTTGAATCTCCTAAAGCGTTTGTATTCATTCCTCCGCTCATACCTTTAAAAGCTTCTTCTAATTGATCTTGGAAACCTGTTCTTTGAATCATTCCGAAGATTGTAATACCTAGTGTCATTCCTAATGAACGAATGAAATTACTCGTTGAAGTTGCAGATCCACGCTGTTCCATACCGAAGTTGTGAATAGCTGCCATACTTAGTACAGAGAATGAGAAACCTACTCCAAATCCAATGATAATCATATAAACCGTTAATAATATTCGACTTGTTTCTGGCGTTAATGTGCTTAATAAGAATAGTCCAATTAGCATAATAACAGCAGAAATAATCATAATGTTTCGGTAGCTAAGCTTCGTCGTTAAAAATCCACCTAACTGCGCTGTTACGACTGATCCTAACATCATCGGTAAAAGTAATAATCCCGAATTTGTTGCGCTACCGCCATATACACCTTGAATAAATAACGGAATATATACAGTTGCGGACATAAACGCAGCGCCGTAACATAATGCAATAATGGTACTCATTCCGAATAAACGTTGTTTAAACATTTCAAATGAAATGATTGGTTCTTCTACTTTACGTTCAATAAAAATAAATGCAATAATTAAAATAGCGAATCCGCCAAATAAACTTAAAATAAAGCTAGAATCCCAGTCATACTTTTGTCCACCAAGTTCGAGCGCAAACATTAACGAAACTACTGCACCAACTAAAGTAATTGCGCCAAACCAATCAATTTTTTGCTTTCTATGAACTCGTGACTCTTTATAAAAGAATGTAATAAAAATAAGTGCTAAAACGCCAAGCGGTAAGTTAATATAAAACACCCAGTGCCAACTAATATAATCCGTAATATATGCGCCAAGTAATGGCCCGAAAATACTTGATAAACCAAATACTGCTCCGAATAGTCCACCCATTTTCCCACGCTTTTCAGGAGGGAAAATATCAAAAACGATAGTAAACGCGATCGGCACTAATGCCCCGCCCCCAATACCTTGAATGGCACGGTAAATACCTAACTGTGTAATATTTTCAGCAGTACCACAAAGTGCCGAACCAATCATAAAGACGATTAATCCAAAAATAAAGAATCTCTTTCTACCATACATATCTGATAGTTTACCGAAAATCGGCATACCCGCCATTTCTGCGACCATATAGGCAGAAACGACCCATACAAAGTTTTCAAGGCCTCCTAAGTCACCAACAATCGTTCCCATCGCTGTTACGACAATGGTATTATCCATTGATGCCATTAAAATACCTAGCAATAAGCCCGCCACAACAAATCCAAGCTTATTATTCTTCTCAACCATAACCGTGCTCTCCCTCGTACTACTTATATTTGTTTATGTTCTTTTACGACTGCATTACCCTTTTGATTAAAACTAGTATGATATTCTACAACACTAATTTCACAACCAGGGCCAATTGTAACGTTGTTTCCTCTCACTACTTCAGCAATCGTATGTTCTAAATATATATCATCTCCTTCAACAATTGAAGTTTGGAGGTTTCCAACATGACTAATAAAAGGAAGAAATCTCGCTTTTTTACGAATCGTAATTTTTTTACCACCAATTTCTCTTACCTTACTTCCTTCATAGCGAAGTGAGATTTGAATATTTTCAGCATTTAGTAATCCATCACTTTCAAGACCACCAGTTAATGATAAATGTTCTACTTCAATATCTCCCTTCACATTTAAGGCACCTTTTACATCGACAAAATCACCTGAAAACTTTCCTGCAATATCTATCATACCTCTAACTTTTGTTTTTTCAATATGTGCATCACCATAAATTTGTGTATTACCATATACTTTTACATATTCCGCATCTACATTTCCTTGTACTTCGCTATCTCCATACACAACATAATTTTTCACTTTCATATCACCGCGTACATCACTCGTGCCATATGTTTT
This sequence comes from Bacillus cereus group sp. RP37, assembly GCF_040459695.1. Taxonomy (NCBI): domain Bacteria; kingdom Bacillati; phylum Bacillota; class Bacilli; order Caryophanales; family Bacillaceae; genus Bacillus; species Bacillus cereus group sp. RP37. The sequence continues at coordinate 2,584,076 of NZ_JARVHP010000001.1, read as the reverse complement.
AAATTCATTACAACTCATATCATTCGTAATTGTTCCTTCACCGCGAATCTTCACTTTATTATAATCTCCGCCTGCTGAATTACCGGAACCATTTACTGTGAGACTATGTAGATGTTCCATATTACTTACTCCCTCCCATTAAACCTGCTTAATTTCTTTTACATTTGCGCTTTTATCAACGGTAAGCACACCGGTATATTCAATGAGTTCAATCTCACAGTTCGGTCCTACTGTAACATTATTTCCTCTTACCGTTCTTATGTGAGCATAATCAATATCGATATTGTCACCTTCAAGCAGCTCAGCTTCTAACTGCAAGCCAAATACTGTTTTAAATAGCCTACTAAATGTACCTGATCTATGTCTTACTTTAATCGTTTGACCACCAATTTCTTTCGCTCGACATGTACCGTGAATATTAATATTTATTTCATCTGCGCTTAATAATCCGCCAATTGTAAATTGTCCTTCTGAAGAAAAAGTATCTACTTCACAATTACCGTCAATTGTCGCTTGACCATTGACTTTAAATTCTTCACCAGTGACATTTCCACCTATCGTACCTTTTCCTGCAATTTTCAAACTGTTTGCCTTTACATTTTGCGTAATTGTTGCTTTTCCATCAATTCGCATCGTTTCAGCATGAACTGTGCCATCGACTTTACCTGATCCGCTAATTCGCGCACTACTACTTTTCAAATCGCCTGTAACTGCACCGTAACCGTTACATTCAAATTGCTCACATTCAACATTTCCATGCACAGTTCCTTTTCCGTTTAATTGCACTTTATGAAACTCGCCGCCATTCGATGAACCGTAACCATTTATAATCAAATTATCTGTACGCATACTTTTTCCTCCACTACAACAGTTTCTTTTTTAATGCTTCTGTATATTTCATAATCGCTTCGCTTAAAACGATTTTGGTGCCTTTTTCAAAAATTAAATCGTCCACGTTTGAAACTAATAAACATGTAGAAATCCCTAACTTTCGGACAATGATTAAGTCACAAGTTTTATGTTTAATTGCTTCATAATTTTCACGTAAAACTTGCAAGACCATTTTTCCTTCTTCTAAACTAATCTCTCCCGATTGTAGTAATTCTTCTAACATGTACACATAAAGAATATCTACAAATTGAAACTCTGTTGTTTTATTCGTTTGTTCTATGAAGAATTGTAGAACTGTTTCTGATGCAATCTCCTTACGTAAAATGTCTTCCTTTGTTAAAAGAATTTCTCTCACACTCGGTGAAAACATATTCGCTAGTTCATCAAGTGATAGATCCTCTTTCATCGTTTGGATTTTATCAATACGCTCTAATATCTTTTCTTTCGGAAAAAATGTCTCTTGACCCGTGAACGTTGACTTTCGTACAAACCAATCTTCCGGTATTAAATTTTTTCTTTTCCACCTATATAACTGTCCGTATGAAATACCAGTTAGTTCTAATAAATCTTTTTTTGAAATTAAATCTGTACTCAACTGTATAACACTCCTTCCTGATAACAATGTAACATAACACTGTTACGCTGTAAATGCCCTTTTACCAGAAGTAGCGTAACAATGTGTAAAACAAACCTGTTTCACACACAAAAATAGGGTTCTCACGCATCCTATAAAATACGTAAAAACCCTTATACATCAACATGTAAACCATATCTCATAAAAATCAATCCACCCTTGTGAATTAATCATTATATTTTGTACTTTTTCGTGAGAAGTTACTTGTTGTTTGTTACGGTATAAAGGAATAATATGAATTTGACGTAACAAAGTGTCTTCAATATTGCGTAACAATGTAACTCTTTGCTCTAATTGTTCTTGTTTAAAATACTGGAACAATGTTTTATGAAAGTCCATGCTACTTTGCCCATGAATAAAACTATTTTTTGTAAGAAACATATATAGCAGACTATCTTCTATTCTTTCGCTAATCGTTGCACTATCATGCATCATATCAGCTTTTTGTATCGTACTTATTTCCAATAGCTCTTCTACTTCAAGAAAATTATTTTCTACACGAATCCCGTACTTCGCACACTCTTTTTGTATCCATTGTGCATCTTCAACATGATCTCGCCCTGTAAATGTGTAGAGTTGTAGCACTTCATTATGATACGTACTACTTTTAATTAAACTTTCTATATCTTGTTCAATCTCTACTATACTTTCCCCTGCTAATATTAGTTTCTTTGCCACTTCTCCACGCTCTCCGCCAAGTTCTTGAACGATTGTATGACCATGAATAATTTTATATAGCGCCTTTCGAAACAGCCCATCTTGCATTGGGCCTTCTTTTACAAGATTACACGTTACATATGTCACGTTCGATTCAAGCCGAGACAACTCTTTAATAGGCTTTTCTTTATCTTTATACTTCGCCTTTACTAACACGTCATACGTGTTTACATTTTTCTCTACATTCAATAGTTCAATTCGGTCAAGAAAAGGTCTTTCACGATAATATAGATCATGTACTCCTAAAACAAATAAATGTGCATTCTTTTCGCATAATTTAAAAGGGCCTGTTCCAATGAGGTTTCCCGCTTCATCTTCATTTACGATAGAACACTGTTCTGCACTTAGCATATGTAAGAACATCCTATTTTCCGTATATAATTGAATTTCAACAACATATTCATCTTTTGCACGAAAACTTTCAACGTGGTGTAACATCCATGCATGTGGGTTGTTTTCAGCTTTCATAAATCGATTCAATGAATGTATAACATGATGTGCAGTAAGTCGTTTTCCATTATGAAGGTGAACACCTTTTCGTAAATAAAAAGTCCATATCTTTTCAGCGTCATTATATTCCCAGTGAAAAGCAATCTTTGGCTCTATACAATTTGTTTCCTCATTAATATATACAAGTGTATCAAAAATATGTTTAACCATATGACATTCGGAACGCATCGTAGCGTAAACCGGATCTAAAGCAATATCTAGATTCATTTGTACTTGTAAACGAAGGACATCTCTTCTCCCTTCGGATGTCCTTTCTATTTGATGACCAAATATTGAATCCACCCAAGCCACATACTCTTTTCTTACTAACGGAAATTGTGAGCTGTAGCGTTCCACAAATGAGATTCCACTTTTCACATCCCCTTTTTTCGTTAGTTCTTTTCCTCTCTCTAAAATTAATGTCATCGGTTGCTTTTGAAATATTAATTTAGAACAATTTCCTCTCCCGCGCCCTGGAAACCAAGCAATCCAACGTAGTTCTTCTAATTTTTTTATTATTAATTTACTATTACGCTCCGTACAAAATAATGTTTCTGCTATCATTTTTACTGTTACTTCTAATTGTTCTCCTTCTTGTCTCTCTTTACCATAGGCACACCATAGTTCAATATATTGATCTAAAATAAACATCATAATCCCCCTAAAAGGTGAAAAATAGCCCCTTTTGTTTCTACCCTTTTTCCATTTATCCCCTTTTTTCATTTCTCCTTTCATCTTATCATTTCAATATAGAAAGGAGGAATTAATATTGAACAATCTCTTACTACGTTATAATAAACCCATTATTATTAGAATTTTTGGTGAATTATTAACCCGAACGACTGAATCTATGTTAGCTCTCATTATGATTATTTACGTTAATAAAATGTTAAACGGTAATATAATAATCACTATGCTCATTTTTGGACTACAACCTCTTTCAGACATTGTATTTACACTTATTGCTGGAGGAATTACTGATAAATATGGGCGAAAGAAAATTATGTTACTCGGTTTATTGTTGCAAGGCGTTGCAATCGGCAGCTTCGTCTTTGCTCAATCTGTTTTTATATTTGCTTTGCTATACGTCATAAATGGGGTTGGTCGTTCCTTATATATTCCCGCTCAACGTGCACAAATTGCTGATTTAACAGAACAAAAACAGCAAGCAGAAATTTTTGCTCTTCTGCATACGATGGCTGCAATTGGTTCCGTAATCGGTCCAATAATTGGTGCTATCTTTTATCATACTCACCCTGAATATTTATTTATAATGCAAAGCATTACACTTATGATATATGCAGTAGTTGTATGGACGCATCTTCCAGAAACTGCTCCAGTACTTACAACACCAAAGCAAAAACTTGAAGTATCATCTCCAAAACAATTTATACACAAACATTACGCCGTTTTAGGACTTATGATTACTACACTTCCTATTAGTTTTTTTATGCACAAACCGAGACAAATTATCGCATTTTCGCCAAACATATATTTCCGGATTTCGTATTCATACTCGCTTTTATTTCAACATGCAAAGCTATTATGGAAATCTTCCTGCAAGTTTTCCTTGTGAAATGGTCTGAACGATTTTCTATGGCGAAAAGTATTCTTATTTCTTACACTTGCTATACGATAGCTGCAATTGGCTACGGGCTTTCAGCAACAATCTCGTCACTATTTTTCACATTACTCTTTTTAGTCATTGGGGAGAGTATTGCTTTAAACCATTTACTTCGATTCGTTTCAGAAATCGCTCCTACAGATAAACGTGGATTGTATTTTTCAATTTACGGGTTACATTGGGATATAGCTCGAACGTGCGGTCCTGTACTTGGTGCGGTTTTATTAAGTAAACTAAACGGTAGTATGCTATTTTATATTTGTGCTTGTTTCTTAATAATTGGGGGCATTATTCAAGCTCTTTTTATCCAAAATTTAGAACAGAAGAAAAGAAGCAATTCAAAAAAATACTTTAAAGCATCACCATCGCATTTTATAAGAGGTACTTGCTTATTTACAGTAAACTAAAAAAGATGTCACATAGTCATCGATTATGACTTTTGTGACATCCTCTTTTTTATTACCCTGCCATTTTATTAATGCTATCCTCTGGCGAAAATACCGAAATATGATTTACCTTACCAGTCGATTTTGGAATAATGAATTTTAACTCAAACTGATTGTTTACTTTATATACATATATTTTGTCTTCCCCATTTACTTTAACTGAAGCTGGTTTTCCTAATGCTTTCTCTATTTCTTGTAATGTAATTGATTTTAGTTCTGCATGATAGGAGCGTACATCAAAAACTTGTGATCCTTTATTAAAACCGAAGGAAACATTTTTATTTGTAAAAGTTGCATACATTCCGTTACCTGCTTGTTCCGTTGTATCTGCTTTCCCCCAAGTTTTTTCTATTTCTTCAATATCTCCTGTATGTGCTGCGAACGGAACGTTAGGTACTTTTCCTTCTTTCGCTAGTTCGAACAAATCTTTAACGTGGTTAATTGATTTTTGATTTATTACTGTATCTTTGGTGCTTGAATCTGTGTTTGGTTTTGTTGATCTTTCATTATTTGATTTTGCATCAGGTTCTTTCTTTTCTTCAGTAGAATTATTCTGTTCGTTTTTACTATTTTCCGATGTTTGGTTTGTTTCTTTTTTTTCGTCTGTCCCTTTACATGCTGCTAATGCAACTATGCATGTAAAAGCGAGAAATAACATACTTATCTTTACATACACTTTCATACATTTCAGCCCCTTATTATAATCTTATTTATTTCGATAACCAATTTATTACACTACTTTTTAAATTGTGTTTGTTCCAAAAAGTAAATACTTCACTCTCACCCAATGTTTGTACAACATATTCTACAAAAGCTGTTCCTAAAAAATAACCGAGTCGGTTGTATCCAAAATACTGTCCGCCAGATAACCGAAACCACTCTTTCTCTTTTTCAAACGTCCATCCTTCTATATAATCTTCCAAAAAACGATTCTTTATTTGTTTTTCATTTTCTATATAACATTGTAACCAACGTTCTCCATCATTGTTATATGAGTAATACACTGATTCATTTAAACCTTTCATAATTTGCTTTGATAAATAGGTTGCAACACCTTCGCGATACAAATTAACTGTCGCATCGGCCCACTCAGCTTTCCCCCAGTCCATTCCATCATTTTGTAACATAACATTATGATATATATGTCCTATTTCGTGAGCGACAATAACGCGAAGATGATTCGAATCTGGAGATAATTTTTCTGCCGCAAAAAATATATCTCCAATAATTTCTCTCTCTACAAATGCATTAGAGCCAAATCCTCCAACGAATATATGATATGTTAAGTCTATATTAAAACCAAATTGGATGTAATAACTCTTACTAACCTCTTGAATAATTCGTGGTAAAGTTTCCGAAATAATATGTATATCTTCTAGTTTTGCCAGATATTTTTCAATCGCACTACAAAGACGCTCTTCCGTCTTAGGGCAGTGAAATTTAAAATACTCTTTAAATATTTCTGGGTACCTATTATAATATTTATTCAAGTCACATAATCCTATATCATTGCTTTCCAAAAGCTTTAAAAAGCTTGGAATTGTATTGTTAATCATCTTATTCATCCCCTTGTGTATACCTTCTTTCCTTATTTATTACATTCCTTCTACTTTAACTTATAAATAACGGTCACCAAATTCACTTTAAATAAAAAAATGAAAGATGTCGCTACACAAAAAAGTTCTTTATTAAATAATAGTATAAAAACCACATTTTAATAAAAAACTTTTACATTACATCGTTATATACAATTATTAAAATTATTTTTTGCACGGTATGCAGTAGAAAATAAATTTGTTTTTCTGAATACAAATTGATATTTCGCTTCATTTCTGTACTATTAAAGATGTTAATAAGCATATAATCCACATAAAAATTTTTCTAATTTCTTTTATCGTACTAAATAATACAAATGACCTACATTAGTTTATTTGCTTCTTAGAAAACGAATTTTTTCTATTCATATTACGCAAGAAAGTGAAAAATTAAAGGAGAAGTTTTGAAATTCAATCCTACTCTCAAAAATCAAAATCATACCTATTTAAAATACATCCAAATTATGATATTTTTATATTACTAAAAATTAGACAAATCTCCACCCATCCCTCTTCAATCAGTTAAATCTTTTATTATTTTTTAACACTAGCAATGTTGAATTCATCAAGACCATTGTCCTACTAAAACTACTTTAACTAGATTTTTTTAAGTTCAAGTGTATTGGGAAGGTTTTCAACATATCAATTCATGTTTGCTCTATTTTTTGCATGTATAAAATTAAGAAGTTGTATATAATCATTTTCTTGTCCAATATCAAATCTTTTTCCATCAATAATTTTGCCATACACGTTCTTTGTCTTAAGTAAAGACTCTATTGCGTCAGTTAGTTGATACTCACCTCCGTGCCCAGGCTCAATCTTTTTTAACACTTGAAATATATTTGGCGTAAAAATATACCGTCCGACAACAGCAAGATTAGATGGAGGATTTACTTTCGGTTTTTCAACAATATTTGTAATCTGAATATAGTCTTCTTTAACACTATCTCCTTTAACAATTCCGTATCTATCCAAATCTTCAACTGGTACAGTATGGATACCTAACACACTACTTTTTGTCTCTTCGTATACCTTGATTAGTTGATTTAAGGGGGTTTCTTTATTAGAAATTATGATATCATCTGGCAAAAGCACTGCAAAGGGATGCTTACCAATAAATGTTTCTCCTAATTTTATTGCCTCACCAAGTCCTTTCGCATACGGTTGCCTTACATAATGAATTTGTATATTAGGGATATTATATTTTTTTAATAACTCCACCTTTTGTTCCCTTTCTAAAAATGCCTCTAGTTCTAATGAATAATCAAAGTAATCAACTATTAAGTTCTTTCTACTTGAAAGAATGATTAATATTTGTTCAATCCCTGATTTCACAGCTTCTTCTACAATATAATGAATTGCAGGTTTATTACCTATTGGAAACATTTCTTTCGGAACTACCTTTGTAATAGGAAGGCTTCTTGTACCATAACCAGCAGCTGGAATGATCGCTTTTTTTATCATTTCCCTTTCTCCCCCCTTCTTCTACATGCTTTCAATACTATATTCAGGAAACCCCTTAACCGCGCATCACAAATTTAAAAAAGGCTCCTATCTTACATCGACTGTATGAATAGGCCTTTTCCTATGTCACCATTTTAACTTGTCCGCTAATATACTGTAAAAACTAGTATTAACTATAGAAAGGTGACTTGCCGTATGAATATATGTATTATAGGATCTGGTTATGTTGGACTCACATCAGCAGCAGTTTTAGCCGATTTGGGGCATTCTATTATTTGTGTCGATAAAGATCATAATAAAATCCAAGCTCTTCAGAACGGAGAATGCCCAATTTACGAACCAGGTTTAAAAGAACTTATTCAAAAGAATCGAAAACAACTAAAATTCCAGCATGATATTAGTCTAGCTATACAACAATCATCAGTTATTTTTATCGCTGTAGGAACTCCTTCTACCCCCAGTGGAAAGACAGATTTAAAATATTTATACTCTGTTATTGATTTATTAGTTCCAACAATAACAGAGTATAAAACAATTATTACCAAAAGTACAATTCCACCTGGAACGAATCAACATTTATATGAAATGCTCATCAAAAATGGTGTACCTTCATTTCTATTTAATATTGTTTCTAACCCAGAATTTCTCCGTGAAGGATCTGCTGTTCAAGATATGCTTTTTCCAGATCGAACTATTATTGGTATCCAAAAAAATGATACAACGTCATTAAAAGTTATGCAGAACATATATGAAAAGATTAATGCTCCATTCATTTGTACGGGCTTAAGAGAGGCAGAATTAATTAAATATGCAGCCAATGCATTTTTAGCTACAAAAATATCCTTTATAAATGAAATCGCCCGAATTTGTGACGCGTATCACATTGATGTTAATGAAGTAGCAAATGGAATTGGCTACGATTTTCGAATTAATCCCCATTTCCTTCAGGCAGGAATGGGATATGGAGGATCGTGTTTTCCAAAAGATTTACATTCACTCATATATACTGCAAATGATAAACAGATAACAGTTCCTATTTTACAAGCTGTACAATCCATTAATTCTACACAGATTGACCTCTATATTGAAAAAATTAAAAATGTCATAAAAGTACAATCTTCAAATAAAGTAACTATTTTAGGAATTTCCTTCAAACCAAACACTGATGACATTCGTAGTTCACTCGCTGTAAAACTTCTTGAAAAATTACTTCCTCTTGGTTACAACCTTCATGCGTATGATCCAAAAGCATCTCTTCCTCCACATTTGAAAAAACAAGTTTTTCAACATAATAACCTACAATCCTCAATAACAAATTCTGATTGTATAGTTCTTGCCACAGAATGGGACGAATTTAAAAAAATTAATTGGCAACAAGTGAAACAATTAATGAAAGGATGCACAATTGTGGATGGACGAAATTGTATTGATAAAGATGAAATAGAGCAGTGCGGTTTACACTATATAGGAGTTGGTCGCTCATGAAAATACTTGTAACAGGAGCCGCCGGTTTTATTGGTTCTCATTTATGTCAAGCATTACTTGAAAATAAGTCATATCATGTAATGGCTATTGATCACTTTATTGGCCCTACCCCACAGACTTTAAAAACAGATAATATTCGGACCCTCCAAAAGAATCCACGATTTCAATTCATTAGAGAAAATATATTAACTGCAGATTTAACCAGCCTTTTAAAAGATGTGAAAATCGTATATCATCTAGCTGCTATTCCTGGTGTAAGAACAAGTTGGGGAAAAGATTTCCATCCTTATGTAACCAATAATATACTTGCTACACAATATTTACTTGAAGCATGTAAAGAGATAAAGTTAGAGAAATTCATTCATATATCAACATCTTCTGTTTATGGAGAAAAATTTGGGAGAGTTTCTGAAGACTTACTACCCAATCCACTTTCTCCGTATGGTGTCACAAAATTAAGTAGTGAACACCTATGCCATATTTATCACAAAAATTTTCATATACCAATTGTGATTTTAAGATATTTTACTGTTTACGGACCTAGACAACGACCGGACATGGCATTCCACAGATTAATTAAACAAATACTAAAAAGTAAACCTCTCACAATATTTGGTGACGGCACACAAACACGTGATTTTACCTATATCGATGACTGTATACGAGGAACCATTGCTGCTTTAGAGACAAGCGAAGATATAATAGGAGAAGTTATAAATATCGGTGGAACAGAACGATCTTCCGTTTTGAATATCATTTCTACACTAGAAAAAATATCAGGTAAATCAGCAAATAAAATTTTTCTAAAATCAATTCCTGGCGAACCAAAACAAACATGGGCAGATATATCTAAAGCTAATAAATTGTTGCAATATCGTCCTGTTGTTTCTTTAACTAATGGATTGGAAGCAGAATATAAGTATATAAAACAACTCTATAAAGGAGATTAGTTCATGAAAATTGCATATATATGTACTGAAAAATTACCTTCTCCAGCAATTAAAGGTGGTGCAATTCAAATGATGATTGATGGAGTATCACCCTATATATCACAAGAATTTGAACTTACTATTTTCTCCATTTCAGACCCAAGTCTTCCAGAACAATCAACACATGATAATATTCATTACGTGTATTTCCCCCAAATAAATTATGAACAGAATGTTATCAAGGCACTTCAATCCAATACCTTTGATATTATACACGTTTTTAATCGCCCCAAAAATATTCCCTTATATCAACAAGCTTCTCCAGACAGTAAATTTGTATTAGGCCTTCATAACGATATGCTTGCTGAACACAAAATATCCATTCCTGAAGGCAACTTCATTACTGAAATAGTTACAGCTATCGTTACTGTTAGTAACTATATTAAAGAAACAGTAATTGAAAGATTCCCACAAGCTGAACATAAAATTTCGGTTGTTTACTCTGGTGTAAACATAAAAACATCTCCTCCAATTTGGACGCGCAAAGGACAAGAAATTAGAAATGAATTTCGTAAAAAATACTCTATCCAAGATAAAAAGGTGATTCTATTTGTTGGGAGATTGACCAAAAATAAGGGACCAGATATACTCATCCATGCCATGAAAGAGATTGTTAAAGTCCATAAAGATGCGGTACTCGTTATAGTTGGAGGTAAATGGTTTAGTGATAACAGAGTAAATAAATATATAAAAAAATTGCATAAACTTGCTAAACCTATTAAAGAACACGTAATTTTCACTAAATTCATACCAGCGGATCAAATTCATAATATTTTTTTAATGGGAGATATTTTTGTTTGTAGCTCGCAATGGCATGAGCCATTAGCACGTGTGCATTACGAATCAATGGCTGCTGGAATCCCCATTATTACAACAAACCGTGGTGGAAATGCAGAAGTTATAACGGACGAACATAACGGCTGTTTAATTGAAGAATATAATAATCCAAAAGAGTTTTCTAGGCTTATCCAAGCTTTGTTATCTCAACCAGAATTCGCAAAATTGATGGCTCAAAATGGCAGGCAGATAGTTGAAAAAAACTTTACATTTAAGCATACAGCTAATAAGTTAAAACAAGTATATAATCAAGTGACAATACAAAAAAAACAACCTGTAGAAAATATCCTGCGTCCAATTAAAATTCATTTTATATAAAATGAGACTTTAAACAATGTTTTCCTGCTTATTTTCAGTTGTACTACTTGAAATTTTACAGGATGTGGGATGAAATTGAACTTATTGATGGATACATTTAGTATTTTTATTCCACAAAATAAACAAGAATATAATACAAATCCCCCCTAAGATAAAGGGGGGATTTGTATTATGCGTCGTCCTCTTCGTCCTCTTCGTCTTCTTCGTCTTCTTCGTCTTCATCGTCTTCTTCGTCTTCTTCATCGTCTTCTTCATCTTCTTCATCTTCTTCATCTTCTTCATCTTCTTCATCTTCTTCGTCTTCTTCGTCTTCTTCGTCTTCTTCGTCTTCTTCGTCTTCTTCGTCTTCTTCGTCTTCTTCATCTTCTTCATCTTCTTCATCTTCTTCGTCTTCTTCGTCTTCTTCGTCTTCTTCGTCTTCTTCGTCTTCGTCTTCTTCGTCTTCTTCGTCTTCTTCGTCTTCTTCGTCTTCTTCAGTAAAGGTTATTTCTGTTTCATCAACATATTGAACTTCTACTTCTATACCAGTATGTGCACCAGATTGAATTACTTCAGCCAAGAGTTTTAATACCTCTTGTATTTCTTGATCAGAATTAATACTGAAGCCATTCTCAAAATCTATTTTTATTTTTACTCTTTTTACATCAGCCATTTACATAACTCCTTCCTTATTTGATTTATATTTAAAATATGCTAGAAAGTATAAAATGATTGTTGTAATTGCGGACTTTTCATTATTCTTTTCCCTTGAAAGGCTTTAAAATTTCAGCTATCCATGGTCTTTTTAATGGATCATTAGGAGTAACAATTTTTATTTTAATTTTTGGTTTTTCTGGCTCAGTAGTAATTGACTCCAATTGTACGGATTCCTCTTCAACGATTTGAATATCTTCATCATAGATTCCATCATCAATTTTCCTAACTAGTGTGTCTGTTTTACTACTTATTGTTTCTAACTCTAGTAATCCTACTGTCGGTAACTCTACTAACTCTATATTTTGAATGATCGCTAAGTTCTCTAATATAGATGATTCATCAAGTACAATGTCTTTTTGTTTCTCTAATGTTTGCTCATACTCTGACATTTCCCATCCCATCGGTCCTGGTGGAGAAAACATAAATTTTTCTAAATCTAAAATAGGTATGACTATTTCTTCTGGTTCTAAATTCATTTTCTTCCCCCTCCACTCTTATTCTTGATTTCACCATAAACATCTGAAAATCGAGATAAAAATCCCTCCTTAGAATCTTCAAGTGCGATTATATTTTGTAATGCCCAAATATATTTTTCATCAGACCAAGAACGCTTTTGCCCTAAATAATATTTATGTGCAATTGAACATAATAAATGAGGAAACGTTAAATCCGTCCAAAGTATGCGATATTGTTTTTCAGTTAACTGATTTTCTGAATCGTAAGCACTCAGCATATGAATTACTAAATCAACATCCCAAACTGACATTTTTTTCATCACTTTATTTAAAATAATACGCAAATCTCTTACTGGTAAATCATTTGTAATAGAATGTAACTCCTTCATAAAAATAGCATCATCTATTTCCTCAAATCTTGCCAATGTAAAGTCTTGTTGACAAAAACTTTTAGATGCAATTACTTGCTTTGTCCATTCATTATAAAATGGTTCATCAATATCTTGTAATGCCCTTTGGGCACGGACTATCATTTTATCAACATATTCTAAAAACATTTTCGAAAACACATCATTAGGATAAGATTGTGCAATTCTTTTGTTCCCTTCTAATTCTTGCAATTTCCATCTATATAACTTATGCCATTTTCCTAATCGACTTCTCATTTTACTTTCTGGATGCGGAATATATCCTTCTGATGCTTGATGAAACCTACCTGCATATATAAGCACTTTTTCCAATTGCTCTTTATTATAATAAATCACTTCTTTTCCTTGATGTTTATCATATAATACATATGCATACTCATCCGCTCCAATACAATATCCCCCCCTTTTTGTTTGATGCATTTTTGTAATTGGCAACCCTTTTTGAAAAAGATGTAAATGTGCTCCCGCAATAAATAACATTCTTTTCGGTTTCATATGTGCTTGTTTTAATATTTTTAACCCTGCATTTGTCTCCACTTCCCAAACAGTTCTTCCGCTTCTACTTGATTGTAGAATAATATTATTTACCTCAAATGGATAAAAACTAAGAATTCTATTTAAATGTTCTTTCTCTAATCCAGCTATTTCTTCCAATTCTCTTCATCCTCCCCTTGAATTCAATAGCACTTCTTTATATACTCCAATTAAATTCATGGCAACACGATTCCAACCAAAATCCTTTTCAACTTTTAAACGTCCATATTTCCCCATTTGAACTCTCGTAGATTCATTATTTAATAGATTAATAATTTTCTCTGCATATGCATCAGGGTTCTCGAAATCATTGACAATGTAGCCATTTTTCCCTTCTTCAATTACTTCAGGGTTACCACCCCGATTACTAGTTATAATTGGTAATCCCGCCGCCATCGCTTCATAATGTACCCTTGCAAGAGGTTCTTGCCACTGAGAAGAACAAACGAAAAGATCTGACATAGCGTACAGTGTTGGAATATCTTTAGGCTTAACAAATTTAATAAAGATTACATTATTTTGAAACATTGCTCCCAATGTATATAGATGTTTTACATAGTTGTTTACGTTGTTATCACCAAACCATTTTGACCCTATAAAAACCATTACAATATCCGGGTTTTTTTCAATGATTTTAGGTAGAGCTTGTAGCAAAATATGAGGTCCCTTTACTTTACTCAAACGTCCAACAAACAAAATCACCTTTTTATTTTGCAAATTCAACTCTTTCTTTACATAACGTTTAACTTCTTTTCCATTTATAGTCCAAGCAGGATAGTATTCATTTAAATCTACACCTGAATACACTGTTTTTGTCTTAGGCTTTGCTATCTTAAAACGAGAGGTAATTGTTTCTCCTATATAATCACTAACTGTAATAATTTTTGAAACAGCTTTAATACATTCCTCTCCTTCTTGATCACTCATCTTTTCATACGCAAACATTTCATTATGCACACTTAATACAAATTTTGTCTTTGTTGCCACTTCACTTAAAAGCGTAATCCAATTAGGGCGATTACATAAATGAACCACATCATATTGTTGATTTCTCAAATGTTCCAGAATATCATAAAGATATCCCTCTTCTGCAAAGCGTATATATCTTACACCACCCTTTTTTTCTTCCGATTTTAAATTTGGATCTGTTATGGAAATAACTGTTACATCATTTCCTTTAGAGGCAATAATGGAGGCAACGGAATCTATATAAATTTGAATAGCCCCCCCTCTTACAGCAGGTACAGGTAGCTTTTCAGTAGAAATTATTGCAATCTTCATTTTTCACCCTCCCTATTTCATAAAAATACAATTCTTTTCAATATATGTTACGGAATAAGTTTTATCATTGTGAATTATTCATTGTTTTTTCTATTCTTTACAATCAAAATTAGGCAAAATATCACTTTTTTATTTTAAAGGCGAATGTCTCAAACAAAATTGACCATGCACCATAAAGTAATAAGAGAATACAAAAGGATGGTGACATATTTGGAAATTCAAAATGAGGAAGCGGCATATATACTATCACCTGAAGAAGAGGAAAAGTTAATATCGTTAGCAGAAAGCATGATTAAACATTGGGATATCCATACAACTACAATCGAGCTTATACAAGGTGGTCAACTTGCTCTAGTGTGGAAAATTCATACTTCAGATGGACCATTTTGTTTGAAAAGAATCCATCGCCCTGAAAAGAAAGCTTTATTTTCAATTCATGCTCAAGATTATCTTTCTAAAAAAGGCATGCGTGTTCCAAATATAATCCCTAATATAAAGAACCAACTCTATACAAAACACGGTCCATTTTTATTTGTTTTATACGAGTGGATTGAAGGTAGACCTTTCGAACTAGCTATGCAGGAAGATCTTGAAATGATTATGAAGGGATTAGCAGATTTTCACTTAGCTTCAATTGGTTATAAGCCACCCCCAGGTATACCTATCTTTACAAAATTAGGTCGCTGGCCTAATCATTATATTAAAAGATTTCAACAAATGGAGGTTTGGAAAAACCTATCTGCAACTTTGATTGATGACCCTTTTTCACAACTATACTTAGCTGAAATCGATCCTTTTATTACAGAAGCAAAACTTACGTATCAACGTTTATTAGAGTCTGAATATCGAAAGTGGACAGAAGAATTACATGTATCCCCAAATTTATGCCACCAAGATTATGGTACAGGAAATTCTTTACTTGATACGAATAATCAAATTTGGGTAATTGATTTAGATACCGTTTCATTCGATCTACCGATTCGGGATTTACGTAAAATGATTATTCCTTTATTAGATACAACAGGTACATGGAACGAAGACCAATTTAACATTATGATTAATGCATATGAATCCGTTTCTCCATTGACAGCTGAACAAAAAAAAATCATGTTTATCGATATGCTATTTCCTTACGAGTTATATGATGTAATCCGTGAAAAATACGTCAGAAAAGCCCCACTACTTGCTGATGAACTCGCTGGAGCTATGGAGTATGAAAGGATAAAATCAAAGGAATTAAATATATTAATAGATAAATTTTAAAGTCACTTAATTATTCGATATGATTTATTTTTAAACTAAACCTGCAGTTCAAATACATCTTCGAATTTAAATCAGTAGGTTGCTTCAATTACAGAAAAAATGATTTTACATTCATTGAAGACATACGATATTAGAAATGATGTTCCAATTGAGTTTGATTCAAAATCACCTTAATTATAATAAGATATCTTTCCTATATAAATAAAGTAACGTATTTCTTACTATAATAAATATAAAGTTTAAATATGGGTCTGAATACGAAAAAGAAAGTTTTATGTGTTAACTCATAACAAATTATTTATATATCACATACACTTAAACTATATAAATTTTATGTATATTAATAAAAAAAGCATGACATAAAATCGTCATGCTTTTTATTTTCATTCAATAGTTTTTAAGTTTTAACTTGTTATTCAACTCTTTTCCCAATAAAAGACTGCTTTACTTGTAACTAGTAAAAATCCTCCACTTCATAAAAAACCTCATTTGCTTCTCTATCCGTTGAAAACATGACAATGGACATTTCAAACGGCTGAACAAAAGCTGTAAAATCTAATATATTTATCGCTTTATAACAGTTAAACGGTATTGTCTCATTGTAATACGAATCGAATCATCCGATTTCCCTTTAAAAGTTTGTTTAATCTTCAATTGCAAACAAATTACTATCGCTAAATAATGTGTCTATATAAATTTTTATATAAATTTAATCGATGAATGTTAACTTATTTAAGAATGTAGTGATAATACTTTTTACAGATTCAAAATTATTAGCACATGTATTATCTCCACTTAATGATGTAATTACGGTTAATCCTGCTGCTTTAATAAAATGTTTTACATCTAAGTGCATAGAAATAGCCTTCATGAATTTAGTTACGCCTATTATTACAGAAGTATTGCGACTGAAACATGGAAGGAATAAACAAACGTCCTCTTTAAGGATTTATTTTCTACTCTCAACTTGTTTTAGCGCATTATATACTGATTCGATTTCTTATTGTATAAAGTGAAAATTTAACTAGTGTGGTAGCGTCTATCCCCACTGATTATTAGTCCACACCAATCGGGCTTTTCCGAGTAGTTACTCTCCCGCCCATCTTCTTTGCTTTACAGCTAAACTTACGGTGAGAGTCTTACTGCCTGTTAATTCGCGATAAATAAAAAGGCTGCCCTAATATAGGACAGCTTCAAATATGTATACATATTACACTTCGATTGACTTACCATCTTCAACAATATGATAAAGTAAGTGAGCTAAATGATGAATTGGGCCATACTCTTCCTCTTCCTCATCTGTTTCACCGTGGAACTCAAGATCATTTAAGTATAGTGCTAAAAATTGATAGTATAATTTTAAATCAAATCCGTAGCACGCAGTTGGCTCTTCATGATCTCCTTCGTATTGTAACATTAAGTATTGATCATTTCCTTCTGCATCTTCTGCGTCAAAGAATACAAAGAATCCAACGTTTGTATCTAAATCAAATAGATGACGAGTACCTTTTTCTGTTGCTTTATTGAAGTCCTCTTCACTTAATTTATGTACTGTTGTCGCTTTAGCATTATCTTCTTGATGGAAATTTACTGTAAATGTTTTCAATGCTGACACCTCCTGATTGTATAATACTAGCATAACATATAAAAAGGACTGCTTACAAATGTAAACAGTCCTTACATTCATTTTCGCATTGCTCGTAATAAGAAACTTACAATAAAGATTAAAATAACCGCACCGATTAAAGCTGGAATAATTGCAAATCCACCAATTACCGGACCAAAACTACCCAGTAATTTCGTACCAATCCAAGAACCGATAATACCAGCAATAATATTACCAATTACACCACCAGGTACGTCTTTTCCAGTAATTAAGCTTGCAAACCATCCTAATATACCACCTACGATTAAAGACCAAATCATATGATAACCTCCTTTATATTTCACCAATCAAATTATAATTAGAAACAATTGCTTACCATTAGTTATGTTACATTTTTCATTAGTTATTCATACAGATCAACTATTAGATTATTTCAAAATAATGAACGACCAGTTTTTTCGTCTTCTGGTTGATGCCGTTCGTATTACACAAATTAAGGACAATCGGGCTTTAATATCGTTCGCATAAATTCTTCTTTAAAAGCCGGATAGTTAAAACCAACCGCAATTTTTTGAATAGGCCTATTATCAAACGTTGTCGGCTCAGCTATTTTTCTAAAATCTGCTACACTTTGTCCTCTTGTTACGTCATTTGTCGTACTAATCCAAACTGCAGATTTTTTATATTCAAAAATATCATCATTTATAAATGAAATAAACGGAAGCAAATCGTGAATCGGACTTCCAGTAATACCCGGGTATTCTTTTTTATAAAAGTTCTCATAATAAAAATCTATCATTGGTTTAATAAGCTTTGCCTGCCCTGTTCCTTCTTTATTAATAATATCCAACATTTCAGGAGTAATTCGTGCTTCTTGCGTGACATTTAAAGGATAAATAGTCGCATTCTTTGCGTACTTCATTACAATATTTGCGGCGATTGGATCTCCATAAAAATTCGCTTCTGATACAGGAGTAACGTTACCAGGAAATAAAAAAGCACCGCCCATAATATAATACGAACATACCTTATCCATTACATTTGGATATAATAAAAATAACGTTGCCAATGTTGTTAATCGTCCTGTCGCTACGATAACAATATCTTCTGGACAAGGTTCAATTAATTTAATTAATTCACAAAAATTTTCCCGTTTACAAATCCTCATATCAGGTGGAATAATTGGTCCTAAACCGTGATCCCCATGAATTTCTGGGAAGAATAATGGCTCTTCAGCTGTCATTGGTCTTGCTGCACCTTCAATGATCTTTACTTCTGTAGCATAGTATCTTTCTAAAAAATACACATTTTCCGTTACAATTTCTCGCGATACATTTCCATATTCAGCAACAATACCTAAAATATCTAATTTACATGTTTTATTTACATAAATTAACGCCACAGCATCGTCAATACCAAAGTCTCCAAAAAAGATGATTTTCTTATTAACTATCCTCACCCCTCTTCAACATAATCTACTATTATTATTATGTGAAAAAGACAAGGCTGTGAAACGGTGCAAACTAAAAAAGCCGCCTATTTATTGGCGACTTCGATCTTTTTATAAGATAAATATGCTAGTACATTTTTACTTGAATCGTATTTTGGATTATTTCCTTTTCTCGGTTCTCTCAAATGTGTTTTTTCAAATCCAGGAATATCCGGCATTTTCTCCATAAATTCAAGCATTTCTTCTTCAGTTCCTTCAATACGTACGCGAATCATTATTACTTTTCCTCAATTCTCATTTTCTCTGTACTAAGTATAACGTACATTGAAAAGACTGCAAGAAATTTATCTTTTTAATGTCGCGCTTTTTTTACATACAAACAATGCCATTTCAGTATAAAACGATATAATTTTATTATTTTCATATTGAATGTTAAAGAATTCTTGCATTTCAACTGATGTTTTCATCATACATTCTGTTAACTTCATACGTTTCTGCAAAGGTACATTCATCATATCGCACCACCAGTCAAATTCAAACTTCTTGTCAAAAGTAAGACATGACTGCATTTGCAAACCGTTTTTTTCTAACAAAGTAATCCATTCTGTTTTTTTCAACGCTCGTTCATGACTCGGATCTCGCTTTTTTTCTATAAAATTATAAAATGTATCGTATTCATTATTTTCCGGTGAAACATTATCTATTAAAATAAACAATCCATTATCTTCTAACGTACGATTTACTTCATAAATAAACTGAGCTGGATTCGTAAAATGATGTGCTGCAATTCGGCACGTAATCGTATCAAAAGAACTATCGGAAAACGGTAAACTTTCAGCGTTTCCATCGACGAAAGATACATTATCATGTCCATTACTTATAATAAAGTTTTTCGCATTCTCTAACATTTTTTCTGTTAAGTCTAAAGCAACTACTTCTTGAAACAATGGAGCTAATACATTCGCAACATGTCCTCCACCAGTAGCAATATCAAGAAGACGCTTATTATGACGAGACTCAACTTGTCGAACTACATATTGTAAATCCGGTCCTTTTGCATGAATTTTACTTTTCACATACTTTTCCGCATTATTACCAAACTGTTGTTTTACAAGCTCTTCTTTACTCATTTTATCATCTTCTTTCTATTGTTATTTACATATAGAATTCATATAATAATTAAAGTTCTCTTTATGTATTTTCAAATCCTCTTTTCGGCTCACTTCTTACCATGCTGTCCTATCATCAATATAATATAGATTTTACGTTTTATTATTAAACAAAAAAAGCTACGGGAACTTGTCCCCTAACCTGACTAAATATCTATTACATTTTTACTTTTTCATATACATCTATATAATATAAATCCTCTTTCAACTTCATAATAACGTCTACTTCGTTATAAGTAGCCTCACGAGCATGTAAACCAAATTGATCCATGCCAATCCATATCCATCCAGGTGTATAATATAGAACGTCAATGTTAAAATAATCTAATTTAGTAAGCTCCGATTTAATAAATTTATCATTATTAGCGATTTGTTTATCTATTAAACCATATTCTTT
Organism: Bacillus cereus group sp. RP37; assembly: GCF_040459695.1. Lineage (NCBI taxonomy): Bacteria > Bacillati > Bacillota > Bacilli > Caryophanales > Bacillaceae > Bacillus > Bacillus cereus group sp. RP37. The sequence continues at coordinate 2,563,308 of NZ_JARVHP010000001.1, read as the reverse complement.
TCCATTTTCCAATAACGATATAATTTTCCCTACAATCGGATGTTCACGCACAATAAAGTGATATTCCTTTTCCTCCACATTCGCCACAATCAAACGAGAATCAGATAAATCCATCCCTAAATTCGACATCTTAATTTATTCACCTCCTTTATGAGTTTCACAAACATAATAACAAATGAATATTCAAATAAAATTAATGTATTGTAAAAAAAATATAAAAACTGACTCCCCTTTAGAAATCAGCCTTTATATTTTGATCATCTGTATACTTTTAGCAACTATTATAATGTTTCTTTTTCCTCATCATTCCCGGAAACTAAATTTCCAATAGCATCAGCCGTTACTTCAACTACAAATTCACAAATACCTGCTACTACTTCTCCAATCACTTCATCCATCTTTTTTACCCCCTTATTTTATGTAACTTATTTGTAGTATAGATGAAATTAGTTATTTTTTACTATCAGAAAACGTGACAACAGCATTACAGTTTTGTAAGCTTTTTCAATTTGTTTAGCTTCTATCCTTTGAAACTCCAAGTATGATTAACAAGCATATAGGCCATCATAAGTTTAGGTAAGTTCCAATTATGCTAGAGGAGGCGTGTAAAATATACTACGTAAAATTAATTAAAGGTCAATCATTCTATGCTTTTGATCATCGTTTCTTAATGTCTGAAGAAGAAGAGGTTTCCGAGAAAGTTTATAATTACTTACGTCGTAATGAATTTTTCGAAGTGCGTAAAGAAGAATATTCTGCTTAATTACAAAAAGCATCAAGAAAAATATCACCTAATTGTGGTATATTCTTGATGCCTTTATTCGATTTCCCTCTTTTCAACAATTGTGCTCCATTCTCTTAATACATTCTATTATTTGTCCAAGCTATTTCATTGCTACTTTCATATTTTAGTATATGAGGAGGTGACGAATATGACTCATATCATTGATTACCAGGCTACTCAACCTATAAGTAAAACTGGTGAAACAACTTTTGCAATCCCAGCTTCTCCAAATAAAGCAATTCTAGCAAATTTGAAATTGAGAATTTCAAGTAGAGATTCACGTAATAATCGAGTAGAATTAATCGCTACAGTTGGCGTAAAAGGTATAACTGAGATTTCACAAATTTTATTCCGAATTTTCCGTGATAACATTGAAATTTTTAATACACAAGTAGGTATTGAATCTACAGATTCTGAACAATTCTATGCTCAAACATTTCAAGCTATAGATCAAAACGTTGGCAGTGGAACACACCAATATTCATTAACTGTAGAAAACCTAACTAGTGGTGCAAGTGCAGAAGTTATTGGTCCTCTATCTTTTAGCGCATTAGCTATTGGACAAGAACGTAAATGCTGCTAAGCCAATCTAATATTTAATTTTGTACTTGAGAAAAGCGAGACGTACTATGTACGTTCTTGCTTTTTTATATGTATCCTTACTTTCAATAGACACTTCATCATTAATTTTTCACGTTTTTATTGCTTATTTCACCAACTAATAAATCAATTTTTTAACAAATCAAAAAGATTGAAATCCATTCATGAAACACGTAATATAGACTCTGACTCTAAAAAAATTCGTTATAAATTATACATAAAATAAGGAGGTTTTATATACGAGTTTTTCATTTTAAAAGACGGAGAGGTTTTATATTATGTGGCGTAATAAAAATGTTTGGATTGTATTAATTGGGGAGTTTATTGCTGGTTTAGGGTTATGGCTTGGTATTCTTGGTAACCTTGAATTTATGCAAAAATATGTCCCTTCTGATTTCATGAAATCAGTTATATTATTTATCGGACTATTAGCAGGTGTTCTAGTTGGTCCTATGGCTGGTCGCATTATTGATCAGTATGAAAAGAAAAAAGTTCTTCTTTATGCCGGATTCGGTCGTGTTATTAGTGTTATTTTCATGTTTTTCGCTATCCAATTTGAAAGTATCGCCTTTATGATTGCATTTATGGTTGCTCTTCAAATTTCAGCAGCATTTTATTTTCCTGCATTACAATCTGTAATTCCACTTATCGTACGTGAGCATGAATTATTACAGATGAACGGTGTACATATGAATGTAGGTACAATCGCTCGTATTGCAGGTACTTCACTAGGTGGAATTCTTTTAGTTGTAATGAGTTTACAGTATATGTATGCCTTCTCAATGGCAGCATACGCTTTATTATTCCTCTCAACATTCTTCCTACAATTTGAAGATAAAAAATCAACAACACCAAGTAAACAAGCTGCAAAAGATAATAGTTTTATGGAAGTATTTCGTATTTTAAAAGGAATTCCAATTGCTTTTACAGCACTTATATTAAGTATTATCCCTCTATTATTTATAGCTGGATTTAATTTAATGGTAATTAACATTAGTGAAATGCAACATGATCCGACAATTAAAGGATTTATATATACAATTGAAGGCGTCGCATTTATGTTAGGTGCCTTCGTTATTAAACGTCTATCTGATCATTTCAAACCTGAAAAGTTACTATATTTCTTCGCAGTTTGTACTGCTTTTGCACATCTATCATTGTTCTTTAGTGATATAAAATGGATGTCTCTTACATCGTTTGGCTTGTTTGGCTTTAGTGTCGGCTGCTTCTTCCCTATTATGTCGACAATCTTCCAAACAAAAGTGGAAAAAAGCTATCACGGCCGTCTCTTCTCATTCCGTAATATGTTTGAGAGAGTGATGTTCCAAATTGTCTTACTCGGCACAGGCTTCTTCTTAGATACGATTGGATTGCAGTACATGGTCTTAATTTTCGGCGTCATTTCATTATTAATTATTTTCATTTCATTATCTAAACAGAAACAATATGAAAAACAACCTTCGCAATCTGCGAATTTATAACATAAACAAAGACGCATGAATCATATTAGATTAATCCATGTGTCTTTGTTATATAAAACCTTATTTATTACGCTTATTGTAATTATTTAAAGGAGTACCCTCTTTCACTTTCGAATACAGTATACTAACATGATATATACAGGAGTTGCGAAATTGTCTGATGGTATGCAGTTATTTATTATCTTTATTTTTGTATTAGCTCTGTTTAGCATCATAAACTTTTTAGCTATTTCCCTTTCTCAACATAACTTTAAAAGAAGAATTGTGGCAGGTTTCATATTTTTACTGTTAACTCCCATTATCTTTTTGACTACTTCAGCTTTAACTTCTATATTCAATAAAGCTAGTTTTGGAGCAGTCAACCTAACCTTTTCTATTGTAAATGTATATATTTTAAATGGCATTGTCATTCTTCTTTCCGCTTCATTTATCCACAAAAAACAAAACATAAGATAGTACACTAGGCATGAATCTGACTTTACACTAGATTCATGCTTTTTCAATTCCCCCTAAATTTTTATATGAAATTAAATAATTCTTTATAAAAATTTAAACTTTATTTATTACAATGTTCGTATCGTATTCGCACGTTTATTGATAAAGAAAAGAAAGGAGTACAAAATGAAAAAGGTTCTATTAATTATTCCAATATTCATCGTTCTACTTAGTGGATGTAGCAATAATGATATATACGGTTCTTGGGAGATCATTGACGACAAAAACGGTCTTTGCCCTGCATCTTATAAATTTGAAACAGTTGTAAAAGAAGAAAAGAAAGAAAAAATTGTTCAAAACTTAGTGGAAATGCAAACAACGAAGAAAAAAGAAGATTTATACAAAGGTTCATTTATAAAAGATTCTAATGTATATCACATTGATTATGGTAACTCATTTACATCAGATCAAACTATAAAAGTTGTCGATGGTACATTAAATGTATACTTTTATGCAGTGGAAAGATTATGTACATATAAAAAGAAATGATTACACCTCATATGAAACGCAGAAAATATTTTCTGCGTTATTTTATTTCACAAAGCTTTCTCAAAAGGTTTCCCTCTTTTAAATCTTTTAATTTAAATGTAATATTATACAATAACAATATTTTTACTGTGAGGTGCTTTTTTTGAGAAGTTTAAGTTCATTAATTGTGTCAACAATCTGTTCCATTATCCTAATCCTATGGAATACATTTTCATTTTATGAAAAATTCACGACAGGAGATTCATACTATTGGCTTAGTGGTATATTAGGCCTCGTTTTCGTGTTCTTTTTTATCCAAAATATGCGGGATATACTTCACAAAAACTACAAAACTTCCTAAACATAATAGACAGTTCAGTTAACCGATCTACCTTATTTACACCACCCCTTTCAAAATAGACTAATCCTCCCTCTAAATTTGTCAATCGTTTTAATTTTCATAAAAAAATGATAAAATGTAACCATGTGTTTTCAGAATAATTAAAAACGCGGAAAGAAAACACTGTTTTTAGGAGGGGTTTTGATGACTTACACGTTAGCAACTAGAATGAAAGCATTCCAATCTTCTATATTTAGTGAATTAGGGGCCTATAAAAAAGAAAAAATTGCAGCAGGTCACAAAATGATTGATTTAAGTATCGGGAATCCTGATATGCCGCCTGCTGACTTCGTAAGAGAAGAAATGGTACATACAGCAAGTGAAAAAGAAAGCTATGGATACACATTAAGTGGTATTAAAGAATTTCACGAAGCTGTAACTGAATATTATAATAACACTCATAATGTTAAATTAAATGCTGATAAAGAAGTTTTATTATTAATGGGTTCACAAGATGGACTCGTTCATTTACCTATGGTTTATGCGAATCCGGGAGATATTATATTAGTTCCTGATCCAGGATATACAGCTTATGAAACAGGAATTCAAATGGCTGGTGCAACATCCCACTACATGCCTTTAAGGAAAGAAAATGATTTCTTACCTAACTTAGAAGCCATCCCTGAAGAAATTGCCGATAAAGCGAAGATGATGATTTTGAACTTCCCAGGGAATCCCGTTCCGGCAATGGCTCATGAAGATTTCTTTAAAGAGGTAATCTCATTCGCGAAAAAACACAATATTATCGTTGTTCATGATTTCGCTTATGCTGAATTTTATTTTGATGGTAATAAACCAATTAGCTTCCTCTCTGTACCTGGTGCTAAAGAAGTTGGCGTAGAAATCAACTCTTTGTCAAAAAGTTATAGTTTAGCGGGTAGCCGCATTGGATATATGATCGGAAACGAAGAAATAGTTCGTGCGCTTACTCAGTTTAAATCAAATACAGATTACGGAGTGTTTTTACCCATTCAAAAAGCCGCATGTGCTGCACTGAGAAATGGGGCTGCTTTTTGTGAGAAAAATCGCGGTATTTATCAAGAGCGTAGAGATACTTTAGTCGACGGTTTCCGAACATTTGGTTGGAACGTCGATAAGCCAGCTGGTAGTATGTTCGTTTGGGCTGAAATTCCACAAGGCTGGACTTCTCTAGACTTCGCTTATGCATTAATGGATCATGCGAATGTCGTTGTTACACCAGGTCATGCATTTGGACCTCACGGGGAAGGCTTTGTACGTATTGCACTAGTTCAAGATAAAGAGGTGTTACAACAAGTTGTGGAAAACATTAGAAATAGCGGTATTTTTTCTCTTGAAAAAGCAAATGAATTAGTTAAAAATTAATGATAGCTCCCCTGCTTAACTGTAGCAGGGGTATTATTCATTGGAGGTATTTTCATATGCATATTAAAGACACTCTTCCCCATCGTTATCCATTTTTAATGATTGATAAAGTGACAAATGTAAAACATGGTGAATCCGTTACGGGATATAAACTCATTACAAATAATGAGTGGTTTTTAAATGATAGTCAAAAACATATGCCTCATATGTTAATCGTAGAAGCACTTGCTCAACTTAGTGCATTTGTACATACAAGTGACTCTCAAGGATTAGGCTTCCTCTCCTCATTAGATGGGGTTGAATTCCACGGAAAAGCACATCCCGGTGATAAACTTGATTTACATTATGAGCTAACTCGCAATCGCCGAGGTTTTGTTCTCGGTAAAGGCACCGCAACTGTTAATAACCAGCCGATTGTAACGATAGAAAAGCTATTAATATATCAAGCAGAATAGAGACGATGTAATTCACCCGGGTATCTATCTCCTACAAATTCGTCTCACCAACATGAACAGAGTAAACAAATTACTTGGTTAGGAGCAGGAAGATGGAAAGTACTATCGGTATTGATGCTGGAGGAACATTAACGAAAATTGCTTACTTGAACGAAAAAAAGCAATTAGCTTTTGAAAAATTTTATTCAAATGAACAAGATAAAATAATAAATTGGCTTAAGAAAAACACTGGTAAAAAACAAATATGTATTACAGGTGGTAAAGCAAAACAATTACAGCAACTACTTTCAGACTCATATAAAATAGTAGAACTAAACGAATTTGAAGCTACTCTTATAGGTGTCCGATACATTTTAAAAGAAGAGAAATATGATATAAACAACTTTATTTTAACAAATATCGGTACAGGTACTTCTATTCATTACGTTTATAATGACAAATATATTCGAGCTGGTGGAACTGGTGTTGGCGGTGGTACTATTATGGGACTTTCAAAATTGTTAACAAGTATAGATCATTTTGAAGATGTGATCCCTTTAACAAAAATAGGTTCTAGAAAAGAACTAGATATTACGGTTGGAGATATTTATGGTGGAATTCTCTCACCTATTGATAATAGCTTAACTGCAAGCAATTTTGGTAAAGCCGCTATTACAGAATCAAATTATAATAGCTCAGATATACTTGCTACTGTACAAGGACTTGTCGGTGAAGTCGTTACTGCATTAAGCCTTCAATTCGCCGAAACAAAAAACATTAACCATATTATTTATATTGGTTCGACTCTATGTAATAACGTACACCTTCAAAATATTATTAGTAGCTACACAAAATATCAAAATAAAACACCTATTCTTTTACAAGATGGTGGTAATAGCGGTGCGATTGGTGCTTTACTCCATGTTACAAATAAAAAAGGCTGACTTTTGTCAGCCTTTTTTCAACGGCACTTCAAATTCAATAATTGATTCTCCGTTCTTCCCAATTCGCTCTACACTAATTCTATCAATTACACATTGTAACTTTTCAGGGAAACTATGAATATCCTTAGCTACTTCAGCAGCTAACTCAGCACTTTCTTTTCTCCCGACTGTTACATGCGGTATGTACGGAATATCTTCTTTCAAAAATTGTATTAAAGGTCCTGTATACAGCATATCATGTAGTTCTTCTATTTGTTCTTTCCCTCCCTCAACTTCTAAAAACAAATAGTTTCCTACATTAGTGATACGATTTGCAAACTCAATTTCAATTTTGCCTACCCCTTTTGATACATTAAAAATATGAGATTTTAATTCATCATTTGAAATATTACTCTTAAATGGAAATACGATTGTTATATGTGGTGGAATTAATCCAAATAAAGGATCATGTTTTTGTCTAATGTTCTCTATTTTATTGATGGACATGTTATTTAGAAAAACTAAAATTGTACGCATTTTTATACCCTCTACTTTCCCTCATCTTAATTTGTATCATATTCTATGACAGCCTTGCACTTCAACAAATAGTTTTGCTTACATGTAAAAATAAAAAACTTCTCAAATGAGAAGTTTTCATATAACATGATTACTATTTTCCCGCCAAACTTTCCTAAACTTTATATAACAAGCAATTCTCCACGGAATAATATACGATACTGCAACAACATAAAATAATAAACCAATCGTTTGCTGATCTAAGTCAACAATATATTGTCTTGAACCATATCTCAAAACGACAAGTGCAATAAAAGTAATTAAAAAAGCTGCACTTTTTTTCGTATAAATATTCCCATCATCTCTCCGCTCATAATTTGTTAATACTATAAGCGGCACAGCGAAAAGTACACCAATGAATACCGCTATAACTACTTGTAATATAGCTGGATGTACGGGACCTAAAAACCATACAATACCTGGTGTTAAAAATAGTAATGGCCATAAAATACGTTTTCCCGATCCCTTTATTGGCTTATGCATGGAGCGATAACGACGCCAAAATATTAGTAGTGCAATACATAAAAAGACTGTTATTAATGAAGAAGTATCTCCCATTTACTTTTCCTTCTCTCTAAAATAATAATCTAGTACTATTTTAAACCGTTCGTTCAAATGATACTTTACGAATAAATATACTACTAGTTATGATAAAAAGAATAGTTAATCCGATTGAAATAACAGTAAAATAAGGAATGTCGATTAAAGATGCATCGTTTGTAAAAATTAAACCTTTTATCCCCGCTTCTCCATAAAGTACACTATTCATTGATAAGAAAAGTGTCCCACCAATCATAAGACCGATCCACTTAAATCTTTGCTTAAACACGACTACTAGTTGAAAGAAACATGCTGTCGTAACATAAAATAAAAATTGTAAAATAAATTGTTGTACCAATTGCTCCCAAAAGTTAACATTTACTACGTTATATTTTAAATCTTGTAAAAGCATAACTTGAAGAAATGAAAATAATGCAGATTGAAGTACAATATAACAAATTGCTCCGATAAAATATTGTGTTCTCGTTACACCGAATGAAACCGCTAAACGAAACAGCTCGTCTTGTATGATGAAAACACTTCCTACTATAAATATCATAATAGCTATCGAAGGATTATTGATAATTTCGGGTAAATAACCAATTTCCACTGCATTTATATGAGCAACATTTAAAGCTCCTTTTATTAATAAAGCTACAATCCAAAATATTAATAGTGCTTTATAATGAAAATTTATATGTAACTTTAACTGCTTCATTAATATCGTCATTTTACTTCACCACCAGTTATGTGAATAAATAATTTTTGTAATGTTATTCCATCAACTACTAATCCTAATTCTTCAATAGAGTCATAATCTTCATTAGACAATTTTCCCCATATAACAGCAATACCCTTATTTCCATAAACTTCTCGATTTAATACTTTTTTATTGATTGAGAACTCGTCCACTTTATCTTTTTGCCCTGAAATAATCTGAACTTGTTGTAATAAATCTTCTACCAATGATTGAACAACTAATCTTCCTTCTTTTATGATTATCACATCTTCAATAACATGAGTTACTTCTTCTACTAAATGTGTTGACAATATAATTGTTCGTGGATACTCACCGTAATCTTCTAGTAGTAGACTATAAAATAATTCACGGTGTGCTGCGTCTAAACCTGTAGTTGGTTCATCAAAAATAGTAATTGGCGCTCTACTTGCTAATCCTTGAATAATTCCTACGACTGTTTGCATACCATGGGATAGTTTATGGTATTTCTCTGTCATATTCAGCTGAAATTTATCTGCCAGTTCTTCAGCATAAGCTCCATCCCAATTTTTATAAAACATGCTACACATCTTAAAAAATTCTTTTACTTTATAACTTAAATGAGCCTCTTCTTTTACTCTAACAAAACAAATATTTTGCATCGCTTTACTATTTTCAAATACATTTTCACCAAATACAGATACACTTCCACTACTCGAAATAATTTGTCCTGCTAGTAAGTTTAATAAAGTCGTTTTCCCTGCTCCGTTCCTTCCAAGCAAACCATATATTTTATGCTCTTCCAATGAAATCGTTACTTCATTTACAGCTATTTTCTTTTTGTATTTTTTTGTTAACTCTAACGTTTCAAGTGCAATCATCCCTCTTTCCCCTCCTTCGTAATTTTTTGAATCATATCCATCAATTCATCTTTTGATATTTCTAGCACTTTCGCTTCTTCCCACACTTTAGGTAAATATTCGGTCATAAAAGTGTTTTGTCTTTTTTTTAGTACAACTTCTTTCGCTCCCTTTGCAACAAACATCCCGATCCCTCTCTTTTTATATAAAATCCCTTCATCCACTAATACATTTACCCCTTTAGCTGCAGTAGCTGGATTTATTTGTAACATCTTCGCAAATTGATTTGTTGATGGAACTTGTTCTTCTTCAAGCAATATGTCTTTTAAAATATCAGATTCGATCGTTTCTGCAATTTGTAAGTATATTAATTTATTTTGCTCTAGAGTAGGTTTCACAGTTTCACCACCTTAGGTTTATAGGTTCATTACTTATGTAATTAACCATATCACATTAAATTATTTATTTCCATAAATTTCTTTTACAAAAAAGAGAGCCATTCTTAAACGAATGACTCTCTTTCTAAAATAAGAAATTTTCTATACTAACTCCATCTTTGTCCCTCCAATTATTTCGACTACTTTATTGGATATTTAACAAATAAAGATTTTCGGAAATCTTTATCATTCACAAACCTATTAATTTTTTTGTTATTATCATTAAGGAACTTTACTACTTTGTTTTTATCCCATAAATTATCTTCTTTTGGAAAATCATCAAATTTTTCATACAGGACTGATAGTATTTCTTCTCTTTTTATCGTGAAGTTTTTATTTTCTAATTGAAACTCGTAACCTTTTGCATTTGGTACTAAAATCGCAAAATAAATAACGTTAAAGAGAAAATTCTTCTTCATCGTATCCTTACCATCAAACCAATACGTCTCAACCATGTCTTCTGTAAGTGGTCCATTCTCTTTTGCACCATAGTACACCTTTATACTTTCATTCTCTAAACTTATACTTTGAAATGTTTCACCACCGGGTAAATGATTAACAATTGCAACTACATCTGAGTTATTACCAACGTATGTCCCCGCATATTTTTTAAAATCACTTGGTTCCATATCTGATATTTCTTTTATTCTTTCTCCGCTAGAACAAGCAGTAACAAATAAAAAAATTGTTAGCATAACAACCACATTACGATGCATATATTTCATTTAGCAGCCCCCATTCTTATCAACATTTCGTTAATTACAATACTTCTTCTCAAAACCCTTTAAAATATACGCATTTTAATCAAAATTAAAAATTTTCAATTTTCATGTTTACAATTATCCATTAATTGTATATACTTACTAACGTAAGAAAAAAATTCTAAAAGGAGGTCGAAGGAAATGATGAAATTACAATTACATGCTTTAACTTTAGCATTAACTGCATCTGTGTTTTCTGGACAATTAAATATGAATTCGACCACCCTAATGGAGAATTGAAAATCGTACATTATTTCTATTAATTCATAAATTCGCCACAGGAGGTCGTATACTTTCCTGTGGCTTTTTCACGCCCTGCCATAGGAGAACTATATCTTCCTGTGGCTTTTTTGTGCAATTTTTTAGTCACTTACATTATTTTTCAAAGAAAGGAGCAACATTCGATGACTATTAGCGTATTGTTTTTAAGTATTACGATTCAAAGAAATACAATTTCTAAAGGTGAAATTCTTCATAATGAGCAAATTGAAAAAGCTATGAATGATGTTAAGGAGCGCCAAGCGCTTTATTGTGATCACCTGTAATTCCTTTTCGAAAGGAGGAATTCATTTATGACTTTTCATATTTTCTTTTTTACGACTGTACTTCAGAAAAACACTTTATCTGAAGATGAAATCTTTCGTAAACAACAATTAAAACAACTGACTGATAAAATGACTGACATTAAAAGTTCTTACTATACGCAAATGTATTAAAAATATATTTTTAAGGAGCAATATCTTCATGAAATTTAAAGCATTCTTTTTAACCATCACCATTCAAAAACGTGAGCTTTCACAGAATGAGATTTTGCGTGAGCAACACATTCAAACTATTATGAACGAAGTAAAAGAGCATCAAGCCTCTTATTACACACGTCTTTTCTAAATCATTTATAAAGGGGTATTATCTAATGAAATTTAAAGCATTCTTTTTAACAATTACCATTCAAAAACGTAAGCTTTCACAGAATGAGATTTTACATGAACAACACGTTCAAAACATTATGGATGATGTAAAAGAGCGTCAAGCTTCTTATTACACACGTCTTTTCTAAATCATTTATAAAGGGGTATTATCTAATGAAATTTAAAGCATTCTTTTTAACAATTACCATTCAAAAACGTAAGCTTTCACAGAATGAGATTTTACATGAACAACACGTTCAAAACATTATGGATGATGTAAAAGAGCGTCAAGCTTCTTATTACAGCCGTCTTTTCTAATTAACTTATAAAGGGGTATTATCTAATGAAATTTAAAGTATTCTTTTTAACGATTACCATTCAAAAAACTAAGTTCTCAGACAGCGAGATATTGCATGACCATCAAATTAATAAAGCTATGGAAGATGTAAAAGAACGTCAAAGTCACTACTGTAGCCATTTATAGTTCCTTTCGAAAGGAGGAATGTATCATGAAATTTCACCTTTTCTTTTTAACAATTACAGTCCAGAAAAAAAGCCTTTCTGAAGCTGAATTACAACAAGAACAACAATACAAAAAGATTATGGACGAAATTCGAGATCGTAGAAGCGAATACTACTCTCACCTATAATTCTTTAAACATATAAAAATTGAAAGGAGTCGATTATGATGTTGATAGTACGTTGTAAGGAAATGATTTGGATAGTTCAGAGGGATTCCACATAGTTTTATAGAGCTTATATCACACAAGTTTACTGCTAAATTTGATATATAAAAAACATATAATAAAATTACATTAAAACACTTTTTAATATCCTTTAACAAACAAAGATACACCACTTAAAAAAGCGGTGTATCTTTCTCAACTTATACTATTTTCGATTACTTCGTTTCGTCTTAAACAATCTCACTAAATTCGATACAACTGTTTTTGTTACTGCATAAACTGGCACTGCTAAAATCATTCCGATAATTCCCGCAAAGTTCCCTACCCCTAAAATTAAAATAATAATTGTTAGCGGGTGGATATTTAATTTTGAACTCATAATACGCGGTGAAATGATGTTACTTTCAAACTGTTGTACAATTGTTACGATAATAATTACGTACAACGCTTGCATCGGAGATACGAACAGACCTACAATAACAGCTGGTGCTGCACCGATAAATGGACCTAAGTTTGGAATGATATTTGTAAATGCTGCTATAATTCCTAAAACGAAAGCGTACGGTAAATCGATAATTAAATAACCGATAAAAGTAAACGCACCTACAAATATACAAACGAGCGCTTGCCCTTGAATATATGCAGATAATGTTTCATTCGTTTCCTTAATAATGCGAAGCCCCTCTTCACGGTAAGACTCTGGTAATAGGCTTACTGCTTTACCTGGAAAGGCATGTCCATCTTTAAACATATAAAATAAAATGAACGGCACTGTAAATATAACTAATGCAACGTTCGTAATAATACCAAATAAAGCCGTTGCACTCGACGTAATTGTGTTTGGTATATCCTTTAAGTATTCAATCGCATTTTTTTCAATTGTTTCAATGGAAACATAATTTTGTGTAGATAACCATTCAAATAGTCTGTGATGGGATAAATCTTGTATGTATACTTTTCCCTCTTTAATATAACCCGGCATATTTTTCACTAAATCCATTAGCTGTTGTGAGATCGTTGGAACAACTACTCCAATACCAACCGCAGTTAATGATATGATAAAAAGATATAACAGTAAAATCGCTAAATTTCTAGGTACTTTTTTATTCTCCAAAAAGACTAACAGAGGATTAAAAATAAAGTATAAAAATAAAGCAATTAAGATGGGGAAAAACAACGTTGATATGAAGATACCAATCGGCTGAAATAGAAACGATATTTTTGTGCAAATAAATATGATTCCTACAACCATTAGCACTTCTAATGTCCAAAAGTGCACTTTCGATTTCAAAAAAACGTCCTCCTTTAAACTAGCACTTCTCTTCATTGTACCAAAATAAGCAAGAATTTCACATAATATTTTCCTTTACAATATTCCAAAATACCAATAAATAAACTACAATGAGAATACATACAAATTTGCAGGTAAAGGTGATAAATATGACACAATGCATCATTTGCAGGAAAGATACAAAAGAACTTAGTGAACAATATGTCATTCCAGAAATATTATGTGGATATTATTTCACAAATTCAATTTGTGATACTTGTCATGAACAAATGACAACAACTATTGACCGTCCCTTAATTCGGCATAAATTAAGTCAATATAAGATTGAGCAAATGAAAAAACAAATTGATTCCCCGCTCTATACGAATGAACATGGTGAGGAACTTGCAGCTGCTGAGACAGATGTTGTTGAAGTAAGTGATGAAATACTTTATTCCAATGCATTAATTATGAAACTTTGTAAAAAGCACGATATTTCACTACATAATGAAATTTGGAAGGAAGAACGTGTAACGAAAGTAGCTAGCTCTATTCAACGTGAATTACTTTTAGATAACCGTAAATACAAAATGAGTGTATTAAAAATGGCTTATACTTTCGCTGTACAAGCTGTTGATGGCTATTTTGAAGATCCAGATGCGATTGATATTTCTAACATTCTATCAAATGCCGATTTTATGGAATTAAAAGAAAAAAGTATAGTTCGTGATTTAAGTAAAAGTTCTTTATGGAATACATTAAATACAAATAGCGAGAACCATTACTTTATTTTATTAAGTGATAAAGATGGTCTGTTCTGTTTCATTCGTCTCTTTGATATATTTGACGTTGTCGTTCATTTATCAGAAAAGAGATATGAACTTTCATCTCCAATTGTCGGCGTAAATGATGTAAATAGGCAGGAATTTTATGTCCAAACTTTAAAACAGTATATGGATGGGCTATTTAGAGAAAAAAAACCTTCTATTTAATCGAAATCAGAACATACGGTCTCCTTTCTTGATGAAAAGACACTGTGTTATAATAAGTATGAAAAGAACAATACAATCACATAAACCGATTATTAATTGTATATAAATAAAAAAGACCAGTGTGCGGCTACACACTAGTCCACGTAACTTAACAGATTGGATTGTTCATTTATCCTATTTGTTTCTTACAAACAAAACAACCCACATTCTATTGGCATAGGTGGGTTGTTATTTTTTGAGCTTGTCTATTAAAACGACGACGAACGTTAACAATGCAACGAGAAACAGTCCACCCTGCAGTAGCAACGCTATTTCACTCACGTATTATCACCCCCCTCCTATTCGGAGAAGTGATAATTGAACAACCAACCGTACCTTAAGTTACTATTTAATTTTACCATATTTTCTAATAGTTTACGATGAAAACCCGCAAGTGAAATACTCGCGAGTTTGTTTATCACGTATTAACAGATAGTAAACAAAATGAAGCAAAACATAGGTGAAACTGCCTGTAAATGCCCGCTTCCCCATCTTCTAAACTACCACCAGGCAGATCATACCGACTTCTATATGGACCTTTAATTTTATCGATTACTAATATGTTATTGTTTTCGATACAAATGCCGTACACACCAAACGCGCGATGAAAATTAGTAGCATTATTCATGGTTCACTTTCTCCGTTACCACATCATAAAATTTCCGCTCCTCATCAACATTTAAGTGAACACGACTTACTGTTTTAGAAAATCCATATAACAATTGCGCTTTCACTGGCTCTTTTAGTGTTATTTCAAATGTTGGTGGTTCCTTTATAAATTCCAGCACAGTTGCGTCAAGAACCTCTTTTTCTTTCTTTAAAGGTTCTCCTTTATAAAACTTAATTTTATCAATTTGTGTAAATGGTATAACAATTTTCTTTCCTAATCCAATTTGAATAATCACTTTTTCTTCCATAACAATAATTGGATTTTTACGCATTGCTTGTATTTCAGCTAAAAAATAAAACATTGCATATACGTTTAAAATAAGTAACACCCGTGCTACAACTGGATTCCATTGATGAAGTAAATAATGAAAACCGATACTTTCTATTAAGGTTGCATGGATAATCATGATATATACACCTATTGCACCAGTCTTTTTGTGATATGAGTACATAGATTCACCTTCTGGTACTTTTACACGCCACGAAAAAAATGCATAATAGATTACCTTACACTCTGTTAAAATGACAGCTACTAACTTACTTCTTTTCATAGTAGCGTCAAATGCTGCATCAATTGCATAAGAAAATGAAGAATACTCACTTTTATATTCTTTATATCTTTTTATTATGTTAGGAAGCACTTTAACAATTTTATATAGAAGGAATAACTCTAAACATACAAAAGCAATCTCTCCCGCTATTACAATATAAGAAACGTATGAAAAAGCTTGTAAATAGTCTTTAGGAATAATAAACCTTGCAAATATATATCCGGCTATTACAACAGGAAATATATACGTTAACGAGTACCTTTTTCGAATAATAAAGAAATACGTAATGATTGGAATTACAAACATACAATCTAACAAAGAACCGAGAACTACTTCTTTCGGAGCAGCTGGTACAATCGGAAGAGCATACAATAGATAGTTTGATAACAAGATTAAAGATACGAGTCCAATCCAGATACCTTTTCGCCTTCGCGAAAGTGTGACACTCATACGTTCACTCCTCTATTTAAAAACCTCGTTTAAATGGTCTTTATAAAATGAAATAGCACGTTCAAATTCTTTAACTTCTTCTACTTTTACGACTGTTTCAAGTAATAATTTCATCGCGGATTCATGATCGTTTACATTATATTTTGCTAATGACAAAAACACTTTCATCACATCATTATCTGGAAACTGCTGTAAACCTGTTTCTAAAACTATAATTGCTTTGTCATACTCACCTATACAACGATATGTACTGCCTAAGCCAATATAAGCTCCGCAAAGTGACTCCCCTTCAAGACCGTTCGCAATTGCCTGTTCATAATAAGGCATAGCTTCCGTTTCAAGCCCCATCACATCATGTATCCAGGCGCATTGATAAAGTACTTCTGCATCCCTTGTAAAGTTTGTTAATCCAATGAGTATCTCTTTAGACTGCGCATATTTCTTTTCGTTCCGGAGTTTAATAGCTTGTTTTAATAAATGTTCCATAGAATTCACTCCTCACCGATTATTCTATGTATCCATCTTTAATGGTTAACGTTTGTGTAAAAGTAAAATTCCAATAAATTAACGTTTTGTTTACCTATATATACTATGCGGATTTACACTTATCCAAATACTTAAAATTAAAAAGCAGTAATGTGATTACATAGTACTTCTAACCTTTTGACAATTTCTTTCGCTGTTTCATCTTTCCCATTACACTGCTTCCCTTTTCCGTCTTGTCCAATTACGTAGTGTACCGCTCCGCGCGAATATAAAGAATGTGGTGAATTCGCAATCATTACACTCGCCTTTGCTTCTTCCATTCTATTTTTTGCTCTTTCAAACAGTTCTTCTTCATTTACATCGCTTTCAAGCTTAAAGCCTACAAGTACTGTTTCTGGATCCCACTTTTTTATTTGTTTTAATACTTTCGGTGCCTTTTGAAAATGAATAATTGGCGCTATATCACTTGAGATTTTTCCATTCATATCAAGAACATGCCCGTCTTGATCACAAATCTTGTCCACAATCCAATCTGATCCAGCCGCTGCCATAATGACTGCATCAACCTTTTCATGCGTAATGATACTTTTCATTTTATCTTGTAAATCAACAATTCCTTCAAATGGGTGTAATTCTAATTGATTATTTATATCGTTTGGTTTCTCGGCAAAATAACCGTGTAAATATATAACATGTGCCCCTTTATTAATAAGCTCTTCAGCAATTATTCTTCCAATTGTTCCTTTTGCCATATTCGTATGACCACGAACTTGGTCCCATTTTTCTAAACAACCACCACTTGTAATTAATACCTTTTTCCCCTTCATTGTAACCATCCCTTACTAATTTTTCTTACGAAACCATTCTGTTCCAAAGTCAACGATATCTCGTTGTTTCATAAGACGACACTTTGCGTTTCCTATTTTCCCCATTGTTACAGTACCCTTTTGCTCAAACTCTACACCGATTTCTACAAACCTTTCAGAATCATAATCCATATCAACAAACACTTTCCATACTCTTTCCCCATTTTCTATAATAGGTGCTCCTACTTTTATTAACTCGCACGCACCAGAACGTACTTCAGATAAATGTACAGACGTATTGGAGTCATATCCAACACCAATTAATAATATGTACCCGTCTAAATCATATATTTTTCTTAATGGAGATTCCTCTCCTAAACTCATTGATAGTGATTGATTCATCGTTATTTCTTCAGCATGTTTTCCCCATGCAGCAAAACTCCCTAATGGATGATTGCTGCGAACTACATTCGGATATGTACGAAAACATTCAACTATTTCCCCCATGCCTCTTGTTGGTGTAATTCGTGAATCATAAGCTGGGACATTATCACGGATAATCGGCCACCAGTCTTCAGGGACAGGCGGTCTTGACCAATGTTTTGGATCGGATAAATCTGAAGATTGCGTTGGCATAATGATCGTTCCTTCTTTTGTAACAACTTTCATTAATGCTTCAACTACCGCAACCGCCCCACCAGATATCCAGCCAATTGAACTTAGCGAAGAATGCACAATAACCGTCATTCCTTTTTCTAACCCTAATTTTCTTAAATCATTTGTAATTGTTTTGATTGTATTTGGCAATTGTGTACTTGCCACTATGTCATTCATTTTCACGATTGTTCCCCCATTTTATTTTAAACTACTACATACATATATTATCATATTTTTCTTAATTTTTAACTTAATCATTTTTATCTATATAGAAAATGGTAATAGATTGATTTTATATAATAAAAGAAGAAAAATGAAGACGTTACATCAAAACAATCAAAATACTATATATAAACAAAGAGCCCATCAAAAATGATAAGCTCTTTGTTTTATTTACCCTTCAATTGTAACCCCCGTAAACATCGATAAGTTTCCTGTTATTTTCTCCCCTACACGTAAAAATAACCCTGCTGCTCTCCCGCTAATGCAGTGTGAACCAATTAATAGTTTACCAGTATATGGACCATCCCATGTGTCAATTGTATAGTCAGGCATTTCTATATATTGCTGATATATTTTCCGTTGTTCAAAGTAATATTCTGTTTTATCTTCAGCTAATAGTTCATCATTTGCCAATATAGATACCCCTCCGCCTTCACGGCCGTATAAAGGTTTAGAAACATATGATTCATTTTTTTCTATAAATGGTTTATTTGTAAAATATGTCGGCAAGAAGTAATTCTGAATGATTCCTCGTTCTTCTTCCTCAAAGAAAACTTCCTCTTCGTAAAGTTGCCAAATTAATGCGAGTATACTTTTATTTTGCATTAGAAAAGCAGCCGGTGGATTAATGATTTTCACTCTTCCTTGCGCTATATGATCTAAAAACTGGAGTCCAATTCTTTTTCCATTTTTATCAGCATCTGAAACTAAATATTCAATTGGATATAGTCTATATAAATAATGGATTCGTTCACCATTTGGCGTATATATACCATCATCTGCAACGACAATATCTTGTATACCTATATAATCCGTTGATTGATCTAAGCAATATCTTCTTAAAAACTGCACTGTTTGATGGTCTTCATCGTGCCAATCATAACTAGCAAAATATATCGTCTCTTCAGGATCTATATTATAGTCATGTTTAATTTGTTCCCATGCCTGCACAATATGCTCTTCTATATGGTTTGGGTGATTTACATCATGATAACGACATAACACTTCATTTGCGACAGATGGTTCTAAATAACCTGTTGGTGTATCACAATTTACTTCTATTAATTTAATATCTTCACCATTTACGATAAAATCAAACCTTGTAAAATATGAAAACAAACCAGTATGTTTCATTCTCGCAATTTCCCACGTTTCAGCTGGAAATCCTAGTTTTTGAAAATCCTCTGTCGTATTGACAATATATTGATACGTTCTATATAACACATACATAATTTCTTCTGTCGCTTTTGAAATAGCCGTATAAGTTTTTATCGGCATACGATACATACCAGTTGCCATATATTGATTCCATTCTTCATTTTCTAATAGACTTGGCCAAGTAAATCCATTCCTACCAGCCTCTTCTGCAAGTGAAAACCATACTTTCATATACTCTTTCTGCTCTTGTTCTGTATACATTACTCCATTATCCTTTCATTTTAGGATCCCGCTGGCGCTTTTGCGTTTCCAATTCCACTTGAACCAGAATTCACTTTCGGCGTTTGTATCGTAGATGATTTCGGCGTATTTGTATCTGGCGTCACTTTGTTTGATGGGTTTGGCTGTTGTTTATTTAAATCCACTTTATTGGAAGAATTATTATTGTTACTGTTAGTTCCGCCGTAATACCCTCCACCACCGCTGCCACCAGTTCTACGTTCGTCTTTTTCACGATATGAAATAACATTATTTGCATACGGTTTCTTCATTACATTTGGTTTTGCTGTATAATTCATATTTGAGGTTCTGCTTGCTAATAAATATCCTGCTACGAATGGAAGTATCGGTAAATGTGAGTTTTCATGATACGATGAAAATGAAG
The DNA here is from genome assembly GCF_040459695.1 of Bacillus cereus group sp. RP37. Taxonomy (NCBI): domain Bacteria; kingdom Bacillati; phylum Bacillota; class Bacilli; order Caryophanales; family Bacillaceae; genus Bacillus; species Bacillus cereus group sp. RP37. The sequence goes on along the minus strand of NZ_JARVHP010000001.1, from coordinate 2,542,929 downwards.
GATTAATTTCCTTACACAACTCATCTTTTTCTACATTTTCCATTGTTGGAGTTTTATCACCACAATTTAAAGTTTCTTGTTCATTCCCTTGCTTTGCACCATCTGTTTTAACAGCAGTACTTTCTTTCTGTGCAGTTTCTTCTTCATAATCACCACAGCCCGTTAATAAAAAAGATGACATCCCTATTGAAGTAGCGATTTTTATAAATTTACTTTTATCCATTCTCATATGTTATACACCCAATTTCTATTATCTATATTTTTCCAGATAACTTTATTATATAATGTAAATATTACTTTTTTCAAACTAAACACTATATGTACATTTGCATATATTTATACTATTTTTCCAAGTAACAATGAAACCTTTCAATCCCCGGATATTTTTCTCCTAAACTTTTAACCTGAAAACCAATTTTCTTATAAAATTCTACTGCCTCATCGTCTGTCTCTGCCTCGAGATAAGTCAATTGATGCATTCTTAATACGTCCTTTATCATTTGCAACGCAATTCCTTTATGACGATATTGCGGAAGGACTGCTATGTGGCATATTCTAGCTTTATTTGCTCCGATTATTTCAATACCTATGCAAGCTTTTTCTTCATATCTATGCAAAGTCCCTTTATTCCTTTCATAAAATAAAACTGCTTTCTTTAAGCTAGTTTCACTTGGACCAACTGTATACTGTAGTACATTTAAAATGGGATCTTTCTCAATTTGTTCAACGTGTTGCAAATTCATATCTTCATTCCTTTCTATGAAAAAAGATTAGCTCTTTATATAAAGAGCTAATCTCATCACGCAGTTATTTTTTCTTCTTTCTTCACAACGACCGCTACATAACTATGTAGGATCATCCCGATAATAACGAGGCTCATGCCAATCCAAGATAAAGATGACGGAATTGGCGCAGATAGCAAGATGAGTTCTCCTACTAGTGCAAATAAAACTTCACCTGACTGAGTTGCTTCTACTGTTGCTAGTTTTTGTGGATCATCTTTTACAAGATCTGTCGCAAAGAAAAATAATACCGTTGCGATTAAACCAGAACTAACTGCTACAATAAAACATTGGAAAACTTGGCTACTTGACGGTAATCCACCAGTTGATACTTCATAACCAGATAATAAAAACCAAAATGGTAAACTTGCTAATGTCATTCCGAGAACTCGCTGGAATACATCTAATTCCCCTTTACAAACTTGCATCATTTTTCGATTTCCAAGAGGATACGCAAACGCTGCAATAAGTACAGGAACTACACATAAAACGGTTTCACGAATTCCTAATGAAGAAGCATGTTCTACTTGCATGAGTACAACACCAAATAAAATAATACCCGACATAACTAATTCCTTCATTGGAAGTTTTTTATGTAATGGGTCTACAGCAAAAAATGGTGTTAACAAAATCCCTGCGACGATCGTAATTTGCCATGTTGATGCAACGAGCCAACCAGGTCCAAAAGCTCCTGCAAAACTAAGTGGTGCATAAAAGAGACCAAATCCAACGATACTCCACACTAACCATTCTTTCGGATTATTTTTCATATATTGAAAGAGTTGCTTTAAGTTTCCTCTATACATGACAATAAGTAATAGCATTGGAACCATAAAGTAGTACCGTAATGATGCACTCCAAATCCAGCTTCCGCCTTCTAAGTCCATCGCGCGGTTTAAAACGAAGGTAAAGGCAAAGAAAAATGATGCCAATATCCCTATTGCAATAGCTTTCATTATAAAACCCCTTGTTTAGTTTCTTCTTATACTATACAACAAATTAAATATAATTAAAATTCGAAATCTTTATCTCGCATGTATTCTAGCTCTAAATAGTTTTCTTAACTGACTAATATGAGCTTGATGATACCGATTATGATCAGCTATATGCCATATCCCCCACCTTATAGTCGCATTTTCTCCCTTTTCATAAAAAACCTCTCGTGTTAAATCAGCTTCTGTTAGTTTCATACATTCCTCATAAAACATATGTTGCACAGCTTCATAATCTTGCATTAATTGTTGCAACGCCTGTTTTCTTAAACTCGGTAGTTCTCCTGCTTCATTTAACATTGGTCCATATATATTATTAAGTGTCCGTGGAACTGTCTCTCCTTTTAAACGGTACACCCAGTATAAATCCACAACTGCTAAATGTTGAAGTAGTTGTCCAATGCTATTTTCATTATTTTCTAATCCTTTAAAGGACAGTTCTTTCTCATCAATACCTTCTACTAACTTTTGCAATCGATTAAATGTATCAGCAACTGTCGCATATAGAATTGCTACTTGCGGGTTCATATTTTTTTCTAAATGGAGATCTTTCATAATAAACTTCCTCTTTTAAAGGAACAAAACCATATGTTCATCATCACTATACACACCATTCATCTTTATAGCTCTCTTTTCAATCCCATACGTTTTAAAGCCCATTGATTCATACAACCTTTTTGCTGGATCGTTTGTGGATACAACACCTAAAGACAATTGTTCCAAGTTCATTTCTCTTGCTCTTTCAATTGCCTTACGTATTAATTCACGTGCAAGACCACTTCTTCGATTACTTGCATCTACATACATCGCAACGATATGACCTTTATGTTTATACGCCACTCTCTCTTCTGTTAGTAAAGTGACAACGCCAACTAATTGATGATCCTCATTAAAAGCACCGAATGTACAACTAGTAGTAGCTGTTAAATTACTTTCCACTCGCTTAATAGGATTCTCCTGGCGAATCGCCTCTTCATAAGTTGTTACAAAAGCCTCTGGGTTTACTTGTAATGCTTGTAAACGTAAGTCCCAATATTTTTTCGCATCTTCTTTCGTAAGTAATCGAATCATATTTCTCCAGCCCCTTTAAGTTGACATAATATTTTTATAAACCACTAATTAAAGATTGATATTCTTCTCTTAACATACTATAACGATAACGATGAATGAACTGACCTTTACGTAATCGATCATTTCTCATTAACCCCTCGCATACAAATCCTGCTTTTTCATAACTCTTTCTAGCTTGTAAGTTATCCTCATCTACACGTAGCCAAACTTTTTCTAATTCAAACTCAAAGAATGCTAGATATAACATACTATATAGGGCTGCTATTCCATACCCTTTACCCCAATATTCTTTATTACCAATCGCGATTCCCAGTTCTGCATTTTTATTTGTCTTATCAAAGTTTTTAAGATCTATCCATCCAATATGTATGCCGTTCTCTGCAGTGATAGCTCTTTGTTCATAACCATTTTTTCGTTTTATACATGCTTCAATCCATTTTTTTGTATCCTCACGAGTGAACGGTGGATATTGATCTGGTACCACTAAATGTTTTGTTACTTTTGTATCTAATGACCATTGATATCGATCTTCTACATCATCTAGTGTCAGTTCCCTTAATTGAACGAATCGTACATTCATTGTGTTATCCCCTTTTTATTTCCCTATAGAAAATCCTTCGAACATTCTTCCTCCATACTGTTCTAGCGTTCTTTCTACAAAAGCAATTAATTTTCTTTTCTCTCCCGTTTTATAAAAATGATCGAACGCTGCTACAAATTCATCTGCGTATTGTTCATCATATCTTCTAAGTGCTCTTATAAACCATTTTGAATTTCCAAGCCATTTACCATTTACTCTTAATACATATTCATGTAATAAATCAGCTAATAGATTCGCGATAAATAATTCTTCTTCTCTTTTTGATGCACCAATAAAATCATCCAAAGTATCCGTAATAAAATACCGCTTCTGCTTCATCATTTCTTCAGTCCATTTAGCTGGCCCTTTATTTAGTAAATCATTTGCTTCTCTTTTTAATTTCTCAACACTTTCATTTTCACCTTTTAATACAATCCCCTCTGAAACTAATTGTGGTAACGAAGGCCTTCCGCGATCACAATCCATTTTAAAAAAGGTTTTATACGTTTCAAAATTATGTACAAACACCTCAACAGGCCATCCATTACTATAGAAAGATTCTCTATAACAAGATGTTAAACTTTGATCAACTATTACAATGTCCAGATCAGATGTTTTTGTCGCTTCTCCTCTTGCAACGCTTCCTCCAAGTAAAGCTACATCACAATTCGGAAATTGTGATGTAATTATGCTTTGTGCCGCTTCAATTGCTTTCATAACCGTTCCCCTTTTCTTATTTCACTTTCTTTTTTTCAGCTCTTTCTCGCGCTTTTTTTATATACGGTTCTGCGTCTGGTGTTTTGCATGACGTTGTCCCATGATCAACCTGTACTTTTCCAATTTCACGTGCAATTTCAATCGCTTTTCGCTCTAAGTCTTCATTACGAATTCCTATGGCGATTAAAGCACTATTCATCGCTTCTTTTTTTCTATTTTTTTCATTATGTATATTTTTTTTAATCTCTTCAAGATACGGAGCGAAGAAATCATCATGTAACGTTTTATTTTTAATCGCTATATTTGCTAATAAAGACCAGCCAGCTCTTCCAGTCCATTCATCATTAGACTTTGTCCACTCTTCCATTCTTTCTATTGCAATTGGCGAAGTGCATATAGATGTCATAAGAACATCCATTAAACAGTAATAATCAACATCCTGAACCCAACTATTAAGCTGTTCTGTTGTTATTTTCTTCGGGTCTAAAATATAAGTTGCTAATGTCATTGCGTCCATATTTTTCGTTTCCCACAATTCAGCTGCTAAATCGTGATCTTTTTTCATCTTCTTTTTTAACAATTTTAAATTCGCAAAACTAACTCCGAATAATGGCTCTTTCGCTCCGTGTTTTTTATACGTTTTACGATTTTGTTCTGTTCCATATTCCTCTAGTTGCTGCATTACTTCCTCTAGTAACATATACCCACCTCTTTATCTTTTATGTTGACTTTATATATGTATGTACGATATATTCTACATTACTTTTTGGTTTTCCTATATGTATTTTTTAAATACGGTATGTGAAATTATATATAAATTTCCTATTTCACTGTCCATTCTTTTTTCAACTAGCAAAATAGTGAAATCTTGCATACATTTGGACAAACTTTCTTGCACTTGTAAAAAAGTTTTTTTGCATTTCCATACCTATAATTGCTAATATAGTAGAGTAGAACTTTTATAGAGAGAAGGAAAATTATGCACAATGGAATTCGAATGACAACTTTAGTAAAAAGGGCTATGTTAATTTGCGCTGGGGTATTATTTACATACGAAGCGGCTTTAGGATCAGCAAATACTGCTCTAGCAAGTACAGAGGATGAAGCAAAATCTGTTCAACTTGTAAGTGAAATTCAATCATCTCTTGCACCAAAAGAAGCTCCAAAACAATATAATGGGCAAGTTAGAAAAGTAGCTTACTTAACATTTGATGATGGTCCTGGAAAATACACAGCTGAACTTTTAGATATGTTAAAGAGAGAAAATGCAAAAGCAACATTTTTCCTAATTGGTTCAAACGTAAAAGCATTCCCTGATCTTGTAAAACGTGAAGATGCTGAAGGCCACTACGTTGGGATGCACAGTATGACTCATAACTACAAGAAACTTTACACAGAAGGTCATTACGTAGATGAAATGAAAGAAGATCAAGGCTTAATTGCTGGTGTTCTAGGTAAATCACCAGTATTAACTCGTCCATCTTACGGCTCAATGCCAGGATTAAACGAAGCTCTTCGTAACAAAGTTGTTGAGAATGGGCTAAAAGTTTGGGATTGGACAATCGACTCATTAGACTGGAGATATAACAAAATGCCTGTTGACGCTGCATCAGCTAAAATTGTAGAAAACGTTCTAAATGGTGCTAATAAACCGGCAGAAGTTATTCTTATGCACGACATTCATCCGCAATCAGTTAAAGCAGTACCTGGAATTATTAAAGGGCTGAAAGAAAAAGGATATGAATTAGAAGCCTATAGTGAGAACGAACATTTCCCATTAAACTTCTGGCACGATAATCGTATGTAAAGAAGAAGACTTGATTTCCTCTAGTAGGTTATTGAGTCTTTTTTCATTTTGGAAATGGCTCCTCGTATATTCGTTTCAAACTTCCCACTTCCCTTTTATCGATAAAAATGTAAAATCACATTAATTTAACTTAGAAACATCACATGTTATACTATAGTCTAGTTTAAATAAGTAGGTGTCATATGATCGTATATACAGTTCAAACTGAAGCAGCGTGGAAACAATATAAAAAACTTGGTTATTTAGAAGGAAGTAAAGAAAACATCGATCCCGATTTTATATATTCATACGATTGGATGGTACGTGTAGCTAAAAAAAGATTACCCCACTACGAAGGTAACTATCCTATTTGGGTCTGGGAAACAAATAATTATCCAAATCGAAATGCTAAAGCTTGGGGTAAAAAAAATTCAAAAATGGTAATCTTAACACTAGATGTACCGACTGAATGGGTACTTTGGAGTGATATTAGTTACTGGTGTTGTGCCACGGCTGATAGTTCTATGTATTTTCATCAAACAAATAAACCTACATTGGATGAATGGTTTACCTTTATGGATAAAGAATATGGGTTAATATTTGATTTCGAATATTTATTATCACATCCTGATTGGTATAAAGGTAAAGAGAGTTCATTAGAAAAACAAGGTGTTATCGGCAAAATCCCCCTTTCCTTCGTAAAAAAGGTAAGACGTTTTCGTGCTAAGGAAGATAAATCTATTAATAAAATCAGAAGTGATAACTGGGACAATAGAAAAGAAAACCGTATTAAAAAGATGAATCGAAAATTAAGAAAGAGAAACGATAAACAAAAAAGATTGCAAAAGCGACTAATACGAAATTAAAACATATTTATCTAAATACAGTAAAAAATAATTTAGGATTGAATATACAAATTCACTCCTATTTTTATATTATCAACACTTTAGCACATATTACTCTTAAGGAGTGATATGTATATGGATTTTCTTTCATCTGAATATTTGTCTGCCTTGCTTGCCATCATTGTAATTGATTTAGTGTTAGCTGGAGATAATGCCATTGTAATTGGATTAGCAGCAAGGCGATTACCGAAAGATCAACAAAAGAAAGTTATTATATGGGGAACTGTCGGGGCTATCGCTATTAGAGCCCTCGCTACCTTAATTGTCGTTTGGTTATTAAAAATACCAGGATTACTTCTAATTGGTGGTGTACTCCTCATATGGATTGCTTACAAATTAATTGCTGAGGGCAAAAATCATGATATTAAAGCTGAAGAAGGATTTTGGTCTGCTATTAAAACCATTATTATTGCTGATGCGTTAATGGGTATTGATAATGTTCTTGCTGTTGCAGGAGCTGCGCATGGCAATTTTTCTTTAGTCATCATTGGACTATTAGTGTCCATTCCAGTAGTCGTATGGGGTAGTACATTAATTTTAAAATGGGTGGACCGATTCCCTATCATCATTACAATTGGAGCAGCTGTTTTAGCTTATACTGCCGCGAAAATGATTGTAGATGAAAAATGGTTCGCTGGATTTTTCGAAAGTAGCCCTTTCATAAAATGGGCCTTTATCATTATTATCATTGCCGGTGTAGTATTCTTTGGTAAGATGAAACAAAAAACGAAAGATGTTTCTATATAATGACAACGTTATATGTACAAACAAAAGCGCTACTCCTATGAGTAGCGCTCTTTATTATTTATTTCGTTTCCCCGTCTTCAGTCGTCTTTACCTTCGTTTTATTTTTATCACGATGGTTATAGTTGTACTTCGAACGATCTACCGGCGTAAACCCTTCCGGTGTATAGAATCGTAATAAGTCACCGTTTACGACTTGGTCAGAGTATTTCAGTGATTTTTGAACCATTTGTTCATTTTGTTTTATTTCGTCTGTTAATTCAACAGGGTTACCAGTCGCTGTATCATAGTATTTTCCGTTCAGTGCAGTAACTGTTGGACTTACGTAGTTACCGTTACGGAATGGAACAACTTGTTTATGCTCTGGTGATAATAAATCTGATCCAAACTGGACATAATTTTTCGTATCTGTACCTAGTAAGTGCAATAACGTTGGAAGAACATCAATTTCTCCGCCGTATTGATGTTGTACGCCGCCCTTCATTCCTGGGACACGAATAATTAATGGTACACGTTGCAGTTGTGCATTTTCAAATGAGTTCATTTCTTTACCCATTACTTGAGACATTGCTGCACCATGATTATCAGAAATACCGTAATGGTCACCGTACATAACGATAATTGAGTTATCGTATAAACCAGATTGTTTCAAATAATCCATGAATCCTTTTACAGACTCATCTAAATAGCGTGCTGTTTGGAAATACGTATCTACTGATGAATCACCTGTTTTAGCTGGTTCAATCGTCGCTTCCTCTTTATCAATCGGATAAGGGAAATGGTTCGATAGCGTAATGAACTTCGTATAGAACGGTTGTTTCAATGTTTGTAATAACGGAATTGATTCATTAAAGAACGGTTTATCTTTTAATCCATAGTTTACTACATCTTTTTCGTTCATATCGTAGTATGACGCATCAAAGAATTTATTAAAACCAAATGATTTATAAATATCATCACGGTTCCAGAATGTTTTATAGTTTCCGTGGAACACTGCTGATGTGTATCCTTGTTGCCCTAAAATAGCTGGTGCTGATTGATACGTGTTATGAGCTTTATTTGTAAAAACAGATCCTTGCGGTAATCCAAACATTGAGTTTTCTAGCATGAACTCTGCATCAGATGTTTTACCTTGTCCTGTTTGATGGAAGAAGTTATCAAAGTATAACGTATTCGCATCTTTTGTAAATGAGTTTAAGAACGGTGTAACTTCTTGCCCATTTAATTTATAATCAATTAAAAAGTTTTGGAATGACTCTAAATGAATATAAATTACGTTCATTCCTTTTCCTTTACCAAAGTACTCAGGGTTTGGACTTGCATATGTTGATGCGAGATAATTTCTAACCTCTGTCATATTATCTCCGTCAGCTAACGCCCGTTCTGTTGATGCTTTCGCACTTTGAATACCATCATAAATCGTATAGTTGTATGCCCCTAAATATTTCACAATATAATTACGGTCGAATGTTCTTGTTAATAATTCAGGACGATCAGATTCTGCAAGACCTAAGTTAATGCTGAATAATAAAATACCTGCTACAAATACTAGTGATAATTTATGTTTCGCAACACGCATCGGTTTAGGATTTACAAATTTTGTTGCAACTAAAACAATTAAAATGATTGTGTCTAAGAAGTATAATGGATCATATCCGTGTAGTAATGCAAAAATACTACCGCCTAAATCTCCAAAGTTATTCGTTTGTGTTAATGTCGGGAACGTAATAAAGTCGCTGAAAAAACGATAATATACTACGTTTGCGTATAAAAGTATAGACATTAACAAATTAATAACAATTAACCAAATGTAAGCACGTTTCCCCTTTGCGAATAATGCAAGCCCTAAAAATAGAACTGCTGAACTAAGCGGGTTGAAAAACAGCAAGAATTTTTGGATTGTATTTGAAATTCCTAAATTAAATTCCGTTACATAAGCTGCATATGTTTTGAGCCAAAATAAAATAACGGCAAACAGAAAGAATCCAAAATGATTACTTAGTACACTTTTGCTCTTTAATAAGAATTGTTTCATTTCTCCACCTCTTTTGATCATCCAAGGCTTATTTTGATATAAGTCTGTCTCTCTATTCAATTTTCATCTTCAAATAGATTTTATTTATTTTACTATATGAAGAATATTAGTAATTATAATTTGTAGCTTTTATTTATTCAACTATTTCTTTTCAAATATTTTGACCTTGGTTTCTATTTTAAAAAATAATTTTGTAACATTTTCTGTTTTCTCCCAAGTTTCATCCACTAATTATGACTCCACATACTATAAACCTTTATTCACTGCTTCGCAAATAAATATGTCTCCAGTTCTGGAACATTAATGTAATATAATGAAATTCACAATAGAAAGCATTAGTTTTTTTCGGTGTATATTACATCCTTTCATGTAATTCAAGTTTATTCATGCTGCAGCCATTTCTTTATATGCATCATCAAAATATCTTTCAACCTCTAAAGTTATTTTTGTATAATTATTCACAATTCATAAAAACACTGATTATAAAAAAACCTCGCTCTCATAACGAGAGCGAGGTTTTTCATCATTTATTATTGACCTTTGTACATTGCTTCTACTTGTTTTTGAAGTTCTTCATTTTCTAAGAACTCATCGTAAGTAGCCTCTTTATCGATTACACCGTTTGGCGTTACTTCGATAATGCGGTTTGCAATTGTTTGTACGAACTGATGGTCATGAGATGTGAATAACATTGTACCTTTAAATGCGATTAAACCGTTGTTTAATGCAGTAATAGACTCAAGGTCTAAGTGGTTCGTTGGATCGTCAAGTGTGATTACGTTCGCACCACTTAACATCATTTTAGATAGCATACAACGAACTTTTTCGCCTCCAGATAATACAGAAACCTTCTTCTTAACTTCTTCACCTGAGAATAACATACGGCCTAAGAAACCACGTAAGAAGCTTTCTGACTCATCTTGTGGAGAGAATTGGCGTAACCAATCAACTAAGTTGGAGTCACTGTTCTCAAAGTATTTAGAGTTATCTCTTGGGAAGTAAGATTGAGATGTTGTAACGCCCCATTTGAATGAACCGCTATCTGGCTCCATTTCACCCATAAGGATTTTAAATAATGTTGTCATCGCAATATCGTTACGACCGATAAATGCAACTTTATCACCTTTATTTAAAGTGAAGTACACATTATCTAACACTTTTTCACCATCAATTGTTTTAGAAAGACCTTCAACAGTTAATAAGTCATTTCCTATTTCACGCTCAGGTGTAAAGCCAACAAATGGGTAACGACGTGATGATGGTCGAATATCATCTAATGTAATTTTATCTAATAATTTTTTACGAGAAGTTGCTTGTTTCGCTTTAGATGCGTTTGAGCTAAAGCGTGCAATGAAGTTTTGTAACTCTTTTACTTTCTCTTCTTTTTTCTTATTAGCATCTTGTGTTAATTTTAAAGCTAATTGGCTTGACTCATACCAGAAGTCATAATTACCAACATAAAGTTGAATTTTACCGAAATCAAGATCAGCCATGTGCGTACAAACTTTATTTAAGAAGTGACGGTCATGGGATACAACGATTACTGTATTTTCAAAGTTCATTAAGAAGTTTTCTAACCATTGAATCGCTTTTAAGTCCAAGTGGTTGGTAGGCTCATCTAGTAATAGAATGTCAGGTTTACCAAATAATGCTTGAGCAAGTAATACTTTTACTTTCTCTGCCCCAGTTAATTCTGACAATTTCTTATCATGAACATCTTCACCAATACCTAAACCTTTAAGAAGGATTGCAGCTTCTGATTCTGCTTCCCAACCGTTAAGCTCAGCGAACTCACCTTCAAGTTCAGCAGCACGCATACCATCTTCATCACTAAAGTCTTCTTTCATGTAAATGGCATTTTTCTCTTGCATTACTTTGTAAAGTTGCGTGTGCCCCATAATTACTGTTTCTAATACTGGGAACTCTTCATATTCGAAGTGATTCTGTTTTAATACTGCTAGACGCTCACCTGGCGTAATATGTATATCACCTGTTGATTGTTCGATTTCTCCAGATAAAATCTTTAGAAATGTTGATTTACCCGCACCGTTTGCTCCGATTAAACCGTAGCAGTTACCTGGCGTGAATTTTATGTTAACATCTTCAAACAATTTGCGATCCGCGAAACGCAAACTAACGTTACTTACTGTAATCATTTGTGTCCTCCTACTAATACCGCTTATTTCAGCGTTTTCTCACCGATTGTCTTAAAAAATCGCATATTACGACTCAATTATTGTAGACTATAGCTATTATATAGTAGAAAAGGGATGAATAGCAACGGTTGATTGCTATTCATCCCTTTTCAAAATTGAATAAAACATTTGTTTTTAATTATATTAAAGTTACATTCACACTTTAAGGATGATTTATTTTGAAGAAAATATTTATAATTGTAGCATTATGTTTATCAATTGCTTCCTTAACTGCATGTAGTAGTAATAACAATGCAAAAACACCTATTGAATCAAAACAAGAGAAAAAAGTAAAAAGCTATTTCACCATTTGTATTGTTAACTTATCTTTTAACATTGACCTATATGAGTCAATTTCATATTTTGTATTATTGATTTTTTCTTTTTTCATTTTTAACATATCGAATATTTCTAACTCTAAATTCCTTCTAGCTTCAAGAACTTTTATTGCTCCTTCTACACCTGAATGGTTATGTTCTTTCCCATAGCCTTGGTTAGTGTAATAGTCGACAATTCCTGTGGACCATTCTGGAGTTCTTTCTTTTAATGCCTTCCTAAATGAAAATTCAAGATTATCTTGTTCTACATACAATAACATTGGATTTAAATTCTCTATGATTTTTGCAACTTTCATTACATAATTTATTATTTTTTCTTTTTGTTCACCATATTTAATCATCCCAATAGTTAATGGATTTTGTATGAAACAACATTCAAAGATATAAACCTTATTGTCTTCTAGAGCAATTTCAGCAAAGTCATTCCATTTGTCAGCAATTAATTCAACATTTTTATCGAATGGTAATTCATATATATCGTTTTTGGAAATATCGTGAAATAATTCGTCCGAAAATTGGTCACCAAACTCATTTTTTATCTTTCTGTATGGTAATAAATAATTGCTTCCTTTTTTTAAAACTCTTTTAAGAAGCACTTCTTTAAAATCTCCACTGTTATATAATAATCTATCGAATTCAAATTTATTAAAACAAGATACACCATCATAGTCGGCTGGGTGGTTCAAATTCCCCTCTAAAAATAGTTCAACTTCACTTTTATTTTGGCTTAGAATTTCATTTATTAGCTTTGCAGTGGTTGATTTTCCAAATCCAGGTAATCCTTCTACTATTATTAGTTTTGTATTCATAGTTATAAATCCCTTCCTTCAAAGTATTTAGCCAAGATTAAAAAAATCACTTACTCCACTGCAATCACCCCTTCAAAATATGATATTCATCATTTCCTTTGAAAAATCATTCTTAAAGCAACCTGACCATTAGTTTAAGAACATTTTTTCACAATGTCTATAATTATTTTAACATAATTTTCCATTTATCTTTTAAAAAAATATAGTCCACCCTTATTTGAGTGAACTATCTAAAGTAAATTATATCTTTTAAATCAAACACTTTGTCAGTAATCCCCAATCGTTGTGCTAGTATTTTTACTGTTTACTTTTTCCCTTCCTTCGTGGTAAATGGCATACTTTTAAAAGGGGATTCTTTTATTTTCTTTTGCTTAATTTCTTTGTATAATCCTTCATTTTACTGGTTAACCCTATTAAAGCAGGTAACAATATTGGCATCACAATGATAGCTAATAGCAATAGTGCAACGCCCACAACGGATGCTACTTGTATAAGCGTCAATACACCTGAAGGGATTAATGCAGCAAATGTTCCGCCTAAAATAAGTGCCGCTGATAATACAACTCCTCCTATGTGACGAGATGCATTTACAATTTTCGTTACCGAATCCCCTTCTATCTCGTTATAACGCATCATTACAAAAATGCTATAATCCACTCCTAAAGCGACAATCATTATGAAACTAAAGAATGGAACATTCCAGCTTAATGAATCTACATGTAATACATGCGTACTAATTTGCTCACTTATACCTAGTGATGCAAAGTACGCTAATATTAATGATCCAATAATAAAGATTGTGTTTAATAATGAACGTGTAATCACGATTAATACGATCGCAATTCCAATTAACATAATTGTAGCCGTACGTAAGAAATCTTGCCCGGTTACTTCTTTTAAATCAACGTTTCTAGCTGTTGTTCCTCCGATTGCTGTTTTCGCATCATTTAATTCAGTCCCCTTCAAAGTACCATCTATCGTATTATTGATTTCTTGAATAATTGGCATCGCTTCTTTTGAATACGGATTCGCGTCTAAAATGATTGTCATTTTAGCAGTTTTTCTATCGTGTGACATGTACGTATTCAAAGCTTTTTGGAAATCTTCTCCCTCTAAAACCTCTTTTGGAATATAAAACTTCTCAGAGCTTTTTGATTCATTTAGCTCGCCTAAATATTTCTGTGCGTCATTTAGGCCGTTACTTACTTTTCCAAGCCCTTCTGTACTTTTAGATAAGCCTGATTGTAATTGCCCCATCTTTTCTTGCAAGTCTTTCAGCCCAGTTAATAGCTGGCCTTGCCCATCATTTATTTTTGTTAATCCGGTTTGTAACTCTGATGACTTGTTCGCAATTTGTTTTGAACCTGAAGCCCCTTCATTTAATCCATTTTTAAGATCAGCTGCCCCTTTTTGTAATTTAGTAACTCCATTGCTCATTTCTTTTAAGCCGTTATCGACTTTCAATAATGATTGATTCGCTTCATTAAATGACCCCATTGCTGCTTTATGCTGCGTCGCTAATTCATTTAATTCTTTCGATAATACACTTAATTGCTTTTGAGCTTCTTTAGCAATTCCTATCGTTTGCAGTACGTTCGGGTCATTTGCTAATTCTGGTTTCGTTTGGATGAAATTGGTCATTAATATTTCAATTTGTTCGTATCCTTTTTTTGCACTGTCAATCGCTTGAGATATACTTCCGAAGTATTGATCGTAAGCACTTAAACCTTTTTCTAACTGTGCATAGCCGGCATGCAGTTGTGAAGTTGCATGAGATAAAACATTTATATTTTCATTTACTGACGTTAACCCATTCTCAATTTGCTGTGCACCTTTCGCTCCGTCATTTATGCCATTTGATAGTTGATTTAAAGCTGTTCCTAATGCTGATACACCATTTTTTGCTTCGTTTGTTCCATCAATTAACTTTTGAACATTTGCGAGGCCGTCTGACTCATTACCACCCATTTTATTTTTAGCATCCGTTAAACCATCATTGATTTCTTTTATGCCACCATTGGCATCTCCTAAACCTGTATTCAATTCTCCCGCTTGTTTATTTATATATAGTTCTTTTATCCTTTCACCGGTTGGACGCGTCGGTGAATATACTTCTGAAACACCTTTCACTTTCAAAATCTTATTAGTTAGTTCGTCTAAAGTTTGTAGAGACGTTCCTTCATCTAATTTTTTGTTTGATTGAATCACTAACGTACTTGGTGAAGAAAAACCAGGCGGAAAATGATCTTCTATTACGTTAATCCCCATCTTTGATTCGTACTTATTGTCTACTTCAAATAAGTCATTGTAATTTAGTGTGTTAGAGTATTTCATTACGAAAGGAATCGATATCACAAATACGATGATTAAAGCTGCGAACGGTCTTACTACTGAGTTTTTCGCAAGAAATCCCCATAAGCGACTATCCTCATGACCTTTAAATGTTTTAACTGGATAAAACATTCCTTTTCCTAAAAGCACCATAAAAAATGGATTTAACGTAGTTAATACGAGTAATAATACTGCTACACCAATTGCTACGGCTGAAGTAGATTGATATAATTTAAAACTCGCTAAAGCAAGAGATGCAAAACCAATTAGTACTGCTATCCCGCTATATAAAACGGTTTTCCCTGCTGATTTAAACGTTTCTTTCGTAGCCAAAAATGCATTTTCTTGTTTACTTAATTCTTCTTTAAATCTTGTATATAATAAAATGTTATAGTCTGTTCCCACTCCAAACAGAACGACTACTACGAAGACTTGTGTAAAGTTTGAAAACGGAAAATTAAATTGATCTACAAGATGGGCAATAATCCCCATTGAAACTAAATATGATACACCAACAGTAAGAAGGGAAACAATCGGAACAATTGGTGAACGAAATACAATGATTAATACAACTAGAATGAAAATGATAGAAATAACTTCTGTCTTCTTCACTCCCTCTTGAGAGGAAGTAAGAAAATCACCCGCTATTAAATCACTTCCTGTTAAGTACGTTTTTACCCCTTTCGTTTGCACTTTTTTATGAAGCCCATTTGCAACTTTTGATATTTCACCATTTTTTTTATTTACAGAAATTTGCGTTAAAATGGTCGTATTGTCTTTAGATATCAACTGTTTTTCCAAATCTTTATTATCTAAATGTGAAACAACTTCCTTAATTCCTAATTGCTCTTTTTCATTTTGTAAAGCATTGATTGTTTTTATTATTTCCTCTTTTTGTTCAGTTGTTAAAGCTGCTTTACTTCCACTATTAAAAACAGCTATAATATCATACTTTTCCGTCCCGTCTTTATCCATCTCTTTTATCATCATGTCAGCAATACTACTTTGTTCTGTATTAGGAATCGTAATGTGCCCTTTTTCCTTCACTAATTTATCCATATTAGGCATTGTTACGACCATTGTAATAGTAATAACGATCCATAATAGAAAAGATAAACTTCTCCAACTTTTTAGGTTGCTCATTTGAATCATCTCCCATTTTTAGCTTGTCATGTTAAGCTAGGAATGAACATTCATTTCTATCCTTTTAAAACTATCATTTCGGAATGAACGTTCATTCCTATCACTCTATTAAATTATTTTTAAAACCCTTTTAAATTACCTTTCACGGAATGAATATTCATTCTCTTAGTACTACAAATATATCATCCCCTATTTCATTTTAAAAATCCATTTCGGAATGAATGTTCATTCCTGTCCTTATAAAGCTATAGAATCAAATGATTCTAATAGCATTCCAAGAGCTTTCTTCCAATTCTTTTACTAATTCTTTTGAGTATTCTAATTGCCCTGTCGCCATTACTTTAGTTAATTTTTCTAGCGGTTGGTATACAATGATAATTAATGCAACTGGAGGCAATGGACGGAGAAACCCTTTTGCGATTCCATCTTCTATAATATTCATAAAGAAGCCTATAAAATCGTCAAATATTTTCTTACTCTGTTCATCAAGAAAATAACTATCACAGTGAGAATTTGTAAAAAGAAAAGCATCCACATTGTTTCTCGCAAATTCAAATAAACGGTTGTATGTATGACTAAACTGTTCACGAATATTTGCTTCAACAGGAAAATCTGTTTTTATCATTTCAGATAGTTGCAACATACTTTTTGAAAATAATGAGTTAACGAGTGCCTCTTTATTTTCAAAATAGCGATAAATCGTACCAGCGCCGACATTTGCTTTTTCAGCGATCATCGGAATTGTCGTACCATCGTAACCACGCTCTGCGAATAGTTGTATAGCTGCTTCAAAAATGTCTTCTTGTTTATTTTTAGCCATTTTTCTCACCTCAATTTTAAGGAATGAAAATTCATTCCTTTTTTAATTATAAATTAGATGGATTAAAAGTCAAGTGTGTGACTACGCAAATGTAGCATTTTCAAATAACACACTCACTTAGATTTCAATGCATTTTTTGAATTAACACTTCAAAAAAATTCTTTGTATCATCGTGACTTAAAATGCTCAATATATCTTGTGTCTTAAAAAATTGAACTTGACTTATTTCATTATCTTTTGGATTCAAATCTGTTCTATCACCTATATATTCTACATAAAACATAGTTGTTTCTTGTTTTTCAAATCCAGTTTTCACTTTTAATTCTTCAGGAAACTCAAAGCAAATTTTATCTTCCATTTGTTTCATAACTATAAACTTTTTTGAACCGGTTTCTTCTTCAAGCTCTCTCAATATAGCACTTTCTAAGTCATTATCTGTATGTTTTAATCCGCCTTTAGGAAAATCCCACTCCCCCTTTGACAAATTGTATTCTCCTTCTATATCGCTTATTTTTACCTTATGTACCAATAAAAATTCACTATTTTGGAATATGATTGCGCCTACAGCTTGCCTAATCATTCTATTTCCCCTCCTAAAATAATGCTTTCATTCTATTAATTGAAAAGTACTATAATAACTGTTTTTCATTATAGTACTTTTTTAATGACACATTGCACAGTGTATTAATTAAAAGAAATCATAAATAAATGGCTTACGCACTGGTACTAAATTCTCAAATGACCGTATCGCCTCGTCACTTCCACTAATTAATTCAAGTTCATTTAGTTCTAATGGGCGTTTATAACCAAACATTATTGCCGATAGTGCATTTATATCCAGTTTTATTCCTTTTTCCGTTGTTTCTTCTACAATTGTTATTTCATGATTTGCAAGTCTCACTGTTACGTTATTCCACGGAGCAAATGCGTCTGTAATGTGTAGAATCACTTCTTGCTGTACATTGTTCCAGCTCAACTCATATTGTTTTAAGAACTGCTCTACATCTACAATTCTTCCCATAAAATATGGTTTTATTTCTGTCTTCACGCGTGGCTCTTGCAATGAATATAGCAACGGTTCGGTTTCACTTACTGTCATTTCAAGTTCTTTAATCATAGAATCATGCTGGCAAATAAAGTTCCACAGACCATTTCGTGCTTCATTATGCAGTGGTACAAATTCTTCTACTGTCATTTTATAGTTTTCTATTTTGTATAACATGTAACCTGCTGCCGTTTTATCTTCATCATAGTAAATCGCTAATGTTAAATCATCATAAACTGCTTGTAACCACCAGTTCTTCTCTCGAACTAACATACCTGAAAAACGTTCTGCAAATACTTCATAGAGCTTTTCGACCTCTTCTGGATGATTTTCTTTATTGAAACGTTTCACAGTTCCATTTACTTGTTTTTTCATCACTAAATCACTCTTATTCATATGACATATGAGTAGATTCGCACAAAGTTCCCAACCGTATTTACGGTAAAATGAAACCGCAAATGGATGTAACATAGAGACTGTATAGCCATCTTTTTTCATCGTTTGAAGTGAATATTGAAGTAGCTCTTTTACATACCCACTTCTTCTATACTCAGGATACGTCGCTACCCCTGCAACGCCACCCATTTTAAATTTTTCTTTGCCTATGTAAATATGAAACGGAATGAGATGTAGTTTTGCTGCTAAGTCTTCCCCTTCTATAATGCCGTATATTTCATGACTTTCCTTCATCTTTGTAAGTTGCTGCTGCAATCGTTCCTCATCTACTTTATATTGAAAAGCGTATTCTGATAAACGTAATGCTTCTCTGAACTTATCTTCTTTTAATTGTATGACATTCATATAATTATCCTCCATTCCCTCATTACCTGTTTGAATTGTATCATAATTCTTACTATTATTGTTCGGTAAGTGAAATTATAAGGATGTTTTAACAAATAAAGCAGATACATTCCGTATCTGCTTCTCATTACTTTATTTAGCTAACTTTTGAAGTTCTTCGAAGAATGTAGGGTATGATACCCCTACTGCTTCTGCGTCTTCTATTGTTGTTTTTCCTTCTGCAATACATCCTGCGATCGCAAGCATCATTCCGATGCGGTGATCACCGTAACTATTTACTGTGTTGCCTTTTAGTGCTGATTTCCCATAAATAATCATCCCGTCATCAGTTGCTTCTATGCGAGCTCCTAGTTTCGTTAACTCCGCAACAACTGTATCAATACGGTTCGTTTCTTTAACTTTTAATTCGTGCGCATCTTTAATTACTGTAATTCCTTCTGCTTGCGTTGCCGCTAAAGCGATAACAGGAATTTCATCGATTAATCTAGGAATAATATCTCCGCCGATTTCGATTCCTTTTAATGAAGATGTTTCAATTGTAATGTTTGCAGCTGGTTCTGATGCTCCTTCGTTAATTGGCTCTACAGTGAACGTAGCACCCATTTTCTCTAAAACATCAATAATACCTGTACGAGTTGGATTCATTCCTACATTTTGTAATACTAGTTTACTATTAGGAATAATTGCACCTGCCACTAAGAAAAATGCAGCTGATGATACGTCACCTGGCACTTGAACTTCTGTCGCTGTTAACTTCTGTCCACCTGCAAGTTTCACAGTTTTCCCTTCGCGAGTTACTTTGACGCCAAATGCTTCAAGCATTCTTTCTGTATGGTCGCGTGAAATATGTGGTTCTGTAACAGCTGTTACACCTTCTGCACGAAGCCCTGCAAGTAAAATAGCTGACTTTACTTGTGCGCTTGCTACAGGTGAAGTATATTCGATTGCTTTTAAATTTCCGCCACGTATTGTTAGTGGTGTAAAGGTTCCCTCTTCGCGGCCATCAATGTTTGCACCCATTTGTTTTAATGGATTTGTTACACGTTTCATCGGTCTTTTTGCGATAGATGCATCACCTTGTACGCAAGAGAAAAATGGTGTATTTGCCAAAATCCCTGACATTAAACGTATTGTTGTACCAGAATTACCAACATCTAATACAGCTTTCGGTTCTTGTAAACCTTCTAATCCTTTACCAAGTACAGTGACTTCATCACCGTTTTGGACGATGTCTACTCCCATTTCTTTAAAGCAAGAAATCGTACTTAAACAATCTGCACCGGGCAAGAAACCTTTTATTTTTGTTTTTCCCTCTGCAATCGCGCCGAACATGACAGCGCGGTGTGAAATCGATTTATCTCCTGGAATTATAATGTTGCCATTTAATCCGTTATTAACAGGTTGTATCGTTCTTTCCTTCACGTTCTCACCTTCTCATTTAAATTGTTTCATAAGTTTGGTATTTTTCTTCTCCAAGCGCTAGCTTTGCTTTCATACGATCTTCTTCTCTTTGGAAGCTAATACGTAATACCCCAAGCAATCCTTCACGTGCTTCTAATATTTGCAAGTTCGTAATACTAATTTCTTCGCGCGCTAAAATACTCGTAATATGAGCCAATGCCCCTACTTTATCTAAAACATCGACGTATAAGTCGTGATAGGCGGGAATTGCCCCTCTCTTTCGTACTGGTAAAGAGTCACGGTATTCTTTCGCGTCTGCAAAATAGTTTTGAATCTCGCCGGCATCTCCGGTAGAAACTGTATCATATAAATCTTCCATTTCAGAGATCCACTCTTTTAATAATACCATTAAATGCTCACGATTTTGCTTAACAATATCACTCCACATTTTTGGGCTACTTGATGCGATACGTGTAATGTCTTTAAACCCTCCAGCAGCTAGTTGATGAATGAGCGGATTATCTCCTGCATGTTTCTCTACTTGCTTTACTAATCCAGCTGCGATAAGATGCGGAAAATGACTAACAATCCCTGTTACATAATCATGTTCCTCCGTATTTAAAACGAGAAAATGTGATCCTGTTCCTTGTAACCATATTTTAAGTTCTTCCACATGTTCATTTGGCACATGATTCATCGGCGTTAAAATATAGAATGCATTTTCAAATAAATGTGCTTTTGCACTTTCAACGCCCGTTTTATGAGAACCTGCCATCGGATGTCCACCAATGAAAGAAACTTCCTTTGAAAATAAAGCTTCCGCTTCATTCATAATCGTCCCTTTTGTACTACCAACATCGGTTACAATAACATCTTCTCGTAAACGAAATGACACTAATTTGTGTAAAAGCTTCTTCGTTTCTTCAACTGGAGAAGCAAATACAATTAAATGCGCTTCTTCACATGCACGCTGTAAATCTACTGCTACTTCATCTACTACATGTAATTCTTTTGCACGCTCTACTTGTTCTTGAAATATATCATAACCTGTTATCGTTACATCGTGCTCTTTCTTAATTGCTAATGCGAGAGAGCCTCCTATTAAACCAGTTCCAATTAAAACTACTTTTTTACGCATTGTCCTCATCTCGAGACTTTCTTTTTTTATTTTCAAAGTGTTGTTTTAACACTGAAATCACTCCTTCATTTTGCTCCCTTGTTCCAACTGTAATACGGACACCATTTGGGAACGGACGAATAATAAACCCTGCATGTGCACAAGCTTCATAAATCTCTCCAGCATTTTCAACTGGCAAGAAGATGAAATTTGTTTGCGATGGATAAAATGGTATTTCATTTTCCTTACAAAAACTCTCGTATTGTTGTAATCCTTCTGTATTCACACCAACTATTTCTTGAATAAACCCGTCATCACCAAAAGCAATCGTCGCTGCTTTTTGCGCTAATGAAGATACGTTAAATGGCAAACGTACGACATTTAATTTCTCGATTAGCTCTTTCTGTCCAATCGCATATCCAACGCGGAAAGAAGCTAATCCGTACGCTTTAGAAAATGTTCTAAGTACAAGAATATTTTTATGTTTTTCTAAAAGCGGTAATGTCTCTGGGAAATCCTTTGCTGTTACGTATTCATAATACGCTTCATCAATGACAATTAACGTATTTTCACTAATACCTTCAATAAATTGAGTCAATTTTTGATCATTCACATATGTGCCTGTCGGGTTGTTCGGATTACAAATCCATACGATTTTCGTATTATTATTTACCGCTGACGAAATTTCGTCTAAATCGTATACACCGTTATTTAAAGGAATTTCTTTCACTTCACAGCCTTCAATAATTGCATGATGACGGTACTGCGGGAATGTTGCACCAGCCGTTACGATATTATCTCCTGCTTTAAGTACTGCACGGCTTATCATTTGAATGACTTCATCTAAACCACTACCGCAAAGTACTTGTTCTATTTGTACATGTAACTTATTTGCAATTGTTTGACGAAGTGTTGTAGCACCTCCGTCAGGATATAAAGCATGTTCTAACCATGATTTTTGCAACTCACCTAAAACACGTGGTGAGCAGCCGAATGGATTTTCATTCGATGCTAATTTCACAAACGAATGATCTCCGTACACTTCTTTCATTTGTTCAGGTGATTTACCTGGTTTATATGGTTGTAATGATGATAGTTGATCTTTTACTTGCATGTTAAAACCACCTTTTTATTAAAATTCTTTTGCGTATTTGTTATGTTGTGTAATATTTTGGTGAATTAAATCCATACGATCTTTTCCGAATTGTTCGACAAGCGCATGTGCAAGTTCCCATGCTACAACAGATTCAGCTACTACACCTGCTGCTGGTACTGCACAACTATCAGATCTTTCAATACTCGCTTGGAATGCTTCTTTCGTATCAATGTCAACACTTGCTAACGGTTTGTATAATGTAGGAATTGGCTTCATTACACCTCTTACGACGATCGGCATACCTGTTGTCATACCGCCTTCTAAACCACCAGCATTGTTCGTTTTTCTCGTGTATCCTTGTTCCTCATCCCATAAAATTTCATCGTGTACTTTACTTCCTGGCTGTCTTGCTGCTTCAAAACCAACGCCGATTTCAGCACCTTTAAATGCATTAATACTCATAATCGCACCAGCAAGTTTTGCATCTAATTTACGATCGTAATGAACGTAACTACCAACACCTATTGGCATACCTTCTGCAATGACTTCAACAATACCGCCGATTGAATCCCCACTACTTTTAGCGTTATCTATCGCATCCATCATCTCTTGTTCTACTTCTTTATCTAAACATCGAACTGGTGAATCTTCAGTAATTGTTTGAATTTCTTCTATTGATAAGTTAGAAATATGCTTCGCTTGCACACCACCAATTTCAAGAACGTGTCCTGCAATTTCCACGCCTAACTCTTTTAAAATTTGCTTCGCAACTGCACCAGCAGCTACACGAACTGTCGTTTCCCTTGCAGATGAGCGTTCTAGTACGTTTCTTATATCACGATGACCGTATTTGATTGCTCCGTTTAAATCCGCATGTCCTGGACGTGGTTTTGTAATTGTACGTTTCATATCTTTACTTTCTTTTTCCGAAATTGGCTCTGCACCCATTACTTTCGTCCAATGTTTGAAATCATCATTTTTAACGATTAACGTTATTGGTGAGCCAAGTGTCATCCCATGACGAACACCACTTACAATTTCAACTGTATCAGTTTCAATTTGCATACGTCTTCCGCGTCCGTGCCCTTTTTGTCTTCTTAATAATTCTTTATTAATATGTTCCGCTGTTAATGTTAAACCTGCTGGTACACCTTCTAAAATAACTGTTAACTGCGGCCCATGTGATTCTCCAGCTGTAATGTATCTCATTTCTCTTGCCCCTTTACTATTTTTTTGTACAAAAAAGTCCCTACTGAGCGCTCAGTAGGGACGATGTTTATCGCGGTACCACCCTAGTTGTAGACTAAGTTTCTGTCTACCTCTCTTCTTCTTTAACGATCATTTGACCGTCTTCCCCTCCATAAATGGCGAGAAAGATGCTCCAAGGCTGTAATTCATGCTTACCTTTGTACTGATTCACACCGACCATCAGCTCTCTTTAACAGTGAGATAAGCACTACTGTTTCCTCTTCAGCGCATATATAATATGGAATTAAGATAATTTATTTTTGAATCCTTTTAACTCATCCATGAATCTATGGAATTCTGGAATGTCCATTTGTTGTGCAGAATCTGACAATGCAACTGCTGGATCTGGATGAACTTCAGCCATTACTGCATCTGCGCCAATTGCAAGTGCCGCTTTCGCTGTTGGTAATAATAAATCTCTGCGTCCAGTTGAATGTGTTACATCAACGATAACTGGTAAATGTGTTTCTTTCTTTAAAATTGGTACTGCAGAAATGTCTAATGTGTTACGTGTTGCTCTTTCGTATGTGCGGATACCGCGCTCACAAAGAATAATTTGATCGTTACCTTGCGCAATGATGTATTCCGCTGCGTTAATAAACTCATCAATTGTTGCTGCTAATCCACGTTTTAATAATACTGGTTTGTTAACTTTACCTACAGCTCGTAATAAATCGAAGTTTTGCATGTTACGTGCGCCAACTTGAATTACATCAACGTAGTCTAATGCCATTTCAACATCGTTCGGATTTAAAATTTCACTAATAATTGCTAAGTCGAACTCGTCTGCTACTTGACGTAAAATTTGAAGTCCTTCTACTCCTAAACCTTGGAAATCGTATGGAGATGTTCTCGGTTTGAATGCACCACCGCGCATTAATTTTAAGCCTTGGTCTTTCATCGCTTGCCCTACTTGACGAACTTGCTCTAAACTTTCAACTGCACAAGGCCCCATGATGAATGTTTGTGTGCCGTTACCAATCAATTCACCTTTTACATCAACGATTGTATTTTCTTGTTTCTTTTTACGTGATACTAATAATGCTTTACGGTTATCATCTTCTTGTAATTCTAAGCTAGCTTTGAAGATTGTTTTGAAAATATGTTGAACCGTTGACGTTTCGAATGGTCCTTCGTTATTCTCTGCGATCATATCAAGCACTTCACGCTCACGTACTGGATCAAAACGTTTCGTACCTTGTACTTGCTTTTGTTCCCCAATTTTTTGAACGATTTCACCACGTTTGTTTAAAAGGTGTAATAGTTGTAAGTTAATTTCATCTACCTGTTTACGTAATTGATCTAATTCATGATTTGCCATTTGGAAATCCTCCTCTAATGTTTTAAAAGTATAGTAAGAGAATGAAAAATTCTCTATTTTCTGAACTGGTCAATTATACAAATTTAAAGTGGAATCGATACCTCTTCTTATTTTAAACTAATAATTAGTACAAAGACACTATCTACTAGCTAAAAAACCACTTTTTTTGTACAAAAAAGCCCTACTGATCCAATCAGTAGGGACGATATTTATCGCGGTACCACCCTAGTTGTAGACTTCTTTCGTCTACCTCTCTTCATTGTTAACGATCATCTGACCGTCTTTCCCTTCATAAAGACAATACTATCTTTACTACGAAAAAGATGCTCT
Organism: Bacillus cereus group sp. RP37; assembly: GCF_040459695.1. Classification (NCBI taxonomy): domain Bacteria; kingdom Bacillati; phylum Bacillota; class Bacilli; order Caryophanales; family Bacillaceae; genus Bacillus; species Bacillus cereus group sp. RP37. Next base: position 2,517,322 of record NZ_JARVHP010000001.1, on the reverse strand, counting down.
AGGACTGTAATTCGCTCTTGTTTTTGTACTGGTTCACACCAACCACCAGCTCTCTGTTACAGGGAAACAACAACTACTGCTTTTCCTTTCAACGCATGAATATTTAATTTTCAAGTTGGACCACTAAAATACAAAAAGTCCCTACTGAATAAATCAGTAGGGACGATATTTATCGCGGTACCACCCTAGTTGTAGACTAAATTTCTGTCTACCTCTCTTCACTGTTAACGATCAATTGACCGCTTTTCCTTCATAAAGACAATACTATCTTTACTACGAAAAAGATGCTCCAAGACTGTAATTCATGATTATCCCTGTACTGGTTCACACCAACCACCAGCTCTCTGTTACAGTAAGACTAACCACTACTGTGATCTCTTCATTGCACTTTGTTTATTCAAATGTTTTTGAAATTGAATAAGTATGATTCGTATTATAGAACGCTTTTCAAAACACTGTCAACAACTTTTTATATATTTTTTTAAAAATCCACTTTCGTCCTACATTTCTTTTTGTAAATTCTCCATAACAATTCCGATGCGAATTATCTCATTATCTATCGCATTTAATACATATTTTTCTACTCCATACCGGACTAACACTTCTTTTATTTGAATGATTTCAGTTTCAAGTATATCAGCTTCCTGAAGCGTTTGCAGTAAGGTGAAAAATATATTTGCATACAATTCTTTATACATTTTTATGCTCTCTGTCTTTTCAAGTATTTCATTCAATAACTGTTTTAACTCCGTTTGATTTCCTTTTCGACCCACGTACAAAAATGTTTTACATATGATAGATAACCCTCTTTCTACTATTTCATCCATAAATAAAATAATACGTAAAAGCATTACATATTCTCTAGCTGTGATTTCACCCATTTTCGGTCGCTCTCGCAAAAATACACTGAGCCAAGCTGTCCAAAATTTTTGTTGTTCTTTTGCACTTAATGTTTTGACGTAATAGCATAAAAATTGCATAAATTTAATTTTATTTTCTTCATTTTCTCGTATAAGTAAAGGGTATAACCATTCTGTTTTTTGCTCCCAATACAGTACACATTTAATAAATACAAAACTAAGCCATTTCAAGAAAGCTTCCCTCGTATGCGGATGTAATACTTCCAAATGTTCTACCGCATACTTAATAAATCGCTTCATCTCTGTAAATAAAGGTAAATTTATTTGCGTGTAACACAAGCCTGCCCATGCATATTTCGTAATTTCATTTTCCTTCTTTAAATCTAAATACGGTAACAAATATTTTCGACACCACTGCTTCTCTATATGATAAAGAAATGTAATATCTGCTACTAAACGAGCTAGCATAAAATTTGTCCGTTCTGAACTAACTCTTACTTGTTCTTCAAATAAAAATAAATATTCATACACATTACGATCGTATAAATGATCATATGATAACAGTTTTAATAATACAGCTGTCATTTTCCCAACAGGATGCTGGATTGATTCATTGTAAAAATCTTGTTTTCCCAGCTTAAAATCTGTATCACTTTTCATAACTTGAGGGAATACGGAAAAAGCAAACCGTTTCAAATTGCGTATACTATTTTCCTCTAACTCTTCTAATCGATTACTAATTTCATATAGAAAACTACTAATTAACCAATGAAAAGCAGTATTTCTAACAAATTTCTGCAATAACGGAATAACTTTTTGGATTTGTTCATTTGTCAGTCCTCGGTTATTTCGCCACTCTCTAATACATACAAACCATACTTCATTACTTATTTCGTGCATGCCAACTAATTGATAAGCAAATGAAATGCTCCATTCTGTATTCAATTTACATGCTTTCGATAACATCTCTAAAAAATGACGTTGTTCAAACACACCGTCTTGAGAAAATTGGCGAACTTGTTTCATAATTTCTTCGTCTTTCAGCTGCAATAATCCATCAGCAGTTACATTACAAGTAATACTTTGTTCTGTGGTCTCTTTCTTTTGTAGACTGTATCGATCAGAATGAAAGTGAGGATGTTTTTGCTTCATTAACTCATAACCTTTTGCCGTAGATGGACTATTCGAATCACAAGTGAATAATAAATCTAACACGAAACAAACATCAAATGCCCGCTCCTCTGCAAGGTCCTTCAGTACAATTTGAATGACTTCTTCCTTCGTTTTTTCTAAAGAGAGTGCGAAATGATTTTTTATAAGTTGAAAAACTTCACGTTTATACGTGACATCTAAAAAAAGTTCTTCCTGTAACAACCATTTCATTTTGTCATCGGCGCTAACAAATATATTTTTATTCATCGCATCAATTGCAATTCGATTTTGAAGTATGCTGTTTGCTTCTATCATTTCTGTAATATAATAATTTGCTTTTTTCTCATTGTTTTCACATAAATAGGCTAAACACTCTTTTACAATTTGAATTAAAAATGCAAGATCATTTTGCTGAAAGTCTTTTTCCGCATTTCCCTTATCCTTTTTTTTCAGTGCCGTTTGTCTTAGGGATAACATTCGCATCTTCTCTATTCCTATCATCATAATTGGAACGGCGTAATAGGAAATATGCGGTTTCATCTTCTCATTCCAAATTTGCTCCACATAAGAAAATGTAGACACTGGTAAACGACTCGATTCCTCAAGTTCTATCGATTCTTGCGTATCATTTCCCCATTTTCTTTCCCGCTTCAATTTAAGTTTCCCGTCCAAAATAAACGTTAGTAACAATAAAGCAATCTCTTTATGCTCAGGAAAAGAACATTTTTGTAGTAAGTAAGAAATTGTTTCAATTGATTTACTATCTTTTTCAGCTGTTTCTAATAAAAGGAGTGTCCATCTTGCAAACAACAACGGGTCCATTTTACTTTTCGTTTCGTTTAAGTAGCTACAAATAGTTCTCCAAAATAACGGAGATATTTTAGAGTGATTTTTAAAAATTAATTGAAATAATTCTTTTTGATGAGTAAAAAGAAATTGTTCCACTAACCATTCTGCAAGTAATTCATCTACCTCATTATAGTTTGGTGTAACTAAAAATAAATTTTGTAATTTCCCTTCAGCTTCAAGCCATTCCACCCATTCATAATCATGAGCAAATTCAACAAAGTAGCGGACTGTTTCAATTTTTTTTATTGATTGTTTTATGTATGATAATTGTTCCTGTTCTACTGACGGTGGCACTGTTACTATGTCACGAATTCGCATTCGTTTTGTAATATAATTATCACCCATTAATTCCGCCCATCGTTTCACTGCTTTAACAAGAGACTGATGATTATTACCTTTATTCGGATACACAATCGGTCTTATTCCTAAATGCTCCCAGTGGTACGTATTTTCTCCTTGTGCAACAAATGCATAACGCCTTGTACTTGGTGGTAAACCAGTTGCTAAATATTTCATTACTGGGTCATTATGACTATATCCAACGAACAAAACGGTGTAATTTGAAAATAAATCAACTAAAAACCTTCTCGCCCATCCTTCCGTCAAGTAAGCCCTTCCAAAATCACCATCTGTTAAAATTAATGCTTCTTTCTCCTGTTCTATATTGCCATGTATGTAAGCGAGCCCTTTAAACGCTCTACCTGTAGGTAAAGCAGGTGCGTAATATACGTTTAATTCTCTATTCATTTCTTTCATCGCAGTTGTAAAATGTCTATCAAAATTCGTCGTTACAATGCGGACTTCCGTATCTAAAGGAAACAACCTCGGAATCGCATAATGAAGCGGATTTGGCTTTGACTTTTCAATATGAACTAAATCTCTTGCAACTTGATGTACATCCTTTGTTTTCGCAATTTTACCAAGATAATAATCATGCGGTTCTGTAATTTCACGTGTTTCTACATATAACGTTTTCGCAATTTCATCAACTAGATCATCAAAATTCGGTAAGTTTGATTTCCCTTTCATAGAAACTCCCGCTCCAACAAATAGTACTAACTTTCCTTGTTCAAGATGATCAAATAACTCATCTGGAATTTCTACTTCTGAAGTAATCCACACCTTGGATTCCCCCTTACCTAAAAATGTCATATACTCTCATTTTACTATAACATTTTTCCTTTGTTTTTTTAATATTTAGACAGATATCGAACATGAAAAAGTTTTATGTAAATATATTCGTTACAATGTATGAACTCCTAAATTTATTGTAAAACTATGTATAAATCGGAGGTGTAAATATTGAATGGTTTTACTGTAGTACTTATCAAATTTATATCGTGCATTATCGCATTTAGTATTGGACTCGCTTTATTTTTCCCTGCAACGTTCGTCCAAATTATTTCATTCAGTCTTTTTGTTACAATCGTATCCTATATGTTCGTTGATAAAATTATATTAAACCGAATAGGCAATACTGGTGCCATTATGTCGGATTTCTTACTAACTTATTTAAGCGTATGGATTTTCGGTAATATTTTATTAGACAATTACATGCAAATTGCATGGGGCAGTTTCCTTTCCGCTACTGTCTTTACATTATCTGAAGTAATTGTTCATCGCTTTTCTAACTCGCACACACGGCACAACAATGATAACATTCATATTAATCGCCGCTTTGCATATGGTACTGAATTTGCTGAAGAACAGAATATATTGGATAAAGATAAGAAGAAGTAATGTTTTGATAAAGGAACTCCATCGCCATTAAGCTAAAAAAAGCAAATACCCCAAAACGAATAAATTGACATCTCCAAGAGAAAATGTACATTTTTTGTTTTGGGGTATAATAAAACGCTTAAGTTGATGAGCATGTTGTGCTACCCCGTCAAAAAAAGTAAAAAGTGTTTATCAAGAGTAAACGATCTTAACTGTAATAACCATTTAAAGAAAAGGGCAGAATCTGGATCTTCGGATACAGATTCTGCCCTTTTCTTTAATCACATTTTTCTATTTGGTCGCCTTCTTCACCTGCATTTTCTGCCGAACTATCCGTTCCGCCTCCCACTGCATGTTGCTGTTTAGTATTAGAACTTTCGATAGCAGCGTTGGTTCCTGCTGCACTGTCATCTCCACCACCACTTGCTACTTGAGTAGCACTAGCCTGTTCCTTACGGGTTTTATTAATTTGATTATTGATGATAATTACAAGTTCTTCCTCTCCATCCGAAGTTTCTTTTTTCATTTTATGCGGTTCAATCTGGTCTCCACTAATACCCTTATTTATGGCTTTGCCTCCAGCGCCCACTGTTTGTTGCTGTCTGGTATTCGATGAATCAATTGCTGCATTACTTCCTGCCGCACTGTTTTGTCCAGCCCCACTGGCAATTTGTGTTGTATTCGGTGCAAATGTAATCTGATTATTTATGACAATGACAATTTTTCGTTTATCAGCAAGATTTCCCAAATTAATTTCTTCTCCATCTTTTTTTACAAATCGAAACGTGATTTCTTCATTGTTTTCCATGTTTTCCCCCCTTGTAATATTAAATGACTGGAGAATGATAATGGATTGGACAAGCGTATTTTTTTATAAATATGTGCCCCCGCCCACAATGAAGGATGTATTATCAGATTCCGGTATTTTACTCGTATGAGGTACGTCGACTTGACGACAGTCCAGCATCCGCCGAATTTTGGGATGCATAGAGAATAATCTTATAGAAGATATAGAAAGAGAGATTAGTAGAAACATTGGTATATAAAGGTTGCTAAGTTCCATTTTATTTTTCTACTTTCCTTTTCTTATTTAGATTTATCAGCCAAATATCTAGCATAGTGAATTAAATTTCTAGCTACATCTAATTCAAGATTAAATATATTAGGTACCCCCGGTCTCCAATTCACCTCAAATAACCACAATTTTTGATCTTTATCAATCCCTACATCAATTCCTAACTCATCAAATAATACATCCTTAAATAAAGAATTAAAATGGTTAGAAAAAGTTACTGCAAATCGTTCTAAATACCTTTTAATATTATACCAATCGTTATCAAACTCCGCTTTTAAAAAAACATCTAAATAAGTACTATAACCACCCTTAGCCATATTTGATACAATACTTCCTAATGGACCTATTCTGGGGAATATAGAAGTAACAACCCACCTGCCTTCCCCATTTCTTTGAACATGCAATCGAAAATCATAAACATGACCAGATTTCATTTGACATGAAATAAACTGTTGAACTATGTATCCTTGCTCTTGAATCTTATCAGATATAAAGCTCCGTAATTGTTTTTTATTAATAGATGCAATTTGTTCTGACTCATTCATACTATAATTCATCCCATTTTTTTCAATGAAAACAATACCACTACCTTGATGTCCAGAAATGGGTTTAATAATAAGTTTTTCATAACGATTAATCATGTCAAAAAACTTATTAACATCATTTAATTCATAAAAAGGAATAATATATTGCTTAAATTTTTTTGCTCTATTTATTCTGTTATATACACTTAATTTATTTCCAATTGAATGACTTGTAAAATGAACTTTTTCATGTAGATAATCATAGATTTGCTGATTTTTATCACTAATATGAACACTTGCATTATAAATAACATCTGGAAAAGAAAATTCTTGTTCAACCCAATTACCATTTTCATAAGTTTTACCTAAAATCTTCTCCGTTTCTATATTTACCTTCCCTAAAGTAAAATAAAAAAAGTCCACACCTTCAGCTTTAGCTACAGCAGCGTAAGTATATGCTTTCTTTACGTCATTCGGATCTTTCCGATGATGAAGCATACCAATTATAGTCATGTCAGTTCTTCTTCCCTTCTTTCTAAAGGTCTTTTTCAAAATAAACATCCAATTCATTATATATATATTCATGTTCTCCCTCATTCAACCATTTTTCGAAAAAACCGGAACAAGCTTAACCTCATTTTAATACTCTACCTATAGAAATAATAAATTTGAAGTTTTATAAAATGATAAATGATAAAGGTTAAGGTGACATAAAATGGATACTATCGTTTTCATTGAAACAAATAAATCTGGATCAAGTAGGGAAGCAATCAAAGCAGCTGAAAAACTTAATTTCTTTACTGTTTTATTAACTAAAAAAACAAAATTTATTAATGAACGCACTATATTCCCTGATGTACATCAGATGATTTTCACTGATATAAATGATTATGATAATATAATTACAACAATTGAAAAGTTAAATAAATCAGGAAAAAACATAAAAGGGATCTTTAGTTTTATTGATCCTTATGTTTATGTGGCTGCACGTTTATCAGAAAAATTTTGCTCAAATATTGTATCTACTAATGCTATCCATCATATGGAAAACAAAATATTAACTCGTAATGTACTTAAAGATTTACCAATCTCACTCAACTATTTAATTTATAAACCAACAGAATCATTATCATCTTTTTTTAAAAAAACTAATAAGATAAATTTCCCTCTTATTGTGAAATCCCCTAAATCAACAGGATCAAAAGATGTATTATTAGTAAAAGATAAAGATCAATTAATTTTATCTATACAAAGTCTTTTGAAGAAATTACCTAATGAAGAAATTCTACTTGAAGAATATATAGATGGACCTCAGTACTTAGTCGAAATTTTAGTTCAAAATGGAAAAGTCCATATTATAGCAGTAATTGAACAAGAAATCACACTATTTGAACGCTTTATCGTTACTGGTTATTCTTTATTAGGGCAGGTAGACAAAAGACTATACAATAGTCTTTTCAATGCAGTAAATTCTGTTATTCAGGCTTTTAATATGAAAAATGGAGCTTGTCATCTAGAACTCCGGAGAATAAAAGATGTTTGGAAATTAATTGAGATAAACCCTAGAATATCAGGTGGAGCAATGAATGACATAATTGAAATTGGGCATGGAATCAACTTAGTACAAGAAACTATTCGATTAATGTTAGGAAATAAACCTTCACTAAATAAAAAACATCATAAATATGTGTATGCTCATTACCTAACAGTTAAATCTAAAGGAAAACTAATTCGAGTTACAGGGAAAAATCGTAGTTCTAAATGTCCTGGTGTAGAGAAAGTTTATATAAAACCTAAAAAAGGAACTTTTCTAAAACCACCTACATCAATGGGACATCGATATGGATACGTTATAGCAGCATCCTATTTTAAAACAGAGGCTAAAAAAATAGCTTTAGAAGCAGCTAAAGAAATTTCATTTGAAATCCAAGAATAATAAATACAACATATATACACCAACTGATAAAAATATACTAATCGACTCACTTCGACAACTTGATTTCAAATAAAAAAAGCGGCCACTCTTTTAGAGACAGCCGCTTTCCCACTTACGCTTCTATTTTTAAATCTTTTAACGCAATAACATCCGCAAATGATCCAAATATAACATTATGATGCTTTACAATATCTTCAGCTCGTAATACATCTGTATCAAATGTGCTATGTGCATCACTTATTAATGTTACTTTATATCCTTCACTAAACGCTCTGCGCGTTGTCGTATCCACACAGTACTCTGTTTGCATACCTGAAATGATAATATGCTCAATCCCTTTTTCGTGTAACACTTCGTTTAAGTTTGTCTTATGGAATGAATCTGGCGCCGTCTTTTCAACGATACTGTCCCCATCTTGCGGAGCAATCGCCGCATGCACTTTCCAACCATCTGTACCTTTTTCCAAAGGATGATCTTTCGGCCCGTTATGTTGTACATAAATAACTGGAACATCATTTGAACGACATTCCCCAATAAGCTCTTGCAATATTTCTAAAAACTTTTCCCCATTATGTACTCGCATTCCTGCTGTATACATACCTGCTTGCACATCAATTACTAGTAATGCCTTTTTCATATCGCGCAGCTCCCTTTATTTGTATAGGCCTCTACATATTCATCATAATATAGTACTTCAATTACGTTGGACCAATTCAAGATTGATCCGATGAAGTCCTTTATATCTAATCCAGGCATTTCGTATACTTCTTCATCGTTAGCTGTTCCTGTCGCATCTTCAATGAGCGTAACTTTATAGCCTTTTTCAAAAGCAGCGATACTTGTAAATAAACAACAAAATTCCGTATTAAATCCAACGATAACAACATGATCAACTTTATGTTTCATTAATATTTCTTCAACACCTGTATCTTTAAACGCACTAGGTGTTGTCTTCTCGGCTATATAATCCGCAAACTCGATATATTCTTCTACTAATGCACTTCCAGTTGATTCAAAATACAACGTACTTTCTGGATTATCATCTCGGTGTTTTAAGAAAATAATAGGTTCTTTCTCTGCTTTAAATTGTTTTAAAACATTTGCGATTAACTCTTTTTCAACAGAAAAATCTTTACACTCTAAAATCCCCTTCTGCATATCTAATACAAGTAGCGCCTTCATTTTTATCACCTATCCTCTATACGTTTATATTCCACCATCCAACAATCTTCTAACTTCCCCTCATGTAGTTCATGTTCCTTTAAAATTTTCACCTTTTTAAATCCACATTTTTCATAACACTTTATCGCGCGTTCATTATTTACTTTCGGGTCCATTGCGATTGCTTCTGCTCCCGCGTTCTCCATAATATATGTAATTGCGGCCTGAACGAGTTTTGTTCCAATTCCTTTTCCCCAATAAATTGGCTCTCCGATAAATTGATCCATTCCCCATACATTTTGTGATTCTTCATAGCCATATAATGTTTTCCACTCAGAATCAATTGGGTACATTTGTATGTAACCAATTGGAACGGCATCAAACTCTATTAAACATCTTTTTTCATGACTATTTGGATTATGTATAAAATGATTCAGTACCATTTCTACAGATTGCGGATTATCTCTTCCTTCGTAATACTGCAAGACTTCTGGGTCTGTTAACCATTTTGAAATGACCTGTGCATCCTCTTCTTTTACGTACCGTACCGATACATGATCTTTTTGAAATAGCATATAATACCTCTTTTTAATTATTTGTATTTTTCCTTGTTGTGAAATCTTTCATTGCACCAATTAATGCGTATGGTAACAATGTAATCGCAAAAAATGCTGTAAACAAATTAAAATGAGGAATTTCATATGGAGTGAACCATTCCGTGAAAAATTCAGAATGTAAAATTCTATTTAAAAACTCTCCACTTGGCTTAAAATTTGGTGCCCATCCTGTAATCTCACAAATAATAAATAGTAATTGAACAATTATAAATGCCCCTAGATAGCGAAACCATGTCCGTTTCCAAATCGGCTGCGCCTTATTTAATTCATGTTCCATCTAACTCCCACCTTTTTATTTCAATCCTATTAATTATACACTTTTCGCACTTTATTTGTTAAAATTTTCTATATACTCATTCACGCTGGGGGAATACATTATGTCTAATCCTATACTTAAATCAACTTTAATCATTCTTAGAGGCAACTCCGCAAGTGGTAAAACAACAATCGCAAAGCAATTACAAGAACATTTCGGACAAGGTACACTTTTAGTATCACAGGATGTTGTACGTAGAGATATGCTTAGAGTACACGATACGATGGGGAATTTATCACATGATTTACTATTTGAAATTACAAAGTACGGAAAAGGAAAATGTAAATTTGTTATTTTAGAAGGCATTTTAAACAGTCGTAGATACGGTGATATGCTGAAAAAATTAATACATTTTTTCGAAGGAAACGTCTATACATATTACTTTGATTTATCGTTAAAAGAAACGATTCGACGACATAACACAAGGGATAAACGAAATGAATTTGGTGAGGATTCCCTAGAAAAATGGTATAATCCGCACGATACAATTGAAGTTACCAGAGAAGCTATTTTTACAGATAACTTCACGCAAAAAGATATATTTGATGCGATTCTTACTGATGTTGTGATCCAAAAATAAAAGCCAGCCTCAATAAAGAGAACTGACTTCTATTTGGATCATTATAGTTACTATAAAATTTTCACTTTAACAGTTTGTCTTCCCCAATTCATCGCTTTACTTTTTGAACCCATTAATACATCAATACGATTACCTTTAATTGCGCTTCCAGTATCACCAGCTATAGCTTCTCCATAACCTTCTACCCATACTTTAGATCCTAATGGAATTACTTTCGGATCTACTGCGATAATTCTCATATTCGGATTTGACGTTAAATCATGCCCCATCGCAGTTAAAACGCGTCCACCATATGTACCATTCTCACTTGGATCAGCAGTATATGCTGTCGCTACTACCGTTAATTCACGTTTAGCAGACTGTATGTTATTTTTAGATTCTTCTTTTGCTTTTGCTTCTTCCTTAGCTTTGGCTATTTCTCTTGCTTTCTCTTCTTCCTTAGCCTTTGCTATTTCTCTTGCTTTCTCTTCTTCCTTAGCCTTTGCTATTTCTCTTGCTTTCTCTTCTTCCTTAGCCTTTGCTATTTCTCTTGCTTTCTCTTCTTCCTTAGCCTTTGCTATTTCTCTTGCTTTCTCTTCTTCCTTAGCCTTTGCTATTTCTCTTGCTTTCTCTTCTTCCTTAGCCTTTGCTATTTCTCTTGCTTTCTCTTCTTCCTTAGCCTTTGCTATTTCTCTTGCTTTCTCTTCTTCTTTAGCCTTTGCTACTTCTTGGACTTTCGCTTCTTCCTTAGCCTTTGCTATTTCTTGGACTTTCGCTTCTTCCTTAGGTTTTACTACTTCTTGGACTTTCGCTTCTTCCTTAGGCTTTACTACTTCTTGGACTTTCACTTCTTCCTTAGGTTTTACTACTTCTTGGACTTTCGCTTCCTCCTTAGGCTTTGCTATTTCTTGGACTTTCGCTTCTTCCTTAGGCTTTACTACTTCTTGGACTTTCACTTCTTCTTTAGGCTTTACTACTTCTTGGACTTTCGCTTCTTCTTTAGGCTTTACTACTTCTTGGACTTTCGCTTCTTCCTGTGCTTTCACTTCTTCCTGCACTTTTGTTGCTTCTTTAGCCTTTACTTTTGCTACCTGCTGTGTTTTAGCTTCTTCCTTAGCTTTTACCGTTTTTTGTACTTTTGCTACTTGCTTCGTTTTCTCGTCAGCCTTTTTTTCAACTGGTGCTGTACTTGATAAGAAAGAAACATTCGCATAGGCTGTTTTTCCTTTATACTCAAATTGCAGCCATCCGTCTTTTACTTGATGCGTTGATTCAATGACATCATCTTTTTTCAGTCTGCCAAGAATTTCTGATTCTGTATTTGCATCAGAACGGACATTCAACAAATTCGCTGTTACGTGATACACATCTTTTGTAAACTCCGCACTTACAAATACTTCTTTACCATTTAAATCAATTTTTGACCATCCTTCTTCCGTATGTATAACTTTTAACTTTTGTCCTTCCTTTACTTTTTTGACAACTTTTGATTCTGTAGTTGGCTTTTCACGTACGTTGAGTATATCCGCTGTTACGATTGTTTCTGCAGTTGCAGATGTGGTAAAAGCCCCCAATCCAAAAACTGTTGCTGTTGCTGCGCCAATTATTTTTTTCATATTATCCTCCATTACATTTTTTTGACTTCTATTATATCAAATGCTTCCATAAAATCAGGTACTTTCACATAATATTAAAACTTTTGTAACAATACATTAATATTACTTAATATATCGTTGTTCAAAATATCCTTTTTCTTCAAAAATATCAAATTTATATGTTATTCTATAAATAAAAAATCACGTCATCTTATATAAAATGACGTGATCTTTTTAGAGGAAAAACTATTTGTTACATCTTCTTTGTTTCTAGCGATATATTTCGAATATATCTAGCCACCATTCATGCAAAATTTCAGGGGCATTCGTCTTCATAATACATAAAAAACAATTTTAAATAATTTGAAAGTAAACTAATTTCTATTAGTCTATTTTATTTCACTAATTCATTTATTAATAATGTGTTTAAGAATTTCTACAGTTATCTTTCTTGATTATCATAATAGGTTTTATCTGCATATTTTTTATCATTTCCTTTTAGATATGCTAAGATAATTTTTGGATTTTTAACTAAAGTCCAATCCCCATATGTATCAAATCTTCTGCACGAAGTTATCATTCCATTTTTTATTGTACCGAATTTCTTATTTTTTTGTTTTCCCCATTCTTTTAACCTGTTTGCAAAATCTGCATCTTCTGCCATAAGCATATTTTCATTAAATCCATTAATCGCCATAAAGTCTTTTCTATAGCACCAAAAAATCCCGACAGATATAGCCCCATACTTAAAAAATATTGGAATTATAATTAACAGTGCGGAAACAATTATTCCTAAAGATATTCTTTCAAACTTTCCAGTTACCCCACCGCCAATATATTTACCTGAAACTAAATATTTGTCTACGTTAGACAAAAAAGACTCTGTCATTTGGGTATCAGCATCTATAGTAATGATTATTTCCCCAGTAGCTATCATGGCCCCTGCATTTCGGATTTTAGATAAATTTTTATCATCATTTTTTAATGTAATACAGTTATACTCCTTTGCGATTTCCTCTGTTTTATCTGTACAACGATTTAAAACCACTATCACTTCAGTTTGACCTTTATATGCTTCCGCTGCCTTTGAAATTGAATCTAAACATTTTCCAATGTACTTTTCTTCATTATGCGCAGGGATTATAATAGAAAACTTTACACCTTTTTTCAAATCAATGCCTGAAGATTCATTTGTTTCCTTCATAACACTTCCCCTTTTTATAAAATAAATTTTCAATCTATATAACATATATTAATATTTATGAGACTGTATTATAAAAACTAAAAACATGTTAAAAGTCACCTAGAATTCTTCTATCCAAACAAAATGAAACAATACTTTTTATGCTACATAGTTGTCGCAAGTCCCGCTAAAAACAAACTTACGATTGCTAAAAATTTTGTGCCGACTATAGCCCCTCTTAAATGAAACTTATAATCTTTGTATTCCTTCATGCCTTCTGTACTAGGAATCACAACAAATCTTGGGGTAATCCAGCAAAAGATTAGCCAATCAAGTATAAACAAATCTACTACATTAAAAATCATTAAAATACCAAAAGTATGTAAATAGGCATCAATAAATAATAATTTTCCATGTTTATGTAGTATATATGTAGAAACGAAAGGAGTACCGAAAAGAATAGCATTATATACGACATTAAAGTAAATCGTTTGCTTTTTTTCATGAATCGATTTTGGAAAAACTACCTTTTGAATATCTTTCGGATAATCAGTTAACGAAAGACGAGGATTATAATATAAAGATCCTAAAATCATTACGGATAATACAATAGACATAATGACACCAACGTACATCATTTGCTCAAATGAATTCATATGCTTCATTCACCCTTTTCTGTATTCGCTCCATAGTACACGTACTTAATTACATATTGTATGTACGGCATCGATCAAAAATTAACAATTCACTTTATCAATCATTTTATAATTGAAATTATGATTTACTTATCATTAATCTTTTCTGAAGAACAATTAAAAATTAGTTTGGAGGAATATTATGCAAAAGCTAAATTTGAAGAAATAGATTTTAATTTATATTTTCAACCCATATCAAATAAAGAAGTACTGGCGCAAATTACCGAACGCGCTATTCCGTTAGACGCAGCACAAAATGACGTTACAAGGCTGTTAAAGCGCAATGAAAACCATCAACTATTCAGCTCCTATAAAGTGTATGATTCTATTACAAATGAATATGTTTGTCTTTTACATGTTACGGTAAACGAGGATTATGTTAAAGAAGCTGAAATTGGATATATGATTTTGCCAGAGCACTGGGGAAAAAGATATGGTGGCAGAATTGCAAATGAATTAATGAATATTGCGAAGCAGACAGATGTAAACGTACTAAAAGCAATAATCGATCCAAACAATATCCCTTCTCGCAAAATTTTAACAAATATAGGTTTTACATCTGAGAAAGTTTATGAGATTGATGGATTGCCTGGGGAGATTTTGAGTACATATATTTAACTAAATAAAAGGCAATACTACTTCTCGACCACTAGTAGTATTGCCTTTTTCTCTTAGCCATCGTTACATAACATGATGGCTATTTTTGATTACTTTTATTCATAATTAATTGATAGATACGTTCTTTTTAACTGAATATCAAGCTCCCTACTATACAATAGAAAACATCATATACACACCAACAACGAAGAATACGGCAAGTGTCTTAATTATCGTAATACCAAATATCTCTTTATAAGCTTCCCTGTGCGTTAATCCTGTAACTGCAAGTAAAGTTATAACTGCTCCGTTATGAGGTAAAGTATCCATACCTCCTGCCGCCATTGCAATCACACGATGCAGCACATCTAACGGAATATCAAAGTTTGTTGCCGCTTCAATATATTTTTCTGCCATCAAACCTAATGTAATACTCATTCCACCCGAGCCTGATCCCGTCAGCCCGCACAATATATTCGTCATGACTGCTCCACTAATTAAAGGATTTGAGAAAGTCCCCGTTAAATAGTTTTGAATCATGACAAATCCAGGCAAAGCTGCTATAACGGCACCAAATCCATACTCGGCTGCAGTGTTCATAGCTGCTAAGATTGAACCACTCACACCAACGCTTGTAATTGATTGAAAATGCTCTTTTACCGCTTGGAAGTTTAATAATATAGCAGATAATATTCCAATAAGAAGTGCCATTTCCACTGACCAAATCCCCACGACTTGTCCCATATCAATTGTTCCGTACTCCTTCAAACCTATGGATGCAAAGTCAAATCCCTTTGTATACCAAACAGGAATGAATTCTGTAAAGACTTTATTCATCACTCCAACCAGTACAAGCGGAAGAAATGCTATCCAGTAACTAGCTGGAATTACATCGCTGGAAGCAATCGGATTTTGCACCAATTGCGCGCTAGTTGTAGCAGCCATCTCAGAAGTAGCATCGCCTTTTCCGAAGTACCCTTCGCCCTTAGCAGCAGCCTTCTTCCTACATCTTTCCAAATACAACATGCCACATATAAAGATAAATAGTGCTCCGATAATTCCTAATGTAGGAGCGGCATAAATATCTGTTTTAAAGAACGTAGTTGGAATAACATTTTGGATTTGAGGTGATCCAGGAAGTGAATCCATCGAAAACGTAAATGCGCTGAATGCGATTGTCGCTGGAATAAGACGTTTCGGAATTTCCGCCTCACGAAATAATTGCGCCGCAAATGGATAAATCGCAAATACTGCGACAAATAAGCTGACACCACTGTATGTAAGAATCGCTCCCATTAATACGATGGAAAGAATCGCTCTTTTCACACCGATAAAACGGATAATAATTTTCGCGATTTTTTCTGCTATTCCAGTGATTTCTACCACTTTACCAAATATCGCTCCAAGCAAAAATACAGGAAAATATAATTTTATGAATCCGACCATCTTCGCCATAAAAACATTAGAAAAGAATGGTAAAACATTCGCCGGTTCTGTTAAAAACACAGCGAGCAACGCACATAACGGAGCGAATAAAATGACTGAGAAACCTCGGTAAGCCACAAAAATAAGCAAGCCAAGCGCTAACAATACAATCAATAAATCCATAACCCCAATCCCCCTCAATAATACGGATTTTTTATTTTTGTATCCTTTTCTGTTTGTATATTTTGTTGTAATGCCTGCCAGAGGCAGGCATTACTTTTTGCATATTATTATATTTATAGCTTTTTATTTATGATGAAAGATTGGTATCCTCTTTTCTATAAAGGCCTCCACTCCCTCTCTTACATCACTCGTTTGAAACACATGTCCGAAATTTTCAGCTTCTATTTTTAACCCTTCCTCAAGAGAAGAAGATAGCCCCTTATCGATAGATTGCTTCATCAAAGATAATGCAGGAAGAGAGAATCGAGCCATCTTCACAGCTAGTTCCTTCGCCTTATCCAGCGATTCGCCACGCGGAACAACATGATTCACCAAACCAACCCGCCAAGCTACTTCAGCAGTGAGTGCTTCACCAGTAAACATCATTTCCTTCGCACTTGCAGTTCCTATTAATCGAGGCAAACGTTGCGTTCCTCCTGCACCTGGAAACAAACCTAATTTCACTTCCGGAAGCCCGATTTGGGCATGTTCTTCTATAATCCGTAAATCACACGATAAAGCTAATTCACACCCGCCCCCAAGCGCTAATCCGTTAATAGCAGCGATTACCGGCTTTGGCAATTTTTCTATTTTATTTAACGGATTCTGGAGCCACAATGATTTTCCCTCCGCATATTCACTCCCTTTCCCAATCCATTCCGGAAACGATTTAATGTCCCCTCCTGCAACGAAGGCCTTTTCTCCAGCGCCAGTTAGAAGTACAACAATTACTTCATCATCCCGTTCAATTTCATGGACCACTACCGTCAGTTGCTCTACCACCGCATCGCTTAGTACATTCACAGGTGGATTATCAATGATAATCGTTGCGATTCCATTTTCTTTGGACCATGTAACAACATGCTTATTTTCCAATTCAATCCCTTCTTTCCGATATATAATGAGGTAGAATCAGCACATCAACTCGTTCTTTTAATTACATAACCGACCTGTTCGCGATCCCAAGCGCTGCCGATGCCTTCCTCCTGCAGCTTGAATTTTTGAATCCGTTCCGTCGCAGTTTTTGGGAAAGTTTCACTGAACTGAACATATCGAGGTACCATAAAGTAAGCCATACGTTCTTGACACCAATCTATAATCTCTTCATGGGACATCGTTTCATCTTTCTTTACAATCACATATAATTTGACATCCTCTTCTCCCACTTCTGACGGGACACCGATGGCCGCTGATTCAAGTACTTTCGGGTGATTATTCACAACTTTTTCGATTTCCCAAGAGGAGATATTTTCTCCACGCCTCCGGATACACTGTTTGATTCGATCGCTAAAATATAAGTAACCTTCCTCATCTAGATAACCGCGATCTCCTGTATGGAACCATCCCTCCTTCATCGCCTCCTCTGTTTTATCAAGCATTTTATAATAACCTTCCATGAATGCTTGTCCCTGTAAGGAACGAATAAAAATCTCTCCAATCTCACCCGTCCGCGCTTCATTTCCATCCTCATTGACAATCTTCGTCTCTACGTAAGAATATGGTTTTCCAATAGAAGGTGGCTTATTGGCATGAAGTGGATTCGTTACACAAAAACCCGTTGTTTCCGTTAATCCGTAGCCTTCCACAATTCGAACGCCAAATCTCTCCTCAAAAGGCTTCCAAAATTCCTTAGGAGTAGCAGCACAAGCCGTCACCCTTACTAAATTGTCATTATCATCTTCCTTTTCTGGCTGTTTGCAGAGAATAGGAATCATAGATCCTAAAGAATTAAAAATGGTTGCGCCATGACTGCGAATTTCACTCCAAAATCTAGAAGCACTAAACCGTTTACCAAGAGCGATCGTCGCATTAGAAGAAATAGCTCCGAGTACTGTATGAGCCTGGGCATTTATATGAAATAACGGCAGCGCTGTAAATAAGACATCTTTTGAACTTGCGCCAACCATATAGTTAGCAAATGACTTCGCAGAATTTACATAGGCAGCATGACTTAACATGACTCCTTTAGGTAATCCAGTCGTTCCTGAGGTATAAAGGATACTGTTAATAGAAGTGGCGGAAATAAATTCAGTTGGAAGGTGATGGTTATTTGTATTTAGTACATCTTTCAATTCCATTACTAACCGCTCTTTACCATCGCCTTCAATGATCGCGCTTTCATTTTTTCCGTAAGCAACAATTTGGATGTCCCTATGTATAAATGACAAACAAGAGACAATTTGAGGAACAAATTCCTTATCAACGATAATTAACTTACAATCAGAGTGAGATACAATATACTGCAAACCTTCTCCTTTTAAATGCACATTCAGAGGCACCGCGATTGCTCCCATAAAAGATAAAGCAAACCATACATCCAGATATTCAGGAGTATTATGAAGCATAATACAAACCTTATCTCCTTTTTGAATACCGAGTTCACAAAATCCCGCTATGGCTCTTGTAATTCGATGATATAGCTCCTCATATGTAACCCTTTGTTCTTCAAATTGTAAATACACTTTACTTGGTGTTTTTTCGATACTTTGCATAATAAAATGCGGTAAGCTTTGATTTTCCAACATTGAATTCCATCCCCTTCCTGCTATAAGCCTTTTTATTTATATAGCAAGAAACATGCCAAAAATCGACTCCTTCCTTATTCCCTTATTCCTTCGTAATCTCCCTTACTTGTCCAATCTCATATGTCGCATTTGCGCTACAAATATTAGCAACCATGTCGCATCTATAAGAAAATGTCGCAAAAAAGAGACAGTGTTATTATTACAAACAAAAAAAGGGCCTGTTTGCCCTTTACTTTCCTTCATGACATTTCGTATTTTTCTATTTTTCGATATAAGCTAGCCCGATGAATCCCTAAAAGCTCGGCTGCCTCTTTTACATTTCCAGCTGTTTTTTCCAAAGCTCTCGTAATCGCACGTTTTTCAGCGGATTCCACTTCCGCCTGAAGTAAATAACTCGTCTCATGCTTCTCTTGGTCCATCGTAAATATTTCATGGTTTAACTCCTCTTCCAAATTTTTTTTCCGTAAATAGGCAGGAAGGTGATACACTTGAATAATCATTCCTTCTATAACATTCATCGCTCGTTCTAACACATTTTCTAGCTCCCTAATATTCCCTGGCCAATCATGCTCCATGAATATATCTCTAACTCTCTCATCCAATGAAATAACGTTACTACCTAGCTCACCATTCAATTTCTTAATTAAAAATTCCGTTATATGTATCATATCTTCTTTTCTATCTCGTAATGGAGGAATATCGATTTCAAACACATTCAACCTATAATATAAATCCTCTCTGAACTCCCCTCTTTGCACCATTTCACGGAGATTTCTATGTGTCGCCGCAATGAAACGAACATCAACCTTTTGAATTTTCGTACCTCCAATTCTTTCAATCTCTTTCTCTTGCAATACACGAAGCAACTTCACCTGCATGTCCAAAGACATATCACCAATTTCATCTAAAAATAACGTTCCCTTATCCGCTAACTCAATTTTCCCAGGCTTACCACCTTTTTTCGCTCCTGTAAAAGCCCCGTCTTCGTATCCAAATAATTCAGCCTCCAAAAGATCCTTTGGAATCGCAGCACAATTTAATCGAATAAATGTATCACTAGCACGCGGACTTGCACGATGTACCGCATGTGCAAATAGCTCTTTTCCTGTACCACTCTCTCCTCTTATCAAAACGGTAGACCGACTTTTAGAAACCTTCAAAGCCATCATTTTGACTTCTTTCATTTTTGCACTCTCTCCTATAATGCTTTGAAAGGAAAGTCGCCCTTCTTGTAGCCGCTGTAATTCTGTTTGATAGTAAGATAACTTCGATTCCATTTCACTAATTTGATCTCCCAAAGCTTTAAACTGCTGTATATCATGAAACATAATTTTACCAATTGCTCCAATAATCTTACCTTCCTTAATGATAGGTATGCGCGTTGCGATTATATTCCGATTACTTATACGCTGGATATGCCCAATTTCCATCTGTCCCGTCTTTACGATAATATGCATCCTCGTATTCTCAACAACCTCCGTACAATGCTTACCAATCGCTTCCTTCGGATCATCAATCCCTAAAAATTGTGCATACGAACCACTTAAAAAATTGACAATTCCTTGTTCATTTACACCTAAAATGCACTCAGACAGTAAATTTAAGGCACTTTCATATCGACTTATGATGCTTTCCAAAGACTGTATACTTTTTCCCTTGCTTTCCAGAATGGCAATTGATCCATATTCTGTCTTATTCTTATATACATGAGATTCATTCACAATTAAAACTCGGTTGCCACTCCTACACTCATACCTGTACAAACTATCATTTTGATTCACTACTAACTTTTTACGATTAGGAATAATCGTTGATATATGCTCACCTATTACTTCATTTTCTTTTTTATGTAACATGCTACAGAATAGTTTGTTACTATATGTGATGATACCATCATGGTTTATAATAGCAATTCCGTTATTCATTACCTGAAGAGCCTGACTAGTTACCTGCCAATTCATTCGTTCGTCCATATGCATTTGGAAGCCCCCTATCAAATTGTGCTCGTTCTCGCATGTATTATATATTCATTTTAAACATTTACTTTCCTTTGGTTTTTCCGTTTGAAGTAATAATTTCTTGAACTAGTAATATAGCTGAATAACTTGTGGGTTCTTTTTTGACACTAGGAATATTTTAACAAGCCACTTTCTTTAACTTCTTTTAGGAAGAAGATTATCTCATAGGCTATTTGCAACGTGCAGCAGGAAAATATTTAATGTTTACATCGAATACATAATAAGATTAATAACAAGAAAAAACAGTTGACGGATTTCCTTCTGTCAACTGTTTTTATTACGAATATTGGTGACAAAACTCATAATTGTTAGGTTTTCTTTAGCATAAAGTCCGATCTCCAATCTTCCAACTAAACCATCTCCCATGCCCTTCCGTTTCCCCAACCGTTTCACGATATTCGTTTCCGTTAATATAATAATCAATATGAAGGTCCCGGTCCCACATGTTGTTATAAAGGTGGAATACATTACGTTTTGCACCGATTTCTTGTATTTGTTTTTCTAACTTATGTTTTACTTGTTCAGGAATTTGATTTGCGACATGTGTATGGAAAATACAGATTACAGCATCTTCACTTATTTGTTCAATGATAGATGGCAGCAGCTCTACACCGTCTCCTTCTATTAACTCGACAGATTCTTTTTTTACTAAAGATGCTGCTTGGTCAAACATTTCAAGTCTTTCTTTATGCTCTGGCCAAATTAGTGCACGTAGCCATAAATAATCTTCCTCATTATGTAAATCATTCACATGTAAATCAAGCCCAATTCTTTCAACGACAGGTGGACTTACTTTTAGAAATTGGGGTACATTTTCCCCTCTTATTTCAGAAGTTAAATGTACATTTGAATTTATATTTCCGTATGTTTCATCTGTTCCGTACGAATAGCTATATTGATCCCAGAACAGTTGTAATCCAGAACTTGTACCAATTTCGATTAACACTAACGGTTTGTTCACTTTATTAAATATGTAACAGAAGCTTGGGTATAAATACGCACATCGCCTTACTTCATTCGTTTGAACAAGTTTTGTTTGTAATAAAGTAATGATTTCTTCTCGGTACTCTTTACAAAAGTCTTTAAAGTGATCGAAAGCTTTATCTAAATTTGTATTCGCATTTTCAACTAAACTACTATAATACGTTTTAAAAGGATGTTCTTTCCCTGCTAGTAATAAATAATGTGCTGCACCTAATAATAAGTTTGGAACTGGTTGGCCTACTTGAGCGTAGGAAGATAGTGTAAGTACTTCCTCATCTTCAGCAATTTTTATTGATAAGTATTCGTATAAGTCACTTGACCCTTTACATTCCTTTATTGAAAAATTTCGAAATAAGTTTGCGATTTGTTCTTGTGTACGCATTAGTATCCCCCTTTATCATCTTACAGAATAATCTTACTATTAAAAGAACATAAATTCCATAAAAAGGTAACCATTCTACCTACTTTACGATACGTAAGCTTTTTCGAGATAATTTCAAACTGTGATTTTTTTCTATTCTTAAACTGAAAAGTGCTTGTTAAATAGGAATTTTGGCAAATAAAACGTTAAATAGTTTAAAATTATCAGATAACACTAGATATTTTAGTCTATTAATTATTATAATAGAGTATGAGATGGTTATATAATTGAGACAAAAAAGGTATACACCTAGGTGGGGCCTAGGCGGTGTTTTCAATTTACGGCTTAGATATAAAAAACACCTACTCTTTTTTGCCAATATAGGGGATGGAGAGATTATCATGAGCAACATGCAGCAAAAAACAGACGTTATCTTAATTGGTGCAGGAATTATGAGTGCAACGCTAGGCTCATTACTAAAAGAATTAGCACCAGAATGGGAAATTAAAGTTTTTGAAAAACTCGCTAGTGCCGGGGAAGAAAGCTCTAATGAATGGAATAATGCAGGTACAGGGCATTCTGCGCTATGCGAACTGAACTATACTTCCGAAAAATCTGACGGATCTATAGATATTGGTAAAGCTGTAAAAGTGAATGAGCAATTCCAGCTTTCAAGACAATTTTGGGCATATCTTGTAAAAAGCAAATTAATTCGTAATCCACAAGATTTTATTATGCCTCTACCTCATATGAGTTTAGTACAAGGTGAAAAAAATGTTGAGTTTCTAAAAAACCGTTTTGAAGCGCTTTCAAAAAATCCACTGTTTCAAGGTATGGAATTTTCCGATGCTCCTGAAACATTAAAAAAATGGCTTCCACTCATTATGGATGGTCGTACACCAAACGAACCGATGGCTGCAACGAAGATTGACTCTGGAACAGATGTTAACTTCGGTGCATTAACACGTATGTTGTTTGATTACTTACAAACGAAAAATGTCGAGCTAAACTACAAACATAGTGTCGAAAATATTAAACGCACGAAGAATGGTTTGTGGGAAGTAAAAGTACACGATATGAATAGTGGTAAAATTGAGCATCATACTGCAAAATTCGTCTTTATTGGCGGCGGTGGCGGTAGTCTACCTCTACTACAAAAGACTGGCATTCCTGAATCAAAACATATTGGTGGATTCCCAGTAAGTGGACTATTTATGGTATGTAAAAACCAAAAAGTTGTAGAGCAACATCATGCAAAAGTATACGGTAAAGCTAAAGTTGGCGCTCCGCCTATGTCTGTACCTCACCTTGATACGAGATATATAGACAATAAAAAAGCTTTACTATTCGGACCGTTCGCAGGGTTCTCTCCTAAGTTCTTAAAAACTGGCTCAAACCTTGATTTAATAGGTTCTGTAAAACCGAATAACGTCTTAACGATGTTAGCTGCTGGTGTAAAAGAAATGGGATTAACAAAATACTTAATTCAGCAAGTTATGTTATCACACGAAAAACGTATGGAAGAATTACGCGAATTCATTCCGAACGCGAAAAGTGAAGATTGGGATATTGTAGTTGCTGGTCAGCGTGTACAAGTAATTAAAGATACTGATGCTGGCGGTAAAGGAACACTTCAATTCGGTACAGAAGTTGTTAGTGCGGCTGATGGATCAATCGCGGCGTTACTAGGTGCATCACCGGGTGCTTCTACTGCCGTTCACGTCATGCTTGAAGTATTAGAAAAATGTTTCCCAAGCCGAATGGTAGAATGGGAAGGAAAAATAAAAGAAATGATTCCTTCTTACGGCATTTCATTAACAGAAAATCCAAGATTATTCCAAGACCTTCACACTTCTACAGGTCGTACCCTTGGATTAAATGAAAAAGAAACGGTTCATAATTAAAGAAGAAATTAAAAAACGTCCGATATATTCGGACGTTTTTTCGTTACTAGAAATTATATTTATCAATATTATCCTTTGTAAATACAACTCGTTCTGGTAGTACGATAATTCCGTTTCCTTCTGCCTCATAATCATATCCTTGAATAGAGTTTGGCTCTACTTTCACTTTTCCGATTCCTTCTACTTCAAAGCTATCCCCTACTTTTAACTTCTTTCCTTTTACTACTATTTCATTTGCTACATACGTTGCGAGTGCACCTTGTTGTTTTACATCCCATAATCCGAATTGCTGTACTGTTCCTCGTTTTACATAATCACGCATAACATTCGGTGTAGAAAACCCTGTTACAACGACTTTTTTATCCATTTTTAAGTTTTCAGCTGCTTGTGCCATCGCCGGAAGTGCCGTTGCATCTGGACAAATGACTGCATTAATATCTGGATACGTTTTTAAAATGTTCTCTCCTACAGATAAAGACTTTTGCGCATTATTTTCACCGTACTGCGTCGTTACAATTTCCCAATTCGGATATTTCTTTTTAATAATTTCTTTCGCTTTCGTTACCCATTGGTTTTGATCTGTTACTGTTGGGCTAGAATAAAATAATGCTACTTTTCCTTTATCTCCAATTTGCTTTGAAGTCATTTCAATTAATAAGTTAGCAAGTTGGTCTGGTGTTCCTTGGCTTATATAAAATGAACGATCTTTCGGATTCACATCAGAATCCCACGTTAAAACAGTCATTCCTTTTTTCTTAGCACGTTGTAATGATTGGGATAGACCATCTACTGACGTAGAAGAAACCATAAGTGCATCATAATTTTGGTTAATGAAATTGTTTATATATTTTACTTGCCCCGAAACACTCGCTTCAGATGGTCCATCATATTTTACTTGGACACCTAGCTTATCCCCCATCTCTTTTGCTCCTTCACCACCTGATGTAAAGAAGCCAACTCCAGTTAATTTCGGGATAAATGCAAATTTCACATCATCCGCTTTTTTCTTATCTGCCGTCTGACTAGAACAAGCTATTAAACCAATTAAACAAATGCATACAATGAATACAATCCCCAGTTTTCTCTTCATGACATTTCCTCCTTATGCAAATTCCTTCTTTTCCCCATTGTGAATTGATGTAATTTGAAATGTCGCATAATAACTGAAAGAATAAGAATAATACCAATTACTACGTTGGATTGTTCATTTGTTAAACCTGTCATTTGTAGACCGTACTGCATAAGTCCAATGAAAATACTAGCGAGTACTGTACCGATAATACTTCCTTTTCCCCCTGTAATTAGTGTCCCGCCTAATACGACTGCCGTAATAATTGGTAAAATTGTTTCACTTCCTATATCAGCACGTGCAGAACCGAAATAAGCAGTTAAGAAAACGCCCCCTAATCCACCTCCTAACCCAGAAAGTATGTAAGCGATGATGACTACTTTTTTCGTTTTAATCCCGGTGTATTTTGCTGCATTTTCATTCGCACCTGTTAGTTTAACTTGGCGCCCATATATGGTGCGGTGAAACAATACAGTGCATAAAATCGTTACTATAATCAGTAGCCATAGTAAATTCGGTATTCCTATAAAACTACCGTTTGCCAGGTGTACAAATACGTCAGGTAAACCACTTATCCCTTCATATCCAGAAGCACCTGCCCCTCCTGAAATGACAAGTGCAATTCCTCCGTATAAAAACATCGTTCCGAGTGTAACGACAAGTGGCTCTACATCTGTCATTTTTATAATGATTCCGTTGAAAGCTCCTGCTAAACAACTAATTATAAGAGCTATTATAACTGCTAGTAAAATAGGTATCCCATTCATCCAAAGTACACCAATTATAATCGAAGTTAGCCCCATAATAGATCCTACAGAAACATCAATCCCGCCTGTTACAATAACAAAAGTCATTGGTATCGCCGCGATTGCTATAAATAGAAAATCATTTGTACTAAATAAGAGATTACTAACGTTTAAAAAATCACTATTGATTAAACTAAAGAGAATGAATTCTATAAGAAGTAATACAATTAGAACACCTTCCCATCTGTAAAAATACTTCATAGATTCATCCTCCTTTCTGCCTTCCACTTTTTCATAACACTATCCAATATGATGATAAGTAATAATAAAAAGCCCGAAATAGCATTATTCCAAAATGCTGGTATTTTTAAAAAGACGAGTGAACTGCTTATCGCCTCTAAAAATAATGCTCCTAATGCGGCTCCAAAAATAGATCCTGTTCCCCCTTTTAAATGAATTCCTCCAAGTACAGCGGCTGCAATTACTTGTAATTCTAATCCTGTACCCGTTTGATTAGGAACGAACCCGATATTCATAACAAATATACAACCAGCAAGCCCGGCACTTATGCCCGATATAATAAACGCATAGATCTTCACTTTATTTACTGGTATCCCAATAAGTCTCGCACCATCTTCATTATCACCTACTGCATAGAAATATCTTCCGTATGGTACTTTCCTTAAAAAGAAATATAGTAGTAGTAAAATAATAAGAACGAACCATACAGTTATGGGCAAGCCAAGAATGACGATAGATGACAGCTGCTTAAAATCGTTTGGAATATCTTCAATCCACTTCCCGCCTGTGAAAATTAACATCGCACCTCTAATAATTCCTAACATACCTAATGTCATAATAATGGCTGGTACCCGAAACTTCGCAACTCCAATACCATTTACGAAACCGATAATGGCCCCAAGTATAATAGCAGCAAGTATTGACAAGAATGCATTATATCCATCCGTTAACAACATCCCACAAACAGCTGCACTTAATCCCATAATCGAGCCAACTGATACGTCTATATTTTTCGTAAATAAGACGAAAGATTGGCCGATTGCTAGAACGACTAAAATAACACTTGATTTCATTACTAAAGATAACGAGTTAAACTGAACAAAACTAGGATTTATCATTCCGACAATGACAATGTAAATTAGTAATAACAGTATGATAGTTGTTTCGTGCATTTTATACATACGTTTCATTCCGTTACACCTCCGTATGCTAGACGTGTAACTTCATTCACACTCACTTGTTCTTTTTCCATATGAGAAACAAATCGCCCATTTCTCATTACATATACACGGTTTGCTAATTGAACAATTTCTTCAACATCTGAAGAGATTAATAATATTGCGAGTCCTTCACTTTTCATTTTTTCTATCGTCTCATATACTTCAAGCCTTGCTTTCGCATCAATTCCGCGAGTCGGTTCATCAAGAATAATAATTTTTGGATTACACGCAAGATATTTTGCAAGCACAACTTTTTGCTGATTACCTCCTGATAAAGATGCAAGTTCTTCATTCATATTCGGAACGACAATTCGAAACTGGTCTATATACGCCTTCACTAAAGCGCTTTCTTTTTCTTGATTAATGAAAAAACGACTATTTTGATGTAAACATGCTGCAGTTATATTTTCTTTAACCGATGCAATTGAGAAAGTACCATTTCTTGCTCTGTCCTCTGGTACATAAACAAGTCCTTCGCTTAGTCTTTTATGCAAAGAGCTTGAATCAATTGATTTTCCTTCTAATAAAATAGAACCTGATTTTATAGGTTTCAACCCAAATATCACTTCTGCTAATTCCGTTCTGCCTGATCCAACAATGCCAGCAATACCTACAATCTCACCAGCATGTATAGTAAGTGATATATTTTCGAATGCGTGACCATTTATATTGATCACTTCTAATATTTTTTTCGTCTTTGCTGTCTCTTGAACTACTTCTTTTTTCTCTTTTTGTTTATACCCTTTTGGCAATAGCCCCTCCATCAACATGTCATATGTATAGTCACATACATCCCCTTGGCTTACAATCATTCCATCTCGTAATATCGCCACTTTATTGGCAATTTCAAAAATTTCTGGAAAGCGATGCGTAATATATATCATCCCAATTCCTTTTTTTTGCAAACTTTTCAACAGCACAAAAAGACTCTTCATTTCGTGAGTTGTTAATGTCGATGTTGGCTCATCTAAAATAAGAATCTCAGCTTCTCTTATTAATCCTCTAACGATTTCTACTAGCTGTTGCTGCGCAATGGATAGTGATCCTCCTAGTTCATTAAGGTCAATATCCCACCCTAAACTTTCAATCAATTGCTGAATCTTTACTTTTAATTCTTTTTTCTTTCCATTTAGTCCGATACATATATTTTCTTCAATGGTCATATGCGGAAAAATGAGTGGTTCTTGTGGTATTAAATAAATACCTTTTCCGTGTGCTTCTGACGGATTTGAAAACTGGTGCCTCATTCCTTTTACATACATTTCTCCACTATCATACGAATATAACCCCGTTAATATTTTCATTAATGTTGATTTTCCAGCACCATTTCCCCCAACTAAAGCGTATATATCTTCACGCTCTACTTGTAAATTCACTTCTTTTAGTACAAGTTGATTTGAAAATGACTTACTCATTTTCTTCACTTGTAATAAGGGCACTTTCTCCACATGATGTCACCTGCCTTTATACAGAACATTTTTTGAGAAAATGATTATTTGTTCTACTTGTTTTGTAGCATTGTATATTCCTTTTTTCATATCTAGAACACTTTTTTCACCAGACTATTAATCGTTTCAACTGGAATAAACAAAATATACGGCACATATGTTTAAGCAGTGGTCAATTGTTGAAAGGGATGAAGAGTATGACACAGCTGAACTTTGAAGAGAATTTATTAACGAAAGTAGCTTGGTACTATTATAAAGATCAATTAACACAACAGGAGATCGCTTCACTTCTTCATATTTCAAGAAATAAAGTCGTCCGGTTATTAGATAAGGCGCGTAGTGAAGGCATCGTTACATTTCACGTAAAAGGAACTGGTTTGCACTGTTTAAGTATTGAGCGTGACCTAATGAAAAAATTCCACTTAAAAGATGCTTTTATTATCCCGACTCCAATAGACAATTATCACGCTTCTCTCGGAAAAGCTGCTGCACAATATTTAGAAACTCATCTCCAGCATGGTGATTTACTCGGTATTGGCTGGGGTGAAACAATTAGCAAAATGCTAGAAAACATACATTTCGAAAGTTCTATTAATCTTTCAATCGTAACGCTAACAGGCGGAGTAAATCACTATCTCCCGAGAAAACAAAACTATTTACACTACATGCAAGGCTGTCTTCACATTATCCCTACGCCGTTTCTAGCATCTACAACCGAAATGGCACAAAGTATTCTATCAGAGCCGAGTGTAAAAGATATGCTTCATGTCGCTTCGCTTGCTCATACGGCAATTGTTGGTATTGGCGGTTTATCTCAAGATGCAACTATTGTAAAAGAAGAAAAATTAACGCTACGTGAAATGACGTATATTCGTAGCCAAAATGGTGTTGGCGATATTTTAGGACAGTTTTATAATACGAATGGTGATTTATTACATCTTCCGCATCACAACCGCCTTATTGGTACGCCGCTCTCTATTCTGCGCAAAATGAAGCATGTCGTTGGTGTTGCTGGAGGTACAGAAAAGATAGACGCCATTTATGGGGCTTTAAAGGGGAGATTTATTCATACTTTAATTACCGATGAGGAAACTGCCCTCTCCTTATTACGAAAGGATGGTGATTGTTAATGTCTACTTTATTAGCTTTCGATGCTGGTACAGGAAGCATTCGAGCTGTTCTTTTTGATTTACTAGGTAATCAAATTGCAGTAAGTCAAAAAGAATGGGTTCATAAAACGGATCCTCGTTACCCAGGCTCTATGAACTTTGATGTAAAAGAAAACTGGCAGCTCGTACAACAATGCACGAAAGAGGTTCTGCAAAAAAGTAATATACCTCCCTCTTCTATTCAAGCTATTAGCGCTACTAGTATGCGAGAAGGTTTTGTTTTATATGATAGAGATGGGCAAGAAATATGGGCTTGTGCAAATGTTGATGGGCGCGCATCCTCTGAAGTTAGTGAACTAAAAGAAATCCGGTCACAACTTGAAGAAGAGTTATATACAAGGTCTGGGCAAACATTTTCATTAGGCGCTTTACCTCGCCTACTTTGGATTAAAAAACATGAACCAGACGTATACACAAACATTCATTCTTTTACGATGCTAAACGATTGGATTCTATATAAATTAAGCGGCATACTGCAAATCGATCCTTCAAACGGATGTACGTCCGGTATTTTTGATTTACAAAATAGAAATTGGGATAACGATATCGCTAAAGAGTGCAGTCTAACTTTGCCATTTTTACCAACAGTAAATGAAGCTGGTACAGTTATCGGCAATATTACAAA
This sequence comes from Bacillus cereus group sp. RP37, assembly GCF_040459695.1. NCBI lineage: Bacteria > Bacillati > Bacillota > Bacilli > Caryophanales > Bacillaceae > Bacillus > Bacillus cereus group sp. RP37. Next base: position 2,486,747 of record NZ_JARVHP010000001.1, on the reverse strand, counting down.
AGAGTGCGCAGCTTTAACTGGATTACGTGAAGGAATTCCTGTCGTTGCCGGCGGTGGTGATGCTCAAATGGCATCACTCGGAACTGGAGTTGTTAAGTCAAATCAAACTTTAATATGCGGGGGCAGCTTTTGGCAACAAGAAGTGAATATTACAGAGCCAATAACGGATCCACATGCTGCGATTCGCTTAAATTGCCACGTCGTTCCTAACCTATGGCAATATGAAACAATTGCCTTTTTCCCTGGTCTTGTTATGCGCTGGTTTCGAGATGCTTTTTGCCAAGAAGAAAAGAAACTCGCTGACAAACTCGGTGTAGATACTTATGAATTACTAGAAGAACAAGCGAAAGACGTACCTGTCGGCTCACATGGCATTATCCCTACTTTTTCAAACGTTATGAACTACATTTCTTGGCGACATGCCGCACCTTCTTTTTTAAATTTAAGTTTAGATGCTGACAAATGCGGAAAAAAAGAACTGTTCCGTGCTATTGAAGAAAATGCCGCCTTTGTTACACTTGGGAACTTGAAATTAATAGAAAATCTCACAGGGACATTCCCTTCTGAAGTCGTTTTTGCTGGCGGTGCTGCTAAAGGAAAACTATGGCCACAAATTCTTTCAGACGTACTTGGAATTCCTGTAAAAGTACCAGTTGTGAAAGAAGCAGCTGCTCTAGGAACTGCGATTGCTGCTGGAGTTGGCGCTGGCATATATTCCTCTATGGAAGAAACTGCTGAACAGTTTGTACAGTGGGAAAACACATTCGAGCCAATTACTGAAAATCACGAACTATATAAAGAGTTCTATGAAACATGGAAAACTGTGTATGACAATCAGCTCGCTTTAGCTGATAAAGGGCTCACCTCACATATGTGGATTGCACCTGGTGCACTGTAACATATTACATAAAGGAGTGAAATGTATGTTAAAAGCGAATGAAAATGACTTCTCCTATCGCTTCGGTGATAACGGGCCGAAATATTTAATACAAGGTCCGAATATTGATCTTGGCCTTGTTGTCATTCAGCCTGGGCAAGAGTTTCAAAATCACTATCATACAACGTGTGAGGAAGTCTTTTATGCATTAGAAGGTGAAATAGATTTCTATGTGAATAACGAAAGAGTTCCAATTAAACAAGGCGATGTGTTGCAAGTTCGCCCTCATGAATCTCACTATTTAATTAACCATTCTGACAAACCTTTTAAAGCAGTTTTTATTAAGTCACCACATTTACCAAATAAAGATACGGTACAAACGGAAAATCCAACATTAACGAAGGAGTGATTTCAAATGACTTGGGGATTTAAAAATCGATTAAATACAATTTTACCTGATGGCAGAGCGGTAATGTTAGCGATAGATCACGGCTACTTTTTAGGACCCATTCACGGGCTAGAACAACCACTTGAAACAGTTAAAAACTTACTTCCTTACACAGATTCTCTCTTTTTAACGCGTGGCGTACTTAGCTCCTGTATTCCTGAAAACTGCAGCACACCGATGGTTATGCGTGTATCTGGCGGAGCAACTGTCGTTGGTAAAGATTTAGCGAATGAAACAATTGTTACACCTGTAAAAGAAGCAGTAAAACAAAACGCAATTGGCGTCGGCGTGTCTGTTTTCGTCGGATCAGACTATGAAACACAAACAGTTACGAATCTCGCAAATGTAGTTTCAGAAGCTCACGATTACGGCTTGCCAGTACTCGGCATTACCGCTGTTGCGAAAGAATTACAAAAACGTGAAGCTCGCTTTCTAGCACTTGCTTCCCGCGTATGCGTTGAAATGGGTGCTGACATTATTAAAACGTACTACTGCGAAGGATTTGAAAAAATAACGAGCACATGCCCTGCCCCAGTCGTAATCGCTGGCGGACCGAAACTAGATTCAATCGAAGACGCATTAAACATTACGTACAATGCATTGCAAGAAGGTGCAATCGGAGTAGATATGGGCCGAAACATATGGCAATCTGAACATCCAGCTGCGATGATTCAAGCAATTCATGGTATTGTGAAGAATGGATTAAATGTGAAAGAGGCGCTGGAATTATATGATGATATAAAAAACTAAGGTAAAAGATAGACTATTACACTTAAATATATTCAAAATCAATTTTTACTATAAAGAAAAGCCCATATCTAACATATGGGCTTCCTTTTACATTTTTATTGTTTCGAATCTAATCAGATTTCTACAGATCGCGTACGTTCCAAACAATCTCACCGCGTTCACCAAACGTACTGTGATGCCGCTTAAATCCTATCTTTTCTAATACCCGGAAAGACGCTGTATTCCAAGCGCCTACAGTAGACCAAAGTCTATGGCGACCCGTAGCAATCGCAGCCTCCAATACTGCTGATGCTGCCTCTGTCGCATAACCCATACGATGAGCACTGCGGAATAACTCGTATGCAATCTCCGGCTCTTCAAGAGTGGAACGACCGATAATTAAGCCACAGTATCCGATGAAATCGCCTTCGTCTCGTCTACGAATAGTGAGAAGAGAAATACCATTTTCAGCTGCTTTCTTACGCATCTCAATAAGACTGCTACGAACAGAGTCCAGGGATGGCATGTCTACACCACGTTCACCAACTAATTTTCTAAGCCAAACTGCATCGGATTCCTCCCACATATTTAGGTCGAGTCGTTCCGTTTTTAACTGGAACGCCATATCTTTAAATACAGCTGTCATAGCGGTAACCTCCTATTTATATCGATGTTCACTTATCATACAAATAAAATGATCAAGCCCCTTTCCAAACTGGATAAGGGGCTATATTTACACCTTCAAACAATTACTCTTGTTGATTGCTATTGAACTTTCTTACCATCTTTATAGTCAAGGCACGACACTTCAATTAATAAGCCGTTAAATACTGTAAAATAAAAACCATAACTACTACCTCTCATCGCATACGGTGCCTTGTCTATTTCAATGCCGCCAGCTACTAAACGATTATATGCTTGATCAACTTCACTTAAAGTATCCACTAAAAAACCAATATGAAAAGCTTCTGGATACATAGCTTCCTTATTCCCCTTAAATGCTTTTGGATCGCTTAGCACAAGTATAAACCCACTTTCATCACTCAGCACTACTAGTGCCTTTCCCTTTTGCTCCAAAAATTGAAAATCAAAAAATGTTTCAAAGAAATGTCTCGCTTCTGATAAATCATCAACACATAAATTCAAATGATTTAACTTCATTCACTCATCTCCTTTTAAACAGTGGGTATGTAGACTCTTCTTCATAACACTTAAATATGTAAGGTAAGATATTCAAGCGTTCCGTCTAAGACTATGTTTTATAGTCTAATACTTTTCTCCATAGCCTAGAACGTTTTTTTATGACTGTAATTACATAAACCGTTCGACGTGAAATATTAATTTACCTATAGAAAATAGCCACATTATTTATTTTTCAAATTGTGTAAAACCCACTCAATCAGGATAATTGCTGAAGGGGTGCGCTCTGTTGTATCTCCTAAAAATAGTTTATTAAGTAACTCATCTAAATGAATTGGCTTATTCGGTAACGTTTGAATGTACCTTAAAACAGCCCCAGCTGGCGGTACTGGCTTATTATTAATAGCCCATATCCCTTCTAACAATGTCCAAGTTGACGTATGAACTATGTATGAAGCTTTTAACTCATCACTTGCTTTCAAAGCAGACTGAATTTTAATAAACGAACTATGCAACCAATGAGAAATACCTTTCACTTTGTCGCTAGAAACACGATAGTTTTCAAATTCATATGTAGCTATTTCCTTTAACTTTTTCAACTCACCGCTTTTATCAAATAAAATTTTCCCTTCTAAAAATGAGTATAGTTCCATCGGATTGTTTTTAAAGTTTACTAGTATTTGATTAACATCTGCATACTTATATTCAACTAAAATATCTTCTCTCGTTTCAGAATGAAATTTCTTCTTTTGTCCGTCTTCTAAAAGAATATATAAGTCTAAATCCGAATCAGGATATGCATCACCTCTTGCGACAGATCCAATTAGCATGAATCCATTTACCTTTTCCATAGATAAGGTTTCCGCTACTATTGTTTGCACTAATTTTTTATGTTGTTCATGTTTAATAGATGTCTGTGCTTCTAACATTTGTAACCTCCAAACATATTATTATGGAGTTATTCCTCACCTAAATATATTGTACTTTTCTTATAACCTTCTACTTGCTTATTCAACGATTGTCAGTTCATATACAATTGCGTCTTTACTACTTTTTGTTTTATCTTGAATTGTAACAATATCTCCAGCTTTTATTTTCGAAGCATTCACTACTTTTACCATCTCTGGCGGAACATATCCTCCATTGTTCTCTTTATTTAGCGGAAACCACTTTACTGATTTATTAGTTGCTTCTAAAATTTTATATTTAATTGTACCATCATACTTTATTTCGCCAACAAGATCTTTTACTAATGTAGGTGTATATTTACCCTCTTCTTTTTCTAAAGAAATATAATCACCTATATCTGGGATACCATTTCTTACAGGTGCCTCCCATTTTGTTGAATTTAAATCATTTAAACTTATTTTCACACTATCTTCTTTATTTGAGCTAGCATCTTTTAGAGATATTTCATTATAATTCTTATCAATAATAATATACTCTTTCTGCTCTACTATTTTTGCACTAGTTTCACGTTTTTCTTCCTCATTGTTAGATACTTCTTCTTTCACATTATTATTACTACACGCTGATAATAATGTCGTCGCCAAGGCTGCCATTAGAAACATTTTTTTCACTTCATTTACCTCCATTTATAACGAAACAATTAAACATATATCACATCCATATTTTACTATAAATCAAAAGAAGAGGATATTTGTTTATTACTAAACAAATATCCTCTATCTTTACATATATATTACGACTGTTGATAAGCCGCTTTCGATGATTTTACATAATAAACTGCGTGATCAACGTTAATGATATGATCTGGTTTTGGTTTACCACGACTCGCTCTATGCCCTGCTAAATGTTCTTCACTTGTTTCCCAGTTTTTCCATGCTTCTTCAGATTCCCAGCGAATCATAACGACTACTTCTTCGTCTCCGCGTCTTACTTTTTTCACGAGAACACTTAAATCGATGAAACCTTCAAATTTTTCAATAATTCCTTCTCCAGTAAAACGTTCTACGACTATATTTGATGTACCTTCTTTTACTGTAAATGTCTTCGTTTCAATAAACATATACTCCCACTCCCTCTTTGTAATACGAATACTAGTATTCTTCTATTATAGTTGATTATGATAATTATTTTCAATTATAAAGTTTTAATTTTTTGAATTATGCTGATTTCTCTTCTATCGCCTCATCTAAAAATTTGAAATACGGAAGTAATATTCCTATTAAAGAAGTGACACATATAATTGCACCGATGATTAAATATAGCGCTCTTACTCCCCACATTTCACTCAGTATGCCTCCTAATAACACACCTAACGGCATAGCGGATCGTATGAAAAATAATCGCACTGAAAATACTTGTCCTATCATATCGTTTGGTACTGTTTTTTGGCAAATGGTTGTGTTATGAACATTGAAAAAGGCAATGCAAATACCTGCAACTACTTCAATGAACACCGCAATTACTATACTATGATTGAACCCTAGAGAAATGTATGTTAGTCCTCCTATAAACAATCCCCCAAGCATAAGTATACGTCGGCTTTTATACGTTACTTTTCCGACTAGTATAGATCCAACTACATAGCCAAGTGGGAATCCGGCCATAAAATAACCATATTCCGCATATCCCGCTGACAGCTCGTTTTTTATATAAGGAAGATTTGTAACCATCGTTACGCCAACCCCAAATTGCACGAAAGTAAGAAATATACCGAGCCAAACAATAACTGGTTTTGTGAAAAAATATGTAAAACCGCGAAGAAACTGTTCTAGCCATGTTTTCCGAATAGGTTGTTTTGTTCTTTTTTCTTTTATATTAAGTAATAATGCACCACTAACAAATAAACAAATGCATACAAAAGATAATGTAAGTTCTGTTCCAATTAAATGAATGACTACTCCGCCTAATACTGGCGCAAGAAACATCATAAGGCGAGTCATTCCATCAATGTACGCATTTGCATCTTGAAGTTGTTCTGTCCCTACAATGCTCGGTGTAATTGCTTGACTTGCAGGTGTATAAAGTGGTGTAATAAGTCCCACTACAATTTGAACAACATAAATGTGCCAAACTTCTATACTACCTGAAACTAGCATCACCAAAGGTAATAAGAATACGGACGCTCGTATCCATTGTGAAAAAATCATAATCCACTTCCGACTCCATTTATCAATAAATGGGCCACTTATTAATTGCAGTATGAGTGATGGGATGAAATATAATAACCACATACTACTTAATGCCATTTCCGATCCTGTTAACTCATATACTAGAATTGAATTACATAACGTTCCGAAACCCCCTCCTAATTCTGAGATTGCACTACCAATCCACATAAAAAAGAACGAACGATTTTTCAATACATTTTTCAATTTCATACACCAACTTTTCTTTTATATTCCTCCCTTTATGTACATTCTCGTTGTTAATTATCTATTCAAAAACATATCTAATTCTTTCGCTAAAGACTGTACTGCTTTCTTTCTTAATACGTATTTTCCATCATGAATATCCACTAACTTCGCTGCACGTAACAATTTCAAATGATGGTGTACAGTCGATTTACCAAGTTGCAGTCTTTCCGTTATTTCCTGCAATGTTCGTTCTTTTTCGAACAACATTTTTACAATGCGTAACCTCGCTTCATCTCCAAGCGCTTTATGTTTTTGAACTAAAAAATAATTCGGTTCATATGGATCTTCAGGATGGATACTTTCGTTTGCAACTGGATAATGAAATACTTTCGTATCTTCAATATCCGCCTCAATATTCCACGGTCTGTATGTCATTTGCGGGATAAGAAGCACGTGATGAACACTCGGTTCTGGCATATAGTTCACACCGCCAGTCGCCCACTCGACAAACTCTTCTGGTTTCATCTTTTTATTCATTTCATTTTTCGCTTCATAGTCTCGTTTTAATATAGAAAGGATTTCTTCTTCCTCTTTCTGAATAACGCTCTCATACCAACCTGTCATAACAGCGATTAAATGAGATTTCAGCACTTGTACATCAACATCACATATAAAACGAATATAAGTAGAGAAAAACTGATGTTCTTGTGTCAGTTCCATTAGTTCATGTATTGCAGTTACGTTTCCACTTGCTGCTAAACGTCTTTTCTCTTCATACTTCTCTCCTAAATACGGTAAACATATATATTTCAAATCTTCTTCTAAAAGTGAATCAATTTTAAAATTAAACTGCGATAAGTCCTGAGAATCCTCTTCATACAACATCTGAAGCAAAGCTTTCCAAGTATTATGTTCTTCTACAAACTGTAAGTGCTCTCTCATTTCTTTTGTTAAGGATTCCTTAATTTCTTCCCATTCAGTTTGACTCTTTTCAAGAGTATCGATTAGCCTTTTATGAGTAATTGCTGCAATGCCAAGCGCGCATTCGAAAAGTATCGAATATTTTACTTGAACGTTATAAGTTTCCCTCTTTCTACTCGTTATGTGATAGACCTCCATTTTTATCCCCTCCTTGTTTGTTATGTATTAAATTCTATTTTTATCGAATTATACCTTCTAAATTTTTAGAATTCATAAAAAATATAAATTGAAATACACTCATTCTAAATTAGGAAGAATAGGAGCTTTTTTATATACAAATAATAACACTCAAGGAGTTGTTGAGATGCATTTCATATTAAATATGTTAGGGATTTTCGTTGTCATATTAATCGTTTTTCTATGTTCGCCTAATAAAAAACATATAAAATGGAGACCGATCGTTATTCTAATCATATTGGAACTCTTTATTACATGGTTTATGTTAGGCACGAAGCTCGGCAGTATTATCATTAATAAAATTGCGTCATTTTTCAGTTGGCTACTATCGTGTGCGAATGAAGGAATTCGATTTGCATTTCCTTCAGCTATGGACAGTCCACACATTGATTTCTTCTTTAGTGCATTACTTCCTATCATTTTTGTTATTACTTTTTTCGATATTCTATCTTATTTCGGAATCTTAACTTGGATTATTGATAAAGTAGGTGCAGTTATTTCAAAGATTTCTCGTTTGCCAAAGTTAGAAAGCTTCTTTTCCATTCAAATGATGTTTTTAGGAAATACGGAAGCACTTGCAGTTGTTCGTGATCAATTATCTGTGTTAAAAGAAAATCGTTTGTTGACTTTTGGAATTATGAGTATGAGTAGCGTAAGCGGATCCATTCTTGGCGCTTATTTATCAATGGTTCCAGCAACATATATTTTCAGCGCAATCCCATTAAACTGTATTAACGCATTAATTTTAGCCAATGTATTAAATCCTGTGGAAGTTTCGAAAGAAGAAGATGTCGTATATACACCTTCAAAACATGAAAAAAAGGATTTCTTTTCTACTATTTCAAACAGTATGTTAGTCGGGATGAATATGGTTATCGTTATTTTAGCTATGGTAATTGGATATGTAGCTTTAACAGCATGTTTAAATGGGATTTTAGGATTTTTTGTAACAGGTTTAACAATTCAAAAAATCTTCTCCATTATCTTTAGTCCTTTCGCTTTTTTACTCGGTTTATCGGGCAGTGATGCTATGTATGTAGCTGAACTAATGGGGATCAAAATAACGACGAATGAATTTGTTGCCATGATGGATTTAAAATCAAACTTAAAGTCTTTACAACCGCATACAGTTGCGGTTGCAACAACATTTCTAGCTTCTTTTGCTAACTTTAGTACAGTAGGTATGATTTATGGAACTTACAATTCATTATTTGGCGGCGAAAAATCATCAGTCATCGGGAAAAATGTTTGGAAGCTTCTTGTGAGTGGAATGGCTGTTTCCTTATTAAGCGCTATGCTTGTTGGGTTATTTGTATGGTAAATAGTTTTTAAAATAAAAGACACCCAAACGAATTGAGTGTCTTTTATTTTTATTTTCGAATTTGTCCATTTCCACGAATCACATATTTTGTGGAAGTTAATGCTGGAAGCCCCATGGGTCCTCTTACGTGTAGCTTTTGTGTACTGATGCCAATTTCTGCTCCGAATCCGAATTCAGATCCATCAGTAAAACGAGTTGATGCATTATGATAAAGTGCCGCCGCATCAACAGAAGTGAAAAATTTGCTGACGTTTTCCTCATTTTCAGTAATAATCGCTTCAGAATGCATAGATCCATACGTATTTATGTGATGAATCGCTTCTTCTATAGAAGAAACTACTTTCACTGCTAACGTGAGAGATAAAAATTCCGTTTCCCAGTCTTCTTCTGAAGCAAGTACCATTAAAGAATCAATTGCCAGTGCTTTCTGATCACCGCGTAACTCCACGCCTCTTTCCTTCAATCTAAAAAACAAATCGATACCATATTGCTGCGCCCAATTCTCATGAAGTACAATCGTTTCAATTGCATTACATACAGATGGACGCTGCGTTTTTGCGTTTATAATAATATCAAATGCCATTTGTTTATTCGCTGTTTCATCAATGAAAATATGACAATTTCCCGCACCCGTTTCAAGTACTGGAACAGAGGCTTCTCTCACTACAGTATCAATTAATTGTTTGCCACCTCTTGGAATAAGAACGTCTAGGTAATCATTCATTGTAAACAACTGCTTTGCACTATCTCGCGACGTATCTTCTATGAGTTGTACACTTTCTTGTGGCAAGCTCGTTTGTTTAAGTGCTCGGTGAAGTACAGCAACAATAGCTTTATTAGAATGAATAGCAGAAGAACTACCACGTAATATAACTGCATTTCCTGTTTTCAAGCAAATTGTAGCAGCGTCCACGGTTACATTCGGCCTTGCCTCGTAAATCATCCCAACAACACCAAGTGGTACGCGCATCTCCTGAATAGATAATCCATTTGGCCTTTCCCATGCACTTACACATTCTCCAACAGGATCACGTAATTCAATTAACTGCTTAATCCCCTCTGTCATATCAATAATACGCTGCTCCGTAAGCATAAGGCGATCAAGAAGAGAATGAGAAAATCCTTTCGCCTTCCCTTCTTCGATATCACGTTTGTTTTCCTCTAAAATATAAGCTGTTTCTACTATTAGCCTTTCAGCAATTGCAGCAAGTGCTTCGTTTTTTTGACTTGTAGATTTAAGCACAAGTTCTCGAGCAACCTCTTTTGCCCTTTTCCCTTTTGCCAACACTTCATTCATTTTTGTTTCCTCCTTCTTAATGTTAAAGTGATCTCTATTCTTAAAATGAAACCCAATGATCTCTATGGATGACTTCATAATTATGCCTGTCGCCTCTTGCTTGAATATCTTGGCTTTGCATACCTTTGACATCTCTTAGTTCCTCTGCGCTATATGTGCATTGTCCTTTTCCAATTATGCGCCCTTGTTGCGTGATCACTTCTACGACTTCGCCCACTTTGAAAAATCCTGATACATTCGTAACACCAGCAGGAAGAAGACTCTTACCATGCTGAATGATAGCAGAAGCTGCCCCGGCATCTACTTCAATTTGTCCGCTAACAAGCGAATGCAAAGCAATCCATTGCTTATTCATCTTCATTTCTTTTTGAGGAGCATTTCCGATATACGTTCCGTCACCTTTGCCCTTCAACACATCTACAAATTTCTCTTGTCCACGTCCTGTTCCGATAAATACACTCACTCCAAGAGATAGTGCCGTTTTTGCCGCATCAATTTTTGATTTCATACCGCCAGTCCCAAGTTTTGAGCCAGCATCTCCTGCAAGAGAAGCGATTTCTTCCGTAACTTCAGGAAGGAAATAATATTTTTTCGCATCCGCATTTTTCTGCGGATTTTTGTCATATAAACCGTTCACATCCGTAAAAATCATAAGCACATCCGCCGAAACAAGCCCGCTTACTAAAGCTGACAGCATATCATTATCACCGAATGTTAGCTCCTCTAAAGAGATGGAATCATTTTCATTAATGATTGGAAGAGCAGAACGGTTTAGTAACTCTCCTAAAGTAGCGTAAGCGTTACTATATTGTTCTTTTCTAGAAAAATCACTTCTCGTCAGTAATAGTTGCGCAGTAACGATGCCATATTTACGAAATTCCTCCGTATACGCCTGCATTAACAAACTTTGTCCGACAGCCGCAGCAGCCTGTTTTCCCTTAATTGTCACAGGTCTGTTAGGATATCCTAGAGCCGAAAAACCTGCAGCGACAGCCCCAGATGTAATCAATAACACCTCGTGCCCTTCCTCTTTCAATCGAGCCAATGCGGCAACGTGATCTGAAAGTTGTTCTATAGAGATGCTCCCGTGACTATCCGCCAAAGAACTGCTCCCAATCTTTACAACAATTCGTTGTTTTTTCACTTTTATATCCCCCAAGTCTAAAATCAAAGTTTTTTATCAATCACACTTTTATTCATACAATTTGCTGCTATGTCTCTTCTCATCAATGCTGCACCTATCGTATTAGAGGACAAAATAAAAATGACCGCTTCGCCCTTAATAAAATAAAAAGGACGAAACGGTCATTGTTCCGCGGTACCACCTTAATTGATATACATAGATATCCACTTGGTGCCTATAACGCAGGCGAACGCCTAAACTTTCATTTAAGACTCAGGGATAGGTTCGATATATTCTATACGAGGAATCTTTCAGCCGGTGAATTCCACTCTCTTTCGCAAGAAGACATATGTACTATTTCCCTTCAACGATTTTCGGTTTAATTTTTTTATATTATGCGATATAGTTCGATTCGGTGTCAAGAGGTATTTTTAAAATAAATAGAGCCGCAAGTTACTTGTATGAAATTATTGATCTACTGAATGAAAATACAAATCGATATAATATTAAGTCATATACATAAATATTAAACCTTAAATTACAGTGTATATATTTACATAATGTCGAATATAATTGATTTTTAACTTTTGGTGTTGCAAAAAGGAATATATTCTCTTAGAATGTTTCTTTATATTGCATGAAGATATCATTATTATTTTAGAATAACAATATCAGACCGATATAATTTATGATAAAAGGAGCAAGATTGAGTTATTATGGACAAACAAATTGGATTTATCGGATGCGGAAATATGGGGATGGCTATCATTGGCGGGATGCTAAATAAAAATATAGTGTCTTCAAATAAAATCATTTGTTCAGATTTAAACACGACGAATTTAAAAAATGCTAGTGAACAATATGGACTAACTACAACTACTGACAACAATGAAGTCGCTAAAAATGCTGATATTTTAATTTTATCAATTAAACCAGACTTATATTCTTCAGTAATTAACGAAGTGAAAGAGCAGATAAAAGACGATGTTATTGTTGTAACAATTGCTGCTGGAAAAAGCATCAAAAGTACAGAGGAATCTTTTGATAAAAAATTAAAGGTTGTAAGAGTAATGCCTAATACACCTGCTCTTGTTGGAGAAGGAATGTCTGCATTATGCCCTAATGAAATGGTTACAGAAAAAGATTTAGAAGATGTGCTAAACATTTTCAATAGCTTTGGTCAAACAGAGATTGTAAGCGAAAAATTAATGGACGTTGTAACATCTGTAAGTGGCTCTTCACCAGCATACGTATATATGATTATAGAAGCGATGGCAGATGCTGCTGTGCTAGATGGTATGCCAAGAAATCAAGCATATAAATTTGCAGCTCAAGCTGTATTAGGCTCTGCAAAAATGGTGCTAGAAACAGGCATACATCCAGGTGAATTGAAAGATATGGTTTGTTCTCCTGGCGGAACAACGATAGAAGCTGTAGCAACATTAGAGGAAAAAGGCTTACGAACAGCTATCATTTCAGCAATGCAGCGCTGTACGTAAAAGTCTGTTGAATTATCTGGACAAACGAAAAAGTAAAAGTATAAAAGAGATCACGTTAGCTATGAATTTACATGCATTTAATTAGGAAATAGTGGATTACATACTCTCCCGTTTCATTCTTTATTATATTGTAATAATTTTATTTTAATATTCTTTTGAGATTCTAGTGTAGTTTCAAAAAAAGTTTGATCAATAACCTCTTACAAATCTGTATTCTATAGTTAACAAATATGATCTATTTTGATAAAAGATTGAATCAGAATGAAGTCTTTCCTTGTGAATTACGATGAAATTTTAAAAAAAGTTTCATCGTTATGTTATCCATTATTTTGTTGAGTTTTCCGTCAATTAAGTATCTTTCCTTAGAAAAGTAATGACTATTAATCATTACTTTTGTGATACTATAAACTAATATTATCAATACAATGGAGATGTACAAAGTGAAAAACATAAAGAAATTCCTCAACAATCAATATATTAAATACTCATTAGCTTTAATTTCAACTGTAGCTATAATTAAAACAGGCTATGATTTAGGTTCTAATAAAGTTAAAATATTTTTAACACGTAAAAAGGAAATTGATTTTTAACAAAAAATCAATTTCCTTTTTATATTTTATCGCCACTTTATTATAATCATCGTAACTTTTTTATAAGCATTGGAACTTTATTTCAAAACCATTAAAATAAAGAGAGTATGAAATATATAGGAGGAGAAACACTTTGGAATTAGATCATATAAAGAATATTCTAAGAAGAAGAGCAACTATTTTTCAAACAGGTGGAAAAAGACCCGAATTATGTATAAATGAAAGTTGGATTGGAAAGATTCTCTATTCATTACCAGGTGAAACTTACCCAATCGACCGTTATCAAGACAAAATGTATGCAATCATGATGCTTAATTTAACTCAATTACCTTTCATTCCAGAAGCAGTAAAAGATTTGAAAGCCATCGCAGTATTTCTTTCTCCAAACTTTGCTAAAGATTTATCTAATTTATCAGGAAATTTTTGTATTAGAGAATATGATTCTTTAGAGGGACTAGTACCGAATGAAATGTCACTTACGTTTCCAAATTTAAAACCTTTTCCTTTAATACCAAGGTTAGTAACTAATGAGTTTCCACAATGGGATACGGAAGATTTCCCAAACAACTTGCAAGATAGAATTTCTGAACTTGAAAACACAATTGAGATTGACTACTACGAGGACATATTTGAAGAAAATCACTACATACACAAATTAGGAGGTTATGCTAGCTTTGCCCAATCAGGTATCCAATGGCCCGCGGATTATGAATATATTTTTCAAATAACAGACGATCCAAAAGCACAATTAAAGATTATTCATGGCGGCGGAATTTACTTTGCTAAAAATAGTAAAACAAATGAATGGATCGCACATTGTGATTTCTTGTAAGAATAAAATTTAAATTGACGTTTTGTCCTCTTTCTATATTTGATTCGAAAGCTAAAAAAGCGGATAGAAAAAAGGAACAAAACGTCTAAATGGAAAGGTGGATTATGAAACTGTTAAGTAACAATTTAGTTATTTTGCTGTGATTAAATAAAAAATCAATCCCCCATTACATGCGACATTATACTATTCTTTCGTATTTCTTAACTAATCTTTTTTTCAAGAATAAGCTATTACAGTTTCTGTATATTACTTTTCCAAAACATATAGCTATATTCAATCTCTTCTTTTAATTCAAAATAGTTTTCCCAATTATCTTGTACTTGATAAAGTGTTTCGCCAACATGTACAAAAACATCCATATAATCATTCATATACTCCCAACGCTTTTCAGTATTAAAGTAATACATTGCAAATTGATTGCCCTCATCATTTAACATGTCGTCTGCAAACACACCACCCCACTTCATATAGATTTGCGTACCGGTGATTTGTCTAAGCTTAAACCTATTAATATCATCTTTAGATTTTTCTTCAAATTCTTTACTATATAAATTTTTTTCAATTATCCACCCAAGAAACATACCAGTATGTACATATGCTTGCTCAATTGGGAGATCCTCTGGAATATCGTCAAAGTAGTACTTAGCTTTATCATAAATCACAGTGTCCAACTCCTTTTGATAAGTCTCATCATTTAACTTTTTAACATCATTTCGAAACAAACTCTTTCTAACCCACATTAATAAAAAAAGCAGTTAAGAAAATATCCCTACACCTGTCTCTTTTTAATATAGAATTTTTAAAAAACTACCATATACCCAAAGTGATTTTAGCACATTGGGTATAATTGTAAAACGGTTAAGCTTTTTTCAAAACGATGCGACTTTTTTATAAACATTTAAATCTAGTTTTATCCCTTACCTACGCCCTACTACGCTTGTGTAATTTTATTAGAAACTAATAATTTTTCAATGCATTTCGGTAACATATCTAATAGCGTTTCAAATGCGTAATTCACGTCGAGACGTTCTGTCCATTGATGTGCATCTTTTCCTACCGGCCCCATATTTAATACTGGAACGTCAAACTCTTCTATTTCCCTTACTATTACTGTTTTGATATATTGAATATATAATGCCATAAAATTTTAAAAGAGACAGGGGCTATCTACGATGATAAAAGGTTTCGGGGGAATATTTTGGAGAACTAAAAATATTGATGCTATAAAAAAATGGTACAGTGATGTGTTGAAAATTGAAATAGACAATTGGAATGGGACTGTGATTAAACCCCAATTAGGAAATGAGACTATTTTTTCTTTCTTTACCGAAAACGATAATTATTTTCCAATAGAACAGCAAGTAATGTTAAATTTCCAAGTACATAATATGAATGAGACTATTCAGCATCTTGAACAAATTGGTGTACCTCTGGAAAAGAAAGAAGAAATTAGTGATTTTGGAAAGTTTATTTGGATAAAGGACCCTGAAGGTCGATTGATCGAGCTTTGGGAGAAATAGCGGGTTGTAATCATTTGCTATTGAATTAGCAGCTTCTTTAATTCAATAAAGTAAATAAAAACTTCTTAGCTTTGTGAATCCTTATTTTTTATATTCTATCCCATGCCCATCAACTTAAGAACATTTACAAAAAAGCTATTCTTACGAAAAGAATAGCTTTTTTCCTTATTTTTAAATATTATTCTACAAGTATTTTTGTACTATCCCCCTTTTACTATTAATTTTCGGCGGATTTATGAACAGTCATAATAATATATAAAAAATTCATAACACCTCAAGTTGTTAACATAATATAATTACTGTTATCTTATATTCATGCCTAACGAACATTTCCTAATCTTCCGCGATTACAAATTGAATTCTTTAAGTTTTCTTCTTATCTGACATTTACTATTTAAACAAAAACTCCCCTTAAATCGAAAATGATTAAGGAGAGTTTTTTATATTCGATGAAATTATAGTTCAGATTTCACTCGAACAGAAACATTGTTTTTAATTATTTTTTTGAATTCTTTAAAGCTAACAAAATTGTTGCTTTGCTCATCCCAAAGACGGAAACGGAGTGATTGTAAGCTTGTAGCAAGTGTAATCGTTGGTACATTTTTTAACGGAAGCGTATTATTGTGTGCCTCTTCTAATTTATAGTTAGGTACTCTTGGGCTTAAATGGTGAACATGATGGAATCCAATATTACCAGTTAGGAATTGCAAGATTTTTGGAAGTTTATAAAATGAACTTCCTTCCACTGCCGCTTTCACATATTCCCAATCTTTATCCTCTTCAAAATAAGAATCCTCGAATGTGTGCTGTACGTAAAACAGCCAAATTCCTACTGAACCTGCTATTAAGAATATCGTACCATGCACTAACAGGAACGATTGCCACCCAATTGCCCAGCAAAGTATAGCTATTAAAGCAACGATTATAATATTCGTCAAATACGTATTCATACGTTCTTTCTGTCTAGCACCTTTTCGGTTAAATCTATTTTTAAGCAAGAAAACATAAATTGGACCTAATCCAAACATAACAAATGGATTGCGATATAAACGATATGCTAAACGAAGTCTAAATGGCGCAGCTACATATTCATCCACTGTAAGCGTCCAAATATCTCCTGTACCTCGTTTATCCAAATTACCACTTGTAGCGTGATGAATAGAATGCTCATGTCCCCATTGATCAAACGGGAATAATGTTAACACACCCATACATGTCCCTACTATTCTATTTGCAGGTCGACTTTTAAAGAATGAATAATGGGTACAATCATGAAAAATTATGAAAATTCTTGTCATAAAACCAGCAGCTAACAGAGATGGCACTAATGCTAACCAATAAGAAACGGACAAGCTTTTATAAGCAAGGTACCATAAAACAATAAATGGCACGACTGTGTTAATAAGTTGCCACACACTTTTTTTAATCGTTGATTTTTCATACGGAGCAACTTGTTTTTTTAAATTTTTAGTATTTTCTAATGTCATTGTTCTAATTCCTTTCCTTTTTGATGCTAATTCACATTATAGCATACTATTAGTATCAGGTGTTAAAAGTAGATGTAATAAATATTATATAATATAAAAATCTCTTTTTTCTTACTCATTACTTACAAATTACTTACGTCCAAAATAGCTTATATAATCGGACAGATGGAGCATTTCATTTATCGAAGAAACTTCTATTTTTGCCAATAAATATATAAAAAAACTGAGAACTTTTTCACAAGAAGAAAAGAGCTGCCACAAGTCAGGTTTCACCAACTTATGACAGCTCCTTTTCATTTTATTTTAGCGATGGATCCAAACTGCACCTGCAGACTTGTCTTCAGCTTGACCTACTACTTCAAACTTCAATCCTAGTTTCGGCAACTTACGTCCGGCATCTGGAATAACACTGTTGATGTATTGCTTAGAATCATCAAATTTCGCAACACCTGGTAATCCTTTATAATCAAAGATACCGCGAGTTGGCGAATTTACTTTCCATGCTGGCGTTTGATCAAATGAGAATGCCGCATCGGCAATTTGATAACGCGTACTGCTCTTCACAGTAGGTTGTCCGTTTAATGTCCCTACAATTGCCTCTGGATGAGAATCTACTACACCTAAGAACCCTTCACCTGGATGAACGCCTACCCAGTTATCTGTAAAGCTTTGATCCGCATACCACACAACCATTCCTGTATTAAATACTGGGCCACGTGCATGTTGTAACGCAGTGTCAGAACCAGCGTAATTTCTCCACTCTACATAGTAATTATTTTTTTTCTGTTCAAATCCGTTAGATACAGTAAAGCCTTTTAACGTCATTGCTGGCTGACCTTCTGCATCATCAGAGAAAACAACTTTTCCATCTACAGTTAAGGCTGCATTATCTAACGCAAATCCTTTATAAGCTACTGCAATATCTGTTACATACTCAAATTGCAGTTTTACTTTTTTCCCTTTGAATTGGCTTAAATCGTATGATTTATCAACCCACTTACCATCCGTTGTATCCGCGCCACCTTTTACATCTTTTTCGCCCATTCTATCAATGCGTGTCTTCGTTCCATCTTCTGCAATCGCATATACGTCAAGGAAATCATACTTCGCTTCCAGTTCGTAAAATGCCTTATAATCGAACTTAGCATCCTTTGCATTTGTTAAGTCAAATACTGGTGTCTCAAGTGTTGTATGAATGTCATTTCCTTTTGTACTGTAATAGAACTTCTTACCAAATGCCGATTCGATATTTTTTATATCTTTGTCCGGCAAGTTAACACGAACGATTCCAGGTCGTTTAGATTTTGTAGTACTTTGATCTACATATGTTGCAACACCGATTCCTTTGTTAAGTTTGTCATAATCTACTTCAAGGATATTCGCCCAGTTCCCCTTCATATTCTTTTGGAAAAACTCTTTATTTTGTGGTGAGAAACTCGTTGGCTCTGTTCCTGCAATTTTTCCAGCCCAGCTACCACCACTCATAATAGACCATGACTCAACTGGTTCACCTTGTCCTGAGTACTTTGTATCATATTCATCTGGTAAGCCTAAATCATGGCCATACTCATGCGCAAACACACCAACTGCTCCGTCTTCAGGCTCGATTGTATAATCATATGCAGCCATCTTTCCGCCCCAGTTCGAGACAGAAGATTTCGTGCCATCAATTGCATATGGCTTTGAACCTAGTTTTGAACGATGTGACCAAATCGCATCATCTTTCAATTTACCACCGCCAGCTTCTTGACCAACCCCTGCATGTACAACCATTAAATGATCAATAATTCCATCTGGCTCATTTTTATTTCCATCACCATCTTGATCGTATTGATCAAATTGGTCATAGTCTGCTAAATTGATTCCTTTTGCTACCGCTGCTTTTAATGCTTCTTTCACAAAATCTTTTGGTCCTAAAGGCCCCTTGTTATCATGCCCTGTACCCGCATCAGCACCATAATCTGACGCTTTTCCCGGAACAGTAAGCCATTCTGTTACAGTCCCATCAACTGTATAGCTACCACCAGATTGTTCTTCATAATATTGCTTAAATGTATTAATCTTCGATCCATCAAATAAAGTGAATGGTTCATCACCAAATAACATTTTTTGATAATGTTCACGATTAAAATCCTTTGAATACATGTATCCTGGTTCTTGATCAATATTGTTATGCTTAAAATCGCTAAATTCTACGAGTAAAACAAGTACTTTATCTTTTCGAACAGCTCCATTGTACTCTTCTTGCTTAGCTGGTGTTGTAGGTACTTTTCCATTTAATTTTCTAGAATTCAATCCTGCATCTTGTCCAGCCACTGGTCCTACTTCAGGTTGCTGCGCCTGTTCATTTTCCTTCATTTTTGTATCTTTTACTTTTTTCATAAAATCAGAAGCTTCTTGCGTAAGACTATCTCCTGTCAAAATTTCTTTCCCAGGGTTTTCCCCTTTCTTTTTCTCAACATATTTTTCGACAGCCTTTGAAGCCTCAGCCTGTGATGCAGCCGGATCAATTACTCCCCGTTGTTTCAGCGCTTCCACTAAACGCTCCTCCGGTATTAAATGCTCATCTATTGGTAGAGATGATGGCGCATCAGCATATGCTGCTTGACTTCCAAAAGCAAAAGTACTACTTAGTACTGCGGCTGTTGCTAATACTGATAAAGGTTTTAACTTCTTATTCTTTTTCAATGTATTTCCTCCCCGATTGTTGAGAATCATCGTTTTTTATCGATAACAACATAATATTCGTTATAATGTGAATATTCAATATTTTATTGATGTACAATTGTTGAGAAATATTTTTTTATGCAGGGTGAAAATATAAAATAACAATACGTCTAATATTGCAAAATCTCCATGCAAAATAATTTATAAACTGATAGCAAGTTTTTTTACAGAAAATGCGATTCTCTTTACTCTTTTTTTCGAGTGAAATTTCATCTACACAAAAAAATGTCAATTCCTAAGTACAAGTTAAGGAATTGACATTTTTTTAACTAGAATGCTTTATAAATAAGTGGATTGCTTTTTCTGGTACATAGAATTTCCCTTTACTCTCTACAACAACGCTTCCTAATTCATACTCTTTACCCTTGATACGAATAATATTTTTGTTAACCAATAATTGAGCTTTTACATTATTACGTTTTACTATGAGCACAGGATTTGCTGCATCAGTTTTGTCTATCGTTACAGTTGCACCGTTTTGTTTAAAGACTGATTCACTCTCTACAAATAATTTGTTTGTTACTTCTTCTAAATTAAAGCCCATTGCTTTCGCCATTGTCTTCGCAATGTCTGTGTTTTGGATCAAACCGTATGGCTTTTGAGGACCGTAAGAATATAAAAACACATCCTCACCTGTATGTCCTCCTGTTGTGAAGCCTATGTTCGCACGATTGGCCAATAATGTAGTATAAATTGGACCTACATCTATTTTCTTTTTTGCTGCTTTTAATCTTTCTTTTTCATCATAAGTTAAATTGTCCAAACCGTATAATTTAGCTACATCTTCTACATTCGACAAATTAGATTTCAGTTTATTTGTAGTCCCTTCAAGTGTCATCTTCGCCTTTTTCAATGGATCAATGTATGTAGAAACCGGCGTAGTATTATATCCTTTTGTCGTATTCATATTCCCAATAGAAATCCCGCTATTACCATGGTCAGCTACAGCAATTAACATCGTATTACCATCATTTTTTGCAAATTGCAACGCTTTTGCTACCGCTTCATCAAATGCCAACACATCACTAATTATCCCAATTGGATCATTTGCGTGAGCTGCCCAATCTGGCTTACTTCCTTCCACAAATAAAAAGAAACCATCTTTATCTTTTGATAACGTTTGAATTGCTTTCTCTGTCATTTGAGAAAGTGTTGGCTGCTCCGGATTTGTTGCTTCACGATCCATATCGAATGCTAAGGCATTATGTGAGAAAGAGCCCCAAATTTTATTAGATTTGGATTTCAATAATGCATCTTTCGTTTCAACAAAGTCATATCCTTTGTTTTGAATCACTTTTATTAAATCTTCATCATCTTTTCGAATTCCGTTATTTTTTATAGGGAGCAGTGCCGATTTCCCCCCGCCTAATACGACATCTATATTTTGATACACTTGTTGCTCCGCGATCACTTCAAAATTCTTACGATTCACATGATGAGCGGAGAATCCAGCAGGAGTAGCATGTTGAATTTCAGCTGTAGCAACAATTCCAGTTGCGCGACCAGTACGTTTGGCACCTTCTAAAACATTGGCAACTGGCCGTAACTTGTCCTCTTCTTCTATTGGTTTTAAGCCAGGTGAACTCACAGTAGAAGGTAATACACCTAAATATCCTGAATTCGATTTATTCCCCGTCGCTAAAGCTGTTGCTGCCGGGGCTGAGTCTGTAATAGCTGATTCCGCCGAATATGTACGAACTCCTCCTGTTACAATTTCATCTAATGCAAATGGTTTCCCTTTGTACAATCGAGCCAATGTTGTCGCTGAAGAACTCGTTCCGTCCATAACCATCATTATTACATTTTTCGGCTGGTGTTCTACTTTTTTCGTCTCAGCTTTTATCTCACTATCTTTCATTATTATTCCTGTCCCTAACATACTTAAGGTTATCATGATTCCTATTATCTTTTTACTACAATTCGGCATAGCTGTCCCTCCATAGACTATTTCATCTTTGTATGTATACAAGACGGTAATCTCCCGCTGTATTTATGTAAGTTTATAATAGTAATCCCCTATTATCACGAAGCTAACAACAACTTGTTTCCTAAAAAGTAAAAAAACCGATTATCCTGTAATGGAAAGGATAATCGTTTTTTTTACTTTTTATTTAATTGTAGTAATTGGAGAAACTTAAAAAATATAATGTCATAATTATTATCTATAAAACAATTCGTTTCTCAATTTCTAAGTCGAAATAATGAACTTTGTTCATGTTCAAAGCTAAATCTATATTTGATTGACTTTTCACATCTAAAGAAGTATCCACACGTGCAACAAAAGATTGTCCGTTTAGGCTGGAATATAGATATGTTTCCGCCCCCATTAATTCTGCTACATCAATACATACCGTTACTTTTGCGTTATATGATAACGCCTCGATTGCTTTTCCATAATAAAAGTCTTCTGGACGTATTCCTATTATGATTTCTTTATTCGTATAGCCCTTATTTCGCAAGCCCTTCATTTTCTCTTCTGGCACTTCAATTTCCCACTTATCAATCATAAGCGCGTTATCTGTTAATAATCCTTTAAAAAAATTCATTCCAGGAGAGCCAATGAATCCTCCTACAAATATATTCTCAGGATTTTCATACACTTCTTTCGGTGTACCGACTTGTTGTACAATCCCATCTTTTAACACAACAAGGCGGGTTGCCATCGTCATAGCTTCTATTTGATCGTGCGTAACATACACAGTTGTTGTTTGTAGCTGCTTGTGTAATTTTGTAATCTCAGCACGCATTTGAACACGCAACTTTGCATCTAAGTTTGATAAAGGCTCGTCCATTAAAAATACCTTTGCATTTCGAACAATCGCTCGACCTAAGGCAACACGCTGACGCTGTCCACCTGAAAGTGCTTTTGGCTTTCGACTTAAATACTGCTCAAGCCCAAGAATTTTTGCTGCACGTTGCACACGCTGATCAATTTCTTCTTTGCTATATTTTCGTAGTTTTAATCCAAATGCCATGTTTTCATAAACACTCATATGCGGATAAAGCGCATAGTTTTGAAATACCATTGCAATATCTCTATCTTTCGGTGTAATATCATTTACACGGTTTCCGTCGATATAAAAGTCGCCATCTGAAATCTCTTCAAGTCCTGCAATCATACGTAATGTTGTAGATTTCCCACACCCTGAAGGGCCAACCAAAACGATAAACTCTCCATCATTTACTTCTAGGTTAAAATCTTTTACGATTGTCACATCATGATCATATTTTTTGTAAATGTTTTTGAATGATAGTTGAGCCATAGTATCCTCCTAGAATTTGAGTTGTTTTGTAGATATTCTTATTGAGAAAATTCGGTGTTCAGTTGTTTTATAAAATTTTCGAAATATCCTTCATACTGTCTAAAATATAATCCGTTTTCCCTTCAAAATCTTCCTTCCTGCTCGCGCCGGATAAAACGCCCACTACTTTAATGTTGCTATTTCTCGCAAATGTAACGTCTGTTAATGTATCACCTACCATAATCACTTCCTCTTCAGTTAGTGAAAATTTTTCTTTAAACATATGATAAAAGTCACTTTCAGGTTTTGTTCTATTCACACCATCATCCGCGCCTAAAAAATCTACGTAATCATATAACTCAGTCATCTTCAGAGAATGAGTAGCTGCATCTACATCGTCTGCTGTAACAACCCCAATAATATAGTCATTGTCTTTTAAATATCGTAACGTTTCCTTTGCACCTTCCACTTCTGTAAATACAAGATCATCTGCTGTAGAGTACTTTTTGAATAGAAGACATACATTATGAATGAAATTATCTTTATCTAAATGTTGATTTTCTAATAACGAATACCATGCAGCCGCAATAAAGTAATTTGTGCGACAGGCTAGTAAACTTGTACTCTCAAAATCGTTATTATTCATGCCGATAATCGTTAAGTAATCATCTCGTTTACTTTTTTCATTTGAATATGTTTGAAAGATATCATCTAACACACGATGCACAATTTTGTACCAAACTGAATCTAACTGTATTAATGTTCCATCTTTATCAAAAATAATTGCTTTATTCACCTTTTATTCCCCCTATAACTTCATTCCATGTTTTCATATTTTTATTCTCAACTTTATTATGAATAGGATTAATAAACGCTACTAATTCGTCCTCTTCCCATCCCTCAACCCTAGCGTATTCCCCTTCATTTAAAGAGAATGCAAAGGTTACATCTCTGCCAAATTTTTGTTCAATTATTTGCCCATTTATTACTAGTCTCCACTCACACGGTTTGTCAGTAGAAATGTTGTAAATAATATTTCCTTTAGCCTCATCACCGACATAAATCGTTTCACCTTCGTTTTGAATATCTATCGCTAGTTTTCTAAATCGAGAGAAATAAATTCGTCCCTTTTTGATCGCAGATTTTAAGTTTTTAATTGATAAAACATTACATAATACATATGTTCCTGGATCACCGTAAATGGATGGGTCTTTTGATCCTGGGAATGTTTTAGACGGATGTAAATGAGAATCACTTCCCCCTATTCCCCAGATTTTAAGACCATTTGACCACATTTGATCGAAACAACGTAAAGCTTCTAAAGTGGATGATTTACTTTTTTTATAAGTTGGATCACACATAATTTCCATCGTATGAACATTTTCTAAGTTAATATTCACTTGGTTCGCCCAAGGCTCCATAAACGGATGATTCATACTCAATACATAACCTTTTTCTTTCATGAGTGAAAATAGTGCATTCATTTTTTCGGCGCTAAATGATTCATCTACATACTCTGTAAAATCAACGTATTCCTTTATCCCGAATATGTTGTAATGACCGTAAGGAGTTGTAAGTTCCATAGATGGTATAATTAATGTGTTTCCTTTTTGATACGATGGCATAACAATATTGTGCTCCGTCGCATATAAAAAATCTAATTCTTGTTTTTCACATACTTGCATTCCAAGTTCATCGTCTATCTCGCCGTCTGTTAAATCTGTATGTTCATGAAAATCCCCTTTGTACCAGCGATGTTCTTCATTTACTACCTTATTAAAACGGTCTTCATTGATAAAAACATTTCCCTTACAAAAATGATCTCTATTATACTTTCGTTCCAACTGATCATTCACTACTATATTTACTGTGTAGTCAACTTTTTCTCCGGTAAACTTTACTGCTTTCTTTGCACAATGAGGGATATATATGACTTCTAATTCCCAATTACCTGACTGTATTTCTCCTCCAATACAACCAGCAGAACAAAATATTGAATCTTTTGAAACGACTAGTTTTTCATTTACAATTGGCGTTTGATATTGTATACGTACATAACCGTTAGGGCCTCGCAAGATTAATAAAAGCGGGATTTTCCGGCTGTCCCCTTGATCAATAGTTAATGTGAAATTTTTAATATCAGTTTCATCCATTTGGAAACAATGTTTATTTTTTACGAATGGAGAAAGTTTTATCATACTTGTTATTTCGATCATCATTCTCACACCTTTTACGTTTTAATGAAGGAATTTTAGAGGCACTTCCTTCGTTCAAAAGCACCTCATGTTGGTAATATTACTTCTTCTTTTTCAGAACTTTATCTAACTCTTCTTGCGCAACTTTAGCTGCTTCATCTAATGCTTTTTTCGCTGGAACTCCTTCAATCTCTACTTTATCTTTCGCTACATTTAAGGCGTCATTAATTTTACCGCCCGTCGGATCTACAAATGGTCCCACTCCATTATTATTAGCTTGTTCTAATGGAACTAATGCTTGTGGTTGTTTTTTAACGAATTCAGCATATGGACCATACTCTGTTACATTGTTACGAACAGGGATATATCCTGTAGCCATGGACCATTCAGCTGTTTTCTCCGTACTTGTCGCAAACTTCATAAATTCATACGCGCCTTTTGCTACTTCTGGATCAATGTTTCTCGTTAATGTGAATAAATATGTTTCTAGTTTTGGCGCTGGTTTATTATTACCCCAAGCAGGCTGAGGTAATGCTTCAAATGTGTTAAGGCGTTCTTCTTCCGTCATTCCTTTTCCTAATGATTTAAAAACAAATCCTTGATCACCAGATGAGCCTGTAAATCCTAATGTTCTACCTTCAACTAAATCAATTACAGTTTTATCCCAATATTCCCATCCAGTTCCACCTGAATGTATTTTCATAATTTTATCTTCATGTAGCCATGTACGGAATTTCTCCCATACCGAAACCCAAGTGCCATCGTTAATTAATACTTTTGTACCATCTTCGCTTAATACATTTCCACCAGCACTGCGAACCGCATCAATTAAGTTTGATGTGCCCCACATCGGCATCCAGCCCGCATATGTTACATTTCCATTTTCACCACGTTTTGCGACTGTTTTTGCTACCTTTTCTACACCTTCCCACGTCTTTAAATCATCTTTTGTAAAGCCATTCTCCGCTAATGCTTTTTTATTGTAATAAAAAATTTGCGTTGTACCGTAAAACGGAATGCCATATAACTTATTGTCAATTGTTGCTTGCTCCATAAACCCTTTTCCATAATCTTCTTTTTTGAAATTAGTATCATTTTTAACATATTCATCTATAGGTACGATTAACTGCTTTTTAGCATATTCTTGAATGACATCTGAACCTAGTAATGCAATTGCTTCTTGGTTATTCGCTGCAAATCCACTTTGTAGCTTTTGATATGACTCATCGTAGCTACCTGCTTTTGTCGTTTTCACTACATATTTGTCCTGACTTTTATTGTATTCTTCTACAATTTGATCTACACTATCTGCAAGAGAGCCCCCTACTCCATTAATGAATGGAACAACAACCTTCTCCCCTTCTTTACTCGCTTTAACCGTACTTCCTTTTCCGCCTGAACAACCCGCAAGTGCACTAACAAACAATGTTATAACTGTTAGAAGCATGAATAGTTTTTTCATCCCACAAATCTCCTTTACTATTTAATTACCCCTTTATTCCTGAATCAGTAACACCAGATAAGAACCATTTTTGCAGAATCAAAAATACGATTAAGAGCGGAACTGTTGCGATTGTACTTGCAACCATAATGTGTGACCAATCTCGCCCTAAGGAACTATTAATGAAATAATCAGCAATTCCATTCGTAATTAACTTTTGCGTATTATCTTTCAATATAAGAGCTGGCCACATGTAATTATTATAATTACCAATAAATGTGACCAATCCTAGTGTTACAAATGATGATCGTGTCATTGGAAAGATAATCTTCCAAAGAATACGCCAATCACTTGCTCCATCAATTTTGGCTGCTTCTACTATTTCAAAACCAACTTTGTGGAACGATTGTTTTAAATAGAAAATACCGAATACACTAACAGCCATAGAAATCATGTATCCAAAATGTGAATCAAGTAGCCCGAATTTCCCTAACATTACATATACAGGAACATATGATACAGCTCCAGGGATCATATAGGTTGCCATCACGACACTAAATGTAATATTTTTACCTTTAAACTTGTAAAATGCCAACATATAAGCAAACAGTGCAGATGAAACAAGCACATAAATTGTAATGATGAAAGATGTATAAAAACTATTAAATAAATATGTGTTAAATGGTAGTATGTCTAATACTTGCTGATAATTTTCCCAGTGAAATTCTTTAGGCCAAAATCCCCCTTGTAATACTTCACTAGATGTTTTAAACGAACCAAGTACCATCCATATGAACGGAAAAACAAATAGTATACTTGATAATGCTAAAAAGAGATGCTTTACGATTAATGGACCTTTTTTCATATTATTCACCTTAATAGTTCACCCACTTATCACCTATTATTTTGTTAATAACAGATAGTAAAATTGTAATGATTAGTATGATAAATGCGATTGCCGTTGCAGATCCCATATCAAACTGTTCAAACCCTTGTTGGAAGAATAAATACAGTAACGTACGCGTTGAACCACTAGGCCCACCTTGTGTTAAAATTTTTATTTGATCGTAAGCCTGCACCGAAGAAATTGTATTAACGACAACTAAGAAGAAAGTTGTTGATGAAACCATTGGCAGTGTTACATATCGAAATTTCTGCCATGAATTTGCTCCATCAATACTAGCTGCTTCATATAAACTATCTGGAACTTTTTCTAGTGCGCCGATATAGAAGATCATCGTCCAACCAACTAATTTCCAAACTGTCATTATAATGACTGCTAACATCGCTGTTTGACTACTTTGAAGCCAGTCCAAACCTGGTATTCCAAAAAAGTTTAGAACTTTATTAATAACTCCAAATTGAGGTTCATATAAGAGTGACCACACAATGGATACAGCTATTGTTGGCGTTACCCAAGGTGAAAAGATCATTAATTGGTACAATGCAGAACCTTTGAATTTTTTTCGGAAAAATAATGCGAAACCTAATCCCAATGCAATTGTTGGAATGACTGTTCCAATTCCGAAATAAAACGTATTGAGCAATGCTTGCATAAAAGAATCTTGTGTAAATAAATTAAAATAGTTTTCTAAACCAACAAAATTAAAATCATTCGTCATAAAATCCCAATCAGTAAAACTAATACCTAAACTAATGAAATTCGGAATAATCCAAAACAAGATTAGAGGTATTCCAACTGGTAGTAAAAAGAACACAGCTTTTGATAGTTTTATTTGCATTCTTGCCACCTCCTAATTCATATTGTACGAGGATATTATTAACACAATGTTGTTAATTTGTTAACTGATTGTAAAAACAACAAATTATCAAAATAAAACAACACATAAACAATAAAAAAGACTATTTCTCAACTTATTAAGAAATAGTCTTTTCGTTTTTCTATACTGTTATTACTTCAACCCCATTACTCGTTAAAATATTTTGCCATACTTCATCGAGTTTAGCGTTTGTATATAATGCATCTATATCACTAAAATTCCCACTTTTATAAAACTTTGTTAAATTAAATTTTGACTCATCAGCCATCATTACAACTTGTTTTGCATTATTCTTTAGCTGCTTAAATATTTGTGCATCTTCAATATACGAACATGTCAGTTCTTTTTCTAGTGAAATACCATCACAAGAAGCAAATAATTTATTAACAGTGAAATGATCCAAATAGTTTAACGTCATTTCTCCAGACAATGCTAAGGAATTCGTATTCAATATTCCCCCAATGACTATTAACCTGCAATCAAAGGAATCATACTGTTCTTTCAGCTCAATAATTTTATTGACAGCTGGTATTGAGTTTGTTAAAATCGTCAAATTCTTTCTATTGTATATGTAATCTAAAATTTGCATTGTGGTTGTCCCAATTTCAATTGCGATAATATCATTATCTTCTACGATTTTACTTGCTTTCATTGCAATTTTTCGTTTTTCTTCAATATTCTCAGATCGACGTTTATCAAAATGAAATTCTAGTGTTTGATCTTTTTTCTTAATTGCACCACCATGTATCTTCGTAAGCTGTCCTTCCTTGTGCAACATATCTAAATCTCTTCGTATCGTTTCTGTTGTAACATTTAATACCTTTGCTAAATCATTTACCATCACTCGGTTATACTTTTCTAACTCATCTAGTATGTGTTTTCTTCGTTCAAATTGTGTGTACGATTTCATTTCATTAACACCTCGTCAAATTACGCAAAATATTGATTTTCTAAAAACTCTTAATATACAAAAGGATTAATCATTACTTTTAACATAACATCATTTACAGAAATAAGGAACGATTAAATTTATTTAAATATAAAATTTATTTAACAATAAAAACATGGTTATGTGGAATAAAAATTTATTGTTAAACAATAAATTTCGTGGTAAATTAATAAGATATTAAATAAATGAGGTGCTTTTTATGAAACAAGGATCCACACTCTTCTTAAAGACAGCTGTGATTCTAATGGGTATCCCCGTTCTTGCTATGTGCATTTTTTTAGTCCCTAAAATAGGTACTTTCGCTGCAGAGCTATATCCTGATATTGCATATATTAAATATCTTGTGTTTATCAACTTATACGCAACAGCAATACCATATTATTTTGCGCTGTATCAAACATTTAAACTTTTAAACTATATTGACAAAAACAACGCATTCTCAGAGTTGTCAGTTAAAGCTTTAAAAAATATTAAGTACAGTGCACTAGCAATTAGTGTATTATATGTATTAGGTATGCCACTTTTCTATCTTGTGGCAGAGAGAGATGACGCCCCTGGCATTATTATTATCGGAATGATTATGATTTTTGCTTCAATGGTAATCGCGGTCTTTGCTGCCGTACTCCAAAGACTATTAAAAGATGCTATAGATATAAAATCAGAAAATGATTTAACGGTCTGAGGTGAATAATATGGCAATTATTATTAATATTGATGTAATGTTAGCGAAAAGAAAAATGAGTGTAACAGAGCTTTCGGAGAAGGTTGGGATTACAATGGCTAACCTTTCTATTTTGAAAAACGGAAAAGCAAAAGCAGTTCGTTTTTCAACTTTAGAAGCCATTTGTAAAGCATTAGAATGCCAACCGGGGGATATTTTAGAATATCAACCTGAAGATACCGAATAAAAAAAGTCCTTCATACGAGAAGGACTCTTTTTATTGCATATTACGGCGCAAAACTAATTTGACCAGTAAACAATAATATAATCGTGATAACCCAAAATATAAATAATGATAAGGACAGTATGAATGAAAGAATAGCAATCCCCTTCTTCTCTGTTCTTTTCTTCATCGTAATGACAGAAAGTATGATACCTGCAACTGTGAGGGCAACTGTAATATAATCTCCCACTACATTACCCACATTCGCTATTCTTGTCGGTGTAATAAATACGAACAGAAAATATAAAATGCCGATGAGTAAAGATATGTAGCTTATTATACTGTACTTCTTTTTAGGAACTAGTTCAGTTTTCATACTAACCCATCCCTTCTATATAACTATAAGTTCATATTAGCAAAAATAACCATAATTTAATTAAAACAAAAAGCAGATACAGCGGAAACTCCCACTGTATCTGCTTTTATTTAATAACTAAACCTGCTATTTCTTCTTTATCATTATAAGTTATAATAAATGTCCGTTGTTCTTTACTATACTTCGCTACAAGAATAACAGTATATAAACCATCTTTTTCTTCAATCGATTGTTTTTCAATTTTTTCGAATGTACCAGCTTTCTCAATTACAGGTGTAAGATCTTTCATCTTTTCTTCTGGCAATGCAGCTTTCATTTTACTATCAAATTTTTCATGCACTTCTTTATATTTCGCCTCATTTAATAATGATACAATTTCTTCCGCTTTCGGAATAAATTTTTTAGACGTACTTTCATCTACTTTATTACCGGTACATGCTGCGAGCGCGAACGCCGCGATAGCACTTATCATAATAAGTAACATTTTTCTCATTTTCATACACCCTTTCTTTTTAAAATGAAACTATAACTAAAAACGACTAAAGCACAAATTGCTATTGAAACTTCTGACATAATGATCCCGCTTTTCCCTGGTACATATAGCGATATAATTCCAGCTAATGCATTTGCAGTGCCATGGATGAGAATTGCATATACAACATAACGAAATTTCTTTTGGACGACAGCTTGCAATACAATGAAGGAAAGCCCAACATGTAATACCATCGCAAAGATGCGCTCAATACCGCCGAAATAATAACTATCACCATTTTGGATGACTGTTTGTGACAATAATAAAGACAATACCGGGATACCAACTATCAGTACCGCCTCAATACCACCATGCCCTGCTCCAAATAAAAAACCAGACTGCCAATCTCGTTGTTTCATAAAATAGCGCATTGCGATAAAACGAGCTATCTCTTCAAAAATTCCAGCTGATACACTAAGCAAAACTGCAAATAGTACAGGCTGCATAACAGAAAACATCTGAAAATTTGTGCTAGTTCCATTTACATAATTCAGTATTGGTATGCGGATCAATATTTGTGATACAACAAAAGCCAATACACCTAACATATATGGAATATAACGTTTCTTCCAAACAGCATATAAAAGTGCTATAAGCGGTAAACCAAAGCTAATCATTGTTGTGAAAATAAGACCATTCATCTCGCTTCACCTCTTACTTAAAGTGTATAAAAACGAGTGAAGAAAATATGTAGCTATTTCCTATTCGGTTTCATTTTCATCATAGATGGTCATTTCATTTCTTTTAATATGAATGTTTGCGTGAAATAAGGACTTACATAAGTTGTTTCTAACGTCGCATTATTTGTTTTATTCATGATACGTTTTAATGAAAATAACCCGTATCCTCTAATCCCTTCTTTACTTGAATGGTTTTTCTCATAAATTTTTTGCAAATCAATCGCTTCACCCTTTGAACTATTACGCACAATAAAATATTGTCGTGAATCCATCTCAAAGAATGCGATTTGCAATATCTTTTCCTCACTATGTACCGCTTCTTCAATTGCATTATCTACTAAAACTGAAATGATGCGAATAAATGAAATGATCGTCATCGAAACACTTTCAATGTTCTCTGGTATATCGAGCATTACTTTTATTTGTTGCTGCTGGGCTGTTCCAACTTTTGCTCTTAATACACTTCTCACTTCAGGAATATGAATGCGAGATAATTTCGCAATATCAAGTTCATGATCATTTATTGTTTTTAACGTAGGAGCTATCACATCATAATACACTTGTTCAATTTCCTTCACATTTTTTGTACGTATTCCCTCTTCTAACGATAGTAATACATTCATATAATCATGACGGAAACTAGCAAGCTCATCATGCATATCCTCTAATTTCTCGACATAATCTAATAACTCTTTATCTAAACGTTTTTCATGCTCTTCTCGTAACTTTTCTTTCGATAAGTGTGAGCTTATTAGTACAATGATTAGTAATAATAAAAATACAATAATCGCTGAAATATAACTTTCTTCACTGTATTGTTGATTTAATTTTGCTAAAAATGCAGTAGATGGCCGAGTCAAAATTAGTTCAATCATAAATCCGACAATTAATAATACATAAGTTACATAGTATAGCGGACTACCTACTATATATTGAGCAATTTTTTGAATTCTTTTACGAGCTACTAAAATACCGATAAAAGTAAGTATCGATACGATAAGATGAATCATGCTACCTGTCCATAAATATAAATTGAATGGCGTTAACATAAAGATTTTCATTCCTAAATCAAAAAGCAACATTTTCACTAACGTTATAATAACCATACTGACTAGTGCAAAATATACATTATGCTTAAATTTCAATTCATTTTGCATTAATCCTAAACTTATTAAAAATAACACAATCGTACTATTCAACTCTGGATATCTCGTTACTGTTACAACAATAGCTAGTAAAATAATGAATACTGCACTTAAAGCTAGTAACATTCTAACTGACAATCTGTTGTACCGGATTAATTGAATGTATAAAAACGTATGGCACATACTAGTAAGCAGGATTGCAAATAAATCATAAATATACATCACATCTCACCCTTTAACATATTACGTACTTTACTCACTAAACGCCGTGATACTGGAATGCGTTTCCCGCTTTTTAAAACTATCATTTTTTGCTTCGCATCGTAAGAAGACATTTGCTTCTTATTCACGATATATGATTGATGACAACGAAATAAACGTTCATCTATTATTTCTATCTCCTTTAATGTTCCATAAAAATAAACGATACGATCTAGCGTCACTAATGCTAAACGGTGCGGTTCATCAGTCATAACATATTCAACTTCATGAAAAGGAACCCGCACAGTTGCATTACTATTTTCAACGATAAAATCGTCCGATGGAACGATATGCTTATTACGCGCTTCATACTGAAGTAAACATTGTTCAAAAACTTTACGCCTCTCCTCGTATCGCAACCCTTTATCAATAAAAGTTAAAGCTGATACCATGTATTGATATGAAATAGGTGCAAATTCAGAATGCGTTGTTACAAACACAATAATCCCTTGCGTGTCATACTTACGTATTTCTTGCGCCACTTGTAAACCTTTACGCTCTTCTCTTTTTATCTCTATATCTAAAAAATAGATTGGGACATACCTCGCCTTAGGAATATTAGTAATAATGTTCTCACTTTTACTAGTTGCCTCAATAAAGTCAAAGGGCAACATATATTTCTCGCAAATCTCTTCAACTAGCCTCTTTAATTGCTGTGCTTGTATGACATCGTCTTCTAAAATAAAAATACTCATGTGATCACTCGCTTTATTGAAATCTTTTCATCTATAGATTTATCTATAACTATATAATTCAAATTGTTGTAATAATCTCCTTCTCAATACTTAAAAAATAATTTGTTATAACATAGAAAAACCTCAACTTTTCAAGCAAAAAGCTGAGGTTTTGTTCTAACTATTTATAAAGGGAGTTTTTTATCACTCACTACCTTAAAAAATTCCGAGTAATGCGATATAGAATAATCCGCTGCATCACAGTTCCCTTGAAACATACATGTTGAAATACCTAATTCTTTTGCAGGTAATAAATCTAACTCTCTATCTCCAATAGCTAAATCAATATTATACTTTTTATGTAAGTGATCATACGCTAAAGAGTTCGGTTTACGTGGGAAACCATCGTCAATAGTAACCATGTCTACGAAGTATTTGTCCCAGCCGTAATATTCTAAAATCCCCATAACCCCCGCCCTATGTTTATGGGTCATAATCACATTTTTATCCGCAAATTTCAAAATCTCTTCGACACCTGCAAAAGGTTTCATATCTTTTGGAGTGAATTTCCCCTTCAAAGCTTTAATCTTTTCTTCCTGCTCACATGAAACCTTATAATAATGGATTGCATGTGAGTATGATATTTTTAAATTTTTGTATATTTCTTGTTTATCTACTGTATCACCTAATACTTCAGAAAGTATCATTGTATATGCAGGATACGTATCAAATAACGTCCCATCAAAATCCCATAAAATCTTCATTCTATTCACCCTTCTATTTTCTAATCATTCTATAAGTAAGTTCGCTCTCTTCTGTGGTGTTTCATTTTCTAAATAATAATCCTCTGCTTTCCAATACCTATTTTGAAACTTCGAAAGTTTCTTTTGGGTCTCTTCGCTTTCCCGCAGAAACCTTGTCTCTCTTGGACAATCCAAGTACACCATATAATGAAAGAAATCTCTCCATTCTTTTCGCTGTAGAAAAACACCTTCAATTACAATTACACCTACTATGGGGATCTGTACTTTTTTGATTTCGCATGAGTCTGTCTCATCATTATAGAACGGTAATTTCAGTTTTGTTTCATTTTGTAACTTTTGAAAAAACTTCTGCCGAAGCCACTCAATATCCCACTGTAAATAATAATACTCATACCATTCTTCATAGCCAGTTTGATATCGTTTATTACGCTCGACTATGTGATCATCTATATGGAAAATATGAAACGGAATACTTTCTTGTTTCATATTTTCCTTTAAGTTTGTTACAAATGTTGTTTTTCCTGATCGACTTAAGCCATCTATACCTAGAATGAACCTATTTTCTTTATGTTTCTTCATTATTTTTATAAGCTCATTTGTACTCATTACTTCTTCCACTCTTCTTTTAATAAAGAATATAAAATCGTATCATGAGCAACTCCATTTTGAATCATATGTTTTCGAAGTAATCCTTCTTCTTGGAATCCTGCTTTACTTAATAATTTTTGAGAAGCTTTATTTTCTACATATACAACCGCAGCAATTCTTATAAGTTGCAACGTTTCAAACCCGTAACCTAAAATCGCCTGTAATGCTTCCGTTGCATACCCTTGTCCCCAATATGTATCGTCTAATTCATAACCAATTTCAGCTCGCTTATGATGCTTGTTTATTAAATGAAATCCGCACGTTCCGATTAATTGGCCTGTGCCCTTTTTCTCAATTCCCCAGCGAAATACAGTTCCCTCTTCATAACGATTTTTAAACGCTTGAATCGTTGTTTTCGCTTGCTCAATATTTTCAAAAGAATCCATTCCAAAATAACGTATAACAGATTCTTTTGAAAAATAACGGAACATCGTTTCTGCATCTAACAGTGTTAGTTCTCTTAATTGTAAACGTTCTGTTTCTAGTTTCGGAAACCCCATCTCTTTTTCTCCTTCTATTCTAATGAACTGCAAATTTCAATATAATTCCCATCTGGATCTGCAATATATGCAATGGTTTGTCCCCACGGTTTCACAATTGGTTCAACTAAAATCTTAATACCTTGCTCTCTAAATTGCTCAATCGTTTCTTGTACATTTTCGACAACAAACCCTAATTCGAAATGGGAAGATTGTAACTCGCCTTCTGTAAGTGGTAGTCCTGTTAATTCTTTCACATCTTGCCGTGTGTTCATCGCTAAAATGGTAGTTCCCGTATTAAATTCGATATATGTACCGTGCTCTGCTTTTATAGGTAGCTGTAGAACATCTTTATAAAACCTTAAACATTCTTCAAACTTTTCTACATATAAAATGATGTACTTCATTTTTAAATTCATTTTACATCCCCCTTTATATCCATCCCTAAAAGTTCGACAAAAGTCTCATAAAAACCTTGTTTCCTATAATAACGAGCACAAAAAAATGAGGCCGATTTCTCGGCCCCCAGCTTATTGGCATAAAACAGGAGATTTGGTTTGGACATAACCAGTTCGTACTTTTATTATATTTTATTTTTTCTGAATTTTAAATACTTTAAATACCCATTTATATTGAGAAAGTTTTTTTACGTGCATAAAATTAAAAAGTTTAAGAAATGCTACAAATGGAGGTGTATACATATGGAACCAATGCTATGTCCAAGTTGTAAAACGAACCGTACTCGCTTTAATATTCTTGAGCAACAAGTAAAACCAGTCAAATTAAATCCACAAACTGGTCAAGTAGAAGAAGAATACACAAATGAAACGATGAATGCTTTTCATATGGCTTATCAAGGACCAACTTACCGCGTCCAATGTGCTGTATGTGGACTTGTTGAAAATCCTGAGCAATTTATTAAACCTGCTCAAAATCAGTCTTTTTCTTAAACATTTTTATTACCCCCTACCAATTTTCTATAGGGGGTTTTTCGTTTTATATGTTAATAAAAAACGTTTTTCTTCCTTATTATAAATCACACCCCACACCTTTTTAGTCATCTTTTATTTTTTGATCCTCGATATAAATCGTTTTTTCTTCATTCATTATTTTCGGGGTATTGTGGGGTTTATCTTTGTAACTGTTAATTTTGTACCTTCATATAGTTTTTTATTATATAAAAAAGAGTGAACAAAAATATAATTATATAGAAACAAAAGAAGTTGATTCCGATATTCCCCTTACAAAATCAACTTCTTTTGAACTCCACTTTTTATTTATTATAATATTTCACTTTTTAATTTCTTAATTTTCCAAGAGAGTCTTATAAAGATATACATCCACATACAACCTGAAAGACCTGTCATAACTTTCGCCCAAATTGGCACTCTTGATTCCATCGGGCTTAAAAATAGGTTATACATTGATGGTAATATACTTGCTGATATAATAACAAGGAATAGCAATAATTCATTTAGTTTTTGTATCCTCGTCTCCTTTTCTGAGTAAATATCAGGCAATTCATTTACCTCTTCTACTTCTTTACAAAAATAATTCCATCTTGTGAAACTTGTTACGCGTTTCCAACCTGACATTTCGTATATTTCGAAATACTCTTGTTGTTTTTCTTTTGAATCTCTATAGGCCAATCTAAAATCAGCTTTATATATTACATCTTTTGGCTCAGTTTTCTTAAACGTATACATTAAATTATATTTTTGTAATCCCCAACCTTGTTGATGCATCTTTCGTAAAAAAGCTTCTTCTTTTTCTAAATTCCATGCC
Organism: Bacillus cereus group sp. RP37; assembly: GCF_040459695.1. Lineage (NCBI taxonomy): Bacteria > Bacillati > Bacillota > Bacilli > Caryophanales > Bacillaceae > Bacillus > Bacillus cereus group sp. RP37. The sequence goes on along the minus strand of NZ_JARVHP010000001.1, from coordinate 2,448,840 downwards.
GTAAAAAATTTGAATACCCTTTTAGTCTCCATCTTCCATTCACTCCCCTAAAATACTATTTCCATTTCTTACTGATCTCTGCAACCTGTTGTACTCTAGTTCCAACACTTCTCTCCCAAAGGACGTTAACTCATAGCACTTCTTTCTATCTGTAGAGGCAACTTCAACTATTAATTTCTCTTTTAATAACTTCGTCGTATTCCCGTATAAAGTACCAGGACCGAGTTTTACTTCTCCATTTGTCATCTCTTCTACCATTTGCATAATTCCGTAACCGTGCATTGGCTTTACTAATGACAACAATATGTAATATGTTGCTTCAGTTAACGGAATATATTTTTGCGCTTTCGCATTCATTATAACCACCTCCGATACATCGCTTTCTGATATATCGACTCACGATACATCGTATACCGATATTATATATTCGCATTCCAAAATATGCAAGAGTATAATTTAATAATCGAATATTTATTTCTTTGAATTGAAAAATCATATCAATTTTCTGAATAATTTGTTAAAATATAGAAATATCCGTTTATATTTTGAAAGGAATGATACATATGATAAATAAATTAAAAGAAAATATAAGTTCTGTGTTTGTTGGCAAAGAGAATGTAATAGATTTACTCCTTGTTTCCTTGCTTGCTGACGGGCATGTATTACTCGAAGATGTGCCTGGTACTGGGAAAACGTTACTTGCGAAAACACTTTCTAAAAGTATTGGTGGTAATTTTTTTCGCGTCCAATTTACACCGGATGTACTTCCGAGCGATGTGACAGGTATTGAATATTTCAATCCGAAAACGAGTGAATTCGAGTTAAGACTCGGACCAGTCATGACTAATATTTTGCTTGCCGATGAAATTAACCGCGCTATGCCGAGAACACAGTCTAGTTTATTAGAATCGATGGAAGAACGACAAGTAACGCTTGAAAAGCAATCTACTCTGCTTCCGAAACCTTTCTTTGTCATTGCGACGCAAAATCCAATTGAATCACAAGGAACTTTCCCTCTTCCAGATGCACAGCTTGATCGTTTTTTAATGACAATTTCAATAGGGTATCCGAATCCTGAAGATGAACTACAAATGATGCGACGTTTTCGTAAGGATACACCTCTAGAAAGTGTCACATCTGTTATTTCTTTAGAAGACATTTTAGAAGCACAGAAACGAGTAAAGGAGATTTTCGTATCAGAACCGTTAGAACATTACATTATTAAACTTGCTCATGCTACAAGAAATCATGATTACATCGCTAACGGTGTAAGTCCACGTGCCACACTTGCTTTAGTGCGTGCAGTACAGGCATTAGCATTTTTACGAGGGAGAGAATATTGCACACCAGAAGATATACAATTTTTAGTTCCTTCTGTTTGGAATCACCGTATCGTCTTATCAATGGAAGGTGCATTACGTACGACAAAAAATGAAATTATGCAAAGAATTTTAAAAGAAGTTGACGTACCAGTGGAGATTGAGCAAGCATGAATGGACAGCGCGTTGTAACTGTACCGTTATTCTTCCAACTCCATATTATTCAACTAACCGTCCCAGGCGCTATACTATTTACATTTTTTATGCCACAACGAATTATTATGTTTCTCTTTTTCTTCTATTACTTATTTGCGATTTTCATTTATAAATATGTCGCTTATATAGAGAAAAGGTTTCAAGTGATAAACGAGAAACAAATAACTCGGTTATTCCCTAATGAATCTGGACAGTTTTTTATTCATTTAAAAAATGGTGCAAATATACCACTCGTTAACGGTGTTTGTTATTTTCATTTAAATCCGTCACTACTACCACAAAAAGATCAAGGAATTGAACAAATATCAAAAACACTATTCTCTTTCCCATTTTCACAACCTGCTCATTCAGCGCAAAAATGGGATTTAACATTAACCGCAACGAAGCGTGGTGTGTTTCAAATTGAACAGTTCGAATGCGTTTTGAAAGATCCTTTTCATTTATTATCTGTACATTTACCTGTATTTGATAAATTAAGAACTGAAATTATTGTGTATCCATCACCTAAAGAAGTAGCAGGTTTGCAAGAACTTCAGCAACTTTTAACAGGATCTTATCGAACGAATTTTTCTTTTTACAATGATGAAACATCTATTATCGGTGTTAAACGATATGAGCGTGAATCTTTCCGTTCTATTCATTGGAAAGCATCTGCTAAAATGCAATCATTACAGGCGAAGCAATATGAACCTGTAAAAAATTATAGTTGGACAATTTGTCTTTCATTAGCTGCTGATCGCGGGTTTGGTTGGAAAGATAATATAGAAGACCTTATTTCATTTGCAACATACATTTGTCAATACGCAACGAAGCATCAAATACCGTTTGAATTATTTATTAGTGTATTAGCTGAAGGTGGTCCACTGCACTTACCATTAAACGAAGGGCAAGCACATTACGGAATATCTTTAGAAGAATTAGCACGTATTTCAGATGATAGTACGTTACTTCCGAAACAAGGATTTCTTCATTATGTAACGAGAAAAAGAGAACGAACGTCTACAATGATATACATTGGTTTACAGAGAAATGAACTCCCTCTTCTCTCGCAGCCTACGTTTCTCATTACTAACGAAGGGATGGTGGAAAAGCTTGAAAACTTGGCTCTATCACGTTCATGACTTTATTCTGCTGCTCCTCCTTTCGTTAGTAACAGAAAGGGATGAACTTGTTTCTATTGCTATATTTTTAGTAACAGGCTATATGGGTGTATTTCTAATTCATAAATTTATGAAGAAAAAAACAATAGGGTTTGTCATACTGTTACTTACTCAAATAATCGGTTGTTCAATCTTTCTCTCTTTCTCTCTATTTGGCACAATTATGTTACCGCTTTTCTTCTTTATCGTACATGTAGTCGGTCCTGGATATCCAGTTCAAAAGTCATTAGGTGGTATTGTATGGTTCGTCTTTTCAGCTATATTTTTCGCACCTTTTCCACCATTATGGAAATTATTACTATTAGTCTTACACATTATGATTGCATTTTGGTTAACGGGTTCCAATCGTAATCAACAGTTATTACGTTTTACTTCTATTATTACAATTGGAACATTTAGCGCTTTACTTATTCTAGTATTTCCTTATATACGTCTTATTTTTTCTTATATTGTCGAAATAGTTGCATTAGGATTCGGATACGCTATCAATCCTTTATTTTCAGCAGCGGAATCAAAAGAGACAGACGATTTTTGGTCGAATAAAGGAAATCTAAAAGACCCTCAAATTAAGGAGGAATTTGGACAGCGTGATTTTGATCCAACTCTCATAAATAGCATTACAATTATAGTATGTACAACCATTGCTATTTACGTCGTTTGGAAAATAATAAAAAGACGAAAACAATTTAGTTTACCAAATATGCCTGCCTTCGAATCTACTATTATCACTGATAAAGAAGGAATGAGCCAAAAACGTTTGAAACGAAACAAACCGCCACATAACGAAATTCGAAAAGAGATTTTTAAGCTTGAAAGTAAGTTAACTCCCCCTTTAAATAGAAATCGAGGAGAAACTATTGAGGCATGGTTAGATAGAATAAATAGTGAAGTAGATGTAAACATTGAGAGTCATATTATTATAGATGCTTATAATACAGTGCGTTATTCAAATGATGAGAATATGATGCTACTTCAGGAATTTAAGGAAGAGGTTCATAAGCTTTACGTGTATCAGAAAAGCTTGAAGAAAAGAAAAAAATAACACAACAAAAAGACTCCTATTTTCATAGGAGTCTTTTTATATTTCTACGTTACTTTTTAAATTGACGCGTTTTTCCCTGCTTCAATTTCTAATGACTCTTCATGCCACCAAAGTGTTTCTTCAGGGTCTTCTTTAGCGATTTGGTGTGCTTCTTTTTTCGTTTCTACTGTAGGATATGAACCTTTTAGTGCACGTCCTGATGTTGTAACGAATAATACACTAAATACAACTAATCCAATAATACTTACACCTGTTAAATAAAATGCTGGTGCAAGCGGGTTACCAGTCGCATGAACTAAGTATGAACATACGAGCGGTGTTGTTCCACCGAATATTGATACAGAAATATTAAAGGAAATCGAAAGTGCTCGATAACGTACATCAGTGAAAAATAGTGATGGTAATAATGAAGGTAATGTACCCTCATAAACACTTAGGAAGAAACCTAATACGAAAATACCTGCAAATATTGCTGCAATATGTCCGTTACCTATTAGTAAAAATGCTGGAATTGCAAATACAGTTAAACCAAGTAAACCAATTTGCACGACGCGTTTATTACCAATTTTATCACTTAATTTACCGAAATATAATGCTAGTGGAATCATAAGTGCCATCGTAATCGAAATAATTAATAAGCCAGTTGTTTCTTTGACTTTAAGTACTTGAGTTAGATAAGAAGGAATATACGAAAGAATCATATAATTTGTAATATTAAAGAAGGCGACAATTACTGTGCTTAATAAGAAGTCTTTTTTGTGATATTTTAATATGTCCATAAATGAAAATTGTTCGTTGTCTTCAGATTCCTCTTGTGCTTTTTCCATCTCTTCAAAAATGGGAGATTCATCTAAATGACGGCGTAAATATAAACCGACCAAACCAATTGGTGCAGCTATTAAGAAAGGAATACGCCAGCCCCAGCTGAGCATTTGCTCATCTGTTAACAATAACGTCAAAATGGTAACAATTACCGATGCAGCAATGTAACCTGAGAGTGTTCCAATTTCAAGACCACTACCGAGTATACCACGCTTTTTATCTGGAGAAGATTCTGCGATATAAACCATTGCACCTGAATATTCGCCGCCTGTAGAGAAGCCTTGAATCATTCGGGCAACTAAAAGTAGTATTGGTGCCCATACACCAATTTGTTCATAGGTTGGTAGTAATGCGATGAATAATGTAGAAAGTGCCATTAAAATAATAGTAGTACTTAACACGATTTTTCGGCCGTACTTATCTCCTATTCTACCAAAGAATACACCTCCGATTGGTCGAACGAGAAAGGCTACTGCAAATGTACCGAATGTAAGTACAAGTTGCAATCCACTATTATCAACACCTGAGAAGAATAATTGACTTAAGATAACCGCTAAATACGCGTATAATCCGAAGTCAAACCACTCCATTGCATTCCCTATACCAGTAGCAACTACTGCTTTCCTGGCTTGTTTAGGATTGACAATATTAACGTCTTGAGGTTCAAAATTTAAATCATTATTTTGTTGCATATAATAAAACAGCTCCTTATTTAATTTAACTTCTTTAAGCACACCTTCTCTTATTGAATAAAATTAATTCGAAGCACTTAAGGAAAATTAATGTCTCCTTATCTGTTATTATTGTTTCACATAATTAATTATTTGTCCAATGAGATGCTCCCTATGTTAAGTAATTTACTATTTTAAAAAGCTGAAGAAGGCGCTATACGAGTACCTTTTTCAGCTTTTTATTTAAATACATAAATTTATTTTTTTCAACCCTATTTTCTTCCTATTTGCATTAAAAATAAGGTACTTTTTCATAAAGCTTTTTAAACACTTGCTATTGCTGCTAAGCTATGAATACAAGCGATAAACTCATAAATAAATGCATCAATTTCTTCTTTTGTAATTATATACGGAGGGAGTAAACGGATGATATTCCCTTGTGTAACGTCAACTAACATCCCTTTTTCCATTAGCTCCATCTGTATTTTTTTTACATTTTCATTCATATCATTCAAACTAATTCCAAACATCATACCAGCATGACGTACTTCCTGAATATAATAAGAATTTTCATTCTGAATTTCTCGCAATTTATCATGTAAATATAGTGACATTTCATACGCTTCTTGCATTAAACCATCGTCAATCAATGTATGTAAAACCGTTAACCCTAAAGCCGTTCCCATTGAAGAATGAGCAAACGTTGTGCCGTGATCTCCTGGTGAAAATACATCACATAACTTCTCACCTACAATAATTCCGCCAAGCGGTATCCCGCCTCCTGCTCCCTTACCAATTTGAATAATATCGGGTGTAATATTGAAATTTTGATAAGCAAATAGTTTGCCAGTTCTCCCCATACCACTTTGAACTTCATCAACGATAAGAATGACATTATATTTTTCACATAAGTTTTGAACACCATGTAAATATTCACTTGATAAAGGATATATCCCTCCGCTTCCTAACACTGGCTCTAGCATAATCGCAATTGGATTTTCTTTAACAATTGTTTCTTCTAATTGTCCTATATTCTCGCGCTCTACTTCATATACCGGAATCGATGTTTTAGGGAAATTTTGATATACACTTTCTTGTCTCGTAAAATGAAGTGCTCCTAACGTACGCCCGTGGAAACTATTCTTCAACACTACGATTCCTTCACGTTCCTCATGCGTATTAGCTCTATATTTATCAATTAATTTCAACGTTGTTTCTGTCGCTTCCGTACCTGAGTTTGTAAAAAAGACTTTTCCATTTTTTAAAGAGCAATCAACTAATTTCTTTGCATACTCAATCGCAACTGGGTTTAAAAAATGAAATGGAAGATGCAACGATTTCGTAACTTGCTCCATAGTTGTTTGCACAATTTTCGGGTGATTGTAGCCTAATACGTTTACTCCTACGCCAGAAAACAAATCTATATACTCTTTACCATCCACATCATACAGTTTACAACCTTCTCCTCTTTCTATTGCAACCTTCGTACGACAATACGTGGGCATCATATATTCTTTATCTAATTGAAACCAATCCGACATGTTCAATTCCTCCTAATTATTTTCCCTGTTTATTGATGTTCATTCTCTATAAAATCATGTATAAATTCATTTTTAAGATTGAAATTTTAATAGTAATTTTCTTCCCGATATTCATTTTTCCATAATTTCTTCTATTTCAACAGGTCCACTGCATACGCGTTTTTTTCATCTAGCGGTCTGTTACTATTTTGAACTTTGCGTGTCATACATAATCAAGGCTATGAAATCATATTTAGTAACAATGGGCAAAAAAGATTTGGAGGCTATATCGATGGATGAAAACTATGATAAACAAGGGCAATCTTTACTAGGGAAAGGCTTTAATGAAAATGGAGAACGTAATGAACAAGCTATACTTCACTCTCAAACAGTTGGTTCACGTGGACCTGTTCTAAAGCAAGATAGCGTACTTCACGAGGCGTTACAAGAATTTATTCACGAAAAAATTTTAGAAAGACCTGTTCATGTAAAAGGATTTGGTGCATTCGGTTATTTTCAAACGATCTATCCCATGTCTGAACATACTAAACTTAGTTTTCTACAACATTCTAATGAGAAAGTTCCTGTTATGGTGCGATTTTCATTAGCTGTTAGTACGAAAGGAACACCTGATACTGCTAGGAATGTACGCGGTTTTTCCACAAAATTTTATACAAAAGAAGGCATTTTCGATCTTTTATGTAATCACATTCCTGTCTTTTCCGTTCGTGATCCGATGCGTTTCCCAGAAACAATTCAAGCGTTGTTACCTTCACCTAAAAATAACTTAATAGACCCGAATAGATTTTGGAGCTTTGTCGCTAAAGCACCTGAATCCATTCATTTCGTTGTCCATTTATACTCTGATGCTGGTACAGCCAAAAGTCTGCGCCATATCCCAGGGCATAGTGTAAATACATATGTTTGGAGAAATGCAGAAGGTAATCGAAAGTATGTAAAGTATCATTGGTACCCATTTGAAGGTGTACAATTCATTACTAGTGAGGAAGCAAATAAACTGGCTGCCGAAAACCCTGATTATAGCGGGAGAGATTTATATGATGCAATTGCAAATGGTAAGCCAGTGGAATACGGTTTATATGTCCAGCTCATGGATCCGAAAGATGAAGAACATCTTTCTTATGACCCTTTAGATGATACAAAAGTATGGGATGAAAAGGCGTATCCTCTTATACCAGTAGGCAAAATGGTATTAAATAAAAACCCTGAAAATTATATGGAGCAAGTAGAAAAAGTCGCCTTCTCCCCTTCTAATTTACTAGACGGTGCAGAACTATCAGATGATAAAATGTTGCAAGGGCGAGCTAACATTTACAGCGATTCTCAAAGAAGAAGAATTGGACCTGAATTCCGCAAATTAACGATTAACCAACAGCAAGATTGGACACCTGCTAATCAAATAACGAGCGGTGACGGAAGGTACGTTGAAGGTAAACTTGAAAGAACTTCTATAACGAAACAAGATGACTTTACGCAGGCTGGGGAATTTTATACGGAGTTACAGCCGATAGAAAAAGAACATCTCGCTGAAAACTTAGCTAGTGATTTGAAAGTTATATCCGATGATATTCGAAAGGTAGTTTTGGGGTATTTTCATAAAGTGTCTGCTGATTTGGTGAAGAGGATTGAAAGTGCGATGCAAAAGCTTTAAGTATATAAAAAAACGTCATTTTAAAAATAAAAAATGACGTTTTTTTATGGCAAAATCACTAGGAATTTCTACCACTTCATTTACAATTATTAACAAATTTTCCTCACTTAAAATTCCGTTATTTCATTTTAGATTATGGTACTCATTTCTCTTTTTCATATAATCTTTTTCACATTGCAACGGCTTGAATTTAACTTTTTTCCCTTTCTTCTTCTTCGTTTTTATAACGAGCCATTCCCCTTTTTCAACATCTAGTTTTAGGCGTTTCATTACATTGATATTATCTTTTTCTTTATAAAGTAAAAATGCTTCTTGTGCCCTCACGAATAAGCTAGGCTGCTCGCTAAATCCACCACTATCATAAATTTTAGTTAGCGAATTATAATAAGAATCATTTTCTTTTCCGCCATATATCAAATAGGCCGCATCCAGGTCTCTTTTACTTACTTCCAAAAAACTATGTTCATCAATTTTTAAATTAAATGTGGATTTAATATCACTTATTATATTCTTCACATGCTTGTCATCTCGAATTTTCCTTTTTTCAAGACAATCAGAAGATAGCTCTGGTGCATCTGTTTGAGAATGTACAACTTGTTGAATAGATACACATAATATAAATACAGTTAAAATATACAATATTTTTTTCATACTTACGTTTCACCTCAAGTAATTTAGATACTATATTATTTGAGGCTTACAATATTCTTATGCTAACAATGTGAAAGGCCCTATAAATTGGACTTTTATAGAGCCTTTCATATTAACATTGCTTTATTAAATTTACCGGTGAGTCCAGTACCTTACTATTTTTCACATCATATAGTCCTATAGGCGTTATCCGTATAAAAGGCAAGTGCGTCGCAGAAAAGAACAAAATGGTAAATGCCGGATCGTCATACGCGTAACCACGCTCTTGGAGTAGTTTCACCATTTGTTTCTCTTCCTGTATTAATTCACTCATTTTTAAATTAGACATAATTCCGAGCAATGGTAATGCGATTTCGTGTAATATTTCATTCTTTTCAGCTATTACCATTCCCCCGCCAAGCTCTTTTACTCTATGAAAAGCTATAAGCATATCTTCTTTATTCTTCCCAATAAGAATGATATCGCCGGTACCAGAATAAGTGCTAGCAAGACCACCTAGTTCCTTGGCAAAACCTTTTACAACTGTATTCACTCGCCACGTACCATCACGAGCAATCATCATAAGGAAACATTCATCATGATCTATGGACAATTCATCACAGTCTATGTCGATTTCACTCATATATTGTTTTGTTATCACGTTATTTAATAAGTGTATACCCGTTTTATTTGAGAAAATCATATCCTCTTTTTCTATTGTCCAATCTAATGATAATGGAGTTACTTTACATTCACTCCAGTCTATATGTAATGCTTCATGTGTATTTACACCGTCACGCTTCACCCATTGTCCCTTTACAATGACACTAATTGGTACTGGGTTTTCTTTACTTTCTAGAATATTCATATTAGCCATTCTACCTGTCGCAATTGAACCATGTAGATGTTCCATATTATAATAACGAGCGATATTATAACTTGCCATATGATAAGCATCTATTACTGGGACTCCTTGTTTTATCGCGGTAGATATCATAACGTTTGTCATTCCATTTTCATAAAACGAAGGATGTGAGCCGTCTGTAGTAAGAATAAATCTATCAAACTGATTTACTCCTAGTTCCAACAATTCTTTCAGTAAAACTTCTAAATCTGGGCGGATTGAAGAATTTCTTAGGGAAACAGTGTAACCTTGCATAAGACGAGTTAACGCCTCTTGACCTGTCATCGCTTCATGATCACAGTCTGTACCTAACAGTTTTAATTTTGCTAACGTTGCTTCAGATGCTCCTGGAAAATGCCCTTCTACTTTTTTCTGTAATCGCTTTGTTTCCTGCACCCAAGTTAGCATTTCATCATCGCCATGTAATAGTTTGGGCCATGCTGTTAGCTCACCACCTTGCAGAACTGCTTCATGCTGCAGCCACTCTATTATTTCTTCACTATTAAACATAGATTCCCCGTTTTGCAATTCAGTTTGTCCATCAAAACGACACCACCAATACATACTTGCTGGAATCTTTTTAAATTCATCTAATAAACGAAATGCTTCTTCACGTTGTAATGTTAAAAATATAGTTAAATTATCATTAATGAAAGTTGTTGTCCCAAATTGCATCGCATGATTCGCTAAAGTCTCTGGATTATATAATTGATATGGATGTGCATGCGGTTCTATGTAACTAGGAACTACATACTTTCCATCACAATCAATGACTTCACATTCATGTAGTTGCGCTGGTAGTTTTTCTCCTACATATACAATGCGGTCATCATAGATCCAAATATTTGCTTGCACCCACTCGCGCATATAGGAATTTAAGTATGTTGCATTCTTTAATAAAATGTGCGGACTTCTTGTGCCGTCTATTACTTCAACATGTTCTCGTAATTGTGTGTTACTCCATCTAAACTGATTTTCTCCCAATGTATTTCACTCCACATCAATTTACTTTTATTTATTAAAATAAAAACAATTAACAAACTAAAGTATTTTTCATTCATAATTCCCCTGTATAGCCCCTATACCTATCATTATATGGAATACTCGCAAAAATAACAATTTTCAAAATGAAACATACCTCTTTACCCCACAATAAAAAGGATGTCATGCAGCTGACATCCTTTTTTATACTAAACTATACGATTGAATTACACTTGATGTCATACTATGGATGCTAATACGATCCTTTAAAGCAGGATCCCATTCGTTTTCTTTTCATTTATTTCTTAAATTCTATTTGCATCATTTTATTAAACTGTGTAAGAATATCAACCGGACCTAAAGAGTTAACATTGACAGCAAATGTATGCTTGCCTCCCATTACTCCGCCAGCAAAAGTCATAAACCCAGGAATTGATCCGCCGTGCCCCCAAACTGAGACACCATTTGGAAGTTTAGTTTCATAGATTCCAAGACCATATCCATCACCAAGACCTTTCCCTTCTATAGGAACTGTAGTAAGCATTTCTTTTAGCTCGCGTTCTTTCAGTAACTTACCACCAAGTAAAGATGAAAAGAACTTATTTAAATCGTCCGCATTAGAAATCATATCTCCAGCTGCATTTGCTAAACTCGGATTATAATACGTCATGTCTTTCAACTCACTTGTTTCGTCAATTTTCATATACCCACGAGCATGATTCTTTCCTGGGATGACGGGTGAATTTCCTGGTAAAAATGTATTTGACAGATCCAAAGGCTCAATAATTCGCTTTTCAATTTCTTCCGCATAACTATTTCCAGTTATTTTTTCAATAAGCATTCCCAATATGACGTATCCTGTGTTTGAATACAACCAGTCTTTACCCGGCGAGAAATCTGGAGGCAGAGAAAGGCCTATTTTCACTATTTCTTCTGCTGTATACGTTTTTTTCGAATTCATAATATCAGCGTCTTTTGACTTTAAGTATTCAGCGATACCACTCGTATGATTCAAAAGTTGTCGTATCGTAATTTGATTGCCATCATACCCATTTCCTTGAATAATTCCCGGTAGCCACTTTTCAATTGGATCGTCAAGTTGCACACGATTTTCTCCTACTAATTGAAGAACAGTCGTAGCAGTAAAAGTCTTCGTCACACTTCCAATCCGAAAACGATAATCTAATTTCATTGGTTTCTTTGTATTTAAATCCGCCAAACCAGCAGTATAACTACTAACTCTTCCGTTATTATACGTCTTAGCTAATACCCCTGGCGCTCCAATTTGGATTGTTTCCTGCATGACTCGTTTCCAACCATTCCGATTCTTTTGATCATGCGCTTGTGACGAAGTAGAAATATTTTGAGTAGACTCTGCTTTCACAGTAAAACCTGGCGTGAATAAATTAGTACTCGCTATTAATACTGCCAAACTTCCTAACTTTATTGAAGTACATTTTTTCATAAGGTTCTCTCCTCTGTTCATATCATATTGATTCAAGTTATACCTTAATCCTATATGATAAACCTCTCTTTTTTCTTATCCATTCCTTACGAAATACTTACGTTCAAATTTTGTTACGATAAGCTGAGAAAGAATTATGTATGAAAATAAAAAGGGCATAAAAAAATAAGGACAGTCCCTTAACTGCCCCCATTTTCATTTCACCTTGTCTTAATTATTTTAAGATGATTTATTCATTGTGTTCGTATTAAAATGAATAAAAAAAGAACGTGTTTTCACTTTTTATGTAAACACGTTCTTTTTTATTTAAGCAACTAATCTATATTCACCTTTACCATCCTGCACTAGCGTTCATACCATTTCCGATAATAGAAAGTAATAGTGGCCATAATACTGGTCCTAACGTAAGCAGTACATTTAGAAGTATAAGTATTCTATATACACCGGTGAAATTATGATTTTTACGATTAACAAATACGAGACTGACTAACGATATTATGGTTGTTAAAAATAAAACTAACATTACCAACCAATACCACACCATTAAACTGAGACTCCATGGTGTTAATAGCTCGTGTATGATACAAAATGAGATTCCTAATACAGCAAAACTAAAGCTAGTCACCGCTGTTTTTATAAGCCACTTACTTATTTTTTTATCGTATGTATTTTTACAAAATAAATCTATTAAAGTGAATAAAGATAAATATGCCATTAATACGCCTATCCAAGACAATAACCAGTCTCCGTCCCCTTTGAATAATAAGAACAGTAACCAACACATACCTACTGCTGAAAAAACAAAGGAAATAAGTATGCTTTTTAATACCGATTTCATTACACATTCACACCCTTAAAAAACTTAAAAATTAATTATAATTTATAAAAATTAAGTATAGGTTAACATGTAATCAAGTATAAGTAAATAAAGTTAATTTTGTTTTCCTATTTGAAGACGGTTTCATATAAGAAAATAATTCATGTTAATCAAATTTACGTATAAAAAAAGAAAAGGTGGATATTTATATATCCACCTTCCCATCTCCCTCTACCCACTTCATTATTTTTTCCACATCTAAATCCGTATACGTCTTTTCACCATAACGAACAGACTCATATAACGAAGTAATATTTCTCGTTCTACTAATTCTTTTTAACCACTGTTGCATCGTTTCATAGGACCTTCTCTGTTCATGAAATGGTAATGTTCTTTCCCATCCAACTAACGTTTTTCTTATCGTATCTGTCGGTAACGACTGTTCTAACTGATGAATGACTTTCTTGTTATTTTCGGTTCTTACCGTATTTTCTTTTGTTACCGATTTTTTCTCCTGTTCTATTTCTGGTTTCGTTAACTTTTTCCTAACGGATTTATAAAGAAAATATATAATTACCCCTGCAATAACTACATAAAAACCTATACTAATCCATGAATTTGAAAGCATAGAAAGCACATCACTCCATGAATTCTCCCGTTTAAAAAGCGGGATTTTCCTATCTATTTTCGTTCTTGTATCTACAACTCCTGTTTCTTCATCTATAATTCTTTCAGGCTCATCAAACTGTTCGTTTATACTAGTAAAATCATAGTTTCTTTCCAACATTGTCTCCGTCTTATTAAAAAAACGTTCTTTTACTATGTCTTGCACATGCACCACACCTTGTGATAACGTTATCGCACTAACCGTAAAGAAAAGTAGCATTAAAACTCTAACACTCCATAACTTCACTTTCATATGCCGCGCTTTATTAACCATGACATAAGCCCCTTCTTATTCTTTAATTACAATCCATTTATTCGTTCTACTGTATTTCTTTGGTGAAGTACCAATAATTAAAGGAACCGCATCCAGTTTCTTTCGACGAAAGCCTGCTGTGTAAAAATAAGAAGAAGATACTGGCGTGTCCTGATTCGATATTGAGGCAAGTACCTTTAATACATTTTGCAAATGTTTCCGATTATCCCCATTTTTTATATGTAGCAAACCGTTATCTTTTACACTATTGATCCATACTTCAAATGAACAGTTTTGCATGAGCAGTTGTTTACATATGCCTGCCGTTAATTCAATTAATTCTTCTGTATCATTTCGCAAAGAAACACCACTTTTATTTTGCAAGTTGAGATAAATCGCATATTTATCTGATTGTGTTCGCTCGTACTTTTTCGCAGTTATCGTCCCTGTTTTCGCTGTTGCACTCCAGTGGATGGAACGAAAATCTTCATTTTCATAAGACTTCACTCCCATTACTTTCGTTTCATCATATAGCGGTGAAGACATCGCTTTTCGAAATCCCCGTGACCATTCTTGTAATTCAGGAACTTGCATTTTCGGAACAGCTGGTAAGACTAAATAGGAGGGCGTATCAACTTGTTTATATGTTATATGGTTCGTTATGAATCCAAAGAGATCAGTAATAACAATTTCAACTTCTTCCCATTTCGCAATTCCTCTTTTTAACGCTACAGCTTGTAAATCAAATGAAACTGACTCTCTTCCTTTTAAATTAAAATTCATATAATAATTTGAACCTGTACTATAATTTTTATTTATTTCATCATGATTCCAAGTTAGCTTATTTTCACATTTAAATCGAAATACGATATTAAGAATAGGAAATATCGACTTGTTTGAAATTTTAATTTTACACGTATTCGTTTCACCTATAAAAACGTTTGAATTCCCCTGACTGTATTCCCATTCAACACGAGATACTTTACGCATGTACACATGCATAGCACCTATTAAAATTACATACAAAAATACGAGAGATAAAAACAATAGATTACTTGAAAATACACTTAAAATAACGGCTACAACTGACATAACTCCCATTACGAAAGGCTCCGCTAAAGGTGTATACACAAGCTGTTGATTCATCGTACATTCTCCACTGGCACACTAATTGTATGAAGGATTTCTTTCATGATTTGTTCTTTCGTCGTTTTCATCTCTCCCTCAATCGTTAACGTTAAACGATGAGCGCAAACAGATGCAGCTAGTAGTTTTATATCATCTGGCGTACAATAATCTCTTTCATTTAATATTGCCCGTGCTTGAATCGCTCTCATAAATGCCAACGTCCCCCGCGGACTTACTCCAATTTCAATCAGCTCATGATTACGAGTTGCTTCAATGATTTCAAGGAGATAATCTTGCACATCATTTGTTACTAGCACTTCCCTTGCGCGTTTTTGCATCATAATAATTTCTTCACCTGAAATAATAGAATGTAACGTATCTAGCGGATCATTCTTTTGAAAACGATTCATCATTTCCTTTTCTGCTTCCCTCGTAGGATAACCTTGTCGAATCGTAAGTAAAAATCGGTCTAATTGAGCATCAGGTAAAGGAAATGTACCTGATGATTCGAGTGGATTTTGCGTTGCAATAACTAAAAAAGGTTCTGGTAATGAATGTGTCTGTTTCGCAATCGTAACAGTACGTTCTTCCATAACTTCAAGTAACGAAGATTGTGTTCTCGGTACAGCTCGATTAATTTCATCGACTAATACTATATTTGCAAAAATAGGTCCTAATCTCGTTTTAAAATCCGATTCCTTTACATTAAAATATTCAAGACCAATAACATCTCCAGGCAAAGTATCCGCTGTAAATTGTATTCTTTGAAATTTAGCGTCCACACTTTTCGCTAAACTTTTCGCTAATGTTGTTTTTCCCGTCCCAGGTACATCTTCTAATAAAATATGCCCTTTTGCTATAAGAGCTATAGCTGCAAGTTCAATCGATTCATCTTTTCCTATAATAACCTTCGAGATATTGTTAGTGATTTTCTTTAATGTACTCATACAGTATCTACCACCTTTTCTATTATCCGGAAATTAACAATACATATTTTTTCCAAATTATAACATGTAATTCAAATATGAAATAGAGCAAAAAGGAAACTTATATTTTTTCTTCACTGCACGTAAAAAAAGCACCTATTGTCGTCCGTTGACAATGAAGTGCTTAACTCACGTAATTTTCATATTGGGCATTTGACACCTTATATACATTCACTATCTTTCCTCTCTGCACAAATGAATATAATGACCAAAATCAGGAAACACATCCCAGTGATTTTCAAGATTATCATCACCCTCTCGTTCCTCAACTAATCCTCTATTCACATCCACCTTTTCCATTACTGTATAACCATTTTCGCGGAAATTGAAAATCATGCTAGCTTTTTCTTTTTCATTCGTATCATTATATTCCCAATACATAGCTGTTCTTAAGAAAATTCTATTATCATTTATAACTTCAAAATCATAATTTAAATACTTACGAACTAAGTCATCATAAAACCCAACTGAAACCCAATCTTTTGTAACATTAATAACATACTTAATCCTTTCACCTTCAGTTAACACGGCCGTATATGGTTCGTGATTTTGATGACACAAGTATGCTTTACATGCATCAATTATATTCCAAGGTTTCTTTCTAATATCTGACCATTCGTCACAATAATAAATTTTCAAAGTTAATAATCCCTACCTTCTATACCTCTTAAAAACATGCCTATTTTCTAGTTTTTTCATCTGGTTGTTGCATTCACACAAAGTAATAATGTTTTGAGTATATGAATCACTTATGTATAATAATTTACAGTATCGTATTACTTACTACTTTCAATTGTGGGTTTTACTATACACATTACTTATTTCACTTTTAAAATCATCATACATTAAAAATGCCTCTTTTAATATTTCCTCTAACTCCATATAGTTTCGATATACTGGTGTTTTTATTCTTTCACTTGCATTCATCAATAACCTTGAATAAACACTCCAAGGACTACCTAGTCTTACTTCATTATTATGATAGACAACCCATACAAACACTGTCATTCCATGTTCTAAAATTATATGAAACCATACCATATAATTTGGAGAATAATCTAGAACACCTACCTTAAAAAATTTCTCCTTTTTATCAAAAGTTGCTGCATATCCCAACCTTATAAATATTTCATTTACCTTTTCCATATCATAACCCTCAAGTCTATCATTTAAATCATTAAGATTTGAGCTAAAGTTTCCAGACAATTTTTTATATCTATCTATAAATTTAATTTTTTTCAGAACTTCTTTAATTTCAGGTTTCATTTCTACATTCATTTTCTAATCCTCCATGAAACTTTCCCCGTTATAGTCACTTCATTTATTTTCTATTTCACTCCAAATATCAACATCACATTCATTTAAAATCGCTTTAATTTTGTCCTTCTCAAATACTACTAAATACTCATACGGTAAAGCTAGCACTTGAATAATTGCAGGTTTCATTTTTAATAATTCGTAGGCGTATATGATTTCCAATTCTCCTGATACTTCTTCATTGATAGGACCTATATACCAACCTGAATCACCTTCATCACAACCACTAGATCTTTGTAAATACACCTCTTCTTGTTGCAACACATTTTTCGCTATCACAATCTTATCGTTAAATTTTATGAATTCTCCCTCTATATTTAATCGACGTAAACAATGCGATTGCTCAAGTTGTACCCATAATGCAATCGTTAAATCTTCCGTTGTATCTATAAAAGGGTTTCTAGTATAATCCCGGGTGATAATTTGATAATAATCTTCATACTTATATAAACTATAAACAGACCATCCAATTTGTATTGAAAATCTATCTGCTAATTTATCTTTTACATTAGATAATAAATTAAATAGAGTTTTTACATGAAGACTTAATGGTTCTTCTACTTTAGCTTTTATATTTTTATTACCTATATTTTTGATTATTGTTTTCAAATCAATATTCTCCACTTCTATTGAATTTCCTCACTCAATCTGCATTCCTCAACTTGCCTTATATAGACTTTCGTTATTAACACCAATAAAATTTCTAATATTAAAACTCTTCTTCCCATACTTCTTTTGCATCTATTAACCTTTGTGATAAAAATTCATAAAAGTTCTTTGCTGTACTATAGTCATCAAGTCCGCCTTGTCTATTCCAGGCAATTATTGGACACTCATTATTTTCCATATGACGCATATCTAAACAATACGCATATTCTCCAGCATCTTCAATAACTACTAAATTGTCACTCATTTCTAAGCCTCTATAGTTCTCCGTTACAATAACAACTGAAGCCATATTTGACTTACCAATCCCTAATATATCGACACCAAATAACCCGCCAGAACCATATGTATTTAAAAACCACTTATAGCTATCTGGTAATTCTACACTCAGCCTGTATTGAACAGCATAAATTTGACTTTCATTTACTCCGCCTGTAAAGTCGTCTATTTCCTCATGTTCTTTAATAAAATTTGTTAATTCCTCTTTATTCATTAACTACTACTCCTTATTTTGCGGCTTCTATTTATATTTTCAATATAAAAATGCTTTTCCTTAGCTTCACGTAATCATTTCACTGCACATAAAAACTCATAACAATATATGTATACCTTTTCAAATATCGTTTTTCTTTTATATCACATCAAAGTTTATCTATAACCTTCTCTCCTTCATCATAAGCATCTCCAAGTGGTTTAAAATTTCTTTTTAGCCAATACCAATATTGCCCTTGATTGTTAATGAGGTTTATAAGTAAATCAGTAAAAGAATTTGCGATAATTTGTGACTCTCCAACTATACCGTGCCGATCGAAGAAACTATCATAACATCTACCTAATCTCTCTTCACTTAAATCCATCGTTACATACCCATCCATACAATCTTTACCTATAATATACCAATTTGATGAAATATCATCCGCACATAACTCTCCTATGATTATAGGATTAGCTAAAACAAATTCCTCTGGCGCCACAATATGAATAGCGTATTCCTCATTTTCAAATAAAACAAGTCCTCCACAAAGACTATAAAACTCTTTCAGATCACTTGGAAGCACATGCTTATCCTTATCAAATTCAGGTAATCTTGTAGGCCCATGAACCCGACAATTTGGTAATGTTTTTATTATTTCAATTAACTGTTTCATATTATATTTATACCTTCCTTCCATTTATTTCTTTATTTAATCATTTCAAAATTAATTCACACATATTCTTCTGCTACCCTCCAGTTCTTAAAACAGTAGTATGTAGGTCACAATTTTTAAAAAAGATTTTTACTTTCTTCTCATTAATTTTATTCCACGATTTCTTTTGTAGATTAGACCACTTATCGTAATAATAAATTCCCATTATGTTATACACCTTTCCTTTAATATCACGAATAATACCCCCTTGTTCATTAGCCTCGTCAATATTTTTTTGAGGAACTATTTTTGTATACAGGTATTTCAAAATTTAATTCTCTCTTTAGCTGATTACCTTTTAAAGCCAATATTTCTTCTCTATTGTAATCAACCATTGCCAAGAAATACTCTTCAAAATTCTCAAATCTGTCTATTTCTTCCCCTGCAAACCAAATTACCTCACCTGGTTTACGTGAATTTGATAAACATAAAACAAATAAGTCCTTATCAAATTCAGCGACCGCTATTGGTAATAGCTCCTGTCTTAAAACATCACTTTCTTTTAAAACATCGTCATCAATAACTGTTAATAACATTTGAGCGTGATCCATTATAGCTGATTTCTTCAGCTGTTCAATGCTAAATAAGTCCACAGTTTGATAAATACCTTTCCAACCATTGGCATGTTGTAGAAAATCTCGATATATTAAATCCAGTTTATAACCCAATTCTTGTTCAAGAGCATACACATACTCTTCACTTGCTCCTACTTCAGGAAAGTGATGTGGCCATATTTTCTCTACATCTTGTTTCATTAAATCTTGCTTCACTAAAGCTAAAGTTGTTATCTTTTCTTTCCAATTAATCACCTAGTAGTCCTCCTCTACATATTTAAGTTCATTAGGTTATAACCCATTATTTATCTATTAACCTGTCCATAAAAATTTAATCAACTATGATGATTCAGTTTTCCCATCTAAGTTGTATTAAAGACAAGGCTATTATGCTCTTTATATGATTTTTCGTTTTCCGGAAAATTTTCAACACTCTACTTAAATCACATAGCCGTATGTAAATACAAAAATAGTGACAGTCGGATTCCCCAAACTACCACTATTTATAACCTCTTTTATTTATTGAATTCTATATGTTTTTGATGTACTGGTTATTGAATTTCTTCTACTTCGACAACCTCTATCTTCACTTCATACATATTTGGGATGTTTGCTTCTTTCGGTACCCATGCATAATAATTTTGATCATTCTCTAATATAAATTGAATTAACTTTATTTCTAATCCATTCCAGAAATTTTTAAGATTATCAATGTAGTCCTCTAAATCCTCTTTATAGTCCAGTTGTAATATATAATCTCTTACTGTAAGGGCAAACACAATTAAACTTCCTAATAGATCCTTTTGCTCATTTTCTTCTTCATATTCTTGTGGTAAAAACCACACTTGACCTATTCCTATTGTTTTTTTGTATTTTTCATAAAAACTACTATCGTCCATATTCTCATAATCATGTATTAATTCATCGACCAATGAATGCCATTTTGGCGGAATAATATTTTCCAATGCAGGATTATTTTCAATTCCTTCTACTATATCCTCGATTTCTTCTGTCTCATCTTCATAGTGATATTCACTTAGGTCTATATGTTTAAATTTCATTTCATTTTTATAATGTGCCAAATCATATGGATAGTGATTATTATCTTTTAAACTTGTATCATCAAGTTCGAGTATCTTTACTAGTGCAGCTGTCTCAAAGCTCCAGTACCCTACATATCCAGGTTCTTTATGCGCATTTTTCCATTCATAATCATAATGGCCTCTAAACCATTCTTTCTCCATATACGTTTTCAATCTTTTAGACGCTTCTTTTTTATCTGTTTGTGCAAATTCTATAATCTCTCTCGTATTTGCATATGGATTTTCTTTATAATATCTGTTCGTCATGTTTGTGTATCCGATATCACTAGCGCATAAGAGAAAATTAATTACTGCGTCGTTCATATTTTTTTTATCAACTATCTTTTTTAATCTTTCTATATTCTTTTTATCCGTTTCTAATAGAATTCCTAAGGAAATCATCCAAATTAGACTTAAATATCCAATTTCCCTACTCCCTGTATTCTCTAAATCATAAATTGCATTATGAAAATCTTCTTCTATTACACTAATGTCTTCCCCTAAAGAATACTTTGCCCTAATATCCTCCATCTCATATCTAAAATTGGCTAGATAGGTCCCTTCTATAATACTCTTATTATCTTTAGAATATCTTTGAATATCATTTTTTTCATCTTCTTCTAAACTTTTAATCTCTTCTCTATTTTCTTCAATAAACTCTTTATGATACTCTATTCCCCTTTTACATTTTTCTTCTATACATAATTGATCTCTCATTCTATTTGATTCCTCCTAGCTTCTAAATTATGGCCATTCTCCAATTATGTCTCCCTTTACATCTATCCTAAATGTTTTCACATTTCCACTACTATCAAGTTTATTATCTTGCAGTACAGTTTAACATTCACTTTCTAATTTCCAATTTATACAAAAATAATAACATATCTATAGATTTCGAATAAAGGAAATATTTATTTGAGAGCAATAAAAAAACCTTAAGGTAATTACCTTGAGGCTCAAAAATCACGAGTTCATTAGTTTCATGTTTATATTCAAAAGAGTTACCTCTCCTCTTTGCACAAATATAGGTATTGGCCAAACTCGGGGAATATATCCCAATTTCTAGATACATCATCTTTTATCTCTCGTTCTTCTACTTCACCAGTTTTAGAATCTTTTTGTTCCATAGCAATATGACCATTTTCTTGATACCCCAAAATCATACTTTTTAACTGTGTATCCCCGTCATATTCCCAATACATTATTGTCCTTAGGAATACTCTATTATCTTCTTTAACAATAAAATCGTAGTGTAAATATTTACGAAGAAAATCATCCAAAAAACTTACCGATACCCATTTATCAGTGACATTTACTAAATACTTTGGCTGCTCTCCATCATTGAGAACAGCAGTATAAGAATGTCGATTTCCATGAAGTATCTTGGCTGCATTGTCATCAATAATATTCCAAGGCTTCTTCTTTATATTAGACCACTTATCACAATAATAAATTTCCATTAATTATACACCTTCCCATTAATATCACGAATAATAATCCCTTTCTCATTCGCCTCTTCAATAATTTTTTGTGGAACTGGTTTTGTTTGTACAGGGACTTCCAAAATTAATTCTCCATCTAGTCGACCACCTTTTAAAGCATTAGGATTAAATTTACCTGAAGAAATTTCTGAACCGGAAGAATACTTTTTAGTAAACTCACTTAAATAACTTAATGCCGTCTTTTCTTTTACTTCAGCCAATTGGATAAATTTCCTCGAGACAATTTCTTCACCCGGAATATAAGAATCCACAACATATTTCTTCCTATTGATTTCCTTTTTCTCTAACTCTACTTCATTATAAGGATATCGAGAGCGCTTTTCCTTATTAAATCTATTCCCTGCTTCCCATTGTTTTTTCACAAAATCGGGTATTGATTTCTTTTTAGATAGTGTTTTATCCATACCCTTATAGTTGTTATCTCATGCTAATGTTTAATTGGGGATTTTTTCAATACACTCAACAAAAGAGACCTCAAATATGAGGTCTCTTTTGTTGACTCTTCTTCATCTATAACTTCCTCTTTACTAATTCAATACCAGACAATCTGCCTTATTGAAATATACTACAATACTAATGAAAACATATTTTTGAAAAAGTTCTTTTCTGCCCTCAGAATTTAGCAAAATAGCTATAAGCTATTACAAATTTAAGCTGCGCTTAACTTGCACTAATAAGTCTATTAATCCATTTCTTTCTGGATTTTTTTCCACTTCCTTTTTCACATGTTCTTCCAAATAATTATAAAAAGTTTCAAAGTCCAAATACAATTGTTGTTCAGACTCAACAGCTGGAGAATCTAATTCAACTAACACATGTTTATCATCTAAAGGTGTAGGTAGCTGTGACATATCAAATTCATCTAAATCAGATTGAAAATGAACGAATACTATTTCTTGTCCAAACCCCTCCTTTTTTACAAAAAACTCAAAGCTCTTTCCAAGTACTTACCGTTTATAAAGTTAAAATATATTGACATCAATTCATCATTTTTCTCTTTATCTTCAATAAATTCATAATTACTATTCATTTTATCCTCCTATAAATATTGTATCTTAATATCCTCGGCAACGCTGGCTCCCTTACTCCACCCTCTTAAACCCCACAGGGAAAATTCACCCATAGGGTATTATAACCGTTTACTAACGAGGGCCTCTCTTTTCAATGAGGCTACATTTTCGAACTGTAATCACTTCTTAATAACTACTAATCTACCTCTATTATTTGTATCCCTTCTTTGGTTTCTGCACAATCATTAATGCTTCTTTTTACTACTCATCTTCAAATAAACAATTATATATAGTAACACCTGTTTCCTTTAACTCTAACGAAACATCCTCCACTTCAATACTTAACGTTTCTTTATCAAGATTCTTTATTCCGTTACTATCTAATAATTTTAAAATACTACTTCCTATTTTCTTAGATTCATCATTGTATGGCGAGGACTCTTCAACTAGATCGATTGTGCCATTATTGTACCTATATCTTAAATATTTAACAACTGCATATGGCGCAATTGCCGAAATCATTAGCATTACGCAATTAATTTCTGATTGCTTCCGAACATATTCGCTGAATTCTACACTACCAAAACGAAATTTCACATCTAGTGGTAGAAGAATGTAAGAAAAACATGTTGAATAACTAAAATCAGTAATATTATCAACGTTTATATTGGGTATTTTATTAATTTCTCTATCCCAAAAATGTTTATCAACAAATTTTTTCAAAACATATTGGAAATCCCCTCGCTTATATAACTTATTAACAACTTTTAGTATTTCATCACTCATAATTATTCTCCTTTATTGTACAGGATATCCATGTATATTTCCTTTACCATCCATATGAACCTTTCCCCTTGTTTCTCCATTTTTCCCTGCTCCCACTGCGATTTGGTTGAGACATTATTCCCATGACCAGGAACATGTTTACCCTGTTTACCTGCATCAACTTTTGGAGCTCCTGAAACGCCAGCATCAACATATCCATGACTTACTAGTTTATCATTTTTTCCAATGTTCCTAGCTCCACTGGCTCCCTTGCCTTCACCTTCTTAAACTTCCACAAGCCACCCCACAGGGGAAATTCATCCCATAGGGTAAGTTATAACCGTTTACTAAAGAGGGCCTCTCTTTTTAATGAGGCTACATTTTCGAACTGTAATCACTTCTTAACAACTACTAATCTACCTCTATTATTTGTAGCCCTTCTTTGGTTTCTGCACAATCATTAATGCTTCTTTTTAATACTCATCTTCAAATAAACAATTATATATAGTAACACCTGTTTCCTTTAACTCTAACGAAACATCCTCCACTTCAATACTCAATGTTTCTTTATTCCGTTACTATCTAATAATTTTAAAATACTACTTCCTATTTTCTTAAATTCATCATTTGATTCCTCCTAGTTTCTAAATTATCGCCAATCTCTAATAATGTCTCCCATTTCATATATCCTATATGTTTTCACATTTCCACTACTATCAAGTTTATTATCTTGCAATACAGTTGAACATTCATTTTCTAATTTATACAAAAATAATATATATATTTACTTTGAATAAAAAATGTTTATTCAAAGTTACTAAAAAAACCTCAAGGCATATACCTTAAGGCTCATAAATCAAGAAAATATTCCCTCTATTTTTTTGTCATAATTCTTTACTTTATCATTAATTTCTATTAGCAAAGTATCCTCATCAGTTGCAGGTTCATAACCAATTGTTACTTTTTGGATATCATACTCTTTTTTCAAATTAACTAGATAATGCACTAACTTTTTTAACCTTAACTTATTATCATTTCTCTCATCCTTTAATATTTCATTTTCAGGAAAATTAAATACGATATCACCATCTTGTTCATCAAATGAAAATACTATTACTACATTTTTTAATGAAATGCCAAGTTGTAATTCTTCTAAACATACATTTCCTGTGCCTTTTGGTGTTAAAATCTCTTCCATTTTTTTCACTTGAGAAAAATCCAAATCTTTTTCTAAAATATTATCATAAAAATGTGATGATTTAAGTTTTAATGTAGTTAATTTAAGTTCGTCGTAAATTAACTTATCAATACTTCTCTTATTAAAATCACTTAATATAATCTCTAAATTTTCCACTTACACTCCCCCTCTTTCACTGATCAATAAACCCTTTAAAAGTTCCATCAAGGTTCAATCGAACTCCACGTCCATCTGGTAGTTTTTCCTCCAAAAATTCTATTCCTTTAGGACTTTTAATTTTTATAAATCCTCCTGGTTCATCCATTATTTCTTTACGGTGTTTCAATGCAGTTTGATTTATTTGGTCAGGTCCACCTTTAACTTTCCCCAAAATATCTGGATTTCTTCCTGCATGTTTTTGTAAAGCATGACCTACAACAGTCTCCCCACCCTTTTTAGGGGAAGTTGCAGTATTTATTATAGTTTCATTTTAATTGCGATAAATTCACTAGGAATCTCATCTGCTAACCAAACTTTTTCATTTCCTAAATAAAATTTAACGCCTTCTTCTCTAGCTTTTTCAGTATTAACTTCTAAAATAATAGGATGCTTATCTTTTCTTTTCCCCACTAATTCAGCAGTTATAATATCTTCAGAAAGATGAACATATTGTCTAGACATAGGTGATAGCCCATTTGATTCAATAGAATTTAAAAAGCGCGGAGATGTACCATGATAAAGAAATTCAGGTGGAACTCCTTCTTCCTTTACTATTTTCATGGGAATAGAATGTCCATACAAGGCACGAATTTTATTTTCTTTTAGCTCATGCCTTTTTTTTCTCAGATTTCTCAATCATTATTTTTAAATCTTCTATCTTCACATCTCTCCATTCAATGGATTGGTGAAGTGCGTGTAAAAGTTGCTCAACAGACACCCATTCTCATCTAACTCCAATTCGTATTCCCATGGAGCATGACGTAAAGCATAAGATACTTCTTTACTTAAATTTTTAAATATTTTTTGATTATTCAATTTCTTCACTCCGATTGTAATCTATCATTTCTTTCATAGCACATTCAACCCAATCCCAAAAGTCATCAAATTCTTTTCTTTGTTCAAAACCTTCAGAAGCAAAATCATGAATAAGTTGAACTTTACTTCCTTTGCCGATCTCAAAACACGCAATGTCATCGTTGTCATCTCTTCTAGCAAAAGGAATTAAATTTCTTTTTGGATATCTTTCCTTTAAATCATGATACCTTCTAGTAGCCTGTTCAGATTTAATTAAATACCATACATCAAAATCAACTAAATTCAATTCCACTAATTTTTGGTAAGGTTCAGGATATACATATATATCTTTATCAACGTAATACTGTTCCATAGCTATAGCACTTCTTTCTATTTCATTTTTTCTAACTCAAAAGAACCCATTGGATTATTATTTCTAAAACTTGCTTTTTGTTTTTGTATTCTTAAATCTAAAGCTTCCCCCCATATCTTAGGCGTACCTTTAGGAGTTGTAAATCTAGTAACCATATCTGTTGGGAGAGGATCGCTATAGTTTCTAATAGTTGCTTGAACTTCTATTCCAACCTCTCTAGCTGCAGCAACTATACTGTCTGCCACATCGTCCCAAGCATTTCTAACCGGAGATTTCTCCTCAATTATGTTATTTGTTTCTATATCTTTAATTGACAGATCATTTTTTCGGGTTGTTTCTTCTATAATCCCCTAAGTTCTTCTCATTGTTTTTTCACAAAATCGGCATTGAGATTTCTTATTAGATATCCTAAGTACACTCATACTCTCATCCGTCTCTTTTTCTTATAGCCAATTTTATACCATCGATGAACACCCTTTACAGGTGTAAAAACATAGAAAAAACCTTGATTGGTATATATGCCAATCAAGGTCTCATTTTAAATACCACCTATTATTTACATATTTCTCTTTCCCATACTCTTTTTCCGTCAGTTAAAAATACTGCAATTGGTGGATCATCATAGAGAGAAATTTCAACTAACGAGCCTTTCTTTTGTATTAACCAATTATATAAACTATTTTCTTCCCTAGTAGGATGCGCTAAAATATCATTCACTTGAAATGTAACGGCATAGTATTCGGTATAATTCACATCATCGTCATCTAACCCATTGTCTGTTTCAAAAAGCGTGTCTGGTTCACCAATAATTTTCAATCCACTTTCCCACTCTATTATCAAGTCTCTATCTTTATACTCTTTTAACGTTTTTATTAAAGGATCATATTTCATGTATATCCCCCTCTTATTACTTCTTTAGTGGTTCTGAAGGCACTATATGTGCTCCGTCTTTTCCATAATGAATCATTCCTCTAGTAGTTTCAAGGTATTCACCAGTATCACGATCATAGTATTTTCCAATTGTTTTACCAAAGTCTACTCTTTCTTTTTTACCGTTTGGTAGTAGTTGACCTTTCCCGGCGAACTTATCAACCAATTCTTGTGCTATTTTATTATCGCCATAGAAAATGCTCTTATTTTTTCCATTTGCTAATTCTTGTTTATAGTTCGGTGTATCGGGAATATGCTTCTCTTGAGCTCCTGCTTTCACTTTTATTGGATAACCATTTACTTCACGGTATGGACCTTTAGGTACTGAATCTTTTCCATAAGAAGGTATTCGATTACTCGCACCCTTACCTCCACCAGAAGACTGGATTTTTTGAATAGTATCCTTAGTATTTTGAATCGATTTATCCCATACAAATCCACCATGTGCAAAAAGACTAGCCCCAGCAGCTGTTGCTGCTATATCTAATGGAATAACAATTGGTGATGCTAACCCACCAGTTCCTACTTCTGCCACAATAGTTAAGAAATTATATCCGCCTATGAGTGAAATAGCTTCAAACATTTCTACAATGGACCCAGCTATTTAATAATATTGTCCTGCTTTTTCTAATGTTTTTTGACATTGAAAAGCATACTATATAACTGCAATTGAAGCCTATGTGTATGTAAAGTAAGAGTTACAAAAGAGCATCCACTTAAAGGATGCTCTTTTGTATAATATATTCTTTACAGTTTGCTTATCGCTTCTATTTAAGTTACTATACTTATCTACTAAAAATCTTGAAAAACGTTGATCCAATTAAAGCTAACTATTCCATGGTATCAATATAGCCACTAACAGATTGTATGATACCATAGTCAGCTTTAAGATTCATACATACAGAACCTAATATATTAATGTTAAATTTCCCATCTTTGTCTAATTCAATATTAATATCTCCTCTATACTTATTATTAGAAGATTTCAATGTTAATTCCTGTATATCAAAAAAATCTAGTTGGACAAATACGGTATTATAGTTTAAATATTTCCATTTTTTGGAGGGTTATCTGCGAATTTAGGTATATTAAAATTTACAGAAATTTTTTTACCTTCATCTTCAATTTTAACTGCCACAATACGTACATCTGACAATGAAGGAGCTTCGTTATATAAATTTGATATAAATCTACTTCCTTCTAAATTAATGTACCACATATAATCACCTCTATGTTATTTATTAAATGGATAATGCTCTTGTGTGCTTTCAAATTTCCCGGTTCGCGGTTTATCTGCAGGTCTCACATTGAAATGCGGTCCCTGTCCACCTTTAGAGTAGCCTGCACTATGATCCTGAATTATTATTTTTTTCCATATTTATTAGTAAAATGATATTCCTTCGTGTGTAAATTACCTTACCATTACTATCTTTAATTACATGACCACCTTCATGATCCGCAGTTCGCATTGGTACACGCTCAATTTTCTCTGGGTGTTGTACCTTTGGAATACCGGCCTCAGATTTTGCCTTATTTAACGCCCCTTTTCTGCTAACATTAACCGTAGTAGTATTACTTGTTCCCTTAACTTTACTTACATGTCCATGAGGAGATGGAGACTCGAATTTTTGAAGAGTATCCTTAGTATTTTGAATCGATTTATCCCATACAAATCCACCATGTGCAAAAAGACTAGCCCTAGTAGCTGTTGCTGCTATATCTAATGGAATAACAATTGGTGATGCTAACCCACCAGTTCCTACTTCTGCCACAATAGTTAAGAAATTAGATCCGCCTATGAGCGAAATAGCTTCAAACATTTCTACAATGGAACCGGCTATTGATATAACATTTCCAGCCAACATTCCAGCTTGGTAAGTTGTCTTACTTTCTAATTTATCATCCTCATGTGGCTGTAGTCCAAGAAAGTTTTCTAGTGCTGCATCACCAGCACCTTGAAAAAATACGATAACTCCATGCAAAAATGATTGAGCATAAAGAGCTGTTTTTTCATGCCATGATCTATTGTCTTCCTGTTCTTGTAAGTTCATTTGTTGTTTTTGCAAAGTAATTTGTTTCATCTTGGTTTGCGAGCTTGTACTTCTATAATCCCCTGAGTTCTTCTCATTGTTTTTTCACAAATCCGGCATTGATTTCTTATTAGATATCCTAAGTACACTCATACTCTCATCCGTCTCTTTTTCTTGTAACCAATTTCGTACCACTGATGAACACCCTTTACAGGTTTTAAAAACATAGAAAAACCTTGAAAAGCATATATGCCAATCAAGGTCTCAGTTT
The DNA here is from genome assembly GCF_040459695.1 of Bacillus cereus group sp. RP37. Lineage (NCBI taxonomy): Bacteria > Bacillati > Bacillota > Bacilli > Caryophanales > Bacillaceae > Bacillus > Bacillus cereus group sp. RP37. The sequence continues at coordinate 2,418,710 of NZ_JARVHP010000001.1, read as the reverse complement.
AAATACCACCTATTATTTACATACTTCTCTTTCCCATACTCTTTTGCCGTCAGTTAAAAATACTGAACTAGGTGGATCATCAAAGAGAGAAATTTCAACCAATGAACTTTTTCCTTGTTTCAACCAATTATATACACTGCCTTTGCTATTAGCAGGATGAGATAAAATATGATTTACTTGAAATACAGTTGCATAATATTCTACGTATGCGGGGTTATCATCATCTAATCCATTGTCTGTCTCATAAAATGTGTCTGTTTTACCTACAATTCTTAACCCACTGCTCCACTCTAATATAACTTCTACCCCTTCATGCTCTGTTAATGTTTTAAATAAAGAATCTGCTTCCATAGACATCCTCTTTCTTAATTTTATTCTGATGGTTTTGCTGGTACTATATGGGCACCATCTTTCCCATAATGTATCATTCCTCTATTAATCTCTATATATTGTCCGGTCACAGTGTCATAGTATTTACCTATTGGTTTACCAAAGTCCACTCTTTCTTTATTTTTGGTAACAGTGGTTCCTTTTCCTGCAAACTTATCAAGTAATTCTTGTGCTATTTTATTATCACCATAGAAAATGCTCTTATTTTTTCCATTTGCTAATTCTTGTTTGAAATTTGGCGTATTAGGAATATGTTTCTCTTGAGCACCCGGCTATACTTTAACTGGAAATCCATGTACTTCTTTGTATGTTCCTATAGGTACGGACTTCTTTTCATACGAAGGTAAACCATTACCCGTACCTCGTAATCTTAAAATAAAAGCACTTGTTGCCCATAGGCGACAAGTGCTTTAAGTTCATCTGTTTTTAAGTAGCATAAATTTGTAAGTTTTGTAGCAATATTATGATACCTTTACATGCCATGGAAACCACTACCTTAAAACTTACGAGTTCGTTAGTTCAGTATCATTCCATGTGTTTATATTCATCGCCCAATAAAATGTCATCTCGCTTATGCTCGTACTTCTTTTTCTATTTTATCATTGCACACAGTACTCCATGATAGTACAACCATCATGGAGTATATATTTTCAAACACCTTATTATTTTTTCTGTCTTTTAATTAGTTAAATAGTTTTATTCGGAAATTCCCCCTATGGGGTACACTCATGAAAGTTTACTATAGAAGGTTACTCTTTTCAATGAGACTACGTTTTCGAACTGTAATCATTTCTTAGTAACTACTAATTTACATCAATTACTTGTATTCCTTTAACCTGAGCACAGTCATTAATCTCTTTGATTAAATTGTTTCTATAAACTGATACCGCTCCGTGTATTTCTCTTTCACCATCTGCATCTATATATTCCGGAAATAAAATAAAATTGATTTAATCCATTTTTTTATTATATATTCATTTCCTTCAAATTCACCACATCTGATATGATATGAAGTTATAAAAGATATTATATCTTCATATCATTCCTGTGTATTAATTTCTGCCTGCAAAAATCCTTCTAAAACATTCATAATAATCTCACCTTTGTATTTTATTGGCTAAAAGGAAATTAATTTATACTATCCACCAATAAACAATGTAGTATAACTACAGTCAAATCCGCTTATTATGATTAATTCAACTGTATACACTTTCTTATCTCCTACACTGTTTTTCTTATGAGTTGTGGAATTCAATGATATTAATCACCTAATTTTAGTCCATGTAGCTCTCAGCAATTTGTATATGTTTTTTTAAATTTAGGTCTGGATATCTTTGATCTAACGAGTATAGTATTTCAATATACTTTTTACTTTGCAAATTATAAGCAACTTCTTCGAAAACCTCACTTAATAATAAGAGCTCCTTTTTTGTACATATTTGTAAAAAATTCAAAGTTAAGTTTTCGCTTTCACTCAGTAAGGCTATAAGTTCTTCCCATTTCTGCTCAATTCTTGGATCATTATCATCAAGTAATGCTCGCGACCCTAAGACAATCCTTACTTTTTCCTCAAACATTAATTAAAACCTCCCTGTAAAAATTATGGTAGTAACATATTATCAGGAAAAATAGTTCCTATCTCTCCATTAGTTTTGATTATCCCTATCCTAACGCCATTATAATCGCCAAATATCGTTACACCATCCGCAATATCCTTGTATTCAGGCATATTTGTCACATATTCTCCAGCTTCCCTTATATCTTCCTTAGACCAATTTTCAGGAAACCATGCTTGACCATGCCCACCACCCTTCATTTTTGAAATCTCTCCGGTTTTAGGGTTTCTAGTAAAGTCACCAATGTTTGCATGATCCAAAGATTTTTCACTCACATGTAATTTTGTTTTTACAGTTTCACCCGTACCCTATGTTGTAATCTTAAAATAAAAAGCACTTGTTGTCTTTCATAGACAATCAAGTGCTTTAAGTTCATATGTTTTTAAGTAGTATTAAATTTGTAAGTTTTGTAGTAGTTGTCATGACACCTTTTGTATGTTATGACAATTACTACGTTAAACCTTACGAGTTTGTACGAGTTCGTTAGTTTTATGCCCATTCCAGGTATTTATATTTATCAACTAATCACTATGAGTTGTAATCTCAGATTCTCTTTTCCCTAAAAATAAAACATCATATCTATTACGCTTCATCAAACAGACATCCCGATTTGTATAATTATTTTCGGATATAAATAAAAATATTAAATAACTAAATCAATTTGGCAGCTGAATAGTTACCTTATTTTCTCCTGAAAACACATTAAAAATCTAGTTTATTTAAATCATTATGTTTTATAAATCGAGCTACTTCCATTTCTAAATCAATTCTATTAATATTTTTATCAAAAATAAATCCCATTTTTCCATTATATTTTTTTAATTTAGTTGGCATATCCCAATACTCCATCTCATTTTCAAACTCATATAATCCAAAAGTAAGGCACATGTTTCTTCCTTTTTTTTCAAAAAAAATAATTATGTTATCTTTATCAAAGTCTTCATAAATAATATTTATTTTAGTGTCATTCATTCTTGCACACCTTCCCAAGTAGTATAAATTACTAGATTATCATTTTTAACCATACAATAAATTATTACTTACTCCCGATTCTATATAAATGATAATATTTATCATATAAACCACAACATGCATCCATTCCTGGGTTTGCACTCATTGACTTTTCGATCACTTTTTCCCATGAACCATACTTATTAAATGAAGAATCTGCCGTTGGACCATGTGGATTACCATATTTAACCTCATTTCTAGCCATTACACGCTCTAGCCCTTTTGGATCATCTATATAATCATTTAATCGATTCTGATTTCTTTGATTATTTACCGCTCTTGCAATTTCTTCAATTGAATTTCCCTCATTCTTCATTTTATTAACTAGTTCTATAATATTATCATTTTTATCATGATAACTCTGCCTTCTTACAGTTGCCTGAGCCACTTGTTCTGGATTTGTCCAGTCTAGTGCATCAGCAAATCCACCTATACTCTCCGATTTTGGATTTGGAGAAAACCCATAAACTGCATCGGGATTTTCATGTATATCTTTTGCCACCTTTGGATTATCCATAGGATTATTCTTATAAGTAAATCTAGTATCACCCGTACCCTTAGCACCATCTTTTGACTTCGCAAACTTATAATAAGCTTCTATCAATTCACCTTGAGGTATTTTGGTTACAATAGTTCCACCAACACTAGAGAATGCATAGGACGCATCCCTCTTAAATGATTGTAACATTTCAAGCATTGGCTTCAATTCTTTTGCTAGTGTTACTGCATTAGCAATTGTACTTACTCCACTTGATGCTTTTGCTCCTTTTGCGATATGGCCTATTTTTATTTAGTGCCTTATCGCCTAATATTGTGGTAGCTATTTGCCTTGATCCAAGGAGAGATATAATATTTGTTATTCAAATCCATAAAAAGAAATCAACACTTATGAATTGTGATTTCTTTTAACAGATAACTATTTTCCTGTAAGGTTTGTCGCTATATTTGAATATCAATTTACTATCATATTTTTTTGATTCACACGTGAAATTTCTCAAAGAATAAAACCTTTTAGTTTACTAAAAAACCTTGAAAGGCACATAGCCAATCAAGGTTAAATAACTACTCAACATTTACTGAAACAAATGTAGTTTCATCACTTGGAAAATCATCAGGAAATGCATTGCATATTAATTCTTTCATTATTATTTGATATAAAAATTCTACCATCGTAAGTGAGTAAGTATAATTCTCTGGTGATCTCGATTCGTATACTACAATTTTCCATTCATCAGGTTTTCCATCTGTTAACCAGTACAATTCATCACCATTATCAGTGTATGCCCATGGAAGTATCCCCCCACTTGAAGGGTAAACATCATGTTTGTAATATTGCGGAAAATTTTTCTTAGATTGAATATATGAATCTTTCATTTCCTTCTGCCTACCAAGATAATTTACATTTTCATCGTTTACAAAAGGTGTTAATATCCACAAAAAATTGTCAATACCGCCTGTGCCATAAATTTCAATAAATTTTACATAGTCTGTAGGCAATTCCGTACCAAGAGCGCCGAAAAATTCTCCCCATTGTTCTTTATCCCCAGTTTTTTGTGGAAATTCTGGAGGAGGGAGTATTTTAATTAACTTATCCAAATAAATCGACTCCTATTTTTTATTTATTATTGTAACATCTAAAGAAAAATCATTTGTTCCCCTTGCTTTTAACGTAACACCTTTAGGCATTAAATTATTGCCCTCATATATCGGAATTGATTGGTATCTTACAACTTCACCTTTTTCAACAGCTGCTCGGACAGAACTCTCAAAATCTCTCATAATAGGTGAATTTACAGGTGTTTGATAAAGTGTGACTAAATTCCGAGCATCTTTTCCAGAGCCACCTAACTGGTTACCTAATAAATGCCCTCGGGCATGACCTGGACTCCCTGGTCCACCACCTAAGAAACCAGGAGGTTTAATTGATTGGCTAGCTTTACTACCAGTACCAATCATGTCCTGTGTAATTGTAGCTGTTACTCCAGTTGGTCGATCCAGGTTATCCAATTCACCAAAAATAACATTTTTAGGCGAATTTTGAGTTATTTTAGATATTCCTAGATCACCCGTACCTATGTTGTAATCTTAAACTCTCACAATAAAAAAGCTAACCATGTAAACCCTTATTAAACTACTTCTTTTTCTTCCACTATCGGCAATTCATAAGCTGTTTTATATTTCATCATGCCATATACAATGTTTACAAGCCTTCTCATAATACATACCAATGCTTGTCCTTTTGTTTTTCCTTCTTTAAGCTTCTTTTGATAGTATGCATGAAACACTGGATTTCGTGGCATCTTACTTCCTTTTGCTACTTGCACTTGCTGTACTGCTAAATTATAAAATAGAGCGTGTAGCGCCCTGTTTCCTTGTTTGCTTTTATGTGTCTTACCTTTTCCACCAGAACCAAAGTAAACAGGCGCAATCCCCGCAAATCTTGCTAATTTATTGGCATTTAGAAATCGTCTTATATCTCCTATCTCAGCTATTAATGCTGATGCCGTCACAAGTTCTATTCCCGGCATCGTTTCTAATTGATAATCTAGTAGATTTACTAGCTGTTTTAATTCTCTCTCGATGTATTTCATTTCTTTCTTTTTAAACTCAATATCCCGTACAATACTTCCTACTAAAAAGTCTCGTGTTTCTTGATACTCTTTCATTGTTTGTCCATCTTCTTTTACAAGTTTTAATATGTCGCTTGCTTTCTTTACTGAACATGTATTGTTGCTAACATCTAATAAAAAAGTCGTTAATTTTTTTACACTAACACCCTCTAAACAAGACGGTGACGAATATTTCTCCCAAAACGCTAATGCTGTTTTCCCATCTAATTCTGAGAAAAACTTTTTATAACTTGGATAATGGTGGTTCAATTGAATATGTAGTTGGTTCTTTAATGCACTTTGTGCTTTTACTAATGCATTTCTTCTCGAAACCAGCTGTTGTATCGACCAAAATAAATCGTTTGGCTTTGCATCTGGCAATTGATTAAATTTGTTTACCAGTATGCGTGCTACACATTCCGCATCCCAACTATCATTTTTTTGTATTATCACTTGGCTTTTTCGTTCTAAAAATGATAAAGCTGGATTTACTTCTTTCACAACTCGTTCATGATCTACTAAATATTTCGCTAACGCTCTTCCGTAACCACCAACATCTTCTAAACCAAATACAACTGATAAACCCTCACTCATATATGTCTCTACTTCTAATAAAAACTTCGAAAATGCAGATGGTTTATTCTCAAATTGTATTTCTCCTAGTTTCTCTTGCCAGCAATTAATCATAACAGCCGTATGATGCTGCTTATGTAAATCTACTCCTACATACAAATAATTCTGCCTATTATGCATAACTCATCCCTCTATTCAATGATTTAGTCATATATAAAAATATCGGCAACCTTAGTTCGAGCGTTCATCTTCCGATGCGCATAGGTACGCAAGCCTATCCATTTTCATAACTCTAGTAGTATGTATAGTAAAATGAGCTAATTTTTTAAGTGAGTTTATAAAATAATTGCTGCATGTTTTCCATTTGTTTGTATTTCCCCGTATTCATACATGCCACGATAAAAATTCTCTCTATCTAACATGCGTTTCACTTGTACTTTCGTAAATTGTTTACCTTTCGCTGTGCAGTAGCCTTCCACATTCAATTGTTCTGCCAATTGCGTAAGTGACCAATGTTTAAAAAAGTGTCGTAATTCAAATAGTCTACGTACAACTACTGCTTTCTCACCATCTACTTCTAACACCTTTTGTCCTTTTGTTGCCTTGTAGCCAAACAGTACACCACCACCTGCATATCCACCTTGTTCCGCTTTTTTCTTTCTGCCTCTACTTAGCTTCAATGCAATCTCGAGACGTTGATATTGGTCTAATAGCTCTAACATGCCATTTACTAAAAAATCATTTGGGTCATGTGTGTATATACTGTAATTGGGTTGTTCAATTGCTTTCACATCTACCTTGTATTTCTTTAGCTCTCGTTGTATTAACACTTTTGCCATATCAGAGCGCCATAACCGAGATGTATTGAGTACAATCACGTGCTTCACTTGTTGATATGCCATATCTGACAATAGTTCTTGTAAGCCTTCACGTTCAACTGTTAATCCATTTTCATCAACAGTCGCTCCGCTTAATCCTCTATCTTCATACACACGAAGTAGTTCTAAATTATTTTCGTTACAGTAACGTTCAATCTCTTCTACTTGATACGCTAAACTATACCCATCACGTACTTGTCCTTCCGTTGAAACTCGTATGTAACCAACTACTTTCTTTCCCATCATAAATTCCCTCCCGTTACAGTAATTTTAGTCCCTGTAACGTTTACCCGTTTTTTGCGGATAACGTGTTCATAACGTCCATCCGTTAAAACGTACTTTACGATGACTTCAAAACATAATACAACCCTTTAGTTTTCCCTCTACTATCATCATACACTGTACAAAGCCATTACAGTCTATTAAATTTAACACTTAATACATTTATAAAATTATACGTGTACCAACTTATTTCTACGCTAAAACGAAAAAAAGCACTTGTTGCCTTTAGTTGACAATCAAGTGCTTTAAGTTCATATGTTTTTAAGTAGCATAAATTTGTAAGTTTTGTAGTAACAGTATGACACCTTTTGTACATCATGACAAATACTATGTTAAAACTTACGAGTTTGTACGAGTTTGTTAGTTTAATATACACTCCATGTGTTTATATTTATCGCCCCGTAAAATGTCATCTCGCCTAAGCTCGTACTTTGTTTTCTATTCTATCATTGCACACAGTACTCCATGACGGTACAACCATCATGAGTCCTTACTTTTTTAAAGCCTGTTTTTTTGAGTTCACTTGTCTTATATGCGTTCATATTTTTAATTTTTGTACTACAAACTTTTTTGCTCTTGTACATAGCTATAAATCTAGTATCATAGGTTGTAATATTTTAAAAATCATTATAAGCAAACTAATTTGTTTACTTTTATAAACTATAATTTAAACATGAGTATTACTTAGAGCAAAAAAGCTTTAAAGTTATTCATAAATATTAGTTATTTAAAAATCCATGTTTTTCAAATGCTCTTATTAAAAAATATAACTCTGCATGTCTCAAATGTTTTGGATTATCCTTTTTGGGCGGCACCCACTCTACTTCTCTTAACCACTTTTCCGCAGCTCTCTAGTTTCTTTATGTGACTCTTTGGTAATAGTTGAATTTACACCAAAATAAGTCTTATTGCCTACAGTAATACTTGCAACTGTATCACCTGAATCTATTGAGTATGGCTTTAATCCTACCTTCTCTCTAAATCTTTTTACTCCCTCACATCCTGCAATAGAACTTTATCTAAAGACATAAAAAATCCCCTCCATAATAAACAGTACAGTAACCTTCTTTCAGCTGTCTACTATAAGGGGAAATACCCGAATACAGAAATCATCTTCTTGATGTTGCATAATTTTTTTCAAGATGACCTCTACAAAGGATACATATTATTCTTTATTTAAACTTTTTTATGAAGACCACCAAACGAAAGCCGGTAGGAATCTGTGTCTATTATCTTGACGTATTATCATAATTATCAGCATTAGGATCATAGTCCAATATTACGTTATTAAGTTTATGATTGACATTATTTATTCTGGTCAACAGATCCTCAACCTCTTCTGATAACAATTCATTCTCTAATCCATTCCTATCAATGCTTCCTAGTTCTTTTTTTATGATATCAACCACACCCACAAAAACTTTTGGATGTGTCACTACTATCTCTCCAATGGCTAAGTGAACTAATAAATTTTCTGTTTCACCCTCATTGCAGACGGTTTCGAACTCATAAAATGTTCTTGCAGTAGCATATTTATATCCTCTATTTTCATTTAACATATTATCATACATTTCTTTAACAGCCTCAATTAATTCATTATACTCCCAATCTTCCATTTATATTCCTCCTATAGACTATGGTTTTAATCTGTTTCCGTTATTATGGATAACCTCTAGTTCTATATTTTTATATTTTTTAGCAAATTCTGCTATTACCCTACTACAACTATCGCAAGTATCTAGTTCTGTAAATAACTTTATTTTACCTTTTGCCTCAGTATTATTTCCAAGTCTGTTAGCTATATCATTTAGAATTTTATACTCAGTATCAGAATCTCTTGGGTACTCAATTCCATTCTTATCTGCTGCTTTTGAAGCTTTAAAAGTTGGGTTATTAGGCTTTAATGAAATATCCGCTATCCTTTCCTCTAACGTACCATTTAGTTCATTTATGCTACTTTGAGCAAAAAACTCTGATTTATCAATACCTTTAACATCTACTTCTGCTAAAGCAAAGTTCCCAGACTTTTTATATCCACTAGTTAATTTCCCCCTTAGCTCTTTCACTCTATCAATTATATGAGCTTCAGTTGCTGTATCAATTTCCCTTGTAGGATAAACTTTACCCGTACCCTTAGCAACCCCCGCACTCCCAGACGTTGCTTTCTTCACATCTCCAATCTTTTTTAAATCATGAAGTTTATCAACTATTTTTACACCTTTCCCATATGGAGTCATCATCCCAACTGCTAGGAGTTTTTCACCATAGGTAGCTTCTGGGTCAAAGAGTGTGAAAAGATCACCAAAGAGAAAATCGAATCCAAACTTCGCCACACCAATTAAAAAAGGATCGAGTACTGGTCTTTTACCACCAACTGGCTGGCCAAAGATGTTATGCTCCATTTCATAATCATCGGTTTCAACTTGGAAATCCTCACCTATATTCCCTTTTATTGTACCATTTTTAATTCCTTCAAGGTATTTTTGTGTCGCTTGTATCTCTTCTTTTGTAAATCTATTATTGATAGATTGATTCTCGCTGCTTATTCCTTCAATGTCGTTATACACATTGTGCTCTAAATCTACACTTTTTCCAATACCATTGTCAGATTTCCGTATTTTCTCTTCTATAATTATTTGAATTTGCTTTGCCCATTCCATATTTAACTTTTCACTATGAAACGTCCCACTCACAGGACTAAATCCTTTCCCGCTTTGCACTTCAGCGAGTCCGGCTGTGATGCTAGCTGCTAATTGGAGGGCGGTACTGTAGTTGTTGCTGGATGAATGATTGAATTCATATAAATGCTCTAGTTTTTCTTCCAGTTTTTTTCTCATTGTACCTAATACCGTTACAATTGCACCTACTCCAGGCATCGGTGTAAGTACTTCTATTGCTTCTATACTTGCAATCGATTGATTGATTTCCTGTATTTGTTGTCTTATTTCATGTTCGATCACATCTGTTGAAGCAACTTTTGCTTGGAACTCATTTGGAAATGCTTCGTTTTGGCGAATTAATTCTTCACATAAGCATATGATTCCTTGCGCTAATGGCCGAAATGTTTGGACAAGGTAGGCTTTTGCACTACTGTATGTTTGTCCTTGTAATACTGTATCTATCGCAAATGCATCAATAGATTGAATGGCTTGTTCCATACTTTGAATCGTAGCATTGCATATAGCGTTCATACTTTGAGTTTGACTTTGTACTTCTCCCAAATACATGTTTAAACTCATGTATTGACCTCCCTTTGTAGTTGCTGCTGTTCATAGGAAAGGTCGTTTTCTTTCTCACTGAGATGCCGTTTTTCTTTAAGCAACGTCTCTTTTTCGTACTCTAATTCGAATGTAAGTTTTCTTTCATACTGCCTGATCTCTTGCCGCATATTCGTGAACAGGTGAAATACTTCTTTGTCACCATGCCAAGTTTCTAGTATTCTGCTGAATAAACGATTACTTCGATTTTTCCATTCATAGAAACTAGCCTCAGCTTGTTCTTGATTTTGCAGTGCAATTCGGTTTTCATTTTGTTCTTCAAATATACTTCGTAATTTTTGATTACATTGACTTATTCTCGTTTCAAGTTCTTGACTCATCTTTTCTCCCTACCTTTTCCCCTTTACGTAGGCCGTTACATTATTGAAAAGTCTTTTGAAGTCCGGTATCCATTTTCTCAAATTCATTTGCTACAGAATGGATATTATCAATCGTCTGTTGAAAAGCAGCGCAAAATTGTTTCGTGATGTGTAAATTTTGCTGATTTGCTTCTTGTGCTTTGAAGTTCACAGATAGTGTAGTACGCGTTGCCTTATTTATAGAACGACTAGTAGCACTCTGCATTCTATCTGAAGCATTTCTCATTTTTGTTGCAAGTTGCGTTGCCGTATGCAACTTACTCTGAAATTCTCCCATCACTTACTCCTCTCTACCATTTATTTACAAGGGAATTATACCACCGAAAAATATTATAATAAACCGAATGTTCGAATTTAACACATAATTAATCACCGTTACTAAAGGTAAGAATAACACTTATCTTTCAACATAACTGTGTCGGAAGTAGGTTCTACTTATACAAAAAAGATGACCTCAGCTATACGCTAAAGTCATCTTTTTCTACCTTATTATTTCACTAACTCTCCATTATAAGCTTTTATATCAAGCGGAGCAGTTAAAAATTGTGTTGCTTTACTAACGAAAGATGTGAAGTGTTCACTCGTATTATGACTCGCAACTGCCGCTTCATCTTTCCATACTTCTACCATCGTATAAACACTTTCTTTTTCTGTATCTTTATATAAGTCATAAGATACATTTCCACTTTCTTCTCTTGAACCGTGAATGAGTGGCTGAATTTCTTCTAAAAATGATTGTTGTTTTGCTGGATTTACTTGAAATATTGCGTGAATTATAATCATGGTGCTTCCCCTCTCATCTTTCACTTATTGAAGTTCTTTTATAAAATTACTTCCACTCAGCAACTTTTTCAACTGGAAGACGTACTGATTGATAACCACTGTCAGCTGCTTTTCCGATTGAAATTAACATTACTGGTACGTGACGTTCTTTATCTAATCCGAAAGCTTCTGCGATTTGGTCTTTTTCAAATCCGCCAATTGGACAAGTGTCATAACCGTGAGCACGAGCTGCTAGCATAAATTGCATTGCTACAAGACCACCGTCAATTAGTACTGTATCTTTCATTACTTCTGGTGTAACCATTGAAAAGTAACCAGAAAGTTTTTTCATTTGATCTTCTTTTACTTCTGCTGGCATTAAACCGCGCTCTACTGCTGAACCGTAAATTTCTTCTGCGTTATCAAAGTTGTTTAAGTCACCAAACACAGCGATCATTGCTGAAGATGTTTCTACTTGAGATTGATTGAATTTCGCAAGTGGCGCAAGTGTTGCTTTTGCTTCGTCACTTTCAATTACTACGAATCTCCATGGTTGCATGTTTACTGAAGATGGTGCAAGTGTTGCTTCCGTAAGAATTTCTGTCATTTCTTCTTTGCTAATTTTTACTGTTGGGTCGTACTTACGAATTGAACGACGTCCTGTTAAAATTTCGTTAAAATCATTTGTTTTTACTAAGTTAGTCATAGTTGTATTCTCCCTTTTTTATAATTCTTTTATATTTTCTTGAATGTGATTTAACATATTTAAAAGATTATCGCGTTCTTCCTCACTTAATCCTTTAAATGCAGATGCTGCAAAACGTTCTTTTTCCTCTTGAAACGCTTGAATTTTATTTCGTCCCTCTTCTGTAAGAGAAACTAACGTAATTCTGTTATCATCTGGATTTTTTCGTCTTACAATCATTCCGTTTGCTTCTAGCTGTTTTAAATGCCTTGTAATCGCCGCATTATCAATATTCACTTCTTGTTGAAGTGCTTTTTGACTAATTTCACCTACTTCATATAACTGAAGTATAAGCTCTAATCGAGACTGGCTCATACCCGTACACCCTTCAAACTTCGAACTTACTTCTTTATTTAGAAAGTGTAATTTATATAAAATAATCGCTTCTTTTGAGCATGAACTTGTCAAATTAACCCTCCTTCACAATCAAAATAAAAACATTTGATGTATCAATAGTTGATATGTCAATTAATATAATCTATATCGATTTAGAATGCAAGCATTTTGTTTTCATTTATATTTTTCCAAATTAAGGCGCTTTGTCGCGTTACAAAAAATGTTAATTGCACTATAATAGTACTAATTTAAATGACTGGAGAGTGATTGTAATGCGGCAATACACAAATAGAAATGAGGAAATAAAAATGGAAAATGAAATGAGGATATTCACATATGACAACAATAAATATAGGGATTGTCGCGCACGTAGACGCTGGCAAGACGAGTTTGACTGAGCGTATTCTTTATGAAACGAATGTGATTAAAGAAATTGGCCGAGTAGATAGTGGCAATACGCAAACTGACTCAATGGAATTAGAAAGACAGCGCGGAATTACGATTAAAGCATCTGTCGTTTCTTTTTTTATTGATGATATAAAAGTAAATGTCATTGATACACCTGGACACGCTGATTTTATCGCTGAAGTGGAGCGATCATTCCGCGTTTTAGACGGTGCAATTTTAGTTATTTCTGCCGTTGAAGGTGTGCAAGCACAAACAAAAATTTTAATGCGAACATTACAGAAACTAAATATCCCAACAATATTATTCGTAAATAAAATTGATCGTAGCGGTGCAAATACTGAAAAAGTTATGAAACAAATAAAAGAAATTCTTTCAAATGAAGCATTCCCTTTCTACTCTGCCCTATACGAAGGAACGAAAGAAACCCGGATCATTGAGTACAAATCATATGACGATTGTATGGAACTGTTAGCACCATATAATGAATCATTACTTGAGTCATACGTAAATAACGAAATTGTACCGGACACTCTATTAAAAGAAGAACTCATTAAACAAATAGCGCAAGCAAATGTGTATCCAGTCTTTTTCGGTTCAGCAATGACAGGCATGGGCGTAACTGAACTGCTCGAAAATATTTCAGCCTTACTTCCAGCTAATTCTTCATCTCAAGATGAAAAATTGTCCGGTGTAGTTTTTAAAATTGACCGTGAATATTCTGGAGAAAAGATTGCTTATGTAAGAGTTTTTTCAGGTAGCTTACAAGTTAGAAAATATGTGGATATACAGCGCAATGAATCTCTACCACATAAGGAAAAGATTAAAAAAATGTGCATATTTCATAATGGAGATGCTTTACAAACTTCTACCGTTCCAAGCGGTGAATTTTGTAAAGTGTGGGGACTGAATGATATAAAAATTGGTGATATTATCGGTGAACGGACTGATTATATAAAAGATATTCACTTTGCCGAACCACAAATGGAAGCTACTATTGATACGGTGCCTACGGAACGAATTCATGATTTGTACGCTGCTCTTATGGAACTATGTGAAGAAGATCCACTTATTAAAGTGTGGAAAGACGATGTTCATAATGAACTATACATTCGCCTTTTCGGTGAGGTGCAAAAAGAAGTGATTGAAACAACGCTTTTTGAGAAGTATAATTTGCAGGTTACTTTCTCAAATACACGAGTTGTATGTATTGAAAAACCAATTGGCATAGGCAATTCTGTTGAAGTAATGGGTGAAAAAGCGAATCCATTTTACGCGACAATTGGTTTTAAAATTGAACGTGGTGAACTTAACTCTGGCATAACGTATAAATTAGGTGTTGAGCTTGGTTCATTGCCTTTAGCATTTCATAAAGCAATTGAAGATACGGTATTTCAAACGTTAAAACAAGGATTATATGGATGGGAAGTTACAGATATTATCGTCACGTTAACACATACTGGTTATGCTAGTCCTGTTACAACAGCGAGTGACTTTAGAAATTTAACACCGATCGTATTAATGGATGCTTTAAAGCAAGCTGAAACATATGTATATGAACCAGTAAATGAGTTTGAATTAACTGTACCGGAGCACGCAATTAGTACTGCAATGTATAAGCTCGCTGCCGTTCCAGCAACTTTTGCAGAGCCTATATTCAATAACAATTCTTACCAGTTAACAGGGTCATTACCTGTTGCGAAAACAGAGAATTTTAAACGAATGCTTCATTCATTTACTGAAGGAGAAGGTATCTTCACAACAAATCCAGCTGGTTTCACAAAGCTGAAGCCTCCCTTCCCTACTCGAAAACGTGTTGATTATAATCCGCTGAACCGGAAAGATTATTTGCTTCATGTGCTGAAGGCTTATTAAAGTAAAAGAGGTGCAATTCGCACCTCTTTTTGCATGTATTGATAAGTTAGTTTTTCCTAACAACTTCTTTAAGCTTTTCTATTATATTTGCTATCGCTTCAATTGAATTCTTTGTTTCATATTCCCCAACATTTACAGAATGATTTGCGTTTTTAACAACATCAATCGTTAAATTTGTTTTATATAACTGATTCATTTGATTTGCATTATAATGGTGATCGTTATCCCCAATTACTAAAAGCCCTTCGTGACTACTATGTAAAATAGAATCAAAAATAGATTCAAAAGTTAGTAAAGGTGTCAGTACTATCATTTTTGACTGTAAAAACTCTTCTCTCTTCATTACATCATTTGCAATCGGAATTGTTCCAAGTGATTTCCCTAAAAACATAGAATTGCTATAGCGTCCATTTTTCAACACTTCATTCATTACAGGATTAATATCATCCATCATTACTTTCGTTACTTCTTCTATTGGTTTATTCATTACTTGTTTGTCGTAGGAATAGTGAATATGTACAACATCAATTTTGTTTTCTAGCATTAACATCGTTGCATAATAGAATAACGGCTTATCATAATTATATCCTGAACCTGAAAACATAAAGCAAACCCTACTAGAACCTTTTTCGATATGTGTGTAATGAATTACTTTGTCATTTATATGTATCTCTTTTTTAGTCCCCTTCACCCTTTTCCCCTCCGAATACGTTTATTTTTGCAAAACAATATGTTCTGTATGAACTGCTATATCCTTTACTTTTTCTTTTATAAACGCAGGCTGTAAATTATATACCTCTAACTCTTCTACCGGCACCCACTTAAACAAATACGATCTACCCTCTTCTTCCAAAATATATTGATCCGCTCCATTTGCAGGTAACTCATGTAGCTCTACTTCATAATAAAAACTAATCTCATGAAACTTTCGCTCAGAAAGTATAAAGAAATTTTCTACTGACCATATTAATCTCTTCACTTTAATAGGTACGTCTAGTTCTTCTGCCAGCTCCCGTTTTAACGCATCTTCACTATTTTCTAGCATTTTCACTCGTCCGCCCGGTACGTACCAAAAATCTTCACCGTCCCCTTGCAAAATAAGGATTTTATTATCATGTTTACAAATTGCTCCGACACGGTAATTAAAACATGTTTCCTCTACTTTAAACGTAAGATCCACACCCATTCCCCCTTACATATTTTTTAAATATCGAACCATTACAAAACTAATCTGTATGTGCTGTACAAATAAGATTACTAAATTTCTCTAGTTCGTTCAATAATTTTCGAACTTTCCAAAAACAATACACATCATTTGTCATCACAAGTATAAATACATATGTCACAATTACTGCGCACACTTTGGAAGTATTATGGGGGACGAATGCATCTCTATCAATATACAAAACTGAAAAATCAAATAATTTTCAAGGAATCATTGTAAAAGATAAAGTGAAACATCAATAAGTGGAGTTTTTATTTTTTTCCTGTTGTTTTTAAATATAGTTAAGACATTATTAAAAAGACGCAAGGTCAACTTATGTGCTAATTAATTCTTTTTCTAGAAAAAGCGTCTTTTATTGCACTTGTTACTACATTTAGGAATAATAAAATAGCCATAACTGCCGTTAGTACATTAAATTGCTTTGTTTTATAAGGAGCGAACCATTCCGTAAAGAACTCTGAATTAACGAGACGATCCCCAACTCCTCCTTCCTTGAAGTTCGGTATCCACGAATTCATATCAAGGATGATAAAAATTAGTTGCATAACGAAAAATGCTCCAATAGTTTTCAGCCAATTTCGTATTCGACTAGGACGCTCTTTTTTTGATGTCATTTAAACCACCCTCCTTTTAGAACTTGCTATTAAAGAGCCTTGTTCTGATAGATACGAATAGATAATATCCATGAAACCCCATAGAACCCCACTGCTATGACAGCAAATAAAAGAAATAATTTCAAATCTGAAATCTCTTTTAAAAAGGTCAGTACGCCATTAGCATATTTATTTAATAAATATGGAGTATTTCGCATTAAATATATAACTCCAATAGATAAAAATATAAAAATTGGTACAAGTGTTTTCACTTTAAATGCAACAAAAAATGGGATGTAAAATGCTGTTATCAGCATGACTGCCAAGAAGCCTAGTATGTAACTTTCTAAGGAAAGTTGAAATTCCATGCTGTCTAAAATAAAATATTTTCCAACTAAACAAAATGGGATAATTACTATTGTAAAAAGTAAGGTTCCAACGTATTTTGAACTTATAATTTCCTTCCTAGTATACGGTAATGAGTTTACTAAAATATTAGCATTATCTTTATCATCAGATTGATATGTGTTAATTACAAAAACGGCACTACAAATGATTATGACATATGCTACATCCATGCCGGCCCACAAATAGGTAACTAGAAATAAG
Source organism: Bacillus cereus group sp. RP37 (assembly GCF_040459695.1). Classification (NCBI taxonomy): domain Bacteria; kingdom Bacillati; phylum Bacillota; class Bacilli; order Caryophanales; family Bacillaceae; genus Bacillus; species Bacillus cereus group sp. RP37. The sequence continues at coordinate 2,401,164 of NZ_JARVHP010000001.1, read as the reverse complement.
AGATAAGCAGGCAAGAAAGTTTTTTGTAAAATCAAATCCTTTTTAATTAAGTTAAGCATCTTGAATCCCCCTTTTTCATGAAATACATAATATCCTCTAAACTTGGTTTTTCAATCACCACATCCTTATCAAATAAGTTTTCGATAGAATGTGCATTTTCAATCAATCCCTCGAAACCTGTATTTGCCTTACGTACAGAAATAAATTCACGCTCAGTATCAAACTTTAACAAATCTAGTGGTCCTTTGACTAAAACATAATCCTCTGCAATGGCATAAATATCTTTTGTGAAAATATGCTTTCCATTTTGAATAAATGTAATATAATCGGCAATGCGGTCTAAATCCGTTGTAATATGTGATGAGAAAAAGATAGTTTTCTCTCCATCCTGCATAATATTTTGTAGAACATCCAATAATTCTCTTCTGAATACAGGATCAAGTCCAGATGTAGGTTCATCCATAATAATTAGTTCAGCATGATGTGAAAGGGCAATTGCGAGAGAGGCTTTCATTTTCATTCCTTTGGAGAATGTTTTCATTTTTTTATTTAATGGTAATTCGAACAGATCTTTATAATATGTAAATTGGTTAAAATCCCATTTTTTATAAGCAGGCGCAATAATTTTAGTAATTTCCTTTAATGTGAGTTCATCATAAAACACATTATCGTCATAAACGAAGCCAATTCTTTCTTTAATTCGTTTCGCATCAGTCGAATAGTTCATGCCAAATAAGGAGACGTTTCCACTATCCGGGTTTATTAGATTCATAATCATTTTAATCGTTGTAGATTTACCTGATCCATTTCCTCCAATAAAACCCGTAACAAATCCTTTTTTTACTTCCATCGAAAAATTGTTTATTTGAAACCCTTTAAAAGATTTACTGACATTTTGAAGTTCTATTACGTTTTCCAAGAGTTTTCCTCCTCGTATAAAATTGTAAGCATTTCTTTTAGCTCATTTAAAGAAACATCCATTTGCTTAGCATTTTGAATCGCTTCACATAACTTTTCTTCAACTGTTTTTAATTTTTCTTCTTTCATAGTTTCAATGTTTTGTTCTGCTACAAAGGACCCTCTTCCGACAATCGAATTAATAAAACCATCTTTTTCCAGTTCTTCATATGCTCTTTTCGTTGTAATAATACTTACTCTTAAATCTTTTGCTAACTGACGCATTGAAGGAAGAGCATCTCCTTGCTTTAAATCACCTAGTAAAATAAGTTTTTTTATTTGGAGTCCAATTTGTTCGTAAATGGGTTCCTTTGAAGTGTTCTTAATAATGATTTGCATGCAAATACCTCTTTTGAAAAATATTGTATATATACTTTATATACAATATATACTATCGCACATTTCAAATCAACAGAAAATTTCCAAAATATAGTTACAAACACAATCTAATAATGTAATTAATACAACTTATTTATACGGGCCTTCCTTGTATTAGCCGGATTTTGAGGTGGAGGTCTTGCTACTAGCTAATACAGGATAAAGACTTCGTTGTGTTTTACAGAAAAATTGGCACAACTGATAGTGTGAAAGAGAAAGAGTTTGAAATAGAAGAAAAATTTGAGGAAGTTGATATCAAGTTAGACTAGGATGAGGATGACGAAGAAGGACTGAAAAATATGTTTTCTAAGCTGTGGGAAATGTACGGGGAAGAACCAATTGAGTTATAAATTTACATACGAAAAACACCTTGTTTCTTTAGTAACAAGGCGTTTTTTCTTAATACTATGTTTAAATTGTTATCTTTCCGCTCTCCCACCACTCCATAAAAATTTCTAACGAAGGAGCAATCCACGTTCTACTATCATTTTCATGGTTCCATACGTATATATCATCGCTTTGCACTATCCCATTCAAAATGGAATAGCCAAACAAATCACCATTTCCGCCATCAGCAAAAAATAATAAACAGTCAAAAGGCATATATAAATCCTTGAAATCAACTATATTTCTCATATTCATATTTTCAGTATTAATTTTTGAAGCATCCCAAATAAAGTCTCCGTATTCACCAGCTATACCGTTTGTTTCCTGTAATAATTGATATAAATCATTCGGTAACTCCACCTGCAAATTTTTTTGAACTTCGGCGTGTGCAGCCTTTATAGCTGGATTTTTTAAACTTAAGTTTGATGAAATACTGCGAATGGTGTTTTTTCCACATAATCTTTTCTCCTCCTATAATTCTTCATGTTCAATCAAGTTTATACCAATAATCAAATTGGGTATGTACTTGTATCACATATGTTATCATCTCTGGATCATTTGGTTGTTTTTCCTTCTTTATATCTCTAATAGCATATTCACTTACATAACGAGTATCTCCCGTCTTATCTCGGTAATAATTTCCCTTTTCGGTTTCTACTACCGTACTATCACCTTTAAAATAGAGCTGAATTTCTACACCGACCACGTTAGAATTTGGATACTTTAACTTCCCTATTTTTTTGATAAAATGAGATTACTTCTGCCCTCGATTGCTTCGTTTCTATAACTCGATTCGCTACCACTTCCCAATAACCGCCATTCCCTATTTCAATCCAATTTTTCTCATCCGCTTCATAATCTTTAATCACTTTACTATCCAAAGGCATCGGCAATTGAAAAAATTCAGAAGAAAAGGAACGAGAGATATACCACGTACTATTTCTTACGAGAATGACAGTTAGCAAGAGCATTATTACAGTTGAAATTATCGTTCTTTTTCTAACCTTTTTTAATTGACCTATCATATTTCTATCCATTCCTATTATCTATAAAAACTATCCATTCCACTTTTCTAACAATTCTTTCTCTCTCTCGCCTGAAATACCTGTTTTTAATTTCCATTCGTCCGTACTCTCCATCCACTCATACACATCTGTAACGGTCTCTTCTATTCTTCTAAAAGTAAGCCCTTCATTAACCGCATTTTCGATACAAATAGAAAACCCGCCTCTCCACGGCTTCGTCTCACCATCTAATGGGAAAGTTTCTGGAATCCACAAAGGCATTTCTGTCCAAGGCTGCACATTATGTTCACTCATAAACGATTCGTCTACCCAAACAAATTCAGCATCGCTATTCGTAACCTTTTTACACGTATTTAATAGCTCTTCCATCGTCAATTTATCATTCGGACCTGTTATATTGAATGTACCTGCTTTATTATTTTCTGCCATGTTGAGTCCAAAGCACGCGACATCTTTTATATCAACCATCTGCACTGGACGGTCTTTTCTTCCTGGAACTAACACTTTACCTCCTTTTGCAACACGCTGAATCCAGTATGTTAGTCGATCTGTATAATCAAACATTCCTGAAAGAAGTCCTGCTCTTACATGTAAAACACGCCCCGGCCAATACTTCTCTGCTTCTTTTTCACATAATACTTTCAGCGCACCATAATGCTCATAAGGAGAAACTTCACCATTCTCTACAGCCTTTATTTGCTCTTCCGTCGGTTCAGGTTGTAATATATAGTCTTCTTTTATGTCATGTGGAATCCAGTCTTTATATACGGAAAGACTTGAGATGAATATATAATGCTTTATATGATTTTTTAATACTTCTCCAACATTCCGAATGTGATGCGGAGAAAAGCCACACGTGTCTATGACAACATCCCACTTTCGATTCTCTAAGCTTAATACATTACCATTTCTGTCACCGATTAAATGTTCCACTTCAGGGAAAATCTCTTTGTTTGTTCCACGATTAAATACTGTAACCTCGTGCCCCCTGTTCAAAACTTCTTCTACAAATGCTCTTCCTAAAAATCGTGTACCGCCTAGTATTAGAATTTTCATGGTTCTCCCCCATTCGTAATAAAAAATCTATTCTTTTGTTTAACGATTTTTTGTTGTGAAAAGTTACGGGGGATAATTTATTTTTTTCTACAAGTTCAATATATGCAATTTCGACACTTTTTCTATCTTAAAAACAATAATATGGAAATATTCATTCTGTCGATTTCCATTTCATATATAATTAAAATATCGGATATTCGATTAACCACTTATACATACTTAGGCAGGTGAAAAATATTAATAAACACATAGTTTATCATTCAACATTATGTATTTATTTTCTTACATCACTTGTATATATCATCTTGCTGAACATAGAAAATGGTCGTAATTATTTGGGGTTTACAATGGTTGTTCCGCTTTTAGCGGTTATTTCATATCAAACATTATATAAGAAACAAAAAATAGTTCATACATTTGGAATTTCACGCCCAAAAATAAAAACACTAATTTTCTCCATATTATTTCCACTACTTCTAGGGCTATGTCTCCATTTTTATTTTTATATTTATGATATAAAGTTCTTATATCATCATTGGAATGAATTAGGATTTCTCTTGCTCGTTGGTCTTACAATTGGATCTTTATCTGCATTATTAGAAGAGATTATATGGCGAGGGAATTTTCATTTCTATTTACGAAAAAAATATTCATTTATGCAAACAGCTATTATTATAGCTTTGCTTTGGTCTTCATGGCATTTACCAGTAGCTATCTTTTATAAAAATTATGAGTTTCAGTTTGTAGGAATATTAAGTTATCTCTCTTTATTATTTATATTGTCTTTAATTTTGACGTACACGAGAGAATATGGTGGTTCTGTAATATCACCCGCAATTTTACATGGTATGTTTAATGTATTTTATTTAACAGATGTAGTACAAAACAAGTGGGATGCCGGCCTAATAGAATTAATCAAATTTACCTTACTAGCAATTGTGCTGGGCACGATGTATCTTATACTTCACAAAGTTAAAAAATAGTTAAACAGCTAAGAAAAAAGATGTTTCTTCTTTTAGTTGAAAGCAGCTTTAATAGATTATAAAGTACTTCAACACCTTGCAATTATTTAATAATCGTATAGGTGTTGAAGTTTTATAATCTTAGTTACATAACTTTGTTAACACAACACTTTTTTCTATCATGGAGAACAAAACAAGTTTAACTAAACCTTTCATTCTTATTTTTATAAAAATAACCATTTTAATCTTTTAAATAAGGAAGTATGCACCCTTTAATTAATTCCCATCTATCCCGTGCATTCGGCATAACTTCAGAAGCAATTACTACAACCAAATCCTTCTCCGGTACACAACAAATCATATTCCCACCATCACCCATAGCACAGTATGAAAAGATTCCATCTTCTTCTCGTAACCACCATAAATAACCATATTGATTTTGGTTCATTTCTGTTGATTCTTTTATCCATGATTTTGATAGTATTTGTTTTCCATTATGAATACCTTCATTCAAATACATCTGTCCAAACTTAGCCATATCCCTAATCGTTAACGTTAGTCCCCATCCGCCCGTTGAAATACCGTTTGGATCGTGAACCCATCCTTTTACATCTTTTCCGAATAAGTCATCGAATCCAAATGCTTTCATATTGTAGTTTGGAATTTCTCTCATGCCGAGTGGCTGAAATAAGTATTCGTTTGCAAATTCACGAGCACTTTTTCCTGTTGCGCTCGTAATAATTGCTGATAGTACATGAGCTCCTGCAGATGAGTATTTAAAAAATCCGATTTCTCCGCCGTTCCCCATTCTATTAAGTGTATACTGTACCCAATCCTCTTGTGTACATAGTTCTTCTAACGGTTCCTGCCAGTCTACAAAAGGATATGGTGCTGTCATTGTTAGAAGATGGCGTACTGTTATTTCAGCTGAGTGAAAATTATATTCCGAAAAAAACTCTATTACTTTTTGATCAACACTTTTTATATAACCCTTATCTATACATATCCCAATTAGCGCAGAGATTATCGTTTTTGTGACAGATGCTACATGAAATGCATCATCTGGACCGTGTCCGTTATAATATTTTTCAAAAATAACATTCTCTTTCTGCACTACTAACATACCATTCATATTTTTATATTCTTCTTTTATAATTTGATCTAACTTTTCAGCAGTTTTCATTATTCTTTCCCCTTTAACCTATGATTAAAAAGGTTCGATAGGTACATATATATCAACTATATGTTTATCTTCGGGATGCTGCTTGGGATCATTTTTATATACTTCAAAAGGATACGAATCTCTCGGTTTATATCCGCTATTTGGAAGCCACTCACCGTATAAGAAATCCCATGCTCCTTTATATTCATCCTGGAATATTTTAAAATGCCCTACTGCATACTTTCCAGAAGGTATTACCATTATTCCAATATCACTCGTTTTTACTGCGGACGCATCCGGAATTGTTATACATAAACTTGTTCTTAAATGATGATCCTCAGTAAACTCATGATGATCGTGGTAAATGGTTAATACTTTCGTATCCCCAAATACATGATAGTTTTGCTCCGCTGCGTAATAAAATAATTTCTCTATCATTTCTGGAAAAGCTATAGTTAACTCCTCATATGTACCAATATGTCTTATGTATGCGACGTTTATATCATCCGCTGTTACAATTTCAACATTACCTCGAACCTTCTTACATTCATTGTATTGAGAAGCTCTGCTTACGTCTTTGCAATTCTTGCTATTGTCATTTCGATATTGAGACGGACTTACACCGTAATAATTTTTAAATGTTCGGGAGAAAACAGCTGAATCTGTGAATCCGAAGTGATACGCAATATCTGTAATCGTCATGTCTGCTCGATATGTAAGTAGATGTGTTGCCCTTTCTAGTTTCAAGCGATTCACATACCGAGATAATGGCTCATCAACTATTCCTTTAAAAATCCGATGAAAATGATACTTCGAAAATCCTGCTATATCCGCTAACTCTTCAATGGATAGTGAACTGTCTATGTTTGATTCTATATAATCTTGAACTGTATGTATGCGTCTTACATACTCATTTCTACTTTGAGAACTCTCCATATCCTTGCCTCCTCACAACAAAAAGGCTAACTTGGCGCTAGCCTACTTTTACACATGCTTTAAAAATAAAACTCTACTACCGCCGTTCCCGTCATAATTTGTATGTACCGATACACCTTCTATCTCATCATCTCCAGCTTCAATTTGAAAGCCAATCTCCCTATGAAACTGTATCGATTTTTTATTAACTGGTGATGTGATTGCTTTTACAACTTTACGGTTATTTGCACGGGCGATATCAAAGAAATATGAATACAATGTTGATGCGATTCCTCTTCTTCTATACTTCGGATTTACACCGATAAAGTGAACGTACGCTTCCTCTTTATGCGTTTGTGAAAAGAATCCGCATAAGAAACCTAATGTTTCTCCCTCTTCTTCAATGATAAAACTCGTTTCTTGAAAGTGAACGAAGAACAATTTTGGCAACATGTCCGCCATGTCTCTCCCGCCCCACCAATCATTTAAAACAGAATGAATCTTTACATAATCTTCCCCTTGTATGTTTCTTACTCGCATGTATTTCTCCCTCTCACTCACTTCATTTTTTCATAAATTTTAATGACTGTTTCTACTAATAGGATGAATACCCAAATACCGCAAAATACAAGTACCGACTGGAATATGGATCCAATAATAATAACACCAACTGCACCTGATCCTGAAATTGATACTTCTCCAAATCCTGGATCATGTATAAGCGATCCAGCAGAAAAAGCCATTAAAATTGATCCTATTAAATAAATCACACTCATTATTTTTAATATTTTTATAGAAAGATATGAAGTTTGTTTTTCTTCCACTTGTGATAATTCGATTTCCCCACTCGCAATTCCTTTTTGCAAACAGTCTTCACACAAAAATTCTTCCTTAATTTTTTTACCACTGTGCAACGCACCTGTTATTTCTTTACACCTTGAACATTTTCGATTTATCATTTTGGTAACACTCCAATCTCATAAGATTATACTTATATAATTCTGCACTTACCTTAATATTCCTTTTATGTATTTTATAGAGAAATGAAGTGTTTTATGATGTCTAAACTTACTTTTGGTTATAAAAAGCCTACTGAACAATATGTATTAAGACCTAGTTGTTATGCGATTATTTTTCAATCATCTTCTTCAAAGATAGCTGTTATCCAAAAAGGAGAATGCTACTTTTTACCCGGCGGTGGTATGGAAGGTAATGAAACAAAAGAAGAATGTATACATCGTGAATTACTAGAGGAATTAGGATGGGCAATTGAAATTGAACAGTATATCGGTAATGCAATGCGATATTTTTATGCTGAAAAGGAAGATACATATTATTTAAATGATGGGTTCTTTTACATTGCGAACATGGTGCAGAAACAAACTGAAAACTGTGAGAAGGATCATGTTCTAAGGTGGATGTCTCCTTTACATGCTGTAGAGCTTCTCATTCACGATCATCAAAAATGGGCGGTTGAACAAGCGCTTTTATTACGAAATAAAAAATGATCTCCTTCTATATGAAAGAGATCATTTTTACTGTTAACTTACCTTTTTCAAATTAAGAGCAGGCTTTTTGATTCCGCCTTTTTTTACAACATATAGACCCACAAAAATTATAAGTCCGCCAACGAGTTGCATCATATTAATTTGCTCTCCAATTGTTACTGCCGCAAAGATAACTGCGAACAATGGTACAAGATACATATAAACCATTACTTTCGTTGAACCTATTTGACTAATGCCAACATACCACATTGCTAGCCCAAAGATGGTCGCAAAGATGATTGAATATGCTAGAGAACCCCAGCTTGGCATGTCTACTGGCCACGTTAATGTGTTTACATTGAATAAACAGTATATAACAAGCGGTACAATTCCAATTAAAGTAGACCATGAAGTCACTCTCATTGCGGAGTATTTTGTAATAAGAGGTTGTGCTAAAATTGGATACCATCCCCAAGCAATTGCTGCGACTAATCCAATTATATTTCCGAGCCACGCATACTCGTAAGTAGCTCCTCCTGTATGCCCTGTTAATAAAACGAATGCTGCACCAATAAACGCTACGATTGAACCAATTTGAACTTTCATCGAAAAACGTTCTTGTTTGTGTAATACTGCTAATATCCCTGTAAAAATAGGTGACATCGCAATTAATAATGAGGCGTTCGTTGCTGAAGTATATTTCACAGATAGCATAAACATCGTTTGATACATTGCCGTACCAACGATACCGACTGCTATTAATCGTAACCAATCTTTTCTTTCAATACGTAATGAGCGTTCCATCATAAATGTAATAAGTAATAATACCGGAGATGCTACTAAAAATCGTAAACTATTAAATTGAATGGATGACATATATGCCACGCCATACTTTCCAATTGTATAATTTGCTCCCCATACTAATGCTACTGATACTAGGAGCCACTCCATTTGCCATCGTTTCATCCGAATCTCCCCTTCCATATTTAGCATAGTAAAATTGGCTGGATATAGCACCGTCCAATTGGCTGTTTTTTTCCCCAGCCAATTTGTTATACTGAATGTATATAAGAGATGCGGAGGCGTTTGTATGGAATGGAAGCTAGATAACGACAGTAAAATCCCAATTTATCAGCAAGTTGTTGACTTTATTGAAAAACGTATTACATACGGAGAACTTCCTCCTGGAAGCTTCCTCCCTTCAGAACGGAAATTAGCTACGCAATTAAATGTAAACCGAAGTACGGTAACGACTGCTTATAATGAGCTGCGTGCTATGGGAATTGTAGAAAGTACGACTGGTAAAGGTACACGTGTGAGTACACATATGTGGGGTGTTTCTCCAACATTAACGCCGAACTGGAGAAATTTCGTAGAAGGTGGTACTTTCTTACCAAACTTACCCCTACTTCGCCATATTCGAGCAGAAGTACAACAAAATGAAAATATTATAGATTTTGCAAACGGAGAGCTCGGTTGTAATCTCTATCCTCACGAGCAACTACAAACGATTTTACGAGAACAACCGTTAACGCATTCATTAAGTTATGATCATCCGCAAGGCTATCTTCCGCTAAGACAAGCGGTCGTAAAATATATGAAGGAATATTTAAAAGTTGAAGCGACTGAACAATCCATTATGATTACATCTGGCGCACAGCAAGCACTTCACCTTATCGTACAATGTTTATTAAATCCCGGTGATGCTGTCGCTTTCGAAAGTCCATCGCACTGTTATTCCTTACCGTTATTCCAATCAGCAGGTATTCGTATTTTCCCATTACCTGTCGATGAACACGGTATTAATCCAGACGATGTGCAAGAGTTATATAGAAAGCACCGTATTAAAATGATCTTTTTAAATCCAAATTTCCAAAATCCTACGGGCACAATGCTACATCCAAACCGTAGAAAAAAACTGTTATCACTTTGCGCAGACTTACGAATTGCGATTGTGGAAGATGATCCGTCCAGTCTACTTACGCTAGAAAAGAAACAACCTTGCCCTACTTTAAAATCAATAGATGAAAATGGGACAGTCATTTATGTACATTCCTTATCAAAAATGATTGCACCAGGCTTACGAGTTGGCTGGCTTGTCGCTCCGCAGTCTGTAGTAGAAAGGTTATCCGACGCAAGGCACCAAATGGAATTAGGAATGAGCATTTTCCCACAGTGGCTTATGCAACAATTTTTCGAAACTGTACCATTTCAGTCTCATATCGTACCGTTACGAAAACAATTAGCAGAAAAAAGAGACGTTATCGTTCGCGCCTTAAATGAGCAACTTCACGACAAAATCTCTTTTTCAAACCCGACCGGCGGTATATACATATGGGGAAAACTAAAAGAACCGATAAACGAAAAACAACTTATTATGCAAAGTTTAAAACAAGAAATCGCATTTATGCCAGGTAGTATTTTCGGTGCGAAAGATGGTTATATTCGTTTATCTTATGGAAAAGTGAATATTGATCAAATTGAGGAAGGTATTTCTCGTTTGCGTGAGGCTATTTTGGTTTGTGGAAAATAACTTTAAATAAAGCTTTCTCGTTTGACAAAAGAAAAATCTACCATTATTATCAACACGAGCCTAGTTATAGGAGTGATAAAAATGAAAATTTACGTTGATGCAGATGCTTGTCCTGTAAAAGATGTGATTATTTCCGAAGCTACGAACGTAGAAATCCCTGTTACCCTCGTTACTAGCTTTTCTCATTATTCTAATGCAGAACAGCCAACAGGCGTAGAAACAATTTATGTTGATTCTGGAGCAGATGCTGCAGATTACCGGATTATGCAGTTAGCAAAAACAGAAGATTTAATCGTAACACAAGATTACGGTCTTGCTTCGCTTGCTTTAGCAAAAGGGTGTATCGTTCTACACCATAAAGGGTATAAGTATACGAATGAAAACATTGAACAATTGTTACAAACTCGGTATTTAAGTGCAATGGTTCGAAAAAGCGGTAAGCGTACAAAGGGACCAAAACCATTTACAGCAGAAGATAAAGAGAAATTTAGAGCGCTCTTTAAAAGTATGATTGCACTTTAGAAATGAATCTTCTATTTGTAGGGAAAGCTTTATAAAAAAGAAGAGAATATCGGAATGAACATTCTCTTCTTGGGGTTTACCCTTTTAAAATGAAGGTAAATTATCTAAGTTATTTTCTTTTATGCCATCCGGTTCACTACGTATAATATCTCTACCATACTTATGAAATACGTCCACATGAGCTAACTTCCCTGATTTTGCTTCACTAAGAGCAGTCATATAATCTAACTCTCTCCCGCTACTTGTTTTAAAAGCTATTAAATCCCCATCATCATTTTTACGAACGGCAACAATTTGTTCTGCTCCTGAATTGACTTCATGGTCTACTTCAAATTGCACTTGCTCTTCTCCTTGATGTAAGTAATCATTGTAAACTTTTTCAAAGTCTTTTTCATCCATAACATTCACCTCCAACACATTTTATTAGTATGGTTGGGGGGTGTTGGTTTTATGTAATTTGCTCTTAATTTGGATATATTTTTAATACCTACGCAAATCCTTCAAAGTCTCCAATATATCATCTGTAAAGGCTGTACTACCTTCTGTCTCTAAAACTCTGAAATAAAAACTTCTTAGGAAAGTTCTAATATTTTGTACTAAAATAGCATGCTGCGGATGTCGGATGTCTTCAACAGTTGCTATGCTATGTAGCCAATTGCTCCACTCTTCTTCAGTTAAAATATTTTGGTTGCGTAACGACATAATTGGCGCTACTAATCTCTCATCTTCAAAGTGCACATATACGTATTCACTTAATCGAACCTTCTGGCGAACAGCTGCAAGGATCGCATATGAAAACTCACGATTTTGTATAGTACGTGCTAACGCATCGAGTGCATCAGCAGCGTGTGCTGTAGAATGTGCCCAACCTTTTCCTTCTACGTAACCTCTTACATCTTCTTCTAAATATACATATTCCAACACTTGTTCTGCCACACTGTACAGTTGCTCTTCAGATAACAATGGTTCTCTTTCATGAACAGATAAAATAAGTGGCGGAATTAATACGGAGAATGCACGTTTAAATACAGAGTCTGTGCCCTTTTCACCAATTTTATAAAATAAATAATCAGGACTAATCGCTTGTAGCATTAACCCTCGTAATTCTTTTTGTCTAAACACATCACTTGTAATCCATGTATGAAGCGTACTATAAATTAAATCATCGCGTAATTCAGCATCAGGTGATCCGATATAATCTAACATCCACTGCGCATATGGATATGCATCTACATCTTCTGGTACAGCATAATTATTATTTTTAATTTGTAGTAGTTCTTCTTTTAATTCTAGTACTTCATTCATTAGATTTCCTGTCCCCTTTGTACTTTATTAACTTATTTTTTCCTTATTCCCTTTAATTTTTTTCATAAAATCAAGTCGATTTTTAGAATCGTTTTAGTACCTATCTTTCTATGAACTTGATTCAATTATATAAAATTTATCATGATAAATAAAAGGAAATACATTAGAGCATCGTAGTCTCTCACTTTGTTTACATGCATTTCATGTAAGTTTAAGTTATAAAATAAAGTATGTTTTTTCTTTTATATTCAAACGTAGTTACAATCAAAATTTAAATCATTTTAGAACTTGTTTAATAAATTCTGTTTTAGCTTTTGTGTATGCTTCTCTATCTTGGTTAAATCTTTTAGCTAAATCTTGTTTAAGATTTGAATACTCATAAACTAATTGTGGATTTTCTCGTAAGCGGTTACGAAATAAAAGTTGTTGCTCCCATCGCTCAGTTCCTTTAACCATCAAATGCAGGTGCGCTACACGCCTATTATTCTTAACTTTCACAAAGAACCTTCTCCAAGGTCTTTCATCTAATTCTGGGCTTACATAATGCCAATTATATATGCCCAATTTCGCTGAAATATGTAGTACTCTATCAAATGAGTCTATTTCAGCCATTAAATCAATGATAGGTTTTGCTGGTAAACCAGGTATGGATGTACTTCCTATATGTATTACTTTGCTTATACCGTGAGGAGCAAGCAGTTCATATAGTTGCTGTTCTTCACATCGGCCTTTATCTTGCCAATCAGGATTTGCATTAACTATCTCTACTGACTCATTCGCCCACACAGGCCATTCGTTCGGATTATCTTTTTTATCCACCCAAAACATCCCCTTTCCCGATTTTTTTCTATATAAACCGTATTAAATTCCTATAAATACAACTACCGGATCATCAAAATTACTATTCTGAAATACAACATCCGCACAACTTTTCGGATTATGCTCATCTATATACATTTTACAAGCCGCATGATACCTGCTCAAAAACATTTTCTCTGCTTCTGCATAACTTCCAAAAGCCTCAGTCTCGCGCTTTGCACCACGTTTTCTCGCAATCTCAAAATCTGTATCTACGAAAATTTTATAGTCAAATAAATGCTCTACGTCTTTTTTCAATAGAAACGTTCCATCTACTATTAATATCATATTTTGCGTGGCCACTAGTGGCTCATTATGTACAGGGATATCCGTTTTTAAATGATGAGAAATTGTTTCATACTGTAAATTCCCGTTTGGTCCTAAAGGCTTTAATAACCTTTCTTTGAAAGCTGTATAATCGTGTGCATCTTCGTAATACCCTCTTGCAGATTCTTTTCCTTGCGCGTATCGAATTGCTCTCGGATTATGAAAATCATCAATGCTGGCGCGTGTTACTGTTACTCCTCGCTTTTTTATTTCTTCCGCTAGCTCGTTTGCAAATGTTGTTTTTCCTGATGCTGTAATACCGCTTACTCCAACTCTTGTTGGATGGGTTACATTTAATTTTAAAATATAATCTGCAATTTCTTTGATTCGTTGTTTTCGTTTCATAGTATTTCCTCCCGCAATCGATTTACATAATATTATTATGAGTAATATTTTATGTCACTTTTTGTCGGTAAGTCGATATATTGAAAAAATCATTGATATATTTTAAGTTACGATAGATATATTTGAAAAATCGTTGATATATTATGATTGGCTTATTTTCCCTTAAATCCTCGATATAAAGCAGTGCGTAACTCTTGTTTGTATTCTTCAATCTCTGGCATATTGAGTTCTTCTGCTAGCCTGATGGCCAATTCAATATCATACGGTACACGTACGAGTTGAATGGAAAAGCTCGCTGCTTCTTTTTTATCGTAAGTTCCTTCAAATATTAAATAGGACGCTTGTGTAATTTCAAGAGGATTACCTACACTACCAGCATTACATAACGTTTTCCCTCTGAAATTTTGAACGAACGCTTGGTGAACGTCACCGTAGCAAACGACATCTGGTTTTCTTTCCCCTTCTATATTCTCTGTGAGCTCACTGTTTTCGAACATACTAATCCGTTCTTCTCTTGAGGCATGTGGTTGAATTCTTTCATATAAACTTCTCGGCGAAGCGTGGAACATACGAATGAGTTTGCCGCTCATATAAAATTCGATTGAAAATGGTAAGTTTCTTAAATAGTCATTGTGTTCTTCCGATAGTTGTTTTTGATGCCATTTTAACGCCTGAAATTCAGTCGGTTTTGTAATAAAATCATCCCAGTTCCCCATTACAACTCCATCACATTCTTTACGAATGATTTCAATCACTTCGCTAGAATGAGGACCTTTTCCAACTAGATCTCCAAGACAAATGATGTGCTCAATTCCTCTTACTTTAATATCTTTCAGTACAGAATCTAATGCCGGAATATTACCGTGAATATCTGAAATTACCGCTATTTTATCCATATAAATCCCTCCATTACTTATTGTTTATTATATCCTCATGTTGTGATTGATACCATTTTGGAATATAGGATGAAAAATGATTATGATCTTCTAAAATTCCGTTCAATCTTTCCTTCATATCATCTACTAAATGTGGCGTACTTCGGTTTGTCCATACGATATCAGCTGGGAATGTCATTGCTGCATATAATGAGTACAGTTGCCAAAAATGAAGCGATGGTTCGCCTCCGCAATAACCTTGAACTTGTCCAACCGCAAATGGTTTGCTTATTCTTGTAGTAAAAATCGCTACGTTATAAAAATCGTGTATTGGATCGCCAAAATCATATCCACCAAAATCGATAACGATAAATTCCTTATTATGAATCATACTATTTGCTGGATGGAAGTCATCGTGTAAAAAGGTAATAGGGCGATTTTTCAATAATTGTTTATGCTCCCCTACAAATCTTAAAACTGGCTTTAAATCAAGGAAGTCTATTTCATAGTTTGCTAACGCTTCTACGTATCTTTCATATTTATTCCATCGAACCGTTTCCCAGGTATCACTCGCACTTTCTCTTTCTAGTGAGTGAATCTTCTTTAACACTTCCCCTGCTTTTCTTCCTGCATTATACTGTTCTTCCACCGATAACTTCCCTAAACCTTCTTCACCATTTACACCTTGGGTCCATTCAAATACTTGAACACCTTTATTTAGTTCCTCAAGTTTTATGAAATGAATCAACTTGGGCGTTGGAATATGTAATAACTCTAATTGTTTCATATACGTATATTCTTCATGTTTTCGCTCAAAATGAACAGCATCACATACTTTTACAAAATATGTTTCTCGATTCTCTAATTCAACTTTATATTTCTCTTCATGTGAAAAACCTTTTGAAATAGCTGTACACTTTATAATACGAGGCCATTCTAGTCTTCTCTCTATCTCTCTAAGCATTTCTTCCAAAACATTCACCTCTATCAATATATGTACAAACTACCTAACACTTCATGCTCTCGTTTATTTTCCCCTTTAAACTCCACTGCAAATGGATATTCGCCACGATGCTTCAAACATTCTTGTACTAGCCCTTCTCCAACCGGTTCACAAAACTGCACATGAATGTCACCGAATGATACGCTTTGACACTCCGCATTCCATTCTTCATTTTGTATGATTGAGCTTGCGGTTAGCCCCATTACTTCTTTCCATTTCCGCACCGTTTCTCGAACGCTTTTCACTGCGTAATGAATCGTTTCAATTTGTTGTACTTTGTTTTTATGTTCAGTGATTGTCCCTATGTTGCGTAAATCATTTCTTCTTTCTTCGTCTGTTTCATTCCACTGTATAAAGAAAGGTAATTTCGGTCCATTTTCTTCTTGCTTTACAAATAACATTTTCCATTCTAAAAGGCGGCCATCTTTTCTCATACGCTTCCCTTCAAATGGCCCTATCGTTTGTAAACCGTATTTACTAAACTGATCTGCTAATTCTTCAATGGCATCTGTTCGAATTGCGATTTGTAACATACCTTCTCCAGTTTGTAATTTCACCACTGTTTCTTGTACTAATGGATTTTCTGCTTCTTTCGCTTTTTCTTCATGTTGAACTGCCAGAAATTCTATGTATGATAAATCAAAATAACTTAAACTATTCCAAGTACCCCAAGTAGTATGCTCTCCGCCTAATACAGTATGAAATCCAAGTTCCTGCATTTGCTTTGCCGCTTCCTCCGGTGTACAATTCACTGCGTGTACGAGATGATCAAATCGTAACATGTCTTTCTCCCCTTTCTCTCCATCCTTTTATTGTATATTTTATTTTTATTTCGTTCAATTCAAAAAACTTTAAAACCTAGTTGATTTATACGATTAATGTGTATTATAATGAAACAAATTTAATTATTGCTGATTGGAAAAACCAAAGGCACTTTTCTCATACGGGAAAAGTGCCTTTTTCATTTACTATTACAGGGGGATTATTTATGCAGAAATTAATTGTCTTTGCTATTATTGGATTTTTCGCTCAATTGATTGACGGAGCACTTGGAATGGCGTATGGGGTAACATCTACCTCACTTTTACTAATGTTTGGTATCGCACCTGCTGTCGCTTCCGCATCTGTTCATTTAGCTGAAGTCGTTACAACCGCCGCTTCTGGTGCATCCCACATCAAATTTGGAAACGTTGATAAATATACCGTTTCCAGGCTTACATTGCCAGGAGCAGTTGGCGCATTTATTGGGGCATGTTTTTTAAGTAATTTACCTGGCGATGTAATTAAACCGTACATTTCCGTATTTTTATTTACTTTAGGGGTTTATATTTTATTACGATTCATCATTCAAAAACAAATTGTCACTTCAAAGAAACGTATGTCTGCTAAACAGCTTGTTCCGCTTGGCTTATTCGCTGGATTCGTTGATTCAACTGGTGGTGGTGGCTGGGGTCCAATTACGACACCTGTACTTTTAGCAAGAGGAAACGAAGCTAGAAAAGTTATCGGCTCTGTAGATACGAGTGAATTTCCTGTTTCACTCGCTGCAACAATTGGATTTTTCATTTCACTTGGCTGGGAACAAGTAAGTTGGGTTTGGGTATTTTCTCTCATGCTCGGTGGTATCGTTGCGGCACCAATCGCCGCGTGGTTAGTGCGCATCGTACCTTCTCATTTACTTGGCGTATTAGTTGGTGGCCTTATTATCTTTACAAACATTCGTACACTGCTTACTACATTTAAAGTGGATCCAACTATTATTTCACTTTCTTACGTGGCAGTTGGTCTTGTCGTTATTATTTCTATTTTCATTGCTGTTCGCAATCATTCCAAACATTCTAACGCATCGACCGCCGGATATCCGAATGATCAAAAGCAAATGCTACCATAACGATAAAAATACCGCCCGATATACTTCGAGCGGTATTTTTTATTTTTCCATTCTCCAATTTATCATTGTCTCTGTAGTGCCAATTCTTTTCATATGTAATTTCTCTAATACACGAATCGATCCATCATTTTCTAGAAGTGTCTCTGCAATAATTGTTTCTACCTGTTCTGTTTGAAAAGCCCAATTTATTAATTCTCTTACAGCTTCTGTTGCATACCCTTTATTCCAATATTTCTCAATAAATCCATAACCAATTTCTACTGTATGTTCCTCATTTGGTTTCCCTTTAAACCCTACATCACCTAGAACGATGTCATCTTCTTTTCGAATGACATACCACGCGCCCCAAGGTAATAAATCCTTATCTTGCTTTATATTTTCTACATGCCCTACAATATGTGGACCACTATTATATCCTTGCTCGTTAGCAACGTGAATACTCTCTTTTGTACACGGCACTATATAGAGCCTTTCTGTTTCTAATTTCATGTTGATTTCCCCTTTTCAATTAAACAATACCTCAATTTTATCAGAAATAAAAAGAATATTCATTCTATTTATCAAATTTATACTTATTCTTTGAAACGAATTTAAGGAATAATCCTCTTTTAATAGTTATGTC
Source organism: Bacillus cereus group sp. RP37 (assembly GCF_040459695.1). Classification (NCBI taxonomy): domain Bacteria; kingdom Bacillati; phylum Bacillota; class Bacilli; order Caryophanales; family Bacillaceae; genus Bacillus; species Bacillus cereus group sp. RP37. The sequence continues at coordinate 2,382,554 of NZ_JARVHP010000001.1, read as the reverse complement.
GAATTATATTTTCAGAATTTTCTTTTATTTTTAAAGGGTTTTCCAATATTTTTTGCGAAACATTTGTATAACAATTTCTTTCTTTATTTTTTGTTACATAACAGTAGGTTCGGGTGGAGTTTTGCAAGCGTTTCCTATACAATAACCGATATTTTTTGACTTTTCCTAACAAAATATCTTGCAATATATTCAGAAACTCATTACAATTGCCATATATTAAAAATCTTAGCAATATATAAAATCCTCATCAATCCGATGAGGTAGAGGTTGCGACTTTTAAAAGTAAAACGGACGAGACACTGAGAATGTCCCTGACTTCGTTTGAAAGGAAAAGTTGCCGAAGTTTATATTTCTTCTCTGGAAGTATAAGCTGGGGCTGTCTCCGAAAGGAACAGAACTGTCACGTTTACAAAATTACCGTGTAAACGTGGGGTGCTATCTTAACGGAAGGGTATGATGGGGTGGTTATTTGTGAAACGTTCCGCCAAATTCCTTTGGCGGTTTTTTGTATTTTTCTCCCCCGCTCCTTCCTAACCTACAAGAAAAGGAGTGTTGAACATGAATAGCGCAACAAATCAATCTACCTCTAAAACGCAAACTACACAAGGACAGGGTGAATTAAAACGCGGATTAAAATCTCGTCACCTTACGATGATTTCTCTCGGTGGTACAATCGGTACCGGACTATTTCTTGCTAGCGGTGGTGTTATCCATTCTGCTGGTCCTGGCGGTGCATTAATTGCATACGCCGCAATTGGAATTATGGTTTACTTTTTAATGACAAGCTTAGCTGAACTCGCAGCTTACATGCCTGTTACTGGATCTTTTAGTACGTACGCAACAAAGTTTGTTGATCCATCACTTGGCTTTGCACTTGGATGGAACTATTGGTATAACTGGGCCATTACAATTGCTGCTGAACTAGCTGCTGTAACATTAATTATGAAATTTTGGTTCCCAGATACTCCTTCTCTTATTTGGAGTGGATTATGTTTAGCTATTATTTTCCTTTTAAACTATTTATCTGTTAAAGGGTTTGGTGAATCTGAATATTGGTTCGCACTTATTAAAGTAGTTACTATTATTATCTTTTTAATTGTCGGCTTCATGATGATTTTTGGAATTATGGGCGGCGAATCTGTTGGCTTTAAAAACTTCACTGTTGCAGATGCACCATTTAATGGCGGCATTATGGCAATTATCGGTGTATTTATGGCTGCTGGTTTCTCCTTCCAAGGAACTGAATTATTAGGAGTAGCTGCTGGTGAAACTGCTGATCCAGAGCGTAACATTCCAAAAGCAATTCGCTCGATCTTTTGGCGTATTCTTTTATTCTATATCCTTGCGATTCTCGTTATCGGTTTATTAATTCCTTATACGACTGAAAGCCTTGCTGCAAGCGATGTAACAGTAAGTCCATTTACACTTATTTTTGAAAAAGCGGGCGTTGCCTTTGCTGCTTCTGTTATGAACGCTGTTATTTTAACGGCAGTACTGTCTGCTGGTAACTCTGGTATGTATGCATCAACTCGTATGCTTTGGGATCTAGCTCGCCAGGGAAAAGCACCAAAGTTTCTTGGTAAATTAGATAGCCGCGGTGTACCTGTTAACGCATTAATCGTAACGTCAATTGTCGGTAGTATCGCTTTTATTGCCTCATTATTCGGTGACGGTGTTGTATACATTTGGTTATTAAACGCATCTGGAATGTCTGGCTTTATCGCATGGGTCGGAATCGCAATTAGTCATTACCGTTTCCGTAAAGCATATATCGCTCAAGGTAAAGATTTAAAAGACTTACCATATAGAGCGAAATGGTTCCCGTTCGGTCCAATCTTCGCATTTGCACTTTGTGTCATCGTAATTTTAGGTCAAAACTACGGCGCATTTATGGGCGAATCAATCGATTGGAACGGTGTACTCGTTTCTTATATCGGTTTACCACTTTTCTTAGTACTATGGTTAGGATATAAATTTACGAAGAAAACGAAAGTGATTCCACTTGATAAATGTGAACTAAAATAAAGTAAAACGAGCAAACAAATTTGTTTGCTCGTTTTTTATTCCAATGCTTCTCCCTTCCCTATTGCTCCTGTTTTTGCAATAATAAAGGAAATATAAATAAAGGTTGGGATACCATGAACATTCGTATTACTGATGAAGCAAAAGCAGCTATACATAGATTAGAACGTGAAGACAAAAAGATCATTCGCATTAGAGGAACAATGACAAACTCTTGTAGTATTTTCGTTGATGTGGATTTAATTTGGGATACATATGATGCAGATGACGTTGTATATGAAGATGCAGAGCTTATCGTACAAATGGATTCATTCACGAAAGACTACACTGGTGATACGGTGAAACTTGATTATAAGACGACTGGTTTTAGTATTACGACTCCGAGTGAGACTTTGGTTTATGGATTGTCGATTAAAAAATAAAAATTGTTTTTATTTGACCACCGAGGTGAAAACATGGGTAAATATGTTCCGTTGAAATTTTTATTTAATGAAGAATTAGCAGAAAGTATGGCTGATTCTATTTGTAAACACGTTCCTACTTTCTCGAAAAGAAACTTCGTATCTTCCGTAACATGTAAAGTTGAAAGTTTAGAGTTAAAGCAGCGTATTGAAGTAATTGCAGATGAATTACACAATGCTTTACAAAAAGATTTTCATGCAGCAATACATATATTACTGAAAACATTGGGACCAGAAAATACAACAGAAGTAGGCACATTTACAAACGGATATATGTACATGCCTATTGCAAAATACGTTGAAAAATATGGGCTTAACGATTTTGAAACCTCATTCAACGCAATGTATGAAATAACAAAAAGGAATACTGCTGAATATGCCATTCGGCCTTTTCTTGAAACATATCATGAAGATACACTAAACATATTACAACAGTGGATTCATGACGAAAACAGCCACATTAGGAGATTAGTTTCCGAAGGTACAAGACCAAGACTTCCTTGGGCTAAAAAAATAGGAGCTCTGAAAGGTGACTTTAAGAACAATTTAAAACTTTTAGAGCCATTAATGAATGACCCTTCTAAATATGTCCAAAAATCAGTAGCCAATCATATTAACGATATTACGAAAGAAGATAAAGAACTCGTTTTTCAATGGTTGCAGCAATTACGCGATAACCAGTATCCTGTTAACCCTTGGATTATAAAACATGGGTTACGAACGGTGCTTAAAAATGGTACTTTACCAAAAGATTTTTCTTTTTAAGTATTTTAAACAAAAACGCTTATGCTTCAAAAATGAAGTATAAGCGTTTTTTCCTTTTATATAAAGCAATTATAAACGTAAAAAGTGCTTTAAAATTCTTCTTTATACCTTTATTTTACTAACTCTTCTATGTTATTACTTTTCTTGATTTTTTCTGATGATAGCCAGAGTGAATAACTTGTTCCATCCTTGTTCCTTAAAAATATGTTAAATTCCTTATTATATAGTTCTTCTTTAAGAATAGTGACTACCTTTCTCAAATCCTCTATTACATAGGAATCATTTCTATATTTTATCTCACTGTCATTGAAAACTAAAGTCAATTCATACTCTAGACAATTGCCGTCTTTCGGGTGTGAACAAGTAATATCTTCAATTACAAAACGATCATTTTGAATTTCATTTAACCTTTGGCCTACTTTTGTTTCAGTTTGAATCAAATATGTCCAATAACCACTTACGGTGTTTTTCATTGTTAAAAGCAGTTCTTCTTTCGTTATAGCTTTTTGCACATTATGAAAAGGGAGGCCTATAGATTCACCATTATAATCCTCAATTTCAAGTTTTGTTATCTTTTTATTACTCTTCTGAATGAATTGGATTAGAGCATATAAACGATCTAATTCTTTTGATTCAAATTGACTGTAATCAATCTTGTCACTCGTTTTTAAAGTTAATAATAACTCATCAGTTGGTTTCTCCTCTATATCATCATCCACTATATATTGAAAAACATTTTTATTTTCAGGTTCTACGTAACCTAATTTTTTCATTTCCTCTAGCATTGGCTTAAATTTCTTATATTCCTCATATGTTTTTTTTCCGTATTGATATTCATCCCCTTTTATTCTTGAATATAAGAAACCATCTACCTCTACTCTAAATTGAATATTTTTATTGTTTTTTGCTTGAACAGTATGATATGTATGTCCCATATTCCCTTCATGTATAGCACCCCAATGTGTTACAATCACATCAATTCCGTGCTTTTTTTTCACATATTTTTTCACCTGATCTTCATCTTCATAATTACAACCACTTAAACATAAGAAACACAACACTAGCAACATTACATTTTTCATTTTTTTCATCTAGCCCATTACCCTCTTTTCGTACAAATAAAACATTCCATATATAAACAATACTAAATTATCGAATGTTTTCAAAGAATTAAAACGTTTTTATATTCAGTATATATATCTATTTCTTTTATTAATAAAAATATCCCCATAGATAAGTACATCCAAAGGGATAAAACGGTGCCACTTTTTTATAAACAGTACGACTTTATTGTTATGTAATAGAAATGTGAAATATCTTGGCACAATGTAGATTTACTGTATACCCTATCCAAAATTTGATCGTACGCTCACCTTCCCTAATAAATTCAAAGGATTTCCACTCGATTATCCCGAATATATAAATAACCATTCTCACAAGGAGCAAATTTATATGAATCTATTCGAACACGAAACGTAAAACCGCTTCACTTTAATAAGAGGTCCTCCCTTTTTCTTTTCTCATCATATCATTTGTTAAAAAATAGGAGGACAAAATTATGAAACGTGATCCATTATTTTTAACTTTATTAGAAAGTGCAAATACACATTTTAGCGGCTGGGATTTTTCTTTCATTTCAGAAACTGGTCGAATGAATAGCGAACCTTTATCGTGGTCGTACGGCAGCACTGCTTTCCAGCTTATGCAGCGTGCAAAATCAATGCTTGATATGGGGACTGGCGGCGGAGAGTTTTTGTCTATGTTACAACCGTTCCCGTCAACTATTTATGCGACTGAGGGTTACGCTCCAAACGTGCCAATTGCTCGAAAGAAATTAGAGCCTTTAGGGGTTACTGTTGTAGAGGTAACTGAGGATACTGCTTTACCATTTCAAGATGGTCAGTTTGATTTCATTGTGAATCAACATGAATCATATGCTGCCTTTGAGGTAAAAAGAATCCTTTCTCCTAATGGAATATTTCTTACACAACAAGTTGGTGGTCTCGATTGTGCGGAACTTAATGAGCAGTTTGGTATACATCTAAATAGCGAATTTGCAAGTTGGTCTCTGGAAACTGCATGTAATGAACTAAATGAAAATGGATTTACTATTTTAGAAGCAAAAGAAGAATTTCCTTTTCAACGTTTTTATGATATTGGCGCTATCGTCTATTATTTAAAAGCGATTCCTTGGCAAATTCCTGATTTTACTGTCGAAGGTTATTTTGAAGAATTATATCGTATACATGAAATCATCTTACAAAAAGGTTATTTTGATGTGAAGCAACATCGTTTTATTATTAAAGCGATTCGTGGCTAATCATGGAGTATACGAAAATGAAAAAGAGATGGTTCTGCCATCTCTTTTTTCTCGTTTATTTAACAAAAGTTTGTGGTGGCTTCTAGATTGTTAAGTACGTTCACGTCTCGCAATCGCATCAGCTAATGTAATAAGTTGCTCGTGCGTTATCTTTCCTGTTATCTTCGCTTTAATAATTTTTTCCATTTCTTTTGTAACGGTCATACCGTCTATTGCTAAACTCGCTTTAGCTGCCTCGAAAGCTTTATTTAGTTCGTCCTCGTTTTTGAATGCCATAATTTGAGTTCCCCCCTTCAAATCGCTTTATTTACTCTGTTAATATAAGAAAAGTAATATCATCCCAATTCTTATCTAGCCGATTGCTCTATTACAATATTATCTACTAGATTATAAGAGTGATTGTTTTCATATTTTTCCTATTGAGAAACGAGTTGTTTTTCATACCTTTTGTTCGCATCATCTTCTGTCAAAAATACAGTTGTATAATTAATAATATTCCGGTTGTCATATGTGAATATATGCTCTAACTGATTTTCTTCTGTTAATACTACTGGTAAGTATCTTTGTAAATTGCTAACTACACCTCTATTATCACCATCTAATATCCAATCAATTTCTTTCCATTCTAATAATCCTTCCGCCGTACTTAACGGTGTATTCATATGTACTCCATCTGGCAAATCAGCAAGGAATACATACATTCCCTCACTATGCCAAGACTCGTCTTTATCTTTAAAAATAACATTCCCCTTATACGTTACACATGGAAGCTCTATTCCCGTTTCCTCCAACGTTTCTCTAATTATTCCTTCGTATGGCGTTTCATTATCTTCTATTTTTCCTCCAACACCATTCCACATTCCCATATTCGGCTTTTTATTTCTATTCAATAAGAGTATTTCATTTCCTTTTCTAATGAAGCAAATTGTGTACTTATACATACGATCATTTCCTTTCCTCCTCATCTACAGATTTACACTGCATTTTGATTAAATTTGCTGTACAAAGATTTTTCATTATACACACAATTGGTTTTTAATGAGGTGTTTTGCTCATTTTTATTCAAAAACATTCTCCTTATAATTATGTTTTACATATTATATTGTACAACTTTCGTTTCAGAAAGGAGTGTTCAAGATGGATAACTTAAGTAGCGAATTTTTAAAACAATATTACGATAGTCGAGTCTGGTTATATGATACACATTGGCTCGGGGTTCCCATTTCCAAACTTCCCTCTGACCTCTTTTTATATCAAGAAATCATTTACGAATTAAAACCTGATTTAATTATTGAATGTGGGACCTTTTACGGTGGTAGTGCACTGTATTTAGCTTCTATATTAGATTTAATTGGAAAAGGACACGTTCTGACTATCGATGTATTTCCACAACCAAATCGTCCATCCCATGATCGTATTACGTATTTAACAGCTTCTTCTGTTTCAGTAACCGCTGTGCAAAAAATATTAAGTATGCGTAAACCTGATGATGTGATTTTAGTTATTTTAGATTCAGATCATAGTAAAGAGCATGTAGCAAAAGAACTTTTACTTTATAAATCTATCGTTACTACTGGCAGTTATATTATTGTAGAGGATACATCTATTAATGGAAATCCTGTTTCTCCCGATTGGGGGCCTGGCCCAATGGAAGCTGTTGAAGAGTTTTTAGCTAAAAATAATAATTTCATAATCGATGAATCCAAGCATAAGTTTTTCATTTCATTTAACCCTAAAGGTTTTTTAAAGAAGATAAAGTGAAACTTTAATAAGTGGGGTTTTGTATTACCCCACTTATTCTATGATCTTCATTTTTGAAAAAGGATAATATACAAATTCCACTTTGCCTATTATATTATCTTCTTCAATATATCCTAAACCATTTCGACTATCTCTACTAAGTTCACGATTATCTCCCATTACAAATAACTTATTTGGCGGGATTTTTGTCTTTTGAAAGTTATAAAACACTTGCGTATTATTGAATAAATCTTTATTTGTATACGGTTCTTCTTGCTTTTTATCATTCACATATACTGTTCCATTCGTTATGTTAATTACGTCACCAGGAAGTCCTATTACTCGTTTTACATAATATTTCGACTCATCTTCTTCCTTTATAATGACAATTTCTCCGTGCTCTAAGTTAGAAAAATGTACTGCTGCTTTATTTACAAATACGTAGTCTTCTTCATATAAAGTCGGTTGCATTGATTTCCCTTCCACTTTACATAAAGTAAAAGAATGATAGGCTACTACCAAAACAAACACGAAGAGTATGTATTTTCCCCAGCCTCTTTTAATCTCCTCTTTCATATCCATTCCCACCTTATTTAAACGCTTTTTAACTCAAAAAATATATCACTGCACAATATGTCTCCATGCAGTGATACTATTTTTACTGGGCCTTGTTCGGCTGCTCTACTGGGACTGGATTTCCACCCGCTCTTTTCGTTTTCAATTCAAAATACGCATCCAAAATCTCTTTACCAATCGCGGAATTAATTCCTGATTTGTCATCATTCACCCATGGTACAACAACTGAAAAAGCTACTTCCGGATCAGCATCATATGGTGCATAACCGGCAAGAGTTAAATTATAACATTTTTTCCGGTTATAGTTTTCATCTCTTCCAATATCACTTTCTCCACCATATACAGTTTCAGCTGTCCCTGTTTTTCCAGCTGGTTTATACGGTAATCCTTTAAACGTTGCAGTACCTGTTCCGTCAGTTTCTTGAAAAACTCTTCTAAATCCTTCTTTTACATGATTAATGTATGAAGTGTCCATATCCACTCGATTTAAAATAACTGGTTCAATAGACCGGACAACTTTTCCAACATCCTCTGGTCTATGTGGTTGCTCTCTCACTTCTTGTACAATTTGTGGTTTCATTCGGTAACCACCATTTGCAATCGTTGAAATATATTGAGCAAGTTGAAGCGGCGTATATGTATCGTACTGTCCAATCGCATAATCAAGTAAAAAACCTGGTATGTTATCAGTTCTACCCATTTGACCAATCGATTCATTCGGCAAGTCAATACCCGTTGGTACACCTAACCCGAACTGTCTAAAATAGTAGCGCATTTTATTAAATGTCTCTTGTTTAATGTCTAACGGATTGTTTGGTACATAATTTATACCAGCCATTTTTAATGCTGTATTAAACATATAAACGTTTGATGATACTTGTAAAGCTCTTAAATCATCAATATCACCAAATTCTTTCCACGATTTCTTCGGCTTCGTACTTCCTTTAAAATACATTGGTGCATCAAAGAAATGCGTATACGGCTTAATTGTGTCCGTTTGATATCCGGCTAATAATGTAGCCCCTTTCACAGTTGAGCCTAACTCATAAGAACTTGTCATCGTTCCTAAAGCAAAATCTTCTATTTGCATCCCACCATCTTTATTTACAATTTTCTTTCCTGCCATTGATAAAATTTGGCCATTTTTCGGGTTCATCATTACTACGAACGCACGATCCATCATCGGCTCTGCAGAATGAAATGCTCGTAAATTCTTTTCAAGACTTTCTTCTACTTTTTTCTGTAACTCCATATCTACTGTTAACATTAAATTATTTCCACTTTTTCCTTCGGTCACTTTTTCCGTCCGAATAATATTTCCTGCTTTATCCGTAATATTTTTAGTCTGTTCTTTCGTTCCATGTAATGCATCTTCGTATTGTTTCTCGATGTAACTCTTACCAATACGGTCATTTCGGTTATAATCACGTACTAAATAATAATCTAATTGTTCTCTTGGCAACCCCTCATTTTCAGTAGAAACGCTACCAAGAATAGAACGAAGTATTTTATCATTTGGGTATTCACGTTCCCAATCCACTGTCGTATCCACTCCTGGCAAACTTGCCAATCTTTCACTTACGACTGCATATTCATTTTGACTTACATCCTTTTTAACAATTTGCGGCGTCATTTTATATCCCGCATTCATCTTACTTTTAATTGCTAGTACTTCTAGATCCTCTTTTGAAAGTTCACTTAATTCTTCTTGTGTAATTCTTTCTCGGCGCAACTCTTCTACTTTTCCATCTAATTCTTTCCCTTCTATCTCTTGCTTCCTAAATGTACTCTCATCTTCTTTCGTTACTTTTGCTGCGGCACGCTTTTCATTTAACTGCATCCAAAAATCTTTTTTATCTGTTTCTGTTAACTTACCTATATCTTCTGGTGACATTTCAATTAGCTGCGCTAAATGTCTTGCGACTTGTAAAACTTCTTTCGAATCTACTCCTTTCATTTTCGTATATGTAACGGTTCGTAGCGGTTTGTTATTTACAATCACTTGACCTTGCCGATCAAACATTTTTCCTCTAGGAACAGGCGTGCTTACCGTTACATCTTCCTTTTTGTTCACTTCATTTCTATACGTTTCGCCATCAATGATTTGTACTTTACCTAATTGAATTATAATAGCTGAAAATAAAAGAAAGACGATAAAAAATAGTACATTTAACCGAAAAGGAATATGAGTCTTTTTCTTTTTCGATTGTTTCTTCTGCTCCTTTTTCTGTCTCATTTCGCTCCCTCGCTTCATTCTATTAACATTTCTACACAGAACCATTATGTATCAAATTTATTTATATGATATATATAGAATTTTATATTAATTATAAAAGAAATAAAAGATTTAATTTTCAGTATTTTAATTTTACATCCTATTTATTACCATTCCCCTTAATACGTCATAACATGAATTTTATTCTGAAAGAAATATCGTAATAATTGGTTTTTTATACCCCTCGTTTTCATTTCTTTGTATACTTAAGAAATAAATCAATAAAAGACATTACTAAGGAGAAAACGAAATGACAGATGCATTTACAATACATACTAATACGTCACATTGTTTAAATTTTATGATTTATATTCAAAATATGTATCTCAACCAAAAAGAGAAAAAAGAAAATTTGAGATTTCCTTACATAGCAAGACAATTAAACTTCTCTACTGACTTTGAAGCGAATTTCAAAGAATTATGGCATACACTTCGCAAACAAATTGCTAACGACAAATATGATTTACAAATTTTCTATGAAGAAAATCATATCTTTTATGAGAAGTTTTTTGACACTCATTTATGTAATGAAGAATCCTTTAAAGAGTTAATATGTAGTTTTAAAGTATGGTGGACTAGCATAGCAGGTCAGCTTTCATTAGAACATTCTGTAAGTGATTATAGTGAACAACTTTATAATGACTTAGTTTTATACCTAAATCAAAACCAAATAGAACCTTTACAACAGCTACATATTAGCTTACTTTATGACGACTGTGTACTCGCTAAAGAAAACATTTCTTCCTATTCTGCTATTTTGCCAACCAAAACATTTTTTATGGGTTATAAAGATGTGATTACTACATTATCGAAATGTTTTCATGTTGTTTAATACAGCGATTACTCAAATAAAAAACTGAGGTGGATACCTCAGTTTTTTCGATAACTTATTTAATCGAAGACAATCCTTCAACAAACTCACCAATCTTATTTTGAAAAACAAAATCAAAGTTATATTCTTGCCCAGTTAACTCTTCATTTACTAAGATCGTTGTTGCCCCTATTTCCCTCTTTGCAATTTCTGGGAATGAAGCGACAGGTTGTACTTTTAATGACGTTCCCATAACGATAAGTACATCTGTTTCATATAAACGTATTATTGCATTTTGATATTGCGGTAATGTATCTCCGTATAAAACGACGTCTGGATTTAAGATAAAATTACACTTCTCGCAACGAGGCACTTCATGATCAATCATATACTGTAAATCATATCCCGCTTTACACTTCGGACAATGTGCTGTTTGAAGTGTTCCATGTAAATCAATGACATGTTTACTACCGCCTAATTGATGTAAACCGTCAATATTTTGCGTTAAAATCGTAATATCTTTCCCTTGTTCTTCGAATTCAGCTAAAAAGCGATGGCCACGATTTGGTTTATATTGATGAAACGTATTAATTTGAAAGATTTCTTTATAATGCTTCCAAAATTCTTTCGGGCTTCTATTATAATATCCTCTTGATAAATACATCTCGACATTCGCATCAGCATACAATCCATTTGCTGAACGGAAATCTGGGATACCACTTTCCGTACTTGCTCCTGCACCTGTTAACACTGTAATTTTCTTCGCTTGCTCTAAAATTGAACGTACTTCTTCAAATTGCTGCACAACAATCACCTCTATGTATTTTCCTATTCTTATTATACCAGTTGTTTACAGGAGGTGTTGTACAATTCATTCTACTTAATGCGTCGTACCTCCAACTTCCACAATATCCACCTCAACTATCGTCGTTACCTCAATCGCCAATTCTATCCCTTTACCAATAGTAGAAAGTGACATACTCGGTTGGCCTGGATAGTTACTCGCTTGTTCTGGTAAAAACGGAATATGAATAAATCCACCTTTTATTTTCTTACCCTGTTTCTCTAGTCCATGCATGAGACCATAGAATAAATGATTACAAACGAATGTACCTGCTGTTTGTGAAACGGAAGCTGGTATGCCTTCTTCTTGAAGTCTTTTTACAATTGCTTTCATCGGAAGCGTAGACCAATAGGCAGCAGGTCCTTCTTCTACAACCGGTACATCTGCCGGCTGATTCCCTTCATTGTCAGCAATTCTTGCATCATCAATATTAATTGCGATACGCTCTATCGTAATATCTGGTCTGCCCCCAGCTTGTCCGATACATATAATCATTTCTGGGTTTAGTTCTTCTATATACTCTTTTAATACTTGTATTGATTTATGAAATACAGTTGGTACTTGTTTACTAATAACCTTGTATTCTCCGATTGTTTTTTCGTGCAAACTTTTTGCGACTTCCCAAGCTGGATTGATGCTTTCTCCGCCGAACGGATCAAATCCTGTTAGTAATACTGTTTTCATAGTTTTACCCTCCTAATTAGAAACGATATACAAGTCCGTACATAATAAACATATTGATAATAAAGATTGAAAGAGCAATTGGTACTTGCGCTTTAATAACTGCATTTTTATCTTTTAGCTCTAAAAGCATCGCCGGAACGATATTAAAGTTTGCTGCCATTGGTGTAAGCAGCGTTCCGCAATATCCAGCAAACATCCCGAGTGCTGCCATAATTGCTGGGTTTCCTCCGTGCATTTGTACAATTAAAGGTAAGCCAATTCCGCCAGTAATAACGGCAAATGCTGCGAATGCATTTCCCATTACGACTGTAAAGAGCATCATTCCTAAACAATACGCCATAACAGCAACGAACGGATACTCTGTCGGTAATACTTGGCCGACTAAATCAGAAACGACTTGCCCAACGCCAGATTTCGCGAAAATACCGCCAAGTGCTGCTAACATTTGTGGTAAAATCACAGCCCAGCCGACAGCTTGTAGTAGTCTGCTTCCTTCTTGCACAGGCGTTGTTATTTTCGATTTTGTGATACGCATTGCCGCAACAAATGCAAGTAATGCCCCAAGCGCTAATGCGACTAGCGTTACTTTATCTGGATCAACAAGCGAAACATTCCCCCATTTGATTTTTCCTAACGTTAACGTACCGATGATTGTAAAAATTGGTATTAATAGTGCAGGCATAAAAATTTTATTCTTTAATTTCTCAGCATGTTTTACACGTTCTTGTACTGGAACTTCTTTCTCTTCTGATTTTGTTACTTTATTTAGTGAAGCTAACATGACCATAGCAAGTACGATACAGCCAACATAAAACGAAGGGATTACATTTCCGAATAAAAACGTAACTGCAAATAACGCCCAAAATAAGCTAGAACCAAATCGATTTGGATGTTCACGATCGAATGCGATACGAACAGCGATAAAGGCAACGATTATACCTAATACGTAATAAATTGTATCCATTGTAATGATGTTCATTTTATATTGCCTCCTTCTCTTCTTTTTCTTTTGATGTCATCGTTTTCGCTATATATTTATCAAATCTTCTAAACCTGATCCAGCTTACAATAAGTGCTGATATTGCGGTTGGAATACCCCAAAGCGCCATATCCCACACACCGACATGCATACCTACTGAATCGAAGAATCCTTTCATTAATAAAATCGCACCAGTCGCGATAAATATATCTTCTCCGAAAAACCAAGCTGTATTTTCCGCAGCTGCTGCGTTTGCTTTAATCTTCTCTCTTAATTTTTCAGGCAGTTTACCGTATTTACCTTGTGCTGCTCCTTCTGCCATCGGTGCAACGAGCGGTCTTACTGTTTGTGCATGACCACCAATATTCAATCCAAGTGCTGCTGATGATTCTCTTATCGTAAAATACGACATTAAGACTCTTCCAGTTGTTGCGCCTTTTGATTTCGTTATAAGTGCTTCTGCTCTTTCTTTTAAACCGTAACGCTCTAAAATTCCGATTACCGGTAAAGTTAGTATAATCGGCATAGACATATATCTATTTTCTATGAAAAATTTACCGAACATACTGATCACATCATAAAAACTTAATCCTGAAACCATACCAGTAACAATACCTGCAACCATAACGACTAACAGTGTATTTAATCTAAATAAAAAGCCAACTGCAACAAGTAGTATCCCGATTAATTTAATCATTCCAGCACTTCCCCCTATTTTTTATTTTGGTGCACAAATAGAAACACCATTAAGTTCGAATGTTCCGTATATTTTCTTCGCAAATTGCACTGCTTTCTCTCCATCACCATGTAAACAAATTGTTTTCGCCTGAACTACTACTTTCTCTCCGTTCACCGCTTTTACATAGCCTTCTTTCACCATTTCAAGCACTTGCTTTATCGCTTCTTCTTCATTTTTTATGAGTGCATTTTCTTCCGTACGACTTGTTAACGTCCCATCTTGCTGATACGTACGATCAGCAAAAGCTTCTTGTACGAGAGTTATATTGTATTTTTCCGCGGCCTGTATAAACGCCTCGCTATTCGCTAATCCGTAAAGTAATAGATTGGGGTTCATATGATAAATTGCCTTTGCGATCGCATCTGCAATTTCCGAATCAGTCGCCGCCATATTATATAGAGCACCGTGCGGTTTTACATGCTGCATTTTCCCGCCAGCTGCTTTCACAAAAGCGTCTAATGCACCAATTTGATATAAAACATAATCGTATACTTCATTTGCTGAAACGTTCATGTTCCTTCTCCCAAATCCAATTAAATCAGGAAAACCAGGATGTGCCCCTATTGCTACATTATGCTGCAGTGCTTTCTCAACCGTTTTTCTCATTACAGTTGGATCACCCGCATGAAAACCACAAGCAATATTTATAGAGGAAACGAACGGAAGAATTTCATCATCATTCCCCATTTTATAAGCTCCAAAACTTTCTCCTAAATCACAGTTTAAATCGATTGTAGTCACAATGTTTCCTCCTAATTTCAGCTTCGTAAAGCGATGAATTTCTTTAATAGATTCATATTTATTTCTTTTTCTATGTACAATTGTTCCGCTTCTTCAAGCTTAATTTTCTCAAAAGAAACATAGTCCCCCGGTTTTAGCTGGGCAAGAAGAGGTAAATCTACTGAAATGATATTTCCCATTCTCGGATAGCCACCTGTCGTTTGCCTATCTGCCATTAATATAATAGGCTGTCCACCGTTTGGAACTTGAATGGTCCCAAATGTAACCGGACTCGATAAAATCTCTTTTTCTTCCATCCTATTTAAAACTTCTCCCTCAACTCTATAGCCCATACGGTCAGCGTAATTAGATACTTTATACTCTTTCGTAAAAAATGCCTGTATACTTTCTTCTGTAAATTGATCATATTCAAAATCAGTGATGACACGAAGCTTAGGATGTTTCTTATACTTTGGTCGTACGCTGCTGCTAATTGCCCATTTCGTTTTCATTCGCTCATCCTTTTGTAAGTCTTGAATGAAACGATTCGCCATTTCTGAGTGCGTACCAAGTTGAAAATAATCCCCTTTTTTCAGCATTCTTCCTTCAATACCACCAATCGCAGCACGTATGTAAGTACTTTTGCTTCCCATTGTACGATCAATATGTATACCACCTGCAAAAGTCACATACGTTCTGCAACCGCTTTTCACTTTTCCAAAGCAAAGCATGCTACCTTCTTCCGCTAAAATAGGACGCCATAATGGAATACGCTCCCCATTTAGTAGCGGTTCCATATCCGCACCACCAATCGCAAGTAACGTCGTTTTCTTTATTAACATTTTCGGTCCCATAATCGTCATTTCGAGTCCCGCTTCATTCTCTTCATTACCAACTAACATATTGATCATCCGAAGTGCACTTTGATCCATAGCCCCGCCAACAGGTACGCCGTATTGTTGATAATGAGATCGCCCTAAATCTTGGACTGTTGTAAACATTCCTGCATGCAAAACCTCTACATCCATTCCTTAGCCCCCTCAAGTGATACGTACTCTTCTTTCGTTATTGGAATAAATCGTAAATACATACCGCTTTGAATATAAGTTGGTGTTTCTTCTTCCGGATTAAATAAGGAGATTGGTGTTCGGCCAATAATATTCCATCCACCTGGTGTTTCAAGCGGATAAATACCTGTTTGATTACCGCCAATACCTACTGAACCAGGAGAGATTTGCAGCCGTGGTGTTTCTTTTCTAGGTGTTTCTAGTTCTTTTGATAGTCCTCCTAAATACGGGAACCCTGGTGTAAAACCTAGCATATACACAAAATATGTTGTTTCACTATGTATTCGAATCACATCTTCTACTTGCAAACCGTGATAATGTGCAACCTCTTCTAAATCAGGTCCATATTCTTCCCCGTAACAAACTGGTATAGAAATCTGTTTCACATCTCGGTTCAATTCTTCTTTATACGAATCACACAGCTCTTTTATATATTGGCAAACGTAATTATATAACCCTTCACTTCTCTCATTTCGCTTCCATACTTCGTATACATTGTAGTAGACCGCTAAGGAAGTAAACGACGGAACGCATTCAATCATTCCTGTAAACGGATGTTGCTGTAGTGCTTGAAATAGTCGTTGCACTTTTTCGTATACATCCATCCCCATTTCTTCACCAAATGTAACAATAATTGCTTGATCCCCTAATGCAGAAAATTTCATCCTACTCCCTCTTTCTATGCCAAAAAGCCGAGTTCTTTCGAAATGCGATGTGCTGTTTCTTTCACCTTCGCGATAAAATATGAAATATTACTTTCGCTATACTCAATTGCTAATCCCGAAATACTAATACCTGCTACAACCGTTCCATCGCTTGCAAAAATAGGCGCTGCTATAGCCGCAGTATGATTTTCTAACTCAGAGTAGCTAATGGTATGTCCTTCCTTTTTCGCCATTTGTAACACTTCTAGCAATTGCTTCTTATCCACGATTGTTCCATCTGCAAACTGCTTTAAATCCGTTTCCTCTATGTATTTCCGTTTCTCTTCCTCAGAGAAATACGATAGTAAAATTCTTGGACAAGCACCGGCATAAAGTGGAGCTCGTCTTCCAACCGCCGTATACACACGTACCGGCTGAACTCCTTCCATCTTTTCCACATAAATCGCGTCATTACCATCTTGAATAATTAAATTAACTGCCTGCCCTAAACTATCCCTAAGCTCTTTCATATATGGGATCGCAATATTTCTTACTGATAACCTTTGTGAAACAAGTTGACCAAATCGTAAAAAAACGACTCCTAGACGATACCTTCCCTTCTCGTTTTTTTGTAAAAACTCCATTTCTTCTAACGAGCCGATTAAACGATAAACAGATGTTTTCGGCATACTCGTAAGCTGAACCATCTCTGTTAAACTTAGTTCTTCATGCTCATAAAACAATTCCAAAATATCCATTGTCTTAACTGCCGTTTTATTTATACTCATTCTATCTCCCTCTTGTTCCGAATTTCGGAACTTGAATTCCGTTTTTCGAAACAAACATATAATTTAAAATTATAAAATATTCTTTCAATTCTATCAATATTTTTTTCAATTACTTAATCTTTATGTTTTGTCAGTAATTTAAAATAAGCGTAAATAATTATATACATTTGTAAATTTTTACATTAAACTATTACATTTCAATATTTTTCAATTATTATATACATAATACGAAATATAAGGAGTGTTTCTTTTGAAAAAGTTGCTAGTGATTCCTGCTATTATGCTATCTTTTTGTATAGGTTATAATGTGACATTTGCTACAAACGAAGATACTAAGCTAGACTCTCAAATTGAACAACGTGCCATAACTAACGAAGACGTTGCATTTTTCGGATCAACCACTTATAATTTCAACTATTTTAATGAAGATAACTTAAGCGTTCTTGTACAAAATACTGGTGATTCTCCTTTTAGTTATACTTTATATAACGCTAAAGGTGCTTGGATGATTGACGGAACTTTAAAACCAGGGGAACAAGCGATAAGTGAATTTAGTATAAATTGGAGTGATTGGCTTCCTGACGGTGAATATAAAATTATTTTTAGAAATAGAGACGGTTCACTTTCCAAAGTACATGTTGCTACAAAACTATTTGAATAAAAGTTACAATAAAAAAGTACGGAAGTTTAGATTTGAAATAAAATTTGATCACCTTTCATTAATAACACTGATATAAAAGAAAATATAAAGAGCATGTATTGATCAATACATGCTCTTCTCATAGTTATTCAAAGTATTCTTTTTTTAACATGATTGATTGTTCCTTCGTAGAACTAACAAGTCTATTAGTTACATATTACTTATTTTTCAAAATCGTTCTTTTAGCTTTTTTAATCATTCTACTAGTTGATTTTATGTCAGTATCCTTTTCCCATTCTTCACACAGGTTCATTACCCAATCCGGTTTCGTTTTACTTGCATCATTTAACCAGTTTCCAACCGAATCTTGTACATATTTTGATGGATCTAATTTAAGTAAATTAAGAATGGGAAGTGCTTTTTCAGGTTCTTGTTTTAATATTTCAATATGTTTACTCCATACACCTCGAGGACGAATAGATTCTACAGAGAACCTGCGAATATTCTCATCTTCACTTTTTGCCCATTCTACTAACAATTCCACACTTTCTTCTATATTTTGTGAAAGATCTTCTCTAATTGACATCCAAGCAATTTCTCGAACACCAAAATGATGATCCGCCGCAAAAGGTCGAATATACGCTAATGTATCTTTTAATGTGTTATTTGATTTTTTATTCATAAACGCTGCCCAACATCGTACACTATCTGAAATATGCTTAGATAATTTTAACAGTACGTCTTCCTTGTTTCCTTCATTCTCTTTGATTATAATTTCATCCAGTAAAGTTCCTGTTATTCGTATGACTTTCATTCCTGTTTCAACGTTCTGTTTTTCCAATTCACCTACTATATATTCCAAACTATTCTTGAATCCTATTGAAGGTAAGACATTTTTAAGTAGTTCAATATGATTTATAGCTAGCCATTCTGTTAGATTAACACTTTCTATTTTCCCTTGCTGTAGTAACTGTAAGACCTCTTTAGGAATTTCGTTTACTTTCCTGGCTCCTTTCCTGTTTAAGATAACTTTTGATTCTTTCGTTGTCATCTTAATTCCCTCCTTTCAATATTATCTTCAAATAAACAGAGGCCATTTTGAAAAATAATAATCAAAATGACCTCTGTCTTTCTTAACTGAACATTCAGTTTCACAAAAAATGTGATTTAAATCCACCGGAAGAATATTTCTCCCATACTTGCTTTATAACGCTCTTACTTGTTTCAACGGCCAGAAAACAGCTTGTCCTTTTCCGACAATTTCATCTTCTGAAATAAATCCAAACATACGACCGTCTTTAGAAACTTCACGATTATCCCCTAAAACAAACACTTGGCCTTCTGGCACTTTCGTTTTTCCTGTGATTTGTTCTAACGTAAAGTCTGGAGTTAATACACGGCCTGCTGCTTTTTCTTTAAACTCTTTTAAATATGGTTCTTCCATTGCTTTTCCGTTTACATATAAAACATCATTTTTATACTCAACTGTATCACCTGGTAAACCAATTACTCGTTTTACTAAATCGTATCCTTCTTTTCCGTGGAAGACGATAATATCAAAGCGATCTAATCCACTTATACTATAACCAATCTTATTCACAAGAACTCGTTCGTTATTTTCTAAAGTGGGCATCATTGATTCGCCTTGTACTAATGACGGTGTAAATAAAACACCACGAATAATTGCGATTAATACAAGGGTAAATCCTATCGTTTTAGCCCATGAGAATAATTCTTTCTTCGTATTTTCCTTCATCGTTTCTCCTCTTTCTTACGTGTTTATTTTATCCCGTATTAACGGGCAGTAAGACCCCACCTCAAAATTCAGCGAAAACAAAGAAGCTAGGTGGGGATCAACTGCCCGTAAAAGCCCGATTGGTTCAACTAATAATCAATGGGGGATGCCCCCCACTGATTAAAGTTTCACTTTATCATTCGAACTAATTCTTGTACTATATTAAGATCAATTTCAGCAAAACATGATTTCCCTTCTCTTACCGCTGTACCGACATGAGCTTGCGTGATTCCAGTTTCATCTAGCAATTGCTTTATATTTTCTTTCGTCACGCCAGCTCCAGCAACAAGTTGAATTTGACCATCGCTTACCTTTTGCATCTCTGTAAGCACCGGAATATTATCAACTATATCTCCTTGTCCACCTGAAGTTAAAACGTGAGTCACTTTATGAAATTTCTTTAAAGTTTTCATCGCTTCCACTGGATTTTCTATATCATCTATCGCACGGTGATACGTTACATTTATTCCATCTACAACAGACAATAAATCTGCTAGTTTCTCTTCATCCACTTCATTTTGTTCGTTTAGTACACCTAATACAACACCAGCTGCTCCTAATTCCTGCGCAACTATAATATCTTCTTTCATCATTTCAATTTCTTCTTCCGTATATGTAAAAGACTTTGCATGCGGACGAATCATAACGTGAATTGGAATATGTACTGCTTCTACCGCTTTTTTTATAAATGCATAACTCGGCGTTAAACCGCCTTCTGTATAAGATGAAATTAATTCAATTCGCTTCCCGCCAGCTCGTTCAATTCGTTTCACATCTTCTAAACATGTTGCAATAACCTCTAGCATGAGATAACCTCTTTTCGTGCTTTTTTCTTATTATACAGTAGGTGAAATAAGAAGCATAGCATTCTCCTATAAAACGATAAAAAGAAGAATGAAAAGAAAGATTTTTTCAATTATATTTAGTTATTTTTCTTAGTTACTTCATTATAATAGTGGCTAAATGCGTCTACTAATGCATCAACGGAAGCATATAATTCTTCTGGTGTATTATCTACGCCTCCCATTTCAATAAGTAATGCATTTGGAGAAAGATCTTGATTGTATACTCCATTCCCGCTTTTACGATCTTTAATAAAAATCCCTCGACTTAAACCGTAATACTTCTCATCTAAATATGAATTTATTGCCGTTACTATTTTTTTATTTTTTTCATAGTTAGGATTCTCTCGTCCTAAAATAAAATAAAGCCGAGCATAATTCTTTCCATTAATATTTTTTGTTGTAATATTTTTTCGTGCATCATCTCTATGAAGATCCATTGGAAACATAATATTTTTATCTTGTGCTAATTTATCTTGTAATACTTGACGGGATCCTTTGTAAGATTGGGCCCAATTCAAATTTTTATTTCGCAGAAAATCCCTCATATTTGTCGTATCATGTGAGACACCTATTCCTTTTTCTTCTAACTTTTGTTTTAAATAATTTCCAACAAACGTAATATTCACTTCATTATTTGTACTGGAAGCATCATCGGGTATAGTAGCACCTGGAATAAGAGGAATAAACGATTCCCAACTATGTGTATGATAAATAAAAACTTTATTTTCACCGTTATTTTGTGTATTTGAATTGTTTTCTTTCTCACTCTTTGGGTGTTCAATAGCAGAACCTTTATCTTTAATATTCTCTAAAGGAATGCTGGATTCTTCAGGAATGTTCGTATAATCTGTTCCTTCCCCAGCAATTAATATTTCCGAATAAAATTGATTCATATTTGGAAGTTCTCGAGTTAATAAACTTCGGAGATCATTGACATTAATATTTGTAGAAAGTGAAAGTAAAAAAGATTCCAAAGACGCTCTTCCTTTTTCTTTATGAAATTCTTCTGCAAAATATCGATTCTCACTTCCTATCATATACATAAGGCCTTTAGTAGAATTACTTCCTAATAATTGATTAACATAATACGATTTGAATACGTTTGAATTACTAGAAATGAAGAATGAAGTGAGGATACATATAATCGTGAATAAAATACATATCACTACATACTTTATATTAAATACTTTCAGTTTCACTTTATTCATTTTATATCTCCCTTCATTTACTATATTCTTACGCATAATTTTCAATGAATATGATTACTAATTTAATAGAATTGCTTCAACTACTATGTTTTCCTTTAACCTCTTTCCATAAAGTGAATAAGTTTAAAGTTGCCTTGCGCAAATATCCTCAAAGATTTTAAAAGAAATGAAATAACCTGAGTCTATATAAATATAGAACTCAGGTTATTTAATACTGCTTACTCGACAGGAGGCGCTGCATTTTGATGGACTTTCTTATTGTCCATGTCAATGCCTAATTGGTCCTTCAACAATTTCGTACCTTTTTTTGTAAGATGAACAGCCCGATTCTTATCCGTTTTTGTAATCCATTCCTGTTCAAAAAATAGTGTTGCTATTGCAGCTCCTAACCAACCAGAAATATGGTAACGTCGTTCACTCCAATCAAGACAAGGTTTTGCAAATACCCTTCTCTTTATATCTGCCGTTTCAATATTTATTCCAAAATTCAGAAACCATTGCTTACCTTGTTCCGTTACGATGTATTCTCCTTCCTTTAAAATTATAAATTCCCTATGTAGTAATTTTTCAGTTATCTCTACACCGAGTCTGCCTGCAAGATGATCATAGCAAGTTCGAGCATAACGAATTTGTTTTAGTTGGTCCGATTGTTTTAAAGACCGAACTTGGACTGTTGGTGCAATTGTTCCTAACTTTTCAAGAACTTCTGCTACCTCTTGATTAGCAAGTCGATAGTAACGATGTCTACCATGTTGTTCAACTGTAAGTAGATTCCCCTCTACTAATTTAGAAAGATGAGAACTAATCGTTGGATGTGACACTTTTGCCTTATAAGCCAATTCGCTAGCAGGTAGTGCCTGATTGTTCATTAAACAATCTAAAATAATTGCTCTCGTAGGTTCAGCAATTAGTTTAGCTATATATGAGATATTCGGATATACATTCATATTTCGATGATACCCTAACTGTTAAATTGATACAATTATTTTAAGTTAAATAGTAAAGGAGAATGTATTATGAATGCAATTGATATTAGTATATTAAATTTGAAAGAAACGAGAAGGCGCTCAGAAAAATTATGGAATTCTCTTCCCGATAATTTTCTTAATTGGAAGCCTGATCATGAGGCCATGTCCTTTGGTGAGATGATTCGTCATGTTTGGACCTCAACTTTTTACTATCATATGATTTTAAAAAACAACGGCTCAATAAATGACATACATATCCCGTATGATGACGAGCCAATTACTTGTGTAAAAAAAGAAATTGAATTGGCACAAGTATACTTTACTGACTTTATAGAATATGTTCAATCCATAAGCATAGCTGAGCTAGATTCGACCCTTATTGATCGAAGCGATGTTGGCTATCAAAGATATTTAGGCGACATGCTATTACGAATTGCCTATCATGATGCGGTCCATGCTGGTCAATTTTTACAATATTTACGAATGGTAGATTTGGAAAGACCATTGATTTGGGATTAAATTCAATAATTATTTACAAAGGTTCCAAACTGGCATTACGATAAGAATTTTTCAACAAGAAACAATCACAAAACCATGATAACCATTTACATTAAAAACCTACATCTCAACTTGGTACGTTTCTGCACATAAAAAGCACGTGTTCGATTACTAATCAAACACGTGCTTTCAAAACAACTATATGATCCATAAACTATAAAATGTAAGCTTTAAAAACTACGACCGAAACGCCGCATCCGCTAATATAGACAGTGTTGCATCATCCATCGGCGGATTGTGCAATCCTGCTCTGACGTTTAAATAGTAGCGATGAAGTGGATTTTTTTCTGATAAACTTTTTGCTCCTACGATGCGCATTGCTTTATCTACAATAGATATTGCCGCATTCGTTACGGCATATTTTACTGCTGCTAGTTCAGCTTGTAATGATAGTTTATCCTCTGCCTCATCGTACTTTTTCGCAATTTGATATAAAAAGACGCGAGCTTGCATAAGCTCAAGTTCTAATTCTCCAACTAATCTTCTAACATTCGGCAATAAACTAATAGAATGATTTAAACTATTTGGTTTGTATGATCCCGCAAATTGAACTGCATAATTTCTTGCTGCTTGTGCAATTCCTAAATAACATGCTGGTATATGTAGCAACCAGCCAATACCGATACGATAAACTTAACTAAATCTATACAATTCAATCAAATTTACACAAGTTAGTGCTTCATCGTGTTCTCGCAACCCCGAAGGGACGAGGGGTATAACACTCCACACGAGGCAGTATCGTTACCTCCTATTATCAAGCATTTATTTTACCCATCTTGATAAATTTGTCGACGCATTTACATCCCTATCGTGATGGCTATTGCATGAAGCACAACGCCACTCACGTATTTTTAAACTCCACTGTCCTTCTGGTTGAACTGAATGGTCGTATTTCATGCCACAACATGAACAAATCTTGCTTGAGGCGAACCATTTATCAGCTTTTACATACGCAATGCCATACTTCTCGCACTTGTATGATAAACATTGAAAGAAGAAGTTTAATTTTTGGAATGAAAATGCTTTCGATAGCTTTTTGTTTTTTAACAGGTTTGAGATAGATAAGTCTTCCACAACAATCCTCATTGGTTTGGTTTTCACCAATTTAGCTGTTGCTTGATGGATATGGTTATTTCGGATATTCGTAATTTTCCTAGATAACCGCAGGTGCTCAGCTTTCGCTTTTTCATATCCGGCAGATTGAATTTTTGCACCTTTTTTAAATCTCCTAGACATATCTCTTTGTGCTGACTTTTTCCTTTTCAAAAGTTTTTTAACCTTGGCATCTTTGTTTATATTTCGTTCTTTCATACCATTAGAAGCTACAAAAAGCTCTTTTAAACCAACATCCACACCAATCGACTCATTCGTTAGTTCTTGTAATTCAAAGTCTTCTTGGAATCCTACACTAATCCACCAGTGACGACCATCAAAGGTAACTCTTGGATTGGATGGTTTTTTGTTTCTTGGTAGTTGTTGGCTTGTTTTCACTTCTCCAATAGACTGAATATGAACTACTTTCTTTCCTATAGTCAGTCTTTCATAATTGGCATAAAATCCTTGGATTAAATCTTTTTTGGATTTATAAGAAGTGTGAGAACCATTTTTGTACTTTTTGAACGAATATTTTCTCGCCGTATCAAAATCTTTTGAAGCCTGTTTAGGAACTTGTGCATTGATGTCTTTTAACCACTCATATTTCTTTCGCTTCTTGATCTTTGTAAATCGTTTCTGTAAAGCTAACTGTGAAACAGATTTTCCAAATAGCTTATAGTATCTATCACTCATTCTTTTACAATAGTTATAAGCGAATCTTGCAGCTCCAGCATGGTTTCTAAGCACTTGTTCTTGTTCAGGCGTTGGAATCAGTCTGACTTTCTTCGCCAATATCATCAGAATGTAACTCCTTTAATGAAAGATTTGTTCTTCTGAATCGTAGCGTGTTCCACCAGCATTCTCCTTAGACTACTCGGATGCAAACCTGTTAATTCTGATACTTGACTAACTCGTGAAAATTTCATTATTATTCCCACCTCATTGAATCCAACATAGCACGTACGTTCGATATTTTCAATGAAGTTTGATAGATTTAATAAAATTTATCTTGTTCAACTAAGGGCGCAATTCCTTAGCCAGTTCTCTTATGAACTTCTCATGTTTTCACATGAGCGCAGACTATATGTTTATCTCCTTAGAGATAGAGGATTTTTCCACCACCATAGGCTTGTGGTGTACTCTCGTCAGTTATACGAGATAGTCGTTGAACGTTCATCTTATCAATTTTAACTTAGATGATTCGATGCGGAAGACCCATTGTTCTAATGTTTAGGATTTAACCTTGCACCATCTGATTGATTTTTTCTGCTTTCGCAACATTCACGCTCGCCATTTCTAGCCACGTTGTAGTTCAACCAGCTTTAGGGATTGCCCGCAGTTAACCCTCACTACTAGCCAATCACTTGACTAGCAGGGCTTACTGATATATTTAATTAACTTTCGTTATAATTGGTTAAATAAATCGTAACAGTTAGTTACCCTTTTGTTTCACTTTCCCTCCTTTTATGTCCGTAAAAAAGCAGTCCTCAATCTCTACATTTTGCAAAACGAGATCATGGCTCGCAGTTCCTCGCATTGCGATACTATCCCATGTCTCTTCAATCGTTACGCCTTGTGTATTCTTTGGAATAACAAACTCACCAACTTCATCTCGGCCTTCCATACTTGCTGAAATAATAAAATAATCAAGTACTGGCGCCATCGTTGTAAAAGTTTTTCTTCCATTTATAATCCACTTCTCGCCTTGTTGAACCGCTATTGTTTCTGGTTTTCCACCACGCGTCGGACTCCCTGTTTTCGGCTCTGTTGCCGCCCTGTTAAAGAGCGCCCCGTTACGTACTTCTTCGCAAAACCATTTGAACATCTCATCATTCCAAGAGCGATTTTCCGCTAGCTCTTTCACAATGCCAAGATGCCAGCCAATCGATAATGCAGTAGCTCCGCAGCCTTCCGCGATTTTCTCTTGAAATAAAACGAAGTCATATAAAGAAATCGCACTACCACCAAATTCCTTCGGTAACGTTAATTTCGTATATCCGATATCTTTCAAATCATTTATATTTTCATACGGAAATGATCCTAATTCACTTAATTGATGCTCTCTTTCCATGAACTTCGGAATCAATGTATTTATTTGTTCAATAATGAAAGATTGTTCTTCTGTTTCAACAAATGAGAGTGCCATACTATAATCTCCTTTATGTTCGATTCATAAACCGTTCATTTTGTCATTATGATTATATGAAGCTACCTCTCTATTGTTTCACTATTCCGATAAAAATACAATGTTTTTGACTAATAAGAAAAGTTCCTATTGAAAGATAGGTTCTTTTCTTATTAGTCTCCCTTCAATGCCTTTAACGGCAAAGAGGTTACATATCCAATATACGAGAATAATTCTTTAAAGAAGAATGGTATTTCTGTATCTAACGTTTTATATGCTGATGTCGGCGTTGGTGAAGCATACGCTTCAATATTAATATGTTTTGCGATTCTCATTGCGCGTTTCATATGAAGTGGATCACTTACAATCGTGTATGTGCGTATTCCGTTCTCTATTCCAACTTCCTTCGCATTCTTTAAATTTTCTTCAGTGAAAAGGGATTTTGTTTCAATTAAAATATCTTCCTCTTTTACACCTTGTTTCATTGCATATACTCTTGCAGTACGCGCTTCCTCAAGCTCTGCCTCAAACTTTGTACCACCTGTAAAAATAATCTTTTTAATATTTCCGTTCTTATATAAAGAAATCGCATGATTAATTCTTTCTTTAAATACAGGAGATGGTTTTCCATTCCATGAAGCTGCTCCTAGTACGATACCAGCATCCGTTCTCACGCTATCATCTGTTTTAAAACGATAGCTCCAAATATCGTAAGCTGCGTAACTTACATATAAAATAGCAGAACAAATCATTAGTAAAAATACTTGAAAGATTCGTCTTTTCTTACTCTTCTTATTTTCTTTCATTTGTAATTGCCTCCGTACATCATCCATACTTCTATAAAAAAACATTTTTATCAAATCGTTTTGTTTGAATTTATTTAAAAGAAGGAACTTTACTTGTTATTTATATATAAAAGGGTTTTCATTTAAAATTGAGGATTATCAATTCATTTTCATTTGCGGTTTTCATTACATTTTAAAATTCATAAGTTTATTACCATACAACTACATTGTAACGAATTTTTTCTCAGAAGGGAACGATGAAACAAAAGGAATTAAAATAAAGTAGCATTTTGTAAGAAAAAAGGTATATTTTTCATACCTCACGAACAATATACCTTTCAAAACACGAATTATAACTTTTCTTTATACAACTCTAATTTTTCTAGCAATTGTTCTTTTACGCCTGGCCATTCACTCGAGATGATACTATACACAACCGCATCTCTCACATAGCCATTCGGCAATTTTCTTTCATTTCTAAGCACACCCTCTTTAACTGCACCTAACCTTTCAATTGCTCGCTGTGCTTTTTCATTTCTTGCATCTGTCTTAATTTGTACCCTCAGCATATGCAATTTTTCAAAAGCATACTGGAGAAGCAAATACTTACACTCAGTATTTATACTCGTACGTTGCACACTTGGATGATACCACGTTTGGCCTAACTCGACTGTTTTATCTTCTACTGAAATATTATATAGACGTGTACTTCCTACAATCGTATTCGTCTGTTGATCCACTACAACGAAAGGGATTTGAGTCCCCTTCCCATAACCCTGTATCGCTTTTTGAACATATTGCTGCATATCTTGCGCAGTATCCATTTTAGAGATTAAATACGCCCAAATATCCCGATTTCCTTCTACAATCGAAAACAAACTTTCGACATCATCACTATCTATTAACCGTAACTTTGCTCTTTCGTGAATGATTTCCATTTGTAAGCCCCCTTTTTCTTACTATATCACACAAAATAATATTCCATTATATAAATAATAAAATATTAAAACCCATTTGTATATGCCCTTACACTTAATTTAATTTTTGATACCTTCTCACATAATCATCCGCAAAACTCTCTAACAAATACCGTGTAAATCCCATTGCATCAAGCTAAATTTATATTGGTTTCATTTCATGTAAGATCTTTCTTTTTCTAAAGGTCTAGTGTACGTTCTTTAAAGTTTTGCATACAAAAAGCGCTATTATTTCTATAAAAGATTATTGTTTTTTCATTTATGGATCAATTTTTCAGTTTGATAGTGTGGATAAATATGGATAAAAACCAAAAAATACTATATGATAATGTAGTGAAACTTTAATCGGTGAACGTTTTATGGTTAATTAATATGGGATAAATGGGAGGATATAAAAATGCTAGATCAAATTACCTGGGGAACACCTGGCAGCTTATTATGCTTAGGATTCTTTTTTGCAGGATTAGGAGTTTTCTTAAGAAGTATTACATCATATACGAAAAATAAATAAAACATCAAAAAGGTGTACACCTTTTTCGTTTTAGAGTATTTACTTGATAAAAATACCAAACAAAAGAATCCTTCTGTAAATGGAAGGATTCTTTTTTATAATTGTATCTTTTTAAAACTTTAAAGTAACTATTCCCGCCTTTCCTTTTAAAGCAACAAATAAGCAATCGGCGTAATTATAAGCAACGTTAATATCGTTCTCTGTACATACAGAATAATAAGTTCCGATACTTTTAACGGAATATCTGTCGATAATATACAAGGAATGGAAGCTGAGAAAAACAATATAGATGATACCGAAACAACCGCAATGACAAACTTTGTTACGAGCGGTGCACCTACAACTAAAAGTGAAGGTAAAAACATTTCCGCAATACCAACGGATGCCGCTTTAGCAGCTAAGTCTGCTTCTGGTAATTGTAATAGCCATGTAAAAGGATAGAAGATATAACTGATCCAATCAAATATTGGCGTGAATTTCGCTAAGACGATACCAATTAATCCTACAGACATAATAGATGGTAAAATCCCCATCGTCATAATAAAGCCATCTTTTAAATTTACTACGATATTTTTCATAATACTCGGTGCAGTTTTCGATACTTCTAACGCATCTTCCCAAGCGCGTTCTAACATTTTCTCTTTATAAACAGGCTCTGGGAACCCTTCTTCTGTTACATATGTATCTGGTTTTCTGCTAAGTGGTGGGATTCTTACGGTGATAGCAGTTACGATGAATGTTACAACGAGAGTAGTCCAAAAATAAACATTCCATAAATGCATAATGTCTAATGTTTTTGCGATGATGATCATAAATGTTGCGGATACTGTAGAAAAACCTGTAGCGATAATGGCTGCTTCTTTTGTCGTATACTTTCCTTCTTTATACACGCGATTCGTAATAAGAAGTGCAAGCGAATAACTCCCCACAAAGGAAGCAACCGCATCGATTGCTGATCGTCCTGGTGTATTCCATAAAGGTC
The DNA here is from genome assembly GCF_040459695.1 of Bacillus cereus group sp. RP37. Taxonomy (NCBI): domain Bacteria; kingdom Bacillati; phylum Bacillota; class Bacilli; order Caryophanales; family Bacillaceae; genus Bacillus; species Bacillus cereus group sp. RP37. The sequence continues at coordinate 2,352,630 of NZ_JARVHP010000001.1, read as the reverse complement.
TCATAATTGGACGGCAAAATGTACCGATAAATTCAAGTAATCCGTATCCAACTAATAACGCTAAAAAAGCCGAGCCAATTGGAACGAGTAAACTTACTGATATTACTAATTTTTCATACAAAAATGGCCCTACATCTTGTGCAAAGAACCAAGCTGGCCCTACTTTCAAACAATATAATACACCAAAAACGACGCCAACTACCTTTAAAATAGAAAAACAAATGTCTACGATAGATGCATTCCATTTTTTCGTATAAAATGGATAAATCGCACCCATTACCATAACAAGTAGTGCGTAATAAGGTACTACGCTCGGAACTGAAGTACGAATCCATGATACGATATGATCAATCATAATGGACGAAGCACCATTTATCGTAACTGGTACGAAAAACATAAACACTCCAACTAGACTAGCGAGTATAAACCGAAGAATGATCCTCTTCTCACTCCCTGTCTTAATTACATTCCTTTTTAATTCAATTTCACTCAAAATTCGACACCTCCTATTTATCTAAATATTCTGTATAATAATGTTACATTCCTTCTTTCCATTTCTAATATTTAGTCATATGAAAAAGCCTATTTTAAAATAGGCTTTTTCTACTACCTCTTATAATCATCAACAATCACTTGAATGACACGATACGATTCTTCTGCCACTTTCTTATTACTAGTCTTATTCGCATCATATGTAATGAACGCTTTCCAAAGTGCCCATCCTCTTGCTCTATTCCACGTTTCTTCATCTATGCGTAATACTTCTTTAAAAACATTTCTACTACTTTTATCAAAAAATGTCCATGCCATCGCTGCATCACAAGCCGGATCTCCCACTCCTAAAATACCAAAATCAATTATGGCACAAAGCTTCCCGTCCTTAACGAGTAAGTTTCCTGGTGCAACATCCCCATGAACCCAAACTGGCTTACGCTCCCACGTTGACTGAAGTGCTAAATCCCAAAGATGCTTTATTACTGTTTCATCAAAAACGTCCTTATTATTTTCGATAGCACCTCTCGCCTCTTCATCATATACAGTTATAAGCCCGCCTCGGTAAAAATTATGTGCTCCAGCTACCGGTCCATTACTCGCATCAATGGATTGCAATTCTACTAAAAACGATCCTAAGTCCGCCGCAAATTCATTTAAGTCACGGACATTTTGTTTCGTAACTGTTTCTCCCTCTATCCACTTATTGATAGACCATGGCCACGGATACGATTCAGATGGATTTCCTTTCGCAAGTGGTGTAGAAATCGGTAAAGAAAGTTCCTTACTTAATATAGGTAACCACTTATTTTCCTTCTCTACTTGTGGTGCATATGCTGCATCACTTGGCAATCTTACACTCATCTCATCCCCTAGATGAAACGTTCTATTATCATGCCCACTAAACTTTACAGGTTTCACTTCTAAATGTGCCCATTTAGGAAACTGTTCCCCTATCAACCTTTTAACTAAATCCGTATGAATTTGATTCATTCACTTACCCCCTTCTTTTTTGAAACTTACTAAGTCCATCTGTACTCCCAACATATTCAAAACCATTTTTCTTATAAAAATCATTCAACGTACGATTATGCCCTACACAATCTAGTTTCAAAAACTCTTTTTCATGTTGTACATTCTCTTCTACCCACTGTAAAATCCATTCTCCGATTCCATTCCCCTTATACTTCCGTTTCACTGCAAATCTATGAATGTATAAAGAATTAGAAACTTCCTCCTTACCAAAAATACGCTCATCCCATTCATTTTGTTTAGGAGATACGGTAACCGTACCGATAATTTCATCTTCTTTCATAACCACATATGTATATTTCTCTCTTATACCTTCTAATATTTCAGCCGTAGCCTCTCCCCCTAACAGATACTGCCATTGATTCACTTCTTTATGCTGTAGCCACTCTGCTACTTCTTTTAATAGAGTGATAATGCTATCACTTTCCTCTTCCGTAGCAGTTCGAATTGTGTATTCTTCAACTGTGTTTCTCTCCATATTGCCGTTCCCCTTTCATATACTTACCTCTCTCTTTATTAATTTACGTTTTATACATTATATACCAAGATTACTCACTACACCTTCAAGATATCTATTTTACAACTTGTATTCCATCAAAAAACCGTCCCACTACTAGTGAAACGGTTTTAATTCCTTCAATATTCACCTCATCTTCACAAAATAATATAAAAACCACACCGCATGATTTTGTTCATCGGCAGCTATTCTGCGCAACAACTCTTTCAGATGTGCATCCGATGTTTCATCTGAAATTTCCAAGTAAAAATCTACTGTCTTCTGTTCATCTTGTATAGCGAATTCTAATCCTTGTAAGTACGTATTCGGGCATTCTTCTGAAATTTGTGGTTTCGGCTGCTGACCAGTTAAATTTGTATAGATCTGTACAAACTGATGAAAATGCTTTATTTCATCGTTACGAATTTCAAGAATTTGATTTCGTTCCGCCGCATTTGGAGCCATGTTAGCTAATTTCGCATAGCAATTTATAGCACTAAACTCTCCATTAATTGCTTTCTCAATATCACGAATCAGCTTATCATTTTGCCTATACCAATCATAATAATTCGAATTATACATCCTATCCCCTCCGTTATTCCGCATAACATTTTATGCAATTTGAAATAACAGGAGCATGTATAAAATAAGGAACCGCAAATTCGAACGCTTCTATTCTCTTTAACCTATAAGTTAATAAGAAATAAAAACGCTTCACTCCTAGTGAAACGTTTTTATCTCTTATGCATTCACTTCCGTTTTATGTTCCTTTACTATACTACGTTTGAAAGCAGTCGCTAAAATAATAATCATACTTACTACGCCAATCCAAACGAGTACAGTAAGAGGTGTACTCCAGCTTAACCCTTTTCCGAAGAATAATATTTCTCTAAGCCCCTCAATCATAAATCGCATTGGCAACCATGCATACACCCAATCTTGATAAAATGGCGACAACATTTCAGGTGCTAACGATAATAACGGTGCCCCGAAGAATAGTAAGAGAGCAAATACACTGATTCCCTTTAGTCCAACTAATGAAAGTACCGCCGATATCATTAAGAAGAAACTAAACGATGTAATGGATAAAAATAAGGCCGTATCAGTGAAATTTGAAATGTTTAGTCCTACCATACCATCTGCACTCCATGTAAGACCGAACCCAATGACAAGCGCGGCAATGGCGCCTGTTCCGATTTGCTTTAGTTTTAATACAAAGTTTTCGTTTCTTGTACGAAGCGGCATTTTACTTATCGCAATAAAGATAAGCGCTGCGCTCGCTAAACTTGCAATCCATAACGGCTGGAATAAAGAAATTGGTGAGTTACCGTTCGCACTATTTTTTCCGATTTCATTTACATTTGTCACTTTCTTCATAATCGGTGTTACTACATTCGAAACTTGGTCTGCTGTTAAAGTAGCACCTTTCGCTTTCAATCCATCTAATAGTTGTGTACGAACAGTATTGTTCATATTATCAACGATCGCATTTAACATTTGTCCTGCCATAGTTGATGCCGCTGTATTCATTCCTTGATTGATGAATATTTCTACCTCTGGCGAAGATGGCTGTGGTGTTCGTAATGATGCTTGTTTTGTGCTAAAGTCTTTCGGAATGACTAATGCTGCATAATACTCTTGATTATTTAAACCTTTTTGCACGGATTCCTTATTTTTTACTTCTACCCACTTCACCGCAGGTTCTTCCTCTGCTTTTGATGTCTTTTTCATATTATCAACAATCGTTTGCCCCATATTCGTTTTCGGTTGATTCGGAATTTCTACTCCTTGATCCTCATTTACAATTGCGATTGGCAAGTTTTTCGGCTTAGGTTGAACGGTTGGAAATAATGTTAATGAAAAAATAAAAACAACAAGTAGTGCAATAACTGGTGATAACAATAAAAGTTTATTTTTAAACATTTTCTTTTCTCCTCCTATCATTTGATTTATAATAACCAACAACGTGTTGTTTATTTATATTTTGAATTATATGTTTGAGTTGAACCTTATACAATAATCAAAAATCGTGAATGTGTCGGTTATAAGACACATTCTTAAAAAGTGTTGAAAAAAATTAAGGAGGTACATGCTTTGCGCGATAGTAATTTAGATTTACGTGTTGTTCGTACGAAAACTGCCATACGAAACGCATTGGTTGAGTTAATTGAAGAAAAAGGTTTTGACGCCATTACAGTGAAGGACATTACAACGAAAGCAAACATCAATCGTGGTACGTTTTATACACATTATCAAGATAAATTTGATTTAATGACGAAATGCCAAGAGGAAATTATGTATGAGTTTTCTAGCATTGCAAAACGGAAGTTTCCAGAAGTTATTGCGGATCTTGGATCAAATCCTTCCCCAACAATGCCATTTTTACTTATCACTTCTATTCTTGAGTTTCTAAATGAAAATAGTGATTTTATGAAAGCTGTACTTAGCCCAAAAGGAGATTTATCTTTCCAAACAAAACTGAAAGACTTTATGTGGAAAACATTATTTGAAGATACGAATGGTGCTCTCATTAATAAGGAAAATTTACTTGTCCCAAGCCAATACTTAACTTCTTATATGGCATCCGCTCATATAGGTGTCATCCAGCAATGGTTAAATAACGGGCAAAAAGAAACACCTGAGGAAATTGCTCATATTTTATCAACAATCGCAGTTCATGGACCTTTTTATGCGGCTGGCTTAAAGAAATGAGCCCGCTTGCTTAGTAATTTCTATTATTTTATTAATAACTTAAAATTTATGTTTCTGTAAAAAAAGCTGTTGAAAGGACTCCCCCTTCAACAGCTTCTCCATTATTATCGATATAAACGAACTGCACCTGCAGAATTATCATCTGCTTGTCCAACTACTTCAAATTTCAGTCCCAGCTTCGGTACTTTACGTCCTGCATCTGGGATTAAATCATTCATATACGATTTAGAGTCATCAAACTTCGTTACACCTGGTAATCCTTTGTAATCATATGTTCCACGTGTTGGAGATACAACTTTCCATGCTGGCGCTTGGTTAAAGGAGAACGCAGCATCTGCGATTTGGTATCGTGTACTATTTTTTACAGTTGGTTTGCCGTTTAGCGTTCCAACAATTGCTTCTGGGTGAGAGTCAACAACTCCTAAGAAACCTTCACCTGGATGTAGACCCACCCAATTATCTGTAAAGCTTGAGTCTGCATACCATACTACAAGACCTGTATTATATGGTACACCGCTACTATATTTTAACGCTTGATCAGCGCCAGCGTAGTTTCTCCACTCTAAATAGTAGTTATGTTTCTTCTTATCAAAACCATTTGATACAACGAAACCATTTAATTTTAATTTCGCTTCGCCTTCTGTATCATCAGAGAAGACGACATTTCCATCTACAGTTAATGTAGCGTTATCAAGCGTAAAACCGTTCGGTGCTAAACCACCATCTGTAATGTATTCGAATACTAGTTTTATTTTTTGACCTTTAAATTGGCTTAAGTCATATGACTTATCTACCCATTTACCATCCGTTGTGTCTAGACCATTTTTCACATTCTTTTCACCAATGCGATCCACTAACGTTTTCTTATCATCTTCTGTCACTGCATGTACTTCAAGGAAGTCATATTCTGTTTCAATTTCATACAATGTTTTGTAATCAAATTTCGCCTGTGTTGCATTTGTTAAATCAAACATTGGTGTTTCTAATGTTGTATGAAGATTATCGCCTTTTGTACTATAGTAATATTTCTTACCGAATGCAGGTTGAATACCCTTCACATCTTTATCTGGTAAGTTAACCCGAATCAGGCCAGGACGATTTGATTTCGTTACACTTTGATCTAAGTACGTCGCCAAACCGATACCGCGATTTAATTTATCATAGTCAACCTCTACAATATTTGCCCAGTTCCCACCCATGTTTTTTTGAAAATACTCTTTGTTTTGCGGAGAGAAACTCGGTGGCGTTGTACCTGCAATTTTACCAGCCCAACTACCGCCGCTCATAACAGACCAAGAGTTAATTGGCTCACCTGCTCCTGAGTACTTCGTATCATACTCATCTGGAAGGCCTAAATCATGACCAAATTCATGTGCGAATACACCAACTGCCCCATCTTCCGGCTCAATTGTGTAGTCGTATGCCGCCATTTTACCGCCCCAGTTATCAACCTTTGCTTTTGTTCCTTCAATTGGATATGGTGTTCCAAGGTTCCAGCGATGTGACCAAATTGCATCATCACCTAGTCTACCACCGCCTCCATCTTGTCCAACTCCAGCGTGAATGACCATTAAATGATCAATCAAACCATCTGGTTCGTTTTTATTGCCATCACCATTATTGTCATATTGGTCGTATTGGTCAAATTCAGATAAATCAATGCCACTTTCTACAGCTGCATTTAATGCTTCTTTTACAAAATCACGTGGTCCTTTTGGTCCTTTATTATCATGACCACCATCTCCAGCATCTGCCCCATAATCCGCCGCATTACCAGGAACTGTCAACCACTTTGTTACTGTCCCATCGACTGTATAACTGCCACCAGATTGCTCTTCATAATATTGTTTAAATGTTGGAACTTTTGAACCATCAAATAGTGTAAACGGCTCATTCCCAAATAACATTTTTTGATAATGTTCTGGATTAAAATCATTTGAATACATATAACCTGGTACTTGATCAATATTGTTATGCTTAAAGTCAGCAAACTCTACTAGCAATACTAGAACTTTATCTTTACGAACATCACCATTATATTGTTTTTGCTTCGCTGGAGTAGTTGGTACTTTGCCGTTTAATCCCCCTTTAACCGGCGCTTGTCCTACTACTGGGCCACTAGCAGGTTGATCAACTTTTTCTTTCGCATCTGCTTTTGCATCTTTAACTTTTTTCAAAAAGTCAAAAGCTTCTCTTGAGACACTATCCCCTGCTGGTTCTTTTCCAGCATTTTCACCTTTTTTCTTCTCTACGTATTTTTCAACAGCTTTTAATGTGTCTTCTTTCGATGCAGATTCACTAATTACCCCACGTTTCTTGAGCGCATCTGCTAAACGATCCTCTTGAACTACATTTTCATCAATTGGACTTACAGTTCCTGTATTAGACGGCGTTGCCGCATAAACAGATTGACTACCAAATCCAAATGTGCAACTAAGCACAGCTGTCGCCGCCAGCGTAGACAGCACCTTAAAAGGCTTTTTCTTCATCCCTATTCCTCCCCAATATTAAATACGTTATAACGTTTATATAATAATGAAAATTCAGATAATTTACAAGGTGTTGTCTGAATTTGTAATATTTTTGAAAATATTCTTTGTTTTAAATTCACATACATTCTGATTCATCAATGTTTCACGTAGTAACAACTGGTTTAAAAACATAAAAAGATCATCCACTACATATAGCGGATGATCTTTCATTTTAAACACAACTACAACACTTCAATATACCCTTCTGTTCCATGTACCCGAATTCGTTGCCCATCTTTTATTAATTTTGTAGCATTCTCTACCCCAACAACTGCTGGTAATCCATATTCACGTGCAATCACTGCTCCATGTGTCATGAGTCCACCAACTTCAGTGACTAACCCTTTTATAGACACAAATAACGGTGTCCAGCCCGGATCAGTAAAAGCAGTAACTAATATATCGCCCTCTTCTAAATTCGCATCTTCCATGTTTAAAATAACGCGTGCTCTTCCCTCTATAACTCCTGAAGAAACAGGCAAACCTACAATCGCATCAGCTGGGAGGTGTTCTCGTTTATATTTACCTGTAATGATTTCTCCATCAGACGTCATTACACGCGGAGGCGTTAGTTTTTCATATAATTTGTAATCATTTTTTTGTTTATGAATAAGCTCGTAATTTAGTTTATTTGTGCGGACAACTTCGTGAAGCTCTTCAAAAGTTAGATAGTATATATCTTCTATTTCATTAACAACCTTATTTTTCACAAGTTGCTCAGCTTCTTTCAGTAACGCCTGCTTATATATGAAATAACGATTAATCATGCCGTATTTTGGATATTCACGATAACCGATAAAATTACGGATATTACGAATCATTCGCTTCGTTTCTTCTACTTTTTGTTTTCCATCCGGCAATTGCTGCAATCGATCTAATAATTCTTCTTCTTTTTTCAAAGCTTCCTGTAGTCCTTCTTCAAACTTCCGCTTACTCGCACCATATTCAAAGTCTCTTATATTATTTAAAATCATCGGGATAATTGTAGTTGGCTTTTCACTCCAGCGCGTTTTCGTAATGTCAATTTCTCCGCTACATCTCATTCCGTATTTATTTAGAAAAGCATCGATTGCCTCTCGAGCTTTTTCCCCGCCTTTAAATTGAACTAATTCATCTAAAAAGCTATCATCTTCTATACATTGTAAATACGCAATGACTTCTGGATAAGGCCGAATCACATCAGCAACATCGAGTAATGCTAGCCCCATTTCAGACGTAATATTATTTTGTACCGATTGAGAAAGCGTGTCTGCTGCATTCTTTTCACCTAGCCATTGCTCCATTTTTTCATTGATCCATGTTGAAGCATTCATACCTGCCATAATGACAGCCATACTTTGCGGATGAAATAGTATTTTCTTTAATTGCTGAATATCTTCCAAAATAAAATCAAGTACATCCACCCCTGATTTCGTTTGCATGTTTTGTTTTAACTCTTCGATTGACGATTGACTAGTCTGTATTAAATTCGTAACGATTGCCGGATCATTTTCGATTTCTGGTTGCGAGCTTACAGGTGACCCACTTTTACCAACACTCTTTTCTGTTTCACCATCCGGTAACAATGTAATAAAATCATCTCGCTCGACTACAGTCGTTAATGCATCTTTAATAAGTGGTTCCGAATTCCCTATCGTATTTAATAAAAGTTCTCTACTAGTAGGCGAAGCCAATCTTTGTGCAACGTCAACAAACAACCTTCCCCCAGCATGAAACCTCTGTCCAAAAGATGTTAACTGGAATAAGGACATTCCTAATGGCTTCAAAGGATCGGTCATCATTTGCTGGTGACCAACCGATACATACACATGATTTTCCCCATCATTTGCTTCTGGTATTGGATATAAAGTCGTGATTGGGCGACTTTGGACAATATAAAATGTATCCCCAGCTAAACACCATTCGATATCTTGCGGACTACCAAAATAAGCTTCAATCTGTCTTCCGATCTGTGCTAGTTGTAAAATTTGTTGTTCAGACAATGTTGGAAGCTTTTGCTGAGCTGGATCAATCTGTTTCGTTTCTGTTCCGCCCTCTTTTAAGGCATAGATAGCTACTTTTTTAGTTGAAATCACCTTATCGACGATTTCGCCTTCTTTTACTTTATAATTATCGGCAGAGACGAGTCCTGATACTAACGCTTCACCAAGTCCAAAACTGGCATCGATTGATAACACCTTCCGGTTAGAAGTAATCGGATCAGCAGTAAATAAAATGCCCGAGGCCTGTGGGAATACCATTTTTTGAACGACAACACTTATAGAAACTTGGTTATGTTCAAAACCATTTTGCATACGGTACACGACTGCTCGCTCTGTAAATAAAGAAGCCCAGCACTTTCTTACATACTGCAAAATCGCTTCTTTCCCGATAATATTTAAATACGTATCTTGTTGACCAGCGAACGAGGCATACGGTAAATCTTCAGCCGTAGCACTAGAACGCACGGCATACGCATGTTCATTTCCAAAACGTGAGAGATAATGAGCTACCGCTTCCACTACATCAGAAGGGATTTCTACTGCCATAATAACTTCTCTAATCTTCTTACTACTTTCACCAATTTGAGCTCGGTCTTCACGTTTCAACTTTGTTAGCTGCTGCAACAAAGTTTGAAGCTCTTCATTTTGCTCGATGGCCTTTTCATATCCTACCGTTGTAACACAAAATCCTTCTGGCACTTGTATACCTTGCATGTTGGATAACTCTCCTAAATTCAATCCTTTTCCACCAACAAGTGAAAGCTGTGTTTTTTCTATTTCCTGAAAATCGAGAACGAAAGAACTCATTTGGCACCTCTCCTTACTATGCATGTGTTCTTGATTGTAGCAGTAGTACATGAGAAGAAACAGTCTATTTCGAACTTTATTTACGTGGTATAATTAAGTTAGGAAGAGATTAAAAAATGCCCCAGTTGCATAATGAAGCAACTGGGGCTTCTTATTTCCGTTTAATTTTAAATTATTATTTACTCACAACTAACTTCAATGTATTTCTGTTTTCCCGCTTTATTATAGAAACGCCATGAATTGTCACACACAATTCTTACCTCAACAAATGGTATACAACCCGAAATATGCTTTATTTTATCCTCCTGTGAGCCTTTTCACAGGAGCTTTTATTCATACATATATTATTTATAATGAATCATTTCTCCTATTTTTCAGAAGCATATTCTGTGTCATAATAACGCTTTTTAGAATTTATATATACCTTCTAATTTTTCTAAAAAAGGATGATTGTATTGGAAATGAAAGGGCTTCAAGGAATGTATGATGATGTTATTAGTTTAGGGGAAAATTGTTATACTGCTATCCATCTAAAAAAATATAAGCTGCGGAAATTTTCAGGTCCTCTAGATTGGTTTGTATCACCGAATCTTTCTTCTATCAACAAATTATTGAAAAATAATTTTGTAGACTTTATGGATTTAAAAAACATGCACGCAATGCCGGATCAAAATGTTGTGTTTAATGATGGCGTGATACAACCTGTTTTTTCTCATATTATAAAAGACACAAAATATAACGTAACATCTTATCACGATTTCCCTGTTATTCCAAATGAAGATTGGTTCATCACATACCATGATTTTAAACAAAAATTAGATCGAAGAATTGATAATTTTTACGAAAAACTTCATAATTCTCAATCTATTTTATTTGTTAGATGGGGTGGAAGCTTGACTGAAGCGCTAAAATTACAAACAATTTTATCAAATATTGTTAAAAATAATTTTAAGATCCTTTTCCTCTATCCAACAGGACTTGAGAATGAAATAAACGAATTAGAATGGGGGCTTGATCATGTTTTTCCCATTCAAGTTTCAAGTAATTATCTAAATAAAAGAACTTGGTATATCCTCTTAAAAGATATACACTTACACTCAAAATAATAAGTAGCTAATACTATGCAATTTAAATCATGAACAGTGGGGCTTCTCAGTTCCACGACGAAAGTAACTTTTCGTCTCCGCCCCACCATTGGGCTATCATCTTTCACATGCTTGAGGAAAAAATTTCTTTCGGTACATTCGTTAAAGATAAGATTATTAACCTTTCTCTTAGAAAATACAAATGCTAAACGTTCCAGATTTTCCCCTTCAGAATGATTGGTAGATGAACGAATCGTTCTAGGCAATAAGTTTAAAAATGAGCCTATTGCCTAGAAACATACTTTAATCAACCCCAATTACATCACCAAACTTAAATATTCTTTGATTATGAAAAGCATCAGTACAAATAATCGTCTCATTTAATGGATTTATATCAGCTACTGTTATGTAATTTTTATATAGATAGCCATTTTTATAATATGTAAGTAAAACCTCTTCCTCACCTAAATATGAAATTAACAGTTTATTTTCAATTCTTTCTTTTGCATCTTGTGTTAAGATTGGACGCGAAACCTTTGTTTGCTCCTGTATCATTTCTTTAATACAGGCGAACTGCTCTGGCATACTAGCAAACGGTTGCCACTTTACCATACCTCTTCCTTTTGGCATATTAGCATTCTTCACGATTTGTGCCCTCCTAATAATGTGTTTCTATATCTTGCTGTTGCGACGCTTGTGTAGGAAATCCCACGTAAAATACTGTTCTTACCAAATCGTGTTCGAATTTCGTCCATGACCTTCGTTAATCGCATTTCTTTTTCTCTTTGTATAATGTTATCGAAAAGTGAAATTTGCTCTTCTCCTTCATTTATTAAATTAGTTAGTGAAATACTTATTGATCGTATCGGTTCTCCTGTATGTCTCTCGTATAAAAAATAGGTACAAACATTATATATATCCATCGTTACATTTGTTGCTCTGTTTAACGTATGTGCTTTTTTTATTCCTCCTCCGTATTCCTTACTATATCCGACTGAAAAATGGATCGTTTGCGCGCATTTCTTTTCTCGTCTCAACCTGTAACAAACTTCCTCTATATGCTCTAATAAAATAACGGTGAACTCTTCTATCGCATAATCACGAAATAATATTTGGCTTTTTGCTATAGATGTTGTCGCTGGAACATATTTCTCTGCTATTCTGCTAAAATCAATCCCATTACTATGTAAATGTAATTCTTCTCCTATTACACCAAATGATTGTTTTAAATACTTCAATGGGTACTCTGCTAAATCCCCAATCGTATGTATACCTTTTCGATTTAATTTCATTTCCGTTTTATACGATATACCCCAAAATTTACTGAGCGGTCTAATGTCCCATAACTTCTCGGGTATATCGTCATATGTCCACTGCACTATTCCATCGCGATTCTTTTTTGCTTCCACATCCATCGCTACTTTACTCAATAATAAATTCGGACCAATACCAATCGTACTTTCAATTCGCGTACGTTCATATATTTCTCTCTTAAATTTTAATGCAAACTCACGCGGATTACTCGCAAACAAATGAATACTTGCGGTCATATCCATGAAAAACTCATCGATACTATATTGATGAAAATCTTCCGGCGCAACATACTGTAAAGCTAATCCTGTTATATAAGTTGAACACTTCATATACGTATGCATAATCGGATTCACAATAATAATATCCGGCCGCTTCGGTATTTCGTACAACCGTGCCATCTTCTTAATTCCTAACGCTTTTAATGGTGGTGTTGCCGCTAATACAATTGATCCACTCCGGTTTACATCTCCTACGACAGCCAATTTTGTATATCGTGGATCAAGTCCTTTTTTAATACATGACACGCTTGCATAAAAGCTACGAAGATCTACACATAAAATAATACGATTCGGTAAAAGAGAATAATCATACAAGGTTATCACTCCTCACAAAAGAACATTTGTTCTTATTATATACGAACTCACGTTCTTTTTAAAGGTATTTCTATGAAAATTTTGGTTAAAATAACCTTACAACTCTTTTTAAGAAAAACTTAAGAAAATCTCCCTTTATTCATAAGAATTTTTTTCTATACTGAAGCATGTAAATGAACAAGAGGAGAAACGATCATGAAGAAATTTGTAATTTGCATAGTAGGAATATGTCTTCCTATATACTTACTACCCTTCATATTACGCGGGGATTTAGACAGATTTAATCCGATTGCTGAAGAAAAAAATGTATACGCCATTGCGAAAGGATATGGCGTTCCCGATTACCATCATAAAGGAAGAGCTATGTACTCGCTAAACGGTGTTGATGAATTAAGGAATGAGAGAGAATATAAAGTGGGGACGAACACCCCTAATGATTTTATAAGAAAAACTTACTTAAAAATTCATGTGAAAGGAAAGTATGTGTATTCTTACGACATTATCACTGAAGAGGATATTCCGGAGAAAATTCGAGGGCGATTGGAAATAGCAGATAAATAAAAAAGCCTACTCGTATGAAGTGACCCCTAAAAGTTAGGCACGGTTAGTTCATTAGGCAGCTTGATAAAAGTGAGTCCGGTATTGTACCGGACTCATTTTTAATTTTGCCTTTATCCGTTTGGTATTATAATAATCTATATATTTTTCTAATTCTATTTCGAAATGCTCTACACTTTCAAACTCTTTTATGTAGAGAAATTCAGACTTCATGATTCCAAAGAAATTCTCCATTACTGCGTTGTCGTAACAGTTGCCTTTACGAGACATACTTTGTACGATATCTCTTTCTTGTAATGCGTGACGGTACTGTTTCATTTGATAATGCCAACCTTGATCTGAATGCATCAATAGTTGGTGACTTTCAGGTAAACATTCTAATGCTGTCTCTAACATTTCTGAAACAAGTGAGTATGTTGGTCTAGAGCCAATTGTATAAGTAATGATTTCACCATTATACAAGTCCAATACAGGGGATACATAAAGTTTCTCACCGAATAATTTAAATTCCGTAATATCGGTTACCCATTTTTCATTTGGCGCATCTGCCGTAAAATTACGCTCTAAAATATGGGGTGCAATTTTACCAACCGTTCCTTTATAAGATTTATATTTTTTCATACGTACAAGGCATTTTAAACCTAACTCTTTCATAATTCGTTGCACCTTTTTATGATTCACTATTTGATTACGGTTGGCTAATTCATCACGAATACGACGATATCCATAACGACCTTCGTGTTCATCATAAATCGCTTTAATTTCTACTTTTAAATCCGCATCTGGATCGATTCTATCCATTTGTTTTACATAAAAGTAATATGTGCTTCGAGGGATACCCGCTAACTTTACTAATTCTTTCACTTGAAACTCATGCCTTAATTCATAGACTACTTGTGCCTTATCTTGTTTGGTGATTTTTCCTTGTTTTGAACTAAGGCATTCAACTTTTTTAAATACGCGTTTTCCATACGTAAGCGTTCTAATTCAGCTTGTAACGCTTCAACTGAACCTTCTGCCGGAATTTTTTTCGTATCCTGTTTTGTGTTTTTATTTTTCATGGATGGACGCCCCTTTTTCTTTGGTTCAAGGGCATCTAAGCCACCTAATTCAAATTGCTTCTTCCATTGTGATAAACCGTTGTAAAAGAAGGAATCATGAATATAGCCGCTGTATCCATTAACGATATACCCGATTGAGCCATAAAATTTAGTACGTTTAGTTTAAACTCTACGGTGTAATTTGTATAGACCTCGTGTAAACCTTCTTCTCCATGGAGTTCGTATAAGCGCAACCAGTATTGAAATTGCGCATTTGTAATATGCATCTGTTTTGCATATTCTGCTTGAGAAATTGTTTTTGGATTAAATCCTTGAACGAGCTTTAACCTTGAATCCTTCGTAAATTTTGTCATAAAAAAACTGCACCTCCAATTGTTAGACTGTGTCTAACAATTGGGGTGCAGTTCAATGAGTTGGCTTTTTATTACCTCTCCCGTCTATCACTGTGTTAACTTAAGGGTGAAGCATTCTTTTGATAAATTTATCAAATTCATTGTTTTAATAACCATTCTTCAATTACTTTCACTGTTTCATCTCGTTGTGCTTTTGAAGTAATTAAACTCGCATTATCACCCTTTTGCTCACCATACATGCCAAAATTAGCATGGTTTCCCCCTTTTATCATATGCATAGTTGTATTCTTTGACATGAACTTTTTATTGTTCTCTATTTTTTCTACAGTTGCTAAAGCATCTACTTCTCCATAAATAGATAGCATCGGAATCGATTTCGTAGAGAAATCATCTGCGGGATAAGAACCTAAGAAAATGATTCCGCCTACTTTTTCTTCATGTTGAAAGGCATACTTAGAAATCATAGCTCCTCCCATTGAATGCCCAGCAACATACCATTTTTGAACTTCAGGATACTTTTCAATTACACTGTCTACCTCATCGATTCCAAGTATCGCTAAGTTTAATGGTAACTTAGGCATTACTACAAAATATCCATCTTTTGCAAGTGCTTCCCCTAAGTAACTATAAGCCTCAGCTTCTACTTTAGCTCCTTGATAAAAAATAACCCCTATTTTAGCATCTTTCTCTCCAAAAACTATATGATCTTCATCTTTTTTATCCTCCACTAACGACAAAGCCTCTTTCGTCGGTTTGTAACTAAACTGAGACCAAACAAAAAAACTAATACTTCCTATAAGTAAAATACCAAGTAAAGAGTACAGCGTAATTTTTATCCATTTCTTCACAAAGACGACCTCCCTAAGATGTATATATTCTATATTTTAGATTATCATTAATAAACATAAAAACTCGAGCATTTTTATTATGCTCAAGTTTTTATTTACTTCTTTAATTTATACTGTAAATTGTCCAAGATAAATATGTAGCAAATGCAGCCCATAAAAAATATGGGATTAGCAACCATGCCGATACTTTAGATAAATTAGAAGAAAACACAATAAGAATCAACGTAGTAATAGCGACTAGTAAACAATCTACTGTTGCTAAAAATAAATCTTTTTGACTGAATTGAAAGTAGCTGAACGCTTGATTGCACATATAATTTAAAAGGAATATAAACCAAAATGTTTTTGGCTTACATCCATATTTGTTGTAAATAATTGCAACGGATAATGCAATGAGTCCATATAATACAGCCCAAATCATTCCGATTGTCATGCCAGAAGGCGTCCAAGACGGCTTTTCTAGCGCATCGTACCAAGTGCGATCAATAGGAAATACAATACTAGAAACATAAAACAAACCATATGTTAGTAAAAATACTATAATACTAGATTTTTTCATAAACATTCTCCTTTTTAATAGAAGGTTTTAGAAACTCTATATGATTCGTATGCTCTTTCAATGAATACAACTTTAATACATAAATAGACATTATAACCTTTACATATCAAATTCATATTGACTCGTGTATTTTATATAAATTCTTTCATACTTTTATATGCACAAAGGGCTCTCTCTCGTGCTGCCTTATGATCAACAACTGGCAAAGGGTATGTATCTCCTAGCTTTATATTGGCTTTTTGTAAAATATGCTCAGGTGCTTCCCACGGTTTATGTATATATTTATTCGGTATATCTCTTAATTCTGGTACCCATTTTCTTATATACTCCCCATCTTTATCAAACTTTTCCCCTTGTGTGATTGGGTTAAAAATACGAAAGTACGGTGATGCATCTGCCCCACTTCCAGCAACCCATTGCCACCCCATTGTATTATTTGCAATATCAGCATCTAATAGTGTATCCATAAACCATTTTGCTCCTTCTTGCCACGGAATTAACAAATGCTTTACAAGAAAAGAGGCTACAGCCATTCTTGCTCGGTTATGCATAAAACCTGTTTGCCATAATTCCCTCATCCCCGCATCAATAAACGGATAACCAGTTTCACCTTTCTGCCATACTCTTAATAACTCCTCTTCATTACTCCACGGAAAATGTTCAAAGTTCTTATTAAGAGGTTTATATACTGTAAATGGATAATGATATAGCAAATAATAAGAAAACTCTCGCCAAATTAATTGACGTATAAAGCTATTCACTTGTTGTTCAAAAAGACTACATTGTTTTTCGTTACTTTTATTTATTAAGTAATGATACATTAGCTTTACTGATATTTGACCAAATGAAAGATACGGTGCCAACATCGAATGAGCATTTTGATTTGGAAAATCCCTTCCTTCACTATAAGAGACTAATTTGCTAGAGAAAAATTTCTTACATGTTTTGTATGCCCCTTCTTCTGTAGGCTCCCATATTGATTCCATATGAGATGTCCACGGTATAGTCGGCAGCAAGTGCAGCGCTGAAACAGGTAAGTTCACTGGTAAAGTGCTTATCCCCTTTATACTCTGCACTTTACTAGTAGGTTTAGGTATTACCTGCTTTTGAAATGCATTATAAAAGGGCGTAAAAACCTTATATTCAGTGTTATCTTTCTTTTTAATAATCCAAGGCTCTAATAATAAATGTGAATTAAATTCCTTACAGATCATACCTTCATCTTCTAACATCATTTTCATTTTTTGATTAGATTGTAATCTGTCCGGATCATAACAAATATTCCAATATACAGCCGTTATATTTAATTGCTCTATGAGAGAAAGTATTTCTTCCTGCGTATTTCCTTTACGAATTATTAAAGTAGAGCCAAATGCCTCAAGTTGCTTCTTTACATCTATTATTGCATGGTGTAACCACCACTTTGATGCCTCCCCCATTGAAAAAGCTTCATCTTGTACATATACTGGAAGGACCTCACCAGACTGAGCAGCCTCAAATAGAGCTGGGTTATCATATAAACGAAAATCTTTTTGAAACATAACGATAATTTTATTTTGCATGGCTACCCCTTCTGATTCTTAAAACATAATAAATTTTATTATACAACAGCAATTCATACATAAGAATTTATTTGTCCTTAATAAATTAGTTAACTTTTTCAACTATTTTATTAGTAGGAATTTTAATAACCGTTTCTTTTCCACCTGTTTTATCAATCATGAAGCCATGAACTTTAACATTAGAAGGTACTAGTGGATGATGACGAATCATATCTATACTCTTTTCAATATTTTCACTAACATTTTCTTTTCCACTTAGCCATTCCTCAAGGCTACCACTTGAAAATTCAGGCATGCAATTTTCAAAGAGATAGTCTAGTTCCCTGTTATTTTTTATGGAATCACGTTGAATTTGTAGATTAACTGCATCAGTTTCTTTATCCTCTATTCCGACAATAAAAATTTCTTCCACATTTTCTTGATAAATAGCAATAATGATAGATCTCATTATATCTCCATAAGGATGTACAATTACAGAATCGTAGCTGTGTATAGTCAACATGTTTTCTTGTTGAATGTTAGTTACTTGTTGGATAATAGGCTCTATTCCGTGTTCAATGTCTGTTAACAATAAAACCTTTTTATTCTTTGCATTCATATATAGCACTCCTTCTTCATGATTGTATTTATAAAACTTTTAAGCTAGTAACAATGATTCATTACATGATTGTTACCAGTTTTTCCAACGTCCCTCTGGATCAACACTTGCAAGTCTGACCCATCCATTTTGAACTTTTTCTCGAAATGTGAAATCATTATTTAGCAAGCGTTCTATATATTCAATAGGCGCTTGAATTACAATTAGTAAACGAAGTGGTGAGTGATACGTCTCACTATCTGACTGCATAACGGATTGCCAAGGTAAGCCTGATAACAAATCACTTGCATTTCCCTGCATAACACCGAGACCTGCCGTAACGGTTTGGGTTGTTTTGTTTCCACTACCATAATAATGAGGAGCTACAGTTGAAGCGTAATATTGTAGATTTATCCACTGCGCTACTGTTCCTGGTCCCGCTATAATGTTAGCTAATATATCACCACTTTCATCCTGTTTCCAATCATAATTATGAAGGAAAGCCCTACCTTCTAAGTCACAATCCTGAGTCAATTCACGCTGCCCGATAATAAAAGATGCATTACAAGCTAATCCCCATTCCGGACGTATTTCACTCCAATCTTCTGCAAATCGATGTGCCTCTTTACTCGCATTTTTTATTTTCGTTTTAAAATTTGGTAATTGCGTTAAACGCTCTCTATTTGCCTCTTGGCTCACATTTGGCATAATCGACTCAATACAATCAAATGCTTCTTGCGCAGCTTCCGAAAGTTCTGGGACGTAAATCCATTCCAATTCATCCACGGTTGTTTTATGTTCAGCTGCTGCAAAAATGGTGTCCTCAGGAATTTTAATTCCTTCAGCAGACAACGCCTCTCTTACTTCTGGAAGGTTACATAAAGTAGCGAAAACTCTTGCATTGAATCCTCCCGCTGCTCCCCCACACGCACCACACTCAAGTGCTGCAGCATAAGGATTGTTCGTACTTTGACTACTGTGTCCGCACATTACAACTAAAGGAGCAAATTTTTCTGTCAGTCCCACCATTTTTAAAGCTTGACGCACATAGTTCACTTTTTCTTCTTTCGTAAAACCGATAGGTATCTCACCTTTTGTGTTATGAACATGATTAAGCGAGAATGTTGTATCCGGTTTTTGTAACATCGTTTTGCGAAGGTTACGAATGAAACCACCAACTCCTCTTGGGACAAAGCTTCTTGTCACCATCTGTAGACCAAGTAAAGGACCACTTAACTCAGGTAGCGCCATACTTGTCAGTACGTTCTGTTTCATCGTTTTAAATGTATAACGCACCGAACTACCTACCCTCTTACGTTGCTCATAAGATTTAAGTTCACTTTCATTTGTGAGCTCTTTTATTTGATGTTTCGGTTTTAGTATAACTGGCAAAGAAGGGTGGCTGTTATTACTGCCTAGTTCACTAGTCGCAATTGGTAACCCAAAGAAACCAGCTATTCCAAACGTTTCAAACGGACCTAATTTTTCAAGGTGGCGACGAAACGGTTCTGAACGTACATCAATACAAAATGCTAATTGAGCTACTACACGCTTTTTATCATTAGTTGCACGTTGTTTAGAAGAAATCTTCTTCTTTAATTGCTCTGCATGCGTCTGTTCCCAAGCTTCCAGCCAAAGTTTCTTACGAATGTTTTCATCAAAACAATAAGCAAATGCTAATAATTCGCTTTGTTCAGCGGCAGACATTTGTAACCATTCCCGTGTTGAAATATCCCCCCAATAGATCCAAGAAGCTATAAGTGGGACAATCGAAACTTTTTTCTCAGCCTTTTGATTTTTTAAAGGTAAATAAGGTTTTACAATAGCCAGCTCCATTGAAATTCGAACTGCTAAATATTCTATAACGAGTGCCTGTTCCTTAATTGATTGTTGGGAGCGCCATCGTATCATTCCTGCCCACCCAGGCAAAGAAAGTAAGTGCCCTTCAAGGTAAGCTTGCCTGTTAGATGCAGGAATTCCTAGTTCAGATAATGCTTTTGTTAAAGCTCCCTGGGCATCCTGTGGCCAATCTTTTAAAACTTTACGCTCATTTTTACTGAGCGCTGGATCAAATGTAATAAGGTGGTGCCATGCACGATAAAAACCTTTCTCACGGTTTGGCATCGTCCAACTTGCCCCGGAGTCATCAAGATATAATTTACACCATTTAATGATGTGATAATTAAGAATATCAGATAGGTTGTCACCATTTTGATTCTCCATAAGTGAACTGATTGGTTGCATAGAAGAGTCTTCCATACTCCCTGTATTTACATAACTCATTTCCTTTGCGAATTTATTTAATTCTGGCGATGATAATAAACTAGAAGGTAATCTCTCTAACTTTAAAGCTTCTTGGCAAAAACGCTCCTCTCTCTCTCGCGGAATATGAAAAGATTGTGAATCAAGCCAACGAGACAAGCCAATTTGTAAAAATGTTTCCTCAATCTCACCTTTCGCCTTTGCCGAATGAATCATGGAGGCACTAGGATAAATATCTACATTACGAGCTTCTTTTAACCAATTTGCGACTTGTTCAAATGATTGCTTTTCAAGCCCCATCCAAGGGTGATGAGCCGCAAATGTAGAGATAGGCCAAAGTGGCGCAATAACTCGGCTAGCAGATGTAACTAGATCATTTATATTATTTTCTTGTATATCAATGTTTGTATCTTTCTTTTTTAAAGTTTCTTTCGTTACGATTGACTGTATGCTCATCACGAATTACCTCCCTTTGATACATAATGTTTCAGATAGCTTGGATGACTTTCTACTGACTTTTGTCTCGCTTCACCTACTCGAACGAACCAAAGATACATTACAGCAAATATTGTAGAAGATTGATTACGAGTAACGAGAGTACTAATAGCACTACCAAATAATAAGAGACTTATAACAAAAATAACGGCTGAAGCCGACGGTTGAGCATTCTGAAAAATGTCAGTATGCAACCATTTATAAAGAGAGTTATGAACAGTAAAGTAAATGAGAGAAAATCCACTCAAAACTATTAAGCCGGCAATTCGTCCCATTCTTCCCTCTCCAAAAACAACAAGCTGTTTCCACGAGAAGTATAATGACCACCCTAAGATTAACGCACTAACTAATTCATACCCCTCTCCAGAAGTCGTAAACCAGAAAGCAATTGCTATAAATAATCCTAAAACACGTCCGAACATAATCCATAAATTGGACATCTTTTCATTATTAGATTGCTTCACTCCCTCAAAACGTTGTACGGAAGAACCAGCTTGTAAAAACAGTGTGGCTTTAAATAAACCGTGTAAAATTAAATGAATAACAGCTGCTAAATAAGCGCCTAATGCACATTGAATCAGCATAAATCCCATTTGTGCAATAGTGGATCCTACTAGCTGACGTTTATAATCAACTTGAACTAAACTAATTCCTGTTCCTATTAAGACAGAAATACTAGAGAAAATTAGTAAAATGATTTGTGCAATATCATCATGAAAAAGTGGCGAAAATCTAGTTAATATGATACCGCCAGCATTTACTAAACCCGCATGCATAATAGCAGAAACAGGAGTTGGAGCAACAGCTGATTCAATTAACCATCTGTGAAAAGGCCATTGTGCTGCTGGAATCATCACAGCTACTATAATCAATAAGTTAATTCCTGTTTTCTCCAATGTTCCAAATTGAGCTACATTTTCATTCGTTAAAACGGATGTTAACTGCCACTGTCCAGTTATTTGAAACAACCAAATGATAGCTGCTAGTAAGGCAATCCAACTTATTGTAAATAAATAGCCTGAGATTTTTGTTGCTTCACTAACTACTTTCCACCCTTTATTTAGCCCTATGAGTAGTACCAATCCTATAAGAGTTGCGCCCCAACAAATAATCATGAAGCGAAGATCATCACTTAACCATGCAACTGAAGATACACCTGTAGTAAATGTAAAAAGTGCAAAGTATTTTCGATATGAGCGATCCCCCATTAAGTAACGTACAGAAAAGCGCTGAATGATTAAACCAATTGTAAGAACAAAGAAAGCCATTAACCAAGCTAAAGTATCTAGATGCCAAGGCCCCACAACTCTATCTCCATTGTTATTAACAAGTACAAGTAAAGAAACCAATGAAGGCAAAGCAGCAATACCAATATGGATATGAACAAAACGTAAAGGCATCCTTGCATGTAAAAACAACAATCCACTTAACCAAGAAGCACTAAGCGCGATAAAAAATAATGTTAACAGTGTTGATGAACTCAGCGAAATTAACATGTAAAATACTCCCTTCCAAACGAAAATAACCTATAAAAATTCCTTTTCATTACGATGATTTTTTTAATTTCAATTTTCATTCACTCTTTTTCGTACATCGTTTTTTCCATAAAAAAAACCGACAACTTCCATAATTCAATGATTTTATATCATCATTGAATTATGGAGATTGTCGGTTTCACTTCAACTAACTTCAATAAAGTTTTTTGAAGAGCTCCCATTTTATAGCGGATAATAATGTATGTATTACTCCTATTAAAAATAACAGTATATCTCTGATCTCCTAGATTATGCAATCAATATATCAATTTATGTTATGCGCTATCTTTCAATTAAGAAACCTTTTCATTTAGTCAATATTACATATTAAAAAAATGCTAAAGCCTTAATTATAGCAAACAGTTAAAATAAGCATCTATTAATTTTTAAAACAATTATAAGATAAACCATATTAAGCTGTTTGTCAATTTATTTATCCATTTTTTCAAGCGTTATTTCAATCAAAATTCATTATACGTAAATAATTTCAAGTTTTTAATTATTATCATGTTAATAAATATAAATAAAGTGCAAAACTTTTAGGTTTCTTAATTATCTCCCACTAACACTACGGTGGTTTTAATTTTTAAAACTTTTCCTCAAGATTATGAAACAATTTAAAAATCATTACTCGCTCACCTGTACGCGAACTTATATCCGTATGAAAACTTTTCACTTTTTCTCCAGTTAATTCTAGTATGATCTCTTTCAAATCGTCAATTCCAGATTCAACTAGCTCCGAACGATTTTTCTTTATCGTTAGCATACCGTCTTTCGTTTCGCAAACAGTATATTCAGCCGGTGTTAAAATACCTTGTAAATTTACGATAATCATATCTCGTAATATATCTGTCTTAACGGATATAGATCCACGTCCTAGGTAGTCCTTCTCCCAGTGCGTAATTGCTTTGCTTATCTCTGATTCAATAGAGCCTTTTGAGTTTTTCATCTATGTATCCTCCTTCAATAAAATGTAATTACATTTATAATTACAATAACAATATAATAATCTTGATTGATTCTATTTTCAATTACTAAGATGACATTCTTGAACATTTTTTATTTTGAACCTCTCCATAATGAGACGATTTGAATAACTATTTTTTTCATCTCAATTATTTTCCACTTTGCTTCTTCTAGTTAAACGAAAAATTGGCATCTTTTATAATAATGAAATTCATTTTTATTATTTTTGAATAACTTGTTCTGTTGGGTTGATAGGCATAAAATATCATCATATCGTTATCTAGCTAAACTTATGAAAAGTCAATTTTAAGTGCGATTTTTTTCTAATGGTTATATATAGGGAATGTAAAGATTCATACATATTTAATCCGCTTGCCGCAGAAAAAAATGTATATGTCATTGCGAAGAGATATGTACTAACTAAAAAAGTGTTGGGGCATGTGGAAATGAGGAAGGATATGGAATAAGAACGAACACGCTGATGATTTTATAAAAAACTTACTTAACAATTCATGTTTCCGTTTAGTAAAGATTTGCTTATTCAGTTAATAGACATGGGGAGAGGGAGTGCAGTACAGGTCAGCATACAAGCATTCCCTTCCAATCATAATGTAAAGTTATTTGATAGAACGATTTACATACTAGTTTCTCTTTTGACATGTTGGTTCATGATTCTACCTTTTTGTATATATATATGCCACCAACCAATTAGAACTGAGATTAATGAAATCCCACAAGCCATAATTAAAATAATTTCTCCACTTAATTTGAGTAAAAGAAATCCAGCTAAAATTACACCTAATGGCTGAGCCATTGTTACTCCTGAAGCAATAAATCCCATAGTACTTCCAAGATGTTGATTCGGTATTATTTGTTGAAGTTCGGTTTGATATATTATTGATACAGGAGCGGCGAATAAACTAAATAGACCAAATAATACAATGCTTATTATGATTGAGTTTGTCATAAGACCGCCTATTGCACCAAATATTGTTGAGAAAACATAGAGAACCATTGCTATGTTAAAATTTATTCTTTTTACTTTATATGTCATTGCCGCACCTAGTAAAGTTCCAATTCCCATTACTGTAAAACAAATTCCTAATGCAGCAGAACCGTTGAATTTCAATCCAGAAAAAAGATTTGGCAACAAAACATCCATAATCATAACAAATGCCATGTTGGTAAATATTGAAGATGCAATAGCACTAAATATCCACCGCTGGTGATTTAATATTTTTATAGTAGATTTGAACGCATTAATTACCCCTCTAGAATTTGATGGTGATTCCGTTAATTTAACAGTAAGGAACAGAAAAATATAACAAGCTAATGATATAATGGCCATAAAAATTGCGACGGCCATAGCTAAAGAGAATCCTCCTATCAAAAGGAAAACACCCGCTAAACTTGTTCCTATAATAGCAATACTTTGTGTGACAATACTAATAATACTATTAATAGATTTTAGTTTTTCTGGTTGAGCCAAGGACGGAATTAGTGTCCTTTCAAGAGGCGTTAATATAGCGGAAGAGATGCCCATTAAAATTACAATTACAGCATAAATCCAATATCCCATTCCTTCTGTTGAAAGATTAAGAAGACCCGCAATTAATAAAAAACAATGTGAAATTATATTACAAATACTTGCTGAAATTCCAAGAGGAATTTTTTTCATTCTATCAACTGCTATACCACTTAACATCGTAAATAAAATTCCTGGAACATAACGAAATGCCATAAGAGACCCATATATTAGTGGTGATTGAGTTATATTAGTAAAATACCATGCCATGGCTAAAAAGACTAAACTGCTTTGAAATGATTGAACTCCCATTGCAATGATAATAGAATTTATTTGTTTGTTCATTGTTTTTGTACTAAAGAGAGTTCATTTTTAATCGCCTTACTCACCATCATCTCTTCCATGAATTGCCAACCAAACCATTGGTAGGGAGTATTTTGAATAAGCTGTTCGATCCAAGAAAAAAGAGGTAAGAGAATGCTCCCTGTTTCAGTATAATTAAGAGTAGGACCAAGATGTAATTCATATTTTTCATTATATGTCATTGCTATAGGAATTACTTTACTTTTACATAAACGACCTATATGTTCAACTCCCATTGGAACATATACTTTTTCTCCCAACAATTTTAATTCAAAGAAAGTTTTATCTTCTGATGAAGAAATTTCAGGATATATTATAGGGTAATTTCCATTGTTATAGCCACGAATAAGTTTTCTTAAAATCCATATGTCTGGAATTTTCATAAATTCCACCTGAACATTTGGTAAAATATTATTAATGCTACTATTAACACTTTCTGCATCTATGTACCCTGATGCTAGTATATGTGATTCTGGTTTAATAAAATGTCCGAGAATATGAGGTACTAACATATGTAGTCCAAAATGCGGGATTACAAATATACATGGTTCTTTAATAATTTCTGAAAGATTAGGAGGAATAGATATAAAAGATTTATTTATCCCCTGTTGTTTCAGCATTCGTAAGAACCATGCCCAATGCATTGGACGATATGCTAGGAATTCTTTGTATTTTAATATCATTTGTTCATTTTCATTAACAAATGTCGAATAAGTTTTAGGCGTATTCCAATCTTCTGGTTTTGAACATAGATGCAAAAAGTCCTCTTTATTTAATGTTAAAAGTTCTTCTATATTGTTACTTAATTCTGGAAAACTTAGATCTTTGATTTTCCCCATATTTCATCCCTCACTTTATAACATTCTGGCATAGCGTCGTATTTGTTTAATAAAACTCTTTGAGCATAGCATCTACAAGTTTGCATTGTACAATCTCCATGGAATTTACAACCTATGCAAGCAGTTAATTCATCTAACTCCCAGCCTCCACGATAAAAATCCCATTTTCGACTATTCCATGCAGAAAGAACACCACCTTCATCTTTTACATTAGCAATAATTTGTGATGTATCACCTATGGATTCTGTACAAGGATAAATATCTCCATTTGCTCCAATTGCTAATAAGTACATTCCTTGCGGCCCAACATTGGGTGGTAATTCGAAATCATTATCTTTATTTTTAGGGCCTGGATAATAATAAGTCTGAAATTCAATTTTAGTAGAAGGATATTCTTTTGTTATTTGTATTACTTGTTTATGAAAATAATCTAATTCAGACAAAGTAAATTGAAAATAATCAGGGTTTAAACTAGCCCTTCCAGATACAGATGCTGGGTGAAAACTTATTCCATTTGCCCCATTTTCTATACAAGCTTCTACAACTTTTCTAACTCCATCAGATTTTACACAATCCGGAACTAATACTGATTCAACAATTACATAAAATTTATCTTGTGCAAATCGCTTTAAAGTATCCATAACGCGTTTATATGAACCTTTTCCACGCATTTGATCATGATAAAATTCATCACCATCTAAGGAGAGGTGTATTTGTAGCCCTCTTTGTTTTTTTTCTTTTACTTTTAATAAAGTTTGATAAACTTTATCACTTACTCTATGACCATTAGTGAAAAATTCAAAAAAACATCTTAAGGTACCTGCATGTTCTAAAATTGTACATATATCTTTTCGGGTTGTTGTTTCTCCTCCTGAAAAAGCGAGCTCTATAACGCCTAAATTGTCTAATTCAGAAAACAATTGAATTACCTCATCAGTATTAAGTTCATCAGAAATATCTACAAATGGAGATGATTCTCTTAAACAATGTTTGCATGCAAGATTGCATCTCATAGTACTAGTTATATTAACCTTTGTAGGAAATGTCATTGGTGTATATTTAAAAGAAGCGGGTGGTGATATTTTTAAGTTTGAAAGTGGCTTAGTAACATTTTCTTTTTTACTGGTTTTTAAAATTGTATTTCCTAAAATCATTTCATTGATAAACTGATTGAATTCCTCCCGTTGAGGTAATTCATTTAGTTCCATAGCGCGCTTATGATAGAACTCCCAGGCGTCCTCTATAGTTCGTGATTTCGAAAGGTATACTAATAATTCAAAGGCTGCTGCTGAAAGGAATTCTGAATGTCTAGTTTTAGCATTATAAAAAAAACGAGCTTCTGAATTTATATAGTGATGCTCATCACGTAATATAACATCCTTAGAAAGGATTATGTACATTATTCTTTCCTCCTTACAGAATATATTTTTAATTATTTTTTAAATCCACTGGGAACTAAGTAGCCCCAGTGGATTTAAAAGTTATTATGTCTAATAATGTTTAAATTTACTATTTTTGTGGTGACGGTGGTTTTTGACAGCCACAGTTGTTAAAAGCCGGTTGTGTTCCATGAATTACACTTGTGTTCTTTTTCACACTTTTCACCCCCTTCAAATTATCACCAATAAAATAACATTTTTTATAAAAAATGTAAACTAGTAAACATAAATAAAAAATTAAAAATTCTGATTAATTAAACCAAAAACATATATTCGAATTTTTAAAATAACATTTATTGGATAATACGTTAAGATTAAAAAACATATAAATTATTGCTAAATATAAGTCTGAAAATTCTGTTTTTTTATTTTATAGCGCCCTATAATTTAATAATTCCTTACGACAGCACGAAATACTTTTCGTCTATAGAACCAATACACTCTACACTAACCAAGTTTCTTGTAATTGTTAATAGACTTGTTTTATCCTCATTTCAAGGAGGAAATAACTAAGTAGTTTCTAGTTTTATAGTACGAAGCGTATTTTTAACATTAAAGAAACAAAAATAAAAACCCCCAGTTTCTCTAAATTAAAATTGAGAAACTGGGGGTTTTTATTTAAAACAAGTAACTAATTAATAATCCTGCTGATAATAAGAAGCCGAAAATTGTATTTGTCATCGCTGTTGATTTCATTGCGATGCGCATATACCCGGGATCCTTTGCCCCTTTTTGGAAACTTTGAATTGCAGAGATTGGTTTTCTCAAACCTAGGAACATAACTAATGCCCAAGGGCTTATATAACCCATTAATACAATTACCGCAATCCATAAATAAGCAACGAAAAAGGCTACAGCTAGTGTTACTACAGCTTTTTCTCTCCCAAGGAGGATTACTAATGTCTTTCTTCCACCTTTAATATCTTCTTCGATATCTCGGATGTTATTCGACATGTTGATTGCACCGACTAAAATTCCAATTGGAATGGAAATCAATACACTTTCAATCGTTATCGTATTCGTTTGAATAAAGAAAGCAATGAGTACAAAACATGTCCCCATTAACAAGCCAGAAACTAATTCTCCAAACGGAGTGTACGCAATTGGTAATGGACCGCCTGTATATAAATAGCCAACCGCCATCCCGATTAAACCGATGACGACTAACCACCAGCTACTATTCATACAAATATAAATTCCGATAAGTGCTGCTACTACATACAATAAAAGTGCAACTGTTAACACATTTTTTGGTTTCAATCCATGACGGACAATTCCGCCACCAATTCCAACAGACTCAGCTGTATCTAATCCACGTTTGAAATCATAGTACTCATTAAATAAGTTCGTTGCTATTTGCAATGCTAAACATGCAACCATCATCGCAATAAATAAAAGCCAATGAATTTCGGCAACATAAAGTGATGCCACTGTCCCTAAAATTACAGGAGAAAACGTCGCCGTTAATGTATGCGGGCGCGTCATCTTCCATATTAATTTAGCGGAACTAATTTCTTTTTCTGTCCCCATAACTCTGTTCAATCTCCCAACATTTTAAGTATAAATTACTAGCAGTATCTTTCTATCTATTTTCTGCCACGCATCCATTATATCAAAAAAAGAATTGGCGATAGAACTTTCATGCTCTTGCTTACACCATAAATTTGCATCAAAATATATTTTTTTCTAATACTGTATTTACTTTTTCGTTGAACAACCCCTATCTCTCTAGCTAATTGTTCTAAAGCATGCGGTGACATATATCGTTGTAATTCTTTAGAAAACAATTCTAGTTCATCTAAAATCGATAAATTCATACAAAAACGTTATTCTTTCTGTATATTTCTACAAAAAGAATAACGTTTTCTTTGAATTATGGATATAAATTTATCTTAGGTTGATAGTGATGTGGCGGTACCCCAATTATATTTCAACCTCTGTTTCAGATAAATTCAATGCTTTTCCGCCTACCTTTACCTCAATAATTTCTTTCCCTTGAGTGGTTAACGCTATAACTATTTCCGAAGGTTTTTTCATAGAGTAACCTTGCTCAACAGATATATTAATAACATGTTCAGGTTTGATTTTACCATATTTATATAGATAACATGAAAGGGCACCATTGGATGTACCAGTTGCAGATTCTTCGGGAACTCCATATAAAGGTGCCAAATTTCTACAGTGAGCATTTGAACCCTTTAGTGATTCAAGGGTAAAAATATGATAACCAATGGTATTATATTTACTGCTGATATTTGTTACTTTTTCAAAATCTGGCTTTATAGAATTTAATATATCTAAGTTTTTAATCGGTACAAGTATATCCCTAAGGCCAGTAGATACAATTTGCACTGATAGATCCCCCAACATTTCATCTATAGTAATATTTAAGGAATCTGCAATTTCCTCCTTGTCTATTATTTCATAATAGCTTGGAGCATTTTGCTCCATCATAATTGATAGGTCTTCCATTACTTCTACACTTAAAATTCCAGCCTTTGTTTCTTGAGAATATTTTCCTGGTTTAATATATCCTTGGCTTGAAAGTGTATAGAACGCTGCTATCGTTGCATGGCCACAAAGATCAACCTCTTCATTAGGTGTAAAGAATCTAACCTTGAAGTCAGCAAGGTCTGACTTCATGACAAAAGCAGTCTCACTAAAACCGATGATACCTGCTATTTTTTTCATTTCCTCATCTGATAGATAATCAGCGCTAAGTACCACTCCGGCAGGGTTCCCTCCCTCAATGGATTTTGCAAATGAATTTAATGTATAAACTTTTACCTTCATAATATGATCCCTCCAAATTGTATATCGATTTTATATTTGCACGATTGTCCCAACATTCATTTCTTCTGCTTTTGATACAATATAATTTGAAACTGCAAGATCCTGCAATGCTATGCCAGTACTATCAAAAATCGTAATTTCTTCATCACTTGTACGTCCTTTCGCATTTCCAAGTATGAATTGTCCGATTTCAGTCAAATTGTTTTTGCCTAATATACCAGCCCTTATAGCACTTTGTGTTTCTCCGACTGTCGATGCTTGTGTAATATCATCTACATATACAGAAGCTACCTCAAAGATTTTTTCATCTATTTCCTGTTTTCCAGTCATGTCTGCCCCCACACAGCTGAAATGTATGCCTGGCTTAATCCACTCCTTAAAAATCAGTGGTTTTCGAGAAGGCGTTATCGTAATTACTGCATCGGTTTCTTCCAAAGCTTTCACTGGATTTTCTACAGCTACAAACTGAACTGACTCAATTCTTTGTTTCCAGCTCTTATTATAAGTATCGTTGATATCATTTATAATTTTTTCTAGTTCCGTCTTTATTGAATACTGGAATTTTGATGCATTTTCATATTTTATGGGGTCATATATATATACCTTGGTTATTGTCTGAACTTGAGATAGAGTGGCTGCTATTTGAAAAATCGCCTGAACTCCTGTCCCAACAATCATTAGTGTTTTTGAATCTTGTTTTGACAGGTGTTTCACGCCTATTGAACCTGCTGCTCCAGTACGCATTCCTATCAAATAACTTGCGTTGATCATTGCCTTAGGAAATCCATTCTTCAAATCAAATAACATAGTCATCCCTGTTATAGCTGGAAGTCCTTGATTTTTATTATCACCAAACCATGAAACGAGTTTTAATCCAAACACATCTTCTTCATTAAGCATCCCTGATTTAATATCCATTTCTGCCCTATCCTCAAAAATCACCTCAGATACCATGGAGAATAGTCTCGCTTGATTGTTGGCTTTAAGCGCATAGGCTTTTTCTACACATGCTACTGTATTCTTGATATCAAGAATGTTCTTAACATCATTATCACTTAGAATTCTTATTGGTACCATAGTTATCATTCTCCTTTAAAATTTTAATATCTGTTAATGTAATTGTATTTGAACAACAACAAAAAGTCTCCAACCATCCTTGGTTGTTATTTAACCAACCAAATGATATGGTAAAAGTACTATGATTTTGGAGGAATTTCATGTTAGATATCAACTGGAGACCTGATAGAAATAATCCTACTCGATTGAATATACAGATTGTTAACTTCATAAAGGACAAAATAGCAACTGGAGAATGGCCGGTTGGTTTCAAATTGCCAAGTCAGCGGACACTTTCTGAAATTTTCAGTGTAAACAGAAGTACCGTAGTATCTGCCCTTGAAGAGCTGGCAGCTGAAGGCCTTATTAACGGTAACGCTGGTGGAGGTACAAGAGTAATAAACAATACATGGACATTAATGTCCATTAATCATTCACATAATTGGCTTCCCTATATTTCTTCGGGATTACATCAAACAAATCAAAAGATAATGCAGCAGATCAATCAGGCTGAATTCCAACCTGATATCATCCGAATGGGGTCCTGCGAACCTTCCCCCGAATTAATACCTAACAAAATGATTCAGGGAGTACTAAAAAAACTCTCTAATTCTATGGGATCGCTGGGTTATGAAGAACCAAAAGGAAATATCCATCTAAGAAGAGAAGTATGCACATACCTTAAAACAATAGGAATAGAAGCTGATCCATCCTCAGTTTTGATTACCTCTGGTGTTTTGCAGGCACTGCAGCTTATTTCCCTTGGCCTTTTGCAAACGAACTCAGTAGTATATGTTGAAAAGCCATCCTACCTATACTCTCTTAGAACCTTTCAATCCCTCGGAATGCAGCTTTCGGGAATTAAGCTGGATGAAGAAGGTATAGAAATAAAAGAATTGATTGATCGACATAGGCGGAGAAAAGGAGCAATGCTTTTTACAATACCTACTTTTCAAAATCCTACCGGAAGCGTCATGTCACTTGAAA
The DNA here is from genome assembly GCF_040459695.1 of Bacillus cereus group sp. RP37. Classification (NCBI taxonomy): domain Bacteria; kingdom Bacillati; phylum Bacillota; class Bacilli; order Caryophanales; family Bacillaceae; genus Bacillus; species Bacillus cereus group sp. RP37. The sequence goes on along the minus strand of NZ_JARVHP010000001.1, from coordinate 2,319,808 downwards.
GAAGAAAAACGCTTGTTGATGCGTGTGATAGGGAACGTTTGCCCATTATCGAGGATGATGTATATAGGGAGCTTTGGTTTGATGAAAAACCTCCACAGCCAATAAAGGCATTTGATAACAATGGACTTGTATTATATATTGGTGGGATATCGAAGAATTTAAGTCCTGGTCTTAGGATTGGATGGATTGTTGGATCAGAAAAAGTCATTGAAAGATTGGCAGATATAAAAATGCAAACTGATTATGGAACCAGCTCACTCTCCCAGAATGTAATCACAGAACTATTTTCTAGTGGTCTTTATTATCAGCATAACGATATAATGAGGAAAAATGTTAAGCTCCGAAGAGATGTTGCTCTTGGAGCATTAAAGAAATATTTTACCAGTATCGGTACATGGAATATTCCTAAGGGCGGATATTTCATCTGGCTTAAGTTAAATGAAGGTATATCCATGTACCAGCTTTTTACTAAAGCCTTAAGTCGGAAAATACTTGTTCACCCTGGAGATTTGTATGAGTTTCACTCTGATCAATATTTAAGAATTTCTTATTCTTATGCATCCTTAAATGAAATTGACTACGGAATTAAAACTCTTTCAGAATTGGTAGCAGAACAAATTTTTTAAGTTTTATATAGAGATTTAAATATTGCAGATAATTATAAAAATGACTATTGAATAACCACTGTATGAGATTCGAAAGCATCATCAACTCCTCTAGTTCCTGAAGTTTTGAATCATTAATCTAGTTAATTTTCTAAAAAAACAATTGTCTTACAACTCAAATAACCTATGCCCAGAACCCGAACTTTAACACAAATATCCATAGTTCTGCGTATTTGTTCGGCCCCCATGCCCATCAAGCTAATATTTTATAGTACCCCGGAACAGAATTTTGTGCTAACTTGTAACAAAAATCTCATTTTTTCGTTTTGGGGTAATTCTGAATTCTTAAGTTGATGGGCATGGGGGGGTACCCTTAATACCCCATAAGAAAAAGAAGAGGTTGAATCCTTTAACGTACAGGGCGTTCCATATATCATTGTAAAAGATCATGAAAATAACATTCAAAAATTAATTCTTGGATTCAGCACTCAATCATTAGAAGAGGCTATTTTATAATAATCATCCCATAAAAAAGAAACGAACAAAAATGTTCGTTTCTTTTTTATGGTGTTTAATGCTCAAGAAAACTTATAACCGCATAAATATATAGAACGACTAGAGCAAAGGCACATATTCCCATAATTATAATCGCTAGTGCGCTTTTCTCTTGTCTAAACCCTATAATTCCAAGAATAAATGCACTCAACATTGTTACCTTAAGCATTGTAGAAAGGTTGGGAATTGAATATCCACTCAACCAGGTAGAGAAACTTACAATTACAGAAAAGGAGAACAAAGTTAGAACAATAGATAATATATTAATGTGCTTCCCATACTTCAATTGCATTTCGCTAGCCTCTTTTCTTTTCATTAGTGAATAATAGGTAGGTGACTATATTTTTATTTTATTCTAAATTTTCTTTAAAATCCATAACCAAAAGAAGAGGTTGTCCCAAAAGTCGCTAAATAGTTACTTTTAGGCAACCTCTTTTCTTTATTTTTTACTTTCCTCTAGTTTAGAGATACTAGTTTCTTTTTCAGGTAACGTATCAAGAAAATCCGTTGCTCAAATTCGAACAACGGACCTCCTTTATATGAACCAATTTAAAACATCCTCAGCAATCTCTTCTGGTCTATCCCAATGCATTAAGTGCCCTGTATCTCTATACAGCTTAGTCGTAATATTAATACGCTTCTTCAATTCCGCAATCTGTAATTCTCTTATTTTTAAATAATTATCCGGAAGATCACAATACAATAATAAAATATCATTTTTAATTTTATTAGATTTCAACGTTTTATACACCGTATATTGAAACTTAATTACACTTCTAGCGGTATCGCCAGTAGCATGCCATTTCACTTTATTATCTTCTTCTCTCATTAAATCATAAACCGCATGTTCTATTAATGGTGACCACCTGCTGTAAACCATTTTTTCTGATTGGATGAATGCTTCTTTACTGTCAAAAATATATTCATCAAAATCTTTCTCGTAATGGGTGATTTATTCTTCTAATGACCGCTTATCATTTAAGTTAATGATTAGACTACATCTTCACGCCTATGAAATTAATATAGTTTAATAGTTGTAATATACGTTTATCATATGTGTGATGTTTCAAAGTTCTATCCAGTCCATTTCTTGCTATTTGTTTTCTTTCTTGTACATGTTCCAAATAATACTCTGCTTTTTGTATAAACTCTGGTGCACTATAAAAAGTTTCTATTTCAACACCTGGTATGTAATGCTTTGCTACATCTGGTCGTATATCAGTTAATTGAAAAGAGCCTACAGCATTAATTTCAAACGTTCTATTATTTACTGAATATGCTTGGATATTTGCTGCATTACAATTCAATTCCTGATCATTTGGTGAACGGTGTAAATTTATATTAATTTTAGTAGCTACGTAATATTGCAATGCATCCTCATACTTCGCAAGTGGCAAGAGTTGTATTTTATCCTTTAATCTTTCATAATTATTTAACTTCTCCCAACCGAACCCCACAATTTTTATATTTTTTTCTGCTAAATACTCTGAAATAGAATCAACAAAGGTAAGTCTATTTTCAAATGCTGTACCTATAAAACTAAGATCATATTTATATGTATCTTCTTCCTGAGAAGGTTTAAACACATCTTGATTTGCTGCTAACGGAAGATGAAATACATTCTTACATCCTAATCCTCTATAAAACTTGATACAATTTAAATCTTGCGTAAATATGTAATCATAGTACGGCACAAGATGTTGTGTTACATCCGTATAATACGGATCATCTGTCAGCCAAAGTCCAGTAGTAAAACCTGCACTCTTTAGTACTGGCATGACACTAATAATTCCCTCGTTTAAACCACCAAGTACCAAAATAAAATCCGGTTTCATTTTTAATGCGGTTTCTATCGCTCGTTCTGGGTTCACCATAATTGTATTACTGTTTACCTTTTGTAAACTATTCAAAATTGCTTCTTCGATCATTGGATAATAAAAAGGAATGCCTGATTGAATAAATAAAATTTTCTTAGGCGTATTGTCTTTCATGTCATCTCCCCTATTTCTACATAATCAAAGTACACAAAAATTAGCAGTCTTTATTCATTTTATGACATCTTCCTTTACATGTATAAGCAACGTTTATGTCCATTATGTTGAACTCCTCTCATTTTAGAAGCTGTCACGAAGGGAATAAAATTAGGTTATATTCAGCCAAATTATTAAACATAGAAAATGAATACATAAAAGAAAGAGCCGGCTCGTATGAGTTAGCTCTTTCTCTTTTACAATATCTAATACACTCTACAGCAAAAAAAACTATGATTACAGTCAAATCACTTCCAAACGACACCTCGCCGCTCATATTCCATTCTATATTCAACAGCAGCTGCAATTTTTGGACTTGCAAATCTTTCCGTGATCCAAAGTCCTAAATCAAGTCCTGAAGTAACTCCTCTTGCAGTAATAACATTCCCTTGATCCACAATTCTGTATGGAAGAGGCTCTGCCCCATATGTACGAATTTCACTCTGCGCCAAATGATGCATTGTTGCCTTTTTATCATTCAATATACCAGATGCAGCTAATAACATACCTCCAGTACAAACTCCAGCAACAATCGTTCCTTCGTTGTGCATCTCTTTAATTATTTTAGTTAAAGTGCCAAGCTCAGCTTGCTTTCGTGCCCCGTGCTCAGCTTTATGATTCCAGCCACCACCAGGCACAATTAACAAATCTGGACGATTATCCATCCTTAAAAAATCATGTAGTTTAACCGTAACTCCAAATGAAGTAGTAACTTCTTGTTTTGGTTCACTTGCAACGAATTCAACTGTAAATGGAGCCCCTTCTTCTATCGCTCTGTTTAATACTTCAAAAGGTGCAAAGGAGACGAGCTCTCCGAAGCCGTCAAATAATACAATTTGTATTTTCATTTTTAGAACACCTCCTATTTTTTCTTATTTGAATCCCAAATTAGGAGAATATATGTTATGTACAAATTAACAATGAAGATAGCCTTTCTCCCCTCACTCTATAAACTTCCAAATGTTCTTCTAATTCCCTCTCATCACTTATTACACTTAGCGTTTTCTTCACAAAATTCCAATTCAAGCTACCGGATAGCCATAGTAACGAAGAAAGTCTTTTGTAATCATTTGATGTTACAATATTATGAGCCTTATACCCTTCTAAAAATGCACTAGCGACACTTGAACATACTTCATGCGAATGTATTCCTTCTGTTCGAGAATACCATTTTATTAAAAAGGACAATCCTTCAATACGGTCTACATAACTAATAGATTCAAAATCTACAATTCCTTTTACCTGTTCACTTGAGTCCCATAAAACATTCAAAGGATTCAAATCTGTTTGTACGATAAATTCTAATTCACTCGTATATGCGCACTCTATATGATATTTAGCGAGATCTATATACTCTCGTAATCCTCCACATGTGCTTGCCTTACTTTCTAGCATATGAATAAACTGGGCATACCCATCCAAGTGAGATTTCTTTTGAAAAATCGAGCTTTGAAATGCATTAGAAATATCATGAATCTTTCTTACTTCCGTTCCAAAGGCTTCTGCGATATTTTCTGTACAATGTGTAATATGTTCTCCCTCAATCCAATTAGACAATACAAATCGGTATTGTTCATCATTCCAAACGACAAGTGTACATGGCTCTCCTTCCCTATTCTTGTTTATCTGCATAAAAGGAATGTCATGCTCTCGTACATAATACGTAAACCGTACTTGCTCCATCAGTTGTTCGTTTGATAACGTCCCAAAAGCTGGATTGATTGTTCGCTTACTTTTTATAAATCTTGCGGAATATCGCTTTCCATTCACCATAATTTTATAGTGTAAATCTGTATTCCAACTATCATTATGTAATTCTTCTTCCACTGCTAGTGAATAAATTTCTTCAAAATAATTCATTACTACATTTCTTATTATGTGTTTCATCTGATTCTCCCTTTATGTAAAAAATTCGTTTTTGTACTTCTGAATAAAAACCTTTTAAAGTGAGGATTTTTTAAGTTACACCTAATTTATTCAAATAAAAATCATACTCTACTGTGTAGTAATAATAAGGTTATGTAATTTTGTCGCCAAAATTACAATAGCCTTCTATCTATGTAGATGAAAGAAGGCTGCTAAAATTTTTTTAAAATCTAATTATTTCATAGTGAATGTATTTTTGATTAAATAATACAATTGTTTAATACAAGTACTAAATAAGAAAAATTAACCGTCATAATGAAATTAATAGATTGAGGATTTTCATTTAAACTTTATAAAACTCAAATGTATTTTTTTCTAAACATATTGTTTCATCAGAAGTTTTGATAATGATATCAAAACGCTGACTATACGAATGCATAAATACTTCATATTGAATCCGGCGTTCTTCATGAGACTGCCTTAAATAATTTATATCAGCTCCCCTTTCAGCTATATCCCGGCTTGATCTTCTCATTAGTTCCGTTTCGCCATCTGTGTAAAAATAAATTTTCAAATCAAATAAATCAGGATTAATAAATGCAGCGCTCATTCCCTCCACAATCGTTACTTTATTTTTCGAAGAAATCAAATTACTTTTCATGTAATGCGTATCTATCGTATAAAAATCTAGCCCCGATCTAACCATCTGAATATCTCTTTCTAAAGCTGCCAAATTGTGCGCCGCTGGATGACAAGCTGTCATTTTATAACAATGATTTTCATTTTGATACGTATAGTGAATCACTGCATGCTTACGAATATCCGAACTGACAATGTAAGGATCTGTATTAATATAATTTACTTCATTTTGATTTAATAAGTTTACGAGTCTATTAGCAAACGTTGTTTTTCCAGCTGCACCATGTCCTGAAATACCAATAACAATTTGTTCATCACTCATCCTTAACCAATTTATGATTTCTTGTAACAACTTATCCATCCTTCTCCCCCTTGCGCTAATATACTACCCTTTATTTAAATATCTAAAAATCCTCTTATTTAATTATACATAAAACGAGAAAGATATTGTGATTATTCATCATACCTTCTCTAATTCTAAACAACTATATTATCTTTTAAATGACTTTATTTTTTGTGAACACCTACACGATTAAATACATTTCTAACTTTATCACTCTAACAGAATATTCTCTATTTTTCTGATAATTTTTGTAAACCAATGCAGTCATGACTATGTACAATAAAAAAAGAGCCAATCATCTATGGAATAGAAGATTGACTCTTTTCTTTATTTACTCACCAGTTTCAGAAAATCGCTTTATACGTTCACCAATTTCATCGCGAACACGTTGAAATTCAGACCACTCTTTTCCTGCTGGATCGTCGAATCCCCAATGAACACGATTTACGTGTGGAGGTGTCGAAGGACAAACAGAATCCGCATGACTACAAAGGGTAACGACTAAATCAGCGTTATTTAAAATGTATGCATCAATCATATCTGATGTTTGATTCGTTATGTCGATATTTACTTCTTTCATCGCTTTAATAGCATTTGGATTTACTCCGTGCGCTTCGATTCCTGCAGAATATACATTCCACTTATCTCCCAAATATTGTTTGCCCCATGCTTCTGCCATTTGACTTCGGCATGAATTTCCTGTGCATAAGAAATAGATTGTCTTTTTGTTTTCCATGTTGTTTTCCGCCTTTGTTTTTAAATTATACTGGTTGATTATTAAAATATTTACGCTTAAACCAAAAAGCGACGTTTACAAGGGCAATCATTACAGGCACTTCAACTAATGGCCCGATAACAGCTGCAAATGCTGCGCCCGAATGAATACCGAACACACCAACTGCTACAGCAATTGCTAACTCAAAGTTATTACTACCTGCTGTAAATGCTAACGTTGTTGTCACTGGATAGTTTGCACCAATTTTTTTTCCCATAAAGAAAGAAACAAAAAACATCACAATAAAATAGATGAATAACGGAATTGCTATTCTTACTACATCTAATGGTACGCTAACAATCATTTCCCCTTTTAAAGAGAACATAACGATGATTGTAAATAGTAATGCAAGTAATGTAAGTGGACTAATCTTCGGTATAAACACCTTTTCATACCACTTTCTTCCTTTTAACTTAACGAGTACAAAACGTGTCAACATACCTGCTATAAAAGGAATTCCCAAATAGATAAATACTGATTTCACTACTTCTCCCATTGTAATATCGACAATAGCCCCTTCAATCCCTAACCATTCTGGAATGACTGTTACAAACACGTATGCATAAACGGAGAAGAATAACATTTGGAATACTGAGTTAAAAGCCACTAAACCTGCTGCATACTCTTTATCCCCATCTGCTAGATCGTTCCAAACAATCACCATTGCAATGCAGCGTGCTAAACCAATCATAATGAGCCCGACCATGTATTCTGGCTTATCAGGAAGAAAAATAATTGCTAAAACAAACATAAGTACAGGTCCAATAATCCAGTTTTGTACTAAAGATAAAACCAACACTTTTACGTCTTTAAATACTCGGCCCATTTCCTCGTAACGAACTTTCGCTAATGGTGGATACATCATGACAATTAAACCGACAGCGAGCGGGATAGACGTTGTTCCAACTTGTAATGTATTTAGTCCGTCTACTACACTAGGAAACACAAACCCTAAACCAATCCCAACAGCCATAGCTAGAAAAATCCATAGTGTTAAATATCGATCTAGAAAAGATAAACGTTTCATTTTATTTTCCATCTCCTATTAACAACAAGAATTTTCTTCTACTACGTTAGAAGTCGTGCAACAAGATGGCTCTTCAATTTTATGAACATCACTATCTGCTTTTGTATAAAAGAACTCCCACTCATTCCCATCAGGATCTGTTACCCAAAACTTATCTTGAACCGCATAGCAACAAGTCGTATCCATCTCATCACGCGCAAAGAAACCCTCTTTTTCTAATCGTTCTTTATGTAATGCGATTTCTTCAGCTGTATCCACTTGGAAACCAAAATGATTGACCTGATTTCCATTCACTTCATCTCGCACGTTCAGTGTAAAATTAAGTCCTGGCGTCTCTAATAAAAATTTTGCATAATCCGTTTTCACCTTAACTGGTGATACACCAAATACCTTTTCATAAAATTCAATAGACTTCTCTAAATTCGTAACGTTTATACCAACGTGAGCATATCTCATAGCTTATTCCTCCTCTTTATATGTTATTAATCAATTTTTTTTGATTAATAGTTTAAAATTTTAACAACAGCTACCTTTACCTGTTTTTCTAAAAATACAGCACAATTCTTCTGATAATAAATTATTCACTTCCGCATCATTTAAATCATAATAACTCCACGTACCTTTTGTTTCTTTTACAATTAAACCTGCATCTAATAAAATCTTCAAATGATAGGACAACTTAGATTGCGTCATTTCAAAAATCTCTGTTAAATCACATACACAAGTCTGGCCTCGCTGGCAAAGTTCATACATGATTTCTAAACGCTTTTGATCCGCTAATGCTTTGAATTTTTTCTCATAGAGCTGAAAATCTTGTGCCACTGTAGTTCACTCTCCCTTCATCAACTTTTTTTGATATTTATAGTATATACACAGATGAGTTCTATATGCAACTACTTCATCAAGTTTTTTTGATTTATCAAAAAAACTTCCTCGCATCCTATCTTTGTTACAATTAAAAAAGACCATAGCTTCTTCAAAAATGAAAAACTACGGTTCTTTTTACAACTTGATAGTTACAATATTTCCGAGGAATGGAGTCTCTATAACTGTTTTAAATTTTAATTTGACCATTATAGAGTAGTGCTTCATCACCATCAAGCTAAGAAAAACAAATACCCCCAAATGAAAAAAATCGATATAACGCTTCGGCAAATAAAGATAACTCTTGTTTTTGGTGCATATTCATAAAAAGCACGTCACCCTTTCTCATTAACATAAGAGAATAGTAATGTGCTTTAAATTTCAAAAATAGTCTAAATCCTTAAGTTAATGGTTGTGGGGCGGGACCCCAATAAGAACGGTATCTAAGGTTGTATGAGAGGTGTTAGTTCCATTCCAAAAGCCTCAGCCGACGCTTAACTCAAGTACCGATTTCGGATGACCCCCATGTGATGAAGTTCGTGTCCTGCGATGCCGTACGCGAGGGCGCGCGCCGTAATGCTTAGGTTGTTGGCTGTGCCCTTACGGGTCCACGCCTCCGCCGGTAGCCCGCGCAGCAATGTGATCGTTGATTGCCGGACGGACCGGTAGTCTTCGGCCAATTGCGCGGTTGTCCAGCTTCCGAAAGGAGGCATGAACAATTCCTGATCGAAACCAGTCAGAGGCGTCTGATCCCCTCTTGCGAACCGGAGCAGGCGGTAGGTCATGACACGTTCCGCGTCTGCAATGTGGCCCACGACTTCTTTCAGCGTCCATTTTCCTTCAGCATACCGATACGCGTACTGGCTTTCGGTCAACGATGCCAGGAGCTCGGTCATTTGCTTTTCCTGGGCGAGCAGAATATCGATGATGTTACCGTCCGGTACCAAACGGATATATTCGCCGGAGTTCCCGGCGTATTCTTCTTCTGACGGTCTTTGATTCATGCGTAGTCACCTCTTATATGTAGATATAGAAAATTATAGCACTCGTCTATGTCGAATAAATTCGCGAAATGATGGAACTTTCCTTCTAATAATTGAGGATAAGCAACTATTTAATTTGTCGGTCGCCACACTATCCTGATTCGTTAACACAATAAGCAATGTTAATCAATCATGCATAAAAATTATCTGTTATACAATATTTCGAAGTTATTAATATATAAAGGTAACACCTTCTTTTTTAATTTCAAGATGGATTTTCAGTTATATTTTGAAATGAATTGGAGTAAAACACACTAGTCTAACTACTTTTTTATAAACATCGTAACATTATTTCCCCCCATATTTCCATCAATTTGAGAAATGTATTCTTCTCAAAAATGAAAATCGACCTAAGATCCTATGGACAACTATGAAAGGATGAAATTTTCGTTTTGGGGATATTTCAGAAGTATAGCTTGATAGATATGGGGTGGGACCCCATACAGTACGATTTTATTTCAAAGACACAACGATCTTACTACACACTGTTTATTTATCCCACACTCTCATCTGCTAGTATTACTATTTTTTATTACTAATGTTGCCGTTTCACTCGGATGGCTAAGAGGAAAATGATGGCCATATGGAACAAAATCAACCTTACCAAGATGCGATGGAGCAGAATAGCCTCTGTCATAATCCCCCCAAATAATGTGAAGATTATACTTTGTTACTTCATTGAAATCACCTTGATCGTTTTTCAATAGTAAACTGTTAAGCTGAACCGTAGTATTTAAAATTCTAGGAGAAGTAAAACTGTTACTTATTTTTTCGATATAATGTTCAGGGATGCTCTCCATACTTTCAAACAAACCATTACTTAATAAATAACGCCCTATCAAATTAGTAGTTGCCAATTTTAATGTCCATTTGTTCATAAATTGAGGAACATTTAGCGATTTAGCATTTTTTTTAGCAACAGGTGGCTGAAGTAAAGTGATTGCATACTTCTTATCTATGTACTCTTGTACCAATGCTTCCAGAAGAATAAACGCACCGAATGAATGGCCAATTAGATGTGCACCATTAGTAGCTTTCTCCAATAACTTTTTCACTACATTCAAATAGATATCTAGAATATTTTTCTCTCGTTTAAAAGGAGAACGTCCCAAACCTGGAAGATCCAAGATCCATACAGGTTGACCAGTTTTTTCATGAAGCTCTTGTGCTAAAGGAAATAAATCCTCTCCATCACTCAATAAACCATGTAATAAAATAAATGGTTTACCCTCTCCGTGTAATTGGTAAAGGGTAGTGTTATCGCATAATGTTCGTTTAAATAAATGATTATGCTGGCCATTTTGATACATCATTCGATAATCCAGATCAGCTACTACGGCAGGGAAAAATTTCATTACACTCGTCTTCTTAAACCAATCTCCTCCCATAATTTTTTCCGCTGAAACATTTGAAAATTTTCGTTTTGTAATAAAATTCAGTCCATCAGAAGGAATTTTTGTTATTTTACTTCCTCCACTATTCATAATTGCTTTCATAAGTGGCATTGGGACAGAGATTTTTGGTGCCCTCATATTCATACTTTCCGACATAATACTTAATAATTCAGCAATGTTTTGATCGTGCTGTTTGTCTTCAACAAGTGTATATGTTTGAATAGTCGGTTGCTCCAATCTGAAAACCTGCACAATAAACTTCGCAAGCTCATCGTTTGAAATAAGTGGTAACCTATATCCCTTACCTCCAGGAATCACTGGCATGATCCCTCTTCGCATACTCATCACAAGCAAACCTAATCCTGCTATCTGCTCTGTACTCCCTGTTTTACTACTACCGACTACAGTTGGCGGATTAATTACAGAAAGCGGATAACCTACTGTTGATGCCTGCTGACGGATATAAAGATCTGCTAAAAATTTTGTTCTCTCATATGGATTTTTTATTTTCAAATAATTGTTTCCTTCTTTAAACACATCAATTGCAATCTTGCTATTTTTATCATCAAAGGGACTCATATAACCTACAACATGAATAAATTGTTGCAAGCCCTTCAATTGATGAATACTTTTAGCTAATTCACTAATATGTTTGGCGCCATTTAAAAATATGGAAGCTGCCTCTTTACTTGTCGCTTGAATATCCATGGGGCCTCCTGCGTGAATAATCACATCCGTTTTCAATACCCTCTCCTTATCTTCAGCACTTAGACCTAAATCTATTTTCGTCAAATCACCTTCAATAAAGTGCATAACTTCCTTTTTTAAGATGCCTCTTTCTTGAAAAATGCTTGTTGCTTTACTTTTCGACCTCACTAAAAGAAGAATTTTAACATCCTCTTTGGCTAATTCTTTCACTAATTGCTTTCCAATAAAGCCTGTTCCACCAGTTAAAAATACTGTTCTCATATAAAATCCCCCTTTTAGTACTACTTAGTACTAATTTGATGTAAAAAAAATGCTTCTTTTATCGAAGCAATTTTAAAAAATGATCTGCTGTTTTCGTGATTACAGTTGCATCTTTCAATGTTTCTGAAATAAATAACGCTCCTTCAAGATTTGTAATAAAAAGTGATGCAACCTCATCAATATGAATCGTATTTCTGAATTCTCCATTCTCTACCCCTTGTTTAAGTAATAGAGACATTTTCTTTTGTAATCCTGTAAAAAAAAGACCTATTTTTTCTTTTATTTGCGTGGCCTGTGTAGGACTTTGAATATAAAGAGTAATAAATGGACAGCTCCCCTTATACTCTCTCGACTGAACTCCTTGTGATAATTGCTTTAAAAACAGTTGGATACGATCTTCAACTAAAAATTGGTTCTGAGAAAGTATGTCATCAATTGCAGATTGATACATTTCAATCCAATAATCAACGACCCCTTCTAATAATACTTCCTTATTAGAAAAGTGATAATACACATTAGACTTTGAAACTTTGCTTACACGTACTAATTCATCCATACTTGTATAAGCAAACCCTTTTTCTAAAAATAATGTTGCAGCTACTTCAATCACACGTTTTTGATTCATTAATTTTACCTTTTTCATAATTAGAACTATATAGTACTAATTTAAATATTGCAAGTATTTATGTTAATTTTTAAAAAAGTTTGATTAAAAAAGTTCCACTAACATTGATTTTACTGCAAAAAATCTTATTTTGAATAAAGTTGAACTGCCCCAAAACAAATAAATGAGCGGCTTCTCAGAATAGCTATCTGTAGAGAAAGACAATTTTAATTTAGGGGGATATGAAAGTATTAGCTTGATGGTGATGGGGTGCTCCCCCATCGCTATCAAGCTAATATTCTGAAGTACGCCCAAAATGGGAATTTTATATTTCTATGGTTAATTAGATCTTAGTTATTTTAGGATTCCTAAATTTCCTCAGTCCAATTTAGAAGTTCTTTTCAAAAAATAGGGTTCTTAAGATAAGTATCTTAAGAACCCTATTTTTTGATTTAGCATGGAAAGTATAATCTTTTCTAATTCAGCTTTATTTAAAACATCCTCAATAATTACAACTTGATAGGCATTGTCCTTTCCTTTTGCAGGAACAATTATTTTCATCCCCTTTATATTCCTTCCAGTTCATAATTCTCTATCTTGTCATTGTCATTAATCATAAATAAAATGGATCTTCTCCTGGTTCTATAGTGATGGTTTTTTCCTTGTTCTAAAATAGCGAATTGATAAATGAATTTTCTTAAAATTAAAGAAATTGAGCGCGAAAGCAATGAAAATAAACTATTCTTTTCATAGAAATATATAGAAAGTTCGACAATCCTAATTATAAAAATTCACTCCTTTATAATTGACGGAAAATTCAAATTCATTATATAATTTTGGTATTACCAATGTCTTCAACATGTATTACCATAAAATAAAGGAGACGATGACTTGAAAGAAAAGGAACGCACCTCAGATAAAATTGTGAATGAATTAATTAAATCCATATTGGCCGGTGTTTATTCTATAGGAAGCACTTTACCGCCAGAAAGAGAGCTTGCGAAAGAATTTGGTGTTGGTCGCCCAACTATTCGTGAGGCGCTTCAACGTTTAGGAAGAAGTGGATGGATAACAGGGAGAAAAGGAATGCCATCGATTATTAATGATTATTGGAGCAATGGTAATCTAACGACACTTATTAATATTGTTGAGAATCATCATACCATTACAGATGAATTTATTATGTATTTATTAGAATTTAGAAGTTCGTTGACTCCGACTTATATTCGTAATGCTGTTACGTTTAATCAACCTAAAGTGGTTGCTCTCCTTGCTAATCTTGAGCAACTTGAAGATAGTGCAGAAAGCTATGCAGCATTTGATTGGGATTTGCAAAAAAGGTGTGCTGGGCTTGCTGCCAATCCAATCTTTCTACTCATTTTAAATAGCTTTGATTCCATTTATGTAGATATGGCAAAAAGGTATTTTTCTGTAAAAGATCATCGTGAGTTATCCTTCCACTATTATCACGATTTATTAAAAGCTGCATTAAAGGGAGATGCGATTGAAGCAGAAAGATTGTGTAAGACAACATTGGAGAAAAGCTTGGCTCTTTGGAAAGATAGAAAAAAATAAAGAAAGCTGGAGGCGTGAAAAATGAAACTAAAATATTTTAAAGAATATTTTTCCTATCCTGATATTTTGATTATGAGCTGTCTTTTCCTCACTAGCTTTGGATTTATGATTTTACATTTAACCTCTATCGGAATTTGGGGTGCTTTTATTTTGGGAATGATTATGTATTCCTTAGCTGAGTACGCTACTCACAGGTTTATTTTTCATCTAAAGCCACCAAAGAATGCATTTTTATTAAAAACGCTTAAGCGCCTACATTATGACCATCATACAAATCCGAATGAATTACATTTATTATTTTTACCCTTATGGTATAGTGTGCCAAACATTGCAATTTCAGGAGCGATTTTTTATTTTCTTTCATCCAGCTTTGTCATGACAAACGCATTTATTGCAGGTATTATGCTCTTTTTATTATTTTATGAGTGGAAGCATTATATCGCGCATCGCCCCCTTCAACCAATATCACCATGGGGGCGATGGATGAAAAAAGTTCATTTATGGCATCACTTCAAAAATGAAAATTACTGGTATGGTGTTACGAATCCAGCCTATGATTTTCTCATGGGAACCTTTAAAGACCAAAAAGATGTTGCCCAAAGTAAAACTGCTAAAGACCTAGAGAAACGTGGTGACCAGAAAATAGAATTATAAAAATAATCCATTGTCATCATCCTGGAAATGTTGAATGAATTTTGCAGATTCGACATTTCCCAGGGAGTGGCAGGCATTTTTTCCTATTGAGTAGTACGCATGGTAATAGATTGCGTAAGGATCTTTTGAAAGTTTGTTCTGATCATTTACGAATTTATGTTCTTTTTAGAGGTATTTGTTGGAATGTCTATTGATCAATGAAAGATGAATGTGAAAATAAAAAAGAACTCTTTCATCTGTTGAGGAGTTCTTTTCATATAAATTACGATTGGGGTACCGTCACATCACCATCAAGCTAAGAAATGCAAATACCCCCAAAACGAAAAATAAGCTGCCTTCTGTCAAAAATACACGAAATTTTTAGCTTGAGGTGTTATAAAATTTTTAAGTTGATAGGTAGGGGCAATACCCCATCGCCATCACCTTAAGAATTCAGAATTACCCCAAGACGAAAAAATGAGCGTTTTTGTTACAAGTTAACACAAAATTTCGTTCTGGGGGTACTATAAAATTTAAGGTTCATAGCGATGTGACGGTACTCCTATTAAAGACATTTCTCCTTCTAAAGTAGACAGTACTTGCAATCTTAGTACGAATCACAGTTGAATTCATGTTACTTAATCGTACCCATTCCGGAAATTTTAATGTTAACCTTGACGTTGACATCGCCTTTTGCTAATTCGTTATTCCATTTATTTTGGACTTTTTTCCATTCTGGATATGTGTAAGTTCTTGCATATCTCCCAAGCCCAATAGGATCAATATTGGCAGTTTGTATTTTCTTTATTAATTGTTTGAAATCAGCTTCCAGCTTAGTTTCGATCGCCTTTTGTAATTTTGCTGCATCCTTTCTTGTATTGAACGAAAAAAGCCGTTCTGTAATGCCGACCCTCATCTTTATATCTGTATTAAATATAAACTTATTATCATATCTTACCTTTGTCTTTACTTTAATATTATATGCAGTAAAACTTATCCAATCTTTATCCTGGCTATTCGACTTTAGTTTAATTGCAATTGTAAATGGAAAATCGCCTGTAGTTCTTTGTTGCAGAATGCGTAATAATTTATTTTCATCGTATTTTAGTGTTAGTTTATACCGTCCTTTTTCATCTAGCAAAGCTGTACCTGTCACAAATATTTTTTTCGTTTTTTTCATCTCAGTCATATTTGCTGTTAACCCTTTGTCTGCTATTTGTTCATGTAGTTCTTGAAGATTTGTTTTTACTGTTATATTTCTTAAAGAGGCGGTATCAACTAGTTTTGTTAAATATAGAGGAAGACGCGGCTTATCATTTGGATTATAATAGATGACGTCTGAAACAGGTCCATCTACAGCAACAACCCTTGTGGTAACTGTATTTTTGGGATCTCGGTAAAATGGATCGAGATATTTCATCCAATTTTTTTGTTTCAGTAACCGTTTTCCAACTAAAATAACCTGTGTTTTGCTTCCCGAGGTAAGTGCCATAACAGTAGCATCAAATTGGTCTCTAGATTTTCGAACCGTAGCAGATTTTACAACAGTAGTTTCTTCTTTTACTTTTGCTTCTTTATTAAAAACAGGGCTTGATATATACACTAATAAATTATCATTACAATCTAAATCAATACCAAGAACAAGAGTAAGAGAAACGTCTTCAACATTTGTTTGATCAAAGCATCCAGTCATCATGAATACCGATAACAAAATACAACACAGTACTTTTCTTTTCAATGTATCCTCCCCTGGCGAAACTTCTCATATAGACAGCAGTACAGCCATAAAATGATAGGTAATATATAGGTTAATCCTAATCCAGCATTCGATAATACCTGTTGCCAAATTTCGGCTTCATTCCAACTAGGATGAGTCCAAAATATGAATCCGATAATGAGCAATAAGAGAATTACTACATGAGAGCTATGGTCTTGTTTTCCAAGTAATTGGCTTGAACAAAATACAGCGCAATATATGGTGGGAATCCATGCTGTGGAAACAACGGGTAAGTAAAGAGCCAATAAAATCATGTCAAAACGTTCTAAAAAACGAAACTCAATTACTTTAAGTAAATTTAGTACTGGTTGGTTAAATTGCGTAATGCTATCAGGGCTAAAATAGGCAAAGCAAACAAAAGTAGCAAATAAATAAAATAACATCGTTAAAGTATTTGCAATAACCATTCCATGGACTGCATACTGTTTTTTTTGTAAAAAGGGATATAAAAAGAACGCAATATCAAATCCTAAATAAGCAAAAATAGTGGTCGGTACAGCTGTAAATATAGGTTTCCACCCATCTTTTAAGAGCGGAAAGAATGGCATCCAACTTCCGTTCTCTTTAAGAGGTATCAAGAAAAATAACGGAATCCAAAGCATCGTATAAAAAGTAAGTTCGGAGTACCGCCCTATAATACGAGGGCCGTTACGTGCGACAAGAAAGGTAGGAATCGAAAACAAAAAGATAACGAGATAGTCAGGCGTTTTTGGAAGAAGCCATCCCTTAAGATAAAGCATAGCGTTCACAAGAACTACACAAGAATAAAAAGAGAAGTACATCATGTAAATAACAACGAATGCTCTCCCTACTATTTTTCCAAACAATCGTATAAGAATGTCATAAATCGTGTCCTCGGGATATCTTGCAGCAGTTTTGACTATAAATACACCTGATATTGTGGAGAATATCCAACCAATCAATATAGCTATCCATCCATCTGTTCCGGCTTTTTCTGCAAGCACACGGGGAAGCGATAAAACGCCAGTGGCCACCTGCATTCCATTGATTAAAACAATATACTGCATAAGAGAGATTTCATTATAAGCATACTTTTTCATAATTTCACCTTTTATTACGATTCTTTCCTTGTCGAATAGATTGAATGGTTCCATTCCCCTTAGGACGCCTTCTTATTGTCCATAAAGGAAAGCGTACAAAAGCATCTTTCATATCTGCAAAACGAAAGGGTGCTAATGGTGTTCCGTAAGAAGTACCTAGCGATTTAAGACTACTTAGATGCCCAATTAAAGTCATCCACCCGATAACAAGTCCTACAATTCCAAATAAGGCAGCTGCTAGCATCATTGGAAAACGTAAAAGTCTTACTGCCGCTCCCATATCATAGTTAGGAATAACAAAAGAAGAGATGGCGGTAACAGCGACAACAATAATCATAATATTGCTTACAATTCCCGCCTGAACAGCCGCCTGACCAATGACAATACCACCTACAATTCCAACTGTCTGACCAATCGGAGTAGGTATCCGTAAAGCCCCTTCTCTCATCGTTTCCAATGTTATTTCCATAAGTAATGCTTCCATAACTGGAGAAAAGGGTACACGCGTTCTTGATTCAGCAATAGATAAATATAGCTCTACAGGAATAACTTCAAAATTAAAGGAAATAAACGCAACATAACTCGCCGGCAGAAATAAAGCAACCATAAAGGCGATAAAACGAAGCAACCGAATAGACGAAGCAACTAACCACCTTGTACCGTAATCATCAACTCCTTGAAAAAAGGAAATAAAATTTGTTGGAGTAATTAATACATTAGGTGAATGATCCATTACAGTTACAAATCTGCCCTGTAAAATGTGAGATACAGCCAAATCAGGTCTTTCAGTTAATATAAATTGCGGAAACGGCGAGTAAGGGTGATCTTCAATGAATTCTATAAGTTCGCCATTACTAGTCACAGCGTCGATTGTAATATTTTGAATTCGTGTTTCTAATTCCTTCAGCACATCTTCAGAAGCTACATCTTTCAAATATAAAATAGAAATTTTGGTTTTGCTTCGTACACCAATTACTATTTCTTTTATCGCTAATTCACGATGAGGAATATATCTTCGAATCATTGCGATATTTTGACTTCCAGTTTCTATGAATGCTTGATGTGTACCCTTTAGAGCTATTTCGTTATGTGCATCTTCAACACTTCTTTGTGGCCATCCTTTTGTATCCAATTGATGTGCTGTTGTTCGACTGTGGATTAATAAAACACTATCTCCCCCATAAATAGCATTTTCAATCTGACTCAATGTATTAATAATTTTAATTTGTCCTAATGGAATTGGAAGTTCTGTATTGGTATCAAAATCACTATTCATCAAAGGACTTAGGACATGATTCTGAATCAATTCTTTATCTGTTAATCCAGACAAATATACTAAAGCTGCTTCTAATCCATCTACTGTTATTTGAAACCGCCGAATTACTAAATCAGGCGCTTGACGAAATATATTCTGAATATCAGCTATGTTTTTGGTTAAATCAGCGTCTAAGAGGGCATCTTCAATATTTTTTTCCTGAAAATGAGTATTGTCTAGTATTGGAAATGACTTAGGATTATCTCTATATTTTAAACGCCTCAAAAATTTAGCCATGATTCTCTCACTTTCTATGTACTTTTTATAGTATGTTTAGTATGCATATATTAAGAAAAAATATCCTACTAACTAGAGAGGTAACATTAGAATTATTACTATAAATTTCCGGGTGCATATTTCATAAAAATCAAGTTCAAAAATAGTCCTTTAAGTTGATGGATGTGTGGTACTACCAAGCTAGTAATGTGTTGCTCCCCCATATAAAGAAATTTTAAACATCTTAATCTACCTTTCCTTTATGTAAATATGGGAATAACGAAATTACCCCAAGGATAGCTAAACAAGCTCCAATCCATAGCGGAGATACAAAACCATATCCTTTACTGATCCCAAGACCACCAAGTGACGAACCAATAACAATACCTAGCGTAATAAAAGAACTATGAACGGTATTTATCATTATTCCATTACTAGCTGTTTTCATCACCCTCGCAACCATAGCTGGATTCAATGCTACACCAGTTAAACCAATAAAAATCGTAGAAATAACTGCAATGTATTTATTCTCTGCACTTAAAGCAAATAAAGACAACGCTATGATTAATATAATTAATCCACCCATAAGTATTTTCATTGTAAATTTATCAGCGAACTTGCCAATTATTATATTCCCAATTACCGTCGCACTACCATAGAGAGCAAGTAAATATGGAATACTTGCACTTGAAAAGCCTGTGACATTTGTAAAGATCGGAGTGAAATAACTAAATGCTGCAAACGTACCACCAATAATGAACATACTTGTTACGTACGCTGCCCAAAGATGAATATTCTTAAATCGCAGAAGTTCGTCTTTCCAATTTAATTGCTCTTTATTTGAAGATGATGGTAACAACCGTTGAATCATAAGCCCTGATACTAGCACAAGAACAGAAACAGCCCCAAAACTAATACGCCAGCCAAAAGATTGGGAAATAACGGTTGTTATAGGTAAACCTAATACAGTTGCGAACATTAAACCTGCAAGTACAATTGATGCAGCTTTTCCCCTTGAATCAGAGTGAACCAATGTCGCAGAAAAGGAAATCGCAACTCCAAAAGCTGAAGCTGAAGCAATACCAGTTATAATACGTGAAATCATCATAATATCATAGTTCCAAGCAATAGCTCCGAGCGATTGACCAATTAAAAATACGAACATTAAAAACAATAATGCTTGTTTGCTGCGCATTCGTAAGAGGATTGCAGTTAAAATGGGGCCTCCTATTACCATTGCTCCTGCATAAGCTGAAATTAAATACCCAATAGATGATACAGAAACCTGGAATGCAAGAGCAAGTTCATTCATCATACCTGCAACCATAAATTCTGATGTAGTCATACAAAAGATTGCTAAAGCTAATAAATAAATAATCGATGGCATAAAAACACTCCTTATTCATTATTGTAATGATTGGTACAAAAATAGTGCGAAAAAAGAGCGCACTAAGCGCCACAAATAGACTCTATTGTTCCTTTGATAACTTGTTCAGACAACACCCGATTTTGCATCGATAGATTAAGAACACGGAATCCGTAATAACTGCTTAAAAGCAGACTAGCTAATTCCTCAGCTGATTGCTTCTTTGAAATTTCACCTGTTTGCAATCCTTCCTCCATCACTGTTACAATTGCTTGTTTAAGAAGTTCAACATGCTTCGAGAAAATTTCTTGTACCATTAAATCGTTTTTAGCACGTTCTATACTGGCATTAATCAATAAACATCCTTTTTGATCAACATTCTGAAAGTCTTCTTTCAATGCCCATTCAAAAAAATTACTTAATCGTTCTTTAACTGGAATTGGAGTATGTAACAATTTCCTTTGTTCCTTAATCCCAATTTCATGGTAGCGTTCTAATACTTGTTTATACAGTTCATGTTTACTACCGAAAGTATTGTACAAACTTCCTTTTCCAAGTCCTGTATCACTGCATAAATCTTGTGTAGAACACCCTTCATATCCTCTTAACCAAAATGTTTTCATTGCAACATCTACAATTGAGGAATAATCAAACTCTCGAGGTCTGCCGCGTTTATTCACCCGTATCCTCCTCTCATTTTAAAGATAACATGAATAGAATACCCTTTTTGTACCACGCGGTCAATAATTTTGTTTTATTGTTACTGTAAAATAAAATTTGACTATGTTAGATTACGAATAATTAAAAATAGCCCCCTTATTCAAGTTGTCTAGCGAAAAAATCACGTTTTAATAGGCTTCTTTAGCATGCCTACCTTTCTATAAATTACTAGCTATGAAACAAGGATCGTTTCATAACTAGTAATTTACTTGATTAGCTTGATGGGTATGGCGTAGTGCCCCTATAAACAAAATCCTCCAGAAACATCTAAAATTTGCCCTGTTACCCAGCGGCTATCAGAAGAAGCAAGGAATGCTACTACATCTGCAATATCTTCAACTTGCCCTATTCGTCCGAACACAGATGAATTCGTAGCAAAATTTCGTATTTCCGGATTATCTAGCAATTTCGCATTTATATCTGTCTTCGTATATCCAGGCATAATTGTATTCACTGTTATACCTCTTTCTCCAAGATGTTTAGCTAGAGGAAGTGTCATCGTATTTAGTGCACCTTTACTTAAACCGTATGCAATGGACCCTGTAAAACCAAGTCTTACTTCAGCTGATGAAATGTTAATAACTCGCCCCTCCGCTCGTAATAACGGTAATGTTTGCTGAATTAAGAAGAACGGTGCTTTCATATTTACAGACATAATTTCATCAAAAACTTCTTCTGTCGTATTTTCAATTGTTCCTTGTGTACCTATCCCTGCATTGTTTACTAAAATATCAATCTCTGATGTACCAACTCTTATTTGTAATTCATTCTTCAATTGTTCTACTATCTTTTTGACACCATCAATTGAATTGAAATCCGCTTCAATTAAGAATGCCTTTCCTCCATTAGATTCAATCTCACTAATTGTTTCATCTGCAGCTGCTTTATTTCGGCCGTAGTGAATCGCAACTAATGCACCGTCGTTTGCTAATCTCATCGCAATCGCACGGCCAATGCCGCGACTCGCTCCTGTTACTAACGCTACTTTCCCATCAAGATTCTTCATTTTTTCCATCCTTCCTAAATTTCCGTTTAATAAAGTGAAACTTTAATCAGCCCTCACCAATCGGGCGTTTACGGGCAGTTAATGTGAGATAAATTCTATACTTATATTTTCATGCAAAAACCAATCATTTTAAATATAGATTTATAGGTAATTTAGTTCGTTTACTTATGATATTATAGTTATAATTTGTAATTTACTTTAGAAAATATAACAAGGAGGCTACACAATGCAAAACGCAGTAAAACTGGATGAAATCGATCATAAAATTATGAACTTGTTATATGAAAATGCGAGAATTTCCGTTTCAGAAATAGGACGGATCATATCCATGACGCAGCCTGCTGTAAAAGAGCGTATTAATAAACTTGAGGATCAAGGTGTTATAGCGGCTTACCGAACGAAATTTGAGCCTTCTAAAATTAATAAGAACATTCAAGCATTCATCATGTTTAAAACGAGCCAATGCTCTGATTTTATCCAATATTGTAATGCCGCTCCTGAAGTAATAGATTTATATCGAATTAGCGGGGAGTTTAATTATATGATGAAGGTCATGAGCGATTCGATGGATTCTCTCGCTACATTTTTAGACTCTTTAATGCGATTCGGATTATCATCTCCTTTAATTGTTTTAAAAAGTGAGTTTGAGGAGAAATTGTCGTTCTGATAAAGGAATAAGAGAATTGACATCTCAATGTGAAAATGAACACTTTATTTAAATTGACAGGCACCAGCTTTCCCAAAAAAGAAAAAGGAGTGGATTATCCACTCCTTTTAATCACCTACCCCTGATTCCTCTGCGCTTCTCTAAACTCCTCCTTCACCTTCTCTAACAACCCTTCTTCTGTAATTAATCGATACGCTGTATTCGCTAATGCTTTTGCGGATGTAATTAATGCTTTGTCTCCTAGTTCTGAACGTGCTGCTTCTCTAAATTCATTCGTATGTGCAATTAAGTCGTCTGGGCCGATTTTGATGTACGGGTGAATGGTCGGTACGACTTGACTTACGTTCCCTGCGTCTGTTGAACCAATGCCAAATCTTTCTTTACGGTTTACATCTTCACCTTGTAATTCTAGTTCTTCAGCTACAACGTCATTAAATGTTTTTGTTACGAGTAGTTCATCGATTTCATTTTGGAATTGATGAATTTTTACTTTTGTGCCTGTTGCTAATGCTGCTCCCTGTGCGATATTTCTTACTTTTTCTGTTACTTCTGCACATCTTTTTCTCGTTGCTGCACGGATGAAGAACCTTGCTGCTGCGTAGTCTGGAATAATATTCGGCGCTTTTCCGCCCTCAGTAATCACGCCATGAATTTTCACATCTGACGGAAGTTGTTGGCGAAGTGCGTTAATACTGTTGTACAGCTGGATGATCGCATCTAATGCGTTAATTCCTTCTTCTGGTGAAGCTGCGGCATGAGCTGTTTTTCCGTAAAAATGAAAATCAAGTGGATCGACTGCTAGTGAAGGACTCGTTGTCGCTGTCTTTCCGCTCGGATGAATCATAAGCGCCGCATCAATGTTTTTGAATAGACCTGCCTTTACATAACTCGCTTTTGCACTACCATTTGGTCCTCCTTCTTCAGCTGGAGTACCAAACACGACAACTTCCCCGCCAATTTCTTCAAGCGTCTCTGATAATGCGATTGCTGCCGCAACACTAATTGTTCCGATTAAATTGTGACCACACGCATGACCAAGTCCTGGTAAAGCATCATACTCAGCTAAAAATGCGATGACTGGTCCTTGTTTCCCTGAACTTTTTCGCGCGATAAAACCTGTTTCATGTCCAGCAATATTGTGCTGCAACTGGAATCCTGCACTCCCTAGCAATAAACTCAACGTTCTTGATGCATAAAACTCTTGATTACCAATCTCCGGATTCGCATGAATATCGTGACTTGTTTCTATGTACTTTTCCTTATTTCTTTCTATACTCTCTTCAATTGTTTTTCTTTGTGACGTTACTCCTGTCGCTCCCATTTTTCTTCCTCCTTTTATTTTCACGTAAAAAAGCCTCTTTCTAAAAGATAGAAAGAGGCTTCTGTATATACAGTCAAAATGAGCTTCTTTCTTATCTTTCAAGTTACCTTGCTGGAATTGGCACAGTATTCATAACGAATCCGCTGCCGAGGTATCATAGGGCCAGTCCCTCCACCTCTCGTGATAAGAATTTTCATAAAATTATATTAAATTATTTTCATTCTAAGTTCATTCCAAATAAAAGTCAAGGAATTCCTATCCGAATTTACCGAATATCTAAAAATCCTTTTAATACACCGATTGTTTCTGGTGCTTGTAATCTTGCACATACGTATGGAAATTCCGTACTACCTTCAAATATCATTTGTGATGTGAGCGGTGCGCCTGCCCAAAAGATTTCATCATCGATTACGATAAACGGGAATGCTTTATTTTGCCTTTGTAACTTTACATTTTTTAATGGAACTGGTCCATCACTATACACTGTTATTTGCGCATTTGTACGCATTAACGCTTGCCATACTCGCTTATCCACTTGTTTTGTGCTTGGAAGTGAAATAATAATTTTTCGTTTTGCGGCTAAAATATCTTTCAATAGTCCTTTCGGCTCTTCAAGATTCATTTCCATAAACCAACGTAAACGTTTCGAAATTTTCCGTTCCCACAATTGTCTTGATGTCGTACGATCATACACATCTCCGTGTCGTTCTATATGAGCTGTTAATTGTGATAACGCTTGTTTTCTCGATAAGTTTTTACGCATATAATGGCAATCTGATAATTGAATGAACTTCCCTCTCGCTCTCGTTACTGCAACGTTGACGAGGCGATGGTTTTTATGGTCAAAGAATAACACGCCAGGTCGTTCTTGCGGATAACTATCAACCGTATCAAAAATCATCATATCTCTTTCAGACCCTTGAAACTTATGAACCGTCGCCGCTAAAACTGGTATGTTTTGATATTTCGTTCTCTGCAACATTTCTCTCATACACGTTGATAAAAAGCGGGATTGTGCCCTGTAAGGTGTAACAACACCAATCGATTGAACACCATCTAACAGCCCGATTAACATCATTTGCATCGCTACTAAACCAGACATAATATTAAAACGAGAACCAGAAGCAGCGTCTTTTAAAGAAAATGCTCCCATTAAGCTCGTATCAAATAAAACACTTGCCTCATTTGCGAACGGTTGCAATCGCGCAAGTTCTTTACGTTCTGAAACAGACGGATGATCGTATACTCTATTTTTATAAATAAATGAGTTTGTAAACTTCGATATATCCGCATGCATACGTCTTTGTTCCTGCAGCATAAAGAGGTTTGGATGTGCCTCTGATTTATTTACAGTATCAACAATCCCAGCATGATAAAACATATCTTCGCCGAGCCATTTTCGAACGAGTTCATGGTTTGCCATCGCAATCGGAGGTAACTGTAAAAAGTCACCACAAACGACGATGCGTTTTCCAAGTGAAGCTGCTAATGCAATTTGCGGAACATAGGCCATACTTACTTCATCTACGACAACTAAATCAAATGTACGCTCATAAATAAGTGAATCAATGGCACATTTCGATAAAGTTGCGCCGATTACTTTCGCATTTTCAATGTATTCTTTTTCTACTTCTTTAATTTTCGCTTTTTGCTTTCGAAGATCACTTTCAATCTCTTGTATACGCTTCTTATCAGCAGAAGTCGCTTTATATGATAAAATCTTTTCACGAAGATCTTGGCGTGTTTCCTCTAAATAAAGTCTTTCCTCACCCCATGATCCGTTCGTCGTTTCAACTAACTTCGACGTAAGTAATGTTTCATGATTTCGTATATGTTCATGTTGACTATAACCGTAACGAACAATTTCGCCAGGTGTCCATTTCTTTTTCTTCTCAATTTGCTTCGTTACTTCACTCATTAATACGTCCACTGCCGCATTACTATGAGCTAATACAAGTACCGATTTTCCTTTTTGATAATGCGCCGAAATAATACGTGATAAATTGTAAGACTTCCCTGTTCCAGGCGGTCCCCACACGTACGTTGTCGGATTGTAAAACGAACGATACGCCAATTCATTTTTCGGATTTTTCATCTTCTCAATATGTTTCGGACTGCTCGTCCCATCAACAAGACGCTTTATACGATTACGTTTCAGCTTATCTTTATGAGCTTCTTTTAGTCGCTCTTGTAGTTGCTCTAACAATTGCCACGGTTCACTGTATAAAACAGCTTCTCGTATTTCACCTTGTATATAATCATTTAATTTCAGTTCTATTTCTAATCCATGTACAGATAATACTTCCCCTGTCGCTTCCTCACCATCAAACTCAATTCGAATTGGTGAACCTTCAGGTAAGCTTACTTCCGAAATGAGCTGAAATACGTATACTGTACTTTCATAATCTGTATATAAAAAACGACCGTTCATGATAGAAATTTTACTACCACCTATCGTTTTCCAATGTTTAATTTCATACGCTAATGCATAATGCCACTCTTTCATCGTTGCCGATAATGAAGGAGTTTGAGTAGGTGTATTCATCGTATAATCTCCTTCCTTCTCCCCAAACATACTTTCTCACTATACCATATAACACGCTAAAATTTGTAAGGTTTTTATCTTGCTTATTTTCTTAATTTTCAATAATATATTGTATATAATTTTCAGAAAGAAGGAATCTACATGCCAGTTAGAAGAATCGAACACGTTGGACTTATGGTCGCAAACTTAGAAACATCTATCGCTTTTTATGAAGAAGTAGTCGGCTTATAGCTCATTAAACGTATGGGACACCCGAACCCAGACTTAAAACTCGCTTTTTTAGGTGTAGAAGAATCAAAAGAGACGATACTCGAATTAATTGAAGGCTACAACTCTTCCCTTCCGGCAGAAGGAAAAGTACATCACATTTGCTTTAAAGTAGATTCATTAGAAGATGAAATTGAAAGAATTCAGAAACACGGCGTAACCTTTCTACTAGGAGAAGAAATTGAAACATTACCAGATGGAACACGTTACATATTCTTCGCTGGTCCTGATGGAGAATGGATTGAGTTTTTTGAGACGGAGAGATAAAGTGAAACTTTAGTCAGCCTACAATTAGCGGGATAATAACTTTATGATCAACATAAGGAGTAGAAACTGATGAATACAGTTTTTATTATCGTTTTTTGGGTACTTATATTATTTCCACTTCTTTATATAACCCTGATAAAGAAGTGGAATATAAAAGCAGCTGCCTTATTTGTTGGAAGAATTCTATTAAGCATTGTCCATTTTATAAATGGAATGGTGTTAGGAATGCAACGAAATTGGGCAGAGCCTCCCTATGAAACAGAATGGGATTTCTTTATAAAGTCTTTATTAAACGGAAAAACTGATGCACTTATACACTTGTTACTTCTAATTATTATTGTCACATTCGACTCAATAATCTTATTTTATTATAGAAATAAAAAATTTAGGGTGTTTCCCTATTTCTTTCATCTTGGCTCATATTAATGCGTGGGAAACAACATAATTGATTATATGCCAAAACGACGACAAAAACGGACCTGTTATCAGATCTTTAATTGTTATTTTTCATATAATCTTTCTCCACCTCGATCAAGCTAACAAAAGTACATTTCATCTTACTTTCTCATTATATAGACTATACCAATTTCTCTTCTCACTTAATGGTTTCGTTTATGTTAAAAAAATAGAGCCTCAGGCACGAAATCCTGAGACTCTATTTTTATTTTAAAAAGGACAGCATAATTTTTTCTAACTCTTCTTTACTTAAACTATCTGTAAGAATTAGGACTTGATAAGCGCTATTCTTTCCTTTTGCAGGAACAATCATTTTCATTACTTTCATGTTATATTTTGTATTGTTTTCGGGACTTTCAGTTAAACTTATTTTTGTACCTTCTAATTCATAATTTGTTATCTTTTCATTATTTTCCACTCCCTCATTCAACGAATTTTTCCCTTGATCACGAACGGCTGATTGATGCACAACATACACAGAATCTTCATTTTGATATTGAGAAACAATATCCGGATATATCTTTTCCGTAGTCATCGGGGTTTGAACATCTTCTCCAGTTAGTTTATACCCTTTTACTACATAAGTTGGTGTCTTAATTGGAAAATCAAGATATTTCTGTGCTTCCTTTTTAGATAATCTAAAATGCGAATAAATTTTCTGTCTAAATGGTCCAATTTCTTCAACATTTTTCTCATATTTTTTTTGTTCTTCTGCGTTTAACTTTTCAGGGTTTCCTACTAACTTTACTTTTTTACCCAAAGTATATGCGTCTGTTTCTAATTCAATAAATCGCTCAAATTCCTCTTTCGTAAACAGATTTCGTGCCACTCCAAGTTCTGTAAGTAAAGTATTATACTCCCCTTCTGAAACAATAAATTCTGCTTCTGCCTGTTCTTTTGTGCCAATCATTTTTTCTACAATTTGTTGTATAGAAATATCGGTTTGTGTTTTTAATTCTTTCCTATTATTTTTCACTTCTATTTGTTGTTTCTCAGGATTAGTTGGCATATCAGCACGGGCATTTAATAAGGATACAGATGATACAGCAATAACTGCCACAGCTCCTAGCGCAGACCAACGATACGATTTTTTTTGGAATTTTTTAATCATTAGAATTCTCCTTTTTAACATCCTTTTGTTTTTACTGAAATTTGCCAAACTTGGTACTTGATAATAACTTGAATAATGTTCCAAAAGACTAATAATAGTATGTCCATACGCAATTTGTTCCTCTGAATCTATACATGTAAGAGCTAATGCGTCACATGCTAGTTCTTGATCTTCCCGCATACATGAGTAGGCATACCAAAGAATTGGATTAAACCAATTTAAAATGAGTAAGCCATGCATAAGCCAGTTCACACCAACATCTCTTCGCTTGATGTGAGCTAATTCATGATGGAAAATATATCGTAACTGTTGCTCATCTAATATTTTCATATGTACAGTTGATAATAACAACTTTGGCCAAATAAATCCGAATACTGTTGGACTGGAAACCTTTCCAGATACAAGTAAAGGGACATCTCGTTGGACAGACATAGATTGCTTACACTTTTCAAAAATCTGGACAATCTTCTCATCTGTAATAACAGGTTGCTTTTTTATGTAAAGTAGTAAACGCCTGTTCATTATAAAAGTAGCAAAGCTTAGAAGAATAACGCCTGTAAGCCAAATGTATATACAGATTGTATAGAATGGAACCGTCTCATCATCCTGCTTTTCATTATTGTGTGTTTGTGTCTTGTTTGCCTGATCATTTTGTGTTGAACTTGAGGTATAAGTATCTTCTTTTGTGGGAACCTTTGTATCGTCTATACCTTTCAATTCTTGCATGTGTTCTTTTGAAAGAAAAATAGTTACAGGGTTTCGGCTAGAAATGAATGCATCATCATTCTTGTAAGTAAGAACAGAATAGATACTATAGGAACTATCTGGGGACCAAGGTAATACAAGTCTTATTATTAATATGATCCATAGCATGTATTGCCAACGTGGAGTTAACTTATTTCCAAACAAGACCCTGATACATAAGATTAGGCCCACTAATATACTAGCCATAATAGAGGTCTCTATCAACCAATCGAAAAAATGAGGTAGATAGACATTAATAAACATTTCTATCATTATGATCTATCCTTCCTCTGATTTTCCTCAGTCTTCTCATCCAGTATACGTTTAAGTTCGTTAATGTCTTCTGAAGAAAGCTTTTCTTCTTTCAGGAAATTTACTAGCAAGGGCTTAAATGCTGCACCATAGAAACGTTTAAGCAAAGATTTTGTTTCTACTTGTAAATAACTATCTTGCGAAACCAAAGGATAATAAGCGTACATACGCCCTTTATCTTGATGGTAAGCAACTGCTTCTTTGTGAACTAATCGATTAATTAGTGTTCGAATCGTTTTGGGTTTCCAATCCATTTTCTTCTCCAACTCTTCAATCACTTCATTTGCCGTTTGTGGAGATTTTGACCACAGTACTTTCATTACTTCTAACTCAGCTTCTGAAATTTTAGGTAATTCTTTCATTAGTTTAAATTACACCTCCCTCGGATTACATTTGTAATCCGTAACTGAATATTACACTTGTAATCTCGCATTGTCAATCTTATTTTATATTTGTGAAATCCTTTCCTATGCCCATCAACATAAGGACGAAAAAAATTAACATAAGTATAAAACTTTATGTCCTCCTAATGAGACAAAAAAGTAGATGCTTCATAAATATTTTTTGTTACTAATTATAAAATTGAATTTTAATTTCACACTTAATTAGTATATTCCATTTTTTAAAAAGTACCCATTTTCTTGTTCCTATATCGAGACAAGAAAATGGGTACTAAATGCAATGTATCTGTAGATAATTCAGCATTTTACACTATAAAATAAGTTCCTACTTTCATGTCTTTTTACTCCCCTTTTTTGTTGTACAAGGACATGAAACTCCAAACTATTTAGACTAGAAATTCTAAAATAAGATTTTTAAATATAAAAGACCCAAAACATTAACAATTAGTTTTAGGTCTTTTTAAGTATTTCTGATCCAATTCTTAAATTATTAAGTCGAAAATATTGAACGATCTATAGTTAAAAATTATATACTTATTACTTCTCTTTCGGAAGTACAATTCTTTTATATAATTGAACTGTAATCAAGTAGTAAATCGAGTAAATCACTACAAAAATAACAAGTGGTAACCAAATGCGAGAGTACGGGTCGATTAAAAGAGGGCTAAACATGTTCATACCAACTAATATATGAGTAATCCCCACAATTGCTGGGAATAAGAATATGAAGAATAACTCTTTATAAATTGATTTTGTTAATAATTCTCGGCGGACACCAATTTTATGAAGCATTTGATAACGTGTTACATCTTTTGATGCTCCCGACAGAACTTTAAACATTAAGCAACTTGCCATCATTGCTAAAAATGCAATTCCAACGAAGAAACCCATAAACATTAGTCCGCTGGCAAAATCATGACTCATAATATATGTTTGATACTTACTACCCAATTCTTCCGCTTTCACATTTTTATATTTTGCTATCTGTAATTCATCAAGTTTTTTCCATTCTTTTATGTATGATCCAAAATCATCTGTTTTCCCCATAAACACAATACTTTCTTTACCCTTCAATCCATTGTATATGTTATAATCTACAATTTTCATTTCATAATCAGGATATAAATAATTGGGCTGGATCGTTCTGAAAGCCTGAATCCATTGTTTTGTGTCTGTCTCTCCTTCAGCCCGTTTTATTGAAAATGCACCAATAGGTATTTCCTCTGAAACTTTCTCTATTTTCATACCTTGCAAGAAAGGGCGATTTTTCTCTACATCTTCTTTAAGATAATAAACATACCTATCATCAACTTTGTAATGATATTCAAGTTTTTCTTGAAATAAGATACTATCCAAAATTGTCTTTTCTTCCGCTGTTGGATTATGAATGACTGAATCGTAAATTTGTATTTGATCTGTAATTTTTAGGATGTTGTTTTTAAATGCCATACCACAAGCAATTCCACCAGCACCAAGAGCCACTAAAATTGCTACTGTTGCAAGCACATTTGTTAGACTATTAATGCGGAAATTTAATTGTGCAAAAGTAAAAGCATTAAGGCCTTTTTCACTACGTTTTTTATTACTCTTTAGCTTGTTAATCATAACTGGAAGAAGTGATCCAAATATAAGGTAAGTACCAACGGTTGCTGAGATTAATCCAACGGCCATTAATCCCAAAACAATTAGCGAATTTGCATATGATATATAAATAAGTGATGCATAACCAATACCCAATAAAAGAATACCAAGGAATGCAACTACAACTGTCATTTTTCCTTTTATGGCAACACGTTCTGTTTGTTCATCAGCATGTACAAGTTGCAGTACTGAAATACGAGATAATTTAATACTATTCATAATTGCAGATAATACAAAGAGTGCAAAGAAGAAGATGCAAGTAATAGCTATAGATGGCAGATAAAATGCTTTATAACCTTCGCCAGCAAACTCGAGTTGTTTCATTAATAGCTGACCGATACCTTCTGCAAGTCCTACACCAATTGTAATTCCAATCAAAAGAGAGGTGGCACCTAATATGATTGTTTCGATAAACATAATTAATGTAACTTTATGCTTTTTTGCTCCTAACATCATATACATACCAAATTCTTTTTGACGAAGAGCTGATAAGAAAGAGTTTGCATATAAAATATAGAAAAATGTGATAATCGCTAACAAAACGGAACCAATTTTAAAGACAGCCACAATATCCCTAATAGAAGAGTTAGATTCAAGGAACGTTTTATTGGATGCTAGCGTTTGAAACATATAAAAAGTTGAAATAGAGACAATAAGACCAACAAGTAAAACAATGTAATCTTGCAACTTACTTTTTAGGCCTGACATAGAAAGCTTAAATAACATGATTGAACTTCCTTCCTTACGCTTTTTGTGTGCCCAAGTTTGCAAGCACGTCTAAAATTTCTTTATAGAATTCTTCACGGGTACCACCGCGATGAATTTCTTTATATAACTCACCATCTTGAATGAATAAAATACGCTGACAGTAACTTGCGCTGTAAGGATCATGCGTAACCATCATTATGGATACACCTTGCTCTTTATTTAGGCTTGTCATGGCATCAAGTAAACTCGTTGCATTTTTAGAATCTAGAGCTCCAGTCGGCTCGTCTCCCAAAATAATTGCTGGTTCATGAACTAACGCACGTGCAGCTGCGGAACGTTGCTTTTGTCCACCAGATACTTCAGAAGGATATTTTTGAAGTATAGCTGTAATGCCTAACATATCAGCTACTTTTTCTACTTTCTTTCCAATATTACGAGATGAAACACCTTGAAGTGAAAGTGGGAGTGCGATATTTTCATAGATAGATAAATTTTCTAATAAGTTAAAGTCTTGGAAAATGAACCCTAATTTTTGCGAACGGAAATCAGAAAGCTCACCTTGCTTCATTTTCGTAATATCCGTACCTGCAATTTCAACCATACCGCCCGTTGCTGTATCTAACGTTGAAATTACATTTAATAATGTTGTTTTACCAGAACCAGAAGGCCCCATAATACCAACAAACTCTCCCTCTTGAATAGAGAATGATACACCTTTTAACGCGTGTGATTGATTCTCACCTTTTTTACCGTACAATTTTTGAATGTTTTTTACATCTACAACTGGTTTTATCATATATATCCTCCTGCATTTTTTTATTTCATTACAATAAGCTACAATGAAATCTTTCCTTTTATCTTCTTTGCTCGCCTCATCACTTTGAATACACCCATGATAAACTATGAAAATTAGGAAACACCCCGTAAAATCCTTAAGATTTCTTAAGTTTTAAAAAAAGCTTATGGAACCTGTAGTTCCATAAGCTTTCTATCTAATTGGATGTTCAACAATAAAAGACATCCAACCATCTTTATATTCTGCATGTATATTACCATGATGAAGTTCAACAATTCTTTTTGAGATAGCAAGTCCCAGTCCATTTCCCTGGTCATCTTTTCTTGCCTTGTCCCCCCTGAAAAACCTTTCAAACAATTTATTTGGATCACTAACAGGCGGTTTCTCGACTTTATTTGACACTTTCAAAATTGCTTTGTTATCCATTAATGCAAGACATACGGATAATTCGGATGGTTTCATGCTGTACTTTATCGCATTCATAAAGAGATTTTCATATACACGTACCATTTTTTCCACATCTATGAAGATAGGTATTGTTTCTTCCGCGATAGATCTTTGAACGATTAAACTTTCCTTTTCAAATATAGGTATGTATTCTCCAACTATTTGTTCCAACAAACCTGATAAATCAACTTCATTAAGGTTTAACTTAGCATCTATACCTGATAAACGAGTATACTCAAACAGCTCATCAATTAAATATTTCAGTCTCTGTGACTTTGAATACGTGGTTTCAAGGTATTCCTGTAATTGTGTGTTACTGTTGTATTGCCCTCTTTTTAATAAATCTATATAGCCAATAATAGATGTTAACGGTGTGCGTAAATCATGAGATACATTTGTGATAAGTTCATTTTTTGTACGTTCTAATCGTCTTTCTTGTTCAAATGTATTCTCCAATTCCTTGGACATATAGTTGATATTTTGAGCAAGTTGGGTCAATTCGTCCTTCCCCTTAATCCCAATTGTTAAACCCAGTTTTCCATTGGCAATATCATTCACATTATCAGAAATGAGCTTCAAATATGCTATTTTCTTTCGAACCAATATCAAAAAGATTACTATAAAGTTTAAGATTGCGAACGTAAATAAGAACAACATTGCGAGTCTCACTTCAAACAAGCCAAAATCTTCGTGTTTTATAAAGAATGGATCTATGACGTATTGCACAATGAGGATTGTTAAACCAAATGAAATAAAAAAACTAATTGCAACAGCACCAAGAAGTTTTATAATAATCTTATTTCTGAAACTAACATTTTTCATATTTTATACCCAATTCCCCAAACAGTTTTAATATAAATGGGATGTTTAGAATCCTCTTCAATTTTGTCTCTTATTTTTGTAATATGCACCATGACGGTATTGTCTGATTTATAAAAAACCTCTTTCCAAACTGCTTCATATATTTTTGCTACACTCAGGACAATCCCTTTGTTACGGGCAAGTAATTCGAGAATAGCAAACTCTTTTGGAGTTAACCTTGTTTCTTTTCCTCTTACCCATACTTGACGTGTATCTGTATTTACGGTTAAGTCACCAATTTCTAGAATGCTTTTATTATGTTCTATGGACGTATTATATTTTTTAAACCTTCTTAATTGGGATTTTACCCTAGCGATTAATTCTAGTGGGTTAAACGGTTTTGATAAATAATCGTCTGCACCAGAGGCTAGGCCCTGAATTTTGTCTATATCCTCAGATTTTGCAGATAGCATAATGATAGGCATATTGCGATCTTCCCTAATTTTCATACATGCTTCAATGCCATCCATATTCGGCATCATAATATCTAAAATAATCAAATCAAATTCCTTTTCTTCTAACAGTTGTAAAGCTTGTATAGCATCTTCTGCCTTTTGAGTTTTTAGACCTTCATTTTCCAAATATACAGAGATTAGATTTCTAATCTCTTTATCATCATCCACAATAAGAATTTTTGACTCCATATTATTCCTCCACATTAAATGCAATAAGTATACAATAAAGCATATATTTGTTGTTACTTAATTAATAAACTTAATAGAGATGGTTTCTATCTTTTTTCTTTACTTAAGACGATTCTTTGTAAAATACATAAAAAGACCGTCACAGTATTGTGACGGAAAAACAGGAAAATTTCAATAACTAATTACTATTATTATTTATTTGTAGTTTTTAAGGCATCTAACACTATTTTGGTTGCTTCTGCAATAAGCTTATCATCGTATTTAGCATCCTCTTTATCATGATTAGAAAGTATCGCAAGAACAATTGGCTTTTTATTTGGTGGCCAAATAATTGCGATATCATTTCTAGTTCCATAAGATCCCGAGCCAGTCTTATCAGCTACTTCCCATCCTCCTGGAACTCCGGCACGAATTAAGTTGTCTCCCGTAGTATTCCTTTTCATCCAATCTATTAATAAATCCCGTTTCTCAGTTGAAAGTACATCTCCTAGCGTGAAAGCCTGAAGACTAGTAGCTAATGCCTTTGGGGTACTAGTATCATGTACGTCTCCTGGATGCACTTCGTTTAATTCTGGTTCAAAACGTTCAGGATTTGTAACGGTATCTCCTATTTCTCTCAGTGATTTTTTGAATTCACTAGGTCCACCTAATTGTTTAAGAATAAGATTCTGTGCAGTATTATCACTATATCGAAGGGAAGCATCTGCAAGCTCTTTCAGAGTCATACCCCTATCAACATACTTTTCTGTAATTGGATTGTAATTAACAAGATCTTCACGAGTATACAAAACTCTTTGATTTAGATCTTCTATTGATTTCTTTTGTAAAAGTACTCCCACAGCTAAAGCTTTGTGGGTAGATGCGTATGCAAACCGTTTATCTGATTGATACGTAACGGTTTGATTCGTATCAGTGTCCAATGCATAAATACCGAGTTTAGCATCAAATTCTTTTTCAAGTTTAGCAAAAGAATCATTACCAGTAGTTTCTTGTTTGATTTGATTTGTTTGTTTCGTTTGTTTAGGTGATTCAGATTGAGTATTACTATCGGAACAGCCTATAAGCGTTGCACATGAAAGAAATACTACAGGTACCATCTTTTTGTAATGTAAAATGTTAAAAAACTTGTTTAAGACTATCATACATTTTCAACCTCTTTCAAGAATATATGGTTTTTCTAGGTGTTATACATATCGATACAATTAAAGAGTGTATCGGATATCACTCTTCTTGCATCTCACTTTTCATAAAATGAGCGAACTATCATGAGCCCCTGTTTTATACGTATACTTAATAGACAACCTAAGCAACAAGTTTGTTCCATTTTTATCAGTAGTCGTATCTAGAAACCTAAAAAAGTCCATTTAGAAGATTTAAATGGACTTTTTCACTCATATCATACTATCTATAGTTAAACAAATAAGATTAAATACATTTAAATTTCCTTGTTTTATCTAATAAACTGTTTAGGCATTTCTTTAACGTGCTTATCATCATCACGCCAATCATAGGTTTCTTTCTGTGAAATATCTAAAGTTTGATCTCCAATTCTAACAATATTCTTATTTATCCATTCAATATATGGATCGGTATCTGGATAGTTCCAATATATATTTTTCTCTGAATCTGTATCAAGATTAACTAATTCACCCCTAACAGCATCCGCACTTAATGATCCTGCATTATGAAAATAAGTCTTGATGAGATATTTTCCATCTGGAGATTTCACTGTTCGAATTAATTCCCCTTTTGGAACACCTTGCAAACTAAAAAATTTCCAATATCCAAATCCAATTATAATTACTAACATAGTAAGTATAGTTAGTAATACATTTCTTTTTGTTTTTTTAATTTCACCTTTTGTATTTATAATACTCATTCAACTCCATTCCATAGAAAGAATACCATATTATACCATTAAGTAAATGGTATAATATATCAAAAATAAAAATCCTCCCGTAATAGTATTATAAAAAGAGCATGTGATGGTCTCTCTATTTATAAAGTGAAACTTTAATCCCCCTCACCAGTCGGGCTGCCCGTTAATACGGGATAAACATGAAAATTCCCATTTAGGAAAAATTAAAAAAATCAGACAGTATACTTGAATTGCTCTTCGCAAGAGAATATACTAATAAAGCAGGCTATGACGTTCCTTCCTTCTAACTTCTTTGGCGAAATAGGGATGTTACTTTCCTGCTAAACACATAGGCTATGACAATTCTTCCTTCTTTGTAGAAATTTCAAATTGTTTTAGAGTTGTCAATTCCCTATGAAAAATAATTAGACTATAAAACCTCTTTCTTCTTTGGTCCTGAATAAACTTTAGTTTATCAAACCATTGATGTAGAGGTTTTCTTTTCTTAATTAACAAATTACCACTTAACAACTAAATGTTATACCCCTAATTTTTCACTAAAAAATAGCTATGTACCCTCTGTGCATTTCTCTACAATTAGTGTGTTTATGCATGTAAAAATAAAAATCTACCACTGAAAGGAGGACAGTCAGACTATTCCCCTCTTTTATAAGGAGTGAATAGCTGGCGTTCTCATGAAAAATTCTATTTATATAAGAAGAAGTTTGAAAGTAATTATAAAAAGAGAAGAAAATAAACTACCGAACATTTATTTAGCCACTGTTTTAAAAAACTTGGAAAGTTTAGGATTTACTTTTTCCGAGCCTTTAATAGAAGAGTTGCAAACACTTTCGGTTGATGCATTCACATCGTTTTACAAAGAGTTGGTAAAACATTTAAAAGAAATGGTTGGAGCACATATTCAGTTTACTCCTATGTATCCAAACTTTCCGCAACAAATGATGGATTTAAGTGACGCTGATTTATACATCAATGCCATTATTCATTATGTGACGTTGCGCCTACCTGTATCAAAAATAGAAGAACGACTTCCTCTTTTAGATAGCGTTGATTTGAAAGTTATTGACTTAGGAAGTGAAGAAGATTTCAATCAAATGATTTCTCAATTGATTAGTGCAAACAGCTCTATTTCCTCAACTGATAAGACAGATGTAGAATGGGCTATTACACACACTGAAGATGTTTCCTGTTTTCTACCTAATGTAATTCCTCATAAGGAAAATATGTCTTTTATAATTGGGGTTTTATTAATAAACAGAAAAATATCAGCCGATGCTGCTGCAAAGTATTTTAAAACAGCAACTGATGTTCTTCGCCTTGCAGTTGCTTTATCTGAAGGCGATGTGAGTTTAGCATCCTCCGTTCGATTCAAGAAGTTTAACCGAGCAGAAAGACGCTTCCTTTTAGGATTGTTAGAGCAATGCGGAAACATTACCGAAGATATGCTTCGATACAAAAAACGTTGGATTCGTTTAGGTGAAATTCTTCATCCAGCAGAATATCATACTCGTTTCTCCAAAACCCACCGAGCATTTGAGATTCTTCGCAACAACATTAAAGTTGAAACATTTAATGGAAAAATAGAAGCAGCTTTGTTGAATCGTGATATCATGACAGCGAAAAATCTTTTAAAAACTCGCCCGGGGGAATTTGCCAGACGCTTGGATCATTTAATCCGTTTATGTAGTGATAAGTCAACAGATGTTTTCAATATTCTCGAAGATTTTCTAAGTATAATAGGAAACGTTTCTACTCCTGTATTACTTCAACTTACGGCTCATTTTAAGCATCGAAATGATAAAAATGAATTTCGTACCTTTTTTCCAAAGGGAAATGTAGCAAAAGCTATAGGTATTGAAAATACACTTCCATTTATCTCAGAGGCTATTTGTTTAATGATTGTAAAAATGTGTGAAGATACTTTAAAAAAGCGCTTCGCAGAACTTCCAAGTCTCGGAAAAGTATTTTTGGATGAACAGTTAAAAAATCACTTAGTCCCCTTCTCTCAACGTTCAGCCAGCAAAGCGCTTCGCACATTATCTCGAGGAAGTAAAGTAGATTTACCAGAAGGAGATACGATTCGTTTTTTCCTATGGTGGAAAGAAGGCTATGTGAATGGACAACATACAGGACGCGTTGACATTGATTTGTCTGCTGCAATGTACGACGAAGATTGGCAATACAAAGAACATGTATCCTTCACAAACTTACGTTCAAAAAATTTCAAAGCCTACCATAGCGGAGATATTACTTCTGCACCAAAGGGGGCATCTGAATTCATTGATTTCGATATTCCGTCTGTGCTGAAATACGGTGGACGCTATGTAGTCATGACTTTGCTTTCTTACACAGACCAACCATATAAAGATTTACCAGAATGCTTTACTGGTTGGATGGTTCGTCAATATCCTGGTTCAGGTGAAATATTTGAACCTTCTACTGTTCAAGATAAAGTGGATATTACTGCCGACACCCAAATATCTATTCCAGTTATCTTAGACTTAAAGGAACGAAAATTGATTTGGACAGATTTGTCTCTTACAAGAGATCTAACTTATGATAATACCATCGAGGCTAATCAAAAAGGTATGATACTAGTTGGAAAGGCTTTTACTAATTTAGTTAAACCGAATTTATATGATTTGTTCCGATTACATATTGAAGCTAGAGGTGAACTCGTTCAAGACATCGAAGAAGCAGAAAGCATTTTTTCTTTGGATAAAGGGATTACTCCTTTTGATATCGAAAAAATAATATCTGATTTTATCGCTGACCCACAAGACTAACTACATTACAAACATTGATAATGTGTGGAAAATATCCATGTATAATGTCTATGTGAAACAGGACCTGATAGATGAATATCAGGTCCTGTTTTTTTATTTAGTAGATACTAAATAGTCCGGTTAATCACTATTCATCTAAATACACTATACTAATAAAGTGAAATTTATTCGAAAGAAGTTCATTAGTTAATATGTATCTAATTAAGAAACATTCATATACCAGCCCAAACATCTTTTCCATATCGCCCTTCATCTTGCACACGATCCAACCAATTCCTTGCTTCTTGTTCACTGACTTCATGAATTTCTTGATATGCTTGACAAAGGGTATCTTCTACGTCAGGAGCCATTTTACTTCCATCACCACATATATAAAGATGGGCCCCATTATCTAATAACGAAATTAAATGGATTCTATCTTCTTTTATTACATGCTGTACATATGTTTTAGGGTGTCCTTCTAAGCGAGAAAAAGCTGTGTGTAAAGAGATTAATCCCTCTCTTTCATCATTTTCTAATTCTGTACGATAGAGATAATCCTTTTCAGGATGACGACAACCAAAGTATAGATGTGCTTCTCCTACCTTCATACCTTTTTGCTTTTGCACACGACGCGCTTGTAAGAATCCACGGAATGGTGCAATTCCAGTGCCTGGTCCAACCATGATAATTGGTGTTTCTGGATTTTCAGGTAATTGAAAGTTTGATTGTGGCGTTCGAATGAAACAGATAATCTCATCTTTATTATGACGCTGAGCTAAATAATTAGAAGCTACTCCTTCATATGTCCCTACCCCACTCCATGCAGGTGCATGAACAACACCAACCGTAATACTCAGACGATCCTGTGCAACGAGTGGAGAGCTTGAAATAGAATAGTAACGCGGTTTGAGCGCAGGAAGAAGTTCTAAAAAGCGTTCAAATCGGAGTTCACAAGCCTCATACTTTTCAAGAAGATCCAACATTGACATACGTTTCTTTAATATTTGTTCATGATAAACTCCCTCTTCCAATAATGATTCCAATTCCTTTTTATGAGGAGGGCATGCTGTGAATGTCACCATTTCTCGTATTTGTGCTCGAGTGGCTGCTTCTTGCACTTCTACACTATAACTAAGAAGGTCAAATAAACGAACAGGACTGTCTAAAGGTATGTGATTTACACTACGCCCACTTGCGCTCAATATGACTTGATCCTTCCCGTTTAATCCAAAGCGTTTTAAAATTCGGTTGACATTTTTCTCACTATTAATTGGCAGCACCCCAAGGTGGTCTCCTTCTTGATACGTAGCGCCTTCTGGCAAGGATATCTCGATATGTCGTGTGCTTCTATCACTGCTAGATGATTGAAGTTCACGATTTTCCAATATAGATGCATAAACTGCTTCATATGTTCGCGCAAGAGGCGATCCTCCAAGACGACTAACAAATTGTAAACTTAATGTACTGCGTTCTTTCTCAATGTTTTTGTTAAGTTCCAATCCAAATGCCTTCATCGCATCAGACCACATACTTTGTTTCCATTGCTCGAGCTGTTCCTCGAAATCACCACTTGCATCCGCTTCTCCACGTGTAGAAAATCTTGTTGCTCCTTTTTGAGCCATTTGCTCATCAATGTATCTTGGAATTCGCTGATAAGTACTAGCCCAATTATGATCTCCACAACCAAAAACTGCGTATTGAACACCTTTTAGTTCATCCGGTTTTAATTCCTCCAACCATTGCACAAACTGCCCTGCATTACTTGGTGGTTTTCCATTATAAGAAGAAGTTACAATAAGAACCGCCCCTTCTTTTGGCAGACTTCCAATTCGATCGTTAAGAGCTACCACTTCCGTTTGAACACCTTCTAAACTAGCTGTATCTGCTAGTTCTCTTGCAATACCTTCTGCTACCCCTGTATCCGATCCATACAGAACAAGAAGCGAAAGATTATCGGCTCCAATAATAGAAGGAGTCTTCTGAACTTGCTGTTCGATTTCATCGTTTTTCAATTTCTCCTCTATAGGCGCAAGAACAGTAGTATGGCTAATAGTTTGATTTCGGGGTAGAATCCTAATTTTAAAATCACCAGGCTTTAGCGTTAATGTTTGTTTTACGTCCAGCTGATAGTCTTGATAATCGATGAATTCAAAATGTTGAAGAAGCATTCCCATTACGAGTGTGGCTTCATGAAGTGCAAACTGCATACCGATACATGCTCGTTGACCATTTCCAAATGGCTTATAAGCATGATGAGGAACCTTATCCAACTCTTCAAATCGTTCAGGTTGGAATTCTTCCACATTATCTCCCCACGCGTCTTTATCCCTATGTAGCTGCGGAATAAGAACAGAAATACGATCTTCTCCTTTTTTAATTGGATATTTCCCACCAATCACTGTATCTTCTTTTGCATAGAGACTGAATGCTGGAGCAGTAGGCCATAGACGTAGCGATTCATTTAAAATCATCCGGATATACTTAAGTTTCATAACTTGTTGGTATGTTGGTGTAGGATCTGTCAAAACACGATCTACTTCTTCATAGGCTTTTTTCAATTTATCTGGATTCTTTAATAAAAAATAGATTGCAAAAGATAACAATCCACTTGTTGTCTCATGCCCAGCTATTAAAAAAGTGATAATTTGAAAACGAATATTTTCATCATCTAATTTTTCACCAGTTTCCGGATCCTGCACATTTAACATACGGGAAAGTAAATCATTTTCTTCCTGATTTCCACTACTTTTACGTTCAGCAATAATATTATCTACTAAAGAAAACATGGATTGAATATCATGCTGAAATTGACGTTTCGTTCTCCACATGAGTTTGTCTTCTATATCCAGTCGCTGTAATTGGTGCATCGCCTCATCTAGAGCACGGGTCATGCTAGTGATAAAAGGATGAGAGGTCTCACGATAAAAGCTATTGAATCGGTAATTAAAACCACACAGACCAATTGTATCTAATGTAAGGCGAGTCATATCCTCCGGAACATCCACGTTTTCATTTGGATTAAGCCGTGCCCATTTTTGAACGAGTTGTACGGCAATATCGACCATCATGGCATGGTAATCTTTCATTGCCCGTTGGCTGAATGTGGGCATCAAAATATTATGAGCTTTTTTCCAGTTAGGCTCGTGAGTCTCGCTTGTAAATAATCCGTCTCCAGCAAAGGCACGAACCTTTGCTAAAGCACCCTCTATACTTTTATCGAACCGTGTTTCGTCACAGACTTCTGCTACCAGTTCATGTCCAGAAACGACAATGATGGTATCACTTAAAGTTTGAATTCGAAAAATGGGACCATACTCTTCCGCCAACTTGATAAACGATAAGGTCGGTTTATCTTTATCGATTAATGGGAGATTCCCCAGCGGTCCATATGTTTTCGGCTGAGGAATGGCAGATACTTTTTTATCCATTAAAAACACCCTTTCAAAAAAGCATGAAATAAAATATCCCATTCAATAAAAAGAAGATAACAATGAATCGCCTGGGATAAAGATATGTAATTGATTACCTTATTTTATCTTTTCCCTAACTATTCACGATTATGATATTGCTTATAAGGTTGGTAATCTAAGTTGTTTGTTGACATTAGTTTTATAACTTGCAGAAAAAAATACTAAATGAAAATGAAGCGTATTATTATTATGTTTATCAGAAATTGAGAGCTAAAGATTGTAGTATTTGGAAAATCAGTAATTTCTAATGTCTATTCAAACAAATACGATAAGCAAGTATACTGCGTTACTAGTGAAAAGGATCTGATATGAATATCAGATCCTTTTCACTATGTGTAATTATTTCACTGGTTCTTTTCCAGGTTTAAATACCAGCGCCTTAGCAACAGAAATTTGCATTTTTTCATGGTCTAACTAATCAGCAAAAAAAACTTGTAGGAATCATTATCTCGCGTTTTATTTTGCTCTACCGATTTAACCTCTCGACAGCTTCCGGGCTTGTATCTACACGTTTAACGAAAAAAACTAATAGTAGTGCAACAACATTCATGCCAAGCGCTACATAGAATGAATATTGAATTCCGGATAATAATGCCTTCTGAGTTAATATTGCCTTCGTAGCTTCTGTGAAGGTTGTTGGATCTACTTCAGACATTAGACTTTCAGCTTTTGTTTTTGTTACTGAATTCATAATCGTAACAAGAATAGCAGTACCAATCGAACCGGACACTTGTTGAGCTGTATTATTAACAGCCGTACCGTGCGGATTTAAGCGAGTTGGCAATTGATTAAGGCCATTTGTCATAAGTGGCATCATCACCATCGCCATCCCAAACATCCGCAGTGTGTAAATAAGAATAATATGTGTGTGACTAGAGTCGATTTGCAGGTTTGCCAGCATATAAGTTGAAACAGCTGTAATGGAAAGTCCTACTATGCCAAGAATTCGCGGGCCATATTTATCAAATAGTTTACCTGTAATTGGTGACATAACCCCCATTATTACCGCACCTGGAAGCATCATCAGCCCAGAGCTCAGCGGCGAAATACCGCGGACATTTTGTACATAAGCTGGTGTTAAAATCATACCCGAAAACATAGCCACCGCATTGACAATTGCAATTACAGACGCAAGTGCAAACATTGGGTACTTGT
Organism: Bacillus cereus group sp. RP37; assembly: GCF_040459695.1. Classification (NCBI taxonomy): domain Bacteria; kingdom Bacillati; phylum Bacillota; class Bacilli; order Caryophanales; family Bacillaceae; genus Bacillus; species Bacillus cereus group sp. RP37. Next base: position 2,274,965 of record NZ_JARVHP010000001.1, on the reverse strand, counting down.
AAACACGTAAATCCAATAAAGGCTCATTCATTTTTAATTGACGGATAATGAAAGCAATTAGGGAAATAGCGCCTATGATTAAGGCTGTTAAGACCACTTTATTCGTCCAACCATCGGAGCTTGCAGAACTGAATCCATATAACAAACCGCCAAAACCGACAGAAGATAATAGTAATGAGAGATAATCAAGTTTTGCATTTTTGTTTTGTCTCATGACATTCTCCGATTTCCAAATCCCTAACAGTAAGCTAATGATTGCTAGCGGTAAAATCATTTCAAACAGCAAACGCCAGTCATAGTACTCTACAATATAACCTGATAGTGTCGGTCCGATTGCTGGAGCTGTAATCATAACTAATCCAAAAATCCCCATTGCTGTTCCCCTTTTTTCTCTTGGAAAGCTTACTAGCATAATATTCATTAACAAAGGCCCCATGACTGAAGAACCTGCTGCTTGAACCATCCGGCCAGTAAGTAATAAACCGAAGTTCGGTGCTACAGCTGCTAAGGCCGTACCAAAAATAAAAATCACCATAGATGTAATAAATAAGCTCCTATTGGAGAAGCGGGTTATTAAAAATGCTGATGCCGGAATTAATATACCACTTACAAGCATATACCCTGTAGAAAGCCACTGGATTGTTGAATAATCTTTAATGTCTAAATCCTTCATGATTGATGGCAAGGCTACATTTAAAAGGGAGTTATTTAAAAATGAAACAAATGCCCCAATAAAAAGGATTACAAGCATTAAATATGGTGGTTTTCTTTTATGTAATGTTTCATTCATATATTTATTTGCCCCTTCATTATAAATTCCATTGATTCGTTTAAATCGTTTGCATATCTGCACAAAAATACATTATCCTTGCAGTATTTTGCCAAACTCTTCGTATAGATATTCTCTTTTTAACAATTCCACTTGATCAACATAACATTTTAAAATTTTTTTATTGATTACACTTTTATAAACATTTAAATACAGGCTTGTAAATCTAGTTATGTAACCATCCATAAAAAGGAATATTACATAGGCTAAGTCAAACATTACATTTTTAAAGTGAGGGGATTAAGCTTATGTACCAATATTGGTATTTGAATTCAAAGGGAAACGGTGAAACATATAATAACCAAATTTCAATGTCGTCATTATATTCACAGCCCCAAATAACTAAAGCGGAGGGAATGGATAGTCTGAAGGTTCCTGAGAATTGGAGTTGTCGAGTCTATCCATTTGGTTGGGATTCACCAGCCAATTATACGGGTTTCAATCCCCAATTCCCTCCCTTCTCTTGGGGGCAGCCAAGCCATTATGCAGGGATGATGCCCCAAGGTCATCCTGCTAATTGGACTCCATTACCAGGCCATGCTGCTTTTAATTTTCAAAAACCTCCCTTCCCCTGGGCCCAACCATTCAATCATGCAGGGATGTTCGCACACGGTAATCTTGCCGCTTTACTATCGCCGCCAGCTAAGGCTTTTAAATTCAGTACCAATAACTGGGGTATTTTCGGAAACTCTCCAGGATGGGGCGGACAGATAAGTCCCATGGGATGGGGGAATAACGGAGGTTACGGTCAGCCAGGAATGCTTGGAAACTTACTTACAGTGGGAAAAGGCACCATGAATGGAATCGGAATGCTTAGTAGTCTAATCGGTATGGGGAAGTTCTTCTTTTAGTTCATTAGCACGGGCGGATAGGTCCATAGCCCAGACAAAAAAACATTTCCTTTTCCATTGATTTAATCTTCTCAAATATGCCCCCTGAGTGTATTTATTGTATGGTTCCAGTACTCCCTCCAAGCTCGTTTCCTCTCCTTTCAAATTATAAAAACATCTATTACCTTGTATGTGATAACTTGATAGAGGTGTGGTGACATCAACAAAACGCAAATTTCGTACACTAAGCAAAACGTTACAAAAAAACGGTTCCTTTACGAAAGAACCGTTTTTTTGTAGTTTTTATTTATTTGAAAAGTAGTCAAATCTTCTTTCACTAGTTAACACTTTGAACACGGCCAATTTGTCCATCTTGTAATCGAACTTTAATGCCGTATGTATGTGTTTCACTATGTGTTAAAATGTCTTTCACAACACCACTTACAGTTTTGCTATAGTCATTATCTAATTGAATAACTACATGTGAACCAACTGAAATTTGTGATCTTGTTGGTTTCCCACCTGTTGCTTGTGTTGTTTTTTCTTGTTTTTGTGTTCTCTGTTGTTGCTGAGTCTTCTGCTCTTCTTGTTTACGCTTCTCTTCTTCTGCTCTTTGCTGCTCTACTTGCTTGCGTTTTTCTTCCTCTACTCTTTGTTGCTCTTCTTGTTTACGCTTCTCTTCTTCTACTCTTTGTTGCTCTTCTTGCTTACGTTTTTCTTCTTCTGCTCTTTGTTGCTCTTCTTGCTTACGCTTCTCTTCTTCTGCTCTTTGTTGCTCTACTTGTTTACGCTTCTCTTCTTCTGCTCTTTGTTGCTCTTCTTGCTTACGTTTTTCTTCCTCCGCTACTTTTTTATCTTCATCTATTTTTTGCTCATCTGATGCTACTTTTAATTTTTCTTCTTCACCTTTACAAGCACTTAAAGACATTACACACAAACTCAAAAGTACAAAAAATAACAATTTCTTTAACATTAAAAAATCCTCCTATATATACATTACAAATCAATAACTTTCATATCATAACAAAAATGTATGTATTTCTTTGTCAAAATTTGTCGTATATATTTAATTTTGACTAACACTCACGCTACAATAAAGGCGGAGATTATTATTATATCGATTCGTGCATAGGAATTACGTTCGTTTGCTAGTCAAGTGAACTTAATTAATGAAATACAAAGAAAAACCTTCACCTTATGTATAAAAGGATCTTTCGATTGAAGATCCTTTTATATTGCTCATTTAACTAAATAGATTGGTTAATTACATAACGCTTTTCTAACTTTCCTTGCGAAGCTTAGCGGATCATCAACGTCTTCGATATTAACGTAAATTAAATTTGGATCATCACATAACCACTCATTGTGTATAGACGAAACGATTATTCCTTGTTTAATAATTGTAGCAACAAATCCATTGACCTCTTTTTGTAAGAGCGCTACCCGTCCTAAACATAATGCCCGTCCAGTTTTATTATCTCTTGATTCGAATGAGAAGGAAGTTGTTACTCTAAAACGTTTTCCTAAAATTGTTGCCTTTATTTCATCCCGATTTATTGTTGCCACGCATTTTCCACCGGCGAATCCTTCTTGGCCACCGATAATTCTTACAAACTGTTGACAAATTAATTCATCATTACACGCCATACCTTGAATCATCCCCCTTTTACTGTTAGGTTATGAATGAATACGTCGGTCTGAAACGGTAATGAATCTATTCTATTACAAAAAAGATTATCGGAATCTCACGAAATCTATTATATGGTAAAACATTTTTAGAGAGCATAAAAAAAAACACCCTAAGGTGCCATCCTCCGACTTGAGAATCATATCTATGTATGGAGAAATTTTGAAAAGAGAAGTTTCTAACTATAATTTATAGAGCTCTTATACCATGAATTACTTACGTACATATTCCCTTATTTACCCGAAGAAGAATCCCGTTATATTACTTTCTGACCAGTCTCGTTAAAGCCATCCCAATAAATCCAGCACCCATCCCTATTAGCCATCCAGCATGCGTATCGCCTAATATAGATCCCACTCCTCCGCCAAGAAACATGCAGCCAACGAATACTAATCCTCCAATTCCCCAATTCGGTCGTTCCATAATGCAATCACATCCCTTCAATAAAACATATGCGATTAACTAGCCTAACTTTCTTGCATAGGATAGTTAATTATTTTGCTTATGCTTAGCACTTCAGGGAATTCAAAAAAAGCGGAGATTGAGCCATTTGAATGGATTGCAGAAGGAGAGTTTCATTTTTTCATATTATAATAACTTAGGAATGTGTTCCACAATTTATGACTCACCCCACCGCTATCCAGCTCAGAAAAGAAAGCAAAAACGAAAATTATATGCATCATTGACTACTGTTAATGAGACGTTATGTTAACCTCACATGAAGACCCTATTCATCCAAATTTATACAAAGTTGTCCTTGCTGATGGTACAATTAAAGTCATGGAGGGATATTATGGGAATTTATTATGTAATAACATTACTTCTTATAAACGGCGCTGCAATATTATTGTTTTTCTTGTCTGTTTCACCAAAAATTAAGGCTAAAAATCTATCATCAATAATGGTCTGTTTAGGGATAAATCTAATCATAAGTCCAGCGGCTCTTCTTATAGGTGGGATAACTGATTATGCAGGTGTGGCGGCTAATTATGGAGCTTATTTTGCGGGTGAGTCGGCAACGGCCCCTCCTCCAGTTAGTCGTGCACTTTATTTTTTAGGAGGATTTCTCTTCATTCAGGGAATACCGCTTCTCATACTACTTGCAGCTTTTTGGAAGTTTGCAAGAGCAAAGAAAACAAAACTAGTATAGAAGAATGAGTGGGTGCCTTTTTAGAGTAGGGATCCGCTTTTTTCTGGCTACCAATAATAGGACGTTATGTCATACAATGGAGTTACTATTAGAAAACTATGAGGATGATTACGTTGATAAAATTTGTAATTAGTTATGCTGTAAGTCTGTTTGCTTTTATTTTCGGATGGTTCTTGATTTCATATATTTCTCATCCTAGCTTTATTCACCCGAACGTTGTATTAGAATTCATTAAAACGATCGTCACTTATGGTAGTATACCGGCTCTTGTAGCTTGTCTAATTGGGGAAGTATTATACAGGAAAATCAAACGATGTAGAGAATTTCAATTTGGAATTCCTGGATTTATAGGACTAGCAGTTATCTATACACTTATACCCTTTCTTTTTCTTTTTCCTTTTAATTTTTCCCATTTCTTTGATTTCGTTGCACCTGTTATTATGGGGGCCTTATCTTTTTATTTAGTACGTAGAAAAATATAATTAACTTCCATTAACGAGAATGATGTAAATAAGCTGTCCATATGGGCTAGTTTATTATATTTTTTTCTTAGCGTAGTTTTTTTCCGAAATGCTGATGTGGTACCCTTATATAGGGCTTTTTCTCAATAAACCATACAACTTAACATGGTAAAATAATAGTTGGATGGGAGCCCAATACATATGATGGTTCAAGTTGAAGAAAGACACCTTAGAGTGTCTTTTCTTTATAAGGGGCCCGCCCCATCGCCATCAAGCTAAGAAAAGCAAATACCCCCAAAAAAGAAAAATTGAGCCAAACTCTAATAAATAACTGTGAAAAGGTAAAATTTTTGTTATGGGAGGTTTCTCAAAATATTAGCTTGATGGGCATGTTGTGGTACCTATTTAAGGGGAAATATGGATGAATTCCTCTCATTCTTTATTTTTATGACATTAGGAGGGGCTAGTCCCTATTTTGTAAAAGAGAAATAGAAAAAGAGTGCTTTTGTAAATAACACTCCCCCATTATTCTGCCATTCTCTTTTATCAATAGGCCCAACAGGAACAGCAATAAAACTAGTATTTGGATCAGTAACTACTGTACTTAGATAGTTCAGACTGCTATATCTAACACAAATGTTAACTTTCAGGAGGGGGACCCCCTTTTATATATTGAAAGCTATTTGGAGTGAATCTGTGTTCCTTATATATTATGAAATGGGTTTACAATTGTGACATAAGGGCTTGTTTTTAATATTTTTTTAATTTTTATAGGTTTTTTCCTTATACTAGTACGTTTGCGGATTCATAAGTTATAAGGTGTAAGTGGGTGAAAGATAAGGTTGGTGTATAAATGAGTGAATTTAGAAAGAGATTTGAGATTCCGTGTGAGTGTTTTTTCCCCCCTGTACCTCTACCTCAAATAGGGCCGACTGGACCTACTGGACCTACTGGACCTACTGGACCAACGGGACCTACTGGATCAACTGGGCCGACTGGGCCGACTGGGCCGACTGGACCTACGGCAGTAGCGTGTTGTCCATGTACTAATATTCTTGATAACCCTGGATTTGACGAACCACCATTAGTAGGCGATCTAGTTCCAGGTTGGAATCAAATTGGGGATGTTACAGAAGTAGGTTTTCCAAACGCCCATAGTGGTCGTATTCTTTCAAATGGGACACTTAGTATCTTAGCTGCGTCAATTGAACCAGGTGGAAGTATTAATCAATCGGTTGATGTTGGCGAAGGTTGTTGTTTTACGTTTTCTTTTGCTGCGGATATAAGGGATGGTGCACTTCTTATAGCTTCTGTATCTTTCCCAGAACTTGGACATGGATGTCCTCCTCTCCCTGCAACTCTTGGACCATCGAATATTCCGAATATTGTCCCAGCTTCGAATCAACCGCAATCTAGCTTCCAACATTATACTCTTGTTGTGTGTATACCTGCTGGTGTGACTACAGCATGTGTTGCTTTCCAAAATATTGCTACAGGTGGGGAAGGAGCAACAGCTTTTGTTGATAATGTTGTATTCCAACCTACTGGTGGACCTTGTACTTCATGTTCACAAAATTTCTAATGTATTGATGCACTTGCAGTTTTTTAATGCGGTTTTTAGTATAAAAAAAGAGAGAGATTATAAAAATCTTTCTCTTTTTTATTTATAAATTATTATCTATTGTAATAAATCTCAAAAAAGGAAACAGGTTTTTTACTTCCAAAAATATCTTAACGTATAATATCCGCTTTTTGACGTCAGGACCCATGCCCATTTTTAATGGATAAATAGTGTTTTAAGAGTTTTTTAGTTTATTTGAACGAAAGTTCACTTTGTTTCCGTTCTTAAGTTGATGGGCATGGGGTACCGCCAGTATTTCGGAAAAAACCACGCTAAGAGTATACAAGATTTTATACAGTTTTTCGGTTAATCCAATAACAGACAAGAACCCTAAAACCGCACCAGGATAGGAATGTATAAAAAATGCATAGATCCATAGAACAAAAAAGATGATTCCCTTGTGAAAGTAGGGATTCTTCTTTTTCTTCGCTACCGTTAACAAGAATTGTGTAAATACGCTGTCCATATGGGCAGCTTATTTTATTTTTGCTTAGCCTGGATTTTTTCAAATATACGATATTTTATTTGTCGATATTTTTTTAATCCTCATTATTGATTTCTATCGTACCTGTTCTAGCACTAACTTTTAAACTATTTAACAGATTATCAGGTGTCTTGATTTCCACTTCATATTCAAATTTAGATTGTGTTAAGTTTTCATCTTCTAATTCGAATTCTTTTTTCACATTAATAATTTCCCCATTTGTATGAGCTAAAGAAATTTCACGAACTTGTTTCTCTGTGTAGTTTTCATTCTTTTTGGCATAATTGTAGCCCATACCATAATATCCACCAACAATAGCAATACCACTTACTAAAATTGCAATTACACTTATCATTATTTTCTTTTTATGTTTTAACATTTTCATCCACTCCTTCATGATTAATCATCTATTCCAAATCTTGCTTCAAGAGCATTTTCTGCTTGCTCTAATTGATCTTCCAGTATATCGTGTTCTCTTTCTTGCTTTTGATATTGTTCAATAGTTATCGTTCCAGCACGATAATCCGCTTCTAGCTGATTATCAGATCGTTCTATCTTGTCATCTAATTGATCAATTTCTTTTTTGGCTGCTAAGTACGTATTTAAGTTTTCTTCTTTTGCTCCAACTGGTTTCGTGTTATTTGCCTTTTCTACAATAGATGAGACTTCGTTTTTGAAATCTTGTATTGGCTTCGTATCATTCACAGCAGGCCCTGTTTTGTTTGGTTCTTGTTGTAGTTGAGCAACTTCTTTTTGTAATGTATCATTTTCCACTTTCAGTTGTTGTACTTCTGTATTGTTATCAGCTTGAGTAGAACAAGCTGTTAAGAATAAACAAGACATTGCTCCAATCAGCATCCACTTTCTCATTCTGTTTTCCTCCCTTTACATGTGCACCTTATCCTTGCCTTTATATTACTGAACAAACATTAAAGGAAGATTAATGTACAAAAAATAAAATGATATAATTAAATCGTTTCTAATCTTTCTTTAATGTTTTGGAATTATAGTGATACATATTAATAAGAAGAAAAGGAGAATGTTAATGCGAGTTCTTATTGTCGAAGATGAACAAGACTTACAAAATATATTAGTAAAACGATTAAATGCAGAACACTATAGTGTCGATGCATGTGGGAATGGAGAAGATGCCTTGGATTATATAAACCTGGCTACCTACGATTTGATTGTGCTTGACATTATGATTCCCGGAATAGATGGTTTACAAGTATTACAAAGATTACGCGCGGACAATAATACAACCCCTGTCTTGCTTCTTACAGCTAAAGATACAATTGATGATCGTGTAACAGGACTTGACTTAGGTGCGGACGATTATTTAGTAAAGCCGTTTGCTTTTGACGAACTGTTAGCAAGAATTCGAGTGTTAATGCGAAGAAATACAGGAAACACATCTAATGTGTTTGAAATCGCTGACCTAGTGGTAGATTGCAATATGCATAAAGTAACAAGAGGAGACCAGGTTATCACTCTTTCCAGTAAAGAATTTGCTATTTTAGAATATATGATTCGTAATAAAGAAGTTGTGTTGACACGAGATAAAATTGAGCAACATGTGTGGAATTACGACTATGAAGGTGGCTCGAATATTATTGATGTTTACGTCCGCTATCTTCGTAAAAAAATTGATAGCCAGTTTGAAACGAAGTTAATTCATACAGTACGAGGAACTGGTTACGTATTGCGAGTAGAATCATGAAAAGACTATCAATAAAAATGAGAGTAACCCTGTGGTATACGGGGCTAATTGTAATTATTATGGCACTCGTGTTAGCTTTTATTTTAACTTCTTCAGATAAAGTTTTGCTTTTTAATATGAAAGATCAATTGAAGAGCACAGTAAAAGAAAGCATTGAAGATATCGAATATAAGCATGGTCAATTAAAGATGGACGATGATTTTGAAACCTTTGAAGATGGAGTAAATATCATCATTTATAGTAAACAAGGTGAGCCGTTGGCAGGACATAGTCCAACAAGCTTTAATAAAAAGATATCGCTTAAATCCGATGAAATACAAACTATTAAAGACGGTAATAAAGAATGGATTGTATATGATTTTCTCCATAATGCAGGCGGCGATGAGCAAGTGTGGGTTCGTGGAATAATGACTATGAACCAATTATCATCAACGATGAATACGCTTATTGTGATAACACTCATCTCATTCCCATTACTGATTCTCATTGCCGCAGTAGGAGGATATTTTATTACGCAAAGAGCGTTTCGACCTGTGCAACAAATGAGTGACTCAGCTAGTAAAATTGGTGATGGTAAAGACCTTTCGAAAAGAATTCATTTACAAGGTTCACCGAAAGATGAAATGTATCATTTAGCACAAACCTTTGACAAAATGTTTGAGCGATTGGAAACATCATTTGAAAGTGAAAAACAATTTACATCTGACGCCTCTCATGAATTAAGAACACCAACATCTGTTATTATTTCGCAATGCGAATACGCTTTATCGCAGAGGAATAATCCGAAAGAAATGGAAGAATCGTTAGAAGTAATTTTAAAGCAATCACGCAAAATGTCCGCGCTAATCTCACAACTCTTATTATTAGCAAGAGCTGATCAAGGAAACCATAATACTTTCCAATTTGAATGTATCAATATGAGTGAATTAACGGAAATCGTTGTAGAAGAGCTTTCACTAATGGTTCAAGAAGCTTCAATTGATATAACAACTACTATAGAGGAAGACCTGTTTATGAAAGCAGATCAAACATTAATGATGCGTTTATTAATGAACTTACTAACGAATGCGATTGCTTATAGCAAAGCGAACGGAACTGTTCATATGCAACTGTTCCGTGATGAAACCAACATAATAGGTAAAGTTTCCGATAATGGCATCGGCATCAGCGAGCAACATATTGATAAAATATGGGACCGTTTCTATCGAGTTGACGCAGCACGAACATCTTCAAGCACCGGAAACACAGGTTTAGGATTGTCGATGGTAAAATGGATTGTCGAACTACACGGAGGAGAAATTACGGTTGAAAGTGAATTAGGAGAAGGCAGTACTTTTACATTTAAACTACCAATTGAAAAACGAGCATAATTTATGCGCATCTGTAGCTTCAGAATAAAGATTGATTCAAAAGCTCTCTTCAATCCTTATGTAAAAATAACTGAAACATTTTAAACAGCATCGATTTTATCATTTTGGACAACCTGGTCTGTTAAGCTGATATACATGTGGGAAAAACGATCGAAATAAAACCCCAGAAATCCAAAGGTCTCTGGGGCTTCATTATATATTTAGCTCTTTTTGCTTTTTGTTTTGTTTATGTCTATGCAGCAATTTTCGACTTATGAGAGATATCAGTAATAAGATCAGTATTAGTACGCAAAGTTGCATAAATGACAAATCAAAATATTTAGCACCAGTAACGATTAAAAGTGTAGAAATCGTGCCTTTTACAACGAAAAAAATAATAACCCATAATCCGCCTTTTTTCCAGTTCATTTTATATTACCCTTTCCTACGTTTAAATTCTTAAAAGATTTAATGATAGTTCCTAAATATGACAATTTAATAGAAATCTATTATATTAACAAAAAATTCATGTCTAATTAAATGCGACGATTCTATATTAAGTGAAAATGATATTCATTGTCAATTTTATTGACTATTTGAATACTTATTCTTTATTTTAATCTCTTTTTACTTTGTTTCTTATAAGCAATTAACTCTTGTATACAAACAAAAAACACCTCCATTGAATTCCCACACTTAGTATGCGAATTCAAGGGGTGTTTTTTTTCATGGACCATCAGGTAAGATTTTCTGCTTTGTTTATTCGTATAAGTTCTTAATACATAGCGATTTTTTAGTACACGATAACTGGATCATAAGTATTCAAACTATCATACACAGTTTTTGCAACATTAGGAAGAAGGTTCACACACCCACCTGATCCCCCTGTTAAATAAGCATTATTTCCCCAGTCTTTTCGCCAGCCTGCATCATGGAATCCTTGACCACTATTTGTGAATGGAACCCAGTAATCTACTTTAACTGCATAATCAGCTTTACCTACTGCGCTTCCTTTCAGCGTGTATGGTGTTCGTTTATATAGAACGTACCACACACCTGGTGATGTATCTTCACTCGTGCTATGTTTACCCGTTACTACATTTGTTGTGACGACTAATTTCCCATCTTTATAAATCCAAATTTGTTGATCTGCAATTGAAACTTCTGCATATGTGTCTCCGATGCCATTATTCGATGTTGTTTTATAGCCGATTCCTTCCTTCTCCCAACCATTCCCGTGAATATTAGAAGCAGAAAGCGATTTTTCGCCTTTCTCAAAGGCTTGTTGAACCTGTTTTGTTTCTTTTTCCACATCTAGTGCCCAGCCGTATCCTTGTCCTTTTACTGATATAACCGAACCAGAATGTGTTTTAAAAGCGAAGTCTTTATGTAATGTAGATTTAGCCTTATTAATTTCAGCAATCTTATTCTTAATTTCGCTCGCATCGATTGTCACTTTCATGTCCTTTGACATAGAGGCATTTTGAATTAAATCTTTTGCTTTTAATGAATACACTTCATCCTGCACTTTATAATCAACAGACTGCCTAAGAAGATTTTGTAATGCTTTCTCTTCTTTTTTGATAATCGGATCGTCTTCTTTAATAGGCTGTATGTATGCAGACTTTAGATGAATTTCGCTTTGATGCTTCTGCTTGTCGTAATCTTTTAGTAGATTCGTAACGTCATACTGTTTTCCATCAACACTCTTCGAAATTACAACTTTTCCTTGTTCGAGCTTCGCCATAGCATCTTGAGGCGCTTTTAATTTTTCATTCATAGAAACAAGCTTTTCTTCTACAAGTTTTTTCATCGTTTCACTACGATACTGATCCGCTTCTTTCGGTAGCAATGAATAATCTTTTTCCTTTGCGGAAGGGAAAAATGTCCACTGGCTTTTTAATAGTTTCTTAACTTGTGGCAAATCTTTTTCCGTCAGTTCCGTTTTTGTATCTTGTTCATCTAAAATTTGTTGTTGATCAATATAGACTTTATTTGCTAGTCCAGATGTTTTTAATTTCTGTATTGCCTGATCAGCGCTCAAACCACCGACCTTTGTATCATTAATCGTAACATTCGAATTGAAGTGAGTTGCCTGATAATAACTCATTCCTCCAATAAGAAGTGCAATTACACCGCCACCCGCAGCGATTAGCTTCCAATTTGTAAAACGTTTTCTTGATCTTACCCGTTTTTTCTCAACTTCTTCAACTGATTCATGTACTGTATTGTTATTCATCAATTTTTCCCCCGTATATATTAACGTCAATCGATTTTAAACCAAAACCATTGAATAGTGTACCTTATTTTTCCTAAAATTTCATTGTTTTTAACCAAATTTTATCTCATTTAATCGATTAAAGTTAGATTTTTTAATAGTAAGATATATAAAGATGGTAGATAAAGTGAAAAAAGGACCACACCAATCGAGCTATTACAGGCACCTCGCATTCGCCGAATTTTAAAGGGCGATACTACTTAACTTGGTAAAATAATTTTCAGATGGTTCAAATCAGAGGAAGGCACCATAGGATGTCTTTATTTATGAAAAATATCCACAAAAAAGGGTCTACATGTAGACTCTTTTTTGTGAATATTTTAATCTCGCATTTTTTATAAAGTTATAATCCCCCTACTTCACTACATTTAACTGCTTTCCGCTGTTCGCCAAGGTTCACAACATCTACTATCAGCCTAACTAATTTCACCTTATGACCTTATCATCAACAATTTCAAGTTTCTTTAAAACTATTATATATGTTTGTACCACGCTTTGTTGATACGTTTAATCTTTACAGATGTTGAAGTTTTAGACTCATTCTTTGGTGTAATCATATTATTAGAACATCCTGCAATAGTGAGACAGCATGTAGCCAATAAAACTAATAATATTAACTTATTCAAATAGCCACTCCTATATAAGCGAAATATTATATTGAGAAAATTAAACATAACACCGAACCTTTGTAAAAACAATATATTTCCTGTTTTTATTATTAATTAACAGATTACTGGACACCTTAAAGTTCTTTTTTGCACTTCTAAGGGTAAAACCTCACGCTCATCAAGTCAAGGTTCAATTTCTATTTAATCCTATTCTCAATATTTATTCCAAAATAAAAAGATAGCCATTTTTGTTGAAATTTATTCATACATTCCTTGCTAATAAGAGTAAATTACAAACTCGTTATCTCCCAAAATGAAAAATACGTTTTGAATTCCTATAACTATATATACATTTATTCAACTAACTTCTCCCCCGAAACAATCCGAAACAAAGTGGCTGCATGTTTTCCTTCTAATTGAGCGTACTGATTATCCCCCGCCTTAATTTCCACTTTATCCTTATTCGGGCTTATCCAAATTTGATACAACACAGCTTTCGCCTCTATTTTCGGATTTTTAAATTGAAAAATAAAGCGATAATCACCTGGACGAGACATTTCCACTTTTTTATTTTCAAAATTAGTATCATTTAATATTTTCTTTACTTGCAACACTTCATCATTTTCTGTCACTACTTTAAGATCCTCATATTCATTATCACCAATATGTTTTTCTACTTCAATTCTTTGCTCTTCATTTCCTAGTATATTTGAACAGCCGGTTATTATGAATATACAGATGGCAATAAAAACGAAAGACAAATTTCTGATCCTCACATTCATCTACCTCTTTTCAATAAAAATACACACATTGTAAAATAAAGGTAATTATCTTATAGTTAGAAATATAAACAATAGTAAGGAAGGAGTGCCATTCCATGCAATTAAAAACATACACTTGGAAAAGTTATACGTTTCTCATTGTAAGTATATTCGTTACTATTAATCTCTTTCTCTTCACACCTATTTTAGACAGAGTTGGAGTCGAATATGTCGTGCCTTTCGCCTACTTCATACTTGCTTCCGCTCTTATAGCAATCCTATTAGCCGTTATCTCTTTTTGTAGCCGAGCTGAGAAAAAAATTTTAGCCATAATCGGTTTATGTTTTACGCTATGTAACACAGCGATTATTTTATTTTTCCTTTGGTTTGGTTACCATTTCACTTAAGTGAAATATAAATACACTCCATAAGCCACAAATGTAATTAGTAAAATAGAAATGCTGAGCACCGTGTATATAATCCATTTTACATTTGAACTCATATACTCCCTCCTCTCACCTTCTAACAATTCCATTATATAACAAAAAAGCATTGGATACCCAATGCTTTTCATACTTACGCAAATAAAGACGTATTCGCATATAACGCTGGTGAACCACCTGAATGTACGAATAAAATGTTGTCTTCTTTATTAAATGTATCTTTTTTAATTAAGTCGATTAGTCCCGCTACCGCTTTACCTGTATACACCGGATCCAGTAAAATACCTTCTGTTTTCGCAAGTAATTGTACTGCTTCCACCATTTCTGGCGTTGGTAACGCGTAACCTGGTCCTACATATTCATCAAAGCATGTAACCGCTTCGCGTGGGATAAAGTTTGGAATACCAACGTGAGCTGACGTTTCCTCTACAAGTTTTGCTACTTTCTCTTCCTGCTCTGCTTTTCCTCTACTTACGTTGATTCCAATTACAGGAATGTTACTTTGTGTTCCAGCAAAACCAGTAATTAAACCAGCATGCATACCAGCGCTACCGCTTACGCAAACGACTGAACTGAAATCAATTCCTTGATCGAATGATTGCGCCATAATTTCTTGCGCACAAGCAACGTATCCCATTGCGCCAGTAGGATTTGATCCACCAACTGGTATTACATATGGTGTACTACCTTTCTCACTTACTTCTTTCGCTACTTTATGCATCTCTTCCATAAGATCTGCTCCGTTTGGTACAACAATTACATTTTCAGCACCTAGTAAATGATATAAGAAATAGTTTCCGTTAAAATCCGGCTTCTCTTCTGGCTCAAGCCCTTCTTCTAATACAAGAATACATTTCATTTTTTCTTTTACCGCAGCTGCAAGTGTTAGACGGCAATGATTTGACTGAATACCACCAGCTGTAATTAACGTATCTGCACCTTTTGCTTGTGCATCCGCAACTAGAAATTCTAACTTTCTCGTCTTATTACCACCAGCTGTTAAACCAAGTAAATCATCTCGTTTAAAATAAATAGTTGGTCCACCAAGTGCTTCAGAAAAATTGTTCAATTTTTCAATTGGTGTATATGACTCTGTATATTTTTTTCTCGGGAATTTAGCTAAATTCATAAATAACGCTCCTTTTGTACTTCTTTCACAATGTATGTAACGATACTATTATTACATGTAAAAATGATGAAGTCATCTTTCTGAGATAAAAATGTATTGAAATTCGGTTTTGGTGAATGGATTTACATGAAAGATTTTAACTACAGTACGGTACATGAAATTTACATCAACTTACCGACAAAACAAAAAGACCCACTCATTAAAAAAGCAGGCCCTCTTCCAATCACTTATTTGCCGAAAATCGAAGTAGCTGCGTTAATCCTGGTTCTAAATTCATTTCGCCTTTATGACGTACGTATACAATTTTTTCCCCATCAAATTTTGGTGGGTTTCCTGAATTATACGTCAACCACTCGTTCGTTCCTTCTACAGAGTACTCCATATACTCCGTTGCACCAACGATTACGTTTTTACTATCATCAGCGGTTACATTTGGTGCCATTTGTGCCATTTTCGAATCACTAATTAATAATTTTTTTATCTCCTTATCACGTTTGTAATCATACGCTGTTACCATTACATCGCTACCATATGCTTTCACTTGCAACCCTTGTTTAAATGAATAGCCATCAGGAGCAGTCTTCTCTCCGCCATTTGGTCCAGCTGACATCCAGCCCGTTTCAATTCCGCCCGTATTTACAACAGTAAATCCTTTTTTATCTCCGCCTGCAATTTTCTTTTTACCAGCCCAGTCTGGTAAATTTAAATCCCAATGCGTGTGACTCGTGAAGAAAACAACTTGCGGATAGTCTTTTAATATATCGTACAACTTATCAACATTTAAATAATCTTGTAAGTACGGTGATTGTCTTGATCCAGATACTGTATCAGGTAAAACGTGATGAGAGAAAATGAAGATTGGCTTATTTTTATCTTTTTGACTGTACTCTTCTAAATTTTGTTTTAACCATCCTAATTGCTCATCACTCATAAATACTTCATCCCACATTTTTGAATCGTGGTATTTCATATATTTTTCAGTTCCTAAAAATAAAAGCGGATAACCGTCTAATTCTTTTTTATGATATACCTTTTCTTGCCCGCTAAATTGTAAGTAGCGGTTGAATAGCGTTTCTTCCGTTACACCATTTGGCCATGTACTTTGAGAGAGTTTCCCATCAGCTGTCCATTTACCAGCATAAAACTCATGATTCCCAACAGTTGACCATACATTCTCTGGATGCTTATTTTTGTTTAACACACGCTTCACATCATCGTATTGTGACTGTTGTCCCGTTGACGTTATATCCCCATTCATAATAAGTGCTCTAGAAAGCGGCATCACTTTATTCATATCTTTTAATACGTGATCAAAATCCCCTAAGTCCCCTTGAATATCACTAATAACGTTAAAAGTTGTAGCTGATTTTCGGATTTGCTCTTTCCCTTCCGCATGTGCTGAAAATGTCGGTAATAACGCCGCCATAACAGCTAATGAAGCAACTGCCTTTTTCATACAAATTCTCCCCCTAATAATAAAATGTACAAACTGACATGTTCTGCTTTCTCTTAGGTGCTTGTCCAATTCACATTATAGGGAGAGATTGTAAAGGTTGATTAGGTAAAAAATTAAGAGTTTTTTAAGGGGTTTTGTCTTTTTTTGCAAACCACAATTAGCGATTTACGCCAATCTAGCTTTCTAGCCTTTAACATTACATAAATGTAAATTTTGATGTTAAATCTTTTAGTTTCATACGTTGTTTTTTGTTACTTCTAATTTTCGGGAAAAATCCACTAATTAATAATGTTATAATCCATACCATTATTAGAATAAAATTTATTGTATTACCGGAATTCAAGCTGAAAACTCTCCACAAATAGGCAGCACAAAAAACGAGGATAGCAGTAATAATAAGTAAAAATGTCCTAACTACTAATCCAATGTAGGATCTCTTCTCTTGCTTAAAAATGAAAGTTCTTCTACCTTTGTACAATCTAATTACAAATAGCAGCAAATATACACTAAGTATGGCTCCAATAACAATTGATGTAATGGAATTACTTTTTCTCTGCTCAGCTAGAGAAATGTAACTTTCAGGTAAATTTCCCGTTTCATATTCAATCCATGCGTGGTAAATATCCTGTCGTAAGTCTATACCACCTTCACCATTTGTAAGGATTACCAATCCATCCTTTGTATTAGGAATGAAACCATAAAAAGAATGCCAGCCTCGATTGTCACCAGAATGATAAAGTAATCTCCATTGATTAGATAGTTTTTTTTCAAATATACCTAAACCATTCTCCCCTAATACTGGCTTTTGCATTTCTTCAACACATTCACTTTTGATGACACCACTCCCTTTATTATTTGCATCCATGCTTGCAAGTATCAATGTCATCATATCCGTAACATTTGTCTTGAGACCTGCAGCAGCCTGTTCGGTAAATTGATAACTAGGGAGCTCCTCTCCAAAATATCCATAAGCTTTTGAAAGGTTATGGTTTTCAGAACGTTGCAAGAATGAACTAGATTTCATTCCTAAAGGTTTCATAATTTGTTCTTCCATATAACGATCAAACGGTATTTCGGTAACCTCTTCAATTACAAGTTGTAAAATTGTATATCCGCCACCAGAGTAAATTATTTCTGAACCTGGTTTATTGGTAACCTCCACTGGTTCATTAAGCCATCCTTTTCCAGATAGAGACTCCTCGATAGAATTAAGATGTTTCCCTGGTGCAATCCCAAGGTATCCTTTATGTGCAGACAGTCCTGCTGTATGACTTAATAATCTTCTTATCGTGACTTCATTATTATTAAACTCTGAATTAGGTAATTTCCATTTGGTCAGATATTTTCCAACGGGATCATCTAGTGATAAACGACCTTCATCTACAAGATGTAGGATTCCCCACGCTGTAAGGCTTTTAGATATGGAACCAGCTTGAAACAATGTATCATCACTCACCGCCTTTTTTGTCTTTTTATCTACATAACCGTAGTTTAGTGTATAAGCAATACGCCCCTCATGTACAACCCCTATTGCAACCCCTGGTACCTCATAATTCCCCTGCCATTTTGGTACCTGTTCATCCAGCTTTCTTTTGAAATCCTCTATACTCCTATCAATCAACGTGCCCGATTCTGCCCTTACCACATTTGTAAACCATGCTTCATTCGTAATGAATATACAAATCATTAAACATAAAATACTTTTGCATATTATCGATGCTTTTTGTCTATTCTTCATTTGCTCTACCCCTTTTTTCAGAATATTCTACCCGTCAATCAGAGTATCCCATTCTAATATCCCGTTCTATCGATTTTTATTACTTAACCTTACAAAATTGTAATAAAAATCAAAGTACTACATACTTAAAGGGTTTACTGTTTTTTATCCGAGGACAATGAAATTCATCAACAAGATAGACATGAGGTTATATTTATGGTTTCAGTTAATGCCCCTAAAATACTAGTTCGGTTAATCAATTGGATATATTACACACTACAAATATTCATTTTATAAAAAGAAGAACCCCACACATTTTGATTAAAATGTGCGAGGTTCTTTTGGCCACCTTAAATTTTTATGAAAAAGATTGATTATTTTATGTAGCTTGCTAAAAAAATATTTTGTTCAATCAACTAACAGAACAAGATTAAACATTTAACTCATATTATTAATTTTTCCTATCTTTGTTGATAAATATAAAACACTTATAGCTCCTACATATTACGAATCTTAACTTTTTTGCTTAAAAGCGATTTTTTTTTGCCATCGGTTCTATATATGTGTTTAATATCCACGTTAATACTTTCCATACCTTTTGTTGCCTAGGTGGTAGATGAGCATTATATACATAACTGTATTCAATCTGCTGTGTTGCACCACGATTTCGTTTGAACTCTCCAGCCCCAGCACTACAATGACAAATTAAATCTTTTTCGATTGAATCCATTGTAATAAGGAGGGAAAGTATACGGTATAAACCTTGTTGCTGGTCAGAGTTTGTATTATAGCCAAGGATCGGCGTTGTCATAACTCCATCCCTAATAAAATAAGCAATGACACCATCAATTGTATTCCCTTTTTTTATAGCCTTTATCTCAAATAAGCGATGCTGCAGAGCATTCCATAAATAAGCGGGTGTAAACATTGGATTATGGGCGGAATATTTTTCAATATATAGTTGGTTGTATAACTGGGAAATTTGTAAAATATCCTCTTTCGTTAATTCTTCATTCGTAATGATTTCATACTTGCTTTTCTCTAATAAACTTTTATCATTTAATAAGTCTTTTCGTTTTTTTCGATTCATTTTTTTATAGTGTTTCGGATCAAATAAGTATATAGAACGAGACATAATTTTCTTGTAACCTACCGTAGATAGTGCTTCTGTCGTTACAGGATATAATTCGTTATTTAAAGAGCGAAATAGAATTGTATGCTCCGGAAATTTCTCAACTAATACATTCGTTATTTGTTCGATTTGTTGTTCGTTGATCGAGTGATAAAGGTTTGTTGAAAGCATCCAATTATTTACGACAATTACTTTATTAATATTTGTTCGTCGTAACCAACTTCCCATAAGATGAATTGGATAGGTTAATAGCTTCTCTAGCCATGGTTTTTTCAACTCCCATAGCTCTTCTAACGCATAAGATACGTAATGTGTATAAGGAGAACATACATATGAATTTTCGAACTCTGCGTTATTAAGAGTAACTGGCAAGATGAGATCATCAATTTCTAATAGAAAGAGCTGCGTGTTAACATTTTCAATAAATGCTGTAACGCCCTTTTGAAAAAGAGGCAGGAAACTATCTCGCACATATGCTCCATCTTTTTTTGATTCCCAATCAATGCTATGCAAGGAATGAACATCGTGTAACTTAATCATTTATGTTCACCAAGCCTTACAAGACTTTCTATTCTTTTTAATTTTTTATCATATACTTGAATATCGTAATGCGAAAAGAAAAAATGTGGTATCGCACACTTTTTAGTAGACCACAGTGTCTGTAATTCTTGCATTACCTTTGATTGACATAATTCGAGATCTTCAGGTAGTGCTTTAAGTTTAATTTCAATTTTGTCTACACTGTGTTGTATCACTTTAAATTCTTGAATGTCACTAGATGCAAACAAAATTGCTCTTCTAATGAAATCTGGAAAAATAAATATTTCGCTCTTATCCAATTCACTTATTCCAATAAATATATCGTCACATCGACCATCAATTCGTTCTAATGCTAAGAAAGGTGAGCCACAGCTGCACGGCGTTTTTTTCTCAATTAATATGTCATTGAGACGATAGCGTATAATAGGCTGTGTTTTCCTCATGAAATCAGTAATAATGGGAACAAATATCCCTTTCTCTTGATCTAAGTATTCTTTTTCAATATGAACGAGGTCTTCATTCATGTGTAATGTCCCCTGCTTACAGGTGGTAGCAAGAAAACCTTCTGTACATTGGTAAACTTGGTGTACTGTTTGCTTGAAAGTTGCATGAATAAAGTCTCTATCAATATCTTCAAGAACTTCTGCTACAGAGATAATTTTCTTAGGACAAATCGTAATCAGTCCTTCTTGCTGCCAATAAGCGATTTTCCGTAACATAGACGGCGGTGCAATTAAAATAGATGGCTGTATTTCATTTAATCGCGTGATATGCTGCTGAAACGAATCTAGTAAATCCAAAAAATGAAATGAGATTCGCTTATTTTTTGTCGCTTCGTATAAATTGCTATTTGCACGTAAGAAAAAAGCAATCGTGTGTTTATGTAGAATGCTAGAAGGAAGCACCTTTCCTATAATCGAGCCAGCCCACAACGTTTGTTCTTCCTCGGAAACGAGAAAAACCCCACGATTTCCACTAGTGCCTGATGATAAACCGACAGTTATATTACGAATGGTTGGTGAGAAATTCCGGGTCTTTTCTGCTTCAAATGCTACATGAAACGCTTCTTCCTTTGAAATATGGACTGTATTTAATGTATCAAAATGTTCCATCATTACTTCTTTATCAATAATAGGGAGTGCAGCCAAATTCCCCTTTTGAATTTCATTTAAAAACGGTGTATATAACTGGCGATAAAAAGGAGACGCCTCTATCGTGAACAAAAGTTGTTTTTCTATTTGTTGTTTATGAAACTGTTCCAATTGTTTGCGATTTGAAAAACGCAAGCCATATTTAGTTTTCAAATATTGCTTGAGAATCCGTAGTTTATTCATAGTACACCCCTGCTTTAATTTTATCCCATGTATGTTCACAATGAGTTGGTACAATTTCAATCTCAGGTGATGTTTGTGATAAATGGTGTAACTTCTCAATATTCTTTCGGTAAGATTTTGGATCGCTCGTTAAAAGGTTGGCAATCTTACTAGGAAATACAAGGTTTTGATACGTTTTACTTAGCCACACTGCGTCTGCACAAAGAAAGACAATTTTTTCACTCTGTAAATGGACGAATATACCGAATTGTCCTGTTGCATGTCCTGTTAAGTCAACAGCAAATAATGAGCCATCCTCAAATACATCATACCCCTCTTCAAACTTTCCATATGTAGAAGGTAAGTTAAAGGATGGCGTTTGATCAATGAATGACATCCTTTTCTCTAAATCTATCGGCAGTGTATCTTTTAGACACCCTTTTAATAGAGCACCAAATTTACTTCTCTTTTTAATATCCTCATAAGCTTTTGCGAAGGTTACTATTTTCGCTTTTGGAAAGTCAGGTAAACCAGCTGTATGATCGCCATGAAAATGAGAAAGAATAATATATTTAATTTCTTCTGGCTGAATACCATCAAGAAGAAGTTGCTGTTTAATAGATTGCTCTTCCGTAAAATGAACAGGCGTAAGTTTTGCATATACAGAGTAAGGAAATTTTTTTGTCGCCTCTTTAAAATGCCCCGCGTATCCAGTATCAAATAAAATATAACCTAATACTGGATGCTGGAGTAATCCTACTGTAGCCGGAAAACGGATTTGTTTCCAACTGCCCTTGGAATATGCAATTTTTTCTGGATGTGTGCAATATCCTGTATCATATAGCTTTAAAGATTTGATTTTCATTGTATTTTCCACCAGTCTACAAATTTTGTAATTCCTTCTTCTATACTGATTTTTGGAGCATATCCTAGTTCTTCTTTAGCTTTATCAATATTTAATGTCTGGCTTTTTGAAAGGACACTAACAGTATACTTTGTAAGAATAGGTTCTTTTCCGAATAAAATAGTTTTTGAGATTCCTTCTAGTATAGCAGCTAGTGAAAAAGCGGTTTTGTAGGAAATTTTTTTATATTTTACTTCCTTATCCAGACGCTTCATTACATTTTCTATAACCTCATATAAATTTACACGCTCGTCATTTGTTATATTGTACTTTTGCCCTAATGTATGTTTTGGGGAATGCATACAAAGAAGTAAAGCATCTACAACATTCTCAACATACGTAATATCAACAAGAACATCTTCAGTACCAATTCTCGGTAAAGCACCCTTTTCACATACTTTAATAAGACGCGGAAGAATTGCATTATCTCCTGGTCCGAATAAAGCGCGCGGGCGTATTGTAATAACTGGTAAACCATGCGCGAAAGCTTGATCAATAGCTTGTTCAGCCATGTGCTTCGTTGTTGCATAATGATTTACAAATGTATCAGGAAGTTTCGCGTTTTCAACTACATTTTGTCGCTCATCATAATAGAAATAAATACTTGGTGTTGATACGTGGATCAGGCGTTTTATACCGTACTTTTGACATCCCTCGATAATATGTTTCGTTCCTAACACATTCGCATTATAAAAATCTTCATATTTACCCCAAGGGGAAGAAAGTGCGCCGCTATGAAAGATATAATCTTTATCTTTACAAACTTGTAGCACACGATCCCTGTCTTCAAGAGGACAATGAACAAACTCGATTCCATTTTGTTCTAATACCTTACCGATTGTTTTATTTCTTCCCGTTGCCGTTACTTCATAGCCCATATTTTTCAGTCGAAAGGCGAGTTTTTGTCCTAGAAAGCCCGTTCCACCAGTTACTAGCATTTTCATAAATCTTCACCATCCCACGATATGTCATATGTTGTTTGTTCTAAAATAGTCCGTTCCTGTTTATAACTTTCACGCCACAATTTATACATGCTAAAGAACTGATAAAAAAATGGTTTCCAATCATTGTGACGATAAACGATATCTGGATAAGAACTTAGAACTTTTAACCATCGCTTACGTCTTTGTTTACTTTTTAAATAAGGAAATCCATATAAAAGCATCGCTAACCGAATTGCACACTCCGAATTTTGTCTTGGAATGAATGTATTGTTTACTGTTTCATTAAAAAAAGCGGGCAATATTTCCTCATCGAATAAATGTAATCCACTAGTAGTACGTGGATTACATTCAATTGGAATCGCGTCTCCATCCTCTGTAACGATAAAATCAAAGGCAATTTGTCCTGAGAAGTTTAGCTCTTTTACAATATGTCTAACAAACTGGTCAATTTTAGGATGATTCATATGCTGAAACGCAATGGTAGCACCTAAGCCTGCCGTGAATTCCGTTTTATAAGTAGAGTGAGCTAACACTTCCCCAGATTGTGCGATGCTGTAGGAACAATGCTGCGTCCCTTGTATAAACTCTTGCATAATATAATTCGACTTATCTATCATGCTTTCTTTTAGAGCATCCTCTTTTGTAATAAATTCCACCTTATCAGAGAAACGGGAGAAAATCGGCTTTCGTACAAAAGGAGTATGAGCTGGTGTTTTGTGCATCATTGAACGTATCGCTTCTTCATTATTTATTCTATATGTTGCAGGTACTTGCCACCCTAAATTCGCTACGAACTGAATAAATTCCCACTTATTATGCAGTAATGAAAGTTTTTGAAAATCATCTACTAATACATGACAAAACGCGCTTAACTCTTCTCTATATTTAGATATATAAAATATTTCTTCACAAGTAGGAATAAGCAAATCCACATTGTGACGTTGAATAATGGATAGTAGCGCACGGATACTTTCATTTGTTTTCCACTTTGGAGAAGGAATTTCATAAAAGTAATCCGTACTGGATGAGACTTTACTTAATGGATAAGGAATACTATCTGCAATAATAACGGTATGTCCGGCGCTATGAAACAGTCTGCATACATGCAGAGTTGCTGGTGCACGTGCCCCTGTAATTAATACTGTTTTCTTAGTATTCAAGAAGGATGCCCCCGATAGAAAGTCCCGCAGAAGTACCTAGTAATAATATTTTATTTCCGCGTTGTACTTTCTTTTGCTTAATCGCTTCGAAAAGAGCGACTGGAATAGATGCGGAAATCATATTACCGTAGTCTTCAAAAATGGTCATAAAGCGCTCTTCATCAACCCCTAATTTTTTACGAATGAGTCTCATAGCTGGTCCACTTGCTTGGTGAGGAACAATTAAATCAATATCAGCCAGGGAATAACCAGTATCCATAAGTAGCTTGTCGATAAACTTCAACAAATACTTAGAAGATAGTTTAAAAATAGCTCTTCCATTCATATCGAACAAGAAGTCTTCTTTTCGTTCCTCACTATACTCCCGAGGATGAATCATCGTTCCACCGCCACGAATTTCTGATAAATGCGCACCAGAGCTATATGTTTCCATATGGGAAGCAATAATAGAAGATGTATGATCGCTTTTTGTTATGACTACAGCTGCCGCACCGTCACCGAATAAAATGCTGCTTTCATTTTGTCCCCAATTCAATCCAACGGAAGAAATTTCAGAAGAAATGATAACAACATTTTTATATCTTCCGCATTCCATTGCGTAAGAAATCGTATCAAGTGCTGTTATGAAACTTAGACATGTTGAATTGATATCAAAACATGGAATACCAGAATGCTGTAGCCCGAGCTGTTCTTGAATAAGTGATGCTGTAGAAGGAATTGCCTGTTGAATCGTTCCGCTTCCGCAAATAATACAATCAATATCATCCCAAGTTAACTTAGCATCTTCTACAGCTTTTTTTGCAGCTTCAGCCCCCATATAAGAAGACGTTTCCTCATCAACAAAATACCTTGTTTTTACTCCAGCTTTTTTTAATGTCCAGCCTTCTGGCACATGTAGCATACGATCTATTTCAAAAGAATCTACCTTTCTTTTTGGAAGATATGTACCGATTCCTTTTATACTAATATATCTTTTCATTTTCTATCGCCTCTTAATCTTTTTATAAATTTAAAAATCCTTTACATCTAAACATCGTTGTGGATACATACAGAAAGTCCTTTTATAAAATTCTGCTATCCCCTTATGTACTTCTAATCCTATTTCTCTTCAAAAAAGAGCAAATTCTCTACTTGAGAACTTGCTCTTTTCACATGAGAATTCTTCAAATACATACTCTAGAAAAAACTTTTATAGCAATTTAATTATATTATAACAATTATCCGAAAATATTTAATAGTATTTTTTGTAAATAAAAGTGAAAATGTGGTATGAATTTACGTGAGATGGTAGTTTATTGGGCAGCGAATATACACATATGGAACGTATATACATCTCATTTCAACATCTTCTATTTTCTCTTTTGTTTCCAAAAAAGACACAGAGATTTCTCCCCATGCCTACTAATCCCCTACTTCTTCACTGCATGCACATAATGCACCGTCTCAAAAGCTTCTAAATAATCGTTTCGTCCTTCAAAATATAATGTATGAATATCCTCTGGTGATAAGTGCTCATAAATGAGTAAGCCTGCCTTCTCTAACAGTGCTTCCATTTCGGCATAAGAAAAACACGATTTCATCGGTTCTCCGCCTACCGAAGCCATTTTTACCATATTTCCAACTCGATTGGACAGTCCCTTTTCTGTAAATAAGTTTTCATCAGGATAATCGAAAACGATAGAACTCCCTACCGGAACCATTTCAAATAAACATTCTATTAAACTGGAAAGTTCCTCTTTCGTTAAATAGTACGTAACACCTAAAAGACTAAAGAAAGTCTTTTTATTTTCAAATCCTTCATTCCGTAACTTTTCATAGAAAAATCTTTTTGTGAAATCCATTGAAACAAAATGAAGGTTGTTTGGAATTTCAATTTCTGCTTCTTTTATTCTTTCCTTCTTAAACTGCTGCGTAGAAGGATGATCCACTTCAAATATTTCTAATTTATTTTCTAACTCTCGGTGTCTGAAACTGAACGTATCTAAGCCTGCACCGAGTATGACGTATTGTTTTGCGCCTAATGTAATTTCATGTAGTAATACTCTTTCACAATATGCCGCACGTGCTAAAGGTGTTGGTGATAATTGAACTTGTGTAATCCATTTTAATATTTCTTTCGGATTATCTCGAAACCGCTCAGCAATGTCTGTATTGAAAAAATGTATCCCTTGAACCATATTCGTTTCAATATCGCTTCGTTCTTTTGGCGATATGAATTCTTTAGCGATATAATCATCAAAGATTTTCGGATTATCAAATTCACTATGATATGCCCTGCTGAAAGCTGATACTAACGACGTTACACTTGCTTCACCTTGTTTCACGTACATACACTCTCCTTCATTTTCACAACAAAAATAGGGTTCCCCTGGCCAGGAGAACCCTATTATACACTTTATTTTTACGTTGGTAAATTATAGCATAAATAAGTTTTTTTGTCAAGTTTTCAGCCTGCTATCACTCCGAAACTTTGTATATTCTCTAGCAGGAAAATTGTCGATTCACATTGAATATTCCTGCTTATAACCATACATATGGAGGCCAATATGAAACGATTCGTCATTATTACAGTAGGAAAAACACACAGCGGAAAAACTACATTTGCAAGAGCATTAGAAAAAGAGTTACCCCACTCTTTCGTTATGGATCAAGATAACCAAGCTGAATTTATTAACACGCATTACGAAAAATTACAGCCGGCTGAAGGTGCTAATAATTTTAAGCACGGCCTTTCGAAATTCATTGTTGATTATGCAAAAGAACATACGAGTTTACACCTTATCATTTGCAACTCCAATCGCAGTAAAAACGGAAGGTTATATTTACTAAACGAATTATTTCCACAAAATGAATATGTACGCATACTCGTTCATTTTGATATTCCAGATGATGTACTTTACGAAAGAGTAGCTCAAAGCACGCGAAGTACCAATATTTTTAGAGGTGGTTATTCCAATTTCAAAGAAGTACTTGATCGACAACAAGCTGAATCACTACATGAAGATGTGGTAGATCCTATAGAAAACGAGGC
This sequence comes from Bacillus cereus group sp. RP37, assembly GCF_040459695.1. Taxonomy (NCBI): domain Bacteria; kingdom Bacillati; phylum Bacillota; class Bacilli; order Caryophanales; family Bacillaceae; genus Bacillus; species Bacillus cereus group sp. RP37. The sequence goes on along the minus strand of NZ_JARVHP010000001.1, from coordinate 2,247,418 downwards.
TGATTATTTGTTTGTTATTCGCAATAATCAAGATGTAAACTTTACTATTGAAGAAGTTGTTCATCTAGCTAAAGATTTGTCCCCTACCCAAAAATAAAAGACTATAAGAATTACATAATCATAGATTATTATGCAAATCCTTCCTCTAAGCGCCTAACATGGTATATAATGATAAGATAATCTACTTCTATATGCTCATTTTTACACAAAACAGCTCATGCATATGAAAGAAAAGAGGTACAAAATATGAAAACAAAACAAACAATCGCAGCTTCTACACTAGCTTTAGCAATGATTGCTGGAGCAAACTCTGCTCATGCAGAAGTAACTGACGCTACTCCCCAGCAAAGTACGGGAGATCGATTAGCTGAAATTAAGCAACATAAACAAGAGTTAGATGCGAAATTGCAGCAACACAAAGAAAACGTGGATCAAACATTGAATGAACTTAACAAGGTTAAGGAAAATGTTGATACAAAGGTGAATGAACTACATGAACGTAAACAAGTTGCTGATGAAAAAATCAATGAGATTAAACAACATAAACAAGAGTTAGATGCAAAACTTCAGCAAGACAAGCAAATCGCCGAAGATAAAATCGCGGAAATAAAAGAGCATAAAAAACAAGTAGAAGATAAAGTTGCTGAAGTAAAAGAGCATAAGCAAAATATCGATAATAAAGTGAATGAGATTAAAGAACATAAACAAACTGTCGATGAAAAAGTGAATGAAATTAAGCAACATAAAGAGAACATCGATCAAAAGGTTAATGAACTTAAGGAAGTGAAAAAGCAGGTAGATGAAAAATTAGCTGAGTTAAAGAAAGCGAAACAAACTGCTGAGGACAAACTTGCTGAGCTAAAAGAAAACAAACCGAATACTGGTAACACGTTAGAGGAACTTAAGAAAATTAAAGGCAATTTAGATAGCCTTTCCGCTAACTTAGAACTGGCTAAACAAGATGTAAAAAACAAACTAGCTGAATTACAAAAAGCTAGAGAAGAATTAATCAATAAAATTAACGAAATGAAACAATCGAAACAAACTGTTTCAGACGATTTAACAAAGAAAAAACAAGACTTAGATATTAAAATCAACGACTTTAAACATACTGAGAAAAAAATTGATGACAAATTAGCTGAGGTACATACAACGAAGCAAAATGTAGATAACAAAATTAATGAAGTATCTCAATCGAAACAAACAGAGACAAAGACTGGTACGACAAACGCAAACAATAATGCTAGAGAACTTCCTAACGCTGGTAATGAGCAATCCAATAATATGGCTTTAGGTATGTTATCTGTATTAGGCGGGATTTTATTAGTAACACGAAATAAAATTAAAACGTTATTCTCAAAATAAAGCCATTATACTTATTAAAAACAATTATACAAGGGCCAACCGCATGTACGGTTGGCCCTTTTCTTTATATTAATTGTCCATCTCGAAGCGTCAATATACGATCACATACATCAAGCATTCTTTCATCATGCGTAATCATAATGGCTGCTTTTTGACTTTCTTTCACTTCGCGTTTCATCATTTCAACAACTTCACGCGCACGTTTTGAGTCTAAGCTTGCCGTTGGTTCATCCGCTAATATTAAATCTGGATTGTTCATGAAAGCACGAGCGATTGCTACCCTTTGTTTTTCTCCACCAGATAGTTGATTTGGATAATGATTTTTTCTTTCTCCTAATCCAAATGCTGCTAATAAGTGATCCGCACGCTTTTCAGATTCTTGTTTGTTTTCTTTTTTCAGCTTAGCAATGTAAAGTAATTGTTCTTTTACATTTAAATATGGAACAAGATTTGCGAATTGGAAAATGAAACCGATTTTTTTCAAACGAATGTCTGTCATTTCCTTTTCTGATAACTTCGTAATATTTTGCTCACGAATGTAAATATCCCCTTTTGATGGTGATAATAAAGCACCCGCGATTGATAATAATGTACTTTTCCCTGATCCCGAAGGACCGACGATTCCGATAAACTCTCCAGCTTTCACATCAAGCGACATCGGATGAAGGGCTGTTACTTCCGTATTCCCTTCTCCGTACACTTTACTTACTTTGTCTAATTTTAATAATGAAGTCATTACATCCCGCCTCCAATTGCTTCTAATGCATCAACTTTTAATACTTGATATAACGAAATAAGTGTTCCTAAAATACTAATTACGATAAAGATTGCTGCATATTGTGCAATCATCGGTGTTGTTAATAAGAACGGCATACCTGCTGGTAAAATTTGTTCTAATCCTTGTACAAGAACAATGCTGATTACCATCGCCACAACTGATAAGAATAACGCCTGTACGACTAAGCTATTTGCTAAATAAGAGTTCTTTGTACCAATTGCTTTTAATACACCTAATTGCTGTGTTTTTTGCAGTGTAATGACGTAGAAGAATACACCGATTAGTAACGCAGCGATAACAAGTAAGAACGCAATGATCATCGTTAATGTTCCTTGCTCTTCTTTAAATCCTGGAATACTTTGTAATACTTCTTTTTTGTCGATAACATGTGCATTTTTAATGTCTTTATCTGTATTCAGCGCAATTGCACTATAATCTTTTTGGTTTGGTTGTGAAATAGCACCCCATACGTCTTCATTTACATAAACGACTGGTGTATGGCTAAACATTTGATCTTTCGTAAATCCAACGATTTTAAATTCTTTCTTTGAAACAGGATCGATAATTGTATCTCCAATATCGATTCCTTTTTCTTTAATTGATTCATCAGCAACCATTTCGTTGTTTGCTGTACCTAATTTCTCACCTTTTACAATTTTCGGTTCTAAAAATGAATCGCGTTCACTTGAGAAAATAGCAACATCAACTTTTTTCGAACTGTCTTTCTTTTCATACGTTGAAACTTTCACACGGAACGGAACGGCCTCTTTCTCGCCTACTTGATTTACTACGTTATTTACATCATCTTGCTTAATTTGTGAACGAAGTAATTTATTTTCCGCATCATCTGCTAAGACGAACTTATTTGCCTCCATATTTTGAATCGATGAAGCATTATCATATGATAATCCATTTGCTAATCCTGAAATAACAAGAACTAAAAATGATAATAACACCATAATCAGTCCGATTAATCCGTATCTTAATTTTGATTGTTTTAATTCACGCAGAGCTAAAAACATTTCGCTCGCTCCTTCCTCTTTCTTTCTATGCACTCATCATAAAAAAGAAATATGAACGGAATATGAACAGAAGATTACAGAGGATAAGATTAAATTTTCAGAAAGTATTGAAAATAATTTGAATCCTTGATACAATTCAGTCAAATAATATTGACCGAGTAATTTTATTTGAGGAGTTGATCATTTTGAAGCCCATGTTAACACTAACTACTTATAGCCAACTAAAAGCAATAAGCGATCCACTACGTGTCGAAATGATGATGCGTCTATGCGAACGACCTTATACAGGACAACTACTATCTGAAAAATTCGGCATTTCAAGGGCTAAAATTCATTATCATTTAAAAGAATTAGAGAAGAATGGTTTTATAGAAATTGTTTATACAGAAGAAAAGAATGGCATCGTTCAAAAGTTTTATCAATCTGTCGCTAGAGGTTTTACCCCTGCTGCTGAACTATTACCTCATTTAGAAATATTAAGTGAATCAGGTCGCCAAATCTTTTTACAAATGACAGAAAGAACGAAAAGCCATATTCTCGCTGCACCAGAAGAAGCTTTTACATTACGAAAAGTAAGCGAAGATCCAGCTGAGTGGAATTACGTTTCGTCTTGCTGGGAGTTTGATGCAACGCCAGAACAATTTCAAGTATGGGTGAAAAAGTTTCATGAATTAATGGCTGAATTAAATGAGATTGCAAAAGACGCAGATAAAGATCCAAATAGTAAATCTTATTACATTTCTACTACTGCACTACAAATCGATGAGCGAGCAATGCAGCGCTTTGTGAAAAAAGAAGAGGAATAAACTTGTCGGTGTTTGTCGATAAGTCGATATCCCCTGTCGAAACGTCGATATATTTCATTTTGCGTCGATATAGTTTCATTTTAAAAAAATCGTAATACGATTTTTTTTTACAACAACGGTCAATTTTATTTTACCGAATAAATTTATTATAAAGGAGTAGATAAAGTGGACATATTAAAAAACCGGAATTTCCTCTTATTGTTTTTAGGGAGAATTTTTACAAACATAGGAGATAGTTTGTACTATGTAGCGGCGATGTGGCTCGTATATAAACTGAGTGGTAATCCTTTCTATTCTGGATTAGCTGGTTTCCTTACATTATTACCTTCTGCACTTCAATTTCTTACTGGACCATTCGTTGATAGATGGTCAATCAAAAACACTCTCGTCATCACACAAGTCCTGCAATGCATTCTTATTTTAATCATTCCTATTACACACTACTTCGATCTATTAACAGTTCAACTACTACTCATCATTATGCCCATCGTAGCCTTTATCGAACAATTCGCCTATCCCGCACAATCAAAAGCTTTACCACTTCTACTGCATAAAACACAATTATTAAAAGGTAATTCACTCTTTTCATTTGCGTATCAAGGCATTGATTTAATTTGTACGACTCTTTCTGGCATATTAGTAGCACTACTTGGCGCAATCACTTTATATGTGATCGACTCCTTAACATTCGCGATTACTGCCCTTCTGTTCTTTTCATTAAAAATGCCAAAGCAAACCGAAGCGGGCACATCGCTTTCAACTAAGCAATATTTCTCCGATTTAAAAGAAGGTTTTTCAATCGTCTTTCGTTCCTTAATGGGTGTCTTCTTAATCGGTTCAGTTGTTGCTAATTTTTCTATCGGTATGACGATGGCCATACTCCCTTCTTTCGCTGACTCTTTAGGAGGCGTGAAATCATATGGCTTCTTCTTAGCTGCTATATCAGCAGGTAGTCTCATCGGTGCTTTATTCAGTTCATGGGTTGGCAAACGTAATGTTGGCCGTGTCTCCATTATTAGCTTTGCGACTGGCGCTATCTTTTGGTTTCTCTCTACCATTGTACCGTTCCAATGGCTGTCTATTCTCTTATTCGGCTTAGCTTGGATACCAATTGGTGCGACCAACATATTATTTGCGACAATTAGTCAAATTGTAATTCCAAATCAATATATTGGACGTATCAACTCAGTCATGCGAAGTATGGGCACAATTGCTATGCCGTTCGGTTCTTTAATTGGCGGATACACGGCAAATGTATTTAGTAGCCAACTCATTTTCGCGCTCGCTAGCATCGGGATTTTATTTATTTCTCTCGTATGGCTACTTCATCCAAAATTACGGGCATTACCGAAAGCTGATGAAATTACAGCGGATACTTTTGGGGTTCGGTTTAAAGAAGAGTGCGGGAAAGGTGCGGCTTTATAACAGAAACAAACATAACCCCGTTCTAAATTTGGAACGGGGTTAAACATATAGTTATTTAATTTTGAATGAAAAATACTTCACTAAAAATATAACAATAGCACCAACTAAAACGTTCAATTATCGATTTGATGACCAAGACCCCTGCATTTTCCTTAATTGAATAATTTGGCCTGTATGATAAGCATCATGAAGCATGATATCTAGTAATTTCCCCTCAAGTGAATTTTGTTCAACCTCTTTTTCAGAAATTGCACTCAATACATGTCTTAAATTACGCTGAGCATTTTCAGAACGTTCAACAACTTTCTTCCATTCCTCATCATCATTGGATTGCTTAGTAAGATAAAAGGTGTCATTACCGTCAAGATTATGTTTCCATTCACGACCTTCTAAGTTTGCAGCAAGCCTCTCTTTGTAATAAATGAGATGATTAACGTTCTCCCAAATGGTATTCGTTTCCTCACCAGATGGTTTCCACATAGCCTGTTCGGCTGTAAGTCCTTCTATAGCATGTTTAAACGGTGCATACCAACTCTCTTTATCGAATGTTGAATCTAGTACGTTTAATAACAAGTCAATTCGTTTCAAAGTAATTTCCTCCCTAAATAGTTAAAGTCTCAATAAAATCCTTATAACTCTGTAGAGATTCTACATGTTTAAATAAACTTCCTCCTGAGCTCACTCCACAAACTCGTCCGATTATGTAATGAAAATGACTCACATTTTTTCACTTTACACGTATACTAGAAACCAAAAAGAAGAGGCCCTTCCGAAGCAGCCTCTTCCATCTATTTCGGAAGCTCAACCTGAACGGTCGTCCCTTCCCCTTTCGTACTATACACTGAAACATTTCCATTATGCAGTTCCACAATCTTCTGCACAATCGATAATCCTAAACCACTACCTTCTACGTTTCTTGCTCTTGCTGTATCTACTTTGTAAAAACGTTCAAAAATACGATCCATTTCTTCTTGCTCCATACCGATTCCGTTATCTGATATAGAGATCATCACACTTGATTCTAATTCTTCTACAACAAATTCAATCGTTCCAGCATCATTTGAAAACTTAATGCTATTCGTAAAAATATTGCTCCATACTTGATGAAGTAAGTTTTCATCACCTTGTATTGTAATGTCCGGCACATCAAATTCAACAGCAATATCTTTTTCACGCCATTTCCATTCGAGCATAAAAATGACGTCTTTAATTTGCTTCTGCAAATTGAATTCTTTTATTTGTAATACTTTCTCTTCTTTATCTAAAGAAGCGAGCGTAAGTAACTGTTTACATAAACTAGACATTCGCTTACTTTCGCCCTCAATAATTCGTAAGTAATGATTTCTTTCTTCTTCACTCATCTTTTCTGATTGCAATGTTTTCGAAAAACCTTGTATAGAAGAAAGTGGCGATTGAAATTCATGCGAGACGTTCGAAACAAATTCTTGTCTCATTTCATCTAATTCTTTTATACTCTTCGTCATCTTCTGGAAGCTTGTAGATAACGTACCAATTTCATCTTTTCGTTTTACATCTAATTCAATTTCATATTTACCACTCGCAATTTTTTGCGTAGCCTTCGTAAATTTACGAATGGGACGAACGATGTAACCTGCTGCAATCGCTATAAAGATAATACTTAATAGTACGATAAATCCAAGTAATACCGCTAAGAAAATTCGCATCTCGCCAAATTGGTTCTGAATGTCGGGACGAATAAATAAAGCGTACTGTTTATCACCGTGTTGCACTGGTACACCGACACTATTTATTAATTCATTATCGAAAAATCCTGTAATAAATAAGCGCGTTGGATATGTGGAAACACCATTAAACGTTTCCCCTTGTAATACTTTATGAACTGTATCGTCGCTAATAGACGTATTACGAAACGCATTTCCGATACGCTTTCCATTCTTTTGATCATCGACAATATAAATTTCATATCCTAATTTCGCAATAGAATGTAAATACGTCTCTTTATTTTCTTCACTTTGCTTTTCATATAACGATTTAACTTCCTCAGCGTACTTTAAAATCTTTTCACTGTTATACGGTTTTAACTTCACTTGATAGTACACATTTGTTAATAAAAAACCGATAATACTACTAAGAAGCATAATCCCAACCGTCATAAATACAAATCTAGAGTATAGTGATTTCATTTTATTTCAACTCCAACTTATAACCGAGTCCGCGCACCGTTGTAATGTGAAAATCGTCTGTTCGTTTTGAGAAACGATCTCGTAGTCTCTTCACATGAACATCAACTGTTCGTTCATCTCCTTCAAAATCCATTCCCCATACTAATTCAATTAATTCTTCTCTTGAAAATGTTCTTCCAGGATAACTAGCAAGTTGTGATAATAACTCAAATTCCTTTAACGGAAGTAAAATCGTTTGACCGTTACACTTCACTTCAACACCTTTACGATCAATTGTCGTTCCGTGAAGTGTAATAATGTCAGCACTCAGCATTTGATAACGACGCAATAATGCTTTCATACGGAAAATGACTTCAGCTGGTTCAAATGGCTTTACAATATAATCGTCCGTACCAGAAATGAATCCTTTTTCTTTATCGACTAACTGATCCTTTGCTGTTAATAAAATAACAGGGATATCATGATACTTACGAATTTCTTCACATAACGTATAGCCATCAACGAACGGCATCATAATGTCTACTATCGCAAGATGAATGTTTTCCTTCTCTAATACTTCTTGCGCTACCTTCCCATCTTCCGCTTCAAAAACTTTAAACCCCTCTTTTTGTAAATGGTAATGTAGTAACTCTCTAATATGCTTATCATCATCAGCTAATAAAATATGTATCATCTTCATTAAACCCTCTCTCGTTCATCCTTCTACATCACTACATTAAGAAACAATTGAATTTTTTGCAAGAAAAAGAAAAAGAATCTATTTTGAAAAAAGATTATTCAAAATAGATTCTCACGTTTTAGTATTAAGATTATTTTAATGAAAAGTAATTTCTACGCTTTAGAAATATCAACGAATCCTTCTCCAAATACGTCACGAACATCGTGTATAGCGATGAACGCAGCTGGATCTGTAGTTTGAACAATCCGTTTTAGCTTGACTACTTCTTGCTTATTAATAACAACATAAAGAATTTCCTTCGGAGTTTTCGTGTAATAACCATGACCTGAGTACACAGTAACCCCTCTGCCCATTAAGGTAGTTACCTTCCCGGCAATTTCATTCGGGTTATCAGAAATAATCGTAATGGCTTTCTTCGGATTTAAACCTTCAATTACAAACTCCATCACTTTCGTTGCTACATATAGCATAATAATTGTTATCATCAGTTTTTCTGCACCAATGATGAAATAAGATGAAAACGCAACAATTAAATCGAAGAACAGTAAACCATAGCTAATGCTCCATCCTAAATATTTATGCGTCATCCTTGCTAAGATAGTAGTACCTGCTGTTGTTCCGCCAACGCGAATAATAAGACCAATCCCGCATCCGATAAATATTCCACCGAAAATGGCATTTACGAGCATTTCATCAGAAGCAATCGTCCATCCTTCTGTTAAATGAAGAAATAGCGAGTTCGTAACTACAGCGATGATCGTATAAATTGTTGTGATCTTATTCAAAAATTTATAACCAGCTATTAACAATATCGCATTTAAAATTAAGTTAACTAAGCCTGGTGACCACTCAAATAAATAGTACGTAATAATCGTGATACCTGTTACCCCGCCCTCACCAAACTCGTTCGGAATAACAAACAAATTGACACCTAACGCAAAAAGAAATGCACCGATAATAATAAAAATAATGTCTGTCGTTCTTTTTTTCATACAGTACCTCACTTCTTATGTAAATATTTATTCTGTCATAAACTCTCACTATTATATCGTGGAATATTCAAATCGAACAGTGGTTTATTTTTATTTTAATATAGGATGATAAAACAACTTTATCCTATATCCACATGTAATTTAAAAAGTAAAACAACTGTATTTATTATGTACTACAAGTAAAGTTTTGATTTCACATGCAGTTGATGCTAAAAAAATGAATATGAACACTCACTCGCACAAACTTCGAATACAAAGCAAATAGGCGAAGCTATAGAATAGACTTCGCATCAAACATTTGATCCCAGAGATTTATATTCATACATTCCAGAAATAAATTTACTTATCTTTCTCCATATATTCTTTAATCTTTCGTTCTTCCCACTCTTTTCCGAATATCCCAACTGGAAAAGTTGTCAAACCATGTATAACGATACCGATCCCCCAACCTCCAAGTGGATATAAAAACCATAATTTACTTGAATCAGAACTTATATTTATGAAAAAAAGCATTAAGTTAACTAGTATATACACCGTTAAATGAATATAAAACGCTTTTAAATTCTCCACCCTTTTTTTAGCTCGTAAATAATTCTCATCTCGCTCCATATATAAACACCTCTTTCATTATTGTATTTTTTAATTCGCTCCGATTTAAACATCATATTCAAATCGGAAATCCCTTATTCTCAATAAAATACAAAACAAAAAAGTACCCATCAAATAATCATACACATGATCATTTGATGGATACTGCATGATACATTTGTTATTTACAGAAGTCTAATTAAGACCAAATCCAAACATCATCATTATTTTCAACACTGCTCTTTACCTCATAAACCTTTTCGATATGATCCGTTGTGTTCCAGTTAATAGAACTGCCGCCCCAGCCCACATACTTCATATCAACTTTCACTTTCTCACCCGTTTTAAACACTTGCCCCTTTGTTAAGAAAACATCAATAATAACTTTCTTCCCGTTTAGCGATGGATATTCAACTACGACATATGTAGTAGCACCGTCTCCCTCATCTTCCATCGTTCCTATTTTTGATACTTCACCAATTACATAATCAGGAGAACCGTCTTCTTTCATATGCATGCCCAACTTGTTTGTTGTATTTTCAACTGCAGTTGCAACCATATATTCTGTAAAATTACGCATCATAGATCCAGTAGCTTTTACTTCATCCCCTACTTTCACATTTGAAAATGAATCCATATATACACTAACAGGTTCTTCGTATTGCTTAGATTTTACAACAATTACACCGTTATCTACTTCTACCACTCGTCCTTCTAATGTTGAGAAATTCGATTCAATAGAAGCAGCACTCGCTTTTGTTAGTTCTAACCCTGGTAAATTCGTTCCTGATAATGCTGCGATCCCTAAAGCACCTGCTAAAATTATTTTTTTCATACCCATATGTAACCTCTCCATTCATGATGATTTTATTTTTGATTGGTATCGACCAACCTGTAACTATTATAGTTACAAGTTGTAGGAAATAGCAACCATCTTTCTTATGCAATGTTGCATACTGTAACTTTTAAATATGCAGCAAGAGGACTAAATTCTCGAATTATAATAGTTAATTTAATTCAAAGCTAAAATAACCTTATGGGCACGGTATAAAGAAATTAAGAGCCGCTTTCGGTCCTAAAGTTAGCGAATAGCTTTATAAAAACTCAATCAAAATCTATTCAACGAATTGAAAAATGAACCATGTCGAATTTTATTTTCATAAATTTCAAATTTCAAGGAGGTTTTACAAAATATTACACAGAATCATTCGTATATCGTAATATAATCGGTAATTTTTTACGATTTATTTCATTTTATCTACCACGTTTAGACAAAATGGAAAACCATAGCAAAAGGAGAGATATAGATTGAAAAGAAAAATTAGTACAGCTGTTGTAGGTTTATCGGTATTCAGCTTTGGTCTTTTTGGTATAAATATTGGGGATGGCGGCGTTGTAAAAGCGGAGCATGGCGATGTTCCTGCTCCTAAACTAGAGAGCCATGCTGATCTTCCTGCCCCGAAATTAGAGGGACATGGGGATTTCCCTGCTCCGAAACTTGAGAGCCATGCTGATTTCCCTGCCCCGAAATTAGAGGGACATGGGGATTTCCCTGCTCCTAAACTAGAGAGCCATGCTGATCTTCCTGCCCCGAAATTAGAGGGACATGGGGATCTTCCTACTCCTAAATTAGATTCACATGGAGATTCATGGGCTCCTGCTTATGATCATGGAAGACCTCCTATTTCATCATATAATAAAGGGGATACTTGGGCTCCTGCTTTCAATATTGGCGATACTCCTGCTCCGAAACTTGAGGGGCACGAACATTTCCCTGCTCCAAAACTAGAAGCTCACGGTGAAACTATTTAACACACACCCCCCTAGCTATATAACTAGGGGGGTTATCTTTTCATCCTATTCAGACCTCATGCATACTTTCTCAACTTTTATTTTAGTACTGTGCATGTGACATCATTTTATTAAGATTCTATAGTTAATTATGATCCCTTTCCCCCAAAAAACATGGACAATACTATAAAAACATATAGATTGACAAGTTTAAAAATTCAGAATATTATTTATCAAGAAAATATTCCATATAATTACTTTTTATTATGTTACCATTATAGTTACAATTATATAGAAAAATATACAAGGGGGCTAATATGAACATTTCATTAAAGGGACATACGTATACAACAAAACATTTAGAAGCTTGGTACCATGCAATCTTAACGCAAAACGTTAAGGAAGCACAAATTCAGTTTCAAGAAGCTAAAAAAGAACATGAAGAAATGCTTTTGAAAGAAACAGAAACATTTCCACTTTATCACTTATATTACGCATTACTCCAGTTCCGACATACAGCTCTGACAGATGGACTATCAATCACGAAAGATAGTTTTCAAATCATAGAAGACCAGGAAAAACCAGAAGATAAACATTTATCTTACCTATATCATTATTATAAAGCGATTCATTTTGCAGCAATTAATCATTATCAAGAAGCAGAAGAATATTTCTTAAAAGCACAAGCACTTTTATCCGGACACAGCCAAATTGAACAAGCTGATTTCTATTACCGATACGCTGCTTATCATTGTCACCAACAACAACCAAGTTTTGCGATTGTAAATGCTTCTAAAGCATTAGAATTTTTTGAAACGCAACACGGATGTGAAAGAAATATTTCATCCTGTTTAAGTGTACTTGGTGCTTCTTATGTAGACGTAGGACATTTTGAACAAGCTGAGGAAAGCTATAACAAAGCGTTAGATATTCTCCAAAAATTAAATGAAGAATCATTACAACTGTATGTGCGCGGTAATCTAGGTCATCTATATGCTAGCCAGAATCTTTCTGAAGAAGCGATTCGTCACTTGACACAAGTTGTTGAAAAAATCCCATCTCACTACAAAGCTATATTCTTACTTGCACAAGAACATGAAAAATTAGGACTTATCGACAAAGCAAACCACTACATTAAAATAGGGAAACAACTTATTTCTGAACTTGGTAATGAAGAGCACAAACATCACTTTGCTATATTAGAAGCTTTTACGAATCAAACTGAATTAGACAAAATTGAACCGATTGTTTTAGAAGGAATTGAATACTTCAATAAAGAATCTTTATATATCTATGTTTCTGAGTATCTTGAAAAACTAGCTCTTGCGTTTTATAACAAACAACAACATGAAAAAGCAAGTTTATACTTCTTTAATAGTACAATAGCAAAAAAATCAAATGAAAGAGGGTTAAAGAAATGAAAAAAACAATTGGTAAAATCGCTTTAGGTATTGCATTTACGGGTATTGCTGCATTTGGCTTAAACGCAGGTTTCACAAATCAAGCTGGACATACTCACTTCCCGTCTCCACCAGCTCCTTCTTTTTCTGAGGGCCATACTGGCGGCGCTCCTGCATTAAACATCGGTGACACTGGTGGGGCTCCTGCTAATTCTGAACATGGTACAGGTTGGTAAGTTAACAAAATTAAAATCTATTTAGATTACCATTTTCATATACTTACAAGGAAACCATTCGATGTAACGAATATTATGTATATACATGATTTCTATTGTGATACACTCTACCCGAGAGAAATTTCCAATACATATGTGGTTTTCAAGTCTAAAAAATACACCTAGTAATTAGGTGTATTTTTATTTTACCTCTCTATCTAATAATTAAAGAATACTCCCCTAAAAATCCCAACAAAAAAACCGAAGAAACTACCTATGCCTCAGACACTTAAAGTACTACGAACGTTGCGATTTTTAGTGACACTCCGTATCCAATCTCACTTTCATCCCAAGTGCCTAAAGGCGATAGCTTTCTTATTCAGGAAAAGCTGTAACCTCTCCATTCATGATGATTATATTTTTTGATTGGTTACGACCAACCTGCAACCAAAATAGTTACAATTAGTGAAAAATAGCAACCATCTTTCTCATGCAATGATGCATACTGTACTTTTTAATATAAATCGATTATTCCTATATTCAACACTACTGCTAAATTCTTGCATATCAGCAGGTAAACGGATTGATGATGAAGAAACTAATGTCATGCATCATGTTTTTTCAATGATACAGTTTGTATAATTGTAGTCCATTACATTATGTAGGAGCGGTGTTAACATGTTAATAAAACCAAAGAGGTTACAAGCAGGAGATATCGTAGCAACAGTAAGTCCTTCATGGGGAGGCGCAGGTGATTCTGAAATAAGCTGGCGATATGAACAAGGAGTAAAAAGATTAGAAGAAGTTTTCGGTCTTACAGTTGTCCCAATGCCGAATAGTTTAAAAGGTAGCGAATTCATTTATAACAATCCACAAGCTCGTGCGGAAGATTTAATGACAGCATTTAAAGATACGCGCGTGAAAGCAATTATTGCGAATATTGGCGGTGAAGATAGCATTCGCTTACTTCCTTATATAGATTTTAATGTAATACGTGAAAACCCGAAAATTTTTATGGGATACTCTGACGTTACCGTTTCACATTTATTTTGTCATAAAGCAGGTCTTTCCTCTTTTTATGGTCCGGCAATTTTGACCGACTTTGCCGAAAATGTAGAAATGGATCCATATACAATTGAAATGGTAAATCGAACTCTCTTTTCAAATGAAACGATTGGCGAGATTCAATCAGCTCATGAATGGACGAGTGAGCGTTTAGAATGGATAGAGATAAATAAGGATACAAGACGTACAATGCAGCAAAACAGTGGATATGAGCTACTTCAAGGCTCTACTACTGTACAAGGGCGCTTAATTGGTGGTTGTATAGAAGTATTGGAATTTGCAAAAGGAACGGAACTTTGGCCTGAGAAAAAACATTGGGAGAATAGTATTCTCTTCTTTGAAACTTCTGAAGATCATCCAGAACCAAGTTATATAAAGTATTGGTTACGAAATTACGCAGCGCAAGGCATTCTACAAAAAGCAAAGGGTATCATCTTTGGTAAACCAAAAGACGAAATGTATTATGAAGAATATAAACATGAAATACTGCAAGTTATGAAAGAACATAACTTAGAAGATCTGCCGATTCTTTATAATTTAAATTTTGGCCATACCGAGCCGAAGTTTATTTTACCTTACGGTGCGATGGCAGAAATTGATTGTGAAAATGGGTCTTTCTCTATTTTAGAGAGTGGCGTGGAATAAAGGGAAACTTTAAATAAGTATAGCCATTTTCCTGATCCTACAGAAAAAATAGCGTGTTTTTTCATGTTAGAGAGTATTTTATTTTGGTTAGCTTGATAGCGACATGAAAGGACCCCAATAAATAAAATTACTCCTATGAGATATGACTGTGAATTGATACTTTTTAAAAGTATATAATTGGAGGGAGATTACGTGTATGGAAGTAACATTTACAGTAAGTAAATGGGATGAAAAACTAATCGATGATACTAGAAAAGATTTCCCTATCAATATTGCCCATGTTGAATATGATATTGATGGTGAATTAAAAGGAAAAGCTTTTGTTGAATACTTGTTATATTATTTAGACTCAAATATAAATGATGGTCACTTGGCTACTGCTAAAATTTCTGGATTTTTACACTTTGAAGGAATTTATAAGGGGCAACAAGGGACATTTACAGCTATAGAGCAAGGAATATTTGATAAAGGAAATCTAGATTCCCCAGGAACAATTATTAAAGCTACTGGTAACTTAGAAAATCTGAGAGGATCCTATCATTATCAGTTTACAGTTCAAACTAGTAAACTAATTTTAGAGTTTGAATTTTAACAAAATACCTTACATTTTAGCGGAAAGGACATTTCTTGTAATACTAGGAATGTCCTTTTTGTTGACGAGCTTATTCAACTATTTCCTAATAGTTAAGAAAAGAACAGAGTATATTACATAAAATTTTCGTTCTGAGAGGAATTAAAACTCTAAGTCTGAGAGGCATGAAGCCCCCACCTATTCATTACTTTTCCTACTAACTAAAGAATAATCCCAGAAAAACTCCCCTTCATTACTTCTTTTTCAATTTGATTTATACAAGTAAACATCGCAATAATTTTTGTTCGATTTTTTTCATCGGGCTCAAATTGTTCAATGGTTACGTCACAACGAATTGTATCACCGCTAAAAACAGGACGTATAAATTCAAAATCCATCTTGCGAGCTAGTACGTTATAATCACCGCCAATTTTTGTAGGCAGCGTTGATGTTAACAGCCCTTGTACAACAAATCTCCCCTGCTCATCTGGAGTAACATGATGAACACCTTCATCTTTAGATACTTCTGTAAATAAAACAACATCCTCTTTCGTAAAAGTTCGTTCAAAGGTGATTTTTTCGCCTACTTGCAATTTCATCCCTCCCCCTCCTCAAAAACACTTTTAAAATAAGAAAAACCGAAACTAAAAATCATTTCGGTTTTTCAATCTAAAGAAGTCTATATTTACTTTAAAGAATGTACAAACAACCCGCTGCGAAGTTTCGGTTCAAACCACGTTGATTTTGGTGGCATAACTTCTCCGGCGTCTGCGATTGCTAATAAAGCTTCCATTGATGTCGGATATAACGAGAACGCTGCTTTATATGCACCGCTATTCACAAGGCGTTCTAATTCTTCTAATCCGCGGATTCCTCCGACAAAATCGATGCGTGAATCAGATCGCGGATCGTGTATTTCAAGTACTTGGCTTAATAAATGATCCTGCAGAATAGATACATCTAAACCTTTCACGAGATCATTCGCATCAAACGTTTCTTCTTTCACAGTAAGCTTATACCATTTCTCGTTTACATACATTCCAAATGATTTTGGCTCATTTGGTTTATACGGAGAAACAGATGCTTCTTCTACATAAAAGTATTGCGTGATTTGCTTTAAAAACTGATCTTCTGATAAGCCGTTTAAGTCTTTTACAACTCGGTTATAGTCCCAAATGGATAATTCATCGTGAGGGAATAAAACCGATAAGAAGAAATTAAACTCCTCTTCTCCTGTGTAATTTGGATATTGTTCTCTTCGCATTAGCCCTACTTTTGCCGCTGAGGCAGAGCGGTGATGTCCGTCTGCAATATACAAGTTAGGAATATCTTCAAATAAGTTTACTAAACTTGCAATTACTTCTTCATCAGCTATTTTCCAAGCAACATGCCTAACGCCGTCTTCTGCTGTAAATGTATAGATTGGCGCATGTTCTTCTTTCCAGCTGGCAATGAAACGTTTCACTTCTTCTTTTGTACGATACGTTAAAAAGATTGGACCTGTATTTGCGTCACACACATCTACGTGACGAATGCGATCTAGTTCTTTTTCATGACGCGTTCTTTCATGTTTTTTAATTGTATCATCTTCATACTCATCAATAGATGTACAAACGACAAGACCTGACTGCGTTCTTCCTTGCATCGTCAATTCATAAATGTATAGCGCTGGCTCTTCATCTTGAATGAACACTTCTTCTCGTATAAATTGATTTAAATTTTCACCCGCTTTTTCATATACACGATCATCATACGGTGAAAGTGCCGGGTCTAAATCAATTTCTGCTTTATCAACGTGTAAGAAAGAAAATGGATTCCCTTTTACAACCTCTTTTGCTTCTTCACTATTTAATACGTCATACGGTAAAGCTGCAACTTGTGCTGCTTTTTCTTCTACTGGACGAATGGCCCGAAACGGTCGGATTTTTGCCAAGTTTCCCTCTCTCCTTTACACAATCATTCGAACGGCTACAACACCTGTAATTTTGCTTATATTTTCCACAATGTTCTCTTTTATTATATCATCAATTCCGTTATCAATATCAATCATCGTGTACGCCCAAGAATGTTTACTACGATTAATCATATCCGCAATATTAATATGATGTTCTGCTAAACATCCTGTAATTTGTCCTACCATGTTCGGAACGTTTTGATGCATAATCGTAATTCGTTTTTTTCCGATATACGGCAGTTCGACGTTTGGATAGTTGACTGAATTACGAATATTTCCTGTCTCTAAATATTCACGTAATTGACGCGCTGCCATGACTGCACAATTTTCTTCCGATTCAGACGTAGATGCACCAAGGTGTGGCGTCGCTGTTACATTTTTCATCTTTATCACATTTTCATTCGGGAAGTCCGTTACGTAATGTGTAATAATATCTTCTTCTAACGCTTTTTGAAGAACCTTTTCATCTACAAGTTCTCCTCTAGAGAAATTGAATAGACGCATTCCCTTTTTCATCGTCTCGATAGCGTGTTCACCAATAATCCCCTTCGTTTGATTCGTAAGCGGAATATGCAGTGTAATATAATCACACGTTGCGAAAATTTCATCTAAACTAAATGCTCTTTGCACATGTGTAGAAAGACGCCAAGCTGTTTCAACTGAAATGTAAGGATCGTATCCGACAACGTCCATTCCTAAAGCTAACGCATCGTTCGCAACTAAAGCACCAATTGCGCCAAGACCGATAACCCCTAGACGTTTCCCCGCAATTTCAGATCCAACAAATTGTTTTTTCCCTGTTTCAACAAGCTGAGGTACTTCTTCACCTTCTAAATTTTTCGTCCAGCTTACTCCATTAATAATGTTACGTGAAGACATAATAAGGCTGGCAATAATAAGTTCCTTTACTGCATTGGCATTAGCCCCTGGTGTGTTAAATACTACAATCCCTTTTTCTGTACAGCGATCTACAGGAATATTATTTACACCAGCACCAGCTCTGGCAATCGCCTTTAAATCTTTTGAAAACTCTTCTTGATGTAAAGAATAGCTGCGAAGTAAAATACCGTCTGGGTGGTCCATTCTCTCCCCTATTTCATAGCGCTCTCCGCTAAGCACTTGCAAACCTTTTTCTGCAATTTGATTTAACGTTTGAACACGAAACATATCCCCATCTCCCTATCTATTCTCAAGCTCAAATTCTTTCATATAATTTACTAATTGCTGTACGCCGTGTGCTGGCATCGCATTGTAAATACTAGCGCGCATACCACCGACTGAGCGATGTCCTTTTAGCGTAACAAGACCGCGTTCTTTCGCTTTTTGTAAAAACTCATTGTTTAGCTCTTCTGACGGTGTTGTAAACGGAATATTCATAAGTGATCGATACGTAGGATCAACTGGTGAAGTAAACAATTTTGATTCATCTAAGAAATTATAAAGAAGTGAAGATTTCATTCTATTCTGTTCTTCAATCGCAGATACCCCGCCCTGCTCTTTTAGCCACTCAAGTACAAGTTTCGTTACGTAAATACTAAAGGATGGCGGTGTATTATATAAGGAGTTATTTTTGCTGTAAGTTTCATAGTTTAACATTGTAGGACAAGAGCGATCTGCTCCTCCAATTAAATCTCTTTTTATAATCGCAATCGTTAAGCCCGCTGGCCCTAAATTCTTTTGCGCTCCCGCATATATAAGACCAAACTTCGAAACATCATATTGTTCTGATAAAATATTTGAGGACATATCCGCAACGAGCGGTACTTTATCTACATGTGGAATGTCCACATATTTCGTCCCCTCAATTGTATTGTTCGTTGTAATATGTACATAATCTAGGTTTTCATCGCTTCGTAAACCATTCAGTTTAGGAATTGTCGTAAACTTCTCATTTTCAGAAGAAGCAATCACTTGTACTTCCCCTACTTTTTCAGCTTCTTGCATCGCCTTCTTAGACCATGAGCCAGTCAATACGTATCCTGCTTTTTTATACGTATTCATTACATTTAACGGTATCATAGAGAATTGTAATGACGCACCGCCTTGTAAAAACAATACCTCATACTCATTAGGAATGTTCATTAATTCACGAATTAGGCTACTCGCTTCATCAATAATACTTTGAAAATAAGAAGATCGATGACTCATTTCCATAATAGACATGCCTGTCCCGTTATAATTTACAAGCTCCTTTTGCACTTTCTCTAAAACTGGCAAAGGGAGTATAGATGGTCCAGCTGAAAAATTATATACTCTCTCCATCACCCTAATAACCTCCCTCTTTCTCATTCTTATTATTTTTTAAACTTTCTGAATTATAACCCGAAATATAATATACGGTCAATTTGTTTTCTATTATTACGGCGCAAGAAGCAATGGAATCGCTTGCATGTGCAAATACTTTTTTCACAAACATACAAAAAAGTGTTAAGTACATAATCGTACTTAACACTCTAGTAATAAAAGAATAATAGCTAATTGTTCGTAAAGAACCGATCAAAAATTTGATAAATAGCAGAAAGACCAAAGAGCCAATAAATAGTGTCCACAAGCGCCGGCATAGAACCAAACCATTTCTCAACTACATTGTAATCTAACGCCACAAATAACCAATTCAAACCGCCAAGAATCACCAAAATTACTGTAAGGTAAGACAAAAATTTCATTATGATTGCCCCCTAGGTGATAAGATGGTGAAAGGCCTTTCACTAGAAATATATGTGGTGAAATTCAAAACTTACCTATTTAATAAAAATTATTTTTGGTACCAGCCATTAATAACCATTTCGGCTTCTTTACTATGTATTTGATACGCATGTGTACTATCATTAGAGCCAATAAACCAAATTGAAAAACCTTTAAAATACGGTTTCGGTTCTAATACATCACGGTAAGCGCGCCATCCGTTTAATTGTACGTCTTTTGAAAACACATTTGAAACATCTGGATTCCACGGATTTTGTAGTCCAAGTTCACGCGCTGGAACGTTAAACCCACCAAAATAAACTGGCTTTCCTGTTGCTTTATGTAATTGTTCCAATTGCTGAACAACGTTTTGCCCACGATTATATACTGTCGTCGCATATAAACTTTTCTTCACTTCTTCGTATGTTGGATTTCTATTTCCTGAAACTTCAAACCAACTATCGATACTAACAATGTCTACCTTCTTTAAATACGGACGGTTTATTTTCTCTACAAACTTCGCTTCATGAGATGGATCCCAATTTGCTGTTAACCACCAATTCATTTGATACAAAATATTTCCTTTATACTGCTGGCGGACGAAATCAATCGTATCGCTCCAATATCCTTCTGCATATTCCATATTAACGAAATTAGAAGCAATCTTGAGCCCGTACACATTGTATTTACTTGTAATGGAATGAAAGATTTCTTGTAGAATTACCGTTTTCCAATTCCAGAAGAAATCATTAATATTACTTGGATTCCATTCTGTTTCCCCAACATTTCCTTGCTGAATATATGGGAACGGTTCCACAATAACTTGAATATTACGCTTTAATAATTCTTGAATTAAAATAATCGCCTGTTGCTTTTGCTCTTGATTAATTACCATGTTCGTAGAAGTCACGTTCGGAATATCTACCTGAATCGGTACATTTACTGTATTTAAATTTAAGCGCTCTACATCAGCTAACACTTTCGCCACATTTCCAACTTCCCATACCGTTACGTTTCCTGATTTTATTTTTCCAGATTGAACAGTATTTACATCTGCCTGTACATTTCCTTGAAAACAAAAAGAAAGCAACATAATAAACACTCCTAAAAAACTTATTAAACTCTTATTTTTCTTCACAACTTTCCCCCTATAATTTTTGGCATTCTTGCTTATTCTATACAATGTTTCACATATATTCCATAAAAAAAGGGGGGGATTTTCATCCATAAAAATGCTATTCATCCTTTATTCAACCCTTATTCATACTAACCTCCTAAAAATAGTAAGGTAAATAAAAAAGGAGCGTATTTCCGCTCCTTTTTTTCCCTTATATGATTGAATTTATTGACTTCCTTCAGGTAACTTAATTGGATCAAATTTATCATATGAATCAATTTTTATGCTCACAACTGTATCCAATTTTTCTTTATCCGCACTAGATTTCTTATCTGTATTACGTTCACTCAGTTTTATAGCTGTGCGCATCTCTTCAAATTTATAATCTTTCGTTATTATATATTCAACAGTTAACGCATCCATATTAAATCCTTCCGTTAATTTTTTCATATCTCCATTAATTTTCTGTAATGTATCTACTGCTTCTTTCCCCTTTAAGTCAAGTGTAAGTTTATATGTATCTCCATCCTTCTTTGCTTTCATTTTTTTAGCTAAAGCTTCCGGTAAATCTAACTCATTAAGTAAATTTTTACTTACCATTACGTCATCAACATTAAATTGATCATTTGGTATCGTAACTAACTCTCCTGTATTAGGATCTTTCACTTGAACAGCGACCTTTCCATCTACTTCGTACGTTATAATATCTGTTCCACTTATTTTCATTTCTGCTCTAGAATTCTTTCGTTTCGGCTCCATTTGAATGTTCATTTTAATCTCTTCTGATTGGCTGTTCCCCTTCATTGACATAAGAGACGTTAATGTGAGAAATTCCTCTTGTTTTAATTTATCACCTGCTTTTTTAAAAATATCTTTCGCTACTAATTCTTTTTCTTTTTGTACAGATACTGGTTTTGTAACATTCGTTTTCTCACTACTACAACCACTTGTCAAACCTACTATTAACGCCAAACTAGATGCTATAATCATTTTCTTCACAATGATCCTCCCCATTCCCTCTTAAAAATAATTACACTTCATATATAGTAAATGAAATGAATTAATACAAAAACAGATACCATACTTATTTAACTTCTAAACTAAACCAGTTATTCAATCCATATATTAACGTAACTAATGCTCCTATAACACCAAAAACAACAATATTTATACCAATTGACGAACCAAATAAAACAGCCATCATTGACACCACCAGTAATAGCATGGCAATACTATTTATCTTAATTTCTACTACATCGCCATCCTTTACTTTCTTTTCTTTACTTCCAAAAAAGAATTGTTTCACTTTTATATTTGCTTCATCTAACTCGCAAGGAAGCGTATATTCTTCGTTATTTTCAAGTTTCATTACTACTTCATTATCTACCTTTACAGCGACTCTTGCTGCTCCTCCCATCATTCCGGTTGCCCTTATTACTTTAATACTCATGCTAAATCCCCCCCTGTTTCAACACCTTGTAACTCTATTTTCCCAAGTAACTCTTCATATTTTTGCATCTCTTCTTGCGCATTATTCCAGCTCTCACCATAAATATGAGTTAACTTTCTTGACGTTATTTCAATAATAAAAGAGCTATCTCCATTTTGAAGTAATACATACGTTCTTGTATCTTCTTTATATATTTTCATAGGAGTTGCTTTTTTTAACTTCTCCCCGGCTGGCTGTCCTACTTTTTCTAACATAACCGGTACATAACTTTTCTCTATAGCTCCCTCGATTGTACTTCCATTCCAATCACCTTTTCTTAATACGTATAATACAGTTACTACTTCTAACTTATCGAATGATTCTTTTGTATCTTTGAGAGCTTTATCTTGTTGCTCCACAATAATATCCTTCGTTTCTTGGCTAATTTTCGGTGTCGTATGCGTCGCATTTGTATTATTTAAGTTATACAATTTCCCAACTTTAAATATAAAGGAGATCGATAAAACGATAATTAAACAAATATACCATTTATTATATTTAGGTGATTCAATATCTGAATATGATTGAATCTTTTTATGTTCAGCTGATGATAAAGCGGGCTCTTTCACTGCCGCAGCAACCTCTTGCTGCCCCTCATACACAGTTCCTTTACTCCAAAACCCTTCTAATTGTGCTTCCAGTTCCTCTTTTGATAGTTTCGCAGTCGGAATAGTAGTAGCCTCTTCTTTTTTAACTGTACTCTCCATATTGGAAATTTCACGATTTCGAATGATTTTATTTCTTTTCACATTGTATTCAGCATCAAAGGGGGTTCCTAATCCTACTTCTTTATGAATCCGTCCTTTTATAATAGATGAAATGCTATACATCATAAAAATAACTATATACACGGAACCGGCATACCAACCTGTTAAATATACAGGGAGGATTATCCAACCTAAAAGGCTTAAAATAACTAAAATATAATGCAATTTAAGATTCCTCTTACTTGCAAACGAAAATATTTTACAAAACTTAGAAAAAACATTCCAAAATGTATACGTAAAACTTGCCATAAAAGCACAATACTTGTTTTTCGTTCCGATTGTATCTCTATAAATTTTGTAGGCACCTTCATGATTCGGCTCTAATCGTATTGCAGTTTCAGCTAGCATTCTTGCTTTTTTAAAATTCCCTTTTTCTCTTGCTACATTTGCAAAAGAGACTAGATTTGTTACATTTTCCGGATTCAGCTCTAAAGCACGTTTTTCCGCCTTTATACCCTCTTCTATTCGTTTCGGATAATAACTCAAAAGAATAAAAGCATATCTTCCTACATACATATCATTTTCAGGTTCTAATTCTATCGCTTTGTTATAGTAAGTAATACCTTTATTTAGCGATTCGATATGTATTTTTGCCTCGCCCACATAAAAGTAATATACGCCTTCTTCCGGATAATTTTTTATCCCTATTTCTGCTATCTCTTTTAATCTCTCAAAATTTTCTTGCGCATAAAAAATATCTAGTGCTGTTAACAAAACATTTTCATCTAAGTGATCTATTTTTAGTGCTTCTTCTAAATATTTACTCGCTTCATCAATTTGACGAAAACCAAAGTAGTACACATGACTTAAACAAATATAACCAGTAGCATCTTCTGGATCTTCTTTAATCATCCATTCCGCTTCTTCTTTTGCGAGCTCAACATCACCAAGCTTCAATAAGTGCGAAATTCTCCTAAGTTGCTCTTCCATCTATTCCTTTCCCCCAATCTAATATCATTTACTTCAATTGGTGTTCTTCCATATACTCTAATACTTTGTCAAAATCTTTATTTACATCACTAAACGTTGCATAATTTTTTGCGGTTGAGAACCAGTCTAAAGTTGTCGGTTGTCGCTTTTTCATTGCTGTTAATAAATCTTCATTAGATAAGGGTTGTAACTGTCCTGTTTCAAATGAACGCTGAATAGCTTCATTAATAGCATCTTCCACTAAATACGTTAAATCGGCCCCTGAAAAATGCTCTGCATACTTCGAAACAAAATCTAACTGCAATTCCATTCTCGGTTTATCCTTTGTTTTCAACTCTAGTATTGTCAGTCTTTCCTCGTTATTTGGTGGTGCCACAAAAACAAGTGAATTAAAACGGCCTGGTCGTCGTAACGCTGGATCAATATACCATGGTGTATTTGTTGCCCCAATTATATAAACACCTTCATTAAAAGAATTGCTTCCGTCCATCTCCACTAGCAATTGATTAACTAGCGTTCTTTGATGATGAGCGCCCATCTTCTGTCTATTCCCCCCATATGCGTCTAATTCATCTATAAATAAAATACAAGGCTTTGTTTTTCTTGCCTCTTCGAACACTTCATGTAAATTTTTCTCTGCTTCTCCTGACCACATCGAGAGTATTACTTGCAGCTCTAAATGAATAAAATTAGCATTTATCTCGCCTGCAACTGCTCGCGCTAAAAATGTCTTACCACATCCAGGTGGCCCATAAAATAATAAACTGCCTCCTACTTTCTTACCAAAAGCCTGAAAATACTCCGGATTCTTAATCGGCATAATAAAGTCCATATTGATTTTCTTTTTAATATCTTCCATTCCGCCAACATCATCAAAAGTTATTTTACTCTCTTCCACTTCAACCATTTGATTTTTTTCTCTATCAAAAGAAATCACTTTAATTTTCTCACGATATTTCTCCATGTCGTTCATTCTTGTATTTATCCCCCTATAAAACCCTTTAATTTAGAATACATGTATCCCTATTGCTATAAAACCTTAAACAAAATATTCCAAAAAAAATTATAACAAAGTTCTACAGATTTTTTTGTCAAATTTTGTCACATGACAAAAAAGAGACCCTTACCTATAGTAAGAGCCTCTTCTAACATTATTTCGGCTGTAAAGTTAACACTTTCCCTTCTATCCCATTCGTATTCAATGTAGTCGTATGATACGTTCCATTTACCCAATCATCTATTTGATCATGATACCAATCACTTCTAAAATGTCCTGATTGTCCTGGCCCTACGATATGATAACCGTTTGACATATCTTTCGTATCAATCACGAATCGCCAAGATGCACCGTGGTTTACAATACCGTTATCTCCGTAACTCGCTGCTTGAACGGTAACTTGACTTCCGCCAATTGGAACTGGTTTTTCACGATTAAATGCAAGTAGTGCTAACATACTAGATGATTTTGAAATTGGATGTGTAAAAGCAAGCTGATGGTAGTCGCCCCACTTCCACTCCGCAACATCGGGTCCATATTCCTTCTGTAATTTCTTCATTACATTCTCGTACGATGTATGCACAACTTTCGTGAAACCTCCGTACTTCGTAAACCAAGCGCTATTTTCTCCCGCTACTTCTTTTCGAATCAATTCGTCAACAACTTGTGACTTCCCTTCAAATAACTCCATCACATCTTTCGGTATTTCTTTTGAAAATAACGTATTTGAGATCTCTTTCATTAACAAATGGAATAGTAATGGTGCCGCTTCATCTTTACTATCGTAAAAATTCCACTTTGTTAATTGTTTTACGCCTTCTTTCTCTACTTCATTTAAAGATGCTTTATTTAACTCTTTTAAAAATATAGGAGCAAACTCTTTCCCATATAAATTTTTTTGATCCATCTGTAAATTTTCTAAATCTTTCACCGTATACTTTTCCTTCTCTTGTAAAAACTCTTGAATACGCATTTGCCTATATGGCTGCGCCCATGTATTACTAATATGGTACGGATAATTATCATCAACAATTTTATTATTCGCAGTTGAAATAAACCCTTGTTTTGGATTTATTACTTTTGGAAGCTGATCAAACGGGATATACCCTTCCCATTCATATTCATCTGTCCATCCCGGCACTGGTAAACTACCATCTCCTTTTTTACGCACTGGTATATTTCCATTCGCTTTATAAGCAATTGTGCCGTCGTTTGATGCAAACACAAAGTTTTGAGTTGGTGTATGAAAATCTTGAAGTGCAGTTTCAAACTCATTCCAATCTTTCGCCTTATTCATATTTAATACAGCCTTTAATTCAGCGGACGGTTCCAAAGCAGTCCATTTCAAAGCGAATACTGTTTTCGTTTTCTCTTTCCCTTTATCCGCAAACTCTGAAATAACTGGCCCATGCCTCGTAACCGTAACGTTATACGGAATTGTTTTCCCGCCTTTTACTTTAATAGATTCATCAACAACGGTAGCTTTTTCCCACTTATCGTTATACAGAAATTCATTTTCATTATTAGGATTTCGCTTCTCAATATATAAATCTTGCACATCAGGACCTGTATTCGTAACGCCCCATGCTATTTTGTCATTGTGTCCTAATATAACGCCTGGTACTCCAGCGAAAATAACGCCACTCACATGCAAATCTTTCATTTCAAGTTTTGATTGATACCAAATAGAAGGCGTCGCAAGAGATAAATGAGGATCATCTGCTAAAATTGGCTTACCAGACGTACTCTTCTCACCGCTTATAACCCAGTTATTACTTCCATTAAACTCTGGTGGAATGATCGTTTTTGCAAATCTTTGTGCTACATTCACATTTGTATTTTCCAGTTCAGCTAGCAATCTAGGCGCATCTTTCGGATATGTAGGAAATAGCTCATTTGCTTGCTCTTTCGGTAGATTTTTCAGCGCCCAATATCGAAACGCCTGTCCGTGCCAATGTCCTCCTAAATCAAACGCCATATACTTTCCAATCGTCAAAGAATCCACGATTGACCATTCAGCAGGCTCATAGCCTAATACAGTAAACTCAACTGGCAATTTCTTTTCCTCTTTTGCCTCGCGTATAAAAGCGTTCACCCCATCAGCAAATGACTGCAGGGCATACTTCGCGTCTCCTTCATATTGACTAACAGACGCTTCTGCCGCGCGCCGTAAACCGAGCGTTCGAAACAACTTATCTCGATCAACTGCTGCTTCCCCTACAACTTCACTCAACATCCCAGAAGCTTGCCTCCTACTTAAATCCATTTGAAACAAACGATCTTGCGCTTGTACATACCCTTGCGAAAAATATAAATCATGTGCATTTTCCGCTTTAATATGCGGTACCCCTTTACTATCCCGCTTTACCTGAACAGCATGTTGTAAATCCTCTAGCTTAATCGTTCCATCTATCTTTGGCACAGATCTAAGCGTATATATGTTCAAAAAAATCGCTATACAAATAACTAACAAAAGAACGATGCTACTAGACCAAATAAAAATTTTCTTCCCTCTAGTTCGTTTCTTCTTTATGACGACTTCCATATAACCCCTCCTTTCTCAAACAATTCGCTTCTATTTAAGGAAGAACCTTTTAGAAAAGTTGAAAAACCCATACTTTCTCATACTATGGATCATACAAACTACATACATCTCCCTTTTGTACACCTTCCTTTCCCTCAAGGAAATCTACTTGCCCTTTCTTACACCAATTCCTCAAAATCCCCTTCACATAAGCCAGCGTTCTCTTATTCTGTTCAAACGCAATTTTAAGTGCCTCTAGTACTGTCTCTCCTGAAACTATTTGTATCCATTCCTTCAATTCCTTCACGATATATGGAGATAGATTACTTATATGTCGTTCGTAAAACTTATAAACTTCACTATGCGACGTATCTTCTTCTATCTCTTCCTCCTCAGCAACTTCTTGTAAACTACTATTATCCTCTTCTTTCGGCATACCAAAATGCTGCAATAACAATGGAATCTTCCATTCTTCTTCAAGACATGTACGTAAAAACATATGTATGAATTCTTTACTTTTTACAGTCTTTAGCTCACGTAACACACACTTCTCTACATTCGTATTTAAAATAGGGTTATAATGTAGCCAATTTATTATGTATAACTCTTTCGTTTCTGCATCGTATAAAATCTTTCCATATTCAACAAACCTATTTAACAGCTTTTCAACAGTTTCCATACTGTAACCTGTTTCCAGTTCTGCTAAACGTTTCGGTAATATGTAAATTCCACATTGCTTCGTTTTCGTACCAGTTAACAAATATATGTAAAAATAACGCTCCTCTGGCGTTAAATCTAATATGAATTCATCTTGCCAAAAGTTCACCTGCACATTACGGTACACGGCCATATGTTTACCTCCCCCTTGCAATCATAAAGTGAAACTTTAATCAGTGGGGTTTTGTTCCTCCCCCACTGATTATTAGTTGAACCAATCGGGCTTTTACGGGCAGTTGATCCCCCACCTAAGTTCTTTGCTTTTGCTGAATTTTGAGGTGGGGATCTTACTACCCGTTAATGCGGGATAAAAAGGCAGATTTTAATCCTTCAATATATAAATAAGACTGAGGGCTTAGTTTTTGCATTTGAATTCAAAATTTTTTTAACTACTACAACGACGGTTTTATTTTCTCGCGCCTTTTGTTCTTGTAGTTGTTTTTGTTTTGTATTGTTTTTTCTTAGTGATTTATTACTTGGTAGGTGCTTATAAGGGGCTTGGAAGGGGCTTAATAGTGGCTAATATAAAAAGGAGCTGTTCCATTTGAATAGCTCCTTTAAAATCCTTATTACTTTTTCTTGTACCAGTACCAACTACTACATACAATTCATTTATTTCTGCATAGAGTCTAACATCTTCACTAAAAAGGCAGCTGCTTCACCACGAGTTGTTGTACCTTTAGGGTTAAACTCATTATTTCCAACACCTGTTACTACCTGTAAACTGTATAATCGTTGAACAGGCTGTTTGTATGTGATCAAATGTTGATCTGTAAATGGTAATGCGACTAATTCACCTGTAACGCCTTTATACTGTAATGCCTTGTCAATCATAACCGATGCTTCTTCACGAGTGATTGGGGCATTCGGGTCAAAAATACCCCCACCACGACCGCTAATAATTCCTGCACTTGCACTACGTTTCATACCATTATGAAGTGACGGATGCGCTTTGTTAATATCTACAAATGACTTATTTCCTTCTGGTAGCTTTAGAGCATTTGAGATTAATGTCGCAAACTCAGCTCTTGTTATATTTCGATAAGGCGCAAATACACCATTACCTTCCCCATGCATAATTCCTAGGCTGTTCAGCTTACGAATATGCCCTTCAAACCATTTACCTGTAATATCATCTTTTGGTTTTTGTACTTCTTTATTTGGCACATTGTAGTTTATCTTAATCCAGCTTGGGTTATAGAAAATCCACTCATCGTTACCTACTTTATACCAACCGTTTTTAACCGCTAACACTTTGTAACGGTCTCCTTTTGAAGCTTTACGAACGGTACGATGTTCCAGTCCTGCACCACTACGTACGTTTATACCGTCACCATTCACTACAAGTTCCATGTTAGGTTCAGCTGGATTATATTCATTTGAATCAAATAGCTCGTTTCTTTCTTGTAAAGGCGAATCAATTTGTGCGTTAACATTTGCATACCATTGAACACCTTGTACAAAGCCAGTCCAATTTCCACGAGAAATTAAAATATCAGGACAGTTTTTACCGCTCCATTGTTGGTGCCTGTAGATATGGTCTGCACTAATTCCTTCTTTGTTCATTAAATAACCTGCAAGTCGCTTTGCATTCTCTAATGCTTTATTGTAATCTCCATCTTGGTTAACTGAAATTTCGATACCGATAGACTCTCTATTTCCTGAGCCATCCCCATCTCCTGCATGCCAACCGTTTTCGTTTGTTGGTAAGTGCTGATAGATTTGTTTATCGTCTACAGTAAAATGCCATGAAGCTGTTCGGAACGTACCTTCCGTTGCTTGTTTATACAAATATTTCGCATGATTTTCAGCATTCGCACCGCGAGCTGTGTTTGCAGTCTCGTGAATTGTAATATATCGTGCTTTCATCGGATTAGCAGGGCGAATATCAGGGTTTTCTGCTGGAACAATCCACTCTACAAACGGTACACCTGCAAGTGTTCCATATTTCTTTGTAGTCATCGATGCACTATACTGAATAGCTCTTGGCTTTTCAACCGGCTTCATCTCGCGAGTAGAACCATCATTTCGACCGTCTACATGTTCAAATGCCTTTTCAATATTTGAAATCGCTTCTTCATCCGCTACTTGACCTTTTTTCGCTTCTTTCATTTTATTTAGTTCTTCTGTTTCAGAATGTTTATGCTTATATTCTTCCAAAAGTATTTTCTCGTTTTCTGATACTTCCGCTTCGTTAATTTGCATGTGATCTGGAGTTTCTAGATTGAAATCAGAATAACTTAATCCGTTCGTTCCACGTTCCCCTTGTGCGATACGAAGTTGATCAGTTTTACTCTCTTCTGCTGATATCGCTATAGGTGCGCTCCCTAACATTACTAAACTTGTTGATAGTGCAATTACTCTTTTTTTTATGATTGTATTCATTGCTGTAATCGATATCTACACTGTTCGTGCAGTATCTCAACCTCCCTTTATATTCTCATTAGTGAAAAACTATGAATCTACTATGTACTTTTAACAAAACTTTCATCACCTATGTATATTCACCCTTTTATACATACTTTCATTTTATCCCCAGCAGGTGAATGATAGTTTCTATAAAATTCCTTAACAGACATTATTTTATAACCAATTGCAATTGTCGTCAAAAGCACTTATCCCCCTTACACGCCACTGCTTCTCAAAAAATAGATTAGGATACCTTTTACTCATTTTCTTCAACTAGAAGGACCTTTACGTTTTTTCATAACTACTATGTATCTATTAATTAGATCCTGATTTAATGTAATTTCTCTATTTGAAAATACTTACATTTTTCAATTTTCCACTATAATATAGTTATCATCTTTTTACATTGAAAGGAGTTTTTATATGGAAGAAATTGCTCATATTTTACTCACTAATATTGATACATGAAATGAAGAAAACCAAAAAATTGTAAAGAAACTAGCTAGTAAGTTAAAATCTTTTGCTCATGCACCACTACATAAAAATCACTGCTGTTGAAATATTAAAACAAACAGTACGAGTTTATGAGATAATACGTTAAAGGGGATGAACGAATTGTTAGATACGATAGTTTATGATAAAGCCAAGTACCATTATCAAGGTGATTTTCCTGAGGACTTACCAATCGATCAAGCTTTTGTACATACTGGCATGTTTTTAGGATGGATAATTGAACGTAATTTATGTAGTCAAGAATTTGAAGAAGAGTCTCAAGACGAAATCAACCAGTTTAAACTTAGACAAATGACTAGCACAGAAATTTATATGAACTGGGATGGCGTTTTAGCAGACGACATGTTAAATGATGAGGGGAACCAATTCACAATGTACTACTTTAACCATGACGAGGACTGGAAATATATAAATGATTACAGTAATGTTTTTATAGATGAAGGCGAAACCCTCTACCATGTGCAAGATACTTGGGACAACTATTTTAAATTAAAAGAAGTTATTGATAATAGCTATAATTTTTGGAAAGACAACTTACAAAATAAATAAGTATAAAAAGTCGATTTCTTATGTTAATAAGGAATCGACTTTCTTAATAGTAAACTTAAATATTTTTTCATTCTAGCCTCTATTACAAATTCCCTTTAACGTTTTCGACAATCTCGTTTATCGTATTTCGATCAAACTTATCACTAATTTCGTATGTATCACGATCTCTTACTAATTGCACCCCTACGATATCGTTGCGATCCTTACCATATTGCACTTCTATAATAGACCCACGCTCTATTTGCTTCCAAACGAGACCTGCTTCATCTTTATTATCTAAAATAATACAGTCCGCAATATTTTCATCAATCCCTACTAACTTGTTGTCATCTATAAACCCAACCTCGTATTGTTGACGTTCTTTCGCTTTACTGCTTACTAATATACCTTTGCTACCATATGAGTAATCCATATAATCCTTTTTCTCAGATTGTACCGCTTTCGTCTCTTGTACTTTAGTCTTTTCAGCAGTTCCACAACCTGTAATAAGAACGATTGGTATAACTACAGTTAATACTAGTCTCGTAAATTTCTTTATCATTTGTAACCAATCCCATATATTTAATGTGAAACTCCATTTATTACTTTATTAAAGAATTGCATGATACTAAGTAGACAAAACCAAAGATAACATATTATTTACATACTCACACTTTAATTAAGGACCAGGCCATTTAAACCTAGTCCTACTTAACTTTATCTTTGCTTCACATACTGAATTGTATTGAATGAAGTCTCATTAAATAATCGCAAGTTTTCTCCATCATAATCTTGAACTTTATATGCTATTTTCTTTTTTTGAATTGTATCTTCTACACCGTCTACTAAACGTTTATTGAGATGTAAATAGATTGTAAAAGCTTCCTTATCATATTCCCAAGTTCCTTCAATATAATTCTTTTTATTTGGATACTCACCTTTACCATACGTTTCAAATGTCTTATCACCTTTTAGAATAAGTGACATAATGAAACCGTCTGTTCCTTTGAATCCCCAATTACCGATTAATTCCGTACCATCTTTCACATTCTTCATAACGTTATCTGTATTAATTCCAGCATTCTTATCTAACTCTTTCAAATCTTTCATAGATACTGTACCGTCACCGATTTTAATATCCCTTTCAAGATCTTTGAATGCCTTAAGCCA
The DNA here is from genome assembly GCF_040459695.1 of Bacillus cereus group sp. RP37. Taxonomy (NCBI): domain Bacteria; kingdom Bacillati; phylum Bacillota; class Bacilli; order Caryophanales; family Bacillaceae; genus Bacillus; species Bacillus cereus group sp. RP37. The sequence goes on along the minus strand of NZ_JARVHP010000001.1, from coordinate 2,214,111 downwards.
GTAAATATCTCCTTCTTTCACTAACTTTTCGGATTTCTCGATTAACTCTTTATCAGTCTTATCGCCTTTTTCTCTTTTTTCTTTTCGGGTGAATACTTCATTTATTAAAGAAAAAGACTCTCTAAAATAACCAATTGCTTTTTCAAAATCCTTTTGTTGATTTACATACTCTGCAGGGGGATCTATCGACTCGAATTTATCTAACATTTTATTTAATTCTTTCACACTATCTACTACATCTGATTTCTTTTTCTTACCGTCAAAAACCTCTCTTGTAATATTGTTATGCTCCGCAAACAACTTATCAAACTCTACCCCTAATGTATACACTTTATTAGGATAGTCTTCCTTTGAAACCTTTTCTTTCTTACTATTAGACTTCGATTCTTTTACTTTAGACTCTTCCGTTTTCTCCTGTTTAGAAGTGTTCGTTTTCTCAGACACTCCACAACCAAATAACAACATGACCGGAACTGCTACCCCTAGTAGTTTCTTTGCATTCATGACTGATTTCCCCTTTTACTTGAATAAATTACTCTTACTATAGCCATCCTCTTTTTTATCTTGTAATTAAAGTTACAATCGCAATAACTCCTAGAATCGGTCCCCAATATTCCATTTTTATAAAAAATAGTGAGTGTTTTTTGTTAAACATAACTTTTTCACCAGTTTCAGCATCTATATAAACTTTCCCATCTGGTTTATTAATATATTTACCCAAATACCAAGACATAACCCCTGATATAATAAACATTACCGCCATTGGCCAACTATGGTCTTGAAAATATGTAGCGTCTCCCGTTATAGATCCAAAGATAACCTTACCTAAAAGAGCATTAATAATTACAATAATTGCGACTAAAAAACCCCAACCAGACCAAATAATCATCTATTTCTCCTCCTAGAACATACAACTTTGTACTTTATTTTAATTTGAACTGCAAACGAAAACGTTCAAAAAACCGAATATTCAGACGTAAACAATTATATTTAGCCTACATTCGATTCTAACTTTAATGTTCTAAATGCAAATGAACCAGACATAATTTGTAATATTGTTGGAATAAGTAAAAAGAATAATGACATAAATAACATAACTATAGGAATCACAATCATACAAACTCCATAAACTTTATTATTAACCTTGTTTACTAAACACGATAAAATAAGCAACCCTATTTGAACCGTTAAAATAATAGAGTAATAAGCTAAAAGTTCGTAATCAAAACCTTCCATAATATTGAACGCTACAACTATTAATAGTATGGAAATAATCATTCCCAAAATGCCACCAATTAAACCTAGTACGAATTCAGGCGTTCTTTTCAATACAATCCTCCTTTTATGAGCTACTAACAACTTGTATATTTTTCCCATTCACCATCATACCAAATATTCATTGGAAAAACTATACAAATGTATTTTTTATTCTACTGTAATTTGCTCGTAACTATAGATAACTTATAACAGTTACAAAATCAAATCCTTCAAAATCACTAACCGAATTGTCATACTGAAAATTATAAATTAAAACAATAGAATTATAGGATTTCTTTACTTTAACTACTTCCTTAATTCGAGATAGTATTTTATCATCATATGAACATCCCGTTAATAACATAGAAATGTCATCACTTGCTTCTTCTAACACTTCCTTTTCAATAAAATCCTCATCTACATCAATCATCTCTATATTAAAATCAACAAGAAATCTTGCTGGTATAGCGTCTCCTTCTTCATCATACGTAACATCCATATATGTATCCAATTGATCTTGCGTTTTTATATTACCTAACCATATTGAAACCATTCCGTGTACTTCCATTGTAGTTCTCCTTTATTTTTTATCTTGCAGAACCAATTTTAAAACTCATGATTTTTATAAAAACCATTTCTACTTTCCTTTCAGTCAAATAGGATTATTCGGAAATTCGTTATCATACTTAATAATTAGCGCTTTATCATTTTTATCAATTGGTACTTCACCTAAGTATTTATGTTTCCAAATAATCATTTGATCACTAAAACTATATTCTGTATCGAACCAATTTGTATAATCGAAATGCATGTTAAATTTCCCACTATGTTCAAGAGACATTGTAAAGGAATACCAAAGTTCTTGGTGGTTATCTTTGAAAACATTTCTTAATTCATCACTCAATTCAAATAACTTTCTTCTATTCCTTCTAAATTCTATTTTATCAACAGCAAAGTAAAACGGGATTTTCACACTATAATTAAAATCTTCTCTATCTTCAAGTGTATTATAGTAAAAGTAAGTTCCCCCTCCAGTTTCTGATATTTGAGCGTAAAAATAAAATTTCTCCCACTCTGCTGGAATCATTTCATTAACCGTTTCCGCTATCTCTCTATATAATCGATTCAGTTTTTTTTCCAATTGAATTCCCCCTATTTGATTTTCATCGTCCACTTTTTCTATATTATACCATCCTTTTAATTAGCTCTTTATTTACAATAAAGCGTAATGTAGTTCATCCAAAAATCAAATCAAGTTTCGATAGCTTTAGAAAGTAGACATACCTCTTGAATACAATTAGTATTAACATGAGAAATATGAAAGACTTAAAAAGGCTTTTATATGAAGGAAGGAAGTGCACAACTATGGATTTTAAAACAGTTATGCAAGAACTTGAATCTTTAGGTAAGGAACGAACGAAAAAAATATACATATCTAACGGTGCGCACGATCCAGTTTTTGGCGTAGCTACAGGTGCTATGAAACCAATCGCTAAAAAAATAAAATTAAATCAAGAGCTAGCTGAAGAGCTTTATGCCACAGGCAACTACGATGCTATGTACTTTGCAGGTATTATCGCAGATCCAAAAGCTATGAGTGAATCTGATTTTAATCGTTGGATGGATGGGGCGTATTTTTATATGCTATCTGATTATGTAGTAGCAGTAACTTTATCGGAGTCAAATATTGCACAAGATGTTGCTGATCAATGGATTGCAAGTGGGGACGAGCTTAGAATGTCTGCGGGCTGGAGTTGCTACTGCTGGCTTTTAGGAAATCGTAAAGACAATGAATTTTCCGAAAGTAAAATTTCCGATATGCTTGAAATGGTGAAAAATACGATCCATGATTCGCCAGAACGAACAAAATCTGCTATGAATAATTTCCTAAACACCGTGGCAATTTCATATGTACCACTACACGAAAAAGCAGTCGAGACTGCAAAAGAAGTTGGTATAGTTGAAGTCAAACGTGCTAATAAAAAAAGCAGTTTGTTACATGCTTCCGAAAGTATTCAGAAAGAACTTGATAGAGGCAGACTTGGTTTCAAACGTAAGTATGTAAGATGTTAAACAGATTCGTACCTGGGTGTCAATTCGAGAAAGATTGACACCTTTTTCATTCAGGTTATATATATATCCCCTAACTTATATTAAAAAATAATATCCTGATAACCTACTTTCATTACCTTTTCATTTAATAAACGAACTCCTACACCATTTTCTATATCCCACGTACAATTAAATGTAATTCCAACCTCTCGTCCTTCCGTAATATCTGCATACGGAACAACAATACCATCTAAACTGATCATCTCTAGTATTTGATCAGTTGTTTCAACTAATGGATAATTTTCTTGCACTCTAATATCATATCCTAATTCACATCGCCTTTGTTTGTAATAGTCTAATATAGACTGTAATAAACTTATTTGTACCTCTTCCCAATTTTTTATTAATGATTGATACGCTACATACTGCTCTTCATCAAACATCCCATCTTCTTCACCATCTATCATCAAATCAATCTCAGTTACATTGCCTATAAAAGTTATAGGCATACACTTAGCCCAAGCATAATTATATTCAATCTCTCCAAAAACTGAATCGTTCACTCTCATTTATCCATCATTCCTCTCACACTTATTACTAAGGTATCCCTACCTATTGTTAACTTCCATCAACACTTAACACTTGAAATACTCTTTCAAAAACACATAAAACGTTGGCCAACTCTCCTTTAATTCTCCATTTAAAAGTAATTCATCTCCACCTTCAAAATTTACTGAGTAAACTTTATCAGTTACACTATCAAGTACCAATGCAGCATTCGCTGTCATTTCCGTTAAAACTAAATACTTATTAGGAAATCCTAGTTCCTGTCGAGCAATAATTGTGTAGTATTCAATATTATTCTCTTCATCTATAATATCAAGTAATTCATAAGGAACGTGCTCGTCCCAAAATGGTCCTGCAAATCGATGATAAAACTCTCTAAATGTATTAGACACTTCTACACCTAACCTATTTATTACTTCATTCACCTGATCTTTATCTTCCCGTTTATATATATCTTCTTCCGAAACTTCTTCTAAACAATTTGGCAAAGCTTGCATTCGTATCCCTCCTTTATAAGGTTTATCCATGTATTTATGAAATAAATTAGCAGCTCCGTACAAACTACCTGTATGGCATAGAACCAATAAATGTAACCTCTAAACCATCAAACATATCTTCGCTTTTCGCTTCATTATATTTAAAATCATAAAGAACAATAGCAAAGTTAATATCGCTCGCTAAACTATCTCCATTTATTAGCTTTTTTATTTTAGGAATAATTCGTTCACTATAAGAAAAATCACTTAAAATATGTTCAACGTCCCTTTTATTATTCTCATAAAAACAAATTTCAATATTATCTTCATCATAATAACCGAATTCAAAGCTCGTCCCAAACTTTGAATGAATTGAATCACCATCTATCGTGTAATCTATATCGACATACTCTTCAAGATTTTGGAGTGATTTAGAAATTCCAAACCAAACTGAAACCATTCCACTATATTCCATTTCCCCACCCCATCTAGCCGTTCTATAATTCATATAAACATTATTTTTGTAATCTCAAACTAGAAATCAGCTCATTTAAACTATTCGAAACCTCTATAAAGTGAAACTTTAATCAGCCCTCACCAATCGGACTTTTACGGGCAGCCCGACCCCCACCTAACTTCTTTTCTTCCGCTGAATTTTGAGGTGGGGATCTTACTGCCCGTTAATGCGGGATAAACAACCCACGTTTGAATTCCTCCAATTGAGCCTTCCACTTACATTATTTATAACAACTAGTGAACCATTTCCTTCTACTCCTATAGGAATCGTATATAGTCCCTTAATAACTCGTGATTAAGTCTTCGCCCTCATATCTAGGGTCTTTCTCAACTTTACCATCTTTTGTTTTGATGACTTTTAGTCTACCTAGCCACTCTGCTCCGTTATATGTCTCTTCACTTACCCATACATTATGCTTTTTACCATCTACCTCAACTACTAATGTGGGGTGTGTAAACATGAATTCCTTCTCTACATGCCTACCTACAATTTCTGCATGTAATGATGTACCTTCTTCAACTAATTTACTATTTTGATACCCTTCGATAATAGGTAATCCAATAAATACAAAGAATATCAGTCCAAATACGATTACTTTCTTCTTTGTACTCCATTTATTCTTTTCTTTCAATTCCTTCTGTCTCGCTTCTCTTTCTTCGCGTTCATCCAAACTCTCATTTAAAGCATCTTCCCATGCCTTAATTTCCGCTTCGATTTCTGCTTCAGCTCTTGCTAGTTTTTCTAGTTGTTCATCGGTTGCTACCATCTCATATGAGTTATCTCCAACCACACGAATTTCAGCACCATTTTCTTTTACTTTCCGCAAGTCTTTTTCTGTACAATCAAACTCTCGAATGATTTCCCCTTGTGTGTTTACAAGTCTAACGTAAATGTTTTTTTTCTCCTTCTTCTTAAACATCTGAACTCCCCCTTATTTGTTTCCTATCATAGATAACCCTACTGCAATTAAGAGAAAGAAAACGATAATAAGGAAAGTCTTCCCTTTGCTTACTTGTGTTGTAGAACCTTCCAAGACAGCCCATATAAGAATTGGGAAAAGAAGAATACCTAAGAGAATATCAACCAACTTGTTGCTACTCTTCTTTAGTGGTTTTTCTTCTTCTACTATCGGTTTTATCCGAACAGCTTCTTTTCTTATTTGTTTCGGCTTCTTTTTCTTGCGTCTATGATTCACCCAACATACCCCTTTTAGAATAACTTTTTACAACTATAAAAATACCGGAATATCCCCTTTTCACTTCCACTTATTCATATAAACTCTCAATTTCAATACACCAAAAAGAACCCTTTTCCATACACTTATCATCAATTTTTTTCAATTCTTCCTTCAACCAACTTATTGTACACCCCGGTATATTATTATCAATAAAGGCATCCTCACCATTTATCTCTACTGCCTTATCAATCATTTTTGAATATACTAATAAACATGCTGCAAATTGTTGTATAGAAGAATTCATAAACACTTCTTTATACGCATCACTATTATTTAGAAATACTATTTTTTCTTGTTTTTCAATTATACAAATTGGATCTCCAGAACTAATTGTTCCTAAATACCAATATTTTCGAAACTCTTCTGGCATATGAAATACATTTGTAACAGACCTTACGAAAGACTGAGATGAAGTAAACTCTAAATATGGTGACGGTGTTTCTGGTAAGCCTCCTATAGACAAAAATCGTTTCACTTCATCTGAAAAGTTTTTGTTTATTAATTCTTTTTCAGGAAATGTAATGAGTGGCCCATCTTTATTAACATCCCATTTCTCTCGAAAATCCTCTGGTAGTATCATTTTTTCACCTTCTTGATGTGTTTATATCTTTTAATATTTAATTGGGCTACTAGATGTATTTTTATTTTTTTCCACACTAAAAATACCATCTAGTATTATCTACACTTATTCACTAAAACTCCCTAGTTCCTCTGTCCAAAAACATCCTTCCGTTAAAGCAGCTGCATCAATTTTTCGAAGTGCACTAGAAATCCACTCCACCAAACCTTTAGGTATATTTTTTTCAATATAAGCCTTTCTTCCATTGGCAGCCTTTACTTCTTTTATAAATTCCACATAGACAAGTAAAGATTCTGCAAACTTCTCTATCGTACTATTTATAAGAACGACTTTATTTTCATTGTCATAATCTATATATACGAGTTGAGATTTAGATTCATCAATACAGATTGGATTTCCACTACCAGTAAATCCAAAGTATATAAACTTATCATACATCGTACCTAATTCATTATGTATCTCGCTCAACTTTATCCCACCACCGTTATCTGCAGATTCAAATGTAAGAAATGGAGGAGCAGACTCCGGAAAACCTGCTTTAATTAAAAAGTATTTCGTTTCTTTCGAGAAGGAAAACGAGTGAATGATTTTTTCATTATAATGAATTAAACCGTATATTTCTTCATTCCAATTCACTAAAAAATCTTGTGGTGAGATCATTTTATCCTCCTGCATATCATATTATTATCTCTGCTCCATTTTTAAATTACTTATCAACTCAACTAGGGAATTAGAAAGAAACTCTTTTTCTTCTGTTTCAAAGTTTTCTATTAATACTTCTCCTGTTTCATTGTCAAAAATGATAGCCCTATCTTCCGGAGAGACAAATCCTATCTGTATATACCTAAATTCTCTCCCTTCACTCTCCTCATACCGTTTCATTATTTGAATAAATTCTACTATAGATTTATTCGGTTCCACAGGTTCAAGGACAACTAATTTTGTACCGTAAAAGCCTTGTATGTCTAAGAACCAATAAGAATTAAAGTATTCTTTTATCGCATCGTGAATATTTACACTCAGTTCTTTCTCAATTTCTATAAAATTATCTATCTTATTTTTCTCAAGAGGTTTCCAATATACATATCCTTCTTCATCTGGATTACTTAAATATAATAAAGGATCCACTTCTGCATCCCACGGTACTTTAGGATACGTTCCATATTTTTTCTCCCATACATTCATAAGTGCTTTAAAATACCGATCTAACGCTTTTTTTATTTCCATGTTTTCCCCTTCCCACTAACACCTAATAAGATTTCATTTCCTACTGAATTATTAATAAATGAAAAATAATTGGATTTCATATCCCACCTTCATACTAATAATAAAGTTATATAGCGATTCTTATTACTTTTTCACTACAAATCTCTTCAATTGATCCTGCCTTATTTACACGTATTCTCTCGATTAAAGTCAAATGCTGCTTCAACACCATTTTTTAGTAATTTTTGTAATAACGTATCTAATCCTGCTTCGAAATAACATTGGATTTCTTCTTTATATAACGGTAATAAGGTATGAAAATAAACCGGCCAGTCACCCTCTATTCTTTTACCATCTTCACGAAATTCCATTTTGAATGCCTCTGAACACTGTGGAATTGGTGGCACAATCATAACACCAGAAAATTCCGTCTCTTTACTATATGGGTGAATTGACGCATTGTAATCTCCCTTACCTTCATCTAATTGATTCGGAAATATAAGCCATTGCCCTAATCCATATTCCCTTGCCATTTCTCCAAATTCTTGTAAAAGACGCAAAGGCCAACTGTATTTCGAACTCGCCAAAGCGGTTACTGAAACATCCCAATCCTTCGGCAGATGCATGACAAGTTCTGCATAACCACTATCTACACTTGATGGAGCTGGCATACGGAAATAGCTATTCCGATATGTTACTACTGTATGGTAATCAACTATTTTATTTGGTCCAACATCATATAATTCTACATCGGTAATCCTTTTTGTATTTGCTTCTATATGATTCGTAATCAGTCCATAATGCAGCTGAATATGTGACTTAAAATCTTCTATTGACGTTGGGCGTATCATTGGATTATTTTCTATTTTTTGTTCATCATTTTTCTCATCAGATTCCCATACTAATTCAAACTCAAATCCTTTTAGTTCACTTTTTGCAACTCTCTCTTTAAATTCGTTTGATACGAAAGTTTGTACAGATACAATCGGAAAATCCCCATATTTATGCTTTGTATTCAATGCACAAAAAATATGCTCCCCCCTAATTTTCTCTGTAATAAAAGCGAATTTATCAAATCCACCGAAATCATCAGGGTCCGCATTCTCATAATCAATACAATCTAATACATTTAATACATGTATTGCATAACATTCATATCGTTCATGAACAAGTGGAAGAATTTCAACTTTCCTTTTAATTAAATCAAGTACTACTTCTATCGCTTTTTTTGTAAAAACAAGTGGTATTTCACTTAATAAATCTGATGGTTCCCCCTCATTTAAAAGTTTCATTTGCAGTGGATCCCATTTATCAATTACTGATTGACCTTGACAAGCATTATCAACGATTTCTTGTCCTTCCTCATTCTCACACTCTAATTGATCAAAATTAGAATTGCTAATAATTTTCCATATTTTCATTATACTCCGCCTTTTACTCTATATAAAATACGCATTTTCCCTGCCAACAACCATTTCTCATCTATTTTATCCTTTAATGCTTTTTATCGTCCACTGCTTATATGTATTTTTCATCCCACTATCTGCTTTACTATTTCCTTTTTACGATTTAACTTCTTCTAATCATGTAACTTATTTAAAAACTCCGTAAAATTATTAGCAATATAGAATACATTTTCTCTCGCTACTTCCTCTGCTTCCTTAGCCGTAATCCCTTCGCTTTCCATCAATGTTTCCTTTTCCCATGCTCCCTCATGTTCCCAAAAGACGACAATTGGATCTTCTTCATGATTTTTATAATCAAAGCAAATTAAATTTCCTGCTGGATCAAATGCGAAAGGAAATAATTCTTTAGGTAATGTATCGATAAAGTCACTATATACATCAACTATATATTCATCACTATTTTCATTAAAAGATAATAAAGTACCGAAAATTCTTTCGTGATTATTCACATTAAATAATTCTGGTTCTACATTGGCACCATTATTTACAGCTACACATTTTATATAATCAATTGGAAATTTAAAACCTATTTTATTACTAATCTCTCTCACAAGATCTTCATTTACAGCTTCATCAGCAAATTGCCATTCTACTTTTCTCACCAAGTTCCATCACCCCATGGTTATTTACTCTTAAGTAATTTTACAAACTGTCCTATATGTTACCAATAATATATTGTAATTTTTATATCAACGGATTATCTTCTCGTTTAGAGCATCGGTTGATGAATGCTAATTCCTCTTTTGTCGGTGCAACTTTTTTGCTAATTACATCCCCATGTTTATCCCATTCTGTATAATGTAAGCAAATGCCAAACTTAAATTCCCCTTCATATTTGAGTACTTCGCATTCATACCATTTTTTCCGTATCCCTCTTGTCTGTCCTTTTATCATGTAATCCGTAGTTTTCACTTTTCCGCTCTGATAAAACTTAACATAATTCCCTTCTTTAAAACCATCCCTATAGTAACAATAATACGCTAGGGTGCCATTGTCATATAACTCATATGCTAAACCAGTAAAAGGTTTCCCATTCTTTTCTTCTGGCTTATCTAGCACTTCATCACTGGATGAGGTAAACCATAGTTCCTCATCAAAATTTATTCCATGCTCTAATACGTATTTTTTACTTAGTACATCCATCTTATTCTCCAATTTTATTCACCTCTAAACAACAATCAAAGCTTTCCGTTATAGTAAAAATCACTCCTTAACAGAGTGCCATAGAATGGTTTTATATTCATCACATATATCGTTTTCTTATACGACTACATGTCCATAAAAATACTTTTTACCAATCTTCCATTCTTTCTCTGTTAGAACATCGATATATGAAATCAACTCTCTATTTTTTTCATCTGTTATTATCGTATCGTATTGAATTGGACATTTGATTCCACTCCAAATTGATAAAACGGAAGGTATAGTAACAACATTATAAGTAGTTCTATCTCTTAAAGAACTCATAACTTCCGAAACTAACTCCTTTGCCAAATCTCCAGGAAAAGATAGTCTATTACGATAATAATATTCTTGCGTATCGTTATTTTCGATAAAACCAAAATAAGCTTCATTAAATTCTTCTAACGGTACTTCATAATACTCGTCCTCCATTCCAAGCATCCATGAAAGTTCATTTCTTATAGCTTTTTCAACAAAGGTATCTTCCCACTCTTCTAGTAACGCTAAAAGATATGGTACTACATGATATGAAAGAGTTTCACCAGCACTTACTACAAAATTATGAACTCCATCCTCTGAAGCACTTGAAAGGAATTTCAAATTATTCGTTTCTAATAAATCATCGTGAGTAGCTACTGAACAAAATAGTCTAGTGCATAAATGTAAAACAAGCCCATTTCGAGTACTATTCATAAGTTCAATTAGTAATCCCTTAACGGAGAAATCACCTAACTTTAATAATTCGTTAATTAAAATAAAGCATTCTGTCTCTGTTACACTATCCCTTAAGTTAGACTTAAGAGTTTTAATTGTATGATTAGAAACTTCTCCATACCAAATATCTTTTTTTAAATGTTCTAAATCCATCATTCTCCCGCCTTTTATTGCTGCTTACATTTATACGAACCATTTCATATGAATAATATTATTAATCATGTAACTTATTTAAAAACTCCGTAAAATTATTAGCAATATAGAATACATTTTCTCTCGCTACTTCCTCTGCTTCCTTAGCCGTAATCCCTTCGCTTTCCATCAATGTTTTCTTTTCCCATGCCCCCTCATGTTCCCAAAAGACGACAATTGGATCTTCCTCATGATTTTTATAATCAAAGCAAATTAAATTTCCTGCTGGGTCAAATGCGAATGGCACCAATGCATTTGGTAGAGTAGATATATACTGATTATATACTTTAACGATATATTCACTACTATCCACATCATAAGAAAGTAAAGTTCCAAATACCTTTGTTATTGTGTCTATTTCAAATTTATAAGGTAACACAGCTGAACCATTATTATTTGTAGCACATTCTACATAGTCACATGGAAATATGTAGCCTATCTCTTTTCCCACATTGTTTATATATTCTGCTGAAACTGGCTCATCCGGTACTGGCCATGTTAAGTCATTTCTCATTTAACTTCACCTCCTAACAAATCACATCACGTTTATCCGAAATAACTTATTGCATCATCTGAACTTTTATGCAAATTCAAGTCTAATTACGACCTCGCTTCTTTTAACTTTCCAAATACTTCTTCCAGGCGACATTAGGAGAATAGGTTACAACCATCCGACTTTCATGAAATCTTGGTATAGCTATTACTTGAGCTGGTTCCAAATGATTCATTACAGATAACCAACTATCGAGTAACGTATCAATATGTGCTTCTAATGGATTTTGTAAAAGGTCTATACTCAGCCCGCCCCAATTCAATTCCGATACAACCCCCGGGCTATTTAACAATAGTTTCTTATCAAAAGCTTCTAAAATATAACTACTAAAATATGTTCTAGCTCCTACCCCCAAAGGACCGTTAGGAAGAAACCTGACTGGTATAGGTAGCGAAGATATATTCATTTTCATATGTAAACTCTCACGTTCCGTATTCCACGGATAATTTGCTTTCCAAAAAATATGCGCCACTCCAAAACTTGGCTTTGCGATTTCTGCGATTTGATCAGATAACTCAAAAAAAGCACACCACAATTTTTTAGGTATCGATTTATGAAACTCAAACTCCAAATATGAGCGACGATTCAATTTAATTTTAAAACTTCCTCTATAAATTACCGATTTATCGCGATACAAATGAACTTCAGATACCCTTTGCTCCAAAATTACTTTTTCTATGATTTCCTGGCGATTATATTCTACCTGCACCGTTTCACAGTTTCCCCAATGAGTAGGAGCGAATTTTTCATTTGACTCAAACACATCTAAAAGACGATTTAATATCTCTTCTTCGTTAAATGCTACAGTCGGATACATTGCGATTGTAAAATAATTCGGTTTCATTTTACTACTCCTTTTATTTGCTTTATCACAGCCAAATAAGTTTAAATCCCTTTCCCACTATTAATCACGTAACTTATTTAAAAACTCCGTAAAATGATTAGCCACAAAAAATACATGTTCTCTCGCTACTTCCTCTGCTTCCTTAGCCGTAATCCCTTCGCTTTCCATCAATGTTTCCTTTTCCCACGTCCCCTCATGTTCCCAAAAGACGACAATTGGATCTTCCTCATGATTTTTATAATCAAAGCAAATTAAATTTCCTGCTGGATCAAATGCAAATGGCACCAATGCAATCGGTAATGTGTCATTGTAGTCATTGAATACCTCAATAATATTTTCATCATCATCCATATCATAAGTTAGTAATGTACCAAAAACTTTTCTCTTCCCCTCAACTTCAAATACTTCTGGGCTAACATGTGCTCCGTTATTCTTCATTACACATTCTATATAATCTAAAGGAAAATGAATGCCCAACTCTTTTTCAACATTCTTTACATTTTCTCGCAATAAAGGCTTATCTGGTGATCTCCATTCTACTTTATTCATCTCCTACCACCCCACTGAATCTCCTCAAGTCTTTTTTTCATTTATATTTGTTCGCGCCATAAACATACTTCTATATTTCGATACCTCTTCACATTTCCTATATATCTTTCTATGACTATCTCTCAGTCGAATTATAATTCGTTATTTTATTAATATTCAATATTTTTAATGTAGTGTTCCTTACTTGTTTAAACCGCTACTGAATTTTTCCGCATATAATATATCGAATTCAGTTGGTTCTATTTTTTGTTTTACAACATTCCCTTGTTCATCATACTTTTTAAAAGTCATTTCACGTCCCGCAATATATTCAGACTCATGCTTCTTCATTCCGTTTTGAAAAAATTCAACATAGTAGCCTTCAACCGCGCTTCTATTCATATTGCTGATTCTTTTTAGATTTCCATCTATGTAAAACTCCACATACTCTCCTTGTTTAACACCATTTTCTACATAGAAATAACATTCTATATTTCCATTCTCATAAACATCATAAGCTAAGCCAGTAAATAATTTTTCTTTATCATCATCTGCACACTCTACTATTCCTAGCCCATAAGGTCCCCCATATTCTAAACACTCTTCAAACTCAAGGCCATTCTGTATTATATACTCCTTCGTTAACACATCATTTAACATCTTCAATCCTCCTTTACAATATTAGCTAATGGTTATGTTATGTAAAAGTAAGTTTTTATCGTGATATACTTCTATTTTTATTATGTAATTTCTATATACAATGAGAGGTATTTTCTAATATTTGTTTATAACGTATGCTATCCATCATAGGCCTTTAAATGTTCAAAATTCATTTATTTCTCACCATATTTCATATTTGCTTTTTCATACTTCCTTTAAACTTGGCTCCTTCTATCTTTGCTCCCTTCCAAACTGTACCGTCAAGTTTAGCACCAGTGAAATTCGCATCCGTAAAATCCCCATTTAAAAGGATCGCTCCTGTTAAATTTACATTTCCCAAATATGCTTTTTCAAAATTTCCTACTCTAGCCTTTCCCCTTAATTCACTCTCACCTTCAACGAACTCATATATTTCTATACAATTTGTATTATCTATTCATTCATATAACTTATCACCAGACACACTTTTCTGTTCAATCCAAACCTCTCATTTACACAGTGCATCTCTTTCAGTAAATTAAAGCAATAGAAACTATCTTTAGTTTTTCCTCTTCTCTTATTTTTTCCCACAACTGTTTGCTAAGTGAACATGTTCATTAAAAATGTTGTTGTTAATTTGTTTTTCATATTTTTTTAATTCTTCATTGATTTTACTGCCAGTTTTACTTTCAAAACTTTTCTCTAATTCTGCTGCTATATCTCTTAGACTCGTTTGTAATTCATGAAATGCCCCTATGTTTTTTTGAAGAGTATATGTATCTTCTTTTATAATGTCTATTGATTTAAACCCTACTTCTGTTTTTAACATCATACGCTGCATTTCTCTTTCAATCTGTTTTTTAGCAGCTTGTAACTCCTCAACTACCTGATCCGCTAAATCTCCTGTAACACTTTCGATTTGCTTTTCTATCTTTTTAATTTCCCCCATAAAATCCATCATATAATTATCTCCTTATCTAAACTGAAAATTCCCTGCTAATTGATTGTCTTTATCCCTAAGTGAATTTGCTGCATCACTAATTTCGTCCCCAAATCTACTTAAACTTTTTTGTTCTTTTCTTAAAAGATGAATTAATTCTTCTGCCATGTGTACATCGTGAAAATAGTCATTTCCACCTTCTTTCGTTTTAGCAATTCGTGAGATGGCTTCATCTATTTCGTATGCTTCTAATAGATGATATTTCCCACCTGGCCCTGTTTCATATTTTAATTGACTTTTCAACTTTTGAACCGCTTCAGCTTCTCTTCTTTGAAACTCTTCTATATTTTTTGCTATATCTGATAATCGATTGCTGAGTGTTTGAATTTTTTTTGCTTGTTTTATAATATCTTCAGGTTCTAATTTTAATATGGGGCTTCCATTTGAATGAAAGGATCCCATAAATGTATCTCTGCCGTGTCCGTCCATAGTTAAACGTGTAAAAAGTCCTTGTTTTGTATCGTTCTGTCTCACTGTGTATTGCTTACCAATTAGAGGTGCACCGAATTGAGTGTGGTTACCAATCGGGTCATTTTCATGTGTATAATCAGTTGCTTTATTTTCCATTTTTCCTTCATTTACTCGTTTTTTTGCTTCAGGACTTAGTACACCATAGGGATTCGGTGCAGCCCATGTAGTTGCATAACAATCTAATTCTGCAGCGATAAGGTCCGCTTCTGCACCACCTTTACTATGTCCAGTAGTATGAAGAGAAGAAGGGTTATATTTTGCTACGATGTCATTTTTTGCCCATTTTAATCCAGTATCAAATGATGTTGCAGAATCAGGTTTTATAGTTTGACTGTTACTTGGAGTAATTACTTTAGAATGTGTTTTAATTCCAAACGTAATCTGATCGATATCTGTTTCGAAATCTGCTAATTGCGTAGGCTCTGTTCCACGAAATGCTAGGATTATATCATCATAATGTGTTGCATTTTCATCATATTTGTCTGCTGGTACTACTGCGATAGCTTCTAATCCATTTTTTACTTTTTGACAATCTGCATCAATTGATTCTATAACTACCCACTTTTTACCATCTGCCATTTTTATTTCTTTACCTTTTTCTAAAACTTGGTCATCATAAACTTGATCTGCTAGTTCGAAATAATTTTCATCTGTCGCAATTGGATTCTTTTTAAATTCACCCATATGTTTCAACTCGTTTCATGGTATATTTTAACTATATTTAAATACAAGGGGATTTTCTATGAAGAAAAAAACGGTAATTATTTTATCCATTATTTGTATTATAGCAGGAGGGTATTTTACAATGGAATACTTAAAACAAAAAGAAGAAGAGGAAAAGTTTTGGAAAGTACAAGAAGCAAGGGTAGAAAAGTATATTCGTTATAATATTCAGGATGTAAAATCGATTACGTTTACAGAAAAGAGTGTAAGTCCTATGGGAGTCCCTAGATTAAAAGGCTATATAAATAATAATAAAGAATTAGATTTCATAGCTCGTATAAGTACAACTGAAAACTTTGAAGGCCAATTTACGCGTTCTGGGAAATTAGGAAAACTGATAAAAGACCCTGAAAAATCGGTATCCGAAATTGAAAAGGAGGAGAAAGAAAAACATCAAGAGTAGTCTTTGCACTACTCTTATTTTCTGTATCCTATTTTAAGAAGAGTGCAATGGTAAGTTTTTTATAAGGGGATTTTTTATGAAGAAAGTAATGATTTTATCCATTATTTGTATTATAGCAGGAGGATATTTTACTATGGAATACTTAAAGCAAAAAGAAGAAGAGGAAAAGTTTTGGAAAGTACAAGAAGCAAGGGTAGAAAAGTATATTCATTACAATATTAAAGATGTTAAATCTATTACATTTACAGAACGTGAAACTAGTCCTATGGGCATTCCTAGACTAAAAGGGTATATAAATAATGACCAACAATTAGATTTTGTAGCTCGTATTAGTACTACAGATAATTTCGAAGATAAATTTGACTGTTCCGGGGAATTAGGAAAACTTATAAAAGACCCTGAAAAATCCGTATCCGAAATTGAAAAGGAAGAGAAGGAAGAGAAAAAACAATAGTCTTTGCCCTATTTTTGTCTTCCCTACCCCATTTTAAGAAGAATGCAATCGTAAGTTTTTCATAAGGAGATTTCCAATGAAGAAAGTAATCATTTTGGTTGTATCTGCTTTGTTACTCATGGCAGGAGGATTTTTTACTTTAGAATACTTAAAACATAAAGAACAAGAAGAAAAGTTTTGGAAAATACAAGAAGCAAGAGTAACGAAGTATATTCATTATAATATTAAAGATGTAAAATCGATTACATTTACAAAACAGGATGTAAGTCCAATGGGTGTTCCTAAATTGAAAGGGTATATAAATAAAGATGAAAATTTATGGTTTATAGCTCATATTAGTACTACAGAGAATTTTGAAGATGATTTTGGATGTTCTGGAGAACTATACGATAACTATGTTAAAAAACCGAAAAAATCAGTATCCGAAATTGAAAAGGAAGAAAAGAAAAAAATCAAAGAGTAGTCTTTAAGATTACTCTTTTGTTTTCCTATAAAAAATAAACCAAAAGTTGGTTATTTTTTATATAGTAATAATCATTTTACTATCTATAAGATAAATTTTTTTATATTTGATACCCATATGCCTATTAATCTCTTTATTTTAGTCTTATTCCTTTTCCAATCTTTATTATCTCTCATCTATCTTACGTTTTATGTATGCAGCGATTTCTATTCTCTTGTTTAGCTATGTCTCTTACATTTGTAGAAACATGAATTATTCAACCGAAGATTTATAATCACTCTTTACATTTTTTAATCCTTCTATTACATTATTAATTCTTATCGATAAATCTTTTATTTCCTCTACTGTCAATTCACCTTCTGCCTCTTGAAGATTAAACATACTTAGCTTCTTTGTTATACCTTTAACACGCCCAACAAAAGCCATATTGATGATTGACTGCTATTTCTCCTATGGCAGTATCAACGATAACATCTTCAATCTTTCCTACATTATCAAATTCATCCGCTAGTTTTGCCATAGCATATCGATACCCTCTCTCTTCACCTAATAACTCTTCATACGCCTCCCGAATTGCATGAAATAATTCATTATACTCCCAATCTTTCATACATGCTCCCTCAAAAAAATCCCCATGCTTATGTGAAAATAATCTTTCAACACAAATATGAGGATTTCCTTATTTCATTACTATACTTTATACATTTTATTCGTTAGAATCTTCGTCTTTCAATTTATATACTCTATCTCTTTTCTCATCACTTTTGACAAAAATAAGCTTTTCTTCTTTAACAAAACCTTCTAATAGTAAGCATACTTGCCCATATGCTTTAGGCTTATTCGTTGTGAATCTCTCATCTGATATTTTACCAGCTCGTATTAATTGTTCGCATAACTCAAGTGCACTTATTTCTTCAGAATTAATTAACTCTAAAATATCCTTTTGTAAGGGCGATAAAGGTTCGGGAATCTCAGCTACCTCCACCTTTTCTCGTTTGTTTTCTTCTTCAAATAAATCTTCGAATGAAATTTGATTCATACTTCTTTTCCTTTCTAACGATTGATTTGTATAACATGAACTGAATCCTATAGCATATGTATTATTATGTATTACTTACCTTTTTCATAAATCTCAAACTCATGTACATCGTTTCATATAGTATATTTTGATTATACCAAATATACGTTCTGTTTTCTATTGTAGAATTCGTTATAATAGGAATGAAAGTAATTATGAACATTTTTCTCGTTGTTAGTCGTATAACCCCTGTAAAAAAATAGAAATACAATCTATAAATTTGTATAATAAAATAGCACGAGTGAAATTTTATTATAGAAAGGTTCTGGTAATATGTTAGGTATTCATGTTGAAAAAACAAAAGATGAACTAATTATTTCATGGCAATTCTCTAAAATTCATATTCCATTATGTGAAATCACTGAGGTAACGGAAGATAATACATATGCTGGTGTTGAAGAAAAAAGCGTAATCCGAATTGGAACAGCATATGGTACAACTGATCGTATTTTAATTAAGACAGTAAAGCAAAATTATTTACTATTCACTACTAATAGAGTATCCATTTTAAATAAAATAAAAGCTTAATTGTTTTTCTTCCTATATTTAAATGTTAAACGCCTACATTCTATTATAGGAAACGCTACAAAAGATTCGTTGATTACTCCTGCTCCTAATTCGGAAGCATATGGTGAAACTATATAACACAAACCCCTAGCTCTTCGCTAGGGTGTTCTTACTTTCAACCATAATACAACCCTTCTTAACCTTTATTAATACGATGTACTTATAACATCATATTAATAGTTTTATAACGGATTGATGTCTTCATTTTTCTACTTAAATCGCGACATCCTAATAACCTATTCTTGTTATTTCTTCATTTATTAAACAAATATCTAACCCAAGAAAAGGAACAAACCCGAAACATTCATTCTATGTAAGTGTTCCATACTTTTCTATTACATCAATATATGGCTTCCATCTCAAGTGTACATTTTTAAATATTCAGCAATTTCTACTTCTCCTCTTTCAATAGCAAATTCGTAAGCTCCCATCTCTTTCATAGTATCCCCTGTATACTTTACAGTACTATCAATACCATTCTGAACAAGATACTTTACAATATTAAGATGCCCACCATAAATCGCTGAGAATAGAGGATTTCTATTTGGGTCACTAACATCTAATATTGCACCATTATCAAATAAGTACTCTACAATACCAATTTCACCTTCACTAGCTGCATGTGCAATAGGCGCTGACTTTGGTACACCTTCATTAAGGTTAATATCCATACCAGACTCAACAAGAAATTTGATCATATCCAATTCACCAGCTCTAGCCGAAACATGTAGCCAAGTTCCAAACGGTGTTACAAAATCAAGTAAACTTTTATCAGTGATAATTATCTCTTTCGCTTGTTCTATATCACCATCGCCAATTAAATCATAGATTTTTATCGCTTTTTCCCTACTTTTCATAGAATCCCCCTGCATTATTTTCATCTAGCTTAAGTAGTTACACATTGACTACGATACATTTAGCTTATTGCTGCTGAGAGAGCAGATTTAAGCATAGTATCAAAATCGCAAAAAGTTTCCATATGCTCGCCTGAAGGCTTGTCTAGTTCAACAAATTTCTTTTTGGAAACATTATAACAATACCAAGCTATATCTGAATCTCCGAAAAAAATCAGCTCCTCTTCGTCTTTAATTGATTCCCATATTTCATTAGCATCAAAAAAACTATCTACCTGATTTATTGGCTTAAAATCTAAAAAACTTTGGTCAATCCCATATATTATTAATCCATTAAATTCAATTCCATTAACTGTTTGTAAAAATTCATAGTACTGCTGTGGCAGGACATCTTCACCAAATTTTTCTACTACAGATTTACGAAATTTTGATAACTCCTTTTCGTTGATAGGTAAATTGAGTTTTCGATTTCGTTTCTTTCCTATTTTGGATATATGATTAATCTTCTCTCTCCACATAACTTCACCTTCTAATAAATATTCAATCCTTTTTTAGGCTAGAATTACACAAAGTTATCCTCAATAGTACGCCCCATTACAAGGATTGGTTTCAAATTGCCCATTGCTTTTGGCGTGCTATTCAAATATTTTTGGAAGCCACTCTAGCTAGTATTAACCATATGATTTATCTAGATTGATATTTTAATGAAATATATTAAAGCTATTTTCATGATCCTACACGCAAACTTTAGAGTTATTTTATAATTAAAGTATTAAATAACCTCTTTACAAATCAAATCAACTTTTTCAAAATATTGTTGTGGTTGTTTCTCACTTATTTCTTTCAAAATTTTAATAACGCCTTCTTTATTTGTAGTTTTAACCTTCTTCAATACATTAATAAATGGAATAATAAAATCATCTGAAGCTAGAAGACTTCTATAGAACCTTTTAGCACAATATTTAGCTTGTGGCAAAACAATACTTATCCCTTCAATAACTTTACTTAAACCATCTTCAACTCCATTTTTTTCGATTATATAAAAAATCGATTCAATTAAATCACCAACAATCGAAGGTTCATCTATTTCATCATGAAATACACTGCATAGATCAATAATTACTTTATTATCTGCCTTTTGCAATATTTCATTTAAGATTTCTTCAAATAGCTCAATGCTATCATCTTCATGCTCCAGAAAACGTATTCTTTTTAAAATAGATATCTTTTTTTCTAATGACATTTATTCCCCTCCATACTTTGAGTATAGTTTATTAAAGCGTTTCAAAAAATTCATAGTTTAATAAAAGAATTAACTTTTAGAATACGAGTCTATCTTTTGCTATTAATTCAAATAGATTGGTAATTGATTTAACCATTCTTCAAAATTATCGGCTTCCTTAGTTACACCATGTTCTTCATGAAAATAAAAGTAAACTCCCGTTTGCTGGCTCTCTTTTGAATGAAGACAAAAGTAATCTCCATTACCTATACTATAAAAAGGGATTAGTTCGTTTTTCCAAAAACCTTCTTTCATTTCATAATCATAAATAAATTCAATAGTATCATTTCCGTTCGTCTTACCACTAGAAACATTTAAAATATCCCCTGGAAATACATATTCAGACATTAGTTCAATAAAGCATTTAAATTCTTTAGGAAATTGACATCCAAATTTTTTCTCCAGTTCCCTCCAATCATTATCTGAAGGGGAATCTAAATCCTCTAATTCTTTATCTAACATACTGTCTAATAAGTTTGCAATTTCATCTTTTCCCACAAACTATCCCCCCTTATACTGGAAAAAAGGCTGAATTCTATTTTATTTACAAGTATTCTCTCGATTAAAGTCAAATGCTGCTTCAACGCCATTTTTCATTAATTTTTGTAATCATACATCAAGCCCATTAGTAAAATAACAATATTTTTTCCTCAACTATTACTTGTATCTAGTTCTATACATCTATTCCTTAGTAACATTTTGTTTACCAACCAGTATGTTACTAGGAAAAGACCCTCTTTTGAAAAAACGAATCAAAAGAGAGCCTTTCTTTATGACTATATTTCCTATCCATATCTTCTGTCTAAAAGACTATTTAATTATTATGCATTTCTACGTTTCATAAATAATATTGCTCCAAGAGTTAATAACAAAAGACCGGCCCCGACTGAGAACCACGTAAAGTACATATTTCCACCTGTAGCTGGTAATGTTCCAGCTTTTGATGTTTTTCCTGTTTTAGGTTGCTCTAATTGCGGCTTTTCCTGCTGTGTTTTTTCTAATTTTTCCACTTTGAACTTCACTGTATGGTCCGCATCTTCAATGTCAACGTTGATTGCTACTAAGATATCATCTTGATATAGTTTTTCAAATACTACTACTTCTTTACCTTGTAGTTTAGAAGCATTAAATGTGAAATCAAGTGTGATAGAACCATTCTTCTCTTTTGCAGTAAATTTAGATTCTACTGCTACTTCTTTACCGTCAACTAGTAAAGGTTTCTTTGTTGCTTTATCCATTAGTTTACCTTTTGCTACATATTCTTTTCCTACGATTAAGTCTTTGTATTCCACTTTATCTTGGATCGTGACAGATTCGTTTGCATGTATCTCTTTTCCACCATCTGCTTTGTTTGTTGCTGTTGTTTTGATTGTTGGTTCTACGAATCGAACTGTTTGCCCTACATCGTTAATGTCAGATTGAACTGCCACTAAAACACCGTCTTGATATACCTCTTCAAACACTACTACTTCTCTTCCTTGCTGCTCTGCACCAACGAAAGGAAAGTCTAGTGTTACAAAACCATTCTTTTCTTTTGCTGTAAACTTAGTCTCAGCTGTTACTTCCTTTCCATCTATTAATAATGGTTTGTTCATAACCTTGTTCATTAATTTACCTTTTACAACATATTCTTTTCCTACGATCAAGTCCTTATATTCCACTTTATTTTGGATCGTGATGGAATCTTTTGCATGCATCTCTTTTCCACCGTCTGCTTTGTTTGTTGCTGTTGTTTTAATTGTTGGTTCTACAAATCGAACCGTTTGCCCCACATCGTTAATGTCAGATTGAATTGCCACTAAAACACCGTCTTCATATACCTCTTCAAATACTACCACTTCTCTTCCTTGCTGCTCTGCACCAACGAAAGGAAAGTCTAATGTTACAAAACCGTTCTTTTCTTTTGCTGTAAACTTAGTCTCAGCTGTTACTTCCTTTCCATCTATTAATAATGGTTTGTTCGTAACTTTGTTCATTAGTTTACCTTTTACAACATATTCTTTCCCTACGATTAAATCTTTGTATTCCACTTTATCTTGAATCGTGATGGAATCTTTTGCATGCATCTCTTTTCCACCATCCGCTTTATTTGTAGCTGTTGTTTTGATTGTTGGTTCTACGAATCGAACCGTTTGCCCTACATCATTAATGTCAGCATGAGTTGCCACTAAAACACCATTTTCATATAGTTCTTCAAACACTACCACTTCTCTTCCTTGTTGTTCTGCACCAACGAAAGGAAAGTCTAATGTTACAAAACCATTCGTTTCTTTTGCTGTAAACTTAGTCTCAGCTGTTACTTCTTTTCCTTCAATTAATAATGGCTTATTTATAACTTTATTCATTAGTTTACCTTTTACAGTATACTCTTTACCAACAACTAAGTTAGTGTACTCTACTTTGTCTTGGATCGTGATAGACTCCTTTGCATGCATCTCTTTTCCGCCATCAGCTTTGTTTGTAGCTGTTGTTTTCAATGATGGAATCTTTTCAATTTCTGCGCTAGCCTTTGGTAACATTAAGTTAAAGAAAAGAGATATGACAGAGAGTAAAGCTAGAATCCTAATTACATATTTCCTCCCCATATTTACAACCTCCTGTTTGATTTAGATTACAAACATTTAAAATATTCTTACCAAAACACAATTCCATTATAAAACAAATAATTACATACTTTAACATTTTATTTTAATTTTCCGAATTTTGATTATTGGGATTTGCCAATGACTTGTTATGAAATGAAGCGTATTTCCTGAAACAAACTAGGAATTACGTGCTCGATTTAATTTATACATGAAAGATGATTCGGTGAGAATCATTGAGGAAAATAGATTGTTGGCAAGAGTAAACGATGAGTTGTGTGTAACCATAGATAATAAGTATAAAAACGTATGAGATGAGATATTCGATACAGTAAAAAATGAGACACCTACCCTATGATAGGACAGCTATCATAGGATATCTATTTTCAAACACCTTATATCTATAACCCTAGTAAAGATCATTTTTGTGTATGAATATATTCTCTAATTAGTTTCACATCACTTTCTCTCTTTTCATCAGGAGAAACTCTTAACTTTTTATACTTCCATATAAGTAATCTCTCATAATAATTATAATTATTTTCTTCCTCTAATAAAGTATAATCAAATTCAACATCAAACTTACCAGTAGAGTATAACTCAAATGTTATATTAGTCCATGGTTCCTTCTTATTTCTTTTAAATTCTTCCCATAACTCTCTAAAGATACTGTCAAGAAGATTTAATTGGTGATCAGTCTCATCTTCATCAATCCCTTCCATATCTTCAATATCTAAACTGTATATCGGTTCCTGCTTATTTTTTGGATAGTAGAAAAATACCGTCGAATCACTATATTCATCAACTTCTGAATATACCATTACTTTTTCCCACGGTTCTGGAATAATACTGTTTAACTGCATAACTACTTTTTGATAAATACTTTCCACGTTCTCTACATTCATTTACTTTACTCCCTTACAGTAATATCCTTTTGTCAAAATAATAAATCTGAAAGCCTCTTTATCTTGCCTCCAGTTTCTTCGTTCATTATTCTATTGGACCTATAAATTGAGTAATGAAATAAACATGCTCGATAAGTTTAACCTTTTGTAAGTTTTCTACTTTTTCTGATTCACCTAATGGAAGTAACGGTGTGTAACCAAAACATTCATCAATTTCAAGGCTTCCGTACCTGTGTATTGCCTGTTTGTAAGGCATCCAATCCAATACTTTCTCTAAAAAATAGTCATCTTTCGTATTTTTAAAGAAAAACTTAAATTTTCCACCTGCTACATCTACCGTACCTTTTCGATACTTAAGTAATAATAAATAGTTATTTTCCCACACAAGAATATCTCCCATACCTGTTGTAAAAACCGGGATAGCCTCTTCATAACGGATATAACTTTCCTTTAATATATCTAAGTATTCTTCTGGATTTATCAACCTTAAATATCCGTTTAACATACTTCCAAATCCATATTGTTTCCATAAAGCTATTATTTGTTCAGGAACTTTACCTGTATACTTTTCAACAATCTCTTGTGACGACTTTTCGAAACATATAAAATCACTTATCTTTTCCATAGTATCTCCTTATCACAATTTCCCTAAGATTGAATTTACTTGTTCTAAATATAAATCTGGGTCGTCCTCTCTTATCTCAAGAAGAATTCCTTTAATTATTTGCTTTGTTGAACTATTTATATTTTCTAAAACATTCATATACGATACGACTAAACCTTTTGAATGTAAAAGTGTCCGATGAATTCTTTCCGCCCAGAATTCTGCATGAGGTAACATTTTAGGAATACTAATAGCTAATTTGTATAGCCCTTCCTCTACCCCGGAATGTTCAGCAATATAAAAAATCGTTTCAATAAGGTAGTCACCCGCTGATGGCTCAGCAATATCATCCTCAAAAATTATACAAAGATCAGAAATTATATCATTTGTCCCTTCATTCGCTAATTCATTGAGAATACTCTCAAAAACTTCAATATCATCCCCTTCATTCTCTAGAAAACGCATTTTATATAAAATGGAGATTTTCTCATTAAAATCCATTTACTTCTCCTCCTTTTTACAACATCGTTATTATAATTTATCACATATTTTCACATCATTATGTTCATAATACGTTCAATTAATCTATTATAATAAATTATTACTTTCTAATAACTGATACCAATCATCCTCTTTACTACCAACAGTTTCACTAATCCCTCTAAATTGAACAAACTTATTACCTAATTCACAATATTTTTTTCCTACATAAAAATGTTGTAAGAAATTATTAAAATCACCATATGATTCAATAATAAAATTTTGATTACTTAAATCTCCATACAAACAAGAAACTTCTCCATTCATCTTATTAATAAACAATGGATACCTTTCAATTTTCCCTATACAAATCCACTTATCAGCACCACCTGGCATGTCCTCCGTATAAAATTGAATACTTTCGCGTTTTAGATGACCATATATAGTAATTACTCCACCGTTCAACCTTTCATATTTTTTTATAATAAAATTATAATCTTTCAATGGGCCTTCTTCTAATTTTTCATCAAAAATTTTTTCTACCTCTATAATTTCACCAATAAGCAAACAAAATGGATTATTACCTAAAATATCCTTAATTAATTCTATTTTTTCTAATACTGATTTCTCCATTTTCTCCTCCCATTCATTATCTATCTAACTAAAATATAACTATTACTGTACCCCTTTTAAAGGTTATTATTTTTCACTTCATCAAACCACTCATCAGCAATATGGCTAGCTGTTTTAACTTCGTCATTCGTATATACTAAATCATACTTATATTGAGCTTTAAACTTGCCACTTTGAACATCATATATCAATTTCATCTCAGTTAGCATGTCACGCTCATACCCTCTGCATAATTCTTCAATTTTCTCAATATCTTCACATATAATGCGCAATGCCATAGACTGTCTTTTGATAGACACATCATATCTGCCGCCTTCATCTTCCAATGCATCATTTACTTTATGACGTTCTACATACTTATTGTTAATGCAATAAAAGAAACTTCCCGAAATAATTCCTTCCTCACGCGAAGCATAAACGTACACTTTATCCGCTCTATCTTCAACATATTCCATGCATATAGATATCATATCAGCTTGCAATTCACTAAACTTTTCCTCAAATTCTTTCATACTACTTTTTCACTCCTTAGATTAAAATTCAAATGGCAACGTCTTGATACCCCACTTCAGCTACTTTTTCATTTAGTAGACGTATTCCTAGTCCATTCTCTGTATCCCACGTACAATCGAAAGTTATCCCAATATCTCGCTCTTCATGAATATCTCCATATGGGACTACAATTCCAACTAAAGTGATTCTCCTAAGTAATTGGTCAATAGTTTCGATATACGGATAATTTTCATTAAATCCAATATCATACCCTAATTGTTGACGCTCTTGCTTGTAAAAAAACTTGCTGCAATTGTTCCCAATTTTGCAATAATGAATTATAAGCAGTATATTGTCCTTCATCAAACTTACCGTCTTCTTCACCTTTTACTATCAATGCTATTTCAACTTCTTTTCCACAAAATTCAACGTTAATGTCCTTAACCCATCCATATGTATACTCAATCTCACCAAAAACTGCATCATTTATAATCATTTTTAACTCTCCCTATTTACTCCCTTGGATCCATATCGATTTCTCTATTCGTATGAAAGTTACCCTCTGATATTAACTGTTTTTTCCAGTAGTTTCTATACTCAGTATAGTACTATCAATTGCTAATTTTTCAATGAGTTTTTTCGCCTTCCCGTATGGAAATCTCTCTACTAATATATAAGGCAGATTTTTTGAACCCTTTAGCAAATCAATTGCGGAAATCTCAAGCCCTAATACGTTCTTTATTCTTATTACATCTTTCAAACCTTCACTAGGAGTTTTCACTAACACTATATTACAAATATCAGACGACTTATGTATCGTTTTCTGTTCTATTTCACTTACACAACCACTATTTACCCATTTTTTAAAATCAGTGGTAATTACAGTAGCATGGCTTGGATTCATGTCCCCAGAATCAGTTACTACCACCTCTTTTTCCTCTGCATGTTGAGCCATTAAAAATACATTACCCCCACCGTCATCACCAATTGAGACATACCCCCTCGCATACTCATCTACTTCCCAAACCTCGTTCCTTTCTGCAATATGCTCCGTACCATAAATAAGTAACCCACCACCTATTGAAAAGCCATTTGTACATCTCAATAATTCCTTATATACATTAGGTAATGTAACATTCATGCGATTTTCTACTGCTTGAATTTCAATATCACTCGCTGCTGACTTTTCTATCAAATCTGGAATATTAAATAAATTAATCATTTAATAATCCCTCCTAAACTATCAAGATATTTAAACGTATCGCCTGTCCTCTCTCTATAATCGTTTCGCAATAGAGTTCATGAAATTCATAAAGTATGTCGGTATGTAAGCCTTCATTTTTAATTTGGTAAGTAGACAATCATTTTCCCTTTCATGTACTCACCTTTCCATCCTCCCATTTTATACACCTTAAATACCTTTTCATAAAAATTATCCACTTTTCCATTTACTAAACGATTTAGTGCACACATCTCAAGATCTCTTTCTACTTCTTCAAGAATATTTATATGATCAATAGAAATAAACGCCTGATAATAATTATAGTTATCAGAAAAAACTTCATATAACATCTCTTTTTTTGATTCCATATTAGGGTTATAAGTTCCTTCTAATAATTTTGCACTTTCATCCGATTTCATATCATCCCAAACGATTTGGGTAACATCCAAATCTTGAGACCAAGCCAATTCCTGTGCTTTATCAAAATCATGAATCATTTCAATGTCATGTAATAATTCATGTAACTTTATATCATTCCTATCAAATAAGCTTCTTTTTTGTATATACTCGATAACTTCCTCAACTAACTTAGTATTTTCACCATACTTCATCCCTGTATCCACCTTCCGCGTCCTTCGTCCTTCAGTCCCATTCTCCATACTGTATTCACTTATGGATATTCATTTGAATTTCATTGATTTTTTGTAAGTATCTTTGCTCATGCAGAGCTGCCTCGAAACCCAATGCCCTAAAGTCTAATCAAAAACAACTCTTAATCCTAGGTTTTACAATAAATAAAAAGAATCCATTTTGAAAAAAAGATTGATCAAAATGGATTCTTCTTCAGCAGATTTTTTGTTTCGGCTTTATAAAAATTCGAGCATTTTCTGCCTGTATTGCTCCATTCATCGTGCTTGATTATTCTCTTAAAAGTGAAGAGTTTCTATTAAACTTTTTTAATATACTCATACACTTCTTTAGGTTTTATATTAAGCATGTGAGCAATCTCCGTTATTTTCTTTCCTTCTTCCTTCATCTTTTTTACTTTTATCTCCATTGTTTGCTCATATTCTTCTGCAATATCAAATAATGGACTTAATAAAGAGTGCCATATTTCAAAATCAGTAAATTTATTTCTTTCCAAAAACTCATTTAGCAATATTTCCAATTCTTTAGTTTGTATCATTCTTTTACCTTCTTGTTTCTCAGTAAGAAAATCACCTATATCTTTCATAAAATTAATAAATGAGTCCATCGAATCTGCAAGAAAATCGCCACCACTCCAACTGTCCATTCCGTGCATGATGGAAGATATAGGGTATCTTTCCTCACTTAAATCAATAATAATTGGATCTCCACACATCGTTTCATATGCAATAACAATCCAATTTGCGTCCCAAGTATCTTCCTCATCGGTTACAAGGGAGTTTCCATCGGTGTCAATACTGTATCCTACTTGAAATTCATCTAATTGCTCAAAAGAACATACATCAAAATTTACATACTCTCTAATTTTTTTATGTTCTAAGTTAATAAGTTCTAAATTTCTCTTTATCTCTACTTTTTGATGATAAGAATTAAATTGTATCATTGTCATTTTTACTACATCCCTATTTATACTTTATATGTATTCTTTTGTATCTGGTTGTTTACTAACAAACTAAGCCAAGAATATTAATAATAGATATTGTTATTTTTTCTTTACCTCATATGAAGATTCTGTATATACAGTCAAAATAAAGTAATTTATATCCGAATATGTATTTGCAGGACTACTATGCCGAGGGTATAAATAAATTGTTTATAAGATCTGTGAAACCTCCTTTAATATTTCATCTTCCTAACTTAGAAACTCCCGATATCATTTTAAAATCCTTCAATTTAGTCGATTGGAGATTATTTCATTAACTCTTTAAAAAAATCAAATACTCTCCATCCTCTATACTAAAACATCTACCTCTAGATTTCTTATTAGCTATCTCTAAATACCCTCTAGCTTTAGAGAAATCTCCTACTTCATAAGCCACCTTGCCAGCCCAAAATTCTCGTTCGCCTGTATCTCCTCTTTCAGGATCTGCGACAAATATTTTATCAACCCATTTTTTCATCCGTTCAACATCACTTAATATAATCGAGATATCTAAAATACCCCATATTATTAAAAAACTTTCATCATAAGTTATTTTATCATTTGGAAGCTCTCCCCATGCTTGCTCCAATAAAAAAACAGACTCTTCTAAATTCCCTTTATCAAACTCTTCATTACTCTTATCCATTAATTTTTGTATAAAGATACCTTTTTCACCTGTTACATAAGCCATTCCTATCTACCTCCAAAATTACCTATGTAAAAAAGCACCTTTTGTCTTTTGAAAAGAAAGGCTTTTCTTTACTTCAAAAAATACTTTAATACATTTAATCCGGTGTAATATATATACGTGGTCATTACATTAAATTTCTAATCTTCATAAATTACCGACCCTATATACTTAAAGTTCCTACTATCCAGTTTTGCTTCTTCAACAAGTTCTTCATACTCAAAATCATATAACCTAATGACAGTATTGTATTGTTCTTCTAAATTTTCACCATAAAAGTCTATAAGTTCACTTATAATTAATTCAGAATACGAAGCATTCTGTAGTAATTCAGACAAAGACGATGTAACATGTTCATTATATGTACATTCTAATAAGTCTTGGTTATACTCAATGAAATCTATTTGAAAATCAGTCATAAAACACGAAGGGATTCTGTTCCCCTCATTATCATATTTTATTTCTACATACTTTCTTAACACCATTTTGCTAGTACAATTTCCAAACCAAAGAGAAACAACTCCTGGACTTTCCATATTAATCCTCCTTTCCAATTTTTCTATGTTCTAATAGTAATAAATTAGGCACACTGTTTTAGATATAGTGTAATCAGCTTCTTAAATTCTTTTTAAATATTTCAATTATTCACCAGTTAAATTATTAATAAATCTTATTTTTCCATTTTCAGAAACTAATTGTAAATCACTACCTATTGGTAGCTCGTATATTCCCAGAATGGCCAGTTCAATATTTGCTACGGCATTAAAATCACACAACGCTAAATTTTCAGAATTATTAATATAATCATCATCATCAATTTTCGAAAATAATTTCCAACCATCATCTGCTGCTTCTATTAAATTTTCTCTCAATATCCGTTTCAATTTTCCTGTTTTATTAATTATATTTTTTGAAACAATACAGGCACCAGTTTTTTAATAATTTAATAGGTTTTTTTGATTCATTTTTCCCCATTCCTCTAATTAATTATGAAATAACCCTTTCATTTTAACTTTCTATTAATCATGTAATTTACTTAAGAACTCTGTGAACGTATTAGCAACAAAAAATACATTTTCCCTTGCAACTTTCTCTGCTTCTTCTGTTGTAATCCCTTCACTTTTTATTAACACTTTTTTCTCCCATGCGCCTTCATGCTCCCAATAGATGACAATTGGATTTTCTTCATGATTTTTATAATCAAAACAGATCAAATTTCCTGAAGGATCAATTGCAAAAGGAATAACCTGATTAGGAATTGTTCCTTTATAATTTTCATAAATCTTTAATATATTCTCTATGCGTTTTTCATCATAAGAAAGTAACGAGCCAAATACCCGCTCTACTTCGTTTACATCAAAAGCTTCGGGTTCTGCACTTGCACCATTATTTTCAAGTACACATTCAATATAATCTTGTGGAAAATGAACGCCCATTTTTCGGGCTACCTCTAGCACATAATGCCGACTAACAAGTTTATCTGGGTTATCCCATTCTATATGACTCATCTAATACCATCTCCCCATAATTTATTTTCATCTAAGTGGTTGATACCAATTGCACTTTATCTGGAATTTGGTATTATCGCTATTCTACAAATGAATGCTCAAACTTTCATGAGTTATTAATTCAATTTAAATATATCTATTAATTTTGATTTTTTAAAGGTTATTATTTTTCACTTCCTCAAACCACTCATCAGCAAAATCATCCGCCGTTTTTATATCATCATTTGTATGGATTAAATCATACTCATATTCAGCTTTAAACTTACCACTCTTAGCATCGTATATTAATTTCATCTCAGTTGGCATATCTTTTTCGTATTCTTTGCATAACATTTCAATTCCTTCGATATCTTCACTTATAATTTGTAGAACCTGAAACATTTGTTCTGGAGATACATCATATCTTTTTTCTCCATTTTCCAATGCATCATTAACCTTGTGACACTCTACATACTTATTGTTAATGAAATAAAAGAAACTACTAGAAATCATATCTTCTTCACATGAAGCGTACACATATACTTTATCAGCTCTATCTTCAACATATTCCATACATATGGATATCATATCAGCTTGCAATTCACTAAATCTATCTTCAAACTCTTTCATACTACATTACACTCCTTTTATAAAATTTTAAATTTTGCATTACCTGGCTTACCACCTATATTGTAAGTAACTATAAATTTGTATAGACTCATATCATTCCCAAAGTATATTACATCAACCTTAACTGTTACTTCTTTTGGTGATTTTTCTTTTAAAGCTGCAGCTCATTTATTTTCAACTTATTTATATTTCTTCAAATTCACATCAGTTAATTGCGAAACTAAACTTTCAATTTCAGGTGAACCTTCAAATCTATCACCTGCCAAATGTCCTGCATAATCTTGCCCTTTTACGCAGCTAAACATTTAACTTTTTAATAATTTAAGATACTTAGTATTCTTCGGATTCCCAAAACATCTACCTTCTGATTTTTTATTGGCAATACTAAAAAATTCTTTTGCGGTTTCTAAATCACCTAATTCAAAAGAAACTTTTCCTGCAATAAATTCCTTATCACCGGAATCTATACGTGCAAATCCAGTTAAAAATATTTTATCTGCCCACTCTTTTGCTTTTTTTAAATCATTTAGCATAAAACAAGTGGAGATAATATCCTTAACTAAATGGTAACTCTCTTCACAATAAATACCTTTAGGGTCAGGTATTATATCCCATGCCTCTTCTAATAACACAATAGAATGATTATAGTTACCATTATTAAATTGTTCATTGCTTTTTTCCAAAAGACTTTCGAATTCTTCTTTTATAGGTGATTGTAAAATGGCCATATTTATCCTCCTCAAATCATATCCTTAATCAATTCAAAATACTTATCATCCTCATTAAAAAAGAGTTTATAGCCTTCTAAAATGTAAGCTCTTAACAGATACTCCTTAGCTTTATCAAGCTCCCCACACTCGAATAAACTCTCTCCAAGCCTCAGTAAAATAAATGGATTTGAAATACCATCCGGACAGTTTCGTGCATTATATAAATTACTTTTTGCTTTCTCATACTCACAATTTAAAAAATAAGTATCTCCTAATGCTGTATAAATCCATGTACTTGTTTCCCAATCGGTCTTCGGTAACGGAACCAAATCCAGAGCAGCTATATAGCTCTCTATTGCTTTATCATCTTTTCCTTTTTCAACAAAAGCATCTCCTTTGTTACATAATCTCACAATTCGGTCATACACTTGATCGTTGAGTTCCAATATAAATCCTCCCAATAATTATTTATTTGTTGGCAAGTAGTTTTCATTTAACTTTGTACCTGCGAATCGATTTAAACTATCATGATCTAATACATAATTATTGGAGTCTAACATCCATTCTCTAACCGCTGGGGACTTCACTCCATAATGTCTACCTGTATGTACTATTCCACCATAAAACTACATCAGTTAAATGAGTCATATCTGCTTGATCTAGAGGATACCATTTATTATCACTTGCCATAAATTCTATTTCACCATCACGTTTTGTACGGATTTTTGATGAAATTGAATTTCCCATTCTTTCCATTTACTTCTCTCCCCGTATTGGAGCCTTTCCCAGGCGTATTCCCCAACAGGTCGATGCCATTTTCCATTTGATCTTGATTGATAATAGCCTTTAGGTACATTACCCGTACCCTATGTTGTAATCTTAAAATAAAAAGCACTTGTTGTCTTTAGCTGACAATCAAGTACTCAAAGTTCATCTCTTTTAAATAGCATTAATTTTGTAAGTTTTAGAGTACTATGGCACCTTTTATATGTATTGACAACTACTACGTAAAAACTTATGGGTTTATTGGTTTCATGCCCATTCCATGTGTTTATATTCACCACTATGTAAAATTTCATTTTGCCTAAGCTCGTACTTTGTTTTCTATTCTATCATCGTACATTGTACTCCATGATGGTACTACCTTCATGGGCTCTGAATTTCAGCATATCATCTTTCATGTTGTCCAAAGTAAATATCCATAAAAAGCACATCATTAATTCATAATTTAAAAATATCCTTGTTCAATTTCGCAAATAACTACTCGAAATAAAGGTTATAATCTATCTCAACCTTACTAAGACCATCTAGTACTTTCTCTACCCTATTAGTCAAGTCTACTATTTCTTCATGTGTCAGTTCGTTTGTAACATCTAAATCTTTAAACATACTTAATCTCTTTGTTATCCCTTCAACATATCCAATAAAGACCTTATTTTTGGATAACAATATTTCACCTACAGCAGTATCAACAATAAAGTCTTCTACCTTTCCAACATTTATATATTCATTAACAGTTCTCGCTATTGCATAATCATGTCCCCTATTTAATTTTAAATAATCATTATAGTCTTCGTTAATCACCTCAAATATTTCATTATATTCCCAGTCTTCCATGATATCACTCCTCTTTTATAGTTTAAGTCTTTCATCGTTATTGCGAATAACTTCCAATTCAATATTCTTATATTTATTAGCAAATTCAGCTATTACTTTGCTACAACTATCACACGTATCTATTTATCTAAATGATATAATTTTACCAGTAATATTTACAGCATACCCCAGTTTTAAAGCAATTTCATTCAAAAACATATACTCAATCTTACAATTTTTTATATCTGTTAAAAAACCAGCATCCATGGTCAATGGATACTGGCATAATATTCTTACGTATCAAACATATTATAACAAGTAAATGTAATACCTCTAGTCTTGTTCTTTTAATCCAATGTTTTCTCTTTTAATATCAAGTACATCTGAAACACCACATTCATCAAATTTTCCTATTAAATATTCATGTCCTTTTTGTAAAGCTTTGATTCTTTCTTCTGTATAAATAGGTATTAAAGTATAAAAATTAATCATTCTATTTTCTGAATCTACAAAACTTCTTACCTCTTTAGATCTACCGATTAAAATACATGATAATTCTGTATTAGAAGCAAATGGCATTGGAGGTTCTCCATTTGGAAGAATGACCCCTTCCTCTAACCAACCATCATATTTATGAGGTATGTGAGCAGCCATTCTCACCCACTTCAAAGGCCAATAATTATCTTTGTTCGTCAATTCTGTTTTGTTTATTGGCCAATTTGCAGGCAACTTTAATACTAATTCAGCATACTTAAATCCCTTACTGTCTTCCGAATCATCCATTGCAAAATCACTCATCCCAGTAGTCACAAGAGTTATAAAATCATGTTTTTTTGATGGCAATATAATTTGAATATCAATTGATACCTTACTACCGGGTATGATTTCACTGATAGTATCCTCAATGGGGCCGAATTGTTCTGTTATATAATCTAAAATCTCAGTTTTTTCATTTTCCCCAGTATCTTTATATGCCCCTCTTTTAGTAGCATCCAATAAATTCGCTATTTCTATTTGCCCTTGTTCATGTGCAAATGCTAACGCATTCATATTTTTCATATATTCTCCCGTGTACTTAACGTGAATGTCAATTCCATTTTCAATCAGAAGTTTTACAATATCTATATATCCACCCTGAATAGCACCAAACAAAGGATTCCTTTCCGGTTCACTCGTATCCATTTCAGCTCCACAAGTCAATAGATACCTAACAATTTCAAACTGTCCTTTTGAAGCCGCTTGGTTAAGTGCCCCACCACCATATACATCACCGCGCTTATTTATATCAGCACCTAATTCTATAAGTCGCTTGACTATTTCAAGCTTTCCATGTGTGGCTGCAACATGAAGAAAAGTTCCAAACGGTCTCATCGACATATTCAAGAGCTCAGTATCTGAACCAATTAACTCAACTACACCTTTAACATTATTTTGCTTAATGGCTGTACGAATTCCTTTAGCTAGTTGAATATTTTGCATATTAATCCCCTTATCTCAACTTCTTTTTTTCTCCGTAAAGATGCCGATAATTTTCTTATAGCGTTATTCAAATTAACTCGTAATGGTACTACATTTTAAAGTTCATTGTATCCACACCCAAAACACTATTCTTTATGCTGCTCTTTTAGCATTTCCATTCCGTACAAAAATCTCTTAATAGAATCCTCGTTCTTCAATAATTTACTTAAGTATAGTAACACATCAAACTCTTCAGGATCTGCATCATAATAGATCATTCCCGGATCAATAAAAGGCTCGTAAACTATATGGCAGATATTTCGGCCTGCTATTGTTACACTAAAACATCTTTCATATTTGGAAATATACCTATTTACACAAATGAAATTGCCTATCGATGTTTCAAATGAAAGTCCATTATAGAAAAAATATAATTTGTTATTTTTAATATATATACCAACTACCTGCCCATCTTCACTAAATCCTCCAACACCTTGTCTAACCAACTCTACCTTGTTCTTTTCGACTATTGAATATCCGCTACTTTCTAACATGATATATGTTCCTACCTTGGAGTAATTATTCATTATTATCATAAATTGCCTCTCCTAATGCTTTCATTCTAATAGTATATGTATTACATCATCTTTTTACATTGATTATTAAACTAATATGAATTTGTATTAATCTACTATAAGTTTTAATATGCTCAATCCAGTACTAGTACAATCCACTGTACTCAAACTTTCTTCCCTTCATGAATGTCCAAATATTTCTTTTTGAAATTAGATTTAGGTATGAGGTTAAATTGTATATTCCCATATTGTCATTCATACGAATTTACCTCTGGAAGATACTCATAATTATAGCCAACTTTAAATTTACCATCTATCATCAATAGGTATACTATATTGATAAATTCCAACAAATTCTAATTCGTTACTTTTATATTTAACCTTTCTTTGCTTAGCATTGTATCCCATATTGTAAATTAAAATGGCTGCGTTAAATTTCTTTTCACAGTTTGTATACTTAAATCGTTGAATAAATTGATCAACGTAAGAAAAACCTTTCAATAAATCCTTTATATTATTTTTTGATTGACTAACCCATTCCTTTTCAACTAAATCACGATCATAATAAATCAAATTAAAGTCCTTTTCGAAATTAGAAGATATACTATCTCCATCTTCTGTATATTCATTATTTGTATAATTCAAAAATTCATCCTTACTCTCAAAATTTCCAACCCATATGGATACTTTCTCTTTCATAATTCTACTACCTTTCTATTCACACATTCTTTTATACATAAACCTACAAACTATTTATTAAACTTTCTTCTCATCATTATTAGTAATAGGATCGTCATTTAATACATACTTTTTGCCTATAGTTAAAAATTCAGTTCTATCATTTGAATCCTCCTAGTTATTTTGTATTAATATTACTAGCTCCTATGTTGGTAACTTCACATGAAGCGTAAATATATACTTTATCCGCTCTATCTTCAACATATTCCATACATATGGATATCATATCAGCTTGCAATTCACTAAATCTATCTTCAAACTCTTTCATACTACATTTCCCTCCTTTTATAAAATTTTTAATTTTGCATTACCTGGCTTACCATCTATATTGTAAGTAACTATAAATTTGTATAGACTCATATCATTCCCAAAGTATATTACATCAACCTTAACTGTTACTTCTTTTGGTGATTTTTCTTTTAAAGCTGCAGCTCATATATTACGAATGAATAATTAAACAATATTATTGTCTCTATAAAAATAGGCTTCAAAATTTAAAGTACAACATCCTGATAACCTACCTCTGTTACTTCACCTTTCATAAGACAAAGACCTAATCCATTTTCCATATCCCACGTACAGTCAAATGTAAGTCCAATATCAAGAAAATCGATAAGATCATTATCCGGAATAAAAATTCCAACTAAGGTTATTTTTTCAAGAACTTGAGTAGCTGTTTCTATTAAAGGATAACTTTCGTTAGGCTCAACATCGTAACCAAGTTCATCTCTTTTTTGTTTATAATAATCTAATATAGACTCTAAAATACTTTGTTGTAATTGTAGCCATCTTTCTATTAAAAAGTTATATGCCGTATATTGTTCTTTCTCAAAATGACCATCATCTTCTCCCCTAACTATTAACGTCACCTTAACTTCGTTCCCAAAAAAATCAATGTTTTTATATCCAATCCAATCATAATTATTAAACTCAAGTTCGCCAAAATCGGCATCATTTATTTTCATTACATATCTCCTTTATTGTTTACTCTTTCTCCCGAAGTTCGTTCCACCCTATTTACGTGTACTTCCATTAAGTAATGTTTCTTGATCTTTTATGAAGAATGGGGTATTGTCCATGTCTTTTGCTAATATATTTTCAATTATATAATATTAGCAAATTTTGTTAACTTGAATTCATATAAAATAATTTTATAGCATTGCATGCACTAATAAAAAAAGCACTTGGTTGCCTTAAGTTCATTTTTTTGGGTGAACATACATTTATAAGCTTTATAATAGCAGCACGATACCTTTTATATCCTACACAAATGATATATTAAAATTTATGTTTTTGTTATTTTAGTACTTGTATCATTTGAAACCCCATCCAATATACTTATTTTTTTAACTGAATGTCTAATATAAGTTGTTCAATACTATCAGCTAAAATTTCATACGTTCCATTTTCAAAGTCTTCTAATTTAACTACACCCGTATTATTATCAATTACTATCAAAAAACCAGTTTCACCTTCTACACCTAATGGTATATTATCTAATTTATCTTCATGAGTTTCTTTATAACCAATTAATTGAACAACAAAATTATTTAATTCAATCCCTGGTAATACTGGTTCGAGTATTATATTATACGATTTATAAAAACCGGCCAATTCTGCAAACCAATAAGAATTAAAATACTCTTTAATTGATTCATGAAAAATAATCCCTAGTCCTTCCTCTATATCTAGAAAATCATGAATTACATTTTTTTCAACAGGTTTCCAACATATATATTCCTCTTCGTCAATTTCATCTTCATATATAGTCGGTATAACTGCCTCATTCCATGGTACCTTAGGCAATGAATTATTAAATCCATGCCATACTTCTATAAGTTGTTCAAAATATTTCAGCATCTCTGCCTTCATCTTAATTCACTCCATTTAAAAAATTATTATTTATTAAGAAGTTTTTGGAGCATCTCTGCATACGGACTATCACTACCCTATATACCTAAACGCTTCTCGGCAGTACGAATTCCTCCAAATTCCGGATGTAAAGGTTTCGGTATTTCAGCCGCTTGTCCTCCACCACCAATAGGATGGTGAATTAATTGAGTTCCTCGCAAACCTTGTGCGTCATATTAATCAAAATATCTTTTAAAAACAGCATTATTAACCGGCGTATTTAGAGTTGGATGTTTTCCTTCATTTTCACCATCACTTTTTGTACGGATTTTCGATGAAATTGAATTTCCCATTCTTTCCATTTACTTCTCTCCCCGTATTGGAGCCTTTCCCAGGCGTATTCCCCAACAGGTCGATGCCATTTTCCATTTGATCTTGATTGATAATAGCCTTTAAGTACATTACCCGTACCCTATGTTGTAATCTTAAAATAAAAAGCACTTGTTGTCTTTAGCTGACAATCAAGTACTCAAAGTTCATCTCTTTTAAATAGCATTAATTTTGTAAGTTTTAGAGTACTATGGCACCTTTTATATGTATTGACAACTACTACGTAAAAACTTACGAGTTTGTACGAGTTCATTAGTTTCATATATTTATATTCGTCGCATAGTATTAAGGCACATGCTCCTTATTATTACTGAACTGGCCCCATAAAATGAGTAATAATACGAATATGTTCTTTCAATTTGATTTTTTTTAAATTCTCTACTTTTTCTGCTCCACCAAGCCCTAACAAAGGGATGTATCCAAAACACTCGTCATAAGACACTTCTCCATATGTTTCTACTGCTTTTGGATATGGTTTCCATTTCAAATACTCTTCTCGAAATTTTTCCGAATCCAAACTTTTAAAAAAGTATAGAAAGTTTGGCATAAGTGTTTTAAGTACCCCGTATCTAAAATTAAGCAATCTTACATAACCATCAGCCCAGATGACTAAATCCCCCATACTTGTTGCAAATAAAACTAAAGAATCCGTATATCTTTGGCTACTCTCTTGTAAGATATCAATGTACTCTTCTGGATTGACACTTTTAAAATACCCCGCCATAAATGTTCCAAATCCATAATCCTGCCATAAATCTATTATTTCTTTAGGGGTTATATTTTTATACTTTTCAATGAGTTCACTCGGAACTTTATTATGTAACTTAAAATCTTTTACATATTGCTCCATTTATACTCCTCCACTACGTTAACTTTACATTTAGTCCTTCTTTATTAATAGCGTCTTCAAATTCTGCTATCGTACCTTCTTTTTCGTGTTGCATAAACTGTTTATGGTAAGGATTTTTTTTCGTAAATCACTCGCAATTTCCTCATCCTGGTAACCATATAATAAAGAACTTATTCTCTGTATATAACCATCTGAATTTTCTATACACTTTTCAAAACACTCAATACAATGGTTTACTAATGTGTCATCAACTAAAGCAATTGGTTCTGGATAATATTTGACACCTTCTTTTTCAAATGCTTTTCTACTAGTGTAAGCAACTGCATCAATAATGCAGTTCCATGCTATGACATCTACTTCATTAACTGACATCTCTTGAATTATAGTTATACCATTTTCTTCATTATCCAATAAATCATAAAGAATATCCCCTATATTTTCTTTATCTTCTACCCACTCCCAACACTTATATATTACTTCTTGGGCAAAAATTTTCTCTTCTTTTTGAGAAAATACCGACAAAACTTTTTCTGAAAGTCCAAGAAAAAATATTACTTTGCCGTCTTCTGTTAACCTATCGAAGTTTATATTAGCCATAATCAACCTCCAACTATTCAACTTACTTTCCATTTCTTATTTCTAGATTAAGCCTACCATTTACTTTAATACTTTCGTCAATTTCTAAAGTTACTTCGATTATTAACTGAATCGCTTTAACACACCAAGTGGACCTTTATCTTTCGCCAATTCCTGATAACATTTTATACATACAACTGAAGGATTTGTTAGTTAAAATAGGATTATTCGGAAATTCCCCTATGGAGCACACTCATGAAAGTTTACTAAACATGGTAATTTTATAATTTAAACCTTATCACCAAGATCTTTGTCATTACCGTGGACAAATACTATGATAAAACCACCTTTACCTAGTTACGCTTCAAAACCAATTACAATCCACTCATCTACATAACTCCAAAAACTGATATTATATTTGGGCTTTACTTTTGCAGACCAAAAGGTAGCAGTGTTATCAATACAATTATTGTAATCTATAGCTACGTAGCTCCCCATACCATTAGTGAAAAAACCAAACGATGAATCTAGGTTGATTTTTATAGGCTCTTCTAAATCATCAATAATACTCCATTCAATATCCTCGTCCCCAAGATATGTTACTGATTCAAGTGGAACTAAGCCCATTGATTCACTCGCATAGTAATAAAATCCATCATGAACATTTTCATAAAAACTTCGAATTGAAGCAGGTATTTTATCCCATGCATCCTCTAATTCTATGTTTTTTTGTCCCTTTTGAGGATTACACCCTTCGT
The DNA here is from genome assembly GCF_040459695.1 of Bacillus cereus group sp. RP37. NCBI lineage: Bacteria > Bacillati > Bacillota > Bacilli > Caryophanales > Bacillaceae > Bacillus > Bacillus cereus group sp. RP37. Next base: position 2,171,951 of record NZ_JARVHP010000001.1, on the reverse strand, counting down.
AATATAATATGTCTCCTTTGGAATTTCTTATTGTGTATAAAATCGAATAAGTCCCTTCTACATCCATAATTTCAACATTTGTTAGATGTTTATTTAGATAGGAGATCGTATTCCGTAATTCAGTCCCTACATTTCCCCCCCATATGTTCAGAAGTAAATCAATTCTCCCTTTAATATCGTCATTATAAAACAGTTCTCTCCATTCAATTGGTATCTCATTATCATCCAGTCTACTAATTTCATCGATTGTTAATATTCGTACATTTTTATTGTACCTTTTTAAATAATTAAGTTTTTGATCCATCTACTATTCATCTCCCATTTTTCTTTGTTTATTAAAGTCGTCAATCTGTTCCTGTATCTTTCTTTCAAGTACTTTTTCTTTAACCATCCTTTATTTGAGCTAACTGATTCTGCTTTATTTAGATTTTTATACGTTCTTATGTCACCTTCTATTGGTAACAGTTTTTTTGAAGCTACTTCTTTTACAAGATTACCTGTGCCCTTAACAACATAACTTTCCAAGTTCGAGGTTCTACTCTGCATACTGAATACCTTCCTTAAAGGCCACAAAAACTTCTTTTTACACTTTCATTAATTCATACTTCTACACCTTTAATAAAAGAAAGTCTATTATCGAAATATTTCGTTAGTTTATTTTTAATTATATAATATTACTAATATATGTTAGCCTTAATTCATAAAAATAATTAAATTTATAACATGCCTATCTATTAAAAAAGCACTTGTCTTTAATCGACAAGTGCTTTAATTTCATATGTGCTTGTAAAATATAAAATAAGCAGTAAGTCTAATTCATTAGAACGAACCTTATACCTCTACTGGCCCCATAAAAGCAGTAATAATAAGAATATGTTCCTTCAATTTGACCTTTTTTAAGTTCTCTACTTTTTCTGCACCACCTAACCCTAATAGAGGTGTATACCCAAAACACTCATCATACTCTAACTCATTATATTGTTTAAGCGCTTCGGGATAAGGTTGCCAAGATAAATCTTCATCTCTAAATTCTAAATCAGCAATATTTTGAAAGAAAAATTCAAATGTAAACATAATGGTCTTTACTATACCATACCTGTAATTAAGTAATCTAACATATCCATCTGACCAAATAACCAAGTCTCCCATACCCGTAGCAAACAATACTATTGAATCCTTATATCTTTGACTACTCTCCTCCAAAATCTCTTTAAATTCCTCTGGATTTACGCTTTTAAAATACCCTTGCATAAATGTACCAAATCCATAGTTACTCCAAAAATTTATTATTTCATTTGGTACTAAGTTTTTATACTTTTCAATAGTTTCACTAGGAACTTTATTATGTAACTTAAAATCTTTCAAATATTGCTCCATTTAAACTCCTCCTTTAATGTATTAACTTTACATTCAAATAAGTATTTTTTTGTTGTTCTGGTGTCATGCTTTTTTCTATTTTCTCAATGTGTTTATCAGTAATATCTATTCTATACCGCCATTGATTACCTAAGAAATAAATTATCCTTTTATACCCCATACCATCAATTCCCTAACAGCTACTTGATTAAGAACATAAAGGTCTGCTTCGATTAGGTAGTTTCTATATTTTCAAATCCTACTATGATGTTATCTATCGTTTCTATTCATTGAATTTAAATTATTTATATAATCTAAATAATCTCCTAATAAAATTATAACATGCCTTTGTATAAAAAAAGCACTTGTTGCCTTCGTAGACAATCAAGCACTTTAAGTTCATATGTTTTTTAAATAGCATAAATTTTGTAGGTCTTAGCCTGATCTTTTATTACATCTTTCTATAAAAAACTGCAGTCCAATTGCATCTAACACTTAGGCTACACTTCATATCAGACATTTTTTCATATAAATGTTCTTAGTATATTATTTTTGTAACTTTAAATTAGAAATCAACTCATCTAGACTATCCGAAATCGCTTTAAACGAACCTCGTTCAAAATTCTCCAATTCAACCTTACCACTTACATTATGTAACACAACTATCAAACCGTTCCCCTCTACACCTATCGGAGTCTTATCAACCTTATTATGATTGTTTTTATACCCTTCTAAATTACTTTCGAAGGAATCCAATTCAATATTTGGTAATACAGGTTCTAGCCTAATATAATGATTACCAATAAATCCATCTAAATCAGCAAACCAATAAGAATTAAAATAATCATCAATTGAAGTGTGCAGTTTAATTTCAAACCTTTCCTCAATCATCGTTAAATCATTCTTATTATTTTTTTCAATAGGTTTCCATGAAATTTCTTTTTCATCATCCATTTCACCCTTATATATAAATGAAGCCACTTCTTCGCTGTATGGCGTTTTAAATAAAAAATCTAACCCTTTATCAAAATATTCTTTTCTTAAATTAAAATATTTGCTCATAGCATCCTTCATTACCAAAATAATCACCCTTACTTTTCTAATCGTTCAGCATATTTTTGGTCATTTCCCCAAACTCCTGCGCTTTTCTCAGGATGATGAATCCACCCTAACCCTGGGTATGGCTTTGAGGGTACAGGCATAACCTGACCTCCACCAGGTAGAATCGGATTATAGTTCCATATGTGAGTCACTTTACCACTACTTGGATCAGTATAATAAATTTCACTATTCTTCCCCAAAGTCTTGGTTGAGGAGGAATCCCATTTAAATCGGGTTTATCACTTGATATTATCACAACAGGACTACCGTTTTTCGAAAGGATAGTGCAAGTGGGGAAACGATTGTTCGTTTCTAGTACCAACAAAAAACATACTTGGGGCATTACCATAAGGTGGCATGAATGCTAGAGCGTCAAACTTCCTAGCGATAGACGAAAAGACCTATCGTTCTAACTCAAGCCCCCACTGAAATGTTTCATCTCAGTGGGGGCTTGAGTTGATAATCTACAGCTACTTGCAAACTATCAGTCTTCTTTTCTTCTGCAACGTCTTTGCTAGAACAAGCTATTCCTGACAATGACATGATTGGAACAACTAAAGATAACAATTTACGTTTCATTTACATATTCCCTTTATTATTTTGATTTATCTGCAATACCCTTTGTTGCTTCATCAAATATCTTTGCACCTATACGTGTCTTACCCATTGACTCATGAAGTTTAGCTTGATCTTCTTGCTCTATTGCATCAAATAGAAGTTGGAAAGCATCTTCATAATATTGCATGGATTGTTTTATCTCGTTTTGTTCTCCCTCAAATCCTGAAGGTGCTTTTAATTCCTTTAGTTTCTTAGCATTTGCTTTTGCTCCACCTACACTTAGTTGGATTTCACTTTTCTTCTGTACATAAGCCTTGATGTCTGAACCTGCTATTCCTTCAATTAAGTGCATTGTATCTGCAATTGCATTCGAACTGTCTATAATGTCTTGCTTATACTTCGTAACTTCTTCTAAATTAGATACATCGTTTGACTTAGGGGCATCATCTGTTCTTTTTATCGTGTCAGAGTCCGTATCCCCCAATGCACTCTGCTTATCCTTTACAGCTTTATTTGCATTCACAGCGCCTACTCTAGATGTTTCGTCTTGGACAGGTTGGAATCCTGATATCCAATACTTATTACCTCGTTCGATTAACTCTGTGATTTCCTGTTTCTTATCAGGGTCTATATCCTTCTCATTTGCTTTAAAATACTTAGCTTGTTTTGAGTAAGCTTTACTATAACAATCAACTGCTTTTAGTAAATCTTTATGTGATTTTGCATACTCTTTTGGTGGTTCAATCTTATCAAACTTAGCAATGATTGTTTGTAACTCAGATTCTTGTTTTAGGACTTCTTTCTTTAAAGTTTTCTCATCCTTTTCTTTATTCATTGCTACTTCTACTATATTCGTGATTTTTCCCATTAACTCAGATGATAAGCTAGTCATACGTACTGGATAAATGTCTTTCGATAACTTCTCTTTTGTTTCTGCTTTAGACTCTACTTTATCCTTCGCTTTTGAGTCTACTTTATCTGTCCCACAACCTACTAATAACATAACTGGAATTGCTAACATTACGAGTTTCTTTGCTTTCATTATGTATACTCCTATTTAAAAGTTTTTTAATTGACTACCATATGGAACTGTAACATAAAATAAATAAACAAATATAAGCTCATTTTTGTTCTTAAAGGAAATTTTAGGGATTTTAATAATATGATAACATGTATTACAGTTGTAGAGAATCCCCCTTTGTATACCTTTATTCCAAATTTATCCTTATTCATCCCGAAACAAAAATACATGTGATTTTTAGAATGGGTTGTTATAAAAATATTAAGTTGATGGGTTTGGACTGAGACGTTCAAATATTGTGCGTTCTCATCAAATACCAAACATAAAAAGGATTTTACATTTAATTCACAGGAAATCTCTCTTTTACAAGATCTTCGATATTATTTGCTTCTTTAATTTCTTTTGATGATAACCAAGTTGTGTATAATGTTCCAGTCTTATTGGTTAAATCTATGACAAAATTTTTATTATCTAGTTCTTCTTTAAGCATGATGGTTACTTTGAGCAAATCCTCAATGAAAGGGGGATTATTTTCAAATATACCGTCGCTATTAAGTGCTAAAATTACTATATATTTTCGAAGTCCCTCATGATCCGAATTTATATAAGTAATATCTTTAATTGCAAATCGATCGTTTTGCATTTCATGTAATCTTTCTTCTACTTTGGTATGCGTTCTAATCCAATTTCCCCAATATTTATGGTATCTGACATCGTAGATTTCATTGTTTGTTTCCTTCATTTCTTCTACTATTTTTCCTTTTTCATCATATTTTTTAAAACTCACTAATCTCCCTAAAGCTCTATGTTCCATTAATCTTATAACACCATTTTCATAAAATTCTTTTTGTATACCTTCTAAAGTATTATTCTCTATATGTTTAATTTCTTTAATTTGTCCATTTGGATAAAAATTAACCATTTCTCCATTTTTAATTCCATCCTTAACCATATAGTAATTTGCTAAATTACCATTCTCATAACAGTCATAAATGATTCCAGTAAAAATATGCTCATTATTGTCTCGATCATATTCTACTATAAAAGAATCGTATTCATCTCCTCCATATCCAAAATCCTCTCCAAACTTTTTGCCATTATTCATAACGTATTCTCCATTTAATATTTTATCTTCCAAATTTAGAAACCTCCGATATCATTTCAAATTCCTTCAATAAATATGAGCAATGTGGACAACACTTGAACGTAATTTCACCAGGCTTATTCTTATTAATTCCTGTTCTTATAACATTTACAGTTAAATCTTTTACTCGAACATTAGGATTCCTCTTTAGTGCTTCTTTTACGCTTTCACTGAAGTTCGTTCACCGTATCTACGTACACTTCCATTAAGTAATACCTCTTGATTTTTTATGAAGAATGGGGTATTATCCAAGCCTTTTGCTACGGGAAATAAGTCTTATTTAAAATAAAGGTGACTACCATTAAATAATCTCTTGGTCTACAATCATTTATTCAATCGGCCCCATAAACTGCGTAATTAAATAAATATGTTCAATCAATTTAACTTTTTGCAGATTCTCTACTTTTTCTGTCCCTCCTAATCCAAGAAGAGGAATATAACCAAAACACTCATTATAAGCTGGTATTCCGTATTTTTGGATGGCTACTAAATAAGGATTCCATTCCATGTCTTCTTCTAAATATTCTTCTTCCTCAAGAAACCTTAAAAATAGCTCAAATTTAGAAGCAATGACTTTTGATTTTCCTTTACGATAATTTAATTGAATAATATATGATTTATCACCATATTTCTCAAGCAAAAGGATATCCCCCATACTTGTTGTAAATAATGGTATTGTATTTTGATGTCTAATATATGTTTCTTTCACAATTTCAAAATAATCTTCAGGATTAATTAACCTAAGAAATCCATTCAAGGTCGTTCCAAATCCATACTCTTTCCAAATACCAGTTAATGATTCAGGAAGTGTATTAGAATATTTTTCAATTATACTTTCAGGGACTTTTTGTTCCAGTTTAAATTCACTCATTATTTTTAAGGTATGCAAAATTTTCCCTCCTTCAATTTGTTAATTTGACATTCAAATAGATATTTTTCAATTGCTCTTCATTCACGTTCGAAGATATTTTTCAAATTTGTTCATCTAGTACATTTATTCAATCCTCCATTGAGAACATAAATACTGAATCTCCTCAGCGACTTGACCTGGATTATATAGGACTGCTTGAGTTTTCATTCATTCACTTCCTTAAGTGTTAATCCTTATTCAATTTATCTCTTAATGCTCTTTCTCCTGCTGCTTTTTGTGCTGCATTTCCTTCTATTGCTCTACATTCATCAATAAATCGCTTCCGATTTTGCTGATACTCATATACGGTTAATGCATTCATACCTTTTTCTTGATCCTTTAACTGTCTTGCAAATTCTTCTGAATCGAATTTAGTTACGTAATTAAAGTCTACTTCAATTTCATCAATTCGCGGAACGTTATCTAGGTCCTTTACTTCCCACGTATCCTTAGTAGGTACTTAAACACAAATTTAAAAAATCCACAGTATAAAATTTTATCACTGTGGATTCTAATATTTATTTTTCTTGGCAATGCACCATATCATAAGGGTAATATGAACTATCTTTCAAGGTTGAGTCATCTAATTTAAAAATTTTAGCGATTGCTCCACTTTCAAAACTCCAGTAACCACTATAAATGTCATGTTTATTTTCATGTGCATCATACCATGCTTCTTCTGAATGTCCCTTATACCAATATTCCTTTATATATTTCTCTAAATTTTTTATAGCATTCTCTTGTGAAATTTTATTACTCTCAATTACTTCTTTTAATTTTAAATATGGATCTTTTACATAAAACTCACTTTGCTCATAAAAATCTGATGGCTCACCATTTCTAAAAGCAATAAAATAATTAATCAAATAATCATTTAATCCTTCTTTCCTTACCATCGCTATTAGTCTATTAAATTCTTTATCTTCAACATTTAGCATTACTGCTATAGATATCATCCATAACATACGTATATATCCACTTTCTTTATTCCACACTTTTTCCATTATATTTATTACTTCAGGTAAAAAATCACGAATAGTTTGAATAGAACAACCCGCAGAGTACATTGCCCTTAATTTATTAAAATGATATCCCTGTAGCGCTATATATCCATTCCTTACACCTTTATCACCTTTGCCTCTTTCCCCAATAACCTTTTCAACCAATATTAAAAACTTTTCTATTCTCTTTTCCTCATAATCGATAAATTCGTTAAAATATATATCATTTTTGATTTTATCCCTTAGCATAATTTCTCTTCCACCTTTTATATGTGGTAACAACTATTACGTTAAAACTTACGAGTTTGTACGAGTTCGTTTAATATACATTCCATAATTTATATTCAGCCTCCAGTAAGATGTCATCTCGCCAAAGCTCGTACCTCTTTTTCTATTCTATCATTACACATAATACTCCATGATGGTACAACCATCATGGAGTATATAGTTCAAATATCCTATTATTTTTTATCCACTTCACATAAACTTTATTTTTCATTCATCATTATATTTTTTAATCGTGTAATTTACTTAAAAAATCAGTAAATGTATCTGCAATGTAAAATACATTTTCTCTTGCCAGTTCTTCTACTTGTGCTTCTGTTAACCCTTCTTGACGCATTAACATTTCTTTTTCGCCAGCATTCTCATGTTCCCAAAATACCACAACAGGGTTACTTTTGGCATTTTTATAGTCAAAACATATTAAATTTCCTGCTGGATCAATTGCAATAGGGAAAATCTTTTGCGGAAGCGTAGGTTTGTATATTTCATACTTTTTAACAATGTACTCACTACTTTCCTCATCAAAACTAAATAAACTGCCAAAGCAACGCTCTACATTGCCTACATTAAATTCTTCTGGTAATACACTCGCACCTCCATTTATTTTTACACACTCAATATAATCTTGAGGTAACTGGAAGCCTAATTGTAATCCAATTTCTTTAATCTTAGTTTCTGATACTTCTGCATCAGCATATTCCCACTCTAAATCTTTTCTCATCTCATACCCTCTCCCCATCATTTATTTCCACCAATATGGTTAACTGCCCCATGAATATCTTCTAATACTAATTACATCTTTCCAGGAACCTGATGATGGTGCCAAGTAACCTCCTTTATTCTAGCTCTTCCCTTTTCAATCTGATCAAGCTATTGTGGAGTAAAAAGTTCTCTTGGCACTTCACCTTTTTCAATTTTTAAACTGTATATCATCTAGCTTAATATATAAACTTTTATCTAGTTTCATTGTAATCTTAACATCATTCCCTTTAAAATATTGGGAATCTTAAAATATCAAGCCGACAAACTATAATATCAATGGTATTGCCGATGAAATTAATATTATTGAGGATTTGCGAGCGAATGTCGGTTTTTGTTGAAAAAATAAGAATGAAAAAGGCGAGCTTTTTTATTTAGATTGATTGATTCGAGTGCATGTTGGAAGTGGCAATGAATGCTTTAGAGCATTTACAGAACTTCTTTACAAGCAACGAATCGAACGAGACATGAGAAAAGCTATCCTTGAAGTTCGTAAAAACAAATTGAATAATCTACGAATTGCTGGTAAAAACAAAGAAACCATTAACTTAAACGAAGATGATAAATAAATCTTGTCATGAAATGACACTATAAAAAAAGTCAACAGACCATTACGTTCTCCTAACGTCGCTGTTGACTTTTCTTATTGGAAATGTATTTTTGTTAGTGATCAAGGAACTCACAAAATAGCATCAATTTCCTTTTACAATTTGAACAATATCTTTCTCATCTTCACTTATCAAATCATAAAATCCTACATGAACACCTTCTTTATACAACCAACATAGGTCTGTTCCATAGGGAGCATCAAAAATTTCTAACATAACTGGGGCTATTTCTAATACAGAGTTTGCTCCTAAAACTTGAAAATTACTAGAATCATTTACATATTCATCATTATCTTCTGAAGAGTAAATAGTCCACCCATTTAATTGAGGAACTTCTGATTTTTCTCTAAATGTATAACGTATTGGTTTTCCGGCTACAACATTCTTAGAAACAATAAAACCTCCATAGTCAGAATGATTAACTTTCATATTCACACTCCTCAATAAGAGTTAATAAATCATTTCTCAAAGAATACTCTTCGGTATAACCCACACCTTTTGCTCTTCTAATTTCAATTATACAATATTAACAATTTATTTTCTTTTATTAATATATACCGCGCATTATTCATTAAGTTTAAATACATCTATGAAAAAAGCACTTGTTGTCCAAAATAACAATCAAGTTCTTTAATTTCATATGTTTTATAAGTAACATTAATCCGTCACTATTCTTTTTTTTCAATAGTCCAACTAAAGCTAGTTAATTTGGATATTTTACATGTTTACTCGGTAATTATGCATTCCTTAATTTAACAAAAAATATTTTAAGATTTATTTTGCTCTTCATATTCTTTCATCTCTTCGAATTTTCTTCGCTCATTTTCATTACTAGGTTTCTTCCCTAAATATTTATATTCAAAATAATTCACTCGGTCACTCGGTCCAAAAGTAGATTGATACCATTTAGTATACCCATAATGAATTTTTACTTTACCCTCAGATGTCACAATCATGTCAAAAGAATACCAAGGTTCCTGATTATTTTTTGTAAATATTTCCTGTAACTCTATACTTAAATGAAATAATTCATCATATTTCTTATCATATTCTTTTTCACTTACATTAAATACATCTGGTATATCATGGGAATATATATATTCATCTAATCTATCTGGGGTATTGAAAAAGAATAATACCCCACCCTCTTGGTTATGAATCTCTGCATTAAAATAAAAGATATCCCATTCTACGGGAATTGTATCATTTATTTTTTGAGCTATATTTTGATAGATTTTATTTAATTCTAATTCGAACACTTTTACATCAACCTCCTGTTTTATTAAGTATTTCACGTATTACCTTACGTTGACCTTCAATTTGGTATTTTATTTTAAATAAGTTTGGTCTTAGCGATGAACCTAAGTATACTGGTTCAATCTTTACTGATACTTTTTTAGGAGGCTTTCCACCTAATGCATTAGCCCATTCTACACCCGAACGATTAATTTGTTTATTTTGAGCGACTAAATTATCAATATGACCGGATCCATGGAATTGCGTTCCTATCAAGTGCCCACCATCATCATAATCATCATCAGGCAATCTATCTTCTCTTCCTGCAGCCACTTGCATTCCTGTGTTTCGTTTTCCTTTTTGAAGTATTAATCCTTCCGCCTCGACATCTACTATTCTACCAAGTTCATCTGTTGTATATTTATAACCGTCCTCAATAATATAGCGTACGTTTGGCGCAAGTTCTTTCCTTCCATTTTCCCTTTAATAATGTGCTTCCTAAGATCTTTCTCTTTTATTTCAGCTATCTTAGGAGTTTCACCCGTACCCTTTAGTTAAAACAAAAAGCGATAACTGGAGTACCAATTATCACTTACTAAGTCAAACTATTTTATATACTATAAAGTAACAATTATTTTATTTTCTATGATAGTTCTAAAATTAGTGTAATTTCTCATCATGTTATTACCATATGTACTAACTGCTTCATTACCACACACCATACTTTCATAGTTGTCTTTAAATTCTTTTTTTATCGAATCTTCCAAACTATTATGGTATCTTTTGATAGCTTCCTCTGCCAATTCGCGCGACCCGTGTGTTAATATAAAATTTATATCTACCATATAACCCTTTTGAGGATAAAAACCCCTTTCAACAACCTCTTTTACAAAGTTGTTCAAATCATTCGTGCACCTTTCTACAATTGGCATAAATACACTATTTAACCAATTAGTGAATTCGTTAACTGTCCGCTCCCACTCTTCCTCATTTGCAATGTTCCAATATAACTGACCGCTTGGTACATTGCACTGACGTGTATTAATATGAAATATTTTATCTTTAGATTTTAAAGGGAGAATTGCGCATTCACCATAAAATACTACATTTTTATCAGATATATTATTCCAACTTGTATAAAAGAGTACCTTATAAATGAAATTTTTATCTTTTTTACTCATCCAATGACCAGACTTAGAATACTTCCAACCATTATCTAAATACTTTTCAGATATTAGATTACATACGCATTCAAATGCTTTATTAGCTTTCACATTACACCTCCAATAATCCCTTGCAATTTTCAATTAATTTACATTTACATCATTTAATATAGTTCCAACTAATTCTCCATATGAAAAATCAACTTCATCAAAACATGTTTCAAAACAACTAGTTATATTTACCTTTGCATATTTCATATTGGCCTTAGAGAAATTAGCTTCACCAAATCTACAATCTGCAATATGCATTTCCTCTAAATTACAGCTCCTGAAATCAGCCAACTCAAAATCACAATCAAAAAAAGATGCTCTCATTAATGAAGACGCCCTTAACAGAACTCGTTTTGCCATGATACACTCTGCCCTCATCTCTGAAAAATCTGAAAAAGTAAGATCTAAATCACTCATATCTAGTCCATCTATAACCTCATCATTGTATTGAGATCGATTTAATATTTAATATTTCCATGACTTTTATTCTATTGTTGCTATTCTCCTTCATTATTACTATCTCCTTTGATTTATCTTTTAAGATAAATCTCCCAAACGACATTTGGAGAATAAGATACCCCCATCCGATCCTCATCAAAACTTGGTATAGCTATTACTTGAGCTGGTTCTAAATATTCCATTACATGTAACCAACTATCTAGTAATATATCACCATCAGCCTCTAATGGGGCCTTTAAAAGATCTATGCAAATACCACCCCAATCCAGTTCCGATATAACTCCTGGACTCTTTAACAATAAATCTCTACCAAACATGTCCAAAACATGACTACCAAAATATGTTCTAGCTCCTAGCCCCAAGGGACCGTTGGGAAGAAACTCGACTGGTATAGGTAGTGAAGATATATTCATCCACATAAGCAAACGTTCACGTTCCGTATTCCACGGATAGGGTACTGGCCAACAAATTTGCGCCACTCCATAAAGTGGTTTCACAATTTCTGCGATTTGATCAGATAGTTCAAAAAAATCCGGCCACATTTTTTTTGGTACAGACTTTTGAAACTCAAACTCCAAAAATGAGCCATGGCCCAAGTTAACTTGAAAGCTCCCTCTATAGTTTACAGATTTATCACGATACAAGTGAACTTCAGATACCCTACGCTCCGAAATCACTTTTCTAATAATTTCCTGGCGGTTATATTCTACCCGTATTGTTTCACAGTTGCCCCAATGAGTAGGAGCAAATTTCTCATTTGACTCAAACACATCCAGAAGACGCCCCAGTATCTCTTCCTCGTTAAAAGATACTGTGGGGTACATTGAAATTGAAAAATAATTAGGTTTCATTTATATCCTCCTTAATACTAAAAATAAAGCCATGTAACTATTTTATATTTCCCCATTTATCTTCACCAGGTAAATCTGAATCAGTTTCCCACTTATGAGTGACTTTATCGGTATTTAGATCATCCAAATAGTAAATGTCATCTCACCAAAACTCGTACTCCTTTTTCTTTACTATCATTTGGTCCAACCATCATGAAGTACGTACTTTCTAACAACCTATTCTTTTTCTTTCCACACAACATATACTTTATTTTCATTAACCTTCTTATGAGTTATTGTATATTTAATTTTAGCAATACGGACATTGACATATGTGCAAATGAATTAGTAAGTATAAGTTATTAAAACTAATCCTATATATCCATTCGCATAGGATCAAAACACATGCTGCTTTTTCTATTATTGGACAGGGCCCATAAACTCAGTAATAATTAGAATATGTTCCTTCAATTTCACCTTTTTTAAATTCTCTACTTTTTCTTCTCCACCAAGCCCTAGTAAAGGTGTATAACCAAAACATTCTTCATACTCTGGTTCATTATATTGTTTTATTGCCTCTGGATAAGGTAACCAACCTAATGCCCTTTGTTTAAATGCTTCTTCCTCTAAAAATCTAATAAACAAAGAGAATTTTGAGGCTAACACTTTTGTTTTACCTTTCCGATAGTTAATCATCACTATATACGACTCTTGATTTTCATCTTTCTCAAAAATTATAATATCACCTAGGGATGTAGTAAAAATAGGAATTGTTCCTTTACTCCCTAAGTATGTGTCGCTTACTAAAGAACTAAAATCATCCGGATTTATTACTTTTAAATAGCCATCCATAAAAGTCCCATAGCCATAAATTCTCCATGCTTCAATCAATTCTTTAGGAAGGTATTCTTTATACTTATTTATTGTATACTCTTCTACTTTACTATTTTTTTTAAAATCACTATAAATACTCAATTGACATTCCTCCTTTACTATGTAAATTTAACATTTAAATACGTACTTTTCCGTTGTTCTAAGGTTAAACTGTTTTCAATTCCTTGATTTGTTCATCAACAATATCAATTCTATACCGCCATTGACTACCTAGTGAAGAATTTATCCTTTTATCTCCCAGCCCACCAATATGCAACGGATTCCCCCCTGCTATTTGATCCGGATTATGAAGTGCTACCTGTGTTTTCAACCAACTAGCTGCTTGTTGTGCTGCATCTCCTTCTATTGCTCTACCTTCATCAATAAATCGCTTCCGATTTTGCTGGTACTCATATACAGTTAATGCATTCATACCTTTTTCTTGATCTTTTAACTGTCTTGCAAATTCCTCTGAATCGAATTTAGTTTTATAATTACAGTTTACTTCAATTTCATCAATTCGCGGAATGTTATCTAGGTTCCTCACTTCACCCGTACGCTTCGCTTTTTACTATAAGCTTTTAATTTCAGTATAAAATTATAAAAACCTTGAGAGGCATATAGCCCATCAAGGTTCACTTTAGCAATTACTTTTCTCCACTTCCTCAAACCATAAATCAAAAATATCATTCGGTAATAGTTCTTCATCATTTGAATAAACTAAATCATATCTATATTTTCCTTCATAATTAACTTTAACATTAACAGAAACCTTTTTTTCACCTTTTATAGCCGCAGCCCATCGATTTTCTAACTTCTTGTATTTACTCAAATTCACATTACTCGATTGAGATACAAGATTATCTAAATCTGGAGACCCACCAAATCTATCACCAGCTAAATGTCCAGCGTGGTCTCCTGGTTCTTTTCCTGGTGTATTCGATTTATGTGACAATCTACTATCTCTTTCTGTTAATTTTAAGTCATCTGCATTAAACTCTTTAAGTCTCCCCATGTTGTCTGTCTCATATAAATACTCATATTCACCTGCTTGATACTTAACATCTTAACATCTGGTTTTAATGTTCCATCTTTAAGCAGATGACTTCCGTCCCTAATGATATCATCCAGAACCTGACTAGTTTTATTACCCGTACCCTTAACCCCACCACTCTCCAAATTCGAGATCCTACTCTGAATACTCGCCTTCGAGGCATCATGGGCTTCTTGGAATTTCCCGCTATAGTTCGTTCCAGATCTAGCAACACTTCCATCTGGCAGTATTTCTACACCTTTAAAGATTGGGGATACGGAGTCCACACCTTTTGCTAATGTATTTTCAATTATATAATACTAGTAATTTCTGTTAGCTTTAATTCATAAAAATAATTTCTATAAATTTATAATACCTTTCAATTTAAAAAGCACTTGTTGCCTCAAATAGACAATCAAGTGCTTTAAGTTTATACGTTTTTAAGTAGCATAAATTTGTAAGTTTTGTAGTTACAGTATGACACCTTTTATATGTGGTGAAAACTACTACGTTAAAACTTACGAGTTTGTACGAGCTCGTTAGTTTAATATACAATCCATGTGTTTATCGCCACCAAGTAAAATGTCATCGCACCTAAGCTCGTACTTCGTTTTCTATTCTATCATTGCACGTAATACTCTATGATGGTACAACCATCATAGGAGTATTTACTCTTTTAACAGTTTATTTTTTTTCATCCATCTTCCGCTTTAAATATTCAGCAATTTCTGTTTGCCCAAATTCTCTAGCATATTCATATGCATCCATATTCTTAATACTCTCTCCAGTATATCTAATTGAAATATCTATTCCTTTTTCAACTAGAAACTCAACTACTTCTTTATGCCCACCATAAATTGCTCCAAATAATGGATTTCTTTTCGCTAAGCTCACATCTAATTCTGCGCCGGTCTCTATTAAATACTTTACTATCTCCAAATGCCCCTCTCCTGCTGCCAAATTTAATGCAGAAGCATCAAATGTACCACCTTTAGCATCAATATCTATACCTTTATTAATTAGATACTCAACTATTTCAAGGTGTCCTTTCTTGGCAGCTACATGTAACCACGTGCCAAATGAAGTCATTGTGTTTAAAATTTCATTATCATCACCTATTAATTGTTTTACTTCACTAGTATCTCCCAATTTAATTGCATTCCTTATTGCTTTGTTTACAATTTTTTTATCCAAAACATATCCTCCTTAAATTCAATTATCTTCTGCTAGCTAATACACCTAATTCTTTAAGAGCTTCAACGATATCGTCAAGCTCACCACCCTCAAATTCAACAGCCCTTAATCGAGTTACGACATTCTCCAAAGCATCAAGACTATGTTGTCCTATTACAGCATTTGGTGCCCAAACAAGGTTTTCTTTACCAATTATTGAATCTATTCCATACCTTCTTAATATTTCTTGACCTTCTCGAACCAGTTCTTGTTGCTTCTGACGAAGGCCTTTTTTAAATAAAATATGATGTGCATGTGGTTTTATCATATCATTAAGATAATCACTTACGGTTTTACCCGTACCCTTAACCAAAAACATAAAAGAAGAAAGAGGTATTCATTACAAACTACTAGTAGAAGAACGCAAACGTTCAGATAGACGAGAAATAGAATTGTTCATAAACTTAGAAAAGAATACAGAACAATTAGAAGGTATTGCTACTACCCTTTAAAAAGTTCAATTTAGTTATGCTAGCTTAGAGAACAAAGTAATGCAAAACTTCGAGTATCTTGAAAGTAAAATTGAAAATGTAAAAATGCAAGTAACCAAAAAGGAAGGCCACGAATAATTCCTGGCCTTCCTTTTTGGTTTCTAAACCTAAAAATCTCTTTAAGTTTATAGACTTTGTATCAAAATTTTAAAAACCTTTTATTCAAAACCGATAACAATCCATTCATCTACAAAATTCCAAAAGTGAACATTATATTTAGGCTGGCTCTTAGCTGACCAAAAAGTAGCATTGTTATTCTTACAATTTTCATAATCTATAGCTATGTAGCTCCCCATACCATTACTAAAGAATCCAAAAGATGTTTTTAAATTAATCCTTATAGGTTCTTCCAATTCATCTATAATCCCCCACTCTAAGTCATCATCCCCAAAGTAAGTTATAGCTTCTAATGGCATCAATCCCATTGATTCACTTGTGTAATCATAAAATCCATTATGAACATTTTCGTAAAAGTCCCTAATAGATTCAGGAATTTCTCTCCATGAAGATTCTAATTCCTCATTATTAAAACTATCTTTAGGATTTCTTCCTTCATAATATAAATCTTCTCCACCTTGATTTTTTATTGTATACAAGATTGAATAGGTGTCCTCACTTACCATCAGTTCAATATCCTCAAGGTATTCTGATAAGTAAGCAATAGTATTAGATAAATTATTATCTACATATTTTTTCCATATACTTAAAATTTTCTTGATTCTCTTTTCTCTATCCTGTTCACTAAATACTTCCACCCATAAATCAGGAATTAAAGATAAGTTTATATTCTTAAATTCATTTGCATTAATCAATTGAATATCTTCATTATACTCTCTTAATATATCTAACTTAGAACTCATTTTTTCCCCATCCTTTTTAATATTATTTTATATTATTCTTTGTTAAAATCATCAATTTGTTTTTGCAATATTCTTTCAAGTTGTTTTTCTCTTGTAAACATCTTGCTCCTAAAGTCAGGACTAACTTCTATCTCATCTGGTGTTCCCTTTTTATAATGTGTCCATTCTCCATACGATTTAGATTGCTTTGAAGTGTTTGCAGATTTACTTAATCCTGTAAAGTTTTCCGGGTTATTTAATACTTCTAACTGTTGTTTTTCTGTTAAATTACCAAAACCCTCCATACTTGCAATTCTGTCCATAGACACAATATGATCTGCTTCTAGTGAACCTATAAAAGTTTTTCCAGGAAGAGCTTGATCTTCCGTTTCTATCTTTTTATTGTGGCCTTTATTTACTTGTTTTCTTATTTTTGCTGTCGGTGTTTTTTTTCTTAATGCTTCATATTCTTCATCTGTAATCTTTCTCTCACCGTACCTAGGAGGAATTCCACTTTCACCCGTACCCTTAACCCCACCACTCTCCAAATTCGAGATCCTACTCTGAATGCTCGCCTTTGAGGAATCATGGGCTTCTTTTACGCTTTCACTGAAGTTCGTTCCACCATATCTACGTACGCTTCCATCAAGTAATACTTCTTCACCTCTAATGAAGGCGGTTGTTTCGTCCACACCTTTTGCTACTAAACCTTTAATGAAATAGTCCGCATCATTAATCTTATCTACGGTTTTCCAGCCTTGTATTTTTAAATTTTTTAATAGATTATTTTCCTTAAGCGATTGTACCACATTTTTACCCAAATTTGGATTAAAACCAGGCATTCCTTCTTTGAATTTTAATAATTTCGCTAAATCAGCTAATTCATTCGTGCCTTTGAATGCTTTTACTCCTTTTCCTACTGCTCCAACAACTGGGATTGCATCTAATCCGCCAAAAATGATGTTTCCTACCCGCTCTTCTTGGCTCAATTTCCGGTGTGTTCCCCAGTCTTCTCCGTCGATACCACTTTTTATTTGTACAGCACCGTATACAACTGCGGCAGCGGTTCCGAGTGGCGGGCAAAGGATTGTTGTGATGATGATCCCTACGCCTATTCCTATGTCTCGCACCATTTCTAGTTTTTTCTGTTCATCTTCTATCGATTTGTATTCAAATCCTCGTGTGGATGGGACTACTTTCTTATATTCTTCATAATTTAGTTTTGCATCTGGGTTTTGTTTTTTTAGTTCTTTGTACTCCGCTCTCAGTACGTTATCAAATGCAGGTGAATCTCTAAAAATATCTTCTATTGTTATTTTATCTTTTTTTGTTTTTATTGTTTGTGGTACACTTCCGTACCCTGCGTGCGCATCTGGTAATACTGTCGTTGTTGTAGAGCCAATTCGGTTATTTGTTTCGAAGCTAAGAATAGATGTATCTCTCATTTTTTGAGCGAATTTATCCATTTCTACTAAAAAAGGTTTATCTATATGTTCAGAGACCAATCGCCCTGCTTCTCCGCAATACCTTTGTAATGTCGAATAGCTATCAAGTAATTCCCCGATTTTTTGCGATTGATCTTTTGGGTTAAAATGTATACTGCCATCTGAGTCTAAATCTCGTATTCTTCCATCAATTTTTTTCAATAATTCATTTGCGCGCTGTAATTTTATGAGTGCATCTTTTGTAATTCGATTCATACCATCCCCCATGTTTTGCCATGGTTCAGGTCTATATTTCACATCCATTTCGTTTTCATCCCCCAGCCGTATGGTGATTTCTACAACTTACTTAATATTTCACGTAATTGTTCGTCCTTTTCAAGCATTTCTACACATGCGACCCTTACAAGTCTCGCCGACCTAGAATAGTGTTCAGCAAATTCAAGTGTTTTGTGTAATATATCAGGATATTTTTCAATTACTCTCATCGCTTCACCTTTTTGATAAAAATCACTGCTTAATAAACTCTCAATATTCGTTCCAATGACGTCTACATGGATTTTATATATATCTTCTAATTTCATTACTATATCAAGTAGTTCTTGAAAATTAACTAATACTTCTTCTCCACCACCAGAACCACCGTCTCCCATTGATACTTGCATTATTCAATACCTCCTAACGAAAATTGTCTCGGGTCAATTAATTTTTTATACGGCATTTTTAACACGTCATACAATTTCTTATTCACCGCATAGAGGCTCACCCAGTCATATCGATTACGTTCTACATCTATTTGAACGTAATCTTCTCCTTCAGTGAAATATAAGAAACATTCCCATTTTCCTCCTCTATTACTACGAGGCCTCTTATACGTTTCTATCGCTATAACATCTTTATTTGATAAATCTTTTTCCTCAAATGTTTGTTGTTCTGTTTCTGTCATTCTCTTTGAGAAAAATGTATCTTCTATGTCCCTCGGTTCTCTCAATAAGAAGGGGATGCGTGTTAATAAGGAAAAATATACGTCTGGCTTTGGTATGTAGTCGATCTCGTATTTTTTATTTGGCTCAATTTCCGTTAATACAGCCACTCGGTCTTTATCCTCTTTTAAAAATCCAATTAATACATTATTCATTCTCGTGTATTCATGACAATTTTCATATTCTTTTAATAGCTCAATCATTTGAAAAGCTGCAGGGGTAATTCCATTTTCACTTGTAAGTAAGCCTTTTTCTTTTAAACTCGCAGTTGCTTTCGTGACACATTCTTCATCAAGTAAAATAATTGCGTCACGGTTTGGCAATCCAAATATATCGGTAACCCCAGCTGCACCTGCGAGAACATATAATTCAGCAGGTGCAAAGTTCATTTCTTTCCCCATTCTTTTATCCCTCATTTCTCCATCACAATTGTTTTATCGCCCTTACTTCCGATATATCGCCGTACGTTTGAATACTTTTCTCTAACTCTTTCAAAGCTTTCGTATGTCCTTCAAATGCCTCTACCATTTCTGAATTATATTGAATAATTAAATCTAGATAACTTAAAAAGGCATCTCTCGTTTTTCCATTCCAGTTCGCACATGTAACGTATGCTTTTAAGTTTTTCGCTTGATTTAAAGAATCCTTCATACCATTTTCAATATTTTGCGCGTAAGAAATGGCACTTGCTGTGTTACTTCCTATAATTTCAACCTCTTTGCCACTCATGTGGATTCCCTCCATTCTTTCTATACTTAATGGATAAGTTTTTCAATTTCCTTTTTCTTTTCTTCAAAAGCCTTGGTCGCTGCAGCGTATGCTGATGCTTTCTCCGCTTCTGCTTTCGCTTTATATTCCAAATACTTTGCATAAGCTGTACTTTTTGCAGATCCAACATCGCTTAATGCACTTTTAAAATAGGATACTAATGTATGTAATTCTTCATCCTTTTCATGACGTTTTTGTTCAAATTCAACTGCCGGAATTTTATTAGCTTCTAAGCCATTACTTTTACTCTCATAATCTCTCTTCGCTGATTCAGCCTCTTGAATAAATTGCTTCAACTCTCTTTCTTGATTTTTTAAATAATCATGTAAATCATCATATCGATCTCGTTTCCTCGCACTTTCTGTAAAACCAGACGCATTTAAAAAGGCATTGTACAATTCATCTAACATCTTTCTCCCCCTTTAGCACAATAACTACGTAGTTAAATTCGTATATTTAAACATGAATATTCATTACATTGAGAATTTATAAATAATTATTTTTGCATATTGCTATTTTATCAAAGGGGTTTTAACATTTCCATATTTTATAAAAAGCTTTCGCATTTTTCTTCAATTAAATAGCAATGAATATTTATCATCTAAAAATTATAGTTTTATATAGGTCATTGGAATTTTATCCACATTAAGTGAATTAATGACAAATAATCATCATTTACATGTTATAATTGCGATGTATACATTTAATTGTATTAAATGTATATGTGTAATACGTATATTTAATAAAGTTAAATTAAACTGGGGAGGCTTTCTCAAATGGGCAAGAAAACAAGCAAAGCTAAAAAAATTTTCGGATTCGTAATCACCACAGCACTAGCAACTACAATGCTGGTAGGCACAGCAAACGCACAAACAACTACGAATAACTATAAAGTAGTTGGCAATATGAACACTGTATTTACAGATGTACCAAAGGACCACTGGTCAAAAGATGCTATTGATTACTTAGCAGCAGCAGGACTTTTTAACGGATATGGAAATGGAAAATTTGGTTTTGGGGATAATATTACTAGAGGCCAGGTAACTTCTTTAATCGCTCGTCATTTAGGTTTAACAGCAAATAATGAACAGAGCAATATGTTTAACGATATTAAAAATCATATGTTTGAAAAGGATATTAAAGCTATTGTACAGGCTGGAATTATGACAGGTGATGGAACAGGTGCTTTTCGTCCAGATGATGCATTAACTCGGTATGAAATGGCAGTAGTATTACAAAAAGCATTTCAATTACAATCCAAAGGAGAAAATAACTTTAAAGATGTACCTCAAGATCATTGGGCTTATAAATTTGTAAATACGCTACGTAGTAACCGAATATCCTACGGTGATGGGGCAGGTAATTACAATGGCAACATGCTTGTGAAACGTGAGGAGTATGCACAATTCTTCTATAATGCAATAGCAAAAAACAGAGATTATAATTTCAACATCAATACAAAAGAAGAAATGAAACAAATGTTAACAACAGCTTTACAAGATGGGACGTTTGGTCCATTTAAATTAAATGCATTGGGTAAAGATATATCTGAGGTGAAAAAAGAATTTGGAGTACCTGATGTTTGGAAGCAAGCACCATGTACAGAATGTGATGCACCTAATACAGCGGTATACGGAGATTATAATATTGACATGTACCCTTCGGACGCTAGATATATATGGGTAAAAATGGATATCTCTATCAATGAATTAAAAGAGTGGTTTGGTGAACCAGATGGAATCGGAGAGGATATGACTAGTGAAGGCTTTATATATAATCGAGGTAGCTATTCTCTTTATTTCAGCTTCTCTGATGGTTATATTCAACGTGCTGAAATATCTAAAAGTGAACATCATTAATACGTTACAAGCAATATACAATATATAAAGCATAAAAAAATCCTTCAAGAACGTGCCTTTTCTTGAAGGATTTTATTTTGTTCCTACCTATTTAACATAATACAAAGCTGTAAAACTACTACTGATTAAAGTTCCACTTTATTTTTCTTAGTGCTCCGCATTCCATTCACTTAAATACGTTGCATATTCAAATTCATCTGGATCATCATCTAGTATAGAAATAAACTCTAATTTATTTCCATCACAATCTAGAAAATATACGCTTGCAGCTGGCATCCACCTTTGGACAATTGGCTCTTCATTTCCTTTCCCCTGACTCCCTACTACCTCTATTCCACACTTCTCTAACCATAATTTGGAACCCTTTAAAAACTCTAAATCTACACGAAAAGCGAAGTGTTTCGTCTTAAAATCTTCATTACTATGTACTTCCCATAATCCGAGCATTTGTTTTTTATTTTCTCCTACCCAAAAGAACGCAACTCGTCTTTTCGATAGTCTTTTTGCTAATGTTAAACCTAACTTATTTTGATAGAAATCTATCGCCTTTTCTAAATTTCTTACATGTAAATGAGTTTCATATATGCTTTGTATCATATTATATTTTCCCTCCTCTACATTCTGATTTTTAAAATATATTTTGTTTTTATCATACAAATATTTATATTTTTAAGCATCCTACTTTTGTATCATTGTTCTTTCCTTCAAATGTATAGGTATCCAGCTTTAACGAATACCCCAACGCTGGAATTCAATACAATGAAACTAGTGAGGTTTTATTCCCCCACACTAATCATGCTTTTATGGAAAATTGACTCTCACCTTCTTTCCTCCCATTAGAAGCTTTACTGCCCACAAATAGCAGGGTAAAAATTCTATTTACATTCATAAATTTTTATAATGTAATAAGATTAACATCTTACTAATAAGAGGAGGAACCATTCTGGATAAAACCAAAGTTATGGCTTATTTTAGTGCAACGGGTGATGTATTTCCTGTTGAAGCAATTACCAATGCCCTACGTATCGAGCCTACAAGAACTTATAAAAAAGATGATGTTGTTGCAAGACGTGATAATCCGAATCTTGTATCCACCAAAACCCTATATAGAAAAGAGACGGATTGGACTTTAAGCACTGGCTATCAAGAATCATACGATATAAATAATCAGTTACATGTTATTCTACAATCTCTTGAAGGAAAAACAGAGCAATTAAAACATCTCAAGAAGAAGTATGGTTTACAGTTTCTTTTTATGGTAGTAATTCAAGTGGAGAATAACGAATCACCTGCAATGTATTTACAAAAAGAGATTATTGATTTTGCTAGTTTTATTCAAGCAGAAATTCATTTTGATCTATATATTCACTAAAAACAAAAACGCTATTGATATTGAAATCAACAGCGTTTTTTTATGTGACTATATGTTTTATCTTTCTTGTACCCAAAAGCAAATTCTTTTTATATAGCGTATTACTTCAATTTCCCCTCAAAGACAATTTTTCTACCGCACGGTTCAACTTCTGTTTTGCCATCTTTCTTCACTTCATGAAAGATTGGCTCTTCCATACGACGAGACGGTGCGTATCCTTCTTGTTCCATACGTGCTAAGCAGTCTGTAATTGTTTCATTTTCAAGTACTTCAAATTTCTTTTTATTAGGTTGTTTTGTCATGCCCTAACCTACTTTCTATTTTTCTTGATGCGAATTGATTCTTCATGTAGATCATATATACCATTGCGAGAGTTCCTATTATAATCATAACCGCAATGAAAAAGCTTGTATACTGTATTTTTTCTATAAATAAGCCTCCTAATACAGGCCCCATAATACTTCCTAAACTAAAGGCGATTCCAGATAATATATTACCCGCTGGTAGTAAGTGTCTCGGTAATAAATCAGTCATAAATCCAAGCCCTAAAGAGAAGCACGATCCAATGACCATACCAGCTAACAACATGCAAGCAAAGACGATCCAGTAATATTGATCAAATACGGCTGCAAGCAAGAAAATACCCGTACTTATGCTAAACGTCCATGTTAATATACGGTCTCTTCCGTATTTATCACTTAATATACCGAGCGGAATTTGTGTAATGATGCCCCCAACTGCAAACGCTGGTAATAAGAAGGATACTTCTGAAACAGACCATCCTTTTCGAAGCGCGTATACTGGTAAGTTACTGTTTAACATTGCTTCCAGTACGCCATATGCAAGTGGTCCCAGCAGTGCAATCCATCCTAATCCAACAACTTGTTTATAACGAGAAAATGATGATTCACTTTTCACTTCTCTTTCATCTTGTGCTGGGAATGCATTTTTCGTTGGTAATAGTAAAAGCCATCCTATTAAACAAAGTATCGTAGATATCATAAACGGCGTCGCAAGGCCGTATTGAACAGTGCTCGCTAAATACGGACCAACAGCAAAACCGATTCCGAAGAATACACCGTATATCGATACTTGTCTACCTATTTTACTTGGGTCCGATGTTGTCGTGATCCACGTTTGTGTTCCGACATGAAGCATATGATCTCCGACTCCAACTAGAAATCTAAGGATAAACCATACCCAAAACGAAAATGTTTGTGTAAAAAAGAATAATGAAATAATAACGAGAAACCCACCAATGACGATAATTGGCTTCATTCCAAACTTTTGCATCGGTTTTTCAAGAAACGGTGAAATAACTAATATCCCAATATATAATGCCGTCGCATGAATACCGTTAATACTTGAACTAACCCCTTCTTGTTCAAAAATCATTGCAATGGCAGGTAAGAGCATCCCTTGTGACAAACCCGAGATTGCTACAATTCCAACCATAATCCAAAAAGTAAAACGCATCGACATTCCTTTCCCTCTCCCCCTCCTTCTCACGCTTTCCACTTTTCATTATAAACTGTTTCTTCAAATGCGTGTACGAATATTCATAATAAAAAAGAAGCCAAAAGAATGAACCTTTCAGCTTCTTAACCTTCCCAAACTTGTGCTTTCACATTGTTATGGAATTGCTTGAAATACGGATGTTTATAAAAAGCAGTTTCATACGCGTATTGCTGTGCACTAGCGATTGGTGGCTGCGGATATTGAAGTTGTAAAGGAACTACAGCTGGTGAAACTTGCATATACAGCGGAGCTATCATTATTTTTGTATATAAGTGATGATTATATGGCGAATGCGCAATTAAGAACGGATGATGCATTGATAATCTCCCCTTTTACCTACAATGTTATAGTATATGCAATACGTTTCATTTCGGGGATTATTTCTGTTCTAACCAATCCTCTACATGCTTTATAAACACATCTAAACAATCAATAAACGGCGAATGACCGCAATCTTCTAACACTTTTAACTCTGCATTTGGCAAATATTTTGCTAATTCCTCACCGACTACTTGCGGTACGACATAATCTCTGTCACCTTGTATGACGAGTGTCGGAGCTTTAATACGATGAATTTGTTTATTTCCCTCTACAACCCCGTTATGTTCATCCGAAATATTAAATGTAATGAGCGCATAATTCACATCTACGAAATTACGCTGCGTTAACATATCGTCTAAATACTTTTCATAACGATCCGGTTCAGGTTGATTATGTGTATATATTAATAAATTCCATACTGTACGGTAATATAATTTATTCATGTTTTTTATCGCATCTAGTACTGGAGCAATTTGTACGGGGTCTTGCGCGATTTCTTCTTTCGTCTTTACTAAGCTTGATACGATTGGTTGCCCGTTTATATCCTTTTTAAAAATCGGATATCCTTTCATGCCCACTGATTCTACTAAAATTAACTTTTCAACAAACGTTGGATGATTCGCTGTAAATTGCATCGCAACACCACCGCCCATTGACCAGCCCATTAATGAAAATTTCTCTAATTTTAATTGATCAATAACTAGTTTTAGATCTTCTGCAAAGTCTTGTATTGAATCTATCGACTTATTATATGTTGATTGTCCAAACCCTCTTAAATCAAGAGCGTAAATATGGTATTGATCTTGTAGCTTTTCAATAACTAAATCCCAGTGTTGTGACGATGTCATGTTCCCGTGAATGAGTACAAGAATTTCTGTATTTTGCCTTCCAACTTCCTGATACGCAATCGTTTCTCCGTTCGATAGTGAAACAAACTCCATTGTTGCAGGCTTAATCATCACAAGTTCCCCCATTCTTTTTAATAGAAAGAAAATTCTTTACTTACTTAAAGAATAACATACAGAATGTATGTTCTCAATATAAAACCTATACAAAATTTTTACATGAATCAACATGTCTATTACTAGACAATTATAATAAAAAAGTATATAGTTAGCTAGGTAACTAATTTGAAAGGATCAAAATACATGGACGAAAAACAACATTTTTTTCACATTGTCAGCCAAACTTCTCGAAAATTCACAAAGAAATTTAATGAACGCGTATCTCCAACTGGGTTATTTAGTGCGCAATGGGCTGTTATTTTCCGCATTAATCAAACCGGTTCTTGTACGCAAACAGAATTATGCCAGTATTTAAATGTTGAATCACCAACGATGACTCGCACGTTAACACGTATGGAAACGATGGGCTGGATTATTCGTACAGAAGGAAAAGATCGCCGTGAAAAGCTTATTTCATTGTCTGATACAGCATTAAAGATGATACCTGTATGGCAAGAAGAAGTTGATACTTTCGAAGAAAAAACGCTAGATGGTATTAACGAAGATGAGTTACATCAAGCATTTCAAGTGTTACAACAAATCATTAAAAATTTAGATTAAATTGGAGGGATGACGATGCAAAGTGAAAAACTTTGGACGAAGGATTTCCTCGGAACTTGTTTTAGTAGTCTATTTCTCTTCTTAACATTTTACATGCTTATGACTACTCTGCCCGTCTACGTTATAGACAACCTAAAAGGAAAACCTGAGGAAATTGGTTTAGTTGCAACTGTTTTTCTTATTTCATCTGTTTTATGTAGACCATTTACAGGTAAATGGCTCGATGATTTAGGAAGAAAGAAAATATTATTTATTTCACTTTCATTATTTTTAGCTGCTACTGTTATGTATTTCGGTGCGCAAAGTTTATTTTTATTACTTGCCCTTCGCTTCTTACATGGTATTGGGTTCGGTATGGCAACGACAGCAACTGGTACGATTGTCACAGATGTTGCGCCAGCTCATAGACGCGGCGAAGCACTTGCCTATTTCGGCGTATTCATGAGTCTGCCGATGGTAATCGGTCCTTTTTTAGGTTTAACAATTATCTCTCATTTTTCATTTACTGTACTATTTATCGTTTGTTCCGTATTTTCATTGCTTGCATTTTTATTAGGACTACTTGTAAATATTCCGCATGAAGCACCAGTGAAGAAACAAAAACGAGAAAAAATGAAATGGAAGGACTTAATTGAACCATCCTCTATTCCGATCGCTCTGACAGGATTTGTTTTAGCCTTTTCTTATAGTGGCATTTTATCCTTTATTCCTATTTATGCGAAAGAGATCGGTTTAGGAGAAGTTGCTAGTTACTTCTTTATTGTATACGCACTTGTTGTTGTAATTTCTCGTCCATTTACAGGAAAGATTTTTGATCGCTTTGGTGAAAATGTACTTGTTTACCCTGCTATCATTATTTTCACCATTGGGATGTTTATTTTAAGCCAAGCACAAACTTCATTTTGGTTCCTTGGCGCAGGTATGCTAATCGGTTTAGGCTACGGGACATTAATTCCTAGCTTCCAAACGATTGCAATTTCTGCCGCTCCAAATCATCGACGTGGTTCTGCAACAGCTACGTACTTCTCATTCTTTGATAGTGGTATTGGATTTGGTTCTTTCATTTTAGGTATCGTCGCAGCGAAATCAAGTTACCATAATATGTATTTCATCGCAGCTATTATCGTTGCGTTCACTTTACTTCTCTATTATGGATTACATGGACGAAAACAAAAATTCAAGAAACAACATACAGACGGAAAAGTTTCCGCTTAACAGGAATAAGGAAAGTAAACTTCCCCGTTTACTTTCCTTATTTTGTATTTCTTTTAATAGAAGCGTATACTTATAATAGAAATAAAAAGGAGGGACCTCTATGAAATTTAAAAAATCTCCCCTACTCTTACTCATAATCACATTCATTTTTGTAATTACAGGGCTCGGTTTTACATACTTCAAACATAATAAAACAACCCCATCAAAACATAACGTGACGAAGAAAAATTGGTTAGATGATCCATACTTACGTTGGTCGTATACACATATGAAAGAATTCACTTTAATTAACGAGGTAAATCATAACCCGGATCAAGTTTCCCACTTCTCTACCGCGTTGCAAAACTTAGATGATTTTGCCGTGGAGCGTATGTTTGGAAATACAACTCCTCTAAAAAAACTTTTGGACGATAACAAAACGGATGCTTTTGTTGTTGTACATAATGGACAACTTGTTTATGAACGATATTTCAATGGATATAACGAGAGTGAACCTCATGGCATGGCGTCATTAGCAAAGGTCTTTACCGGAGCAATGATACAATCTCTCGCTGAAGAAAACCGTATTGACTTAGAAAAAACAGCTAACACATATATAAAAGAATTAAAAAATACACCGTTCGGTAATGCCACACTTCAGCAATTAATGGATATGCAAGTTTCTGTAGAATACCCTACTCATGGATATGAACATCCAGCGTTAGAAAATCAAGATGCACAACTATATTTAGCTAGCAATATTTTATCACGCGGTAAAAACTACGACGGTCCGATGAAAATTTATGATATGTTACGAGAAGCAGAAGAAACTGCACCGCCTGGTTCCGATTTTTCTTACGATAACGGATCAGCGGAAACACTCGCTTGGGTGATTCGAACGATCACTGGTAAATCATTAGCTGAAAATGTTAGCGAACAAATATGGTCTCAAATTGGTATGGAAGAAAACGCGTATTATGTTACAGATGAAACGAAGATAGAGCAAGCAAGCGCTGGCTTAAATGCAACTGCTAGAGATATGGCTAGATTCGGGCAATTACTATTAAACAACGGGGAATATAACGGAAAACAAATTCTCCCTTCTTCTATTACTGAAGATATAAAAAATGTCCAAGAAGGTGAACTTGCAGTTGGCCCTGGAGCTTCCATTTCTTATCATAATCAATGGTGGATTCCGCACAATGAACAAGGTGCTTTCGAAGTGTTAGGTAGTTATGGACAGACACTTTACATCGATCCGAAAGCAAATATGGTCATTGTTCACTTCTCTTCTAACGCTACGCCAAGTAATGAAATACATTCAGTTTACTCAAATATGTATATCGATATTGCACATCATTTAGAGAAGCTTCCACAGTAGTGGAAGCTTTTTTTATTTACACAAATTCCATTCCAATTAGCACTTGGTTAGTAGGAGTTGCCGAAAGAATTACTATTTGAGCCACGCCTAAACCCTAATTATCGTGATAATATTTTATACATTTGAAAACACTAGTGGTTCACTTATCTAACCTAAAGATAAGTATGTGATCCTTTTACAATTTGAATTTCTTTTTAAGCTTCTTATATGTTCTATACGAACGTCTAACAATGTTTAACATAAAATACGGTATTTTAACAGGAAAAGGAAATTTATAAATGAAAGGCAAGTAAAAGGCAAAATATGCCTTTTCCAGGTCTCTCCACTTACTATCTTCTTTTGTTTTTAAGAAATCAGATACATCGACTACATATCCCCTTCCGTTTTCCATCATCACATTTTTCCCGTGAACATCACAAGGAGTTAGTCCTTGCTTCCTTGCATACTCTATAGCTCCATTGATATCAAGGATTACCTGCTTAGGAATTTTAATCCCCTTATGAATAGCATCGTATAAGGTAATTTCTTTTAAACGTTTTAATACTATGAAATTTTCTCCTTTATATATAAGCTTCGAATAAGAAGGATGATTTCCGATTCTTCGGTATACTTCTGACTCTTTTTCAATTCCTTCTCCTTCTCGCGCGTAGACTTTCACTACCCAATCTTTGTATTCTTTGTGCATAAATACTGCGGCGTAATTACCTGTACCTAAACACTTCCAAAGTCTAGGAATATCTTTAACTACTACAGGCTCAAATTCATCCTCACTTCTTATGCTTACCTCTTTTAATAATTCATCTTTTATCAATCTCACAAAAATATTTATACTCATCATTTCCACTCCGGTTTTGCTACAAGGGGTCCCACCCCATGCCCATCAAGTTAAAAAGTACATTCTTCCCTAATACGAAAAAAACGAGCAGACTTCACTAAGTAACTAACTTTAGAGAAATACATTTTCATTTAGGAGCGTACTTCAAAATCTTAAAATGGATATTCTAGGCAAATATATACTATTGATACAATAAGTTATGTTAACTTCACATAATTATATTATACAAAAACTTAGCAAATACCGTTACGAAAAGTGTACAAATTACATTTATTAATAATATACAACTTATACAGGTTGTTCAAAGAAGAAAAGGAGGTCAGTCATTTTAAAACACGCCTAAACATATTCGTCTATTCCCATCTCTTCCCCTTGTATATAGAGCATCATTTTCAATTTCAGTTCAAAATGAAATAACATTTCAATATAAATTATCAATCTACCTAGACATTATGACAATACCCTTAAATTTCTGAATTTTCTATATATTAAAGGGTATTACTCAAATAACCTCGAATAATTGTAATAAACATACATTAGGAGGTTGATCTATTTTGTTTCGTTCTTTTACTAATGGTTGCGTCGCCTTAGTGCAACGTTTCTTGCCAGAACCGTTTATTTTATCATGTTTATTAACTGTTTTTGTTATCTTCTTCGGCATGTTTGCAACGCACCAAACACCTGTGGAAATGATTAATCACTGGGGTAATGGCATTTGGGGACTACTCGCCTTTTCTATGCAAATGGCACTTGTACTCGTAACAGGATCTGCTTTAGCAAATGCTCCTCTTATTAAAAAAGGATTAACGAAAGCTGCAAGACTACCGAAAACGAATGGACAAGGTATTATTGCCATTTCAATCGTAAGTTTACTAGGAGCATACATAAACTGGGGATTTGGTATTGTTGTATCTGTTTTATATGCAAAAGAAGTGGCCAGGCAGCTTGAAGGATTAGATTATAGACTAGCAATTGCTTCTTCTTACTCTGGATTTCTCATTTGGCATGCGGGGCTTTCTGCTTCTATTCCTCTTACGTTAGCAACTGGCGGCGAAACGTTAATTAAAACGACAGCGGGAAGTATAAAAGAAGCGATTCCAATAACAGAAACATTATTTTCACCATACGCACTCGTTCCAGTTATTATTTTTCTCGTTACGATGCCTCTCATTAATAAAGCGATGCATCCAGATGAAAAACATACGATAACGGTAGATCCTAGCGTATTTCATGAAGAAGCTGCCGCTCAAGAAGTAGGGAACAATACGTTCGCTGAAAAAATGGAAAATAGCATCATTATTACACTTTGTGTTGGATTGTTAGGTCTCATTTATATTTTCAATTACTTTTATACGAAAGGCTTTAACCTTACTCTCGATATCGTGATTTTTATGTTATTAATTGCTGGACTTATTTTCCACCGTACTCCGATTCAATATATTCGCGCTTTTTCGGACTCTACGAAAAGTGCTTCTGGTATTTTACTTCAATTTCCGTTTTACGCAGGAATTATGGGAATGATGATTGGAGCAAATAGTGAAGGACTTTCACTTGGAGGAGCTATTTCGAATTTCTTTATTAGCATTTCAAACGAAACGACTTTCCCGCTCTTTACTTTTTTAAGTGCTGGCATCGTTAATATTTTCGTTCCGTCTGGCGGCGGTCAATGGGCTGTGCAAGCACCCATTATGATTCCAGCTGGTGCTGAACTTGGTGTCCCTGCTGCAAAAACAGCAATGGCAATTGCGTGGGGTGATGCTTGGACAAATTTAATTCAACCTTTCTGGGCATTACCGGCATTAGCGATAGCTGGTTTAGGTGCTCGTGATATTATGGGATTTTGCGTTGTGAACTTACTATATGCAGGATTTATCATTAGTCTATGTTTCTTATTTATCTAAATGAAAAGCTAGTTTTATACTAGCTTTTTTACATAATAAATTATTTATTTCCCACGCAATTTATAATCCTTTCCCACTCTATCTCCGTAAGATGTAACGCCTCAAATGCAAAAAAGTCTTCACATATTTTTTCAATTAAATCTGGATTGTTCTTAAGGAAATTCCACTGTAATGCTTTAGGAAGAAAATATGTTTCATATTCTTTACTTCCTCTTACCACCTCATCAACTTCTCTTTCACAAATCCCTCTTATTAGATAATCATTTCTTAATTGAATCGTCATTTGTTGAAATGTTTCGCTACATTTTTTCAATTGAAGTAAACATGTAATATACGTTCGCAAAAGTTCGTTATCATACCCACAACAGTTTAGAATACGATCGATTTCATTCATAATGTACGAGCCTTTTCTTCTATTTGTACTAACCATTTTTCCCGCTTCTCTAGTTTACTCGTTTTCACTGATTGGAACACTGACCGTTTTATATCGCGAATACCGCAAAAACGTAAAACGCCTCTCTTCATCATAATCCAATCTGCTGATCGGTATAATAATGCGACGTACCATAAAGGCGAGTCCAACGTATTAATAACCCACGCTTTCTTTCCGTTCAATAATCCTTTCGGCAGGGCACCTTCATATTTATAAGCAAATCCAGCTACGAAAATGCGATCAATAAATCCTTTTAAAATAGCAGGCATCCCCCACCACCATATCGGATAGATGAAGAGAAGCGTATCTGCCTCTTCCACTAATTTTCTATATCGCGCTGTCTCTTCCTCATTTACTAAATCACGTCTTTTCTTCTCTTCATTAAATACAAGGACTGGATCAAATTGTTCCTTATATAAATCAAGTACCGTAACCGAATGATTTGTTTCTTGTAATCCTTTTTGCACATGCTTTAAAATCGCCGCGTTAAAACTGGAAGGACTAGGATGAGCGTATACAATTAGTACATTCACTACAAAACAACTCCCTCTATAAGTTAAAGTTTCCCCTTCTTTAACATCTTCTCTACAATTTGTACGTTTTTCGAACTTTGTAATAAACGATTTAATACTGTAAGTAACTCTTCCTTTTCTAAATCTTTCAGTTTCTCTTTTACCGTACTTTCACCAGCACCTTGAATATCATAAACAACTGCCGCCATATGCTTGCAAAGATTCTCATAAGGACACTCGCAGCTACTTTCTGTAAAATCTTCAAGATCAATAATCACTTCATAGTTTCCTGCATTTCCAGTAACGAAAGCAAAAACTTTCTTATCGTGTATTTCAACATCTTCTACATGTCCATCTTCATAATATTCGTATCCTCTATCTACAATGTATTTCGGAATCCATTTCGTTATATCATGTAATAAGTAAGCGTACATAACAACACCTCTTCCTTTAATTCCCTTTTGACTTCCAAAACCCTGCATGTTATTCTAATAACTGTCAAATAGTAAGTCTATATGACAAAACGACTGACACCTATTCGGCGGAGGTGTCTCTTTTCATTTGCAGCCGATATGAAGTGCCTCTTTCAGGCACATTCAATCTTTGACACTACACACTCAACACCATTCCCTTGTATCAGGCTGCTTCAGCAGTCTTTTACTCTACATACTTCAAAAAAAGAGAGCTTAGCTCCCTTTTCTCGCCTTATAAAATACCCCTTTTTCAGTATAGAGATATTCATCAGCTAATGTAATTTTCCCATCCAGTTTCAGTTCATCTAATAGTCTTGATAAATAAAATTGATGTAACATCTTTTTCGTGAATTTTCCTTCATGATGCGAAACGATATGTTCTTGAATATCTAACAATGATATTGGCTTATCTTGCTCTATCATATATTCATAAACTGTACTACGCAGTTTTACGTATTTTTCGAGT
The DNA here is from genome assembly GCF_040459695.1 of Bacillus cereus group sp. RP37. Classification (NCBI taxonomy): domain Bacteria; kingdom Bacillati; phylum Bacillota; class Bacilli; order Caryophanales; family Bacillaceae; genus Bacillus; species Bacillus cereus group sp. RP37. Next base: position 2,137,977 of record NZ_JARVHP010000001.1, on the reverse strand, counting down.
GTCACAGTACTTCGCAACCCCTTTCTTCTTAATATAAATTTTCGTAATCGGTTTTTTTGACAACAAAAAAACCTCTCCGATAAGAAGAAGTTACGTATATATCTTCGTCTTATCTCCCAGAACAAATATGTTCTGCTGGAATTAGCACCTGCATCGCGGTTGCTGGGTTTCATCGGGCCAGTCCCTCCACCTCTCTGGATAAGAAAATATTCACTTAAATCTTACTATACGTAATTTCATTTCAATTGTCAAACAAATACAACAAATTATATTTTCTTTCTTCCTGTTCATACTATACATATATGAATATGCAAGGAGGAGTATGAAATGCACGAAAATGCTCGCGGATATGTACAAGATTCTTTTCAATCATTACAAGAAGCAAAACATTGTTTAGAAGCAGCGCTACAGACCGTTGAAAAAGATTTTAATCGCGCACGTATTGAACAATCCCTTTATGCGATCGAACAAGCTATTCAACGTTGTGATTACACGGTTCACATTTTAGAACAAGATTGAAAAAACTTCCCATCATAAGATGGGAAGCTTTTTCAAATGGCATACTTCATAATTATTACCGTTATGATTAAAAAATATACAGAATTAGCAATTTCTAAAATACCTACTTTTATAATAGAAATTTTTTTACCGTACAACATAATTGCTCGCATGACACTTGGTATAAAAATAAGAGAACACCACGGATTCATAGCAAATACAATGATTGTTAATACAATATGATAACCCCAAGATATAAAACGATACTTCGGGTTATTTTTCTCACGTATCATCGTTTTCACATAAAACGTACTTCCTAAAAAATATAAAAATGATATAAGTGCAATAAATAGTGCTGTTTTATCTATAAGTTTCATTGAAAAATAATAACTAACTAAACCGCCAATACAGAAAACAATAATCGCACTAATGTCATTTAGTAACGCTCTTTCATTCTTTTGACGAGCGTAATACATATTTACAATAAATAATGGAATCATTACTGCTACGAATAAAAGGATGCGCCATTCATATAATAGAGAAATCATTCCAAATACGAACGCGATGATAAAATATACAATTGCAGCATGTAACAACTCTTTTTTTCGTCTTTGCTTTATGTACATAAGAAATGGATACGTAGCTAAATAGATAAAGAACCAAGCTAAAAACAATGGAATATGATACATAGTAGGTTTCCCAAGAATAACACTTACTAGAAATGGTATAACGAGCATAGCCCATGCACCGTGTTGCTTCGGAATAACTAACTTCATTAACTATACACCTCCCTTTTGAAAATAACTCTCACCTACTATTATACAAATAATTTTATATAATAACGGATATATATTGAATCGATTTTTTGACAATAAAAAATGCTCCTTACAATATGTAAGAAGCATGAAAGAGGCAAACGAATATGTAAGTCGCGACCCTACCTTATATGAGTATGCTTTTCTATGCCATGTTATGCTTTTCTAATATGCCATATTTCTTTTTAAATCTTGTAAGAATCGTAATCCAAGACGTACTAAATAATAGTAAGAAAACAACATTCGAAATCGCATGGCTCAAATCGAAATAAAAACTTGCGATATAATACGAAATGACAGCTTCCCACGTTGCCTCACGTATGAAACCGAGAAGCCCCCAGAAGTTCATAATCCAGCCAAATAAAAATCCAACAAACAATCCGTATAGAAGTCTTCCCCATAACTTTTTCATTAAAAATGTATTACGTAATAATCCAGCTATAAAACCAATCATACCCCACGAAAACATTTGCCACGGCGTCCACGGACCTTGTCCTAAAAAAATGTTAGATACGATAGCCGCTGTTGCACCAATCATAAAACCAGTTTCACTCCCAAACACAATTGCAGAAACGATAATGACAAATGAAGTCGGTTGTACACTTGGCAATATCGAAAATGGTACGCGGCTAACTGCTGCAATTGCCGCTAACACAGCAACGAGTACAATTTCACGTGAAACAAAAGCCTTTCTTTCAAAGCGGATATAAAACGGTAACATAATAACAACTAATAAAAACAAACTACTTAACATGTAATAACCGTCCATGATAAGTGTAGTAAAGAGTAATGTGCCTATTATTACTGCAAAAATACATATTATGAATGCAACATATCGTTTGGACACGCTTCGTACACATCCTCCCACGTTAATGCATATGGTAACTCTTTTCGAATAAATCGATTAATAGAGGTTGTATAAAAGAAGTTGCCACTAAAAAATTCTTTCGGTGTATCATTCATAATGACTGCTCCGTCAAATAACATCATACATTGATCAACGTATTTCGCTGCAAACTCAATATCATGCGTTGCCATTACAATTGTTGTACCTTCTTTTTGTAGCTTTCTAAATACCTCTCCTACTCTTTCTTTTTTCCACGGATCTAATCCCTTTGTCGGTTCATCAAGTAATAATAAAGTCGGCTTTGATAATAACGTTGTACATAACGCAAGTAGTTGTTGCTCTCCCCCGCTACAATCATGCGGATGGCGTTCTTTAAGCGAGCACAACCAAAACTTCTTCAACATATCTTCTGCTATTTCTTTTCCTTGTTCTCCGTATAACTCGCGTGCACGTTCATACACTTCTTCCCACACTGTATCAAATGTAAAATGATAATACGGATGCTGTGATACATACCCGATACTTTTAAATCGTTCTTTCGAATCAATTTTATGTATCACTTTCCCATTCCACTTTACTTTCCCTCTTCTCGCTTTTTGCAATCCCGCTAAAATCGTCAAAAGCGTGGACTTCCCGGTACCGTTTTTTCCAACGAGAGCTACCCATTTTCCTTTTTCAATCGATACGGTTAAGTCTCGTAAAATAAGTGGACTATTTTTTTCATATTGAAACGAAATATGCTCTGCACTTAAAATAACTTCGTGTTTTTCACTTTTTGCTACTGGCTCATTCACATATGATATCTCTGAAAAGTTATTCAGTTTCATTTGCGCTTCTCGCACTGTAAACGGAATATCTTCTACATTCCATTCTAAAAACAATCTTGGAATTTGCGGAATAAATGGACGGAACTTTTCAACTTCCCACATGTTCGCTATAACCGTTTTAGGGCTGCCATCATACACGATTTGACCATTATTCATACAAATAACGCGTGTTGCAAGTGGTATCACTTCATCTAAACGATGTTCACTTAAAACAATCGTAATGCCAAGTTCTTCGTTAATACGTTTTAACAATCCTAAAAACTCTTTCGCTGCAATTGGATCTAACTGCGCCGTCGGTTCATCTAATAATAATAGTTTTGGCTGCATAACTAATACCGCAGCTAAATTGACGAGCTGCTTTTGCCCGCCAGATAACGTATGAACAGATTGGTGCAATAAATCTTGAAATCCTAAGAAGCTAATAAGCTCTGCTATTCGTTTTTGAATAATCTGTGATGGTAACCCGATATTTTCTAAAGAAAATGCTAATTCTTGAATGACCGTATCCATTACGAGCTGATTTTCTGGATTTTGAAATACCATACCAATTTCTTGTGCAGATAATAAATCAGGTACTTCCTCTAATAAAACGTCCTCATAAAAAATTTCTCCTGAACGTGTACCGATTGGAAGTAATTCCTTTTTAAAATGTTTCAATAAAGTCGTCTTTCCAGAGCCTGACCCTCCAGCAAGTGCAATAAACTCTCCTTTTTGAATAGAAAGAGAAATATGCTGTAACGCATATTCGTTCTCATCAGCATATACAAATGATAAATTGTTTATTTCTGCATGCGCCACCATATCCATTCCTTTCCTTCCATTATAATTGGTAGACTAATAAACATCATAAATACTCCGAACATCACTCCATCGTATTGCTGAAATAGAATAGATTCGACTTTCGGATAAATGATTAGCTTTCCCCCGCCATACGTATTACATATAATAGCAATGATAAGTAGAATACTTAAATAACTGAGCGTACACCAATCTCGTCTTTCCATTCTATACCGAATATATGTCGTACGCTTCGTTACACCAAATCCACGGGCTTGCATAGAATCTGCTGTTTGCAGCGCATCTTCTAATGAACAAATTAATAATACTTGTAGCAATTGCATACCGTTTTTCACCCGTTCCACAATGGAACCTGCATCTACTTGTATACCTTTTGTCTTTTGGACGAATGTTATTTTCTGTAATCGCCTCATAAACAATGGAACAAACCTCACCGTAATCATCGTTAACAATGCTACTTTCGGTGAAATTCTAGAAAACAAATATAAAAATTTATGACTTGAAATAATATCATTATACGAAGCAAACGTAAACATAATCGCAACTAATAATAACCCCATTACTAGTCCGAACATAATCGCCTCAAGCTTAATACGGCTATCACCTAACCAAAATAATGTAGTTCGGCCTCTATGCGTTAATAACGAATTAAATAAAATGACCATAAAAAAGAAAACGATTGTGCTCGGTAACATCTTTCTTATCTTTTCGCTATTCCCTTGCATCACATTGATTATAACGATTAATAGAATTGCCCCAATTAAAAAAAGAGGATGAAGACACATCATACATAGTATCATCACCCCGATATAATAGAAAAAATTCACAAAAGGATGTAAAGAAGAAAAACTTATTTTCATAGTCCTTTACCGAATGCCTTTCTTATTTTAATACATACACCCACTCGATTGTATCTCCTGGTTTAACTGTTACTACACCTGCACTATGGTTTGGAAACGCACCGTTCACACGATATTTCCATCCACTAGTAGCTGTAATATCTTTTTCATATAAATCATTAATCCCTTTTACATAAACATCGCCTTTAGATCCACTCGCATCCACATCTAAACCTGTACGTTGCAATACTTTATACACTGTATCGCCTTCTTGTACATCCATCTTTTTCGCACCTAATAAGTATCCTTCATTACCTTTTACTGAGATCGTAACTTGTTTTGCTTGTGGTTTTGGTGGTTCTGGCGGATTAGGTGGCACTGGTTTCGGTGGTGTTGGAAGAGTAACTTCGTTTCCACCTTTATTCGGATCTTCTTTTTGCTCCTGCTTCGGTGTTTCTTTCGGCTGATTCACAACCTTCGCTTCTTCTTTTACTTCTTGCGCTTTCGGTTGTTGCTGTTTCTCTTCTTGTGCTTTTTGCTGTTCTGGTTGCTTAGTAGCAGGCTGTTCCTGCGGTTTCTCTTCTTTCTTTACTTCCGGTTGTGCCTGTGTTTTTTCTTCTTTCGGCTTCTCTTCTACTTTTTGTTCTTGTTTCTCTTTCTGGTCGTCTTGCTTATTTTGCTCTTGTTCAGCTTGTTTCTCCTCCGGTTTTTCTTCCGGTTTCGCTTCATCTTTTTTCTCTTCTTGTTTTGCTACCTCTTCTTGCTTTGGTTCTACTTTCTTCTCAGGCTTTACAGCTGCTTCTTCACATCCGGCAAGTAACCCAAGTGAAAGCATGAAAGAAATAAACCACTTCATCTTACTCATGTTGTCTCTCACCTTTCATATTAAAAATTAGGAGCAAATGATTGCTCCTAATTTTTGTTAAGCTGCTTTACGTCTCCATAATACATATGCAGAAGCAATACATAATACACCCATACCTACTTCTGTAGCTGCACTATGAGAAGATGCTCCGGTTTTTGGTAGCATACTACCGTTTCCGGACTTTTTATTTTTAACCAGTTCGTTATCAACAACAACTTTTAGAGTGTCATCTCTCGTTTCTTGTTGTACTTGCTTTTGTTCTTCTGGTTGTTCAGTAACTTCTTTTTCTACTACAACATTTTCTGAATCCACATTTGGTTTCGTATCGATTTCAGGAACAGATACATTTGACCAGTCATAAATCGATTTTTCAAGATCTTTAAACTGAAGTAGTGCTAATAACGCTTGCTCTGTAGCCATCCCGCTACCGTTTTGATCACTTGGTAACCATTTGAATTCACCATTTGGAAGTTGATATGACAGTAGATTTTGCACTGCCTTATGTAGACGGTTTTGATCTACATCTTTCACAAGTGATAGTCCAATAATTGCTTGCGCAACACTATTAGAGTTTTCTTGTCCATCAGCAGAAAAACCACCATTTTCTAGTTGCTCTTTATATAAATAGGCAACAGCTTTTTCTACAGCTGTCTTCACATCTGGTCGATCTTGATATGGAGCTAATGCTGATAAAACCATACCTGTTACATCAACGCTACTAGCACTGTCTTTACTGCTTGCGCTATCGTAAGTCCAGCCGCCATCTGTATGCTGTGAGTTTAAAAGCGCATCTACTAAAGCAACTCGATTCCATTTTGAATTCACTGGCACTTCATATTTCTTCGTATCAAATGCAAGTAAAGCAAATGTATAACCTGTAACAGAATTTACTTTATCTGATTCATACAATTTTTGAACTAAATTATGTTCGCCAACCTTTGTAGGGTCTGCTTGCATTGCATTCATCATAATAATCGTTCTAGCTAAATCTGTCGCTGAAAAACGGTTAATGCGCTTTTCTACTTTTTCAGTTACTGACTTAACATAATTTAATTTCGCCTCAATTGGAACATTCTTTCCAGAAAGAGAAAGGCCTAAAGCTACCCAATCACTTTCAATTCCATCTTGTAACATCTTTTCAGATGTCTTAGAGATCGCGTCATTTACTTTCGCTGCTGGAACTTGAATGTTCTCTTGCTTTGGTTGTTCTATCTTTTCATCATTTGTTTTTGGTTCTTCTGGTTTTTCTTGTTTTGGATCATCCGTTTTTGGATCATCTGTTTTTGGTTCTTCTGGTTTTGGGTCATCTGTCTTTGGTTCTTCTACAGTTTTACAAGTACCAAATTTATCTAATGTTTGCTGTAATGTTTCCTGGCTCATATTGCTCCAGTCTGCAACAAAACGAAAGACAACAACATCTCCAGACTTTAATTTATAACTATCTGCTCCAACTTCTGCAGATTTATCATTTACATCATACAACCAGCCGCTTGTGTCCCCAGCCATTAAGCCGTCAATGCCTTTAACATACGTTCCAAACGACATCGTCTCTGCTGTTACTTTGTCCCCCATGACTTTTTGCAGCAAACTTAAAGCTGTTTCCCCATCTGTAATTTGCTCTTCTTTCGGACATAACATAATGCCCTTTTGTGATTCACCAATAATTGCAAGTTTTGCTGTATTTCCTTCAGCAAACGTAATATGTACTGTATTCGCAAAAGAAACAAATACAAGTGTAACTGCCATTAACGACGTAAGCAGCCATTTTTTTAACATTGCCATCCCAAAATTTCCTCCCTTACTACTATTCACACAAAAAAAGGCCCTTCAAGGGCGTGCAATTGACACTCTTTTTTTGTAAGTGTCGAACAAACTGTGCAACACCTCCTACCCGCATCATGCGCGGCTATATTTGTATAGGAAAAATAATTTTGTTTATGAACGTATCATTGCGATAACATTCACTTTTCTAGGCACTTCTTACTTCCATTTCAGTTATCGTAAAACGATAAACCTATACATTCTGTAAATTATAAATTTCTGTATTATTTTACTATTGACAAAGAATTTTGTCCATGCTTTATCGGATTTATTTTCTAAGAATAGTAACTTACTAGCCTTTAACGATGCAAACTCTTTTCACTAATAATGACGCCATCTTCATCCGCATACACATATTCATTCGGCTTCCATTCTACTTGTCCAAATTGCAATGAAATATTTCGTTCTCCTTTCCCTTCTTTTACACTTCTATTTGGTAATGTCCCTAACGCTAAAATACCTATATTCATATTCTTTAGTTCACTAGAATCACGAACATAACCATATACAATAATTCCTGCTAGCTTTCTTTCCTCCGCAATAGCTGCCAAATTATCACCAAGTAACGCACAATTCGTAGATGCTCCGCCATCAACAACTAATACCGTTCCTTCTGGTAGTGTTTGCAATCCTTCCTTCACTAGTACATTATCATCCTTCACTTTTACCGTTGCAATTTTCCCGTGGAATTGTTCTTTCTTCCCAAAAGACCGAAAAGACTGGCGACATATTTGCAATTCATTTTCAAACTCATCACATAGATCCGTAGTTTTCCACATCTTTTTCCCTCTTTTCCTTATTCTTTCTATATAACATATTCTTGGATTATTTTCGTTTCCCTGTCTAATGTTGCAAGAATTTGTATGTGCAGAAAAAGGACAGAAAAACTATTGCCTTAGGAAGCAACCTTTATTATAATCGATTTCACAGATAAGTTTCAGAATATTAAAAATTAACCAAGTGAAAAAGGAGGAGTTTTATGCAATTACAGACTGAGGCAAAAAAACAGCCGCGTAAACGAAAATTTAAAATGCCTGACGCGTACGTACTACTATTTTTTATTGCCTTACTTTGTGCAATAGCTACATATTTCGTTCCTGCTGGAGAGTTTAAAAGAGTTACAAACGGGACTGTTACAACGACAATACCAGGAAGTTATCATTCTGTTCCACAATCGCCGGTAGGATTTGTTTCTTTTTTTACCGCTATTGAAAAAGGAATGACCCTTGCTGCTCCTATCATCTTTTTAATTTTATTTACAGGTGGAGCTATTGCCATTCTTGAAAAAACAGGTGCTCTTGACGGTTTAATCTATCATGTGATTAACAAATTTCGTAATCAGCAATTACTTTTCATTTGCATTGTCGCCGCACTCTTTTCTATTCTCGGAACGACTGGTATTATCGTTAACTCAGTTATTGGCTTTATCCCCATCGGCATCATCGTTGCACGTACATTAAAATGGGACGCTATCGTCGGCGTAGCAATTATTTATTTAGGCACTTATGCCGGTTTTAATGCTACTATTCTATCTCCCTCACCTTTAGGCATTTCACAAAAAATTGCAGAACTTCCGATGTTTTCGGGGATTGGTTTACGCACGGCAATTTATATCTCTTTTTTAATTGCTACCATTTTATATATTAATTGGTACGTAAAACGTTTAAAGAAATCGAATAAAGGAAGCATTCTCGGTGACAACTGGTTTCCAAGTAATGCTCTTTCAAGTGAGAAAAAAATAGAGAAAACAGAAGTTCCTTGGACAATACGTCATAAATTAATTTTACTCGTTTCAGCTTTATCATTACTTGTATTTTTAATAGGTGCTTTTCGTCTACATTGGACAGACGCCGAAATGACCGCTACTTTTATTTTTATCGCAATTACAGCGGGAATAATAGGTGGTATGAAAGCAAACGATATCGCTTCTACTTTTCTAGCAGGCTGTCAAAATCTCATATACGGCGCTTTGATCGTCGGAATGGCTCGTTGTATTTCAGTCATTCTAGAACAAGGCAAATTACTTGATACAATTGTGAATCAACTCGCACAGTCTCTCGAAGGACATAGCCCTATATTTGGCGTTATCGGTATGTATGTAAGTAGTGCCGCATTACATTTCCTCATTTCATCCGGGACAGGAGAATCTGTTATTTTCATTCCGATATTAGCTCCATTAGCTGATTTCATGCACATTACACGCCAAGTTACAGTACAAGCTGTTATGCTCGGCGAAGGTGTGGTAAACTGCCTCAATCCAACTTCCGGTGTTTTAATGGGCGTACTCGCAGCGAGCGGCATTTCTTACGGAAAATGGATTCGGTTTATGGCTCCTCTTGCATTCATCTGGTTTATCATCGGACTTATTTTTCTTATTGTTGGCGTGAATATTGAGTGGGGACCTTATTAAAAGACTCATATTATACTTAACTTGATAAAATATCTATTCTATTCCCCTCTCCAATCCTATAAAAATCACTTATTCTAGTATAGATATAAATAGGGATTGATCATAGTGATCAATCCCTTCTCTCAAAGTAAAATACCTTTAAGTATTTTAGTTCCAAATTTTATTTACCCATTCCGGATGATCAATAAAAGGATTACGATTATGTTGATATTTCGTAAAAATCACTTCATTACGCTTTCGCTCTAAATCATCTACCGGGTCTTGTTCATTCCATTTTAGTAAAACGGATAGTTTGCCCATGTATGGATCTTTATTGTTATTCACCTTTTCATTTAATTCTAAGTCTATTTCCCCATTGTCTCCTTCATAACGAACAGCCATGTAAAATAGCATTCTAGCGATATCTCCTTTTACACTATCACGAGGCTCCCAAGAATCACTATCATATTTACATTCTGTCGCTTCCGAATGATTCACGCCACCATTATCAAAATCCAGATTTCCACGTGAACTATTTACAGATACATCCGTCGCTCTTAAATGATGCAAATCTGTTCCAGCTCCTGCAGTCGTGCCAAAATCACCGTGTGATTTTGCCCAAACATGCTCTCGATTCCAATTATCCACTCCTGAACCATTCGTAAGTTTCCCTTGCGAACGCCCAGTATATAAGAGTATCACATTGTTTTTATTATTTGGATCTTCATCAGTATCTCTTAGCGCTTCCCAAACCGCACTGTATGATAACTTTGTATGATCATCAATAATATTATGAAGTTCCTTCTTTAATTCTAAACCCGTTTTTCCTATTGCATTATTATAATATGTATCGTCATAGCTTTTTACAGTAATCTCTTGTGGTGATGCAGAAGCTACTTCACCGTGTATGATATCTGTGAATGATAGAGATGCAGTACCTAAAATAAAAAATGAAGATAGTGTAACCATAGCAAGCTTTGTATTCCGAAACTTCATATACCCATTTCCCCTTTAAAATATAATTTGAAGCTATTAACTAAAAAGAACTTTCTATCCCCCCAAAACTTTTAGAAAGCCATACCCACCCTTTTCTTTTTATTTAATACAAAAACTCTATTGAGTCTGTATCATTTCCCCACTTTGGTTTATCTACTTTTCAAGCAATTTCACTTTTCACAAGGAATATCCTTCTCTAGTAAAGATTATTAAAATATTCCTTACAATTAAAAAGTAGTTTAATGTTAACTTATATATTTCAATTTTTTTATGCAATTATGCATATTTGATAAATCGTTCAAAAAACATTTTGAATAAAAATTAAGATGATAGTTCGACTTTTCCTTTTTCTATAATTGTCTTTATTTTTTGGTGTAAAACCCTTCTTCCTCTGAAGAATAAGTACAAAAATAGATTGGATACCATGTAGGCACCAATCTATTTTAATTAGAGAAACTGTGTCAATTCTGAGTTCACAACACGTTGTGCAGTAATGATAACACTTTCAGCTGTTAGTCCATAAACACTATATAGTCCACCAGGTTGATTAGGAACAATTTGAACTTCATATTCAAATGCTTGTCCAAAAGCAGGATGAACTAAACTTAGAGTTGCAAAAGTAGAAGCATTAGAATTCACATTGAAGTTTACCTGTTCAATTAATGCTAATGAACCGTCAAGTCTAAAAACTCTAGCTACTCCAGTAAGTGGGCCCGCAGTACGGTTAAGGATCTTCACCCTAACTCTATTTGCATTAGCAGGTTGATTTCCTACGTTTTCAATTGGTCCTGTAGTAAGAGCCATATAACATCACCCCCATTATATTATTATGATATTCAATGATACACATTGATGTTATAGTTTAATTACCCAATTTATTTCAAATAAAAAAGCTTGTTTCTTATATTTTTTATAAGAAACAAGCTTTTCTTTTTCAACTACCATTCCTAAGATAAGTTCATCAATCTCGGAAACTTTTAAAGTTACTTGACGTTTATGTTGGGACAGAACTACTACTATTTATTTTGCATCGAATCTATATACTTTTTAACTACTTCATATACATATTCTTGATTTGCCGCCGCTGTATTTGGATTGTATTTTCCGCCGTTTGTTTTATTGTTTGATAATACTCGAATCCCTAAAAATGGTACGTCATAAGCTTTTGCGATTTGCGCTGCTGCAGCGCCTTCCATTTCTTCTACAGATGTACCGTATTTTGTATGGAACCACTTAATTCTATCCACTTCATTATTCCAAAGATCTGCTGAACCTATAGTCCCTTCAACCACTTTACCTTTTGTATATTTATCTTTTACCGCATTAGCTGCTGCAAGTAAATCCTTATCTCCTTCGTAGTATCGGATTTTCTCAGCATTTGGATCTTCTCCTGCACTTCCTTCAGAAGCCATTAAGTCCATTGAAATCCATTTTGTCGGTTCAATCCCTTGATTCTCATCCATATTTGTTGTTTTTAATGAACCTATATTCGCGACTTTTTTTCCTAAAACAATATCAAATACATGTAATTTAGGATCATGTCCACCTGATGTTCCTTGGTTAATAATCGCTATAGGCTTATATTTTTCAATAGCCACTGCTGTAGCGGCTGCTGTATTTTCCATTCCTTTACCTGTTTTCGCAACAATTACAGGATAATTGTCGACAGTGCCTTTATAAAATGTAAAAGTTCCAGACTTTTCTTCCTTCACATTTTTTAACCTTTTGGCAAACTTCTCAGCCTCTATCGGCATTGGCCCTTGAATTAAGATTGGTTGTTGATTATTTTTTGCCTCTACTACTTGTTTTGGACTTGCATTACACCCCGCAAGTATTGAGAATGACAATACCGTAGTAGTTACTAGCGCCGCACACTTTTTCAGCATATTGTTCTTCATAAATAATCTCCTCTTTCTCTTGTTGTTTTCTATACTCGATGCTTTTGGTCCAAACAAAAAAGTTCTAGAAATTGTAGAAAAATCTCTACTTTCTAGAACTACGGTAGTCAAAGTTAATTAAGCAAAAGATAAAACAATTGCCAAATTATAGATCGGTAGCGCTCATTGAACAGCACGGCCGAATACTTTAACCCGTAGTCCAGTTCTTTCATTGGGAACTAGGTAGAAACGCTCGGACCATATTACCGAGTATATACGAGTGATGATGTGTAAAATTATTATATTGGTAATATATCAAACTTTTAGTGTACACGCAATCTAAATGTGAACATTTTTATCAAAAATGTCTAAAACGTTCGTTTTTAAAACTAAAACCAATAGGTTTTTTCATTATACAGGGGATAAAAACACAAAAAACTTACAACGCAAATACTAAACTAGATTCACCTACAACAACCGAGCGTATATCAACAATTGATTTTCCTCACTTCCACCTTATATTGAGTTGGAAGTCTTATTCCTCTCGTATTGCGAGATAAAATGCGCCTCTATCCAATTCACAATTATTTCTTCTAGCATCGGGTGAAGTGGCTTTCCCGCTCCCTCTTTATAGTTCTTTTGAAGCTCTAATACTTTAAAATCTCTTTCAAAACTTTTTAAACTATGATCCATATTTTTTATTACATGTACTGCTGAATCACCCTTCACATAATGACCAATTCGCTTCATTTCCCATAAGCTATGACGGTAATTACAAAACCTGAACACTACAAGATTATTATCTACTTTCATTGTTATACCAAACGTTACCTCTTATAAGACGGATTATATGAGGGGCGAAATAAATAGGAACACCAAATGTTTGGCTAAACCAAACCGAAATTCATCTCCCACCTACCGCTAGACTATCGCCTTTCACACGCCCCAGGAAGGAGACTCCTTTCGGATAATACGTTAACACTATGCAACTCTCTACCTAGTATTTCACCGTTATCTTATAATAATGACAAAAAGGATTGATTATAGTAATCAATCCTTTTCATTTTCATCGCTCAAAACTAAATCTCTGCAGCTAATAAATTGTACTCATTGTCAAAAGAAGCATGGATTCTATGTCCACCAAATAAATCTCCATCATTATATTCGCAATATATATCATTTTCTCTCATTACAATGTCCATCAGAGTAATAGACCGCTCAAATGTTTCTTTCGTCATATCATATTCTCCTGCATCTACAGCATCCCAATCTAAATGTTCATCATTCTCATCATATTCAGGCCAAAAATCATTTTTATACTCTATTAATTCTTCCGCTATAGCGACCTTAGCTTTTTTATCAAATTCCTCTAAACATACATAAAGCTTTTCTGCTCTTTTCATCATTTCATGTACATGTACACGTTCATTTCTAATATCCAATTCCCAATGTACTTCTCCTTCGTTTTGTTCATATGTATGAAAAGTTTCATTAAAGATAAACATTCCAATCAATTCACTTTTTATTGATTTTTCCATGATTTCATTTCCTTTCTATATGTGAAAGAGATACTGTTATATTTTAAGTAGTTATAGCGTTGACTTTCATATTATATAAAACCTGCATTATGGAGAAAGTAAAACTTTAATTGAATTGCAGTGAAGTATCCTATACTTCACCCCTCTGCCGATAAAACAGCAACCCCCTCCCGTTTTGGGAGAGGGTCAATCCTTATTTTGTTTTTCTAACAATTGAATAATCCTATCTAACTTTTGCTCAACTGGACTTTGCTTTTTGCGATTACTAGTATGCAAAATTATACGTATAATTCCTCCCAACAATACACCGATAATCAATGCGGTGATGGCGTAATAAATACTAGTTCCTAAAAACATTATCCAAACCCCTTTTTCCTTATTATACCATCCGGAAGATGTGATTTGTTGCGTAATTTCGATTGTATCAGTTATTCATGATACGTTAACATAATGTCTCATTGATGCTAATACATTTCCACACCTCTTATTATTAACACACAGGTCTTCTACAGGTCATCGCTCTCCCTTCCACTCTCCTCAAATCTGCCTAATTTTGATGCGTAAATCTTACTGCCCGGCAAATAGCGGGAGACATTTATTAATAAAAAGTCAAAAACACTTGAAGTTGACGTTGGGTCATTTTATATACTGTTAAGTAGCTACTATTTAGCAATTTCATAAAAGAAATTAGAAAAATAGGAGGTTTTCAGATGAAACAGGGCGATATTATTATTTATGGATGTGTCATTATAGGTGCAGGTATTGGACTATCACTGGATCATGCATTTCCTGGTGCACTGATTGGATTAGGAGCAGGCTACTTACTTAAAATTTTTTTTAGTAAAGAAGAATAGATGTGGAATGAAGAAAATAATCGTTAACGATAGAATCTCAACGTACAGAAAGGTAGGTTTATCAGTTGATACACATTAATAAAGTGGGAGAACTAACAGGCGTTACAGTAAGGACACTGCGTTATTACGATAAAATCGGATTATTAAAACCAGCATCCAAAACAGAGGGTGGCCATCGTTTATATACAAATGAAGAAATAAAAAAACTTCAGCAGGTTCAATTTTTAAAAAAGGTTGGATTTCCGTTACAAGAGATTAAACATATGCTCGACTTCAATAAGTGGGATTGGTCGGATAGTTTAAAGAGTCAATTATCTTATGTAATAAATGAGCAGGAAAATTTAAAGAAAATAGAATTATCCTTACGGGAAATGATAAATGGAATTGCGATAGAAGGAGAAGAAAGCTGGATCGCGATTCAGAAGATCATGCAATTATCCAGCAAAGATAAAGAGATACAACAGTATTATCGCGAATCTGTATTTAAAGAAAAAGAGATACAACTATTGTCAAAGGTTCCTAAAATGGCAAGTGACTGTTCTAATTCACTTGAATGGATTGCTCTCATAGGTCAGTTAAAGCGTTATATGAAGGACGGACCAAAAGCAACGAAAGTCCAAAATATCATAAGAAGAATGGAGGAAAAACGCTTAGAAGAATTTGAAGGTGAGGATGAATTTATAGATAAACTTTGGGAGATACGGATGTCTCCAAAACAATCAGAGAAGCTGAATTTATATCCAATTGATCAAGATGTGCTTCAGTTTATGAACGAAGCATATGCCATTTTCATGATTGAAAAGAATAATCCTAAGCCGAAATAAGGGGGCACGAGCGATGGGTACAGAACAACTTCTCCTAATAGGCGGATTGGCCATATTGGACACGCTAAGCCCTACTACAATAGGAGTAACAATATATCTACTTTTAACAGATAAAGAGAATCTTACGAAACGTTTATTCGTTTATTTATTCATGGTAGCAGGATGTTATTTTGCTGTTGGAGTTTCACTCATGTTAGGATTAGATTTTTTGTTTAAGTTTATTTCTGGCGTATTTCAAAACCGAATCGTAAGCTGGTCGTTCTTTATTATTGGAGTCATATTATTCATCGCAAGCTTTTATATTCCACCTAAGAAAACTTTAGAGATCCCTTCCCCAAAATCAAAAAGTATTTTTTCAATGATTGCGCTAGGATTCACTACTACTACTACATTAATTGAAGCGGGGACTGCATTTCCTTATTTTGCAGCAATTGGCATACTTACTACTTCTAATCTATCATGGATAGAATGGTCTTCTATTTTAGCAGGATACAACTTTATTATGATACTGCCCTCTCTCGTGCTGTTTCTCTTCTATCTCCTATTTGGCCGATGGATGCAAAAACTCCTCGAGAGACTTCGAATGAAAATCGCTAATAGTACAGGATCAGCTCTGTCATGGATTATGTGTATAGTTGGCCTCCTCCTAATATTAAATAGCCTGGATTATTTATAGGGTGTTTTACCAAAGTATTAGAAAAGATCTTATTAGCTCAAAAGTAATGTTAAACGAATTAGAGTATTTACAATAAGGAAGGGATTATTATGCTTGAAATTACTAATGTAGAAGAACTTACACTTACAGGCTCAGGCCATACCAATCCTTCTTTTACAGGCAGTTACTCTCCCTTCCCTCTTCCTCATATTCATCTAATTTTGATGCAGGATAAAATTCGTATTCATCCAATTCGTAATTATTTCTTCCAGCTGCGGATGAAGTGGCTTATCTGCTCCTTCCACATAAATCTTTTTAAATTCCAACGCTTTAAAATCACCTTCGAAATATTTCAAGGTATGATCCATATTTTTTATTACATGTACTGCTGAATCACCTTTCACATAATCACCAATTCTCTTCGCTTTTTCAGGATTTGCCTGAAAGTCTTTATCACCAGCAATTGCTAGTACTGGACATGTTACTTGTTGTAAATCTTTATAAATATCATGCTGAAAATGCTCTCTAAACCACTTTGCATTCATTGGCTTAAAACCAATTTTCACAATATCTTTTTTGGAGTTTATCATTTTCTCTGTTGCCTTTTGTGCCTGCTTTTCTCCTCGTTTCTCAATATTGAGAAGACGCATTAACTTTCCTTTTATTCCTTTTTGCTCTTTTAACTCCTTATAAATAATCTCCCTTTGTCTTTTCGTAGCTTCTTCTAATGATTCCGCAGCTCCCGTAAGTAATAAGAGCCCCTTAACTGGTGTTCTTGCGTTTACTACCGTCGCTAACATACATCCTTCACTATGACCAGCTAAAATGATATTTTCCGGATCAACAAATGGTTGTTCTTTTAAATACATAATCGTAGCCTCTATATCACTAACTAAATCCCACATTCCAGTCTTCAGAAATTCTCCCTCACTCTTTCCTACTCCGCGCTTATCAAAACGGAGCGTCACTACTCCAAGCCTCGCCATTATATGTGCTAAATCTTTATATATATTCGCCGCAAGCTTTAGCGGTAATATCGTTCCATCACGATCAATCTCTCCAGATCCAGCAATAATGACAACCGCAGCATACTTCCCGTCAGCTTTCGGTTTAGTAATCGTACCGAGCAAGGTAAATTCACTATTTATCGCTACTTCACATTCGTCAAAAGCCATAATTTTTTCCTCCCTCTATTCTTTTATATCTAATTTAAATTTCAAACTCACTATTATATTTTTATACTCTCTTATATCTTTCATCGGAGTGAAAACTGGATTCTCTGCAATACTTTGTAACATGCTCTTTTTTATAATTTCTTCATTTCTAACCGTTTTAGCGCCGAGCGGAAATTCTGCAAACCATTCATCAATCGCATCAAAATAGGAATCGCCGTGTAAATGCAGACTATTTACTGTGAAACTAGCTGCACAAACTGTTGCGTATTTCTGCAACATTTCTAATGCTCTTTCAAAATTCCCTTGCATGCAATATACTTGTGCAGCAGCATAGTATACTTTTAAAGTCATATTAGGATGTAGTTTTTCTATTTCATACACGTCTATTAACATAAAAGCTCTATTTAAAATTACCTCTACCTTTTCAGCGCTTGAGGCATTTAATATTACATAATTCGGTATTGTCGCAACGAGTTGTATTAAATGTTGGTACATACTAATTTGCATCATTTCATTCGCCTTTTCAGCATTCCCAAGCATTTGATACGCCTGTGCGATTAGATCTTCCTCTGGAAAGTTAGGACGTATCGTTTCGCCAAGTAATTGAAGCACCTCATTTGGTCTATTGAGTATAAGATAGCAAGTTGCTTGAAACGATACCGCCTCTTTCACAAGAGATACATCATCACTTTCTTCTTGCACCCTGCTAAAGAGATACATTGCTTCTTCTAAAATTTCAATTCTTTTATCCGTATCCTCAGTTAACGTATGGTGGTTAATAAAAAGTAGTCCCATTTGAAGTAATAATGGAAAACAAGAATAATATTTTTTAATTATTTCTCTGCACTCTATCATTACTTCATCAAACGGTTCTTCACTAAAAGCTTCCGCTAGTCGATGATATAAATTTTTAATATTTTCCTGCTCCATTTGTGGTGTATAACTAATTAGTTCATCAATACTTATGTTAAAGTACGATGCTAATAGTGGTAAAAATGTAATATCCGGATAACTCTGCCCCGTCTCCCATTTGGAAACAGATGCCTTCGTAATACCGATATACGCCGCTAACTCTTCCTGTGTAATTCCCTTTTCTTTTCTCTTATCCGCAATGATTTTATGAATCTGAATCTCTCTCACTGTATCACCTCATACTTTTATTATATGTACTATATTCTATACAAAATATGGATTTAAAGTCGACTTTCGTTAACAAAATCAACTGTTAGGAAACATCTGTCTAAAATTAAAGGCAGGAACATATTTGATATGTTCCTGCCTTTTTATTGTAGGGTACCGATATATAGCCATCTAGCTAAGATTTAGAAGTGCTGCAAAATCAAAAATTTTATCTCACCACCGTTTTTTATGAGAATCCAGTGATCAGCTTATTTACATAATTATCGTTATTGGAAGTAAAGTAAACCCCATAGTAGGGGGCCCACCACATCGCTATCAAGCTAACAAAATACAACTACCCCCAGAACGAAATTTTGTGCTAATTTGTAATAAAAAGCTCATTTTTTTCGTTAGGGGTGGATTTCAATTTCTATAGTTTTCACAGTAACATCTCCTAAACAAAATGGTAAAAATTTATTGCGTTCACTATCGCTTTGTTCTTCTTTACAATACATTTAATCTATTAAGATTTAAAAATTATACAACAAAAGAGTGACTCGGTTTAGAATCACTCTTTTCACCTACCTCTTAACTTCATACCATTTATAATTGATTTCTTCACCAAAATCACTTGTGACAATCCCTTTGACCGATGAATGTTGCAAGTAAGAACGGCCCATTCAATATCTTCTATTCAAATATGATAGAATGAAAATATATCCAAAACGGAGGGAAAACAAATGAACTCAAACACAAAACAGTTTATTTATGATATCCAGCAAAGAAAGAACAATTATATAGAAAATGTATTAATAGCAATACAACACCCTAAAAAAGAACAATCTGAACAGGTCATTCAAAATATAGTAGAGAAGATGGATATGATGATTAGTCTAGTTACTACGTACATGGGGATTGAATCAGGATCTACGGAAGAATTAAAAGAACTTCAGCAAGAAATTATCCATGCTCAAGCATATATTCAAAAAAGAAAATTTGAAGAAACACAGAGATAAAATCCTGTGTTTTTATTTGGACGTCTATGAAACCAATTTGTTATAAATCAAATTAGATGTAATTTAATCATTGTTTTGGCATAATCCATACAATTTGTTGAATTCGTACAATATACGGTACCGTATCTTCAATAAGCAAATGATCTGGTTTCACATCCTTTAACTTTCCTCTTACATTACCTCTTACAGTTTCAATAACCACATATTTACCAATTACTGATTGTAATGTCTGATATACGTAGGGATTAGGTGTACTTACCATATGTTGTTCACTCAAGTCATTTCCTTCCGAATAACTCATTCTATAAGACTCCTTTCTAATTTGCATTCTTTCTCCTAATATATGATATAAATCTTATAAATATGCTAGAAGGATAATTCATTATAGGAACGGAAATAACATTTTAATTAAGGTACGGTTTCTATTTCTAAATTGCTAAAAATTATTTATATAAAGTTACTTTTACTAGTTAATAGATGATGATATGCGGATATTTTGAATGTACATCTAGGTTGTTCCTTTTAGGATATGTATGATTTTAAATACGCCCTTTATTAGAATAGTGCTCATACTTTTTTTGAGATTCTTTCGTAATACGTGCATTAAGTAA
Organism: Bacillus cereus group sp. RP37; assembly: GCF_040459695.1. Taxonomy (NCBI): domain Bacteria; kingdom Bacillati; phylum Bacillota; class Bacilli; order Caryophanales; family Bacillaceae; genus Bacillus; species Bacillus cereus group sp. RP37. The sequence continues at coordinate 2,117,613 of NZ_JARVHP010000001.1, read as the reverse complement.
AATTGCTAACAATAAATACACTCCATATTTTCCTCCTGTAGCTCCTATGATAATCACACTACTACAAACAAGTATAATTAATAGGATAAACGAAACTGAATAAATACGATCATAATTCTTTGATATCTTCTCGTATTTTATGCGCTCTTTCCTTGCATCCATCTAAATTCCTCCTTTAAATTATCCGTTTCACTCTCAAATAAATCTTGCTCTTAAAAAGGAAACAATATATCGTTTTAAATAATTAGTTTATTTTTTTATCAACTAATTTATATAACGTAAAAAGAAATCCTACCAATATTAAGCTTTCCACCATGATAATCCCGACCCTCTCCTTCCAACACATCAGATAAAAGTTACGTATATCCCATATTAGCTGTAGCAAACAAAAAGGATCTGCCCTTCTCGTAAAGGCTGATCCTTTTCTTCGTTCATTCAGCTATTTTTAGCTATTCTTGATTAATTAGAATCACAGCTGGTCCATCTACACGAATTCCACCAACTTCGATTTTTTCATAAGGCTCAACTGTAATAGAAATAATCCCTTCTCGCTTCCTTAATTCATTACTTAATTCTTTTGTTAACATTTTTTTCATGTGTGCACCCCTTCTTACTGCTTCATTTACTATTGTTATGTAAATAAGATTAAAAATGGTTTCCTGGTCTGGAAACCATTTTTTGTAGTTGACCATATGGTGTTACCAGTTCGTTTATCAATTTTACGTAAAGAAGATAAACAATTGCTATTCACTGTCTCAGTAGATGTAAGGAACTCTTAAAGAGATAGCGGTGAGATTAATTGTTTTTTCTTCTAGAAATAATGACTTAGATAATATATTACCTAAAACAATGAAAGCCCTACCTCTCTCTCATCCTTACGGATCCTTGTCCGTGCCAGTGTGAATCAGGATTGCAAAAATCAAGTGACTATTTAATCGAGTTATTTGATGAAACTTTGAACGTTCGTAAAAGAAATTTAAAAATAAAAATGGATAAGATTGAAGTAATAACAAAAGAGGTTCCTACTCTAAAAGTGAGTTGAAGAAGTTGAATGTCTTTGAAATGATTTACTTTTAATAATCATCATATTCCCGAAAAATTCAGGATATTTTCGGAGGATGTAATACATTATATATAATGAATCTTAACAGAAACTTTTTATTTGATTTTCAGTGATCCCTTTAATTAATCCTAGTTCACTAATCAAAAATTCATGTGCGTTATCCAACATTTTTTTTTCGCTTGTATTCAGTGCCTTTTCTTTCTTCATACGCATTAAATCACGTACAACTTCAGCACCATCTTGTATTTCACCCGTTTTTATTTTGTCCGTGTTCACTTTATACCTTTGTTTCCACGGCAATAATTTATCTGATTTTCCATGCTGAAAAATGTGTATAATGTGTTTTAATGCAAGTATATCAGTAACTGGGCGTATACTCGAACTTAGTATTTTACCCATAGGAATCATGACTTGCATATTACTGATTGACATTTTTATAACATAATACTGTTGTTTTTTTCCTGAGAATTCTTTTTCTTCTATGGCTTCAATTATACCTGCTCCGTGCATTGGATAAACAATGTTATCGCCAATTTGAAACATATAATTCACCTCCATATATGGTAACCTTCTTAACCTTAACACATACGTTATTTTTTATCAAATATTTTATAATATCATAAAATTATTTTTATCGTCAACAACTTTTTAACAAAAAATTAAATTAAGTAAAAAACATCCCAAAAACAATAGGGAGTGTGTCAGATTTCCCATAAAGGGAAGAGAATTACCCCGCTTATATTGTGAAATCTCTACTCATTAACGTAGATCAGTTTTCCCTTGAAAACGACCAAATCGATCACGTATTTTTTTCAATCTTTTGTGGTATTCCAAAATCTCAATTCTTGCTTTTTCAGCTAAAGGTGCAATTGGTCGTAAGTCTTTTAACCCCCAATAATCAACCACTACATCAAGTACTTGATCAAAATATTGTAGTGGTCCATAATTCGCTTCTTTTGCAATCACAGCCATTCTATTTTCAAAATCAGGCATGACGGCACCTGGCATTTTAAAATTCTTAATCACATTGGCAATATGATAGCAATAATTAGGTTCCAATTCTAAATGTGTTCGAATCACGTCTCGATAAAACGCATAATGAAGAGTTTCATCTTTTGCAAGACGGCGTAATAATGTAGCAAGATCTGGATCATGCTTACTTGCAACCTTAGCAACATTATTGTAAAACACCATCGTTGCAAGTTCTTGTAGTGTCGTATATGTCATGGCTTCAATTGGTGTATGAAAATCAGGCTCAAATCCACCCTCAACGACTGATTTTCTTAATTCATGTATCCGTTTAGGGTTCACACTTCGAGTGAGTAGTAAATATGTCTCCAATAAATTTGAATGTTGATCCTCTTCTGAGGTCCAAGTATGAATAAAGTCTGTAATAACAGAAAGGGAACCTTTAAAAGTCGCAGATAAATACGTTGTAAACCATGGTAAATTCACTTCTGTTAATAAAGCTGTTTCAATGGCCGTAATTACACCAGAAGGAAGAGTAACTTGACTTTCATCCCAAGGAACTCTTTTAAAGTCCATTCCCTTATCCCATGGTAAAAACTCATGATAACCCCAGTCTATCTTCTGCGCTCTTATTTTATGCTGTTCATACAGTTCTTTTAAACGTGGTTCTAATCGGAAATCTAAATCATTTGTTAGCATCTATAAGTGCCCCCTTTTCTTATCATATAAATATTCATTCTATTTTTACTCTTAAAATTTTCTACAAATAAATATTACGTTCCTTTTTTAAAGTCAAACATAATAAATTTGTAACAAAATTCTTTAAGAGCGCTATATTTTTATAGGATTTTTTTATATCAAAAGGGGGACCGTTACATATATTTTCTTTTTTATAAAATAGATACTGAGGCATACAATATGTTAGTTAGCCTTAAAAAACTAACCTCAGTAAATACAGAATAACATTCATGGATGAAGATTCTCGTCATGTTGTAAATCTTGGTGAGTGTAAAAAGGTGCACGCCTATAAAGAATCGTTTTATAATAAAGTTTGATAGTGTTTTATACACACTATCAGCTTATTTAGATGTAAAATCCAATATATTAGATTAAGCGCTTGAAAAACAAATATAGTTGATTAGATAGCCTTAAAAGACAATTCCCAACAAGATCAATGTACATTGGCTATGGATGAATTAGACCAAATTTTGTGAAACGGTATACAACACAAAGGGAAGAGGCGATAAACATGCAGTCAACGGAAGCGCATATGAAGGAAAAACAACGCAGAGAAAAAATAGAAATTATATTTAGTCACATGGTAAAAGGAGAGAGTTATTTTCACGGCTCTTCCTATCAATGGAAAAACATTGTATATCAAAATTATAATAGAATACAACAAAAAGAGTTGGAAGTTGAACAACTCATTTCGAAAATGGAAAAAGCAGGGGTTCGTTTTACGCAGCATCGTTCACTCATACACTATCCCGTCATTGATTTTGTAAAATATATAGCTAAGATTTATAATGACCCCCTCGAAATACAATAATCATATTTAAAGGAAACCTTTATAAAAGGTTTATTTTCGAGACTTTTTTAACTAAAACCTTAAAAACTCATTACACCATTCTTTTTATTCTCAATACTCTTCGGTTTTGTTATAATATCAACCATAACGTATTATATTCGTTTGTATATCTTCATATTTTGGGGATTTTATTACACAAAAAGACAACTCTTAATTAGAGTTGTCTTTTATTTTTTTCGATATACACAATACTATTCTGATACAAAAACTTCAAGATTCTTACAACCAGAGAAAAAGTAGGATTTCTCATAGGAGAGATGCTACTTTATTTCCTCATATTCCTTCATTATTTTGTAAAACGTGTTTTTCTTTAGCTCTAACATTTGCATAAACATAGTAGCTGTTATTTCTCCGCTTTTCCATTTAACAAGCCTAATTGTCATTTATTTTTCTTTATAACCTGATTCTATGATATACTTATAATGAGTCGGGGAATCACTCTCCCCTCTATGTACTTATATTTTATCTATTCATTTTGGCGTTTAGTCTCTTAAAGCTAAGCGTCCTTTTTCTTTTTTTCCTATAATTCAGCATCTGGCACTAACTTATTTGCTAATCTTTTCAAAACAAACAATACAGTATCTATTTAACGGATTAACTCAACATAAGATTAAATTCAGACTATTGATTATATATATATCATTTTTATTGAATATCAAGGTACATTAAGTTTTATATTTCCTATATTAAAAAAGCCCCTTGAAAGGAGCCTCTTATTTTACAAGGTATTGTTCTATTTCTTTTATTAATAATTCTGCACCTTCTGGACTTAATGCTATCTTACCATTTGCTAATGCTATGTTATGATTTGACACTTCTCCTGTTAATGCACAAACACCACCAGGCTGATACTTCTGTAAAACAATGTCTTCCCCTTCTACAAAAATCTCTAATGGTGATTTTTCTTTAATACCAAGCGTATTTCTAAGTTCCTTTGGAATTACTACACGCCCTAATTCATCTACTTTTCTAGTTACTCCGGTTGCTTTCATCTAGCATCTTTCCCCATTTCATTATCAATTTGTACCCAAGCTATTCTTGACTATTGTAACAAGATTTCGCCATACATGAGAAACATAACGATCCAAAAACTAATGATTATAACAAAAAATTCTTTAAAACTTTGCTGAAAGGAAATACGTCCTTCTCCCGTTCTACATGCTGTAGATTTAAAAGAAAGTTTAATTAGAACCTAGTAAAAAAATTTGATTTCATCAAAATAATTGGAATTAGTTATTCTATACTACAAAATTTTATAAAAGGATTCATTATTCCAATGATTCAAATGTCTCTTAAGCACTCTTCAACGTTTGAGAATTATTCATAATCACAGCCCGTGATTCAATTAGGGGCACAGCCTAGATACGTACAAAAATAATTCATATACTCACTTTTATTTCCAAACCATGCCCCATTAGGCTTATAGAGGGATTGTTTTTTCTATTGGTTGAGTGATCTTCTGTAAATCAATCACATAATCCCCAAAGCGTTTTATATGTCTTGTTATATAAGGATTTAGCGTTTCCAAAATCTTGGCGTGAAAAGCGATAACCTTCATTTTTTAGTTGCCATAAAATCATAGTGATATCTACAACATTTTGAAAAAACATTATAGGCTTCTACTTTATTTGTACTAGCTATAATTTGTTCACGTAATTTCATATCAGAAATTACAAAGTAAAAACAGAACATGAAATGCTCAAAAAATTATCACAGGGTGGATTCGCAAAATATTTGAAAATCCACCCTGCGATACCGTGCTCATTCATATGTACCTCTACTTCAGCTGAAACCACTCCAAAAGAAATCTGTGGAATACCAATCGATAATTTGCTTACTTCCAAGTTTTTTGTCGTTTTAAACATTTCACACTGAATCGCCGAAATCTATTTGATGTTCTGTACATAGGGTACCGCCATATAGCCATCAACCTAAGATTTTGATGCCCCCCCACAACGATAAAAATAAACTTAGTTGCCATAACAAAACGCGAATTTCGTACGCTAAGGAATTTCTAAGTTGAAAAACTTGGTTTTACCGTACGTTAACAAAGTACCATAAACGACATTTAATGTTTGTTATGGTACTTTGTTTTTGATAATGAGTTTTGGAACTGGTTTTTGACCGTATTTCTTTCAGTTTTATTAGAACTAAATAGTGTTCCTTAAACGTTCGTTTTCGGTACTTTTAGAGAAACTTAATTGGATAAATATATTATAAAAAAAGATTATGAAGAAATATAATTCAACTAACAAGGCGGGTTAACACCCTACTCAGAAAACTGATATAATAATTTAGATTATTATAAAATTTCAGTAAAGGAATGATTCTAGTTGAAGAAATCTCGAAATCCCGAAACAGTACATAAACCAGTAGCACCATATGTCCATCAAATAGAAGTAACGGGTCCTAATAAATGGCTCACATTATCAGGTCAATTAGGCATGGAAATAGATGGAATGGTTCCAGAGGATCCATTGGAACAGTTACAATTAGCTCTAGATAATATTAGAAGAAATCTTGTGGCTGCTAATATGAACGTAGAAGATTTAACTAAGATGGTATTTTATTTAGTAGGTGATTTTAATGCAGATAAGAGAAGAAAAATTATTGGAGATTTTCTAGGTGAACATCTCCCTTGTACTACTATGATTTATGTGGTGGCATTAGCAGCTCCTGTATTTAAAGTAGAGGTAGACGCTTGGGCATGTAAGGAAATTATTTAATTTCTCTTGATAAACAATAATTAATTATATGATGAATCTTATTGTATTATCGGGAGTTTTAGTCAAATATATCAATCTAAAAAAGTCGAGTCCCTATGAAGTGACCCCTAAAAGTTAGGCACGGTTAGTTCATTAGGCAGCTTGATAAAAGTGAGTCCGGTATTGTACCGGACTCATTTTTAATTTTGCCTTTATCCGTTTGGTATTATAATAATCTATATATTTTTCTAATTCTATTTCGAAATGCTCTACACTTTCAAACTCTTTTATGTAGAGAAATTCAGACTTCATGATTCCAAAGAAATTCTCCATTACTGCGTTGTCGTAACAGTTGCCTTTACGAGACATACTTTGTACGATACCTCTTTCTTGTAATGCGTGACGGTACTGTTTCATTTGATAATGCCAACCTTGATCTGAATGCATCAATAGTTGGTGACTTTCAGGTAAACATTCTAATGCTGTCTCTAACATTTCTGAAACAAGTGAGTATGTTGGTCTAGAGCCAATTGTATAAGTAATGATTTCACCATTATACAAGTCCAATACAGGGGATACATAAAGTTTCTCACCGAATAATTTAAATTCCGTAATATCGGTTACCCATTTTTCATTTGGCGCATCTGCCGTAAAATTACGCTCTAAAATATGGGGTGCAATTTTACCAACCGTTCCTTTATAAGATTTATATTTTTTCATACGTACAAGGCATTTTAAACCTAACTCTTTCATAATTCGTTGCACCTTTTTATGATTCACTATTTGATTACGGTTGGCTAATTCATCACGAATACGACGATATCCATAACGACCTTCGTGTTCATCATAAATCGCTTTAATTTCTACTTTTAAATCCGCATCTGGATCGATTCTATCGATTTGTTTTACATAAAAGTAATATGTGCTTCGAGGGATACCCGCTAACTTTACTAATTCTTTCACTTGAAACTCATGCCTTAATTCATAGACTACTTGTGCCTTATCTTGTTTGGTGATTTTTCCTTGTTTTGAACTAAGGCATTCAACTTTTTTAAATACGCGTTTTCCATACGTAAGCGTTCTAATTCAGCTTGTAACGCTTCAACTGAACCTTCTGCCGGAATTTTTTTCGTATCCTGTTTTGTGTTTTTATTTTTCATGGATGGACGCCCCTTTTTCTTTGGTTCAAGGGCATCTAAGCCACCTAATTCAAATTGCTTCTTCCATTGATAAACCGTTGTAAAAGAAGGAATCATGAATATAGCCGCTGTATCCATTAACGATATACCCGATTGAGCCATAAAATTTAGTACGTTTAGTTTAAACTCTACGGTGTAATTTGTATAGACCTCGTGTAAACCTTCTTCTCCATGGAGTTCGTATAAGCGCAACCAGTATTGAAATTGCGCCTTTGTAATATGCATCTGTTTTGCATATTCTGCTTGAGAAATTGTTTTTGGATTAAATCCTTGAACGAGCTTTAACCTTGAATCCTTCGTAAATTTTGTCATAAAAAAACTGCACCTCCAATTGTTAGACTGTGTCTAACAATTGGGGTGCAGTTCACTAGCGTACAGGAAATCGGCTTTTTCTTTATGAAATTTTGCTTAGCGTACGAAATTCGCGAAATGTTGGTGCTACCCCATTGCCATCAAGCTAAGGGTGCCAAGAGAGTATATGTAAGTGTGTGTTTTTGAAATTTCTACGACTACGTTAAAGATGTGCATAACAAATAAACCTATCAAATAGGTGTTTTAAAAAATATTATGCAACTTTGAAACTTTTTGACAACATATAGTCATACACAACACCTAAGATATCAAAGACAGTTTTCTTTTCGTACCGGTGTGATTTCCTTCCATTTTTCTCTAAAAGGTAAAACAAACGCAGTAAAATTTTTAATAATTCATGTATGCCTTTCTGTAGTCCTTCATAAAACAATAGATAATAATTTTTTATCATGTAGATAGATTTATATTCACTTAACTCTTTCTTTTTCTTATCCAAGAGTAACTGACGCATTTTGAACATAGTCGATGAACAAAGTAAAATACTAATGAGTTGCCCATATAAATGGCATTCTAGGCGTTCTTTCTTTATTTCTTTGCACTTGTCAATTTGAAAGAAAGATTTCCATGTTTTGAACAAAATTTCAATTTGCCAGCGTAATGAATACAAATCATGAATATGTTCCGTTGGAACAGTTTCTAGAGAAAGATTCGTAATATACACGTTGATCCCACTCAACCGTTTACTTCGTTCTTTGTAGGTAATACCTTTTTTCTTTTCTTTTTTGGCTTGTTCCTTCAACCTTTTCTCTGTTTGTTCTTTTGTTAATCGATGAATAATAACACGAGCTGGCAATTTTTGATACTGTCCAATATATGCTTCTGAAATCTCCATCGTTTGACCAGGGGACAGTTGATTCATGAGTTCTTCCGTATCTAACTGAACATAGAGTGTCCCTTTCTTCACGGTCCCATTTTGAAAATACTCTGGCTTACCATTCTTACAATAGATTCGAGAATTTAATTTCAAACGTGAGACAAAGTAAGCTCCTTTATCATGGATTTTCTGTAAGTCATGTAAGTCGAAATAGCCTAAATCTCTTATATACAAGTCTTTTGGTCGAATGGTTTGTAGGCTTGTTGAACCAAAGGTTTTATCATTTTCTCTTCCTTCTCCTACATAAACGTGCAGGAATTTCCCACTCAATAGATCATATTCTAATTGAACTTTGACTCCTGCTGTATGGCTACTTCCACCTGAACCTTGATAATGCGAAGAAAATTTATCTGGAAGCTGAAATGTTGTAGAATCTAGAATCCGAATGTTCTGAAATATTGTGATATATTGATGAATTATTTCTTTTGTGGAATGAATTCTTTGGGTTAGAAGGTTAGCTAGAACTTGTTCAAGAAACTTTACTGCGGAAGCATTAAATCGTTGATTAAGTCCTTCAGGACTGATAAGAACACCTGTAGATACTTCTAGACAGCTACATAATTGCGTGAGTGATGTACCTGCGACTTGTTGACTAAGCCATACACATAAAGCAACTAACTCCTGTGCTTGATATTTACTCTTTCGCTGAACAAATCCTTTTTCTTTGGCTAGGAGTTCTAGATTATGAGGTGACATATGTCGTTGTAATTCTTCAGCAATCGGTTGAAGTTCGTCAAGAATTGAAAGATTCATAAAGAAACACCATCCTTTCCTATAATTCTACAGAAATCACTTCATTGTTGCTGTATAGGTAGTGTAAAATCTTAGCTTAATATCAATCTAACGTGATCCAAAATGGCGGACAACCTACATCAGATAAGATACCAAAATATACCTTTAAAATGATATAATAAAATATAGAATACTATACATGAAACTACAGGAGGCTATTAATGGATAAAATTTTTGAACATATGAAAACCAGGTTTATTTTAATGTGGGCTATTATCTCTTTTGCAATAATGATGTTTATTTTGCCTTTATTATTCACAGAAATTCCTAAAGATGTAAAGTTGAATATTGCTCTTATTATTTCAATTTATGCTATTCCTATGTTTTGGATTGGTTTTAAATTTAAAAGATATAATATCTCGTTTAAAACTTACTTGTCAAAACCATCTTCCTTTTCTTTCAGAAAAATTTTTGCATCAGCAATTATGACTATGATTTTCGGGTTAGGTATGTTATTGCTAATCGTAATGGTATTCTCATTAATACCAAAGAGCACTTCGCTAGAGGATACAAACGAAATAATTAAAACACAAAGCATGTGGTTTGTTTTAATGAAAGCTATAACTCTTTCTTTCATTGCTCCTATCTGTGAAGAAATTTTGTTCAGAGGCTTTATTCTTAGTCGTTTTACATATAAATTCGGAATAAAAAAAGCAGTTATATTCTCTTCCATCTGCTTCGGTGTTTTGCATCTAAACAATGTATTTGGAACCACAATATTCGGGATTATTTCTTGTTTGATGTACTTAAAAACTAAAAGTTTATTCCCTTCTATAATAGCTCACATGGTTAATAATATAATTGTAGCTTCAAGAGATATCTTTTCTGCTTTAAAATCTACAACTACAAGCACATCTTCAGCACAACCTGAATTAACTATCATTCTTTTAATGTCTGTTGTGCTAATAACAATTGGATTAATGTGGATTATTCCTTTTATTAGAAGACATTCTGAACTATTAAGATATGATAGTTTACCGCCTTTAAAGTACACCACAACCTAATTAAATTTGTTATGGTGTATAAAAATAGTAATAGAAGTTTTGAGTAGTAAACGTAATCACTTGTAATACAGAAAAGGATAGATAAGGCTAAAATCCCTTTATCTATCCTTTTCTCTCATATATTATGTGAAGGATTTTTTTGTTTTGGGGTTAATTTGTTTTCTTAGGTTGATGGGGATGGGTGGTACCCCTTTAACAAAATAAGCTGATTTTTTCTATCCCTCGTGAATTTCTTTAATGCTTTTTCCTTCTAAAAATGCATGTCCTGTTTTAATTTTTTCTACTGTTTCAAATCCATATTTTTCATACACTTTTTCTACTCTTTCGTTAATTGGAATCACCCAAAGATTATCTATTCCTCTATGCATTACTTCACTTTGAATAAAATGAATAAGTTCACCTATTAACCCTTTACCTCTAAACTTTTCAATTGTAGCTACACTTTCCATTCGGGCCTGTTTTTCATGTTTAAAAATACAAGCAATGGAACATGCTACTCCATTGTATCTAAGTAGATAATGAGTGAATGCTGGATGTTGGAATTCATCTTGAAAAGCTTTTTTTCTAACTTCGCCTCCTCCAAACTCTTTTATATTACATTCAATATCTAAAGCTTCTTCAAAATTTAATTCAGATACCTTTTCAATAGTAACTTTTTCATTTTTATCTTTTTTAGTTAATTTCTTATTCCATAATTGGACTGGACTTATTAATTCTTCAAATCCAAAATTCTTTATTTGTAATTCAGAAATCAGTTTTTCTTGCATATCTAAGTTGTATATATAAAATCTAGGTACTATATTTTTAGTCTTATAGAAATGGACTACTTCATCTACTATCATTTGTGGATTTAAACTTACTACACTTACATGTGCATGATTCGCATCATAATAATATGGATTACTTTCATTACAAAATATAGAACCCCATGATTTCTCTATTCGGCTAGTAAAGGTTTCAAGATATGCAAAATCAAGCTCAAGAACATTTTTTAGACTAGTCATACAATATTCCCTCTTTTCTATTTATTCCTTCAATATCTTTTGTACTTTATTATACATTTAAATATCTTAATTTTAAGTTTTGTTAGTTGGGATATATCTCATACCCTTCAAAAAATATCTTCAAGAAAAAATGAAATTAACAAATTGTAAGTAGCGGGTTCGCTGCTTTTTTATTTTGAATAGTAAAAGGAACCATAATAGGCTCCTTAATTCGATTCAGAAGTTGTGTAGTTTTTCTTGAAGATATCTTTTATGTTAATAATTAAGGATATAAGGAATCCAGCAGCTAGGATACCGTTTACCCAGTAATATGTATTCCCGGATGTAAATTTATTATAAAAGGAATCGACATTATAATATACTAGGAGCACTGAAAAGATAGTAGAGCATACTAACATACCAAAACTTTTCATGCTGTTCACCTCGATTCTAAATTTTACGACTTTTTATACAATTATACATTTAAATAAAGAGATTTACAAGAGAATTACCATAAGGAAGAGTTAGACAAATGAAACTAACTAAACAAGAAGAAATGGTTGGCATAGGTAAGTTAATCAATAATATTATCGGATTGGAATTAGTAAAATAACGTATTGATCCGCAGAAACTAGAAAAAGCAGTTTCGATGTATAACGAAATGAACGATAACACAACACAAAAACAAAAACGAGAGGCGCTTATTAGGGGGCACCATACATCACCATCAAACTAAAATTTTATAGTATCCCCAGAACGAAATTTTGTGCTAACTTGTAACAAAAAAGCTCATTTTTTCGTTTTGGGGTAATTCTAAATTTTTAAGTTGATGGGCATGTGGTGCTACCCCTAGTAGCACGAACACTGTTCTTGTTATAATTAATTTTTTTCAGAACGTCTATAATCCTCTTTTAAAAAATATATGTAAATATAATAAAAAACGAATGATTAATAGAAATATTCTACGCCACTCGTTTTTTATTGGACTTCTTTTTACTGTACTTTTATTTTCTTTATGAGTTATTAGAAAAATAATTGTCTATATAAGTCTTTATTTTTTCAAAATCCTTTTCCATAAATAAGATTGCTGGTACTTCAATTATTGGAAGATTATTTTCATTATCAAAAGGTGGACACGGTTTGGGAACTACCAAATAGTCAACTGAGTTTTTATCCCTAATATAATTAATTGAAACATCATACTACTTAGAAAAACATTCCTTCAAATCATCCTGATTCCTTAAAAATGGTAGAGAAAATATTGAACCATAATTTATACCAGCGTCGACAATTAATACAAAGCATATTTTTTTCATGATACACCCTCCTCGTATAATAAGTTTTAAGTTAATAACTGTTCCTTGAAAATTAAATAGTTTTTATCTTCAAGAGCTAGATCCAAAAAATGATGTATGGGTAAAATTTAGTCTTGGATACTGGGGGATTTCCCTACCTTATTCAAAGAAAGGCATTACATGCTATTCCGAATGCAATAAAACAAATAAAATACTAAGACAACAACAGTAATAATACTCGATGCTGTTTTGAAAGTTTTGTTTTCATACGTTTTATTTAACAAGAAGAAGAACAAAACGACCCAGACCCCGTTGGAAAAGAATGATGTTAGTGCATTGAAAACAACTCGAAACGCAAACATAGAGTCGTCCATTAGTTTTTCACCTCTCTTTTTCCTTATTATACCATTTATAAAAAGTGATGTATCGTGTTTTTCTTGTATATTCTATACATGTGAGGTTAACATAACGTCTCATTATCAGTAGCAAGGAAAAAAGAGAACCCTGCTCTCACAAGGGCATCTTCTTTCTTAGTTCTATGAATCTATACATTTTTTATACATTCCTATCCTAACGCGGTTTTAGTGTTCTTGTTTGTTACTGGATTAGCTAAAAAACTGTATAAAATCTTGCATACTCTTAGCGTAGGATTTCCCCAAAATACTGGTCCCCCATACGTGCTTTCTTATGGGTATTTCTTGAACCCCCATTAAACACTCTCCCGTCACTTGTCTATCTTTAAGAGTAACTCTGCTTGTTTATTTAAAGTCATCGCACCGAGGCTTTGTCCCCCCTCCCAAAGCCAAACAAACGATTCAGGTTACATGCTTATCTCAAACTGAACATTCAATCTTTATTCAGTTTGTAAATAAAAAGGACAATCAGCCCCATAATGGACTAACTATCCTATAAATTATTATCTAAATTCAATAAAACTAGAACTTCTTTTCCTATGTATCATTATTTCGTTATTTCGTTATTTCACCAAACTGCGCTCTCGTCACTTTCGCCAAGTCATCCACTTTCAGCTCAATTTGTATACCAATTCTCCCGCCGCTCACTATGATCATTTCAAGATTTTGAGCACTCTCGTCAATACATGTAGAAAATAACTTCTTCATTCCGACTGGTGAACAACCACCTCGAATATATCCTGATACTTTCGTAATATCTTTTACAGGAATCATTTCAATCTTCTTTTCACTGACCGCTTTTGCGGCAGCTTTTAAATTCAGTTCCTCATCTACCGGGATGATAAACACATGATAATTTTTACTATTTCCTTGAGCGATTAACGTTTTATATACTTCTCTCACTTCTCGCCCAATTTTCTCGGCTACTGATACGCCATCGATTTTCCCATCGTTTGAATCATATGACATCATCGAATATTCAATTTTTTCTTTATCTAGTATTCGCATCGCATTTGTTTTATCTTTTTTCATAATGATCTCCTTAAAAGGTTATTTCATATTATTAAGTTTTCTTTTATTATACACCCTTTTCCATTTCTCCTACATAACTTCACTTATATTTCAAAACTAAAAATATTGATAATTCAAAAATCATCTGATATAATTTGGAAAAACTTATGTTAAGGAGAGATTTGTAATGCGAAATTTTAATGCTTCTTTCCAACTTCATCATCATACGTAACGCCGTGTATCCGGAGAAAAATTTTTCTTCGTGGGTACAGGGCTTTTCCTGTTGACCCACGAAGCGTTCATAAAGCTATGTGGGTATTTTTATACCTGCATAGCTTTTTTTAATTTAAAAAAGGAGTGATTACAATGGAAATGAAAAATGTAAAAGGAACGAAAGACTATTTACCAGAGGAACAAGTGTTGCGAAATAAAATGAAAAGAGCGTGTGAAGATACGTTTGAACGTTATGGTTGTAAACCGTTAGAAACACCAACGTTAAATATGTATGAACTTATGTCATACAAGTACGGCGGCGGTGATGAAATTTTAAAAGAAATATATACACTTCAGGATCAAGGAAAACGCGACCTTGCGTTACGTTACGATTTAACTATACCATTCGCAAAAGTTGTGGCAATGAATCCGAACATCCGCCTTCCTTTTAAACGGTATGAAATTGGGAAAGTATTTCGAGATGGGCCAATTAAACAAGGGAGATTTCGTGAGTTTATACAATGCGATGTTGATATAGTCGGTGTTGAGTCTGTCATGGCAGAAGCTGAACTTATGAGCATGGCGTTTGAACTGTTCCGAACGTTAAACTTAGAAGTAACGATCCAATATAATAACCGAAAATTATTAAACGGCATTCTCGAGTCCATTAACATCCCTACTGAACGAACGAGTGACGTCATTTTATCATTAGACAAAATCGAAAAGATTGGGATTGATGGTGTACGAAAAGATGTATTAGAGCGCGGAATTTCTGAAGAAATGGCTGATACGATATGTAATACTGTTTTATCTTGTCTAAAGCTTACAATTGCTGACTTTAAAGAAGCTTTCAATACTCCACTCGTTATCGATGGCGTAAACGAATTACAACAATTACAGCAATATTTAATCGCCCTTGGAATAAATGAAAATGCTATATTCAATCCGTTTTTAGCGCGTGGACTTACAATGTATACAGGTACTGTGTATGAAATCTTTTTAAAAGATGGCTCAATTACATCCAGCATCGGTAGCGGCGGTCGATACGATAACATTATCGGAGCATTCCGTGGTGATAATATGAACTATCCAACAGTCGGTATTTCATTCGGTTTAGACGTTATTTATACAGCACTATCACAGAAAGAAACGATATCATCTACAGCGGATGTATTTATCATCCCACTCGGGACAGAATTACAATGCTTGCAAATTGCCCAGCAATTACGCAATACAACTTCCTTAAAAGTCGAACTCGAACTTGCAGGACGCAAACTAAAACGTGCCCTTAATTACGCAAATAAAGAGAATATCCCTTATGTGCTTATTATTGGGGAAGAAGAACTTAGTACAGAAACCGTTATGCTGCGGAATATGAAGGAAGGTAGTGAGATGAAAGTCTCCCTTTCTTCTTTAAGTAGTTATTTATAATACAAACCACCCTCGTTTGGGTGGTTTTTCTATTTTATAGATAACCAATAATTAGTTAACATAAAAAAATTACATTCTACTATAATCTACAAATATATAATATCCAATCACCTGTTATATTTGGTAATATATAGATAAAAATCATTTTAGGAGGAATAACTTTGAAAGCTTTCATAAAAGCACTAAAGTGGACTACAGGTATCTCCCACCTTATACTAATTCCTTGTTATTATTTAACTCCAGGATTAGTTGACTTGTATGGGATACCACCGTTTACAGTGATTACTTTACATATCATTACAATACTATTAGCTAAAAAAGAAGACATGAATACGTACGCTCATTTTATAGGTATTATCGTTACTCTAGTTGCCTTTTTCCCTTATATAGACATCGTTCTACATATGATAGCAGCTATTTTCCTTTTATTAGACGCCATATCCACAAATAAAAAACAAGTTTGTGATTCATAGCGAAATAAAAATTAGAAGTACATGTTTTTCAACAAATCACTCTTTTGGTCACAGCGATAATATATAACGCAATTCTTCCCTATAATTTCATAGAAAGAATTGCGTTTTTTCATTGATAAGAACATAGATTTATCAATATCACCTTTTAGAGATTTGAAGTATATAGTCTAAGCAGCCTTCTCTGCTTTAAATACCCACCCGTGAAGAGTTGGTTGATAATACGGTATCATCCACCCTAAAATTTTGCCGATACAATAGGCGGCAATGAGTGTACCAATTCCGATTGAGCCTAAAGATTGAATAAAAACTATACAGATTGTACCAGCTACACAAATGTTTATTAAATCACTCAAAATTTTTGCTTTACCAAATTTCAAATTAAATTTTTCACTAATTGCATACGTTAACGCATCATACGGCATTAATGGTAATTTCGCTGTTGTATAGCCCATTAAACCGACCGCTATAACAAATAAACTAACAATTAAATATACACTTCGAGCAAAGATCGTTTCAGGCGTAGGGAAAAGTTGTACAAGGAAGAGCGTTGCATCCATGAAGAACCCAAATAAAAACGAAATAATGAATTGACTTATAAATTCATTGAACTCCATTCTTTTACTTAATATGACTTGAATAATAATGTATAAAACATTTGCAAGCGCCATTGTCACACCAACTGACAAACCAATCGTTAGCGTACTTGCATAGGCTAATGATGACACAGGCGATACACCAAATCCTGCTTGAATCGACATGCTAATACCAATTGACATAAAAAATAACCCGAGCACATACATGAGGATGCGCCTCAAGGTTCTGTTCCAATGATTCATACTATCTCCCACTTCCTAGTTAACATTATTTATATAAAGACTATAGCTATACAATTAAATATAACGTCAATTTCAACATATGAAAAATATATATATGATAAACTAATCATATGAAAAAACATATAATGGAGAGATACAATGGATTTCAGGCAATTATATTACTTTAAAGAAATTGTGAAACAAGGAAGTATTTCTAAAGCAGCAGAAGTGCTTCATATCGCGCAACCACCACTTAGTCAATTATTAAAAAAGCTCGAAACTGATCTTGGCACAACTTTAATTCATCGATATCGTCAAAAATGGGAGCTTACAGAAACCGGTGAAATACTATACGAATATGCCACACAAATGCTAATGCAAGTGCAAGATATAAAGCAGCAAATTCTAGAAATTGAACAAGGTATAGGCGGGACAGTAAGCATCGGTGTATCTTCTACATGTTCAAATATGCTCGTTGACTATGTTAGTACGTTTAGAACACAATACCCTAATGTTAAAATAAATATAGTAACAGGAAATTCAGAAGAATTATTAAAAAAACTAGAACAAAGAGAAATTGATATTGCCCTACTTTTACGATTAGGCACTAGTGAACACTATGAGCTGAAATTATTAAAAAAACAACCAATCGCTGTAATTATCCCTGCAAGTTGGGCACCATCATTTCCATCACAACACGTGACAATTGAAAAGATTACACAGTTCCCATTCATTATGCTCGGAGCAATGGAAGGACTCTCCTTCAATGAAAACTTACTCAAAGCGTTTGATACATACAAAGTCCAGCCAAATATTATTATCGAGTGTAAAGATATAAGTATGGTTGTAGCACTTGTTAGTAAAGGACTCGGCTTATCCATTATTCCAAAAATGGATTATACATCACCATTTTTAGCACATACAACTCTTTTGGAATTGGAACAATTTGATTTCCATCTCGAGCCTGTAATAGTAAAATTAAAAAATCAACGAATCTCCACAGCAGCAACTCTATTTTGGGAAATCGTTGATTAGAAGATGTAAACAAATGATTAATAACCCACACCATCAGGTAGTTACTGTGAGATATAACAAGACAAGCTATGGAGAGAATGAATTTCATATTATAGCACTCACAAATAAAACTCCTTCTAGC
The DNA here is from genome assembly GCF_040459695.1 of Bacillus cereus group sp. RP37. Lineage (NCBI taxonomy): Bacteria > Bacillati > Bacillota > Bacilli > Caryophanales > Bacillaceae > Bacillus > Bacillus cereus group sp. RP37. Next base: position 2,099,257 of record NZ_JARVHP010000001.1, on the reverse strand, counting down.
TAAATACTTATTCTATTGAAGAATCAGTTGTTTTTCTAATGTATGAAATTGATTTTTCATGGAAAGATATGTTAGTATGTATGCAGTTTGAGCACTCTATTCTTTAGAGTCGAACAGGAGGAGAATGAATATGTCTGATATTGAAGTTGGCGAAGTGTTTACTCTCAGTGATGAGAATAATGAGGATCAGGAAGTAGAAGTACTCGGAGCGATGGATGTTGAAGGCGCAGAATATATTGCAGTTGCCTTCGTAGAAGACATTCAAACAGAATCTGAGGAAGACATTGATATTTTCTTTTTAAAAGTAGAAGAAGATAATGAGTTTTCATACATTGAAAATGATGAAGAGTTTGATAAAGTATCTGCTGCTTTTGATAAAATTTTGGACGAGCAAGAGCAAGAATAATATGAATGAAACACACGAGGGCGGATGCATATCCGCCCTCGTGTGTTTCATTACTCATCCAGAGATTCATGCAGTAATTGCAGTACATCTTTCATCACAAAAGGACCGTCTTTTTTCACATGTTCAGCGAATTCAGAAACGAGACGTAATGTTCTTACACTTTCAATCGGATGTTCTCCTGATGCACTTTCAGCAGAAAGCATAACGGCATTCGTTCCGTCCAGTACAGCTTGAAACACATCCGTTACCTCCGCTCTTGTTGGAATAGCATGATCTACCATAGATTGAAGCATTTGTGTTGCTGTAATGACATATGTATTCGTTCGATTACATTCCTGAATTATCATTTTCTGCAAGAGCGGAATAAATTGATACGGCAACTCTACTCCTAAATCGCCCCTTGCAATCATAATTCCGTCTGCTTCTTTACATATATCTTGAAAATTCTCGATCGCTTCCATCGTTTCTATTTTGGCAATTAAATTAGGTGACGTTTCTGTATACTGTTTTATAAAATCTCGTATTTCTTTTATATGGCTAGGTTTTCTTACAAAAGAACATGCGATAAAATCAACATCCTCTTCTAAAAGAAACTGAATATCTTTTTTATCTTTCTCTGTAAGAGCCGGTAAACTAACGATTGCCCCTGGTAAGTTCACCCCTTTATGTGATGAGATATTACCACCTGTTTTAACCTTTGTTTCTATTTTTTCCTTACTTACCTTTTCAACAATTAATTCAACTTCTCCATCATTAATCAAAATTCTACTGTCTACTTTCACATCATTCGCGATTCCTTCATAATCAACACTTGCTTCCGTATTGCTCCCTGTAACTGGTTGTGTATGTAAAATAAAAGACTCTTCCGCCTGAAGTGTAATTTGTTCTCCGTTCATTTCACCTAATCTTATTTTAGGACCTTGTACATCACCCAAAAATTTAATAGAGTCATCTAAAGATTTCACTAAACGAATGATGTCTTTATGACTTTCATGCGTGCCATGTGATAAATTTAGCCGAACAATTTTCATACCGTTCTTTATTAACTGTGCTAATGTTTCTTTATTATTGCTTGCTGGTCCAATTGTACAAATTCGATCGATTGTCATTTTTGTGACCCTCCTTTTTCGTTAGGATTCCCATAAACTTTACTTACACTCTCAACATAAAAAAGCCTACTCACACAAGTAGGCTTTTGAAACTACGAAAGTTTCGTTAATAACTGATTTAAATCTTTTTTCGTTTTCGTCGTTAACGACTTCATTTTAGTAACATCAATCTTTTCTTTCTCCGCTCCTACAATTAACGGATACATACTTTGTCCGATTGTTTTATATTCAGCTGGGTGAGATGCTTCTAACTCTTTCTCAATTACATCCCACTTTTCATTAATTTGTTTACCAAGTTTATTTACTGTTTCTAATTTCGGATTTGCAGCTAATTGCTTGTCTAAGCTATCAATTAATGCAGCAACTTCTTTAACATTTGTTTTCACAGCTACACTTTTCTTCGGATCTTTCGTTGTTTTTCCGTTTGAGTTTGTACTTGTACTTTGATCTGTTGTTTTTCCGCTAGTCGTTTCGTCATTCGTTTTTCCTGTCGTTTCCTTTTCTTTTGTTTTCACATTTTCGTTTTGCGTTGTTGTTTTACCGTTACTTTCTGTTCCTGATGATTCTTTCGTATTTTTTGCATCTTTATCTGTTTTTTCATTTGAAGAAGTCTTTGTTTCTTTGTCAGTATCTTTCGTTGTTTTTGACGTCTCATCTGCACTTGTCGTTTTTGATTCTCCTTCATTTTGCGCTGTTACTTGCTCTTTCTTTTCTGTCTCTTTATCTGCTGAAGGACTACAAGCTGCCATAGTAAGCATTGTACCAATTGTTATCGATGCGATAGCGACCTTTTTCATTTTCATATAAATCCCCCTATGTTTACTTTATTTATCCTCCCCTTTACGATTCGATTTTCTCTTAAAAAATCCCTTTTCACATGAATCACCATCTTTCCGACAGTAATCTTCATAATAATACGTACAAAAACTGATAAACTGGTTTGAATATTCGAGTTTCTTCTACTTCATTTTTCTTCTCTGTTGTAAAAGAAAAAGAGTATATTGTCACATGAAGAATTACAATCTTCATATGACGATATACTCTCCTATCAAATTTTTATCTTTCTTGACATTTTATTTATATAAAAAAATAAAATTTTCTTTCATTTTTTTGTTTCTCAACATTTGTTAACATAATATATTTATGAGTAACCACCATTCGAATGAATGACTTGCCCAGTAATCCATTTTGCCTCTTCACTTACTAAAAAAGAAATTAAGCGTGCTGCATCCACCGGTTCTCCAACTCTACCCTGCGGGAACTTCCATACTAAATGGTGCTGTAACTCCTCTGTAATCCATCCTGTATTCGTCGGTCCTGGATCTACAGCATTCACTGTAATCCCCTTCTCCATCGCAACTGGTGCTACTGATTTTGAAAATGCTTCAATTGCTCCTTTCGTTGCTGCGTATGCTAGTTCATCAGGCATTGGCCCTAATGACTGTCCTGAAGTAAGGTTAATAATACTTCCACTCGTTTTCAGTGCATAATGTTTTATAAATAATGAACTTAATAACATAGTAGCGCGAATATTTACTGTATAATGTTTATCTATCTGTTCTACATTTAATTCCTCAATTCTCGTATGAGTAGCATACGCTGCATTATTAATTAAAATAGATGGATCACCTAACCGTTCTGAGACCATATAAAACAAACGATTTGGCGAATACGACTGCGATAAATTGATTTCTGCCATTTCACATCGAACACCGTAACTTTCAATCTCCTCTTTCAACAAAAAGGGCTCTTTATCATGCATTCCCCACGGCATCGCTTTATCATACTGAGACCAGTACGTGAAAAAAATGTCTATCCCTTTTTGAGCAAGCACCTTGCATACAGCTGCACCAATTCCATTCAGACGAGTTGCCCCTGTTACAATTGCTATTTTCTTCACCTTTTCTCCTCCATCTATGGATAAATCCCCTGTACGAATACAGAGGATCTATCTTTTTATTCAATATTTGACAATATACGTTCTGCACCTAATTTTAAAATTTTAATGAAGATATAATTTACAATCGTAAACATTACAAATAAAACGATAAACATAACCCACAGTCCTACTTGAAGGAAGAAGTATAATAGACTTACTCCCGCTACAATAACTAAAGCTATTAAAATATTAGCTAAAAAATTCCACAATGTTGTATAGCGGCTTTTAAATAATTTCTGTTCTGTATCCCAATGTATATCGGCAGTTTGTGCATCCCAGCGTGTACCGATTAAATTGATTAGCAATAAACCGTTCGCACTTAGTAAGAACCAAAGTACCATAAATACTGGAGATATCCCCGCTACAACTGCCATCGTAATACCGAATACTGCTAAAATGATCACATTAATTAACCAAGCCGTTATCGCTTTCGCAAAAAAGATATCTGAAGCCTTTACTGGTAAATAACGATTCACAAACCATGAACTTCCATCTCGTGAAAATGAAGTTGTTGCAATGACGTTACTTCCCATTAAAAATAGAGAAGCACAAAGGCCAACGCCAATTGCAAGTCCTGCTGATTTTGGGTTATCAATATACCCTGTGATCCACTTTAAATTTCCATCTTGCACGAATAAAACAAAGAATAACATAATCGGCATAACGAAAGTTTGTACAATACAATTTAAGAAAAATTGTGGTGTACGGAATAACGTTTTAAATTCCTTTTTCACATACGCTTTCAAATGTGAACTTTGTACCGTTGATTTCTGTAAACCTTCTGCTGAAATGACCTCTTTTTTTGCTGTACTCGTTGAAAGTCCAATAACCCCTTTTAAATATGTACGCTCTGCAATGTAATAAAACAACACAAAGAATACAAATGAAATAAGTGCAAAGATTATTACGTATAAAGGTCCCTTCCAATTTGCATTTTCTACTAACGCCACTGCTCCAAAATATGTAGTTGGAAAATAATTTGTCATTTGTACTAAAAGAGAAGATTCGTTGCTCGCAAGATAATTCGTAAGTGCATCTTCAGAAAACGAACTTTTATTTTTCCACTGTAAAAATACATTAATTCCTACAATAAATAGTATACTTACGATTCCAATAAATATATTGCCTCGGTCTTTATTTTTCGCTATATTTGTATACCTCATAATAACTGTCATCAGTAATGAAGCTAATACTAACGGCACAATCGGGAAGAGTAAGTAAATAAAAATCATGTATATGTAATATGTAATAAATGCACTACTTTTTAACCCGTACGTAATAAAGATTGGTAATAAAATAAATGAACTCATTACGTATTGTGTAATTAATACCGTTAGAAACTTTGCCGAAATAATCTGCGCTGGTTTCAATGGTAACGGCAATAACATTTCAATGTCATTACTATAGTAAAATACAGTTAAAATGTTCGTTATACTCATTAAAAATACCCATATACTCGCAATCGCAAGTCCCATTGCGATAATCATTCCTGGATCTTGCCCCAAATGTTTCATACCTTCATACATTCCGTGCGTCATCGAACCAAATATTAAAAAGCCGACAAATAAAATGGCTGCAAATGAAAAGACATACGCCCATCGCTTCTTCTTATCTGTTATGAAATCTGCATAATTTAATTTCAATAATACTTTCGTTAACGTCCAAATTTTACTCATTGCCCGTCATCTCCAAGAACATTTTTTCAAGTGATTCATTGGATTTAAAATGATCTCTCATTTCACCTAAATTCCCTTTAAACTGAAGATTTCCCTTATTAATAATCGCGACGCGGTCACATATTTTTTCTGCCACCTCTAATACGTGTGTAGAGAAAAATACAATCTTTCCTTTATCCGCATGTTCTCTCATCATTTCTTTTAAAATATATGCGGATTTCGGATCAAGCCCCGTTAACGGTTCATCTAAAATCCATACATCTGGCTCATGCACGAGCACACCAATAATAACGATTTTTTGTCTCATACCGTGCGAGTAACTTTGAATTTGATCCGATAGGGCATTATACAGATCAAATTTCTTCGCTAAAGACTCGATTCGTTCTTGGCGTACTTCTTTCGGCACTTCATACATATCTGCCATAAAGTTTAAATATTCAATTCCCTTTAATCGCAAAAACATATCTGGGCTATCTGGAACATAACCAAACGTCCTTTTCGCTTCCATCGGATTTTTCATAATATCTTTACCGTTAATCGTAATCGTCCCTTTGTCCACTCCATGAATACCAGTAATCATCTTAATTGTCGTTGATTTACCAGCACCATTCGGCCCTAAAAATCCAAAAATTTCTCCGCTAGGCACAGATAAACTTAAATCTTTTACTGCATAGCTAGACCCATTATAACTTTTTGACACATTCGTAATTTCAATCATTCCATCCAATCCTTTCCTTAATTACCAAATAACTATATTGATATTATAGCATACTTCTATTTTTAGATTTTTATATTTTTTCAGTTTTTTCAACCTTTAAAATAAATATACACGCCTAATCCAACGATTAAAACGACAGCTAGTATAATATAAATCATCGTCAGCCGTTTAATATTCCCTTTTGTCGCCTTACTATAATTCGCATCACCATTCCGTCCAATTAACACCGTCGCCACTACAGTAATCACTACAAGTAATACAACGATCATGATCCAAGTTAGCATCTCTTCCTCCCCCTCCTTACAACCATTTTACAATATTATCCTCTTTATTTCGCAGTATATTTCCTCTTTTTACTATTATTATGAAAAGAATTGGAAAACTATTATTACTATACATTTTTACATGTGATATATTTATAACATAACGTGAATTATTTCTAACATTGTAAGGAGGACCTACCATGAAAACAACTTGGATAAAATATTTAGGATTTCTCGGTTTCTTCGGTTTCTTCGGCTTTTTTTACGAAAAAGGATTGTTTACTATGTTTTGTTTTTTCTCCTTTTTCACAACGTATAGAACAGTTCAACACGATGAACTGTTTGAACAAATCGTCAATAAATCGTGTCGCAATGCCTTTATCATTACATTACTAACTACCGCTATCATTATGTTTATTGAAATGTTATTTCCAAACCCTACACTACAAGAGATTGATATCGCTCTTATTTTCAGCACACTCATTCTTACATTCGGTTTCTCTATGTTCTTTTACGATAAACCTGTTGACGAAATGGAAGATGCACCATGGCGTTCGTAACGAAAATAAAAGAATATCGCGCCAAATTGAACATGACACAAGAAGATTTAGCGAAAAGTGTTGGTGTACGCCGTGAAACAATTAGCCATCTCGAAAAAGGAAAATATAATCCTTCCTTACAGCTTGCTCACGACATTGCGAAGGCACTTCATAGTACGATTGATGAGATTTTTATTTTTGAGGATTAATAAAGTGAAACTTTAATCAGTGGGGGTTTTCTTCCCCCCCACTGATTATTAGTTGAACCAATCGGACTTTTATGGGCAGTTGATCCCTCACCTAACTTCTTTGCTTTCGCTGCATTTTGAGGTGGGGGTCTTACTGCCCATTAAAGTGGGATAAAAAATACCGGCATTCTTTTCACAAAGAATACCGGTATTATTCATTTATACAACTATCACCCATACAAAACAGCATGAAATACGCCTAATAGTACGTATTGATCCTCTATATAATCCTCATCGTATACATTCATCTCGATGTAATACATATCTCCCTCAAGACGAATATTCCAATCTGCGATTACATAGCCTTTTCGTAATAATTTTCCGAGCCCGAGTGAAGTTTTGTGAACAACATATTCTTCTCTCTTATACGTAAAGGTAAATAAGAAATTTGCATCTAATAACTTTCCGTCACATACAAGTATTTCATGCTCTGCATTATTATTATCGATGTACGTTACTAAAATCTTTCTTTGGCGCTGCCTACTTACATCCTTTGCAATGACACGAATATTATCCTTACTATCCTTTATTTCATAAATGATATTACTACCGACTTTCGGAATATAGTCCAGCACTTTCATCAACGTATTTTTATAATAGCCCCGTACTGCGCCTACTCCTTCGCTTTCATTATAAACCTCTATCGACGTCGTATCCGCTTTACTATCACACGGTCGTTTGTAAGAAAGCTGCATCATTCGCTCTCCTCTTAAGTACTGATCAAACGTCACAGGATATTGTATCGCGCGCAGTTCCTTATTTAGCTCATATAAATAAAGTTGAACACTCTCCACTAATGTTGCAGTAGAGATACATTCCTGCAGTTCAAATTGTTGCCAACTGGAAGAAATTCTCCACTGATCGTCCTCTTCATAGGAGAAACCAAGAATTATCTCATCACGGTCAGGCGTTTCATAATTCAACTGTTCGTTCTGCCCGTGTTGAACTTGTTCCATCCACTGTCCTAAATAAATACCCAGCTCTGCAACCTTCATGCACGACTTCTGAAAAAGTACCCTGTCACTCGCACGAATTGTTACATCCCCTTCAATAAAGCCATTTGCATAAGCAGCATACCGTGGCTCATCCTTCTGCGGAATACTCTTGTCTAACTCAAATAAAAACGTTAACATTCTTTACTCACCTCTAGTTATTACACCGATCGTACCTATAAATTGAACGCAACTCAAATTATATCAACGATTTTTCCAATATATCTATCGTAACTTAAATTATATCAACGATTATGTTGATATATCGACTTATCGAAAAATATCAACATAATTAAAATGAAGCTACCTTTTCTTTCGCCACTTCCACAATTTCTAAAATTTGTAGCAGGTTCTCCACTTCATAAGTCGGCTTAACATCTGTCGTATTTTCTTTCAAACTCGGATTATACCAACACATATCAATGCCGTAGTCTTCTCCGCCTTTCATATCAGAAGTAAGCGAATCTCCAACCATTAGTACACTTGATTTATCCGTAATCTCCAATTTTTCAAATGCATAATCAAAAATCTCTCCCGCTGGTTTTTGATGACCAACCTCTTCTGAAATAATAATATGATCAAAGAAGTTACTTAAAGGGGAATTTCCGATTCTAGATTGTTGCACCTTTGTATATCCATTCGTAATGATACCTAGCTTGCAATCTTGTAGATTCTCACATAATTGCACTGCACCTTCTATAAGGTGTACTTCTTTCCCTAAGTTTTCAAGATATACGTCACTAAATTGCTGCGCATCTACTTCTATATTATGAAGTGCAAATAATTGTCTAAATCGATCTACCGCTAATTCACTTAGCGTAATCATTTTATTTTCTAAATCTCTCCATAGTCCATTACTAATCTTTTTATAACTTGCAAGATAATCATCATACCCTGTAGGCATACCAAACTGTACAAACGCGTTATGTAATGCGTTTCTTTCCGTTTCAGGAAAATCTAATAATGTATCATCTACGTCGAATAATATAACTTTATATTTCATCATGCTCTCCTCAACTAGTACGTTATTTACAACTTGTATTTTCTCATTAATTATCTCTTAAGTCGAACTTTTTCCCTTTACGAATAGTAGCTGTACAGAGATCTTAAAGTTGTTTAAGGTACATGAGTCATGTTATTCAATAATAACTAATTGTGAAAACACTATTAATTTGAGATAATTTGGATAATGAATCCAATTTTTTAAAAGGGAACACAGGAAATATATTACTATAGTTACCATAGAAGGGGGCGGAAAAATATAGTAAATTCATGGGAAAGACCTAAAATAAAAATTCCGAAAACAAAAAGTGAATGGGTTGGAGATATTATTGGATATTCATTGTTCTTTGGATCAATCATTTTTTTGATTATCATTTGGGGAAGATTACCTGAGGAAGTACCCGCACATTATAACGCATATGGGACTGTAGATCGTTGGGGATCAAAGTGGGAACTTTTACTTCTACCAGGAATAGGGGCATTCATACTCCTTCTCATGCAGACTTTAGAAAAGTTTCCAGAAGTTCATAACTATCCAAAAAGATTTAATGAATCGAATGCTAAACAGTTTTATTTAAATAGCAGAAAAATGCTTAATCAATTAAAAAATGTCTGTTTACTTATTTTTGCTTTCATCCAATTTGAAACAATTTCAATAGCTCTAGATTGGAGCGGCGGTTTTGGAAAATTATTTTTACCGATATTGTTAATTGGGACAGCTATTCCAATTGTGATAGGAATAATAAAGCAACGAAAAATTTCATAATAGAAACAGGAGGCTAATCCAATTAGCCTCCCTTCTTCTTATTTCTCTTCTAGCAATAACTCTTTCATTTCCTCTAACGACTCTTTCGTAAAGCCGAGTGCCTTTTCAGCATACGCTTCAACTGAACCGTATTGCTTTTTCACTTCATCAATCGCAGCTTGTAAATATTCAGCGCGCGCTTCAAACATTGCACCTAATATTGCTCTACTTTCATCGTTTTGTAATTTTGCACCTAAAAAGGCCATCATTTTTTCATTTAACTTTTCACGGAAACCGTTACTTAGTAAGTAGTCTTCCATTACTGTTTTTTCTGGTACACCTAGTAAAAGTAATAATAATGCTGATCCAAATCCAGTACGGTCTTTTCCAGCTGTACAATGGTTTACTAACGGTAAGTTTTCCGGATTTTGCGCTAGTTTTAAGAAGCTCACGAATGCTTCATTACCACTTACGAAATCTTGATTCATTTTCACAAGATACTCACCTGGTTTTCCTAACATAGAAAGGTCACCAACTTGGAAAAATTCATTTATATTTAAATCTTTCGCCAAGTCCTGCATAACGGGTAAGCACACTTGACGAGCGCCTGTAATCTCAGGGTTTGGCTTATGCTTCACTTCAAAGTCTGTACGGTAATCGCAAATTAACTTTAAACCAGACTTTTGTAAATACGCAATATCCCACTCTGTTAGTCCTGCTAATTCTTCAGAACGGTACAACTTGCCCCATTTTACTTTACGGCCTTCAAGCGTTTCATATCCGCCCATATCACGGAAGTTAAACGCTCCTTGTAATGGCAATCTACGCTCAGCTACTGTCACTGCTTGTCCATTACTACCTACTAGTCTAAAATATGGACGCTCATTGTCGCTCGGATTTTCAATTGAATATGATGATTCTCCATTTACCGTTGCAAGTAATTCTCCATTTTCTTCAATATGATCTGGCGAAGTACTCCAGTAAATGCGAACTTCCTCTATATTATTTTCCCACTTTATTTGTAACGTATTATCTTCATTTCTTTCTACAGTTGCTTGTAACCAATGTCTTTGCTGCTCCATTCTTTCACCAACGCTTTCTCTTATAGTCAAATCTTATTCTATCATATCTTTCGAGAGGACTCCCACCTCTAAACGTAAGTGAAGGTGGTGAGGTGAATCGAAAGAAATATTTTATTTTTAAGAAAAACAGAAACATACGTTCTATTTCTTGCTATAATATCCTTAACAAGGAGGTGAATAAAATGGCAAAAGAAAATCCATCAAACTATAAAACTCTTCAAATCTGGATTAAAAAAGGGCATCGTATGTATTCTTATTTTCAAGAATGTTGTCATAACGCTAAGAACATGTACAACACCACAAACTTTTATATACGCCAGGTGTACACTGGATTAACACAAGAAAAAGAGTTGCAGCCTTTGCAAAAAGAAGTTCTGGCTAATATTCATAAAAATATTGGTAAGATGAATGACACACAACTTCTTGCCTATCAGAAGAAATTGGAAAAAGAGAAATTAAAACCTAAAGAAGAACAGAAAGAGATTACATGTAATTTGTTTTCAGAACCTAATTTTGAAAAACCTTATGTAGATTACAACTTTCTAGATGCACTATTTAAGGCTATGATTCAAAATGATTATCGAGCTTTGCCTACGCAATGTAGCCAGTCAATCATGAAAGGTGTGTTCCAAAATTGGAAATCTTTTTTTGCTAGTTTAAAAGACTATAAAAAGAATCCAAACAAATATGCTGGAATGCCTAGGATTCCAAAGTATATTCGTTCTTCTGAAAAAGAGATTCTGTATACAAACCAAGATTGCATCATTAAAAACAGTAGATTTTTAAAGTTTCCAAAGACGAAATTGCAATTAAATATTGGGAAACTAGGTTTCACTGAAGGTAAACTGAAACAAGTTCGTGTGATTCCAAAATACAATGAATATGTAGTGGAATTGGTAATTGATGTTCCTTCTGAACAACAAATGATTGAAGAGAATGCACGTTATATGAGTATTGATTTAGGGATTGATAACCTTGCAACCATCGTAACAAACACAGGTATGAAACCTGTCCTTGTTAAGGGCAAACATGTCAAAAGCATAAATCAATATTACAACAAAATGAAGAGTCATTTTACAAGCGTTCTTAGAAATGGAAAACAAACTAATGAAAGACCTTTTACTTCTAAAAGGATAGAAAAACTTCATCAAAAACGTTATTTGAAAATAAAAGACGTCTTCCATAAAGTTAGTCACCATATCGTAAAACTAGCTCAAGAAGAAGAAGTTTGTAAAATCGTTATTGGTCAAAACAAAAATTGGAAACAAGAAACGAATATGGGAAAAAGAAATAACCAATCGTTTTGTCATATCCCACATAGTTTATTGATTCAAATGATTACATACAAAGCAAATGCTGTAGGCATTCAAGTTGTTGTAACTGAAGAATCATATACATCGAAAGCAAGTTTTCTGGATAACGACTTCATTCCAACGTATGGAGAAAATGACCAAAATACAACTTTTTCAGGAAAACGAATAAAGCGCGGCATATATCGTTCAGCAAATAAAACTTTAATTAATGCAGATGTAAATGCTGCGGCTAACATTTTACGAAAAGTAATCCCAAATGCATGGACAAATGGGATAGAGGGGTTAGGCGTGAAACAGCTCGCTAATGTGTTAACTCCCCTGACGTTAATCGTCCGTTAGGTCGAAACGTTAGAAACCCCCACTTCAAGCTTCGCTAAGTGGGGGAGTGTTCATTGTATTATAGGAATATCTACTTTGTCGTTCTCATTTTTCTTTTTATCTTACAAACAGGCAAAAAGTTCTTTTACTTGTTCAAAATTTACACATGGATTCCCTCGAAATACGTATGCGATTTGTTCATTACCGAGATTTTCATATACAACTGTTCCGCGATCAGGGTGCGAATAAAACTCTAACCCGTTTATAATTTGTTTTGGGCCATAGTTCATTATCCATGAAGAAACAGGATAATACGCTTTGTTTTTATGTCCACAAACCCAAAGTGCATATAGTTTATTATCTTCGTCCCAGTATACATACTGCGTTTCATCATTTCCAAAACCGACCGATTCAAGTTTCCAACTTAGCTTTTTATGAATTGATAACTTTACATAGCGTATGTTATCTGGATCATTCCACTCACGACATCTTCCTATCTCGCCCATTTCACCTCTCTTCGCTTGAAAGCTTAATAAGTGAAATGGTGTATGTAATATCGTTTTCGCAAACTCTGTATGTACCGGTTGTAATCCGAATAGAAACCTTTCCATTTCGCCTTGGTTTACATATCCATGATCAACAGAAATTTCAACTTGTGTTTTCCATGTAGATGTGACGTAACTTTCTTTTCCTTTATAATTTACACCTTTCCAATACACAAGCTTTTTATATTGAAAACAATCCCCTTTTGCTTGAGAAATACAGGTATCTGGAAATACTGGCTCCATTATATCGAGAAAAAACTCTTTTACCCGAAACATTCCAGTTGGAGTAACAACTTGAAACCAAAAAGTTTCCCACTTTTCACCTTCATAACGTTCTGAAACCTTTTCAACTTTCCAACCTTCTAACAATACATGTGGATACAGTAAAACGAATGAATGCATGGATTGTTTTAACATATATAGTCCCCTCCCGCTATATGAGTTCGAGAGTATACATCATTCATCCTTCTAAAACTTCCTCACATACCGCTCAGTACAACTTAGCAGCTGACATCCGTTCTTTTCAAAAACATCCTTCATCCACTCATTTTGTACATTTGCCTCACCGATATAATAAGAGGCACCTATTTCCTTTAAGACAAACATTGCCCCTGTAAAGAATGCTGCTTCATACCCTTTATTTCGCATATTTGGAGCGACTGCGAAATACATGAGTTTTCCTTCTTCTAACGTACCTCTCTCAATATGCGGGATTACAATTCCGATCGGCTCTTCATTAATACTCGCGGTTAAACAATGTTCTTTCCACTGCTCCCCGATTTCTTGTAGCATCATATTTACAAATTGATCGTAAGTGACTTGTTCTTCCGTCATTTCACTCCAAAGAGAATAAAAAGTATCTTCTCCTACTTCTTCAATCAGCTTAAAATCAATTTCACTTTCTACATCTTCTACTTCATATATATCCTTACATACAATCCTGTTTTCAGTAACATATTCAAATGAATGCGTTTCGAAACATTTCTTATACACATCATAATTTGGACTTTTTGAAGAGATCTCAAATTGTAAGTTTTCTATTCCCTCTTTTTCAGCCTCAGTAACGCAATATTGCATTATTTCTTCTAATTGCGCTTCTGTAAAAGGCTCTGCATTATTTTCTTTTATCATGATAGAAGAAGCATTTCTTCTTATTTTAAAGTTTTTTTCAAACTGTTCTATAGTCGTCATATTCTTCCCTCATCTATGTCATAATCGAATTTCTACTTGTTCTCCTTGCATGAGCAGGATTGTCCTTGAATATATAGAATACTAGAAAAGATCGCATCTTTAAAGTGCGGAGGAGGTTCTCCATTGGATATTACAGCGCTGCAACAACAGTTAGAGCTTATACAACAAAATGACTATACGCAACTGCAACATATAGATATAGATGAGTTAACGCTCAATATGCTTCAGTTTATCGGAACGACTGATAGTTACGTTCGTTACCAACTTATCTATAAATGTTTTGCTCATTTTATTCATCATGAATTCCTTATGGATGATCAATTGAAATTGCTTTTACATACTTGTTTACGTGATGAGTATTTATATTGTGACATTTACTCCCCACATACAGATGGGGTTTTCACACGTTCTTACACTGTTTCGCTACTTGCGTTAATACTCCAATTCGCTAATTCGCACTACTTTTTTACAGAGGAGGATATCGAAGAAATAAAAAACAAACTCATTACATACACAAACTTAGAAACAGATTTTCGAGGCTATATCGAAAATAAAGGATGGGCTCATTGCCTTGCCCACGTATCTGATGCCTTTACTGAAATTGTTCACAATTCTTATACGACCTTTGAATGGTATGAAGAATTAATTCATTGCTTATTAAATAAAATCTTCATTCCATCTGACCTTTTTCATAATAACGAAGATGAACGAATTGTTACGCCATTACTAGCAATGCTGTATCATGACTTTCCGCAAGACGAGTTAATTTCTATTATTCATAAAAAAATAAAAAGGCTTCCCCAAATTAGAAAACGCCTTTCACTTAATGAGTATTGTATTTTATGTGCCAACATTAAAACCTTTTTACGCACTTTATTTTTCAGAACGAAAGATGATCATAACTTAGCCTTTACAGCACGTAAAACAGAAAGAATGTTAAAAGAACTTCCTAATTACTATTAAAAACAAGGAGTCAAAACATGGGTTATATTGAAGACATGAGAAATTTAGTAGGAAATCATCCACTTATTTTAATAGGTTCGCACGCCATTATAGTAAATGAAAAAGGTGAAGTATTACTGCAGCTCCGCACAGACTTTAACCGCTGGGGCATTATTGGCGGCGCTTTAGAATATAACGAAACATTAGAAGACGCTTTAAAGCGAGAAGTATATGAAGAAACTGGACTTATTATTAAAAATCCAGAACTATTCCGTACATACTCTGGACCAGATTACTTTCAAATCTATCCAAACGGCGATCAAGTACACGGTGTACTCGTTGTTTATATTTGCCGTGAATTCCACGGTGAGCTTGTATGCGATCATACGGAATCGAAAGAACTACGCTTCTTTCCACTTGATGAGTTACCTAGTAACCTTCCTCCTGTTATTGAAAGAATTATTCAGGAGTTTCAGCAATCCAATTTATACGTGAAATAGAATGGCTCTTCCTTTCATTTTATATAGCAATATAAAGACCTCATTTCTCGTCATGATAACGCGAAATGAGGTCTTTATCGTTTGCCGTAAATAAAACGTTAGATCGTTATCTCAATCTGATTTCCTTCAGGATCACTTACTACACTTTCATAGTAACCATCCCCTGTAGTACGCGGGCCGTTTAACACAGGGTATCCCGCTTCTCTTAATGTATTAGTTAATTCGTTCACTTTTTCTTTACTACCTACAGAAAAAGCAATATGCGCATATCCTATTGTTTGCGTTTGTACTTTCTCGTCTATCCCTACCTGTCTCATAAGTTCTAGACGCGCACCACCTTCAAAAGTTATGAAATAAGATTCAAACTGCTTTTTCTGATTGTGATATAAGCTATTTTCTTCACCATTAAAGTACTGTTTATAGAAATCACGCATTCCTTCTAAATCATTCACCCAAATTGCTACATGTTCAATTTTCATAATCGCCATCTTTTCTTTTATGTTATTCAACTGACAATTGGATGCTTCATTGCCAGCACATTTAATTTTCTTTATTTGTTTTCGTAATCATAAGATCCAGTCCAAGGCTTTTTAACCCATACAAATAATCTTCTTTCCAATTACTCACTGTTATTTTCGGAATATGTTCCGCCGGAATGTACTGCGGACAACTTTTTACAATTTGATCTATTACAAATTGGTTCACTTCATCATCACAGAAGATGAATCCATGAGGGTTAATAATAGCGATACATGTAGCTATTAAACGGGTAATAGCATCTATATTATATTTCTCTGGATTATTGGAATTTTTAACTTCGTCTTCACTTCTCAAAGCTTGCAAGAAATTTTTATTATCGTACTGCGGGACGAAAGATATCTCTCCTGAGAAAAATGTACTTCCGCGTACGACATCTCCATTTACCATAATCCCCGCACCTGGGCCATTTTGACCTGAATATAAATATACAAGAGAGGAATTGTCGTTATTTCCAGTTCCTTTATAATAACCGAGCACTGCGGCATTCATATCGTTTTCTATTACTACAGGTATAGAAAACAGATCCTCCAAATGACTTTTCAAATTAAAATTTTGGAACTTTTCATAACCAGGTATATAAAAAATTCGGCCATTATCAACCGAACCGGGCACACCAATTGATATAGAGCTTATTTTCGGGAATGTAGCTATAAGACTTTCAATATGTTTAGATAATAGATTCACGCCAGTGTCAACTAATACACTTGAAGTACTTCCTTGCTCTTTTACTTCCCCTAAACAGTTAAAAATTGTATAGTTTGTCTCATTTTTTTCTAAAAATATCGCTAAACCTAACATATATTCCGGATTATAAGCATATCGTTTCGCTCTTCTTCCACCACTTGAATCATCTAGACCGACTAAAGTGACTTCACCGTCTTGTTTCATATTTTCTATAAATTTACTTATCGTTGGAAAACTAATTTCTAATGTATTACTAAGTTCAACTTTCGTTGCACTACCTCGCTCTAGAAGAGCTGTACGAATGCCGCGAAGAATCGTCTCTTTAATCGATTTTTGAGTAACAAATTGTTCACTCAAATCGCTCACCACCTTAATCAACATACTTATTAAACACTTTTAATAAGTTGCGTTGACAATATATCATACATCATTTTCTAAAGCAATAGAGATGATATATTTCTACTAGCGGCACTCCGTATTTAACTCGATGTATTCTCTCTCGTAACAGACGATACAATTCCAGACAAGATAACAAATAATAAAACAGCTAGCAAGGCATTACCTATTCCGAACGCTTCTCCAAGTATGCCTAAAAATGGTGGACCGACTAAAAATGCTATATAATCGATGATAGAAACTGCAGCAAACCCAACACTTGGCAAAGTAAATAAGAGGAATAGAGCGTTTCGAGAGGCAAGTAATGTCTTTATACGATTGTTCATACTATCTTTAACGCCTTCCACATTGTCTATACGATAAGACACCTGTTTATTCATGTACCCGTAAAAAACGATTTCTATAAGTCTATCGTTTTAATAACTTTGGCTGGGTTACCACCAACAACTACATTATTAGGTACATCTTTTGTCACAACTGCCCCTGAAGCAATTACAGCGTTGTCTCCAATTGAAATACCAGGGTTAATTATAGCTCCCCCGCCAACCCAAACATTGTTACCAATCTTTACAGGCTTTCCATATTCTTTACCAGAATTCCGTTCCACCGGATGTAAAGGATGAGTGGCCGTATAAATATGGACACCAGGTGCAAACATACAATTATCACCGATTCGAACTTCACAAACGTCTAAAATAACACAATTAAAATTTGCGAAAAAGCTCTTTCCAACATGGATATTGTAGCCGTAATCACAACGAAAATCAGGGTTAATGTGGGTTTTCCCATCAGCTGAAGAACCTAAAAGCTGATTTAATAACGTAAAACGTTGTTCATCTCCTGTCTCCATCGCCTCGTTATAAAGGCGTGTTAAACGTTTTGCCTCCACCCTATCAGCCACTAATTCTTCATCATCCGCAATATACATTTCTCCTGCCAACATCTTTTCCTTCTCCGTTTTCATACAATCATCTCCTTTTTATTATATGGGGTCCACTTATTAAACGACTTTAATAAGTGGTTTTAATTATACTTATTAAACACGTTTAATAAGTAACCCTATATTAGCATACTTTTTCATATATGCAACTAATAAGTTTGAAAAAGAAATGCGAACTCCTTACTTCACCTAATGATATTACTTGGTGGCATTTAACTAATATCACGCACTATACTTTGTTTTTCATTAAAACCGTTGAGACTCAAATTCTCTCCTTTAGGGGCTATACTATACATTTATTAATGAGCACACCAATATGCAAATCAATTGTTAATAAAAAAGAGCTAAAACAGATAATACTGTTTTAGCTCTTTTTTTCACGTATTCAACTTAACAAATCGATAACCGTGCGTAACCAACACTTTTAATATCGCATATCCTGGGATCGCTAAAATAATCCCCATAATTCCAAATAAATTTCCGGCAGTTAAAATAATAAAAATGATAGTAATTGGGTGAATATCTAGCTTTTTCCCCATGACCTGCGGAGAAATAAATTTACCTTCTGCTAATTGCACAACCATCATAACAATAATTACCTTTAAAACCATCCCTGGCGAGTCAATAAACGCGATAATTAATGCTGGTGTAATTGCAATGATTGGTCCTACGTATGGAACGATATTTACAATCATCGCTAAAATAGCGAGTAATACTGCATATTTAATACCAATAATAAGGTAACCGATTAATAGCATAATACCGATAAACAAGCTAACGATAATTTGACCTCTAATATACGAGCTAATCGCATAATGCATATCATCTAGTATTCTCATCGCTGCTGGGTGTCTTTGTTCTGAAATAAACTTTAAGAAGTGATTCGGTAATTGCTCACCATCTTTTAAAAGATAGAACAATATAAACGGAACCATTACAAACGTTAAAACGACCTCTGTAACAGTACTTAAAAATCCAGTTACATTTCCTGTTACTGATGATAACGACTTCGTAAAATCAACTGTGTAGTCTTTTACCATACTCGCTACATCAATATTTAAATTCTCTTGAATTTTGCTTAGTAAATTACTTTCCCCAAATCTACGTGCTGCTCGTTCAATTTCATGACCGAAATACGGTAAGTTATCTATCAACGCATCGATTTGATCTTTAATAATTGGGATTACTGTTACAACTAAAAATACAAATAATCCTAGTACTATTATATATATAGAAGCTATTGATACGATTCTTGAAACACCTTTCTTTTCTAAAAGCGAAACGAATGGATGCAATATATAAAATAGCACGCCCGCTAATAATACTGGGAAGAAAATTGTTTTTAAAAAGACGATAAACGGTGTAAAAACAAATGATATTTTTGTTAGTAATAAAATATTAATGAACAATAGTGCAAACCCAAGTAACACCGCTAAATAATTGTGTTCTCTAAAAAACCTTTTCAGCTTATCTCTTTTTCTTATATTTATTTTTTCCAACGAAACCACCTCTTCGAATGATGAAAAGCCCTTAGTCAGGGCTTTTCATCATAATCTATATATCTATTTCTTTGCAGCTTTCACTACAAATGATACAATAAGAATTAAAACGATTGCTCCTAATAATGCTGGCACAACATGAATCCCACCAAAAGATGGCCCAAAAGATCCAAATAATCTACTGCCTAACGAAGCACCTAATAAACCTGCGATAATATTGCCGAACATACCACCTGGGAAATTTTTACCCGTTATAGAACTAGCAATTGCACCTATAATAGCACCAACTATTAATGTGATAATCCATCCCATTTTTAGTCCTCCATTTCTATTATGGTGTATTTCTTTTTGATACTAAATTATTATGTAACTATTATAATTATTATATCCAATAAAGAAAAATGTTGTCAAATCTATGAAAATAAAGTCTACAAGGAGGTTTTACCCTATGATTCAAAAATTAATAACAATTTCTCACAACACGGCTACTTCTATTTTAAATATTCAAATACCCGCTTATGAAATCGAGGCAAAATATATAAATAGTACAGCTATCCCTCGCCTTTATGATACTGTAGCCGATATTCAATCATGTGATGAAATTTTCTACGGCTATTTTTATGAAGATACACTTGCTGGGTTTATTTCTTTTAAAATGGATGAAGAGGAAGTTGATATTCATCGTTTAGTCGTATCCCCTGATCATTTTCATAAAGGAATTGCTACAAAACTACTACTTTATGTATTTGACATGTTCTCCCCTTCCAAAACATATATTGTACAAACAGGGAAAGAAAATACACCTGCTCTGTCTTTATATAAAAAACATGGCTTTATTGAAGTAAAGGATATCATATTACCCGATGGAGTGGTTTTAACCTCACTTAAAAAATCAGAAAACAACAAATAGTTTGACTCATCAATTTATTTATGTTATCTTTTACTTTATAAAACCTTTTGCTGAGTCCGAAATTTGGAGCGGGGGAACCATTTTTGTAGCTTTGCTACTTGGGGCGAATCTTTTTTAAGTAGGGAAACTCTCACTTCCCGAGTCCGACAGCTAACCTCGTAAGCGTAATGGGAGAGGAAGGTGCTTTTTGCCTATGTTACACATTTTGCCTCCTTAATTATAAATGTGGGATCGATACCAAATAGTCACCTATATTTATAGAAAAGGAGAAATGTAAAATGTTACGTTTATCTGATCACGCTATAAAAATGATGGAGCAAAGACTTCGACTCGAACAACACCGCACATATCAAGCAAATAAAGTTGTAGATAACTTACATCACAAATACTTCTTTCAGCATATTTTTCAACCGAAAAGATAAAGAAATGGTTCATTTAACATCAAAAACACAAGGTGTGTCTAAAAAGACATTCCTTGTGTTTTTGATATTTCTTATACTATTCTCACTACGTTTAAGCTTGCTATAAGCAAATATATACATTCTTATAATCATACAAGATTTCAAAAGAAAAAATTAAATAACCTGAGTCCATATAAATTTAGAACTCAGATTGCTTCGTTATGTTTTTTAATTATGGTTTACTTGATAGGAGTCACTGCAGTGTTAACTCTCCCCTCTACTTAGTAATAAACCGATTTACTTTAATTACATTTTTCATTTCAATACGTGGTGTTACACCCTGAACCCAATCTAGGTCAAATCCAAGCCAATCTTCTTCTGAGCTTTTTAACCAATTAAAATCAAAAATATTGGACCATGAAGATATCATTTCTTCTTCAGAAAATCCGTCTTCTTCTAATTGATTATATTCTTCTTCTGTCTGAGTTAATAGCCACTTGTTTAAAACACAATGCCAAGAGTCAAAACATGACCAAAGAATATCCTCATCTGGTATGTCTAATGTAATGATAACACCTTTTTGACCTTTAGGTAGCATCCCTGGTCGGTTCTGATCTGGTCTTTTATGCCAAAGCCATACAGGATAAGTTGAACCATCATAATTAGGAAGCCTTTCTTTCATTTGCTCCATCATCCAAGCATATGAAGATTTAAATTCTGGCCAAACATATTTTTCATTACCGCTATAAAAACCGTCTTCTCGCATTTTTCTATATATATGAAGAGGTTTAACTGTGTGTACTATCAAACAAACACTTCCCATCTAACTATTAATCATCTCTTATTATAATACACACAAAAAAATCAACCCATCAAACAAGACGGGTTGACTATATAGATTTTACAATGGGCTCCTTTTATAATATATTACTTTCTCGCCTTAATAATAAAAGTAGTTGGCACCATTCTAGCTTTATATAAAGAATAATATTTCGTAGAAGGTTCCGCTAATTCTTCAGCAAATGAGCTAGCTGGTTCAGGCTCTTCAATCCTCTCAATTGTAAAACCAACTCTATTTAACTCATTTATGTATGTACTCATTTTTCTTTTATATAACGTTGCTTGTACATTTTCCCCTTTAAATGTTTCAAACGTAATAGGAGTTTCCTCATGATAAGACGAGCTTAAAGCAATCTCCTCTGTTCCATACATTAAGTTTGAATATACGGGATGCTCCCAGCTAAAAATAAAACTTCCTCCTGGCTTTACATATGAATAAATTAGTTCCAACGTTTTTCTTAAGTTCGAAGTCCAACCTAATGCATAAATGGAATATACAATATCAAAATATTCTTTCGGAATATCTCCTTCTTCTTCCATCGCTCCGCATACTAACTTTGGATTCCAACACTTTAACGTTTCATTCGCTGTTTTAATTTGTTCACTTGAAAGATCAAGACCCCATACTTCCTCTGCCCCGTGCTCTGCCATATATTGCAACGAATGCCCACTTCCACACCCAATATCAAGAACCTTTTTATTTCTGATTGAATCGAACAAATGAATCTCATCTTCAGACGCTGTATACGGACCATATTTCGGTAAACAATCCACTTGAAAGAAATATGGTGCAACTGTATCCCAACACTTTTTATTTAAAGCTAACATCTGTGTACTTTTCATATCCTTCATTCCCCCATCCTATTTTCTTCCCCTAATATTAATTACACATCATAACCCGATCTCCCTTTTCTCTTCGCCCGGTAATTTTTCACTTTCGCAATCGTTCCGCACGCTCTTCCTCCTTCTTCTCCAGCATACATACCACACCATCTTTTGCTTCCATTTCGCGAATGATCATAAAATACCCACCGACAATCTGGACATGCTTTTAACCTTCCCCACAAATTTTCTTGAATTAACATTAACACAATGCTTAAGACTTTTGTATATACATTCTCTTCGTGCACAGGCCTATATGTAATACCTTTCATATCTTCCTTTACCTGTACATGAAATGGGTATTTCTCTAACCATTTTTGCAACGATCCTTCGCCTTCAATTGCCACCCGAATATCTTCTCGAAAACCTTTTAATTCCTCTATCGTATGAAAAGGGAGCTCTTCATGAAAATATTCTTTCATAAAGAGCTTTATATCTTCTTCTGTTTGCAGCAAATCAATTGGCTCTCTCGTATCGTTTGGTACTTTCCATGTATTTAAAAATTCCCGAATATATTCTAGTTCATTTGGTGCGTTCTGATTCAATTCCATTCACCTTCTTCTTAAAATTTACTTTTTTCTGACTTTATGTATAATTATAATACAAAACAGTTAACCATCAAAATATTTTACTGGTTACAATATTAGGAGGAGTTTTATGAAAAGTTTCTCAATACCGATACGTTTCATGCTTATTTCTTCATTTTTTATGTCTTTTGGATATTTTGCAGTATACGCATTTTTAGCTATTTATCTATTAACCTTTCTCCATTTTTCAGCTGTTCAAGTAGGAACAGTGTTGACGGTTATGACAATCACATCAAGAGTTATCCCATTATTTTCAGGATTAATTGCTGACAAAATCGGCTATATCATTATGATGATAGCCGGATTATTTTTAAGAGGAATCGGATTTATCGCTTTAGGAATATGTTCTGATTTCTATACAATTTCTATTTCTTCTGCACTTATTGGCTTCGGAACTGCATTTTACGAACCTGCTGCTCGTGCCATATTCGGCTCACAACCAGCTCATATGAGAAAAAATTTATTTACACATTTAAACCTTAGTTTTAATTGCGGTGCAATAATCGGACCAATTGCAGGAGGGTTCTTACTTTTACTCGATCCAATCTATGCTTTCTCTCTAACAGGATCTCTTATGCTGTTATTCGCTTTTATCTTTTACTTACTTAAAAATCACTTCCAAGTCACTACTGAAAACACGTCTATTACATTAGGAATACAGGCCATCTTACAAAACAAGTCTTTCCTTCTGTTTTCATTTATCATGATTTCCTTCTATATTATGTTTACTCAGCTTACTGTCGCACTTCCACTTCATATGAAAAACATTAGTAATAGCAACCAACTCGCTACATTAGTTATTACGATAAATGCAATAACAGGCGTCATATTTATGGTATTATTCCGAAAACTATTTCACAAATACAACACACTTTCGATTATTAAATATGGTGTTTTATTAATGAGTATTTCCTTTTTACTCATTCCTTTATTTCAACACCCATATTGGCTATTTATTTGTGTAATTTTATTTACAATCGGTGAAACACTCGTATTACCTAACGCTGATATCGCTATTTCAAATTACAGTAATGAATCATATACAGCTACTTACTTCGGATTTTATCAACTATCACTCGCATTTGGTTTTATCATCGGCAATTATACCGGTACATCTTTTACATCCAACTTAAACGGAATGTATACACCATGGCTTATTTTTGGCGGAATAGGGCTTATTGGTTTTATTTCACTACATATTTTAAATATTAAAAAAGGAGACTCTAAAGAGGATGGATATATACCTATGTAATACAAGCAACCTATAATGAAAAAGATTCGACCGTCATATGTGACAGTCGAATTTTTTTATTCTTCATATTCAAGATGATTATGTCTTTTACAACCAAATAAATAGCAAGCCCCTATATAATCCATTTCAAATTCTAACTCTGGAACATATCCAGATTTGATACGTTCTATCATTTTTTTATAACAATTATTCTCTTCTGTATATTCCTCAATTAACTCTTTCTTATCGTTTTCCGTCCAGTTTTCTTCTACTTCTTCATTCTGGACATCTTCTATTTCTGCTGTCTTCGCTTCGATAGATTCCCGTATAACTTCATTTATACGGGAGAAATTATTAGCTTTATATAGAGCATACACAAACCTACTAATCCAGTTAGGACTTTTCCAAACTTCTTTGTATCCCTTTTCGAACCATTCAATTGCTTCGTTATAGCAATTCAACTCAACATATAAATCTGCTATATTAACTTCTCCTAAAAAATCATCAGATTTCCTGTTAAAAGCATCTAACTTCTCTTTCGCTTCTGTCGTTCGCTCTAAATCAATTAAACATTTTACATAGCAATACATGATATAGTCCGAATCCCCTGCAACTCGCAAGAAAAATTTCGAAGCTTCTTCCAGCTCTCCAAGGTTATAATGCGCTACAGCTACATTGTGATATGCTTCATCGGATGGTTGAATCGAAATAGACTTTTGTAATACTTCTTTCGCTTCTGTCCACTTTTCTTGTTTTATGTAAATGTCCCCTAAAATGTTATAAGGGAAGTATGAGGAAGGATTCAACTTAACAACTTCTTTTATTAATTCCAGAGCTTTACCGTCATTTTCTTCCTCGTAAAAGTACATCCAAGCAAGATTATTGAGCGATTGTACGTCTCTAGATTCATGTACTGCTTGTTGAAACAGTTCCATTGCTTCCTCATATTCATTTTGTTCAAACAGTTCAATTGCCTTCTCGTTAATGTTCAAGTAACTACCTCCGAAGTGAATGAATTCCTCTATTCCCTATCATTATTGTAAAATGTAAAAATTGTAATTTCTACAAAAATTTCTTTCTCTTGTCTACATTTCGATTGAAATAGAAGCTAAAACACACGAATGTACAACAATAAATAAACTTCTTAATTTCCCTTAGATTTGATATACAGCCTGTTTCAATTTACATATTATGGTACAATTAAATGGAGTGCTAACTAAACATTTGCGTACCTCACTAGCAGTCTAGCAATGCCAAAAATCACTTGAAATCGAGGGATGTTATGAAAAAGAAATTAGCTTTTCTTCTATTCACCGGAATCACATTATCCGGATGTTCAACTATAGCAGAAAATTCTTTAGAAACCGGGAAAGGCAGTATGGAATTATTAACACCAACGATTACAACAAAAGATAATGAATTAGAAATTAAGACTGAAGGTATTGATGAAAATAAAGTAACTTTTATTTATGTTGCCAATAAAAAAGTATTGGCACAAAAAATAAAGAATGGTGAATCCTACAAAGTTAACATTAAAGATATCGAGCACGCTCATAGGACAGATTACAAACCAAAAGTCCAACTTTTGCAAACGAAAGATGATACTCAAGATGGAGACATGGTAACCTTTAAACAAGTTAGATATACAGTTAAAAAAAATTAATTTTATAGGTATTTCATTATAAATGTAACGAACGAAAATTCACTTTTAACAGAGGGTAAATGTAAGGGGTGCTAGCATGAAAAGAAGATGGATTTATTGGTGGATTGGTAACATATTTTGAATTATAACGTTCGGGATATTGACAGCTATCATTTGGCTAAGAGAGGTTGATGGGACCGGTGTTACTCAAACACTTGAACTGAAATTAATTGCCTTTATCGTTTTATTAATTGCATTTATATTACCACTAATTATTCAATTTGTATGGTTAATTGTTAATCTGAGAAAGAGTAGAAAAAAAAAATCCATAAAAAAGAGAGGAATCTATTTTAATGTAGATTCCTCTCTTTTTTATATAGGGATTATGACATGCTTTTACAGCTGCACTACTCCCTTTTCCTTACGATGCATGTTCATCTTTCTTCTTCATTAACGCTCTTTTCTTCATCGCCTTCGTTAAATATCCACCTTTAAATGAACGGATTTCATAAGAAGACATAAAGGCTTTCGGTGCAATTTCATTAATAATTTCTAACAGTTCTTTTTCTCTAGAACGCTTTGCAACGATATCTAAGCGATAACGTATAGAATTAATACCTTCGCCTTCAAACACTGTAACGCCAAATCCAGAGTGACGCAATTCATCTACTAATTCATTACAACGGTCTAGTAAACTAACTTGATACGTAATATAACCAATTGCTAATTTATTCTCTATATAACCGCCTAATAATAGTCCCGCACTAAAGCCAATGACATAGGCAACGATGTTCATCCAATTTGATAAATCTTGAAACACAATACCTAAACTGACAATGTAAATAGCTCCTTCTAACAATCCAACACCAGCAGCGGATCTTGTTTGGTTCTTTACAAGCAAAATCGTACGGATTGTCAAAATTGGAACGTAAATAATTTGAAGCACAAAAATAAGTAACGCTTGTAACATTGGTATCCACCTCTTTCAAAAAGTCTTTTGTCATAATAACATACATAACCTTTAGAAATCGATGGGTTTTTAAATTTTTTTACATTATTTTTCATACTATTGAAAAACGCAAAAAAGAAGCGTATTATATTTGTCGTAAATTTAATTCCTTTCATTAACTCGCTTAAACTCAAAAAAGGAACCCCATTAGGTCCCTTTCATCATAGCTCTATGTTTTTTGAAGCATGTTCCCTTTGCTTCTCTTCTTCTCTCACTAACTGCATATTTGCATAAGCTAAATTCGCAATCATTAAAAAGTGACCACCTAAAATGCCTGTACCAAATGCCCACATTTCCATTTCATGCTCAATTTCATACATGATGATAGCTCCTAAAATGGCAGCTGCAAATCGGTTTAAAACCCCTAATCCTGGAGCCTTTTCCTTCATTACGATACTTTTCCCTAGTTTCTCCACTCTACGAGCTAATAACCAAAGACAATATGCACTTACAGCTAATCCGATACCAAATCCTGTTACTTGTTTTCCAAACGGAGTAATCGTCCACATAAGTAGTAAACCACTAAAGATCACATACAATTGTAATCGATATACACGTAAGGCTGCTTGAATCAAAATATCCGCTCCTAATTTTGCATTTTTGTATTTCAGAAGAAAAGCAGCAACTTACACAGTTGCTGCTTTCTCTTCTTCTTGTTCTTGCTCCATCTTACGAATTTCAACACGTTTAATTTGGTAAGCATCTTTTTCTAGCACTTTAAATGCATAGCCTTCCGCTTCAACGTATTGTCCTTCTTCAATTTCATGATTTTGCATCATAATCCAGCCACCGATTGTATCCACATCGTCTTCTTCAATGTGTAATCCAAACAAATCTTTTACTTCTGAGATAAGCACTTTTCCATCAACGATTTTATGGTGCTCATTCACATGCTGAATTGGTGGTGCTTCATCTTCATCATATTCGTCACGGATTTCGCCGACGATTTCCTCCAAGATGTCTTCAAGCGTTACAATCCCTGCTGTTCCTCCGTACTCATCATATAAAACAGCCATCGGAATTCGCTTCTTCTGCATTTGAAGTAATAAATCGTGAATTGGAGTCGTTTCCATCACTTCAATAATCGGACGCATATACGTGCGAATCGATGATAAATCTTCTTTATCGTTGTTCATATATCGAATAAAGAAATCTTTTACATTGACCATACCGATAATATCATCTTTATCTTCTCCAAAAATCGGATAACGTGTGTATCGTTCATTTTGGATTACTTTCATGTGTTCTTCTACTGAATCTTCCAGGTAGAAACCAATGATTTCTGTTCGCGGTACCATAATCTCTTTTGCAATACGATTATCAAATTCAAAAATGTTATTTACATACTTGTATTCAGCCTGATTAATTTCGCCACTTTCATAGCTATCTGAAAGGATAAGGCGTAATTCTTCCTCTGTATGAGCTACTTCATGTTCTGAAGCTGGTTTCAAACCGAATAAGCCAGTTACAACACGAGCTGAACCGTTTAATACCCAAATAAATGGATACATGACTTTATAGAACATCATTAACGGACCTGCCAATAACAACGTTACTTGTTCAGCCTTTTGAATTGCCATCGTTTTCGGAGCTAATTCCCCTACTACAACGTGTAAATACGTCATTAGCATAAAAGCAAGACCAAATGTTAATACTGATGAGATAGAAGGATTTATGTTCCATTTCTCAAATAACGGGTGTAATAACTTTTCAATTGTCGGTTCACCTAACCAACCTAATCCCATAGCTGTAACTGTAATACCTAATTGACAAGCAGATAAATATTCATCTAAATTTGTTGTTACCTTTTTCGCTGCTAAAGCACCGCGTTTCCCTTCCGCAACAAGCTGATCAATACGACTTGAACGTACCTTTACAATCGCAAACTCTGCTGCTACGAAAAATCCAGTAAATGCGATTAAAATCGCAACCATGACTAAATTAAATATTTCCAATGAATCCCCTTAGTTTAAAAAACTAAGGTGTCCACCTCCTGTATACTATAATGTTTTCTTATTTGTTTATTAGAAAACATAGCCCGATACAAAAATTAAAGAGGTCGGATTTCACTTTTTCTATAATAATAGAGCAAGTGTCTGTATTAAAGCTGTCGTTTGACCAGATAAAGATTTCGATATTTTTTCACGTTGTGAATCAGTCAATCCATCTAAAAGCGGCTTTAACTCCGTTAACTCTGCTTCTAATCGATGAATATGGTCTGTCACTTCATTCACTTGTTTCGAAACGTGTTCATTGATACCGAGCAGCTTCTTCTTCTCCTCGATTTTCTCTTTAATCTCACAAAGCGGCATATGCATTTCTTTGCACTTCTCAATAAATTGTAATGTCTCAAATGCTGTTTCATCGTAATAACGATAATTAGATTGAGATCGCTCCGCTTTTAAGATTCCTAGATTCGTATAATAATCAATCGTTCGTTTCGACACGTGAGCCATGAGAGCCAACTGTCCGATTCGATACACCTTCCCAACGATCTTCCCCCCTTGTTTATATTACTACCATCATACAATACATAAACTGTACAGTCAAACGTGACGGTTTATTATTCATAATTTATACAAAATTTATCGTCTTATCTTTTATGATCAAACCTATTAATTTAACTATATAATAAAATACTCAAATTCAAAAAACAAAACGAACAAAATATAACTATGAAATTGCCCGTTCCTTTCTAATTTAAGTACATATCATAATAACATCGATATCAAATTCTTTTTAATTAGGAGGAAAAAATGAAAGCTGTTATTCTTGCAGGTGGATACGGAACAAGGATTGGGGAAGAAACGCATTTAAAACCAAAACCTATGATTGAAATTGGAACAAAACCTATTCTATGGCACATTATGAGTTTGTATAGTCATTATGGGATTACTGAGTTTATTATTTGCTTAGGCTATAAAGGATATGCAATTAAAGAATTCTTTCTAAATTACAACTTACACATGTCCGATTTCACAATACATTTAAGCGATAATACAATTACTAACCATTCTCATCGTGTAGAACCGTGGAAAGTTACACTAATCGATACTGGTGTAAATACCGAAACGGGTGGACGAGTAAAAAAGATTCAAAATTATGTTGGAGACGAACCTTTCTGCCTCACTTACGGCGATGGATTAAGCAATGTAAATATAAACGAACTCATTGCATTTCATAAAAAACACGGCAAAATGGCAACTGTTACAGCCGTACAACCTCCTGGTAGATTTGGTTCTCTCGTATTAGATAAACAGTCTGTAACATCCTTTCAAGAGAAGCCATTAGGTGATGGTGGATGGGTTAACGGTGGCTTTTTCATTTTAAATCCTGATGTTTTCAATTACATTAGTGGAGATAAGTCTGTTTTTGAAACAGACACTTTAGTTCAGTTAGTAAACAAAAATGAACTAGCAGCATATCAACATACTGGCTTTTGGCATCCAATGGATACATTGCGCGATAAAAATAAATTAGTCGAGCTATGGGAAAGTAATAACGCTCCGTGGAAGGTTTGGTAATATGGCTTCATCATCTTTTTGGAATAAGAAAAAAGTATTTATTACAGGACATACTGGCTTTAAGGGCTCATGGCTCACCCTTTTCTTAACTTCTTTTGGTGCAGAGGTATTCGGCTATTCTTCTCATCCACCATCCATTCCTAACCTTTTTGAACAAGGTAACGTAGCAAAAGAGTGTATGACAATTAATGGCGACATTACAGATTACGATTCTTTATTCCAGGCCCTGAAACAACATAACCCTGACATACTATTTCATTTAGCAGCCCAGCCAATCGTCACCACTTCATATAAAAATCCTATCGAAACATTTAAAACGAATGTTTTAGGCACTGTTCACGTATTAGAAGCGGCTAAACATATAGAAAGTATACGTGGCATCATTAATGTTACAAGTGATAAATGTTATGAAAATGACGGGAGCGGTAACCGGGCATTCGTGGAAAGCGACCGGCTAGGAGGTTTCGATCCTTATAGTGCTAGTAAGGCTTGTGCTGAACTAGTTGCAACATCCTATCAAAAATCATTCTTCCGCACTAACACACTTAAACTTGCCTCAGTAAGAGCAGGTAACGTCATCGGCGGTGGTGATTGGGCAAAAGACCGATTATTCCCGGATATCATTCGTGCATATTTACAAGATAATACATTAAATATTAGAAACAAAAGCGCTATTCGTCCGTGGCAACACGTATTAGACCCTTTACATGGATATATTCTTTTAGCTGAGAAGCTATGGAAAGACGCCAAATTTGCAGCAGCGTGGAATTTCGGCCCGATAAATGAAGCGAACAGAACCGTTCATGATGTCATCCAATCTATAATAAAATTATGGAATCAACCACTAACAATCATTTCTCCTCATACAAATACCCCTTATGAATCACCTATTTTAACACTCGATAGTACTAAAGCAGTAAATAAACTCGGTTGGACTCCTAAGTTATCAACAGATCATTCTATCGCTTGGACTGTTGATTGGTACAAAAAATATGCATCCGGTGAAAATATGGAATCTGTCACGCGACAACAAATCGATGCATTCAAAAATTTATAAGGGGGCTTAAAAATGGAACAGAAAAAATGCCGTTTTTGCCACTCATTACTTACAAATACTTTTTTAGATTTAGGTGTTTCTCCTCTCGCTAACTCATTTGTAGCTCCAGAACATTCATATAAAATGGAACCATTTTATCCATTGCACACGTTTGTTTGTAACTCTTGTTTACTTGTACAATTAGATGAATTTGAATCTCCGCACAATATTTTCCATGACTATTTATACTTCAGTTCTTACTCATCAAGCTGGCTACTGCACGCTAAGCAATATGTAGAAATGGCGATTAAACGCTTCCACTTAACGAAACATTCAAGGGTGATTGAAATTGCGAGTAACGACGGGTACTTATTACAATACTTTCAAAAAGAAAATATCGAAACGTTAGGAATTGAACCAGCAAAAAATGTAGCAGAAAGCGCTATCCAAAAAGGAATTCCTACTCAAGTAGATTTTTTCAGCAACGACTTAGCAAAAAAATTACCGCAAGCAGATTTAATCGTCGCAAATAACGTATTAGCACATGTCCCGAACTTGCATGATTTTGTCGCCGGTTTAAAAACGTTATTAAAACAAGATGGCACAATAACAATTGAATTCCCGCACTTATTAAACCTCATATCCTTTAATCAGTTTGATACGATTTACCATGAGCACTTCTCCTATTTTTCACTTATAAGTCTTCAAAAAATTTTAGCTCATCATCATTTACAAATTGTCGATGTTGAAGAACTTTCAACGCATGGTGGTTCATTGCGGATTTTTATAAACCATCATAGTGACTCATTTACTATCCATTCCAATGTTACAAAATTAATCCAAAAAGAAGTAGTTCACGGGCTAGATACATTAGATTGCTATCTCCTTTTTTCTAAACGCATAGAACAATTGAAAATAAATATTTTAAAGTTTTTTATCGAAGCAAAAACTTTAAATAAACAAATTATCGGTTACGGTGCTCCTGCTAAAGGAAACACCCTTTTAAATTATTGCGGGATAGGAAAAGAGTTTCTAGCTTATACAGTAGATAAAAACCCTCACAAACAAAACCTCCTTCTACCAGGAACCCGCATTCCAATACAATCTCCAGAAGAAATTAAACGTACAAAACCTGATTACATTCTCATACTTCCTTGGAATTTGAAAGATGAAATTATGAAAGAATGCTCTTTCATTCGTGAATGGGGCGGCAAATTTTTAGTAACAATACCAGAAGTTGAGGTAATTGAGCCATGAAAAAAATCCTTGTAACAGGCGGTAGTGGATGGATTGGTAAATATGTTGTACATTCTCTTATTCAAAAGGGCTATGAAGTGCACGCCACTTACAATACAAATAAGCCTTCTCACCTTTCTTGCCATTGGCATAAAGTAAACTTACTTTACGATGAAGAAATAAAAAAACTCATTTACGACATGAAACCTAGTCATCTCATTCATTTAGCTTGGGAAGCAGTACCACCAGCGTGTTATGTATCTATTAATAATTACTATTGGCTTACATCCAGTATCTCATTGATCCAACACTTCACAACATGTGGTGGAAAGCGAGTCGTCGTTGCAGGTACTGGCGCAGAATATGAATGGTTTAACGGCGTATTATTTGAAGATTCACCGCTTCTTTCCTATAAAACCCCGTATTCATTATGTAAAAACGCACTGCACTCCTGGCTACAAACGTACGCCGAGCAAACCGGTCTCAGCATGTGTTGGGGCCGCATTTTTCATATGTATGGCCCTCACGAACAAGGGAATCGGCTCGTTTCTAACATTATCACTTCCTTATTAAAAAATGAGGAAGCACTATGTACACATGGAAAACAATCAAGAGATTTCCTCCATGTGGGCGACGTCGCTAATGCTCTCGTAACAGTATTAGAACATGGCGTTACAGGCACAGTCAATATCGCTTCTGGTCAATCTGTACAAATTAAAGAATTAGCTTCTATCATTGCTAAAAAGATAGGAAAAGAACATTTAATTAAACTAGGTGCAATCCCTTTCTCTAAAGATGAACCTTTATTCGTCGGCGTTAATGTAGAACGTTTAAAAACTGAAGTAAACTGGAAACCAACATACGATCTAAATACAGGAATCGAAGAAACAATTTTATGGTGGGAATCATTTATACAAAAACATAACGATATGCATTACTAAAACGTAAATCCTTCGTTCCTCTCGCTAAATCCTTATACCATTCTTCTAGTTTTTCCGGTGTAATAATATGATGTGTCCCCATTCCCCCATGCTTACTAGCTTCAGAAAGAGTCGGACCAATTTGTAACTTTCTCTTTCTCATCGCATCGTTCCACGGGCTAAACCCAAACCATAATATACAAGCAAGAGGCGGATAAATCATAGATTCATGCGCAGATAAATGTCTTCCAACCGTATAACTTCCGTGTTCATGATTATGAATAAATCTACCTCTTCTCCACAACGACCAATCTTCTGGTAAATAACCGTGAAATCGCTGTTTTATTAAAGGTAGTCCAAAGTTAAGGTCCGGATAATTGTAGTTAGGATCATCAACCATAATAAGCCCTTCCAGCCAATACATCCTTCCTCCCAATTCATTCAGTGATTTCCAAAACTGGTTTTTATCTTGCACACAAAGAAACTCGGTCGTATTTAAAATCATTTTCCATCCTTGTACTTCTTGTTCTACCATCATCACTTCATGATCTGTCGCAAATGCATCAAACTCTGGATTTGCAGAATCTCGTACTTCCCAGTGTGGTGCGAATTTTTTACAAATTTCTACCGAACGATCTGTTGAACCTTTATTAATTAAAATGCCATGATCAAACAGTTTCGTATGATGAGCAAGCCACCACGGTAATAAATATTCTTCGTTATAAAAATGAGAAATAACGGTTGTAGTTATAACAATCTCCTCCTCTTTCTCTATTAATCTACTTTTTCATCCTACTCTTACTATACTTATCAAGTATGTAATTGGTTTCTTTTATTTTAAAAATATGTTTTTCTACCATATAGTATGCTTGCTTAGACAACCACCATTTCCATTTTCTAAAGAAACATCCCAATAAACTGAAAATTAAGTTATAATATCATTATAAAATTAAGAAGGAGGAATGCACGCATGTACTACAACACTTCATTCGAAAACGATCAACCTGTAGGCCGTCTATAACCTAAGACGGGCATTCATATAGCACATACACTTTGCCTCGTCTTAGGGAACTCATAATACCCTAAAAATAGACGGAGGTACTTCAAATGAAACAAACCATTTTAGGAGCTATATGCTTATCACTAGCAGCTAGTATATGGGGCGGTATGTACGTTGTTAGCAAATATGTACTCGACTTTATCCCACCACTTACACTCGTTTGGCTACGCTTTATCATTGCTTTTGTTGTTTTGTATATGATTTTAAAAATAACTGAGAAAAAGCAAAAGAAAAAAGTAACCATTCGTAAAAAAGATTGGCTATTATTCGCTTGGATTGGATTTATCGGATATTTCATTTCGATCACTTGTCAATTTATCGGAACAAAATTATCCGACGCTCATACTGGCTCTTTAGTAACATCAGCTACACCTGCATTTATGGTTATATTTGCAGCGATCATTTTAAAAGAAAAACTAACCGCTCGTAGACTGTTATCTACTATCATAGCGACAATCGGCGTCATTATCGTAATCGGATGGGATATTGAAATTGGCTCCTATTTTATCGGTACAATCATATTAGTTGGGGCCGCTATTACGTGGGCTTTACTATCTATTTATGTAAAAATTGCTTCAGCTCGATTTTCATCTTTAGTGATTACAACGTACGCCATATTCTTTTCACTCTTTTTTATTACACCTTTTATGATATGGGAATTCCAATCTAGCCCTATTGAACATATGAACCTGTATGTAGTATTAGGCGTACTTTATTTAGGAATCGTCTCAACGGCAGGTGCCTTTTTCCTTTGGAATAAAGGATTAGAATTAATGGACGCTAGCATCGGCTCTTTATTTTTCTTCTTCCAACCTCTCGTTGGATCGTTGCTTGGTTGGCTCTTATTAAATGAGACATTAAATAGTAACTTTTTTATTGGTGGTATCCTTATTATATGTAGTGTTTTCATTACTACTTTTGAAAAGAAATGAAAAACAGGCAGAGATTAAGAATCTCTGCCTGTTTTTATCCACTCTTTACGCACTCCAATGCGATGGACGGGACAATAATTTCGGTAATTTCGTATGTTTGTCCCCTCTCGCCGCATTAACTTGAACTTGCGTCAGAAAAATACTATTTGTAAAATCGGCCCCACGAATATCTGCATCCCGCAAATCTGCTCCAATGAGATCTGCTCCACGTAAGTCTGCGCCATTTAAATTAGCCGCAATTAAATAAGCTCCTCTTAAATTCGCCCCTTGTAAATTTTTCTTTTTCAGATTTGCTCCCATAAAGTCTGCTCCGCGGTGAATGATTCGCTTCTTACGCGCAGCATTCATTTCCTTCCAAACTAGCTCACTCGTTTCTAAAAGTAAAACATTTACTTCTGCACGGTGTAACGGGATATTTACTTTCATTAACTCGTCCGCAGTTAAATTCGAAAGGCGCTCAGTCTCTTCAATTGCTTTATTTAGTTCTTTATGAATTGGCTGCGTTGCCTTTAATAGAATAGCCTCATTCAAATACCAAAGCATTTCATGAAGCTGATGCATAACTGGAAAAGCATCATACATTTCTCTTGCATGCTTAGCATCTTTCCGCCAATCAATCCCGTTAAATGTAACTTGAGAAATCTTCTGTCCAGCGCCGAAACACTCAAATACTGTACAACCTTTATAACCTTTTCCTCTAAGATCTTTATGTATGCTACATTTATAATCTGACTGTAAATTAGAACATGGTTTACCACCATCTTTATTCACTGCAAAATCTACTGATGCTGCGAACGGTAACGCCACGCAACATAGACCGAAGCATTTTTCACAGTTTGCTTTTAAATGATCGTTATGATTAGTCAAAATATATACCCCCTGTTGTCTTTTGACTATTTCATAATATTCCAACTGCACAAAATAATCAATTTTAA
The DNA here is from genome assembly GCF_040459695.1 of Bacillus cereus group sp. RP37. Classification (NCBI taxonomy): domain Bacteria; kingdom Bacillati; phylum Bacillota; class Bacilli; order Caryophanales; family Bacillaceae; genus Bacillus; species Bacillus cereus group sp. RP37. Next base: position 2,062,525 of record NZ_JARVHP010000001.1, on the reverse strand, counting down.
AATAAATTGGCATCTTTCATTTCAATTCATAACTTTATCATTCGATTTCCTTTCAATTGAAAAGGACTATTTCTATTTAATAAATTATAATTAAATTATAAATTTTCAAACTAAAAGGAGACTTACTATGGCACTGGAAATGAAAACAAACTGTCAAATTTGCGATCAATCACTGGGGCAAGATTCTGAAGCTTACATTTGCGTGTATGAATGTACATTTTGCGCACCGTGTACAGAAGAAAGACATAACGTTTGTCCAAACTGCGGCGGCGAGTTAGTACGTAGACCGAAAAAGAAACAATAAAAAGCAAAGCGATATCGCTTTGCTTTTTTTAGACTTATGAAATTATATCAACGATTTTTCAAATACATCGAACACAACTTAAATATTTAAAAATTTAACACAAACAGGCTCTGGTACAACGACATCATATTGTAAAAGTGTTAACTTACCTGTAGATTCACTTCTTGAAAATAGTACAAGATTATGTGACTTTTCATTTGTAGCAACAAGGAACTTTTCAGTAGGATCTAATACAAAGTCTCTTGGCCAATTTCCTTCTGTAGATGTATGTTCAACAAATGTAAGCTGGCCTGAATTTTGTTCCACACTGAAAACAGCAATAGTATTATGACCACGATTACCTACATACACAAAGCGGCCATCAGAAGAAATGTGAATAGCACTTCCTTGACTATTTCCATCAAATTCTTGCGGAACAGTAGAAATATACTGCAACTCTGTAAAGGACCCTTCTTCCGGATGATACGTTAACACAATAACTTCCGAACTAAGTTCAGTCATCACATAAGCGTACTTTCCGTTCGGGTGAAAAGCAATATGCCTCGGACCACTTCCTGGATTTACAGATAAACTATTCACTTCTGTTAATGTACTATCTTTTATTTCATACGTTATTAATTTATCTATCCCTAAATCAACACCCACCACATATTTTTCATCAGGAGTATATCCCGCGTAATGTGCATGTGGTTTTTCCTGTCTTTCTTTATTTGGACCTGAACCTTCATGTCCCATAATAGATGTGGCAGCATTTACAGTTCCATTTTCCTCATTTACTACAAAAGACTCAATCGTTCCTTTATGGTAATTCGCTGTAACTACCGTATGATTTCCACTATCCACACTAATATGACAAGGAGAAGCCCCTTCTATTACTTGTCTGTTTTGTTCCTTTAGCTCTCCAGTATAACTGTCAATCGAATAAGCAGCTACACCACCAGATTCGCCTTCTTTTACAACAGAATAGAGATTTTGATTATTTCGGCTAATCGTTACATATGTAGGGTTATCCAGCTTGGCCGCAAGTGCTACATTACTAATTTTTTTTGCTTCCGTATCTAAAGTAAACTTATATATTCCTTCACTGTTTTCTTTCGTGTAAGTTCCAACATATCCAATAAACTCTTTGTTATCATTCATTTTCATAACCCTCTCTCCCTATATTTTTCGTTCATCTTACTTCTTAAAATATTTTATGTTGAAAGAGTATCCTAAAAAATTTGAGTACCTCTTTATACGTTACCATATTTTCTTGTTAAATAGCCTTTAAACCCACTTTTTTTGGTACGCAGCTATACTTTCATATTCTTCTTCCAATTGACGGGACAGACGAATATAGATAGGTGTTAAATCTTTATATTTTTCCACACTTTCCATGTTTGGTTCATGGTGGAAATTCGCACCTACCATTTCAGATACTACGCATAATGTATCTATTTCACCTAGACTATATAAACCGAGGATTGCCGCTCCTAAGCAAGAACTTTCGAAACTTTCCGGAACGTATACGTCTTGATGAAAAATATCTGCCATCATCTGTCTCCAAAGTTCTGACCTTGCAAAACCACCTGTCGCTTGAATTTTTTTCGGTTCGCCAATTAATTCTTTTAGAGCGAGAAGAACGGTATATAAATTATAAATTACCCCTTCTAAAACAGCACGGATAAGATGTTCTTTTTTATGATGCAACCCAAGTCCGAAGAAAGATCCTCGTGCATTTGCATTCCATAAAGGAGCTCTTTCCCCTGCTAAATACGGATGAAATAATAAACCGTCAGATCCCGGATTCACTTTTGCTGCTATTTCAGTAAGCAATTCATAAGGATCTTTTCCTAAGTGCTTCCCATACTCAACTTCTAACGTACATAATTGGTCGCGAACCCACCTGAAAATCATTCCACCGTTATTAACCGGTCCACCAATTACCCAAAGATCCTCAGTTAACGCATAACAAAAAGTCCTACCCTTCGGATCCGTTACTGGATGATTCGTTACAGCTCGCACTGCACCGCTCGTACCAATTGTAATAGCAACTACTCCAGGTTCTATTGCATTTACACCTAAATTGGATAGTACCCCGTCACTTGCTCCTACTACAAAAGGAGTCGTAACAAGTACATTCATCTCTCTTGCAAATTCTTCATTTATCCCTTTTAAACTGTGCGTCGTTGGAACAAGTGTAGAAAGCTTTTCATCTGTAATTCCTGCAACACGCAAGGCTTCTTCATCCCATTTCAAAGATTTCAAATTGAACATTCCTGTCGCTGATGCTATAGAATAATCAATTACATATCCCTTAAATAACTTATAAAAAACATACTCTTTAATAGAAATGAATTTATAGCTTTTTGCAAACAATTCAGCATGCTCATTTTTAAGCCAAACTAATTTCGAAAGTGGTGACATAGGATGGATTGGTGTACCAGTACGAAGATAAATTTCATGACCATTCATATCATTCTTTATTTTCTCTGCCCAGCTTGCACTTCTATTATCTGCCCAAGTAATACATCTCGTTAACGGCTTGCCTACTTCGTCTACAGCAATGACACTATGCATTGCCGAACTAAAAGAGACACAAAAAATATCAATCGGCTTTATTTTACTTGATTGCACAACTTCTTTAATCGTATGTATCACCGCTTGGAAAATCTCTTCTGGATCTTGTTCCGCTATTTCTGGCGTGGGAGAATATAAAGGATATTCAATCCCATGGCTTGCAATCACCGATCCATCAATCGAAAACAAAACTGATTTTGTACTAGTTGTCCCAATATCTACACCAATCATATATTTCGAGTTCACTATGTAACCCCTTTCAAATTATTCCTATAACAAAAGAGCACCTTGATGTATACAAAAAAGACGCTCCCTTATGAGAGCTACGTTTTAACAAACTTCACTCTTATAAGGAGGTCCTTTTCATAACTATAATACTATTTTAAAAAGTGAAAGCCTCACTTCATTATAACTTAGGCGCCTTCGCCCAATCCGCAGCAAACTTCTCAATACCTTGGTCTGTTAATGGGTGCATAGCAAGTTGTTCAATTACTTTATAAGGAATTGTTGCAATGTGAGCACCTGCCATCGCTACACGAGTTACATGATCTGGATGTCTGACAGAAGCCGCAATAATTTGTGTATCTAATTGATGCACATCGAATAATTCAGCAATTTTAGCAACTAATAGTACGCCATCTTCAGAAATATCATCTAAGCGACCTAAAAATGGAGAAACGTACGTTGCACCTGCCCGAGCAGCTAAAAGAGCTTGGTTCACAGTGAAAATAAGTGTAACGTTCGTTTTCACACCTTTTTCAGTTAGATAGCGACAAGCTTCTAATCCTGCTAGTGTCATCGGAAGTTTTATTGTAACTTTTTCATCGCCGCCGTTAATCTTAATCAGTTCCTCTGCTTGAGCAATCATTTCTTCAGCTGTAACGGCATCTGGAGTTACTTCTGCTGAAACAGATTCAACTTTAGGTACTTCCTTACAGATTTCTCCAATACGGTCTTCAAACTTAATGCCCTCTTTTGCCACTAATGAAGGATTCGTTGTAACACCAGCTAAAACTCCAAGTTTATATGCTTTTTTTATGTCCTCAAGATTTGCAGTATCAATAAAAAATTTCATGATCCATTCCCTCCAGTTTTTAAATGTTAACGAATTATAATTTTAAGATGTTTATTTCTTTTCTACTGCATGTCCGCCAAATTCATTGCGCAGTGCTGCTACAACTTTTCCTGTAAACGTATCATTGTCTAATGAGCGGTAGCGCATTAATAAAGACATCGCGATAACAGGAGTTGCTGTTTGAAGATCTAATGCTGTTTCTACTGTCCATTTCCCTTCACCAGAAGAATGCATAACGCCCTTAATTTCATCCAGTTTTGCATCTTTAGAAAATGCATTTTCAGTCAATTCCATTAACCACGAGCGAATAACTGAACCGTTGTTCCATACTCTTGATACTTTTTCATAATCGTAGTCAAATTCACTCTTCTCTAAAACCTCAAATCCTTCACCAATAGCAGCCATCATTCCATATTCAATTCCGTTGTGAATCATTTTTAAAAAGTGACCACTACCAGCTTTCCCAGCATATAAGTACCCATTTTCTACAGCTGTATCTCGGAAGATAGGTTCAACGATATCCCAAGCTTCTTGGTCTCCTCCGATCATGTAACAAGCACCATTACGAGCCCCTTCCATTCCGCCAGAAGTTCCTGCATCCATAAAGTGAATACCATCTTCCTTTAGTTGCTCATATCGGCGAATAGACTCTTTATAATGTGAATTACCAGCTTCAATCAAAATATCTCCTTTTGATAACAGCGGTGTAACCTCACTAATAACAGAATCAACAACAGCGTGCGGAACCATAACCCAAAGAATTCTTGGTGATTGTAACGATTGAACAAGTTCGCTTAAACTAGATACACCTGTAGCCCCGTATTCTTTCATTTCTTCCACCGCACTCGTATTTAAATCGAATGCGGCTACTTCATGTTTATGATCAATTAAATTTTTCCCTAAATTCAATCCCATTTTACCTAAACCAATTAATCCAACTTGCATAATATAATTCCTCCTTAAATTACCCTTTATTAAAAATACATATGATTAAAATCATGAATTCCTTTTGTCATATATGTACATTCTTAAAAACCTTCATTTAAAAATGCACTTATTTTTTCCAGTCCTCATCTAACCACCATTTAAATTCACTTTCTTGTAATAGAGCATGAGCAGCACCTGGACCATACGAACCCGACTCATATTCGTGAAGAGGCAACAAGTTTTCCTCGAATGCTTCAAGGAGTGGCTGCACCCATTCCCATGACAATTCAACTTCTCTCCAATGTGCAAAGAATGTAGAATCTCCACATACAGCATCATATATGAGCCTTTCATAAGCTTCAGGTATTCCCGCTCCTGTTTGCTCACAAGTAAAATGAATACGGATCGGTTCAAGCTCTCCATTGTTCAATGGATTTTTACTATTTAATTGGAGTGAAACATTTTCATTTGGGCTAATTTCAATGATTAACAAATTAGGCTCTGCATTTGGATTACTATCTTGATATTGCTGCTTTAATGTATTTTTAAATTCAATTACAATACGAGTAGACTTCTCTTTCATTCTTTTTCCTGTTCGTATATAAAAGGGAACGCCAGTCCAAAACGGGTTATCGATCCATAGGCGGGCCGCGACAAATGTGTCTGTTTGAGAAGAAGGGTTTACTCCTGGCTCCTCTCTATACGCTACAACTTGTTGTCCTTTTATCTCTCCTGAAGCGTATTGCCCGCGAACGATATGGTTCTGAACGTCTTCTTTTTTCACTTTACGAAGAGTCTCCATCACTTTTCGCTTTTCCTCACGAATTTCACATGCATTAATCTTTTCCGGCAGATTCATAGCAGTCATCATTAATATTTGCAACATATGATTTTGAACCATATCGCGAATGGCTCCTGCATGATCATAATATCCTGCCCTTTCTTCTACCCCAACCGTTTCACTAGCTGTTATTTGTACATTCGCAATATGTTCTTTATTCCAAATCGATTGAAGAACAGGATTTGCAAATTCAAGTGCTTCAATATTTTGAACCATCGGTTTACCTAAATAATGATCAATACGGTATATTTCGTCTTCTTCAAACGTTCGGCTCAGCTTGTCATTCAGCTCTCGAGCAGATGTAAGATCATGACCAAATGGTTTTTCAATCATCAGGCGCTTCCATCCATCCGTTTTATCAAGTCCACTTTCTTTAATATTTAAAGCAATTGTCTCAAAGAAGTCAGGAGTAACTGAAAGGTAGAACATTCTATTCCCTTGTATATTTTGTTCTTCTTCCCTTTCACGAACTACTTGTAATAATCTTTTATAATCTTCTGGCTTATTCACATCTAACGAACAATAACGAAAATACTCTAAAAAATCTTCTATTTTCGGAGTACCTTCTTCTCTGCGACGAGAAAAAGTTTCTATGGATTCTTTTATTCTTTTTTGAAAATCTAAATGAGATACTTCACGTCTTCCAAGCCCAATAACGGATATTTGCTTTGGAAGCTTTTGATCTCTATATAAGTTAAATAGCGCGGGGTAAATTTTTCTTTTAGCTAAATCCCCTGTTGCTCCAAATAAAACAAAGGTCATTGATTCCAATTTTAGTCCCCCTCGTGATGTATAGTCATTGTCACTATAGTAATAATGCATTGTACAGAAGCTACTATGATTGTTGATCCACTCTTACTTCTTAACTTCTAATTTTTTATAGTTGTCGCTTTCTAATTGTCCCCAATATTAATAGTGGCAATTCAAAGCATTTTTTCCACATCCTACTTACCTACCATAACTTATATAAAATAACTTAATTATTAAAAGTAATTAAATTATTTTATGTATATCATATTAACTACATAGATTATCATCGTCAAGGAAAATGTCTCGAATTAAAGATTTTTCATTCCATAATATCTTTTCGTGCTTGTCTATTTAGTAAGAAAAGATTAGAAATATATCCATTACATGAAAAGAATAATAAAAAGGCAAAACCGAACATCTTTTTGTTCGGTTTTGCCTTTTTATTATTGCTTCAAATGATTTTTCACCGCTCTTATAACCAATTCGTGATCTTCTTCTGGTGGTAATCCTGAAACTGTTATCATTCCAATAACCCCTACGTTTTTTATTCTGATAGGAAAGCATCCACCAAATGCAGCATATTCCGAAGTATCTAAAAGATATTTTTCATTATATGAGATTCCAGTTATTTCACTTTGTATCTGCATATAATACGAGCTACGATCATGCAGGGAAACGACTCGTTTTTTACGCTCAATCCATTTCGTATTTTCCTCATTTGTCCCTGTCATCTTGAAATGAAATAATTGCACACCATTTTTCGTTATATCAACAGCAATCAATTTCCCCTCTCGCTTTGCTGTTTCAACGATAAATAAACCTAATTGCAAGGCATCTTCATTTGTAAAAGAGGAAAATTGAAGTGTTTCCTCTTCTATTAAAATTTGCTTACCTATTTCATTTAGATTCGAAGTACTCATATCTTTATCCCCCTTAATCACCTTATGCCACATTGATATTTTTGAAATCAATATATCTAATACCATAAAACGTATTCTCTTCTTCCTGGTGCTAATATGAATTATATTTAGCGCATTAAAAATGTATGTCCTTTCTTACTAAACATTTTGTATAGAAGTTTTCTTCCGGATACTGCTTACAAGCATAAAAAAACCAGTTGATTAAGCAACTGGTTCGCTAACAATTTCATATGAGATATTCATTCAACCAAAAGAATGCTTGTTCATAATCATCAAAAAACTTTACGGATTCTTTTGTATTGGCTTGTTGTAAATAATTCAGTATCTCCCCTTCTTCCAGGAGAAAAGCAATTGCCTTACTGTGACTCAAAATCGTTTCATTGAAAAACTTATCTTTCCATGCTTTTTGAACAGAAAAATGATCTGGCGTGTATCCTTTTCTATCTATCAACAATTTGTATTTCCGCCCCTCAGAAATGAATTGCTGACAAACCAGCTCGAAACCATTAAACCATTCATAAACATCATCCGTTTTAATCTTGCCGATAAGACGGGTAACAATTATATCTCCTAAAACTGTTGTGCTTACATTCGGCTTACTCAACTTGGAATCATCTCCCTTAGTTACAATTATGCGTAAAACCCTCATAAAATCAATAAGATAAAAGTGTTACGCAATAAAGCAACCTTATGTGCGAAAAGAACTTATGTGAAAGATGACCTTTTGTCGCTAATTTAAAAAGGGACAAACTCTCCAAACGGAGAAGCCTGTCCCAAAATCGTTCTATTTTATTTTGCATTAAAACTAACAATCGTGAATTAGAATAATGATTTAATACTTGCTAACACAGTAAGTACACCTACAATAATAACAAATACGTTACTCATTTTCCCTTTGTATTTAGCTAGTACTGGTACTTTTTGAATCGCATACATCGGTAATAGACATAAGATAGCAGCAACTAATGGACCGCTAAGTGAATCAATAATTCCAAGAATACTTGGATTTGCATAAGCAACATACCAGCATGTTAATACGACAAAAGTAAGGATTATTGTCTTAATTGTTTTTTCTTCTATATCTTTTCCACGTGTTTTACCGAACTTCATAATCACGTCACGCATTACCTCATATGCTCCGATATAGTGGCCAAGGAAAGACTTTGTAATAGCCACAAAAGCAATGATAGGAGCTGCAATCGTGATTACAGGCGAATTAAGCTCATTAGCAAGATATGAAAGGATTGATAAGTTCTGCTCTTTTGCCATTTTAATATCATCTGGAGTCAAACTCAATGTACTGCTCCAGACGAAGAACATAACAACCGCAAATGTCATGATATAACAAACCTTTTGTATTTGCGCACATTTCGCATCAGTAGCTTCTATCCCATACGTAGCTCTCTGTTTCACAACAAATGATGAAATCATAGGTGAATGATTAAATGAGAATACGATGATTGGTAGAATCATTAATATCGTTCCAAAATATCCTGTTCCTGTTGAAGCAGTAGAAATAGCTGAAAAACTAAGCATTGACGTATTCCACTGTGGAATTAAAGATATTGCGATAAAAAGTAGAGAAGCTATGAAAGGATACACTAGCATACTCATTACCTTTACAGTAATATCTTGACCAAAATTCAGTATAGCGATAAGACCAAGAACTAATACAAGTGATAAAATAGCCCTTGGAGGTTCTGGCATGTGCAATTGATGCACGATAAAACTACTTGCAGTATTTGTAAGCGCAACCGAATACATTAATACGATTGTATAAATTGAACCGAAATATACGATGTTAAAAATGATACTTGCTTTATTTCCGAAATACTCTCTAATTGTACCTGTGATCCCCTCATCAGCAGAATTAGAAGCGTATATCATTTTAGCAAGTGCCCTATGTGAGTAATACATAACTGGATACGCAAGCAATGTAATTAGTAGTAATGATAATAAACCACCTGAACCTGCATTAATCGGTAAAAAGAGCACCCCTGCTCCAATTGCAGTTCCAAATAGACTGAGTGCCCATGTAGTATCCTGCTTATGCCACTTTTTCGGATCTGCATATTGCTCATTTTTTAGTGCGATATTTTCAGCTTGAACTTCTATTTTCTTTGCAGTATTCCCGTTCATATAATAACTCCCCCTTGTATCTATTCCTGCGTCTCTCTTTATAGCTAACGAATATTTCCCTTTTTTAGAAAATGAATTCCTTACAAGTTGCCCCACATTGTATGTCCTTCATCATGATGAATCCAAATTGAAACATTCGCTAGTTAGCGTCCTAATATAATTGTTAGCGTTCACATAAAAGTTTACTCGTAATATCCGCCCTTTATATAAAGACCTCTTAAGAGAACAATATTGAATAGACTTCATAAATACGTTGCAACATTTCTAATAACAGTGTATTACTTTAATGGTTTCTCTTACTTACTTGTAACAGTAATTTTAGCTAAACCGGCCTCTCTTCATTTATGAGGCATTTCTTTCTCAATTCTATACATCACTTTCATAACTTCGGCAGCATTTATGGTATTGATTACACAAGCCACTGAAGCACTTTACATACATTTCGCCTCTAATCACACACCTTTCTTACTAGTAATCGCATTTTTTATATTTTCTCCAGAGATAATAAAATTTCTCTCGACGCCCTCATTATAACGTGTATATTTATAAAATTAATATTTTTATATTTTCAGAAATATTAATTGGAAATAATTTTACATGGATAACATTTTACAGTTAGCACACAACCCTTGTTCCTATCACTTATAACGGAATTAATTAGCATAAAATACAGTAAAATATGGTTTATCCGAGCTGCTCATTTTAAAAACACTTATATCCTTCTTTATCGAAAAATTTTATTTTAATTTCAAAAAGATATTCTAATAAATAATTAATGTGGTTAAAAAGAAATATCTTTTCGAATGCACAAACCAATTTTCAGGATATATATTATCGACATTGCATTCATATACATTTTTAGGAAAATACGTTTATTTGATAGCAATGAGAGGACCGCTAACATTTTGCAAAAACCTACGCTAAACAAAAAAATAAAATAAGCTGCCGATATAGACAGCTTATTTACATCATTATCAGGAGTGTGCAAACAACTCACTTCCATGTCATCTTAATTCGAGTTTTTTTAACTCTTCTTCAGGAATATCCCTATGTTTGTAATGAATCGTTTTTACATCATTTCCTTTTATACGAAAAATAATTGTGTCCTCTCCATAAGGTGGATTGTGCGCACCCTCAAAAGTTTGAATTTGAACAGTTACATAGAAAATAGAGTTTACTTCGTCTTTTTTTATTTCAAGTATTTTTTCAGAACCTCGATCCCATAGTTTTGGTTCCTTATAATAGTTTTCAACTTCTTTACTTATTGGCTCTAATAAGAGATTCATGACTACTTCTTTTAAAAACTGTTTTGGTACAGGTATTCTGTTGATTTTCTTTCTTTTCACATCTATAATTCCCCAAAAATCACCGCTCTTTTCAACGGTATAAAGAACATTCGTACCGTCCTTTTTCCAAAGATGAAAATAACCTTTATTTCCCTTAATATATAATCGTGGTTCATCAATCCACTCACCTTCTGTTTGAACTATCCCTAGAAACAATTGAGTAAGTGGCGTTATCTTATAACCTAATTGATTAAAATCACCAAACGAATAAAGTTCATAACCGGTTAAATCTATGTCAAAGCTTTCATTTCTATTATTTTCTTTTTTTACAATTGCTTGAGCGGAAATACAGGGTAATAAAAAACTCAGAAAACATATGATGCTAATTATTTTCATTTTCATACCATCAATCACCTCTTTTATTAAAATGCAACAAAAGAGATGATATTATTGCACAATCCGCCCTATTAAAAGTAACTAATGTACGCTTTAAAATCCCCCATTAACTAGCTCTTTTATCGAGTTCAGTTTTGCAGAAAGCTCAATAAACCATTCTTCATCTCCTGTTAATAACGCAAGGTCTATAAGATAAAGGATTTGCTCCTTATTGATTACCTTTGATTCAGGGAGTTTGTTAACGTGTTTACTAAAGAGTAAAATCGCTTCGTTTTTTGTGTACTTATTGTCACGTTTCACAATACTAACTGTAACTATATCTTCTACGTCATCAAGTGATGCAATGTAACCAAGTATAAATTCACCTTCATTTGATATTCCACGAACCCAATCTCCCACTTTTAAAACATGATTATTATTTGACATCATACTTTTTCACCTTCTTATAAATATTTTTTGTGATGATAAAAAAGATATAAAAACTAACTTAAACTGTAATGTTTTTCATTACATTTAATTTTTAAGAACTCACGGTTATATAATAATTAAGCCGCTTAACGTTCTTGATTAATAAGATCAACAACTTCTTTCATTGTATAATTCTTTAAATATTCACCTAGATGTTCTTCCGCACCTAAGAAAATAGCAAAAAGAACTTTCCGCATGTTCGAACCTACAATACACTGATTATTTGATTCTGGACACTTCGGCTGCAATGCACCTTCTGAAGTTATTTGATAAATATGCCAAAGGTTCACTTCACCTAAATCTCGAGCAAAAATAAAACCTCCACCAGTTCCCTCTTTTGATTGTATAAACTTATGTTTTTTTAACAAACTTAGCACTTTGCGAATGCGCACTGGATGAACACCTGCACTTTCTGAAATAGCACTACTTGTTGACATCCGGTCTGGCTGTAAAGCTAAATAAGTTAAACTGTGAATGGCCAAGGTAAAGTCACTGTTCATTGTTTTCCTCCTACGATAAAAAATATGATTTCTCGCTTAGTAACATACTGTAGCCATAAATATTACAGATAGGTTAGTCAAACGTTAAAATATATAAGAAGCATGCTTAGCATGAAAAAATAAATTCCTTTATATTCTATCAGAACTCCCCTATATCTCCTAACTTCATTTAACTTTTTAAGTTGCAAATAGATTTAAACAGTCCACTGTTTCTTAACTTGTTCTTCTGCCAATTGTTTAATTTTTGTCCAAATCGTATCTTTACTCACAATAACATTTGTGTGATAGTTTCTATCTTTATAATTAACTGTAACACATACTTCAATCACTTCTGTTTCCTCCTTTCAAAATATTACTTATTAATTAGCCATTTTTTGCAATTCAATATTCAAAAATGTTCGAACGCTACGCGGTAAAAATTTGCGAATTTCTTCCTCATTAAAACCAACTTGTAATCTTTTTTCGTCCAGCATAATTGGACGACGTAACATTTGAGGATACTCAATTATTAATTTATAAAACTCATTAAGCGAAAGCGCCTCAATATTTATATTTAATTCCTGAAAAGTTTTAGATCTAGTTGAAATAATTTCAGTTGCACCCTCTTCAGTTAAACGAAGAATGGATTTAAGTTCATCGACTGTAAGAGAATTGGATACGATATTTTTTTCGGTATAATCAATTTGATGTTCTTCAAGCCATGCTTTTGCTTTTCGGCATGAACTACAGCTTGCTGTCGTATATAAAACCACCATATTCTACACACTCCTTTACTTTTTAAAATTATTATATAGATTATTGAAATGTATTAAAAAAAATTACAGTTTAAAATGAAATACACGTTATATTATTTATTCGAGAATATTTAATTTATCTGTTTTTTTACAAACGATAGCAACTCACTTCTAAAAACTATACTGTAATTTTAAACTTTACAGTTCTTATAATCAACTGTTAAGTCTTGGATGTATTCCATTAGCGGAACAAATCATTTTCTTTTGTTCGAACATCCCATAGTGTTACGGCTAACCACTTCCCCATGCACTTTAAAGTACATTTTATCCCGCTATTTGTGCAGTAACACTCCCGCCTCAAAATTCGGCAAGAGCGAAAAAGTTAGGTCGAAGTCGGGCTCCCCTTAATAACCCGATTGGTAAGGTCTAATTATATTTCACTTTATTCATTTCTTTCTTACATGTGCTACTATGAAATATATTTAGCATAATAAAAGCTACTGCATTGAATACAGCAGCATTGTAGGAGGAAATACGCAAACAAAAAAGCAAAGCGCGCACACTTTGCTTCTTACAAAATCTCTTTTAACTTTTTACCAATTAACTCCGCTAAATATTCATAACCTTGTCGGCCAAAATGTAAACCGTCTTTTTCATCATCTTCTACTAATCTTTTATACTGAGGCTCTTGAATCATTTCAGCATACAAATTTAGAAAATAGCTTCCTGTTTCTTTCGCCACTTCCTCTACTACGTCTGCATACTGACCAAGCACTTCATTTGTTCTACTATGCTGTCTTTCCTCATCAACTGGGGCAGGACTAATAAGCAGTACTTTATCTGACGAAATCTGTTTCACAATCTTCTCTAGGTTTTCTTTATATACTTGTAATGTCACTTGTGAAAATGAAACTGCATCATTCGTACCAAGAAAAACCGTAACAAAATCTGGTTTATATGATAATACATCTTCTTCAATTCTATGTAACGCATCGAACGTATTATCACCTGGAACACCTGCATTCACTACTTTCCAATTCGGGAACATCTCTTGCAAACGTGGCGTTAACCTCGGCGTTCCATTAAAAAATGTTTCATCAGCTGTAATACTATCACCGAAGCATACTAACGTTTTCATAGAGCTCACTCTCCTTTTACGTATGAAATAACTTTCCTTCTACTGCCTTAATATATCTTTCTGCAGAACGTTCCACTGCCTCATTTGCATTCTCTTTTACTACTCGATGAAAAGCGTTGTATAACCGATTAAACTGTAACGGCTTCACTCGATTCACCATTTCTTCCACTTTTCTCGCTGGTAATGGAATTAAGTTTGGATAGCTATACATAAAGCTTACCCATCGCTCATCCGCTACAACTTGAATAATATCACCTGTTAACAAAATACCTTTCCCATCATTTCCTTCTTCCCAATGTAAGACAGAACCGCCACTAAAATGTCCTCCGAGACGATGAATAGTAATTCCGTCAGCTAATTGTAAAGACTCACCAGACCAATAAATAATACGACTACTCGGACGCATCACCCACTCTTTATCATCTTCGTGTATATAAATTGGTACATCAAATGTCTCTGCCCATTCTACTTGCGTTGAATAATAATGTGGATGAGACAATGCAATTGCATCTAATCCGCCAAGCTCTTTTATTTTCGCAATCGTCATTTCATCTAAATAAGTAATGCAGTCCCATAGTAAACGATATGATTCTGTTTTCACTACAAATGCCGTTTGACCGATCGCAAACCCTGGTTTTGTCGTAATACTATAAAGCCCATTTTCTTCTTCGATTATTTCATTTTTATATGTATCACTCGTTTGCAAGTTTTCTAAAGTCGTCCAAGACTGCCCTTTCGGATTAACATATTGCCTTTCTTCATCACAAATATGACAACTCACCGGTTCCTCTACACTCGCTGCATACTGCACACCACATGTTGTACAAACGTAATTTTTCATAATAAATTCCCCTATCCCTAATTTTTTATTAAGCTGATTTTTGTTGATAATGATCTGCTTTTTTATTTTCAATTAATAAACTTATAAAAGTAAGTAAATAAACAGCTGTAACCGATAATGGAATTACAGTAAATCCTTTTTCTGCAAAAAGAATCCCACAAACTGACGTTACGAATACAGTCCCTACCGACAATACACCATAACTTTTGCTTTCATAAATCCATACGTACGGGATAAAATGAACACCTATTAACATCGCTACTACAAAAGGTAACCATTCTGGAAATTGAAAATAGGCAAGTAATACAAGCGGAATATTTAATACATTTATCCCACCAATTAATCCTGCCAAAATCCCTAACGGATTTCCTTTCGCAAACATATCAATTTTCAATATAGCAGCTATCATTAAACCGAAAGGAAATACACATCCCATACCAATTAAATATACCCACACAACTTGTTTTTCCGGAAGAACAAAGCCCGTTATACTCATAACTATCCAAAATAAAACGCCTGCTAATATAATTGGTAAGCCTCTCTTCGTTTTTATTGCTAAATCCTTTTTCGCTTCTGCAACATTCATCTCACCATCTCCCCAAAAATATTTGTGCTATAAAGTAGTCTCAACCTCACCCATCCAATAACGCCAAGCTTCCAAGTAATCTTCTAAATCTTTCGGATGGTGTCTTAAACATGTATCTATACGCAAATATAATCCTATGACTATTTCTTCATATAAATCATGGTCTTTTCTATGAAATACACACTGTTTCATCGCATAATTAATTGTTTCTTTTGTTACATCTTCCGGAGTTGAACAGAACGCGTAAATTAAATCGTATATAGGATTTCCTAACACTGGTAAGGGATCAATTACTCCATGTAACCTATTCTCTTGAAATATAAAATTATGGAATCCGAAATCGCCATGCAATAAAAAAGGCTGATTTATTCCAGTCCCCCTATTTGGACTATTTGCTAACTTAAGAACTGTTCTATACTCTTCCTCACCTATGTAACGTCTTACATTTTCATAAGCTTCCATCACATTTGTCGTTAAAAATTCATTCCAAGATTGAACCGGACTTTCTTTCCATCCCCAGCCATATGCCTCTGGAATCATTTTATACTTATTGATAACTTCTTTTACAAGTGTACGAAGCGTACTTCGTTTATATCCTTGTTCGCACGAAATACTACCTTCAAGAAAAGAATACACAATATACGTATGGAAAGGTTCCTTATACAAAAGCTTTGAAAACAAAGTATTCCCCTCATAAAAAGAAAGAAAATTAGCTTCTTCACGTATTACTTCCGCTTCATTCAGCTTTACAACATATTTTCCGTCCAATAAATATACCATACTTGTCGTTCCTCCGTTCAACACTTTTATGCTATTTGGATAATGTGAAATCACGTTCTCCTTAACTAGTTGTGCAGCAATTATTGAAATGTCCATTCCCTCACCCTTCAATCCCGAAGATTCCCTCAATTCAAAAGACAACTTTACTATTATTTGACAAACGAATAGGAAACCCCTTCCAAAATCTTAATATAACAAAAATTCATTCACTTTTATATTTCAAAAATAAGGAAATACTAACAACAACGTTACATACATATAGGAGGACACCATGAAACCTGAATTTTTAAAAGCTGTACATGATGCAATCGGAAATGTCGAACACATTCATATAGAAGAAAGCGGTGCCGACAGCTTGCTTATCCATCATGATGATGCAAAGCAGTTACAACAAGTTGCTGAAACGTTAGAAAATAACAATTTTCGCTCTGCTTTAAGAACAACTGGAGATGCTTCGTATATTGAAGTATTGAACAGATAATAAAAGTCCGGATGTATGCCGGGCTTTCTTTTTTTATATTAAAACTTCAAACTCTTTCACATATACCGCTGTTCCAGCAATATCAATTTGTAAATTATCATTTTCTACATAATTCCTTTATTTTCAATATTACACCAAAAATACACAAAAAGTTCCAAATACCCACAATATTCACTAACAGAATTATAAAGAAAAAACCCAGTTATGCTTTGTACATAACTGGATTCATCATCATCATCATCTAATCGCTTTTATTTTACAAATACATCTTCTCTTAATTCCCTCTTCAACACTTTCCCTAAAGCATTTTTCGGTAATTCTTCCATAAATACAACTTTGGGTATTTTATAACTTGCTAGTTTTTCTTTACAATGCTGTATAATTTCTTCTTCCATTAAAGACGTTTGCATATCTTTTACAATGTACGCAGTCGGAACCTCACCCCAAAAGTCATCCGGAACCCCAACTACTGCAACTTCTAGAACACCATGTATTTCATGAATAACATCTTCTACTTGATCTGGATATACGTTGTCACCACCGCGTATGATAACGTCTTTATATCTTCCCATAATATGCAGGAATCCGTCGTCATCTATCATGCCAGCATCGCCCATGTTAAACCAATTATCTTTTACTACCTTCTTTGTCGCCTTTTCATTATTCCAATACCCTTTAAACATGTATGGACTTCTTACATGAATTTCGCCAACTTCATTTGTTGTTAGTTCATCACCTGTTTCTGGATGAACAATTTTCAGCTCTACATGTTTCAAAGTTTTCCCTACAGAAGACATCTTTTCTTTTCCCATCATTGGATGCCATGAAGTTACAACCCAACCTTCTGTACTCCCATAACCTTGTACCATGTATATTCCTTTTTCCATATATTTTTGAATGAGTGTTTCTGGCACTTTTGTACCACCGCTTTGCGCTACTTTAAAAGTCGAAATGTTACGTTCTTTTTTATTTAACTCATCAAGCATGTAGCTATAAACAGCCGGGAATGCAAGCATCGTAGTAATTTTCTCTTCTTCAATCGTATCCCAAATCAGACTAGGATTCGAATCTGCTAAGAAGATCATCGTAACGCCATGATAAATACAATTTAAAATAGAAAGCACGCCACTCATATGAAATAATGGATGCACGGATAAAAAGCGTTCACCCGCTGGTATTTCTCTTTGTCCTGCAATCTCAGCAAAATAGTGATGTAAGTTTTTATGCCCAATCACACACGCTTTTGCCTGTCCAGTCGTTCCTGAAGTAAATAAATAAATCGCATCATCCTCTTCATGAACTTCTACATTCGGCTCTGTATTTGGCTGTTCTTGTAATTTAAGTTCAAATAAACCAAAACCTTCTTCTGTCGTTTTAATTACATAAGGAATTTCCTTAACAGCATCAATTTTTAATACAACTTCATTAAATTCTTCATCAATAACTAATACTTTTAATTTTGCTTCCTTTACAATCGTTTCTAATTCATAAGCAGTAAGCTGATGATTTAGCGGAATACATACAGCTCCAATTTTTAAACTTGCCATCATAACGCTTGGAAATGGATGATTATTTTTGCATAGTATTCCAATACGATCTCCTCTTTGTACACCTTTATGTAACAAATAGTGTGCAAGCTGATTTACTCGTTCATTATATTGCTGAAACGAATACCTTTTCTCTCCCCCTACAAGCGCTTCCAAATTTGGTGATTGCATTGCTCTTTTTTGTAATAATTTTTGCATCGTTCTCAAGTAAAACTCCCCTTTATATATGTTAGGTTTTTTATTTTACCAGATTAACTATTAATTTACTAAAGATTACACTTAGTGAATATAAATTCAATAAAAATAGCCATCTACTTAACAAGTAAATGGCTATTTCCTCTTATACATTAGAATACTCCTTATTCATCACATAGCGCACATACTCCGGTGCACTTTTATCAATCTCTTCATCACTTAATTTATATTCGGCACCATATAAATAAAATGAAGGTATAAATTTCATGTCTGTATATAAGCACGTAGCTTGAAATGGTTTCGTTAATTCACCCATTGTGATTCCACTATTTTCATAGTCTTTTTCTAATCCCCCTATAGAAATAGCTACACCAAACTCTTTCCCTTTCACTTTATCCCCTTTTGATCCGTAAGCAAATCCATATGTTAATACATCGTCAAACCATTTTTTCAATAAAGGTGGTGAGCTATACCAATAGAGCGGAAATTGAAATATATATCGGTCGTGCTCTACTAACAGCTTTTGTTCCTCTTCCACATTAAACTCCCAATTTGGTGCCACTTTATATAATTCATGCACCGTAATTTCATCCGAATATTTCTCAAGTTCTTCAATCCATCTTTTGTTAATTTTTGATTTTTCAATATCAGGATGTGCTACAATTACAAGTGTTTTCATCATCTTCCATCCCCCTTAGAAATTATTCAATCCTTTACGTATTAGTATGAATGATTTACATATAATTGAAAAGTACGTACTTTAAAGTGCTATAGGAACCTTAAAGTACCTGTGGAGGTGTTATATGAATCAAAATGAAGACTGCCCAATTGCAACGACACTCGATGTAATCGGTGGAAAATGGAAAGTTCATATTTTATGTGTTTTGATGGATGGAAAAATGCGAACAAATGAAATCCGACGAGAAATCCCAAACATTACACAAAAAGTTCTTACACAACAACTTCGGCAACTTGAAGCTGACGGGATTATCCATCGTACTGTATATCAAGAAGTACCACCAAAGGTTGAATACACAATAAGTGACTACGGGAAATCTTTAATGCAAATTATGGATGAACTATGTGAATGGGGAAAAGATCATCAAATGAAAAGGTTACATGACTAGAAAAGTACTATACACTTTGTTTAATCCTCTACGTTTATATTTTGTATTTTTATAAAGTTTATTTTTATCGTCTTTAGGCTAACTTGTTTTCTTAGATTGATGGACGTGACCCCACATCCATCAATCTAAAAAGATATAATTAGAAAAATGAAATTTCTATAAAGTTCCGCATATAAACACTGCTTCCCCTCATTAAACGCTCGCCCTATTTTTTCGAATTTCAATTGTACGTAAGCTATAAAGGAGCGCCCCTAAACCGAGAATTTTTTCATTATTAGACGCATTAGAACCTAATGTAATAGTAGGTACATTTAAACCAATGAACCTTTCACTCCATTCTATAGGCATATATCCTTGCTTACCGATTGCTAATGTACGCCCATCTATTGTACGAAGCGTACTTTGAATAAAATCAAACTCAACTTCTACATCGGACAATTTTGTGGCTTTATCAGTCAGCAAAGTACCTCGTATCATAGTAAATCCTTGTATCATTTTTTCTTTAAACATACCTATCTGATTATAATTTGAATCATAGATTACCCAATCATACCCGTCCACTTCAGTATGAAAATAGGCTAGAATTTCCCCGCTACTCGTTTCTAGTCCATAAACATCTTTATTATGTAAAAAAGGTATTACTGAAAAAAGAATGTTAGATGAAACCATCTTTGTTCCTGCAACATATCCGCCATCAGGATGATATAAACCATATTGCTTGTTCCGCTTAGGTAATTCTAATACGACAAAAGTCTCCACATCCCAAAACGTCATATTACTTTTCACCGTATTCTTTTGTATCAAATCCCCTTTTCTTACCTGCCAAAATCCAATTCCAAAAAAGATAGAAGAGGCGATAACAAAAAAGATAATCTGCCCCCAATTAACATATCCCCAATCGTCATATACAGCGCATAACGCAAGAATAAAAATACCCGTTCCAATTAACAGTTTAAACTTCCCTTTTCGCTTATAGTAATCAAATAATTCCATTTCTTTATTTCCACCCCTTATTTGTCTTTCCTATCTCTTAATATATCAAAAAATTAATGATATCCTCTATCCTAAGATTGTTATTCTCCACTACGAAGTGGAAACAACAATCTTGAAGTGGCAAAAGTTTTACTAGACAACAATATTGATATGGAATTATTTATTACTATACAATCTAAACAGTCACTCTTTAAGCTAAGCTTAACAATATCTCTTTTGTACGTTTATCCGTTACTTCATAATAAATTTCTAACCCTTTCCGAGTACCTGTAACGACTTTAGTAGCTTTTAGTTTAGATAAATGTTGACTAATTGTACTTTGAGGCATTTGTAACATTTCATACATTGTCGTTACGTTAATAGGGCCTTTTGCAAGCATTATTTTTACTAATGATAAACGGACAGGATGTGCCAATACCTTCAATACTTCAGTGATTTCTTCATACATTTCTTTCATATTTTTTCTCTCCTTTTATATAAACATTAATGATATCCATATATATAATTCGAAAGGATATACGATTTTGTGTCCGTCATTTTAAAAAAATATTAAAAAATCTCTTCAGATGGAAAGAATCCCCCTCTGTTCAATATTCTATAGATTTTTCTTTCACTCGATATTATGTGGTAGGAACTTTCCTTACTGAGACCCTCTTCCATTGTTCTCTTACTGATGTCCATTATTCCCTTGCGATCCTCTTCCGTTATTCTCTTGCTGATTCTCACTATTCCCTTGCGATTCTCTTCCGTTGTTTCCTTGCCCATTTCCATTATTCCCTTGCGATTCTCTTCCGTTGTTTCCTTGCCCATTTCCATTATTCCCTTGCGATCCTCTTCCGTTGTTTTCTTGCTGATGTCCATTATTCCCTTGCGATCCTCTACCATTGTTTTCTTGCTGATGCCCATTATTCCCTTGAGACCCTCTACCATTGTTTTCTTGCTGATGCCCATTATTCCCTTGAGACCCTCTACCATTATTCTCTTGCTGATTCCCATTATTTCCTTGGGAACCTCTTCCGTTGTTATCTTGATTATTTCCATTATTTCCTTGAGACCCTCTACCATTATTCCCTTGCTGATTCCCATTATTTCCTTGGGAACCTCTTCCGTTGTTATCTTGATTATTTCCATTATTTCCTTGAGACCCTCTACCATTATTCTCTTGCTGATTTCGATTATTTCCTTGCTGCGATCCTCTTCCGTTGTTCTCTTGCTGATTTCGATTATTTTCTTTTATTTGCTTCGGTTGTTGTTCCTTAGATTGCTTTTGTTCTATATACTCTCCCTTCTCGTTGCTTTCTTCTTTTACAGAAGATGCGTCAGAAGATGACTTTTGTTGTTCTTGATGAGACGGCGGTGCAGGTGGCGTAAGCGATTTTTCCTTCTCATTCTCTTGTTTTATATAAACGCCTGTTCCAACTCCTGCTTTCTTGGCATCCTCCCGCATTTGCATCGTACTGCTTTGATATTCGACTGTAATATGTTTTATCTCATACTCTTTCTTTAATTCCTGCATAGCCTTTTCCAACTGCGGTTCTAACGACTTGTCCTTTGCAACAGCTGTTAGCATAACTTGCTTATCATTCGTTAAATATTTATCCTCTTGACTTTGCTTTATAATCGTACGTATTACGTCTTGCAATTGTTTATTTTCCCATTGCTTCAATTCTTTTAAAATACGCCTTCCATCATCATTACAAGCCCGCAAATCTATAACACGAAGATCCTTCGTTACGCTCGCCTCTAAACTTGGATTTATATCAACTGAAACGTAAGCAAAAGCTTTTTCTTCCGGTTGGTTGTAGAAAAACAGGAGCACACATAGAAAACAAGCAACAAGTATTGATGCAGGCTTTAAAAAAGGCGGCATTGTAAAACGCGGTGACCTTTGTTCTTCTTCATCAAACGAGATTTCCTCCCCAATCATGTAAGAGTGCGCTTTTCTTTTAAACATAATAAACTCTCCATTTGGAGTTAATACAACTACGTTATGCTTTTTTATATCCATCACAATTCCTTTATTCATCATGCTTTTCCCCTCTTATGTAATCAAGAATATATGTATAGTTGTTTGCAAAGATAATACACATTGCAATAATGTATTTTCTATGTCGCTCCAACGTTTTACGACTTACCCTAACACGTGGTTCAATATGTTTTAGGGGTAATTTTTTCTTTCGGAACAGCTCTTCCATCATTTCAGCTTCTTTTATAATCATCTTTACAATTTCTATTAAGTGCTCACGCGTGTCACGATGCTTAGGAGATTCTTTCGCAAGCTCTGAAAATGTGATTTTAAACTCAGCTAACACACTTTGAAAATGAAGAATTTCTTCCTTACGGTTACTATTTTCCATCTCTTTCATATACTCCGTAAGCGATACTTGCATTTCTAACATTTCCTCTTGCTCATCTTCTTTTAAAAAGACAAAGTTATGCTTAGACTCCTTGCGTATATAGTCAATTACATCTCTTTTTATAAGAAGATCAGCAAACGCTAGAAAAGATTTCCCTTTTTTATATGAATACTGTTCAATTGCTTCGTTAAACGCAAACAGTCCAATACTATATTCATCATCCTGTTCTGTAATATATCGGCGACAGACAGACGATATTGATTTTCTAATAAAAGGCTGATACTGTACGATAAATGCTTCCTTATCTCCTCCGTTGTTTTGTATGTTATATACGATATCTTCTATTTTCGGTTTTCTTAGGATCTTCATTACTAAACTCAACACTAGTAATCTCCCAGCCTCCTTCAAATAACAAAAAGGCCACTAAACAAGTGACCATTTAACCACATTTTGTTAGTACTTTTCATTTGGGTTGTCTTCTTGCTGTTAGTTATATTTTTCGAGTCTAACTTTTTCAACGTTTTCTTAATGATTTTCCTTTTCTCTCGGCACTAAAGTTAAGTTTTTATTTTTATCTACTTTCTTATTTTCTTTCGCTTGTTTTGCTTGCTCTTTTTCTATTTTATCTGCAATCCTTGAATAACTCTTCTCTATATGATTGGTAATTTCATCCTTGTCTTTCGGATGCCCCACTTAATCTAGTAATTTTATTAATACTTCGATATTCTTTCATAGTCATTTTTCTTCTATTTATTTTTTCACTATATATATTCGGAGGAATACATAGTTTTATGGGGGTCAAAAAATATTTTTTTATAAAATATATATTTATTTCAAAAATAAAAAACGTTATTCTTTCTAAACAAGCTAAACTATTAGAAAGAATAACGTTTTTTATTAAGTTGATAGGTATAGTCGGCAGCTCTATAACAAATACATGCTTTTACAATTCGTATTAGTTAAATTAATATTTTATCCGTTGTTGTATTTCTTTAAAACGAGCATGTATAAATTTCTGGATGTCCGTGTGATCCTTATATAAAGTAACCGTATACATGATGGAAGATGCAAGAATCGTAGACCATATTAACCAATCTCCAGCATGAGAAAGAACTTTAATTATTTCACTTGTAAATTGTTCCTGCCCGTCATGAAATGTCGATACGAGGGAATTAAGGTTGAATAATAATAAAATTACAATCCTCCCTAAAAGCATAATAATCCATCCAATAATATACGAATAGCCACCAACACTACATAATTGATTATTATGATGAAAAACTTTTACTCTCTTAACTTGCCAAAAACCAACTATCGCTCCTAATATAAGCAAGCTTATTAATTCAATTGTTATTATAAAGTCCAATTTATTTGGAAGACCCATATAAGTTCTAATGATAGCCATGATTGGTATACCAAGAAGATCAAAACTATCTACTTTCTTTGGGATAAGCTGCCTAATGATCAATACGATAACGACTACAAGAATAATAATAAAAACTTTATTCATGCGATCAATCCCTCTTTTTTCCTTTTAAATAATACTCAATAAGCTGATTTACTTTTTCTTCTGAATATGATTCTGGTGTTTGAAGAACATGAATTACTAGCCCATCGATAAATCCGTACAGTATCTCCAATTCAAACTCTCTATTATACCCTGGTTTGACGTAGCCTAGCTCCATCATTAAATCTAGGATCATTCCCATAAGATACCTCGTATGGTGATCCATTTTCTTCCGAAGTTCAATAAG
Organism: Bacillus cereus group sp. RP37; assembly: GCF_040459695.1. Classification (NCBI taxonomy): domain Bacteria; kingdom Bacillati; phylum Bacillota; class Bacilli; order Caryophanales; family Bacillaceae; genus Bacillus; species Bacillus cereus group sp. RP37. The sequence continues at coordinate 2,037,827 of NZ_JARVHP010000001.1, read as the reverse complement.
CTCCGGGGAACTAAAGGATATACCGAGAAATGTAATCCAAACCCTTCCTTCCAACATTTCTTCTTTATTAATAGGAATAATAAACTTCATTAATCTTCTAAGTGCTTCTTCTTTCGTTCCTTTAAATTCATTTGTACGCGTATTTGCCCGTTCTTTCATTCGATTCAACACTAAATTCATCGCATAATGAATTAATTCATTTTTAGACGAAAAATGATGCTGAACAAGCCCGACCGAAATGTTTGCTTCATCAGCGATTTGCTGTATGGAAGCTTTATCAATACCTTTTTCTAATATTACACGCCAAGTAGCAGTGGCGATTTGATTCTTCCTTTGTATGTGATCAACTATTTTAGGCATTCATATCCTCCTCCCTTTTTATAATATGATCGTATTATAAAAAAAGTACCTAAAACAATATGATCATATTGTTTTAGGTTTTATAGTGCTATCAAGCAATGCAAAATAAAATTCCCCTAAAATAAAAAAAGACGGCATTTCTGCCGTTACATTAAAAAAAATCTTCAAATTTTTTAGATACTCTTACTGTCTACGTTCAAAAGCAAGACGTACAGCAAGCCCCGTCAAGACACTTGCCATAAGCCAACGCTGCACTCGTAGCCACGTCGGGCGTGTGCCAAACCATTTTGCAATTTTACTTGCTGTAAATACGATTAAAAGGTTAACTATAAAACTAACAGTGATTTGCGTAAGGCCTAAAACTGCACCTTGAAGAAGCAACGATCCCTTCTCAGGATCTTCAAATTGAGGTAAAAGTGACACATACAAAATAGCAATCTTTGGATTTAGAAGATTAGTCATAAGTCCCCTCAAAAATAATTTCCGTGGTGGCTCATTAGGAATCGTACGAGGTGCCATAATAGATGTAGCACCCGGTTTAATCGAATTCCAAGCTAGCCAGAGTAAGTAAGCAGCACCTGCCCATTTTACTGCTTCATAGACAGCAGGAACAGCAAGGAATAGAACTGTAAGTCCAAACATAGTTGCGATTATATAAATGACAAATCCGAGCATGATGCCCAAGAGAGAAATAAATCCTGCCATACGTCCCTGCGTAATGGAACGGGAAATGAGATAAATCATATTAGGCCCAGGTGAACAAACCATGCTAAGCGAAACAATTGCAAAAGCTATCAAAGTACTCCAGCTGACCATAAACCTTCCACCTTTATCTTACATAAAATTTCCTATTGTACATTTTATCATGATTGAGGAGAGAAAAGATTAATATAAGCCGATGCAGCTAAGTAATGTGATCGGATCGAATGTAGTGTAATCACATATTTCTCTTTCTCTTAAGTAAGGACTAAAAATAACCTATCCATAGAGCTACTAAAGCCACTACTAATAAAGCAAAGCAAAATGTGATATTTCGAACCCACTTTTGTATATCACCAAAATACCGGTCTATAAATAAAGCATAAATATAAACGATAAGAAATAGAACAATGTAAGTAAAAGCACCCAATCTATCGTTAAATTTCTCATTTGTAAATGTGCTTACATGAAGGAATAGAAAAACAAATGCTACTATGAATAGCTCAAATATCCTTTTTTTATTCAACCCGTCACCACCTTACAGTATTTACCTTTTATTCCATTTTATCAGAACATACTGTGTAGCAGTATATGAATATGATATTCACTTCAAAAAGGCTAACAATCCAAGATTGTTAACCTCTACTTTCCATATTCGTACCCTTTATCACATTACTTCCTAACAACTGGAATCCACATTTCACCAAATACTAAGCCGTTTCTTTGCCCCATCTCAACTGTTGTATTTGGCCCGCCAACATAAGCAAAATCCGTTGCTTCTCGTAAAGCCTGACCGAAGGCGATGCCAGTAAGCTTATTACTTAGCTCTTCAGCCGTTTTGTCTTCCCCTTTCACTACTAAGTATTCTCCCTTCGGAAACTGGATCACTCTTGATTCTTCTTCTATTTGTGCTTCTGTCATGACACCAGCATAATACATCATCTTATTATTCACCGCTTCGCTCACAGAGAAAATATAATCATTTGTAGCTAGAGCCTTTAAAGTATCCAGCCTTCCATCTTCTTTAACAGCCGACCAAAAGTCTTCTTTTTCTTTATTTATTCCAGCAAAGTCTGTATATTCGCTCTTAATTTCAGTCCCAATACCTAACACAATAAAGCTATCTTTTTCTTCTATAGTATAATTTTTCATATGCAAAACCTGCCTCTTTTTTTATTAATCAAACGATTTATCTTTTCATCTGATACGTTTATAATACCTTTAAACCATGTCAAAAAATGATACTGTTTAGGAGACTCAAATGAAAAAAGTTGAACGGATTAATACAATCATGCGTTATATCAACAATCGCTCCCACTTTACAATTTCTGAAATCATACGAGAATTTAACATCTCACGATCGACAGCTATTAGAGACATTAGAGATATTGAGGCTATGGGTATGCCACTTGTCGCTGAAGTCGGGAGAACTGGTGGATATTTTGTCATGCATAATTCTATCCTGCCCGTTGTTCGCTTTACTGATAATGAAGTGAAAGCTCTTTTTATTGCCTTTATGGCTACAAGAAATCAACAACTTCCCTATCTAAAGAGTCGGCAATCTTTAGCGGAAAAGCTACTAGGACTCATTTCAGAAACCCAGCAAGATGACCTTGTTCTTTTAAATCAACTCTTGCTTTTTGAAGGGACTAACCCTCATAATCCCGATCTACTTGAGCTTTCTGACCTCCCCCATCCGATGTTAGAAAAACTCATTCAAATCCTTCTTTTGGATAGACATTTATTGATTACTGTCAAAGAAGAAGAAATCAAGTCTTATCCAATTTACCTATTACACCTTTATCAAGAAAAAAGCCATTGGATTATTGAAGGGTTTGACTTAAAAGAAGAAAAGAAGCTGATGTTTCCTGTCGATGATCTCATCAATATTGAACCGTACATGACGAAAAAGAAATTACATAAGAAAAAGATTTTAGAAAAACTCAGTAAGAAGGACGAAGCAATTAACCTTGTACTTGAACTTGGTCCAAAAGCGATTGCCCAGTACAAAAAATACCACCCTTTCAAAGTTACAATATCTTATACAAATCCTTACCAATCTACAGCCATTTTAAAAACATTTATCGATATTAACAATCCCGACGAACTGTCAGAGATAATAAACTGGCTGCTTTTCCTAGGGAAGGATATTACAATTAGAGAAATACCAGATGAAGTATTAAAAGATTTACAAGAGCGATTATGTTTATATTCCCCATAAGCAGTAATCGGTTAAACCTCACAATATTGAGTTTGATTCGTTACCAGTTGTCCCATATTTTCTACCATGAGTGCGCAACAAATAATAAAAGCACGGAAAATCTTCCCGTGCTTTTTCTAAAACATATATAATTTCGGATGACTTAATTCACTTACCCTAACTGACGTTTAAATGCTTTACTTGCGAAAAAGTAAGAGATAATCATGATCCCTACGCACCAAGCGAGTGCAATCCAAATATCGTTGCCAACAATTCCTTCATATAATAGAGCACGAATTGCATTCACGATTGAAGTTACAGGCTGATTCTCAGCAAACGCACGAACAATTTTTGGCATCGTTTCGGTAGGTACAAAGGCCGAACTAATAAATGGAAGAAAAACGAGTGGGTACGAGTAAGCAGTCGCCCCTTCCATAGACTTTGCTTTCAGCCCTGGAATAATAGCCAACCATGTTAGCGATAACGTAAACATTCCTAGTATCCCAGCTACTGCAAGCCAATCTAGAATATTAGCACTGGAACGAAAGCCCATTAAGAGCGCAACAAGAATAACCACCACGATAGTAAGTACATTAGCAACAAGAGATGTTAATACGTGAGCCCACAATATCGATGAGCGCTTAATAGGCATCGTAATGAAACGTGCCATCAGCCCACTCTTTACATCCGTAAATAGTCGCACGGAAGTGTAAGCTACACCGGATGCGATAGCCATTAGCAAAATTCCCGGCAATAAATAATTAACGTAGTTTTCCGTTCCTGTTTTTATTGCGCCGCCAAACACGTAGACAAATAATAGCATCATCATAATCGGTGTTATCGCTACCGTAATAATTGTATCCGGACTGCGCATAATGTTACGCATTAAGCGCCCTAGTAATACCCCTGTTTTGCTTTTCATTTACATCTCCTCCTTTTTACCGATAATCGCAAGGAAAATCTCTTCCAATGTCGGCTGCTTCTCGATATACTCTACTTTTGCTGGTGGGAACATCTCTTTTAGTTCAGCAAGAGTACCTGTCGTAATAATTTTCCCGCCATGCAAAATAGCGATACGGTCTGCCAATTGTTCTGCTTCCTCCAAGTACTGAGTCGTAAGCAAGATCGTTGTACCGCTACCGGCAAGTTCCTTGACTGTATCCCACACTTCGATTCGCGCTTCCGGATCAAGTCCAGTCGTTGGTTCGTCAAGAAAAATAACTGCTGGCGCCCCAATCAAACTCATCGCGATATCAAGCCGGCGCTTCATCCCGCCTGAATACTGATCTGCCCTTTGGTTTGCCGCATCAGTCAGGCTAAATCGTGCAAGTAGATTGTCAGCAACTTGAGCGGGATTGGAAACACCACGTAACCTAGCGATCATTATCAAGTTTTCCCTTCCAGTCAGCATGCCGTCTAAAGCTGCGAACTGTCCTGTCAAACTGATGCTTTGACGGACATAATCTGGTTGACGCTGGACATCAAATCCGCAAATACTTACTTCACCATCATCTTGTTTCATTAGCGTCGAAAGGATGTTGACCATTGTCGTCTTTCCCGCCCCATTTGAGCCTAGCAGCGCAAAAATGGAGCCACGCTGCACCTCAAAATCCACCCCTTTTAAAACTTCCTTGTCTTTAAAAGATTTTTTTAACCCTTTTACAGAAATTGCTGTATTGCTCATACTTTTTCCCCCTTATAAAAATTGATTACCTACACCCTCTATTTAGTACCACTGATAATCTGTATTACTTAGTACTGGTTTGAAAATATAACTGAATAGCGATGGCGGCAGTTCACATTTGTAACCAGCTAATCAGTCGGTATTACTTATTGCATTTATTTTTTTCTCAATTTCTTCATAATACTTTCATTCAAATCCTCACGATACTTAGAGACATACGTTTTAGCGTTTGCCACTAGTTCGTCAGCAAAGGATGCCACATCTTCCCCAGTAATGTCTAGCACTTGTCTGCCTTCAGCTGCACCAGCTTCAAACAAATCGATTAATTCATATTGTATGTGCAGCATATCCATTCCATTACCCGCTGAGAAATTCCACATGTAGTTTTGAATTTTTTTAAACACAAACTGATAGTCCTCTGGCAGTGCTCCAACACGTGCCATCATCATTTTATACTCTTTTTTATCACCAATTAATTTTTTGAACATTTCCAACATCTTATTTTCCTCCTTTTTTATAAAGCAGAACAAGAAACTCTCCAAATATGAGCCGGAACATTTTATATTATGAGGCTAGTTTGACTTCAAGACGTTAATTTTTGAAGATACAAAATCCCATTTTTTCCAAAACAATTCAAGCTCCTGACGGCCATCCTCATTTAATGAATAAAACTTACGAGGCGGTCCCATATCTGATGGTTTCTTTTCAATATTCACAAGCTTTTTCTTTTCTAATCTTACGAGGATGGTATAAACCGTTCCTTCTACTACTTCGGTAAACCCAAGATCATTCAGGTGACGGGTAATCTCATAGCCATACGTTTCACGGCGGCTAATGATTTCCAGCACACACCCTTCCAGTGAACCTTTCAGCATTTCAGTTAAATTTTCCATGTCCTGATCCTCCTTTACCCCCTATTCTGTCTGACTTATATTCAGTATCACAGAGTACTATGGCGAATTTTTACTGAATAGCTTTTGAGTAAAACTACACTATTCAGTATTACTTACTACAACTACATTGTATGACTAAGTAGCGATGAATGTCAACTAATTTTCAAAATTTTTCTAAAATCCGCTATTACCTATTGTTTACTGAAAACATTTTGAAAAACAATACTACTCAGTATCACCTATTACTTCTACATTGTACGACTGAGTAGTTGTAAATGTCAACTCGATTTTTATATTTTTCTAAAATCAACTATTACCTATTAGATACAGCCGGTTTCCTATTTGAAAAAATTTCGCCACATACCTATCCGGCCAAGAAAAGAAAATACCCCAAAACAAATATTCTACATTTTTGTTTTGGGGCGCTATAGGCTAACTCTTCTTCTTAATAAGACAGATCATCCTTTTGTTACGATAACATCATTTCCATATCTTCTGCTGCAGTTGTAATCAATTTCAAACCGAATGTTTCTTGTAATACATCAAGCACGCCAGGTGAAATAAATTCAGGCGCCTTTGGACCGATGCGAATATCTTGAATGCCAAGACTAAATAGTCCAAGTAAAATCGCAACCGCTTTTTGTTCAAACCATGATAGGACAATACTAACTGGTAGTTCGTTCACTTCACATTGGAAAGCATCTGCTAAAGCGGCTGCTATTTTCACTGTTGAAATTGAATTATTGCATTGCCCTAAGTCAATGTAACGCGGAATATCTGTACCAGGTACAACACCGTAATCCACATCATTAAAACGGAATTTCCCGCAAGAAGTTGTTAAAATAACTGTTTCTGGCGGAAGCGACGTTGCTAATTCACGATAATATTCTCCGCCTTTTCCCGGAGCATCACAACCTGCGATGACAAAGAAACGCTTAATCTTTCCTTCTTTTACTGCATTAATAATTTCCGGAGCTAATGATAATACTGTATTATGATGAAACCCTGTTACTAACTGCTCATCCGACTCCATATGTACTTCTGGAAGTTCAAGCGCTTTTTGAATCAATGGTGCAAAATCATCATTTTCAATTTTTTGTACACCCTCTAAACCGGCAATATCATATGAAAAGAATCGATCAGAGTATGACCCTTTAATTGGCATAACACAGTTCGTTGTTGCTAATATAGCACCTGTAAATTTTTCGAAAAGACGTCGTTGATCATACCATGCCTTACCGATGTTTCCTTTTAAATGTTTATATTTTTTCAGCTGCGGATAACCGTGTGCTGGTAACATTTCAGAATGCGTATAAATATTAATTTCTTTTCCTTCTGTTTGCTTTAATAACTCTTCTAACGCAAATAAATTATGACCAGTAACTACAATTGCTTTACCTTCTACATGGTTTTGTGTAATTTGAACGGGCTCTGGAACACCAAAGTGATTCGTATGCGCCTCATCTAACAACTCCATTACTCGTAAAGCCGATTTCCCTACTTTCATAGCCATATCAATATGTTCTTGTTCATTAAAGTTGGAATTTGTTAATGTCATATACAGTGCTTCTTGCGTCGTAGCATCTACAAATGCATCCGTATACCCTAGCTGAGCAGCATGCGTACGATAAGCTGCAATTCCTTTTAGCCCAAACACAATCGTATCTTGTAAACTTGCTATTGTTTCATTTTTACCGCAAACACCTATTACTTTACATCCGCCTGTTGGCGTTTGTTCACATTGATAACAAAACATGATCATCCCACCCTCTCCCAATCATTCCTTACAAATCAAGCATAATACCCATTAGGAAAAAAGGATGTGATATCAATCACAATAATATATAAAAATTTGTGACAGTTCATATTGTTGACATAATATTTTTATTGACTCTAAAAACATTACTGAAAAATGCACATCTTTGTTGGTACTTTCAAATAGCTAGTTAATAGATTTAGAGAACTATTAACTAGCTATTTTTGATTAAAGATTCTATGGGAAAGTTCTTTATTTACAATACATTTACATTATCTTAACATTGTTTACATTATTTATATGATATATTTATATAGAAAATACTTAAGAAATTTCATTTACATTGTTATCTTTATAATCTCTGATCTGATTGATAAGAGATTATGTTATATTTTCATACCAGGGGTGAATGAGGATGACTGAAACTTTAAAAACACTTATAATGCTCGATGTTACTTACGTTGTTATAGCAATTATGACGGTACTGGTATTTGTATACTTGGAATTAAAATCTCAGTAACGTATGCAGGCATAATTGATAGCTTCGCATTTAAATATAGCTAGAAGAAAGCGAGGAGAAAATTGTTTCTCCTCGCTTTTATATTCCCATAATTTCTTATTTCAACAAATCCAATGTATGTAAAAGTAACCCTCTGTCCCTTACTTCTCCATGACCAGGCACTACTGCATTTATGTTCCCATATCGCTTCAGCACATTTTCAATCGATGTAGACCATTCATTTACATAGGCATCAGCGACATTCCCTAAATTTTTAGCTTCCGCAGATTTCACTAAACAACCTCCAGCTAAAATGTTATATTGCGGTAACCATACAACGATATTATCTTCTGTATGTCCTTTCCCTGGATAAAACGTTTCTACTTTCATATTTCCAAACTTCAAATTCGTAATAGTTTGTAAATCTCCAAGTGGTTCTTCATATCCATTTTTCTTTGCTAGTTCCGCAGTCAATGCTGTACTATGCGCTTTAATGCCTCTTTCTTTCAACGTTTTTATTCCGCCAATTCGATCAGCGTGCGCATGTGTAATAATAACATCCGTTACGCGCTTCTTAAATTTCTTTTCTACCATCTCTATTAATTCCTTCGTTAACTTATCATCCCAAGAAGAATCGACAAGTACTAACCCTTTAGAAGTAGTAAGAACTAGACCGTTCGAAGGAACTGCTTCCCCGTTAAAATAACCTAACTCCGTATGAGCCCATACATTTTTGTTTAACTGAGAAATTGAAATGGTTCCTGTCTCATTTTTTATTACGTTTTGCTCTAGCTTTTGTTCCGCTTTCACAGAAGAAATTACACTAACAAATTGAGTTGTTCCTAGTAAACTAACACATACCCCTAATTTTAATAATGTATTCTTTTTCATTTTCTCCACCCTTTCTTTCAAACGAAATAGTTATTACCTATATTAGACAATTCATCTCAAATGTTTGTTCCATCTTTTTTTTACATATTTTTCATACCATTAATAAAAAGCGCACAAAATTTTGTGCGCTTTAATTTTGTTAAACGTTAATATTCATACTATAATTTATTTACAGTCCTTTAACGGAGGTGTTTTCAATGACTCTCTTCGCTTCCCCATCATTATTCATACTAGCAATCATTTCATTTGCACTAGCCTATTTCATCGGAGTTAAACAATACACTTGGCTCTTATCAGGATTCAATGAACGCCGTGTGCCAGATAAAGGTAAGTTATCAAAAATAGTTGGTCTTTATAATTTAACTGCTGGTATTATCGCCACAATTGGTAGTGTCTTCACTACTCCTAATGTCAAAATCTTATTTCCTATCATTATAATTGGCCACGTTATAATCGCTGCTTATGTAAATACACGTATGGTACAATGAAAAAAGACCATCCAATCGGATGATCTTTTTTATAATTTATCGACATATTGCTTCGCTTCTAGTAAAGAAAACCCAAAAGCCTCTCTTACTCTCTTAACTGCTGTAACTGTTTTACCTTCTTCCGTAAGCTGACGCAACTCTTTATTAATTTCAGGTTCTCTATCTACAATTCCCATTTCTTTCGAAATTAGCTGTAATCTATCTTCCATCCTCTTTAAACGGGCATCATTTTTCTTTTCGATTCTATTTAATTTTTCAGCAATATAAATAAATCCAAAGACTGCTATCGGTATGATCACCCAAAATTCCATGACTATTCCTCCTCATTAGCTTTCATTTGTTTTATTTCACTAACTTATGTAAATTTTACCACAGGACACATTTAATGTATAATAGTAATATACAACACTGTTGATAAAACCTTTTATTTTAGGGGGGCTCTTCATGAAAAGATTTTTAAATACGCTACTACAATTTGTAGTTCTTTCAATGGCACTACATTTATTATTTGATATCGTTGGCTGGCTTGTTTTCAATGCGCCAATTCAAAACAAAGAAATCATTATCTCTTTACTAACAACCTCATGGCTTATGTACATGTACCGAGATAAATTTTTTAAAGCATTCACTTCGAATTAACTAAAAGAACTTCATCGATAAAAGATGAAGTTTTTTCTTTTTCTCTCATTCTATCTATTTACTACGGTATAATAGAACTAACATTCTGTCTTTTCAAAGAAAGGAGTCACTATGAAATTAAAAAGTAACGATATATACGAGAAAATGAACCAATATTCTGTTGCAGGTTTAAGCCTTGCCGTTATACGTGATGGCAAACTAGACGAAGCGATTGCCTTTGGAATGCTTGAATCTGGAACAACTAGAACTGTCACTACGGATTCCATATTCAATTCTTGTTCAATTAGTAAATTTATCACTGCAATGCTCGTACTAACGTTATCAGATCAAGAAATCGTACATTTAGATGAAGACGTAAATGATAGACTCACATCTTGGAACATCCCTACCAATCTATTTACTTCACAAAAAAAGGTCACATTGCGAAACTTGTTATGTCACCAATCTGGAATCATTGATCCTCCTAATAGCTTTGAACATTATCTACTTGCACAAGGGCAACCAAACATGTCTGAACTCCTTGCCGGTAAAACATCATATTGTCCCGTACCGATAGAAATAGCTTATAAACCAGAAAGCGAATTTCACTACTCTGATGCAAACTTTTGTATTATCGAACTACTACTTGAAGATATAACTGGAAAACCATTCACCCTTTTACTTGAAGAATATATCTTTCAGCCACTCCAGCTAAAGAATAGTACGGTATTCTCTCCTGAAGATATAAATAAAATGGAGCCCTTTGCTTGCGGGCATAATAAAGATGGCACCATTACAAATGAGAAGTATCCATTTTATCCATTCGCAGCTGCTTCAGGCATTTGGACAACACCCACTGACTTATCAACTTTAGTAATTGAAATCATTCATTCCTTACAAGGAAAGGGCAAACTAAAACTTTCTCAAATAACAGTACAAGATATGATTTCTCCTCAAGGTTGCTCAAAATGGACTGGACTAGGTGTTTTTCTAGATGATTCTAACGAAGACTTACAAATGTATTCACTTGGCTGGGGCGTGGGATTTCAATGTATGATGGTATGCTATCCATACGGAGGTAATGGTGCCGTTATAATGACGAACGCCGACTTAGGTGTTCATCAAATGGAAGGGATTATTGGTGACGTTTTTAAAACGTTATCCTTATAATGAAAAGAAAGAAGCTGTTCCTTCCAGCTTCTTTCTTTATATTACATTTTTCGCAACAATTTTTATATGTTCTGGTGCGATAATCTCCGTTATACTTTCTTGGAAATCTTCCCGCAACAATTCTTCAATATGTTCTAGCTGCACTTCAACATGTGTGCATTCTAAATTATGTATATTTAATAGTGCATAATGATCTTTTTTCTTAATTACTAAATATTGATTTTCCTCTGTTACAAGTACCGATCCTAATCGGACTCCTAGTAGGCGTTGATCATCAAACTTCACAATCATTTCCCCCTTCCTTAATCCAAAACACGATTACTATGTAATAAAATAACATTTTATGTAATCTATTCTTTATAAACTATATCACAATTTATTAAAATATAAATATCATATTTCCTTTTACTAAAAATCCCTATTCTTTTATATATTTCGATACAAAAAACTTTCTCAACATAAAATTAGAATTTTCAGTTTTTATTCTCATGAAAATCTATTATAATAAAGTTAATAAATGTTTGACCTCTCCTAATTCATGTACATATGGATGATCAGTAGTTGCTGCTACTGATCTATTTTTTTGCTCCATATCTCTAAGAGTAGTTCATTATTTTATTCGCCAAGCCATTCACTCACCAGTTCAATCTAATAGAGGTTTAGTAATGCTAATACTAAACCTTTTCCTCATAAAATATAATTCTATTTGAAAACGGATCAATCACAGTTAATTCCATAGTATCCCACGGTGTGCTCTCTATATCAGGTTTTGAATAAGCATAATCTTTACTTGATAAAATAGCATAATAACTTTTTAAATCCTCTATTTTCACCCGAATCGCACCGCCTGGCGAAGCATCCCCATGATGTTCTGATAAATGTATTACAGCATCGTGTAACGAAATTTGCATATATAATGGCATATGTTCCTCATACCGATGTTCCCAATCCATTTTAAATCCTAAAAAATCTAAATAAAACAGCTTTGCTTTTTCAACATCAAAAATTCTAAATATAGGTGTAATCATTTATAATCTCCTCCTATTTATAAACATCTGCCGCCAATTCCCTCAAAACATCCACGTTTACTACTTCAAAACAACCATTGTTCTTTTTTATAATCTCTTTATCACAAAAAATATTTAATGTACGTAATAGGTGCCGATAACTCGTTCCTAATAATTCAGCTGTTTCCGTTAAATTCCCACTAAATACAATTCGATTTCCGTGCTGCACCGCTCGTTCCCCTGCTGCTAACATATAACTCGCAAGTCTATTTTCAAGTGGATATAATAAATTAATTGTACTATTTTTTGAAAGTCGGTTTAATTTATGTGCTAACGATCCACAAATACACCGTAAAAATTTCGCATCATGAAATAGTTGATTTCTCACTTTCCCTAAAGGCAAACCAACACAATATGAATCTGCCATTACTTGTACGTTTGAAGCAGTCTTTTGAGAATGAATTAACTCCACATCTCCTAACAGCTGCAAACTATCATAAAAGCATAGTAATACAGATTTCCCGTTACTTAATGTATTAAACGCTTTCGCTTTTCCCTCAACGAAGAAAAATAAATAATCTATCTCTTCATTTTCTCTACAAATAAACTCATTCTTTTTAAAAAATATTAATTCCATATACGGCTTCATATCATTAGTAAAAAATGCGTCAATATTATTTTGTTTCATATACTCTGCTAATTTAATAGAATTACATACTTTCTTCATAGTCCCCCACCTTTACAACTACTCCCCATTGTAATCAAAATTTTCTTCTTCCACTATGACATATGTCATAGTAATAGACAATTTCAGCATGATACAGTCATTACAAATATGAAATATAAAGGGGATATTACATTGTATAACTTTCTTTCTGTCTTTATTGGTGTGCTTATTGCCATTATGCTCCCATTGAATGGGATTTTATCTGAGTTAATTGGCAAGTATACCGCAAGCGTTGTCATTCACCTTGTCGGTTTAATTGCAGTTATTTTCGTTTTAATCATAAACAAAAATAAAATCCATTTTAATAAAGGGATTCCACTTTTCTTATATAGCGCTGGTGCGATTGGTGTATTCACTGTTCTTTTTAATAATATAAGTTTCTCCGTCCTTGGTGCCTCCATTACAATCGCATTAAGTTTATTCGGTCAATCCATTGCTTCCATCGTTATTGATCATTTTGGCTTATTAGGAATGAAAGTTTCAAAGTTTGAAAAGAAAAAACTAATTGGATTATGTTTCATCTCTTCTGGAATTATAATCATGACAATTTATTAATGGGGGCAAAAAAATGTTATATATTACTATCGCTATTTTAGCTGGTGTTTCTATCGTTGTTGCTAGAATTATTAATGCGAATTTAGCAGCGAAGATTGGAAATTGGGAAGGCACGTTTTTTAATTATATTACTGGATTATTTTTCTCTATGTTATTTTTACTTTTCAGTTCAGATTCATTGTATATTCCAATGCATACATTACAATCTATTCCTATCGCTGTTTACTTAGGCGGATTAGTAGGCGTTATCGTCATCTCATTATCGAACTATATCACTCCTAAAATATCAGCATTTTATTTAACGTTACTCATCTTTATTGGACAGTTATTTGCGGGGACTATCATTGATTTCATTTTGTCACACGAACTCTCAATGGGCAAAGTTGTCGGTGGCATTTTCGTATTAATTGGGCTCACTTACAATTTACTCGTAGATCGTCCGATAAAAACTGTGAAGCATAACCAAGTTCAACTATAATACTTTACGCTTACCTATCATATATTAATAGAAACGCTCTTCATACGAAGTAATAGAGAGGAGAATATTCTATTAAAAAAATCATTTTACTGCTTTGTAGCACATTGATTATTTTTGGTATCTTATGGTTTTTCAACTCAGAAAAATCTATTCAAGACTTCTATACAGCAAATAAGCCAAAGAAGAAAGCTACTATCATTTCAACTCAAAGAGACCCAAATGAGCCCCCTGTCTTTTTAGGAAAACAGGAAATAAAAGATATTCATGTCGAGTCAATTAAAACAAAAAAGGATATCTTTCTCACAAAAACAGATGAATTAAAAACGTTTATTAACAGTATGGATACCGCCAAAAAAGGCAAATTAACATTAGATGAAGAAGGATCAGATTTAATAGATTGTGATATGTGGATTACTTTCGAGGATGGAACTTATAAAAAATATTTCATATGGGTAGTTGATCATCACAGTAGTGAAGTGATGATTGCTCAGCAAGATACTCCTGATGATGTAAACCTTACGTACTATCAATTAAATGAAGATAGTTCTAAAAAAGTTTATAACTTATTCAAAAAAATTCTTTAAACGAAAAAGGTCATGAGCACGTAAGCTCATGACCTTTTTGCACTATATATATTCCGGGAACACTTTACATCCCTTTTCCTGTTCTATATCATGTCCAAAGAAAAGAATCGGCTTCTCTTTCATCACAACTTCTTTTAAACGTTTAATTGAAGATAAGGCTAATTCCGAATCAAACCCCGCAAACGGCACTTCATCTTCAAAGTTTTCTTTCGTATAAGATGCATCAATCGTTAATAATACAGGACCGGATTTTTCTGTCTCAATTAATAGCGATTGATGCCCTGGAGTATGGCCTGGTGTATGCAATAATTGAACTCCTGGTACGACTTCATAATCACCTTCAATGATTTTGTAGTTTAAATTCGGCAATATACATTCTTTCAAATATTCTTCGCTATGCTGCGCCGCCTCATATTCAGCACGCTGTACAATGATTGGTGTATTTATAAAAGCGCCATTTCCTCCTGCATGATCAAAATGCAAGTGAGAACTAATAATATAAAGAAGGTCTTCCGGCTCATAACCAACCCGTTTTAAAATATTCACGATTCTATCTTCTTCAGTCATTTTCGGTAAAACCTGCCCTTCGACAAATGTACCGTTAAAAAGCCCTTCATTATTAACCGCACTTTCTGGCATACCTGTATCTACTAAGATAGGCCCCTCTTCCGTCTCCAAAAGATAACACCATACAGGTAAGTTCAATAGATTCCCCGGTGTGAGCGTACTATTAACAGAAGAATGATCTAACATACAACGACCTGCTGGGATGAAATAAAGCTTCTTTACTGTCATTATGTATCCACCTCTACATTTAATTTGAGATAAAGTAACACAGTAAAAAATTCTGCTTTTTAGAAGCAAACTCCTTCCACACTTTCATACCAGCATAAATAAAAAAGAATGTTCTTTTTTACATAATGGCATTTCACCATCTATAATAAAAGAGAAAATGACTCTTACTTTAATGGAGGGAATAGAAATGAAAGCAATTGGTTTACATGAATACTTACCTATTGAAGAAGAAAACAGTTTAATTGATATTGAAGTTGAAAGACCTGTTGCGACAGGAAGAGATATACTTGTTAAAATTAACGCTATTTCCGTTAATCCAGTTGATACAAAAGTTCGCTCTCCGAAAGATAAAAAAGAAGATGTAGCGAAAATACTTGGCTGGGATGCTAGTGGTGTTGTCGTGCAAACAGGCGAAGGTTGTACGTTATTTAAAGAAGGCGACGAAGTATTTTACGCTGGAAGTATTACGAGACAAGGTACATATAGTGAATACCACCTAGTTGATGAAAGAATCGTTGGTAAAAAACCAAAAACGTTAAGTGATGCTGAATCTGCAGCACTTCCGTTAACAGCTATTACAGCTTGGGAAGGTTTATTCGAACGCTTGGGCATTGATTATAATAAGAAAGATAAGAATACATTTAAAAATATTTTAATTATCGGCGGAGCTGGCGGTGTTGGCTCGATTGCAATTCAATTAGCAAAATGGGCTGGACTGAATGTTATCACAACTGCATCCCGCAATGAAACGATACACTGGGTTGAAAAATTCGGTGCCGATTATATCATTAACCATCACCAACCTTTACAAGAGCAAATATTAGAGTTCGGGCTAAAAGATGTAGATTATATTTTCTGCTTAAACAATACAGATCAACATTGGCAAGCAATTTGTGAACTTATTAAACCACAAGGAAAAATTTGCTCTATCGTAGAAAATGAACACCCTCTTGAGATGGGTATTTTAAAAAGTAAAAGTGCTGCATTCGTTTGGGAATTTATGTTTACAAAAGCGATGTATGAAACTGGTGATATGATTACGCAGCACGAACTATTAAATAAAGTAAGCGAACTATTAGATGAAGGCATTTTAAAGACTACTCTAAATGAAACATTAACACCAATTAACGCTGAAAACGTAAAGAAAGCACACGCACTACTTGAAAGTGGGCGTACAATTGGGAAAATCGTTTTAGAGAAATTTTAATAACAAAAAGTCCGATTTCTTATTTGGAAATCGGACTTTTTTCACCTTTATTTACTTGAAATCTCTTGATCATTTTGAACGTCTAACGGAGCTCTTTTCCCTATTCCGAAAGCATAGAAACTAATTGTTACGATAGCTAAGAAAACAATACCTACAACTAGTGAAATACGAGTATCATCATTAAACCACATTCCAATTAATACCATAATCAAAAAGGCAATTGTTAAATAGTTTGTAACAGGAGCAAATGGCATTTTGAACGGATGATCTTTCATCTCTGCCCCTTTTGCTTTTCTAAAATTAATTTGACTAATTAAAATGACGAACCATGGTACCATACCAGGAAGTACGCTCGCACTATATACATATACGAATAAGTTTTTCGGTGCGATATAACTTAATACAACACCGACCGCTAAACCGATAATTACACCAACTGTACCGAATAAAGGCACACCATTTCCAGAAAGTTTCGTGAAATACTTCGGCGCTTGTCCATTTACACCTAACGTATAAAGCATACGGCCCGCACTATAAATACCACTATTACAACCCGACATTGCTGCTGTAATAACAACGAAGTTAATCAGTCCAGCTGCTGCCGTAATACCAACCTTCGCAAAAGTTGCTACGAACGGACTACCAATTGTACTTAATTGATCCCACGGATACACAGTTACAATAACGAAAATAGCACCAATATAGAAAATTAAAATACGCCAAATTGTACTTTGAATTGCTCTTGTAAGTGTCTTCTTCGGATTTTTCGCTTCACCAGCAGTAATACCGATTAATTCCACACCTTGGTATGCACCAACTACAAGTGATAAAGCAAAGAAGAATCCTGAAAAACCACCTGTAAAGAAACCGCCATTTGACCAAAGGTTAGATATACCAATCGCTTCTCCGCCGTTACCAATTCCAAAGAAAATAAGTCCAAATCCCGCAATAATCATTAATAGAATTGTAACGATTTTAATCATCGCAAACCAAAATTCAAATTCACCAAATGACTTAACAGAAATTAAATTAGCTGCACCAAGAATAACCATTGCGATTACACCTGGTATCCAAGCTGGTAAGTCCGGGAACCAATATTGCATATATGCTCCAACCGCAATAATTTCTGACATCCCCACGATAACCCACTGGAACCAGTTACTCCACGCTGTCATATAACCAGCTAACGGATGAATATACTTATGACCGAACGTCGCAAATGAACCTGTACTCGGCTCCATATACAACATTTCACCCATCGCACGCATGATGAAGAAGATAAAAATACCTGCAATTGCATAAGCAAGCATGACTGACGGACCTGTCCATTTAATCGTGCTGGCCGACCCCATAAACAAACCAACACCAATCGTTCCGCCTAAAGCAATCATTTGAATATGACGTGCTTCTAAGCCCCTTTTCAATTCCTTGTTTGCCACTTCATTTCCCCCTCTTAGATGATTCATAGCCGCATTTTAAAACAAGATGCTTTCCCCTAATTCCTTTCGGCCCTGAAAATGATGAAGCAAACGTCATTTTACACTAGCTTTAAAGCTATCCTAAAATCGTTTTTTGCCTCTTACAAAATTCTCAAAACCTTTCATCTTCCAATATTCTATAAATCTTAAAATTACTTACCTTATATTAATTCATTTATCTGAAAAGTTCAATTATTTTTTCAATAAATTATTATACATAAGTCTGATTAATTTTTAACTAAATTAACAATAAAATACATCTATTCAATATGATTCCGGTATGAATATTATTACAGTATAAATAACCGAGGAGAGTATTTCTTCCTCGGTTTCACATCTCATGTACTTCAACCTTTATAGTTGATAACTTAATTTCCCACACGTCCGATTCATATACCAACCAGAAATTTAATATATTAATAAACTACTAACTTCTTTAGTCCAGCCCAATTTTGAGGCAGTAATCTTCCTGCCTCAAAACAGCGGGATAAAATATAAAAGAGTCTCATTTTTAACGAGACCCTTTTACCATTTCATATTTAAATCGTATTTGAAGTTTGTTTCCCTAAAATAAATACCTTAGTAAACACCATCATGATAACTACAATAACCAGAAAATAAAGTGGCATCACGAGTAACGAGCCCGTATGAAGTTGACTCATTCCCAAAATTGTCATCGTTACAATTACATAGTACCCTAAGCTAAACAAAGCTCCGGCTGTGCCAATGACATCTTGAAAATCTACTAACGCTAAGCTAAGACAATTCGGTAACGCTATCCCAATTCCTAATAGCAATATAAACATCGCCAATAAAAATCCAGTCATATATATTATGTTTGGATTTGATCCAACTGAAGTAATAATAGATAAAGCGACTGCTCCCCCTGTCATTACAAGACAACCAATATATATAATTTTCTCTGGTTTATATGTGGCAAGTAACCGCTTTGAAACTTTCGCCCCAATAATAGAAGCGGAAGCAACAACAATTCCTAAAAATCCATACATACTAGGCGATAACTGAAAGTATTCAATAAAGATAAACGGCGCTTCTGCATAGTAGCTAAATAAAACACCATTCGCTCCTCCAATTAATAGACCATATGTTACTACTTTCGGATTTGTAATCAATCGTTTTAAAACAGAAAACACATTTATTTTATTCGTTACTGAGTCCGTTTTTGTTTCCGGAAGAGAAACAAACGTATACAGAAAAATTCCGATACTCATAACTACTAAACTTAAAAATACGATTTTAAATCCAAACATTTGATCAAGAAAGCCACCAATTAATGGTCCTATCGCTGGTGTAAAAGCAATGACTGCCGAGATTTGAGCAAACATCACATGCCTCTTATGCCCTTCTACACTTTCACGAAGAATCGTTTGCGTCACAACTGAGCCAGCACTTGCTCCAAACGCTTGAATAAAACGACTTAGCAATAAAACTTCAATGGAATTTGCAATAAAGCATAAGAAACTTCCTACACCATATATTACAATTCCAAATAACATTGCCGGGCGACGACCGATTATATCGGATAACCATCCAATAAAAAATACACCTAAAGCAAATCCAGCAAAATACACACTAAGTGTTAACTGTACCTCATTATTACTTACATGTAACGCCTTTGAAATATCAGGTAAAGACGGTGTGTAAATCGTTTCACTAATTTGCGGAAATGCTACAAGAATGATCATTAACAAAAGTGATGGTACTGAGACTTTTTTCATTTTTCATACCCTCCTATAACTTTGAAAATCTCAGAAATAAAAAGACTTTCCTTAGCTACGGAACAGGAGGGGCCATTATAGAAATTCGATCATAAAACAACAAAGAAAACACCTCAATTACGTATGTTAATACTTATAGGAGGGTAATATTAACATTGATTTTAAAATATACTTTTTTCAATTATATTACATATTGCGTTTCTTTTTCTAGTGTTGAGTCTTGGAGATTTTGTTAGAAGGGTAACTTGATGCCAACACCTTTTTATGGAATAATTAGGAATAGTTCGAATTGATAGATCTAATTATTAAATGATAGACTAGCATATTTTTAATATCGCAAAGCTTACAAACAGGAGGGCTTTTATAGTGATTGAAATTTTAAGGACAGTAATAAATTTCCTGATTGCGCTATTCTCAGGAGAATTACCAATTGTATATTATGTGTGGATTCTTATCCTATTCCTAATTCAAATAACCCAATCTACTCTGAATTATAAACTCTTTAACAAGAAAGATAATTTCAGCACTTATACATCAGAAGGATTACTTGCTTTTATTATTTTATTATTTGGAGGTATGTTAGTATCTAAGTTACTTGCTTACATAATAGACGATCCTACTATTAGTATGACAAATGTAACACATTATTTTATTTCTCTTATTATATTAACTATATTTGTCGTCATAAGCTGTCTTAAAGATTTTATAGAAACATCTATCAAAAATAAAAATGTGTCTCTTTTTAGCTTTTTAATAGTTTCCTTAATAACAAGTATACTTTCATTCAAGTTTTTATCACCTTTAATCGAAGGTTCTTTTTCTCTTTCTAAATCCTTTATAACCACTTTAATCATTCTTGTAACTATATCAATTCCTCTATTAATTGCCTTAGAGGAAAAGTATGCAGATGAAAAGTAATTCTTGCATTTATAGTTTGAAATTGAGTGTCTATTCTTTTTTAACGGTATTACTAAAAAAATAACAGTCATTAAATCAAAAATTACGTAGAAATGAGGAAATACACTTGAGCGTTGAACAACAATTATATGATGCAGTGAAAAATTTAATTGACCAAAGATATCCGCATAATTGGGGCGGAGCTGCAGCAATTCGTGTAGAAGATGGATCCATTTATACAAGTGTGGCCCCTGATGTAATAAACGCTTCAACAGAACTTTGTATGGAAACAGGTGCTATTTTAGAAGCACATAAATTTCATAAGAAAGTTACACATTCGATTTGTCTTGCAAGAGAAAATGAGCATTCTGAATTAAAAGTATTATCACCTTGTGGTGTATGCCAAGAACGTTTATTTTATTGGGGACCAGAAGTACTATGCGCCATTACAAATTCGAAACAAGATATTATTTTCAAACCGTTAAAAGAATTGCAGCCATACCATTGGAGCGAAGCATATCATGATGAATTTGCAAAAGAATGGAGTACGAGATAAAAGTGAAGGTTGCTTGCAAATAGCAGGAGAATAAAGAAAAAAGCACCGTCACAAATGACGGTGCTTTTTTCTATGTAAGAGCTACTAGAAGATATCCTTCTAGCCTACTCCCATTTATAAGTCCAGAATTGTTCAAGTTGCAACCATTTTAATGTTGCAGCATCTTTGTTTTTGATTTTTGCATGCGTTTCTTCTAACATCGCTTCTGTTTGTGAACGATGCGCACCTAGTGCAGCTAATTTATGCTCGAATACTTCACTAATATTATTTACAACATCCGGCTCACCTAATACAGCTTCACGATTTCTCGTAATCGCAACTGCATGAATGACTGGACGTTCTTCTTTTTGCATACGTGATACAGCACGAACGACTGCGCGGCCAAATGCATCATGATCTGGATGTACACCGTGCTCTGGATAAAATGTAATAATTCGAGATGGATTTACTTCTTGAATGATTGCTTCAATTTTATCTGCAACGAAATCAACATCTTCAAATTCTAACGTTTTATCATGGAAACCAAGCATTCTTAAGTCTTGAATCCCCATCGCTTCACATGCATCTTTCAATTCTTTTTCACGAATATTTGGAATCGTTTCACGGTTAGCGAATACGTTCTTACCCATGTTACGTCCCATTTGTCCTAGAGTACCGCACGCATACGTTACAGGTACTCCTTGATCTGTTAATAAGCGAATTGTTCCTCCTGCAGCAAATGCTTCATCATCTGGATGCGGAAATACAACAAGTACATGTCTCTCCATAAGTTTCCCTCCTTCTTACTTAAATGGCGTTAAGCTTAACTCAAGCGCTACCGCTAAGCGACCTTGATTATCGTGCCCTGCAAGTAATAAACGCTCTTTATCGTCTACTTCCCAGTGCGTAATACCTTCTGCATATACCCAACCATGATCCATTTTCAAACCAACTCGGTATGGATTCGTTCCAGTAATCTTCCCGCGTTCAAAGCGAATAATTGCATTTCGAATGAATGCTCCAACTGTCATCATCTTTTCATTAAAGTGTGACGCATACGCTCCGTTCGTTGTTTCTAAATGAATATATACATCTTTATTTACAAAACGTTCAATTTCATTTTGAATAAGAGAACTATCTTTTACTATTTCCATCGGAATTCACCTCTTTAAACCATTTTACGCAAAAATAATGTAAATTGCTATCTCTATATTAGAGGACAACTCTCACTTTTCCTAATAATTTGCACTGTGTTTCTTTATTTTTTTATATCATATGTAAAAAACACATTTTTTCCTTCACTTTGTTAAATAGTTTTCTTTCTTTTTTGAATTTGCTACAATATAAATTATGCAGAAGGATGCATGTTTACAATTGAATACATACTTTAAAGAAGGTGACATGATTGGAACAATCAGCACATGAAGTAGCAAATTGGCAATATTATTTTGCAATTGCCGTATTTTTAGTCACGTACGGATTTATTATTTCTGAGAAATTGAATCGTGCTGTAATTGCACTATTCGGTGCTGCTATTATGATTATTTTTGGAATTGTAGATTTACATACCGCTTTCACATCACATATTCAATGGGAAACGATCACCCTTTTAATTGGGATGATGATTCTCGTACATATTACGAGTCAATCAGGCGTCTTTGAATTTGTGGCCATTAAAGCGGCAAAAGCAGCTGGCGGAAAACCAATCCGCATTTTATTATTGCTATCCCTATTAACTGCTGTCGGTTCAGCATTTTTGGACAACGTAACAACAGTATTATTAATCGTACCTGTTACACTATCTATTACACGTATTTTAAAAGTAAACCCTGTTCCTTATTTGATTTCAGAAGTATTATTTTCAAATATAGGCGGAACAGCAACATTAATCGGTGATCCACCTAACATTATGATTGGATCAGCAAATAAGCATTTAGACTTCAATGCCTTTTTACTGAACTTAGCTCCAATCGTAATCATTATCTCTATCGTTACACTTGGCATTATTTACTTTATGTATCGTAACAAACTAAAAACAACACCTGAGCAAATTAAAATATTAATGGCATTGAACGAAAAAGATTATATTAAAGATCAAAGCCTCCTTTTAAAATCCATTTCGATTTTAGGACTAACTATTTTAGGCTTTGTACTTCATTCGATTATTCATGTAGACGCTGCTGTTATCGCGATGACAGGCGCTACACTTCTTATGTTAATCGGCGTGAAAGAACATGATATTGAAGATGTATTTGCCCACGTTGAATGGGTAACCATTTTCTTCTTCGCCGGACTATTCGTTCTCGTTGGCGGGCTAATTGATATCGGACTTATTTCTTCACTCGCAAAAGAAGTGCTCGACGTAACAAACGGTGATATCGGTTTCGCCGCTATACTTATTTTATGGGTATCTGGCATCGCATCTGCAACCATCGACAACATCCCATTTGTCGCAACGATGATCCCTCTTATTCAAGACTTAGCTACAGGACTCGGACTATCTGTCGATTCTCCGCAAATCGAAGTACTATGGTGGTCGTTATCTCTTGGAGCTTGCTTAGGAGGAAACGGAACATTAATCGGAGCATCAGCAAACGTAGTCGTTGCTGGTATTGCAAAACGTGAAGGACATGCTTTCTCCTATATGGACTTCTTAAAAATTGGTTTACCGTTAACAATCATTGCGCTATTATTATCACATGCTTACATATATTTACGTTATTTAATGTAGAAATTGTATTGCATGAAATTATATCGTCAAATACAAAAGGTTTGCAGCACTATGCTGCAAACCTTTTTTCCATCACCAAAATATACCGATAATTGCTAATCCACCTAATATCATACCACCAATTTGTCCAACGATTGCTGGCGATAATTGAACACCTTTTCTCACTTCAACAACCGGTCTTTCGTGCCTTAGTTGTTGCACTTCACTTTGAAGTTGATGTACACTTCCGTGTAATTCTTTAATTAGTTCCTTTAATTCCGCGACTTCTTCATTTACTGGTTTTGCTTTTTCTAAATTCATCTCACATGACTCCTTATAAATTCAATCAGTACACTGTAAATTTTCGCCAATTATCATTGCATCTCCTGCATACTATATATAATATCGAATGTATTCTCTAATCCTGCAGCTCTATCCATTCATCTCGCAATATCCCCATAATGATACGATCAAAACACTTCCCATCTCTTTGAACCGCTTCTCTCATACAGCCTTCCATCTGAAAACCCATCTTTTTATACAACTCAATAGCAGCTTTATTATAAGAAATAACATCCAGACCGACGCGGTGCAAATTCAATTCATAAAAAGCATACTTTAAAATAAGATGGATTGCTTCTCTTCCATATCCCTTACCTCTATCATTTGCATCTCCTATACCAATAGCTAATAACCCTGTTCTGTTATTCCACTCTATGCCATGAATTGCAACAAAACCAATTAAACGATCATCTTGAACTGTCCTCAACATGAAAGATACACTATTCGATCTCCGTCCCTTTAATAGTCCATCACTTGCTATTTCTTGTAACGATTGCGGAAACGCTACATCTGTATCGACATTTCTTAAATACTCACTATTTTCTTGCCACATTGCCATTACTTCAGCATCAGCTTCTCTAATAGCTGATAATTTAATCGTTTTATTTTGAAAAAGATTCATCATCATTTCAAACTCCCCCTTTTTAATAACGGGGATACTTATTTTAGCCTATTTATCCCCTTGTTCCATAAACTGCTTTATAAACGGGATACTTACAATAAGCGCTGACATTGGCACATCTCCTTTGAATTCAATTAAATTCATTGTATAATTTTTTATTTATTCTAACAATAACAAAAAGGCCCCAAAATTTAGAGGGCCTTTCTTAATAGCAAAACTATATTATTTCGTAAACATTTTCTCCGCTTCGTCCATTGCCATTTTGTTACCTAAAGCAGAATAGTCAAGCCATGGTTGGTCATTGATAATGTATACGTGCTTGCCTTTAACTGCTTTTAAGTCTTTCCAGATTGGTGTTTCTTGAAGTTGTTTAAATGCCGCTTTTGCCTTATCGTCTCTATTTACAACAACGAAAATAGCATCTGCATCAAAGTCAGGTAATACTTCTTGTGAAATGACTTCGAAAGGACGGTTTCCATCAATTTTCTCTACACCATTTGCAGGTTGTAATCCTAAGTCTTGGAATAAAATTGGTCCCATCGGTCTTTTCGTACTAAATACTCGTAATTCTTTTGCAGTAACACGAATTGCCATTACTTTTTCGTTATTACCTAATTCTTTATCTATTAAACTTTTTACTCGTTTTGATTGCTCTTCGTAATCTTGAATATATGTATCCGCTTCTTTCTCACGGTTTACAAGTTTACCAACTTGTTTTAACTGATCTCTCCACGTACCTTCATCTAAGTTGAAAGAATGTGTTTTTGCAATTTTTTCGTATTTCGCTAAATCTTTGCCCGCGTATTTTTCATCAACATAAATGTCAGTTGGCTTTAATTGAAGTAACGCTTCCATGTTTGGATCTGTTACAACACCAAGTTTCTTCGTATCTTTCAACTGCTCTTTTGCGTGTGGTAAGAAATCTCTTAAATCTCCACCAATAACAGAACCTACTGGTGTAATTCCTAATGCAAGTAAATTATTCGTTAAGTGAATGGACATAGAGGCGATTTTTGGATCATTACTTTTTTCCGTTTTTTTCGTTGCCTCTTCATTGGATTTCGTTTGACCACATGCTGCTAATACTAAAATACACATCATGCTAAATAAAATAGTAAGTTTCTTTTTCATATGTTCTCCTCTTTGAAGTATTTATTTTGTTTTTGTAAGTAAATAAAGAAAATACGGTGCTCCTAAAGCCGCCACTACTACACCAGCTGGAATAGAGTTTGGCTCAAATATAGAGCGACCTATCGTATCTGCTAGTACTAAAATAATCATTCCAATAATGCCAGTTAGCGGAAGGAAATGCTGATAGGTAGTACCCACTAACTTTCTTGCAATATGCGGAGCAACTAAACCGATAAAACCAATCCCTCCTGCCATCGATACACTCGCACAAGATAATCCAACCGCTGTAGCTAAAAGTAATAACCGTTCCTTTTGAACTGAAACACCAAGTCCTGCTGCCACACTATCACCTAGTGACAATGCATTTAACGTTTTAGATTTTAGCCATGCATATGGAGTTAGTATGAAAATCCAAGGTAATAATGCAAGGACATGAATCCAATCCCTTCCCCATACGTTACCAACTAACCACCTAGAAGCGAATGTATACGTCTCATCATTTAACTTGAGAGAGAAAAATAACGAAATCGCACTAAATCCAGCTGAAACAGCAATACCAACGAGAATAAGTCTAATAGGAAGTAAACCTTTTGACCGGTCACTCGCAAGTATAATAATTAAAAATGCAGCTAGTACTCCCCCGCCAAATGTAAATAACGGTATTAAAATCGATGCATTCTCATTAATAGAATGAAAGAAAGTAACGAATATAATTAGCCCGAAAGATGCACCTGCATGTAATCCTAAAATACCAGGGTCTGCAAGTGCATTACGTGATAGCCCTTGCAAAATCGCACCGGAAATCCCAAGGCCAATACCGGCTAACATTGTAATTATAATTCTTGGCATACGATAATCGTATAGCACTGTTGTGCTCTCAAAATCACCATAACCGAAAAGCGTTTGAATTACTTTGAGCGGTGCAATGCTCAGTGTCCCTGTATTTAAACTAATTAAAATGACAGCGATACTCATACAACCAAAAATTGTAGTTACAGTAATGGCTCTCTTTTTATCTGTGTTCAAAAGATCCTTCACTTATAGCTCCCTCCCAACTTTACGTGCTATATAGAGGAAGAACGGAACTCCAACAAGAGCTACCATAATTCCTATTGCAAGTTCTTTAGGAGGGTTTACTGTTCTTGCCCCTAAGTCAGCTAAAACTAATAACATAGCTCCTAAAAATGCTGACATAGGAATAATGAGTCGATAATTCACACCAACTAATTTTCTAGCAATATGCGGGATAACTAGTCCTACAAACCCAATAGAGCCAACAGCTGAAACAGATACACCTGCAAGGGTGACTACTATAATCATCCCTAGTATTCTCGTTCGGTTCGTTTTTACTCCTAAATTCGTAGCAACATCATCCCCCATTGATATGAGTGAAATAGATCGCCCTAACACTGTCGCAAAAACAATCGTTATGAGAATAATAGGAACTAAAAATTTCAAGTGTTCCCACTTAACCCCTGCAACACCACCAGCGTACCAAAACGCTAAATCTTGACTTAAATCATAATAAATTGCAACACCTGAACTTAACGAATGCAAAAGCGCTGCCATAACTGCTCCAGCAATCGTTAATCTCATCGGTGTTAATCCGCCTGATGTTGCTGATCCGATAATAAAAATGAGCACTGTACTTAAGACCGCTCCAATAAAGGAGACAATCATTAAATAGGAATACGGCATATGCGGGAAAAAGGCAAAACTAAGTGCTACTACAAACATCGCACCTGCATTTATGCCAAGCACACCTGCATCCGCTAAAGGATTTCGTGTTACTCCCTGCATAACAGCGCCAGCCACCGCAAAAGCCGCTCCTACAATTGCTGCACCAATTACCCTCGGGAGTCTTAATTCATAAATAATTTGGTGCTGCGTTAATTTCGGATTATAATCAAAAACCGCTGTCCATACAGTTTGTAAATGGATATCCTTTGCACCAAATGCAACAGCTAAAAATATAGAGCCGATTAAACATAAAATTGTTAAGCTCATGAAACATATGAACTTAATATGTAGCCAGCGATTATTGCCAGCATATACAGCAGGCTTATGTAACATGTTTCATTTCATCCTTTATATTCAGTTGTTTTTTATAAATATTTTTTATTTGTAATTATTATTGATAATAATTATCAATTTCATTTAGATATTATATCTCCACTTTTTTTAAATAGCAAACTATTTTTTCACTTCGCTAAATATTAAAATACCTATTACAAATTCCTTCCAAAACTTACAAATACACGCCAAATAGACTACTAGCTTATTTTTAAAATTGTAGTATACTTAGTCATTATTTTGAGTTTTCAAATAAAAATATCGAAGGTGACACAATGCTATATATAAAACAACTACTATACTTCACTTACGAGCAAGCATTATCTTGCTTATTCCCAGTCGTTATTTTCTTAACACTAGCCCTTTCAAAAATCATTTCTATCCCAGGGTTATACCGCTACGATTTCATACTCATCATATGTCTTCTTATGCAGTGGTTTATGTATAAAACTGGACTTGAGACGAAAGACGAATTAAAAGTAATTACCGTCTTCCACCTCATCGGCCTTTTACTAGAAATATATAAAGTACATTTCGGTTCATGGAGTTATCCTGAAGAGGCGTATTCAAAGATTTTTGGAGTTCCACTTTACAGCGGCTTTATGTACGCAAGTGTCGCGAGTTACATATGCCAAGCGTGGAGAAGATTGCATTTACATATGTATCATTGGCCGAAAGCTATTTTTGCAATACCTCTAGGAGCAATGATTTACTTCAATTTTTTCACACACCACTTTACATACGACTTTAGATGGATATTAACTTTACTACTATTCATTGTTTTCTCTCGCACATTTGTAGAATTTTCATTACAAGGCGTTACATATAAAATGCCACTCGTTCTCTCCTTCTTCCTTATCGGTTTCTTCATTTGGATTGCCGAGAACATCGCAACATTTTTCGGAGCATGGCAATATCCAAATCAACGGGAAGCATGGAATCTCGTTCACTTAAGCAAAATTAGTTCATGGTTTTTACTCGTTGTTATTAGCATTATGATCGTTACGCAACTCAAACATTTGAAAGAATCAAAAAGATAATGCTGATTATGTAAAAACAGTTAGCCCATCAATCATTAGAGAGTGATGGGCTTTTTTAATAATATTTTTCAAACCGTCCTTATCAAAAGAGTTATAAATTCACCATAATTTACAACAGCATAAGCAGTTGCACATTATGAACTACTACTAGCAGAAGATGTTGCTGCAGATGAAGCGGCAATCGTTGCCATCATAGCTGCTTGTTGTGCTTGTATAAGGACTTCTATCATAGTTTGTAAACCTGTGTTGGTAGCTTTACTCTCCTCACCTTTCTGACTTACGAACAGCTGAATAGCAATAAGAATATTTGTATCTGTATGCCAACGGAACAATTTCTCTCCCTGCAATTTTTCAATAAATGCTTTAATAGAATGAATCTCTTTTTCTCCATCCTCAAGTAACGCTAGTAGCCCGATAGCTGGATAATGCATCTGTTTCACTTTTACCTTTTCTTGTTTTAACAAATTCCATATGTTTGTACATGTTGCAACTAACATTTCTTCACGGACATCCTTCTTTAGTGAAAGAATGTGACTTAAAAATTGAAGATCATTACCCTTACGCAAACCCGCTTTCGCTAGTTTCTGATACAGACGTTCTACACGGTCCATAAGTGTTTCTACATTCTCTGATTGTCCTGCTAATAAAACCGCGAGCGGATAATCGTTAGTACCTGTAAGAAAAAGATGATCCTCTTTCATGCGTTTATATACTTGCATCGAACGCTGAACGTGCGTGCCATGCTGTTCATTTTCTTCTGTTAAAAGCACAGCTGCTGCGAGATAAGTAAATATACTTCGGCTAAAACCACCAGCGACTAATTGTTCATATAAATCTAAAAACCTCCGAAAAGCTTCCTTGTAATCTGTAAAGTGAATATCTAAAGTTGCGGCCACCACAAAGCGATGATAAGACTTTAAGTATGAAAACATCCCTACCTGATTCTTAATATAACTACTAATTTCTAAAAAACGGGCGAGATCAAACAATTTATCACTACCTGCATACATAGCAGCAATCATCATACCTGTTCGAGAATCACTCGTTTTCCATTTCAGTTCGCCCTTTAACTGTGCATATGTATGTGTGTATTGCTCCAACTTTTGTTCTAATGTAATCATAGTATTCACCCCTATTTCTAGTCTTCTCTATTATTATACGTATATTCCATATTTAGGAACACCCTATTTCATACGGATTTTGCAACCTTATTTCTGTATGATCTTCAATATTTTTCTATTATGTAAAACAAAAAATAATAACTATTCCTACTTCATCAGTATCACGATGGTAAGCGTTCATAATCCTTCAAGAAGTTCAACAACAAAAAAAGATAGATAATAAATTATCTACCCTTTTTGTTTATATATTATTTCACATTACACCTGTATTGTGAAAAATAAGGTTGTAACTACTTACACCTCAATTTTGACAAAACATTTGTAATTTCGTTTTTTATATGCAATTAAACTTTACCAAAAACTAAAGAGCCTTAATAATACGTTCCATCGCCTTCATTTGCCCAATATGATCTGCTTCATGATAAAGCATCATACCGTATAGCTCCCCTACTGTTTCCAATCCTAGGAATAGCTCTGGAAGTTTATTTTCAAATGCTTCTGCTGGAATTTCGTTAATACGTTTTGCTTGTTCTTTTAATTGGGCCGTTAATACTTCTAATGACGGTCCTTCTGTTTTCCATTTAGACGGTCTTGATCCATATCCAAACATACCTGGATATTCCGTTGGTAATTGTTTAAACTCTCTTCCAAACATGAATGTTTCCGCTGCTGTTAACACATGACCAATGTGCCAACGAATTGTATTATTAAATCCCTCTGGCTGCGTATCCGCAGTTTTATCATCTAACGTTTCCATAAATTTAAGTAATGCACCGCGCGTTATTTCAAATTGTTTTAAACCAACTAGTCTATTCATTTTATCGTTCTCCTTCTTGATGTACAATTTATTATGAACTAAAAATGTTCAATGTATTAAAGTTTCACCTTGTTTAATCTATCAGAAACAATGAAGAAATACATCTAATATGCTTAGTAAAAATAATAAAAAGGTTCACCTCTCGTATATATAGAATTACTTACTACACAAATAGTTTAGTAAATAAAAGAGGAGTGTTAATTTCATGTTACATGTGTTAAAACAACAATATAATCTTATTAGCTCTACAAGAGAAACTCTATTTACATTTTTGGGAGAAATCCCACTAGAAAAATTACATAGCACTGTTCCAAATTTCGGAAGCGGTAGCATTATAAAGACGCATATTCATGTAGCCGATTGCTACCGATACTGGCTTGGATCATTCGCATTCAAGCAAAAACGGGCAGATTTTTCATTTGCTAGTGATTATGAAATTGAGCATGCAGATATCGAGAAAGTCCGTGATAGATTTAAGTTAGTAGATGAGGTTGTAATACGTTTTTTAGATGAATACAATGACCGGTGGCTCGAAAATATAGCAAATGAAGTGAAATGGCAAAAAGAGCCTTGGAGCACAACTCCGCTATGGCTTTTAACTCATACAGAGACTCATGAGTTTCACCATAAAGGACAAATTGTATCAATGACTCGTCATCTTGGATACACTCCTCCTGATACAGATCTTAGTTAATTCTAACAACTCAACTACTATAACTGTCGTTAGCATTGTTTATATACGAAAAGGCTCTTCATTCTTTTTGATGTTGTTTATAGTTCTGCAATTTTTTTGCGGCACAAACTTGTATGTTATTTTAATTATGTTTGTGTCGTGTTCTTATTGATTAGTTTCATATCCATAAAAAATATATTAATATTTTTCCTTTTATTATTTGAGTTACTTAATCAATAAAAGGTTCTTTCTTTTTATTACGACTTTATACACCATAAAAACGAAAATTCCGAAAATTAAAGTTGGAATTGCTGGTAACACTTTATCATTTGGCACGTACACACTCCAAAAAGAATTAAGAAGCGCATGAAAAATTAGACACATAAAAATACTTTTAGTTACGTTAAAAATTGTAGTAAGTAAGAAAGACACAGCAATTGTCGTAATTATGAAGGCTATAAAATCCCTTTGAGTTTGATTCGTGCCTGGAATAAACCATAACGGCCAGTGCCAAATTGCCCATATAAAGCTCACAATAACCGTACTAAAAAATGCCGAAAATCTTTTCTGAAGGGCAGGTTGTAAGAATCCTCTCCATCCAATTTCTTCAAGACCACCACCAACGATCATTATTGGAAAACTAAGTAATGCCACGTATAATGGTTTTTGCACCTTTTCTCCACCAAATATTGTTGGAAGATAACAGCTAATAAAAGCTAGAATAATGATTAGAATATACCATGCAAAGTGATGTTTAGGATTTACAATATTTTTAATGAAACTTCTAAACTCCTCTTGTGATCCATATTTTTTCTTTAGACTAATCGCAATGATTGCCGGCATAATCCCACCGAAAACAAATAGTATCATCGCTAGCGGTGTACCAAATGTCGTAATGTTTAATCTTATCAAGCTAATTAATAACCCCCAAAGTGTCCATGTAAATATTAAAGTACATATTACATATCGTTTAATCTCATTCCCCATTTACTTAGCTCCTTTGTTTTAATTACAGCATAAATTTGGATAAAAGAAAATATTTCATGTTAAATTATCCCAAAAACACTAAAGGAACATCCATACTAAAATCAGGCTTTTATGAGTGAGCCCACTTCCACCTACCTACTTTGCTTCATTCGCAATTCGAATGTGGAGTCTTACTATTCGTAAAGGAAGAATAAATAACAAAAAGAAAGGGCTTATTTTGAAAAACGATAAAAACATGCGCTTTTAAAGTGACGATAAAATAATTTAATTCTTGTTGAACTACGATGCAGATTAATGGTACATGCTTGTTTTCAGCTTAAAATATCTATAAAAAACTCGTGGATGCATTTTGTTATGTATAAAACTTTTATTATTTGTTTTAGGTATACCATATCATTATAAAATTCATGTAACATCAAAGTAAGACACATACTTTTCAAACAATACACAAAATAAAACTCTTCTTCCATGTAGAGCAAAAATATTTATATACTCTATCACCAAACTTAAGGAGAAAATTATAATGAGATTAGAGAGTGAAAGAATTTATTTAAGACCTCTTTGCGAACTAGATGCCCCAATTATATTAGAAAGTACGATGGATACAGAGATACGTTATATGACTGGAACCAAACCTACTTTTTCATTGGAACAAATAAAGACACATATAGCTCATATAAATAATGATTCGAGTCGCTACGATTTTGCTATTTGTTTACAAAGCAATGACGAAATGATTGGAGAGTTGTCGATTTTAGATATCGATGAGGGTAACAAAAGAGCAGGCTTCCGAATATCGATGCTTTCTATGTCATTAACAGGAAAAGGCTATGGAACTGAAGCTATTAAAATAGTTTTAAGTTTTGTTTTTGAACAACTATCATTAAATCGTTTACAGTTAGAAGTGTTTAGCCATAATTTACGCGGAATTAGAGCTTATGAAAAAGTTGGGTTTGTAAAAGAAGGAACCTTACGTCAATCTTTATTTTATAACGATACATACTCGGATGAAATTATTATGGCAATACTTAAAAGTGATTATAAAGATATATCATTGTAAATAACTGTTCTTAAACTATTAAACAACTTTAAAGAACCTTACCACAATAAAGTGAAACTTTAATCAGTGGGGGCTTTGTTCATCCCCCACTGATTATTAGTTGAACCAATCGGGCTTTTACGGGCAGTTGATCCCCCATCTAACTTCTTTGCTTTCGCTGAATTTTGAGGTGGGGGTCTTACTGCCCGTTAATGCGGGATAAAATGCAGTAAGGCTCTTTCATTTTTATATCAAATAATAGCTCTTAACACATGTATTATATTAATACCAAATTGTCTCCGCATAATTATATGCATCACTATTCGGAATAGCATGTTTCCCTTGCGCTTGTGCCTTTCTTGGATCTAAATCATATACCATTGGTGTATAGCATGATGTTTGCCCTTTATTTACAACACCATTTCCTCCAGCACTTCCGCAAGTATATGCCTTTCCATCTGTTTTTCTAACAATCCTTGCATCAGCTTCATTATTATAAACTGCTGGGCGGGTTACAGTAACTTTTGCCCATGCTGTCTTACACGTCGTGCTAAATTTTAATTCTACATAAGAATTTGAATCAATCCACTTCTTTTCTTTCGTTACTGCTGATTGATCACAACTATTATAGTAAGGACTTTTCCCATCATACGAATGGTCTTCTGCATATGCTTTATCGCTACTGGTCGTACTAAACATACTTGTTAAAACGAACACAGATAGAAAAAGAAATGCGCCCACATTTTTAAAAAGTTTCATAGAATTCCACTCCTTTATTAATAACGTCCAGTTTTCCCGTAACCATTATTAATCGTCACCGCTTCAGCATCAGCTGTATAACCAAAATCAGCAGTTAAATCAAATACCATTCCTGTATACGTACTCGTTTGACCTGTTTTAATTGCTCCATTACCACTATTAGAGTCTACTGATTTTTGAAATACACCGTTTTTATATTTATTAATAACAGCGTAAGCATATATCCCTCCAGAAACAGAAGGGGCTGGTTGATCTAAAACAAGCTTAGACCATGCTGCGTGACATTTATTACTGTAACGTAAATATACTGTCCCTACTTTTTTACTACCTTCGTACACCGCTGTAGACTTTGCATTAAATCCATCTGCATCACACGTTGTACTGCCTCCGTATACTTTCGTTGTTGCTGGATTTTTCCCGTCATAATAACTACTAAGATCGGTAGCTGCAAATGTACTTCCTTGAAAACTAAATAATACCCCTACACTAGCTATACTTAACACACATACTTTCATTAGCTTTTTAAACATTGTAAATCTCCTCCCTCAAAATAAGTACGTATAATAAAGACAATCTATCCCCTATGTACGCCCCTCCTTTCATTCCACCTAGAGGCATCTTACAGAAACGAATAAACGTTGTAAATTCCCTTATGGTTATTGGAATATACGAAGAAATTTACTTATCCTTGTAAGAAAAAAAGTTGAGAAATACACATTTTATAGCATTCTTTATTTAAAACATAAAAGAACCGATACTTGTTACATGCAAGCATCGGTTCTCTCTATGCAAAAGTGCCATTTTTTCTTTTATATAAAATAAATATTTCTCCACTTAATCCGTTGTAAAAAACTCCCTTGTTACATCAATAAATTGTTGTAACGGTGCTGTCATCCATTTATCTTTATGCCAAGCAATTTGTGTAAAAATTGGATTGATAGTATTTTCTAGTTGCAACTCTTTTATCGTTCCCTCTCGTATATCTTTTTCTACTACTATTGCTGGTAAAACTGCTATACCTAAATCCGCAATGACACATTGTTTAATTGCCTCGACACTTACAAACTCAATCTTATTCGCTGGATACACATCTTCTGTACGAAACAGCTCTTCAAATAAAGTCCGGTATGAGCACCCTAGTTCTGTTAACAAAAGAGTTTCCTTCTCTAAATCTTTTATAGAAACGGAAGGTCGCTCGAGTAAACGATGCCCTGGAGCAGCTACTACTTTTAATTCTTCTTTCATAAGTGGCTCCACATGCAAAGCATCTTCCGTTTTACATTCATCCAAAATAAATGCAAGATCAACTTTCCCCTCCATCAATTGTTCCTTCGCATCTTTATTGGAATGCGCTGGTTTAAAGATAAGTTTGATTTGTGGAAATTGTGCTTTAAACCTCTTTAATATAGATGGGAGCCTATATGTACATTGACTTTCTTGCGCACCGATTATTAACGTACCTGCTATTTCTTCATCATCTTTCACAGCCATTTTCGCTTCATTACTGAGTGCAATCATCTTATCAGCATATAATTGAAACTTCCTTCCTGCTTCAGTTAAAAAAAGACGTTTCCCTAATCTTTCAAATAACGGCGTACCGAGCTCAGCTTCTAACGTTTTAATTTGCGCCGTTACGCTCGATTGAGCAAAGTTTAATTTCTTCGCAGTTTGGGTAAAGTTCAAAGTCTCTGCCGCTACTTTAAATGTAATTAATTGTTTTATCTCCATTTATCATCCCTCTTTTCAATCGGTATTTCCGATTGATTTCATCGAAATAATCCTCTTTGTCTATTGATATTTATATTGTATGATAAAGAGCATCGACAAACAATATAATGGAGGTATTCCATATGAAAGCACTTTGTTTCGAACAGTTTGGAAGTCCAGATGTACTACAATATAAAGAAATACACGATCCAATCATAAATCCAAATGAAATTCTTATCCGTACGAAAGCAATCGGTTTAAATTTTGCTGATATTTATAGACGCCGCGGTGATTATCATCTCGCTGGCAACCCACCTTATATATTAGGTTATGAAGGGGCTGGGATTGTTGAAAAAGTAGGAGCTGACGTTACTACTATCAATGCTGGAGACCATATTGCATTTGCTGACGTTCCATTCGCAAATGCAGAATTAGTTGCCGTTCCATCTGAAAAAGCAATCCCGCTTCCAGATTCTATCTCTTTTGAAACAGCTGCTTCTGTCTTATTGCAAGGTCTAACAGCACACTATTTAACGAAAGATAGCTATCAAATAAAACAAGGTGATATAGCT
The DNA here is from genome assembly GCF_040459695.1 of Bacillus cereus group sp. RP37. NCBI lineage: Bacteria > Bacillati > Bacillota > Bacilli > Caryophanales > Bacillaceae > Bacillus > Bacillus cereus group sp. RP37. The sequence continues at coordinate 2,000,974 of NZ_JARVHP010000001.1, read as the reverse complement.
TTAGTTCATGCCGCAGCTGGTGGCGTTGGGCAACTTCTTATTCAAATGATTAAACTACTGGGTGGAAAGGTAATCGGCCTAACGTCATCAAAAGAAAAAGCACAGATAGCTACATTAGCTGGTGCCAATCAAGTATTTTTATATACTGACGCATGGCATACCAAGGTACTTGAAATAACTCACGGTGCTGGAGTAAATGTTGTATATGAATCAGTAGGCTCTACACTTGAGGAAAGTTTTAACGCTACTAAAATTGGTGGTACTGTCATATTTTTCGGAATGGCTGGCGGTAATCCTGCACCCGTTGATCCGCGTATGCTTATGGATACTTCAAAAACTTTAACTGGCGGAGACCTGTGGAACGTGCTTACTACTTTTGAAGAACGTAAGCAGCGCTCTACTCAATTATTTGATTGGATCGCTAGTGGAAAATTAAACATCGCGAGTCCTACTACATTCTCTTTACAAGACGGTGCCCGTGCCCATGAATTATTAGAGAGCAGAAAAAGTACAGGGAAGATTTTATTAATCCCATAATCGTTCCAATAAAAAAAGGAAGCTAGAATGTATTTCTTTGCTTCCTTTTTTAATGCTATTAATGTTCAATTTCGTTTCTTTTCAATTATATTTTTTCTGTCTATACTTCTCTTTCTAGGCCCCTCATTTTTAAGTTTATAAAATAAATGAATCTAAATATTAAAGGAAAGAACAAACCTCCCGATATCAACGATCCAATAAATACAGTATCAATAAAAGAAAAAATCCCAAAGAATATCATTCCAAAAAAATAAAATACAACTGCACTCCAATAAATAAAACGTGGAAACTTAGTTTGGAACGAATCACCTTTTTCACACGGTTTTCCAAATAACAAATGAACGAATTTAATCAACATAATCACTTCTCCATATAATTGTTAATATTCTTTTCTTCTTAGAACTGAGCATAAATCACATACTATGTATCATTTTCTTTACATTTTCCGACACTTAAGTTGTTAACTATTTCGAATACAGTAGCCTTTTACTCATACATTTCGCAAAGACAACAATATATTTTTATTTCAATACAAATCGTCTATCCCCATTATCATGTTGCAATTCAAACAATACTGGATTACTAACAAATCTTTTTAGCAAAACATGCGCCTCATGATCATTTATGTCATTAGGAATATTAATTCCACTAAATGATGTTGAGGAAATTAGTGTATGAAAATCATATTTAAATTCATAATCACCAATATACGCTAGTGCCAATTTCCCTTTCCATTCAATTTGATATGTCTGCCCTTCTAATCTAGTAAACTTAATATTATGAAAGGCTGACGCATCATGTCCAAGTAAATAAACGTCAAATGCAGTTAACTCTAAATCTAAGTCCTTCTGCTCATCCTCGGATAAAAAATCAATTGCAAATCTCTTTCCATTTAGCATATCCAAATCAAAAGGCACCTCATCACTTCCTACACGAAACCCTTTAAAATCCCATTCTTCTGATGACAAAGTACAGCTATGGAAATTGTTCCATACAATCTTCGCGTGCCAATCATCTTCTTCCTCATTCTCTTCATCTTCTTCATCCAAATCTTCCTCATCATAATCCGCAGTCTCTAAATGCAAATCAAAATACAAACCAGCTACACCATTTAACTCTTCTTCCTCTGCATATTTAAAATGTGCACTCCACTTAAAATTAACAATTCGATGACCATTAGGCCACGGGTTGTCCACAAAATATATTCGATCCATATTCACACGTTCCTTACTATGTTTTATTTCTCGTAAACTTACTTAAATTTCGAGATAAAATGTAAGACTAGACTAATACCCCTTCAATAGGCTGCAAAACAATTTGTTATTCCTACTCTCTAACTATACCATCACAATAATTTTCACGGTGCATTTTTAACGGAATATTCCGATTTTAATTAACAAATGATATACTGAAAAATAAAAAGAAGCTAGATTTCTCTACCTTCCTTTTCTTATTTCTATATGAAAGTTTTTATATTTCCACACTTTCTTTCCCTTTTGCAACATAACTCATATCTCCAACCGACTCGACTGTGTATGTTCCATCTTGATATACAATCTTCGTCACACTAGCATTTTCCACTCCAAGTTTTGTTTTGCTACTATCTAACATTTCTATTAAGGTAGTAATCAAAAGCCCATGAACGACAACTAAAACGTTACCGCCACTGTTTTTAGCAGCTTCCTCACTAATTTTATCAATCTCTGCTTTTATACGAGTAGAAAATAATTCCCAATCTTCCGCCTCTTTCGTAGGATCTGCTGCTCTAATAAGATTAATCACTTCTTGAATAGAAAACTTCATAAGTTCTTCTGGTGATGCAACGCCCGCAGCTTTTCCAACCGCATCCCACATATTTTCAAGCTTTTCACCTTCAAAAATACCGAAATTTAATTCTCGTAAAGCTTTTCTTTGCTCAAGTTTCAATTTTGATTGCTCACTATATTTTAATACTAAATTAGCAGTTTCAATCGCGCGGCCACTATCACTACTATACACAGTAGTAAAATGAATATCTTTTAATCCTATTCCTAAATTTGTGGCAACTTCCACACCTTTTTCTACTAACGGAGAGTCTGCCCAACCTTGCGCGCGATGGTTCGTATTTAATATTGTTTTACCGTGTCTTGTAACATATAACGTAACTACATTCTCATTGCTATCGGTTTCTCGCTTATTCATCATATTCTCTCCCTTTACATTTCTATATCAATTTTACCATCTTAATTATTCATTGAGCAAAATATACGTAAGTAAATATTCTTAATAAAAAAACGCTACCTTTCTGTATATCCCAACAAAAAGATAGCATCTTTTATGATTACATTTCTTAACCGATACTCCTACTCAGCAAAAGCACTCGAATATTGTACAATTCCTTCTACACCTTCAAGAGCATTCTCCCTTAATTCCATCGCCATAAACACTTCATCTGGCACTTCAAATGGTGCCTGTATATTCCATTCACTTGCTTTCTTAAAACCAAATTTCGGGTAGTATTCTGGATGTCCTAACACTACAACTGACCCGTATCCAAGTTCTTTCGCCTTTTCTAAAGCAACTGCGATTAGTTTTCCGCCAATCCCTTTCTTCTGATGCCCCCTAGCAACTGATACTGGCGCAAGCGCTAATGAATCTACAGAAGCTCCATCCTTTTCTATCGTGATTTTCGATAACATAATGTGACCGACTATTTCCTCATCTATCGCAACGATAGATAACTCAGGAACAAACGCGTCACATTCTCTAATACGCTTTACAAGTTCATGTTCCTTTTTATCACTAAATTCTTCATTTAAAAATGCTTGTTGTACAACTTCTTCTGTTTTTCTATAATCATTTTGTTGTTCTTGTCTAATCGTTACCATTTTAACTTATCCTCTGTTCTTTCTTATTTCTTTTTCAATTTTACGAAGCGCTTTTTTCGATCCGCGCTCAATATCATGCTGCATTTTTCTTTCTTTATAATCGACAAATAGTGTATTTAAATCGTATCCCTCTGGGTATAATTCTTTTGCTGCTACCTCTAAAGTAATACGTTTTACATTTACTTCAACGAATTCACCATTATAATATACAACGACGTTATAAAAATTATCTATTTCCTTATAGATGATACCAAAATCATCATAATCTAATAAGTTTACACGATCGCCGATTTTATACTCGTAATGATTTTCGCTTTTTTCTTGCACGAATTTCGGTTTTCTAATTTTGCTTTCATTCAGTTTTTCAAAACGATATTCTTTATTCCCCATATACTCTTTCGCTCTTTTTAGTACATGTTCTCTTACATTCATTTTATTTGCAATCCAAAGTGCATTACTTTCACCTGATTTACCGATTACTAATTTATAAAGTGGTTCTAGCGTCTCACTATTAAATTGCATCGCTGCATTCATAAAATCATCGTGCATTTCTGAGAAGCGTTTAATTTCACCGTAATGCGTACTCGCAACTGTAATACATCCCGCAAGATAAAACTCCTCTAAAATAGAAATTGCAAGCGCTGCCCCTTCATTCGGTTCAGTCCCACTTCCTATTTCATCAAATAATAGCAACGTATTATTATTTGACATCCTCATAATCTCAGATAAGTTTTTCATATGAGATGAAAATGTACTGAGTGCATTTTCGATACTTTGATTATCACCAATATCTACAAATACATTTTCGAAAATAGCAATTTCTGTTTCTTTATCTGCAGCAATATGCAGACCTGACATTGTCGCTAATGTTAGTAGTCCGATTGTTTTTAGCACAATCGTTTTTCCGCCTGCATTTGGTCCTGTAATAATTAAACTACGATAGTTTTGACCGATTTTAAAGTTTAACGGTACAACTTGCCCTGTTAAAAGCGGATGCTTACAATTTACTAAATGAACGTAGCCATGATCATTTAATTTCGGCTCTATTCCATCGATTGATTTACTAAACTTCGCTTTCGCAAATACCATATCATATTGGCTAATCAATTCCATATTAATTTTTATATGATAAATATTTTCTACTACCATTCCTGATAAAGTCGCTAAAATCTGATACTCTTCCATCGCTTCTTCTGCTTTCAAACTTGCGAGTTCTGCATTTAACTTTGTAACCGTATGCGGTTCTATAAATACAGTAGAACCTTTAGCGGACGCTTCAACTATACTTCCCGCAACTTGATTTTTATAAGAAGATTTAATTGGAATCGTATACCTATCATCCTTCTTACTAATAAAGAATTCCTGAATATACTTCTTATTTGTACTACTATTTAAAAACTTCGTTAAACGTTCTTTTATTTTCCCATCTACGGAATCAATACTATTTCGAATTCGTTTTAACTCTTTACTCGCCGCTGCATCAATGCTATTTCCTTTAATCGAAAAGTTAATTTCCTCTTCAATACTTTTAAATTCAGTCATTGAATTTGCATAAGAAGCTAATACTGGCGCAAAAAATTCTTTATCTAACATAAATTTTTTAATCTTTCTACATCCACGTAAAAAGTCTGAAACACTTACTAATTCTTCTGGATCTAAAATCATCCCTTTTTCTAATTTTTGAATTGTACTCGCGATATTGGATATTCCAAAAAAAGGCACATGTCCTTCTGCATCTACTATCGCTCGTGCTTCTGTCGTTTCATTCAATCGATTCCTCACTACTTTTATACTCGTACTCGGCTCTAATTTGTTTAATAATTCCTTACCTAATCCACTTACGCAATAAGATTTCACTATATCCTTTAATTCGTTATATTGTAACTTTTCAAAAGTCATCGTATTCATTTTGTTTCTCCTCACTATGATTGATTTTTATCATAAATGAAGATACCTACTCATTAGATTCCAATGAGTTCTACATTATTAAATTACCATTTTTATACATTAAAAATATATACAAAAAAGCTGCGGGGATACCGCAGCTTTTACATTTACAAGGCATGTGTAATAACATATGAGGAAATAAACCATAAAAAACGGATGGCAATCCTCCTATTACACGCTTTATAAAGTATTGTAGGTATCTTCATAGGTATCGAAATAAATCCATGACAAAATTAGGGGTATGATATACATAAAAATCCCCTGGTCTTATCCGATTTATTTCATTAAATTTTTCCTATTTAGTACCTACCGCACTCACAAAAAAGCACCTCTCATTAATTTATATTATAGTCATTGAAATCTAATTTACTGAAATCATCATACTATATGTTTTCTGAGAAGTAAAGGTGTCATACCTTTATAACTATGCAGCATGTAAAAAAGAAGGGGGAAACCTACCGCTGAACATATATGGAAACTGATCCTCCACTTACTTGGAACTGTCCCCAACCATCCTTATTAATTGTTACAGTATTTGTTTGATTACCCGTAATATCGTACCATACTTCCCCTGCATTATTCTTTCCAACATCCATCCACTTTGACCCTCCTGGTCCATCAGAGATTAATGTTGCTAAACCAGAATTAGCATGTACACTATCACCTTCTCTTGTCCAGCCAATCACATCTGGATGATCAAAATAATCATGCTGCGTACCATATGCAAAGTTTTTTCGTGCCGTCAAAATCGGATCAATTTTTTCCTTTAACGCTGGAATTTCATAGTTACTATTTCCTTTTGTACCATAATAATCACCATAGAAAACAGAAGGATATCCCTCTGCACGCGTTAAAATAAATGCATATGCCAACGGTTTGAACCAAGAGCTCACTACAGATTCCAATGACTGACCAGGCTGTGAATCATGATTTTCAACTAGAGTAACCGCAAGTGTAGGATGATTCGCAACTACCGTTCCTTTTAAAATATTTCTCATATCATAATTTCCATTTCCTGTTGAAGCATAATGAAAATTATAATGAAGTGGTGCATCGAACACAGATTGATTATAATTGACCTTCGCTAAATAATTATTTAAAGTCTGGATATCATTTTGCCAATATTCAGCTACTGTAAACATCTCTTTCCCCGTTTGCTGTCTAACATGATTTACCCAATCGCGCAAATATTCATGATCAATATGTTTAACAGCATCTAAACGAAAACCATCTAAATTTAATTCCTTCGCATACCACGTTCCCCATTTTTTCATTTCATTCGCAACATCTGGATGATCAAAATCAAGATCCGCATACATCAAATAATCATAATTCCCATTCTCGCTAGACACTTCCCAGTCCCACGCTTTACCTATGCCCCTAAATTTATAAATTCGGTTTAATTTCCTTCCTTCATCCCAATCCGTTCCGTCAAAATGATACCATTTCCATTTGAAATTAGAATAAGAATCTCCACGCCCTGGAAAGTTAAATCCCGTCCACGCACTAATTTCATAATCACCTGATACTTCAACATTTCGATTGCTCGGGTCTACCTCAACTGCTGTGACAGTTTCCGTATAATCAGCCCCACCTTTATGATTCATAACTACATCACCGTATACATCGATGTTTTTCTTATGTAAAGCGTCAATTGCAGATTTCAATTGTGCTTTCGTCCCATATTTCGTCCGCACTGTTCCCTTTTGATTGAATTCCCCCAAATCATATAAATCATATGCTCCATATCCTACGTCATTTTGCGTAGTTCCTTTATATGCAGGTGGTATCCAAACAGATGTAATTCCTTTTTGAGCTAAATTTTCAACATCAGTACGCAAACGATTCCAATGATTCCCATCATTCGGAGCGTACCACTCAAAATATTGCATTAACGTCCCATTGTTAACTGTATCTGCATACGCCTTACTCTCCCCATATATACCAGGTAAAAACAAAAAAACTGACAATCCGACTATTGTTATTCTTTTCAACATCTGTACACCATCCCCTCCCAAGAAAACGTTTGCATAGTTTATCAGAATCATTATAATATTCGTTCCACTGTTAGTAAAGTAGCAATCTCTCACTCTCCCACATTATTTTTAGTCTCACTTCAAATATTCAACGTAGTTTTAATTTCACATCCTATTCAAGATTGTTTACAATTTACCTATAAAAGCATAACGGAGGGATTTCTATGACCGACTTTCAAAAACAATTTTTTGCAAGATTACATATAGAAGAAAAACACAAAGTTTCATTTGAAGATTTATCTAACATTATGTACGCAATGGCACAAACTGTTCCTTTTGAAAACTTAAATATTCTCGAAAAGAATTTTAAAGAAATATCAAAAGAAAATTTGAAAGAGAAAATTTTAGTAAACAGCCGTGGTGGTCTTTGTTATGAACTCAATCCTACTATGTATTACTTCCTTAAAGACGCTGGATTTGATGTTCATCTCGTTTCAGGAACAGTGTACAATGCTGCAAATTCTATATGGGCTGTTGATTCTGGCCATATCGCAACCGTTTTAACACATCATAATGAATTTTATTTAATTGAGGTTGGATTCGGATCATACTTACCTCTTGCACCTGTCCCTTTCTCAGGTGAAGTCATTCACTCCGTTACAGGAGATTATCGTATTCGTAAAGAAATGACCGAAAAGGGAAACTATATTTTAGAGATGCGTAAAAACAATGAGTTTTTGGATCAATCTTCTGCTGATGATTGGACGTTAGGCTATGCATTTTATATAGAAGAAGTGGCTGAAGAAAAAGCAAATGCAGCACAAAAAATTATTGTTGAGCATGAGGGCTCACCATTTAACAAAGTACCTCTTATCGTAAAACTAACTGAAAATGGACATGCATCTTTAACAAAGGATAGTCTGACAATAGCAACAAACGGTAAAAAAACGAAAGAAAACGTTACAGATGTGCAATATAAGAATCTTTTACATTCAAAATTCGGAATTACATTATGATTTTTTAAGCCTTGCCATTTTAGCAAGGCTTTTCAATTTTCAGCAGGGATTTTTTGCAATTTGTTGTATTTCATAGTTATATAGGAATATAACTACATATTTAGAAAGGAAATGACTATGACTGAACTTAAAGATCGACTACAAGTAGATGATAAAGAGAAGTGGGATTTAACGGATATTTACCATACAATTGAAGATTGGGAAAGTGATTTTCATAAAATTGAAGTATTAACGAAAGAATTACACGAGTTTAATGGAAATATTTACGATGGTAATAGCTTATTAGCTTATTTAATAAAGAGTGAAGAAATTTCTAGCATAATATCTTTAATGTTCGCTTATGCACGGTTACAATCTGATCTTGATACGCGCGATACTGACGCCCAATCTCTTGTCGATAAAGTGTCACAATTACACGTGAAAGTAAGTGCGGCTAAATCTTTCTTTTCCCCATTCTTACTTAGCGTAGATGAAAACACATTGCACGCGTACATAGAAGAAGCAGAAGGTTTACAATACTATAAAGAAGACTTATTTGAATTATACCGTTATAAAAAACACGTATTGAATAAGGACCAGGAAGAGATTTTATCACAAATGGGCGAAGCACTCTCCTCCCCGCAGCATACTTTTGGTATGTTAAATAATGCTGATATCCTATTTGGTGAAATTACGACTGATGATGGAGAAAAAGTTACTTTAACGCGCGGAATGTATGCAAAGTTAATTGAAGATGAGAACCGCGAAAAACGTAAAGAAGCCTATAAAGCTTATTACAAGCCATACGTTCAATTAAAGAATTCTATCTCTTCTACTTTATCTGCTGCGATTAAAAATAATGTTACTGTTTCAAAGCTAAGAAACTATCCATCAGCTTTAGAAAAATCGTTATTTGGCGACATGGTCCCGAAAGAAGTTTATGAAAATTTAATTGATACGACCAAGAAAAACATTCAATCACTACATACCTATAATGAACTTCGAAAAGAAAAATTAAATGTAGATGAACTACGCCAATACGACATGAGCGTTGATTTAGTAGCGGGTGTAAAACAAGACATTCCATATGACAAAGCGTTTGACATAATGATTGAATCACTAGCTCCTTTAGGTGAAGAGTATATCGAAACATTAAAAAGCTTTAAAGATAAACGTTATATCGACGTGAGAGAAACGCCAGGAAAACGTTCCGGCGCTTATAACTTTGGTGTATACAGTGTTCATCCTTTCATTCTTTTAAATCATCACGATGATTTAAATAGTCTTTTCACTCTTACTCACGAATGTGGTCACGGTATGCATACGCATTATTCACACGGATACCAACCAAGAATTTCTGCACACTATACTATCTTTGTCGCAGAAGTCGCTTCTACAGTAAATGAAGTGCTATTAATTCATCATTTATTAAAAGAAGCAAAAGATGCTGATGTACGCAACCATTTAGTAAACCATTTCATCGAGAAATTTAAAGGCACTTTCTTTACACAAATCATGTTCGCTGAGTTTGAAAAAATCACACATGAAATGGCACAGCAAGGCAAACCATTAAATGCCCAAGTCTTTAGCGAAGTTTATGAAAACTTGTTCAGAGAGTATAATGGTGACTCCCTCGTATTTGACGAAGAAGTAAAATACGGCTGGGCTAGAATACCTCATTTCTACCGTCCGTTTTACGTGTACAAATACGCAACTGGATTCGCTTCTGCAATCCAAATTGCCGACAAATTATTAAGCGGTGATCCAAATGCTCAAAAACATTATATTGAGTTCCTTAAAGGTGGAAGTTCTGACTATCCATTAAACTTACTGAAAAAAGCTGGTGTTGATTTAACTACACCAGAACCGATTGAAAGTGCACTAAATCGTTTTAGCTCACTTGTTGAAGAGTTTTCAGCATTATAAAAAGCATGCAGAGTATATACTCTGCATGCTTTTTTCATTTGCATCACTTTATGCTAAATGTTGCTGCGTCACACAGTGAATCATGCCACCATATGCAAACAGTTCATTTACATAAATGCCGACAATTCTTCTTCCCGGAAACTGCCCTTCAATGATTTGAAGCCCTAACTTGTCATGCTCATCGCCATATATAGGAACTAATACAACTTCATTTCCAATATAAAAATTTAAATATGAGCCCTTACAGTCTGCTTCTTTTACCACTTTTCTTGTCACCGGTACTGGTATGAGCTGAAATGGCTTTCCATCTATATTTCTTGCCTGTCGCAATTCTTGATAATGCTTTTCGTACGCCTCCAAAAGATATGACTCGCCTTCCCCGAAAGGATCATATTCATAAAGAATCGTATTTTCATTTACAAAACGTGCTGCCCCATCAATATGATAATCTGTATCTTCATCATAATTATCCTCACCGCGAATACCGGTTATCCATATAAAATTCGTTACTCCTAAATATTTGGTCAACTCTATTTCAATCTCTTTCTGACTTCGTGTAGGATTTCGATTCTCATTTATAATAGAAGTTTTCGCTGCCATTAAGGTCCCGTTTCCGTTCACCTCAATTCCCCCGCCCTCTATACAGACACTAGATTCAACTTTTGGAATACTATACCTTTCACTTATTTTCGTTGGTATAATAGCATCGTTTTCATACGGATATTTATCCCCCCAACCATTAAATACCCAGTGTGTTAGGCGGAGATTTCCCTCTTTATCTTTCACAAAGATCGGCCCATTATCTCTTATCCAAACATCATCCGTTTTTTCAATTAAAAAATCAATTTTATCCATATCCACTTTCGCTTCTATTAACTTCGATTGGACATGTACTTTTTCTTTCTCATCATATACAACAATATGCACAGTTTCTCCGTAATGAAGTTCCTTTGCCATCGCTACCCAAATATCATCTAGCTTAGCTCTGTAACCTTCACCTCTATGCGTTTTATTATGAGGCCATTGGAGCCATGTCCCCTCATGTTTCTCCCACTCAGCAGGCATATAAAATAAACTTTTTGTCATACCTGTTCACCCCTTCTTCGAATGTAAGTTCAGTCTAAACTTTGACATCGTGTTAAGGTCAACAGAAATATTTTCATTTTCTTGAAGCACCTTCATAAAACAACTCTTTATTTCTCCTTGTGATACACTAGTTCTCCTTGTAAAACCGTCACCAAAACTTTCGCATTCGGAATCTTATCAGCACTCATTTTAGTAATATCTTCATCTAGTAATACCATATCAGCCGATTTCCCTACTTCAATCGAACCAGTGATATTATCAAGGCCTAATGCTTTTGCTGGCTTAATTGTATAAGCATCAATAGCTGCATATACATCAGATAAACCCTTTTCATCAATACTTAATGCATTTGAAATCGTCACAAGTGGACTCAGTTCGTTTACATCCCAATCGCTACTAAGCGATACATTTGCACCTGTTTTCCAAATTCGCCCTAACGGCATAATTCGTTTCATCTGTTGATCTGAAAAATACGTACTTGCCCAGCTTTGTTTAGGATCTTCTGCAAAATCATGACCTACTTGGAAATCAGCGCTAACACCTAATTTAGCAAAGCGTTTTATATCACTATCTTCTACCATTTCTACGTGCGTAAGCGTATAAGGCTGATTCGCTCCTTCTTTTTTCGCTGCTTCAATCGCATTTAAACTCTCTCTTACTCCACCATCCCCAATTGTGTGAATGAGTGCACCGTAACCAATTTTATTAAGCTCCGTCAACCACCATTTCATTTTTTCTTCCGGAATATAGTTCAAACCATACGGTGTTCCCTTAAACCACTCAAATTTATATTTTTCTAGTATTTTAGCTGTACTGTTAATGCTAATTCCATCACTATACATTTTCACTTGATTAATAAGCATTCGAGATGATATATCATTTCGCTTAATTTTTTTGAAATACTCCATTTGTTCTGCTTCATTTAAATTCGGATATACCCATGGACGAAGTACTACTCGCGTTGTTAGTTTTTTTTCGTCATTTACTTTATTCCAAACGTCTAACCAGCCTCGCTTCCAATAAAGACGGCCATCGCCAACTGTAGTAATACCATTCTTCGCAACCTCATTTAATCCATCCAGCAAACCTTCATAATTTTTTTCAAAGAGTTTCGGCTGGGAATTCCATGCTTTTTCCATCACGATATCTCCTGCTGTATCATAAAGAATCCCAAACGGTTCTCCTGTCTCTGGATCCCGAATGATTCTTCCGCCTTGTGGATCTTTCGTATCTTTATTTATTCCCGCTAACTCGAGTGCCTTTGAGTTAACCCATACAGAATGAGAGGTTCTTTCCATAATTAATACTGGATTATTAGGAAATAACTCATTTAGAACTTGTAATGGAGTTTGTTGTTCTGATTTTTCGTCCATATCTTTTAACAGCTCTTCTAAACTAAATCCAGTTCCGCTTATCCATTCCCCTGTCTTTACATCTTTTTTACACGCTTTTAAATACGAGCGTTGTTCTTGCAGCGAAGCATCTGGTGAGACACTACAATTCCCTGCTGCTGGTGATTTCGCTTCAAATATATGATTATGATTGTCCACAAAACCAGGGAGGACAAAACGCCCTTGTAAATCCACCACTTTCGTATCTTCATTTATAAATCCCTCTACATCCTTGTTTGAACCAACAAATGTAATTTCCCCTTCTTTAACGGCTACAGCCTCTACGATGTCTTGCTTTCCATTTGAAGTATAGATTGTACCATTTTTAAATACTACATTTTTAGGTAACTGATTAGGTAGAACAGCGCTACCATTCTCCCCTTCTCCTACTCCAGGAGTACATGCCGAAATCCATACCATACTTAGAATCAGACAAATAAGTAAAATTTTTCTTTTCATACTCTTTCCCCTTTTTATTATGATAAATTACTTTCGTATATAGAATAAGGATTGACATAATGTTAATGTCAATCCTTATTCTCATTCTATTTTCGTAACTAAAAAACAAATTTGTGTCACATACTCTTCTACTAAACAATCACATTCAGGCCCTTTTATATAAACTTCATATGGATGACCATCTATTATATAACCGTTCCTTTCTATCCACTCTTCTAATGCCATATAAGCATAACCTATATAGTCGTAGCTACCATAATGCATAGTAGTAACAATTTGATGCTGATTTAGCTTGTTTATTTCACATTCTTGTAATACACCTTTATTATCCTCATCCATAATCGGAATTCTTAATTCAATATCACTATGATTTGGAATATACTCTTCATCATAAAAGACTGTAGAGGGCGAACCGACTATTTGAAAGTTATTCTTTTGTATATTTTCATATAAGTCATAAAAATAATCATCCATATCCTCTATATCTATTTGTAATCTTTGAGCAATTACCGTTATTTCATTTCTCATTCCAATTAATATATCGTAACTTCTATGACGAGCGATATTTAAACCATTGTTCATACTTACCATTTCATTCATTTCAGAAATAACTTGTAAATTTTGTTTCACCTCATGAGACAACTCTATAATTTGCGCTTGCATATGTTTAATAAATGAATCTTGATCTGATGACTGAAGAATTATTTTAATTTTCGGTAGAGGGAACTTATACTCTCTTAGCCTTTTAATTTTTAACGCTATTTCTAACTGCCCTTGTTCATAATATCTATACCCATTTTCCGGGTTCACATATGCCGGTTTTAATATCTCCTCTTTGTCATAATGTCTTAGCATCCGTGTACTCATTTTACAAATCCGCGAAAATTCAGTAATTGTATACATATACTTACCCCTTGAATACATTTTCTTATAAGCTTATTTTAAAACCAATCAAAAATCTTCCTAACTGAAAAATCCTCATTCTGATTTTTCAATCTCTTCATATTTGAAGGTAACAAATGAAGTGGACAGTACCACGTTAAACAATTCATTGCGCCTCCCATTGTCGATATTTCTCCCACATGAATTTGAATAGCTTCCTTCTCCGTATACTGTTGAATATATCGTAATACTTCTTTATCTTTAGCTAGTCCAAACTTAGGAACGTAAAGCGTATCACATGTTTCTAACATATTTATATATAAACCTTTTGCCGATGCTATTTCTTGATCATATTGCCCCTTTTCTGTATATGATGACGGAACAACTATAAATTCAGCTTCTGGCATTTGCTCTTGAATAATCTCTTGAACACTATATCTAAATTCACGATCCCCAAGAAAATCACTAATAAACATTGTATGTTCATCAATAAATTTAACCATTCCGTCTGCGTGTGCAAGTACATCTCCTTCTTCAGCAGGAATAATAATAACTCGGCTCACATCTAAATCCCATTCCAGTTGCTCTATAATTTCTTCTTCCGTCCAATCATAATTATCATCAAATATGCGTTCTGTTAATATAACAGTATCTTTTTTATTCCAAATCAAATTTCCACCATCTAATATCAATGGAGATTTTACATATTCAAAGTCATTCTTTTTCAACCATTTATTAAATTGTTGATCTAAATATCGCCCTTGATCTTTCGGTAAATAATTTGGGCGATATTTAAATTTAACTAGATGACTTGTTACAACTGGTGCAACATCTCTTAGCCAAATATCATCATACTCAAAAGAGCTTGTATGAAAGCCTTGCTCCTCAACAGATAAAGATAGAAGTTGATCAGTAAATGCTTTATTTTCATTTAAATATTCATTAAAATAAATTAGATCTTCATAAAATGGGCGATAATATTCATTCGATTTATCTGGTATTGCAGTAAAAATAATTCCATTATATTTTTGTTCCATATTATTTACCTCGCTTTTTAATAATGATTGAATAACTGTTTTCAATCATCCAACTCTTCCCCAATTCATTTCTCTTTTCAGTACAATTTTTGAAACGTGCACATTTCATGAATGGATTATAGCACGGAGAAATATTATATATTTATATAAAAAATATAAAGCCGTCGTTAAGCCGTAAACTGACTCTTGACAAGATTTTAAAACACTGTATTTCATGACCACATTAAAAATGCAATCGTCATACACAATAAAGGATTAGATGATTTTTTTATCATGTTCCAAATCCACGAACTCTAATAGAGCGTTTTGATTATATAAATTCACTAAATTCGTCTCTACCCCTATGCAAATTGTTTCAAGCGGAAGATCGTTTGGATCTTGACCAAATGGATCCTCAATTTCAACTCCTATCGCTTCAATACCAATAAACGCAAAACTGATAAACATAGTTGCAAGTACTGTAACCCAGCCAAGACTATCAACAAGACCAATCGGTAAAGTCCCGCAAAATATGAGCAATAAAATTTTTATATGCGCAAAATAGGCAAAAGGAATAGGTGTCGTTTTGATACGATCACATCCCCCCACAGCCGTAAGCAAATTATTCAAATCAGTTTCCATATTAATTATTGCATTTGGATGAATTTGACCCGTTTTCAAACCTTTTGATAGTATAGTTTTTAACATAAAAACTATACTAATCGGTAAATGAATAGACTCAGCCAAAATTTCTCTTTCCTTCTCAGAACAAATATCAAGCAATGATTTTATTTCAGATAAATCTTTTTCGTCTCTCAAATGTCCTTTCGCTAACTTGGGAAAAGCAATTAATAAATGTAAAAATTTTAGTTTTTCCTTATCCGTATGTTCCTCTTTAGACTCCCAATAACATAAAAAACTAATTGCTAAATTTCTACTACAAGCACCAATTGTGCCAAATAACTTTCTACCTTCCCAATATCTATCATAAGCAGTGTTAGTACGAAAAACTAACAGTAGACCTAAAGCCCCTCCAACAATTACCCAAGGCGTTTGATTCATTTTTATTTCTACATAATAATAATGAATCACAGTTACTATCGTTGAAACGCATATATATAATAAAATTTGCGGGAAAATATCTCTTATAACTGTCCCCTTTAATGTAAATATTTGATGTAAACTATTTTGATTATTGTAATGTACCATATTTACAAAATCCTCTTCCTTTTTTACTTTTTATCCTTTTAAATTATGAAAGTATACAATTGAATAATAGAATCATAAACCCTATCATTAGACAACTGGTTAAAATTATTTCTTTCAATACGGTTACTCCTTTTTACGAAAAGATAAAACATCTTTTTTTGATTTAAACAACAAATGTTCACTCTTCTAAATCACGACGCATTATTTTAGAATTTGCAATGAATAAAGCACTAATTAATACAAGAATCGCGCAGGCATATAACAACGAATCCATTGGGCTATCATGGTCTATAATAATGAGACGAACAATAGCCGTAATACCTATATATATAAAATAACGTAATGGAAAGTGAAAATTCATTTGAAAATACTTTATAATCATTACGATGAATTCAAAATATAAAAAGAATACGACAATACTATCAATTAAATGATAACTTGATTCCTCACCACTCAATTTCAATTCTTGTATAAATTGAAAGACTTCTTTCATAAGAAACACACTTAAAACAATTCCCAAACAGATCAAAGCTACATTTATAATGTACTGTAGAACGATAGGGAAAAACGAAAATACTATTTTTAAATTCTTTAACACAAACCTTTTTCTCCTTTTTATATAAAGTGAAACTTTAATTAGTGGGAGGTATCCATCCCACACTGATTATTTGTTGAACCAATCGAGCATTAACAAAAAGTGACTTTAAAATCCTTATATCATTACATTAAAATATTTTGTATTTCACTCTTGTTATAAATCATACAGCTGAACAAAATAAGTGAAGGGAATATTTCACCTATTTTGTTCAAAAGATTATAAATTCCAATCCATCATTTCAAACTAATAGGCTGCTGCTGTGTAACACAATGAATCATGCCACCATTTTTATAAAGCTCTCTCACATCAATGCCAACTACTTTACGATCCGGGTATAACTTCTGAATCGTATCGTTTGCGATTTTATCATTCGGATCATTATAATTAGGAACCAATACTACTGTATTCCCAATATAATAATTGATATACGATCCTTTATAATCGAGAGTTTTTCCATTTTCTAAAGCAACTTTATCTTTACTAAGCGGTAAGTATTCATACTTATATTTCTTTCCTAAAGCATTTTTTGCATCTAACAATGTATCCATATCTTTGTTTGACAAACCCCATTCGGCTAGGTCATCTTCTTTCATCGTTACAATCGTAGATTTACCATGGAATTTAGCAAATCCATCAATATGAAAGTCAGTAATATCTAAATTAGGCACTCCGTCTAACCAAATAAAGTTTGTTACCCCAAGATCACTAATATATGTTTCAATGTCCTTTTCTGATAAATCAGGATTTCTATTTTTATTCGTCACAGCACTCCGGGTTAATAAAGCAGTCCCATTACTGTCTAATTCAATTGCACCACCTTCAAGGACAAACTTTCCCCAATCAATTCTTTCAATCCCTGATTGTTTACTAACATTCTCACGTATACGAGCATCATTTTTATAAGGAGTTTTCTTCCCCCAACCATTAAATGCTGGATCTAATATTTTGAGATTTTTATTATTGTCATAAACAAAAATTGGTCCACTATCCCTTGCCCATACATCATCAGTAGGCGAGATAAAGAAATCAATTTTATCCATATTCAGTCCTTTATCTATCAAAAGCTTATTAATGCGCTCTTTCTCCTCCTCATCGTATGCAACAATGTGGACTTTTTCACCTTCAGTTAATGCACTTGCCATCTTAATCCAAATCGGTTCCACTTCCTGCTTATACTCTTCACCATATGTGTATTCATGTGGCCATTGTAACCATGTACCTTCATGTTTATCTTTTTCATCTGGCATCGTATATTTTCCAACTTTTTTCTGTACCTCTACCTTTTCACTCTCTTTCCCTTTTGCATTTTCATTACCACCTTCAAAAGAACATCCACTAATAATCGTTGTAGATAATGTAGCTATTAAACAAAACTTTACTGCTTTTTTCACTTTTTCATCCTCCTGTTCTTACCTCCAATAATGTAAAGCTTCACATAGTGTGAAGCTCAAGCTTTTTCAGCGATGTAAAAATTACCAATTATTCTTTTACATATAATCACATAGATTTCATTCAAATAGATAACATTAATATCATTTAACTACCTATATAGATTTATTCAAATATCACCTACTTAGTCAGCAAATAGAACATGGCTAAATAAAAAAATCGGTATTGATAATTACATATCAATACCGATTTTTAAAATTATTATTTTCCTTCTATTAAATCATTCGCCATTTTCCTAAACTCCTGATTAAACGTATCATTCATACCATTTTGTACGTTAGAGAATAATATTACAAACGTTCGTTTATCCCAGTTAAAATTATTAAATGTATTCCAACCAGCTAATACACCATGATTATGATAATAATCTGGATTAGTATAAAAACTAAATCCATATTTTCTTACAGGTGATGCAGTAAACATATCTGATACACTTTGTTTAGAAATCAACTTTCCATCCATAATAGCCTCATCTAATCTTTTCATATCTTCAACAGTCGTATACATTTCACCACACCCATACAGCCAATTCATTTTTAACCGAGGTGCAGCTATTAACTCATTATCTTTTTTCGTATAACCTTCTGCTAAGAAAATATCTTCAGGGAGAGTTGCACCCATTCCAGATTCATGCATTTCAACAGGCGTAAAAATATTTTCTTTCACATATTCAGCGAGCGGTTTATTCGATATCTTTTCTATAATATACGCAAGCACCATATAATTATAATCTGTATATTTCCACCCCGTCCCTGCAGGAAATTGCAATTTTTGTGCACCAATCCACGTTACTAACTTTAATCGTGACGCCACATCAACCCTACCTTGTCCCTGATCTGGCAACCCAGACGTATGTGTTAACAAATTTCGTAACGTAATGTTTTTATCTGCCGGAAATGAAGGAATATACTTATTTACATTGTCTTCAATGTTTAATTTCCCTTTTTCTTTTAGTTGCATAATAGATATCGCAACTACTGTTTTCGTAATAGAACCAATACGATATTTCGTTCTTGGCGTCGTTACTACTTGATCTTTCACATTCGCATATCCATAACCTTTTCGTAAAATCACATGATCTTTACTAGCTACAAGAACACTCCCATTAAATCCTTTATCTTTTAAATATTGATCTAGTTTTCCGGCTACAACTTCATAGCGCTTTTTCTCATTCGCATCAACTTCTTGCATATCGCTCTTTTGCTTACTATTTAGATTAGAAAATGCCTTTATATCATATTTCTTACCTTTATTTGCATGGATTAGTGTAACGACACTCCCACAAAAAATAGCAAAAATAAAGAAAACGACTAACCATTTCTTTAGCATAATAGGAACCCTCTTTTATCTAGTTTCACTTAACATGCATCCATTCTATTCTATATCTTTTAATTTTCAAATATTTCATAACATTATCTATCTGTTATTCACCTAAGTCAACTAAATTCCTTTTTCTCATATTCAGTTTTTGGCTACTCTCTATTGTATTTCTTTCTTGCAAAATTTCCACCTTACAATCGTATGCACCCTACTATAATTTCAACATCTTATGTAACATTTGTTACATATCATAAAGAACGGAGTGGTAAACATGAAAAACATTGATAAACGCAATCGTTTAGATGATATGATGTTTCATTATCGGGTAACAAAAAATAATATGGTTTTAATCGAATATTACAGAAAACAAATAACAATATTAAAAGGTACTGATGCTGAAAAATTTTTAAACAAAATACATCATGCAAATAACGATAAAGAAAAACAACTAATAATGGCTAAAATTACAGGCAATTTCAAAAGAGGAAATGAACGTTATTGAAAATGAATCTCATTTACTTTTTGATTATACAACATATTAAAAAGTAAATGTCGCTCATTCGGCATTTCTTTAGATTTTCTTCATATAGAATTTACATTGCTAACTTTCTTTTATTTTTTGCTTTTACTATATAAACTCATTGCCGAGATACTTAGTAATACCACTATACATAACCACGCATACGTATACCCTTTTTTATCTACAATATAACCAAATAAAACAGGTGCAACAATAATAGCAATTTGATTTAATGTAAGTGCCAAACTAACTGTTATTCCAACAGATTCTTCATTTGCCAATTCAGCAACTTCGACGATAAAAAGACTAAACCATCCAATTGAAAAGAAGCCTAACAGTGCGCTTACACCATACAATACTCCACTCGTTACTGTATGTATACTCATGACTAACAATAGAATCAAACCGATAGAAGCACAGACCGCTATCAATAAAGGCATGCGCCGATTCCCCTTATAAAACGCATCACTAATAGCTGCTAATACAATACGGCCAATCATTCCAGAAAAAAACATAACTGAAAATACTGTTCCGGCTATAATAGATGTAATTGATTGTTCCCTTACTAAAAATTTCATGAAGTGTCCAACTAACACCATTTGTAATGAAATCATGCCAATACCAGTTATATAAATTGGATACAACTCCTTTTTACATATAACTACTTTTAGCTCAGTCCAAAAAGAAATTTTAATATGTTCTTTCCTTGCTTCCGCCTGAACATATGGTTCTTTATAAAATACGAAAAATAATAGTCCTCCAATTATACAAATGCATGCAATACTATTTATCGCGTAAGCCACATTATATTGTATTGTAAGAAACGGGATTAGCGCTCCCGCTAACGCACCACCAATCGGTATACCGGCTTGCCTTATTCCCATCGCTAATCCACGATTTTCTTTTGGGAACCACTTTAAAATCACTTTACTTCCTCCTGGCTGAGAAACACTATAAAACATTCCTATTAATAAAAGCACAAACAACAACCCATTAAATCCACTTATCCCATTAGTTAGTAAAAGCGAACTCCCTAGCAAAAATGAACTTATAGAAATTAACAATTTTTCATTATATTGATCAAGTAGCCGCCCAACAAAAAGTATACAAAATAATGGTCCGACATTTACAACACTTACTAACAATCCACTCTCCATATTCGTAAGCGCATATTCTTCTTTCCAAAATAAAGCGAAAACTCCTACACCATACGTTATAAGTGTCGCTGTTGTTTGAGCAATCGTCGCAATAATTAACATCATCCACTTATAAGTACTATTCACACCCTTTTCCATTAACATTACAATCCCTCCATCCCCTTACATTGTATGAAAGTTCTGATATCATATAAAATAAAGATTCATCATATAATCCATCAAAAAAAATGATACCTTTTCGGAGGGATGATACGTGGACATAAAAGATTTAACTGTATTTTACGAAGTTGCGAAGGAAAATAATATTTCTCACGCAGCTAAAAATTTGAACTATGTACAATCAGGCGTAACAATGCGTATGAAACAACTAGAAAATGAATTAGGTGTGCCTTTATTTTACCGAAACGGAAAAGGTGTAACTTTAACCTCTAACGGTGAAATTTTATTAACATACGCCAAACAAATTATCCACTTAATGGATCAATCAATAAAAGCAGTTCAAAATAATGGAACCGAGCCAAAAGGCACTTTAAAAATTGGATGTACAGAATCTACAACTGCGGTAAGACTCCCCTCTATATTAACGGCTTACTATGAGAAATACCCAAAAGTCGAATTGATTTTAGAAACAAATACGACCAAACAACTAATTAGGCTTGTATTAGAACGAAAACTAGACGGAGCGTTTATAGCTGGCTCTACTCAGCATACTGAACTTCATACAAGTGTATTTCGTGAAGAAGAATTAGTTCTCATTAGTAAAAAACCTTTATCCTCTCTTAAAGACATAGAAGACATGAATTTACTCGCTTTTAGTCACGGTTGCTATTATAGAAAGTTATTAGAAGACTGGCTTCAAGAAGAAGGGATCTCGCCTAAACGAGTATTAGAATTTGGAACAATCGAAGCGATACTTGCATGTGTAAAATCTGGCATGGGCGTAGCAATTATGCTGAAATCTATTTTAAATGGTCATGCACATAACGTATCATTCAATCCTTTACCAAATAGATTCAAAAAAGTTCCTACTACTTTTATTACTAGAAAAGATATATTTCACTCAGCTGCATTACAAAAATTTATGGAGATGATTTAACAATGCGTGAAAAGAAAATACGTGGTATGAAGCGTAAAACTAACACGATGATAAAGCGAATTGAAGAACATTCAAAAACGTTCCCTTCTGCTTTCTATAACGATGAATATTGGTATATGACTTTACCAGTTTCGCAAGATTTTATCGATTCTCGTAAAACACCTAGGAAAGTAAAACGATTGTGTATACAAACTTTATTAAATCAAGCAAACCATTTAATAAAAATGAAACCGAGCGATACACATACATATCGAGTTGTTGTTTTGATTTCTATAGAAAATTTATGGAGCTCTCAAATCATCATATTTAAAAATGATGACTACTTTCATAATTTTTTTAATAGAAATAGTGAATTTCAAAAATGGATTCTTCTTTCAAATAAACCTGATTTTTGGAAAACATGGGGAATTTCAATTTATCCCACTTTCCAAAGGTTGCACTTTCAAGAAATCATTTATGATGAGGGTGCAATCTATGAAAAACAGATTTTGTTTGTTGGAGAGTTATCTTAAAAGGGGAACTTTCAAAATAAAAGCTTCCCTTTTTTCATTTAACAAAATCGCTATATAATGAATTTAGAATTTCACTATATAGGAGGTTTTCAAATGGTAATCCCGAAATATCCTGATGTCCCTACCCTTACGAAAAAACAAATCGATCAAATTACAGAAATCACTTTTTTAAAAGAAATAGCACCACAAAAATGTGATGCAATTTTCGTTTTCGGCGGTTCTCATCCTGGCAATTGGCAAACTCCTCTAGAAGCTTATCGACAAGGTTTAGGAAATCAAATTATCGTTACAGGTGGTACTAGTTTACATGGTATGAAACATCCAAGTTGGAATTATGGGAATTTGTCAGAAGCAGAAGTAATTGTAAATAAATTAATTGAACATGGTGTACCAAAAGATGCTATCATTTTCGAGACAAACTCCCTCCATTCTATCGCTAATGTAATGGAAGCGAAAAAGATTTTTGATTTCACAAAGATTAACCGGTTGCTATTTGTATGCAAAAGCTTAGGCGCTGGTCGGCAATATAGAGTATTAAAAAAACATTTACCTAAAACTATTACTTGTATCCCATATACATTTGATACCAGTTTCGATGGTGAGTTTATAATTAATAGATATAATTGGATGGAAAATGAGAAAAGCCGCTCTATGATTTTTGGAGAATACTTGAGAAATGTTTGCTACGGCAGAAAAGGTGGTATTGAGCCACCTGAAAAAGAGGTTCATGGTCTAGAAGAATATGTATCCTATTACTATAATCTAGCATAATAGAAAAAAGGTATACCTAAAACGCCGGTATACCTTTTATGCTATTTCACTTATTTTTCTTTTAATACACTATGTAACCGATCTGAATAATTTGTAAACATTCCTGTAGCACCCCATTTAATTAACAATCTCATATCTGGTTTCTCATTAATTGTATACGGATGAATTAACAGTCTATTTTTCCGAGCCATTTTTATATATGACTCATCAATAATTAGTTCTCCGTTGTCATTACGTAAGTTTGGCCCAATACCGACTGCATACTTTTTAATTTCTTGAAAATCTTCATTCGTTACACTTTTCGGCTCATGTGTAATGCCAGACCATTCAACAATCTCATTGTTTTCATTCGGATAATACCAAAGTAGTTGAACTAATGGAATATTTTCATTCATACGAAATAAAATTCTATTGTGATTCTTTATAGTAATTGTCATTTGACGTGATATTTACGTAAATCTAGATTTTACTTAATTATATTTCGTATGCCCTTTCTTGCAAGTTTAGGTTTCTTTTGAGAATGTGGTATATTTACCTGCCCTGAAGTAGGCGTGGATTGTCTCCTTTCCTTCCTTGACAGTTTAGGCTTCTTTTGAGAATGTAATTCCTTTAAATGTCCCGAAGTAATACCTTGTTTTCTAAAATCAAAGTAAAAATACAAATGTGTACTTAGGGCTAAGAACACAACGGAAAAAAATGAGGCGAGAAGGATTAATAAAATGGACATAGCTTTTTGGCTCAACATTCCAATACTAACTTGACCGATCATATAACCTAAACTTAAAAAAAATACAATTCTAGGAATTTTCACATCTTGATTAGTTGTCCCCCTTAAGCGGGCTGTAAAATATTTAATCCAAAATAATTCAGATTTATAAACAATTAAACTATATGCAATAAGCGATAAAATAAAAAATAAAGGGGACTCTATTTCTACGAATTCGTAAGCTAACTTTTGCACAGCTATAAAACTACAAAATGAAATACTTAATGAAACAAATCCAGAATATAATAAATGTTGCAATTGAGGCTGCCGAGGCTTATAAATAGAAACCCAAATTCCCCATAGATTACATATCACATAAAATGGTAAAGCTACGTAAGAGTATATATTGTACGGTGGAAATATAAATAAAATGATAAGTAGAAGAAAATTCATGAAAACCCACATAAACGCCCCTACAACATTCCTTATATCAAATGGTATTAATATTCGCATGCAATCAACTATGTTGTTGCCATTATATTTGTCCATTATGCATCCCATCCATTTCCTTCCTCTTCAAATCAATATATACCCATATATACACTCCAGATATACTAAGCACAACAGCCAATAAAGAAAAGACTAAAATTAAGACCGTCGCTAAAGCATTTTGTGATAATGAACCTATACATATCTGTCCAATAATATATCCCAATCCTGAAAAATAAACAATTGGAGAAATTTTTATATTGTCATTTTCTTCATTGTTTAATCGCTTTAAAAAACTTTTCATTCCAATAGAAATCAATTTATAAATTGTAAAAATGTAAAGCACAAAAGTAACAATAAAAAATAGAGGCGTTTCAATTTTAATAAAAGTATATGCAATCTTTTGAATCACTATAAAGCTTCCAAAGGAAAAAGTTATTCCCATAAATCCATTATATAAAATGTGTACCAACCTTAGCTCATTTGGTTTACAAAAAAATACCCATACCCCCCATATATTAGCAGTCAAAAGAAAAGGTAAAATTATATATAAGTATATAGTAAAGGTTGGAGGAAATAAAAATGGGGTTAAAATCATAAAATTAATAACTACCCACACCATAACGACACTCGATTTTACACTGTCAGGCATCAATTTCCGAATAATTTGTTCTGTGCTTTTTCCGTGGTATTTTTCCATATTAATCTCCCAAAACTAAAAAATTTTATCTAAAGCTGCTCCGATTCCAGATTTAACTCTATCTTTTATCGAATCCTGTTTACCATCATGATTTCAATCACCTTTGTTAAATTTGATTCCATCAGTTAACATACCTAAAAATACAGAAGCACCAAACCAAATGCCAACCACAACTATAGTGCCAATTGGTCCCCCTATTGCAGCACCAGTCCGTTCACTAACAGCAGTAGAGCCAATCCCAATTGATGCATAGCCTAAAGCATTTGTTTTTAATTTCAATGAATCTTAAAGAATTTCTTTTGGTGATAAAATATGTCTTTTTACATCGTCTATTTGCTTTACTTCGGCTAAAGGAAATGTAGTATGTAATCTCTAGGAAATATAATACAATAAACAAATGATTCAATCTAGTAATTACCAACACTTATAACTAAAAACTAAAAAAATTCTAATAACAACAAAAGGAAAGGGAATTAATTCACATATATTTTTATCATAATAATGTCTCTTCACTACACAATTTTTATTTTGCAAACTAAAAAAATAAAAGTATCGTCCTATATAAGACAATACTTCCGTAGTTACTTAAACATCACATAATAAATTACCCATAACCTCTCCAAGCACTACATCTGGATTTACTACCTCTTTTACCGAACGCCATCCTATGAAGCCATCTGGTCTAATTAATACAACTCCGTCATTCTCTATACCATATAATTTGCTAAAAATATCTTCTTGAGCAATAAAGTCTCCACTTAAACCAACGCGATACACTTTTATATTTACTCCTAATTTAGCTGAAACAGTATGTGCTGGTTCAGCCCAAGAAGCATTTTCTACTCCAGTAAGTAATACAAAATCATTACCGAATAAGTCTAGTATAGAAACCTTCTGCCCTTCATACATTCCAAGAAAATGTGGTGCTCGCGTTCCAGGTCTTCCGTTCAACTGTACTATATCCATTCTATGCGGGGTAACTAAGTCATCTATAATCGCCTCTGAACTATATTGATACCCAACAGTTACAGCTAAACCGTCCATGATATTCAAATTACCTTCCTCCCTATTAGCAGCACGAAACAGTAAACTACTCGCATAATCTGTCGTTAATTTTGCAACAGGGTATCTCTCTTCATGATATGTTTCTAACAATTTTGGTTGTGCTTTCCCTTTTATAACAGCCGCTAATTTCCAAGCTAGATTGTGCGCATCTTGTATCCCTGTATTTGAACCAAACCCACCAGTTGGCGGCATAATATGTGCAGAATCGCCAACTAAAAAAATGCGATTATCTTGAAATTTTGTAGCAGTACTTTCAGTCGCCTCCCACGGTAAAACACTTACTATTTCTGACTTAACATTTGTACTTCCTATTGCGGTTTGAATAATTTGTTTACAACGTTCTATCGTGAAATCCTCTGGCCCCTCTCCTTTTAATGGATCGTAGGATACATGATAAATCCATCTTCTTGCGTTATCGACTGGAATAAGTGCACCAAGAACTTCCGGATGAAGTACCATAGAAAAACCAAATGCATCTCCTTGTATAAACTCACTTAAATCCGCTTCAAAATAAATATTCATATAATAGCCACCGATTGTACCTCTTCCCTCCGTACTTATCCCTAGCTGCTCACGTATTTTACTTTTTGCACCATCAGCTGCAATTACATAGTCACAATGAATAATACTTTCTTCTTCCGTTTCGCGATTCCGAATCGTTGCTATTACTTCGTGCTCATTTTGTTCATAAGAAACTAATTGATGATAAAAGGATAATTCTCCGCCTAATGTTTTCGCTTCTTGCAACATCATCTCTTCTAAAATTATTTGATAACAAGCAGTTTGTTTTGATGGACTAATCTCTTCTACCTTTTGAAGTAACTTTTCATCGTTTCCATACTGAGTCGCCCTCATTTTTGCCAACGCTTCCTTACTCGCCTCAGCTATTGTATGAACCGCTATCCTTCCTCGGCAATTTTCTAACGCTTTACCCGCCGATCTAATTCTTTGTTCTAAACCCAATTCTCGAAATAACTCCATCGTACGAAAAGTGATTCCACCTGCTTTTGGATGAATTGCAGTAGACAGATGCCTTTCAATAAGTAAATAATCAATATTATGTTTTGCAAGAAATAACGCAGATGCTAACCCCGATAATCCCCCTCCAACAATTAAAACTGGTACATCATTCGATTTCATATATTTATCCCCCACATCATTGTTCTGAGCTCAGTGATATAAATATAATCAAAAAAGCAACAAAGATATAGACTTATATTTCATATTAAATTATCATATAGATAGATTACGCCCCAAATTACTTTTACTTTTTCATACAAATATAATCCGCTTGAATTATGCGTGTATGAAAAAGTAAAACGAAAGAACTCGCTTTAGTAGACACCAAAATAATGAAAACATTATAAGCGGTCGTAACCCTAAAAATTATACAGGGTTACGACCGCTTAATTTTTTGCCCAATGGCTTAACCATCCTCATCTGGAAACAACGTATTATTAAATCATTTTCTTTTTTAAAACTTTATCCATTCTGGTATGTAATCTTTTTCTATCCCCCTATCATTTTCAACATAAAAAATTCATTCGTCTCGATTTTCTTTCCCAATATTGCAGCTCATTCAACAATCATGTAGCATTACCGTATCGAAGTAATGGTTCATCATCTTAAACCTTTCGACTCATTACCAGGAGGTATAGTGATTGAAATGAATAAACAAGAACAATTAAATGTTATAAAAAAAGATTTTGTTGATTCTCAAAAAGTATTATTGGCAATTGGCGATGAAACACGTCAAGCTATTTTGTTAGTTCTCATGGAAACGGAATGTCAAACCGGATTACGTGTAGGAGAAATTACGAAACAAACACACCTTTCTCGACCAGCAGTATCACATCACCTTAGAATTTTACGAGAAGCCGGTATTATTTTAATGCGAAAAGAAGGTACAAAAAACTTTTATTATATTGATATACGTACAAAATTAAGTTTATTAAAAAATCTTGTATTAGATATTGAAAAGCTATTGCACAACTTTTATTGAAATTTGGAGGGATAAGAAATGAAAGCAATGATAATTGACAAGTATGGAAAAGTCCCAATGCGTATGGCAGAGGTACCTACTCCTGAAATAAATGAGCATGAAGTGCTCGCAGAAATTCATGCAGCTAGTATTAACCCGATTGACTTTAAAATACGCGATGGAAAAGTGAAGCTGTTACTTAAATATGAAATGCCCCTAATCCTTGGTAATGACTTTTCCGGTGTCATCGTGCAGGTTGGATCAAAAGTAACTCACTTTAAAGTCGGCGATGAAATATATGCACGTCCAAGAAAAAATAAGATCGGTACTTTCGCGGAATATATAGCCATTCATGAGGATGATATAGCTTTAAAACCAGAGAATTTAAGTTTTGAGGAAGCGGCGTCTATTCCTCTCGTTGGCTTAACGTCATATCAAGCATTACATGACATCATGCAACTAAAAAAAGGGCAAAAGATTTTAATTCACGCTGGATCTGGTGGTGTTGGTACTTTCGCAATTCAGTTAGCAAAAATAATGGGTGCTACCGTTACAACGACTGCAAGTGAAGCTGGTGCGAATTTAGTAAAATCTCTTGGCGCAGATGAAATTATTAATTACAAAACAGAAAAATTTGAAGATATACTAACAAATTATGATGCAGTTTTTGATACAATCGGCGGTACAACACTTGAAAAATCATTCAACATTATAAAAAGCGGTGGCAACATTGTTTCCGTTTCAGGTATGCCGAATGCTCGATTCGGTAAAGAATTTGGTTCTGGATTTTTTAAAACACTCTTATTTTCATTAGCAAGCAAAAAACTTACTGCACTTGAAAAAAAGCATAATGCGCAATATTCATTTTTATTTATGAAACCAAGCGGAGATCAATTACGTACTATCGCAAATTATATTGAAGATGGAAAAATCAAACCGGTAATCGATCGAGTTTTCCCTTTTCAAGATGCTCAAAAAGCAATGGAATATTCAGAGGCTGGAAGAGCAAAAGGAAAAATAATCGTAAAAATTAAGTAATAATAAAAACTCCATTTTTTTAAAATGGAGTTTTATATTTGCTGTTAAATAGACATAGGGCAATGAAGTCCTTACAATAGATTGCAAGGGGAAATATCATATTATACTTTTAGCTAACTTTACAAAGAATACATACGTACAAATACATAATAAAAAATAAACAAGGAGGAGATAAAATGACTAAAAATAATGAAGCTGGTTGGAATTTAGATAATAGTTATAAGACTTTACCACAATCATTTTATACAGAAATCCCCCCTACTCCAGTAAATTCACCGGAGCTAGTTAAACTAAATCATTCACTAGCAATATCTCTTGGCTTTAATCCTGAAGAATTGAAAAAGGAAGCTGAAATTGCTATTTTCGCTGGTAATGCACTCCCAGAAGGAGCTCATCCATTAGCTCAAGCATATGCCGGTCATCAATTCGGACATTTTAATATGTTAGGCGACGGTCGTGCTCTTTTAATTGGCGAACAAATTACACCTTCAGGAAAACGTTTTGACATTCAACTGAAAGGTTCTGGCCCTACTCCGTATTCACGCCGCGGTGATGGTCGTGCTGCACTTGGTCCAATGCTACGTGAATATATTATTAGTGAAGCAATGTATGCACTTGATATTCCGACTACCCGCAGTTTAGCAGTTGTCACAACAGGCGAGCCAACATATCGTGAAACAAAGTTACCTGGAGCAATTTTAACTAGAGTAGCAAGCAGCCATATACGCGTCGGCACATTTCAATATGCTGCAGCTCGTGGTTCTACCGAGGATCTTCAATCACTAGCTGACTATACAATAAAAAGGCATTATCCAGAAATTGAAGCTCATGAAAACCGATATACTGCATTACTACAAGAAGTTATAAAGAAACAAGCAAGTCTCATCGCTAAATGGCAACTTGTTGGATTTATCCATGGTGTAATGAATACTGACAATATAACGATTAGTGGAGAAACAATTGATTACGGCCCTTGTGCATTTATGGACAATTACGACCAAGGAACTGTATTTAGCTCAATCGATACACAAGGTCGCTACGCATATGGAAATCAGCCATATATGGCCGCATGGGATCTCGCGCGACTAGCTGAATCTTTAATACCGATTCTACACGAAGATGAAGAAGAAGCATTAAAAATTGCTCAAGACGAAATTTCAAAATTTAGCGTACAATATGAAAACCAGTGGTTCATTGGAATGAAAAAGAAATTAGGACTATTTAGCAGTGAGGAACAAGATCAATCACTTATTGAGCAACTTTTAAAAATGATGGAGAAACATAAAGCAGATTACACAAATACATTCCGTTCATTAACTCTTCATACGATCGAAAATACAGCTCTATTTGAAAGTCCAGAATTTAAAGAATGGTACAAACTATGGCAATCTCGATTAGAAAAACAAGAAGAATTGAAAGAAAACGCCTACGAAATGATGAAAAATAATAATCCATCCATCATCCCAAGGAACCATCGCGTAGAAGAAGCACTAGAAGCAGCTGTCACAAATAGCGACTATAGCGTAATGGAGAAACTTCTTGAAGCTCTATCAAATCCTTATGCGTATGCTACAGATCAAGAAGAATACTGTGTTCCACCTGCGCCGACGAATCGTCCTTATCGTACTTTTTGTGGGACTTGATTGTGTAATATCTTTTAATGTGCTTTCAATTATTGAAGGCACATTTTTATTTTATTCACCATTGACGAATGAAGGAATTATACTCCAACTTATAATTTGTACCCCTAACAAAATATCTTTTCTATTTTAGAATAACTATTTCCTCTTTTCTTTACGAAATGAAACAAAACATAATACCAATTATTCCGATTACCCTAATAATAAACTTACTTAACAAATGTTGAGAAATAATATTTCCACTTTTAAGTAGTATCATTTCTGTTATTATATTTTATAAGAATATTCAAAAAAGGAAGAGCTTTTATGTTTACATCCACTAAAAGTGAACAAATCACACAACTGTTAAATGAATGGTACATAGAAATACGATCTAGACATATAAATAATGCAACTCGCCTTAAAGAGCAAATAGATATTAAAATCAATGAATTAAAAACTACTTCTCAAGAGATTGGACAAGATCAAAATCTTTTGCTTTATTATTCTTTATTATTCTTTATTAGACTTTCGTTATAACTATTTAATTGATAACTTAGGTGTATCTAAAGCTAGTTTTAATCAAGTTGAATCATTTGAAATCCCAACAAATAATTTCTTATCATATTACTACCATTTCTTTAAAGCAATTCATTCTGACGCAGTCGGAAACTATGTACTAGCAAAAGAGCATTATTATAAAGCCGAAGCTTCGCTTCAATATGTTCCCGATGAACTTGAAAAGGCGGAATTCTATTATAAACTAGGGTATTCTTACTACGATAATCAACAAGCACTTCAAGCTATCAAAGAAGTAACAAAAGCTAAAGATATGTTTTCTAATCAATCTGGATATGAACTGAATACGGCTTTTTGTGATAACATTTTAGGCCTAGCCTGCACATATTTAAAAGAATGGGAACTAGCCGAAGAGCACTTTACAGCTGCAATGGATCAATTCCAAAAAATCAGCGAAAAAAGATTTATTTTAATGGTTCGACACAACTTAGGATGGATGTATGCAACACAAAATCTCTCCGCTTTAGCTATTCGTTATCTTTCGGAAGTTGTTGAACAGTCTCCAACTCACTATAAAGCTATCTATGTTAAAGCAAAAGAACATTACAAAATAAATCAGCCTGATATCGCTCATGATCTAATTGAAAAAGGAATAAATATTTGTAATAAATTAGAACAAAAAGAATATCAACATCGTAATTTCATTTTAAGAGAAATGAACAATAATTCACCAGCTGAAGAGTTAGAAAAAGTAATTCTAGCAGGAATTTCTTATTTTAATAACGAAGAGCTATATGATAATGTTCAAGAGTATTATGAAACTCTAGCAACTAAATTTCATGAAGAAAATCAACACTCTAAAGCAAGTGAATATTTTTATTTAGCATTACAAGCAAGACAAAAATCTTTTGAGAAAGGAGCATTAAAATGAAAAAAATACTATTGAGTCTGATGGGAATTATCACTCTATTAACTTTAACAACTAATGTAGTAAGTGACAATTCATCTAAAAATTCTGACATACAAAGAGTTATGTTATCAGAAGGCGACGGTGGTGGTTGATTTTTATAAGATTTTATGAAATACTTTTGCAATTCCCACTAAAAAAGAAGCTTATATAAACACAGCTTTCTTTTTAGTGGGAATTCATTTAATAACATTCAACTCTAAATGCTTTGACTAATATACTCACTCCCTCATTATTAAACCCATATTTTTTTGATAAAATTAAAAGATTCTTTCATCGCCCCTCTTACTTATTACAAAAAACTTCTCATCAACTCCGCAATCCCCCTACTCCCCTCACTACCAACTTTCTCAAGTTCCTCCACAACTACATTCCGTCTCTCTACAGAATGATTTTGACTTAACTTCGCTTTTCCTTCTATTTTACTAATCTTAATTTTAAAACCAACTATCCCCTTACTTAATCCTGCCATATAATTCGGATCTACATCGTTTAGTGAGTACGTGCTCTTTGAATCTTCATATTTATGTACTAATTTTTGAAGAGAGTCTATTAATTCCTGTTCATCCTCAACAATTTCTAATTCACCGTATACATGTACAGCAACGTAATTCCATGTTGGTACTGCATTGTTTGTTTCATACCATGACGGAGAGATATAACTATGCGGCCCTTGAAATATAGCTAGTACTTGCTGATTTCCACTATCTTTCCACTGTTCATTCGGCCGTGCGAAGTGACCATGTAAAGTAAGAGTCTCCCTATTTAATAACAACGGTAAATGCGTTGCATATGGTTCCCCGTTATGTTGAGAAAATAATGTCGCAAAGCTATTTTGTTCCATTATTTCGTACTTCATCTCTTCATCTTGTATTGCGAAATATTTTGGTATGTACATAATCTCCCTCTTTTCCGGTCTTTTATTTCTCATTATATTTAAGTCTCGTAGCATTCAACAGGGCCAGTTTGTATTTGTTTTATAATGGCAGCGTTCTATTTCAAAAGAATAGGCAGCATGTATTCCATGCTGCCTTAGTTTATCTTTTCTAATATATTTGTAATAAATTCCGTCTTACCTTTACTATAGCTCGTTCTACTTTTTGACTCTCTTGCTAACGCTTCCTTTAAACGTCCATATTCAAAAGCAACATCTTCATGTTCACGAAGGTAATCCCGAAATACTATATGTCTTCTTAGCTCTTCGCTATCTTGGTCACATACATACAAATGATGTTGCATCCAAACTGTACTTTCCCCGCCCCAAGGAACGAAAGCATCCTTTCTGCCAAACGCCTCTCTTCCTTTAAAGCTCCATTCCACTTGATGATAGTATCCTATGGCTTCAAGCTTTTTTACTACTCCAGGAAAAATTTTGTACTCTTCTATTACTATATCAATATCTAATATTGGCTTCGATGCAAGTCCTTTAATAGATGTACTTCCAACATGTTCAATGGATAAAATGCTGTCTTCCATTACATCGTTAATGAAAGTTTGTAGCTTATTAAATTCACCTTCCCATTTGGTGTTATATTCTTCAATAGTAATTCTCTGTTTCAATATATCCCTCTTCCCAATACAATTTACAACCTTTGAATATGAGTATCTTTAAAATCCGTCTCATATTTCAATCCATATCCAAACATTCGATCCATCCCAATATGTGCTGTCCATATTAAGCCAATCATTATAACGGTATCTATCTTAAAATAGACACCTATGATAGCTATTAATATAGATATAATATATGTGTGACATATATTATAAATTTTAGCACCAACACGATTATTTATACCGTACGCTAACATTGATAAATCCGGTGCTAAAAGGAATACCCAAAATATAATCCAACTATATTCATATATCGAATATGTATAGATCGTAGCTAAGAAAACAACAAGTCCTTCAAAATGTACAATACGTTTTTGCATTCTTTATCATTCCTATTTTTCTATATTTACCGATAAATTTTCATCCCTGAAAGTATTCTTTGCATTTTTTGACCAGATGGTTGCTAAAATCGGTCCTGCAATGTTATGCCATACTGCTGCTAATACACTTGGAAGTGCAGCGGCTGGTCCAAAATGTGCTGTTGCCAGCGCAACACCTAAGCCTGAATTTTGCATTCCTACTTCTATTGAAATAGCTCTTCTTGTCCCTTCGTCTAGTCTCAGTACGAACGCTGTTATATATCCGAGTAAAAAACCAAATGCATTATGAAGCATAACGGCGATAAAGATAAGAAGACCTGAAGAAGTAATGCTACTTACATTCGCTGAAACCACCGCTGAAACTATAATGATAATTGCTACAACTGATATTAAAGGAATAACAGTCATTCCTTTCGTAACAGTTGTAGGGAAAAACTTCTTCACTACTAATCCTAAAATAATAGGTAGGATAATAACTTGTACGATAGAAAGAAACATAGAAATAGCATTCACTGGCATCCATTGTCCCGCAAGTAATAATAAAATAAGAGGTGTAGCAATTGGTGCTAGTAACGTTGATAATGACGTCATTGCAATAGACAACGCTAAGTTCCCTTTTGCTAAATAAACCATAACATTTGATGCAGTGCCACCCGGTACTGAACCGAGTAACACTAATCCAGCTGCTAACTCAGCTGGCAGATTCATAACGTAGGCTAGTACGTATGCGACAAGTGGCATAATGATAAACTGAGCACATACACCGATAATAACTGGCAATGGTTTTGTAGCAATGATTTTAAAATCAACAGCTTTTAGTGTTAATCCCATCCCAAACATTACAACCCCGAGTAAAATTGTTATGTAACTAGTTAACCCGAGAAATGGTCCAGGAATGAAATATGCAATAGCTGCAATACAAATAACCCAAAATGCAAAATACTTTCCAGCTATATTACTTATCGCTTCTAGTACTTTCACCCCATCATCCCCTATCCTTCAACTGAAAAACTTTATTCGGATTCAAAATGTTTTGCGGATCAAGAGCTTTTTTTATTTTTTCCATTACGAGTAATGCCGCCCCATGTTCTTCTTCTTGATACTTCCGTTTTCCGATTCCAACGCCATGTTCTCCCGTACACGTTCCCCCTCGTTTAAGAGCATATAAAACGATACTTTCATTTATTTCGTCTGCCTTTTCCACTTCTTCTTTATCGTTTGGATCAACCATTAAGAGCACGTGGAAATTCCCATCTCCTACATGGCCAAGAATACCGCCAACAAGGCCAACCTTATCTAATGTCTCTTTCGCATGTTGAATTGCCCCAGCCAATTCTGAAATTGGTACACATACGTCTGTACTCATAAGTTTTTTGCCAGGATAACTATGAACGTAAGAGTATGCTAGGTTATGCCGTGCATCCCATAATTTATTTCTCGCTGCAGTTTCCGTTTCAAAAGCAACTTCTTTACATTTATGATCAAAAACAATTTCCTTCGTAAATTCAATATCTTGCTTTAGCCCTGCTTCATTACCGTGAAACTCTAAAAACAATGTAGGTTCTTCTCTGTAACTTGTTTCACTGTAATGATTGACTTGTTTCATAGATAGTTCATCAACGAGTTCAATTCTCGCAATCGGAATACCGGCTTGCAGTATGTTAATAACAGCTTCTACTGCATCATTTATAGCCGGAAACGACGCTCTCGCGGCCATAACATGTTCTGGTATACCGTATACTTTTACAGTTAATTCCGTAAAACATCCAAGCGTCCCTTCTGAACCTACGAAAATACCATTTAAATGATAACCTGATGATGACTTCGCCGCTAAATTCCCGGTATGTATTACTTCTCCATCAGCAAGAACAACTTCTAAATCACGAACTTGATCACGCATTACCCCATACTTCACCGCTGTCGTTCCGCTTGCATTTGTAGCAGCCATTCCACCTAACGTTGCATCTGCACCTGGATCTACACTAAAAAACAATCCATACTTTTTCAATTCTTTATTAAGCTGAGAGCGAGTCACTCCCGGCTGTACTCTCACAAGAAAATCTTTCTCTCTTATTTCGAGTATTTTATTCATAAGAGAAAAATCCATTGTAATTCCTTTTTCATATGGAATAACGTGTCCTTCTAAACTAGAGCCTACCCCAAAAGGAACGACAGGTTTTTTATGCTCACCCGCCACTTTCATTATTCTACTAACCTCTTCAGTCGTTTTCGGAAAAACAACTACATCAGGTAAACTACTAGTATGATAAGATTCATCTTTACTATGTAACTCTCTTACTGTCGTATTTACAACTACTCGATCTTCGGGAAGTACTCCCTTTAATTCATTTACTAAACGCTCTACCGTTATGCCCATTGTACACTCTCCTTCTTTCTATACATTCGAATTACAAAATATGTTAACTATTTTATACATAATAATCCGAAAAATTAAATAATTCAAGTTTTATACATATAAAATTCGTTTCCTACTGTCGAATAAACAAAAAGAACTCGCAATAAATATTGCAAGTTCTTTTCTATAAAACTATATTTTAAACGACTTCTTTATTAACAACATAAACCAAATTAAAGTAACTGCCATCAACGAATGAGAAAAACCAACAATATAAGTTAACCCTTTAAAGTCCGCTCCATTTAACTGAAGAAGCCCTCTTGCTGCCAATGAACCTAACATTAAAATTAATGCGATATTATGTACAACAAACCACTTATTAAAACTTTTCGCTTCATGAAACGCGAATACTTTTGCTAATCCTAAAGCAATTAAGAAGAAGAAAAAGCCAAGTACAAGTGTATGTGTATGCAAAAGATTTAACAAAGTAGATCCTACAATCCCCTTATACTTTCCATACTCCCTAGCGAAAATTCCTGATAATAAACCGATAATCAAATACGTAAACGATGCATTATATAATTTCTTCATTATGTACCTCCTTGAGTAGAATGTGTAGTGTGTCATATTTAGTAATAATGATAGTTATATAGTAAAAACTCCTAGTCACCTAGGAGTCATTGTATAAGCATCTCACTCTTTACAATCAAATCTAATTATAAAATATCCTTTTATACAAAACAAACGAACTTTATGTGAACAAACAAAGCCCCATTAAAATATGTTGCACTTTTGCATTACACAATCCATACTAATTGTTATAACTTTTAAAGGTGGTGCAATAGATTGATAGTTCTTGAAACTGAACGCCTCGTTCTTCGCTGGTTCGAAATTAAAGATGCTCCATTTATTCTTGAACTAGTAAATGATCCTGCATGGATTCAATTTATCGGTGATAAAGGCATTAGAAATTTAGAAGATGCCCAAAAATACATCTTAAACGGACCCGTAGATATGTATAATAAAATGGGCTTTGGTCTTTATTTAGTTGAACGAAAAGAGGATCTCACACCACTTGGTATGTGCGGCCTTATTAAAAGAGATTCATTAGAAGATGTTGATATCGGTTTTGCCTTTTTAGAGAAATTTCGTTCAAAGGGGTATGGCTACGAGTCAGCTTCTGCGGTAATCGAATACGGTGTACAACAGCTCGGACTGAAACGAATAGTAGCAATTACTACTATCGATAACATCAATTCAGGAAAGCTTTTAGAAAAAGTAGGATTACGATTTGAGAAGATTATTTCAGAATCTGGAGAAAATCTAAAGTTATTTGGATATAACGTATATTAAATTGACAGAGTTCTCTTTTAACCTAATCAAAAAATATTTCTTCAATATACATTCCTAAAAGTTATTATGATTAAAATACTCATCTGTTTTTTAACCATATAACCACGCAAATATTTAAATCACAATCCTGATTTTCAGTACTGTATTTATTCTTAAAAACTCTCTATCTTGTTCTTAAATTTGTCAAAACTCTTATGTAGTCACATGAAAAGTTTATGCTACTATATTACTAAGAAACTATGCGTTCCCTTAACCCTGTATCCGGCCCTGTATTTTTTACAGGGCCTTTGTTTATTTAATTTACTTATCACGTGCTTATACACATTAAAAGTCATTTCAAATGTAATAAACAATAAATCATAAAACAATTTAAGAATGAAGTGTCCAAAAAAGCCTAATTCCTCTACAATACATTGAGAAATTAAGCTTTTTAATAGGAAAATTAAAATTCATAAACAATGAATAATTTACATGTTAGGCTTATCTGTTAAAGCAGAAATAATCCTGCTCACCAAGTCTTCTGGCATCCATTCATAATTTGTATCATTCGTTTCATTTGGTCCTAAAGAATCAATGAACTTTTTAAACTTTGGAAATAAAACAATAGAAGTGATCCAATGTATCGTATGATTTATAGAGAAAAAATGAAATACTTCTTGTTTTTCCCCCTCCTGCAATATTTCTTTTAACTGTTCAAAACTACCTATAAAATACGGTTTAATCTTTTCTAATCTTGCACTTTCCTTAATAATCTCCTCATATGCTAATGTGCCAATTTCAGGATTTTCTTTTATATGTGTAGTAAAGACTGTTAAATATTCTCTTAGAGCATTAATAGGATTAAATTGATTCTTCTCAAGAAAATTAGGTAACTCATTAGCAAGGCCATATTTCTTAAACACCTCATAATATAGGTTTTCTTTCCCATTAAAATAGTAAGAAGCCATAGCAACATTCACTTTCGCTTCTTTTGCAATTTCTTGTATGCTCGTACCTTCATAACCACGCTCTCCAAATTTTTTCTTAGCAGCTTTCAAAATATTTTCCATCGTCTGCTCTCGAGATTTCCCCATTTCACACACCTCAAATAATATATATTTCACTTCAAAAATCCAATAAGGACTTTGAATAGAGTATCTTTTTAATGAAATTTAATTATATATTTAAAGTATTAACTTAACAACCGATGAAGTCTTGATTACTTTAAACTATTCACCACACAACGTAAGCCTCAAAAAGAAACATCTCCCGAAACTCTCCTATCCTAGGTCATCATACAAAGAATTCATTTAAAAATGAAATAAAAATAAACACCATACTTAAAACGACATCCCGCTGTGTAGCATGAACAACTTTCAAATACTTCACGCTCCTTTCTAATTGAGTATAAGAATGAACAAAAAATAATAAGGACCAAAGTTTATCTGTTTTTACAGATAAACTTTGGTCCTTTCATTACATTATGCAGATTTAAAATAAATCTTTATACTCATATTTTGATGAAATAATTATCCATCAATTGTACTTCATTTACTGATTAGATTTGTTTAATCTCAATATAAGGTCCTTTGATATTTAATTTGTTAATGTCATTTGAGATATTGCCTACAGTTGTTTTTTCATTAAACGTGTAGACCTTTTCACCATTTACAAAGATACCCCAATTTTTATCTTCGTAACTGATACCATAACCAGCATTGCTAGATGTCGCTTTGAGTTGGCTTCCATTCATTGAAAAAGATAATTTCCCTTTTCCTTTGTTAAGTTGATTATTCACATTGTTGATACTACTCATTTGTTCTTCAAGGGCTTTTTGGTTATCAAGAGTAACTTGATGGTTTTTCCAGTCTAATTTATAGTTGTTTGTAAAGAACTCATTATATGTATCTTTATTATTTGTTCCCCACCATTTTGAACTTACCCATTCAATATTGTACTGATCTGAAATTCTACGATTTGTTATTTTTAAATTTGATGTAGATTCTGTTTTATCAGCAGTAATAACCGCTACTACATTAGGAGAAAAACCATACCCTGTTAAAGCTGGTACTGTATCTTTTGAAACAAAATTATTCATTCCTTCATTATAACTACGTGATTTCATAAATAGTTGATTACCGTAGAAAGTATTAAATGAATCACGATTATAAATTCCCCACTCCGGGTAATTAAATGATTGGAATCCTACTTTCCAATTTAATTTTTTATCTGTGTGAGTCTCTAATACCGTTTTATAGTCTACTTGATCGTAAGATACACTTTCTTTCCAAGCAAAGCTACCCGTAATACTCGCATCGGCATTGGGTCCTTTATCATTTACTCCAACTTTAACACTTCCACCAAGTGTATACCCAACCTCGGAAGTAACCTTTGCTGAAGTCATTGTATTAACTGGGGCAGCTTTATGAAATTGAGCGCTATCACCACTTGTTATTTCTGCTTCCGTATGATACGCCGATGGCCATTTTAAACCTGCGTTATAGTATCCGCCATTAATTGTATATTTAGCATCTATATTACTACCATCAGTGGTAACAATTGCAATCTTTTTGTCTGCGTAAGGATCCTCAATAAAAGAAACCTTTATTGAATTTTTGATATTCTGCTTCATGTCATAAGTAGTTTTAAAACTATTATAGACTTTTCCACCATTTTGAAGATTTTCTACAGTTCCTTTAGAATCTGCAAATGCAGATGTTGCTTGTAAACCAAGTGATCCAGACATAATAACGGACGCTACCGCAACACTTTTAGCTATTCCATTTGCTTTTTTCATACAGACAACCACTCCTTTTTAAACATTTATAAGATATAAACGTATTATTTTTAGCTCTCAATACTAGAGATAGGTTCATAACGTTACAATGTAGAAATTTATTAATCTTTATGACAATAACTATCAACACTTGTTTTGCTAATTTCCATCTCTTTTTTACTGATAACTATTATCAATATTATTAAAACACATAATAACGATTTAAACAAGAATTTTAAATACATATTTAAAATTCTTGTTTAAAAAAGTGCAAAAAAATTATAGAATTCTTTATTTCGAGAATTACTATATTTTCATTTACTTATTGCAACCTATATTCAGATACATTATTTCCTTTCCATTCATAATAATCTAAAATCCCCTCATAAATGGCTTCTGCTGCAATCTG
This sequence comes from Bacillus cereus group sp. RP37, assembly GCF_040459695.1. Classification (NCBI taxonomy): domain Bacteria; kingdom Bacillati; phylum Bacillota; class Bacilli; order Caryophanales; family Bacillaceae; genus Bacillus; species Bacillus cereus group sp. RP37. The sequence goes on along the minus strand of NZ_JARVHP010000001.1, from coordinate 1,959,372 downwards.
CCTTCCGTTTTCTGTAGATAACTTACTATAATCGATACCATTATCTATAAAAGCAAGTTCCGTTAACACAGCTGGCATGTCATTTTCTCTTATAACATGAAGATCTCCATGTTTAACACCTCTATCACGTGTTTGAAGTGCGTCTACTAATCGTGTTTGAATTTTTTCAGCTAAAACACGACTTTCTTCCACATGAGGATTTGTTTTTTCAGATTTAGAAGATTTATAGTAGTATGTTTCTGTCCCTTTTGCATTACCGTTAAAAGCATTTGCATGAATACTTATAAAGATATCACCCTGATTTTGCTTAGCAAACTTAACACGTTCCTGTAAAGAGCTTTTTTGATCATTTCCAGGTCTAGTATCAGATTCACGAGTTAGTAAAACTGTAAATGGAGTATGTTTTTCAAGCAATTGTTGTAGACGTAAAGAAGTGTCTAGTACAATCTTACTTTCAGGTAATCCCTTTGTGTTTTTTCCAGGGTCTTCGCCGCCATGTCCGGGATCAATAATTATTGCTTTATTTTCTAAAGGATTACTTTGACTATATTGAAGCATATCTGTTTTTGCGGTTAGTTGTGCAGCTTCAGCACGTGTTATGAATCTATTTGGTTGCCAACCATTATCTGTACCAACTGAAATTTTTAAATTAATTAAGGTATTTGCGAACTTTTCACCCCAATGTCCCTTTAAATCTTCAAATTTACTTTGTCCATTGTTAGTGCTTTTATTTTGTAGTTTATATGCATTCACTAGCATAGTAGCCATAGCAGCACGAGTAACTTTTCCAGAAGGATTAAATATTCCATTTCCTTCACCTTTAATTATTCCTGCCTTTTCAGCTGCGGCAATATAAGGAGTTCCCCAGTGGTTTTGTGAATCTTTAAAAGATGGTTTTGCATTTAAATCAATGTGTATACCAAGAGCCTTTGTCATAATGGTTGCTGCAGAAGCTCTATCTAATGTGTCATTTGAACCAAAAGTTCCATCTGGATAACCACTCAATACTTGCTTATCAACTAAATAAGTAACTGATTTGTCAGCCCATGCAGGAACATCTGGGAATTTGTGAGTATCTGCAAAAATACTAGAAGAATAAGATAGTAGACTTCCAGCAAGAATTCCTGTAGCAATTAATTTGTTCTTCAAAATTTAGCACCTCTAAAAATTTATTACAAGTTAGTAAATACATCATTTATAGTTAATCTTTAAATAATACTCCTTAGAATAAAGAATAGATTACGTTGGCACTAACACTATATTACAAATGAATAAATTTAAATCGAACTATTATTCCGAAAAGAATCTTCAGACATACACTTATAGATTGAAACTATTAAATATATTCACCAACATTGTGTAACTAGTATAGTTACTTATATATATGAGTGTCAATTGAAATAACCTTACATTTTTGTAAGGTAACCAACTTAATAATATATTAAGTAATTATTAAACAATGTAAATAATTATCTTTTATAGTAGACATTCTCTCGTTGACACAAACTAGTAGATTAGCAATGGAAATATCAAAATGTATTGATAAGTGGTTGGAAGTAATTGTTTTTTGTTTAATAGCAAAAAACGAGCATCCTCTCACAATTAGATAAGATGCTCGTTTTTATTTTTATCGGTAATTCTCAATTCAATTTAGTTTCTTTCCAATAAGTAAAGATTCAATCAACATAAAAACAAAGCGTTTTAAATTTAATTCATAGATTTTACTGAAACTTTGAATTGCCCCTTAGAACCATCATCATTTGAAACGTAAATTTTATATGTTCCGATCGGTAATGGAGACAAAGCATTCCGTACATTTGTAACATTAATTTGTTGTTCTCCAGGTTTTATATAACCACCAACAATTAGCTCTGTATTTGGGCCTTTCACACTATATCCCATTGTATTTTGGCCATTATTTTTCATAAAGAAGCTTAAATCAGTACTCCCATCATATACAAAAGAAGTTACAGCCTCGCCACTATAATCCATTGTTTGAGTTAATAATAAGTCTGCAGAAACATGTTCAACTACATGAATTGTATCATTCGTTTTGTGTACTTCTTCAGCATAAGTATTATTCCCTAACACTCCAAGTGTTAATGCTGAAATTACTCCACAACTAAGCACTAATTTATTTAACTTCATTTTAAGTTCCCCCTTGATGTTTGTAATCTATTACCATCATACATTCTTTTTCAAATACGTTTTTATGTAATAATTCATATCTTTAAACCTATATATCTTAACTTTATACCTTAATGGTTATTGAAGAACTCACATTGATAAAGCTACAGTATTACGATTCATAAAAAAGAACATGTAAATTTCAAAGTCTTTTTTAACAAGAATTCATACAATTAAGTACCAAAGCACTCAAATAAATATCGTTTCCATTTTAGATAAAATATACTAATGAAAAATTTTGAAATTTCCACTTTATAATTTGATATATTCCATGTTAATATAACAAAGGCTACAAAATAAGATTCACAAGATATATTATTTTCACAGAATATTCACACTTAAAAACCCATTATTTTATTAGTAACTCAATCCCAATTTTACCTATATAAAAGTCAATTTCTAGTTTCATATGCATAAATATCTAAGTAGATTTTTTATCTATTATTTTTTCTAACTTCCTTATCAATTCTAATACGAGTAATATAATAGTACTTTTTCAAGCGCCCTTCCTTTTTTAGATAGAAAGTCTACTGATACTAAACATCTAAGTTTAACTCGTACATAATCCAATATACAAACTATCGGAGATGCAAAACTATGGGAATATCTACTCTTTTATTAAATACCTTTATAATAATAATTTGTATCCTTAGCTACCACGTATTTTGGCTAGAATTTAAAGAAAAAATAACATGTAATAATATATTGATTGCTATCTTTTCCTCCATTGCTATTATTTTTTGCATGACTTTTCCTTTTCATTTACATGCTGGATTTATTTATGATTTACGTTTTATTCCTATCATATTCGTTTTTCTATATGGAAATACAAAAAACATTGTTTTTATAGGAATTTTATATCTTTCTTATCGATTTTACTTAGGCGGAAATGGCGTTCTTCCATCATTTATTATCTTTACTATTATTTCTGTTATAACAATGCTCTTTCGTTACTTATTACCTATGTATGTTAAAGAAAAAAAGATATTATTAAGCTTGCTTCTTATTTTAGTATGTACAACTTCACTTTCTATCTGCGGTATTGTAACTCAAATACATACAGGTAATAAAATAGACTCTACTCTCATAGAATTTTTATTAAATTATATAATCATTAATATATTCACAGTATTATTATCAGTGTATTTAATAGAGGGAATGATTGAGAAATATAAAATGAAAGAAAAGCTGCAACGGGCTGAAAAATTTTATATAGCTAGCGAACTAGCGGCGTCCATTGCACACGAAATCCACAATCCACTAACCACAGTACATGGATTCACTCAATTGTTAAATGAAAAACATGCCTCTAAGCTACCTCAGGATCAGTACTTAGAAATCATGTTAATTGAAATGCAGCAAATACAATCTACGATTAATAACTATTTATCTTTAACAAAACCACAGAACACCCTAAAAGAGAAAATAGACATTAATCATATTTTAAATCAAGTGAAAGACACTAATTCACCACTTGCTCTATCATACAAAGTTGAAATAAAACAAAATAGTACAGATTCCTTTTATATAAATGGAGACCCCGAAAAATTCAGACTCTGTCTAAACAACATCATACAAAATGGAATTGAGGCCATGATAAATGGTGGAGTATTACAAATAAATATACAGAAAATCAAAGATAATATTATAATCGATATTATTGATTCAGGGATTGGAATGTCCTCTCAACAAATAAAGCGGATTGCTTTGCCATTCTATTCAACAACAGAAAAAGGGACTGGACTTGGTACTATGATTGCTTATAGTATTATTAAAGAATTAAATGGTGATATAGAGATAGAGAGTAAATTAGGTCAAGGTACACGATTTTCCATTAGTATCCCCTGCTAATATGACGGAATTATTTACATGATAAAATTTTTACTACTTAACTTATTAAATAAATTTCAAAAATGCTGCTACTTGACTTATTAATCCTCTTGATTTCGTGAATAAATTAAAAGTAATACGGACCAAAGTTTATCTGTTTTTATGGATACACTCTGGTCCTTTAATTAAATCAAACACACATAAATTTTATTACTTTGCTCACATCTCTATGAAATAATAATTCATAGATTGTATCTCATTTACTGATTATATCTACTTAACTTCAAGATAAGGTCTCTTGATACTTAATTTCTTAATATCATTAGATACATTACCTACAGTTATTTTTTCATTTGAAATATTAACTTTTTACTATTCATAAAGATACCAATTTTTAACTTCATAACTGATATTGTAACCTGCATTACGTGATATAGGCTTAAATTGATTTCCATTCATTGAAAGACAATTTCTCTTTTTCTATTTTACTTCTACCGTATAATTCCCTGTTCCCCCGCCATACTGATACACATGTAAATAATATTTTCCTGGATACGTGTAATAACTTCCTACTAACTTATTCCCCTCTTGCTGGGCATACGTAACATAATTATTTAAATCTGCTTCCGAATAAAGAACCCAGTTTACTCCGATATTATTTTCCTTCGTCACATTAATTTGTAGATTTTTCGCAGTTTCCACATTTATTTCAAAGAAATCACTCGTATCACCATTTCCTAAACTAGCACGTAAAACTTGATTTAATTGCAGTTTATTTGCTGTTTGGAATGAATTGTTTGGTTCTTTTTCTACACTGTTATCTTCTTTCTTTTGAACCGTTACAGTCGTTGTAACAGTATTAGTTAATCCTTTATCATCTGTTACTGTTAATTTTGCCGTATATGTTCCTTCTTTTGTATACACGTGAGTCGGATTTTGTTCATTGCTTACAGTACCATCACCGAACTCCCATTTATAAGCAAAAATTTTCCCATCTTCATCTTTTGATCCATCGCTTTTAAATGAAATTGCTTCATTTATATTTCCACTATATGGACCATTTATAACTGCGACCGGTGCTTTATTGACAGCACCTTCTTCTGTATTAATCCCATGGAACACAACATCATACTCAAATTGTCCTGATGTATTCACACGGTAATTTACAAAGTAAGCTGTTACAGTTTTATAACCTGTCCATTCTTTTGCACTTAAACGTTTTAACGTATCATTCACATTTTGTGTAATTGTTTTCCAGTCTTCATATTCCCCTTTTGCAGCAGTACCTGTATACGTTCCTTGTAGTGTAAATGTATTAAAGAACTGTGATTTATTTTTCTTAACTGATACATTACTTAATTTTGCTTCTGCTGTAATTTCTGCCGCAATATCTGAAACTGGTTTTGATGCGTGAGTTGCTAAATAATCATCTGATACTAATGGAACATTATATTTCTCACGGTTATCGACTAACTTTTGCATATAATCTTGATACTCTTTATTTAAATTCGCATCTTTACTTAAAGCAGAGCGGTATGCATCATATGCTGTTACATCATTTTTTCTAATAATATCATGAATTTTGTCAAACATATCATATCTCTTATTGTACATATATGATTGTAATGCAAAGGAATAATTATAGAAATCCCACGTTCCATACTTTGCATTTAACGTTCGCTCTGCCGTATAACGTTCCGCTGGATTTGAAGATAATCCGCCTATAATACTCTTTCTCGGTACAACATTATCTGTTCTCGTTGCACCTGCAAAAAACTCAGCATTCCCTTCTTCAAACCAAGATAATCTCTCATTCTCATAAATCTTACCTTGCCCCCAAAGTCCTGGCACTTCATATCTACCTTGTAAGTAATGTGTAAACTCGTGTCGGAACAATTCTTCTAAACTATAAATACTTTCTTCTGGCGTACGTTCATAAGTAAAGAACGTACCTGTTCCTTCTATATAAAGACCGCCGTTATTCGTTTCATACCCGTACAATTGACGGTTAAATTGATATTCAGCTGGACTATTATAAATAACCATCGTTAATACATCATCAGGATTTCCCTTTTCTAAAGGTTGATCACTTTCAACCGTACGATGGAATTGTGCCTTCACTTCTTTTGCCGCCCAATATAGACGTTTTACTTTTTCTTCTGTCACTTTGTCTCCAGCTTTTAACACAATTGCCCCATCATCAAACGTATACGTTTTCGGCAAATATTTTTTCTTACCCTCTTCTCTTATTTGATCTAAATTGACAACGTTCCCATTTGCATCTTTCCCGCCATAATTCGTTGTAATTTGCTCAGCTGCTACGAAATATTGCTCACCTAAATACGAATAGGTTTTCATCGCATCTGTTAAAACTTGTAACCCTTTCGTCCCTGTACTATGGAATGTACCGAGTCTACCTGTATAATAAATACCATTATTAATAAGCCATCCGTTTTTCTCTGTAACCGTTCCTATTAACGCGAATCTACTTAATTCGTTAATATAACGATCTATTTTTTGATACCATAGTGTATCTTTCGGTGCTTTTCCCGTGTCATATAAATACGATTGAATATCATAATCTACCCCTTGCATAATATCGTACACCGCATTACCTGCTGAACGATTATCTATAAATATAGAAAGATTATCATTATATTGTTTGAAAATGTTCGCAGTCGATGAAATCGTTTCCCCATCACTAGAAGCGTTTCCTATTAATTTTCCATATGATGATACAACTTTATTTTGTTCTAATGTACCAAGTTTGAAATTTGGGTTGTTAGCAATCGTTTTCAATGCAGGTAAACACTTGTCATGATAGCTTCGTTCATTTAATTTGCTTAATTCTGTATGGTAAAACCCTAAATAAAACCCAGAGCGCAATACCTCTACTAATGTTTCAATCCCTTTTGAATCATCCTTTGTATAAGCTTGTCCTTGCTGCTTCAATCGATCAATAATCGCCTGCATCCTACTTTCATTTTGATAGAATGCAAGGCTGTCTTTATTAAACTGAAATAATCCCGTAATTTGCTCCCAATCGATTGTTACAAGTAAATCTACTAACTGCTGATTGCTTAATTGATTTAATTCAGCAATTGTATAAGTTTTCGCTACCGCTAATTGCTTACTTTCCTTTTTTACTTCAGGTGGTCTTTGCGATAAATCAGCAAATTGTATCCTTTTCTCAAAAGATTTATTTTCTAGCACTTTCGATGAATGAGCTAACTCTTGCACTGGAAGTTGTACACCAACCGGTTCCATTTTGAGCACATTTCGATAAGAAACTTGCCCTCCCTTAGTATCTTCCGCCGATATGTTTCCTTGCAAGCTACCTAACATTAAACTAGCAAAACTTACCCCTACTAACATTTTTTTTGAATAGCCTTTCATACTCTCCCCTACCTTACATTTTTTAGTGTCCCGCTCCATTATTTTACTATTCTGATTATTTATTCTGTATTGAGAAAAAATAAGGTAACGTTCACACATGTATCCATGCCGCGTAAAAATTAACACTTGACTTTACGTGCGTTTTATATCAAAAAAAGATAGATAATAGCGAAATTCCTGCTACATCTATCCTCGTTTTCAACACTATGATTTTAACTGTATGAATGTAACTTCCGGTAATGTTTGCATATGCTGAATAAACTCATTCTTTTCTTTTGACGATATATTTTTCAGTTGCATCCCTACCTTATAAATAGTTTCTGTACCTTGCTGTAAAGCTTCCACTTCATATGAAAGTATTGGAATACCTTTCACTTGTAGCGTTTCTAATATTTGTTGTACCGCTTCATGCTTATTTATACACATTTGTACCGTTATATTTTGCGGAAATAAAAATTGCACCTTAAAAATACGACTTACAATCTCTAAACCAATTAAAACGAGAATCGTCGCTCCAATTCCTACCACATACATACCAGCACCAATTGCTAATCCAATTCCTGCTGTAGCCCATAAACCAGCCGCTGTCGTTAAACCTTTTACCGCCTGTTTTTGAATAATAATTGTACCTGCACCTAAAAAACCTACTCCACTAACAACTTGTGCTGCAATACGGCTCGGATCAAGAGCCATATGTTCTTCATTCATAATATCTGAAAAGGCATATTTTGAAACGACCATTATTAAAGCACTCCCTACCGCTACGAGGAAATGAGTCTTTAATCCAGCTTCTTTTGATCGAATTTCCCTTTCAATACCGATTATTGCTCCTAACAAACCGGCAACACCGATTCGTATAATCAAATCAAAATTTACACTCACGAGCCCTTCCCCCTTTCATTCATTATAGATAGATAAAACAAAAATTATCACACACATCCTTTTATCAATATGAAGGAATTCCATCAAAATACTCTTAATATTCCGACTGTTTTATGTTAATATTTTTAATATTAACATAAAATGAATAGCTTCTAATTTTAAACTTCCACTAATTTTCTTAAAAAACAAAGGTCGATTACATGAAATGAGGTTGAGAAAGTTTAGAAAACGCTTTCATTTAGTTTCGTAATTTTTTATACATACTACATAAATAAAGGAGCTTACCAACAATGAACGTCTCTTTACTTACACCTACTACCGATTTACAAGACGAATACTTAGATTTTTATAACGAATGGAAAAATAGTGGTGAAACGATGATTCCCTGGGTTATTTCAAAAGACCCTTCTAACTTCCCCACTATGATTCAAGAATTACTCGATGCACATAACGGAGTAAACCTTCCTAAATCTTGGGTACCAGACTCTACGTATTGGCTCGTTACAGATGAAAATAAAATTGTAGGTGCTGTTAATATACGCCATAGTTTAACCGAACATTTATTTAACGCTGGCGGTCATATCGGTTATGGCATTCGCCCTTCCGAAAGAAGAAAAGGTTATGCTACGAAGTTATTAGAGTTATCACTGGAAAAAGCGAAGGAATTAAACATTACGAAAGCACTTGTCGTTTGCGATGAAGTGAATACAGCTTCAGAAAAAACAATTTTACATAACGGCGGGCTTCGTGATGATGATTTCACTGAGGGAGATGGAAATGTAGTAAGACGGTTTTGGATTGAGCTATGAAGAAGCCATCCAATGAAAACAATCTTGTTCTAGAGAAATATAGTAGAAGTAATGAGCTACAAGTAAAACAACTTATTGATTTATACAATGAAGATTCTTATCTATTTAACTTATTAAGAGGTAATAAAACAAAATGTGCATATATTGCCTACTATAAAAAAGATGTAGTAGGCATCTTTTTCGCCTGGAGCAATAACTTCCATCCATACTGCACATACTTTCGAATATATACGAATCCTTTCTATTCAGGGCTACACATTGAACAATTTTTATTAAACGAAATTCAAAAACGAGAAAACTTCAAACTACCATTGCAAACCTCTGTATGGGAAACATCAGCTCATTTAAAAGCCTATTATGAAGAAGATAATTTTATGGAAATTCGAAGAACATTTTTGCCGATATTAGACGTACAAAAAATCATACCTATCGATACAATGCTTCCTTCAAATTATCATGTACAAACGTTATCAAATATCGTATCCAATAATAGCTTCTTTGAAAAACTAGCTCACTTAGTAAAAACGAATTACGAGTATACTCACTTAGCAAATCCGGTTGCCTCATTCTCTCTCGAAACTTGGCAAGAGATGCTTTTGGCTGATGATGTACTACTAGATGGGAGCTTTCTCATTATAGATGAAGAACATCAAATTATGGCATACTCTTTCCTCCATACATCAGAAAAGGATAATACGGTAGAACTAGGATGGTGTGGGACTCACACTATAGAAGATTTACCCTTACTGAAACTGCTCGTTTTCAAACAAGCTATGTATGCAAATAAACACGGCTACTCTTTCATTCAAGGTGAATTTGATTCAACAAGTATATACGCAATGGAAATATTAAAATCCTTTCTTTTTAATCCTTGTGCTACTTGGATTACGTATCAAAAAGAAGCCGGAAAGTGATTATACACTTCCCGGCTTCTTTTATGCTGTTTCTATTTCAAACTTTACAGTAATACCACTAGGATCTACTACTGTAAATCCATTTGTACTTTCGTTTACTTTATGTTGTTTTTCCATTAACCTTTCTTTCACTTCATCTAACGCTTCTTTATGCGGTAATACAATTGTATATACTTTAAGTCCAGTTGCATGTGCTGGTGGGTGCGGATTATGTATACCATTCCACGTATTTGCACCTATATGATGATGATATCCTCCTGCAGAAATAAATAAGCAATCATCTTCACGCTGTTGCACTTCAAATCCTACTGTTTCTACATAAAACTCATGAGACTTCTCTACATCCGCTATGCGTAAATGTACGTGTCCAACGACCGTTTCAGCTGGTAAGCCATCAAACTCATAATCAACGAGTGTTGCTAGCTCTTTTAAATCAAGTGGCGTACTTCCTCCTGGTCCTTCTCCCCATTGATCACGCGGACGGTCTGCATAAATTTCTATACCATTTCCCTCTAAATCTTGTAAATAAAACGCTTCGCTATACGTATGATCACTTGCACTATTAAACCTTGAAATTGGTAAAATTTCATTTGAATATGTATAACGCCCTTTTTGTTCAGCTGGGCTATCAATTACATTCTTATTACGAACCACCCCAAATAATGCCGAAGCAAAGGCCTCACGAGTCGGAACTAAAAAGGCTACATGATATATACCAGTCGTACGCGGCTCTTGCAGCACCCCGTCCTCTAACTTTTCAAGAACAAGTAACGTGTTCTTTCCACCTTTTCCTGATAAATATGCTTTATTCCCCTCTTGTTTAATTACGTCTAAGCCTACTACATTCTCATAAAAAGCAATTTGGCGCTCTAAATCTACCACTTTAAATTCAACATGACCAATACGAGTTTTCGGATGAATTTGTACCATGAATAACTCCATCTCCTTATCCTTATATATTTCCAATACATATAACCGTTACTATGAAGGATACAACTAAAATCACCCTATGTAAATAAGAAAAGTCAGAATTTATAATCTTTTTTTATTTACATAATAAAAAAGCCCCCTCTTCTAACTTTCAGAAAAGGTGACTTTACGAAACAGTCTACTATTATTCTTATCTCATTTTATGTACTTCAGCAACTAACTTTCCGCCCTGAATGCCCATATAAAGTTTCACAGGTGCATCATTCGTGTTTTCAAACACTAAGTCTAAGTATGGATATGCAATTGTAGCATCTCTTCCTTGTGGAACATAACCTACCGTTTTAGAATGTGTCGTTCTCTCTACCATTTTCAAACCAGCTTGATCTGCTGCATTGTATAATGTTGATGATGTTTGACAAACACCACCGCCATATCCATCTACTAATTTACCATCTACAATTTCTTTTCCTAGTTGATATCCTTTATCTGGAGTTGTATCACCAATTAATGCATTGAAAGAGAAACGGTCTCCTTTTGCTAATACAACTCCATTTATGCTCGCTGCTGACAAACGAATATTCTCAATACGTCCACCTGTTGAGCCACCTAAATTCGTTTCATATCTACCAATTACCGTACCACTTCCTTGCGCATCACTTAATGTTGCGGTAGGCTTTTTCTCAGCAATAGGTAACTGATATGAAGAATCCCACATACCAACGTTTAATAATTTATCTACTAATTCTTTTTCCATTAATTCATAAGAAGGTTTTCCTTCTTGCCAACTTCCATCAGGTGCTACACGTGAAGGAACCATCTTTTTGTCAACACTTTTCCCAACCTCGCTAGCAACCTTCGTTACCGATTTTTTAAATTTTGCTTCGTCTTCAAAATAACCTAAACTCGATAAATCTAGTTTTTTCACTTCAGTACCTGTACGACCATCCACTAAACTAATAGAATCTTGTACTTCTGCTTTAGCTTCTACCGTGTGGCCACCAATATCACTTACTAATGCAACATCACTTACTTTTGTACCACAACCACTCACTACAGCTACACATAACACCCCAACTAATATACCCTTTACTTTACGGAACAATATACTCTCCCCTTTTCCCCAGTATTACTTTTATGTATTATTTCATTTTTATGTATGTTTTGTTACAATCATTTTACAATATATTTATAAAATGTTACAAGTTATTTTTTACTCTATATAAATTACTCTTTTCTTTTGTAAATGTCTATACATATTTACATAAAAGTTTGAGTTTGATAAAATTGTAACCTTTGTGTAACCCCATTCTTTTATCCAGTATATACCATAAAACAAAAGAAATACAAATGTAAAAACTCCATATTCTTATTTATAAAGAAACATCCCTTGAACATAAATAGGTATTTGCCGTGCCGCCGCTCCGCTTTTGCACATACATTATGGTGAATTAACCTAATTTAAAGAAATGGAGGATGTTTTTATGTACCCCTACAATCCATACGATCCATATAACCAAAATGCTTATCAGCCTCAATATGATTTACAAGCACAATATCAACAATATATGGATCCAGTAGAACAAGTTAATCCATATGATCAAAATCGACAATTCCAACTTCCAATCTCTTTTCCTGGTACTGGAAACCGTCAATTAGAAAGACGAGTAAATGAGCTTGAGCAAAGAGTACGTCAATTAGAAAACACGGTTGAGCGTCATACACGTAGATTAAACCGCTTAAACCAACGTTTACGCACAATAGAAAACAGACTAAACATTCCATTTTCAGCATTAGAAGACGGATTTTAATTTCGAAAATAAAAAATATATGAAGGAAGGGGGCTTCCCCTTCCTTATATAAATTGACGAAAGTTTTTTCCATCTCTATACTGATAAGAGTTAATGAAATGAAACAAGGTGATAAATATGGATTTTGAAATAAATTATCTTTCCTTTTATGTTGTACAAGTAGAAGGAAAAGGTGAAGCTGTTGATAAGCGCTACAAACATTTTCAAACATTAGACGCTGAAGAGTATGAAGATAGCTCCTTAAAAGAATTTTTGAATGGAGAATTATTAAAAATTTCAAAGCGAAAAGTAGAACGTCATGCGAAAACAGAACAAGCTCCGACAAAAATCGGTCGCTTCATTGTAGAAGAAGGGCACGAACTTGATTCAAACCCTCATTACAACCTATTTAATCGCATTCGCTTTGCGGAAACAAAAGAAAACTTCAAAGATATGAGCGAACCTCTCGTTTATACATATCTTGACACAAGTGCTGTACGCGGTGGTGTATTTTTAATTGCACAAGCAAAACTACGCAAATACTTTGATGATCCATTCGTCTTCGTTATGAAATGTGACTTCGAGCCGAAAGTCGCTTCTATTTCCGATGAATCCACACTGATTCGTAACGTTGAAATGGCTATCACAACAAAAAACATGAAATCTATCCAATATCCGTACATGCCTGAAGAAGGTATGGTCGAAGTCGGCGAGCTAAAAATCCATCAAGCATCACACGCCCGCTACTTTGAAGACTTCTTAAAATTCGTCGAATATGAACGCTCTATGCCTGAAATTATGAAAACACAAGTAATGGACATGGTATACGACCAAATTGAAGATGTATTTGAAGAAGGTACGGAAGAACGCGAACAATTCGACCAAGCAATGGAAGTATGGGCTGCCAGTCCGAAACGTGAAATTATGGAACAATTTTCAACAGAAGAAGTAATGGAAGCTACTGCTCAAATCGTCGAGCATGCTCCTGAAGTGGAATTAAAGTTAAAAGCAGATCATATCTCTGTGAAGGCCCTGCTTGCTGATTTCGGAGACTTAATACATATCGCAAAGGTAAACGACCGATATGTATTAATGATTGAGGCTGATACACTTACGTTTGAGAAAGGCTTCTCTCCAATTGAGTTTTTGAAGCCGGATGAATTGCAAGATGTGATTGAGCGGATTGAGAATAAGCAGCAGTATTCTTATGATCCGAACGGGATTGAATAAATGCTTCCATATAACTATTTTTCCTGAGCGCTGTTAACAAGCGCTCTTTTATTTGGGGCATAGTTGATATTTATAAAAAAACCGATTCTACTAAGAATCGGTTGCTCTGTTTTATAACAATATATGCTTATTTTTTAATTTTTTTAACTCAAGATGATATTTGTTGCGGAATCTAGTAGATTCCTTCCTTTGTTGTACAAGCGTATTTCCATTAGAGTAGTCACTATGTATGTTATTAAAATGAAAATTTCACTTCACTACCTCAAATTTATTGTACTCGTAAAAAGATAATTGAAAACGATATTCCGGATGCTCTCTCACCCAATCGTAAGCTTCTTCTAAAATATCCATTTTGTTTTGTAAGTCATTCAGTTCACTACATTCGTCCCTTTTCTGTTTGCACAGAAGACAGAATCCATTCACTATTTCGGCACTCGTCGCCCTAATAGTTTTACTCTCTAAGTCAACTACTAGACGAAGAAGAAGAGAATGCTCTTCTTTTGTAGTAACCATCATTTCAGCAATTCCATCCTCATTCCAAAAGACACCGTTTAATTCCATCTGTACGGTGACATCTTTGATATCTAAGTCTATCACTATCACACCTCCCTTGTATAAAACTCTTACCTTACTCTTAGATTTTAATCTTTCATACACCACGATTTAAAGATATATTAAGCGTTTTCCAATTCTTTTTTTACTATAAAAGGAAATGTAATTAGTGCTAATAGTGTAGTAAATATTATCAAAAAAACTAAGACGGTTAAAATGTTAAAGATTGCTTCCATTTAACTCTACCCTCTTTCATTACTATGGGCTCTTATTAATATATTTTAAAATTCTTACCACATCTTAATTTTCAAAGCAATTATAATGGCCCAATCCCAACAAATTAATTCCTATTTAATATGATGACGTAAAATTTATGTAGATAGAAGTAGAGGAGAATGTCATTTAACCTCTACATTCTCCTCCATCTCAGCCAAATACCTAATCTGCCTTTCCGCCTTTCTCACCGCCGTACGAAAATGCTTTTTCAATAGTTCTATTGTAGATTCACTTATATAGTATCTTTCCGTTATATTTTCCCACGTGTCACTACTTTCAAATGTACTCCAAACGAAAGGACGCTCTGTATTTTTTCTCATTTCTTTAAATACCCATTTTCGCATCTTTTTTTTCGCTTTTTCTGTTAGTTTTCCGTTCTCTACAAGTTCAAGCTCACCGTGTCTTTTGTACCGTTTATGAATATCTCTCTCGCTATATACTTTAAGAAGTATCTTGGCTGTATTTTCAGCATCTGCTAAAGCTCGGTGTTGCTTCCCTTCCCATGTTAAGCCGAGCTGTTCTACTGCAAATTGTAAACTTGGTGTATTCTCAAACAGTTCTTCATACGCTTGGAAAACAAATTTCTGTAAATCAAATTTTCTCTCTTTTTCCATACATGGGCATTCTACACCGTGTAACGTACAATCATGCGATAGAAAACGATAATCTTCTCTTCCCCACGAAACAAATAGAGAGTCTTCTCCGATAAACTGAATAAATCTCTCTATAATTTGCGGGAATTTCTCCACACCAATTAAATCTTTCTTTGTAATTCCCGTTAATTTTGTCGTATGACGAGTAAGACGTGCACCTGGTTTTACTAACTCCGAAAATTCTCCGATTACTTTCATTGTACTTGCTTCTATTTTTACAGCCCCGATATCAACTATCTCTGACGGATCGTCTGATTTATACGGCCTGAAATTTCTCTCTATATCAAACACAATAAAATGTGTAACGTTTTCCAATTTATTTACCTCTTTCTACATTCCTTTTCACACACATACTTTATTTTCAGTATTTATTTATTCATGCACTTTATGCATGTAATACTTCGTCTAAAAACGAAAATTCAATCTCATTATGATATGTACATAGAAGGTTATTCAATAAAAATGCAAAAAAAAGAAGGGCAAGCCCTTCTTTTTTCCGTAATTACTTCTTGTTAACGTTTGTAGCTTGAGGTCCACGGTTACCTTGTTCTACTTCGAAAGTAACTTCTTGACCTTCTTCTAAAGTTTTGAAGCCGTCGCCTTGGATAGCTGAGAAATGAACGAATACGTCTTCTCCGCCTTCAACTTCGATGAAACCGAAACCTTTTTCTGAGTTAAACCATTTTACTTTACCGTTTTGCATGTAAAAAATCCTCCTACAATGTACCTATATGTACATATTCATTTTCAACCACTTTACAATAATACTTCAGACATAAAAAAACTGCAACCCCTAAGGAGATTTAACATTGCTATCCTCCTCGGAAGTTACAGCTCATTTAAATCTCTATATTATTAAAAGTAAAATGGTTTAAATATAATATATCATATCAATATAATAAAAGCAAAGTTTTTTTTGCTAAACAACTTTTTTCTTCCACTGCATCGCTTTTAATTCACCTGATCCAGCTACAACATAGCCTTCTTTTTGGTTAACGATACGCCAGCCATGCCCTTTAACTGAGTCACATACTGTAACAATTCCTTCTTCTAGAAGTACACGACAAACAGTACTAATCCCCGCCTTATTTTGCGTTGACGTTGTATATAGCACATGTTGATCTACACTTAAGTCTAAATAACTACTTGCTTTCTGCTCGCTTTCACATGTGTGCCAATATGTTTTTTCACTCTCAATACTTTCATCTATTTTACAAAAAGAAATATTCCCACTAATCCCCTTGCACGATCCACTGGCTGCTACTAAATAAGAATTGTGTAAAGTCAACGCTGAAATCATCTGATTCATCACGATTTTAATCCTCTTTAATTTACGTGTCTCCAAATTAAAGAGCCAAACACCACCATATTTAGCATGTATTTTCGTACCGATAAATAAGTAATGTTTATATAAAAATAACGATCGAATAGATGGTGCCCCGCCACCATACTCAAGAAATGGATGAATGGTTTCCCATGTCGAACCAAAATCATTAGAATGATACAACGTTTTATCTCCATGAGCAATGACAGTTCCTTGTACATTACTACATACATTCCAACTCGTTGCTTTTGTTGGAAAACGCTGAACCGTCCAGTTCTCTCCACCATTCATACTACGAATAAAAATCCCTTCGTCACCTACACCATACACTACATTATCTTCGCTATGTAAATCCCTGATTCGTTTTTGAAAACCATTTAAAATTTGTTTCCATTCTCCATCTTGTTCAATAAATAATCCATTATATGTAGTAGCTAACATAAGCTTTCCATCTCTTAACTTTGTAATAGCGGTCGCACTTAACATTGTCTCCACGTTGACACTCCCATTCTTAGAACTTCTCAGCAAATGCAATTGCAAAATTACTGCATTTTTCAACATCCTCTTCATCTTCTGGAGCTAGTTCGATTTTCAATCCTTCTTGTACAAGCTCTGCACCGCGTTCTACAAGCCTTTCTTCAAATATCGTTACCGCTTCACAAAATAATTCATACGCCGTATCACCTGATCCGAATACTGCTACTTTTTTTCCTGATAAATCTATATTTTCTAAGTCCTCATGGAAATCTTCCGCTTCAAATGGTAGTTCACCATCGCCCCACGTATAAGATCCTAAAATGATTCCATCATAGGCTAATAATTCTTCAGCATCCATGCCTTCCATTTCTTGCAATACTACTTCATGATCAAAGGCATCTAAACTAACTTTAATTAAATCAGCAATACTCTCTGTATTTCCTGACATACTTGCATAAGCTATTAAAATTTTCGCCACTTCGGCATCCCCCTCTTACAATAAATGATTCTCATTCTCATTATATTAATAATGAGAATCAATTTCAATTGTATTTTTCATTTTTATTTATTCCATACAAAAAAGCACAG
The DNA here is from genome assembly GCF_040459695.1 of Bacillus cereus group sp. RP37. Lineage (NCBI taxonomy): Bacteria > Bacillati > Bacillota > Bacilli > Caryophanales > Bacillaceae > Bacillus > Bacillus cereus group sp. RP37. The sequence goes on along the minus strand of NZ_JARVHP010000001.1, from coordinate 1,941,537 downwards.
ATGACTATACAATCATCTGTGCTTTTTTATTACTTTTTAAAAATACCAAACGGTTTTCCAACTGGTAAAACAACTTTTCCGAAGTGTGTATTTAACACTGCTGCTGCTGAACCATAGAAAGATAATAATGAAATAAGAAGTTCAGAATATGCTGCTAAATTATGCATTGCGTGCGGCATAACACCTAAAGTACTTAATGAAAGACCAATAAATAAGAAATCAATAAGGACGAAAATCATAAATAATACTTTATGTGTTTCCATTGCACCAATTGTCATAAAGATTGTGAAAATCAAATATCCGATAAAGGCTATACCAAGCTGTTTTGAATCTGCAGCTTGTGCTAATTTTTCGCCAAATACTCCAAGTTGAATTAACCAAGTCATTCCAACACCTAGCCAAAATAGGCCGTACGCACCGAATGCTGTTGTACCGAACGTATTGTTATGCTTTGCATCGTGAATGCAAGCAAAGATTTGTGCAAACCCTCCTAAAAAGATTGCCCACGGTAATACAAGTGAAACGCCATCTGTTAAGCCTAACTTTTGAGATGATGCTACAAGTGTTACCATCGCTAATCCAAATAGACCAATTCCAGATGGATCTGCTGTTGTCATTTTCACATGATGTGTAGTAGTTTGATTGCTCATATAAACCTCCTGATTATAAACATACTCGAATACAATACTTAAATCAGAAGACTATGTCAATGGTTTTTTTTGTATGTTGTCAGACCTTATATTTTATAATGATTGAATATACTTCCGACCACTTCATACGGTTTTATATTCACTTTTTCCAACTCGTGTATCGGCAACCACAACGGAATATAACTCCCTCTATCTTTCAGTTCGAATTCTTCAGCTTTACCACTTCCGAAAACTCCATCTATAATATGGGCATTAAAATAATACTCCGTACATTTAAACTCCACCTTTGCAATTAGATGCTCTACTTTTATATGTACCCCTAATTCTTCATAAATTTCTCGCTTCGTTGCTTCTTCAGGTGTTTCTCCTTCTTCAATTCCTCCGCCTGGAAAAACATAATATGTTTCACCTTCTCGAATACGTTTTATTAGAGCAATTTTCCCTTCCTGCACAATGATAGCCCCGCCGCGATTTCTTATCATTTTATTACCTCAATACCAATGGCAACTGTTCCCCACTTTTTTTCTTGTTCTTTCGTATATATTTTGTATGTACTTTCTAGTATCTCCTCTAAACTATCATTTTCACAATCCAAAAATTTTTTATCAATTTGCTCGTACAGTTCTTTAAAGATTTTGTATCGCTTTACTTCCGTTACTTTTACAGCCATCATTTCTGCTGTCGTAAGGTTCGTAAATACAATTTCATCGCCTTGTTTTATAAGTTGACGCTTCGTATCGTATAAGCGTACTTCATATACCTTTTTTCCTGATTGAATTGACTGAAAAGGTTTATTATATAACCCCATTTCGTATCTCATTCATTCCACTCTCCTTTATTCATTTTCCCTACTAACATACTTACATCTTACTAAGTCATACAACACAGTTCGCCTTATTCCAAGTTGCATATAATGTTCCATATCCATTACTTGCTTTAGAGAGGATGCTAAATTCGTTATGTTATATTTAAATCAAAAACCTGAATATAATAAATATGATATTGGTGATTATACTTATAGTAAAGTAGGGCCAACCATTTTTTCTTGGAACGATGAAACAAATTTAAAAATAGGTAAGTTTTGTTCATTAGGAGAAGAAGTCGTTTTCATACTTGGCGGTGAACATCGTGCAGACTGGATAACGACTTACCCATTTAATGCACTTTTTGATGAAGGAGCACATATTACTGGTCACCCTTCTTCAAAAGGTGATATCGTAGTCGGCAATGATGTATGGATTGGTTATCAATCCTGCATTCTATCTGGTGTTACAATTGGTAACGGAGCCATTATCGGGGCAAAGAGTGTTGTTACAAAAGACATACCTCCGTATGCAATTGTAGCTGGTAATCCTGCAAAATTTATTCGATATCGTTTCCCACAAGAAACGATTGACAAACTAGAGAATCTCGCATGGTGGGATTGGGATATTTCTGTTATAAAAGGAGCTATTCCATTTCTACTCTCCAACAAAATCAACGAGTTTTTTACCTCTCCCGAAAATGAATCTACATGACCGATACACACAAAAAGAGCATCCTATTCTTTCAGGATGCTCTTTTTGTTTTTATTTTTTATGTCCGTGTAACTGATTACACGGAGAACATTGAAATGGAATTTTATCTAAGCAATTAAAGTTCGTTTCGCAAATTTGTTCTATCGTTGGAACAAATGGGATGACTACTATGTTACTTTCTATTATTTGTGTAACAGGTGGCAATACTGTACCTACTTGATGTTCAAAGCGAATACTCGCTTGGTTAATATAATTTCCTGAACCACTTGGTGCGCTCTGAACTGCTACTTGAAACGAAACTGTCCGCGCTTCACCCGGATTTAAATTTCCTATAAGAAACCCTGATACTGGACTTACATTTGGTAATGGAACACTATCGACTATTACGCTTCCAGGGATAAATCGAACACTACTATCTAACGTGTCTTGAAAACGAATATTTTGCATGACAGTATCACCCGTATTTGTAATGACTGTCGTAAACGTAATGACATCTCCAATTGTTGCTGTTTGAAGATCTGCCGTTTTTACGACTGTCGTTGAGACATTTTGAGGAATAAATGGGATAACAACTGTATTACTATCGCCTTCAACTACTACAGGCCGCTCATCCGGATTTACAGTTGCGAGCCCATTTGCTATAGCAGTATTTGTAACTAAATTATTTATTTGCCCTCCTGTTATTACAACTTGGAAGTTAATAATCGCTGCATCATTTGGCTGAAAATCACCTAACGGAATACCGGTATTCGGATTGGCAAACGGAAGAGGTACATCATTTACGGTTACCGTTCCGTTTATAAAGAACGTATTCGGGTCAATGATATCTGTTAAAACAATATTCGTCACAGGAACTGTACTATCATTTATAACGGCAATTCCGTAAGTGATAACATCCCCTACCATTGCTACTTCAAAGTTTGCTCCTTTTGCAACAAATAAGATTGCAGTATTTACCGTCACTATAACTGTATTGCTCGTATCCATCACTGTAACTGGCGGCTCTCCTGGTACTAAAATATACTCTGCTAACGCGCCAGCAACGTTCACTGCTGTACCACCATCCGGAAAACTTATAATTGTAGCTTCATATGTTACAATCGCCGTCTCACCGACTGGAATGTCTAAAATCGTAAATCCAACCTGTGGATTTACTCCCGGACGAGCTACTCCATTTACAGTTACACTATTTGGTACAAAAACAGCTTCCGGAGATAGCACATCGATAAATTGAACATTCATCGCGTCAGCAGTACCAGTATTTAATATACGAACAGTATACGTTACCGTTTCCCCTACTCCAACAATTGAATGATCTACTTCTTTCAGCATATCTAAACTGCCTCTATTTACTGGTGTGACTGTCGTATTACTTGAATTCGTAATTGTAAACGGAGGTTCCCCCGGAATCAATTCAAAATCACCCGTTATTCTCGCTGTATTCATAATGCTACTTGAAGGCGGAATTGCAATTACATTTACTTCAAATGTAATTAATACGCTATCCCCTACTGCAAGATCAGGTAATGAAAAGCCTACAAATGGATCTAAACCTACTTGCGGAATTCCATTTATTTGTACACTTCCAGGAACGAATTCTAAACTAGGTGATGGAATATCGATAAACTGAACATTCGTCGCTGTTACCGTTCCCGTATTTGTAACTTGCACACTATACGTTAACGTATCTCCTACACGTGTCGCTTCTTTATTTACAGATTTTATAACGCTGAATCTTCCTCTATTTATCCTTGTTATCGTCGTATTACTCGGCTCTATTATTACAACCGGTGGCTCTCCTGGCACTAAAGTAAAGCTTCCTGTTATATTTGCAACGTTCGTAATTGTTCCTGATGACGGTATGTTTGTAACTGTCGCTTGAAACGTCACTATAACTGTTTCACCAACTGGTATATCTCCTACTCCAAAGCCAGTAATCGGATTTAAGTTTGGTTGCGGAGTTCCATTTATCGTTACACTATTCGGTACAAATGATGCTCCAGCTGAAATCGTATCAATAAACTGAACATCATTAGCTATTACTGTTCCTGTATTCGTTATTTGCACTGTATACGTTAATACATCTCCAACAAGGGTAGCGGCCCGGTTTACTTGTTTAATAACAGTAAATCGTCCTCTATTTACAGTTGTAAGTGTTGTATTGCTCGGTTGGTTTACTATCACTGGTGGTTCTCCTGGCACTAATATAAAACTTCCCGTAACATTTGCCGTATTAGCAATTGTTCCGTTTGATGGAACACTAACAACGGTTACTTGGAATGTGACTTCTACACTTCCCCCTGGATTTATATCTGGAAGCGGGAATCCATTATTCGGATTGAATCCAGGTTGTAACACACCGTCTATCGTTACACTGTTCGGCACGAATGCTATAGAGGAAGGTAGTACATCACTATATTGAACATTCGTTGCTGTCACTGTCCCTGTATTTTGAACTACTGTTGTATATGTGATTGTATCGCCTACTGCAACAATTGGCTGACTTACTGATTTTAATACATTCAAACCAGGTTCATTTATTTCTGTTAATGTCGTGTTACTTGTCGTCGTCTCCGTAATCGGTGGTTCTGTTTCACTTACAGCAAATGTAGCTGTAACGTCTACAAAGTTAACAATCGTTCCACCTTCTGGTATGCTTGTAACCACTTCCTGATATGTGACAAGTACAAAATCATCTACAGGTATATCTGGAACTGTAAAACCAATGAAAGGATCTAATCCTGGTGCTGGTACCCCGTTTATGCTCACACTTCCTGGCACAAATGCTACACCCGCGGAAGTCGTATCGATAAATTGAACATTCGTCGCTGGCACTGTTCCGAAATTAAAAATTAATACATCATACGTTAATATTTCTCCTACAGTCGCTACTTCTTTATCTACTAGTTTCAATGGAAAAATAAACGCTATATTAATTGTCGTAACGACTAAATTTGTTAATATCGTTTCCGTAATCGGTGGTTCCTGCGGATTTGGTTGTGAAGTAAATGTAACGTCTGCATCATTTAATATGACTTCATTATCTGGAATTTCTGTAATCGTCACTTGGAACGTTACCTCAATACTTCCACCATTAATTAATAATGGCGTAACTGTAAATCCTATTTCTGGATTTAACCCAAGTTGCTGCACCCCACCTATCGTTACACTATCTTCTACAAATGTCGTTCCTTCTGGTATGACATCTTGGAAGAACACATCTGTAACTGGTATAATTCCTACGTTTGAAATGAGCACGGTATACGTTAATACATCCCCTACCGCTCCAGTTGCAACGTCAACTGTTTTTGTTGCTGTTACTTCACCAGGAGGAGGTAACGGTATTGTAACTACCGTTGTATTGCTTGAGTTCGTTGTTGTTACAGGTGGTTGTAAAGGATTTAATAAGAAAGTGGCTGTAGCAGATGCTGTATTTAATACTGCTCCACGTGTAGACGGTGCAACTACCGTAACTTGAAATGTTACTGTCAATGATGTTCCAGCTGCAATATTAGGAAGCGGGAAACCAACATTTGGATCAAACCCAGGTTGTGGTGCTCCATTTATCGTTACACTATTTGCAACAAATGTTGTTTCTGGAGAAATTGGATCAATAAAAGAGACATTCGTTGCTGTTACTGTGCCGTTATTTCGAATGACAACAGAATACGTGTAAGTTTCTCCTAGTGCTGCTTGTTGTACAGATGCAGATTTTTGTATATTTAACTGTGCTGTGTTTACTTGCGTCACTACAAAATTACTATTTGTAACAGTCGTTATTGGAGGGTTTGCTGGATTTATAAGAAAACTTGCAGTAACGTTCGATTGGTTTCTAACATTTCCACCGCTCGGAACACTCGTCACTGTAACTTGAAACGTAATCGTAGCCGTTTGCCCGACCGGAATATTTGGTACCGGGAAACCTGCCATAGGATCCGCGCCTTGCTGTACAACTCCATTTATCGTCACACTATTTGCTACAAACGCAGTACCAGACGGAATTGGATCTTGGAAAATAATATTCGTTGCAGGAACAGTTCCTGTATTTTGAATAAGAATCGTATACGTTAACGTATCTCCTACTCCTGCTTGTGGTGTATTTACACTCTTCATTACATTAAGTGATCCTACATTCACTCGCGTCACAACAATATTACTAATCGTTACAATTGTAATTGGGGGCTGGAGAGGACTTACTTGGAAATCCCCAGTTACATTCGCATTATTCGGAAGAACTCTATTTGGTGGTACACTCGTGATTGTCACTTGAAAGGTAACTGTTACCATCCCTCCTACTGGAATATTAGCAAGTGGAAATCCAGTTGTTGGGTTTAAACCCGGTTGAGAAACCCCGTTTATTGTTACACTATTCGCTACAAACGTTGTTCCAGATGGAATCGGATCAAGGAATGATACATTTGTTGCTGCTACTGTCCCACTATTTTGTATACGAACTGTATACGTTAACGTATCTCCTACTCCTGCTTCAGTAGCGCTTACACTTTTCATTACATTTAACCCTGAAGAATTCACGACTGTCATAACAGTATTACTTGGTACTGTTACAGTAATCGGTGGCTCTGTTGGATTTACAAGGAAATCTCCAGTGACATTCGCATTATTTACAACATTATTTCCTTGGGGAATTTCATCAATTAACACTTCAAACGTAACAATTACATTCGCGCCAGTAGGCAAATTATTTAATGGGAATCCAAGTTCTGGATCTGCCCCTTCTTGTAAAACACCATTAACAAATACACTGTTTTCAATAAATAATGTCCCTTGTGGAATTGAATCTTTGAAAAACACATTTGTAGCTGGTACACTACCTGCATTTATTATTTCAATTGTATATACTAAAACATCCCCTACAGTTGCAACATCCGTATTCACCGATTTCACAACTTCAAAGTTCCCTGATTGTACTGTTGTATTCACAACATTACTCGGAACATTGATTGTTACTGGAGGTTCACTCGGATTCACTTGAAAACTTGCTGTTACATTTGCCTGATTTAAAATATCTTCATTTTCTGGATCCTGTACAATTAATACATCAAATGTGACTACAACTGTTTGAGCCGCAGGAATATTCGGAAGAGAAAATCCTGTGTTTGGATTCGATCCACTTTGCGGTAATCCATTAATTGTTACAGAATTTGCAACGAAAGAAACAGCGGAAGAAATAGCGTCTTGGAAAAATACATTTGTTAACGGAACGTTTCCTGTATTTTGGACCGCAATCGTATATGTTAAAGTATCCCCTACTGCCGCTTGCATTGTATTCACTTCTTTTATTACATTTAAACCGCCTGTATTAATTTGTGTCACCACTGTATTCGTTTGTCTATTAATCGTTACTGGTGGCTGATTCGGAATAACGACGAAATTAGCAGATACATTTCCACGATTCGCAATCGTACCTCCTGATGGCGTAGATGTCACTCGTACTTGAAAAGTCACTGTCCTACTTCCGCCGGGAGATATATTCGCTACTGTAAACCCAGTCGATGGATTTGCCCCAGGTTGTGAAACCCCATCCACAGTCACACTATTTGCGATAAAAGTCGTTCCGATTGGGATCGGATCTTGAAAAATAACATTTGTCGCAAGTACATTTCCGATATTCTCAATTGTAATGGTGTACGTAAGAATATCGGAAACCGTCGCAAAAGCTTTATCCACTGTTTTTCTCGTTCTTATATCAGCTATATTAATAGTAGTAAATACAGTATTACTTGTCGCTTGACCTGAAATTGGTGTTTGACCAGGCACTGGAGTAAAGTTAAACGTTACACTCGCGCGGTTCGGAATTGGATTGACAAGCGGATTAGATGTTACTCGAACTTGAAAACGCACTACAGTCGTTTGCGAAGCATTAACACTTCCAAGATTAATACTACTTGCTGGATTCGCTCCTGGACGTGCTACTCCATTCACCGTAACACTATTCGGAACAAATGTTGTTCCAGCAGGGATACTATCAACAAAAACAATATTATTTGCAGTAACATTTCCATTATTAGTCACATTAACTGTGTACGTTAATACATCATTAATGGTTGCGGTCTGTAAATCTACAGATTTTTGCAAACTTAAATTCGCTCGATTTACCGTCGTCTGTACTGTATTTGAAGTAGATGTGCTTGTAACAAGTGGACTTCCTACAAAAGGACGGAATTGGTAAGATACCATTGCACGATTTGGAATAGGATTCGGACTTGGGAATGTTGTGACCCTCACTTGAAATGTAACAATTCTTTGAGCATTGTTAGGGATTGTACCTAAATTAATTCCACTAACTGGATTCGCACTCGGCTGTGTTACTCCACCTACTGTTACACTACCAGCTATAAATGTTGTTCCATTTGGAATACTGTCTTGTAATACCACATTTTCTGCACTTCCTGTTCCTGTATTCGGAACGGTGATCGTATATGTGAGAATATCTCCTACCCCTGCAACTGTTTTATCGACTGATTTAACAGGGTTTATAATTGGACCTGTTGCATCAATTTGAACACCAAAACCAGCTGCTGCGTATCCATCTCCATTTGTAACGAAACGAACAGTCGCGGACGTTTGATTGTTTACTAATGATGAAGAGGCATCTACATTCGTAACGTCCCACCCTTGTCTTCGAACTGTTAAAGCGATTCCTAACGGCTGATTCAAATTTCCAAACGTGCCGCTCGTATCTAAATTCCCACTGTCATTACAAATTTGTGATTGAAAAAAATTATTTGCAGGATTTCTCGGTCCGAATAAAGCAACTGTAGCAGTTGCATTCGGTCCAAAGCGAAGTTGATCTCCAACGATGTTAGAATCACCTTCTTGGGCAGTTACGAGTACTCTTCCTGTAACAGTTCCCGTAGACGGCGTTGCAAAACCTGAAATAATAGCATCAACTGGTGGTGATGAGGCCTCAATAATTTCTTGTCCTGCATAAACTGATAAATTCCTTAGTGGTAAACTCGCATTTTGATAAACCACTTCAAGAGTCCAGCCAGCCGAACGACTAATTGTTGAATCAGCTGAAGTTCTTGCAGCTGGCACGGCACCTGTTGTATATGTGCCAGCCCCAGCTGCACTAACAAGGTTCGTTACATTAGCAGAACGACTATAATAAAACTGCTTCCCTACTGAACCTTGCTGCGCAGTAGCGGGATCTGGTGTAACAGAAAATGTTCCCACTGGTGTTATAAAGGTGATATCATCATTTAAAAACGCAGTAACATCCTCCGTATCAGTCCGGTATGTGCCAGCCCACACAAGTTCTGCGTATAAGACACTACTTCCTGCTGGCAGGTTCAAAATTGCACTTGAAGAATTTAGTGGCCAATCATTCGTCGTTCCTGCTGGGAATCCAGGTACTTGTAGTGATGTATTCACCGTTGTGAATACATCAATCGTACCAAAGTTATTGCCTGGCGCAGGTGATGTCGGACTTAGTCCTAATGTGTTCCCAGTGAACGTGACGGCACCAGTTACTGTTGTAGTAAAGCGATTCATAAAAGGCACATAATCATCTCATTTCATTTATAGTAAAAAGTGCTCTATACTATAAAATGTAGACAAACTATGCAATGTACTTTGTCCAACAAAATTCCGCACATACGAGAGGAGCTTACTACACTATGCGCTATGTTATCGTAACAGGAACTTCACAAGGTTTAGGTGAGGCAATCGCCGCGCAATTGTTAGAAGAAAATACGAGTATCATCTCTATTTCTAGAAAAGAAAATAAAGAGCTTACGAAACTCGCAGAACAATATAACAGCAATTGTGTTTTCCACTCCTTAGATCTTCAAGATGTACATAATTTAGAAACGAAATTTAACAAAATCCTTTCATCTATTCAAGAAGATACTGTATCATCTATTCATTTAATTAATAATGCAGGTACACTTGCACCTATGAAACCAATTGAAAAAGCAGAAAGCGAACAATTCATTACGAACGTTCAAATTAACTTACTTGCACCGATGATTCTTACCTCTACTTTCATGAAACATACGAAAGGCTGGAAAGTAGATAAACGTGTTATAAACATCTCATCTGGCGCAGGAAAAAATCCTTATTTTGGATGGGGCGCTTATTGTACGACGAAAGCTGGCGTAAATATGTTTACACAGTGCGTAGCAACCGAAGAAGTAGAAAAAGAATATCCCGTAAAAATCGTCGCTTTTGCACCTGGTGTTGTTGATACAAGTATGCAAGCACAAATTCGCGACACAAATAAAGAAGACTTCATCAATTTAGACCGCTTCATCGCACTAAAAGAAGAAGGAAAACTACTATCACCTGAATACGTTGCGAAAGCTATTCGTAGCTTACTAGAAACTGAGAATTTCCCGCAAGGTGAAGTCATTCGGATTGATGAGTAACAAAAAGGCGTGCTAAAATAGCACGCCTTTTTGTTCTACTTCTCTAAAAATATGAGTACAGACTCCGCAATTTGTTCATAACCAATCTCTTGATAAATTTTATTTGATGTTGGATTTGCCAGGTCCGTATATAATGTCGTTGTTTTGTAACCTTCGTCTAACATACGTTGGCTAAGTGCAGCGACACAGCTAGATGCATACCCTTTGTTCCGCGCTTCTTTCGGTGTATATACGAAATTAACTGTTATATTGTTTGTAGTTGGTCTCGTTTTTGCAGCTACAGAAACAAGCTCTCCGTCTACTTCTAGAGCAAATAGACGACGATTAGTAATTAATGTATGGGCGGTTTGTTTCGCTTCTTCTTTCGTAGTAGGAAGATTCACATCTTCGCAGAATTGATATATCCACTGTTCTATTAACGTTAGCTCATCACTACTTACTTCTCGAAAGATTCCATCTCCGTTCCACTTTTTCTTTACTTGTTTTAATTCATATATACCTTGCTCCATTGCAACATTCGTTTTCTTATTTTCTAACACCGCAATTTCTTGCGCTAATTTCTGTACAATTTTCTTATTACCGATTAATCCAGGAACATCTGGATATACTTTCGTTAATTTTTTTGCAAGTTCCACTATGGCCTCTTCCGTAATTTCAGACGTAGCAACAATTATTTGTTTCTTTTCTTCTGTTTGAAGAAATACAACTGCTATTTCTTCCTCTTGTTTTGCTACCCCCATAAATATCGGTTCTTGGACCATTTGTAATACACCTAATACGAGATTATTTTCCTGCTCATTCTTCTCTAAAAATGGTATAACCTCTTCTTTAAAAGTAAGAATCTCTTCATATACATGTAATTGAATCATCGACAATCTCTTCTCTCTATTTATAGTTTCATTAAGTATTGGCGATTAATTCATTAAATTCCTCTTTTACGATTCAATAATATTCAAAGTTAACGTATTTAAATCATTTTCAGCTTGTAAAATTCTCTTTTTTTCCTTTTCAAATACCTCTTCTTCTTTTCGAAATGACTCTTTTCGATTTTTAATCATACGCTCCATTTCTTTTTTACTCGGTCCACCATATACCTTTCTTTTTTGAATAAAAGCTTCTGGTGATACAATTTCTTCCCACTCTTTTTCTGACAAATGTATTTTAAATTTTTCTTGTAAGTATATATTTACATCTTTGAAATGTAATTCATGTAGCTCCTTTTTCTGTTCCAATGACATATTCGCAATAACACTTGCTGCATGATGAGCTTGCCGAAATGGAATGTCATAGTTTTTTGTTAATACATCTGCGAAATCAGTTATCGTAATTGCATGTTTATAGGAACGTTTTTTCAACGTTTCTTCTTCTACTTTCATCGTTCGAATGACTGCATTCATAATACAAAAAACACGAATAGTCTTTTCAATTCCTTTATATAAATACGGCTGCAAATCATCTTCCGTATCAACAATATCACCAAATGGTGTATTATGAATCATTTGAAATACTGTAAATGCTTCCCCTAAAGCACTACTCGTAATCGCACGGGCGTGTTCAATTGAAACTGGATTTCGCTTTTGGGGCATAATACTACTAATTTGTACATATGGCTTTGCAACAGTAATACCATCATATTCTTTCGTCGCTAATAATAAGAAGTCATGAATCCATCTACTCGTATTCGTCATAATTACCATAAGTAACGAGCTAACTTCTAATAAATAATCCGCTCCAGCAACAGCATCATATGAGTTCTCGATTATATTTGTAAATCCAAGTAAATAGGCAACTCGCTCTCGTTTAATTGGGAAACTTGTTGTAGATAGAGCGGCGGCTCCCATTGGAGACTGATTTAAAAGTTTGTACGTTCGTTTCATTCGTTCTAAATCTCTTTGCATCGTATCATAAATCGCTAACGTATAATGACCAAATGTTGTTGGCTGCGCTGGTTGTGTATGCGTATAAGCTGGCATAATCGTTTCCTTATGATCAGCAGCGAGTTGCAATACACTTTCTTGCAATAACAAATGATGTTCCATTAATCGTAGTACATATTGCCTTAAACTCATGCGATACATCGTTACACCCATATCATTTCTACTTCTACCAATATGCATATTACTGACAAAATCACATTTCGCCTCTTGAGAAATTAAATGTTCCACTAAAAAAAAGAGATCTTCATGCTGCTCTGTATATAGCAATTGATCTTTTGGAATTCCCTCTATCTCTTTTAGTGCGTGTAATATAACTTTAGCTTCTTCCTGTTTCATTAACTTTTCTTCGGTTAGCATCGCAATATGCGCTTTATGCACTTGAAACATATCTTTCAATAAGTAATTTCGTTGAAAATCAAATACATGTTGTAATACGCAATTCACATATGTTTTCCCAGGGAAATCAGCGCCTTCACTCTTTATAAATTCTTCTTTACTTTGTTTCATCACCTTTTCCCCTCTCACCTAAGTACTACTACCCATCATACCCAGTGATGGCGAAAAAGTGCTTGTACATAAAAATAAACTCGGTGCTCTCTGCACCGAGTTTATTTAATAAAGGTCGCATCATACTTATCACTTTGCAACACTTGAAAATGTAAGTTTGCTAAATGTTTCCGTATTTCTGCACTGTCGTCCTCATTTAAATCATTTGCTAAGAACACTATTTCTGTACAGTTCCCGCGTTTATCCATCGCATAAACTGCTTTTGTAACTGTCCATGGCGTATAGCCATTTTTTTGCCCTGCATGTCTAAATGTTTTACGGTATTTCTTAGCACTCATATCTGTTTCAACGATATTAGCCCACACTTTTTCTTCGGCTTCTGTCAGGCCACCTTTATGATTTGCCTTTTGAAGCAGTACCATATAATCGTTTGCAGAAGCTGCTGGTAATCGATCTGACCAAATTTTATCGTAACGTTCCTCTAAATAAAGAGGAATTTCCTTCTGTAATAATGGTCCCTTCTTTTTTAAGCGTTCATGAATAATCATCGCATATTCACGATATTGCTCTTGGGACATTTCTTTTAACTTTTTCTCTATTTTATATTTCGGAACATGTAGTTCTTTATGCAAATATCCAGGGATGTATAAAGATGAAACAATCGGAAATAGCGGCTGATGTGCTGGAAGTGATAAGCTTTGTAAATTCCGATTAATATTATCTAATCCTAACACTTCCATCAAATATTCAGCATTTGCATTCGAACTAAACTTAACCATTCCTTTTGCTACTTCTTCTAAAGAAACTGCTCCTTCTGTTATCTTGTCTGTCTTTTGCAAATACCTTTGCCATCTATCTTGTGCACCACCATCTGTATTCGGCACATAATAACGATTTACATCATTAATGGAAACGAAACTAGACGGATCAATTTTCCCTTCCGTAACTTGTTTCGTATATTCAAGCGCCACAATTAACTTCATCGTACTAGCAACTGGCAATACAACATTTGGATTAACAGAATAAACAACTTTATCATTTCTCTTTACTAGAAGCGCACTATTTTTTTCATCTTTATGTTCTTCAATAAAGGATGCGATATACTGCGCATCATCATTATTTGAACTCCACACTTTTTTCACTAAAAAATTACCCGATATTAGCAAAACGAAAATACCCACAATTACTGCGCATACTATAGTTTTTTTCAAGTAAAATTCCTCTCCTATTGTGTAACTCTTCTCTATCTATCTCTTACAAACAAAATAATGGAGATGATTATTTTAGTAACCATCTCCATTATTTTAACTTGTATTCTCCCATTATGTCTACGTCATAATTTTCACGAAGTCTTCGAGAAATTTTTTATAATGTAATGACCATCCAATTCGCACCCAATTTTTTAAAGCTTTCGAGTCAGGTTGAGGACGGAAATCAGCAATACTCTCTCCCTTTGCAATTCCAACTGTATCTACATCAACACGACGGTACACATAATCCAAAATAGACGGATTCGCCGCAACCATCATTGTAACAACGTCATGTACTGGACTACCTGTTATTTTCGGGTTTAACTTTTTATAAGCTTTATAATAATACGTAAATATAGGTTCAATTAACTTATTAAAACTCGTTTTAGAGTGTTTCGTAATATATTTTACCATCTCCGGCGTAATAATAGCTTCAGATGTAACGTTCAGTGGCACTAATGTCACATTCTTGGCATTTTGCATCACTAATTGTGACGCAATCGGATCACCATGAAAATTCGCCTCTGCGACTGGTGTCACATTGCCGGGCATTAAAAAAGCACCACCCATTATATAATATTCTTTCACATACTTCATCATCGGCTTTTCTAAAATAAATGCTGTCGCTAGTGTCGTTGACCTTCCCGCATCAACAATGATTAATTCTCCTTTATACTTTTCAAGAATATCAAAAAATGCACAAAAAGGTTTTATATTTGGTGAAAAAGCTTTTGGAGGTTTAATTGGTCCTAAACCGTCTGCTCCATGAATTTCTGGATAATACGTTATAACATCTCCGGATAAAGGAATTTTCGCACCATTAATAACAGGTATATCTTCCCTTCCTGCCATTTGCAATAAATATGCCGCATTACTCGTTGCCTTTTCTTGCGTTACATTTCCATATCCCGTTACTACGCCGACAATATCAATATCAGGATGCAACAATCCATACATAATTGCTAAAGAGTCATCAATTCCCGGGTCTCCTAAAAATAATACTTTTTTCATCGACCTCAACTCCATCCCCCTCAATTGTTATTAATTTATGAATAGCAATACATATACAGAATAAAAAAGAACAAATTTATACGAAAAAACGCAGTCCTATAAGGACTACGTTCTTCATCTAACCTATACTATTTTTCTTCACAGCAATCATACTTCCAATGATATAAGCGATAAACGCAAAACAAATCGGGAAGACAACTGTATGTATACCGAACGGATTTGGGTAGAGAAGATGAATGCACATATATGAGCCTACCCCAACTAAAATAGAGGCAAGCGCTCCTCTTGCATTTCCTTTACTCCAATATAACCCTAATACGATTGGCCAAATGAATGCTGCTTCTAATCCACCGAAAGAAAATAAATTTAACCATATTAAAAAATCTGGTGGTTTAATTGCTGCTGCATAAACGAGCAGTCCTACGATAGCAGTAATCCATAAGCTTCCTTTTCTAATCGTACTGTCTGCCGCATCTTTATTTATGTAATTTACGTATATATCTTTAATGATTGACGAACTTACAAGTAACAATAGCGAGTTTACTGTAGACATAATCGCTGCCATTGGTGCAGCCAAGAAAACTCCCGCTAACCAAGGTGGCAACACTTCCATCGCGAGTAGCGGCATTACTTTATCTGGTACCGTTATACCCGGAAGTACGACTCTTGCAAATACACCCGTTAAATGCATACCGATCATAATTGTACCTACAACAATCGTTCCAATTATAAGCGCTTGATGCATCGCTTTTGAATTTTTATAAGACATGGCACGCACACTAATTTGCGGTAAACCGACAACGCCAATTCCAATTAAAATCCAAAACGATGTAACATATGATTTCGTTAAACTACCATCTGCTCCGAATGGTGTAATTAAATTCGGATTGATTTGAACAAGTTCCTGCATAATCTTTTCAATTCCACCACCGGCAATGACAGTAGCAATTAAAATGATTGTCGTTCCAACTAACATGATAATACCTAGTAATGTATCTGATAGCGCAACTGCACGAAATCCACCAATTAATACGTACACAAGTACAGAAAAAGTAAATAAAAATAGTGCTGTTGTATAAGATAGACCCGTTAGTGATTCAATTAATCGGCCACCGCCGACCCATTGAGCTACTGTTGCTGAAAATAAGAAGATAATAATACATAACGCTGAAAGTATAACAACTGCTTTATTATTGTATCTTCCCTTTAAATAATCGATAAGAGTAATGGCTTCCATCTTCCTAGCGATAATTGCAAACTTTTTACCGATAACCGTTAAAACGATATACCCTGTTACAACTTGAATCGCAGATAATAATACCCATCCGAGGCCCATATTGTACGCAATACCTGGACCACCAATAAAGCTACTAGCACTACCGTACGTAGCAATCATTGTCATCGCTAATAATAAACCGCCAAGTTCACGCCCACCAAGAAAATATTCTTGTAAAAATTTATTATTAGCAGTCGCTTGTACGCGTCTTGAAGCATATACACCAATTAAAAACACAACGATAAATGAAATTATCATTGGAATGATTACATACCAATTCATCTATTATTCCTCACTTTTTTCTTCCTCATCGAGTGAAATATCTTGAAATACAAAACGAACAACTAAACTAAGTAAAATAACCATAACGACAAATCCAACGATACAGCTATAAAAAAACCATGCTGGAAAACCGAATATGTATGTATATTCACTTGGATTTTTACTACCAAGCCCATAAGCAAATCCGTACCATATTATAAAATTAATAATAGCAAGTCCAAGACCAATTAACGCTTCTCTATGGGCGATTCGAAAGCGTGGATCATCATGATAATTCTTCATTTTCTCCCTCCTCTCACGATGTATTATTGTACCATTGTTCCTCTAGTTTTTCCTACTAGAAAGCAAAAACAAGCAGGATTTTTTATAATCATATAGAAGATTCTCTTACATTACATATTTTTCACAATTGTAACACAAATGAAATTTGAATTTTCAGTAATTGTTAATTATGATTTTAATTAGAGGCTTTCCATCTAGTTCCTACATCCTTGATTTCGGAATAAACGCCGTCTCGTACTGCGTTTACATTATATTTTCAAGGGGGTTATACTATGAGTCAACTAGCTGTAAATCTTCATGAAAAGGTAGAAAAGTTTCTTCAAGGTACGAAAAAGTTATATGTGAATGGATCTTTCGTCGAAAGCGCTTCCGGTAAAACGTTTAAAACACCTAACCCAGCAACTGGCGAAACACTTGCCATCGTTTCTGAAGCTGGTCGCGAAGATATTCATAAAGCTGTAGTCGCAGCTCGCATGGCTTTTGACGAAGGTCCTTGGTCTCGTATGAGCACTGCTGAGCGTAGCCGTCTTATGTACAAGTTAGCTGATTTAATGGAAGAACATAAAGAAGAGCTTGCACAGCTTGAGACGTTAGATAACGGAAAGCCAATCCGTGAAACAATGGCAGCAGACATACCACTTGCAATTGAGCATATGCGCTATTATGCTGGCTGGGCGACGAAAATCGTTGGTCAAACAATTCCTGTTTCCGGTGACTACTTTAACTATACACGCCATGAAGCGGTTGGTGTTGTTGGTCAAATTATCCCTTGGAACTTCCCTCTTCTTATGGCAATGTGGAAAATGGGAGCGGCACTTGCTACAGGATGTACAATCGTTTTAAAACCTGCAGAACAAACTCCACTATCCGCTCTATACTTAGCTGAATTAATTGAAGAAGCTGGATTCCCGAAAGGTGTTATTAATATCGTACCTGGGTTCGGTGAATCAGCTGGACAAGCTCTCGTTAATCATCCACTCGTTGATAAAATTGCATTTACTGGTTCTACTCCAGTCGGTAAACAAATTATGAGACAAGCATCCGAATCATTAAAACGCGTTACACTTGAGTTAGGCGGTAAATCACCAAATATCATCTTGCCAGATGCTGATTTATCTCGCGCGATTCCTGGTGCACTTTCTGGTGTTATGTTTAACCAAGGACAAGTATGCTCTGCTGGATCACGCTTATTTGTTCCGAAGAAAATGTATGATAATGTCATGGCTGATCTCGTCCTCTATTCTAAAAAACTAAATCAAGGTGCTGGCCTAAATCCAGATACTACAATTGGTCCTCTCGTTTCTGAAGAACAACAAAAACGTGTAATGGGCTACATTGAAAAAGGGATTGAAGAAGGCGCTGAAGTACTTTGCGGAGGAAGTAATCCATTCGATCACGGTTACTTTGTTTCTCCTACCGTATTCGCTGATGTAAATGATGAAATGACGATCGCAAAAGAAGAAATTTTCGGTCCAGTTATTTCTGCAATACCGTTTAACGATATTGATGAAGTAATTGAACGTGCGAATAAATCACAATTCGGATTGGCAGCTGGTGTATGGACAGAAAATGTTAAGACAGCACACTATGTTGCAAGTAAAGTACGTGCAGGTACAGTATGGGTAAACTGTTACAACGTCTTTGATGCAGCATCTCCATTTGGAGGATTTAAACAATCCGGTCTTGGTCGTGAAATGGGATCTTACGCATTAAATAACTATACAGAAGTGAAGAGCGTTTGGCTCAACTTAAACTAATGAAAAAGAACCTGGCCTATCCGGTCAGGTTCTTTTTCATTATGTATTCATTTAAACTTGCAGTCCCCCGCTCACATTTAATACTTCTCCTGTAATATAGGACGCGTATTCTGATGCTAAAAAGGCCGCTGCGTTCGCAATATCTTCCGGGGTTCCAATTCTACCAACTGGAATCGCGCCAACCATCTTTTCTTTCACTTTATCTGGTATCGTTTTTGTCATATCTGTATCCATAAACCCGGGACAAATCGCATTACAAGTAATACCGAAACTTCCAACTTCTTTCGCTGCTGTTTTCGTTAAACCTACAACTCCTGCCTTTGTAGCCGCATAATTTGCTTGACCTATGTTTCCTTCTCTACTGATTGAAGATATATTAATAATGCGTCCATACCCTTGTTGTCTCATGTAAAGAAGTGCTGGTTGCATACAATAAAAAACACCAGTTAAGTTTACTTGTAATACTTGTTCCCAAGCAGACTTCTCCATTTTATGTAACATTGCATCTCTTGTAATCCCAGCATTATTCACCAATATATGTAATGTTCCGAATTTTTGAACCGCATATTCAATTAACGACTTCGCTTCATTTTGATTACTCACATCACATCGATATAAGCTCACTTCATATCCTTCATCCGATAACTCACGTGTCGTTTTTTGTAGCTTCTCTTCATTTACATCGCTAATTAATACTTTAGCCCCTAGTTTTGCATAAACTCTTGCAATCTCTTTTCCAATTCCCTGTGCAGCTCCTGTTACAACAGCTGTTTTCCCATTTAAAAATTCCATCCCTATCCCTCATTTCTATTACTTATACTGTATATTTCGGCTTTTTCCTTTCCAATTCCTCTTTGTATAAAAAAGTCTATTTGTGTCAAACTAACTTTGCAACGTCGCATAAACTGCAAGGAGATTGTGTCGAATGAACAAAAAAAATTTCAAACAAAACAAAGCTACTGATGGCATTGATGTTGAGTTCTCTCGTGAGCTCGCTGACCACAATGACTTAGAAGCAAACGCACGTGCAAATGCCGCTAATGCACGTCAAAAACGCCAGTCAAACGAAAAATAAGGAAAGCATAACCTTATTCTTTTCAACAGGGACCTACTACCCAACAAAATAAACCGAGAGACATCTCTCGGTTTATTTTCTATATTTTTTTATATAATGTGCAAAAGTAAGTAGTGGATATATATATGTATAGCTATGATAACGAATATAAAACCCACCTGGTAAACCTGTTCCGGTAGGATATTTTTCATTACCATTAGAATTCGCAAGCAAATATGAAATACCTTTTCGAATAGCTGGTGTTTCTGTATCATTATAAGAAATGAGAGCATCTAACGCCCATGCTGTTTGGGATGGTGTACTGAATGGCAAAGTAATAAACCTTTTCTCCACACTACTGTGGCAAGATTCCCCCCACCCACCATCTTCATGCTGTATATGTTCAAGCCATAAAGCTGCTCGTTTCAATGAAGGATTGCTAGATGGAATTCCTAGTGACCGTAAACCAGTCATAACAGCCCACGTACCATATATATAACAAATACCCCATTTCCCAAACCACGATCCATTTTCCTCTTGTACATTCATTAACCAATTTACCGCACTTTGTTTTTGTTTTTCAGACAATTCATTTTGCGCATATGTCCCAAAAAACTCTAACACCCTCCCTGTAATATCTGGTGTAGAAGGATCTGTAATCATATCGCTTGCATTTTCGATTGGTAAATTTGCTAATATATTGCTCGTCACACCTTTTTCAAACGCTCCCCAGCCACCATTATTATTTTGTAATCCTTTAACCCAATTGATTCCTTTCTGCCAAGCACTATCTACATTTTCGTTTCTTCTACTTCGTGCCAATGCCCTTAGCACAGCTGTTGTATCATCAACATCCGGAATAGTCGTATTCACATCCGAAAAGCCCCAACCTCCTGGAGTAAGCGCCGGAGCATGTACGCTCCAATCCGCTTTTTTTGTATGCTGTTTTTTTAATAAATATGCTGCTGCATGTTGAATCATCTTATTATCTTTCGGCACGTGGGCCTCCTGTAACGCATAGCTGAGTAAAGCCGTATCCCATACAGTTGAAGGAGAGTTTTGCAAATGACTCCCTCTTTCCACCTTCCATATATAAGATGTTAACCCGGTTATAGCATTTTGAATTATTGATGATTGAAGAGAATGTCCTAACGCGAGTAACGCATAAATCATATAAAACGAGGCAGTTGCGTAACTATATAACGTTCCATTTTCATCAATACGCTTTTTCATAAAACGTTCTACTTCCTCATATCCTTTATGATGTAACGAAAGTGGATATGATAGGATTTGTTTCATATCACCTAATAACGTTTGAAACAACGGAGACCGATCCTCCCGAAACCATTCTCCGCCTCCGCCCGCAATATGATTTAAATTTGGCAATAACTTTTTCCCTACTCGAAATCTTTTATTTAAACACAGCATCATCGGAATTAAATGGATACGTGCTGAGCTACTCAATTCAAATATACTGAAGGGAGAATCATTCTGTAAAAACATGATTGGCGTTGGTAAATGAAAGAGTGAAGGATATTCATACTCTCCGTGAATTGCTAATAAAAACTTCGTCATAAAATGAGCACGCGCTACCCCCCCGCGCTCATTTATAAACATTTCCGCTCGCTTCATATTCGCATCTTCTTTTGTATATGTTTCCGAAGCAAGTAGGGCCGCATAAGATTGAATTGTAGCAGATAAATTACCACCAACTTCATCTTCATACAATTTCCACGTTCCTTCATTTGTTTGAAGTGATGCTAATCTTTTTACAAACGGTTCTATCTCTTTATCTCTACCTAATAATTTTAATAAAAAAATCATATGACAATCTGTTAATGGAGCCCCTTCAAAACAAAACCGCCACGTACCATCTTGCCGTTGCATCGTTTGAAGCGCAGTTTTTCTTCTCGCTATTTCTTCATGCACTTTTTCATATAATAACAAGTTACTCACCCACCCTTTCGAAATCCGTATAACGATATTCAAAAAGGTAGCTGAATATGTATGAAAACAAAGAAAAGCAGAACATATAAAATGTTCTGCTCATAAACAATATCCTACTCCGACAATTATCCCTACTAAAGCACCGACTACTACTTCATACGGTGTATGCCCGACAAGTTCATTTAATTTCTTATATTCTGTTTGTCTACCGTGAAAAAATTCATTCAATATTTTCGCCTGTTTACTTACTGCAAGTCTTACCCCTGAAGCATCATACATAACAATTATTGCAAAGATAGCAGCAATAGCAAATAAGGTACTTTCCACACCTTCCACTACGCCAACACCTGTCGCAAGTGCTGTAACAGTTGAAGCATGAGAACTTGGCATCCCACCTGAAGCGAAAAACTTTGCAAAATCAAATTCACCCGTTTTGACTAATTTAAAGACTACTTTCGTTAATTGTGCTAAAAACCATGAAATTACAGCGGCCATAAGCGGATCATTATGTAAAATTGTTTCCACGTTCTCAGCTCCCTACTAGCTATAATGGAAATTCTATATAGTATCAGTATAAAGAAAAATGCGTAGAAAATACTACGCATTATGATACTTTTGCTGATTTATTTTTTATAAATTTCGGTTGTTTCTGCACTAAAAACTTTGTTTTCGCTACTGAGAATACAAATAATGCAACCCATATACAGAAAAATGCCATCATATGAGTAGATGTGAAATGTTCACCAAATACGAATACACCTAAAATTAAACTAATCGTCGGTGCAATATATTGTAAAAACCCTACCATATAAAGCGGAATAAGTTGTGCTCCTTTTGCAAAATAAAAAAGTGGTAATGCTGTAACAATGCCTGCTCCTATTAATAGTAACGTTGATAACATGGAAATAGATCCAAATGAACCGAATCCATGCGCTCCAGTCATAACGAGATAAATCATTGCAAACGGCGTCACTAACATCGTTTCCATCGTAAGACCAATTGTCGCATCATAATTTAACAATTTTTTCGTTAATCCATATAATCCAAATGAAAAGGCAAGTGATAAAGAAACCCACGGAATAGATCCGAAACGCACTGTTAAAATGATAACCCCTACTCCAGCTAAACCAACTGCAACATATTGCCAAAAGTTTAACTTTTCCTTTAAAACAACTGTACCAAGTAAAATACTAATAAGCGGATTAATATAATATCCAAGACTTGCTTCAATGACATGATTATGATTAACGGCCCATATATAGACAAACCAGTTTCCGCTAATCAAGACTGAAGCTATTGTTAATGACATTAATAATTTAGGTCGTTTAAAAAGATTCACGAACTCTCCAATAAACTGACGAAACCTCTTCGTAACACCTAATACAAGTAACATAAAAACGAACGCCCAAACGATGCGGTGTGCTAATATTTCATCTGCCGGAACTTCCTCAACCCATTTCCAATAGATTGGTAGAATTCCCCACATCGTATAAGCACCAGCCGCATATATAATCCCTTTTTTTTGCTGTGCTGATTGACTCCCCATCTTCCTTTTTCTCCTCTTCTCATTTTTCTCCATTATAAGGTCCCACGTGCTCACTTTACCAATAATCAATCTGCGATTCTTTCGACATTTCTCATACAGCAAAAAGTAAACATACTGTTATAACGACAAGTAACGGTATACCGAAAACAAATTTCTTTTTATGTGTTTTATGGTGAAACATATACATACCGATCCAAGCACCAACTGCTCCCCCAGCTGCCGCTGATAAAAACAACGTACTTTCTGGCGTTCTCCACTGTTTCTTCTTCGCTTTTCGTTTATCAAGCCCCATAAGGCTAAAAGCTATAACATTAATAATAATAAAATAAATCCATTTCATCGCTTTCTCTCCCTATGAAAAATTCGCTTAATGGTAACATGAAAAAACGATGGAAACAACTGAAGAACACTTTTTATTAATTAGTTACCTTCATATTTACATAACCAACTAAAATCGCAGTTAAAGCAATTAATATAGAAAGATATTATGAGCAGGATCTTATATTTCATTCCCTTCACCCACTACCATATTATCGAAAAAACTTCTCTCAATTACTTTCTCATCAAATTGAAGAACTACAATTAGCCCTACATATAAAGAAACAAAATTTAGAAACCATTCCCCATTATCATCTTTCTGAGCTAAGCATTTAAATATCTCTTGAAATTGCATACGCTCATCCGCAGCAACAACCGGGCGCACACCAAAATATTTCAATACGAGATTCAGCTCCATCTGCACGGATAATGATAAAATATATTTTAATAACTCTGTATAATCAGCAACATTTTTTTGACTATATAACTTCACAAGCTTTTGATGTAAAATAGAAATCGATAATTCTTCTTCAGTCACTTTTGTTGCTTCTATCGTTTCAATCATCTTTTTCATATCCATTACATTCACCCCTCCTGTAAAAAAACAAAGCCAAAGAGTATTTATCTTATAAAGAGCAATAATTGCGCATTTCTCGTCTCTCTTTCTTCTTCATTAACTAAGTCATACTTTTTTAGAAGATGAAAGATATCATTTAATATTTCCTGTGAATGATTACGTTGCAAAAATCTCTTTAACTCTTTAAAAATCACTTCCGGTAAAAAACTCTTCTGACTTTCAAGTTTATTCATTACATCTTCCATAGAATGATCGATATTACAAGCCATAAAAATCCCTCCTCTATCCTTTATAAATAATATCTTCTGCTAACGATGTAAACACTTCTCCAACAAGAGAATCTTCATCATATACAGATGAACCGTTATTTTCTTCACGTTTTGCAAAAGGTACTTGTGCGATTACTTCTGTTTGCAATTGTTCTGCTAACATTTCGCCGCCCCCTTTTCCGAACAGATAATTTTTCGATCCATCTTGTTCTTCGTAATAAGCCATATTTTCCACAATACCTAAAATCTCGTGTTTCGTATGTTTTGCCATTACGCCTACTCTAGATGCTACGAATGAAGCTACATTGTGTGGTGTTGTAACGATAATTTCTTTCGCCTGCGGGATCATTGCTGCAACATCAATGGCAACATCTCCTGTACCAGGTGGTAAATCAAGAAGTAAATAATCTAATTCTCCCCAGTGCGTATTCGCAAGGAAATTTTGAATCCATTTATTTAACATTGGCCCACGCCACATAACCGGATTATTTCCTTCCGTAAAAAATCCCATCGACATGATTTTAACACCGTGACTCACGACTGGAATTGCTGTTTGATCAATCATCGTTGGTTTTTGAGTCGTTTCCATCATAGCTGGGATGCTAAAACCATATATATCTGCATCTAATATCCCCACTTTTTTGCCCATACGAGCTAAAGCAGTAGCAAGATTAATTGTCACCGTTGATTTTCCAACTCCACCTTTTCCGCTCGTTACAGTAATAAAGCGTACCCCTGAGTCAGGGCGAAGCATACTCGGCATACCAGTTTCTGTTCTACTATTTTTCTTTAACTTCTCTGTTAGCGCAGCTCGTTCTTCTTGTGTCATAGAACCAAATATCAAATCTACTTTAGATGCACCAATTGCCTGAAGAGACTCTTCCACATCTTGTTGAATTTTTGCTTTTAACGGACAACCTTGAATCGTTAGCACTACTTCAAGTTTAACCTCTGTTCCATTCATTTGTATATTTCTAACCATATTTAATTCTACAATACTTTTGTGTAACTCTGGATCCTCCACATGTTTTAACGCATTCATTATTCGTTCTTGAGTAATCATAAAACTCATCCCTTCTCGTATTCTAATTTATATACAACATCTTCTTGGCTCTTCATCCGGTGAAAAAACTTATTACCCTCCACTAACAGGCGGAATGAATGCAACTACATCTCCAGCTTTTATCATCTCTTCATTCGTTACAAACTCTTCATTAACAGCCACCATCGCTCTATCAAGCGATTGTAAACAATGGTTTGCTTTAAGCCATTCTTTTAATTGCTGAACTGTCATTCCTTGTTTTTCGGAAATTACTAATTGATCGAATCCGACTTCCTCACGCAAATTTGCGAACAGTAAAATTGTAATCATCTTCTCATTCTTCCTTCTTCGGTTTTCCTTCTGGATAAGGTGTATTTTCAAGTTGATCTCCAATCCACATCGTTCCATCTTCCCAAAATTCTTTTTTCCATATTGGGACGATTCGCTTTATACGTTCAATCGCGTATTCATTCGCTTCATAAGCTACTTTACGATGCGGTGATGAAACTGCAATGACTACCGCAATATCCATGATTTCTAGCCGTCCTACTCGGTGCGTAATTGCTACTTTTGCGTCCGGCCACTCTTCATTCATTTCTTCCCCAATTCTCATAAGTTGTTTTACTGCCATCGGTTTATATGCTTCATACTCTAAATGTAGCGTTCGTTTTCCTTTTGTTAACTCTCTCACTGTACCAATAAAAGTTGTAATTGCACCTGCTTCTCTTCTTGCGACTTTATTCGTTATTTCTTCAACTACAATAGGTATATCAACAATCTCAAATAGCGCTTGTCCCATTGGAACCACCTCTCACTTTACAAAATGTCCAAGGCCATTCACTACCTTCGTTATCTTCCAATAAAAACACATCCAC
This sequence comes from Bacillus cereus group sp. RP37, assembly GCF_040459695.1. NCBI lineage: Bacteria > Bacillati > Bacillota > Bacilli > Caryophanales > Bacillaceae > Bacillus > Bacillus cereus group sp. RP37. Next base: position 1,915,050 of record NZ_JARVHP010000001.1, on the reverse strand, counting down.
AAACATATCTTTTTTATACCCTCTTGTCCCGCCTGGCAATACGATAAAAGCATTCGATTCTGCTAATGAAGAAACAGAGCTAGATTTATCAAACCCTGACGGATAAGCAATTAACTGGCCTTCGTTATATGTCAGTTTCGCTCGTACAAACCTTGTAAATGGATTTGGCTTTAGAAAGTCTTCTCCTAATAACGCTTTTTCTCTTTTTACATGTGCTTTTTCACTAAACATATACGTCCGAATACAAGGCCTTACAAATAATTCAAACCCTACGTAACAAGCTGATGGATTTCCTGATAAACCAAATAATAACTTGCCATTTAATTGCGCTACAGTCGTAACACTTCCTGGTCGCATTGCAACTTTATTGAAAAGAACCGATGCACCTAACTTTTCGTAAATAGCTGGTAAATAATCATAATCTCCAACTGATACACCGCCTGTTGTAATGAGCATATCCACTTGGCTTAACGCTTCTTTTACAGCTGTGAAACATGTATGAAAATCATCGCTAAACTTCCCAAAATATTTTACTCTTCCGCCCGCTCTTCGAATTTGAGACAATATCATATACGTATTACTATTTCGGATTTTCCCTGGCTGTAATGAATCATTTACATCCAGTAATTCACTACCAGTCGCTAATAGTCCAATTACAGGCTTTCTCGCCACTGGCACCTCGTTATACCCGAACGTAGCAAGAAGCGCTGATATACCTGGATTAATGTATGATCCTTTCTTTGCAAGAACCGTTCCTTTACAAGCATCTTCACCTTGAAAAGAAATATTGTCGCCTGCTTTGAATGATCGCTTCAATTCCATATAATTGTTGCCAGCCTCCTCATATTGACGAGTCAGTTCTAACATAACAACCGCATCACACCCATTCGGAATTTGCGCTCCCGTCATAATTCGAACAGCTTGAAACGGACCTACTTTCTCATCGAATAGCGATCCTGCGCCAATTCCCCCCACTACTTCAAATACAATTGGCGTTTCATAACTTGCTAAATTCGTATCTTCTGCTCTAATAGCAAAACCGTCATACGGTGAACGATTGAATGAAGGTACATCATGGTCAGCTATTAACTCCTCCGCTAATATACGTCCGTAAGCTAATTCAATAGGTAGTAGCTCCTTTAATCCCTCATTAGCAAATCCCATTACTTTACGAACAGCTTCTTCAACCGTAATTGGCACTCTTCTTTCCATTATTGACAACCCTTTCTATTAACCGAATACGCGATAATATAATTGTTTCGCTTTCGAAATATCATTTGTACCATGAATGAAAACACGACCATCCCGAAAAATAACGACGCGGTAATCATCTAGTTGGCAAGATAGTAAATACGGATTCCGCTCTACTTTCCCTAGTTTGTTTAATACCTTTTCCATATCGTCAAAATCGTACTTTCTATTTTCTACTGGCCTAATTTGCACTGTATTTCTTCCGCATAAAGCAGCCACCTTCGTTTGGTTTTCGTATGATAAATAAGGATAAGTTCGATTCAAACCACACGAGGGGCAATCGTCCGTTTTGATTTTCCCTAGTTTTATAAAATGGTTTTGATTACTCCATATATCAAACATGAAAAATGTTTTTCTAATTGCCGAGAAATCTCCGACTAAAATTTTGAGTGCTTCCGCCACTTGATATGCTGCGACGATTTGAACAGTCGGGCTAATAATTCCGACGGTATCACATGTCACACCTGTAACAGGAACGTTCTTCAGCACACAATGTAAACACGGTGTCTCTTGCGGAATAACCGTATAACTCATACCGTACGATCCAACGCAAGAACCATATACCCAAGGAATATTATGTTTTTGTGATAAATCATTTATTACAAATCGAATATCAAAATTATCTGTTGCATCAATTATTACATCTACATTTTTTAATAGGTCTTCCATGTTTTCTGCACTTGCATCCATTACGAAGGCATCTATGTGTACTTCCGAATTAATTCGCTCTAACCGATTTTTAGCAGCAATTGCTTTCGGCAGTTTCTCTCTCGCATCTTGTTCAGAGTACAATTGTTGCCTTTGTAAATTACTCCATTCAACGTAGTCACGATCAATAATCGTCAACTTGCCAATACCTGCACGTACGAAACTTTCGGCACTTGCACTTCCTAATGCGCCTGCTCCTACAATTAACACATGTTTATTTCGAATTTTTTCTTGCCCTTTACTCCCAATCGGTTTGAACAACTGTTGTCGTGAATACCGTTCAGCCATTACGCACCCTTCCTCTCAAGAACTCTTTTTCATATTAGCATGTTGTTTTTGATAACAAGCAAAGTAAGCAAATCCAACAAATCCAGCTCCTCCAATTACATTTCCGATAAAGACAGGAACAAAATTTCTAGCAAGATCCATCCACGTCAGATGACCTGCAAAAATAACTGCCGAGATGACAAACATATTTGCTACTACTTGCTGAAATCCAATCACTACAAATGCCATAATTGGAATCCAAATTCCGATTATTTTCCCGACAAAATCACTCGTCCCATAAGCCAGCCAAAGCGCTAGACAAACGAGCCAATTACAACCAATTGCTAAAATTAAAGTTCTCCCAAATGATTCATGTAATTTCCCTTCCGCTATCGCTACCGTTTTATTTAAATAATCTCCCTCTGTTAATCCGCCAAGATGACCGAAACAATACGCTACGAAAATAGCTCCTACAAAATTCATGAAAGTAATCCAAATCCAGTTATTTAGCACACTGACCAATGTAATTTTCTTTGCATATAGCGCCATAGACAGCGACATCATATTTCCGGTAATTAATTCTCCTCCTGCTAATACGACGAGCATGAGTCCAACAGGAAAAACTGCTCCTCCTAAAACATTCACTAAACTCCCCCAGCGCTCAGGTAAATTACCTAAAACGCGAATGTTAAGTAAAAAACCTAGCGAAATAAACGCTCCTCCTAAAAAACCGAGAATAAGCATCGCTGGCAACGTCTGACTTACTTTTTGAACACCGGCCTCAATTACAAGCTCAGCAATTTGTTCCGGTTTATGAAATGCCATTACTAATTCCTCCATTTTCTCCAAATAAAAAAGCAGCTTCAAAAAACCTTCTCAAAATAAGGGTTTTTGAATGCTGCTTAATTTCTCTGCACATCTTTTACAGAGATATCAATCATCACTTTTACTATAAAATAGAAAATCTACAAACATTGCACATTTTCCATTTTGTATATATTTCATCGTAGCATCTCACTCTTATATATCAGCCACCAATATGTGACATTTCAATTTTAGGTGCTCTTTTTTTACTTGAATGACTTAAGCGTTCATCTGAATAACGATCGTCTCGGTTGTTCCATATATCGCGTACGATATATGTTATTTCCTCGTCAGTGTATCCAGATCGAAGCAGTTCTCTCAAGTCATTTCCTTTAGAAGCGAACAAACACGTATATAATTTTCCTTCTGCAGAAATACGGGCTCTCGTACATGACGAACAAAAGGAATCTGTTACCGATGAAATAATACCTATTTCTTCATCACTTCCAATATAACGATAGCGAGTCGCAACCTCACCTGCATAATTCGCTTCTATCCGTTCTAATGGCATAACTTGATGAATCGTATCTACTATTTCTTGTTTAGAGACGACCTCTTTTAACTCCCAACCGTTATAATTTCCAACATCCATATACTCAATAAATCGAAGAATATGCTTATTTTCTTTAAAGTATTGCGCCATCTGCAAGATGTCCTGTTCATTTTTTCCCTTTTGAACGACCATGTTTATTTTAATTTTCATACCAACTTCAGCTGCAGCCTGTATTCCTTCCAGAACCCTTTGCACTTTGCTTCTATTACCATTCAAATAGAAAAACCGCTCTTCTTCTAAGGAATCTAAGCTAACTGTCACACGTGATAAACCCGCCTTATATAAATCAGGAGCAAACTTTTTAAGTAACGATCCATTGGTTGTTAAGCCGATATCCTCTACACCATCTATTTTATTAAGGCGCTCGATAAGCTGCGGAAGACCTCTTCGAAGTAACGGTTCTCCGCCTGTAATTCGTAACTTTCTTACACCTAAAGAAACGAAAATACGTGTTATCCTTTCAATCTCATCAAAAGATAAAATTTTATCATTAGACAAAAACGAATAATCAGGACCAAATATTTCTTCTGGCATACAATAACGACAGCGAAAATTACAGCGATCAGTAACAGAAATACGTAAATCCTTTAAAGGACGTTGTAGTTTGTCTAATGTGACAGATTTCATATTTATTGCCTCGCTTTTACTTATTTTATATTTAAAATACGCTCTGGATGCGTATATACATTTAAGGATTCATTCCGAATAAATCCTATCGTAGTAATACCTAATTCTTCTGCTAGCTGCAAAGCCAACTCAGTTGGAGCTGATTTTGATAATATAATTTCACAACCAATTTTTGCAACCTTCAATAATATTTCCGAAGAAATACGACCACTAAAAACAATGATTTTATCTTTTATAGAAATATTGTTTTTTAAACAATAACCGTAAATTTTATCTAGCGCATTATGCCTACCGATATCCATTCGGCTTAACAAAATACCATTCACGTCACACAAAGATGCATTATGAACGCCGCCTGTATGACGAAACGTCTCCGCAGATTGCTGCATGTCTTCCATTAATCGAAAACAATCTCCTACACCAACCTGTACATGGATACCATTCATTTTCTTTGCACTTAATGCATCGTTTGCAAAAACAAACCCTTGTCTACTCATACCACAGCATGAAGTAATGTAACGTTTATTTTGCATTTGTTCGTAATACGGATTTACTTTTGTCGTCGTGACATGTACAAATCCTTCTTTCTCTTGTACCCATATGTCATCAATATCTTCATACTTCCGGATGATTCCTTCAGATGCTAAGAAGCCTATTACCATGTCTTCTATATATTCTGGAGTACTAACCATTGTAACAAACTCCTGTCCGTTCATTTTAATCGTGACTGGAAACTCTGTTACAATGCTGTCCTCTATATGCTTAAACGCCCCTTGTTCATAACGAAAGATTTCTCTTTCTACCTGTATCGGTTTCACGATCAGTATCCTTCTCTCACGTTATATTTTTATCAAAAACAAATACCGAAACCGCAATATCTTCTTCTACTTTCATATCTGAAAACAAATTCACTAGTTTCGCTCCAACAAGTTCCTCCAAATGTTCACGGGAATTTGCAGCATACACTTCTTGAATCATTTTCGTTCTAGCCATATGAACCATTTCCGCACCGTCCATCGTACTTGAAATGAATTTTTCAGTAGGTGTTAAGTTTCCATAAAGTGTTGCAATTGCCATATTTTCAGCAAATACAGTATGAATTCTTTCTGGCCCTTTTCCGAAAAGTTCCTTTCGAAGTTTTCGTATCATATCGTTAAATTCATGTACTTTTTTTGACATACAATTATACCTCCCAAAAGCCTCATTTTACTTCATTATATATTTTACCAAAATGCTCCTTCCGCCCAAACTATTTTGTATAAACATTTGGGCGAAAAGGTTCACTTCATGAAGTTTATTCGTCTTTTAACCCTTTACCCATACCTTTTAAGAAATGAAGCCCAAATCCGATGGCACGGTTAATGTCTGGATCTTTCAATACTTTCATAAGATCGAATACCCCTACTTTTTTATTACTCTCTAGGTGTTCATTACCTTCTTCTAGCCCTACTAATAAGCTACCTATAAGCTTTTTCGTAAGTTCCGGATCAAGTTCTGTTAAAGCACCTGCAGCACCCATCATATTATTAATTAAATTTGTAACAGGCTCGCGAGTCACTTGACCGAGAACTATTTTTGCGATTGGTTCTTTCGCCTTTAGCATAGAATTTGCAGCTTCTAGCATTCCAATGTCATTCAATTCCCCTACTATATTAAACATTTGATTTAAAGCCTCTTCATTATTAGCTAGAAGCTCTTTTAAATCATCTAATTTTTGCTGTTTTATTTCTTCCTCAGTTAACTCTTGTTTTTGAATCATTTTTATAGGTGCAGCCATATTTTTCTCCTCCTACTTATCCGTTAAATGCACATACCCTGGACGTGCCCACTTACGATGTACCTCAATACCAGCTTGAGGGTGACGTTTTTTATTACGCGGGTTCGCTTTCGGCATCGGATTTTCGCCATCAACTTCTAGCACTTCCATACGCACTTTTGTCTGTTTATAAGCAGGTGTATTCGTACGTACGTCCACAGCAGGACCTGTTAAGAAATTAATTGCCGTTTCATTATCTGTAGAATTCATTGGTAAATATAACTCATTCGCTTTTACACGATCTGTAACGAGTGCACGTAATTTTAATGCTCCAAAAGGAGAGATAAGACGAACTAATGAACCTGTTTTCACTCCACGTTCTTTTGCAAGTGCTGGAGAAATTTCAACAAATACACCAGGCACTTTCGTTTGAATACCTGTTGATTTATTTGTCATATTCCCTTCATGAAAATGCTCAAGCATACGCCCGTTATTAATGTGAAGATCAAACTCCGCTGGGAATTCAGCTGGACGTACCCAGTCAGCAATCGCAAAACGAGCTTTTTTATCTGGGAAGTTAAATCCATCTTGGAAAAGTAGTGGTGTATTCGCTCCATCAAAACTTCCCCAATGGAAACTATTCCATCCTTCAAGTACTTCATAGTTTGCTTGTGAAAATAGCGGTGATAAACTTGCCATTTCAGCAAAAATTTCACTTGGATGACTATAACTCCAGTTTGCACCTAATTTATTCGCAACTTCTTGCACGATCCACCAGTCTGGCTTCGCATCTCCAAGCGTAGGAAGCACTTGATATAGTCTTTGAACACGGCGCTCTGTATTTGTGAAAGTACCTTCTTTTTCAAGAGACGGTGCTGCTGGCAATACAACATCTGCATATTGAGCAGTTTTAGAAAGGAAAACATCTTGCACAACAAAGAACTCAAGGCTCGATAACACTTCATGTACATGGTTCGCATTAGAGTCTACAAGAGCCATATCTTCTCCGACAAGATACATAGCCTTCATTTTCCCTTCGTCAATTGCATGAAGCATTTCAATATTATTAAGACCTGGTTTACTATTAATTTTCACTCCGTAAGCCATTTCAAATTTCGCACGTTCCATATCGTTCGTAACGTGTTGATATCCAGGAAGCCATCCTGGTAAAGTACCCATATCACAAGCACCTTGTACGTTATTATGACCTCGAAGCGGATATGCACCAGCACCTGGACGACGATAATTACCTGTTGCAAGAAGTAAGTTTGAAATTGCAGCGGAAGTATCAGATCCACCTGTATTTTGCGTTACTCCCATGCCCCAAAGGATACATGTACCGTCTGCAGCACGAATCATTTCAGCCATTTGAATAAGTGTTTCTTTTGAAATACCAGTCATTTCTTCTGCATATTCAAGTGTATATTCTGCAAGACTACCTTTGAAATCTTCAAAGAAGTTTACATTCTCATCAATAAATTGTTGATCGTGCCAGCCTTGATCAATCATATATTTCGTAACAGCCATTAGCCATACTTGATCTGTTCCTTGTTTCGGGCTAATAAAGACGTCTGAACGCTCTGCCATTTCTGTTTTACGAAGATCAGCCACAATTAATTTTTGTCCGTGTAATTTATGCGCACGCTTAATACGTGTAGCTAAAACAGGATGACCTTCTGTCGGATTACAACCTACAATAATAACAAGGCCAGATTGTGCGATATCTTTAATCGTTCCAGCATCTCCGCCCATACCAATTGTACGGAATAATCCGTCTGTCGCTGGTGATTGACAATAACGTGAACAGTTATCAATATTATTCGTTTCAAATACTTGTCGAGCTAATTTTTGAATAACGTAATTGTCTTCATTCGTAATTTTAGATGAAGAAATAAAACCGATAGCATCTTTACCATACTCTTCTTTAATAGATCCTAATTTACTTGCAACTACATTCAACGCTTCTTCCCATGTAGATTCAACAAACGTTCCATTTTTACGGATTAAAGGTTTCGTAATTCGTTCTTTAGAATTTACGAAATCCCAACCGAATTTCCCTTTTACACAAGTAGAAATTGCGTTAACTGGCGCATCAGAAGAAGGCTGTACTTTAAGGATTTTACGCCCTTTCGTCCACACTTCAAATGAACAACCTACACCACAAAATGTACATACTGTTTTCGTTTTCTTCGTACGAGTATCACGCATGGCCGCTTCCACTTCTGATACCGCAAAAATGCCGCTATATCCAGGCTCAACTTCTTTAATTAAATCTACCATCGGTTCAAGAATATCTGGTTTTAATCCCGTCATAAATCCAGCTTCACCGAGCATCGTTTTCTCCATTAAAGCGTTACAAGGACAAATGGTTACACATTGACCACAGCTCACGCATGAAGAATCATTGATATCAACTCCACTATCCCAAATAACACGAGGACGCTCTGCTTCCCAGTCGATAGATAATGTTTCATTTACTTGTAAGTTTTGACACACCTCTACACATTGACCACATGCGATACATTGATTAGGGTCGTAGCGATAAAATGGATGCGTCATATCAACTTCACTTACATCTACTTTCGGTTCGTAAGGATATTTTTGATGTTCAATCTCCATTAATTCCGCTGTATTATGCAATTTACAGTTCCCATTGTTGTTGTCACATACTGTACAGTATAATAAATGATTTTCTAGTAGCCGATCCATCGCCTCTGTTTGTGCTTCTTTCGCATGACCAGAAGCCAGTTCAATGTTCATACCTTCCGTCGCTACTGCCGAACAAGAGCGCATTAACTTTCCGTCAACTTCTACAATACAAGTGTCACATGTTTGAATAGGATCTACCTCTGGCACGTAACAAATTTGCGGATGTTCAATCCCGTTCTTATTAATAACGCCCAATATCGTTGAACCAGGCTCCGCTGTATACTTTTTTCCGTCAATTGTAATATGAACCATGTTGTCATTCATGGTCTTTCCCCCTTTTTGAGAATAAAAAAACTCCACCACGAAAATATACGCACCACATTTCGGCACGTTATTATCATGGTGGAGTAGTTTATTAGCACATCTTGCTAAAATACCAATCCATTTATTCATAAATAAAACGATAGATTCATAACAGGTCATATCACGATTCCATCTTTAACACTATAATTATAGCGTTTAATTTTAAAATATACAATATAAAATTTAAAATACGCATATGTCCTCATAGAACTATCCATAATAACCCATATAAAGCAAAACTATAATCAGTGGAGATTTCATTCGTCCCCCACCGATTATCAGCTTGCAAATAGCGAGCTAAAACACAACAAGGAGAAAGTGAATAAATGGGGTCTTTTAATAAATGGATACGTGGTGAAAAATCTTTTTCTGTACAAGAGCAAGCTGATTATACATTAAAAAAACCTATTTCTTCTTCTCTTCCACTTAACCTAAAGCACTTGTCCAAACTGTTTAGCGGGATTCCAGAATTAATAACACGCACTTTCCCATTAAAAAACGGCCAAGAAGCTGCACTTATATATATGGAAGGACTTGTAGACAAAACTGTTATTAACGTAAACATTCTTCGTCCTCTCTTATTTAAAGAATGGAATGAAGAAGATTTTTGGGAATCCTCTGTTTCTATCGGAAATATTAAAAAAGTTCAACAGTGGGCAGACATTGAACAATCTCTTTTACACGGCAAAAGTATTTTATTTATAAACGGGCAACTATCTGCTTTAGAACTTGATACGCAAGCAGCACCAAAAAGGAGCATTGAAGAACCTATAACAGAGAGCTCCATAAAAAGCTCACATGAAGGATTTAATGAAGTGGCAAGCGACAGTATCGCGCTTATTCGTCGATATATTCCAAATCGCGAATTGAAAGTGAAGGAATTTACCGTTGGTGAACGAGCAACCTCTAAAGTTTTTTTACTTTATCTTGCAGATGTTGCAAACGAAGACATTGTACAAGAAATGGCGTGCCGCATCGAATCAATCAAAGTGGATGCGATTATTACTACTGGTGAATTAGAAGGGTTTGTTGAAGATAATTCCTATACTCTCTTTCCGCAATTATCAATAACTGAACGCCCTGACACAACAGCACATCATATTCTGGATGGGCGAATCGCTGTTGTTGTAGATCGTTCACCAGGCGTATTAATAGGGCCTATGACCTTTTCATCCTTTTTTCAAACGATTGATGATTACAGTTTTAGACCATTGATTCCATCTTTTATACGCCTTCTTCGTTTTACTGGGTTATTTATTGCCATATTTGCTCCCGCTCTTTATATTGCTATGATTTCCTTTCATTATGAAGTGATTCCACTTAAATTATTGTTAACGATTGGCGAATCTCGGGCTAAAATTCCTTTTCCTCCTATATTAGAAGCACTTTTGATGGAATTAGTACTTGAAATGCTCCGCGAAGCTGCAGTTCGGCTTCCTGGTCCCGTTGGACAAACGATTGGCGTCGTAGGAGGGATTGTCATTGGACAAGCTGCAGTTCAAGCAGGAATAGTAAGTAATGTTATGGTTATCGTCGTATCTATTACTGCAGTCGCTTCTTTCATCATCCCTAACATGGAAATGTCTGCAGGAATTCGACTTCTTCGATTCCCAATGATGATAATCGCTTCTTTATTTGGTGTCATTGGCATTATGGTTGGGATGGCAATCATTATTATTCATATACTTTCTATGGAATCTCTCGGTGTTCCTTATGGTAGTCCTTTTTCTCCGTTATTTGCTTCGGATTTAAAAGATATTCTTGTACGTTTACCATGGAAAATAATGAAGAAACGCCCACTATCCCTTGACTTAAAACAAGAGAATCGACAAAGCGATATAAAAGAAACGGAGGAAGATAAGTGACAAAGCGTGCAAAGAGGGAGATTAGTTTATTTCAATACATTTTAACGATTAGTGGTGTTCAAGTAGGATTCGGTGTTCTTACACTGCCACGTGAAGTTGCACAAGGGGCGAATACAGATGGATGGATGTCTATCATTATAGGATGCGCTATTACTACATTAGTCAGTCTATGTATTGTAAAAATTATGGAAAAGCATCCTGGATATACTTTACTTGATGTGCTGACTCGTTATCTTGGGAAGTGGCTAGGAAGAGTAGTAATGATTTTTTGGATTTTATATGCTGTTCTTGCAGCTGTTTCCTTAATTTTTTCCCTCTTATACGTTATTCACATTTGGATTTTACCTAGATCCCCCATGTTTTTAATCATGATGTTACTATCTATTCCAATGCTTATGCTCGCATGTAAAGGTGTTCTTATTATTAGCCGCTATGCTGTTTTTACTGTCTTCTTTACACTCTGGATGCCTTTGCTATTATTTATCCCACTTAAAGATGGTCATTGGATTTATCTTCTTCCTCTCCTTAAAGAGGGATGGCTACCCGTTTTCAACACAGTAAAATCAACTATTATTGCGTTTCTCGGATTTGAGTTTGCATTCGTCCTTTTTCCTTATCTCAGTAATAAATCATCTGCCAAAAAAGGAATTATTCTTGCGAATTTGATTACGCTATTTGTTTATCTTCAAGTCACGTTCGTCTCTTTTGTTTATTTTAGTCCGGATGGTATAACAAAGTTTTTATGGCCCACGCTTTCTCTTGTTACACCATTTCACTTTTCATTCCTTGAACGGTTTGAAATTATCTTTTTGTCATTTTATCTCTTTATTATTTTTGACTCTTGCATTCCTTATATTTTTACTGCTTCAGATGGAATCAATCAATTACTTAACAAAAAAGGGAGCTCATTACCTATTTGGTTTTTATTATTCGGGTGTATTTTCGTTCTATTCTTTTATATCCCTTCCTCTTATCAAATAAGTGCGTTACGGGATTTTTGGGGAACTTCAAGTTATTTTATCGTTTTTCTATTCCCAGTCGTATTTCTCTTATATATGACACTTTATCAGCATTGGAAAAGGAGAAAAACTTAAATGAGACCCTTTATTCATTTCACTATACTTTGCTTTCTCATAACCTTTTTAACAGGCTGTGGAGATCGGCTCGATTTAGAAAAACAATCGATTTCATTAATTTACGGTTTTGACGCAAAAGCAAAAGGAAAATTAATTGTGTACCACGTAAACCCTATTTTTAATGAAGATGTAGAGAAAAAGTACGAAACTCATGAAGCGAAAGTACGTACACCTCGAGAAGCAAAAGCAACGTTTAATAGTTCAAGTGGCGGTTTAGTATCTACAGAAAAGTTACAGCTCATTTTATTTAGCACGAAATTTTTAAAACAAGAAGGAGCTATGCCTTACCTTGATGTTTGGTATCGTGATCCTAAAAATACTGGAAATATGCGCATGGTTGCGGTAGATGGTCCAATATCTTCCGTTATATATAATAATTTTAAAGATAAGCCTGCTCTTCCTGAATATTTAACAGATTTAATTAATACGAACAAACTATACAATCGAACTGTGTTTACGACATTCCATGAATTTCATAGGCAAACGTTTAATAAAGGTATAACACCTGCTATTTCAGAAATAAAAAAAGGTATAAAAGATGTTATCGTTACCGGTTCCGCGCTATTAACTTCTCGCGGAATTTATAAAATGTCATTAAATCGTTATGAAAGCGCCCTCCTTCTTTTATTACAAAAGAAGGCCAATACACCAGTTTCTCTTACAATGAAGATCCCTTCTACTCAAGTTGAAAGTAATAGTGATTTAAAAGATACAGATGGTGGCGATTTCGCAACAATAAATGTTCTTAGTATGAATCGTGATATTCATACAGACTATAGCGATAATCACTTCAAATTTAATATTAAAATGGATTTAAAAATTGCCGTATCTGAACTTACATTCAACATGGATATAGACAAAGATAGAAAGAAATTAACTTCACTTATTACAAAACAACTAAACGAAGATTTAAACGATTTAATCCACAAAATTCAAAAACAGCAACTTGATCCATTCGGATTTGGTGATTATGCGAGAGCGTTTCAATATAAAGAATGGAAACAAGTTGAAGATGATTGGCCGAGTGCCTTTTCAAAAGCTAATGTGAAAGTAGCACCTACTATTAAAATTTTAGAAAATGGGATTATTAAATAGCAAAAACACGCTACTTGTTCTTATATGAATAAGTAGCGTGTTTTCATTTCCATTACAAATATTATTTCAACAGACTATACTCTATTTCCATTTCTAACATTACTATGTTTTTTAGCATATACAAAATATATGAAAACACCTATTATAATCCATGCCACAAAACTAATTAAAGTAAGCTTAGAAAGGTTCAAAGCTAAATATATACAACTTACTATTGAAACGATAGGTAAAAAAGGTACTAGGGGCGCACGGAATGGCCTCTTCATATTAGGATGTGTCTTTCTTAATACAATGACAGCTATAGATACAAACACAAATGCTGTTATCGTTCCCATATTCACTAAATTAGCTAATAAATTCAAATCCACTAATCCCGCTAATAAAGCTGCTAGTATACCTGTAACCCACGTATTAAAAAATGGAGTTTGTAAACGTTTATGCACACTTGAAAGTCTTTTTGGTAACAATCCATCTCGACTCATCGAGTAAGATACACGAACAAATGCAAACATAGCTACTAACAGAACTGTTGTTAGCCCTGCTATTGCTCCCACCGATAACAATCCAGCAATTCTATCTTCTCCTACCGTGCGCAACGCATATGCAACCGGATCCGCAACATTTAATTCCGTAAACGGAACCATTCCAGTTAACACGAATGAAACACCTACATATAGAACGGTACAAATGAATAAGGAAACAAGTAACCCAATTGGCACGTTACGTTGTGGGCGCTTCACTTCCTCTGCGGCTGTTGCAACTGCATCAAATCCTAAAAAAGCAAAAAATACAGTAGCAGCGCCTCCTACCACACCGTGAAGACCAAACGGTAGAAATGGTTGCCAATTCTCTGGCTTTACATATTGTGTTCCTACAACAATAAATCCTACAATAACAGCCAACTTAATAATAACCATTATATTATTTATTCGTGCACTTTCTTTTGCACCACGACTTAATAAAAATGTAACAACTAAAATAATAAGAACTGCTGGTAAATCAATAATTCCACCCTTCCCCATACCAGGTGCCGAAGCAAAAATTGTAGGAATGTGAATATTAAATCCTAGTAGCAATGACTGAAAATACGCTGACCATCCTGCCGCTACCGCAGAAGTCGCTAATAAGTACTCCAACATAACGCACCAACCGACGATAAATGCAAAAATCTCACCTAGTGTCATATATGTATATGAATATACACTTCCCGAAACTGGAACTGTAGATGCAAATTCAGCATAACAGAAAGCTACGCACGCACATACAATCGACGCTAATATAAACGATAATACAATCGCTGGGCCAGCATGTTTCGCCGCTACAATACCTGTTAATACGAAAATTCCTGTACCAATAATTGCTCCAATCCCTAAAAGAGTTAGGTCAATGGCACCTAAAGTTTGATTCAATACTTTTTTCTTTTCTTCATCCATTGTTTTCTTTATTAAAAGACTCATTCATTGAAACCTCTTTTTCAAATTTATCTCTTACTTATTACAATCTTTATTACTGTTCTGTTTAGAAAATAAAAATATACATGATCCACTCCCCATGAACTAAATAATTTAGCAAAAGACAGAATAATCAATCTCTTTTAACTGTAGTGAATTTTAAAACAATCCATTCAGCAACACACCACTAAGAACGCTGAATGAATTTATCATATAATTAATTATATTGTCAACAATAAAATTAATTAAACAAGAACGGTTAATTATGTATCAAATGGTATTTTTAAACGTAATTATTTTCTCAAAAACATTGTTATTTCCTATCTTTATATTTATACTTACTTTTTCATATCGATTTTTATACATTTTTTCATTAGATAGAATTTAAGCAACGTCATCATACCCTTAACTAAATTGTTATTTTTAAATAACAATTTAGTTAAGGGTATGCAATCATTTTAAAGCTAATAAAAAAGCGCAGATTTTCATCTGCACTTTTTTTATTCTTCCACTTCAGCTTCTGCACTACTATTTTTAAGTTGTTCCTTCTGAGCCTCTTCTTGTAACTCAGCTGAAATCATCCCATAATAAATTTCCGGATATAATCCAAATATTTGATATACACTTCCTAAAAACGGCATCGGAATCCCTCTTTTCTAAAGTTGTATTGCCATTTTTAAGGATTCCCTTTTCATTCATTATACATTCGTTTTTGGCGTTTCTTCTTCATCATGAACACTTAATAAATTTTGCCACTTTTTATAAGGAGCACTATTTGGATCTACATAGCCTTTCGCGTACGAACGATCCCACAATTGTTTAATAAACATTTCTTTCTCTTTCTTTGCAACCATATCGGCACCTGTACCGTAATAATTTTGGAAATATAACTCAATTTCATCAAGGAATAATCTTAATAATTCATCAGAAGTTTCTTCTAACGTTGGGTCATATTTCGCTTCACGGTCATACATTAAAATCATATCTAAAATATTATGGACATGCTCTTTACGAAGCCATCTAATATCTTGAGCACCTAATACAAATGGATGTGTATATAAATGTCCACCCTGTATCATCGCCTTTTCTTGTTCTTCTTCAAATCTAGATAAGATGTTTTCATAAATGAACGGATTATGAAGCAACGCTCTGTGCAATTTGTAACTTTCGCTTGAAATATTTTTCCCCATCGACTGAATTAAGAAACTACGTCCAACGCCGTTATATTGATACACGAACTGGCCATCAACAGCAACTAAACTAATCCAGCGATATATATACGCGTATAGAAGAGCGCGATTACATTTATCGTAATCTAATTTCGTTTGCGTTGCATTTAAGTCTGGCATGAAGGCTGGTAAGTGCCAATACTTATCTAAATGCGGCGTTAAACTAGATTTTTTACTATTCAACTTGTTCACACGACGATAGTATGACTGAAAATAATCACCTTTATCATTCATAAATCCATTTGCAATATGTCCCGACGAAAGCTTAGGAAAGTCTTGCAGCGATAAACCATAATGTGCTCGGTAACAGATTACTTCAAAGGGCGAAAAGGCTTCATGTACTGTATCCTTTTCCTTAAACATTTCTTGAATTAATTCCTCTTGCAGTTCTTTCTTTAAAGATGGATGTATACCCCAGTATTGTAATTCCCTATGATGGGAAACTTTCGGCACAAATGGGCTAGCTAAATGGAAGAGGTCTTCAATTTTTTCACGGACGTATTCATCACGATCACGCTTCTTATAATCCGCTTCTTTTCGTAACGCCTCAACGATATTCAGCTCTAATTTATCACGATAGCGTATTTGTAATTCATCGTAGCAATAACTTAATATGTGCTCACGATAAAAGTCTTCTACTTTTTTCGATTGAATCTCTTCTGTTTTCGCATCTCGGCAATATTCCCCGTATAGACTCATATAAATTTCCGCAGATATATCTTTTGGTAATACACCTAAATTTAAATGTTGCTGCATATCTTGCCATATCTTTTCTTGCAGCTTCTCTTCAGCTAATACGTATACATTCGTTGGGTTTGTTTTCCCTTCAAATTCCTTGCTTCGTTTTTGAATTTCAAACAGTAAGTTTTCACGTGTTTCATGTAAATTATCAAAAAATCTTTCCCAGTATTGAATCATTTTGTTAACTGCTTGATATAGCGATTGATACACGAGTTCTAATAGCATTTCTTTACGATACTCGTTTAATTTGTGTACGTACTGCGTTACAATATCTTCAAATTCTTTTTTAAATAAACGTTGCTGATTATTAATCATTTTTCCAAACCAGCCTTGTTGCTGCGCGATTTCTACTCGGCGCACAGCTGTTACCGTTCCATCAATATTACTTACATTAAATTTCTTATCGTAGTTTTGAATTAAATTACGCTTTTGTTCATTATTTTCATGTAGTCGATTCATTTTTTCTACTAACTGCTTTCGAATTTCATACAACACAAAACGAGCTGATACTGGATGAACAGGATCTGTTTTCTTTAAAAACCATGTATTTAATTGATAGGACTGCCCCTCAGAACCATTTGGTGAAAAACGGTCCGATTCAATCATGTCATACAATAGTGTCGTTACATGTTCATGTACACGGCTTGGAATCGCATACGCATATAAACGAACCGCATGATCCACCCTTGCTACTTCACCTTTCATTTGCTCCATCATTTTCAGCTTCGCAGCCGAAATTTTACACTCATGCTGCAGACGATTTAATTCCTCGTCTTTTTGCACCGTACGCTGGACATAACTTTCTACAGCTTCTAAAAACAGTTTAGATTTTGCAACACCGACCTTGCCACCCTCTGCTCCTTCACGCGTTTCATTGTACATTTGTCGATAGAAAATATGAGCTTGTTCTGGACGAGTAGCAAGATGTTCTAAGTCTTCTAAATAACTTTTCCCGCGCTCTGGCTTTTCACGCTGCATCCCACGTTTTACATCTTGGTCATATCTTTGCTTCTTCTCTTGAAACAATTGATCTAAATGAAGCCACGATTCATCTAAACCTTGCACGGCCCATTTTAAAGCGCAATATTTTAACACGTGCTCATATGGATAAATAATCTTTGCCGTTCCTGCCCCGCAATATCGCCCTTTCCCGCTTGATTCTGCTAATTGCTGAATTTGATTATCTTCCTGCGCAAAATGATTTGCAGACATCGGACTAAATAACTGTAAATAAATCGTATTTGCCATTTGCTCCATATAATCTGATAAATTATGCAGATGGTGTCCATGTAAATTTTCGTAATCGTATAAGAAACAATAATTGTACGGTAAATGGTGTTGTTTAATCGTATGATTTGTTCTTCCGTCTTCATCTACTTGATCAGGTCGATATTCTAATTCAATCGTCACTCCGCCACGTTTTGATAATTCTCCAGTAGAACCGAGTGTAATGGCATGTAATTCTTTTAACGATGCATAACCATTTGCTTGCACCGTTTCAAACTCTTTCGCACTAACCGTTCTCGTCTTCACTAACACATCCGGCATTAGAAACGCACCACGTATTAAAATGTTATGATGCTGCAGTTTTTTTCGAAGCATTTCACGTAAATATAATGCAATTTGCAGAAACATCCCTGAACCTGTTCCGCCCGCTAGTGATGTTACGATAATGACACGCACACCATATTCCGTTTGATCACTTGTAACCGGAAAAATCTTCTCAATTTCTTGCCAAAAGGACGTCAATTTATCTTCTTTCATCGCAGCACGTAACGCTAAACGGGAAATGACACGTAACTGCCCTGCCCCTTCTGTCAGTGGCTTATCAAGTATAGTCGGGTCCATTGGAAACCACTCTGGAATCGTTGGATCTCCCGCAATATACTCTCTTGGTGTTTTACTCGAACTCGTTTGTGTTTTAAACTTTCGAATATGATCAAATTTACTTAATGTATTCACATCTGTATCAAATACATGCATTGCTACCTTTTTTCGGCGTTCCTCAGGTAACCTTTCATATATTTGATGTGTCACAGTACTACCGATTCCACCTAAACCAATTAATATCGTTGGAACTTGTAACGTCATGTGAACCACCTTCCTATTCTTGCTTGTTTGAAAAGAAGAGGGAAAGCTAAAATCCCCCTCTTTGCACTATCTCCTATTCACACTCGTACCTGTAAATCTCTTTACCATACCCTCTATCAATTACTAAAAGTTCATTTGGATACAGCGTCTTATGTTCCCTTCCAACCTCATCCTCTGTTATAAACATCCCATCAATAATCATTCCTACTACTTGTGACTCTTTCGCTACCAATATCGATTTCGATCCTTTCTTTGCTATAAATGTAACGGATTGTACAGTCTTTCTTTCTGCTCTAAATGGAATGCCAAAATAGTGCTTCCACCATTTATTTTTAAGTAACTCTGGCTCAGATTGATATAACCAATCTTTCGCTACCTCTTGATCCCATTCGTAATACAATAGTGCTTTCCGGTGAAATCTTGGACGGACAATCCATCCTAAAACGATTATTCCCACTATTAACAGTAATAAAGTGATAGGAATAACAAACTTAAAGATAAGCGCATACTTTTCATAAAACGGTGCATTTTGAATATGGAGTGCTATGTTTTTCTTTACTTCTTGTAATTTTGAATCCTGCACTACGATGGTAGCTTCTACGGTGCCAGTATCTGTAAAATTGAATGTGTCGGAGTAATGAGGTCGAGGATAAATATAAATTTGATTACCATGTTGTTTTATTTCATAGTTGATTGATTGTTTAGATGTGACACCAGTAGATTTTAATAGTTTTTTTACAGCCTCTTCTGTCATCGGCTTATCATCTAACTGTGGTTGTATAATAAATGGTTTACTATTCTCTAAATTCGTTACTTTTTCTTCATAATCTTTCGTGACAGTTTGAAGTGATAATTCAGGCTTTTTCGTTGTTTCGATTTTAAATTCTTTCGTCTGTCTGTAAAATCCCTTTATGTTCATATGAACTTTCCCGCGTACTAATCCTTTAGTAAGCTTCGTTTCGTAATAAAACACATGTCTTTTATCGTCCCACTTCATCACATATTGCTTTCCGTCTATTTCTACTTCTGCCTGAAAGTAAGAAGACTGAACTGGCAACTCAGTAGGTTTTGCTTCAATAACAGCTGTCACACCTTCATACATTTCCTCAACATTTTTTCTATCCTGATCCTCTTTGTCATAAGTAGAAACAGTATAATTAAGCGCCGGTTCGACTAGTACTTGTAATCCTTCTTTCTCAATATCCTGGTCCACTTCTATCGTATAAGTTCCTGGTTTAATAACTTCCTCATTTTCCGTACTTATATGAACTATATTTCCGAATAATTTCGCTTCTCCTGGTGCATGTATGGAAAAAGAAGATTGTAATTGTAATGGTTTAGAAATTTGTGTGACCTGATAATTAGACAAAGAAGGCGATTGTCGTACAAGCGTCATACGCTTTAATGGAAATGGTGTTGTAATCTCTACTTTTTTCCCTACTACTTTCGTTTTTACAATCGATTCAACAGAGGAAAACGGATCGCGATTTGCAACTAATGCTGCCACTTGATTGACGCTTTTTACAATACCATCCTCTCCACTAGATGGCATCGTAACTCCATTTATCTCTTTCTTCCATATTTCTTTAAACGTATTGAGTTGCGCCTTCTCTTGTTGCCCTAAATCCTCTTCCATCGTAATTAAAATTGGATGTAACGATATCTTTTTTACATCCATTTCTTTCTTAAACTGTGCTAACTTCTGTGTAATTTGTTCTTTTCCACCAACCTTATCTTTCTCTAAATCATTAAATGCCCCGTCAGTTAAGACAATAAGCCAAAATTCACGTTTTCCATCTATATCGGCTTCCTTTTTTATAGATTGCATCGCCGTTTCTACTGCGCTAAACGGAGTATTTAAATACGTTTTCCATGCTCCAATTCCCTCAATTTCCGTTTGTCTCTTATCCTTCGTTAACGAAATGTTTAATGGATCATTTGGCTTGCTCATTGGAACGTAAGAAAATTTATCTTTTTCATCTAATAGCGCAACTAAACTTTGCAAAGCGTAATTGGCATATTTCCAGCGATCGTTATTTCTCATGCTGCCCGAATCATCATATACAAGTGAAACGACCCTTTCCTTTGCCTCCTCTCCTTTTGCAAAAGTCCAAAAAGGATGTAACCAAATAAATAGAAACAACATGAATGTGGCACAAATTCGAATTTTCATGATGAGGCTTCGCCACCTTTGTAGACAAATTCCTATGTTTAAATTTATGAGAGGAAACAAGATATATGACTTGTATTTTAGGACAACTAACACACTATAACTTTATTATGTAAACAGTTATATACGCTGAATATTATTCCTTCTAGCGTTTTCTATCCGATAATACAAGTAAAAAAGCCTGTTTAAGCTCTACACTTAATACAGACTTTTCCTACTTTTTATTTTAAAAACACTTAACAAAAAGTTTGATTTTTGACTTAACACATCACTTCTATTGTAAATCCACCAGGTGCTTCAACGTAAAACGTATACGCATGTGCACGTTTAGGAGGTTCGACCAAAAATCCATCCTCCTTCAATCTTTGATTCATCTTATTTACTTGTTCTTCGCTTTCTTGAGGAAACCCTACATGAAATGTTTGCGGATAATGTACGTCTTTCCCTTTCATTAACGTTAATATAAACCCATCATTATCACGCATAACCGCAAAGCCATTTCCCCTTGTTCCGCTACAAGTTAAGCCAAAATACTTTTCTAAAAACTCTCTCGCAGCTACTACATCTGCAACTGTTAAATTAAGATGTTTAATTCCCAACCGATCACCTTCTTTCTTAATTTTCTAACATTTTATCATAAAAATAAAAAACACGCCTTTCACAGCGTGTTTCATTGCTTCACATACACTTCAACAATCGGATTATCTTTATGATCCGCATGCAAGCGTATATTCTCCTCACTCGCGCTATAAATACTAGCTAATAACATAATCGTTAACAAATTAGGAGTCTTTGCATCACTCCCGTATTTCCTTTCAAGCGCTTCCTTATATTCATAATCCAAATCCCCCTGCACATATGTATACACTTCAAAACCATCTTCTAAATTACAAACTACTGTATCAATAATATCTGCCCCTACTTGCTTCTTCATTTCCTCTCGCAACGCTTCAATAAATTCTTCCCACGGTACTTCGTATGTCTGAAACTGATCTGTAGATTTCATTGCCTTTTCCTCCTTGCTATATCCTCTTCCTATATTTCCCCTTTCCTATAACAATTATGATAGATAGGGCATTCGTACAAGCCGCACTTGTCCCCTTTACATATCGTATTACTGTAATGGGGAAGGAGGAAAGAACATGCATAGACAAAAATGTTATGATACATGCCAACGTTATTTCGGTAAAGTCGTTCGCATTGAAGATCGTGATGGCCGCATTCATTTAGGGAAAATAATTGATGTGACAAATAGCTCTGTATGGATTGAACCAGTGCAACAGCGCTCATCTTTTGACACTGGATTCGGATACTACGACGCATATGCAAACGGTGGTTGTGATCTTTGCGGCGGCCTTAGCAGATGTGATAGTTGCGGATTTGGTTGCGGTGGTGGTTGCGGCGGTGGTTTTAGTAGCTGTGGATGTGGCGGTCGTGGTTGTGGTGGTTGCGGCGGCTGGGGCGACGGCGGTTGGGGTGTTGAACTCGGATTTGGTTTCATTTTCGGAATTACTTTAGCTGCATTATTTTTCATTTAACATAGTAAAGAGTTGACTACCTTTAGCCAACTCTTTTGCTTTATTTTTCACATATAAATATGCGGTGTCCTAAAACATGTTGATACATAAGCCTTACACTTTCATGCTGTACCCACGCATCATATAATTCATTTGGAATATATGATGATACATTCCATTCCGGCTCTTCTATATAGCCAGAGATCGTTTCCGCAATTGTACCACCACCAGCAATTGTAACCCGCTTAAAGTTTGCTTTCTGAAATAATTGTACCCACTCAATCTCAGTTAATAATTCTTTCATCCCATATAACCTGGAAATCGTTTCTTCTTCACTCTTCTCAATGTGTCTATCAATAATCATTTCAATCACAACAAGCTTTCCGTCCTTCTGTAATACACGATAACACTCCGAGATAACCCTTTCTTTCTCTGTAAAAGCGAGTATCGATTCTCCGAGTACGAACTCAAATGAGTCATACAAACAAGGTAATTGCTCTGCATTTCCTTCAATTAATTGAATGTCTAATCCTTCAAATGACCATCTATCTTTCGCCTTTTGAATCATAATTTCATTCTTTTCAACTGCTGTTACTTTATAACCACATTCTTTTGTCATATACGCCGCTGTTTTCCCTGTGCCGCAACCTATCTCAAGGACATTCGCCCCCTGTCTAAAAGGCAATTGTGCTAACAATTGTTTTGTTAACGTAAAACCACCAGGATGGGCACTTCCTATTCCGTAATAAGCTAGGAAATCGATGTAAGTATTTCGTTTCATAGAATTCTCCTTTAAATTTTCTATAATACATATATTCACCCATCAATAAATAGTGCACATAAAAAAGCATTTCCAAGTGCAATACCGCAACTTGAAAATGCTTTTATCTTTTTTATTTCTCTTCTACATACGCCCATTTAAAGCTATATTCCGGACTAATATTATGTTTCACAATTCCCTTTATATTTGGTTTCATTACATATGATCGAGCATTTTGATATAAAGGGACAAGCGCTACATCATCTTCAAGTAATATTTTTTCAGCCTTTCCTAACTCTGTCCAACGTTTTTTTGCATCAGCCATCCATTCTGTCTTACTTTTAGTAATAATGTCATCATATTTTGAATTTGAGTAGCTCATCTGGTTCTGAGAGTTTGTCGTTTCAAACATATCAAGATACGTCATTGGATCCGCATAATCTGGATTCCAGCCACCATATGAAAAATCATAATCTTGGTCTGATTCTAATTTCAACTTTTGCTTAAATGGTTGCAGTTTAATATTTACTGTCACGCCTTTTAGGTTTTTTTCAACTTGATCTTTTACATACTCCCCAACTTTTTTCGCATTACCAGTATCATAATTTAACAGTTCAATTGTCACTTGATCTTTTCCAAGTTCTTTTTTCGCTTCTTCCCAAGCTGCCGCTGCCTTTTTGGAATCTTGTTTTAAACCATTCTTGAACGTTTCTGCGAAA
Organism: Bacillus cereus group sp. RP37; assembly: GCF_040459695.1. NCBI lineage: Bacteria > Bacillati > Bacillota > Bacilli > Caryophanales > Bacillaceae > Bacillus > Bacillus cereus group sp. RP37. Next base: position 1,891,238 of record NZ_JARVHP010000001.1, on the reverse strand, counting down.
TCTTTACCGTCTGGTCCACTCGCCAAACCTTTTGCTACTAAATAGTCCACTGGTTTTGAACCATCATTTAAAATAACATTCGTTAAAGCTTTCTTATCAATTGATAATGCAATTGCTTCACGTAATTTTTTACTCTTTAACGGTGTATCTTGCCCACCACGCTTTTGATTTAGACGTAAGTAGAACGTACTTGTTTCCGAATATGCCCCAAACTCTTCTTTATTATTTCTATACTTATCAACAAATTCTCCTGATAAAAGGGCGAAATCAATCGCTCCTGTATCGTATAAATTTACTCTAGTAGCTGGTTCTTTTACTACGCTATAGTTAATTTCTTCTAGTTTGACAGTCTTTTTATCCCAATACTGCTCATTTTTCTTTAATTTCCAGCCTTGCTCATGTTTCCAATCAGTAAGAACGAACGGTCCGTTATATACTGTTGTATCAGACTCTAAACCAAATTTATTCCCTTTTTCTTTTACAAACTTTTCATTTAATGGATAGTATGACGCAAATGCCATTAAGTTTAAGAAATACGGTACCGGTCTTTCTAGTTCCACTTCAAGCGTATAATCATCTACCGCTTTTACACCTAATGTAGCAACTTCTGCTTTCCCTTGATTAATCGCTTCTGCATTTTTCAGATAGTAAGCAATAAATGCATACTCAGCAGCTGTTTTTGGATCTACTAGACGTTGCCATGCAAATACGAAATCTTTCGCTGTTACAGCATCACCGTTTGACCATTTTGCATCTTTCCGTAATTTGAATGTATATTTTTTACCATCCTCACTTTTTGTGCTAGATTCTGCTACAGCTGGGATTGGCTTATTATCTTTATCAAGGCGATATAAACCTTCCATTGTATTCCCTAAAATTTGTGAGCCAAGTGTATCTGTATTTTTGGAAGTATCCATCGTCGGAATTTCATTCGTTTCTGTACGATTTAACACTTGCTTTGCCGCATATTTAATATCAGATTTCTTCTCTTCTCCACCATTATTAGATGTCGTTGTCGTTTTCTTCTCCCCACCAGAAGATCCAGAACACGCTGTTAACGCCATACTCATCGCTAAAACTGGCGCTACAACCGCCGTAAACTTTTTCATCTTTTTCTTCATTCTTGTACCCTCCCCAATTATATGTACGAAACTAACTTTGAGAGATTTCTAATTTAAATTATCAGAAAATTATTACTAATTATCATCCTACTATTTTTTCACAATTTGTAAAGTTTTTAAGGAACATTCATAATAATTAATTTATTTAAATTAATTACAATCTATTACTACTATACGAATTCTCCCCCATCTACTATATGTAAGTACCACTTCTCTTATTCTTCTCTATCTATTTAAATTTAATTGAATAGTAAAAGAGCGTTTAAAAAAATAAATAATATATTTTTCAAACGCTCTTTTTTCTTATTTTTCTTCCGTTACATACGCCCACTTAAAGCTATATTCCGGACTGATGTTATGTTTCACAATTCCTTTTACATTCGGTTTCATTACATACGCTCTTCCTGTTTGATATAAAGGAACTAGTCCAGCATCTTCTTCAAGGAATAATTTTTCTGCTTTCCCTAACGTTTCCCAACGCTTCTTCGCATCACCCATTAATTCATTACCTGCTTTTTGTACCATTTCGTCGTATTTTGCATTTGAATAACTCATTTGGTTATATGGGCTCTTCGATTCAAACATATCAATAAATGTCATTGGATCCGCATAGTCTGGACTCCAACCTGCATAAGAAATTTCATAATCTTGTGCAGTCTCTAATTTTAATTTTTGTTTGAACGGCTGAATTTTTGTATTAATTGTTACACCTTTTAAATTCTTCTCAATTTGATCTTTAACATAATCAGCAATCTTTTTCGCAGTTCCATCATCATAGCTTAGTAATTCAATTGTAACTTGATCTTTTCCAAGTTCTTTTTTCGCTGCTTCCCAAGCTGCTGCACCTTTTTTCGGATCATATTTCAGACCATTTTTAAATGTATCTTGGTAATCTTTACCGTCTGGTCCTGTCGCAAGTCCTTTTGGTACTAATTGATCTGTTGCTTTTGAACCATTATTTAAAATAACGTTTGCCAGTCCTTTTTTATCAACCGATAATGCAATTGCTTCACGAAGCTTTTTGCTCTTTAACGGCGTATCTTGTCCGTTACGCTTTTGATTTAAACGTAAGAAGAATGTACTTGATTCTGCATACTCGCCATATTCTTCTTTGTTCGATTTATATTTATCTACAAACTCTCCTGATAGTAGTGTGAAATCAATTGACCCTGTATCATATAAGTTTACTTTCGTCGCAACTTCTTTCACTACACTATAGTTAATTTCTTCTAATTTTACAGTCTTCTTATCCCAATACTTATCATTTTTCTTTAGCTGCCATCCTTGTTCATGTTTCCATGAAGACATCACGAACGGCCCGTTATACACCGTTGTATCTGCTTCTAAACCGTACTTATCGCCTTTTTCTTTTACGAATTTTTCATTTAACGGATAGTATGACGGGAATGCTAGTAAATTTAAGAAATATGGTACTGGCTTTTCTAATTCTATTTCTAGTGTATAATCATCTACCGCTTTTGCTCCTAATTCTGTTGCAGCTTTTTCACCTTTATTAATTGCCTCTGCATTTTTAATATAGAAGGCAATAAACGCGTATTCTGCAGCTGTATTTTTATCAAGTAAGCGTTGCCATGCATATACGAAATCTTTCGCTGTTACAGGGTCGCCGTTTGACCATTTTGCATCTTTACGTAGTTTAAATGTATATTTTTTGCCATCCTCGCTTTTCGTACTAGATTCTGCCGCAGCTGGAATTGGCTTATTATCTTTATCAAGACGATATAATCCTTCCATCGTGTTGCCTAAAATTTGCGCCCCTAGCGTATCAGTCGATTTAGACGTATCCATCGTCGGGATTTCCTGCTGTTCTGTACGATTTAACACTTGTTTCGCTGCGTATTTAATTTCAGATTTTTTCTCTTCCCCACCACCACTAGACGTCGTAGTTGATTTCTTCTCCCCACCAGATCCAGAACACGCTGTCAACGCCATACTCATCGCTAAAACTGGCGCTACAACCGCCGTGAACTTTTTCATCTTTTTCTTCATTTTTGTACCCTCCCCAATTATATGTACGAAACTAATTTTGAGAGATTTTCTAATAACTAGTTATCAGAAAATTCTTATTAATTAATATTCTACTAACTTTTCTGTTTTTGTAAAGTTATTTTTAAAATATTCTAAAAATTATTTTTTTGTGATAGTAAAAGGTATTTTTCACAATTGTTACTATACAAATTATTTATATCTATGGGTTCATTTACATTTAACCCCATAATAAAAGAGCATTCCAAAAGTAAATAGTCTACTTTTGGAATGCTCTATCATTTTATCTTTCTATTGTGGACAACGAGATTCTCACTACAAAATAAGCTAAGAAACTTATATACATCCACTTAAATATAGCCTCACTGCTTAAAAATTATTTTCCATCTTTTTCAGTCATATATGCCCACTTGAAGCTATACTCTGGGCTAATGTTATGGTGAACGATGCCTTTTGCATTTGGTTTTTGAACGTATGCATCACCACGTTGGTATAAAGGTACAAGTGCTACATCTTGCTCAAGAAGTAATTTCTCAGCTTTTCCTAGCTCTTCCCAACGTTTCTTCGCGTCACCCATTAATTCTCCACCAGCTTTTTTGATCATATCATCATATTTTGAATCAGCGAAGCTCATTTGGTTATGAGAATGATTAGACTGGAACATATCTAAGAATGTCATTGGATCAGCGTAGTCAGGTCCCCAACCAGCATATGATAAATCATACTCTTGCTCTGTTTCTAATTTCAGTTTTTGTTTGAATGGCTGAAGTTTAATGTTAACTGTTACACCTTTTAAGTTTTTCTCGATTTGGTCTTTTACATATTCCCCAACTTTTTTCGCATTACCAGTGTCATAGTTTAATAGCTCAATTGTAACTTGGTCTTTTCCAAGTTCTTTTTTCGCTTCATCCCATGCAGCTGCTGCTTTTTTCGCATCTGGTTTGATACCGTTTTTAAATGTTTCTTGGAAGTCTTTACCGTCTGGTCCAGTTGCTAATCCTTTTGGTACTAAGAAGTCCGCAGGCTTAGATCCATCATTTAAAATAACGTTCGATAAATTCTTTTTATCAATTGATAATGCGATTGCTTCACGTAATTTTTGACTCTTTAACGGTGTATCTTGTCCGCCACGTTTTTGGTTCATACGTAAGAAGTAAGTACTTACTTGTGAGTATGTGCCAAACTCCTCTTTATTGTTTCTATACTTATCAACAAATTCACCTGATAATAGCGCGAAATCAATTGCATTTGTATCATATAAGTTTACTCTTGTAGCTACTTCTTTTACTACACTATAGTTAATTTCATCTAGTTTTACAGTCTTTTTATCCCAATATTGATCGTTTTTCTTTAGTTTCCAGCCTTGCTCATGCTTCCAATCAGTAAGAACGAACGGTCCGTTATATACTGTTGTATCAGATTCTAAACCGTATTTATCCCCTTTTTCTTTTACGAACTTTTCATTTAATGGATAGTACGATGGGAATGCTACTAAGTTTAAGAAGTATGGTACTGCTTGTTCTAATTCAACTTCAAAAGTAAGGTCGTCTACTGCCTTTACTCCTAGTTCAGTTACAGGTTTTTCCCCTTTATTAACCGCTTCTGCATTTTTAATTGGGAATGCGATAAATGCATACTCAGCAGCTGTTTTTGGATCTAATAAACGTTGCCATGCATATACGAAATCTTTCGCTGTTACAGGATCACCATTTGACCATTTTGCATCTTTACGTAATTTGAATGTATATTTTTTACCATCCTCACTCTTCGTGCTTGATTCTGCCGCAGCTGGGATTGGTTTGTTATCTTTATCTAATCGATATAAACCTTCCATTGTGTTCCCTAAAATTTGAGAACCTAATACATCTGTATTTTTAGAAGTATCCATTGTTGGAATTTCATTTGTTTCTGTACGATTTAGCACTTGCTTCGCTGCTAATTTTTCTTCTGATTTGCTATCCCCGCCAGAGCTAGAATTTGTGCTTGTCTTCTTATCTCCACCTGATGTAGAACATGCTGTCAATGCCATACTCATTGCTAAAACTGGTGCTACAACTGCTGTTAGTTTTTTCATTTTTTTCTTTTTCACTTTCTGTACCCTCCCTAATTCTTAACGCTCTCATTTAAGAATTTTCTGATAATTCTGTTTTTCTTTATATATTTATCAGAAGATTCTTATTAACTATTATTCTACTAATTTTTCGAGTTTTGTAAAGTGTTATTATTGAAAATTTTTAAAAAATTATTTTTTTACAGTAATATTCATAAAAATTCCATAACCTTTCGAAACACTATACCTCATTGAGTTCTATGTACTGATTTAATAGTCTTTATATCCTTTCACTATAAAACACTTGTAAATTATTGTTAATAAATAATGTATATCGTAACAAAGCTCTTTTCTACAAAAATAAAAAAGCAGACATTATGCCTGCTTTAATTCTCCTCAATCTGCTTTTCACTTAATCCTAGATGTGTTCTAAGAGTATTACTCAAACTCTGTAGATCTTTTTTATTAGGGTTATAATAATATACACGATTCCCATTTGGACCGTTAGGTAAGTATAAATCATCACCAGCTAATTGTATTTTTTCAACTGAACCGTTTAAACCGTATTTATAAAAAGATAAAATATCATCCATTACTAAGTTTGTTTTAAAATCGCCGTCAACTGCCTCAACTATTTTTTCTAGCTTCGTAATTGATCCTACACTTTTTAATTTACTTAACATCGCTTCAATAACAAGCTGTTGACGCTGACCTCTCATTGCATCACTATCAATATGACGCGTTCTTGCCAGTGCAAGTGCTTCTTCCCCTGTTAATGTTTGTAGTCCTTTTTTCAAATGGATTGCGTCAGGTTCATCTTTACTATTTTGCTCTGTAAATTCAACTGGAACATTTACTTCAATCCCATCTAATCCATCCACAATTTTAGTAAATGCATTAAAATTAAACTTCACAAAATAATCAACAGGCACTTGTAACAATTTTTCTACCGCTTCCACTGAAGCTTGCGGTCCTCCATCTTTACCATTTTTAACGAAACCACTTCCATATGCATGCGTTATTTTATCTTTTTTCTTTTCTACTGGTACATATGTGTATGTATCACGTGGTATGCTCGTTAATTTCACAGTCTTATCATCTTTATTAAAAGTAGCTAACAGTAGTGCATCTGTATGAAATGCACCATTATACTCCTTTTGTCGTTCTGGATTTTCATCAATTCCCATAATTAAAAGTGAAACATTATTGGTGATCGGTTTTACAGTTTCCTCACGTAATTTTGATTTTTCACCACGTGCTAAATTAACATTTGATTTTTGTACGAGATTAGAAGTTTTCATATATACGTAAGTACCATATCCAACTCCGCCAAATAGTAATATTGCTAACAATACACTTATTATTGTTGTCTTTTTATATTTTCGCTTATTTTTCTTTTCTCTTGAAGAAGAGTGATTCTCCATATCGTTTCCTCCGTTTTCTATTCATCTAATATATTTTTCAATTTCTCATAATTAGCGCTTTCCTTTTGAAATGCATTCTCTTTCAATCCTTTGTTTATTTGTATCCATTCGGTCGTGATTGAATATTGAATCATACCTTCGTGGAAACTAAGGAACTTGAGCATAATCCCTGTATTTTTCTCTACAACCATTTCAAATTTCCCTCTTAAATCTTCAGATGTACTTACAGGCATTTCTATATTTATTGTCCCTTCTATTTTGTAGCAATCCAGTCCAAGATACTTCGTTTCTTTATAATTCCAATCTTTATATCGAATTAATAGATCCGCAAATTCTGATTGAATACTATACTTCGCGAATCCCACATATTCATCATCATATCTTTTTTTCTCACCCGATTTTCTCAATAACCTTTCCGTAGGATTTAATTTTAATAGTTCATTGTTTCTTTCTTTCGAGCTCCATTTTGTCTCTTTATATGTATACTTCTCATCATCAAATTCTTTTTTCTTGCCCTCGTTATATATAAGTGTTCGTTTTTTCGATAGCTTATCTTCTTTCGAAGAGATACCTCTTTGTTCCTCCGTATCAATCGTATATTTGTATGTTGTAGCAATTCTTGACGAACTAGAATATTCCTCAAATTGTCCTGAAATATTTTTAAAATGATCAATGGAATCTAGCATCTTTTCATGAATCTTTTCTTTCTCTGGATAATTTACGTTCGATTTCATTTCCTCTTCATTTTCATAATCAGAAAACGCCTTTTTCTTTACATATTCAAATACTCCGCCGTTTTGAGCAAAAATTTGATCAGAAAACTCCGACATAGACACAATAGAAAGCGCTAGAACAGCAGCACTTATAACCATCATATAAACTCTGTAACCTTTCTTTTTTACTGGAAGATTATGTAGTGTACCATTAATCTTTTCATTTAACTCTGGCGGCACTATAACATTCTCTTCTTTTATTCTCTTTTTTAATTTCTCATCAAATAATTTTTCATCATCCATCCTTTGCACCCCCTATTCCATCTTTAATCGTTTCTGTAGTTGTTCCCTCGCGCGCGACAATCTCGATTTCACTGTTCCTTTTGGTATTTCTAAAAGCTTCGCAATGCTATCTTGATTCATATCTTCATAGTAATACAGCACCGTAACAGCTCTTAATTCTTCATGTAACGATTGAATCGCATTACACAAATCTATATCTTCATACTGATCACACGCGCTCATATTGTAATCATTCTCTTCTGTCACAATTATATTTTTATACGCTCTAATAATATTGTTACACTCATTCATTAAAATTCGAATTAACCAAGTTTGAAAAAACTCTTCTTTCTTTAATTTTTTTATATTTTCATAGGCTTTTAAAATTGTCGTCTGTATCGCATCCTCTATATTTGTCTCATCACGTAACATAGCCTTTGCTATTCGGTACATCTTCACTTTTTCTGTATGTATAAGCGCCATAAACGCTTCATGATCACCTTTTTTGGCTAAAGAAACATCGGTTTCTTCTTTTATAATCATTTTATATAAAGGGATTACTTTCACAATTGCTCCTCCTGTTTCATCCTCACTTCAAATTTAACTTTACATGTATTAGACGGATGAGCCTAGAAAAAGGTTCATTTTTTTGAATATTTTCATAAAAAAAGGTAAACATTCTTCATGTTCACCTTTACTCAGACGTAATCCTTAAGAAATATCCATCTGGATCTACAACTTTAAATCCTCTCATCTCCCATGAATATGTTTGAATCTCTTCTTGTATCTTGCATCCCTTCTCTTTACAACGTTCATATACATCTTCAAGTCGGTCGACAACGATAATTAGTTCAAAGCCATTTCCCTTCATTTCTTTTCGATTGTAAAAATAGTGATTTTCATTCAATGTATAATCATTAGCTAGTAATAGAGAAAACTGATCGTGATTGAATCGTGCTGCATGCTCACTTCTTTTATACAACTTTAAACCAATTATTTGTTCATAAAACAATATTGATTTTTCAATATCATTTACATATAACTGAACCCAGAACAAATGATTCATTCGTTTCCTCCTCATCAAAAAAGTCCACTCATATAGTGGACTTTCTACTCTATAACGGTAAATCCCTCTTCCTAAACACCACAATCGCTACGATGAAAATACAAAGAGCTCCAGCAGTTAAACCTATACTTACCGGCCATATATTATACGTTCCTTCAGCAATTTCTTTTGGACGAAACAGTGTAAATAACGATAGACTTTTCATCCACTCTAACTTATCACTTAATTTACCTACCATATCTAATGCGAAAAATAAGATAGTTAAACTTGCTGAGTAGCTCAGTGCCTTTCTTTCGTCATTACATATACAAGAAAAGAAAAACGAATACGCACTAACAACTAAAAATATGAGCCCCCCGACTATATTTATCTTCAAAAATAGTTCTTTATTTAAGTTATTATCTTGTAAAAACCATTCTGCACCTACTATACCCGCTACATACGTAACAGATACAATAATCAGTAGTCCCAATATGAGAACAGCAGCTTGCGTGATTGCAATTTGTACTCTAGATACAGGTGTCGCTAATAAATATGCCATCGCTCCTTTATCTACATGCCGTGCCATTAAATGTGTCGCAACTGTAACGCAAAAAATTGTTAATATGATAATAAACAATAGACTATAGTACTCACCAGCTAAAAAATCCATCACATTTTGAATTGGACTTTCCATACCAACAATTTTTTTCACACTATCAGGCATAGCACTTATTAATTCATTTAACCCTTTCGCTGATACCATTGAAGGGAATATCCAAATTAATAACCATAAATAAAGAGCTGCACCAGTTGCGTAACTCAAAATACTTTTTTGTGTCTCTTTCAAACTAGCTAAAAACAATTGCTTATTCATGCTTTACCCCTTCTTTCTTATCGTAATAATGCATAAATAAATGTTCTAAATCCATTGCTCTCGTTTGAAGTGCCGTTACATTATAGTTTGAAAGTGTTTGTAAAACCGTTTGATAGTTTCCTTGTACAATAATCGATGCTTCTCTACCTTTCACCGCTTCAAATTGCAAATCACACTTTGTAAGAGACTCAATTTCTTCTTGCGACGATACTGTTACATCTATCACTTGTCGTCTCATGCTTTGTAAATCATGAATATTTTCAACTGTTACAAGGCGCCCATCTTTAATAATCGCTACTCGGTCACATGTACGCTCAATCTCCGTGAATATATGTGAAGACATAAGAATCGTTTTTCCTCTTTGCTTTTCCTCTAATATTAAATCTATAAACACTTGCTGCATAAGTGGATCGAGTCCCGATGTCGGTTCATCTAAAATTAACACTTCCGGATCATGCATAAAAGCAGCAACAATTCCTACTTTTTGCTTCATTCCTTTAGACATTTTTCGAATCGGTGTTTTCACATCGAATTGCAGACGTTCTATTAGTTCATCACGTCTTTTCGTATCCTTTAGCCCACGCATTCCTTGCATTAACTTTAAAAACTCTAATCCGTTCATTCCTTCAATAAAAGAAATTTCTCCCGGTAAATATCCGACTTGTCTTTGAATTTTCGCTGCTTCATTCCAACAATCTAATCCGAAAATTGATGATTTTCCATCTGTCGGTTTTATAAATCCCATTAAATTACGAATTGTTGTGGATTTCCCGGCACCATTTGGTCCTAAGTAGCCAAAAACTTCTCCTTCTTTTACATCAAAGGTTATATGAAACAAACCTTTTCCATTTGAAAACTGTTTTGTGACATTTTGAACTGAAATCATAATTCCACCTCATTTTTTGAAATATTTAATATGTGATATTTCAAAATCATTGTACTCCTCATCTTTCATATTCGCAACAACTTTTTGAAATATTTATATGTCCATATTTCAAAAATATTGTTTTCACCTATATTTTCTTGTATATTTTTATTGAGGTGATTGTATTGAACGGATTTGAAAAAGTGAAAGAAAAGAAAAAACGTGCCATTAAAGATGCGGCCTTTAAATTATTTTCAGAACGTGGATTTAATGAAGTGAAAATAGAACATATTGCAAAAAAAGCTAACGTTTCTCAAGTTACCATTTATAATCATTTTGGAAGTAAAGATGCGTTATTTAGGGAGCTTATACAAGAATTTATCATATCTGAATTTCAATATTATAAAGAGCTTGCTGAAGAAAAATTACCCTTTCATGATATGATGCAAAAAATGATTGTAAGAAAAATGAATACTGGCGGGTTATTTCAGCCTGATATGTTACTACAAATGATGCAAAGAGATGAAATTCTCCGAGAGTTTATTTATAGTTATCAAAATGAAAAAATACTGCCATGGTATTTAGAAATATTAGAACAAGCACAGCGCAATAATGAAATTAATCCTCATCTTACTAAAGAAATGATGTTACTTTACATTCAAATGTTTACTAAATTAGGTGATGATTTCGGGGCACAGCTTCTTGAAGGAGATCGTGAAAAACATATACAAGATATCGTTACGATGTTCTTTTATGGACTGTCCGTCCCAGAAAAATAATTTTTCCTACAGAACAAATAAAATCAACAAAAAGCCCTTTGGATATTGAAATCTCGAGGGCTTTTTCATGTCAAAAAAAAACGACTAAAACAAACTTTAACTTAAAAAAGTTAAATGCTGCTTAATAGATAACACCTTATTGTAGATTAACTCTTTTAGCATAACAGGCTGAATTGAAATAATCGTTTCACCGAAATTCAGAAAATAACTTGAAATAAAATCAAATTCTTGCTTGTTAAAATAGCCTGTTATAGTATAGTTTTCATTTTCTTTTTGTATCCTCATGGAAGGATAATTCTCTTTATCGAAAATATCTTTTCCTTTTTGATTAACGATGACACGAAAATCAATTGCATCAGGCTTTCTGTGAAAAGTAGTAAGGTAACTTAGTAATTCTTCAAGATTTTTTGAATTCGTATTGCTTGTTTCCACAATAGAAAGAATTTTATCACATCTAAGTATTTGAACATTATTTGTCTCAAAATTAAAGATTTTAGCATACCACTGGCCAAATTTAGATTCTATTCGAATAAATTGGGCGACTAATACTTTCTCCTCATCTTTTTTTAAATATGTTAAATGATAAACTTGCTCAGCAAAAATCCCTTGTAAAATTTCTTTTAAGAACGGACTAAAATTACTATGATTTGTTACTTCAAAAGAAAGCGTTCGTTCCATAATTGAAATATTTTTACGCACATTATCAGGTAATACATGTTTAAATTTATTTTCAAGAGCAATACTTTCTATATTGAATGGTTTTGTCTTGTATCCATTTAATGTAAGAATCGAAAAGTATAACGCATACATTTCATCCACACTAAAATAAATTGGTGATAACACACTATTTTCTATAATTTTATAACTTCCATTTCTACCTAATTCAGAATATATTGGCACACCTATTTCTTCCAATGATTGAATATCTCATAAAGCAGTACTTTTAGAAATATCATATCTAGCCATTAAATCTTTTAAATTAAAATATCTTTTATTATTTAAGAAAATAAGCATGTCATTTATTCGTTCCGTTTTTTTCATATTCCCCTCCTGAAAGGTGTCATGTATTGAAACCTTTTTAGTCTATATTATAATTATTAACTAATAAAGGAGTTGTAAATTTATGACATTAGAAATAGCTATTTTTCTTTCAATGAATGGGCAAGCAAAGGAGGCAATTAACTTTTATACACGTAATTTAGAAGCAAAGAAGCTAATGGTTGTTACGTATGAAGAATTGGCCAAAAGAGATCGTTCTTTTAAAATTACAAGTGAAAATAAAGATTATATTGCTCACTCTGTTTTACAAATCGGGAATACAAAGCTAATGATAGCAGAAGATACAATGAAGCCTAATGAACGTTATAACGTTGGAAATAACATGTCGCTTTGCATTCAAAGCGCTAATTTAGAAGAAATACAAAGATTTTATAATAATTTAATTTCTAATAAGCATGTGAAAATAATCTCTCCGTTAGAAAAAAATATATTTAGTGAAGCATATGGGATTATTGAAGATCCTTACGGTATACAAATTCAGTTAATGTATGACAAGCGATTAAACTAAATAATTAGTCATATTCACATATGCCTAATAAAAAAAGACACGAAATTCGTGTCTTTTTTTATTTTACATTGATGACTCTACCCGTTTCACTACTTTCAATCGCTAATTGAATAAGTCGAATAACTTCCAAGCCTTCTTGTGCTGTTACAGGTGGTTTCTCACCGTTTACAATACTATCTCTTACACCTTTATAATACATGTCATAACAGCCAACTTCTGTCGAAATACGCTCTAGCTTTTCTTCCGTATCTAAAGTAGCAAAATTCTCTTCAGCGTCTACTCCATAACCGTTATCGCCTGGCTTCATTCCATTTTTTAATTGTTCTTCCTGTGAATCCATACCGTATTTCACGATAGAACCTTTATCTCCATGCAGTGTAAAGTGTGGACCTGCTTGCTTTACGTAACTGCTACTATGTAAAGTGACACGTTTAACACCGTAGTGGAGTATAACATGGAAGTAATCATCAATTTCTGCACCTGGTCGTTGTTTGATTACATCTGCACTTATCGCATCTGGTTTCCCAAATAATGATAATGCTTGGTCAATTAAATGCGATCCTAAATCATATAATATACCTGATCCTGGTAAATTCTTTTCTCTCCAGCGATCACGTACATGTGGACGAAAACGATCGAAATGTGCTTCATATGCGTATAGATTCCCTATTCTGTTTTCTTCTAACAATCTCTTTATCGTTAAGAAATCATTATCAAAACGGCGATTATGATATACGCTTAACACCACATTGTGCTGTTTTGCTAATGAAATTAGTTCTTCGCCTTCTTCAATTGAAACAACGAATGGCTTCTCCACAACTACATGCTTACCATGTAAAATGGCTTCTTTTACATATGGAAAATGAGTTGTATTCGGTGAAGTAATCACCACTAAGTCAATATCAGCACGTTTTACTAATTCTTCAATTGTGCCAACAACTTCAGCATTTGGTAATGCTTGTTTCACGAGTTCTTCTTTTGATGATAAAATAGCACGAATATCATATTCTTCTATCGTTTGTAATAATGGAATGTGAAATGTTGTACTAGAAAATCCAAATCCTACAATCCCTACACCTATTTTTTTCATGTTGCCCCTCCATTTATCCCGCTTTAACGGACAGTAAGACCCCCTACCTCAAAATTCAGCGAAAGTAAAGAATTTAGTTGAGGAATCAACTGCTCGTAAAAGTCCGATTGATTAAAGTTTCACTTTATGAGAACGATTTCATTCAGTTATTATAACAAGATTATTATTATTTACATAATAATTTGCCTAGAAAAAAGCATCTTGCCATTATCCATAGCAAGATGCTTTTTTTATTCCGGTCGTTTTTTTGTCCACGTTTCAATAACTTCACCTGTATCGTTAACATCTAGCACTAAACTACCGTTACTATACCGGTCTTTATTTCGATACGCTTTCGGATCAATTTCTTCTACGATGTGTTTCTCTGTCTTCATGTAAACTAGTTCATCGTCTCTAACAATTTCAATACCGACAATACGGTATGGATTACGTTTTAACTCTTTGAAAATAACAAGACCTCGCTTCGCCCTCGTTGATTTCTCAATTTCTGATGCTTTTAGACGTTTTACAGCACCGCGCTGCGTAACGAGAATAAGTTGATCTTTGTCACCATTTAACGGTTTACCAGAAGCGACATAATCATCTTCTTTTAAGTTAATTGCTTTCACACCAGCGGCCCTTACACCGACTGGACTTACTTCATCTTCATGGAAAATAAGTGCATATGCACCATAGGTTGCTAGAACAATATCACTCGTTCCATCTGTTGCAAATATATCTACAACATAATCATCTTTTTTCAAATTCACAGCGACGAACGCTCTTGAATAACGCTGAACTTTATATTGGTTTAATTCTGTTTTCTTAATCATACCATTTCGTGTAACAAATACGATAAATCGTTTTTCTTCTTCAAAATTCGGTACGACGGTCGCCCAAATAATCATTTCATCCCGCTCGAGTGAAACGAGATTCGCAACGTGTTGACCTAAATCTTTCCAACGAATTTCTGGCATTTCATATACTGGCAGATATATATAGTTTCCTTTATTCGTAAATAAGAGGACTGTCTCTGTCGTATTCGTATCGAATCGCTCCAGTAAGATGTCACCCTCTTTCATACCGAAGTCTTTTCCGTTCGATGCATTATGTGAACGCCAACCTGTTCGTTTCACATATCCTTCTTTCGTTACAGTAACGATGACATCTTCCTGAGGAATCATCACTTCCACATCGATTTTAATTTCCTCAATTTGTTCTTCAATAATAGCACGGCGATCATCACTATATGTTTTCTTTACTCTCTTCAAATCTGTTTTAATAACTTGAAGAAGTCTTTTTTCACTTTGTAAAATTGCCTGTAATTCTGCAATTTTTGTACTTAATTCATCCGCTTCTTTTTCTAGTGCTGTAATATCTGTATTTGTTAAACGATATAATTGCAACGAAACGATTGCTTCTGATTGTGCTTCTGTAAAGCCGAATTTAGCACTTAAGTTATCTTTCGCATTACGCTTATCTTTAGAAGATCTAATCGTTTCGATTACTTGATCTAAAATTGATAATGCTTTCATTAAACCTTCAACAATATGTTGACGATTTTCCGCTTTTCGTAATTCATACTGAGAACGCTTTGTTACAACTTCTTTTTGGTGTCCAATATATGCATCCAAAATTTTTGGTAACGTCATAAGTGTAGGACGACGATTATTTATCGCAACCATATTAAAGTTATATGGAATTTGTAAATCTGTATTCTTATATAAATAATTTAAAATCCCTTCAGCATTTACTTCTTTTTTTAACTCTACAACGATACGAAGACCTGTGCGATCTGTCTCATCACGTACTTCAGCAATTCCATCTAGTTTTTTATCTAGACGTAATTCATCCATTTTCTTAACAAGGTTTGCTTTATTTACTTCATACGGAATTTCTGTAATAACGATTTGTTGCTTCCCACCACGAATCGTTTCAACTTCTGCTTTCCCCCGAATAATAATTTTACCTTTCCCTGTTTCGTACGCTTTTTTAATACCATCAATCCCTTGAATAATACCACCTGTCGGGAAATCCGGTCCTTTCATAACTGTTAATAAATCATCAATCGTACTATTCGGCTTATCAATACGCATCATGGTCGCATCAATTACTTCTCCAAGATGATGTGGAGGAATTTCTGTTGCATAACCAGCTGAAATCCCTGTCGATCCGTTCACTAATAAGTTGGGAAACATTGCCGGTAATACAACTGGTTCTTCACTCGTATCATCGAAGTTTGACACAAATTCTACTGTTTCTTTATCAAGATCACGTAATAACTCAGATGCGATTGGTGATAAACGCGCTTCTGTATAACGCATTGCCGCTGCTGGATCGCCATCAACACTACCATTATTACCATGCATTTCAACTAAAACATTACGTACTTTCCAAGTTTGACTTAAACGTACCATCGCCTCATATACAGAGGAATCACCGTGCGGATGGTAGTTACCGATAACATTACCAACCGTTTTAGCTGATTTACGAAACGCTTTATCATGTACATTTCCTTCTACATACATAGAATATAAAATACGTCTTTGTACCGGTTTTAAACCGTCACGCGCATCTGGAAGTGCGCGGTCTTGAATAATATATTTACTATAACGTGCAAAGCGGTCACCTAACACGTCTTCAAGCGGGAGGTCATGAAACTTCTCTGCTTGCATGTTATTCCACCTCCGTCTCCATAATCATTTCATTTTCTAAAATATTTCCTTCTTCTTGCATGCCAAATTGTACATTTCGTTCAATCCATTTACGACGAGGTTCTACCTTATCACCCATCAATGTCGTAACTCGGCGCTCAGCTCTTGATGCATCGTCAATTTTCACACGAATTAACGTACGTGTTTCAGGGTTCATCGTTGTTTCCCATAATTGATCGGCATTCATTTCGCCAAGTCCTTTATAACGCTGCAACATATAGCCTTTACCGACTTTTTTCGTTACACCATCTAATTCTTCATCAGACCATGCATACTCAATCACTTCACTCTTACCTTTTCCTTTACTTACTTTGTATAAAGGTGGGAGTGCAATAAATACTTTGCCAGCTTCGATAAGTGGTTTCATATACCTGTAGAAGAACGTTAGTAACAATACTTGAATATGCGCACCATCTGTATCGGCATCGGTCATAATTACAACTTTATCGTAGTTAATATCTTCAACAGCGAATTCATTCCCTACACCACCGCCAATAGCGTAAATGATTGTATTAATCTCTTCATTTTTAAAGATATCAGCTAGTTTTGCTTTTTCTGTATTGATTACTTTACCACGTAACGGTAATACCGCTTGGAAACGTCGGTCTCGACCTTGTTTCGCAGAACCACCGGCAGAGTCACCCTCTACTAGATACAGTTCATTTTTCTGTGGGTTACGTGATTGTGCAGGTGTTAACTTACCACTTAATGTACCTTCTGATTTCTTTTTCTTTTTACCAGTACGTGCTTCTTCTCTCGCTTTACGAGCAGCCTCACGTGCCTGCGCTGCTTTAACTGCTTTTCTCACAAGAAGTATAGCAACATCTGGATTTTCTTCTAAAAAGTAAGCTAAATGCTCAGATACAATTGCATCAATTGAAGAACGAGCTTCACTTGTACCTAGTTTCCCTTTCGTTTGGCCTTCAAACTGAAGTACTTCTTCTGGTACACGTACAGAAACGATAGCCGCTACCCCTTCACGAATATCTGTACCTTCTAAGTTTTTATCTTTTTCTTTTAATAACGATACTTTACGAGCATACTCATTGAACACACGCGTCATTGCTGTTTTAAATCCAGCTTCGTGTGTTCCTCCATCTTTTGTACGTACGTTATTTACAAACGAAAGAATGTTTTCTGAATAGCCATCGTTAAACTGGAATGCTAACTCTGCTTCAATTCCGTTTTGTTCACCAGTGAAGTATACAACTGGATGAATCGAATCTTTTTCTTCGTTTAAGTATGAAACGAAAGCTTCAATTCCTGTTTCATAATGAAAGACATCCTCTAAATCATTACGTTCATCTTTTATTGAGATTTTCATTCCTTTTAATAAGAATGCAGATTCACGTAATCTCTCACATAATGTTTCATAATTGTAATTTGTTGTACTGAAGATAGTTGTATCTGGTTTAAAATGCATTGTCGTACCAGATTCTTTCGTCTTTCCGATTTTCTCAAGCGTCGTTACAGGAATACCACCATTTTCAAAGCGTTGTTCATAAATATTTCCGTCACGCTTAATCGTTACGACTAACCATTCTGATAAGGCGTTTACAACTGATGCCCCAACACCGTGCAAACCACCACTCGTTTTGTAACCACCTTGCCCAAACTTACCACCGGCATGAAGTACAGTTAAAATAACTTCAGGTGTAGGTTTTCCAAGTTTATGCATTCCCGTAGGCATTCCTCGCCCTTTATCTATAACGCTAATACTATTATCTTTATGTATTACGACAGAAATTTCGTCGCCAAATCCCGCTAACGCTTCGTCAACGGAGTTATCTACTATTTCATATACTAAATGATGCAATCCACGGCTGTCCGTGCTCCCGATATACATACCCGGGCGTTTTCGAACGGCTTCAAGTCCTTCTAACACTTGAATTGCATCTTCATTATATTGGAACTGATGCTTTGCCAAACTCCTTGCCCCTTTCCTAATCAAATCAGAACATATGTTTCTATTATAGAATAACGCCTCGACTATAGTTTTGGCAAGTTATCTTATCTCTTTTATATACCATTTTCAATAGAAAAATCCTTGTTTTTTCACAAGGATTCCTCTAGGCTACTATTTCAGAAAAATAATCGTTTGTCAACGAGAAATGGATATGTATGCCAAGATTACATATTCCAAACCTTTATTATGATCCAAATGATCAATATCCAAAATGGGATAACAAGTAACAATCCCCAAAAACAGCCTTTAAAAAATCTCATGATGAACACCTCGTTCATCGGCCCTACTCTCTTATACTAAGGGCTGAATCAATCTTTCTACCTTTAAATCTATACTATTTTGTCATCGCATGTTCTACTTTAATACAACGATCCATTATTACAGTATAGCCTTTTTCTTTCAAAAGTTTATATGTATCTTCATCTTGTACTCCTAATTGTGCCCAAAAAACATCTGCATCAATCTCAACAAACTCTTTTGCAACATCCATTAAAAATTCTGAACGGCGGAATACATTTACAATGTCAACATGTTCCTTAATATCCTTTAGTGAAGAAAACGCTTTTTCTCCAAGCACCTCATCTACTGTTGGGTTTACTGGAATAATGCGGTACCCAGCATCTTGCATTGCTTTTGAAACCATATACGATGTACGTTCTGGTTTATCCGATAATCCAACAACTGCAATCGTTTTGCTTTTCTTTAATACTTCACCAATTTCCGTACGAGTTGGGTTTTCAATTGTCATAATTTATCCCTCCTATTCCTTTAGTATAGCCGATAAAGAAAGTCTCTTTCAACATGAAAGAGACTTTCTTTTATTCCGATTATTGATTCTTTGTAGCTGAGTTATCTGCTAAAGTAGCTGTTTTCGTCATTTTTTGACCGTTACGATAGAATGTAACTTCTACTTTCTCACCTACTTTTTTCTTTTCATATAAATATTTACGGAATTGAAGTGAATTTTCTACTTTTTGATCATCTAATGATACTACAATATCATATTGCTCTAAACCAGCTTTTTCTGCAGGTGATATTGGGTAAATTTTACCTAATACAACGCCGTTTGTTACTTCTTTCGGTACTTTCAATTGATTTACTGCATAAGCTTGCACATCTTCTAATGAAACGACACCTACTCCAAGAGCTGGACGTTTCACCACTCCGTCTTTTTCAAGTGATTCAATAACTGGCTTTGCAATATTAATTGGAATAGCAAATCCAATTCCTTCAACTTCTTGTTGTGCAATTTTACTTGAGTTAATCCCAATTATTTCACCGTTTTGATTAAATAACGCACCACCACTATTACCAGGGTTAATCGCTGCATCTGTTTGAATAACTTGAGCATTCCAATCTGCACGCTTATCGCCATCAATATCTACTGGAATTTCACGTTCTTTGCTACTAATAATACCTTCCGTTACACTTCCATCAAACCCTAGTGGGTTACCGATTGCAATTGCTTTTTCACCCGCACGAAGTTTACTTGAGTCACCTAAAGTGGCAACTTTATTTACATTAGCCCCATCAATTTCAACAACAGCTAAATCTAACCAAGGATCTTTCCCTACTAGTTTTGCATCTACCTTTTTACCATCACTTAGTTTTACAGCGAGTTTATTTGCGCCATCTACTACATGGTTGTTTGTTACAATATATGCTTTATTTCCCGCTTTTTTATAAATAACACCTGATCCTGATCCAGCTTGTTGTTCTTGGCCTGTCGGTTGCATTGCAAACGGGTCTATACTTTGTTGCATATTAATAACACCTACAACAACATCTTTCGCGCCTTCAATCATACCAGGTAAATCAGTTTCATTTTTTGCTTTATTGACCACAGGAACTACAGTACCTTCAACTTTTGAATCCGAACTGAATGATGATACAGCCGCTCCATTATTTTGAGCCCATGGCATATATGGTGCCGCAAAACTAATTGTGACAGCCCCGACTACTGCTCCAACTAAACCTGTGAAAAAATATCCTTTTTTACTACCAGATTTTTTCATTTCTCTCGTTTCGCTATGCTCTTCATTTAAATTCGGTCCGTCGTAATATCCCATGTTTTATTTCCCCTCTCTGGTGAATTCGTACTTTCAGTATAGTCACAGCCTGTGTCCTTCTTGTGAACTCATCGTGAAATCCAATTAAAAAAATACTCTTATCTATCATTGTAGACAAGAAAAGTATTTTTTGTACATTCCACCTACAAAAGAGAGTATAAATTCGCTATATCCCAAAGCCAAAGTGCATAGTAATTTAAAGGTTATTCTTCAAATTTGTAACCCACTCGAATAACAGTACCGATATGCTTCGCTTTATCTCCTAGCTTATTTCGCAGTTTTTTAATATGAGTATCAACCGTTCGGTCATCACCGTAGTAATCATATCCCCATAACTGATCTAATAAATGTTGACGTGACAACACAATTCCTTTGTTCTCCATTAAATAAACAAGAAGTTCAAATTCCTTATGTGTCAATATAATTTCTTCTCCATCGACTAAAACAGTTCTAGACAAACGATTTACTTCTATTCCCGCTAAAGACATAGCATTTTCTTCCGCTACTCCTACCACACCATCCGCACGTTTCAATAACGTCTTCGCGCGAGCTACTAACACTTTCGGACTGAAAGGCTTTGTTACATATTCATCTGCACCTAATTCGAACCCTAGTAATGTATCATCCTCATCCGAACGGGCTGTTAGCATAATAATTGGTACTGCTGATTCTTTTCTAATTCGTCTACAAACAGACCATCCATCTATTTCTGGTAACATAATATCTAACATAATTAAATCAATTTCATGCTCTGCAAATAATTCTAACGCTATTTTTCCGTCTTCTGCTTCGATTACTTCAAAGCCTTCATTACGAAAATAATCACTAACGATTTCACGTAGTCTTCTTTCATCTTCAACAAGTAATACTGTTTTATTCATATCATCTATCCCGCCTTTTTACTCTTTCAATCGAATAATACGTTGATTGGAGCTTCCGCGAAATGGAAGTGTTAAATCTTTTTTCTCGATTTCAAATCTTCCATCGACTAAAACATCCCCATAATGTAACAACTCTATCATATCATTATTTTGAGAACTCTGTATCTCTTCTAACGTATAACCTGTATACATCCATAGATTTTTTTTCAAGTCTTTCACAGCTTTTGCTACTTTTTTCACTTCAGCAGCTTGGAAAAATGGATCTCCACCTGAAAATGTTACATCAGTTAATGGATTACTTGCAATCTCGTTCACAATTTCTTCTACTGTCATTTCAGTTCCATTACAAATATTCCACGATTCCGGATTATGGCAACCGAAACAACGATGCGGACAGCCCGCAAAAAACACGACTGTCCGCAACCCTTCCCCATCGACTACACTATCATGAATGATGTTCATCACTTTCATTTATGCTTCACCCGATCCATCTCTTCACTACGTTTCGCACTATTCCACTTCGACATATCCCCTACAAGATAACCTGTTATACGGCGGATTCTTTCTATATTAGCCTCGTCTCCATTTCCGCAGCTTGGGCATTCATTTCCGATAACTCCGTGATAACTGCAGCACTTACAACGGTCAACCGGATGATTAATTGAACCGTATCCAACGCCATTCTCTGCCATCGCTTGTACAATTTGCTTTAATGCTTTTTTGTTATGCATAGCTGCTCCGTCTAGCTCAATATACGTAATATGGCCTCCGTTACATAGAGCGTGAAAAGGCCCTTCTAAACGAATTTTTTTTATCGCTTGAATGTTATAGTAAACTGGAATATGGAATGAATTCGTATAATAATTATGGTTCGTTATACCGCTAATCACACCAAATTCTTCCCTATCTTTTTTCACAAACTTCCCTGATAACCCTTCTGCAGGAGTTGCAATTACTGAGAAATTCAGTTCATATTCTTCTGTCGCTTTATCCATTCTCTCTCTCATAAAGGAAATAATTTCATACCCAAGTTTCCATGCTTCTTCATCTTCTCCATGATGCTTTCCTGTTAAAGCTACTAAACACTCCGCAAGACCGATAAAACCAAGACTTAACGTCCCTTGTTTTAAAATGGATGCTACAGAATCTTCAGGCTGTAACTTTTCCCCACCACGCCATACACCTTGTGAATAGAGAAATCGAAAATCTCTCGCTCGCTTCGTACATTGATACTCAAATCTCTCTAATAATTGCTTAATTCCTAAATCTAAGTAATAATTTAATGCTTCAAAAAATGCTTCTTTTGAACCACTAATTAATGCTAATTTCACTAAGTTGATAGACGTAAATGATAAATTGCCTCTTCCAATCGCTGTTTCTTCTCCATGTATGTTAGACATAACACGGGTACGGCATCCCATGTAACATACTTCACTTTCCGGTCGTCCATCATAATGCACTGCATTAAATGGCGCATCTAAAAATGAAAAATTAGGGAATAATCGTTCAGCCGTTGTCTCTAACGCTAATTCAAATAAATCATAGTTCGGATCAGATTCTTCAAAGTTCACACCTTTTTTCATTTTAAAAATTTGAATAGGAAAAATTGGTGTTTCCCCTTTACCAAGACCAGCTTGTGTCGCTTTTAAAAGCTGTCTAACTAGTAATCGTCCCTCTTTTGATGTGTCTGTTCCATAATTAATAGAAATAAACGGTACTTGTCCCCCGCCCCTACTGTGCATACTATTTGAATTATGAACGAAAGCCTCACACGCCTGATACGCATCATTTTCCGTTTCTTTCCATGCAAATTCTTCTATTTGTTCTTTCGTAAGCGGATATGACTGTAATCGTTTCTTATGTCTCTCTACTGTTTTTCTCACATACGGAGCTAAATCAATATCAAATAGTGCAAACGATTGACCACCGTGCTGCATATTTTGATTCGCTTGAAAAATAATAGACGAAAGAGCCAACGCACTTTTAATGTCTTGCGGTTGTCTCATATGTCCATGTCCAGTATGAAAACCATTAGCAAGCATTTGCGCTAATGGAATTTGTGAACAAGTCGTCGTTCCTGTCGCATAAAAATCTAAGTCATGTGGATATAATATATTTTGATTTATCGCTTTTTTCACTTGATCTGACAATAAATTTTCAACTGCATAATATTTCGCACTCTCTGATGCGAACGTTCCCATTACTCCCATTGGAGAGCGGCCATCTACATTTGCATTTTCTTGCATTAAATCTTGTTCATTGCCGTGGACAATTGTCTCGAAAACTTTCATTAATTCTTCTCCACGTGTATTTTGTTGTAACATTTATAACCCTCCACCAATATGTTGTTGTCTTGTGATTAAAATGTTACTACATATAGTCTTGTTGTTTCTGTGAGAAATGTAACATTCCTGTGAAATTTTTTTCACGAAATAATGAATTTTTCATTTACAAAAAAGAAATGTGCTCTTTACAAATGTATGGTACAATATACGGGAAAAACTCTTTTTACCCTTTATCAACACATTTGAATAAAGGAGACTGAACTTATGGTTACTACATATCTTTTATTTATCGTTTCCTACTTACTTGGCTCGATTCCATTTGCACTAGTCGTTGGAAAAATCGGTTATGGAATCGACATTCGTGAGCATGGCAGCGGTAATTTAGGCGGAACAAATACATTCCGCACACTAGGGAAAAAAGCAGGTTTTATCGTTACAATTGCTGACATTTTAAAAGGTACATTAGCAACAAGTCTACCGATTATTTTCGGGTTAGACGTTCACCCACTCTGGTTCGGGTTAGCAGCTGTTCTTGGACATGTGTATCCGATTTTCGCGAAATTCCGTGGTGGTAAAGCAGTTGCAACTTCTGCTGGCGTGCTATTATGCTACTCACCAGTTGTTTTTGCAATATTAGCTGTTGTCTTTTTCAGCCTTTTATTTACAACAAGATACGTATCACTTTCTTCTATGGTAACAGCTGTCGTTGCCGTTATCGCATCAATTGTTAGCGGGGATAAAATCTTCATTATTGCGATGTGTTTATTAGCAGGTATGGTTATTTATAAACACCGTGCAAATATTGGACGAATTATAAATAAAACTGAACCGAAAGCAAACTTTTCAAAAAAGCAAAAATAAGATCGTAACCCACATAACGCAAAAAGAAAACGTGAAGCATATTAATAGCGTCTTTTTGCGTTATTTTTTATACTAAAGAAAAAGCAACATAATTTGGAGGAACTATACATGAATCTTTCCGTAACAAAAGAAGCAGCACAATGGTATAAAAACGAATTAAACTTACAATCGGGTGAAACACTACGCCTTTTCGTACAATACGGCGGTTGCAGTACTGTACAAAAAGGACTTTCTTTAGGTATTCGTAAAGATGATCCTGCACATCCTGCTGTTCAGACTCAAGAAGAAGGTATTAACTTCTTTATTGAAGGCGATGATGAGTGGTTCTTCGATGGACATAATTTATCTGTTACACTTAACGACGGTGATGATTTCCCTCAATTTAATTATGAAAAATAAAAAAAGCGTGGCTTCTGCCACACTTTTTTTATTTTTTCTTAATTTCCTCATATTTCGCATACCACTCAGGATATAACTTTTTAAATGATACAGGGCGGAAACCTTCTTTTTTCGCACAAATATTCGTCGTACTTGCAGTAATACAAAGTTCTCCATCACCATTATAAATTTCATATCCATACACAACGCGAAGTGGGCTCACTGTATCAACCCATGTTTTTACGATCGCTTTTTCTCCGTAACGCATCGCTTTACGATATGAAATTTGCAAGTCTAACACAGGAGAAATAATTCCCTCTCTCTCCATTTCAACATATGAAAATCCTAAATCTTGTATAAGTTTCGTGCGACCTAGTTCAAGCCACACCAAATAATTTGAATGGTAAACAACACCCATTTGATCTGTTTCCGCATAACGGATTTCAACTTCATGTTCTGCTACAAACATATGTATTCGCCGTTGCCATAAACTTATAAAAATCTATAAATTTTGTTTATTTCCCTGTTCTACGTGTCCGATTTCACAGAAGCTACTTTCGTTTGATGTAACACTCCGAGGGCGTAAATTCGGATACAACGAATCCTACATATTAGCCGTAACTTTTTTAGATGTTAACTGGCTAATTCATACCGTGACAAATTGATAGCCGCATTTAAATCCCTATCCATTTCGTGACCACAAGTGCATTTGTATACACGGTCAGAAAGTTTTAGTTCTTTGTTGATGCTTCCACAACTGGAACACATTTTTGAAGAAGGATACCATGTATCAGCTTCTACAAATTCAATACCATATTTTTCACACTTGTATTGAATTTGTCTTTTGAACTCATATAAACACTGCTTCGCAATCGCTTTAGCTAGGTGTCTATTCTTCAGCAGACCGTTCATATGCAACGTCTCCATCACAATGCGAAATGGCTTGGTTTTCACAATTTCGCTCGTGGATTGATGAAGATGATTCTTTCTGATATTTGATAACCTTCTATGTAGTTGTCGTATCTCTTTCTCGATTTTTATAATGTTGCTTGTTTTGACAAAACGGTTTCCCTCCTTATTCATTTCATATTTACGAGAAACTTGACGTTGCAACCTACGAAGGCGTTTCTCTGCCTGTCTTACCATTTTTGTTTTGTTGATATTGTTCTTCCTCTGCCCATCAGAACAATATGCTAATTCTTTGATTCCAATATCTATTCCTAACGAAACAGCCGTTAACTTCTCTTTTGTAAACTCCTGTTCAATACCGACAGACAAATACCAATACTTACCGTCAAAGCTAATGCGTGGATTAGAGTACTTAACCCCTACAGGTAACTTTTCGGATGTTTTTACCCAACCAACTTTCTCAATCAAAACTTGTTTTTCTTTTACTTTTAACTTGACATTATCATTGTAAAAAGAGAGGTTTGCTTTCCTTCTGCTTTTGAATCGTGGTTTATCAGCCAGTCCCTTGAAAAATCGCTTATATGCTTCACAAGCATCTTTAATCGCTTGTTTGGCTATATTATTTGAAACATCGTACAACCAAGCATATTCTTCAGTCTGCTTTAATACAGTTAATTCTTTCCGTAAAAAAACGTCTGATATGAACTTTCCGCCATTCTTGTAATTCTCTTCTTGCTTCGCCAGTGTCCAATTATAAGCCCATCTTGCCGTACCAACAGATTTCCAAAGTTGCAATTCTTGTTCTTTATTCGGCTTGATTCTCACTTTCTTCGCAAGCATCATTTTCCAGCAACCCCTTAACCATCTTCTTAGCTTATTTTCCCTTGAAGATGGCAATTAGTTTGTTCTATCCTACCTGCCTTTTTTGCAAAATCACCAATTGAATATACTTTCATATTTTTCATCCCATGAAACTACTTTACCCCGGCGACAATTTTTCATCTACAAATATTTTATCACTAATTATATATTTTTGTAGATATACACTAACTGTTTCTTCCCTTCTTTCAATTCTGCTACCTTGCATACATTTAATCATAATACAGTGACATCAAAAATAAAATAAAAACAGTGAATCTTTTACCGAAAGGGGCAAGCATATGATTCAAATTGTAACTGTGCGTAGCGGTGATAGCGTATATAGCTTGGCATCAAAATATGGATCCACACCTGACGAAATAGTAAAAGACAATGGACTAAATCCAGCCGAAACACTCGTTGTTGGTCAGGCACTTATCGTTAATACGAAAGGGAATAATTATTATGTACAGCCCGGCGATAGCCTGTATCGAATTTCTCAAACATATAACGTTCCTCTCGCTAGTTTAGCTAAAGTTAATAACCTTTCATTAAAATCCATTCTCCATGTCGGACAGCAATTATATATACCGAAAGGGACAAAAAGAGCAGTAGAATCCATCGCTTATTTACAACCTTCAACAATACCGATAAAAGAAAGTTTAGTTAATGCTACGCGTGCTATTAATCCATTTTTAACATACTTAGCATACTTCAGCTTCGAGGCAAAAAGAGATGGCACATTAAAAGAACCGACTGAAACAGCTAAAATTGCTAATATTGCAACGCAAGGTAATACCATCCCTATGCTAGTTATTACAAATATTGAAAATGGAAATTTCAGTGCCGATTTGACATCAGTCATTTTACGCGATGCAACGATTCAAAACAAATTTATTACTAACATTTTGCAAACAGCTGAAAAATATGGCATGCGAGACATTCATTTTGATTTCGAGAGTGTGGCACCTGAAGATCGTGAAGCGTATAATCGTTTTTTACGAACTGTAAAAACACGCTTACCTAGCGGGTATACATTGAGTACAACGCTTGTACCGAAAACAAGTTCAAATCAAAAGGGAAAATTTTTCGAAGCTCACGATTATAAAGCACAAGGACAAATTGTTGATTTCGTCGTCATTATGACATACGACTGGGGTTGGCAAGGTGGTCCACCGATGGCGATTTCTCCTATCGGTCCTGTAAAAGAAGTACTTCAATACGCAAAATCTCAAATGCCTCCACAAAAAATTATGATGGGGCAAAACTTATACGGATTCGATTGGAAACTTCCGTTCAAACAAGGTAACCCACCTGCAAAAGCAATTAGTTCTGTCGCAGCTGTTGCACTAGCCCGTAAATACAATGTTCCTATCCGCTATGATTTCACAGCCCAAGCTCCTCATTTTAATTACTTTGACGAAAACGGTGTACAACACGAAGTTTGGTTTGAAGATTCACGGTCTGTTCAAAGTAAATTCAATTTAATGAAAGAACAAGGTATAGGCGGTATTAGTTATTGGAAAATTGGTTTACCATTCCCACAAAATTGGCGTTTACTCGTTGAAAACTTTACGATTACGAAAAAGGGCTGACATAAGTCAGCCCTTTTTGTATCACTGTTAAAAATCTACTTTTCATTTTCACTTCCATTACTTCACAAAAAAGAAGAATGATAACATTCTTCTTTTTAGCCGTTATCAACAATCGGTTGCTTACCAGTTTGATCTTGCATTTGTTTTCCTTTATTGCCACCAGCTTTTTTCGATTGCGTTCCAATTTGGTTCGGTGCAAAGTCTTTTGAATTCTTTTTCGGATTACCCATTGCTATCGCCTCCTTAACACTAGTATCGTACTAGTGTTAAGAATTATTCAGCCTGCTTAAAAAGTTTCATTTCATAACGCTTTTCAATACGCTTTTCAATACGCTCTTCAATACGATCGATTGCATCACGATCGCTTAATAATTGTTGTTTATTTTCTTTCACAAGTTCGTCAAATGATTTACGGCGACTTCTTCTCATGCTGTTCACCCTCTCTCCTTCGCTTTCTTATTACATAGTATGAGCAAACGAAAAACTCTTTAATCAGATTTGCAAGAAAATTTTATGTTTTAGTACTCATAAAAAAACTCCGTGTACACTAAATCGTACACGGAGTTTTTTATACCATAATATTCAAATATTCTTTTATCTTTTCATCTGCATTCATTTCACTTTGTTTATAATCACGTAGCGCTTGCAGTACGAAATCATACTGTTCTAAAATATAACTTTCTAATTTCAAGACATCCTCTAAGCTATTCAACATAATTCTCGTATTACCAACTTCACTTTTTAACGCTGGTTCACATTTTAAGCTTGTACATATTTCTTTCACATCATCTTCTAATATATCTGTTAATACATATTTCTTTCGTCCTGTTACCTTTACTCTCATAACCGGATAAAAAGCTTTTATATCTAAATAACTTCCTACGTTCATACAACGTAGCCATTCTACATTACGTTTATTACGTGCAAGCATTTCTTTCACCGCTTCGTATACTACGATTTCATCAAGTGAGACCTTATTTACTTTTCTCTGTCCTTCTTCTTCAATAGCTGCACACTTTTGATAAACAGCTGCACACGTAATACAATCATCAAATGCATTATGAGAACTTAAACGAATTCCAAGCATGCTCTTTAACGTTTCAAGTTTATGATTAGGCGCGTGCTTCATATATTTCTTTGCTAAAAACACAGTATCAATCACTTTGTTTTTAGGTTCCGGTAACCCAAGCATATTCACATTACTTTTCAAAAAACGCATATCAAAAGATGCATTATGAGCGACAATTACATTTGTATGTAAAAATGCTAAAAATAAAGGTAACACTTCTTCAATTGTCGGTGCATCTGAAACACGATAATTTGTAATACCTGTTAAGCTCGTTATTCGGTCCGGAATTGAACGCTCTGGATTCACATAGGAAACAAATTGATCTACTAGTTCATGATTACGATATTTCACTGCTGCCATTTGAATGATTTTGTCATTATAAGGGTTAAATCCTGTTGTTTCAAAGTCAATTACAACATAATCTAACGGTAAGGATATATTCCCCACTCCAAATACACTCCTTTATCTCTCAACGTTTATATTTCTTTTATCATATCATGAAGCTTTCACTACGTGAAAAAGAAAAGGCAGAAATGATTATATTCCATCTCTACCTTTTCACTGTTATTTTAATTTAGCAATCCGTTTCTCCATCTCTTTTTGCGTCATCGGCCCAATAAACTTATCTTGAATGACACCTTTTGTATCTATAAAATACGAAGTTGGGATCGTAATGACTTTATACGCTGTTGTTACATCAATGTTCTTGTCCAATAAAATAGGAAAAGTAATTCCTTTTTCCTTAGCAAAATTGCTTACCTTTTCTACTCCCCCACCTTTTTCTGAAGGTGTATAATTTATTGCTAAAATTTCTACATTTTCTTTATGTTCTTTATAGAAAGCCTCCATATCAGGCATTTCTTGCTGGCAAGGTCCACACCACGTTGCCCAAAAGTTTAAAATCACTTTCTTTCCTTTTAAATCTGATAACTTTACATTCGTTCCATCTAACTTCGTTAATTCAAAGTCTGGCGCACTCTTCCCTATTTCAATACCATTACTTGCAATCATCTCTTTCATAGCGGCTTCACTTTTTTCTTGCTTCCCTTGTACCGCCTGATCGTTTTTACCAAACTGTTCATAAGCTGCATATCCCGCTAAACAAAGTAACACTACAATAATCGTAAGCTTCCGCCACATTTTATATCACCCTAACGTATTTATCTTCTTATAACTTAATCACCAAAATACTATATACCTTATTTTAGCTTATACGGACAAGCTTGGAAATATTCACAGACGAAATAATTAGAATATTCTTATTTAAAGTGAAGTTTTCTCCTTTTTATCATATAATTAGAAAAACAGATGCAGTGTTTTATCTTCTTATGGACCTATTCACCTTTTTACTCTCGTAGTGATAAACCTACAACAAAAGGGGGATTGTTTATGAATTCATTCGAAAAAATCACATTATATATTCTTAGTTTTCTTTTATACCCAATCGGTATTATTACATGGATCATTTCACTCTTTAGTAAAGATCTTGAAAAAAAGAAAGTAGGGCGTATTTGTCTCTACATCTCTCTAGTCTCATTCGTCCTTTTCGTAATCCTTGGAATTGCAACTTTCCTTATGACTGCTACTTTTAATGTTGATCTGAATCATTCAGAATCTATCGAGTATCAAATTAATGACGCTGAATAAAGATAAGAGCAATGCTCTTATCTTTATTCACATCTCTGTAAAAACGAATGACTATTTATTAATTTTTCAGGACTTCCACATGCAACCATACTTCCTTCTCTCATTATGACAACACGATCTGCTAGTATTGCTTTCTCTACATCATGCGTTGCCACAATTCTCGTTACATCTCTTCCTAACCCTTCTATCATATTCCAAACCGTTTCTTGATTGCTCGGATCTAATCCCGCAGTCGGTTCATCTAAAATAATAAGATTCGGATTTAAACCAATTGCTCGCAATAATGCAAGTCGTTTTCTTTCCCCTCCTGAAAACTCTTCACCGCTTTTATGTAATACAGTTTCAATCCTTTCAGGTAAATCTCTAATAATCGGTTTCACATTTACAAGTTCAATATTTTTTCTAATTGATTTTCTAAATACTCTTCCCCGAAATACATATTCTCTTTTACTGTCGTCCGAAAGAAACGAGGTTCTTGCCACACTGTAGTCATACGAGCCTCATTACCATAATAAACAATGCTACCGTTAGATGGTTTATACAAACCTGTTATTAATTTTAAAAGCGTTGTTTTTCCTGCACCACTTTCTCCTACAATCATAACGAGTTCACCAGGATTAATTTGCAAATCAATTTTATTCATTCTGCATTTCTCTTCATCACTATCCTGAAATGAAACATTTGTTATTGTCATCCCCATCGCTCTTTCTCGATTACTATTTGCAACTCGTTTATCTAAAAAAGAAAAAACTCTATTTGCCGAGGCGGTTGCAACTTGTGTCATCATTAATAAATCGCCCACGTAACGGACGGGAAAAAAGAGCATTTCAATTGTGGCTAACACGGCAACAAGTGCGCCAACTTCCATTTCCCCCTTCATAATTTTTTGCGCACCTAGAATGAGAACAACGATATATGCTCCTGTTTCAATCACTGTTCCAACTACTCCAATACAATGTTGCATCATCGTCTTCTTTACTTCTATTTTATAAGATTGTACTGTTACTCCCTTAAATAACCGAATGGTCCATTTTTCTTTTTGTAAACTCCGTAAATCTTGTGCTCCTTTTACAAACTGTGACACCATCTCTACAACACTTGATTGATTCTTTTGAGCAATGCTTGCAATATTCCTTACCTTTTTCCCCATCAACATCGGAACTGTTGCACTTAAAAACAAAAACGGAGTTACCCACAATATGAATTCTATATCTATATGTTGTAGAGCTATGAACGCACCTACAAATTGCGCAATGGCGTGTATATATTCTATTAATATAGAACCATATAATCTGACCCAATTCGGAATATCAGACACAACTAACGTCTCTAACTCTCCTTGTTTGATTTTCTCACTCTCTTCAAACGGTAAAGAGAAAAAATGACGCAATACATCTATACGCTTCTCTCGTAATATTCGCTGACTTGCTTTGGAGCTTACATAATCAAATGAAAGATTGTTTATCCACATCAACAAGCGACTTGCTGCAAACAAAGTAATGTAAAGATACGCTCCCTTTAGCTCTCGTTGAATCAGGTTATCTACAATTAGCCCCATGAATAGTGGACGGGATAAGTTTAAAATAGCCGCAAAGAGTCCACTGCATACAGCTGCTATTACTAACATTTTTTCTTTCTGTAACGGTAACAATATTTTTTTATATTCTTTCATGACGTTTCCTCCACTTCTTATAGTAAAAAGAAAGGGATGAAACCAAATGGTTTCATCCCTTTCCATAAAATAAGGAAGCTAACAGTTGTTAGCTTCCTTATCGTTCATTTCAATTATTTAGTTCGACACTTTAGATTCTTCAATTTTCTCACGAAGAACCATTTGCAGAATACCACCGTGACGGTAGTAGTCAATTTCAACTTCACTATCGAAACGAGCTACAACTTCAAATTGTTTTTCGTTGCCATCTACATCAGTTGCAACTACTTTTACAAGATCGCGTGGTCTAACTGTTTTGTCAATTTGAATTTCAAATGACTCGTTACCAACAAGACCTAATGTTTCAGCACTTTCGCCGTCTTTAAATTGAAGTGGTAATACACCCATTAATACTAGGTTACTACGATGAATACGCTCGAAGCTTTCTGCGATTACTGCTTTAATACCTAATAAGTTTGTACCTTTCGCAGCCCAGTCACGAGAACTTCCCATACCGTAATCTTTACCAGCAACTACTAGAAGGCCTGTGCCATCTTCTTTATATTTCATAGCAGCATCATAGATTGACGTTACTTCACCAGTTGGCCAATATGTTGTGTATCCGCCTTCTGTTCCTGGTGCGATTTGGTTTTTAATACGGATGTTCGCGAATGTACCACGCATCATAACTTCGTGGTTACCACGACGAGAACCGTAAGAGTTAAAGTCAACTGGTTGTACGCCGTTTTCTAATAAGTAGCGTCCAGCTGGTGTATGCTTACCAATTGAACCTGCTGGTGAAATATGGTCTGTCGTTACAGAATCTCCAAATTTACCAACTATGCGTAAACCTGATAACGTTTCAACTTCACCTGGCTCTTTAGATAATCCTTCGAAGAACGGTGGATTTTGAATGTATGTTGAATCATTATCCCAAGTATATAGAGCTTCATTTGAAGTTTGGATTTCATTCCAGCGCTCATTGCTGTTAAATACTTGTGCATATTCTTTCTTGAACAGTTCAGATGTAACAACGTTTTGAACTACATCTTCAATTTCTTTAGCTGATGGCCAAATATCGTTGAAGTAAACAGCATTGCCATTTGCATCTTTACCGATTTCATCATTTTTCAGGTCAATATCAACAGTACCTGCAAGTGCATATGCCACAACAAGTGGTGGTGATGCCAAGTAGTTCGCTTTTACAAGCGGATGAATACGACCTTCAAAGTTACGGTTACCAGATAAAACAGATGTTACTAATAAATCATTTGCTGCGATTGCTTCTTCTAATTCCTCGGCTAACGGACCAGAGTTACCGATACAAGTCGTACAACCGTAACCAACTGTTTGGAAGCCTAATTGATCTAAATATGTTGTTAAACCTGATTTATCTAAGTATTCAGTAACAACTTTAGATCCTGGCGCTAATGATGTTTTTACGTACTCAGGTACTACAAGCCCTTTTTCAATTGCTTTCTTCGCAACTAGACCTGCCCCAATTAATACGTATGGGTTTGATGTATTTGTACAGCTTGTAATTGCAGCGATTGCAATTGCACCTGTTTTCATCGTTACTTCTTTATCTTCTAATGTAACCTTCACTTCTTTATCGAACTCCTGCTCATTAAATCCAAGTCCTTGTGTTCCAACTGGTGCTACAACAGCTTTGTGGAACGCATCTTTCATATCTGAAAGTGGAATTAAATCTTGTGGGCGTTTCGGTCCAGAAAGGTTAGATTCAATTGTATTTAAATCAATTTCAACAAGATCAGTGTAAATTGGATCTTTGCTGTCTGCTGTATAGAATAAACCGTTCGCTTTACAATATTCTTCAACAATGCGAATTTGCTCTTCATCTCTACCTGTTAAACGTAAGTATTCTAATGAAATATCGTCAATTGGGAAGAATCCACAAGTTGCGCCGTATTCTGGTGCCATGTTTGAAATTGTTGCACGGTCAGCTAAAGGCATGCTCTTTAGTCCATTACCGAAGAACTCAACGAATTTACCCACTACACCTTTTTGACGTAATACTTGTGTTACTTTTAATGCAACGTCAGTTGCTGTCGTACCACTTGGAAGTGTACCAGTTAATTTCACACCGATTACTTCAGGTACTGGGAAGTATGAAGGCTGTCCAAGCATTCCTGCTTCTGCTTCAATACCACCAACGCCCCATCCAAGAACGCCGATACCGTTAATCATTGTTGTATGTGAGTCTGTTCCAACTAATGAATCTGGGTATGCAACTAAGTCACCTTCAGCATTTTTCACAGCGTGAACAACCGGTGCTAAATATTCAAGGTTTACTTGGTGTACAATACCTGTAGCTGGTGGAACTGCACGATAGTTATCAAATGATTTTTGTGCCCAGCTTAAAAATTTATAACGTTCTTCATTACGTTTAAACTCTAAGTCCATGTTGAATGCAAGCGCGTCTGCCGTACCCGCTCTATCAACCTGTACAGAGTGGTCAATTACAAGGTCTACAGTAATTTCTGGATTAATTTTATCAGGATCTCCGCCCATGTCTGCCATTGCTTTACGAAGCGAAGCCAAATCTACAACAGCTGGAACACCAGTGAAATCTTGTAAAATTACACGAGATGGTTTAAATGGAACATCGATATCTTGCACATCTTTCGTTCCCCATTTCGCTAAATTTGTAACATGTTCTTCTGTAATTACACGTCCGTCTACTTGACGTAGTACTGATTCAAGTAAAACTTTCACGGAATATGGTAATTGAGATACGTTGCCAACCCCTGCGTTTTCAAGCGCTTTCAAATCATAATAATGATACGTTTTTCCATCTACTTCAAAAGTTGCACGTGATTGAAATGGATTATGTTTGACCATTATGTTTCCCCCCTGTTAA
Source organism: Bacillus cereus group sp. RP37 (assembly GCF_040459695.1). Classification (NCBI taxonomy): domain Bacteria; kingdom Bacillati; phylum Bacillota; class Bacilli; order Caryophanales; family Bacillaceae; genus Bacillus; species Bacillus cereus group sp. RP37. The sequence continues at coordinate 1,855,675 of NZ_JARVHP010000001.1, read as the reverse complement.
ACGTGACTAAGTTGTCTGAATATAAAATGTAGACAAACTTTTCAATACCTTACGATAATATCTTATTACAACTTTCTAAATAAGTAAATAATAAGAAACTTATAGATTATCATAAGTTTTCTTTATGTTTCTAAATTTGAATAGTGTTCATGCTCCTTATGAATACTATTACCATAAAGTAAAGTGCTCTATTAGCGCTTTACTTACAGTTCATACATACTATGAACTGCTCATCATTCAACATACAAAAAATATTATAGAGGTGAAATGAAATGGGTAAAAGAAAAGCAAATCATACTATTTCAGGAATGAATGCGGCACCTGCACAAGGACAAGGAACTGGTTACAATGAAGAATTTGCAAACGACCCTTTAACTCCAGCAGAACGACAAAATAATAAGAAACGCAAAAAGAACCAGTAACGAAAAATCCCAAAAGGTCCATTTTCCTTTTGGGATTTTTTCTAATGTTTATAACGTAATAATTCTGAAACCGTTACAAATCGATATCCTTGCTTTTTCAGCTCAGGTAAAATTTTCGCTAGCGCTGCTACTGTTTGACTACGATCATTCCCTCCATCATGTAACAATACGATATCTCCACTTTTAGCATTTTTCACTACATGATTTACAATAGATTCAACCCCTGGATTTGCCCAATCACGTGGGTCTTGATGCCACGACCATAGAACAGTTTGATAACCAGCTTCTTTCGCTGTTTTAAATACAGCATCGTTAATATATCCGCCAGGAGGACGGAATAGCAAAGGTTCTTTCACCCATTTTTTAAAATATTTCTTTCCATCTAAAATATCATTTTCTAATTTTTCATCTGATGAATTACTCGCATACAAATGATTCATCGTATGATTTCCAATTTCATGTCCCTCTTTTAAAACTTGTTTCACCAAATACGGATTACGCTGAACTCGAAATCCAATCATAAAAAATGTCGCTTCTGCTTTATATTGACGTAATAAATTTAAAATTTGTGGTGTATAAGTTGGATCTGGTCCATCATCAAATGTAATGGCAATAATCTTTTCATTATTAGGTACTTCCCATGTTACATAGCCAGTTGGTTCTAGCTCTTTTCTGAGCAACATTTTCGCTTCCACTTTTTCAACTTGAAATATATGTACTGCGCATAATAAAGAAAGAACGAATAGAAAAATTTTCTGTTTTAGCATAACGTTCGTCAAAGTAATAAGGTTGTCGAATACACAACGACCTCATTTACTTTTCTAATTGATCTACATTTCGCATAATGTTTTGGAGATTATTTTCGTATTGCTCAAGTTGTGGGCGTTGTGTTTCTGAAGCTACTTCTAACGCATTTTGAATCTGTTCATACGCCTCCTGAACCTCTTGGCGTAACTCTTTTAAATCATGACCGTAGTTTGGATCATTTTTTACAATGTTGTTAAATGCATGTTCTGCTTGTGTGACTCCTTGCTGCGCTGCTTGAAAAGCTTGTTGTTTATCTTTATGATATGGCATTATATAATCCCCTTTCCATAATAGTTAGTCCCATTTATCTTTACCTTTTTTTCTAAAAACATTCTCGTATAAATTTGCAAACTTCTCTCATTCTAAAGAGAAAGAGGAGGTGTCACATACAATGGGAAAAAACAATCGTGAAACGAAAGAAAAAAAGGGACAACCTGAACCATTAAGCGGATCTCATAAAGTAAAAAACCGTAACCATTCACGCCAAAAAAATCATGCGCATCATGATATGTAAACCAAAACAATCACACTAGCTACCTTTACCACATACAATATTTATATTTTTCCATTTATTCTTCACCCCTACTTCATTCATGCATAACATAGTATGAATTGAGATTTTACGGAGGGTGTCTTACATGGGCAAGAAAAAGAAGGATTGTCTTTTTCATGTTGATGGTTTCGAGGAATGGATGGATCAATTTTGTTCTGATTCTTGTAGTAACTTTAGTTTCCCAAATCAAATTCATATTGATCTTTGTGAAACTGAACAAGAATACATTTTGGAAACAGATGTACCAAATATAACTGAACAAAACGTAGTCATTAAAAAGATGGAGACAGGCCTAAACATTTGCATACTTCACAAAAACACTTCTTTACAGCGGACTATTCCTTTACCCGCTAATATCATTTATAAGAAGATGCTAGCCTGCTCAGAAAATGGATTTTTAGCCATTCATATTTCAAAAAATGAAGTTGCTAATGAGCATGAAAAAAAAGTTCTTTTTCAAATTGAGAATTAAAATAAAGTAAAACTTTAATCAATAGGAGTTTTACTGCTCGCAAATAGCGGGATAAATACAAAAATAAGCCCCAGTCATCTGCTGGGGTTTATTTTATTTCGCATGTATTTCTAAATTACAATTTCTATCATACCTTTTTTTCAATAAACCTTTTGTAACTAAAAGTACGGGAAATGCTACAGTTGAAAATATAGCTAACGCTGAAAACACTACAAACCCATTTTGATACCCGTAGTAATCGAGAAGTACTCCCCCGAACCAAGGACCAATTACTGCTCCAATTCCTGAAAATCCCATCGCTCCAAAATATGTTCCTTTTAAATGCGAAACAGCTATATCATCTATAAACACATCCGTCATTGAAAACATGAGAACTTCTCCAATTGTAAAAATAATTGTACACATGGCAGCACCTAGTGTAGATTCTACTATTCCAAATCCAAACAATCCTCCGCTCACAAATAAAGTTCCAGTCATAATGGATACTAACGGTGTATACTTTTTACACATTTGAATAACAGGGTATTGAATTACTACTACAACAATCGCATTTAAAGCTAACATATACGAAAACAATTTCACTCCATCTTGAAATATATGTGCATTTGCAAAATATTGAGATACTGTTGTCGTTAAGTGTGAAAAGCCACAATTACTCAAAATAATACCGACTACAGCAACTAAAAATACGACATCCTTCCGCAATATACGAACTGCATTTAACATGGTGACAGGCTTTTCTATCTTTACTTTCTTTTTTTCAATTGGATACTTCTTAAATTGGAATGCTAATATAGCTGTATATAGAATATATACTCCAGCTGCGACTAAAAAAGGAATTGTAGATTTTGCGCTTCCAATCTGTAATCCGACAAGTGGACCAATCGCTACTCCAACATTTATTGCACCGTAACGTAAGTTATATACGAGTAAACGATACTCTGGTTTCGTTAAATCTGATAATAATGCTCTTGACGTAGGTTCAAAAAAGGACCTACATAATCCATTCAAAGCATTTAATAAAAAGAAACTTAAAACATGATTTGCAAACGAAAAGCCTATAAATACAAACACCCAAACAATCATGGACCATATTATAATCATATTTCGGCCGAATCGATCCGATAAATTCCCCCCAATAAAACTAGCAAAAACTCCAACAAGTGCACTCGTTCCGATAATAGCACCCGTCATTCCAGCTGATACACCTTTAACAGTTGTTAAATAAATTGCTAAAAAAGGAATGCTCATTGACGTAGCGAACCTCGCAAATAAAGTTCCTATTATAATTGTCATTCCTAACGGATGAATATTTTGCAACTTCCCCTTCATCTTCAAACCTTCTCTCCCAATTCTCACATAAAAAAAGAAAGCAAAGGATCTGCTTTCTTTTCCCTTTTTATACTTGAGCTGTTGATACCCGAGCTGTTCTCGTTATGTCCATATCTATGCCATATGTAAACTGTAATTCTTTACAAACATCTTTAATTAAAATTGCGACATTATATTTCTCATTAAATTGTAAAACGATGTTTTCTACTTCTTCATATGTATACTTATATTCCCCTGTAATGACACTTTTTAAATCAAAGCATTCATTTATACAAAGTTGCACAAGTAGCTGGTCATATTTCTCTATTACATCTTCTTTCTTCCATAGTAACTCTTTTACATATAACCGATCAAACTTCACACTTTCTCGATTACAATCCGTTAAAATCCGGGTCATTTCATTTAATTCTCGATACAATTCAGAAATATTTTTACTTAAACTAAGCAGTTTATCTACGCCGTTTTCATATAACATATTCATTCCACCCCCGCATTTTCTTTTTCTTATTATAGCAAGAAAATTCTAAAAATAGTTTCTTTCTTCTGAAATATTAGGAAACTAATTTCAATTGCTTTACAATGAAACTAGCGAACACGAAAGGGGAAAGAAAATTGGAGCAAAAATTATATTACACTGACGCTTATAAGCAAGACTTTACTACTAAAATTTTAAAGCAAGATTATGATAAAGACGGTAACTTATACGTTGTTTTAAACGAAACAGCATTTTATCCGACAGGTGGCGGGCAGCCCCATGATACTGGAACTTTAAATGGCATTGCTGTATTTGGTGTTGAAGAAGTCGACGAAGAAATCCGCCACTTCATTACAGAACAATTACATACAGAAGAAGTAGAAGGTAAAATCAATTGGGAGCGTCGGTTTGATCATATGCAGCAGCATACAGCTCAGCACATTTTATCTGCTGCTTTTTGGGATCATTTTAACATACCTACGATCGGATTCCACCTTGGAAAAGAAACGGTAACAATTGATTTAGAAACAGAAAATCTGCATGCAGAAACGGTCGAAAAAGCGATACAAATTGCAAACAAAATTGTTTTTGAAAACCATCCCATCCGCATCGAGTGGATGAACTTAGAAGCAGCAAAAACTTTACCCCTTCGTAAAGAACCGACTATGACAGAAAATATACGCGTTGTTATTATCGAAAATTTGGATTATAACGGCTGTGGCGGAACACACCCGAAACGTACAGGTGAAGTAGGTCCTATTCAAGTACTTGGGTGGGAGCGCAATAAAGGTGGCATACGATTAACGTTTATCGCTGGCTGGCGCACACTTAAATTAATGGGGCAACAACAACAAATTATGAAAGATGTTTCTAAACAATTAAACAGTAGCGAGAGTGATATTCCAGCAAAAATAGCACAACTTCTTACTTCTCAAAAAGAAAACGAAAAAGCAATACAAACAATGAATGAAAAATTATTATATGCAGAGGCAAATGAACTACTGCAACAACCTGCAGAAATACATGCTGGCATACTTATTTCTAAAGTATTTACAAATCGTTCTATGCAAGAAATCGCAAAGCTTTCTGCTATTATTACAGAACAACAAGAGCATGCCCTTACATATTTCGTCATTGAAAATGATGACAAACTACAATGCATCCTCGCTTGCGGAAAAACAGTCACGCTTGATATGAACGCACTTTTAAAAGATGCTCTTCCTGCAATTGAAGGAAAAGGCGGCGGAAATAAAAAGAGTGCGCGCGGCGGCGGAAAAGCGGTTATGACTGGGGACGAGTTTTTAAATCAACTTGTGTCTTCTTTACAGTCCGCAGTATAAAACATGTTTATGAAGGATAGCTAACTGCTATCCTTCAACTATATTTACAGGCCTATATTTTGTTTCAACCCTTGATAGCTCCCTGCATTTGCAAACCCCTCACTTACCAGTTTTATAAAAGATTCAGAAAAACCATAGTGACTTAATTCTTTAATCGGTACCATTTGCACATCATGAATCGGATTATGATCAAACTCGTTAGAAGGTAGCATAATTTCACCTTCAATCCTTTCAAGCAAAAACGTAATATGTAATAAAGATGGGCTAGCATCTGGTTTATCACAAACATAGAGTAGCTTCTTAATTTTAACTTCTAACCCTGTTTCTTCTCTCATTTCTCGAATCATCGCTTCTTCTAACGTTTCACCATTCTCTACCCTTCCCCCAGGTAAAGACCAATTGCGGTTAGCCACTTTTTGCTTTACTAGCAATACCTTCTCATCTTCAATTAAAATTCCCGTAACACGAACTTGCATTACATTTTCCATATATAATCTCCTCTTCCCGTTATATTTACAAATTAACCCTTCCGCAAAAAGAACATATGTTTTATAATTAAAGAAAATTATGGAAGAAAGTAGTTGGTACATCTATGCGTCCATCTCTAACAAAGTCTATATCACTTGAAGATTTCCAAAACTATTATTGGTTAAAAGCAGAACTCCAAACATTTTGTCGTGAGCATGGTTTGCCAGCTAGTGGCTCTAAGATTGAAATAACCGAGCGTATCTCACATTATTTAACTACTGGTAAAACATTTAAATACAGCTCTGGTCAAAAGGTGAGTAAAGCTTCCCTCTCTTATAAAGACCTTTCTCTTCAAACGATTATTACTAACAATCACCGCTGTAGCGAAGATGTTCGTGCCTTTTTCAAAGAAAAAATCGGAGCAAACTTCCGCTTTACAGTAGCTCTTCAAAAGTTTTTTAAAGAGAATGTCGGAAAAACATATGAAGACGCGATAACGTTTTGGTATGAAGAAAACAAACGAAAAAAAGATCCTACATACAAAACAACTATCAGCGCGCAGTTTGAATACAATCGTTTCACTCGCGACTTTTTTGAAGATCCAAATAATAAAGGAAAATCAAAAGCTGACGCTATCGCTGCTTGGAATGAAATAAAAGTAAAACCCGGTAGCAACGCTTATGTTCCTCAAAAAGTAGAAAACTAGTCCCTTTCTAGTCTTCTACTTTCTCAAATAATAGCGCAAGCCCTATTCCACCACCAATTCCTAACGTCGCAATTCCATATTTCATATGCTCTCTTTGTGCTTGATAAAACAAACGTGTCACAAGCATAGATCCAGATGCACCGTACGGATGACCAAGCGCAATTGCACCACCATTTACATTTACTTTTTCGTACGGAATTTGTAACTCCTTTGCACAAGCTACAACTTTTGAAGCAAATGCTTCGTTTATTTCAAAATAATCGATGTCCTCTACTTTTACATTCATTTCGTTTAGTAATTTGTTCACCGCAAATATTGGACCAGTCCCCGGAAGGTTGGGATCCACTCCAACTACAGCACTGCGAACGAAACGAAGAACAGGCTTGTATCCTAATTTTCGAGCTTGCCGCTCTTCCATTACAAGAACTGCACACGCCCCGTCGTTTACACCACATGAATTCCCTGCCGTTACTGTCCCATTTTGTAAAAATGCGGGTTTTGTTCTTTTAATAATTCGTTCATAATTCATTTCTGGCTTTATAGATTCATCTAACAATCCATTAAAAGACAATATTTCATCATGTATATATCCTTTTTCTAACGCTTGCAGTGTTCGTTTATAACTGAGGCATGCGAACTCGTCTTGCATTTCTCGCGTTATGTTATAACGCTTTGCAACATATTCAGCCGCTACTCCCATATTAGGATCTCCAATTGTTTCTGGTGAAAATCGCGCTCTATTTTGAAAAGGTGATGTACTTGTACTCTCTACTCCTCCTGCAATATAACAATTACCTGCCCCGCCTTGAATGAAATGACACGCGGTGCGAATCGCTTCCAATCCGGCACCACATTGCCGGTCAATCGTTACACCAGGAATATGATAGCCAAGTCCTGCTTCTAAAGCAGATAATCTCGCAACATTCCCTCCCGGCCCAACAACATTCCCTAATATAACATCGTCTATTTCTCTCTCAATTCCTTTACTTAAAAACGTAAGAAGCGGCGTTACTAATTGCTGAACTTCATAATCTTTAAACATCCCATTCTTCTTACCAATAGGTGTCCTTTTTGCTTCTACAATAACCGCTCTATTCATATATCTTCTCCCGGTGTTTAATCATATTTTTTGCTGCAATACGAGCGATTTTCCCGCTATCTGTATACGGTATTTCATCTACAAAATGCCATTCTTTCGGTATTTTAAACGAGGATAATCGTTGTAAGCAAAAACTTTTTAATTGTTGCCTCGTAGCACTTCCTTTTACGATGGCGACAGGTTTTTCACCCCAGTAACTATCTTTCACACCAATTACAACTATTTCATCAACAGCTGGGTGTTCATGTAATACACTTTCTATTTCTTCTGGAAAAATATTAATTCCTCCAAATAAAATCATGTTCTTCTCTCTACCCACTATGTATATAAAGCCTTCTTCATCTTCATAACCTACATCTCGCACTGTCATCCAGCCATCCGCAGTCAACTCTGGAACTAAAACCTTATCCAATATGTAGCCCATAAAAAACTGATCACTTTTCACATAAACAGTTCCTATCTCGCCTTTCTGTACTTCTTCTCCTGCTTCGTTACATATTCGAACTTGCACATTGTGACAAGGTTTTCCTACTGAATTTGGCCTTCTATCGCTCTCTTCATCAACAAGTGCTGTTACAAAACTTAGTTCCGATGCACCGTAAAATTCATATTTTTGCGCATAAGGAAATATAATCTTTATTTTTTCTTTCGCTTCAGCTTCCCATTTCGCTCCTGACGAAATAATTTTCATTCCATTTTCTATCACTCTATTTTCTTTATATAAAGATTTTAGCATTGTCGGAACTGTATACATGACCGAAACGTGTTCCATTTCTAACTTATCCAGCACTTGATCTGGAATAAACTTTTTCATTATATGCACCGTTTGCCCTACATATAATGCACTTATTGCACCGTATAAAAAAAGAGAATGAACAAGCGTCCCAGCTATTAAAATAGAATCTTCTTTTTTCATATGAAAGTCATGTATATTGCAATCAAAACTATGAACCCACGATTGTTGTGCACGTAAAAATGCTTTTGCCTTTCCAGTCGATCCTGATGTAAATCCCATATAAAACGGAGCATGTTGTACATTTTCCACAGGATAATATGCAGGAAGATATTTCTCTATCATTCTTTTCCACTCAGCAATTTCAATTACTCTTCCTTTTTCATCCGATAGATCATTTACCTTATATCGCTCTGTCACAATCATATCCGGATTACTAATTACAATTCTTTCTTTGAGCTCATCCTGTTTCCACTTTATATCTAATGGCACACAAACCCATCCAGCCATAGCAGCACCAGCAAATAATTGTAAAAACTCCATACGATTCTCTAATAAAATTGCTATCATTTTATTCTTCGATTCTTTTTCGTTCAACCAGTTTGCTACTTTACAAACTGACTCAAACCACTCTTTATATGTTAAAACTCGATCATTTTCCTTTATTGCTATTTTATTTGGCTGTAAAGAGGCATGCTTTTTATATTCTTTCGTAATTCCCATATGAGATGTCCTTTCTTTACAAAATAATAAAAAGAAACACGCAATGAACGTGTTTCTTCTCTTTCTTATCCCGCATTTGTATACTTCCCACTCTTTAGAGCAGGCGTAATAATATGTTTCAATGAACGATGTAATTTTGTTACAAGAATTGCTGCTATAATCGCTTTTATGCAATCACCTGGTAAAAACACAACACTCACCTTCATCGTTTGCCACACAGAAACATCCATAACGAAAGCTTGTACAATAATACCAAATACATAAACTACGAAAATACCACCAATTATATTAATACATAATACCTTTATTATAGAAACTTCACGTAAACGCTCAATTAAATAACCAATGACAAACGCTCCAACGATATAACCAAGTAAATATCCTGCACTTGGCCCAACAAATACACCTGGTCCCCCGCGTCCACCTGCAAGTAATGGTGCTCCAACTCCAACTATAAGTAAGAAAATAAGCTGACTTAACGCACCAAGACGTGATCCTAACAATCCACCAGCAAGCATAACACCGAGTGATTGTAATGTTATCGGAACTGGTGTAATAGCAAGAGCAATTGGGGGTATTAATCCTAACACTCCCATAATAGAACTAAATAAAGCGACGAAAACTAAGTTTTTTGTATTCATATTTGCTTCTCCTATTTGTAAACTTAAAATGTTTTTCAGATAACATATTATAGGAGTTATATTATCTTTCTATCTAGACTTTGTCAACTTGTTTTTCATATCGGTTTACAAATGTAAATTCAATTATTTCTCTTTATGCAAATGCTCAAGTTCTTTTCGCAGTGCCTGTTTTAAAAACTTCCCAACAGATGTTTTCGGTATTTCTTCCATAAATACAATATCATCTGGTAACCACCATTTCGCAAACTGCGGTTTTAAAAACTCATATATTTCTTCTTTTGTAACCGTACTATTTTTCTTTTGAACAACGCAGGCAACTGGGCGTTCTTGCCACTGCGGATGAGGAATTGCAACGACAGCCGCTTCAAATATAGCATCATGTGCCATTAAAGCATTTTCAAGATCCACTGAAGAAATCCATTCTCCCCCGCTTTTAATAACATCTTTCGTACGATCAACAATTTTCACGCAGCCTTCCTCATCAACTGTAACAACATCACCAGTATATAACCAACCGTCTCGGAATCCTTCGACAGTACGATCATCGTTATAATAGCTTTCAGCGATCCAAGGTGCTCGTAAACATAACTCTCCCATCTCAGTACCATCCCACTTCACTTCACCATTTGTACCGACTACTTTCATCTCTACACCAGGGACAAGATATCCTTGTTTTGAGCGGATTTCTAATTGCTCTTCATATGATAATTCTGTTTCATAACTTTTTAAACGTGCAAGTGTTACGAGTGGGCTTGTTTCAGTCATACCATATGCATGTACGAAAGGAACATTATATTTTTGCTCAAATGCTTTAATAACGCTTTTCGGTGCAGCAGCACCACCGCATAATATTCTCGTTATACTAGATAAATCGTAACTATTATTTTCTAATTCTTGTAATACACCGAGCCAAATTGTCGGCACACCTGCTGCTATCGTTACTTTTTCAGCTTGAATCATCTCTAATAAAATTTTTGGAGTAAACATTGGTCCTGGCAGAACTTGTTTAGTTCCAAACCAAGTAGCAGCAAAAGGAAGTCCCCAAGCATTCACATGGAACATCGGTACAATTGCCATCGCCGCATCACTTTCCGATAAAGCAGCTGTATCCGCTAAACCGAGTGCCATACAATGCAGTACAGTACTACGATGCGTATATACAACACCTTTTGGATTTCCTGTAGTCGCTGACGTATAACACATACCAGCAGGTGTATTTTCGTCAATATCTTTTACAAATTGGAAAGTTGGATCGCCTTCTTCTAATAGCTTTTCATAATGATATACAGGTTCTAGCGTAGTATTGGGAAGTTCATCTTTATCAGTCATAATAATGTAGGCTTGTACAGTTGATAATTGTGATTGAATATTTTCAACGAGTGGTACGAGATCTTCATCTATAAGTAGAATTCGATCTTCTGCGTGCTGAATAATGTATGAAATATGTTGAGGAGATAAACGAATATTAATTGTGTGTAAAACGGAAGCAATACCAGGAATAGCAAAATATGCCTCCACATGTCGATGATGATTCCACGCTAACGTTCCTATACGCTCGCCTTCTTTAATTCCTAATTTTTTTAACGCACTGGAAAGCCTTCTCGTCCTTTCACCTAACTGCTTATACGTTAACGTCGTAACTGTATCATGTGTCCGTGAAACAATTTCTTTCTTTGAAAACAGTTTTTCTGCTCTTTCCATCATAGAACTAATTGTTAGCGGTACATTCATCATCATATTGGTTATATCCCCCTTTAAAGCGTTTTCATTTTTTTGTTTATTATAACAGACTTTTACAAAAAATTACGACATTTTTCTGTATTTTCTGAATTATTTCTTTGGAAATAATTCAGAAAATACTAAGAGAAAATATATTAAAATTCCTTCTTACGATATATAAATACCGAAATGAAATAAGAAAAGATATATATGATAACGCCAAATATTGTATATAGAATTGAAACGTATACAGATGAATTTAAATTTGATATTGGAAATTGTTCTATTAGATATCCAATTACACTTTGTAATCCAAAATAAGTAACAAGTCCCCCACATGCGCCTCCAATTGTAATAGCATCAGATTTTTCTGCTCCAAAAACATAGAGAAGCGGATAAGCTATTGCTCCGGCATTAAGAATGATGAACGTCCCTAAAGAAACACTCTTAAATATACCATCATCAAATGGTGTATCTGAAACTAAATCATGTACATAAAATATGCCATACGATAATAAAGTACCAATAATTACAACTAAAAAATAGAAAAGATAGTGACTTTGTACAATATTATTTCTAGTAACCGGTAAAGTAAGTACATATTTTTCATACCCCGACTTACTCTCATATTTAATAACTTCAAGTGCAGGAATCGCAGCAAATAAGATAATAAACGTAGCAATTAAACGGTACATTGAAGCATTACCAAAATAAAAAACAAATCCCGCTCCTAATATCGCTATTCCCATGAACATAAAGAAAGTTCGATACACTAGATAATAGTTTGTCAATAATAAACCTTTCATTTATTTTTCACTCCTCGTTAATAAAACACTTATTTCTTCTATTGAAATGGTTCTATGAGCAATCCCATTTGGTAGTTTATGCACATCTGATACAAGTACATTGAAATAAGAACCATTATTCCTTTTCACCACAACTATATCTTTGTTGATTAAAGTTAGTTGTTCCTCATTAACATCTACAATGGCATAATTGTCCAAAATCTTATCCTTTTCTTCATTCAATAAAATTTCTCCATCTTTTATAACGATAAGGTGGCTAGCGATTTTTTCTACATCACTCATAATATGAGAAGAAAGTAATATACCACCATTACTTTTACTCACAAAAATTTTTAATTCCTCTAACACCTCCTCCCTAGATGAAGGATCAAGACCTCCTGTCGCTTCATCTAGAATTAATAATTTTGCATTATGCGACAATGCAACAGCTATAGATAGTTTCATCGACATTCCACGGGAAAATCTACCTACTTTTTCATTAGTAGGTAAAGAGAAAGAATGAACTAATCGGTAAAAATTTTCTCTATCCCAAGATTCAAACATCTTTTCAAAAACCTTATGTAGTTGTTTTATTGTAAGATGAGCCGGTAGATTCATAGCATCAAATACGACTCCAATCTTCCCCTTATTCTTGGCATCTTTATTTATATTTTCTTCACCAAATATTTTTACTGTACCGCTATCTTTAGAAATTAATTCTAGTACTGTTTTAAATGTTGTTGATTTACCTGCCCCATTGTCACCAATAAATCCAACAATTGCCCCTGATGGCACATTGAATGTAACATCTTTTAAAACAACTTTGCTTCCAAATGATTTACTTAAATTTTTAATTTCTAGAATGTTTGACATCATTTCACTCCCATCTTAACTTTTAATAAAATTGATTTTCTCCTATTAAAAATTATCCACTTTATCTCTCACTTTCTTTTTTAGTTTAAAAATAATACGATTGCTATATTCTTTATTTTCTACTAAAATTCGATACATCTCCCACACTCCTACAACACGAACAAAAAGATAGACCCCAATTGCAATAAGTACAACACAGTACGGATAATACTTCACCAATTCTCCTGAAGTGATATGCTTTTTCTCAAACAAAAACGGTATTGCTCCTGCGGCTATAAAACAAAATCCAACAATCATCACTGCAGCATACTTCTTCTTAATAATCACATATCTTTTTGTCAATTCTTTTAGAAAGTTTTGATCAAATAGTAGTTCTTCCTTTTTCAATACATTGTATCGACTCTCTTCTATCGTTACAGGTACCATCATTGCTCCAATTCCAAGGACAGCAATGATAATAACAAGAAATGTCGACATTGTTGCATTTTCTTTAAATAATAAATACGGTATTGTAGATAAAATGAGCAAACTAAATCCTAACGCAATATATTTAGAAATTTTTTGTCCATACACTATATACCCTTCTGCCATTTCCTGACTTACGTAATAACCATCCACATTTTCATTATTTTGCTCAGCAGTTTCCTTTAATAAATAATCAAGTGATACTTCAAATACATTTCCAATCATTATTAACTTTTCAGTTTCAGGAAAACCTTGACCGTTTTCCCATTTACTAACTGCTTGCCTTGTTGTGTTTAATTTCTCAGCTAATGCTTCTTGAGAAAGGCCCTTTTCCTTTCTTAATTTAAAAAGCTTCTCACCAAATCCCATATGTGTGTCCTCCTTTGTTTTCTTACCTAAATTGTATGTAAACATTGCCCTTATCTCTATCTTCCTGCGGTTGCACTTTGTCAACTTACGGTTGCGATTGTGTTATTTAGCGGTTTTATATACGATTTAGCTAGTTTTCTTCTATGATTATGGCGTTAATAAAACACCTCTCCTAATAACCAATTATAACAATTAAAGGTAATTATTATTATAAAAAAACAAAAACTCCCTTATTCATTTAAAGGAGTTTTCGATATAAAATATTCCAAGAAGACTAATTTTTCTTCCTCATATTGATTCACAACTTCTTCTATACATTTTTGTATGTCATGCAGCGATTAATAAGCATCCCACACAGTATAAGTTGTCATCTCCTTATATAAGGCACACTCACATATATGTAAAATATTACTCCTTATTAACTTTCCTAATAAAAACACTTCTCCATAATCATAACGGCTTCTGCTTAAACTTTTCATAATGTCGTACTTTTAATAAAATGATATTCCCGCAATCTGTACAAATATAAGCATCTACTGGTGAAGACGTGAACATCGTCTCCTTTTTCCGTATTTGTGCATAACCGACAAACTCCCCTTCTCCTATGTTATGAGAACCACAATTAGAGCATGTCTGCACGTCTTTCTGTTCCATGAGAGCACCACCTTTAATCTGTTTCCACTCCCTTCGACAGCTCACTTCCATTTCCCTTCCAAAAAACCTCTTATTCTCTTACATTTCAACAGGAATCTCAGAACAAACATCGTATATGTACTATGAAATATGTTTATTGACGGAGGAATTTTATGAGTACAATTATGACAGTTAATACAGCACAAGAAATTGAAAACGCAGAAATACATATGCTTTCTTCTAGATTAGCGCTACTGCAAGCAATAAGCGGAAATCCAATGCAAGTACAAATGAAAAAATTCGGGAGCGCCACTGCCTTTTCATCAAAAATAATTGCTGGTCCTGCTTTTAACACAGTAAAAGGGATTACATTTACAAATACAGATGAGATAGATGAAATCATCTCTTATTATCAATCGCTACCAATTCCTTGTCGTTTTGAAATTACACCCGCTCAAGGTACAGCTGAATTATTTCAATACTTATCTCAAAAAGGATTTTACCAATCTAGCTTCCATACCGCTTTATATAGTATACCGAGAGAAGATCCATCCCTTCTTCCTTCTAACATTTCAGTACGCCAACTAAAAGAAAATGAGTTTTATATTTTTGCAGATATTTATGTACGTGGATTTCAAATGCCGTCATTTACAAAAGATGGCGTGCGCCAAAATAACGAAATTCTTTACAATAAACCAGGATGGCATTTTTTCATAGCAGAAGTTCAAAATACTCCTGCGAGCATTGGTGTCCTGTATATAAATAATGGAATTGCTTCATTAGCTGCTTCTGCTACTTTGCCAGAATTTCAGCGTAAAGGCTGTCATACTGCATTAATTCAAAAACGAATAGAAAAAGCTATAGCGACAAACTGTCATTTAATAATTGGACAAGCTCGCTTTGGTAGTGGCAGTCAAAATAATATGGAACGTGCCCATATGAAAATTGCTTATACAAAGTCAATATGGACTGCAAAAGACATATAATTAACATTCTTTCTCCTTCCATTGCAATCTTATACATTCTATGACAATTCCTTTTCTATCCCATTAATCATTTGAATATTCAAACTAGATTTGTTACGCTATTACTAGATACATCATTCAACTTGCAATATGAAAAGAGAATTCTAATCAAACTACAAGGAGGAAAAATGTATGAGTGAGCATGATCATGGTTTAAAAGAAAAAGTAGAAGGTGCCATTGATAAGGTAAAAGGTGAAGTAAAAGAAGTTGTTGGGAAAGTAACTGACAATAAAAAATTACAAGCTGAAGGAAAATGGGATAAAGTAAAAGGCACTGCTAAAGATACTGTCGGTAATGTAAAAGAGAAAGTTCATGAATATAAAGAGCATAAAAAGAATAAATAAAAGTACCAAAATATATGGTTGTGCAAGTAGTAAGTTATTAGAGAGTTTGTATTAAAATCATTTTAAAACGACAAATAGATGCCTCAAGGCATCTATTTGTCTATAAACAACTATTTTAATTACCTAATCACTCAAGCTTTTCCTTACTAACATTTTCTAACATAATGCCTTTGCTACAGTAAAGGCTTACTTTGTGAAATTTGGTTTTAAGTCACCTGTATACGGTTCATGCTCAACAAAGATTTTTATATCTTTTCCATTCGCATCTTTCCCGATTCTTGTATACGTAAATTTATCTTTATTTAACTCTGTAAGTTCAAGGACCGCACCATATTTATTATTCCCTAACGAAACGTGAGCTCTTATTTTATTACCATGTACAACATCAAAGAAACCATAGTCTCCACGACTTTCTCCTGTATTCACATTGAAAAACTCGTATTTATTTGTATTTTTATCATATTTTGCTAGACTGATTAAGTTTGAGTTATATTTTGTTACATTATTACCCTGTTCGTCTAATACCACCGTTCCGTTCCATAGTGTACTAGATAAAATTTCATCTCCATCAACGTCTGTAACTATTTTTCCCGTCGAGCTCTCTAAATTTTTATCAGGTCGCGTGAAAGACAGCTCTTTTTCATGATAAGGAACATGTTCAACAAACACTTCTACATCATTCCCTTTTGCATCTTTCCCCATTCTTTTATATGTAAATTTCTCCTTGTCTAATTGCGTTAATTCAACAACCGCTTGATAATTTTGCGTTTCAGAAATTAACACTCTTTTCTTTCCATCGTTGGTTATAAAGAAGGTACCGCTATCATTACGACTCTCTCCTGTATTTGCATTGAAAAATTCATACCTTGCAGTTTTAGCATCATATTTTGCAAGCCCGATGAAATTTTGATTTTCTTTCGTTAAATCATTATGGTCTTTGTCATAGACTTTTGTCCCTTTCCAGTTTGTTTCACCAAGTATGCTAGCTAGTAATTGCCCTTTCGTTTGTTTAGTGTGTTTAGTTTCTTGTATTGCATTGTATAAAAATTGTGCGTACTGTTCACGCGTCACATCCATACTTGGAGCAAATTTCCCTCCTCCTACTCCTTTTGCAATATTATTTGTTTGAACAGCACTAATTGCGTTTCTTGCCCATGAGTTCGTTGAAACGTCATTAAAAGTGTGATCACTCTTTGCCTTTAAATGAAATGCATTTGTAAGAACCTGTGCCATTTCTGCACGTGTTAAGGATGCCTTTGGCCTAAAGTTCCCATGCTCGTCCCCCGTAAAAACACCCATTTCTGTTAAAGACAAGATTTCCTTTATATAGCTTGTCGAATCTTCGCTTACGTCCCCATATGGGTTCTGATAATTTTTATTTTCTGCCACATTAAAATAACGATACATTAAAGCTGTGACTTGTTCGCGTGTTACGTTATCTCCAAAACCAAATCTCCCATCATCATAGCCGAAAATGATTTTCTCATCTGTTAATTGATGAATCGCCTCATATGCCCAGTGCCCCTTTGGAACATCTTTAAATACACCAGTATGATTCGTTTGTGGTGTAATCCCTTCTGCTTTCACTTCTCCACCTTTTTCAGTTAATAGAACTCCACCTAAAACTGCTGATATGATACATGTTTTTAAAATTGTTTTATTCATAGCTTCCCAATCCCTTCCTTCATTTAACAAAAAATCACACCACTTATCTTCCAAAAGAAGATTCTATGTGAGCAATTCATGTTTTAAATTTTGATTACAGCTAATTGTATACAAATTTTCAATTCCCCCAACTTTGATACGAAGTATTACACCTCCAAAGTTCTTTTTCATAGTATGCATAGCTGCTATATATAGGAATTATAAATAGCAACTATAAATTGCCCATAAATAAATTATTAAAAAAAGATAAAATTAAGATAATATATTTTTAATCTCAATCTAAAAAAACGTTATTCTTTCTCATCTAGCTTGCTAAGAAAGAATAACGTTTTTTAATTCTAGGTTCCTTGTGACAAAAAAGAAAAGGCTTATTTTATACGTCCAAAAACAACTTCACGGCCTTTTCCAAACAAAACATCGGAAAAAAGCCGTGGCATAATACTTATTTTATAATTGACGGAAGACGACCAAAATGGCTCTTTTTACTTCCCTTCGCTCTTCTCTAGCACATACAAATCTTCTTCAATATTTGATAATTTTTCAGTTACAAGTTTTCTAGCATCTCCAATTGCTTGATTGTATGCAAATGGTCCTACTAATTTTATCATTTCTTCTATTAAACGCTCTGCTTGGAAACGTCCAATTTCATCTAAATCTTCTTCAACGAAAAATTGCTGAATTTGTGCTACAAGCTCTTCTTTTTTATCATTTGGTATTTTTATATTCATCATCATTCGTTACTCCTCTATATTTAAGATAATACTTTTCTGAACTCTACCATAGAAAAGCGATTTCCTGGACAAGTTTTTGTAACCCCTTCTAGCTCTCTATGGCCAAGTATATTCCTTTTCTCTATAGCAAACTGCTTCATAAACATTTTACATAAAGAATATAATGCATTCATTTGTGCGGTAGTTGGATCATATTTATCAAAATTACCCGTCATACATATTCCAATTGTATCCCTATTATTATCTTTCGCATGTGCTCCAATATGTATACCTCGCCCTTCGACTACAGTTCCATCTTCTTCAATAAAATAATTGTAACCGATCCCGCTCCATCCTCTTACTTTTTGATGAAATTCATGTGTTTTATACACATCCCATCCATCTTCGGATGTATGGTGGATAATCAATTTATTTACTTTTTCTAAAGGAACTAATTCATCTTGAAATGTTAAATTTGCACATTTAATTTCCATTTGAACATCCTCCCTTAAAAGTCAATCATCACAATTGTTTTATCATCTGGTCTTATTCTCTTTTCCCCTTCCAACTCTTCAATAATTGCTACATATTCGCTTATACTAGTCTTTCTTATATATGCAACAGTTTGTTCGAGTGGCCAATCTGGATGGAATAATCCGTCTGAACAAATAAAAATCCCGCTCACTTCCTCTATATGTAATTCACCATGTTGTAAATAATGTACCGCTTCTTTCATTCCATTTGCAACGGAATACCCGCCCTGTATATTTGCAAGATAACGATTGTATTTTAACTGTTCTCGCACATCTTGAAAAATATGTTCTTCTGGTACAGATAACCCCTTTTTACGATCTTCTTCTCTCTTCTTTTTTGCTCGTTTACTAATTCCTTCGACCGTATCTCGCGTTAATGCTTGCATCGTTCCATTTTGAAGTATTGCGACAATCATACAGTCCCCTAACTGTGCGTATTCAATTTTCTCACCTTCTATTTGAACTGCTGCAATACATGTACACCACAAATGTTCTTTTTTTCTCGTATCCACTTTATATTCTAACATTTTGCTTTGCAATGCTTCATTTGCTTTTGCAACTGCAACTTGTAAACTATGAGTTTCACGTAATGAAGCAAAATAACTTGCAAATAAATGCGAAGCTATGTATGCTCCATTATGCCCCTTTTCATCCCGAAATGGGACGAGCGGTGTTGCCCCATCACATACACCATAAATCTTTTTATCTTCATTACAAAAATAAGAATCCTCACATTCTTGCTTCAACGGGCTTTTCTGTTGATACGTTTTTACCCTCATATCTGTATCCCCTTTCAAATGATAAAATACTCGAATTCTTTTGATTAATCTAATTTTCCGAAATAAACTGTTTTTACCCAAAACTTTCAATATCATATATAATCTTGAAATAATATGAATTTTTTAGTGAAGGACGGGAAAGAGATGGTCAGATTTCTTGGTGTTATTATTGGTTCTATTATTATTGCGATTGCCTTTAATCTTTTCCTTATCCCCCACAAAATTTTAAGTAGTGGAATTGGCGGAATTGCTATTATTTTAGGGATTGTCACTCCTGTAAACACGGGTATTATTAACTTTGTATTAAACTTACCTATCCTTATTTTAGGATACATAGGTCTTGGAAAAAAAGTAATTTTTAACACGGTTATCTCTGTTATTGTATTATCGGTCGCATTATACTACGTTCCAGTAAAAGTCGTAGCAACAGATCCACTTTTATCATCTATCTTTGGTGGTGTCATTGCCGGAGCTGGTATCGGCCTTGTTTTTAACTGTAATGGATCAACTGGTGGATTTGATATTATCGGTATGTTGTTGTCTCGCAAAAGAGACATTAAACTTGGTGGATTCCTTATTATTTTAAATGCAGTCGTTGTAATAATTGCAGGATTCTTCTTCACTTGGGATGTTGCTCTTACAAGCTTACTTTCCATTTATGTAACTGGTAAAGTCATCGATGCTATTCATACGAAACATCGAAAAGTTACACTTATGATTGTAACAAATGAAGCAGAAAAAATGAAAAAACAACTTCTTTCAACTGTTGTACGTGGGATTACATTACTTGATGGTGAAGGTGCTTATTCCAGCGAAAAAAAACGTGTACTTATGACAGTCGTTTCTCGTGAAGAATTGGCAAGTATGAAATTAACAATTTCAGAAATTGATCCTCATGCATTCGTTAACATTACCGAAACGGTTGAAGTATTAGGGTTATTTAGAAAAGGTTAAAAAACTAGGTGGAAATCCGCCTAGTTTTTATTTTCCATAAATTCAATTCGATTTCCAAACGGATCTGACACGTAAAATCTAATTACATCTGGACGTGCATGATCGTCTATTACTTCAATACCTTGCTTTATTAACTCTTGTTTAAATTCATCAATTTTTAAAACATAAAAAGCTGGATGCGCCTTTTTAGCAGGATTGAAGTTTTGCTCGACTCCGATATGAATCTCTTGATTTCCACACTTAAACCAGCACCCACCACGCTTCTTTAATTCCTCTGGCTTCGGTATTTCCTCCATACCTATTTTATTACCATAAAATTCTCGTGCTTCTTCTTCACACCCTACAGGCGCAGCTACTTGCACATGATCAATCCCTTGAATATAATTTTTCATTTTATCTCCCCCTCCTCTATCCTAATGTTATAAGGAAAACACACTCCTGTAACTTACAAAAGATTTATAAAACAATATAAGCTCCCCTTATTACCACCTTACACTCACTTTACCAAAATAAAGAAAATAAAATTTATTCTATAACTTCCATTTTTTATAGAAATACACATTACATCTATATTATAGTTATGAATAGACAAATCTTTTTAGATGCTAATTGTACGGAGGAAATTATATGAGTCGTAAAAAATATTCATCTACTCAAAAAAAACGTCATCCGAACATTTCTGGACGTTTACGAAAACATGTACAAGATCGTTCTTTAGCAGAAATGTACGCATCTCTGTTCGAACACAATCCTGATAGTATTATTTCATTAAATTTAGAGGGATTTATTCTACATATAAATCCTTCTGCCGAAAGAATACTAGGTTACACTTCTTTAGAATTAGAGCGCAAAAACATTACCTCTATTTTAGAAGCTCATATTTCTGAGCAAGTATTACAAAATATAAAGAATACTGAAGCGGATAATCAACAAGAGTATATCTTATCTATTTATCATAAAAGTGGATTCTTATTAGACGTCGTGACAAAACTAGTTCCTATTTTTGTCCAAAATCGTCTAACTGGCGTATATGCCATTATGAAACCTCTTGAAAAATCAGAAAGAATTGAAAAAATGCTAAAAGAAAGTGAGAAGAGATTACGTACATTAATGGATTCAATGCCTGCGTTTGTTATATTTAAGGATCATGAAGGGCGTTGGCTTGAGGCAAATGACTACGCACTTTCTTGCTTCGATTTTCATCATGTACCTTACCATGGGAAAAAAGATAGTGAACTCATTCAATATAATGAAGCGTACCGAGAATCTTTTTTACATTGTGAAGAGGTCGATGAACTAGCATGGCAACAAAGACAAATTCTTCACGGAGAGGAATTTATTATACATAGAGATGATTTCGACTTAATCTTAAGTATATCGAAAGTTCCTCTGTATCATCCTGACGGCTCCCGTAAAGGTCTTATCGTAATGGGAAGAGATGTTACAGAACTTAAAGAAACAGAAAAGTTATTACGAAGATCAGAAAAACTTGCTGTAGTCGGACAACTGACAGCTGGAATTGCCCATGAAATTCGAAATCCACTCACTTCACTAAAAGGCTTTTTAACATTGCTGCTCCCTGAAATAAGTGAGGAAAATAAATGGTATGTTGATGTTATGTTAAGTGAAATTTCACAAATGGAATCTATCACAAGTCAATTTATGGCGATGTCTAAACCACAAGTATTATCGATCAAAACTTGTAACATACAAGCTTTGATTGAAGAGGTCGTTACATTTATTTTACCAACTGCTATTATGCATAGCGTTCACATCATTATGGATCATTTTGATTACGTATATGACATTCAGTGTGACAGCAACCAATTAAAACAAGTTTTTATAAATATATTAAAAAATGCGATTGAAGCGATGCCAACTGGTGGAAATATTTTCATCCAAACAAAACCATTAGAAGATACCTTCCTCTTAATACGTATTATCGATGAAGGTTGCGGTATCCCAGAAGAACGTATCTCTCGTTTAGGCGAACCATTTTATAGCTTAAAAGAAAAGGGAACTGGACTAGGATTAATGATGTGTTACAAAATAATTGAAGAACATCATGGTAAATTACACATTTCAAGTGAATTAAATAAAGGTACGATCGTTGATATTCAGCTACCACTTTCTTCATCTCACCTTGCAATCCAGTCTTAAATAATAAAAGAAGCATCTGCTAACAATTAGCAGATGCTTCTTTTATTATTTGTACTTATAGAACTGTTTTTCCATACCATTCTTTTGCTTTTTCTACTTCACCCATCGTTAATTGATGCCCTCTATTTTCCCAATGCATTGTTACATTAGCGTTTGCATTTTCTAATAGTAGCTTCAATTCCTCTGACTCAGAAGATGAACAAATTGGATCATTTGTCCCAGCAGCAATAAACACGGATTTCCCAGCTAAATTAGGCAATTGTGTTCCTCTTCTAGGCACCATTGGGTGATGAAGCACAGCACCTTTTAACGCATTTTCGTAATGGAATAATAAGCTTGCCGCAATGTTTGCTCCATTTGAATAACCGATAGCAACAATGTTATTTCTATCAAATTCATATGTTTTTGCAGCTTCATCTAAAAACACATTTAATTCCTTCGTACGGAAAATAAGATCCTCTTCATCAAAAATACCTTCTGCTAATCGACGGAAAAAACGCGGCATCCCATTCTCTAATACATTTCCACGAACACTTAATACTGAAGCTTCCGGATCTATTATTTCTGCAAGTGGTAATAAATCTAATTCATTACCACCTGTTCCATGAAGTAATAACAACACTGGTTTTGACGCATCTTTTCCTTTTTGAAAAACATGTTTCATCATAATCCTTTTCCCCTTTCAATCACTTTAATCTAAATTTCTCACTTCAAATGGTAAAAGTGTTTGTTCAAGCTGTTTTCTATGTTGTTCATATTGTTCCGGTAACTTTAATTCCTCACCCATCGTCTCTAACGATTCATCATGAGCGAAACCAGGAGGATCTGTTGCAATTTCAAATAAAATTTCACCGTGTTCTCTAAAATAAATTGCGTTAAAATAATTTCGATCTTGTACAGGGGTTACATGGTATCCAAAACGAGATACATGCTCTTTCCAGTCTAGCTGATCAGAATCGTCACTCGCTCTCCAAGCAATATGATGCACTGTACCAACGCCCATTTGGCCACGACCAATTGTCGATAACCTCAAATCGATAATATTTCCAATATCAGCAGAAGAACGGAATCGAACAAATTCACCCTCTTCTCCAATTTTCTCAAGACCCATGATATGTTCTAACAGTTCAGCTGTTTTTTGAGGCTGTGCCGATAAAAGAACCGCACCACCAAATCCTTTAATTGCTACTTCTGGCGTAACTTCTCCAAAAGTCCAATTATTTAATTCGTCCTCATCTCTTTCTACTAATTCTATATGCAAACCATGTGGATCATCAAATTCTAAATACTGCTCTCCAAATCGAGTCATTTTTGTATACGAAACATCGAATTTTTCTAATCTATTTTCCCAAAACTCCATTGCCCCTTTTGGTACAACATAAGAAGTGATCCCTACTTGCCCGTCACCAATAACTCCTTGGCGAGCACCTGCCCATGGGAAAAACGTAATAATTGTTCCAGGCTTTCCTCCTTCATTACCAAAATAAAGATGGTACGTACCCGGATCGTCAAAATTTACTGTTTGTTTCACTAAACGTAAACCTAATACACCAGCATAAAAATCTACATTCTCTTGTGGGTGTCCTACAATTGCTGTAATGTGATGAATTCCCATCGTTTTCTTTGTCATTTTCTCCGCCCCCTTTTATTTCATTTTAAAAACTTTTATACATTAAAATTCATTATTCATTTTGTCCATACTGCAAAATAAAATCTGTCATAATAATTTTATCTCGAATCCGAGATATTAATTATAAAATTCCACATCAACTTCTAGCTTATCGGGATTATCTCGATTTCGAGATATTTTACCAAAAAAATATTTACTCACTCTATAATCATAATAAACCTTGATTTAGAATGTCATTTATCTCAAACTTAATATTTATTATAAGTTACTTACTTTTCTTTGTCAACAAGTTACTTATTTCATTTAAAATGAAATAAGAGTAAACGCTATTCACCGTTTACTCTTTTTTCAAATCATTTCGTTTCTTCTTCCAGCACCGCTTCCATCTCATTAAATTCACGATGAATTGCTTTAACTGGTTCTTTCGTTAATAAACTCACAACAATAACAGCTAATAAGCTACAGAAGAATCCAGGTACCATTTCATACATAGTTGCTTTTAAACTTGGAATTTGTACCCAAGTAATAACAACTACCGCACCGACAATCATACCAGTAAGAACGCCCCATTTGTTCGTTCTCTTCCAATATAAACTTAATAAAATAGCGGGTCCAAATGCTGAACCAAATCCTGCCCAAGCATAACCGACAAGTGTTAAAATTGTATCACTTGGATGATACGCTAAAACAACTGCGATCATAGCTACTACTAATACTGACAGTCTACCAATAAATACAAGTTCTTTATCACTTGCGTTACGACGGAAAAATGTTTTATAGAAATCTTCCGTTACTGCACTTGAAATAACAAGTAATTGCGAGGAAATACTACTCATAATCGAAGCTAATATAGCTGACAATAAAAACCCAGTAATGTACGGATGGAATAATATGTTTGAGAATGTTACAAAGACCATTTCTGGGTCTTGTAATGTCTCATTATTTTTAGCGTAATAGGCGATACCAACCAAGCCAGTGAGCATTGCACCTATAATGGAAATCGCCATCCAACCGATACCGATTCTACGAGAAGTTTTCAAATCTTTAATAGAGGTAATTGCCATAAAGCGGACAATAATATGCGGCTGACCAAAATACCCAAGCCCCCATGCTGAAAAGGAAATAATCCCCAATATTGTAGTCCCTTTAAACATATCTAAATGCGATGCATCAACTTGCTTAATCGTATTGAATGTTTCTGTTACACCACCAACATCTGTAAAAGCAACAATTGGGACTAATACGAGAGCGATAAACATAATACAACCTTGCACAAAGTCGGTCCAACTTACTGCTAAAAAGCCACCGAATAGTGTATAAGCAACAACGACACCCACAGTTACAAATAAACCAATTTTATAATCAAGGTTAAAAGAATTTTCAAACAAACGTCCACCTGAAACTAAACCAGCCGACGCATAAAATGTGAAAAATACTAAAATGACGATAGCGGAGACAAAACGAAGTATTTTCGTACGATCCTTAAATCGATTTTCTAAAAAATCCGGAATCGTAATTGAATCATTTGCCAACTCTGTATACGTTCGCAAACGCGGGGCAAGAATTAAATAGTTTGCATAAGCACCTATTAATAAACCTATCGCAATCCATACACTTGATAATCCTGTTGCATACATCGCACCAGGTAATCCCATTAGCATCCAACCACTCATGTCAGAAGCACCAGCTGATAAAGCTGTAACTGCTGGACCAAGTCCCCTTCCGCCTAACATATAATCTGATAAATCGGATGTCTTCTTATAAGACCAATAACCGATATACAACATACCTGCCATATAAATAGCAAGCGAAACCATAATCTCAATCTTCACCAAATCTCTCCCTTAGTTACATACGCCATTCAAAATTTCGAAAAATGACTTTTTCTATTTTCTTGTTTTCGCTTATGGTTCCCTACCTTAACAAACTTTTTTTGTTCTTTCAAGGGAACAAGCCCTTTTCACTACATGTGAAAACCTTTATAAACGCCTTTATCCCAGTGGATTACCCGGCTTTCAAAAGAAATTAAAGTTACAATATTCAGAAAATAAAAAGTGCTTTTTCACACCTTATTTTCATTTGTTTATCCGACAAATGAAAATAAGCTAAAAACCATACAACTGTATGGCTTTTAGCTTATTGGCATCGTAATTTTCTCTTTCTCTACGTATACTTTACGAAATTTTATATAGCAGCCAATACGCCAAGGTACTATATAACAAACCGCAAGGGTGTAGAAAAGAATGCCGATTGACTTTGGATCTAAACCTTGTAAATGTCTTCTAAAATAAGCACGTAAAAGGACAATAATTAAAAATGTAGCAATAAAAGCAATACTTTTTTTCGCATAAATTTGACCATCTTCTCTCAATTCATATCCAGTTAAAATAATTAGTGGAATTGATAATAACAGTCCAATCCCAGCAGCTACCCCAATTTGCCAATCAGCAAGTTGTATCGGTGCCGCATATAAAGAAAAACCAGGCAATAAAAAGAATAATGGAAATAATAGTCGTCTTCCTTTATTTTTAATTGGTCGATTCATAGAACGCATACGTCCAAATATAACGAGCCCTATGACGAGTAAAAAAATTGTAATACTGTACGAACCTTGATCCAAGTGAATCTCTCCCTAAAAATAGTCATTTTTAAAAACCTTTCCCATTATACTCTTAATATTTTCTAAACAATGTGATTATTCCTCCAAAAATTTTTACATATAAAATATATTTTTAGGTTTGATTTATTATAGGAAACAATTCCGAAAGAGGCACCACTCTCCCCTTCTCGTCTTTAAACACAATATGCTCTCTCGTTAAATGACGCGGACTCTTTACTCCCGCTGCTGCCGCTAGTGCAAATAAACTATATCTCATACTTATTATATAGTTCATGACCCGCCACTTCTTCTCATACGGATCTAACGCTTTTTGATAATGAGGATTCGTCGTCGCCACACCAGACGGACATTGCCCCGAATTACATTGAAGCGCCATTATGCAGCCACTCGCCATCATAAAACCGCGGGCTGAATTTACAGCATCTGCACCAATAGCTAAAGCAATTGCCACTTTATCTGGTGTAATTAATTTCCCCGAGGCAAACACTTTGAATTTGTCCCGAACGTCATAATGATTCGCTGTATCAATACATGTCAGTAACGCTGGAATAAGCGGCATCCCCATACTATCTGCCATCGATTTATATGTTGCTCCTGATCCACCTTCTGAACCATCAATTGTAATGAAATCTGGATAGACGTTTAACTCTTTCATCGTTTTGAATAAATCTTCCAACGGCTCCTGCTGTCCAATTACAATCTTCATCCCGACTGGTTTACCGCCGTTTTCTTGCAAACGTTGAATAAAATAAAGTGTATCTGCTGCATTCTTTAAAAATGGAAATCGATTCGGTGAATTAATTGTCTCTCCTTCTCGCACATTTCGAACAGAAGCGATCTTCTCATTTACTTTTTGTCCCTCTAAATGACCACCACGTATTTTCGCACCTTGACCAAATTTCAATTCGAATGCTTTAATGTTGCTTTCTTTTGCTTTCTCCATAAATTTCTCCATTGAAAAATTACCATCCTCATCACGGTACCCAAATAAACCCGGACCAATTTGCGCAACGATATTCGCACCTGTATGTAAATGTTCTGGAATAACGCCACCTTCACCAGTATTAATCCACGATCCGCCCGCCATTTTTGCTCCAAACCCGCTCGCTAAAATATAATTTTCTCCAATCGCACCGTAAGAAGTAGCTGATGCTCCAAACATGCCATACAGTTTCCATGGATATTTGCGGTTTTCACCGACTATAATTGCATCGTTTTCTTCGTATAACCAAAGATTCGTTGTATCCGCTGTCAATTTTTCTCTCCGTGAAAATAACCCTTCTTTATGAATCACATACTTTTTCCCTTCACGTTTTTGCGTTACATTCACACTTAGTTCCTCTGTTAATACCGGAAACAGCGTATTAGCAATATAATATCCAGATGCATCAAAATCTCGTTTTGATCCAAAACCTAGTATTTCTGAACGGTATTTTGCTAGAAACATTACACTTTGAAAATCATAACGTGAAAAGGGCTTTCCATCCGTATCATGATCAAACCAATACTGCCTAAATTCCGGTCCTATCTTTTCAAGTAAATAACGCATCCTTCCTAAATATGGATGTAACTTTAATATAGAATGATGCGTCCGTTTTTTAATAAAAAATGTAATAATAAAAAAAATGATTAATAGTAACATCAATAAGAGCAATATACTAATAATAACGAGTAGCGTTTCACTCATTCCGCTTCCTCCTATGAAATTCCATAATAAAAGGAGAACACCTGATGTGTTCTCCTTTTATCTTTATTCAAATTAACGTAGCAAGATGCTCTTTCGCATCATATTCCACTAAACTTTCAGCATTTTTAATTCGATGAATGAAGTCTGGATTAGCAATTAAAGGTCTTCCAAATGCCGCTACATCAATTGTTCCTTCTTGCAGTGCTTCTTCAGCCTCTTTCGGATTCAAACTCCCTACTCCTACAATCGTACCATCCCAATATTTTCTTACTAATTGATGAAAATTCTTTCCGTCAGCAATAACTGCCGTAAAATTCATCGTTGAAGGGTGAATCATCGTTAATCCAACTTCTTTGAACATATTTACAAACGTTTTAATTGCAAGCTCAGGATTTCCCCACATATAAGTAGGATTATCACCTTTGAAAGCAGAGAAGCGAAGAAGTGTTTTATCAGCTCCAACAGCTTCTATTACAGCCTCTGTTACTTCTTTCATAAATGTTAACCTTTGCTTTAAGTCTCCGCCGTATTTATCAGTACGCTTATTTGCAAACTCATAAGTAAATTGATCGATTAAATATCCGTGTGCACCGTGAATTTCTACCCCATCAAATCCAGCTTCGATCGCGTTTCTCGCAGCTTGTGCGTATTGACCAATTACTTTCTTTATTTCTTCTATTGTCATTTCTTCCGGGGTATCAAACGGTTTACGAAAACGTGGCACATTTCCCTCAGCTGCGATAGCAGACGGTGCTTGCGGCATTTGCCCACCAATTATCTCGTGATGACTCATACGTCCAACATGCCATATTTGAGCAATAATCGTTCCACCTTCTTTATGTACTGCCTCTGTAACAGGCTTCCACGAATCGATTTGTTCTTGTGTATAAATCCCTGGTACTCCTGGATTTCCTTTTGCTCTTGGGCTAATGACGATTCCCTCTGTAATAATTAAGCCAACTCCATCAGCTGCACGTTTTTTATAGTACTCGACTACATCAGTACCAACGACTCCTGTTTCATGATTCGCGAAACATCTCGTCATCGGTGCCATTGCTATACGATTACGAAGAGACCAGGATCCAATTTGAATCGGACTAAACAACTTTGTTTTTTCAATATTTCCAAAGGATCCCCAAGCGTTTATATTTGTTCCTTCATAAATACTTGCCGCTTTACTATTTGAACTTGTCATTTTTCTTCCCCCTTAAAAAATTCTTACCATAATCGCATCATACTTACTTTTAGATAGTAACGTCAATTTATTCGCCTTTACCATCAAACATTCGAATATCAAAAAAAACAGAATGATACAAATAAAAAAAGGTTTCCTAGGAAGGAAACCTTTTTTAGTTTACCGTATATGGATGACAACTCATTTATCTCTTTTATATAAAGAAAATAAACAATTATTATCTCTTCACATATAAAAAACTTTAACAATAGAAGTGAGAGTGGTTCAGTATTCTTCTAAAAATAATAACTTATAAACCTAAAACAATGAAAGCCCTACCTCTCTTTCATCCTTACGGCTCCTCGTCCGTGCCAGTGTGAATCAGGATTGCAAAAATCAAGTAACTATTCTATCGAAGTGTTTAATTAAACTTCGAACATTCGTAAAGAATTTAAAAAATAAAAATGGATTTGATTGTAGTAATAACAAAAGAGGTTAATGCTCTAAAAGTGGTTTGAAAGAGTTGAATGTCTTTGAAATGATTAATTTTCTATAATTATGTTCCCAAAAAATTTGAAATATTTTTTGGGATGTAATAGATTATTTGTAATGAATCTTAACAAAAGCTTTTTATTTGACTTTCTGTGATACCGTCAATTAATCCCAGTTCACTAATCAAAAATTCGTGTGCGTTATCTAACATCTTCTTTTCGCTTGCATTAAGTGCTTTTTCTTTCTGCATACGTAGTAAATCACGTACAACTTCAGCACCTTCTTGTATTTTACCCGTCTTTATTTTATCAGTGTTCAATTTATACCTTTGTTTCCACGTAAGTAATCTATCAGATTCTCCATGTTGAAAAATATTCAATATGTGTGCTATTGCCGTTATATCCGTGATTGGTCGTATATTTGAGCTCAATATTCTTCCTGCCGGAATCATTATTTCCATATTACTACCCGACATTTTTATAACATAATACTGTTGTTTTTCTCCTGCGATTTCCTTCTCTTCTATGGCTTTAATTATACCTGCTCCCTGCATTGGATAAACAATGTTATCGCCAATTTGAAACAAATAATCCACCTCCATATATGGTAACCTTCTCAATCTTAACACACATTCATTTTTTTAGCAAAATTTTTATTTTATCATAAAATTATTTTTCATGTCAATCCTTTCAAACTAAGAAAATGAATCCGTAAAATAACACCAAAAACCCACAATTTTATTGACTTCTCCACACATACATATATTCTAACTTCAACTTCGCTTTTAACATAAAAACACATTACTACATACGAGTAGTAATGTGTTTTTTACGGCATCGGTAAATATTATCTATTCATTTCACGCCTACATACTAACCTGCTTACGAGCTGTTTCTCTCGCTAAAAGAAAACTCATAATCACTTGTGCAGCTACTCGACTCGTCATATCTCTGAAATCAAGGGTTGGATCAATTTCTACTATATCCATCCCTTGAACGAGCGGTT
Organism: Bacillus cereus group sp. RP37; assembly: GCF_040459695.1. Classification (NCBI taxonomy): domain Bacteria; kingdom Bacillati; phylum Bacillota; class Bacilli; order Caryophanales; family Bacillaceae; genus Bacillus; species Bacillus cereus group sp. RP37. The sequence continues at coordinate 1,824,281 of NZ_JARVHP010000001.1, read as the reverse complement.
CTTTACCAAGAAATTCAATCGCATCAAGTAACGTCGTACTATCCATTCCGCCAGGACCAATCGCTGGACAACCTGGTGCAAATGCTTGATCTAGTACATCCATATCAAGAGAAATGTAAATAGAAGTCACGCCTTGCTTTCTTAATACTTCAATACTTTCCGTGATAATATCTTTGATTTCTCGCTCTCGTACATCTTTCATTGTATACACTGTCACGCCATGTTCTTTTGCATATTCATGGTACGCTCGTGCATTTGAAAAATTACGAATTCCGATTTGAACGAGTTGTTTTCCTGTAATGACATCATTTTCTAGTAGACTACGGAACGGTGTACCATTTGATGGGCCACCATCATCTAAATTACGTAAATCATGATGGGCATCAAATTGAATAATACCGATCTTTCCTTTACTGTTTGCAAACCCTGTTATACTCGGAAAACTAATCGAATGGTCACCACCAAGAACGATTGGTATCATGTTCGGATTTACTTTCGTTACATGACCAACTGTTTTCGCAATTCGGTTATGACTTTCTTTTATATCCGTCACATGCATCGTAATATCGCCGCAATCATATAAGACACTTTCTTTCATATCATGTTCTTCTGTAATTGCGTACGTGCTATATGCATCTAACATCGCACGAATTGTTTTTGGAGCAAAACTTGCTCCTGAATGACTAATAGATGGTTTAGAAAGGGGTGCTCCAATTAAGGCAGCACCGAATATTTCCACGCCTTCCTCCCAACCTTTAATCATCTCACTCCATTTCGTCACTTCACGATCAATAAACTTTGCATTTTTCTTTAAATAGTGGCCGTGCTCCACGATTGTTCACCTCTTGTATATGCGATATTACCATTCTTCCATACTGTATTTACATGACTTACGCCGTAATGATACGGTACGTAAGCATAATTGTAAGCATCCCATAAAACTAAATCCGCCTTGCGACCAACTCTAATTTTCCCAGCTACATCACCACGATTAATTGCGTAAGAAGAGTTAACTGTTACTGCATTCCAAACTTCTTCTGGTGTCATTTTCAGTTTAAGCATTGCGATGCTCATAATAAGCTGAATGTTCTCAGTTGGACAGCTACCTGGGTTAAAGTCTGTAGCTAATGCAACTGCAACACCTTCATCGATCATTTTACGTCCACGAGCAAAGCTTTCTTTATTTAAATAGAAAGTTGTTCCTGGTAATAAAGTCGCTACTGTATTAGAGTTTGCAAGCATTTCAATTCCTTTATCAGAAGCGCCAACTAAATGGTCCGCTGATGCTGCACCAATTTCAGCCGCTGCTTCCGCACCACCAAGTGGGTCGATTTCATCCGCATGAATTTTCACATCAAAGCCAAGCTCTTTCGCTTTTAATAAAAACTCTTTTGATTCTTCGACAGAGAACACACCTGTTTCGCAGAAAATATCAACGAATTCCGCTAACTGCTTCTCTTTCATTTCTGGTAGTAGGTCTAACATCCATTGTAAAAATTCTTTCGATCTACCTTTATACTCTTTCGGAACTGCATGAGCACCTAAAAATGTAGAAACTAAATCGATTGGATGCTCTTTTTGTAATTGCGCAGTTGCCTCCAATTGCTTCCATTCCGTCTCATCATCTAATCCGTAACCACTCTTCGCTTCTACAGTTGTAACTCCGAAAGATAGCATACGGTCTAAGTGGACTTTCGCTTTTTGAACAAGTTCTTCTTTGGACGCCTGTTTCGTTGCATTTACAGTTGAAAGAATACCTCCGCCTTGTTCTAAAATTTCTAAGTACGGAACTCCTTGTAATTTTAGTGCGATTTCATTTTCACGAGATCCACCGAATACAAGATGAGTATGCGGGTCAACAAGACCAGGAGAAACCATTTTCTCGCCGCAATCAATAACTTCTTTCGCTTGTAATCCTTTAGCTTCTTCCGCTGTTCCAACAAAAGTAATTACGCCGTTTTCAATTCCAACCGCACCGTTTTCGATAACAGGAAGCGTACTCATCGCTTCCCTTCTTAACAAGCCATCTTCTTGATCCATTGTTAGTAATTGACCGATATTTATTAGTAAAGTGTCCAGCATGTTTTCTCCTCCTTATTTCATCATCGGAATGTTAACACCTTTTTCTTTCGCAGTTTCCGCAGCTAAGTCATATCCTGCATCGACGTGACGAACAACACCCATTCCAGGGTCAGAAGTTAATACGCGCTCAATACGTTTTGCTGCCGCTTCTGTTCCATCTGCAACAATAACCATTCCAGCGTGAAGTGAATAACCCATACCAACGCCGCCACCATGGTGAACAGATACCCAGCTCGCACCGTTTACACTATTAATTAATGCATTTAAAATTGGCCAGTCTGCTACTGCATCACTACCGTCTTTCATCGCTTCTGTTTCACGGTTTGGAGATGCTACTGATCCGCAATCTAAATGGTCACGGCCGATAACGATCGGTGCTGATAATTCACCATTTGCAACCATTTCATTAATGATGCGACCAAATTTCGCGCGCTCACCGTAACCTAACCAACAAATACGTGATGGAAGACCTTGGAATTCAACTTGCTGACGAGCCATACGAATCCAGTTACATAAATGCTCATTGTCAGCAAATTCACGTAAAATTACTTCGTCTGTTTTATAAATATCTTCTGGATCACCAGAAAGTGCTACCCAGCGGAATGGTCCTTTTCCTTCGCAGAATAATGGACGGATAAATGCTGGAACGAATCCTGGGAAATCGAATGCATTTTTCAAACCTTCATCGAAAGCAACTTGGCGAATATTATTTCCATAATCAAATGTAATTGCACCTTTTGCTTGCATAGCAAGCATTGCTTCCACATGTTTTGTCATGCTTTCTTTTGATAATTGTACGTAACGTTCTGGATCTTCTTCACGAAGTTTTGCTGCTTCTTCTAATGTGTAACCTACTGGAATATAACCGTTTAATGGATCATGAGCAGATGTTTGATCCGTAACTAAATCTGGCGTAATATTACGCTTCACTAGTTCTGGTAAAATCTCTGCCGCATTTCCTAATAAACCAATTGAAATTGGTTCTTTCTTCTCTTTATACTCGTTCGCAACCGTTAATGCTTCTTCTAACGATTCTGTATACATGTCACAGTATCTCTTTTCAATACGACGATCGATGCTGCGCTTATCAACGTCAATAGCAATGACAACACCGCCATTCATCGTTACAGCAAGAGGTTGTGCACCACCCATACCACCTAAACCAGCAGTAAGTGTTACTGTACCTTTTAATGAACCATAGAAATGTTGACGTGCCGCTTCGCCAAATGTTTCATACGTTCCTTGTAAAATACCTTGTGTTCCAATATAAATCCAGCTACCTGCTGTCATTTGTCCGTACATCATAAGACCTTTTTTCTCTAGTTCACGGAAGTGATCCCAGTTCGCCCACTTTGGTACTAAGTTTGAGTTCGCTAACAGTACGCGAGGTGCGTCTTCATGTGATTTAAAAATGGCAACTGGTTTTCCTGATTGAACAAGTAATGTTTCATCGCTTTCTAACGTTTTTAATGAATCTACAATCGCATGGTAGCTTTCCCAGTTACGAGCCGCACGGCCAATTCCGCCATATACGACTAGTTCTTCTGGTTTTTCAGCAACTTCAGGATCTAAATTGTTCATTAACATACGAAGTGCAGCTTCTTGAACCCACCCTTTCGTTTGTAACTCTGTACCTCTTGGCGCGCGAATTGTTTGTTGTACTTTTTCCATTTCAATCTCTCCCTTTTCTCATTTTATAGTGCTGCGTTTACATCTAATCTTTCTTTTATCGAATAATTCGTTTTTAACCAATGCGTAATATTTTCAATATCTGTTGAGAATATACGGTCATTTGTAATAGAAGGTACTTGCTGACGACCTTGATGGTAGACGCTCTTCGTCACTGTACTCATGTTTTCAATACCGCGATATTCTGCTGCTTGCATCGCACAAATCATCTCAATTGAAAGAACACGTCTTGCATTTTGAATAATTTGATGTGCATGGCGTGAAGCAATTGTTCCCATACTTACGTGATCTTCTTGGTTAGCTGATGACGGGATTGAATCAACACTCGCCGGATGTGCTAACGTTTTATTTTCAGAAACAAGTGACGCTGCTGCGTATTGCATAATCATCGCACCAGACTGAAGTCCTGGTTCTGGACTTAAAAATGGAGGTAGATCATTTAATTGTGGGTTTACTAAACGCTCAATACGACGCTCTGAAATATTTGCAAGTTCCGCCATTCCTACTTTTAAGAAGTCCATCGCAAACGCAATCGGTTGACCATGGAAATTCCCACCCGAAATTACTTTTTCCCCACCATCAAAAATAAGTGGATTATCTGTTGCTGCATTCATTTCAATTTCTAATTTTTCTTTCACATAATTTAAAACTTGCCAAGAAGCACCGTGCACTTGCGGGATACAGCGAAGTGAATATGCATCCTGTACACGTAATTCTCCTTGTTTCGTTGTTAACTTACTATCATGAAGGATGTCACGAATTCTGCTCGCTACTTCCACTTGCTCTTTATAACCACGTGCTTTATGAACATTTTCATCAAATGCATCAATAATGCCTTGTAATCCTTCAATTGTCATCGAAGCAATGAGTTCAGCTTGATACGCCGTTGCTTCTGCTTCTATATAAGAAAGAACTCCTTGCGCTGTCATCGCCTGCGTACCATTAATTAATGCAAGCCCTTCTTTCGCTTCAAGTTCAATCGGCTCAAGACCTTCTTCTGTAAGAGCAACCATCGCATGAACGCGTTTTCCCTTATAGAACACTTCACCTTCGCCTAATAATACAAGCGCAAGATGAGATAAAGGTGCTAAATCGCCACTCGCACCAAGTGAACCTTGTTGCGGAACAACTGGGTGAATTTTACGATTTACAAACTCAAGAAGCATATTTACAACAAGCGGTCTAACGCCCGATACTCCTTTAAGCATCGTGTTCGCTCGTAAAATTAACATACCTCGTGATACTTCTTCAGGGAATGGATCACCTATCCCGCATGCATGTGACTGAATTAAATTGTGTTGAAGTGCCTTTACATCCTCTTTTTGGATAAGCACATCACTGAACTTTCCAAATCCAGTTGTAATACCGTAAACGACTTTTCCGTCCTCTACAATTTTCTCAACTACTTCGCGACACTCTGCCACCTTTTGCATACTATTTGGACAAGCTGTTACACCTTCTCCTTCAAGTAACAACCTCTTCATTTCTTCAATTGTCAATGTGTGTCCTGTTAACGTAATCATTCTTTTTCCTCCTTATAAAGGCAAAAGGGGACCTTATCTTTTTAAGACAGACTTCTGTCCTAAAGAATAAGGCCCCCTTCTAACTAATAGACTATGGGCAAATCATATGTGATTAATTCCTAAACCAATCGCCTCATGCTCAGATCCTTTTACAGGTGCACCAATCGTTCCATATAATGCAACAGCAACCCATTCGCCTTCTTTTTTTCCGTCGTATGGTGTGCCGCGCACAATCGCAAATCGAAGTCCTACTGTACGAAGAACGTCTGCTAACTGAATTTGACCTCTCGTCACTCCGTACAAAGCTTCCATAATTGCATGATAAAGTGCATGTGTTTCTCTGTAAACGTCTGTTTCAATAACTTGGTTGCTTTTAGCCGCTGTTTCCATTGCTGCTACAACTTTTTGCGAATTCATCGAACCCACTTTCCCCGTACAATACTTCCAACCTTTTGGAACAGATAATACAGGGCTTTCATTCTCATCCGCAAGTGCCAACAGCATGGCCATACGACCAATTCGATGTGTTCCTTGAAGAAGCATGTGACTCTCTCATTTCTTTTTAATTATTTGAATATTTCTTAATTTAAGAATATATGAAAACGTTTAAATCGTCAATAGTTTAAACTCACATTCAAACAATTTTTTCTTCTCTTTCATTTGTGTACACAAATTATTTACACAAATTTTTCAAGCGTGGTATAGTCTCACTAACAGATGCAAAGGGGCGAGATTTCAATGACGAAGCGAAAAGATATTCATTTTCGAATTGAAGAAAAATTACTTGAAAGGTTTGAATCTGCACTCCATTACGAAGGTTTAAAGAAAACCGACGTATTTACACATGCGATTCAGCAATTTTGCACGAAGGTGGAATGTGAAAAAATGAATGATGTAAAACGCCAATACAACGTAAGCAACCATTTACAAACACGTATCGATACGCATAAACATTACGAAGAAAAACAAGTGAATTTAGATGAAGTCGTCATGGGGCATTTACAACTTCAAGGAGACGAAAAAATATTAGAGGTTGGGTGCGCTAATGGGAATTTTCTTTCCCTTTTACAAACTAACGGTCATAAAGGACAACTAACTGGTTTTGATCAATCGAAAACGATGCTTTCTGAAGCTGCAATGAAGAATAGCATAATTGAATGGAGACCGGGTGACGCTGGTAAACTTCCTTTCGAAGCTAATTGCTACGACTGGATCATCGCAAGACATATGTTATATCACATGAAAGACGTCGAAAAAACAATCCAAGGATTCCATAAAGTAATTCGTCCCGGTGGCTCACTTTTAGCTACAACAAACTCTAACGTTACATTACCTCGTATAGTTGAAATTTGTAACCGCATGTTAGACGCATTTGATTTGCCGAAAACAACATCATCAGTCACTCCATTTTGTTTAGAAAATGGTAAAGAGATATTACAGTCTGTTTTTCCAACTGTTGAAGAAGCAGTTATTCATAATGCTCTCGTTTTTCATCATGCTACTCCGATTTTAAACTATATTTCTAGCATGTTTCCGTCACTAAATATACCTGATAATACACTTCTTCACGCGGAAATGAAGGAATGGCTAAAAGAAGAAGTAGAAAATGAATTGTCACTTCATAACGGTATATGGCGCGATCCGAAAACGTTAGCCATTTATCGATGTCAAAAAGAAAAAAGCTAGCATTAGCTAGCTTTTATACATTCTCAGGCAAAAGCTCCTCCATCATCACATTCCCCTTACCACTGTAAAAATTTATATTATGTTCGTTTGTTACTCCAAAATAAGAGGCAATCGCTATTCCAAATGGTACAAATGCATGCCCCTGTGCTGTAATAATATTTGAATGTTTCACAACTTCTTCATACACAAAATTTTCTACTGGAAAACAATCTAATTTTTTATAATCCATAGTTACTGTATACGAGATTTCTTTGAATAAGCCTGCTTTTGCTAGCGCATACGGTCCAGCACAAATAGCAGCTACTAATTTTTCTTGTTCGCGAAATTGACGAATAACTGAAAAGAGTCCTTCTGCATCCTTCATATGTATCACATCTCCGCCTGGAATAATAATCCCCTCATATTCTTCTACACACACTTCCCTTAATTCTATATGTGGTTGCACTTGCAAACCTGTTTCACTTATAATCAATTCATGCGTTAAGCCCGCTGTAATGATTTCATATTTATTTTTCAGCAATGCCGTTGCTACTGTTATTTCAAACTCCGCAAATGTTGGGTATACAAATAAAAGTATTTTTTTCATAACCCTCTCTCCTTTAACCAATCCATAAAATATACCTCTAAATCGTCCGCTGTTAATCTATTCGTGTCCACATAAGTTACCGGAAATTGTTTATACCAATCTTTTTCAGTTTCTACTAATTTAAATTGCTCCTCAAATGTATTTCTGTTTCTTGTTCTATCATTATTTTTTCTATCATATACATTCTTTTTCGTAACATCTAAATAAAAAATCGCATCCGAACGGCATTCTCTTAATTTATATAATTCATCTTTCAATTCAGTTTCTATATCCCACTCTTCCCCTATAATCGTTGGATAAAAGAGTGTATAAAACTCAATGTCTTCTGGTCCACGATCAAAAATTACGACTGAATCTTTCACTTTTTGAAACTCCTTTATTTTTGCTTTCATAAACATTTTTTGATTTGTAATAAACCCTTCTTTTGAGTTCATATCCAAATTTAGTTCTTTTCGTTTTTCTACAATCGGATAAGGATTTTCATATATAACTGAAAGCCCGCATCGCTCTAATCTTTTAGCCAATGTTGTTTTCCCGCTTGCCATCGGTCCTTGGAGTGAAATTACGTTTACCATTCCTCTCATTCCCTTGCATATTAGTATACCTATAATATACAGAATTTTGAAAACTATCAACAAAATATATACCATCTTGTTTCTTATTCTTATCTAACTTATAATAAAAAATAGAGATTATGACGGACGCATCAATAATGTAAGCTTGGAAACCCAAGCTTACATTATTTTTTGCTTTCCCTTTTCTAATAAAAAGAGTATACTAGATTAGAACGTATGTTCTTAATGATTACATACAGTAAGGAGATAAGACAATGGTATACGACACAAAAGCAATTTCTTGGAATGAGTCTTTAAAACAACTTCAACGCCGCTACACAAACAAACAAGTTGACCGAAAAGAATTTGAAGATATTGAACTGATGGAATTCTTCCGCGATAACGACTACATTTCTTTACCTACACATATAAGCGGCCTATCAACAAAGCGTTTTACTTCTTACTCTATTTTCACAACAGAAGATAAAGATCGTAAAGTTGGCACATTAATCATTGAATATGTAGAAGATGATAATAATAATTTATGTGTTGAACAACTATACTTTGTTTAAATGATAACGCTTGGTCAAAATGACCAAGCGTTCTTGCTTTCTATGAATCTCACTGTTTATAATATGAATAAAAGAAAACCATAATCATTAAGGGGGGATATACTTGCTCGAAGGATGGTTCAGTTGGTTTATTGTGCTATGGACTGTTATTTTATTAGGACTTATGTCTATTGGTGGATACTTTATGTTCAGAAAATTTTTAAAACGATTACCAAAAGAAGATGGTATGTCCATTTTAGATTGGGAAGAACACTACATAAATAAAACGAGACATTTATGGGCTGACGAACAAAAACAGTTGTTAGAAGAGCTTGTAAGTCCTGTTCCAGAACTATTTCGCGATGTTGCTAAATCAAAAATTGCTGGCAAAATCGGAGAACTGGCGTTACAAGAAAAAGCCTCTCAAATTACACAAGATTTAATTATTAAAGGGTATATTATTGCTACACCGAAGCGTGATCATAAATTTTTAGTGAAAAAACTACAAGAAAAAGAGATTGATTATTCTAACTATAGATCTTTACTCGCAAAGTAACTTCACATTATTTTCAATAAAAAGGACAGCGCCTTTGACGCTGTCCTTTTTATTTTATACATATAACGTTTTCAAGTTAGCTTCATATCTTTTTCATTATAAAAACCATCTTCTTTTTCCATTTCCTTCTGTAATTTCGTAAAGGAACGGTACATAGCAATTCTCCATGACACAATCATCGCGAAAGCTAATAAGAAGAACATACCACTAAGTTGTCCTAAATCAAGAGATTGGCTTAAGTATGTTTTAAATACAATCCTCACGACAAGTAATCCAATTAATATAAAAACAAATGCTTTTGAACGCTTCAAATAAATCTCTTGCCCTCTAATTTCAAATTTAGATGTTTTAATAAGAAAAATAGAGAAAAACAAACCGACGCCAATTGCTTCTAACATTTCTGCTGGAGTTAATCGAAATTCAGGAAAAACATACATCAATGCTCCCGTACTCATAAAAAATGGTGGAAGTATAATTTTTTTCAATGTTGCAGGTTTTTTAGCTGCTTTTAAACGAATAAACATCGCACCAACAGCCATACAAACAGCAACGATACTGGATAAAACAACTATGTTCATATTTTCTCATCCTTTTTTGTGGCTATATGCAAAATATACTTTCATTATATGCTTTTCCGTTAGTATTTCCAACATTTTCACAGAATAATACTAAAAACCGGTAAAACCACCAAATAAACTTGAGAAATATACGATAATTTTCGTCATCCAGTTAAAGTATAAGAAGACACCCATGACAATCATAACGTATCCTCCGATTTTCATAAACTTCATACTATTTCTTTTTATCCAGGACATTTTCGTAATAAAGAATGATAGTATGAAGAACGGGATAGCAAATCCAAGTATGTATGCAATCATATAAATCATTGCAGACTCTGGATTTGTTGCTGCTAATCCAATGACAGATACTAAAATAGGTCCAGTACAAGGCGTCCAGCCTGCAGCAAAGGCCAATCCAATTAGAACGGATCCAAAATAGCCACTCGGACGATTTTTAAACGTAAATTTACGGTCTTGCATTAAAAACTTTGGCTTAAACACACCGACAATAATAAGACCGAACACGATGATAAATATACCACCTAACTGTCTAATTAAATCTTTATAATCTGTAAAGATGCCTCCAATAAAACTTGTACCAAATCCAATTGCAATAAATATAATTGAAAATCCAAGTAAGAAAAACGCTGTATGTATCATACTTCTTTTGCGAAGCATTGCATTTTCTTCTTTCAACTCAGAAACCGACATACCTGTTATGTAAGATAAAAATGCCGGATAAAGCGGTAAGCAACATGGGGAAATAAATGATAAAAACCCAGCACCAAACGCTAAAAAAATACTGATATCTTGCATGATTCCACTCCTCTCCTTACATATTGTAGCAAAAACAAATAAAAATACTATGAACAATTCGTGAAATCACTTTTCCAACGTGACAATAAGAAAAACTACTCTTTCACACAGTTTCTAAAAAAACGTTTTCATTTCCTTCTATTATATAGAAACACTTCACTTGGATTACGAAACTCCTCTAATTATTATTAACATAACAAAGGTAACGTAGTTTCTCAAATGATTAGCATGTTACTAGTACGTCTATATACATATTGATTAAAAAATATTTTTTCAAATGCTGTCTTTATACAATACAAAGCTGATTTTACAATACTTTTATTATTATTAATTTCAAGATTATGCATAAATATCATACTTTTATTATTATTCTATAAAATGTCACACTTTTCTTTTATTTGACCCTCCATTTTTAATTTTGTATACTTCCCTCTAGTTATATATGTCCGTTACGGAACAATTTCATATAGATGGGAGGAATTTTTCATGCTTCGTTATTCTCTTTTAGTTTTATTAGGAGCGTGTAGTTATGGAATTTTAGCTATTTTCGTTAAACTTGCATATGCAGAAGGATTTTCACTTGGAGAGGTAATTGGTAGCCAATATTTGTTCGGTTGGATTATTTTGCTTGCTATTACACTTCTATTTTCTAGACATCGTGTTCCATTAAAACAAGCGTTAATTTTATTCGTTGCAGGTACATCTGCAAGTTTTACTGGGATTTTTTATTATGCTTCATTAAAAACTGTACCAGCATCTATTGCAATTATACTTTTATTCCAATTCGTTTGGGTCGGAATTATTATTGAAGCAGTCGCAACAAAAACATTACCTTCAAGAGAAAAGGTGATTTCCGTTATTTTCTTACTTGCAGGTACATTTTTATCAAGTGGTTTACTAGAAAAATCAGCAGGTGATTTCGATACGACTGGAATCATACTAGGCTTATTATCTGCTGTTACATTCGCAACATACATTTTCGTGAGTGGGAAAGTGGCTGTTGAAGTACCTTCATTACCGCGCGGTGTTCTTTTAATGGCTGGTGCTTTAACTTTAGTAATGATCGTATTCCCACCAACATTCATTTTTAGTGGTGCAATTTCTGAAGGACTTTGGAAATACGGTTTAGGTCTAGGAACATTTAGTATCGTTATTCCTTCTATAGCCTTTACAATCGGTATTCCAAAAATCGGTTCTGGCTTAGCGACTATTCTTGGTGCAGCGGAACTACCAGTTACAACAATCATGTCTGTATTCGTTTTAAAAGAAGCTGTACTATCTTCACAATGGATCGGTGTGTCACTTATTTTAGTTGGTATCGCAATCCCGCAAATTGCCTACGCAATGCGTGGACGTTATCAAAAACAGCATTCACATAAAAAATTGGCAGCATAAACGAGAGAGGATTTTCATTTGAGAATCCTCTCTTTTATTATTGTATACTTAATATACATACTTTATTTAAGAAAGAGGGCATTATAAGTGGCAGCAAATCTAGAGCAATTAAATGAGACGCTGATTTCTATTCGTCGAAATTTACATGAGCATCCAGAATTATCATACGAAGAATTTGAAACGACAAAAGCTATAAAAAATTGGTTAGAAGAGAAAAACATTACTATAATAAATTCTAGTTTAGAAACAGGCGTTATTGCTGAAATTTCGGGGAATAATAGCGGACCGCTTATAGCAATCCGTGCTGATATTGATGCCCTTCCTATTCAAGAAGAAACAAATTTGCCGTACGCTTCAAAAATTCACGGTAAAATGCATGCTTGTGGGCATGATTTTCATACAGCTGCTATTATAGGTGCTGCCTACTTATTAAAGGAAAAAGAATCTTCACTTAAAGGAACTGTTCGTTTTATATTTCAGCCAGCCGAAGAAAGTAGTAATGGTGCTTGCAAAGTTATTGATGCTGGACATTTACAAAATGTACAAGCTATTTTCGGCATGCATAATAAACCTGATTTGCCAGTAGGTACAATTGGTATTAAAGATGGTCCACTAATGGCCGGGGTTGATCGATTTGAAATCGAAATTCACGGTGTTGGTACACATGCAGCTGTACCAGATGCTGGGGTTGATCCTATTGTCGCATCCTCTCAAATTGTTATGGCACTGCAAACAATTGTAAGCCGAAATATAAGTTCATCTCATAATGCTGTTGTAAGTGTTACAAATATTCATTCAGGAAATACATGGAACGTTATTCCTGAAAAAGCAACATTAGAAGGAACAGTTCGCACTTTCCAAGCTGAAACACGTGAAAAGATACCAGCTTTAATGGAACGTATTATTCAAGGGGTTTCTGATGCATTAGGTGTAAAAACAGAATTTCGCTTTTATCCAGGTCCTCCTGCTGTTCATAACGATACATCTCTAACAAATTTATCGACTCAAGTTGCCGAAAAAATGAATTTAACTATCATCTCCCCTACCCCGTCAATGGCCGGAGAAGATTTTTCTTTTTATCAGCAAGAAATACCTGGTTCATTCGTCTTTATGGGAACGAATGGTACACATGAATGGCATCATCCAGCTTTCACAGTAGACGAGCGAGCATTATCTATAAGTGCAGAGTATTTCGCTTTCCTAGCCGAAAAAGCTCTTAAACAATTAACATAAAGAAAAGCCGTTAAGGGTGTGAAGTGCACTTAACGGCTTTTCTTATTAAGTTAAATCGCGTTTTAAAAATACTGTATAGGAAATGCTTAAAAATACAAATAAATAAAGTAATAACATACATGAAGCAAACGGGAATGTTACCCCATCAATAAAACTTCCATTCTTTGCAATACTGTATAAATCTGTGTTTGCTGGTAATAAATATTTCGCCCAATCATATCTAGTTGCTGCTAATAATGCAATATTTCCTGATAAAGCAAGAAATAGTGAAATACCAATCGCGCCCCCACTAGATCTTGTTAATACAGAAATCATAAATGCAAACGCTGCGTACACAATGGTCGGCAACCACGATAAAATATAATACTTACTAGCCTCCACAAAAATATTTTGTTTTATAATATTTCCATCTTGGAAAATAAGCTCGCTCCATGCAGGCTGTTGGAATTTATAAATAACAAGTCCACATAAAGTGGAGAAAATCATATTAAATAGAAACAATAACGCTGCAAATATTACAATTGCTAAAAATTTTGCTGTTAGAATTTTAAATCGACTCGCCGGACGGATCGTTAAAAATTTATATGTTCCCCAGCTATATTCATTCGCAAAAATTGTACTTGCATACACGAGGATAAATGGGAGCAATATTGGAAATACGATAAAACCTGTATCTCTCATGAAAGAAAGTGGAGAACTGCTTGCCGGTGCTGTATCTGTATCTAAATGCTTCATCTTAAGCTGATATTCCTTTACAAGCTCGTCCCCAGATTGTTCTGCTAAAATAGCTTCTTTTTTCATGCCTAGCTTTTTCTCTATTTCTACAGTTCGTTCTGTATAATCGGCTTTCCATCCTTTTGTTTCCGGTTCTAAATACTTGACCGTAACCCACCCTAATCCAATTATTAATACTGCAATAACTGCAAATGGAATAATCGTTCGCTTTCGCTTAAATATTTTATACAGTTCGTTATATACTAAATTAAACAATATCTTTTCCCCCTGTTAATTCTAGAAATTGCTCTTCTAACGTCTTTCTTTCTTCATATACACGATAAACTTGAATATTTTTCTCAAGCAATGTTCGAATAACATTTGGGATTTCTTCATCTTTTACATGAATAAGTAGATCATTACCTTTTATTAAAACATCTTGTTCTAACATTTCTGCCGCTTTATTCGCATCATCTACACGTATACGGATTGTCTCCATCTCTTCGCTTTGATTATGCTGAATATTTTGCGTCGCCACATATTCTCCGTGCTGAATAATAATAACTCTGTCACACATTAATTCAACTTCTGAAAGTAAATGACTAGATACAAGTACCGCTTTTCCTTGTTCATGTGCAATTTTCTTTATGTACATTCTCATTTCATGTATACCACTAGGGTCTAATCCATTCGTTGGTTCATCTAGTATTAATACATCTGGATCGTGAATAAGCGCCTGAGCAATTCCTAAACGTTGTCTCATACCGAGTGAATATGCTTTTACTTTACGATCAATTACTTGTCCCATCCCTAACAATTGCACTACTTCATCAATACGTTCTTCTGTCACATTACCATTCATTCGTCCGAAATATGTTAAATTTTCATATCCACTCAAAAAAGGATAAAACTCCGGCGTCTCAATTACCGCCCCAATTTTCGCGGCAGTTTTTTCAAATTGCTGTTTCACAGATTGACCATCAATCCACACTTCACCTTCTGTCATACGGATCATACCGACCATCATTCTCATTAAAGTCGTTTTTCCAGCACCGTTTGGTCCGAGTAAACCAACAACCTCGCCTTTTTTCACTTCAAAACTAATATTTTGTACAAGTGTCTTTGAACCGACTTTCTTCGTCAACCGCTCCACTTTTACAATTGATTGTTCATTTGTCATTCTATACAACCTTTCTTTCCCATTCTTTGTCAGGTCTTTTCACTGTAACATGATTATTTTTATGTGTAAAATAGAAAAAAGCATGATTTCTCATGCCTTTCCCTTGAAATGGAACGAATTTTTATCTTGTAAACTTTGAACAAATCGAAAACATTGTATCATCGATAATAGGACGATAACCATCATAACTATACTAACGACTACTACCGCATATATAGTAATTGGTGCACTATTTATTCCCTGTATGCCTACTATTTTCATAAAGATAATCGTGAATAATTTCAAAAATAACATTCCATGAACTAAACCGAAAATAAAAGCTGCTCCATAAATGAATAATTGCTCCTGACATAATAAACATAGTACTTCATTTCTGTTCCTATTCTCTGCTACATAAGATTTTAATTCTTCTCTCCTCACTTGCAGAAGAGAAAATGTTATTTTATATGTAGTAAAAATACATATGCAAATGAATACGATAAACAGCGTGTAAAAACATACTTGAAATAAAAGTATAGCCCCTAATTCCCTAGTAGCTACTTCATTAAATTGGAGTGATGTCATAAAAAACAAAATCATAGTACTCGTAGCAATCCATATAAATTGCTTCATCCTTTTGGCAGCAAATGTTCTTATATTTTTTCTCGCTAACCGACATAAAGACATAAATTTCTTCCCCTACCTTATAACATACGCATTCTATACTACTAGTGTATAAAAATATGACATTTTAAACATCGCACTACAATCTGAATCTTTTCTAAGCCTTTAGTCCTAGAAAAATAAAACGGTTAAAATTACATTTATATACTATAATTGTAAAAAGGAGGGGTTATATGCGTGTGAAATTGCTGTTTATTCTTTCTTTATTACTTTTCACTAGTTGTAATCCATTAAAAAATAGTGAAGGCTCCACTGTTAAACCACATAAGTTAACAAAATAGCAATCTGACATTTTACAAATGACTCCTATAGGTGAAGGAAATAGAATGTTTTATGATGTTACAATCAAAAATAATAAAGATGAACTTCAGGCTAAAATTGAATATTATCAAAATGGTAAAAAAGTAAAAGAAATCGCGAACATAGCTGCATCATATTTTGTAGAACAGAAAATAAAACTTTCTTTCATAGCACCAAATCTCCAATTTAACAACAATATACACGAAAAAGGTCAATGGTATATTCATATTGACGGTGGTTCCACGCTTGTTCCTGAAGATGAACCACCAAGCGTAAATAGTTCTGCAACTACTACAATTCAATCTGTAAAAAGTTTAAGATACAATCAGAAAACAATTTTGGCTGCTGTAATCCAATCAAGTAAAGAAACTGTAAGCGTCCCTACAATTGATGAAGAAACAGGTGTTGACCTCATCTTAAAAGAAAATGAACACGTTTATCTATTTAGTATCGAGCTAAAAAAAGAAAAATAAAGCGGAAATGCAATTTAAGTGCATTTCCGCTTTATTGTTTAACAAAGTGTAATTTTATACATCTGAATTAAACCGTTACTACTATTACTCCTCCTCTACTTCTATTCTTTTCTTCTCTCTTGCAATTTTTAAAAACTCTAAAAGCTCTGGATTGCTATTCATTTTTTTATAGGCTACTGACATTTCTGCAACAAAATTAGAATCACATAACTCTTTATATACAACTTCTGTTTTATACAATTTATTTGCCGATACAGGTATTACCGTAATTCCGATTCCTGCTGCTACAAGTCCCATAACTGTTTGATATTCCGTTGCTTCTTGTACAATGTGTGGACTAAATCCTACGTCGCGGCAAAGCGATAAAATTGTATCGTATAACGCTGGCCATACCGGTCTCGTAATAAATACGAACGGTTCGTCTCTTAAATCTTCAATATGTATTTCATCCTTTTCAGCAAGTGGATGTGCCTTCGGTAAACATAACGTACAAGAAAGCTTTTGAATTGGTTCTAACTCTAGTAATTGCGTTGGAATTGGCGGACGTAAAAAGCCAATATCAATACGGTTATCGTGAAGTGCATGCACCTGATCTGGCGTTGACAGTTCATGTAATGCAACAGACACTCTCGGAAATTTTTTTCTATACTCCCTTACGATTGATGGTAAAATATCATATATCGCCGCACCTACAAAACCAATTGAAAGAGAGCCCACTTCTCCCCTTTGGGCACTTTGTGCAACTTCTACTGCTTTATCAATTTGTTCGAACGCTTTTTTTACTTCTTTTAAAAACATTTCTCCAGCTTCTGTTAATTCAACTTTTCTCTTCGTTCTTGAAAATAACATAACTCCCATTTCTTTTTCTAATTGCTGAATTTGTTGACTAAGTGGTGGTTGTGTCATTTGTAAACGAGCAGCTGCTCGTCCAAAGTGTAACTCTTCTGCCACTACAACAAAATATTGCAAATGCCGTAATTCCATTTTGGACACCCTTTTCAATTTCAATTAATACGTCTAATATATTAATAACATATAATTTATATATTAGACAAACTTTTTGAATGAACGTATAGTAGAAATTGTTAATTCTTTTTTACAGTTTTTATGTAAAAAAAGAAAGAGGTGGTTACTGTATGAAATGGTGGAAATTAAGCGGACAAATTTTATTATTATTTTGTTTCGCTTGGACAGGTGAATGGATTGCAAAACAGGCACACCTCCCAGTTCCAGGAAGTATAATCGGTATTTTTTTATTGTTAATTTCATTAAAATTTAACCTAGTGAAAAAAGAGTGGATACAGGACGGAGCAGACTTTTTATTAAAAGAACTTATTTTATTTTTCATTCCTTCTGCAGTCGCTGTCATACGTTACAAAGATACACTATCACAATATGGAATCGATCTCATTTTAATTATTATGATTAGTACACTTTGTGTCACTCTCGTTACAGGACTCTTAACAGAATTGCTACTAAAGCGGAAAGGATCAACACAATGATCGGCTTTCTTTGTTTGCTATTAACACTATTCACATATTGGATATCGAAGAAAATGTATCAACGCTGGAATTGGAGCTTACTTTCTCCTCTTCTCGTCTGCCCTATTATTTTAATTGCTTTATTGCTCGGACTAGACACACCTTATGAAACATATGAAACAGGTGGTCAATGGTTAACAGAATTGTTAAAGCCTGCAACAGTTGCTTTTGCATGGCCAATCTATAAATACTTTGATTTATTGAAAAAACATGGACTAGCTATCTTACTTAATGTCATTGTCGGTTCGTTTTTATCAGTTATTACTTCAGCACTACTAGCAAATTATTTTCAAATTGATTCATCGTTAGAGCATAGTTTAGCACCTCATATTGTGACGACACCAATTGCAATGGCTATTTCAGAGATGATTGGTGGCATGTCACAATTAACAGCGGTATTTGTTGTTTTAACTGCGTTAACAGGAGCATTGCTCGGACCTTCTCTCATACGTATATGCCGTATTAAAACAGCGCTCGCAAAAGGTATTATGTTAGGTACGAGTGCTAATGGAACCGGTACATCAAAAGCATTCGAAATCGGCCCTGTAGAAGGCACGATTGCGAGTTTATCTATGCTTTTAACAGCAGGAGCTAGTTTAGTTATCGTTCCACTTTTCTTATCGTGGATACATTAAAAAAGCAAGTGTTTAAACACTCGCTTTTTTATTTATATATTTATTTAAAATCTCATAATCCTCCGGGAAAGATAGCGTTAATTCCTTCATTTCATCTATCCTTTTCCAAGCAATTTCATGTATTAACTCATCAGGATCTTGGATTTCCATACTACCACCTATTTTTTTAACGAGATAATAATGAACGTATACAGGAACTCCGTATGTAATACCTTCTTTTTCGTATATTTTATTTACAACTTCCACATTGTAACCTGTTTCTTCCCAAACTTCTCGAATACAACATTCTTCTAGTGTTTCTCCCTTTTCAAGCCCGCCACTTGGAACAGACCACCTTTTTTCTTCCCCTTCTTTTCCTTGTAACACCATTAGAACTTCATTTCTTTCATTTACACATACTGCTGCACAACCTATCCATCTTTCCATATACATCCCTCCCCTACTACTATTCGTCTTCCTTATTATTTTCCCCTTGAAAAAAGAGGAAAAAAGGAAAACGATGACGAAAACTTACATCAACTTCATAGACAATCCCTTCTTAGAAATTAAAAACGGAAGGATGAAAATATGATTTCTAAATATGTTGTGGAATGTGTCTTTTGTGAAGAAAATCGAACACCTCGCCAAGCTATCGTAACAGTTCCCGCCACTACTCAGCTACTAGCCATTGAAAAAGTGCGTGCGGAATGTAAACGTCGTTTTGGAAAAGCTTTATTATTGCAAACAGAAATTAAAGAAGAAATAGCTTTTGAAAAAAAAGAAAGCCGACCATAAATTGGTCAGCTTTCTTATCCGATCATATTTTCACATGAAGATTAGGGGCATCCTCTTTAAGGATCGGGATTTTCCCATTATGTACGTTCCACAATGGTCATCGAACAATATATTTCTATGCAATTAAATATTGAATAGAATAGGGCAAAACTTGTTCGCATTTTTAGAAAAGGGATAGGGATATAATTCAAGTAGTACTTCGAATACTCGAACTTTACACTCATTATATTAAAGCAAATCCTTTTATATGGGAAATATGAATTACTTACATAATTCATTCGTAAAACATATTAGTTTGCTATATTATTTTTATTCCATCAATAACATACATCCAGCTAAAACGGGTGTCATAATCATTGAAAACTTCAAAAGCATACGTGGTGCATAATTTGTAAACTTCGCCCCGATATACGCTCCTAACATCGTCCCAATTAATACTTGCAATAACAATATATAATCTAGATACCCTTCTGAACTATATCCTAGCCCACCTCCAATCGCAATCGGCAATATAACAAGCATTGTTGTTCCTACAGATTGCTGAATCGTTAGTCCTAATAGAACCATTAATCCAAGTTGAATAAACGGTGCAGAACCAATCCCGAATGAACCGGCCATCATTCCAGTGACTAATCCTAGACATATACATTTTATCATGTTTTCTTTTGAAAATTTTTTAACTTCTACTAAAAGTAATTCTTCCCTATTTTGAAACTTAATTAATTTAATAAACATAAAAATTGCCGATAAAAATAGCATACCCGCTGTAAACCAATGAAGAAGATGCGCTGGTATAAGAGCACCGAACTTAGAACCGATATAAGAACCAATCGCGCCAAACCCACCAACAATCCCGCCTATAATAAGCACAACATTTCCTTCCCTGTAATGACTTATAACCCCAGATAATGTCGTAAATGCCATTGCAGTTAAAGACGTTGCGAGCGCAACGTGAATAGGAATATGGAATATTAAAGTGAGCATCGCGATAATAAAACCGGCTCCCCCAGCTCCAACAAATCCTAATAAAATACCCATTACTAACATCGTTATAATAATTGCCACAGACTTTCCCTCCAGTAAAGCAATTATCCATCATATTCTTCCTTGCATACAAATAAAAAGCATCCTAGATGGATGCTTTTTATTTCAATAATATGTACTTAATCTTGATTAATCAAAATAACCGCAGGGCCAGCGACTACTACTCCAGCTACTTCTATCTTTTCAAATTCTTTTACTGTAATAGATATAACTCCTTCTCTTTCCATTAATTCTTTACTCAGGACATCAGTCGGGATTGCTTTCACCGTCTTACCTCCTTTTCATTTATACAATATGATAAAGTGAAACTTTGAAGTGAGAATCTTATCGCCCGCAAATAGCGAGATAAAAACAACCCAATGCATCTATATATATGCATCACCTCCACTTTCATTCCTTATTCCACTCAAAATCCTTCTCTCCCTTCCGTAACATATTGAAAAATAAAAAAGAAGCTATAACATATAGCTTCTCTCTAAATTTATTTAGTCTCTTAGCACCTCATATTTCATAACTCTACCATCTCTATCAAATTGTAAAACAAGCTGTTCACTATCTATTGGAATAAAGCCACGTTCATTTCCAAGATAGTACGAAGTGATAACCCCGCTTTCTCCATTTCTCGTTTCAGTAGGCGTTCCTAATAATTGTGTAATTTCTTCATTTGATTTCCCTGTTAATTTATATTTTTGTAATAGATCATCTACCATATGTACCCGTTTATCTTCAGCATGTAACCACCGATCTTGATTAAACTTAGAAGTGTATGTATTCATACTTAATTGCGCAGTGCACACCATTAACGGAATGAGTGCTACTATTAATACTCCCGACATTTGCTTCTTTTCTTCATTACGATTTTTAGAAACATATAAGATAGATTTTTGAATCATGATTAATAAAGCAAATGGCATGATTACTACAAACATACTCTTTACACTTAATGACGTATGAGCTATATCGATAATGTAAATAAACGCAAAATACATTAGTATATACAAACAAACATAAACATACAAAATACCCCTCAATATAGAACTCAGAAATCCCACCCCTTTTTAATTCCTTTTATAATTCATTCGGTTAATGATTTCTCGAAGTTTTTCTAACTCTTGATCTGTATATATTACTTTCCCTGTTAAGATCTCATTTCTGAAGAACGTTACAATTTGCTCTCTATCTTTTAATCTCGGCGTTTTTTCTTCAGAAAGATCTAGCACTTCTTTCCCACTTTCATTATAAAAATATACAATCGGTTTTACGTTTTCTTTAACAATATCAACCTGTATTTCATTCAAACAATTGTATAGAATATGAGATAGTTCTTTCGCTCTATATACTGGATTCCCTTCATTTTTCACTTGTATCGTTAATGAATCTTCACCTGTAATGCATTCAAACGTCTCTTCTTTCTCTACTTCTTGTTGATACTTGCCAATTTCATCAATCATAAATGAATATATACTAGCATTTCCTTTCGTTAAGCCATGAATTAATTTCCCTGTCCATTCTTTCGTCTCAAGTAGATACATACCCGTTTTACTTAAGACAAGATGATGAATTCGAAAATCATTTCCTCCGTGCTGATTTCCAATAAAAACATTCGGCATAATATGAAATTCATTATCTAGTATTATGCCTTGTTCTACGAAGCCTCGCTTCATATAATGTAATGTTTCGTGTGTATTCACTTCAGCTCCATTTTTCGTATACTCTCGCAAATTTGCAATTAACTTTTGAAACATATGTATTTCGTTACTATGTTTATCTTGCATTTCACTACGTTCTTTACTATGTTGCATAGCTAATTGATTCTTCATCATACGCATATTTTCAAGTTCTCTAGCTGCACTTATTTGTAAATCATTGTATTTCTTCTGTTCCATATTTTTCAATGTATTTTGTTGTTCTTTATGCTCTGTAACCGTAGCTGCAATTTCGTTTTCATACGTTTCAATTGCTTGTTTCTTTTCAAATTCTACTTGCTGACTCTCTGATTCTAGCTGTTTATTTTTATAGAACAGCACGAATACTACAGCTAATAATATTAAAACAACACCTATTAGCACATAATCCATATTTTTACTCCTTTATTTTATTTTTTATAAATATACATTATATTATACTATGCTTTCAATATACACTTTGTAAAAATTACATATTTATAATAAAAGGCATCTCAGGCGAGATACCTTCTGCGTTCATTTTATTGTACACCATAATGAATATAACTTGAATCATCGTATATCCATTGATTTCCACCTAGACCAAGCCATCCATCTTGCTTACACCATACTCGATATGCCTCACCATGATGTAATTGTCTTATAACATTTCCATTTAATGATGGAGCATCCCGCAGATTCACATTATCACCAGTAATAGTCGCCACATAATGTTTATACTGAACATAACTTGAATCATCGTATATCCATTCGTTTCCACCTAAAGCAAGCCAGCTACCTTGTTCACTCAAAACTTCATATGATTCGCCACGATTTAGCTGACGGATTACACTAGATTGTAAAGATGGTCCACTCCGTAAATTTACATTATCACCATTAATGACAGCAACACCGTAAACTGCAGTAGCATTAGTAGGAGGTGAAACATTTCCACCACTTGCTCCGCTCCCTTGTAAAGCTTCTATCGAGACGGCTGCTGATACGTCACAATTTCCTACACCTGAAATTTGACCAGAATCTGTGTATTGCCATGCTGTCCACTCTGTCCATCCACCAGCATCAGCAGGCGGTGTACTAGAATATCTAGAAATCCAAAGTGGAATATCACTTAATCCACTAATCCCAAACTCATTAATATACCAAACACCTGTATATAGCATGACATTTTTTCCAGTAGCTTGTTTCACATAATCTATAAAACTTCTTGCCCAATTAGATATAGCGGTACCTGTCAAATTACTATTACTCGGATCTGTTGGTGATTCTAAATCTAGAACTGGAATTAAGTCTGTCTGATTGCTTTGTAATATACTCACAAAATATTTTGCTTCTGAAATTGCATCATTTTGTTCTGGATGCGCAAAATGATATGCACCAATCAATACATTTGCATTTTTTGCAGCCTGTACATTTTGAACAAAAGTCGGATCAATGTAATTCACACCTTCTGTCGCTTTTGCATACGCCGCTTGAATACCTGATGCCTTCACAGCATTCCAATCAATACTTCCTTCCCAATGAGACACATCGATAAACGTAACATTTGAACTAGACCTATCTTGCATATGAAAGCTCCTATCAAATTTTTTCATTTCGTATACATACAATATGTACAACTTTTATAAAGGGTCACGACGTTTATACTATAGATATAAAGCGTCAACATATTTTATATGCAAAATAAAAAGCCTTGTAATTACAAGGCTTTTTGTAAACTTCCTTTATTTTGCAGTAAATACATATTATAATACAACCCTTGCTCACTCAGTAATTCTTGATGTGTTCCTCTTTCTACTATTTCTCCATCATGCATAACAAAGATTTGATCTGCATCTTGAATTGTAGATAATCTGTGCGCAATTGCTATAGTCGTTCTCCCTTTTCTCATTTGCTGTAAGGCTGTTTGAATCGCATCTTCTGTTTCTGTATCAATATTAGCTGTTGCTTCATCCAATACTAATACTTTCGGATTCGTTGCTATCGTTCTAGCAAAAGCAATTAATTGTCGTTGACCACTAGAAAATGCAGCTCCTCTTTCTACTACTTCCGTTTCATACTGCTCTGGTAATTTTTCAATAAACGTATTCGCTTGCACAAATTGTGCCGCTTCTTTTACTTCTTCATCCGTAATTTCTTCATTATACATACGAATATTTTGTTTTACATTTCCCGCAAATAAAAATGCATCTTGCAATACGAGTCCTATTTTCTTTCTAATTTCTCCTTCTTTAAATTTCTCTAAATCTACACCATCTATTACAATATTTCCGGACTTAATATTATAAAATCGCATTAACAAATTCATAATGGTACTTTTTCCGCTACCAGTGTGCCCAACGAAAGCAACTGTTTGCCCTTGTTTCACGTGAAAAGATACATTTTTTAAAACATCACGTTTCCCATCATAAGAAAAAGTAACATTTTTAAATTCAATATCTCCATTAACGACTTGAGGATTTCCATCCCCTTGTTGAACTGGCGCTAAATCTTTCTCATCCATTAAATGAAATACACGTGATGATGAAACAAGTGCCTGTTGGAAAAATGATAATTTCATCATCATCTCATTTACAGGCTGGAAGAAACGATGTATATAGTTAACAAATGCATATAGAACTCCTACTTCAACAGGACTCTTCAAAGCATCAATTCCAAATAAACCAAGTACTAACGCAATAGCCACAATATGAACTAAATCAGTTGCTGGACGTAAAAGTAACGCGTCTAACTTTAACGTCCGCCGCCCTGCACTATAATGTTTATTATTCACTTCTTCAAACTCTTTTCTCATACGCTTTTCTTGTCTGAACACTTGAACAATATTCATTCCTTGAATGGACTCATTTAACTTTGCATTTAACACGCTTAATTGATTACGTACTTCTAAATAAAAGGCTGCACTTTTCCGGCGATATAGCACCATAATCGCAAACATTATCGGAATTAATACGAGGGAAAATAGGGCTAGTTTTACATTTAATAAAAACATCGCTACTAAAATACCTATTAAAAAGACTACGTTTTTGACAAATGTGGATAATACACTGACATAAAAATCTTTAATAGCTTCCGTATCATTCGTTATGCGCGATACGAGCGTACCAATCGGCGTACGATCAAAGAAACTTAATGACAACTTTTGAACATGATCATATACTTCAACACGCATATCTTGAACAATTTTAAAAGCAATATTTTGAAAATACAACAAGTCTAAATAAGTAAATATTACTTTTAATAAGTGAGCAATAAGATACACTACAAATAGAGTAACAAGTGCTGATTGATCAAAGTTACGTGGTACTAAGTGTTCATCAAGAAATTGTTTAATTAAAAAAGGACCCATCATTTCAGTTACAGTTGCACCAACTAAAAAGATAAATGCTAAAGATAGCAACCCTTTATACGGCTTCATATAAGAAAGCAATCTACTTAAATCACTCCGCTTCTTCTCGGTCATCATACGCCTCCTTTCTCGACTAATGCTTCTAACTGCTGGCTCTCATACATTTCTTTATACCAACCGTTTTCTTCCATTAATTGCTCATGTGTACCTCGTTGCACAATTCTGCCTTCATCCACAACAAGTATAAGATTGGCATGTTGAATTGCACTTAAACGATGAGCAGTAATAATCGTTGTTTTTCCTGCTCTTTCCCTCTTTAATGCGTTTAAAATCGTTTCTTCTGTTTTTGCATCTACCGCTGATAAACAATCATCCAAAATTAAAATTTCCGCATCCGTTAATAAAGCACGGGCAATAGAGATTCTCTGTTTTTGGCCTCCAGATAACGAAACGCCTCTTTCTCCTACTACTGTTTCATACCCTTCTGAAAATTGGAGGATATCATTATGAATACAAGCAATCTCTGCAGCGCGGGTAATTTCATTATATGTAGCATCCGCCTTTCCAAAGGCAATATTCTCCCCAATACTCGCTGAAAATAAAAAATGGTCTTGCGGCACGTATGAAATGGCAGAACGGACACCATAAAGTGTTACATCGCGAATATCCCGCTCCCCAACTTTTAATTCACCATTAAAATGATCATACTCACGGATTAAGCATTTTAATAACGTCGTTTTCCCTGCACCCGTACGTCCGACAACTCCTAGTGTCTCACCCTTCTTTAAATCAAAGTGAACATCCACTAGCTGTAACACTTCTTTTTTCTTATATGAAAATGAATCGACCGCAAATGTAACATCACCGCTTGCTATTGTATGCACAGCATCTTCTCTATTTACTACATCTGATTTTTGCGAGAGAATTTTTTCTACACGGTCATACGAAGCACGCCCACGCTCCATAATGTTGAACAACCATCCAAACGCTAACATTGGCCAAACGAGGGTACCTAAATACGTTGTAAATGTAACAAGATCGCCAACAGTTAATTCACCTCTCACAACTAATACTGACCCGTAACATACTGCAATTAAAAAAGAAAATCCAACGATAAGAGAGATTGTCGGATCAAACAACGAATCAATACGTGCGACTAACATATTTTTATGTACGACATCTTCTGACTTTTTTCGAAATGCTTGTAAATCTTCTTTCTCTTGTCCAAGTGATCGAATTACCTTCATCCCACTCATACTCTCTTGTACTTTATCATTGATTTCCGAAAACGATTGCTGTGCTTTATGAAACCGTTTATGTAATAACGTTCCATAATAATTTGTCGAAATCGCTACAATCGGCATTGGAATTAAGCTTAACAATGTTAACTTCCAACTAATTGTAAAGCCCATTGCTACGAGTACACATCCCCCAACCGCTAATGAGTCAACAAGCGTTAAAACGCCCGATCCAGCAGTTTGTTGAATCGCCTGAATATCATTAGTCGCATGTGCCATCAAATCGCCCGTACGACGTGATTGATAGAAAGACGGGCTCATCTTTGTAAAATGCTCATATAGATTCTTTCGTAATTGACGGGCTAGTTTTAACGAAGATCCAAAAATCATAATACGCCATAAATAACGTAGTATGTACATAGTAATCCCTACAATTACTAACAGAATAACCCACTTCAACAATTTTTCAGATGTTAATGTTCCATTATTAATTTCATCTACTACAATACCTAGTACTTTCGGGGCTACAAGTTCAAGAAGCGCGACACCAAATAACATAATAATTCCGATTATGTACGCTCGTTTTTCTTGTTTAAAAAACCACGCTAAATTAATAAATACCTTCATTCTTCTCCTCCTCCCTTAAAATGAGCGATGTTTTCAGTTTACCAAAAATACAGAATTTTTAAAAGTTTTAAACGCTTTTAAAATCCAATAGGAAAGGGCACTCTTATCGAGTGCCCTTTAGCGCTTATTTTGTTTGTTGCTTGTTCATCGCGCTCATCATTTGATTGATTTTCTTTTGGGAAGGTTTTTGTCCCATTTGCATCATCATCATTTTTAACATTTGTTCATTAATTGGTGGATTTTTTTCTAAGTAGTTCATCATGTATTTGCGGGCAATGAAAAATCCTAACGCCACGCCTGCTACTAGTGCTACTACGCCCACTAGAATACCTAACCAAATTGGCATATATTTTCCTCCTTCATGTTGTCTACCTTACAGTGTACTAAAACCTTTTCAATAAGACAAGATAGAATTCGACATTTTTTACACATATGTTCGTACTTGTTTTAAAGGATTCAGCCATCCGTACTTTGTATTTTCATAATCCATAGCTAAAAATGTTAATTCACACTTTCTTAACACCTCAAAGAAAGTCGTTTCCATAGAAACGTTTCCAGAGGTATTCATGCGAATATAGTGCGGTTTCACCATTATTTCGCCGTATTCCGCTCCTGTATAAAGTGTATGTGTATGATGTGTTCGATCATATTTACCAAGAACGCGCAAAGCCTGTTCTAATTTATGATGAATTTTCATTACTTGTAATGGCATCGTTATATACATCATTTGTTTATATAACACTTTTTTCTCCGAAAGGGACCCAGATTCTGAAAATCGAGCAAATAAATCAAAAAACAAATATTCACGACCAAAGTAAGCTTTCGCAATATCCTCTTGAATTAAATACAATTCATACGTTTTCATCTTTCGCCTCCCAATCTGGACAACCTTTTCTCTTCATTATATAGAAGAAATTTTGCAATGATTGTCTGACTGCGGAGAGATAAAAAACTTTTTCTGTCGAAAAAACTCATTTACATAGAAAAATCTCTCCATGCCGGAGAGATTTTTCTAAAATCATTAAAGCATTTCTTTTACTTTACGAACAACGTTCTCTACAGTAAATCCATACTCTTCCATAATCTTCTCACCAGGAGCAGAAGCACCGAATGTATCGATACCTAACACATCTCCTTCAAGACCTACGTAACGGTGCCATCCGAATGTAGCACCCATTTCGATTGCGAAACGTTTTGTTACTGCTTTTGGTAATACAGATTCTTTGTACTCAGCAGTTTGAGCTTCAAAGCGATCCATAGATGGCATGCTGACAACAGATGCGTCAATGCCGTCTACTGCTAGAGCTTTTTGTGCTTCAATAGCTAGACTTACTTCAGATCCAGTTGCAAGTAAGATTACATCAGCTGTTTCTTTCTTGCTTGTAGAAACTACATATGCACCTTTTGCTACTTTTTCATACGTATCCTCTTTTGCACCTTCTAATGTTGGAAGGTCTTGACGAGTTAATACTAAAGCAGTAGGTTTATTTGTAGATTCTAGAGCTAGTCTCCAAGCTGCAACAGATTCGTTACCATCAGCTGGACGAATAACAGATACATTTGGCATTGCACGTAGCGCTGCTAATTGCTCGATTGGTTCATGTGTTGGACCATCTTCACCAACAGCGATACTGTCGTGTGTGAATACATACGTTACTGGCAATTGCATTAATGCTGCAAGACGAATTGCTGGACGTAAGTAGTCAGAGAATACGAAGAACGTACCACCGTAAGTTTTTAAACCGCCATGTAGTGCAATACCGTTCATTGCTGCACCCATTGCGAACTCACGTACACCGTACCAAATATTTTTACCGCTGTAATCATCTCTTGTAAAGTCTTTTTCGTTATTCATGTATGTTTTGTTAGAACCAGCAAGGTCAGCAGACCCACCGAAGAATGATGGTACAGACTCTGCAATTGCATTAATTACAGCACCTGAAGAATTACGAGTTGCTGCTTTTGATCCTAATTCATAAGTTGGTAATTTTTGCTCCCAACCTTCTGGAAGAAGACCGTTCATTGCTGCTTGTAATTCGTTTGCTAATTCTGGGTATGCTTGTGCATATTCACCTAGCATCGTATTCCACTCTGCTTGCGCCGTTTCACCAACATCTTGTACTGTTTTACGGAAGTTGTCATATACTTCTTCTGCTACATGGAAGTCTTGCTCAGCAGTCCAAGCATATGCTTCTTTCGTTAATTTTGTTTCGTCTACACCAAGTGGAGAACCATGTGAAGCTGATTTACCTGATTTGTTTGGAGAACCGAAACCAATTGTCGTTCTTACTTCAATTAGCGTTGGGCGTTTTTCGTCAGCTTTCGCTTCTTCAATTGCTTTTGCGATAGCTTCAATATCGTTTCCATCCTCAACACGGATTACTTGCCATCCGTATGCTTTGTAACGATCTTCTACACTTTCAGAGAATGAACGATTTAAATCGCCATCTAATGAAATATCATTTGAATCGTAAAGCACAACAAGACGACCTAATTGTAAATGAGCAGCTAATGAAGATGCTTCAGCAGAAACGCCTTCCATTAAATCTCCATCACCACAAATAGCGTATGTATAATGATCTACTACATTATACGCATCACGGTTATATTTAGCAGCTAAATGTCTTTCAGCCATTGCCATACCTACAGCAGTTGCAATACCTTGTCCAAGTGGACCAGTAGTTGCGTCTACCCCTGCTGTATGACCGTACTCAGGATGTCCTGGAGTTTTGCTTCCCCATTGACGGAAGTTCTTTAAGTCATCCATTGTTACATCATAACCAGATAGGTGAAGTAGGCTGTATAATAACATTGAACCATGACCTGCAGATAATACGAAACGATCACGGTTAAACCACGTTGGGTTATTTGGATTGTGTTTCATAAATTGAGTCCATAATGTATAAGCCATTGGTGCTGCACCCATTGGCATTCCTGGGTGACCAGAGTTTGCTTTTTCAATCGCATCGATGGATAATGTGCGAATCGTGTTGATAGAAAGTTGTTCGATTGAATGTGACATGCTATTCTTCCCTTCGCTTATATTAGTAAACGTTTTATACATTTATATGATAGCTTCCCACGCAAGATTATACAACATGTATCGACAAATATGTTGATATTTTTTTGGTTTTTTATAAAACAATCAATGATTTCGGGAATGTATGGGCATTCAATATGACATACTTTTTCATTATTTTTATTTTAAAAAGAAAGAGAATTATCTGTATATTTATTCATCATTTTCAAATTCCATAATGCAAAATATATCCTTCCCCATTTTTCACTCTCCTAAGCAAACGAATAAAAGACTTTAAATCTTGGCATAATTTATCTCGATCAAATACGTATCTTTCATATTCTCCATCAGTCTTACTATCATTTTCCCATTGAAACCGCCCTGTCAGTTCGATTGTTTCTGGCGCTAAAGAAAACATGCTAACTAGCGAACAAAATAACTGTTCTGCTATCACTGCCCCTTGTTGTTCAATTTTTGTAATACCATAATAATGAATGCCAAACCCTTCTGCTCTTTTCGCTGGATAATAGACCGGAATCCAATGGGTAAAGTGAAACTTTAATCAGTGGGGGCATCCCCACTGATTATTAGTTGAACCAATCGGACGTTTACGGGCAGTTGATCTCCCACCTAACTTCTTTGCTCCAGCAGAATTTTGAGGTGGGAGTCTTACTGCCCGTTAATGTGGGGTAAAATCTAATAGATACACAATTAGCTCATCACTTAATACAACATATTCCTCTATCGTCGCCTCTTCTTTATACGAGAAACAATCTTCAATCCAATTCACACCTTCAAGATCCAATCCCTTTTTTTCAAATGAAACAAATACAAATTCATGCTGTAAAGCCAAAAGACCCCTCCTACTATCCAATAATATCCACATTGTTTATTCTCATTATATAAAAGAAGCACCTTTTATAGGTGCTTCTTTTATAAATCATACAATTTTCTTCCGAATCGAACTTGAAATTAAATCAATGATAATTACCATTAAAATGATACCCAATAAAATAATCCCTACACGAGACCAGTTGCGTGAACTCAGTGCAAAAATTAATGGTGTCCCGATACCACCTGCTCCAATAACACCTAAAATGGCAGCAGATCGTACATTAATTTCGAACCTGTATAACGTATACGATAGAAAATCCGGTAATACTTGTGGCAATACTGCATACCAAAGTATTTGAAACCGATTTGCGCCTGTTGCTATTAACGCTTCCGTCGGTCCCTTATCAATATTTTCAATTCCTTCTGCATACAGTTTCCCTAACATCCCGATAGAATGTAACCCTAAAGCTAGTACGCCCGCGAAAGAACCTGGACCGACAGCTTTTATAAATAAAAGTGCCATTACTAATTCGGGAAATGTACGGACAAAACTAAGTACAAATTTCCCAGTTCCTGAAGTTAATTTTCCACTACTCATATTTGTTGCTGCCCAAAAAGCAAATGGTATAGATAAAAAAGCGGAAATAAATGTACCTAATATTGCAATAGCCAACGTATCAATTAAACCATGTAATAAATCTTCTCCATCTGGCAAAGATACATACGACCAATCTGGGTTCAATACCCCTGTCATAATTGCCTTTGTAATTTCTCCTGCGGTATTCTTTATTCCTTCTAACGGAACTCCTGAAAAGGCCCATACATATATAACTGCAAGGGCTATAAAAATAATCCAGCGATATACACTTGGTTTCTTTCGTTTTGGCATGATCATCGTCGATTCACTCATTATAATTTCTCCCGCAACAACGTACTTATATAATCAATTAACAATACAACAACAAGAGTATAAATAATAATAGAAGCAGTTTGTTGATATTGTAAAAATCCAAGTGTACGATCATAATACAATCCAATGCCACCTGCTCCTACTAACCCTAAAACAGCTGCTGCACGTACATTCACCTCAAATGTATAAAGTACATAGGAGACAAAATGCGCTTTCACTTGTGGAATTACCCCATAAACAATCCACTGCACCTTATTAGCTCCTACAGCAGTCATCGCTTCTAACGGACCAGGGTCAATTGCTTCAATGGACTCATATAACAATTTCGCTACGAGCCCAATCGAAAAACAAGTAAGAGCCAAAATACCTGGAAGCGGTCCTATTCCAAAAATCGCCACAAAAATTGCCGCTAATAATAAATCTGGTATCGTCCGTATAAAATTTAAAATCAAACGCGCTGGACTATACAAAAACACGTTAGTAAATACATTACTTGCTGCAAATAATGCAAGTGGAATGGCTAAAATCGCCCCTAAAGTCGTCCCAATAATCGCCATACGTATCGTATCTAACATTGCTGTTGTAATAACTTTAAAATAACTCCAATCGGGTGGCACCATTTCCTTCAATAAATCCATCATATTAGGAAAACCGATTACTAGTTTTGAAAATGATGCGTCGACCTGCACACTACTGCCCCACAACAATATAATAACGAGAATAACCGTTAACATATGTTTCAATTTACTCGGTGGCTTCGGTATCGATTTCGAATATATCGTCACATCATTCATTTAACTGCCACCTCTAATAATTCACTTTTCTGCGCTACGTCTCCATAAATTTCAGCAAATTTTTCATCTGTTGCCTCTTCTACTAAACCATCAAAAACAACTTCACCTGCATGTAGTCCAATAATGCGTGTCGCATATTGCCTAGCTAAATCAATAGAATGTAAGTTTACAATCGTTGTAATTCCAAAATCTTCATTAATTTTTTTCAAATCATCTAATACTTGCTTTGTTGTCAGCGGATCCAAAGATGCAACAGGTTCGTCTGCCAATATAATTTTCGCTTCTTGCGCCAATGCTCTAGCAATCGATACACGTTGCTGTTGTCCTCCTGATAGTTCATCAGCCCGCGTATATGCTTTTTCTAAAATATTCACCCTTTTTAACGATTGAAAAGCAAGCTCCAAATCTTCTTTTGGAAATAGACCTAACGTTGTACGCAATGTCGAATGATACCCAACACGCCCAGCTAATACATTCTTCAATACCGTTGATCGTTTTACAAGATTAAAACTTTGAAAAATCATACCAATATCCCGGCGCATGCGGCGTAATTCTTTTCCTTTCGCAGCAGTAATAGACTCACCTTCAACCAAGATTTCCCCTTCTGTAATCTCATGAAGGCGATTTACCGATCTGAGAAGTGTAGACTTTCCAGCTCCGGATAGCCCTACCATTACAACAAACTCACCTTTTTGAACTTTTAAGTTTATATTATTCAATCCTTTTGTACCATTCGGATACACTTTGGAGACATTTCGAAACTCTATCACAAATCTTACCTACCTTCTATGTATTCAAAACGGCAAACTAACTGAAAACACATCCCTTCCAGTTAGCTGCCATTTCCATATGTATTATTGCGTTTTTACTTTCTTCCCATATTCACGAACGATATCAAATTTACTATCATCAGATTTAACATATCCTTCATGTGAATATACTTCTTTAATGATTTTATGACCTTCTTCATTTTTTCCTATCTCAATGAAAGCATCCTGTAATTTCTTGCTCCACTCTTCATCTAAATCAGAGCGTACCGAAATCGTATCGTTTGGAATTTTCTCCGTGAATTTCACTATTTTCGTTTGATCGAATATATTCGGATAATCTTTTTTCACAATATTACGAGCATCTTGGAATACAACAGCTGCATCTACATCACCATTTAAAAGCGCAATAAGCGACTGATCGTGACCTTTTAATGTAACAGGTTTCACATCTTTTAACGGATCAACGCCCTCTTTTAATAGTACAGCCGCAGGCCACACATATCCCGCTGATGACGTTACATCTTGATAACCAATTTTTTTACCTTTTAAATCTTTTACACTATTAATATTTGAATCTTTCTTAACTACAAACTCAGATTTATAAAAGTCTACTAAATCCTTTGTAGGAGCTCCCGTTTCATCATCTACTCCAAAACGTTGTGCTTGTAAAATTACGTTTGCAGCCTTTTTCTCATGTGCTAGCACATACGCTGTTGGGGGTAAAAATCCTACATCTACTTGCTTAGATGCCATCGCTTCTACAATTGTATTGTAATTCGTTGAAATACTAACTTTTACTGGAATATTTAACTTATCACTTAATAGCTTTTCCAATGGTTTTGCCTTCGCCTCTAACGTATCTGCATTTTGAGAAGGAACAAATTGAACATTTAAAGTCTTTGGTACATACCCTTTTTTCGTATCTTCATTTTTACTTGCACTTGATTCCTTCGTTCCACAGCCACTTAATAATCCCGCTGCTAGTACAACTGTTGTGCTCATTGCAAAAACTTTTTTCAACATGTTAATGCCTCCATTTTTCATTGTTATAAAATAATCTTTCATAAACATGAAGAAATATATCACACATTTTTACAAATAATTGATTATTTACAGAATCTTTACACATTCTATACACTCACATTAAAATTCTCTTCATATTTTTGATATGATTAACTTGAAGATAACAATAGAAAAGGTGAATGATGTTGAATCAAAATCAAATTGTAACTTTAAACATCTTATTAACAAGTGATATACATGGTACTGTTTATCCAATTCACTACCAAGACAATTCCAAAGCAGAAATTGGTTTAGCTAAAATTTCTACTCTTATAAAAAAAGAACGTTCTAAAAATAAAAACGTTCTTTTAATCGATAATGGGGACTTCATTCAAGGAACACCATTTACTTACCATTACGCTACATACGAAAAAGATAAGAAAAACCCAATGTCCTTATTAGCCAACTATATAAGTTACGATGCTGCAATTATCGGAAATCATGAATTTAATTATGGAATGGATATATTAAATCATGCTGTAGAAACTGCAAACTTCCCGTACTTATCAGCAAACATTTTAGATAAAAACATAAAAGAACCCTATTTCGGGAAACCTTACATCATCAAACATATTGAAGAGAATATAAAAATTGCGATTTTAGGAGTAACAACACATTACATCCCAAACTGGGAACAACCCCTTCATATTCAAGACTTACATTTTGAAGACGCACTGGAAACTACAAAAAAATGGGTTACTTACATCCACCAACACGAAAAACCTGATTTACTAGTCGTAGCCTATCACGGAGGATTTGAACGTGATTTACAGACCGGAGTACCAACTGAAGTGTTAACAGGCGAGAACCAAGGATATGCAATGTGTCATGAAATTGAAGGTATAGATATTTTATTAACAGGACACCAACACCGAGAAATTTCTCACACAATGGCTAACGGTGTAACAATTTTACAGACCGGATGTAATGGGCAATCAGTTGGAAAAATAACCGTAACCTTCGAAAGAATGGAACAGAAGTGGCTAAAAAAAGAAAGTTATTCAGAGTTGTTGACGGTGCAAGGAATTGAGGCAGATTCAGATGTTCTTTCCTTAGCATCTGATTATGAAGAGAATACACAAAAATGGCTTGATCAACCTATTGGAATCATTCATGGGGACATGCAAATTTCAGATGTTATGCAAACTCGTTTACAAGACCATCCTTTTATTGAATTCATAAATAAAATACAGATGGATATTGCCAATGTTTCCATTTCTTGTACAAGTTTGTTCCATAATACATCTCCAGGTTTCCCAAAATTTGTAACAATGCGTGACATCGTTTCTAATTATATTTATCCAAATACATTAAAAGTAATTAGAATAACTGGAGCAGATATAAAAGATGCTCTCGAACTCTCTGCTTCTTATTTCACATTAAAAGGAGATGGAACCATCATCGTAAACCCTAGCTACATAGAACCAAAACCGCAACACTATAATTACGATATGTGGGAAGGAATTTCGTACGTATTAAACATTTCCAAA
The DNA here is from genome assembly GCF_040459695.1 of Bacillus cereus group sp. RP37. Lineage (NCBI taxonomy): Bacteria > Bacillati > Bacillota > Bacilli > Caryophanales > Bacillaceae > Bacillus > Bacillus cereus group sp. RP37. The sequence goes on along the minus strand of NZ_JARVHP010000001.1, from coordinate 1,787,951 downwards.
CCAATTGGCGAGAGAGTAGAATCTTTACAGTATAAAGGCGCTCCTCTAAATATGAAGGAAGAATATGACGTCGTTATGAATAATTATCGCGCAAGCGGCGGAGGGAACTTTTTTATGTTTCAAAATAAGCCCGTAATAAAAGACATACCAACAGATATGTCTGAACTTATCGCTAACTATATATGGAAACATAAAAAGATAGAAGCAACGCAAAATAATAACTGGAAAGTTATTAAATAACGAATTTAACAATAAAAAAGATGGGCAGCTATGCCCATCTTTTAATTTAATTTTGCATTATCTTGCTTTTTTAAAGCTTTTAATTTCGCCGGTGTAACATCAGTACCTTCTTCGTTAACAACTTTAATTCCTTTAAGTTCGTTTAACATATTTTGACGAAATCCTTTTAAATATTGTTCACGTAGCGATTGGCGCTCACGTTGTTCTTCTTCAGTTAAGCCTTCAGCTTTTGCTTTTTTCGCTAAGAAGTTAATGCGTTCAATGAGTTCGTGACTTTGCATCTCGAATCCCCCTTTTACTCAAAACTGATTATTATCATACAATAGTTAGTCCTCTTTATCAAGCAATTGCTTTGTATATTCTACATATCTTCGATGTACAGTTGCTTTTGAAACATCATGACCAAAACCACGAAGTGTTGCTGCAATTTCTTCAAAAGTTAATTCATTCCGGCGTAAACGTACAATTTCCTCAATTGGCACTTCTTTCTTCTCTCGTCCTACGCTTAAATTACGATTTTTTAAATTATTTTCGGGACGATAGCCCTTTTCTACTGCGCGTTGCATGCCACGTTTAATTTTCAAGTTATGAATCTTTCTTTGATACTCTTCAACAATGCCAATAATATCTAAAACCATCGAATCAGAATCCGACAATTGTAATTCTCCATTATGCGTATGCGTATATACTTTTATTCCCTCTTTATGTAAACAGTGCATTAATGCAATTTTCGCATTCCCCCTACCAAGGCGCGTTTCATCTTGTATGAGTAGCACATCGATTTGTTCATCTCGAATTGTATCTAGCACTTCTAATATGCCGTCACGTTCAATTGTATAGCCACTAGCCTGCTCTTCAATCACCTTAATAACATTCATTTGATAGCGCTCAGCTAAATGCAATAATTCATCTTTTTGACGTAATAATGATGTTTCTTGTGCTTCTTTTGTTGTACTCACACGCGCATAAATAATTGCATTCATTATGAACCCCTCTTTCTCACTATTATTTCCCTCCAGTGTAACATAAATTCGCCTTTTGTTCGAACTTATGTTTGTAGAATGTTTTTTCGCATGTTATACTTATTAATAAGAAAAATGAAAGAAAACGAGGTGTTAGAAAACATGGAAAAGTTAACGAAACGCCAGCAAGACATTCTCGACTTTATTAAGCTAAAAGTACAAGAAAAAGGATATCCACCTTCCGTACGTGAAATCGGTCAAGCAGTCGGCCTCGCTTCTAGTTCTACAGTGCACGGACATTTATCACGACTAGAAGAAAAAGGATATATTCGACGCGATCCAACAAAACCACGAGCAATTGAAATTTTAGGTGACGATCGAATGGATGCAGAAACACAATCTGTTATTCAAGTTCCTATTATCGGAAAAGTTACTGCTGGATTACCGATTACAGCAGTTGAAAGTGTAGAAGATCACTTCCCACTTCCAGCTAGCATTGTTGCTGGAGCAGATCAAGTGTTCATGTTACGTATTTCTGGAGATAGTATGATTGAAGCTGGTATTTTCGACGGGGATTTAGTTGTTGTTCGCCAACAACAGTCTGCATATAACGGTGAAATTGTAGTAGCTTTAACAGAAGATAACGAAGCAACTGTTAAACGTTTCTATAAAGAAAAAGACCATTTCCGTCTACAACCGGAAAACTCTTCATTAGAGCCTATTATTTTAAAACAAGTGTCAGTTATCGGAAAAGTAATTGGTGTATATCGTGATTTACATTAAAAAATAATAAAAAGAAGATAATCACCTTATTTATATAGGTGACTATCTTCTTTTTTGTATTTTGATAGATTTTCATACATTCTATTTCTTATGAACGAATTTCAATCGTCACATCGCCAGCAGTTGTTTTACCACTAATCTTTTTACTACCATTGCCAATTGTTATATTTTTATTTTCTTCATTAAAAATCATCACGTCTCCAGCAGCGCTTTGCCCAGTTATAACTGCATCTTGTGGTTTTTCCAATAAAGTAATATCTACATCCCCAGCGGTTGAACTTGCCTCCACATCATATTTAGGATCATGATCCATAATATGCACTTCCCCACTAGCCGTCTTCGCTGTTACTTTCCCTATTACTTTTTTAAAGTTCAGCTCACCAGCTTTTGTAGATCCCTCCACACTCTTAGCTGTGACATGTTTCAAATCTACTTCTCCAGCAAGCGTTTCAACACTTACACGATCACTTTTCACATCACTTATTTCTATTTGTCCAGCAGATGAATTTACTTTTATCTCTTGGTAAGAACGTTCAGGCACTAGTATAGTCATTGTAGACGTTTGAAACTTGAAATTGTAAAAAGAAAAATCAAATGAAGCACCTTTTTCTCTTTCCCCAATAATTTTTAATGTGTCACCATCTTCGGCAATACGAATCTCTTGTTTACGTACAGCTCCTGATTGCTTTACATAAAAAGAAGAATCGGGAGATTTTTGGACAACAATATCCCCAGCATCTAACTTAACTTCTATATTTTTTAGTGTTTCGTTTTTTATTACGTCTTCTTTGTTTCCTTCTTCTGCAGTTTGTACTGCTTTTTCATATGTTTGTGAAATCCCTATTACTCCAATAATGATACAAGTGATTGCTACTAACAATATTTTTTTCATCATCTACTCCCCTTTTATCATTTTGAAGTTCCATACTACATAACGTACGCATAACCTTTTAAACCACTTCGTACTATAATAAGCGATAATACATAACAACAAACCTACTCCAACAAACGTTATACTAACGAATACATCCAACCATATAAAAGTACCCATAAATACTTTTGCAATAACGAAAAATGGTGTCACTACACTAGCAATCCCACCGACCCAAAAGGAAAATATAAAAGCGATAATTGCAACTAACGGGCCTAACACAATAATAAAATTAAACAAACTAAGTCCAATCGCTGCCATGACAGCCCTTGTTATATTCGAAGTAGATGGGTCCTTTTTCATTTCATCAAAGCGATACAAAGCAAGTAAATCTTTCGCAATTACTTTCGGAGAGCCAAGCCCCTTTATTATTTCCGATTCAGTTTTCCCCTCTTCTCTCCCAAACTGAAAATGCTCTTCATAATCAAATAAAATATCTTTCCTCTCTTCTTCCGGTAACTTTCTAAGATGACTTGATAATTCTTTAAGGAACTGTTCTTTACTCATCCCATTCCACCCCTTCAATAATTTCTTGTACGCCTTTTGCAAAATCACGCCACTCCGTTACTAACAAATTCAGTTGCGTCTCCCCTTGCTCAGTTAGTTGATAATATTTACGAGGTGGCCCCTCTGTAGATTCTTTTAAATACGTTTGAAAATATCCTTCTTTCGTTAAACGACGTAATAAAGGATACACTGACCCTTCCGATATTAAAAATTTATTTGAGATTTGCTGAACAAGTTCATAACCGTAACAATCCTTACGTTTCACAAGTGCCAAAACACACAGTTCTAACACACCTTTTTTAAACTGAACGTTCAAGGACAATCCCCCTTTCTCATTTCAGTACTGTTTAATACATGGTACCTGTTTTATCCATAATATACCACTTAGTATTGTTTATTGCAAGGTACTCATTTATATTTACTCCCTAAATGTAGAAACCGCACAAATAAAAGCCCGAATAATGTCCTATTATAACTGACCATTACTCAGGCTTTTATTCGATTCGAACTGCTTGAATACAAAACTTCATTCACTCTTTTCTCCTCTAAGAACCAACTTCCATTTGTGACCCTAATAAATTTCGAAATACACCTTTTCTCTCTTTAGCCAATTGATTAAATTCACCTTTTTGGACAATTTCACCTTTTCCTAAGACAATAACTTGATCTGCATTGCGTATAGTAGATAAACGATGTGCAATCACAACAATAGTCATTGTTCCTTTCAATCTTTCTATTGCTGATTGAATTTTCACTTCATTTTCAGTATCCAATGCACTCGTAGCTTCATCTAATACTAAAATCGACGGCTTTCTTAAAATAGCCCGGGCTAGTACAAGTCGCTGACGTTCACCACCTGAAAGCCTCACCCCACGATCTCCAATCAGTGTATCCAGCCCATTTGGAAACGTTTGTACAAATTCAGCGGCGGCCGCAAAATCTAATGCATCCCAAATTTGTTCTTCACTTGCATTTGGCTCAATCATCAATAAATTTTCCCTTATACTTGCATTAAACAAGAAGGGATCTTGTGGTACATAGCTAATAGCACGTCTTAATGGCAATAAATTATCTGTTGTAAGAGGCGTACCATCTATTAAAACTTGACCTTTTTCTGGCTGGATCAAGCCCATTAAAACATCAATTAATGTACTCTTCCCAGCACCAGAATGCCCCACAATAGCCGTCATACTATTTATTGGAATTTGCACATTAATATTTTGAAGTGCGTATAAAGATTCTTGCTTATTATAACGAAAGTAAACATCCTTACACTCAATACCTCGCTCTATACAAATCGGCGTTATATGTTTTTGCTGATGTATATCCTGCATTTCAATTGCTTCCTTACATTCCTCTTGTAATTCCCACAATGACTTAAAAGCAGGAATACTTGCAGCCAGTTGTTCTAAATTTGATTGAATTGTCATGAATCTCGGCCATAGTCTAGAAAAAATGAGAATGATTAATAGTAATTGGGTGGGTTTCGATTGAAACATACTTACTGACAATAATAAAAAAAATGCAATTAATATAGCCATTGAAACTTTATAAAACAATTGCGAGCTCGATCTTATTCTCATATACTCCATTTGCTCATTACTCATCTTTGTTGTTATAGATTGTAACCAGTCTAAACGTGATGCTTCCAAAGTATTACTCTTTATATCTTTAATTCCATTAAATTGATCTGTTATACCAGAAAGGTAGTCTTTTGCCAATTCTGAGGTCTTACCGCCTAGTATTCGGGCTTTTTTTATAAAAACACGAGAAGCTACCAAGAATAATAAGCCAAAGACCAAAACAAATATAGTTATTTGAGGAGATAATAAAAATGCAATTCCCACCTGTATAAATGTAAACAGAATAGCAGCTAACAATTGTAAAAATAAATTAACCCCATAACTTACACGAGCTAATTCTGTAGTTAATATATTTATTAGATTTGTTTTCCTTTTCTCTAAAAAAAAACTCCACTTTGCTTTTAAAATCACACTATATGTTTCTATTCTTAAGTCTCGTACAAAAGCTTGTTGCGTTCTCGCATCCCTTAGCGTTATATTTCTTTGTAGTAAATTTTGCCCTAACACTATTAGTATATATATACCTAAAATAGAAACTAGACTTGTTGTTTTAGGAAAATCCTGCAAAAATCTAGAGACAGGTGCAATAAAAGTAGTCTCCTCGCCTATATTCATTATTCCAGTCATACTTATCATAGGAATTAATAAAATAATACCTATCCCTTCAAGTAAACTTATTAAAACCATACCAAATAAATTCACATAGAGTATTTTTCCCGCTGAAGAATATAATTTCTTCATAAAATATATAATATGATTCATCGATGTTCCCCCTATAACAAAGCAAGCTTCTTTGTTTTCCTCCAAAGGCATAAAAACGGACGTAAAGGAAAATATAAAAAATGAAGAAATTTAGGTAACGGTAATGTTTTTGCATCAATTGGATAAGGATATAATTGGCTCATAATATATAAAATCTTTTGCTGATTAGACATTAGTGAAAATAAGTGTCGACTATGATAGATAAATACTTCTTCTGGGACAGGTTCGGTATGCAAATTTATCATTTGCTTGAAATAAAATAGTGCCTCTTGAGCTAACTGCTTTGAATGTTTTTTCTCTACTAATTCCATCATCCTTTCATCTAGTCGTACACCTAGCAATTGAGTTACTAAAATTAGTGCTTGTCCTCCTAAATGAAGCACTTGATATTTTCCCATTAATTTATGAATCTCACTCCAATTAAGTTCTTGATCGACAATTTTTTTTATATCTACTAACCAACGTAATCTGGACCAACCATGTCTTGCACCATGAGATACAAGAAATAAAAATAAATCTTCCTTCCCTAACATATATACAGAATTACTCGTAAGGGTACTTTTTCTCTTTCGCTTCCAAAGCTCTTCAAACCCAGGTTCCTTACCAGGTCCGGGATTTAACCTCCAATGAATCTCAAGCTTAATCTGCTTTGTTGGATGAAAAAATGTTATATGATGATGCCTCCATTTCCAATCATTTAATATCGTTTGAATATAATCATCTTTTACATACCCCTGCTCTAAAAGTAGCATTTCTACTTTTTCTAAATTTTGCATCGGAATTAGAACGTCCAAATCACAGGATGTTCGTAAAGAAATATCCCCATATAAGTCCTGAGATAGTACAGGTCCTTTTAGAAAAATCATACGGATTTCATTTTCATTACATAGTTTATTTATTCGTTCCATTTCAGCACTTAAATACAGCATGTGAAATGTATTTTTTTTATATTTCCTATTCAAGGTTTGTACAATATGTGAAGGAATTAGTTCCTCATCCACTTGTTTAAGTTTTTGATATATCACCGGATAAACACGATGATGCACAGCTTGCTCAAGAAATACCTCCCAATCAATATCCGAAAACCATTCATTACTGTATGTTTGTACTGTTTCGTCATCTTGTAACTTCAAAATTGCAAAAAGAAGTTTCAATTCCTTAGACATGAACTCTACATTCAGACCAAAATCTTTCTCCATTTTATTCTCCTTTAATAGTGTCCTCACTTAGCCTCTTTGCAAATGATCCAACGACAGTAAATTTCTCCATTCCTTCTGATCCAGTAACATAAAAAGAACCGCTCCGTAACCATGCATGCGCAATTAATTCCCCATGACTATCCTTAGCAGTTCCTAAATAAAGAGTACTCTCAATGTGACGTTTTTCGAGCATTTTCATCCCAGCTATAGCTTTAACAAGACACTGACTTTCCCAAAAAGTATAACGACTCATAATAGAAATAGCTTCAGACACCTTCTTTAGTGTATCCCCGTGTCGGTGAATTTTGGCAACTGATGTTTCGTTCATGTAATCCCCTAAAGAAGGTGCAACTTTGGAAAAGGTAATACTTTTTAGTACACGCGCCCACCCTAAAAAAATAAAAGCCTCTAAAAATAAAAGCTTTGTCTCCGTGTTCAGTAATAAAAATACCCTTATTCTTTTCACAATATTCATTAATCCCCTCCTAATAGTTCTCTTGAAATTACGAATCTATCTATTAGATCGATCTTTTATTTGAATTAAACCTTCTTGAAATAAGCACTCTACAAAGGAAAGAACTTGTTCTTCACAATCTTTTTGTTCAATATCATAGTTAGATACTAACATAGTAACAAGCTGCTTAATTTTTATCGGCTTTTCAATAAGCTCCCATATTTCTCCACCTATTTCACCTAAGTTATAATAATTTCCTTTTTGGACATTTAACATAACTTTTTCTCCATCCATATCGCTTACTATATTGCCTTCACTCTGTACAACGTTATGTTCTAATGATATGTTTCTCGAATGAACAACCATCAACCATACTCCCTTTCTGTATAGTATTTAAAATTACTTGCACAAGCTCATGGGCTGTAAATCTCGAAGCCGGGCGTCTTAATTGAAACATTTCCATTCCACTTGCAATATTAGATGAAGTTTCAAAATGCCATTCCATCAATCCTAATTTAGAAATCAAAGAATTCCTAAAAGTATGTTGGTATAATTTACACAAGCGTGCGAGACCTTCAATACGGGTCATCTCAATATCTTCTCCCTGCGTTTTTACTAATTCAATAACACCAGCAAGAGGTAATGGCTCGGGGAAAAATTGAGAATTCACAGGAACAGCATACTTCGTTTCTCTTTCAAACAAAGGGCTAAATTGTGCTACTTCCATTCCTAACTCATTTATGCTCTCTTGCCATAATTTTTGTTGTGCGTAAGAAGGATGAACTATTGCAGTATTTTTATTCAAAAGAGACACAGTAACTATATCATCACTTAAAAGCTGATATCCTGCATTCAAAAAAGCCGAGGCTAACGTTGATTTTCCTGCTCCTGAATCACCAATTAATGCATATGCTTTCCCATCTATGGCAATTACACTTCCATGCAATGGAAGTATTTTCCGTTGCATTAAAAGTGCCCCCATACAAGTTCCCAGAATGTATAATCGAATTTTATCTTCTTTCGCCTCTGGCATAGGTGAAAAAGTAATTTTCTCTCCCGCTTGGATAGAAAATATTGCAGTTTGAGGAACATGAAACATCACTACATCATCTTCCACTACAATGTTTTTTTGCTGTGATTCGTCATATCTACCCCATCGTTCAGATAAATCAGTTATTTCGATTTGAATATCTGCCATCTCTTTCTTTTCATTCAGCTGAGACAACTCGGGTAATGGGACTTCACTTACTATTTTTAACCCGAAGGCTTTGTATAACACATTTCCCATCGAATCGATCATCCTATTCACCCCACATTGTCAATTTTTTTGAAAGCTCTTATATAATAAAACTATATAAGAGCTTTATTTTTCCAATGACTTAACTATACTTCACTGGATCATCTGGATCAGGTTGAACTGCGTCAGGAATTTTATGTCCTGGCCCCGCCATAGTCATATTAATATTAAGTACTTCTAATACAGGTTGTTTCCATTCCTTTTTCATACATATCACCCCCTTTCATATTAAATTTTTTATAAATCGATAGAAGATTAAGCTACGCATTAAAATTCTAAAATCTAAATCAAATGCATACTCTGGTCGAGGTTCTTTACATATTTTTGAGATAGCTTTCTTAATTACCTCTACATTTAGAAATTCAGAGATTATTGGATCTACACTAAGTTCTTGAACTTCCTCAATAAATTCATTCCAAAAAGGAGTCATACGATAAACACCATCTGCACCCTGAACACCTCGAACGCGTTGATTTAATCGTACTTTATCCGGAAGGAAATTTTTTGTGGCTCTCCGAATAAGAGATCGATCTAAACCATTTTGAACATACTGTTCTTCTGGGACTGACAAACAAAATTGAATAATCCGTAAGTCATTTGTAGGATCACGATCCCATAAAGCATAACGTAACGATAATTTCGTTTCATACGTTCCATTTATGCTCCAATAATATGGTTTTTCAAATTGTTCTCTTTTCATATCATATGCATTTGATATAAAGGTACCTGTTATATCAACATCCTGTTCTTTGAGCCTATCAAAAACATTCATTTTTTTTGCAAATTCCGGATTGATTATTATAGGAAAAGCATCTTGTTCCTCTGAAGAAAGTAACTGATGCAAAAACGGAAATGCCTTTCTTCTTACCACTTCAAAAACACGTGCTTTTTTCACTCCTATATTTCTACTATATAAATATAGTTCACGATAAAACCGAATCCAATGTAGCTTTTTCAATAACATTGCCTGGTAATCAAAAATAGGTCCCCATGATACTGTCCAATTACCTCTTTGACCACTAAGGAGTACTCCTATGTCACGCTGAGATGCTTTTTCATAAACTCCCCTCAACCAAAAGGTATTCTCAAAAAATTTATACGGCATCTCCATTGTTTCCAACCAATCATCAATTTCCGATAATGGGCTTCTTTCCGGTAATTCTAAATAATAATCCTGTATATTCCCTACATATTGTACAGTCGATTGAATAAATGGTCTTTCGTCAGCTATCCTACCTTTGTGTGTCCAATCTTTAAATCCTTCTGCCGGGACATAACTAAACGTATGTAATTTTTTATTTTCAGCACGTAAATCTTTTGCAGCAAAGCTAACGACAGACCCTGAGTCTAGCCCTCCGCTCAAATGAGCACCTACTTGGTGATGTGTTCGTAAACGTACCTTCACTGCCCTTTGATACACCTCTCGAAACGCCTCTTCATACTCTTCATTTGATTTTAAATTAAGCATTTTCCCAGCAGTTGGTGTATAGTATCGCGAAATCTTGACTTTGCCATCCTTTACCAAAATAGTGTGTGATGGAGGCACCTGTTCTATATATTTATAGACTGTTAATTGTGGATCTACTGATTCAAAATTTACAGGTATAGCTAGAAATTCAGCAAGCCACTGCTCATTCAATTTTTTATCAACATATGGTAGAGTAAATAACGGTTTTATTAGGGTGCAAAAAGAAAATTTTTCCTCGTCACGATAAATATAGAGTGTCCGGCTTCCAGAAAAATCTCTAGCCCCAAAAAGAATTTGTTTTTTCTCATCCCAAATCATAAAAGCAAAATCGCCTACCAAATATTTAGGAGCCGCTTCCTCCCATTTCTGATAAGAGAGTAAAATTAACTCGCTATCTGTCATGTTTTTTCTATCCGAATAATCCACTTGCAATTTTTCAAATAACTCATCACGATTATCGATAATAGCATCTGCTGTAATTGCCAGTTGCTTTTCATAATTATAGAAGGGCAATTGTTCACCAACTGACTCTGGCGTAATCCATTGTGCGTGACATCCTAGAAAAGCATTTTCTTTGTGCCATATTTGAATATCATCAGCAGGGTACCTTTGTAAATCACTCATTAATCGTGTGCCATGTTCAATTGATACAGGTTCATTATTAAAGTGAATAATACCAGTTATAGCGCTCATTTCTTCCTCCTAATATATGAAAAGTTACTACAAATACTATTTACATATTAAATTCGTTAAACATAGCCCTTTATCATTCTTTTTAAAGAACGAAATTATTTGTTTTTATTACTTTCTCAATTACATGCTTTAATTTACTTTCAAACTTATATATTATAGATATTTTCAAATTTATAATCCTCTTTTTTTTTATATAAATTGAAACTGAACGCCAAAAAAATTCATTATAAAGAACAATTAGTGTTACGTATACAACACTTACTTTTCATTTAATTCTTCCATTCTACAGCTTTTACAATACTTTGAATTACCCTTTGTTGATCTTCTGCTAACATATTAGATCCTGAAGGCAAACAAATTCCACTTTGAAATAGGTACTGCGACACATCTTCATTTTTGCTATGCGGATAATACTGCTTCTCTTTAAAGAGCGACTGCATATGAAGTGGCTTCCACATAGGACGCGCTTCAATATTCTCTTCTGCTAAAATTCTCAACAATTTCCCAATAGAGATCCCGGATTCCTTTTCATCAATTGTCAATGTAGTAAGCCAACGATTAGAGCGAGTATTTTCTAATTCAGGCATAAAATAAAACCCTGGCATGTGAGATAGCGCTTCGTAATAACGTTTATATATAAATCTTCTAGCTCTCACCCTATCTTCTAATACTTCTAATTGTCCTCTACCAATACCAGCTAAAATATTACTCAGTCGATAATTATACCCTATCTCACTATGCTCATAATGTGGAGCTGGATCCTTTGCTTGTGTCGCTAAAAATCTCGCTCTTTCCAATGCTTCTACATCATTAGAAACTAGCATTCCACCACCTGAAGTTGTAATAATTTTATTTCCATTAAATGAATAAACACCAAATTTTCCAAATGTACCACTTGCTTTTCCTTTATATGTAGATCCAAGAGATTCTGCTGCATCCTCAACTATAGGAACATTATATTGATGACAAAGTAAGAGAATTTCATCTAGTTTAGCACTCTGACCATATAAATGAACAAGAATGATAGCCTTAGGTAAATTTCCCATTTTATTAGCTTCATATAATGCATGTGACAATGCACTCGGTGACATATTCCAGGTTTCCGGTTCTGAGTCAATAAATACCGGTTCAGCTCCCAAATAAACAATCGGATTTGCACTCGCTACAAAAGTAAAACTAGAACAAAATACTGTATCTCCTTTTTGAATACCTAATAACCGCAAAGCTAAATGAATAGCAGCAGTACCTGAACTAACTGCAGTACCTCCCCTAACTCCTACAAAAGATGCAAATTCCCGTTCAAACTCATCGACATTTGGTCCAAGAGGAGCAACCCAGTTTGTATCAAATGCATTTTGGACATATTTTTGTTCATTCCCACTCATGTGCGGAGAGGATAGGTAAATTTTCTCCTTATTTTTTATCATCATTCCCCATTCCCTTCTTAATTTACTACATTAATAACCTTTGCTGGAATACCAACAGCAGTACAATTAGATGGAAAATTATTTATGACAACAGAGCCCGCTCCAACAATAGACCACTTACCAATTTTCAAACCTGGAATTATCGTAGCTGATGCTCCTATATGTACTCCCTCTTCTATAGTGGTAGAAGCTGTAAGTGTAGCATGTGGTGAAATATGAACAAAATCCCCAATTATATTGTCATGTTCTATTATTGATCCCGTATTTATTATAGTATGGTTACCTATGAAAGTATCAGCATTAACAACCACATTCGGCATAATAACCGTTCCGTTCCCTACATGGGCATGAGGACTTATAATTGCGGTTTTATGAATTAATGTAGCATATATTTCAATCGGTTGATTTAATCTTCCGAAAATTTCTTTTCTTATTTTATTGTCCCCTATGGCAATAACAAGCTTTATATCATAAAAATTGTTTATAATTTCCCCCGCATCTTCAATTGCCCCAAAATAAAAGTTATCAATAATAGTTTTACCTGTATACAAATCATCTAAATAACCTATTATTTCATATCCTCCATTCGATAAAATTATATCCTTCACAACCTTACTATGACCACCACACCCAATTATCAAAATTTTCATTTCCCATCCCCCTTTATCTCTATATCCCCTCCAGTAAATCGCTCCATTGTTACATGCCCAACATGATTTATCCCCTCTGTTTTAAATACTTTCGTTATTGTAAGTACAATAATTTTCATATCCAATAAAAAAGAACGATTCTCTACATACCATATATCTAATTCAAACTTTTCTTCCCAAGTAATCGAATTCCTCCCATTTATTTGTGCCCATCCCGTAATTCCTGGTTTTACATTATGCCTTTTAGACTGTTTACTAGAATATAAGGGTAAGTATTCCATCAATAATGGTCTTGGACCTACTAAACTTAAGTCGCCTTTTATAACATTTATAAGTTGAGGTAACTCATCTATACTATATTTTCTAAGCGTTTTCCCAAAAGCAGTTAATCTGACTTCATCTGGAAGCCAATTCCCATCTCCATTTATTTCATTAGTCATTGTGCGAAACTTATATAAATAAAAAGGAATTCCATTCATTCCCGGACGCTCTTGTTTAAATAAAATAGGAGAACCTAATTTTATTCTTACTAATATAGCTACTATGCATATAACAATTGAAAATAATAATAATAACAATAAGGATACGCACACATCAAAAAGTCTCTTCATTCACAATCATACTCCTCACATTTTGTTTAAAATACCTGGACAAACTATTTTCTACTGGTAATTAATTTAGTTCTTTTCCAATAAAAAAACTAGAATATAAAAACTATTCTAGTTAGAGATTAACCCAAAGCGTTTAAACACAGCTAAGACATCCACGTATTCCCATACTATATTTCCATCTTTACTAGTACCACTTGTATGCGAAGGAGCAGTTTTACCACTAGTACCTGCCACTACAGATTTATAAACATTACCATTGGCATTTATAAAACTATTTATCTGATATTCTTTTTCAGCTACCCAAAAATTTTTATTTGCCGTACCAGCAGTTATACAAACCCAACCAATATATCCACCTACTGTTGGGGTATCATTGTACAGCAATTCACCACGGCTATACGTCCCAAAGGTAGGTTCTGATGATACTAAAGAAGATTGTGGAAGATTACCTAATATATTCTTTTCTAATTGGTTGTTCACATTATTTGTAAATATTATATTAGAATTAATTTTCTTGTTATCCTGTACTAGTATAGTAGTTCTTGGCACAGGAAGTGTTGAGTCTTGCTTTCGATACACACCTTCTATTGTAATATTCCCTATTGTATTTATACCGTTATCATTTTTTGTAATAATCGTATTGTCACAGAGCTTCAAATAATTTTCTACAAAAACCCTAATGGTATGCAATGAACCGAGAGAAACACCCTTCCCATTCACTTCAAACTTATTATCCGTAATCTCTATTCTAGGTATATAAATAAATGCAACTCCCGCTCCTCTAGCTTCATGAACCGCTAAGCCATAAGGAGCATCCCAAATAATTTGATTTCTACTAAAAACATGTGTAATATACCCTTTGTCTTTCGCCAAGCTCTCGATACCATAAATATCACCACCATCAAACCTAAAAGATTGATTTTTAAAAATAGTTTTCTCAACTCTCATAGATTCAGCAGCCATCATTCGACTATAATTTGCAGTTCTACCACTATGAATAAACTCGCAATCCTCTACAATTAAATTTTTTGCTCCTATATAATGTCCACCATTACATTCATTTGTCAAAAACTTTACAGAAGAAAATATAGCAGTTTCCGTTTGACCATAGCCAGTTGTCGCTATACTTTTTGCCCTTCTTATATCAAATAAGGAATTTCGTATCTCCAAATACTTACTCCTAAAATCAATAATTCCATCCTTATCAGGATCATCAAAAGTAAATTTACAATTGATTATTTTTACTGTCTCACCACTTAGAGCAATTGTACTTTTGGAAAAAACACAATTTTCTAAAGTTGTATTCCCTCCAACGATTCCGCAATTCTGACCGAATATTGCATCATTTCTAAATGTACAAAATGTTCCATCAGCCTCAATTCCACTAGTTATAGATCTCCCCGTAATTGCACCATAATACATATTATTTATGGAAAAATAGTCATCTCCGCTACCAGATAGATAGACATTCCCTTTCATTTTATTACTTTCTAAATAGACACCTCTAGTACTAATACACACAAAGGCTCCAGCTCTATTATCATATATATCAGAATTTCTAATCGTTATTTTTTGATTATTCATATATCCATCTTCGATATCTATTCCATAACCAGGATTACAACCTATTGATCGAGTCATTGCATTACTATTATTGAAAATTTCACACCCATCAAAAGTGATAAATCTACCACCATTTATTGAAGCTCCAAGTCTTCTATTTTTATAAGATTTACAACCCAAGAAATATACGTATTGTGGAATTTTAGCACACATTACATAGTGCAAATTACTATTCATTAAGTCGAAATTTTGCAAAAATGAAAATCTTACTTTTGTAGTACCAGTCGGTAATGAATCTAAATATATAAATTCATAAGATCTAGAATTTCTATACCCTAAATATGAACCATTACCCGCATAAAAATGTACTTTTATAGTAACTTTATTTAAATTACATCCACTTCCATATCCACCATAACCATCCCCCGAATAGTAAAAATATCCAACAGATTTCACTATGTCTCCAGTAATATCAAAAAATTTAACTACTGTTGTATAATTAACTTTAGTAATGTCTAAATTTCCTTTGCTATCAATGTCACCTTTTGCAAAGTGATCTGGATGTGACATTCCGCCTATCGCTGAAAAATCCATAGATGTTACCAATCCATCCCCAGTACATTCACTTACTTCACAATTTTTCACAGAAATGTTATAACATGAGTTTTTGCATTCAATTCCATGCCCCCACTCATGTGTACCTCCACTTGAATAATCATGATTTTCCCTATCTCCTTTAACTATTGCACCTATTATTTCTACATTTTTTATTCCATCACATAGCAATATGTTATATTTTGTAAGGTTATTACCTTCTTTCTCAAATACACATTCATACAATCTATATGTTGTATTACTACAAAGTTTCACAGAAGAATTTTTCTCTATAAGGTATTTTCCTTTTGGTAAAACCACTATTTGAAAACCTTCTTTATTCGCCCATAAAAGTGCATCATTTAATCCCTGTGTCGTCTTTACAGCTGCTGTACCGTCATTATTTATTCCCCAACGTTCAAGTTCAACAGTATAAATAGTCAATTATTTCACCTATCTTCACTGGCTTACATAAACGATTACAAAAATTAATATTTGCAGTGGTATTTAGATTGAATTTTGTAAAACCATTAAATATACGCATAAACAACTCACTATTATCAATTGAAAGAACAAGTTCATTTCGGCTTAATACATTTAATTCTTTTCGTATTTTACTGATAACTTGATTTTTTCTCATGATTTAAAACATACCTCCATTCTTAATAGAAGTATATTCACTTAACTCAATAACGGTATAGATATCTATCATACTCTTCCAAGTTAATTTATAGTTAAAATTCCCCTCAATTACTCACAACATGTTAATTACAATGTGCTACAAATATTTTAAATGTTCCCATCTCATATTTATTAAGCATGTACATTCTAGATTCATCCGTATGATTAACACTGGACTGTACTGAACTTTCTTCCTAACAATCACGATTACCTAAATATTTGTTGTCAGTCCGTATTACTTGAAGTATCTTGTATGACTTTCTTTCTTTTAAATCTATATAATATATTTTGAATAACCTGCCTAAACGTATCCTTTTCATATTTATTCATTCCCGTAAGCCACATCAAACAAATATATACGATTGAAAATATAATAATCTTCACAAATAATTCCTGCCATTTGTAAGCAAGTATCCATCTATTTAATGTCATTCCAAACACTAAACTTGCCCCAAAAGCAAAACTCATACAAGTAATATTTGTCCAAAACTTTGGTATATCTATATTGATCTTCTTCCAATAATAAATATTCATAATAATTATATTCCCAATAGTAAATGCTACAGCTGTACCTAAAGCACTACCAATTGCCCCCCACCATTGAACAAATATTATACTTATAACTACGTTAACAAAAGATGTTACGACATATGTAATAGATTTAAACCCTTGCATGTTTTTTGCCTGCAGTATAATTCCACCTATACTTTGTACTAATGATACAATCATCGGAACTAAGATTATAATAGCTATAATAAAGGCCTCATTATATTCTTTTCCAACCCATAAATGAATAAATTCTTGACCGAAAACAATAAAGCCACTTAAAACAAATGATAAAATGATATATTGAATTCTACCTATCTTGATAAACAAATCTGATATTTCTTTATCAGATGCCTTTTTTGTAACCATCCCTGTAATTCTACTCAAAAAAACATTCGATATAGCTGCAGCAAGCCCTGAGAAATAACCTGTAAAAGATGCTCCTATAGTATATATGGAAATTGCTGCTGCTCCACTATATATCCCTAAGATAACTTGATCTGTGGACCAATATATCTTATCTATTATTAAATTTAAAAATATTAAAGAGGAAAATCCCAAGATTTCCTTCAATAATCCAATTTCTATTTTTTTAAATACTATTTTTATCCTTAACACTTTAAAACAGTAATACATATTAATTACAATTATTATAAAATTTATTGCTGTCGTTACTATCGCTATAGACACTGATCCGTAGCCCTTAATAAGAAGCGGTAACATTATAAGCGGCACTACTATAGCCCCAACAATACCTAGAATTTTTTGAAAAATAAATCTTTCATAAGCTAATACTACAACACTAAAAAAGCCGAATCCTATTCCTATAGATATATTTATTACCATTATCACCATTAAAGTTTTGAGTTTATTTATTTCATCCACATTTAATGAACTTGAAAATATACTATCTGCAGTTAATGTTAATATAATACCTGTAATTAGTGCTATTCCTCCCAATACCCCATACATAATACTAAACATTCCATACAGGCGTGAACAATTCTCTTCATCTTTAAGTGCTCTATACTTCGCTGTATATCTAATTACTGCATTTCCTAAACCAAAATTTAATACTCCTACATACCCTGCAACTGATGTAGCTAAACTATATAAACCATATTCCGATTGACCAAGTAACTTTAACATAATAGGAGTATATAAAAGTGAAATAGAACTATTAATAACTAGAGCCGCATATGATAATATTGCTCCTGCTTTAATTTGACTTTTCATTTGAAAATTTCCCTCTCATATTAAACTTCCACTTTATCACTATTCTTGCAAAGTTAAATATATTAGCTTTAAAAAAATTCATAAATTCTTTTCAATTCTAATGTTTTATCAAAATTTTCATTTGCCAAATTCCCAGAAAAAACTTCACATATACTGCGATTATCTATTAAACTTTTTACACCTTCATAAATATCATCTTCACAAATATTTACAATCATTCCTGTTTCCCTATTCTTAATTTGTTCTTTTGCCCCAGTAAAATTTGTGGTTACAATTGCTTTGTGTAAACACTTTGCTTCAGCAAGCGTTATACAAAACCCTTCATATCTGGATGGTTGCACATATATATCACAAGTTTTCATATAGCCATATGGATTTGTTAACTCTCCCAACATAATAAAATCTCTTTCTAAACCATATTCTGCTATTAATTTTTCGTATTCCTTTCTAGCCCCACCTTCCCCCACACAATACCATTTAACTTTATATCCCTCATTGATTAATCTTGCCAGTACTTTAATAGCAAGATCTTGCCCTTTTTCATTTGTTAATCTACCAACTGTTAATATTCTTATTCCCAAAAAATTATCGTTAAATCTCTTTCCTTCTTTTGCCTCATTCTGTATTAATTTTGCAGAAACTATATTAGGACATATCTCTGTTTTCTGTTTTATAGAAGGAATGATACTAAGTAACTTATATTTTGCTTCATTAGATACAACAAATATATGATCAAATTTTTTGTATAGCTTATCTGAAAATATTTGATTAAATTTGATTTTTGTTACATCAAAATGAATCCATTGAAATTTCCTTTTTGCTTTTATTTTATTAATAACAAAATAACTTATGAAATCCATTGGACCAGCATAAGCTACTGCAATATCATATTCATCTTCCACTACAGGATACTCTCTAAGTACATATTTAAAAAAAAGGCTTCTATCTTTTATAAACTTCGTTAAAAGATGTAGAAGCATTATTCTGGAACCTCTTATTATTTTCCCTTCTTTTAGCAAATTTAAAAAAATTATGTGGGGCGGCTCATTTAATATACCTTTTATCTCTTCGTACTCTTCAAAATATTTAATGTGAACTTCTCTAGGAATAGAATTAAAAAAACCACCGTATTTCTCTAGCATTAAAATAGTTATACTATACTTATCTTTTGGAATTTCAGATATCATATTAAGTAATGCCTTTTCGGTTCCCCCTACATTCATATTAATGACCATAAAGATAATATTTTTTTTCATATTCCCTCCGATTTCACTGCCTCATTACCTAAAAATTTATCTAATTTTTCAAACTGTTTCTTCGCCTTAATCATTGTAGCCTCTAAATTAAACTTATAATCAATGGATGCATCTATAACCTTTTCATCATATTGTAATTGCAGATTTTCCATATCTATTAAAGTCTTATTAAAATCAATATCTTTCAGGATATTGATGGTCTTCTGACTATATATTATAGGAATAATTCCAATACCTAATAATAACGCTAATATATTAGCATGAAATCTCGCTGCAATTAATAATTTAAAAGAGGCCATCATTTCGATAGCCTCTTTTAAATTGCCCCTATATTTATAAATTACTATATTATCTAATACATTAGAGGAAAGACCTGATTGAATTGTGTTAATCACATCCAAATCACCCTCTTGTTCACAAAATGACATTAAATAACATTTATTGCCTTTGTTCACTAATAATTCTATTGTCTTTATAGTACTACGTATATAATCATTATAATAATGGGCTAGCCCTTGTTTATGTCTGACATCTATTATTGAAAATCCAATTCTTTCTTCAGACAAATCTAACTTATATTCATCTGTATTCATCTGAAAAACAATATCTGATGCACACCTAACCTGCGGTAAATCTTCAAATAGTTGATATGAATATACATCTCTAAAACAAACATCATCACATAACTCAAAAAACTTTCTATAGTCATCAAGAAATTCTTCCGTTTTAAAAGGACCAAAATTCGCGCCTAATATAAATACTAATTTTTTTCTTCTCTTAAATTCCATAACCATTTTCATTCTATCTCGATATAAAGAGCTATGGTACGCTTCTTCTCTAAAAATAGATCCTCCTATAAATAGTATTGCGTCATGTTCTTCTGCTATTTTTTCATAGTTAGTTATATTATCTGATAATTTTAGGCGTTGTCCAATTTTATTCAGCAGTGTATATTTTCTTCTGCTAACATTATTATATTGAGAAATAAATTGATCATAATTTGAACCTAAATGATTCACTGTAAAATAACAATTTGGATATTTTTTTACAAGGATATCTAAAAATAAATCATCTCCAAAATTAAACATCAAATAAATGTCAACAAACACTTTTTTCATTTTATTATCAACACCCATCAATTTTCTATTAAATCATAGAATTTCTCCAATTGATTTACCGAATTATAAGGCTCCATAGAGTTTAATTCTTTAGATATTTCTTCTCTAAAATCACTATCATCTATATATCTTCTCACGCCTTTGTATATACTCTCTATATCATGTTCTACTATTAAACCATCTGTATTATGATTAATAATTTCTTTTGCCGTAGCAAAGTTAGTACATACAATAGTCTTTTTTAATATTTTTGCTTCACTTACCGTAAGTCCAAACCCTTCCTTTAAAGATGTTTGTACATATATATCGCAGTTTTCCATGTATGGGTAGGGATTTAACTTTTTTCCTAGTAATACAAAATAACCATTCAATTCATATCTATCTATTAATTCTTGAAGCATGCTTTTTTCTGGTCCTTCTCCAATTGCATACCATTTAAATTTATAACCTGATGCTTTTAACAATTTCGCTACTTCTATAGCCTTAAAATACGCTTTTGCAGTAACCAATCTTCCAACTGTTAAAATATTTATAATCGTTTTATCAAACTCCTCCACTTCATATTCCTGAGCTAATTTATGAATCATACTAGGACACACAATATCTAATAGAATATCAACCTTTTCATTATATTCTTTTCTGGTTTTACATACTGAATTTTTAGTATTTTCTGAAACCGCAATTATTTTATCCATCTTCTTATACGATTTAAAATCAACCTCTTTATCATATAATGTATTTACATAGTCAGTATTTATCCATGCTAGTTTTTGTAATGCCGACACTTTATTTGCAACAAAATATGTAGGCATTCCCTGACTATAAGCAATCGCTACATCATACTTTTTCTGTATCGGCATAATGATTTTATTTAAGCTTTGAAAGACCACTTGCTCACTATGTAAAGCAGATTTTCTATAATTATTTAGTCTTAAGTTGAGAGAGGTTTTTATTCTATAAGAAAGATATGTAAACCTTTTACTTTTAGGAAACTTCTCATTATTTATGTAACGAAAATAAGGAGGAGATTTTAAAATATTCACATAATTAGGGATATAAGTTTCGAGCTCTCCTCCTTTTTTAAAAAACATAACATCAATTGCATACTTTGAAGGATCAATTAAATTTAATAAAGAAAGCAAACTTTTTTCTGCTCCACCGATGGTTAGCGAATCTATAACAAAGAGTATATTTTTTTTCATATATTTATTTACCTCCCCCCTCTTAGTTTCCCTTTAATATTTCTTAATTTATTTAAATATATTCCGTATATAACACCTAATATTATAAATCTATTTCTAATAATATATATATATAATTGGTAAACCTTAGTGTCTGACGAAAATGAATTAATATATTTTCTAACGTATTTCATAGACAAAATTTTCTTTGTATTTAATATAGAAGCTTTTATACCTATTGATTTTATATTTATACTCTGTTGTTCGATTAAATTCAATACATTACCTTGAATTCTCCTTGTAATTATCTCATGTATCTGCTTTTCATCTAACTCCACTGATTTAAATATTTCCTCAATTCTCTTACAGACCGATATATAATTTTGCATATAATGTATTGAAATATTTGTACTTATACTATATTGATTTAACCTATTGTAATTATATAAATAGGCTTCTATATACTTAAACCTTTTACATTGAGCTGCGTATTGCAAAACAAAGACTAAGTCCTCACACATAAATATCTCTTCATCCATCTTTAAGTTAGATGAAGAAATTATCTCCCTTTTGTATATTTTCCCCCATAACACTCCCCCAGTTCCCTTACAAACCATCTCCATGAAGGAATTTACAGAAATACTACTTTCAAAATTAAAATCTGAACAACTCAACACGCCATATTTAGAAATATCTTTATAGCCACAACATACTAAATCAGAATTGGAATTAATCATTTCATTTAATAAATACATAACATAATTTTCATCTACAGTATCATCCGAATCAAGAAAAATTACATACTCTCCTGTTGCATTTAAAATCCCTTTATTTCGAGCTTTAGAAGGGCCACTATTATTTTGATAATAATATGTTATTCTATGATCTATTTCTCGATATACATTAATTATCGTTTCACTTTCATCACTTGATCCATCATTTACAATTAGTATTTCAATATTTCTATACGTTTGTCGAATTATACTTTCTAAACATTTAGAAATGAATTTTTCTGAATTATACACTGGCACTATAATACTTACCTTCGCTTCCACATCCTCCTCTCCCTTCTGAATTAGCTTAATCTATGTAATCTCTCCCATATTTACACCACATAACCAGACCCTTTTATTCCACTTATAACTATTTATTTTATTGATTAAAAATTTTATATAATTTTTCAATTTCACTGATATTTCCATAGTCTTCCTGCATCGTATTACTAATTAACCTCGTCTTTAATTCTATATCCTCAATTAACGTTTTTATTCCCTCGACTATTCCTTCTACTCCCATTGGAGTTATCCATCCATCAAAACTATGACGAAGCTGCCCTTTTGCTGTAGGGAAATTTGTTATTACTACCGCTTTCCCTAGAATTTGTGCTTCTCTCACTGTCACTGCTTTCCCTTCGTATCGCGATGGTTGACAATAAATATCACAACTTAAAATATACGGATACGGATTGATTTTTTTACCTAGCAATACAAATCTTTCAGCCATCTCGTTCTCTATTATTAATTGTTTTATATATGTTTCCTCTCCCCCATACCCTACAACATACCATTTTACGTTATATCCTAATTCAACCAATTTTTTGCAAGATAATACCGCCTGATCAAAACCTTTTGCATTGCTTAATCGCCCTACCGAACAAATCTTTATAACTCCTGCATCATCCATCTCATTCTCTACACTTTTTTTTGATTGATTTATTACAAAGTTGGGAGATAAAATATTTTCAATAACAATCGCTTTTTGCTTAAGAGTAGGAAATACCTTCAAAAAAGATTCTTGACATTCCTTAGATACATTAACAATGTAATTGAGCTTATTCCACATTTTTTCATCTAATGGCTTATCCGGGTTCACTACTGTAAAATAGTCTGTATGGTTCCAGCCTATTTTTATATCTGCATTTACTTTTTCAAGAATAAAATCATGTGGGCCCAAAAAACTTATCGCTACATCATACTCTTTTTTCAATTTAGGTAATACTGGAAGTGAATATCGCCATGTATATTGCATCTGCTTGTATGTCCCTTGCTCTATATTCTGCCCCTTATTCTTAATTTTCGCCTTTAATTTTGCAAGAATCCTCATAGCTCCTAAATACACATGACCTTCTTTAATGATATTTTTTATAGGTCTTTCAAACGTTGTATACTGTTTTATTACTGGTAATATATTGACTTCTTTAGGAATAAAATTAATAAAATCCCCTTCTTGCCTATATAAAAATAAATCAACATCATATTTTTTATAGTTAAATGTTTCTAACAATCCTATTAAACTTCTTTCTACACCACCTATATTTAATGAATACATACTTATTAATATTTTTTTTCGCACTTACATCCCCTACCCTAAATCAATATCTACTTAAAAATTAAATTTCTTATATGATGCGCAATACGAAATGGCAATCTAGTATATAATAAAGCAATAGCCTTCTCCACTTTCCCCCTTCTATCTTTCCATAAATCAGTACCCTTCCAAGGAGTCATATCTAAATAGCTCTTATACAGCGATGTTAATGGATGTTTACACCCTTCTATCCAAGGTCTATTTACAAATGCAGGAGTATAATGAATAAACACAGGATTTTTTACTGCTTCATCTATTTCATTCTCGTTATAATAATTCTCTAGCTCATAATAACTCATAATTTCTTTCCTACTCATAGTGAAAAAAGGAGTCATTGCATTAAACTTTGGATGAAGATATAAAACCTTATCTTTTAAAACACCATTAATAGTTCCTTGATCATGGTGGAATACGTTACCATCTTTCTTCTTTATGAATTCCATAAATTTCTGTTCAATATTTTCTTCTCTCCACTTCTTAAGGTTTATTAAGAGCATACCAGCGTTTATATATCCATCACTTTTATCCATATCTATTCTTAATTTAGTTTGATTACTAACCGTATCACAAACACCTGCCACAAAACATTCCGTAATATCAATATTCCATAAATCACTTAAACTACTATTGATTATTGAATCACAGTCTAGATAGATAATTTTATCCAACTCTCCTTGAATGATACTTGCTAAAAATAATCTAGCATACGAATTTATTGCAATTGAATCATCAATATTAAGTTTTAATCTATCTAACAAAACATTAAAATTTATGTATTGAATAGTTTTGTTATATTTTTTACAAACTGTGTTTAATTTTTTTTTATTATTTAACGAAAGATTATTTTCAATAAGAAAAATATTAATGTTATTAAAATGCTGATTATTTTGCAACAGCGATAGCAACGATACCCCTACATGCTGCGCATAATTATTATCACTTGAATACACAACATTTAAATTCATAATTAGCCCTCCATTATTTAGAAAAGACTTTCCTTACTTTCGAAATATTATCTCCACCAATTATTTTAGACAAAATAACTTTTAAATTTACCTTCACCCTTACATTCAGCGGCAACCAACTTTTATTAAAATAATGCATTGCATACGTATCTTTAGTAATGAATTTTCTACAATTAATATAATCATATGGAGAAAAATATGTTTGAGGATAAAAAACTCCTGCCCCTTTTATTTCTTGATATTCTCCATTTAGCTTTAATTCTAACTTCTGTAGAATTTCTGTTACAATTGCTACATTTGTCAAATCATTATAAGTTCCATCTTGTTTTATAAACTTTTTATCTGTATAAGAGTCTAAAAACACTTTAATAAGCTGGTTTCCTTTTCTTGCACCTATCGTACTAGTAGCTATATAATTTTCTTGTTCGAATCCCCAAAAAGAATGGTGATGTAATAAATCATCAAAAGATTTAAAAACTTCGACATCAGTATCTAAATAAATTCCACCATAGTAATACAACACATGAACTCTTACATAATCACTTACAAATGCATATTTCCCTTCTTCATAGGCTTCCCTTGTATATATATTACAATTAATATCGAAATTTTTTTCATTCCACTCTATTATCTCAAACTCTGGTAAATGCTTCTTCCAGCTATTTATACATTTTTCTATCATACTAGGCTTTTCTTTTCCTCCAAACCAGCAATAATGTATTTTACGAGGAATCTTCTCCCGTATATTTTCCAAATTACTCCCTCCACTCACTTAATCCCCTTCTAACATTAGCTCAAAAATAATTACTCTTATAAATAACTCCCAAAGTAATAATATGTTCATAAACAAAATAAATAAAATAGCATAACAAGATGCTATAATAAATTAATTTTCGATCCTTTTTTGTAAATAACTTTATTACCCATGCAATTAATATCAGTTGATATAATCCGAAATAAATAGAAAACCTTGCAAAAATCCAATTTTGTGTTGAAATAAACATAAATACCGTGCCAAGCAAAGCCATATTTACGATAACATCACATTTAGGAAAAATCTCTCTCAATCTATCCCTACCAATATACGCCAGAATAAGCGGTGTCGAATCCACAACAACCCTCAATATATTAGCTCCACCTTCATGAAATTCTTTATATTGACTATATTGAGTGTCTTCTATTGCTTTAAATAAAACCTCTGTAAATTGATTGAATCCTATAACTATAAGTACTGCTAAAAAAAGAAGTATAAATGTTATCCCTGACCACGCTCTCCTTCTTATTAAAAAATAAACAGGAATAAGTACTAGTGCACTTTGATGGAAAGTTGAAGCAAAGAGTACAATTAACACATACATTTTCCAGTTACCATCAAAAATATATTTTGTTGCCGCAAAAACAATAGCTGCAGCCAAATACTGCCTTATTCCATTCATAGAGACTAAATACATTCCAGATGTTATGTATACATAGAGGCTTATCTCAATTAATCTTGAATATTTATATAAAGTGACTACAATTAATAAATTTGTTATTAAAGCTGTAATAAAAACCATAGCTTGAGGATCATCAGTGTACCCCTTTAAAATCATTTGAAAAATATTGAATCCCATGTCTTTATTATTTTGGATATATTCCCAATTAAATTCAGTAACATTATATGCATGCATATAAAAATAAGTATCCCCAATATTATTTCGAAGCCCCGCCACCAACACAAGAGACAAAGCCGCCATTATAATCAACAGCCTATTGGGCTTTATCAATATAAGACTATTAGTCACTGGTATAGCAAAATACCTTGCAAAAAATGCGAGCATGAATACTATAGCAAGATTCATCCAAAGTATAGTCATTATTATTTCCTCTCATTTCCTTACTAAATAAATCTCTATATGTTTACTTTCATTTTTGTTTTCATTGCAATGTAACTATAAAGGATAGCCCCAAATGGTAGTGCACACAATGTTAGTCCTTTGCATGGTGATTCTTGTATAAACCTTCTATTTCTTGCTATGAAACTACTAGATACATAATGTATAGCTTGCCTATACTTAAATAGTCGATTAGTAGATGGCAATTTCATAAGTTCCTTGCGATAAAAAGCAAACCCTCTTGGATTTTTACGATATTGATTTAACATGTTCATTGATGATCCATCAGCCATGTATTCCACATAACAAAGTGCCTCGTTCAGCAATAACATCTTATACTGTTGATCTAACATATAGTATTTATACGCTAACCCTACATATTTTTCATTTTTAAAAATGGGGTATGGATATTTCCTAGTCAATTCCGTGCGATAGACCAATTTTTTATCACCTGTGACACCATATTTGTTATAAAGATCAAAAAGTGTGGAGTATTTAAGATTCTCTGGTAACTTTGAGCCAATTATTTGCCCATTTGTATACAAGTCCAATCCAATTACTCCACTAACTTCATCATTTCCGTAGCGACTCCAAAAAGAAAGGATTTTTTCTACAGCATCATCTGGCATATAATCATCTGAATCAATACAAACATTTAACTCCGTATCAATCATTTCATAGGCTGTATTATGTGCACCATGCATCCCTTGATTTTGTTGCCAATGATACATAATTTTGATATGTTTTTCAGCTATCCAGCTATCGACCAATTCTTTTGTGTTATCATTAGATCCGTCATCTATTATTAACCATATAAAACTCTTACATGTTTGACGTTTTAAACTCTCATAACAATTTGTAAGACAATACGCTCTATTATAAGTAGGGGTGAAAATCGTTAAATTCTCCATATTCCTCACCTCGAAAGTACTGAATAATAGTCTTGAGTTAATTCTGCCGTATGTTTTATATCGTAGCCTTTTTCTAAAAATACTTGAGCTGGTATTTTTCTCGACAAATTACTAATTTCTATATTTTTCATTTTTTCTATCCAAGCCTTTTTATCTGTCAGAGGAACATGTTCAACTAGGTTCATTCCCAAGTCCACTTCTTTCGTAATTGCATCTGATATAATACAAGGTAAACCAACTCCTTGCGCCTCTATGAGAGTAAGTGGTAATCCCTCATGTATGGATGGAAAAACAAATGCATCAAATGCTTGAAGTACCCTCTCTATATCGGCTCGTATCCCAAGAAATCTTATATGATTCTCCAAATTCAATTCCCTTACTTGATTTTCAATTTCCACACGAAGTGGCCCTTCGCCAGCTAATAAAAGCATCGACTTTGGCCTAAATCGAGTTAACTGAGCGAATAATTCTATAAGGTAAGTATGATTTTTTTGATGAGCAAATCTCCCAACATGGCCAATAACAAGAGCGTCTTGCTCAAGTTGTAATTCTTCTCTTACTTGTTTTCTCATTTCTGGACAGAACAAAAATCTATCACAATCAATTCCATTTTTTAAGATTTTAGCTACATCAGCTTTACCTGAAAATAACCACCTAGCAGCAGCGTTTGAACATGCTAGCAAGTGTGTTGCACATGTATCTATAGATTTTCCTGCATACCATTTATAAATTTTTGCAGCAGTACCACCTTCACTACTAGTATTATGACTATGAGCAATCCTAACTGGCACCCTCGCTTTTTTAGCTGAACGAAGTACAAAACCGCTCATTTTATCCATATGTGAATGAACGATTTTATATTGTGGATGAGCGTTAAAGAAAGTATCTAGCGCTTTTATATAGCCTCTATGACCAACATCTGTAACGTATGGAATTCGATGAACTTTTCCGCCTAATGTTACTACCTCTTCATCAAATACCCCCTCTTTACAAGTTAAAAAATCAAATTGTACTTTTGAGCGGTCTATATTACGATACAAATTCATAATTAAAGTTTCGGCTCCGCCCCTATTCATATTTACGACTACATGTAATACTCTTAATGGAGTACCCAATTTAAATCCTCCATTTCATCCATATAACTTGTATAAATTTCTTTTTTCTCTTTCAACACTTCATTAACTGAATATTCATTCGTAATACTAGTACGTCCATACTGTCCAAACTTTGCTTGTAATTTAGTATTTTTAGAAATAGTCTCTATTCTTTCAGACATCGCCTGTATATCATCGTGATCTATAATCCAACCATTTTTATTATTAATAATTAACTCCCTATGCCCACGGTTATCAGTAGCTACAACCGGAAGTCCACAAGCCATCGCTTCCATAATATTAACGGGTAAACCTTCTCGGTAACTCGATGCAACTGCAAGATCACATATTTGTAGTAAAGAGGCTATATCATTTCTATAACCAAGAAAGTGCACCTTATTACTCACCCCAAGTTGAGTAGCTAGTTTTTTGCATTCTTTCATTAACGGCCCTTCACCAGCAAGTAAAAGCTTCGCATACGGAATTTCATTTTTCAATTGTGCTAATACACGAATTAAAAAACTTTGGTTTTTATTCTTATTAAATTCAGCAGCATAAAACATTAAAAAATCTTGTGGATTATAGTTAAATTTTAGCTTTAATGCTTGTTTTTCCGTTTCAGTTACTGGGGTAAATCTTTCTATATCTACCCCTACACCGTGAACGAATTTAATATCTTTCGCTTGAAAGCGATGTTTAACTGCTAAATTGTAATCTTCTTGGTTAATTGTTATAAGACAATCTGTATTGATCGCTAAACTTCTTTCAATTGGATAATATAGAAGCCAATTTATGAATGATGCTCCTTTACAAAAGTGGAATCCATGCGCCGTATATATGACCTTCGTTCCTTCCCTCCGTTCCTTCCGAGCAGCTAGACGAGCAATCGCCCCTCCCATAGGCGTATGACAATGAATGATTTTATATTTATTTTGATGAATAATTGATTTTAGTTTTTTATATGCGTGAAGGTTTTGTATGCTAAGAGGTGATCTTTGAATAGGAATATTATATTTTTGAGTAACGTACGGAAGATGTATATTCCCATTCGCTGCAACATGTACTTCCCATCCTTGGTCTGCAAACCATTTCAAATACGGTAAATGAAAAGCTTTAAAATGATAATCCACAGTTGCACAAAACAGAACTTTTTTAGACACCATCCCACGCACCCGTCTTATTATAAATTTTTGCCGTTAACCTGATACTGGTATTAGTAGCTTTAAAGTTTTACGCTGATTCACTAAATTTAACAATCGCTTTCTTAGTTCAAATTCATTTAAATCTGTATATTCAGAAATTATCTTTTCTATTTCTTCTATACGAACATTCATTTCTTTCCCTACATAAATTCTCGGGTGGACTTGCTTCTCATTCATTTCATCTTCTTTTAGTAATTCTTCAAAAAGTTTCTCTCCAGGACGTATACCAGTAAATTCTATTCCTATTTCATCCACGGAGTTCCCTGATAATCGAATGAGGTTTTTAGCAAGATCAACTATTTTTACTGGTTCTCCCATATCTAGCACAAAAATTTCTCCACCTTTGGCTAACGCACCAGCTTGTACTACAAGTCTAGATGCCTCCGGAATAGTCATAAAATAACGAATCATATCTGGATGCGTAACTGTAACTGGTCCACCCTTTTGGATTTGCTTCTTAAATAACGGGATTACACTCCCTCTACTCCCTAACACATTTCCAAATCGTACAGTAACAAACTTTGTATGACTCATTTTATCTTTATGTTGTATTACCATCTCAGCTAATTTCTTTGTCGCTCCCATAACACTCGTTGGGTTCACTGCTTTATCAGACGAAATCATAACAAACGTTCCTACTCCATGTGTTCTCGCCGCCTCTGCTACATTCATAGTCCCAATCAAATTATTTTTAACAGCCTCTTCAGGATTGTTTTCCATTAATGGTACATGTTTATGTGCAGCAGCATGATATACAACATCAGGAAGATGTTTATTCATTATTACATGCATCTTCTTTTCATCTTGAATATCTGCAATTTCTGGAATAAACATGACTTTTTTATCATTGTATTTTTCATGTAACTCCATTTCTATTGAATATATACTGTTTTCTCCATGCCCTAATAAAATCAATTTTTTCGGCTTAAATTTCGCAACTTGTCTACAAATTTCCGAACCAATGGATCCACCTGCACCAGTAACTAAAATGACTTTATCCGTTATATAATCTGAAATGATATTCACATCTAACTCTACAGGGTCTCGTCCTAATAAATCTTCTACTTGAACATCCCTGAATTCATTCACTGACACTTTACCTGTTACTAAGTCTTCTAACATTGGAAGAATTTGTGTTTTTACTTGAGTTTTTAAACATTCTTTTAAAATAGCATTTCGATTTCGCTTGTTTAAAGAAGGAATTGCTAAAATTATTATTTCAATATTCAGTTTTTTAGCGACGTACTCGATTTGATTCATACCACCAATTACTGGAATTCCCCAAATATCAAGATTATGTTTTTTGACATTATCATCAATAAACGCGACTGGCATTAATTCAGTAGCATTATTTTTCAACAATTGTCTTGCAACCATTGTCCCAGCAGATCCTGCCCCAACAATTAATGTTCTTTTTTTATCTCCCTTTTTCACATAATAAATATCTCTGTACATTCTCCAAATAAAGCGAGAACCACCAATTAATAAAATGTGAATCATCCAAGTTACAACTAACAATCGAAAATACATTTTCCCCATGACTAGTTGCTGCACAGCCGCTGTAGTAAGTATAGAAAATGTAACAACCTTGCATATAATTAGCAATTCTCCTATACTTGCATATTCCAAAGCTTTTTTATACAACTTATAAATAAAAGCAAACAAATGATGACTAACTAATAAAGTGATAGAGCTAATAACTGATGATAAGGTGATAACACTGAAGCTAGCATTTACAAAAAAATAACTAAAAAAAATAGCACTTAATACAATCAGTGAATCCATTAAAAGCAATAACGATATCCTCCGTCGATACGTCATATAACTTCCTCCTTTAATCAATTCCATACATAACTCTTTCAAATTTAAAGTTTCTAACTATATTCTCTTTATTAAAAGCATATAGTTAGAAACTTTAATAAAACAATGGGCATCTAACCCTCCCTCACATTACACTCTTGATGACTCGCATCTAAGGCTGTTTTCACAACCCACAGCATAATCGAGTGCCTCCATTGATAGTGGTAAGGAGACATCACCCAATCTTCATCCTTTATAAAGAACACCTATATATATGAATCTTATTTTTTTTAAAACTTATTTATTTTATTCATACTTTCCCATTCAAAATTGCACCCAATATTCTACTTTTCGTAAAACTTAACGCTCTTTTCGTTTCAAGCGCATCTTCATTCACAGTACGATTATAGCGAATCACCAATAATACTCCTTCACACTTATCAGCTAATACACTCGTATCTGTCACTTCTAATACAGGAGAAGAATCAAATAATACGATGTCGTACCGTCCCATCGCCTTTTGAATTAACATATCCAATCCATCTGAACTAAGTACTTCAGATGGATTGAATGGTATCGGCCCGCTAGTTAATACATCAAGATTTTCCACCTCTGTTTTTTTCACAGCACCTTCTAAAGTTGTTTTTCCGTTCAATATATCAGTTAATCCAATTGCATTTTCTATTCCAAACATTTCATGAATCGTTGGCGTTCGTAAATTTGCATCTATTACCAATATCTTTTCACCCTTTTGTGCTATCGAGACTGCTAAATTAACTGTAATCGTTGATTTTCCTTCACCATATCTTGGAGAAGTAATAACTATAGTTCTACTTTTATGAATAGACGAAGACAATTGAAGGTTTGTTCGAAGCGAACGATACTGCTCCGAAATTTTCGATCTTGGAGCGGTATAAGCAACTATACTTTCTCCTTTAACTTTATTTGTTTTTCGTCTATTTTTGTAAGCCACTCTGTTCCCTCCCCCAATAATGCTTTATTTTTTTCAATGAATTTGTCTTTCACATTTTTTCTATTCATTTTAGATATTCCGCCCAAAACAGGGACATCTAACAATTGCTCTATTCGCCGTTCCGATTGAATTCTCTCATCAAGTGAATCCAATAAAAAAATGAAGCCAATACTGAATACCATACCTATAGAAAATGCAATTAAGATCGTCTTAGAGTGATTCACATTTATAGGCATATAATTTTTTTGAAATGAGTCTTCTGGTAATATACTCACATTATTGAAATTCAGTATATTCGCTACTTCTTTCTTATAAACAGTGGCTGTAGTATTTGCAATTTTATGAGCAAGAACAGGATCTATATCCACTACATTTATTCTCATAATCTGAGACCCTTGTACACTTTCTGTACTTATTTGTCCACTTAATGCACCTGCAGATCTATTAATATTCAATTCAGCAGCCACTTTTTCTAATATTACAGGCTCATTTACCATCGCTTTTAATGTATTCATCGTTTCAGCATTTGCTTGAACAATAACCCTTGCTGAGGAGGCATACAAAGGTGTTTTCATATACATACTATACAGGGCTCCTCCTACCGTTGTAAGAGTCGTAAATAATAATAGTATCCACACCCTTTTCCATATTACAGTAAATAGATTTTTTAAATTTATTTCCTTATTCATTACTTCTCCCCCTCATTTAATACCAATGAGATTTCAGTTAAAACTCCCATAAAAACCATAAATAAAACACATGTTTTTTATTTTTAATATATAAACATTACTAATTACTGTCATTTTAGTTCTTTATATAGAACGAGTCAATATAATTTATTTTTGTTTAATCACTTCTTAATTTCAACTCAAAAATTACGACAATATCCTTCATAATTTACTGTAGATAAATGACGAAAACGCCCTGATACCGTAGTATCAGGGCTGTTTTTCTTTGTATTGAATCGTATTTCAGCAAAGTATTTTTCCCCATCGAAATAGATCGTATATATTAAATGCATTGGTTTTTCAAATGATGCTCATTTCTCATAGGTATTAGTAAATCCGTTTGTGAATTTGTTAGCACCTTTATATTCCTACTAGGAAAATGCCCGATAAATTCAAAAACCTCAACACGTTATATTTCCGGATTTGAAAAGTACATGAACAATGTTTTAGAATAAATTTTCTTGTGGCTGTTTTTCATTTTGCAACCACATGACGTTATAACAAAAGAGAAATAAAAAACCCTTGATACCAGTTGTATCAAGGGTTTAAGCCTCTTAGTATAGAGACATATATTGATCGCGTTCCCATTGGTCTACTTGCGTGCAGAATATATCCTCTGAATTCATCAAGTTTTCAAGCTTGCCAAAAACGTTGACTTATCAAGATTTTATAAAAGTGATGTTTCATAGCGATTCATCACTTTTTTTATTTTTTGTGGGTGAATTGTGGGTGGGTTCGTGGGTGAATTATAAATTATTTTGATTCACCCACAAAAACAAACGGTCATTCATTTATTTCTTCCTTGTCGGTCACGACCTTTTTCTTCTTTTCATATTCCCCTTCCTCAACTCCAAGTTCAAGAAGTATAGCATTTAATTTATTGTAAAGGTCATTCGCACCCCGAACGGAATTTTTGCCCCTATCATTGATCGAAGTTAATTGTCCATTAAATTCGAATGCAATTCCGTCTCTGTGGCGAAAGATTTTTATACCGTCCAAATAAGCCGTCTTTTCATTATGATATGTAGCTTTAAAACGTCCATTTTCAATTGTTTTTTTATCCATTATTAAAACCCCCTTTTAGTTTTCAAGTTTCCCCGCCTATTACATTTTAAAAATACGATGCATCTATTTTGCTGTATCTTATATTTATAACTACAATACCTCTACTGTCGGAATGTCAGCTGGTGCCCATTTCAATTTCTTTAAACGACCAATACTAATCCATCTCAATTCTGAATGTTCAAGGGCCTTAGGTATTCCTGACTTTATACGCGCTTTATAAGTAACTAAGTGAACAATTATATTCTCGTATTCATGTTCAACTGCTTTTAATTGTTCCTCTACAGTAATAAAACAATCCAATTCTTCTTTAATCTCACGTACTAAAGCATCTCGCGGATGTTCCCCTTTATTTATCTTACCACCTGGAAACTCCCAATAATTTGGAAGTGACATCTTTGGGGAACGTAATGCACAAAGTACGTGATTATCATTATTTAATATAACTGCACCAACGACTGATATTTTTTTCTTCATTTTTGATCGCTTCCTTATGCGAATTATTGTAATTTAATCATTATCTTCCTTACTATTTATTTCTTTCATTTATTACCGTATCTTAACACTTAATTCCTAGCAAGATATAAATTAGGAAATTTACACCTTAATTCATCAAAAATATTCCTACTCAAAACTTCTCTTAAGGACGAAAAATTTACATATCTTATTTATATAATTTTTGTTATGGTTCCATATGTTAATCAGGTACAATATTACAGATAGGACGAGCTGAAAAACAAACCACTAGGTCTGGAACGATATTTAAAGGTGATGAAGACCAAATACTATTACCATTTGGATATCCATCCGAATGGATCAAAGAAGTTAGGGAAATTCCAAATAAATAGGAGGACAATATATATGTCTAAAAATGCAAAGGTACTATTAATTATATTACCTTTATTATGTAGCCGACCCGATTAAGAGTCGGCACTTTTTTTATTTCACTTTTGCTAAAGGTGCTAAGACTAAAGCTGTAAATACAGGTAAAAAAGCAACACACACTTCAAAGATAACCATTCAATCAGTAGGAAGATATGGTAAGGTTTCTCCTGATGAACTCTTTATTTACAAGAAGAAAAGTACCTCTGATGTAAGAGCGATAGCAGAGAATACGGGTTTTAATGAGCACCGTATTCAAAGAGCAAAAGATTATGTGTTTTTTAAAGAACATGTACTAAAAGATGGTAGTAAAGGTTACTTTGATCCCGATTATCCAATGTCATTAGCGTAGAAACGATTAGAATCAGGTAAGCACCTTCCAAGTGATATAGATTTATTACACCATGAAATTTTTGAATCTCGATTTGAAGGGATTTTCAAAACAGATTACAAAACAGCACATGCAGCAACTGTAAAATCAGGTCGCCCTTGGGAAATACCTGAAATTGATAGAGAATAAAACAATAAAGGAGATAAATTATGGCAATTCATATTACAATGAATAAAGAATTTGAAGACAAGGAAATAGTTGTATATCAATTTTATCCCTCAGAATATCCAGATAAAGTTGGAAAAATGTATTTTCATAAAAAAGATCGAATGTTTCATGAAATAGATCCAGTTCCGGTAAAATCAACTGCAACAAGTGAACATTACTTTTATTGTGCATGTAGCAGAATAATGCAATGTATCAAGAGTGGTGGAGAATTTTTGGAAGAAATGACATACGGAGTATAACACAACAAACAAGGATATAAAAAAACGGCTCAAATAAAGAGCCGATTTCTTTTTCATACTGCTACTAGGTTAATAGACGTATACATAGACTTCATTTACAGTAACATCTATCCCCTACCTAAAAGGGGTATAATTGAAACATAGATTATTAACCTTAGTAACAACACGCTTAATAATAGGAGAAAAAAACATGAAATATATGGCATATGTAGAAAAAAACAATAAACTAATCGAAGAGGAAGTTACAATAAATATTAACGGTGTAGTATTTACAGGATTCTCCACTGTTTGTCCGTATATAATTGAAGAAGGGAAAAGTTATCCTGTTATTCTCAATATTACGATTTTTGATGATTTCGAAATAAATGAGGGCATAGCTGGAGTTAAAAGTTTAAAAAGAATTGATGATTCTTTTAAATATCGTATTAGCGGGATATTAAATCGTGAATTTATTGATGCAGGGATCATTATTAAAGACGAAGATGAAAGTTTTCCAGAACATAGCGAATACTTTAATACGTTCGTTGAAATTGAAGTTGATAGAATTAATATTGAATTTTTAAAAGAAGACTAGTCATCCTCAATAATTTCAAACTAGAAATCAGGAGATCATTTTTCTCAGACAACTCCAAACATAAAATTCAGTATAAATAAAAGGGGCTTTATTTATGGCAATATGTTTATTAATGACTAAAGAATTTGAAGATGAAGAGATTGTTGTTTATCAATACTATCCTTCTGAATCACCCGATAAAATAGGAAAAATGTATTATAATAAAAAAGAACGAATGTTTTATGACTTAGAGCAAGCTCTAGTAGATTCAGAAACAATGAGAGAACATTATTTTAATTGTGCATGTACTAGGATTGTTCGATGTCTAAAAAGAAACGAAGACTTTCCTGACA
The DNA here is from genome assembly GCF_040459695.1 of Bacillus cereus group sp. RP37. Classification (NCBI taxonomy): domain Bacteria; kingdom Bacillati; phylum Bacillota; class Bacilli; order Caryophanales; family Bacillaceae; genus Bacillus; species Bacillus cereus group sp. RP37. The sequence goes on along the minus strand of NZ_JARVHP010000001.1, from coordinate 1,750,647 downwards.
GCATGGCATATGAAGCATAATGAAATGAACAAATATATAAGCCGATTCCTTTAATAGGAACCGGCTTTTCCTATTACTTCACATATACGTAGGTTTCATTTACAGTAATATAGTATGTTCTTCCTTTGCTAACTGATCAGGAATACAGTAAGCGAACTGTTCAAATTATCCACGCTACAATGAACAATGCTATGAAAACGGCTGTTAGCTTAAAAAAAATCGAAAACACTCCTTGTGAAGAAGTAGTTATTTCAAATAAGAACAATAAAGAAAGAGAATGGCTAAAATACATGCGAAGTGAAGACATTCCTCTTTTCTTAAAAACTTCTTATCAATACAACTATATTTATTACATCTTTTTCAAAGCACTTCTGAATACTGGTATGCGTAAAGGTGAAGCTGCTACTTTACAATGGAAAGACATAAATTTAAAAGAACATACTATTACTATTTCTAAAACATTGGATTTTACAGCTAAAACAAAAGAAGAATTATTTGGAGATACAAAAACATTTACTTCTAAACGTACTATCATGATTCCTAAAACATTAGTCGATGAATTGCTGGCACATAAAAAATGGCGAAATGCTAATAAGCTTGTTTTACAAGATGCATATGAACATGAATTAGATTTAGTTTTTTCAAGAGTAGATGGAAATTTCTTGCCGAAGTCAACATTGTTCAATGCATTCTCACGCATACTTAAGAAAGCAAATTTACCTAGACTAGAAATACACTCATTACGACACACCCACGCGGTTCTTTTATTAGAGTCTGGTGCAAGTATGAAATACATTCAAGATCGACTAGGACATAAGAGTATAGAAATCACTGCTAACGTTTACTCTCATATTAGCGACAAAATTAATAAGGATTCTATTTCAGGGTTTGAAGCTTATATGAATAACGTATTGGGGTAAGTTTGATTTTTTTGTGGGTGTTTTGTGGGTGAATTACTCTCCTTTCAAATAAAAGTGTTTTACCCACAAAATAAAAAAACCCTCAACACGTTGTGTGTCAAGGGTTTAAGCCTCTTAGTATAGAGACATATATTGATCGCGTTCCCATTGGTGTACTTGCGTGCGGAAAATATCCCACTCAATCTCTTTCGCTTCGATGAAGTGCTCAAGTAAATGCTCTCCTAGTGCACCGCATACTACTTCATTAGATTGTAATGTAACTAATGCTTGCGCTAATGTTGCTGGTAAGTCAACGATACCTGCTTCTTCGCGCTCTTCTTTTGTCATTACATAGATGTTACGGTCTACTGCAGCTGGTGGAGTTAATTTGTTTTTAATTCCATCAAGACCTGCTGCTAATAATGTAGCCATTACTAAATATGGGTTTGCAGCTGGGTCAACACTACGTACTTCTACGCGTGTACTAATACCACGAGATGCAGGGATACGTACTAATGGGCTACGGTTTTGTGCAGACCATGCTACGTAACAAGGAGCTTCATATCCAGGTACTAAACGCTTGTAAGAGTTTACAGTCGGGTTTGCTACCGCTGTAAATGCTGGTGCATGTTTTAAAATACCTGCGATGAAGTGACGAGCATCATCACTTAATTGTAATTCACCGTTTTGATCGAAGAATACATTCTCACCATTTTTGAATAGTGATAAGTTACAGTGCATACCTGAACCGTTCACACCGTATAATGGTTTTGGCATAAATGTTGCGTGTAAACCATGTTTACGAGCAATTGTTTTTACAACAAGTTTGAATGTTTGAATGTCATCACATGAGCGAATTGCATTTGCATATTTAAAATCAATTTCGTGTTGCCCTGGAGCAACCTCATGGTGAGACGCTTCAATTTCAAAGCCCATTTCTTCAAGTTCAAGAACGATATCACGACGACAGTTTTCCCCTAGATCCATCGGCGCAAGGTCGAAGTATCCACCGTTATCGTTTAATTCTAATGTTGGATTTCCTTTTTCATCTACCTTAAATAGGAAGAATTCTGGCTCTGGTCCAAGATTGAAATCTGAGAATCCTAATGCTTCCATTTCTTTTAATACACGTTTTAAGTTGTTACGTGGATCACCATCAAATGGAGTGCCATCTGCATTGTAAATATCACAGATTAATCGAGCTACTTTCCCTTTTTCAGCTGTCCAAGGGAAAATTACCCAAGTATCCAAATCCGGATATAAATACATATCCGATTCTTCAATACGTACGAAACCTTCAATAGAAGATCCATCAAACATCATTTTGTTATCAAGAGCTTTTGTTAATTGGCTCACTGGAATTTCTACGTTTTTAATTACTCCTAAAAGGTCCGTAAATTGTAAGCGGATATACTTTACATTCTCTTCTTTCGCCAAACGGAAAATATCTTCTCTTGTGTACCTAGCCATTATAAATTCCTCCTTAGTCCCTCTAAACACCTTCAGAATCAGTTATCTTTAGTGAAAAAACCTTGAAATGTCACCTTGTCGCAATGAAGTTCGATTAAATCTACCTGTATGTTGTAGTTCGTCTCGAAGTATTTTGCGAAGCTCAGTTTTTGAAATTTCTTTCGTTTCTTCTTTTACTTTCACTGCTTCTGTTTGATTTTCTTTCATTAGTAACACTTGTTTAATACCAGCCATATTCAAGCCTTGATCTAATAAATCTTTAATCTCTAACAACTTATCTACATCGTTAAATGAAAATAATCTACGATTCCCCTTTGTACGGGTTGGAGAAATAAGATTATGCTCTTCATAGTAGCGAATTTGACGTGCAGATAATTGTGTTAAATCCATAACAATACCAATAGGAAACAGCGGGGCAGAACGTCTATCTTCTTTCATTGTTTCAGTTCCTCCTTCGCCTTAACTGCTTCTCATTTTATACCATGTTATGTTTAGTGTCAATAGATGTTAGCTTTTCTTACATGATTTTTTTATAAATTTTTTCATTCTTTTTTCTAATGAAATAAATCATTACTTTCATTAGAAAAAAGCTGTCGAAATCGACAGCTTCCCGTTAAGAAATTGTTAATAATTCCTTTTCAATTAATGCATCAATTGCAGAACAAATCGCAATCTTTACATGTGAATAAGTTAACCCACCTTGCACGTAAGCAACATAAGGCGGACGAATTGGACCATCAGCTGACAATTCAATACTTGCACCTTGAATAAACGTTCCCGCAGCCATAATTACATCATCTTCATACCCTGGCATGTAGTTCGCATATGGAGTGAAGTGAGAATTAATCGGAGATGCATATTGAATCGCTTGGCAGAATGCAATCATACGATCTTTATCATCAAATTGAACAGACTGAATTAAATCGGTTCTTGGTGCATTCCATGCCGGTGATGTATTCATTCCTAACTTCTCTAAAAATGCAGCTGTAAAAATCGCACCTTTTAGCGCTTGTCCCGCTACATGTGGCGCTAAGAAGAAACCTTGATACATTTCTTGCAAACTATATAAAGATGCCCCTGCTTCTGCACCGATTCCTGGAGATGTTAAACGATATGCACATGCTTCAACATACTGCTCTTTACCAACAATGTAACCACCAGTTTTCACAATTCCACCGCCAGGGTTCTTAATAAGCGAACCTGCCATTAAATCCGCACCAACATGACACGGCTCTTGCTCTTCAATAAACTCCCCATAACAGTTATCTACAAACACAACAACATCAGGTTTAATTTCTTTAACAAACGCTATCATCTCTTTAATTTGAGAAATAGTAAACGACGGACGAGTAGCATAACCTTTTGAGCGCTGAATACCAATCATCTTCGTATTACTATGAATTGCAGCCGCAACAGCTCCAAAATCAACAAGCCCCTCTTCAGTAAGCGGAACTGCATTATAACCAATATTATATTCTTTAAATGAGCCTACACCTTTTCCGCGTACGCCAACAATTTCTTCTAACGTATCATATGGCTTACCAGTGATGTACAACAACTCATCTCCTGGACGTAAAATACCGAATAACGCTGTAGAAATAGCGTGAGTACCTGAAATAATTTGCGGGCGAACAAGACCAGCTTCCGCTCCAAATACATCCGCATACACTTTTTCTAACGTATCACGGCCAATATCATCATAACCGTAACCTGTCGTAGGAATAAAATGTGAATCGCTAATTTTATGTTTACGAAAACTTTCTAATACACGAAACTGATTACTTTCAATTACTTCATCCGCGCGTTTATGAACTTCTGTAATCTGGCTCTCTACTTCTTTTACGATTGGAGCAATTTTTTCTCCATTTTTCAAACGATCAAACATTTTTATTTTCTCCTTCTTCCACTAAAAATCTCTTTAATTGCACATTAAGCGATGAATGAGCAAAAATATACCCTGCGCAATTATACACAAATTTATCTTCCAGAAACTCCATCTTTGTTAATAGTGTCTCTGTCTTTAATAACGTTAACAACTTACCTTCACTCGGAGGAATTTCCACTTGATAACGATTCATTTCTTCCTTCATTTTCGTTTCTATCGCTTCTTTTATATGTAATAAATCACTTTCTTCAAAAGCACTAGTCATTAAGAAGTCATTTTTCGGAAACGGAATAAAGTTTTGATGTAACTCATCTTTTTTATTATATAACGTAATAATAGGAATATGATTGATTTCAAGTTCTGACAATAATTGTTTTACTGTTTTCTCATGCCCTATATAATTAGGATCTGCAGAATCAACAACATGTAAAATAACATCCGCTTCACCAGCTTCTTCTAATGTCGAACGAAAAGCAGCAATTAATGACGTAGGTAAATCTTGTATAAAACCAACCGTATCAGTTAGTAATACTGTATAACCTGAGGGTAACGGCATCTTCCTTGTCGTCGGGTCTAGCGTTGCAAACAACAAGTTTTCTTCAAACGTATCTGCTTCCGTCAACCTATTAAACAGTGTAGATTTTCCCGCATTCGTATATCCTATTAATGAAACTTGAAATACTTTATTATCTTTTCTTCTCTCACGATATCTTTTTCGATGTTCCACAACAATCGCAAGTTGTTTCTTTATTTCATCAACGCGTGATCGAATATGACGACGATCCGTCTCAAGTTTCGTCTCACCTGGCCCTCTCGTTCCAATACCACCACCAAGACGTGATAAAGACAATCCTTGCCCCATAAGACGTGGCATTGTATATTGCAACTGAGCTAATTCTACTTGAAGCTTACCTTCCCTCGACTTCGCACGTTGCGCAAAAATATCTAATATTAGTTGCGTTCGATCAATTACCCTCGCATCTAATACTGAGGATAAATTCCGAATTTGACTCGGCGTTAATTCGTTATTAAATACGATAACATCCGGTTCTAATTCTTCCGTTAACATTGTAAGCTCTTCTAATTTACCTTTACCTATATAAGTCGCCGGATGAAACTTCGGTCGTTTTTGCGTTGTAGACACTAATAATTCTGCTCGTGCAGTCTTCGCTAGCGATGCAAGCTCTTTCATGGAATGCATAAACTTTTCATCATCATCTTGTGGCAATTGACAGCCTACTAATATGACTTTTTCTTTTTCTTCCATCAAATATGTTCACTCATCCTTTTCGAAATTTAAACCTTCTAATATAATAGCAGAGGAAGCACATTTCATCTAGTTAGCGGGGGAGAAAATTCATGGCATGGGAGATTTTTAGCATCATAGGCACAATCGCTTTCGCACTAAGTGGAGCCATTGTTGCAATGGAAGAGGATTATGATATTTTCGGGGTGTATATTTTAGGAATGGCAACCGCATTTGGGGGAGGTGCCCTTCGTAATTTATTAATCGGTTATCCGATTGTCGCGTTTTGGCAACAAGACATGTTATTCCAAATCGCACTACTATCAATGACGATTATTTTTCTTTTTCCTAATAAATTAATTAGACATTGGAAAAAGTGGGAAAATATCACTGATGCTATCGGCTTATCAGCATTCGCCGTACAAGGAGCATTATATGCACAAAAATTAAATTTACCAATTAGCGCTACAATCGTAGCAGCTGTTTTAACTGGTATTGGCGGTGGTATCATCCGCGATCTTTTAGCCCGAAGAAAGCCTCTCGTCCTTCGAGCTGAAGTATATGCCTTTTGGACGATTTTAGCAGGTTTCTTAATCGGTGCTCAAATTATTGTTAGCGATTGGGCTCTATATACCTTATTCATTTTAATTGTTTGCTTCCGCATGGTTTCTATTCATTACAAATGGCATTTACCGCATAGACGTATCGATACAAAAGAACGTTCCATGCATAAATAGCAATCTAACCTCTTTACAGATCGTAAAGAGGTTTTTCTTTTCCAATGAGTTTTTCTTTACATAATGTTTATACTAATCCTCAAAGCGAGGTGAATACAAATGACAAACCATGTGAATAAAGGTGCCCAAAAAAGCTCAGTGGGTCAAATTGGACACGATCCTAATTCTGCACACGAAAAAAGCGCTAAAATGGAACGCTTCCATAAATCTTATCAAGAAAAAGCAAAAAAAGAGTAAAAGCACTTATACAAAAAAACAGACGCACAGTTTACGTACTGTGCGTCTCCTCTTCAAACATCAAATCACTACTTGATATCCCAATTAAATCATATTTATCATACGTATCCTCTTGTAGCAACCGCATAGCCTGTGTACGAATCGATTTTTCAACAATATTCCGTACATATCGTCCATTACTAAACGATGTAATTTGCGACGAGTACTTTACAGCATGTAAATGATCTCTAAATTTCCATTCAGCCTCTTTCGATAACTGGTATTCACGCTCTTCATACATCCTCTTTCCAATTTCTAACAGTTGATTTACTGAGTAATCCGCAAATTCAATTATAAACGGAAAACGTGATTGCAGTCCTGGGTTTAATGAAAGAAAATGATTCATCTCTCTTGAATATCCAGCTAAAATTAATACAAAACCGTGCTGTTTATCTTCCATATGTTTTACAAGCGTATCAATTGCTTCTTTCCCAAAATCTTTTTCTCCTCCTCGAGCCAATGAATACGCCTCATCTATAAACAAAATACCTCCCATTGCCTTTTTTATTAAATCTCTTGTTTTTTGAGCTGTATGTCCGATGTACTCTCCTACAAGATCTGCACGTTCAGCTTCAACTAAGTGCCCTTTTGATAAAATATTCATCTCAAACAACAATTTTCCTATCATTCTAGCAACAGTTGTCTTCCCTGTACCTGGATTCCCTTTAAACAACATATGGAGTACTTGCTTCTCAGATTTCAATCCTATTTCTTGTCTTTTTTTATTCACATAAATCCAAGCATATATTTCTTTTATTATCTTTTTTATATCATCCATCCCAACAAGCTTCCCCATCTCTTCTTCAATTCTTTGCAGCATCTCATGTTTCGTTGTAGTTTCATTTGAAATTACTGTTTTATTTTCTGCGGCCGGTAAAGAAATTTTCTTTCGATGATTTAACACAATGTTAATTTGATTATTATTTTTCTTTCGCATCGATTGTTCCATACAATCACCTCATTTTATCCCGCTATTTGCGAGCAGTAAGACTCCCACCTCAAAATTCAGCAAATGTTAGGAAGTTAGGCGGCAGATAATTGCCCGTAAATGCCCGATTGGTGTAGGCTGATAATCATCGAGGGATTAACAAAATCCCCACTGATTAAAGTTTCACTTTATCCACTCACCAAATATTATTATTCCTGTCTCCCTTGCAAATGACTATTTTCAGAAAAGTTTGCTATAATATAAGAAATAATGAAGGTGGTGGGACTATGGAGACAACGGAATTCCATGATACAATACAAGCCTTTTCTATTTTTTTATTGAATAAAGGCCGAAAACCTTCAACCATTAAACGTTATGTTTATGACATTGAAGATTTCGGACATTGGTTAGAAAAAAACAAAAAGCTCCCTTCCAGTAATATATGGGCTACACTTTGTACAAAAGACTATGAAGATTATTTTTTCGACTTAAAAAAGAATCGACATTACTCAGAGAAAACGATGCACCGTGTATTTATTGTATTAAATAGAATGCATCACTTTCTAAACATCCCTAATCCATTAAAGAATATGGAAATTTCTATCCAACCAGACCGCACGCTTCGCAATGAAGATTTCATTTCATCTGATGAAGAAAAAAGATTAAAACATATAGTCACTTCATTAGAAGGACTTTCAGAAAAACAACGTCCTGTGCGCCCTTTATTGATGGATCGTAATATCGCTATTTTAAACTTATTAATCGACTATGGATTATCCTTACAGGAACTTACAGCATTAACTATGCATCACGTCCACTTTGAAACTAACACATTATCTATACCAGCAACCGCAGGAGTAGAAAGAACAATTACATTAACCAGCGAAGACAAAAAACAACTATATACTTATTACAAAAGCATCCCTGAACCCGTTCGTCCAAAATATCATAGTAATGATCCATTATTTATCGCATTTGATTTTAATCGCGGAACATACAGATGGGTATACGAAAATGATGCACCGAAGGGATTAACAGAAATTGCTATCCAAAAAATGATTCGCCTTGAAGTATCTAGAGCTAATTTACGCAAAGGAATCTCAGGACAACATTTTCGTAACACCTATATTTTAAACTTAATAAAAAAAGAAACTCCGGAGTCAGAAATTATAAAACTAGCTGGATTCAAATCAAAAATTTCACTAAAACGATATTATCAATACGCAGAAAATAGAAAAAACGCCTTATCTTAAGGCGTTTTTTCTATTTTTTCTTCAAACAAACGATTTTACTATGACCATTTAACCAATTTTTGCATCTACTATGATGAGTTTCATTCACATTCTCATTAGAAAGGAGAGATTTAATGTCTCGTTATGACGACAGTCAAAACAAATTCTCCAAACCATGCTTTCCAAGTAGCGCCGGACGAATTCCAAATACCCCATCAATCCCAGTTACTAAATCACAACTTAGAACATTTCGCGCAATCATTATTGATTTAACAAAAATAATCCCCAAACTTTTCGCAAATCCATCTCCCAAAAATATTGAAGATCTAATCGATACATTGAACCTACTAAGTAAATTTATTTGTTCACTAGACGCTACTTCCTCCCTAAAAGCGCAAGGATTAGCTATTATAAAAAACTTAATAACTATATTAAGAAACCCAACCTTCATAGCAAGTGCTGTATTTGTTGAACTCCAAATTTTAATTAATTATTTACTTTACATCACAAAGTTATTCCGAATCGATCATTGTACACTCCAAGAACTCCTTAAATTAATTGCAGAGTTACAAACTACTCTAGTTAATTCAGCTTCGTTCGGCAGAGGGCCTACCGGGCCTACTGGACCTCGAGGTAACACGGGTGCTACCGGCGCTACTGGACCTCGAGGTAACACGGGTGCTACCGGCGCTACTGGACCTCAAGGTAACACAGGCGCTACTGGCGCTACCGGACTTCAAGGTAACACAGGCGCTACTGGCGCTACCGGACCTCAAGGTAACACAGGCGCTACTGGCGCTACCGGACCTCAAGGTAACACAGGCGCTACTGGCGCTACCGGACCTCAAGGTAACACAGGCGCTACTGGCGCTACCGGACCTCAAGGTAACACAGGCGCTACTGGCGCTACCGGACCTCAAGGTAACACAGGCGCTACTGGCGCTACCGGACCTCAAGGTAACACAGGCGCTACCGGTGCCACTGGGCCTCGAGGTAACACGGGCACTACTGGCGCTACTGGACCTCAAGGTAACACAGGCGCTACCGGTGCCACTGGGCCTCAAGGTAACACAGGCGCTACCGGTGCCACTGGGCCTCAAGGTAACACAGGCGCTACCGGTGCCACTGGGCCTCGAGGTAACACGGGCACTACTGGCGCTACTGGACCTCAAGGTAACACAGGCGCTACCGGTGCCACTGGACCTCAAGGTGTTCAAGGTAACACGGGTGCTACTGGACCTCAAGGCGTTCAAGGTAACACGGGTGCTACTGGTGCCACTGGACCTCAAGGCGTTCAAGGTAACACGGGTGCTACTGGCGCTACCGGTGCCACTGGACCTCAAGGTGTTCAAGGTAACACAGGTGCTACTGGCGCTACCGGACCTCAAGGCGTTCAAGGTAACACAGGTGCTACTGGCGCTACCGGTGCCACTGGACCTCAAGGTGTTCAAGGTAACACGGGCGCTACTGGCGCTACCGGACCTCAAGGTAACACAGGCGCTACCGGTGCCACTGGACCTCAAGGTGTTCAAGGTAACACAGGTGCTACCGGTGCCACTGGACCTCAAGGTGTTCAAGGTAACACAGGTGCTACTGGTGCTACTGGTGCTACCGGTGCTACAGGTGCTACTGGCGCTACCGGACCTCAAGGCGTTCAAGGTAACACAGGTGCTACTGGTGCTACTGGTGCTACCGGTGCCACTGGACCTCAAGGTGTTCAAGGTAACACGGGTGCTACTGGACCTCAAGGGCCTCAAGGCGTTCAAGGTAACACAGGTGCTACTGGTGCCACTGGACCTCAAGGCGTTCAAGGTAACACGGGTGCTACTGGCGCTACCGGTGCCACTGGTGCCACTGGACCTCAAGGTGTTCAAGGTAACACAGGTGCTACTGGCGCTACCGGACCTCAAGGCGTTCAAGGTAACACAGGTGCTACTGGCGCTACCGGACCTCAAGGCGTTCAAGGTAACACAGGTGCTACTGGTGCCACTGGACCTCAAGGCGTTCAAGGTAACACAGGTGCTACTGGCGCTACCGGACCTCAAGGCGTTCAAGGTAACACAGGTGCTACTGGTGCTACCGGTGCCACTGGACCTCAAGGTGTTCAAGGTAACACAGGTGCTACTGGCGCTACCGGACCTCAAGGCGTTCAAGGTAACACAGGTGCTACTGGTGCCACTGGACCTCAAGGCGTTCAAGGTAACACGGGTGCTACCGGCGCTACTGGGCCTCAAGGCGTTCAAGGTAACACAGGTGCTACTGGTGCCACTGGACCTCAAGGCGTTCAAGGTAACACGGGCGCTACTGGTGCCACTGGACCTCAAGGTGTTCAAGGTAACACGGGCGCTACTGGTGCCACTGGACCTCAAGGTGTTCAAGGTAACACGGGTGCTACTGGACCTCAAGGCGTTCAAGGTAACACGGGCGCTACCGGTGCCACTGGACCTCAAGGTGTTCAAGGTAACACAGGTGCTACTGGCGCTACCGGACCTCAAGGTGTTCAAGGTAACACGGGTGCTACCGGATCCCAAGGGCCTCAAGGTAATACAGGTGCTACTGGACCTCAAGGCATTCAAGGTAACACGGGTGCTACCGGATCCCAAGGGCCTCAAGGTAATACAGGTGCTACTGGACCTCAAGGTGTTCAAGGTAACACGGGTGCTACTGGTGCCACTGGATCCCAAGGGCCTCAAGGTAACACAGGCGCTACTGGTTCTACCGGACCTCAAGGGCCTCAAGGTAACACAGGTGCTACTGGACCTCAAGGCATTCAAGGTAACACGGGTGCTACCGGATCCCAAGGGCCTCAAGGTAATACAGGTGCTACAGGGATAGGAGTTACTGGACCTACTGGACCTTCTGGTGGGCCTCCTGGACCTACTGGACCTCAAGGTAACACGGGCGCTACTGGTGCCACTGGATCTCAAGGTGCTCAAGGTAACACGGGCGCTACTGGTGCCACTGGATCTCAAGGTGCTCAAGGTAACACGGGTGCTACCGGCGCTACTGGACCTCAAGGGCCTCAAGGTAACACGGGTGCTACCGGCGCTACTGGACCTCAAGGGCCTCAAGGTAACACGGGTGCTACCGGCGCTACTGGACCTCAAGGGCCTCAAGGTAACACGGGTGCTACCGGCGCTACTGGACCTCAAGGCGTTCAAGGTAACACGGGTGCCACTGGACCTCAAGGTATCCAAGGTAACACGGGTGCTACTGGTGCCACTGGACCTCAAGGTATCCAAGGTAACACGGGTGCTACTGGTGCCACTGGACCTCAAGGCGTTCAAGGTAACACGGGTGCTACCGGCGCTACTGGTATAGGAGTTACCGGACCTACTGGGCCTACTGGACCTAGCTTCCCTGTAGCAACAATTGTTGTAACAAACAACATTCAACAAACAGTACTACAATTTAATAACTTTATTTTCAGTACTGCAATTAACGTAAATAATATTATCTTTAATGGCACAGATACAGTTACAGTTATCAACGGTGGTATTTATGTCATTAGCGTATCTATTTCTACAACTGCGCCAGGATGCGCTCCTCTTGGAGTAGGCATTTCAATTAATGGAGCAGTCGCAACTGACAACTTCTCTTCAAATCTAATAGGCGACTCACTTTCATTCACTACAATCGAAACGTTAACAGCTAACGCAAACATTTCTGTCCAATCTACTCTTAACGAGATTACGATCCCTGCAACAGGAAACACTAACATTCGTCTAACTGTATTTAGAATTGCTTAAATTTCACTATTTATTGTTTATGACAAATAAAAAAAGAGCGAAAAACTCGCTCTTTTTTTGTTATGTACAATAATTCATTACTACTCTAATTCAATGGAAACATTTTTTTGTGGTACAAATGTAGAAATTGCATGTTTATAAATAAGCTGCTGCTTACCTTCTGTTTCCAGTAGGACTGTAAAATTATCAAATCCTTTAATTAATCCACGAAGCTGGAAACCATTTAATAAGTACAGCGTAACAAACGTATTTTCTTTACGGAGTTGATTTAAAAACTGATCTTGAATATTGATTGATTGCTTCATGTCGAATCCTCCTCTTTTTCTCTACTTACTATTATTCGACTTTAGTTGTAACTTTCCTTCTATGTATCGTAAAATTTCTGACGTTTTTTCACCGTCTGTAACATCAAACCATGTGACATCCATCTTATTACGGAACCACGTTAATTGACGCTTTGCATAACGACGTGAATTCGTCTTTAATTGTGATACCGCTTCTTCTAAAGAGACACGATCCTCAAAATAATCATATATCTCTTTATACCCAATCGCTTGAATAGATTGACAATCTCGTATCCCTCTATTATACAATCCTTCTACTTCTTTTAATAAACCTTGGTCCATCATTATATCAACTCGTAAGTTAATGCGATCGTATAGTATTTCTCGATCCATTGTCAAGCCAATCAAGGAAACATCGTATAATAACTCGTTTTCTTGTTTTTCAAGTTGATCACTCATTTTTTCACCCGTCGTGTGGAAAATTTCTAGCGCTCTAATGACACGGCGTACATTATTTGCATGAATACGCTCCGCGCTTTCTGGGTCTACTTCTTGTAATTTTTTATGTACATATTCCACACCACGTTCTAATGCTAACTTTTCCATTTGTTCTCGGTATATCGTATCACCAGCATCATCCGTAAACTGATAATCGAATAAAACAGATTGTATGTACAGACCAGTTCCACCTACGATAATCGGCAATTTACCACGCTCTGTAATCTCTCGAATATGCTTACGAACACGTTCTTGAAATTCGGCAACAGAAAATGATTCTTCCGGATTTTTTATATCGACCATATAATGTGGAATTCCGTCCATCTCTTCTTTCGTCACCTTTGCAGTTCCAATATCCATCGTACGATAAATCTGCATGGAATCTCCACTTATAATTTCACCATTCAACGCTTTGGCAAGATCAATACTTAACTTCGTCTTTCCAACAGCAGTTGGTCCAATGATGACAGCAACTTTTTCACGTTGCACTTCTCCCATATCATTCAACTCTCTTTATGTAATGTACTCCATCTATTGATTATATCCAATCTTACCAATTTTAACGGCATGATTGCAAGTTCTTTCATTTCGGTACATGAAATTATAAATAAAAAAGAACATAGTTTGTCCAATTCGTCATATACATGATTAAAAATACCTTCGAGAGGATGAGTTAACTATGGAACAATCCACTATCAATTTTTCATCTTTGACAAAAGACCTCATTTTAGCTACTGCTACAAAGGAACAAAATTGCTCACAAGAAGAATTATATTTCGCCTTAAATTGTTTGCTACGTTCTTTTCATTCTACTCTCCAAGAAACAACATTACATCCAGAAAATAAAAATACAGATTATATTCAAAATCAATTTTGCAGTGCATATAAAATTATTACAGGTAAAACGATTTATCCTTTTCAATAATCCATAAAAGGCGGTTGCTTACATACTTTCAAGCAACCGCCTTTTATATTAATACATATACTACTTGATAACTTTCACTTTTACAGATTTACGCCCCCAGCTATTAGCACTACCATCTGAACCGACTAAAACATCAATACGATTTCCTTTAATCGCACCACCAGTATCTCCAGCAATCGCTTCTCCATATCCTTCTACCCATACTTTTGATCCAAGTGGAATTACTTTAGGATCAACAGCAATTACTTTCATATTCGGATTCGCTGTTAAATCATGCCCCATTGCAGTTAATACACGACCACCATGCGTACCATTCTCACTTGGATCTGCTGTATACGCTGTCGCTTCTACTGTTATTTCACGTCCACCAGCAGGTGCACTTGTTTCAGTAGATTTAGCAACTTGTTTCGCAGTTGACTTCTCTTTTGCCACAGGTTTACTTGTTTCTACATTCTTAACAGACTCTGTGCTCTTAACTACTTTATTATTTTTAACCGGCGTATTTACTCTTACCGGTGCTTCTTCTTGCGTTACAACTTCTTTCTTTTCAATCACAGGTGCCGTCGCTGTTAGAAATGGCACGTGAACATATCCTGTTTTTCCATTATAATCAAATTGTAACCATTCATTTTGAACTTGATTTGTCGTTTCAATTACATCATCTTTATTCAGTTTACCAAGAATTTCAGAGTCAGTATTCGCTCCAGCACGAACATTTAACACGCCCGCCGTTACATAATATGTACTTTTTGTAAATTCAGCACTTACAAACGCTTCTTTACCATTTAATTTAATTTTTGCCCATCCGTTTTCTGTATTTATAACATCTAATTTATTCCCACTTAACATTTTACCTACAAGTTTTGACTCTGCAGTTGGGTTTTCTCTAACATTTAATACGTCTGTTGTTACAATTGTTTCTGCTTTCGCAGAACCCGCAAAAATCCCAAGACCAAAAACTGCCGCCGTTGCTATACCTAATAATTTTTTCATGAATAGCCTCCATTTGCTTTGTTTTCGTATTTTCATTATAGCAACAGATTTTTAGGATTTTTAGAAATCACACAATTACAAACCATTCGTAATACACGATTAATGAGTTGTAACATAAATTTCCATATTAATGAATTCCATTTCCAATAGAATTCTCAATAGTTTTCATATATTTTCCACATACAAGCACCAGAATTTTTTTCCAAAAAAAATTACAGTATTACTTTTTTGTTACAAAAAAATCATATTTCATTACATCTTTTACCAAAAATCATCATTTTCCAATTATTAACCTCCTTTTTTGTAATAAAAGAGAGCAGCTCATAAAAGCTGCTCCCTTTACATGTGTTATTTAACTTTCTTTTTCCAAATTCCCATCATAAGAGCAGAAACAACTGTCCCTATGAATATCGAGAAAATATATAACACCGGTTTATTTACTAATGCGATAACAAACAATCCACCATGCGGTGCTGGTAATGTAATTTGGAATAACATAGATAATGCACCCGCAATACTTGAACCAACAACACAACTTACTATTACTCGAACCGGATCTGCAGCTGCAAACGGAATCGCACCTTCAGTAATAAACGATGCTCCCATAATATAATTTGTTAAACCCGATTTACGTTCTGCTTCAGTAAACTTTGATTTAAAGAAGGTAGTTGCGAATGCAATCGCTAATGGCGGTACCATACCACCAGCCATAACAGCAGAGTGTACTCCAAAGTTCTTCGCTTCTATTGCAGCGATACCAAATGTAAATGCGGCTTTATTAATTGGACCACCCATATCAATCGCCATCATGCCACCTAGAATAAGACCTAATAATATAGCATTCGTTCCACTCAAACCATTCAACCATCCTGTTAACATTTCATTTAATGCTACTACAGGTGGGTTTACTACTTTTTGCATAACAACCCCTGTAATTAACAATCCAAAGACCGGATATAACAAAACAGGTTTAATTCCTTCTAACTGTACTGGTAATCCTGAAAACAATCTTTTCAATCCTAAAACAATATACCCCGCTAAGAAACCGGCAATTAATCCACCTAAAAAGCCAGCATTTGCTTGTGCCGCCAAAAATCCTCCGACAACACCAGGCATAAAACCAGGTCGATCAGCAATAGAACTTGCAATAAATCCAGCTAAAATTGGTACAAGGAATAAAAAGGCTCCTTTTTCTCCACCACCAATAGTCATTAATATTTCAGCAATAGGACCTTCCGCCTTAATTCCACCGAACATAAATGCTAATGCGATTAAAATTCCGCCACCAACAACGAATGGAAGCATATTACTTACACCGCTCATTAAATGCTTATAAATTCCTAATCCTTTTTCTTTCTCTGTACTTTCTGCCTTCCCATCTTCTTTTATCCCTTTAAAGATTGGTGCATCTTGTTTTACAGCGCGATTAAGAAGTACTTCTGTTTTTCTAATTCCATCAGCGACTGGTACTTGAATGACATGCTTCCCAGCAAAACGGTTCATTTCTACTTGTTTATCTGCCGCAACGATAATAGTTGTTGCTCTTTCAATATCCTCTTTCGTTAAACCGTTCTTTATACCTGTTGATCCATTCGTTTCAACTTTAATCGCTATTCCTAGCTCTGCTGCTTTTGCTTTCAAGCTATCCGCAGCCATATACGTGTGAGCGATTCCAGTTGGGCAAGCGGTAACTGCTAATACGTACGGTTCATTTCCTTCTGGTTTTGCAACTTCAACCTCTCCTTCTTCTTTTTCATTCTCTTTTTCATCAAATAAGCGAAGAAGTTCCTCTCCATCCTTTGCTTCTAATAATTGTCTGCGAAAACCTTCATCCATTAATAATGTAGATAGGCGCGACAACGTTTCTAAATGAGTATTATTCGCCCCTTCGCTTGCAGCAATCATAAAGAATAAATGCGCTGGCTGTCCGTCAAGTGATTCATAGTTGATACCGCTTACACTTCTACCAAAACAAATCGCTGGTTGCTTAACAGCTTTTGTTTTCGCATGAGGTATTGCAATCCCTTCCCCTATTCCAGTCGTACTTTGTGACTCCCGCTTAAAAATAGCTTCTTTAAATTCTGCTTTACTATTTAAACGATTTGCGCTGGCTAATTTCTCCACTAATTCATCTATGACAGCTTCTTTATTTGAAGCTGTCAAATTCATAATAACTGTATCCCTTTTTAATAGTTCTGTAATTTTCATATGTTGCTTCCCCCTATCGCTTAGCTACAATTACTTGCGACAATAATTCTTCTACTTTTTCCTTTTCACATAAATCAGCTGAAAATGCTGTTGCACTCCCCGTTGCAACGCCATATTGAAATGCCTTTTCAATGTCTTTTGTCTGTTCATATTTACCTACAAATCCTGCAACGAGAGAATCTCCAGAACCAACCGAATTAATTACAACACCTTTTGGAACAGTTGCTTCATATATACCTTCTGCCGTAAATAATAAAGCTCCATCTCCGGCCATTGATACGATAACGTGCTCTACACCTTGTTCGATTAATTTTCTTCCATACGGTAAAATATCTTCTACTGTTGAAATCTCTACTCCGAATAACTCACCAAGTTCATGATGATTAGGCTTTATTAAAAATGGCTTATTTTTAATTACATGCTGAAGTGCACTTCCGCTCGCATCTACTACTACACGAATACCTTTTTCAGCCCCAAATGCTGCGATTGATTCATAAAAAGTAGTTGGGATAGATGCCGGTACACTTCCAGCTAGTACCACACAATCTCCCTGCTTCATACTTTCGATTTGTTTCATTAATTGTTCAAATTGTTCATTTGTCACATTAGGACCTTGTCCATTTAATTCTGTCTCTTCTTGCCCTTTTATTTTCACATTAATTCGGGAATCTCCATCTACTTGGACGAAATTTGTTGTTACACCTTCCGTCTGTAATACATCTTTAATAAATTGACCGGTAAATCCACCAGTAAATCCAAGCGCTATATTTTCAACACCTAAACGATGGAGAACACGAGAAACATTAATCCCTTTTCCTCCAGGAAACTTCATATCTTTCTCTGCTCGATTTACTGCGCCAAAATCGAAGGAACTAACTTGTACTACATAATCAATAGATGGGTTTAAAGTAACTGTATAGATCATTGTTTATCAGCCTCAATTACATTGGTTTGTCTTTTATATTTTTCTAAATCAATTTCTAAATGTTTTGTAATAATATTCGCCTCTTCCACATTGGCAATTTTCGCAAACGCAACTTCCGAAAACTTACTTTCATCAATTAAAAAATATCCTTCGTTCGCTAATGTTAATGCCATTTGTTTTAAAAGTGCCTCTTCTGGATCCGGTGTTGTAAAACCAAGCTGTTCATGTACACCATTCGCTCCTAAAAAACATTTATCAAAACGGTACTTCTGCATACTTTCTTGCGCCATTGCACCAATTAAAGCTTTCGTCCTACTCTTCATCATCCCGCCTAGTAAATACGCACGAATATTATTGTCAACTAAAGCTTCAATATGCATAAGTCCATTCGTAACGACAGTAACATCTTTATTTATTAAAAATGGAATCATTTCAAATGTTGTACTTCCTGCATCTAAATAAATGCAATCACCTTGTTCAACAATGCTAGCTGCATACTTAGCAATTTGGTTTTTTATTTGAATGTTTTTGGATGATTTTTCAACCATCGTCGGCTCTTGTCCTTTTCCTGTTAAAACAGCAGCACCACCATGAACTCTTTTTAATAACCTTTGCTTTTCCAATTGTGCTAAATCACGACGAATTGTTGATTCAGAGCTTTCTGTTCTTTCCACTAATTGCTGTAATTTAACAACCTTCTGCTCTTTTACAAGTTGCAATATCATTTGATGACGTTCAGGAGTTAACATTTTATTCACCTCTTCTTTGATTACAGTATAATGAAAACGATCACAAAAATCAACCACAAACATTCATAAATAATCAAAATCAGTCACGAACGGTTATAAACAACAAAAAGAAACCCATTTGATATAACAATCAAATGGGTTTCTTTTCTCGATTCACCTATAAAGAAGCTTTATATATACTTAAAACATCATCTTTATTTAATTTTTTAAAGTTACCAAACTCACCATAAGCCATCGCTTTATCCGCCATTAAATCAATTTCATTTTCCCCAATACCGTAATCAGCTAACGTTACTGGCGCCTCAATTGAAGTCCAAAATTGACGTAACGCCTCAATTCCTTCTAACGCAATTTCTCGATCAATCTTTCCATCTGTTTTTACATCGAATACGCGAATAGCGAACTGTTTAAAACGACTTACATTTTCATCTACAACATGCTTCATCCAGTTCGGGAATAGAATTGCAAGGCCACCCCCGTGTGGTATATCATGAACCGCAGAAACTGCGTGCTCAATATTATGAGTTGCCCAGTCTCCTTTTACTCCCATCGCTAAAATGCCGTTTAACGCCATCGTTCCGCAATATAAAATAGTTTCTCTATGCTCATAATTTTCTAAATCACTTAAAAGCTTAGGAGCAGTTTCAATTACTGTTTTTAAAACAGATTCACAATAACGATCTTGTAATTCTGTATTTGTTCCATGGTGGAAATATTGCTCTAATACATGTGACATAATATCTACCATACCGTAAATTGTTTGATCCCTCGGTACAGACGCAGTATGAACTGGATCTAAAATCGAAAATTGCGGGAAAGTAACTGGGCTACCCCAGCCATATTTTTCATTCGTTTCCCAGTTTGTGATTACAGAACCAGCATTCATTTCAGATCCTGTTGCCGCAAGAGTAAGTACCGTACCAAATGGTAAAGCCTCACTAGCAAATGCTTTTTTCGTTACAATATCCCATACATCTCCATCGTACTTACTACCAGCTGCAATTGCCTTCGTACAGTCGATTACACTTCCTCCGCCAACCGCTAAAATAAATTCAACGCCATTATCTTTACAAATTTGAATCCCTTTCTTTACAGTTGATACACGCGGATTTGGTTCAACACCTGTCAATTCAAATACTTCCGCATTTATATCTTTTAAAATAGAAATTACATTATCATAAATACCATTTCTTTTAATGCTGCCTCCCCCGTATACGAGAAGAACTTTTTTACCGAACTGTGGAATTTCAGTTTTCAACTGTTCTAATTGACCTTTACCGAAAATAAGTTTCGTTGGATTACGAAATACAAAATTTTGCATATTCCTTTACCATCCCTTCTATATGAAAAGCAACTATACTTTTGTATAACATATTTTTTTCATTTCACAAAAATATTTGCCTAATAAAAAACCCCAGCCTACAGGCTGAGATTTTTTATTGATAATAAGGTGAGATCATTAAGTAAACAATAACACCAGATAAACTTACATATAACCAAATCGGCATCGTCCAACGTACAATTTTACGATGACGTGTTAATTGATTTGTAAAACCAAATACAAGCGCAAATAATGCAAGTGGTACAATGATTGCTGCAAGGATAATATGTGTAATTAAAATAATGAAGTACACATATTTAATGAATCCTTCCCCACCAAAATGTGTTGCTGGCGCCAAGTAATGATACGATAAATAAGAAACACAAAATAGCAACGTCGTTGTAAATGCTGCCAGGATGAAACCACGGTGCATTTTCACATTCTTTTTAATAATAGAGTATAACGCTGCTAATAAGAATACGAACGTAAAGCTATTAAAAATTGCATTTAACATTGGTAAAATTGTTACATCAAAATGTACTTCTCCTTCATAGCCAACAGGTCCAAAGAACAAAAATAAAATAATCGCATTTACAATTACAGAAAGCGTTATCACAATAGGAGCATAGCTTTTCTGATTTGTTGATTGATCCACCAAAATGGTCACTCCCTCTTCCTTCAAATATGTATACGTAACCTCACTATTTTAACATACTATTCACAGTGTAAATGTGACAATAGTTTGACACAGTAAGACAGAGCAAAGAAAAAAATCCTTCTTAACAAAACTTCTTAAGAAGGATTTTATCGCTTTATTATTTAAATAGCAATGTAATTAGTTTTTGTTAAAAAACGTATTGCTATATGCTTGATAAATTTCAGACACTTGATATCCCATTAAAGAAATTGCTGTTAATGAAAAGAAACCAATCATAAGAAATCGAAACCACATATAAATCTCCTCCTTGTATTTAGCTTATAGAGCAGTCGCTATATTACAAGTTGAGTGGTACTCTTCATCGTCACTTTCCTTTTTCTTTACAATTGCTGTTATAAATCGAATCATAAAGAAAATTACAAAAGGAAATTGTTCGTAATTTACCTTGGCATAGTTCAGCAACGGCTCGCGTTGCACATCGAACGGAGATGAGAAGGAATAGAACATACCTTGCTCTTCCATATATACAATTACAATTTTCATACAAAATACTATTCCTAGAAACGAAACAATATCTTGCCATTCTGTCGTATATAACAGGTTATACAGCTCTAATACGTACTCTTCCATCGTCATCCCCCCTTCCTTTTTTACCATTCTGCTCGCCTTCGTATAAAAAGTCAAGAAAAAAGTTTATATTCACTATGACAATAGTAATTACTCTTTTCTTTACTTATATATGAATCTTTTCTAGCAATGATTGGATGTACCTTTTCTTCAAAAACAAGAAATTAGAAGCGAACGGATTCTTCATCCCTACTTTTTGGATACAACACTGTACTATTTTTATTTCTATTAAAAATAAAATAAGAAATTATTATAAGAATAGTAACAAGCATCGTTAATAGTGCTTGTGAACGTAAAGATTCAATTGCAAGCATTGCAACTAAAACTGCTATAATAGCGGCAATTGTAACATACGTTACATACGGAAAAAGCCACATTTTCACTTTCAAATTTTGTTGTTCCGCTTGTCCCATTTTTTTACGTATCTTTAAATGTGAAATTGCTATAACGAGATAAACGAGTAACGCAATCCCGCCAGATGCATTCACTAAAAATAAAAATACTTTATCTGGAGATATGTAACTAAAAACAACTCCAATGTAAGCAAAGAAAGTTCCAAATAAAACCGCTCGAACTGGAACACCACTACTGTTCAATTTCAAAAATACCTTTGGAGCATCTCCTCTTTCTGCCATCGAAAAAAGCATTCTTGAGTTTGTATATAAACCCGAATTTAAACAAGAAAGTACGGCTGTTAGAACAATAAAATTCATAATTTGCGCTGCCGCAGGTATTCCTATATGTTCCAGTACCGCTACGAATGGACTTTTTAATATGTTTGCTGAATTCCATGGGAGGAGTGTAACGACTACAGCAATAGAACCAATAAAAAATACGAGAATACGCCAAATCACACTATTTGTTGCTGTTTTGACTGCTTTTACAGGTTCAGCAGACTCTCCGGCTGCTACCGCAACAATCTCAGATCCCATAAATGAAAATATAACGACGGTAATTCCAAGTAGCACCGAACTTATACCATTTGGCATAAATCCTCCTTGCCCTACTAAATTCGAGGTGCCAGGTGCTTCCGTTCCTGGTACAAACCCTAAAATAACAGCTAGTCCAAGACAAAGGAACAAAACAATACTTATTACTTTAATAAAAGAAAACCAATATTCAAACTCTCCAAATGATTTCACCGAGAAAACATTCGTCAATGTTAATAAAATCGTTAATATTAAGCTTAATAGCCAGAGTGGAATTTCTGGAATCCAGTATTGAATAATACCAGCACCTGCTGTAGCTTCTATTGCAATAACAATTACCCAGAAAAACCAATATAGCCACCCAATTGTATAACCTGCCCATGGACCAATTGCTTCTCTTGCATATGTTGCAAATGACCCACTTGTCGGGTTAATAGCTGCCATTTCCCCAAGCATTCTCATAACGAAAATAACTAGAAGTCCTGCTAATGCATATGAAACGATAGAACCTGGCCCTGCTGAATGCACAACCGCCCCACTTCCAACAAACAAACCGGCTCCTATTACGCCACCGATTGAGATCATTGTAATGTGGCGTATTTTAAGGTCTTTCTTAAGATTTTTATCCAACTCTTGTACATCCCCTTCCAAACTTAATTTTGAAATTTATCACGCATTAACAGGCAGTAAGACCCCCATCTCAAAATTCAGCGGAAGCAATGAAGTTAGATGGGGATCTACTGCCCGTAAAAGCCCGATTGGTGAGGGCTGATAATCAGCGGGGGATGAACAAAACCCCCACTGATTAAAGTTTCACTTTATGTAAGAGTATTATGCGAAAAATCTTGTCCTATACTTTAAAATATATCAAAATATTCTGAATTTAACAATCACAATTCGACCTCCTTCAGAAATTATTACATTAGGTTTAATAATTTCCCATATACAATTGTTGAGAAAATTATAGTCACCTTACAAAAGAATGAATTTTCAGATATTATCAAATAAACAAGATTATACATCTAGACAACTTTTTGTATAGGAGTGTTGATATGTTAAACAAGTTCAAATTCATTTGTTGTACTTTAGTAATTTTCTTACTGCTACCGCTAGCTCCCTTTCAAGCACAAGCAGCAAACAATTTAGGATCAAAATTACTCGTTGGATACTGGCATAACTTTGATAACGGTACTGGCATTATTAAATTAAGAGACGTTTCACCAAAATGGGATGTAATCAATGTATCTTTCGGTGAAACTGGGAGTGATCGTTCCACTGTTGAATTTTCTCCTGTGTATGGTACGGATGCAGAGTTCAAATCAGATATTTCTTATTTAAAAAACAAAGGAAAAAAAGTAGTTCTTTCCATAGGTGGACAAAATGGGATCGTTTTACTTCCTGACAATGCCGCTAAGCTACGTTTTATTAATTCCATACAATCTCTGATCGATAAATACGGTTTTGATGGAATAGATATTGACCTTGAGTCAGGAGTTTACTTAAACGGAAATGACACTAATTTCAAAAACCCAACTACTCCTCAAATCGTAAATCTTATTTCAGCTATTCGGACAATCTCAGATCATTATGGTCCAGATTTTCTATTAAGCATGGCTCCTGAAACAGCTTATGTTCAAGGTGGTTATAGCGCATACGGAAGCATCTGGGGAGCATATTTACCGATTATTTACGGAGTGAAAGACAAACTAACATACATTCACGTTCAACACTACAACGCTGGTAGCGGGATTGGAATGGACGGTAATAATTACAATCAAGGTACTGCAGACTACGAGGTCGCTATGGCAGACATGCTCTTACATGGTTTTCCTGTAGGTGGTAATGCAAATAACATTTTCCCAGCTCTTCGTTCAGATCAGGTAATGATTGGACTTCCTGCAGCACCAGCGGCAGCTCCAAGTGGCGGATATATTTCTCCGACTGAAATGAAAAAAGCTTTAAATTATATTATTAAAGGGGTTCCGTTCGGAGGAAAGTATAAAATTTCTAACCAGAGTGGCTATCCTGCATTTCGCGGTTTAATGTCTTGGTCTATTAATTGGGATGCAAAAAACAACTTTGAATTCTCTAATAATTACAGAACATATTTTGATGGTCTTCCCTTGCAAAAATAATAAAAAACAACAATAGGTTATAGGGCC
The DNA here is from genome assembly GCF_040459695.1 of Bacillus cereus group sp. RP37. Lineage (NCBI taxonomy): Bacteria > Bacillati > Bacillota > Bacilli > Caryophanales > Bacillaceae > Bacillus > Bacillus cereus group sp. RP37. Next base: position 1,725,946 of record NZ_JARVHP010000001.1, on the reverse strand, counting down.
TATTGTTGTTTTTTATTTATGTAAATTACTTTTTCACTTCTACATGATGAAAAGATTCTTTTTCATCTCTTACATAACTATTCACAAGACTTAAAAGTAATTTACCACCAATTAACATCGCTCGTTCATCAAAATCAAATTGAGGATGATGATGTGGATATGTCGCTCCTATTTCTTCATTACCCGCACCTGTGAAGAAAAATGCTCCAGGAACATGTTCTAAGTAGTATGCAAAATCTTCTCCCCCCATAATAGGTGGTACTTCCATGACCCTTTCTCTGCCAAGATCATGTTCCGCAACCGTCATAAAATGACGTGTTTCATCTACATGATTTATTAATATTGGATAGCCTCGTTTATATTGAATAGTAACTTCAGCATGAAGAGACTGACAAATCCCTTCAACAACTCGTTTAAATTCCTTCTCCATATATTCTCTCACTTCAGGATCTAGCGTTCGAATGGTCCCTGTAAATGTAGCAGTATCTGCAATAATATTATCTGCTTGACCAGCATGAAATGTGCCTACTGTTAATACTGCAGATTGAAGCGGATCTACTTTTCTACTAACTAAAAGTTGTAATTGATTAATAACTTGCGTTGCAACGATAATAGCATCTACAGTATGATGCGGCATACCTCCATGACCACCTCGCCCTTGAACCTTCACTTCAAAAGAATCAGCTGCTGCCATCATTGCTCCAGCTTTCGATCCAACCATTCCTAAAGGCATTTGAGAAGATAAATGTGTTCCAAACACAACATCTACACCATCTAAACACCCATCCTCAATCATAGCAATTGCTCCGCCAGGCTCTTTCTCTTCTGCATGTTGATGTATAAGAACTATTTTTCCAGAAAGCTGATCTCTATGGTCACTTAATATTTTTGCAACTCCTAAAAGTGTTGCTGTATGTCCATCATGCCCACAAGCATGCATTACGCCAGGAACCTTTGATTTATATGAAACTTGCTTTTCATCTTGAATAGGTAGCGCATCAAAATCAGCACGTAGCGCTATCGTCTTCCCAGGTTTTCCACCCTCAATTACGCCGATTATCCCTCTTCCCCCAACATCTGTTGTCACATTAATATGAAAGCTTTTTAAGATTTCAGCTATTTTTTTCGATGTTTCTATTTCTTGAAACGATAGCTCTGGGTATTGATGAAAATCTCTTCGCCACAAAACCATTTGGTTATATAAACTTTCCAATTCTTTATGCCATGTTTCTATCATAGAAATGCCCCTTTCTTTTTTAACACTTTAAATAAAAGTTACATAATATTCTGTGTTTAATCAATAAAAAAAGAACTTTCTCTGAAAGTCCCGCTACCATTCTAGTCACTATTTTGCTTCAATACAAAAACTGAAAGTTCAGGTACACTCCAAAATCTAACAGGCATCCTAGTAGTCCCAATGCCACGATTTACATATAAATATAACGGCTTACTCTTCCCCTCTACTTCATACATACCTTCAACATAGTTCTCAGCTAGTTTGGTAGTAATTAACGGACCTACAAAAGGAATTTGGACTTGTCCTCCGTGACTATGTCCTGACAGTTGAAGATTAACTGGATAACGATTGATTTTGGTTACAACATCCGGCTCATGTACTAATAACATGTTGAAATCATTTTGTTTCAAGTTTTTTAAAGTTGAATCTATTTGCGGCTTCCCTAATAGAAAATCATCCAAACCTGATATTGTAATATATTTGCCGTTTTCCACTTTAATTTTCTGCACTTCATTTACTAACACAGAAAAACCAGCTTCCTCCATATACTTTTTATAAAATAAACTACCTCCCCCGCCCCTATCATGATTCCCAAACACAGCATATTTCCCTAAGGGCGCATGTATTTTCTGTAAAATACCTTTCGCCTCTTCTCTTTCGGCTTTATACGATCCAAACTTATCTATTAAATCCCCTGTAAAAACTACTACATCTGGATGTAACGCATTCATCTTCTCCACCAAATTTTCTAGTTGTTTCAGTGTAAATTCTGGCCCTAAATGTACATCCGAGAATTGTAATATTTTCTTATTATTAAACTCTTTAGGAATTGTAGAAGCTTCTATTTCATTCCACGTAACTGTTACTAGTTTCCGTTCTATTTCTGTCGCATAGAAATACAAACTTATTGAAATCATTACTATGCTTATGAAACTGATTATAAATATCTTGACGATTGATTTTTTTTGTTCTTTTTTCACATGATGCGTATGCATGTTCTCACCTCTAGAAGTACTTTAAAGCCTTATTGTTACATTAATGTGACAACACGAACATTGTTAGTTATATCCAATTCTATCTCCATTCACTTTGACAAATTTATACAGAAGTCATAACATATTTTTATAATACGTAGATTCTTAGAAATATTACATCTATTCATTTCATCATCTTATTAAGGAGAGATTATTCATGTCTGTATTTACACCAGAAGAAATTACGGAACTTGCTGCTAATTCCGGAAGAAAAAAAGCTCATTTATCATTACTTCCTATGTTAATTCTCGGTTTTTTTGGTGGTGCTTTCATAGCATTAGGGTATTTACTCGATATTCATGTTATTGGAACAATGCCAAAATCTTGGGGATCATTTACTAGTTTTCTAGGCGCCGCTGTATTCCCAATCGGTCTTATACTCGTTATTCTTGCAGGCGGTGAGTTAGTAACTGGCAATATGATGACCGTTTCAATGGCGTGGCTTCATAAAAAAATCGACTTATTTCACTTCATTCGAAATTTAGTTATTGTTACGTTTAGCAACTTCATAGGTGCTATATTCGTTGCTTATTTTTTCGGTCATATTGTCGGATTAACAGAGGGTGCTTTTTTAGCGAAAACTGTTTCTATTGCGCAAGCTAAACTACAAGATACACCACTACAAGCTTTCATTTCTGCAATCGGATGTAATTGGCTCGTTTGTTTAGCTGTTTGGCTCAGTATGGGAAGTAAAGAATTTATCGGAAAGATTATCGGCATTTGGTTCCCAGTTATGACTTTTGTTGCGATTGGATTTCAACACGTTGTAGCCAATATGTTTGTTATCCCAGCTGTAATTTTTGCCGGTCGGTTAACTTGGAGTGAATACTTTCCAAACTTCATTTTTGTTTTCTTCGGAAACTTAGTAGGAGGTATGTTATTTGTAGCACTACCTTATTTTATATCTTATAATAAGAAACTGCCTTCCAATAAAGAGCAAACCGAATTAAAGAAACAATCTGTATCCGCTTAAATGAACTGTCTATACAGTGGCTCTAAAAAATATTACAAATTTCATTTTTTTTACGAATATATGTGCGTACACTTGTTCTCGAATGTTTTATACGTTATAATAACAACTTAAATAGCATTATTTACATATGAGGTGAAAAACATGAACAAAACAGAATTAATTAAAAACGTAGCACAAAACGCTGAGATTTCTCAAAAAGAAGCTACTGTAGTTGTACAAACTGTAGTAGAATCAATCACTAACACTTTAGCTGCTGGTGAAAAAGTACAACTTATCGGATTCGGTACATTCGAAGTTCGCGAAAGAGCTGCTCGTACAGGCCGTAACCCACAAACTGGTGAAGAAATGCAAATCGCAGCTTCTAAAGTACCTGCTTTCAAAGCTGGTAAAGAACTAAAAGAAGCTGTAAAATAATGAAAAAATAGCCTTCTCGTCTATGAGAGGGCTATTTTTTTCATTACATAATTAGTAAAAATCTGACCATTATGTTGTTTCTTTTGTTCCTTTATGCAAATAAAACCTTTATTTTCAAAGAAAGGTTTTGCTGTAATACTCGCTTCTGTATATATCTCCCTATGCCCCAAGTTCACTGCTTCTTTTTCTAACTTCTGTAGTATGTATGACGCTATCCTTTTCCCTTGATAATCTTTATGAGTAAAGAGACGATCTACATAATACTCATCATTATAATCCCCAAATCCCACTATCACACCGTTATGATCCGCTACATAACTAATATTCTTCTCTAAAGAATTTAACCAACTTTCTCTATCTAGTCGCTCTGGTGCCCATGCCTGTAGCTGTAATACATTATAATCTTTTGCATTAATTGTATGAACTGTTTCATAGAACAACTGTAATACTTGTTCTAAATCCTCTTTATGGAATGTTCTAATGATCGTGTCTTTTAACATATATGAACCTCCTTACTAGACTATCATTTAACTTTTCTACCATCTAGTATTCAATATTTCTGCTTTATTATATCTTTTTTCTTTCTATATAAACAAAAAACAATACTTATTTCAAAGTATTGTTTTTTGTTTAAAAGCATATGCAATTACTCTATAGATTTTTATTTTTTTAATTTCACTCTTTGTAGTCGTAATGCATTTAATACAACGGATACAGAACTAAATGCCATCGCAGCTCCAGCAACCCAAGGTGCTAAGAAACCGAACGCTGCAATCGGGATTCCTAACCCATTATAAGCTAGTGCCCAGAATAAATTTTGCTTAATATTTCTTATCGTCATCTTGCTCATAAAGATTGCATCAGCAATACTATTTAAATCACCACGGATTAACGTAATGTCTGCCGCTTCCATCGCTACATCCGTACCTGTTCCAATTGCCATACCGATATCCGCCGTAGCCAGTGCAGGAGCATCATTTATTCCATCTCCAACCATTGCTACTTTCTTAGCTTGCGCTTGCAGTTTTTTCACTTCTTCAGCTTTTCCTTCTGGTAATACTTCTGCAATTACGTGATCAATACCAACTTGCTTAGCAATTGCCTGAGCAGTTTGTGTATTATCTCCTGTAATCATAACAACGTCTAGACCCATTTTCTTAAGTCTTGCGATAGCTGCTTTTGAAGTATCTTTTACAGTATCCGCAACGGCAACTATACCAGCATATTCTTTATTGATCGCAATAAGCATCGCTGTTTTTCCTTCTCGTTCTAGCGCTTCCATCGATTTAGAAACTTCTTCAATATCAATATCGAATTTCTTCATTAATCGACGTGTACCAATTAATAATTGTTTCCCTTCTACAACTGATTCAATACCGAATCCTGGAATTGCTTCAAACGTTGCTGAACTCGGGATATCAATTTGCTTTTCTTTAATTCCTTCTACAATCGCTTCTGCAAGTGGGTGTTCAGAATTTTTTTCTGCCGCTCCTACTAAACGTAGTATTTCTTCTTCGTGGAATCCATCCGCTACAATTACATCTGTTAGCACCGGCTTCCCATTTGTAACAGTACCTGTTTTATCTAGAATAACTGTATCTAATCGGTGGGTTGCTTCTAAATGCTCCCCGCCTTTAAATAAAATGCCATACTCAGCCGATCTTCCTGATCCCGCCATAATAGACGTAGGCGTTGCAAGACCTAATGCACACGGACAAGCGATAACAAGTACGGCTATCATTTTCTCAAGTGCTCCGCCAAAATCACCAGGTGTAACAAATAGCATCCACACTGCAAATGTAATAATAGCAATCACAACTACAACCGGTACGAAAATACCTGAAATTTGATCTGCTACCCTTTGAATAGGAGCTTTTGAACCTTGAGCCTCTTCTACTACTTTAATAATTTGAGCTAATGCAGTATCTCTTCCTACCTTAGTTGCTTTCACTTTTAAAAAGCCATTTTTATTTATTGTAGAACCGATTACTCCATCCCCAATTGTTTTATCAACTGGAATACTTTCACCTGTTAACATCGATTCATCTATCGCTGACTTTCCTTCTACAATTTCCCCATCTACTGGGATTTTTTCACCTGGTTTTACATAAACGATATCACCAGCTACCACTTCTTCGATTAAAATTTTTATTTCTGTTCCATCTCGTACAACAGTAGCGGTTTTCGCCTGTAATCCCATTAATTTTTTAATTGCTTCTGACGAGCGTCCTTTTGCTTTCGCCTCAAATAATTTACCTAAAATAATTAGTGTAATAAGTACCGCGCTCGTTTCAAAATATAAATCTGTCATATGTTCCGAAGAACCGATAGATTGAATGCTTAAATATACACTATAGAAATAGGCGGCCGATGTTCCAAGTGCCACGAGAACATCCATATTGGCGCTTTTATTTCGTAACGCTTTATAAGCCCCAACATAAAACTGCCCACCAATGATAAACTGAACTGGAGTTGCAAGAGCTAGCTGCACCCAAGGGTTCATAAGCATATCAGGTAAATAAATAAACGATGTAAATGAGAAATGACTTACCATTGCCCACAATAACGGAAATGATAAAATAAACGAAATGATAAATTTCTTCTTTTGTCTCTCAATTTCTTGTAAGCGATGATCAGTTGATCCATCTTGCTCATCTGATTTCACTTCTAATTTATATCCTAATTTCGTAATTGCACTCTTCATTTCATTTACATTAATTTCATCAGGATTAAAATCTACTGTAGCTGATTCTAAAGCGAAATTTACTGTCGCTCCGTTCACACCTTCTAACTTATTTAAACGCTTTTCTACTCTATTTGCACATGCTGCACATGTCATCCCTGAAACAGTAAACTCAGCTTTATCACTGACAATTCCATATCCTAACGATTCAACTTTTTCCTTAAATTGTTGCGGATTTGTTTTTTGGGGATCATACATTATTTTTGTTTTTTCAAGTGCAAAATTTACATTTGCATCATGAACACCTTCTACTTTTTTCAGACCTTTTTCAATTCTATTCGCACATGCCGCACATGTCATTCCTGATATTTGAAGATTGGCCTCTTTTTGTTCATTCATGTCTCTCACCTCTATATACCCTCACAAGGTATAATTATTAACAAAATAAATCGTACTTCCTATAAAGTACGATTTATTTCCATATCTAAAAATAATTATTGAACATCGTACCCTTGATCTTCAATTACAGCAACGATATCTTTTAACGTTACAACTGATGAGTTGATAGTAACTTCAACAGTTCCTTCTGCTAATTGAACTTTCACTTGTTCAACACCGTTTAGTTCTTTCACACTGCTTTCAATTGAATTTACACAATGTCCACAAGACATACCTTCAACTTGTAATGTTAACTGTTCCATTTAAAATCCTCCTCTTGTTTCTTCATTGTTTGTTAATCACAATTACATCTTACCATACCCCCCTAAGGTAATCAATGGTTTTGTATCATGATTTTTCAATTATTTTCTAAAAGTTTATTTTACACACACTTTTTCACACCAATACCCCAAAATCCTATATAAAGGTAAACAAAAAAACAAGCCAGTGACATACTAGCTTGTTTTTATGCTTTTGAAAAACGTTCAAATACCGTCATTAATTCTTCAATTGCTTCGTCACCATTGCCATCTTTAATAGCGCCTGAAACACAATGACTTGTATGGTTTTTTAATACACCCATTCCTACTTTTTTCATCGCTGCATTAATCGCTGAAATTTGCACTAAAATATCCACGCAATAACGATCATTTTCAATCATATTTTGAATACCGCGGACTTGTCCTTCAATTCTCTTTAATCTATTTATAATTTGTTCTTTTTCTTTTTCTGATCTATGTGTTACCGCTTCATGCTCTTTATGATCCATATTATCACCTTCTTAAAGTTTCTCTTCATCCAATAAAACAATTGCTTTTACGAGTATACCAATTATAGCATTAATTATCTATGTATGATACCCCATATGAGTATATTTCCGCTCTATGCTTATTCTTAACAATTTATTAGCTTCTCAGTCTCAATTTTCATGATACCCTTTCCTTTTTTCAAAAAAGAATAATAAGCGTAGATTATCTATCTCCGCTTATTATCCATCCATAAATATAAAAGCCTCAATTTATACACGTATAAATTGAGACTCTTTTCTGCCTATATATAATTACTGCTGATCACATACTTTTGTATCATTCACTACAGAAGTTCCTTCAACGGTTACCGTATGAAAACAGTCATTTACACGAACTGTCACAACATTATCTTGCCGATCAATAACGTGATATTCATTAAAATTTTTATTTAGAGCACTGCGAATTTGTTCTCCTTCATAAATTGGAATGCCATGTGATAAAACCCAAATAAGCCCAGCGATAGCAAGAATAGTTTTCATACGATCTACCTCCTTGAGAATATAGTGAACTTTTAATCCATGCTTTTTCAGCTCTACTAATCATGAATGGAATGAATCAAGCCTTTTTGGAAATAAGTTCATTTCGTCTATTTTATGTTTATGCTAATTGTGACCGAATTGTGACAACTTTTTGTCTCTTTAGACGAAAAGTTGAAACAAAACGTTCAAAAAGAACAATTCTACTTGAGCAAACAAAAGGCTATGGAGAACTTCCCCATAGCCTTTTGTTTGCATTTTATTAGACAATCATTTCATTATGTTTAATGTTCAGTGTTTCAATTTGAATTGTAGCATGTTCAATATGGAACTCTTTTTTTAGCATATCAATAATATGTTGAAGTACTTCTTGATCATCCTGTTTTTTATCAATCATTACATGGACACTTAATGCATCTAATCCAGATGTAATTGTCCAAATATGAAGGTCATGTAAATCACGTACACCTTCTACTCCTTTAATCGCTTGCTTCACTTTCTCTAGTTCAATTGCAACTGGTGTACCCTCCATAAGTATATGAATGGAATGTTTTGTTACTCCCCACGCGCTCTTTAAAATTAATAAAGCTACAACTACTGAAATAATTGGATCTGCAATATACCATGAGAATAATGACATAAGTGCACCCGCAACTAATGCTCCCACTGATCCTAAAGCATCTCCAAGAACATGTAAATACGCGCTACGTAAATTCACGTTATTTTTTACATCACCTTGTCTCATAAGTGCCCATGCACTAATTAAATTTGCTAGTAAACCAATTGTCTAGTTGAACTCTCGCTTTTCATTAACACTGTTATTTCTTTCGTTGCTTGTTCATAAATCATCTTTATTCCCCCCAGATTTATGGGATTGTTTCCTCTAACCATTCCATTTCATAATAAAGTGAAACTTTATTGTAAAAGAGGAGGCTAAAAAATGAGCTGGAATGATTGTACTGTACATACGTATGAACGAACAATTCCGTTGAAAATCCCTGGATATTTTACCCTTTATGACATGATGAATCATTTTCTACTTACTACATTCCCTAAAGAAAATATGAATCCAAATTTACTAGTAATAGGTGCTGGTGGTGGACAAGAAATTCTCTCAATAGGGAAACAAAATAGCAACTTATCTTTTACAGGTGTTGATCCATCTGAAAGCATGCTACAGTTAGCTAAAAAAAGAATTGAAAACGAAAGCATACAAAATCAAATTCACTTTGTACATGGAACTGTTCATTCATTATTAACCAATCCATTATTTGACGCTGCTACTTGTATGCTTGTTCTTCACTTCATCCCAACTTTGAAAGAGAAACAAGAGTTACTTAATGAAATTAGTAGTCGCTTAAAGCCCGGTGCTCCATTCTTTCTCTCTTCAATAAATAGTATACCCCATACAAGTATGTTTTCTGCACAATTAAATGCTTGGCGCAACCATATGATGCAAAATCAAATCCCATTAAAAGATTGGGACCGATTTGAAAATTCTTTTGAAACAGAAATATTTCCTATTTCCGAAACAAATCTACTAACTATTATGGAGGAATGTGGCTTTACTCAAATCACTCGCTTTTTCACTAGTTTTTTAATTGATGGATACGTTGCTTTTAAACAATAAGAAAAAAAGGTAAGCAATTGCTTACCTTTTCCCTCTTCTATACGTGACTAATAAACCTTAACCCTTTACTTAAAGAAGTCGGCACAACAGATGCATGGTTCTCCCCTTCAGCCTCATAAAACGTAAATCTAAACTGATCGTGTTTTACTTGGAGAAGGCGCTCTGACAATTCGTTTGCCCCTACAACCATATGCTCTCGTTCTAGTGACCCAACTGTAAGAAATACTCCCGTTTCAAACTTGGCACTGTTTAATTCATTTATAAGATTCTCTTCTTTTTCAAGTACAGATTGGTTATTCCACCAAATAGATGGACTACTAATAAAATAATTTTGAAAGGCATTTACGTTTGTAAATAGTATATGTAAAGCAAATAAACCACCTAGCGAATGCCCAAATAACGTTTGTTTTCCTTTATCAATCTCAAAATCATTTTCGATTTGAGGCTTCAGTTCTTCTTCTATAAAAGTAAAGAAGTTATGCGCTCCCCCTGTTTTAGGCCACGGTTTGCCATCTGGTTTTAAAGGCGCATCTTTTGAAATTATGCTAGGCGTAAAATCATAGCATCTTTCTTCACCTGAAAATGCCCCTTCAATTGGATAACCAATACCTACTATAATAGCTGGTGAAACACCTGTTTTTTCTGCTCTAACTGATTGTATTTTAACCGCTTCATGGAATGTTTGAAAAAAGGCATTGCCATCTAATACGTATATAACAGGATATCCTGACTCTGGTGCTGGCTGCCTTGGCTTTGAAATATGAATTTGATATTCCTTGCCTTCTAGTTTTGAATACATTTTCCACTGCTCTGTATTAGATGTTATAATCTGCTGTTTTTCAATAGTAGTATTCATCTTATATCCCCCCTTCTTAACTCGTTACATATATTTCTACTTTCTCTTCTTGAGATACAACGCTATCGTATCCAAAACAAACAGGAGACCCATTATACGGATCAACCATGACGCGCGCATCAATATGAAATACTTCTTTTAACACTTCATTTGTAATGATTTCTTCTGGGCTACCAGTTGTAACGATTTCCCCTTCCTTCATTGCAATAATTTCATCTGAAAACCTTGCTGCATGGTTAATATCATGCAGTACCATAACAACCGTACAATTATGTTCTTTATTTAACTTCTCCACAATTTGTAATACATCTAATTGATGAGACATATCGAGATATGTAGTTGGTTCATCTAGTAGTAACACTTCTGTCTCTTGTGCTAAAGCCATCGCTAGCCATACCTTTTGTCTTTGACCACCTGATAAATTTGCAATTTGTCTCGTTCGAAATGCAGAAGTTTTCGTTATATCTAATGCCCAGTCAATCATCTCTTTATCTTTTGAAGTTAACTTATTTACGTTATTTCGATGTGGATAGCGTCCATAAGAAATTAATTCTTCCACTTTAAGTTCTCCTGGTGCAATTGGAGTTTGCGGGAGTAAAGCTAACTGCTTCGCAATTTCTTTCGTTGGAATTGTATGTAAATCCTGTCCTTGCAAATATACTTTACCGCTCTTTTGCTTTAAAATTCTTCCCATTGTTTTTAACAGTGTCGATTTACCGCACCCGTTTGGCCCTATAATTGTCGTTACTTTTCCTTCTTGTATTTCCACATTTAAATCGCGAAACACTGTAAGCTTTTCATAACTCGTTTCTAAATTTTTTGCACTTAAAATACTCACTTTTATTCCTCCTCTTACGCTTTCGCCTTATAAAGTAAATATAAGAAATACGGTACACCGACAATAGAAATAACGATCCCAACAGGTAACTCTACAGGGGTAAAAACTGTTTTTGCAATAAAGTCTGAAGCTATTACAAGGAACATTCCGATTACTCCGCACGTAGGAATGATATGCTTATGCTGAATACCAACAAGTCTTTTCGCTATATGCGGTGCCATTAAACCAATGAAACCAATACTTCCTGAAACTGCAACACATGCACTTACAAGTCCGATACTACTTAGTAGTAAAATAGATTTCTCTCTTTCTACTGAAACACCTAAACTTGTAATACTCGTTTCTTCCAATTGAAATAAATCTAATAAATAAGCTTTCTTTTGTATAAGCGGAATTAATATGATAAGCCACGGCAACATAGCAATAATATACTTCCAGTTTGCATTATATATACTTCCTGACACCCAAACTGCGGCCATCTCGAAATCAGTTGACTTCATTTTGAGTGATAAATACATAGAAAATGCTCCAAATCCTGATCCAATTGCAATCCCTGTTAATAAAAGACGCTGCGAATCTAACTTACCGTTTTTCCAAGAAAACAGATAAATGATGATAGCTGCACCTAATCCACCGACTAAACCAAACATTGGCATCATCATAATAGAAACCCAGTCTGTGCTCTTTAATTGTCCTTGAAAGAAAAACATAAAAATGACAATTGCTGTTCCTGCTCCGGCATTTACTCCTAAAATACCTGGGTCTGCCAATCCATTTCTCGTAATCCCTTGAATTACAGCACCTGCAACGCCTAGGCCTAATCCTACTAATCCAGCAATTACGATACGAGGAAGACGAAACTCAAAAATAACTAAATCATGGTCTGGTACTGGATCTATTCTAAAGAGTGTTTTAAATACATCTGTAATCGTAATGTCAAACGTACCATTCGTTAAACTAATATAAATAGCACATAGTATTAAAAATATAATAATCCCCATCGTCATTCCAAAACGTTGACTTGAACTTTTAAGCATGTCTCTCTCCTCCTCTTGTACGGATTAAATAAAGGAAGAAAGGAATTCCAATTAAGGAGGTAACGACTCCAATTGGTGTTTCAAATGGATAGTTTACAAATCTACTTAAAATATCACATAATGCTAAAAAAACGCCGCCAATAACGCCTGCACATGGCAAAATCCACTTATAATCTACCCCAATTATAAAGCGAGTAATGTGCGGAATAATTAAACCTACAAAACCAACTTTCCCTACTAAAGCAACTGCTGTTCCTGTTAAAAAGATAACTGATAAAATTGCCATCGCTTTAACTAGTTTTGTACGCTGCCCTAGATTAATAGAAACTTCTTCTCCTAAAGAAAGAATGGTAATAGATTTTGATATTAACAACGCTAAAATTATTCCAATTATCCCAAACGGTATCGTTATTTTAATGATATTAGGATCCACTTGGTCTAACTTTGCATTAAACCAAAAACTAACATTTTGAGAAATTTGGAAATATGAAGCCATTGCAGCAGATACACTGCTTAAAAATGTTCCAATAACTGTTCCGATAATCGCCAACCTAACTGGTGATAAGCCATTTTGAAGGAGCGAACCAAAACCAAACACGATACCGGCTCCTAGTGCAGAACCAATCATTGAACATATCACCATACCAATAGATGACATTCCTGGAAGGAAAATCATACAAAGTGTAATAACAAAAGCTGCCCCATCCGTCACACCCATAATAGAAGGGGATGCAAGATAGTTTCTTGTCATCCCCTGCATAAGTGCTCCTGATATGGCTAGAAATGCTCCGACTAAAAGAGCTGCAACTACCCTTGGTAAACGTGAAGTAATAATAATATTATGATTTACATCACTTGAATCAAAATGAAATAATGCGTTCCACACTGTTTCAGCATCAATACTTTTCGCCCCATACAAAATAGAAAGTATAACTGTAAATAAGATGAGTATGGGTGCTATACATAATATAGTCACTGGTACTGCATTTGTTTTCTGCATATCATTCAACGCACCTTACTTATTGTATTATTTAGATAAACTTTTCACTGCTTCTTTTAAGAATGCTGTTTTACTCCAAGCAGTACCACCTTGTGCCATTGGATCTACAACGTTTACAAATACTTTCTTTTCTTTCGCAGCATTCATACTTTGCCAAATTGGATTCTTTTCAATTTCTTCTAGCACTTTCGGGTTTTTATTTTCAGTTGTCTCATATTGTAAGAAAATATAATCCGGGTTAAGTTCAGCAAGTTTTTCAAATGAAATTTTCTCTTGTGCTTTTACAGTTTTCAATTGTTCTGGAGCAGTTAGCCCAAGATCTTTATAAATTACCGGGTTGAAGTATACTCCTTCTGGATATAAGAATAATTCGTTTGCTCTTAGTCTGATTACAAGTACTTTTTTGTCTTTTAACTTATCTCCTAGTTTTGCTTTTGCTTTTTCAGCATCCGTATTGTAATCTTTAATAATTTTTTCTGCTTTATCTTTTTTACCAGTTAATTCTCCCATTAGCTTTAAGTTATCTTCCCAATTTGTTGAAACGTGCGATACAGGGAATGTCGGAGCTACTTTCGTAAATTTTTCAGCTGTTTCTGCTGGGAATTTCGTACTTGATGTAATAACATCTGGTTTTAATTGCAGTAATGTTTCGAAATTTGGTTCCATTTTCTCACCAACAGATTTCGCACCTTCTAAATCTTTCTCAAGATACTTCGGTAATTTACCACCAACAGTAATGGCACCAACTGGTTTAATTCCAAGTACTGCTGCATCTTCCATTGACTCTAAACTAGCTGTCGCAATTTTATCTACTTTTGCTGGTACTGTATATTCTTTACCTAAATATGTAATTTTTCGTTTTTCGTCTTTTTTCGTCTCCGTAGCTTTTGTCTGCTGCTTCTGCTCGCCTGAAGTCTTATCCGCACTATTACATGCTGCAAGTCCTACACTTAAAACTGTAACCATCCCTAATGTAAATAACTTCTTATTCATCTTTATATATCTCCTCTCGAATTTTCAAAACTATATTCTCAATAAAATTTAACTATATGAAACTTGTCTTACATATATATTTCATTAGATTAATAATTCTATCCAGAACTCATTCTCGTTCACTTCCCCTAAGCTATAATTCTTTTACACCTCATCCATTGATAATCCTTTTCATTGATAATGATTATCGTTACTAAGTATATATTTAATATGCAATTATTTCAAGAAAGATTTGAAAAATTTTAACAAACTGAATTAAAAAAGAAGTATCCGCCTAATGTTAGGGGAATACTTCTTTTTTTAGAAATTTATATGTAATTCAACCGGGCAATGGTCTGATCCCATTACTTCACTACTAATTTTCGCCTCTGTTATTTGTTCTTTCATTCTCTCGGAAACAACAAAATAATCTAAACGCCATCCAATATTTTTTGCTCTCGCTCCCATACGATACGACCACCACGAATATGCGCCTTCCTGATCAGGATACAGATAACGATACGTATCAATAAATCCTTCTTCTAAAATACGTGTAAAATTTTCTCGTTCTTCATCAGAGAACCCAGGATTTTTACGATTACTTTTCGGATTTTTTAAATCGATTTCTTTATGAGCAACGTTTAAATCACCGCAAAAAATAACTGGTTTCTTCTCATCTAATCGTTTAATATATGCCCGGAAATCATCTTCCCATTTCATTCTGTAATCTAATCGTTCTAATCCTCGTTTTGAATTTGGTGTATATAACGTTATCATGTAAAAATCTTCGAACTCTAAAGTAATAACTCGTCCTTCTTGATCATGCTCTTCAATGCCTAAACCATAAGTAACAGAAAGCGGTTCTTTTTTCGAAAAAATAGCCGTCCCTGAATATCCTTTTTTCACAGCATAATTCCAATATGTATAATATCCCTCTAGATTTAAATCAATTTGCCCATCTTGTAATTTAATCTCTTGTAGGCAAAATATATCTGCATTGGATTCCTCGAGATATTCTAAAAATCCACCTTTTGCGATAACTGCACGCAAACCATTTACATTCCATGAAATGAACTTCATTTATAGCCCTCCTCTTGATGTTTATTTCCAAATTTCATGCTATCACAAAATAGAAAAACAATCATATTTTCACCTTTGTAATCTTGCTCTTACATTTGTGAATGCATACATACGTACATTATTCAGGTTATACTAATTTCAGGGGTGATGTTCTTTGCACAATGAAGGGTTTACGTTAACAAATGAGTATTGGCAAGCAATTATTCATAATGATTCTTCCTATGATGAAAAATTCTTTTATGCTGTGAAATCAACCGGGATTTTTTGCAGGCCATCATGCAAATCAAGAATACCGAATAAAAACAATGTACGAATTTTTCTTCATGCAGAGCAAGCATTAAGTGAAAAATTTCGTCCATGCAAACGTTGTAAGCCAAATGGGATCACTTTACCTAATGAAGAGTGGGTAGAACAAATTAAAGATTATATCGAAAAGCACTTTGACGAATTATTAACTCTCGACATACTTGCTGAAATGTGTCATGGTAGCCCATTTCATTTACAACGCACTTTCAAAAAAATGACAGGAATAAGTCCAATAGAATATATACAGCAGTTCAGGATTGTTAAAGCAGCAGAACACCTTTTACAAACAAATCAATCCATTAAAGAAATTAGTACTGCTGTCGGGATAGAAAACCCCGAGTATTTCGCAACTTTATTTAAAAAGAAAACCGGATTTTCTCCTACTGAATATCGAAAAAAGAACGAAATGAAAGAGGGATACAATAATGAATTCCTACAAAAATAAATTTATATATTGGACGCTACTTACACATGAAAATTGGCAATTTCATATTGCTGCAACTGAAAATGGACTATGTTTCATTGGTTCACAAGACGAAAGCCTTGAAGAATTCAATATATGGGCTAGAAAAAAATTGCCACAACATATATTGACCTGTAATCCAGATTATCTACAAACATATGTGAAAGAAGTTATCGAGTATTTAGAAAATAAACGAGAAACTTTTACTTGTCCTATCGATGCTTACGGAACTGATTTTCAATTATCGGTTTGGAATACGGTACGTGAAATTCCTTATGGGAAGACATATTCTTATTCAGAAATTGCCGAAAGAATTCAAAAACCTACTGCTGTACGTGCTGTTGCTACTGCTATTGCTGCCAACCCTCTTCTCATTACAATTCCTTGCCATCGTGTTATTGGAAAAAATGGTAAACTAACCGGCTTTAGAGGTGGATTAGAAATGAAGCAAAAATTGCTTACATTAGAAAAGTCGCAGGTAAAATGCATATGACAGCAAAATATACTAGCGCATTAACTTTAGCAGTTCCGACAGAATTTAGTTTCCAAGAAAATTTACACTATTTATCACGTTCTAACAATGAATGTATGTTCCACATTGAAGATAACAAAATTTATAAAGTTATCCCTGTTCACGATGTAAATCCTTTAGTTGAAATTAGTATGAATACGGATGGTAATATTCAAATACGTTTTTTAGAAGAATCCTATACATCTGAAACATCGATACACGAAGCTGTAGCTAACTATGTGAAAGAGTGGTTTGATTTAACTACTGATTTAGCTCCCTTTTATACATTAGCTAAACATGATGTACTCCTTCAAGGACCGATTGAACAATATTATGGTCTTCGTACTTTAGGTATTCCAGATTTATTTGAGGCACTTTCCTGGGGAATTATCGGTCAACAAATTAACCTCACATATGCTTATACGCTAAAAAGAAGGTTAGTCGAACATTATGGAAATTATGTAGAATGGAACGATAGAAAACATTGGATATTTCCTTCTCCTAAAACGATTGCTAATTTACACGTAGAGGATCTCAAAAAGTTAAAAATGACGACTAGAAAGTGTGAATATTTAATCGGTATTGCAAAGCTTATTACAGAAGGAAAACTATCAAAAGAATCTTTACAGCAAATACAAGATATGAAACAAGCTGAAAAACAATTAACTGCTATACATGGTATAGGACCTTGGACTGCCAACTATGTTTTAATGCGCTGTTTACGATTTCCTTCCGCTTTTCCAATTGACGATGTTGGTTTGCATAATGCAATTAAATGTATAACAGGTTCCGAAAGTAAACCGACTAAACAGGAAATAAAAGATTTTGCGGCAAATTGGATCAACTGGGAGTCTTACGCAACTTTTTATTTGTGGCGAGTACTATACTAAAAAACCAAGTAGCACATCTGCACTACTTGGTTTTTTTTTAAGCTTGTTCTTCGAATCGTCTTGCGATTTCTACAATAACTTGAACAGCTTTTTCCATCGTATCTACCGAAACATACTCAAATTTGCCGTGATAGTTTTCACCACCAGTGAAAATATTCGGCGTTGGTAATCCCATATATGATAATTGTGATCCGTCTGTTCCACCACGAATCGGATGAATGTTTGGTTCGATATTTAAACTTTTCATCGCTTCATATGCAATATCAACAATTTCTCTCACTGGTTCAATTTTTTCAAGCATGTTATAGTATTGATCATTCATTTCTAAAACGACTGCATCTTGTCCATATTTCTCTTGCATTTGCTTCACAATATTTTCAACGTTATGTTTACGCGACTCAAAATTTTCACGATCAAAATCTCGAATAATATAATACGCTTTACTTTGCTCTACATCACCATTTAAAGAAAGTAGATGGTAAAATCCTTCATAACCCTCTGTATATTCCGGTGCATCTTCTACTGGTAAATATCCATTAAACTCCATAGCAAGTTTAGTTGCGTTACGCATTTTATTTTTCGCTGTTCCAGGATGTGTATTCGTTCCATTAAACGTTAACTTAGCACCTGCAGCATTAAAACTTTCATACTCTAAACCACCTAATGGACCTCCATCCATCGTATAAGCACATGATGCACCAAACGCTTCTACATCAAAATGCGCTGGCCCACGGCCAATTTCTTCATCCGGCGTAAATGCAACTCGTATTTTCCCATGCTTAATTTGTGGATTATGTATTAAATAGTTCATTGCAACCATAATTTCAGTCAGACCAGCCTTATCATCTGCTCCTAAAAGTGTCGTACCATCCGTTGTAATAATGGTATGCCCTTTATAAGATGGTAATTCTGGGAACTGTTCTGGTGTTAACACAACATTTAGCTCTTCATTTAACGTAATCGCATTTCCGTCGAAGTTTTCATGAATTTGTGGTTTTACGTTTTTCCCTGTAAAATCTGTTGCCGTATCTAAATGTGCTAAAAAGCCGATTACAGGAACATCCTTATCTGTATTAGCAGGAAGTGTTGCCATTACATAACCGTTATCATCCATCGTTACTTCTGTTAACCCAATTTCTTTTAGCTCTTCCACTAATAACTTTCCAAACTCAATTTGCCCAGGTGTTGTTGGAACTGTATGACTTTCTTCATTTGATTGTGTATCAATTTTTACATATCTCGTAAATCTTTCAATAAGCTCTTGTTTCAAACTCGTTCACTCCCTTTTATATTTCTTTCTTCATTATAATCCTTAAGACGAAATTTTTTAACTTTTTTGACTGTGAAAGTATATATTCCATTTACATTTTTAAAGATTTAAAACAAATCAATAGGAGTCATAATATTTGTACATTTAAACTTTAACATGTAACATTCATAATTATAAACTATAGGAGGTATGAAAGATGAGGCTAACCCTTTTTCGCTATTTTCTTTTTTTCTTAGGATTAATTTTCTTTGGCCTTGGAAATGCTCTTGCAGTCAAAGTAAAATTTCTCGGTTTACATCCTTGGGAAGTTTTAAATATGGCTCTCTACCAAAGATTTGGATGGACCATTGGTACTTGGAGTGTCATATGTGGATTATGTCTCGTTCTCATTTCTTTATTAGTAGATCGAAAATATATAAATGTGGGCACATTTTTAAATGCACTACTTATCGGTCCCATTATGGACTTTTTCTTACAATCAAATATTCTTCCAAACGCTAGTGATTATTTATGGATAAACTTACTCATTTTATTTTCTGGTATTGCCATTACAGGTATTGGGGGAGGAATGTATGTTGCGGCTGGGATTGGTGCTGGACCTCGCGATGGATTCATGCTTACTATTTCCGACAAAACAGGACTGTCTATTAGCCGTGCTAGAATCATAGTAGAATGTGTTGTACTAGTTATTGGATTTATGCTAGGAGGTCCTGTTTTCATCGTAACTTTTCTGTACACCTTTATTCAAAGTCCAATCTTTCAACAATCATTTAAGATGTTTCAAACACTCTTACATACTTTACATAACAAAGAGAAAGTTAGTGAACATATTTAAAATACAACTCAATACAAATCATTCACCCTATTTACGATTCTCACCGCAAATAGGGTGTTTCTTTTTTATCTCACAATTTAAGAATATATACTATTTATTCACAATAAAAGTATATACATCATCATAAATACAACCATTTACTCTAATAACATACTTCCCAGGTTTACTAAAACTAATTGTGTATTTATTTAGCTGAATTGCTTCTTTATCTCCAGAAAGAATATCAATACTTCTACCACTCAATACATAAAATTCACTTTGATTCATCATTACATCAATTGCATTGAAATTTCCTTCTTTCACCTGCTGTGTTTCTGCAGCACTTACACTTGGTTCTAAAAACAGTAGTCCACTTAATCCAATCGTGCCCGCTAAAGCAACTCCCGCAAACTTTTTAATCTTTTTCATCACAATGTCCTCCTTATAAATTTTGTGTAAAGGTGATTTTCTCCTTTACACCACAAAGCCTATATGTAATGAAATGAAAAGTAAACGGGGACCGTAAGACAAAATTCTACATCTTTTTCTCCAATTGAATATAAATCCAGCGTTTGGAGTTTTGTCACATTTAAAATTGTTTCCTTAAACCAACTTTCAATTATATTATTCAGAAATTGAATAATTACTTATTGATTTAAGATTCTAAAAACAGTTGATAAAGATTCTTTCTATCTCCTATCCATAATCTTTCTACATTCATGAATTGCTCATCTTTAAATTCCAACTTATATATGTCAGGCTTCGAAGTATGTATTAAAAATTCAAACCCATATTGATTATCAAATACATGCAATTAACAGTTCTAATATACGATCTGAACTATTTATCCAATCTGGAGCATTCGATTTCCCCATTCCAGGTAAATCAATATATATTCGCTTATATCCTTCATATTTTTGAAATACTGATTCCATACATTTCATCATTAATCTATGGTCAGGGGCACAGCCATGTATGATAATGACTGGTTCCACCCTCTCCCATAATTTCATAGTATACTTCTGCATCTTTCATTCGAAATAACATAAAAAGTCCCCCTATTTATACATTCCTTTTGAATGACAACACTATCAAATTTATAAGAATACACGTTCTCAATTTATATCCCCCTACAATTGATTGTTAAATTAAAAATTTCAGACTACAAACAAAAAACTTCCTTCTATTTTTATTTCCGAGAAGGAAGCTAATCTATTTTTACCCTATCATAATTTAAAACCTTGTTCTTATTAGTTTCGTTACCCCTTATTCTTCTATTTTCATTAACACGATTCTCCAGCCATCTGGATCCTCTATCGTTATCCCCTTATCTTTCCAATATGGGTTTTCTGGTTCGACTTCATCATATCCCAATCCATGCAGCCTTTTAGTCACTTTTCTCATTTCACTATCGTCACGCATATAAAATACAAGTAAATTATCTTTTGTTGGAGCTGGACAAGGACTCCCCTCTATATGTCTTGTAAATTCTAAATGATACTCTTCATCTGGGAGTCCAAACATGACCCCATCGTAGCCTTCATGATCGTAAAATTCACCTATACGTTTTAACCCTAACCCTTTTTCATAGAATGCTATAACTTTTTCAAACTGATCAGTTGGACGTGCTATCCGAAACTTCACCCAATTCTTCATGCTCTTCCTCCTATACTAAAAATTTCATACATGCTTACGTATGATTGTATATACGTAACATCTTTTTGAAATCCCTCATTAGTATGAGAATAGATGCATACAAAAGTTTAGTACATACTTTATAACAAAAACATTTTATATAAAAATTGAATGTATTATCTTTATGCAATTATGCATATTCACTTGCGAACCACTAAAAAACCTTTAAAATTCAAAGGATGACTAAATATACAATTTCCATTTAAAATCTTGATGTAATACATACTATCAAACATAATATTTTTTCAATTTTAAGAAGTATTAAACTCTTTATTACTTTCCTTATACGCATGATTTTTATAAGGAAATCTGATACAATTCTTAAATAATATTATTATGTATAGATATTACGAATATAGTGCATAATTAAAGAAGGTGATTTTATTGAAATTAAATAAAAATTTACAACTATGTATATTAATTGGAACATTAATATGTTATTCAATCTATTTTATGTTTTTTTATCTGTTCCCTACCCATTTTTCAAATTCAGATGTACGCTTCGCTTCATTTATTGTTGAAGCCATTACATTTGTATCACTAATTTACTCTATATATTCTAAAAAAGTCAGTTCAAATCCGTTTTGGATATGTATCACAATAGCAATTGGTAGTTTTTTATTAGGAAAAATAGTATATACATATCAAGATAGCTTCTTCGAGATTCCAATACATCGTTTTACTATTTCTGATGTATTTTACATGTTTTTTCTACTTTTCTGTCTTATCGCTTTCTGCTATAAAATCTTAAAAGAATGCGATAAATGGGAAAAAGCATTCTTTATTTGTGATATATGCATAGTACTTACTTCCATATTCACATTGGAGTGGTATTTATTTAATCAACCAAACTTAAATATATTCTCTCTTTCACTAGGAGATGTTTTCCTTTCATTTCTATATCCAATTGCAGATTTATTATTTCTTCTACTAGGTGTTAGTCTCTTTTTCCGTCCAACAATTTTTAATTCCAAACGGAAAATTTACATCTTTATTTTTGTATTAATAAGTTCTGCAACTTTTAACTATATTTATTTTTACCTAAATAACCATTTATCAACTGAAACGATAACATTATTACGTCTTTTATATAGAATACCTATATTATTTATTGCAATAGCTGGATCTATTTCAGAAGATCATAATAGCCATAAAAATTATTTCATTGTTAACCCTATAATAGGAAAAAAGGCTTTAGTTGTATTTCCCTATCTTGCCGTTGCAATACTAATCGGGTTTACGTTAAAAGAACAAACATCATCTTCCACTCTCATTACAGGAAATTGTATTACTTTTATTTTCGTACTCATTCGTCATTCTATTGTACGTATGCAAAACAATTCCCTAACCAAACGTTTACAGGCATTTAATGCCCAATTAGAAGAAAAAGTTACTTTACGGACTTCAGATTTAGTTCATAAATCAGAGGCTCTATCTCAAAAGCAACAAAAATTCAAATCATTATATGAATATCACCCTGATCCTATTTTTACAATTGATTTACATGGAGTATTCTTAAATGTAAATAAAGCTGGAAGTATACTACTTGGAGCACCAACTGACGAGTTACTTGGTGAAACTTGTTTTTCGATTATTTTAGATGAAGATAAATATAAACTAGCATCAGCATTAGAAAAAGTGAAACAACAAGAATCGGCATCCTTACAACTTAGTTCTCAATATAAAGATGGCTTTACTTATTTTTTATACGTTACCATCGTCCCTATTATGATAGACGGGCAAATTTCAGGAAGCTATATTATGGTGAAAGATATTACTGCACTAAAAAAACAGCAAGAAGAAATAAAATATTTAGCATTCCATGATACTGTAACGAAAATTGGGAACCGTGCCTTTTTCCATAAGAAATTAAAAAAAGTTATAAACAGTGCTAAAAAAACAGAAAGCGAGTTTGCATTATTATATTTAGACTTAGATCGCTTTAAAGCAATCAACGATACACTTGGACATTCGGCAGGAGATTACATATTAGAAGAAGTTGCAAAGCGATTCCAATCCTGTCTTCCATCACATACTCATCTGTCAAGAATCGGTGGTGATGAGTTTACAATCTTAATTGAAAATTATACTGACGAAGATGCCTTATTCGAGTTATGTAACCAATTATTTGAAAGCATAGAAAAGCCGTTTGTCATACATGAGCATACTTTAACTTTATCACTGAGTATCGGCATCGCTATTTATCCACATTCCGGAATCGATACCGCTACACTTTTGAAAAACGCTAATGTTGCAATGTATGATGCAAAGGCAAAAGAGCTTAACTCTGTCTCTATTTATGACGATGTAATCGCTAAAAAAATTGAAAGACGATTACAATTAGAAAAAGATTTACCAAACGCAATACAAAATGAAGAATTGTTCCTTTTGTATCAACCTCAAGTTGATAGTGACTCTAATAAAATTATCGGTGCAGAAGCTCTAATTAGGTGGAATCATCCTGAATTAGGCGTTATTTCTCCATACGAGTTTATTCCGATTGCAGAAGAAACACTACAAATTATTCCAATAGGAAAATGGACATTAGAGCAGGCTTGTGAGCAAATGAAACGTTGGCACGTACTCGGATATTCACATTTAAAAATAGGTGTAAATTTATCTGCTAAAGAATTTGAACAAGAGGATTTTGTAAAGTCTATTTCTTCTACTTTAGCAAATACAGGTTTACCCGCAAGTTCTCTCGATCTTGAGTTAACAGAGCGAATTGCAATGATGGATGAGCGAGAAACATTGATAAAATTGCGTACACTAAAAAATTTAGGGATTCACATTTCAATCGACGACTTTGGTACAGGCTATTCTTCGCTAGCTTACTTACCTTTATATCCAATCGATACGTTAAAAATCCCAAGAGAATTTATTACAATGTCTGAAACATGTGACGATGGAATGGAAATTATTAAAACAATCATCACATTAGCAAATACATTAGGAATGTCTGTCATTGCTGAAGGTGTAGAAACGAAAGAGCACGTAAATTTCCTTCAAAAAAATAAATGTCAGTTTATTCAAGGTTACTATTATAGTAAACCTATTCATACGCATGCATTTACTGAACTATTAGAAATCGGGATTCACCCATAGTACATAGCTAATCGTTATAAGTAATAATGAATTTGAACAACTATAGTAAAAAGGAAAGAAGATATCTTCTTTCCTTTTGTTTTTTATTTAAATTTCTATTACTTCACCACTTCATTTATTATATCTATTAATTGATGAATCCCCTCATTATTGTTTTTTTTATATCCATTCATGTTTTGAATATATCTCTCCTTATTTGTATACAACTTATTTACTGCATGTATAAATGTATTCGTACTTACTCTGTCTTGGAGTATAACTTCCGCATATCCTTGCCGAGAAAAATATTCGGCATTTAAAACTTGATCTCCCCTACTGGAACTGTTAGTTAACGGGATAAGCAACATCGGTTTCTTCAAAAATAACAATTCAGAAATAGCAGTAGAACCCGCCCTGGAAACTACAACACTCGCCATATTTAATATATGCGGCAATTCTTCCCCTATATATTCGAATTGCATATAACCTTCCATGCCAATAGATGAATCTACCTTCCCTTTACCGCACATATGAACAATATTAAAATTTAATAACAATGTTTCCAAACTTTTTCTTACCATATCATTTATCCATTGAGCACCTTGACTCCCCCCCATAATTAACAATACTGGTTTATCTTGCTGAAATTTACAATAGCTTCTTCCCCGCAATATGTTGCCCCTCTCAATTTCCTCCCTTACAATTGGTCCTACATAAACCTTCTTCTCATTCCTTACATTTGCTCCTGTCTGAGGAAATGTTGTGCATAGTTTTGTAGTAAAAGGTAATGCTATTTTATTTGCTAATCCTAACGTACTATCTGGTTCACGTATTATTACGGGTACTTTATTCATCCACGCTCCTATTACTACAGGAACGGACACAAATCCCCCTGCCGAAAAAATAACATCTGGTTTTATGCGTTTCATCAATTTATAACTTTGTATGCAACCTTTTATTATTTTAAAAGGATCTTTAAAGTTTTCCCAATCCCAATATCTCCTAAGCTTTCCCGTTGAAATACTATTGTATTTCACATTTTGAACTAATAGTTTTTCAATTCCATTTTGAGATCCAATATACTCAACTCCCCATCCTTTTTCCATAAATTTAGGAATTAATACCATATTAATCATTACGTGTCCGGCTGTACCGCCCCCAGTAAAGAGAATCTTTTTATTCATAATTTATATCCACCTTTATCATTAAAAATCTTGTTTTATACTAATCTATTAAATGTAAGTAAACTTACTATTATTTATATAAACATTTAGCTCAAATCCTATATCTTGCAAAAAATCTTTAATAAGATCATAAAAATCATTTCCATATTCACTACATTCATACTGAGCAAAGACTTGAATTACAGGCCTAGTTCCTGTACCTATTACTGGATTTTTCCTATCATCCTTTTTACTTTCCACATAAGCTCGACATTTATTTATCGCCTCATAGATACACAAAACATGCCCTTCTTCATCTTTCCAGTCCAGCGTATCAACAATTAAAAGGAATAGGATATTTTGATTATTTATTGTTCCATAGCCATTCATATATTTCTTACACCCTTTTTGTTTTTCATTGAATGCAGATGTCACTACACTTCGCATACTCAAGTACATCTTTTAATGATTGATGAAATTGAATTTCTGGGATCCAACCTAACCTTTTTATTTCCTCTATTACTACACTCTCATTTGAGTCACTCCCACTTTTCTCTGTTTCTTCTATGAAAAAATTCAGCTGAGTTAATTCTTTATATTGTTCTAGTACATCTAATAAAGATCGCTTCACTCCTGATCCGATATTATACTGTTTTCCATTTATTCCATCTCGTAATAACACATGATACGCTTTAACCGCATCACGTACATCTAGAAAATCCCTACTATCTTTCAAACTGTTTACTTCAATAATGGCTTTACTTCTACCTGATTCTATATCTATCATTTTTTTTGCGAGAATCGAACAAATGCCATTTGATACTCCTGGACCAATTAAGTTTGAGGGCTTTGCAATGATAATATTTGAATCCATTAATCCGCCCCAAGCCTCTGCAATAATGACTTGCATCGTTTTACTTAAACTATATGGATTTGAAATTTTCATTTCGTTCATACGATCTGCTTGCAAAGCAGATCCTATAACTAATGTTCTACAATGTGGTGCTTCTTGCTTAATTGCTTCTAATAAATATAACGTCCCTATGACATTAATCTCTACATATTCAAGTGCAGCTGTCCAAGACTCTATGACCGAATTCCTTCCTGCTAAATGCAATACATAATCTGGCTTTATTTGTTTCATTACCTTCATTACTTCGCTCTTATTTGTTAAATTACAAGTAATACCATTTTCAATTTTTTCTCTATGTGTACGATTTTGAAACATAGGAATTACATGAAAGCCCTGTTCTAAAAAATATTGGCAAGCATGGCGTCCTGTAAAACCATTTGCACCCGTTATTAAAAGGCTCGCATTTTTTTTCATCGTAAAAATCCTCCTTTTAATAGCATTTTTTTCACCTCATGTTTTGCAAGTAAGTCTTGTTGAGAACTAAAACTCTTCACATCCACAAGTGGATAACTAGCATAATATTCTTGAAGCCCTTCTATAGGAATAGTCGGTAGTACCACAAAATAATTTTGATCAAAACTTATACTCGTTTTACTCTCTACCTCAGATAAAAGCATTTCACTTAATTTTTCACCCGGCCTTATCCCTACCTCTTTTAACTTCACATTTTCTTTTTTCGAATCTTCAATTAACACTTCTGCTAAATCTGTTATTTTACATGCCGGCATTTTCATAACAAAGATTTCCCCGCCTCTGCCTTGATATACGGCTTTAAATAACAATCCAACAGCATCTTCAATTGTTAAGAAAAATCTAGTCATATTCGCATCGGTAATCCCTACTTGTGAAGATTTTTTAATTTGTTTTTTAAAAAGCGGTACCACACTTCCACTTGTCCCTAAAACATTTCCACCACGAACACAAATAAATTTTGTTTGCTTCGTTTGCACATTCGCATGAACCATTAACTTTTCACCAATTGCTTTTGTCATCCCATACGTATTTGATGGATCTGCTGCTTTATCCGTTGAAACATATATCACTTTCTCCACTTGCATCTGTATAGATGCTTCAATTACATTTTGCGTACCATGTATATTGGTTTTTATAGCTTCATAAGGATAATACTCACATACTGGAACGTGTTTTAAAGCTGCAAGATGGAATACATAATGTACACCTTGACATGCATAGAGTAATTGATCCTTGTCACGAATATCTCCAATAATAAATTTTAATCTATCATCATTTATGAACTGTTGCTGCATTTCAAACTGAACCGTTTCATTTCTTGAAAAAACCCTAATTTCTTTCGGTGATTTTTCTAATAGTTGTTTTATAAGTTCATGTCCCCACGAACCTGTGCCACCAGTAATTAAAATTATTTTATTTAGCATTCCTTTTCCTCCTACCAAGCATTTCAATTAAAATTTATTGAATTATTTTCAATTGATTCAAATCATAATCGTCGTTTGTTACATTTAATTGACAAAATAAAAAAACCAAAACTATTAAATATAGTTTCGGTTTTTCATTTCACCTTACAACAGTAAGATTTTTTATACTGTTTGCATGATAACTAAATTCCCTGTAAAAAACACCGCTCATTTATTTCTTATACTCGTAATAAAATAAATAGAATGATTCATAGCCAATAGTCATGTTTAAATTTATAAAAAGGGAGGTAACGGAATGTACCGAAGCAATTCAAATCATACATATAACGGACCTTCCAAAGCACTGCCTCTCTCCCTATTTGATGTAAAAAATGAATTGAAACAAAAAAGCAAACTCATTCCTTCTGGCACGATGTATAAATTAACGAAAGAAGAGCAACTCATTATCAACAACATAAAAATACAAACAGGACAGCTTAATAAAAATAATGTCACAAGAACACGTGCATACTACCAATTTTACGTTCAATATCCAGAAATACATTGGGCACTACTTGGGCATATGGTATCACGTAACGGCGGTTGGAATATGACTGATTTGAAGGGCGATTTATATACAAAAATTTTATCAGAGAAAGATCAAATCACATTTTTTTCTTTTTTAGAAAGAGGGAATTGGCTTATTTTCCAAGATGTATATCCTCAATTTCTGCTTTATGAACAAAGTGTAAAAAGAGCACAAAAGCTATTTCACCTTCTCCCTCACCTAAATGTTTCTACATTTATGGAAACGATGTGGAACAATTTTTGGAAAACAGGTAACAAACAAACATTAGCGATTGCAACTATTATTAATGAACAAAACTACTTAGAAAAAAGAGTGATTCAAAATGTACACTTTAAAAAGACTGTACTAAATAGTATTGGATTTAAACTATTTGATTTCTTTCAGTTTAATCATATCCTTTTCCCATTCTACGCAAATGATAAGAAAGAAAAAGTATTACTATTTGGTGATACAATGAAACATTTCACTTCCTTACATGAACGGATCTTAATTGGAAAAAGGTTGTATTCATTATTATTTCGGGATACACATGTTTTATCTCAAGTAATAAGCTGGGCCCAACACCATCCTCATACAGGATCAAGGAAAGATTACTGGCCTCATTTATTTTCAAGTGTGAATGAATCTTTTTCTCGTGAGTTTTATAAACGCCGAATAAAGAAATGCCAGTTGCGTAATGGCGCTTATCGTATATACAGCCCTGCACTCATCTATGCATGGCGAGATATAGAGCATGAAGAAGTTGACAGTGAAGATTGGTTTACGGACTGGCAAGTCGTAAATTATTTAGTGGATAAGGAGGAAAATATACATGGACAAATTACAGAAGACTACTGTAAAACACTCGAAAAAATTGAACTTGCCATTCTTGCAAAGAAAAATGTTCTCCTTCGAGAAGACGAATAACCTTTTCGCATTAGTCATTACAATCTTACTCTCTTCTATTATCGGAACTTGCTTAGATGCTTTTTTTGTTACGAAACAAACATATTCCTTTCCGGTTAGACCATTCTCATCCATATTTTCAGTTAACATCGGCTTTACTTTGTTTGTACTACCGATTTTAACAACGATTTTCATACAAATTTCAAAAACATTATCTGCAGTTTCTAGAATTCTTTTTATTATTTTAATAGGTATTTGTGCTAGCATTTTTGAACAGATTGCTGAAAGATTTGGTTTCTTTATTCATAGCTTGGATTGGAATCATACATATTCTTTATTTGGCTATATGATTTTCTTTTCTTTTATTTGGAAAGTATATGATTTCGTGCAAAAATAAAGAGATCCTTATAGATCTCTTCTTAAGCATACTCTTCGGTTATTACTAATGATGTAGGGTTTTGAAGACTTTTTGAACGTAAACGATAAGCAACGATTTTCTTTTTATATTGCTTTATTACATCAACATGTTCTTCATGGCTATACAGAGAAAACTTAATCTCTTTATTCCCTTTCTTCGTGTTAATAACGATTGGTGTTCCTTCCCCGTGCGGCGGAAAATAGTGTTTATCTAAAAATAGAGCCTCATTAAATTCATGAATAACTTGTAGTTTCGTTTCTCCCTCTATATTTTTTCCATCTATCGATATAGAGGTATTCTCCGCCTCAAGCTTTTGATGCAATTCAAATCTACTAATAATTGATTCTACAACAGAAGTGGGCATACTAGAAACTAATACTTTAATAGCTCCAAAAATAAATAATGTAACTATAAACCATGTTGTCATTGTTATCATCTCCATTACATTTAAAAAATAAATTTCGTTCCATACGGTATGAATATACTAATGAGTATTCCCGTTACAATCATCGTCACCGAACCGATCGTCGCTTCTTTCTCTCCTTCCTTCACAAGACGGCTCACACCGATAATATGTGACGCGCAGCCCATCCCTACTCCTTTTCCAATCGTACTCGTTATACGGAAAAACTTAAGTACTGTTGGTCCGATAATAGCACCTGTTATTCCTGCAACAACTACAAAACTAGAAGTCATAGATGGAATACCACCAATTTGATCCGCTAATGAAATAGCAATAGGCATCGTTGCTAATTGTGGTAAAGTTGTTAATATTAGTTCCTTGTCTATATTTAACATCTCACCAATCACTACATTCATACTCGTTAAAGCCACTATACCTACTGCTACACCGATAAGTATCGACAAAAAGTTTTTCATAAGTATTTTTCTCTCTTTAAATAAAGGTATCGCTAACGCTACGATTGCAGGGCTCAATAATCTTGAAAGAATGTCTCCCCCATTTTCCCTATACTCATGATGAGAAATACCAAAAATCAAAAATAAACAAATCATAATTGCTGTAACTGTTAACACCGGTAACGTAAAGGGAAACGTAAATTTTTTATATAACTTTGTCGCCAATACATACATTACTACAGTAATAATAATTAAGACCATTTGCATCGTGCACCTTGTCGATTTTATTTTTTTGATGTTACTAATAATTGACTTATATACCCTGAAACAATCAAAGTTACTACCGTGCTTGCAACTACTAAAAGGAATATACTACTGCCCTTACTGAAAAGAAAGGACCCGTATTCCATCAGCCCTGTTGTTGAAGGAATTAGAAATAACGGTAAAAATATGATTAACTTTTCCGCACCTTCCTCAAACCACTTTAATGGTAAAATACGAGTAGAAAGGAGCAGAAACAGCATTAACATCCCTATTAAACTTCCTGGCATTGATAGATGGAATACTCCTTGAATCCAGGTACCAACTAAGCTAAATACATATAGGACGACTACTTGAAGTAAAAGCGTGACGTACTTCATTTCTTTCCCTCATTTCAATATTACGCATCTCTATTTTGAAATCTCATTTAACGTTTCCGCAAACCTCGTCATTCCCAGTTGAATTTGTTCGATATTTACTCTCCCAAAAGTAAAACGAATATATTCATTCTTAGTACCTAAAACACTTCCTGGGACAAATGCTACACCATTTCGTATCGATTCACCTAATAAATGATATTCATCAAACGTTCCTTGCACTTTGCACCATAAATGTATTCCACCCTCTGGAACAAAAAATTCAACCTGATCCCCTAATATTTCTTCAAGCTTTCTAATTAACGCATCTCTTCTGTCTTTCAAATGTCCACGAAGCATTGTAATATGTGCATGAAAATCTTCTGATTCTAAAAATTGATTTGCCACCCACTGTGTAAATACGCTATGGCCAAAATCAACTTGCTGCTTCGCATCCGCTAAACGCTCTATTACACGCGTAGGGCCAATTACCCAGCCAATACGTAATCCTGATGCAACAACTTTTGATAATGAACTTATATAAAGAACATTCCCGTTTTGATCCATTGATTTTAATGTTGGATTCATTTCTCCATTAAATGAAGTTAAACTATAAGGATCATCTTCTACAATCGGTATACCGAATTCAGAAGACAGTTCTAAAATCTTTTTACGTCTTGCTAATGAAAGCACAGTTCCAGTTGGATTTTGATAATCCGGATTTAAAAATACCATACGAATACGATGCTTTTTATGCAAATCAATTAAGTCATCTGGATTCATTCCATGCTGATCAACAGGTAAATGGAATATTTTTAAGCCAGCAGATTTAAACATCGGCAGTGAAAAACAATACGAAGGGTCCTCAATTGCAATCGCATCGCCGGGTTTTAATAAGCATTGAACGATAAGATTAAGTGCCTGTTGCGCTCCAGATGTAATAAGGATAGAATTCGAATCTGCTTCAATTTGTTTATATTGCTGAACATGTGCTGCAATTGTTTTTCTCAACATTTCATTTCCAAGTGGATGGTCATAGCCCAGGTTTTCCATAAATGTTTTCTCGGACAAAATCGTTCGGAATCTATCACTCGGAATTAATTCTGGTGACAATTCACCACTCGCTAAATTAATTAAGTCATCTTTTTGTGTTTCCGTTCGAATTTGTTGAACGAGTGGTACATTAGGTAAGAACGATCCATCCTCAACGTACCTACCCCAGTTCGGTATTCGTTTATGTGAAACACCCCATATGTCTGTATTCACCCGTGTTCCGCTTCCTTTTTGCCGTTCCACTACTCCAAGTGATTTTAATTCTTCATATGCAGCTACTATCGTACTCCTGTTCACCTGTAATTCTTTTGCTAACATACGCTCAGAAGGTAACTTGCTGTCAGAAGGAAACTCACCTGAAGAAATACCCCTTTCAATATAATCCGCTATTTGTTTATATACAGGCGTCTTATCTGCACGATTTGGTTTCCATTTCACCCTGTTGCCTCCCCTCAAAACGAACTATACTTTACTCACTAATAACAGTATTCACTGTAACTATAGTATTAATTAAGCCCACGATTTAAAAATCTTTCTACCGTCATATTAAAGCTGATCGGCTGTTCTAAATAAGGTAAGTGTCCACTATTTTTAAACTCAATGAAAGTTGTATTTTTCAAACGTCTTTCAAACTCTCTTACATATTTCTCGGGAACGAAATCATCATTTTCCCCTCTTATAATTAAAGTAGGACATGAAATATTTGAAAGAAATGGTCTTTGATCATAATCTACTAATTCAGCAAATAATCTTTGAATATGCACCGGATTAATAGACTGTAAAGATTGATAAAATCCCCTGACAATTACTTCATTATTTGCTACTCCCATTGCCTTCAACAATGTATCCGCCCATGTTTTCCCATTATCATGCAAGCTAAGTAAATCATATACTTCAAGTCGTTTTTTTCGATCTTCAGGCTCCAAATAGGGAAATGCATTTACAACAATTAAGCTAGAAACAAAACCTGGATATTGAATAGCAAAATCGATACCGGCTCTAGCACCTTTTGACAGACCACAAATGACTACTTTTTGTAGCTTTAAATAACTGCATAATTCATACAAAACATTTGCATATTCTTTAAACGGAAATTCCAGCCCTTCAGATTTCCCATGCCCCGGTAAATCAAGAGAAATCACTGTCCAATTCTCTTTGAAATATTGCCTTTGATATAGCCAATTGTTTGCGTTTCCACCAAGACCGTGTAATAACAATATAACAGGACCCGATCCTTCTATATTGTAAGAAATTTTTCGATTCTTATATTCAAAATACATATTCATCACCTTCAGCTTTAACATCACTTATTCTTATCTTTGAATGAATATATCCAGAACGGTTCTTGTTCTAACCATTCAACTGTTTCTCGCACACCATCTTCATACTCTCTTTTCAGTTCCGTTACTTTAGTCGCAAATTGTGATGCATGTGCTTGCAATGCCTCGAGCTTTTTTGGAACATATTCTTTCACTTCATTTTTAAAATGCGGATTACCTATTTCCGCTTCGTGATTATTTGAAAAAGCTACCGCATAAAATGTTGGCCTTTTATTTTCCGGAATATTAGCTAACGCCTCGGCTACCGCTTCTCCTGTTGCATCATGATCTGGATGAACAGCATATCCCGGATAAAAAGAAATAACCAATGAAGGATTCAATTCTTCTACACATTTTTGTATTACACGCCTTAACTCTCCGGGAGGTTCAAATTCAAGAGTTTTATCACGATATCCCATCATGCGTAAATCTTTAATCCCTAAAATATTTGTAGCCCGCTTTAGTTCTTTCTCTCGTATAGCATATAATGATTCACGTGTTGCAAAAGAAGGATTTCCCATCGCTCTCCCCATTTCACCTAACGTTAAGCAAACATAAGTAAGAGGAACATTTCGCTGCGCATAAGCTAAAATTGTACCTGCCACGCAATATGACTCATCATCTGGATGTGGAAAAACAATTAAAACGTGGCGTTCCTTTTTCATCAAAATCATACTCCTCCATCATACACAATATTAACCTTGTCCTTTAAAAGCTATTAAATCACTACCGCATACCACGTTACCCCAACAAGTAGTACGAAAAGAAGGATAATATAAATAGTTGATAAGTTTTTCACATTTCTCTTTGTAGACTTGCCGTAATTCTCCTCCACATTTCGTGCAACTAGCACGGTCCCAAACAGCGATACAATTACAATAATAACCACTAGTGAAATTGCAAAACTCATTGTATTTTCACCTCTCTAAGGAAAGTCTATTTTAATAAAGAACTTCCTCTTTAAAATGTTGATAACATACTACCTTTCTTCTCTTATCATAATAGATGTTTGTAAAAAACGGACCAACCACTTTCGTGTTTTTTTGCTCATCCACTTTGAAAATAAAAAGCAACTGATCACTTAGGAGCAGTTGCTTTTTTACACGATAAATTATTTTTATTTGAAATTAATTCGATTTAAAAGTTTAGTCTTTTCATAATGAAACATCGATTGAGATAACTCGAAAATTGTCCCGTTTACAAGACAAACTGTATTTTCAATAAGAAGCGCCGGATCACCTTCATTTAATTCTAAAAGCTTTGCATTTTCTTTATTTACTTTTTCACAACTAATAACTTTATCGGCAAAACCAATATTTAATTGTAAATCTTCAATGAAATAACTGTATACAGAGCTTAATGCTATTTCTTCATTCAAATATGGAATAATATCCTTTTTGAAATAACTTACTTCAATAGAGAATGGTTTAGCATCTACAATTCTTAAGCGCTTCAAAAAATATATCCTAGTTCCAGCTTCACATTGCATCCGCTTTGCTATCTCTTCGTCCGCATCTATTACTTCAAGCTCTAACACTTTCGTTTCAATATTTTGCGAAACGAGATTTTTCGTTAATCCACGTAAACTTCCTAAATTAATATAATCTGTTACAGAAGTTTCACGTAAAAACATACCACTACCCTGCACTTGAAAAATATAACCTCTATTCACAAGCTGACTAATTACTTTACGTATCGTATTACGGCTTACTTCAAATCGATTCATCAACGCTTCTTCTGTAGGTAGTTTTTTCGTTTCATTAAAAAGCCCGTCTCGAATGTTTTGCTCTAACACATCTGCAATTTGTTTATACTTTGCACTCATACAGTTTCTCCTAAAATACTCTTTTATCTGTTATAACTCTTCTCCTCTCGTTTCGATCACATGTTTATACCAATGAAACGAAAGTTTCTTCTTACGTTTTAAGTTATCATTATGATCGACAAAAATAAAGCCATATTGCTTTTTATATCCGTTTAACCAACTTAAAAGGTCAATCACTGACCATGCATAATAACCTTTTAAATTGATTCCCTCTTCAATTGCACGCTTTATTACTTTTAAATGCTCTTCAATAAATTTAATTCTCGGAACATCTACAATTTCTCCGTCAATGACTGGATCTTCATCACCAAGTCCATTTTCCGTTACATACATCTTTATGTCACCGTAACGCTCTTTCAACGTATGCAATCCATCTAAGAAACCTTCGGGAGATATTTCCCATCCCCATTTTGTATATGTTTTATCATCCATTTTAACCGTTCGATAAAAACTATCAAAAGAAGGATTACCTGGAGCAAGTGTTGAGCTTTCTCGAGAATGCTCCTCGCTCTTTATATCCATATCGTATCTTTCTACTCGTATTGGTTGATAATAATTCAAGCCAATAAAATCATTCTTTTCGGCATTTTGTTTAATGATTTCTAATTCTCCAACCGTCCAATTAGGAGTCCACCCTTTTTCCTTTAATTGTTGTACAACATAAGACGGATACTCGCCTTTTAAAATTGGATCATAGTACCAATACGTTTCATATTCATTCGCATGATTTGCTGCTAGTATATTTTCTTTTTGATCATCTACACTATAAGCAGGTAAGAAAACATGTGTAATCCCAATTTCCCCATACTGTTTCAGCTGCTTGTACACCGCAACTGTTTTCGCATGCGCATAAAATACATAATGAGTCGCTTGAAAATACTTTGGAACATCATTTTGTATTCCTGGTGGATGTGCACCTTTTAAATAGCCTAATCCACAAAACATTACTGTTTCATTAAAAGTAATCCAATGTTTTACTCTATCCCCAAATGCCTTAAAGCAAATTTCTGCATACTTTACAAAAGCCTCTGCTGTTCGTTTATTCGTCCACCCACCATCTTTTTCTAACGGTAATGGTAGATCCCAATGATATAAAGTGACAAACGGTACAATTCCGTACTTTAAACATTCATCAATTAAATTGTTATAAAATTTAATTCCTTTTTCATTTACCTCTCCATCTCCAGTCGGCAATATTCTCGCCCAAGAAATCGAAAAACGATACGATTCCAATCCCATCTCAGCCATTAAACGAACATCTTCCTTATATCGATGATAATGATCAACCGCTACATCACCATTTGTTCCATTGTATGTTTTGCCAGGAATTTTTGAAAACTCATCCCAATTCGTAACACCTTTTCCATCATCATTCCATGCACCTTCTACTTGATAAGAAGCTGAAGCAGCTCCGAATAAAAAATCATGTGGAAACTTCATAGTATATACCTCCATTTTATTAGAATAAATCAAATTCATTATTACATATAAAATTTATAGGTACAAATTTAAATAATTATTATATAATAAGTTTCTGCTTTTCACTATAATTAAACATAGCATTCACACCATTTATAAAAAAAAGAACCTATGAAGGTCCTTTTTTTAATTGCGCAACGCAGCAATATTGAGTATCTTAAAGTTTATATTAATGATAAATGTTAACAGACTTATTCTTCAATAATGAATTGTGAAATTAGCATTTCTAAATTTTCGACTTTCTTTTTCATTTCATTAGATTTCGTCGTTATTTCTTGAATCAATGTGGCTTGTGCTTGAATTGATTGTACCGTTCGATTCGTTTCTTGTGCGACTTGTGTTGCAGTCTCAGAAACTATTGATAAAGAGGCATTCACTTCTTCTGTCCCAGCAGACATTTCTTCTGTGGCAGCAGACACTTCTTGAATTTGAGACGTTATTCTATTAATATCTTGCATAATAGATGAAAATGCGAGTTCTGCCTTATGTGCTGCTTCTTTACCACCACTAGCCTGTTCTTGACCTTTTTTCATTACATGAACTGTATCCTGTGTATCTTGATGTATAAAACGTATTAAATTATTTATATCATTTACAGATGTTTTAGATTTCTCAGCCAGACCTCTTACTTCAGCTGCAACTACTGCAAATCCTTTTCCATTTTCTCCGGCGCGTGCTGCCTCAATTGCAGCATTTAAGGCGAGTAAATTCGTTTGTTCCGCAATATTAGTAATAATATCTAGCGCTTCTTCAATTTGTTGTGTACGTGTAACAAGTCTATCAATGACCTTAGAAGTTTCTTCGACAACTTCATTCACACTATTCATTTGACGAATAGATTGTTTTATAACTTCACTACCAGAATTTGCTTGGTCTATTGTTGCAACAGCAACTTCAGCAACCATCGCTGAAGATTCAGCTACCGTTTGAACTCCAGTTGTAATTTCTTCCATCGAAGTTGAACTTTCTTGAATACTAGTCACTTGTCCCTTTATTTCTTTATTTATTTCAGAAGTAGTTCGAACAACCTCGTTTGATATATGTGCTGCCGTTTTTGTCTCTTGTAGCATATTTTCAGTTGAAATAATCACTTCTTTCGCTGTGACCTTCACCTGACCGACTAATTGTTGCAAGTTATCTAACATACTATTAAAGGATTGTACAATATGGCCTAATTCGTTCTCGGATTTATAAGAAGTTCGAATTGTTAAATCTCCAGCAGATACTCGTTCCATATCTTTTTGTAATAATACAATAGGTTTTTTTATAGCATTTTTTATTATAAAACCAATAAAAATGATTATTATGATTCCAACAAATGAAATAATTATAAATATTATTTTTGTATTTTTCACACTATTAACATTCTCTTTTTGTAGTTGTTCAGCCGCGGTATTATTATATAAAATAAGTTCACGAATAGACTGAATTGTTTTTCCCATATTAGGCTCAATTTCTTTTAAATAATAGCTATACGCTTCTTCATTATTAGTCAGTCCCAAGTCCTGTGCTTTCTTCATTTGTATTCTTAAATCTTTGAATTGACTTTGGAATGCATTATACAAGTCCTTTTCTTTATGAGAACTAATTCTAGTTTCAAATTGTTTTAATAAATCATCATTTTCTTTCCTAGTTTTATCCATTTCTGTTATTAGTTCTTTCATTCTTTTTTCATCTTTCGATATCATAATCTCCATAAAATTCATATTAACATGGTAAAAATTTGATTCTACAGTTCCTATCCATTCAATTGGTAATAGCCTTTCATCATACATACTAGAAGATGTATTTTCACCTTTTTGAAGCCCTAAAAACCCCAGTGAAGATAACATGATACAAGCAAAACTCGATATAATGACTAACACATTTAATTTCGTTCCTATTTTACTATTTTTAATAAAAGACAACAAATCCACCTCATCTGTATATTATATTTATGTGTTTTATATTACAATAATAATCGACATTTATCGAAATTTTTTTCGTATCGATCTTATAACTGCATTAAATTATTATATAAACCTATTCAAAGAACTTTGATTCTCATAATATCAAATACTAAAAAGTCTTATGGGAATTCCACAAGACTTTTAATAGCGTTACATTGTTTCTATGAAATTATGGTGAAAATTAAAGCGACTTATTAGTTCTTATAACTTCTTGATAGAGAATCGGTGACCATTTATCACTAATATAATCTTGGATAATCCAACCAACTCTTTTTGAATCCTCTTGTTTAATATATGCCGCAATTTCAGGATTTATATAAGAGGCATAGTAATATGGACTATTCCATGCTGTACCACCAGAAGACAAGCTTGTAAAATTAATATATAGATGATTTAAATCCTCACTATTGTTCATCGTTTCATTTATCGTATCTTTAATAGATTTTACTTTCTCATCATAACTCACTTTATATTTATCTTGTACTGTTACATTTACATTTTGATTTACAGTTGTAGTAAACGTCTCATTATCTGGCCAATAAAAATTATTATATCCTCCAGATTCATTACTACCACTATATCTTTTTAGTAGTACAATTTTCCCACGAGCATCTCCCAATTTTATATTTCCGTCTGTTTTTAAAAAGATAGGATCAACAAAATATTTTTTTTCAAACGTACTACTAAATGAACCTTCTGCCCCTTTCATATCCTCATACTCTTTTTTTAAAGACATAATAATCGTTTCACTTGGGTTATCTTTTAGAAATTGTTTCGCTTCGTTTATGAATTCATGCATTGTTACATAAAGGTATAATGGCCCATGATGAAGTACTACCGTATTATCGTCTGTTAAACGTCCTCTTATATCAAAAATTCTAGCTCCATGATCCATTTGGTAACGAAAATCATATTCTTGCGTCATTCCCCATACTTGCTTAATCGGATTTTGCAACTTGAACGTTCCACTATCATGTGTTCCTGGAATTGAAATTCGTGCTAACGGGATATTATCAGGTATAGGTTGCATCCATTTTGACCAATTTTCAAGCTCATTAACAGAGATAGCCGCAACTACTTGCTTATCATGTAACGCAAATACAAATGTGATAAATATCGTACTACATATGAATAATTTCAAAATAAATTTCTTACTGCTCATTATTCTTCCTCCTTTTTCCCTTTTATATCAAACTTATTGAATATAATATAATCTGGTAAGTAAAAAATAAATAACATTTTATAAGTATGAAATATTGCATAGAAGTAAAGTTAAAAAGTCATTCACATATCCTGAGTTAGAAAAATTTAAAGGAACTTCATCTGAAGTTCCTTTCGTTTAATTTATGTTCAATACATATGAACCATCTTTATTCTCATACTTATAGACGTATAAATAATATTTACCTGGCTTTGCATTATAAGTTCCTTTAACTACATTTCCTTCATTTTCACCATATGCTACATAGT
Source organism: Bacillus cereus group sp. RP37 (assembly GCF_040459695.1). NCBI lineage: Bacteria > Bacillati > Bacillota > Bacilli > Caryophanales > Bacillaceae > Bacillus > Bacillus cereus group sp. RP37. The sequence continues at coordinate 1,685,522 of NZ_JARVHP010000001.1, read as the reverse complement.
TATTTAAATCTGATTCATGATGAAGTACCCATGTCATTCCGATATTTTGTTCATTTAGTAGAGAAATATTAATATTTTCTGGTAAGTCAATTTGGAAAGTAAATACATCTACATTATCCCTATTATGTAGCGTTCCTTTCACCGGTGTATGAATGTTAACTTTATTTGCCTGTCTAGGCTCATTATTTGGTTCATTTTCTGTTACTTGTAACTCATTCCCACCGTTTGGTTTTCTTTGTCCATACCCTAAGTTTACTAGTATAGACTTCAAATCTGGTAAAACACCAATTTTATCTAAATATGGATCTTTAGATTTTGTTCCTGTGTTGTGGTTGCTTAATATTGCTCTTAGTTCACTTGGTCTATATGGTTGTCCTAAATTTTCTTTAGCAATGCTTTGTACTAAAGTCGCTGCTCCGGCAATAATAGGCGAAGCACTCGATGTGCCACTAAAGCTAGATGTATAAAGATTTACAGCACTTCGACTTTGCTCAGCTGTAGTTGTATCTACGTTTTCTCCCCAGCCATACACATCAATACGGCTTCCATAATTCGAAAACCACATGCGCTCGTGAGGGAAAGATGAAGAGCCCGCTCCTACCATAATTGCACCTGAATCTTTAAAATCTTTACTATTGCGATTTAAAATTTGTTTACCATTTCTATCTTTAAATTGATCTAAATCATTCCAACCATTTGCTCCAGCCTCTATAATGACAACACCTTTATCTGTACCAGCACGAATTGCATCAAAGATATCTGGTTGTACTTCAACAGGTAAATATTTATCACCATATCCATCAAAGGAAGCTTGTGCCTCTAATAATAAAACATCCCCAGCTTCTAAATGATTTACAGCACTTAATATTGCATCAGCTGTATTATACTGTCCGTTATCTCTTATTTGAGAAATCACCTTTGCTTTCGCTTTTGGCGCAATCCCAATATTCCCAACTTCATTGTCCTCAGAGGATACAATTCCTAGTACAGACGTCCCATGGCCGACATGTTGATCTATATTTATTCCAGACATTAATTCAATATTTTGATGTACTAAATCCTCATGATTTAATAACCAACCATATTCCATATCAACAAAAGTTATACCATTTCCATTTCCACCTTGAACTCCCCAGGCGAAAGACGCATTAATACCGTATGGGGCTGCTTCAAGATATCCTTGTTTTTTAAATCTAGGATTATTATTAGGATTAAGAGATACATTTGATGGTTGTACTTCTGGTGGCGTTATTTTTTCTTGTTTCTTCATATACACATCTTCTATTAAAGAAGATGCCTTTAGCTTATCTACTAGTTCTTCTTCATGCCCACTATTTTGATTTCGAAGAATATAGTAGTTTAATAAACTTGTAGATACATTATTAGGTGCTTTCACTTCAAGGTCTTGTATTTCTTCTGGACTTACAGATGTAAATAAACGAGTAAATGTTGCATCTGGATATTCTACCAAAAGATCTTCTAGTACTTTGTCACTTGCTTGATCTTGTATCTGTTTTTCAATACCATCTTCATATGGCAATTTCAAATCTGCTCTAAATTTTACAATGATTTGCTTACCTGCTTCTTGCTCTATTCCTAATTTACCCTGCTGTTCTATAGAATCAGCATTTACAATATTGACAATACCTCCTATTCCTAAACATATTGAAATGATTACAACTGAAACAGATATTCTTTTAAATATATTCATTACATCACTCCTCCAATTGACAAACTATTAAATCATTATATTAATCTATAATGATTTAATTTCTATAACATATAAAGTTATCCTTCTACTAAATAGATTATAGTAATCAGCAATATGAACTTCAATGTATTTTCATATGCAATATTTCATATTCGGACTCTAAACTAACTAAATAAGAAACTTATAATGATTATTTATTTTATACGTGCTAATATACTTATATTAAAATATTATACATATAAATTCTGAACTACATTACTTAACTGTTTCACCTTATTTTTCCTAGGAGGATTTACAATGAAATTATTAAAAATAAAACATATAATCCCTTTATCTGCAGCTGCAATTACATTCGTATGTAATCAAAGTACAGCTGAAGCTTCTACCATTCACACAGTAAAAAAGAATGATACACTTTGGGGCATTAGTAAACAATACGGCGTTTCAATACAATCCATTAAACAGGCTAATAATAAAGGAAACGATCAAACTTTCATTGGCGAACAGTTAAATATTCCAGGGTCCACGAACTCAAATGAAATTACCGTTCGTCAAAACGTCAAACCTGCAAACATTTCTGGACAAATTATTTATCAAGTACAACAGGGAGATTCATTAGAAACGATAGCAAAGCGTTACAATGTTACCGTTCAATCTATAAAACAAATCAACAATACAGTCGGAAACAAACTTTATACGGGACAACATTTGAAAATTAACTCAAGCATTTCAGAAAGAGAAAAAGACTTAATGGCACGCTTAGTTACCGCTGAAGCAGGTGGCGAATCCTATAAAGGAAAAGTGGCTGTAGCAAAAGTTATACTAAATCGTGTAAACGCAAAAGGTTTTCCAAATACAATAACAGGCGTTATTTATGAACCTATTAAACACGGATATGCATTTACTCCTGTTACAGATGGAAGAATTAATCATCCTGCGAGCCCAGAAGCAAAAATGGCAGTAGAAGAGGCTATCTCCACAAATGGAATACATTCTGATTGGCTTTATTTCTATAACCCAAAAACATCAACAGACAAATGGATTACGACACGTCAAACAGTAGCAGTAATCGGTAACCATGTCTTCGCTAAATAAGATTTGAAATCATTAACAGACCTCTTCACTTTAAAGGTCTGTTTTTTATATGTAAAATTTTATTAATCATATGACATAGTGATCCTTTAAAACCATTTCTTCTTTCAAATAAAAACATTTGTATTTACTTCACCCATCGGAGAAATTAAAAAAGCATCAAGTTCAAAAACTCTCTCTTTATTAATAAAAGCTATTTCTTAACTTCATAAAATTGTTATACACTAGAAAAATAAAAAACAAACTATTCGTTAGCAGGTGAAAGAAAATGTATGATGTTACAATTATCGGTGCTGGAGTAAGTAGCATTTTTATGGCTTATTCACTAGCTAAAAGTAACAAAAAGGTTTTAATTCTTGATAAAGGTAAGGCGCTAGAAGATCGCCATTGTCCTTTAGACCAAGGAAAAGTGTGTAATTGTACTACATGCGATAAATATTTTGGGTTTGGTGGTTTAGGAAAATCTGAAGGGAAATTTAATTATACAAACGGATTTGGCGGAGAACTTGAGCAAAAAGTCGGTAAAGAAGGCTTTATACAACTTATGGCTGAAGTAGATGAAATTCTATGTCAGTTCGGAGGAAGTTCTGTTTCAAAATATTCTACGGAAAATCCAACTCTTAATAAGAGAGCTGAAGCGTGCGGTTTACAAATGCTAACAACAGAAGTAAGGCACCTTGGCACTACACTTTCAAGTGACATTTTTCAGCAGCTCTATGAATTTTTACTTACGAAAATAAATATACAATTTCATATAGATGTACAACACATTATGAAACAGAAAGATCATTTTACAATAGAGACAAATGAAGGAACAGTTCAATCTAAGCAACTAGTATTTGCAACTGGACGTTCCGGAGCGGATTGGTTAAAAGAAATGTGCACTTCTCTAAATATTTCTCAAGAACAAATTCGTGTAGATTTAGGTATTAGAGTAGAGATGAAAGAACACCAATTACGCTCTATATTAAAAGATACATTTGAGACAAAACTTTCTTATGAGCATGAAGATTTCACAGCAACTACGTACTGTATGAATCCAAAAGGACGTATTATTAGAAAGTACGAAGAAGGTTTAGTTATGCCTGACGGTCAAAATTTTCGGGAGAAAGGAACTGGCACACCTAACTTAAATTTCACTTTATTTATCCCGCGCTATTTTTCAACTCTCAAAGAAGCAAATGTATACGCAAGTTCAATTATAAAAAACATTAACCAAGGACGAGATCGGATTGTTATACAGCGCTTAGAGGACTTACTAAAAAAACAACCTACAACAGCGAACGACATGAAACATAACCGTATACAGCCTACACTAAAAGGAGATTATGGAGATTTGAATACAGAAATTCCTCCATTATATATTAAAGGACTTAAAGAATTTTTATTACGCTTAGAACAATTTATCCAAGAACCGATCGATAAAGATACTTTATTATATGGAATTGACGGAAAGTTCTATGCTCCTACGATAAAAATCAATAACCATTTTGAAACAAGTGTGCATGGACTATTTTTAGTTGGAGATTGTTCAGGCGTCACTCATTCATTATCTCAAGCCGCTGCAAGTGGGTTGTATGTTGGAAAATATTTATATGACAATTAAATTCTTTCATTAAGATAGCAATCAAATATTTTAACTTCCATAATGCTTTATTTATGTACCTTATCGTCCCCCCGCTAACGATTATCCCGCAAAGAATCGGGATTTTACGAGATACATATCTAATATAACCGTGTATGTAAAACTATTGACATTCAATTCTAACAAATTGAATGTCAACAGTTTTAAAAGCCTCTATTCATTTCCACCTTCATTTGTTCGATATTTTGTAACATCACCATAGTGTTTAATATGTTAGGATGTCTATAAGTATTTTTTACTACAACTATGACTTTTTCTGCTCTGTTCTAAAAAAACAGATTTATGCTTTAAAATTCCCTATTGTATGTATATGAATACTTTATATTATTACCTTTAGAAACCATTAGCTAAATGGTTCATTACACTCTAATAGTTATAAAAATATAATATATAACACAAGTTAAATAAATTGTATAAAGAAGGAGTAAAAATGAAAAATAAAATCAATTTACAAATGCAAAATATAAGCTTTGTTTTAATAATTGCTTTAGCAGTATGGTTAAAAACATATCTTATTACAAGGTTCAGTTTTGATTTAAAAATTGAGTCTTCTACACAAGAGCTTATTTTGTTTATTAGCCCTCTCGCTGCATCATTAGCTTTTGTCGGATTAGCATTATTTACAACCGGTGAAAAGCGAAATTATATCGCGCTATGTATTAACTTCTTATTAACAATCGTACTCGTTGGAAATGTAATGTTCTATGATTTTTATAGTGATTTTGTTACGTTACCAGTACTTGGACAAACATCAAACTTTGGTCAATTAGGCGGCAGTATTATAGAAATATTGAACTACAAAATTATTCTCGCATTCGTAGACATTATTTTCTTCTTTATTTTATTAAAGAAGAAGTCATTAGTCTTCCAAACAGGACGCGTAACTCATTCCGCACGCTTGTTATATTTTCTCTTAACGATTGGTGTATTTTTTGTAAATCTACATCTTGCAGAAAAAGAGCGACCGGAACTATTAACGAGATCATTCGACCGAGTCATGCTTGTTAAAAACTTAGGACTATACACGCATCAAGTTTATGATTTAACACTGCAAGTAAAAGCAGGGTCACAAAAGGCACTTGCTGATAGTAGTAAATTACAAGAAACTGAAAACTACGTAAAGGCAAACCAAAGTGAGCCAAACCCTAATATGTTTGGTGCAGCGAAAGGAAAAAACGTAATTGTCGTTACTCTTGAATCCCTGCAAACCTTTTTAATAGGCGCATCAGTTAACGGCCAAGAAGTTACGCCATTCTTGAATGAATTCATAAATGAAAGCTATTACTTTGATAACTTTTTCCATCAAACTGGACAAGGAAAAACATCCGATTCTGAATTTCTAATCGATACGTCGTTGTATCCATTAAATCGAGGAGCTGTATTTTTCACACACGGTAACAATGATTATACTGCGACTCCAGAAATTTTACGTCAGCAAGGTTATTTCACTTCTGTATTCCATGCGAATAACGCCACATTTTGGAATCGTAATATCATGTACTCTGCTCTCGGTTATGATCGTTACTATAATGAACTTGATTACAAAATTACGCCCGAAACAAATTTAAATTGGGGATTAAAAGATATCGAATACTTTGATCAATCAGTAGATATATTAAAAACTGTTGATCAACCATTTTACGCTCGTTTCCTTACTTTAACGAACCATTATCCATTTACGTATGATGAAGATACAAAATTCATTGAACCATATAACTCTGGTAATGGTGTATTTGATCGTTATATCGTAACAGCACGTTACTTAGACGAATCCATTAAAAAATTTATTGAGCGTTTAAAAGCCGAGGGAATGTATGATGATTCTATTATTGTGTTATACGGTGATCATTATGGCATTTCTGAAAAACATAATCGTGCAATGGCACAGTTTTTAGAAAAAGATCAAATAACCGAATTTGATACTTTAAATTTACAACGCACACCTTTATATATTCATGTCCCTGGACAAACAGAAGGTCAAACGATTTCAAAGCCTACGGGACAAATCGATATGAAACCTACTATTCTAAATTTATTAGGGATTGATACTACGAACGATATCCGTTTTGGCCATGATATGTTTTCAGATGAATATACCGGTTTTGTTGTTTTACGTGATGGTAGCTTTATTACAGACAAGTATGCCTACAAAAACAACACTTTCTATGACCGCATAACAGGTGAAATTGTAGATTTACCAAAAAAAGAAGCACAAGCACTCATTAACCGTGCACAAAATGAATTAAGAATGTCTGACAAAATTATTGAAGGCGATTTATTACGTTTCTCAGAAAGTAATAAAATTAAAACTGGCGAAGTACAAACTAAAATTAAAGAGACTAAAAAATAATCTTAATATGAAAAGGGAGCAACTCATTGCAGTTGCTCCCTTTTACTCTCTTATAACATGCGATGCAATTTCAAATAAACAATCTTATATATTTTACTTTTATTCTACACTTGTTTCTAAAGTTACATCTGTATAAGTATAATCATCACCTATATTTAAAATCACTTCACATTGACGTAATCTCAATTCAAAGAGCATGATAGAATCATGATAAACTTCAGGATTTGATTTCATTTTATGTAACATCTCCTGTTTTTCTTGTATTTCTAATTGTGTATTTTCTACAGCTTGTTTCAAGGAGTTAAATGGATTCCTAAAGAATATATGAATATCTCGCTCTTGTGTGTTTTCAAATAGCTCAAATTGCAAGAAAAATTTCTTCATAATAGAATCCGTTACCTCGGTATAATCTTCATTTTCTACATACTGTTTGTATTTGTTATATAGCATAGCTTTGTTTTTAGGAAGAACTCCAAATAATTTACCGGCACTTTTCAGTAAAAATTGTGCTGGCGTAAATCGACGTAAAATATTTACTTCATCCATTTGTATTCTAGTCGTCATTCTGTCAGTATCTCTGCGCCAGTCATCTAGCACTTTAAAATCACATTCTAACTGTACTCGATTTTCTCCAAATAAAGAATTAAGTCCTTCACTAAGTTCTTCTAAGTACGATTGACTTTGAAGGAGCTCATTATTAGAAGTTGCAATCCAATTTTGCATAGAAAGAGCAAGATTAGGTAATACAGTTTGTTCTAAATATTTATGCACTCTTTCATTCATTGCTTTATTTAGTTCCATATCCATATGACCGAAATCGCTTTCTTCACTCATTAAATCTGAACAACCCTGTAATATCTTCGGAATATTTTCAGTAAGATCATTCGCAATTTCAGTTTTCATTGTACGATATGATTGTGTAATGAAATGAATTTTTTCCCTCTCAAATGCAGTAAGGTTATTAATGCTACCGTTTAGTTTCACTAGCATATCTTCATTCCAATTCATAGTATCCACTAGATTATTTTCTTTCTCAACGCGTTTATCCAAAAGATATGTAATTGTTTTTCGAATGAAAAACAATAGCTTTTCAGTACGTTCTGCATCGATATTTTTATGTTTAAAGTTAAAGTGAACAAACTCTGTTAATTCATTCAATTGTTGACTACTTGTATATAACGAAGAGTAAGGGAAAATCCTCGCATGCGGGAAATATGTGTTTATTCTCGCTGCTGTATCATGTAATACTCTTTTCACTTCTGCTTCACTATAAATGTTATCGATTTTATTTAATAAGAAATGCACTTGTAAATTTGGTGTATGTTCTTGAATGCTTAATAGAATATCACGCTCTTTATCAGTAAAAGGTGAATCCGCATTCAATACAAATAATAATTCATCCACAGAATTCAGATATTCAAATACCTCATCCCTAGTGTCGTTATTCCTATTAAAGCCAGGTGTAACTACAAATGTAAGTTTATTTTCACTTAAAAATCTGCATGGTAATTTAAATTCAACACATGCTCTATCTCTATATGTTTGATGGTGCTGAGACATCATATTATGGTAATCAGAGATATCTTCCGTTGTTGTAATTGCAGCGTCTGTTATGGCGTTAATTTCTGTATGAGCATCATTTTTTAAAACTACTACATTTGAAATTGATTTTTCTAATATATTTTCTCCTAATATAGAGTTGATAAATGTAGTTTTTCCGTTCCCTGAAGTTCCCGTTACTAAAATACGATTTGTTCTTAAATCTGCGAGTTCGTCAACTAACCATCTAAATCGGTGACCTATTTCTATATTGTGCTTTTGTGCCCACTGTGTAATAGATTCAAAAAGATGTAAACTGTACTCTAAACCATTCACATGATTAATAGAATATGACAGCAGGTTTTCCGCATGTTTTATATTTGCTGAATCTATTTGGGAAGGAAAACTCTCATCCCATGCCAATACAGCTGCTGATGGAAATACAGCATAAGACGGATTAACTACTTTTAACCAATTTGTTAAAAGATTTGGAATGATATCGTGTAATTGTCTAAGCATATATTTCCCTTGAATTAATACAAAGTATGTTTCTTCGTAAAGAGAAGAAATTTTGTCCCATATATCGGACGAATGTATTTCAATATGTAAGAAAAATTCATTTATTGTGTTAAGCCACAATAAGTAATTTTGTTCATTTCTGTAACTGTTCCAAAGTGATGAAACCATTTGTGTAAATTGTACTTGATCTATATTATTTAATGTAACTAATGCATCATAAAAATAATCTGGTGAAATATGTTTAGTAAACCCTTTATCGATATATCCTTTTAACACCTCAAACCATGGATAAGATTCTGTTCGAATTAACTCATTCACAGCAAGCTCTACAGCACTATCAAAATCTTGTTGTTCCTCATAAAAGGAACGGGCAATTTTTGTGACATTCGGATAATCGGGATTTAAAGTAACTGCTTCTTTAATAACAGCGAAAGCTGAGTCAAAATTATTTTGCTCGATATAAAGAGAAAGTAATTGCAGTCCAATTTCAGTCATCAATATTTTATTATCAGTAGTAATGGAAGTATAAACATTTTCAGCAACTGATAATTGATTCAGTTCGAAATAAGCATCCGCAATATTTTTTTGTGCCCATGGTTCTAATTCATTACGAACCTTCTCCCATTTAAAAATAGCTGCTTCAAAATCTTGATGACGATAGTAAAATTCACCTTGTGCAAAACGAATGTAAGATCCATCCGAAATCTCATTTTTTTCTTCGTTTACATAAACTTCTCCAAGTACGTCAAGAGGTTGTTTTGTTTCATTCTCCATTAGGAATGTTTCATAATACATCTTTTTTATTAATTGTTTTTCTACTCTCATCTTTTCCCCCACTATATCTTGAAAATACATTTTTAAGATATGTCAATACTTTTTGTATGTATGCTTTTTATCTTAACAAAGAATATCTTCTGGAAAATTTCATTTTCCTTTCATTTTTCAAGTTAGATTGAATTTTTATGAGAAAAATTTCAGTTTTTTTTCAATTTCCTTTCAGTTATGAAACAGCATTAAATGTTCCTAATAACCTAATAACACTATAATCTCCTGCATTATATTATCAAGAAAAACCTATATATACCATATTATAAAAACAATTTATAACGAATATATATGCAAAATTATCTTCCCTAACAAATAAAAGAAATCTTTATCATATATTTCTCAAATTATTTTCCTTTGAAATATTTCAGTAGTTTCGTAATTAAATTCCATTAAGCTATATAAATAACTAGTCCCAAAAAAATCTATATGCATATCATGTTATAGTAAAGAATTCAGGAAATCCTAAGAAGGAGGCATTTTCATGTTTGAAGATAAATCTAAAATAAATTACCCATATGAATTTACTGAAACTACAACAGTTCCTCTAAAGAACCCCATCAATAAAACATACAAAAACGGCTCAGGCACACATAACTTCCCCATTAAGAAGCACTATAAAGAACAGGTGCTATATACTGAAAAAATTAATAATAATAAAAATAAATAATCATATTGATCCTTATAACAATTAGCCAAATAAGAATCAATATTTGGCCATGCATAGTTATGTGTTTCATAATGTAGAAATCTTTATTATACAATTTACGTACCTTTAAAAAGTGCTGATATACGGCGCTTTTTTATACATAGATAATGGAAGAACAAAAAAGGTATGGATATTTTCCATACCTTTTTGTTCTTTACTATTTATAAATAAAGTACTTCCATGTTTATTTTACTTAATGGTACTTTAATAGGCCTTCTAGAAGTTATTGGATTGAATTTATATCCCTTCCAATCCCTACTTTTTATAGGCCGTTATTGCTCTATTATATATTTTTTTAAATTTACCAAACGCAGTTTCAAAGCAACTTAGTTTTCATAAAATATTTTTTGTTTCCGTTGGAACGGATAGACTTTAATCTCATCTGCATCTAAATTTTCATGAAATAAATGAATGGCTATAATTTGTCTACAATCGTAAGTATGATAATAATATGTTCCGGACTCCATACACATTACGCTTGTATAAATGGTATTATCTAATGCACCTTCTTCTGTTATTACTCCGCCTTTAGGAACCTCGCAATTTGATAAGATATGAAATAGGGCCGATACTCCCTCTTCTTCACTATCTATACCTTGAATGTTTTGTTTACCATATGCTGCTCGCACAAACCTTGATGGCGGAGTGAAGTCCCCTGGAAGTCCCATTGAACCTGAGCCCTGACCAAAAGCACTTAATGGTACATTACTCCACTCAGTTGGTGCGAATGGCTGCGATTTAAGGCCTATATATTGCCTTAAATTTTGCAAATGCCAATTAAACTCCGGACTATTCGTCATCACTCCTAGTGGGTTATCATACATTTTTAATCCTTCATTTGTCGGCTCCAGTACAATACAATCTCCCCATTTATCCGCTAAAATCCAATGTAGTGGTGGCGTAAGTCCTAAATCCGGTAATGGTATATCCAAAAAGGTAAGGCTATCTACAGATTTCTTTAACTCTTTGACAGAATTGAATTGCGTGAGACTCCAAGTCACAAAATCAAATGGAGCCAAATTCGTTTTGTTGTCATCTATGCTTTGACTATAAGCAGCGAATCCTGGAAAATAGAGTGTTGCACATGTCATACCAGCTTCATTTACTCCGTCCGCCATAATGACCCTTCCGTGATGATTAATCCCCATTCCGACCGTAGCATGTTTCGTATTAATAATTTCACCAGTTATATTATTCCACTGGTAATGTCGAGGAATGATTATTACTTCTTGATTCATATCTAATGTGAAGTCCATCGTTCTTGCAAAAAGATGCTGACCGTTTTTTGTCTGTAATGTCAAACTAGTACACATAAAGAACACCCCGTTTTATGGTTTTATCTACACTTTACATAATTCCGATAAATCTGTAAATTAAAAACCTCTTTCCTTACAAAAATTGGTAAAGCACATATACATTACAAATAGGTTGAGGTTATCTCTAGTTGATAAATGAATTATATTAAAAAGGAGCGACTTGTTATAATCTGTACCCTCTCTACTACACTGATATTTCCAAAACAACTTTTGCACCGCGCAGCTTTTCCGAATTACTTAAGTAAAGGTTTCCACCGTGCTGCTTTGCAAAGTTTTTAGCAATGTATAAACCCATTCCATGATGATTTTTAGAGTTTCTACTTTTATCTCCTCTATAAAACTGCTCTGTAGCTGAATTTATTTCCTCTTCTGTAAATCCTCTTCCCGAGTCCTCTACAATAAATTGCAGTTTTTCACTAATCATTTCCACTGAAAACATCAAGTCACCATTTGTTGGAGAATATTCAATTGCATTCATCATTATATTCATAATAGCCCTTTTCAAAGCAGTCTCGTCAACATGAATCAAATTTGGTATATCCTGAACATTTTTAATTAGATTTAACTGTTTGTCCAAAACACAAATTGCACTTTCTTCTATAATATTACTAATAAATTTATGTAGATCTATTTGCTTAAATTGAAGTGAAGTGCCTTCTTCACATTTCGTAATGTCGAGTAAAGTTTTCATATACAGTTCCATCTCATCAACACTTTTCAAAATATGCTCATTACATTTCTTCTGATTTGAATCTAGCGTTGATTCATTTAGTAGCTCGGCATTCCCTCTCAGTATCGTTAATGGTGTCTTAATATCATGTGCCAAAGCAGCAATTTGCTCTCTTCTATTCGTTTCCATATCCCACTGTGTACGTAAGGAACTATTCAATTCATCTTTCATTTTTACTAAAGAATTTAATACTTCATTCACTTCTATTATTTTAGATTGTTCTACTCGAAAATCTAAATCTTCCTTTTGAATTTTATCCGTTACATTTCTCAAAATCAGCATTTCCTTTGACAATGATTTACCAAAATAGCGAGATAGAAATATCACTTCAGCAACAAATAATAGAATAAAAAGGACAATTTCACAAACTTCCGGACTCGGTAAATACTTCTGCAAAAAAGGGTTTTTAAAATTTGCATGTAAAGTATATAGAATGACACAAACATCTTTATCGCGTTCTATAATTGCATAGTAGTACTTACTATCGCCTTTTTCATCATTCTGCATGTTATTCCATATTTGCTCCGCATAATCTTTATTTATACTCCCTTGAATAGCGTTTCCTGAAAAATCATACACTGCATATTTATATTGTTTTAAAATTTGATCATCGTCCTGTTCAGCTTTAACTATGGCGTCTCTTTGCGACTCAATCTGTTTCTCATAATAATTTGCTGGAAGGATTATCTCTGTGTTAACTCCAATTTGGAATAGAATCATAAAAAAAGTAACTAATGCAATCGTCCCTATTGAAAATGCAAAGATATACCGGATTAATATTTTGCTAAGGTTGACTTGTTTTTTTACTTTCTCCATTTATAACCAATTCCCCATACTGTTTCTATTGGATTCATGTCATGCTTACATAATTTTTGACGAATATTTTTAATATGTTCTACAATTACTTGGTTATCACTTTCTCCCTCATATCCGAAAACATTTTCGTAAATCTTTTCTCTTGAAAATACTTGCCCATGATTCAAAGCTAAATATTCACAAATTCCGTACTCACTTTTCGTAAATGCGATAGATGTATCTTCATGCCATATTTCTTTACATGATAGATGAAATGTAAGACCTGATAGAAAAAATGCATTTTGCTTTTCTCTATGCTCACGCCTTACATGTGCAGACACCCTCGCACGCAGTTCTCCAATTCCAAAAGGTTTTGTAATATAGTCATCTCCGCCAAGGCTAAGCCCTGTAATCAGATCCTTCTCCATTGTTTTGGCAGTTAGAAACACAATTGGACTATCGACCAAATCTCGTATTTCCTTACACAGTGCAAATCCATCTATTTCTGGCATCATGACATCTAATAGAATTAAATCATAATGACAAAATTTATCCTTTGATATTGTAAGAGGATTACTAACGGCCGTTACCTCATGACCTTCTTTCTCTAAAGCACTTTTAATAATATAAAGGATACCGTCCTCATCATCAATTGCTAATATTCTTGCCATATAGAATCTCCCCCTCGTTTCCATTATAATACAAATGCATTTACATTTCTTTGCGTCCTTCATAAAAGGAAAACCACATAAGGGAAATAACAAATGCAATGATCGTGAAACAAACGCAAATCACCGCTCCCATTTTTGCCTCTACTTGTAAGACATGAATAGAATCGGGACTCAATTTGTGTTCCAAAAAATAATTGCATAATCTCACACTCCACGCACATGGCGTGTATTTCCAAATCACATCTCCCATCCCTGTAAGCATTAAAGCTGCCAGCAAGATTTCTATAATTCCAATCCCAATGGAAGTACCTTTACTAAAACGAAAATTTAAGAACAGATGCCATATATACATAAAGATTTGACAACCAAAAAGAATGAAGGAAATTTCAACATACAAAGCAAATGGAAAGTCATTTTGTCCTAACAGAAAATGACACCCTACCGCAAACCCAACGACTGCCAACATAGTTGAACAAAACCCACATATTAAAAGTAAACATACTTTACTAATAAATGCTTTACGCCTTCCGTATTCCGTTGATAAAAGTTCTTTAAAATTCGCTGCCACAGCCTCTTGTTCCACAACAGAAGAACACACAATGCTAATTAGCAACGGAAAAGATATCGATAATACTTGAATATATCCTGAAACCTTGTTTATAGAATCAACTTTTGAAATGGAAGAATAACTTAAAAAAAGAGCAATACCGATGATTGGCATCGCTATATGTATCCAGAAAAAAAACGTATGTTTCATTTTTATAAAATCGGCTCTTAATATTCTCGACCAGACTGTCATTTTATTTTGCCTCCTGCTTTTCAAACCATTTTGCCGTCATATAAGTGAACAAAATGAACAACACGACAGAAATTGCCACGCCTGGCAGAATTGCATCGTAGGAAAGGAGTTCTGGTTTGAACGTTACACTTCCGGTTTCTGCATATAAACCATTTGGTAGTATTTTTAAAATAGGAACCATAAGTCTACTTGGATATGTGTATGGACTAATCATCCAAATATTTTCTGTTGCTAATACAACCCCAAAAAGTCCATTTGCCCCTATATTCAATAAAAGTGTCGGAAATAGACCTAATTTATTACCTAAAAACAAACATATCGGAATTTGCCACATAAAAGTAACGATTAAAAGAACACTTCCTACTAGCGCATTTACTGTAGGAATGATTCGGAAATTCTCCTTATTTAATAGTAAACTAGATAACTGGATTCCACAGAAAAAAAGTATGCATGAAAAGCTCAAAATCCCTAAAATTAGTAATACTTTAGAAATCCATACTCGTTTTAATGAAACTGGTAACGATAAGATAGAACGATTATTCATTTTATTATCTTTCTCCGCAAGAAGTACACAACTTAAAGAAATCATTCCTGGAAGCATCGTAATGTACCACCAGTTGTAACTAGATAATTGAAAATAATCCGCCGATAATAAAAAAGCAATTAGTATTGTAGCAAATGGAACTAGCCATATAAGTTTGTTCAAAAAAGTATGTTTAATTTTAATTTTTTCAGATGCAATATATAGATTCATTTCTTATGCCTCCCTTCTGTACTTTCCAGCCACTTGTACAAATAAATCTTCTAGGTCATCATCCTTATTCAGTTTCCCCTGATACCCCAATACACCGCCTGAGATAATCCCAACATGATCTGCAATTTGACTTACTTCGCTTAAAATATGACTGGATAAAATGACAGTAATTCCTTTTGCGGGAAAGGAAAGGATTAGTTTTCTTAATTCCTGAATCCCAAAAGGATCTAGTCCATTCATCGGTTCATCTAATATTAAAAACTTCGGATGATTCAGCAATGCAATTGCAATTCCCAATCTTTGCTTCATCCCCATAGAAAATTCCCTCGCTTTTTTCCTATCTGTATTCTCTAGCTCCACAACATGCAATACTTCATCAATCCTTGATTTAGGCAAACCTAAAACAGTCGTACGAACCTGCAGATTTTCTCTTGCTGTTAAATTTTCATAAAGTGGCGGAGACTCAATTAAAGCACCAATAGAATGTAAATCTTGCCGCGTCCATTTATGACCATCAAAATAAATCTCACCAGAAGTAGGTATAAGCATACCTGTTATCATTTTTAAAGTTGTCGATTTCCCTGCCCCATTAGGACCTAACAATCCATAAATTGCATATTTCGGTACAGAAAGCGAAATATTTTGTACTACACTTTGCTTTCTAAATGTTTTACAAAGATTTTTTGTTTCTAACATAATCTCATTCATCCTAAACTTCCTCCTCGTATATTGTAATTCTAGAGTAAACGACAATTATAAGGATTCTATAAGGAAAAGAAAAAACATAGAGAGAAAAAGAAGTTTTCACATGCAACCTGCATAAAACTATGAATTCATATGATTTTTCTATACTTGGTTACGGATGAATAATTTATTAAACAAAAAATAGATTTTAAAATAAATACAAATAAAAAAAGAAGCGATTTATTTCATCGCTTCTTTTTTATTAAATCATATCTAAAATCACAGTATCCCTACATAACCCTCTTAAACATCTTCTCCAACTCATAAGTAGAATGATGTACAAGAATCGGTCTTCCGTGCGGGCATGTGTATGGGTTTGTTGTTGTACGTAGTTCTTCCAGTAAAGCAAATATTTGATCGTTCGTTAAATATTGATTTGCTTTAATCGATGCTTTACAGCTCATCATGATGGCTGCTTCTTCACGTAACTTTTTAATATCAACTTTTTTTAGTTTGACGACTTGTTCCATCATTTCGTCGATAATGTCTGTTTCTTGTCCTTTTGGGAACCACGTTGGATGTGAACGGACGATAAAGGATTGATGACCGAATTGCTCTAAGAACAGTCCAACTTTTTTCAGTTCTTCTAGTTGCTCTTCGACACGTAAAAATTCAGTAAGAGATAAGTCAATACGGTATGGTACAAGTAGCTCTTGTACTTCTTGCGCTACTCTTCCTACTTTATCACGGAAGTATTCATAATTAATACGTTCCTGCGCGGCATGTTGGTCAATCATATATAAACCTTTATCATTTTGAGCGAAAATATATGTTCCATGCATTTGTCCAATTGGATAAAGCGGTGGTAAGTCATTACCGTTCATTTCAATCTCTTCTATTTCCTGAACTTCTTCTTCCAATTCCTCTAATTCAAAGTCTTCATCGTTACTGTTCCACGGTTTCTCTTCTCGAATTGGTTCTTCCATTATCGGTTTAATAGATGGCTGCCAACTTTGTTCTTCTCTTACGAGCGACTGTGGTGGCTGCCATTCTCGCTTCGGTGGTTGCCACAGTTGTGCTGGCTGTTTCACAGCCAGTGGTTCTTCTCGTTTTTCATCCATGCCAGTCGGTAAAACGATGTCCGGCATAGATGGTTCTTTCGGCTTCGCATGCTCAAACTGAAACTGTTCTTGCACACTTTCATCTTTTTCTTTTTTCTTCGTTGTTACACCTGCATCTGGAATGAGCTGTATTTTTTTGAATGCCGATTGCAATGTTTCTTCGATAAGCTTTAGCAATTCTTGTTCTTTACTAAAACGAACTTCTAATTTCGCTGGATGTACGTTAACGTCAACAAGCATTGGATCCATTTCAATCGATAAGAAGCCGATTGGATATCGTCCGACTGGCAGTAATGTATGGTATCCTTGCTGAATGGCTTTCATTAATACGAAATTTCGAACATAGCGACCATTTACGATCGTTGACATATAATTTCGAGATGCTCTCGTTACTTCTGGTAATGTTACATAACCTTTAATTGTGAAATCTAAAGATTCCGCTTCAATTGGAATAAGCTTCTTCGCAACTTGAATACTGTAAATTGATGCAAGTACTTGTCTTACATCACCATTTCCTGATGTGTGAAGCAATTTCTTTTCATTATGAAACAACTTTAATGATACTTCTGGATGTGACATTGCAATACGATACACGATATCTGTAATATTCCCAAGCTCTGTATGAATGGTTTTCATATATTTAAGACGCGCTGGTGTATTAAAGAATAAGTTTTGTACTGTAATATCTGTTCCTTTTCGGCTCGCTGTTTTCTCTTGCTTTATAATGTCTCCACCTTTAATCATAAGGTGCGTACCAGGTGCATCACCTGTGCTAGTGATTAATTCTAATTCACTAACTGAGGCAATACTCGGCAATGCCTCACCACGGAAACCGAGTGTTCTAATGCGAAACAGATCGTTTTCATCTTTAATTTTGCTCGTCGCATGTCGTTCAAAAGCGACGATACAATCTTCTTCTGCAATGCCATCCCCATTATCAATGATGCGAATTTTTGATAAACCAGCTTCTTCTAAGTGGATTTCAATAGATGTACTATTCGCATCGATAGAATTTTCCACAAGTTCTTTTACGACTGAGGCAGGGCGCTCTACTACTTCCCCTGCCGCAATTAAGTTAGAGAGTTGGTCATCGAGTTTGCGAATTTTCCCCATCTACTTACTCATCCTTTCTTTAACTTTTTCTGTAAGCGATACAATTCATTCATCGCTTCTAAAGGTGTCATATCAAGTAAATCAATTTTTTTAATTTGCGCAAGTACTGCCGTTTCTTTTGCATCTAGAACTGGCCTGTCTTGTTTTTTCGAAGACTGTTCTCCACCAAAGAATGATAGTTGTGATTCTTCTTCAGTCTCTACTTTCGTCTCTTGTATTTCTACTGGCGCTTCTTTTACAACTACAGGTTCTGGAATAACTTCTTGCTCTTGCTCTTTCACTTCTACACGCTTTGGAATAACAATTTCTTCTTGTCCTTCTAGTTGCGCTAACACTTCTTTCGCGCGAGCAATTAAACTATCTGGAAGCTCCGCAAGTTGTGCAACGTGAATTCCGTAACTTTTATCAGCCGCTCCATCTTGAATTTTATGAAGGAATACTACTTTTCCGTTCTCTTCAATAGCTGAAACATGTACATTCTTCAGTTGATCTAAACTTTCTTCTAGCACCGTCAATTCATGATAATGCGTAGAGAATAATGTTTTTGCACCAATTTGGTCATGAATATGCTCAATGATTGCTTGTGCAAGTGCCATACCATCATACGTAGATGTACCGCGTCCAATTTCATCGAATAAAATTAAACTTCTTTCTGATGCGTTTGCAATGGCATTTTTCGCTTCTAACATTTCGACCATAAATGTACTTTGACCGGAAATTAAATCATCCGCTGCACCAATTCTCGTAAAGATTTGATCAAATACAGGTAATACTGCTTCTGTCGCTGGTACGAAACAACCAATCTGTGACATAACAGTTACAAGTGCTAATTGTCTCATATACGTACTTTTACCAGACATGTTCGGTCCTGTAATTAAAAAGACATCCATTTTCTCTGGCATAATACAATCATTCGGTACATACAATTTCCCGTTCAATACTTTTTCAACGACAGGATGGCGACCATCTTTAATAAAGATTTCACGCTTCGTTGTTAGTACAGGTTTTACAAACTGTTCTTCTTCACTAACTGTCGCAAAACTTTGCAGTACATCTAATTCACTAATTACTTTCGCTAAATGCTGTAATTTCGGAATAAATACTTTTACTTCTTCACGCAGCGCTGTAAATAGATCATATTCTAGTTGTACAATTTTTTCTTCTGCTTCTAAGATTAATGTTTCTTTTTCTTTCAGTTCATCTGTAATGAAACGTTCAGCATTAGCAAGCGTTTGTTTACGCTCATAGCGACCTTCTGGTAATGCTCCAAGATTCGCCTTCGTCACTTCAATGTAGTAGCCAAAAATACGGTTGTACCCGATTTTTAACGATTTAACTCCTGTAATATCGCGCTCTCGTTTTTCAAGCTCAGCGATCCACGTTTTCCCGTTTTTACTAACGTAACGATATTGATCAAGCTTGTCATTATAACCGTCTTTAATAATATCTCCATCTTTAATAGAAAGCGGTGGGTTTTCTTGAATACTTCTTCCTAGTAATTCAGTTAAGCTCTCACATGGATCTGCACCTTGAATTAACCTTGCTGCATACGCATTATCTAACAGACTAATCGCTTCTAAAATAGCTGGTACTTGAAGTAAAGATCGTCTTAACTGTAATAAGTCCCGTGCATTCACATTACCAAATGCAACTTTCCCTGCTAAACGTTCTAAATCATATACTTCTTTTAACTTTTCCTTTAAATCTTCACGTAAGAAGTAATCATTTACAAACGTTTCAACCATTTCTAAACGCTCTTCAACTTTTTCTTTTTGAATAAGTGGACGTTCCATCCACTGTTTTAACATACGACCACCCATAGCTGTTTTCGTTTTATCTAATAGCCATAATAATGATCCTGTTTTTTCTTTTGTTCGAAGTGTTTCTGTCAGTTCTAAATTTCGCTTTGAATGCACATCAATTTTCATAAACTGGTTCGTATAATAAATTTCCACTGGTTGCAAGTGATCTAACGAACGTTTCTGTGTTCTTATTACATAGTTAAATAAGCGTCCAATTGCTTTAATTAACTTTGCTTGTGAAACATTTTTCACAAGATGTTCTAATCCTTCCGGAATAGTTGTTGCATCTTCATACGAAATCGTCATTTTTAATGTTTCAGTAAATTTATTTAATTCATCTTTTGAAAATGTAGAATCTACAACAATTTCTTTTGAACCAGTTGCATACACTTCTAATAAAATATCTTCTACTGAACCTGTTAACAACGTTACTGTATTTTGTCCAGTCGTTAAATCATTACAAGCTAAAGCATATGATCCATCTTCAAAATGTGTTAATGCTGCTAAGAAGTTATTTTCTTTCTCATCAATCGTACGCCCTTCCATCATCGTTCCTGGCGTAATTAGTTGTACGACTTCACGGCGCACTACACCTTTAGCTGTTTTTGGATCTTCCACTTGCTCACAAACAGCTACTTTATATCCTTTTTCAACAAGTTGTTCAATATAATTTTTAGCTGCATGATGTGGTACACCGCACATCGGTATACGATCACTACTACCACCATCTCGGCTCGTTAATGTAATTTCAAGTTCATGAGCTGCTTTAACCGCATCTTCAAAGAACATTTCATAAAAATCACCTAAGCGGAAAAATAAAAAGGCATCTTGATAGTCTGCCTTAACCTTTAAATATTGCTGTATCATAGGCGTATATTGCGTCATACTTTTCCTCCATAATTCTTACATAATAATCTATATTCATATATGTCACATTTCACGGACACTCATATCTCCTATTTCAGGAGTCTTTCTTCATTATAGCACATTTCATAAGGAATCATGTTCATTCAAGCACTACTTATGTAAAGTAAAAAGCTAGGAAGAACTTCTCCCTAGCTTTCTATTACTCTTCTTCTGCATCAACAATAAAGTTCGGATCTAACTCTTCAAACTCATCATCATCGATTTGGAAATCTTCGTCTGATTCTACACAACCTTCAGGGTTTACACTTACACAAATTTTTGTTTCGCCAACTACTTCTGTTACAAATTCACGTTCTACAGTTACAACAATTTTATTACCATTTGGTGATACAAGAGCTTCTAAACAATTTGGTGGCTGAATGACACGAGCAATAATTTCTAAATCATCACCAGAAAAGTTTTTATCACGATACCCAATACTTACTTCATCAGTGTAGTTCACACGTTCTGTTACAACTTCTGTCTTTGTATTACCATCAAATGAATACCAAGTGTTCACATCATAGAAACCTTCAATTTCCACATGCTTTCCATTCTTTCTTGCTTCGTACGAGTGGTTAATTACCCAGCACCCTAAAATACTTGTTGGCTCATTATTCGATTCACATGTATGCGTTGACTTTGTATACTTACGTCCTTTTCCAACCACTGCTTTTGTAATAATCTCTCTAAATTCGGACATTCGTAACCCTCCTCAATCACTATTCACTTAATCATATGCGTGACAATAGCGGAATGTGTCATTCTTTTTTCGAGAAGAACTTACGTTAACCCACTAAAAAAAAGAGATGTCAGTATGACATCTCTTTAACAACCACAATTTCCTTTTTTACTTTCTACCGCTGCGCCCGTTTCACCTTTCAATACATCGCCATTAGTTGAAATTAATATTTCATCTGTTACGTTGTTAGAAATCGTACTTGCAACTAACTGTAGTAAGTCATTTACGTATGTTTGTGAAGATTTAAATTCTTGTACTACTGGGATACTATCTAACTTATCTTGCAGGGCATCAATTTCAGCTTCTACTTTTTTCAAAGCTTCCCATTTCCCGTAATGTTGCAAGTTTACTGCTTGCTTTTGCAGCGCTTTAATTTCATCAATTGCGCGCTTTACATTTTCATTTTTATGAATTTGCGCCTCTGCTTTCTTAAAGAAATCAACTTCTTCTGTTTCAGAAATCATTTTTGCTAATTCTTTCGCTTGTTCAACAATTTCATCTTTCGAATATGCTTTCATCTATAATTCCACCTCAATCGGCTCTTCAACTAATTCCCCGTTAAGAGACCAAGTTTTTGCTTCCGTTACTTTTACTTTTACAAGCTGACCAATTAAAGATTTTGAAGCGACGAAGTTTACAAGTTTATTCGTACGAGTATAACCTGCAAGTACTTCTGGATTATTTTTACTTTCCCCATCAACTAACACTTCTACAATTTGACCTTTGTAACGATTATTCTTTTCAATTGCCAACGTATTTACTAGTGTATTTAAGCGTTGAAGACGTTCTTTTTTCACTTCCATCGGTACATTATCTTTCATTTTTGCAGCTGGTGTACCTTCGCGCGGAGAATAAATAAAGGTAAAGGCAGTATCAAATCCTACTTCACGATATAACGACATCGTTTCTTCAAATTGCTCATCTGTTTCATTTGGGAAACCGACGATAATATCAGTTGTTAATACTACATTTGGAATGGCTTCCTTAATTTTTCTTACAAGTTCTAAATAATGCTCACGTGAATATTTACGCGCCATAATTTTTAACATATCTGTGCTTCCAGATTGAACTGGTAAGTGAATATGTTCTACTAAGTTTCCACCTTTTCCAAGCACTTCAATTAAATGATCATCGAAATCACGTGGATGGCTCGTTGTAAAACGAATACGGGCAATATCCACTTTACGGAGTTCCTCCATTAAATCGCCTAGACCGTATTCAAAATCTTCAAAGTCTTTACCATATGCATTTACGTTCTGTCCAAGTAACGTAATTTCTTTATAACCATTTGCAGCTAAATGACGAATCTCTTGGATGATATCTTCTGGACGTCTGCTTCGCTCTTTTCCGCGTGTATACGGTACGATACAATATGTACAGAACTTATCGCAGCCATACATAATATTTACCCAGGCTTTAATATCACCACGGCGTACTTTCGGAAGGTTTTCAATTACGTCCCCTTCTTTTGACCAAACTTCAACTACCGTCTCCTTAGAAAACATTGCATCTTTTAGAATGTACGGTAATCTATGAATATTATGCGTTCCAAAAACCATATCTACATGCTGATTTTTTTGCATAATTTTATTTACAACAGATTCCTCTTGAGACATACAACCACATACACCAATTAAAAGGTCCGGATTTCTTCGTTTTAATGACTTTAAATGACCTAGTTCACCGAACACTTTATTTTCAGCATTTTCACGAATGGCACAAGTATTTAATAATACTACATCTGCATCTTCAGTTGAAAAAGTTGGTTCATATCCAAGCGCGGTGAAAATACCCGCCATTACTTCCGTATCATGCTCATTCATTTGACAACCATATGTACGAATATAGAACTTTCTTCCTGTACCAAAATTGCGAAACTCTTCAGGTAAGCCAAAATCCCGTTCAATTTTAACTTCTTCTTTCCCTCGCTTTTTTGCATCTTTTAAGGAAGGTGGTTGGTATACATTTTCAAAGTATTTACTATAATCTTTCTCTTCTTTTTTCGTAGAGGAATTTGCTTGTTGACTTGCTAATCGTTGTTGCTCGTTCATCGGTAATCTCCTTTCACCCTTAACTATACACACTCTATAGTCCATTTTAATGCGCTTAAACTCACCTCAAAAATGGTTAGATAGCTTGAGAGATAACTTGTCCTTTGAAACTTGAGTAACCAATCTAATCATCTATAAGAATGAAGTCTTCCCCACACAAATAGACATTCCCTTTTCGTATTTCTTTTTGTCCTACCAAAAGCATATTGCTTTATCCCTATAAACATTACCATAGTATGAAGCGTTTCGCCAATTTTAACAAGAAATAGGATCTGTCTTATCTTACTTTTCATTAGCAATGAACTCGCTATTTTCATACAACGATTTATATATTATTTTACCATTCTGAATTTTCTAAGTAAATATAACTACCTTTTATTTTTCCTCATTAAAAAAAGGTTGCCAAGCGGCAACCTTTTTTTCTTACATTACATTACATAAATTCAGCAACAAGTTCATCAAACATTTTCTGATCCATATTTAAATCAGATTGCACTAAAGGCTTCTCACTATAGCCTTTTACAAGTTCTTGGTATGAAGGCTGTGCTGTATTTTGATAAATTAAACCTGTTACTAATCCGTTATTTTCCATTAATGTTTGCATAGCCATCATGCGATTAGATGGATCATATCCCTCTACTGTACTTAGTTTTGTTAAATTCTCTTTAAACCAATCATAAGTATTTACTTTATTGTAAGTAACACATGGGCTGAACACGTTAATTAATGAAAATCCTTTATGGTTAATACCAGCTTCAATAATTTGTGTTAATTCTTTTAAATCACTTGAAAAGCTTTGCGCCACAAATGTTGCACCAGCTGTTAAAGCCATTTCCATAACATTTAGTGACGGTTCAATTGAACCTTGTGGTGTACTTTTCGTTTTAAATCCAGCTTCACTACGTGGTGAAGTTTGCCCTTTTGTTAATCCATAGATTTGGTTATCCATTACGATGTACGTAATGTCGATGTTACGACGAATAGAATGGATTGTATGTCCCATACCAATTGCAAATCCATCACCGTCACCACCTGATGCGATAACTGTTAAATCACGATTTGCCATTTTCACACCTTGTGCAATCGGAAGGGCACGTCCGTGAATACTATGCACACCATATGAATTAATATACCCTGAAATACGACCTGAACAGCCGATACCAGAAATAACAGCAAGTTCATCTGGATTTAAGCCAACGTTAGCTGCCGCACGTTGAATTGCAGCTTGCACCGAGAAGTCTCCGCAACCTGGGCACCAGTTTGGTTTTACACTGTTACGAAAGTCCTTAAATGTTGCCATTTAATACAACCCCTTTTTTGCATTCGTTGTAAATCTCTTTTGGCAAGAATGGGTTTCCATCATATTTTAAAAGACTAGAAATTTTCTCACCGTTACCAAGATTCATTTTCATAATGTTAGCAAGCTGACCCGTTGCATTGTTTTCTACCACTACAACACGCTTCGCATTTTTCACAAGTGGATCGATTTCAGCTGTTGGGAACGGGTGAATTAAACGCACATGAGCATGGTTTACTTTCATACCCTCTTGTTCTAAGCGCTCCATTGCTTCTTCGATCGCACCACGAGTTGAGTTAAATCCAACAAGCAATACGTCTGCTTCTTCATGCTTAACATTTTTATAAACAGGGGTATTAAA
Source organism: Bacillus cereus group sp. RP37 (assembly GCF_040459695.1). Classification (NCBI taxonomy): domain Bacteria; kingdom Bacillati; phylum Bacillota; class Bacilli; order Caryophanales; family Bacillaceae; genus Bacillus; species Bacillus cereus group sp. RP37. The sequence continues at coordinate 1,659,990 of NZ_JARVHP010000001.1, read as the reverse complement.
CTTCAAGTTCTCCATTTTACGGAAACGTTTGTCCATTTGATCTTTACGGTTTATTGCTGATTCAGATGGTTTACCAGTTTCATCATGTTCTACACCTGTAACATGGTGAACACCATTTTTCATACCAGGTAAAACACGTGGTGAAACGCCATCTTCAGTTACTTCATAACGCTTGAAATATGCTTTATTTTCACGTTCTGGTAATTCCGCCTCTAAATCAAGCTTACCGCGACGAATTTCCACTTTATCTAACGTAAGCGGTTCTACCGTTTGTTTCCCTAAAGAAAGCTGTAAATCTGTTAAGAAAATAACAGGAACTTGATATTCTTCAGCAAGGTTAAATGCTTCTACAATATCATAGAAAGCTTCTTCAACTGTACTTGGTGCCATTACGATTTTTGGAATCTCACCATGCGTACCGTAAATCATCGCCATTAAATCAGACTGCTCTTGTTTCGTTGGTAATCCTGTACTTGGACCACCACGTTGTGTATCAACAATTACTAATGGTGTTTCTGTAATACCCGCTAAACCAATCGCTTCCATCATTAAAGATAGACCTGGACCAGCAGATGCAGTTAATGTACGAACACCAGCATAGTTTGCACCGATTGCCATTGTACAAGCTGCGATTTCATCCTCAGTTTGGATTACTGTCCCGCCAACTTTTGGCAATTTTTTAATTAAGTATTCCATAATTTCAGATGCAGGTGTAATTGGATATGCAGACATAAAGCGAGCACCACCAGCTACCGCACCAAATGCGATTGCATCGTTTCCAATCATAAACATGCGTTTCTTACCATCAGCTTTTTCAAGCTGCATCATGTTCACTTTCTCACCTAGCAATTCTTTCATATATTGAGAGCCACGTTTAATTGCATCCATATTCTTTTGAACGACTTGCTCTCCTTTACGACCAAAGATCTCTTCAACAACATCTAAATAAGCTGTCTCGTCTAGCCCTAATACCGCACTTGATGCCCCAACAGCAACCATGTTTTTCATTAATGATGTACCTAATTCTGAAGCAATATCTGTAAACGGTATCACATATAGATTTACATCTGTATTGTCAGGTATTGTTGGATTAAATTTCGCATCCGCAACTACAATTCCACCTGGACGTAGTTCGTGGAAGTTAAAATCAATTGTTTCTTGATCAAAAGCAATTAAAATATCTAAATCATCTGAGATCGCGCGTACTTCTGTTGTACTTACACGAATTTTATTATTTGTATGGCCGCCTTTAATACGTGATGAGAAGTGGCGGTAACCGTATAGGTAATATCCTAATCGGTTTAATGCAATACAGAAGATTTCTCCTGTACTTTCAATTCCTTCACCTTGTTGGCCTCCAACTTTCCATGAAAGTTGACTAATCATCTCCTACACCCCTTTTGGCTGCATTCATTGTAGTGTATTTTTTTACAGTAATAGTTTAGCATTTTTTATACAAATAAACTACAACGGACGCAAATTATGCCTCTTCTGATTTCCCTGAATCTTTAGTATAAAACTATTTTGTTTTTCATTCTAGTATTAGGTCTTAAAAAAAGCAATAATATCAAATGAATTAATTCTGATTTTTTTGTATTTTCAAAACAAAAATCTTAAAAGCTTATATGTTCAACAAAATTATCATATAAAAATCGCTCTACAGTAGATGCAGCATAGTGTTTACAAAGCTCATTCATTACATTTTCATACTCTCTATACGCTGATACATTTACAACTGTTTCTAATATCCCATCAAAATCGGAACCAAATCCTATATTGTTCTCTCCACCTAATGAACAAATATATTCGATATGTCTTACTATATCTGCTATATGCGCTTGTTTTTCACTTGTTAGAAACTGTGGTACGAAAGTGACACCGATCATGCTATTTCGCTTTATAAGAGCTCTAAGTTGTTCATCGTTTAAATTACGTGGGTGCTGACAAAGTTTCGTACAATTTGAGTGGGAGGCAATAGGATTTTTGGCAATTTCTATAACATCCCAAAAACTTCTTTCATTCAGATGAGACACATCGGTCCATACATGCAGCGTATTAAGTTCTTGTACAACATGTTTACCAAATGTCGTTAAACCCGCCCCACGTGTCTCCAGCGCACCATCAGCTAATAAATTGGCATAATTCCATGTCAGTCCAAAAGAACGTACTCCTAGGCGATAAAACAACCGTAATTTCATTGCATCTTTTCCAATTGCTTCGCATCCTTCTAATGTTAATATCGCTCCAATCTCGTCCTGTTTTAACATGCTAATATCATTTTTTGTCTGAATAAACTTCACACCCGGTAGTGATAAAATTTCATTATAAAAAATATCTGCCATTTGTAATGCCGCTTCAAATCGTTTTTCATATAGCACCGTTTCTGGCACATATATAGCAAAACATTGTATACTTCCTTTTCTTCTCTTTAACTGTTCAAATGTAATATGTAATTGCGAATCGTTTTTAAAATTCTTTTCCCCCTGTGCACTCCATAACTGAAAGAGTACATCACAATGAGCATCAAAAATTTTCATTTCCATTCCTCCATTATAAAAACAACCTGTTTGCATACTGCAAACAGGTTGTTTAAACTTAACGAGGTTCTACAATTAATTTTATTGCTGTACGCTCTTCCCCATCAATCATAATATCTGTAAACGCTGGGATACAAATTAGGTCCAAACCACTAGGCGCTACAAATCCTCTTGCAATTGCTACTGCCTTTACCGCTTGGTTCAATGCACCTGCACCAATGGCTTGAATTTCTGCTGTTCCGCGTTCGCGAATAACACCTGCAAGTGCACCAGCTACAGAATTAGGGACCGACGTTGCTTTAACTTTTAATATTTCCATTCCGCGTTTCCTCCTCGTTTCTATAAAAAGTATTAGCAATTATTTCACTTTAACTTATATTCACGAGGAATGACGCGTATTCCTGCTAAATTTCCGTAATTTTTCTAAAAAATTAAAAAATAATAAATTATCTAAATTTTATCCAGGAATTACTCAAAAAATGGTTGATCATCATTAATTAAGATACGCTGAATTTTCTTAGCTTTCCCTGTATTAGGATCCACATCAATTAGCACTGCACTTAATTGTGTTCTACCACTTGTCACTTCAAATCGTACTGGTAAGTTTGTTAAAAACTTCTTCAATACCGCTTCTCGATCCATACCTAAAATTCCATCGTACGGTCCTGTCATACCAACATCTGTGATATATGCCGTTCCGCTTGGTAAAATACGATTATCTGCTGTAGGAACATGTGTATGCGTACCTACTACCGCTGTAGCACGACCATCTACATACCAACCTAACGCTTGTTTTTCACTTGTAGTTTCCGCATGGAAATCAATAAAGATAATATTCGTACGTTTTTTTGCAATGTTAATTAATTCATCCACTTTACGGAATGGGCAATCAATCGGAGGAAGGAATGTACGTCCTTGTAAGTTAATGACTGCAACTTCTGTTCCATTACAGTTCACAAAGATAAGTCCTTTTCCTGGAGTTCCTTCTGGGAAGTTAGCTGGTCTTGCAAGATATTTTGCGTCATCAATAAATTCAAATACTTCACGGTTATCCCACGCGTGGTTTCCAAGTGTAACCGCTTGTGCCCCGCATTCTAAAAAGTTTCGATATATTTTTTCCGTAATTCCACGTCCACCTGCTGCATTTTCTCCATTAATAATGGTTACTGTAGGTGTATATTTTTTCTTTAATGCCGGTACGTATTGTTGAATCATACCTCTACCAGGAGATCCTACTACATCCCCAACAAATAATATTCTCATATGTCTTACCCTTCCTATGTACTACATTTTTTATTACTTAGCTTCAAGTGATTTCCTTACAATATATTTATTATAAGTTTGTTGCACTTGTATACTAATTCCCTTTATTTTAACCAATTCCAACACAAAAAAATAAAGTGGTGTTTCACCACTTTATTTTGCGTATTCCACTGCACGTGTCTCACGAATAACAGTTACTTTAATATGTCCTGGGTAATCCAGTTCATTTTCAATACGTTTTCGAATATCACGAGCTAAACGATGAGCTTCTAAATCATCAATTGTATCTGGTTTTACCAGAATACGAACTTCTCGTCCTGCTTGAATTGCGAAAGATTTTTCTACGCCTTCATAAGACTCTGAAATCTCTTCTAACTTTTCAAGACGACGAATATAGTTCTCAAGTGTTTCACTACGAGCTCCAGGTCTTGCAGCTGATAATGCATCTGCTGCTGCAACTAAAACTGCAATGATAGAAGTTGGTTCTGTGTCCCCATGGTGAGATGCAATACTGTTTATAACTACAGGATGCTCTTTATATTTCGTTGCGAGTTCAACACCAATTTCAACGTGGCTACCTTCTACTTCATGGTCAATCGCTTTACCGATATCATGTAATAGACCAGCACGTCTTGCTAGCTTTTCATCCTCACCAAGCTCTGCTGCCATAAGTCCAGTTAAATACGCAACTTCCATAGAGTGTTTTAAGACGTTTTGTCCGTAACTTGTACGGTATTTTAAACGACCTAAAATCTTAATTAAATCTGGATGTAATCCGTGAACACCCACTTCAAACGTTGTTTGCTCTCCGACTTCGCGAATATACTCGTCCACTTCACGTCTTGATTTTTCGACCATCTCTTCAATACGCGCTGGGTGAATACGTCCGTCCTGTACTAGTTTATCAAGAGCGATACGAGCTGTTTCACGACGAATTGGGTCGAATCCAGAAAGGATAACCGCTTCTGGTGTATCATCGATAATAAGGTCAATACCTGTTAACGTTTCTAACGTACGAATATTTCGACCTTCACGTCCGATAATACGTCCCTTCATTTCGTCATTTGGAAGATTTACAACCGAAACGGTTGTTTCAGCAACATGATCAGCTGCACATCTTTGCATTGCAAGAGATAAGATTTCTTTTGCTTTCTTATCCGCTTCTTCTTTCGCACGAACTTCACTTTCTTTTACCATTACGGCAATTTCATGAGAAACTTCACTTTCTACTTTACCAAGAATAATTGCTTTCGCTTGTTCGCGTGTCAGATTGGAAATGCGCTCTAATTCTGTTTGTTGCTTTTGAACTAACTCTCCCACTTTGCTTTCCAACTCTTCAATCTGTTGTTGTCTCGCTACAAGAGAATCCTCTTTCTTTTCTAACTGTAGCTCGCGTTTATCGAGCGTTTCGTCTTTACGATCAAGGTTCTCTTCTTTTTGCATTAAACGATTTTCTTGTTTTTGTAATTCGCTTCTACGGTCACGAATTTCTAATTCAGCTTCTGTACGAAGTGTATGAATTTCATCCTTTGCTTCTAAAAGCGCTTCTTTCTTAAGTGCTTCAGCCTCACGATTCGCTTCGTCTATAATACGTTTCGCTTCATTAGCTGCACCATTAATCTTCGCTTCGGCAATAGACTTTCGAACAAAAAAGCCAACAACTGCACCGACTGTTGCAAGCAAAATGGAGATGAGTATCCAAACTGTAGTACTACTCATGATTTCACCTCCCCTTGCTATGAATGAAAAAAGACTGTCGGCATGTACATTGAATACCAACATACAGCAAAGACCGTCGTCCCACTTTTTTAAGGGACTTTCTTCATTTCACAATTAAAATGTCATATTATTATTTCGGCAAGATTTAAGTCTTACTCCGAATATTACTTCTCTTCTTGAGAAGAGTGTTTCGTATATAAGAAAAAATATACATTCTCATTGTATCTATCGCAATTTTCATTGTCAAGCGTTGTCTACTTTTACTTTCTTTACCTTCAGCCCTAATTCATATATGAATTTAAAAAGAAGACAGCATATTATCCTGGAAAACCTTAGTAAATTCCAGTTTATGCATACAAAACATGCATATATCCCTCTTTATACATAGCCTTTTAGGCAGATTAAATATTTTATCTCCAACGATATACAACGCTTTCATAATGATTAAAAAATAAAAGACACGGAACCGTGTCTTTTATTTTTTAATCTTGAAGATTTGAATCTTCCGTGTCTTCAGCACCAGAGTCTTCACCAATTCCGTGATGATCACGAACAAAGAAGGCAATTTCCTCTCTTAAATCCGTATTCTCTTTTAAGAATTGCTTCGAATTTTCACGACCTTGTCCTAAACGCTCTTCATTATAAGAGTACCAAGCACCACTCTTTTGAACGATATCAAGTTCAGAAGCCATATCTAAGATTTCACCTTCTCTTGAAATACCTTCTCCATACATAATATCAACTTCAGCAACACGGAATGGTGGTGCCACTTTATTTTTAACTACTTTTACTTTTGTTTTATTACCAACGATGTCGTTACCTTGCTTTAATTGCTCCGCACGACGTACTTCAAGACGAACTGTTGAATAGAATTTCAACGCACGACCACCTGGAGTTGTTTCTGGCACTATCTATAGATTTTCCATCTCTATAGTCCGGACTATCTCTTCATCTCTTTACAGAGAGCCTTGCACTTCCAGCAGTAGCCTATCATCTGCCGTACCCTACTCAGTTAACTAAAAGTCCTTTTCGGTAGTCTCTACACCTTCCCCATATCACTATGGAGCTTGGCACGGTATTACCCTAAATAATGGTGGGCTTCACCGTTAGCAACTATATGAATAGTTACACCCTTAGGCAATAAGGTTCACAAGGTTTTTTAACATGCTATCACTAGCAAGGGAAACCCATGGTAAACTCCTTAATCTTTTGTGCCACTTTTTCTTTATTTACTAACTCTTCTTCATGTATAACAAGATATTTATAGCAGCTCTCTTCCATAAATAAAAGTTTTCTTTTATCTCGTTCTTTTATTTTGTTGAGTGAGTGTGCCCATTTCCCATGGACATCTAAACAATATTTTCTACCTAAGTAGAAATCAATGGACCACTTATCGATTCTTTTTTGCTTAATGAACGCCAGATCTAAGCTTAATAATATCTGTTCGACCTGTTGTTCCAGTAAAGTATCATAATTTTTCTTTCTGACCTTTACATTAAGCTCTTTTCTCCTTTTAGCAACACATGTATCGGATACGCCATACTTAACGGCAATTTCAACATGTGATAAATATGGATTTTTTAACTCCTGTTCAACTTCTGCGGTTTTAGGTAAATAAATCTTCCTATGTCTGGTTCTTTTAATTCCGAGTAACTTTAATATTTCACCTACTCGCCTTTCATCCAGATTAATTTCTTTACCTATATCTTTTAATTTTCTCTCCGCATGTGTCGCGATAAAATCCACTTGCCATTGTTCTATGTTTCGATAAGTTCTATTTCCGATTGTCACTGCCACCTTAATCTCTCCTTATAAGAAATCCCTTATAAAGACTTAAATGAAGAAGACAAATAAAGATTCAAGTACTACGCTCTGATTAAGCAACTTGTGGTTGATTTCCGAACATAACCCCAACTTTTTCACGAATTTGGTTAATAAAGATTGCGATTGTTTTTGATTTATTGATTGCACCTGACAGCTTACGAAGTGCTTGAGACATTAAACGAGCTTGTAGACCTACGTGTGAGTCACCCATGTCTCCTTCAATCTCAGCTTTCGGTACAAGAGCTGCTACAGAGTCAATTACGATAATATCAACCGCGCCACTTCGTACAAGTGCTTCTGCGATTTCTAGTCCTTGCTCCCCTGTATCAGGTTGTGATAATAGTAATTCATCTATGTTAACGCCTAATTTTTGTGCATATACAGGATCCATTGCATGCTCCGCATCAATAAACGCTGCTTGTCCACCTTGACGCTGTACTTCAGCGATTGCGTGTAATGAAACTGTTGTTTTACCTGAACTTTCTGGTCCATAAATTTCGATAATACGGCCACGTGGGTATCCGCCTACCCCTAGTGCCACATCAAGTGCTAAAGAACCACTTGAAATTGTAGAAATTCTACGCTCCGCTTGTTCTCCTAATTTCATAATTGAACCTTTACCGAATTGCTTCTCTATTTGTTTTAACGCCATATCTAACGCCGCTTGACGATCACTCATTCAAAATTCCTCCTTAACTGAATTGCTAATCTTATTATACCTATTTTCAATTCAATTTGCCAACAAAAATCGAACATTTATTCGATTTTTTTATTTTCCAATTAATAAAACTGCATTTAAGCATTAAAAAAAGCTAGAAGAGACTCACATCTCTTCTAGCTTTTTATACAAATGATAAAATCCATATTTCGCCGAACGTTCCCTAATTTGTTGACGACTTCCACTTAAATGAAGAGGAAAGACTACAGTTGACTCATCCTTAATCGCCAATCCAACAAATACTGTTCCCGGCTCTTTATGTTCTGAAGCATCTGGTCCTGCTACCCCAGTGAAACTAATTCCGATATCCGCTTTTAATAGGCCCTTAACATTTTCAGCAAGATAACGAGCACATTCTTTACTAACTGCACCATCAGTAGACAATACTTCCTCAGGTACATGTAAAACATGTTGCTTCACATCATTATGATAACAAATGACACCGCCTTTAAATACTGAAGACACACCAGCACTTTCTGTTACTTGATTGCCGAAGAGACCACCGGTTAAACTTTCTGCACACGCTAAAGTTAATCCTTTTTTCTTCAATAACTTTATCGCCTTATCATGCAGAAATTCTTGATCGTACCCGTAGAAAAATTCTCCTACTCTTTCTAAAATCAAATCTTCCATATGCTGAATGAGTTTCGCCGCTTCATCAGCATTTTGATGTTTGGCAGTTAAACGTAGTGTCACTTCTCCATCATTCGCAAGTGGGGCGATTGTCGGGTTCATTTGTCCATCAATTAAATCTTGAACTTTCACCTCTAATTGAGATTCCCCAATCCCAAAAAAGCGAAGCACACGAGAATAAATGTTTTCTCCTGTTGTAAAATTACGTAAAAAAGGCTCTACATAACTTATATACATCGGCTTCATCTCTTTCGGTGGTCCTGGTAATAAAATATAAACTTTCCCGTTCTTATTTAACCCCATACCAGGTGCCATGCCGTGATCATTCGCAAATACAGTTGCTCCATTCAAAACGAGCGCCTGCTTTTTATTATTCTCTGTGAACTCGCGACCTGTACGCTTAAAGTAATCGCTTATCGAGGCTAATGCCTTTTCATCATACACAAGCTCTTCACCCAAACTAGAAGATATCGTTTCTTTCGTCAAATCATCTTTTGTCGGGCCTAATCCACCTGTGAAAATAAGCATGTCAGCACGTTCTTCCGCAACTTCAATCGCCCGCTGTAATCGCTTGTTATTATCTCCAACTACAGTATGGTAGTACACATTAATTCCAATTGAAGCTAACTTTTCAGATAAAAACTGGGCATTTGTATTTGCAATTTGTCCAAGTAATAATTCAGTTCCAACCGCAATAATTTCAGCATTCATCCCAATTCCCCCATAAACTTCTATTTTGAGTTTACAAAAGCAGCTCTATTTTTCCAGAAATAATCCCACCCTGAAATAACAGTAAAGATTAATGCAATCCATATAAAGATATCAGCCACCGGAATATGGATTAAATTTAAAGGTACATCGTGTAATAAATATGCTGCAATCGCGATAATTTGTGTCCATGTCTTAATTTTCCCTAGCTGATTTGCCGCAACTACTTCCCCTGTTCCAGCAAGTACAAGGCGTAAACCTGTTACTGCAAACTCTCGACTTATAATTATAATAACAATCCAAGCAGGTACGTATTGCATCTCAACTAATGTAATAAGTGCTGCCGAAACAAGTAATTTATCCGCTAACGGGTCAAGAAATTTCCCTAAATTCGTTACAAGATTATACTTTCTTGCGTAATGTCCATCAATCCAATCTGTAGCCGAAGCAACAATAAAGATAAGTGCTCCTACTAAATGTTGAATTGGCAAATCAACATCACCAATTGTGTATGAACCCCAATCAAAGGGTGCTAACATAATTACCATAAAAATTGGAATTAAGAAGATTCTAGATATTGTAATTTTGTTTGGTAAATTCACAGCTATTCCTCCATCATATCAAAAACATTTGTTCATTGAAAAAAGTCATCGAAGCGATGACTGTTATTGTGCAGGTTGCTCTATCCCTTGGTTTTTTATCACCAATCTTTGGTGAAGTTCTTTTTCTGGATCCAATGGATAAGCGACCACTTGGCCATTCAGTTTAACTTCAACATTCGTTGCATTTCCAATATTAAGTCGCACTTCTTTTACTGTTGATACATTATGTTTTTCTATTTGGCCCTCTTGTACTGTAGTGTTTAGAATCACATTCCCAGCATCATCTTTAACATCTACATAACTCGCACCTTTACCCGATATTTCCAGTTCTAATGTTTTATTATTATGAATTTCCAAAGTAGATACTTTACCAGTTGTTCCAACTACTTTCACTTCTTGTTGTCCAGTTGGCTGTTCCTCTTTCTTTGGTTCTTCTTTCTTAGGCTCTTCTTTTTTTGGTTCCTCTTTTTTCGGCTCTTCTGCTTTCACTTCATCTTTCTTCGTATCTAGCGGAGAGTTTTCTGCTTTTTTAACTTCAATTTTCTCACTTTGAGCATTCGGAACTTTCTCATCACCTTTTCCAGTTAACGCTTGGAAAACAAACCAAATTACCACTCCAAATGCAATTACTAATAGCGCAACTAAAACTTTCGGCATATGATCTGCAATTGGCCATGATGAAGTTTTTTGCATTGTTTCTTGTGTTTTTTGTCCAGTTGATACTTGTGGAACATCGCGTTTTTCAGATTGTGGTATCGTACTCTGATATTCTACAAGCAGTTCCTCTCCATTTAACCCAACCGCCTCTGCGTATTGTTTAATGAATGCACGCGCATAAAAAGCTCCTGGCAATACATCATAATTGCCTTCCTCAATCGCTACTAAATGGCGTTTTTGAATTTTTGTACTCTCATGCAGCTGATCAATAGACAAGCCTTTCGTTCCTCTTGCTTCTTTCAGCTTTTGTCCTAATTCCGTCACTACTAACACCTCAATATTTCTTTAAAAGTCAAACATAGAGAAATTATTTTGCGTACCTTGCTCAATTTCATCTACTAAATTATATTGAATTTCTTCATCATAATCGTTACGCAACTCGATAATATAATCAAAATCATCCAATGTGTATTCTGACTGACTCACAAATACGTCAGGATGTTCCACAACTTTCGTTGCAGGTAATCTCATAATTTCACGAACAAGCTGCCAATGCCTTTCGTTAGCACGCTTTGTTGACACGATTCCATCTAAGATGAAAATATTGTCGTCGCTATACTCATCTTCAATCAATTGACTACGAACAGTTTGCTTAATAAGAGTAGATGATACAAATAGCCATCTTTTATTTGCACAAACACTTGCGGCAACAATGGATTCTGTTTTTCCGACACGAGGCATTCCTCGTATCCCGATTAGTTTATGGCCTTCTTTTTTCATGATTTCAGCCATAAAATCTACAAGTAACCCTAATTCATCACGTACAAAACGAAATGTCTTTTTATCATCTGCATCTCGTTGTATGTACCTACCATGTCTAACTGCTAGCTTATCTCTTAGCTTTGGCGGACGATATTTCGTTACCGTTATGTTATCCATCGTATTTAAAATTGATTCAAGTCTAGAGATTTGCTCTTGATTATCACACATAAGGAGTAATCCACGTCGTGCATTATCTACACCATTAATTGTGACAATATTAATGCCGAGCATACCGATTAACGAAGAAACGTCACCAAGCAAGCCAGGTCGGTTTTTATGTATTTCATATTCAAAATACCATTCAATCATCCAAGATCACTCCCCTTGCTTACTTTACACCTACGTACTATATTATATGATTTCACCTTAATAGGGAAGCTAAATGTATAATCTATCCCGCGTTATTATTATACAAAAAAAATAGAGAGGAGATTCTCCTCTCTATTTTTTTACTTATGTTGTACAAACTTCACCATTAAGTTTGCAATTGTATGTTGCTCTTGTTCATCAGCAACTTTCCATAGCTCAGACAATAATTTCTCTTGATCGTTTCGCGCTTCTACTTCATTTGCTAAATAATCACCAACACGGAATGCCATATCTGATACAGCACCACCATCAAGACCTTTTCCTGATGCTTGTTCTAAACGTTCTCCTAAAAAGCTCTTCCATTGATCAAAATTATCTAAAACTGACATGTGTAAGCACCTCACTACTTAGTAATAGAATCATGCTTAATTTGTGCAGTTTTTCATTTTTTATGTAAGAATTTTTTAGCAATGCCAACCGCCATTCACTCCGATAATTTGTCCAGTTATGTAAGATGCTCCTGGTGATACGAGGAATGACACTGTTTTCGCTACCTCTTCTGGTAATCCTAATCGCCCTAGCGGAATCTCTTCAGCAATTTCATTCTTATCCTCTTCTGAAAATACATGTAACATTTCCGTTTCAATTGCACCTGGTGCCACCGCGTTAACCCTTAATCCACTTAATGAAACTTCTTTTGCTAAAGCTTTCACATATGAATTTTGTGCACCTTTTACCATCGAGTAAAGCACTTCACATGATGCGCCAATTTGTCCCCATATAGACGAAATAAGTACAATATTACCGCTTCTCCGCTGAATCATAGATGGCAGCGCCATTGATAATAGTTTATAGATGCTCTTCACTTGAAGTTCTACCATATAATTCAATTCATCGTTCGTTACATCTGTTACTAGTCCAAAGATACTCTTCCCAGCTGCATATACGATAACATCAAGAGGATGTTCAATTTGTCCCCACAATTGCTCTGCCCCATCACTAGAAGCCAAATTCGCTTGAACAGGAATCACTTCACCCCATTCTTTCTGCAACTCATTCACTTTCTCTTCACTGTTATTATAATGAACATATACTGTATATCCATCTTGAATTAATTGTTTTGAAATAGCAGAGCCAATCCCTCCGCTTCCTCCAGTTACTAATGCATACTTTTTCATATAATTCCTCTCTTATCCCATCAAAATCTTTATCCTACAAATAAATAATACCCTCATCTTACAATTTATCAATGATAAGATGAGGGTATTATTATGAAACCTTTTATTTTTTCGGTAAAACTTGACAAACACTCATTTTCTCTTCTGATAGTAATAATTTAGCTACTTCTTGTAAATCTTGAACAGTTAGACTTTCTAATACAGTCAATGCCTCAAACAGACTCGATTCATTAAACGCATATCGTGTAAATTGATTTGCAATATATTCCGGTGAATTCAGGGAGCGTAAAAAGCCACCTATTTTCTTTTTCTTTACTCGTTCTAATGCCGCCTCATCTAATTGATCATAATTTGTGTTTAATAAAATACCTTTCAAACGCTCTTCCAGCTCATCAGGTTTCTTTGTATCACCGCCAACCATTGCAAAACCGAAGTTATTCTCTTCCGTATAATCATACGAGAACGAATCATCAATAAGTCCTTCATTATATAAAGATTCGTAATGAACGGAGCTTTTCCCAAATAAATAATCTAAAAGTAACGTAAGCGCAATTTCTTGTTTTAAAAGGGCTTTCCCTTTTTCTTTTAAATTTGTGGCTTTAATACCAACTAAACATTTCGGTGTTTGTACAGGCATTGAAATAATTTTCTTCTTTTCATTTACCTCATTTGGTTCTTCCTCAAACGAACGTACAATTTCTGGCTGGTTTTTATAATCTTTTTTCGCTTGATTTTCACGTACTAAATCCATTGTTTTCTCTGGATCAATTGCCCCCACAACAAATAATAACATATTGCTCGGGTGATAAAATGTTTCATAACATTCATATAATAGGTCTTTCGTAATTTTACTAATAGACTCAATTGTCCCTGCAATGTCAATTTTAATTGGGTGCTTTACAAACAAGCTATCAATTAATCCAAAGTATAAGCGCCAATCTGGATTATCTTGATACATTTGAATTTCTTGCCCAATAATCCCCTTCTCTTTTTCAACTGTTTTTTCAGAGAAGTAAGGCTCTTGTACGAAGTTTAACAGTGTATTTAAATTTTGTTCTACATTTGATGTACACGAAAACAGGTAAGCTGTTCTTGTGAAAGATGTGAAAGCATTTGCTGATGCCCCTTGTTTACTAAACAATTGGAAAGCATCGTGATCTTCTTTTTCAAATAATTTATGCTCAAGAAAATGAGCAATTCCATCAGGCACACGAATCATTTCTTCTTTATCTAGTGGTACGAATGTATTATCCATAGAACCATATTTTGTCGTAAACGTTGCAAATGTTTTATTAAATCCTCGCTTCGGTAAAATATATACATCTAATCCATTAGGAAGTTTTTCATAATAGAGTGTCTCTTTTAATTGCTCATAAACAATTTTCTCCATTTATTCTCCCTCCGTTCCATGTAAAAAGTAAATTGTATCTAATTCAATATTTTTAGCAACTTTCACAATCTCTTCTTTCGTCACACTTTCAATACCTGTAAGCCATTCTTCAACAGGACGCGTACGGTCTGAAATAATACCATGATACAGCATTTCCACAAATCCGCGCGGCGTATCAATCGCCTCTAATATTTGATTTTGAATAACACTTTTTGTTTGATGCATCTCTTCTTCAGAAAAATCACCATTTTGCATCGCCAACAGTTGTTCTTTAATAATCTCAACTGCTTTTTCATAATTTTTCGCTTCGATTCCTGACATGACAAACAATAAGCCTTTATGACTTTCAAAGCGGGATGCTGCATAGTACGCTAAACTATTTTTTTCGCGAACATTAACGAATAACTTTGAATGAGAAAATCCTCCAAACAATCCATTGAACAATTGCAGTGCAAAATAATCTTCGTCTTTATACGTAATAAACGTACGATAACCGATGTGTAATTTACTTTGTTTTAATTCTTGTTTTTCAACAACTTCTTTTTCTTCATTATTTCTCTTATGAAGAAGTACATTTCGCTCTCTCACAGGACGTGCTGAAATAGAAAAATACTTACTTACAAGATCAACTGCATTTTCTGAAATATCACCAATAATGTATAGATCCATTTCGTCTTCCGCTAACACTTTTTGATAATATTGATACAAACTTTCATTTGTAATAGATGCAACACTCTCTTTTTTTCCATTTGCACTTAATCGATACGGTTCTACTTTGCACATTTCTTCAATTAAACGCTCGTTTGCATAGCGCATTTTATCATCATACGTAGCTTCAATTCGTTGCAAGAGCGCTCTCTTTTCACTTTCTACGATAGAAGGTAAAAAACTGTTCCCCTCTGTTGCTGGATGTAAAACGATATCCGATAACATAGAAAGCGCTTTTTCAAATAACGGTGGTGCATCACGTAAATATACTTCATTTGCAATGTCTACATAAATAGAGATGATATGGTCTTCTCCCTTTTTACTTACATCTACTGCCAAAGAAGATCCGTATAATTCTTCTAAATATTGACGAAGACGAATTACAGAAGGAAGCTTTTCTGTCGCACTTTGCAATACGTATGGCAATAGGGCACGCTCTGTCACCGTCTCCTCATTTAAAGGTGCTTTCAAACGAAATACAAAAGTATTTGTTTTATATTTATCAGTTGGAATAATATGTACTCGTAAACCACCTAACTCATGTAACTGTTGTTCCATCAGTTTCATTTATAGCCCTCCTTTACGTATATAGGAATATTCCTCTTCAATATACAGTTTTTAGAAATGAAAAATCAACTTTTCTTCCTCACTATACTTACATTCGACTCTTTCTAAAAACTGTAATATGTAAGGAACATAGTAAAATTCCGTATTACATATATTCTATGTAAAAAAGCCCGCACTAATGTGCGAGCTTTTTTATACTTATCGTTTTCCTTTTTCATAAGGAGTTCCTAATGCTTTCGGAGCTTCAGAACGACCTACAAAACCAACAAGCGCTAATATTGTGAATACATATGGTAATATCGTTAATAAAACACTTGGGATTTGATCTAATACAGGAATTGTTCCACCTGTTACACTAAGAGATTGCGCAAAACCAAAGAATAGAGCTGCACCTAGTGCGCCTAGTGGATTCCACTTTCCAAAAATCATAGCAGCTAAAGCTAAGAAACCTTGTCCTGTAATCGTTGCCCCTGAGAAGTTATTAGAAATTGACATTGCAAAAATCGCTCCACCAATTCCAGCAAACACTCCTGATATACAGACTCCAATATAGCGCATTTTATATACGTTAATCCCCATCGTATCCGCTGCCATTGGGTGTTCACCAACAGCACGTAGACGAAGACCAAACGGTGTTTTATAAATAACATACCAAACAACGAATGCTAAAATAATGGCAATATACGACGTTATTGGTACGTTCGAGAAAAATATTTTCCCTAAAACTGGAATATCCGAAAGGCCTGGAATATCAATCTTTTCAATACGATACTGAATAAAGTCAGTCTGTCCTTTATCAAAAATCTTCTTAATTGCAAATACTGTTAAACCAAGAGATAAAAAGTTAATCGCTACACCACTTACAACTTGATCCGCTCGGAATGTAATAGAGGCTACCGCATGAAGTAATGCAAATAATCCACTACCAATTGCCGCAAATAATAACGCAATCCATGGAGTCATCGTTCCCCAAGTATCACCCATTAATAAATTTGTAACTACTCCAATAAATGCACCAAATAGCATTAGTCCTTCCAATCCGATATTTACAACACCCGATCGTTCACTAAATACACCACCTAATGCTGTGAAAATTATAGGTGCTGATGTATATAACGTACCCGTCACAAGAATGGCTAATATATCTAAAAAGCTCATTTATTTCCCCTCCTTGCTCATGCGTGTAAGCGCCCATCTTAACACATAACTACATGCAACAAAGAAGATGATACATGCAATAATTACATTAATAAGCTCTGATGGTACATCTGCCTCAAAGTTCATTTGAGGGGAAGCACTTTTCAAACCACCAAATAATAAAGCTGAAAGGATTATACCAAACGGATTATTCCCTCCAAGTAATGCTACAGCAATCCCGTCAAATCCTACTCCTGTAAACGAAGACATCGCTGTCATACTCTGGAATGTTCCTAATCCTTCCATCGCTCCACCAATCCCCGCAAATGCACCAGCAATTGTCATGGAGAATACTACATTACGAGAAACTTTCATACCTGCATATTGAGAAGCATGCTGATTAAATCCTACCGACTTTAATTCGTAACCTAAAGTTGTTCTATCTAATAAGAACCACATTAAAATAGCGATTAAAATTGCTACAATAATTCCCCAGTGTAGACGTGAACCATCAGTAATAGAAGCAAGCCAGTCTGAAGATAGTGACGCACTCTCTTTAATATCATACGTTTTGTCATTACCCGCATGTAAGAAACGCTTAATAATGTCATATGTTACATACAACGCGATATAGTTCATCATAATGGTTACAATAACTTCATTCACTTGAAACTTCCCTTTTAAATATCCCGGAATGAAGCCCCAAATTCCGCCTACCAATGCTGCGAATAAAATAGATAATGGAATATGAAGGAAAGCTGGTAGTGAGACTGCATAACCGAACCAAACCGCCGCAAGCCAACCAACTAACAATTGACCCTCTACCCCGATATTAAATAAACCTGTACGAAATGCAAACGCCACCGATAAACCAGCAAGAATAAGCGGTATCATTGTACGAAGCGTTTCACCAATCGCACTTGCGCTACCGAACATACCTGTCCAAAGTGCACTATAACCAACAATTGGGTCATAGCCACTAACTAGCATTACAATTGCTCCTACAAGTAAGCCGAAAATAACGGATAGTACTGGGACTAAAATATTTATCGTTCGCTCTGTTAAAAGTTTTTTAGCCATTGGTACCCACCTGCTCCTTCTTTGTTCCTCCAGCCATTAACAATCCAAGCTGTTGTTCATTCGTTTCTTTCGCATCAACTATTGCTACAATTTTCCCTTCATAAATAACAGCAATTCGATCGCTAACATTTAAGATTTCATCTAACTCTAGTGATAAAAGTAATACACCTTTTCCTTTATCCCTTTGCTCTATTAATCTCTTATGAATAAATTCAATTGCTCCTACATCTAAACCACGTGTTGGCTGTGCCGCGATTAATAAATCTGGATCACGGTCTACTTCACGTGCAATAATTGCTTTTTGTTGATTCCCCCCAGATAGAGCTCGTGCTAACGTTTGCTCACTAGGTGTACGTACATCAAACTGTTCAATAAGAGCCTTTGCTTTTTCTGTAATTTTGCTGAAATTTAAAATCCCTTTCTTTGAAAACGGATTTTTATAGTACGTTTGCAGAACTATATTATCTCTAACAGAAAAATCAAGAACGAGTCCGTGTTTATGACGATCTTCTGGAATATGACCAATTCCCTCTTCTGTTATTCTTCTAACAGGCCAATTTGTTATTTCTTTTCCTCTAATTGCAATAGAACCTGACTCAACTTTTCGTAAACCAGTAATTGCTTCTATTAATTCACTTTGTCCGTTTCCATCAATTCCTGCAATCCCAACAATTTCCCCCGCACGAACAGTTAAG
This sequence comes from Bacillus cereus group sp. RP37, assembly GCF_040459695.1. NCBI lineage: Bacteria > Bacillati > Bacillota > Bacilli > Caryophanales > Bacillaceae > Bacillus > Bacillus cereus group sp. RP37. The sequence continues at coordinate 1,641,443 of NZ_JARVHP010000001.1, read as the reverse complement.
TCAAGGCCTTTTACAGCAGGTAGTTGACGTGCATCGTGAACAACAAGGTTTGCAATTGAAAGTACCTCTTCTTTTGGCTTCGCGTCTATTTTTTCTGTTTTAAAATTCACTTGACGTCCGACCATTAATTCTGCAAGTTTATTTTCATCCGTATTTGCAACGTCAACCGTTCCAATCCCTTTTCCTTTACGAATAATCGTACAACGATCGCAAACTTCCATAATTTCTTTCAACTTATGTGTAATTAGAACAATAGATTTTCCTTCTTGCACAAGCTTTTTCATAATTTGAATTAGCTCATGAATTTCTTGTGGTGTTAACACAGCTGTCGGTTCATCAAATATTAAAATTTCTGCACCGCGGTAAAGAGTTTTCAAAATCTCAACACGCTGTTGCATACCAACTGAAATATCCTGTATTTTCGCATATGGATCTACAGCTAAGCCGTATTGTTCAGACAGTTTTTGAATTTCCTTCGCAGCTTCCTCAACAGCAATTTTCCCTTTTTTCTTCGGTTCATTTCCGAGAATAATATTCTCTGTAACTGTAAAATTATGAACAAGCATAAAGTGCTGATGAACCATTCCAATACCAAGGTCATTTGCCACATTCGGATTGGTAATGTTTACAGACTTTCCTTTAATTTTAATTTCACCTTGTTCTGGTTGGTACAAACCAAATAGTACATTCATCAATGTGGATTTCCCTGCACCATTTTCTCCAAGTAAAGCATGTATCTCACCCTGTTTTACTTGCAGCGTAATATCATCATTCGCTACAATGCCTGGGAATACTTTCGTAATATTATTCATTTCAATTACGTATTCCATTGTGTTCCTCCTTTTAACAGGGAACATTCCCCTATTACACTATTAACTTATTAAGCAATTCGGAAGTTTTATACATACAAAGGTTAGTTCTATGAACTAACCTTTGCTATTTCTCTATTTATTTTTTTAGAGAAGCTTCATATTCTTTATACTCTTTATCTGTAGCCGGTACTTTAATTTCACCGTCTGTAATTTTCTTTTCAAATTCTTCTACTTTTGTTAAAATTTCAGGGTTAACTTTTTTCACGTTATCAGTTGTTTTTGAAATACCAATACCGTCATCTTTTAAGCCAAACGCTTCAATTTTTCCACCTTTTAACTTTCCATCTTTTGCTTCTTTAGCTACTTTTTCTACAGCTACATCAACGCGTTTTATCATTGAAGTTAATGTTACATTTTCAGGCATACCTTCTTGATGTTGGTCACGGTCAACACCGATTACCCAAACATTTTCACCTTTTTTCTTACGGTTTTTCGCTTCAGTGAACACACCGTTACCTGTACCACCAGCAGCATGATAAATTACATCTACACCTTGACCGTACATTGCTGAAGCAAGAACTGTACCTTTTTCAGGTTTATCAAATGCTTCTGCATATTCAGATACGATTTCAATGTTTGGGTTTACTGCCTTTGCACCAGCTTTAAATCCATTTTCAAATTTACTAATTAAATCACTTTTCATTCCACCAACAAATCCTACTTTATTCGATTTTGTTGACATAGCTGCTACCGCACCTACAAGGAATGATCCCTCATGATCTTTAAATGTAATGCTCGTTACGTTCGGTGCATCTACAACAGTATCTACGATTGCAAATTGTTGTTTTGAAGATTCTTTTGCTACTTCTTTAATTGCACCCTCTAATTTATAACCAATTCCGAATGTTAAATCATATTTATCTTTTGAGAATTTTTTTAAATTCGGAATATAATCAGCTTCTTTTTCAGACTGAAGGTAACGATAATTTGTCTTTTCTTTTAAACCATTATCTTTACCAAACTTTTGTAACCCTTCCCAAGAAGATTGATTAAATGACTTATCATCAACGCCCCCAACATCCGTTACGAGACCAACCTTGAAGTCTTTATTGTCTTTCGTGTCTTTCTTATCACTGCTCGCCTTATCCGAGTTACCACATGCACCTAAAACTGTACTTGCTGCTAATGTTAATGATAATAAAAGGCCTGCTTTTTTCTTCATACTAGAAACCCCTCCAAAAATGATATATGTTTATTTATTCTTACGCTGCTGTCCCTTACTTCTTGCTGTCACCTCCCTAAAAAGGAATTTTCCTACATACGCTTTCTTAATACGTGGAAGCTAAATTTATCAGCTCTAAAGTAATTGATAGAATATAAGATTGGCTCATCATTTTGATCATAGTGCATTTGTTTCAATACTAGCAGTGCTGTTTCTGGCTCACATTCTAAAATCGGTGAGATTTTCGGATGATAACCAATTGGCTCGATATGAGCAACCGCATATGTTATGCGCTTATGCGTGTTATTATGTATCACCGTTAGTAACGATTCTTCATTGTAACCCGATAAATCTGGCAATATTTCTTTTGCAAGTTTATCGATACAATATACAACAGGTTCCCCATCTGCTGTACGTACACGCTCAATCATCACTGCATTAAAACCATCTTCACTATTAAACTTCTCTTTTTCTTCTTCTGTTAAACTTGTTGTAGATGATGATAAAAAGATAGTTCCTGGTGTTTTCCCCACACTAGAAATCATATCTGTAATACTAGAAAGTTGTTCAATCCCTGAAGAAAATAACGGCTTGGCATTTACAAATGTTCCTACACCATGTCTACGAATGACAACATTTTCTTCTTCTAAAATACGCAGTGCTTCCCTTAAAGTCGCTCTACTTACGCCAAGTTCTTTCGCTAAATCAAACTCTGATGGTAGCTTCTGTCTTTCTTTGTAAGCTCCATCTTTAATTTTTTCTTTGATGTGATCAATCACCCGTAAATATAGGTGACGACTATCGGATTTTACTGACATAAGACTCCCCCGCATTTCAATTATTCGACCTCTGATGTAAGACTTCTTTTCTCTTTTTTCAACTTACAACATAATAAAATCACTAAATACTAAAAATAAGCATAATTGTCGAATAAATATTAATAATTTTTTAAGATGAAATTTTCACTCTTTACCGCATAAAAAAAACTTTGCACCATAAACATTCCTCATTTCGAGAAAAAGTTCGGCACAAAGATCTCTTACATCCTTTGTTACACACTTTTCCCCTCATAGTCCAGCAATTCATGGTTGCCAGGTAGAAACTTATGGACCTTATCTCCAAGATTATATGAGGCAGTGATTCTTTTCGAAGTAATCTTACCACTTGCTCCCATACGTGTCAACAAAATTTAACATTTTTCTACATTAAATATCGAACGTTCACAAAAAACCACACCAAAGTATTCGTATTCTAAAGAATCACTTTAAATGTAAGCCCTTTCTTTATCGCTGAATATAGTATATAACAAAACCAGTATATAAAAAAGCCTAATTGTAAAAACAATTAGGCTTTTTTTATGAACTTTTTTCTTGCACATCATTAATGAGCACTTCTCGTGGTTTACTACCTTCATACGGACCTACTACACCATTCATTTCCATTGCATCAATTAAACGGGCAGCTCGCGTATAACCAACTCTAAACCTACGTTGCAACATAGAAACAGATGCTGTTTGCATTTCTACTACGAGCTGAACTGCTTCATCATATAGTTCATCTTCTACTTCCTGCTTCGTATCAGGAACGTCTTGCGGAATCATATCTTCTTGATATTGCGCTTTTTGCTGACCAATAACATATTCTACAACTCTCTCAACTTCATCATCTGATAAAAATGCACCTTGTACACGTACAGGCTTGGATGCACCAATTGGTATAAACAGCATATCTCCTCGACCTAGTAGTTTCTCTGCACCACCACCGTCAAGAATTGTACGAGAATCTGTTTGAGAAGATACCGCGAATGCAATACGTGATGGGATATTCGCTTTAATAACTCCCGTAATAACATCAACTGATGGACGCTGCGTTGCAATAATTAAATGAATACCAGCCGCACGGGCCATTTGTGCTAAGCGCATAATTGCATCCTCTACATCCGATGAAGCAACCATCATTAAATCTGCTAACTCGTCCACAATTACTACAATATAAGGTAATTCCGGTTGTTTCGCTTCCGATTGACTATTATGTTCTTTAATATGATCATTGTATCCTTCAATATTACGCGTGCCACTATGAGCAAATAACTCATAACGACGTTCCATTTCACTCACGACTTTTTTCAAAGCTTGTGATGCTTTTTTTGGATCAGTTACAACTGGTGTTAATAAGTGAGGCACACCGTTATATACATTTAACTCTACCATTTTCGGATCAATCATCATTAATTTTACTTCATGTGGTTTTGCACGCATTAAAATACTAACAATAATACCGTTAATACATACACTTTTCCCGCTACCTGTCGCACCAGCTACTAGTAAATGGGGCATTTTATTTAAACGGGCTAATACAGCTTCACCTGTAATATCTCGTCCAAGACCAATTAACAACTTCTCTTCCGGATGATTATTAGCCTTAGAATCAAGAACCTCTCTAAGCGTTACCATAGAAACTTCTGAGTTCGGAACTTCAATCCCTACAGCTGATTTCCCGGGAATAGGTGCTTCAATACGAATGTCTTTCGCAGCTAAAGCAAGTGCTAAATCATCACTTAAACCGACGATTTTGCTTACCTTTACTCCCATATCAGGATACACTTCATATTTTGTAACTGCAGGACCTCTATGTACTTTTGTTACTTTCGCTTTCACTCCAAAACTTTGGAATGTACGTTCTAATTTACGAGCATTCTCATAAATTTCTGCATTTTCATTTGTAACTTGCTTATTCTTAGGAAATTTTAATATATCAATTGCAGGAAGCTTGTAATCTTTATTTTCTACATTTGAAAATTGCATTGGCGGGGCACTTGTTTCCGCCTCTAAAGATTCTACAATCTTTTCTCCACGCTTTTTCTTAGATTCTTCAACAGGCGGAGCCTCTTCAATAGACGGTGAAGTTATCAACTCTGCTTCCTGTTCTTCACGAATTCGTTTATCCTCTTCTTCATTTACTGGATAATTCTCAGTGAAATTCGAAATTATTGGAGGGTCAATTGAGATTTCTTCCATCGGCTCAATAATTTCTTCTTGTTCTGCAGCACGTTTGCTCCTTGTGCTTCTTGTTGTTTTTTTCTTTTCTGTTTGTTCAGCCGTCCTTTTGGATCTCCAATCTTTATAATCCCCTTGCATTACTTCAAGTTGACTTCTAAGAATTCTTCCTACAGGGGCAAGTACTTCCCCAATATGCTTATTTGTTATACAAAGTATGCCGAGAATCACTAAAATAATGCCAATAATATAAGCACCTACTTCATCAAATAAGAAGTAACATGTCGCGAACATAAGCGCCCCAAACATACCACCGCCTAAATGAACGCTATCTGGACCCTTTTTCATTTCAAGAAAGAAGTTATCTTTCGTACTCACAATAACAGACGTATTTTGCACTGCTCCATCTTTCGTAAGAAGGTTAAATAATGTAATATGACTAAACATTAATATCGCCAATACTATTAAATAAAAACCGATTAACCGTTTATTTAAAAGGTTCGGCCATCCACGTTTGATAACGAACGAAACCGATAAAGCTATTACACCTAACACACCAATTATGTACCACTCACCAAAGAAGAAGCGAAAAAATAACACAAACGATTTCCCTACAACGCCTAGCTGTAAAATCGTAATGATTGAAAGTGCAAAAAGAGTTAAACCGACGATTTCATAATACAAAGTTGGCTTTATCGTGCGTCTTGCTTTTGCCTTCGTCCCTCTTTGCTTTTGTTTTGCCATTTCTTCACCCCGTGTTCTACATATAAGTAGGAACTTCCTAAAAAAAACTATACTTATATGTCTGTTTTCTCTATTTTTTCAGGTCTTATCTCTTCTATTTTTACACTTCTTGTAAATTGTTAAATAAACAGAAGAAAGCAGCCCTCTCATGGCTGCTCAACCGTCTTGTTTTTTATATTATACCATAGCTTCTAAACAAAATCCTTCTTTTTGCTAAAAGGTTATTTTCTGGCCAGGCTCAAATTCTAAGTAGTGAAGCGGATCCGTACTTAACACACGTACAATAGAATAACACCCATGTTCTTCTTCAGAAACCATTAATTCAACACCGTTTATATTTACAACTTTTTGGCTTTCACATTGCGAATAATCGGCTGGATATACAAGTTGCTCTGGCATAATTGTATATAAAATCATTGTAACATTGTCCCTTCTGTACTATCATCTCCGTGAGCATCTATTAATTCGTTTAATTTTCGGATCGCATTTCCAATACCACCGACATCATCTATAAGACCATACTTCACTGCATCTCCACCAATTACATTCGTCCCAATATCTCGCGTCAAATTCCCTTTCGCAAACATAAGCTCTTTAAAACGATCTTCCGTTACTTTTGAATGCTTCGTCACAAATCGTATGACTCTTTCTTGCATTTTATCTAAATACTCAAATGTTTGCGGCACACCGATTACAAGACCTGTTAGACGAATGGGATGAATTGTCATCGTCGCAGTTTCCGCAATAAATGAATAATCCGTAGAGACGGCAATTGGTACACCGATAGAATGTCCCCCACCCAGAACAAGAGATACCGTTGGCTTCGAAAGCGAAGCTACCATCTCAGAAATTGCTAGCCCTGCTTCAACGTCACCTCCAACTGTGTTTAATATTAAAAGCAAACCTTCAATTTTCGGATTTTGTTCTATCGCAACAATTTGCGGAATAATATGCTCATATTTTGTTGTTTTATTTTGCGGTGGCAACTGAACATGACCTTCCACCTGCCCAATGATTGTTAAACAATGAATACGCGATTCATTCATTTGCGGTACATTCGTTTGTCCAAGTTGTTGAATTTTTTCCACTATTGAAGCTTCTTTCCCAGTTTCTTTCGGCTCAGCCTCTTTCCCTTCATTTGTATAACGATCACGTTCTGTCATATCGCATCCCCTTTCACTCGTATATAACTATTATTTCTTAAGTTATAAATTTCATTCGATAGAGTTAAAAAAGAAAAAAGATCACCCGTAAAGGTGATCTTTTTTATACTTCCATAATAATCGGTAAAATCATAGGTTTTCTCTTTGTCTCTTCGTACAAGAACTGTCCTAATAATTCACGAATATTTTGTTTTAACATAGACCATTCAATTGAATACTCTTTAATCGATTGCTCAACAATCATACGTACAATCTCTGTAGAGCGGTCAATTAACGCTTCTGATTCACGAACATACACAAAACCACGTGAAATGATTTCTGGACCAGAGATAATTTTCTTTTCATCTTTACCAAGTGTTACAACAACTACTAATATTCCATCTTGAGATAACATTTTTCTATCTCGAAGAACGATATTACCAACGTCACCTACACCTAATCCATCAATTAACACATTACCAGCCTGTACTTTGCCAACTAAGTTTGCTTCATCGTCACCAAAAGCAATCACATCGCCTTTTTCTACGATAAAGATATTCTCTCTTGCAATACCTACATCTTCAGCTAAATATGCATGTGCTTTTTGCATACGAAACTCACCATGTACGGGTACAAAATATTTCGGTTTCATTAAATTTAACATTAATTTTAATTCTTCTTGGCTACCGTGACCTGAAACGTGAACTTTTCTTTCACCATAATAAACAACCTCAGCTCCAGCTCTAAATAACAAGTCAATAATTTTCGATACAGATATTTCATTACCCGGTATTGGAGAAGCCGCAATAATAACCGTATCACCTTTACGAATTGAAATTTGTTTATGAGCTTGCTTCGCCATTCTAGAAAGGGCTGCCATCGGTTCACCTTGGCTACCTGTCGTTAAAATAGCTACCTTTTTCTCTGGGAAATTATCTACTTCTTGTAGTGAAATAACCATACCTTCTGGAACATCTAAATAACCAAGACGTCTTGCGATATCTACTACTTTCACCATACTACGTCCTACAACCGCTACTTTTCGCCCTGTTTCAGCAGCTGCATCAAATACTTGTTGAATACGATGTACATTCGATGCAAATGAAGCAACAATAATACGTCCTTCTGCGCCGTAGAACACTTTAGAAATTTCTACACCAACTTCTTTTTCAGAACCTGTATAGCCTGGACGCTCAGCATTTGTACTATCAGATAATAAGCATAGTACGCCTTCATTTCCGATTTGTGCCATTTTCCCAAGGTCTGCTCCACTATTTCCAATTGGAGTTTGATCGAATTTAAAGTCTCCTGTATATACGATAGCACCTTTTGATGTATGGAAACAAACACCAACAGAATCTGGAATACTATGTGTCGTTCCAAAGAATGACACTGTTGTAGTATTAAACTCTACTGTTGAATTTGAGTCGATTGTTTTTAAGTCTACACGGCCTAACATACCCGCTTCGCCAAGTTTTTCTTGTATAAGTCCTACTGTTAATTTCGTTGCATACACTGGAATAGATAATTTACGAAGTACGTAAACAATACCACCAATATGATCTTCATGACCGTGAGTAATAAATAAACCTTTTACTCGCTCTTGGTTTTCCACTAAATATGTAATATCAGGAATAACGATATCAATTCCAAACATTTCATCTCCTGGGAACATTAACCCTGCATCTACAATAAAGATTTCAGAATCAATTTCAACACAGTACATGTTTTTCCCGATTTCACCTACTCCACCAAGAGCAAATACTTTAACAGACTCATTCTCTTTTCTCTTCATGTTGTTGCCTGGTTTAAAAATCTTTCAAACACTGATTTCACTAAAATTGTAGAGACACCAGGGGAAACTCTACAACCACCATATATTCACCGTCCAAGACGAATGTCCTTACCGTTATGCGATATCATGTCCTTGTTTATTTTTTAAACCAGGTTTCACCTCTCTTTCATTATATAAATCAAATATCTTATTCGATATGATATGAAAATGTAATCAAATTATAATTTTTACCAATTTTGCTAAGCATACCCGTACTAAGCTACTTAGCCATATTATACCTGATACAAGAAATAGAACACAAGTTAAATCGTGCGAAAGAATAGGTAAAAGAATGGAATATCACCAAAAGTATCGAACTTATTTACTTCGATTTTATACTCCATATTAGTTTGAAGAAATAGCCATAAATAGGCTAAATTAATTTCATAATATGGATTTTCAAGACTTATTTTTCTAGAATCGAATAAAAACACTTACAAACTGGAGTTTTTTTATGAATTACGTCATATTTGAGGGAATTTCTCTAAAAAACAGAATCGGTAGTTTACTACGTTTATACAAATGTTCATTCTATAATAACTATGATTTTTTGATTCATTTAAAGGGGTACGATTATTTTCTTATACATGTTGCAATTCATACTGAAGAAGCGGTTAAATGATCCTATAAGAACACATATAGGTAAGAAAAGAGCGGAAAGATTTTCTTACCATAAAAAAATGACCTAGTTCTACACTAGGTCATTTTTTATTAACGAGGGATAGATTGCATAACAGATTGTAACGTTACTCTTTCTTCTTCTGTTAATGGAAGAAGTGGTAAACGTACAGAGCCTACATCTAATCCAACCATTTGTAACGCTGTTTTTACTGGCGTTGGGCTTGGCGCCATAAATAATGAATCCGTTACTCTTACAAGTAATTGATGTAATTTTTGCGCCTTTTTAAATTCTCCTGCTTGGAATGCTGCAATCATTTCTTGCATTTCATTTCCGATAACATGAGATGCTACAGAAACGATACCTTTCGCTCCAACTGCCATAGCTGGTAACGTTAAACCATCATCACCGCTGTATACCGCAAAGTCGTCCGCTGTTTTTTCAATGATTTCTGTCATTGTTAACACATCGCCGCCTGCATCTTTAATCGCAACAATGTTTTCTATTTCTGATAAACGAACAACTGTATCAACGGAGATTTGTACAATAGATCGTCCTGGAACGTTATATAGCATAACCGGAAGCGGCGTGCTTTCAGCAATTGCTTTAAAATGCTGATACATTCCTTCTTGACTCGGTTTGTTATAATACGGTGCTACTAGCATTACTGCATCAACACCAACCTCTGTTGCCTTTTTAGTTAAGTCAATAGAAGCATGCGTATTATTACTACCTGTTCCAGCGATTACGGGCACCCTTTTATCGACAACAGATACGACATGGCGATATAACGCTACTTTTTCTTCTGAAGTTAATGTAGGAGATTCTCCTGTCGTTCCTCCTACCACGATTGCTGTTGTACCGTTATCTATTAAATAATTTACCAATTTCGTTGTCTTCGCAAAATCGATATTTCCGTTTTTATCAAACGGAGTTACCATCGCGGTTGCAATTGTCCCAAAATCTATCATGGTCTCACTCCTTATTGTTCCAGTTGCTTTTCTTTTGAAAGCTCAAACGCACTATGTAATGCATTTACAGCCTCCACTAAATCCGTTTCTTTTACAAGAACCCAAATTGTTGTATGGCTATCTGCCGATTGCAGAATTTGAATACCTTTTTCCGCTAAAGCTGTAACGATTTTCGCAGTAACCCCTGGGTATCCTGCCATTCCAGCTCCTACAATAGATACTTTTGCACAATGTTCTGTCACAATTGGCTCATATCCAAGGTTTTTTAATAATTCAACTGCACGACTTGATACACTATCACTCACCGTATAAGCTACCCCGGTAGGTGAAATATTAATTAAATCGACACTGATTCCTTCATTCGCCATTTCTTTAAACACATGCTGTTGCAAATCATATGCTGTTTCTTTTGCAAGCACTTTAATTTGCGTCACATTTGACACATGAGCGATACCTGTAACAGGCCGTTCTTCTACATCACGGCCTTTTGTAGCACCGTCCGATGCTGAAATAAGCGTACCTTCACTATCAGAATACGTAGAACGTACACGAAGTGGTACTTTTGCATGCATCGCAATTTCCACTGCACGTGGATGAACAACTTTTGCACCTTGATATGCCATGTTACAAATTTCATTGTACGTTACCGTTTGAAGATGACGTGCATCTTTTACAATGCGAGGATCCGCAGTCATAACACCTTCTACATCTGTGAAGATATCGATGTATTCAGCATGAAGCGCAACACCTAACGCTGAAGCTGAAGTATCGCTACCTCCGCGTCCAAGTGTTGTCGTATCACCTTTTTTCGTTTGTCCTTGGAATCCTGTAACTACGATTACATCTACATTTTCTAATTCTTCATGTACACGATCGCAATTCATTTCAATAATCTTAGCATTCGTAAAATCCTCATTTGTTACAAAACCAGCTTGTGCACCATTTAATGCCGCTGCTTTTATACCGTTCTCATTTAACATGTTAGAGAAGACGATTGCTGAGATTAATTCTCCGCATGATAATAATAAATCTTGCTCACGATTAGAAATGCGAGATTCCTCTTGATTTACAAGACTTAACAAAGTATCAGTTGCATATGGTTCACCTTTACGGCCCATAGCAGATACGACAGTAACTACTTTATAACCCGCATCTAGCGATTTTTTTATATGATGAAGCGCATGCTTACGTCCATTTTCATCACGTACGGATGTGCCACCAAATTTTTGAACAATAATTTTCATATTTTGCACCTTCTCTTAGCCGTTTACACTAATTGTAATTTTACTAAGCGCTCTGCAATTTGAACAGAATTCCATGCAGCGCCTTTTAATAAGTTATCAGATACGACCCAAAGATGGAATCCTTTATCGTTATTTAAATCTTTACGGATTCTTCCAACGAATACTTCGTTTTTACCTACTGCAGTAGCTGGCATTGGATATAACTGCTCTTCTGGATTATCTTGCAGAACGATACCTTCCGCATTTGCAAGTAAGCTCTTGAATTCTTCTACTGTTACACCTTCTTTTTCTACTTCGATGTAAACAGACTCAGAGTGACCTGATACAACTGGTAAACGTACACATGTTGCCGCTACTTCTAATTCAGGCATATGCATAATTTTTTTCGTTTCATTAATCATTTTCATTTCTTCAAACGTAAATCCATTATCTTGGAATTTATCAATCTGTGGAATCGCGTTGAAAGCAATTTGGAAATGTTTCTTATCACCTGATACAGGTAAAACATTCGCCTTTACTTCTTCACCATTTAAAATTGCTTGTGATTGTTCATGAAGTTCTTCAATCGCTGCCGCACCAGCACCTGATACAGCTTGATATGTGGAAACGATTACTCGTTTTAAACCATATTGCTGACGAACTGGCTCAAGAGCTACTACCATTTGAATTGTAGAACAGTTTGGATTTGCAATAATACCATTATGTTCTTTTAAGTCGTTTTCATTTACTTCAGGTACAACAAGTGGCACGTTTTCTGTCATACGGAATGCACTTGTATTATCAACAACAATCGCACCGCGTTTTGCTGCTTCTGGCGCTAATTGTTTTGATACAGATCCACCAGCACTAAATAGTGCGATATCTACTCCTTCAAAACTTTCAGGAGTTGCCTCTTGAACTGTAAATTCTTCGCCTTTAAATACAAGTTTCTTACCTGCAGATCGTTTAGATGAAAGTAACGTTAACTTCCCGATTGGAAATTCTCGTTTCTCTAAAGTATTTAACATTTGTTCACCAACTGCGCCGGTTGCTCCAACTACAGCGACATGAAAAGTTTTTTGCTTTTCCATCACTATGCCCCTTTCTAGATACCAATCCTTCTATAACTTAGAATTAGAAGGAGTATACAATACCCCTTCTAATCTTAATAACGTTAATTTTATCATATTCTACAGTAAGAATGATGGTTTCATCAAAAATTGTCCGTTTTTTTTCGTTTTTTAATTCATATATCTGAATTTTTCTACGACAACCGGTTGCAATTGCTTTCCTTGTAGCGCTTCTAATACTGTATCTTCCAGCAATTCCATGCGAGCTACCATTGAGTTCGGTTTTTTTTCTGGTGCATCTTGACCGAATGGGACGAAGTAGATGTTTTTTGTTGCCATTAGGCGCATGAGGTTGACGCCAACATGGTAGCAACAATGAAAATGTGTAGTTTTTTCATTACCTTCTATTATATATGTAAACAACATGAGAAATTAAATTTGTTTAATTATCTAAATTGTATACATAAATCATTAGCATCAATTTATTACTTTCCCATTAGTGTTTTACCTCTACGTTATACTACATTACCTATTGAGAACTATAACAAACACATATGTTGTAAAATACATTTTTTTTGAGGAAACTTTAACCATTTATTGTTATAATCATATCTGCAATATTTTCCCAGGAGGGTTCCTATAAAGAACAATAGGATAATGGACATACATACTAGACACTCCCCTTCTTTAATACGTTCATAGAAATATAGAAAGGGTTTATACGATGGGACAATTTCAAAGTAATTTTCAATCGGCACAACAAATCGCTACGCAGATGAGAGCAGCGTCGGATACCATCCAAAGTGCAACAAATCGTTCTATAACAAAAGCGACGCGTACTACGCTATCTGTTAATTCCAAAGCACAACAGGCGAACCAACAAGCTTTAGATTTAACGAAACAATTTTCCGCGGCCTTTCAACAAGCGGTCGATAATATTCATTCGGTAGCCAAAGAGTTTGAGAGAATGGATCACGAGCTTCACAACACTTTTCGCTAATGTGACCACCTTCGTAAAGATAAAACGGTAGGAGGAAAAAGATGGATCGAGATATCGAAAACCAAATCAAACAGTTAAATCAAAAGTTACGAAATGTATTTGAAGAACAGGACCGAAATCAATCCGCGATTCAAACTCAGGAACAAGGGGAAGCAGATTTTCACGAGTGGAAAGGTCGAAGTAATCGCTTATTTAACCGTATTTTAGAAACTTGGCACAACGATAGGGAATTATCTCATTTTTTTATGAATATCCGTCAAGAAGCACAACACATTGAGCGAAAACTTACATTCGAATTGGAAAATCAAAAAGAAACATTGCTTAAAGAAAGACGAGACCTTAGTAATTTAGAAAACGACCTTTCCTATCAGCAACAACAATTAGCAAGGGAGGTCAATGCATGAGTTTAAATATGTATTTGGGAGAAGTACAGAATCAGACTCAAAGCATGAACGCTATATGTACCGCTACCATTCAAGGTATGGAACAAGCCATTCAGTCGATTGACGCTTTTGCAATTGATACTGTTCTACAAGGACAAACATATAGCAGTGCAAAAGCATTCTTTGCACAAACCTTTCGTCCTTTAGCACAAGGTATCATTTATTTATGTGAAGAATTAATTCGTCAAAATGATGCATTCCCAAATGATTTTCAATCAAAAGTCGCTTCGACAGATGTTATCGAACAAGAAATAAGAGAACAAATACAGGAAATCAATCAATCGATTGCAAGTATAGAAGCAATAAATGTAGCTATACCAATGCCTGGAATAGACGCAATTGTGGCTGTTTTATTTGCGATGAGAAAAAAACTTGAAGAAAAACTAGAGCATCTATATGAATTCAATTATACATCCAGTAATAACTACAGCACAGCCCTTCAACTAGCAGCTAGTATTGCTACTGGTCTTACCGAAGTTCAAAGTGGAAAAGGATTTAGTCCTGCAAGTGGTACATTTAGTACACAAGGATTAAATATGGAATGGTCGGGGCCTATTCAAGCAATTACAGAAAGTAAAGCTCGTAAAGCACAAATTGAAAAAGCAATTGCTTTACGAGAACAAGAAGCCAATAGACCATGGTATGAAAAAACAGCTATCAGTACTTGGGAATTTATGAAAGAATTTTTTCAAGGCGCTGGCAGTGCAGCTTTCGAAAGCGTTATTGGAATCGAATCACCTGATAATGATGAATTAGAAAGCAAGTTAACTTATCAAGCGGGAAGGTTCACGGGAAATGTTATAGCAGGAGCGGCATCCATTATAGAAATTCTAGAAGGTCTTACCGTCATAGGCGGCTCTAATTTTTTAACTCTAGTCGCAACAGTAGGAACTGGTGGATTAGCATCACCAATTGCTATTACATTTGATGCAGCTGCTACAGCGGCTGGAGTTAGTCTTGTTGGACATGGTGTATTTGTTGGGCGTAATGCAATTCAAAATGGTAAGGATACTCTTCAAAAATTCCAGTCTTCTCCGTCTTCTGGTGGACCTGTTAATAAAGCTAAAGAGAATGGTAAGCCTGATAAAGAAGGAAATACTACTAAGGGGATGGATAATACTAGCAAGAAAGCCAGCGAACTTAATTTTGGTAGCACAGAAAAATTAGACGGCCATTTTGGAAAGCATGGTGGAGAATTTGGAGGTGCATATTCTAATATGAATGAATATCTGGCTGGTGCTAATGATGTGATTAAGAATGGAACCAAGGTACAATATAATTACAAATTAAAAGATGGAACAATAGAATTGAGAACTGGCTATGTAAAGTTTATGAAAAACAGTAGTTTAACTAATCCTAAGGGTGTTCCAATAAAAAGTTATGCTAAATTTGAGTTTGTAGGAACTAATAATTTGGGGGAAATTACAACATACCATGTAGAAAGTGGGAAAACTTTCTGGAAAATGATGAATAATGGTAACAATATTCCTGTTATCAATCCAGTAGAATAGAGGTTATAAAATGAAAAATAAGATATTGATATGTAGAATTGATCCAATTATTGAAGAAGAAATAGATTTTTTGATAAATAAGCAAAAAGTAACAGGTTTTAATACTTCACCTCAAGAAGTTATTGTAAATAAAGAATATGAAGCTGAGATAGATATATTTGTGAATGACGCTTTGACAATAGAAGAGCAAATAGAAGATAAATTTAAAAAAATAGAAAATACCACCAATGGAGGTTATATTCTTTTTGGTAAATTGCTTAAAGATAATATTTTAGACGTTGGATTCTTTATAACTAGTGACTTATTTGAAGACTACAAATATTTAGAAGGTCAATATGTCTGTTTACAAGTTGACAGACTACAAGTATCTTTTGACTAGCTACTTTTCTAGATTCTGAGGGCAAGAAAGAAACTTTTTGAAGAACAAGCCTTCTTTAAGATTGGATATTTCAATGAACCATGTTATCTAGCTTGGAGTAAGTGAAGAGAAAGTTACATATGGAGAATAATCAACAAAAGAGACCTCACATTCGGGGTCTCTTTTGTTGATTTAAATTAAAAATTATTATTTAAGTGGATGCTCTTTTGTAACTCTTACTTTACATACACATATGCTTCAATTACTGATACATGATATGTTTTACCCTCGCTGTTATGTACTTTGTATTGTGGCGCTCCATTCACAGTTACCTTTACATCAATGGTAAATCCTAATCCTGCATCTAAAGTACCAACAACATCTTTATCCTGCCAAGAAGGAGCATCATAGAAACGTAGATTGTTAACTTTTGAAACAACGTACTTCCCTACAATAGAAGAATCCACTGTACTTTTCTTGTTAAACTTCACATAAGATGGATCGTTCTTAATCCATTGTTCTCCACTAAGATTTAACCAACCATCCTTTTCAGCCCATACAGCATAATATAAATCATTAGCATCAATTTATTACTTTCCCATTTGTATTTCACCTCTACGTTATACTACATTACCTATTTAGAACTATAACAAACACATATGTTGTAAAATACATTTTTTCCAAGGAAACTTTAACTATTTATTGTTATAATTATATCTGCAATATTTTCCCAGGAGAGGCCCTATGAAGAACAGTAAGATAATGGACATACATACTAGGCACTCCCCTTCCTTAATACATTCATAGAAATAAGAACAAAAGGTATGTATCAAATTGAGGGAAAAGTAGATGGAATAACATATATTGTTGGATTTAAAAATGGCAGAATAGGACAATTATATCCTAAATAGAAACCCGAGGAGACGTTAATATGATTAGTGTAAAATCATATATAAAAAATGATAAAATAATAACTTCATTAGATAATATTGAAAGTAACTTTCTTGAATATTTCATAGATTTTGATAACACGAAATGTTTAGAACTAGTTATTGATTTTGATTATATGGAAGGTGCAATAATAATAAACTATTACGGAAATACTATTTTAGGATTTAAAGAATGGGATATGATTGATCAGTTATGGTCATATTTCATAAATGCAATTGAAGAATTGTTTGAAAATCAAAACGATGTAAGTTTTTATTTTCCAGACCAACCTTTAGAGGTAAAAATGCAGGTTATTTCGCAAGAGCAAATTTTATTATCTATTGCAGGAGAAAAAACATGTTTTAATAAAGATGAATTATTATTAGCTTTATTAAAAGGAGCAGAAAACTTTTTTGATATATTGAAAGAATGTCCTGATGAATATCTTGTAGAACAGAGTAATAATGAATTAAAGAGAATAGAAAAATTATTAAATAAATTGAACATTTAAATGAGAACATATTATTAAATACACTGTTTAAATTTAACACCTATAGTATGGTTAAAGTAGACACTTGAACACTAAAAGAATCTATAAACAGTAAAGAATAAAGTTGCAATTAACAAAGCCGACTCATATCAATTTGAGTCGGCTTTTACTATTACTTCACACTCACATACTTCTCACTAGCAGTAATATAAAATGTCTTCCCTTTAGAATTATGTACACGATATTGTGGAAAACCATTCACCATTACTTTTTTATCAATTGCAAATCCTAAGCCTACATCTAATGTACCAGCAACATCTTTATCCTGCCAAGAAGGAGAATCATAAAAACGTAGATTGTTAACTTTCGAAACAACTCGCTTCCCTACAATAGAGGAATCTACTGTACTTTTCTTGTTAAACTTCACATAAGATGGATCGTTCTTAATCCATTGTTCTCCACTAAGATTTAACCAACCATCCTTTTCAACCCATACAGCATAATATAAATC
This sequence comes from Bacillus cereus group sp. RP37, assembly GCF_040459695.1. Lineage (NCBI taxonomy): Bacteria > Bacillati > Bacillota > Bacilli > Caryophanales > Bacillaceae > Bacillus > Bacillus cereus group sp. RP37. The sequence goes on along the minus strand of NZ_JARVHP010000001.1, from coordinate 1,623,567 downwards.
ATTAGCATCAATTTATTACTTTCCCATTAGTATTTTACCTCTACGTTATACTACATTACCTATTTAGAACTATAACAAACACATATGTTGTAAAATACATTTTTTTGAGGATACTTTAACCGTTTATTGTTATAATTATATCTGCAATATTTTCCCAAAGGAGTTCCTATAAAGAACAATAGGATATGGAAGAAAAATTCTGTAGGGACCAAGAAAAAATCCTAATAAGAATGAAATTATTGGGGGACATTCTTCTGGAATAAATAATAATCATCATAACTATGTTGTAGAGGAAATTAAAATTAATCCAGATGGAACAAAGAACATTAAGTATACTACTCAGTTTCCAGATGGTAAATTATCTAAAATAAAAAGTAGTACAGTATTTCCAGATGGGTGGCGTGACACAAAAATAATAAATTGCGTTGAGAATATCGGGAATTCTAAATTTATAAGTACTAGAGCTAGGGACGGAGCAACTTGGCATCGAGGTACTATTGATGGTGTAGAAATAGGTGTGATAAAGAAAGGAGATAGTGTTATTAGTGCCTATCCGACAGGTAAAGCTAATGCATTACCACCATCTGGATTTTAGAAATAAAGGAGGAATAAGAAATGTATGAAGAATTAAATGAAATATTATCCGAAAATAGTTCAGAAGATTCTTGGTATGATGATGGATTTATGTATGCTCAAGAACTGCTGAATGATTTTACTGACAAAGATTGGGGAAAATTATTTCAAAGTATTAATGATAAAAATGATAAGTGGAAAATTAGGCTGGCTTATTGCATTGATGATGATTTAGGGATAAATGGATTAGAATTACTATTGAATATGCTTGATGAAAGTGATGAAGTTGTTGAGACTACGATAGATTCTTTAAGGTCTTTCAATTCTGAAGAACATAAAAAGATGATAGTATCCAATAGTCGAGTAATTGATACAGCACAAAAATTATTGGAAAAGGCTAGCTTACCCGTCAAAAAAGTTCTAGAAGATTTTTTGAAAGATATTAAAAATTAATTTTTTCGGAATATGAAGAAGAAGTAGCATGGGTGAAAGTAATTGAATTTGACTAGCTATTTTGGTAGATTCTGAGCACAAGTAAAGTAGAGAACTTTTCGAAGAAAAAGTTTTCTTTAAGATTGAATATTTCAATGAAGCATGTTATCTAGCTTGGATTAAGTGAAGAGAAGTTACATATGGAGAATAATCAACAAAAGAGGCCTCACATTTGAGGTCTCTTTTGTAACTCTTACTTTACATACACATAGGCTTCAATTGCTGATACATAGTATGTTTTGCCCTTGCCATTGTGTATTTTGTATTGTGGCGAACCATTTACACTTACCTTTGCACCAAGAGTAAAGTCTAATCCCATATCTACAGAACCAGCAACATCTTTCCCCTGCCAAAAAGGAGATTCATAGAAAGGAGAATATTATATGTCTTTAGATAAGTATAAAAATATGTCTGATGAAGAGTTTAAACAATTGTCTACTGAAGAATTTCAAAATTATATAAGATTAAAGCAAGAAGATTTTTCAAGACATTATAGGAAAATAAATGAAATTAATGTAGATGTGATGTTAAAACCTCAGGAAGCAATAGAAATTGCTAAACATTATCATAAGAAAAACAAATTAGATGGAGTAGTTAATGAAGATATCAACCATCTTTTCTTTGATGAGGCTTATACATTTAAAATTGAGAAAGAAAATAGAAACAACGATGATATAAGACCAGCTTGGAGAATATTAGTGGATTTACCAAAAAACCCTTTTCTTATGGAGGACTATACACTAATTGTGTCTGATAAGGATAAAAAAGTGATGGGTATGCTCGATCCAAATGGGCATCCAGTATTTAAAGGCAATGAATTTACAGATGAAGATATCGAATATATTATGGACGATGAGGATTCTAAAGGTTAATTAAGGTAATAACTTAGTGGATAGTTTTATAAATAGAATTATTGTCTTTTTTAATTAGTTCTTATCCTATTTTGCTAGATTCTAAGGGCGGAGAAAGATGAATTTAAAAGAACAAGATAAATAGTTAGAGCAAACAGTGGTAGCAGAAGGAACAAATATAGAAGCGTAAAAGAAGACAGCCCCTTAACAGACAGTTTTTCTATGTCCTCACAACACTACTCTACTATTTCACAATGGAAGAAAAAATTTCTACATCTCCAGTTTTTGATATAATGATACAGTTATTAATATCATCTAGGAGGAACAAATGCATTTAAAGATTTAACTTTAATACAAAATCATTCCTATCATAAAGCTATAACTAATACACAACGTATATTAACTAGATACTTACAAGATGGAGATAGTGTAGACGTAAGCTGGCCTATCCAAAAATACAACATCTACCCTAAGGAAAAATAAAATAAACTTAGAAAGGGATTTTTATATGTGGAAAAATCTGATTGTAGATATTGAAAAAATAGAGAAAAGTTTTAATGATAAACTGAATACACCAGCAACAGATAGTGAAGTTCAGAAATTAAAAGAACATATGAAAGAGAATTTTAATATTGACTTACCGAGTGAATATGAGGAATTTCTCAAAACTGTAAATGGATTAGATTTTAACGGGCTAGTACTTTATGGAGTTGACTCTTATTTGTTAGATATAGAAAGGGACGAATCAATTTGCGGGCTTATAGAAACCAATGAGATTTGGTATGAAAATGAATTTCAAAAAGAGTACCTTTTCCTTGGAGATTCAGATATTGCATGGTTTTGTAAAAAACTATCTGATGGTACTTACTTAGAACTTGATAAACCATCTGGTACAGTGATGGAAACATATAATGATTTCAATACAATGCTTGAGGAAGCATTGAAAACAGCCTTGCTTTAATAGGGGGTATTAATGACAAGGTAATTTACACGACGGAATATCATTTTACTAATAAGGAATATCCGGGACGAGGTAATAGATACATTGGTAGAACGCCACATGGTATAGAAATTATGATGTTCATTGATTCAAGGAATCGCGTTATTTCGGCCTTTCCATTACGTTAACCATTGAAAGGATGATCTTTAATATATGAAATACACATATGAATTTTATCAAGGACCTTTTAATCTTTTGATAATTAAACTTCCTGAAAATATATCGTTGGTAGGGGAATTTTTAGAAAATGATATTCAAAATAGTGACGGTGTGTTTTGGCTATCTCGTATAAATAAAGTATTGAACTGCGAAGTTGATTCTCTAGAATTAGGTGGAAATAGTTGTGATTTAGAAATACGTAATGACTTCACAAAAATTATCCATCGATATATAGAAGATGAAAACTACTCTTGCAACATCGAAACCGATGAACTACAAGAATTAATTTTAGTATGGGTTAAAGAAAAAGAAAAAGAAAAAGAAAAAGAAAAAAAATAAGTTCGAATATTTTTGGGCAGATATTCAAAAATATAAAACTTTCATAGTTAATAATTATGATGAAGATGAAATCTCTCTTGAAATAGAAACTATTACATTACGAAATCTAATACACATTTGAATAAATGAGCACACAAAATTGACAACCGAAAAAAATAACAAGTAAATAATGTTACATACAGCACGAAAAAGACCGCACATTCACATACGCATCACTAGCCGTAATATAGAACACTCGCCAATAACTATTATGCACTTTACATTGATACGAACCATTTACACTTATCTTCGCATCAATCGTAAATCCTAATACTCCCCCACAGAACCAGCCACATCTTTATCATGCCAAGATGGAGATTCATAGAAATGCAGATTGTCCACTCTAGAAACAAAACACTTTCCTATAATAAACTAATCACAATATTTCTTTATTACTGTATCTTTCTTCTCCACATCAAATTAAATAAACGTCAAAATTATTAGTACACATAACCTGTCTATTTTCTATACAAAAAAAGAGGAATTACTCCTCAATATTTTCTTTCGTTTGCAATTCATCAATGATGGCCCAACTAGCCTTGTAATATGCTCGAAGGATTTTATCAACATCCTTTTTGGTTTTCGGCTCTGGAGCCACAATATAAACTTTCGTTTTCCCAAATTTATAAGACGCGGCATATTTTTCTTGTTGGCTCATGGTGTCACCTCTTGAAGTGCTTTCTATATTTGTATGCTGCTGATTTGTTAGTACTGCCATATTAGTTGCTAACCATTTCAAAGCAGAACAATCATCGAAATATTAAAGTATCGGAAAACGACGAAGAATCTTAAATGCTTTCTTAAATCAAACATGTCATTACTTTCGCTACTTTAAATAGCCATTTCTACTTCTTATATATACATTTCTCGTATATGAATTAACTATATAAGGAGGTCTAATCATGAAAACCGCAATCTACCTAAGAAAATCCCGTGCCGATCTCGAAGCCGAGGCACGTGGTGAAGGTGAAACTTTAGCAAAGCACCGCACTACCCTGCTGAAAATTGCCAAGGAAATGAACTTAAATGTTTTATCTGTACGTGAGGAAATCGTTTCTGGTGAGAGCTTAGTGAAACGTCCTGAAATGCTAGCTCTGCTTGAAGAAATTGAAGATAACAAATATGATGCCGTTCTTTGCATGGATATGGACCGTTTAGGACGTGGTGGTATGAAAGAGCAAGGAATCATTTTAGAGACGTTTAAACGCTCGAATACGAAGATTATGACCCCTAGGAAGACTTATGACCTTAATGATGAGTGGGACGAAGAATATAGCGAATTTGAAGCATTTATGGCACGTAAGGAATTAAAGATTATTACACGTCGTATGCAACGAGGCCGTGTTGCTAGTGTAGAGGCTGGTAATTACCTTGGTACACATGCACCATTCGGATATGATATACACCGTTTAAATAAACGAGAGCGTACTTTAACAATTAATTCAGAAGAAGCCTCTGTTGTAAGAATGATATTTGATTGGTACGCAAATGAGGATATGGGTGCGAATGCAATTAGAAGCAAGTTAAATGATCTTGGCTACAAAAGTAAGTTAGGTAATGAATGGAATCCTTATAGCATCTTGGATATATTAAAAAACAATGTGTACATCGGAAAAGTAACATGGCAAAAGCGAAAAGAAGTAAAACGGCCTGATGCTGTAAAACGTAGCTGTGCAAGACAAGATAAATCAGATTGGATTATTGCTGATGGAAAACATGAGCCTATCATACCCGAAAGCTTGTTTGAACAAGTACAAGAAAAATTAAATTCAAGGTATCACGTTCCTTACAATACGAATGGAATTAAAAATCCACTAGCTGGTATTATTAAATGTAGTAAATGTGGTTATAGTATGGTCCAACGTTATCCGAAGAACCGAAAAGAAACGATGGATTGTAAGCATCGCGGTTGCGAAAACAAATCAAGCTATACGGAATTAATTGAGAAGCGTTTACTTGAGGCATTAAAAGAATGGTACATCAATTATAAAGCTGATTTTGAAAAACATAAGCAAGATGACAAATTAAAAGAGACACAAGTTATTCAAATGAATGTAGCTGCATTACGCAAGCTTGATAAAGAATTAGTGGATGTCCAAAAACAAAAAAATAATTTACATGATTTATTAGAGCGTGGTGTTTACACAGTCGATATGTTTTTAGAACGTTCGAATGTAATTTCTGATCGCATTACTGAAATTACTTCCACGGTGGAAAACTTAAAGAAAGAAATTAAAACTGAAATTAAGAAGGAAAAAGTGAAGAAAGATACAATACCTCAAGTGGAGCATGTTCTTGATCTTTACTTTAAAACAGATGATCCCAAAAAGAAAAACAGCCTCCTAAAGTCAGTTTTAGAAAAGGCTGTTTATAAAAAGGAAAAGTGGCAAAGGCTCGATGATTTCGAACTTGTGCTTTACCCTAAGCTCCCTCAAGATGGCGACATATAAGCGTTTATGCTTTGTCGTCACCTTGTTGGTGTAATTAGATTTACCCCATTAAGCCCTAAAGCATCATTCGTCGAAACAGCCAATACGACAGGCTTGCCATTTCTTAGCGTCGCTTTCGCTGCCATTAATACTGGAGAGTCTGTCATTGCATTTGCAAATTTACTCATTGAATTTCCTGTTAGTGGTGCAATTACCATGCAATCTAGTGGAATTTTAGGTCCTAGTGGTTCTGCGCCAACGATTGAATTAATCGCTTTAAAGCCTGTTACTTCTTCAATCTTTTTAATCCACTCTGCTCCTTCGCCAAATCTCGTATTTGTTGATTGAACAGTATAAGAAACAACAGGACGTACTTCTGCTCCCTCAGCAATTAATTTTTCTAAATGAGGCATAACTTCTTCGTACGTACAATGTGATCCAGTAAAACCAAACCCTATTCTTTTCCCTTTTAAATTCATTCCCCATTCTCCTTTCTTGCGATTACATCTTCTGCCAGTAACTGAGAAAGAACGTTCGCTAAAATTTGTCCTGCTGTTTTTGGAGCAACAATACCCGGTAACCCAGGTGCTAATAGCGCTTTGACCCCTCTTTTTTCCGCATATCTAAAGTCGGTACCACCTGGTTTAGAAGCTAAATCAATTACTAACGTATGAGCTGGCATTTTTGAAATGACATTCGCTGTCACAACGAGATGCGGAATTGTATTAATGACAATATCGATATTCCCTACTTCTTTCTCAATGTCCTGCATATGAAAAGGAGAAAACATCATTTCTGTAATACGTGCAATATGTTCCGATCGTCTTGCTCCAACTTTGACATGGGCTCCTAATGATTGAAATGCTCTGGCAACACTCATCCCTGTTCTACCAAATCCTAAAACCATTACATTGGAACCATGAATTGTATAGTCGGTATGTTGAATTACCATCATTAATGTACCTTCTACAGTTGGAATAGAATTGTAGATTGCCACATCATCACGATCAAATAATTTAACAAGTTTGCGGTTTGTAGTAGATACGAGATTTTCCAAGTAAGGCGTGCCAATACCTGAATATATAGTAAAATGTTCTGGTGTATTTTCAATTTGTTCTTTCGTTATAGAAACTTTTTCGTTTGAAAAAATAGTATCTACTTCTCCCTTGGCATTTGTACCTGCAACTGGCAAAATAATTGCATCTACAGAAGTGAAATCTAAATTTTGTATACTTTCTTTTGCTGCCCCTGTGAAACCATGATCTAACTGATCAAACCCTATCAATGAAAGTTTCGCATCCAATTCAACTAGCTTGCGAATTACTTCTAGCTGTCTTGCATCTCCTCCTATGACAGCAATATGCATCTCAGTCAACATTCCCTAATTCACCTTCTTTTTCTGTCATTTATAAGAAAAGTGCCTACTTTTTCTTTTTCCTCCACATCTTATGTAATGTACGAGTTTGAGGTGATTGAAAAACAAAAAGCACATATGATTTATCAGCTTTATATATACATACAAAAAAAGATGACCAAAATGGCCATCTTTCACTTCGAATTTGAACGATCCGTAATATCACAAAGGATCATATCATGCCCAACTTTCTTAATTTGACTCCACGCTACTCTTACTTCTTGTGGTTCCTTTTTAAAACCTCCCCATTTCCCAGCAGGTATGATAAGAGCCTGTATTTGGCCATCCTTCTCATTAATCTCTAAATCCACATAACCTAAAACCCCCATTTTTTCTGCTCTTTCTAAATTCACGATTTCTTTACCACTTAATTCACTTAAACGCATATACTCTCCCCCTACCGAAATTATTAATTTAAGTTATCCATAATTACTACCTATTCTGTACATCCCAAAAAAATAACCGTATCTCTTTTAAAAGAGATACGGTTATTTTTACATACTTCATATAAAGCAATTATAGTTTTATTCCTTTTGGAAGTTTTCCATCTGGACTAATTAATGCTGCAGAGAATTCATCTGTAAACATGTTACGAATTAACTCATCAACATTTTCTTTTGTTACAGTGTTTACACTTTCAATGATTTCATCAAGTGAACGGTGCTTACGAAGAAGCAATTCATTTTTACCATTACGGCTCATACGACTATTCGTACTTTCTAAACTTAACATTAAGTTTCCTTTTAATTGCTCTTTACTATTAATAAGCTCTTTTTCAGTAATACCTGTATTTTTCAATGTTTCTAATGTTTCTTGCATTGTTTCATACAGTGTATCTAGTTGTTGGCTACCTGTTCCACCATACAGTGTTAACATTCCTGTATCTTCATAAGAAGAATGGTAAGAAAATACTGAGTAGGCTAACCCACGTTGCTCACGTACTTCTTGGAATAAACGGCTACTCATACTACCGCCTAAAACATTATTTAATACAATTAAGTTATAAATATCTTCATGTCCCATTTGTAAGCCTTTATATCCTAAACATAAATGAGCTTGTTCTGTTTCCTTTTTACGTGCTACCTTATTAAAATGGAAAATTGGGCTATGTACTTGTTCACGGTTTGTTGTTCCTTCATAACTACCGAAATATTGCTCTACCGTTTGTAAGAAGGCTTCATCAATATTTCCTGCAACTGAAACAACTACATTTTCAGGTGTATAATGATCCTTGATATATTGGCGTAGCGTATCACCTGTAAACGTATCCAGCGTTTCTTCTGTTCCTAAAATAGGATATCCAAGCGGATGCGTTTCATATGTTGCTTTCGTTAACATATCATGCACAATATCATCTGGAGCATCTTCGTACATTTTAATTTCTTCACATACGACATTCTTCTCTTTTTTCAGTTCCTCTTCATCAAATGTTGAATTAAAGAACATATCTGCTAATACATCTAAAGCATATTTAGCATGCTCATCTAGCACTTTTGCATAGTAACAAGTGTATTCTTTTGAAGTAAAAGCATTCACTTGCCCACCAATGCTATCAAATGATTCTGCAATTTCGCGTGCACTACGTGTTTCTGTTCCTTTAAAGAACATATGCTCTAAAAAGTGGGAAACCCCGTTATTTTTTTCATTTTCATTTCTTGATCCCGCATGGATCCAAATGCCAATCGCAACCGATCTTACGGTTGGTATATTCTCCATAACGATTCTTACACCATTTTTACAAGTATATTTTTTAATCAAAAACTTTCCTCCTACTGCCAGTTTCTCTAAATAAGTGCTATTATTTAATGATAACAAGTTTAAGGATGAATGTCATGCAAATGTATTTAATCCACACGTTTTTCATCCAGTAATTCTGTTATATTCCCTACTTTATATCCTTGTTCCTTTAATTTTGTAATCATTGTATCTAATGCTTCTGCTGTAGATGAAGTTGGATGCATTAATACGATAGCACCTGGATGTATTTTTCTCATCACTCTCTGCAATAGTACATCTGGATCAGGTCGCTTCCAATCAATTGTATCTACAGTCCACATAATCGTTCCCATTTGGAAATCATCTGCAATTTTCACGACTTCATCCCGAAAACTTCCACTCGGCGGAGCAAACCATCTCACCTTTTGATTCGTAGCTGCTTCGATCATTCGATTTGTTTTTTGTAACTGATCTCGTATTTCATCAGACGATAGCGTTTTCATATTAGGGTGTGTGTAAGAATGATTTCCGACTTCTTGATTTGCATCGACAATCATTTTTGCAAATCGCAAATTTTCTTTCACCCAGCGTCCTTCTAAAAAGAAAGTCGCCTTCACATCATGTTTTTTCAATACCTCTAATATACGAGGTAAATACTCGTTTCCCCATGCCACATTTATTGTTAACCCCACCATCTTTTTATTTGGATGTCCCCTATAAATTGGGGCTGATGGTAAATCTTCTAAGTGGACACTCGGTGATACTTCCTTGAATTCAAGATGTTTTTGATCAAATTTCTTTAGTTTCTTCATATTACTATATGATGCTTCAATATCAACTTGTCTTCCATTATATCCCGGTGTTGCTTTCCATATCTTATCAATCATCGCATTTTGAGGTGCAATCTCATATTGTTTTGCATGTTTTTGAATTTCTTCATATAAGTTATCCTGTGCAAAAACGGAATAAGAGCCTACACTGACATATAAAAATAATATACATATGTATGCCAATATACGAGCTTTCATATAAACCCTCCCATTAACTATATAAAAACCATTTTTCTTCTTATCTTTGTTAATTTGAGCGTTATAATGAAAACTATACCTATACTGACATAAAAATATATGTAAATCATATTTTTTACATAACAAAAAAAGCCAGATAAACTGGCTTTTACTTATTGCTGCTCTTGTTTGTTTTCTTCTTTAGCAGCTTCTTTTTCTTGCTCTTCTTTTAGCAATACTTTTCTAGATAGATTCACACGACCTTGCTTGTCAATCTCGATAACTTTAACTGTAATTACATCACCGATCTTCACAACGTCTTCTACTTTACCTACACGCTCAAGTGCAAGTTCTGAAATGTGAACTAATCCATCTTTACCGCTGAATAATTCAACGAAAGCACCGAATTTCTCAACACGTTTCACTTTTCCTTCGTAGATTTCACCTACTTGTACTTCGCGAACGATATCTTCGATAATTTTCTTAGCTTTGTCATTCATTTCTTGATTGATTGAAGAAATGAATACTGTACCATCTTGCTCGATGTCAATTTTAACGCCAGTTTCTTCAATAATTTTATTGATTTGTTTACCGCTCGGCCCAATAACGTCACGGATTTTATCTGGGTTAATTGTCATTGTAATAATTTTTGGAGCGTAAGCTGATAATTCAGTACGTGGCTCTGCAATAACAGATAACATATGATTTAGAATGTGCACACGACCAACTTTCGCTTGTTGTAATGCCTCTTCTAAAATTTCACGAGATAAACCATCGATTTTAATGTCCATTTGCAGTGCAGTTACACCTTTTGCTGTACCTGCTACTTTAAAGTCCATATCACCTAAATGATCTTCCATACCTTGAATATCAGATAAAATTGTGTAATGCTCACCAGTTTTAACTAGACCCATTGCAATACCTGCAACTGGAGCTTTAAGTGGAACACCAGCATCCATCATTGCTAAAGTACTACCACAAATACTTGCTTGTGAAGTAGAACCATTTGATTCTAAAACTTCAGATACAAGACGTACTGTATATGGGAAATCTTTTTCAGATGGAATTACAGGCTCAAGAGCACGTTCTCCTAGTGCACCGTGACCAATTTCACGACGACCTGGTCCACGCATCGGTCTTGTTTCACCAACACTAAATGATGGGAAATTGTAATGGTGCATAAAGCGTTTTGATTCCTCTACACCAAGACCATCTAAAATTTGCACATCGCCTAATGCGCCTAATGTACAAATACTTAATGCTTGTGTTTGTCCACGTGTGAATAAACCAGAACCGTGTGTACGAGATAAAATGCCAACCTCTGATGCTAATGGACGAATTTCGTCACCTTTACGGCCATCTGGGCGGATTTTTTCAACTGTAATAAGACGACGTACTTCTTCTTTTACAATTTTATATAAAATCTCACTTACTTGTCCTAATGTATCAGCGTCAGCTTCCTGCGCTTCGTAATGCTCAATTACACGCTTTTTCACTTCGTTAATTGCATCTTCACGTGCATGTTTCTCATGTACTTGAATTGCAGCATGCATATCCTTCTCAGACATTTCACGTACAGCTTGATTAAGATCAGCATCAACTTCATAAAGTTTCACTTCTGATTTCTCTTTACCTACAGCTTGTACAATCTCTTCTTGGAATGCAATTAGACGTTTAATTTCGTCATGTCCAAACATAATTGCTTCTAACATTGTTTCTTCAGGCACTTGATCTGCTCCTGCTTCAACCATGTTAATTGCATCTTTCGTACCAGCCACAACAAGGTGAATATCACTTTGTTCTTGCTGTTCTACTGTTGGATTAATAACGAATTCGCCGTTAATACGACCAACTGTCGCACCCGCGATTGGGCCTTCAAATGGAATATCTGAAATCGATAACGCTAATGAAGAACCAAGCATAGCTGCCATTTCAGAAGAACAATCTTGATCAACACTCATTACTATGCTGACAACTTGTACTTCGTTACGGAAACCATCTGCGAAAAGTGGACGAATTGGGCGGTCGATTAAACGACTTGCCAAAATTGCTTTTTCACTCGGACGACCTTCACGTTTAATGAAACCGCCAGGAATTTTTCCGACTGCATATAAACGCTCTTCATAGTTTACTGTAAGTGGGAAGAAATCTACATTTTTTGGTTCTTTTGATGCAGTTGCTGTAGATAGAACCGCTGTATCGCCATATCTTACTAATACTGCTCCGTTCGCTTGCTTCGCAAGCTGACTTGTTTCAACTGTTAGCTGACGACCAGCTAAATCTATCGAGAAGACTTGCTTTTCTTGACTCATTTAAGTACCCCTCTCAATTTAAAGTATTCAATTCTTCTATGTAAATGGATAGTATATCACAATATTCTACCTCTAGTATTACCGAAAATGAAGTAAGCTATAAAGGGTAGAAGATATATTTTTACCTAACAAAAAAGCGGGAATATTCCCGCTTCTTTGACTATCGACGTAAGCCAAGCTTTGTGATTAATTCACGGTAACGTGTGATATCGCTATTACGAAGGTAAGTTAGTAAGTTACGACGTTTACCAACCATCTTTAATAGACCACGACGTGAATGATGATCTTTCTTGTGAGTACGTAAGTGCTCGTTTAGAGTGTTAATTTGCTCCGTTAGGACAGCAATTTGAACCTCTGGAGAACCAGTATCAGTCTCATGAGTTCTAAATTGTGCAATGATTTCATTTTTACGCTCTTGTGTTAAAGCCATCCTATTTCACCTCCTATTAATTAAACCCCCAATTACCTAGCAAGCGTCGGTGAGTCGCAATGCCAAGCAATGGTTGTCATAAAGTACATAACATAGAATACTACTTTTCATTTGAAAAAGCAAGTATATTCTTTCCGTTCGCAAAATATTCTTGTGCTGTTTTCTTATCTTTTGCAATTTGTTCAACTAACTCATCGATGCCATTGAATTTCTTCTCTTCTCTTATATGCATATGCCACTCTACCGTAACACTTTGATCATATATGTCGTTGTTAAATTCAAATAAATGCACTTCAATAGATAATTGACGCTCATCATCCTTAAACGTTGGTTTATATCCAATATTACATACACCATCGTACCATTCATCGTGAACTTTTAATCTCACGGCATAAACACCTACAGGTGGTAATAGATACTCATCACTTAAACCTACATTAGCTGTTGGAAAACCAATTTGACGTCCACGTTTATCACCGTGTACAACTGTTCCTCCGACTGTATACGCTCTACCTAAAATAGATGGAATTTGTTCCATTTCGCCATTTCGAATTAACTTTCGTAATGCTGTAGAACTTACTTTCTCTTCTTGAAATTCAACTTTTTCAATCACAGTCTGTGTAAACTCCCCTCTTGCATGAAATGGTAAAGTCTCCATCTTCCCTTTTCCTAAACGTCCATATGAATAATCAAATCCTGCTACTACATGCTTTACATTTAAACCAATAATATAATCATCTACAAATTGTTGTGGCAATAAACCCGCAAATGATTCATCAAATTTAATAACATATAATATATCGATTCCTAAACTTTCGACTATTTTCTCTTTATCACGCATCGGTGTAATATACTCCACATGCGCATCCTTTTTCCCTAAAACAACAGATGGGTGAGGATAAAATGTCATAACTGCACTTTTATATCCCCGTTCATCCGCTATTTTTTTCGCAGTTCGAATTACACATTGATGTCCTAAATGAATGCCATCAAAAAATCCTAATGCCATTACAGTAGGTGGTAATTCTAATTTATTTTGTTCATGTGGATGAGTTAAATGAATAAGTTTCACGCTTGAATTCACCTTTTTCTGTAATAATCCTTCCAATAATTCATTATAGCTTTAGTTCTTGATTATTCACAAGTACTTTCATCGGCTTTAGCATGCCAGGGTGTTTTGGATGATGCTCATAAATTGCTAAGCAACGATCATTTTGATCAAATACTGTAATAAATGGTGCTGTTGTTTCTAATTCGTTCTTTAAGAACATACCATTTTTTATTTTCTCTGCTTGCTTTTCATCTACAACCATTTTCGGGAACTTACTTAATGCTTCATCAATTGAAATGAAGATAGACTCTACTGTTCCATTTTGCACGTTTTCTTCAATTTCTTCAAATGATATGCAGTCTTCTAATAAAAATTCCCCAGAAGCCGTTCTTACAAGGTGAGACATATGTGATGGAAAACCAAGTTTTTCACCAATCATTACTGCTAATGTTCTTACATATGTTCCTTTACTACACGTTACACGGAAACGAAATGAAACATTTTCCCCTTCAAACACTTCACGGTCATCAAGTAATGCAAACTCATGAATTGTTATTGTACGAACTGGACGTTCAACTTCTTGTCCTGCTCTTGCATATTCATATAGTTTTTTTCCGTTAACCTTTACAGCTGAAAACATCGGAGGCATTTGCTCAATCGTACCTGTTAATGCCGCAAGAACCCCTTCCACTTCCTTACGAGTAATCACACGATCTACATTTTTCGTTTCAACAACTTCACCAGAAGCATCTTCAGTTGTCGTTGAAAATCCAAGTGTTACTTCACCTTCATATGTTTTCGTTTCACTTGTTAAAAATTGTGCAATCTTTGTTGCGCGTCCAACACAAATGGGTAATACCCCTGTTACATCTGGATCTAATGTTCCTGTATGCCCAATTCGTTTCTCACGCAATATCTTTCTTAATTTAAATACACAATCATGTGATGTCATGCCTTTTGGCTTATGTAATAATACTACACCTTCCATATATGTTCACCTCATCATAATTCTTTCATAGTAATTACCCAAAATTTATTTTGCATTGAAAAAATGGATAGACAAATGTCTATCCATTATTCTTCACGTTTACCGTCTTTATTAATTTCATGTAAAAGTGTATCAATTCGATGACCATATCCGATAGACTCATCAAACTCAAAGGAAATTTCCGGTGTTTTACGAAGACGAATACGCTGGCCAATTTCTGAACGAATGAAGCCTTTTGCCTTCGCTAAACCTTTTAATGTACTTTCTTTCTGTTCTTCATCACCTAAAACAGAAATATACACAGTAGCAATTTGTAAATCTCCACTCACTTGTACATCTGTTACTGTAACAAAACCGACACGTGGGTCTTTAATTTTACGACTGATGATGTCGCCTAATTCTTTTTTCATTTGCTCGCCTACACGGTTTGCACGTAATTTCATAACTCTTCACCTCATTCAGTACCATTCCAATTGTGTTATCGTACGTTCAATTTCAGGAAATGAATCGATGTACTCAAGTACACGATTCATTTCTTTTTCACAAATAACACGATTTGAGGATACGGAAACAATTGCAATTTCTGTACGTTGCCATACATCTTGATGCCCTACTTCTGAAACAGCTACGTTATAACGCTGCTTCACACGTGTTAGCACTCGTTGCAAAATTGCTCGTTTCTCTTTTAAAGAATGCACATCGTAAATCATACACTCGAATGAGAGTGAAGCGATAATCATCGCTTCACTTCTTCCATAATGTACGCTTCAATGATGTCCCCTTCTTTAAGATCATTATATCTCTCAATTGTGATACCACACTCATAGTTTTGTGCAACTTCTTTTACGTCGTCTTTGAAACGTTTTAACGTATCAAGTTGTCCTTCGAAAATTACTACGCCATCACGGATAATACGCACGCCACTATCACGTGTAATTTTACCGTCAATTACGTAACAACCTGCGATTGTTCCAACTTTCGTTACTTTGAATGTTTGGCGTACTTCCGCTTGACCGATTACTTTTTCTTCGAATTCTGGATCCAGCATACCTTGCATTGCTGATTCGATTTCTTCGATTACTTTATAGATAATACGGTGTAAACGAACATCAACATTCTCTAATTCAGCTGTACGCTTCGCATTCACATCAGGGCGTACGTTAAATCCAATTACAATTGCATTAGATGCAGAAGCTAAAATAACATCAGATTCTGTAATCGCACCTACGCCTGTATGGATAATTTTTACTTTTACGCCTTCAACATCAATTTTACGAAGTGATGCTGCCATTGCTTCTACAGAACCTTGTACGTCTGCTTTCACAATTAAGTTAATTTCTTTTACATCGCCCTCTTGGATTTGTTGGAATAAATCTTCAAGGCTTAATTTAGATTTCTCACCACGTTGAGCAAGTAACGCTTCTTGTGCACGTGATTCACCGATTTGACGAGCTTTCTTCTCATCAGCGAATGCCATGAAACGATCTCCCGCTTGTGGTACTTCATTTAAACCTGTAATTTCAACAGGAGTTGATGGACCAGCAACTTTTACACGACGACCAATATCACTTACCATTGCACGAACACGTCCGAATGAAGTACCAACAACGATTGGATCTCCAACTCGAAGCGTACCGTTTTGAACAAGTAATGTCGCGATAGTTCCTTTACCTTTATCAAGCTGTGCTTCGATTACAGTACCAGTTGCATAACGATTTGGATTTGCTTTATATTCTTCTACTTCACTTACAAGAAGAATCATTTCTAGCAAGTTGTCAATTCCCTCGCCTTGAATTGCAGAAATTGGTACGAAAATTGTGTCTCCGCCCCAAGCTTCTGGAACTAATTCGTATTCTGTTAATTCTTGCATTACACGATCAGGATTTGCCGCTGGTTTATCCATTTTATTCACAGCTACAATAATTGGTACTCCAGCTGCTTTCGCATGGCTAATTGCTTCAACTGTTTGTGGCATAACACCGTCATCAGCTGCAACAACAAGGATTGTAATATCCGTTACTTGCGCACCACGAGCACGCATCGTTGTAAATGCCGCGTGACCAGGTGTATCTAAGAATGTAATCTTCTTATCATTTACTTCAACTTGGTATGCACCAATATGTTGAGTAATTCCACCTGCTTCGCCTGCAGTTACTTTTGAATTACGAATAGAGTCAAGTAAAGTTGTTTTACCATGGTCAACGTGTCCCATAATTGTAACTACAGCTGGACGCTCTTTTAAGTTTTCTTCATCATCTTGCTCATCGATGAATGTCTCAAATTCAGTTTCACTTACAACTACTTCTTCTTCTACTTCAATACCGTAATCAGTAGCAATTAACTCAATTGTATCTTTATCTAAGTCTTGGTTAATTGTTGCCATAATTCCAATCATGAAGAGCTTCTTAATAATTTCAGACGGCTCTTTGCTTAACTTTTTAGCAAGCTCACCTACTGTAAGGCTTCCAGAAAAAGTGATTTTATCTGGTGTTTCTACAGTTTGCGTTTGTTGTCTTCCAGCAAAGTTATCTTGACGTTTGTCTTCGTTCCCTTTGCCTTTTTTCTTCTTCTTATTGCTGTTCTTTTTGCTACGAACAACTTTTTCTTCTACTTCAAACTCATCTGCAACAGAAGGTTTTTCTGCTTGATATTCATTATCTAATTTGTTTACTACTTCATCGTCTAACATTGTCATATGATTCGAAACCTCGATATTCATTTCTTTTAGTTTTGTCATAAGATCTTTACTTGAGATATTATGTTGTTTTGCATATTCATGCACTCGAATTTTACTCATACCTTCACCCCCGGTAATTTGTATCGAGCATGCTACGCAGCTTTTTCGCAAAGCCTTCATCTAACACAGCTACAACGACTCGCTCATCTCTCCCAATCGCATGCCCTAATTGTTGTCGATTTTCGACCTTTCTCATTGGTACGTTGTAATACGTTGTTTTATCCGTGATACGTTTTGTTGTATTTGCTGACGCATCTTCAGATAGCAATACAAGCTTTGCTTTGCCACTTCGTACTTCTTTTAAAACAAGTTCTTCACCCGAAATAATTTTCCGAGCCCGGTTTGCTAGTCCTAAAAACGATTTCCAATCGGACACTTATTTCGACTCCTTCTCAACAAGCTCAAGAAGCTCTTCGTATAGAGAACCGTCGATTTTCGCTTTTAGATGATGTTCCAAAACATTTTTCTTTTGGGCTTGAAGAATACTTTCTTTATCTTTTGATAAATAAGCACCTCGTCCTGATTTCTTTCCAGTTAAATCAATGGACACTTCTCCCTCTTTGGAACGAACAATGCGAACGAGCTCTCGTTTTGATTTCATTTCTTGCGTTGCAACACATTTTCGTAACGGAACTTTTCGATTGCTCACACTCATCACCTCTATTCGATTTCGTCTTCAGCTGAATCGAATCCGAATGCGATTACGCTATCTTCTTCTGTTACAATACCAAGTTGTTTCGCATCAGACTCACTCTTAATATCAATTTTCCAGCCTGTTAATTTAGCTGCAAGACGTGCATTTTGTCCACGCTTACCGATAGCTAATGAAAGCTGGTGGTCTGGAACAACAACAGTTGTTGCTTTTTCTTCTTCATCTACAAGCACTTTAACAACTTGTGATGGGCTTAAAGCATTTGCAACATATTCTACTGGATCATTTGACCAGCGAACGATGTCAATCTTTTCACCTTTTAGTTCATCTACAATGCGTTGTACACGTTGTCCTTTCGGTCCTACACAAGAACCTACTGGATCAACATCAATGTTCTCTGCATGTACAGAAATTTTAGAACGATCTCCTGCTTCACGTGCTACAGAACGAATTTCAACAGTTCCATCATAAATTTCAGGAACTTCCATTTCGAATAAACGTTTTAAAAGACCAGGATGTGTACGTGATACGTAAATTTGTGGTCCCTTCGTTGTTTTTTCTACTTTCGTAATGAATACACGAATGCGATCATGTGGTTTATACTGTTCGTTTGGCATTTGCTCACTTACAGGTAATAAAGCTTCTACTTTCCCTAAGCTTACATAGATGAAACGAGCATCTTGACGTTGTACAATACCCACCATGATATCTTCTTCACGGTCACTAAACTCAGAGTAAATAACACCACGCTCTGCTTCACGCACTCGTTGTGTTACAACTTGTTTTGCAGTTTGTGCTGCAATGCGACCGAAATCTTTTGGTGTTACTTCAATTTCTAGTACGTCACCATCTTGATAGTTTGGATTAATTTGTCTTGCTTCCTCAACAGAAATTTCAAGACGTGGATCAAACACGTTATCAACAACGTCTTTACGTGCTAAAACTTGAATTGTTCCCACTTCTGGGTTAAAGCTCACACGAACGTTTTGTGCTTGGTTAAAATTGCGTTTATAAGCAGAGATTAACGCTGCTTCAATCGCATCAATAATAATATCTTTGCTAATTCCTTTTTCTGACTCTAATACGAGCAAGGCATCTAACAACTCAGTGCTCATGAAGATCCCCCTTCTAACTAAAACGTAACAGCAAGTCGCGCATTTGCAACTTTATCCATTGGAATTTGGATTTCTTTTTTACGTGTTTTAATTGTTAATAATAGTGTAATTGTAGTACCATCGTAAGAAAGTAGCTTCCCTTCAAACATCTTTTCACCATCAATCGGCTCATATGTTTTTATTGCCACTTGCTTTCCTACCGCTTGCTGGAAGTCTTTCTCTTTCTTTAATGGGCGTTCTGCTCCAGGAGATGATACATCCAAAAAGTAAAGATGAGGAATTGGATCCTCTTTATCTAAAGCTTCGCTTAAACGTTCACTTACCGCACCGCATTCTTCAATGTCGACTCCCTTTTCAGAATCGATGAATACGCGTAAGAACCAGTCTTGTCCTTCTTTCACATACTCTACATCTACAAGTTCAAGATTTAACTCTTCAACGATCGGCTGCGCAAATGCTTCTACAACTTCTGTGACTTTCTTATCCATAAACAGCCTCCTTCCTGCCGCCATGTACCATTTACAAGAAAAGACCCCGTTCATAAAAACGGTCCATCTTATTCTTTCTCGTTAGCTAACAAAAGCCCCTGCCGTTTAGCAGGGAATATCTGTCTTAGTATTACCAAATTTAAGAAGTAAAACTTGTAACAAAATATGTATATACGACAGAAATTTCTTACCTCTCTACATCAATAAAACGTAGATAGTAACACGAAAGAGTGGGTTTCCCCACTCTTCTTTTCACACAATATACATGACATGGTTATCTCGGTTAATAGTATACCATAGCAAATGTTGATTTGCAAAGACTTTTCCTGCCTATTAGAACAGTGATAACTGGTTTTGATCAGGTAGATCGCCTAAGCAACCTTGACTATCTAAATACTCAATAATTGTTTTCGAAACCTTACTGCGCTGCTGTAAATCTTCTTTTGATAAGAAATCTCCATTTTTTCGTGCTTCTACAATACTTAAAGCTGCGTTTGTACCAAGTCCAGGCACTGCATTAAATGGAGGAATTAAAGTATCCCCATCAATAATAAAATCTGTTGCATGCGAACGGTATAAATCAACCTTTTGGAATGAGTATCCACGCTCACACATTTCAAGTGTCATTTCTAGTACTGTTAATAAACTTTTCTCTTTCGGCGCTGCATCCAAACCTTTTTGCGCAATTTCGTCAATTCTTACACGTATAGCTGCTGAACCTTTCGCCATCGCCTCTACGTCAAAGTCATCTGCACGAACTGTAAAGTATGCCGCATAGAATAGAAGCGCGAAATGTACTTTAAAGTATGCAATACGTACAGCCATAAGTACGTAAGCAGCCGCATGGGCTTTAGGGAACATGTACTTAATTTTCTTACATGAATCAATATACCAACCTGGTACATTATTACTTTTCATGTCCTCTTCCCATTCTTCTGGTACACCTTTACCTTTACGAACTGACTCCATGATTTTGAAGGCTAATGATGGGTCTAAACCTTGATAGATTAAATATACCATGATGTCATCACGACAACCGATAACTTCACTCAGCGTACATGTACCGTTATAAATTAACTCGTTTGCATTACCAAGCCATACGTCCGTACCATGTGATAGTCCAGAAATTTGGACTAACTCAGAGAATGTCGTAGGTTTCGTCTCTTCTAACATCTGCCTTACGAATTTCGTACCAAACTCTGGTATACCAAGTGTACCTGTTTTACAGTTAATTTGTTCTTCCGTTACCCCTAACGATTCCGGGCCTGAGAAGATTTTCATTACTTCTGGATCGTCCGTTGGGATTGTTTTCGGATCAATACCACTTAAATCTTGTAACATACGAATAACAGTCGGATCATCGTGTCCTAGTATATCAAGTTTCAATAAATTATCATGGATCGAGTGGAAATCAAAGTGTGTCGTTCTCCACTCAGCCCCTATTGAATCCGCCGGAAACTGAATTGGTGAGAAATCAAAGATGTCCATGTAATCTGGCACAACGATAATACCACCTGGATGCTGTCCTGTCGTACGTTTTACGCCGGTACATCCTGCTACTAAGCGATCAATCTCTGCATTTCGAATCGTTAAATTATGATCATTTGCATAACCTTTTACATATCCATACGCGGTTTTTTCCGCAACTGTACCTATTGTACCCGCACGGTATACATAATCTTCACCGAACAGTATTTTCGTATAATTATGGGCACGTGGTTGGTATTCTCCGGAGAAGTATAGTGATAGGTAAGCATTTGATATTATCTCCAACTTTTCCCCCACTCCACACCGTGCATGAGGCTTTCACACTCACACGGCGTTCCATCGTTAACTTTTTCGAAATTTATAAGCTGAGTTTTGGATTTCCTACTTCCGTTCTCAGCTTATTTAATTTACTTAATGCTTTCTTATCGAATTTGCCTAGCATTTTTTTATAATCTTCATTTGCAAGAGGGTCTTTATTGTGAATTAACATATGATATTTCCTATTAATAATAATCAAGTTGTGACATTCATCACTACCACCTTGCCCTGTTGGCTTGATGTGATGACATATAGCATTATGAGGAGTCAATCGTTCTCCCGTTATGCCACAACATCCTTTTTGCGCGACATATTTACTTAAGCGATTATTTTCATACAGAACACTTTTTGTTTTATATATTCCTTTACGAAACATTTCGATTTCCCGCACAGACACACGTTTTATTTCTTTATGAATTGATGCCCTATCCTTTTTATTATAAACAGAGAAGTTAGGGTCTCTTTGACCTCGTATATCATGTCGAATTGCTTCAATAGGATAGACCAGTAATCCATTACTTTTAAACCTTGGACAATTATAATCTCCATAAAACTTATCAATGATATTATTCGTTTCCTTTGTATAAACAAAGATGTTTCTAAACATCAATGATTTTATATTTGGATGAACTTTATGTCTTATCTCATTAAAATCTTGAGAAATTCTGGTCGCAATTTTGTAGTAATTATGCAAACCGAGAATGTTCGAGTTAAAGTTCATTACTTTTTCTGGAGTAGGACTTTTTCTTAGTTTCACTAATTGATGCCTAATGACACCCAATACTTTGCCTTTTGCTTTCGGGTCCATTTTAGAATTTACAATATAACCAGTTTTAGCATTTCCCTTCTGAACTGCTCTAAATCGAATTCCTAAAAAATCGGTACCGTTTTTCCGTAAGTTTGTGATTTTACTTTTTTCTTCACTTATCTCAAGCCCCAATCTTTCCTTGAGCCATTTTTCAACCGCTATTTTAATCTTTCTAGCGTTTTCGTAGGAATTTGTGAAGATTTTAAAATCATCTGCATACCTTACTAGATACATTGGTTTTAACCTTGTCTTTTTAAGTGCATCCGTTTTATTACGTTTTAATTTATAAGGTACTCTTGTTGGTTTTGTTTCCCATTGGTTTGATACCCACCAGTCAAGTTCATTTAATACAACGTTGGCTAGCAATGGAGATAAAATACCCCCTTGAGGAGTCCCTTTAACAGGAATGCCTTCACCTGTAACTTCCGCCTTCAGCATCTTTTTGATGATGTATAAAACTTTTTTATCCTGTATTCCAATTGTCCATAGTTGCCTCATTAGCTTTTTATGATTAACGTTATCAAAGAAACCTTTAATATCTATGTCCACTACAAAATGTTGATGACTGTGATTGACCATGTGATAGCACCTAGCTAAAGCGTCATGAGTGCTTCGTTTTGGTCGAAAACCATAGCTTTGCGGATGAAACTTCGCTTCAACAATCGGTTCCAAAATTTGCAGGAACATTTGCTGAATTAATCGGTCTTCAATCGTTGGAATCCCTAGAGGTCGCATTTTTCCGTTTGGCTTTGGTATAAACACACGTCTTACTGCATGTGGCATGTAGTTTTCCAATCTCTTCTTCGTTAATCTAATTAGCTTGTCGGCATCTATTTTATTAAGATGTTTTATTGTGTGTCCATTTGTACCTTTCGTTTTACTACCTGTATTGCTTTTTAAATTACGAAAGGCTAATCGAATATTTTCTTCAGAAATAATCAACTCATAAATATTTTTGAAATATCGACCCTTTTTGCTTTCTTCATAAAGATGATCAAAAATTGATTGCAAGCCAAAATATTCATTGTTTCTTAACTTTTGAATCATCAAGTCAGCCAACTAATCACTTCCTTATGAAGTTTTCGTTTCTCTTTGGTCATACACCAATCTGACTTTTGTAGGTTTTGTTTTCGACGTTAACGACTTGTGCCCTTCCCTCTGAAATGTTTTTATCCTCCGACTTATTGGTTATTCAGTCATCTTCGGCATTTCATTAAGCGGTACTACGGCACTACTGCCACTTTCGTAAAATGTGTTATAGCATCTGCCTTTCCACATACCATCGTCATCGAAGTGCAATCTTCTCTTATGTCGAAAGCTTCACACGTTCCACTATTCTTATCTGTACATAATCCCCTTAGGTCCCCCCTAAATTCCGCCAAGCTTGACTGTGCCTGTAACACAGTATGGATTTTCATAACCAAACGCTTACTCATCCACACTTGGAAGTCCTCTTTGGACCCCGTTATATTTCTATAACGTGACATTCACGAAAAGTCAGTCGAGGGTTCGTCCCAGTCATTCTACTGATTCTAACCATAGGAATTTTATAGACACCAGACCTATCATTCACAGAAGATTTATATCTCCCTTTCCTCGTCTTTTACGTTAGGATGAACTTCAGCCTACTTTAACGGGCTTCAAACGATGTTGATGTTTGCAATATCGCTATCGCTTGCCGTAGCTTCAGTGAGTATGTTTCAGGACGTTACTCCATCATTCCATACTTTGGAATAGCAGTTCTACTAGCAGATGCTAGTGCTTAACCTTTTCAGTTAAGAACGTGTCACACTCAAATCAATATCGGGTACCTTATCTCCTTTAAATCCAAGGAACGTTTCGAACGGAATATCATGTCCATCTTTTACATATGGAATATTGCATACCGGACACTCTTTATCTGGTAAGTCGAAACCAGAACCTACCGAACCGTCATTAAAGAATTCTGATTGCTTACAATTCGGACATACATAATGCGGTGGTAATGGATTTACTTCTGTAATTTCCATCATCGTCGCAACGAATGATGAACCTACCGATCCACGCGAACCTACTAGATATCCGTCTACTAACGATTTTTTCACAAGCTTATGTGAAATTAAATAAATTACGGCGAATCCATGCCCAATAATACTTTTTAACTCTTTTTCTAAACGTGCTTCTACAATTTCAGGTAACTCTTCACCATAAATGCTACGCGCCATTTTATAACTCATGTCACGCGTTTCATCATCTGCACCTTCAATTTTCGGTGTATATAGATCATCTTTTACTGGATGAACGTCACCAATTAACGATGCAACCTTTTGTGTATTCGTGACAACAATTTCTTTCGCTGTGTCTTCACCTAAGAATGAAAAACACTCTAACATTTCATCCGTTGTACGGAAATGTACAGGCGGTAATGAATGTCGGTTTAACGGATTGGCTCCGCCTTGCGAACTGACTAAAATTTTGCGATACATCGCATCCTCTGGGTCTAAATAATGCACGTTTCCTGTAGCAACAACTGGTTTATCTAACGTCTCACCTAGTTTTACTAAATTAGAAATAATTGTTTTTAATTGCCCCTCATCTCGAACAAGTTCACGCTCTACTAAATGACGTAACACCTCTGGAGGCATTACTTCAATGTAATCATAGAACTGCGCAATTTCTTCTACCTCTTCAGGAGCTTTTTGCATCATTGCCTCAAACACTTCACCTTTATCGCAAGCCGTTCCTACTAAAATCCCTTCACGGTATTTTTTTAATAGTGACCTTGGTACACGTGGTACACGGTAAAAGTAATTTAGGTGAGAATAGGAAACAAGTTTATATAAATTTTTCAATCCTACATCTGATGTGGCAAGTAACGTCATATGACTTGGACGTCCACGCTTATACGCATCCCCTTGCCCCATACTATCATTTAATTGATCGTGATATTCAAATCCCTTTTCAATCACATCTTTTAACATTTTCACAAGTAAGTATCCTGTTGCTTCTGTATCATAAATCGCACGGTGATGTTGCGTTAATTCAATATCAAGCTTTTTACACATCGTATTCAATCGATGGTTTTTCATTTCCGGGAATAAGAATCTTGCAAGTTCTAACGTATCAATAACTGGGTTATTCGTTTTTTCTAGTCCAGCCTTTTTAAAACCTACGTTAATAAAGCCCATATCGAAGCTTGCGTTATGAGCAACAAGTGTATGGTCGCCCATCCATTCCTCAAACTTTTTAAACACTTCGTCCACTTCTGGCGCATCCGTTAACATATCATCTGTAATACCTGTTAATTCAATAATCGTCGCCGATAATGGTTGATGCGGATTTGCGAACGATTCGAAGCGATCAATAATTTCGCCACCTTTTACTTTTACAGCAGCCAACTCAATGACTGTATCGTATACAGCTGATAACCCTGTCGTCTCAACGTCAAAGACAACATACGTTTCCTCTGCAAGTAAACGATGCGCTTCGTTATACGCTATTGGTACACCGTCATTAACTAAATTCGCTTCTACACCGTATATAACTTTAACTCCAGCCTTTTTCCCCGCAGAATATGCTTCCGGGAACGACTGAGCCACAGCATGGTCTGTAACCGCAATAGCCTCATGTCCCCATTTACCTGCTTGGGCAACAAGTCTAGAAACAGGAGTAACAGCATCCATTTGGCTCATTGGCGTATGAAGGTGAAGCTCTACACGTTTTTCGCCTTCTGGCGCTTTATCTTTACGAGACGGTCCTGTTATTTCATTAATGTCATTTGCAATCATTACTAAATCTCGAACAAATGTATCATTTTGGACAGAACCACGAGCCTTCACCCACATTCCTTTTTTCAAGGATTGTAGCATTGGAATATCTTCTTTATCACGTGAGAACATTTTGATCATAATAGAATCTGTATAATCCGTTATTTTTAAAGTTAATAACGTACGTCCACTACGAAGCTCTTTTGTTTCCACATGGAAGACATATCCTTGAACCGTTTTTCTTCTTTCTTCATCTTGAATTTCTCGCATCGGTGTAATCTCTTCATCTGGCTTAATAAGATACCCGAGTGTGATCGGCCCTTCATGCACAACGCTGCTTTCTTCAGCTTGCTTCTTCGCCATTTCTTCCATAGCTTGTATAACACGCTCGCGGTCTTCTTGCTGCGTTTGCTCACGAAACTTTTGCATTTCTTCTGTATTTTGCTGTATATGTGTGTCTAACTGAAAACGCGGGAATCCAAAAGTTTCATATTGATCACCTACTGGTTTCGCAACGTTTTTCTTTAAAGCAGTAGATTCCAGCTCATTATTCACATTTATTAGCAACTTCACGCCATTCACCTGCGGAAGCTGCTTCTTTAAGTAAGCAAACATAGGTGAAAATGTAATTCGTTCCGTACAAAGCGGCCAATACGCTCTTACCTCTTCTTCTGTAAATTGTTTATTCTCTGTTTCTAATGCAAATGTTGTTCTTGCAATATGAGAAAATGATTGCTTAAGCTTTGTTTCTAGCAATTCATATACTTCTGTAGGCAAAATACGTGGCACTTGTAAATCAAAATGCCAACTTTTATTCGCTTTATCAATAACGAGCCTTTCAATACCACCGCCTTGTAAATATTGATTTATAAGGTCATCTGGTATTTGCAACTGCTGGAGTAAAATTTGAAATCGCTCTTGTTGTTCATTTGTTAAAGACATAAGCACTCTCCTTCCATTTGCTATTATAAAGTGAAACGTACTACAAAGAAAGATTTCTCCCTTCTTCTTTTACAAAATACGTTTACAAAGAAAGAGAAGGTACCTCATTACGAGGTACCTCTTCTTATTTTAAAATATTTGCAATATATGTTTGAAGTTCTTCTACTTTCACTTCTTCAGACTCGCCTGTAGCACGTACTTTCACTTCTACAATACCTTCGTCTGCTTTTTTACCAACTGTCACGCGAACTGGAAGGCCGAATAAATCTGCATCTGCAAATTTAACACCCGCACGTTCTGCACGATCATCTAGTAATACTTCATATCCTTGCTCTTGTAATGAGTTGTAGATGCTCTCACCCATTTCACGTTGTGCATCAGATTTCATATTTACTGGAATTACATGTACATGGAACGGTGCAACAGCTTTTGGCCAAACTAAACCGTTCTCATCATTAAACTGCTCTGCGATTGCTGCCACTGTACGAGACACACCGATACCGTAACAACCCATAATAAGTGGTTGTGTTTTTCCGTTTTCATCTAGGAATGTTGCGTTCATTGCTTCACTATAACGAGTTCCTAATTTGAATACATGACCAACTTCAATTCCGCGTGCGAAAAGAATTGTTCCGTTTCCATCTGGAGATTGGTCTCCTTCTTGAATGAAGCGTAAATCTGTATATTGACTCACTTTAAAGTCACGTTCTGGATTTACATTTACATAATGGAATCCTTCTTCGTTTGCTCCTGAACATCCGTTGACAATTGATGCTACAGCATGGTCAGCGATAATTTCGATGTCACCTGTTACACCAATCGGTCCTAATGAACCAACTTCACAATTTAATAATTCTTTCACTTCTTCATGAGAAGCAAGCTCAACAACTGAAGCGCCGTATACATTTTTCACTTTTACATCGTTTACTTCATGATCACCACGAACAAGTACAACTACTAATTTCTCATCTACTTTAAATACCATAGACTTAATACACTTGTCAGCTTCAATGTTTAAGAATGCAGATACTTCTTCAATTGCTTTTTGGTCTGGTGTTGCTACCTTTTCAAGTGCTTTTTCTGCTTCGTCACTCTTCGTATACGTAGCTACAACAGGAGCCATTTCGATGTTCGCTGCATAATCAGATGTATCAGAGTATGCAATTGTATCTTCACCAACTTCAGATAATACCATAAATTCATGCGTATCTTTTCCGCCCATCGCTCCAGAGTCAGCAATAACTGCACGGAAATTCAAGCCACAACGAGCAAAAATGTTAGAGTATGCTTTGTATAAGCGATCGTACACTTCATCTAAGCTCTCTTGTGTAGCATGGAAAGAGTATGCATCTTTCATTAGAAACTCTCTTCCACGTAATAAACCAAAACGAGGTCTTTGTTCATCACGGAATTTTGTTTGAATTTGGTATAATGTTAACGGTAATTTTTTATACGATTTCACTTCATCACGTACAAGATCCGTAATTACTTCTTCATGTGTCGCTCCTAATGCGAATTCACGAGCATTACGATCTTTCATACGCATTAATTCAGATCCGTAAGAATACCAACGGCCTGATTCTTGCCATAATTCTGCAGCTTGCATCGCTGGCATTAATAATTCTACAGCACCTGCGCGCTCCATTTCTTCTCGAACGATACGTTCTACTTTGTGTAGTACTTTTAATCCAAATGGTAGAAAACTATAAATACCAGAAGCATTTTGACGCATAAAACCTGCACGAAGTAATAACTGATGACTCTTAATCTCCGCATCAGCTGGAACTTCACGTAATGTAGGACTGAATACCATACTTTGTTTCATTTATTCGCACCTCTTCATTTTACTCTTACACGCAGTAAAACCCCTCACCTCGAGTTAGGTGAGGGGTTTTATTCTACGAGCTCTATTTCATTATAAGTTTCACTTTATTTTACAAGAAAAACTTACGAATGTCATTCCAAGTTACAACTAACATAAGTAACATTAATAATGCAAAACCAATAAAGTGAACCATTCCTTCTTTTTGACGGTCAATCGGTTTCCCGCGTAACGCTTCAATTAAGAAGAAGAACAAACGTCCACCGTCTAAAGCAGGGACTGGTAGTAAATTAAATAAACCAAGGTTAATACTTAACACTGCCGCTAAACTTAATACACGCGTAAATCCATAATCTACAACTTGATCTGTTAGATTATAAATTCCTACTGGACCTGACAACTCATTAATAGAGAATTGACCAGTTACTAATTTCACAAGAGACTCAAAAATTAGTTTCGTCCATTGGTATGTTTGTTCAAAACCTGATTTAATAGAACCCATCACTGTTTTCTCTACAGGAGAGTAAACACCAATTCTACCTACTTCGTCTTTTCCTTCTTTATCGAGCGTCGGCGTTACTTTTACATTAAACTGTTCATTATCACGCTTTACTTGTAACGTAATTTCTTTATTTGGGTTTTCACGTACAATGGTAACAACATCTTTCCATGTACTGGTGTTTTTCCCATCGATCGCTTGAATTGCATCATTTTCTTTTAATCCAGCTTGCTCAGCTGCACTATTCTCCATCACTTTTCCGACCATTGGCTTGTCAACAGGAACACCTTGTACAAATCCAAGAATCACAAAAATAACAAATGCTAAAATGAAATTCATTGCAGGACCTGCAAAGATTGTTAAAGCACGTTGTCCCAATTTCTTAGAGCCAAACTGCCTATTATACGGAGCAATTTGAATTTCTTCACCAGCAGTAATAATACGAGCCTTTTCATTCACTCGGAATGTTTGAAGCTCTTCCTCGTACTCTTCATAGCCCGAAATTGTTAGATTATGCTCTAAATCAGCTTGTTCCACTTCAATAACGCGAACATTTGGATACTTTT
This sequence comes from Bacillus cereus group sp. RP37, assembly GCF_040459695.1. Taxonomy (NCBI): domain Bacteria; kingdom Bacillati; phylum Bacillota; class Bacilli; order Caryophanales; family Bacillaceae; genus Bacillus; species Bacillus cereus group sp. RP37. Next base: position 1,593,586 of record NZ_JARVHP010000001.1, on the reverse strand, counting down.
CATATCCATCAAAAACTAATTTCGCAACTTCGTCTTTTTCATTTAATACGAGGCCAACCTTTTTCCCAGGCTTTAATTCAACTGTATCTGCATCCTCGCCAGCCATTCTTACATAGCCACCAAGAGGCAGTAATCGAATCGTATACACCGTTTCATTCTTTTCAAATGAGAATATTTTCGGACCAAAACCAATCGCAAACTCACGGCATAAAATACCTGCTCTTTTTGCGAAATATAGATGCCCTAGCTCATGGAAAAATACGAGTGCACCGAAAATTAATATAAAGGCAATCGCTGTATTCAATTCCATAACCACCTTTGCTAAATTTGTTCCATCACAAACCGTCTTGTGGCTGCATCAATTTCCAGAATTTCCTCTAAGCTCGGACGTGCAATGACATTGTGATGGTTCATTGCTTTTTCAATGAGGTCTTCCACTGTTAAGAAACCAATTCTCTTTTGTAAAAAAGCTTCAACAGCTACTTCATTCGCTGCATTCATTACAGCTGGCATACTTCCACCTGCTTTTCCAGCTTCATACGCAAAACGCAAGCAACGGAAACGTTCTTGGTTCATTTTCTCAAAATGCAATGTACCCATTTCCCATAAATTCAACTGCTTTGTGTCTGAAAGAGGTAATCGATCAGGATATGTAAGTGCGTATTGAATTGGTACTCGCATATCAGGTGAGCCAAGCTGTGCCATTACACTACGATCTTCAAATTCAACCATAGAATGGATAATACTTTCTTTATGTAAAACAACATCGATTTGCTCATAAGGGATACCAAAAAGCCAATGTGCTTCAATTACTTCTAGTCCCTTATTCATCATTGTAGCAGAATCAATTGTAATTTTCGAACCCATTGACCAGTTTGGATGTCTAAGCGCATCTTCTACGGTCACATGATGCAATTCATCTCTCGTTTTATCACGGAAACTTCCACCAGAAGCCGTAATAATTAGTCGAGAAATTCTTTTTTCATTTTCACCATTCAAACATTGAAAAATAGCTGAATGTTCACTATCTACTGGAAGTAACGAAACATTATGTTTTCGTGCCGCTTCCATTACAAGATGCCCTGCAGTTACTAACGTTTCTTTGTTTGCAATTCCAATTGTTTTTTTCGCCTCAATTGCACGAAGTGTTGGTAACAACCCTACGCTACCTACAACAGCATTTACTACAATCTCCGCATCTGGATGTAATGCTACTTCTAAGAGCCCTTCACTACCATATACAATTTTTGTATTACCAGAGACAGCTTGTAATTTTAAAACATCTTCCTCTCTTTGCACAGAGACGATTTGCGGAGAAAATTCTTGAATTACCTTTACTGCGTAGTCAATATTTTTCCCTACAGAAAAAGCAACGAGACGGAATTGGTCTGGGTGCGAGCGTAATACATCTAAAGTTTGTGTACCAATTGATCCGCTTGCACCTAATAAACTAATGTTTTTCATGACTCCAACCCCTCGTTCATTTATTAATTGTATTGTAATAAGAAGTAGAGAATTGGTAAAACGAATAACCAACTATCTGTTCGATCTAATATACCACCATGTCCAGGTAAAATTGTACCTGAATCCTTTACGCCATAATGACGTTTAAATGCAGACTGTACTAAATCACCAATTTGTCCAAAAATAGAAATGATAATTGTCAACACAATTAAAATCCCTACATTAGCCTCAACTGGGAAGAACATATTGTAAACGAGTGCCACAACAATTCCACAAACGATGCCGCCTAATGAACCTTCAATCGTTTTATTTGGACTAATTTCTGGCCACAATTTCCTCTTTCCTAATGCCTTTCCTACGAAATATGCGCCTGAATCAGTAGCCCATATAACAAATAATGCACAAAACACATATTTAATTCCTAATATTCTCGTTTCATTCAAATATAGGAATCCCATTCCAACATATGTTGTTGCCATTAGTAAAAATGAAGCATTGTCAAAAGTAAATGTATTCTTAGAAAGGACTGTATATGATAAAAGTAATAAAACAATCACAAATGTGATTTCTAATTTACCTAATCCAATCTGCGTAAACAGTTCTGATGCACTGCTTGGAATTAAAATAATCCATAATAATACTGCAGCTAAAACTGTTGGTACTGAAATAAGCGTAAGCTTATTCATACGAATTAATTCATATAAACCTATAGAAGCAAGTGCATACACTAAAACCGTAAAAGGCACGCCACCGTAAATTACGATGGGAATGAATAGCGCGGCAGCAACCACTCCAGTAATAATTCTCTGTTTCACTACCAAACCCTCTCTTTCTACACGCCTCCGAATCTGCGCCCTCTATGCTGAAAGTCTGTAATTGCATTTAGCAAATGTTCCTCGGTAAAATCTGGCCAATACACATCTGTAAACCAAAATTCCGAATATGCAATTTGCCATAACATGAAATTACTAATCCGTAGCTCTCCGCTCGTACGGATTAACAACTCTGGGTCAGGTAAAGAACTCGTCATTAAATAGGAAGAAAGCATTTCTTCACTTACATCTTCAACACGAATTTTTCCTTCCTCACTATCTTTCACCATATGTTGCACAGCAGAAACGATTTCATCTCGACTTCCATAGTTTAACGCGAAATTAAGAATTAATCCCGTATTCTCTTTCGTATCTTCCATGGCCTTTTCCATCGCTCTGCGTGTATGCGTAGGAAGACGATCTTGTTGTCCTATTACTCGAACTTGAACGTTCTCTTCAATCAATTCTGGTAAAAATGTACCTAGAAATTCTTCTGGAAGCCTCATTAAATAGTCAACTTCCTTTTTCGGTCTTTTCCAGTTCTCAGTTGAAAAAGCATAAAGAGTTAATACTTTCACATTAAGTTTGCTTGCAAATTTTGTGATTTTCTTTACAACTTGCATGCCTTCATGATGTCCCGCAATACGAGGCATCGCTCTCCTCTTTGCCCATCTTCCATTACCATCCATAATGATAGCAATATGTTCTGGGATGTATCCTTTTTTCACTTTTTCAACGAGATGATCAAACGATGCGACCTTTTTACTTTTAAAAAAAGGAAAGTTTTTAAACATCATTCATACCCTCCAGCAAGCAGACGTATGCCTAAAAGTGTAAAAAGACCCCCTTAAGAAGAGGGTCATATTTGCGAAGGTATCGCTATTACACTTCCATGATTTCTTTTTCTTTGTTTTTTGCGATTTCGTCAACTTTTGCAATATATTTATCTGTTTCTTTTTGGATATCTTCAGTATATCCTCTTAAATCATCTTCTGTAATATCGCCAGCTTTTTCAAGCTTCTTAAGATCATCGTTACCGTCACGACGTACGTTACGAACAGCAACTTTTGCTTCTTCAGCATATTTTTTCACAACTTTTACAAGATCACGACGACGCTCTTCTGTTAATGCAGGGAATGCAATACGAATTACAGTTCCATCATTAGAAGGATTTAAGCCTAAATCTGCTTTTAAGATTGCTTTTTCAATATCACCGATAGAAGTTTTATCATAAGGTTGAATTACAAGTAAACGTGCTTCTGGAACTGTAATGTTCGCTAATTGCACAACAGGTGTTGGTGCACCATAGTAATCAACTTGTACCTTATCTAATACAGACGAGCTTGCACGACCTGCACGAACTGTTGCTAATTCACGAGAGTAAGCAGCAACTGCTTTTTCCATTTTTTCATTTGAAGACTTCAATACTTGTTGTCCCATATTTATTTCCCCCTTACAACTGTTCCAATATTTTCGCCTAAAACGGCACGTTTAATATTACCTTTTTCCATAACCGAGAATACAATTAATGGAATATCATTGTCCATACATAAAGAAGAAGCTGTTGAATCCATTACACCTAAACCTTCTTTTAATACATCTAAGTAAGTAAGTGTTTCGTATTTCGTAGCTGTTGGGTCAAGAGATGGATCTGCATTATATACGCCATCTACATTGTTTTTCGCCATTAAGATAACGTCTGCTTCGATTTCCGCTGCACGAAGTGCTGCCGTTGTATCTGTAGAGAAATATGGGTTACCTGTACCTGCTGCAAAGATCACAACACGTTTTTTCTCTAGATGACGAACTGCTTTACGACGAATGTAAGGCTCTGCTACTTGACGCATCTCGATTGAAGTTTGAACACGAGTTTGAATTCCAATGTTCTCTAGGCTATCTTGAAGAGCTAATGAGTTCATAACTGTTGCTAACATACCCATGTAATCTGCTCCAGCACGATCCATTCCCATTTCACTTCCGATTTTCCCACGCCAAATGTTTCCGCCACCAACAACAACAGCAACTTCTACATCAAGTTCTGCAATTTCTTTCACTTGTTCCGCAACTGATTTAATAACAGATGGGTTAATTCCAAATCCTTGTTCGCCAGCTAACGCTTCTCCGCTTAGCTTTAATACGACACGATTATATTTCGGTTTACTCATAATGAACCTCCAATTGCTTACATCTTTATTTTAAAAAAGGGAACACAATGTGTTCCCTAATCTTTATTAGTTGCTACCTTTTACTTGGTTCATTACTTCTTCAGCAAAGTTGTCTTCGCGTTTTTCGATACCTTCACCAACAGCGTAGCGAACGAATCCTTTTAATGTTCCGCCTTTAGACTCAACGAACTGACGAACTTTCATATCAGGGTTTTTAACGAATGCTTGGTCAAGTAAGCAAATTTCTTCGAAGAATTTGCCTAGACGGCCTTCAACCATTTTTGCAACGATTTTTTCAGGCTTGCCTTCGTTTAATGCTTGTTGTGTTAATACTTGACGCTCATGCTCAACTTCTTCAGCTGTTACAGCATCGCGGTCGATGTATTTAGGGTTAACTGCAGCGATGTGCATTGCAACATCTTTAGCAGCAGCTTCATCAGTAGAACCTTCAAGAACTGTTAATACACCAATACGTCCACCCATGTGTAGGTAAGCGCCGAATGCATCTGCATCAGTTTTTGATACGATTTCGAAACGACGAAGTGTAAGTTTTTCACCAATTTTAGCGATTGCTTCGTTGATGTGCTCTTCTACTGTTTTGCCGCCTTCGATTGTTTGAGCCATAGCTTCTTCAATGTTAGCTGGTTTGTTAGCTAATAAGTGAGCAGCTAATTCTTTAATTAACGCTTGGAAACCTTCGTTTTTCGCAACGAAATCAGTTTCAGAGTTTAATTCTAAGATTAAACCTTCGTTACCGTTTGTTTCGATGAAAGTTAAACCTTCAGCAGCGATGCGGTCTGCTTTTTTAGCAGCTTTTGCAATACCTTTTTCACGTAAGAAGTCAATTGCTTTCTCCATGTCGCCATTAGTTTCAGTTAAAGCTTTTTTGCAGTCCATCATACCTGCGCCTGTTTTTTCACGAAGTTCTTTTACCATTTGTGCAGTGATTGCCATATTTTTCATCCTCCTAAAATATGTATTTATACCTTTTTAAAAAGGTGTTTATACCTTAAAAAAGGTGATAAAAGGCCGAACCCCTTATCACCTTTCCAAATTTGTTACGCAGTAACAGTTTCTTCACCTTGTTTTGCTTCAAGGATCGCGTCTGCCATTTTAGATGTAAGAAGTTTTACAGCACGAATTGCATCATCGTTTGCTGGGATAACGTGATCGATTTCGTCTGGATCACAGTTTGTATCAACGATACCGATGATTGGAATGTGTAATTTGCGCGCTTCAGCAACTGCAATACGCTCTTTACGAGGGTCTACTACGAATAATGCACTTGGAAGACCTTTCATATCTTTAATACCGCCTAAGAATTTCTCAAGACGCTCTAACTCTTTTTTAAGTTGAACAACTTCTTTCTTAGGTAGTACTTCGAAAGTACCATCTTCTTGCATTCTTTCGATGTCTTTAAGACGCTTGATACGCTTTTGGATTGTTTGGAAGTTTGTTAAAGTTCCACCTAACCAACGTTGGTTAACGAAGTACATACCAGCACGAGTTGCTTCTTCTTTAATAGCTTCTTGTGCTTGTTTTTTAGTACCTACGAATAAGATGTCTCCACCTTCAGCAGCGATGTCACGCATCGTTCTGTAAGCTTCCTCAACTTTTTTCACAGTTTTTTGTAAGTCGATGATGTAGATACCGTTACGCTCTGTGAAAATGTAACGCTTCATTTTTGGGTTCCAACGACGAGTTTGATGTCCGAAATGAACACCAGCTTCAAGCAATTGCTTCATAGAAATTACTGACATAATTTAGTTCCTCCTAAATGGTTTTTGATATCCTCCGTTTACTTCATCTCTAAGCGAAACTACAAACGTAGCACCAACACTTAAATCAGTAAACGTGTGTACTTTGTACTGACACCACTGCTTACTATATCATACTGAAATATTACAATCAAGTCGAAAATGCGAACAATGTAAAACTTTCTTTTTTTCACGCTCGAATTCTAGTATTCCCAACCTTCACTTCCTTTAAGCAAGGCGGTGAAGGTTAATTAATAGTTTTCTAATGAACGTTGTCACGACGCCTTACGTAAGCAAAATCATTCTCTTAAAAAAACAAAAAACTCTCCTCAACCGAGGAGAGTTTTTATATAAATTAGTTTGTTTTTAATTTAGCAAGTTCCTGTAGAAACTTGTCGTTTAGCACTTTAATGTATGTTCCTTTCATACCTAAAGAGCGAGATTCAATAACACCAGCACTTTCTAATTTACGTAGTGCATTTACGATTACAGAACGAGTAATTCCTACGCGATCAGCAATTTTACTTGCAACAAGTAAACCTTCTGTTCCATTTAATTCTTCGAAGATATGCTCAATTGCTTCTAACTCACTGTAAGATAATGAGCTGATCGCCATTTGAACAACAGCTTTACTACGTGCTTCCTCTTCGATTTCTTCCGCTTTTTCACGTAAGATTTCCATACCTACTACAGTTGAACTGTATTCAGCAAGGATTAAATCATCATCTAAGAACTCTTGACCAAGACGAGCTAACACTAATGTACCTAGACGCTCACCGCCACCAACGATTGGTACGATTGTAGTTAAACCTTGACCGAATAATTCTCTATTTTCTACTGGGAATGCTGTGTAAGCACTGTTTACATCTAAGTTAGAAGATGTTTCTGTAATGTTGAATAAGCTTTGTGTGTATTCTTCCGGGAATTGACGCTCTGCAAGCATTTGTTTCATACGCTCATTCTCAATTTGTTGGTGAATTGCATAACCTAGTAATTTACCACGACGGCTTACTACGAATACGTTCGCTTCGATTACTTCACACATTGTGTCAGACATTTCTCTAAAGTTTACAGGCTTTCCTGCTGCGCTCTGTAATAACGCATTTAATTTTCTTGTTTTTGCTAATAATTCCATTTCAAAAGTTCCTCCTACATGTTACTCACATATTTTTTCATCACTTGGAAACTAGGGCGAGTCACCTGATGACACAATTACAAAATAAACTGGCTCACATCTTTATTTTTAGCAATCGTTGCTAATTTCTCCTCAACGTATTGAGGTGTTATCGTTATTTTCTCTAACGTAATTTCAGATGCCTCAAACGATAAATCTTCAAGGAGCTTCTCCATAATCGTATGAAGTCTTCTTGCTCCAATATTATCTGTATCCTGATTAACTTGATAAGCAATCTCAGCAATCCTACGAATAGCTTCGTCTGAAAATTCAATTTCTATACCTTCAGTCGCTAATAAAGCCATATATTGTTTAATTAACGCATTGTCAGGCTCGATTAATATTTTAACAAAATCATCTGTCGATAATTTTGTTAATTCTACTCGAATCGGAAATCTCCCTTGCAGTTCCGGAATTAAATCTGACGGTTTAGACATATGAAACGCTCCAGCTGCAACGAATAAAATATAATCCGTTTTTACTGATCCGTATTTTGTCGCAACATTCGATCCTTCTACAATTGGTAAAATGTCACGTTGCACACCTTCACGTGATACATCTACGCTATTCGACTGCTTACCAGCAATTTTGTCAATTTCATCGATAAAAATAATCCCGAGCTGTTCAGCACGATAAACAGCCTCTTGTGTAACTTCATCCATATCAATTAAGCGCTGTGCTTCCTCATTTGTCAAGAGTTTTCTTGCTTCTTTCACAGAAAGTTTACGTTTTTTTGTTTTTTTCGGCATAAAACTTCCTAATGCATCTTGGAAATTCATTCCCATTTGTTCCATGCCAGTTCCTTGTAACATATCAAACATGGAAGACTGTTGCTCAGTCACTTCAATCGATACAATTTCATCTTCAAGAAGTCCTGCAGCAAGCTTTCTTTCTACATCTTGACGTTTCTTTTCGATTTCAACATCTTCCTGTGCATCAGATGTTTGATTCGAATTTTGAGCACCGCCAAATAGCATTTCTAATGGGTTTTTAAATCCAGATTGTTTCTCCGGACTCGGCACTAAAATTTCAACAAGACGTTGGTTCGCTTGTTCTTCTGCTTTGTCTTGAACTTTCACTACCATTTCTTCTTTTACGATACGGACCGACGCTTCCACAAGGTCACGTACCATCGATTCTACATCTCTACCTACATATCCAACTTCTGTAAATTTCGTAGCTTCAACCTTAATAAAAGGTGCTCCAACGAGTTTCGCCATTCGTCGTGCTACCTCTGTTTTACCAACACCTGTCGGTCCAATCATTAAAATATTTTTAGGTGCAATTTCATCACGTAGATTTTCAGCTAATTTACTTCGACGGTATCGATTTCTCAAAGCTACAGCAACCGCTTTCTTCGCATCTTTTTGACCGATAATGTATTGATCTAATTTTTCCACAATTTGACGCGGAGTAAAATGTAAATGCATATAAAATGCCTCCCTTACGATTCTACAATTCTTCCACAATTATATTGTGGTTTGTATAAACACAAATATCGCCAGCAATGTCTAAACTCGCTTTCGCAATTTGCTTCGCTGTTAAATGTTCACTTGCATATTGCTTTAAAGCACGACCTGCAGAAAGCGCATAATTCCCACCAGATCCAATCGCTAAAATACCATCATCCGGTTCAATCACTTCTCCTGTACCTGAAACAAGAAGCATAGTTGTTTTATCCATGACAATGAGCATCGCTTCTAGCTGACGTAACATTTTGTCGCCACGCCATTGTTTTGCCATTTCAACTGCAGCACGCTGCAAGTTCCCATTGTACTCTTCTAATTTCCCTTCAAACATTTCAAAAAGAGTAAATGCGTCAGCAACGGAACCTGCAAAGCCAGCTAAAACTTTCCCTTGGAAAAGTTTACGGACTTTACGAGCTGTATGTTTCATTACAACTGCATTTCCCATTGTCACCTGACCATCTCCAGCCATTGCACATTCTCCATTATGATGAACTGCAAATATCGTTGTAGCGTGGAAATTTCCCATAGAAAAAACTCCTTTATATGTTTTTATAGCTTTAAAAGCAATTTATGCCCGCGGGTGATGCTTCATGTAGACAGAACGCAATCTTTCTTTAGAGACATGCGTATAAATTTGTGTCGTCGACAAATTCTCATGACCGAGTAGTTCCTGTACAGTACGTAAATCCGCCCCTTCATCTAACATGTGTGTAGCAAATGTATGCCTTAACATATGGGGACTTATCCGCATTGTCAGTGAAGCCTTCTTAATGAGTTCGTTTAATACATAGCGTACCCCTCGACTTGTTAGCGGCGTGCCTTTCGCATTTAAAAATACCATATGAGAGTGTTCTTCAGTTTTGTGAGCTAACTGTTTTCTCCCGTTCTCTATATAAGTAATTAAAGCATCTTGCGCATAGCTTCCGAACGGAATATACCTTTGTTTTTTTCCTTTTCCCATTACTAAAATTGTTCCCACCGCGAAGTCAATATCGGTAAGTTGTAAATTGACACATTCACTCACACGGATCCCAGTCGCATACATCAACTCTAATAAAGCTTGATTCCTTTGACCTAGCGGCGTTTCCGTATCAGAAACTTCAAATAATTCCTCTAATTCTTCAGCATATAAAAACTTTGGGATTGACAATTCTTTTTTGGGGAGTGACGCAAGTGCAAAAGGATTATCTTTCCGATAACCTTCACGCATCAAAAAACGATATAAACTTCGTAAGCTTGATACTTTTCTTGCGACAGATTTACGGGCTAACTTTTCATCGTGCAACGTCGTTAAGTACAAACGAACATCCGCGTATGTAACATCTAAAAAAGAGGATATGCCTTCTCGCTCCATAAATTGCACAAAATGTTCTAAATCATTTTGATAACTTGCAATTGTATATTTTGAATAATTTCTTTCAATTTGTAAATATCCAACGAATAATTGTAACAATTTCTTCACATTCACACAATTCACCTCAATAAAGGCTACTAAATCGTATCACAACTTAGTAGCCTTTGCAAGAAATTTAACTAAATATTTACAAAATTTTGAATTGTTTCTAAAGCGCGTGTTGCATATGCTTCATTTCGTTCTGCTTTCCTCTTAACTTTCTTCTCTAACGGTGCAAACAAACCGAAGTTTGCATTCATTGGCTGGAAGTTTTTCGCGTTTGTCGCAGTAATATAATTCGCCATACTTCCCATTGCAGTTACAGGCGGTAATACAACCGGTTCTTCACCTTTCACAAGTCGAGCAGCGTTAATACCCGCTAGTAATCCTGACGCCGCTGATTCAACATATCCCTCTACTCCAGTCATTTGACCAGCGAAGAATAAATCATCACGTTGTTTATATTGATATGTTGGACGAAGCAAGTTAGGTGAATTAATAAAAGTATTACGATGCATTACACCATAACGTACAATCTCTGCGTTTTCCAGTCCTGGAATCAACTGTAACACTTCTTTTTGTGGTCCCCACTTTAAATGCGTTTGGAAACCTACGATATTGTATAACGTTCCTGCTGCATCATCTTGACGTAACTGAACAACAGCATATGGCGTTTTTCCTGTTTTCGGATCTTCTAATCCAACAGGTTTCATCGGTCCAAATACTAGCGTCTGTCTTCCTCTACTTGCCATAACTTCTACCGGCATACAACCTTCAAAGAAAATTTCTTTTTCAAATTCTTTTAAAGGTACTGTTTCAGCAGCAATTAAAGCCTCGTAAAAACGGTCAAATTCCTCTTCCGTCATTGGGCAGTTTAAATATGCAGCTTCACCTTTATCGTAACGAGACTTTAAATATACTTTATTCATATCAATGCTGTCTTTCTCAACAATCGGTGCTGCAGCATCATAGAAATAAAAATAATCTTCACCTGTTAATTCTTTTAATTGTGCAGCAAGATCAGGAGACGTAAGTGGACCTGTCGCGATAACAGTAGGTCCTTCTGGAATTTCAGTAATTTCTTCATTCATCACAGTTACGTTCGGATGGTTTTTCACATACTCTGTTACCTTTGCCGCAAATTCATGACGATCTACAGCTAAAGCCCCTCCTGCTGGTACAGAGCACTCATCAGCTGCACGAATAATAACAGAGTCCATTAAACGCATTTCTTCTTTAATAACACCAACAGCGTTTGTTAATGTGTTTGCGCGAAGCGAGTTACTGCATACTAACTCTGCAAATTTATCTGTGTGATGAGCCGGCGTTTGCCTTACTGGTCTCATTTCATATAATTTTACTTGGACACCTCGTTTTGCAATTTGGTAAGCTGCTTCACTTCCTGCAAGACCTGCGCCAATGACGTTTACTACTTGTGTTGTCATATATATCACCTTTCCTTTTCTTCCCGAAAAAAATGTGAGCAGTTACGCTCACATTTGTTGTTCTTCTTCATAATCACACGAAATACATTGTACTTGCACGCCTTTTTTCAACTTCTTCTCTACAAGCATACCTTCGCACTTCGGACATTTACGACCAATTGGTTTATCCCAAGATACAAAGTCACACTCTGGATACGTACCGCACCCATAGAAAAGACGTTTCTTTTTATTACTACGACGTTCAATAATTTGACCTTTATCACACTTCGGACAAGTAACACCGATTTCTTTCACAATCGGTTTTGTATTACGACAATCTGGGAAATTCGAACAAGCCATAAATTTCCCGTATTTACCCATTTTAAAGACCATTGGGTGCTCACACAATTCACAGTCTTCCCCAGCTGGTTCATCTTTAATTTCTACTTCACGCATTTCTTTTTCCGCTTTTTCTAAACGCGGTTCAAAGCCTACGTAGAAATCATCAACAATTTTTACCCAATTCGCATTTCCTTCTTCTACTTCATCAAGACTTTGCTCCATGTTAGCAGTAAATTCAATGTTAATAATTTCTGGGAAAAACTCTAAAATAAGTTCAATTACTATTTCACCAAGTTCAGTTGGAACGAAGCGTTTATTATCCAAACCTACGTATCCACGTTTTTGAATCGTTTCAAGTGTCGGTACGTAAGTCGACGGTCTTCCAATTCCAAGCTCTTCAAGTGTTCTTACTAGACGAGCCTCTGTATAGCGCGGCGGAGGTTGTGTAAAGTGTTGCTTCGGTTCTAAATCCTTGGAAAATACCGTTTCCCCTACTTCTAAAGGTGGCAACATTTTATCCTTTTCTTCAGCCCCGTCATCTTTCGACTCTACATACACTTTCATAAATCCTGGAAACTTTACAACCGATCCACTTGCACGGAACTGAACATTGTTATTAATGAGTCTAGCTGTCACAGTATCCATTATAGCAGACGCCATTTGACTTGCAACAAATCGCTCCCAAATCAGTTTATACAACCGAAGTTGATCACGACTTAAGAAACTCTTTAGTTCCTCTGGCCTTCTCATTACCGAAGTAGGACGAATTGCCTCATGCGCATCTTGCGCGTTCGACTTTTTCGTTTCTTTCTTCTTTTCTGTTCCTATGTATTCCGCACCAAACGACTCAGTAATGTAAGTACGCGCCTCTGTTTGAGCTGTTTCTGAGATACGTGTTGAGTCAGTTCTCATATACGTAATAAGACCTACAGTCCCTTGCTTTCCAAGATCTATCCCTTCATACAATTGCTGCGCGAGCATCATTGTTTTCTTTGCTCGCATGTTTAACTTACGCGCTGCCTCTTGTTGCAAGGAAGATGTTGTAAACGGTAATGCAGGATTACGTTTTCGCTCTTTTCGCGTTACATTTTCAACTGAAAACGCATTATCTTTCATCTGTTCAATTATTTCATTCACTTGCGTTTCATTCGTTAATTGAACTTTTTCACCATCTACACCGTAAAAGCTTGCTTCAAATGTGTCTTTCCCTTTCACAAATTCCGTCTTAATTGTCCAGAATTCTTCAGGCTCAAAGCTTTGAATTTCTCTTTCACGTTCAATAATTAAACGAACTGCTACAGATTGTACGCGTCCTGCACTTAATCCTTTTTTTACTTTCTTCCATAATAAAGGACTAATATTGTAACCAACAAGACGATCTAGTATACGCCTTGCTTGTTGTGCATCTACTAAATCCATATTAATCGCACGAGGATGTTTAAATGACTCTTTGATTGCATCTTTTGTAATCTCATTAAACACAACTCGGCAATCTGATTCAACGTCCACATTTAACGTATTAGCTAAATGCCAAGCAATCGCTTCCCCTTCGCGGTCTGGATCGGCCGCGAGATAGACTTTCTTTGCTTTTTTTGCCGCTGATTTTAAGTCTTTTAAGACGGGACCTTTACCACGAATGGTAATATACTTCGGGGTGAAGTTGTTCTTTACTTCTATCCCCATTTGACTTTTAGGTAAATCGCGAACGTGTCCCATAGACGCGACAACTTTGTATTTTTTCCCTAAATATTTCTCAATGGTCTTCGCCTTAGAAGGCGACTCCACGATTACGAGGTAATCTGACATGCTAGTGCCTCCTTAAGAGGTGGATTCAAGTCTTCATCAATCTTATTGATTTCTCTTGTTTTTGTCAATCAAGAATGAATATACCATACAGCGCCTATCTACCATTTGTCAATAATTGTTTAATAAAAACATAAAAATATAAGGTTAATTTATAATCTCTTCCAAGATATCTTCTGCATTTCTTACTAGTTTTGCTCCTTGTTGAATCAGATAATTCGTTCCTGATGCACTATCTATAAATATAGGTCCAGGAAGTGCAAATACCTCTCTATTTTGCTCTAAAGCAAGGTCCGCAGTAATAAGTGTTCCACTTCTTGATTTCGCTTCTACAACTAAAACACCCTTACTTATACCACTAATAATCCGGTTCCTTTTTGGAAAATACCATTTTTTCGGTGCATAGTGCGGCGGATACTCTGTTAATAACAATATATATTCATTCCACGTTCCATATAAATGTCTATTCTCTTTTGGATACATATACGATAATCCATGTCCTAGTATTGCTATAGTCGGGCAATGCTGTCTTACTGTTATTTCATGAGACATTGTATCTATCCCTCTTGCAAACCCACTGACAATAAGCCATTCCCTTTCTAATAAGGGGTGTAAAATAAATTTTAAACTCTCATGTCCATATAAAGTCGGTTCCCTCGTTCCAATAACCGCTAATTTATTCACTCTATTGAGAAAATCCTTCTCTCCTTTTCCATATAACACAAAGGGTGGATCCTGTATTTCACGTAATAATTGTGGATAATCTTCATCCCATATAGTCATATAAAAGATTCGATTTTTCTCTAAATAAGATATATATTGCAAGAGATTTGAACTTTGAAGAAAATTTACTAATTCTGAAGATTTTTTCGAGGATATTCCAGTGTAGTATTCCATTTGTTTTGCATTAAAAGTGTATATTCCCTTCAATTCTGGATCGACATATAGTAGTCTTTCCATCGCCTTCCAATGATCTGCTAAAAAATAATGAAGATGTAATAATCGTTCTCTTTTCATCCTAATTCTCCTTACCCATAATTTTTATTATGTAAACAAGAAGTGTGTAAAAAGACACCTTCAAGCAAGAAGGTGTCTTTCAACAGATTAGTAGTTTTTACAAGTCTCAAATAGACCTTTTTCTTTTAAGACAGAGATTAGCGTTTCACCCATAACCGCTGGAGTTTCCGCTACTTTAATACCACAAGCTTCCATCGTTTTAATCTTTTCAGCAGCAGTTCCTTTACCACCAGAAATGATTGCACCAGCATGGCCCATACGTTTGCCAGCAGGCGCTGTTTGGCCACCAATGAAGCCTACAACAGGTTTTGTCATATTAGCTTTCACCCATTCAGCTGCCTCTTCTTCGGCTGTACCACCGATTTCACCAATCATAATTACAGCATGTGTTTCTTCATCTTCATTAAATGCTTTTAACGCATCAATAAAGTCTGTACCGTTAACTGGGTCCCCGCCGATACCTACAGCAGTAGATTGGCCAATACCTTCTTGTGTTAACTGATGTACAGCCTCATACGTTAATGTACCAGAGCGGGATACGATACCTACATGACCTTTTTTATGAATGTATCCTGGCATAATACCGATTTTACATTCATCAGGCGTGATAACACCTGGACAGTTTGGTCCAAGTAAACGTGTATGTTTACCAGCCATATATCTCTTTACATTTACCATATCTAATACAGGAATTCCTTCAGTAATACATACTACTAAGTCAATTTCTGCATCAACTGCTTCCATAATTGCATCAGCCGCAAAAGCGGGTGGAACGTATACAACTGAAGCGTTTGCGCCTGTTGCTTTCACTGCATCTTCTACAGTATCAAATACTGGTACACCTTCAATATCAGTGCCACCTTTACCTGGCGTTACACCACCGACAATTTTCGTACCGTATTCAATCATTTGTTTTGTGTGGAATAACCCTTGAGAACCTGTAATACCTTGAACAATAACTTTTGTATCTTTATTAACTAATACGCTCATTTTTCTCCCCCGCTTTCTATTAGCCCACTAGTGAAACAATTTTTTGTGCACCGTCTGCCATAGATTCTGCTGCAACAATATTTAAGCCAGACTCATTTAAAATTTTCTTACCTAACTCTACGTTTGTACCTTCAAGACGTACAACTAAAGGTAATTCAAGACCTACTTGTTTCGTTGCTTCAATAACACCTTCTGCGATAACATCACACTTCATAATGCCACCAAAAATGTTAACGAAAATACCTTTTACATTTTTGTCAGAAAGGATAATTTTGAATGCTTCTGTAACTTTTTCAGCAGTCGCACCGCCACCAACATCTAAGAAGTTAGCTGGATCGCCATGGTAATGTTTAATGATATCCATTGTAGCCATCGCTAAACCTGCACCATTAACCATACAACCGATATTTCCATCTAAAGGAATGTAGTTTAAGTCATATTTAGAAGCTTCAATTTCTTTTGCATCTTCTTCATCAAGATCACGAAGTTCTAAAATGTCTTTATGGCGATATAAAGCATTAGAATCAAAGTTTAATTTCGCATCTAATGCCATAACTTTACCGTCACCTGTTGTAACAAGTGGGTTAATCTCCGCGATAGAGCAATCTTTTTCAATAAACGCACGGTATAAGCCCATCATAAACTTCACAGCTTGTCCTACAAGCTCTTTTGGAATATTGATGTTAAATGCGATTCGGCGCGCTTGGAAGCCTTGTAAGCCTACTGCTGGATCAATATATTCTTTAAAGATCTTTTCAGGTGTTTGCTCTGCTACTTCTTCAATTTCTGTTCCACCTTCTTCAGATGCCATTAAAACAACTTGAGAAGTTGCACGATCTAAAACAAGACCTACATAATATTCTTTTTTAATATCGCAACCTTCTTCGATAAGTAAGCGTTTTACTTCCTTACCTTCAGGACCTGTTTGATGTGTCACAAGTGTAGTTCCTAAAATGCTTTCTGCATGTGTACGAACTTCATCTAAATTTTTTGCAACTTTTACTCCGCCAGCTTTGCCGCGTCCACCAGCGTGAATTTGTGCTTTTACTACACATACATCCGTTCCTAATTCTTTCGCTGCTTCTACAGCTTCTTCTACTGTAAATGCAACCTTCCCGTTCGGAACGCTAACCCCATAGCTTCTAAGGACTGCCTTACCTTGGTACTCATGGATATTCATGGTCCCATCCTCCCCTGTTTTCCTGTTTTACTCGAAAAGTTTTTTAATGTTTAAAAAACATTACATTGCCATTGTATAAGATGATTGGCACGCTGTCTACAATAAAGTGTCAGAAAACTGAAATCGCTTTATTCTTTTTGGAAAATAGTAATGTTTATATGTCAAAATAAAAAATAAGCTATGAAAACACAGCTTATTTTTGAATCATATCTTTAATTGGCGCAAACGATTTCCGATGTTCTTCTAATACTCCATGCGCTTCAATCGCTTCTAAATGTTGTTTTGTTCCATATCCCATATGTTGTTCAAATCCATATGCAGGATACTTTTCTCCAAGCTCTTTCATCATACGATCTCTCGTTACTTTCGCAACAATGGATGCAGCTGAAATAGAAATACTTTTCGCATCACCTTTAATAATGGATGTTTGTGGAATTGGTGTAGGAAGTTTCATCGCATCAATTAATAAATATTCTGGTGCACAAGATAAATTCGCAACAGCATCTAACATTGCTTGTTTCGTCGCTTGATAAATATTTATTTCATCAATAACTTGTGGTGATACAATTCCAACTCCAATTGCAATTGCTTGTGCTTTGATTTCATCATAAAAACGCTCTCGCTTCGCCTCACTCAGCTTTTTCGAGTCATTTAACCCTGGAATATAACAATCTTCCGGAAGGACAACAGCCGCCGTCACGACAGGCCCAGCTAGCGGCCCACGCCCTACTTCATCTATACCTGCAATATATGTGAGCCCTTTTTCACGTAATGCAATCTCGTACTTGGACATTTCGAAAAACTTTTCTTTTTCTTTCTGCGCTAACTCTTTTTGTTTATGCCACTTCAAAATAAGCTTTTGTACCCCTTTTCGCTCATCTTTCATTAATATTTGAAAGCGGTCATCTTCTTCACTCATAATTTCTTGCAGTAAACGTTCCGCTTCTTGAATAGTCACTTTTTGCATTCATGCCACTCCCTTTATATACAAAAAAGAAAAGACGTACAAACGCACGTCTTATACTTCTTCTACTTTTTCTACATCTTCTGTCTGCTCTGCAAACTCTTCTGGTGTTTCAAACGTCATTTTCCCAAGTTTTCCACCACGAAGCTCACGAAGGACAAGCTCAGATGTTTTATCATAATCAATCATTCCGCCGCCCATTAAACAGCCTCTATTTTTTCCAATTGCATCAAATAACTCCACAATATCTTCTGGAATCTCATTTAAATTATATCGCTCTTTCAAACGTTCTGGATAATGTTTCTCCATAAAACGTAAAGCGTAAACAGCAACATCTTGTAAATTTAAAATTGAATCTTTAATTGCGCCCGTTGTTGCTAAACGAAGACCCACTAGTTGATCTTCAAATTTAGGCCATAAAATACCAGGTGTATCTAACAGTTCCATTTCTTTTCCAACTTTAATCCATTGTTGGGCTGTTGTCACACCAGGACGATCTCCTGTTTTAGCAATATTTTTCTTCGCCAACTTATTAATTAACGTAGATTTACCAACATTCGGTATACCTACAATTAATGCACGAATCGCCCTCGGTCTAATACCTTTCGCAACCATTTTATCAAATTTCTCTTTCACCAACACTTTACAAGCGGCTGCAATTTCCTTCATACCTTGGCCAGCTTGTGCGTTAATTGAAATTGCCATATGGCCTTTTTCTTTAAAATATGCGATCCATTGCTTTGTTAAACGATCATCTGCCATATCCGCTTTATTTAAAACAACAAGCCTCGGTTTATGTGTAATAATCTCATCGATCATTGGATTTCGAGAAGATAAAGGTAATCGAGCATCTACAAGCTCAATTACAACATCAATTAACTTTAATTTTTCTGTTACTTGGCGTCTAGCCTTTGCCATATGTCCCGGGAACCACTGAATTACCATGTTGCCACCTTCTTTTTCTTTTATTTCACAATACGAGCATCTTTTAACGGCCAATATAGTATATTTGCTTTTCCAATCACTTGGTCCATTGAAATGGTACCAATCGAACGGCTATCTTTACTAAAACGACGATTATCGCCTAAAACAAATAATTGACCTTCTGGAACAGTTTTCTTCCCTGTCATTTCTTCAAGAGTAAAATCATATGTAAGCGGTCCGTCAGCAATTTGTTTTTTCTGCTTGTCTAAATACGGCTCCTCATAAGCCTTTCCGTTAACATATAGCTTATCATTACGGTACTCTATTTCATCGCCTGGTAGGCCGATAATACGCTTAATATAATCTTTATCTTCCGTTGCTCGGAATACGATAATATCAAATCGTTTCGGATCTCCTATGTGATAACCAATTTTATTGACAATCATTCGATCGCGATCATGTAAAGTAGATGCCATCGATACTCCATCTACGAGAATTGGCGCAAAGAAAAACTGTCTAATAACACCCGCTAATACAACAGCAATCAAAATTGCTTTGATCCATTCCCAAAGTGAACTCTTTTCTTTCTTCATGCATTTCCCCTCCACGATTATGTAAGCTGCTCGTATTATATCAAAATTTTATATAGATTGGAAAAAGGGAGCTTGTGTATTTACAAGCTCCCATACATGTCTTATCGAATTTCTTTAATACGTGCTTTTTTACCGCGAAGGTTACGTAAGTAGTATAACTTAGCACGACGTACTTTACCACGGCGAAGTACTTCGATTTTCGCGATTCTTGGCGTGTGAACTGGGAATGTACGCTCAACACCTACACCGTAAGAAATCTTACGAACTGTGAATGTTTCACTGATTCCGCCACCACGACGTTTAATTACAACACCTTCGAAAAGCTGAATTCTTTCACGAGTTCCCTCAACTACTTTTACGTGTACACGTAAAGTGTCTCCAGGACGGAATGAAGGAAGGTCAGTTTTTAATTGGCCTTTTGTAATTTCTGCGATTAATTGTTGCATATTAAATTCTCTCCTTTAAACAGATGCTCTTATAAAGTCTTAATAAATTACAGCGGAACATCGTTAATACGGCCACTGATTTCAGTAGCACAAGTGTTATAATAGCATATTGCTAGGACTGTTGCAATAGAAAATATATCAAGCCCTTACTTGTCTTCTTTAATCTGTTCTAGCCATTTCTCTTCTTGCTTAGACAATTCTCGTTCTTCCAGTAAATCCGGTCTACGCGTGTACGTACGACGTAGTGATTCTTTGTGTCGCCATTCATCAATATTTTTATGATTTCCTGACATTAGTACATCCGGTACCTTCATACCACGAAAATCAGCTGGACGTGTATAATGAGGATGCTCTAATAAACCTGTACTAAACGAATCCTCGACTTGTGAAGCATGATTTCCTAGTACTCCTGGCAGGAGACGTACGACACTATCAGTAATAACCATAGAGGCTAACTCTCCGCCCGTTAATACGTAGTCACCAATAGAAATTTCATCTGTTACGAGATGCTCACGAATTCGTTCATCGTACCCTTCATAATGACCACATACAAAAATAACATGCTCTTCTTCAGCAAGCTCTTCTGCCTTCTTCTGCGTAAAACGTTCTCCTTGTGGACACATTAAGACAACTCTCGGTTTACGGGCTGTTTCCTTCGTTAACTCTTCCACTGCATCAAAGATAGGCTGAGGGGTTAATACCATCCCAGCGCCACCACCATATGGATAATCATCTACGCTATTATGCTTACTTGTTGTATAATCACGGAAATTGACAACACGAAGCTCTACTGCTTCTTTTTCTTGTGCTTTCTTTAAAATTGAAGATCCAAACACACCCGTAAACATATCTGGAAACAATGTTAAAATGTCAATTTTCATTATAGCAGCCCTTCCATTACATGAATGGTTACTAATTTATTCTCAATGTTAACTTGAAGTACAACATCATCAATATAAGGAATTAACAGATCTTGACCTTTTGGACGTTTAATTACCCAAACATCATTTGCACCAGGAGATAAAATTTCTTTTATTGTTCCTAACGCTTCTCCTTCTTCCGTTACAACGCTACAACCAATAATTTCATGGTAATAGTATTCGCCTTCAGCTAGTTCGCCTAACTGCTCTTCTGGTACTTTTATTAAAGAACCTTTAAATTTCTCTGCTTCATCAACATTGTTGTATCCTTCAAATGTTAATAAATCAAATGTCTTATGTTGACGATGAGAAGTTACTTTCACCGGAAGGTAGTCTGTACTTTTCTCATTCGATATGTATAAAGTGTTTCCTACTTTATATCGCTCTTCTGGAAAATCAGTACGAGAAATAACACGAATTTCTCCTCTTACGCCATGAGTATTTACAATTTTCCCTACATTAAACCATTTTGTCATAAACAGTATGTCACCCCTGGTTTCTATATAAATTAAGCATCTCCATTTCACATATGGAACATGCAACTTCTCTTTAAATGTTAAAAAAGGGAGAGGAAATAACTCCTCGCCCTTTTTACGTTTATTGAATTTCCAGTGTTACTTTTTCATCATTATGATGTCCCACTGAATACAAGAGCATTCGAATTGCTTTCGCAACTTTCCCTTGCTTTCCAATGACTTTTCCAACATCCTCAGGATGTACAGTTAATCGATACTTTATCTCTCCGTTGTAAAGTTCCTGTGTAACTTTTACATCTTCAGGATGATCGACAAGAGGCTTGACAATCGTCTCGACTAACTTCTTCATAGTCATTGCCTCAATTACTTACCTTGTTTAGATAAGTGGAATTTCTCCATGATACCTTGGTTAGAGAATAAGTTACGAACTGTATCAGATGGTTTAGCACCATTTCCTAACCATTTTAATGCTGCTTCTTCGTTGATCTTAACTTCAGCTGGTTGAGCAACCGGATTGTAAGTACCGATTTCCTCAATGAAACGTCCGTCACGAGGAGAACGAGAATCTGCAACAACTACACGATAGAAAGGAGTTTTTTTAGCTCCCATACGTTTTAAACGAATTTTAACTGCCATTTATAAAGCACCTCCGAATTTATTTCACACAGATAATTATATTAGCAAAAAGACTATTGCTTTGTAAAGTATTTTTTCTTAACAGAGCCATCTTTTTTCCTTACATGAATGGAAACTTCAATCCACCTAGTCCTTTTTTCTTACCTTTTTGCATTCCAGTCATCGTTTTCATCATCTTTTTCATATCATCAAATTGCTTGATTAAACGATTGATTTCTTGTACCGTTGTACCGCTACCTTTGGCAATGCGTTTTTTGCGACTAGCATTGATTATTTCCGGTTGTTCTCGCTCTAATTTAGTCATAGAACGAATAATTGCCTCAATATGCCCAATTTGTTTTTCATCAACTTGCGCATTTTTTAGCCCTTTAATTTTATTTGCACCAGGAAGCATTCCTAACAATTCATCAAGCGGTCCAAGTTGACGCACTTGTCCAAGTTGTTCTAGGAAATCGTCAAGCGTAAACGAAAGCGTACGCATTTTTTGCTCAAGTTCTTTTGCTTTCTCTTCATCAACTGTAGCTTGTGCTTTTTCAATTAATGTTAAGACGTCTCCCATCCCTAAAATACGGGATGCCATACGCTCTGGATGAAACGCTTCAATTGCATCTAGTTTTTCACCCATACCAGCAAATTTAATCGGTGTATTTGTTACAGCCTTAATAGATAATGCAGCACCACCGCGCGTATCACCATCTAATTTCGTTAACACAACACCTGTTAAACCTAACTGTTCATGGAAACTTTGCGCAACATTTACCGCGTCTTGCCCCGTCATCGCATCGACAACAAGGAAAATTTCATCCGGTTTCGCAACTTCTTTCACTTTCGCTAATTCATCCATTAGTTCTTCATCAATATGCAGGCGACCTGCTGTATCGATTAAAACATAATCGTGATGATCTTCTTTTGCTTTTGCAATCGCTTGTTTCGCAATTTCAACAGGACTTACTTGATCTCCTAAAGAGAATACAGGCATGTCCAATTGCTTCCCTAATGTTTCAAGCTGTTTAATCGCTGCTGGACGGTAAATATCCGCTGCAACAAGCATCGGTTTACGATTATGCTTTTTACGAAGCAAATTCGCAAGCTTACCTGTCGTCGTTGTTTTACCTGCACCTTGCAGACCAACCATCATAATAACAGTCGGTGGCTTATTAGCAACAGCAATTTTGCTTTGCTCTCCGCCCATAAGTTCTGTAAGTTCTTCCTGTACAACTTTAATTACTTGTTGTCCAGGTGTCAAACTTTTCATTACATCTTGTCCGACAGCACGTTCAGACACACGCTTTACAAAATCTTTTACTACTTTAAAGTTAACGTCCGCTTCTAAAAGAGCTAGACGAACTTCTCTCATCATTTCTTTCACATCGGCTTCAGAAACTTTTCCTTTGCCGCGGATTTTTTGCATTGTCTGTTGAAGTCGGTCGGCTAATCCTTCAAATGCCATATTGCCGCCCTCCTAATCTAATTTTTCGATAGCTTCAACAACTTGTTTCATTTCTTCATTCACATGCTCTTCTTCGCTGATTAGCTGTTTTAGCTTTGCAACAAGTCGCTGTCGCTCTTGAAACTTTTGAAGTAATACTAATTTATCTTCATATTCTTCAAGCATCGCTTCAGTCCGTTTAATGTTATCATACACGGCTTGGCGACTTACATCAAATTCTTCCGCAATTTCACCAAGAGATAAATCATCTAGATAATAAAGCGACATATAACTTCTTTGTTTTTGCGTTAACAACGATTGATAAAAATCAAATAAATAGTTCATTCTCGTTGTTTTTTCGAGCATGTTGGATCATCCTTTGTTAAGTGATTTCCCTTTACATGAATTAGTTTACATGGAGTACAAAAGAGTGTCAAGTTTTTTTCTTAACATCACATATTTTTATAGAAAAAGAAGCGGAAAATACCGCTTCTTTCACTTATACTTCTTCTGTTTCTACTAAGTTCGCAAATAAACCATACACATACTGTTCTGGATCAAACTGTTGCAGATCATCCATTTGCTCCCCTAATCCAACGAATTTCACCGGTACATCCATTTCATTTCGAATCGCTAATACAATACCACCTTTAGCAGTACCATCTAACTTCGTTAAAACAATACCAGTAACATTCGTTGCTTCGCGGAATGTTTTTGCTTGACTTAGACCGTTTTGTCCTGTTGTTGCATCAATAACAAGTAATACTTCATGAGGAGCTCCTGGTACTTCGCGCTCAATTACACGCTTCACTTTCTCTAACTCTTTCATTAAGTTCACTTTATTTTGCAAACGTCCTGCTGTATCACATAGTAATACATCTACTTTACGTGCTTTCGCAGCTTGTACAGCGTCATACATAACCGCCGCTGGATCAGATCCTGATCCTTGTTTAATCACTTCTACACCAACGCGATCGCCCCATACTTCTAATTGTTCAATCGCTCCAGCACGGAATGTGTCTCCTGCCGCCAATAGGACAGACTTACCTTCTGATTTGAATTTATGTGCTAGTTTACCAATTGTCGTCGTTTTCCCTACTCCGTTAACACCGACAAATAAAACAACTGTTAATTGATCCTCTTGCATATTAATTTCGTTGCTAAACTCGCTGTCACCTTTGTAAATCCCTACTAATTTTTCTGAAATAACAGCCTGTACTTCTCTTGGATCTTGGATATTACGACGTTGGACTTCTTCTTTCAATTGATCAATTAATTCCATTACCGTCGAAACGCCGACATCTGCACCAATTAAAATTTCTTCTAATTCCTCAAAGAAATCTTCATCTACTTTACGATAACGATAAACTAAATCATTTACTTTATCTGCAAACGAATTTCTCGTTTTTTCTAACCCGTTTTTAAATTTCTCTGTTACCGTATCTGTTTGTTTAGAAATTTTTTCTTTTAATTTTTTAAAAAAGCTCATACTGTCCCATCCTTCCTATTTACTTGCAACTAGTTCTTCTCCATCATCTAAACGAACAGAAACAAGTTTAGATACCCCTGACTCTTGCATTGTTACACCGTACAATACGTCAGACTCTTCCATTGTACCTTTTCTATGTGTAATTACAATAAACTGTGTCTCATCACTAAATTTCTTTAAATACTGCGCAAAGCGGGCAACATTCGCCTCATCAAGAGCTGCCTCTACCTCATCTAGTACACAGAATGGGACTGGGCGCACTTTTAAAATACCAAATAACAGCGCAATCGCTGTTAAAGCACGCTCTCCACCTGAAAGTAAACCTAAGTTTTGCAGTTTCTTCCCTGGCGGTTGCGCTACAATATCAATACCCGTATTTAATAAGTCCTCTGGATTCGTCATGACTAAATCCGCTCTACCGCCTCCAAATAATTCAGAGAATACCGATTGAAACTCCATTCGAATTCCTTCAAACGTAGTAGAGAAGCGTTTTTTCATTTCTTCATCCATTTCGGTAATAAGTTGGTGCAATGTCGTTTTCGCTTCTTCTAGATCATCCTTTTGCTCTAGTAAGAATGTATGACGCTCTGCTACACGCTCATACTCATCAATTGCTCCTAAATTCACTGTGCCTAGCTCTTCAATGGATAGTTTAATTAGTTTCACCTTTTTACGCGCATCCTCGGCAGGCATCATCATTGTATACTTCAGTTTTGCTGCTTCAAATGAAATCGTATATGTTTCACGTAAATGTTGTAATCTATTTTCCAACTCTACATCAAGTCGGTTTATTTTTACTTCTTGATCTTTCAACATCTCAAGAATGTATTTATGTTTACCTGTTGTTTCTTTCAGATTACGCTCTAAATGTTCTACTCTCTCTTGTAACGATACTCGTTGTTCACGACGAGAGCGGATTAACTCTGAAGTTTGATTACGATCATATGCTTTCTTCTCAATCATATTTGTAATTTGTTCTTCACCACTTGAATTCGATGTCATTTCTTGTTTTAAGAATGCTAAATCCTCTTTCGTTTTGACAAGCGTTGCATCCGTTTCTTCTTTTTCCTTCGTCAATCGTTCAACTTTTTCTTTTTGATTAGATAAGCGTTGTTGCTTTTCAGCTGCCAACACTTTTAACTCAGTCATTTCTTTTTGAACTTTTTCTTTCGAAGAATGTTGCTCACTTTTTTGTTTTGTTAAAGCGACAATTTTATTATCTAATTCCGTAATCTCCGCTTGAAGATTTGCTAAAATCTTTTCTAGCTCTTCTTTACGCCCTTGTATCTTCACTTGATCTTGTAAGAATCCTTCAATCTCTAAATCGTAAATAGATAATCGATCATTAATACGATGTTCCTCTAATTCTAAGCGATTAATTTCTTCTCTTAATTTCTGTTCATCTACACGCTCTGTTTCTACACTTTGCCTTAGTTCACGTATTTGCACTTCTTTTTCTTGAATCTCTTGCTTTACTGCTTTAACAAAGTTTTCCAACTTCGTTGTTTTTTCTTCCATATCAGTTAACTTGTTCGTCCACTCTTCTAGTTCACGTTGACGTCCTAATAAAGAAGATTTCGCCTGTTTTACCGCTCCACCTGTCATAGAACCGCCAGGGTTCACTACATCACCTTCGATTGTTACAATGCGATAACGGTATTGCAGTTGTTTCGCCAACTCATTCGCCCCGCGTAAATCTTTCGCGACAATAACAGTACCTAATAAATTCGAAACTACATTTTCATATTTATTGTTATATTGTACAAGTTCTGCCGCCACACCTACAAACGATGGATGTTGATTTACAATACGTAATTGTTCAAATGATAACGATCTACTTTTAATTACAGCTTGCGGTAAAAACGTTGCTCGTCCATGTTTATTTTGTTTTAAAAACGCAATTGCATTACGAGCATGTTCTTCTTTTTGTACGACAATATGCTGCATCGCTGCACCTAGAGCAATTTCCATTGCAATTTCATATTCTTTCGGCACCGTTAGCAGTTCTGCAACAGCACCCTCAATACCTTGCAAACTATTTTCTCTAGCTTTTAATACTTCACGTACTCCTTGATAGAAACCAGAGTAATCTTCTTGCATCTCTTCTAGCATTTCTTTTCGAGAACGTGCCTGTTGTACAAATTGATACGCTTGATACAGTTTTGTTTCATTTTCGCTATACTGCGTCTTGCATTTCCCAAGTGCCACTTCGGTCTTTTGTATATTCGAAAGGATACCAGCTACTTTTTCTTTCACTTGTTCATAACTTTCCACAAGCTTCGTCTTTTTCGCTGTAATTTCCATACGAATTTCTACATATTTCGCATTTTCTTCATCAAGGCGTTCATTTTTAGAGCTTTGTTGTTTAGATTGTTCTTCAATCATAGATAACTCATTGCGATGACTAGCTTGTTGATTTAAAAGTTCAATATAGTCACCTTTTAAATTCTCAATTTGTTCCTCTAAATTGTCAGCAAAAGTTGCAAGCAATTGCTCATTATCATGCAATTTTGTCTCCAACTCTTTTACTTGATTTACAAATTGCATCAACACTTCTGTACCTGATTCAATTTCGCCATCATAACTTGTAGCTTTCTCTGTTAATTCAACAATTAACTGTTCGAGTTGTGCACAATGCGTCGTTGCATTTTGTTTTCTCTCTTTTAATAACTCACGCTGTCCTTCTAACTTTTCTAGCTCTTTACTAGAGAGAAGAAGTACTTCTTGTAAGGAATCTACAGACTCATCTACTGCTTGTAATTGTCCTCGTAATTCCTCTAGCTCTTCTTCACCTTTTTGTAAATGCGTTGACATTTTTGCTTCTTCGTTTTTATTATGCCCAAACTGATTTCGAAGCGCTTCCCATTTCTCATGTAATTCTTCAATTTCATGTACAATAAGCGCCGCTTCTACTTTTTCTAATTCTTCTTTTTTCTCGAGATAATCTTTCGCAATAGAAGCTTGTCTTTCCAAAGGTTCTACTTGACTACTTAATTCGTGAATGATATCTTGTACACGATTTAAGTTTTCTTGTGTGTCTGCTAATTTTCCTTCAGCTTTCTTTTTACGAAGTTTGTATTTCAGCACTCCCGCAGCTTCTTCAAATACACCACGACGTTCTTCTGATTTACTACTTAAAATCTCTTCAACTTTCCCTTGGCTAATAATCGAAAAAGCTTCTCTTCCCATACCAGAGTCCATAAATAAATCAATAATATCTTTCAATCTACATGATTGTTTATTAATATAAAAATCACTATCACCAGAACGAGATACACGACGCGTTACACACACCTCATTATATTCAATCGGTAAACGTTGATCCTCATTATTTAAAGTTATTGTTACTTCAGCAACATTAACTGCTCTTCTCGTATCACTGCCTGCAAAAATAATATCTTCCATCTTTGCACCACGTAATGATTTTGCAGATTGTTCACCCAGTACCCAGCGAATGGCATCAGTAATATTACTTTTCCCGCTTCCATTAGGTCCTACTACAGACGTTACACCTGGGACAAAGTCAACAGATACACGCTCAGCAAAAGACTTAAATCCCGCTATTTCTAATCTTTTTAAAAACACGAAAGGCCTTCCTCCTATTCTCCGTTGCTATAATAGCTTGTTTATACAAAAACAAGCTATTATACGGATTTCCTTTCCTTTCATTTACAAGCGAAAGGAAAGTTTCATTCTATGCACAAGGAATCCCCCTCATTCAAAGGGGGATTCCTTATAGTTGTTCTTTTAACTTTTTCAACGCTTCTGCAGCAGCTTGTTGCTCTGCTTCTTTTTTCGACTTGCCACTACCAAGACCTAAAGCCACGTTATTTAACGTAACACGTGACACAAATTCTCGATTGTGAGCTGGGCCTTTTTCTTGCAAAATTTGATACTCAATATTGCCACTACCATCACGCTGAATCAATTCTTGTAATTGACTCTTATAATCCATCACATGAGAAAAAGCACCTTCATTAATTTTAGGGTATACAATTTCTTTTAAGAATTCCCATACTGTCTCTAGCCCTTGATCAAGATAAAGGGCACCAATAAACGCTTCAAAGACATCCGCTAATAAAGCTGGTCGTTCACGTCCACCTGTCATTTCCTCACCTTTTCCTAATAAAACAAGGTTACCAAATGACAACTCGTTTGCAAAACGAACAAGAGATGGTTCACATACAATAGCTGCACGTAGTTTTGTTAACTCTCCTTCGCTCATTGTCGGATATTTTTGAAACAGATACTGTGATACAGTAAGTTCCAATACTGCATCTCCAAGAAATTCGAGACGCTCATTATCTTCATGTGGTTTTTTTCGATGCTCATTCACATACGATGAATGCGTAAATGCTTGAATCAATAATTTTTCATCTGTAAACGTAATACCTATCTTTTCTTGAAATACTTTAAATGCTTCACGATATTTTGTTTCGTATTTTTTTTCTCTATATTTTCGGTACGGCATAGGTCCCTCCAGATATAAGCCGAGAAGCCCCGCTAAAAAACGGGACTTCGCTCAAGCATTATAGATGACTCTCTATGTAAGTCACAGCATCGCCAACAGTAGCAATCTTTTCAGCATCTTCATCAGAAATTTCCATTTCGAATTCGTCTTCTAATTGCATTACAAGTTCTACTACATCTAGGGAGTCTGCTCCTAAATCTTCCTTGAAGCTTGCAGCTGGTACTACTTCAGTTTCTTCTACTCCTAAACGATCAACGATGATTTTTGTTACACGCTCTAAAACATCTGCCATTCCATTCACCTCCCCTCAAATATTATATTAAATATTGTCCAAAAAAACTAGTTGAAATCGATTCTTTTATTACATTACCATACCGCCATCAACATTTAACGTTTGACCTGTAACATATTTGCTTTGATCAGAAGCAAAAAACGTTACAGCATTTGCGATATCTTGCGCTTCACCAAACTGTGCTGCAGGAATTAATTTTAACATTTCAGCTTTTATATTTTCATCTAATACGTCAGTCATATCTGTCGCAATAAACCCAGGGGCAATTGCATTTACAGTAATGTTACGGCTTGCTAACTCTTTTGCTGATGTTTTTGTTAATCCAATTACACCCGCTTTAGCAGCAACATAGTTTGCTTGTCCTGGATTACCTGTTACTCCCACAACAGAAGCGATATTAATAATACGTCCATGACGTTGACGCATCATATATCGAGATACTGCCTTCGTACATAAGAATACACCTTTTAAGTTTGTATTAATAACTGTATCCCATTCTTCTTCTTTCATACGCATTAATAAATTATCTTTTGTTACACCTGCATTATTCACAAGAATATCAACTTGTCCAAATGCATCTACAGTTTGTTTCACCATATTTGTAACGTCTTCAGCATTTGCAACATCTGCTCTTACTGCAATTGCATCCGAGCCTAATTTCTTTATTTCATCAACTACTTCATTTGCCTTTTGCTCATTACCAGCATAATTTACTACAACACTTGCCCCTTGTTTCGCTAAATCAATCGCAATCGCACGACCAATCCCACGTGAAGCGCCAGTTACTAATGCTACTTTCCCTTTTAACATCAGTTTTCTCCTCTCAAATTTGAAATGGTATCTTTTAACGTCTCTTCATCGTATATCGCATATGCTTTCACTGATGAATCAATCGACTTCATAAGTCCAGCAAGTACTTTCCCAGGTCCAATCTCAATAAATGTATCTACCCCTTGACTCACCATGTATTCAATGGATGGGTACCATAAGACAGGCGAATAGAGCTGTTCGATTAGCTTTTCTTGAATATCTGCACCACTTGTAATAACGTCTGCTGTTACATTTGCGATAACAGGAATATTCGTATCTTGAATTGTAATTTCATTTAGGACACTTTGGAATTTCTCCGCTGCTGGCTTCATAAGCGAAGAGTGGAACGGTCCACTTACCTTAAGCGGAATTGCTCTCTTTGCACCATTTTCTTTCGCTCTTTGAGAGGCAATCTCTACTCCTTGCTTTGTTCCAGAAATCACAATTTGCTTCACACTATTCATATTAGCAATTTGTACTGCATATCCTTCACTTGTTACTTCTTCTGTAACTTGTTTCAGCATATGTGGATCAGCACCTAAAATAGCCGCCATTGCTCCTTCTCCGCCAGGAACAGCTTCTTCCATATATTCCCCACGTTTCCTTACAGCATATACAGCGTCTTCAAAAGTTAATGCACCCGCTGCTACAAGAGCGCTATATTCACCTAAACTATGCCCTGCAACAAAGTCTGGTGTAATATCATACTCTTTTAAAGCTGTCAAAAGAGCAAAACTCGTTGTTAATAAAGCAGGCTGCGCATTTGTCGTTAACGTAAGCTTTTCCTGCGGCCCTTCAAAAATCACTTCTGAAAGTGAATCTTGCAACACCTCATCTGCTTTTGCAAACACATTTGCAACCTCTTTATTATTCTCTGCTAACTGTTTACCCATTCCAACTGCCTGTGAACCTTGGCCCGGAAAAAGAAATGCTAGTTTTCCCATTTCAAATCCTCCTCTTATTGGAGTGGCTCTTTCTCCATTACGCTTGAAATAGTAGGAATAACTTCTTTCGCTACCATTTCTCTCGTTTGACGAATCGCACTAAATATTGATTGGTCATTAGAAGAACCGTGAGCCTTAATGACAGGAGCTTTCAATCCAAATAATGCCGCTCCCCCATACTCCGAATAGTCCATTTTATCTTTTAATACCATAAGTTTTGGCTTTAATACCGCTGCTGCTAATTTGCTCGTAAACGAACTCATTAACTGCTCTTTTAACATAGAGAATAATGCAAGTGCTGTTCCTTCTAATGATTTCAGCGCTACATTCCCTGTAAAACCATCACATACAACAACATCTGCTACACCTTGCAATAAATCTCTTGATTCAACGTTCCCAACGAAATGAATTGGGGCATCCTTAAGCATTGCAAAGACTTGTTTTGAAAGCTCGTTTCCTTTACCATCCTCTGTTCCAACATTTAAAAGTCCAACGCGAGGATTTTTAATTCCTCTTACTTTCTCAGCGTATACAGATCCCATTACTGCATATTGATATAAATGAATTGGTTTTGCATCAACGTTCGCTCCAACATCTAACATAACAAAACCTTCTCCATCAACAGTTGGCATTGTAGGGGATAAAGCCGGTCGCTCAATTCCTTCCATACGACCTACAATAAACAATCCAGCCGCCATTAAAGCTCCTGTACTACCAGCTGATATACAAGCATCCGCAACGCCGTCTTTCACTTGCTGCGCTGCGAGTACCATTGAAGCTTGTTTTTTTCGACGAACCGCTCTTACTGGTTCATCTGTCGATTCGATTTTTTCATCTGTATGAAGTATAGTAATTCGTTCTTCATTCGTTAAGTATTGACGAATTTCCTCTTCTTTCCCTACTAATGTAATATGTAAATCAGAATATTCTTTAATAGCTTTCATTGCTCCTAATACGACAGCCTTCGGAGCATGATCGCCGCCCATTGCATCTATTGCGATTTTCATAAATTGTTACCTTCCTCACTATAATTACTAGATCGATACATTTCAAAAGTGCCTGTAAAAACAAGTTCTTCTCCAACAAAGCTACGCACTTTGACAACGGTCCGTCCTTTATCATTCTCTACATCTTCAACGCGCGCTTTTGCAACAACACGCTCCCCTAATTTTACAGGACGAATGTATCGAATGGTAGACTTTGCAGTTAAAGCTAATTCTTCATCAATAACCGCAACAGCTAGTGAGTTTGCTTGTGCAAACAAATGATGCCCACGGGCAATTTGATTTCTTTTAAATACGTGTTCTACCTTCACTTCAAAGATAGAAATCGCATGTCTATCTAATTCTATATCGATAATTTCGCCGACAACCTCTTCTAACGGTAAAGATTTCACATCTTCTTCATGTTGCTTTGTAGCTACATGTTTAATTCTTTCTCTTAATTCAGGAATAGATAATTCCATACGATCAAGACGTACGGTTTGTATACTCACTTGAAATTTTTCTGCTAAATCTTCATCCGTAATAAAAGGATTCGTTTCTATTGTTTGTTGTAATAATTCTTGTCTTTCTTTTTTACTTCTTCTTTTTTTCATACCGCACCATCCGTTTTTTATGACTAGGTACTAACAGTAGTATATAATCATTAAAAGTAGAATGCAACAAAAACTTTTGTTGCCTCTCTTTAATCGAGCTTCTCTCCCTGGAACACACCTGTCCCGTCAAGATACGTACGTAGCGCAGCATACTGATCATTATGCCAAAACGCTTCTGAATCTACTAGTAACGCCGCGTCTTGTCTCGCTGTTTCTAACGCTCGATAATCATGTACCATATCAGCAACCTTGAATTCTGGTAAACCACTTTGCTTACTTCCAAAGAAATCTCCAGGACCTCTTAACTCTAAATCTTTTTCTGACAATACAAATCCATCATTCGTTTCGGTCATAATACGCATTCGCTCTTTTCCTGTTTCCGATTTCGGATCCGCGATTAATAAACAATATGATTGTTCACTACCACGTCCAACACGCCCCCTAAGCTGATGGAGCTGTGATAAACCGAAACGCTCCGCGTCATAAATAACCATTACAGTCGCATTCGGTACGTTCACACCTACTTCAACAACTGTTGTCGACACAAGAATTTGCACTTTATTTTCACTAAATTGTCCCATTATCTCTTCTTTTTCTTGAGATGATAGTCTTCCATGCATTAATCCGACTTGGCATTTCCCTTGATAATGATGAGTCAGCATACTATGTAAGTCGATAGCATTTTGTACATCAAGTTTCTCAGATTCTTCAATAAGGGGACAAATTACATATGCTTGTCTTCCTTTTTTTATCTCCTTCTCCACAAAACCGAGAACCCGGTCTAACATATCATGTTTTGCCCAGTATGTTTCAATTACCTTTCTACCAGCTGGCATCTCATCGATTATAGAGACATCCATCTCTCCAAATGCAGTAATTGCTAACGTACGTGGAATTGGGGTCGCCGTCATAAATAATACGTCTGGACTTTCACCTTTCTCCCTTAAAACTCGTCGCTGCGCTACACCAAATCGATGTTGTTCATCAGTAATAACGAGACCTAACCTATGAAAGATAACTTCATCTTGAATTAAAGCATGTGTTCCGACAAGGATATCTATTTCCCCTTGTTCTAATTTCGCCAAAATCTCTCGACGTCTTACACCTTTAACAGAACTTGTTAACAATTCAACCTGCATACCAAAGTGCGAGAACGTCTCTGCGAGCGATTGATAATGTTGTTCTGCTAAAATTTCTGTAGGAACCATTAAAGCACCTTGATAATGTGCTAATTTCGCTGCATAAAGGCCAATCGCTGCAACGACTGTTTTCCCAGAACCTACATCACCTTGCAACAGACGATTCATCCGATATGGAGATGTCATATCTTTCATAATTTCATCTACAACCCGGCGTTGCGCGCCAGTTAACGGAAACGGAAGTGCATCGATAAACTCTTGCAATTCTGCTAAAGGAATTTCTTTTTTCGTCCCTTTCGAATTTTCCCTCTCCATTTTTCGTAACGTTTGCATTTTCAGCTGAAATAAGAAAAACTCCTCATATACAAAACGGCGACGTGCTTGTTTT
Source organism: Bacillus cereus group sp. RP37 (assembly GCF_040459695.1). Taxonomy (NCBI): domain Bacteria; kingdom Bacillati; phylum Bacillota; class Bacilli; order Caryophanales; family Bacillaceae; genus Bacillus; species Bacillus cereus group sp. RP37. Next base: position 1,559,078 of record NZ_JARVHP010000001.1, on the reverse strand, counting down.
AAATCTTCCTGCCCTGCTGGAAAATGCAACGCCCGAAGCGCTTCATAACGCGGCAATAATTTATATCGACTTAGCAATCCATCTGGTAACACTTCGACTATAGAATCTCCATACTCCTTTAACGCTTGTGCAATAAAACGGCGCATCTGTTTTACTGTAAGTTTCCCTTTTACTGAGTATACAGGCTCTACTTCTTGTTGACGTACAACCGGTCCAAAATGAAGCTCTGATACCGCAATCGTTTGACGGTGCTGATCCCATTTACCAGTAATCGTTACCGTTTCATCCAAACTTAACTTCTGCTTATAGTACGGCCTATTAAAACATACAGCTGTAATTAAATAACGACCGACGAGGACACGAACCGTAAGACGAGACTTCTTCTTCCCATAATATTGCAGCAAAGGAGCACTATGAACTTTCCCCTCAACTGTTACACGTTCATCATGCTTTACTTCAGCAAGATCTTTCATCGCATAATCTTCATAACGGTACGGAAAATGTTCTAATAGATGAGAAACTGTATAAATTCCCATCTCGTGTAGTAATTCAGATGTTTCTCCTCCGATTCCCTTTACATCCGTAACAGGAACTTGTACAACTTCATTCAAGATTCTCACGCTCCGTCACATTATTTTCTTTGATTCATTATCCATTAACATGATGGACATCTGTAATCGCTCTCTTTCACCCTATATATTCTATCATAGGCATTCTAAGAGAAACTACTCAAATCCCTCATAAGCAACACGAAAGAAAAGAGCCTCACTATTAGCAGCAAGGCTCTTTTTTATCTTCAATATGCTAGCCTTTTGAATAAAAACTAGTAATAAACTTCATATTATTACTTCTTATCCATTAGCAAGTAAGTAATCCATTTATCTTCAAAATGAATTTTTGCTTATTCTACAGAGAAGATGAACGAATACACCGGTTGGTTTCCAGCATGTACTTCTACTTCTGCATCTTCAAAATTCTCTTCTACAAATTCAACTAACTCAGCTACTTCTTCGTCAGTTGCATCTTCACCTTGTAGAATCGTTACAATTTCAGAATCTTCATCAATAAGTGCTTCTAGTAATTGCTTCGCAGCTCCTACTTTTGCAGCATTTGTTGATACGATTTTTCCATCTGCAATACACATGAAATCATCTTTTTGAATTGCTACACCATCAATTTCCGTATCACGTACAGCATACGTAATTTGACCGGTTTTCACATGAGATAAAGCTTCTTTCATGTTTTCTTCATTCTCTTCTAACGTTCCAACTGGATTAAATGCTAACATTGCAGCCATACCTTGAGGAACTGTTTTTGAACGAATAACAATCACTTCTTGATCAACAACTGACGCTGCTTGTTCTGCTGCCATCACGATATTTCCGTTGTTCGGTAAAATAATGATTTTTTCAGCGTTCGCTTCTTCAATCGCCTTCACAATATCCTCCGTACTTGGATTCATCGTTTGGCCACCTTCGATTACTTTCGTCGCGCCAATGCTCTCAAATAAAGTTTTGATACCAGATCCCATAGCTACAGTTACGATACCATACGGTTGTTTCTCTTTAGACTGGCTAGTCGGCTCAGGCATCATAGCAGGCTCATCTAATAAAGCTGTATGCTGTTCACGCATATTTTCTACTTTAATCTTAATTAAACTACCATAGCGTTGTCCATAATTCATAGGATCTCCAGGATGTTCCGCATGAATATGAACCTTAACAACCTCATCATCTGATACAACAAGTAGTGAATCTCCGTATACACTAATATCTTCACGGAATTTTTGTTCAGAGAAATTATGTTCCTTCATTTTTTCAGGCTCTAATTTCACCATGAATTCCGTACAATATCCATACTTTATATCTTCTGTACTCAATTGGCTTTGTACACTACGGTGATGTTCTGCGCGTACCATGTCATTCATAGATGGTTGGGCAGATACATTAGAAGAAATCGTTTCTCCTTTTAAGTCAGCTAAAAATCCTTCATATACAACAACAAGACCTTTACCACCGCTATCTACAACGCCAACTTGTTTTAATACAGGTAATAAATCTGGCGTACGATTTAACGATGCATTCGCTTCTTTCACAACGTCTTCCATAAACAAAACAAAGTCGCGCTGTTTTTTCGCAACTGTCACTGCATATTTACCCGTTTCTCTTGCAACCGTTAAAATCGTTCCTTCAATCGGTTTCATAACCGCTTTGTAAGCCGCTTCTACCCCAGCATCTAAAGCTGCAGCAAAATCAACTGTTGTTAATTCTTCTTTTTGTTCAATGGATTTAGAGAAACCACGGAATAACTGAGATAAAATAACACCAGAGTTACCACGAGCTCCCATTAATAATCCTTTGGCTAAACTTACACCGACTTTACCAGCGTGCTGTGAAGGGTTTTCTTTCACTTCACGTGCGCCTGAAGTCATCGATAAGTTCATGTTTGTACCGGTATCGCCATCTGGAACTGGAAATACGTTTAATGCATCAACAAGCTGAACATTATTTGTTAAATTATTCGCTCCTTGCATGATCATTTGTGATAAACGTTTCCCATCAATTTTTTGAATTGACACAGATTTTCCTCCTTAATGCACATTACAAGTTTATTACTTTAACACCTTGTACGTAGATGTTTACAGAATCTACTGCTAGTCCTACAGTTTGATCTAATGTATATTTCACTTTCGTCTGCACGTTATGTGCTACTTCTGAAATTTTCGTACCATAGCTCACAATAATATACATATCAATATGTACTTCATCTTCATCTTTACGAACAATAACACCTCTAGTGAAATTTTCTTTTCGTAAAATGTCTGTTAAACCATCTTTTAATTGATTTTTTGATGCCATACCTACGATACCGTAGCAATCTACTGCGGCACCTCCAGCAATTGTTGCAATTACATCTGTACTAATATCAATTTGACCATACTTCGTTTTAATTTCAATTGACATCTCGTTTCCCCCTTCATAAATGGTGAAAGTGAGCTAGACTACTTTAGTTACTATCATATAATCTTTTTAAAGAAAATTCCATCGTTCTTTCTTTTCACTCTCATATTTTATGTTTTAAATCACATTTTTTATGATGAGCAAAATAGTCCATTGTTATTATACAACATGTACCACTATAATATGTCAAGTAATTTTTCTTGATTTCAACTTTTCATCATCGACATATGGTGTCAAGTAATTTTTCTTGATTTCTTTTTTCTACGGTGTTGCATTCTCTTTTTAGTTGTGTTAAATTATAGTAGTGTTTTTAGCATCGCAAAAAAGACTAACATTGAAAAATTACGTATGGTAAGGTATCAAGGGAGGGAAATATAAATGGCTCGTGTTTGTGCTATCACTGGAAGAAAAGCTCGTTCTGGTAACTCTCGTTCTCACGCAATGAACGCTACAAAACGTAAATGGGGCGCTAACCTTCAAAAAGTTCGCGTACGCATCGACGGAAAAGTTCAACGTGTTTACGTTTCTGCTAGAGCATTAAAATCTGGCAAAATCGAACGTGTTTAATAATAAAAAAAAGAGCCGCTAGGCTCTTTTTTTACTATGACAATGGAAAAAGCACCGGTAATAGGTGCTTTTTTTAATCTTTTTTGAAGGTATTTAACATGGCACGAACAATTCCACCAAGAAATTTAGGTAACTTAATTGTATAAAATCTCATGGTTTCCCTCCTAATCCCCATTACTCCACTTGTTCACTATATGATGTAAGGAGCAAAATTGTTTCTTTAATCAGTGCTTCTTATCACCATTAATATGCCAGAAGTAAATGAAAAAGTACCTTTTTCCTCAACGAGTTCATTACTAATACAAAGTGTTGATCCCCATTCTATTGTTTTATTAGTTAGAGGATATTTAAAACCAAGTAATGTAATCCCTTCCACTATTTCAGTAACTGGCACAAAAGATACATAAGGGAAATTTTTATTGTCTTCAATTATATGTGTACCCACTTTTTTCACGCTTATTTCATTTTTATTGTCTACAATACACATTTCTATCTCTACTTCTAACCCTCTTAAAAGCATCTGTATATTTGCTAAACCATGATCCAGCCTTCCACCGGTGGCACCAAAAATACGAATCAATGTCGGATTTTGTTCTAACGCCCAGTTAATCGCAATTTCTAAATCTGTTTGATCTTTTTCACGAGGAACAATATGTAAGTCATTTGTTTGCTGGTCCATCCATACTAATTCCTCTTCTGTGACCGAATCGTAATCCCCAAACGCAACAGCTGGAGTAATTCCTCCTTTTAATAAACGATATACACCTCTATCAACTGCCGCCCACACTACTTTCTCATTTTCATATCGAGAAAAATCTGCACAATATTCCGCAGGTCCGCCCGCTAAAATATGAATAATCATGTTTCCTTCCCCTTCTATTGTAAAAAGGCAATCTGCCATTCGGTAGATTGCCTTTTTACATATTTTTTCTCTATCCTTTGTAAATAGTGAACACTTACTACACTAGAAGATTCACTGGGATAAAGACTCGTTCATTCATTATCCACGAATGACACGAATTGCTTCACCGCGGTCTTTTTGATTGTATACTGCTGATCCAGCTACAAGTACATTTGCTCCTGATTCAACACAAAGTCTTGCTGTTTCAGCGTTTACACCACCATCAACTTCAATTTCCACTTCTAGATTGCGCTCTTTAACCATTTCTGCAACTTGTTTAATTTTCGGTAATACAGAATGGATAAATTTCTGTCCACCAAATCCAGGGTTTACTGTCATAAGTAATACCATATCTATATCTTCTAATACATGCTCAATCGTTGAAACTGGCGTATGCGGATTTAACACAACTCCCGCTTTAATGCCATGAGATTTAATTAACTGAATTGTACGATGCAGATGAGGGCACGCCTCTACATGAACAGTAATAATATCCGCTCCCGCTTTTGCGAAAGTCGGGATATAGTTATCTGGATTTTCAATCATTAAATGTACATCTAATGGTAACGATGTAATCGGACGGATAGCCTCTACAATTAATGGTCCAATCGTAATATTTGGTACGAAATGTCCATCCATTACATCGACGTGAATGTAATCCGCTCCGCCTTTTTCTACATCTTTAATCTCTTCCCCTAATTTTGAAAAATCTGCTGATAAGATCGATGGTGCAATTTTAATCATAACTAATACCTCGGCTTTCTCTCTCTAATTTCTTCTACGAATTGTTTATAATTCTTATAACGATATTCTGTAATTTTCCCTTCTTCAACCGCAGCCTTTACAGCACATTTCGGTTCAGAAAGATGTGTACACCCTCTAAATTTACAGTATTGGCTCGCTTCTTTCAACTCTGGAAAACAATATGTAAGATCTTCTACCTCTATATCTATGAAATCAAGTGAACTAAAACCAGGTGTATCTGCAACTAGTCCGCTTCCAACCGCAATTAATTCCACGTGTCTTGTCGTATGTTTCCCGCGTCCTAAATGTGAGGAAATATCATTCGTTTTCAGTTCTAAATCTGGACGTAAAACGTTAAGCATAGAAGATTTTCCAACACCAGATTGCCCTGCAACAACAGAAACACAGCCTTCTAAGAATGGTTTTAAAATATCAATACTTTCCGAGGTATTTATAGATGTAAATAATACATCATATCCCATCTCACGATAGTCATTCGCATAAGATTCAACAGCATCTCTCATTTTTTCATCCACTAAATCCATCTTACTAATGCAAATAATCGGCTTAATGTTATGATATTCAATCAGCACTAAAAATCGATCTAACAGTCCCGGATTAAAATCCGGTTCTACTGCAGAGAAAACGAGAATTGCTTGATCAACATTAGCAATAGGAGGCCTAACAAGTTCATTTTTTCGATCAAATACTTCAAGCACGTATCCTTCGCTTGGATTATCTGCTTGAAAAACAACTTGGTCTCCTACCAGTGGTGTAATTTTATTTTTTCTGAACACACCACGCCCGCGACATTGTGTAATCCCTTCTTCATGCTGCACATAATAAAACCCACTTAGAGCTTTTACAATTTTTCCTTCTGGCATATAATTCTCCTTTATTTTGTATAAAGTGAGGCTGTAATTAATATTGACTGGATTAAAATTCTTTAAATACTTATTTCAAAACCTGTCATATATACAAGTTAATATATTTAATCTACCATCAAATGTAAAATATTATTTATAACAGTATCACTTTTATAGCTTTTTGAATCATATATTTTTGCCTGTTATACAGTCCACTATATGTAGAAAGCATAACAGGCAAGAGTAATACATTCCATCCTCTCTAGAAAGAAAATGGAATTCATTATTATTGAGTTGGGTATGGTACTTCTTTGTCGATAATCGTTACACCATCTCGTACAATTTTATAGTGTCCTTTTGTACCTTCTTGAATTACAAATTCTAATGAAATAGTTGCCGACTCTGAAATTGTTCTAGTTTCAATTGGTCTATCCATTTTTTGTTGCATATCTTCTTTATAAATTTCTATTGTTTGCGGTTTTTTCTCACCTATTATAGAAGACTCATACGGAATAGAAATATTATCCACTTTCACTGTTTTCGTTACTTTCGGCTTAGGACCTTCTGAGATGATAATCGTCACTTTATCTCCTTCTTTTAACGGCGTTCCTGGTTTTGGAGATTGCGAAATTACAAGTCCTTTATCAACAGTATCGGAATACTCTCGTTTTATATCTGGAGTTAGTTTTCTCTCATTCAAATAACCATTTACGCTATTTTCAGTCCATCCCGAAAAATCACCTGGTCTAATTTGATAAGGACCTTTACTTACCCAAATTTTCAGTTCTTGTTCCGCCTCTACTACCATTTGATCAGGCGTTGGAATTTGCTCTACGATTTCACCTTTTGGCCTATCATTTTCAATATAATTTATTGTAACTTGTTTATATTTTTCTTCTAATTCATTCCTTATACTCTCAAAATCTTTTCCTGTGAGATCACTCATCTTATTTTTCTTTTTTCCACCTGATTGATAGATAGTAATTTTAGAGTTTTCTTTCACGACTCTTCCTGCCACAGGATCTGTTTTTATCACATCACCGGCTTCAACATCGTCTGTATATACAATATTAGGTTCCGTAATCTCAAAACCTTTTTCAACTAGTGTATTTACTGCTGTCGTATATTTCATACCAGCCACATCAGGGACTTTTACATCTTTTGGAATGAAGAATCCCGGAATAACAGTAAGCGCTAACGTTATTCCAATCGCTAAAAGTAAAAATGTCGTAATTAAAACTTTGAGCCATTTATTACTTCGTTTTTTCTTCTTATTTAATTCCGTTTCTTCTTTTCTTACCTGTTCATCCATTTTACTTACTTTTAAAACAATCGTTTCATCAGTTACATTTTCGAATAATTGTTCTTGTTGAATAATGGGAATCGCTTTTGTCGCTTCCATATCTTCCGGTATGTAAAATGGCTGCTCATTTATCCTCTCTGGATATAGCGCAGTTTCAATATCTCGTTTCATCGCATTGGCAGATTGATATCTATGAAACGGATCTTTCGCAGTTGCCTTTAATATAATATTTTCGACACTTTGCGGAATATTTTCATTCCATCTTTTTGGAGACGGAATTTCACTTTGTAAATGTTTTAAAGCTATAGCAACAGCAGATTCGCCAGAAAACGGTTGTCTTCCTGTTAACAACTCAAACATAACGATCCCCAGGGAATAAATATCTGATTGTTTATTTGCTATCCCGCCACGCGCTTGTTCTGGTGATAAGTAATGTACCGAACCAAGTACCGAATTTGTATGTGTAATTGTTGTTGCACTTGTAGCTGTCGCAATTCCAAAATCTGTTACTTTTATTACTCCATCAGCTCGAATTAAAATATTGTGCGGTTTAATATCACGGTGCACAATTTCAAAATGATGGGCGTGTGCCATGGCGGATGTTAATTGCTCCATAATATCAAGAGCTTCTCCTATAGGTAACATTCCTCGCTCAATTATGTATTGCTTCAATGTTTGTCCTGGTACGTACTCCATTACAAGATAATATATACCATCTTCTTCTCCGACATCATACATATTCACAATATTTGGATGCGACAACGTTGTAACAGACTGCGCTTCTCGATGGAAACGTTTAATAAACTCTTCGTTATTTGAGTAGTCGAGTCTTAATATTTTTACCGCTACATCCCGGCCCAGTATATCATCATGAGCTAAATACACATTGGCCATTCCACCGCCACCAATCATTTTCAGCAGCTTATAACGGTCATTTAAGCGTTTTCCAATCAGCACGTTGCACTTCACCTACTTTCGTTTGTCGAACCCGCATAATCAATAAGAACAAGGGTGATATTATCTTCTCCGCCACGATCATTCGCCAATTGAATGAGACATTGTCCCTTAGTTTCAAGCTGTTCATTTAACTGTAAAATTTGTTGCATATCCACAATAGAAACTTTGTTAGATAATCCATCAGAGCAAAGGAGTAACTGATCATCTTCCTCAAGCACCAATGTTTTAACATCTAATCCGACTTTTTCTTCTGTTCCTAATGCTCTTAACAAAACATTCTTTTTCGGGTGATATTCTGCGTCTTCTTTTGAAATTTCACCATGTCTCACAAGTTCATTTACAAGTGAGTGATCTTCCGTTACAAGCGAGATTTCTCCCTCTGATACCATATAACAACGACTATCTCCTATATGACCTATTGTCACAAAGTTTGGCGTACAAATCGCTATTATAAGTGTTGTTCCCATACCATTACATTCTACATGTTGCTTAGAGTACTCATATATACGCTCATTAATAATCCCAACACTCGTATGTAACCACTCTTCTACTTTTTTTGGTTCATTCATATTATGCGTTTGCTTCCAATAATCATGGAATAATTGAATGGTCATCGAGCTAGCTACATCACCAGCTCGATGACCTCCCATTCCATCTGCTACTACCGCTAAAATATTTCCATCTAAATTGTGAAAAACTCCTGCACTATCTTCATTATGTTGACGAACTTTTCCTTTATCCGATAGAAACACGGCTTTCATCTCGTCACCTCGTCTCTTCTTTACGCTCCTTCGCACGCAACTGACCGCAGGCTGCATCAATATCATGACCTTGTTCACGGCGAATCGTTACATTCACTCCACGATCTTTTAACGTTTTTTCAAATAAGAAAATTTGTTCACGTGGCGTACGTACATAATCACGTTCAGGTACGTAGTTTACCGGAATTAAGTTTACATGACATTTTACACCTTTTAAAAGCGCAGCAAGTTCTTCAGCTTGCTCAACTTGGTCATTTTCCCCTCCAAATAAGCCATATTCAAACGTAATACGACGCCCTGTTCTATTTACATAGTATTTAACAGCTTCCATTAAGTCTGGTAGCTTATAAGCACGGTTAATCGGCATTAATTTTGAACGTAACTCTGTATTTGCAGAATGCAATGAAATCGCAAAATTAATTTGCATATCTTCTTCAGCGAACTTGTAAATTTTTGGAACAATCCCACTTGTTGAAACTGTCATATGTCTTGCACCAATATGAATTCCTTTTTCATGGTTTACAATGCGTAAGAATGACATTAAGTTGTCGTAATTATCAAACGGCTCTCCAATTCCCATAACAACAAGCGAACTTACACGTTCTTCTGTTTCATCAAGTGCACGTTGCACTTCTACTACTTGCGCTACAATCTCTCCAGCCTCTAAGTTTCGTTTTAACCCACCAAGTGTAGATGCACAGAACGTACAACCAATACGGCATCCAACCTGTGTTGTTACACAAATAGAATTTCCATATTCATGTCGCATTAACACTGTTTCAATAGAATAACCATCATATAATTGGAATAAGAATTTAATAGTTCCATCAGAAGATGTTTGTTTTACCAATGTATTTAAAGTAGTAATATCAAAGGAATTCGACAATTTATCGCGTAATCCTTTAGAAAGATTCGACATATCCTCATAATTTTTTACACGTTTTTTATATAGCCAATCAAAGATTTGTCCTGCACGGAATTTTGGTTCTCCTTGTTCCTTTAACCAATCTTGCATTTCATGAAGTTGTAAAGAATAAATTGATGGTTTTTTCGTTTCTAGATTTTTCTTTTGTTTTCTCACAGTCGTTTCCACGATGCTACACCTTCTTCCTTAAACAAGCAATATAAAAGCCATCTGTTGCAAAATAATGCGGTAAAATTCGTACTTGACCTTCATCAATATACGGATTTAACTTTTCTGGCATGCGATCTTTTATCGTAGTATCCCATTCAAATTCAGGATGCTCTTTTAAAAATTGCTTTATTACTTGTTCATTTTCTATTTTTTCAATTGTGCACGTACTATAAACAAGGCGACCACCTTGTTTTAACAATGGTGCTATTTTTTCTAGTATTGCAAGTTGAATCGTCGATAATCTTTCACTATCGCCTTTATCTTTACCTAACTTAATATCAGGTTTACGTCTAATTACACCAAATCCAGAACATGGTGCATCTACTAATATTTTATCGAACGTTTCATTCGCAAATTGTTCTTGTGCTTTTCTAGCATCTAGTGCTTTTGTTTCGACATTCTCTAGACCAAGTCGCTCTGCTTGTTGTTTAATTAAACGTACTTTGTGTGCATGTAAATCAAGAGACATGACTTGACCAGTTCCTTTTAATCGCTCTGCAATGTGCGTTGTTTTTCCGCCCGGAGCAGCACAACTATCAAGAACTACATCTCCCTCATTCGGTTCTAAAACGCGTGCTACAAGCATAGAACTTTCATCTTGAATAGAAAGAAACCCTTTTTTGAACGCATCTGTATGCGCTACATTCCCTCTTTCAATTTGAATTGCATCCTCTGATAAATCGCCGCGCTTCGCTTCTATACCTTCACTAGCCAACAACTCAATTGCTTCTTCTACTGTTATTTTATCAACATTTACACGCGCTGTTGGTACTGGGGGTAACATGTTCACTTCACACATTTTCTCTGCTGTCTCTAAACCATATTCAGAAGCCCAGTCTTGAACAAGCCAAACTGGATGACTTGTTGCAATTGCCAAACGTTCTACTGGATCCTTGATTTCATCTACAGAAGGTACCCCTTCTCTCTGAATCGAACGTAATACACCGTTCACCATACCAGCAATCCCTTTATGCCCGCGACGCTTTGCAATCTCAACCGCTTCATGAATAGCCGCTCTTTCGGGCACTCGGTCTAAATAAATCATTTGATATAAAGATAAGCGAAGTAATACTCTTACCCACGCCTCAACCTTCTTTTTTAAAAAAGGCTGTAAATAATAATCTAATGTGTCACGACGTTGAATCGTTCCATATACAATTTCAGTTAACAAACCAATATCTTTTCTATCAATTGCATTTTTTTCAATTAGATTATTTAAAAGTAAGTTACTGTATGCACCACTTTTTTCTACTTGGATTAAGCCATCAAGAGCTAACTCACGAACATTTGGTCTCATGCATTTTCTCCTAACTTCGTTCCAATTTCAGGTTTTGTGCCACGTAAAAATTGCGAACAACTCATACGTTTTTTACCAGAAGGTTGCAATTCAGTGATTTTAACACCTGTCTCATTCCCTGTTGCAACAACAAATCCATCTTCTTCAAGAGCTACTATTGTACCCGCTTCAGCTGATTTCGTTACAGGTACTTTTTCTCCCCACCATACTTTAACAACTTGTCCTGCTAAAGTTGTATAAGCAACTGGCCATGGATTCAATCCGCGAATGTGATTGTATACTTCTTCACCTGTTTTTGTCCAATCAATTTTCTCTTGCTCACGTTTTATATTATATGCGAACGTTACTTCATCTTCATTTTGTTTAATTGGTTCTAGCTTACCTTGAATTAATAAAGGTACTGTTTTAGATAGAAGATGTGCTCCTGCTTCACTTAACTTATCGAATAACAAGCCCGTCGTTTCACGCTCGTCAATTTCCACTTCTACTTGCGTTAAGATATCACCAGCATCTAATTTTTCTACCATATACATAATTGTAATGCCTGTTTTCGCTTTTCCTTCCATGATCGCATAATGAATCGGTGCACCACCGCGAAGCTCTGGAAGTAATGATGCATGGACATTAATACATCCGTACTTTGGTGCTTCTAAAATTTCGTTTGGTACAATCTGACCAAACGCAGCTGTTACAATTAAATCCGCCTTTAGTGCTAATACTTTTTCATATTCGTCTTTTTCACGAATTTTCAGTGGCTGTAGCACCGGAATACCATGTTTCTCCGCTTCAACTTTAACTGGAGTAGGCGTTAAAACCTTTTTTCTACCTACCGGACGATCAGGTTGTGTTACAACACCCACTACGTCATATCCATCCTCGATAAGACGACGAAGCACCGGCACTGAAAAGTCCGGTGTTCCCATAAATACTACTTTTATCATTTAAAAACCGCTCCTTTTAATACCTATTCTAATTCGTTTTCCTCATAATATCTTGTCACTTTCGATGTAAATAACACACCGTGTAAATGATCGATTTCATGTTGAATTGCACGTGCTAAAAATCCTTCTGCTTCTAGTAAAAATACTTTACCTCGGCGATTTTGCGCACGTACTTTAATATAATCCGCACGTTCTACTTCACCATAAAGTCCCGGGAAGCTTAGACAACCTTCGGGACCTACTTGTTCACCACGTTTTTCTAGTATCGATGGATTGATTAACTCGATTTTCCCCGTATCATCACCGATATCAACTACCGCAACTTGCAAGCTTACACCTACTTGAGGCGCAGCTAAACCGACTCCGTCCGCAATTAACATTGTTTCATGCATATCTTTCAACAATTTCACTAACTTTTTATCAAAGTTAATTACTCTTTCACATGGTGTTTCTAACACTTCATTTGGATGCTTTACTATTTCTAAAACTGCCATATTTCCCTCCGCTACATTAACATTGTTGGATTAAAATCAATTGAGATTTGTAGCTCTTTTTGCATTTCTGCTTGATAATGTTCATTTACCATTTTGAGCACGTTCTTTAAGTTTGGTTCCCGTTTGTATTTTATCATGCATTGATAACGATATCTATCTTTTATCCTTGGAATTGCTGAAGCAACCGGTCCTAACACCATCGTTTGCTCTGTGCAGTGCGACCGTAAATACATGGCAATTTTTTCCGTCACTTGCACGGCCTTTAATAATTCCGGATGAGATACTGTTACAAGTACAACATAGTAATAAGGTGGATATTGTCTTGTTCGTCTCATTTGCATTTCTTGGTCAAAAAACACATCATATTGTTGGTTCTTTGCTAACTCTATACTGTAATGTTCTGGCGTATAGGTTTGAATTATAACTTCCCCTGGTAATTCATGTCTGCCTGCTCGTCCACTTACTTGCGTCAATAACTGATAGGTCTTTTCACTCGCTCGAAAATCAGGTAAGTGAAGCATCGTATCTGCAGTTAAAACCCCGACAAGCGTTACTTTAGGAAAATCTAATCCTTTCGCAATCATTTGTGTTCCAAGTAATATATCTGCTTTTTCTTCCCCGAACGCCTTTAATAATTTTTCATGCATTCCTTTGCGACTTGTCGTATCTACATCCATTCGAATGACTCGTGCCTCTGGAAATAATTTTGTAATTTCTTCTTCTACCTTTTGTGTACCTGTACCAAAGAAACGAATATATGTACTTTGACACGCAGGACATGCATTCGGCATATTCTCTTCGTAACTGCAATAATGACATTTTAAACGATGGTTCATTTTATGATATGTCAGCGAGATATCACAATGCGGACATTGTACAACATACCCGCAATCACGGCACATAACAAATGTAGAATGACCTCTTCTATTTAAAAAGAGCACCATTTGTTCTTTCTTTTCTAATCGATCTGCTATTTTTTCATGCAGCGCTTTCGAAAACATGGAACGATTCCCGTCACGAAGTTCCTCACGCATATCAACAATCTCTACTGTCGGTAAGGCTTGTTCGTTCATACGCTTTTCCATCGTTAGTAATTCATACACACCTTTTTTCGCTCTTGCAAACGATTCAAGTGTCGGTGTTGCACTACCAAGAACGATAGGACATTTATGATATTGTCCTCTCCACACAGCTACATCCCTTGCATGATACCTCGGATTATCTTCTTGCTTATAGCTCGATTCATGCTCCTCATCAATAATAATAATCCCTAAATTTTCAAAAGGAGCAAATACAGCTGAACGTGCACCAACTACAACTTTCACTTCTTTTCTTAAAATCTTACGCCATTCATCATATTTTTCTCCAACAGACAGCGCACTATGAAGAACCGCAACTTGCGAGCCAAATCTACCTTTAAAACGATCTACCATCTGAGGCGTTAGTGCAATTTCAGGAACAAGCACAATAGCTTCTTTTCCTTTCTCGAGCACCGCTGCTATAGATTGTAAATATACTTCTGTTTTTCCGCTTCCTGTAACACCATATAGTAAAAATGGATTGTAAGTTTCATTTGTAATTGATGATAAAATCGGTGCAATAACTTGCTTTTGTTCCTCCGTAAGTGGGAATGGTTTCGTTTGTTCAAAATCATCATCGTCATATGGATTCCGATATACTTCCACATACTTTTCTGAGATTAGCCCCTTTTTAACAAGTGCTTTAATCGGAGCATCTGTTATTTGCAACTCTTCTGTTATCACTTTCAACGGCACACTTTTATAATTTTCCACAAAATAATAGAGTACATCTTGTTGTTTTTTACTTTTCAGTTCAAATGCTGCTAATTCTAATTTATCTTCTGACAATTCCGGTTGAACGACTCTTTGTTTCTTCTTTTGTACTTTATCTTTTACCTGATAAACAACTTCAATCGTGCCATTTTTAATTTCTTGTTGAATCGTGCGGTATAGGTGTGGCTGCGTCTCAATTGCTTCCCAATCTATCGCTTCTTTGTCTTGAAATAAAAACAGTAGTTCAGGTGCTACATCTTCTTGTTTACGAATTTGTAGACGCTTTTTATACGTTGCTTTTATCGCCGTTGGAAGCATGACTTGAAAAGCTGAAATCATATAACATAACGTTTCACTTGTAAGCCAATATCCAAGCTTTAATAATTCCTCGTTTAAAACCGGTGTTACATCTAATATTTCATGGATTGTCTTTAACTTCTTACTTTCTACTTCAACCGAATCTTTGATCCCAATAATAAAACCTTGCAATTTCCTTGGGCCAAACGGAACTACTACACGCATGCCCGTCTGGACAATATCTTCCCATTTTTTAGGGATAATATAATCAAATGGTCGATCTGTCTGACGTGCAGGTACATCAACAATTACACTTGCAAATATCATAGACGATCATCTTCTAACATCATTTCAATTTGCTTTAATATTTCACGAGCAACCTCTTTCTTCGTTAAAAGTGGCAACTCTATAACTTCTCCATCTTTCCTATACATTGTTACAATGTTCGTATCTGTACCAAATCCAGCTCCTTGCGCCTTTACATCGTTCGCAACAATCATATTCGCATTTTTCTCACGTAATTTTTTCGTTGCGTATTCCTCTATGTTTGTCGTTTCAGCCGCAAAACCGATAAGTAACTGTTTGTCCTTCATCTCACCTAACGTTTTTAAAATATCTACTGTTCTCTCGAGTTCGATTACAGCATCACCATTTTTCTTTTTCATTTTATTATCATGAACATATTTCGGACGGTAATCTGCAACTGCCGCTGTTTTAATGACAACATCTACGTTTTGATAATGTTGCAGAACTATTTCTAAC
This sequence comes from Bacillus cereus group sp. RP37, assembly GCF_040459695.1. Taxonomy (NCBI): domain Bacteria; kingdom Bacillati; phylum Bacillota; class Bacilli; order Caryophanales; family Bacillaceae; genus Bacillus; species Bacillus cereus group sp. RP37. The sequence continues at coordinate 1,543,300 of NZ_JARVHP010000001.1, read as the reverse complement.
ATATCTTGTGCAGATTCCACTTGTACCGTATTTACATGTAATGGTGGGTTTAATACTGTCGGTCCCGAAACAAGTATGACATCAGCACCTAAGTTCGCTGCCACTTCCGCAATTGCATATCCCATTTTCCCAGAAGAAAAATTGGTCATAAAACGCACTGGATCAATCTTTTCACGAGTTGGGCCAGCAGTTATTAATATTTTTTTTCCTTGTAATGGTTTTTGCTCTGAAAAAGCCTCTTCTAACCGTGCAATAATTGCTTCAGGTTCTTCTAGTCTTCCCTTCGCTACATAACCACACGCTAAAAAACCTTCTCCAGGCTCAATAAATGTATATCCTAACGTTTTTAACGTCATCATATTTTTTTGAACAATTTTGTTTTCATACATATGCACATTCATAGCAGGTGCAATCCACACTGGGGCTGTAGTCGCTAACAAAGTAGTTGTAATCATATCGTCTGCAATACCGCTAGCTAACTTCCCAATACAATTGGCAGTAGCAGGTGCAACAAGTACTACATCTGCCCAATCTGCTAAATCGATATGTGCAATAACAGCTGAGTCTTTCTCATCGAATGTATCTGTATATACATCATGGCGAGAAAGTGCTTGAAATGTAAGAGGCGTAACAAACTTCATTGCCGACTCACTCATCATTACTTTTACAATTGCACCAGTTTGTGTCAATTTACTAGTTAACGCAGCCGCTTTAAAGACCGCAATGCCTCCTGTTACACATAGAAGTATCTTTTTCCCTTTTAGCATATGGCTCGTCCTCTTTCTTTTTCAAACTTATAATACTGAAACAGAATTCCCAGCTCGTCAGTACCAATATCTCTTCCCTATCGTAAAAAAATAACAACCTACTTGTAAATAGGTTGTTACCGTTACATAGAAAATTATAAAGTCTATGTTTTAATTTGTCGAAAAGAATGTCTTAATCGATGATCTTGTCTTCGCTTGGTACATATTTTAATACTTCTGCATCGATTTCTTCTAATGATTTACCCACACATTTATGAGAAACAGGTTGCTCGATAACACAGTTATCAGCAAGTTGCATTTCACGCGCACGTTTTGCAGCTACTGTTACAAGTGTGTATTTAGAATCGATTTTTGTTAATAATGAATCAATTGATGGATTTAACATAATTATAGACCCTCCGTCATTTCTTTATAGTATTTTGCTACTCTTTCGCGGCGGCAATGTTCACCAACCACAATTGCTTTAATTCTTTCACAAGCTAATTCAACTTGATCGTTTTCTACAACATAGTCGTAAGCGTCCATCATTTCGATTTCTTCTTTCGCTACCGTTAAACGATTTTCAATAACATCTTCAGTTTCTGTACCACGGCCGACAATACGGTTCTTTAGTTCAGATAAACTTGGAGGTGCTAAGAAAATAAATACACCTTCTGGGAAAGCTTTCTTAACTTGAATTGCTCCTTGCACTTCAATTTCTAAGAATACATCTTTTCCTTCTTGTAATGTTTTTTCAACATAGTCAATCGGTGTTCCGTAATAATTACCTACGAACTCAGCCCACTCAAGTAATTTTTCATTACGAATCATTTCCTCAAATTCTTCTCTCTCTTTAAAGAAATAATCCACACCATCCACTTCACCTTCACGCGGCTTACGTGTCGTTACTGAAATGGAGTACTGAAAACGTGTATCCTCATGACTAAACAGCTCTTTTCGAACCGTTCCTTTACCAACCCCAGAAGGTCCTGAAAGAACGATGAGCAATCCTCTTCTACTTCTCATAAATATGTAAAACCTACCCTTCCTCACTTAAATCTTCTTTATTATTCAAACGATGTGCAATCGTCTCTGGCTGAATTGGACTTAATACAACATGCCCATCATCCATAACAATAACCGCCCTTGTTTTTCTCCCATACGTAGCATCAAGCAAAGCATTATGTTCGCGTGCTTCCTGTACTGTTCGTTTAATAGGAGCTGACTCCGGACTTACAATAGCAATAATTCGATGAGCAGATACAATATTTCCGTATCCAATATTTAAAAACCGCATGGCCATAGTTTGCGCCTCCTAGTAAGTCTATCCGATTTCTCCACCACGTATAACTTTATATATTTTTTGAAAGCTACTCAATATTTTGTACTTGTTCACGAATTTTTTCAAGGTTATTTTTCATTTCTACAACATATTTTGAAATTGTTAAGTCATTTGCCTTAGAACCAATCGTATTAATTTCTCTATGCATCTCTTGCACGATGAAATCCATTTTCCTTCCAACAGGCTCTTCAATCTGCAGTGTTTCACAAAATTGCTCTAAATGACTTTGCAAACGAACTAACTCTTCGTGAATATCACAACGCTCTGCAAAGATTGCGACTTCTGTTAACAATCTTTGTTCATCTAGATCTTGATTATGTAATTCTTTTAAGCGATTTTCTAATCGTTCACGATATTTTTGTGTAACAATCGGTGCATGCGGAATAACTGCATTTACACAATTGTGAATCTCTTGTAAACGATACGCTATATCTTTATGTAATCGTTCTCCTTCGCCATCTCTCATCGTTTTTAACATATGAGCAGCTTGGCGAACAGCCTCATATAAACTATTCTCAAATTGTTCATTTACATTTTCTGCTTCTTCAATCGCTGTTACTTCTGGCATTGCCATTAATTGCGCGAGTGTAATAGAATCTTGTAATTGAAATTTTCCTTTTATATCTTCCATAATCGATTGGTACTGCTCAAGAAGCGACCAATTCACACTTAATTTTCTTTCAACAAGCCCTTCACCCGTTATACTAATAGACACTTCTATGCGTCCACGTCGAACTTGCTGTGCGATTATTTTACGAATTTTGTCTTCAAATACCATCATTTGCTTCGGAAGTCGAATACTCATCTCTAGAAAACGGTGGTTCACCGATTTCATTTCTACTGTAATTTGAAAAGTATCATTTTCTACTTTCGACCTTCCAAATCCTGTCATACTACAAATCATTTTTATCACATCCAAGCCATGAAATAACTCAATGAAAAAGGTAATAGAGACAAGGCTCTACTACCTTCTGTAAATTATATCATATTTTCATATCATTGACTATTTCAAGTTTAATCCCTTCTTATATAATACTGGCTTTTCCTTCTTCCCCTTTTTCCCTGTTAATAAAGAACCTACTAGTAAGAAGGTCGGAATTGATGACAAACCTCCAATTAACAACCAATCTCTCGCTTGTATTGGCATTGTACTAAAGATCGGTTGTAGCGGTGGGTAATATATAACCACTAACATTAACAGTAAAGAAATGATAACCGCTCCCACTAAATACACGTTCCCAAACGGATTACGATGGAAGATAGAATGTTCACTTCGGCAATCAAATACATGAATAAGTTGTGCAAGTACCAACGTCGCAAACGCCACAGTTTGTGCATATTTCAGTTCATTTGGATGTTGATTATATGCAATAATAAACGCCACTAACGTCACTGCTCCGATTAGAAAGCCACGGCTTATAATTTTCCAGGCAAGCCCTCTAGCAAATACCCCTTCTTTCGGATGACGCGGCGTTCTCTTCATCACGTCTCCTTCCGCCTTATCCAATCCTAATGCCATCGCCGGTAAACCGTCAGTAACTAAGTTCACCCATAAAATTTGGATGGGAACCATCGGCAGCGGTAATGCAAGTAACATTGCAAATAACATGACTAAAATTTCTCCTACGTTCGATGCTAATAAGTAACGAATAAACTTACGTATATTCTCGTATATATTTCTACCTTCTTTAATTGCTGATTTAATCGTAGCAAAATTATCATCTAGCAAAACAAGAGAAGAAGCTTCTTTCGCAACATCTGTCCCTGTAATTCCCATCGCTATCCCAATATCCGCTGTTTTTATAGCGGGAGCATCGTTTACCCCATCACCTGTCATCGCCACTATATGCCCTTTATTTTGCAACGCCTTAACAATTTTTAATTTATGTTCAGGTGATACGCGAGCAAATACATACGTATCTTCTACAACACTTTCTAGTTCCTCTACATCCATACTTGCGAGTTCTACTCCTTCAACAACACGTCCACCAGGTGGTAAAACGCCTAATTGTTCCGCAATTGCCATTGCTGTCACTTTATGATCTCCCGTAATCATCACTGTTCGAATACCAGCTTCTCTGCACTCTTTTACAGCCTGTTCCACCTCTGGTCTTGGCGGATCAATCATTCCCTGTATCCCGACCAACATAAAATCTTTTTCAACGTCTCGTTCATGTTCAATAGAATCTGTTACTTTTAATGGCTTAAATGCAACTGCAATTGTTCGAAGCGCTTGACTACCTAAGCTATGAATAGCCGCCTGTACTTCTTTTCTATACAACTCACTTAACGGTTGTTGCTTATCCCCCCATAAAATCGTTTGACTCATTTGTAGGAGGACATCTGGTGCTCCCTTCGTAACAAGAAACTTTTTCCCCTCTCTATCTCGCACAATAACACTCATCATTTTTCGAGTTGAATCAAATGGAAATTCACGAATAATTTCAAATTTCCCTTTCAGTGCCTCACGCGTTATTCCCGCTTTCATTGCTGCAGCTACAAGTGCTCCCTCAGTTGGATCTCCATCTAATACATACGCCTTTTTCTTTTGAATAATATTTGCGTTATTACATAGTGAGCCAAATGTGAGTAGTTGATAAAGTGCTTTTGTTTTAGCTGGATCAAATTCTTTTTCACCTTTCAAAAAAGAGCCATTAGGTTCATATCCTTGACCCGTCACTTTCCATAACTCTCCACCTGACCACATATGCGTTACCATCATTTTGTTTTGCGTCATTGTTCCTGTTTTATCAGAGCATATAACGGAAGCACATCCTAACGTTTCTACAGCTGGTAACTTCCTTACAATTGCTCTCTTTTTAATCATACGCTGTACACCAAGCGATAAAGCTACTGTAACAATTGCTGGTAATCCTTCAGGAATAGCAGCAACAGCTAGAGACACGCCTGCTAAAAACATATGATATACTTCATTCCCTTGATACACACCCGCTAATACGACAAGCGCTGTCAAAATAAGAGCCACAATAATTAATATTTTTCCGAGTTGCTCTAATCTTCTTTGCAGTGGTGTTTCCATTTGCTCTGCATTTTGTAACATATTTGCAATTTGACCCATCGCTGTATTCATACCAGTTGCTACAACGACTCCTGTGCCAGCTCCTCGTGTAATCATCGTACCCATAAAAGCCATATTTTTTTGATCACCAATTGAAACATCTTGCCCCTGCAAAGCTTCTACCTTCTTCTGCACCGGTACTGACTCTCCTGTCAATGCTGATTCTTCGATATATAAACTCGATGCCTCAACAAGACGTACATCCGCCCCAATACGATCGCCACTAGAAAATTTAATAACATCACCTAAAACGAGTGCTTTAGACGGTGCCTTTACCCACTTTCCATTCCGCAGTACAGTAACTTGCGGGGCGGCTAGCTCTTTTAAAGCTTCCAATGACTTTTCAGCCTTTCTTTCTTGAAAAAAGCCAAGAATACCATTGATAATAACAATTGCAACAATCGCAATAGAATCAATGTATTCACCTAAAAAAGCCGAAACTATTGTTGCACCAAACAAAACAAGTACCATAAAATCTTTAAATTGCGCCAAAAATACCATCAGTGCAGAAGGCCTTTTTGCTTCATCTAATTCATTTGTACCAAATTTTTTTATCCGCCCTTCTGCTTCCTTCTCTGTAAGTCCAACCTTCACATTCGTATTCGTTCTTTCTTCCACTTCATGTGCGCGCATTCCATACCAGTTCATCCCGCTATCGACCTCCTGATTCCAGACATACTCTATTGAAAGCTTATTCAGCCTCGTCCAAAAAAATGCTATAATTAACTTTTAGTTAGAAAGGAGTGTTCATTTATGGCATTCGATGGATTATTTACAAGAGCAATTACACATGAAATTGCAAATTCTCTTTACACAGGAAGAATTTCTAAGATATACCAACCTTCAAAATACGAGATTTTATTACATATTCGAGCAAACGGAAAAAATCAAAAACTGATTCTTTCCGCTCATCCGACATATGCACGTTTACACTTAACAAATCAAAATTACGATTCACCTGCACTTCCGCCAATGTTTTGTATGCTTCTCCGCAAGCATCTAGAAGGTGGTTTCATTGAAAAAATTGAACAAATTGATTTAGAGCGCATTATTCAAATTACCGTTCGCAGCAGAAATGAAATTGGTGACGAATCGCTAAAAACATTAGTAATTGAAATCATGGGACGACATAGTAACATCATTTTAGTAGACACAAAAACAAACAATATTCTAGATAGCTTAAAACACGTTTCTTTAGCAGTAAACCGACATCGAACTGTATATGCTGGGGCGGAATATGTTGCACCACCAGCACAACATAAAATTAACCCACTTCAGATTGAAACAAATGATGAATTTATTAGACCGCTAGACTTTCTATCTGGAAATATGGATAAACAGCTTGTCGGCACCTTTACGGGAATATCACCGTTATTCGCAAAAGAAGTAGTGAAAAAAGCAGGTATGGTAAATGAAAAAGCATTAGCTGACGCATTTTTCTCCATACAAAAACCATTACTAACTCATACATATTCACCAACAATGACTACTTCAAATGGGAAAGAATTCTTTTATCTTTTCCCTCTTGCACACTTGCAAGGAGAAGACAAGACATTCTCATCTGTTAGTGAATTGCTAGACCGTTTCTTTTTCGGAAAAGCAGAGCGCGACCGTGTAAAACAACAAGCTTATGATTTAGAGCGCTTTATGCAAAACGAAAAAAATAAAAATGAGAAGAAACTCATTAAACTAGAAAAAACATTACAAGATGCCGGAAAAGCAGATAAATATCAACTATTTGGAGAACTACTTACAGCCAATATGTACGCTTTGAAAAAAGGTGATAAAGATATTGAAGTCGTTAACTATTACGACGAAAATGGCGGAACTGTAAAAATTACATTAGATCCTTTAAAAACACCATCTGACAATGCGCAACGCTATTTCCAAAAGTACCAAAAAGCGAAAAATTCAGTTGTTGTTGTAGAAGAACAAATCGAAAAAACAAATGAAGAAATTCTTTATTTTGATAGCTTACTTCAACAAATGGAAGCTGCTTCTTCAAAAGATATTGAAGAAATTCGTGAGGAATTAGCTGAAGAAGGTTATATGCGCAATCGTAAAACGAAAAACGCAAAGAAAAAGCCTACTAAACCAGTATTGGACAAATATTTTGCAAGTGATGGTACAGAGATTTTCGTTGGTAAAAACAATAAACAAAATGATTATTTAACAACGAAGTTTGCCCGTCGTGATGAAATTTGGTTACATACGAAAGATATCCCTGGGTCTCATGTTGTCATTCGTTCTCTTGAACCTACCGAAGAAACTGTGTTAGAAGCCGCTAAAATCGCTGCCTATTTCAGTAAAGCAAAAGATTCTAGTTCTGTTCCTGTAGATTTCACCAAAATACGCCATGTCAAAAAACCGAGTGGTGCAAAACTTGGTTTTGTTACGTACGACAATCAGCAAACCGTATATGTAACACCAGATGCTGATACTGTAATGAAATTAAAAGCGTAAATAAAAATGCGTTGCTTATAAGCAACGCATTTTTATATTCGTTCACACTAGTTCATATACCCATTCACTAATTCATAACATCTTTCTTTTGTCATTTTATATATTTTTAAAAAAATTGACAGTTTCATTCCACATCTGTATAAATTTTTTTACAGTATGTAAATACAATACATCTCAAATTAATATTTTTTATCTCTTATTCATTTAAAGCAATCTGGATTTCATAAGTGGCCCGCTTCCTACAAATAACTGGCTATTTTTATTTTCAATACAATAATACTTTGGCACGCTATTTGCTTTATTTAATACTGTGAATAGGGGGAATTAACATGACTTTAAAAATTAATAAAATCCAAAATCAACTACAAAACTATGAAATTGATGGATTACTCATTACAAAAAAAGAAAATCGCCAATATGCAACAGGCTTTACAGGTAGCGCTGGCGTCGTCTTGATTTCTGCGGATAAAGCTGTTTTTATAACTGATTTTCGCTATGTAGATCAAGCGAAATCACAAATAGATGCTGCTGAAATTATTATGCATAAAGGAAATTTAGAAAAAGAAATTGCAAATCAAGTATCGAAATTAAACATTCAAAAACTTGGAATTGAAGAAAATAACATGACATTGCAACAATATAAAAACTTACAAAAATACGTACATGTGGAAATGGTTCAGGTCTGCGAAATCATTGAAAATATTCGCATTATTAAAGACATGCCTGAAATAGAAACAATGAAAATCGCAGCTAATATTGCTGATGAAGCATTTCACCACATCCTTACGTTTCTAAAACCAGGAATAAGTGAAAATGATGTACGAGATGAGTTAGAATTTTTCATGCGGAAAAAAGGAGCTACATCCTCTTCATTCCAAATTATTGTAGCTTCTGGCGTCCGTTCTTCACTTCCTCATGGAGTTGCATCAAATAAAATAATCGAACGAGGTGACATCGTTACATTAGATTTCGGCGCACTTTACGACGGATATTGTTCCGATATTACACGTACTGTAGCAATTGGGGAACCATCAGAAGAATTCAAAAAGATATACAATGTTGTACGAGAAGCGTTAAAACGTGGGACGGAAGCAATTAAACCTGGGGAAACTGCGAAAAGTATCGATGATATAACGAGAGATTACATTACTGAACATGGATACGGCCAATATTTTGGACACTCTACTGGTCATGGTCTTGGGTTAGAAATTCATGAACCTCTCCGCTTATCCCAAGAAAGTAAAGCTACTTTAGAAGAAGGTATGGTTGTTACAGTGGAACCAGGCATTTATATACCAGACTGGGGCGGTTGCAGAATTGAAGATGATATTGTCATCACAAAAGACGGATATGAAGTTATTACAAAATCAAATCGGGAACTAATTATTATTCCTTGTTAAAATCATGGGCTTTTTAAAAGGAGTTTTTCGCTGCACATAGAATTCTTTCTCTGGAGTCATCGTTTAAAGAGGGGGAATTTAAATTGAACTTTGTAATTGATAAAATAGATGGTTTACAAGTTGAATTTTCAAAACTTGTTTCTATGATGAATTACGCTCGTTATACAACAATGCAAGCGGTAGAAGGCTTAACAATTGAAGAACTTGATTATTTATATGATGAGGAGGCAAATTCAATTGGCATGTTATTGTACCATATGGCCGCTATTGAATTTTACTACCAGATTCATACTTTTGAAGACCGTGAACCAACGGAGGCTGAGTTAGAACGGTGGTTACCTGCTATTGAGTTAGGCGATCTTGGACGCGAGAAAATAAAAGGCAACTCTATAGAATTTTACATACGTACATTGCAAGAAGTACGTTCCAAAACGATCGAGACTTTTCAATCTTTACCTGATGAATGGTTATTTAAAACGACAGACTTTTGGTATGATAAACCAGCAAATAACTACTTTAAATGGTTTCACGTATTTGAAGATGAAATCAATCATCGCGGACAAATTCGTTTAATTAAGAAAATGCAAAAAGCCCATTCAGTAAAGTAAGAAAGTGCCACCTTATTCGGTGGCACTTTCTTCTATTCATTAGCAAATATTATTTCATTTACTTTTTTAGCAATCACTACTATCGCTATTAGAATGCAAATTAAATATAGCAATTTCGCGATAAATAACCACCCTTGAAACATTACAATTTCACCTATTATCTCATATCCTTTCAATAACAAAAACGGAATTGTACTAATTATAATGACAAACTCAATACTGAAAACAATTTTCTTTTTTCGACTATATGCTTTCCATTCATCCCAGCGATACATGGGAGCAAAAATCAATACTCCTATACATAATATAACTGGTACCCATTCACTTTTAAGAAATTGCCCTGAAATAACTGATAATAGTAAACAAACGAGCACACCATAATAACCTATTCTCTCTCTCATTCGTACTCCCTCCACTCTACCTCTCCTTTAATATGTAACTTGCTATACTTATAACAATTCTTAGAAAAATAACAACTACAATTACAATATAAAGACCTTTTGCAGAAGACATCCACTCTTGAAAAATAGACATTTTCTCCATTTGTTTCTGCCCTTCTATTAAAATAACCCCTACGAAAAATGAGCAAACAACAGTGATACCTATTATAATTCTGATACTTTTCTTACTATATTGTTTCATGTCATCCCAGCGGTATAACAGTATAAAAACAAACCCGAAAACAGGTATGATACTTATCCATTCGGTATTTGTAAATAGATTTAAAATGATTACTAGAATACAAGTTATGATGAATCCCCAAAATCCAATTTTTTGCACATAACCCCTCCTTAAATTCCATTTTTAGGATTAATTGTATTGTAACATCCATTTTAAAAACTTACCATTACAGTACATGAAATTTCACTTTTTCTTTTTCCTATACTCACATACTTTCACTGCTTTCATACAATAAACTACACGAATGCCTAAAGGATGTGAATGTTATGGGAGTTGAATTAACGCTGTTACACGCTCTCTATATTCTTTGTTTACTCACTATTATTACCTTTTTTATTCTCCGGAAAGATACGACGATTATTTGTATCGTTTTTATCTTTTTATTAGCATTAACCGCTACAAGTTCTATCCCTCTTGCCATTAGCGGTATTTTTCAAAGTTTCATTTATGCTATTACTGAGCTATTACCAACTATATTAATCATCTCCATTATCGTATCAATGAGCAATCTACTCGTTCATACCGGCATAAATGATACGATGATTTCACCATTTACAAAGATGATTCGTACACCTACACTCGCCTACTGGATTATCGGTCTTTTGATGATGACTATTTCTTTCTTCTTTTGGCCTTCTCCAGCTGTTGCTTTAATGGGAGCTATTTTATTACCAGTCGCTGTACGCGTCGGTCTTCCGCCAATTGGAGTTGCCATTGCTATGAACTTATTCGGTCATGGGATTGCTTTATCCGGCGACTTCGTTATACAGGGCGCACCAAAATTAACCGCAGACGCTGCTGGTCTCCCTGTTTCCAGCGTTGTTTCTGCCAGTGTTCCGCTCGTTATCGTTATGGGCATTGTTACAACTTCCGTCGCATTTTTCTTCTTACGAAAAGAATTTCATACAGGACTATCATTGCAAGACACCTCTTCATCAACTGAACCATCTAAAACTACCATTTTATTATCTCCTCGCATAAAGAAATGGCTCGCTATATGTATCCCTATCGTATATATCATTGACATCCTTTGTATGATCCAGTTTAAACTACAAGGAAGCGACGCAACTGCACTTATCGGCGGGACGACTGTTATTATGATTATCATCATTTCCCTCATCGCCTACAAAGGAAATGGGCTAAATAAAACGACCGATTATTTTATAGAAGGGCTCCAATTTGGATTTAAAATCTTCGGTCCAGTTATCCCAATTGCTGCACTCTTTTATTTAGGGGATAGCGGCTTTGTGAAAATTATCGGGGACTATTTACCGAAAGGTTCGCACGGAATCATTAACGACTTAGGCATCGCCTTATCTCAAACTGTTCCTTTAAATCAATACGTATCGGCAGGAACATTAACTATCGTTGGTGTCATAACAGGCTTAGATGGGTCTGGCTTTTCCGGTATATCACTTGCTGGTTCTATTGCCAATCTTTTCGGAACAGCACTTGGGCATGGAACAGCTACATTAACAGCTCTCGGGCAAATTGCTGCAATCTGGACCGGAGGCGGGACTTTAATTCCTTGGGCGCTTATTCCTGCGGCTGCCATTTGTAAAGTGGATCCATTTGAACTTGCACGCCGAAATTTTTTACCGGTTGTGATTGGCTTAATTGTCACCACAATCGTTGCGATGTTTATCCTATAACATAAGCAAGTGTTCTCTTGCTTATGTTTTTTTATTGTAAAATTCATCATGAATTACTGGCTTTGAAAAGGAGTTATGTATATGTTAGCGAAATTATATTAAGAGAGTATTTATTCCAAAACGTTTACGAGAAACAGATTACTTCCATTAGAAAAGGGGACATAACTATGAATGAATTGATTTTCGTCTTATTAATTTGTCCATTACTTATTTTTATCGTTTCTGTTATTGGAACACGTAGAACGAAAACGTATTACGTCATGCCAATTGTAACGTTTGCTAGTTTTTTAATAATAGGTGTTATCGCTTTTACTCCAAAATTTTTCTTTTGGGTTGGCATGTACAGCATCTTCTCGTTTATTGTTTCTTATATGACACTATTGTTTGTGAGAGGGTATGAAGTTGCGGAAAACGCTAAATAGTTATTAACGAGTAGTTTGTCATATGATTTTCTTTGATGTCGATGGAACTTTATTTGATTATGAGGCCGCTGAAAGAAATGGTATTATAGATTTCTTTCAAGTATATAGTACTATTTTTTCAGGTAATGAATTAGAGGCCACAAAAGTCTGGCATGAATTATCCGAAGAATATTTCAACAAATTTTTATCCAAGGAATTATCTTTTCAAGAACAACAAAGGATGCGAATGTATCATTTATTTAAAACATATGGATTAAACTTATCACCCGAGGAATCTCAGCACAGATTCAATCAATATATAGAACTTTATAAGAACAACTGGGCCGCGTTTGAAGATGTACACTATACATTACAGACCTTAAAGCAAGAAGGGCACTCATTAGGTATCATTAGTAATGGTGACTATGAACAACAAGTCGAAAAATTAACTGCCCTAAACATTTTAAAACATTTCAAATATATATTTACTTCTAGTGAACTTGGTATATCGAAACCAGATCCTGAAATTTTTCACAGAACCGTATTACAATCGAATCTTGAAATAAAAGATTGCTATTATATTGGCGATCGATTAGAGACTGATGCGATTAGTAGTACAGCAGCTGGGATGCAAGGGATATGGTTAAATCGGGATAACTCACAACTCAAGTACGATATTCCTACTATCTGTTCTTTACATGAAGTTTTAACAATAATATAAAAAACGACCGCGTTCCCCCGCAGTCGTCTTTTTTCATATTACGCTGTAACCCAAGCCTCGTTAGCTGGATTTTTACGCCACTCTTGTAATTTTTTCGTTTCAGCTTGTCCGATCATACCTTTTTCTGCTGCAACTTCAGTTAATGCACTGTAATCACTTAAAGAATATGATGCTACGTTTGCTGCTTCTAATTTTTCTTTTCCTGACTCAAGCTCGTATGTGAAGATTGATACGATTCCTAACACTTCACAACCAGCTTCGCGAAGTGCTTCTACACATGTAATTGCACTACCGCCAGTTGAAATTAAGTCTTCTACTACTACTACTTTTTGACCTTTTTCAGCTTTTCCTTCGATTTGGTTCCCTTTACCGTGACCTTTTGCTTTACTACGTACGTAGCACATTGGTAAATCCATACGATCGCTTACCCATGCAGCGTGCGCAATACCAGCAGTTGCTGTTCCTGCAATAACTTCTACAGTTGGGAAGTGCTCTTTAATTAACTCTTCTAATCCAGCTGCAATCGCTTGACGTACTTTTGGATAAGATAAAGTTAAACGGTTATCACAATAAATTGGTGATTTCATACCTGAAGACCAAGTAAATGGATCATTCGGTTGTAAAAATACTGCTCCAATTTCTAATAAATGCGATGCGATTTCTTTTTTCATACTGTTACACCTTCCCACTGTTGTTTTACTGTTTTATACGCTTCAAGCGGATTTTCTGCTTTTGTAATACTACGTCCAACTACGATGTAGCTTGAGCCAAGTTCCCTCGCACGTTTCGGTGTTGCTACGCGCACCTGGTCATTTACATCATCACTTGCAAGACGAATCCCCGGTGTTACTGTTACAAATTCATTTCCGCATACTTCACGTAATTTTGGAACTTCAAGTGTTGAACAAACAACGCCATCAAGTCCACTTTCTTTCGTTAATTTTGCATAATGAGCAACCGCTTCTTCTAACGTTTTCTCAATGCCGATCTCTTTTTTCATCATAGCTTCCGAAGTGCTTGTTAGTTGTGTAACTGCAATACAAATCGGTCTCTCTTTTCCTTCTTGCTTACCTTCCTCTAATCCCTCAATCGCAGCTTTCATCATACTACTTCCCCCAGCAGCATGAACATTTACCATATCAACATCTAGACTAGCTAGGCTACGCATAGCGCTTTTTACTGTATTCGGAATATCATGAAGTTTTAAATCTAGGAAGATCTTATGTCCCTTTTCTTTTAAGTACGTAATAATCGCAGGGCCTTCTTTGTAGAATAACTCCATACCTACTTTGACAAATAACTCTTCCCCTTCAAAGTGGTGTAAGAATTTCTCTACTTCTCGTTTCCCTGGAAAATCTAGTGCAACGATTAACGACTGTGACATGTTTGCTTCCAGCTCCTTCCTTGACATTCCGAAATGTGATCAAATCCTAGTTCATCTAATAGTGCTGGTAACTCTTCAATAATTGTCGGACATACGAACGGATCTATGAAGTTCGCTGTACCTACTGCAACTGCGCTTGCGCCAGCGTAGAAGAATTCAATTACATCTTCAGCTGTTTCAATACCACCCATTCCGATAATTGGAATGTTAACCGCTTGACTTACTTCATGTACCATACGAATTGCTACTGGCTTAATCGCAGGTCCTGATAGTCCGCCTGTACAGTTTGCTAAAATTGGTTTAGCTGTTTTTAAATCTAGACGCATACCAAGCAATGTATTAATCATCGTTAAACCATCTGCACCTGCATTTTCAATCGCTTTTGCAATTTCTACAATGTTTGCCACGTTCGGTGACAACTTCACGTATACAGGTACTTCAGAAACCTCTTTTACTCGCTTCGTTAAATCAGCAGCAATTTCAGGATTTGTACCAAAGGCGATACCACCTGTTTTTACGTTCGGACAAGAAATGTTTAATTCTAGCGCATGGACATTAGGCGCTTTAGAAATTTCCTTTGCAACCGCTACGTAATCCTCAGCTTGTGAGCCCGCAACGTTCGCAATGATTGGAAGGTCAAATTGTTCGAGAAAAGGTAATTCAGAATTCATTACTTTTTCTAATCCTGGGTTTTGAAGTCCGATTGCATTTAACATGCCGCCTGGTGTTTCAGCAACACGAGGCGTCGGATTTCCATAGCGTGGTTGTTCTGTCGTCGCTTTAATCATGATTGATCCTAGTACACTTAAATCGTAAAACTGTGCATATTCACGACCAAATCCAAAGCATCCAGATGCCGGTATAATTGGATTTTTTAATGATAATCCTGGTAATTCAACTTGCAATCTGTTCATAGTACAACCTCCCCGATTGGAAATACTGGTCCGTCGCTACACACCTTCTTGTAAGAATGTCCACTTGGATCTTCTTGTAAGTGGCATACACATGCGAAACAAGCTCCAATACCACAGCCCATACGTTCTTCTAATGAAATATAGGCTTTTTTCTCTTTGTAACGTCCTTCTAATGCACGAAGCATCGCTAACGGACCACATGAATAAAGAATATCAAAGTCTATTCCGTAATGATCAATTACATCTGTGACAAATCCTTTTGTACCGTGTGTACCGTCTACTGTCGCAACGTACGTATCACCAAGTTCTGCAAATTTTTCTTCATAGAAAACAACATCTTTCGTTTGAAAACCTAAGATGTGAATCACACGTACACCTTTTGCAACGAGGCGCTGTGATAGTTCATAAAGTGGTGGTACACCAATTCCCCCGCCTACAAGTAAAGCTGTTTGACCAGCTTTTGCTTCTTCTACAGGAAAACCGTGTCCTAGTGGTCCTAGTACGTCTACCATTTCACCTTGTTTTCTAGTTGATAATGTTTTTGTCCCTTGTCCTTCCGCACGATATAGCATTGTAAATTCGTTCTTCTCTTGATCTACATTACAAATACTAATTGGGCGGCGCAGAAGGGGCGCAATGCCCTCTGCTACCTTAATGTGTACAAACTGCCCTGGTTCGTTCATTTGCTGTACTAAAGTTCCTTGAAGCACTAATTCGTAAATGTTTTTTGCGATTTCTTTTTGATTAACGACGATCATATTTTGCTTTTGCATCATGCATGTACCACCTCGTGACGCTTTGTTTGCGTAATTTCTTTCATTGAATGAGCTGAGAATGTCATAGATTCTAATACTCGTAAGATTGCTCTCGTTGTATCAAGTGATGTTAAGCAAGCCACGCCATTTTCTACTGATTCACGGCGAATGCGGAAACCATCACGCGCTGGTTGTTTGCCTTTTGTTAATGTATTGATTACAAACTGTGCTTTTCCTTGACGGATAATATCTAGTAAGTTGTAGTCTTCAGAATCAATTTTGTTTACAACTTGTACTGGGATATTTTGCTCTTCTAACGATTGTGCTGTTCCAGCTGTTGCTAATAAGTTATAGCCGATTTCGTGGAAACGTTTTGCAATTTCCATCGCCTCTTCTTTATCTTTATCAGCTACAGTAATGATTACTGATCCGTGCGTTGGGATATTAATTCCAGAAGCAACTAATCCTTTGTATAATGCTTTTTCAAGCGTTAAGTCTTTACCCATTACTTCCCCTGTTGATTTCATTTCAGGTCCTAATGTTGTATCAACTGAGCGTAGTTTCGCAAATGAGAATACCGGAGCTTTTACATATACTTCTTTCTCTTCTGGGTGATAGCCCGTTCCGTATCCTTGCTCTACTAGGTCTTGCCCTAAAATAACTTTCGTTGCAACGTTCGCCATCGGTACACCTGTAATTTTACTTAAGAATGGTACTGTACGGCTCGCACGTGGATTTACTTCAATTACATACACTTGATCTTCGAATACTACAAACTGGATATTTAGTAATCCAACAATGTTTAATCCTTTTCCAAGTGCAATTGTATGTTCAATAATTTGTTCTTTTAATTTTTCAGATAAGCTTTGTGGTGGATATACTCCAATTGAGTCACCAGAGTGAACTCCAGCGCGTTCAATATGTTCCATAATACCTGGAATGAACACATTCTCACCGTCTGAAATTGCATCTACTTCAATTTCTTTACCAACCATGTAACGGTCGATTAATACTGGGTGATCAGCGTGAACTTTAACCGCATTTTTCATGTAGTGCAGCAGTTCTTCTTGACGATATACGATTTCCATCGCACGTCCACCTAGTACGTAAGATGGTCTTACTAATACTGGGTAACCAATTTTGTCAGCGATTGCTACTGCTTGCTCTACAGTCGTTGCTGTTTTACCAACTGGTTGCGGGATACCAAGCTGTGTTAGAGCCGCTTCAAACTTATCACGATCTTCTGCACGATCTAAGTCTTCAAGTGATGTTCCTAAAATCTTCACACCGTGTGCTTCTAATTTCGCCGCTAAGTTAATTGCCGTTTGTCCACCGAACTGAACGATAACACCTTCTGGTTTTTCTAAATCGATGATGTGCATTACATCTTCAATCGTTAATGGTTCAAAGTATAATTTGTCAGAAATACTGAAGTCTGTTGAAACTGTTTCTGGGTTGTTATTAACAATAATTGCCTCATATCCAGCTTCTTTAATTGCCCATACTGAGTGAACTGTTGCATAGTCAAACTCAACACCTTGACCGATACGGATTGGACCAGATCCTAGAACTACTACACTCTTACGATCTGTTCTAACCGATTCATTCTCGTCACCATATGTGCTGTAGTAGTATGGTGTTGCAGATTCAAACTCTGCCGCACAAGTATCTACCATTTTATAAACAGGAGTTATATTGCTTTCTTTACGCATATCGTAAATTTCACGCTCTGTTTTGTTCCAAGCTGCTGCAATGTAGTGATCGCTGAAGCCCATTTCTTTCGCAGTTTGTAGTACTTCCATATTTCCTACATTCGCTTTTACTTCACGTTCCATATTTACGATGTTTTCAACTTTTTGTAAGAAGAAGAAGTCCATTTCACACCAATCGTTGATTTCTTCTTTCGTTACACCTTGACGAATTGCTTCTGCTACAATAAACAGTCGCTCATCATCAGCTTTTATAATGCGTTTTTTCATTGTTTCTTTATCAAGTTCTTTTAAATGTTCTAATTCTAAGTGATAAACGCCAAGTTCTAAAGAACGAACCGCTTTTAATAATGATTGCTCTAAGTTACGTCCGATTGACATAACTTCACCAGTTGCCTTCATTTGCGTACCAAGTGTTCTGTTTGCTGATTCAAACTTATCAAATGGCCAGCGTGGTATTTTTGAAACAACATAGTCTAATGCTGGCTCGAAGCAAGCGTATGTTTTTTGTGTTACTGGGTTTATAATTTCATCTAATGTTAAACCGACTGCAATTTTTGCCGCTAGCTTTGCAATTGGATACCCAGTTGCTTTAGATGCTAGTGCAGATGAACGACTTACACGTGGGTTTACTTCGATTACATAGTATTGGAAGCTATGTGGATCAAGTGCAAGCTGAACGTTACATCCGCCTTCAATTCCTAATGCACGAATAATTCGTAATGAAGTGTTTCGTAACATTTGATACTCACGGTCACTTAATGTTTGGCTCGGCGCTACAACGATAGAATCACCTGTATGAACCCCAACTGGATCGATATTTTCCATATTACATACTACAATCGCGTTATCATTCGAGTCACGCATTACTTCATATTCAATTTCCTTACAACCAGCAATGCTCTTTTCTAATAAACATTGTGTCACTGGACTATGTTTTAAACCACCTGATACAATTTCAATTAATTCTTCTTCATTACTACAGATTCCACCACCTGTTCCACCCATTGTAAATGCTGGGCGAACAATAACTGGATAACCAATTTCTTTTACAAATTCATGTGCTTCTTCTAGCGTATGAATAATGGTACTAGATGGAATTGGTTCATTTAATTCCTGCATTAATGTACGGAATAAATCACGATCTTCCGCTTGCTCGATTGCTGATAATTTTGTTCCTAAAATTTCAACTCCACATTCTTCAAGTATGCCTGATTTCGCAAGTTCAACAGCCATATTTAAACCTGTTTGACCACCTAATGTTGGCAGGATTGCGTCTGGGCGTTCTTTACGAATGATACGGCTTACGAATTCTAGTGTTAATGGTTCTATATATACTTTATCTGCTGTTGCAGTATCTGTCATAATTGTTGCTGGGTTAGAGTTAACAAGGATTACTTTGTAACCTTCTTCTCTAAGAGATTGACAAGCTTGTGTACCAGAGTAATCAAACTCTGCTGCTTGCCCAATTACAATTGGTCCTGATCCGATTACTAAAATTGTGTTAATGTCTAGGCGTTTTGGCATAACTCTTCCCCTTCTTTCTTGAAGTTTTCAATCATTTCTAAGAAATCTTCGAATAAATCATTTGCATCTTCTGGTCCTGCTGAAGCTTCTGGATGATATTGTACTGTAAATGCTGGGAACTTCGTATGACGAAGACCTTCTACTGTTCCATCATTTAAAGCAACATGTGTAATTTCAAGTTCTGTATTTTTAACTGATTCTTCTTCTACTGCATAACCATGGTTTTGAGATGTAATTGCTACTTTTCCAGTTGCAAGATGTTTTACTGGATGGTTTAAACCACGGTGACCGAATTTTAACTTACTTGTATTCGCACCAGATGCTAGAGCGAATAGTTGATGTCCTAAGCAAATTCCGAATAAAGGAACTTTACCGATAATGTCTTTTAACATTTCAATTGCTTCTGGTACATCTTTTGGATCTCCAGGTCCGTTACTTAACATAATTCCATCTGGGCTAAGGCGTAAAATTTCTTCTGCTGTTGTATTGTAAGGTACTACAATTACATCACAGTCACGTTTATTTAATTCTCGTAAAATACCATGTTTCATTCCGAAGTCTACAAGTACAACTCGGTGTCCACGGCCTGGGCTTGGGTATGGATCTTTCGTTGATACGCGTTTCACGTGATCTGTAAATACTGTCGCTTTTAATTGGCTCACGATGTATTCTACATCTGCATCCATGTTACATAGACGTCCACGTAATGTACCGTATTGACGAATTTTTCTCGTTAATTTTCTTGTATCAATTCCTGCTAAGCCTGGGATGTTTCTTTCTTTTAAGTAATCATTTAACGAAATTTCATTACGGAAGTTTGATGGGTGATCACAAATTTCGTTTACGATTAAACCATTTACAGATGGGTGAATCGATTCAAAATCGTCACGGTTGATGCCGTAGTTTCCGATTAATGGGTACGTGAATGTTACGATTTGACCGCAATATGATGGATCAGATAATGTTTCTTGATATCCAGTCATTCCTGTTGTGAATACAACCTCACCTGACTTTTCAATTTCTCCTCCGAAACCTTTTCCAATTAATACTGTTCCATCTTCTAAGATAAGTTGTCTTTTCATACTAATGCACTCTCCTTTTGCCATGCGATCTTACCACCAACGATTGTCATTACCGGCCATCCTTGGCATTTCCAACCTGCGAATGGTGTATTTTTTCCTTTTGATACGAATGTTGTTGGGTCAATCTCTTCTTCTTGTTCTAAATCAATGATTGTAATATCAGCTGTTCTACCTTCTTTCAGGCGACCTGCTTCTAAGCCGAATGTATCAGCTGGCTTTTCTGTTAAGAATTGAATTAACTGCTCTAGTGTAATAATCCCTTTTTTCACAAGGTTTGTGTATAGAAGCGGGAATGCTGTTTCAAAACCAGTAATTCCGAATGGTGCTCTTTCAATTCCTTGTGCTTTCTCTTCCGCTGTATGCGGTGCATGGTCAGTTGCAATCATATCGATTGTTCCATCTAGTAATCCTTCAATTAATGCTGCATGATCGTCTTTTCCACGAAGCGGTGGGTTCATTTTAAAGTTAGGATCAGCCGATGGGATATCATCTTCACATAACACTAGGTGATGAGGTGTTACCTCTGCTGTTACTTTAATTCCAGCTCGTTTCGCATCACGAATTACGCGTACAGAGCCTTTCGTACTTACGTGACATACGTGATAGTGACAATCTGCCGCTTCAGCAAGCAGTATATCCCTTGCAATATGTACAGATTCACATACTGATGGGATACCGTTTAATCCGTGTTTCTCAGAAAACTTCCCTTCATGTACACAACCTTTATTAATAAGAGTATTCTCTTCACAGTGCGCAACTACTGCCATATTTAATTTCGCTGCACGCTTCATAGCAGCTAACATCATGCTAGCATCTTGTACGCCTACACCGTCATCAGTGAAAGCAAATGCTCCAAGTTCTTTTAATGTTTCGAAATCTGTCATTTCAGAACCCGCTTGGCGTACTGTAATTGCTCCGTATGGTAGTACGTTAACATGCGCTTTTTCTTTAATACGATTTTGCAAGTCTTCCATATGTTCTCTGCAATCTGGTACTGGGCGTGTATTTGGCATTGCACAAATTGTAGTGAATCCACCTTTTGCCGCTGCTAGTGTACCTGTTTCAATTGTTTCTTTATGTTCACCACCTGGTTCACGAAGATGTACGTGTACATCTACTAATCCAGGTGCGATTAACTTTCCGTTCACATCGATTACTTCAGCATTATCTGCCGTAATATTTTCTGCTACCTTAGCGATTTTACCGTCTTGTACGAGAAGATCTGTTGCTACGATTTTTCCTTCTTCATTCATATAACGACCATTTTTAAACAAGTAATTCATGTTTCATTCCTCCTAATACATTTGGTAAGGCGCGTTTTAGTACAGCCATTCTTACGTAAACTCCATTTTCCATTTGTTTAAATATGCGTGAACGCTCACACTCAACAAGTTCACTTGCAATTTCAACATCACGGTTTACAGGAGCTGGATGCATAATAATGCTTCCTTCTTTCATACGCTTTTCTCTTTCCACTGTTAATCCGTGTTTCTCATGATACTCTTTCATAATGTCTGTTTCATAATGATCATGACGCTCATGTTGTACACGAAGTAACATCATTACATCCACTTCTGGAACAAGTTCATCTAATGGTTTGTATGTTCCAAATGTGCTGTCTTCATCTTTCCACTCTTCTGGACTTGCAAAGTAAATTGTTGCACCCAGTTTCGTTAATGCTTCTGCATTAGAACGTGCTACTCGGCTATGACGAACATCTCCTACTATTGCAATCTTCAATCCTTCAAATCTTCCAAACTCTTGTTTAATTGTAAGAAGGTCGAGTAGGCACTGCGTTGGGTGGTTTCCACATCCATCTCCAGCGTTTAAGATTGGGATATTCACCTGATCTTTTAGTTCATCGAAGTAGCGATCTTGCTCATGGCGGATGACCACTGCTTTTGTTCCGATTGATTCTAGTGTTCTTATCGTATCGTATAAAGTTTCTCCTTTTTGTACGCTAGATGCATCAGCTGAAAAGTTTAAAACATCAAGTCCTAATCTCTTCTCAGCAACTTCAAAGCTAAATCTCGTTCTCGTACTATTCTCAAAGAACAAGTTCGCAACAAAAGTTTGCTCTGTCGTTTTGCTCTCTTTTCCATTCGCGAAATCTTCTGCGTCTTTTAGGATTTCTGAAATTTCTACTTCTGATAATTCACTCATCGTTAACAAATGGCTCATCGTCATCCCTCATCTTTCTGATTTTTATGTTACCACTTTTGTATTTTTATAACAACATTTGTATAAAAATACCCTAGTCATATGAGACTAGGGTGCATGAAAGAAGCCACCCTTTCCGGTCTCACAGGACTGAATTAAAAGGTTATTATTATGAAGCAATCTGCTTAGATTGTTTTATTTGTTTCGTTTCCGGTAGTAGTAGATTTAATAGTACACCTACAATTGCTGCTAGTGCCATTCCTTCTACTTGGAACGATTCTCCTACATGGAGTACTGCTCCACCAATACCGATTACTAGTATTACTGATGCAATCATTAAGTTTCGTTTGTCACTTAAGTCCGTTTTATCATCTACCATCATGCGTAATCCGCTTGATGCAATTACACCGAATAGTAAGATTGATACACCACCCATAACTGGTGTTGGGATCGAATGAATCAGTGCAGAAATCTTACCGATAAATCCGAATACGATTGCAAACACTGCTGAGCCGATGAATAAGTATACGCTGTATGCTCTCGTAATTGCTAGCACACCGATGTTTTCACCATACGTTGTATTCGGTGGTCCACCT
The DNA here is from genome assembly GCF_040459695.1 of Bacillus cereus group sp. RP37. NCBI lineage: Bacteria > Bacillati > Bacillota > Bacilli > Caryophanales > Bacillaceae > Bacillus > Bacillus cereus group sp. RP37. Next base: position 1,520,080 of record NZ_JARVHP010000001.1, on the reverse strand, counting down.
ATTAGTGATGCAATCAATGTTGCTATTCCATCACCGAAGATTGAGCGATGTAAACCTGGTTTTTCAATTAAATCTCTTTTAATAACATTTCCAAGTACAATTTGATGTCCGATATGTTCTGAAATTGTTACTAATGCTACTGGTACCATCAAGAGTACAATCTTCCATGAAAACTCCGGAGTATATGTTACAAATGGTACTGTGAAATCTGGTACAACAAACCATTTTGCCTCAGCTACCGGCTTTAAGTCTACTAGCCCTTGGAAGTAAGCGAAGATATATCCGCCGATAATGCCAAGTAGCACTGGTATGATACTGAAAAATCCTCTTCCGAATATAGAGCATATAATTGTAATTGCTAAAGTTACTAATGCTACCGAAAAGTGTGTAAAGCTATATTTGCCATCCGCACCGTTCATCGCCATGTTCACTGCTGTATGTGCTAAAGCTAGACCGATTACCATTACTACTGGACCAACTACGATTGGCGGAAGTAATTTCATAATCCACTCTGATCCTGATTTCTTAATTCCGAGTGAGATTAAGATGTACACAAGTCCTGCAAGTAAACCACCAAGCATTGCTGCTCCCGGTCCACCTGCGGTTTTCGCTGTTATAATCGGTGCGATAAAGGCGAATGATGATCCTAGATAAGCAGGTACTTGACCTTTCGTTATAAGAAGAAACGCTAACGTTCCTAATCCACTTGATATTAATGCTACTGACGGATTCAATCCTGTTAAAAACGGAACAAGCACTGTTGATCCAAACATCGCGAACAAATGTTGTATACTTAAAAATAACCATTTTCCCGGTTTCGGTACTTCATTAACGTCTAACACTGGCTTTTGTTCCATTGTTACATCCTCCTTCAGTTTAAATCTTTGCAATAAAAAAACTCTTTGTGCCTGTGCACAAAGAGTCCTACACTTTCGTATGCCAAATTTGACATATGAAAGCCAAGACCCTTTGGCAGCCTCACAGGACTACATTTAAAAGGGCTTTACTTATCGTATATGCTTACTCGATCTTGTTGATCTGTCTCTTGCAAATCAACTTCGATACGCTCTTCACTTGATGTTGGAATGTTCTTTCCTACATAATCAGCGCGAATTGGTAGTTCACGATGACCTCTATCAACAAGAACCGCTAATTGGATTTGTGATGGTCTACCTAAATCCATAAGAGCATCCATTGCTGCTCGAACTGTTCTTCCTGTGTATAATACATCATCCACAAGGATAACTTTTTTCTTCGTAATATCTACAGGGATATCAGAACCTTTTACAAGTGGTTCTTCATTTTTCGATTGTAGTGTTAGATCATCACGATATAACGTAATATCTAGCTCTCCAACTTCCATTTCTTTTCCTTCAATTTGACCAATTCGTTCTGCCAAACGTTGTGCAATAAAAATTCCACGCGTTTTAATTCCGACAAGAACACAATTATCGACACCTTTATTTCGTTCCACGATTTCATGACTAATTCGTGTTAAAGCGCGGCGAATCATTTGGTCATCTAAAACAACAGCTTTCTCTTGCATGCTCTACACCTCCAAGCTTTTTTTCTTGCGTGAGAGTAATGGTATAAAAAAAAGTCCTCTCAGCGTGTGCGAGAGGACTTTTGAAAAAGGGTACAGCATACCCTATGTATTTCAAACCGTTACCTTCTCAACCTCACGGGGCTGTGTTAAAGGATCATTATTTAACTGTTGTCAGTATCTCAGTTTTTTTATGATTTGTCAATACTATTTCCGTAAAATATTTAATGCATCTTCAAACACTTCTGGAATCGGTGCCTCAAACTGAATATATTCACCAGTACGAGGATGGTCAAACCCTAAAATACCTGCGTGAAGTGCTTGTCCATTCATGTCTAATGTTTTCTTCGGACCATACTTCGGATCTCCTGCAAGTGGATAGCCAATATATTTCATATGAACACGAATTTGGTGCGTACGTCCCGTTTCTAAGCGACATTCTACAAGTGTAAAATCTTTAAAGCGTTCTAACACTTGGAAGTGCGTAACAGCATTCTTACCATTTTCATCAACTGTCATGCTTTGACGTTCTTTCTTATCGCGACCAATTGGAGCATCAATTGTTCCCTTATCGTGCGGAATCACACCGTGTACAATCGCTTTGTAACGTCTTGTTACTGTTTTTGCTACAAGTTGATTTACAAGTGATTCATGCGCCATATCATTTTTAGCAACCATTAATAGTCCCGATGTATCTTTATCAATACGATGCACGATGCCAGGACGCATTACACCGTTAATGCCTGATAAATCCGTACAATGATGCATAAGGCCGTTTACAAGCGTACCGCTTGTATGCCCTGGAGCTGGATGTACAACCATACCACGTGGCTTATTAACAACGAGTACATCTTCATCTTCATAATAAATTTCTAAGCTCATATCTTCTGCTTGGATATCTAACTCTTCTGGATCAGGAATCGTTACTGTAATTTCATCGTTTTCTTTAACTTTATAATTCACTTTTACCGACTTTCCATTAACTGTAACGACACCATCTTTAATCCATTGCTGTACTTGTGAACGTGACCATTCACTGTTTATTTCTGCAACGAATTTATCAATTCGCTCGCTTTTTTGTTCTTCTGCAACTGTTACTTGTACTACTTCACTCATTCAATTACTCCTTCGTTTTCTTGCCTTCTAATAATGTTTGAATAATAATTAATACAACACCAATACATAATGCTGAATCAGCTATATTAAATACTGGATAGTTGTACGAGAAAATATACACGTGAATGAAATCCACTACTTCTTGTCTAAATACACGATCAATGAAATTACCAATTGCTCCGCCTAATATTAGACCTAATGAAATCCCTAGAAGTTTGTCTGTTTTCGCATATTTTTGCATATAAATTACGATAAATACTACAAAAACGACTGTAATAATGTAGAAGAACCACATTTTATTTTCTAAAATCCCCCAGGCAGCTCCTCTATTTCGATGTGATGTTATGTATAATACATTATCGATAATCGGAATGCTCGTACCCAATTCCATGTTCTTTACAATTAGCCATTTCGATATTTGATCGATGGCAATGACAAATAACGCTATTACATAATATATCATTTTCATTTCCCCCACAAAGACAGTGTACCTCAAAATTTTAGCATAGCTGCAACCTTTTCACAATGAACCTTTATAGAAGAATAAAATAAATTAAAAAAAGGTAATATAATATCGTTGTGCACATTCATACATTTACTTTTTCATAAAAAAATTCATGAATGGTACGGGCAGTCGGCATCGTTTTCATTTGTTTTACCGAAATTACTCTCCCTGTTTCTTCACAAATACCATACATATCTATTTCCATTTTAAATAATGCACGTTCTACATCTTTTAAGTCCTCTTTTATATCATGTAATAGGAGTTTATTCTTTATCTCTTCCTTCATTTCATATCCAAGCTCTTCGCTAAACTCTGTATCATATTTGTGCATGACCTCTTTAGCTAGCCTCTCTTGTAACTCTTTTCGCATCAATTGCAATTCTTCTTTTATTTCCATATACATTTCATTCACGTGTACATTCCTCCCAGCTGCAATGTACGATTAGTGTGTCCGAAATTTCTATGCTTACCTCACACACATTTTTCCTTCATAGGAAAGAGAGTGAAAGTCATTTTAATATATCATCAATAAAAAAACTGACTGCACTTACGCACAGTCAGTTTTTTTATTATTTTACATAGTTTTCTTTAACAACTGTTGCACAACGCTCACATAATGTTTCATGTTCAGCATCTTTACCAATTGTTTCTGAAACTACCCAACAACGTTCACATGTTTCACCAGTTGCTTGAGTAACAACGACCGCTGTATGTTCATACTTCGGCGCATCTGCTGGCGCTTCTTCCATCATGCCACCAAGTTTATACTCAGAAACGATGAATAATTGCTTCAAGTCTTCGCTAATAGACTCTAACATAGCTTTCATTTCTGCAGTTGGATATAGCGTAATACTTGCATTTAATGACTTACCGATTACTTTTTCATTACGAGCTACTTCTAACGCTTTTAATACGTCATCACGCAATGTCATAAATGCATCCCATTTTGTTTTTAATGCTTCCGCACCATCTAATTCTACAGCTTCTGGCATATTAGTTAATTGTACACTTTCTTCTGTTACACCTGGAATATATGGCCATACTTCATCAGCTGTATGCGGTAAGATTGGAGTTACAAGTTTCGTCAATGCAACAAGAACATCATATAATACAGTTTGAATTGCACGACGATCTTCATGGTTTGCACCTTCAATGTATAAAATGTCTTTTGCAAAGTCTAAGTAGAATGAACTTAAATCAATTGTACAGAAGTTATGAATTGCATGATACACAGCAGCGAAGTCGTATGTTTCATATGCTTCTTTTACTTTTGTAATTAAGTCATTTAATTTCACTAACATGTAACGATCTACTTCACGAAGTTCAGCTACAGCTACTGTATTTTCACTTGGTTTAAAGTCATCTAAGTTTCCTAATAAGAAACGGAATGTGTTACGGATTTTACGATATACTTCTGCTACTTGTTTTAAAATATCATCTGAAATACGTACATCAGATTGATAGTCAACAGAAGATACCCATAAGCGTAAAATATCTCCACCTAATTGATCCATAATTTTCTTCGGTACGACGATGTTTCCAATCGACTTACTCATTTTACGTCCTTCACCATCTAATACGAAACCATGGCTTAGTACGCCTTTATATGGAGCTTTACCTGTTACAGCAACCGCTGTTGATAATGAAGAGTTAAACCAACCACGATACTGGTCAGATCCTTCTAAATATAAATCAGCTGGACGTTGTAAATCTTCGCGCTCTTCTAATACCGCTTGGTGAGAAGAACCTGAATCGAACCATACATCCATGATGTCTGTTTCTTTACGGAATTCACCATTTGGGCTACCTGGATGTGTAAATCCTTCTGGTAATAGATCTTTCGCTTCACGCTCGAACCATACGTTAGAACCGTGCTCACGGAATAAATCTGCTACATGATTAATTGTTTCATCCGTAATAATTGGATCACCATTCTCTGCATAGAATACAGGAATTGGCACACCCCATGCACGCTGACGAGAAATACACCAGTCACCACGGTCACGAACCATATTATGAAGACGAGTTTCTCCCCATGCTGGTACCCATTTTGTTTCCGCAACAGCTTCTAATAACTCTTTACGGAATGCTTCAATAGATGCAAACCACTGTGCTGTCGCACGGAAAATAATTGGTTTTTTTGTTCTCCAATCATGTGGGTATGAATGCGTAATGAATGTTAGTTTCAGTAACGCGCCTACTTCTTCTAATTTTTCTGTAATTGGCTTGTTAGCTTTATCATAGAATAAGCCTTCAAATCCAGGCGCTTCCTCTGTTAATACACCTTTATCATCAACTGGGCAAAGTACTTCTAATCCATACTTTTTACCAACAACGAAGTCATCTTCCCCGTGTCCTGGTGCTGTATGAACACAACCTGTACCTGCATCTGTTGTTACGTGATCTCCTAGCATAACTAATGAATCACGATCGTAGAATGGATGTTTTGCAACTGTATACTCAAGTTCGCTACCTTTTACCGTTTTCACAACTTCAGCATTTTCCCACTCTAACGTTTTTGCAACTGTCTCAAATAGTTCAGAAGCAATAATATATTTTTCACCATTTACTTTTATAATAGAGTATTCAAGTTCTGGGTGAACAGAAATACCTAAGTTTGCAGGTAACGTCCAAGGTGTTGTTGTCCAGATAATGTATTTCTCATCACCTTCTAATACGTTCTTTCCGTCTTTTACAGGGAATGCTACGTAAATAGATGCTGATTTTTTATCTTGATATTCAATTTCAGCTTCTGCTAAAGCTGATTCACTTGTTGGAGACCAGTAAACTGGTTTTTGCCCTTTATAGATATAACCTTTTTTCGCCATATCACCAAATACTTTAATTTGTTGTGCTTCATAAGCTGGCTCTAAAGTAATATATGGGTTATCCCAATCAGCACGTACACCTAAACGCTTAAATTGTTCACGTTGACGTTCTACTTGTTCATATGCATACTCTGCACATAGCTTACGGAACTCAGCAACTGTCATTTCTTTACGCTTTACACCTTTATTTGTTAAAGCTTGCTCAATTGGTAAACCATGTGTATCCCAACCTGGTACATATGGTGCACAGTAACCAGTCATTGATTTATAACGAACAATAAAGTCTTTTAACACTTTATTTAATGCATGCCCCATATGAATGTCACCATTCGCATATGGAGGTCCATCATGCAGTACAAATAAAGGACGACCTTTCGTATGTTCTTGTACCTTTTCATAAATATTCATTTCAGCCCAGTTTTCTTGCATCGCAGGCTCACGTTTTGGTAAATTCCCACGCATTGGGAACTCTGTTTTTGGCATTAGTAATGTATTTTTGTACTCCATGCTCAATTCCTCCTTACATGTATAAAAGAAACACTTAAAAAACGGAATAAAAAAGAGACCTTCTCATCCCAAAAAGGGACGAGAAAGTCTCCCGCGGTACCACCCTAGTAGATCCTATACGTATGTATACAATCCTCTTTATATTCTTAACGCGAATATACGCCTACGCTTACTCTATTTGTTCAGCGAGGAACTCCAGGGTGATATTCCCATTATCTCCTTATCCTGAGCTTACACCATCCTCAGTTCGCTATATAAGGTATGAAAAGGTACTTATCCCTATCTTCGTTTTTCTTAATAAATATGTTGTTTAAAATTATATGTAATAATGAGAAAAACGTCAAGCTTACACTGTTTCTTCTTTTTTCAACAGTTCATCCACTTCGTCTTCTAACTCAATTAGTTTATCCCAATCATCGTTGTTTAACATTTCAAGCTGTGTTTCTAATAACATACGGAAACGAGTGCGGAATACTTTTGCTTGTTTCTTTAGCTCTTCAATATCAAAAGCAACTTTTCTTGATTTTACTAACGCTTCGTTAATAATACGGTCTGCATTCTTTTCCGCTTCACGTACGATTAATTTTGCTTCTTTTTGCGCATTACGTTTTACTTCTTCCGCTGCTTCTTGTGCAACGACAATAGATTTGTTTAACGTATCTTCAATATTAGAGAAATGATCTAACTTTCCTTCTAATTGCGCAACTTTTTCTTCTAAAGCTTTTTTCTCACGAATGACTAATTCATAATCTTTGATAATTTGATCAAGAAACTCATTTACTTGATCTTCATCATAGCCACGGAATCCGCGACCAAATTCTTTGTTATGAATATCTAATGGTGTTAACGGCACAACGCCACCTCCAAGTAGTTATCTAAATTTCCTCTTTCAATTATATCTTTTCTTCGACAAAATAGGAGGATTTCCTTCTAAAAAACCAATCATTTTAGTATACCATACAAAATTCTCCATTTGTCGCGCTTTGTTCTACCTTCTACAGAAAACAATTTACTTCGTCCATATCCTCTCACTGAAAAAACATCTCCTGGATAACATTCATAAGAGGTTTGCTCGACTGTTTTCCAATTCACTTTTACTAAACCATTTTTTATGAAAGGTTGTACTTTTTGTCTGGATATATGTAACATTTCAGCTAACATCACATCTAAACGAAGTGAAGAAACCGTTCCGGATTTCTCTCCCCACGTCTCTTGTATCTGTAGAATTTTTTCTCCTTGCACTGGTGATAAGGAGATTTTCACTTTCCCTATCGATTGTAAGTTCATCTCAATATAAGATACAACTTCTTTCGCGACTACAATTTGGGCACGATCTTCTTGAAGCAAAATATCACCACATTTTTCTCTCGTTAAACCGAGAGACATAAATGTACCTAATATTTGCCTATGTTCTAGCGTATAAAACTTGGAAGGATAGTCAATTTCCAATACTTCTACTTGAAATTCCTCTTCATTTACTACTAGATAGTCCGGATAAATGAGTGCTCTTTTGCGCTCTGCATGAGGCGTTGCACCATCAAATTGTACAGCAACATCTCCTTGTCCAATTACCATAGTGACAATTTGTTGCTGTCTTGGATCAAGAAAATCTGTTAACTTCACTTGATGGTACTCAGCCGCCTGTTTCCACTCTAATACTTTATCCACAAAGACCACTTCATCAGGTCTAAAATGCTCGTAGATGCTCATGCATATAACCTCTTACTATAAGAAATAGCCGAATATACTTATTAAACCATTCGTAGCAAGCTTTAACGCAAAAATCGCAACGAGTGGAGAGATATCAATCATACCAAGCGGCGGAATAAATCTGCGAAATGGTTCTAAATACGGTTCACAAATACGCGCAAGAATTTCTCCAAAAGTTGATTCCTTTGCACCTGGGAACCATGATAGGAGAATGTAAACAATAAGTGCCCACGAGTAAATCTCGATAGCATAAACTAAAAGCCTTAAAACTGTTTCCATGGCGTATTACCACCTCTTTATATTTGTGTCTTCTTCTTCACCGAATAACTCTGAAATTGCGCCAACAATATCTACATTTTCAGGTGTACACATAAATGTTTTCGGTCCTATTTTTTGAATATCCCCGCCTATAGCGTATACAGTACCACTTAAAAAGTCAACGATACGTACAGCTTGATCAGTAGACATTCGTTGTAAATTAATCACAACAGCTCGTCTACCTTTTAAATGGTCCGAAATCCCTTGCGCTTCCGAATATGTGCGCGGTTCTAATAAAACAACTTTTGAAGATTGCTTTGCCGTTTCAATGCTCACAACATTTTGTTTCGGTTGCGCTTTTGGAAACGTAACATCTTGTTGTTCTGGCGGATCTTGCTGCTTCTTCATGTCTGTTTGCTCCTTTTCATAACCATATTGAGCTGCTTCTTTTTCTTCCGGTGTATCAAAAAAGAAGTATTTTACTTTTGACCAACTCATAATAAGATTCTCCTTCCTTTTACGCTTTTCCTACTAAAATCGTCCCCAAACGAATATATGTAGCACCTTCTTCAATTGCAATCGTGTAATCATTAGACATTCCCATTGATAATTCTTTACATGGCGCATGTAATAATTCTAGCTCCTGCACCTCTGTTTGTAGCATACGCAACTCCTTAAAACAGCGTCTGATTTCTTCCTCTTCTTCTGTAAACGGAGCCATTGTCATTAGTCCCACCACTTCAATCTTATCCAATTCTTGCAAACTTTGAATAAAAGAAATGGTTTCTTCTATTGCCAATCCTTGCTTGGATTCTTCAGATGATGTTTTCACTTGAATAAAACATTTCACTTTCTTATCCGCACGTTTTTGAATTTCTTTTGCAAGTGAAAGACGATCTAACGAATGTAAATAATCAATTTCATTAATGATTTCTTTTACTTTTCTCGTTTGTAATGATCCAATAAAATGCCAATTCACTTTTGAACCGAAATGTTCGTACTTCTGTAAGAAACCTTCATTTCTATTTTCACCTAAATCGATAATTCCAGCTTCAATTACTTCGTTTGTTTTTTCAATTCCTACCGTTTTTGTAACCGCAACGAGTTTAATATCTTTCAACGAACGTCCAGCTCGTACGCAAGATTGTTTAATTGCTTCGTTTACAGTTGTTAAATTTTTTTGTACTGTCACTTGCTTTCTTCCTCCTTAAAACCTATGAAACTCAACATTCTCCCTGTCTTACCTTGATCACGACGATGAGAGAAAAATAGTTGTTCTTCACAGCTTGTACAAAGAGATGACATTACAATATTCTCTTCTTTTATGCCTGCTTGTACACATAATATACGATTAATTTCTTTTAAATTAATTGCGTACTGCCCATCAGAAATTTTTTTATAAGGGACAGAGCCATTTACTACTTGCTCTGCTGCTGTTAACACTCGATCATCAACAACGTAACAACAAGATCCAATTGCTGGTCCAATTGCAACATGAATTTCATCACTTGAAATCCCTTCTGCATTCCATTTTTGAATCATTTCCTTTGCAATCTCTTTTACAGTCCCTTTCCATCCAGCATGCGCAAGTCCTATCATACCATGTGATGGTGCATAAAAATAGAGTGGAACACAATCCGCGTAACATGATGTTAGAAGAACATCATTATTACTCGTATAAATGCCATCTGTTTTTGAAATGCCGTCTTCATATGAATAGACGCCACTTCCTTTTTCCTGTTGTCCTACTTTTTCAACATGATGATCATGAACTTGTTCAGAGCAAATCCAGTTTTCTAATGGTTTTTGTAACTTATTTGCTAAAATGCGTCTATTTTCATGAACGTTCTCCACGATATCATTCACATGTAATCCTAAATTCATCGCATGAAAGGAGCCCGTACTTACCCCACCATCTTTTGTCGTAAATCCAGCAGTAATGTTTCCAAGTTCTTTCCACGCTTGTAAATACAGTATACCGTCCACATATTTAAATGGTTCTCTCATAACAAAGCGGCTCCTTTTAATTAAAATAACATAAAAAAGCATGGTACTTCCTGTCTATTTTACCATACTTTTATTTTTTCATAATGACAACAGAAAAAAAAGAGGAATTTGTAATATTCTTTATGAAATTGTCGGTGTTTGTATTGATTCTGTTACAGAATTAACAGGATTTACTCTAACAAGTATGACATCTTCCCCAATTTTCATAATTTCCTCCCAAGGAATTACAATTTCTACATCTTTCCCAAAAATCCCTAACATACGTGACTGTTTGGAAATAACAATAGATTGAATCTGCCCTGTGTTCATATCAATTTCAATATCTCCAATATTCCCAAGCCTTTTTCCATCTGAAACATTTATTATCTCTTTCATTTGCAACTCCGAAATTCTTATCACTTTCATCCTCTCCCTTATATATGACGGATTGAAAAAACGCTATTTCTCAAATTAACAGGAAGCACCCTCTACTAACCACATATTATTTTCATTATATGAACACAGCTGCCCTACTATGAGCGCAAACAAACTATATGACATATAAAAAGGTCTCACCATAAATGGTGAAACCTTATCCTTGTATCGTCTTATTCATTTGTTTAATAGCTGATTTCTCTAAACGTGACACTTGCGCTTGAGAAATCCCAATTTCTTCTGCAACTTCCATTTGTGTCTTTCCTTGAAAGAAACGTTTTCGAATAATCATTTTCTCACGATCATTTAAACGCTTCATCCCTTCTTTCAGTGCTAATTCTTCAACCCACTGCTCGTCCTTTTGTTTTTCATCACTTAACTGATCCATAACAAAGATAGGATCTCCTCCATCGTTATAAATCGGTTCAAATAATGAAACTGGATCTTGAATCGCATCCAAAGCAAAAACAATTTCTTCATGAGTCACTTCAAGCACTTTTGCAATATCCATTGCTGTTGGTTCTTTTGAATTTTCTGCAATTAATTTTTCTCTTACTTGTAATGCTTTATACGCAATATCTCGTAATGAGCGAGATACGCGAATCGGATTGTTATCACGCAAATATCTGCGTATTTCCCCAATAATCATCGGCACAGCATACGTTGAAAATTTTACATTTTGGCCTAAATCAAAGTTATCAATGGATTTCATAAGTCCGATGCAACCAACTTGAAATAAATCGTCAACATATTCTCCTCTGTTATTAAATCTTTGGATGACGCTCAGTACAAGACGTAAGTTTCCATTCACTAATTTCTCTCTTGCGCTTATCTCTCCACTTTGCATTTCACGAAATAATTTACGCATTTCATCATTTTTTAGTACGGGAAGTTTAGCTGTATCAACACCGCAAATTTCTACTTTGTTTCTCGTCAAAGTGTTCCCTCCTATCGGGAGTTGCTGTACAGTGTAAAGTATTTCCTTTGAAGGGGATTTTATGCATGCGGTTTTCTCTTCATTTTTCATTTTCGTTGTCTCTCTTCATACAACGAAAGAGAATAAGACCAGCCTAGATAACGGCTGGTCTTATTCTTTACACCATTTTATTAAATTCTTTTCGTAATCTTTTTATGATTCTTTTTTCTAAACGCGAAATGTATGACTGTGAAATCCCAAGCATATCCGCCACATCTTTTTGCGTCTTTTCCTCTCCTCCAGCAAGCCCAAACCGAAGTTCCATAATTTGTTTTTCACGATCATTTAATTGATGCAATGCTTTCATTAGAAGATGACGATCTACAGTAGCTTCTAAATCTTTTGTAATAATATCATCGTCTGTACCTAATACATCTGATAACAAAAGTTCATTCCCATCCCAATCGATGTTAAGTGGTTCATCAAAAGAAACTTCTGAACGATTTTTATTATTCCGGCGCAAATGCATTAAAATTTCATTTTCTATACAACGTGAGGCATATGTTGCTAATTTTATTTTCTTTTCTGGATTAAATGTATTCACTGCTTTAATAAGGCCGATTGTTCCTATACTAATCAAATCTTCAATATTTATCCCGGTATTTTCAAACTTTCTTGCTATATATACAACTAGCCGTAAATTGCGTTCAATCAGCAACGATCTTGCCGCCTGATCTCCTTTTGGCAATTTATTCAAAAGAACTTCCTCTTCTTCTTTCGTTAACGGCGGTGGCAACGCTTCACTTCCACCAATGTAATAAATTTCGTCGGTCTTAATTCCTAATTTCAGCAATACTTTATACCAAAGGTATACTAAATAAAATTTTAATTTCATCATATTATCCCGCCTCCCATTATTAAGCAATTACCATTTTTTGCGAAATTAACATTTTCGGATGCACAATACATTGATACTCTCCATTGGTTGACAACTGTTGTGTATTTAATCCAATCAATACCTTGCTGACTACAATAGAACTACCTTCATGATAAATTTGCACACCGTCTGGCTTAATTGCCCATAAAAATTGATTCTCTACTCCTACTGCTCGAAAAGGAATTAAGCGTAATTTTGTCGCCCACCCAGAATCATTTTCTGGTATTTGAGGAATCTCTGTTTTGGAATAAATTTGTTCTGTTAACCAAGCTGGCAAGCAATGTTCTAATGATGAGATATGCATAATCATAACGGGTGTTTTTGTTAACGGGTCGTAAAGTTGGTTCCCACTATCAATTAAACCTGCGAGTTCTAGTTCCTCTTCAGCTAATTGAATTTTCAATTTCACAATTTGATCATAGTGTATTTTTGTAACCTCTACACTTTCAATACGCTTTTTAGAAAAATAATAGATTACTGGAAAACCAAAAACAACAAACAACCAGCTAATTGGGTCACCGTAAGAAATTGATTGAGATTGAACCAATCCATTTACCATTTCATTCGTTTGCAAAAAGAAATGAGTGCCAATTAACCCTCCACCAACCATAAAGGTTACAAAGTAAAAAGTAAAAACAGTTTGTGCATAATTTCTAAACGTTGTAAATCCAAATGCCGTATACACAATAAGTAACGAGTACAGTAGTTTCATAACCGGATGTGTCATCATAGAAGCAAAAGGAGTAAAGGCAAAAATAACAATGGTTGAACCTATAAATGCCCCTAATACAAGCCTCCATCTTTTGATCTTCTTTTTTAACACGGTGGCTGTTAATAAAAGTAAAAGAAAATCAATGCAGGCGTTTAACAACCAAACAACGTCGGCGTAAACAACCAAACAATTCACCTCTTTTTTTAAGTTGAGACTAGTATAATGCATATCCAATAGGAAAGTGTGTCAATTTGCGGAGGTGTTTTTTTGTTATTTTGTGCTTTCTAGACATAATCTGTCGGTAAAAAATAAAAGTATATGTTTCATAGAATACTATACTTTTTTACTTACATATAAAGTGAAACTTTAATCAGCGTGGGGGGTGTTCATCTCCATCGATTATCAGCCCTCACCAATTGGGCTTTTGCGGGATAAATTAAAATATATAAAATAAAAAAAGACCTGCTTAGCAGATCTTTTCCCTGTATAAAACAAAAAAGGAGCATGAAAGCTCCTTTTCTTTTATCGTCTACGACGATTACGTAAAAATGCTGGAATATCGATATCATCTGAATCTGAATGACGCTCATGTACAACCGGCTCTTCACGCTTCATTTCACGTTTTACTTCACGTTGTTTTGAAGGTTGAGCTACTGGCTGTTGCTGTTGTTGCGTGTGATTCGCATTCGGACGGATAATTGGTTTTGGTGGTTGAGTTGCAATGCTATCATCAAAACCAGTTGCAATTACAGTTACAACGATATCATCTTTTAATCCTTCATTAATAACAGAACCGAAGATCATATTTACTTCTGGATCTGAAGCTGAAGCTACAATGTCTGCCGCTTCTTGTACTTCATATAAGCTTAAGTTAGCTCCACCCGTAATGTTCATGATAACACCTTGAGCTCCATCGATAGATGTTTCTAATAATGGACTAGAAATCGCTTTTTTCGCAGCTTCAGCAGCACGATTTTCTCCATTACCAGAACCAATACCCATTAAAGCAGAACCTCTATTAGACATAATTGTTTTTACGTCTGCGAAGTCTAAGTTAATTAAACCTGGTGTTGCAATTAAATCAGAAATACCTTGAACACCTTGGCGTAATACGTTATCTGCTTCACGGAATGCTTCTAACATCGGCGTATTTTTATCAACAATCTCTAATAAGCGATCGTTTGGAATTACAATAAGTGTATCTACATTTTCTTTAAATGCCGCAATACCAGATGCTGCTTGTGTTGCACGCTTACGTCCTTCAAATGTAAATGGACGTGTTACAACACCAACTGTTAATGCACCTAATTCTTTTGCAACTTGAGCAACAACTGGAGCTGCACCAGTTCCAGTTCCGCCGCCCATACCAGCAGTTACGAAGACCATATCTGCACCACGAAGTGCTTCTTGGATCTGTTCTTTACTTTCTTCTGCAGCTTTTTTCCCTACTTCAGGGTTTGCACCTGCACCAAGTCCACGTGTTAATTTTCCACCAATTTGCATTTTTGTTTCAGCTTTTGATAGATTTAATGCTTGTGCATCAGTATTCACAGCGATAAAGTCTACACCTTGTACACCGTGTTCAATCATACGGTTTACAGCATTGTTTCCGCCACCGCCGACACCGATAACTTTTATATTCGCTAATTGATCTTGAGTAGTATCAAACTCTAACATGTCGAAATCCCCCTAGAACCTCATTTTTCGTGTCCAATTTTAATCCCATAAATAACGGAATACACGTTTTACTTTTGACATCATACGGTCATCATTTTGATTATTATTGTTTTGATTACGAGTTTTTTGTTTCGCAGGTTGCTGTTGTACCGGCGTTGTTGCTGGTGCTGGTACTGGTTCAAAATGCTCTTGCTTTTCCTGCACATTTTTCCCACGTAATTTAGCTTTTTGATAAGAATGTTTAATTAATCCCACTCCACTTGTATATTGGGGCTCACGCACACCAATATAATCAGGAGTTGCTATACGAACATTTTCATGTAAAATATCATATGCAAGATCAAGAACACCTGGCATAGAAGCAATTCCACCAGTTAGCACATAACCAGAAGCTACTTGCTTTACTCCTAACTTACGCACTTCATCTTGAACAAACATTAAAATTTCCTCTACACGAGCCTCTATTATATCCGATAATTCCAACTGAGAATATTGTTCTGTTTGATCGCTTCCCATAATAGGAACCGTAAACATCTCTTCTTCAGATGCTGTATCATAAAAAGCATGTCCATATTTCAACTTAATTTGATCTGCATTTTCTGTTGAAGTTTTCAACCCAATCGCAATATCCTTCGTTATATGGTCTCCACCTAATGGTAATACGCTCGTCGCTTGTAACTCTCCATCTTTAAAAATAGATAAAGTTGTAGATCCTCCCCCCATATCAACAAGGGCTACTCCTCTATTTTTTTCATCTGAAGATATAGCAACTGTTGCAGCCGCTAAAGGTTGAAGACAAATATCAACAATTTCAAGACCTGCTTTTTCTACACAACGAAGTAGGTTATGTAGTAAAGTTCTCGAGCCTGTAATAAGTGTACCTTCCATTTCTAACCTTACACCGATCATCCCGCGTGGATCGTTAATCTCGTCAAGACCGTCTACAATGAACTGTCGAGGTACCACATCAATAAACTCACGTTCTGGAGCAATTGACACAACTTGTGCTGCATCTAGAACGCGTAAGACATCTTCATTCCCGATTTCACGATCTTCATTTGAAACAGCGACTACTCCGTGACAAGGAAGTAGTTGTACCTGGTTTGCATTGACACCTACTACAACTTGCTCAATGTGGATTCCCACCATGCGCTCAGCTTGTTCAATTGCTTTTTTAATTGATCGAACAGTCTCGTCTATATCAACTATCGATCCCTTCTTTAAACCATTTGATTTTACATTTCCAACACCAATAATGTTTAAGCTGTCATTAACCATTTCGCCAATGATGACTTTAACATTGGATGTACCGATGTCAAGACTAACATATATTTCATTGCTGTTCATTCTTTGGCACCTCCTTCTTTATTTATACCATACAACTCAATATATGGAACAACAATCGCAACTTTACTATTTATAAGAAAAATATTCAACGTCTTTATACGTTTCCCTTTTTTAACCCTATATTTTTCTTATTTTTATTTAACATTCATTTAAGAATATCGCAGTAAACTGTGAATAACTGCTTATCTTGAAATAATTCCATTTCAAGTGTAAAGATTACCGCCAAGTATAAGTCTACACTAAGATGTACTCATAGAAAAGTGAAACTTGTACCAATCCTAGTATGAATCTAAGAATTTTTACATCTTTTTCATCAAATGAACCATTCTTGTAAATTCAGATGCATTAAGCAGAACGTTCGTTTCGTTTTTTCTACAGTAACGTAGTGAAAACTATCACTCTATTCTTTTTTTTCTTCCGCTCCTAATTCTTTCGTATATGCCCCTACTTCTAAGTCAATTAATACCTTTTTACCCGGCTCAATTGTTTTTAGGATAAGTGGATAAGCTTCCATACGCTTTGCGAAATTTTGAATCGTAGTGCTCACTTCATACCCTTCATTCATATATAAAGTAAGATGGTCTTCATTCGCATTCGTCGGTGAATAACGAATTTCAGAAATAGATCTTAAAATTGTTGGTGTTAATTTTTCAAGCTCAGCAATTAACTCCTTCATCTTCTCCTCTTTAAAAGGTTCAAAAATTGGCGCTGCAACAGGAAGTTTTCCGTTCGGGAGTACATCAAGTGTTTTCCCGTTCTCTAATAGCGGTTGTAATTTCCCATCTTTGTTTATATAACCAATCGTTACATATTCTTCAATATGAACATCAATTTTATTTGGAAAACGTTTTTTTACATTTACTGCTTTAATTTCTTTTCGTTTCGTTAGGTTTTCTTCTGCTTTATGTGCTGTCACTCGGAAATAACTTGTATCATACGTCACACCTGATTCCTTCATCACTTGCTCATCTGTCATATAATGATTTCCAAACACACTTATCTTTTTAATATTGCTAAGCGGAGACCGAAAATAAATTAAAAAGAGCACTAATAAAAATAAAATTGATATGTATAAAATCAACCGATGATTAACATTTTTTTTGTTTTTTTTCTGCTGATTTTTTAACTTTGGTACACGATCCTGTAGTTTAATCACTTTACTATTTTTCATGTACGATCCCCCTACGTAACATAAAGAACGGCATGTTCCTCATGCCGTTCTTATCTTCTTATTATAACATAAATGATAATGAGCGGAACGAATAACCGTTATCTTCCAATGATTTCTACTTCTGTATGCATTTCTACGCTAAATTTATCCTTGATTGTTTGTTTTATTACTGCAATTAAAGATAAGACATCTTGCGCGCTGGCTCCCCCAGTATTAATAATAAAATTCCCATGCATTTCAGAAATTTGAGCTCCACCTATTTGATAACCACGAAGCCCCGCCTTTTCTATTAAATCTCCTGCAAAGTATGGAGTTGGATTCCGAAATACACTTCCTGCACAAGGATGATTCCATGGCTGTGTTTCACGGCGGTAATCTTTATTCTTTTGCATGACACTTACGATTCCCTCACGCTCTCCTATCTGTAATTGAAACTCAGCTTCCAAAACAATACCAGGACGTTTCGTTTGTAATACAGATGTACGATAGGAAAACTCCATTTCTCCATGCGTTAACCAGTCAATTGTTCCGTTTTCAAACAAAATCAGAGCTCTTGATAATATGTTTGATATATCCGATTTATGTGCTCCTGCATTCATATACACTGCACCACCAACACTTCCTGGAATACCACTTGCAAATTCCAGACCAGCTAACCCTTGACGACTAAGTAAAGTTGACAATTTAATAAGGGGATACCCACCACCAACTCTTACTCTATGTTTTTCGACTTCTAAATGGTCTAATCCTTCTCCTAAACGAATAACGACACCTTCTATACCTAGATCAGATACAAGAAGGTTCGAACCACGACCAATTACAGTCCACTTTGTTTTATATTTTTTTACTAACTGCAACGTTTTTTCAATCCCGGCAACATGCTTTGGCACAATTAAAATATCAGCTGGTCCACCTATTTTCATAGTGGTATAACGCGCTAACGGTTCATTCACTAACACGCGACCAACATTTGCTTCTATAAGCTCATTTACTAATTGCTCCATAAACAATCTCCCCCATACTAAGTATCCTTATTACAGTAGTATGCAGGGCGTTCACCTAACGTTATTTTTTTACAAGCTTATTCATTACTTCATACAGCTTATTTGCTGCATCTGGAATACCTAATTGTGTAGCAGCTAGCTTCATATTTTGTAATGTTTGTGCATCTAATAAAATCTCATCAATATCACGAATAAGCGTTTCAGCTGTTAAATCTTTTTCAAGCAACATTTTTGCTGCTCCTTTATCGACAACAGAACGTGCATTTTTTTCCTGATGGTTATTTGTTACATACGGACTCGGAATTAACACACTTGGCTTTCCTAATGCCGTTAATTCTGCAAGTGTTGTTGCCCCCGCTCTTGAAACAACAAGATCTACCCCTGTAAGTACCTCTGGCATATTATGAATGAAAGGTTTAATAATAACATTATTCGGATTCCCTTTTTGCTTCACTGCTTCCATTACTTTGTCATAATGAACTTCACCTGTTACATACAATATTTCGTAACTTTTATTTCCAAACTGTTCAATTGCTTCTACGAAAGCATCGTTAATCGGTCTAGCCCCACGGCTTCCACCAAAAATAAGTACGGATTTTTTAGGAAGAGATAAACCTACTGAACGTTTCCCTTTCATTCCATTCTGATCCATTACTTCTGATGCTCGTGGATTTCCTGTCATGACAACTTTTGACTGCGGAAAATGTTCTGCAGCCGCTTCAAAACAAACCGCAACTTTATCAACATAGCGGCTTAAAAATTTATTCGTTACACCAGGTACACTATTTTGTTCATGTACAATAGTTGGAATACCTAATTTCGCCGCAGCATATACAACTGGTCCGCATACATATCCACCCGTTCCAATTACAATATCTGGATTAAAACGACGGATATATCGTTTACTATCTTGTACACCTTTTAGGAAACGCATCACCGTTTTCACGTTATCTAACGATATTTTACGCTTAAATCCACTTATAACAATAGATTGAAACGGTATACCTGCTTTTGGAACGATTGTGCTCTCTAATCCATTCTCCGTACCAATATATAAAAACCTTGCTTCCGGATTTAACTTTTTTATTTCTCTTATTAAAGCAAGAGCCGGATAAATATGACCTCCAGTGCCCCCACCACTTACTAATACTCGCACTACTAACTCCTCCGCTTCTCTGTTCTTATTTCAGTCGTATTTATTTCTATATACATAATGTTTCTTCGCACACATACGAAAAACCCTGTCTTATAAAACAGGGTTTAGTAGCGAGAATGGCGACTTATATTTAATAATACACCTACTGCCATTAACATTAATGTCAAACTTGATCCACCATAACTTAAAAACGGCAAAGTAATACCCGTAACAGGCATCAATCCTGTTACAACACCAACATTAATCATTACTTGAATCGCAATCATCGCCACAATACCTACTGCTAAAAACGTACCATATAAATCAGGCGCTCCTAAAGCTATACGAATCCCACGCCATAATAATAGACTAAATAATAATAACACAAATGAACCACCAATAAAACCTAATTCCTCAGATAAGATTGCAAATATAAAGTCTGTTTGTGGTTCAGGTAAATAAAGAAACTTTTGTCTACTTTGTCCAAGTCCGAGCCCGAATAATCCACCTGGTCCAATTGCGAGTAACGATTGAATAATTTGAAATCCACTTCCAAGCGGATCTGACCACGGATCTAAATATGATGTAATACGTTTCATTCGATACGGTGCTGATGCAATCAGCCCTACAAATCCTGCTACACCAAGCAAACCAAACATTGCAAAGTGAAAGACCCTTGCTCCCGAGATAAATATCATAATAATACATGTCCCAACCATTACCGTTCCTGTGCCAAGATCTGGCTGTAACATAATCATCCCAAAAGCAAGGAATACAAAACTAAGAGCTGGTAGTAAACCACGTTTAAAAGAGGTAATTAATTTTTGTCGTTCCGCTAAAAATTTTGCTAAGAAAATAATCATCGCAAACTTCATAAATTCTGACGGTTGAATGGAAAATGCCCCGATTCCAATCCAACTTCGCGCTCCTCCTCGAACAAGCCCTACCCCAGGAATAAGAACAAGAATAAGAAGAATGAAACAAACTAGCAAAATTACTTTTGAATACGTACGCCACACCCAATAATCAATTTTCATAATTAAAAACATAGCCACTACACCAATACTTGCAAATAGCAATTGCCTTTTTGCAAAAAAGAATGAGTCCCCCATTTTATAAGAGGCCCAAACCGCACTCGCACTATACACCATAACCATTCCGATTGTTAACAACGCAAGTGTAACGATGATGAGAATAAAATCAGGCGTTTTCTTCATTACCCATAAACACCACCTCTTTAGGCAGAAACTTTTGCCCTATGTAACAAAACATCAGTAGGTGTTAGCCTACTGATGTTTTGATTTACTTTATATAAGTTTATGCACAGCTTGTATAAAAATGTCTCCTCTTTCTTCAAATGTTTTAAATTGATCCCAGCTTGCACATGCTGGAGAAAGAAGAATTACATCGCCATCTGTAGAATGAGCATAAGCTTTCACTACCGCTTCATCTAAAGTATCGACACTTTCAATTGTATCTAATCCCGCTTTTTCTGCAGCTCTTACTAATTTTGGAGCTGTTTGTCCAAATGTCACAATTGCTTTTACATTTTTGAAATACGGAATTAAATCATCGAATTCATTTCCACGATCAAGCCCACCTGCTAATAACACAATCGGTTGTGTAAACGCAGATAAAGCTTTCTCAGTCGCTAACATATTCGTTGCTTTTGAGTCATTATAAACCTTACGATTGTTAATAGTTGTTACATATTCTAACCGATGTTTTACACCTGTAAAACGTTTTAACACCGCCGTAATCGCTTCATTAGAAACACCCAATAATTTTGCGATACTCATCGCTGCTAAAATATTTTCTAAATTATGCTGACCAGGTAAAACGATATCGTCTACTTCAACAACTTTTTCACCTTTAAAATAAAGAGCATTCTCTTTTATACACGCACCATCTTCAATTTCTTTCGTTGTCGAGAATAGTACCTTTTGACCTTTACTATAAGCAGATAGAGCCATCACATCTGCATCATCTGCATTTATTACACTATAATCATTTTCTGTTTGGTTTTTAAAAATATTTGCTTTTGCTAAACCATATTCTTTCTTCGTCCCGTGATAATCTAAGTGTGCCTCAAATAAATTTAAAAACGCAGCAATTTTAGGTTGGAACAATTCTACTCCCATCAGTTGGAACGATGAAAGTTCTGTAACTACAACTTCATTTTCTTTTGCATCCTGTGCTACTTCACACGCTACAGTTCCTATGTTTCCTGCAATTACAGGATGCTTTTGTCCTTCTTTTAGCATTTCAAATGCAAGCATTGTCGTCGTCGTTTTCCCGTTAGACCCCGTAATCCCAACAAATGGCGCTTCTGAAATACGATATGCTAATTCAACTTCCGTAACAATTGGAATTTGCTTTTCTTTCGCAGCAATTAATATTGGATTAGAATACGGGATTCCTGGATTCTTTACAACAAGAGAAATATTTCTCTCTAACAATTCTAAAGGATGACCACCGCATACAACGTCCATTCCTTTTGCTTGTAATTCTGCAGCAAGTACATTATCCGCTAAAGGCTTTCCGTCATTTACAATAACATTTGCCCCTAATTTTTGTAACAGCGTAGCTGCTGCATAACCACTTTTTGCAATGCCTAATACAAGAATATTTTTATTTTGAAATTCAGTTACAGTTTTCAATTACATCCACACCCCGATATAAATTCCTAACACAGCTAATAAAAATCCTACAGACCAAAACGTCACAACAACACGCCACTCTGACCAACCACATAATTCGTAATGATGGTGTAATGGACTCATTTTGAAGACACGTTTTCCTGTTGTTTTAAACGAAATGACCTGAATAATAACAGATAAAGTTTCCATTACGAATACGCCACCAATGATTACAAGTAGCAATTCTTGTTTTAATAAAATCGCTACAGCTGCAATGGCTCCACCTAAAGCTAAAGAACCTGTATCTCCCATAAACACTTTCGCTGGATTCGCATTGAATACTAAAAATCCAAGTACTGCTCCTACAACTGCCATACAGAATATCGCTACTCCAAATTGCTCTTGTGCTACTGCAATAATACTAAACGCTCCAAATGCAATAGCAGCTGTTCCTGATAATAAACCATCTAAACCGTCAGTTAAGTTAACTGCATTTGATCCACCAATAAGCATAAATAGTACAAGTACAAAATAAGCCCAACCTAATTCAAACTTAACATCTGTTCCCGGAATCATGATGTATGTGTGGAACGCTTGCCCTTTTCCAATTAAAAAGAACGCAATAGCAATAACAAGCTGACCTACTAATTTTTGTTTTGATGTTAAACCAAGATTTCTCTTCTTAACTACCTTTATGTAGTCATCTAAAAATCCAATCAATCCGTAACCAAACGTCACTAATAATAATAATGAAACCTCTGCACCTAAATGATTAAACTTAATCGCCATAATAAGTGAAGTTACCATCATAGATACATATATGACAATACCACCCATTGTCGGTGTCCCTGATTTTTTTTGATGTGACTTTGGTCCCTCATCACGAATACTCTGTCCGAACTTTAATTTCCTTAAAAATGGAATAAACAACGGCGAAAGGGCAACAGAAATTAAGAATGCTACCCCAGCCGTTACTAATAAACCTTGCTCAAGCACATGTAGTCCTCCTCTCATGTTGTTACTCTTCGTTGTTTAAACGCTCTGTAATTGCCTCTTTAGCGACTTCACGATCGTCAAAATGATGAACGTCTTTACCAATAATTTGATACGTTTCATGACCCTTACCAGCAATAATGATTATATCTTCAGCTTTCGCGTTAGCAATTGCATGGTTTATCGCTTCTTTTCTATCAATAATTACTTCATAATTATTCCCATTTGCACCCTGTACCATATCATCTAAAATAGCCCCTGGCTCTTCACTTCTTGGATTATCCGAAGTGTAAATTGCATGAGTTGCATATTTAGTTGCAACACTTGCCATGATTGGTCTCTTTGTTCGATCTCTATCTCCGCCACAACCGACGATACAATATACATCGCCTTTTGCAAACTGTTTTGCTGTTTTTAATACATTCTCTAAGCTATCTGGTGTATGTGCATAATCAACAATAACTGTATAATTTTGTCCACCATCAACCACTTCAAAGCGTCCTGGAACTCCAGCTAGTTGCTTTATTACATCAATAACCGTTTCTAAACTTACACCAGAAACAAGTCCTGCCGCTGTTGCCGCTAGTACGTTATATACATTAAATTTACCTATCAATTTCATCGTAACATTTACACTTTCATACGGTGTTACAAGCGTAAATGTAGTTCCACCACTCGTCATAACGATATCTTTAGCCATAATATCACTTTCTGTATCAATTCCATACGTTACAACAGTTGCTGCAGTACTTCTCATATATTCCGCTGTTACAGCATCATCGTTATTCAGTACCGCGTATTTTTCACGATTATGATTATAACTATTGCCAAGTTGTGCAAATAGCAACCCTTTTGCATGTTTATATTCTTCCATCGTTTTATGATAGTCTAAATGGTCTTGTGTTAAATTTGTAAACACTGCTACATCGTAATCACATCCGTGTACACGACCAAGATCTAAAGCATGTGACGAAACTTCCATTACTGTACTATCTACACCGTGCTCAACCATTTTTGAAAATGTCTGTTGAAGTGTTAGTGCATCTGGTGTTGTATTTTTCACCTCAAATGTTTCATCACCGATTTTCATATTAATCGTTCCAATTAGCCCCGTTTTATGACCATGTGCGCGCATAATCTCATCCATAATATGCGATGTTGTTGTCTTTCCATTTGTACCTGTAATTCCGATTAAATGTAACTTGTGTGTTGGTTGACCATAAAAATAATCAGCTAAAACCGCTAACGAACGAAAAGTATTTTTCACAAGTACAACTGGAACGTCAACATCAATTGGTCTTTCCGCAACAATAGCAGCCGCTCCTTGTGCCGCTGCTTGCTTAGCAAAATCATGGCTATCAACCGTATATCCTTTCATACATACAAATAAGCTTCCCTCTTTCACTTTACGTGAATCAGCTTCTATAGATGTGATTTCTGGATTTTCTTTTGGAACAACTGGAAAATCATGCAAACATGATAAAAGTGTATGCAACTTCATTTCACTAAACCCTCTCTACATTGTGTATTTATCTCTTTTTTAATAAGCAACACGTTACCTCCTAAATATGTAAAATAGGAGGTAAGTGCTACGGTGTCTAATAAATAGACTTATTTATAATTAGGGCTCTTACAGCCTCAAATTAAGTAACTCTTCTATAAAGAACTCACTTCCACCAATTGTACCATAAAACGTACTAGGTTACCTTTAATTCCCGAAGTAAATTCTAATTTTTGAGCCTTCTTTCACTTTAGCTCCAGCTTCTGGGGATTGTTTAATTACTTTCTCCCCGTCTCCACTTATATCAAGCTTCAAATCGACGAGTTGTGTCTGTAAGTCTTTCTTTTTCATACCAATTAAATTCGGAACTTCCACAGTTGGTGTATCGCCCCATTTATATTCTCTCTCAACTTGTTCTTTTCTCGGTTTCACTCCCATAACAGGAAGTGCATCCCGAAGAATATTCCCAACAATTGGAGCTGCTACTACTCCACCAAATTGCGTTACACCTTTCGGATTATCAACAGCAACATAGACAACAATCTCCGGATCATCCGCTGGAGCAAAACCGATAAAAGATACTATATAATTATTCTCTAAATATTTACCATCTTTCACCTTTTGAGCCGTACCTGTTTTTCCACCTACACGATACCCATCAATGAAAGCACCTTTACCAGATCCCTTTGCTACAACATTCTCTAATGCATACCGAACTTTTTCTGAAGTTTCCTTGGAAATAACTTTTCTTTTTTTCACAGGTGTCTTTTTACTTACAACTTGATTATTTTTCGGATCAATAAATTCCTTAGCTATATACGGTTGATACAATGTCCCACCATTTACAGCCGCTGCTACTGCTGCTACTTGTTGAATTGGTGTTACAGAAACTCCTTGACCAAATGAAGTAGTTGCTTGCTCGACTGGACCAACTTTATCTAAATTAAATAAAATCCCACTACCTTCACCTTGCAAATCAATTCCGGTTTTCTGTCCAAAGCCGAAATTACGAATGTATTTAAACAATCGGTCTTTACCAAGACGATCACCAAGTTCAATAAATCCTGGGTTACATGAGTTTTGAACTACTTCTAAAAACGTTTGGCTACCATGGCCTCCTGCTTTCCAGCATTTCAATCTCGCTCCACCCACTTCAGCTGCTCCATCATCATAAAACGTATCTTTCTCTAAGTCTACTAAATTTTCATTTAAAGCTGCCGCTAACGTAATGATCTTAAATGTTGAACCAGGCTCATACGTACTCCATACTGGTAAATTTCTATTATACACTTCTGGAGATACACTTTGAAAATCTGCTGGATCAAAACTCGGCCGACTCGACATACCTAAAATTTCACCATTTTTCGGATTCATTGCAATCGCAATCATACCATCTGGATTATATGTCGACTCTGCAATATTCATTTCTCTTTCCATAATTCTATTAATACGCGCATCAATTGTTAAGCCTAAATTCAAACCAGCTTCTGGTTTTTTGAAATCATCGCCAACATTAGGCATCCTTTGTCCTTTTGCATCTGCAAAAAAACGCACATGACCTTCATCACCATTTAGCTCTTTATCATAATATTTTTCAAGCCCCATAAGACCTTGGTTATCACTACCTGCAAACCCTAATACGTGTGATAAAAAGTTACCAAATGGATAGTACCGGATAGAGTCCTCTGCGATATAAACACCTTTCAAACTTAATCCTCGTACCTCTTTCGCTTTATCATGTGATATTTTTCTTCCGCCTTTATCTAACCTTACAATCGATTCTTTTTTTGTAATTCTCTTATAAATCTCATCTTTTTCCACACCTAATACTGCAGCTAACTTCTCTGCAGTCTCTGCTGGTTTTTCAATTTGCCTCGGTACAACAAAGACAGTTGGGGCACTTTTATTCGTAGCAAGTTCCACACCATTTCGGTCTAAAATCTTCCCACGTTCAGGTTCAAAAGTAATATTACGACTCCACGAATCCTTCGCACGATCCGTTAACATATTCCCAAGAAAAAATTGTACATATCCAAGACGAATATCGATGATAGTGAAAATAAGTATACCTGATATGAGTATAAAAATAAGTCGTTTTCTAACTGTTACATTTGATACACGCATATTGGAACAAGCCTCCCTTACGCCTAGCTTGTTCCAATATATGCTTGTACTTATTTAATTAGAACTTCTTCTCTTTTACCATTACTGTTTTTCTGCTTCTTGTTGTGGTTCAAGTGGCGGTACAAGTGTTACACCTAACTCTGTGCCAGGTTGCAACAATGTTCCTTCTGCCACACTTTGTTCAGTTACGTATCCGGTACCAGTAGGTTTTAGGTTAAGCTTTAATGTTTTCGCTAAATTCATAACATCACGCAGTGCCCAACCTTGTATATTTGGCATTGTAGGTTTATCTCCTACTAAGAAGACTCGGTCACCCTTCAATGTTTGCTCAGTCGCTTTCGGCACTTGTTGCTGTACTTTCCCTTCACCTAATACAATTGGACGAAGTTTTGCTTTATCAATTGCTTTTTTCGCTTCTTCCATCGTTTTTCCGGTTACTTCTGGAACAGCAGTTTGCTGCTCTTTCACATATTTCTTCGGATCTTTCACTTCATTCGGCTTAATCTTTAAATACTCTAAACTATTTTTGGTTACATATTTAAAAATATCAGCTAAAGGCTGTGCACCATTCTCATCATCTTTCAATTTCGGCTGTTTAACAGCTACATACACAACAAGTTGCGGATCGTCCATAGGTGCCATCCCTAAGAATGAGAATATATAATTCTCTCTTCCCGTCATATATCCACCTTTTCCATCCGGAATTTGCGCTGTTCCTGTTTTACCACCAACTGAATATCCATCGACTTTATAAGCAGTTCCTGTTCCTTTCGGAGATGTAACAACGCGTTCTAATAACTGTCTTACTTGCGCTGCTGTTTCTTTTGTAACAGGTTTTCCCACTTCCTCTGGCTTATGTTCTAATTTTACTTCCCCTGTTATTGGATCTACAATTTTATCAATTGTATATGGCTTCATCATTTTCCCATCATTTGCAATAGCAGTTGCAGCTTGCACAAGCTGAATTGGTGTTACAGTAGAACCTTGTCCAAAAGCTGTTGTTACTTGCTGTATTTGCTGATCGAATACAATGGTATTTGAACCTTCACCAGGTAAATCAATATTCGTTTTTTCATCTAATCCAAAGCTATGAATATATTTTCGGAAACGTTCTGGACCAAGTTTTTGATCCCCTAAAATTGCAAACGCTACGTTGGAAGAACGCTCTACCCCTTCATCAAACGTGATAGATCCCCATCCAGCACCACCGTTATGGTCTTTTATTTTCCGGTTTCCGACTTGATATGTACCAGACTGATAATAATCTTGTCCCTTGTACACACCTTCATTAATGGCTGCTGCTAGTGTGAAAATTTTCATTGTTGATCCAGGTTCAAATGCATTTGAAATAGCATCATTGAAAAAATATTTAATTTGACGATCATTTGGATCATAACTAGGTTTACTAGACATCGCTAATATTTTCCCTGTTTTCGGATCCGCAACAATCCCTATTAAACTTTCTGGTTCATAATGTTTACTCGCTTCTTTCATTGCATCTTCTAAATAACTTTGAATACGTTGATCTATCGTTAAATAAGCGTTATCTCCATTTTTAGGTGCCTTTACGTTCACTTTTCCACCATCTAGAGATACACCCTTACGATCCCCTGTATAAGCTACTTTCCCGTTAGAAGCACTTAAATATTTATCCAAACTTTGTTCTAAGCCAAATTGACCTACCGAGGTTCCCTTTTCATTCGGCTTCGCATGACCTATAACGTAAGATGCAAAATCACCGTTTGGATACACTCTTGCATTTTCAGTAATAAAAGATATTCCCGGTAATTTCAATGCTTCTATTTGTTCTTTCTGTTCTTTCGTCAAATCTTTACCTAGTGTTCCAAATTCGACTTGATTTTTATCTTTTTTATTTAACGTGGCTAAAATCTTCTCTTCGTCTTTTCCGAGTACTCCCGCAATTTTCTTTGCAGTATCCTCTTTATTTTCAACATGATTCGCACCTTTTAATTCCGCTACAAGTTTATAAGAGTTTGCATCTTGCGCTAATACATGACCATTTTGATCATAAATCGTCCCGCGATTTGCTTCCAGAACTCCTGTTTTACTATGTTTCTGCTGCGCAAGTTTATCCAAATCCTGATTATGCACTGTTCCTGTCGCTTGTATGTAAAAAAATCGGGCTAATAACAGCAAAAAGAGCAGGAGGAATAAAATCATAAAATACCCTGCTCCCTTATTGGTATGAAATTTAGTCATATTTCTCTTCATTTTCCCTTCACACCTATTGCCTTATTTGAGGCCCTTCACATTATTCGCATTAATTTCTAGGCCATGTTTTTTTGCAACTTCAGCGATTCGTTCATAGCGACTTAACTTCTCTACTTCAGCCTGTAACTCTTGATTTTCTTTTTGCTGCTGTACAATATTTTGTTCTATCGTCGCAGCTTCTACATTAACTTGGTAAAGGCCTGCTTTATTTCCAATAAACGCTACACAGGCATACAATAAAAAGCCAATAAATGCTACATACAACAGTTTTTCGATTCTTGTAATCTTCGCTTTAGCTTTTGGCTGAACCATCTGCTGTGGGGGTGTTTGAATCTGTATCTCCTCTTGCGCTTGTTGTTTGTACTTTACAGCTAAGTTACTCATACCTCTCTCCCCTTTTTATCGTTTTTCAGCGATTCTCAATTTCGCAGAACGCGCTCGATTATTTTCTTCTAACTCTATATCAGAAGGTAAAATCGGTTTTCTTGTAATAAGCTTTAATTTCGGCTTAAATTCATCAGGAATAATTGGTAATCCTGGTGGTAATTGTGGCGTTGTACTATTTCGCTTAAACGTCGTTTTACAAATACGGTCTTCTAAAGAATGGAATGTTATAACACTAACCCTTCCACCTGGCTTGACCATCTCAATTGCAGATTCCAACGCTTCTTCAAATACTTTCAACTCATCATTTACAGCAATACGGATTGCTTGGAACACTCGCTTCGCAGGATGCCCCCCTGTTCTACGAGCAGGAGCTGGAATACCCTCTTTAATTAGTTCTACTAATTCTCCTGTCGTTTCAATAGCTTTATTCTCACGATACGCTTCAATTTTTCTTGCTATTTGTTTTGAAAATTTCTCTTCACCATACTGGAAGAAAATTCTTACAAGCTGTTCATATGACCAGCTATTTACAACATCATATGCTGTTAATGGGGCATCTTGATCCATCCGCATATCTAACGGTGCATCATGATGATAACTAAAGCCACGCTCTGGTGTATCTAATTGTGGGGATGAGACACCTAAATCAAATAAAATACCATCTACTTCTGTTATACCTAATTCCTGTAATTTTTCAGATAAATAACGGAAATTACTCTTTACTGTTATGAACTGCTCACCGTATGAAGAGAATTTTTCTTTCGCATTTTGAATTGCTATCTCATCTTGATCAAATGCGATTAATTTTCCGCCGTCAGTTAGTTGGGATAATAAATAAGAACTATGTCCTCCTCCCCCCAGTGTACAATCTACATATGTACCACCTGGCTTTATATCTAAGCCGTCTACTGTTTCCTTCAAAAGCACTGTTACGTGTTTAAACATTGTTGCACCTACTCTTTTTCCAATTAATTATGTTGAATGCATCTCCTCCCCTAAACGCATATTTCACGATTAGAGAACGAAATACTATGAAAGAACGACTCATTTAACTTGCCTACAAAGGCAGCATACTATACAAATCGCTATTTTCTTTTATTATATACTAAATTTTATCATCTTTTGCGGGAATTTAAATAAAAAACTGTCGAAAAAGATAATAATACGTTTACATTTTGTGCTATTTTGTCATATATTTAAGTATCCTGCATAATTACGACATTCAGCGTTTTTTCAGATTGATAATTCAGAAAAATTTCACTTCACAGTAAATTCAACAGAATAAAAATAAAATCCTGCTCCTAAGAGCAAGATTCTATAGTTTTATAACATGATGTTTTCCGTCCCAAGAAAACGGGTTTTCCATTACACGATCAACGAAATCCAAACCGAACTGATTTAAATAGTAACATATATTCCACACACGCTCTTGCGGCGCTCCTAATGGACGAAGCGCAAATTGTATGCGACGGAACTTATTTAGCTGCACTTCATATTTTTTCTCAACATTTTTTTTCAACATTCTTTCCAACAGTTCAATTTGTTCATTAATTTTGAATTCATTTTTCCCTGCAAACGCACTTAATCCAGGATCTATTTTCTTTACAAACTGTTGTAATGACGTATGAATATCAATTATTTCTTTTTTCGCCTCTACAAATCGATCATCTATCGGTTCCTCTATTTGATTAGATAACCAGTTTTCACGCAAATTATCTACGTTATTAAAAAACGGATCACTAACTTGCAATTGTAAATCGTATAAATCTGTCGCTACATCCCTCTCTATATAAGTGATCGTAATACGCGGAACGACAGGCGGCATTTGGAAACCGATCGTATGGAAAACTTGTTGCAATTCACTCCAGTAAGCTAATTCCCCTGGTCCTCCAATAAACGCGAGCGTAGGAAATACATACTCTTGCATAAGAGGGCGCGTTACAACATTATTACTAAAGCGTTCCGGACTTCTTTCCATCTCTTCCATCAATTCCTCATATGAAAAGGAGTACGCCCCATCCTTTCCAACAAACTTCCCTTGATCGTCTTCAAGTAATATTCGCTCATTATCAATTTCCATGAATATATGTACTGCATTAGACTTTGTTTCAATAATCGGTTTATATCCTAATTCTTTAATTACTTCCTGTTGATTATGAAGCCCCTCTTGCACTTCTTTATATTTACCTATAAGTTGCTTGAAAAACGGCACTTCTAATCTTCTTAATTCAGGGTGATGCGAATCGACAAGAATTAAACCAGAATTAACGAACATTTTCATAATAAGATGGCCAAAGAAATCTACATACGTATTCGATTTCCCCAAAGAATCATCAATAAATTGCAGTACATCCTTTGTAAAATTCGTTTCAGGGTATGTTTTAAAAATTTCTTCAATCCACTTTCTACAGTCTTCCAAAGAAAGCTCGGACTCTGAAGCACTCGCCTTTTTCGGATTACGATCATGAAAAATAGTCTTTTTTATTTTTTTATTCTTCGTTACAAAAGTATGATTAATTTCATCCATATCATGGTCTTCACCAGCAATCCAGAAAACAGGAACAACTTTAACACCTAAACTTTCTTCCTTTTCCCTCGCAAGCTGTAAAACTGAAATGATTTTATGAATTGTATAAAGTGGTCCAGTTAATAACCCAGCTTGTTGTCCAGCTATAACAACATATGTATTTTCATCTCCAAGCGCTTTTACATTTTGAATCGTAGCTTCTCCCGCTTGTAATTTTGTATTATATTCTAATAAATGCGCTACTAAATCTTGGCGGAAAAACTCCCTCTCACGCAAATCATGTACACGCTGTTTAAAAGCATCTTCTGTTAACATATAGTCAAAACACGACTGTATCTCTTTTTTACCGTTCATATAGTCCGCTACAACACCTTGTTGCGGAACAGAGATTTCTTTTATCTCCATATAATTCTTCCTTTCGTATCCTGTTCTCTCACCAATCCACATTGTAGTCAATGTTTCACGTAAAAGCAAAGAATTACACTTATACTTTTACTTCTAATCCTTTTATTGCATCGAACAAAAATTGAAGTGTCGGAACGGATCGTTGCTGTTTCTTAGCTTCTTCTAATACATATCCAACAATCGCACCAATTTCCGTTTGTCTATTCGCTCTTACATCTGCCAGCATAGATGATGTATTATGCGACGTTCTTTCACATACGTGGCGTACCATTTTCCATACCATTTCTTTTTCTTCTTTAACAAGAAAAGCGACTTCCTGAAATACTTGCTCCATCAATCGATAAAAAAACGGGTTCGTAATCAACTCTCCGTTCTGGACTTGTAATAATGCTGTCAATGGATTGATACATACATTAACTACTAATTTTTTGTGCATGACATCCTTCCAATCATCTTCTATTTGAATCGGAAAATGAGGAAAAGGAAAGCAATTAAATATTTTTTCAAAATGTATAGACCGGCCGTGCACGATTCCAAACTTCGTCACACCTATCCCCGTATGATAGACGGTATGTCTTTCTTCTTTTTTTGCACCATGCTCTACAATCCCCACTGCAATATTTTCATTCCCTATTTTCTGCATAGCATGAAGGTGCGACATTCCGTTTTGCAAAAAGATTAATGAGGATTCCCCTCGCACAAAAGGTAGTATGTCAGTTATATGATATTGCTTAACAGCAATAAATATATAGTCTAGCTTCTGGTCTCGCATATTTTCTATTGGCAAAACAGACGGGAATACCGTTTCACGTTTTCCCTCCCTCATACAAGTTACACCCGTTACATTCAATTCCTCAGCCTGTTTAGCTGTCCTTGTAAACAACGTAACATCTTGCTTACTTTTTTGTAAATAAAATGCATACAATAGACCGATTGCTCCTGGTCCCACAACTCCGATTTTCATTTTCACACAAGGAACTCATATGAACAAGAAACATAAGTCCCTTTTCCCTCCCCTTTTTATCCCGCAAACGCCAGATTGGTGCGGAATAATAATTAATTAAAGGTGAACCAATCCCACCGATTAAAGTTTCACTTTATCTTCCTCAATTACATTAACACAGTCGACAATTTCATTACCAAATGCAGCCCCTTCTTTCAATATGTATATACTACCTATCAATGTGCTTCTACTCTTAGTTTAGCAAATCCTCAAAAAAATAATAAAAGAAATATACTATCTTCTTCATAAATATAAAAAAATGAGTTATAATATTATTATAAATATTTTTACTTTTCTGCATTCAACGAGACAAGAAAAGGATGTGATGTTATGGGATTCCCAAAAGTTGAGCGCTTGCTCATCAATTATAAAACATTAGACGAATTTAAAAAATTTAAAGGTTGCGGAGCTCAAGAACTATCCATGTTAGAAGAATTACAAGCAAACATTATTGAAAACGATAGTGAATCTCCATTTTACGGTATTTATTATGGCGGATCACTAATTGCACGTATGAGTCTATACATGAAAAGGAACGGCGGAGAACCATTCGAAATTACAGGTACTTACCTAGAACTCTATAAACTTGAAGTGTTACCAACATTCCAAAAACAAGGATTCGGAGAAATGCTTGTAAATTATGCGAAGGGGCTGCAGTTCCCAATTAAAACGATCGCACGTATCCATTCAGCTGGTTTTTGGGATAAATTAAATTTCCATCCTGTATCAGTACCTGATGGTGATTTTTATGTTTGGAACCCAGAAACAAATTTGAATACGGTTACAAACGAAGAGTCTGCATAAGAAATAAAAAAAACAGCTACATAGCAGCTGTTTTTTTATTTCTTTAACTTCTCCAATTTCCCATTCGAACGAGCGCTATTTCTTTCTGCTACCATTACACTTCTTTTTTGATCGATATAATCAAGCAATGTTCTATATTCTTCCTCATATACTGATAACCGCTCCAAAAGACTCTCTCTCTCTGTTTGTAACGATTCAATTTGCTGTTGCAACAC
Organism: Bacillus cereus group sp. RP37; assembly: GCF_040459695.1. Classification (NCBI taxonomy): domain Bacteria; kingdom Bacillati; phylum Bacillota; class Bacilli; order Caryophanales; family Bacillaceae; genus Bacillus; species Bacillus cereus group sp. RP37. Next base: position 1,485,463 of record NZ_JARVHP010000001.1, on the reverse strand, counting down.
CATTAAAGAATTTTCATCTTTATAATTTTGTAAGAAATCAATAACATCATTCAATGTAATTGACGTAGGCTCTAATACCTTTGTCTCTTTCACTTCATAATTTTCTACTTTACGTAGTTGCTTCGCTTCTTCAATACGTTCTTTGTATTGCTTTCTAACGTAAGAATTCCATCTAAAGCCACATGCTGCTGGTGTACGAGATAAATGTCTTCCCACTTCTTTAAAGGCAGATAATTGCGTTCCACCTTCTCGAATATGCCGGAGTACTACTTCTGCCAGAAGCAAATCTTCATCATCAGTCCAAGCATCTTGTCTTGTTGTCGCCATCTCTCTAGTCCTCCCTATGCATTTTTTATTAAGCATATGCAGTTACTAGAAAAGATAGAATACAACAAATAAAGAATAAGACAAAAAAAAATAAACGCAGAAGATATCTTCTACGTTTATTTTCCCGCAATTACTTGCTGATTACTTCTTTACCTTTGTAAGTACCGCATGCTTTACATACACGGTGAGCTAATTTCGCTTCACCACAGCTTGGGCACTCTACCATACCAGGTACTGATAATTTGAAATGCGTACGACGCTTTCTTTTTACTGTTTTAGAAGTTCTTCTAAAAGGTACAGCCATTCTTCCCACCTCCTTAAAAGAAATAGTTATTTTCATATGAAGGCCTGAACCAGTCTTCCGATTATTTGTCAAAAAACTTTGCAAGTCCTGCTAATCTTGGATCAACAGTCTTTTCTTTGTTTTCTTCCGAAATCACTTGCCAGTCTTGACCTTGCATCGGTGCTCCACCAGAAACATCATCACTGAAAATTTGCATTGGAATCTCCAAAAGTATATTTTCCTTGATTACGGGCAGTAAGTCAAGTACTTCTCCTTCTAAACAATGAATTTCAGCTTCAGTTTCAAATTCTTCTTGTGAAGTTTGGAACACCTCAGTTGTTTTAATGTCAAATGGTAATGTCACATCTACTAAAGAGCGAGAACATGGTAAAACCATGCTTCCAGTTATATGTAGATGGAACGTAAACTTACCGGAGCCAAAATCAACTCTTCCTGTTACATGAACAGGATTAATTTCACGAATATCTTTCTCGACCTCTTTTAGCTCACTTACATCTACCATCTCATCCAATGTCAATCCTTTATTTCTCAATTTATTCAATTGATGGATGGACCATTTCATATCATATCACCTCAAGGCAACAAACAAAATTATAGCTAGCCATTTTATATTTGTCAATGTTTTTTCTTTACACTATAATGAAGTCATCATAGTAAATATTATATAGAGTATCACGTTTTTCAAAAAGATGCTACATCGAAAGGAGAGATTACCATAAAAGCCAGTGGTATTGTTGTTGAATATAACCCTTTTCATAACGGTCATGATTATCATGTGCAACAAACAAAAAAGTTAACACACTCTGATATTACAATCGCTGTTATGAGTGGCCCTTTTTTACAGCGTGGTGAGCCGGCACTCATATCCAAATGGTATCGCACCAAAATGGCCTTATCATGCGGTGTAGACCTCGTTGTAGAGCTTCCATATGCCTTTTCAACACAAAAGGCTGAAACCTTTGCAAATGGCGCTATTTCTATTTTAAACGCCTTACACGTTTCTGAAATTTGTTTCGGTAGTGAAGATGGACAAATCGAAAATTTTTATAACACCATCTCTGTGCAAAAAAATGAAGAAGAGACTTTTAATCGTCTTGTAAAGCAATTTATGAACGCAGGTAATAGTTACGCAAAAGCTACATCTGAAGCTTTCCTACACATTTTACCTTCTGAAAAAAACATAGACATGTCACAACCAAATAATATTTTAGGTTTCCAATACATGAAAGCAATCCTCTCACAAAATAGTTCTATACAAGCACAAACGATAAAAAGATTCGCATCTCATTATCATGATGAAACATTTAACGACCAACATATTGCAAGCGCAACAAGTATTCGCAAACAACTTTTTAGCGAAAATAGTTCCTTTGCAGCAATTGAGCCTTTTATCCCAGAAGCGACTGCTTCTCTTTTAGCATGTTACAAGCAAAACTACGGGATATTGCATAATTGGGAACAATACTTTTCATTTTTCAAATACAAACTCATGACGATGTCTCCAGAGAACTTACGACATATATATGAAATAGAAGAAGGTTTAGAGCATCGTATTTTATCAAAAATCCAAACCAGTTTCTCCTTCCATTCATTCATGGAAGCATTAAAAACGAAGCGTTATACGTGGACTAGATTACAAAGAGCTTGTACACATATTTTAACAAATACAACAAAAGAAGAAATACATAGCGCAAATATAGAGCAGCATGCACCGTATATTCGTCTACTAGGCATGTCACAAAAAGGACAAACTTACCTTTCAAAAAACAAGAAAAAAATAGAGCTTCCCATCCTTACCCATACAAAAACATTTGACCATCCTACTTTACATATAGAGCGAAAAGCCAATTCTGTATATTTCTCCATCATGCAAGAACCATTACGAACACAACTACTAAAACAAGATGCAACACATCATCCAATTCGTTATGATGAAACAACTGCAAAATTCCTATAAAAAACCTCTCTTTTTCAGAGAGGTTTATTTTTTCTCGCCCATTTTCTCCAAATACATTAATGCATCTTCCAGTGTATCAACTGGCACAACTTTCATTTTTGTTTTAATATCTTTCGCAGCCTCAAGCGCATCTTTATAATTCGATTTCTCCGCACCTTTTTCATTTGGTGCAAAGAACACTTCGGCACCAGCATCACTTGCAGCGACCACTTTTTGCTGAATACCACCAATCGGGCCAATTTCTCCCTTTTCATTAATCGTACCTGTTCCAGCTATTTCATGCCCTTTTGTTAAATCCTCTTCCACAAGTTGATTATATATTTCTAGTGTAAACATTAGGCCTGCCGATGGTCCGCCTATTTCATGAGAATCAATTTTCACTTTCGGATCTACCACTAAGTCTCTTTCCGTAACGATAGAAACACCTATACCTACACGCCCATTTCCATTCGGAATGGTCTTTACATTTAAATTTTCTTTTAACTGTTTTCCATTCCTCTTGTACTCAATATTTACTGTATCTCCTTCTTTTTTCCCTGTCATATATTCAATAAATTGCTCCGTTTTTTCGAATGATTTTCCGTCTACACCTATGATAACATCCCCAAGTTTAAGCTTTCCTTCTGACGGCATCCCTTTCGCTACACCGGCAACCAATACTCCTTTATTTTCAAAAGAAACAGTACGATTTGCACGTTTATAAGCATTATAGATTGCTGCATTTTGCGAATCTTTCATTGCATAATTTTGGCGAAATTGATATTCTTCATCACTCTCACCTCTTTGCAATATTTCTTCCGCTTTCGAAATATGTGTATACTTATTAAACTGCGCTGCTATTAAATTCACCACGTTTGCCGGCCCCATTGAAACCGTAACAAGCATAAAATCACCAGATTCTTTTGTCCCCCCCTCAACTTGAACGTAAGGCTCTAATTTGGCAGCCATTCCTGGTTTTGTTACATAATACGGTAAACGTACGTAAACAAGTAACATCGCCAATATAACCCCTATTAAAATTGCATATATAAACCGAAAACGCTTAAACATTATATTTCTCCTTCCACTGCTCAATTAATAAATAAATATTTGCAACATGTTTTTCCGCTTCTATCTCACCAACTCGAATAATGTCTTCAATGTTTGTAAAAGCACGTGAACTAAATTGTTCTACAGCTGGTCGCATCATTAAATCCGATGCAATTTGTCTATTCATCACAAGCTCATGTTGCATAATTTCAATACTCTGCATAATTACATCATAAATAGACGTAACCTCTCCATTTACTTTAATTGGGGATACATCAACAGCAATGACAATATCAGCACCTAACTCTTTCACAACCGATACTGGAATACGATCAATCACTCCGCCATCCACCAATAATCTTCCATCTATTTTCTCTGGTACAAACACTCCAGGTACAGATATGCTAGCTCTTACCGCCTCTGCAACAGGACCACTTGTAAAAACTACTTTTTCCCCCTTCAAGATGTCAGTAGCCACAACAGCCGTCGGGATATCTAACTCTTCTAAATTTTTATTATATGTAAACATTTTAATCATATCTTTGACACGTTTTCCAGCAATAAATCCCATTTTCGGAACCGTAAAATCTAAATAATATTTCCTCTTAAATACATTTGCCAGTTTATACAGTCTTTCAACGTTAGAGCTAGCTGCATAAAATGTACCTACTAACGCCCCCATACTACTTCCTGCAATCATATGAATCGGTATACCATTTTCCCTTAAAACTTTTATAACACCAATATGAGCAAACCCTTTTGCGCCCCCAGATCCAAGAGCTAAACCAATTTTCGGTTCTTTCATTTTTCTCACCCTTTAATTTTTTTCATTCCTTTTTCATACTTATGGTCTAAATTCACCACGTATCCACGTATACTGAAATGAACGTTTTTGGGACAAAGGGGGATTTACTTACATGTATGAAAAATGGAAAACGGCTTTCCTTACCATATCAACATTGTTTTTAACCTTTTCTCTTGTACTCCACCCCCAAGCTGCTTTGCAAGCTTCCATTCGAGGGTTAAATATATGGTGGGAAGTTGTATTCCCTTCACTTTTACCGTTTTTCATCATTGCGGAACTTCTAATTAGTATTGGTGTTGTAAAATTTATAGGCGTTATATTAGAACCACTCATGCGACCACTTTTTCGCGTCCCAGGGATAGGCGGATTTGTTTGGGCAATGGGAATGGCTTCAGGATTCCCTGCTGGCGCCAAATTAAGCGCTAGACTGCGTAAAAGTAATCAGCTAACACAAATCGAAGCAGAGCGCCTCGTATCTTTTACAAACTCATCTAATCCACTTTTTATTTTCGGAGCTGTTTCTATCGGTTTTTTCAATAATCCGAAATTAGGAATCGTATTAGCTGCTGCACATTATTTAAGTAACTTTGCCGTCGGGTTACTGATGCGTTTTTACGGCAATAACAACATTTCCATGAATGATAAACATACTACTAAAAAACGTCCTTTTCAAAACCCTTTTTCAATCCTACACGAGACACGCATGCAAGAAAAAAGACCAATAGGAAAATTACTTGGGGACGCTATCGTTTCTTCTATTCAAACGTTACTTATGATTGGTGGATTTATTATTTTATTCTCTGTTTTAAATAAAATGATTACTGTATTTCATATTACAGCAGCCCTTTCTTTTATTATGCAACATATTTTATCATTCTTCCAATTAACTACCGAATTTAGTATTCCGATATTATCAGGCATTTTTGAAATGACACTCGGAAGCCAAATGATTAGTCAAATAAATGAAACACCCCTCCTGCAGCAAGCTATGGTAACAAGCTTTATTTTAGCATTTAGCGGCCTTTCTATTCAGGCACAAGTTGCTAGCATATTAGCTGAAACTGACATCCGATTTAAGCCCTATTTTTTCGCACGAATTATCCAAAGTATTCTTGCACCTATCTTTACTTTTATATTTTGGAAACCATTTTATGAAAAAGTAAGCTCTTTTTCACCTATGCAAAAAGATATCCCCGTATTTTTATCGAATTCTTCTTCTACACTGCATGAGATTTGGACATCTTTTGTACACTTTGGACCGATATTTACTTTATTTTGTTTATATGTATATGTTATCTTATTATTTTTTCGTAGCAACAAAGAAAAACCCCGTTCACTTTAACGGGGTTTGAAACTTTTCTTTTAAAGCACGTTCTACAACAGGAGGTACAAGATCTACTACGCTTCCTCCATATCTCGCAACTTCTTTCACAATGCTCGAGCTTAAAAATGAATATTGGTTGTTTGTCATAATAAAAAAGGTTTCAATGCTCTCATCTAATTTTCGATTCATAGAAGTAATTTGCATCTCATATTCAAAATCAGAAACCGCTCGTAACCCACGTAAAATCGCGTTTGCATTACGCATTTTCGCATACTCAACTAGTAGTCCACTATGTGAATCTACTTTTACATTCGGGATATCCTTTGTTGCTTCTCGAATTAAATCTAAGCGCTCTTCAACTGAAAAGAACGGTTTTTTTGACGAGTTGTTTAAAACTACTACGTATACCTCATCAAATACTTTTGCTCCCCTTTTAATAATATCCAGATGCCCAAGGGTAATTGGATCAAAACTTCCCGAAGAAATAGCTATACTAGTCATTCCGTCCCCTCACCTTCATACTTATAAATCGATATTGCTGTAATCCCATAATTTTCAGCTCTTACTTTTACAAGGCTCCCTATAGAATCAGGTAAAACCACATCATTACCATGCTCTGACATAATTAATCCATCTTTATGTAGCAATCCATGTTGATCCATCACACTAATTAAAGATACAATTTTTTGATCTTTATATGGAGGATCAATCAATATAAGATCGAATGATATTTCACGTTTTATAAGAGCCTTTACCGCACGTTCTGCATCATTTCGATATACTTCAGCTTGTTCCTGTATTCGACAACTTTCTAAATTTTGATGGATCACCTTTATTGCTTTATTATCTCGATCAACAAAAATTGCTTTATCAATCCCTCTACTTATAGCCTCGATTCCAAGACCACCACTACCACCAAATAAATCAAGAGCGATACCGCCATCAAAATAAGGGCCTATCATATTAAAAATTGATTCTTTTACTTTATCTGTCGTTGGACGTGTTGTATTACCTGGCACCGCTTTAAGTGGATGCCCTTTACATTTTCCTGAAACTACTCTCATCTGTTGTCACTACCTTTATTTCAATCTATCGAGCAAGTATAGAAAACCATTCTCCATTCGGTAACCGCTACCAAACTATACTATTCCATGAAGTTTCCCATTCATCTTTCAACTAACACTAAGAGAACTTTGGCTTAAAATAACCGCTCTGCATTTTTATGTATTCATCTCACCATTCGCTAACACGAACCCATTATGTATATTTGTCTCACTTTATCCCGCGTTAACGCCCGATTGGTGAAGGCTAATAATCAGCAGGGAATGCCCCACCGATTAAAGTTTCACTTTATCTTTTTTTATCCTATCATAAAATAAAAAAAAGAAAAATAAAAAGCCCAACATAAAATTTAATTTCATGATGTATATCTTCATTTAGATTGGACATAAATAATTATAACAACATCACCTTCGATGTTGTTGCCAACCGCGGAGAAGACTTACGTTTCCCCATAAGTTCTTCCTCCGGTTTCTCCTCTCCCTTTGCCTTCTTACTAGTACATGCTAGTATAAGAAGGGCCCTGCTTTGCAGGGTTTTTTTTCTTTGTCTACTTTTCATTTAAAAAGTGAGGTGGTACAGTAAAAGAAAGAGGAGGAAAAAATATGATTCAACGCTTTATAGAACTCGGAGAAGGCTACTCTGATTTATATGAATTACTTGAAATTGCCAAAGCAAATCAAGAACGTATAACACATATGTTACAATTTGAAACGATTAAAAATGAAAAAAAAGTGTGCTCACTTGTTGTAATATTAAAACCAACTACTACTGGTGATTTCCAACCATTATACATATGTCGTGAAGGCATTCCTGTACTTGAAAATAAAAAAAGTAAACGCGTCATTTTATTTGAAGAAACGGCAGAACAACTAGGAAGAAAAGTGACTACCTTTACGGTAAAACCATCCACAACTTTCCCAGAAAAAGAACTGTTTTTCAATCATTTAATTGGTATTTTACGAATGAATAATTTCATTCCTCCAATGAAATAAATTGTTATTTCAAGTGAAAAAATCCCCCGCTAAAATTAGCAGGGGATTTTTTCTATTAACTATAATCGTATTCTTTTGCCCGATCAGGACGTGAATTTTCAAATTCCGTTTTTAAATATGGGCGGTACGACTGTTCTATCTTCTTCACAAAAGGAAGTTTGTTCAACTTTTGCATCATATGCTCAATTTGTTCCATATCACAATATACTACTGCGTATTTTAAGCGTTTTGATATGTAATGTATGTTACCATATTTCCTTAAAATCTTGGCATGTTTCAATGAATGTAAATAAACAATCATACTTTGTCGTTGCCCGAACATAATCTTCTCCATCTTCTCCTTTTAAAAACATATATTTTATATTTTATGAAAACCAATCAGAAATTTATGACATTACAGGACAAACTCTGTATACGTTTTCTTCTATCTTCTAAAAAACGGGGTAAATTACCCCGTTTTACAGCCACAACCTCCGCCGGTACCACAACCGCCACCACAGCCACCAGCATCAAAAAATGGATTTCCTGTTGGAACTTTGATGGAAGAAGACACCTCAGAACCGATTGCTACACTAACTTCATCTAACAACTTTTGCAAAGCTGTTTCTACTCGTTTAAAAGCTGCAACCTTATCATGTAAGTCTACAGAACGCTTTAACTCCCTCATTTTCGTCGAAACGAAAGTATAATCAGGATGGTATTTACCGAAACGTTGCACTTCTTCATATCGTTCTTTCATCGCTGTAAATTGCTGAATTAACGTCTGAACTTCCATATCTTCATGCAATTCTTTATAACACTTACGATAGTCTTCTGCTATATCTGAACAGATAATCGCTTTTGCAAGCTGCTCTGCCTTATCTAATATCAATACGCTTTCCAGCGTCGCTACAATCATGAGAGACACCTCCGAGTATTCATCATACCACATTTAGAATAGAACTACTAATTGAAGTGTCTCACTAAACAGAAAGATATCACTCTAACTATTTTCCGTACAATCCCAGCACATACTTATACATTAATATGTTCGGCAATATTATATTTCAGAACATCCCATTTCCCACTATTTTCTTTCACATAACTAATACATGCATTCTTTAATGGTGTCTTAAACGAAATATCTTCCGGTGCAATTGCATGTAAAATTGCTTTTATCGCATGTGAATGAGCTACAATGATAATACGTTTGCCAGAATGAGTTTCTGCAACATCTTTTATAGCAGCAAAGCAACGAGTTACAATCTCTTCATCTTGCTCCATACCTTCTACTTTACCTTCTGCAATTAGCTCCCTAACAGTCGCAACCGGCTTCCCAGAAGCTTCGCCAAAATTACGTTCAACAAATCGCTCATCTAATAAAATCGATTGCAATCCTGCAGCTCCTGCAATTTCCTTAGCTGTTTCGTGCGCTCTAATTAATGGGCTACTTATAATTACATCCCATGCTTCCGCTTGCAAAGCAACTGCACTTTGACTTGCTTGCTTCTTTCCCACTTCATTAAGTGGAATATCTTCACGTCCCTGAATAATCTCTTGAAAATTCCAATCAGTTTGTCCATGTCGTACTAAACAAATTTCCGTCATGCTCATGCTGCAACTCCTTTTTAAATAATCCGCTTCTATTGTATCAAAAGTTCTGCATGACGGACATAGTTTTCCCTTCCAATTATGTTGTATTTTGCTGCTTCATATACTGAAACATATCGATCATAATGGAGGCAACTGCCAATTGGTTTTGAAATTTCTCAACTTTATCTGGTATCGTTTTTTTGAAATGCTGCATAGCCGCTAACTCAAATGCCTCTTTTTCTTCAGGGTTTCGCGTTAGTTTTCTATACCAGTACGGTTGCTCTCTAATATAGCGAGATAAATCCTCATCAGCCTTTATAAACTCCATAATTTCTGCTCTCATCCTCTTCCCCCCCTAATCCTTCTGAAAGAAAAATGGATTATTTTCGGAAGCACTCTCTTCTTGCCGCGCGGGCTTCCCTTGAAATTGTTGAATAACTTGTTGCACACTACCAATAGCACTCGTCACATTGGCTAAATGGTGTTGCATTTGTTCTACATCTAGCTTTTTAAAGAAAGAAAGCATTTGTCCCATCACATCAGCAGTTTTTTCCTCTTCAGTTCGATTATCCTTTTCTTTTTCTTTTTTATTTTCTTTTACCGAAGAAAAAGCAGGCGCTCCATCTGGTCTAAAAGTTGCCCATATCGGATCTTCTTCACCAAGTAAGTACCATTCCTCATAAAACTGTTGCCAAGTTTTGTGACCACTTCTAACCTCATGGACCATTTTAGGGTGATGGTTTACAAACTCTTTAAACTGTTGAACCGATGGATGTAACGGTCCTTTTGTTGTTGGCATAATCCTCACCTCTTCATGTATATCTACTATATAGTAAGAAAAAAAAGGCGCATGGTTCGCCTATTTTTAGACGATTCATGCACCTTTTTATCCTGCTATTTGCATAGGGTAAGATTCCAACCTACAATTCAGTGGATACGGAGTAAATAACCGGGAGATGTACATCCCTCTACTTACACAAAACTTTATTTTCGAATAAAGTTTTGTGTATAAAATTTATCGTATACCCCAACACCTAATCCTGTAAATTGTTCATTTAATAAATTCTTTCTATGACCTTCACTATTTAACCAACCTTGCACCGCCGCAATTCCATCGCTATGTTGCGCAGCTATATTCTCACCAGCAAGTTGAAATCCTACTTTCCCACGCTGTAAACGATCTCCTAACGTACCTAAAGCAGGTGAATCGTGCGAAAAGTAATTATTATCCTTCATGTCTTTACTATGACCGATAGCCACATCTGCTGTTTGTTGATCCCATGCTAACAACGGTAACTTATGACGACTTCGAATAATATTTGTTAAATCAAAAATTTGTTGCATATTCCCATTCTCTATTTGTTTCAATTTATCTGGAGTCAATGGTTGTTCTGCTAGTAATTCACCTGAATAAACAAGCTGATATGGTCTTTGGCGTAATAACGTTTCGTCATCCATATAACGAACACCAACAAGCTCATGTGTAAAATGATCAAAATATAATTGTGCCCAGCCATCTTCTACAGGTATTAATGGTTGTTCCATTACTTCGGTATCAGATAACTCAAATTGATAACTATTCTTCCCTCTTTTTAACGAAATCTCATGAGAGAGTGGATTCTTTTTATAAACATCTTCATACTTTTCATTTATATAATAAGGCGGCACCTTAACTTGCTCACCAGCAACATACGCCGTTACAACTTTTCGTTCAGCAACCCCAAATTGAACATACTGAGCTAAATCTTGATTGTATACCCACCATTCATATCCGTAAGCAGATGGCTCTATTCGAGAAGGTTCTCCCCATTTTGCTAATAAATTTTCAGAGTCCCCACCAATCATATTTAAAACAGTATCGGAAGGGTCTTCATTTACTTGTTTTTTCTTTTTCACAATTTTATTTTCTTGTTTTGATTCAGATGGGGTTAATATATATTGTGAAACGAGTAATTTCCCGTATAAATCAACAGCTAAAATTAAAAATGTAATCATTACGATACGCAATAATTTCTTCAATCGATATACCTCCTGCATAAAACATAAAATTGAGATATACACAAATCCTTTTCTTTCCTTTTTTGTGTGTACCGTACTCTTTTCACTATATCATATTTTCGTAAAAAAAAGTCTGGATTATCCCTTTTCTCTCAATACGAATTGCACTTTCTTATTATTCATACTATTATAAAAATAATGGTGTAACATTAAAAGAGGAGGTATTATATGCAATTTACAAATACGAAATTTAATGGGGCAGTCGTTGATTTAGCACTATTAACAGAGATTATGGAAAAGAACCATTTTGTACTTGCTGGACAGTGGGATTATGAACGGGTTACATACGATTATAAATTTGAAATATTAAACGATATTTATTATTTGCGTGTACAAGGTTTAGCTGTTGAAGGTGACATTGGTAGCAGACACGCTGAAATAAAGCTACTTACTCCCTTATTAGGTAAGCATTATTATCCTCACGGCGTTGAATACGGTGATGGTGAAACTTTCCCAACGAATGTACTTCAAAAAAGTGAACAACTCTTACAAAATATCGAAAAAGAGTTAAAAGAGTTCCAAATTATCGAGTAACCAAAAACGAGTGCATCATACTGATGCACTCGCTTTTTATTTCGTCTGCAAATAAGGCGGCAATTGTTGCAACTGCTCTTTATCCTTTTCACGCTCTCGACGCGCCCATCGAAAGAATACATACCCGATAATTGTACCATACACTATTTCCTGGACAATTTTCATAATGATGCCGCCTGTTTGTTGGTCTTGTACGACTGGCATCCAGTGTAAAAATTCTGGTCCAGTTATATTTAAATCTGATAAAGTTCCCGCTGGTACACATAGTTCCATCGCCTTCATCCAAGCAGCCGGATCTGTATACGTTGCAAATAACGGTGCAGTTGCAAAAATTATTAACGCACAAGCTGGCGTTAATAATATACCATTAGCAAACATATAACCAAGTTTCTTTATATCACTTAACGTTTGATATTCTGGTAATGGATTTAGCATCGGCCACCACATCATGATTGCCGTAAAGAACAATATAGCGAGACAAATAGGATGAGCAATTTGACTTTGTTTTACTGTATCAAAAACAACTGGTAAATGATAAAAAGAAAACAGGCCATTAAATACAAACAATGCAATAAGTGGCTTAGCAAATACCTTCAATATAATTTGAACGAACTTAAAAGAAGTAATATAACGATATAACCAAACTGGTATACCAAGTAACAATAACGGTGGAACTGCAATATACATGACTGCCATTTCAAACATATGTGCACTAAATATAATATGACCAATTAAATCAATAGGCCCTCCCTTTACAAAATACAAAAGAACAATCCCGGTCGTAAAATAAAAAATTTGCTTCTTACTTACCTTCGTCGCATGTTCAAATCGCATTCTATATGGCCCAATAATTAAAAAGTACCCAATAAGGATCGAAAGCATAAATAATAAAAAGATTGGACTCCATAGAGCTTGAAAACCAAATATCCACAAGTTACTCATTGTCACACCTACCTTCTTAAGGTTATCCTTTCACATAATATGAAGAGGGAGCTGTGACAACACAAGCTCCCTTATTTTTCACTTTTCAAATCCACACAATTGTCATAAAAGCTAAAATTGTAATTAACCCGATTAACAGACCAGAATAAAGAAAGAAACTAGCCGCTTCATGTCCTTTATGACTCATATGCATAAAATAATACAATTGAAAAATTACTTGTACCACTGCTAATAGTAAAATAAATGGTACTGAGAAAGTCGGACTAAAAGTTTTTGGATATGCTACTGCTACAAATGCAACTAATGTTAAAAAAATCATTAATGCAAACGTAATAACTTGATGCTTCATTTCCTCCGCACTTTTTCTCTTCCGATAAACAAGATCAACTTTAGGATTATTCGTTTGCTTTATCGCCATTGTTTATCCCACCATTCCCATTAAATATACTACAGTGAAAATAAACACCCAAACTACGTCAATAAAGTGCCAATAAATCGATGCAACATAAAACTTCGGTGCATTGTATAAATTTAGACCTCTCTTCGCATTTCTAAAGATTAATGTTAAAATCCAACATAACCCAAACAATACGTGGAGTCCATGTGTACCAACAAGAGCATAAAACGCGGAACCAAATGCACTACTTCTCATAGTATGCTTAAATTCATGCGTATAATGATAAAACTCATATATCTCAAATCCTAAAAACCCTAAACCTAGCAACACTGTTACCAGTAGCCAAAGTTGCATTTTTTTAAAGTTAAAGTTTTTCATATGATACATCGCATATACGCTCGTTAAGCTACTCGTTAATAAAAGCATCGTCATAATAAAAACGAGTGGCATTTGGAACATCTCTTGAGATGTTGGTCCACCATTTGTAGAATTCTTTAACGCTAAGTATGTGCCAAATAAGGAAGCGAACAATACTGTTTCGCCTCCAAGAAATAACCAAAAACCGACAAACTTATTTTTCCCCTCAAGGGTTGCTTTTTCAGGCTCTGCTGGAAATGTTTCATTCGTTAATTTTTCATCTACATGCATTATGCCTTGCCCCCCTTATCTTCTAAATCTTCCTTATGAATATGATATCCATGATCATCGATTACTGAACGTAGGAGCATTGTGCCAAATGTAATGATTAAACCAATAATTGCTACTAATAACCAAAACTTATCTTTTCCACCTTGCATATACATTGCACCGAATGCCGCTATAAACAATCCTAAAGAAATGATAAATGGTGAAAATGATGGATTTGGCATATGAATATCACCAACTGGTTCCGCCGCTGTCATCTCTTTATTCCCTTCACGTTTTTCAATCCAAAACGGATCTAGCCCGCGAACAAACGGTAATTGTTTAAAGTTATATTCAGGTGTAGGTGCTGGCATTGTCCATTCTAACGTTCGTGCATCCCATGGATCACGACCAGCCTTTTCTTTTGATACTGTTGTTTTAATTACATTAAATAGAAGAACAATCGTTCCAAGAGCCATAAACACCGCTCCAATAGAACTAATCATATTCCCCATTTCCAATCCTTGACCTTCAAGATATGTGTAGTAACGACGCGGCATACCAATCAACCCAAGGAAATGCTGAATGAAGAATGTTAAATGGAAACCGATAAAGAATAGCCAAAATGTTATCTTTCCTAACGTTTCATTCAATACTTTATTAAACATCAGTGGCCAATAATAATGAGCTCCTGCAAGTAAACCAAATACAACACCACCGACGATTACATAATGAAAGTGCGCTACTACGAAATAGTTATCATGAAATTGATAATCAGCTGGTGCAGATGCTAGCATAACACCTGTAACTCCCCCCATTACGAATGATGGAATGAAAGCTACTGCCCACATCATCGGTGTCGTAAAACGAATACTTCCGCCCCACATTGTAAAGAGCCAATTGAATATTTTAATACCGGTCGGAACCGCAATCGCCATTGTTGCAACTGAGAAAATAGCATTTGCAACTGGACCAAGCCCAACAGTAAACATATGATGCGCCCATACCATAAATCCTAAGAATCCAATTAATACTGTCGCAAACACCATCGACGAATAACCAAATAATCGTTTTTTCGAAAATGTTGCAAAGATTTCTGAGAATATTCCGAAAGCTGGGAGTATAAGAATGTATACTTCTGGATGACCGAAAATCCAGAATAAATGCTCCCATATAATTGTATTCCCGCCCAATGCTGGATTAAAGAAACTTGTTCCAAATAAACGATCTAACATTAAAAGTCCTAATCCTACAGTTAACGGCGGAAAAGCGAATAATATTAGCGAAGATGTTACAAATGTCGTCCATGTAAACATCGGCATACGCATATACGTCATCCCTGGCGCACGCATATTTATAATGGTGACAAGGAAGTTAATACCTCCAATTAATGTACCAATACCAGAGATTTGCAAGCCAAGTACATAAAAATCAACACCATGGCCTTTAGAAGCTAAAGCTAAAGATGCATAAGATGTCCATCCTGCATCAGGTGCTCCACCTAGAAACCAACTTAAATTTAAAAATACTCCACCAAAGAAAAATAACCAAAATCCGAGTGAATTCAAAAACGGGAACGCTACATCACGTGCACCAATTTGAAGTGGTACAGCGGCGTTCATAAATGCAAACACGAGTGGCATAGCTGCGAGGAAAATCATTGTTGTACCGTGCATCGTTAATACTTGATTATAAGCATCCCCAACAAGAAAAGCGTTGTTAGGAATCGCTAATTGAAGGCGAATAAATAGTGCTTCTATTCCGCCTATTATAAAAAACAATCCACCTGCAATTAAATAGAGAATGGCAATCTTTTTATGGTCTACTGTCGTTAAATAATCCCATATGACAGCACCCATCCCCTGTTTTTTTGCTACAGAACTCACGTTTTCAACCTCCCCTTCGCGAATAATCCCTCTTTACTTTTCAACTTTTAACGTTTGTAAGTATGCATTTAATGCATCAATTTGATCATCCGTTAAGTTGCCATATTTACCAGTCATTTTATTTCCTGGTTTCATATTTTCAGGATCTTTCAGCCATTTTTTTAAGTTTTCTTCATTATTTTCGGCAATACCGGCAACCATATCGCGATCAGCAAAGTTTGCTAAGTTCGGTGCGATACGAGCGGAAGGTGGTCTACTATCATTAGATCCAACTGCGTGACAACCAATACAGCTTTTATTAAATATTTCTTGGCCCTCTTGCGCCTTTGTTGAAGCTACTTCTTTCTTCCCATCAATCTTCTTCATATCAGCAAGCCACTTTTTGTACTCGCTTTCATCTAAAGCTTTCACTTTGAATTGCATTAAAGAATGTGATGGGCCGCAAAATTCTGTACAAAAACCATTATAAGTGCCCGATTTATCTGCCTTTAACCACATTTTGTTCACATTATCTGTATTTGTATCCATTTTCCCAGCTAAAGATGGAACCCAAAACGAGTGTTTAATATCGGCACCCTTCAAATTCAAATACACTTTCTTACCTGTGGGGATGACTAAATCTTGAGAAGTTACTATTTTTTCTGATTTATAAGAAAATTCCCACCAATAAAGATTCGCTGTTACATCAACAACGATAGTATCTTTATCAATATTCTTTTTCTCCATCGCACTTACATCAGCAAGTTTGAATGTATATGTAACCGTCGGAACAGCTAAGATTAGCAAAAGAATAATCGGAATAACTGTCCATATAATTTCTAGTTTGTGATTCCCTTCAACTTGCTCCGGAATATAATCTTCCTGACCTTTCTTTTGTCGGAAACGCACAATTACATATAAGAAAATAATAGTAACTACTAGTACTACTCCTACCATGATCGCACTTGCTAGTAAGAGCAGATCATATTGCATTTTTGCTACTTCTCCTTGCGGAATTAAAGTAGATTGAAAGGCTTTACCGCATCCCCCTAACAGTAAAGCCAGCAGTGAAACGAACGAAAGCAGTCGCCACTGTTTCTTCATACAAACAACCCCCACTTTCCTTGTGAATTAGATTGTACTTTATAGTTAAGTAAAGTAAATCTCAACGTAAAGAAATCCAATTATGTCGTTGTCTTAGAAGAATGTAACTACAATCATTGATACAAATAAGATTGTTAAATAATTTAGGGAATAAACAAACATTTGTACGGACCATTTGATGTCATCTTGCTTACGGAAGCCATAAAATCCTAAAACGATCCATCCGATGTTAAGCAATGTTGCGATTACCATAAATGTTATCCCTAGTCCACTCATATAAAATGGTAGTGGTAATAAACATACTGTCCAAATCATAATTTGGCGTTTCGTAATTTCAAATCCATGAACTACAGGAAGCATTGGAATTCCTGCATTTCGATATTCATCAACACGTTTCATCGCTAATGCGAGGAAATGTGGGATTTGCCAAATAAACATAATTAAAAATAACATCCAAGCAATTGGATGGCCTAAAGATGGATCAATTGCTGCCCATCCAATTAAAGGTGGAACTGCTCCAGATATACTACCTACAACAGTATTTAGTGTATACTTTCTCTTTGTCCATAAAGTATATAAGACAACATATGTGAAAGCACCAATAAATCCCATTAATACTGCCATCGGTGTTGTTAATAATAAGAATACAAATCCAAGAAGTAATATAACTAGTCCAAATGTAAGTGCAAATCCTGGTTTATACTTTCCAGTAACCGTTGGACGGGTTTTTGTTCTTTCCATTAACGGATCGATGTCTCGATCAATATAATTATTTAAACAACATACCCCTGCCATAATTAATCCAGAACCAACGATTGTAAAGAATAACTTATCCAGATTGTCCATCACACTTAATCCATTAAAGTGTAACGCCAACCAAAATCCTGTAAATACAGTAAGTGTATTTGAGTTTACAATCCCCATTTTAACGAGCGCTGATAAATCTTGTAGCCGAGTTGTTTCCGGTACACTTGTTACAGCTGACTCATCATGCAGCTCACTTGTTGCATGGTTCATCACTTTAACCCCCTCTTAAAACTTTCCTCTTTCTTTGTGCGCCTATTTTGAATGAAATAATTCGCTTCTATATAGCAATATTATTACAGTAGAGATACTGTTAACCCATTCTACTACTAATCTACGCCCATACTCCAATATATTAAATCATATTTCCCGAACATTTTGTGAAGAAAACATGAACTTTTTGTGTCGAATATAAAAAACCTAATTCTTACTTATCCTTATCATAACATGATGTTACCTTCTATAATAAACTTTTTTGTCACATTTAACACGTATTCTCCCCATTTCTTTTCAAAATAGCCTATTTTCCACCTAAAATTTCCCTTGTAAATCCTATTTCCAGACCCATTTTCTCTCCCCTGTCTTCCCCCGCCATTTCTTTGCTATTTTATTATTTTTTATATATCATAGGAACTAGCGCGTTTTATTCTATACATAATGGAATGAAAATATTTCGCAATAACTTCATAGCAGAAAGATGGTGAAAGAGATTGCAACGCTTTATTAAATGGTTAGCAGTCATTACGAGTCTTGATTTATTAATAGTTTTATTAGGAGGCGCTTTAGTTACAAAAACAGGTTCCGGCCAAGGTTGCGGTAAATCATGGCCACTTTGTAACGGTGAATTGGTTCCATCTAATTTATCAATGGAAACTATTATTGAACTAAGTCACCGCCTTACATCAGGATCAGCAGGAATTCTTGTCACTCTCCTTTGTATTTTGTCCTGGAAATATTATAAACATGTGCGTGAAACAAAAACGTTAGCAATTTTATCCTTCGTATTTTTAGTTGCACAAGCATTAATGGGAGCCGCAGCAGTTGTTTGGGGACAAATGCCAGCTGTACTTGCTATCCATTTTGGTATTTCCTTAATTTCATTTGCTTCTGTCATTTTATTAACGTGTCTTATTTTTGAAATTGACCAGAAATTTGATGCACGTTCACTCATTATGGACAAAAAAATGAAATTTCATATTTATGGTGTAACAATTTACTGTTATATCGTTGTCTATACAGGAGCTTTAGTACGTCACGAACGAGCTAGCTTAGCCTGTCCTGACTTTCCTTTATGTAGCAAAAATAGACCTATGCCAACTCAACTACATGAGTGGGTTCAAATGGGACATAGAGTTGCAGCAATGTTAATTTTCGCTTGGATACTATACGCGATGATTCTCGCTATTCGCCATTACAAGCAGCAGCCTGTCGTATACTGGGGATGGATCATTTCATTTATCCTTGTTACACTTCAAGCTATAGTAGGAATTTTAGTCGTATTTACAAATGCTAGTTTAGCAATGGCATTATTACATTCGCTATTCATTTCTTGCTTGTTTGCTGTACTATGCTATTTAGTTATGTTAAGTACAAGAAGTAAAGTCAATGCAAAAGAAGCTGAAACAACTTCTAAACAAACAAAATAAAGTTAAATTAAAATACCTTGCCGATTCGGCAAGGTATTTTTTGCAATAAAGAAAAAGAGCTGCATGTACACAGCTCTTTTCTATTTTAGTGATCTAATTCAATAAGTAAGTCACCCGTCTGAATTGCATCTCCATCGTTAACATATACTTTCTTCACTTTACCATTGAACGGCGCTTGAACTGTCGTTTCCATTTTCATCGCTTCTGTAATTGCCATAGAATCACCTTTTTTCACTTCATCGCCTTCTTTGACAACTACTTTAATAACCGTTCCTGGCATTGTTGCGCTAATGTGGTTTGGATTTTCACGGTTTCCTTTCACACGTTGTGCCACTGTTGCTTTCACACTTTCGTCTTTCACAACAATCTCACGTGGTTGACCGTTAAACTCCAAGTAAAGAACACGAGTTCCATCTGGCTGTGGCTCTCCGATTGATACTAGTTTAACCATCAATGTTTTACCTTGTTCGATTTCCACATTGATTTCTTCACCAAGTCTCATACCATAGAAGAATGTCGGTGTATCAAGCACAGATACACTTCCATAAAGCTCAGCAACTTTTTCGTAATCCATAAATACTTTTGGATATAATGCATATGCAACTACATCAAAAATCGTCACTTCGCGTCCAAGTTTATGGAATAGCTCTTCTTTTAACGCGTCGAAATCTACTGGTTCTAATAATTCACCTGGTCTTACTGTTAATGGCTCTTTCCCTTTTAAAATAATTTCTTGTAACTTTTTCGGGAAACCACCATACGGTTGTCCTAAATCTCCTGAGAACATTTCAACAACAGATCCTGGAAAGTCCATAGAATGCCCACGCTCTAAAACATCTTGTTCTGTTAAGTGATTTTGAACCATAAATAATGCCATATCACCGACAACTTTAGATGATGGCGTTACTTTAACAATATCGCCAAACATGTCATTCACACGACGGTACATTACTTTCACTTCATCGAAGCGATCTCCTAAGCCAACCGCTTTCGCTTGTTGTTGTAGATTACTATACTGTCCGCCTGGCATTTCGTGCATATATACCTCTGTATGAGGAGCATTCATACCACTTTCAAACGGTGCGTAGTATTTGCGTACATCTTCCCAATAATGAGATAATTTTTCTAATGAATCTATATTAACGTCTGGCTGTCTTTCATTTCCACCTAACGCATAATATAGCGTGTTCGCACTTGGTTGTGACGTTTGACCAGCCATAGAACTCACTGCTACATCTACGATATCAACACCTGCTTCAATTGCCTTCGTATACGTTAATATACCATTTCCACTCGTATCGTGCGTGTGCAGATGAATTGGAATCGACACTGTCTCTTTTAATGCAGAAACTAAATCATATGCTGCATTTGGTTTTAGTAAGCCCGCCATATCTTTAATACCTAAAATATGAGCTCCTGATGCTTCCAATTCTTTTGCTAAATTTTTATAGTAATTTAAATCATATTTACTACGTAACGGATCATGAATATCTCCTGTGTAGCACATTGTTGCTTCTGCAATTTTACCAGTATCTCGTACAGCATCAATCGCAACTCTCATACCTTCTACCCAGTTTAAGCTATCAAAAATACGGAACACATCAATTCCAGCTTGAGCAGAACATTCCACAAACTTTTGAATTAAATTATCCGGATAGTTTTTGTAGCCAACCGCGTTTGAAGAACGAAGTAACATTTGGAATAAAACATTTGGCATTTTTTCACGAAGATCTAGTAATCGTTCCCATGGATCTTCTTTTAAGAAACGATATGCAACATCAAACGTTGCACCGCCCCACATTTCCGCAGAGAATAGGTTCGGTAACATTCTCGCTGTCGGCTCTGCAATTTGATGTAAATCTTTTGTACGAATACGAGTTGCAAGTAATGACTGATGTGCATCACGGAATGTTGTATCCGTTAAAAGTACACGTTTTTGATCTTGTACCCATTTTACTAATCCGTCCGCTCCACGCTCATCCAAAATTTGTTTCGTTCCATTTTGGATCGGCTCTGAGTGTAATACATTCGGTATACGAGCATCTGGGAAAATTGGTTTCTCCTTTTTCCCTACTCCTGGGAAACCATTTACTGTTACTGTACCAATATAATTTAGCATTTTCGTTCCGCGGTCTTTACGTTTCGGGAACACGAATAGTTCAGGTGACGCATCAATAAATGACGTGTCATATTCTCCCGATAAGAAGTTTTTATGTTTTACTACATTCTCTAGGAATGGAATATTTGTTTTAATACCACGAATACGGAATTCTTTTAAGTTACGTTCCATTTTCGCAGCAGCTTGTTCAAAAGTAAGCGCCCATGTTGTAACTTTTACAAGTAAAGAATCGTAGTACGGTGTAATAACTGCACCTTGGAAGCTATTTCCTGTATCAAGACGAACACCAAAACCACCGCCTGATCGATATGCCATAATTTTTCCTGTATCCGGCATAAAATTATTTAACGGATCTTCAGTTGTTACACGAGATTGAATCGCAAATCCATGTACAACGACTTCCTCTTGCTTCGGAACACCTACCATTTTGCTATGTAATGCATGTCCATCAGCTATTAAAATTTGCGATTGAACGATGTCCACTCCTGTGATCATTTCTGTAATCGTATGTTCAACTTGAACACGCGGATTTACTTCAATGAAATAAAACTCATCACCTTTTACAAGGAATTCTACTGTTCCTGCGTTTAAATAATTTACATTTTTCGTTAACTTAACAGCAGCATCACAAATACGCTGACGCAAATCATCTGAAAGTGACACACTAGGTGCAATTTCTACGACTTTTTGGTGACGACGTTGTACAGAACAGTCACGCTCGTATAAATGAACAACATTTCCCTCTTCATCTGCTAAAATTTGAACTTCTATATGTTTAGGTTTTTCAACGAATTTTTCAACGTACACTTCATCATTACCAAAGGCTGCTTTCGCTTCTGACTTCGCTCGATTATACGATTCTCTTAATTCTTCACTAGCACGTACAATACGCATACCACGACCGCCACCACCAAGGGACGCTTTAATAATAATCGGGTAATCAAACTTTTCAGCAAATTCTTCGACTTCTTCTATTGAATTTACTGGCCCATCACTACCAGGAATAACTGGAATTTGTGCTAGCTGCGCTTGTGTTCTTGCTTTCACTTTATCTCCAAACATATCTAAATGCTTACTTTTTGGACCGATAAAGATAATCCCTTCTTCTTCACAACGTTTTGCGAATTGAATATTTTCTGACAAGAAACCATATCCAGGGTGAATTGCATCTACATGATTACTTTTTGCAATCTCAATAATGCCTTCAATATCTAGATAAGCATCAATTGGTTTTTTTCCTTCGCCAACTAAATAGGACTCATCGGCTTTATAACGATGATAAGAACCACTATCCTCTTTAGAATAGATTGCAACTGTTTTTAATCCAAGTTCCGAACAAGCTCGAAACACACGAATTGCAATCTCTCCACGGTTAGCTACCAATACTTTTTGAATACGTTGCAGCTTTGTCATGATTTTCCCCCTCTACTTTCCTACCACTCTAGAGATAAAATATATACACACCATAAAGAGCGTGAAGTTCTTCACTTTCCATATTATATTATACTTAGAAAGCTTCACTTTATTTTTATCCATCATACCTTATTTTTTAACAAATGATAAGTTTTCTGATCAATTTGTTTCACAAAAATAGTATAGCATACCTCTTCCTTTTCTAACAACTTAATTGTATATCACATTAAACTTAATGTGATATATCTTTTAACTAAAAGAGAAATTAATACATCATATTTAAAAATAAAAAACACATCATGCTCTAAAGCACAATGTGTTTTTTATTTTACAACTACAAGACGTGGTCCATCTTGCTCTCTTTCTTTCGTTATCTCATTTTGTTGTTTCTCTTGTCGTTTTACATGACTAGCAATATTTAATAATATACCCATCGCGATTAGATTAGCCAATAAGGAACTACCACCATAACTAATAAACGGTAAAGGTACTCCTGTAAGCGGTATTAATCCAGACATACCACCAACATTAACAAAAGTTTGTATTCCAATTAAACTTGCGATTCCGATCGCAATTAAACTTCCAAATGGATCTTTACATTTTTGTGCCACTCTAAACGAGCGAATGATAATAAGTAATAAACAGATTAAAATGATAGCTACACCTACAAAACCTAGTTCTTCAGATATAATTGCCATAATAAAATCCGTTTGTGGCTCTGGTAAGTAGCCATACTTTTGTATACTATTTCCTAATCCTCTACCATTTAACCCACCTGAAGCAATTCCAATAAACGAATTTATTAATTGAAATCCATCCTTTTGCGGATCACTAAATGGATCAAGAAAAACTGAAAATCGAGCTTTTTGGTAGTCACTTAATTTATAGGTTCCGATAAAATACAACGCCGGAATCCACACGACAGATGTTAATAAAAATCTTTTTATCCATAAGTTAACATTAACTCCTGAACAGAAGAACATAATTAACACTGTTCCACCTATTAATATGTCAGTCCCTAAGTCATTTTGTAATAAAATTAATACCATCGATCCACCGACAACAAATAGGGGAGGTATTATCCCTTGGAAAAAAGGGGTTTGCCTCTCTTGTTTCTTAGCAAAAAAACTTGCTAGCGTAATAATAACTGCTATTTTTACAAACTCAGCTGGTTGTATACCTAGTATCCACCCTTTTGCACCATTGATTACCTTACCGAAAAGGAAAGCTGCTGTTAGTAAGCCAATACTCCCTAACCCCATCGCTGTAAGAACTATTTTTTTCTTCCAAAATTTGTAAGGGATTATAACGACAATCACAAGCATTACCGTTCCAATAGCAAGAGCAACTAATTGTTTTTTAAAAAAGTAATCTGCTGGCCAGTTATATTTCGATGAAATCGCGACAATGGAACTAGAACTATATACCATTATAACTCCCAACACACATAAGATAACAAGAGGAAGTAATAATGAATAATCCATTGATTTCCATACTCTTTTCATTTCATTTCCTCTCTCTGTTCCAATTTAATTATTGTTGTATTCCATATGTACATTGATTCTTCCTGCTTTATTATACAAATAAAAAGCCCAAACTTTTTCAGTTTGAGCCCCCTTATTTGAACCCGTTATTGTTGTTTGTTTGTAAATGCTTCATGAAGTGCAGATAACTCACGTTCAAGCTCTCCTAACATTGCCTTCCCTTGTTCTTCTGCAATAAGACCAAGGCGAACTGCAAAATCGACCTCGCGGGATAGTCCAAACATTTGCGTGTCTAACACTTCTTCATATAATGGACATTGCGGCATTGTAAGATGGTCCATTTGCACCTTAATAAGTCTTAAAATCTTCTCCGCATCCGCTTGTAGAAGGGCTAGTGCCTTTTCCTGATGATTTGATACTGTCTCAGACGCCAAATTGATTCCCTCCGTTTCCGTCCTACTCTCTCATATCTATTAATATTAGCGATAGTTTTAATAAATTGCAATAGAAACATTTTTTGTGACAACCGTGTCTAATACTATTATACTGAAAAGTGGGAGTATAACACAAATGGGGGAACAACAATGAGCGAAATTTTATTTATTAATGGAAAAGTTCGTTTTCCAATCACTATCGATCCAACCGTTTGGATCTTTGATGATCGAAAAGTAGATTTGACAACTTACTTTGATGAAACGAGAGAAAACACGTCTGAACTAGAAGCTTACTTAAAAAACACTTCAGAACATTGGGATCGTGAAATCCGTGATGGTGCTGCCTTCCCGCCAATACAACAAAGTGTAAAGAAATATAAAAAAGAACAACTGATTACCGGGACATTTGGTATACCATTTCATCCATTTCTTGCTAACGCCGAAATTTTAGAGGACGCTACGCAAGTCGAGATCGAAACAGTAGACGATACAATAACGCTTCCATTAGAAACTGTCAAAAATGCTATTCTTGGTTTTTCAAAAGAAGGAAAACCATTAAAAGAGGATGGACCTGTTCATCTATATTACAATGATGGATCTAATAGACAAAATCCAATCCGTAACATCCGTAAATTTACAATGATTTAAAATGTATACTTGGAAGAAAAAGGAGTGAGCCAAGGCTCACTCCTTTTATAATAAATCTGCTGCTAGTTGAGCTAAATTAGATCGCTCCCCTTTAACAAACTTTACATGACCACTAATACGTTGCTCTTTAAACTTCTCTACAACATATGTTAAACCGTTATTATATTCATCCAAATACGGATGATCAATTTGCTGAGGATCTCCCATCAATACGATTTTACTTTTTTCTCCTACCCTCGTTAATATCGTTTTCACTTCATGCTTCGTTAAATTTTGCGCTTCGTCAATTATAATGAACTGATCTGGAATACTTCTCCCACGTATATAGGTAAGAGCTTCTACTTCAATCGAACCCATTCCAGCTAAAATAGCATCTAACTCTCCTGGCTTTTTCGTATTAAATAAATACTCTAGATTATCAAAAATCGGTTGCATCCACGGTCTTAACTTTTCTTCTTTTTCTCCTGGTAAATAACCGATATCTTTTCCGACTGGAACAATTGGCCTTGCAACGAGTAGTTTTTTATATAGCCCTAAATCTTCCGTTTGCATGAGCCCCGAAGCTAACGCTAGTAATGTTTTTCCTGTACCAGCTTTCCCCGTTAATGTTACAAGCGGAATATCTTCACGAAGCAACAATTCTAATCCCATAATTTGCTGCACATTTCGTGGGCGTATCCCCCATACTTGTTCATTGTGAAAAATAAGTTTCTTTACCTTCTTACCTAAGTGATCCACAATGCCAAGTGCTGAACTTGATCCCCCTAATGCATCTTTCATTACTACAAACTGATTTGGATAAAAAGGATGATTTGCAATTTCGGATAAAGGCAATTCGCCTTTTTCATAAAAATAATCCAATTGCTCTTTTGATATATACCCTTCTAAAAATCCTGAATATATATTGTCTACTTCAATTACACGATCACTTAAATAATCTTCCGCCTTCAAACCAATTGCATCAGCTTTTACCCTTACGAGCACGTCTTTACTTACTAAAATAACAGATTTCCCGTCCTCTTTTTCTTGTTCTTCTAAAGATAGATTTTTTGCTACTGCTAAAATTCGATTATCATTTGTTTTTTCTACAAAAATATCTTGTAATTGAACAAATGAACGATGATTTAACTCAATACGAAATGTACCGCCGTTTTCTAGCGGAATACTTTCATGCAGCTTTCCTATTTCACGAAATTTGTCTATTAACTTAGAGACATAACGAGCGTTTCGTCCTACTTCATCCATATAACGTTTTTTCGAATCAACCTCTTCTAATACAACTGCTGGAATCACTACTTCATTGGTTTCAAATGAAAAAATAGATAAAGGATCCTGCAAAAGTACATTCGTATCTAACACATAAATTTTATCCAACCTGTTACCCCCTGACTCCACTTTTAAATTTGTAGAACAAGGGTTTCATCCATAAAATATGGACGAACCATTGTTATAATTATATGTACCGTATAAACGAGGTAGAATCGAAATTTATAGCCATTAAACCTTTTATTTATTTTTTATTCATTTCTATTCAATATATTACTTTTAATTATAATTATTAACATAAAATCACAATAACTGATTACAAAAGTTCATAACTGACTCTCTTATTTATCACATTTATAATTCTTTCATTCCTACTAACACTTGGTTATCAAGCTTTTTTGCTGCCCGAAGATCATATGTTTTTTCATATGTTGGTTCAGTTGCAAGTTTTGCACCATAAAACATAACATCACGTACTTCTTGTACCTTTACTTCTATTACAGTTAATTTTAGAGAAATGCCTTCCATTCTATCAGTCAAAATTTCACCTGCACCACTTATGGAAAATACGGATTCATTCGCCATTATAGTCAATACTACCCCAGTACTATGCCGTATATTTTCCACAATACGTGAACGTTGATCTACTGCAAATCGAATACTAGTTTTACTTACTGCATACACCCAAGAAATAGCACTTACGTTAGGAACTTGTTTTTCGAAATCTGTTGTTGCTACCATAACAATACATTCTTTACGTAACGTTTGTACTAAATCATCTGTTAATGTAGGCTCTACTACATTCGCCATATTTCCACCTCCAAATATACTTAATATATCCTTATCATAACTTATTTTTCGAATTGCGAAAATATTATTTTTTCCCGCTATTATTCAAAAACATTACACTTCCATGATATACTTATACTGATAGAATTCGTATTGAGGTGACGAAATGAGAGTCAAATGCATGATTTGTGATAAAAAAGATATGTTAGATGATGAAAATCCTATGGCAAAAAAACTGCGTAATCGCCCTATTCATACATATATGTGCATGGAATGTTCGGAACGAATTGCAGAACGTACGATGGAACGTCATGCAAGTGGTAATTTTCGATTATATCGTGATAAAAAAGTCGAAGACGATTGGTAAAATGTAAATAAGTCCTTAATCATATAGATAAGGACTTATTTATATTTTTCAGGTTCACGATTCATTTGATCCAAAAAACAATCAATAGCTTCTAATGGAAACCTTGCAGATTTTCTTTCTCCATTCATTTCATATGTAATCAAATACATTTCTTCATTCTTTTTAACTTCCACATTCTTTAATTTATGTTCCTCATATATCATATTCTGAAATAACAAATACGTTTCTTTTGCAGCACGATCATCTGGACGTGCTTCGGCAACTGTTTTAATTGTTAACCAATTATATAATGCATCTTGTACTGAGCGCATAAAACTCCCCCCCTCACCCTGCTTTTTGTTGTCTTGCTTGACGTAAACGCAACCTATAAATCCCAAGTACAATTGCCGCTACAACAAGCCCCTCTCCAACAGGTAAAAAAACTGCAAAGAAAGTTAAAACTGTACACCCAATCGCTAACGATATATATATCACTATATTTTTTATTATTGATAGTTTTCTTGCAAAACCTAAATTATACACAAGTGCACTTAATATAACAATGATGCCATACAGCAACCACATCCCTAGTTCTGGATTTTCATCAACTTTACATAATTTCGCAAAAAACGACATTCTTTCTAACATCATTCATCCCCCTTTCTCACAAAAACAAATTTTATTTATGTACTTAATACAAGAGTAACCCGCAAAAAAAATACTGTCCACAAAAAAGAGTAAATATTCCAAAAATATATACAATAAAAAAAACAGCTACCCTTCAAAGGCAGCTGTTCTATTATTTTACGCTTCTACAGATTTCTTCTTCTTAGCAGCTCTTTCGCGCTCGCTCTTATCAAGAATCTTTTTACGTAGACGAATTGATTCTGGAGTTACTTCACAGAACTCATCATCGTTTAAGTACTCTAATGACTCTTCTAAAGTCATCAAGCGTGGTTTTTTCATTGTTGAAGTTTGATCTTTCGTCGCAGAACGAATGTTAGTTTGTTGTTTCATTTTTACAACGTTAACTGTTAAGTCATTCTCACGAGTGTGTTCTCCTACAATCATACCAGCATATACTTCTGTACCTGGTTCAACGAAGATTACACCACGGTCTTCAACTTGCATAATACCGTATTGTGATGCTTTTCCTGTTTCAAGTGAAACTAGAACACCTTGGCGACGTCCACCAACTTGTCCAGCGTGTACTGGTTGGTAGCAATCGAATGTATGGTTTAAAATACCGTAACCACGAGTTAATGTTAAGAATTCTGTTGTGTAACCAATTAAACCACGTGCTGGAACCATGAAAGTAAGGCGAACTTGACCGTTTCCGTTATTCACCATATCTAACATTTCACCTTTACGTGCACCCATAGATTCCATAATAGAACCAGTGTATTCTTCAGGTACATCAATTTGCACGCGCTCTACAGGCTCACATCTTACGCCATCAACTTCTTTAATAATTACTTCAGGCTTAGATACTTGTAGTTCATAACCTTCACGACGCATGTTTTCAATTAGGATAGATAAATGTAATTCTCCACGTCCAGATACGATCCACGCATCAGGAGAATCTGTATTATCTACACGTAAACTTACATCTGTTTCTAATTGTGAACGAAGACGCTCTTCAATTTTACGAGATGTAATAAATTTACCTTCACGACCTGCAAATGGGCTGTTATTTACAAGGAATGTCATTTGTAGTGTTGGCTCATCAATACGTAATAATGGTAAAGCCTCTTCATGCTCAACCGGACATACTGTTTCACCTACGTTAATGTCTTCCATACCTGAAACAGCTACTAAATCTCCAGCTTTTGCTTCTTCAATTTCTTGACGTTTTAATCCAATGTAACCAAATAATTTCGTTACACGGAATTGTTTTACAGTTCCATCAACTTTCATTAATGCAACTTGTTGTCCTACTTTCATTGTACCACGGAATACGCGACCAACCCCGATACGACCAACATAGTCATTGTAATCAAGAAGTGCTACTTGGAATTGAAGTGGCTCTTCGCTGTTATCAACTGGTGCTGGAATATGTTCAATAATTGTGTCAAACAATGATTTCATATTCTCTTCTTGATTTGCTGGATTTGAATCTAAGCTTGCTGTTCCGTTCATTGCTGATGCAAATACAACTGGGAACTCTAATTGATCTTCGTTTGCACCAAGTTCGATGAATAAGTCAACTACTTCATCAACTACTTCATCAGGGCGAGCGAAGTCACGGTCAATTTTGTTTACAACAACGATTGGAGTTAAGTTTTGCTCAAGAGCTTTCTTTAAAACAAATCGTGTTTGTGGCATACAACCTTCATATGCATCAACAACAAGTAGAACACCATCAACCATTTTCATAATACGTTCTACTTCTCCACCAAAGTCAGCGTGACCAGGTGTATCTAAAATGTTAATTCTTTTATCTTCATAGTGAATCGCAGTATTCTTCGCTAAAATTGTAATACCACGTTCTCTTTCTAGATCGTTTGAGTCCATTGCGCGTTCTTCAATATGTTCATTCGCACGGAACGTCCCCGCTTGACGTAATAACTGGTCAACAAGTGTTGTTTTACCATGGTCAACGTGGGCAATAATTGCTATATTTCGTAAATCTTGTCGTTTTTTCAACATGTCCAACTCCTAATGTCTTTTTAATCCTTCTCTATTATAAGAGCGAAGGGGATACAATGGCAATCAAAATAAAATCAAGAATGAAAATATAGTTGTATTCTTACTTTTGTGAAAGTAAAATGAGATTGGAGGGTGAAGAAATGGAACACATTCAATATCGCTTTTTATTAACTGCAATTATCGGTGTTATTTTCTTAATCGGTATTGGTATTATGGTTGCTGAAAATAGTCCCATCGGTATTATTATTTGCATTATCGGCACATTTGTTACAGTTGGATACGGTTTTGTAACAAAAAGAAAAATGCGTAAATCGCAATAACGTCAAAAAGTAAGAAGCGCTTATACAGCCTCTTACTTTTTTTGTTACTCCGCTATAAATCGTAACACCTCTTCGTACACTCCTGGTTTTGCAACTAATACACTGCTCTTCTCTACGATAGAAAGCGGGGCTCCAGAAAATGTTGTCACCTTGCCTCCAACTTCCTCTACAATTATCTGTCCCCCACCAAAATCCCATGGTGATAATCTCGGCGTTACATATGCATCTATTCTTCCTGTTGCAACGTATACCATCTCTAACGCTGCACAGCCATATGATCTCGTGCCTCTCGCTTTCTTAACCAGTGCCATCATACTTTCCTTATTAAGCAATGAATTGTCGGTAAGCCATATCGCATTTAAAGCTACAATACCTTGCTCTACAGTTCCTTTTTCCAATAAAGGTATTGGTACTTCATTACAAAATGCTCCAGCTCCCTTTACCGCATGGTATAATTCATCATGAACTGGATCATAAATAAGTCCAACCTTTCCGATACCGTTCTCATAAATTCCAATTGAAATTGCGAAATTTCTTTTTTGATGAACAAAGTTCATCGTGCCATCAATTGGATCAATTAACCAAACAACCCCATCAGAAGAACTTACCTCATCTCCATAACCTTCTTCTCCTAAAATATTATGGTTCGGGAATGTTTCTTTAATTTTCCCAATTAAAAACTGTTCTATTTCTCGGTCCATATTTGTTACTAAATCAGCTGCATTGGATTTCGTTTCTATAATAAGTGCTTTTTCCATTGATGCCATTAAAAACTCTCCTGCATCTCGAATCCACTGTTTGGCGTGTGCATCGATGTCTTTCCATACTTCTTGCATGTTTAAACACTCCGATCTATACTGTTCACAGAAAAAACGAACCCTTTATAAGGTTCGCACCAACTAATTTTTTATACATATACTATTATTACGCTTCTAAACGAATCATTTCAAGTCTTAACACTTCTAACTTTTGTACACACTCTTCTTTTTTCAGTTTATCATTTTCCATCATCGCATCATATAAAGTTGCTAATTCATAATCTAGCTCCAAACGTAGCACCGGTATTCTCTTTTCAGCATCTGTTCTCTTTAACGCATTAATCACCTGTCTCATATTATTTGCCTCCTCCCAATATTCGTCTGCCCTCGGACTAGAATTAATTCAATTTTCTGATTTTTTGTTTTATACTATACTATGTTGGATAAATCATCTATGCAACAAAATTATATTTTTTTATTTAAATTTTTTTGTGCTGTTTTTTTTATGAATAGTACAAGCTGTGCTAAAATAAAAGCAAAATAGGAGTTGGAGGAACAATCATGACACTACAAACATTCAAGTCAACTGATTTTGAGGTCTTTACAGTTGATGGTCTCGAAGAACGAATGAGTGCAATTAAAACGAACATTCATCCTAAGCTGGAAGCTTTAGGGGAACAGTTTGCAACGTATTTATCCAAACAAACTGATGAGAACTTTTTTTATCATGTAGCAAAACATGCACGTCGCAAAGTCAATCCACCAAACGATACTTGGGTTGCTTTTTCAACAAATAAACGCGGATATAAAATGCTGCCACATTTCCAAATTGGGTTATGGGGTACTCATGCCTTCATATACTTTGGTTTAATCTATGAGTGTCCACAAAAAGTGGAGACGGCTCACGCCTTCTTAGAACATTTAAATGATTTAAAAACAAATATTCCAAATGACTTCGTTTGGTCCATTGACCATACTAAACCAAGTGTAAAATTACATAAAACACTTGAAACAGAAGACTTACAAAAGATGATTGAACGTCTAGCTACTGTGAAAAAAGCAGAATTATTAGTTGGTATTCATATATCACCAGAGGAGTTTTCAGCAATGACCAACGAACAATTCCTTGCTAAGATTGAATCTACGATGCAATCACTCCTTCCTTTATATGCACTTTGTAATCGATAGTAGAAAACGGACAATTTATATTGTCCGTTTTTAGTTGTTATCACATTATATCACTTCAGTTTTTATTTTTCAAAATATTTTTTACATTTTCACAAGCTTTTGTTCTTCGACTTCTTTAGCCCTCTGAATCGCACGATATATAGAATACCCACTTATTTCTTGAAACTCTTTATCAATTTTCTTCTCTTCTGCTTTCGATGGAACAATCTCTTTAAAACGACGATATAATCCCATTAATTCTTCTCTTATAATTCCTTTTTCATATGCTTTCTCAATTGCTTCATAAAACTTCACAATTGCTACCATTTCCTCATTTGACCAATCATAATCTAGCGGATATTGATATTCCATTTTGCACCTCATTTATCATTTCTTCTTATTTCAATATGCTATCTTAAAGAAATTTTTTCTTCTTTACTATAGCCACTTTGCATTATACACTATTTATTCCTTATGATGGAATTGTCTTCCTCTATAAGTTAATTGGAAATAACTATTTAACATACTTACTGTAAAAATATTTTTTTCTATACATCTATAATTATTGGTGATATAATGCTTTTGTTTTATAGAAAATAAAGTGAACCTACCATCTCAAAAACGCTTTTGTGATTGGCAGAAAAACAAGTCTCATTCTAAAAAGCACTTAACTTTTTTAGAACAAGATTATATAAAACAAACTCTAATAAATATTATGAAAAAGAAGGGGTGTATAGATTGTCCCAATACGAAACACCATTGTTTACCGCTTTAGTTGAGCACAGTAAGCGAAATCCAATTCAATTCCATATTCCTGGTCATAAAAAAGGACAGGGCATGGATCCTACATTTCGCGAATTTATTGGGCATAATGCATTAGCAATTGATTTAATTAATATTGCGCCACTCGATGATTTACATCATCCAAAAGGTATGATTAAAGAAGCACAAGATTTAGCAGCAGCTGCATTTGGTGCAGATCATACTTTCTTTTCTATTCAAGGTACAAGTGGTGCAATAATGACAATGGTGATGAGCGTTTGCGGTCCTGGTGACAAAATCCTAGTGCCACGAAACGTGCATAAATCAGTAATGTCAGCTATTATTTTCTCAGGTGCAAAACCGATTTTCATGCATCCTGAAATCGATCCAAAACTGGGTATTTCACATGGAATTACAATTCAATCTGTCAAAAAGGCACTTGAAGAGCATTCAGATGCGAAAGGCTTACTTGTTATTAACCCAACATACTTTGGCTTTGCTGCAGACTTAGAACAAATTGTACAATTATCACATTCTTATGATATCCCTGTACTAGTTGATGAGGCTCATGGTGTTCATATTCATTTTCACGATGAATTGCCGATGTCAGCGATGCAAGCCGGTGCAGATATGGCAGCAACAAGTGTTCACAAATTAGGAGGATCTTTAACGCAAAGTTCTATTCTTAATGTGAAGGAAGGGCTTGTGAACGTAAAACATGTTCAATCTATTATTAGCATGCTTACGACTACATCAACTTCTTACATCTTGTTAGCATCCCTAGATGTTGCTAGAAAACGTCTTGCTACAGAAGGAACAGCACTCATAGAACAAACAATACAATTAGCAGAACAAGTTCGTGATGCTATAAATGATATTGAGCATCTTTACTGTCCTGGGAAAGAAATGTTAGGTACGGATGCTACTTTTAACTATGATCCTACAAAGATAATTGTATCTGTAAAAGATTTAGGTATTACAGGCCATCAGGCTGAAGTATGGCTTAGAGAGCAATATAACATTGAAGTAGAACTCTCAGATTTATACAACATACTATGTCTTGTCACTTTCGGAGATACAGAAAGTGAGACAAATACACTTATTGCAGCATTACAAGATTTAGCAGCAACATTTAGAAATCAAGCCGATAAAGGTGTTCAAATACAAGTAGAAATTCCAGAAATACCAGTGCTAGCACTTTCTCCTCGAGATGCTTTTTATTCGGAAACAGAAGTCATTCCATTTGAAAATGCAGCAGGTCGTATTATAGCTGATTTCGTTATGGTTTATCCGCCAGGGATTCCAATCTTTACTCCGGGGGAAATTATTACACAAGATAACTTAGAGTATATTCGTAAAAACTTAGAAGCAGGTTTACCTGTACAAGGTCCTGAAGATATGACATTACAAACTTTACGTGTGATTAAAGAGTACAAGCCTATCAGTTGATAGGCTTTTCTTTCACCCTTTTTCCCTTTTCTCATACGATATTAAGTAATGTAACGTATAGGTGGGGATACTATTATGATTGTAATAGGCCGTTCTATTGTACATCCTTATATCACAAATGAATATGAGCCATTTGCAGCTGAGAAACAACAAATTTTATCGATAATGGCAGGAAATCAAGAAATTTATTCCTTCCGAACATCTGATGAACTCAGCTTTGATCTAAATTTGCGCGTTAATATTATTACTTCTGCATTAGAACTTTTTCAAAGTGGATTTCAGTTTCGCACATTTCAACAATCCTTTTGCAACCCTCAGTATTGGAAAAGAACGTCACTTGGAGGGTTCGAGCTCCTTCCAAACATACCCCCTTCCATTGCCATACAAGATATTTTCAAAAACGGAAAACTATATGGAACTGAATGTGCCACCGCTATGATTATTATTTTTTACAAAGCTTTACTATCATTGTATGAGGAAGAAACTTTCAACCGTCTCTTTGCAAACCTTTTACTATATACGTGGGACTACGATCAAGATTTAAAGCTCATAACAAAAACGGGTGGCGATCTTGTTCCAGGTGACCTCGTTTATTTTAAAAATCCACAAGTGAATCCAGCTACAATCGAGTGGCAAGGAGAAAATACAATCTATCTAGGAAATTTCTTTTTTTACGGACATGGCGTAGGTGTGAAAACAAAAGAGGAAATTATATACTCACTAAATGAACGACGAGTCCCTTACGCTTTTATTTCAGCTTTCTTGACCGATACTATTACCCGTATTGATAGCCGTCTCATGAGCCACTACGCCTCTCCTAGCACTCCACAGACATCGATAGGATTTATTCCAATTAGAGATGATGCAATCGTTGCAACTGTTGGCAATACAACTACAATTTATTAAAAAAGCGCCTACATATGTAGGCGCTTTTTCTTATTTAAGCTTTTGTATGTTCTTTATGGTCACATTCGCAATGAGATCCACATTTCCCGTATAGTACTGTTGATTTTTCATCTTCAAAATGTCCGATTGTTCCTTCACATACTTGGCATACGATTGTTCCCATTTTTCATTTCCCCCTGAGTTTTAATAATAATCTACTTATCTATAATTAAGCTTTCGCCTTGTCTCTTTTAGCACATTCACAATTTGTACCACATTTCCCGTAAAGCACTGTCGTTTTTTCATCTTCAAAATGACCGATTGTTCCTTCACATACTTGGCATACGATTGTTCCCATTTTTCATTTCCCCCTAAGTTTATGGTCCTAAAAACTTTTAGTTGTCCATTTCCTATTAATTATTGGGCTTTTGTATGCTCTGTGTGATCACATCCGCAAGATCCACATTTCCCGTAAAGTACCGTTACTTTTTCATCCTCGAAGTGTGCAATTGTACCTTCACAATCTTGACATACGATCGTTCCCATTTTTCATTTCCCCCTAAGTTTATAATCCCAAAAACTTTTGTAACCGCTTAACTTTCTGTCTTTATTTTAATATGTTATACTTTTTACGTCAATAGGTTTTTAGTATAACACATTAAATATTTTTAATTTAAATTAGTATGCGATATTCAAACAAAAAAACAGCCATATTTATACATACGACTGTTTTACATTAACTATTCTTCATATTCCGCATGCAAAGAAGTAGATGGGACTAAAAATTTGAAAAACTGAGCTAACTCTGCCGCTTCCTCTTCTGACCCTAATTTAAAAATTTCCTGTATATGTTGAACATTCTCTACATCATCTCGTCCAAGTAAAGTAGACCTTCCTGTTTGCATGCAAACAATGAGTGGCTTTCCAAAAAACATATTTGTATAAATAACACCAAAATCATAACGAGTATCATGTGTCATAAACCCCAAAAATCGTACCTTCACACTTTCATGCTCATCATACAATTTTTCAAACATCGGTTTCCACCTTTCTACATCACCTTTCACTAGTATATTAAACAAAAAAAGGAATACTCCTTTTAATTGTCAAAAAATTCAGTAGGATGTAGAATGATAGTATTCTACTAAGTTAGGGGGAACTTATATGCAACATGCATTTATTACGCTTGTACCTAAATCCAATCAACACTCTGTTTCAATAGATGATATAAAACAACTTTTTCTTTACTATCAAACAGTTACTTCCAAAACTGGTGTTCAAATTAATTATGCTTATACAAATACCGCTTTTCCCTATGAAATTTTAGACACATCAGCAACAACATTAAAACTACAATCTACTCACGATCGATATGACTCCATTTATGTTGGTGTCGGTATAGAAAAGGAACAATCTTTTATTCAGATTTCTTTACCACCTAATGCAACATTTGGTGATAAAGGAAAAGCAAATGAATTTTGCCGTTTTCTAGCGAAGAAATTAGAAGGAGAATTACAATTATTTAATGGAAGAACAATGTATTTCTATAAACGTTAATTTAAGAAATAGAAAATATAATTAAAAATAGTATGCAATTTGAACACGTAAGGAATAAAGCCTGCTTTCTGGTATGCAATACAAAATATGCGATCACATATGCTAAATAAAGAAATACAAAAAATAGCATTACCTTGTAATGCAACTTATCACCATTTGACAATGATAATACAACGGAAAAACCACTCCATAATAAAAAATGATAAAATATAACATGTAATATTCTCATGGAACCTTCTCCTTTGACATGCTCTATTTTATTAATATATGGGATTAAGTTTGAATCAATTACATAATATAGGAAAGCATATATACTACTTTTGAATTAACATATGTTCTAACGGTTCATTTAAAGTATTATATATTCATTCGACAAGTACATATAAAGACCTTGCAAGCCATTTTATTAAAATAAAAATAACCCATCTCTTTCAATAAGAGATGGGTTATTTTCATTACTTAAATTATTTTACAATGTGAATTGGCATTCCAAGAGCAACTTCAGCTGCTTCCATTGTGATTTCACCTAATGTTGGGTGAGCGTGGATTGTTTGAGCGATATCTTCTGCTGTCATTCCAGCTTCGATAGCTAAACCAATCTCAGAGATAATATCAGAAGCGCCTGCACCTGCAACTTGAGCACCTACAAGAAGACCATCTTCTTTACGTGTTACAAGTTGTAGGAAACCGTCAGTGCTGTTTAATGATAACGCACGACCGTTTGCAGCGAATGGGAACTTAGATACAGCTACTGTCATTCCTGCTTCTTCAGCTTGTTTCTTAGTGTAACCAACAGATGCTAATTCTGGATCAGTGAAGCATACTGCAGGAATTCCGATGTAATCGATTGCTGATGCATGGCCACTAATTGCTTCAACAGCTACTTTACCTTCGTAAGAAGCTTTGTGAGCTAATGGTGGTCCAGGAACGATATCACCGATTGCATAGATGTTTGATACGTTTGTACGACATTGCTCATCGATTTCGATGATGCCGCGGTCAGTCATTTTAACTCCAACTTGCTCAAGACCGATTTCTTGAGTGTTTGGACGACGACCTACAGTTACTAATACGTAATCTGCTTCTACAGTTTGGATTTCACCTTTAACTTCAAAGCTAACTTTTACGCCAGTTTCTGTTTCTTCAACGCCTTTAGCCATAGCTTTTGTATGGATATTTACGTTACCTTTCTTTTGAAGAGCACGTTTAACAACAGAGCTCATAGCTTTTTCGAAACCAGCTAAGATTTCGTCGCCAGCTTCTACTACAGTAACTTCTGTACCGAAGTTAGCATATGCAGTTCCTAATTCCATACCGATGTAACCGCCGCCGATTACAACAAGTTTTTTAGGAATTTCAGGTAAGCTTAAAGCGCCTGTAGAGTTGATAACACGTTTAGAGTATTTGAATCCTGGAATTTCGATTGGTGTAGAACCAGTTGCAAGAACAGCATTTTTAAACGTATACGTTTGTGCTGCATCTTCAGTCATTACGCGTAATGTATTAGCATCTACGAAGTAAGCTTCACCGCGAATGATTTCAACTTTGTTACCTTTAAGAAGGCCTTCAACACCGCCAGTTAATTTCTTAACTACGCCGTTTTTCCATTCTTGAACTTTTGTAAAGTCAACTTTTACGTTCTCTGCAGTGATACCCATGTCATCAGAATGCATTGCATTCTCATAACGATGACCTGCATTGATTAACGCTTTTGAAGGAATACATCCAACGTTTAAGCATACGCCACCAAGGTTAGCTTTTTCGATAATTGCTACCTTTTGACCTAATTGTGCTGCACGAATTGCCGCAACGTATCCACCAGGACCTGCACCAACAACGACTGTATCTAATTCAATTGGGAAATCTCCTACTACCATTGTTATTACGCCTCCATTACTAATAATTGTGGGTCATTCAATAGACGTTTAATTTGGTTTAATGCTTTTTGAGCAGTTGCGCCGTCAATTAAACGATGGTCAAAGCTTAGAGATAATGCTAATACTGGAGCTGCAACGATTTCACCGTTTTTCACAACTGGCTTCTCAGCGATACGGCCGATACCAAGGATTGCTACTTCTGGGTGGTTGATAACTGGAGTGAACCATTGTCCACCTGCAGAACCAATGTTTGTAATTGTGCAAGAAGCACCTTTCATTTCAGCCGGAGCTAAACGACCATCACGTGCTTTACCAGCAAGATCATTGATCTCGTTAGAAATAGTGAAGATAGACTTGCGATCTGTATCTTTAACAACTGGTACTAATAGACCTTTGTCTGTATCAGCTGCGATACCGATGTTGAAGTAATGTTTATGAACTACTTCTTGAGAAGCATCATCTAAAGAAGTGTTTAACATTGGGTATTCACGTAATGCAGATGTTAAAGCTTTAACAACGTATGGAAGGTAAGTTAATTTAATACCTTTGTCAGCTGCAACAGCTTTGAACTTCTTACGGTGAGCAACAAGCTCAGTTACATCAATTTCATCCATTAATGTTACGTGAGGAGCTGTATGCTTAGAGTTAACCATTGCTTTTGCAATCGCTTTACGGATACCACTCATTTTCTCACGAGTTTCTGGATATTCACCAGCTGGGATTGGTTGTGCTTTTGGTGCTTCTTCTTTCGCTGCTGCTGGAGTAGCTTCTACTGCTGCTGGAGCCTCAGTTGCTGCTACTGCTTGTCCACCATTTGCAAATGCATCGATGTCAGCTTTTACGATACGGCCGTTCTTACCAGAACCAGCTACTTTATGAATGTCTACGCCGTTTTCACGAGCATATTTACGAACAGATGGCATAGCGATTACGCGCTCATTTACTACTTCTGCAGTTGCTGCTGGAGTAGCTTCCGCTGCTGGAGCTTCTACTGCTGCTTCTTCAGCTTTTGGAGCTGCATCATGATCGTCACCTTTAAATTTAAGGTTTTCGTATCCAGGAGCATCAAATTTAATTAATGTATCTCCTACAATTGCAACTGTTCCTTCTTCTACAAGTACTTCAAGTACTTTACCTTTAACAGGAGAAGGGATTTCTACTACTGCTTTATCATTTTGTACTTCAAGAAGTACATCGTCTTCGTTTACTTCATCGCCTGGTTTAATAAACCATTTTACGATTTCACCTTCGTGGATACCTTCACCGATATCTGGTAGTTTAAATTCAAATGCCACGGAATTCAGCCCCCTGATTCATTTCATTATTATGGAATATGTACAAAAGAAACCAGCATGTGCTGATTTCTTTTGCACATGAAAAGCTAAAAATTAGAAGTTCATTACTTTGTTAACAGCTTCAACAATATCTTTATGGTTTGGTAACCATACGCTCTCAGCTTGAGAGAATGGGAATACTGTATCAGCAGCTGCAACACGTACAACTGGAGCTTCTAAGTTTAAGATTGCACGGTCGTTAATTTCCGCTACAACGTTAGCTGCAATACCAGCTTGTTTTTGTGCTTCTTGAACTACAACTACGCGGCCTGTTTTTTCAACAGAAGCGATGATTGTTTCGATATCTAATGGTTGAACTGTACGTAAGTCAACTACCTCTAAAGAGATACCTTCTTTTTCAAGTTCTTCAGCAGCTTTTAATGCAGCATGAACCATAGCACCGTAAGCGATAACAGATACATCTGTACCTTCACGTTTGATATCAGCTTTACCTAAATCAATTGTGTAATCGCCTTCTGGTACATCTTGACGGAATGAACGGTACAATTTCATATGCTCTAAGTAGATAACTGGATCGTTGTCACGAATCGCAGAGATTAAAAGACCTTTTGCATCGTATGGAGTAGATGGAATAACAACTTTTAGACCAGGTTGTTGAGCCACTAATCCTTCTAAGCTATCAGCATGTAGTTCAGGAGTATGAACACCGCCACCGAATGGAGAACGAATTGTTACTGGAGCAGTCCAACGTCCACCAGAACGGTAACGCATACGAGCTAATTGACCAGAAACTGAATCCATTACTTCATAAATGAAACCGAAGAATTGGATTTCTGGAACTGGACGGAAGCCTTCTAATGCAAGTCCAACTGCAAGTCCACCAATACCAGACTCTGCAAGTGGAGTATCCATTACACGATCTTCACCGAATTCAGCTTGTAAACCTTCAGTAGCACGGAATACACCGCCGTTTACACCAACGTCTTCACCAAACACAAGTACGTTAGGGTCATTTTTCATTTCAACGCGTAAAGCATCAGTGATTGCTTGAATCATTGTCATTTGAGCCATGGCTTACTTCGACTCCTTTTCTTTGTAAATTTCATATTGTTCAGCTAAATTGTAAGGCATTTTTTCGTACATGATTTCCATTAAATCAGTAACTTTTTGTTTTGGAGCTTGGTCAGCCTTAGCAATTGCTTGTTTGATATCTTCTTTTGCTTCTTCGATTACTTTCTCTTCAACTTCTTGAGACCATAGGCCTTTGTTTTCTAAGAATGCACGGAAGCGTACGATTGGATCTTTTTGTTCCCATTCGTTCTCGATATCTTTTGTACGGTAACGAGTTGGGTCATCACCAGCCATTGTATGTGGACCGTAACGGAATGTTAAAGTCTCGATTAAAGTAGGGCCTTCGCCGTTTACTGCACGCTCACGAGCGAAAGCAGTTGCTGCGTATACAGCTAATGGGTCCATACCGTCTACTTGAATTCCGTAAATACCTGCTGCTACTGCTTTTTGCGCTACAGTTTTAGCTGCAGATTGCTTTTCTACTGGAGTAGAGATTGCATAACGGTTGTTTTGTACAACGAAGATTGCTGGAGCTTTGAATGCACCCGCAAAGTTCATACCTTCGTAGAAGTCACCTTG
Source organism: Bacillus cereus group sp. RP37 (assembly GCF_040459695.1). Lineage (NCBI taxonomy): Bacteria > Bacillati > Bacillota > Bacilli > Caryophanales > Bacillaceae > Bacillus > Bacillus cereus group sp. RP37. Next base: position 1,443,249 of record NZ_JARVHP010000001.1, on the reverse strand, counting down.
TGAAGCACCACCGTCACCAGTGTAAGTAATTGCAACAGATTTTTTACCACGTAGTTTCATACCTAACGCAACACCAGCAGTTTGGATGATTTGCGCACCGATGATGATTTGTGGAGCAAGTGCATTTACATTCTCAGGCATTTGGTTACCCATGAAATGTCCACGAGAGAATAAGAATGCTTGGTATAATGGTAAACCGTGCCATACTAATTGTGGCACATCACGATATCCTGGTAAGATGAAATCTTCTGCTTCAAGTGCGAAATGACTTGCTAATTGAGAAGCCTCTTGTCCAGCTGTTGGTGCGTAGAAACCTAAACGTCCTTGACGGTTTAAAGAAATAGAACGTTGATCTAGTACGCGAGTATACACCATACGGCGCATTAATTCTTTTAATTGATCATCAGATAATTCAGGCATAGCTGCTTCATTCACAACTTCGCCTTTTTCATTTAAAATTTGTAATGTTTCAAATTGAGCTGCGATAGCTTTCATTTGCTCATCAACATTAAATAGGGTCTTTTTTGTTTTAGTACCCATTCCGTTCACCTCTTCCTCTCTTGAACCATATTCTGAAACGCTTTCACTATCTATTAGCTAGACTGAAAACGCAACAATGTAAACCAACAAATTTATCTGTCGGTTGAGAATAATTTTGTGTACCTAACAATCTGTACTAATGTTTTTTCAGAAACATATTAATACAATCTTGATCACGTTTTTTAGTTTACAACTATTCTAATTACGATGTCAATTACTTTGAATACGTTTTTTTATAAATAATCTGCAGGTTTCTTCTACACAAACGTGTTTTTATTTTTCACATCTGTATTAGTAAGCATTGACCTACTGTTATATTATTCCCTTTTTAACTTGTTTTTTCTCTTAGAATAATATGTAAACGATTTAATTCTCTTTAGTTTTTCTCTCTTCTTAACAAAATTATACAAACTCTTCTTCCTTTTATAGGTAATTACCCATACATTTCTACTCTCCCCTCCATACATTATAGTAACCGCAGTATTAGCGGGAAATGATAAAGGAGGTCATCTCATGTACGGATACTCATATTGCTATCCAACTTGTTCATATCCTTCCTACGGTTATGGCGGTTCTTGTGGCGGATCTGGACGCGGCTTCGCCTTAATCGTTGTGTTGTTTATTCTTTTAATTATCGTTGGTGCTGCTTGCATTCGCTAATGTAAAATGAAACAACTATGGAAAGAAACAGACGGCTTTGCCGTCTTTTCTTTTTATTACATACATAAATATTCTATAGTAGAACGCTTTCCAAAGCGCTTACACTACTTGTCGATGACTTTTCCCCTCTCCTTTGGTAGACTAAAAAAGAAAGGAGAGATTACATATGCTTACAATGAAAGATGTAATTCGCGAAGGAGATCCTATTTTGCGAAACGTTGCAGAAGAGGTATCAATGCCGGCGAGCGAAGAAGATACAACTACCCTTAAAGAAATGATTGAATTCGTAATAAATAGCCAAGATCCTGAAATGGCTGAAAAATATAGTTTACGCCCTGGAATCGGATTAGCGGCTCCGCAAATCGGTATTTCAAAGAAAATGATAGCGGTTCATGTAACTGATACGGACGGTACGTTATATAGTCATGCATTATTCAATCCAAAAATCATTAGTCATTCTGTTGAACGTACATATTTACAAAGCGGGGAAGGCTGTCTCTCTGTAGACCGCGAAGTACCTGGTTATGTCCCCCGTTACACAAGAATTACAGTGAAAGCAACATCTATCAACGGTGAAGAAGTAAAATTACGTTTAAAAGGTTTACCAGCAATCGTATTTCAGCATGAAATTGACCATTTAAATGGTGTTATGTTCTATGACCACATTAATAAAGAAAATCCATTTGCTGCTCCTGACGATTCAAAACCTCTAGAGCGATAATAAAAAAGGCGGGAGTTAATCTTCCGCCTTTTTTATATGAAATGGGTTTCATATTCACTTATAGCAATCCCGCCCATTTTAATCCATGATATATGCCGTCTTCACTAACATCCTTTGTCACGTGATTTGCAAGTTTTTTCAAGTCTTCATGACCATTTCCCATCACAATACCTGTCCCAACCGCTTCAATCATTTCTAAATCATTTAAGCCATCTCCAAATGCATACACTTGTTCACGGTTAAATCCTAATTTCTCAATGAATTTTTCAATCCCTTTTGCCTTAGAACCACCATTTGGAATGATATCCATTGAATACGCATGCCAGCGAATGAAATGAAAGTCTGGGTACTGATTAATAAACTTTTCCTCCTCATTCACTTCACAGAAAAGAAGTGTTTGATAAATATTACGTTTCTCATAAAAATCAGGTTCATATGCCGGATGTTCAAAGTTTAAACTCCCAAAACCTTCTTTCACATAATCATGATATTCTACAGATGCTCTCATGTCTTGATGATCAAGATATACAAGTGGATATCCTTCTTGTTTTGCAAACTGAGTAAACTTATGCAAGGCAGCCGGATGTAACGGGTTATTAAATATTACCTCATCTTCAAATACAACGTACTGTCCATTAAAACTAACATAATTATGTATATTGAGTTCCTTACGAATATCTTCAAACATAAACGGCGCACGTCCAGTTGCAATTGCTACATGCACACCTTTTTCTTGTAACTGCTTTACTGCATCTCGTGTAGATTGCGGAATTTTTTTATCATGATCTAATAATGTTCCATCAATATCAAAAAAGACAATTTTATCATTCATTTGTCAAAATCCTTTCTGGTACTCTATATTCCTATTTTGATTATCGCTTTTCAAATGCTAAAAAAAAGTATAACATATTAAACATCTGTGAAGAAAGCGTTCACTTTCTGACCTTATTTATGAAACCTGCATATATATATTAGTAAAAAATGTGGATACTTGTTCGTATGAATTTTCTTCTCTATTCTTTCTCATACTATACCTATAACTAACGGCTACTAATCGTTACTATAGAATAACTTTCCCTGTATGCGAAAGGACAAGATTCAACATTCACTTTTGTCCTCTTTCTTTATCAGAGACGGAGTTTTCACTAGTAATATGCATGTTTAAAATAAGGAAAGGAAGGAGTAATCATGCTGAAGAAGCTGAAGAAAAAGCTCAAGCGTTATTTAAAAGATCTAGTCCGTAAAAAGACAATCGCTTAAATTGTGCCCATTTCGGGCTTTTTCTTCATTCTCATTCGAAAAAACATGAAAATCGTGACTGTTTGCTTTATAATAAGTAACAGATAATGCAAAACATAGACAAGGAGAGGTTTTCCAAATGATTTTTAAAGTATTTTATCAAGAAAAAACGACTGAGGTTCCAGTACGTGAAAATACAAAAGTTTTATATTTAGAGGCTACGTCTGAAAAGGATGTTCGTAAAAAATTAAATAAGTTCGCATATAATATCGAGTTCGTTCAATCTGTTACTGGTGCTCATCTTGAATATGAAAAACAAAACGCTGATTTAACATTAGCGGAAATCGTATAGTCATATGAAATTTCTAAAGAATGATCAGGCTGCCGTTTTCGCTTTAGGTGGACTTGGAGAAATCGGTAAAAATACATATGCTGTTCAATTTCAAGATGAAATTATTATTATTGATGCTGGAATTAAATTTCCAGAAGACGAACTCCTCGGAATCGATTATGTAATACCAGATTACACTTATTTTGTGCGAAACGAAGATAAAATTAAAGGATTATTCATTACACATGGTCACGAAGATCATATCGGTGGAATTCCTTACTTATTACGTCAAGTAAACATTCCGATTTATGGTGGGAAATTAGCAATTGCACTAATCAAAAACAAATTAGAAGAGCACGGATTACTTCGTAAAGCAAAACTTTATGAAATTCAAGAAGATGATGTTATTAAATTTAAAAAGACGTCTGTTTCCTTCTTCCGTACAACTCACAGTATTCCGGATTCATACGGAGTTGTTGTGAAAACACCTCAAGGACAAGTTGTTCATACTGGTGATTTCAAATTTGATTTTACACCAGTCGGTGAACCAGCGGACTTAACAAAAATGGCTGAAATCGGAAAAGACGGTGTACTTTGTCTCTTATCTGACAGTACAAACAGTGAAGTTCCAAACTTTACAATGTCTGAGCGCCGTGTTGGTGATAGTATTCAAGATATTTTCCGCAAAGTAGAAGGTCGTATTATCTTCGCAACCTTTGCATCAAATATCCATCGTCTACAACAAGTTGTTGAAGCAGCTGTTGAAAACAATCGTAAAGTTGCTGTGTTCGGTCGAAGTATGGAAGCAGCGATTGAAATCGGACAAAACCTTGGTTATATTCGCTGTCCAAAGGATACATTCATAGATACAGCTCAACTAAACCGCCTACCAGCGAATAAGGTTGTTATTTTATGTACAGGTAGTCAAGGTGAGCCAATGGCAGCACTTTCACGTATTGCTAATGGTACTCATCGTCAAATTCAAATCATTCCTGGCGACACAGTTGTTTTCTCTTCTTCACCAATCCCTGGTAATACAATTAGCGTAAGCCGTACAATTAACATGTTGTATCGTGCTGGTGCTGATGTAATCCACGGAAAACTGTCAAACATTCATACGAGTGGACATGGCGGACAAGAAGAACAAAAACTAATGCTTCGTCTAATTAAACCGAAGTATTTCATGCCAATTCATGGTGAATATCGTATGCAACGTATGCATATGAAATTAGCAAATGATTGTGGTATTCCAGAAGAAAACTGTTTCATCATGGATAATGGAGATGTTCTTGCCTTACGTTCTGATGAAGCAAGCGTAGCTGGTAAAATACCATCTGGCTCTGTCTATATTGACGGAAATGGTATTGGAGATATCGGTAATATCGTATTACGCGATCGTCGTATCCTTTCTGAAGAAGGACTTGTTATTGTAGTTGTAAGCATTGATATGAAAGAATTTAAAGTTGCAGCAGGACCTGATATTATCTCACGTGGTTTCGTTTATATGCGGGAAAGTAGTGATTTAATTAATGATGCTCAAACATTGATTACAACTCATTTAGAAAAAGTAATGGAACGCAAAACAACACAATGGTCTGAAATTAAAAATGAAATTACAGACACATTAGCACCATTCCTGTATGAGAAAACGAAACGTCGTCCAATGATTTTACCAATCATTATGGAGATATAAGAAAAAGGACAATACCGTGAAGGTATTGTCCTTTTCTCTTATCTTAAAAAGTGTTTAAAACGATCTACTTCATCGTCATGACCAATTACAATTAATATATCTCCCGCTTGAATATTTTCCGTAGCTCGAGGAGATACAATGACTTCTTTACCACGTTTAATCGCTACAATATTCAATCCAAACTTCGCACGAATATCTAATTCGATTAAAGAATGACCATCAATTTTTTTATTTGCTATAATCTCTACAATACTATGCTCATCTGAAAGCTCAAGATAGTCTAATACATTACTTGATGCAATATTATTAGCAATCCTTTTTCCCATATCACGCTCTGGGTGCACAATGTGATCTGCCCCTATTTTACTTAACACTTTTTCATGGTAATCATTTTGAGCTTTTACAGTAATATTTTTTACACCTAACTCTTTCAGAATTAATGTTGTTAAAATACTTGAATTTAAATTGTCTCCAATAGCAACGACTACATGATCAAAATTACGAATACCAAGACTTTTTAATACCATCTCATCTGTTGAATCTGCAATTACAGCATGTGAAGCTATATTTGCAAACTCATTAATTTTATCCTCATCTGAATCAATTGCCATTACTTCCATACCTAATTGAGCGAGTTCCCGGCAAATACTTCCACCAAAACGTCCAAGCCCAATGACAGCAAATTCTTTCTCTTTTTCACCCACAGGAATTCCTCCAATAACATCGAATACTATGTATTTTTATTGTAACATACTTTAGATTTGCTACAAAAATCTGTATATCATTCTTATTTTTGTTTTTGCATATAAAAATACTGTTGTAAATAAAATGCGATACTGAAAATTAACATACCAAATACAAATATATTTCCAAATGAACTAAATGTTTCAAAAACGAATAATAACGTTTCTTGTCCGAAGAAAGCAAATAATAGTTGTATAAATGCGAATAGCAATGCCAATATATAATGATGTTGATGGAATAAATAATGCGTTGCACCTAAAAAAGCGATAAACGAAATGATGAAAATCCACCAACTTTCTAAAAACAGTTGCCAATTAGTAAATTGATATCCATTTACTAATATCGCAATAATTCCTATAACCGCCATGGTTGGCACACTCCAGAATAGTGCTCGCCCTCTAAAATAGCGAGTTCCTTTAACATCACCTTTTTCATGTGCAATGTATGTTAGTACTACGGTACTTATATACAAAACCGAAAGAATTGTTAAAACGATAATGAGCCAAAAATGTAATTGATAATACTCATGTTCTATGTTTGTCACGATAGCCGCTAACATACACGGGATTAACATTCCAGTCCAGCCATCTACTTTTCTTTCATTCCAAAACACCGTGTTACCAATCCGTATTCCTAGCAACATAAAAATAATGATACCTAGTACAAATAATGTCGTTTTATTCCCTACCAAACTCGTTGAGAAAGCAATTAATCCAATAAATAAAAAGAGTACAAACCCATTCATAATTTCTAATACAGGTGATAAATATCTCTTCACCCATTTATATGTTTCGTCATATTCATGATTATCTACTAAACGGTAGGCATAAAAACTTATCCCAAAATAAACCGCCGCAATAATAACATACGCATATAAGACGAAACACAACATCGCACTGCTAATTTGCACGTAATTCCCCACCCTTTTTTCTATGTTTCACATTGATTTTACACACTTTTCACACGAAATGTAAACATATATAAGCTAGTTCACTAATCATCTTCTCAATAAGCGATAATGAATAATGAGCAGCGGCTCAAAACCACTGCTCATTATTTTATCCATTTGTATGCAGATGACTATCCAAAGCAAATATGAACGATATTTTCATCTTGGAACTAAGAAGTGCCCACTGTAAGTTTTTGCAAAGTTGGCGAGCAAGTTTACTTTCTAGTTCCTTTCCACTTCACATATTGATCTAAAAATACAATAGCTTTCTCAATAGCCTCTTCATCTGGTTTTAATTTTGCGTGGTGTAAACCATATTCTGAATTTACCCCAAGCCAAAACATAAATCCTGGAATCTCTTGAAGCATATAACCAAAATCTTCACCTGTCATTGCCTCAGTACATGTAATTACATTCATATCAGTTTGTTCACTTACAAACTGCATAAACTCTCTCGTTAATGCTTCATGGTTATATACTTGATGATACATCGCTCCGTAGTCAATAACCGCTTCACATTGGAAGGAAGCTTCTATACCTGCAACAATTGCCTCAATCCTACTTTTAACACGACTCATTGATTCCACTGATAACGTTCGGATCGTTCCTTCTAACCGAGACTTTTCTGCTATGATATTTTGAACTGTACCACCGGTTATTTTTCCGATGGTAATTACTGCACTATCAAGAGGATTCACATTACGACTAATAACGGATTGAAGTTGTGTAACAAGGTGACTTGCTGCAACAATCATATCATTTGCAGTATGCGGGTAGGCTGCATGTCCACCTTTTCCTTTTAAATCAACATATAACTCTGATGTATTTGCAAATAATAGCCCTTCTTTTGTAGCAATTGTTCCTACAGCGTATTCAGGTGCAATATGCAGACCAAGAATTATATTCGGCTTCCATTCTTTTAACTCTTCACTCTCTAACATAGGAAGAGCCCCTCCAGGCCCTTCTTCAGCTGGTTGGAATAGAAACACAAGGTCATCATCTATTCTTTCTGTTACAGCTGCTGTTAGAAGGCCTAAACCGATTGTTGTATGCAAATCGTGTCCACATGCATGCATCATTCCTTCATGAATAGAAGCAAACTCATATCCAGTTTCTTCTGTAATTGGTAAACCGTCTATATCTGCGCGATAACCGATAATTTTTTCTGGATTTTCCCCATTTACTTTAACAATGACACCCGTTTTCCATACTTTCACTTCCACATGCTCATTCGAAAGCGTTCCTATGTAATCTAAAATATACTGTTGTGTTTTCCACTCTTTAAATCCAATTTCCGGTATTTTATGTAAATCTCTACGAATTTGAACGAATTTGCTTACTGCCATTTTTGCACCTCTATCTATAAAAAGCGTAAGAGCCGGTTATGCTCTTACGCTTTTTTGTTTTTATTTCTCTGGGTTTAATTGACGAAGCTCTTGTTTAATTTCAGTTTTTGCTTTTGTCTTCTCATCAATCTCTTTAATTACACGTGCTGGCGTACCCGCAACAACTGTATATGGAGGTACATCTTCTGTTACAACAGCTCCTGCTGCTACAACTGCACCCTTACCTACTGTAACTCCCTCTAACACAACTACGTTAGCACCAATTACAACATCATCTTCAACGATAACTGGTTTTGCTGAAGGCGGCTCAATAACACCTGCAAGTACGGCACCCGCACCTACGTGACAGTTCTTACCAACAGTTGCACGTCCACCAAGTACTGCGTTCATGTCGATCATAGAACCTTCACCAATTACAGCACCGATATTAATTGTTGCATTCATCATAATAACAGCGTTGTCGCCGATTTCAACGTGGTCACGAATAATCGCGCCCGGCTCAATACGAGCTTTAATACCTTTTAAATCAAGCATTGGAATTGCAGAATTACGACGGTCATTTTCAACAACGTAATCAACAATGTGCTTGCTATTTTCATCAAGAATTGTCTTAATTTCAGACCATTCTCCAAATAATACACCAGACTTTTTATTTACAAATGCTTGTACCGTTTCAGGGAATGTTACTTCTTTTAAATCCCCTTTTATGTATACCTTTACAGGAGTTTTCTTTTCACTTTTTTGAATAAACGAAATAATTTCGTTAGCGTCCATCATTTTCATTCTTGTTGCCTCCTAAATCCATTTATAATGTTACTCTACCAAACGATAGAGCGAGTAGCAAGATAATAATCCTATTTTTCCATTTGAATTTCTTCGATAATTTCTAAAAATGCTTGTACTTGCTTCAATTGTCTAGCCGACTCACTCGTCAATAACCATGTTTCTCTCGTTAATTGAACAGGTGTTTTATACATATTTTCCTGTACTTCTTTTAAAACAGTAGAAGGTAAAAGAGCATAACCTATACCATTTAAAACGAGTTGTTTACAAGTCTCAATTTGATCAACCACAATTGTTCTCTTAGGTGGATTAGAAAATAAACCATACCACCAATTTTGTATTTGTCCATAATAAGTCGAGTCACTTTTAAATTGAATAAACGGCCTATTTGTCTCTTTTAACATCGTAATATCTTTTATTTCTTTATCCACTAAATAAAGTTCATCTTCAAATAATTGTTGCTTCTGACCTTTATATTCTTGTGTTCCTCTCAATATAGCAACATGAACGTCTCCTTCATAAAATTGCTTTTGTACTTCACTACTCCAGCCAGTAAACAGCGATATTTTCACAGAAGGATATTTATGCACAAACTTCTTCAAAACAGGAGGAAGCCAATATTGACCAATAACTGATGCAACAGCTATTTTTAACGTTCCATGTGTTTCTGTTCTAAAAACAGCTAGCTCACTTTTAATATCCTCTTCCCTTTGTAGCATTTCTTTTGCATAATTTGCGACTTTTTCCCCTTCAGGTGTAATTGTCAATCCTTTTTGTGAACGAATAAAAAACTTCATTCCCCATTGTTTCTCCATAGATTGTAATCGCTGACTAAGCGCAGGTTGTGAAACAAATAAACGTTCCGCCGCTTTTCTCATATTTGATTCCTGAGCTAACACAACCATCATTTGAAAATCATCAATTTGCAACTTTCTCCCTCTTTCCTTAGCTTCCATACACCTTATCTCAATAAGCTTTTCATCCTTAATTTAACTTCAATACTCTTATATTTTTTATCTTTTTAAATATAATACATACACAACTGATATGCACGAAAAAAAAGTGACTTCTCCGCTTCTATGAAGTCACTTTTCTCACATTATCGATTATGTTGCCTTACTTTTTTATTTAACAATTTTAAAATAGCTCGACGTGTTAAAATCCCCTCAAAATACCCCTCTTCATTGACAGCGCAAATAAAAGGATGATCAATTGTCATTTCTAAAGCTTTTGCAAATGAATCTTCTAACTTAAGAACTGGAATGTCTTCCTTCATCACCTGTTCTACTTTCATTTCGTCAAGTCTTTCAAACTCAATGCGTTCTAACCCTAACATACCGTCTAAAATCATAGCAGTACTAATTAACCCATGTAATTTATACATCGGGTCCAAAACAGGTATCGCCGAATATCCAGATTTCACAAGAACGAGTAAAGCATGCTCTAAACCATTCCCCATTTGGACATGCGCTACTTTTTCTGATGAAATCATTAAATCTTTCACAAAAATTTGTTGGAACTCGTCTTTCGGAATACTAATCATGTTACATCCCCCATCTTCCCTTTTTACTACTTTTAATCACCGACTCTATTCACATTTTATGACAGCGTTTTCATATTATTATTTTGTCCTTACTTTATTTCAATAAAAACAAAATTACACAGTTATTTTAGCATACAACACAAAAAAAAGACTACCATTCCGGTAGCGCTTAATACCCCTTATTTTTTAATCTGTAAAATAACCTTGTGATTTTTTTATATTGCGTCACATCTGTCCGTTTTAACCCATTCTCAATATCTGTAAGTTCCACAGCTAAAATTTCACTCGCATAATTTTGCTGAAATAGAATATCTAGTAACAAACTCTCTTCTTCTTCCGTTAAAACAAATTCCTTTTTCATATACCCCTCTCCTTATACTCGCATCGTTACTCTTATTATATAAAATTTCCAACTCATTTAATAGATGTAATATTCAGTTTTTAGTGAAAGATATATAAAAATTGTTTTTTATTTCGTATATCGATTTGCATAACTAAACGCTGCATAAGCATCTGGCTTAATTTTTGCAGTTAATCCCATCGCTTGAATTTTCGCTGTCATATCTAGAATAAATTCTTTTGTTAAACCATCATTTCCGATATCCAAGTGAATTTCCATTATAAATCCAGCCCCATCTTGAGCATATGGATGCAATAAATCCCATATTGTTTGTATATGGTTTGGAGTAAATAGGCATGCGATTTCTTGGCTAAACTGCGTTTCTAAATATATTTTCTCACGTAAAGTTGCTGGCTTATCTTTTACTGATTTATGGTGTAAACAGCCCCAGGCACCTTTTCCAACGCGATGAATATGAATTGCCGTAATAAACCTCGTATCCTTTTGATGTGCTTGTGAGTCTGTCCCAATGGATAAGCGATATAAATTTCGTGGATCCTTTTCAATGAAACTACAAATACGGCTAAAGACCATATCAAAATTTAAATGTCTCTCTGAAACATTATAAAATGTATGTTCACCGGCCACATAGTCACGTCCTTTCAATTAGACAGACTCTTCGTATTCTCATTGTATGGGACAAAAATAAAAATTATAACTTCCTACCCTTTATTCGTTTCAATATTTCGAATTACAAAATGGCAAACTTGGCACGTATAAATTACATTTTGATTCGATTGAGCCGTTAATACATGAATAATCTCAGCAGAATTGTGACATTTAGGACAAATCACAACTGGTAAACGTTCCATACAACACACCTCCTCGTTATTTTTTCCCGCTATTTGCTACCCATAAACACCCAATAGGTGATGGCTAATAATCAGTATAGGACGAAGAAGCCCCACTGATTACAATTTCACTTTATTACCATTGTAGGAAAAATGAAAAATCCCTATACATATATGCTAAAAAGTAATAGAACTAAAAAAGGTGTTGCCATATGGCAACACCTTTTTTATATGTATCAAGAAATGATATCGTAAATCTCAATTGCAACCATGTCGATATTATCGAATTGATACACTTGAGGTTTTTCACCTTGTTGATACACTTCTAACTCATACATTTCACTTTTATCGAAAAATTTCACGCTACATTTGCGCTCACCGTTCACTTCAAAATAGCGTTGTGCTACTTCACCGCTTTCAGCTTGTTCTTGTAGACTAACAAGTCGAGTTAAAATTCCTTGGAGTAGAGACATGAAATCTCTCCTTTCTCTGATCTTCCTACCAATAGGTTTTACAGCTATACTCATTCTATCCGTCATAACAGAAAAAATGTTCCACACTCTAGGATAAAGGTTATTGGCCAGAAACTCAACTAAAAATTTGTCGAAATGCGAAGGAAAAAACAGAAAAAACATCTTTTTCCTTCTTTATTGCGATTTTTATACTGGAAGAATATAATAAAAAACAGAAAAAAGGAGGAATTACAATGAAAAAAATTGAGGTTTACACACAACCTGATTGTCCGCCATGTGTCATTGTGAAAGAATTTTTAAAGCATAATAACGTTGTATATGAAGAATTTGACGTAAAAAAAGACGCTGCTGCACGCGATCGTCTTTTATATGACTATGATTCTTATTCAACTCCAACAGTTGTAATTGATGGAGAGGTTGTTGCTGGTTTTCAAATTGAAAAATTACAACAGCTACTCAATATAGAATAGGAATAGGTAAAAACCTATTCCTATTTTTATCCTGCTATTTGCGGTCTATTAAGTAGCGCGAGACGAACATCCCCCACTGATTAAAGTTTCACTTTATAATTGTTGTAATCTTTTTATTTCAGTTAAAAGTTCTTGGCTTTCATGATATCCGGCCAATTTCCATTTCCCTTGATCTCTTTGTAATGTTACAATTTGATATTCTCCACTTTTCGCCCGCTCATATACATATAAAATTTTATGCTCTTCATCATATGACATTTTCGTTTCTGAATGAAAAGAAAACGGCGCTTCTTTTGCTGGAAGCAAATATTCACCACTTTGTTTATCACTTCTACTATTTTCATCTGTAAATACTTGAAGGAAATTCTCTGTAAAATATGGTGATAACGTTTCTATCATCTTATTCATCGGCAAATGCTTCCCACGAATTGAAAATTGGGTTTCATAGCCCTTTTGTATCGTTGTAAACACTTCTTTCCGATCGACTTTCACTTCCTCTTTTCCTAAAACAGTTGTAACACTATAACCAACTAGAAAGGCAACGCATACAAATAGAACTAACCATATTCCATATTTCCTCATTTTTTCACCTTCCTTTTAAGAAAACTTGTCTTTGTAGTATTCATTGTAACAATGATTATGCAAAGAATGGGTTGGTTTCGTTCGTAAAATCTTTACAACGATAGACAGCATTTTCAGCACCATTTTCACTATTACCAATTTATGATAAAAACAAACAAAAAATGCACGAATTTCTTCGTGCATTAAAATAAAACATCTTCTTCATATAAATATTCATACGATAAATCTATAAATAAAAAGTTTTCATCATCAATTGGGAAAGAGAATGTTCGTACCATTTCACCTGTTTCGATATCAGCATATAAATCTGAAAGTCTTGCCTTATTCTCAAAGCGCATTTTCATAATATTTTCTAGAAAATACGGGCGCCAACTCCAGTTTTTCATATAATACTCAGGCATCACAATCCATTCCCCATCTTTTTTCATAACGTTTCCTGATTGTTGGAAACCATCTTCGTTACAAATAAATATGCGAAAACTACATTGTGATACACTTTGGCTAAATTGTAATAACCAATCATTTATATCTTCATTCTTTTTTTGTTTCGCTAGAACATCACCGATTCGATCACGTAACATTTCTGTTAAATTATAAATCTTTTGTAACTTTTTCTTTTCATGTTGAATAAATTGATGACACTCATTACCAAGTCGTTCTTTCAAAACATTCGTTTCAATAAAATCAGGTAAGCATTCTTTCAAATAATTCCCTTGATAGTATCTACCACCGTTTTTCCAAGCATATTGTAGTTGATAAAAAGCATCTATTTCTTCATATAACAATGTCGCACCAATTCTTCTAGCAAGTAATGATAAAGAATATAAAATATCTTGATAAGATTGTAAAAGTGCAGTTTGCCTTAAGTTTGTTAAATCTACCTTTAAAATATCCGGTGCTAACACGCTAATACGTTCTAAATTACTTGTACCTGTTCCGACTTTATTAATCGAAATTTGAATACCATATGTACGATAATACATAAGCAAATGATTAAATTGCTCTATATCTTCTTTACATTCATGTTCTGTAATCTCTAAAACAATGTGTTTCAAATTTAAACCTTGCTCTTCATACATCAATAAAAGTTGAAGTAAACTTTCATCATCATCGTTCATTAATACGTTCGCATTCCGATGTATAAATAATAATAGTTTTTGATCACTTTCTAAATAACGATTTAAAGCTTTTTCTACTATAATGTTATCCGCTTCCAGTTGAAACTCACTTGGAATGGAATCATCATGAAAGAAAGAAGCTAAACTTTGTATGCCCTCTTCTGTTTGAATACGCCCTACTACTTCATATCCAATTACAGTATGCTCATCAGCACTAAAAATAGCTTGATAATAAGGAAGGACTTTATCCAAGTTACTCATTACATCTAATGCATCTATCAACGTGCTTCCCTCCCTTTACTTTTCAAAAATTATAACATGATATTTACGGAAAAATAATAAAAAATCCCTTCAGTTCTCCTGAAGGGATTAGAGGGGTAAAATGCTAAGGGGAATTAGCAATTCTACTATGAAGAAAAAAGAGGTCTTAAATATAACGTATATATGACCTCTTGTAAACACTTTTCTTTCATTTGTCACAATTCCGTCACATTTACCCATAGAAAAATGAATCAAACATTCATTTTCTCATCCTTTTTAAAATGGATATTGATGTAAATGTTGTCCTCCATCCATTGTCATGCAAGTTCCATTTATGTATGCAGCTTCATCTGAACATAAATAATAAGCTAGACCTGCGATTTCTTCTGGCGTACCCAACCTTCCAAGTGGAACACTTTGTATCGTACGCTTAGCCATTTCTTCTGAAATCCATAATTTATCAGCACCACCCGTACGTTCAATTGGTCCTGGCGCAATAGCATTAACTCGTATTCCATATTTACGGCCCCACTCAACAGCAAGCGTCTTCGTCATCGCTAATACTCCAGCCTTCGCTGCAGCCGAATGAATAACTCCTGGACCTGCATCCCATGCATATGTTGCTACCATGTTAATGATATTCCCTTTTATACCTTTTTCAATCCAATATTTTCCGACAGCCTGGCTACAGTAAAATGTACCATTTAACACAATATTAATGACCGAATTCCAGCCATTCACGGATAAATCTTCTGCTGGACAAATAAAGTTTCCAGCTGCATTATTTATTAAAATATCAATTCGCCCAAACTTCTCATCAATCTGCTCAATCATTTTCTGAATATCATCCGTATTTCTTACATCCATTTGTACAGGTAATATTTGTCCTGGAAATTGTTCAATTTCCAATTTTGTTTCCTCTAGTTTTTCCATTGTACGTCCTGTAATAACAACTCGTGCCCCTTCTTTTGCAAAACGAGTCGCCATTCCTTTTCCCATTCCGCTTGATCCACCTGTTATAATAACTACCTTTTCTTTCACATACATCCCCTCCCAAAAATGAATACACATTCATTTTATCATTTTATTTAATAGAAATCTTTATATTTTTAAACTTTTCTGATATTTTAACGTAAAGAGGTTTCTTTTTATTCATTTTTTTCGTAATCTATACTACTTTTTTATTATTTAAAATATATTTTAAATAAACTGAAAGGAGATTTGAGTAACCTGTAAATATAACGAACACATATGATATAAGTCAAATAGGTATACTCATATTTTTATGAAGAATATTACAAGAAGAGATTTTTTAAAAGCTGGAATGCGTACTTGTCTATATTCATTTATAACCACTAGCATCGGATACTATTATGCTAAATATATTGAGCCTCATTTACTCTCTATGACAGAGCATACACTTAAGTCACAACTTATACCCAAAAGTTTTCATGGTATGAAAATTCTTCAATTTAGCGATTTACATCTCGGATACTATTTCTCTCTTCAACATTTAGCTCAAATCGTTTCAAAAATTAATGCTGTAAAACCCGACATTGTTCTTTTTACTGGTGATCTTATTGATAATTATCAAACATATACTGACACTCCTTTCGTTGCATCCATTTTAAAAAATATACAAGCACCCTTCGGTAAATTTTCTATTTATGGTAACCATGATCACGGCGGATATGGAACGGAATACTACGAACACATCATGCGTGAATCTGGATTTGAACTATTACTAAATAGCGAAAAAAGAATTCGTCTACTGGATAATAGTGAAATTTCAATTTTCGGTCTCGATGATATACTACTAGGCAAACCAAAAATAGCGGAGACATTACAGCACGCGAGGCAAAACACTTATAACATTGTTCTTGTCCACGAGCCAGATATTGCACCTAAAATTGCTACATATCCAGTTAACTTACAACTTTCTGGTCATAGCCATGGCGGACAAGTACAAATTCCTTTTTTAGGCGCTATTATTACCCCATCACTTGCTAAAAACTATGTTGAAGGTTTCTATACAATTCAAGATTTAGCTCTCTATGTCAATCGAGGCCTTGGAAGAACACGTGTCCCATTCCGATTTATGTCAAAACCTGAAATCACGATTTTCACGCTCCAACATTCGTAATCATTTGCCTATTTTCTTGCATATCCTTTCTTGTACGCGCTCATCCACGTTTCATTTACCATATGATAAAAGTGAGTCCAATAAAGGAGGTTTGTTCATGTATCCATATTATCAACCAATCCCAGTCCGTTCAGCACCTATTGGTCCAGTAGGCGACTCACGCTTCTTTCCGTTTTTTGGCGTCCCATTTCTAGCTGGCATTGCTGGTGGACTGCTCGGCGGAGCATTAGCTTTCGGTCCTAGACCGTATTATCCACCACTTTTCCCACCGCCAACACCTTATCCTTGTTATGGTGGACCTTGTCAACAACCATACTATTATTAATGTACTGCAACAATTCTACCAATGTTATTCCCTCTCTTAACTGATCCATAATCTATTAACATGCTTACAATAAAAACTATTCTCTCTACGCATCCTTCTATTAGAGAACGTATAATAAGTAGAGAACAAAGTAAAAAAACCTCTTTTTTAAGAGGTTTTTTTACTTTGTTCTCATTATTCAGCATCCGTGTTTTGATACGCCATCTTAAACAACTTCACTTGGCTATCAATTTCTTCTGTACTACCATTAATAACATAATAATAGTCACCGTCTTTATTTTGTTCACGCGTTTTTACATTATCAGCTAAAGTAAGCTGTAAAATCGCCTTAATTCTCGCCTTCATTTCAATATCTAATATCGGGAAAGATATTTCTACTCGCTTTTCCATATTTCGCGTCATCCAATCAGCTGAAGATAAATATATCTTCTCCTCTCCATTATGATGGAAATAATAAATTCGACTATGCTCTAAATATCTCCCGACAACACTAACTACCCGAATATTTTCACTTACATTTGGAATACCAGGCCTTAAACAACATGTTCCTCGAACAATGAGCTCTACCTTTACTCCAGCTTGTGAAGCTTCATACATTTTTTTTATTAATGGTTTATCTGTTAATGAATTCATCTTAGCGATAATATATCCATTTCCATATTGCCTATGATAACGGATTTCTTCATCTATTAAATCCATAAATTGCTTTCTTATATCAAATGGTGCAACCGATAAATGATGAAAATGTGGTTTTGTTGTATAACCACTCAAATAATTAAAGAAATTTGTTGCATCGACCCCAAAGTCTTTTCGTGATGTAATATACCCGAAATCAGTATATAACTTTGCTGTTGCGTCATTATAATTTCCAGTCCCAAGATGTACGAACCTTTCAATTTTTCCGTTTTTTCTCCTTACAACTAGCGTAATTTTACTATGTGTTTTCAAATGACTTACACCGTAAATAACGTGACATCCTGCCTTTTCTAATTCTTTAGCCCAATGCACATTATTTTCTTCATCAAATCTGGCCTTTAATTCAACTAATACCGTCACTTGTTTTCCTTTTTCAGCCGCTACCTTTAGCGCCTGAATAATCGGCGAATCCCCACTTACTCGATATAATGTTTGTTTGATCGCAAGTACATTCGGATCGTCTGCCGCATCACGGACAAAATCAACTACTGGCTGAAACGATTCAAAGGGATGATGTAATAAAATATCATGCTCAATTGCTTTTTCAAATACATCTTCCGCATCCCCTAAATCTTGAGGCCGTTGCGGAATAAGAGCCGGATATACAAGATGTTCATATAAAGGAGCTAGTTTTTTATATAAAGAAAATAGACATGTTAAATCTAGCGGTCCATCCATTATATACACATCTTCATCTTTTACTTCCAACACCTCATATAATAATGCTAATACTCTTTCATCAATATGCTCTTTGCCAACTTCTAAACGTACAGCAGCTCCCCACTTACGCTTTTTTAATTCTTTTTCAATTACCTTTAATAAATCCCTCGCACCTTCTTCATGAATTGTTAAATCCGCATTTCGTGTAATACGGAAACGGGTAACAGACGATACTTTATATCCTGTAAATAATTTATGAGTAAAACCACTAATTACATCTTCTAATAAAATAAATTTATGCTTTTGCCCTTCACTCGGCAAAAATATGAATCGTTCAAGTAATGAAGGAACTTGTACAATTCCTAACTTCGTGCGGTTTTCTTCCTCCACTTGTTTCTCATCATATAAAAGAGTAGCTAAATTCAAACTTTTATTTAATAACATCGGAAATGGACGATATGCATCAATAGCTACAGGTGTTAAGACCGGGAAAATTTGCTCATCAAAATACTCTTCTATAAATTCTCTCTGTTCTTTCGTCAAATCGTGGAATGTTAAACGTTCAATTCCCTCTAACTCCAGCGCTGGCAACACATAATTTTTAAACGTATCATATTGTACAGTCATTAATTCATGGGCCTTTATCGCAATTTTATTTAATTGCTTTTTTGGTGTTAAGCCAGCCTTATTTTCTGGCTGGTTAAATCCAGCACTCACTTGATCCTTCAATCCTGCCACGCGTACCATAAAGAATTCATCTAAATTTGAGCTGAAAATGCTAATAAACTTTAATCTTTCCAAGAGCGGATTCATTTCATCCTGTGCTTCTTGTAGTACACGTTCATTAAATGCTAACCAACTTAATTCTCGATTATTGTAATGAGCTGTATCATTTAAATTTACTATATTCCCCTTCAACATTTCCATCCTCTTCACACTTCCCTTGAAACTTTTTTACTATAATTTAGTTACCTTCATTTTAACAAATTACAATATTCCAAAGTGTTAATTTTTTGTAAAGACATCCGTACAACCTAATGTTTTGATTCAAAGGATAAATTAATAGACGTTTTCAATACTCTTTCCAGCTGCTTTTTTTGCTTTTCAGCTTGCACTTTTTCCGCTAATGCCGATTGCTCACATTCTATTTTAAATGTTAATCCTTCTTTACTTTCTGTAATAGATATCGATTCAACAAGCGATCTTTGTCTTATATTTAGAGCTGCTGAAAATTGTAAAACAGCCCCTAATAGGCGAATTTTTTTTTGTTCGTTTTTATCAAACCATCCTTCAAATGGGGACAAATGTTGTTTGAATAACATTTTTGATTTATAAGACGCAATAAGCGCTAATCTAACTCGCTCTTTGTGCATCATACCATCAATTGTTTTATTCGCTAATAAATAAAACGTATGTAAACGACTCGCTTCTTCGTCTATATATTTGCCTATATTAAATACTTTCGCTGCTTGATGGAATATTTCCCAATCTTTTGCTGACATAGAAATCAGCCCTGTTTCTTCAAGCTGTTGACAAATCAATCTTCCATGTTTAATAAGCTGTATTACAAATTCCATATCCATTTCATATTCATGTGATAATAAATACAAACTTTCTTCGACTACGTTCGGATAATATGAAATCCCCAAATCTTTTGTCAACTCTTCATAGAAAACACCTTCTCGTAATCCCTTTCTACTTAATACAAATGCTGGTGCCTCTATAACGTTAACAAGCGTATGAAATACTTCGACTGCTGGAACAATTGTATCTGCTCGATCTTTTGCCAATCCTTCCAATTTTTGAAGTTCTATGAACGACAATGCTTTCAATTCTTCTTTCACATTTTTAATATCTGCTTCTTTCATTTTGTATAAATGTACCCCTGCTATAGGATAACAAATTAAATTTTGATGAATTTTCACTAAGTTCCTCGCACTACCACCAATTGCAATAAGAGGCAATTTCTTATCAATTAACCATGGTAATGTTCGAAATTGATACTCTAAGTACGTTTGAATCTTTTCCAACTCTTCTTCAGTAGGTATATCCTCTTTAATAAATTGTTGCTTTAAAGAAAGTGCTCCAAAAGGAAAGCTATAATACTCTAAAATCTCTCTATTTCGAAAGTATGTAACTTCCGTACTTCCTCCCCCAATATCTACTGTAATTCCTTCAGAGAACGAAGTTGAATTCATAACTGCTAAATAGCCGTAACGTGCTTCTTCATATTCTGATAATACTCTAAGAGTAAAGTCTGTTTGTCCTTCAACAAGTTTTTTAATTGCCTCTTGATTCTCAGCCTGTCTAATTGTTGCTGTTGCAACACAAAGTACATGATGCAACTGGTGGAATCGTGTACTTTCTTGAAATTGAAATAAGGTTTGTAACAATACCTCTATTCCTTCTTCAATCAACACACCATCAACTAAGTAATTCCTTAACCGAGCAACCACTTTCGTATTTTCAATCTCCTTATAAAACCCTCCGTTTTGCTTTTCATAAATAACTAAACGCATTGTATTAGATCCAATATCTATAATGGCATATTGCTGTTTTAATATTTCTTTCAAACTTCTCACTCTTTCATTATCAAATTTCTAAAACACATTCTATTACTATTATACAAAATAGTTGTTTTTTGTAACAATATTGCTTTAATATTGAAAATATATACAATCACTTTTTGCATATAATAAAAACCTCTTTTATTTATGGTATAATAATGAAAAATTGAAAGGAGATTCAATATGAAACCTTCACAACCACAATCTCAATTACAAAACCAACATTCTATTAATCGACTAGCTCAATCTATTTTCGTTGTGAATCGTCATGCTAAAGCTGCAACTAATCCGAAGTATTTATACTGGTTAAAAAAGACGGCTTTAGAACGCTTAATTGCTGAAAAAAAAGCTATTAAAGAAGGATTACATTTTTCTAGAAATCCACGTTTTAGCCAACAACAATCCGATGTTCTTATACGTTTAGGTGATTATTTTTTCCATATTCCTCCTACAAAAGAAGATTTTCGAATCCTACCACATCTTGGTCATCTTGAATCCTCCTATCGAAATCCGAAAACAACCTTATCTTTAACAGTAGCAAAAAAGACACTTCAAGATTATATTGGTCCTGAAGCACTGAAACAAGAAAAAAAATTAAGTGAACCTGTCCCATGGTATAGTCGTACTTATACAAAAAAATAAAACAGTTTGGCCAATTGTAGGCCAAACTGTTTTATTTTTTCTCTTCTTTAATTTTAATATTTGCTTGTTTATAAAAAGCTATTTTTTCTGTATTATAAGATTTCGTAAATTCATTAAACTTGTCTTTCTCTGATTCGATATCCTTATAAGATTGATTTACTACTTTTACTTTTTCACTAATATCTTTTAATTTTGTACCTTTATCTTGTAACATTGTATATAATTCTTTTTCTTGTTTTAACGATTTATTATAGCTATCATACATCTTGTTAAATGAATCGTGTCGTTTCTCATATGTGCTTTTCACTTTATCCGCTTGATCTTTCAATTTCTTATCTTCAATTTTCTTCACATATTTATCTGCTGACTTCACTTCTTCTTGTGCCTTATTTAAAGATTCTTTTTCTTTTTTAAGCACTTTGTCTCGTTCATCTGTATTTTTCACTGCTTGGTTCAGTTTTTCCTTAACAGTTTGATTATTATCTTTTCCTTCTTGAACAATCTGGTTATATAATTCTTGTCCCTCTTTTTCTAAAGTTTCAAGTTTCTTTGCATCTTCAAACATTGTTTTTTCTTGCTTTGCAGCATTTTCAAATGCAACATATAATTCCTCTTCTGGTTTCGGTCCGAAACAACCAGCTAGTAAAGTCATTGATAATGCAGTTACAATTGCTAATTTACTATATTTCAACATCTTCTTCCTCCTACTTATATACGATCATCGTGTAAAAAGCTATGAAAATTACATATCCTTCTATAAACTCCATACTCGCACCTTTTTTACGAAAATCATTGATATTGTTTATAATGCTTGTACAAATTGTATTACTTAAAATCACATTTTACTTTTTTGAACCAAATAGTAGTTTCATATCCATCTTTTACTTGGCACTTTTTAAAACCTGTTCATACTATGTATTACATAAAATTACAACGGAATTCATCACAGCCATAATAATTTGAAGAACAACAGCAATAATAATTCACCTGATAAAAGATGATCGTTGTTCTCTCACGTCTATCATTCTATCATTCCCTTTCCGGCTTTCTATCAAATAATCTATTTGTTCATTTTACACAGTATAAATGCTATCTTGCAACAACTTACAATTATTCTTGTCATTCCCTAAAAAGGAAAAGTGTAGAGCATGCTTTCCTCTACACTTTTAAAATGAAACACATTGTGCAAAATGCATTGACACATCCATCATAATTATATGCTTATTCCATATATTTTTAAAGACTTTTATTACAAAAAAAGTTCTTTTTGTAATAAAAGTCAAAAAAATGTTACAATCAAAACTTCTTCATTTCATATTTCTTTAAATCAAAGTTTCACTTATTGCCTTACAAATTTCTACGCTGGTACAATTGATTTTGTGCCTTTCTTAACAATTCTTCAAAAGTTTTTCCTTCTATTGGATAACTAGCAGCTCCAAATAATAGAGTCATACTTAACAAGCCATTTTCTATTTCACTTTCAATATTTTTCATTAATCGGTTTGTTATTGTCGACTTTTCATGTCCGTTATCAATCGCCACAATAACATACTTATTTTCATCCCACCTCGTAACAACATCCCCTTTACGAATTGTCTTCACAATCGTACTCTCCAATTTTTGTACTAACACCTCCAATTTTTTTTCTTGCACTGTTTCTTTTAGTTCTTTCCATTCTTTCACAGAAAGAATGTACACTGTAATATTATGAGAATCCCGTTCTGATAAAGCAGCTACTTTCTCAAAGAAATCAACTACAAAATCATTACTTGCCATTCCCCCTACTTCCGTATCCATACGCTCACTCGCTCTTCTATCATACCAATGTCCAAAATAATAGCTGAGTATCATTTGCAATATATAAATAATAAAGACGGTATAAAATGATCGCGAATCCAGTTTTGTAATTACATCCTGAAGCGCAATCCATTCTGTAACTGCCACTGTATTCCCAAGTAATAATCCACTAATTTTCCCTTTATGTTTCATACTTTCCCCCCCTTCTATACCAATATATGTTTCTATAACAATTATGTTTTTCTACAAAATAAAAAATGTACATATGCAATGTACATTTCCGCTTAAGCTTGTCTCCCATTTCTATTCTATTTCATATATATACTATATATCGTTTTAGAAAGAGGTGACCTATATGCTAAAAAAAGAAAATCTATCAGATATTGTACGTTTACTAGCAGGTTTTCTGTTATCTTTAAAATTATTATTTAATTCTTTCGGAGTGAACTTTATTACAAACGATCAAATTGACGCTATTGTAAATGTTGCTTCCTTTCTTTTTATTCTATATTTTGGTTATAAAAATAATTATGTAGGAAAAAAAGGAATCGAGCAAAAAAAAGTACTCAAAAAGCATAACCTTCACTAAAAAAGGAACCTTTCATGCAGGTTCCTTTTTATCATTGCCGCACAACAACTTCATTTGTTTGGAGCGGACCATATGATACTCCTTTATATTGAAATGTATATGTAGCCTGAAATAATGCGTTTTTGAGTGCTTTATCTTTATTTGCTTTTATTTTACAAATTAATTCAACCTTCTCATTCGGCAATAAATTATCGATGCGCCACCTTACAAGCTGGAACAAAAACTCACTTATCCCTTTATCCGTCTTTAATGAATTTGGGATATATGCAAAATAATCTCGAATCATATGACTTACTACAACTCGTGAAATCATTTCCATTCCTTTATTTTCAACTTCAATTCGAATAATAAGTATGTCGTTTACATCATAGGTCAGTTCATATGAAAATTTTTCTTTATACATACTACGGATTTGCAATGTAACTGCTACATTAGGACATTCGTTTTCCTTTTTTGAGCCATCAATCCATAATACCGGTTGTAGCGGTATTGAACGCCTTCCTTGATCCGAAATTCGTTTCCATATTTTCATAATAATATTCACCCCATTTCAGATGCATCATCCATACGACTTTATTCTGCCTCTCTACCCACCAATATTAATAATGCTTGTTACAAACAATATATAGTTATTACTCTTCCTTTTATCCTATTCGACAATATAAAGAAAAAACCATTTTTCCTCTGTTAACAGACGGTATTCTTCCTGAAATATTTTTTTACAATTTCCTTCATTGACTTTATACCAATATTAAGTATCGCTCACTCTTTCGCTGTCCATACAACAGAATATTTTGACGGAAGAAAAAGTTTGCCTTTTAGTCAAATTTGACTATAATAATCTTTATGGCTTTGTCAGTGTACTTGTGTAAATTAATTTGAAAGAACTATACTTTAAATTTTTATGCGTCGCACTCAAAACTTAATATAGTTTACTTATTATTAAAGGAGGGTTATATTTGGAATCTCAATTATCAAAAAAAGACTCCAACAAGACAAAATTTGTTGTTGCTGGTTTACTACTTGGTATTTTAATGGCAGCAATGGATAATACAATTGTTGCAACCGCAATGGCAACGATTGTTGGAGACCTAGGAGGATTTGACAAATTCGTTTGGGTCACGTCTGCATATATGGTAGCAACAATGGCAGGGATGCCGATCTTCGGAAAACTTTCTGATATGTACGGACGGAAACGCTTTTATATTGGTGGTCTTATTCTTTTCTTATTCGGTTCTGCACTTTGCGGAACAGCATCTAGTATTGAGCAGCTAAGTATTTATAGAGCAATTCAAGGAATCGGCGGCGGCGCTCTTATGCCTATCGCCTTCACAATTATGTACGATATATTCCCACCAGAAAAACGTGGAAAAATGACAGGGCTATTCGGTGCGGTTTTTGGAACATCTAGTGTATTCGGCCCTTTATTAGGTGCTTATATTACAGACTATATAAGTTGGCATTGGGTCTTCTATATTAATATTCCATTAGGACTTATCTCCTTCTTCTTCATTACGAAATACTACAGTGAATCACTAGAATTTAGAAAACAAAAAATTGATTGGGCTGGCGCTATTACACTTGTTATTAGTATCGTTTGCTTAATGTTCGCCTTAGAACTTGGTGGTAAAGAATACGCATGGAATTCCACTGTTATTATCGGTTTATTTACAACAGTTGTTATTATGCTTATTATTTTCTTCTTCGTAGAACGAAAAGCAACTGAGCCTATCATTTCTTTTCATCTATTTAAAAAACCTTTATTTGCAGCTAGCCAAGGAGTTGCCTTTTTCTATGGTGCTGCCTTTATCATCTGTACAGTGTATATACCAATCTTCGTTCAAGGTGTTCTCGGCGGTTCAGCCTCCAATGCTGGATTAATTTTAACACCTATGATGGTTGGCTCTGTAATTGGAAGTCAAACAGGTGGACAGTTAGCTTCTCGAACAAGTTATCGTAACATCATGATGGCATCTGGCGTTTTCTTCGTTCTTGGTATTTATTTACTAAGTACTTTAACAATGGACACACCACGTCTACTCGTAACGCTATTTATGGTTCTCGCTGGACTTGGAGTTGGTTTCTCATTCTCAGTTTTAAGTATGTCTTCTATCCACAAATTAGAAATGAGAGACCGTGGTTCTGCTACATCAACAAACTCATTCTTCCGTTCACTCGGTATGACTCTTGGTGTAACGATTTTCGGTACAATTCAAAATCATATTTTTACAGATAAACTAAACACTTTGTTCCCTGCGGAACTAGCTAAATTAGCTCCAAAGGGCGGAGACACAAGTTTCTTATTATCACCCGGTGCTACTGATAAAATACCAGCTGAAATATTAACTGGTATTAAAGAAGCTCTCGCTACCTCTATTGCCAGTACATTCTTCTGGGCACTTATCCCGGCTGTACTAAGCATTATTTGTATTTTACTTATGGGAAATGAACGCCTCTTTACAGGTCCAAAAACGAAACAAAAACAAAAGCAGGTAAGTTAGTATAGAAAAAAGAAACGGCATACCCTTTATGAAAAAGGGTATGCCGTTTATAATATATAAAGTAAATCTTTAATCAGTAAGGAACCATTCCCACTGATTATTATCCAGATTGGTAAGGGATAAAGTTTCTATATACAGGAGTTGAAACAGAATGAGCATGAAATTAGTCATTCTCGGCTTGCTACTCGAAGGGGATAAACATCCATATGAAGTGCAACACATCATGAAAGAAAGACAAATGGATTGTTATATTAAATATGCAAAAGGATCACTTTACTACGCCTTCGAACAATTAGAAAAGCAAGGTGCAATTCGTATTACCACGATTGTTCGAGACACGAATAGACCAGATAAAACAATCTTTCATATAACAGAAGAAGGTAAACGGTTATTTCACACGTTACTATTAAAGCAATTCGAAGCAAAAAACCAAATATATAAACCAATTTATTCAGCACTCTCTTTCGCTCAGTTTGGTAATGATCAAGAGTTAGTTCCTATTTTAGAAAAGAAGAAAAATGATACCATTCAATATTTACATAATATGCAAACTATTTATGATTGTAGCAAAGGCCAAATTCCACGTGCACAACTATATATTTTGCAAAGCGTTATTGAACATATTACAGTTGAATTGCAATGGTTAAACACCCTTCTTACAGATGCAGTTGCAGGGCGACTTTCAGAAATTGATATAGATGAAGATAAAGAAGAAACTGTAAAAAGACAATAAAGTTATTTACTTTTAAACCCTAAAATAAGCATACCCCCGTTCTAATTTAGGACAGGGGTATCATATAGCTGTTTAATTTTCGATATAAGATACTTCACTGCGCTCAAAAATATAACAATACAGTCGTTTAAAAATCTAAGATTTATTCATCACTAACGTCCCATAATGGAAGGTTGTTTCTTAAAATTCTATATAAAAAGGATGTTGGTTTTCATCCAAACTGTATTCAATCCTTTGTCTGAAATTCATAAAATTCACCATTTCTAACGCCTGCTCAATAGGATAGAACCCTACTTCCAAACTTTCTGGTGTAGTCGTTAATTTACCGCCAACTGGCCTAGCTAAAAACAACGTATTACATATTGAATGATTCACATTTTGGAATACTCCACAAAACTTTAAAACCTCAATATCAATACCTGTTTCCTCTTTAGTTTCCCTTATTGCAGCATCTTTCAAAGACTCTCCTTCTTCGACTTGTCCGCCTGGCATTTCCCACCCTCTTCTAGGTCCCTTAATTAATAGAATTTCTTTTTGTTCATTCATTACAATTGTCGCTGCTGAAACTATATGTTTTGGCGGTAAATAAATATTTTGTGTGCTTTGTTCCAAGTGAAATTCCCCATTTCTATAAACTTAGTATATTCATCTTTATACAGCAATCTTGTTCTTTTTTGTGATAACTTACTATTTCGAAATGACCCCCCCAATCCCCTTCCTTATTCCAGAATATGGACCGATTGTTAAACAACATAACTAGCGTCTTATCTCTGTACAAGTACACACTTCTTTATAAGTTTAATTCAATTCACTCCTCTTCATTAATCAGAAAAATAAGAATAATAAAAAATAAAAAACTTTAGAATTTTCTTATTTCAAAACAGTAGACAAAATTCCAAAAATTGTGTTAGAATTTGTTTCAATATCATATCGCTTGTTAACTTCCTTTCAAAAGGAAAATAGGTACACGAACATTTCGTTTCGTGTTTAAAAGGGAAGCTTGGTGAAACTCCAGCACGGTCCCGCCACTGTAAATGCTGAAATTTCTTTTTTAGTGCCACTGTGAAAACGGGAAGGTGAAAGAAATTATATGAAGCATAAGTCAGGAGACCTGCCTGTTTTAACAACACTGATAGATTCACGGATGATGATGAGGTGTTAAAACAAAAAGGAAGGCTTATTTTCTATGCCTTTGTACTTTTTGTTATAGGTATTTCCTAGTAAACGGAAATGCTTACTTTCAATTAGGGAGGAATTTAAAATGGCAATTCAAACAAGTAACTTAGGTTATCCACGTATCGGACTACAAAGAGAGTGGAAAAAAACATTAGAAGCTTTTTGGTCCAATAAAATCGATGAAGAACAATTTTTAACAACAATGAAAGAAATTCGCCTTCAACACGTAAAAGTACAGCAAGAAAAAGGGATTGAACTCATTCCAATTGGCGACTTTACATATTATGATCACGTTTTGGATACTGCTTATATGCTAGGATTTATCCCATCACGTTTTTCTGAGTTTACATCTTACCTTGATGTATATTTCGCAATGGCGCGTGGCTCTAAAGATCACGTAGCTTCCGAAATGACAAAATGGTTTAACACAAACTATCATTATATCGTTCCTGAATATGAAGAGGGGTTACAAATCTCTTTAAAAGATAATCGTCCACTTCGCTTATACGAAGAGGCAAAACAAGAATTAGGAGTAGATGGAAAGCCTGTTATTTTAGGGCCATATACTTTCTTAAAATTAGCTAAAGGCTATACACAAGAGCAATTTACTACCATTTTAAAACAATTAGTTGCACCTTACGTACAACTGCTTTCAGAATTGCATGCAGCTGGTGCACAAGTCATTCAAGTTGATGAACCGATTTTCGCTTCTTTAACGAAAGAAGAAGTTCAACAGGCAAAAGAAATTTATGAAGCTATTCGTAAAGAAGTTCCAAATGCGAATCTTCTTTTACAAACATATTTTGATAGCGTAGAAGAAAACTATGAAGAAATTATTACATTCCCTGTATCCGGTATTGGATTAGATTTCGTTCATGGTAAAGAAGGTAATCTACATGCTATTTCACAATATGGATTCCCAGCTGATAAAACTTTAGCTGTCGGTTGTATAGATGGCCGTAACATTTGGAGAGCTGACCTTGATGAAGTTCTTACGTTATTTACAACGTTACAAAAACAAGTCCAAACGAAAGATTTCATCGTTCAGCCTTCTTGTAGCTTATTGCATACACCAATCGATAAAACAGAAGAAACTCACTTATCGACTGAACTATTCGATGCGTTAGCATTTGCAAATCAAAAATTAGAAGAGTTAGTTCTCATTCACTCTGCTCTGACTCAAGGTACAGAAAGTATTAGTAATGAGCTAGAAACATATCGAAATGTACATCATACAATTCGTTCATCTGCTGTACGTAACCGTGAAGATGTCAAAGCAGCACGAACAGCACTAAAAGAAGAAGATTTTTCACGTCCTCTTCCATTTGAAAAACGATACGAATTACAACAAGTTGCCCTAGAGTTACCGTTATTACCAACAACGACTATTGGTAGCTTCCCGCAAACAACTGAAGTTCGTCAAACGCGAAAAGAATGGCGTAACGGTGTTATTTCAAATGAACAATATGAGCAATTTATTGAAAAAGAGACAGAAAAATGGATTCGTTACCAAGAAGAAATTGGTCTTGATGTCCTTGTACATGGTGAATTCGAAAGAACTGACATGGTCGAATATTTCGGTGAGCGCCTTGCTGGTTTCTCATTCACTAAAAACGGTTGGGTACAATCATACGGTTCTCGCTGCGTAAAACCACCTGTTATTTATGGTGATGTTGCCTTTATTAACGGAATGACTATTAAGGAAACGGTTTATGCACAAAGCTTAACAGAGAAAGTTGTAAAAGGAATGTTAACTGGACCTGTTACGATTTTAAATTGGTCTTTCGTTCGAAATGACATTCCAAGAAAAGAAGTTTCGTATCAAATTGCATTAGCTCTTCGTCACGAAATTGAACTACTTGAATCTTCCGGAATTCGAGTAATCCAAGTCGATGAGCCAGCACTTCGTGAAGGAATGCCACTAAAAGAAAAAGATTGGGACGCTTATATTACATGGGCAGTACAATCCTTCCTTTTAGCAACTTCTTCTGTAGCAAATGAAACACAAATTCATACGCATATGTGTTACAGTAATTTCGAAGATATTGTTGACGCGATTCGCGCATTAGATGCAGATGTGATTTCTATCGAAACATCAAGAAGCCACGGAGAATTTATTGATACATTAAAACATACAACATATGAAAAAGGCATCGGTCTAGGTGTATATGATATTCATAGTCCACGTGTACCGAGTAAAGATGAAATGTATAAAATCGTGGAACAATCTTTAGAAGTATGCGATCCTAAATATTTCTGGATTAATCCTGATTGTGGTTTAAAAACGAGAAGAACGGAAGAAGTTATCCCGGCTTTAGAACACATGGTGCAAGCAGCAAAAGATGCTCGTTCCCTACTAAAAACAAACGCATAACAAAAATGGGTTATCCTTTTTGAGGATAACCCATTTTTTATTCTTTACTTTCAAAAAAGAATTCGTATTGTATTTTATATAATTCATCATCCGTTGGTTCTTCAAGAGGAGTTGCCTGTAATACAACTGTATACTCACCATTCGGAATAGGGATTTGAAATTTATTTGAAAGAATACTTGTTACAACGATACATTCATTTTCAATTGTAAAAGGAACTGTAACCGTTCTAATCACTTCTTCTTTCTCAATATGCTTCCCGCAAGTCACTTTTACTTCACAAGTATAATCAGAGAGTGCTTCAAAAATAACAGTTCCATCCGCCTTCGCATAACCTCTTTCAAAATCTTCATCCGTCCAGTCAACGTAAGGCTGATCACCGTCATAGTTCATCAACATTAATTGCGAATACGAAATTGTTAACTCCATAGGTCACTTCTCCTTCATTATGAAATGTGCAACTACTACTTTACGTCAAATTTCACACGTGTACCATCTGGGTATTTATCTAACTTATTTCCTACCCAAGACCCTGCCCCGCGATTATCGGCTGGACTTATATATTCAATATGTGCTCCTTTTCCGCCTTCTTTACACATCGCCATTGGCCATTCATCACGATCATACCCTTTTTTTGATGGGTATGGAGCTAACGATAATTTTCTTCTATCCGCAGCGCCACCACGGTCGATTGTACAAACTTCTGAATGCCCTTCTTTTATAGCATCCGTAATATGTTTCCCTGTCTCTGGATATCGCTCTTTCGGAAATTCTAGAACTTGATCATACGCATTTGTTTTTTTGATACTTGTTTCTTCTGGAACAAGTACTTCATACACCGCTACTACAATAGAAAGAATTGCAATAATTGAAATGATAATACCTTTTAATTGCTTCATGTATACCTCCATGATTCTACCAGTTTCTTTTCCTCAGTTATTATAACAAACTTCTCCTGTATATGTTTTCAGACATTATTTTAGCTCTTCTTCGCCATTCCGCCAAAAAACTCTCATTTTCCTTCATCTTTTCACTAATGCTGTAGAAAACTAATAACCTTCCGACATTCTTTTTCAAAGGAAGTCCTCATAAAAGATTGAAATGATATATACGATACTTTTTGGGGAGGAAATATTATGGAAGCTACCTATAAAACGAAAGATGTCACGAATAAAACAGGCATCCCAAAACATATAGTTCGCAAATATAGTCAACTGTTAGAGGATCATGGTTACATCATTTCCAAAACAGCTGACGCTCGTATTTATAAACTGGATGATTTAAAACTATTGAAATCTATACATGAAAGAGCTGCTACACTGCAAGAAGATATTTCAGAAACGATACCTATTATTTTAAAAGAAAAAGAGGCCCCGCCTGTACCCGCTATACAAGATAAGCAAGAAATACAAACGAAAGAAAAAGAAGATGGGCGTAACTTTGAGGAGTTCATGTTAAAACTTGAAATGCTCGCTCAATTAAATGAAGCAATTATTCATCAAAATTCTACCCTTATTACCCAAAATCGTTTAAAAGATGAAAAGCTAGATGAATTGATGCAACAAGTTTATGTAAAAGAAGGCTCTCAAGAAAAAATGCTACAAGAGTTAGTAGATCATGCAGCTCAAACAGATGCCCTGCAAAAAGAAAAGATGGACTTATTAATGAATCATATGTATAAACGAGAATCTAAGCAGGAAGAAAAAATGAATAAACTCGTTAATCAAATTTATAATAAAGACAGTAATCGTGATGCACAACTTATGCAAGTTATTCGTGAAATTCAAGAAACAAAAAGAATGGTTGCTGCCTCAAAAGAGCAAGGATTCTTGCAATCATTTAAAAGTTTATTTAGTCGAACAAAACAAGAAAAAACAAATGAATAAACAATATAAAATAAAAAGTTACCTTCCACCGGTAACTTTTATTCCTTATTTTTTACAGCTGGTAATATAATAATTGCTTCAGTTCCTTTCCCACTTTCGCTTTTATATTCCAGTGTACCATTATGTGCTTGTAAAATACTAAAAGTTACCATAAGCCCTAATCCTGTCCCTTTTTCTTTTAAAGAATAATATGGTTGTCCCAGCCTTCCTAACTGTTCGTTCGTCATTCCAACACCACTATCTTTAACTCTTATTACAATCGTTTCATCTTTTTGCATAGCGGTTACTTTTAAGTATCCTTTATTTCCTTGAATTGCTTCAATACCATTTTTAACAACATTCATAATTGCTTGCTTCAATTTCGTCTTATCACCGATCGTATAAAGACTTTCAGAAATCTCAACTTGTAAATATACACCTTGCATCGCTGCAAATGATGACATAAGAGTTGTCATTTCTATTAATTGAGCTGATAAGCAAATGTGTTCTTTTTTCTCAATTTGTGGCCTTGCTAAATTCAAATAATCTGAAATAATTTGTTCTGCCCGGTCCAATTCAGCTAATACGAGACGCATATAATCCTTATTCTTCACATCTTCTGTACTTTCTAGCAATTGAATAAAACCACGAACAACAGTGAGCGGGTTTCGAACCTCATGTGCAACACTTGCTGCTAACTCACTTACAATATTAAGCTTTTCTGATTTTTGCATCTCTGTACGTAGTATTGCATTTTCATTTAAATATTCCGTTAAGTACACCTGAAATACCATTGTCATAACCATAGTAAGCGAAGCAAATATATATCCGCTATATAGGTTCGAAATATACGGTGTAAACCCCGTTTCTAACAGAACGTTAATCATGCCAATCACTAAAGAAACAAGTACGTACAATGATGAAATCATAAATGCTAAAATTAGCTTCTTGTCCCTTGAAAATAGAGACCATTTCTTTGATAAAAATAATGGAACTATCAATAAAAATAGTACTTCTATGACTGGAAGAAGGCTCATTCCCTTGAGCGCCCATTCAGATGCAACAAAAATAACGGCCGGGATTAAACCAACAATCCCACCGTATAGAAAACCACTAACAATCGGGATTGGATGAAAGTTATACCCACAAACGTTACCAAAACAAATAGAGTATGTCATGGAGAGAACGAGTGTAATGCTGGATAAAAACATAATAAAGTAGCGGTTCGGCTTCGGAGGCATTTCTTGATAACGATTTAAACGAATCGCTTCATATAAAAATAATGGCAAAATAATGATGGCAATTTGGATCATTAAATCACGGATCAGCTCCATAGCCTCTCATCCCCTATATGTATTTTGATATGATTATATCATTTTACGGGTTTATTTGTTTTAAAATTTTGATTTTTCTTAACATATTTGTTAATTCTTTGTTAACAACACATAATAATTGTTACAGATTTTCGAAATGAATGTAAACCCTGTACCAAATTTCCGTCGGGCAGTATACAATGAATACGGATTACAAAGAAAATAAAAAATACTTCATGAGACGGACAACTATAGCAAAATACAGCATATAATCCATACTATCTATGTTTACAAATAAGTGATCATTATTTTAGTAGGAGGAAGATAAATATGGCGGGTACTACGCTTGTTTTAAAAGAAGAAAATTTGGTCGTTCTAGAAAATGTTGAAAAATCAGTATATGAAGAGTTACAGCATAAAACAGGAGAAGAAAATTGCACATGTGCTGTGAATGAATCAGTTGTTCACCTTGGCAAAGTATCCTCTGTACTTTGGAATGAAGATGAAATAGATTGGGAGTACGGATATTAAAAAGTCGCTTACAGCGGCTTTTTTTCTATTATTCCTCTCTTTTTGCATAACATATACGCAAGCGAAATCATAGAAAATATGTTAAAATGAACTTAATTTTCAAACGGAAGAAAGGGAGATACAATGGAACAATTCATTAATCCTAGAGTGAAGGATATCCAAATTTCTGGAATCCGTCAATTCTCTAACATGATTCAAAGCTATGATAATCTTATCTCTTTAACAATTGGACAACCCGATTTCCCTACACCTTCTCTTGTAAAAGAAGCGGCAAAACGGGCTATTACAGAAAATTATACAAGCTATACACATAACGCCGGTTTACTAGAATTACGCAAGGCAGCTTGTAACTTTGTAAAAGATAACTACGATTTACATTATTCACCTGAAAACGAAACCATCGTTACAATCGGTGCCAGTGAAGCAATTGATGTTGCATTTCGAACGATTTTAGAGCCAGGAACAGAAGTCATTTTACCTGCTCCTATTTATCCAGGATACGAACCGATTATTCGATTATGCGGCGCTACACCTATTTTTATCGATGTTCGTGAAACTGGGTTCCGTTTAACAGCCGAAGCACTAGAAAATGCCATTACAGAAAAAACGAGATGCGTCGTACTGCCGTATCCTTCTAATCCAACTGGTGTAACTTTATCAAAAGAAGAACTACAAGCTATTGTAGATGTTTTAAAAGATAAAAACATTTTCGTCCTTTCTGATGAAATTTATAGCGAACTTGTATATGAACAAACGCATACATCTATCTCTCATTTCCCAGAAATGCGTGAAAAGACGATCGTCATTAACGGTTTATCAAAATCTCATTCTATGACTGGCTGGCGTATCGGTCTATTATTCGCACCAAGCTATTTAGCAGGACATATATTAAAAGTTCATCAATACAACGTAACGTGCGCTACTTCAATCGCTCAATACGCTGCAATTGAAGCATTAACAGCTGCTAAAGATGCACCAAAAATGATGCGCCACCAATACAAAAAACGCCGTGATTACGTATATAATAGACTCATTCAAATGGGCTTAACAGTTGAAAAGCCAACAGGTGCATTTTACTTATTCCCATATGTTGGCCATTTAACATCTTCATCATTTGATTTTGCACTTGATCTCGTCAAAGAAGCTGGACTAGCCGTCGTTCCTGGAACAGCATTCTCTGAATATGGTGAAGGCTACCTTCGCTTATCCTATGCGTATAGTATCGAAACTTTAAAAGAAGGCTGTGACCGTTTAGAAGCCTTTCTACAACAAAAAGCTAAGAGTTAAACTCTTAGCTTTTTTTATGCATAATGATCACAGGTTTGACGCTTCAGTAATTTATGCGGAATAATAATACACTTTGCAGTCGACTCAGCATTCTCTACTTTATCAACTAAAGCTTTTGCAGCTTCATATCCTAGCTGATATATATTCACATCAACTGTCGAAAGTGGCGGACTCGCAATTTCTGATAATAAAGCATTGTTAAAGCTTACAATGGAAACATCCTTCGGTACAACAAATCCTTTTTTAGAAAGTGCACTTAGCACACCAAGTCCAATTAAATCATCCGTTGCCATAATTGCTGTGGGTGGTTGCTTCAGCCCCATTAATTCCTCAACAGCTTGTTGACCACTTTCTCTTGAAAAATCAAAATGTAAAATATACTCTTTCGGTAATACAATGTCTGCTAATTTTAAAGCATCACTCATACCAGCCAAACGATCTCTCGTTACAAGTAAATCTGATCCACCGCCGATGAACGCGATTTGTTTATGACCTAATGAAATCAAATATTCTGCTACTTCTCTTGCAGCTGTATAATTGTCATTATCTACATATGTAATTTCATCTTTTCGATCATATGGTTTCCCAATTAAAACAAACGGGAAATTTTGTTCATGCAAATATTGAATAATCCGATCATTCTCTCTTGAATATAAAAGAATAATGCCACCAATTTGGCGCCCCTGTACCATCTTTACAACACCATTAAAAATTTCATCTTCCGTTTCACCTGTCGACATATAAAGCGCGTATCCTTCCACATGTGCAAATGAACTAATCCCTCTTATAACTTCTGGGAAAAACGGATTTTGAAAAGCTTTACTTGCAGAACTCGGCATAACAAGTCCAAGTGTTTTTGTTGTTTGGTTAGCTAGGTTTCTTGCGTTTAAATTGGGATGATACCCTAGTTCACTCATTACTTTCCGAACACGACGCTTTGTTTTTTCACTTATACTTGGATTATCAGCAATTACACGAGAAACGGTAGATGGTGCTACGTTTGCCTTCTTCGCCACATCTTTAATTGTAACTGTCATAAAAATCCCCCTCCTTTCACTTCTCTGCCATTATATATATTTTCATCTTGCACCCGTTGCAAGTAATAGGAGAAGTCATAAACTTTCATTGATACTATCTTGCAAAACCTATCATATTCTCCCTCTCCATGTATTGTAAGGGATATAGCTCTTTTTTCCTATACTATAATATACTATTTATTTCACTTCTTTTCATATGTGATGTCAAATCTCTTTTCATCTCCCTATAAAGTTTTTTATAGGGAGATGAAAAGAAAAATGGGACGTAATGTCCCATTTTTCATCCTTTCGTACCTCCAGCAGTTAAACCAGAGATAAAGTATTTTTGTAGTGATAGGAATAAAATTGAAATTGGAATCGCAATCAATACTGAACCCGCTGCAAACGTTGTAAATTCATTACCAAATTTCTTCGCTACCATTTCATATAAGCCAACTGCTAAAGTATAATTTTCTGGTGTGCGCAAAATAATACTCGCTAAAATGAAATCTGTAAATGGACCGATGAAAGTGAATAACGCTACAACTGCTACGATTGGCTTTGCAAGCGGCATAATGATTTGCCAAAAAATACGGAAATGTCCTGCCCCATCCATACGAGCTGACTCATCCAATTCTTTCGGAATCGTATCAAAATACCCTTTCATAAGCCATGTATTCATTGGGATTGCCCCGCCTACATAAATTAAAATTAATGCAAGGTGCGTATCAATTAATCCTGTTAACTGCGCTAATACGTATAGAGCGATTAACGCTGCAAAGTTTGGAATCATTTGCAGAATTAAAAATGTTAATAAACCATTTTTTCTTCCAACAAAACGGTATCTCGAAAATGCATAAGCAGTAAAACTAATTGCTAATACTGAGAAAATCATCGTTAAAACACTTACTTTTAATGTGTTTTTATACCATAGTAAATAATTACTATTCTCTAAATCTAATAACTTACGATAATGATCTAACGTTGCATTTTGCGGAATAATACTTGATCCAGATAAACTATCACCCGGATTAAATGATGAGCCAATAATCCATAATAATGGATAGAAAATGATGGCACACATTACGAAAATAACGAAATAACTTAATGAGAGACGTAACATCTTTTGTCTTTTAATATTCATTTACATCATATCCTCTTCTTGGAATGATTTTGTTCTCTTAAATTGCCATAACGCAACTGTAATAACGATTAACGATAAGATCATTGTAAGAGCTGCTGCTTTCCCGTACTGCGCCGAAGTCATCGTTAACTTATAAATCCATGAAATTAAAATATCTGTTCCACCTGCGTCTTGTCCAGCTACAGCAGGACCTCCGCCGTTAAATAGATAGATGATACTAAAGTTATTAAAGTTAAACGTATATTGCGTAATTAATATTGGTGCTGTTGCATATAGAACGAGTGGCAATGTAATTTTACGAAACTGCTGCCACGCTGTAGCTCCATCTACTGTAGCTGCTTCATATAATTCTCCTGGAATCGATTGCAATATACCTGTCGTCATTGCAAAGACGAACGGGAATCCAAGCCACGTTTGAATCATAATTAAAGCAATCTTCGCCCAAAATGGATCTGTCATCCAAGCAATCTTTTCAATTCCGAATAAAGCCAATACTTGATTGTTAATTGCTCCAAATGTTTCATTAAACATACCAGAGAAAACAAGAATAGATACGAATGCTGGGACCGCCCACGGTAAAATGAAGATTGTTCGAATAATTGCCTTCCCTTTAATACCAGGCTGATTTACGATAATCGCTAAGAAAATACCAAGCGCAACTTGTAATGTCGTTGCAACGAATGTCCAAATGACAGTCCAAGAGAATACACTTAAAAATGTCTCTCTCCACATCGGTAATGTAAAGATATCAATAAAGTTTTTAAATCCGACCCAATCTACTAATTTAGCTGGAGGAGAATGATATAAATCATAATTCGTAAATCCAATTAAAATTACGAAGATGATTGGGAATACAACTACAAAGATAAGTAATAGAAAACCTGGCGAAACCATTAAATATGGAAAACCTTGATCTAGTAAATTACGGTATTGCTCTTTTACAGAGTTTAATGGGGTTCCTATATCACGTTTCTTCCCGTTTTGGTATGCATCATATAAATTAAATCCATATATTCCGAGTCCAAACACGATGACGATAAGTGCCAAAATCCCTTCCACTAATAGAAAGACAGAATGATCACGTGGAACTTCTGTACCAAGCGTTACAATTCCCCATAATCCCATATTTAATAAATCAGCAAAGGCTACAATAAATGAACCTGTTAATACTAGAAAAATAAGACCTTTTACAAATTGTTTATTATACATTTGGCCCATGCCTGGAATGATTGATAACATGGTTGCCATTTTCCTATGTTTTGAACCATTTATGACGTTTGCTGGTTCCATAGATGTTTGCATGTTCCTTCCCCCTTTTTTCTGGGAGAGAATTCGTGCCTCTCATACTAGAGGCACGAATTTCACCTTATTTTTTCTTACTATGATTTGCCTCAATATTACCTTTAATTTGCTTCACAGCATTATCAAGCGCTGCTTTTGGTGCCTCTTTATCTGTAACAACTAATTGAAGTGCATCTCCAGCTGGTTTCCATACTTCTTGCATTTCTGGAATGTTTGGCATTGGAATGCCATTTTCTGATTGCGTTGCAACTGCTTTTGCAGCTTCATTTTCTTTAATAATTGGATCTTCCATTACTGATTTTACTGGAGGAATTTCTTTTGTTTTCTCAAATCGAATTTTTGCGTTTTCTTCATTCGTTACCCATTCAGTGAACTTTGTAGCTAAATCATTTTGTTTAGAGAAACTTGTTACATGCCATCCTTTAACCCCAACAAATGTTTTCATCGGTTGACCATTTGGTAATTTCGGCATTGGAGCCACACCATAATCAATTCCGTTCTTTTCCATTGCTTGGAACGCCCATGGGCCGTTCATGATAGATGCTGCTTTTCCTTCGTTAAATAGTCCATCAGCAGCAGGTCCACCAGATTCACCGATAATACCTTTCGGGAATAACTTTTCTTTGTACCATTTTTGAAGATATTCAGCACCTTGTACTGCTCCGCTATTATTTAATCCAACATCACTTGCATTTGGCTTTCCATCTTTTTCACCAAACACATAACCACCCATACCTGCCATGAATGCATTAGCAAAGTAGAAGTTATCTCCTAATGTTAAGAATCCGTACTTGCCATCCTTCGTAAATTCTTTTGAGAAGTTAAACAGCTCGTCCATCGTTTCTGGTGCTTTTGGCATTAATTTTTTATTGTAAATAAAGATTGGTGTCTCAATCGCTTTTGGTAAACCATATAATTTCCCATTATATGTCTGTGCTTCTATTGATAAATCAGTAAATTTACTCTTTACAGCATCATCAGCTTTCACTTCAGAAAGTAAACCTTCTGTTACTGCGTTTCCTATTTGGTCATGTGGCAATGTTACAACATCTGGTCCCGTCCCCGCTGGTCCATCAAGGCGTAACTTCTTCACTTGATCTGTCATTTGCATTTCAACAACTTTTACTTTTACTTTATATTTTTCCTCAAAGCTTTTCACTGCTGGTTCTAAACCAACACCTTTTTTATCATCTTCCCAAACGAGAAGATCATAATCTTTCTTTGCTTTACTTTCTTCTTTTTTCCCTGAATCTTTCGGTCCACATGCAGATAACATACCAATTGATAATGCTGAAACCGTTAATAATGATAATGCTTTCTTCATCCCAAAAACCTCCCAAAATTGTATATGTACCTCACTAATTGAAAACGTTTGCATTGAATAGTTTAATAGAAGCGCAAACAATATATCA
Source organism: Bacillus cereus group sp. RP37 (assembly GCF_040459695.1). Lineage (NCBI taxonomy): Bacteria > Bacillati > Bacillota > Bacilli > Caryophanales > Bacillaceae > Bacillus > Bacillus cereus group sp. RP37. The sequence goes on along the minus strand of NZ_JARVHP010000001.1, from coordinate 1,402,534 downwards.
ATCTATGAAAACGTTTGCGCTATTTGTCTATCATTATACATTCTTTTATTCATTTTGCAAATATTAATTTTAAAATATTATTACTATACTCTTTATACATTGACTTTATATGAAATGAATACTACTCTTATAAGCAATATTAAAGCCATGTAAAAAGCAATCGTTTGCAACATATGCTTTATTATTATACTTAAGGGAACAATATGCATGGAGATATTAAAGGGGGATTTTCTATATGCTTAAAGAAGCCATTTATCATAGGCCAAAAGATAATTATGCATACGCTTACGATGAAAAAACAATTCACATTCGTATACGCACAAAGAAAGACGATGTTCACAGTACAACTCTTATTTACGGTGATCCATACGAATGGAAAGATGGGAAATGGATTTCATCAAGTACACTGATGAAAAAAACTGGTTCTACTGCATTGTTTGATTATTGGTCTATTTCCATCAAACCAAAATTTAAGCGCTTACGTTATGGATTCGAATTAAAAAATGATACAGAAACTCTTATTTATGCAGAGCGAGGATTTTTTTCCAATATTCCAAATGATGATGTTGGTAACTTTTTCTGTTTCCCATTTATTCATGCAAACGACGTATTCAAAGCACCTTCTTGGATTAAAGACACCGTTTGGTATCAAATTTTCCCAGAACGGTTCGTGAATGGGGATCGTGCACTAAATCCAGAAAACACCCTTCCTTGGGGCAGCGCTGAGCCAACTCCAACTAATTTTTTCGGGGGAGATTTTGCTGGTATTATTCAAAACCTTGATTACCTTGTGAAGCTTGGAATTTCGGGAATTTATTTCACACCTATTTTCAAAGCACATTCAAATCATAAATATGACACGATTGACTACATGGAAATCGATCCGCAATTTGGTACAAAAGAAACTTTCAAAGAACTCGTTCAGGCATGTCATACACACGGTATAAAAGTAATGCTCGATGCCGTGTTTAATCATAGCGGATACTTTTTCGATAAATTTCAAGACGTACTAGAAAATGGTGAGAAATCAGCTTATAAAGAGTGGTTCCATATTCATGAGTTCCCAATTAGAACTGAGCCCCTTCCGAATTATGATACTTTCGCGTTTACACCGTATATGCCTAAATTAAATACAGCACACCCAGATGTAAAAGAATACTTACTTGAAGTAGGGCGTTATTGGGTAAGAGAATTCAATATAGACGGTTGGCGCCTTGATGTAGCAAATGAAGTCGACCACAGCTTTTGGAGAGAATTCCGAAGTGAGATAAAGGCATTAAATCCTGAAGTATATATTTTAGGCGAAATTTGGCACGATGCACTTCCATGGCTACAAGGAGATCAATTTGATGCTGTAATGAGCTATCCTGTTACAAATGCTCTACTATCTTACTTTGCTAACGATTCCATTAAGGCAAATGAATTTATGAAACAAATTACAGAATCTCTACATTCCTATTCTATGAATGTAAATGAAGCAGCGTTTCATTTATTAGACAGCCATGATACACCAAGAATATTGACAACATGTAACGGAGATAAAAATAAGTTAAAGCTACTTTATGTATTCCATCTTTCTTTCATCGGCTCTCCTTGTATTTATTATGGAGACGAAATTGGTATGGACGGCGGTATGGACCCAGATTGCCGCAAATGTATGATTTGGGATACGAAAGAACAAGATCATCTATTATTTACACATGTACAAACATTAATTTCATTACGGAAACAATATAAAGCATTTGGAGGACATGGTACTTTCCAATTCATCGAAGCAAATGATGAACATAATTATATTTCTTATACGAAAACATATAAAGATGAAACTATCTTTTTCGTTTTAAATCCGACTAATAGTGATGTTACAGCTTCACTGCCTCTCCATGTTACTGGAAAGAAAATCATTAACATTTATACAAACGAAGAATTTTCAGCGGAAGCAAGTGCATTACAAGTTACACTTCCTCCATATGGATTTTCAATCTTAAAATGGTAATAAAAAATCCTTATGCCAAGGTGTGGCATAAGGATTTTTTTATTTTAATTTAAATACCATCGCTTCATATGGACGTAATGTAATGTTATCTATTGATCCACTCTCTACGTCGTAATTGTGTATGAATAACTCTGATTCACTATAACTAATATCCTCAGGCATTTCAAATACACTATCATCCGCCGTAAAGTTTGCAATAACAAGAAGTTTTTCTTCTCCATATGTTCTTACGTATGCAAAAATAGAAGGATTATTATCTAATATTAAATCATACGATCCATACACAACTATTTCATTATTTTTGCGTAACTCAATTAATTTTTTATAGTAATAAAAAATTGAGTTTTCATCTTGGATTGCACTCTTCACATTAATTTCTTTATAATTAGGATTTACCGAGATCCACGGCTCACCTGTTGTAAATCCAGCATGATTCTCATCATCCCACTGCATCGGTGTTCTAGCATTATCTCGGCCTTTTATATAAATAGACTGCATCACTTTCTCTATATCTTCACCGCGCTCTATAACTTTTTCCTTATACATATTTAATGTTTCAATATCTCGATATTCATCAATCGATTGGAATCGAACGTTCGTCATTCCGATTTCTTCTCCTTGATAAATATACGGTGTTCCTTTCATCATATGAAGCACCGTCGCTAACATTTTCGCAGATTCAGTGCGATACATTCCATCATTACCAAAACGAGATACAACGCGAGGCTGATCATGGTTATTCCAATACAGACTATTCCATCCTTTATTCTCTAATGCTTTTTGCCACTTTGTTAAATTCTCTTTTAAAGTAAGGAGTGAACATGGTTTTACATCCCATTTTCCGCCTTCTCCCGAATCTAAATCCATATGTTCAAATTGGAATACCATCTGCAATTCTTTTCGTTCTTCCCCAGTATACAATCTCGCTTCTTCTGTCGTTACACCAGGCATTTCACCAACTGTCATAATATCATAATGAGACAATACTTCCTCATTCATTTCATGCAAGTATTTATGAATATTTGGGCCGTTCATAAAATGCTTATGACCTGAAACATATCCCTCTTCCTCTGTTTCAACAGTTGGTAAACCTTCTTCTTTAGAAATAAAATTGATTACATCCATACGGAATCCATCAATTCCTTTTTCTAACCAAAACTTCATCATTTCATAAACATCTTGTCTTACCTTTTCATTATCCCAATTTAAATCTGGCTGTTTTTTAGAAAACAGATGTAAATAATATTCATCTGTTATTTCATCATACTGCCATGCAGATCCACTAAAAGCCGCTCCCCAGTTATTCGGCTCTTTTCCCTCTTTTCCAGGACGCCATATATAGTAATCTCTATATGTATTATCTTTTGATTTACGTGATTCAATAAACCAATTATGTTCATCAGAAGTATGATTAACAACTAAGTCCATCATAAGTTTCATATTACGTTCATGCATTTCATGTAATAGCTCGTCCCAATCTTCCATTGTTCCGAACTCGTTCATAATTTTACAATAATCACTTATATCATAACCATTATCATCATTTGGAGATTCATAGACTGGGGATAACCAAATGACATTAATCCCTAATTCTTTTAAGTAGTCTAGCTTTGAAATAATACCACGAAGATCCCCAATACCATCACCGTTACTATCCATAAAGCTACGAGGATAAATTTGATATACTACACTTTCTTTCCACCACTGTTTTTCCATTATGCTACCCCATTTCATTAATAATTCGATTTTCTCTTTTTTAAGGCGCAAACGTTTTCATTAATGAATGATAACAGATTCTATCTTAATTTAAAATAGCGCTTACAACTTTTGTTCTTATTTTTCTAAGAAAACATACGAAAATTACTAATATTCCTCTAATAAATGAAAACGTTTTATATTTTTATTTATTTTTTGAATCTATTAGTTTATAATGAACTCAAAGAAAACGTTTGCATATTTTTTCTAGGGGGCAATACCATGGCAGAATTGAAATTAGAAAACATTTATAAAATATATGATAATAACGTAACAGCTGTAACCGATTTTAATTTACACATTCAAGATAAAGAGTTTATCGTCTTTGTCGGTCCTTCTGGATGCGGAAAATCTACAACATTACGAATGGTGGCTGGACTTGAAGATATTTCAAAAGGAGAGTTTTCAATTGATGGTAAGCTAATGAATGATGTCCCTCCAAAAGATCGCGATATCGCAATGGTCTTCCAAAACTATGCTTTATATCCACATATGAGTGTGTATGATAATATGGCATTTGGATTAAAACTTAGAAAAATACCAAAAGATGAAATCGATCGTCGTGTGAAAGATGCAGCAAAAATTTTAGGACTGGAACAATATTTAGATAGAAAACCGAAAGCGTTATCTGGTGGACAACGTCAACGTGTCGCGTTAGGTAGAGCAATCGTTCGAGACGCGAAAGTTTTCTTAATGGACGAACCTTTATCCAACTTAGACGCTAAATTACGTGTTGCAATGCGCTCAGAAATTTCTAAATTACACCACCGCCTTGGAACGACAACAATTTATGTAACACATGATCAAACAGAGGCAATGACAATGGCTTCACGTCTCGTTGTTATGAAAGACGGAAAGATTCAACAAATCGGCACTCCAAAAGAAGTATATGAAACACCTGAAAACATTTTCGTTGGTGGATTTATCGGTTCTCCAGCAATGAATTTCTTCCGTGGTAAATTAACTGAAACCGATTTCGTTATAGATAATGTAATAAAAATCAAAGTATCTGAAGGAAAAATGAAGATGCTACGTGAACAAGGCTATGTAAATAAGGAAATTGTTTTAGGTATTCGTCCTGAGGACATTCATGATGAACTATTATTCTTAGAAGCTTCACAATCTACTAATTTCACAACAAAAATCGAAGTTGCTGAGTTGTTAGGTGCTGAATCCATTTTATATATGAAACTTGGAAGTCAAGATTTTGCAGCACGTGTTGATGCAAGACATACATTTTCACCTGGAGATCAAATTAAACTAGCGTTTGATATGAATAAAGCGCATTTCTTTGATAGTCAAACTGAACAACGTATTCGTTAAAAAATATTTTTCTATATAACATACAAAAAAACCGTCCACATATATCGAGGGCGGTTTTCATTATTATACGAGGGCTTCTACTGTATGAAATGATTGTCCTTTCGTGCCAATAATACCGAAAATCGGTAAGTCACTCAGCACCACTTCTTCTTGCTGTTTCATAAAAGATGACGTTAATTGTTTTATCTCTATCCAAACGTCATTAATACAAAGTACATTGGAATCGTTCTCTTGTTGGCGAGAAAAAATAGAATCTATTTTATATAAACCAGCATTTTGAAAAAGCATATCAATGCGACTGAATGCATTCAAAGCAATACTGATTACGCGTTGCCAATCTCCTTGTTTTTCCATATCATAGGATACAAAAAGGGCTTCTCCGCCTAGATTCGTAATTTCCTCCACTGTTGCTTGTCCACTTTCTTGATCAATGTCCGTCACAATCACTTTTGCGCCTTGTTTAGCCAACAAAAGAGCTGTATTACGTCCAATACCGATGCCACCACCAGTTACGATAGCAACTTTTCCTGCAAGCTTCATTTTCATTACCCCTTCTTTAAGTCTTACCGCATTCAGTATACTGCTTTATGAGATTAGTCTGCAAGCAAGAAAAGTTGCTCTTTTATTTGTAAGCGATTACTTTTTTACTCCTTCTTTTTTCTTACTATTACGCTGATCGAAAACTAAACCGATGAAAATTAAAATCCCCCAAAAGATTACGCTACCTCCAGTCATTTCAATTTCCCCCTTATTATATAAAGATATTATTTTAATTATTATAACATTTTCTTAATTTTCAATCTATTTAAATTAAAATGATGTAGCTTACTTTTTACTTAGTTTATCACTCTCAAAATATATTGGTGAAACTTTCATCCGTGAGGAGGGCCATCCTCACACTGACTAGTAGCCCCTGCCAATCGGGCTACGCAAATAGCGGGATAAAAAAGCCCTTTTTATTTAGAAATAAAAAGGGCTCTGTGTATTATACAAGACTTATCACTTTCGTTTTTGTAATTAAATCCTGAAAACCACAATTATCTTTGCGGAATAACATCATATATACGTTACATAATATCGGAATTCCAAGTAGTAATATGTTCGGTAATAACAATACAAAAAATCTTATAATTAATGTTTGCAATGTTAACTTTTCACTCTTCAATGAAATTAATTTTATTCTCGTTATCTTTTTACCAAGTGTAACACCGTTCCAAATAAAGGGTACCAAAATAAAATATATCGCCATTAATATAAAAACTACTGCAAGATCATATCTATAATCACCAAAACTAATATTAAAGCGATTAAAAATAGCACTATAATTTCCGGTCATAACAGCTACTACTGCACCATACATAACCGAGATTAAAAACATATCAATTAGGGAAGCACCTATGCGATTCATTACAAGCGCTGGACGATGCATCTTTAACTTCATTTTATGTCGACTCCTTCATATCCTTCTTTACCCGTCTCATCGTACCACTTCTAAAAAACATTGTAAACTAGCGTTTCTCTTACTTTTCTTGTACAATGTGTTACAACAGCATTGTAAAGGAGGTTCCCATATTGAAAAAATGGATAATCCTATTTATCACCTTCCTATTAACCGGTTGTGCAGGAAATACAAATCATATAGCTTATACGATTAACGATGAATACGAACTCATACGTACTTCTGGGAATGCATTTGAACTTTTCCCCACGCAAGATGCTGTATATGCCACACAATACATCCCTGCAAAAATTACAGACATTGGTTGGGATGATAAATACATTATTGCAAAACAAACTGAGGATAAGTCGGATCCGAATAACCCTGACGCAGCAATTGCAAATAAAAAAAGTGAACATTATTGGATTATTGACGTAAAGCATAATAAACGTTTCGGTCCCTATAATGAAAAGCAATTTAATGAACAAAAAGATGCGTTTAAAATTAAGGTACCTTTTCAAAATGTAGATTCATACATAAAAGAACAGAAAAAACAGTCAGCATAATATTTTAAGTGCTGACTGTTTTTTCTTACATGTTTTTAAAAACATCTTACTCAGAAAGTGAGATAGTAAAAGTTTGTGGCTCTTTTACAACGTCTTGCGTTTCTGTATCTCCTGCCACTACGTTATCTGTTGTAAACCTAATATCCTTTACCTTCTCTTTTCCATCATCAAGTATTAAACCGATAATACCATCTCTTGTTTCACCAGGCTTATAGTCTTCTCTTGATACATTTTTTGTACCAACTAGCGTGTCCTCATCATATAAAAAGTTTTGAGTCGCTACTTTAAAATGTTGCTTATCGTTAATCGCAACATCATTCATAGAGAAAAATTGCATATTTTTATTCCCGCTATTTTCCACCTTATATGTAATTTCAACGTAACGAATCGTATCACTAATCTCTGTTCCACTTAGCGATGCATATAATTCTGCATCCTCTTGACTTACTTTATCTCCTAATCTACGCTTTACTTCTTCAGGAGTTAATGCCGTATATATTTTTAATGTATTTTTTGCCTTTTCACTCATCTGTGATAAAGAGATTACTTTCACCTCTTGTACATGAATTTTCATTGGTGCTGCTTCAAATGTTTGATTCACAGATTGAATCTGTTCTAACTTAAAAGTACCCCACCCTGTTTCTTTCACTTTTTGTCCTACTTTTTTCAGCTCACGCCCGCCATATTCTTTTGTTTCAGGAATAGATTCTTTCTTCTTCGGTTCAACTTTCTTTTCTTCTTGATGGAAGCAACCACTTAACATAAGAAGAAAACTACATAAAACAAAAATACTTTTCCATGCTTTCATCATATAATTTCTCCTAACACTATGATTCATTAATATAAATTAGTCCCTAGCCTTGTAAACTATAGAAACAATGAGAAGTCCACAAAACGAACTTGTCAGTCCAGATACTATTATACCTCCTATTTGGAAAATATGAAAATAGGGATTTACGAACGCGTGAACGATACATATAAGAGCTGTCACAATGATTGCCGAAACCCAATACTTCCTTTTTTCTGCAGCTATCATAATATCTTTCCCTGTTTCATCTCTACACTTCCATAGTGCGTATAATAGTAATAATAAACCAACACATGTACTACCGTGTTGCATATATTTATACACTGGAATACTATATAATTCTCTTTGTAAAAATGGTATTACCCTAACGAAATAGCCTGTATTATGAGTAAACGCATCCCAAACGACATGCGTTAGCATACCAAATAAAGCAGAATAGCAAAATACAAAGAAATCCTTCCATGTATGAAGCCCCCACCTCTTATCTACTGCATATGTATAATAGCCAGCAAATGGTTTAGGTAAATGTGTTATAAACGGCTTTTTTAAAATGTAATGATATATGTATGCTAACAGAAATACAAGTGGTAAATTTAAATATAAGAACCCAAGCCATGTATGCCCAATAACACCATACGGTCTAAAGTGTAAAAAATATTCAAAATCAGGTGCCATACTCCCTAATATAAGAGCCGTTACTGAAATATATTTGGACTGCTTTTTCACAAAAGGAAGAACTGCTGCTGGATGTGCGAATGTAAACGGCATATGTTAACTCCTTTTCATATCTTCAATAGAATACCATCTATCATAACGAGAGAATTGATCTTGATGCAATATTTATTTTCACATTGGAATATGATAGTTTCCATGTTATAATCCACATGGAATATTTAGAAAATAAGAAGGGGTTCACGTGTCATTAACACTAGTCTTCTTTCTTGTTCTGTTTACCTTGTTTTTAAGTACATACATTGGATTTTTTCTATGGAAGCATTTAAAAATTATAAAATACACACCTGCTCTCGTTGGCTTTATGAGCGTTCTTTTCATTTTTATATGGAAGAGGATGACTTTCGGCTGGGAAGGTCTCGGTTTTGGCGCACTTCAGTATACAATTCTAGCCGCAAGCTGTCTTACACTTATATTTGCTGCCTTTTTAGAATCAAAATCCGTTATGAATTGAGGTTTATATATTGATTGACGTACCCTTTTTAAAAAATGTCACATTAAAAAAAGAAAATATCCCTAGTTTTTCCGTATATCCTTACTGTCTACCCGCTATCCGAACATTACAATCATTAGCTTTTCATCCAAATGTAACATTCATTATTGGAGAAAACGGAACGGGTAAATCAACATTACTCGAAGCAATTGCAATTGCTTTAGGATTTAATGCAGAAGGTGGAACGAAAAACTTCCGCTTTAGCACAAACGATTCACATTCAACTTTACATGAATACCTTCGAATTTCCAAAAGTTTCAATACACCAAACGACGGTTTCTTTCTTCGCGCTGAATCATTTTATAACGTTGCTTCTTATATTGATGAAATAGATGCTATAAAATCTTATGGAGGTGTTTCACTTCATGAGCAATCCCATGGTGAATCATTTTTCTCCTTATTTATGAATCGTTTTTCAGGACAAGGTTTATACATTTTAGATGAGCCTGAGGCCGCTCTATCACCAATGAGACAACTTTCCATGCTCATTCGAATGCACGAACTAGCGGAACAAGGTTCACAATTTGTTATCGCAACTCACTCTCCTATTTTAATGGCTTATCCTGAATCCACTATTTATTCTTTAACACAAGAAGGAATTCACGAATCCACATTAGAAGAAACCGAGCATTACCAAACGACGAAACTTTTCTTTGAAAATCGCGATCGATTATTCCATCATTTATTTGAATCGTAAAAAAAGAAGCAGCAATAGCTGCTTCTTTTTTATAGTGCTTCTATAAATAATGCTACCCCAATACCGCCACCGACGCATAGAGAAGCAATTCCTTTTTCCAAGCCACGTCGTTTTAATTCATGAATTAAACTTACCGTAATACGAGCTCCCGTACAACCGATTGGGTGCCCAAGTCCTACACCACTACCGTTTACATTCACTTTTTCACGGTCTAAACCTAATTCTTTCTCTACAGCTAAATATTGAGCCGCGAAAGCTTCATTAATTTCAAGTAAATCAGCATCTTCTAATGACCAATCTACTTTTTCTAATCCTTTTCGAATCGCTGGTGCTGGTCCAATACCCATAATTTTCGGATCTACTCCAGCTACTGAATATCCAACAATTCTAGCTAACGGTTGTAAGCCTTTTTCTTTCGCTTTTTCTTCGCTCATTAATACAAGAACAGCACTTCCATCATTAAGGCCAGATGCATTCCCTGCCGTTACAGATCCATCTTTACGGAAAGCTGGTTTTAATCCTGCTAATTTTTCCGCTGTAATATCTGCACGTGGATGTTCATCCTTCGAAAATACTACTTCTTTTCTACGTTCTTTTATCGTAATAGGAACAATTTGATCGTCAAAGTATCCAGACTCGATTGCATTTAGTGCCAATGTATGACTACGAAGTGCAACTTCATCTTGTTCCTCTCTTGTAATTTCATATTGGTCAACTAAGTTTTCCGCTGTTTCCCCCATCATAATATGATGGATTGGATCTTCTAACACTTCCCACACTGTATCACGAATTTCTCCGTGCTGTAGACGTTGTCCCCAGCGGTGCTGTTTTAATGCATAAGGGCTTGAACTCATTGCTTCTACTCCACCTGCAACCACAACATCACTTACACCTAATTGAATTTGCATTGCAGCTGACATAATTGCTTGCATACCTGAAGAACATTGGCGTTGGATTGTATAACCCGTAACTGTGTCAGGAAATCCTGCCGCTAATGCAGCCGTTCTCGCCGTATTTGCTTCATCAGTTCTTTGAATGCAATGACCTAAAATCACTTCATCAACTTCGTGTGGTTCTACCCCGCCTCGTTTTACAGCTTCCTGAAGTACAGGAACAGCTAATTCTACTGGCGTTACATTTTTTAGCGCTCCTCCAAAAGTTCCAATTGGCGAACGAACTGCAGCTGTAATAACAACATTATGCATTTTGCACTTGCCCCTCTCTTATGTACCCTAGTCAGTTTTTAGGTGAAATTCCATAAGATGTATGTCTACAACTATCATACTATAAACATACTAAAAAATCAAAATATTTAATATAATAAAAATAGAAGGAATTAACCTTCTATTCTGTTAATGCGTATAGGAATTTTTGTAAAATCTTCTCTGTTGTTTTATTCAAATTCGGTAACTTATCTACCGGAAAATATTGAAGCTGTAATCCTTCATGATCAAGTTTAACTTCCCCACTCACATGATGCCCCTGATACAGATGAATGACATTAAAAATTTCATCTCCATTTGGATATTGGAAGTACACTTCTTTTCCCGAAAGAACCCCGATAAATTGCATAATTTTCGCATTGAGTCCCGTCTCTTCAAATAGTTCTCTGCGAGCAGTTTCTTCTGTCGTTTCTCCTAGCTCCATCGCGCCACCAGGTACACCCCAATCATATGTATCTGAACGATATTGAAGCAATACTTCTTGATTATCATTTAAGATAATAACTGCTGACCCTACTAGAATAAGCGGCCTTGTACCAACGACTTTGCGTAACTCTTCAATATACCCCAATATGTAAACTCTCCTTTCCTCACCCTCCCTTATCATAACAAAATTTTTCTCCTTTTGTTGATGTAATTTTAAAGAAAAAAAGGAAGCTTTCGCCTCCTTTTTTCACCTTTATTTCTTAAAACTTTCATATTTTACAGCTTCAAAAGCTTCTTCTATTTCATCATTACGATAATGGACATATGTAAAACGACCTAATTCTACTAATCTTGCTATTTCTTGTAACGCTTTATGTTGCTCATATGTTTCCTCCAGCTTAATATGTACATAAAACTTCATTAATGGATGTTCATATAAAGGTTCTCCCACCTCTACATATACATCTTCCACCCCTTGCACAACTCTTACATAACTTGCAAATTGATAAAGAGCTTCTCTGTCTGAAACGATTTTTAATGTATACATATATTCTCCCCCTTTCCTTTACTATATCAAAAAGACGATCACACTACGTTATAGAACTATGAAATTTTTTTGACTTCTAATCTACATATTCGCGTAATAAACAAGGCGTTTATCCATACATAGTACCTTTTTTCCACATATATTATAGGAAGAATTTCTTCAGTTGAGGTGTTCCTTATGGATCCATACGTCAATATATGTATTTGCATTACTCCAGGCGCTGATATTTCTGATGACCGTATTGCAAAAGATTTAGCAGTTGCAGAGTCAATTTGGCACCCCATTACATTTCAAATTCAAGAAGTAATTGTTTTAAATGAAATTTTCCGTTTTTCTGACCGTGAAATTAGTTATAAAGATTCTATTCAAAGTCAGGAAAAATTAGCATCCTTTTTCCAAACATGTGTAAATGAAGCTCCTGCATGCGACCTTTATATTTGTTATATTGGCAGTGATTATTTCAAAGAAACAGCAGTAATTGCCTGTGCTTACTCTTTAGCAAAACAGCAGCAACTTACTGGTTATATCGTTTTAACAAATTCAGCTGCTCCCATAAAAAACATATATACGCTCGCTCATGAAATTGGTCATATTTTATTTACAAGACGTGTTCACGGAAAACTTACTCACGCAGATCCTCATTCCCCAACTGGTTCGGAGCACCACCCCTCTCCAACAAACCTTATGTATCCGATAGTCCCGCGCCCAGAAAATGTTCATATTCAGTCCCTAATAACAAACGAACAAAAAGCACTCTCTTTACAAAGCTCTTTATTACAAAGAAAAAAACAGTAACGACCTTGTTACTGTTTAAAACAACTTATTCCAATCCACAAACCAAATCCCGGCTGCTAGAAATAAAAATAGGTAACTAAACATAAACGTAACACCTCTAAAAATCCCTATATAATATTTCTTTGGAAATAATTTTTTGCATATCCAAAGCAGCCACTTTCCTATTAAACCGAAGAACAAAACATAACCCGATGTGTCATCTAATAAAGTATTGAAATAGTCATCATGTACCTTTTTCGAAAAGGTAGTATATAGCCCCAAAATCGTTAAACCTAAAATATAATAGACAATATACCTAGAAATATACTTTGCATATTTGTTCCCCCCTTAATAAAAGATTCAGTTCGTGCACTATTAATATAAAGCTAGCTTACAGTTTTTTTCTCCTCATTTTTCAAAGACCATCTCATTAATACATATATACTTCCGTACAGAAATAAAGGCTCTAGCATTCCCCAATATGAGTTGTTCTTCCCTAATTCTTTAAATACAAACATAATGAATAGTGGTACGATAACAGCTAGTATTCCAATCCATCCAAGTATATACGCTTCACCTATTAACAGCACTAATAAAACCATTCCCGCTAGTATATAACTTTGCATAGTAGTTAATTGTAATACAGGTGTCCCATACCATTTATTCATAAACATTAATAATACTAGTAATAAAATTGGTAGCAATGCTGCTACATAAATAATGCTAAATTCTTTTATTTTACTCTTAAATGATGACATCTTAAAAGCAAAGATAATACCCACAATAGTAATCATTAAAACAATCGGGTACCCAATCAATTGTACATTCGTTAATGTAAATTCATGATTCGGACTTTCAAATAAAATATTTGTAAGTAACCAATATCCACCTATCCCAATTATCATTCCTAAAATAGTCTTTATACTCCCGCCTTTATCCTTCTCCATCTCTTTCGCTAATTCTTCCGCATACTCTTTTGGTGAATCACCAAATATATCACTTACCGTCTTTCCTTCTTGCTCTCCTTCTATTAAATGAAGCTCTGCATCTTCTATAAAGGCATCCACATCTTCTTCTTTCATTCCCTTTGTTATTAAATACACTTTCGTATCAATTAAAAACTTTTCCCCTTCTTTAGAAATCTTCATAATAATCCCTCCCTTATTAAACAGTTTCTCTTCTATTCGTCTTCATCATAATTTCAAGGAAAATTAAAATAAATAAACTTCCATATAAACATATAATTTGAAATAACATTGGCACGAGATCTTCAGATGTAAATGTTTTAAACACTAACATAATAGAAAGTGGAATAATTAAATATAAGTTTTTAAACCATCCTTCAACATACATATTTATCGCTACTGTGATAATAAAAATACCTCCAGCTAATATATAACTTTGCATTTCGGTGAATGTGAGCATTTTTGTAGGATATATCACATCTAATATACTAACAGCTCCTATTAAAAACATTGGCGCAATCATGACTAAAGACCACATAGAAAACCATGTTTTTGTAAATCTTGTTACGAAGGTCATTTTCCGAAGTAGAAAATTAGGACCCATTACAGCTACGATCAATGTAAAACTATAGCCAATGCACTGAATAAGTGAAATTTGTAAAACTCCGTTATTCACTATTAAGATGGAAGCAATAATCCAAAACGACACGATATTCATTACCGTAAATCCAATTTGCTTCCACGTTTCCTGTCTATCCCTTTCCATTACTTTTACAAGTTCATTTGCATATTCTTTCGGTGAGCTTCCGAAAATTTCTTCTACGCTTTTCCCATCACTCTCACCTTCTATTAAATGAAGTTCTGCGTCTTCGATAAAGCTTTCGATGTCACTTTCTTTCACACTCTTTGCCGCTAAAAATAATCTCATATCTAATAAAAACTTTCGTGCTTCACTGGATAGCATTATTTTTCTCTCCCCTTCCCCTCAAGTAGACGCTCTACACTACTTTGCATCGCTTCCCAGCGATCCATAAATTCATTAAGTGCTTCCTCGCCTTTTTCTGTTAATGTATAGTATTTTCGCTTTGGTCCAGATGGAGATTCCTTCATTACACTTGTTATTAATCCTTCCTTTTGCATTCGTATTAATAACGGATAAATACTTCCTTCACTTGCCATGGTAAAGCCATACTTCGCTAGCTTTTCACTCATTTCATAACCGTATATTTCACCTTCAGAAATAATAGCAAGTAAGCATCCTTCTAAAATCCCTTTCAGCATTTGACTTGTCGACATAACTCAAATCCTCCCACTATCTTGTTTTACAAGATAGACAAGCGTAAGTATCTTGCTTTACAAAATAGTATAGCAAGGACTATTTTGTAAAGCAAGATAGCTAGCGATATTTTTCCAAATCTTTGCAGGATTTTTATTATCCACTCTCTAAATAGAGCAATATGAGAACTTTATTACGAAAGGATGTTTTTCACCATGGTTACGAATCGAGTTGTTTTTTTAACAGGTGCTGCAAGTGGTATTGGTTATGAAATGGGAAACGCTTTTGCAAAAGAAGGTGCAAAAGTTGTTATTACCGATCGTCTTGAAGAACGTGCAATAGAAGCTGCTAACCAATTACAAAAAGAAGGCTATCAAGCTATCGGTTTAAAATGTGATGTTACATCTGAAGAAGTAGTTACAGCTGCAATTTCTCAAACAATTAATCATTTCGGTTCATTAGATATATTAATTAACAACGCAGGAATGCAACACGTGTCACCAATTGAAGATTTTCCAACCGAAAAGTTCGAACTACTTATTAAAATTATGCAAATCGCCCCTTTTATCGCAATTAAGCATGCTTTCCCGATTATGAAAAAGCAAAAATATGGTCGTATTATTAATGTAGCTTCCATTAATGGCCTCGTTGGATTCGCTGGAAAAGCTGCCTACAATAGCGCGAAACATGGCGTAATTGGATTAACAAAAGTTGCCGCTTTAGAAGGCGCTACTCACGGTATTACTGTAAATGCTCTTTGTCCTGGTTACGTCGATACCCCTCTTGTGCGTAATCAACTACAAGATTTAGCTACTACACGAAATGTACCACTTGAAAATGTTTTAGAAGATGTCATTTATCCACTTGTACCACAAAAACGCTTATTACAAGTACAAGAAATCGCGGATTATGCTATGTTTTTAGCAAGTGAAAAAGCTAAAGGGATAACTGGACAAGCTGTCGTTATCGATGGTGGTTATACTGCTCAATAAAGTGAAACTTTATTGAGTGGGGGTTTTCTTTATCCCCCACCTAACTTCTTTGCTTTCACTGAAGTTTAAGGTGGGGTCTTACTGCCCATTAATGCGGGATAAAAAATAAGGTTTGCTCACGAAGAGCAAACCTTATTTTTTATCCCGAGGATCGTCATACTGTAGTAATTCCCGCGGCAACTTTTCTATTGCAACAATTACCCCATCTAATTTACTTTCAATTCGATGGAGTAAATATAATGTTACAACAATGGGAAACCCTACATTACCTATCATTTTGATCCACTCTTCCATCTTTTTCGCCTCCTTTCATTATATAAATAAGAGAAAAGAACATATTTAGGCATAAAAAAACAAGCTATTATGTATTAGCTTGTTTTTTCAAACAATGATGCAATTTCTCGCTTATAATCCCCACGTATAATTCCTTTTTCAGTAATAATACCTGTAATTAATTCATTCGGTGTTACGTCAAATGCAGGATTATAAACATCAGTTCCAATTGGCGCCACTTGTTTCCCAAAAATTTTCGTAACTTCTGTTTCATCTCTTTCTTCAATAACAATTTCTGTACCTGTTTGTTTCGTAATATCAAACGTAGATAACGGAGCTGCAACGTAGAACGGGATATCGAAATACTTTGCTAATATCGCTAAATTCATTGTTCCGATTTTATTTGCTGTATCTCCATTTGCAACAATTCGGTCCGCTCCTACAATAATCGCGTTTATTTCTTTCGTTTGAATAGCATGCGCTGCCGTATTATCTGTAATAAGTGTTACATCAATAGCTGCCTGTTTTAATTCCCAGGTCGTTAAACGTCCGCCTTGTAAAACAGGTCTCGTTTCACACGCATACGCATGTAAATGTACACCTTTTTCTTTCCCAATATAAAACGGTGCTAATGCAGTACCATATCTAGCAGTTGCAATACTGCCAGCGTTACAAATTGTTAAAATATTATTCCCGTCTTTAAAGCATGTTAATGCATGTTCTCCAATACTCCGGCATACCGCTTCATCTTCTTGCTGAATGAGAAGCGCTTCTTCTTCTAATATTTTTTGTGCTTCTTTTATTGTAGTAATATCTTGAATAGATTCTCTCATACGATCGATTGCCCAAAATAAATTGACTGCTGTCGGACGTGATGTTCCTAAATAATTACAATCTCTATTAAACTTCTTTTGAAATTCTTCCATATGTACAGTGTTATATTTTTTGGATGCAAGCGCCAAGCCAAATGCAGCTACAATTCCAATTGCAGGTGCTCCTCCCACTTCTAACATGACAATACTCTTCCATACCTCTTCAATCGTCGTTAATGTGTTATATTCTGTGCTATGCGGCAACTTTGTTTGATTTAATACTGCAATAGCATCCCCTTTCCAACTGACAGACCTCGGAATAGTAACAATTGTACTCATGCTTTTATCCCTCCAGAAACCGTCTGTTGAAATAATGTTCGGAACAGTTGAATATCAGCACTCTTAGATTCATATTTTATTAGTTCTTTACCTAAGGATAGCGCTTGTTTCTTAGCTTGAATTCTCGCTTCTTTATTTGCTATTTCATCTAAATCAGCTACATGTGCTAAGCCAATTGTTCTACGGATAAGCTCACATCCGGCAAATCCGACAGCATCCGTAAAAATATTTTGCAAAATAATTGGTAGCCATTGCTTTTCTTTCGTATATGCCTCTACACCTTCTCCAATCCATAACCTCGTAAAAGTTTCTACAAAATAACTCCACGTCTTCTCTATATGGAAAAATAGCAAATTTCTCTGTTCTTCTTCTCTAGATAGAGCATTTAATAATAGATTTGCAATAAATTGACCAAGATCAAATCCAAATGGGCCATATGTTGCAAATTCCGGATCAATCACTTTCGTTTCAGAAGGTGATGAAAAAATACTACCAGTATGTAAATCACCGTGAATAAGCGCTTCTTTTCTCGTTAAAAATTTATATTTATATTGCGCGACTTTTAACTTTAAAGTTTTGTCACTCCACAATTCATCAACCGCTAGTTGTAACTCCGGCTCATAATCATTCGTATCGTAATGACCGAACGGATCTGTAAACACTAAATCTTCTGTAATCTTACAAAGGTCTGGGTTTACAAATGTACCTTCTAGTACCCTTTTCTCTTCTGACTGCAAACCGAAATCTGAGGTGTAAAATAAAACATGTGCTAGAAAACGACCGATATGCTGAGATAAAAGTGGGTACTCTTCTCCGCCTATCAATCCCCTTCTTGTAATTGTTAACCTTGATAAGTCTTCTATGACTGTTACCGCTAACTCTTCATCATGACTGTACACTACCGGAACATAATTTGGTACATACTTCGCAAAGATTTGCAGTGCCTTGCTTTCAATCGTTGCTCTTTTTATAGACAATGGCCAGCTCTCACCAACTACTTTCGCATATGGCAATGCTTGTTTTAATATAATAGACTTCTCTCCATTATCTAATTTGAACACGTAATTTAAATTTCCATCTCCAATTTCATGACAAACTACATTTGCTTTCTTTTCAAAATAACCGTGTTCTTTTGCATATTGTATAGCTGTTTTTTCAGTTAATGAATAATATCCCATCGTCTTCTCCCCCTTTTAAATTCAGAGGTTTTTCTAACACAGAAAAACCTCTTTCCACTAAGAAAGAGGTTTGAAGTTTATCTTCTCCCCTCTTATCTGCCAGAAAGTAAACTTTCTGCTGGAATTAGCACCGTGCCTTTTGGCGTAAATAAACGCCCCATTTCACAATGGTATTACGGTCGGTTGCTGGGCTTCATCGGGCCAAATCCCTCCACCTGCTCTTGATAAGAGTTGTATAATTTTTTGAATTTTTAACTTTATGTTGAAGACTATACCAAGAATAAAAATCACTTGTCAACATTTTATTTGTATAATTCTGGACGACGATCTGCAAAAACCGGAATTCCTTTGCGTACTTCTTTAATTTTCTCGAATGTAAGCTCTCCAAATAAAATTGATTCTTCTTCATTCGCTTCCACAACAACTTCGCCCCAAGGATCGACAATTAAAGAATGACCGGCAAACTCATTATTCGGATCCTTTCCTGCCCTATTACATGCAACAACATAACACTGATTTTCGACTGCTCTTGCTTGCAATAACAAACGCCAATGTGCTAAACGAACTAATGGCCATTCTGCTACAACAAATAAAACCTTTGCACCTTTAGCAGTATGAACACGCATCCACTCTGGGAAACGAATGTCATAACAAATTGTGCCGGCGCACTCAACATCATCTAGCTTAAATTCACCTGTACTATTTCCAGCGATTAAATATTTATGTTCATCCATAAGCTGAAATAAATGAACTTTACTATATTCATTGACTAGTTCTCCTTCCTTGTTTACTACATACATTGTATTTGTAACACCTTGCTCTGCTTGCTTCGCTATAGACCCACCGACAATATGTACACCATATTGCTTCGACCATTCTTTCAGCTTTTCTTTCGTTTGCAATCCATCCCTATCTGCAATTTCAGAAAGTCTTGTTAAATCATATCCTGTTGTCCATAGTTCTGGTAAGACGATAACATCTGGTCTTTCCTTCATCGCTTCGCTTATTTTACTTTTAGCGTTCTCAATATTTTTTTCTACATCTCCAAAGACAATATCCATTTGAATACATGCGACTTTCATTTTGTCAGCCCCATTCATAATTTTTTCTTTACAAAATACTGGAAAGATTATATCATTTGTCACTAGAATTGTAACAACTTTCAAAAGAGGTGGAAAGTATGAAATTATTTCAACCTTCTGAGATAGTAACATCATTGCCAACACAATTTTTCGCTTCACTTGTTGCAAAAGTTAACAAAGTCGTTGCAGCTGGTCACGATGTTATTAATCTAGGTCAAGGTAATCCAGATCAACCAACACCGCAGCATATCGTAAAAGCTTTACAAAATGCTGCTGAAAAGACCGTTCATCATAAATATCCGCCATTTCGCGGACACGAAAGCTTAAAAGAAGCCGTGGCAACATTCTATCAACGTGAATATGATGTAGTAGTAAATCCAAAAACAGAAGTTGCTATTTTGTTTGGCGGAAAGGCTGGATTAGTAGAGTTACCAGTTTGTTTTACAAACCCTGGTGATACTATTCTTGTTCCAGATCCAGGCTATCCAGATTATTTATCAGGAGTTGCTTTAGCAAAAGCACAATTTGAAACAATGCCGCTTATTGCAGAAAATAATTTTTTACCAGATTATACAAAAATTGATAACTCTATTGCCGAGCGTGCGAAATTAATGTTTTTAAACTATCCAAATAATCCTACCGGTGCTACTGCATCAAAAGATTTCTTTGATGAGACCATTCATTTTGCAAATAAACATAATATATTAGTTGTTCACGATTTTGCTTACGGTGCTATTGGGTTTGATGGTCAAAAGCCCGTTAGTTTCTTACAAGCAGACGGTGCCAAAGATACAGGAATTGAAATTTACACTTTATCGAAAACTTTCAATATGGCTGGATGGCGTATTGCTTTTGCCGTAGGGAATGAAAGTGTCATTGAAACAATTAACTTATTACAAGATCATATGTATGTTAGTATTTTTGGTGCAGTTCAAGATGCTGCCCGTGAAGCACTTTTAAGTTCACAATCTTGCGTCGTAGATCTTGTAAATAGTTACGAATCTCGCAGAAATGCTCTTATTTCAGCTTGTCACTCAATTGGTTGGAATGTAGACATTCCAACAGGATCATTCTTTGCATGGCTTCCTGTACCAGAAGGATATACATCTGAGCAATTCTCTGATATTTTACTAGAAAAAGCACACGTTGCAGTTGCTCCTGGTGTTGGATTTGGTGAGCACGGCGAAGGCTATGTCCGCGTTGGTCTCTTGCATACAGAAGATAGATTACGAGAAGCCATTAATCGAATTGATAAATTAAATTTTTTCAAAAAATAATTGACAACATGAAAAATATCTGACAAAATTCAGTTATCTTAAAAATTTAAACATTTCTAAATACTTCTTATCAAGAGCAGGTGGAGGGACGAGCCCGACGAAGCCCGGCAACCGATCTACATAATTGTAGACACGGTGCTAATTCTCGCAGCATTACGCTGACAGATAAGGAGCTGGTTGTAAAAAAACCTCTCCTTAGCTGAGAGGTTTTTTTATTTAACTAGGAGGGTATAACAATGAGCGGAATTATAGCGACGTATTTAATCCATGATGATTCACATAACTTAGAAAAAAAGGCCGAGCAAATTGCACTCGGTTTAACAATTGGCTCTTGGACTCATTTGCCACACTTATTGCAAGAGCAACTAAAACAGCATAAAGGTAACGTCATCCATGTTGAGGAATTAGCTGAACAAGAACATACCAATTCGTATTTACGTAAAAAAGTAAAACGCGGGATTATTAAAATCGAATATCCGTTATTAAACTTCAGTCCAGACTTACCAGCAATTTTAACAACTACATTCGGAAAACTATCACTTGATGGCGAAGTGAAATTAATTGACTTAACTTTTTCAGACGAGTTAAAAAAACATTTTCCTGGTCCAAAGTTCGGCATAGATGGTATTCGAAACCTTTTACAAGTGCATGATCGTCCCCTTTTAATGAGTATTTTTAAAGGAATGATTGGACGAAATATTGGGTATTTAAAAACGCAATTACGCGATCAAGCAATTGGTGGTGTAGATATAGTAAAAGATGATGAAATATTATTTGAGAATACATTAACACCTCTTACGAAACGCATTGTATCTGGAAAAGAAGTTTTACGATCCGTATATGAAACATACGGACATAAAACGTTATATGCCGTAAATTTAACAGGACGAACTTTTGATTTAAAAGAAAATGCGAAACGCGCAGTGCAAGCTGGGGCTGATATTCTATTATTTAACGTATTTGCTTACGGACTAGATGTACTACAATCACTTGCAGAAGATGATGAAATCCCAGTCCCTATTATGGCACACCCTGCTGTAAGTGGTGCTTACTCAGCATCAAAGTTATATGGAATTTCATCTCCATTATTACTCGGAAAGCTATTACGTTATGCTGGCGCTGACTTTTCATTATTCCCATCTCCATACGGAAGTGTTGCGTTAGAAAAAGAGGAAGTTCTTGCTATCTCAAAACATTTAACTGAAGACGATGCATTTTTCAAGAAGAGTTTTTCTGTTCCGTCTGCTGGTATTCACCCTGGTTTCGTTCCCTTTATTCTACGAGATTTCGGTAAAGATGTTGTTATTAATGCTGGCGGAGGAATACACGGACATCCAAATGGAGCACAGGGCGGCGGTAAAGCTTTCCGTACTGCAATTGATGCTACTTTGCAAAATAAACCACTCCATGAAGTAAATGACATAAATTTGCATAGTGCACTACAAATATGGGGAAATCCTTCTCATGGGGTGAAATTATGAGTATTCAAGTATTTTGTGATTTCGATGGAACGATTACAAATAATGATAACATTATGTCCATTATGGAAAAATTCGCACCACCAGAAGCCGAAGAAGTAAAGAATAGAATTTTATCACAAGAGCTGTCTATTCAAGAAGGTGTTTCTCAATTATTTCAATTAATACCTACTAATCTGCACGATGATATGATTCAGTTTTTAATAGAAACTGCTGAAATCCGTAGTGGTTTTCATGAATTTATACAATTTGTAAATGAAAAGAATATTTCTTTTTACGTTATATCAGGTGGAATGGATTTCTTCGTCTATCCACTCTTACAAGGACTCATTCCAAAAGAGCGAATTTACTGTAATGAAACAGATTTTTCAAGTGAATACATTACCGTTAAGTGGCCTCATCCTTGTGATCATCATTGTCAAAATCATTGCGGATTATGTAAATCATCACTAATCCGTAAATTAAGTGATACGAATGACTTCCATATTGTGATTGGAGATTCAATTACTGATTTACAAGCTGCGAAACAAGCGGATAAAGTGTTCGCTCGTGATTTCCTTATTAAAAAGTGTGAAGAAAATCATATTTCTTATACACCTTTTGAAACATTTCACGATGTTCAAGCTGCATTAAAACATTTGTTGGAGGTGAAATTATGAAACAACTGTTTCGTCAATGGTATGACTTAAGCGAGATAAAAAAAGAATTAACAACACGAAATTGGTTTCCAGCAACGAGTGGTAATATTTCTATAAAGGTTAGTCATGAACCACTTACTTTTCTCATTACAGCAAGTGGTAAAGATAAAACAAAAACTACTCCAGATGATTTTCTATTAGTAGATTATCTAGGGGTTCCCGTATTAGAGACTGAATTACGTCCTTCAGCAGAAACAATCTTGCATACACATATTTATAACAATACGAATGCCGGGTGCGTACTTCATGTTCATACAACTGATAACAATGTCATCACAAATTTATATGGTGATGTAGTCACCCTTCAAAATCAAGAAATTATTAAAGCTCTCGATATTTGGGAAGAAGATGCAACAATTCACATTCCTATTATTGAAAACCATGCCCATATCCCAACGCTTGGAGAAAACTTCCGAAAGCATATACAAGGTGACTCGGGAGCAGTATTAATCCGTAACCATGGTATTACCGTATGGGGACGAGATAGCTTTGATGCAAAGAAAAGATTAGAGGCTTACGAGTTTTTATTCCAATTTCATATAAAACTATTATCAATTCAAGGAGGCGTTTCTAATGGCGCAAATTCGTATTCATGAAATAAATACTCGCATTGAAAATGAGGTGGAAGTATCTAAATTTCTACAAGAGGAAGGCGTTTTATATGAGAAATGGAACATCTCTAAGCTTCCTACTCATTTAAATGAAAATTATTCGTTAACAGATGAAAACAAGGCTGAAATATTAGCTGTGTTTTCAAAAGAAATCGCTGATGTTTCAGCGCGCCGAGGTTATAAAGCACATGATGTCATTTCACTTTCTGATAGCACACCTAACCTTGATGAATTGTTAATTAATTTCCAAAAAGAACACCATCATACTGATGATGAAGTTCGCTTTATTGTTAGTGGGCATGGCATCTTTGCTATTGAAGGAAAAGATGGGAAGTTCTTTGACGTTGAACTTGAGCCAGGCGATCTCATATCTGTTCCTGAAAATGCAAGACATTATTTTACCTTGCAAGATGATCGCCAAGTTGTAGCTATTCGTATTTTTGTTACAACTGAAGGCTGGGTTCCAATCTATTAAGGTAGTTAGTTGAATAAAAGGACTTGGACCCCCTTTTCCAACCTTTTATTCACTCTACATATATACATCCTCCTATGGAACAGGCTTATTTCAAAAATGAAATAAGCCTGATTTTTTATTTTTCTCAAACGTATGAATCCATCCGTTCAAAAACAATCTTCTCCTTCTAGTTTTCAAGTGTATTTCTTAATACTTTTTGAACATTTATTGAACTTTTTTTGAATTTTTTCTGAAAATTCTGTTTTGTATATGATATACTACAATTAACTAAAAAGTAAAAGAATATCGCAAACAGAGGGGGATAATCATGAGTTTACTTATCGCACTTATACTGGGGGTTACGTGTGGAGCACTTCCTGTTATTCTAGGAGCTATTATGGAAGAGTTAGAAGTTGGTGTTTTAGGTTTTGTCGCATCTTGTGTAAGCGCTTTATTTTTTGGTTTGTTCGGTGCTATTCCTGTTTCAATTCTGTGTGCATTTTATATAGTACGCCATGCTCGTACAAAACAATTTGGTCCTAATCACATCGCGCAAGTTATTCCATTCCCAATTGAACGGTGCCGCCGGGCTTCTAGCTTATAATTATAAAAATTAAATATACCTAAATAAATAAAAGCCCTCAAATGAGGACTTTTATTTATTTTCTTCTAGAAATTGAAACAATTCTTGTAAATGTAGGACATCTTCATTATAGCTAACAGATACGTGACATATACCGTCAATCTCTGCTTGCATATAAAGATCAACTCCATCACGATCATATTTCAATGCCAAATAAAATTCCATTTCTTCTAGCATCTTTTTTGAAGTTCGAATGACGTAATGCCCTTTCTCATCTCGTCCATATTCGAATTTCGGTTCAAAATCATATTTTTGTTTAAAAGCTTCTTTTTGTTTTTCACTAATTTGTATACAAGTTGCTCGTTGTACAGCATCAATCATCTCATCAAATTTTTGAAGATCCATCTCAATTACCCCCTTATGTACTTTTTGTATAACACTTGTGTTCCGCTATTCTCTTCCCCATCTTTCATTAACTCTTCATACAATTCCTTCGCCAAACTTAAACCTGGTACTGGTAATTGCAATTTTTCAGCCTCATCTAAAGCAATCTTCATATCTTTCATAAAATGCTTTACATAAAACCCTGGTTCAAAATCTCCCTTTAACATTCGAGGAGCTAAATTACTCAATGACCAGCTACCTGCTGCCCCCGTTGAAATACTCTCTAATACTTTATCTGGGTCTAGTCCAGCTTTTTTTGCATAAGCAACAGCTTCACATACTCCAATCATATTAGAAGCAATCGCAATTTGATTGCACATTTTTGTATGTTGTCCACTTCCAGCTGGTCCTTGCAACTGAATATTTGTTCCTAGTTTTTCAAATAACGGTAAACATTTTTCATATATTTCTTTCTCGCCACCCACCATAATTGCGAGTCTTGCTTCTTTCGCACCAACGTCTCCTCCAGATACAGGCGCATCTAACGTATATACATTCTTACTTTTACCTGTTTCATTAATACGTTTTGCCAATGTTGGTGTAGATGTCGTGAAGTCAATTGCTATCGTGCCTTCATTTGCATTCTCCAAAATTCCATCTATCCCAAAGTACACTTCTTCTACATCATGTGGATATCCAACCATAGTCATTACAACATCAACTTGCTTCACTAACTCTTTCGGTGTATCACACCAATTCGCACCATCTTGTACTAAAGAATCTGTCTTCGTTTTCGTTCTATTATATACATATACTTTATGACCGTCTTGCATTAAATGACGCACCATACTTTTTCCCATTACACCAATACCGATGAAACCTATTGATACATTTTTACGTTCCATTTTCTCATCCCCTTTGTTCTAATAAATCACTTACCGTCTTTCGGAACTCTTTATTAAACTCATCATCCATACTATTTTTCACATTTGAAAATAAAATAACAAAAGTTCCTTTTTCTTTATTAAAATTATTGAAAGTGTTCCAACCAGATAGTACACCATGATTATGAAAATAATCCGGATATATATAAAAACTAAATGCATATTCTCGTTCTGCTGAAGGTGAAAACATCGCTTGTATACTTTGTTCAGAAAGAAGTTTCCCATTTATAATCGCTTCGTCTAACTTCTTCATATCGCCAACTGTCGTATACATCTCACCGCATCCGTATAACCAATCCATTAACAATTTTTGTGCAGGTTCAAGTACATTCTCTTTCTTTACATATCCTTTAGTAAAATGCTGATCTCCCTGAGCCATATTTCCCATACCAGATTCATGCATTTCTGCTTTAGCAAATATATTTTCTTTTATGTAATCTCCTAAAGGTTTTTTTGATATACTTTCTATAATATAAGCAAGCACCATATAATTATAATCTGTATATCTCCAACCTGATCCTGGTGGAAATTCTAATTTTTGACTTCCAATCCAATTTACTAAATTTTTACGGGAAGCCGCATTCACTTTCCCTTTTCCACTTTCTGGTAAACCTGATGTGTGTGTTAACAAATGATATAAGGTGATATTTTTATCTACTGGAAAAGAGGGAATATATTTATTTACATTGTCTTGAATATTTAGCTTCCCTTGTTCCTGTAGCTGTAAAATAGATGTGGCCACGACTGTTTTCGTAATAGAACCGATACGATATTTTGTTTGAGGCGTGTTCTCTATCTTATTTTGAACGTCAGCATATCCATAGCCTTTATTCAATACAACATGCTCTTTATCTGTTACTAAAACTGTTCCATTAAATTGCTTTCCTATTAAATATTGATCTAATTTTTGAGATATACTAGCATAATCAATTTGTTGTTCTTCTTTTTCGTCTATATTCTCTTGTACTTCTGATTCAATAGTAGGATTCACTTTAGTTGTTAATAGAGTGCTTTCCTTTATATTGGGATTATAGAGAAAATAGTATACTCCACCACAAAATACAGCAGACAGCGAAGCCATCGTCATTATTTTTTTTATCATGTTGTTCCTCCATAATTCCTTCGTTCAAAATCCCCCCCACACTCTATTATCAAACAATAAAAAAAAATCGCAACAATTTGTTGCGAAAAATCACTTTTTTTCTTTTCTATATACACACACTTGATTTTTTCCATTTTTTTTTGCTTCATATAATGCAATATCCGCTCGTTGCATTAATTCTTCTCTTGTAATCCCTTGTTCATATAACGCGACTCCAAAACTCGCTGTTAATTTCGAAATTCCTGAGAATTGCTTTGTTTCAATGAAAAATCGTAATGATTCCGCAACCTGAAATGCTTCTTTTTCTACTGTATTCGTTACTAATATAATAAATTCTTCTCCTCCCCACCTTGCAAATACATGTTGCTGCTCCACTTTAGATTTCATAAGCTCTGCAAGCTGAATTAATGCTAAGTCACCAAAATCATGACCATACGTGTCATTTACTGTTTTAAAATTATCTATATCAAATAAAATAAGTGCTATTTTTTCATCGTTACGCATTGCATTATCCCATTCTGCCTCTAGTATTTGTTGGAACTTCAAACGATTATAAATCTCTGTTAATGAATCTATCATAGCAAGCCTTTCTTGTTCTCGATAGATTTCATCTAATTCTGTAATCTCTGTACACTTCACAATAAATCTTGATAAATCTTCTGGCAGTGGTGTCGCACGCAATAAAAAAGTTGACACTTCCCCTTCATAATTGGACATCTTAATTCTTCTATCATAGGATAATGTATCATCTAACCATGTTATATCATGAGTTGTTGAATAGTATCCAGTTTCTCTAATCAAATGTTCAGCAAATACTAAATGTTGCTCACGATAGGTAAACAAATTTTCATATCCGAAAAACTCTAAAAAATTTGTATTACAATCAACAATCTCATCGTCTTCTACTATAAATAATAGGTCATTTTGAAAATCAAACATCGTTTGAAGTAGTTCTTGTTGCAAACCTACTTGCCTCACTAAAGAAAGTTGATACAAACTCTTATTCACTTCCTCTAACACCATTTGTGGAGTCACAGGGGCTATCACAATATTACGTATTCCTAACGTAAGTACCTCTGCAAACTCGCTTGTTATCTGTTGATCCCAAATGACAATAAATGTACTTTGTGGATTATACATATTCTTTATATATTTTATTTGAGAAACATCTGTTACATACATAATTACAATATGTGGTTTAGTCCTCTGAAACAATACTTCTCCTTCTTCAAAACTATTTGCTATAAACATACATTTTGGATGGATATTTTCTATCGTTTGCTGATGTGTGCATCCATTTTCTATATAAAGGACATTTAACTGAAGATCTTGTAATACATCTTGGAAAACCGTATTCTCTAATAAAAAATGTAGTATGTTCATCACTAGTCTTCACTCACTTCATATATCTTGTTCTACTGAATTCCTCACAAACATTTTATAAAAAACTGTTCTCTAAAAACTTTAATGAGTGAGGGATACATATTAACAAGCTAATTGAGAATGTTATCTTCGCTTTTTCACTCTATAAATTCCTTTTTTAGTGTATGATTATAGGAATTGTATCGTTTGTACGAATGCCCTAGATTCCTCTTTAAAACTTGACAATTAAAATAAAGATATTATATTCTTAAATTCGACAACTTACAAAATGTAAGTAGAATATATTACATTTATTTTTTCATAATTTGATATGTAATTTGGAGGATAAATAATGACAAACGACAACTTTTTTAATGTGCTATATGAACGCACATCTACACGTGCATTCAACCCAGAGAAAGAAATTTCATCTACAGAGTTACACGAGATTTTAAAGGGCGCTGCTCAAGCACCTTCTGCTTGGAACTTACAGCACTGGAAATTCCTTGTATTCCAAGGTAAAGATGTACAAAAACGATTACATCCAATTGCTTATAACCAGCAACAAATTCTTGATGCTTCTGCTGTAGTCGCTATTTTAGGTGATTTAGAAGCTTATAAAAACGTTGAACCAGTTTATGGTCCAATTGTAGAACAAGGATTTATGAAAGAAGAAGCGAAAGAGCGCTTAGCTAAAAATATTGAGTCTGCATATGCTCGTGAGCAATTCCCAAGAGATGCAGCCTTTTCAAATGCATCATTAGCAGCAATGCAACTTATGCTTGCAGCTAAAGCAACTGGCTGGGATACTTGTGCTATTGGTGGTTTCAACCCACAAGCACTTACAGAAGAATTCAATGTTTCATCTCGCTACGTACCAATTATGCTTATTACAATTGGTGAATCAACTTTAAAAGGCCATCCTGCACCACGAATGAGCGTAGAACAAGTGAGTGAATGGGCAAAATAATAAAGTGAAACTTTAATCAGTAGGGATTCTTCATCCCCCACTGATTATTAGCTCACACCGATCGGGTTTTTACGGAATAAAAAGAAACGAAGGTAATTTCATTACCTTCGTTTCTTTTTATTCTGTCACACATCCGTAATATTACAATGTATTATTCGGCATCTATATATAAAGAAACAGTAAATTCCATGCTATTTCCACACACAAAAATGGCGTTTCGTGTCGAATTTTGTTAAAGTATAGAAATATAACCGTGTGTTTTTGTTACAATTATGATACAATGATAACAAATAGATAACAAAAGAGGGATTTTCATTGAGTTCATACGGAAGCTTTATTGCACTTTTATGTTACATAGTAACTGTACTGCTTCTATATTTTATTGGCGATGCTGCAAACATTTCAGTATTACAATTTCCAAAAGAAGAAGCATTCCAATTAGAATCAGAAAAACATACTGCACGATCCATCGTACCACTACTCTTAGCTCTTCCTGTATATATCATCGTTTTATATAAAAGCAAAAAAGTGTAAAGGCTACCTAGTTCATTCATTTCGGTGGTCTTTACATTTTTTTGTGATATTTCCCCTATTTTAAACATCATTCCGTACTAAACACCCAGCTAGTCTTTTAAAATGAGAAAATCCCCCAGAAAAAATTCCACTCTCTGTCCAGTCACTCATTACCAAACTTACATAGATTATAAGTGTGAAGGGGGTGATGAGGATTATGTTTGGATCATTTGGATGCTGTGATAACTTTAGAGACTGTCATCATCGTGAAAGAGAGTGTGACCATCGCGACCATCGCGAGAAAGAGAGAGAAGAAGTTAAACAACAACGACCTGCTGTATGTAACGTACTTGCTAGCATTTCAGTTGGAACAGAGCTTTCTCTTTTAAGCATTAGAGGCAACGGAACATTCCGCAACGTAATTTTTGAAGGATTTGCTAACGGAGTTGCTCTTTTCTCTGCTTTAGCTAATAACAACAAAGATAACAATAAAGACGATAAGAACAATCAAAATCAAAATACTTTTACTGGCATTTTACGTGTATGCCCAACTGATATCGTTGCTATCGCTATCTAATTCCGTTCCTTATCCTCTATAGTAAGAAAATAAGATTTACTTTTCTCATAGAAAAAACCTGAGACCGATTTCAAATCGACTCAGGTTTTTTTATTGATTATATGCTTTTAACTAGTTCAACAACTTCTTCAGCAGTTGACATCATTAATGCTTTTTCTGCTAATGTTTCCATTTCTGCTTTTGACAACTTGCTTAGCTGTGTTCTTGCAGGAAGAATAGATGTTGCACTCATACTGAACTCATCTAAACCTAATCCTAATAATAATGGGATAGCAAGTGAATCTCCCGCCATCTCACCACACATACCAGCCCATTTGCCTTCTTTATGAGCCGCATCGATAACCATTTTTACAAGACGTAAAATAGATGGGTTATATGGTTGGTATAAGTAAGCTACTTGTTCGTTCATACGGTCTGCAGCCATTGTGTATTGGATTAAGTCATTTGTTCCGATAGAGAAGAAATCAACTTCTTTTGCGAATTGATCTGCTAATACTGCTGAAGCTGGGATTTCAACCATCATACCCACTTCAATAGAATCAGAAACAGTTGTACCCGCTTCTACAAGTTTCGCTTTCTCTTCTAATAAGATTGCTTTCGCTTGACGGAACTCATCAAGAGTTGCAATCATTGGGAACATAATTTTTAAGTTACCGTATACGCTAGCACGAAGTAATGCACGAAGTTGTGTACGGAACACATCTTGCTCATCAAGACATAAGCGAATTGCACGGTATCCTAAGAATGGGTTCATTTCTTTTGGTAAATGTAAGTATGGAAGCTCTTTATCTCCACCGATGTCAAGTGTACGAACAACAACAGGTTGACCTTCTTTTACACCTTCAAGAACTGCTTTATACGCTTCGAACTGCTCTTCTTCTGTTGGAAGATTGTCACGGCCCATGTATAAGAATTCTGTACGGTATAAACCAACGCCTTCTCCGCCATTATCGATAATACCTTGTACATCATTTGGTGTTCCGATATTTGCAACAAGCTCAACGTGATGTCCATCACTTGTTACAGTAGCTTGGTCTTTTAATTTTGCCCATTCAGTTTTTTGCTCTTCAAATTTCGCTTTCTTTTCTTCAAAAGAACGAAGAGTTTCTTCTGATGGATTTACAATTACTTCTCCATCTAAACCGTCGATGATTACGATATCGCCGTTTTGGATTTTCTCCATAACAACTTTCGTACCAACAACTGCAGGAATTTCCATAGAACGAGCCATAATTGCAGAGTGAGATGTACGTCCACCGATATCAGTTGTAAAACCTTTTGCATACTTACGGTTTAACTGAGCTGTATCAGATGGTGTTAAATCTTCAGCAATGATGATTACTTCTTCAGAAATTGTACCAGGGTTTGAGAAGTTAATTCCTAGTAAATGTGCAAGAACGCGTTTTGTTACGTCACGAATGTCCGCAGCACGTTCTTTCATATATTCGTTATCCATGTTTTCAAACATAGAAATAAACATTGAT
The DNA here is from genome assembly GCF_040459695.1 of Bacillus cereus group sp. RP37. Classification (NCBI taxonomy): domain Bacteria; kingdom Bacillati; phylum Bacillota; class Bacilli; order Caryophanales; family Bacillaceae; genus Bacillus; species Bacillus cereus group sp. RP37. The sequence goes on along the minus strand of NZ_JARVHP010000001.1, from coordinate 1,370,402 downwards.
GCAACTTCATCCATTGCAAATTCAGCATTTACTTTTTCACTATTTACTTTATCTTTTACTGGGTTTACTAGTTCTGGATCATTTAACACTAATAAATGTGCTTCAAAGATCGCAGCTTTATCAGCACCCAGCTCAGCAAAAGCATGGTCCTTAATTGCTTCTAATTCAGTTTTTGCTTTCTCAAGCGCAGCGTCTAAGCGTGCAATTTCAGCAGCTTCGTTTGTAATTGATTTCTTTTCGATGTTAAATTCAGGATTCTCAAGTCTGAAAGCCTTTGCAATAGCAATCCCACTTGATGCAGCGATCCCTTGAATGTTAAGAGTCATTATTCTCCTAATCCTTCGTTTTTCATAGTTTCTTCGATAGCTGCTAGTGCTTGAGCTGCATCATCACCATTTGCAGTGATTTTAATTTCTGCGTTTTGTTGAATGCCTAAAGACATAACGCCCATGATTGATTTTAAGTTAACGTTCTTTCCGTTATACTCTAAGTTAATGTCAGAACCAAATTTGCTTGCAGTGTTTACAAGTAGAGTTGCTGGACGAGCATGAATTCCTGAGTCACTAGTTACTTTAAAGATTTTTTCCATGATAATTTATCTCCTTTAAATTACAGTATTTTTTAGTTGTATAGACGTGAGTACTACATCATCTATTGTATATAATAGGCGATGTTCGGTCAACCACATCGCCTATTATAATTATAAACATTTTGCGTCAAATTCCTACTGAATGTCAATAATAGCGTTTTCGCCCTTCTTAACATTTCCATCTTTTTTCAATTCGACTTGTTGCCCTTGTTGTAAATTCGTAAATACGATTGGTGTAATGATAGATGGTGCATTTTCTTTTACAAATGCAAGATCTACTTTTAATAATGGTTGTCCTTGTTTCACTTTGTCGCCTTGTGCTACAAGTGCTTCAAAACCTTCACCATTTAATTTTACAGTATCAATACCGAAGTGGATTAAAATTTCTTTTCCGCCTTCAGATTGAATGCCAATCGCATGCTTTGTAGGGAATACGTTAACGATCTCACCATTAACTGGAGAAACTACTGTTCCTTCTGTTGGCTCGATTGCAAATCCGTCTCCCATCATTTTTCCTGAGAATACTTGATCAGGTACTTCTGTAATCGATAAGATTTTTCCTTCAATTGGTGAAACGATTGTTTCGTTTTCATCAACCTTTTGAGGAGCTTCTTCTACTTTTACAGGCTCTTCTTTTTCAACATGAGGTGTACGACCTGACATAATATCATGAATTTGTGATTTTAATGTGTCAGATTTCGGTCCAAAAATAGCTTGAATGTTATTTCCAACTTCAAGTACACCAGCTGCTCCAAGCTCTTTTAAACGATCTTTGTTTACATTCTTTTGTTCGTTAACTTGCACACGTAAACGAGTAATACAAGCGTCTAAAGAAGCAATGTTTTCTTTACCACCAAGTGCCACTAATACTTCACGAGGAAGTTCACCAGCTTCTGCTTTTCCTGCACCGTCATTCGCATTTGCTACTTCACGACCAGGTGTTTTTAAATCCCATTTACGAATTGCAAAGCGGAATCCGAAGTAGTAAATAACTGCTAGTACAAGACCAACAATAATTACCCACCACCATGCTGTACGGCCTGGTAGTACACCGAATAACATAAAGTCAATTAAACCACCAGAGAATGTCATACCAATTTTAACACCTAAAATTTGCATTGTCATAAATGATAGACCAGCGAATACTGCGTGAATTCCGAATAGTACTGGTGCTACGAATAAGAATGAAAATTCAAGTGGCTCTGTAATACCTGTTAAGAAAGATGTTAATGCAGCAGAGCCTAAAATACCAGCTGCTAATTTTTTATTTTCTGGACGTGCTTCATGGTACATTGCTAAAGCTGCTGCTGGAAGACCGAACATCATGAACGGATACTTACCAGTTGTAAATGTACCTGCTGTTAATTCTACACCGTCTTTTAACTGTGCCATAAAGATTTTTTGGTCACCACGGATTAATTCGCCAGCTGCATTTGTGTACTGACCGAATTCGAACCAGAATGGTGAATAGAAAATGTGATGTAATCCAAATGGAATTAATGAACGTTCAATTAAACCGAATATGAATGCTGCTAATGTTCTATTTGCATCAATCATTTGATGTGAGAACGTATTTAAGCCACCTTGAATGTATGGCCAAACGAAACACATGATAATACCTACTACTAAAGAGAATGTTGCAGTTGCGATCGGTACGAAACGCTTACCTGCGAAGAAACCTAAGTATGATGGTAATTCAATGTTGAAGTATTTATTGTAGCAATATGCCGCTACTATACCGACGATAATACCACCAAACACTCCCGTTTGTAGCGTTGGAATTCCTAATACATTTGCATATGCTGGATCTGAAAATCCAATTTTTACTGGATCTGCTCCAGAACTCGTTACTTTCACTAGCTTATCTACTTCTAAGAACACACTCATCGTTTTGTTCATAATTAAGTAGCCGACGAATGCCGCTAAACCAGCTACTCCGTCTCCACCAGCTAAACCAATTGCTACCCCAACTGCGAATAATAATGCAAGGTTAGCGAAAATAATATCACCAGATTGTTCCATAATTTTTGCTACCATTACGAACCAATCTGCTTTTAATGCAGGAATAACATTTGTTAACTGTGGATTTTGAAATGCGTTACCAAATCCAAGTAAAATACCTGCTGCCGGTAAAATCGCTACTGGAAGCATTAACGCTTTTCCGACTTTTTGAAGAACACCAAAGATCTTCTTAAACATGGAAACCCTTCCTCTCTTATCTATATTGATACCTTCCGACAAACGCCAAAAAGACATGAGGAAAAAAAGATAGAACGATAGCTATACAAAAGGTAGTATATCCCTTTCTCTAGCTTACATTCCTTACTTTTCTCCACTCATGCCTGATCGAATCAGTAACACGTGTCAAAAATAGGTTTACGTATAAGTTCACTATAATTAAGGCAAACGTTTTCGTTACTTACCTTAATGTGTTTGTCGAAATTTGTATAACTTTGCAATAGTTATTATACATAACTATTGTAAGCGATTCAATGATTTTTTTTAACGTTTTCATTTTAGACAAAAATATATGTCTTTTTACACATGCTCTGCTTTCACTAAGCGTTGCAGGTGCATCGTTAAATATATACTCTCTGCTTCATACACAGGAAGTTGCAATTCTTTTTGCATGACCTTAACTAGCTTCCAAGCTAAATTATAACAGACAGGATATTCCGCCTTTAATAACTCAGCAAAACTTTGTGATTCCTCTACTTTCTCTCCTTTTTTCACCCGTTCAATCGCATATTGCAAATGACGAATAAGGCGTAAATAGTGGATACTTTCTTGGTCTAATGTAATTTGTAAGTTTGTCTCAATTAAAGATACAAGCTGTGCAATGAGACGGGAGTTTTGATTAACTGAAGATAAATCTGAATTTGTAAGCGAACTGTAAATATGGAGTGCAATAAAACCAATTTCTCCTTCTGGCAATGTAATTTGCAAACGAGAATTTAAAAGGTCTACAACACCTTCAGCAATTTCATATTCTTCTGGATAGAGCATTTTCGTTTCAACTAAAAAAGGATTATCAATTGTAAGTCCTTGTTTTAATCGCTTAATTGCAAAAGAAATATGATCTGTTAGAGCGATATGAATATGTTCATTCAATGGTGATTTTGCTTTTTCTTGAATATAGAACATAATATCATTCATTAATTCAATTAATTTTTCACTCACATGTGGCACTAACAGTTTGTATTGTTCACGATCACGTTCATTTTTTAAAACGAACATTTTTTCAATTTGTTCTTGCTCCAATACATCTTTCGCTTTTTTCCCAAATCCAATTCCTTTACCAATCACTACTACTTCCTCGTGTTCAGGATGGCTAGCAATGATGACATTATTATTTAAAACTTTTTTAATTTCTAGATAATTACTCATATAACACCACCCTCGTACTTAAATAGCCTGCTTTTATGTTACAGAACATTCTTCTTTGTCGTCAATGTAAAACATCTACCATTTCATAAAAATTCATTTTTTAGACATGTTTATATATGATGCGTATAATGTAAGGGCAACTGTACATAGAAAGGAGACCGCAATATGATTAAAATGTTTGTGAGTGATATCGATGGTACAATGATGCATCACGGAGGTGTTGTCGATGAACAAGATGTTCTCGCTCTACGCAGCCTAGCTGAACAAAATGTAATTCTTTGTTTCGCTTCCGGAAGACTTGATAATGAAATTGCAGATTTAATGAAAGCAGTTAATACAAATTTCCACCGCATTAGTGTGAATGGTGTATTTGTATATACAAACGATAATAAACAACTACTATCTGCTACATTTGACTCTAGTATTTTACCTGATTTATTGGCAATGACAAATGAAGAGCCTTATTTCCGTTATGTTAGTGATGAGCATAATTATTACATTGAAGAGAAAACACCGTTTATTCATGAGCTTGAACAACAAGTAACTATGACTTCTGTTGAAGAACCGCATCTATTACAAAAAATTGATGATACAATTTTCCCAAATAAAATCTCTGTCGGTGGAACGAAGGAAAGCTTACAACTCCTTCAGAAAAAAATTGATGAAAAATTCCACGGAAAAGTTAGTACCTTTATTTCAGCAGAACAATGTTTAGATGTAATGCCACCTAATATTAGTAAAGGTTCTGCTATTTCTGTTTTATTAAAAGAGTTTCAAATACAACCAGAGGAAGTTGCTTGCATAGGGGATTCTTATAATGATATTCCTATGTTTTCTTTAACTCCTCATAGTTTTGCTATGTCTCAAGCAGATGACGCAGTAAAAGAACACGCTCACTATGTAGTAAATACGGTTAAGGATGCTGTTAATCACGTAATTGCTCATAATAAAAATACGACTCACTCCTTGTAAGGATGAGTCGTATTTTTTCTTTACATGTTAAACAATTTGACATTAACTGTACTTCACAAACTGAAATATATTATTTGTTACGTGCGATGTTTGTAATAAACTTATAACGATCCCCACGATAAATACATTTCACATACTCTAACGGTACTTCACCTTCTGAATATGACCATTGACGCATTACAAGTACTGGCGCCTTTTTAGGAATATGCAGATGTTCCGCTTCACTATCCGTTGCAATTGAAGCTTCAATTGATTGAGTAGCGCTAACAAGTTTAAAGCCCAGTTTTTTCTCTAAATGTTCATATAAAGATTGTTGCAATATTTCTTCGTTAATATCTTTTACAAGAGCTGGCGACAAATATGTCGTCTCAAAAGCAATCGGTTCATCATCAGCTAAGCGAATACGCCTCACCTCATAAACCGACTCTCCCTCCTGTATTCTTAACCGGTCTGCTATTTTCGCAGTAGCTGGAACTAGGCGGAAACTAAGTAATTGACTACTTGGGTTCATCCCACGAGAAATCATATCTTCTGTGAATCCCGTCATTCCTTGCAATTTTTGTTCCACTTTCGGAAGTTGGACAAACGTACCGATTCCACGTTTCCGATATAAATAGCCTTGTTCCACTAAATTATTAATCGCCTGTCTGATTGTCATACGACTCACTTCGAACTTATCGCAAAGTTCATTCTCAGATGGGATTTTATCTCCCGGCTTCCATTCGCCGTCCTCAATTAGCTGTTTCACCCACTCTTGAATCTGATAATAGATCGGAAATGGTGAATACTTGTCGATGTTCATCAGCAATCGCCTCACTGCATAAAGATAGAGCTTCTTGATCAGCGATTACGGTTACATTCGGATGACGTTGTAAAACTGTAGCAGGACACGCTTCACTATATTCACCTTGCAATAATTCTTTCACAGCTTCTGCCTTTTTAGAACCCATAGCAACAAGTAGAATTTGTTTCGCTTTCATAATGCTTCCGATTCCCATTGTAATCGCATGAGTTGGCACATCTTCTTCTTTTTCGAAGAAGCGAAGGTTTGCTTGGCGTGTAGATTCTGTTAATTCAACAATGTTTGTTGGAGAATTAAACAGTGTTCCTGGCTCGTTAAATCCGATGTGACCGTTTTCACCGATTCCAAGAATCTGTAGGTCAACTGGGTTAGCAGCTAGAATGCCCTCATAACGTTTGCACTCTTCTTCTAAATCACTTGCCATCCCGTTTGGTACATAAGTTTGTTTAAATGGAAGATGATCAAACAACTGTTCTTGCATGAAATAGTGATAGCTGTTTTTATCTTCATGTGGTAAATTTACGTACTCATCTAAGTTTACAGTGGTTACACGGCTTGTATCAAGTTTATTTTTTCGCATTTCTGCATAAATACCTAATGGAGAGCTTCCTGTAGCCATTCCTAATGTTGGATTTTCTTTTGTTTTTACGACTTCTTCAATTAATTTATAACCTGCTTCTGCTAATTCTTCTGGAGTTTTTACAACAAGAATATTCATTTAATTACTTCCCTTCCTTCATATGAATTCCTAAACGAACCGTATCATATACATGTAAATCTTCATTCATCACAACAAAGTCTGCATCTTTTCCTACCGCTAATGCACCTTTATTATTTAATCCAAACTCTTCTGCTTGGTTAACTGATGTCATCAGTACTGCATCTTCGATTGAACAACCTGTAAATTCAATTACATTTCGGAAAGCTTGATCCATTTTTAAAATACTACCAGCTAACGTTCCATCTTCTAATCGAGCACTACCATCTTTTACATGTACTGGCTGTCCGCCAAGCTCATATAATCCATCTTCAAGACCCTTTGCACGCATTGCGTCAGTAATAACACTTACTTTTTTCGGTCCTTTTAATTTATATGCTAATTTCACCATATCAGGGTGAATGTGAATACCATCTGTAATTACTTCAACCATTACATCTGGATTTAATAACACATGACCAACAACTCCTGGTTCACGGTGATGTAATCCACGCATTTGATTGTATAAATGCGTTGCATGTGTAATGTTTCTATTTTTTAGTTGCGCATCAATTGCATCTGTATGCCCCATTGTGCCAACAACACCAGTTTCAGCAAGATACTGCTCAAACTCTAATGCACCTTCTTCTTCAGGTGCATATGTTACTAATTTAATTAGATTTCCGCTTGCTTCCTGCCATTGTTTAAATTGTTCAATATTCGCAGGAACAATATGTTCAAGTGGTTGTGCACCTGCACGTTTTTTTGAAACATACGGTCCTTCTAAGTGAATATATTCGAAATGTGCTCCTTTTTCTTTCGCTTCCTTCGCAGCATGTAGTGCTGCTTCGATTGCTTCTGGAGCTTGTGTCATTGTTGTTGGGAAGTAAGTTGTAACTCCTTCTTTTAACATTTCTTTACCTAGAGTTACTAACCCATCGCTATTTGCATCCATCGCATCAATATCGTATCCACCATGAATATGAACATCAATCATACCTGGAATCACAATCTTCCCTGCCGCATCTAAAACTGCTTCATTTTCTTGTGATACATATTGAGCCATCAAACCAATTTCTTTAATTGTTTCTGCGTAACGAATAAATCCGTTTTCCACTACTTCTTGACCTGTATAAATTTTGGCATTGATGACAACTTGCGTTTTCATTTTCATCGATCCTTTCCCATGAAATACCTACTTGTTATTATTACCTTATTCGCCTAATTCCATCTTAATATATGCACGAGTAGTTGTCTATACATTCGAATGAAATTTCCTCTTTGTTTAATAAAAAGGAAACTTAGTACATCTCTCGCAATTATAATATATGTTATTCACTTTTCCAAAAAGGGAGAATATCCCCTATCCTATTCCTCATTTAAGTAAAGGCATTAATCCACTAGAGCCTATTGTAATATGCTCGCCGTCTGTTTCCATTTCTACTGTACGTTTATTGGTTCCATATATCATTATACCATGTCGTTTTAATCGTCTCACTACACTTTGGTGCGGATGTCCATACGGATTTCTGCTCCCATATGAAAGAATCGCGAACTGTGGTTCTACCTTCTTTATAAACGTTTCACTCGTTGAAGTATATGAGCCATGATGTCCCACCTTTAACACATCTGCATGTACATCAAATTGCTTTAATATTTCAGTTTCCGTCCGCACATCAGCATCACCCATTAGTAAAAAATCCGCTTTTCCGTATCGTACCTTTAACACAATTGAAGATTCATTATTTTCATCTTTTGATTTCCCATTGTTTAATACTTGTATGGAAACATGCGGATCTAGCGGTATGTATTGTCCTTCTTTTACTGAAACGAAAGGAATTCCTCTTTTTTTAATATGATTCCGATACGTATGATAAGTAAAAGAACTATATGTTTTTCCACTATCTAATATAAGTGATACCGGCATTTGCTCTACAATCGGAATGAGTCCTCCTATGTGATCCATATCAGGATGGGTACTGACGATAGCATCTAAATGATTAATCCCTTTTTCGATTAGTTTTTGAATGATAACCTCTCCCGCTTCGTAAGGTCCCCCATCAATTAACATCGTTTGTCCATTTGGTAATGTAATAAGTGTTGCATCACCTTGTCCAACTTTTAAAAAACTCACTTTCATTTTACCAAAATGTTGCCGCTGCATATGTAAAGGAGACGTGGTATGAATAGACATCATATATCTTTTTGCCGATGAACTATTTAAAGAAAAGCATAACAAAACAGAAACTACTAATAAAATACTTCGCATACCTTTCATAACTCGTCTCCTTTTTTCAATTAGTATGGCACGGTATATAATTGATATACAAAAAAAAGCTTAGCAAAATGCTAAGCTTTTACTTCGATATCTCTTGTAAAGAACCGAAGAATAAATCTGCTTCATTCATTTGTTCGTTTTCTTCAGAAAGCGGAGGTAAATCATCTAATGTTTTCAGTCCAAACGTGTCTAAAAATTCTTTCGTTGTTCCATATAAAATAGGACGCCCAGGACCTTCTGCTCTTCCCATTTCTTTTATAAGTAAGTGTGAAACTAACGTTTGTAACGCCTTATCGGTTTTTACCCCTCTAATCTCTTCCATCTCAGTTCTTGTGATTGGTTGACGATATGCAACAATCGCTAACGTTTCTAAAGCAGCCTGAGAAAGTGAAGCAGCTGTTGGGATATCTATTAATTTTTGATAGTACGAAGCATGTTCTTTCTTTGTAGCAAAACGATATACTTTTGCATACTGTACAATTTGCAAACCGCGGTGTGCACCTTCACATTCTTTTTGCATTTCTTCTAAAATATCGATTACTTCATTTCCTTCAATTTCAAGCACTTTCGCTATTTGTTCTGGATAAATCCCTTCATCACCAGAAACAAATAAAAGCCCTTCAATGATTGATTTCTGTTCTTTTCTATCCATTTTACGAGCTCCTTCCTCCAATTTTCTCCATAAAAATACACATCAAAAAACCGAATCACAATCAATGCGTTCGGTTCAATATTTTTTCTCTTGTTCCAAACGATACATTCAAACCTAGCATGAGATATATTATTTCCATCCCATTTTCCATACTAAATCTATGCAGATTTAGTAGAGCTTGATACGAAAATTTCATCAAAATTATGTTCTTGTTCAATTATGATTTGTTGATTTTTCATAAGCTCAAGAACCGCTAAAAATGTTACAACCATTATTTCCCGTTCATCATCAACAAACAAATCATAAAAACTTTGACGACCACCTTGTATTTCTAACTGTTTTAAAATATCAATCATGCGCTTTTCAATTGGTATTTCTTGACGAGTAATACGTGTTGTTACAGGTTTCTTTGCTTTTTTACGGCGCATTAATTTTTGAAATGCCGCTAGCATATCATATAACGTAACATCAAGAGGCAAGTTTGTCTCCTCTTCTTGTTGTAACGATGTAAAATCAATTGGCGGACGTGTATATAGCTGTGCTCTTTCTTGTTCTCTTTCTTTTAGCTCAGTAGCAACTTGCTTATATTTCTTATATTCAATTAACCTCTCCATCAATTCTTGACGAGGATCATCTATAAAGTCATCACCGTTATCAAGTACATCTTCTTCATGTTTCGGCAACAACATTTTACTTTTAATTTGTAATAACGTTGCAGCCATTACTAAATACTCACTTGCAACATCTAATTGTAGTTCTTTCATCGTATGAACATAAGATAAATATTGCTCTGTAATTTCCGCTACAGGAATATTATATATGTCAATTTCATAACGATGTATTAAATGTAACAATAAATCTAAAGGCCCTTCAAAAGCCTCTACTTTAAAATTATACTGCACAAAGCATCCCACCACATTTTTTCTATAACAACATAAGTATAGAGCATACTCATGTTCTATCCAACCTTTTTAAGAAATTTAATTAAAAATAGACCTATGCCTATATCATCATGCCCACCGCTTCATATGATAACAGTGTAGTAAGAACAATGTAGGAGGTCAAAAAACTATGGGTCACGTTGATTGTGGTTTTAGCGGTGGGTTCGCATTACTTGTTGTATTGTTTATTTTACTAATTATTGTAGGGGCAGCTTGCTTCTGCTAATATGAACAATAACGACTAGGGAAAATTCCCTAGTCGTTTATTGTTCATATTTCTGTGATACACTTGTATTTATAACCGTTAAACAGGGGTGAAGAAAATGTATCCTACCGAATACATACAATTTTTAATTCATTTTCACGGAGATTATGATTATTTTGAATGCCACGAAATACTAGAAGAATATTGGAAAACAAAACCAAGAGGAGATCGTGATAATTACTTAGTCGGTCTTATTCAAATTGCAGTTTCTTTATACCATCAAAGACGCTCTAACTGGAATGGCGCAGAGAAGATGATGAAAAGCGCCATAACGATTTTAGAAAAAAACAGTGGCCCTTTACTACGTTTAGGAATTAATCAGACACAACTTCTATTCTTACTCAAGGATAGATTGCAATCTATACAGAAAGAAGAAGGTTTTACACCGCTATTTTTACCATTATCGGATACAGCATTAGAAAAGCGCTGCTTGGAATTATGTCAGAAACAAAACCTCCCTTGGAAAGATGTGAATGCTACTTCTAATGAATTTATAATACATAAGCACACATTACGTGATCGAACAGAAGTTATTGCTGAACGAAATGAACAATTACAAAAAAGAAAGCAGAGATAATAAACTACTTATCTCTGCTTTTAAGAATGTATATTTTGTTCTAGCCCTTTACACTTTTTGCAAAAACTTGCTGTTTGCTCATTTCCGCAAATTGTAAACTCAAGAAATTTACTCTTTAACTCTTGAACCATCTTCGTCCCAATACCCATATGACGGTGAGATGGGTTCACACTCAAATGCTGAATTTCCAAAACTTGATTCTCTTTTTTTACAATCCCCATTATTCCAACAAAATCTTCGTTTTGTTTCCACAAATACAATTGCCAATCATCCTTTGCTTCATAATCCTTCATAGTCAATTGTAATGTTTTCACATCTTTTTCAGTTGGCATAAATGAAAGAAGCCCCATTGCAATCTTTTCATAACTTTTTTTAAAACGAATTAACATAACCCTTATCCCTTCTTACAAAAGTTACAAACTATTAATCCCCTCAACCACTCTTTTCATATCACATTCATTTTACAATATTTTCAACAGAGTGAGAAGGGCTTAAAACAACTTGATAATCATACAAAGCGAAAAGAAGAAAGTCAAATATATGTTTCAGTACTATTTTTTCTAAGTAGATAACACAAGAAACGCTGTTATATGAAAGTTAAAAGAAACATCCACTGCTCATTATCACTTTAATATTCAGCACTTTAGAGCAAATGAATTCTAGCAAAATTAATTTAATAAAAATATTTATTGAAACATGTAATCTAATGTATTCTATGTAATTTGTTAAAATTTTGTTCTTATAAGCGACATATTTTCACTACAATAACAGTACTACTTGTATCATGTACTGTAAACGAAATACCCATTCCTATTAAAAAACAAAAAAAGAGAGCAATAGCTCTCTTTTCCCATTAACTTATTCTTCCCAAACTTTAACTTCTTTCATTACATCGCCTTGACGCATGTTTAATACTGTTTCAATACCGCTTGTTGCTTTACCGAATACAGTATGTACACCATCTAAATGCGGTTGTGGCTCATGAACAACAAAGAATTGGCTACCGCCTGTGTTACGGCCAGCATGAGCCATAGAAAGTGATCCTACAAGGTGTCTATGAGGATTTCCATCAGTTTCACATGGGATAGAGTAACCTGGGCCACCTGCACCTGTTCCTGTTGGATCTCCACCTTGGCTTACGAAGCCAGGAATAACGCGGTGGAATGTCACACCATCATAAAATCCTTGCTCTGCTAGTTTTTTAAAGTTTTCTACTGTTTTTGGTGCCTCTTCTGGGAAAAATTCTAAATCGATTTTTTCACCATTTTCCATTAATATGTATCCTAAAGTTTTCATACGTATATGTCTCCTTTCAACTATCTCAGCACTATATTACCACATTCATGACTAGAAACAAAAAGAATCCGACAATCTACATACTTCTTTTTTGAAATGTGGAAAAAGCTAGGTGACAAATAAGAAATATATACTATAATAACTGTGTTGCCCGAAAATTTTAGAAAGAGAAAGGGAGCGATTTTTCGTGAAAACGAAATTACTAGCTCTGCTATTAGCTGTAACGGTATTTATGATGCCGACAGCTTCGTTTGCAGACATCATCGAAGGAGAATCAATTGTTACACTAGGAGAAAACTTGTCTGAACAACAAAAACAAGATCTGTTAAAAGAAATGAAAGCACCAAAAGATGCTACAATCATTACTGTGTCTAATGCGGAAGAACATAAATTTCTAGAAGGGATTGTTCCAAAAGCGCAAATTGGGACGAGAGCAATTTCCTCTTCTATGATTACATACACAAAGCCAGGGTCTGGTCTCATTGTACGTTCAAAAAACATTAATTCGATAACAGATGCAATGTACACAAACGCACTTATTACAGCAGGTGTGAAAGATGCAGAAATTCAAATTACTGCACCATTTAAAGTTTCAGGAACTGCTGCTTTAACCGGTTTAATGAAAGCCTATGAAACAACATCGAACAAAGCAATTCCTGAGGAAGTAAAAAAAGTAGCCAATGAAGAAATGGTGCAAACAGCTCAGCTCGGCGATAAAATTGGTGAAGAAAAAGCAGTTCAACTTGTTGCAAAAATTAAAGAAGAAATTGCCAAAGAACAACCAAAAACGACTGAAGATTTACGTTCATTAATTAAAAAAATTGCGGATCAACTTGGTATTACATTAACGGATGAACAGTTAGATAACTTAGTTGCGCTATTTGATAAAATGAAAAATCTTAATATCGATTGGAATCAAGTTGGCAGTCAGTTAAATAAAGCAAAAGAACACGTTTCTGCCTTTTTAGGATCTGAAGAAGGGCAAGGTTTCCTAGATAAAGTGAAAGATTTCTTCTCAAGTATCATTGATTTTGTTAAATCATTATTCAAGTAAAAAAAGAAGCTCGTCGCTGACGAGCTTCTTTTTTTATACGAGTAACGGCAATTTCATAATAGCTTCTTCTACCGACCGAACAACATGATTTGCCTTCTCCTTCACGTATGGATGAGCATGATGTAGAGTAAATGAATGCGGGGTTACTTCAAACATAGAAATATCATTGAAAGAATCTCCAATACACGCAACTTCATTTGCTTCAATTTGCAAATGTTCCATTAGTTGCCTTAAAGCACTCCCTTTACTTACTCCCCTTGGCATAATGTCAACATAACGTTTACCAGACATAAAAACTTCCGCTTCGCTCTGAAATGTATCTCGTAACTCTTGATCTAATGCTGCAATTGTCTCTTCTTCCCCAAAAACAAACAATTTCGCAGGATGTACAGTCTTACCAAATTCCTCTTCCAATGCTTCTATCTCAGCAATATGCACACCCATATACGTTTCAAAAGTATGATGATGTTCATTCTTTCTTTTTGTATACCGTTGCTCATTTGCACAAACAATATCTGCTAGTCCCTTTTTATGGATATATCGATATATTTCCTGGGCAATCCCATCTTCAAAACTTGATTGATGAAATATTTTTCCATCCGGCAGTAACATCGTCGCTCCATTTAAACTAGTTGTGTAATACGGGAATGCAAACCTATTTACAACTTCATCAATTCGATGAGTAAAGCGGCCAGAGGCAAAACAAATATTTGTCCCTTTTTCAGCTAACCAACAAAGTGCACGTTCATCTTCTTTTTGCATATGATTCACATTGTAAACGAGCGTGTCATCTAAATCACTTACAAATAATTTAATCATGTCCTCTTCCCCTTCCATACACAATATCTACTCTAAGTGTACACAAAAAATGTTTGATTTTTGTTAAAAAACAATAAATTTTTACTAAAAAAAAATAAACGGGTGTATAATCCCGTTTATTTTTGTCTTTTTACATTTTGAGGTCTTACAATACTTGGGCGTACTTTTAAACTAGACATCGTCGGACGGAGTAGAATTTTTGTTAATGCTCCCCAATCAAATGGTAAAAACGGCCATAAATAAGGTGTTTGTAAACTTTTTATAGACGTTAAAAATAAAATCAATATCGTCATACCAATTACAAATCCCATCTCATGGAAGAGACCTGTCAAAATAATAACAAATAATTTTCCAACCTTATTTCCTAATCCTAATTCATAACTCGGTGTTGCATATGCACCGATCATAGAAACTGCTACATACAAAATAACTTCTGGTACAAACAAACCTACGTCGATTGCTATTTGACCAATTAATATGGCGGAAATTAATCCTGCTGCAGACGATAACGGCGTAGGAGTATGAATAGCTGCCATCCTTAAAAACTCAAGCCCGATTTCGGCCATCAACACTTGTAATAAAATGGGTAAATGCGTCATCTTATTCGGCCCAATGAAAGCAAGATTTTCTGGTAAAAGAGTTGGATCAAATACAAATACTAACCAAAATGGTAGTAAAAACAAGGAGAATAAGACACCTAAAAAGCGTACCCAGCGTAAAAATGTACCGACAGCTGGATTTTGTCTAAACTCTTCTGCATGCTGTAAATGGTGGAAATATGTTGTTGGAGTAATCATAGCACTCGGTGATGTGTCAACGAGTACTAACACATGTCCTTCTAATAAATGATTCGCCGCTACATCCGGTCTTTCTGTATATCGAATAAGGGGGAATGGATTATAGCTTTGCTTTACAACAAACTCTTCCACTGTTTTATCCGCCATCGTAATTCCATCTACATCTATGTTATTTAATTCTTGTTTTATAATCTTTACTAAATCTGGATTTGCAACATCTTGAACGTATGTAATACAAATATCCGTTTGCGATCTATCTCCTACTCGAATCATTTCATTTCGAAGACGTGGATCTCGAATTCTCCTACGAATTAACGCTGTATTTACAACGATATTTTCAACAAATCCATCCCTCGCACCGCGTACTACTTTTTCAGTATCAGGTTCTGTCGGTGTTCGTCCTGGATAGCTACGAACATCTATTGCAAACGCTTCCGTTTCACCTTCCACAAATATAACGATGAGTCCTGATAATACTTGGAGCATTACCTCGTCCATCGTTTTCACTTTACTTACTTGTTGATGGATTAAACGATTCTCTAAAAGCTTCACTGTATCTTCTTCTACATCCCTTATCTCATTTGTATCCACTGCTTCTTCTAAAATAGGGATAATATAATTTGTATCACAAAGTCCGTTTACAAATAACACACCAATTTCTTTATTTAAAATTTGAAATTTACGAATGCCAACATCGTATGTAACACCCAGTCCAGCTGTTTGCTTTAAGTAATTTTCATTATCACTTATGAAAGATGAAATAGGGATATCCACTTTTTTAGGCTTCGTCATAAAATCCACTCCTTTCCAAAATTAACTGAATTGCTTTTTTAGTAATTGGTGACCCTCTCTCCCATTCATCGTTTCCACACATCTTACCAATATCACCAACTCCCACAATGACAGGAACATTCAAATCATCTAAACAATAAATTGTATCGCCGCTAATTCTGCCAATTTCACCATCTGGAAGTCCAAATTTATCAACACCATATTCGGTTAAATTCCCGTTCCGATCTACACTTACATCTACACGTGCCCATTCCCAATGATGTGTATTAGACGCTACTGCCAAAATTCCCAGTACATCAATTTGTTTATGGGTCGCTACATATTTTAAAGCCTTTTCACCAGATCCTTCTCCAATAAATCCGCTGTCATCAAACATGACAAATACAGGGTCATATGGCGTTTGCATAATAAGCTCAACAACTTTCTTCCCTGTCAATTTGGTTGGATTACTTTGTGATGCTGAAATACACCTTCCCCCAAATTCCTTCGTTAAAAGCTCAATTGTTCGCTTTGCATATTCATCTCCATCTGTGACCAAAACAACCCTTCGTCTCATTTGATTTATCCTTTCGGTTTACATATAAGTGCTACAAAAAATGAAAATAATATCGCCGCAGAAATGCCTGCAGACGTTAAACTAAACATACCCATACCAATCCCTATATATCCGTGTTTTTCTGCCGCATGCATTGCCCCATGTAATAGTGAATGTCCAAAACTTGTAATAGGAACTGTCGCACCAGCACCAGCAAACTTTATAAGCTTATCGTACAATCCGAATCCATCTAAAACTGCTCCTATAACTACAAAGGTTGCCATTAAATGTGCTGGTGTTAACTTTGCGAAATCTAACAATACCTGTCCAATTACACAAATGGCGCCTCCTACAAGAAATGCATATATAAAATCCACAACTCACTCTCCCTTCACTCTCTCAAATACGACACCATGTGCAATGGTTGGAATTGTTTCTTTCTGCTGCATCATCATCGGGCTTAATAACGCACCAGTAGCAACGACAAAAATCCGTTGTAAATTCCCTTTTTGCATCTCTCTTAATAAATGACCATATGTGACAACAGCTGAACAAGCACAGCCACTACCACCGGCAAATACTTCTTCTTGACCGGAATCATAGATCATTAATCCGCAATCATTATATATATGCCCAAGATCATAACCTTCTTCCAGTAACAGTTGTTTTGCGATTGGTGTCCCAATAGCTGATAAATCACCCGTAACAATCAAATCATAATCTGCTGCACTTCTCTTCAAATCTTCAAAATGTTGTTGAATTGTATGAGCAGCAGCGGGTGCCATCGCTGACCCCATATCTAAAGGATTCGCAATTCCTAAGTCTTGCACTTTTCCAATCGTAGCTGCCGTAATTTTAATGGCACTTTTTTCTTTACTAATTAATATGGATCCCGCACCTGTAACAGTGGAATTTGCTGTTCCTGGTTTTTGTCCTCCATACTCTGTTGGATAACGAAACTGTCTTTCAGCCGTTGCATTATGACTACTTACCGTCGCTAAAACACGATTTGCGAATCCACCGTCTATAAAGGCTGATCCAACCGCTAAAGTCTCCATCGAGGTCGCACAAGCACTAAACATCCCTAAAAAGGGAATCCCCCACTTACGCGCAACATAATTTGCTGTCACTGTTTGATTTAATAAATCACCCGCTAAAAAGAAATCAATTTGTGATGTTTTTACATTTCCTTTTTGCATGACTTGTTGAATGGAATCTGACATTAATCTTCGTTCCGCAAGTTCCCAGTTTTCCTCTCCGCAATGTAAATCATCATATGAAATATCAAAATCCTTTCCTAGAGGGCCTTCAGCTTCTTTTGGACCGACAGCAGTACCAGTTGCATTCACATAAATATCATTTTGAAATACCCACGTTTGTTTTCCTGTCAACCTCATACTAGCCCCTCCTTTAAGACATAAAAATTTTAAAAGTATATCTTATTAATCCAATAACGTATGCACCAACAACCCCAAAAACGATAACACTTCCCGCCAGTTTAAACATATTTGTAGCAACCCCAAGCACAATTCCTTCACTCTTATGTTCTAGCGCAGCGCTCGCCATAGAATTTGCAAATCCCGTAACTGGTACCGCCGATCCTGCTCCAGCAAATTGACCGATTTTATCATATACACCACAACCTGTTAAAATCACCGATAATAATACAAGAGTTGCAACTGTCGGATTTCCCGCCTCTTGTTCACTGAAATGAAAATAATGTATATAAAATTTCATCAATACTTCTCCGACAGTACAAATGAATCCGCCTACAAGAAATGCCTTGACACAATTTAGGAAATAGTTTGGTTTTGGATGGTACTCCTTCACTTTATTTATGTAATCATCCTTTAGTTTTCGCCCTGTCATTTATATATTGCCTCCTACTTTACGAAATAAATCCAGTGAAACAATGAGCCTATTACTTTGCCAAGTACAAGAGCAACAAGTAAAATAACGATTTTCCCCTCTACCCCTACTCGTTTCGCTAAAATAGGTAAAACATTTAATACTTCTGTTAATGCGGCTGCGAGCATCCCAATGAATGTGCCACAAAATATTCCTAATATAACAAGCCAATATTGCGACGTTTGAAATGTAATATTTTTCAAACTACACCAAGCCCCTGTTAATGTACCTGCAATAACCGCCCACTCAAAATATTGAATATGCTTTCCACTTCTCGTTAATTGGGCTAAACGAGGGATTATACCAAGTACAGCTAAAAATGCGACATATCCGCTACCTACTGCAATCCCTCCCGCTAAACCAATTACAATAACGAGCCCAGCTTCAATCATCGGCAAGTTGTTTCATATTGTCCTTGTTTTCATGAACAATTACATATTGGTCAAGTGACTGCTGGTATTGGAACATCTCCACTTCTAACGGACTCGGTTCTTCATTAATTCGCTTTTGAAATACATGATTAAAAAATAAGACCATACCTAATCCAAGACCTAATGAATAAGGAATTTGAAATAGAAGTGGTTGTGCCTTAAATTCTCCCGTAATCATGTAATATAACCGTTGGTGCACTTGTTGCATACTTACATCTTCATGGAAATAAATGATTGCAAGAGCCGCTCCAATGAAAAGTAACATCCATACAAGTCCGAAAAAAATCGGATGTACTTTCTTTTTTTCATATATAATTTCAACAAGAGTTTGTCCAGAACCGAGTAAATTAATTTGTATATGGGCCGCTTTTTGTTGAATAATTTCAATAATTTTCATAACATCAATGACAACATGCGTCTTATCATGCGCTGTTATTTTGTAAACTACCTCATCCTGTAACGACTCAACTACCACAGCATCTCCAGCAAGTTGAGCAACATCACCCAGCTTCACTTCATATGTAGGGGAAACTTTTAATCGATTACGCATTTTAATATAAATTGTTCTTTCCAATTTCCATTCACCTCTTCACTCTTCCTCGTAGTTGTAGTATGGTTATTGAATTTTTTTCTAATACAATTTTTTCATAAAAAAAACATCTGTACCGTTTCGGTACAGATGTTTTTTAGTTTATGCCTTTTTCTTAAATAAATTTGCAATACTTAATGCAAGCCCTCCCCAAATGACTACTATTCCAATAACCATCATCATAATCGCTGATCCACTCATTATGAAACACCTCGATCTTTCCATTCTTTTTCAAGCTTGGCAGAATCTGAATGTATTTGTGCATCCCATTTTTTCAGACTAATAATTAGTGCCACAATAAGGAATGCTGCCGCTATCGACCAACCATACGTTACAACAAACTCCGTTGGATAATCTCCGTAGTTCTTTTTAATATTTTGGATTGTGCCATCAATTAACATGTACCCTAACATAAGCGGAGTAATAACGAGTAGACTCACTCTCCAAAACGTTCCTAACTTAATATCAGATACGAAGTTTGCATGATTTTGATAAACTGGTAAACGGCGTAGAATGAGCCCTATCGTAACTACTTCCGCTAATGCAATTGAAATTAATCCGAAATTATTAGCGAAATAATCAACAACATCTAGGAACATAAGCCCGCCACGTGTTGCAAAAACAAGAGAAACTAGTACGAGAAGTGTCCCCATAATTCCAATTGTTTTTTGGCGGCTTAAACTGAACTTTTCAGATACGGCAGCAAAACATACTTCCGCAAGCGAAATGAGGGATGTAATTCCAGCAACCGTTAATGATAAGAAAAATAATACGCCAAATAACGGTGACATCGGTAATTCATTAATAATTTGAGGGAATACTACGAACGCAAGCCCTACACCAGCACTTGCTACTTTATCAACCGGTACTCCCATATTGTTTGCCATAAATCCAAGAGCTGCAAAGACCCCAATCCCTGCTAATAATTCAAATCCTGAGTTTGCAAAGCCAGTAATAAAGGCATTATTTGTTGTATCTGAGTTTTTCGGTAAGTAACTAGAATACGTAATCATAATTCCAAATGCTAAAGATAAACTAAAGAAAATTTGACCGTAAGCAGCAAGCCATACCTTTCCATCGAAAATACGACTCCAATCCGGTTTAAAGAATGCATCTAATCCTTGCATTGCACCTTCCATCGTCACTGCACGAACTACGATAATAAGGAACATAACAACTAATAAAGGAATGAAAATACGGTTAACAACTTCGATTCCTTTTTTAACGCCTTTGAATGCCACACCGAGCACAATAATCCAAACAAGAGCTAATGGAATTAATACTTCCGGCACAAGACCCCCAAACTGTCCTGGCTTATCGGCAACATGTAGATATTCTTTAAATAAAAATGATTGCGTGTCTTTCCCCCATGCTCCAGTAATTGCAAAGTACGTATACGAAATAGACCAAGCAATAATTACTGCATAATATGTTGAAACGATAAACGTTACACACATTTGCCACCATCCAATAAATTCAGCACGTGGATTAATACGGAAGAATGTAAGTGGTGCTGAACCACGATGACGATGCCCAAGAGCAAATTCAAACGCCAATAATGAAATACCAGTCGTTAATAATGCGAATAAGTACGGTAAAAAGAATGCGCCTCCCCCATTTTCATACGCTGTATAAGGAAAACGCCATATATTTCCTAATCCAACGGCAGAGCCGACCGCTGCGAAAATAAATCCAGCCCTCGTTCCCCATTGTTGCCTCGTTTCCATATTTCCTTCCCCCTTTGTGACAAGTTCATACTTGGATTATATTTTAAATTGACTAAATTATCAATAAATTCTGTTAATTTTTACGAAAGTTTACATTCTCCTCCTATTAAAGTCATAAAAAAAATCGAATAGATAGCTATTCATCTATTCGATCTTTCATCTGTTTTAATATTTTCTTTTCAAGTCTTGAAACTTGTACTTGCGAAATGCCTATGCGTTCCGCTACTTCTGATTGCGTTTGGTCTTTATAATAGCGTAAATACACAATTAAACGTTCTCGATCATCTAATTCTCTAATTGCTTCTTTTAAAGCAATTTTATCGAACCATTTCGTTTCAGATTGATCGGCAATTTGATCTAAAATAGTAATCGGATCTCCATCGTTTTCATACACCGTTTCATGTATGGATGAAGGAGCACGACTCGCTTCTTGCGCCAGAACAACTTCTTCCGGCGTTAGTTCTAACGCCTCGGCTACTTCATTAATCGTTGGAGCCCTTCCGAATTCTTTCGAAAGCTCGTCTCTCATCTTCCGAATTTTGTTTCCGGTTTCTTTTAAAGATCTGCTTACTTTCACCGATCCATCATCACGTAAAAATCGCTGTATTTCGCCAATAATCATTGGAACTGCATATGTTGAAAATTTCACGTCGAAAGATAAATCAAATTTATCTACCGATTTTAAGAGTCCAATACATCCAATTTGAAATAAATCGTCTGGTTCGTATCCTCGATTAAGAAAACGCTGCACAACCGACCATACGAGACGCATATTACTTTGAACGATTGTATCCCTTGCTTGTTGATCTCCATCTTGACTTTTTTGAATTAACGCTTTTAGCTCGTGGTCCTTTAACTGAGGTTTCTTCTTCTCATTTCTGACCTCTATGTCCATTGGCTATTCTCCTTAATTGCATAGAGCGTTACTATTTGATAAGTATTTTGTCAAATGGATTGTTGTCCCGAAAGATTCGTTTGAAATAACTTCTACTTCATCCATAAAATTTTCCATGATAGTAAATCCCATTCCCGAACGCTCTAATTCAGGTTTAGTTGTAAAAAGGGGTTGTCTTGCTTCATCTAAATCAAAGATGCCAATCCCTTCATCTCGAATCGTGAGTTTCACCATTGCTTCTTCCAAAATTACAGAAATATAAACAACACCTTCTGCATTTCCTTCGTACCCATGAATAATTGCATTCGTAACTGCTTCTGACACAACCGTTTTAATCTCCGTAAGTTCTTCCATCGTTGGGTCTAGTTGGGCAATGAAAGCAGCTACTGTAACGCGAGCGAATGATTCATTTTGACTTAATGCTGAAAATTGAAGGTTCATTTCATTTCTCATTTATGCCACCCCCAACGTCGCGAGCGCATGCGCTTCACTTTCTTCTAAGCGAACAATTTTAAATAAGCCCGACATTTCAAATAAACGCTTAACAGGCGGTGAAATTGCACAAACAACCATTTCCCCACCTAATCCCTTTACATGCTTATATCGGCCTAATATAACACCTAAACCAGAACTATCCATAAACGATAAGTTCTCTAGGCTCAAAACAATATGATGAACACCATGTGTCTCAATCATATCTGTTACTTTCGTTCGCAACTCTTCAGCAGTATGATGATCTAATTCACCCGCTAGTCTCACACATAGGACGTCACGTTTTACTTCTAATTGCATGGAAAGACTCACACGATTTCCTCCTTATGCTCAAACTTTACTCATTTACATACATAAAGATTTTCGTGATACAACATAAGAATCCTTCCTACTGACAAAAGAAGAACTATTTCGCCATAAAGTGAAACCATTCAACAATTATTTACTTTCATAAGAATAGAAAAGCGGCAAAATGTTTGCCGCTATTTTGATGTTGAAAACATCCCAAAACTTCTTTTAAATAACTCCCACCAGCTCGCTGCAGCAACATCTTCTTTTGCTACAATAGTTTGTTTTAATAAAACATCTTTATCTTTTTTAATAACAAGTGTACCAAGTGCGTCACCTTTTTTAATCGGCGCTTTCACTTTCTTTTCAGCAATTACTTCTTGTTTAACTTTGTCCATATTGTCGCCCTTCTTCATAAGAAGAGACACATTGTCTGACGCGACTAAATCTACCTTTTGTTTTTTCCCTTTTCCTACTTGAACAGTCTTAATTTTTTCTCCACGCGTATACAATTTCTTTGTCATATATTGTCCAAATGCGTAGTCAAGAAGCTTCGTTACTTGGTTGTTCCGTTCTTTCGATGTAGGTGCTCCCATAACAACTGAAATAACACGCATGCCATTTTTTTCAGCCGATGCTGTTAAACAATATTTTGCTTCTGTCGTAAAGCCCGTTTTTACACCATCTACTCCAGGATAAAAACGTACTAGCTTATTCGTATTAACGAGCCAAAACTTCTTATCCGTATCTTCTCGTAAATAGTCTTCGTATTTACCGGTATATTTGCGAATAAGTGGGTACTTCATCAATTCTTTCGCCATTATAGCCATATCATTCGCTGTGGAATAGTGGTCTTTAGCCGGAAGACCTGTTGGGTTTTGAAAATGAGTATTTTTCAGTCCTAAATCTTTCGCTTTTTTGTTCATCATATTTACAAAACCTTCTTCTGAACCAGCGATATGCTCCGCTACTGCAACAGATGCATCATTTCCAGATGCAATGGCAATACCTTTTAGCATTTCATTTACAGTCATCTCTTCTCCAGGCTCTAAAAAGATTTGTGATCCACCCATTGAAGCTGCATGCTCACTTGCTCTAACTTTATCGGTCAGTTTTAGTTTTCCTTTTTCAACTTGTTCCATAATTAATAGCATTGTCATAATCTTCGTCATACTAGCAGGTGGTAACTTCTCATTTGGATTTTTATCAAACAAAACTTTACCTGTATCTTGTTCAATTACAATTGCTGACGACGCTTGTTCCGCTAACTTCGGCGTTGTTTCTTCTGTTTTCTCCTGCTTCGTTTTCTCAGATTGTGCGAAACTAACTGAAGTACCAGAAAGCAATAACATGAAACAAACAAGTATTCCAAAAACTCGCTTCATGACTAACCCTCCATTCTATATCAGACCTATTTTTTCCAATTTTTTATTTTTTAATACCATATTTTTCTAATATTTTCAGTTGACAAATACATTCATCACCTATATTGTATTAAGTGTATTACATCGAGTAGTACACTTAATACAAGTCAGAAAGGAGACATTGCTCTTGCATATTCAACTTGATCCAAGAAGCAACACTCCGATATGGGAACAAATTGTTCAAAATATAAAAGAACTCGTATTGAAGAACATGTTAGCTCCAAGTGACAAACTACCTTCTGTACGCGAACTCGCTTCTTTACTCGTTATAAATCCAAATACAGTGAGTAAGGCGTACCAAGAGTTAGAGCGACAAGGGATTATTGAAACATTACGAGGAAAAGGAACATTTGTATCCCAATCGATTACCCCAACATTAGACGAAAGGAAAATCGCTATGGTTGAAAAGCAATTTCATCAATTACTATTAGAAGCCTCTTATCTTGGTGTTACGAAAGATAAAATTCATGATTGGATAGATTCATATTACAAAGAGATTGGAGGAAATGCGGATGCTGAAAGTGACAAACTTGAAGAAAACGATTGATAATCAAACGATTTTAGACGATGTTTCTTTCACATTACAAAGAGGAAGTATTGTCGGATTACTCGGAAGAAACGGTGCGGGGAAAACAACTTTATTGCGAACGATGGTCGGCATTTTAGACCCCGATGTGGGAACTGTTACATATGAGGATACCGACATTCATAAAAATCCTGAGACAAAACAAAAAATCGTATATGTCCCGGATTCTACTAACATACTGAACGGCTATACGATAAAAGAAATTGTAAAGTTTTATAAAGCAGTTTATACCGCATTTGATGAAACACATTTCTATGAGCTATTAGAACGTTTTAACTTACCAAACAAACGAATTCGTAGTTACTCAAAAGGAATGAAAGCACTGCTTGCCATCATTTTAGCCGTTGCTGCAAAAGCAGAATATATCATTTTAGATGAACCGACAAACGGACTTGATCCTATCGTGAAAAGACAAATTTTACAGTTTCTCGTTGGAGAAGTTGCAGAAAAAGAGATTACCATTTTCATCTCAACTCACCATTTAGATGAAGTGGAACAAATTGCAGATACAATCATTATATTAAAAGGCCATACTATATCTTCTATTACATCACTAGACGATGCAAAATCACGATTTGCTAAAATCCAAGTAGCTTATGAACGTTCATTACCTCAAAAACTAGAAAACTTAAGCAATATTAAAATATTAAATCAAACAGGAAAAGTATATACAATCTTAATTGAGGGAAATGTGGCTACAACACTGGAGAAATTTTATAAAGAACAACCTATACTCATTGAAGAATTAACAATGTCACTTGAAGATGTCTTCGTTACGACACTGGAGGAGGATGGGTATGTTTCATAAGGCGTTGTGGATGTGGAATTGGAAGCGCGGGAAATATGCTGTGTTACTATTCTTCTTTAGTTCGCTTTACTTGTTACCTTTTGGCTACTATAGAAGTGCTCAGCAACAACTTGATGCGTATTACGAATTACAAGAAAAAGGGAAACAGTATTATTATTTTTATACCTTTTCTTCAGGAGAAGGTAATAGTTTTTGGTTAACTGTTCTTATCATTGCTTTAGCCTGCTTATTGATAGGATGGGAACGTAGCAACCAATCTAATACACTACTTATGACGATGCCTTTTAAAAGACAAGACGTTTTCTTATCTAAATGGACTTTCGGTTCCTTTTGTATTGTAAGCTCTTTACTTGTAAATTGGATTCTTATGTATGTGATTTATAGAACAACCATTCATTTTGATTATCAATCATTTAGTCCATTTCATCGATACTTTCTTTATGCGATTGTTTCTTATGTTGCAGTATATACAGCTGCACTATGCATCGGTACTTTTACTGGAAGCGTTGTTTCGCAGGTTGTTTTTTGTGTTCCGTGGTTACTAGCAGGGGTTACATTTATTACATTACTATACACTTTTACAATAAACCATTTAGACGCTGCAAATATTAAAAATGAAAACTTATATCGACAACTTTATGAAATCAATCAAAAAACAAATATAGTTGCACCAACTAATCACTTTTCTATCAATTATTACTATGATCCGGAATCCCGTAAGATCGAGAACAATCCAACTACTTTAAGAGATCCAGCATCTCATATATATTATTCAGCCAAATCAATGTTAGTCCCTATTTTCTATACGATATTTTATTTACTACTTGGGACATATTTATATACACGATCGCCAAATGAAAACGGTCAGAAGATATTTATTTTCCAAAAGCATTTACGAATATGGATATGGGGGACAACCATTTACTTTGCATTACTAGGCGGCTATAAAATAAACCATTTTCATTTCTTACCTAGCTACTATATCGGTTTGTTTCTAACTGGAATCATTACTTATGTTATATTATCACGCCTAACAAATTATAAAGTTTTTTAAAGGAGAGATCCTATGTTTCAAAAAGCTCTATGGCTAAGAACGTATCACCAAAGTAAGTATGTTGTTTGGTTATTTTGGCTCGTCAGCTTCTATACTTTGTCATATTACTACTATATGACTTCTATTCAAGAGGAACAATTTCTAAATGACAATAAAAAGTGGAACTATATATATCATTACACCTTTGATTTAACACTACTAGATCCTGTCATGCTGTTAGGTAGTGTACTTATCGTGCTAGCTTGTACGTTAATTGGATGGGAAAGACAAGATAACTCTAGCGACTTGCTATGGTCTATGCCCTTTAAACGTTCACACCTCTATATAACAAAGTGGTTGTTTGGAATCTGTAATATCGCCGCTGTTGTCGTTTTAAACTGGGGACTATTTGCTATTATGAAAAAGTTAACTTTTCATAATAAATATCAAGTATTCTCCCCCTTTCATAGTTACTTTATATACATGTTAATTGTATTAATTGCTATTTATACACTTGCCTTATGTATAGGTACAATTGCAGGGAATGTTATATCGCAAGGATTTCTCACTACAGCTATATTAATCTTCCCAGCTTTACTTCCATCACTCATCTCAGGAGTCATTGCAGTTCACTCAAACACTGAATTTCATGAGGACAATGGTCTTATACATGATGTGATGGAAAACATACGTATTTCTAGTCCAGCAGAAGATTTTGCCATTCGCTTTAATTACAGTCCTCAAAGCGCTTATACTGATGAAGATGGAGTACGTCATAACGAACCAAACTTTACAAAGATTCCACCGGTAAAAACATTGATTGGACCTATCGCACATATCATTATTTTATTACCACTCGGTATATATTTATATGCCCGTTCAGTCAATGAACGAAATGGTAACTACTTATTATATCCGAAACTACAAAAAGTAGTATTGGCTTGTGCGATTTTCTTTGGTGGTATCGTTGGAGGTTTAATGCTAAGTCGCGCGCAGTCATTGTCCAGCTTTTACATCGGATTTTTGGTGACTAGTTTCATTACGTATTTCTTCCTACCTAAAATATTAAAATGGAAAGTCTCTTGGAATTTCAAATAATATAACCTCCTCTTGACGAGGAGGTTATTTCACATTCTCTCTTCTTTTCCCATACTCTTTTTCTTGCTTCGTTCCAAACCCATCACCATTTGCCACGATTTGATCTGTTGGAGCAACTATACTTTCAGCAATTCTCCATTCTCCCCCTTGTTGAATAAACACTTGCATAAAATAATTCATTCCATTTAATTGATACGGATTTTCTTTTTTCACTTCATAACGAGCTGCAACATAATACACTTGCACATTCTCAGCCTCAAACTTAGAAATATATTGCGATAACCTCGGGATGTACTGCGATGCTTTCTGAAGTGGAAGTTGTTTTACTTTTACAAGAGAAGACTTTGTTACATTACTGATCGTATCTTCATGCCGAATGTTGTCACTATGATGAAATAAAATAGCGTTCTGCATAGAACGAATCCATAGTTTCGAATATAAAACAGGTTGCTTATTTGAAATATGTTGTAATTCTTTTTGAACGACTTGAAGAGGCGTAGCGGCATTCGCGAATTGATGAAAGCAGAAAAAACTTCCAATCACAATGAAAAGCGTACAAATACGTTTCATAATTTTTCACTCCGATTCTTTTTAATTAAAGTATTGGAGTTTCAAAATGTTTTTATTCAAAAGAAAAAGGATAGGAAAGCTTCCGCTTCCTATCCTCATTTATTATAATACGCGGCCAAATAGCTCTAACACCATTTCGATTTCTTGGTCGCTCCAACCTTTAAATCTCTCTTTATAATATTCTTTACGCACAGCTTCAAGTTTTTCAGTTACTTCTCTTCCGTGTTCTGTAATTTCTAAGTACACGATACGACGGTCTGAATTTGAACGCTTTCTTTCTACAAACCCTTTTCGTACGAGACGATCAGTAACAGCTGTAATATGACTGGAGGTTACGTTTACTTCACTCGCAATTTGCGAAGCCATCTGTGGACTGTTTAAAAATAACGCACGTAATACAGAAAATTCATTATATGGCATATGTTCTGCAAAACGTGTATTAATATCATTTTGTAATAAACGTATCATCTTTCTAAATGATCCGGATAACTCTAAAATCAGTGTTTCTCTTTTGTCGTTCACTAGCCTCGTCCCTTTTTTATCATATTTACACATATTATAATCTATAAATACCTATGTTGTATATGCTTTCTTTCCTCTACATTCTCATTTATGTAACTTTTTTCATATAAATTTCTTTTTTGTTCACACATATACATATAAAAAGGATGGTGATGGAAAATGCAGGGTGGAATGAATCCTTATTTACACAACGTACGCACAGCTAATACTGGTAAAGAAGCGACTATTACTGTACAAGGTGAAGGTGTTGTCAAAGCGAAACCCAATGTTGTTATATTAACACTTGGCATTCGAACTGATAGTAAAAATGTGAAACAAGCACAAGAAGAAAATGCAGTGCAATCAAAACAATTGCTGGATGCACTTAAACAGCTTGGTATTGCTGATAAAGACATAGAAACGATTTCTTATACAATCACTCCTCAATACGAGTATGTAAATGATAAAGCATTACTACAAGGATACCGTGTGGAACATTTGTATGAAATTACCGTTTTAAATGTACAAAAAGCAGGGGAAGTATATGATATAGCCGTTTCAAATGGAGCAAACTTAGCAAAGGGATTACGTTTTCGAATATCGCATCCAAATAAATATTATGAGCAAGCTCTCATTCAAGCTCTGCAACAAGCGGTAGAAAAAGCTCGTGCTATTGCGAGTACATACAATTTAAACATTAATCCTGTTCCACTCTCATTCGTTGAAGAATCTGCCCAGTTACCAAGGGAAGTGACATCCTATGCTACTTTACATGCACAGGCAGCCCCGCCCATTCAATCGGGAGAACTAGAGATCATTTCCACAATACGAGCGATTTTTACGTATTTATAAATAATTTTATTTATAAGTAAACGTTATCATTTTCCTTGTTGTAAAAACATGATGTTCTGATATAATAAAGGACGGTGAGCTCTTACAAAAGAGATATCACGGGTGGGAGAGGGATATGAAAAAGAAGGTTTAACATGAAAGGAATACTTGAAAGTACATTTAAATTAGGTTTACACGAAACATCACCAAAACAAGAAGTTTTAGCTGGAGTTACGTCATTTTTCACGATCGTATATATTATGATTGTAAATGCGTCAATTTTATCAGATGCTGGCATTCCTCTTGAAGCTGGAATTTTAGCAACTGTTTTCAGTTCATTTGTCGGATGTCTGCTCATGGCATTTTGGGCAAATGCACCTGCTATTCTTGTCCCTGGTATGGGTGTAAATGCATTCTTCACGTACACTGCTGTGCATACGCTCGGATTAGCTTGGCAGGAAGCATTAGCAGCTGTCTTCATCTCTGGTATTATTTTTGCAATTGCTGCGTTTACACCAATCGCTCGCGTGCTCTCAGTATCGATTCCAAAGTCATTAAAGGAAGCTATTACTGTCGGCATCGGATTATTTTTAGCGTTTATCGGATTGCAAAAAGGTGGTTTAGTCGTTTCGAATCCAAATACTGCTGTTGCAATGGGTAAATTAAGTAACCCTGTCGTTCTTGCGACACTACTTACTCTTATCGTTGCACTTGTACTATTTATTCGTAACGTACGTGGAAACTTTTTATGGACGATTGCAATAGGAACTGGTATTGCATGGCTATTTGGTCTTGTTGATACAAGTCAAATCGGAAATAGTTCATTCTCATTCGCTAATTACGGCGATGTGTTTGGAGCTATGTCATTTGGCAAACTTTCTTCCTTACCGTTTTGGATTGCAACATTCTCCTTAAGCATGGTGCTTATTTTTGAGAACATGGGACTTCTACACGGTTTATTAGAAGATGACCGTAAATTCCCACGTGCTTACCAAGCCAATGCAATTTCAGCAATGACATGTGGTCTATTTGGCACAAGCCCTACCGTATCAACAGTAGAGAGTGCCGCAGGTATTACTGCAGGCGGAAAGACAGGTCTGACGTCTATCGTTACAGGTTTGTTATTCTTTGCATCACTGTTTGCACTTCCGTTTGTCAAACTAATTCCTGATAGTGCCATTGCACCAATCTTAATTATTATTGGCGGCCTGATGATTACAAGCATTCAACAAATTCCTCTGAACGATTTTTCAGAAGGATTTCCAGCGTTCTTAATTATCATCATGATCCCGCTCACATATAGTATCGCTGATGGCATTGCGTTCGGATTTATTGCTTATCCTATCTTAAAAGTTGCTCTTGGAAAGCGTAAAGAAGTCGCACCGTCTATGTATATCATTACATGCTTATTCTTAGCCATGTTTGTATTACATGCTATTGGTTAAATAAAAAAACACCGAGGTGAATACCTCGGTGTTTTTTTATTTAAACCAGCCCTTTTTATAAAACCAGGCCATCATTCCGCCACCAATTAACGCCATTAACAATAGACAAATAAAATAACTATACTTCCCACCAAGCTCTGGCATATGTGAAAAGTTCATCCCATATACTCCTGCGATAAATGTTAGTGGCATGAAAATAGTTGAGAAGACCGTTAATGTTTTCATAATGTTATTCATATGATGTGAGTTTAATGAAAAATAGCTATCTCGAATATCTGCCGTTAACTCGCGGCTTGCCTCAATCATTTCTGTCAGTTTAAGCAAATGGTCATGTATATCTTTAAAATAAATCTCATGATCACTTATACCGTAAAAACGAGTCGAATTTAAAATACGATACAATAAATCACGCATCGGAATGATTGTACGCCTTAGCTTCGATAAATCTGCACGTATATCAAATACTTCTTCTAGTACACTTCCTGCTGTCTCACCCGTTAAATTATCATCAATTGCATTTAAATGATCCTCAATGTAATAGACAGGCGCAAAATAGTCATCTACAATTTGGTCGATAATTGTATGTGCTACGTGTAAAGGACTATTTTTAATACGCTTCTTTTCTCCAAGTGTTTTCCATACTCTCTCGATTGCATTGTTATGAGAAAAATGGAAAGAAACAATATAACGGTCACTAATAAATAAATCGATCTCGTGCGGTTCTAATCCATCCTCACCAAATGCATGAAGAACTAAAAAGTTATATCCATCATAAAAATCAACTTTTGGCCTCTGTACATATTCTATACAGTCTTCAATTGCAAGGGGATGGAACTTAAAATGATCTTGCAAAATGTATGTATACTCTTCTTTCGTTGGCTTATATAAATCTAGCCAATACCATACAATATGGTCTTTCTTTGTTTCTTCTAGCGAAACATCATATAATACTTCATCTGCTTTTGTTATTGCACAAATTCTAATCATAATTTCACCCATTATTATTATAAACAAAAAATAGTAAAAAAAGCCAAGGAGAAATACTCCCTGGCTCTTTTTTATTATTCAGTAACGATGCCGTGCACTAATGTTGGTGCATCTACATGTTCGTTAGCAATCTTCATGTTCTCATAAATTTTTGCTTTTACATCTTCCACATTTTCGCGGTTTGCGTAAATTGTAACAAGGGATTCACCTTTTTTCACGCTGTCCCCTACTTTTTTGCGAAGCATTAAGCCAACTGCTAAATCAATTTCAGATTCCTTCGTCGCACGTCCTGCTCCTAAAAGCATTGCTGCTGTTCCGATTTCATCTGCAACGATTTCTGATACATAACCGTCTTCTTTCGCTTCCACTTCAATTTTGAATTGTGCTTGTGGCAATTTAGAAGGATCATCAACAACAGATGCATCTCCGCCTTGCGCTGATAAGAACGTTTTAAATGATTCTAGCGCTTTACCGTTGTTCATTACTTCAATTAATTTTTCACGCGCATCTTCTAAAGAGGAAGCTTGTCCAGCAAGGTATACCATTTGACTTCCAAGTGTTAAACATAACTCTTCTAAATCTTTCGGTCCTTTACCTTGTAATGTATCAATTGCTTCTTGTACTTCAAGCGCGTTACCAATAGCCTCACCAAGTGGTTGACTCATATCAGAAATAACAGCCATCGTATTACGACCAACGTTATTGCCAATGCGCACCATTGCTTCTGCTAAACGTTTTGCATCTTCATCTGTTTTCATAAATGCACCTGCTCCAGTTTTTACATCAAGAACAATTGCATCTGCACCAGCAGCAATTTTTTTACTCATAATCGAGCTTGCAATAAGCGGGATTGAGTTTACTGTTGCCGTTACATCACGAAGTGCATACAACTTTTTATCCGCAGGTGTTAAGTTTCCACTTTGACCGATAACAGCGATTTTGTTTTCATTTACAAGACGCATGAATTCATCATTTTCGATTTCAACATGGAATCCTGGAACTGCTTCTAATTTATCAATTGTACCACCAGTATGGCCTAAACCACGTCCAGACATTTTTGCAACCGGTACACCTAAAGCGGCTACTAATGGACCTAATACAAGTGTCGTTGTATCACCAACACCACCTGTTGAGTGCTTATCTACTTTTACCCCTTCAATAGCTGATAAATCGATTGTATCACCACTATTTACCATTGCCATCGTTAAATCAGCACGTTCTTGATCGTTCATATCTTGGAAGAAAATTGCCATTGCAAGTGAACTTACTTGATAATCAGGAATATTCCCATTCGTATATCCTTCAACAATAAAGTTAATTTCTTCTGTCGTTAATGCATGTCCGTCACGTTTTTTTGCAATTAGGTCCACCATTCTCATTGTGAGGTCACCCCTTCATTTGTTTTACGATTGCTTTTACTAATGCTAAGAAGTTAGCTTTAACACGTTCTGTCGTTTCGATTACTTCATCGTGGTGAAGTGGCTGATCTAAAATACCAGCTGCCATATTTGAAATACAAGAAATACCCAGTACTTTCATACCAGCATGACGAGCTACAATTACTTCAGGTACTGTTGACATACCAACTGCATCTCCGCCAAGTGTACGAAGCATACGAATTTCAGCAGGCGTTTCATATACAGGACCTGTCATTCCAACGTATACACCTTCTTGTACTTTAATATTTAAGTCTGCTGCAACTTGTTTCGCCATTTCGCGAAGCTCTACTGTATATGATGTAGACATATCAGGGAAACGTACACCCATTTCAGAATCATTTGGTCCGATTAATGGATTTGTACCCATGAAGTTAATGTGGTCTGAAATTAACATAAGATCGCCTGGCTCAAATGATGTATTTACACCACCAGCTGCATTTGTTACAACAACTGTTTCTACACCTAGTTCTTTCATAACACGAACTGGGAATGTTACTTTTTGCATGTCGTATCCTTCATAGAAGTGGAAACGTCCTTGCATTGCTACTACTGTTACACCTTGAAGTGTACCGAATACTAGTTGACCTGCATGACCTTCTACAGTTGATACTGGGAATTCAGGGATTTCACTGTATGGTACTGTTACTGCGTTCTCGATTTCTTCTGCTAATACACCTAGTCCAGATCCAAGGATTAGTCCTACTTGTGGTGTCTCTTGAAATTTCTCTTTTAAGTATGAAGCTGATTTTGTAATAAGTTCACGATTCATTTGTTTATCCCCCTATTTCTTTAGCTCGTTTAAGAAGCTTGTTCCGTATTCTGGCATTTTCACACCGAAGTTTTCTGCTACAGTTGCACCAATATCAGCAAATGTTTGGCGAAGTGATAATTCTTGTCCGCCATCTTTCATGCTTGGGCTATATGCTAATAACGGTACATATTCACGTGTATGATCAGTACCGTGGTGAACTGGATCATTACCATGGTCTGCTGTAATTAATAATAAATCATCTTCTTTTAGTTTTTCGAATACTTCTGGAAGACGAGCATCATACTCTTGCAGAGCTTCTCCGTATCCTTGTGGATCACGGCGGTGCCCAAATAGTGCATCAAAGTCGACTAAGTTTAAGAAGCTAAGACCTGTAAAGTCCATATTTAATGTATCTACAAGTTTATCCATTCCATCCATGTTAGACTTCGTACGAAGCGATTCAGTTACCCCTTCACCATCATAAATGTCAGAGATTTTACCGATAGCAATTACATCGTAGTCACTATCTTTTAATTCATTCATTACCGTACGGCCAAATGGTTTTAATGCATAATCATGACGGTTTGGTGTACGTGTAAAGTTTCCAGGCTCACCAACGAATGGACGAGCGATAACGCGACCTACCATGTACTTCTCATCTAACGTTAATTCACGTGCAATTTTACAAATTTTATATAACTCATCAAGCGGCACCACTTCTTCGTGTGCTGCGATTTGCAGAACGCTATCAGCAGAAGTGTAAACAATTAAAGAGCCTGTTTCCATTTGTTCTTGACCAAGTTCATCAAGAATCTCAGTTCCAGAAGCTGGTTTATTACCGATGATTTTACGGCCTGTTTTTTCTTCTAATTCATCAAGTAATTCTTTTGGGAATCCTTCTGGGAACACTTGAAATGGTGTATCAATGTAAAGACCCATAATTTCCCAGTGACCTGTCATTGTATCTTTACCAGTAGATTTTTCTTGCATTTTTGTATAATATCCAAGTGGTTTTTCTACTTTAGAGATGCCTTTCATTTCACGAATGTTACCAAGACCTAATTTCACCATGTTAGGCATTTGTAACCCATTCATATGTTCAGCAATGTGACCAATTGTGTCCGATCCTAAATCACCAAATTGTTCAGCATCTGGTGCTTCACCGATTCCAACAGAGTCCATTACGACTAGGAATATACGTTTATATTTATTCATAACTGCGACCTCCTATAAGTTCAGTTCTACTTCTTGTAGTATGTTCAAAACGCTATAAAGTGAAACTGTTCTCCATAAGAATTATCTTTCGTTCTCATTATCAAACAGTACTTCTTTAAATGACTCTCTAACCTATTTCGTTTCTTTTGAAACGCCTCAAAAACATTTCTAGTTTTTTCTAAGTCAGATGTCAGACATCTGATACTGATATCATAACATGTTTACGCTTTCTTTTTAATACATTTTCGTAGAATTTCTCATTTTCTTCACACTTCTATTGTAATCCATTATGCAAAGAAGTGCTAATTATTTTATGATTTATTTCTTCATATAAAATGAAACTTTCATTAGCCCACAAATAGCGAGATAAAAATAAAAAGCAGCTCTAAAGAGCTACTTTTTATTTTACTTCTACTGTTTCTTCTTTATGTTCATGCAGTTCACCTTTTTTAACATGAACTTTCACTTTGTAAGAACCGTTTTCTTTGAAAGTATGTTTCGTTTCATACTCTCCTTTATTTCCTTCTTTCGCTGGAATAAATTCGTGCTTTTCAACACCATCTTTCCAAATCTCAAGTTGTACTTCAGCACCAGTTAACGCTTCTTCTTTTTGTTTTAAATGAACTTTCATTGTTGATTCTGCATTTGCTTTTATGTCACCAGCCATAAGGTGGATCATTGTATCGCTTTTATGATCGCCGTGCCCTGCACCGTGATCACTATTTTCTTTTTTCACATCTTCTACTTTCGCATTTCCTACAGCGACTTTCACTTCTGGCATAACATGCATTTCACGCGCATTTGTGTGAGCGATAATATGATATACTCCATCCGTTTCAAACGTTTTCTCTACAGCATAAACACCTTTTCCTTTATGCTTCCCATCTAACATCTCGCGCTTTTCTTCGCCAGCTTTCCAAATTTCGAACTTTACATCATCAGCATCCGTTACCTTTTCTTTTCCTTGTGTAACAAGTGCTTGTACTTCTGTTTTTTCACCAGGTTTAATTTCTTTCGGATTTGTTTGAACTGCTACTTTTACAGCTTCCAGTTTCTGTTCTTTTTTCGGTTCTTCTTTGTTTGTATTACAGCCAGCCAATGCTAGCATCGCGATAAATAAAGTCATAATAAGTTTTTTCATCATCATTTCCTCCTTTGTACTTTATTTAGTATAGAGGAAATACATTGTAATATTCTAGTCTTCTGCTGAAAACAATGTACGAAATGTTTGTGAAGTTTCTGTGAAGTACTATAGCCTTTTGAATCTATGAAAAAAGAGCATAGTGACTATGCTCTCGGATGAAACTGTTTATATACATCTTTTAATCTAGCTTTTGAAACATGCGTATAAATTTGCGTCGTTGAAATATCTGCATGTCCAAGCATTTCTTGCACAGCGCGCAAGTCTGCTCCATTTTCTAATAAATGCGTAGCAAAAGAATGGCGCAACGTATGAGGTGTAAGCTCTTTTTCAATATTTGCTTCTTTCGCCAATCGTTTTAAAATTTTCCAAAAACCTTGTCTTGATAATCGATTCCCATGATGGTTTAAAAAGAGTGCATCTACTACTTTTTTACCCATCAATTCTCTTCTTCCCTTTTCAATATACTTTTGAATCGCTTCCGTCGCTAAACTTCCTAATGGAATAATTCTTTCTTTATTCCCTTTCCCTATGCAACGAACAAATCCCATCGTTAAATGTACATCTTCTAAATTTAAGGCAATTAATTCTGAAACACGAAGTCCCGTTGCATACAGTAACTCTAGCATCGCTTTATCACGAACCCCAAAAGCACTCGTCATTTTCGGTGTCTGAAGTAACGCCTCTACTTCATCGACTGATAATACTTTCGGTAATTTCCGTTCTCCTTGTGGCGTTTCAATATGTACGGATGGATCGTGCTCTACCGCTCGTTCACGAAGTAAAAATTGATGAAACGAACGAATCGATGCGATATGACGCGCTAATGTTTTCGAAGATTTTCCGTTTTCTTTTAAGTGCTGCAGAAAATTAACAATGTGCAAGCGTGTCACTTCATGAAAACTTTTCGCTTGTTCTACATTTTGCAAATACTTTACATAACTTTTTAAATCACGTTCATAAGATATAACTGTATTTTTCGCTAGCCCTTTTTCGACAACCATATAATGAATAAAATCTTTTAATTGATCTTCCAATCTACACTACTCCCCATTTTCATAGAAAAACATCATTCTATTTACGAAAGCATCCTTTGCCGGCTCTTCATTCCCTGATACTTTTTCTACAGTCTCTTCTTTTGGCTTTTCATAACGATGATAGCTTTCATATTCTTCATTTATCCATAGTATAGCGAAATAAAACAAAATCGTACAACTTGTAAATAATAAAAATACTTTTATTCCATCAAAAGTTAATTTTAAAGCTCGGCGCATTGTAAATTCCTCCAAAATATAAGTTATTACAACATATGCCAAGCTTTCACCAATTTATACCTTATTCAAATAAAAAACCTCTTCCTAGATAAATAGGAAAAGGTTATTTTTCATCCGTTTCATTTTCTTGACAATTTTTACAAATCCCATGGAATGTTAAACGATGATCTTTCACCTTAAAGCTCCAGTCACGTTCTACTTTCCTTTCCACTTCACCAAGTAAATCTTCTTGTATTTCTTGTACAGCACCACATTGTGTACAAATCAAATGATGGTGGAAACGCTGCGCACCTTCTTGGCGTAAGTCATAGCGTGAAACACCGTCTCCGAAGTTAATCTTATCGACAACTTTTAACTCAGATAATAGTTCTAAAGTTCGATAGACGGTTGCTAATCCGATCTCTGGCGACTTTTCTTTTACAAGGAGGTAAACATCTTCTGCGCTTAAATGATCTTCTTCATTTTCTAGCAGCACACGAACTGTTGCTTCACGTTGCGGTGTTAATTTGTAGCTCGCTGCATGTAATTGCTTCTTAATTCGTTCAATTCTTTCTTCCATTCGGTACTACTCCCTCCTCGCCACTCTTACACCATTATATCAGAAGAAGGGCTTCTGTCAAAAGAAAAACAATAAAAACAAATTGATAATCATTCTCAAAAAGTATTTATTGTTTATTAATAGCCTCAACGACTTCTTTCATTAAAACTGGTGATGCATAAGCTTCTACACTAGAAGCAAGAGCTAACACCGCTCCAATTACAAGAAAGAAGCATGTATAACGAATTAATAATGGTAATAGCGGCTCGGTTATTTTCCGGATAAATTGATGCCTAATCATGCGTAAGGAAAAGCTTGCGGCAATTGTTGTCATAACGAGAAATACTGGAATGATAATGAGATTTTGTGGCAATACAGAAACGAATGCTAGTAATAATCCATTCCATCCATGCTGACTTACTAAAAAACCTACTGTAAATCCGACAACTACTCCTTTTACAAATAATAAAATAAAAATAAGTGGCAATCCAATAATTGAAATCCCCAAAATCCAAATAAATCCAATGTATTTTAATTGCGAAAAGTAACTTTCTCGAAACATTTCGCCTGCAATAGCAAATTCTCCTTTAGAAACTTGTCCAAAAAAACGTTGTAAATAAAATGATAAATCTTGTTTTTGATTTAATTGTAAACTATTTACAAGAATCGCCCCAAATATTACTCCCATCAATAATAAAACAGCGTTAAATATATATAATGAAGAGTTTTCCTGTATGTGAGACATTACGCGGTCTTGCCAAGTTTTTCGCCACATTTTTCTTCCCTCCGTTCACACTCTTACTAAAAATGTATGAAAGAAAGAAAAAAGTATGACGAATTAACATTGAAATTCCGCTCTACTTTGCTAAACTAAAAAGTAGAGAATAGGAGGGATTTCTCTTGAAACCATTATTATTAGATTTTCCAACATTATTTCAAACTGAACGCTTACAAGTTCGTAAGCCATTTCCAGGTGATGGTGCAGAAGTGTATGAAGCAATCCAAGCTTCTCTAGAAGACTTAGTACCGTGGATGCCAATTAACGCTGAAACAGAAGAAAGTGCTGAAGAAATCGTTCGTAACGCTCACGGACAGTTTTTACTTCGTGAAACACTTGATTTTCACTTATACGATAAAGTATCTGGTACATTCATCGGAGCTATAACGCTCAAGCCTGAAAATTGGGATATTCCAAAGTTTTCACTTCACTTCTGGCTGCATAGCGCTTATACAAAACAAGGCTATATGACTGAAGCAATTAAAGGTGCCATTCAATTTGCCTTTGATAAGCTAAGTGCTAGAAGAATTGAAATTCGTATTGATGCAACAAATACAAATGCATGTAACCTAGCAGAACGTTTAGAATTTATTCTAGAAGGTACAATGGAAAATGATTTCATAGCACCAGATGGTAGCTTACGTGATGCACGCGTATACGCAAAAATCAATTAAAAAACACTCGCCTTTGGCGAGTGTTTATTTTTGTAGTTGTAAATATTGTACTGCAAACATTGTTTTCGCATCATGAATACGAAGATCTTTCATAAGAGTAGTCGCTTCTTCTAACGATACCTCCATCAATTCCACAAACTCATCTTCATCTAACTCGGCTTTATTTTCTTTTTTCGTCAAACCTGTCGCTTTATATACATATAAAATTTCATCTGCAAATCCTGGAGATGTATAGAAAGAAGTAATAAACTCCATATTTTCACATACATATCCTGTTTCCTCTTCTAATTCACGAACTGCTGTCACCTCAGGTTTTTCACCAGGTTCTAACTTGCCGGCCGGAATTTCTATAATCGCCTTTTCAAGCGCTTTACGATACTGCTCAACAAGCACAATTTTCCCCTCATCAGTAATAGCAATAATAGCAACTGCACCAGGGTGATTTACAATTTCACGTTTACTCATTGCTCCATTTGGTAATACTACATCATCAACACGAACTTTTATAACTCTACCATCAAAAATTGGCTCAGTTTTTACTGTTCTCTCTGCAAGATTACTCATACTACTTCATCTCCCTGTTCTATTTCCTATTCTTTCCTCATACATTTTACCACATTGAAAGGAGCGTGATAGAAATGAAAGTTTATATTTTACCAAATCGCGTCACTTTAGTCGGAAAAGCATGGCAAATTCGCCATAAGCTAAAACAATATGGCAAAGAGTATACAACTGTACAAGAGTGGATTACAGCAAATAAAGTGAAACATTAATCGGATTGGCCCGTCCCCCCTCTAATTATTAGCCATATCAATCGAACTTTTATGGGGAGTAAATGTGGGATTGAAAGTAAACGTTTGTCAACCTCTTTTCCCTCTCGTACAATAAAGGTAAGGAGGTTGACCTATGAAAAAACGTCAATTAGGAAACTCAGATTTGTTTGTTACAGAAATGGGCCTTGGCTGCATGTCTCTCGGTACATCTGAAACAGAAGCTATGCGTATTATCGATGAAGCAATCGATTTAGGAATCAATTTTTTTGATACAGCGGATTTATATGATTATGGATTAAACGAAGAATTTGTTGGAAAAGCCTTAAAAGGGAAACGAGACCAAATTGTTCTTACAACGAAGGTTGGAAATCGATGGACAGAAGAAAAAAATGGCTGGTCTTGGGATCCTTCTAAGAATTACATAAAGGCTGAAGTGAAAGAAAGTTTACGTAGACTTCAAACTGATTATATTGATCTTTATCAACTTCACGGCGGGACGATTGAAGATCCTATAGATGAAACAATTGAAGCCTTTGAAGAATTAAAAAAAGAAGGTATCATTCGCCATTACGGTATTTCTTCTATACGTCCAAATGTCATCCGTGAGTATGCAAAACGTTCAAATATCGTTAGTGTACTAATGGAATATAGCCTTTTAAATCGTCGCCCCGAAGAATGGTTCCCGCTTCTTAATGAACATCAAATTAGCGTCATTGCTCGCGGACCACTTGCAAAAGGAATTCTAACTGACAAGAATGCAAGAAAGATAGAAAGAGTAAAAGAAAAGGATTACCTTTCTTATTCTTACGATGAATTATATGCGACACTGGATAGTGTAAAAGAAATAATCGGAGAAAGCTCTTTAACAGGAACAGTTATTCAATATTGCTTACATAACGAAACTGTTGCAGCTGTTATACCTGGTGCAAGCTCTATTCAACAATTGCAGGAAAATGTACAGGCTAGTAAACAAACACAGTTAACAACAGCAGAATATATACAACTTCAGCAAATTGCTAAATGTGATACCTATGATTTACATCGTTAAAAAGACGCTACCAGTATGGTAGCGTCTTTTTATAGCGTATCATATTTATCAGGATTCGTTCCTACATGTAAATTACGATTTAACGTATTAATTTGAGTCATCTCTTCTTCCGTTAGTGCAAAATCAAAGATAGTAAAATTCTCTTTAATACGGGATGGTGTAACAGATTTAGGAATCGTCACTACCCCGCTCTGAATATCCCATCTTAATATAACTTGCGCAGGTGTTTTATCATATTTGGTAGCAATGGCCTGAATAATCGGGTGCTGAAATACTTCCCCGCCTCTCATTAATGGGCTCCATGCTTCCATTTGAATTTGCTCACCTTGACAGAAATTACGCAATTCAAATTGCGCTAACATCGGATGAAGTTCCACTTGGTTGACCATCGGCTTCACTTTACAATTTGGTAATAACAGTTCTAAATGATGTTTATGAAAATTAGAAACACCAATCGCGCGCACTTTACCTTCTTCATACAGTTTTTCTAACGCTCGGTACGTATCGACATACTTCCCTCTTATTGGCCAATGTATTAAATATAAATCTACATAGTCCATTTGTAATTTCTTTAAGCTTTTTTCAAACGCCTCAAGTGTTTCCTCGTATCCTTGATCGTCGTTCCAAACTTTTGTTGTAATAAATATGTCTTCTCTCGGAATCCCTGATTCACGAACCGCTTCTCCGACACCGCTTTCATTTTCATATACAGTTGCTGTATCAATCGAACGGTATCCAACTTCTAACGCTGTTTTTACTGCTTGTTTTACTTCGTCGCCTTCTTTCGCTTTATAAACGCCTAGACCAATCATCGGCATTTTTACGCCATTATGAAGTGTAGTTGTTGGAATGTGCACAGTCGTCTCCCTTTCATTCTTACATTTTTTTATAAGCCACCACTTTATTTCAACAAGATTCAACCAAAAAGTCAAAACATATGTACAGTTTACATAATAAAGTGAAACTTTAATCAGTGGGGGTTTTCTTCATCCCCCACTGATTATTAGTTGAACCAATCGGACTTTTATGGGCAGTTGATCCCCCACCTAACTTCTTTGCTTTCGCTGCATTTTGAGGTGGGGGTCTTACTGCCCATTAAAGTCGGATAAATTTATACACCTTAAAAAATAATGCGAACTCATTCATTCACGTTATTTTCTATCCATTTCTTCGCTTTTTCATCAACATTACGTACAAACTCATTTTTCCCTTCCGTATATAACGTACCATCATATGTATACTTTTCAGCTAATTCTTTCTTTAAAGTTGCATATGCCTCAGCTTCTTCACAATGAGCCATCATATAATCACGAAATGCTAAATGCCTTACTATCTCAGGATTTCCTTTTTCAAACACGTGTAAGTGATACGAGCGTTTTTCCTCAGTTCCATGAATAAAATAACGACGTCTTGAAATACCGTTTTCCCCTTTTACGATGTAACCAAGCTCTTTAAAACGTTCATTCCAATGATCTACTCTGTCGATACTCTCTACTTCCATAATCATATCTATAATTGGTTTTGCTGCCAGTCCTGGCACTGACGTGCTTCCAATATGATGGACTTTCACCATTTCTGGCATCGCCGATTTTAATCTTTCGGCCTCTATTTGAAATTTTTCGTTCCAATGATTTTCATGCGGAACGACTACAATTTTCCTCATTTAAACTCCCCTTTTCTTACAAGCTCGTCAAAAAAATGATCAGCGGTATTCACTGATCATTTTTTATATTATTTAAAGTCTTTCCAAGTAAGGCTACTTTCACTTAACAGTTCTTCAAATGATTTATTCTTTTCACGTTCTTTTTGTTCTTGGCGCTTTCTTTCCAGTTCAGCTGCCTCTTTTTCCTCTTCTCTCACTTGCAATTCTTTCTTCTTATTCTTTAATTGCTGCATGAGTGAATCATTTAATTGATCACCTAATGTAAGCGACTCTTTCTCTAGTTTATTCACTTGCGATTGTCTTTGCATTTGTCTTTGTTTCTTTTTCTTCATGCTACTCACCTTTTACTTTTTTCTCCATTATAGTAGATACACAATGAACTCGACAATAAAAAAGGCTCTTTACTCTATTATTCATCTTTTGTAAATATGTTAATTTTTCGAAAAAACTAAATTTTTATATGGATATAATCCTATGAATCTATTAAAATTATGTCGTATGATGTCAGATTATAAAAAAAAAGGAGAAATGAATTATGTGGAAAAAAATCATTCCTGCTGTTGCCGTTTTAAGCACCATTACTTTTTCAAGCGTATTTGCCGCTCCCCCATCTCAGACTCCAGCTGAACAAAACCGCTACATAGACGTACAAATGCTTGGTATTAATGATTTTCATGGACAACTAGATACTGTTAAAAAAATTAATAACAAAGAAGCTGGTGGCGCTGATTACTTAGCTACTTATTTAAAAGAACGTAAAAAGCAAAACCCTAATACACTTCTCGTACATGCTGGCGATATTGTCGGAGCTAGTCCACCAGTTTCAGCGTTATTACAAGACGAACCAACGATTGAATTTTTAAATGACTTAAAATTCGATGTTGGTACAATCGGAAACCATGAATTTGATGAAGGTATTGATGAAATGCGCCGACTTATTTATGGTGGTTACCATGAAAAAACAGGCAATTTCAAAGGC
Organism: Bacillus cereus group sp. RP37; assembly: GCF_040459695.1. Classification (NCBI taxonomy): domain Bacteria; kingdom Bacillati; phylum Bacillota; class Bacilli; order Caryophanales; family Bacillaceae; genus Bacillus; species Bacillus cereus group sp. RP37. The sequence continues at coordinate 1,326,063 of NZ_JARVHP010000001.1, read as the reverse complement.
GCAAACTTCCCTTATGTCGCTGCAAATTTCTATAACAAATCAACTGGTCGCTTATTTTTACCACCATTTACTGTAAAAATGGTTGATGGTGTTCCTGTAGGATTCATTGGAGTTGTTACAACTGATACACCAAATGTCGTTATGCCTACCATGCTTAAAAATGTACAGATCACTGACGAAGTAGAAGCAATTAATAAATCCGCGCAGCAATTAAAGCGTCTCGGTGTTAAATCCATCGTCGTCCTTGCCCATGTCGGCGGAACAACTGATGATTCTGGCGTGACAAATGGAGACCTTACTCGAATTGCAAATGAAACAGATCCGGAAGTTGATGTTATTTTCGGTGGGCATAGTCACACATATGTAAATGGTACTGTAAATAATAAACTAATCGTCCAAGCGAACTCTTATGGAACAGCTTTCTCAGACGTAGATGTGACAATTGATCGTAAAACAAAAGATATTGTAAAGAAAAAAGCTGAAGTGATTACAACATATCATGAAGGTGTAGAGCCTGATAAACAAGTAAAACAAAAACTAGATCAATATAAAGAAAAAATCGCACCACTTGTAAATGAAGTTGTAGGAAAATCTACAGCACCTATCGACCGTAAACAAAATGATGCTGGTGAATCTACTCTTGGGAATGTAATTGCCGACGCACAGCGTCAAACGATGCAAGCTCAAATCGCACTTATGAATCCTGGTGGTATTCGTAATGACTTAGATGCTGGCGATATTACATGGGGCGAATTATACGGCATTCAACCTTTCGGAAACCAATTGATTAAGGTAGATTTAACAGGCCAAGATATTCGCGACATTTTAAATCAGCAATGGCAAAAAGGAACGACGAGAATGCTTCAAATTTCAGGTATTCAATATACGTGGGATGCAAATAAACCAAACGGTGAAAAAGTTACAAATATACGTTTAACAAACGGCGAAGAGTTATCTTCATCTAAAACGTATAGCGTAGTGGCAAATGCCTTCTTAGCTTCTGGCGGTGATGGATTCGTATCATTTAAAAATGGTAAAAATGCAGAAACTGGTCCAAACGACTTTGAAGCGCTAGTCGATTACGTAAAACAATTAAAAGAACCTATTCAGCCAATTATTGATGGTAGAATTCAAAAAATAAATTAAGTACGCTCAGAATAAACAATCTTAATTTTTCATCTTAAAAAATACACACGGACCTTTTATTTTATCCGTAATATATGTGAAACCTAAAAAGGATACTCGTTCTTACAATGAACATAGTATCCTTTTCTTTAGTTATCAAAATGTGATGTTTTATTAAAATCATATTGTTGTAAAAATTGTTGTAACGCCTCTTCTACAAGTTTAGACTTTTGAATTCCTTTTGATTCTGATATAACGTCTAATTTTGCTAATATTTCTTTATTAATAGAAAAAGTACGTTTCTTTTTTTCTGTACTTATACTCATAATTGGCGCGCTTACTTCTTCTCTTTTTCTTAATAATTCATAAATGCTTTGTAATTGCTCATAAATTAATAATTGATAATCTGTTTTCTCATGTTGAAGGGCGGTCGCTTCTTGGAGTTGTAAGTGACGTGGTTCTTCTCCATCTCCTACAAAAATACGTTTCTTCTGCTCTCCGTCATATTCATATCCAATTAATCTTAATTTCTTCGATAGTGTATATGGACTTATTTCAAGGCGTTTCGCTATAATAGCGATGGATTCACGTCTATTTAAACAATCTATAATTTCTCCAATCGTCACAATCTCCCCTCCTCCCGTATTGAAATGACACTAGTATGGTATGTTACAATGATTTTCTAACAGTATATGCAAAACGAATAGCCTGTGCGATTCATACGATTTCAGAAAAGGAGGGTTTCAATATGCTTTTTCGTAGCTATACCCCACAGTTCTATAATGAAAATAAACAACTCATTCCTAATAGTGTCGCTACGATGGAAAGCGTTATGATTAATAATCGAAAACAAACTCTCCTTATACGCGGTCAAAACGTAGAGCAGCCTATTTTATTATGTTGTCACGGCGGACCTGGTATGGCACAAATCGGATTTATTCGTCATTTTCAAAAAGAATTGGAGAAACACTTTATCGTTATTAATTGGGATCAGCGCGGGGCAGGTAAATCCTTTTCAATGAAAGATTTCGGGGCAAATTTTACAATCGAACAATTCGTTTCCGATGCAAAAGAAGTTATTCAATATGTACTTAAAAAATTCAATAAACAAAAACTATTTCTTGCTGGTCATTCTTGGGGGAGTATTATTGGGCTTAACATAGCACATCGATATCCAAAGTATATCGAAGCTTACATTGGTATTGGACAAATTGTACATATGAAACAAAATGAAGAACTACTATATCAACATTTAATTAGCTCTGCCAAAAAACATGATCATAAAAAAGCATTAGCTTCCCTTTTAAAATTAGGTAAACCACCATTTTTAGATACGAGACGTCTCATTATTCAAAGAAAGTGGCTTGGCACATTCGGGGGTGCAATTCAAAATGGATCTTCCTTTTCTTTCATACGAAAAGGCTTCTTTTCTCCTGAATATACGCTATTAGATTGGTTCAAATTTCTCGCAGGAAACTTAAAATCTGGTGTTTTATGGGAAGAAATGCTGACAATTGATTTCTTTTCTTCTATTTCAAGTTTATCTATTCCAGTTTATTTTTGTTCTGGTCGTTATGATTATCAAACTCCTTATGCACTCGTTCAAGAATATTGTGATGTTATGGAAGCACCCATAAAAAAAATGATTTGGTTCCCAAATTCAGCACATTCTCCTGATTTAGAAGAACCAGAACTATTTGCTAATTCTTTACAATCAATTAAACAAGAGCTAGCTTTTCAGCATTCGTAACAAAAGGCTCTTTTACATTTCATAGAAAACATTTTATAATAATATGTCGCAACTATGTATAAATATAGCAAAGTGCTTCATATTTACTTGCCTTAACACAATAAAAATTTAGGGAGATTACATTTATTATGAACGCTGTACTCGTCGCAGTAGCAGTTATGCTATTGCTTAGTTTGTTACGTGTCCAGGTCATTGTCGCCATCATTGTTGGAGCTTTAACAGGCGGAATTATCGGCGGACTCGGTATTTCAGAAACTATTAATACTTTTACAACTGGTCTTGGTAACAGTGCTCCAATCGCTTTAAGTTATGCAATGCTTGGCGGTTTCGCTATTTCCCTTTCCAAAACAGGACTTCCAGATGCCATGATTCAAACTGCATTAAAATGGATTGGCAATGAACAAGACACGAAAAAACAAGTTTATTCTAAAATACTTATTTTATTCATCATTTTAACGATGGCTTGTTTCTCACAAAATGTGATTCCTGTTCATATCGCTTTCATCCCCATCTTAATTCCAGCACTTTTAAAAGTATTAAATGAGCTGAAAGTGGATCGCAGACTTGTTACATGTATTATTACATTCGGATTGATTACTCCTTATATGTGGATTCCAGCAGGGTTCGGAAAAATTTATCATGACGTATTGCAAACAAATGCTGCGCAAAGCGGTCTTACATTTGATGTCGCGCTTATTCCAAAAGCAATGACTATTCCAGCAATCGGTATGATTATCGGATTATGTGTAGCGGTATTCATTACATACCGAAAACCTCGTACGTATGAAACAGAACAAATTCATACTACTGCAAATGAAATCGTTCCCTATACAAAACGGAGCATTACTTTCGGATTATTATCTATCATAGCCACATTAACTGTTCAATTAGCAACAGAATCAATGATTTTCGGTGCTTTAGCGGGGATTATCGTTTTATCAGTAAGTGGTAGTCTACCACTTAAAGAAGCAGATGCGATATTAACAAGCGGAATGCGTATGATGTCCTTTATCGGTTTTGTTATGATTGCTGCCGCTGGATTTGGCGCTGTTCTTCGAAAAACAGGACATGTTGAATCTCTCGTGCAAACGAGTGCTCATATAATCGGAAATAACAAACCACTCGCTGCATTTCTTATGCTTATTATTGGACTTCTCGTTACGATGGGAATTGGTTCATCCTTTTCAACCATTCCTATCTTAACAACAATTTTTGTACCTCTTTGCATGCAGCTTGGATTTAGTCCAATGGCCACAATTGCAATTATCGGTACAGCCGGAGCGCTAGGTGATGCCGGATCTCCAGCGTCAGATAGTACACTTGGACCAACATCAGGTTTAAATGCTGATGGTCAACACCATCATATATGGGATACATGTGTACCGACTTTTCTGCATTATAATATACCGTTACTTATATTCGGCTTTATTGCCGCAATTACATTATAAAAGGTGCGTTTTATACGCACCTTTTACTTTTTTATTTTTCCTTTTAATTGTTGAAAAGCTATTTTCCCATTATCTTCGACATAGCTTTCAATTGCCGGTAGTGATGGAGCTATCCATTCACACTCCATACTCCCATTCGGCCCAATAATTTTCAATTTATCTGGTATATGTATATTTAGAAATCTCGCTGACCGAATTAACTCAATAGCAATCTGATCACTTGAGGCTACAATTCCATCTATATACGGATTGTTTTGCAATAATGTAATAAACTGTTTATTCGTATACCCTTGTACACATACTTCTCGATAAGAGATTCCTTCCTCCCAAACAGCGTCTAAAAATCCTGATATGTGCTCTTCCATTTCTTCACTATCTTCTCCCTCATCGAAATAAGCAAGAAAGTGACAGCCTTTCTCTTTTAATACAGAAACCGCCCTTTGTCCACTTTCATAATGATTTGCATAGGATTTTTTTTCATCAATCACAACAAACGGAAGTGAAATTTCTCCTATACTTTTAAAGACTGATCTTGTCACAATAACACCTGCAACGTTATTTTCTTTCAACATATGTATGTATCTATCTTTATTCTCTATATTACAAACAATGATTTGATATCCTTCTTTATACGCTATTTCCTCAATACAATGTAGCAAAGTGATGTTTGATAGGTCATATAAATTATCTACAAGTAATGCAATTATCGTTGAATTTTGTTTAAACAATGGCTTTGTTGCACTATTTGGCCTATAACGTAATTCCTCAATTGCTTCCTTTACTTGTTTTACTGTGTCCTCATGAACGTATCCTTTTTCATTAATAACTCGTGAAACGGTTGCGACTGAAACACCTGCCAATTTTGCAACATCACGTATAGTTGCCACATCGTCACCCCTTAATATGGTAATAGATTACAATTTTACGGTAACCTAAATTACAATTTTCGTCAAGATTAATAACTTATATTCCTGAAAATTGTTACATCAATTCGTTAAGTGATACCCCAACTGAATTTCATGTACAATTGGAATATTATCATATCCGATACGTGGAATTTCTTTCTTTATTTTTCGCGCCTCTTCCACTGCATTCACATATAAATTGGTCATCATAAAGTTCCGTTTTTGGTAAAAGCGTAAAGCGTTCATATTATCATTTGTTGTAATGAGCCATACCTCCTTGCAATGTTTCTCTTTTGCAACTTGTAATACACAGTCCACAAGTTTCGTCCCTATTCCTTTTCTTTCTTCAAAGCTATCTAACGATACAATTTCGCACATATTTCCGGTCACTTCATACGTTATAATTCCGATTATTCTGTCATCTAATAACGCAACAAATCCTGGCAATTCTTCTAACTGATGCCCCTTACCACGCGAAACCATCAATGAACTCCCCCAGTTCTCACACATGAATATTCGGATTGTTTCTTTCATCGCCGGCGTAATTTTTTGTATATACACCATTTCCTATTTCTCCCCTTTTCTATCATTGTGATACAATGTAAGTGTATCACATGTAACGGTATTTGGAGGATGAGGTAAAGTATGAAACGTTTTTTTGCAGCATTGTTTACTATACTAGGTGCAATAACTGCCCTTGGGATTTTCTTTACAAATAAAGTGATGTACTTAAAGAAAAAAACAGAGGAAGAAGTACTCGAAAGAGAAACGAAAAAACATTTTCGTATAGAGGATTTTGATGCTCTTCATAAAGAAGAAATTCATATTCCTTCGCAATTTGGATATGATCTTCACGGATATTACATTCCTGCTGGTCATTCCAATAAGTTTATGATTTTTTGTCACGGCGTAACTGTAAATAAAATGAACTCTGTAAAATATGCAAGGTTATTTTTAAACAGAGGATATAATGTCGTTATTTATGATCATCGTCGTCATGGTAAAACTGGTGGAAAAACAACAAGCTATGGATACTATGAAAAACATGATTTAAAATCTGTAGTTGACTGGCTAAAAAGTCGTTTTGGAACAAATATAACACTCGGTATTCATGGTGAATCTATGGGAGCTGCAACACTTCTTCAATATGCAGGACTTGTAGAAGATGGTGCTGATTTCTATATTGCAGATTGTCCTTTTTCTGATTTCTACGGGCAGTTACAACACCGTTTAAAGGTTGAATTCCATTTACCTAAATGGCCTTTATTACCTTTAGCAAATGCTTTTTTAAAAGTACGTGACGGTTATACGATTCGTGAAGTTTCACCAATCGATTGTATAAAAAACATTCAAAATCCCGTCCTCTTTATTCATAGTAAAGATGATGATTATATTTTAGCTGATATGACGAAAGCACTATATGAAGCAAAAGAAAACAATAAACAACTTTATATTGCAGAACGCGGCGCACACGCTTGCTCTTATAACGAAAATAAAGAAGAGTATGAAGCAGCCGTTGATCAATTTTTAAAATCATATGTAAAAGAAACAAAAAACAGGCTTGCATAAGCCTGTTTTTTTTATTGCGCTAAAACGTCTGTAACTTGTTCCATGTTTTCAGAAATCCATTGCACTGCTTCATCCAGTGTTGGAAATTCTGTCGTTTGAAATGTTACTTCATCTTGAAGTAACCAAACATCCTTTGCCTCTTGCCCTACACCTGCAATGGACCAATGTAACAAACTATATGGATGATTATCATTCAAAAATGATGCCCACGTGCGCTCATTTGCAATGTTTCGTAATGTATGTAATTGTTTATCCATCTCTCGTCACCTTACTCTAGTCAGTTATAAAAAACATTATAACACTGTCTTCTCTTTCAAACAAAGTGCTCTTTTTGCCCCGCTATTTGCGGGCAGTAAAACTCCCACCTCAAAATTCGGCTGAAACAAAGAAGTTAGGTGGGAGATTAACTGCCCCTAAAAGCCCGATTGGTTCAACTAATAATCAGCGGGGGATACCTCCCCCATTGATTAAAGTTTCACTTTATATTGTCAAGCACTTCTCTTGATTATATGATGGAATTAAGCGTTTGGGAAGGAGGGATAACGTTGGCAAAAGTACAAATTAAAGTAAATGATAATGGCTCTTTTCGCGTTACAGGGGACGTGGAATTAGTCGATTCACAAGGGAATGTATTCCCAGCAAAACCGGCATTTTCTTTATGCCGTTGTGGTTTATCAAAAAATATGCCTTATTGCGATGCTTCGCATAAAGGTAAATTCGAGTCTGTTGTTAGAGCACCAGAGGCAGAATAATTTAACATGTGACATGCACATTTTTTTGTGCATGTTTTTTCTTTTTAGTAACTCCGTTATATCCCTTCTCCTTACAACATTTCTAATACTTTTGTCTCCATTCCAGCCTACATATATTTTCACACAATTCTTCACATTCGAATATTTTTTTCTAGCCTTTTATTTTTTTTGTGCTATAATTTGAGCAAACAACATCCTTCGGGGTCGGGTGAAATTCCCAACCGGCGGTGATGAAGTGCAAACTTCTAAGTCCGTGACCCGTTTTCAACTTGAAAACGGTGGATCTAGTGAAACTCTAGGGCCGACAGTATAGTCTGGATGGGAGAAGGATATGTTTCTAGTTTTTTATATAGTGAATACACTTTTATTTCAGTATGCATATTTTTAAAGGTTCATTTTGATTCTTTATATATGTTTAGTTTTCTATACTCATTTTTTTATACTGAAATAAAAAGAGACAACTAGCGTTTGAAAAATTCGATATTTTGCTAGGCTTTTTCCTTATGCAGAAATATCAATTATCGTTAGGTTTCTTTCCTATGCTTTCGTATTCAAACTATATTTCTAGAAATCACGTCTCCCAAACCCCAAGGATATTAAATCCTTGGGGTTTTTTGATTTTTTTAGGAGAGGTGAAGAGAATGACAGATCAAGAATATATGAGGATTGCCTTGCAGTTAGCAGAAGGGACATCTGGGCAAACAAGCCCAAATCCTATGGTTGGTGCTGTTGTTATAAAAGATGGAAACATCGTCGGTATGGGCGCCCATTTACGTGCTGGTGAAGGACACGCAGAAGTTCACGCCCTTCATATGGCTGGTGAGAAGGCAAAAGGAGCTACCGTTTATGTAACTCTTGAACCTTGTAGCCATTTTGGAAAAACACCACCTTGCTGTGAATTGCTCATCAAAAAAGGAGTCAAACGGGTTGTAATTGCTACTCTTGATTGCAATCCTCTCGTTTCTGGTAATGGAAAAAGGAGATTAGAAGAAGCTGGTATCGAAGTAACTACCGGTGTTCTTGAAGCAGAAGCAGTTTTATTAAATCGTTACTTTTTTCACTACATGAAAACGAAACGCCCATTTGTAACAATAAAAACAGCGATGAGCTTAGATGGAAAAACAGCAACTGTAACTGGTGAAAGTAAGTGGATTACAGGGGAAGAAGCACGAGCTGATGTTCACCAATATCGCCATACACATGATGCGATTCTCGTTGGAGTGAATACGGTTATCGCTGATAATCCACATTTAACGACAAGAATTCCAAATGGGGGGAAACATCCTATTCGCGTTATTTTAGATAACCATTTACGAACGCCACCATCTTCTCATGTCATAACAGATGGTTTAGCACCGACATGGATTATTGTCGGTAAGGATGTAAATAAAGAGAAAATAGCTTCTTATGAATCTGAAAATATAGCTATTTTCCAAATGAAAACGAAGCAAATTGAAATCCAAGATCTCTTACACTTACTTGGCGAAAAACAAATCCTTTCTCTTTTCGTCGAAGGTGGTCAAACAGTTCATACGAGTTTCTTACAAACAAAGTATTTCAATGAAATTGTGACTTATATAAGCCCAAAATTAATTGGCGGGCAAGACGCTCCTACTTTATTTGGCGGAAATGGTTTTTCAAAATTACAAGATGCACTTTCCTTGGAAATTCAAGAGATGAAACAAATTGGCGATGATATAAAAATCGTTGCGAATGCCCGAAGTGAGGTGACGGAATGTTTACAGGAATTGTAGAAGAATTAGGAACGATTGCAAACATGCAACAAAGCGGAGAATCGATGAAGTTAACGATCCATGCAAATAAAATTTTATCAGATGTTCACTTAGGTGACAGTATCGCGGTTAACGGTATTTGCTTAACTGTAACGAGTTTCACAACAACTTCATTCACAGTGGATGCAATGCCCGAAACGATGCAATCAACATCCCTTCGCATGCTTAAACCGCACTGTAAAGTAAATTTAGAGCGAGCAATGGCTGCAAACGGACGATTCGGTGGACATTTCGTTTCAGGACATATCGATGGCATCGGAACGATATTAAACAAAAAACAACATTATAATGCCCTCTATTACAAAATAGCTATTTCTGATGAATTGCTACGCTATTGTTTGCATAAAGGGTCCGTCGCTGTTGATGGAACGAGTTTAACAATATTTGATATAGACGAATCTTCCATTACAATTTCACTCATCCCGCACACAGTAAGTGAATCTGTTATCGGAGAAAAGAATGCCGGTGACATCGTAAACATTGAGTGTGACATGATTGGTAAATACATCGAACGCTTTATTTCTAAACCTGTAAAACGAACAGGTTCAATGAGCGAAAGCTTTTTACAAGAAAACGGATTTCTATAAGGGGGAAGCATGATGTTTCATCGTATTGAAGAAGCTCTAGAAGATTTAAAACAAGGAAAAGTCGTTATTGTATGTGATGATGAAAACCGTGAAAATGAAGGCGATTTTATCGCTTTAGCAGAGTATATTACGCCAGAAACAATTAACTTTATGATTACACATGGACGTGGTCTCGTTTGTGTACCGATTACGGAAGGGTACGCAGAACGTCTACAATTAGAACCAATGGTAGCTCATAATACAGATTCGCATCATACTGCATTTACAGTGAGTATTGATCATGTTTCTACAACAACAGGGATTAGTGCCCACGAACGTGCAACTACGATACAAGAATTATTAAATCCTGCATCAAAAGGTGCTGATTTCAATCGTCCTGGACATATCTTTCCATTAATTGCGAAAGAAGGCGGTGTCCTGCGCCGTGCTGGTCATACAGAAGCTGCTGTCGATTTAGCACAGCTTTGCGGAGCAGAACCAGCTGGAGTTATTTGCGAAATTATTAATGAGGACGGTACGATGGCACGCGTACCTGATTTAATACAGTGCGCAAAACAATTTGATATAAAAATGATTACAATAGAAGATTTAATTGCTTATCGCCGCCACCATGAAACATTAGTGACGCGAGAAGTGGAAATTACATTACCTACAGATTTCGGTACTTTCCATGCAATTGGCTATTCTAATTCATTGGATTCGAAAGAGCATATCGCACTCGTAAAAGGTGATATTTCAACAGGAGAGCCTGTACTTGTACGCGTTCATTCAGAATGTTTAACAGGAGATGTATTTGGCTCGTGCCGCTGTGATTGCGGACCACAACTCCATGCTGCACTGGCTCAAATTGAGCGTGAAGGCAAAGGCGTTCTTCTTTATATGAGACAAGAAGGACGAGGTATTGGGCTTCTTAATAAGCTTCGCGCTTATAAGTTACAAGAAGAAGGCTTCGATACTGTAGAAGCAAATGAAAAGCTTGGATTCCCAGCTGATTTGCGTGATTACGGTATTGGCGCTCAAATTTTAAAAGATTTAGGTTTACAACATTTACGATTATTAACGAATAACCCGCGAAAAATTGCTGGCTTACAAGGTTACGATTTAGAAGTAATCGAGCGTGTACCATTGCAAATGCCAACAAAAGAAGAGAATAAAACGTATTTACAAACGAAAGTAAACAAATTAGGACATTTACTAAACTTATAATTAAGGGAGAGATTTATTATGGTATTCGAAGGTCATTTAGTTGGTACAGGATTAAAAGTTGGGGTTGTTGTTGGACGTTTTAATGAATTTATTACAAGTAAGTTACTTGGCGGCGCTTTAGACGGATTAAAGCGTCACGGTGTAGAAGAAACTGATATCGATGTTGCTTGGGTTCCTGGCGCATTTGAAATTCCTTTAATCGCTAAAAAAATGGCTAATAGCGGGAAGTATGATGCTGTTATTACGTTAGGTACTGTAATTCGCGGTGCTACAACACATTACGATTACGTTTGTAACGAAGTAGCAAAAGGTGTTGCATCTTTATCACTTCAAACAGACATACCAGTTATTTTCGGTGTATTAACGACAGAAACAATTGAACAAGCGATTGAACGCGCGGGCACGAAAGCTGGTAATAAAGGCTATGAATCCGCAGTTGCTGCGATTGAAATGGCTCACTTATCAAAACAATGGGCATAAAAAAATAAAAAGAGGCTGCGGCCTCTTTTTTATTTTTTTACTTTTTTCCGTACATCTTTTATTAATTCATCCATTGTTTTTCCTTCTGTTTGTATACGAAGCGTTTGTGCTGTTCTCCATACATTCTCTCTTTTTTTCGCTTCTTCTATAATAGTAATTTCTTTTCGTACTTCCTTTAAATCTTTCCCTTCTGTTTTCAATCCAAAATGTTCAGCTTTCGTTCGAAAATGTTGTTCAATTCGTTGTTGCATCTCTTTTTGCTCAGGATTTTCGGTGGCCTTAACTGGATCAGCACTTATTGCTTTTAGTAAAATTAGACAAGTCATAATCGCTAATATATATTTGTGCATGTAAAATCCTCCAACCCAATATAAATTACATATTTACTATGTACAATTGGGGCTTGGAAAATTCGTCCACCAAAACTCTTTTTCCGCTCAAAAACCAATAGTATCAAACGTTCACAACTATTTATTACATTTTATTTACAAAAAAAGCAAACTCTTTTACAAGTTTGCTTTTTTATCTATCTTATAATGCACATTCTTCAATCTCAAACCCTAAATCCTCAATCATACCCCAGTCTGCAGTCGGTTCTTGTCCAGCTGTCGTTAAGTAATCTCCAACAAAAATAGAGTTTGCTGCAAATAAACCGATTGGCTGTACAGAACGTAAATTGATTTCACGTCCTCCTGAAATGCGAATTTCTTTCGTTGGGTTTACAAAACGCATCATCGCCAGCACTTTTAAACATTCTACTGGTGTTAACTCTTTTTGTCCTTCAAGCGGCGTACCCTTTACAGCAACAAGGAAATTACATGGAATTGAATCTGCATCTATACGTTGTAATTCAAATGCAATTTCAGCACGCTCTTCTATTGTCTCTCCCATTCCAAAAATCGCCCCAGAGCATGGTGAAATGCCCGCTTGTTTCGCTTTTTGAACTGTATCAACACGATCGTCATACGTATGAGTGGAGCAAATGCTTTCGTAATTATTTGCATGTGTATTTAAATTGTGGTTATAACGATGCACTCCCGCGTCTGCTAAACGTCTGGCTTGATCTTCGTTTAAGAAACCTAAACAACAACAAATCTTCAAATCTGTCGTTTCACGAATCTCCTTAACTGCTCCAATTACGTGATTCACCTCTTTATCTGTCGGACGACGGCCAGATGCTACAATACAATATGTACCCGCTTTACGGCGAATTGCTTCGTGTGCTCCTTCTACAATCTTTTCCTGCGTTAGCCATGCATATTTATCAATCGGTGCCTCTGAAATAATAGACTGTGAACAATATCCGCAATCTTCAGGACATAATCCAGATTTCGTATTAATAATCATATTTAATTTTACTTTCTTACCAAAGTGATGATGGCGAATGATGTAAGCTGCATTCATAATTTCTAAAACTTCTGTATCATCAGCTTCTAATATCGCTATTGCATCCTCTTTCGTAATCATTTTCTCTTCTACTACGTCGTATGCAATTTTTTTCCAATCCCTTTTTGTTTGTACTTGTTTCATTTCATCTCTTCCCCTCTTTTGTTATATGCATAAATAAAGCGTGATACGTCGCCATTATCCCTTCATTTTCCGTGAAGTCTCTTTCATATATGCGAAGCATCGCACGAAAGAGTGAGGGACTTTGGCAATATGATTCTTCATTACTATTGGTCGCTCCTACTTTTCGAATAGAGTGCAGAAACTCCCTAACTTCTGTAAATCTCTCTATGTAACATGTTTCAGAAACATGCACATCCCCTGTTTCTATCTCACATATATGGCGCAACTGACCTTTCGAATAAAAACGTTGCCCAATTGATGTTTCATTTTGTATATTTTTTTCTTCTTTCGCCCGCTGGAACGAAGCATGCAATTCTTGAAATGTTTCATGCCCAAACGTTGAAAAAAGTAATATCCCATCTATAGCCAAATGATGAAATAAATTTCTTATCACTTGTTTTAAATCATTTAGCCATTGAAATGTGGCATTCGAAATAATGACATCATATGTTTCTTCTAGTCGTAATCTTTCAATATCCTCGCAGTAAAATGTTACATTTTTCACATTTCGTCTAGTTTCCGCAACCGCAATCATACTTTGAGCAAAATCAATAGCTGTAATATGTGCTTTCGGAAATAAGTTTGATAATTGTTCTGTAACATATCCTGTCCCGCATCCAAGTTCTAAAATACGTATCGATGAATTTGCACTATATCGCCGATTCAATGTAGAAAGTAATGAATGTGCCATCTTTTTTTGTACATTTGCATATTGATCGTAGGATACCGCTGCCATGTTAAACCGTTTTTGTAGTAACGTTTTGTTGATCATGTCGTATCCCCTCTACAAATTGAATTATCTCATTTCCACAATATTCGAAATTCGTCACACACAATGCGTGTCCAGCCTCCCTTACTACCTTGAGCATGCTATTCTCATTCTGCGCCATACTACGCGCTGCAGATAATGAGCATATTACATCCTGCTCTCCATGAATTAGTAGTATAGGGACTTTCATTTCTTTCAGTTCTTCTCTCATATCTGTTTCTATTAAATACTCCAAACCTACTTGCAAAGACTGAATAGAATCACCTTTAAAGCCTTTTATCATATCTTCAAACCTTTTATTCTCTTTCAGCTCATTTTTTGTAAACATATTTTCATAAAACCGCTTGAGCGTATCTTCTTTCTTTCTCGCTACATTCTTTTTCAGCCGTTCTACATGCAAAGCATTCCATCCACTTGTATAGTCGCTCGTATTTGTAAATTTAGCAGTACCACCAATTAAAACGATACCTTTCGCCTTAATCTTTTTATGAGCTTGAACTGCTGCTAACGCCCCTAGTGACCATCCAACTAAAATTACATTTTCATCCTTTGCTACATCTATTATTCGCCCCGCAAATTCACTTTGTTCTTTCACATTACGCCAATTGATACAGTGAACAGAATATCCTTTAAAATACGGCAGAACTAAAGTCCAAACACCTTCTTCCATTCCCCACCCAGGAATAAAAATAATCTTTAGCTCTTTCATACGAAAAACCCCTCTTCTTTACCAATGCGTATAATATGCTGAATAGCCCATTTCAAATCAGCTATTGTATGTTGAGACGTAACTGCAAAACGGATCCGTGAACTATTAACTGGCACTGTCGGTGGACGAATTGCAATTGCTGCAATACCTACCTCTTGTAACCTTTTACTAAACCATAACGCTGTTTCATTTGAGCCGACTACAATCGGTACTATATGTGTCGAGCTATTCCCAATATCAAAACCAGCTTCTAGCAAATGTGTCCTAAAATATGCCCCATTCTCTATAAGTCTCTCTCTTCTCTCATTATCTTTTTTTACAATTTCAATTGCCTTTTGTACCGCTCCTAATGTTCCCGGTGGTAAAGCTGTAGTAAAAATAAAGCTTCTCATCATATTTTGTAAATATTCTATATAAATTGCATCACCTGTCAAATACGCACCATAACACCCTAAAGCCTTGCTAAACGTCCCCATATGTATATCAATTTTTTGAGCAAGATCTTTTTCTATATGAGATAATCCAGCTCCGCCGATTCCATATATTCCACTCGCATGTGCTTCATCAACTATAATGATTGCCCCGTATTTCTCTTTCAGCTGCACTAACTCCCTCAAATACGCAGTATCACCATCCATACTAAAAACAGTATCAGTTACGATTAATTTCCGCTTTTCAGGAGAAGCTGTTTTCAACAGCTTCTCTAAATGATCCAAATCATTATGACGATACCTTTTATGTTCTGCCCCGCTTAATATAATTCCATCAACGATGCTTGCGTGATTTAATTTGTCACTAAACACAATATCGTGACGACAGGCTAATGAAGAAATCACTCCAACATTTGCGGTATATCCGCTATTTACAACTAAGGCTTTTTCGGTGCCTTTCCAATCGCATATACTTTTCTCAACCTCTTCATACAGTGAATAGTTTCCTACAACGAGCCTTGATGCTGTCGCCCCAGTTCCATATTTTCTTGTGCATGCAATAGCAGCTTCTTTTAACCTTTCATCTCCAGCTAACCCTAAGTAATTATTTGACGCTAAATTTAGCATCCTTTTCTCATCTCGAATAAGCCATGTCTCTTCTGCCTGTTCTGTTACATGCAAATTGCGATACTGCCCTTGCTCATGTAATTGTTGTAATTTAGTTTGAAGATATGTGCGCCACGGTTGATTCATTTCGGATGAACTCCTCTAATTTTGAAATCATAATATACTCTTTCGCAGATTCTAAGACTTCTTCTTTTGTAAACGCACCTTCAAAGAATGGTAATAAACCTAAAACCGGTACTCCACTTAGCTCTTCAATCATTTCTTTATTTTCTTGTACTCTTTCCATTTCACATTCTTTGCAGCCGGATAAAATTACACCTGCTACTGTTAAGCCATGTGCCTTTGCATAAGCAATCGTTAAAACTGTATGATTTACTGTTCCTAATGTAGGGCGTGCTACTACAATAAGAGGAAGCTGTAATTCTTTCGCGAAATCAATTACTAAAGCGTCTTCTGTATATGGAACAGCCAGTCCACCTGCACCTTCTACAAATAGACTATTACACTCTTTCAATCGTTCATTATAATGATCAATAATGTCTTTTAAATGTACTACTCTTCCAGCTCTCTTCATGGCAAGTCTTGGAGCAAGCGGTTCTTCAATAGAGTAAGGGCAAATTTCATCTTCTTTTGTCGGTACACCTGTTAATACTTTTAACCTTGCTGCATCTCCCTCTGGATTTGATGCAACATGTCCACTTTGCAACGGTTTATATACCCCTACGTTATATCCCAATTCTCTAAATACACCTGCTAATGCACCTGCAACTACAGTTTTCCCCACTTCAGTATCCGTTGCTGTTATGAAAAAACCACTCATTATTCTCCCTCCGTAACATCCGAGATTGCTTTATACAAAATACGTAACATATCATCAATCTCATCCATTGTAGAAGCAAGAGGAGGCATAAATACAATCGTATTACCGAGCGGTCGTATAATCATGCCCAGCTCTCTTGAGCGTTTACACACCTGAACACCGACTCTCTCTGTCCATTCAAACGCTTCTTTCGTTTCCTTATTCTTCACAAGTTCAATTCCAACCATTAACCCGCACTGACGAATATCCCCTACATGTTTATATGCAAAGAGCTCTTCCAATTGCGTCGCCACATATTCCGTCTTACGTGCTACTTCTTCTATTAAATTTGTTTTCTCGTATAGTTCTAGATTCGCAATTGCTACCGCACACCCTAACGGATTCCCTGTATAACTATGACCGTGGAAAAACGTTTTTTGTTCTTCATATTCGCCTAAAAAGGCATTATAAATTTCATCTGTCGTTACGGTGATTGCAACTGGTAAATATCCGCCCGTTAAACCTTTTCCAGCTGTTAAAATATCCGGCGTTACATTTTCATGTTCACATGCAAACATTTTCCCGGTACGCCCAAATCCAGTCGCTACCTCATCTGTAATAAATAACACATTATATTTTGTACATAAATCCCGTAGCCCTCTTAAGTATCCTTTTGGCATTGTAATCATGCCTCCAGCACCTTGCATTAAAGGTTCTACAATAATAGCTGCAATTTCTTCATGTTTGTCTTTCAGCAGCTCTTCCATTTCTTCTAAATGTTTTCTTACAATTCCCTCCTTATTATTTCCATAAGGAGAACGATATGTATATGGATAAGGCATTTTAATTGCCTCAAATAAAAGTGAACTATACACTTGGTGAAACAAGTCTATTGCTCCTACTGAAACAGCTCCAATTGTATCACCGTGATACGCTTCTTTTAATGTAACAAATCTTTGTTTCTTCGGTTTTCCTTTATGCTGCCAATATTGAAATGCCATCTTAATTGCAATTTCAACGGCGCTAGAACCGGAGTCTGAATAGAATACTTTCTTCAATCCTTCTGGTACAACTTCAATTATTTTTTCTGCTAATAAAATAGATGGAACGTTAGCAAGTCCTAGCATAGTAGAATGAGCAATTTTATTTAATTGCTCACGAATTGCCTCATCTAATTCTGGTACTTGATGTCCATGAACATTTAACCAAATAGACGAAACACCGTCCCAATATTCATTTCCATTTACATCATATAGCTTTCTTCCCTCTCCACGTTCAATAATGACAGGATCTTCTTCTAAATAATCCTTCATTTGTGTAAATGGGTGCCATACATAAGCTTTATTTTTCGCCGATAGTTCTTCATATGTATAAGATGATTTTTCAGTCGTATTACTATTAACAGTCACAATTGTCACCCCTAATGTTAACTAGTTTATAAATATAGTTAACATTAAATCTAAATGACTGTCAATTATTTTTAAATCAAATAGTTCTTAAAAAAGAACAACTTATCGTATGATAAGTTGTTCTACTTTCCGTGTTGTATCTTTCCGATTTCTAAAATAATCTCTTCATCTTTTTTTCCTTCTGTATCAATTCCAAGTTGCTTAGCATGCTCAATTAATAAATCATGGCGCTGCTCAAACCTAGCTTTATCTACTTCTTTCGTAACCTCTTCTTTTGTTTTCCCTTCAGTAGAAACTCCTAGTTTCGTAGCTGCTTTTTCCATCGACTTCTTCTCTTCAGCTTCTTTCACTTTTTTCACTTCTGATTGCTGTATTTGCTTTTGCTTCGCCTGCTCTGATTCAGCTGCAAAAGCTGTGTAAATTCCAGCACTTCCGCCAATGACTAGTAAGGTGATAAAAAGAATTATTTTTTTCTTCACTCTTTCCTCCCCTTTCAAATTCATTATAACGCACAATTTTAGAACATTGAAAATATTTAATCTTTATCCCCCTAAAAAAATATCGAATATTTTTATTGACATATTAGATGAAAATGTGATAAAAATTTAACTAACATCATATGAATCGGCATTGATAGGATTTAGTAGTATTTCGATTTCTGATTTCAGAGAGCTGGTGGTCGGTGTGAACCAGTACAGAGCGAATTATGAATTACCCCCTGGAGCTTCTTTTGCGAAACGTACGGAGTAGTGAAAGACGGTTATAGACCGTTATATCTAAAGAGTGGTGAAACGACACTGTTTCACAATTTAGGGTGGTACCGCGAATTTTTCGTCCCTGCATATATTGCAGGGGCGTTTTTATTTTATAAACGCATATCATACGATCCTTTATTTTGTGATACATTCATTTCACAAGCTAGGGTGGTACCGCGATTTCTTCGTCCCTGCATAATTATATGCAGGGACGTTTTTTTATCCAATCATTTCCGTATCATATTGAAGGATTAACAATTACCGGTAATTTGTCACAAAATTCTAAAATTTAGAAGGAAATATACAATATTGGCGAATTTTATATAAAAAAGAGCTATTTTAGATTACTTAGGAGGGAAAAACAATGGTTTCAAAAATTGAATCTGTTCTTTTAACATTATTTATCTTTTTCTGTATCGGCTTTAGTGTTATCCAATTAGAAGTTTCACCACACATCCCAATTTTATTTGGTATCGTTCTTTTATTAACATTTGGATTTATGAAAAAAATCTCTTGGTCTACTATGGAAAAAGGGATGATCAGTAGTATTTCAGCTGGTATTCCATCTATTTTTATTTTCTTACTTGTAGGCGTATTAATTAGTGTTTGGATCGCTGCTGGAACAATTCCAACTTTAATGGTATACGGCTTCCAGCTTGTATCTCCTAAAATTTTCGTTCCAACTGTTTTTGTTGTTTGTGCAATTGTTGGAACAAGTATCGGTAGTGCCTTTACAACTGCCGCAACTGTAGGACTTGCCTTTATGGGAATGGGTAGTGCTCTCGGATACGATTCAGCTCTGATCGCTGGTGCAATTATTTCTGGTGCATTCTTTGGAGATAAAATGTCTCCTTTATCTGATACAACAAACTTAGCTCCTGCTGTAACGGGTGTAGATTTATTTGAGCATATCCGTAACATGCTTTGGACAACAGTTCCAGCTTTCATTATTGCTTTTATCGCATTTTTCATTTTGGGAAGCGGCACTAGTGGAGACGTTGACTTCACAAACTTTATTAGCACATTAGAAAAAAACGCAACGATTTCTATCGTTACACTTATTCCAATTTTATTACTGTTCCTATTCGCATTCAAAAAAGTTCCAGCAGTTCCAACATTACTTGCTGGAATCGTAGTAGGAATCATCATTCTCTTTATTTTCAAACCTAGCACTTCTTTAGCTGATTTAATGAAAATTATGCAAGACGGCTACGTTTCTAAAACTGGTATTAAAGACATTGATAGCTTACTATCTCGCGGTGGTCTACAAAGTATGATGATGTCGATTGCGCTTATTTTCCTAGCTCTTTGTATGGGAGGATTATTACAAGGAATGGGTATTATCACGCAGCTAATGAATATCATCTCTAGCTTCGTAAAAAATAGTACACGCTTAATTATTTCTACTGCTTCAACTGCAATTGGTGTAAACTTCTTACTCGGTGAGCAGTACTTATCCATCGTTTTAACAGGACAAGCATTCGCTAATAAATACGATGAAGTCGGTTTAGAACGTCGTAATTTATCACGCGTATTAGAAGATGCAGGTACAGTGATTAACCCGCTCGTACCATGGGGTGTAAGTGGCGTATTCTTAACAAACGTCCTTAGTGTTCCAACATTTGATTACCTTCCATACGCAATCTTCTGTTTAGCTTGTCCAGTCGTAACCATTATCGTCGGCTTTACTGGATTTGGCCTTTCATGGAAGAAAGAAAAAGCAGTAACAATTTCATAATATAATAAAAAGGATTACCTGAATCGGTAATCCTTTTTATATTTCTCGGCTATCTATTCGCTTTCTTTCTTCTAAATAACAGAAGTAATCCCGCTCCAACAAACGCCAAACCTGCTCCAATTGTAGAAACAACACTTGTACCTGTTTTCGGTAAATCACGTTCTTCTTTATTTTCACTCACAGTTGTTGTTTCTTTTGAGTTTTGATTATCCGTTGTAGTTTGTCCAGATCCTGCATTTTTACCTTCATCTGTTGATGGTGTCGTTGGATTTTCTCCATTATTTCCTTCACCTGTTGGTGGCGTTGTTGGATTTCCTCCATTATTTCCTTCACCTGTTGGCGGTGTTGTTGGATTCTCTCCACCAGTTTCCTTATCATCATCGTTCTTCTTCGTTATATCAATTGCATATTTAGCAAATTCATTTTCAGATGGTCCAACGTACGATATTTTCCCATCTTTCTTTATATACTTTTGTGCGTTTGGTGAAGAATCGAATGTTGTATTTAATTTATCTGCAACAATTGGTTTAAACGTCCAATTTTTATCAGCTGCTGGATCAATAACTGGTGTTTCTTGCATATACTTCACAATGATTTGACGTGTTTCATCTTGTGATTGGTATACAACTTCCCCTTTACTTACACCTGGGAACGTTTGGCTACTTCCACGATAGTTATTTGTAGCGACGATAAACTCTTGATTGTCAGCTACTGGCTTACCTTCATATGTCATATTTATAATACGATTCGTATTTGCATTTACAACTTTTCCATCTTTATCGTATTTCGCCGGTTGTGTTACATCAATTTCGTATTTTAAGCCATCTAAAATATCGAAGTTATATGTAGGATAGCCTATATTTACTAACGGCTGTTCTTCTGTTTTCTTTGGATCGATTTGATTAAACTGACCTGCAGACATTTCAAGCCATTCTTTCACTTGTGCCCCATTTACTTTTACAGCATATAACGTATTTGGATATACATATAAATCTGCAACGTTTTTAATTGCTAACGTTCCAGCTGGAATATCTGTATAATATGTAGCACCGTTTCGACCACCTGCTTTAAATGGTGCACCTGCAGATAAAACTGGAATTCCTTTATATTTGCTATATTGTCCATTTTCAGCAAATAACTTTTCTACATACCATTTTTGTGCATTTGTCACAAGTTGTACAGAAGGATCATCTTGTACTAATGAGAAATAACTATTAATTGGCGCTGTCGTTTTTCCTACAGCTGTATTCACATAATCAATTGTCGCTTGATGATCATCTTTAATTTCATTAACTAATTTTTCATCGGATTTTACTAGTGGGTTCCCTTTACTATCAGCAATCGGACGAAGTTGCGGCTTCGATTGCTCTTTTTGTACTTCCCATTTTCCGTTTACCTTTTTCAATTGCATATCAATAATACCTAGGTTACTTCCAAAGACACCAGGCATTACAACTGGAATACCATTAAATACATCTTTCACTTCAGTATGTGAATGCCCCATTAATACTGCATCTACACCAGGAACTTCTGTTAAATAATACGACGCGTTTTCCATGCCAACGTTGTATCCACTCTTATCAACACCGGAATGCGCTAGTGCAACGATAACATCTGCACCTTCTGCTTTCATTTTTGGCACCATTTTCTTCGCTGTTTCAACTATATCTTTTGCTTTAACTTTTCCTTCTAAATTTGCTTTATCCCAGTTCATAACTTGAGGTGGAACAAATCCCATTACTCCAATTTTCACCTTCTGTTTTTGTCCTGATTCATCTTCTACTTCTTTTTCAAAAACATGATATGGTTTAAAGTAATTTTGGTCATTCTCTTCATTATTATCTTTATCATCTTTATAGACGTTCGAGTTAATAACCGGGAACTCTGTTTTACTAATCACTTTGTTTAAATAGTCTAAACCGTAGTTAAATTCATGATTCCCAAGAGAGATGACGTCATACTTCATTAAATTCATTAAACGATATAATGGATGTGTATAACTAGGATCCACAGGCTTCTTCGGATCATTTATTTTATTCGCTACATAATCTCCAAGCGGTGTCCCTTGTAATGCATCCCCATCATCAAATAGGACAGAGTTCTTCGCTTCTTCACGTGCTTTGTTAACAAGTGTTGCAGTTTGCACGAGACCTACTTTATTATCTGTTTTCGTTTGATAATAATCGTAATTCATTAAGTTAACGTGAATATCTGATGTTTCTAGAATTCGTAAGTTAACCGTACTCTCCCCGTTGTTCTCATCCGCATGAGCTGTTGTTGGCAATACTTGCGGCGCTATTACACCTATAGCAAGAGTTGCTCCAGCTAGCATTTTTTTTGACTTTTTCACAAAAAATCCCCCTTATACAATTACCAAAGAATAATGAAATGAATTTCTATCAGTCTCTAACCACATACCTTTTTTCTTCTATTAGATACACGATTTTCATTTCATCCTGCGCTAACGAATAGTCCCCTTAAACGATCAATTGATGAAGACTAGCAATTAACGGGAGATAAAGCTCCCACTATGTAGAATTTTACCTTATCTGACATTATCATATATAATGTTCTTTCATATCGTCAATATTTTTTGACATACTTCTACAAATTTTATGAAAAGTTATTGTAAACTTTTCATAAACATATAATATGCCCTTACATTGTTAATACTGCTGAATATGATACAATTACCAATTACAAGGAGGATGAATTTATGAAAAAAGTCATCTTAACAATTGTTTGTCTCCTCCTTCTAATCATTTCTTATTCTTATTTTGAAAAGAACGATGAGACAAAACAAAATGAACCCGAAGAAAAAACAGAAAAAACATCTACTCCAAGTTGGATTGATAAGCAAACAAACGATTCCTTTTATCATCTCGTATTAGGCGATTCACTCGCTAAAGGTTATGGATCAACACAAGGTGGATTTGCTGAATTAGCCTCCAGACAAATAGAAGCGCAAATTCATAAACCAATTACTGTAGAAAACCTTGGGATAAACGGTCTTACAACAGATCGTCTCGCTAAAAAAGTTCAATCAGAAGATGTAAAGCAAAAAATTAGAGCAGCAAATATCATTACAATTAATATTGGGGGAAATAATTTATTTCGCTTAAATCGTGATGTCGGTGTTATAGATGGTATTAAAATGTTAAATAAAGAAAAAGCGCATTTTGAAGCGGATGTAAAAAATATTGTAAAGACAGTTCGAGACCAAAATCCGGATGCTTTACTCATTCTTTCTGAACTCTATAACCCGTTACAACTTGATGATTCCATCGCAAGTTATGCAGATATGTTTTTAGATGGCTGGAATGAATCTGTTTATTCCATTTCAAAAGCAAATCAACCATCTATCGTTTTACCAATTCGTAAATTAATATCGAATGATAAAAAAGAATTACTCTTTGACCAAGTACACCCAAATGATAAAGGCTATACGATTATTGCCGATTCATTTACAAAAAAAGTGTTAGCCTACAAATATTAAAGTTTCCATGAAACAATTCTATTTTTATAACATGTCTTTTTTGTTACAATGAGAGTGGAAGGGGGCCTTTATATGGAATCACGCGAGTGGGAACGTATTGTTGATCATCTTCTTTCGCTAGTGCCTCTTTTTTATCGCAAATTTATGCTTCCTGGAGAATTTTCTTCTCAAAGACATATGCCGCCATCACATACACAAGTATTGCTGCTGTTGCATGAAAACGGCACATTAGCAGTTTCCGAAATCGGCAAGCGGCTAGCGATTTCACGGCCTAACATGACACCTCTATTAAACAAACTGATTCAAGAAGAACTAATAGAGCGTCATTATAGCGAAAAAGATCGACGGGTCATTTTAATTTCCCTAACAGCTGAAGGGAAATTGTTAGTAAATCAATATCAACAATTCATTTTAGACAAATTAAAAGAAAATTTCCAAACATTATCTGAGGAAGAGCGCGAAAAGCTCATTCACTCTCTTCAAACCATTCAAAATTTAATTTTGAAAACAAACGTATAAAGCTGCTTCTAAATAGAAGCAGCTTTATGATTCGTAATAATTACCATAGTACACATTTGAATATGGCCATGTCGTTAAATATGGTTTTTGTTCTTGCGAAGGCTGTTGTTGTGGTATTTGTGATAATTGCTGTAATTGTTGTTGTCGATATAATTCGTATTGTCTACTCATATCATAAACCGGATAATAATTTACATATGGGTATACTTGAGGTACGTAATAATAATACATTCATTCTCTCCCCCTTTTTCTTAAACATATTCAAAGGAGAAAATGAATGTGACACTCTTTATATTTGCACGAGTGGTTCTCTCACTCGTTTCTTTCTGTTCTTTAAACGTAACTTACGGTTCTTTTCATATAAATAATGCACAACGAAATATGAAACTACACCAAACACAACTCCTAAAATCGTCATTCCAATTAATACATACACTTCACTCTGCAATAAACCCTTTAATATCGTAAAAATATGACTCGAAAACAAATCAGATATCGTAAATGGTTCATGATGTATTTTTTGTACATGAAATGGATATATCATTTTTCCTAGTGCATAAGCAAACGGAAATAAAAATACCGGTAGAAACGATATTTTTCCAATAATATTGCCAATAACCGCAGCAGGAAAAGATCCCTTTACTATTCGAACAATCGGATAAAATATTATATATACGAGCGATGCCGTATATATGACCAACATCTCTAAACCAAAACCAATCGCAAAGCCTAATGATACTTTCTTCGCTCCTTCTGGCGATCGAAGCAACTTATAATATTGAAACTTTAATATTCTCCACATCCGCTGAAAAAACGAATATGTTTTCTTAGTTGTTTTCATCCTCATCATCTCTTTAACTATATTTTTATACCTAGTATGTCCTTACACACTCTGAAAAACAAATTTCATTTCCTCTTTTATTATAAATGATATCAAAACGGTTAACTAAATATACATATGACATTTCAATATAAAAAAGTGCACCTCAAATTGTTATTCATGTCTAACAATTTGAGGTGCACTTTAGTTGGGCGGCTTTTTTCTTATTTATCCTCCTAATGTTTGTCCCATGTCATTTATTTTTATATTAAGACGAAAAAAGCACTTACTTGCTTTATGTGCTTTTATATCGTTTCAACTTTAAACATTAGATGGTTAGATGTCCCTACTTACCTCATTAACAGATTCACTAAACATATCAGGGTCTTCATTTTTTATATCAATCAATAATTCTTTAATACTAATCATAATTGATTGATCAAATCCCGAAAGTACTTTTCCATATGCTAATCTTACTTGAAGATGATTAAAAATTCTATAATGTAAAATTTCTACCCATTCTTTAGCTGAGTTAATCATCTATTGAACATCCTGTGCTATCTTTAGAAGTTAAATCTAAGTGTCATTGAGAATACCACGAATTATATAATTTTTCTAATAATTAACCCAATTTCTTTTCTATTTGCGATTTTTCTTCTTTTGAAAAAAATGAATCAAGTTCTCTATTACACCATCTCGAACTACATAGTTTTTATTCTTATCTTCCCAGTATCTATACTCATAGAGTACTTGTTCATCAAATCGCTGTAAATAACCTTCCCAGTTATTCGGAATATATTCTTCAAAAGATATTGATTCCGGATAATTAGAATAAAAAATTAAACGATCAAAATCTATCAAGAAACATGGGTTATAATTATAATAGGCTTCTTCTCTATTAGTTCTTAGTTCCCTTAAAAATTCTAACCTAATATCTTCTGTAAATCTTTCATATTTTTCTATTCTTTCTAAAAAATCAGCTATTGTAGTCTCATTTAAAATAAGAATGCCTTTTCTTTCTTCTGGATATTCACTAGGAGCGTATCCAGCTTGATTATAATCTAAATACCATAAATCCGGTTCAGTTATATACCAATTGAACCTATTTTTATATTTTACACCTACTATAATATTTTCTGCATATAAAGGCTTAATCATTTAATTAGTTCTCCTCTCTTACTTGATAAGTTTAGCATTTTGGCCATACTCTACCAACTAATGGTGACAGGTGATTCTTACTAGTCAATCCACTATTATTTGACGCCATTCGAATAATAGAGTTCGTTTTTATTTAGTTTAAACAATTCTGTTTCTAAAGATATAAATACTAAGACTGTGTATTTTGTTGTAAAAATGCTTCTAAAATTCTCTTAACTGGCAGACTCGATTTTTTCAGTAGATTCTCTGCCTTATCCATTATTTGCTTGTTGGAAGCGATTATTTTTTTATATTCTTTATTGTTAAAAGAACGTAAAGAGTCTATTACATATTCAGCTAATTCATCATTCGTATTGAGTAAATCTAGTAATAAATTGAATCCATTCATCCCAGTATCTTCATCTATACAATATACTAATCTAATTTTATATTTATCATCTCTGTCCTTTAAATTTTGAAATAATTTATCCCAATCATTTTCAGTAAATTCACTTATCAACTTCTGTACATACATAAATTCATCATCATAGAAGTAGTTATCTGAGCTATTTTCAGCTAATACTGCATCTACTTTTTCATACATTTATGTCCCTCCTCTATTTGGTAAATCCACCTGGTAATCGTGTATTAATTTGACCTGTTGGATATCCACTAACCACACTGTCACCTATTTTTATTGCATCAATTTCTACGCCGTCAATAAATTCCCCTATGAAAAGTCGCTCCATCTCTTCCTCTAATACTTAACTGGGAAGAGTTACCTACATCAGTTATACTACCTAAAATCTTTGTATCATTCTAACTTCCTGGAAATATTGTACTATTTTATTTTAGCCAATTTCCTATCAAGAAATTGAGTCGTATAGTTGATATCTTTCGTACTATTTAATGCTATTAACCGTGATAAAAAAGCGAAAGAAAAGAGCATGTTTTGAAAAAAGGATTAATCAAAACATGCTCTTTTAGTATTTAATCGAATTATTCTTTTATAAAGAAGATTGATTTCTTTGTAATCCTTCTTCAAATAAAAACCTAGTTGTCTCGTATCTTTAACTATACTGCTTTTCCAATTTTATTAGGTTTTTCTTCTGATTTGATAAACCTATTGTAAAACTATTTGCTTTAATTACAATATTCCCTCTGT
This sequence comes from Bacillus cereus group sp. RP37, assembly GCF_040459695.1. Lineage (NCBI taxonomy): Bacteria > Bacillati > Bacillota > Bacilli > Caryophanales > Bacillaceae > Bacillus > Bacillus cereus group sp. RP37. The sequence continues at coordinate 1,298,505 of NZ_JARVHP010000001.1, read as the reverse complement.
TACCTGTTGAAGTGACGGTTATCTTAGTTCTAAACAAACCTTTCTTAACTTTCACACTTTCTATATCTTTCATGCCTATACACTTTATATTCCCAGTGAACTTACCACTCATTGATATTTCTAATACCATAAGTCTTTCATCAGTAAAACATATGATTAAATGCTCAAGGTCTGCCAATGCTCCAAGACCGTATTTAAAATACTCTGATGATGATGGTGTTACATAGGAGTAGAAATAGTAAAAGTAAGTTTCACCTTCTATTTTTAATTCTTCGAATAAATCGTCTAAGTACTTGTTTGTTAACATCTTATCCCCCCTCTCTTATTTGAGCCTAACCATTACATTAAAAGTATTTCATAGGAACCCTTCTTTTCTGTCACAATTATAAACATATCATCTGCAAACTCACATTTCCATAATAAACCAATATTTTAATTTACCTTTTTTATAAAAAGTTAATCTTCTTTCAAAACGACTAAACTTTATTTCAAATCCACACTTTAAAAACAAACTAAAATCCCTAAAAATTTTATAAGAGAATTTCGTAATTTCTCTATTTTTAAAATCAACTTAAAACCCTTGAAACAAAAGGTTAAACAAAAAATTAAATAGCTGTTTCTCTATTAGATGTCCCTCTTCTATCCATATAATTAAGCACTTTTAGTTTATACTGAAGGGAGTACCTTTTTTCATTTACCTTTTCTTCTAGTAAGAATTTAGACATAAAAAAATACACCTCCAATTGTTATTCGTGTCTAACAACTGGAGATGTACATCACTTAGGAAGGCTCTTCTACATTTTTAAATAAACTTACTAATAATGCTTTTTGCGCATGCAATCGATTACCAGCTTGCTCAAATACGATAGACTGTGGTCCATCTATAATTTCTCCTGTTACTTCTTCTTCACGATGGGCAGGTAAACAGTGTAAGAAACAATATGTTTGCTTCGCATGCTTAACAAGTTCTTTATTAATTTGGTAAGGTTGAAATAAAGTGTATTTCTCTTCTTCTCCTTCTTGCCCCATGCTCATCCAAACGTCAGTATAAATAAAATCTGCTTTATTTACCGCTAATTCAGGATTATGCAAAATTTCAATTTCAGCTCCTGTTTCTTCAGCAATCGCTAACGCTTTTTTTACAATTTCCTTACTCGGTTCATATCCTACAGGCGTTGCCACAGTCATATTCATTCCGACTTTTGCACTCGCTAACAATAATGAGTGACATACATTATTCCCGTCACCTACGTAAGCCAATTTAATTCCTTTAAATGTATTCACTTCTTCGTATATCGTCATTAAATCTGCCAATGCTTGACAAGGATGATGATCATCCGTTAAACCGTTAATTACAGGTATGCTCGATTCTTTTGCAAGCTCTTCTACATCCGCATGTGAAAATGTACGTATCATGATCCCATCAATATAATGAGATAATACTTTCGCAGTATCTGAAACAGTTTCTCCTCTCCCAATCTGCATCTCTTTCCCACTTAAAAACATGCCATGTCCTCCGAGCTGTACCATTCCTGCTTCAAAAGATACGCGAGTACGAGTTGAATGTTTATCAAAGATAAGGCCTAATATTTTTCCTTGTAATAAAGGCTCCTGCTTTTTCTTTTTTAAATATATAGCGAACTCAATTAAAGAAATAATTTCTTCTTGCGTCAATTCTTCTAGTGTTAAAAGATCTTTCGTATTTAATTTCGGTACTTGTACAGTTGACATGAAACTTCCCCCTTATATGATTGATACGTTTTTTGTACAAATTACTTTTTTTATTATATATACTGCCTGTTCTAACTCTTCATTCGTCACAATAAGTGGTGGTAACAGTCTTATAACATTAGGCCCTGCTTGTAATACGAGAAGTCCCTCTTCTTCTAGTTGTTCTATAAAACTTGCAACTTCATGCTTACACTCAATTCCAATCATAAGCCCCTTACCACGAATATTTTGAATACATTCGACATGTTGTAATTCCTCTTGCAATTTCTCTAATACGTACTCGCCCTTTTCCTGTACTTCTTTTAAAAACGATGGTTTCTTACTTACTTGCAATACTTTTTTCGCTGCAGCCATCGCAATATAATTCCCGCCGAAAGTTGAACCGTGTGATCCTGCAGTAAACGATATTCCAAGTTCTTTTCGGCCAATCATCGCTCCAACAGGAATGCCATTTCCAAGAGCCTTAGCGGTAGTAACGATATGAGGATCTATTCCCATTTGTTCGTAAGCGAATAGTGTCCCTGTTCTTCCGATCCCTGTTTGTACTTCGTCTATAATAAATAAAGAACCGAACTTATTACATACTGTTTCAATCGCTTTCAAAAAAGATAGATCAGCAGGTATGACTCCTCCCTCTCCTTGAACAACTTCTACCATTACTGCCGCAACTTCTTCATTCATTACTTTCTCTAACGCCTTTATATCGTTAAAAGGGATATGTAAAAAAGACGGAAGGAGCGGACCAAATCCTTCTTTCACTTTATCTTGCCCTGTTGCACTCATCGTTCCAAATGTTCTACCGTGAAAAGACTGCTCACATGTTACGACGAGAGATTTTTCAGTATGCTTACGGGCTAACTTCAAAGCAGCTTCATTCGCCTCTGCCCCGCTATTACAGAAAAACACATAATCTAATGCTATATTTTCTGTTAATAATGACGCGACTTCTTCTTGTAAGCTGTTTGTAAACAGGTTAGATATATGCCATATATCATGAAGTTGCTCTTGTACACCTTTCATAACAGTAGGATGACAATGTCCTAAATTACATACGCCAATTCCTGATGTGAAATCTAAATATTGCTTACCGTTATTATCAATAACTTTCGTGCCCTCTCCCTTTACAAACTCAATAGTTCTTCTTCCATACGTTTGAAAAAGATGACTTGTCATACAATACTCACGCCCCTCGTTACCGTCGTTCCGATACACTCACCTGTAACCTCGGTAAAATCCTTCGTCCCATTTACGATACTAACCTTTTGCACTCCCATTTTTAATGATGCTAGTGCTGCCTGTACTTTCGGAATCATCCCGCCTGTAATAACACCTTTTTCTATAAAAGTAACAATCTCGAATTCGTCAGTTTTCTTTACTAATTTCCCTTCATGTAATACTCCATCTACATCTGTAATGAAAATGAGTTCTTTTGCAGATAATGCGGCCGCAATTCCAGCTGCAGCGGTATCCGCATTTATGTTATATATCTCATTATCATGTATCCCGACCGGAGCAATAACAGGAATATAATTCATATTTATTAATCCTTTTAGTAAGGCCGTTTCGACATAACTTACTTCTCCCACATATCCTATCTCCTCGCTGACAGGTTGAACTTGAAGTAAATTTCCGTCACACCCTGAACAACCTACCGCAAGTAAATTATGCTTTTGTAAATTCATTACGAGTTTTTTATTCGTACTTCCGCATAGCACCATTTGAACAACATCCATAACCTCTTTTGGTGTTACTCGTAATCCATCTCTTTTTTCTACGTTGATGTTACAATCTTTTAATTTGGCATCAATTTCTGGACCACCACCATGGACAATCACTATCTTATACTTCTGCTGCAATTTCTTTATACAATCAAAATACACATCATTTAATTGATCCAACATACTACCGCCACATTTCACTACAATATAATCGCTCATCTTCCCTCTCCTTATGTACGATAACAAGCGTTTATTTTCACATATTCATAGCTTAAGTCACAGCCCCATGCTGATCCCGTCTCTTCTCCTAAATGTAAATACACATCAATCATAATTTCATGTTCTTTTAATTTCATTTTCATTTCCTCTTCAGAAAACATTTGAGGTTCACTATTTTTTAACACAGTGATAGTTTGAAGAGTAATATCAATTGTATTTGGACTAATAGCTACTTCACTTTGTCCAATACTGCTAATAATTCGCCCCCAGTTTGGGTCTTCACCATGTATTGCTGTTTTCACAAGACTCGAACCGACTATTTGCTTTGCGATTTTCTTTGCCTCTTCATTCGTTCGAGCTCCTAGTACATTTACTTCTATTAACTTCGTAGCACCTTCACCATCTTGTGCAATTTTTTTGGCTAAATCTTCACATACCTTCTGTAAAGCAAATACGAAAGTTTCCCAATCTGTATGTTCCATATTGATTGGTTTCGTTTCTGATAATCCACTTGCCATAGCGATGACCATATCATTCGTAGAAGTATCTCCATCCACCGTAATTTGATTAAATGTATGATTCGTTATTTGTGATAATGCTGTTTGCAATACGTCATGCTCTATATGAGCGTCTGTTGTAATAAAGCTCAGCATTGTTGCCATATTTGGATGAATCATCCCCGAACCTTTAGCAACACCAGCAATCGCCACTTTCTTCCCATCAATAATCATCTCATAGCAAGTTTCTTTCGTTATAAGATCCGTCGTTAAAATCGCTTCAGAAAAAGAACGTGCTTCACTTACTTCCTTCGTCGGGATAAGAGTTGCAACTCCCTTTCGGATTATATCCATCGGTAAAGGAACACCAATTACACCTGTTGAAGCGACTGCAACATAAGTTTCTTTCACTCCAAAATGTTCCGCACCTAATGTACGCATCTCGTAAGCATCTTGTAAGCCTTTCATTCCTGTACAAGCATTTGCATTTCCACTATTGACGATAATAGCTTGTAATTTCCCCTCAGCCGTTATACTTTCTTTCGTTACTTGCAGCGGGGCTGCTTGTATTTGATTCGTTGTATAGACGGCGGCGCATGATGCTGGTACTTCACAAATGATTACACCTAAATCCTTTTTTTCTTTTTTCAAACCATTTGCTGTACCGATTGCCGAAAAGCCTTTTGGCGTTACAATTGAACCATTTTCTAGTTTGATAATAGACTCTACTTTAATCATCATGTCCCCCTTATAGATAAAGCGGCATATGCTGTAAACCTGTTGTTTCTTCTAGCCCCGCTACTATATTTGTATTTTGAATTGCTTGCCCAGCCGCCCCTTTCATCATATTGTCTATAACAGAAACGACTGTCACTCTTCCTGTTCTTTCATCGTAAGCTATACCCATATCACAATAATTTGAGCCCCTCACTTCTTTCGGACTTGGAAACTCTCCTTGCGTGCGAATTCGAATGAAAGGCGATTGTTCATACGTTTCTTCATATAATTTTTGAAGTTGTTCTATTTCCATTTCTCGTTTTACTTTCGCATAAAGTGTAATCATAATCCCTCGTGATATCGGTATTAAATGTGTACTAAACGTGATTGGCTTCGTTTCCCTATTCCACTCTGCAAGCATTTGCTCAATCTCAGGAACGTGTTGATGCTCATTTACTTTATAAATACGCAAATTATCGTATAACTCAGGAAAGTGAGTCATTGTTGTTGGCGTTTTGCCCGCTCCAGATACCCCTGATTTCGCATCAATAATAATCGAATCTTCTTCAATCATGCCGCTACGGACTAACGGCAATATCGCTAATAATGCAGCTGTAGCAAAACATCCTGGGTTTGCAATTAAATTTGCATTTTGAATCTCGGACCTTTTCCATTCGCTTAACCCATATACAGCTTCCCTAAGAACTTCTTCTTTTGCAGCTGCTCTTTTATACCACTGTTCATATGTCGAAGGGTCTTTCATACGAAAGTCTCCAGATAGGTCAATTACTTTTAAACCTACTGCTAATAATTTTGGAGTTAACTCTGCTGATACTCCTGCTGGGGTTGCTAAAAACACAATTTCTGCTTTCTTCTTTATTTCCTCCGCATCAATTTCTTGTAACGTATGAACAAGAATATTTTGAAAATGAGGATATACATTTGTTATACACTCGCCAACTTGCGAAAAAGAATGGAGAGATGCTATCGAAAAATATGGATGTTGCTCTAATAACCGAATTAACTCAATACCTCCATACCCAGTTGCTCCAATAATCGCGACTTTCATATGCTCCTCCTCATATCGATTCTTTAAATTAAGTATGATTATAATATTGTATATTTATAGAGTCAATTAAATATTTATAAATTTTATAAACTTAAAAAACTTAATTTTATTAGAAAAACAATATACACAATCGGATTTTCATACATAAATAGTGCATAGTAGTTTTTTTATTTCACTTCAAGTACAATAAAGTGAAACTATAATCAGTGGGGTTTTGTTCATCCCCACTGATTATTAGCCCACACCAATCGGGCGTTTACGGGCAGTTGATCTCCCACCTAACTTCTTTGCTCCAGCCGAATTTTAAGGTGGGAGTTTTACTGCCCGCAAATAGCGGGATAAAACAATACATACGTACATACAGGCGGGGAAAACATGAATGAAAAATTAATTGAGAAAATGATTATAAAAAGTTTTCAGCAATATCAATGTAATCCTATGTCAAATGAGGATCAGGAAATGCTTATTAAACATATTCAAACGATAATTCATTCAAATACTAAAATTGATGTATACGAGGCAGTTGAGGATATCGTTTACGATTATGTGACTGGAAAATAAAAAAATAGGAGATTTCCATATGGAAATCTCCTATTTTTTACTTAATGATTTGCCTGCAACACGCTCAAATAAACCTGGGAATAACGCATAAAGTTTCGGACCAATGCCCATCCACTTCGGTAAGTTTACTTCACGCTTTTTCGTTTGCATCGATTGTACGATTTGCTCTGCTACATATGTCGGCTTTAACATGTACCGTCCCATATTTTTTACATATGTACCCGATTGATCAGCTATTTCAAAAAAGTTCGTATCTATCGGACCTGGATTAATCGCTGTTACGAAAACATTTGTACTAGACAACTCCATGCGTAAACTATTCGTAAATCCTAATACTGCATGTTTCGTCGCTGCATACGCACTCGATTTCGGAGTTGCAATTTTCCCGGCAAGTGAAGCAATATTAATAATATGTCCTTCGTTCCTTTTTACCATATAGGGTAGTACCGCTTTCGTACAAGCTACTAATCCAAACACATTTACTTGGAACATATCTTTCACTTCATCCATTGACGCATCTTCAAATGTTTTAAAAATACCAAATCCCGCATTGTTTACTAATATATCAATACGTCCCACTTCTTGTAATACCTTTGAAAAAACAGATTGTACTTCCGTCTCTTCACTTACATCTAATACATAATAATAGCAAGGCGTATTATAAGTTTCTTTAATTTTGTCTACTAACGTTTTTAATTTCTCTTCTGTTCTAGCCATTAATACTGGAGTCGCCCCCTGCTCTGCAACTTGCATTGCAACTTGCTCTCCAATTCCACTAGAAGCACCTGTAATGACGATTACTTTATCTTGTAAACGTCCCGTCATTGCTGTCACCTACTTTGCATAATAAATCGATTGTTGCGAAGATTCATCAATCATCACTTGTTGATTATATGCTAAAAAGTCTAATTGTCCAACAGTTTCTGAAATAGTAAGTGGCAATTGTTCTTTGTATAATACCGGAAATAGTTTTACACATACTTCAAATGCTGTCATTGGTTTTTCCTTTAATAACTCAAGCACTTTAAACGCACGTGTTTCTTGCTTTTGTAATCTCGTTTCAATAAGTTGTTTCACATTTAGAACATCTTCTCCATGTCCTGATAAAATGCGCGAAATATTCATTTCACTTAAACGCTTTAACGTTTGATTATATTGTAATAACGGGCGTGCCCTTTCTGTTTGTCCCTCATATGGTGGTTCTAATATGGGATTTGAAGAAATATGACTAATGAGAGCATCCCCGCCAATTAATATTCCATCAGATTCTCTATATAATGAAATATGAGTGGAGGCATGACCCGGTGTTTCAATTACTGTAAACCCAGGTAAAGAATCAATGCAATCTCCCTCTCTCACAGTATGTGTTAACGATCTATTACAAGAATATTTAAGTGTTCTTGTCGTCAATAATGCTTCATCTTTCAAAAATGCTGCTGGAACACCAAATTGCAAAGCTGTCTCTCTAAAAAACTCATGATACCGCTTTAAAAATTCTGGATTTTGCGTGATCCAAGGTTCATTCCAAGGATGTCCAATAATGTTCGTTTTCTCAGAAAATATATTTAAAAGCCCACAATGATCCGCATGATGATGCGTAATGACTACTGTTTCAATATCTTCTATCGCATATCCTAATGCACCTAATTGACTTTCTAACGCATTTCTTGCCCCTTCTGTATTCGTCCCTGTATCAATTAATGTTAATGTCTCCCCCTCAACTAAAAACACATTTACAGTTTCAACTGCAAATGGCACAGGAATCTCCATTCGGTGAATCGCCGTCATGCTTAGCCCCCCTGTCTCTTTCCGGTTCAAAAATGAATACTTCTTCAGTTTACAACTTCTCCATATATTTGTCATTATTTTCAGATAAAAAGAGGTGTTTCCTATAAAAAAACGAATGTATGTACATTTATAAGAATTTCTAACCAAATTTAAAGGAGGAACATCATGTCTATTCAAAATATTTCCTTTCTCGGTGCAGGCTCTATTGCTGAAGCTATTATTGGTGGCTTGTTACATGCAAATGTTGTGAAAAGCGAACAAATTACCGTAAGTAATCGTTCTAACGAGACAAGGTTGCAGGAGCTACATAAAAAATACGGCGTCAAAGGTACGCATAATAAAAAAGAGCTACTTACTGATACAAATATTCTTTTTCTAGCAATGAAACCAAAGGATGTTGCAGAAGCGCTTACTCCTTTTAAAGAATATATACATAATAACCTGCTTATTATTTCGTTATTAGCAGGTGTTTCTACTCACTCGATTAGAAACCTACTTCAAAAAGATGTTCCGATTATTCGTGCGATGCCAAATACATCCGCCGCTATTTTAAAATCAGCTACCGCTATCTCGCCTTCAAAACATGCAACAGCGGATCATATTCAGACTGCCATCGCTTTATTTGAAACGATCGGTCTCGTCTCTGTTGTAGAGGAAGAAGATATGCATGCTGTCACTGCATTATCTGGAAGTGGGCCTGCTTATATTTATTACGTAGTGGAAGCGATGGAAGAAGCCGCAAAAACAATTGGTTTAAAAGAAGATGTTGCAAAGTCACTTATTCTTCAGACGATGATTGGTGCTGCTGAAATGCTAAAAGCAAGTGAAAAACACCCTTCTATTCTGCGAAAGGAAATTACTTCTCCTGGCGGGACGACCGAGGCAGGTATTGAAGTATTACAGGAGCATAATTTTCAACAAGCGTTAATTTCCTGTATTACACAAGCAACGAAACGATCACACGATCTTGGAAAAACATTAGAAAAAATAGCAAAAGAAAAATAAAAAAAATGGAGCTCAATCTTACTTGAGCTCCATTTTTTATAAACATATATTTTTTATTTATTATTCTTCCCAAAAATCTCTTCTTGCAGACGGCGACCAGTCGGTGTTGCTGCAAGTCCGCCTTCAGCTGTTTCACGAAGTGCTACTGGCATCGTTTGTCCGATTCTAAACATTGCCTCAATTACTTCATCACATGGAATTGTACTCGTTACACCAGCTAATGCTAAATCAGCTGAAATCATCGCATTTGCAGCTCCTGCTGCATTACGTTTTACACACGGTACTTCTACAAGTCCTGCAACAGGATCACATACTAAACCAAGCATGTTCTTTAATGAAATCGCCATCGCTGTAGCCGCTTGATCTTGTGTTCCACCAGCCATTTCAACTGCAGCTGCTGCTGCCATTCCACTTGCTGAACCTACTTCAGCTTGGCAACCTCCTGCCGCGCCGGAAATACAAGCATTATTCGCAACAACCATACCGAAAGCTCCTGCTGTAAATAAAAATTCAATCATTTCTTCGCGTGTCGGCTGTAATTTTTCTTGCAGTGCAAAAAGTACACCTGGCACTGTTCCAGCAGACCCTGCTGTTGGTGTTGCACAAATGATTCCCATCGCTGCGTTTACTTCATTTGTTGCAACTGCTTTACTCACTGCGTCCAAAATCGTATCTCCAGATAAGCCTTTTCCGCTCTTCATATACGCCTGAACTTTTACAGCATCTCCGCCAGTTAAACCAGTTGGTGATTTCACTCCGCGAATACCACGTTCTACTGCTTGCTCCATCACGACTAAGTTCTTTTCCATACCAGCAATTACTTCTTCACGTGAAATACTTCTAGTTTTCATTTCACATTGAATCATAATTTCTGCGATTTTTACATTTTGTTCTTTAGCTTGCGCCACTAGTTCCGCTGCGTTCCGAAACATGGTGTGTCCCCCCTGCAATTATTCCATAATAGTTACTTGACAAATATTTTCTTGCGCGTTTATTTCTTCAATTACTTCATCTGCTAATAATTCATCTGTTTCGATAACCATAAGCGCTCTTCTTCCTTTTTCTTTACGAGAAACACTCATTGTACTAATGTTAATTTCATGTTTCGCAAGGATTGAAGCTACTGCTGCAATAGCACCGAAGCGATCGTTATTTACAATAAGTAGTGCTGGACTCGTGCCTGTTAATTGAAGATCGAATCCATTTAATTCTACAACTTCAATTTTACCGCCACCAATTGAGCAAGCAACAACTTCAATTTCTTCTTCACCTTTATACAAACGAATTCTCGCTGTATTTGGATGAGGTGCATTTGCATCTTCTTCAATGAATTCTACTTCGATTTTGCGCTCTTTTGCTATGTCTAGCGCCTCTGGAATACGTAAGTCATCTGTTTCAAACCCTAATATTCCACCGATCAATGCTACATCCGTACCATGCCCTCGATACGTCTTTGCAAATGATCCATATAATGAAATGCTTACTCTTTCTGGTTCATGACGAAACAGCTGGCGAGCAACTTGCCCCATTCTTGCTGCGCCTGCTGTATGTGAACTTGATGGACCAATCATAACTGGGCCAATAATATCAAATACTGAGCGATACTTCATCATAACTCCCCCTAAACCTCTATGAAAAAATTTTTTACTATTCTATTAAGCTACCGAATCGGTTACTTTTCCAGTTGTACGACGTATTTGTTCTGCTATACAAATTGGATCGCTTTTGAATAACAGTGAAACAATATATCCTGAAATAATACCAGTTATCATAATAAATACGAAACTTAGCATTACCTTCATTTACTAATAATATAAGATACTCCACAATAAAGTCTTGTAGCAATCCAAAGTTTAACACAGAACCCCTTACAAGGATAGCATAAACAAGTGAAACTCCCATTGCTTTCATACCTTTTGGTGCTTTAAAGCTAAAAGGTGAAAAAAGACTTAGTACAAATAATAGTAATATCCTTCGTATTTATAATTTTCATATTCCTCTCTCACGATTTAGTCAACTTCACTTGTTACGACAAATGGCTAAAACGCATGTGGCCTACAATAAATTATATTCTGCCTTCATTATAGCTTGTTTTTAATAAAACGCTTACTTTTAATGAATTTTAAAAGTTCTGAATAACGATCCATTTTTGCTATTTGTACCACTCGTATGTCATCTGACTTATATAACAGTTTTTCTAAATAATCAGTACTATGTATTTTTATCCTATATCTTCACATCATTAAAAATTTCTGTTTCATCCAATATAAACATAAAATGATAACAGTTTTATTTTAAATTTTTTTAGAAATAAAAAAAATGGCAACCTTTCGTCACCATTTTTTCACAACATTATTATCTTTCCACTGGAAATGATTTTAAATCCGTAGCTATTTCTGTATTAGAAAATAGCTCTCTTGCCTCTTTCCATAATTCCTTATATGTATCCCCTTGATAACGAGAACTAATATGAGTCAATATTAATCGTTTTGCATTTGCCTGAAGTGCAATACTCGCAGCTTGCTTAGATGTGGAATGAAAATAATCATACGCTTGTTGTTCATCTTCTGCCGCAAAAGTTGCTTCATGAACAAGTACGTCAGCGTCTTGTGCTAGCTCTCTACTCGCTTCACAATATCTTGTATCACCTAAAATGGTAATAATTCTTCCTTTTTGAGGTGGACCGATAAAATCTTTTCCATTTAGTATCGTGCCATTTTCTAATTCAACTACTTCTCCATCTTTTAAACGTTTAAAAAGTGGACCGGGTTTCACACCCATCTCCAGTAATTTATCTACTAAAAGAGCACCTTGTATATCTTTCTCTATAATACGATACCCAAAACATTCAATACCATGTGACAATCTTTTCGTTTCCACACGAAATTCATTATCTTCAAACACAGTACCTTCTTCTGTTATCTCAACAATTTCAAGTGGGTATTTTACATGTGTCGTACTTACTGACAATGCCACTTCAATAAATTGTTTAATTCCTTTTGGTCCATACACTGTTAAAGGTGTAGTCCCTCCTTGAAACGAACGGCTTCCTAATAAACCAGGCAACCCAAAAATATGATCACCATGTAAATGCGTAATAAATATTTTTTCAATGCGGCGTGGGCGTACAGATGTATGTAATATTTGATGTTGCGTCGCCTCGCCACAATCAAATAACCAAGTCTGCCCTCGTTCTTCTAACAATTGCAAAGCAATTGCCGAAACATTCCTTCCTTTCGAAGGAACACCTGCACCAGTTCCTAAAAATACAAATTCCACTTTCTTTCCTCCAGCTCTTTATATAATCTACCTTTCATCTTACGGAATGTTATTTCAAATGGCAAATCGAATTTACATAACCAATCATCTAGACAACTATATAACACGAACATTATACTCAAAAAACTTAGTAATCGTTCGTATTTTATGTTAAAATGATTATACTACATTTTAAGGGAGCGTTTTATTATGAAAGAAGCATTTCGTTTACAAACTGATTTTTCATCTTCATTTGATCGCTGGGTAAGTTCTTTCGTGTCTGATCACCCAGCACAATTAGAATGGACGACTTTGAAAGAATTAATCCATGAATATACAACAACACATACAAATGATTCGTTACCAACATATATTTCTTCAGCTTTAACATATTACGCACAACGCGTTTCAACAACAAATAGTTCAGAAATTGTTATTTTTGAAAATACTACAATCTCATAATCTGTAATAAAAAGCACTGTAATCAGTGCTTTTTATTTATTTCCCCACCTTATTTCAAAAAAACCCTCTTATTTCCTACTATATAGCCAGCATAAATCTATTTGAGTTTTCAAAAAAATGTATTGACACTACAAAATTACAGTGCTAACATTCAACATGTAATTGAATATGGTCTCTGTTAGGTGAGGCTCCTGTATAGAGAAACGCTGCTGCCCAAAAATGTCGAGAGACGCCAATGGGTCAACAGGAAAGGTCGGAATGAAGGCCTTTCTTAACGTAGCTGGTTTCAGTACCTATGCTATACAGTGCTAAAACTCAACGAGGGAGAGGTGCATGTATTTTGTCATACACAAAAACTGTTTTTATCTATGTTTACTAACAGTCTTTGTTGTGGACTCTTTTAACTGCGAATTCAGACCTTTACTCGTTTTGAGTAAAGGTCTTTTTACGTATATACGCACCTTACTATGAAACAAACATAGCATATTCAGAAACTACTAAATTGTACGGAGGTGAGGAACAGTTGGCAATTGATGATTCGGCCCAGATACCCATAATATGTTTTACGTTAATATTTCATCATGTAGGTAGGAAAGAAGCTGTTCCTCCTAATTTTAAATAGTTGAGTAACAGATTGTTTCCTCCTTCATGAAAAAGGAGGAACTACCAATGTTAAATTTACAAAAACAAGAAACAAAGCATTCATACGATCAAAATCATATGAAAACAAATAACGGATTACTGGTGGAAGTCGCAATACAAGATGTAAACAATGCGTTACGACTTTTAGAAACAACACAAAATGGCCTCTCTAAAATAGAAGCGTCTCATAGATTTTCTTTATATGGCCCAAATGAAATAGCTCATAATAAAACATCGCCGTGGTACATTCAATTTCTACTGGCATTTAAAAATCCATTTATTTTTGTTTTATTAGCTCTCGGCGCACTCTCTTTTTTCACAGATGATATACAAGGAACCATTGTCGTATCTGTAATGGTAATGCTAAGTGCAACGATCCGCTTTTTACAAGAGTTTCGTTCTCAAAAAGCTGCGGATCAGTTAAAAGCTATGGTTCGAACAACGGCAAGCGTCTTTAGAATAGATGGATTTGTACACGAAACAAAAAACGTAATGAATTTAAAGCAAAATGATCCAACGGAAATTCCAATTGAAGAACTTGTACCTGGCGATATTATTTCACTTTCGGCCGGTGATATCGTTCCGGCTGATGTGCGTATTTTATCAGCTAAAGATTTATTTGTGAATCAGTCTTCTTTAACTGGGGAAGCACTTCCTGTGGAAAAGTACGAAAACTGCTACCATACAGAGAATAAACATATTTTACCGAAAAACATGAAAAAAAATTACAATCCACTCGATATGGAAAACCTTTGTTTTATGGGTACAAATATTGTAAGTGGTAGCGCAAAAGCTGTTGTCATCTCCACAAGTACCGATACGTATTTCGGCTCTTTAGCAAATAAGGTAATTGGCAAGCGCGTAGAAACAAGCTTTGATAAAGGTGTAAACAAAGTAAGCTGGCTCTTAATTACATTCATGCTTATTATGGCACCTATCGTTCTTCTCATTAACGGATTCACAAAAGGTGATTGGCAAGAGGCTTTCTTCTTCGCTATCGCTATTGCTGTTGGTCTTACACCTGAAATGTTACCAATGATTGTAACTGCTAATTTAGCTAAAGGTGCTGTTAACATGTCTAAACAGAAAGTAATAGTAAAACAACTGAATTCTATTCAAAACTTAGGTGCTATGAACATTCTTTGTACCGATAAAACGGGAACTTTAACAGAAGATGAAGTTGTACTTGTTCGGCACTTAGATCCTAACGGTAATACATGTGATCGTGTATTACACTATGCCTATTTAAATAGCTTCTATCAAACAGGATTGAAAAATTTAATAGATAAAGCTGTTATGAAACATACAGAAGAAAACCAGAAGTTTGATCCATCCATTTTTCAAAAACTAGATGAAATTCCATTTGATTTTGCTCGCCGGCGTATGTCTGTCATCGTGAAAGATAGCTCAGGGGAACATACAATGGTTTGTAAAGGTGCCGTAGAAGAAATTTTATCTATTTGTAACTACACTGAAGTTGATAGCAAAGTTGTTTTTCTTACTGATGATATGCGCTCAAATGTAAAACAACTAAGTGAGACGTTGAATAGTGAAGGTATGCGTGTTATTGCTGTAGCTTATAAAAAAGATAGACCATTACATGATAAAGAGTACGTGATAAAAGATGAGAATGATATGATTCTCGCTGGATATATTGGCTTTTTAGATCCACCAAAACCATCTGCAGCTACTGCCATTCAAGCATTACAGAAACATGGTGTACAAGTGAAAATTTTAACTGGCGATAACGAAATCGTGACAAGAAAAGTTTGCAAAGAAGTTGGATTAAACATCGGTGAGCCTGTCCTTGGTTACGAAATCGATGCTTTACCTGATAAAGCATTAGCAAAATTAGCCGAAGAAACAACTGTATTTGCTAAACTAAATCCAATGCAAAAATCACGCATTATACGAGTATTACAAGGGAATGGTCACACTGTAGGCTATATGGGAGATGGTATTAACGATGCTGTAGCGTTACGTGAAGCTGACGTTGGCATATCTGTTGATACTGCAACTGATATTGCAAAAGAGTCTTCCGATATTATTCTACTTGAAAAAAGTTTAACGATATTAGAAGCAGGTATTCTAGAAGGACGCACTATATTTGGTAATATTTTAAAATATATTAAAATGACAGCAAGTTCTAACTTTGGAAATGTATTTAGTGTGTTAGTAGCAAGTGCTTTCATCCCCTTCTTGCCGATGCTTGCCATTCACCTTTTAATTCAAAACTTGCTTTATGATATTTCACAACTATCTATTCCATGGGACAAAATGGATAAAGAGTTTTTAGAAAAACCAAGAAAATGGGATACTGCCAACTTACGGAACTTCATTATTTGCATCGGTCCAATCAGTTCCATATTTGATATCATCACATATGTAGTCATGTGGAACGTCTTCGGCGCAAATACAGCTAGCGAACAATCATTATTCCAATCTGGTTGGTTTGTTGTTGGATTACTAACACAAACTTTAATTGTTCACATGATAAGAACACAGAAGATTCCATTTATTCAAAGTACTGCATCAGCACCGGTTCTTTTATTAACCGCTTGTATTATGGCAATTGGAATTTATATTCCATTCTCACCACTCGGAGCAGCCGTTGGATTACAAGCATTACCACTTAGCTATTTCCCTTGGTTAGTAGGAATACTATTAGGCTATGCTTTCTTAACACAGTTCCTAAAAAAAGTTTATATTAAAAAGTTTCATAGCTGGTTATAAAGTGAAACTTTAACCAGCCTGCAAATAGCGGGATAAAAATGAGAATGAGCGGGTACTCCCCACTCATTCTCAAAAACATAACATGGACTTATATGTATGGAGGTGACCATGATGGTATGGTATGACATTGTATTAAGATTATTTATCGCAATTATTGTAGGTGCTTGCATCGGAATGGAACGGCAATGGAGACACAGGATGGCTGGCTTGCGGACAAATGCTCTCGTATCACTTGGTGCCTGTATATTTGTTTTATTATCCGTCATGCTGGATCATGATGCTAGCCCCTCACGTATTGCCGCTCAAGTCGTTAGTGGGATTGGTTTTTTAGGCGGCGGTGTTATTATCCGCGATGGTTTTAGTATTAGAGGGCTTAATACTGCGGCTACTCTATGGTGCGCAGCTGCTGTCGGTACTCTTACAGGCGCTGGTTTCCTCGTTGCAGCTATATTAGGTGCAACTGGCGTTTTACTAGCAAATATACTACTTCGCCCAATCGCTCTCTTTATGAATCAGAAATCAAAAGAAGAATCACCTGAACAAACGAACTACTTCCTTTCTCTTACTTGTTCAGAAGAACATGAAGCCCATATTCGTTTTTTACTTATGCATATGGTAAGTTCTGAAGGCATCGGTTTAAAAGAATTGTATAGTGAAGACGTAGATTCTAAGCAAAAAGTGTGTATACAAGCTACATTACATTGCAGTACAAATGCAGCAGTCTTAATTGAAAAAATAGTGAGTAGAATGCTATTAGAAGCTGGCGTTACTGCAGCAGGGTGGAAAACTTCATTAGATTTAGAAGCAATTTAAAAATAAAAGGTGTCATGATATTTATAGCTTCATGACACCTTCTACATAAACTTATTTTCTAATTTTTGCTGAAAAGACTTTTCCTGCTTACGCAATAATTGACTACCACGTTGTAAAAGTGGCATTCCATACTTATCGTTAATCTGATCAATGACAGCAAGTAGCGGCTCTTCTTTCGCATCTTCTTCAAATGAAAACAAATCTAATTGTTTCACTGATTCTGTCTTCCACTCTATTTCAGTAGCTGTAACACCTAGTAAACGAACGGAATCACCGTCCCAATGTTGCTTCCATAAACGAGATGCTGCCTGAAAAATATCTCGTTCTTCCCAAATAGCATTTTTCAATTGCTTACTCCGCGTTACTGTCCGCCTATCATGATATTTAATCATAATTTGAATATTATAGCTGACAAGAGTTCGCTTTTGTAATCTTTTACTCACTGATTTTGATAAGCGTTCTAACATATCAAGCAATTCTTTCTCTTCATCCATATCCTTTGAAAAAGTCATCGAGTTACCAACGCTTTTATGTTGTCCCATTTGACTCGGATCAACTTCCCTATCATCCATACCTTTTGCCCGTTGTTGTAAATCAACACCATGCTTTCCAATTTTAGCGCGAATGATATGTTCGTTTCCTTTTGCTAACTGCTCAATGGTTTGTATATGAATATCATTTAATTTTTCTGCTGTTTTTTCTCCAATTCCATGCATCGCTCCAACCGGAAGTGGCCAAATCATTTTTGGAATATCTCGTTTTCGAAGCACCGTAATACCGAGAGGCTTTTTCATATCAGAAGCTGTTTTTGCTAGGAAAAGATTTGGAGCAATTCCGATGCTACATGGAAGTTGTAACTCTGTTAATAACGCCTGCTGAATCATCTTTGCTATTTCAAGAGGCGAACCGAGTGCGTAGCAATCTGTAATATCTAAATACCCCTCATCTATAGAGACTGGTTGTATTTTTTCCGTAAAACGGGAAAGAATTTGAAACATTTGAAAGGAAGCTTCACGATATAATGTAAAATTAGGACGCATTACAACTAATTGCGGGCATAACCTTTTTGCTTCCCAAAGAGGCATCGTTGTACGTATTCCATAGCCTCTTGCCTCATAACTACATGTTATGATAATTCCTTTTCTTTCTTTTTCATTCCCAGCAACTGCTAACGGCTTCCCTTGTAATGATGGGTCGTGAGCAATTTCAACAGATGCGAAAAAACAATTCATATCTACATGCAAAATAACACGACCATTTTTCGGATACATTTCTCGCATAGTACTCACTCCCTCCAAAGAACATTTGTTCCTTCATTATATCAAATTTCGGACAATATTTATAATAAATAACTTGTTCTTTTCCCTTTATGTATTTTATATAATTTACATAAAATACATAAAGGGAAAAGCAATCGAATCAAAATAAAAAGCGTGTAAATCAATTGTGATTTACACGCTTTTTCTATTATATTACTTCGCTACTTCTTCAATAATTGCTACAACTAATTCTGCTGTTTTCGCTAATTCTTCAACAGGTATCTTTTCATTTGTTGTATGAATTTCTTCATAACCAACTGCTAAGTTAACTGTTGGAATACCGTGTCCTGCAATTACGTTTGCATCACTTCCGCCACCACTTTGGTGAAGAGAAGGTGTACGACCAATTGTTTCAGCTGCACGTTTTGCAACTTCTACAACGTGATCGCCATCAGCAAATTTAAATCCTGGATACATAACGTTTACTTCAACGTCTGCTTGACCGCCCATTTCTTTTGCAGTTGTTTCAAATACTTCTTTCATTTTAGCAACTTGTACTTCCATTTTTTCATTAATTAAAGAACGCGCTTCTGCAAAGATTTGTACATGATCGCAAACGATATTCGTTTGTGTACCACCTTCAAAACGTCCAATATTTGCAGTTGTTTCAGAATCAATACGACCAAGTGGCATCTTCGCAATTGCTTTCGCTGCGATAGTAATTGCAGATACACCTTTTTCTGGTGCTACACCAGCGTGAGCTGTTTTCCCGCGAATAATCGCATTCACCTTCGCTTGTGTTGGAGCTGCAACAACGATTTCACCAACTTTTCCATTGCTATCTAATGCGTAACCGTATTTCGCTGTAATGCGCTCACGATCTAATGCTTTTGCACCAACAAGACCAGATTCTTCTCCAACTGTAATAATAAATTCAATTGTACCATGAGGGATATTTTTTTCTTTTAAAACACGGATTGCTTCAAACATTGATGCTAATCCTGCTTTATCATCCGCACCTAAAATCGTAGTACCATCTGATACGATATATCCATCTTTAATAGAAGGCTTAATTCCATTACCAGGAACTACTGTATCCATATGAGAAGTAAAGTAAATTGTATCAACACCATCTTTTGTTGCTGGTAATGTACAAATTAAGTTACCTGCACCATGCCCAGTAACAGACATTGTGTCATCTTCAAATACTTCTACACCTAAATCTTTAAATTTCTTTGTTAATACTTTGCAAATCTCTGCTTCAAATTTAGTTTCAGAATCTACTTGTACTAATTCCATGAATTCATTTACTAAACGTTCTTGATTAATCATAAGACTGCGCCTCCTGCACTACCATTATGTATGTAACACTATTAATTATAACAGAATTTCACAAAAGTTTCGAAATACAAGACAAAAAACAGACGGTTTATATGTCTAGATAACCATCTGCTTTCTATTACTCATTTAACAATACCCAGCGCATATGATCTTCCCACACTCCATTGACCATTAACATCTTTCTAGACACACCCTCATATTGAAAGCCTATCTTCGTCACTACTTGTATAGATGCTAAATTTCGTGGCATAATCGGTGCTTCTATACGGTGTAATTGAAATTCCCCAAAAGCTACTTGAATAGCTTTTCTAAGCGCTTCTGTCGTATAACCTTTGTTTAACTCTTTCTTATCTAATTTATAACCGAGTACACAAGATTGATAAATTCCACGAACAATTAAATTAAATGAAATACACCCAATTATTTTCGTATCATCACCCTTTTTAAAAATCCATAATCTGATGATTTTACCTTCTGCGAACTCTTTTCTATCCTTTTGTAACTTTTTCTTTTGATAATCTAACGTAAAAAAATCATCCGGTCTATACTCTTCCCAAGCCTTTAAAAATTCACGATTTCTGTCGTAATATTGAAGAACTTTTTCAGCATACGACTCATCAATTTCCCTTAAATGTAAACGATCTGTTTCATATATTTTCATCATCGTATCTCCATTCTTCAGCCTGCATAACAAAAAAACTTATACTCTATCATTATATATATTCTCTACATACATATAAATTTCCTGTTATACTTTACACGCACTTCTCGAATTTTGTCATTTCTCTCCCCTTGTCCACAATATCATTTCTCGTTACAATGATATTGTACTGATTTGCAAGGAGGTATAACGATGCATAAAAAAGCTCAAAAAGTTATGATTTATGTAATGCTAATTTCTATGCTTGTAACAACATTACTTGCTGGCGCAAGTATGTTTTGGTAAAAAGGACGATGTGTTCGTCCTTTTTTTACTTTTTACACATAACATAATAAAATAAACCATCTCGATATCGAGATGGTTTATTTTATATAAAGCACAATCGCTACAATACTAAAGGAAAATGACATTACAAGTGCTATTATAAAACTTGTATATTGTTTCTGCTGAAATGCTCCAATAACAAAAGTAAGATTGAGTAATGCCATACATACAATTGCTACAAGATAAGAACATATATTAAAAGTTGCCAATATGAATGTAATAACAAATAGAAATCCCATAAAAAACTGCATATACGAAATTTTTGGATTCAAGTACATATGAGCAACCCCTTTATCTAATTTTATCTTTCTATACTCTCATTAACTCATGGTTATGTACACATGTCAAGACAACTTATTGCATATGAAAAAGCCAACCTTTTCGTTGGCTTTTTCATATGCAATGGCTCCTTTTTCTTTTGCCAATTGCTGAAATGATTTTTTCGACTTCACAATCCATACTTTCGTTCCGATTGGAATGCGATCAAATAAATACTCCACATCGTTTTTCTTCATTCTTATACATCCTTGTGAAATATACTTTCCAATTGAACCAGGTTGATTTGTTCCATGTATTCCATATTTACTTCCATCAGTTCCTCTTGCATTAAATCCAATCCACCTTGACCCAAGTGGATTTTTCGGTGATCCACCTGGAATATCCTTCGCAATATAATACGGATCCTTCGCTTTCATTACAACATCAAAAGTTCCTTCTGGAGTTAATTCATTTGTTTTTCCTGTCGCTACTGGAAAAACCCTTTGAATCTTTCCATCGTCAATGTAAGCTAATTTGTTCGTTGCTTTATTTACAATAATAAAAGGATCTCCTGCACGTGGATTATCACCAAGAGGCCAAATCGGTGATAAAGAAAGACATAATATGATAGAGAGAAGATACGGCATAAATAATTCCTACCTTCTATATAAGTTCTTTTATATTATCCTTTCCCTTAAAGCGACTTTTAATGAGTAAATATTGTTCCATTTCATACACAAGTTGAACAAGTTTCGCACGTATTTCAAATTCTTCACGTGTAACTGGCAATGGCATGTCTCTAAATAATTCTCTCATTTCTTGAAGCTGTCTTAAGGAAATAACCCCAGTACTCTCCGGGCTAATAGCATTCCCAATGTTTTCAACCACATCCGCAATCATGTCAGCTTGTTCATATGTCCATGATAAAGAAGCTGCTAATGGTATCATCCGCTCTAAAATTTCGAATTGTTGCATACGCATATTAAAATAACGATAGTAATAACCATCTTCTCGCATAAATGCATTCTCAAGTTTCTTAAACGATAAATCCCTTGCTTCATTTAGCATATTTTCAGTTTCAATAAGTTCTGCCCCGCTCCAACTACTTTCTCTATTTCGTAAATAAACGACCATTTCAAACAAAATTGTTTTAAAATTACTTTCTATTTTATCCTGATACTCTTTTAGCTTATTTTCACTACTTGGCATATACATATTTACTAATAAAGCCACGCTAATCCCTATCGTTAATATCGCAATTTCATTTCCAACAATAAGCCATGTAATTTGTTTCAATGAATATAGATGCATAACAATAACTGAACTCGTGACAATACCTTCTTGAATTTTAAGCATAACTGCAGTCGGAATAAATGTAAGTAATAATACACTGATTGCAAGTGGTGTATATCCAATTGTTTCAAAAATGCAAAACGCGAATACCATTGATAATATACAAGCTAAAAAACGATGTAACGATACTTGAAGTGATTTACGCTTCGTATTTTGTACACATAATATAACTAAAATCCCCGCTGAACTATAAAATTCTAATCCTAATAACTGAGCAATAAAAACTGCTGCGCCTGTCCCTATTGCTGTTTTTACTGTACGGTATCCAATTTTGAACATAGCATTGCTCCTATATGTATAAACGTATTTACAGTTAGTATAAAAAAAGGATGACACAATGTCATCCTTTTCTACTTATTATTCACGTAACCTTTACATATTACAATATCTTTTGTAAAAATTGTTGCGCACGTTCACTTTTCGGTGCTGCAAAAAATTCTGCTGGCGCACTATCTTCTACAAGCTTTCCACCATCTAAAAAGAGAACACGATCTGCCACTTCTTTTGCAAATCCCATTTCATGTGTAACAATCGCCATCGTCATTCCTGTCGTAACTAATGATTTCATAACTTCTAACACTTCTTTCACCATCTCTGGATCTAGTGCTGATGTTGGTTCATCAAATAACATCACTTCTGGTTCCATCGCTAACGCTCTCGCTATTGCTACACGTTGCTTTTGCCCTCCCGAAAGACGGTTTGGATAGGAATCTTTCTTATCAAGTAATCCTACTTTATCCAGAAGTTCCTGAGCTTTTTTCTCAGCTTCATTCTTCGCTACTCCTTTTACATTAATAGGAGCATACGTAATATTTTCTAATACAGTCATATGAGGAAATAGATGAAAATGCTGAAATACCATTCCGACATTTTCACGAACGTGCATAATATTCGTTTTCGGATTCGTTACTTCTTCCATTCCAATCCAAATGTGACCATTTGTCGGTGCTTCTAACACATTCATACAACGTAAAAATGTTGATTTCCCTGATCCAGACGGTCCAATAATTGCAACTACTTCCCCTTTTTCAATCGTTGTTGTAATCCCTTTTAATACTTCGTTTTTTCCAAATGATTTATGAAGGTTTTCAATTTTAATCACTTTTCTTCATTCTCCCTTCAATTGCCTTCCCGACTAATGTAAGAATAATAACTAACGTATAATAAATCAGGCCAACAAAAAGTAATGGTTCAAGATATTTAAACGTTTCACCACCGACAATGTAAGCACGGCGCATTAAATCCGTCGCCCCTATTACTGTTACTACAGCCGATTCTTTCGTAAGAGTCGCAAACTCGTTCACAAGCGCTGGTAATATATTTTTTAATGCTTGAGGGAAAATGATATTTCTCATCATTTTCCCGTAAGGAATCCCTAAAGCCATCGCTGCTTCTGTTTGTCCTTTATCCACTGCTTGAATACCCGCACGGATTACTTCTGACATATATGCACCTGAATTTAAGCTAAATGCAAGTACAGCTGCTAAGAAGGCTGGTATTTCATAACCAATTATTTGCGGGACACCGAAATAAATAATCATTAATTGCAATACAAGTGGTGTACCACGGAAAATTGATGTATAAAGATCTGCCGCTATATTTAATGCTCGTATTCTAGCAATTTTACAAAGTGCTAATAACGTTCCTAAAATAAATCCTGCTAACGCTGATACTGCCACAATTTTCAAAGTAACTTCTAGACCTTTTAATATATACGGTATCGAAGGCGTAATCGCCGAAAAATCTAAGTTCATTCTTTTCATTCCCCTCACAGAAAAGTGAAAGGCAGCTTATTTTTCGCTGCCAAACCATTTCTTCACTAATTTATCCATTTCTCCATTTTCTTGCATTTTTTTAATTACTTTATTAAATTCAGCTGTTTTATCACTATTTTTTGGAAGGGCAATTGCTGCTCCTACTTCTTCTGGCGCTTCTTTAATTTCAATTCCTTGTAAATCTTTCATTTTCTCTAAATAATTTTTAGCAACTGTGTCTTCTATAATTGCAGCATCAAAACGACCAGCTTTAATTTCTTGTACGATTTCTGGTATGCGGTCACGTCCCTCAACTTTGAAATCTACTTGTTTTTTAAATTCTGCTGCTTTCTCTTCTTGAATAGATCCTGTTTGTACCCCTACTTTTTTTCCTTTTAAATCCTCTACAGATTTAATGTTAGAATCCTTTTTAGAAACGACCATGTTTTTTGCAACAAAATAAATATCTGTGAAATCAACATTATTTTTACGCTCTGCAGTTGGCGTCATACCTGCCATTACGAAATCAACTTTTCCTGAGCTAAGAGATGCTAATAAACCACCAAAATCCATATCTTTCACTTTCACTTCATAACCAAGTTCTTTTCCGATATATTTAGCAACATCAACATCAAAGCCGATAATTTCATCACTTTTTGAAGCTTCCACGTATTCATATGGTTTATAATCTGCTGAAGTCCCCATAACCAGTACTTTTTTATTTTTTCCAGTAGCTTTTTCTTCCCCATTACTACATGCGCTGAACATACTTACAATTAAAATAAGTGCAAACGATATTGATAATAACTTCTTCATCTTTCTTCCCCCTAATAATGTATATTTAAAAGTTTAATAGAATATTTATTCGATGTTTGTATTGTATCAGCACTTTCATTTTTATGCAATATATAAAATAAAAATAAATGAAATAACACTATTAACAATGTTTAACATGTATAAAATAATGCATAAAACAACATAACTATGCATGTCCCATAAATTTTAATACTAAATAAAAAAGGCGGTACATCCACTTGATTGTGGACGTACCGCCTTTTCGCTTATTTTTATCCCGCTTTAACGGGCAGTAAGACCCCCATCTCAACATTTAGCAAAAACAAAGAAGTTAGATGGGGGATCAACTGCCCGTAAAAGCCCGATTGGTTCAACTAATAATCAGTGGGGATGAACCACCCCCACTGATTAAAGTTTCACTTTATAGTTCTTCACAATTATCTTCGAAATAAGATTGTAGTTTTGCAATTACTTGCATTGGTTCATGACCTTCAATTTCATGACGCTCTACCATCGTTACAATTTTTCCATCTTTTAATAAAGCGAATGATGGAGAAGAAGGTGGATACCCTTCGAAATATTCACGAGCTTTTGCTGTTGCTTCTTTATCTTGACCTGCAAACACTGTTACAAGATGGTTAGGACGTTTATCATAATGTACGGAATGCGCAGCAGCAGGACGAGCAATACCACCTGCACAACCACATACAGAGTTTACCATTACAAGTGTTGTTCCATTTCTTTGAAACGCTTCTTCTACTGCTTCCGGCGTCGTCAATTCTGTATATCCAGCAGAAACAATCTCTTCACGCGCTTGGCGGACAACATCATTCATAAAAAAGTTAAAATTAATCAATCTTTTCCCTCCTCTAAAACTACCTATTTGTATCTTACCAGTTAATGTTTATGAAATACAAGTAAGTTTACTTGTATTTCAGCATAGAAAAGGTGTTAGAGCAGGGCTCTAACACCTTTTTTTAATGACCACGATGTTTTTGCTTTGCTTTTTGTACCTTGATTAAGCGTCTTCTTTGTTTTTCAGCTTCTCGCTTCTCTTTAGATTGCACTTTCTTTTCTTGTTTATGCAATTCATAAGATAAGCTAATTGCCTCTTGCGCCTTAGTAAAACGGTTTACATTTACTGCTTTTGCTGCTTGTCGTATAATCCGCTTTATATTTTTGGGACGCTGTTTTTCTTTCACTTCCACACCACATTTTGCAAAGTGCTGAAAATACGCTAACATTGAACCGTTCACAAATATAAGCACTTCTTCGTCTGAAGGTTCCGTTCCAAAAATATACCTTGCTCCATACAACTTCCCTTTTTCTTTACATGTAATAATCCCTACAAAAAATTGACCATCGTGATATACTGTCAAATCCATTGACAGCCCCCCCTTTAAAAAATTAGAAATACGGGACATCCCGGAGGGGAAGGTTACTGACATAAAATCATGCGTCTGGACTACCAACCAGAGCTGTGTTTTTGTATTTCTTTCACTATTATTATATCTTTTTTTCCATAATCTTCATATATTCAACAATCATTTTTTTATGAGATCCTACAATATAGTCAGGTAGTTCTGTTACTTGGAAAAATTTAAGCTGAACCGCTTCTTCTTTGTTCATAACAAAGTTCCCTTCGTATTCATCCGTATAATAAGCTGTTGTGACAGATTGAAATTCATCACCGTTTGCTAATTTTGTAAAATAGTTCGCTCCAGAAAATACATTAATTAATCGTAAGTTCTTCACTTTTATTCCTGTCTCTTCATATACTTCCCGGTAAGCTGTTTCTTCTGGTGATTCACTAAGTTCCATGAGCCCACCAGGCAGCCCCCATTTTCCGTACGGCTCTGTTCGTTGCTGTAGTAATACATATCCATTTTCATTTATAACGAGTACAACAGCACCAACTAAAATTAAAGGGCGATGACCAACTATTTTTCGTAATTCTTCTACATATCCCATCGTATCCCTCCTTTTTCGTTGTCCACACTATTGTATCATATGTATGAAAAGACAAAATGCGTATATTTTTCATTTTTTTAACAAAATATTTATTTTATGTGCTTCATCCACTGTAGCTAACATAATGGATTCGATTTCCGCACTCTTCTCTAAAAACTCTTTCGCCCACTCTTCTGTTTTTCCTAATAAAGCAAGAACATCTTGCTGAATCCTCCCATCCTTTACTAATACAAAAGAAACTGGAGATTTTTTTCCCGCTACTTTAAGATCCAGCCGCGAGACTGCTTCATATTCTGGATACCGAAATATAGAAACAACACCGCTCGCTTCCCATAGTGCTAATTTAACCGTTTGAATATCGCTCACATTTCGCATACGAAGTTCCGAAAATAAATATTCCACCGTAATTCTCGCTTTTTTCAAATTGCTAAAATCAATGGAACCATTGTGTATAAGAATAATAGGTGCTGGCTCTAAAAAGCGTCTCCATCTATCCCATTTCAACATTAGAACTGAGCTTATAATGTGAAGTACAACGAGTATGAACGTTGTAATCATCGAACCGAGTAATCCCACTTTTTCATCAGATAATGCGTTAGAAATATTCCCACCAAGCAATAACACTAATACGACATCTAAAAAACGAAGTTGTGCGATGGACCTTTGTCCCATCGCTTTCGCAACTAATATTAAAAATATGTATGCTATGATAGCCCGAATAACCCATTCACTATTAGAAAGATGCCGTGCCCCTTCAAAAATATGCATATGCATCACTTTGCACTCCTTACCATCTCAAACTGCTATTCTGTTTTAGTTTGCAACGTTTAAGAGCATATATGTAAAAAAGCTGATTCGTTTAAAAACGAATCAGCTTTTTTCACTTGACGGAAAACATATATTTTTTATACGTTTTTCGTACCGATAATATGAGACCCATCATAATCATATTTGAGAACAAGGAACTTCCCCCATATGATAAGAAAGGTAATGCAATCCCTTTTACAGGCATTAATCCAACGATCATACCGATGTTTTGGAATATTTGAACCGTTAATATCCCAATTGATCCAGCACATAATAATGTACCGAATAAATTATCAGCAGAATAACCGATAATAATTGTTCGATATAGTAGTAATAGGAACAAGAATACAACTAACGCTGCTACGATAAATCCACCTTCTTCGGCAATTGTAGCGAAAATAAAGTCAGTATGCTTCTCAGGGATATAGACGTTCCCTTCGCCAAATCCTTTCCCTTCCATACCGCCACTACCTACAGCTAAAATCGATTGCTGTGTTTGATAACCTTGATCTGTATGTTCAAATGGATCTAACCAACCTAAAATACGTGATTGTTGGTGAGGTTTTAGTAAAGTAACTAAATTATTAAAGAAGAAATCCTCATACCTTACGTAAATAAATATTAACGCAGATAATATGGTGACTGGAATAACTGTACATAACGCTATCAATTTCTTCTGAATACCTGACATAAATAAAATACATGCAATTGCAGCAGCATATAAGAACACCATCCCTGTATCCGGTTGGCTATATACAACAGCCATAGGCGGTAGGGATACTAGCACAATTTTACCTACTAATTGTAAATCCGTTTGGAATGTTCTTGCCATATACTGTGCATTATGTTTCACTGCTATACTTGCTACTACGAGAAGCAATGAAATTTTGAAAAACTCAGATGGTTGAATTTGTCCAACTAACGGAAATACAAACCATCTTTTTGCACCTAATTTTTCAGGTGTGAAAGTGGAAACCGGTAGTATTTTCAAAAGAATAAGTGAACCAAATCCAACGATATAAAGTGGCCAAGACAATTTTTGTAATTGATCTAAGTCGATGCTTGCAACAAGCAATAACAATACAACTCCAATTATGTAGTTCAAACCCTGTTTCATCGCAAAGTTTGCCTCTCCATATTGGCCAGTTTGCTGACTGCTATATATAGCAGCTATACTCGTAACACATAATGCTAACAAAATTAATATTAATTTTACATCTAAACTTTTTAGAAACTCGGTACTTCTTTTCATGACATCCTCCTGAAACATTGTTACAGCAAAATAAAAAACCAGGAGTCAACATTCTTCATGTTTTGACGACTGATTACACATTATCTATAAAACACTTATATAGAATAACTCTCTTTTTCATACAATACAATATATTATACTACAGTTTCGTCAGTAAGATTTGCCAAAAAAATTATTCTTTTCTTATTTTATATCTATATACCATATATCAGCAATGTATTTTCGTAAATTTCTAATACATACTCGTTCATTGTAAGATTGCCGGGAAAAGTGTTTTACATATAGTAGGATGTAAATGAAGAAATAAGATGATAAAAAGCTCGCATAAGCGAGCTTTTTATTAATATACAGATGTATTATTTTCTGACGTATTTTCTAGAATTTCTTTTACACGTCCTAAGAACTTACCACAAATTAAGCCATCTAGTACACGGTGATCAAGTGATAAACATAAGTTAACCATATCGCGAGCACCGAACATACCATTGTCCATAATTACTGGGCGTTTTACAATTGATTCAACTTGTAAAATAGCCGCTTGTGGGTAATTAATAATACCCATAGATTGAACAGAACCGAATGATCCTGTGTTATTAATTGTAAATGTTCCACCTTGCATTTCGTCCGCTTTTAACGATTTCGTACGTACTTTTCCTGCAAGCTCTGTAATTTCACGAGCGATACCTTTAATCGTCTTCTCGTCCGCGTGTTTAATTACTGGTACAAATAGTTCGTCCTCTGTTGCAACAGCGATAGAAAGGTTAATATCTTTCTTCTGAACGATTTTATCGCCAGCCCACATTGAGTTAATTTGAGGATACTCTTTTAACGCTTGCGCTACTGCTTTTACGAAGAAAGCAAAGAACGTTAAGTTAAAGCCTTCGCGTTTTTTGAAATCACCTTTAATTGAATTACGGTATGACACAAGGTTTGTCACATCTACTTCAATCATCATCCAAGCGTGTGGTGCTTCATGTTTACTACGTAACATGTTCGCTGCAATTGCTTTACGCACACCTGTTACTGGAATTTCGATATCGCCAGGCATTGTTGGTACAGAAACTGGTTTCGCAGGTTCTACTTTTTGTGCTACTGGCGCTGCTTTTGGTGCTTCTGGACGCGCTTCTGCTACTGCTACTACCGATTCCTCTTTTTTCGCACCTGCTTGCGGAATATTTCCAGATTCCACCAGCTTTAAAATATCTTTACGAGTGATACGGCCATTTGCTCCCGTACCTTCTACTAAATCTAAATCAACGTTATGCTCACCCGCAAGTTTTAACACAGCTGGTGAAAAACGTGGTTTTCCATCAGTTGGTTGTTTTGCTTTCGGTGCTTTTTCAGGCGTAGTTACTTCTGCCTTTGGTTCTTCTTTTGTTTTTTCCTCAACAGCTGTTGCTGCTACTTCATCTGCGCCTTCTACTTGAATAACACAAACTACTTCACCTACAGCTAACGTATCACCTTCACCAGCGATTAACTCTTTCACAATACCAGTGAAAGAAGATGGTACTTCAGCATTTACTTTATCCGTCATTACTTCTGCAAGCGGATCATACTTATTTACGTGATCGCCAACATTTACGAGCCATTTACTAATTGTACCCTCTGTAACGCTCTCCCCGAGCTGAGGCATTGTAATATTTTCTACAGCCATGTATAGTCCCCCCGATTAAAATTCCGCAAGTTCACGCATTGCTTTTTCAACTTTATCTGGATTTACCATAAAGAATTTTTCCATTGTTGGTGCATATGGCATTGCTGGCACGTCTGGACCTGCAAGTCGTGCGATTGGCGCATCTAAATCAAACAGACAGTTTTCAGCAATAATTGCTGCCACTTCACTCATAATACTTCCTTCTTTATTGTCTTCTGTTACAAGAAGAACTTTACCTGTTTTAGAAGCTGCTTCAATGATTGCTTCTTTATCTAATGGATATACAGTACGTAAATCAAGAACGTGTGCAGAGATGCCATCTTGCGCTAACTTTTCAGCTGCTTGAAGTGCAAAGTGAACACATAATCCGTACGTGATAACAGTAATATCATCACCTTCGCGTTTTACATCTGCTTTTCCAATTGGTAATACGTAATCATCCTCTGGCACTTCACCTTTAATTAAGCGATATGCACGTTTATGCTCAAAGAATAATACTGGATCTTCATCACGAATTGCTGCTTTTAATAAGCCTTTTGCATCATATGGTGTAGAAGGGATAACAATTTTTAAACCTGGTTGGTTTGCAAACATCGCTTCCACAGATTGTGAATGATACAATGCACCGTGAACACCGCCGCCAAATGGCGCACGAATTGTAACTGGACAAGTCCAATCGTTATTAGAACGATAACGAATTTTTGCTGCCTCAGAAACAATTTGGTTTACTGCTGGCATGATGAAATCTGCAAACTGCATTTCAGCGATTGGACGCATACCATACATTGCCGCACCAATTGCTACCCCAGCAATTGCAGATTCTGCAAGCGGTGCATCAAGCGCACGATCTTCACCAAATTGATCATACAAACCGTGTGTCGCTTTAAATACGCCACCTTTTTTACCAACATCTTCTCCTAAAACGAATACTTTCTCATCGCGTTCCATTTCTTCGCGCATTGCTAATGTAATAGCATCAATATAAGACATTACAGCCATGAAACGTTCCCCCCTATTCTGCGTATACGTGCTTCAATGCATCTTCAGGTGCTGCATACGGAGCATTTTCTGCATATTCTGTTGCTTCATTTACGATATGCATAATTTCGTCTAACATTTGTTTTTCAAATTCCTCAGTTAACACGCCAGCTTCTTTTAAATAAGCTGCAAATGTTATAATTGAATCTTTTTTCTTTGCTTCTTCAACTTCTTCTTTATCACGATAAACACGATCATCGTCATCACTAGAATGCGCTGTTAAACGATATGATACTGTTTCAATTAAAGTTGGGCCTTCACCACGACGGCCGCGGTCTGCCGCTTCTTTTACAGCTTTATATACTGCAAGCGGATCGTTTCCGTCTATTGTATATCCAGGCATACCGTAACCAATTGCACGATCTGATACGTTTTTACATGCTAATTGTTTTTCAACTGGAATAGAGATTGCGTATTTATTATTTTCACACATGAAAATAACAGGTAGTTTGTGTACACCAGCAAAGTTTGCCCCTTCATGGAAGTCACCTTGGTTTGAAGAACCTTCTCCAAATGTAACGAACGTTACTAAATCTTTCTTCTCCATTTTTCCAGCTAATGCAATACCAACTGCATGTGGTACTTGTGTTGTTACTGGAGATGATCCTGTCACAATACGATTTTTCTTTTGACCGAAGTGACCAGGCATTTGACGGCCACCAGAGTTTGGATCTCCAGCTTTCGCGAAAGCAGACAACATAAGCTCTTTAGCTGTCATACCAAATGCTAGTACAACACCCATATCACGGTAGTATGGTAATGCATAATCTTTCTCTCTATCAAGAGCGAACGCCGCTCCAACTTGCGCAGCCTCTTGTCCCTGACAAGAAATTACGAATGGAATTTTACCAGCACGGTTTAATAACCACATACGTTCGTCGATTTTACGTGCAAGTAACATCGTACGGAACATTTCTAATACTTGCTCATCACTTAAGCCAAGCTCTTCATGGCGCTTTTCTTTTACTTCTGCCATTTTTCATAACCTCCTAAATCCACATTTTTATGCGTGTAACGCTTTTCCATCTACAGCTAATGCAGCTTCACCAATCGCCTCAGATAATGATGGATGCGGATGAATTGTATGTGCTACTTCCCAAGGTGTTGCATCAAGTACTCTTGCAAGACCCGCTTCAGAAATCATATCTGTTACATGCGGTCCAATCATATGAACACCAAGAATGTCATTTGTTTCTTCATCAACTACAAGTTTTACAAAGCCATCAGATTCGCCATATACAAGTGCTTTTCCGATTGCACGGAATGAGAATTTACCTACCTTTAACTTATAGCCTTTTTCTTTCGCTTCTTGTTCTGTTAAACCGACAGAAGCAACTTCTGGACTGCTATATACGCATTTTGATACCATAGAATAATCAATTGGTGTAACTTCTTTACCAGCAATATGTTCTACTGCAACAATTCCTTCATGAGAAGCAACGTGAGCAAGCTGTAAGCCACCGATTACATCACCGATTGCGTAAATATGCGATTCTTTCGTTTGATAAAACTCATTTGTTTGAATGTATCCTTTTTCCACAACGATATCAGTATTCTCTAAACCAATATTTTGCGTATTAGCTTGTCTTCCTACAGATACAAGCATTTTTTCTGCTTTAAATTCTTTATTCTCACCGTTATGTTCAGCTTGAATTGTTACTCCATTATCTTTTACCAATGTTTCTGGTAATACTTTTGCACCAGTTACCACTTTAATACCTTTTTTCTTGAATAGACGTTGCATTTCTTTTGAAACGTCTTGATCTTCTAGTGGTAGTATCGTTTTCGCATACTCTAATACTGTAACTTCTACACCGAAGTCAGCAAGCATAGATGCCCACTCAATACCGATTACACCGCCACCAACGATAATAATCGAGCTAGGAAGCGTTTCCATTTTTAGGGCATGATCAGAAGACATTACGTACTCTCCGTCTAATTCTAAACCTGGTAATGAATTCGGACGAGAACCTGTTGCAACAAGTACATTTTTTGGAATTAACATTTCATTCTCTTCTCCACTTGCAAGTTCAACTGAAATTGTCCCTGGCATCGGAGAGAAAATAGATGGGCCAAGAATACGGCCAATACCTTCAAACACATCAATTTTACCTTGTTTCATTAAGTGTTGAACGCCTTTATGAAGTTGCGTTACAATCTTCTCTTTACGCTCTTGCACTTTCGCAAAGTTTAGTTCTACATTACTTGCAATAACCCCGAACTCTTCGCTTTTTTTAGCAGTTGCGAATACTTCCGCACTACGTAAAAGGGCTTTACTAGGAATACATCCTTTGTGTAAACAAGTACCACCAAGATTTTCTTTTTCAACAAGTGCAGTTTTTAAACCTAGTTGTGATGCACGAATAGCAGCAACATATCCACCAGTACCGCCGCCAACGATGACTAAATCATATTCTCTTGCCATTATCTCAACCCCTAGCTACTGTTTGTTTTTCTCTTACAACATACTCTTTCGCCGCTTCTTCTTCACGTAATACACGAAGTGCTCCTTCTGCTAACGCTTCTAACTCATCTTCCCCTGGATGTACGATAACATCTGCAATCCAGTCCACTCGTTCTTTTATTTCATCAACAAGAATTTTACTGTACGCAAGTCCACCAGTTAATACGATTGCATCGATTTTCCCGTGAAGCACAGCACTAGCTCCGCCAATTTCTTTTGCAACTTGATATGCCATTGCTTTATAAATAAGAGTTGCTTCAGGATCACCTTTTTCAACCATTTGCTCTACTTTAATTGCATCATTTGTACCGATTAGACTTACAAGTCCACCTTGTCCGACAAGCTGTTTCACCATTTCGTCTCGGTAATACTCACCAGAGAAACACATTTCAACTAGCTGTCCTACTGGTACTGTACCAGCACGCTCTGGGCTAAATGGTCCTTCTCCGTTTAAGCCATTATTTACATCGATAACTTTTCCTTTTTTATGAGCACCAACTGTAATACCGCCGCCCATATGTGTAACTAATAAATTTAAATCCTCGTATTTGTGATTTAATTGGTCAGCTACTTTACGAGCAACTGCTTTTTGATTTAATGCATGGAAGATACTTTTGCGTTCCATGCCAGCAATACCGCTTATACGAGCAATCGGCTCCATTTCATCTACAACGACAGGATCCACAATGAATGCAGGAATATTTAATCCCGAAGCAATTTCATAAGCTAAAATGCCTCCGAGATTTGAAGCGTGATGACCACTAAACCCATTTTTCAAATCTTCTAACATTGCATCGTTTACTGTATACGTACCGCCTTCGATTGGACGAAGTAATCCACCACGCCCACAAACAGCGTTTAATTTTGAAATGTTAATACCATGAGAATGTAGAACTTCTAAAATCGTTTCTTTACGAAACTCATATTGGTCGATAATTCGCTTATATTTTCCAATCTGTTCTACGTCATGACGAATCGTTTCTTCTAGAACAGGTCTTTCATTATCAAAAACACCAATTTTTGTGGATGTACTACCTGGGTTAATAACAAGAATTCGATTTACAGACAATGTTGCTACCTCCACTAATAAATTTAAAAGGAAGTGGAAACCTCATAAGAGGTAACCACACCTTTTGTAAAAGTTATATATGAATGATTAGCGACGGCTAATAATATCGTGACCGTTGCGTAAGTATGTGCTACGAGAGTTTTTCAAGCTTGCAATGCGCTCTTCAGCTAGACGATCTGCTGCTACATAAGTTGCTATGCCATCGCGTTTTGAGATTTCGATTACTTTTGCAATTGTGTCATAGATAGACTCGACACGTTTTAGTGCACGTTCTCTATTGTATCCATATAATTCGTCTGCTACGTTAATTACGCCACCTGCATTAATAACATAGTCTGGTGCGTATACAATACCCATTTCATGAATCATGTCGCCGTGACGATCTTCTTTTAATTGGTTATTTGCAGAACCTGCGATTACTTTTGCTTTAAGTTGTGGAATAGTTTCGTCATTAACTGTTGCGCCTAATGCACATGGTGCGTAAATATCACATTCAACACCGTAAATTTCATTTGGCTCAACTGCTGATGCACCGAATTCTTCTACCGCGCGTTGTACAGCTTCTTTATTAATATCTGTAACGATTAATTTTGCTCCTTCAGCATGTAAATGTTTGCATAGGTGATATGCTACGTTACCAACGCCTTGAACAGCAATTACTTTTCCTTCTAAATTATCAGTACCGAAAGCCTCTTTCGCAGCTGCTTTCATACCACGATAAACACCGTATGCAGTTACTGGAGATGGGTTACCAGAAGAACCGAATGATGGTGAAATACCTGTTACAAAGTCAGTTTCTTCGTGGATAATATCCATATCATCTACTGTTGTACCAACATCTTCAGCTGTAATGTAACGTCCGTTTAGTCCTTGAATGTAGCGTCCTAATGCACGGAACATCGCTTCGCTCTTATCTTTACGTGGATCACCGATAATTACTGTTTTCGCACCACCTAAGTTTAAGCCAGCTGCTGCGTTTTTGTATGTCATCCCTTTTGCAAGACGCAATGCATCTTCAATCGCCGCTTCTTCAGAATCATATGTCCACATTCTTGTTCCACCAAGAGCCGGTCCAAGTGTTGTATCATGAATTGCAATGATTGCTTTTAAACCAGATTCTTTATCTTGACAAAATACTACTTGCTCATAATCATATTTTTCTAAGTATTCGAAGATTTCTAATGTCATTGTCGTTTCCCCCTAGTGTTTTACCCTATTTGGTTTATTTTGAAGCAGTCGCAACTGCCAATGCTAATGAATATACTTTTGTTTCTGCTGAATCAGCACGAGATGTTAAAACAATCGGTGCTTTTGCGCCAGCAATCATTGCTCCTACTTTTGCATCTGCAAAGTATACGAGTGATTTATATAGCACATTTCCAGCTTCAATCGTTGGGACGAGTAAAATGTCTGCCTTACCTGCTACATCACTTACTATGCCTTTATGTTCTGCTGCAATTTGTGATACTGCATTATCTAAAGCAAGTGGTCCATCAACGACACAATTTTTAATTTGTCCGCGGCGATTCATTTGAGTTAACATCGCTGCATCAATTGTCGCTTGCATCGCAGGATTAACAACCTCTACCGCTGCAATTGGTGCTACCTTTGGCAAATCCATTCCTATTGCCTGGGCAACTTCTACAGTATTCTGTATAATAGCAGCTTTTTGTGTTACATCAGGTGCAATGTTCATCGCTGCATCTGTAACAAAAATCAGACGATCGTAATTTGGAACTTCAAATGCTGCAACGTGTGAAAGTACGCTACCTTTACGAAGTCCCCACTCTTTATTTAATACAGCTTTCAAAATATTTGCTGTTGGGATGTTCCCCTTCATAAGCACATCTGCTTCGCCATTTCTTACAGCTTTAACAGAAAGTTCTGCAGCCTCAGCACTTGACTGTGCTGCAATCACTTCAATATGTTCTGAAGTTTGTAAACCATGTTCTTGTAACATCCCCATTATTTTTTCTTGATTTCCATATAGACGAAATTGAGCTAGCTGTAATTTAATTGCTTTCGCTACAGCTTCAATTACTTCATGATCTTCAGCTACTGCTACAGCCACAGTTTTTTTAGGCTGTCCTGCTGCTTGATCAATTAAGTGTTCTAACTTCATATTTTGTAATCAACCCTTTCCGTCGTCCCTCGTCTATTTATAAAGCAAATACCGTGCCAACTTTTAAAAGTGGTCTTACCAATAATGAAAACGCATTCAAAATGCAGTAAAATCAATACTTTGGAAAATAACAAAACATTCTGTCTTTATTTGTCGCATTTTGTATACCATGCAATAAATTGCATGGTACGCAATTTATTGCATGCTATTTTTTGCATGGTCATACTTTTCTAGCTTGTAATATAAATTTCGAACTGAAATTCCTAATGCTCTTGCAGTTTTTGTTTTATTCCCATCAAATCTCTCTAAATATTCATGAATGATATTCCCTTCAAACTCTGTCACTAAATGTTCAAGTGGCTTTTCTTCTAATTCCGGTAATAAGTTATTTTGTTTTAACTCCGTCTGCTCTTCTTTATGTAAAGGTGGTAAATGATGTACATCAATATATATCTCGTTATAATTCATAAAGATAATAGCTCGTCCTAAAATATTCTCAAGTTCCCTTACATTTCCTGGCCATTCATATGATTGTAAATACGAAACCGCTGAATCAGTAAGCCCTTCTACATTCCGGCCATAATCTTGGTTAATTTTTTGAATTAACCTTTCTGCAATCGATGGTATGTCCCCCTTACGTTGACGAAGAGACGGGATTTGAATCGGGATTTTATTTAATCGATAATATAAATCCTCCCTAAACTCCCCTTCTAGAATTGCCTTTTCTAAATTCACATGCGTCGCTGCGATTACTCTCACATTAATAGGTATCGCTTTCGTTCCACCAACTTTTACAATCTCTTTTTCCTGCAGTACTCGAAGGAGCTTCGCTTGCGTATTTGCAGATAGCTCTCCTATTTCATCTAAAAAAATACTTCCATTGTTCGCTTCCTCAAAGAAACCACGTTTCCCGCCTCTTTTCGCTCCAGAAAATGCACCTTCCTCATAACCGAATAATTCACTTTCTAACAACGTCTCCGAAATAGCCGCACAGTTTACACGAACGAATTTATTATATTTTCGATTACTTCCATTGTGAATTGCATGCGCAAACAATTCTTTACCTGTCCCGGACTCTCCGCGTAGTAACACTGTTGCTGGTGTATTTGCTCCAAGTTTCGCCTGTTCAATAGCGGCTGTTGTTTCATCTGAATTTCCGACAATATCATCAAATGAATATTTCGCTTCTAACGTTCGGATAATTTGCCTTGCTCTATTCAATTCATTTGTTAACTTTTGAATTTCCGATACATCACGAATTACACCGACGCTTCCTTTCAATATCCCATCCACTATAACTGGCGCTACGTTTACAATTACATCACGCTTCTTTTGTCCAATCTTCATATGTATACCTCGTACCGCCCTACGCGTTCGAAGTACTTTCATATGCATACTTTCACCTTCTACAATATCGGTTGTAGCCGGCTTCCCAATAATGTCCTCTTCTGTTAAACCTGTTAATTTCGTATACGCAGGGTTAATTACTAATCCTCTTCCTTTTTCATCCACGACTGAAATTGCTTCCTCAGACGAGTTGATAATCGCCTCAAGTAACGTTTGAACCTCTTTTAAATCTGTAACTTCTTCCGCAAGATCTACAACTTCTGTTATATCTTTAAAAATCGCAAATGCCCCTTGTACCTCTCCTCCCTCTTTTAATATCGGAATACGTGTTGTAATAATTTTCTTTTCATTCTCTAATGTCAGTTCATAATTTACTTCTATTTGTTTCGTACGTATAATACGAAGCAACTTACTGGTTGGAATAACTTCTAAAATATATTTCCCTATTGCATCTTCTTTTTTATACCCGATAATACGCTCTGCACTTTTATTAAATAGGCGAACTTGTCCCTCTCGATCGATTACAATCATACCGTCATGCGTAGAATTTAAAATTAAATCACCTTGCTGCGTTTGTTCTTCTAACTTTCCAATTAAATCTTCCTTCTCATGTGCTAATCTCGTTACAATTTTCGCAATATCACCTGGTATAAGAAGAGTATCTTTATGCTTTTTCTTTAATAAATCTTTATGTAAATCAGCGTCACCTGTCATATCAAACATTACATCAATGTGCATAGAAAGAAACGGAGTTACACTCTCTCCAATTGTAACCCCATATTCTTTAGCCATTTGTAACCCTGTTGCTATCGGATTTATATCAATAATCCCTATAATTTGAAATATATTCGAACTTTGCAACAGATTCAGTAGTGTACTGCCACCTTCACCTGCACCAACAATTAAAACTTTTTGTTTCATATGTTACACTTCCTCTCGAAGTATCTCTGCAAAATTTTTCACACCCTTATCTTACTCGTTCAGCCCCCTCTTGACAAACCCCCTTTTCATATAACATCATTAAAATAAACGAAATAATCTGAAAAGGAGAGTTTATATGCAGCGTTACCTTGCTCTATTATTAGCACTCATCCCTATTTCATTAGCTGTGTTTGGCATTAAGTTAATGAGAGATACTGTATTCGGGATTCTATTTCCTCCACTCTCTATACTCTCGTTACAATTTTTAATTGGCGCCCTTTGCTTCGGGCTCGGGTTTTATATCTTTGGCGGCTTCGTCTTACACCGAGACCGCAAACGAAATAAAGTACAAGCTCGCTTTAGAAGATAGGCAGGCCCCACTATTTATAAATAAAAAAATGAGACCGTTACACGCGGTCTCATTTTTTTATTGGCAATAACATTCTTGCCGTTTCAGGGTAATCAGTAATAATCGCCGAAATATTCATATCAAAATATT
Source organism: Bacillus cereus group sp. RP37 (assembly GCF_040459695.1). Classification (NCBI taxonomy): domain Bacteria; kingdom Bacillati; phylum Bacillota; class Bacilli; order Caryophanales; family Bacillaceae; genus Bacillus; species Bacillus cereus group sp. RP37. The sequence continues at coordinate 1,258,400 of NZ_JARVHP010000001.1, read as the reverse complement.
TACGCATAAGTGTTTCTTCATTAATGGTATAGGGCCGAACCTCTACATCACTTTCCATCGTTAGTTCAGCAACAGCATCTTGAAGGTAACGATAATTAGGGTGCACTGCTGTAGCGCCCATTTTTTTCGCATATGCCCACGGACTATGCAAACCTTCGCGATATAAAATCGCTGTTTGAATATCAGGAGCCATCATATGACACCGTTTCATACTGTAGTGATTAAATGAAGAAAATATAACACGATCTTCTAGACTAAATTTCCGTACAAGCGTTATAACTTCTTCCTCTAAACCTCTGTATGGAAATTTATTATTTTTAAGTTCAATATTAAGTAGCAACTGTGTTTTTTCAATCCATTCTAACACCTCTTCTAAAAGAGGTATTTTACAAAAACCTACTTTATCACCAAATTTATAGCTCGCATCTAATTTACATAAATCCTCATATAAATAATTTCGAACCGCACCTTTTCCATTTGTTGTCCTGTTCACTGTTTCATCATGAATGACGACAACCTTTCCGTCTTTCGTTAATTGAACATCAAGTTCAATTCCATCTGCTCTAAAAGATTCAGCTGCTTCAAATGAAATCATTGTATTTTCTGGGTATGTTCCCGCTGCACCACGATGTGCAAATATAAGAGTCATCCTCACTCCCCCAATCTTATGCTATACTATACGAAAAAGGAGGTACTTCTATGAGACCATTACAAATTTCTCCAGACACTGCAGTCCGCCTATCAAAAGCATTAGGTGTTCCACTTGAACAACTTATGCATATGCCGCAGCACATTTTAATTCAAAAGTTAGTTGAATTAGAAAAACAAAATAAAGACGAAGAATAATACAGTCCTGTTTTGCAGGACTTTTTATTATTCTCTATTATATCACGTATGACTTCCCCGCTAAAATCCTTTAACGGATATACTATGATTCCATTTAATCTTTTTTCAAATATTTATAGTCAATTAAAAGAAACCCCCTCTTTTAATAAAAGAGGGGGTTTCTTACTACTCGTTTCAGTTACTCAAATTATGCATTTTTCTTTTCTTTGTTAAAAATCATAAACAATTTATACAATCCTAAAGAAGCTGGAATATTCATAAATGCAAATGCCTCATAAGTATAATGAGGAGCTGTTTCCCATAGTAACAAGAAAGTAAATACCCCTAACGTACTAATCATCGCAATTCGTATAACTTCCGATTCATTTTCATCTTTCTTTTTATAAAGAATAATAGCTGCCAGAACAGCTACATAAACGAATAATTTGATAATATACGAATATACAGTAACGATTTTATAATTCGTTGTACTATAGTTCGATACGTAATTAGTTACAGTGTCGTTCTTCTGCTCAAACCATTGTCCAATACGGTACATAGAGAACTGGCTCGATACCCATTCTCTAGTTATTTTTTCATTTAAATGTTGTACATAACCCGTTACACCAAGTTCACTGAAACGCTGCACTATAACTTCTTTATTGTGTTCATTCAAATCCTTCGTATTCTTTATATTTTCATCATCAATATAATCTGCATCTGCCTGATTCCACACACCATACGTATCTTTGTTCAGACCCATTTTCACCCAATGAGTGAATGGAATTTTTTCAATTTCATTATCGGTACTGAGATTTAGCTTTGTCGTTATACCTTTAAAACTTATAATAAGAATTAAACAAAATAAAACACTACTTAACACCTTTACAGAATATTCCTTACGAAACTTAAAAATATTTTCAATTAAAATCGCTAACGCTACGGCTAATGCTGTCGGTCTTATAATATAAGTACAAGCTGCAAAAACCCCTAATAAAATCCATAAAATAATCTTCATTCTTTTGGTTTCCGCCGTTTTCAAGCACAAATATGTATACATCGTTGCTGAAATAAAAAATATTACTAATGTATGTGTATAGAAAACTGGCGCCTGCCAATATATAAAAATATTTAGCACAGATAACACGATCGATATGTGAGCAACTTTAAAATTTGTAATTTTTCTTACAATCAATACATTGAAAATAATACTACCTGTTATACACACTATTGGTAATATTTTTATCGCTAAATCTACGCTTCCTACCAATTTAGCAAAATATCCTCCTAATAATACAATATGTGTATTATATGGATAAAATAGAAGCTGCCCCATTTCTAAAAATTGATTATCTCCATTAAACACAGAGACAATCCCTTGTTTAAGGATGGCATAATCCCCTACAACAGGGTTAAATGCTATGGAAGTAATAATTATTTCCATCATCAAAATGATTATGATACCTAAAGCAATCATAATATTTGTGTACGTTCTTTTCATTTTATTAATAACCCATTTATAATACATAAAGAAGAGTGCAAATAAAAGCAACGTCGCCGCTATAACAGCACCGACTTTTTTTGGAGTATACTCCTCAGTGGGATAAGGAAATTCACCACTCATCAATATCGTTTTCGGGATAAAAAATTTACTTACTATCATTGAAAATATAGCTAAAAACACCGTCATAACAATGATTGGGTAAGCTCGATTCACTATTTTTTTAAAAGTCATTCATCCATTCTCCTATATCTTTAACTTTTCCCAATCAATAATACGTTATAGAGATGATGATGTCCAACCCACGTATTTCTTGTACATATCCTTATTTTCACTGCATTTTTCTATATAAATATGTATCGAAGTAAATAAAAAGAGCTCCCTAAAAGAAAGCTTCTAAATACTCTATAATTTATCTCACTATTTACAGACATTAAAAATCCCGGCTCACAATTTGGCAAGGACGTTAAGTGCAGGATGGGCCTCTACTAATTAAAGGTTCATTTTATTGCACATGTGGCGCGTCTCCTGAATTGTATAGTTCTTTCGCTTTTTCCTCCCCGAATGTAGTTAAAATATAATATTGCTCTTCTATCGCATCCATTTCTCTAGTAGCTTTACAAGTGTTACCTTCTTGAGCATCCGAGAAATAATTGTGATCTTCTACAATTTGACTAAAGTCTTTTTTCGCCCATCTATCAGCAATTGCTAAAAGCTCATTTCTCTTCGCAAAGCTACTCTTATTTATGATTTTTTTTAATTTTTCAGCATTATTTTGAACCATTGGGATAGATCCCGATTTTCGTTCTGCCACTACTTTTTGATGAGTCATGTGATGCATCGCTGTAATAACTTCGCTTTCAGTAGAATTTTCAGTAACATACACATCAACAAAGACTCCATCTACCTCTCTACCTACTATCGTCAGATCTTCTTTTTTATCTATTTGAGCACTCACTTCTTTATCTACTGGATTATCGGCAAGTTCTAACATTCCAAATGTAACTGCAACAGCAAGAACCCCTATAGCTGCTACTATTCCTAGCCAAGTTAATATTTTATTTTTCATTTTCCGTCTCCCTATGTATACCTATTTAATGGTCTTATAAAAAACTCACTTATATGTAATATTACTAAAAACAGGATATATTTTCCGTAATATCAAACAAGCCATTTTCATCTACCAAAATAATTTCAATAAAATTGATATTACTTCCCCTCTTTTTCTCAACAAAATAAAAAGACCAACGAATTCTAACATTCATTGGTCATTAAATAAAAAGTTCATTAGTTTTAAATTTAATATGGAGTATAAATTGAAAGAATGATTAAGCTTTACTAAAACTTAAATCCCTTACTACTTTTACTCTCAGCTAGCCTTATGTTCAAGTCTTAGCTTATCCGCAACCATTGCGATGAACTCGGAATTCGTAGGTTTTGCTTTTGACATGAATACTGTATAAGACGTTGATATATTAACATTTTTAATCGTTTTATCTTTTCGATTCTTTCGGTAGTTTATCGGTTTACTATTACGTAATTTATCGGTAACCTTTCTCTACTACGTTAAACCTAGTATACGGCCTGTCCGTTACTCAGTCAACCTATGTCTTATCGACAAATTACACGTTTCTTCCTATTATATATACAAATACAACGACTCAAAGTCCCGTCTAAACTCTCTTTGACATTACGTCTGCTATTTCCGATGGGTCATATATCTCCGTAGTGCATATGCACCTTACCCAATCGCCATTTATATTTTGTGGATAAGGATCAAAGATATGATACGGTTCTACATCATCATCCTCACTATGATTTTCTATATCATAATTCCATATCTCTTTCGCCAATATTTCTTGAATTATACTAGCTAATTCCTTATGGCTATCGTTACCGGCTACAAAAATAAAGCTCTTTACTCTTGAATCTGTTTCAGCAATAATTCCCTCATCTCTTAATATCATTAAATCCTTTTCTAAATATCGTTTAATAATTTTATCTTTCATAGACATCTACATCCCACCATTTCCAAAAAATTATTTCTTTTGATATGAGCCTTGCATATACGTGCTAGGTACTCTATCCAACAGCTTACAGTATACAACAAACACTATTTCTTACTTCAAATTAGTGTGAAAGGTACTCACTTTTTTATAATATCATAAATTATAAAAACACTCTAAATGATTATACAGATTAAGTGTTTTTTATAAATCCTATATTAATTTTACATTATTACCTCCATAAGCATACTCAATATTAAACAGCATCTTTCTCATATATAAACAAAAAAATGACGGATGCTCCCATCGTAGGAACACCCGTCTTTTAATCGTTATTTACTAAATCCCTTTTCCTAATTCAGCTAACTCCTCTTCGATCTCACTTTGCGATACTTTCAGCTTATCAACGTTATGAGTCGTAACCTCTGTCTTATTAACCAATCTCCCTTGTAGCTGATAATAAAGCTGTAACGCTTTAACGGAGGGCGTCGAATTGTTAGTAAAGTCTCCGCGAATCAATGCGATTAACTGCCCGTTAGCTAAATCCATTTGACCACGCAATAATTGATCGGCTAACGCCTCTTTATACCGAATAAAGTTTACGTCATTGCCCCACGTCCATAATGTAGTCCTTGAAACGCCTAACTCTTCCGCAATCTCTTCGAGCGTCTTTCGTTCCCTACCTGCGAATGAATTCTCGACCAATTTAACGGCGGCTTGTGCTTGTTCTTCTGTTATTTCCTGTCGTAGGTCTCGTAAGTTCATCGTATCTTCCCCCTTATATTAAGTGTTTGATTTCCTCGTAGTGTTTTAAATAACGATCTACTTCCGATTGTAAGAACGATTCGTCACTCCGTAACTTCTCTAAACGTTCTTCATCTATTTCCGGTAAAGGTTCTTCGGTAAATTGATTTATCCCAATGCTACGTAAGTCTAGTAGCTTGAATGTGTAGTAAATCTCACGACTAGCTTTCTCGTAACTGATTTCGTCTGCATCAATACGTTTCATCGTTTTTAATAAATCACGCTGGCTGCGACCTGTTACATTATGCGCCTGGTCAATCGCCTCACTTAATAATAGAAGATACTCGCCATATTTCTGGTGAATTGTATTATATTCCGTTGGTTGTAATGCCCGCGTTTTTACTAGTAGAGCGCTATACTTCTTAAAATAGTCGAAAAGATGCTCGACTTTATCGGATAATACTTTCGATAATTCTCTATCGACGAAATAGTCTGGCCGCTCCGGCGGTAATCCTTTCTCGATACGTGCTAGCCTATGCGCTTCGATTCTCGCTTGTAGTTCTGCGATTGATTTATCAATATTATCCCAATCAATAATAGTTCCTTGTTCCAATTATCCTCTCTCCTTTTAATCGAAATAAAAAAGAGGGACACTATGTCCCTCTTCGTTTTGTTCTAGAACGTATTTCCGTTCAAGCAAGAGCTTAAACAACCTCATTGATGTACAGATGACCGGTTACTTTTGACATACCTACGGATTTCGCCCTCAAGTTGAATCTTGTCAGCTGACGTAAGACCTTTTTCGTAATCATCTGCAAATACACCATAATTAATGTCAAAAGGAATGTCACTTGTATCAATAAAGATATGCCCTTTTTCCCCTTTGCTAATAACCGTTAATCGAAACGCATTCTCACCCACTTCTTCCAATGTTCCTTGTACAATTCGACCAAATTTCCCTAATGATAATGTTTTCATTATACTTCACTCCGATACTTTGTAATTAGCCTTCTGGCTTAAAATAACCGTAACCATTTTTCAGGAAAACTGTCAACACTTTCCTAAAACGCGTTAAAAACTAGCAATCTACCGCCCTCCTTTAAAATACTTCTCTACGTCTTTTAACCGCCTCTTGCTCGCCAATAATATCGTCAACGAATCTCGTAAACTCTTGCTTACTGAGTTTTACGTTAATATACGCTGGCTTTTTATCCTTAGACGATTGGCTAACCGTTGTACTATTGTTCCTAATGTAGTTTCTATGTCCAATCCGCCATCACCCCTTATCTCCTAATAAATAAGACTGAATACTTACGTCCTGCATACGCATGTTATCTAAGTAACCTTTTGTCGCCCTCGCTATTTCTCTACCGTCCATCATAATTACGTTTTCAATTGTCACTTCACGTTGGAAGTTCGAAGTTGCATCCGTACTAGCTTTACGTCCAGCATCCGTTGCATACACCGAAGGTGCTGCGGCTTTCGCTAAGCCTGTATTTACGGAGCCTGTATCCACGGCTAGCATTTCCGGTTTCATCCAGTCCGTCATATTTTCCGACGTCTTGATTATTGCGCTTTTCATTCCGTCAATACCATTTACGTAACCTTTGCCGGTATATATACCGTAATCACGGAAAACGCGTGAGGGAGAGTGGATGCCTAGCATACCTGTGAATCTTTCCTTGATACCACTTCCGAGCTCTTTCATCTTGCCCCAAACTTCGCCGAACATCGAACCGATACCACCTATCAAACCTTTGATGATGTTTACACCAACATCGAATAAATCTACTTCTTTAAGTGTATCTATTATCTTTCCGCCTAGTTCTAATGCGGCGCTACCTAACTGTCCCAAAAGCGAAAGAACACCTTTGATTAGTGCTTCAATTAACTTAACGCCCGCTTCTAGTAACTTTGGCAGGTTCTTAAGTAGTTCGCCGACTAGCGTTACGATTAGAGTTAACGCCGCTACTATTAACTGTGGGATTACCTGAAAAATACCGGCAATCAACGCTAGTAGAATATTAACCCCTGCACTTATAATCTGCGGTAAATTAGCGATAAGCGTCTCGACAATTTTAGCGATTAACGTTAAAGCCGCGTTAATTAACTGTGGTAATATCTGAACAATCCCGTCTATCAACGCCATGAGTATCTTTACCCCAGCGTCAATAATCGCAGGTAAATTCGCTAGAATCGTCTCAGCAACTTTCGTTATTAAATTGACTGCTAAATCGATTAACTGTGGCAACATCTGTACGATGCCGTCTATCAACGTAGTCAATATCGAAATACCTGCCGAAATAATTGCCGGTAAGTTCGCTGTAATTGCGTCGATTAGCGTAGTAATAACCATGATAATCGCAAGTACTATTAGCGGAAGCGCTTGTGTAATTCCGGTTATTAGCGTAGTCAACAAGTTAATACCTATCTCGATTAACTGTGGTAAGAACGACATCAATCCGTTAACAATCGTCTCAATAATCGTTACCGCTACGGGAATTAACGTAGGGATCATCTGCATAATTCCTTGGATTAACGTTAAGATAAGTTGTAATCCCGTTTGGATAATCGTAGGTAGTACTTGCACAATTCCAGTGATTAGCGCCTGTAAAATTTGCATACCTACTTCAATTATCATAGGTAGATACGTAGCAATTGACTGTATAATCGTATTGATTACTTCGACCATCGCCTCTAGTATCGAAGGTGCCGCTTGGACCAATCCGTTTACTAGACTCATAATCATTTGCGAGCCAACTGCGATTAGTTGTGGTAATGTTCCCGATAGGAAAGCCGCTACTGAATTAAAGACATTCGTAATTGCATCTAAAATAACTCCTTTGTTAGTATCGAGATAGTTGGCAATTGCCGGAAAGAAACGGGATAACGAGACAAGAATGCCTGGAATACCTCCGATAATATATCCTGCGATAGATGGTCCGATCATTTTGAATATCTCGCCTATTTGACTGAAATCACCGTTAAATACCGCTATAACAGCCGATTTCAAACGATTGAAACCTGCGACTACCGCATCGATAGCTGGACCAGCGAAATTCATAAACGCCTTAGATACCTCGGTCACTTTCGATTTAATAGAATCCCAGGCGCTATTGACTGCGTTACGGAACTTTTCATTATGTTGATACAACTGTACGAGTGCTACACCAATCGCGGTTAACGCCATAATTACAATACCGATTGGTCCTGTTAGAAACGCGAATGCCGTACGTAGAGCGGTCATTGCGACGCTTGCTACTTTAGCTACTGCCGCACTTTTACCTAGCCATCCGATTAAAGCACCGAGAGGAATAAGCGTAGTACCTATTGCACTTGCCATCATACCAACCGCTGTGGCAATTATTAAAAATGCAGTTACAGATACCGCTGAAATAGCGACCACACTTCGCATAGTTTCCGATAAACTAGCAAACCAGTTGACCAATCCTGTTATGGAATTTGCAACCGCTTCTATAGCAGGTCCAAGTGCATCTACGAAAGTCTTAGAGTTTGCGTCTATAGCGGACTCCATCATCTTTAACGCGCCACTCCATCCTCTTAACATATCGTCCGCTGCTTTTTTCGAAGCACCGCTAGAGTTTTCAAGTGCTTTCGTCATTTCTCTAATCTTCTCCGGCCCTGCACTCATTAAATTAAGCATGCCGGAAACTGCTTCCGTTCCAAAAATAGACGCCATTGTAGATGCTTTTTGTGCGTCGGTATATCCGTTCATACCTTTCTGTAACTCTTCCATCAATTGTGCGAGTGGTTTCATTTTGCCGTTGGAGTCTGTCGTAGAAACTCCTAACTTATCAAGAGCCTTTGCAGCTTCTTTCGGAGGTTTAACTAAACGAAGCATTGACGCACGTAACGCCGTCCCCGCACTTTCTCCTGTCGAACCTGCATCCATTTGTTCCGTTACGGCTCTTTATCCGTAACTCTCCGGCTTTCACCGGAGTATCGGACTATATCTTCACCCACGACTTAACGTTTGGGTGTCGGGTTCTCGTGTTCCTTTCACCTTGATATGTGATATACGTTAGGTTACTTGGATTAGTCTCTACACCTTCCGCCGATTTCTCGAACGGCTCGGCTCGGTATTAGCGTATCTTATGACTTAGCCTTCACCGAATTCTCCCAATAGTTTTTGCTGTCGATTTCTCAACAACCGGTCAATAAGTTTAACCATTATGCCTATACTTGCAGACAGTTCTTCTAGTGAAATGCCTAGTGCGTTTGCAGGTCCAGCAGCATATTTTAGCGCATAATTCATATCTAACACACTCGCTGCTGACTGATTGGCTCCCTGCGCTAGTATGTCAGCTACTTTCCCCGACTGGCTTGCTTCCATTCCGAATGCATTTAACGCCGACGTTACAGTATCGGCAACTAGTCCTAAATCCTCACCGGAGGCGGCTGCGGCTGATAATACACCAGGTAATGCTGCGGTTGATTTAGCCGCATCAAAACCCTTTGCGCCAAGTTCTGCATAGGCTGCGGCTACTTGGCTAGTTGAATAAACGGATGTCTTCGCCATTTCGAGAATGTCGCTTTTCACTTGGTTATACGATCCGCCTGTAAGTACAGCTGCCCTACGTGTTTGGCTCTCAAACTCTCTCGCATCTTGAATCATTTTTCCTAAGAAGAATCCCGATGCGGCTGCCGCTGGAGCAAACGCACTTTGCATTACCTGTCCCGTTTGTTGAACTCTACGCCCCATATTCTGCACTCCGTTACCTACGTTTTGGAATGTAGATTGCCATGAGTTCATATTTGGTGGCGGAGGCGGTGTTGTGTTTCGAAGCTGACTATTCAACTGTTGAACTTGCTGCCCGGCACTTTGGACTGCGGAATTCCAACCGCTCATGTTAGGCGTCGGTATATTTATCGGCTGGCTTACCGCTTGATGGAAGTTTCGTACCGCCTGCGTTGCTTGTTGCATTCCGCGCTGTAAGTTAGATATATCTGCTAAAAGTTGTACCTCAATTCTGTTCGTAGCCATATTTATTTACATCCGAGTTTCATGTAAGATTCAAAGTTCGCTTGCAATCCTTGCGTCTTAACGAATTCTCGTAACACTTCTAATTCAGCTAGCTCACCACTTAACGCTTGATTTAACTTCCCGAAATTTTCCGCTTCTTTCCCGAAAAGTTGTAACAGCATGCCGATATGATATTTCGTCTCCGGCGATTCCGCTGTTTTCATTAATGCCGTTGCTAATCTTTCCATTTCTTTTAGATTTTGTACTGTGCTCATATAATCTCTCCTTTAAATTTTTATTGATATAGAAAAAGCACCCACGCTTTGTGCGCAGGTGCTAAATCAGTAAAAATATTTAATTTTATGTTATCTTCTTCCCATAAAAAGCTTTTTTCTTCGCCATTCCCAAGCAATATCATTTCGGTGATCATTTAAAGCCGTATATAATCCAACCTTGGAGTCAATTTCTACTTGCGCTTCACCAGAAGATGCTCGCTTTAAATCGTCGTACACACTTCGAATTCGCGTACTTGCCATCACTCTATCGACTGTACTTTCTGACTTTAAGCTATCTAGATGCGTCTTGATAGTAGTAAACTGAGATAACAGTTCTCTAGCCACTTCTTTATCAATAAATTCCAATTTTCCTTCGAGATAGGTAATAGCTTCTTTTAAAGAGGTTGTCATAATCACATCGGACGCAATAATTCCCGCTTCTCTTCTTACCTTATCGGAATCAAATTGAGTTTGTTCCTTTAACGCTGAGATACCCGCTTCTTTTTTCGCTTCCTCTAATCGATCTTTAATCTCTTCTTCATACAGACGTTGAATTGTAGCGAATTGACTATCGTACTTTTCAATCAAGGCTTGTACATCCTCAGCTTTCGCTGTTTCAGTTAATCGATCGCTCTCTCGAATAACATCTCTTTCTTTTTGAAAATCTTCTAATAATCGTTCCGATTTTTCACACCAATAATTTAACATGTAATCATACGGTTCCTTCCCCTTGCCCTCTTTAATCAGCTCTTTCGCTCGATCTTCAGTAAATGCATAAATCTTTCCTGCTTGCGAATAATTCCCATCGATAGTCTCACTTACCAGCATATAAATATCAACATATTCCTTCATAATTTAATTCCTCCTAAATGTTTTATGTGAAACGCCTTATAAGGCGTAATTTACTCATAATTTTCTTCGTCCTCTTCTTCATTCGGATTCGATTCTGCCGGCTTGTCCTCCTCAAATATCCCTTCGGAGATAATGCGTCCGGTGGTCGTATAAATCGTGTGATTCCCTTTGTGTACATGGATTAATACCTCTTCCAAAACCCCACCGCCTTACATCGAAAGTTTTCTATATTGTTTCAGCTTTTCTAACATTTCTGCATCTATATCAAACGCTCTAAACGCTCGCATTCTAATTCCATCGCTTAATGGTAGTAGTCCACATTCAATATTTCCTATCGTGCTACGATGTACCTTTAATCTACCTGCAAACTCCCGTTGAGTAAGGCCGAGATAGGCACGTAAATCTCGAAATAGTTCATTATCCACTTCAAAACCTCCTTACTAATCTAGAAATATCACTAATAATCTATGATTGTCGCTTAATAGATAAATAGAAGGGGCGTCTACTGGTGCGGGTAGTAAACGTCTCTACTTATGTATGGAATTTAGCACCCCAAAATATCAGTATTAAATCGAAAAATATTTAATTTATTTTCGAACTAATTCACTCTCATGAACACCGTACCCATAGGTTTCTTTCTCGTCGATATCAAACAAGATAGGGACTTCCTTTTCTTTCTGTCGCTGTAACTTATTATGTTCACGTTCTACCCCGCTAACTGGATACTCCTTATTTCTCTCGCCGTTTTTACCATACTGTTTCGGCTGCATAATAAACTCCGCTAATATCTCTAATACGCTAAAATTCCTAGAGAAACTCTTGCGATATATCACTGGATGTCGCATATATACCTTTCCATATCGTTCAGGCGTATCGCCCTCGTTTACTAGTAATTCCTCTGATAAAAACGACTCTACAAGCCGTATCCGTTCCTCTGCCGATTTTACTTTTTGATTCGTATAGTAAAATGATGTGACCTTTTTTGTAATTTCAGTGTCACTTAACGTTTTTTCAGCGGTTTTAGTAGCTCGCATTTAATCGCCCCTTTTAGCTGTTTCAGATGTGGTTTTACTATTTTCCTAGCTTTGATAATTCATTCTCTAGTGCTTCTGTATGTTCGAATACGAAAACTAAAGTGCCTGGTATCTTTTTGGATTGCTCAATGTCTATTAGTTGGAAACCATTAGCTAATAATTTTCTTGCCAATCGTAAAGATAGAATGCATTTTGTTTTCATTGATAATTCCCCCAAATTTTTATTATTTTTTTCATTTTAGGCGCACGACTTCAATACTTTCTGCAACCTATAAATACGTAAGGAATATAAGAACGGAAATAATACCTAACCGCCGTCCCATGCCTTAATAAACCATAGTAATGCATAGTTAATAACGTATAAGATAGTTAAGATGGCGGGCGATTCGTTGTATGGCACGACTGGCCGCCTTTTTACTTGTATAACCGCAATCTACCGCTATTTCAGATAACGAAGCGTCTGGGCTACGGTATAAATACTGTATTAATCGGCGTTCTTCCTCACTAAGCCCTGGCGCTTCTAACATTTGATTTACTAGCACATGATCCTCGAATGTTTCTTCATAACCAGTCACAAGGTATTTGCGGCGATTCGGTTTCTTCGTTTGTGCCTTTTCATCTTCTTTCTCATCATCCTTATTGCTACTTCTAAATGTACTTACCGTATAATTTCCGTTTGCGATTGCCTGTAGTTCTACATAATCTAGAACGTCCTCTTTTTTCGGATAAGTTAGTCGCTCCCCCCTCCGTTTATTTGCTAGGAATCTCCGTTTGAATTGTATAAGCCGCAAGTCACAACGATAATCAAGTACGGCCAAGTAACTCATTATTTCCTCGAAGCGACTTCGACTTTCTGCGACGAATTTCCAAAGTTCTTCGGTTAATAAGCTGTATATATCGTCGACTTCGTATCGTGCCTGTATATCGAAATTTTCGGATATAAATTTCTTTGATTTCCGCCGTAACCTTGCCCTTAGTTGACTCGATTTGTGTAATAACGAATACATCGCTTCATCAATCGTTTGCTCTCCCTCTGTATACTCGACGATTGCTTCCTTTAGCTGACACTCCATCTTTTCGTGTTTTGTTTCTACTTGGATTTCTTCCCTTAGTTGTTTAGCTGCGTTTCTATCCAATTTAGCTGCTCCTTTCAAAAGTGAAAAATCCCCCTACTTACTTTGATGCGCGAGATAATAAAACCGCACACTTTTCCGCAAATTTTTTTATGACGTTTTATCCCTCCACTCTATATGACGCCTGTGAGTCCCTCGCCGCGCACAAAAACTCGATAAAATTTTCGGTTATACTAACAAAGCCGCGTGTGATTCCTCCGTCGCTCACTTTTCGATTAAATAAACGTAAAAAAACACGCGTATAGGCTGCGCGTGTTTTCTTTTTCCGTTCTATATATAAAATTGCCGTCGTTGTTTTTGTCTTCATCTTATCCGGGTTTGTTTTCTGACCAGTTGCCGCTGGTTTAATTCTGTCCTTCTAGTACCGCTTCAATGAATTCAACGGCGCTCATTTCGTGAATATTTTTGATTTCTGCTTTACAATAAATTTCGACCACTCTATAGCTATCTGAGTCGTAAATTGTCAAATCCTTTTTACCGCGTTCATACAAAGGTATTTCTCGGAACGTAATACTTTCCTTGTTAACCTCGTAATATACTGAATCCGATAATAAATACGCTTCATATTGTAATTCCTTTAATCCATCTACGTCTTGATAATGAAAATTAACCGTTATTTTCTCCACTTCTGTTTCCCCCTTTTATTTATAGGCCAATGCCGAAAAGTCACACACAACTGCGAGTTTACCGTCTCACACCTCCATGCCACCTTAACGCATTACTTAGATCGTTGATTCATCCGCCTGCCTATAACGGACGAATCTGACGACTCACCTTTTCGAGATTTTATAAAATAAACGCTATGAACATATCGATAGCGTATAACGTAACACCTGCACCAAAGACTCCGTAGTAGTAGATACGATCAGACAACGTTTCAAGCCCGAAGTAATCGTTTAGCTTTGCGAACATGCTCAACGCCTCCCTTAGTGGATATCCTTTTTAATCGATGCAAGCGCTAAAAGAAAATCAAGTGCGCTCATATTTCCAATTTGAGTAATATCGACCAAGCTTTCGTCTAAATCCCCTTGTAAGTCTAATACCGTATCGCCAAGAATAATTTCGTCATTGCTACCATAAGTGAACTCTTCGATTGAAATTCCGTCCTCATATATAGATAGAACGTGCTTATCCGTGATTTTAAAGGCTTTCTCAGCAAACGTTACTTTCGATCCATCTCCGTTCTCCACCGTGATATTTATCTTTATCTCTTCAATATTTTGGAATTGCATTTTCTCATTTCTCCTCCCTTAATTACGTTTACCGTAACTGATGTCTATATCATAAATTACGTTTACCGTAACTGTCAACCCTAAAATTACATTTTACGTAATTCTACTTAGACTATATAATATAGACAAGAGGTGATACATAGTGGCAAAAAGAATAGAAGTTAAGCTGCGTGACATATTAAAATCTCGTGGTATGGGTCAGAAGGATTTAATCGATGATGATAATGGATTATCTACAAGAACAATAAGTGAACTAACGAGCGGAAAAATGAAAAGATACCCGAAAGAAGTGCTAGAGAAGATCGCAGATAAATTAAATATTACCGATATGAATGAATTATTACTAATCGTAGAAGATGAGGAGGACGCTACTAAATAATAGCGTTCTTTTTTATGGAGAAAAACGACGATATAACATATTTGATCTAAAATGAACCTTTTCGAATTTGAATATCACTAGGAAAATATATACATTTATTGTTATAATTAAATGCGTAATGTATTTTAGGGAGGGTTCACTTTGAAAAAGACATTGATTGTTGGGGCGTTATGTTTATCATTAGCTTCTTTAACCGCGTGTAGTAGTGGCGGCGAAAAGTCATCCGCTGAACCGAAGCAAGAAGCGAAAAAAGAAAAGAAAGAAACGAAGGCAACGGTAGATTCTATTATTACCGAATTTAAAAACGCTGGGCTAGAAGCGGAAAGTCCAACTGATCTACCTCAAAAAGAGTTCGGTAATATGCGCAAAGAAGGGAAACGTATTGTAGTACCGGCACTTGGCGAAGATAAAGGCGGTAGATTATTCGAGATTACTAAAAAAGAAGACTTAGAGAAGGCGAAGAAGTATTACGATGAATTAGGAAACTCAGCCCCTATGCTATTTTCGCATACATACGCAAAAGGTAACTTCCTTTTACAAATGAATGGCGACATGAAGGACGAAGAGTTTAATAAGTATAAAGCCGTAATGGATAAACTAGTGAAATAATAAGGGGTGCATTCCAATGGAAAATAGAAAATTATTTAAAGAAGGGCCTTTTGAATCAAATGCATGGATTACATGGGTTCCTCACAGCCATTATTACCACACAAGATGGGACTTGTACTCAAAAGGATATATGGATGCGGCTGACTGCCTGATAGATAACTCAATTGCAAATCATCATGCACACAAAGGAGATCGATTAGTCTATCCTATTATCTTTTCATATCGTCAAGCTTTAGAATTAAAGCTAAAACAAATATTATTACTTGATGAAAGTTTAAAAACCAATACTACAAAGGACGCATTAGAAATAATGAATAAATTTGGTCATAAGGTAGATAAACTTTGGGATAAAGTAACAATTATTATTAATCAATTATTCAAAAAGGATATAGAGGAACATGGTGAAGGTAAGATAGAGCAAATTGATAACTATATAAAAGAATTTGTAGAAATCGATCCTGAGTCTTTTACTTTCCGTTACCCACTTGCAAAGCCCAATAGTAAACAGGCGAAAGAAGGAACTTTACCGATTGAACAACTAGAAAATTTAGGCGAGGATCGAGAATCCATTTGCCTATCAAATTTAAAAGAAAGTATGCACGATTTAATGAGCTTTTTAACCGGTGCAACCGATATACTTGGTGCTCAATTAGAAACCGACAGAAAAAATTCGTTACCTATCCCCGCTCTTATAGAGCCTGAAACTCATGAATGAGTAAGAACTGATTCTAATTACCAAAAAATAAAAAATCGACCGCCTATTACGGGCGGTCTTTTCTTCGTCTACTTAACACACGTTCACATACGCATCACTAGCCGTAATGTAGTACGTATTGCCTCTCGAATTTACTAATTAGCATACATATTTTACGTTTTAAGGTCGTTTTTCCTAGATAAATATCAGCGAAATTAAGTACGTATATACGGAGTGATACAAATACATAGGAAAGAACTATAACGTAGAAAACATAACGAGTATACTGATGATTTCAAGTCCGAGATAAAAAGTTTGATTCGTCAATTCTTCCCACGCCTGGTCGCCGGGCCACCAAAAAGACGCCCCCGCCCCTTATTCAATTTCGCATATTTTATACATTTTTCCGAATATCCAATGTAACAGAATCATCTTTTGTTACATTCAATTACGATTCAAAACGTTATTATATCAACGTTTGTACAATTATTATCGTTCATTTATCCGTTACTTATTTTATGCATGCGTAGTATCAACGTTTGTAGCGGCTTGCATGTCGTTGTACATTGCATAAGAACGTGCATAAACAAGTTCTTACGATCGGTGTGAAGGGTGGATTTCGAGAGGTGGACGTGCATCACGAGTGTGCGACTGGTAACATGTAATGTAGTGTATAACGGTGAGAGTACGCTTATTTGTTAAGTTTCGTTAACATACGTAAGCCTGTCCGAATAAAGTCGCACTGTAACCATTGATACCATAAGTACAATCCATTAGCTCAACGGGCTAGCACCTCATTATAGCTTTTAAAAAGGACAAAAATAAATCTTAAGATTTTTATGGAAAAACATACAAATACTCTAGCCTTGAAAAAATTAATCGGTTATAATACAAGCATACGACAAAAAGCCTAGCTTCGTACTCTCAATACGCGCTAAGCTTATAAAATAAAAGGTGGTGATAAAAATGGATCCACTCACTGTTTCTGCTACTTGTGCTGTGTTTTTAGTTGTTCTAGGTATGATTCAAAACAACAATAAGAAGTAATACTTTACGTTTTACCCAAAAGCTCTTTTAGTGCTCTCAACACTAAAGGGCTTCTTTTTTTTATATTATTCCCTACTTTTCACATTATATCCCCTGGCGGACTGTCTTATGCTACAGAATTGTAAGACTATTGTCAACCTAAAAGTCATAATATAAGGAGGTGAATTTTCGTTAATTTCATTATAACTAACTCTCCGTTTACTTACAACTGTTTTGAGCACATTTTTTCGCGTCATTTTCAGCGCACTTCCTACGTACCATTTTTCGCTCATCTTTTGGAAAACTTTTTTCGTTCATTTTTTACAAAATGTTTTTTGACTCATTTATCGCGCACAAAAAAACAACTTCTTTACGTTACAACTTTTTCACACTATTTGACGTCACTCATTTTTGCCTCTCTGTAGTCACCGGAAATTTAACGTCACAGATCAACGATAACCTGCGTCCACTTTCGTCCCCTTCCCCTAACTCTCAATCGTAATTCCTCCTCCGTTTTATCAGTAAGTTATCTCGTTATTTTAACTTAAACTTAACGTCTGTCTTTCCTCCGTTCTCTTACCGAGCACCTTCGTCCTCCCTTAACTTTTACACTTCGCTTAGTTAGCGGTAGTCACTATCGTCCTCCTTCAATCATTAATAGTGTACATACATTTAAAACTTTACAGATGCGATAACGCATGTTAATATATAAATAACAATAAAAATGTGCGATAACGCACTCTAAGGAGGATTTAAATGATTTTAGATAAAGTAATCGGAGTTGAAGAAGCTGCAGTTTTATGGAACTTATCGCCTGGATACATAAAAAATCTATGCGCAAAAGGTGATGTACTATCAAAAAAGATAGGGAAAACGTGGGTAATCGATGCTACACAAGGACATCCCGCATTACGTTTGTACATAAATAATATACAAGGAAGCCCTTTTCTAAAGGAAGTATCTATAAGCGAGGATTCTAAAAATATCAACATTCAATACGTTAATTCTTTCGAAGAATACGTTGCACTAAATGAAAAAACGGGTAATGATGCTAAAGCATACGAAGAATACTTCGAAACAGGCGACAAGATTAATAAAATACTAACTCAAGAAAGTGCTCGCCTACTACGCCAGTTTTCGTTTTTAGATAACGTTTCAATCAGTATTCCGTATAAAGGATTAGTTCATAGAATCGAATTGAATCGGGATAAATTTAATGCTTATTTAGGCTATAAAATAGAGGATTTAAACGTCCAGGATAGAACGTGGCATCAAGAATTTCTAGAAAGACACGCATATCCAAAAGAAGGTAGAGCTAAGCTTGTAAATGAATTCGTAACAGTAAAGTAATTTCTGAATCTAGCAGATTACGATTAAAGCCGCTTAAGATAGCGGCTATTTTTCCTTGATGTGGAAGTATATATTATATGATAAAATATTAATTGGATAATTTTACTATATAAGGTGGAGAGACACGATGAAAGAATTGCAATATTTACCATTAGATGATACAGATAGGGATAAGCTTGGATTTAAAGAGAAGGCTGAAGAAATTGCAGAATTTATCAACGACTTCTCTCCTAAACTACCGTACTGCCTTTCTATAAACGGTTCGTGGGGCGCTGGAAAGTCAACAATGTTAAATTTTATAGCAACTAATTTAGATAAAGGGAAATGTATAACAGTACGTTTTAATCCTTGGATGGTTTCTGAACGTGAAGAACTAATCAAGAATTTATTTGAAGAAATATACTATGCTATGGGCGAAGGAAATTTCCATAAAGCTAAAGATAAATTTTTTAAGTACGCAGAGAAAGTAGTGTCTCCCCTAACGAAAGCAGCAACGTTTGCTACAGCTTATTTAAACGGAGTTACTCCTGCAGCGGCTACCACCATGGCGAATGTTACAGGGGAGACAGTGCAAGGAATTGGTGATTTAATATTCGATAAGCCTTTATCAAAAAGAAAACATGAATTAAGCCAAGTAATGGAAGATACCGTTAGGGAAGACGAACGAAAAATTGTCATTATGATTGATGAATTAGATAGATTATTCCCTGAAGAAGTCATTACTATTTTTCAAATGATAAAGTCCAACCTAGACTTACCAGGATTATTTTTTGTAGTAGCAATGGATCAAGAGGTAGTATTCGACGCATTAAAAAAAGAGGGAATAAGCAAACCAGAATATTACTTACAAAAGATTTTTCAAAGAAGATATTTGATTAATACAAAGTATCAAATTAGAACACTTTCTCAAAATTTCATCTTAGAACATTTAGATTTTCATAATAAATCAAATAATGCATTAGAAGAGGCTATATTAGCGTACTTTTATTTAAATGAATCTTATTTTGTATATAGCTCCAAACAATCCCCTAGTTTTTACTGTTACGAATTATCTGATGATTATAAAAGGAGAAATGACCCTGGTGATTATAACATTAAACGTTCATATAACACGGTCGCAGAACTTTTAGCTAGTCAACTTAATTTTCATAACCCTAGAACATTCTTGAGGTTTACAGAAATACTTATTGAGAAATGGGAAAGATACTATAATTACATATTTGAATTCGAAAAAGACATTAAGCGCTATGTATATATATCATTTTTGATTTTTATTTCTCATTACGCATATCCTGACTATACAGAACCATATTATCTACAAAGGGAAAAAAGTAAAGACGATGATCGACCATTATTTATTCAAGAAGTTGCTGATCATATTCAACAATTAATCCCATCGTTTACTTATGAAAATGAAGATAAACAAATGCACACAGTTTATTGTAATACCGTAATTAGATTAGCAATTAAATATTTAAATCAATTCCCTGATTTTGTAGAAGTATAATTTATATTTAATGTAACAGCAAAATAATTTCTAACTCTATCAAATAATGATCACAGCCGCTTGAGATAGCGGCTATTTCTATAAGTAACTCCGTTATAGGAGGCTAACCTTTTTATATTAATAAAAAGTAAGTAGGGTTTTATAAATAATTATAAAACTTCCTTCACCCAAACATCTCATCTAACTTATCCGCCACCTCACGCTGCATCGTTGGTAGTACGTGACTATATGTATTAAGCGTTGTCTGTATATCCGTATGCCCCAATCGTTCTGATATCAGCTTTACATTAACGTTTTGTTGTATCAGCATCGTTGCGTGCGTGTGACGTAAGTCGTGAAAACGTATTTTAGGTAGGTCAAGTTTTTCGATTAGGTTATAGAATTCTTTTCGCAAATTACGTGGTAGCATCGGTCGACCATCACGTGTACATATTACTAAGCCATGATCCCGGTAATCTCGTTGATAGTACTTCTTCTCTTCGACTATTCGTTTTTTGTGCAACTTTAGTTCTTCTATTAATTTCGCTGGAAAATGCACATTACGTACACTTGCGTTATTTTTAGCGCCAAATTTAATTTTAGCGGTCTGGGTTAACGTTTGTCTTACGTATATGATTTGATTCTGAAAATCGATATCTTTCCAACGTAACCCCATGATTTCACCTTGTCTCATACCTGTTAATAGCGCAATTACGAATACAATATAACATCTAGTAAGTCGTTGAACTTTCTTCGACTCATCAATAAAATAATTAACTTGTTCTAAGCTCCATACGTTTATTTCCGGTTTTCTCCTCATTTTTGGTAGCGTAATCCCTATCGTAGGATTATCCCTTATTAATCTTAAAATTTTAGCTTTTCGTAAAGAGGCGCTCACTATCCTAAAAATAATATGAACGGTAGCCGGAGCATAACCCACATCAATAACTAAATCGTTAACAAACTTCTGCATATGTATCGGTTCAATCTGCCTTAATTGAAAATGCCCTATCCTCGGTTTAATTACGTTTTCTAAATACATTTTGTGAATTTCGTAAGTAGACTCTTGTAAATGAAATGATCGCTCTTTCATCCACTCATCCACAAACGTAGCGTACGATAGTTTCGATAAATCCGAATGCTCACCGCCTAATATTTCCGCTTTTAACTTCACCATAGCATCGTGGGCTTCACGTCTCGTTTTGAATCCCCTTCTACGGATTTGCCTCCGCTTCCCAGTCATCGGGTCCTTCGTATTATCGAAACCAAACATCCATTTACCTGTCGATTTATCTTTCGTTACCGTACCGCCCATATTTATCGATTCCCTTCGTTATATATTTCGTATTTTCCGCTTGACTTGGTCGCTCTGTCCTTCATCATGGGATGAGCGGTAAGGACAACGGCTAGGACAGAGAATGACTACCTTACATCGCTAAAACAGATAGTTAAAGCGACATAAAGTAGACGCTCATTGTCACTTCCATGGTCTATCGGGTTAAGGTATCCGTGTAGTATACACCCTGTTGGAACGTCGGTTTTCACCCACAACGAACTTTCTACAAGTAATGCTTGTCCTACTTGCGGAAAAACTTAGGGAAGGAATCGTACTACTGACGTTATCCTCAATTACTCGTAACCTAATTACGCCTTTCCATGGTCGTCGCTACCCGTGCCGTAACACGCCAAGCAACCGTCCAGACCTTTTATGGCAGTCCTCGCCTAGACTAGACACAAACGCAACAGGGAACGCTTAATGTGTGTCTACGCCTTATTTTCCGACATCGGCTAGGCTCACCTGTTCAAGTTTTACGAGTGTTAGGTCGTTCCTCGTTTGGAAAACCGTAACCTAGCGCCTCATTACGTCTATAATAGACAATAACTAAGTAAGCCCCTTGCTATCCATTTTTCAAAAATGGTATAATACAAGTGCTAGGTACACGGAATGTCCGTTATTTAGTTATACGTGAATGTTTCGAGTCTCCAGTTGCCGCTGGGGACTTTTTCTTTTTTATTAAATATCTAAATGGCTTAACGGTGAATGTCGTTGATACTTTTGCCCTATCTCACCGTCTGTAAAATCTAAATACGCTTTTTGCGTTACTTCTACACTTGAATGACCTAGAATACGCGATAAAGTTACAAAATCTCCTCCGTTTAGCAAATAATACTTCGCGAAGTTATTTCGTAATTGGTGTGGGTGTATATCTACCCCGACCTTCTTGCCAGCTGTTCTAAGCGATCTCTCGAAGTTACGTATTTCTAATTTAGTCCCTCTTATCGTTGGGAACAGATAGACACTATTTGAATAGCGATCCCGATATAGTAGCCAACTCTTTAAATCCCTCGACACCTTGAAGGAAAAATACACATAACGTTGTTGGCTGTTCTTTGGATTTTCAATAAGAATAGACTTTGTTTTAAAATCTAAAGTGTCTGGTGTAAGCGACAAACATTCTCCGATTCGCATTCCAGTGTCTAATATTAATCGTGTTATTAACCAATCTCTATAACCGTGAAAAGTCGTATTATCAAATGTTCCTATTACGTTTAGTAATTCTTCTTTTGACAATAGCGGTTTCTGCTTGCGAGTTGGTTTTATGTTCTCTATTGCCTCGACTGGATTCTTGCGTATTTCTCGCTCTACTTCGTACAAATAATTAAAGAATACTTTTATGTTTCGAATATAGTTAGCAATTGTTGTCGAGCTAATTGGCTTACTATAATCTTCACGTTTATGCGGAAAATTAACTGCCGTAGACTTTTCGTTAACTGCAACCGTATATTTCCCACGTTCTCTTAAATATTTTATATAATGACGTATATGGGCCGATTTAACCTTATCGACCTCATTAATACCAAATTCTTTTTGCATATACGCCGAAAATAACTTTAACGTCTGCTCATAACTTCGCAATGTCTTGACGGACAAATTCTTCGATGTACAATACAACATAAAGTTTTCAATCTGAAAATTAAATTCGGACAACAAAAAACACCGCCTCTCAATAGTTTATAAAAACTACCGAAAGACGGCGTTTATCGCCTTTTGACCAAGTTATTTATCGGTCAGAAAAGATATTTATTGCTCAACGATCTTTAACGTTAAATTCGCGTCAGATACTATTATATCAACGATCAGCTAGCCTTATGTTCAAGTCTTAGCTTATCCGCAACCATTGCGATGAACTCGGAATTCGTAGGTTTTGCTTTTGACATGGATACTGTATAACCAAATAAGGACGAAATAGAATCAATATTCCCACGACTCCATGCTACTTCAATTGCGTGACGGATTGCACGCTCGACACGGCTTGCTGTTGTATTATATTTCTTTGCAATATCTGGATACAATACTTTCGTAATAGATCCAAGTAATTCGATATCGTTGTACACCATAGAGATTGCTTCTCTTAAGTACATATACCCTTTAATATGAGCAGGCACACCAATTTCATGAATGATACTCGTAATGCTCGCATCTAAGTTTTTCGGTTTTCCATCTATTGTCGTTGCTGAACGGAAAGATGGAAGTGGACGTTTAATGGTAGCGTTCGCCTTACCGCTCACTTGACGAATATGACTCGTTAAATTCTCCATATCAAATGGTTTTAATATGAAATAAGAAGCACCTAAGTCAACTGCTTTTTTCGTCACATCTTCTTGTCCAAATGCTGTCAACATAATTACGCTAGGCTGTCTTAGCCTTTCAATATGTCGCATTTTCTCTAATACAGCTAACCCATCTAAATGTGGCATAATAATGTCTAAAACAAGTACATCCGGCTGCTTATCTGTTAATAAATTTAAACACTCTTGACCATTATAAGCAGTACCGATTACTTCCATATCATCTTGAGCAGCTACATAACTCTCTAGCATTGATACTAATTCTTTATTATCATCCACAAGACATACTTTAATTTTCTCCACAGCTTTTCCTCCCTTACCGAATCGATTCTCCGACATGTGTATCCTTCTAGGCTACATGAATTGTTCGACAATTGTGTGAAAATTCCCTTTTAAAGTTTGTTACTTTCCGATAAAATCACAAAAAAATATGTTTATCGTCCATTTATTCCCTTTCGCAACACATTCCATCATAGAAATACAACGAAACGTTCAACCCTTTTCTTTTATTTTACAACAAAAAACACCTCTTGCGGAGCTTTTACAAAATTTCAACGAATTTTTCAACAGAAAAGCGAGCTAATTAAATAATTAGCTCGCTTTTCTTTCTTGATCATAAATGTTAATTCCAGCCTCATGTAACATCCATTCAATATGAACACCATATCCTGATGTCGGATCATTTACGAATACATGTGTAACAGCACCAATTACTTTCCCGTTTTGTACAATTGGACTTCCGCTCATTCCTTGTACGATACCACCCGTCTTCGCTAATAAACGTTTGTCTGTTACTTTTATTACCATACCTTTTGTAGCCGGAAACTTTTGCGGTACTGTACTAACAACTTCAATATCAAACGCTTCCACTTTATCTTGATCAATAACTGTTAATATTTTTGCCGGTCCCTCTTTTACTTGATGAGATAATGCAATAGGCATTGCTTTATCCATTACGCCATTTGTCATATTTGTATTCAATTTCCCAAAAATACCAAATGGACTATTTATTGTAATATTACCAATCACTTCACGATCTGGTGAGAACCTTGCTAATTTCTCTCCTGGATTCCCATGACTACCTCTTTCAATTGATGTAACCGTTGAACGCATAATTTGTCCATCTTCGACTTGAATCGGCTTTTTCGTATCGTTATCAGAAATGACATGACCAAGTGCCCCATATTTCATGGAATCAGGATGAACAAATGTCATTGTTCCGATTCCAGCTGCCGAATCACGAATATATAAACCGATACGATAAGACGATTCACCACTGTCTTTTTGTGGTGTTAACTTAGTGCGGATGTATTTTCCATCTCTTAACAAAACAAGATTAAGCGGTTCACCTGTTTCACCACTACTATGAATAAATGGTGCTACATCACTCATTTTTTCAATTGTTTTACCATTAATTTCAGTAATCATATCTCCAATTTGCACACCAGCTGTTTCACCAGGAGATACTTTCCCTTTTTCAGTTTGAATTAAATGATGGCCTACAACAAGTACCCCTTTTGTGTTTAACTTCACACCAATTGATTGCCCACCTGGAATAACTTTGAAATCTTTCAATACTTTCACATTTACTTTTTTTACTGGAAAACCAGCAAGTTGAAACACCATATCCGCTTCACCATTTTGATGAGAATTTACCATAAGTCCTTGTTTTTGTTCATTTGAACTCACTGTAAACACATGACGATCTGTAGATGAAGCTTTAAATACTGATAATGAAGCTATTTCTGATTGTTGTCCTTCAAAGACAACAATCTGCTTCGGGGATGAAATAAACGTCCGAAGCGGTTTAAAACATCCAATAAAAACTAAAGAAACAAGGAGACAAATACCTATTATTTTGCGAAATCTTTCTAATTTCAATTTGTTCACTCTCCTCGCTCCTACCCCACATTCAGCCTCTTGGCCTCACTTTTTAATCTCTCCTTGCAGTGCTTTATTTATAACCGGAAGAATTAAGTAATCATTATTTGAGAAAAAAAGCTATCCATTACTGGATAGCCTCTGCTGTCTGTTTAAAATGATGCGCTTGCGTAAGTAATTCTTTCGCATGTTCTGTCGTTAAATCTGTAATTTCCACACCAGAAATCATTCGAGCTATTTCTGTTACTTTATCCTCCATAGTTAAAACGGTAACTGACGTAATTGTTCGATCATTCGCTACCTGTTTTCGAATAAATAAATGTGAATCCGCCATTGAAGCTACTTGAGGTAAGTGCGTAATACAAAGTACTTGCGAGTTTACCGATACTCGATAAATTTTTTCTGCAATAGCCTGTGCAACTCGACCACTTACACCTGTATCCACCTCATCAAAAATAACAGATGCAACACCTTGATGCTTAGAAAAAATGCTTTTTAAAGCTAAAATAATACGAGATAACTCTCCGCCAGAAGCGACCTTTGAAAGTGGTTTTAGCGGCTCACCTGGATTTGTTGAAATATAAAATTCCACATGATCGTAGCCATCCGACGTAAGTCTTACCGGGGCCCCCTCCACAAGAGGCTCTTCAGCATTTCCTTCTCTCTTCATGATTCTCACTTCAAATTTTGTTTTTTCCATATATAATTCTTTTAATTCCTGATGAATAGCATTTGTAAGATGTTCTGCAAGCTCATGACGCATATTACTTAACAACGTTGCTTCTTTCAGAATGACACTTTCTAATTCCTTTAACTGCTTCTTCGTCGTTTCAATATGAACGTCTTTATTTTCAATCGTAAAAATTTCTTGTTCAATTTTATCAGCATACGCTAAAATCTCTTCTACAGTATTTCCATATTTTCTCTTTAGCATACGAATTTCATTTAAACGCGTTTCAATCTCGTCTAAACGATTCGGATCATATTCCATCATATCGAGCTTTTCTCTCAGTTGATACGCAACTTCTTCTAATAAGTAATAACTATTTGCAATTGAATCATGATTCTCTTGATACACTTCATCTAAATGTGTAATACTCTCCATTTGTCCCATTGCGCTTCGTACATTATCTAATCCTTGTCCGTCAGCGCTTAACGAGCGATATGCATCACCTAATGCTTTGTAAATTTTTTCGAAATTAGAAATTTGCAATCGTTCTTCAGTTAATTCATTTTCTTCATCCATCTTTAAATCCGCCTTACGGATTTCTTCATGCTGGAATTGAATTAAATCTAAGCGATGCGCCATTTGTTGTTCATTTTCACTTAACGATTTTAACTGTTTTTTTAACTTCTCATAGTCAGCGTATACGTTTTGGTATCTATCCAATTGTTTAACAATACGCTCTCCATCAAAATGATCGAGCATAAATAGATGACGCTCTTCATTCATTAAATCTTGTGTTTCGTGCTGCCCATGAATATCAACAAGTGTTTTTCCAATTTCTTTTAATATACTAAGGGTAACCAGTTTCCCATTTACACGACATACACTCTTTCCGTTTGCAGCGATATCACGCTTCAAAATAATCATGCCGTCTTCTATTTCTATATCCAACTCTTCTGCCTTTTCAATACATGGATGCTTATCATCTTCTACATAAAATAGCCCCTCGATCTCAGCTTTTTCTGTTCCATATCGAACAAATTCTGCTGAACCACGGCCACCTACAAGCAAACTAATCGCATCAATAATAATCGATTTTCCGGCCCCTGTTTCACCACTTAAAACCGTTAATCCTTTTTGAAAAGAAATATTTAATGCCTCAATAATAGCAAAGTTTCTAATCGATAATTCCGATAACAATGCTCCATTCACCTCGTTATAAACTAATCCCCTATTAAGGGCTTTTTTCAGTTCTTTATTCAAATAGTTATACTATATGTTTGTATGTATAAATTACTTTTCTAACCGCTCCATTGTACCAAACATTTGTTTTACGGGTCAATCCACCTATTTTCTAATTTTATTCAAAGAAAATATTATATTACAATTAAAAATCCACATTTTTAACCAATAAAAATATCCTGTTCACTTTCCACTTTACAGAGGAAAGCAAACAAGATTTTTTTGTTACAACATATTTAAGAAACGATCAGAGACAACACCTGTATCTTCAGGTGTACGGCAAATAATTAAGCAAGTGTCATCACCACAGATGGTTCCGATGATCTCATCCCACTCTAAATGATCAATAAGTGCTCCAAGTGAATGAGCGTTACCAGGCAATGTTTTTAGCACAAGCATATGTCCTGCCGTGTCTAATTTTACAAATGAATCCACTAGATTTCGTTTTAATTTTTGTAACGGGTTAAATCGTTGATCTGCTGGCAAGCTATATTTATAGCGACCATCATGTAATGGCACTTTCACTAAGTGCAATTCTTTAATATCGCGCGATACTGTTGCTTGCGTTACATTAAATCCCTCATTACGTAAAATATCAACTAATTCATCTTGTGTTTCAATTTCTTTGTTCGCAATAATTTCCCTGATTTTAATATGGCGCTGACCTTTATTCATACATTTGCACCTCACACTATCTCTTACCATAGTTTAAACATTGGTATACTTCACTTATTTATGTTAACTTATAATTCGTTACTTGTACACAATTGTTTTTACAATCATTATACAATTACAACAAAAAGAGGAACAACATATGTTATTCCCCTTTACCTTTTTGTTTTAGGACATCATGCGCCTCTGTAACTACTTGCTCAACAGAAACTGGAGAATGATTTTCGCCATTCTCACGTTCACCATGCCATTTCAGATGAATTAAAAATTCAATATTACCATCCCCGCCCGTAATTGGTGAGAATGTTAAACCTTCTACATCGTATCCTTCTTTTACAGCAAAATCGACAATCATTTCCACGACAGCTTCATGTACTTTTCGATCACGAACGATACCTTTTTTCCCAACTTGCTCTCTTCCAGCTTCAAACTGAGGTTTAATTAACGCTGCTACATCCCCATTCGGCATAAGCATTGTTTTTAAAACTGGCAATATAAGCTTTAATGATATAAATGAAACATCGATACTCGCAAATTGCGGTAAACCACGCTCTAAGTCTGCTGGTGTCACGTAACGGAAGTTTGTTCGTTCCATTACAACAACACGCTCATCTTGACGCAATTTCCATGCAAGTTGATTGTACCCTACATCTAATGCATAAGATAATTTCGCTCCATTTTGAAGCGCACAATCTGTAAAGCCACCAGTTGATGAACCAATATCTATCATAACTTTATCTTGTAAATCAAGATGAAATGTCTCTAGTGCCTTTTCGAGTTTATAACCACCACGGCTTACATACGGCATAACTTGTCCCTTCACCGTAATCTCTGTATCTTGTGGGATTTTCTCTCCTGGCTTATCAAGTCTCATCTCATTCGCATATACAAGTCCGGCCATAATGGCGCGTTTTGCTTTCTCACGTGTTTCTATAATTCCTCGCTCTACTAATAGTACATCTACTCTTTCTTTTTTTGCACTCATTTGTTACGCCCTTTTTTGTTTTGATGGAATCATTGTATGAATACGGTCTACAACAGCATCTGTCGTTAAACCGATTTCTTCTAATAATTTTGTTACACTACCGTGCTCTATGAAACGATCTGGAATACCCATTCGTTCAATTAACGCACTATGGTACCCGTTCTCAGACGCAAATTCAACTACTCCCGTTCCAAAACCACCGATCAAGCACGCTTCTTCAATCGTTAAAATCGGTATATTTTTCCCTAAGAGATCATGTAAATATGCTTCATCCATCGGTTTAATAAAGCGAGCATTCACTACTTTCACTGAAACTCCAGCCTTTTCAAGACGCTCAGCTGCTTCCATTGCCATTGGTATTGTCGTACCAAATGTTAAAATAGCCGCTTGTGTACCTTCTTTTAACGTTTCCCATGAACCGATTGGAATCGCCTTTAATTCCTCATCCATAGGAACACCAAGTCCATTACCGCGCGCATAACGTAATGCGATTGGTCCATCTTCATATTGCATCGCCGTATATACTAAATGTTGCCCTTCATTTTCATCTTTTGGCATCATAATTACCATATTCGGCAAGTGGCGTAAGAATGAGATGTCAAATACACCTTGATGCGTTTCACCATCTGCTCCTACTAATCCGGAGCGATCGATTCCGATGAAGACATTTAAATTTTGGCGGCATATATCATGAACAACTTGGTCATATGCTCTTTGTAAAAATGTTGAATAAATTGCAAGGAATGGCTTCATACCTTGTGTTGCCATACCCGCTGCCATTGTTGTAGCATGCTGTTCTGCAATACCTACATCAATCATACGATCCGGGAATTCTTTTTGGAATTTCTCAAGTTTCGATCCAACAGGCATTGCAGGTGTAATTGCAACGATACGCTCATCCGTTCTCGCTAGCTTAAGTACTGTATCACTAACAACAGCACTCCACGCTGGTGCAACTTCTTTCGGTTTAACGAAGTCACCTGATTCAATTTTATAAGGTCCTGTTCCATGCCAAGTTCCAATAACATCACTCTCAGCTGGTTTATAACCTTTTCCTTTTTTCGTAATAACATGAACAAGCACTGGGCCTTTTGTTTTCTTTGCATATTGCAACGTTTCGAATAACTTTTCATAATCGTGCCCATCAACTGGACCCAAATATGTAAAGCCTAACTCTTCGAAAAAGACACCGGATACTAGTAAATATTTAAGACTATCTTTTATTTTCTCTGCTGTTGCAGCAACTTTCCCACCGACTGCTGGGATTTTCTTCAATATATACTCTAGTTCGTCTTTTACCCAATGGTATTTTCCTGCGGTACGTAGACGTCCAAGCACATTATGAAGCGCGCCAACGTTTGGCGCAATTGACATTTCATTATCATTCAAAATAACAATCATGTCTGTTTTTTCATGTCCAATATGGTTCAATGCCTCTAAAGCCATTCCGCCTGTTAAAGCACCATCTCCAATGATTGGTATAACATATTCTTTCGTTTTCTTTAAATCACGTGCTAGAGCCATTCCCATTGCAGCAGATAATGATGTCGAGCTATGGCCAGTTTCCCATACATCGTGCTCACTCTCGCAACGTTTTGGGAAACCACATAAACCTTGATATTGCCTTAATGTACCGAATTCTTTTGCACGTCCTGTTAAAATTTTATGTACATAGGATTGATGTCCTACGTCCCATAAAAATTTATCATTCGGGCTATCAAATAATTTATGCAGAGCAATTGTGAGTTCTACTACACCTAAATTAGGTGCAATATGTCCACCTGTTTGAGAGAGCTCTTCAATTAAAAACTTACGAATATCCTCACTCAATCCCTCTAGTTCACTGATAGACATATCTTTCAAAAAACTAGGGTTTTGAATTTGCGTTAGATCCACATGGATCACTCACTTTCATTTCATAATCTGTCAACATGTCAAATATTATAAAAAACATTTACACAAAACAAGAAATTCTCTTTTTTATTTTTCGCCTTGTCCTGCTATTAACCAGTCTATTGCGCCCTAATCCTATTATAAACCATATTTCTTTAGGCGATGAAAAAAATAGCCGCTAACACGAAGTGATAACGGCAATGTAATCTACATATATTTTTGCCAATAACAAGAAAAGAAAAACCTTTTCCTACATTTATATCATAAAATGATGAATGACTCAACAAATGGAAACGCTGTTATATTAGTTATTACGTTTTGCAATCAAATCGCAAATAGATAGTAAATATTCATCTTGTAATTGCAAGGAACCAATAGCATCTTTTGCCTTTGCAATTGTTTCTTCTAAAATATCCTTTGCTCTATCTACAGTAAATAACGTCGTATATGTGCTCTTTTCGTTGGAAACATCACTACCAATCGGTTTTCCGATCTCTTCTTCGGTTCCTTCCACATCTAAAATATCATCTCGAATTTGGAACGCTAGACCGATATATTTTGCAAACGCAAGTAACTTTTCTTCTTGTTCTTCTGTGGCATCTGAAAGTATCGATCCTGCAAGTACAGCGAATTCAAGTAGTTTCCCAGTCTTATGCTTATGAATATACTCCAACTCATCAATCGTAAGCTGTTTTCCTTCAGCTTCCATATCCGCCACTTGTCCGCCAACCATTCCTTCTGGCCCTGCCGCTTTTGCAAGCTCAAGTACAAGTCTTACTTTTTTCTCAGCAGTAATTTCCTTTTGTTCATATGCCATAATAACTTGAAAAGCATACGTCAACAAACCATCGCCTGCTAAAACTGCCATCGCTTCACCAAATACTTTATGATTTGTGGGCTTCCCTCTTCTTAAATCATCATCATCCATACAAGGTAAATCATCATGAACTAACGAGTATGTATGTATCATTTCAAGAGCACAAGCTGCACCTACTCCAAGATTTTTTTCTTTACCAAACGCTTGTAATGTTGCAAATAAAAGTAACGGGCGGAGACGCTTCCCACCCGCTTCCAAAGAATATGCCATCGCTTCACGAAGTACATTTGGACATTGTAATTCATTTGCATAGCTTACAAGCTTCTCTTCTACGAAAGTTTTACTTTCTTTCAAAAAAGTATCAAAAGCAACAGTCACTATGCTTCATCTCCTAAAGCAGTAAACGGTTCAAGCTCTCCATCTTCCCCAAGAATAACTGCCATTTGTTCTTGTACGTTCTTCAACTTCTCATCACAAAGCTTAGATAATTCCATACCCTCTTTAAAATAAGAGATTGCTTCTTCTAAAGGTACGTCACCTTGTTCTAGCTTAGAAACGAGATGCTCAAGTTGCGAAATTGCCTCTTCAAAACTTAATTTATTTTCCATTATTCAATTCACGCTCCTCTATGCCTGATACGCTACAATCTAGTATTCCATCTTGTAATTGAACTGAAACAGCATCTCCAAGGCTGACATCTTTCACACTTTTTAACACTTGCTTCTCTTCATCATATACAAGCCCGTACCCTCTCATCATTACTTTAAGCGGACTTAACGCTTCAAGTTTTTGAGCAGCTCTTACAAAGGCAAATTCTTTCGTTTGAAGTAATGTTTGCATTTCACGTTGCAATTGCTTTTGCAATGTTTCAACTGCTACCTTCGTTTGCATAATTTTTTGAGATGGGTGGTGCTTCTCTAAATAGAATGAAAGCTGTTTTAACTGATTTACCTTTTTATCAATATAGCGCTCTTTCGCTAACACAAGCTGTTCTAACGCTCTATCTAATTGCTCTTCTTTTTGCTCATATACTTGTCTTGGATAACGGAACGCATAAGATTTTTGCAATACTTGTAGTTTTTCTTCTTTTTTATGTACTAACTCTCTCATTGCTCTTTGCAATCTTAGAGTTCTTTGTAATACCTTTTCTTGTAACTCTATAATGTTAGGCGCTGCCAGCTCAGCTGCTGCAGTCGGTGTTGGCGCACGTAAATCGGCAACAAAATCCGCAATTGTAAAGTCCGTTTCATGTCCTACTGCCGAAATAATAGGGATGTCACTCTTAAAGATTGCCCTTGCTACCATTTCTTCATTGAAAGCCCATAATTCTTCAATAGAGCCTCCCCCGCGCCCAACGATTAGGACATCTATCTCTCCCATTGCATTCGCTGTACGAATCGCTTGTACAATTGAGGGAGCTGCTGACTCCCCCTGTACAAGTACCGGAAACACAATAACATTTCCAATTGGATAACGACGTTTAATCGTTGTTATAACATCACGAATCGCTGCCCCTGTTGGCGACGTAATCACACCTATTGTTTTAGCATAAGGAGGAATTGTTTTTTTATAAACTTGAGAAAACAAACCTTCTTCCTCTAAACGAACCTTTAATTGTTCGTAAGCTAAATGCAGGTTTCCGACTCCATCAGGCTGCATATCTTGAATATAAATTTGATAAGAACCACTCGCCTCGTAAACGGAAATTTTCCCTTTCACAAGTACCTTCATCCCATTTTCAGGTCTGAATTTAATATTACGATTATGACCCGCAAACATAACCGTTGCGATTCTTGCATTTTCATCTTTCAATGTAAAGTACATGTGGCCACGACTATGATTTTTAAAGTTGGAAATTTCACCTTTTAACCAAACAGACTGTAAATGCGGATCATATTCTATTTTTGTTTTTATATAGCGTGTTAACGCTGTAACGGTTAAATATTGTTTCTCCATTTCTCTCTCCTCATAGCCGACTCAAATTATTTACAAACGACACCTGCACGTTTAGCAGATTCAACAGTATTATGAAGAAGCATTGTGATCGTCATTGGACCAACACCCTTTGGTACAGGTGTAATGTAACCTGCAACATCTAACACGTTGTCAAAGTCAACATCACCACAAAGTTTACCTGTTTCTAAACGGTTTACACCAACGTCGATTACAACCGCTCCTTCTTTAATATAATCAGCTGTTACCATTTTAGGTCGTCCAACAGCTACGATTAAAATATCAGCTAACTTCGTTAACTCTTTCATATTTTGCGTTTTAGAATGACAATATGTGACAGTTGCATTTTCATTTAAGAACAATTGCCCCACTGGCTTGCCGACAATATTACTTCTTCCAATTACTACAGCATGTTTTCCCGAGATATCAAGATTTGTTTCTTTTACTAATTCTACAATACCGTGCGGTGTACATGGAAGGAATGTATCTTGTCCCGTCATCATACGTCCCACGCTGATTGGGTGAAATCCATCTACATCTTTTTCTGGTGAAATTCTTTCAATGATAGCTTTTTCTTCAATATGTTTTGGTAAAGGTAATTGCACTAATATGCCATTAATACGGTCATCGCCATTTAAGCGATCGATTTCAGCAAGCAAACGCTCCTCAGTAATTGTTTCAGGAAGTTCAATTAGCTCTGAATAGATTCCTACTTGTTCACAGCCCTTTTCTTTTCCTTTTACATAAGAACGAGATGCTGGATCTTCTCCAACTAGAATAACTGCTAATCCTGGTACAATCCCTTGCGCTTTCAACTTCACAACTTTTTCTGTTAATTGTGCTCGTTTTTTCTCCGCAACTTCATTTCCTTTGATGATTACTGCTACCATTTTAAGATTCCCCCTTAAAGAAATTACAGTGTATCTTTTATATTAGATAAAACGCCGTTAATAAAACGACGAGATTCCTCATCCCCAAATGTTTTAGCAATTTCAATTGCCTCGTTAATTGTTACGTTGTGTGGAATTTCTTCCATGTATTTCATTTCATACACAGCTACACGTAAAATACTGCGATCAACAATACTAATACGCTCAAGCTTCCATTTTTTTAAGTTTTGACGAATCGCTTCATCAATTACTTCTTTATTTTCTACAAAACCTACTACAAGTGATTCTAGAAACTCATTTGTTTCTTCACCTTCATCTAGCGTGTTTTCCACCGCTACTTTCGGTTCTAATTCACCTGTAATATCCATTTGATATAATGCTTGCATAGCTCTTTCTCTAGCCGTCCTACGTTTCATTGTAACTCTCCTTTATGCTTCAAGTCTTTCCTTATGCTTTGTTATATTATTATAATTTATAAGCCGTCAATTCACTTACTCTTACAGTTTTCATTGATTTTCCAACCTTATAATACAATGATAATAACACAATTTATCGTTTCACACACGGGTTACAAGGCTGAAAAATAATAAAAAGATTAACTTCAAGTTCCATATCTTATCACAATGTACGTTTTTTGGAAAAACGAAACATTTTCTTTTTGATTTCTTATTTTTTGAAATAGTATAATAATTAGAGGGTTTTTATTTGTGAAGAAATGAAACGATAAAAAAGATGCCTATGTTACTAGGCACCTTTTTCATTCTTACACTGGTTCGATTTCTGTTTTTTGTGTTTCGAATGTTACGCCAACGATGTGAACATTCACTTCTTTTGGCTCAAGCCCTGTCATTGTAAAGAGTGCTTGGCGAATGTTGTCTTGAATCTTTTGTGCAACAACCGGAATCGCTACGCCAAAATACATCACAACATAAAGGTCAACGATAATATCTTCGTTTGCTAATTCAACCTTTACACCTTTACCATGATTTTTCTTACCTAACTTCTCAACAACATCTGTAGCAAAATTCCCACGCATTGCCGCTACACCTTCTACCTCAGCAGCTGCAATACCTGCGATTACTTCAATTACTTCTGGTGCAATTTCTACTTTACCAAGAGTTGTATCTTGACCCATATCTAACATATGTTCAGCCATGAAAAAAACCTCCTTTAATGTATCACTGCGTCACAAGTTCATGCTCTTCCAAAAATTTCGTATTAAACTCACCTTTTACAAAATCAGGATGATCTAGCAATTGCAAATGGAACGGGATTGTTGTATGTACGCCTTCGATGACAAATTCACTAAGCGCTCGCTTCATTTTTGCAATTGCCTCTTCACGTGTTTTCCCGTGAACAATTAATTTAGCAACCATCGAATCATAGAAAGGTGGGATTGAATATCCCGGATATACAGCTGAATCGACGCGAATACCAAATCCGCCTGGTGGCAAGTACATTTCTACTTTACCTGGAGATGGCATGAATTTTTTGGCAGGGTTTTCCGCATTAATTCGACATTCCATTGCCCAACCATTAAATTGTACTTCTTCTTGCTGTAACGATAACTTTTCTCCAGAAGCAACACGAATTTGTTCTTTAATTAAATCCATCCCTGTTACCATTTCAGTAACTGGATGCTCAACTTGAATTCTCGTATTCATCTCCATGAAATAAAAGGTTTTCGTTTTATATTCATAAATAAACTCAACCGTACCAGCACCTGTATAATCAACTGCTACCGCTGCTTTAACTGCCGCCTCACCCATCTGCTTGCGCACATTTTCATCAAGTGCAGGTGATGGACTTTCTTCTAATAGTTTTTGCAAGCGGCGCTGAATTGTACAATCACGCTCTCCTAAATGAATGGCATTCCCATGTGTATCTGCCATTATTTGAATCTCAACATGGCGGAAATCTTCAACGTACTTTTCTAAGTATACACCAGGGTTCCCAAAAGCGGTACTAGCTTCTTGCTGTGTAATTTGAATTCCTTTTACAAGCTCTTCTTCATGACGTGCAACACGAATACCTTTTCCGCCGCCACCTGCTGTCGCTTTAATAATAACTGGATATCCAATTTGATTAGCAAGCTCGATCGCTTCTTCGGTATTTTTAATAATCCCTTGTGAACCTGGTACAATCGGAACCCCTGCTTCTTTCATTGTATCACGAGCAACGTCTTTTGTGCCCATCTTTGAAATAGCTTCTGGACTTGGACCGATAAAAATTAAGTTACATTCACGGCATAACTCTGCAAAATCTGCATTCTCTGCTAAAAATCCGTATCCCGGATGAATAGCATCGCAGCCTGTTAACTTCGCAACACTAATAATGTTCGTCAAATTTAAATAACTTTCTTTCGAAATCGTTGGTCCTACACAATACGCCTCATCAGCAATTTGTACGTGAAGTGACTCTTTATCTGCTTCTGAATAAATTGCGACTGTTTCAATATCCATTTCTTTACAAGCACGAATAATTCGTACAGCAATTTCCCCACGATTGGCTATTAATACTTTTTTTATCATCACAAAGACTCCCTTATTACGCTTTTACAAGAAATAGCGGTTGTCCATACTCCACAAGCTGTCCATTATTAACAAGAATCTCAACAATTTCGCCATCTACATCAGCATCGATTTCGTTAAATAACTTCATAGCCTCGACAATACATACAATAGAATCTTTCGATACTCTATCCCCTACACTTACATATGCAGGTGTATCAGGCGAAGAAGAAGAATAGAATGTACCTACCATCGGTGATGTAATTTTATGTAGGTTCTCATTTTGAACAGATTTTTTCTCTTCTTGATTTGGTACTTCCACTTGTGCTGCCGCTACTGTTGTTTCAACTTCAACAGGTGCTACTGGTTGCACGGCTTGTTTTGCTACAGGTGCTTGCACCGCAACAACTTCATTACCACGCTTTTTCATTTTGATTGTCGTACCATCTTTTTTGTATTCAAATTCATCAATATTAGAGCTATCAATTAATTTAATTAATTCACGAACTTCTTGAATTTTAAACATGTAAAATCCACTCCCATACTCTTGTTTGTCCCGTTTTTACAGATTCTCGTCACTAAAACTAGATTGACTGTAAAAATACGATGTACTCTATTAGAAAATGCATTTCATTTCCTAATAGAAATAGTTACTATTTCCATCTTACGATAAATTTTTTAAACATTCCAATTTATATTTCTTTATAATAAATCGAAACTCCTGTAAAAATATTATTCCAATAAAAATTTATTACCTAGTAATAATACCAAGTTTCACATGAAATTGGCAAGACCACTTCCTCAAAAACATTCCTTACTTTTTCAAAAGGCTACACAATAAACAGATAATTACCGCTCCACTCTTCACCTCATCTATAGTCAATAACATATTTTTACCAAATATTATTTTTTTGTTTACACACCGTTCATCATTCCTTCATATAAGAATAGTATGTTCAAAGTGTAGAAAATATATCGTATCGAGGTGTGGACATATGATATGGCTCATTCTCTTCTTACCTGCCGTAATGGTCTGGGCATTCGTTCTCTTCATCCACGTCAAATCCGGAAAAAGTAACCATCGCTACCATGAACCGCTAATCTTTTACTCACAACGTATCTCTCCGTTCCGAGTTGAACATAGTAAAAACAACTACAAAGACGAAATAGAAAAAAGCTATCGAAAATGATAGCTTTTTTCTATTATTATTTTCATCAATTAACTATTTTCAAACAATCCGATTCGTAAAAACTAATAATCCGCGGGGAATTTCCCCGCGGATTATTAGTTTTTATTTTGTTGGTGGATCAAATTTCACACCTACATCTTTTGATCCGCCTTCACTTCTTACAAGCTGTATAATTTTATTCGCTTCTTTTTGTGAATGTTTTGCTGCTTTTACAGTTACTCTAATATCAGTTCCATCAGCTCTTACAAGGGCATCTTTATATCCTCCTTGAGACTTAATCACTGTCTCAAGTAATTCTTGCTTCGTTTCCATTGTAGTAATTGCATCAAAATTATCTTTCGCTTTACTCTTTTCTGTTGCTGAAGATTTTGCTGAATTCATCACTTCTTGTAATCTTGATTTTTGTTCACTTAGCTGATCTTCCATTTGCATACGTAACGCTGTGAAATTTTCATCACTTGATTGAACTGTTACGTTAGCATCTTTTTTACTTGTTTCTTTGTTAGCACTCTCTTTTTTGTCTGTTTCTTTATTTGTTTCTTTATTTGATGTTTCCTTGCTTGTATTTTCTTTTTTTGGCGTTTCTTTAGGTGCTTCGTTTGTTACTGCTTTATCAGTACCTTGTTTTTCTTGTCCAATCTTTTCACCTGTCGCCGGCGATGCTGTATTCATTTTGTCAGGAGTTGTTACGTAATACACAGATAGTACAACAACTAAACTTAACATCGTTAATAGCCAAACCGTTTGTTTTTTTAACACTTTATTTCCTCCCTATCAATTTTTCGGTGAAACTGAAACGCGATGGGCTGGTACATCTAATAGCCGTATTACAGCTTCTTTTACCATCGCTTTAACTTGTATATTATCCACTCCTTTTGCTACGACAAGAACACCTCGTACTTTCGGTTTCTCTGTTCGTAAAACAACGGGAGTTTCTTTATCCCCTTCACGTATAATGACGGTCTTTTCATCAAGAGACTCATCTTCTACTTTCCTCTTACCGCCTGTTTTATCTGTTTCACCTGTTGCTTGTGAACGTTTCACTGTATTTTTTTCTAATATTTTTTCTTCTGATGAATCCAAATTCACTTTAATCGTTACATCTTTTACTCCTGCTATTTCTTCTAAAGCTGCTTTTAATTCTTGTTCATACGCTTTTTCATACTTTTCTACATTTGACATACTATCGTTACTTTTTTGTCCGAAAGTTGGTACATCTTTTTCTTGGTTTTGCGTTTTTTGTTCTTTAAATACAGGTACTTCTTCTTTTTTACTTGAAAATAAACTACTAGAAAACATAAGCAAAATCCCAAGTATGAGTAGGACAAGTAAAAACTTAGGTGTTACCTTTTTTCCCTTCTCATTGCTTTCCTTTTCATCCCCATTCAATAAGTTTCGAAAAAATGAGAATTTCGAATTTTTATCTTTATTGTCCATTTACTCCACCTGTCCTCCCTTCCATTTGAACTTGGATTTGTTTATTCTCTAGTTGCCACCTGCTTGAAAAGAAGTCTTGCATTTCTACATTCGTTTCTTCTACTTTTTTCGGCGGTTCTTTCATGTTAATTTCAACTGGCTTTACTGTTTCGATTGCATCATTTTTACTACGTTCTTTTTCTTTCAACGTCACAACAACAGATTGAATATCTTTCGCTGACTTTACTTCCGTTGTACTTTCCGCTGCGACTATTTGTATTTCAGAGACTGTCATACCATACTTTTTCTCGAACTCTTTTCCTACTTCTTTTTTCATTTTGGTAGCCATCTCTTCTAAACTATATGCACGTGTTAGAGCTTGTATTTCTTTTTTCTTCGAATCTATTGAATTTTTTACAGATCCTTCTGCTACATACTTCTCTTCATTAAAATTTGCGATTACTTCATTTACATCTGTTTGCAATAGTTTAAAAAGAGGCGTTAAGATTAATACAACTAATAATAGACTTACAACGAATTTAACGTACTTTTGCAAATTTGAATTTGGAAGAATAAGATGAAGCATTGTCGCTAAGAGTAAAAAAACGATAATATTTCTAATCCACTCTGTAACAAATTGCATACCCTTCACCTCCTACCGCATCATAAGTGTAATGTTCCCCGCAGCAATAATAATTGTGATACTTAAAAAGAACATAAACGATACGATAGCTAAGCAAGCAAATACATAAATGATGCTCCGTCCAATGATATCTAAACATTGAATAATTGCTCCGCCGCCAACTGGCTGTAATACTGCTGCTGCGAATTTATAAATAAACGCGATACAAAAGATTTGAATCGCTGGAAAAGCGACAATTAGACATAGGATGACGAGCCCAATAATTCCGACGGTGTTTTTTAATAATCCCGACGCACTAATAACAGTATCCGCCGCCTCTGTAAACATTCTTCCTACTACAGGAATAAAGTTCCCTGTTACAAATTTAGCAGTTTTCACAGCGATTCCATCAGCAACAGCTGTCGCTGTTCCTTGTACAGATAATACCCCTAAAAAAATCGTTAAAAAAATACCGATAATCCCAACACTAACGTTTTGCAGAAGCTTGGACAATTTCGTAACTTTATATTGATCACTCATCGTACTTACAATACTTAATATCGTTGCAAGTAATAAAAGTGGTAGAACGATATAATTCATCAAAAGCCCACTCGTGTTCATTAAGAAGATGATAATCGGATGAAAAAACGCTACAGATACAACACCGCCTCCCGTTGCTATGAGTGCAAGCAAAATTGGCAATAGCGCTAATATGAAATCCACCATTGTTTGTATCGTTTCTCTGGCATATGTCATAACGACATAAAAACTATTTAAAGCGAAAATAATAAGTACCATATATACAACCGCATCGGCAATTTTACTTACACTACTCTTTGAAAATGCAGATTGCAGTGATTGCAACAATGCACTGAAAATTGTAAGCATAATGAGCGTTCCCAGTAGCTTCCCATTTGCAACAAGCTCGTGAAATAAATACTTTAATAAACCAAGCATCCACTCTTTTATAGAAACTTCTTTTTCTCCCTTTACAAACTCCATAAAGCTACCTTTTTGACTTTCTGGTAAATAACCTCCATATTTTGTAACAAGCCCGTCCCAAAATTGCTTCACATCTTCAATTCCGAGCTTATCCAATTGTTGATCAACGACGTTTGTTTCTACAGGAGAAGCTTGTACAACAACCGGTAAAGAAAAGAAAAGGAAGCAAGCAAATAGCAGCTTAGCTCCAAAGCCCCTCAACATTCACTCCCCCTTATCCCGTCGGTAAAAATCCGAGAATAGTTTCAATTACAACCGTTAAAATAGGAATCGCCATAACGAGAATTAGAATCTTTCCAGCTAATTCAATTTTCGAAGCGATTGCACCTTGCCCTGCATCTTTTGTAATTTGTGCTCCAAACTCAGCAATATAAGCAATCCCTATAATTTTTAGCAACGTTTCTACATACACGTTGCTAACTTTTGCTTCACTCGCTACTCTCTCAATCATTTGTAAA
The DNA here is from genome assembly GCF_040459695.1 of Bacillus cereus group sp. RP37. NCBI lineage: Bacteria > Bacillati > Bacillota > Bacilli > Caryophanales > Bacillaceae > Bacillus > Bacillus cereus group sp. RP37. The sequence continues at coordinate 1,216,442 of NZ_JARVHP010000001.1, read as the reverse complement.
ATAGCGTGAATTTGATCGATTAAAAGAAGGAACATCACGCTACCTACGAACACAATAAATAACGACGTAATGCTAGATTTATGCTGATTCAGTACAGCTGCTAAAAACGTAGCAACGAGGCCTAATCCGACAATTTGTATAATTTCGATGCGAACCGCCTCCTTTACTGGAAGAGAAAGACACTTTTAATCTTGTCGAATAAAGTATTAATTAAAAATGCGACATGAAATAAAATAACGACAAAACCGACAAGGATAACCCAATTTGCAATATCCTCTCTCTTTAATTCTTTTAGTACGGTATGAATGAAAGCTAAAACAATGCCGATTCCGGCGATTTGAAATATTAATCCAACATCAATGGACATCGCCTTTCTCCCTCCTATAGCAGTAAAATTACGATAAGTAGCCCCGCTAGTACCCCTAAGCTCTTAATCATTTTTTCGTATTGCAGTTGTAATGCTTTCGCTTCTTCTTCTTCTCTCTCTAAATGCGTAATACATAAGCGAATATGTTTTTGTTGTGATTCACGATCATGTTGTCCAAGCGTTTCACCAAATTGTTGCAAAATCTCATACTCAGTTTGTTGAAACGCTGTTAGCTTCCAATTTTCTTTCAAACTATCTATCCAAGCCTCTCTAACTGTTTGTTCTCCACTTTCTAACCTTCTAGCGAAACTTTGAAATATCCAATTTAGTGGCTTCGGCATTTGTTTCACTAATCGCTCAGCGGCTTCTGATAAAGGTGTATGCCCGTACATAATTTCTGCTTCTAGTGATTGAAGTGCCGCTTTCAATAATCTAAGTTGCCTCGGTCTCTCACTGTACCTCTTAGCGTATGAAAACCCGAAAAAGGTACTGACGGCAACGATTAACACTGCACCAAATATTTTCACCATACGCCTTGCACCTTTCTATGAGGTAATACCGATTTTCCATCTTTATCTTTCACTTGCATTACTGTTCCTGGCCCTCTTGCTTTTGACAATTCCACAAACCTATCAAATACGCCGAGCTCTAGCACTGCCTTTAGTGATGGGCGCTTCACCACATCATCATAAGAAAATCCATGTGCGCTTATAAAAAGCTGAACCCCCGCATGTACTGCCTCCATAATTGCTTCACTATCTTCTTTACGACCAATTTCATCCACAATTAATATATCTGGGCTCATAGAACGAATCATCATCATCATTCCTTCAGCTTTTGGACATGCGTCTAACACATCTACTCGTGTGCCAAAGTCATATTGCGGGATGCCTTTCACACAACCTGCAATTTCTGACCGTTCATCAACAATCCCCACTTTACAAGAAGGAATTTTCGAAGCACTTACACCTTGACTCATGCAACGTGCTACATCTCTTAAAAGTGTTGTTTTCCCCGTTTGCGGCGGGCCAATTACCATCGTGTTTAACCAGCGTGATTTATACAAATACGGCAAAAGCGGTTCAGCAATTCCTATTTTTTGACGAGCAATACGAATATTAAAGGAAGAGACATCCCGAATCATTTTCACTGCGCTTTGTTCTGTAATGACTTTTCCCGCTAAGCCGATTCTATGTCCTCCTCGAAGTGTCACATACCCACGTTTTAATTCCTCTTCCATCGTATAAATTGAGAATTGACTTAACTTATTTAGTAAATAGATTGCATCCTCTGCTGTAACGATATAGTCATAAAAAAACACTTCTCCATGCGCAATACACTCTAGCGGTCTTCCAATTCGAACACGAATTTCCTCTAGAGCATCGCACCACTTACAACTTTCCACTAGCTGCTTCATCGTTTTCGGTAAAACTTCTAATACTTCTTTCATCAGCTTCTCCCCACTATACTCGACTTACTATTTCAACAGCGCGATAAAAATGCAGCCAATTCCAAGCGCTAGAAAAAAGAGTTTCAAGAAGGAAATCTCACTTGCCACACTCGCTATGCCTATTGTCATTGTTAAAATTAATACGGTCGGTCCAACAAACGCCAACATACCATTTATAAACAATGCTTTCTTCGCATCATTCACATAAAGCATAAGCAAAGCGGCGAATATTTCCGCGCTACCTGAAAACAACCGAAGTAATCCCATCACAAGCACGGATGTTTCCATTGCCGCTAGCCACTGTTTCATTCTCCCACCTTCTCCCATAACGGTTACTAGTGCTGCACTCCAAAAAAGAATATATTTGTACAACCATATGCAGAGGTTGTCTATTTCAGAAGTAAAAACATATTTTTTCTCTAACGCCTTTGTTAAATCTGAATATTCTCATTAATTTATGGTATATTTAATTTAAAAGGGGTATAGACGATGCAGCACGTTACTTTAGTACCACTCGATTTACGCTATGCAAATGTGATTTTTGAGCTATCAAGTGATCTACACATAAAAAATGCATTAGGAATACAGGTAGAAAAAATCGAAGACACAAAAGCATTCCTTCTTTTCGCCATAGAAGAAGAACGCCAAAAGAAATCGTTATCGAGAGTGATTGTAAATGAAGCGAATGAAATAATTGGTCTCACCACGCTTAAACATATTAATTATGAGAAAAAGCAATCTCACATTGGCAGTTGGCTTGGTTATCCATACTGGGGAAAAGGCTATAATGAGGCTGCCAAAAAAGAAATTTTAAAAATCGCTTTTTTAGACTTACAACTTACATACGTATTTGCTGGTGCTAAAACGACTAATATCCGTTCGTTAAAAGCACAAGAGAAACTACCTTATATTTCATTGCATGTGGAAGATAAATTTCCAGACGAACATGCTGCATTAGAGAGAGAAGTAAAATCACCTTGCGTACTGCATGTCGTATCACGCGAAAATTTTTTAAATTGGCTGGAATTAGAAATTGAGGGGGGAAAATATGAAGGTATTGAAAATTAGTTTAACTATTGTAGTAGAATTAGCTCTTATTTATCTTTTTTCATTATTGGTCGGTTGGTCATTTATGGAGGCCTTTTTCCTTGGTAGTTTAGCGATATTTGCAATTACGTGGTTCATTATTATGAGTAATCATAGAAACAACATTACAGATCACGCAATAAGTAAAACATTAACTGGCGTTGAGACTGGCGAGATAAAACCATTTCAAATTGTTTTGACTCCATATATTATGGGTACCCTTTCACTTGTCTTAGTTAGTTTTGTTATAACAGCGATTTATTATTTGCCCTATTTTCTATAAAAAAAGCACTCGTGATGATCACGAGTGCTTTTCTACTATGCACGAGAAACGTATTTACCTTCACCAGTGTTGATGATAAGCATTTCGCCTTCGTTAATGAAGATTGGTACTTGTACAACAAGACCAGTTTCTAATGTAGCTGGTTTTGTTACGTTAGAAGCTGTATCCCCTTTAATACCAGGCTCTGTTTCTGACACTTTTAATTCAACTGTGTTCGGAAGTTCAACACCAAGTACTTCGCCTTGGTAAGTCATAATAGATACTTCCATGTTTTCTTTTAGGAATTTAAGCTCGCGCTCGATTTGGTTTTCACCAAGTTCGATTTGCTCATAAGTTCCGTTATCCATAAATACGTGAGCCTCACCGCTTGCGTATAAGTATTGCATACGACGGTTTTCGATGTGTGCTTTTTCTACTTTCTCACCTGCACGGAATGTTTTCTCTTGAACAGAACCTGTGCGAATGTTACGTAGTTTAGAACGAACGAATGCAGCACCTTTACCTGGCTTTACGTGTTGGAAATCAAGTACTTGCCAAAGGGCATTGTCCACTGAAATTGTTAAACCTGTACGAAAATCGTTTACTGAAATCATGTAAAAAAATCCTCCTGTGTATTACAAAATAATAAGTTCTTTTGGTGATTTCGTAATTACTTCATTACCTTCACTTGTTACAATGATATCATCTTCAATACGTACGCCGCCAATACCTGGAATATAAATACCTGGTTCTACTGTTACAGCCATACCTGGTTCAAGTACTGTATCAGAACGGAACGCTAAACCTGGTGCTTCATGGATTTCAAGACCGATTCCATGACCAGTAGAGTGTCCGAAGTATTCACCGTATCCTTTTTCCGTTATGTAATCGCGCGTTAACGCATCCGCCTCGCGGCCACTTAAACCAGCTTTAATACCGTTCACACCACGTAGTTGTGCTTCTAAAACGATATTATAAATTTCTTTCAATTTATCAGATGGTTCACCAACTGCAATCGTACGAGTAATATCAGAGCAATATCCTTTGTAATAAGCGCCGAAGTCTAATGTAACGAAATCTCCTGTTTCTATCACTTTTTCAGATGCCACGCCGTGCGGTAATGCCGAACGAAGACCTGAAGCAACGATAATATCAAACGAAGAAGATGTTGCTCCTTGTTTTCTCATGAAAAATTCAAGTTCATTTGACACTTCAATTTCAGATACTCCCGGGCGAATGAATGATAGAATATGTTCAAAGGCAGCATCTGCAATCTGTGCAGCTTCCTTTAATATCTTAATCTCTGAATCAGTCTTTATCAAGCGTAACTTTTCTACAAGCCCAGAAGTTGGGATAAATTCAGCATCGATCGCTTCTTTATGCGCTGAATAAGAACTATATGTAAGAGTATCTTGCTCAAAGCCAAGCTTTTGAATTCCTAGTTCCTTCACTTGATTTGCAACTTCATCAATGATTAATCCTGCATGCTGTACAATCTCGTATCCAACCGCTTGTTTACTAGCCTGCTCTACGTAACGGAAATCCGTAATAAATTGAGCACGGTTTTTCGAAATCAGTACAACACCAGCTGTTCCTGTGAAGTTAGCCATATATCTACGACTATGTTCATTTGTTAACAAAATACCGTCAATACCAGTCTCATCAAATGCACTTCTTAATTTTTCAATCTTCTCCATTACTTTATGCCTCCCTCAGTTTCTCCATTAATGCAAATAACGCTAACTTATAGCCATAAAAACCAAATCCAACAATTTGTCCCGCACAAACAGCCGCCGTCACAGATTCATGACGGAATGATTCACGCTGGTGAATGTTAGAAATATGTACTTCAATAACAGGAATCGAAACGCTCGCAATTGCATCTCGAATCGCATAGCTATAATGCGTAAATGCTCCAGGATTTAAAATGATCCCTTCATATATATCTTCCGCCTCATGAATACGATCGATAATCGCACCTTCATGATTCGATTGGAAACATTCTAACTCCACTCCCATTATTTCTGCTTCTTGCTTCATATCTGCTTCAAGTGTCGCTAGCGTGCCCTTGCCATATACATTTACCTCACGAACACCGAGGCGATTTAGGTTAGGACCGTTTACGAGGAGTACCTTTTTCATATGCTTAAAACTCCTTAATATTAAATGTCTATACAACATTTTAACATAGGAGTTACTTGTTTGAATAGTTTGTCTTCTCCTCTCCTTCTCGCTCAGCTTTATTGGTATTTACTGCGTAGGAAACAGAGTATGCTATAAACACACCATACAATATAAAAATACATATTGTCGTCACAATTGTTTCTTTTGGTAAATGGAGTGCACTTTTAATAGCGGGTGCTAGTAACCCCATTCCGAAAAATAGTAACGCCCACCAAAATAGACCGTAAATCATTCCTGGAAGAATTCCTTCAAACTTTGCCAAAAACGCTTTATACAAAAAGGCAATTAAAATCGAAAGTAGTGCCATACAAACAATTCCTGACACATTGCCCCATACCCCTTCTTTCCAGCTTCCAAAGGCAAATGGTAATAGTAAATAATTCGGTCCCGCTTCCGTAAATGAAAATATATGAAGGAAATACCATATTCCTCCCCAAAAGAGTCCACCAAATAAACCAATTTGCACAAAATTCCTTGTTCCTAATTGTTCTTGACTCACATCGACACCTCCGCTCAATAGTATGCCCGAAACTATTTTGAACCATGTTTAAATACTGCGAAATTTGTCTATAAAAAGAATAAGAAATGTCCGACTCTCGTAACATTTCCCCTTGTCATCTACTTGTATTTGTCGATAAAATAAAGGAAACTCGGTGATTGTCTTATTTCGAAATGACAGAACCCAGTATGACAATTGCCTCTTTTTCTACATAAGAGAGAAACAAATACAGGTTGGTGTTAACATGGCAGAAGAGTCAAAACAAATATATGGCGGGCAAGCAGTCATAGAAGGAGTTATGTTTGGCGGTAGAGAATATACTGTTACAGCGGTTCGTCGTAAAGATAAATCGATTGAATTTTATCGATTACCACGCGTTCGTAATAAAGCATTATCTATCCTAAAAAAAATTCCATTTTTACGAGGGATTGCCGCTATTGTGGATGCAAGTGCGAACGGTGCAAAACATTTAAACTTTGCTTCAGAACGATTTGATATCCATCCAGAAGAAGACGAACAAATTGCAAATAAAAAAGAAGAACAATCGAAATTAACGATGGTATTAGGAGTTGCAGCAGTTGGCGTTTTATCTTTCATATTCGGTAAAGTCATTTTCACAGCAGTTCCTGCACTACTAGCTGAATTAACGAGACCGATTTTCCCATCTCATACAGGGCAAATCATTGTCGAAAGTGTCATTAAGCTCATGCTATTATTGAGCTATATATACTTTATTTCTTTAACCCCACTTATTAAGCGGGTATTTCAGTACCACGGTGCGGAGCATAAAGTAATTAATGCCTATGAGAATAATCTTCCAATGACTGTAGAAAATGTTCAAAAACAAACTCGCCTCCATTATCGCTGTGGCAGTAGCTTTATTATATTTACAGTCATTATTGGAATGTTTGTTTATTTCCTTGTCCCTACAGATCCACTTTGGGCCAGAGTCGTAAACCGTATTTTATTAATTCCAGTCGTTCTCGGCATTTCTTTTGAAGTGTTACAATTTACGAATCGATTACGCGATATTCCCGTATTACGCATACTTGGATATCCCGGATTATGGCTGCAACTATTAACAACGAAAGAACCAACAGACGATCAAGTGGAAGTAGCCATTGCATCGTTTGAAGAATTATTACGTTTAGAAAACAAACAATAATTATTTAAAATTGGTGTTCAACTCCTTTCCTCATCGTTAATATACTAATTTTAATATATGTTTTTAGGAGGTGTCCCTTATGAACGGTCGTTCGTTTACTTTCGCTATATTTGTGCTTATTATCGGATTAGCAATATTCGGCCTTGTTTCATCTGTCATTACAGATCCAATGGGAGTGTTAAGAAATATTGGTATCATGTTGGCTGTCGTTGGTATCTTTTATTTACTCTACAAAATGTTTACAAACTCTAGTGGTTCTGCAAATTCGCAAAGCTCTTATAAGCGTGCTGCAAAACAATCGAACCGCAAACATGGGAAACAAAATGTAGCACCCCTAAGCAATTCTTTCTTTAAATCAAACGCTTCTAATGACAAAGGGAAAAAAGGCACTCCTTCCACTTTGAAGCGAAAAAGAAAACAATCTCATTTAACTGTCATTGAAGGTAAAAAAAACAAAAAGAAAGACCGTGCTTCCTTTTAGGAAATACGGTCTTTTTTTATATTTTGAAGCACTTCTTTCAGACTTTTATCTTTCATACTCTCAATTCGAAGGTGATGATTTTCAAATGGTAAATTTCGTGTCACATCATTAGGCACAACAACGCACGTTAACCCTGCTGCAATCGCTGCTTTCAATCCATTTAACGAATCTTCAAACACAACAGCTTCAGATGGCTCAATTTCTAAATCCTCTATTGCAATTCGATAAAGTGCTGGATCTGGTTTTACCTTCTCAACATCTTCTCTCGTTTTAATGACTTCAAAATAATCTCGAATTTGTAGCTCTTCTAAAAAATGAATAACCCATTCTCTAGATGAACTGGAAGCTAATGCGATTTTTAATCCCATTTCTTTCGCTTCCTCTAAATATTCTTTTACCCCATCACGCGCTTCTGGTATTTTCATTTTCTCTTTATGTAAAGTTTTCACTTTTTCTTGTAATGCGTGCTTGTTAAACTTCTCTTTTAATTGCCCATTTAAATATGTATACAGTACATCGTCTGTCGTTCCAATACATTTTGCAAATTCCTCTAAAGGTAACTCCCCGCCGTACTCACGAACAGCATCTCTGAAAGAGTGAAACCATATTGTTTCTGTGTCCACAATTAATCCATCAAAATCAAAAATAATTGCTTTCATAATTCTCCCATCCTTTTCGATTGTAATAAAAAAGGAAACGCCATACGTTCCCCTTAATTACTTTTCTCTTCATTTGCTTTTTGAACACCGCGAAGTGTTTCCACTCTAACTTCATCTTGTTCAAAGTATTGCACTAAATCACCGATACGGTCAATTGATTCCCAACTTAAATGATGTTCAATTCCTTCTACATCATTATAAATTTTACTTTCATCCACACCAATAATACGCATAAACTGCTCTAACAATTCATGACGATATACGAGACGTTCTCCGATTTTTTTACCTTTTGATGTTAATACAAGCCCTCTATATTTTTCATAAATTAGATATTCGTCTTTGTCTAATTTTTGTACCATTTTTGTTACAGAGGATGGATGTACACTAAGTGCTTCAGCAATATCAGATACACGGGCATAACCCTTTTCATCAATCAACAAATAAATTTGTTCAATATAATCTTCCATACTAGGGGTAGGCATCGGTTTCCTCCATCCAATTTCATTTTGCTCATTCCGTACGAAGCAATCAATAAAATGATACACCAGAAAGAATAACGTGACAAGGTAGAAACGAGCCTAAATATATAAAACAAAAAAGAATCTGTATTCCCATACAGACTCCCTTATGTAAAATATTGAATTTCTGCATCAGGAAAAAACTCATGTATATAACCTCTTATCGTTTCTTCCAATACTTCTGCGTCATCTTTTTTATATACGTATTTCCCAATACCATATCGTCCCCATTTATACTTTCGCTTCTCTTCATCCATTTCAAGCTTCGTATTCGGATAACGCTCTTGAATCACTTTTTTTGCCGGCTTTGTAAAGCGATGTTGAATTAATTCAAATGATAAATTTGGTATCGTCATATCTTTCAATGCATTGTACAATCTTTCAAATAACTCACGGTATCCTTCTTCCCATCCTTCATGCATATAAATTGGTGCTACTATAAATCCGAGCGGATAGTTAGCCCCCGCTACTTTGCGAGCAGCCCCAATTCGATCTTCAAACGGTGATGTCCCCGGCTCAAAATTTTTAATCACATAACGAGAATTAATACTAAACCGGAAACGAGTTTTCCCATTATGTTTTGCATCTAATAAATGATCAACGTGCGAATATTTCGTAACGAAACGTAAACGCCCATGCTCACTTTCTCCAATGAATTCAATCGCCCGCTTTAATGCATGTGTTAAATGATCAATTCCGACGATATCTGATGTACAAGCCGCTTCAAACCTTGTTATTTCAGGTGCTCTTTCATCCATATATTGCCTTGCCTTCTCAAATATTTCATCAAGATTCACATACACGCGAACGTAAGGCTTACTCCCAAGTGTCGTTTGCAAATAGCAATAATGACAATGTCCCATGCACCCCGTTGCGAGCGGAATTGCATATTCAGCTGACGGTTTTGACGTATCAAACTTTAATGTCTTCCTCACTCCAACAACAAGCGTTGCTTTTGCATTACGATACTTTTGCAAATCATTTTCACCTGGCAAATTTCTAATTTGATTATGGGATGTCGTTTCACGAATTTCCAATCCCATCTTCGTAAACTTCTCATACAGCTCTTTTCCAAGCGGATATTCGAGTGCCTTCGGTTCAAAGTAAACGAGTTTTGGCATAAATGGTTTCATAGGCTTCCCTCCTCTCGTTAGTATGGGAAACGATGAAAAATTAACACGCATTAAAGTTTTCCACGTTTTAACAGCCTTTCAAAAGGCTGTTTTTCTTCTGTCTAATTTTACAAATTGAAAAATTTCATAAAGAAAATAAGAAAAATGCAAAATAATTAAAGTTAATTGTTGACGTGATGCTTTTATTATCGGTATCATAAATCTTCGTGAGCAATTATTTTTCGTTATACGATTTTTTTATTATTACTGAATTTTTGAGAGGAGAAATTAGATGTCAGTTAAGAAGAAAACGCAAGTACGCACCGGCAAAATGGTACGTGAACTAATGTTAGCAGACGAAGATGTAAATGCTTCGCTAATTATGGTATATAGTGAAAACGGTGTAAACGCAGAAATTAAAATCGAGGGCTTAACGCCGAAATGTAACGAAGAATTATTTTTGAGCGGAAACGTGGATTGGAACAAGAGTGTTATTTATAAAATTGTTGATTTCACTGGAAACGCTGAAGTTGGTAAAGTTACATTAACAGCGATGAACAAAAATAATGTTTCTCTAGAAATAGAACGCGTTATGTGGAGTAAAGAAAATAAAGAAGCTGCTGAACAAGAAGAAACATCTGTAGAAGCAGCGCCGAAAAAAGAAGTAGTTGTAGAAGCGCCAAAAGCAGTTACACCTGTTCCAAAGCCTGTTACACGTGTGGAAACACCTGCTATAACACCTAAGCCTACTCCGGTACCGACGCCGAAGCCAGTAAGTGTAGAAGCAGCTGTGGAACTATCTACTCCAACACCTGTGAAAAAAGAAGTACCAACTCCAGTTACAAAGCAAGTGACAGCACCGGTTGCTCCTGCAAAACCGAAGCAACCTGCTTTGACTGAAACAAATACAAAACTACAAGAAAATTATGTTAAACTTGTGAAAAAGACAATTGAAGTTTGTCAAGATTACGAGCTTGGCATCGACATAGATGATTCTATTGAAAGCTTAAAAGGAGAACTACAAAGCCAAGGTATTAGCGTTACATTTGACAAAGAAATTATGGACGTTGTAAATCGCCTTCGTTCTTTACAAGATAAAGGAATCAAAGTAGAAAAAGTACTTAATTTACTATAAAAAAAATAAGAGATGGCAATTGCCACCTCTTATTTTTTATAATTCCATTCCTTACTTTCATACTTCTCTTTTGCTAACGTTTGCACTTCATGTAACTGTTCTTCTGTTAATTCATACGGAACAAGCTCTACATCTAATCCTTTTTCAAACCCAACCTCAAACGCTTTAATTAACTGCTGGATTGTAAACGTACGGTCTGTTAGTTCATTAATTGCTACCGCTTTAGAAGAGAACATACTCTTCATACGTTCTTTTACACGTTCATTCGGGAATAAAAACAGATCGTATAATTCATCTAAATCTATTTCTAATGGAATCGACCCGTGCTGTAAAATCACACCTTTTTGACGTGTTTGCGCACTACCTGCGATTTTTCTTCCTTCTACTACAATTTCATACCAAGACGGTGCATCAAAGCATACGCCTGAACGTGGATTTTTTAAATTTTCACGGTCTGCTTCTGTTTTTGGAACTGCATAATACGCTTCTAATCCTAATGCCTTAAAACCGTCTAGTAAACCTTGCGAAATAATACGATACGCTTCTGTAACTGTTTTTGGCATATTTGGATGATCTTCAGACACAATAACACTGTACGTTAATTCTTTATCATGTAGTACACCCCTGCCGCCTGTTTGACGACGAACGAATCCATATTTCTTTTCGTTAACTACATCCATATTAATATCTTTTTCAACACGCTGGAAATATCCCACTGTTAATGTTGGTACTTCCCATTCATAAAAACGAATGGTTGGTGGCATTTTCTTTTCACTTTGCCAATTTAATAAACATTCATCTAACGCCATATTAAATGCCGGTGAACATTGACCAGAGTTAATATAACACCATTTTTCTTTTCCCATCCTGCACCTCATATAACCAATTATTTTTCACATTCTCTAGTCTACCAAATTCGACAAAATTTGTGAAAGAATACGAAATTTCTTCTTATATGCAAATGAATCTGTTGCATAAATACATACGGGCATTATAATATTGAAAGTAGGATAAGAAAAAAGGGAGCGATAGAATCGTGTCAACAACTTGGATTATTTTATTAGCCGTAATCGTAGCGTTCATCGGCTACACTGTATGGATGTATTTCTATCAGAGAAAATTAATTAAAACACTTTCAGAAGAAGAGTTTCGCGCTGGCTACCGTAAAGCCCAGCTTATCGATATTCGCGAAGCAGACGAATATACTGCAGGGCATATTTTAGGCGCACGTAACATTCCGTTATCACAAATTCGCCTTCGTCATAAAGAACTTCGCAAAGATCAACCAGTTTACTTATACTGCCAAAGTGGATTCCGTACTGGTCGTGCAGCTCAATACTTAAAGAAACAAGGCTACAAAGATTTCTACCAATTACAAGGTGGATTCAAAACGTGGACTGGAAAAATTAAAAAGAAATAATAACATACAAAAACTAGCTGAATGATTCAGCTAGTTTTTTCATTCCATATTATTTGCAATGTATAATAAATTTTGCTTAATCACATCTTTATCATTCTCTTGTGCATTACGATACAAGAGCTGATATTCAAGTGCTTTCTCTTTCCATATAAGCGTAGCAAATTCATCCCCTCGCTTGGAATCATCCTTATTTTTAAAATAAGCGAATGCTCCATTATTCAATTTCATTTGTTCTTGAAATTGCTTTTCTTCCACAAGATCCGGAAAACTATAAGGAAAGTTCGCAACATTTAACTCAATATACTCATTTCTACCCGGCTCCCGCTGTTTATATTTAATCATTAAGACAGCGTTCTTTTTTCCAATCGTTCTGACTTCCCCCTTCACATCACTCGTAATGTCGTACGGTAAAAACGCTGGAACTTTAAATTTCACTGGAAAATATTTTGGAAGCTCCTTCAGCGGAATTGGATCCGTAACACGATCCATAGCTCCCCCTGTTGTTCCCACAAAGTTTTTTTCCTCCTGCATCGTTTGCTGAAACGAACATGAACTTAGCACTAGACTAGAAAACACGAAACAAATGATTCCTTTTTTCAATTTGTTTCCGCCCTTTCTTCATACCGCTTTCTTTACGAATGAAGCGTTTATATGCTCTTCATATTCGCTTCGTTATGAAACTCCACCTTTGAAAACTTTCCACGTTATTCTCACACATTTTGACAAAACCTCTTTTATAGACGCAAAAAAGACCCCCATCATTCTCACGCCCAAATAAAAAGGTTACGCGAATAACAGAAGTCATGTTTATAACATAGTTTGTGAAAAGCTTTTCAGGTCAAGATTTTTTCATTCTTATTATTTTCCCTTTATAATAAGGGAAAGAGGTGATACATATGGCTAATATAAAACAAATTGCAAAAACCGCTGGTGTATCCATATCAACTGTTTCCCGCGTCCTTAATAATCACCCTTACGTAAAAGATGAAAAACGTAAGCGTGTTCTAGATGCTGTTGAAGAATTGAACTATGCAAAAAATATAAATGCTATTCATTTAATAAAGGGAAAAACATATACGATCGGTGTCATGCTCCCTTTCATTAACCTTCCATACTTCAGTACCATTATTGAAGGAATCGGAAACGAGGCGTTAGCAGCTGGATATCACATTAATTTATGTCAAACGAATTACGATAGTATTGAAGAAATACGCGTTCTTGAAATGATGAAAATGAAACAATTCGACGGGATGATTATTTGTTCCCGAACGAGTTCATGGCAACAAATTGAACCTTTCGCAAAATTTGCTCCTATTATTTCATGCGAAAAAATGAACCACCCCCTCATTTCGTCTGTCTACGTAGATCATTATGAAGGCTTCCGTCTTGGTACTGCCTATTTACTCAGTAAAGGTCATGAAAAAATCGGGATTTGTTTAGCAAGAAAAACAAGTGCAAATTCCATGGAACGTGAAAAAGCGTTTGCTGATACACTCCGTAACGAGGGCAAAACATTACATCCCGAATGGATTTTTCATCAATGCTATACAATGCAGGACGGTGCACAAATACTCCATCGTATTTTAAACATGAAAAATCGTCCAACCGCTATTTTTACAGCGAACGATCAAGTTGCAGCTGGTTTATTAACAGAGGCTCGAAAACATGGCATTCGAGTACCCGAAGACCTTGCTATCCTAGGATTTGATAATCATGAAATTTCAAAGGCTTTAGAAATTTCCACAATTGAGCATCCCGGTCTCGCAATGGGCTCACATGCGTTTTCTTTATTCCATAAACAAATCCAAAGTGAGCAAATTATTGGGAACGCAAAAGAACTTTCATTCCATTTAATCGAGCGAGATACTGTCTAAAAAGAGCGTTATCTATAGCGCTCTTTTTCAGCTCTTCACCTATTGACTTTATATTTTTACTCGCATATAATTAACCTAACGAACGGTAGGTAGGGGATGAAAATGACAGCAAACCGCATTAAAGCTGTAGCACTTTCTCATTTCGCACGCTACGGCTACGAAGGAACTTCATTAGCAAATATTGCTCAAGAAGTTGGGATTAAAAAACCATCAATTTACGCACACTTTAAAGGAAAAGAAGAGCTATATTTTATATGCTTAGAATCCGCTCTTCAAAAAGATTTGCAGAGCTTCACAGGCGATATCGAAAAATTTTCAAATTCGTCTACCGAAGAATTGCTCTTACAGTTACTAAAGGGCTATGCAAAACGATTTGGTGAAAGTGAAGAATCAATGTTTTGGTTACGAACTTCTTATTTTCCGCCTGATGCATTTCGCGAACAAATTATTAATAAAGCGAATGTGCACATTGAAAACGTCGGAAAACTTTTATTCCCTGTATTTAAAAGAGCAAGCGAACAAGATGAGCTGCATAACATTGAAGTAAAAGATGCCTTAGAGGCTTTTCTATGCTTACTTGACGGTCTTATGGTTGAACTACTGTACGCAGGTTTAAATCGTTTTGAGACACGTTTAGACGCTTCTTGGAAAGTATTTTGGCGCGGACTTTCAAACTGACGGATTGCTCCTTTGCAATGCGTCGTTTTTAAGCCCTTTACCTAACGACTGGTAGGAAGGAGAAATGACATATGGCTTGGATTTATGTAATCATAGCTGGTATTATTGAAATCTTTTGGGTGATTGGACTAAAAAAAGCGGAGGCACCACTTGAATGGGCTGGTGTTGCGCTATTAATTACAATTAGTTTCGTCTTATTATTTAGAGCTTATAAAGATTTACCTGTCGGCACTGTATACGCAGTCTTCACAGGAATTGGAGCCGGCGGAATCGTTCTTACAGAGATTTTCGTCTTCGGAGAACCTTTCTCTATTGTAAAAGTATTATTAATTGGTTTAATCTTCTTTGGCGTAATTGGTTTAAAACGAGTAACAGAAGAAAAAGAAGCAAAGGAGGCCGCATAAAATGGCTTGGGTATTTTTAATTCTAGCTGGTATTTGTGAAATTATTGGTGTACTCTTTATGAAAGTAGCCACTGAAAAGAAAGGCTGGGCACCAAAAGTTATTTTAATCGCTAACTTCGGCGTAAGCTTCTTCTTCTTATCTCTTGCGATGAACACATTACCGATGGGAACTGCTTACGCGATTTGGACTGGAATTGGAACTGCCGGAAGTGCACTTCTAGGCATTCTAATTTTCCGCGAATCAGCGGATTGGCGTCGCCTTGCCTTCTTAAGCTGCATTCTATGCGGCGCTGTTGGCTTAAAACTATTAAGCTAACGCGAGGTGACTGTCATGTGGAAAGAAAAAGGAAAGCAAATGTTAGCATGGATTACACTCGGTATCGTCATTCTATTACAAATAAGTTTTCATATAATAGAATGGTTGTTTCATAAAGTAATATCCATTCTCACATTCCTTCCTAACATGACACTTGAAATGATATCAATCGTTTGGTCCATTATTGCCTCCATTGCAATCGTCATTATATGGAGTATCGCCAAGCTATGGAATAAGTTATTTAAAAAGGACAGTACTTCTGAAAAAGAGTAACTGTCCTTTTTTATATTCATTCAGACTTTCTATAGAAGTTTGATGCGATAAGACAAAGAAGACCAACTATGACAACACTTATACAGACCCCTTTATGTAAATTAGGAAACGGTGATGGTATATCTGAATAAAAATTTGATAATATGAGACCGATTGAAACGAAAAGTACCCCTATTCTATAGAACCATTTTCTTTTATTCATCATTCTCCCCCCTAACATTTTTCATACACTCCTTTCTTTTGGACATACTACCTAAAAAAGGAGTGGATAATATGCAAAATTCTATACATAAGCAGATCCTATTTTTATTTTTCCTCTTTCTCATTCTCGTTATCGTTTTCAGCTTTATATTACATACTCCAAAAGATGTTGTACCAAACAGCCTCTCTGTTTATAAAGTGAAACTTTAATCAGTGGGGGTTTTGTTTATCCCCCCACTGATTATTAGTTGAACCAATCGGACTTTTACGGACAGTTGATCCCCCACCTAACTTCTTTGCTTCCACTGAATTTTGAGGTGGGGGTCTTACTGCCCGTTAAAGCGGGATAAACTCTTACTTTCCTATTGTCGTTATTGAAGAAGGTGCCTTTTATAGGGCACCTTTTAAAATTCTCTCTTCTCATACAATTTCACTGAAACGAAGACAGATGCTATGAATATGCATATTGAACTAACGAATAACACGCTGTTGTATAGTTGAATTTGTTCCATGCTGATTTCAAAGAACATAGTACCAATTGCTGTCGGTGCTATTAGTATGAAAAACGTAATAAAAGAAGCTTTTTTATAGCCAAACCAAAACAATATCGGTAAAACAATGCTAAAATATATAAAAACAAAGCCAGAAATCGTAATTACTGTTGTCGTTATAAATTCAAAAGTTCCATCTTCAAATCGATTGATTACTACAGGACTAGACACTATCATACTTATAATAAAAATAATAAGTGCCATTATGTATTTAGCTAACACAATTTGCTTTCTCGCTAGCGGTAAACTATTTAATATTACTTCACTATTATATTTTTTATCGTCATTAAATGTTTTTAAAATTGCTATAACTGGAATTATAGCTGACATAATTACGTAAAAGCTTTTAATATCTGTTAATGTCATATACAAAAAAAGAGGGTATATTAAGCACCATATTAAATGCTTCCATTGCATAATAAAATCTTTTATTATGAGTTGCCTCACGATTACTCCTCCCCTCATAAATCACGTTCATTATACAAGCTAACTGAAAGCAACATGGACATAATATACAAAAGAATAAGTCCTGCTATAAAACAAACATTTACAACTAGACTCGTGCTCCAAACATTTTCTACATCTAACCAGACGTTACTTACAATCAGTCCACTTAAATACCCCAACGCAAGTCCGGCGAACGGAGCAATTTGTTTTGCACTGCTATATCCTACTGAGAATTCAATCGGAAGTACAATTATGCTACAAACAAACCCACCTGTTATACCTCCGAGAATTTCTCCCCACAGCATAAATCCAGTCATATGCCCATCTTGTAGCTGTATTAAACCAACCACTAGTGAAAAACATCCACCTAGAGCAACTAAAATACTTACAAATATGTATTTTCCTATGACAATATCTTTACGGTCAAACGGTAAACTATTTACTATCAGTTCACTTTTATTTTTCCCCTCATAACTCATTGACAGTATCATGCCAAGAGCAGGTACAAACATGCTAAACGTCATCAAAAAACTATCACTACGAAAATCAACAATGAGCAGAAACAAGAAACATATAAGATAAACAAACCCTAACTTTCTTTGCATCATCATATCTTTTAAAACTAATTGCTTGATCATGTATTACACCTCCTAATATGAAAATGTCCCTTCTATAACTCTGCCTCCTGAAACATTTTCATTGAGAGGAACATTGATATGAATATACTCACTAATACTCCAATACCAAGAACACCCATTGCTTGTGTAGCCTCTTGAGAGTGAAGTACTTTTAACATAATTGTTTTATCACCAAAAATATTACACATAAAGCCAATCATACCCATTAAAGGAAAAATCATAATCACATTCAAGACAGTAATAGCTTTATATCCTCCAATGTAATTAGTAGGTATCGTTACTACACAATAAATCAAAGTTGCTACTATTCCTGAAAACACTGCATATCCAGGCATAACTATATCCCCGTCCAACAAAATATTTTTTAATATTATGACTATAAAAGTTGCACTCAAACCAACCATAATAAATACTGTGCTTGAAATATATTTAGCTATAACTATCTCTTGTCTCGTTATAGGCAAACTCACTAATACTTTTTCTGCTTTACTTTTCTCCTCATGATAAAAAGAAATATAAATAATTGTACTACATGTTATAAATAATCCTATTGCAATCCCCATTGGTTGAACGGAATCCTTAAAAATAGATAACATAGGTATTAAAAAATAGAAAGGAAATATCTTCTTCTGTAAGAAAAACTCCTTCAAAATCAACTGTTGCATCTGAATTCTCCTCTCTATAAATCACGTGTTTCATAAATTTTAATTGTAAGAAACATAGAAGCAATGTAAATACTAACTAATGTAATAATTCCAACTATAAACATACCAACATGCATAGGATTCATAATCCACTCAATGAACGAAGGTGCTGTTTTATTCAGTCCATCACTAATAAATATCCAAAGTATCCCACCCACTCCTATTGAGGCTGCTGATATTATACTTCTTACTATCTTCGATTTTGTACCATAATAACTAGGGTAAAAGGTGACAACTAAAAACACGGCGTAAATAAGCCCATTTACTACTCCATACCATGGAATTTCAATGTATAAATTAGGATGATATGCACCTATATCACCAATAACAGCGATACCTCTTATAAGAAAAGCAACCAACATCGTAGAGAACATGCCACCTACAATAAATATTGCACTGGAAATATATCTAGCAATTATGATTTTCTTTCTACTTAACGGTAAACTATTCATAATAATGTCGCTTGTATTTCGTTCATCTATTACGACTAGTATCGTAACTGAGGAAAGAGTTATAAATAAACAACTCATAGGAAACAGCATTTCATCACCGTTTTCAAATAAAAAGAATACAAAAGGTATAATAAGATACACTACCCATATCCCCCGAAAAAAGAACAAATCTTTATATATGAGCTGAAGCATAGGCACCTCTCCCTTTCGCAGTGTAAACGATAATATCATCTAATGTAGGCTTTTCTATTACAACCTCATTTCCAAACCAATCGACAATTGCTTGTTTATCCTTCGCTAAACCTTCAAAACCAAATTTATTTTTTCGTAATCCAACAAATAGCTCTTTTCCTTCTCGGTCTAATAAATCATTACTTCCCTTTACGATTACGTAGTTCTCCATTAGTTCATCTTTCTCACCAGTAAATATAATTTCTCCATCGTTGATGAACGTAATATAATCTGCAATGAGCTCTAAGTCTGTTGTAATATGAGTTGAGAATAATACAGATACTTCATCCTCCATTACAATCTCTTGCAGCATATCAAGTAATTCACTTCGAACAACCGGATCTAATCCTGCTGTCGGTTCGTCCATAATGATGAACTCCGCGTGGTGCGAAAGTGCGATAGCAATCGCAAATTTCATTTTCATCCCTTTTGATAATTCTTTAATTTTTTTATACTTCGGAACTTGCAATCTATGCATATACGATTGATACTGCTCTTCGTCCCACTTTTTATATAGCGGTGCAATAATACGTTTCATTTGTTCACACGTTAAATCTTCGTAGTAATGATTTTCATCATATACAAAACCAATATTTTGTTTTATTTCCTTCTCGGCTTTTTTATTGTCCTTGCCAAAAATTTTTATATCACCACTATCTTTTCTAATTAAATTCATAATCATTTTGATCGTCGTACTTTTCCCTGCTCCATTCGGTCCGACAAATCCCATAATATATCCGCGTGGTAACGTAAAACTTATATTTTTCACTGCAAAATCTTGATAACTCTTACAAACGTTTTTTAGCTCTAACATCTCTTATTCCCCCTCATATAAACACGCAATCATCTGCTGTAAATCTTCAAGTGAAAGCTGCAACGCTTTACTTTCATTTACAACCTCTTCTGCTTTACTTTCCAATAGACGCAGCCTTTGTTCTTTTAGTAGTTCATTATTTTTACGTGAAACATAAGTCCCCTTCCCAGCAACAGTTTCTATATATCCTTCTTTTTCAAGCTCCTCGTACGCACGCTTCGTTGTAATTACACTAATTTGTAATTCCTTCGCTAAGCTACGAATAGACGGTAATTGATCTCCACCCTTTAAACCACCATTTAAAATAAGCTGGCTTAATTGTTTTCTTATTTGCACATAAATAGGGTCTTGGGAAGAATTCGAAATAATAATATTCATGTTTTCCTCCAGTGTGTGTATATACTGTACATACTTTATATATACAGTATATACACACCATCCTATTTTTGGCAAGAAAAAAAGACCAACATTTTCCTGTTGGTCTTTCGTATATGTATCACTTTTCAAAGCGATCTAACATCTCATCTCTCATTCCGAAACTCACTACCGCAATTCCTACATACATAAACAGCAGGAACGCTGGATGAACTGTGTTGTACCAAGTGCTATCAACAATTAAATAAATCGTTAATGCCACAACAAGAACAAACGCTAAGATAAACATATAAAAGTGTCTTGTACTACCCATAATAAACTCCTCTCTTCTCACTTCACCATTCAACAGTATATTTTATCGAATAATTCGATATGACTCAAGGTTAACTTTCTGTTATGTAATCAAGTTCCACCTTTACAATGTCCTCACATGCTATTGAAATGATCGTTCCTTGCTTATCAATTGCCGTCACTTCTCTATTATCCATTACACGATGCGCTACTCTTTCTAGTACTTTTCCTTGGTCTCGATAACAAAATTCTTTTACATCTTTAATCGTTTTTCCGTTTTCTAAATGGTATATCATTCTATAACACCGATATCCCACATTTTCACCCCCACCTTGCTCGTTTTTTCACATATACATAAAAATGAGTTATGCCTATCTCATTACATCTTCTTAATTTCAATAAAATTCTAACAAAAATAAATACTTTTATCAAACCGACTTTTTCAACAAAATCACCTATAAAACCGCTTCTTTACACCATTATGAAACAAAAAATATAAAATTTTAACATTTTCTTCACTACTTCTGCATAAAGTGAAACCTTAATCAGTGGGGGTTTTTGTCCATTCCCACTGATTATTAGCCCGCAAATAGCGGAATAAATTCTCCATACAAAAAAAGAACCCGCATATAGCGAGTCCTTCCTTAGTTATTCTAATCAAACTTGTACAGGAGCTAGCTTTTCATAACGTAAAACTGGTTTACGAGCAGCCAATGTTTCATCCAAACGTTTAATTACCGTTGTATGCGGCGCTTCTTGTACAACTTCTGGATTTTCTTCTACTTCTTTAGCAATTTGAATCATCTTATCAATGAAACCGTCTAATGTTTCTTTTGATTCTGTTTCTGTCGGCTCAATCATAATACATTCTTCCACATTTAATGGGAAGTAAATTGTTGGTGGATGGTAACCGAAATCAAGCAGGCGTTTTGCGATATCTAATGTACGTACACCAAGTTTCTTTTGACGACGACCTGATAATACAAACTCATGCTTACAATGTCTATCGAATGGAAGATCATAGAATGGCGCTAATCTTCTCATCATATAGTTCGCATTTAATACAGCATACTCAGTTACTGCACGTAGCCCATCTGGACCCATAGAACGAATATATGTGTATGCACGAACGTTAATTCCGAAGTTACCATAGAATGGTTTTACACGCCCAATTGCTTCTGGACGATCGTAGTTAAAGTGATAGCCATTTTCCGTTTTCTCTAAAATTGGTTTTGGTAAGTACGGAATTAAATCAGCTTTCACACCTACTGGACCAGAACCTGGGCCACCGCCGCCGTGAGGGCCTGTAAATGTTTTATGAAGGTTTAAATGCACAACGTCAAACCCCATATCTCCTGGGCGCGCTTGGCTTAATACCGCATTTAAGTTTGCACCATCATAGTATAATTTACCGCCTGCGTTATGGACAATTTCTGCCATTTCTAAAATGTTTTCTTCGAATAGACCTAATGTATTAGGATTTGTTAACATAAGTGCTGCTGTTTCTTCGTTTACAACACGTTTTAAATCTTCTAAGTCAACAAGACCATTTTCATTTGATTTTACTGTAATTGTTTCAAAACCAGCTACAGTTGCAGATGCTGGATTCGTTCCGTGAGCAGAGTCAGGCACAATTACTTTCGTACGGTTAAAGTCACCATTTGCTTCATGGTATGCACGAATTAACATTAAGCCTGTCCATTCTCCGTGTGCACCAGCTGCTGGTTGTAAAGTAACAGTATCCATACCTGTAATTTCGATTAAATGCTCTTGTAAGTCGTACATTAATTCCATTGCACCTTGTACTGTCTTTTCATCTTGAAGTGGATGAATATTTGCAAATCCTGCGAAACGAGCTACACTCTCATTAATTTTCGGATTATATTTCATCGTACAAGATCCAAGTGGATAGAATCCAGAATCAACGCCGTGGTTACGGTTTGAAAGTGCTGTATAGTGGCGCATAATGTCAAGTTCTGATACTTCTGGTAGCTCTGCATCTTCTACTCGAATATAATCGCTCTCAAACACATCTTCTAGTTTCACTTCTTCTACATCTAATTTGGGTAAGCTATATCCTACGCGTCCTTCTTTAGTCACTTCAAAAATAAGTGCTTGGTCTTGGTTCTTCATTGGATAGCCCCCATTTCATTTACAAGTGTGTCAATTTCCTCTTTTGTTCGAAGCTCAGTTACTGCTAAAAGCATATGATTATCAAATTCTTTATAGTCACGACCTAGATCGTAACCACCGATAATATTCTTTTGTAGTAATGCGTCGTTTACTTCTTTTACTGGACGTTTGCAATCTACAACGAACTCATTGAAGAAAGGTCCAGCAAATGTTACTGTGAAGCCTTTCGCTTCGAATTGACGTTTTGCGTATTGTGCTTTAGAAATGTTTTGACGTGCCATTTCTTTCACACCTTGTTTTCCAAGCGCTGTCATTGCAACAGAAGCTGCTAATGCATTTAACGCTTGGTTTGAACAAATATTAGATGTCGCTTTATCACGACGAATATGCTGTTCACGTGCTTGTAACGTTAATACAAACCCACGTTTACCATCTGAATCTACAGTTTGTCCAACAAGACGTCCTGGAATTTTACGCATAAATGCTTTCGTTGTTGCAAAGTAACCACAGTGTGGTCCACCAAACTGCGTTGGGATACCAAATGGTTGTGCATCACCGATTACAACATCAGCACCAAATTTTCCTGGTGGTGTTAGTGCGCCTAATGATAATGGATTTGAAGAAACGATAAATAATGATTTTTGTTGATGAACGATTTTTTCAATATCAGCTAATTTTTCAACTTGTCCGAAGAAGTTTGGATATTGAACGATTACACAAGCAACTGTATCATCTACTTCACTTTGTAATACGTCTAAATCTGTTACACCATCTTTATGATTAATTTCAACAACTTCAAGATGTTGACCTTTTGCATACGTTTCAAGTACTGCTCTTGATTCCGGGTGCACTGCACTAGATACAAGAATTTTCTTTTTGCGAGTATGGCCAGCCGCTAGCATTGCCGCTTCAGCTAAAGCTGTACCTCCGTCGTACATAGAAGAGTTTGCTACATCCATTCCTGTTAATTCACAAATCATTGTTTGGAATTCAAAGATTGCTTGTAATTCCCCTTGTGAAATTTCTGGTTGGTATGGCGTGTAAGCTGTATAAAATTCTGAGCGAGAAATAACATGATCTACAATTACTGGAGCATAATGATCGTATACGCCTGCTCCTAAGAAAGAAGCATATTCTTTTAAGTTAGCATTTTTACTAGCCATTTGAGATAACTCTTTTAAAAGCTCTGGCTCTGATTTTGCTTCTTTAATTTTTAAATCCCCTTTAAAACGAACACTCTCTGGAATATCAGAGAATAACTCATCGATCGTTTGAACGCCGATCGTTTGTAACATTTCTTTTTTGTCTTCTTCTGTCATTGGAAGATAACGATGCAACATGAAATCTACCCCTCTCCCCGTTACTTTGAACGTTTATAAAATGGTGTTGGAACAACTACTGCTTTGACGCGTTTATTACGAATTTCAATTTCTACTTCTGTATCAACTGCTGCGTATTTTACATCAATTAGTGCTAAACCAATGCTTTTCTTTAACGTTGGAGATTGTGTACCACTCGTTACTTCCCCGATTTTTTCTTCTCCAATAAATACAGGGTAATGCGTACGAGGAATTCCACGTTCGATTACTTCGATGCCGACTAATTTGCGAGGCGCCCCGTTTTCTTTTTGTTCTTTTAACGTTTCTTTTCCAAAGAAGTCTGCTTCTTTATTTGGTTTTACCGCAAAGCCAATTCCAGCTTCAATCGGTGTAATATCTTTTGATAATTCTTGACCATAAAGTGGTAATGTTGCTTCGAAGCGAAGTGTATCACGAGCACCTAAACCACATGCTTTTAAGCCTTCTTCTGCTCCAACTTCAAGAAGTTTCTCCCAAAGTTTTGCAGCATCTTCACTCTTACAGTAAATTTCAAATCCATCTTCACCTGTGTAACCTGTACGAGATACAAGTGCTGGAATTCCATCTACAAGAATATCGTTTTTAAATTTAAAGAACTTAATTTCTTTCAAATCTTCTGACACAACTTTTTGTAAAATGCCTTCTGCTTTTGGTCCTTGGATTGCAAGCTGTGCAACTTCACTAGAAACATTGACTACTGTCGCATCGCCAATTACATGGCTAGCTAACCATTCGTAATCTTTCTCGATATTTGATGCATTGATTACTAATAAATAGTCTTCTTCACCACGTTTGTAGATTAATAAATCATCTACTGTACCACCATTTTCATAGCACATAGCTGTATATTGTGCGCCTCCTACCTTTAAGGTAGATACGTCATTTGTAACAACACGTTGTAAAAATGCTAAACTATCTACACCTTTTACCTCAACTTCTCCCATATGAGACACATCGAACAAACCTGCCGCTGTACGTACAGCTTCATGTTCTTCTTTAATGCTTGAAAATTGAACTGGTAACTCCCAACCACCGAAGTCGATTGTTTTCCCACCATACTTCGCGTATACATCAAATAACGGTGTACGTTGTAATGTAATCATGCTCTCTCCCCCTTATGCTCTGACAAATCAATAAAAGTTGTTTCCCTTATCTAAACATTTTCACTCTGAAAAGATAGGATATACGGAATCTCATTACATTTTTTTATGAAAGCGTAAATAAAAAATCACTTTCTTGGATAAAATACGAAAGATTCCATACATTTCACACCATTATCCTAACATTATTCGCTATATTTCATCAATATTCTAGCATAAAAAATAATTTAGAATTTTTTATTCTTAATCCTATTAAATACAACTTTCAAAATTTAGCCCTTTATCTTTGCCTATTCTTTAACTTTTAGTATGTGTAATAGCGCCTTGTTACAAGGCTTATATAATAAAGATTTTTTCATAATTACTTTAGTTTATAAAAGGTGGGAGAGTCATAATGAATGTCGATATTTCCGTAGATCGGACGTGGCAAAACAATTTTTTAAATAGAATTGACGAAGATGGCCCTTGGACAAACTGGGATTTATACCATTTAGCTTATGAAACAGAAAAATCGTTACTTGTTCCTACTTTCGATGGACTACAAGCACCGAAACATTTATCTCATTTCACACCGCTTCCTCATCAATTAGAAGTGGCTCAAAATGTCATTGAACAAATGAATGGCAAAGCGATTCTAGCAGATGAAGTAGGACTTGGGAAAACGATTGAAGCTGGACTTATTTTAAAAGAATATATGGTCCGTGGCCTTGTGAAAAAAGTACTTATACTCGTCCCGGCCTCTCTCGTATCACAATGGGCATACGAACTAAATACAAAGTTTTTCATTCCAGCTGTAGCCCAAAAGAAAAGCTATTCATGGGAACAAGCCGATGTGATTGTATCATCCATTGATACTGCAAAACGTTCACCGCATCGTGATATCGTTTTGAACTTAGAATATGACCTTATTATTATCGATGAAGCACATAAACTTAAAAATAATAAAACAAAAAACTATGAATTTGCACAACGTTTAAAAAAGAAATTTTGTTTATTATTAACTGCTACTCCTGTTCAAAATAAGATTGATGAAATTTTCAACCTCGTTTCTTTATTAAAACCAGGACATTTAGGCAATCAATCCAACTTTGAAGAATATTACGCTTCAAAAAATCGTTCTGCCGAATCTGATGAAGATTTAAAAGCTCTTATTAACAAAGTAATGGTCCGAAATCGGCGTCATAATACCGGAATTGATTGGCCAAAGAGACATGTACGTACAATTTTTGTTGAGTTTAATGAAGAAGAGCAAGCTTTATATAATGATATTGAAAATTGGAGAGGACAAGATGCCTTCACATCCGCTTTCTCATCGTTAACTTTAAAACGGGAAGCGTGCAGTAGTCGTGAGGCTGTTTACTATTCATTAAAAAAACATGTAGAAAAACGACAGAAGGAAAATGAACATTACATAAAAGACCCGCATATTGATGTGCTAATGGACAAAATTAATCATATTCCTTTTAACTCAAAAGCGAATAAAGCTCTAGAGCTTATAAAAGAAATTGACGATAAAGTCATCATCTTCACGGAATATAGAGCGTCACAAATGTACTTACAATGGTTTTTACAACAACACGGTATTTCTTCCGTACCATTCCGCGGTGGGTTTAAACGCGGGAAGAAAGATTGGATGAAGGAACTTTTCCAAAACCGTGCGCAAGTGTTAATTGCAACTGAAGCTGGTGGTGAAGGGATTAACTTACAGTTTTGTAGCCATATGATCAATTACGACTTACCATGGAACCCAATGCGCCTTGAACAAAGAATCGGACGTATTCACCGTCTTGGTCAAAAGAATGATGTTCATATTTATAACTTAGCTACAAAACACACTGTTGAAGAACATATTTTGAAACTGTTATATGAAAAAATCAATTTATTCGAGCGTGTTATCGGTGAACTCGATGAAATTTTAACGAGAATTAATATGAAAAACATCGACGCGCACATTCAAGAAATATTTGCGCAATCAAAAAGCGAAGGAGAAATCCGAATTAAGATGGAAAACTTAACATCTATTATCGACTTCGCGAAACGAAATGAAGCTGAGGTGCAAGGCTATGCAGCAACATGAAATTCATAATTACTTATACAATTTTTTCGAGGCGAATAACTGCGAAATTTTAGAGCGTTCTCCTCAATTATTAGACGTGCAGTTAACAATTGAGATGGATAAATTATTAATGAACCGCCCTTTTTATTGGCACTATCTTGAGAAAACAGGAGGCGTACCGAATCCGATGCGCCTTACCCTTATTACAAATCCAGAAAATGAAGAAAACGATGGCGAGCTTATTCACTACGGTTCACCACGTCTTCATCAAATTTTTCAAACGACAAAAGAATTAGGGTCTTACATACGTTTATATGAGGAAGTACGGCATAGCGGGGCGACACATACACCGCTCCATCCGTGGCTCGGTGTAAATATTAAAGTTTCCTATCAATGTGATCGAAAAAAAGATATCCTCCACTCCATTGGAATTCATCTTATTTCTGGCACAATGATTGCAAACTTTCATGAAACATTAGCTAAAATTAAACTCACACCGAAAATACCTGACTTTTGTTTTACGCTCTCGCCTATCATTAAACCGCAAAGCGGTTTACAACGCATAGAGGATGCTTTAAAAAGCATTATTACAGAAGATGACCATACGTGGGCGAAAGAAGCAAGGGTGCGCTGGAATCACGATTTGGACCTTTTAAATCGTTTTTATGAAGAAAGTGATGAACTTCCTGAAAGCTATGAAATTGAAAAACAAGCACTGCAAGAACAGTATGAACCCCGCATTACAGTGCAAATTATTAACGGTGGACTTTTTTATGTTACCGCGAATCATTTTCTATCTTAAAAAGCTCCTTCTGTTTTAGAAGGAGCTTTACTTTGCGTTATCCTCTATCGCCATTACGCTCTTGTTGTTTTTGCTTTGCCATACGTTTTTGATACGCACGATCCTTTGCACTCACATGATTTGCATCAGTTGGAAGATTTTCTTTTGAACGGCCAATTCCATTGCTCATCTGTTTCACTCCTTTTATATCTTTCAAAATACACCCTTATTTTCAGCTAGAGGCACCATCCTTATGCAAAAAAAATAAGAGTAGCCATCGGCTACTCTTACTCACTCACATATTTTCGAAACATATCATGGATGCCTTTATTTACGAGGTTCGAGATCTGTTCGTCAGATTTATTCGGATAACGATCACGCAATCTGATAGATGCCTTCACCATTAAATTTTCTAATACAGAACGGCCACCTTCTCCATAAATAATTTCAGCATACTTAACAAGCCTTCCATCCTCTACTGTTGCTGGATTATGATTGAAGAAAAATTTACTCATTGTTTCCACCTCTCTATTTTGATAACGTTTACATTTATATAGATTATTTATGTTATTTATTTCACAATATTGTATGCATGTATATTTAATTAGTTTCATTATAAAGCAACATATCGACAGTAACTATGTGATTTTCCGTCCATTTTGTGAACAAACCAAAAAATGAAAGCGTTTCCTTTATTATATACTAAAAAAACTTACTACGCTAGGGGCAATTTTTTAATCTACCAATACCTCAAATATGAATATACTTTTGCTTTTCCCACTAAACCTTATATAATTTTCAGAAATTATATTATAAAATATATGTATGACTTAAGGAGGCCATGTATGAATCAAAATAAAAAAGCTATATTGGATCTTGTGTTTTATCTCGTAATCCCATTCCTCATTTGGAAATTCGCAAAACCTTATATCGACCCTTATTACGCGATGTTACTTTCCTCTGTTCCGGGGATTATTTATACACTGTATACCTTTAAAAAAGAAAAACAGTTTAACGTGACAGGGTTCTTTATTTTAATTACACTCATTTCTAATACAACGGTAGATTTATTATCTGGATCAGCCGAACGAATGTTGTGGAACGATGCGTATTATCACATCGTACTCGGCGTTATCGTCACATGTACAATTTTTATAAAAAAACCACTTATGTTATATTTCGCAGCAGATATTGCCGCATTGCAAGGCCATGACCGTGATAAAAGTCGTGAGCTGTATCGTGATAGTCGTATCTATCCAGCACTACAATATTTAACGCTATTTTTCGGGCTACAATTCATATTAAAAAGCTTCTTAAAAATTTATTTCATCTCTGTTTTCGGTGTAGATGGCTATGGTGAAATGAGGGCGATTATGACCGCTGTTGGGTGGGGCATTTCCATTTGTATCGGAATTGGATTTGTCTGGGTAAACAATAAAATACATAGCGTTACAGAGGAAAAAGAATCTGTGCAGTAAATGAAAATCCCCTAGTAGTATCATACTACTAGGGGATTTTCATTTTGCTAGACATATTACGAAATCGTTAACTTGATTTTTTTCTTTTATTTTTTACATTTCGATAAAACAAAGCAGCACTAAGCGGCATAACACCAAACCACTTATTCATAAATGGCTCTTTTTCAGCACGGCGTTGTTCTTTCTTTTGTTTACGATCTTCTTTTGGAGCATCCATATATGACACAAACTGCTGTGTCACAAAGCGAACATAATCATTAGTAGACATATTATCATCACCTCTACTTGATTAGTATGTCCACTTTTTTATGCATTAATCTTTTCTTTCAATTCATTCATAATTTGCTTTACAGACTTATTCGTCGTATCGATATGAATATGAGCCTCTTCATAATAAGCTCGGCGCGATTCAAATTTCGTCACAAATGCCTCTATATCTTTCTTCTGAAATAGTGGACGTGTCGTATCTTCACGAAGCCTTTCTGCAATTAGATGTGGATCACAATATAAATACACGACAGTTCCATTCTCCTTCATCCACTTTCGGTTTTCCTCTCGCTCAATGATTCCGCCGCCAGTTGTAATAATGACATTACAACTGGGGAGTGAACGTAACATTTCACTTTCATATTCTCGAAAAGCCATTTCGCCTTCCTCGGCAAAAATTTCACGGATCTCCTTCTCTTGCTTCTCTTCAATTTTTTGGTCTGTATCGACAACATCCATATGAAGTTCTTTACTTAATGCCTTTCCAATTGTTGTTTTCCCAGCTCCCATATAACCGGTTATGTATATAGATTTCATGTTCGTTCCTCTCAATCATCCGTTATTATTTGTTATTATAACGAAAGATTACATTAATTAATAAAAAAACGTTTTGTTCTCATTATGCAATGAAGAACAAAACGTCACATACACACTTTTACTTATAAGTACCTCTTCTCACCCACTGCGTTGCAATCCACTTCTCACCTTTCGTTACAGGTGCCCCTCCGTGTAACGTAAGCTCATTTAGTGATTGGTCTTGATAGAAATACTCAAAGTATACTGCCATTCCCTTTCTAGGGTTCACAGAAAGATTTAATTTCGGAAAGAACGTTTCTCCGCCCTCTTCTACATCATTTAAATACATTACAAGCGTACTGATACGATTATTAGCAGCTGATCTACTATGTTCTGCAAAATAATCATAGTGCGCTTTATATTGTTGATCCACTTCATAATTTAAAATGTGTAATCCTTCTCCATGCGACGCAGGAACATTCATGATAGATGAAATTCGTTTTTCAATCTTCACAGTAAGTTCATTATCATCCAAAAATGCACCACTACTTGTTCGAATATCATTTACATCACGTGATGAACCAACTTTAGAACGTGCTAACTTATTTTTAGACAATTCGATTAATTCTTCACACTCTTCATCACTTAATACATTTCCTAACACGACAATAAGAGGTTCTTCGAATTTTGAAATAATTTGTATTTCCCTATCTTCTGTCATAATTGCATTTCCTTTATGATCAAAAATAGTTTGTTCCTTATTTTCACCTATTTGATTGTTATTTGTCATTTCCCTATTCTCCCTAAAAAATATGTTTGGATAGCATGAATATATCATATTCTTTCTACCTTTCTCTTTTTTGAGAAAATTTAAACTTTTAATCGTTTTATTTATCCATTTTCTTAAAAAAATAGCCTATTTTCAAATGAGAAATCATGGTTTTTTATCCATATATTTTACATACTATCCTTCTATCCAATCGAATATTTTCTCATCCTTTTTTCTATACCGAAAGCTTACTTTATAAAAAACTTCTTGTTTTATTTTGCACTGCAACGAAACGAGAATAACATCGTTTTCAAAGACATAATTTCCACTTGCTTCGCCCTTTTCATATTGAAAGAAAAAAGTATCTTCCTTTTCTTTTTGCTGTAAGTCCTGTTTTATATTTGTAATAGATCGATTTAGTAGTTCCTCCAGTACAAACTTTTGCTCTATTTCAATATAAAATTTTTTATCTATAAGCAACATATTTGTTTCGTATACAAAGAACGAAGTTAATAATACAAGAAAAATGATTGTTCCTGGCATCGTAAATCCACCTTGTTTCCTCATACATTTATTTCCATACCACTATACCTTACAGCTACACCTTCATATATTTTCCCGCTCCTATCTTTCACATTTATAAAGAGCAAATGAGGTGTTACTTCATACGAAACCATTTCAACATTTTGTAATATAACTTCTCTTCCGCGCATATTCACTTTTCTTATAAGATGATTATTCAATTTTTCATACGTCACTTCATCTCCAGTGCGAAGGCGAAAGCGCAAAAGACTACCTTTATTCTCAGGGACTATTTTTTCTACAAATGATACTTCACGAAACTCTAACTGTACTTGTCCTAAAAACACATCCCATTCCCAATTATTTAATCCTTTTGATTGGTTGTTTTCTATTCCAATAAAATGTAAACGTGGCAAGAGTAAAAAGAACAGTGATAACAGAAAAAAACATACGATCATTTCTATTAATGTAAATCCAACTTCTAATTTATTTTTTCTCCTGCATAAAAGCATTGTTCCATCATTCTTCCTTTCACATCTTTCCACATAGCACAAACTTCATTTCCTCCCCAATATGTGTAATATACATTTCCGTTTATGACTTTTTCTTTCTGTTGCTTTGTCTCATTCTCATACATATATAAAGCTGCTTCTCTTTTTAATAATACAAATGCCTTATAACGAATTTGTATGTTTTTTCGTTCTTGCATAATCAATACTGTTTGCGGAAGTAGTAAAGATACCGCCATCATTAATATACTTAATGCTACAAGCATTTCAGCCATCACTGACCCTTTTTGACATTTCACGATACGTAAATCTCCCTCTTCCAAGCTGAAATACAACCTCATATTTATAACTTCGATACGAGAGTAAAATTGTTCCACCTCTATTAATATTTCCACTCGGATTATATGTCATTGGATTAGGAAAAGTATTCAAATCAATTTGTACATCGCTATCATATTCTCTTTTAATGATAGAAAGATTCGTACTCGAATCCCCTATATAATACATATGCCTATCTTTATGCCATCGTAATGTATAATGTTTTTGACGGTTTATCGCTAATTGTTGCATATACAAAATATCATTTGAAAACTGTCTCAAAAATTGTTCAATTTTTTGTTTTTCATATAATGAATGTACGTTAAAATACGTGACCATACTTAGTATAGAAATTGCAAATAGAACGAGTAGCATTTCTAAAAGAGTAAAACCTTGTTGTTTCACAGTTTCCCACTTGATACTGTGCCATCATTTGAAATATGAATGGATTCACCATTCGGACACTTATCAGATGTAATATATTTTTCATCACTTAGCTCTTTTAGCGAGGGAATTTTATTATGTTGCAATTGGTATACTTGTATTTGCGCTTCTATAGATTTTACATAGGCTTTACATCCTTTTCCTTCGACGGATGAACGCTGTGTAACTACATTTGGAATAATTAATAGTAATAATACAGTTATGACGACCATAACTAATAACATTTCTAAAAGGGTAAACCCCTCCTCATTCTGCATGAAAATACCTCCTAAATAGAATTCATCATTTGAAACATTGGCATAATCATCGCTAAATACATAAGAACAACTATCCCTCCAATACACGTAAATAAAATCGGTTGAATGATCACTAACATACGCTTAATTTTTTGTTCCATCTTTTCCATAATAAGATCGCTATAGTCACCTAATTCAATCGCCAAATTACCGTTTGCTTGTCCATGCGTAATAATATAAGAAAGTTCTTTCTCATAATATCCACTTTTAGCAATAATAGATTGCAACGGTTCTCCCGCAATTAATTGGCGTTCAATTCGTCCCGCTTCATATTGAAAGAACGGATGATATTTTTGCTCCATCATTATTGTTAGAGCCTCAAGTACTGATAGTCCGCCGTGTAATAAACCGCTCAATTGAGTGGCGAAATAATGCGAATGCTTTATAATAAGAAATGTTTTTATGAGGGGAATACGAAGCATAATTTTTACCTGTTGCATATGTGGGAGTTTCCGAAAGTAAAACATATATAAACTACATCCAATCATAAAGATAAAAATAGTACTAAACATCAGGTAGGGTAGTAGCTTAATTGTACTTAGTATTTGTTCTGTAAGTAACGGTGCTGTAGAACCAAACGAACTATATACCATGTCAACCTGCGGTAATAAAATGCGGTTAAAAACAAAAATCATGATTATTAAAAAGAACGCCAAAAACATAGGATACTGCATTATTTTCATCATATCTTTCCTATACTTAACCTTTTTATAAAGAAGTGCGCTCCCTTGTTGCAACGCAAAAGAAATATCACCATGTTGCTCGGCATAAAATAAGTAGCTTAACATCTCCTGATGAAACATTAATTGATGAAAAGAATCGTGTAGACTTTTTCCATCTTTTAATCCATCAATCATGCGCTGCAATTGTACTTTCTTTTCTAAAGGTAATTGAAACCGTAAAAATTCTAATGCCTGTAAAAGGGAGTATCCTTTTTCTAACAGTTCTCCTAATCGTTTCAGTAATACCACTTGATCACTTAAACTCCATATTTTCTTAAACATAAACATCCTCTTCTATAAATCCTAAAGCGTATCCTTTTCGTATCGAAGATTCTAATGTTTCATGCTTGTATGTGACACATTCCCCGTTTGCTTCTTTAATCGCTTGTTTTAACTCATATTCATATAACAACTCATAAATACTCGCTTGTCTTACCTGCCTCATTGATTTACATAAAGTTGAGCACTTTCTTTTGCAAAACGGACACTTCAATTCGACAAGTCGCTGTGCAGCTATAGCCAATAAAGATTGTTCAATCTCTTGCCTCGTTATGCCAAAATCCATAAATCGGAGTATCGCCCCTTTCGCATCCTTAGTATGAAGTGTCGTCATTACTAAATGTCCAGTCAAACTTGCTCTTATAGCTATTTTCGCTGTTTCTTCATCACGAATTTCACCGACTAAAATAATATCGGGATCATGACGTAAAATAGCCTTCAGTCCCGCCTCATATGTGATACCTGCTTTTTCATTTATTTGAATTTGTAATACATCTTCCTTTCTTTTTTCAACTGGATCTTCCAGTGTAACGATGCGACGTGTTTTCTTTTTTCTAATTACCTCTAATAATGCATACATTGTTGTTGTCTTTCCAGAACCTGTCGGTCCAGTAAATACGAGTAACCCATGTGAATACTGTAAAAAAGAGAGTAGTTTTTTCGCTGTACTTGGAAATAATGAAAGATGAGATAACGGCTGAATAGATGCTTGTAAATGAAGGCGAATAACGAGACTTTCTTGGTATACGGTTGGAAGCGTGGAAAGGCGTAAATACACTTCTTGTCCATCCATTTGTAAATACAGTGAACCATTTTGCGGCTTCCGCCTCTCCCCTATATCCATGGATGCTAAAAATTTAAAGTGTGAAACAAGTTTTTCTCCAAATTCCTTTTCAATGTATTGTTTCGTCATTAAATCTTTCCCTATACGCAGTTGAACCACTACATCCTTCTGCCGGGGTACAATATGTAAATCCGATGCTTGTACCCTACATGCTTCTTTCAAAATCATATTCGCAAAACTTTCAATTCCATTCATCATTTTTCCCTCCCCACTATGTATATAGCACGAAAAAACACATAAGAAAAATTGGAACTTTTGTATTTTCACCAGAGGGAAAAGGCAAAATATGTTTGTGAAATTATGAACAATTTCCGAATTATTGTCTGAAATTACCTATATGGAAGTTTATCTGTATTATAATGTTATTATCTTGGATAAAGTGATAAAGGTGGAGATCCTCATGGAACAAGCTTTAAAAATTACAGGTGTTTTAGCTGACCCAAC
The DNA here is from genome assembly GCF_040459695.1 of Bacillus cereus group sp. RP37. Taxonomy (NCBI): domain Bacteria; kingdom Bacillati; phylum Bacillota; class Bacilli; order Caryophanales; family Bacillaceae; genus Bacillus; species Bacillus cereus group sp. RP37. The sequence goes on along the minus strand of NZ_JARVHP010000001.1, from coordinate 1,181,019 downwards.
TCGTTATTACATTTATAAATATATTTCTCAAAAACATAGTTACGTAACTGTACAAGAAATTGCAGATGAGTTTGACATTCATCCAAACGTAGCACGTTTGCATTTATCTAAATTAGAAGATGTTCATATGCTGAAATCGGAAACAAAGAAAACTGGAAAAGGCGGAAGACCAAGCAGATTATATGTATTATCTGAAGATGTTATCCAATTGCAATTTCCATTCCGTGATTATCAATTGTTAGCAAGAATAGCATTTAATTCTTTACTTAGCCTTGGCGCTGCTGGTGAAAAAGCGCTATACGAAACAGGAAAACAATTTGGGGCTGAATTAATGCAACAACATATGCAGCGTTTACATGTGAGTGAAGATGCTTTAACAGTAGAGCAAAAAATTCAAATTGCAAAAGAAGCCTTTTCGACAGCTGGCTTATCACCAGCATTTGAATTAAGTGCAGACGGAACAAAAATTTTCTATGATGTACACAATTGTCCATTTAAAGAAGTTGCTGTTCATCACCCAACTGAAATTTGCAATATGCACGGAGATATGATGAAAGGGATTTTTGAAATCCTATTCCCTAACACGGAATTAACACGAAATGATAGTCTACTAGATGGATGTAAATCTTGTAATTATAAACTAACAATTTAATTTTCCGTATAAAAAGAAGCCATTTATAAATGGCTTCTTTTTGTATGAACGAATATTTACAATAGTAAGAAAAATAAACTATAATGAGGAGAGGTTTACTTTTTTTAGAAAAGGAGGGAGATGGCATGGAGCGCATGTTTCGCGTTCTCGGCTTTTGGACTGGAATTTTCTCGGTTATGTTTTACGTAGGGGATATGCACTCGACCGCACTACTATTTTTAGGACAAACAGGATTCTTCGTACTTTTAAGCTATTTAAAATTAACAGAGCGTATGTATATATACGTATTCGGGGCATATTTAACTGTTTTCTTCATAGGATTTACATACTACACGACGTTTTTACTTGTCCCTGGAGCTGGGCATTAAAGATGGCATTTTGCCATCTTTTTTTAATTCCGCAATTTCCTAGTTGACTTATAGGTTTTATTACCTTATATTCTATATAACAGATTGGAATTAGGGGGAATCAACATGAATACACTGCTTGTCGGAATTAACGTTGCAGTCATGATCATCTTAGTTGGCGTATTATATTATATGCAACGTAAGCATGTATCTTTTAATAAACGTGTATTTACTGCTTTAGGAGTCGGAATTATATTCGGTCTTATATTACAATTTATTTATGAGCCAACTTCTAAAGTAATTATTGAATCAAATACTTGGTTTGGCTTAATCGGTAACGGTTATGTGAAATTACTTCAAATGATCGTTATGCCACTTATTTTAGTATCTATTATTTCAGCATTTACAAAATTACAGTTAACGAAAAACCTTGGTAAAATCAGTGGTCTTATTATCGGAATTTTAATTCTTACTACAGGAATCGCTGCAGCTGTCGGTATCGCTGCAAGTGCAGGATTTGATGTATCTGCAACAGGCCTGCAACAAGGTGATGCAGAATCTGCTCGTCTGAAGTTAGTTGAAGAAAGATTTACTTCTATTGAGAAAACTACAATTCCAGATAAATTATTAGAGCTGTTACCTACAAATCCGTTTCTTGATTTAACAGGCGCTCGTCCAACATCAACAATTTCTGTTGTAATATTTGCAGCATTTATCGGTATAGCCTTTATAGGTGTAAAACGAAAATATCCAGAACAAGCAGAACTATTTAAGAAGATGCTTGATGCTGTATATGCAATCGTAATGCGTATGGTAACATTAATTTTACGTCTTACTCCATACGGCGTATTAGCTCTTATGGCAAAAACAGTTGCTGGTAGCGATATAAATGCTATTTTAAAACTCGGTAACTTCGTGTTAGCGTCTTACGTGGCACTTATCGTAATGTTCGTTATTCACTTATTATTAATTGCTCTATCTGGTTTAAATCCAATTCAATATTTGAAAAAGGTGTTCCCTGTATTAACATTCGCATTCACATCTCGCTCTAGCGCTGGTGCAATGCCATTAAATATTGAAGCACAAAAAGAAAAACTTGGTATTTCTGAAGGAATTGCAAACTTCGCAGCATCATTTGGAGTATCTATCGGACAAAACGGTTGCGCAGGTATTTATCCAGCAATGCTTGCAATGATGGTCGCTCCAACTGTAGGAATTGATCCATTACAACCACAATTTATTTTAACTTTAATCGCTGTCGTTGCAATTAGCTCATTTGGTGTTGCCGGTGTTGGTGGTGGTGCAACATTCGCAGCGTTAATCGTACTATCTACAATGAACTTACCAATCGGCATTGTCGCTCTTGTTATCTCAGTTGAACCATTAATCGATATGGGTCGTACAGCTCTTAACGTAAGTGGTTCTATGACAGCAGGTCTTATTTCTAGTAAATGGCTTGGTGAATTAGATCAAGATACGTACAATCAAGATGATACAAAAACTGGTGAAATTGCTTCATAATAAAAAAAGGGCGCTAACAAAAATGTTAGCGTCCTTTTTCATTTCTTTCCATCTTCTTTATCTTTTAAACACAAGGCATAACATATTGTCTCAAACACTATGTATAATCTTGTTCTTTATACTTCATCTTCATCCCCTTACACATAGAAAAAGAGAATACAATAACATATTCTCTTTTCTCAAATATATTTCATTATCTCACAGCCCGTCCTTCTCACAAATAACCATTTTGTTCGCACCATTTATGAAATTGTCCTACATCTACTCCAACTAGCACGATATCCTTTAGCTCTACATCAATGATTTGTTCTCCAATTACAATAGCAAACTGCGATTCTAATTTTGTCTCGCTGTTCTTTACAATTCCAATTCGGTTCCGATGCGGTCCATCTTTTATATATGCTTTTTGTCCTACAATATCAAAGTTCAAGATTTTCACCTCTTTTACTGCGCTCAAATTGGAAATACGATCTCCACCTCGGAAAATTTCCTTTCATTGCACTATTTCTCTATATATATGACGAAACAATAAAAGAGTCCTTCCTTCTTTACAATTATTTTTTCTTTGTTTCATTTTTGTGATTGAAACGTAAAGTTTATAATAAAATACACTTGGAAGCGCTTTCTATGTAATTTTTTATGTTATAATATAAAAGTAGAACTTCGTAAAGAGGGTTAAAAAATGAATACAAAAATGATTAAAAAAGTAATTGAAGCATTAAAAGTATATGGCTTTCAGGATGTATCATTCTGTGACAAAACGAAGCAATTTTTATTTCATAACGAAACCGATATTATGAGCGGCTATGCAGAAATAACATATAGTAGTCAATTTGAAAAATTCAACGTACAAATTCATCCGATTGAAACGCATCACCAAGCAGAGTTACAAGAGGTTGAAAGACATATACAAGCCTGTATAAGAAAAGTGGAATATTTAAACGCTCTTCTTAGCGGACAAACAAAACTAAATGACAAAATTATTATAATGTAAAAAAAGAACGTGATAGCCTCACGTTCTTTTTTTACATTATACGTTCATCTTTTCTTTCAGTTGTAATCCTGTCACAGATTCTAATGCATCTATTGCTTCTCCAAATGTCATATCAAAAACTGTCTTCTCTTCTATGTATGGAAATTGTCTAAAGCGTTTCTCTAACATTTTCACAGCGTCCGACGTAAAGTGTGCACTATCAATGCCAAATTCTGTTTCAAGAAGAACGATCCAATCTAACACATGAAAACCTAATCCATTTACGAATGAAATAAGTTTTTTTTCTGGCTTTGAAGATAAGAATACGTGTCGTTCCATCTCATCGAAAAGTTCTTCACCTAAAACTTCTGCTAACTCATCATCATGTTCGCGTTCAATAATCTCTTCATAACCGTAATCATCAACAAGCTCTTCTACTTCTTCACCATCCGCAAAAAGCAATTGACTAAGAATTGCATCTTTCTTAAATTCACTGTTTTGTACAACTTCTAAAAAACTCGTTTCCCAACCATTTTCTAATTTCATATTATATACTCCTTTATATACGGTTCTTATCATCACTGTACCCAAAAGATCACTTTTATAACCTTTTAGGTAGTTACTATTATTTCACATGATTCATAACATAAGATGCAAATCCAGCTGCATCTCCTTCAAAAATATTTATTTCTGGCAAGTGATAGAACGTTGTTTGAAGCGGGTTTCTTTCATGATATACATATATCTTTTTCTCTAGCGCAATCGCCATTCCAAACTCTGTATGGCTCCCGTTTCCGCCATCTAATATAAGTAAAAAGACATCCGCTTCTTGAATAGCATTCTTTTCTGCCAGACCAATTTCTCTTAATTGCTTTTGATTCACTGCCCTTTCATTTCTTGTCCAATCATATGTATGATGCCAACCTGCATGTTTCAGTTCATTTGCTATAGAACGTACAAGGTGTTTATTTTTGAATCCCGAGGCGATATAAAAATTCATTTATATACACTCCTTCTTGATGTACGGGAAACTCCGTTTTAGTGTTACTTGCTAAATATAATAAAAAACGAATCCAAAAAAAAATCCCCATCTTTAAAACTTATTTGCGTTTAAATGATGGGATGCTTCATGATCTTCTTTTATTTTTTGCTTTTTATAACTTTCATCAGCTAACATTTCTAGTTCAGCTGTTATCTCTGATTTTTCAAGCTCTCTTTCTTGCGAAAATTTCCTTGAAATATAAACAATAACACTACCAACGTACAACACAAAGCATATAATAAGTGCAGTATTTTCATAGAGACTTAGCTCCAACACAGTCACTCCTAATCCATTCGTATTTTCACGCTTCATTACTTGGAATTTCCCTACTAACCATTTGTTACCCCGCTATTTGAGGGCAGTAAGACCCCCCACCTCAACATTCAGCGAAAACAAAGAAGTTAGGTGGGGGATTAACTGCCCGTTAAAGCCCGATTGGTTCAACTAATAATCAGTGGGGGTAAACCTCCCACTGATTAAAGTTTCACTTTATTGTAACATAAAAACACCGTTTCTTGGAATCTTTCAACCTACTAAAAGAGACATGATTGTTTCATCATGCCTCTGAAATATGGTGAATGATTGTTTTAATCGCTTCTTTTCCATTATATTTTTTTAATGCGGTTTTATACGCCTCATTATTATGAGATAACTCTTCAACATGCTTTATAAGAGAATTCACAGTCACATCTTCTTCATACAATACCGAGGCATATCCTTGTCTTTCAAATGATTCTGCATTTAGTATTTGATCTCCACGACTTGCAAATTTCGATAGCGGAATTAAAACCATCGGCTTTTGCAATGTTAAAAACTCAAAAATGGCATTGGACCCTGCACGTGAAATAACAAAATCTGTTATCGCCAATATGTCTGGTAGTTCTCCATGTACATATTCAAATTGTCTATATCCTTCTTTATTTTGTAAACTTTCATCAAGATTACCTTTTCCGCAAAGATGAACAATTTGATACTTTTTCAGAAGTTCTGGTAACGCTTCTCGAACCGCTTCATTAATTTTCTTTGCGCCCAAACTTCCTCCCATGATTGTAATAACTGGCTTTTTACGTGAAAAACCTAAAAACGCTAAACCTTTTTCACGATTTCCCCTTAGCACTTCTTCACGTACAGGAGATCCTGTATAGATTACTTTTTCTTTCGGTAAATGTTTCGCAGCTTCTTCAAATGTAACAAATATTTTCGAAGCAAAACGGAGCGCAATTTTGTTTGCTAGTCCTGGCGTCATATCGGATTCATGTAATAAAACTGGTACGCGATTTAGCCACCCTCCAATTACGACTGGTACAGATACGAAACCACCTTTTGAAAAAATTACATCTGGTTTTAGTTTTCGAATCCTTACATACGCATCCATAACACCCTTCATTACAAGAAAAGGATCTTTTATATTTTTCAAGTCAAAATAACGGCGTAGCTTTCCGCTGGCGATACTATAGTACGGAATGCCTTCCTTTTCTATAATCGTTTTCTCAATTCCTTGATGAGAACCAATATAAGAAATATCCCAATTCTGTTCTTGTAAATGTGGAATGATGGCTAAATTAGGTGTTACATGTCCGGCCGAACCGCCACCTGTAAAGACTATTTTCTTCATACGTCTCCCCCTTCTAGATTATAATACACTAAAATATCTTGCCTCGGGGTGAGAAAATACCATAGCCGTTACAGATGCTTCTGGCTCCATCATAAATCCTTCCGTTAATGAAATACCTATTTCCTCTGGATGAATTAAGCGAAATAGCTTTTCTTGATCTGCAAGTTCTGGACATGCTGGATAACCGAAGGACACGCGTATCCCTCTATATTTCGTACGGAAACGTTCTTCCATCGTCAGTTCTGGTGAATCTGGAATGCCCCAGCGATCACGAATGAGCATATGTGTTTTTTCAGCGAGTCCTTCTGCTAGTTCAAGCGCTAACGATTGAATGGCATGACTGCGTAAATAATCACCCTTCGCTTTCCACTCTTCAGCAATGTCCCGAATGCCTTCCCCAACCGTAACAGATAGGAAAGCAACATAGTCCATCTCATCTCCAATTGGTCGTAAATAATCACCTAAAGTACGATATGGTGCTTTTCCTTGTCTTGGGAATGTGAAACGCTCTATCATACGCGTATGATCTTCTGGATCATATATTACAATATTTTGTCCGTCGCTTTGCGCTGGGAAAAACTGATACACTGCTTTCGGTTTTAACCAAGATTGTCCTTCCTGCAATAATTCGTCTATTAAATCATTTAATTCGTGTGCTCTTTTATCTCCCTCTTGCAAAAGCTTCTTCACATTTCCTTTTAATCCAAGGTGATGCCCAAGTAGCATTTGTCTATTTAAAAATGGAGCGAGATGCGCAACTGGAACATCTCGTAATACAATTCGTTTTGTTGAATCAGGTATCATAACCTCAGCCTTCGGTAATGGCTCAATTACTGCTGGAATTTCTACTTTCTTCTCCTCTTTTTTTACGATATGAAGATGACGCTCTTTTTTATCTTGTTTCATCTTCTCGCGCTCTTCTTCTTTTTGTAGCTTATTAATAATATCGAGCCCCGTCATCGCATCACTCGCATAACATACGAGTCCTTTATATGATGGTGAAATACGATTATCTGTAAACTTTCTCGTTAACGCTGCCCCGCCTACAACGATTGGAATATCAATATTTGCCGCTTGTAAATCTTCAGCAGTCGTTACCATTTGTTGAGCTGACTTTACTAGTAAACCAGAAAGACCAATTATGTCAGGCTTCTTCTCTTGTACTTCTTGAACAATTCGATCCGAGCGAACATTGATTCCTAAATTAATAATCTCATATCCGTTATTCGATAAAATAATTTCAACGAGGTTTTTCCCAATATCATGTACGTCACCTTTCACAGTTGCTAATAATACTTTCCCTTTTTTCGCACTATCGCTAGATTCCATATATGTCTCTAAATAACTTACGGCAGCTTTCATACTTTCAGCACTTTGCAATACTTCAGCAACGATAAGCTCATTATTATTAAATAATCTTCCCACCTCATCCATTCCTGTCATAAGTGGGCCATTAATAATATCCAAAGGTTTTCTTCCTTCTGTAAGTGCGAGGCTTAAATCTTCTTGTAGCCCTTGTTTCGTACCTTCTACAATGTAATTTGCCAGCCTTTCATCAATAGTTAATGTTTCTTGGATAACGACATCTTTCTTTTTTGCCGCGCGATAAAAATTTGTAAATTCTTCTAACGTCTCTTGCGTCGTTTCAAAAAGCAATGCATCTGCAAGACGTTTTTCTTCTTCCGTAATTGACGCATAGCGCTCTAATTTTTCAGTATTCACAATCGCGTAATCTAATCCAGCTTTCGTTGCATGATATAAAAAGACGGAATTTAATACTTCGCGTCCAGCTGGTGGTAAACCAAATGATATGTTACTTACACCTAAAATCGTTAAACACTCTGGTAATGCTTCTTTAATAAGGCGAATTCCTTCTATCGTCGCTGCCGCCGAGCCAATATATTCTTCATCACCTGTACCTACAGGAAATACAAGTGCATCAAAAATAATATCTGACGGGCGTATACCATATTTCGTCGTCAATAATTCATAACTTCTTTTCGCAATTTCGAGTTTTCTTTCCGCACTTACTGCCATACCTTCTTCATCAATTGTTCCTACAACAATAGCGGCACCATATTTTTGGAGAAGAGGTGTCACTTTTTTAAATCGTTCTTCTCCATCTTCTAAATTAATTGAATTGATAACAGCTTTTCCTTGAATATAAGTAAGAGCTCTCTCCATCACATTTTCATCTGTTGAATCAATCATAATTGGTACTTTTAATACTTTTGTAACTTCTGCCAAGAAATTTTCCATATCTTCTATTTCATCCCGGTCCGGGTCTGCCATACAAATATCAATAATATGAGCATTTTTCTTCACTTGCGCTCTTGCGACTTCAGCAGCCTCTTCAAATTTCCCTTCTGCTACTAATCGTTTAAATTTACGTGATCCAATAACGTTTGTTCTTTCTCCAACAAATAACGGCCTCATAGAATCATCATATTGTAGTGCCTCTAATCCACTAACACCATGTCCATCTCGTTCACGGTGTTCACGCGGCTTCAGAGACGCTAACGCGGATTTCATTGCTTTTATATGTTCTGGTGTTGTGCCACAACAACCACCGATAATATTAACCCATCCTTCTTCGGCAAATCGCTTCACTTTTTCGGCGAGAGAAGATGGAGATTCATGATAATGTCCATCTTCATCAGGAAGGCCTGCATTTGGATAACAAGAAATGTAACACTCCGATAAATCAGATAGTGAACGAATATGGTCTCTCATAAACTCCGGACCAGTCGCACAGTTTAACCCAACCGATAACGGCTTCATATGTTCTATCGATAAGTAAAAAGCCTCAATTGTTTGCCCAGCCAGAGTCGTTCCCATCGGTTCAATCGTTCCCGAAATCATAATAGGAACAATTGTATTTAGTTCATCAAAAGCTGCTTGAATTCCAATATAAGCTGCCTTCACATTACGCATATCTTGACTCGTCTCAACGAGTAATACATCAACTTCTCCATTCAATAATCCTCTTGCCTGCCGTGTATAGGCTTCAATTAATTCTTCAAACGTCACACCACCAGTAACACTAATCGCTTTCGTTGTCGGCCCCATTGCTCCCGCAACATATACTTCCTTCCCGCTTTCTATAACAGCTTGCTTTGCTAAACGTGCTGCTTTCTCATTTAGTTCCTCATCTAAATGAGACAACTCATAATCATTTAATACAATATTCGTCGCCCCAAATGTATTTGTTTCAATAATATCCGCACCAGCTTCAATATAAGCTTTATGAATCTTTAAAATGACATCAGGCCTTGTTTCTACTAAATATTCATTACAGCCTTCGTACTCTTCTCCTCCGAAATCTTCCGCAGTTAAGTCCTCTTGCTGGATCATTGTCCCCATTGCACCATCTAATATTAAGATGTTATTTTGTAATTTTTCTTCTATACGTTTCATCAATTAATACCTTCTTTCACTTCTTGCTTTTCTCTCACATATTTAACAAGGTGTTCTGTAATTTCATATTTTAGAAATGGTGTAATAAGATAAATGCCGTTAAAATATTTCATCGCCGCATCAATTAGTTCTTGTGAAATGCGAATTCCTTCCTCAATTGCTGCCTCTTTCGTTTCATGTCCATCCATTCTCTCCCTTATTTCTTCAGGTAGCGTAATTCCTGGCACCTCAAAATGAAGAAAATCTGCATTCCGTTTACTTATTAATGGCATAATCCCAATAAAAAGCGGTTGTTCCAAATGTTTTGTCGCTTCATACACTTCTTCCATTAACGCGACATCGTAAATCGGCTGAGTTAAGAAATATTCTGCTCCAGCATCTATTTTCCGTTCCATTCGCTTAACCGCTGCTTTTAAATGTCTTACATGCGGGTTAAACGCACCTCCCACTGAAAATCTTGTTGCTGGACCTATTGATTTCCCTAAAATAGAGCGCCCATCATTCATTTCTTTAATCATTTTAATGAGCTCAATAGAGGACAAATCATATACAGAAGTGGCACCTGGAAAATCACCAACACGTGCTGGATCACCAGTTAAAGCTAACACTTCTTCCATACCTAACGCTGATAGGCCTAGTAAATGAGATTGTAGTCCGATGACGTTATGATCTCTACACGTTAAATGCGTCAATACTGGAATATCATGCTTCGTTAATAATGCTCCCATTGCCATATTCGAGATGCGAGGCGATGCTAATGAATTATCTGCTAGAGTAATAGCATCTGCTCCAGCTCTTTTCAATGCTCTTGCGCCTTCAAAAAACCGCTGCGTATCTAACGTTTTCGGTGGATCTAATTCCACTACTACTGTCGTTTGTTTTTTTGCTTTCTCTGCTAAAGTGACATGAGCTTTTGAACGTTTCTCATGTGTATGAACTACTTTTGGTCTTTGAATCGTATCCTTTTCTATTACAGGCGTAACATTTAGAGTAGCACGTTTCATACTTTCAATATGTTCTGGAGTCGTGCCACAACAACCACCCAATAACCGAATACCTTGCTCAATAAATTTCGGTGTCATCGCTTCGAAATAAGCCGGACTTCCTTCATATACGTAACGTCCCTCCACATAATTTGGAAGACCTGCATTTGGATATGCTGACAAGTAGCCATTTTGAGGAATCGATATCATTTTAAAAGCTTCCGTCATATGAAGTGGCCCTAGTTGGCAGTTCAATCCAACAACATTTGCACCGTAATCTAATAGCTGTTTTAATATTTCATTTACATCATTTCCATTTTGAGTCGTACCTGCCTCATGTAACGCTAATTGAGCTACAATTGGAATATTCGTTTGTTTTCGTAACACCTGAACAGCATGAAGTAATTCAAACTCATCATAGAAAGTCTCTAATAGCAGTCCATCAACCTGTTCTTCTAATAATGCACTTGCCTGTTCCAACAACATAAATTCTCGCTCCATATCAGTTGTCGTAACAGCTCCGATATGTTTCATACCGCCAATTGTTCCTAAAATTGCATTTTTGTCGGTAACAGATGCTTTCGCCAGTTTTACTGCCGCTCTATTAATTTCAGTAACTTGATTTTCTAAACCATACATACGTAATTTTGCTTCATTTGCTCCGTACGTATTTGTTTGAATCACATCTGCCCCAGCAGCTACATATTGCTTATGAATCGATATAATTAAATCTGGATCAGATATATTCAATTCTTCAAAACTACTTTGCAAACCATGTGAATGTAATAACGTCCCAACCGCACCGTCACCTATTACAATTCCTTTTGACAATAAATCTAGTAATTTCACAAATCTCCCTCATTTCTATCAATATAAAAACCCCCTCTTCACTTTGAAGAGGGGGACATAATCGTTCCTCCTCTTATTATGCAAAACATTCGTTTTGCAGGTATTAGCACCGTTTCAAACATTTCGTTTGAAGGTTGCCGGGTTTCACAGGGCCTTTCCCTCCACCGCTCTCAATAAGAGTTGTCTTTATTATTTTATTTATGTAGCTAAAAGGAAATGCGTTCCCCTTTTAACAATGTTTGCTAATTTTTTAATAAATTTAGCACGCACAAATGCAAAAGTCAATGACACTTGCGGAAAAATAAAAATTATTTAAAATAAAGTTGCAATTCAATTATCTTTTGTTGTAAAGTTAAAAACATAATAAAATTTCATACGAACATTCTTATCTAGAGAGGTAGAGGGACTGGCCCTACGACGCCTCAGCAACCATTAACATTTGTTAATAAGGTGCTAATTCCAGCAAATTGTGAAAGATTTGACAGATGAGAAGAAGACTCTATTCAAACCGAAAGCCTTCTTCTTAGAAGGCTTTTTTTATTTTACATTCACTTAATTGTTAATTTAAAAGGGAGGAATTTTCACATGTCAACTATCGAAACAAAACTAGCACAAATCGGAAACCGGAGCGAAACTACAACAGGAACTGTTAATCCACCTGTTTATTTCTCAACTGCTTATCGTCATGAAGGAATTGGCAAATCTACTGGCTTTGACTACTCACGAACTGGCAATCCAACTCGCGGCCTTTTAGAACAGGCAATCGCAGATTTAGAATACGGTGAACAAGGTTATGCCTGTAGTTCAGGGATGGCAGCTGTTCTCCTTGTCCTTTCCCTATTCCGTTCCGGAGATGAACTTATTGTATCCGAAGATTTATACGGGGGCACTTATCGATTATTTTCTGAGCACGAAAAAAAGTGGAACGTTCGATGTAGATACGTAAATACACAATCTATTAAACAAATTGAGCAGTCTATCACAATTGAAACAAAGGCTATTTTCATAGAAACTCCGACTAATCCATTAATGCAAGTTACTGATATTGCCGCTGTCGCAACTGTAGCGAAAAGACACGGACTACTTCTTATTGTAGACAACACATTCTACACACCTTATATACAGCAACCATTAACAGAAGGTGCTGACATTGTACTTCATAGCGCAACAAAATATTTAGGAGGACATAACGATGTCCTAAGCGGACTTGTCGTTGCAAAAGGTAAGGAACTTTGTGAGGAAATCGCTCATTATCATAATGCCTCTGGTGCGGTCTTAAGCCCATTTGACTCATGGCTATTAATTCGTGGTATGAAAACGTTAGCGCTTCGTATGAGACAACATGAAGAAAATGCAAAAGCAGTTGTCGCTTATTTAAATGATGAAGACGGGGTGACAGATGTATTTTATCCTGGAAGAGGCGGCATGATCTCATTTCGTCTGAAAGATGAAACATGGATCAATCCATTCTTACAATCTTTATCCTTAATTACATTCGCTGAAAGTCTTGGTGGTGTTGAAAGTTTAATGACATATCCAGCAACGCAAACACACGCTGATATTCCTGAAGAAATCAGAACAGCAAACGGTGTATGTAATCGTCTTCTGCGATTTTCCGTTGGCATTGAAAATAGTAACGATTTAATTCAAGACTTACAGCAAGCCATTAAACTTGTAAAAGAAGGTGTAAGAATATGAGTTATTCTATAGATACACTCTTACTGCACAACCAATATAAACATGACTCGCAAACAGGAGCTGTTAACGTTCCCATCTATAATACATCAACATTCCACCAGTTTGATATAGATACGTTCGGAAAATATGACTATAGCCGATCTGGTAATCCAACTCGTGAAGCTCTTGAAGATATCATTGCTTTATTAGAAGGCGGAACAAAAGGATTTGCCTTCGCATCAGGGATTGCAGCGATTTCTACTGCATTCCTCCTTCTTTCACAAGGTGATCACGTACTCATTTCAGAAGACGTATACGGAGGCACTTATCGAATTATAACTGAAGTTCTCTCCCGTTACGGTGTTTCCCATACATTTATTGATATGACTAATTTAGAAGAAATAAAGCAAAACATTAAGCCAAATACAAAACTCTTTTATGTGGAAACACCCTCTAATCCGCTTTTAAAAGTGACAGATATTCGTGCTGTTTCTAAACTTGCAAAATCTATTGACGCCCTTACTTTTGTTGATAATACATTTTTGACACCACTATTCCAGAAGCCACTTGACCTTGGCGCCGATGTCGTTCTTCATAGTGCCACAAAATTCATTGCTGGTCATAGTGATGTTACTGCCGGATTAGCGGTTGTAAAAGATGCCGAACTCGCTCAAAAACTTGGATTTTTACAAAATGCATTCGGCGCTATTTTAGGCCCTCAAGATTGTTCTCTCGTGCTTCGTGGTCTAAAAACATTGCATGTACGTCTTGAGCATTCAGCTGCAAACGCCAATAAAATTGCACACTATTTACAAGAGCACGCTAAAGTTCAAAATGTCTATTATCCTGGCTTACAATCACATCTTGGATTTAATATTCAACAATCTCAAGCTACATCAGCCGGAGCTGTCCTATCTTTCACTTTACAATCAGAAGACGCACTCCGCCAATTTCTATCAAAAGTAAAATTACCTGTCTTTGCGGTTAGTTTAGGTGCTGTCGAATCGATTCTTTCCTACCCAGCTAAAATGTCACATGCAGCATTGTCACAAGAAGCTCGTGATGAAAGAGGGATTTCTAATTCATTACTTCGGTTATCCGTCGGCCTTGAAAATGTTGACGATTTAATATCCGATTTTGAAAATGCCCTTTCTTATGTAGAAGAACCTGTAAATGCATAGAGAGAATAGAAGATATGAAATTAAGTTATCATATCTTCTTTTTTATGCTGTTAAGTATATTTTTCACTTTTCGTATAGTTCATAAAAAACGACAGAGCACCATCTATTTCCAAGTAATGAATTAATTGATATATTAAGAAGTAAAAAAGGGGCAAAAATAATGGATACTTGTGCAGATGTTTTAATCGTTATCGATTTACAAAATGGAGTATGTTATAGCGAAGAGCATTTATTTGATTTACAAAATTTACTTACAAAAGTAAATAAAAGAATTTCTTCATACAGAAAAACAAATAAACCAATTCTTTTCGTTCAACATTGCGATGATGATTTAGTACCCGAAAAAGAACTTTGGGCTATTCATGCTGATTTAGATGTTCAAGAACAAGATTTTTTTGTAAGAAAAACACATGCCAATTCATTTTATAAAACAAACTTAAAAGAGATTTTAGATCAATTATCTGTACATCGTATTGAGTTTTGTGGTGCCCAAACAGAGTACTGCATGGATGCTACAATTAAATTTGCCCATGGACTAGGATACGAAAACTTCATGGTACAGAAAACAACCTCTACGTTACATAATCCATTTATGTCCGCAAAAGAGACAATTGATTTTTATGAGAATATATGGAACCGTAGATTTTTAAAGTTGATGAACGATGAATGCTAGAATACATAACTAATGACTTGGCAATTCTAAGATTTATCAGCTATACTCAAACATTTCATTTTCACCATAAAGGAGCTGATTACATTCAGCTTCTTTTCTTTTAACCTGTTTTATATTCTATATATATCATTATAATTCCTTTGTCATATTATTTTAAAAATTTTGTATATTCATTTGAAAGAATAAGAAAATCATGGTAAGATTGTGTTACAAATATATCTATATCTTTCAATTTTTAAAACGCATCTAAATTTTCACCCAAAAATGTCATTTTACAAAACCGTGCTAAATCATCTACTTTATTTACATCAGGGTCTCTTTTCTTACAATTTCTTTACTTTAGGACTTTTTTTCTGCAACAACTGTTTTCTTTTCTTTGATTTTTTGGTATGTATAGTATGGTATAACAGCTCACACGGAGGTGGAAAAGAACATGTTAGAAACCTTTCAAAAAGAAATTGAACTATATGAAAGCAATGCAGAATTATTGAAAGTACTTGCTCATCCTGTTCGCTTATGTATTGTAAAAGGATTAATTGAACGTGGTCCAAGCAATGTTTCTACAATGTACACTGGCTTAAACATGCCACAATCTACAATTTCACAGCATTTAGCAAAGTTAAAAAGCGCTAAAATCGTTTCAAGTGAAAGAAAAGGATTGGAAATCTATTACAAAGTAGAAAACGAGACAATTATTCAACTCGTTCGCGTATTATTAGGTTAGGGACTCATAAACAGAGAAAAAAGGACGTATTTTATATTTTTCATCTCATATCTTTAATATAAATATATATCATGAGAGGAAATATATGATGCTACATAAGTCGTATTAAAAAACAAGACACAGAAATATGCTGTGTCTTGTTTTTTTATAGTTTCAAATACCGATCTAAGTGTAACTGTTGCATATGTTTCGTATGTATAACAACATCAAATGCACTCCCTAATCCTCCGCTCAAAATCATCGAACGAACTGCACGATTTTGTTTTTGAGTTTCAGAAAAAGGATTCCTATCCTGATGATCGGTAAGCTGATCTAATATTCCTGCTGCTAACAAAAACTCAGCTTGCTTCTTATGCCATACTGTCTGCATACCTTGCAGGCTAAACATCTCTTTTAGTTCGTCCCAATGAATATGAGTAGTAAGATCCATTTCACCTGGATGTGCTAAAGGATTACGGATTAACTTATGCTCATAATACCCTCGTAAGCTTCCTTCTTGATGTGCAGGATGCATCCATTCTTCTTTTGTGTATCCATAATCAACTGTAATACATACACCTCGTTGAAACCATTTCGCAATTTCTTTTATATATTCTTCCATCGCAATCGACACTTCAAAACGCTGACCTTCAACAAGGTGAATATTATATTTCAATAAGTATCGACCGATGCTTTTATGTAACGGTCTACATACTTCTGCAAGTTTCCCCTCTTCTGTGTATGTAACACGTACTTCATACAATATTCCATTTCTCTTCTGAATTACTTCAACAGGAAATGCATCAAATAACTCATTCGAAAAAAGAATTCCTTCGAATGATTCCCCCATTTCACTATGCGACGTATAATATGCCACATTAGAAAACGAACAAAGATTTTTCTGCTGTAATTTTCTATGAAAAGGGCTCATTTCAATCAATGAATAGTTTAAATCAATAAAGGTTTCTGGAGACAATTGCTTCCATTCTTGTAAAACATCATAGGCAAACTTTCCTGTTCCCCCACCAATCTCACAAATATTCGGAGCAACTTCACCATTTTCAACAAGACGAATAAAAAACTTAGCAAATGTTTTTGCAAAAACAGAGGATACGTTACTACTTGTAAAAAAATCCCCTTGTCTTCCAATTTTCTCACGTTCCTTCATATAATAACCATGTCCCTCTGTATACAATACGAGGTTCATATACGTACTATATGAAATTGAATAATCCTTCTCTTTCGCCATCCATTCTTTTAAAATAAGCTCCATCCCCATAATGACTCCTTACTGTAAAAATGGATTATTTTCTTTTTCAAAACCAATGCTTGTTTCTGGACCATGTCCACATAGCACTGCTGTTTCATCAGGTAATACAAATAATTTTTCTTCAATACTTCCAATTAATTCAGCAAAGCTCCCACCAGGTAAATCAGTTCTTCCGATACTCATTTGGAACAATACATCTCCAGAAAATACAGCATTCGCCTCTTTACAATAATAAGAAATACTGCCTGGAGAATGTCCTGGCGTCTCAAAAACCTCAAAATTAAATGAACCAATTGCTAATGTACCTTCTGCATCAATAATATGATCTGCTGGTTTTGCTGTAATGCTGCGATTCATCATAAAAATTTGAGAGCCATTTACAGTTGCATCGCCTAACCAATCTTCTTCTTCTTTATGTACGTACACAGGAATATGGAAAGCGTCTCTTACCGCGTCAACAGCACCAATATGATCAAAGTGAGCATGGGTTAATAAAACAGCTAGTGGCTTTAACTGCGCTTCTTGTAAATATGTAACGAGCTTCTCTCCTTCGTGACCAGGGTCAAAGATAATACACTCATTTTGATCATTCGTTAAAATATAAGCATTCGTTTGTAATGGGCCTAACGGCATTTGTGTCCATTTCATATGAAAATCTCCTCCAATTATTAAACTTACTTTCAATGATACAACATTTTTTTCTCTTAGGAAAAGAAAGGATGCTATCTCGACAATCATTTTTAAAACATGTACAATATAAAAGAGTAAATATTCCAAAAACTCATATTAAGGAATGGGTAGACAGAGGAGGATATTGTATGGGCCTTGTTATTATTTTTACGCTTGTCACTCTGTTAGCTGTATTTGCTACGCTTAGAACACTTCGTGAAAAGAACTTTTTCGCGAGCGGCTTTGCAATTGCAACTGTACTCGTTTTCGGATGGTTTACGATCATGACTGTTCTATATAACGGGTACCCACCGGCAGCTTAATTCATTTACATGTTATTCTTCATCAAGATTTCACACAAAAAGAGGAAGGGTTTCCCCTTCCTCTTTTCATAGTTCATAACTTATATCATCTTCACTTCGTATTTGTGCTTTTTTACAAGCCAAGCTCCTCCGATAACACCTGCGTCATTACCAAGTGTTGCAATAGCTAGCTTCGTGCTCTTTACAGCACGTGAGAAAGCATATTGCTCGAAATAACGTTGAATTGGTTCTAATAGTGCATCTCCAGCTTTAGAAACGCCGCCACCAATAACAATTTTCTCTGGGTTCAACGTGCTAGAAAGGTTCGCTACAGCTAATCCTAAATAAGAAGCTACTTTTTCTACTACTTCGCCTGCTAGTTCATCACCTTGTCCATGTGCTTCAAATACGTCTTTTGATGTAATACGCCCTTCTTCTGCTAACATAGAACGTAGCATACTCTCTTTATCAGTCTCTTGTATTTTTTGCATAGCAACACGTACAATACCCGTTGCAGATGCTACAGTTTCTAGGCAACCAGACTTCCCGCAATTACATGGAAAAGCATTCTCTGTAACTACTGTAATGTGTCCAATCTCACCAGCAGCACCGCTTACGCCGTGTACAATCTCACCATTGGCAATTACACCGCCACCAACACCAGTGCCAAGTGTCATACAAATTAAATCTTTTGCTCCTTCACCAGCACCTTTCCACATTTCACCAAGTGCTGCTAAGTTTGCATCATTATCAATAACAACAGGTAATCCTGTTTCTACTTCTAATAAATCTTTTAACGGATAGTTTTTCCATCCTAAGTTAA
Organism: Bacillus cereus group sp. RP37; assembly: GCF_040459695.1. NCBI lineage: Bacteria > Bacillati > Bacillota > Bacilli > Caryophanales > Bacillaceae > Bacillus > Bacillus cereus group sp. RP37. The sequence continues at coordinate 1,162,322 of NZ_JARVHP010000001.1, read as the reverse complement.
CAGCTTCATATATCATTCCAGACGCCACGTGTACAGGACCAGGAGCTCCCATACCAATACCAATTAACTTACTTTTTAATTCACCTAACTCTTCTAACTTTTTATCAATCGCTTTCGCTACATCAAGCGTAATATGTTTTCCTTGCTCATTTGTATTCGTAGGGATTTCCCACTTATGTAAAATTTCACCGTACACATTAATAAATGCTAATTTAATCGTTGTACCACCAAGGTCAACACCAACTAACCATTTCTCTTCCATGTTGCTTACCTACCTTTATCTAATTCTTATTTAGCTCTTTTTGAATTTCTTGCTTCAATAAAAATAAAGCTGTTTGATAGTCTTGTGGATCGATTAGCTGTGATTGATTTAATTCACGCAATTCATCTTGCATTAATTGTAAATCTGCAATTCGATCTCCCGTATAAATAATCGTACCAAATTTCTTTAGCAATTGCTGAATATCATAAATAGATACCATTTCATCACCCTCTATGCTCACTTACTATAAAAAACTATAATAAGAAAACGTTCACATATTTTATTATAATCAAGAAGAAAAAGTCTCGTCAATTTTTATTTGTCTATACAAGCCCATTTTTAACCATTGTTCCTTTTTCTGTAATAATTTTTTCTACATTTTTATCAAACGACTCTACTGGAATATGCTTTACCATTTGAAAACTATAAGCTAATGATAGCGTTTTCCCTTTATAATGCACGAGATAACGATCATAATAGCCACCGCCATATCCAATCCGTTCTCCTCGCTCTGTATAAGCTACGCCTGGCACGATTTGAAGATCAATTCCATCTGCATTCACTTCTTCCGTAAGCGCTGGAATTGGTTCACGTAAATTCATATACACTGTTTCTAATTGATCAAAATTACTAATGTGCCGGAAGGACATTGTTCGTGTTCCTTTATTACACTTCGGAACAACAACTTTCTTTCCCTCTTCCCAAGCTTTTTCGATAATAGGATATGTATTCACTTCATTTTCCATTGAGAGAGTGATTCCAATTGTTTTAGCTTCAGCCCACTCTTTTTGCGCATACAACGAAAATGCAATTTGCTCTGATAAAGTTGTATATCGTTCTTCTGATAAAGAATTCATGTGCTCTATTATTTGTTTACGTAAACGTAGTTTCTCTTCTCTCACACATTTTCCCCCTCACAGTGATACTTTGCTCTACGATGATAGTGTATCACTTTTAACAGAGGAATCGAATAAAAAAAGAAACAGTAGGAAAATATTCCTACTGCTTACTTTGTTTCACGGTGTAACGTAGACTTCTTGTCACGCTTGCAATACTTTTTAAGCTCGATACGCTCAGCGTTGTTACGTTTGTTTTTCTTTGAGATATAGTTACGATCTCCGCATTCTGTACATGCTAGAGTAATATTCACACGCATTCTTATTTCCCTCCAGTACTAATAACTTAAATCAGACTATACTATAATACCACTTTTAAAATAAAAATTCTACACCTTTTGATATTGTCTAATTTTTTCTATAAGATTTTTCATGTTTTCCCTTGCTATTACTGGGTTTCTAGCATGCGAATACACTAAAAATTTCGGTTGTTTTGTGTCAGAAACGATATAAGACCACTCTTTTTCCGTATATTTGAACTGTACGCCTTCAAATATACCTTCTTCTTTTCTTTCCATATCAGCTAATAATTTCCTCATTACTTTCCCTTTTTCATTCCATGAACATACCACTTCATCACAAAGTAGATAGAGCGGAGGTGATTGCTCTACTATGCTGAGAAATGTCTTTCCCTGCAATGCTATTAGCTCAAATAATTTCCCAATTCGATATAAAATATCTCGCTTCCATCTCGCTTGAAACGACTTTTTTTCATCCTGCGTATAAAATAGAAGGTAACATTCTCCTAATTTCAAAGACATCGGGTAGATATTTCCTGCCGATTCAAGTAATAAATCCGGAATATCTACTTCTTCAAAATCTGTTCCCTGGTAAATATTACTATGATTATCATATAACTCGAAATAATTTCCTTGCTCTGAAAACATAAGCGCCATATTTGCTTTGCTTGATTTCATCAATGCTTTCACATGATCCTTTTGTTCGCCCGCATAAATCCACGTAACCGTGCATCCAAGCCTTTGCAAAAAGTGCATAAGTAAATGTTGTAACATATCATTTCTCTTATTAATAAGAAGATGAAACTTCTGTTTTTGTATTTTTTCAATATCAATGCGCTCCAATACAACCTCTATATAATCATGTAAAGAAACGTGGACTAGCTTATTCCGTCCCATTTCTTTCTCACATACGTAATAAAACGACTCAGACATATATACTTGTTCTATCGCTTTTTGTTGCTTATACGTTAATTGTACCCCATCCTTACCATACAACTTTATAACAACCTCTTTTTCATTTTCCACTTGAATGAAAACCCCACCTGCACATTGTAAATCCTGAATACTGTACTGAAAAAGCGATTCGTTCATTTCTTTACATTCCATCGTATGAATCCCGATACCATGAATCGCATGAAGAAAAAGATTTTTATAAGAAGTCGTTTCTATATGTTCTTGACTCCCGATTAATATACTTTCTCCTTTGGCAAAAAGAGATCCGTACGCCATCGCAACCTTTACAATAAATTGAGGAGTAATCTCAACATTACCTCTTCCTACAATGCGGCTTTTTTGCAACCATCCTGCACTCTTTTCACTTTCTTGTACACCAGCCGATCCTACTACCGAATAGCTGTCAATTGCCTTATATGGCCATAGTTTTCCCTTTTGCTTAATTACCGTACTTTTCCCTATATGACAATGATCCGCTACAATGCTTTTTTGAAACAGTGTAACGTCATCTTCCACCATTGTATGCTCTCCTATTGTCGTTTCTAATAGCTCGCAATACTGCCCAATGTGTGCATTTGCAAAAACAATACTTTTTTGAAGATGAGAATAATTTGAAACAATACTATTTTTCCCAATAATAGAATACGGCTCAATTACAGCTCCAGCACCAATCTTTGCTCCTTCTCCAATAAAAGAAGGGCCGTGAATCTTCGTTCCTTTTCCAATCGTCACACCTTCCCCCATCCATACCATCGGCAATACTTCCGTATAAGGAATAGGTACTTGCAATTTTTTCGTTAACAAATCAAATTGTGCTTGTCGATATTGATCAAATGTACCGATATCTAACCAATAACCTTCTGACAAATATGCAAATAATGCGTTCTTATTTGCCAATAAAGGAAACACATCTTGACTGAAATCAAAAAATTCTTGGGGCGGTATGTAAGAAAAGATTTCTGGCTCCATAATATAAATACCTGTATTCACAATATTAGAGACTACCTCATTCCAGCTCGGTTTTTCTATATATCGTGTAACCTCTTGTTCTTTGTTCATTACAACTAAACCGAATGAAAGAGGGTTTTCTACTTCCTTCACAAACATAGTTACCATTCTTTTCTTTTGTTCATGAAACGTAATTCCTTCTGATAATTGAAAGTCAGTTAACGCATCCCCGCTTATGACAACGAATGTTTCATCTAAAAACTTTTCCGCTTGTTTAATACTCCCTGCTGTTCCAAGCGGAGGAGAGTCTTCAAAATAGTACAAGTTAACTCCCCATTTACTGCCGTCACCAAAATATTGCTTAATGGACGTACTCATATACTGAACAGTAATTGCAATTTCACGAATACCATGCTGACGTAATAATTCAATATTGTATTCCAAAACTGGCTTTTCTAATAACGGCAACATCGGCTTTGGAGTATTACATGTTAATGGTCTAAGGCGTCTTCCTTTTCCTCCAGCTAAAATAACCCCCTTCATATACTTCAGCCTCCACTTATATAATGTTCAATAACTTCATATACGATATGTATATTATCTACCCTGCATTAACTAGCAGTATAAGTTTGATTATTTCAATGAATCATCACTGGTGAGAAAAACTTTGATTAAGACTTCCTATATACATGTATCTTTCTAACCCCCACAAAAGAAAACGCTTACTATTAACTTAGAAAAATAATACTCAATAAGTGACCAACATATATGTCCTAATTTTTCCATTATATTATGATACATCTTATCATCATAAACTAATGGAAACAACGAGCTTTTTTTGTCATGTTTTGACTAAAAAAAGCAGGCGATGTTTCACCTGCTTTTTTTCTTTATTCATTTAATAAGTAATGCTTTCCTTTTACTAAATAAAAAACATTCTCAGCAATATTTGTAATATGGTCTGCTACACGCTCAATATATCTCGCTACAAAAGATAATTGTGTAATTTGTGTAATCGCTTCTGGTTGTTCTGGGACTGAAGATATAAATTCACGAATCGCTTTCCCATATATTTCATCAACAGAATCATCCATTTCGGCAATTTGTTTCGCGAAAGTTAAATTTTCCTGTTCGTATGCTTCTAATGCTAAATTTAACATCTCATTAGCAATAGCAAACATTTCCTCAATATTATGCAAACTGACAGTTACTTCTTTTTCCCCAAGACGAATTGTTGATTTCGCAACATTAACAGCATGATCTGCAATACGCTCTAAATCTGTCGCTGTTTTAATTGAAATAAAAATCCTTCTTAAGTCACTTGCTACAGGTTGCTGCTTCGTAATAAGCATAAGCGCAAGATCATTTATTTCCTCTTCTAAATTATCCATACGATAATCACCATCTATAACCTCTAACGCTTTCTCTACATCCCTTGTACGAAGACCTTCCATGGCAAGCAACAAAGCTTCCCTCGCTAGTACACCAAGCTCAATCACCTTTTGCTGTAACATTTTTAAATCACATTGAAACTGTTCTCTTACCATTTTTTCTTCCCCCTCAATATTAAGTGCCATTGTATATATAGATCTCCTACCTAGCGTACTTGTAATAAGCCTTAAGATAGGAGACGTACTACTTCTCTAATTAGATGAGGTAAAAATAAGAAATGCCCTCTGTTAAGAAGGCATTTGCTCTGAGCCTTGCAACGATATCAACCGAATCGGCCTGTAATATAATCTTCTGTACGCTTATCTGAAGGTGTCGTAAATAATTTATTTGTATCTGTATATTCCACAACTTCTCCACTTAAGAAGAAAGCAGTTTTGTCTGAAATACGTGCTGCTTGTTGCATATTATGCGTTACGATAACAATACTAAAGTCTTTCTTTAACTCTTGAATTAATTCTTCTACTTTTAATGTTGAAATTGGGTCTAGTGCCGATGTTGGCTCATCCATTAAAATAACGTCGGGTTCAATCGCTAAACAACGTGCGATACATAGACGCTGTTGCTGTCCACCGGATAAACCGTATGCATTATCGTGCAAACGATCTTTTAACTCATCCCAAATTGCTGCTCCACGTAAACTTTTTTCAACAATTTCATCCAACGTTTTCTTGTCGCTTATACCATGAATTTTTGGGCCGTATGCTACATTTTCATAAATAGATTTCGGAAATGGATTTGGCTTTTGGAACACCATTCCTACATGTGTTCGTAATTCTTCAACTGGATATGATTTATCAAATATATTGCGCTCTCTATATTCAATTACACCTGTAGTTCGCACGATTGGTACTAACTCTACCATACGATTTAATGTTTTTAAGTACGTTGATTTACCACAACCACTTGGCCCGATAATTGCTGTAACCTCATTCTCATGAATGCTTAAGTTAATATCTTTTAAAGCATGGTCTTCTCCGTACCATAAATTTAAGTTTTTCGTATCAAATACTACTTTCTTTGGCGCAGTCTCGATTTTCTCCTCGTTTTTCACCTGTACATTTACTACTGTTGCTACCATTTGAATTCCCCTTTCATCCATTTCCAACTTATTTTCGATTTCGTAACCATAGGACAAATATATTGATAAAGAGCAACAAACCTAACAAAACGATCATCCCAGCAGCTGCTACATACTGAAATTCTTCTTGCGGTCTACTCATCCAATTAAAAATTTGAATTGGTAAAACTGTAAATCTATCAAACATACTAAATGGAACATAATTTGCAAATGCAAGTGCCCCGATAACTAATAACGGTGCCGCTTCTCCAATCGCTCTTGATATCGCTAACGTACAACCCGTTATAATTCCTGGGAAAGCATATGGCAATACAATTTGATACATCGTTTGCCACTTCGTAGCACCTAATCCGTAAGAAGCTTCTAATAATGAACTTGGTACAGATCGTATTGCTTCTTGACTCGCTACAACAACTGTCGGTAAGACGAGTAAACTCATCGTCAGTGCCGCAGCGATGATACTCTCACCTAGATGAAGAGCATATACAAAAATAGTTAAGCCGAGCAATCCAAATACAACGGAAGGTACTCCTGCTAATGTTTGATTATTAATTTCTATTACCTTTTTAAATATAGATTCCTTCGCATATTGCTCTAAATAAAGAGCAGTTCCGACCCCAAATATAAAAGAGACTGGTATAACAATACTCATAAATAATATTGTTCCTGACAAAGCTGCAGCAATCCCTGCTTCTTTCGGATTACGCGAAGCAAAGTTTGTAAAGAAATCTAATGAAAGATAACTTATACCTTTTTCAAAAATTTGAAAAAGCAAAATAAGCAGTATTACTATTGAAAACAAAATTGCCATATAAAATAACAATTTGTAAACTCGATCTTTTAAAAAACGCGATGCCATATTTTCTTGTATCTTTTTATGATTCAACATTCGCATATTATGTCACCCTCCTAAAGCGGCGCATAATAAACTGCGAAATGATGTTCATTATAAAAGTAAACAAAAATAACGTTGCACCTACAGCGTACATGCTGTAATACGTAATGGTTCCATGCGGAGCATCACCTAAACTCACTTGCACAATATAAGCTGTTAACGTTTGAATGGAGTGTGTCGGATCGAGCGATACGTTCGGCGTGGATCCCGCTGCAATTACAACGATCATCGTTTCACCAATTGCCCTGGAAGCAGCTAATATAATCGCTGCCATAATCCCTGTAAAAGCCGAAGGAAACACGACTTGTTTTACCATCTCAAACCGAGTTGCTCCAAGTGCTAACGAAGCTTCTTTCGTTCCTTTTGCTACAGCTCTCATTGCGTCTTCAGACAGAGATGCAATTGTAGGTATCATCATAAAGCCAATAACAATACCTGGACTAATCGCATTAAAAAACTGTAAATCAGGTATAATCCGTTGTAAAAGCGGTGTTACAACTGTTAATGCAAAAAAACCATATACAATTGTCGGGATACCTGCTAATAGTTCTAACATTGGCTTTAACACTTTCCTTGCACCGTTTGAAGCATATTCGCTTAAAAATACGGCACACGCTAAACCGATAGGAATTGCTACGAACATAGCAATTGCTGTTACAAGGACCGTTCCACATATAAGTGGTAATATACCGAATTTAGGATCTTCAAAAAAAGGTAACCATTCTTTCTCCATCAAAAAGGAGTGTAATGGTATTTTTTGAAAAAACATCATTGTTTCATTTGCCAAAGTAAAAATAATTCCAATTGTCGTCACAATAGACACGCTAGCAATTATTTTTAGTAATAATGGAACGATTCGATTGATTCGCTGCGTTTTTTTTCTTTGTTTTGTATTTCTTTCAATCAAATGTTGTACAGAAAATGTAATTTGACTTTTGTCATTATAAGCCAAAGATGAAAACCCCTTTCCACCCTGACATTACCTTTTTATTTCTGTTAACATCCGCAGCTGTTCATTGTACTTTTCTTTTGGTAATTTTACATATCCAACCTCTTCAGCGAGATTACCAACATGTTGAATCATAAACTCAATATAATTTGCTACATTCATTTTATTTCGGATAGATGCATCATTCACATAAGCAAATAGCGACCTAGATAACGGCTTATACTTACCTGATTGAATCGTATCTTTCGTCGGAAGTACACCATTCACTTTTATTGCTCTCACCTTATCTCGATTGGCCATATAATAAGCATATCCTACAAAAGCAATGGCATTTTTATCATTCATTACCCCTTGCATAATAACTTGATCATCTTCAGACAAAGAGACTTTTTTTACAATGCGACTATTTTGTAAGATGACATTTTGAAAATAATCATACGTACCAGAGTCTACACCTGGCGCATAAAACTTCACCTGTTCGCGTGGCCATGATGAATGAATGTGTGACCATCGCTTTTCACTTTCATCTTCACTCCACAGTAGACGTAACTCGTCTACCGTCATATTGTCTACCCAAGTGTTTTGGCGATTCACAACGATCGTCAGACCATCATAAGCAACTTCAAATGGTGTAAACTGAATGGAGTTTTTCTTCATTTCATTTTCTTCCACTTGTTTCATTACTCTCGAAGCATTATTTATATCCACTTCTCCTTTACTGAAACGATTAAATCCTCCTCCTGTTCCAGAAACACTGATAGAAATTTTCACGTTCGGATGCACCTTTGTATATTCCTCCGCTACTGCTTCTATAATAGGAAAAACTGTTGAGGATCCATCAACTCTCACTTCTCCCATTTCATTTACAGCAAATGCAGTAGACGTGCCAACATAAAGGAAACATGTCGACAGTATGAAAACTTTAATCGATGCACTTATCCATTTCACGTGTTCTTCCTCCTAGAAGTAACCGGAAATAACAGGATTACAGATATAAGAATACTGCTAAACTATTAATTCGGTTTTAATTGTTTGTAAAAGTTTTGTAAAGTTCCACAAGAATCAACATTAAGTAAAATTTTAATCCGTAGCCACTGCTCATCTTCACTGATGATTGGTTCATAAAACCTTTATCCCCAGAGGAGAAGTAAACGTATTACTTGTTAGGCCTCTTAATTTTTCGATACGATATGCTTGTCCACTATATTAAAACGTATGCATGGACCATAAAAAAAAGCACACTATCTTTTCAGATAGTGTGCTTTTTTTACAACTTTTTTATTCATCATCTTGATCTATATTTTTCTTTTTATTGTCTTTTGCATCTGTTGGAGCTTCGCCATTTTCTACTTTTTTCAAATCAAAGTACGCGTCCATAATGTCACGACTAATATAACCGTTAATACCTGATTTATCATCTACCCAAGGTACAACAACAGAAAACGCTACTTCAGGATCTTCAAGTGGCGCATAACCTACTAACGTTAAGTTATATGTTTCTTTACGCTCACCGTTTGCCTTTCTACCAATCTCTTTATCTCCGCCATACACAGTTTGAGCTGTACCTGTTTTACCAGCAGCTTTATATGGTGCACCTGTAAAGTATTTCGCAGCTGTACCACCAGAATCGTTAAATACTTGTCTAAATCCTTCCTGAACACGTTTAATTTGTGATTCAGGCATATCAATACGGTTTAGAACTTTCGGTTCCATTGAATGAACAACTTTTCCAACTTCATCTGGTTTCGCTGCCGGTTGACGAATTTCTTTTACAACTTGTGGCTGCATACGGTAACCACCATTTGCAATTGTTGAAACATATTGTGCTAATTGAAGTGGTGTATACGTATCGTACTGTCCAATTGATAAATCTAATAAGAAACCTGGCTGATTTCCTCTACCTGTTTGGCCCGCTGATTCATTCGGTAAATCAATACCTGTTTTCACACCAAGTCCAAACTGTCCGAAATAATAACGCATCGTATCAAATGCTTTTTGTGGAATATCTAACGTACCACCTTTCACATATTGAACACCTGCGAGATTCATCGCTGTTTTAAACATATATACGTTAGAAGACATTTTTAATGCTGTCAAATCATTAATGTAACCCATATTCTTCCAAGAAGCTTTTTGTGGCGTTCCCTTTAATCTGATTGGTTCGTCATATTGAACTGAACCCGGTTGAATCGCACCTGTTTGATACCCTGTAAGTACTGTCGCACCTTTTACAGTCGATCCCATTGGATAAGAACTTGTCATCGTTCCTAATGCGAAATCTTGTACTTTCGTTTCGCCATTTTCATTCACTAACTGTTTCCCTGCCATAGATAAAACTTCACCATTTTTTGGATTCATCATTACAACGAATGCACGATCTAAAAGAGGTTGTCCACCTTTATATCTCAATAAATTTTTCGTGATAATTTCTTCTACACGCTTTTGTAATTCCATATCGATTGTTAAGTTCAGGTCATTACCACTTTGCCCTTTTGATACATTAATCGTTTCTAAAATATTACCGTTTTTATCTGTAATATTTTTCACTTCTGCTTTCGTACCGTGCAGGCTATCTTCATATTGCTGTTCAAGGTAACTTTTCCCTACGCGATCATTCCGATTATAATCACGAACAAGATAGTAATCTAAACGCTCTTTCGGTAAACCTTCATCAGAAGTTGTTACACCACCAAGTACACTTCGGAACAAATCACCATCATATGCATATTTTCGCTCCCAATCGACACTTGTATCTACACCTGGCAATTCCGCTAATTTTTCACTAATAATCGCATATTCTTCATCAGTTGCATCCTTCTTAATGACTTGTGGTGTCATTGCATATCCGCCGTCCATTTTGCTTTTAATCGCTAGTATTTCTAAATCTTTTGCGGATAATTGATTCACTTCTTCTTCTGTCACGCGACTTCGTTGACGCTCCTCTAATTCTTTATCGTCAATTTTTTTATCTTTCAACTCTTGACGATCTTTATTCGTAATTTTTTCTTTCGCTTCCTCTTTATGCATAGCAAGCCAATAATCTTTTTTATCGCGATCTGTTAATTTATCTGTCGGTACTTCAATCAACTCTGCTAGCTTTTTCGCTGTTTCTAAGCGAGCTTCTGCAGTTGATCCTTTCATTTTTGTAAATGTAATCGTACGTACAGCTGCATTATCTACTACAGCTCGCCCATAACGGTCAAATATTTTCCCACGTGGTACAGGATTACTTATCGTCGAGTTCTCTTTCCTCTCCACTTCATTCTTGTATTCCTCACCGCGAACAATTTGTACATATCCAAGCCTTACAATAACCGCGGAGAACATTAAAAACACGCAGAAAAACAGCACGTTTAACCGAAAAGGAACGTGAGTCTTTTTCTTTTGTTGTTTCTGCTTCTTGCTCATACAAACCCCCTCTACCAACAGCTATGTAATGTGAAAGGGACACCTTCATACAGGTGTCCTCACTGCTGTCTTACATCTTTTTCTATTCTAGCATAAAACAACCGAGAAGTTAACCTTCTGGTTCTGTTTGATTCTGCGTAGTTCCTTGCGTTACAATACTTGTTTTACTCGTATTTCCCTCATCATATTTGACATTTTTAACTGCAAAATAAATAAGAAAATGTCCTGCACCTAAAATACATAATAAGTAAGGCAAACTTTTTTCAGGCGGAAAGAATAGTACAGCACATAAAAAACTTAAAATCGAGCAAATTCTTCCTGCATTTAACCATAATTCCCGGACAACTACATATTCTACACGCCACTCTCTCGCATTTTTCGCCCTACCAATTACATCATATGTCATGGACCCGTACGGAACGAGCAAAATAGGGTATGCAATTGCGATACACGCTGCATAAATAAGTAATTTTGTGTATGTAACATTGAATATAACTAAAAATACGACAGCATATAAAATAATGCCTCCGAGCAAAATTGCTTTTTTTCGCCACTCTTTCTTTAACATACGAGTGACTAAATAGTAACAAACAAATGATACAGCAGAATTTACTAAGCTATATTTCCCTAAGGCGAGTTCGCTATCAGTTGCTAAATACACGTACACTGAAATAACAAAAATAAACGTTCCCTCTCTCAGCCCTTGAAAAAAATGAGCTCGTGTAATTCTTCCCCAGTTTTTATCAACCTGCCGCTCTTTCAATACTTGAACAATTTCATACCGTCCTTCACATTCTCTCTTAGATACAAAAAAGCTTAAAATGACAGCAATTGCAAATAACAGTAACGAAAGAAAGAATATGACCGTATAGCCACTCCATTTTTCCATACGTGAAATTGTATATCCCGCTGCTATCGGCCCAATCATGCCCGAGAATGATGTAAGAAGTCCAAGAAAACCATTAAAGAAATCTCTTGTTTCTGGTTCTGTAATCTCAAATGTTAATAAATTAAACGCGAGCCAGTAAAAACCATACCCGACTCCTAAAAGAGCCCCCATTAATAAAATATAGTGAGAAGCGCTTTTTCCCGCTACTAAAACAACGATAAAAAAAATAGCTAACGTGCCTACGCCTATTCGTAACAAAATTGAGCGATCAATACGCTTCGCTAATTTCCCACCTATAAGAAATGTGAGAGGCTGTAATACAACGCTGGCCAAATTATACAAGCCAAGATTCACATAATTTTGTGTTTGTTTCCATAAATAAATGTTAACAAACGTATTCGATAAAGAAATTGCGAGCGTGTATAAACCTCCAATAAGGAGCAATAACACTAAATCCCGATTCACTTCAACGTCACCAATTATATGTTTCCACTTCATACACAACTCTCCTTTACTTCATGTTCTAGTCTTCCAAAGACAAGCTCAATTATGTAAAAGGAAAGCACAGAAAAAAGCTAGGAGCATTCTCCTAGCTTTTTCTATCGTTATTACAATTATTTTGCTTCTTGGTAACGTTTTTCAGCAGCGTTCCAATCTACAACATTCCAGAATGCACCGATGTAGTCTGGACGACGGTTTTGGTAATTTAAGTAGTAAGCATGTTCCCAAACATCTAAACCGATAACTGGAGTTTTACCTTCAGTTAAAGGAGAATCTTGGTTTGGTGTGCTTGTTACTTCTAACTCACCATTATTTACTACTAACCAAGCCCAACCAGAACCGAAACGAGTTGCGCCAGCTTTTGCGAATTCTTCTTTGAATGCATCGAAGCTACCGAATTTCGCTTCAATTGCAGTTGCAAGTTCACCTACTGGTTGTCCGCCGCCATTTGGAGATAAGATTGTCCAGAAGAATGTATGGTTAGCATGTCCGCCACCATTGTTACGTACTGCTGTACGGATTGCTTCTGGTACTTCGTTTAAGTTCGCAACTAATTCTTCTACGCTTTTGTCAGCTAATTCTGCATGACCTTCTAAAGCAGCGTTTAAGTTTGTGATGTACGTGTTATGGTGTTTTGTATGATGGATGTTCATTGTTTCTTTGTCAAAGTGAGGCTCTAAAGCATCATACGCATAAGGTAAATTTGGTAATTCGTGTTTTGCCATTGTTATATTCCTCCCAGTTTATGTATTGCCACTTAAGTGACATACAACTTCATTCTACCCTAATTGCCATAGGGTGCAAACAAATAAATCACATTGTCTTGCTATCATTAAAGTAGCAAAATTCCCACTTCTTTTCAATTAAAATGCTCATATATTTCATAAAAAAAGCTCCCTTCTACAAGGAAGCTTCCTGCTGACGTAATAAACATGTGAAATGGATATGGACCCTGTAGGACTCGAACCTACGACCGGACGGTTATGAGCCGTCTGCTCTAACCAGCTGAGCTAAGGGTCCACAATTATGTATGTAACAACATATCAAATAAAGGAATCCCTATCGGATATATTCTTTAAGAAATGTAAGATAAATTTACCATATGGAAAAGAAAAGTGTCAATTGTATTTTTCTCATTCAAAAGAAGAAAATTAATAAAAAGAAATTTAGTTATCTCCACTATATGTAAATATAATATATCTTGAGATTCTCTAGATTCCTACGTTACAATGATTTTATACATACATAAAGGAAGTGAATCTATGTCCATATTTACCCAATTAGCAAAAAGCGTATATTCGCCTAAAGATATGGCGCTATTCCGTTTTCAAAAAATCGGAAAAACCATTTTGTATATTATGCTACTTTGTCTAATCACTACTATTCCAAGAACATTCTTTTACGGTAGCTTTATTCAAGATAGTGTTACCATGGTAAATCAAGCAATTGAAAAAGATTTACCTGATTTTAAAATTGAAAATGGTGAACTAAAAGCCGATATTGAACAACCTATTCAAAAAGAAGAGGGAGATGCTCTTTTCGTATTTGATCCAAATACAACAGATATAGAAAAATATCAAAACAAAACTGGTTTATTTATTTTAAAAGATAAAGTAGTTTCTATAGGAAATGGTCAAACACAAACATACTCCTATAATGATTTATTAGGGACATCTCTTGAGAAGAAAGATTTAAAAGATTTTATTTCTGTATTCGATAGTATTTATCCAATTTTACTAGCCGTTATCGGAGTTTTAGTATACCTATTCCAATTATTTATTACTTTCTTAGGAATTACTTTACTTGCGTTTATAGGTTCGGCTATGAGCGGTCAACGTAAATTATCTTATAAGCAAGTATGGACGTTAACTGCTTACAGCTACACAATTCCAACAATCTTCTTTATGATTATGGATTTATTCAAAATCGTTGTACCTGGTTCAACATTCATTTATATCGCAGTTGTTTTAATTGTTCTATACTTAACAATTAAAGAAGTTCCAAAACCGAAAGAAAAATAAGAACGAAAAAAATGCCTAATTAGGCATTTTTTTTTTGGACAAGCATATATTCCTAGCAAAGGAGTGAAGAATATGAAAAGATTAGGTATATTCTTATTCGTGCTTGTTCTTGGTTATATATTTTATTACGATATAAAAATCGGCACTTTACCGATGTTAAGTTCATATAAAAAAACAAATGCGGCCCAAACGATAAAACAAGAAAGTACAGATACAAAACAAAAGAAAGAGAACAAAGCAGAAAAAGAAACAGATGTCACTTATAAAACAATTGAAGTCAAAACAGGTGAGACAGTTCTTTCTATTACCGAACAAATTAACAAGAAAAAAATCCCTTCTATTGAAAAGGTAATTGATGACTTTAAACAACTGAACAAAAGTACATCTGCTACAAAAATACAAATTGGAAAGTCTTATAAATTCCCGTTATATCAATAAGCAATCACTTAATCCTTGTCAATTACATGAAGGCGCTGATACAATAGTAAAAGTGAAACCGAGCACTTCGGTTTCTATAGCCCTGTATCACGTATACTATCATTGATATGAGGGACTAAATAAGAAACTTCTTTTATAAGGAGAGCGATCTATTCGTGAATGAAATGACTCATCGTACAAAAACACGTCCAGTTAAAGTCGGTAATTTAACAATTGGCGGTAATAATGAATTAATTATACAAAGTATGACAACAACAAAAACACATGATGTTGAAGCAACAGTTGCTGAAATTAAACGTTTAGAAGAAGCTGGCTGTCAAGTCGTGCGTGTTGCTGTTCCAGACGAACGCGCAGCAAATGCTATTGCTGATATTAAAAAACAAATCAACATTCCACTTGTTGCTGATATTCATTTTGATTATCGCCTTGCTTTAAAAGCAATTGAAGGTGGCATTGATAAAGTACGTATCAATCCAGGTAACATTGGTCGTCGCCATAAAGTAGAAGCTGTTGTAAATGCAGCAAAAGAACGCGGTATTCCAATCCGTATCGGTGTAAACGCAGGTTCATTAGAGCGTCACATTTTAGAAAAGTATGGATACCCAACTGCAGATGGTATGGTCGAGAGCGCCCTACATCACATTAAAATTTTAGAGGACTTAGATTTCCACGATATTATCGTATCTATGAAAGCCTCTGATGTTAACTTAGCAATTGAAGCATACGACAAAGCTGCTCGTGCTTTTGATTATCCATTACATTTAGGCATTACAGAATCTGGAACATTATTTGCTGGAACTGTAAAAAGTGCCGCTGGTCTTGGAGCAATCTTAAATAAAGGCATCGGAAATACACTACGTATTTCATTAAGTGCTGACCCAGTTGAAGAAGTAAAAGTTGCGCGTGAACTATTAAAGTCATTCGGCCTTGCATCTAATGCAGCAACACTTATTTCTTGTCCAACTTGCGGTCGTATTGAAATTGATTTAATTAGCATCGCTAACGAGGTAGAAGAATACATCTCTACACTAAAAGTACCAATTAAAGTTGCAGTACTTGGCTGTGCTGTAAACGGTCCTGGTGAAGCTCGTGAAGCTGATATCGGTATTGCCGGTGCACGTGGAGAAGGATTATTATTCCGTAAAGGGCAAGTTGTTCGTAAAGTGCCAGAAGAAATAATGGTAGAAGAACTAAAAAAAGAAATCGACGTAATCGCTGCTGAAATGGCTGCTGAACGAGAAAAAGAAAAAGAAACTCAAGAACAATAAAAAGAAGGTTGCCCACAATATTTGTGAGCAACCTTCTTTTCTACGTAAAAAAGCTCGTCAGTTATATAACTGACGAGCTTTTACTTTGCACATTTTGGACAACGACCGTATATTTCAAACTTATGACCTGTTACTTCATAACCGTTAAAATCTTTATTCATAAAATCCATCGGGCAAGAAGTAATCTCTTTCGTTCCCCCGCAATCTAAACAAATAAAATGATGATGATGTTCCATAATAGAACATGTAAAACGAAAATGCTTTTCACCATTTAATTCCGTTTGTTCTAAAACACCGATTTCAGCAAACACCGTTAAGTTACGATAAATCGTATCAAAGCTAAGACCTGGATAATCATCCTTCATATGCTCTAAAACGTCTTTCGCCGTTAAATAACGATTGTGAGCTGCAAATAACCTGAGCATCTCTTCTCTTTTCCCAGTATGTTTGTATCCTTTATCTTTCATTAGGCGTAAAGCTTCTGTTAGATTCATATCTATCCCTACTTTATGCAGTTTTTTTCTTTTTCCATAAAATCGCACCAATTAAAATAAGAACTGCTATCATAACAATTGTACCACCTGGCGCTAGATTAAGTTGATACGAAGCAAACATTCCACCAATTACTGCAATTTCACCAAATAAAATGGAGAAGAAAATTGTTTGTTTAAATCCATTTGCAATACGAATACTTGCTGCAACTGGTAACGTCATTAATGATGATACGAGAAGAACCCCGACTACGCGCATTGATACCGCAATGACAAGAGCAACCAATATAATAAAAATAAAGTGAATCCACTTTGCACTCAAACCGGTTGATACAGCGTATTCCTCATCAAACGATAGTAAAAATAACTCTTTGTATAATAAAGTAATCGTTACAATAACAACAATTGCTACAATGCCGATGATTATTAAATCCGTACTTGTTACAGCACTTACACTACCAAATAAATAACTAAATAAATCTGTGTTAAATCCATTTGCAAGTGAAATAAAAATAACGCCAATCCCCATTCCTGCTGAAAGAATAATCGGAATTGCTAATTCTTGATAATGTTTATATACAGTACGTAATTTTTCAATAAGTAACGCCCCACCAATAGAAAAAATCATTCCCATATATAGCGGATTTAAAAATCCTCCTGTGAAAATTGTTTTTTCTAGTAGTAAACTTGCAGCAATACCCGATAATGTCACGTGACTTAATGCATCCGCAATAAGCGACATACGGCGAATGACAACAAATACACCGATAAGCGGCGCAACAAGCCCTATTAAAATCCCTGCATATAAAGAGTTACGTAAAAAGTCATATTGTAAAAAATCTTGTATCATTATATCCTCCCGTGATGCTCATGCTCGTGTTCTAAACGATGAACATGATGTCCATATAAGACGGACATTTCCGCATCTTCTAACTCTCGGAACTTCTCTACATTTCCATGGAAATGTAAATGTTGGTTTAAGCATGCAACATGTGTTACTTTCTCGGTAACAGCTCCCATATCGTGAGTAACGAGAATTAATGTGATTCCTAACCTTTTGTTTAAATCCTCTAATATCTCATAAAAACTTTCTACATTCTTCACATCGATTCCAACAGTGGGCTCGTCCAAAATAAGTAATTCAGGATCACTAACGAGCGCACGAGCAATAAATACACGCTGTTGTTGTCCACCGGAAAGTTCTCCTATATTGCGCCCTTGAAACTCACTCATCCCTACATCAGCAATCGCTTTTTCTACCTTTTCCTTATCGTTTTTCGTGAAAAAGCGAAACAGCCCTTTTTTCGAAACGAGTCCCATTGACACAACTTCAAAAACAGTTGCCGGAAAACCAGAATTAAAGCTATTTGCCTTTTGCGACACATAACCAACTTTGTTCCATTCTTTAAACTTCTTACTATCAACACCAAACAAACGAATACTTCCCTGTTTTGGCTTTAAAACGCCTAATAAACATTTTAGCAAAGTTGATTTCCCAGAACCATTCGGTCCAACTAAACCTAAAAAAGCTCCCTTCGGAACTTGCAAATTAATATCTTCTAACACATTTCGATCTTCATATCGAAATGACAATCCTTCTATTTCTAATATATTATTCATAGCATCTCACCTATTTTAATTCAGAATGATTCCGATTTATATCTATTTGAATTATAGTACAGCTTATTATAGTTGTAAACCAATCTGCCTAAAATATATCTACTTTTTTCAAGAAACCTTACTATTATAACAAAAAGCAGAGAAAAATTCTCTGCTTTCAAAAAAAATTCCTATAAAGTGAAACCTTAATCAGATGAGGCCATCCCCTACCGATTATTTGCCCTCACCAATCGGGATTTTACGGGCAGTAGCTCTCCGCCTAACTGCTTTGCCCCATCCGAATTTTGAGGTGAGAGTTTTACTGCCCTCAAATAGCTGGATAACTTTTTTAGTGAATAGCCGATTTAAACTTACCGCCATTTGTCTCTTGTGTACTCATAATCGTAACAAACGCATTCTCATCAATTTCATACACAATTGATTTTAACTTTGTCACTTCCAGACGTGTTACAACTGCATAAATAACTTCTTTTTCTTTATCCGTGTAACCGCCTTTCGCTACAAGCTTTGTAGTTCCACGACCAAGACGATGCAAAATCGCATTTGATACTTCCTCATATTGATCTGATACAATTAAAACTGCTTTCGTTTCATCTAAACCTTGAATGACTGTATCAATTGTTTTGAATGCGATATAGTACGTCATAACAGAATACATAGCTTGTTCAACACCAAATACAAATGCTGCCCACGCAAAAATGAATAAGTTCACAAACATTACAAATTCGCCAACAGAGAAAGGTAATTTCTTCGTTAATAAAATCCCCATAATTTCTGTTCCGTCCATTGATCCACCATGACGAATAACGAGCCCTACACCAATACCTAAAATAAGACCACCAAACACTGTCGCTAAAATTGGCTCCGTTGTAAATGGCGGAACAGCATGTAACGTTGATTCAATAAACGCTAAAGCTACAATACCGAACGCCGAAGATAGCATGAACGTTTTTCCGATTTGCTTATAACCTGAATACATAAATGGGATATTGAGAATAACGACTAAAGTAGAGAAACTTAACCACCAAATATTCGGAGTAAGATAATCTAATATAAGAGAAATACCAATAATTCCACCATCAATAATTTTATTTGGCATTAAAAATAGTTCAATCGCTACCGCTGCGCATGCTGCACCAAAAATAATCATAACTAAACGATAAATAAGATGGATAACACTCTCTTTTCGATGTTGCTTTTGCTCCATAAGTCCTCCCTATACTCTTTTTCTATAGTTTTGTCCTTATATTATAACATACGCTTCTTTTTCTCATGAAAAAAGAAACTCTATACGAATATGTACAAGCTACGTACTCATATATTTCGATAGAAGAACGTGTGAAGGAGGATAACTTAATGAACCTCATTAAACAACTTGTAAATAAAAAATTAAATCATATTTCTACAAAAGAGTTATTGAAATATAGCAAAGAATATGAAGTTTCTATTACAACTGCCCAAGCCGATCAAATTGTTTTACTTATGAAAGGAAAGAATATTAACATTTACGATAATGACGAACGACTAGAGCTCTTAAAACAAATAGCAAAAGTAACCTCCCCTGCTACTGCACAACAAGTAAATACTTTATTTCAACAACTACTAAAATAAGGAGGGGAAAACCCCCTCCTTATTGCTTATTGCGCTTTAATTTTCTCAAGAAGTCCTTCATCAAAAGTACCATTTTTCAGCATTTCGATTTCTAATTTATATGGTGGCTTCTTATCTTTTTTATCTTCACCTACATATGGCGTTTCAAGAATTTTTGGTACATGCATTAACTGCGGATGATGCACAATATGATGCAACGCTTTATAACCAATATGACCGAAACCGATGTTTTCATGACGGTCCTTTCCTGCGCCGCGTACATTTTTACTATCATTAATATGAAGTACTTGCAAACGATCAATACCAACAATTTTATCAAATTCGTTTAATACACCGTCAAAGTCATTTACAATATCATATCCGGCATCGTGCGTATGACATGTATCAAAGCATACTGATAGTTTTTCATTATATTTTACACCATCAATAATCTTTGCAATTTCTTCAAAGCTACGACCGCATTCTGTTCCTTTTCCTGCCATCGTTTCTAACGCAATATTAACCGTCTGCTCTGGCGTTAATACTTCATTAAGTCCTTTAATAATTTGTTGAATACCAGCATCCGCCCCTGCACCAACGTGCGCACCTGGGTGAAGAACGATTTGTTTCGCCACACCTAATGCCGATGTTCTTTCAATTTCCATACGAAGGAAATCTACACCTAATTGGAATGTTTCTGGCTTCGTCGTATTCCCGACATTAATAATATACGGCGCATGTACGATAATTTCCTCAATACCGTTTAATTCCATATGTTTTCTTCCTGCTTCTATATTCAATTCTTCAATTGGTTTTCTTCTTGTATTTTGTGGTGCACCTGTATAAATCATAAACGTCGTTGCACCGTATGAAACAGCCTCTTCACTTGCTGCTAATAACATATTCTTACCACTCATGGAAACATGAGATCCAATCTTTAACATACAATCACCTCTTCAATATACAATAGATATAATGATAGCATAATTTGTAGAAATATGTAGTGAATTGTTTGTTCCTAAAACACTACACAAACTTCAACTAGCTACAACGAAACTTCAATCAGAGTTTTTCCATTATCTAGCAAATAGCAGGATAAAAAAAAATAAGGGAAATCCCTTATCTTTTTTTATTGCTATATTTTCTCTTCACTTTGTCACGTTCAGTTGCAAGCTTACGTTTATAGTTTGGTTTTACTTTTTTCGGCTTTTTAATAACTTTTGTTGCCATAACGTCAAGTTCATCATTTGGTTTTTTACGGCTCTTACGACGGCGACGTTCACCTAAATCCGCCCACTCATCTCCGCGTAAATCTACATGCTTGAACTCAATATGACGTTGTTTTTCTAAACTATCTAATGCTTCTTCGTTTGCTGGATCATAAATCGTCACTGCAATACCTGAATGCCCTGCACGTGCTGTTCTTCCAACGCGGTGAACGAAGAAATCTAAATCTGATGGAAGTTCGTAGTTAATAACATGACTAATTCCTTCAATATCAATACCACGAGCTGCTAAATCGGTTGCAACAATATATTGGAATTCAAGGTCACGGATTTGTTTCATCATTTTTTTACGATCACGTGGTGATAAATCTCCGTGAATTCGTCCAACCTTTAAGCCACGTTCCATTAATCCGTCAGCAACCTGATCCGCCATCTTTTTCGTATTCGTGAAAACAACTGCTAAATACGGTTTAAATTGTAGCAACATTTTGTTCACTAAATCGATTTTGTTACGATGTTTAGAAGGTACTAAATAATGCTCAATATTTCCAGCCGCCACTTGTTTTGGATTGATATGAATATGCTCTGGATTTTCCATATATTTCTTCAGAAACGGTTTTAGTTTTTGAGGAATTGTTGCAGAGAAAACTAGCATTTGCAAGTTTTTAGGCATGCGTGCTGCAATTTTGTCTACATCATGAATGAATCCCATATCAAGCATTAAGTCTGCTTCATCGACAATAATAGTATTTGCTTTATGAACAAATAGCGCTTGCTCTTCTACTAAATCTTTAATACGTCCTGGTGTTCCAACTACAATATGAGGTTGTTTTTTCAACTTTTCAATTGAGCGTTGTTTATCAGTTCCACCAATTAAACAGCGTGCTGTAATCATTTGATCTTCCGCACAAAACTTTGTTAATTTCACGATTTCTTCGTAAATTTGTTGTGCTAACTCACGAGTAGGCGCTGTAATAACAAGTTGTACTTCTTCACGACTTGCATTAATTCTGTTCAATGTAGGAAGTAAGTATGCATGTGTTTTCCCAGAACCTGTTTGGGATTGTCCAATTACACTTACACCTTTTTTCACGACTGGGAAAATTTTCTTTTGAATTCCTGTCGGCTCTGTAAAGCGTAGTTCACGAACTGCATCTATTAAAAATGGTTTAAAATCATACTGTGTAAAAGTTTGTTGTGTCATAAGTTACACCTTCTTTCTAAATTTCTACTGCGCGCACAAATCAGTCAAGTCTACATTATATCGAAATCTACAAATAAAAGCCATCTTTAGTTTAGGTTTTTACTTCAAAAACTAACCTTCTTCTCTCTTATTGCATATTGTATGTGTATATACCTAACTGAAGAAAGGAGGATTTCTCACATGTTTCCAAAATCCCCCATGAGGCAGATGTACCCGAATCCAGGCCAGCAGCAACCTTATACACCATATCCAATTCCACAACTACCACCGATGGCACAAAAAAAGAAAGGGTTCCTTGCTAAACTCTTTAAAAAACACGATCCAACCGAACCTTTCATGCAAATGGTTCCGCCTTATCGACAAATGGAAGGGCCACCGCCAATGATGCACCAGCAACCGCCACCCGAATATCGACAACAATATCAACAGCAATATCAACAGCAACCGCAATACCAACAACAATACCCGCAGCAATACTCACAACAATATCAGCCATACATGCAGCAGCATCCGGAGCAAATGATCCCCCCTCAAATGTATGAATCAAATGAAAGTCGCGGCGGTTCATCAACTACAGCAGCATCAAGCAGCGGCATCGGCAGTTTTTTTGCGAATTTAATTTCAAATCCAACTAATATGATAAACAATATCGAAAAAGTATCCCAAGTCGTTCAATCTGTAAGCCCTGTCGTCGAACAGTATGGTCCCATTATGCGTAACCTACCAAGCATTGTTAAAATCCTCACCTCTGGAAAAAGTACGGAAGAAGATCAAACTGAAGATCAAGCTGAAGACATAACAGAAAAGGTTAAGGTAGCAACTCCGCCTCCTCCACAAAAAAAAAGAAAAAGAAAAAAAATAGTGATTGAGCCAGTCATAGAAAAAGAAATACGAGAGGAGCCTGTTCAAAAAATAGCAACAAAACCAAAACTATATGTGTAACAATCCTTTGTTTTCTATCCACTCCTCCTTTATAATGTAAAAGACTATGCACAAAAGTATCCCTTGTTTAGAAGGAGAGGATTACTCATATGAAAATTGTTAAAATTTCCCCTCGTGGTTATTGCTACGGTGTTGTGGACGCGATGGTTATTGCACGTAACGCCGCATTAGATACATCATTACCAAGACCTATTTATATTTTAGGTATGATTGTTCACAACAAACATGTAACAGATGCATTCGAAGAAGATGGCATCATTACATTAGACGGTCCAAGTCGATTAGAAATTTTGGATAAAATTGATTCTGGTACTGTTATTTTCACTGCACACGGTGTTTCTCCAGAAGTTAAACAACGCGCAAAAGAAAAAGGTTTAACAACAATCGATGCCACTTGCCCAGATGTTACAAAAACACATGACCTTATTGAAGCAAAGAAAGCTGAAGGTTACCATGTCATTTATATCGGCAAAAAAAATCATCCAGAACCAGAAGGCGCAGTTGGTATTGCACCTGATATCGTTCATCTTATTGAAAGAGCTGATGATTTAAAAACATTAGAAATTCCAACGGATAAAATTTTAGTTACAAATCAAACAACAATGAGCCAATGGGATGTTCAACATTTAATGGAGGACATTCAGAAGAAATTCCCAACAGCAGAATTCCATAAAGAAATCTGTTTAGCAACTCAAGTTCGCCAAGAAGCTGTCGCTAAACAAGCTGATGTTGCAGACTTAACAATTGTTGTTGGCGATCCGAAAAGTAACAATTCAAACCGTTTAGCACAAGTATCACAAGAAATCGCTGGCACGAAAGCATTCCGCGTTGCAGACGTAAGCGAAATCAAATTAGAATGGCTCCAAGGTGTAGAAAACGTAGCTGTTACAGCAGGTGCTTCTACTCCAACTCCAATTACAAAAGAGGTTATCGCTTTCTTAGAGCAATATGACCCAATGAATCCCGCTACATGGGAGAGAGTTCGAAAAGTACCGTTACAAAAAATATTACCTCGCGTAAAAGTGAAAAAAGAACAATAATAAAAACCGTTGCCTATACGTGCAACGGTTTTTATTTCTTATACAAATGTAAATGGATCTGTATGTAACTGCGAAGCATGAATGTGTACATTGAGTTTCTTAGCATCCACTTTTTCTTGTAATTGCTTTTGCACACCTTGCTTCATTACTTTTTCAACGTTATGTCCTGGGTCAACTATATTTAAACCGAGCATCATCGCATCATGAGCAACATGATAATACATATCACCTGTTACATATACATCCGCTCCTTTAAATTTAGCTTGATTGATGTATTTGTTACCATCGCCACCAAGTACAGCTACTTTACGCACTTTATCATCTAATTTCCCAACAACTCGTGCACCCTTTACATCTAATGATTGCTTTACATGTTCCGCAAACTGTCCAAGTGTCATTTCTTCTTGTAAATAGCCTATTTTTCCAAGCCCTAATGTTTCGCCTTTGTTATCAAGTGGGTACACATCATATGCTACTTCTTCATATGGATGCGCCGTTACTATTGCTTTAATCACTTTTCGCTGTAGTGAAGCTGGAATAATCGTTTCGATTCGCACTTCTTCTACGCG
The DNA here is from genome assembly GCF_040459695.1 of Bacillus cereus group sp. RP37. Lineage (NCBI taxonomy): Bacteria > Bacillati > Bacillota > Bacilli > Caryophanales > Bacillaceae > Bacillus > Bacillus cereus group sp. RP37. The sequence continues at coordinate 1,137,442 of NZ_JARVHP010000001.1, read as the reverse complement.
TTCTAACTGCCCAGTTTCCCCGATATAAGGATTTGTTCCCTCTTGAGGTACAAACGTACCTGTACCCTCGCTACTAAACGTACAGTGGCTATAATTGCCGATATGACCAGCACCTGCGTCTCCTAATGCTTTTCTTACTTCTTCTGCATGAGTTACTGGCACAAACACAACAATTTTTTTCATTTCTTCTGCGTATGTCGGTGCCAAAACTTCTGTATTTTGCAATCCTAACGCCTCAGCAAGTAAATCATTTACCCCGCCCTTAGCAACATCCACATTTGTATGCGCTGCATAGATTGCAATATCATTTTTCATACACTTTTCAATAATTTTCCCATACGCCTTATCTGTATGAATCGCTTTTAACGGGCTAAAAATTAAAGGGTGATGAGCAATAATAACATTCGCTCCTAGTTGAATTGCTTCATCCACAACTTCTTCCGTTACATCTAACGCAATTAATACGTGCTGCACGGGTTTATTAAGCGCTCCAATCTGCAGGCCAATCTTATCTCCTTCCATCGCCAAATGCTTCGGATACATACTTTCAAATAACGAAATAATTTCATGGCCATTTGGAATTTTACTCATGATAAAACCTCCTCTATCATTTTCATTTTCACTTCTACTTCCGCACGCTTCGCTTTTGTTTCTTCAGAATCAACCGCACGTTCTAACTGCTTTAAAATATTTTGGAAGTTTTTTAATTCCCCTTCCCATTTTTCAACGAAAGCTTCACTTTTTTCTTTTATTAAAAATGGTCCCATAAACAATTCAGCTTGTTTATTTTCAGAATAAGGCAACGTGATGTTTCCTCGCTCCCCTACTAAAATCTCGTAAATTTTCCCATCTTCTTTTACGATTTTTTCATGGATAAGCTCCCATCCATTCTCAATAAACCATTCACGAATGTGATGTGCTGCAATATTCGGCTGTAAAATTAAACGTGTTACACCTTCTAATTTTTCTTTACCACTTTCTAAAATGTCACGAATTAACGCTCCGCCCATTCCAGCAACCGTAATTACATCTACTTCTCCTGGCGCGATAACAGCTAATCCGTTCCCTTTACGCACATCTATTTTATCTTGTAAGCCACTTTCAGCTACAGTTGCTTGCGCAGAGCGAAATGGTCCATCTACAACCTCTCCTGCAACTGCTTTTGTAGCAATATTATTTATAATTGTATAACACGGTAAATACGCATGATCCGACCCAATATCAGCAACTGTAGATCCTACTGGTATTTCACGTACAACTTCTTCTAATCGTTTTGAAAGCTTTACTTCATTCATGTATTTCCATTACTCCTTCTCTTGTCAGTCTGTCTCCATGATAATGAATTTATAGTAGTTGTTGCAAGCCCATAACAACAATTCACTTCTCTATCATTCATCGTATTTTAGAAAATATAGAAAAACAAGCCCTTTGCATAAGCAAAAGGCTTGTCATACGGAACTTTATTTTTTCTTAGACAACCAATCAGCTACTTTAGCGGCTTGATCAGCTGGAACTATATTGGCAGGCATATTGCCTTTTCCTTTCGAAAGAATTTCTTTAATTTCATCTTTCGAAAGTTTCCCACCAATTTTTTGTAAATTAGGTCCTACTGCCCCTTGTAACTGATCGCCGTGGCAGCTCGTACAGCTTTGCTTTACAATATCCTCTGGCTTTGATGCTGTTTGTGCTGGCTTCCCGCCATTTTTTGCATCAGCTAACTCTTTAGATTTATTTAGCCCCTGAAATGAAAATACAAACATAACGATAATACCTAATGCTGCAATAAGAGCGAACGGAATCAGCGGATTACGTTTCATATCTCTTCTCCCCCCTCTATACCGCTAAATAGTTAGATGATTCAGTCATTTCCATTGTACTTGAAAACGCTCTATCAGAAAAGAGTAAACTACTAATCGTTAAAAATATTCCATAAATTCAGTTTATTGTTTTTTATTTTTATATCGCTTATTATTTCGATAATTATTAACGTTTTTCATCATATTTTTCACTTTTCTACATATATTTTTGTATAGAATAAACAAAATTAATCGAAAAATCGAAAAATGAGCATTTGCAAATCAAAAGACAATTCTGTAAAATAAATTACAAGAAATTGTAATCGTTGCCGATAGATAAAGTTTAACAAAAATTAACAAAACAAAAAAGTTTACTTCACAAAGGTGAAGTAAACTTAAAGGTAGCCTATTCTAAGAAATCCTTAAGACGCTTACTACGGCTTGGATGTCTTAATTTACGAAGTGCTTTTGCTTCAATTTGACGGATACGTTCTCTCGTTACGCCGAATACTTTCCCAACTTCTTCAAGCGTACGAGTTCGTCCATCATCTAAACCAAAACGAAGACGTAGAACATTTTCTTCACGATCTGTTAGTGTATCTAACACATCTTCTAATTGTTCTTTTAGCAATTCATACGCTGCATGGTCCGCAGGCGATGTTGCTTCTTGGTCTTCAATAAAATCACCTAAATGGGAGTCATCTTCTTCACCAATCGGTGTTTCAAGAGAAACTGGCTCCTGTGCAATTTTTAAGATTTCGCGTACTTTTTCCGGAGCAAGATCCATTTCCTCACCAATCTCTTCTGGAGATGGTTCACGTCCTAAATCTTGTAGTAATTGACGTTGTACACGAATTAACTTATTAATCGTTTCAACCATATGAACTGGGATACGAATTGTTCTTGCTTGGTCTGCAATCGCACGTGTAATTGCTTGGCGAATCCACCAAGTTGCATACGTACTAAATTTGAAACCTTTACGATAATCGAACTTTTCAACCGCTTTAATTAGACCCATATTCCCTTCTTGGATTAAGTCTAAGAAAAGCATACCGCGGCCCACGTAGCGCTTTGCAATACTTACTACAAGACGTAAGTTTGCTTCTGCAAGACGACGTTTCGCTTCTTCATCGCCTTCTTCAATACGCGTTGCAAGTCGAATTTCTTCTTCTGCGGATAATAAATCTACACGACCAATTTCTTTTAAATACATACGAACAGGATCGTTGATTTTAACCCCAGGTGGTACACTTAAATCATTGAGGTCGAATTCTTCTTCCGATTTTGCTATTTGGCGATTATTAGGACCTTCGTCGTTGTCATTGTCGCCAACTAAGTCAATCCCTTGTTCACCTAAATATTCATAGTATTCATCCATTTGATCGGATTCAATTTCAAATCCATTCATGCGTTCTGCAATCTCTTCATATGTAAGAACGCCACGTTTTTTTCCGAGCTCAGTGAGTTGTTCTTTCACTTGCTCAAGGGTCATTTCAGTTTCAATTTGTTTAGAACGAGCTGGTTTGTCAGCCATCTGTTCCCCTCCTTACGCGAGATACAAACATTCATTATACTAAAAATTTATCAAAAAAGCTATTTTCTCGCTTTTTGATTTTGTAAATACGCTACATAATATTTAGCAGCCTCTACAGGATCCGTTTTTTCCATCTGTTTTACCTTAAAGATGATTTCCATCTTTTCAAGTTTTTCTTGATGACGTCTAAGCGTCTCCAAATGGCCTTGTAACACTTCTTCTGTGTATTCTGGATTAATAAATTCATCCGTCGAAATATCAGTGATAATATTTTTCAACTTTTCATCAGAGAGCCAACTTAAAAATGTTCCGACTGAAGGTTCATTTCCCTTTTCATAATATGCGTATAGTTCATATAAAATCCCTTTATGTTCTTCTGTATGAAAATCTTCTATGTGGGATTCCATACGAACAGCCACTTCTGGACTTTGCAACATATGGTAAATAATTTCTCTTTCTGCCCTTTCAAAACCTGTTAACTTCGGCTTTGTTTGAACAATTTGAGACGGCTTAGAAACCTGCTTTACTTGTTTTTGCTGTACCTTTTGTTCTTTGCGATATTGGTGCAATTGATTCAAAAGTGTTTCCATTGAATACGAAAATTCTTGCGATAATGACTTCAAATATGATTCTGCCTGCATCGCATCCTGTAACAACGATAACTCTTTTAAAACACTTTTCACATATTCTTCTTTGCCAGACTCATCTTGCAAATTTTTCCCTAAACGCAAATAATTTATTTTAAAACCAACAAAACTTATACTTGATTTTACAAGATTTTCAAAAGCAGTTGTCCCATATTGTTGCACATATTCATCAGGATCAAGCTTATCTGGCAAGGATGTAACTTTCACTTGGCAACCAACTTGCAACAATAATCGTCCGGCTTTCATCGTCGCTTCTCGTCCTGCTTTATCACCATCATAGCAAAGAACAACAGTTTCAACGTTACGTCGCAGAAGTTTTGCTTGTTCTTCAGTTAAAGCTGTTCCCATTGTCGCAACAGCCTCTTCCACACCACTTTTTACCGCAGCTAGTACGTCGGCATACCCTTCAAAAAGGACCACTTGCCCACGTTTTCTAATAAACGGCCTCGCTTGGTGGAAGTTATACAACAATTTACTTTTGTGAAAAATTGGTGTTTCAGGGCTATTTAAATATTTCGGAGTGTCATCTCCTAACGCCCTTCCACTAAACGCTATCACTTTACCTTGTAACGTATAGATTGGAAACATGACCCTTCCACGGAAGCGATCATAATGACTACCATCCTTCTCGCTTCTTATGAGAAGACCAGCTTGTTCCATACTAGACAGCGATAAACCTCTTTTTTGTAAAATTTTCGTTGCTGCATCCCAAGCAGGTGACGCATAACCAATTTCAAACTTCTCAATCATCTCTTTCGTAATACCACGTTTTAACAAATACGAAAGTGCTTCATTTCCTTCTTCTGTATTTACTAATAAATGATGATAATACTTTTTCAACAGTTCATGAGCTTGTTGCATGATGACAGTGTCATCAGATATGTCTTCTTGTTGTCCTTGCCCTGATGTATACTCTGCAACCGCAATTCCATTTCTTTCACCTAGCTTTTGAACAGCCTCGGTAAAAGCCAATCCTTCCATTTTCATTAGAAAGGAAAATACATTTCCACCTTCTCCACATCCGAAGCAATGAAAAATTTGCTTATCAGATGAAACAGAGAATGAAGGAGAATTCTCACCATGAAATGGACAAAGGCCGAAATAGTTACGCCCCTGTTTTCTAAGTTGAACGTATTCACCAATCACTTCTACAATATCCGATGACGTCCGAATCTGTTCAACAACTTCTTCGGGAATTCTGTTCCCCATAAATCCATCTCCGTGTCGTATTTTGTATTCGATATAAATTAAAAAATTCCTTTATAATTCGACAATATTTTTTCTAAACTTATTAGAAAGTGTTGTCGATCACGTTATCAAACGATTTTGCAGGCCCTTTTCTGCGTAATTTCGCAGATATGTACCTACTATATAAAATTGTATCCATTTGCTCATCTGTTACAAATGTACCTCCTGGAGACAATACATATACACTTTTTCATAAGAAGACTAGCAAGCACTATATCCTATATGATCACGAGATCTGTTTCTTTTGCATGTTGATAAATCAACTTTAGCTTATCCAGCATCTACATAGATCCAATTTCCCTTGCTACTTCCTTAAACGATGAGCATACGATGTGACAAACAAAATTTCGACATGAACTTTCGTTCCAACTTGCACAATTTTCAGCCTTCACAGGATATGCCTCTGCATCAACTAATACGATATTGATGTTTTGCATATTTCTGTATTCTACATCCCTTCTGCGAATCCTTCCATAATGTGCGTTTTCTTGTATAGATTTTGTCGATTTAACGTAATTACATGTCTTTTCGTAAATCCTATCCCTAGTTTATTCTGAAAAATTAAAGTCTAAACGTAAAATATAGGTTTTTATCACAATTTTTTATTATAATATATTTTCTTCAACTACGCTACATATCCCTTTATTTTTTCATCTTCTATTTCAGGATAACGAAACCCTACCTTTAACATAATAAAAAGACAGAAGAATATAAGTATAACCACTCCGCCATAATCTATTACGAAATCAACAGGCATTGTGTTTCTCACGAGCGAAAAAAGCACATTCACCTTTGGTAAATGTGCTAAAACATTTTTTGGTTTTGCACTGCATTCACAATAATGTTGGCTGTTTCTTCAATTGCTTTATTCGATACATCAATTACTTGACAATGTATTTTACCAACTACATTCTCAAAGTGATCAATTTCTTCTTTAATACGATTAATATTGGCATATGTTGCACCGTCACTTAGTCCCAGTGATTTCAATCGCTCTTTTCGAATATGATTCAACTTATCTGGCGTAATTTTCAAACCGAAGCATTTTTCTTTAGCCACTTGATATAATTCTTCAGGCGGATCTACTTCTGGTACGAGTGGTACATTGGCAACTTTTAAACGTTTGTTATGAGCTAAATATTGAGAAAGTGGCGTTTTTGATGTGCGCGAAATCCCAATCAACACGATATCTGCTTTTAAAATACCACGTGCGTCTCTACCATCATCATACTTTACAGCAAACTCAATCGCTTCAATCTTTTTAAAGTATTCTTCATCTAATCTACGAACAACACCCGGCTCATATCTCGGCACTTGCCCTGTAATTTCTTCAATTTGATCAATTAGAGGCCCGATAATATCATATGCCTCTACGCCTTCTTTCGCAGCCTCTGTCACTAAATACTGGCGCATGTCAGGCTTTACTAACGTAAAACAGATAAGCGCTTGATTGCTCTTAGCAATCGAAATCACTTCTTTTAATGTCCCTGTATCTTCTACATACGGTACACGTCTAATATCAGGAGCAAATGGGAATTGCCCCATTGCCGCTCGAACAACCAAATCAGCCGTTTCTCCAACAGAGTCAGATACGACATATACGATTTTATTATCCATTTCATTACCTCACTTTAAACAAATTACACTTATTCGTTATTTACTAAGTTTACAAACGCACGTGTAATATTTGTTTTTGTAATTCGTCCAATCACTTCTAAACCTTGTTTCGTATCTTTTACAACTGGCATCGCATCAATCTGTCTTTCTATTAATTCCATCGCAATATCATATAAAGAATCTTCTCTACGACACATCGTAATGTTTGGCATCCTTGTCATGATAATATTAACCGGAAGAGAGGTTAAATCCTGCTTTCCTAAGCTAGCTCGTAATAAATCTTTACGAGATACAACGCCAACTAATAGAATCGCTTGATCTACAACAAATAATGTACCTACGTCCTCTAAAAACATCGTACAAATTGCATCGTATACTGAGACATTTTTATCAATTACAACTGGTCTAGATTGATAATCTTGTACTTTAATTTTCTTAACAGCTTCAGATAATAGCTGCCCCCCAGTTTTACCCGTATAAAAATAACCTACGCGTGGACGCGCTTCTAAATAACCAGCCATCGTTAAAATTGCTAAGTCTGGTCTTAGCGTTGCACGTGTTAATCCCAATTGCGCAGCAATTGACTCCCCTGTAATAGGACCGTGATCTTTTACAATCTGAATGATATGTTCTTGCCGTTTATTCAGCTCTATGATAATCACCACCTTTAATGCACAACGAAAAAAGTTATACTATCTCTTAAATATTATATACTAAATATGCTATTCGAAAAAGATAGGATGTAAAAAGGACCGTATACGGCCCAAAATTAAATTTGAAACTTATCAAGTTGTTCTAAGAAACGTCTTGATTTCAAATAAATCCCGCAATATTCATCATAATATGTATTCAATACTAAACGCATTTGTTTTTTTGTGCTATCCTTCACTGATACATTGCCAAGTCTATGTAAATCGAAGTGGTAGAAAAGACGTAATAATTTATGAACCGCTTCCCCCACTGGTATACGATACTGGTCCTGCTCAGCATGACGCGAGCACAGAAAACCGCCTTCCCGAACAGAGAAGGCGACAAAATCTGTTTCTTGATGACAAATCGCACATGTATCAAAGTACGGGCGCATCCCTAATACCGGAAGCATTTTCGTTTGATAAATTAATGACAATACTTCTGGATCAACACCCTCACACATATAATGCAACGTTTGATATAACATTTCAAATAAATATGGATTATGTTTTTTATCTTCTGTTGCTTTATCAGTTAACTCGACAATAAATGATGCATAAGCAGTTAAAAATATATCCTCGCGAATTTCTTTCATAGTTGAAATAATCTCGCCTTGTTGCAAAGTTCCAAGTCCAGATCCCATTTGAATAAGAAAATTACCATGGGTCATAAGTTGCGAAACAGATGCTAACCGACTTTTCGGTTTTTTCGCGCCTCTTGCCATTGCACTTACCTTACCCAATTCTCTTGAGAATATTGTAACAATCTTGTTCGTTTCTCCGTAATCTGTCGTACGGATAACGATGCCCTCAACTTTTTGAAACATGTTCGTCACCATCCAAGGTTTGAACAAAACGGGTCAAGAAATTGGAGAGTCTAGATGCGCTAGCTCCTCTTCATGTTGATCCATCTCATCGTTTACGTCTTTTTCCATTTCTTTCAAAAGCAAGTACGTTTCAATGCTTCCTGTTTTGGAGAAAAACTTCCAGGTAAAATCTAGCATAAGAATCCACCTTTCTCAATAAGCGTAGCCTATAAACCAATTTCCTTTGTTGTTATTAAATTGACCCATTTTGTCCATTTTCATGTGAGAAAAATTTTTCCTAATTTATCAAAACTCATAAAAACCAATAATCAGCGGATGAACAAAACATCCACTGATTACAACTTTGCTCTATTTTAGTACTCGTCTTCGCGGAAACCAAGGTCACGAAGCTGAGACATTTTATTACGCCAATCTTTTTGCACTTTTACCCATACTTCTAAAAATACTTTAGAACCAAGTAATGCTTCAATATCAAAACGAGCTCGCTTACCAACTTCTTTTAACATCTTCCCTTGTTTTCCGATAATAATTCCTTTTTGCGATGGACGTTCAACAACAATCGTTGCATTAATATAAACTGCCCCGCCTTCGCGTTTTTGAATTGCATCGATAACAACAGCCACAGAATGCGGCACTTCTTCACGTGTTAAATGTAGTACTTTCTCACGAATAAGCTCTGCAATAATAAATCTCTCTGGATGATCCGTTACTTGATTATCTGGGTAGTATTGTGGTCCTTCTGGTAAATACTTTTTAATTGTTCCAATTAAAGCGTCCACATTATTACCGTCTAATGCAGAAATCGGCACAATCTCTGCGAACTCATGTAGTTTGCGATATTGATCAATTAACTCTAATAATTGCTCCGGATGAAGTTGGTCAATTTTATTAATTACTAAAAATACTGGTTGTTTCGTTTCTTTTAATTTCTCAATAATAAATTCCTCACCACGACCAAATCCTTCAACTGCATTGACCATAAACAGAACAATATCAACTTCTTTTAATGTCGTTTGAGCCATCTTCACCATGAAGTCGCCTAGTTTATGTTTAGGTTTATGTATTCCTGGTGTATCAATGAAAATTACTTGTGAATCATTTTCTGTATATACGCCTTGAATTTTATTACGAGTTGTTTGTGGCTTGTCACTCATAATGGCAATTTTTTGCCCGATAATACGATTTAAAAATGTAGATTTTCCAACATTCGGTCTGCCAATAATAGAGACAAAACCTGATTTATAACCTTTATTATTCATGTAAATCCTCCGCTAAAAATGCTCCTGGCAACAATTCTCCGACTGTCGTCTCTTGAACGTCACCATGTAAATTTGACAGGTATACTTTCGTATCCTGTTTACATAATTCTACCATAACTTGTCGACATGCTCCACAAGGAGGTACTGGACGCTTTGTATCCGCCACAATCGCGATAGCTACAAACTCTTTATCTCCTTCAGAAACCGCCTTAAATATAGCTGTTCTTTCTGCACAGTTACATAAGCCATATGATGCATTCTCAACATTACATCCACGATATACTTTTCCATCCTGTGTTAATAATGCTGCACCGACTTGAAATTTAGAATATGGTACGTACGCTTGTTTACGCGCTTCGATTGCTTCTTGAATTAATTGTTTACTATTCATATTCCCGCATCCTTCCTGTTCACAGCTGTGAATAGATACACTCTCTTATTAAAGGCCTTTACAGCACTTCCAAAGCTTAATAAAAACTTTGGAATGCAACTATACCACATACGGTAAAAAGATAATAGCACCAATTATAACAGCTATTATAGCAAACAATAAAACCGCTCCCGCTGCGACATCCTTTGCAATTTTCGCAAACGGATGTATATCGGTAGTCGCTAAATCTACTGTTTTTTCCACAGCTGTATTTACCATCTCTAAACTCATTACCATTCCTATTACAATAAGTAATACCATCCACTCTACTTTCGTAATACGGAAATAAAAGCCGCAGCATATAACAATGACTGCGGCTAAATAATGAATTTTCATATTTCGTTCATGACGAAGGCAAAAGAATACACCTGCTATAGCATACCCAAAACTATCTATAAGTTTTCCTTTTTTCATCGTCCTAATCCAAATGCTTCTAAAATTTCTTTTTGTCTTCCAAACATTTCTTTTTCATCTTCTTCTGTCATGTGGTCATAACCAAGTAAATGTAAAAATCCATGTAACGCTAAAAAGCCAAGTTCACGATCAAAAGAATGCCCATACTCTTCAGCTTGTTCTTTCGCTCTCGGAATAGAAATAATAAGGTCACCTAACATACGCGGCATCTCTACACATACAATTTCCATTTCCCCTTCTCCCATTTCTTCCATAGCAAAGGAAATGACATCAGTAGGCTGATCCTTATCTCGGTAATCACGATTAATCTCGCGAATGCGTTCGTTATCTACAAATGTCACTGATAACTCAGCACCATCCTCTATTTTTTCCATTTGAGCCGCTTTTCCTAATATCTCACGAATTAAATTTACATATTCTTCTTTCACTTCTTCTGTTTCATCAATGAAATCAATTAATAAACTCATTCTTTCTCCTTCTCTTCCGGTGGCTCCGGATATGTAATACGCGAATGGAAAATACCATTTAACGTTTCACATAACGTTTTTCCAACGATTTGTAGTTCCTTAAATGTCAAATCACATTCACTAAATTGCCCATCTTGCAAGCGATCTTTAATAATACTTTGTACTAAATTATTAATTTGCTCTGGCGTTGGGTGATTCATAGAACGTACCGCCGCCTCAACACTATCAGCAATACCAACGATCGCCGATTCTTTAGAAGTTGCTTTTGATCCCGGGTAACGGAACATCTCTTCTGTATATTTTTCTTTATCTTCTTTAATCGCCTTATAATAAAAATATTTAAGTAGTGTTGTACCATGGTGTTGTCCAGCAATATCGATAATTTCTTGCGGAATATGGTATTCTTCGAGCATTTTTACTCCATCTGTTACATGAGCAATGATAATGTCTTTACTAGTCACAGGATCTAATTTATCATGTGGATTTTCAATTCCCATCTGGTTTTCAATAAAGAATTGTGGTTGTACTGTTTTTCCTACATCATGATAATACGCCCCTACACGTGCTAATACTCCATTTGCTCCAACCGCTTCACAAGCTGCCTCAGAAAGATTCGCTACCATTACACTGTGGTGATATGTTCCTGGCGCTTCTAACAAAATTCTACGCAAAAGCGGATGATTTGGACTTGATAGTTCCATAAGCTTCATGCTTGATACAATTCCAAGTCCACTCTCTAAATATGGTAATATCCCCATAGCTAAAACGGATGAGATAATTCCTGAAACGGAAGCCATTAATAATTGCGTACCAATTTCAAGAGGTGAAAAATTCCCATTACGTAATAATAATAACGCTGCCAAGACGACTACATTTAAGATAGAAACAAGTATACCGGCTTGCAAAATCATCGTACGACGATTTTTTTCTCTTAAGAAAATACTCACTGATAATGAACTTAATAACACATAAATACCTACACTATAATTCAGTGTACTTGTTACCCCTTCATTAAACATAATACTTCCGCACACAGAAAAAATCATACTTGTTAAAAATACAAACCGATCGCCAATCATTAGTTTTACAAGTATTGTTCCCATCGCAACTGGGACAACATACGCAATTCCTGCATACTCAAGCTTTTGAAACAAACTAATAATTTTCATTAAAACAATCGTGATAGACAAGATTGTAATATACGCTAAAATATATGGTCTATCTTCTCTTTTCCGCTGTAAAAATACTTCAAACTGCTTATGCATAAAGTATAGCAACACACCAATGAGCACCGCTAATCCAACATAAGGTTGGAAACTATTTCCTTTTTCTAATAAACCGACTAATTTCAACTGATTATACATATCACTTGAAATTGTTTCGCCTTCTCTAACAATAACTTGTCCTTGAAGAATATAAACAGGCGGAACTAAATCTTCTTCCGCTTTCTTCCTCTCTTTCGTTACAACAGGATCATAAAAATAATTTGCTGTAATCGCATATGATCCTAGCGCATTAACAGCTTCCTTCAATCCGCTATTCACATTAAGGCTTTTCATTTCATTAACAAAACGCTCTTTTGCTGCTATTTCTTCGGACATTTTAATATTTCCACCCATAATAACACTAACAGACGTTAAAGCCGCGTTCTTTGCTAATTCTAATTGATCCGGTTCTGAATTAATAAAGTATAATAAATTCTCATCAGATAATTCCTTTATTAAATTAGATGGTAACTTCTTCTTCAACTTTTCTAATTTATTGGCATCAGTCATCTTTTTTTGCTCTTCAGGCCCAGCAGCTTTCATCTCTTGAATTACTTCATTTACCTTGGCAAAAACATCATTTACAATATCTACTCTATTTTGTTTATATTCACTTCTATATGTATATTGATCCCCAACTTTTTGAGCGGCCTCTTGTTTTTTTCTGTCCGTTATAACTTTATCTTCAATTTTAATAGGAGAGTGGATTGTTTTTTTCGCAATAGAATACATATCAACATCTAATTGCTCTGGTTTCACATTATTCATAAGTGCAAAAAACAGCACCGCTCCTAATAAAACGTAAGAAATCCAACTTAGTTTTTTCGAATGTTGTAAATTACGAAACCACTTAGAAATTTCTTGAGATCTTAACATGATTTCAATACCTTCTCCTCTCTAGAAATAAAGTGAAACTATTTATAGCTTTCATTTCTTCTAGCCAACGATACTTTTAGGTAACATTTCTATACACCAGTACCTATAGTTTATTTCTCTTATCTTTTATGATAGTAAAAAATATGCCGTTCGCCAACCTTAATACAAAAAGAAATGATCCTGACAAATAGGATCATTCCATTTTATCATATGCCTCAATAATACGCTGCACCAGTGGATGCCTCACAACGTCCGTTTGTTCTAATGTAATGAATGAAAGACCTGATACACCAGATAAAATGTTAGAAGCTAGAGAAAGCCCTGATTTTACCCCTTTTGGTAAGTCTACTTGTGAAGGGTCCCCGGTAATAACCATTTTAGAACTAAAACCCAATCTTGTTAAAAACATTTTTATTTGTGCACCCGTTGTATTTTGCGCTTCATCTAAAATAACAAATGAATCATCGAGCGTACGCCCCCTCATATAAGCAAGAGGCGCGATTTCAATTACACCTCGCTCCATCATACGCTGCGTATATTCTTGTCCAAGAATATCGTGCAACGCATCATACAATGGACGTAAATACGGATCTACCTTCTCTTTCAAATCCCCTGGTAAAAAACCTAAACTTTCTCCAGCTTCTACAGCCGGTCTCGTTAAAATGATTTTCTTTACATATCCTTGCTTTAAAGCTCTCACAGCCATTACTACAGCTAAGTATGTTTTCCCAGTCCCAGCAGGTCCTATTCCAAATACAATATCATTCTTCTTCATTGCATGAATATATCTTCTTTGTCCCATTGTTTTTACACGAATGGATTTACCTTTTGCAGTTTTAAAAATTTCTTCTTCATATAACTCTTCAAATTGAGCGATTTTCCCTTGTTGTGCGAGCTGAATTGCATACGCAACATCTCTTTCTGTAATTGATACACCTTTTCGAATAACAACAAGTAATTGCTGTAAGATTTTTTCTACGAGTGTCACAGTTTCAACTGCTCCAGATGCATAAACAGTTTCACCTCTAGTTACAATCGATACATTCAGTTCCCGTTCAATTACTTTCAAATGAGCATCATTGACTCCAAAAAGAGCGATTGCTTCGTTAGTATTTTCCAATTGTTGGTTCATTTCTACTAATTGTTCTGCCATTACTCAGTCTCCTTGAATATCGGATTCGGATATTAGTTGTGGCTCTGCAATATTTTCAACCACAGTATAATGCAATGTGACTTTTAGTTGATCCGCCTCAACCTCTTTACTCAAAATCTTATCACTTACAATCATAGCATGTTCATCCAATTTTTTCTTTAGTTCTTTTTCAGCCATTTCTTTTGCTACTTTCATTGCCTGTTTTTCTGTATATTCTCGATTTGCTTCTTCCTCTTCTCGCACTATATCTTTTTCATATGCGATCGGCAGTGTAAAACCAAATAATTTCACATCATGCTTTACACTTTCCGTACGAGAGCGTTTATACTTATCATGTTGAAATCCCCATATTTTTATTTTCGCACTCCCAAATGTAAGGTAATGCTCATTATACGCATTGCCCGTATATACTTGAAATTGCGTCTTCAGCGGCACATTCACCTTAGATGTGTACCACGTTTCTCCATATACAATGCCTTTCGCCGAAACGATTTTTGGACTCTCCTCATTACCATATATCCCTGATACGAGAAGCTGCCCTTTTTCTACATGGTCATTTTTCAACACGACTGGTTTTCCTACTTCAACAAATGTTTTTGTAACAATCGCTTCTTTTTTTGCCACTAAATTTTGCGGCCTTTGTTCCTTTTCTTTTTTTGGCTCATTTTTTTCAACAATTTTAAAATGGTACGTCGTTCCTCTTATTTCTAGTCCTGCCCAAGTAATCGCATTAATATTGTCTGTCAAATGACGTTGTACATCTTCTACACTCGGCATTTGGAATTGTAATTTCCCTTTTTTAATACCCATTTTGTCCAATTCTTTCATCAATATATATTCTGTTTCAGGCTTCGCTCCTGTAATTTCAATTTTCCAAACCATATTTGATAATGCAATCATGCCAAAAAAGAAAATTAAAAAACCAATTAAGAATCCACTATTTTTAATTAAACGCTTATTCAAAAAAGGAAAACCGTAACGCCCAATAAAATATAGTTTACATTCATTTTTTCTATAAATCGGCTTGATTTTTTTCACATCTCGTAATAACATACAAAAAACTAACGTTTCATCAGCAATCTTCTTAACGTCCCAAACTAATAATTTCCTACGCACACATTCGTTAACGAACCGTTCCGCTCCTCTACCTTCAATTCGTACCTTTACATATCCAAGCCACTTTATAAACCATTTATTTTTCATCTACTACCTTCACTACCTTTCCAAAAGTAGACACACTACTTTTCACTTTAATTAGCAAAATAGCTCGTACGAAAATGAAATAAAGAGTTTTATTGTCCATAAATAGCGGGATAAACTAAATAGTAGGGTCAAATCGTTAGAATAAAGAAGAAAAACTTCACATACGGAAGTTTCCCTCATTTCTCTTTCTGTTCGTTTTCCAAAAACGTCACTTGCTCAATTATTCCTTCAAGCAAAAGTTCTTCCGGAAGGATTGTTTTAATAATAAAGGATTGCCCTTTAATTAATAATTGACCATGCTTTAACAACAATCTTACTTCTTTATCTGAAAACACTAATAAACCCCGATGATTTTCTATATAGATATGCACTTGCCCAACAAGCGTGATCCGAGGTAGATCCATTAGCACATCCACTGGCAGGTCTATTTGCTTCGTTAACCAATTCTTCATTTGTTCTAATTTTTTCATCTCAAAAGACCCCCTCTCATCCCATATGTATGAAAAAAGAGCTTGTAATATCACGTCCAAACTGAAAAAAAGCATAAAAAAAACGTCTCATACGAAATGAGACGTTTTTTTACGCTAATAGCTGGATAACCAACTTATTCACAAGTGATCCGTCTGTTTTACCTTTTACTTTCGGCATAACAGCAGTCATCACCTTACCCATATCCGCTTTAGAAGTCGCACCAACTTCAGAAATAACTTGCTTAATTACATTCGCTAGTTCTTCTTCTGTTAATTGCTCCGGCAAATATGCGCTTAAAATCTGAATTTCACTTTGCAGTTTATTAACAAGGTCTTCACGACCAGCTTTTTTAAATTCAAGGAGGGAGTCCTTATACTGTTTTACTTCACGAGCTAAAACTGTTAATTCCTCTTCTTCAGTAAGAGTATGTTGCAGTTTAATACCTTCATTTTGTAAAGCAGCCTTAACCATACGAATAACGGTTAATTTTTCTTTTTGTTTATTCTTCATCGCTTGTTTCATATCATCGTTTAAACGACCGAGAAGACTCATCACTTACACCCTCTCTTAGAATTTACGCTTTCTTGCCGCTTCAGATTTCTTCTTACGTTTTACACTTGGTTTTTCATAAAACTCGCGCTTTCTTGCTTCAGCAAGTGTACCAGTTTTAGAAACCGATCTTTTAAAACGGCGAAGTGCATCCTCCAAAGACTCGTTTTTACGAACGACTGTTTTTGACATTCTCTTTCCCTCCCTCCGAAACATCACACTTACATACTAACTTCAGCATGCAAAAAGAAACACTTCTTCAGCATGTCTTTTAAGATTATAATACATTTTATCACTTCAGGTCAACTATTTGGCAGAATAAAAGAAGAATAGATGCTCTTCCTTTTTCAAAAACTATGCAGATAGCTGTTATCCTTTCCCCCTGAAGACAACTATATTTTTGTCATTACACCTTTTTTCATGCTGGAATGTACGACACAACTACTCATTTCGTACATTTTCAGTACTTAACTTCTCCACTAAAAAAGAAAGCATGCAAATCGTTTCCATTTGCATGCTTTTTTATCCAGCTATTTGCCGGGCAGCCCGATTGGTGAGGGTTGCTAATCAGTGAAGGATGCCCCGCACTGATTAAAGTTTCACTTTATGCGCTTGCCGATTCTTTTTTCACATCATCTTCAAGAACACGAACAAATTGCGCTTCGTTATATGGATAACCAGCTTTCGTGATTTTCACTTTCACTAGTTTACCAATTAATTCTTCTGATCCTTCAAATACAATTTTTAAGTAGTTATCTGTATAACCTACATATAACCCTTCACGATCGCCCTCTTTAAATTGTTCTTCCGGAATGATTTCAAGCACTTCACCTTCAAACGCTGACGCATACTCTTTCGCTAATTGATTAGATAGTTCAATTAAACGATGAACACGGTCGTTCTTCACATCTTCAGGAACTTGATCTTCCATTCGCGCTGCAGGTGTTCCTGTACGTTTGGAGTAAGGGAACACGTGTAACTCAGAGAAACGATTCTCTTTAATGAAATTGTATGTTTCCATGAATTCTTCTTCCGTTTCACCTGGGAAACCAACAATTACATCCGATGTAATCGCAAGGCCTGGTAACGCTTCTTTCAAACGATCTAAACGTTCTTGGAAAAATTCCATCGTATACTTACGACGCATACGTTTTAATACAGTATTAGATCCAGATTGCAACGGAATGTGCAAGTGGCGGACAACTACTTCAGACTTATCTAACACTTCAATTACTTCATCTGAAATTTGACTCGCTTCAATAGAAGAAATACGAAGACGTTTTAATCCACCTACTTCTGCTTCCATATCACGAAGTAATCCAGCTAAGTTATAATCTTTAATATCTTCACCGTACCCACCTGTATGAATACCTGTTAATACGATTTCTTTATAGCCAGCATCTACTAATTGTTGTGCTTGTTTAATAACTTCTTTTCCATCACGAGAACGCATTAGGCCACGCGCCCACGGAATAATACAGAATGTACAGAAGTTATTGCAGCCTTCTTGTATTTTTAAAGATGCACGTGTACGATCCGTGAAATAAGGTACATCAAGTTCTTCATATACACGTGTTTTCATAATGTTGCGGACAGCATTAATTGGTTGACGCTCTTTGCGGAATTCTTCGATGTATCCTAACATCTTTTCACGATCCTGTGTACCAACTACAATATCTACACCTGGAATCGCCATAATTTCCGCTGGAGATGTTTGTGCATAACATCCCGTTACACAAATAACCGCATCCGGATTTTGACGAACAGCACGTCTAATAACTTGACGACTTTTCTTATCTCCCGTATTCGTTACTGTACATGTATTAATAACATATACATCAGATTTCTTTTCATATTCAGTTCTTTCATAACCACCTTGTTTAAACAATTGCCAAATGGCTTCTGTTTCATAGTGGTTTACTTTACAACCTAACGTATGGAACGCAACAGTTGACATTGATCATCACCCCATCAATTCAAAATGATACGAAGCAGCACTTAACGCGTATAACGGCGCCGTTTCTGTTCTTAAAATTCTTGGTCCTAAACTACATGGTACAAATTTATGTTCACGAAGCGCTGTAATCTCTTCCTCAGCTAAACCGCCTTCTGGGCCAAATACAATCAATAGCTTTTGACCTGGTTTCATCGTTGTTAAAGCTTTCGCAAAATTAGATTTCTCGCCTTGTTTCGCTTCCTCTTCGTAAGCAACAAGACAAACATCATACTCACCACTCATTGAAAGCAATTGTTTAAACGATGCCGGAGCATGCACTTCTGGAACTTCACTTCTATGTGATTGTTCCGCAGCTTCTTTCACAATTTTTCTTAAACGCTCAACTTTTTTATCAGCTTTTTTCGCATCCCATTTTACGATAGAGCGGGATGCTTGAAATGGTAAAAATGCAGCTGCCCCAAGCTCTGTTCCTTTTTGGAAAATTAACTCTAGCTTGTCTCCTTTTGGCAGTCCACTTGCAATCGTCACGAAAACAGGAAGTTCACTTGACGCCTCTACCCATTCTACAATAGCCGTATTAATAAATTCACTGGTAATTTCATCAATTGAACATACTGCTGTTTTTCCGTTTACACAGCAATAAATGTGATCTCCAGCTGACATACGCATCACTCTTGCGATATGATGTACGTCATCACCTACAATGCGAATACTTGTCTCATTTACATATTTCTCTTCTACAAAATAACGTTGCATATAATCACCTTAGTAGAGTTTCGTTCCTTTCGTAAGTCAATACTTACGAAAGGAACGAAACGTTATCATTTTTCATATAACAAACGGCAAGTCCCTCACCTTATAGTGAGAGACTCCCCCTTTTCATTATAGACTAAAATCTATATTACGCATTTCGTGCAATAATTGCTACCCAATCTTCCATTCGTAACACTTCTTCAATTGTAAATCCAGCTTTTTCTAGCGCCTCCGAAATTACCTTTTCCTTCGCAGCAATAATGCCCGATGTAATAAATAATCCGCCTGACTTCACAACTCTCGCTGCATCCTCAGGGAATAAAAGAATAATTTCTGCTAATAAGTTAGCTACGATTAAATCAACAGGACCTTCAATACCTTCTAAAAGACTATTTTGCCCAACAGACACGATATCATCTGTTTTATTTAAACGTACGTTCATTTCTGCACTTTCAACTGCAACTGGATCTAAATCATACGCCTGAACAGAAGACGCACCTAATTTTGCCGCTGCAATACTAAGTACACCAGAACCTGTTCCTACATCAATGATAGTGTCACCTGGCTTAACTGTTTTTTCTAAAGCACGAATACACATCGTTGTTGTCGGATGAGTTCCTGTCCCAAACGCCATACCTGGATCTAATTCAATAATTTTTTCTTCCGGAGAAGCTGGTGTATACTCTTCCCACGTCGGCACAATTGTGAATGTATCAGAAATTTGTACTGGATGGTAATATTTTTTCCAAGCAGTAGCCCAATCTTCTTCATTGACTTCGTTAACGGTAATATTTCCAGTACCAATTTCAATGTCGTAAGATGGAAGCATATCAATAGATGATTTTACACCTGCAATCGTTTCATGTAAAGAATCCGTTTGCGGGAAGTATGCTTTTATTAATACACCTTCTGCCGGATACTCATCTGGGTTCAATGCATAAATTTCACCGTATTGTTGCTCGCGCTCTTTCGTCAACTCTGCTGGATCCTCAATCGCAACTCCACTAGCACCAGCTTCATGTAAAATATGAGAGACAGCTTCTACTGCTTCTTCTGTTGTATGAATACTAATTTCTGACCATTTCACAATTTACCAACTCCATTTTTTATTTCCATTATTCCCCTTTGAAAGCACGTTTAAGCTTTCCAAATAAACTATCATCCTGCTCTTCTTGTCCCGCAAATTCACGTAATAAATCTTTTTGATGTGAAGTTAATTTCGTCGGTACAACAACACGAACAACTACATATTGATCTCCTTGACCGTATCCACGTACGTTCGGCGCACCTTTTCCTTTTAAGCGGAATTCTGTTCCTGTTTGTGTTCCTGCTGGAATTTTCAGCTTCACTTTCCCATGAACAGTAGGAACTTCCACTTCAGCACCAAGTGCCATTTGCGCAAATGTTAATGGCATTTCGCAAATAATGTGATCTCCTTCACGCTCAAAGAATTCATGATTTCTTACATGAACAACAACATATAAATCTCCTGCCGGTCCGCCATTTACGCCCGCTTCACCTTTTCCAGATACACGAATTTGTTGACCATTATCGATACCTGCTGGAATTTTAACATTGATTTTTTTACGTTTACGTACTTTACCAGAACCGTGACATGTCGTACATTTTTCTTTAATCATTTGACCAGTTCCTGAACAATGACCACAAGCTTGACGGTTTACAATACGACCAAACGGTGTATTTTGTTCTACACTTACTTGACCTGATCCTGAACAATGTTTACATGTTTCTTTTGAAGTTCCTGGTTTTGCTCCGCTACCTTTACAAGTATCACATGGATCTTCTACTGGAATCTCAACATTTAACTCTTTACCAAAAATAGCTTCTTCAAACTCTAAAGTAACTTGGTATTGTAAGTCAGCACCTTGACGCGGAGCATTTGGATCACGACGTCTGCCGCCACCACCGCCAAAGAATGAACTAAAGATATCTTCGAAACCGAAGCCACCGCCGAAGTCTCCTCCGCCGCCAAAGCCACCGAAACCTTGATTTGCACCAGCATGACCAAATTGATCGTATTGCGCGCGCTTTTGATCATCACTTAATACTTCGTATGCTTCTTGTACTTCTTTAAACTTTTCAATTGCATTTTCTTCTTTACTTACGTCTGGATGGTATTTTTTAGCCAAACGACGATACGCTTTTTTTATTTCATCTTTAGAAGCACCTTTGCTAAGGCCAAGGACCTCATAATAATCTCGTTTACTCATAAATTTACAACCCCCGAATCTTTCACATAAACGTAATTTTAACACCGAAAGAAAGTGCTTTGCAACAAAGTTTCCTCACTTACAGTATGCAAAGTAAAAAACTTAAGAACCTCACACATTTCTTCTCATTCATGAAAAAAGCCAAAGCCAAGGCACGCTTGACTTTGACTTTTTGTCATCTTACTTATTTATATTACTTATCTTCTTTTACTTCTTCAAACTCAGCGTCTACTACATTGTCTTTCTTCGCGCCAGCATCTTGTGCGCCTTGTGCACCTTCTGCTTGCCCTGCAGCTGCTTGAGCTTGCTCGTATAATTTAACTGTTAATTGTTGTACGATTTCTTGTAAAGCGTCTTTTTTCGCACGGATTTCCTCAAGCTCGTTCTTCTCAATCGCAGCTTGTAATGCTTCCTTCGCTTCTGTTGCTTTTGCAACTTCAGCCGCATCCACTTTACCTTCTAAATCTTTTACAACTTTATCCGTTTGGAATACAAGTTGGTCAGCTTCGTTACGAAGTTCAACTTCTTCCTTACGTTTTTGGTCAGCGTCAGCATTTGCTTCTGCTTCTTGTACCATACGATCTACTTCTTCATCAGAAAGACCTGAAGAAGATTGGATTGTAATAGCTTGCTCTTTGCTTGTTCCTAAGTCTTTTGCACGTACGTTAACGATACCGTTCGCATCAATATCGAATGTTACTTCGATTTGTGGAATACCACGTGGTGCTGGTGGAAGGTCTGTTAATTGGAAACGACCTAACGTTTTGTTGTCAGCTGACATTGGACGCTCACCTTGTAATACGTGAATGTCTACTGCCGGTTGGTTATCAGCAGCTGTTGAGAATACTTGTGACTTACTTGTTGGAATTGTAGTGTTACGCTCGATTAATTTCGTGAACACACCACCCATAGTTTCAATACCTAAAGAAAGTGGAGTTACGTCTAATAATAGTACGCCTTCTACATCACCAGTAAGTACGCCACCTTGAACTGCAGCACCTAATGCTACAACTTCATCAGGGTTTACACCTTTATATGGTTCTTTACCAGTTTCACGTTTAATAGCTTCTTGTACAGCTGGGATACGAGTAGATCCACCAACAAGGATAACTTTATCTAATTCGCTTGGAGCAAAACCAGCGTCTTTTAATGCACGACGAGTTGGCTCTAACGTTCTTTCAACAAGACCTGCTGAAAGTTCTTCGAATTTCGCTCTTGTTAACGTTAATTCTAAGTGTAATGGACCAGCAGCTCCAGCACTAATGAATGGTAATGAAATTTGTGTTTGTGTTACGCCAGAAAGATCTTTTTTCGCTTTTTCAGCTGCATCTTTCAAACGTTGAAGTGCCATTTTATCTTGGCTTAAATCAATGTTATTTTCTTTTTTGAACTCAGCTACTAAGTGGTCAATAATAACTTGGTCAAAGTCATCTCCACCAAGACGGTTGTCACCAGCAGTTGAAATAACTTCGAATGTGCCGTCTGCTAACTCAAGGATAGATACGTCAAATGTACCGCCACCTAAGTCATATACTAAGATTTTTTGCTCTTCATCTTGTTTTTCTAAACCATAAGCAAGCGCCGCTGCTGTTGGCTCGTTAATGATACGCTCAACTTCTAAACCAGCGATACGACCAGCATCTTTTGTCGCTTGACGTTCTGCATCGTTGAAGTATGCAGGTACTGTAATAACAGCTTTCGTTACTGTTTCACCTAAGTATGCTTCTGCAGAAGCTTTTAAGTTTTGTAAAATGATTGCAGAAATTTCTTGAGGTGTATAATCTTTACCTTCAACTTCTACTTTGTAGTCTGTACCCATATGACGTTTAACAGACATGATTGTATTTGGGTTTGTAATTGCTTGACGCTTTGCAACTTCCCCAACTTGACGCTCTTCATTTTTGAAAGCTACAACAGAAGGTGTTGTACGGTTTCCTTCTGGATTTGGGATAACCTTTGGTTCTCCACCTTCCATAACAGCTACACAAGAGTTTGTTGTACCTAAGTCAATACCGATAATTTTACTCATGGCGAATCCTCCTACTTTTATGTAAATTATTGATTTACTTTTACCATTGATGGGCGAATCACACGGTCTTTTAGTTTATAACCTTTTTGGAATTCTTCAACTACCGCGTTTGATTCAAATTCACTATCTTCCACTTGCATAATAGCTTGGTGTTCATTAGGATCAAACTGTTTACCAACAGCTTCAATCACTTCAACACCTTCTTTATTCAACGCTTCTAGCAATTGACGATGCACCATTTCCATACCTTGTAACAAGGATTTCGTTTGCTCATCAGTTGCTTCCACTTGCATCGCTCTTTCAAAATTATCAAGAGCTGGCAAAATATCTGAAACTAGACTTTGTGCTCTATATTTTTCAGCAGCCTGTTTATCCATTTGGACACGGCGCTTATAATTTTCAAAATCAGCTTGTAGACGTAATGTGCGACCTTCCGTTTCCGTTAGTTTCGCTTGTAACTCATCTACTTTTTTTTGTAAAAGAGCAGCCTCACTTTTTTCTTCTACAGTTTCTTCACTGTTTTCTGTCGTGACAGCTTCTTCAGCTTGCGCTTCTTTTACTTCTTCTACCACTTGTTCGTTACGCTCTTCCACAATATTCACCTCCTTAAAAGGTATTAGGTATCATGCTGAACACAATTACCTAAGCATTATATATTACACACAGCAATGAAAATTTCATTACTTGAGCGAATGTATTACTCTCATTTACTTTTTAAGTCCATGAGTAAATTGTCTCGTAAATAACTGTAACAAACTAATTACACGAGAGTATTGCATTCTTGTCGGACCTAAAATAGCAATTGTTCCAAGCTGTTCTTCTCCAATCGAATATGTTGCAGAAATTAAACTACAATCTTCCATGGCCGTCGCAGAGTTTTCCCTACCAATTTTCACTTGAATACCTACTTGTTTATGACGCAAAATGTCATAAAACTCGGCTTCATTATCAATCATGGTAAGTAAAGATCTTACTTTGTGAATGTCATGGAACTCTGGCTGCGAAAGCATATTTGCTTTTCCTCCAAAGTATATCTTTTCCGATAAAGGAACTTGAAATGTACCATCTAACATTTTTATTGCACTATCGTAATTATGAACATACCCACGTAAAACTGTAACAATCTCTTTAAAGATTTTGTTATGCAATTCTGCCATTGGTACACCCGATAGTTTTTCATTTAAAATATTAACCATTTTTTCTAAATCTGATAAATCAACAGATTCCGGAACGGTAATCGTTTTGCTTTGTACATGCCCTGTATCCGTTACAATAATAGCGACTGCAGTTTGACGATCAAGCGGTACAATTTGTACGTTTTTAAGTTTATTTGTGCTTAACTTCGGTCCAAGAACAATGGCTGTATAATTCGTAAGCTCTGATAAAATTTGAGCCGATTGCTGTGCAATCTTTTCCGCTTCAAAAATTCTTTCAGCAAATAAATCTTTAATTTGTACAATTTCATCGGTCGGTAAGTTTTGCGGCGCTAAAAGATGGTCTACATAAAATCGGTATCCTTTCTCAGAAGGAACACGTCCAGAAGAACTATGCGTTTTTTCAATAAATCCTAGTTCTTCTAAATCAGCCATTTCATTTCGAATAGTAGCTGAACTAAATGTAATTTCATCTTTCTTAGCCAACGTCCTCGACCCAACAGGTTGCGCTGATCCAATAAAGTCATCAATAATTGTTTGTAAAATTAAGAGCTGACGTTCCGTAAGCATCTCATCATCACCTCTGTTAGCACTCTTTGTCTTTGAGTGCTAAATCTATTAATAACTTACCAAAATTGACATTCAATTGTCAACGGAAACGTCACGAAATAATGAAACTTTTTCACGTTTATGGAACATTTAATTAGTCAATCAAAAATGATTGGAATACTTCATTCCCTAATAATTTTCCTTTTCGCGTTAAACGAACATATCCGTCGCTCTCTTCAAGCAATCCTTGTTCTTGGTTGCTTTGTAACTGCTTCGCGAAAACTTGATCCATTTCCACATTAAATTTATTGCGAAACGCCATTTTTGACACACCTTTTGTTTTTCGAAGCCCTAAGAACAACTCTTCTTCCATTTTTTCTTTCTCCGTCACCGCGTGAACATCTAAATACGGAAATCCAGTTTCATCGATTTTATTGAAATATTGCTTGAGCGGTCCTACATTTTGGATACGTTCTCCATTTACATAACTATGCGCTCCAGCTCCAAATCCATAATACTCTTCATTATTCCAGTATGTGAGATTATGTCTACTTTCATTATCACCTTTTGAGAAATTGCTAATTTCATACTGGGTATAGCCATGTTTCTCCATTTCATCCATTACCATTTCATACATTTTCGCTTCATGATCTTCACCTGGAAGTCTTAATTTCCCTTTATTCATTAAGTTATAAAACACAGTTTTCGGTTCCACAATTAATGAATATGCCGAGAAATGTTGCACACCAAGCGTAAAGGCAATATCTAATGTTTCTTTTACATCTTCTATCGTCTGCCCTGGCAGAGCATAAATAATATCTACATTTATATTTTTAAAGCCCACTTCCTGCGCTTCTCTAATTGCTACAAATGCATCTTCCCTCGTATGCTTACGTCCAATTTTCTCAAGCAACTCATCTCGAAATGTTTGCACACCAAAACTAATTCGGTTCACTCCACCTTCTAGCAATACATTTAACTTCTCTTTCGGTAAATCACCCGGATTCGCTTCAAATGTTAATTCACACTTCGGGGCAAACGGACGTAAACGACGGTTTATAATATCTAATAATTTCTTTGTCTGCTCCATATTTAACGCTGTCGGAGTTCCCCCGCCAACAAAAATCGTTTTCATACTATCAAACGGTACCTTTTGGACTGTATTTATTATTTCTTTCTCTAAATAATCTAAATATTGATCGACCGGCTGGCGTTCAATAAACACTTTATTAAAATCACAATAGTGACAAATATGCTGACAAAACGGAATATGAATATATGCAGCTTGCACCAAATATAACTCCTACCTTTCTAAAAAGAAAACCTCCGCGCTCGGGAGGCTTCTTTACTTCTCTAACGTATTACGAATTTGTTCCATTCGCATTTTTCCCCAATCATACATCATTTCAACGATTGGTAAAAGCGACATGCCTAATTCCGTCATATAATACTCCACTCGCGGAGGAATTTCTGGGTATACTGTTCGTTCCACAATCCCATCTTCCATTAACTCTTTTAATTGGTTCGACAAAACTTTATGAGAAATGCTTGGGAATAGTCGCTGTAATTCACTAAAACGATGAGGCCCTTCCACACCAAGATGCCACAATATTACAACTTTCCACTTCCCACTAATAATAGAAAGCGTCAATTCCTTTTCACAATTAAAATTGCCATTTTGTATTTTCTCTTGAATATCTTTTCGAATATTTTCGGACATTAACAGACTCCTAACTCTATATGAACTAAAAAGCTCTCTCACTATTGTAAATGAGAGATGCTAAGATGTCTAAAAAGTAATGATATAGAAAAAAGAAGCCGCATAAACGACTTCTTTTTATTCCAATTATTAGTTGTCATCCATTTTCAGTACAGCCATGAATGCTTCTTGCGGTACTTCTACAGAACCAACAGACTTCATACGTTTTTTACCTTCTTTTTGCTTATCAAGAAGTTTACGCTTACGAGAAATGTCACCACCGTAACATTTAGCAAGTACGTTTTTACGCATCGCCTTAATTGTAGAACGTGCTACAACCTTGTTTCCGATAGTCGCCTGAATTGGTACTTCGAACTGTTGCCTTGGAATTAATTCTTTTAATTTCTCTACGATTACTTTACCACGGTCATACGCTGAATCACGATGCACGATAAATGATAAAGCATCTACTTGTTCATTATTTAAAAGAATATCCATTTTCACAAGTTTAGACGGTTTATAACCAATTAACTCGTAGTCAAATGATGCATATCCTTTCGTATTTGATTTCAATTGATCAAAGAAATCATATACGATTTCTGATAACGGAATTTCGTATGTTAGTGTAACACGTGTTTCATCTAAATATTGCATATCAATAAACGTTCCACGTTTACCTTGGCAAATTTCCATTACTGCTCCAACATAGTCATTCGGAACCATAATTGACGCCTTCACAAAAGGCTCTTCTACACGGTCGATAGACTGTGGATCTGGCATATTAGATGGATTATCAACAATAACATCTTCACCGTTTGTTAAATAAACTTTATAAATAACGCTTGGCGCTGTTGTAATTAAGTCAATCTTGAATTCACGTTCAATACGTTCTTGAATAATTTCCATGTGAAGTAGTCCTAAGAAACCACAACGGAAACCAAAACCTAAAGCTTGAGATGTTTCAGGCTCAAATTCAAGAGCAGAATCATTCAATTCTAATTTTTCTAACGCATCACGCAAGTCGTTATAACGGGCAGAATCGATTGGATATAAACCACAGAATACCATTGGGTTTAACTTACGATACCCTGCTAACGCCTCTGCAGCCGGACGTTTTGCATGTGTAATCGTATCACCTACACGTGTATCACCTACGTTTTTAATAGATGCCGCTAAGAAACCTACATCACCTACTGTTAACTCGTCACGTTGCGTTGTTTTCGGTGTAAACACACCTACTTCTGTTACTTCAAATTCTTTTCCAGTTGCCATCATACGTACTTTATCGCCAACTTTTACCGTTCCATTTACAACACGGATATATGCAATTACACCGCGGTACGGATCATATAAAGAATCGAAAATCATACATTGTAAAGGCTCTTCTGAATCACCTGTTGGAGCCGGTACCTTTTCAACGATTTGTTCTAAAATATCTTCAATACCAATACCAGCTTTCGCTGAAGCAAGTACAGCTTCCGATGCATCTAAACCAATTACATCTTCTACCTCTTGACGTACACGTTCTGGGTCCGCACTTGGTAAGTCGATCTTATTAATAACTGGTAATATTTCTAAATTATTATCAAGCGCTAAATATACGTTCGCTAATGTTTGCGCCTCAATCCCTTGCGCTGCATCCACAACAAGAATTGCACCTTCACAAGCCGCTAAACTACGAGATACTTCGTACGTAAAGTCGACATGTCCTGGAGTATCGATTAAGTGAAGAATATACTCTTCACCGTCTTTCGCTTTATACATTAGTTGTACTGCATTTAATTTAATTGTAATACCGCGCTCACGCTCTAAATCCATAGAGTCAAGCAATTGAGCTTTCATTTCACGTTGTGTTAACGCGTTTGTTTTCTCTAAAATACGGTCTGCTAACGTTGATTTTCCGTGGTCAATATGAGCAATGATAGAGAAATTACGGATTTTGGACTGTCTTTTTGCTCTTTCTTCTTTGTTCATCTATGTTCTCAACTCCTAATAGTCTCGCCAATATACACTAGCACTGATTATATCAATAGAGCAGCAAAGATTCAATGAAAACTCGTGCCGCTTACAATACAAATCATTCTATCTATATCTTATGCGAACAAACCATAAGAGACAAACCTTTTTCAAATTTAAAAACGGCTGTCGTACAAAATGGTAAGACAACCGTTCTTCCTGCTACCCTTAACTAAAAATCTCTTTCACTTTCCCAACAACTATATCCGTTCCAAACTTTGTTACTTCGTAAGTAGCACTTGCTATTGCCATACCAATTCCTTCTACAACATTAAAACTTTTTAAGCGTTCTAATTGTTTTTGTTTTTCAGTAACGGAAAACGAACTTCCCAAAATTTCTGATTCAGCACCCGCACCCTCTGTTCCTGTCATATGAGCTATTTGTTCATACGACATTTGCTGATAACCTTTCATACTTTTCAAACCATGATTAGCAAGTGCCACCCCTGCTATGATCATAAGTAAACATAAGGCCGCACTACATATACATAAAAGCGAAAAGCGGCTTAAATGATTATCGTCTCTTCCCATCAATGTGTATATGCTCCTGTATTATCTTGGTCAATTTGATGATGTAAGGCTGCATTTAAACCACTCGCTATTACATTTGCCATATCCTCTATGAAAGCATCCACTTCTTTCGGAGTCACCATTAAATTATGGCCAAGAGGAGATAACACTTCATAAATTAATTTTCTCTTTTCTTCATCTTCCAGTGTACCTACAGCACCTAAAAACATATTCCGGCTCTTTTCATCCGGCATATCTTCTTCTGTTAATTTTTTCTTTTCTCCAAATGTAAAACCAGCTGGCAACAAAGAACGTGAAGGTTTGTTTCCTTCTTTCATCTCCCGTCCAAAATGTTTCAAAATAAAATCAATTGTATCACTTGTAATCGAAACGGCATCAACCACAGTCGGAACACCAATCGCGATAACAGGAATACTCAATGTCTCTTTACTGAGTTCCTTACGTTTATTCCCAACACCCGATCCAGGATGAATTCCCGTATCAGAAATTTGTATCGTACTATTTACTCGTTCAATAGAACGGGCAGCTAATGCATCAATTGCAATGACAAAGTCTGGCTTTGTCTTCTCAATGATTCCATAAATGACATCACTCGTTTCAATTCCTGTAATTCCCATTACCCCCGGTCGAATTGCACTAACAGGCCTAAACCCTTCTTCTACACTTTCAGGCTGCAATTGAAACAAATGTCTCGTTACCAATACATTTTCTACAACGATTGGTCCAAGCGCATCTGGCGTTACATTCCAATTCCCAAGACCAACAATTAAACAACTCGCTTCTTTCGTAACGCCAACCTCTTCTAAGAAATAAGAAAATTCTTTTGCAAAAACACGCTCTACTTTTTGTTGCAGTTCCGTATCTTGTTGACGTATACCTTGTACTTCAAGTGTTAAATAATTTCCAGGTTTTTTACCCATCGATTCAGAGGCAACTTCATCAATCGTTACTTTCGTAATAGTAATACCTTCTTCTTCCCTCTCTTTTACAATAACTCCTTGTATCCCTTTTTGCTCTTCCTGGCGCTCTTGCAGCATTTGATGTGCCTCTACAGCAAGGTCAGTTCTAACACTATATTTACTTAAATCTAATGGTTCTTTCATCGTATCTCCTCCGTAATTCATAGTAAATATCGTTAGATTTCCCAAAGTTATATTAGGTCATTCTTTCCTTTACGTGAAATTTCATTGATATACTATTGCAATTCTCTTCACCGTTTGATAAAATATCACTTGTTCTATGTAAGAATCGAGTCATTCGATTGCACCAGGGAGGTGAAAAGTATGGCAAACATCAAATCTGCTATCAAACGCGCTAAACTTAGCGAAGAGCGTCGTTCACATAACGCTTCTATCAAGTCTGACATGCGTTCTGCTGTTAAAACTGTAGAAGCTTTAGTTACTAATAACGATCTTGAAAATGCTAAAGAAGCTTTCAAAACTGCTTCTAAAAAACTTGACAAAGCAGCTCGTAAAGGTCTTATCCACCAAAACGCTGCAGCTCGTCAAAAATCTCGCTTAGCGAAACAAGTAAACGCGTAAGGCGTTTAAAAAACGATCCATTTGGGTCGTTTTTTTATATACAAAAAAGTTCACGTACTTAGTACGTGAACTTTTTTGTATCACTACATATGATTTAATCGCATTAAGAAAAACTCGAGTACAAGCTTCTTATCCATCTTTCCCGTTTTCATACTATAATCAGCTTCTGCTAATTCTATAATCACTTTTTTTAATTCTTCAAAAGAGAAAAACTTTGTTTGATTCATCGCCAGCTTTACACGATACGGATGCACACCAATATGAGACGCTATTTGATTTTGCCCATAACCACGTTGTTGTAACTCTTTCACTTGATGCAGCAAGCGGAATTGACTCACTAATAACGCAAGCAGTTTAATTGGTTCTTCCTGCTGCGTAAATAATCCATCCAAAATTTGCATCGCACCCGCAATATCTTTTTTTACCACTTTTTCTGTTAAAGCAAACACATTTTGTTCAACCGATTTTGGCACAAGCTCTGCAACAAGTTTCGGGGTAATCTCTCCGCCCATACCGACGTATAACGTTAACTTGTCCATTTCCTTCGCCAACATCGTTACATTACTTCCCACAAGTTCTAACAACAAACTAACAGCCGCATTATCAATATGTACATGCACTTCATCTGCACGAGCAACAATCCACTTCTGAACATCCTGCACTTGCATCGCATTCGCTTCTACTACGTCCGCTGTTTTCTTTAATAGTTTTGTAATTTTTTTTCGTTCATCAAGTTTTTCGTAAGGCGCAACAAAAACAAGAATAGAAAATGGAGAAGGCTCCCCAATATATTCTTCTAAAATTTTCATATTTTGCTCTAATTTTTCTTTTTGTGAAGTTAAAAATAGTGGTGATTTTATTAATAGCACTTTACGTTCTCCGAAAAAAGGAAGTGTACGTGCGTCCTCAACCACATCTTCTAAATACGCTTCTTCTAAATCATATGTCACAACATTAAACTCGCGATCTTCCTCTTCAAGCGCTTCTGTTGTAATAAGCTTTATCGTTTCATTTATAAAAAACTCTTCCGTTCCATACAGTAAATATAACGGAGCAAACTGCTTCTTTTTAATCTTTTTATGTATATCACTCATACTTTTTCCTACTCCCTAACTTGGCAATATATATTTATACTAATGCCCTAGCTTTTGTTTTACAAGTACAAAGGAACAGGCTGTATAACCCGTCCCTTTATTTATATTAAACGCCACGCAATAAGCCCCGGGTTTCTTATTGGTGTGCGGTAATCACCTTCCCTTTATTATTCACAATAAAAATTCGAGTATAAGTGCCAACTGTTAACATGCTTGGAAACAAAAAACTCACGTTACTTCCTGATCTAAAAGTAGTAAAAACACTCGATTTCTCTTCATATGGAAATTGTAGATTTTTTTCTGACAATATTTTATACTAAAGTGGAATGTTGGGGAGGGATTCTAAATGAATGATTTTGAACAAAACGTTCAAAGTAAACGCAATGACGCTATTGATTCAGGGGTAGGATTTATCGTCTCATTTGGTTTTTTCGCAACACTTTTCATCATTGCAACTGTTATTAAATTTATTGGTTCTTAAAGACTGCTGCTTACTGGCAGTCTTCTTTTTTATCTATTATGTGTTTCATCATATGTGATTTTGCTACGAAAGGTTCCGTGTTCCCCTTTAAAAACATAGGAAATAGCACCTTGCTTATCCGTACGCCATATTTCAATCCCCATCCTCTCAAAACGCTCTATAACTTCCTTATGAGGGTGCCCATACCTATTACGCTCACCAGCAGAAATAATCGCTACATTAGGCTGTACAGCGCTCAAAAAAGGCACTATAGATGACGTGTTACTCCCATGATGAGCAACCTTTAAAACATCCGCCCGCAACTCTGGATACGTAGCTACTAAAAATTTCTCTCCTTCTTCTTCTAAATCACCTGTAAACAGCCACGTTAACCCTCCTAATTTTGCCCATAGTACAATTGAAGCATTATTTTCACTTCTTTCCTTTCCTGTTGGAGCTAGTACGAAAAATTCCGCTTCATTTACGCTCCAACTCTCTCCTTCTCCCACTTCTCTTATTTTCACTCCCTTTTCTAACGCCTGTTTCTTTACCAATTTTTCTAATACCGCATCTTGTTCCTTTCGGCCAAATACAACTTCTTTCACGGTCATATTTGATAATAACTCTTGCGCAGCACCTATATGATCCGCATCTCCATGCGTTACGATTAATTTATCTATTGTTTTAATTCCTTCCTTTTGTAAATAAGGGATTAAAACATCCTGTCCAACAGAAAATTCATGCTTTTTCCGTTGCCATTCTTCCTTATTTACACGAATTGTTCCACCAGTATCAATGAGGTAAATTTCTTTATCGTACGGGAGGCGAATTAAAATTGCGTCTCCCTGTCCAACATCAAGAAATGTAACACTACCGCTTTCCCGAAAATACGGATATACATAATGACATGTACAAACAAAAAGAAATATACCCGAAGCTATGAACATAATCCCCTTCGACATCCGCCTTTCCCAAACCATTACTATACTAACAATACTCACGCAATATAGAGCTACCAGAAGTATAGACGTTTGCCCGAAAATAAGGCGGGTAAATGGTAAACTTTCACAATAATTTAGAAAAGCATTAGAAAGATTCAAACCTACTGATAGTACATTCGCAAGTCCTTTTGCAAGAAACGGAACAATCGGTATACATACCAAAATAATAATACTACACGGCAATACAATGAGAGATAAAAACGGAACGTATAGGAAATTCAGAAAAATACTATATGGAGAAAAGTAACCGAAGTGATATAACAAAATTGGAGTACTAACGAGCTGCGAAATAAGAGAAATATAAATAGAATTTCTGATTACTCCATTACTACTCTCTAGTAAAAGTGGGGCAGATAAGAGTAAAGCAAAACTACCAACGAAAGAAAACTGAAAGCCGATATTAAAAATAAGATATGGATCAAATATAAGCATACATATAGCTGTTACACTTAAAGCGTCTAAGCTAGATAAACGAATAGAACACATGAAAGCAACTAACATCAAAACTCCTGTTATAGAAGCTCTTATAACAGACGGTGATGCTCCTGCTAAAATCATATATAGAGGAATACAGAAGATAAGACATACTGTTGCTACCTCCCTCGTCACACCACTTCTTAGCAAAATAAAATACACGATCACCATTAACAATACGATATGCGATCCTGAAATCGCCAACAAATGCACAAGACCAAATTGTTGATATTGCTCTTCAACTTCAAATATCATTTGCTGTCTATCACCAAATACTAATGCATTCATAAAAGCACCTGATTGCTCTGGAAACATTTCTGTAACTCCCGAGATTGCTTGCTGTCTCAAAAGAAGAATCCATTGCACGAGTGACAATGATGTTTTCTGGCATTCAGAAATATATGTAGTATCAAATGTGAAATGAATATTTTGCCTATACAAATAATCCCGGTAATTAAAACCATGAAAATTACGGGCTATTTGCGGTTCTTTTCTCTCACCTTCGAATATACATGATACTCCTGCATGTAATTGTCGCAGTTGTTTCTTTTCCACGGCTGATTTAATTTTGTAACTTAACTGCACTATATTTTTATTCTGATCTTCAACTTGAAATGATAGGCGATCGCCGTTAATAAGAGGGGTATTTCGTATCAATCCTCTTGTAACTTCATAGAAGTCTCCTAGAGGATTATTTTGCCCTTGAACATACGTAGTGTACATAACGCCGCTAAAACACGCTATCATACAAAAAAAGAAGGTTTTACGCGAAGTACGATACAAACAAAAGAAAACATATAGAACGAGACCACAAGCCAGCAATAAAACCGAAGAGGAGAAGGCGATTGCAATCCCTACTATAAATGAGATTGCAACATAGCCCCATTGTCCTTGCAACTCATACCCACTCCTTATAGCATCATTTTTGCTTTCGTGAATAAGTGCTGTAATTCTTCCATTGATAAGTTCTCTTTTTCTAAAGATGCAAATAGTTCTTTTAACTCCATATGACGCTTTTGATCCTCTAATGCTGCAATATTATATTCTAGCGGAACGTGTTTCACTGTTACATTCGCTTTTTCAAATAACTCTACGGCATATGGATGATTTTTATAATCCTGCGCATAATAAACCGCTGTAATGCCACTTTGAATAATTGCCTTACAACATTGTAAACAAGGGAAATGCGTAACATAAATTTCTGCTTCCTCCGTTTTCACACCAAACTTTGCACATTGTAATAAAGCATTCATTTCAGCGTGAATTGTACGAACACAATGATTATCAATGACGTAGCATCCGTCATCTATACAATGTACGCCACCTTTAATTGAACCATTATATCCACCAGCAATAATTCGTTTATCACGAACGATCGTCGCTCCTACTGCAAGCCTTGTACATGTACTACGTAAAGATAGCAAATGGCTTTGCGTCATAAAATATTGATCCCATGAAATTCGTTCCATATTTTTCACCTACTTTTTTGTCTACTTGTAGTGTAGCGAATGAAGAAAAACTTCGTCAATCTTTTATGGAATAATAATTTGATCTTTTATTTTTTCCAGAGACTTCACACCAATCCCATCAATCTCTAACAAATCTTCTATTTTCTGAAACGGTCCATGTTCCTCTCGATATTTCAAAATACTTTCTGCTTTCCGAGAACCAATGCCTGTAATTTTTTCAAGTTGTTCTTTAGAAGCTGCATTTATTTGAACTTTCCCCTCCCCCTTTGAAATAGCAGCTACTTCTTGCACTTGTTCGTTTTTATTCGGTACATAAAGGATCATTTGGTCTTGTACTATTTGCGCTAAATTTACCTTCTTCCTATCTGCCTCGGGCAAAAATCCACCTGCCTTTTCAATGGCATCCTTGACCCGGTCCCCTTCTTTCATTTCATACACCCCCTCTTTAACAACAGCCCCTTTCATATCAATTACAATTATTTTTTTCTGCTGCTTTGTATCCGATATTTTCGGTTTACTTTTTTTCTCTATCTCTTTCGCTTGAACATCCGTTGCAATGAAGGACTGCTCTGTATGCTGGTTCGTTTTCCAGAAAAGAAGAAAAAGTACAGTTCCAATAATAGCTACTAACCCTAACCATTTCTTTGGAAAATCCCACATCATTTTTCACCTCTAATCATAAATTTATAACATCATTCATATTGTTTAGGAGAAAGCTGTTACGAAGGAGGGATGAAACATTGAACATAGGAATTATAGGGACAGGGAACATGGGGAATATACTAATCGACGCATTTTTAGAAACCCGTGCTGTCAAACCTTCGTGCCTTACAATCATTAATCGAACGCCCGCCAAAGCATATCATATAAAGGAAAAATACCCTTCTGTTCATATAGCCAAAACTATCGATGAGGTAATCGAACGATCACATCTTATTTTTATTTGCGTAAAGCCAATAGATATATACCCGATCCTACAAAAATACGCTGAACATTTTTCTGATGAAAAGTGCTTAGTTTCTATCACAAGTCCAATATCTCCATCACAATTAGAGACACTTGTACCTTGCCACGTCGCACGTATCATTCCGAGCATTACAAACCGCGCCCTGTCTGGCGCATCACTATTTACATTTGGAAGTAAATGCTCCGAAGAGTGGCAACAAAAACTATTTCGCCTATTCAAAAACATTTCCACTCCCCTTGTAATAGAAGAAGATATAACGCGCGTTTCATCTGATATAGCAAGCTGTGGCCCTGCATTCTTTAGTTATTTATTACAATGTTTCATTAACGCTGCTGTAGATAAAACAAATATTACACATGAAGAAGCCACTACTTTAGTAAGTGAAATGGTCGTTGGAATGGGGAAACTACTTGAAAAAGGGATTTTCACATTGCCTACTTTACAAGAAAAAGTATGTGTTAAGGGCGGCGTTACAGGAGAAGGCATTCTTGTTTTAGAAGAACATGTTGGGGATATGTTTCATAAATTAATTGAGCGGACACACGAGAAATTTGATGAAGATTTAAAATGCGTTGATCAGCAATTCAATAAACACACATAATAAATACGTCATCGTCATTCCAAATCCTTTTTATAAATACTTACTTTTTTTCATTGCATTTTCACTTAAACTAGCATTTTCACACTTCACGTATATCATCTTCTTATTATTCTAGAACTAAAATTACAGCTTCTTTACAAAACAAAAGCAACCTTCTCGGTTGCTTTTGTTTTATCCCGCTATTTGCTGGACAGTAAGACCCCACCTCAAAACTCAGCGAAAGCAAAGCAGTTAGGTGAGGGATCAACTGCCCGTAAAAGCCCGATTGGTTCAACTAATAATCAGCGAGGGGCTTCGCCCCCCGCTGATTAAAGTTTCACTCTATCCATTTTTCTTCGCCATGAAGAAAATACGCTCTGTTTGTTCTGTAACTTCAAGTCGTTCAAAGTCACCAGTCACGCGAAGCACTGTAAAACCAGCTTCTTCAAGCCATTTCGTTAACTCTTCAACCTGATATGCACGTTGCACGTGACATTCGTCAAAACGATGGTACACATCTTCTTCTGGGTCTTGAACAAAGAATGTTAAGTCATGTTCTACACTATTTGACTCTTCACCAGGGAAGCAATTCCAAATAAGAGATATTTCTTCTCCATTCACTGTGTATGTTTCATTTTGAAATACATGATGTATTTTATATAAAGAATGTACATCAAATAAAAACAAACCATCTTGACGTAAATGGTGAAACACTCTTCGAAATGTTTCTTGCACTCCATCTTCTTGCAATACATAATTTAATGAATCACAAAAAATAGTTACACAGTCAAACTCACCCGGAACATCAAGCTCTCGCATGTCTTGTTGGTAAAAAGGAATAAAATATCCTTCTCCGCCTAGTTTTTGCTGAGCGACCGTTAACATTTCTTCTGAAAGATCGACACCGATTAAATCGTAACCCTTTTGTACAAGCGGAAGTGTTACATTACCAGTACCGCATGCTACATCAAGAATCTTCGCCTCTTTCATATCCGCTTGCTGTAAACTTTCCTCTGTGAATTCCACCCATTTATCATAAGGAACATCATTCATTAGTTCGTCGTACAACAATGCAAATTGTTCGTATTTCATTGGTCTAGCTCGTCTGTAATATCTTCACGCGGCACATCGCCCCAAAGACGCTCTAAATTATAGTGATTACGCTCATCTTTATGGAATACATGGGCAACTACATCTCCAAGGTCAACTAACACCCAGCGTGCTTCGTCAAAACCTTCCATACGTTGTACGTCGATTTGGAACTCATGTGCTTTTGATTTAATTTCACGCGCAATTGCTTGCACTTGCTTATCTGAGTTACCGTGACAAATAATAAAATAATCTGCAATTGGTGAAATACCTTGCATATTTAGGACAACCATATCTTCTGCTCTCTTATCATCAGCCGCTTTTGCTGCTAATACTAATAAATCTTTATCTTTCATCTACTAATTTCCTCCTTGATAACTGCGTTGTATGTTTGGAATGTTAATGGATAAATCGTTTGATTTTTTTCCATTAAAAATTGAATTGTTCGCTTTAACGCAAATAATAAAGCTTGATTTATATCCGTATATGCGAGTTTGCGAGCTTCCTCCACCCCTGGAAACTTTCGCCCAGGCTCAATGTAATCAGCTACATAAATTACTTTATCTAACATCGTCATTTTCTCATGACCACTTGTATGATATGTAATAGCTTGCAGGATTTCAGGATCCGTAATGCCTACTTCTTTTTCTACTAAGTATGCCCCAACAGGTGCATGCCATAACTCTTTGTTATAACAAAGTAAATCTTTCGGCAAATCTTCACTTTTAATAATCTCTTCCATCTCAGAAATCGCTCTACACTTCGCATAATCATGGAATACAGCTGCAACTTCAGCCTTTTTTTCATCCACACCGTATAACTTAGCAAGTTCAATTGCTGTCTCCATTACACCAATTGTGTGTATATAACGTTTTTCATGCATTTGTTGTTTGACAATATGAAGTGCTTTCTCACGATCCATACAACCCATTCCTCTCGATATATACCTGTACTTTTTCAGGAAGTAAATATTTACATGTTTTCTTCTCTTTATATCTCTCACGCAATAAAGATGAAGAAACTGCAAACTCCGGAATTTCCACAGTGGTGATAGGATAAGGTGTACGCAATGTATAACCAGGTCTTGCAACCCCAACAAACGTTACAAGATCAAGTAACGCTTCAATGTTATACCACTTTGGTAAATACTCAACCATATCTCCACCAATAATAAAGTGAAACTGCACATCCGGATACTTCTTCGTCAATTGTAACATAGTGTCATACGTATAAGATGGGCCCTTCCTGCTTAGCTCTTCTAAACAAATAGAAAAATGTTCCTCTGCCTCAGTCGCAAGCTCTAACATTTGTAAGCGATTTTCTACACTTGTAATATTCCGCCCTTGTTTATGCGGTGGAATTTGGTTCGGCAAGAACCATACTTCTTCTAAATTCAAAGCGTGATATACTTCATTTGCAATTAGCAAATGTCCATAATGTGGCGGATCAAATGTACCGCCAATGATGCCAATTTTTCTCAAAAGAAACGCCCCTTCCTTTTACGTACAGCAACTCTCTTCATTTCTATCCGAAGAGAGTTCACTGTTAATAAAAGTTCAATTGGTTTCGTTCTCTACATCATTACGAACTAGCAATAAAAATAGCATATGCTAGCCTTTTTATCGAGGAAGCTTAATTTGCTTATTTTCTCTAGATTCTTTGTATAAAACGATTGTACTTCCAATTACTTGAACGATTTCAGCACGTGCGCCTTTTGCAAGCTCTTCTGCAACTTCACGACGATCAAATTCACAATTTTGTAGTACGCTCACTTTAAAGAGTTCACGAACTTCTAATGCTTCTCCAATCTGTTTCACCATATTTTCATTTACGCCACCTTTTCCAACTTGAAAAATCGGTGTTAAATGATGTGCCTTTGCACGTAAAAATCTTTTTTGTTTTCCTGTTAACATATATGTTAGCCTCCAAGCTTTCTTATAACTAATTGTTTCATTCTATCGATATTCGGTACACGTCCTGTCCACATTTCAAATGCAAGTGCCCCTTGATAAACAAACATATCAATACCATTTTGAATCATTGCACCTTGCTCGTTTGCCTCACATAAAATTTTCGTTTCAAATGGATTATAAATTATATCTGATACAATCGTTCCTTTTTTTAACGAAGAAATTTGTAATGGTGTATATTCGACGCGTGGATGCATACCTATTGTTGTCGTCTGAATGATAATATCATAATTTCCTTGTTCTTCTGTTGCTTTTTCTAACGATAAAGCAACAGAATTAACATGAGCCTTACATGCAGCAATAAGTTCTTTCGCCTTATCTACTGTACGATTAGCTACATCAATCTCTTTCACACCTACATCAGCAAGAGAAAAATAAATAGCTCGACTAGCACCACCTGCGCCAAGCAGTAAAATACGTTTCTCTTGAAGTGGTTCACTACTAATTGCCTGCAGCGCTCGGACAAAACCAATTCCATCTGTATTATAGCCAATCAGTTTTCCATCCTTATGAACCACTGTATTTACTGCACCAATTTGTTTTGCTAGCGGGTCAATCTCATCCAAGTAATCCATAATAGCAACTTTGTGCGGAGTTGTTACATTAAATCCTGAAATACCTAATGCTTTTAAACCTCTTACTGCTTCCCCTAGCACTTCCTCTTTAACAAGAAATGCATGATAATGGGCATCCATATTCAAGTGTTCAAATGCATCGTTATGCATAACGGGTGATAATGAATGTCCAATTGGATTTCCGATTACACCATATAATTGTTTCATAAATCCCTCTCCATATTAAATTAAAGATTTACGTAGCGAAACACTTACTCCTTTTGGTACGTGTGCAACAATTTTTGCTCCCGGTTCGTTTACAGTAACCCATCCTAATCCAGAGAATACAACATCCGTTTTTGGTTCACGAATATTAAATTCATATTTCACTAGTTCTGGCATATTTGCTAATTCTTCTGGTGTTGGTGGGCTTAGTAAATCCCCAGCATGATTTTTATACAATTCATCTGCTTTCTCAAGCTTTGTACGATGGATTGTTAAACGATTCGAGAAGTGACAAGTAAACGCACGGCGACCACCACTTACATAATCAAAACGCGCCAGTCCACTAAAGAATAACGTTTGTTCTTCATTTAATTGGAATACCATTGGCTTAATTTCTTTTGTTGGTGTAATAAGCTTTAAGCTTTCTTTTCCAACATAATGAGCCATTTGATGGTGGTTAATAATACCTGGCGTATCATATAAAGAAGATTCTTCGTCTAACGGAATATCAATTAAATCAAGCGTTGTTCCTGGGAAATGAGATGTTGTAATTACATTTTCAGTCTCATCACTAAATTCTTTAATCATACGATTAATAAATGTTGATTTTCCTACATTCGTACATCCAACAACGTAAACATCTTTTCCGCCTCGGTAATACTCAATCGCATCTGCCAGCTCAGCAATCCCTTGTCCTTTCGCTGCACTAATTAAAAAGACATCTTCTGGTTTTAATCCTAGCTGCTTTGCACTATAGCGCATCCAATGCTTTACTTTATCATGTTTTACTGACTTAGGAATTAAATCAGCTTTATTCCCAACAAGTAATACTTTATTATTTCCCACGAAACGATGTAAGCCAGGTAACCAGCTACCATTAAAATCAAAAATATCTACAATCTTAACTACTAATGCATCCGATTTTCCAATTCCATTTAGAATACGTAGGAAGTCATCATCTGTTAATGATACATCTTGAATTTCATTGTAATGCTTCAAGCGAAAACAGCGTTGACAAATTACTTGTTCTTTCTCTAAAGATGAGGTAGGAGCATATCCCACTTCATTTTTATCTTCTGTTTGAATTTCTACACCGCAACCAATACATTTAATTGTTTCAGTCAAACTTTATTCCTCCCAATTAATTAAACCTTTTTTCTTCATATTTCTCATAATTCTTCGTTCAATTTTCCGATTAAAGCGCGTTACTAATCCATCCGTTTGTGCTACCGGTACAACTAAAATCGTATGAAGGCCCACTCGGTTTCCACCTAGCACATCCGTTAGTAACTGATCCCCAATTACTACAACTTCATCTGGTTGTAAACGCATCTCTTGTATCGCACGCTTAAATGCGCGAACAAATGGTTTACGTGCACTATGAATAAATGGAATACCTAATGGATCAGCAAAGTCTTTCACACGTTGCTCATTATTATTTGAAACGACCGTCACTTGGATGCCTTGCTCTTTCATTTTCAAAAACCATTCTTCAAGTTGTGGCGTTGCATTTGGACGATCCCATTCAATTAAAGTGTTATCTAAATCAGTAATAACACCTTTAATTCCACGTTTCTTCAAATCTTCTGCTTGAACATGATATACATTTTTCACATATTCATTTGGTAAAAACAACTTCAATTTCTTTCACCTCTTTGAGGAGTTTTCATAAAAATTTTTCGACAACATATTTCGATATATAACCTGTGGATAAAATTGTACACATTTTCCACATTAATTTTTCAGTTAATTTGGAATTTACTAACAATCTATACACACTTTATCCACTTAGGTGTGTGGATAACTACCCGTTTGTGACTGTCATATTTTTTTGGTACATTAAATGCAACAACGAATCAATCCTTATATTATTAGGAGGTGACTCACCTTGAAAACAAAACATATGGAACAGTTATCTACTGAGTTACTCACTGAGTCTTATTATAAAGCAAAAGAACTAAAATTAAATCCCGACTTCATTTTACTTATAAAACAAGAAATGATTAGACGCTCATTAGAGGACAAGCTTGTCAAATCGTCTTGATTATATATTAAAGTAAAATTTTCATTAGCTAACTTGTAAAAAGAGCCATCCTGCGATGGCTCTCGAATAAACAAGTACTCCCATCTAGGGAATTTCATCATTAAGCATCTTTGTCCATAACTCTTGCTTACAATTATAAAATCTTTTCTTTACTTATGAGCCACTCGAGTAGCAATTTTTTCACCAAGACGAAGCTCTTGTCCACTCTTCAAATGCTGTACTACTTCTATCATATCTTTTTCAAACAATAACACAACTGTTGAACCGAATGTAAAGTATGCCATTTCTTCACCTTTTTGAACAGTACTTCTTTCATGTAACAGCTCAATACTATTAACAAACATAGCTCCTACTTTTACAAGCGCCATATGTTCACCATCACTATTTACTTCTGTAACAGAGCGATAATTTTTTGACAATGGTTCTTTCCCGTATTCCATACCAGCTGCATTTACCGGATATGATTTTCTACCGAGTACAAATCTTTCAGTCACAGAACCAGAAAGCGGACTATGAATACGATGATAATGACTTGGGCTTAAATAAATAACCATGTATGTACCACCAGCATATCGCTTTGCACGTTCTTCATTACCTAGCATATCCACAATCGAATAACGCTTGCCTTTAATATCAAATGTTTTCGTGTCCTCAATAGGACCGTGATCAGCAAAAACACCATCAACAGGACTAACGATACTCAATGTATCTGTATCAATACTACGCTTTCCTTCTTTTAGCTTACGTGTAAATAATTCATGCAATGTTCTATATTCCTTCAAACCCTTTTCCATCTCATCTTGATTAATTCGAAAAACTTTCGCATACGATGGAATAATGATAGTGCTCAAACGAGATTGTGCAAATTTACGTAATATATAAGAAGTAAAACGACCATTTGTAAGTTCGATCATAAGTCGATATAATGTACGTCGCAAATTGCGAAACCTCCTAATCAGTCTATAACTTTAGCTTCCCCTTCTTTTCCTTCTATATCATATGTAAAACTGGTTCTTATTCCCACATATCATATAGAACTGCCATATTATACATGCGGAAGACTAAGTATGATATTATTCTTAAATTGTTTAGCACCCTCTAATATTACAGATAGAATCCGTCATTTTCAACAGTGAACATGGATTTCTTCTGAACACAACTCTTTTTCTTTCCTGATTTACAAAAAGAAAAGCAGCCAATTTTAAAATACGGCTGCTTGCAATGTACATTATTCTTTCGCTTTTTTCTCTTTCTCCGCTCTTACAAATTCATGGAACATTTTCATTAAAGCGCGCTTTTCAATTCTTGATACGTAGCTTCTGGAAATACCAAGCGCCTTTGCAATCTCTCGTTGCGTTTTCTCCTTATCAAGCCCCAGTCCAAAACGCTTCACGATCACTTCTTTCTCTCGTTCGTCTAAAATATCGATATACTCTTTAATCTTTTCTAACTCCATACTAAGCTGGATCATATCAATTACATCTTCAGACTCTGATTTTAATATATCAATAAGCGATATTTCATTCCCCTCTTTATCTTGCCCGATTGGATCATGAAGTGAAACGTCCTTTTTCGTTTTTTTCAGTACACGTAAATGCATCAAAATTTCATTTTCAATACAGCGTGCTGCATACGTCGCAAGTTTTGTGCCTTTTCCTGCAGAATAGCTCTCGATCGCTTTAATAAGCCCAATTGTACCAATCGAAATTAAATCTTCTGCATCTTCTCCTGTGTTTTCAAATTTTTTAACGATATGAGCTACAAGCCGTAAATTATGTTCAATTAAAAGATTTCTCGCTTGAGCATCACCTTGCTCCATTAACTCT
Organism: Bacillus cereus group sp. RP37; assembly: GCF_040459695.1. Classification (NCBI taxonomy): domain Bacteria; kingdom Bacillati; phylum Bacillota; class Bacilli; order Caryophanales; family Bacillaceae; genus Bacillus; species Bacillus cereus group sp. RP37. Next base: position 1,092,784 of record NZ_JARVHP010000001.1, on the reverse strand, counting down.
AAGTACTTTCTCTCGTCGTCTGATGATAACGGCTGCGGAAACGCATTATTCTTCACATAAGAAACAAAGACAAACACTTCTCGAACCATATATCCAATTGCGGCGAATAGACTCAAACCTTTCACCCCCGCCAAAATAGTGGTCTTTACTATGTGTATGTGGGCGTGAGGTTGTTTGTGTCTGTACGATATAAATATGGAATCCTTAGCTTTTTGTCGAACGAAATAAGTCTTTCATACCTTGAATATTTTTTCCAATGTATTACAATATGTTAAGTTCCAAAATTTTGAAAGAGGTGTTTTCATGCAATACTTTACTTCACAAATAACAAAACTAGTAGTACTCACACTATCTTTTTTCTTACTGTCAGCTTGCGGACAACAAACTTCGCCCACAAAACCTGAAACGACTAAACAGGATACTGCAGCATCAAAAGACAGCACAAAAACAGAAGATAAACAAAAAGATGAAGACAGTGTGAAAACTGAGGAAAATGCAACAAACGAGAATAACGTAAAAACTGAAAACCAGCCAAAGACTGAGAACCACTCAACTACTGAAAACAACAAAAAAAATGAAAACAACAAAAAAAATGAAAACAGCGTAACAGCTAAAAACAGCACAAAAGCTGAAAACAACACAACTACCGAAAACAACAAAAAAAATGAAAACAATGCAACACCTAAAAACAATACAAAAACTGAGAGCAAAGCAACTACTGAAAACAACAAAAAAAATGAAGATAACAACACAGTTAAAAATAATACAAAACCTGAAGCAGAGTCTAAAAACACACAAAAAGAACAACAACCAGCTAAGCAACCAAATAAACAAACTGATACTATTACATTCACAAGTGAAGATGCTATAAAAGTTCTAGAAAAAAGAATGGGAGCTCGCTCAGATGAAATTCGTTACGGCTCCGGCGAAGACAAACTAATTGGCACAATAAATGGTATTAAACTATACGACGTTTTATATGGACGCGAATCTCCTGAGAACTCACGTGCTCTAAATTTTGCAGTGGGATCTGATGGAAACCTATATGATTGGTCAAAAGCTCAAGATGGTATTCTTCAACCACTTAACGGCAATTAATAAATAATTCTAAGAACATAGTAAAAGCCAGTCGATACATATCGATTGGCTTTTACTAGTATTTACTCCAAATTTTCTCCCCAGTATGCGCATCAATATAACGAATTTCTCGACTACAGTCGAAGAATTCTTTATAATTTTCATCCGTTGTTTGTTTATACAGCAATTGATATACCGTTTCCTCTACGTCATGATCTATAGACCATTCTAATTTAACTCGGATAGCCTCTCTGTATATTTCTAACGCTTCTTCTTTTGTTACTTTTGGTGTTGTTTCATATGCAAGTAATCCTTTTATAAATTTGCTAGACTCTCCAGAGTAGTGTATCACTGCACCATTTTCTGCATTGATGTTGATCATAAAGTGCTTATACTCTGCCGGAATACCATTCACATATACGGAAAAGTTAAATCTTTCAATCCCATCTTCTGCTTCTTCACGTTCCTCCCAAAGGCGAAGATATTGTGTGATATCCGGAATCACTCGCTCTAAAAATTGAATTGCTTTTTGTAAACATTCCTCTCTAGACAGTATTTGCTTTGCTTCTTTATCTTCTGTCAGTTTTATAAAACCAATTAATTCACTGGTTAATTTATCAACCGTAATGCCAATTAAATTATTATATTTTAACATCGGTAAATGCTTCTTAAAGAATTCATTCATTAAATATGGATTCTGTTCTTCTTTCTGTTTTTGTAATTCCTCTTTCGGAACAAATTTCATCCTTATTTCATCATCATTTTCCGTCTCATCTACTTTTATAAAACTTTCTTTATCCCAGCCAAATAATTCGAATATGTCACCTTGCCGGCTACCTTTTTTTGTTTTTTCAACAGCTACTGTCGGCGGTAATTTATAATGTTCTGATCCAAACAAATCTTCTCCCGTACTTGCATTAATAGATGCATGACTAGGTTCTGGTTCATATACAAGATGGTACCCTTTTACTTCTTTTCCATTTTCATACTCACATGAAGAGTGTGTTAAATCTACAAATACAAGTCTCATATTTTGTCTAGCTTTCAAATTTTCTAAAACGACATTCTCCTCAACAATTTCACTTGGCCATAACGGTTTTTTCTCGATAGCTTTTTGTCCATTATAACGAAAATGTACAACATTACCTGAAGGATGAACTCGCACGACACACCCTGTATTCGGCAATGGATAGCTATTCACTTCTTGCATATAATTTACTTCTTTCCAACCGCGCCAATTATCCTTAACAGTTACATATGTATAAAATTCATATCCTTCTTTTATATATTTTTTTAAGAATACATTTGCAATCCCTCTTGCTTTATTCTCCTCTATCGCTTCCTTGCCGCTCAAAATAGAATTTCCCTCCTCTATCCTAAAGTCAATTAAATTACCGGTATGTCTATTCAGTGTAATCTGTATTGTTCTCTCCTCATCCGCTTTATGTTCCCACCATAATAGATGATATGGGTCATCCACACCTTCTTGATCATCTACAACAAGACTATAATCATCTGAAATGTCAATAATATGAGCCACTTGCTCTTTTCTTTCTTTATCTTTTTGATTCATCATACCGCTCCCTTTATTACAATTTAAGGTAATTATAACAAACAAAACCAAAGAAATATAAACAAAAAAAGACTAGAGATATCTCTAGTCTTCTACTTCGTTTCACGATGTAACGTTACTCGCTTTAATCGTGGACAATATTTTTTTAGTTCGATGCGCTCTGGATTGTTTCGTTTATTTTTTTTAGAAATATAATTACGATCACCGCACTCGGTACAAGCTAATGTAATATTTACACGCATTTGTAATTCTCCTTTCTTTTAAAGATCGCAAACTAAAACGTAATGATTACGATTTATATATTATATAACTTCATTCTATTTGTCAATTGCAAAACAAAAGGGATCTAAATAGAACCCTTTTGTTTAAGTAATCTATACCTTGTATTAAAATGTTTCGTATGTAACAAACTCACTAATCGGTTTTCGATATCCTCGTGGGCGAGTTTTAGTAGTATCACTTTTTCCTATCGTAATCATTAAAACAGGTACTACATGCTCCGGCATATTTAATTCACTTTGTACTGCTTTTTCATCAAAACCGATCATCGGACACGTATCATAGCCATAATATTTAGCTGCGTACATAAAAGTCATCGCACTTAACGAAGCATTTCTAATCGCTTCCTCTTCCATGAAGCGTTCTCCTTTTCCTTCATATAACCCTTTCGTTTGCCTAATTGTATCTTCATACTCACATTCATCAATCATCTTTAAAACCTTCATACCAAAATAAATATTTTCGACATTTTGATATGCTCTCTTATCACCACAAACAAGTATTACTGCAGATGCACTTGATACTTTATACTGCCTAAAAGCTAACTCTTTTAATCTTTCTTTGCGCTCTTGATCACGAATTACAACATAATGTGTATGTTGCAAATTATAACAAGATGGAGAAAGCTTTGTTAGCTCAAATATTTTTTTAAAATCCTCATCAGGGATTTCTATTTCTTGTACAAATTTCATTGCAGAACGTCTAGCAATTGCTAATTCTTCAAAGTTCACCTTATAGCCCCCTTAATAACCATAAATTCAAATATACATTAATTTATATAATAAAATAAATCAAATGAAAACACTTTAAGTTATGGATAATAATGATGCTTCACAAAAAAAGACAAAAAGCTGAAACAATTAGTTCATACGAAATTCACACGAATCTATTACTATAAGAATTATACATAGTGAACTTATTAACAATCACGTTTATTTATATAGAATCTTACTCGAAAGGAGTTGAAAGTATGAAAACTAAATATCGTTTTATGATCTCATCATTTGCTGCTTGCGCTTATATGCTTTGGTATTTAGTATAATAACAACCTCGCTTGTAAATTGGAAAAGGTGTGTATATAAATGGAATATAATCAATCAACAGTTAACTATTGGAAAGCTTTTGTACTACCATATACATTTGCTTTAGAAGAGTTAAAAACTAAATTTGAAATTATGAACCGGGAAGCTCAATTTTTAGAGGATTACAACCCGTTTGAACATATAAAAACAAGACTAAAACAACCTGAAAGTATTATTAAAAAGCTTGAGCGTAAAAATTTATTACCAACAGTTGAAAATGCCCAAACTCATTTACAAGATATCATCGGCATTCGTATTACATGTTGCTTCGTAGAAGATATCTATCATTTAAAAAATGTTATTCAAAAGCGTGAAGATATGGAAATCATTGAAGTAAAAGATTATATCGCTAATCCAAAGGGAAACGGATATAAAAGTTTACACATGATTATTAAATATCCTTTATCACTGAATTCTGGTACAAAAGATGTATTTGCAGAAATTCAGTTACGTACACTTGCTATGGATTTTTGGGCAAGTTTAGAACATAAACTTTACTATAAATATGAAGGGAAAATACCTGAGTATTTAAAAGATGAACTACACGATGCAGCAATGAAAGCTGAAGATCTTGATAATAAAATGGCAACCATTCGCCAAGATATTGATGATATTGAAGCATGTTCAAATCAAATTATGTTACCACTATAAAAAAGGTTCTCTCCAATGAGAACCTTTTTTATTTCGCTATTTACGGGTAGTAAGACTTCCTAATTAAAGTTTCACTTTATTTCTTCCCTATCATGCGAACCTCTTCAATTTTCCATCCATCCTCTTCTTTTCCAAGCGCATACTGTACGTTCTTCTGAAGAGTGACCTCCCCCTCTATTTCTTTTTCCTTCGTTTCAACAACAACATACCCTGCTTTACTAGCTTTCATATCTATATGTTCCAATTCAATTTTCTTATTTCCCTTTTGAAAAGCTGCTTCTTTTTGTGTTTTTAAGTCTTCAGCACTAGGCATCTTCTTTGAAAATAACTCCATATGTTCAGCAAGATTTTTTTCATTTGTCGTCCGTACAAACTTCTCCATAACATCTTGAATCGATTTCTCTTCTTCTTTCGTTATTTGTACCTTTTCCTCAGCTTTTGTAGTAGTAGATTTTTTTTCTATCTGATTCTCTTTGGATTGACATCCAACTAGCAATAATACACCTATTAGAAGGGATCCTATCCCTCTGAAAAAAGCCCCCATCTTCCCATCTCCTAAAAAGAAAAGTGAGGCATTTCGCCTCACTTTCATTTATAATTAGCGTCTTCCTTTATTCGGATCGCCACCCCCAACAATATCAAAGACACGTTTAGCGATATTTGTATTCTCTTGAACGCCAGAGAACAAGTATTTACCAGGGCCAAATGCATATACGTTTACATCTTCCCCTGTATGCCCACCTGTAGTCCATCCTGTAACCGAACGCTTATTGAAAATATCCTCAATCGCATTATCAATCTTTGTTACATCTTTTGAAGGAGCAATATCATTTACCGCTTTAATTTCTTCTGGTGTTAATTGTAAATCAATATATTTTTTCAATGTTTCTTCTACATTTGCACCTTTTGCAATCTCATTTGCCATGAAGTCTGGTGTGCGTTTTGCAGCTTTAATTGGATCTACTTTAAAGTTATACTCACCATTCGCACCTAAAGATAATCCGCCAGTAGCGTGGTCTGCCGTTGCAACGACTAACGTATTTTTATCTTTTTTCGCAAACTCAATCGCTGCTTTAAATGCTTTTTCAAAGTCTTCCATTTCACTCATTGCACCAACGATATCATTATCGTGTCCAGCCCAGTCGATTTGACTTCCTTCAACCATTAAGAAGAAACCATTTTTATTTTTGTTCAAACGCTCAATTGCTGCATTTGTCATTTCTTCTAATGAAGGTGTTTTATCGGTACGGTCAATCATTTTATCTAAACCACCTGGCGCAAATAAACCAAGAATTTGATCATTTTTATCATTTAACAATTGATTGCGATCTGTTACATAGCTATAACCAGATTTCTTAAATTCTTCTGTAAGATTGCGATCTTTTCTAACAAAGTTATTTACACCGCCGCCAAGCATAACGTCTACTTTATGCTTCCCTTTAATTTTCTCATCAAAATAATCATTTGCAATTGCGTCCATATTTTTACGACTAATGTCATGCGCACCGAACGCAGCTGGTGTTGCATGTGTAATTTCAGAAGTAGCAACTAATCCTGTTGATTTCCCTTTTTCTTTCGCTTGTTCAAGGACAGTTTTCACTTCTGCTTTATCATTATCAACTGCAATGGCCGCATTATATGTTTTAATTCCTGCTGACATAGCTGTTGCTGCTGATGCAGAGTCTGTGATATTTTCATGTTCATCTTCCGGATATGTTTTTTGTGTTCCTACAAGATGTTTATCAAACTCTGTAGATTCCATTTCGAATGTTTTTGGATTATCTTTCATATAACGATGAGCTGTCATATATGAAGGACCCATACCATCTCCAATTAACACAATAACATTTTTAATCTTTGCATTGCTTCCGTTCTCATCCGCATTTACTTCACTAGAACGTGTAAAATTCCATGTTGCCACCGAAGTAACTGCTAACGACGCCACAACTGCAAATGGCCATGCTTTTTTCACAAACTTTTTCACTGTCTTGTCCCCCTAATTAGGTTATTCATTTCCCACTATCAAATTTAATGGAAGACTATTAAGAGAAAATTAGTTATATGTAAATTTTTTGTTAACTTATGTAAATATCAGTTATAATTTGTATAACTTTGTCTATTCATATCAACGATTTTCCCCTTTACAATCGAAATATAAACCAGTTGGATTTCGTGTAACGTAAATCTCTCATTTAACATTTTCAATCTACTTTCATGAAAATTAATAGAAATGTGGTGAACATTTATGAAAACAATAGAGCTAGATGAATCTTTCATTTTTGATTTACTCGACCTTTGCAAAGCTGTTGGATGGTTACAAGATAAGGCATTTATGAAAAAGCAATTCGAAATGTATCTTTCTCTCGGCACATTTATCGGTTATATGTATGAAAATAAACTGATTGCAGCTGGAGGGGTATTTCCTTTTAAAAATAGTTTTTCTACTATTGGTATGTTAATCGTCCATCCTACTTTTCAAGGCCGAGGCATCGGGCGTATTTTGCTTAATCACTGTTTAGAACACACTCACCTAAAACAACCAATTGCACTTATTGCAACAAAAGCTGGCGAGCCTCTTTATACATCATGCGGATTTCAAACAGTAACGACGATTCATCGTTTTGAAAAACAAACTACTAAGACACATATCACTCATACACAACAAGTAAAAGAAAAAGACCTTATATCGCTTATTTCTCTCGATCAAATTACAACTGGTGCCGATCGTTCTTTACTTTATTCATTACTATTACCAAGAACCAGCCACTCTTTTAAAATTGAGAGACGTAACTGTATAGAAGCTTTTTCCTTATGCATACAAAAAGGTAATATATTATGTATCAATCCACTTATCGCCAAACGAGAAGAAGATGCTATTCAATTACTACAAAACATATGTGAATGTTGGAATGGCACAGTAAGGATTGATGTCCCACATTCACAATTTTCATTTCGCAAATTTCTTCAAACAGAAAAATTCCAAGAAACGCTCCTTTCACCTCTTATGATAAAAAATGGTAGCCAACTTCCTGGAAATCGTAATATGCTATTTGCTATGATAGATACAGCGTTATGTTAGAAAGGGGACACCTAATTGAAGCGATTTAGCTATTTTATGGTAGGTTGTCTTACTCTTACACTATTAGTAGGATGTAGTGCAGCAGAAAAGCCAGTAGAACAAGTAAAACAAGTTAAAAATACACTTACAGCGAAATTAGCTACCGAGGAAAAAATGGTAGAAATAGATGGTCAAACCATTTACTTTAAAAAGATTGGTAATGAAAAACCACCTTTACTTATGATCCATGGATTTGGAGGATCGTCAGATGGTTTTCAAAAGATTTACTCAGACTTAGCAAAAGATCATACGATTATTTCTGTAGATGCTTTAGGATTCGGGCGCTCATCTAAGCCAATGGATTTTCACTATTCTTTCCCAACTCATGCAAATTTGTATTATAAATTAATGAAAAAACTAGGTTACGATTCGTTTGCAATACTGGGCCACTCAATGGGCGGAGAAATTTCTCTTAATTTAACATATTTATATCCTGAAGCCGTTACCCACCTTATTTTAACTGATGCTACAGGCGGTCCTCATACATTCGTTAATAAACAAGGTTCACCAAAACCACAGTTGTCGACTGATTTAAATACCGTTTCTGCTATTGCAGATTATGATGAGAGCAAAGTTAAATTCAAGCGTAATGATGAAGAGCATTACAATAAAATGAAATTATGGCCTAGACGTCTTCAAATTAATGCAAATGAAATGAAACAACCAACCTTAATTATATGGGGAAGAAATGATAGTAGCGTTTCTTGGAAAGAAGGAGAAACGTATCATCAATTCTTAAAAAATAGTACTTTCCATGTTATTGAAAAAGGTTATCACGCACCGTTTCGCCAAGAACCACAGGAATTTGTAGGGTATGTAAAAGATTTCTTTAAAAACAATCCGATACAATTTGAAAAATAAAATAAGCGGGTATCTCATTTTGAGATACCCACTTTCATATATTAAGCAGCTTGCTTTTGGCGTTTTTGAGTTTTTGATCCTAATACTTTCGGAATAACAAAGCCATCTATTCCAAATTTACCAGCGTTCATACCAGAAACTAGAACGAACATTGATAAAATAACCATTTCAGGGTTTACACCAATTGACCCACTAAACATATAGGAAAAGTTCATTACAAGACCGAAAAAGACCGCTGTTTTTGTTAAACAGCCTACAATTAAACCAATTCCGACTAAAATCTCTCCCCATGTTACAAGTGTATTAAATAGATCAACGTTTGGAATTGCGAAATCTTGTAGAAATGATGCCCACCAAGATTGAACAGCCGGTTGTGCTCCTTTAGATTTTTCAATTGCACCTTGTAAATAACCTGTTGCATCGAAACCTTTTCCTTGTAGTTTACCGATTCCAGCCATTAACCATGTGTAACCAAGATACACTCGGATTACTGCTAACACAAAAGAAACTGCTTTGTTTTCTCTTAAAAATTGAATAACCATATCTTCCTCCTAAAGTTGTAATTAAGTCAGTTACAGATAATATAATAACATTAGTTACTTATTTTACAAACGTTAATTATGAATAATTCGTGACATGTGTATGAAACATTAAAAACTAACGTTTATATAGTAACTTTTATTACCTGTAAAAACTTGAACATATCATACCACAAGTGATAATGGTTTTCATTGAAGAAAATGTAAAAAAAATGTGAGTTAAATGTGAAACGCGTTTATTCGAATATAGAACAAACGCGTTTTCACTATTTATAAAATTGAAATGTGTGTGTCTCCTCATCAATTAACCTCGCTTCTTGAAATGCTTCTTCTAACGTTTTTTTATGGTTAATAACCCCGTAAAATAAGCGTATTGTAAACATAAGTGCTGCATTCCCATCTACATAATCTATCGACCCAATATACGATTTCGCTCCACTACGTAAAAAAGATTCTGCTAGCTTTTGCTCCCCTAACGTACACCCACTATTTACAATATGTGTATTATGCAATTTTGCATATTTATAAATTTCTGCTGCACCAAAGTACCCCCTCGGTTCATTTTGTTCATATATATCTTCACCTAACTCTTCCATGACAAACTTCCCTTCCTCACCATGAAAGCAAAAGACAATATAATTAATATCATTATATAAACCCTTTCCAGAAAGAATATCCATGAACTCTTTCGGTCTACCAATCCAATATGTTACAACTCTTGCACCAAAATATTCAAGCGATGCTCGGATTGATTGCGCCTCTAAATCAGAATTAAAACCAACTACTAGTGCAACCTTCAACATACACCCTCCATCCTATAATTAGATTTCATCAATTAAACTTTTAAGGGATACATCCATTTCATATATACCCGTCTCTTGCAAAAAATTAGATCTAGTTAAAACGACCTTCTGTAAATATTGCCTATATGCTGTAATTGTCCCGTCGTGAGATACAATACAAATTCTTTCAGCGCCTAGCTCATAGCACCAAAAAAGAAATTCATCTACTATTTGCTGAAAACTCTTCTCTGAAATAGTATTTATACCTTCCGTCCATAACTGCTTATTTGTGCTTTTCTCTATCGAAAAATGTGGAAATAAATTTGTTATTATTCCCTGATCTACTATGTGATCACATGGCAATGTTTTCGCTCCTTCTCGATAAGGAAAAATACGTGGGGATACATATGGATGGACGATTTTTTTGCAAGCTACTTTCTCACTCCATATTGCCGCCGTTTGTAAAGTTCTAAGTGTAGGGCTAGCAATTAATATATCCGTTTCCTGCAATGGCACATTGCATTGAAGTAATTTAGCCTGATCCCTTCCCTCATCCGTTAATGGCGGATGCAACACTTGTAAACTTGCCGGCAAATCTTTTGTATGTTCTCCTTCACCATGCCGAACAAAGACGAGTTTCATATCCAGCCTCCTCTCACTATGAAATCCTCTTACATATTTCTTCCCTATCTCATTCTTTATTCCTGCTATATGAAAAACTGGTTGTAAAAAACATTTGACATAATTAATTAGAAAATATTACAATCATATATGTCAAATACTTTTTACAATAGGGAGGGGAATCACAAATATGAAATGGATTATCGCCTTTATCGGAATGGGCATATGGGGATACATAAATGGATTTTTTAATAGTGATAAAACTGCTAATCCTTGGATTACAGATGATGAACGGGAAACAAAAATTAAGCAGAAGGCAATTATTGCAAGCTGGTCTGGTGTTTTCATGTTTTGTATCATTAACCTCTTAAACAAATGGTTAGATTTAGGAACGAGCGATACATCACCTTACTTACCAGATCCTGGCGCAACTATTTTAAAAGAAAATGTAGAGTTACAAGTTTTACTTATGCTATTTATTACGTATGGAATATTTTACGTATACTATCGTAGAAAATTAAGCGCCTAACTTCTAACTCATGATTATCCTCCTAAATGGTTATAGTAACTATGACGAAATGAAAGGAGAGATATAGAATGAGTAACTCAAATGACTTTTTAAATACACTACATGAAAAACAAGCAAAAGACGAACAAAATAGAAAACGTCAAGGGAACGGAAACCCAGCGAAAAAAAAGCCAAATAAAACACATAAATAACGATAAAAAAACTGCCTAAAATTATCTTTCAGGCAGTTTTTTTATTCTTCTTTCACCGAGATGACATCTTCCCAATTCCATTTCTCATAATACCACTCTGGTACATCTATATTTTCAATCCACTTCTTTTCCTGTTTTCCATCACTATGGGCAAGCCATACGTTAGCTTTCTTACGATCTGAACGTATCCATATTAATTGATTGCTCTTCTTCATAAAGATCGGATGATAGTCACCTTGCTTATGAGGTGGCTTTGTGATTTGATGTTGTTCATCGCTTGTACTATCAATCTCATATAAAGACGGTAATGGCCTTTTTTCTGGCGGAGTTTCTATCCCTGCCTCTTTTGCACGTGAAACGATAATTACTTTATCGTTCTTCCACGAAAAATCCCAATCAACATATCCTTTCGGCGTAAAGGTTTTCTGCTGAAGTGCTGGCAGTTCTTTTACTTTTAAATGTTTATTCTCTAACGCAACTCTCCCGCTTCCTTCAATATAAGCTAATATATCCTTGGATGGCGCCCATTTGAACCATTGTGTGTTTAATAACATTTGATCTACTTTTTCAAAACGACTACCATCTGCTCGAACTAAGCAAAGCGTATTACTATCAGCTGACCATGAAGCTGTCGGTACCGCTAAAAATGAAATCCACTTTCGATCTGGTGACCACTCAAACCCACTTGCAACTAGCGCTAGAAAATCATCATGTTCATTTGGCAATGCATACAAATGCTTCATTTTGTGAGGATTCATATGTGCATCTTTTTGCACTTCATATAGCTGAGCTCCTGTCCATCCTGTTGGAAGTAAGTGTGCTTCAGAGGATACAAGAAACTTCTTTCCATCAGGGTACCATGCATAATCACCTACACCAGCCGATACATTTTCAAAATCTGCATTCTTTTTTTCTACATCAAATGTATTTAATGTACCTGTAAATATAAATGCAATTATATTTTCTGTTGGTGACCATTGATAATTCGATGCTTCTGAGTGAAACGGCGTAACTTTCTTTCCATCTTTCAGCCGGTATAACTCAAGAATACTTTGTTTCTTCCCTTTTACATATGCTAGCCACTCCCCATCATATGACCACTTCGGCCCTGTTACCTTCTCTCCTTTTGTAAGTTGTTTTTCTTTCCCATCAACTTTAATCCAAAGGTCATGATGACGAATAAAAGCAATTTTCACCCCACTATTTTCTGCTTTAGTAATAGTAATTGAACTTAAAAATATGAATAATACTGTTATGACACTTGCTACAACCTTTTTCATAACACTCCTCCATTTCCCCCATAGCATTCCTCACACCCCACCTACAATATGTGAAAAATCCCCCATTCGACATAATTCCAAAAAATTTCCCAAGAAACTTTTAATTCAAAGAGGATTGGTATGAATTATGTCGAAAGTATAGTTTAACCAACATTCAATTTTATATTTCACAACAAAAATGTAAGATAACTTTTCTGAATATTAGCACTTTTTATTAGAGGGAGTTTCAATGAAAAAGACTACATCTACACTATTAAGTATGGCGCTCGCCTTTTCTAGTTTTGGAGCTTTAAGCGCACATGCTGAATCACTGCAAAAGGAGAAGCAATTTAGTCCACAGTTAAAAGCGAATATTCAACAATGGGGAGAAAACAAAATCGCGCAAAATGTTGAAACAAAAACATCAAAAGAAATTTCAGTCATTGTAGAATTGCAACACGCTCCGCTCGCTTCACAAAGTAACATTCAGCATGCTCCAGACTTAAAAAATGGCAATGCGCAATCATACCATGCACAACTAAAAAAAGCACAAGAGGATACAACAAAGAAAATTAAAGAAAAAGCACCAAAAGCAAAGATAAAAGAAACGTATAGTACGTTATTTTCTGGATTCTCTATTTCTATCCCGGGAGATCAAGTTGCTGCTTTAGCTTCTTTACCTGAAGTAAAAGCAATTTATCCGAACTTAACATATAAGTTACATGAAACATCAAAAAGCCCTGCGGATTTAGAAACACCAAACGTTGGAGGTCCTACAGTTGGTGCACCTGAAGCTTGGAAATTAAAAGATCCAACTGGCAAACCGCTTGATGGAAAAGGAATGAAAGTCGCTGTTATCGATTCAGGTGTAGACTATACCCATCCTGATTTACAAGCAAATTATATCGGTGGCTACGATACAGTCGATGAAGATAATGATCCGATGGATGGAAATGTCCACGGTACCCATGTTGCAGGGATTATTGCTGGTAACGGAAAAATAAAGGGGATTGCTCCGAACGCTTCTATACTCGCTTACCGTGTCATGAATGATGGTGGCACTGGTACGACAGATGATATTATTCAAGGTATTGAGCGTGCTATTCAAGACGGTGCAGATGTTTTAAATCTATCTCTCGGTCAAGATTTGAATGTCCCTGATCAACCTGTAACACTGACGTTAGAACGCGCAGCAAAACTTGGTGTTACTGCAGTCGTTTCAAATGGAAACGATGGACCAAAGCCTTGGTCTGTTGATGCTCCTGGTAATGCCAGTAGTGTCATTTCTGTTGGTGCATCTACTGTTTCTATTCCATTCCCAACATTCCAAGTAGCTGGTTCTAATAAATCTTACCAAGGATTACCGTTATCAAAAGCAGACTTCCAAGTAGGAAACGATGCTCAGCTTGTATATGTTGGCTACGGTAATTCAAGCGATTACGCTAAACAAGATGTGAAAGGTAAGTTCGCCCTTGTTTTACAAGGAACTTCGAGTACGTTAGTAAAAGCAGAACAAGCAAAGCAAGCTGGTGCTCTCGGCGTGCTACTAATTTCTAACGAAAAAGAAATTAATATTATGCCAGAATATTTCGAACGTGCAGATATAGCTCTTCCAGTTATGCAACTATCAAATACAAATGGCGAAGAGTTGAAAAATGTAATTACAAAACGAAAGAAAAATATAAAGATTGGACAACCAAACAAAACCGAACTTATTGGTAACTTCAGTTCAAGAGGACCATCACAAGGCAGTTGGCTTATAAAGCCTGATATAGTTGCACCTGGCGTACAAATTACTAGTACTGTACCAAGAGGTGGCTATGAATCTCACAACGGAACAAGTATGGCTGCGCCACAGGTAGCGGGAGCCGTTGCCTTACTGCGTCAAATGCATCCTGATTGGACGACAGAACAATTGAAAGCATCTCTTGCCAATACAGCAAAAACATTAAAAGATGTAAATGAAACTACATATCCTGTTATGGCACAAGGATCTGGTTTAATTAACATTCCAAAAGCAGCTCAAACTGATGCGTTAGTGCAACCGAACAACGTAAGTTTCGGTCTTATTAAACCAAATAGCGGCAAAGTAAAGCTAACACAAAATATTACGTTACAAAATCTTTCTAACAAAAAGAAAAACTTTTCAACTCGTATTGAATTACTAGATACAAAAACAAAAATCCAGACTTCTTTCCCTTCTTCGATTAGTTTGAAACCGAATAGTAATATTGAAAAACCATTTACTATTACTGTAGATAGCTCCTTACCGCAAGGCGTATATACAGGAAATCTGTATGTAAAAGAACAAGGAAAAACTGAAGAAATGCGTATTCCATTTACATTTAGCATTGATCCGAAAGAATACAAGCGTATTGATGGCCTTGAAATCGTTAATTCTACTTTCAGTCCAAATAATGACAAAATACTAGATGACAACCTAATCAATTACTATTTAGTTACACCAGTTGAAGACATAGCCTTTCATGCTAATTTAATTACGAAAGACCGCGTGACATATCAAGGCATGGTATATCAAGGTAAAAATGAAACACCTGGTTATAAATCTTTCAAATGGAATGGTACAAAAATTAATGGATCCCCTCTACCTGATGGCTTATACCAAATCGAAGCTGTTGCTTCTAACTCTGGTGGAGAAACAAAGCAAACAGGAGCAGTGTTTATTGACCGAACAGCACCTAAGTTAACGCACGAAGTTGATCAAGAAAATCTCATAATTAGAGGGAAAGTTGACGATATTCTACTAGATTGGATGACAGAATCTGGTTGGGTTGCACCTGGTATTCCAGTGAAAATGCAATATGAAATTAACGGAAATGGTATATGGGAAAGTGCATTCTTAAACACTTGGGAGAAAAACTACGAAATTTATTTCGATCGTAATCAATTACAACAAGGAAAGAATACAATTCATATTGTTGCAACCGATGCAGCTGGAAATACATCTAATTTAAATGTTGATTTAGAAGTGAACTAAAGTGAAACTTTAATCAGCCCTCACCAATCGGACGTTTACGGGCAGTAAGGCTTCCATCTAACTTCTTTGCTCCGGCCAAATTTTGAAGTAGGAGTTTTACTGCCCACAAATAGCGTGATAAAATTATTGTTGACAATCTTTTAAAAAAAGTTTTATAATACAAAACATAGTTTAGTTGAACGAATTATATATCGGCTTTGAAGGAATACTAGTAGCGACTTATATCCCTGTCTCAGAGAACTGATGGTTGGTGCGAATCAGTACATATACAAGCGTGAATTACAATTCTGGAGCTTCTTTCCCGTAGTGCACATAATGCATGAAGAGAAAGACGGATCTTTCCGTTATCTTAAAGTGAGTGGTAAACAATTTTTCTGTTTACAATTAGGGTGGTACCGCGATTTTTATCGTCCCTATCGGATTTTCCGATAGGGGCTTTTTTGCGTCCTTCCCTTTTGTACAATTTCATATATACGCGTTGAAAGAATCGCAGTAATATCTTATATCCCTGTTACAGAGAGCTAATGGTCGGTGGAAATTAGCACATATATAAATATGAATTACAATTCTGGAGCTTCTTTTTCGTAGTGCTTGTACGCATGAAGGAAAAGACGGAGTTTTTCCGTTATCATGAATTGAGATGTAAGTATGTTTTCACTTACAAATAGGGTGGTACCGCGATTCTTTCGCCCCTATCGGATTTTCCGATAGGGCTTTTTCTATTTCTCACAGAAACAAATGTTAAATAATTCCGAATCTTATGATAAAATTTT
This sequence comes from Bacillus cereus group sp. RP37, assembly GCF_040459695.1. Taxonomy (NCBI): domain Bacteria; kingdom Bacillati; phylum Bacillota; class Bacilli; order Caryophanales; family Bacillaceae; genus Bacillus; species Bacillus cereus group sp. RP37. Next base: position 1,076,451 of record NZ_JARVHP010000001.1, on the reverse strand, counting down.
ATAAGCGCTTACAAATTTGAAGGGGGGTGGTACAAGCTAAACGAAACCGATACTGAATTTTATTGAAAAAAAGGAGGATGTCTAAATGACAAAGAAAACAGAAATTCCATCGCATTTAAAACCATTCGTATCCACACAGCATTATGATCAATACACGCCGGTGAATCACGCTGTGTGGCGTTACATTATGAGACAAAATCATAGTTTCTTAAAAGACGTTGCTCATCCAGCCTATGTGAACGGATTACAATCATCTGGTATTAATATAGATGCAATTCCAAAGGTAGAAGAAATGAATGAGTGTTTGGCACCAAGCGGCTGGGGAGCTGTAACAATTGATGGACTTATTCCCGGTGTAGCATTCTTTGATTTCCAAGGACACGGTTTACTACCAATCGCAACAGATATTCGCAAAGTAGAAAATATCGAGTACACACCAGCTCCAGATATCGTACATGAGGCAGCAGGACACGCACCGATTTTGCTTGATCCTACATATGCAAAATATGTGAAACGATTTGGACAAATTGGAGCAAAAGCTTTCTCCACAAAAGAAGAACATGAGGCGTTTGAAGCTGTTCGTACATTAACGATTGTAAAAGAAAGCCCGACTTCTACACCTGAAGAAGTTGCAGCTGCTGAAAATAATGTAATTGAAAAACAAAACTTAGTTTCTGGTTTATCAGAAGCTGAACAAATTTCACGTCTTTTCTGGTGGACAGTAGAATACGGCTTAATTGGAAATATAGACAATCCAAAAATCTACGGTGCTGGGCTCCTTTCTTCTGTTGGTGAAAGTAAACATTGCTTAACAGACGCTGTAGAAAAAGTTCCTTTTTCCATTGAAGCTTGTACAAGAACAACTTATGACGTAACAAAAATGCAACCACAACTATTTGTTTGTGAATCATTTGAAGAATTAACAGAAGCACTTGAGAAATTCGCTGAAACGATGGCCTTTAAAACAGGTGGTAAAGAAGGCTTAGAAAAAGCAATTCGCTCTGAAAATCATGCAACTGCTGAGCTAAATAGTGGATTACAAATTACAGGTACATTCACCGAGACAATTAAAAACGATGCAGGTGAATTGATTTACATGCGAACAAGTTCGCCAACAGCATTAGCAATTCACAATAAACAACTAGCGAATCATTCTACTGCTGTACACAGTGACGGCTTTGGAACACCAATTGGATTACTTACTGAAAATGTTGCATTAGAAAATTGTACAGATGAAGAATTACAATCATTAGGAATTACGATTGGAAATACTGCTGAGTTTACTTTTGCAAGTGGTATTCATGTAAAAGGAACAGTAACAGATATTATAAAAAATGATAAGAAAATTGCTCTTATTTCCTTTATCGATTGCACAGTTACTTATAACGCCCGAGTATTATTTGATGCTTCATGGGGCGCATTTGATATGGCTGTTGGTTCAGAGATCACTTCTGTATTCCCAGGAGCAGCAGATGCAGCATCGTTTTCCTCAGTTGATGAAGAAATAGAAGAAACTCCAGCACCTCTCACATTAACTGAGCTAGATCGTATGTATCAAACAGTTCGTGACATTCGAAATAAAGGTATTTTACACGACGCGCATGTCGAACAATTAGTAGCGATTCAAGAGGTATTAAATAAATTGTATCCGAAAGAATGGCTACTTCGCCTTGAAATATTAGAATTACTTCTAGAACATAACAAAGGGCACGAAACATCGGCAGCATTACTACAACAACTGTCTACTTTCACAACGGACGAAGCTGTAACACGCCTTATTAACAATGGTCTTGCACTACTGCATATAAAGGATGTGAAAAATGATGCTACGATTAACTGAAGAAGAAGTTCAAGAGGAGTTATTGAAAGTAGATAAATGGATGGTAAAAGATGAAAAATGGATTGAACGAAAATATATGTTTTCCGACTACTTAAAAGGAGTCGAATTTGTCTCTGAAGCCGCCAAACTATCAGAAGAACATAATCACCATCCATTTATCCTTATCCAGTATAAAGCAGTTATTATTACTTTGTCATCTTGGAATGCGAAAGGTTTAACGAAACTAGATTTTGAGCTTGCCAAGCAATTTGATGAACTATTTTTACAAAACGAAAAAGCAATTATAAGAAAGTAAAAAAGAGAAGCCTTTTTAGGCTTCTCCTTTTATTTTGAAATGGATACAATGTCCAAATGGATCCTCAACTTGTAATATTCCATCCTTATACGTAGCAATCTTGCCAATATTTTTTAAACTTTCACATACTTGCTCTTTTTGTTTTTCGTCTGCTAGTACAATTGTGAAATATTTCAAGCCAACGGAATTTGGCATTTGCGGTGGTACTCCTTCACCTTGCCACGTATTTAAACCGATATGGTGATGATAACCACCTGCCGATACGAACAACGCTCCATTACGAGCTGGAATCGTTACTTCAAAGCCAAGACCATCCACATAGAAACGTTTTGCTTCTTCCAAATCAGCTACATGGAAATGAATATGTCCCATCACAGTACCAGCTGGAAAGCCATTCCATGCACTTCCTTGCTGCAATAATTCTTCACCAGCTAACGGGTTACTAACAAATGGTAGTTCTCCATTCTCATCACGCCAAACTTCTTTTTGGCGATCATGATAAATTTCAATCCCGTTTCCATCTGGATCAGCTAAATAAAGGGCCTCACTAAAGTAATGGTCAGCTCCGCCGTGCAGCGGATATACCATTTCTACAAGATGGCGAAGGATATTCGCTAAATCCTGTCTGCTTGGTAATAAAATTGCGTAATGATATAAACCCGTTCTCCCTCTTTGCTTTGGTAATGCTTCTTTCTTTTCTTCAATGATAAGGAGTGGTTCGTTATTTTCATTCCCAAATGTAACGACCATTTCATCTTCTTTTAGTACTTTCATACTTAGTACTTCTGTATAAAACTCTAGTGATTTCTTTATATTTGATACATATAAATGAACAACATCAAGTGTTGTATCGGGATGAAGTTGAAAACTCATCTTGTTAGCCTCCCATTTAAATTAGTTCTTCTTTGACATTTTCTCTTTTAAAAAATTATCTACAAAACCGTCTGCTTTCGCAACAAATAAGTACGCACCCATTGCTAACAATGCAAGTTCTAATTCGAAGCCAGGATTTTTTCCATCTCCTAATAAACCAGCTGACCATTTTACTTTTACGATCGCTCCAACCATAACAAGTGCAAATAATAATCCAATATATCTTACACCTAAACCTAGAATTAACAATATACCCCCAACTAATTCCGCTGTTGCTACACCGTATGCAAGTCCTCCTGGTAAACCAATGCTTGTGAACCACCCTGCAATATTGTCAATCCCCGATTGGAATTTTGTTAAACCGTGCATAAAGAACGTTACCCCTAACACGATACGAATAATTAAGTTACCGATATGTTGATTCATTTCTTTCTCTCCTTTATAGTTTTCTTATACAAAACTTTTATTTACATTACAAAACATACACTAATTTTTTTTATTCGTCAATTCATTTTCACTGGGAAAAAATATATTTTTTTTGCTATGATACAAATAGTTGTTTACAAAAAGGAGCTTGATTTTATGAATATTGGTTCTGCAATACGTGAAATTCGTCAACGTAGAGGCATAACAATCGCACAAATTTGTGAGGGAACAGGTCTTTCTAAAGGATTTATGAGTCAGGTTGAAAATAATAAAACATCGCCATCTATCTCAACTTTAGAAACGATCTCCAATTTTTTAAACGTTCCCCTTCCCTATTTATTATTAGAACAAAAAGATCGGTTGAAAGTTGTCAAAAAGGTAGAGCGTAAATACAGTGTATACGGAAAAGATGAACAAAGAATTGAACATGTTGCAGAGCAAGGTGGCCTTCGCTTAAATCTCGTAGAAATTCCTGCTGGGTTTCCGAAAGAAAATACACCAAATGCCCATGAAGGGGAAGAATGTCATCTTGTATTACGCGGAAAACTAGAAGTTCAACATGGAGAAGATATTGCAATTGTAGAGGAAGGGGATTCTTTCTCCTGGAATGCATGTGTTCCTCATATCGTTCGCAATATAGGAGAAGAAACTGCATTATTACTCATCTCTAGTCATGCAGAAAATCGAAAACGTGTTTATTAAATAAAAAAGAAGCCTGTAAATCAGGCTTCTTTTTTATCCCCTTATAACGCCATAGCTTGTCCCAACTAGTACAGTCTTTTCGTGTTGATTGCGATAAACTGACTCGATTGAAACCTTTTTGTATCCTTCCATCTGTTCAATATTTGTTAAAGTTAATTCACAAGTGATCGTATCTCCTGTAAAAACCGGTCTAATAAACTCACTTACTAATTCTCTTGCTATGTAATGTAATTCTTCGCCTACTTTCGTTCCAATACTAGCAGTCAATAAACCATGAACCATTAAACGTCCATTTTCATCATATTCCATATGATGCCTACCTTTATCTCCTGTAATATTTGCAAATTCAAAAACCTCTTCCTCAGTAAATCTTCTTTCGTATTTAAATACATCCCCAACTTTTATACTCATTTTTATCCCCCTAATAATAAACAGAATTTTCTTTCATTTTATCATAAAATGAGCCTCAGTTCATTTTCTATTACAAAAAGAATTAGAAATACTTATAACTGTACTCTTTCTTTTTTTTCGCTCATTTACCGATGACCATCTTTTTTTGCAACTTGATATCCATAGTAAGCGCATGTTCCATTTCTTGATAACTCTCTCACCTCAAAACCACAACTTCTATAAAAATCAAAATTGTTTGCAGATGTATGCGCAAACCAGTCACCGTGTGGCAGTTTTTGCAAGCAAAGGGCGACAAGCTTCTTACCTAATCCCTTCCCTCTATATTCACACTTCACAACTAAATTTACTATGTTCGCGACCATGATTCCATCAGAAATGACTCTAACCATGGCTATCATCTCTTCTTCATCCCAAATTGTGAATGCCCATGTTGAATTTTCAAATGCTATCGTGAATTTTTCAATTTGCCAAGAAGGGATATTATCATTGCTCCAACCGGCATCTTCGAACAAAGCTTTAATTGCATATGCTGGCACACCATTCGTTCCCTCGCGAATAATAAGTCCATTATGGTAAATATACATGTAATCCCCCCTTTATTTTTATATACCATTCTTCAAAAGATGCAATTTACCTTTTTTCATCGAACGCGCTTAATGGAATAAACGAGTACATCCATCCCATGAAATGAAGTTGTTTTCTCATAACTAAGCCCTGTTTTTCTAGCAACAAATATTGAGGCGGGATGGTCCGGATTAATAAGCGAAATTAATTTATTCATTCGTAACGCTTGGAAGCCATAGTCTCGAAACGCTGCTGCTGCTTCTTTCGCATACCCTTTTCCCCAATACTGAGGTAGTAACCAATAACCAATTTCAATTTCTTCTTTTCCACCTATCTGCTGCTTTACTAGTCCTGCATGACCAATTCGTATTCCCGTTTCCTTTTCAATCAATACAAATAAACCGAGACCGTTTTTATAGCTCGGAATCACCCACTCCTCCAAACTTTTTTTACATTGCATATATGTTTTTAACGTCCCATTTCCAATATAGCGCATTACCTTCTCATTTCCCCATAGTGAAGCGTAGAACTGTAAATCATCCATTGTATATTTGCGAATTTGTAAACGATCTGTATGAAACATATCTGCACTCCTTCCCACGAATTTGTACTTAACTACACGATTATGTTTTGTATATATACTAAATGTTACTATCTATTATAAATGAACCAAGGGCAAAATACAGAATATTCAATCCTAAAAGAATCTAAAAAAGGCAGTAGACAAATATTGTCTACTGCATCCATATCATAACTAGCATAACGAAAACTACAATTGAGGGGGGTGTAGGATTTTCAAATATACTAGATACTTATCCCGTTCTAACGGGCGGTAAACTTTTCAATTATATGAAAGTGAAAAGTTTACCGCACATAAGAACCTTTGCGGTCATTAAGAGAGCACCGTTAAGTACTCAAATACTCGCTGTGCTTTTTCCCCGCCCATTCGTGCATGTTGAAGAAGGGAAATACCATGTGGACCAGATGCACGTAATGCTTCTGGTTGTGCTACTAAAATAGCTTGTACAACTTCTAATTCTCCAAGCATAGCGGCCGCGAAAATATCCATTCGAGCACCCTTTTCTAGTAAATAGAGAGCAATATCTTTACGACCTACATGTGCCGCTGCCCCTAACGCACTTTCCCAATCTGATCCGCCCCAATTGTAAGAGGCATGAAGTAAGCTTGGGGATTCAGCCAACAGTTCTTGTACTTTCTCTAAATCTCCGTGAGCTGCCATAACAAATTCTCTTACTAACTCAGTGGTAATACATTCTTCTGTTCGCATCTTGCTCCTCCTTTTTTAGAAATTCGTTTTGGTGTGAAAAATGGCTTGTCGCTACCTTGAAAAATATCTACATCTATGCCGAATACACGTTGAAACATTTCATGACATAACACTTCTTCTGGTATACCGTCATACTGAAGCTTCCCTCGCTTTAATACGAGTAAACGATCACTATATTGAGCCGCTTGGTTAATATCATGTAAAACCATTACAATTGTCATACCAAACTCCTCGTTTAATCGTTTCACAAGTTCCATTACTTCCAATTGATGAACAATATCCAAAAAAGTTGTTGGTTCATCTAATAATAAAACATTTGTACGTTGTGCTAGCGTCATTGCAATCCAGGCACGTTGTCTTTCTCCTCCTGATAAAGATTGCAAAAGACGATATTCATACCCTTCAAGATTTGTAACAGACAATGCCCAATCAACAATTTCTTCATCTTCTTTATTTAAGCGACTGCTCCATGATTTATGAGGGCCTCTTCCGAATTCGATTAATTCTTTCACTGTTAAATCTAATTGATGATCATGCATTTGTGGTAACATCGCTAATTGCTTCGCCACATCGGCACTTTTCATCGTATGAATACTTTTTCCATCTAAAATGATATCCCCTTCGCTTTGTTTAAGTAATCTTGCCATTAAACGAAGCAAAGTAGATTTCCCCGACCCATTCGGTCCAATTAAACTAACGATCTCTCCAGCTTTAATATGTACATTCATATTTTGCATTTGAAATCTTTCAGAATGTGCGTAAAACACTTTGTTAACGGAAATCACGTTGCTTTCCTCCTCTATGAATTAAATATAAGAAGAACGGACCACCTAAGAAGGATAATAAAATACCTACAGGCAATTCAATTGGATCGAACCAACTTCGAGCTATCGCATCCGCGAAAACAAGTAATATCCCTCCGCCAAGGCATGACAATGGCAGTAAATATTTATAGTCATTTCCAACTAATAAGCGTAACATATGTGGTACGACAAGACCGACAAATCCAATAAGACCAGAAACACTAACCGCAATTCCAGCTAATAATGTGCTTACTACTATTAAATAAAACCGGCTTCTCTCCACGTTATAACCTAATAATTTCGCCATTTCATCTCCAAGCATTAATACTCGAATATGCTTAATACCAAAGAAGGCTAGTATAATAGCGAATATTGCATAATAAATAATCATGTTTAAATGTACCCAACTTACACCACCAATGCCGCCTGCTAACCACGGTAACACGGATTGTACTTTGTCACTATGTAATAACATTAACGCTGACGTCGCTGCACCAATTAATGCATTAATTGACACCCCTACTAAGACAATTCTTGAAGGAGGTGCCCCTTTTTGCCATGATAAAGCATAAATGACCATCGCCGTTATGAAAGCTCCTAAAAACGCACCGAGCGGTAAAAAAGCCATATGCTGAGGGAATAAAATCATAATTACAATTGCTACAAGGCCTGCTCCAGATGAAACCCCGATAATACCAGGATCTGCAAGAGGATTTCTCATAACCCCTTGTAGCAGTGCACCAGATGCTGCCAAACATGTTCCCACTATAAATCCAACGAGCACTCTCGGTATACGAAGATCCCATACAATTCGATGAACTGTCGAACCCTCATCTTGTATGCCAGCTAGAATTTCTCGTAAAGAAAAGGACAAACTTCCTGCAAAAAGACCGTAAAAAAGACCTAGAATCGTTAATACAACTAAAGTAACTGCTATTATCCATCTTTTTTTCGCAAAAGGATGTTCCTTTTCCCTTACTACTTCACTACTTTCCATACTTATCATTTCCTTACATCTTGTATACTTTTATACATAAAGTCCATCGCTTCTGTAACTTTTGTTCCAGGATTTGATCCAAATAAGTCAGGTGGCAAAATAACTACACGATTTTGTTTTACTGCATCTAAATTTTTCCACGCTTCATTTTTCATCATTTCGCCTTCAAATGCTTTTTTAACGCTATTTGGATCTCCATGTGTAATTAAATAAATCACATCTGGATTTGCCTCAATAATGCGTTCTACGCTTAGTTGCGCATATTGCGGATATTCCTTCATTTCTGGAAAATCGGCTGCAATATTTTTTCCACCTGTTTTTTCTAAAATATCACCTGATAAAGATGTTGGTAATGCTGCTAAATAAGTGCCTGGTGCTCCATACACTAGCAATGCTTTCACATCGCTCTTTTTCTCATATTTCTTTATTTGATCATTAATTTTTTGGTTAAGTTCTTTTGCTTTATCTTCTTTCTTCATTACCGTTCCATATATTTCAATATTCTTTTGAATATCTTGTACAGAGTTCGCAGAAGAAATCATTACTTTCGTTCCTTGTCCTTCAACCGTTGGAACATTCTTTTGGAATCCATTGTTAGCAATAAGTACATCCGGTTTCAAACTAGCAATTTGCTCAAAATTCGGCTGATGTGCATTCCCGATTACTTGTACTTTCTTTAACTCCTCTGGAAGAGTTATTTTTGTATCTGGACGACCTACTATTTTTCCACCTAAAGCATGAATAATATTCATGTCCCCCATACTTAATGTTGCAAAACTCTCTGGCACTTTATCAAATGTTACCTTTCTTCCTGACAGGTCGGTAACTTCGATTTTCTCTTTTCCTTTTCCTTTTTCTGTTTTTGTTGCAGATGCTTTTTCGTTTCCTTTTGCACTGCAACCGATTAATAAGAAAAAAATAGATAAAATTGCTGTGAATAGCGCAATAGATTTTTTCATTCTTCCACCTCTAACTGATAATGATAATCATTAACTACTATTCTACTTTAATTGATAAGGATTATCATTGTCAATATAAACCGCATACATTTTTTACAAAAAACAAAGAGCACTACAAAAAGATTCGTCCTTTTCGTAGTGCTCTATTTCATAATATTACTCACATTCATTTCCCTCTAACTGATCTCGTATCACTTTCACACGCTGAAAGAAAAAGAATGATAAACTTAAAAATATAACGATGCTTCCCATCATAACAAAAAATTGTATTGTTTCTTTTGCTCCATTCGGAATCAATAAACCAACCATTAACAATGTACTTACCGCGAGAAGAATTTGTCCGAACCGAGTATAATCTTCTATTTTTTCTTGTAATTCTTTCATTATATTCTCACTCCTCCATTTCACTGTATCATATTCTCTTAAACTTAAAGACAAGTAAATACAGCCATTCTGGGAGATGTTTTCCAAAAGAAAAAGAGCCGCTTTATTGCGACTCTTTCATAACCATTACTCTCCTTTATATGCTTCCATATAAATTTCTTTCAGCTCTGAAATGAGAGGTAATTTTGGATTAGCTGTTGTACATTGATCTTCAAAAGCTCTTTCTGCTAATAATCCAACAACCTCTTCAAATTCATCTTTAGCAACTCCTTGTCCTGCAATACTCATATTTATATTTAAGCTTTTTCCAAGCTCAATAATTGCCTGGACGAGTGATTCCACACCTTCTGTTGTTGAACTTGCTGGAAGCCCGATTGTTCTCGCAATATGTGCATAGCGTTCATCAGCTACAAAGTGCTCATATTTTGGGAACAATGCGTGTTTTCTTGGCTTAATAGCATTATAGCGAACTACGTGCGGCATAAGAATTGCATTCGCACGTCCATGCGGAATATGGAATTCTGGTCCAATTTTATGTGCTAAACTGTGATTAATACCTAGGAAAGCATTTGCAAATGCCATCCCTGCGATTGCAGAAGCATTATGCATTTTTTCGCGTGCTTCTTCATCATTTCCATCTTTAAATGCTCTTGGTAAATATTTAAATACAAGATCAATGGCCTTTAATGCTAATCCATCTGTATAGTCATTTGCCAGAACAGACACATACGCCTCGATTGCATGCGTTAATACGTCCATCCCAGTGTCTGCTGTTACATGTGGTGGTACTGTCATTACAAATTGCGGATCAACAATTGCTACATCTGGCGTTAATTCATAATCTGCAAGTGGATACTTTATATTATTTTTCTTATCTGTAATAACCGCAAATGGTGTCACTTCTGATCCAGTTCCTGATGTTGTTGGAATGGCAACAAACTGCGCCTTACTTCCTAATTCCGGATATTTACATGTACGTTTTCTTATATCTAAAAACTTCTGTTTAATTCCATAGAATGTTGTTTCTGGGTGCTCATAGAAAAGCCACATCCCTTTCGCTGCATCCATAGCTGAACCACCACCAAGTGCGATAATTACATCTGGCTTAAAACTTCTCATCATTTCCGCACCTTTAAACACTGTTTCATCTGATGGATCTGGCTCAACCTCAAAGAAAACTTCAACTTTTACATCATTTGCATGTTTACGTAAATAATGTGTAACCGTATCTACATATCCGTGCTCAACCATTCCTGGATCCGTTACAATAAATGCGCGTGAAATGTTAGGCATATTCGCTAAATATGCTGTCGCATGTTTTTCAAAATAAATTTTGGGTGGTAATTTAAACCACTGCATATTCTTTTTTCTATTTGCCAACCTTTTTATATTTAATAAATGCGTCGCTGTTACGTTTTGAGAAACTGAGTTTTTCCCGTAGGAACCGCAACCAAGCGTAAGTGATGGAATAAATCCATTATATATGTCGCCGATTCCACCTTGTGAGGAAGGGGCATTTACAATAAGGCGGCAAGCTTTCATGCGTAATCCAAATTGCTTTTGCACTTCTTTATTTACAGAATGGATGACTGCTGAATGTCCTAAACCACCGAGGTTTAACATTTCCTCGCAATATGTAAATCCTTCTTCTAATGAATTTGCTTTTACACAGGCTAATACTGGACTCAGTTTCTCACGAGATAGTGGATAGGCTGCTCCGATACCTTGAATTTCAGCTACAAGCATTTTTGTATTTTTAGGCACAGTAATTCCAACTAATTCGGCAATATACTGTGCGGATTTCCCTACAATATCACTATTTACTGCACATGTATTTTCATTAATAACAAGTTTTTCTAATTTTCCTCTCTCTTCCTCTGTTACAAAGTAACAATTGTTTGCAATCATTTCTGTTTTCACATCATCATAAATTTCCTTATCTACAATGATTGCTTGTTCTGATGCACAAATCATACCGTTATCAAATGTTTTTGATAAAATTAAATCATTAACGGCTCGTTTTATATGCGCTGATTTCTCTATATAACATGGTACATTACCAGGACCTACACCTAACGCTGGTTTTCCAGTAGAATAAGCTGATTTCACCATACCTGCTCCTCCAGTTGCCAAAACAAGTGCAACACCTTCATGGTTCATTAATTGTTTTGTTGCTTCGACAGAAGGTCTTTCAATCCACTGAATACAATGTTTTGGTGCCCCTGCCTTCACCGCTGCATCATATACTGTTTTCGCCGCTGCAATGGAACAGTTTTGTGCTGAAGGATGAAATGCGAAAATAATTGGATTTCTCGTTTTTATCGCAATCAATGCTTTAAACATTGTTGTCGACGTTGGGTTCGTTACTGGCGTTACCCCAGCTACTACACCGACAGGTTCCGCAATTTCTATTATTTCTTCATGGGGATCTTCGTGAATAATCCCCACTGTTTTATCTTTCTTTATGCTATGCCAAATATATTCAGTAGCAAAAATATTTTTAATGCATTTATCTTCGTATACACCACGCCCTGTTTCTTCAACAGCCAACTTTGCAAGTGGCATATGTTGATCAACACCTGCTAATGCCATTTCATGAACAATGTTGTCAATTTGCTCTTGTGTAAAGCTTTCTAATGCTTGTAAAGCCTTCCGACCGTTATTCACTAACGTATCAATCATCTCTTTTACTTCCTGCATTTCATTTACAACTTTCTCTTTGACTACCATGTAAATTCCTCCTATTCTGCTATCTTGGACTAAATAAGACCCTATAGGTCGTAATCAGTCCCGATTAGCGCAAAAAAAATAGAGTTGCTTTCCTACATGAACCTCATTGTTTGTGAAACATTTCACAAGTTTGTTCGTGAGTAACACTTCATGAACTTAATATACATGAAATCATTTCATTTGTGTATGTCTATTTTGTGAAATGTTTCACAAAATAACATAATAAAAATGCACTGCCTATATTAGCAGTGCATTTTTATTATGCTAGCGCTTGTGCTAGATCTTCAATTAAATCTTCGCCGTCTTCAATACCGACAGAAATACGAATTAATGTATCTGTAATTCCTAATTCCTTGCGACGATCTGCTGGGATTGATGCATGTGTCATTTGAGATGGAATAGAAATTAAACTTTCTACTGCTCCTAAACTTTCAGCAAGTGTAAAGTATTGTAATTTCTCAAGTACTTTATTTAATGTTTCTTCGCTATCTACATCAAATGAGATAATAGCACCAAATCCATTTGCTTGTTCTGTTGCTAATTCATGGTTTTGATGTGACTCAAGACCTGGATAATATACTTTATTTACTTTTGGATGGTTATTTAAAAACTCAGCAATTGCACGTGAATTCGTTTCATGTTCTTCCATTCGAATTCCTAATGTTTTTAAACCACGAAGTAGTAAGAAGCTATCTTGTGGGCCAAGAATGCCTCCTGTTGAATTTTGCACAAAGTGAAGATCTTCTGCTAATTGCGGGCTATTTACAACTACTAGACCTGCAACTACGTCACTATGACCTCCTAAATATTTCGTTGCACTATGAAGTACAATGTCTGCTCCTAAAGAAATCGGCGACTGCCAATATGGCGTCATGAATGTGTTATCAATAATTGTTAATAAATCTTTCTCTTTAGCAAGAGTAGATATTTTTTTAATATCAGTAATTTTTAGTAATGGATTCGTTGGTGTTTCTACATAAACCGCTTTCGTATTTGGACGAATCGCTTCTGCAACTTCCTCTAAGTTTGTTGTATCTACAAATGTATGCTCAATACCGAAACGGTTTAATACTTTCGTGATAACGCGGTACGTTCCACCATAAACATCATCAGTTAAAATAACGTGGTCACCTTTTGAGAACAACATAATTGTCGCTGTAATAGCAGCCATTCCTGAGCCAAATGCAAATCCCGCATGGCCGTTTTCTAATACAGCAATCATTTCTTCTAAAGCTGCACGTGTTGGGTTACCTGTACGTGAATATTCATATCCTTGATGTTTACCAACTGCTTCTTGTTTGTACGTACTTGTTTGATAGATCGGTACGTTTACAGATCCAGTTGAAGGTTCTCCTATGCGAATACCATGAATTAACTTTGTCTTTGCTCTCATTTTTATTCCCATCCTTTGTATATGTCTTTACTTAAATAGCGCTCACTACTATCGGGAAAAATCGTTACAATATTTGTACCTGGTGCCGCTTTCTCTGCTTCAAGTAAACTTGCATGAAATGCTGCTCCTGAAGAGCTCCCAACAAGCAGTCCTTCTTTTTGCGCTAATTCCTTCACTCGTAAAAATGCATTTCGATCAGAAATTGTATGAATTTCATCAAAATACGATGTTTTCAAAAATGGCGGGATGAATTCAAGGCCAATCCCTTCCGTTTCATGTGAACCAGCTTTACCACCATTTAAAATAGATCCTTCTGGTTCCACAATAACCGTTTTTATATCTACATTTTTTTCTTTCAAATAAGATGCAGTCCCCATGAATGTACCACCAGTTCCTGCTCCTGCAACAAATATGTTAATCTCTCCGTTCAATGCGTCCCAAAGTTCAGGACCTAATGTTTTGAAATAAGCACGAGGGTTTGCTTCATTTGCAAACTGACTTGGAGAGTATGAATTCGGTATTTCATTTACTAACTCTTTCGCTTTTGCAATTGCACCGGTCATTCCTTGCTCAGTCGGTGTATGCACGACCGTTGCGCCTAGTGCTTTCATTAATTCTTGTTTTTCAATACTAAATTTCTCTGGTACACAAACAATAACGCGTAAATCATGTTCTAACGCTGCAAGTGCCAGTCCAATACCAGTATTTCCAGCAGTCGGTTCAATAATTGTTCCACCCTGGGTAACAAGCCCTTTTTCTAGCGCATCTTCGATTAATTCTCTTCCTAAGCGATCCTTAACGCTTCCACCTGGGTTATAAAATTCAAGCTTCGCAAATAAACGGACCCCTTCTGGAAGTGAAAAACGAGTAATTTCTACAATTGGTGTATGACCAATTAACTCATGAACTCCACGATATACATTCATCGTGTTCTCCCCCTTATTTGCCAATAAAGAAAAGGCAACTGTATGTATTTTCTTTATATGAGACAGTTGCCTTTTTGTTACATTACTTTAACTCTTCTAGTACTTTTACAATAAAGTTTGTAGAATGAAGAGCTGCTTGATCTAAAAATTGATCAAATGAAACATTAGACTCTTTACCAGCAATATCAGAAAGTGCACGAATAATAACAAACGGAACTTCATATTGGTGGCATACTTGTGCAACAGCTGCTGCTTCCATTTCTACTGCATAAAGGTCTTCAAATTTATCACGAATTGCTGCAACGCGGTTTGGATCACTCATAAATGAATCACCTGTTGCAATCATACCTTTTACAACTTGAATATTTTCTTCTGCCTGCATACATTTCTCAGCTAATGCAACTAATGCTTCATCAGCCTTGAATCCAGGCGGCATTCCTGGTACTTGACCATACTCATAGTTAAATGCTGTAACATCTACGTCATGATGACGAACTTCTGTTGAAATAACTACATCTCCAACATTTAGAGAATGATGGAATCCACCAGCTGAACCAGTATTAATTACTTTTTCAGGCTTATATCTTTCTAATAAAATTGTCGTTGACATCGCTGCATTTACTTTACCAATACCAGACTTTAACAAGATTACTTCGTGTCCTGCTAATTGTCCTTTCGTAAATTCACAACCCGCAACCGTTTCTGTTTCTGCTTGTTCTAATTTGTCACGTAAAATACGTACTTCTTCTTCCATTGCTCCAATTACAGCAATTCTCAATCTAATCCCTCTTTCTATTGCTTAGTTGCCTCCATTACCCAAACGAAATGATTTAATCTCGTAAACGTTACATGGAAACCATTGTTTTCAAAAATAGACTGCATGACCGGAATACGTGTATAGTATTCCGTTTGCAAATCGTTTGCTAACTGATGAAAACCTCTTTGTTTTGCTGTTTCAACAGTTTTATCATATGCATCTTGATCTGCAAATATCGTATCAGCAAACACTATTTTACCACCTTTGTTTAGCAATTGACTATACTTCGCAATCGCTACATTTTTTTCATCATCTGTTAAATGATGAAATGCATAGGTGCTTACTATGGTATCAATTGAATTTGGGACTTCAAACGAAAGAAAATCACCTTCTGTAATGGAAAACTCTTTTGGCAATTTCTCTTTTGCAATCATGCGCATTTCACGTGACGGCTCTATACCGTAAACTGTGCGGCCAGCAAATAATAATTTATTTGTTAAATTGCCAGTACCAACACCAAATTCTAAAACATTACCAAATGACTTGTTAACTACATCCTCTAGAATGTCCTCATAACGGGCGAAAACTTCTTTATATTGTATATCTTCGCCTTGTACAAATGAGTCGTACGTATGAGCCCACTCATCAAATAAACCATTAAATTCTGTCCCCATAAAAATTCCCCTTTTTCTTATCGGTTTTATCAGTATGATATTCCCTCTTTCGAAAAATGTCAATTGAAATGTACGTGGTATTTCCTTCTTTTCTTTGTTACACTATAGTTAATTACATCGGAGAGGGGCCGTCTTCATGTCATTTACCTTTGAAATGTTAGAAGATAAAGTAGAATTTTTTGAAGCGGGAGACTTAGCTTCTTTAGAACGAAAAATTAGTGAACAAATCGATAATAATAAAGCACTTATGCTTGAAGTTCATCACATCTCGCATCAAATGGTTATGGATCCCGAAAGCAAAAGACCATATTATAGCGCGGTTGTTCATTTTAAATTAAAGAAATTACGCTAACTAAAAAAGAGAAGCTCCTTAGGAGCCTCTCTTTTTTAGTTTAGGTTTTGAACAAGTACTGGTTTCCAGCCCTCATTTTCTACCCAATCAATATTCACATAATATTTTTTCCCTGATTGTTTATCTTGTACGTTACCGTAAGCTTTATTCTTACCGTTATTTCCAATTCTATGGATAACTAATTGCTCTACTGGAACGTCAATTGCAGCTGAAATAGCTTGATTCATCTCATTCCAATCTGCTGTACCTTTTTTAAACGTCATCGCAGGTGTCGCACCTTGCTCTGTACCTACTGGCTTCCAAGAAGATTTCGTATAAGCGTCAGTTGCCTTTGGCTGTGTTTTTTCAGCTGGTACTTTCTCGTTAGCTTTCGCTTCTTCTTCAGCTTTTTTCTGTTCTTCGTCAGCCTTTTGCTTCTCTTCTTCCTTCTTCTTAGCATCTACCTTATCTTGCTCGTTCTTCTTCGTTTCTTCTTTACCTTTAGCTTTCTCAGCCTTATTCTCTTTCGTTGTTTGCTGAGCTACTTTTTTATCACTAGAAGACGCTTGTTCTTTTCTTTCAGGAACAAACAATTGATATGATACAATAGCTACTAATATTAATACAATTGCAATTGCAATATTTAAAACACCGTTTTGACGACGTTTTTGTTGTTTCTGTTGGAATCTAGATCCTCCTGCCATTCTTCAAACCTCCATGCAGTTTTTCATACTTGCTATTGTAACATTAAATCTAGAAAGGTTGAACATTTACAATAATATTTTCACGAAATGAAAACATTTCACTATGAATTGCAAGATTACTTTTCATTCTCTAATCGATAGATTGATTCTACGATAGCTTTGAAAATAGGTGTAACTTTATTTACATTGCTATTCGTTTCTATATCCACGACAACTAAAGCATATCTTGGATTTTCATAGGGAAAATAACCTGCAAACCAACGATTCACTTTCGTCCCTTTTCCTGTTTGCGCTGTCCCAGATTTTCCGGCGACACTTAGTGGTAACGACCTGAACGCTGCTCCTGTTCCTTTCTCTGTTGTTACAACGCCCCTTAATAACTCTTGTAATGTTTTCACCGCTTCATACGAAAGCTGTTTTCCATCTAATGTATGGTCTTCAAATGTATAAAAGTCTGTTCCATTTTTATACATTATCTTTTCAACAGCTTTCACTTCCATCTTTTCTCCATCTCTAGCAATCGTCGCCATCATATTTGCAATCGCTAGAGGTGACATGCGTACATCTTTCTGTCCAATTGCTGTTTGCGCTACCGCCTTTTTACTACTCTTATTTCCTTCACTTTCCCAAATGGTAACACTCTTCTCCTCTGGCATCTGCTCAAAATGAGTTGTATGAAATACAGAACCTTTCCATCCAACCTTACCAGCGCCTCCTAAAGCTGCTACGTAAGTTTCTAACACCATCTTATCCTTTTGCATTAGCTCGTTACCTAACTCTGAAAATGTCCTGTTACAGCTTCTAGCAAAGCTCTCTTTAAAACTAAGTGTACCCATCATAACTTGTGGGTGTTCTTCACCATATAAATCTTTATTACAATTAAATGTACGATTAAACACATTTTTATTTTGATCAATCACTGCCGCTGCAACTATTGTTTTAAAAACAGAACCGGGAAAATGTGGTGTTAACATTTGATTTTCAAGTGTAGTTTTATATAAACGCTCATCTTTCACCTGTACAGATGGTTTACTGACCATCGCTAAAATTTCATTTTTCTTTACATCAAGTAACACTAATCCCCCCTTCTTTATTTCGCTTGCTTCAACCACTTCTTCTGCTTTTTGCTGTAACCCTTTATGTAAAGTAGTTTGAATCGTCACTGGATAAAATGGATTTCCAGGCGACGTATATTTCGCTTGTTTTCCAAAAATCGGTTCTCCTTGTCGGTCAACCTGATACAATACTTTTGCCTCTCCATCGGTCAAAAGAAATTCATCAAACGATTGCTGCAATCCTGAAATGCCAATTGGCGTTTGCTTTGAAATTTTTCTTACTTCTCCGTATCGTTTTTGAAATTCTCGTTCATTCTCACCCACATCGCCAATTAAATGATTCATCACGCCTGTTTGCCGTAAACGAACTTCAGCTGCTACAATACCTAATACATTTAATTGATTGACCTTCTCCATCTGCTCTCGTGCCAAGCGAAATGGCCCATTTCCTCTTCGCATGATAAATGCACTTTTCTTATCTTTCATTTGACTTTCAATCTCTTGTCTCGACACACCAATGATATGCGCAATTTTCTCTAACATGTCATTTTTTATTTGTAGAAATGGAAAAACAATTAAAACAGGATACTTTTTCTCACCTATTTCCTTACCGTTCCGATCTATAAAATGGCCTCGTCCATCATCTACCGTAATGGATTGCGTCCGTTGTGTAACACTTTTTTCGATTAAATTTATCTTGCGACTAGTAAATGATTCCGTACCTATAATTTGTATTTGAATTAAACGACAAAGTAATATAAACATGACACATATAAAACAAATTAAAACAATTGTAATTCTCCGCTTTATTTTCATAAAAAAACACCTCGTCTATTGTAGTTTAGACGAGGTACTATTTTATTTATACAAGCCCTAAATTAAAATAGGTATTATATATGCTATTATTGCTTCTTTGGCTTCTCTAGAAATTTCAGAAGAAGCGATCTAAATTCTGTTTCATTCACTCCATTATTTTTGGCAACTTCGATTACAGTAGTTGTTACGTTAGCCGCTACTTTTAAATATTCCTTACTTAAATTATTCATTTCATTTCTTTTTTCTTTTGCATTCTCGACTGTTACAGAATCAATACAAACAATCATCTTATCTACAATTTGTAAGTAATTATTTTGTGCATCTATTATTTTTTGAATATCATCTTTATTACTTACTTTCGATTGTTTTAAATATGTATATGCTTGATTCACTTCATCCTTTAAAATTTTATCATTATTCTTCGCCTGTTCTTGCAACATATTCTTCATGTCATCTATTGTTTTTTGATCCATCGAATCTCGCAATAAATAATCTGGATTCCCAATCGCATAATCGTACTTAATTGTTACATCTTGAAATATTTTCATGACAATAGCTAATTGATATGCTAAATCAAATTCATCAAATTCCTTTTTTTCTCGTGGATTTTCTACGCTTTTTGAACTCTCAGTTGCTCTAGTATCCTTTTTTTCTTCTTGCTTTACTTTTTCGCCCTTCGATGATGTAGTTTCCTCATTCGTTCCGCACGCAGCAAGCGCTAATATAGATATACTACAAACCAGTCCTGTAAAAATTCTATGTTTCATAATTATCCCCTTTTCCCCTTTAAAACCTATAGTTCCTAATTATGATATCAAAGCTTCAGGTGATTTTTTGACATTTTTTGTCGAACCATTCGAATGTTTATACAATTTTTTCGTTCTACAAATAAAATAAAAAAGATTCTCCCATCGGGAGAATCTTTTTTATTTTACAGAGATAATCTCTACTTGCATTTCTCCACCTGGAGTTTGGATTGCTACCTTCTCACCAATTTGCTTACCTAATAAGCTTTTTGCAATTGGAGAATCGTTAGAAATTCTTCCTTCAAATGGATCTGCTTCTGCGCTACCTACGATTGTGTAAGATTCTTCATCTCCACCTGGTAACTCTTTAAATGTTACTGTTTTACCTAATGTAACAACTGTAGATTCTTCACCGTTATCTGTGATGATAACTGCGTTACGAATCATGTTTTCTAATTGTGTAATACGTCCCTCTACGAACGCTTGCTCATCTTTTGCTGCATCGTACTCAGAGTTCTCAGAAAGATCTCCGAAGCTACGTGCAATCTTAATTCGCTCTACAACCTCTTTACGTTTTACCGTTTTTAAATCTTCAAGTTCGTTCTCTAGCTTTTGCTTACCCTCTTGCGTCATAGGGTATGTTTTTTCTGTTGCCATATTTTCCACTCCTTTTATATACCAATCCCCCGAAAAAAAGAGGAGTTCCATATGAAAACTCCCCCACTTATATGTATAGCGGAGGTTTCTAGCACGCCTGTACTAGCGGAGTTGTCACATACAACCCCGTATTCCCAATTCTTCTTTATATAAAGAAGATATGTATGGAAAGTTGATATAAATATGCCCTCACCTATATATAGATGAGGTTGCATGTTTCATTGTATTCGATAGGACGGGAAAAAATCCCTTCCTATCGTATATCTTTTACTATGCTATTACAAATTTACTTTTTGTTCAAGAATTGTTGCAATTTTTGTCACCATAATATCAATTGCAACATGGTTTTGTCCACCTTCAGGGATAATAATATCCGCAAATTTCTTAGAAGGCTCAATAAATTGATTGTGCATTGGACGTACAACACTTACGTATTGATCAATAACTGAATCCATCGTACGACCGCGCTCTTTAATATCACGCTGCATGCGGCGTAAAATACGAAGATCTGCATCTGTATCAACAAATAGCTTAATGTCCATTAACTCACAAAGACGTGGGTCTTCTAAAATAAGAATTCCTTCTAAAATGATTACATCTTTCGGCTCAACTGGAATAACTTCTTCTGAACGCGTATGCAATGTATAGTCATATACAGGCTTATCAATTTGCTCATATGCAAGTAACTGCTGCAAATGTTCAATTAACAGATCATTATCAAACGCAAGCGGATGATCATAATTTGTTTTTAAACGCTCTTCCATTGGTAAATGGCTTTGATCTTTGTAATAATAATCTTGCTCTAAGATTAAAATAGAATGACCTTTAAAATGGTCAAAAATCGCTTTCGTTACACTCGTTTTACCTGATCCCGAACCACCAGCAATTCCAATTACAACAGGCTTATTCGTCCCCATTCGACTATCAACTCTTTCTTATTGAAGTATGCTTTTGCGCATCATATTATTCACATACACTGGTTGATCCACTTTGAATTTCACGATTTGCAACGGATGTCTCGCTGCATCTAATTCGTTTCCATCCTCATCCCAAATTTTCTCCACCGTCTGCGTAAAGTTTTCTATTTCTGGCCCAAAGAACTCCACTTCATGTCCTGGTTTGAAATGATTACGTTGCTCAATCGTTACGATGCCCGTTTCTTCATTATAATCTAACACTAAACCAGCGAAATCATACGTTGTTTTCTTACTATGATTTCCAAACATTTGCTCTTGATGTCCTGGAACCCCTTCAAAGAATGCAGGAGCTGTATCACGATTTGCACATTTATCCAGCTCATCTAACCATTCTTGTTTAAACTCAAAGTTATCCGGATCCGCACAATATGCATCAATTACTTTACGGTATACAGTCGCTACAGTCGCTACGTAATGGATTGATTTCATACGTCCTTCAACCTTTAAACTATCAATTCCAATTTCAATCATTTTCGGAATTGATAAAATTAAATTTAAGTCTTTTGGACTCATTGCAAAGTGAGCATCTTCTTCTTGGAATAGAGGCAGCTCTTTTGCATCTTTATGTTGTGATACTGTTTGAACCAAATCATAGTCCCAGCGGCAAGATTGACAACAACCACCACGGTTAGAGTCACGTGCCGTCATATGGTTACTTAACGTACATCTGCCTGAATATGCGATACACATTGCACCATGGACGAATGCTTCAATTTCAATATCCACTTTTTCTTTAATTTCTTTCATTTCTTCATAGCTTGCTTCACGAGCTAATACAAGACGATGTAAACCTTCTTCTTTCCAATACTGTGCTGCTTTCCAGTTGGATAGTGATTGTTGTGTACTTAAATGTACTTCAACAGAAGGCGCTACACGTTTACAAGTCTCAATAATAAGCGGATCAGCAACGATAATTCCCGTTACGCCAGCTTTTTCAATCCCTTTTAAATATTCCTCTAGCCCGTCCATATTTTCATTATGTGCAAAGATATTTGTTGTTACATATATTTTTGCTCCATATTTCTTTGCAAATTTCACACCTTCTGCCATTTCTTCCAGTGTAAAGTTACCTGCATTCGAACGAAGACCAAATTCTTGTCCACCTAAATATACAGCATCTGCCCCATAATGGATAGCTACTTTTAATTTTTCTAAGTTACCCGCAGGGATTAACAGTTCAGGTTTCTTCACAATAACGCGTTTGCCATCGATTACTCGTGAAATTTCTTGTACAGTCATTTCCTACACCCTCCTCGTTTAGTAAACCGTCTCTTTAAAGAAGAATCCTGTATCTAACGGACGATTTACCGGTTGCATTTCTTCTATCTCTTTATATAAATCGTCTTTCACGTCATAATACGCATCACGATCTTCTACACATAAATCAATTGCTTTACGATATTTCTTCGTTACCTCAATAATGTATGCAGAGCTTTTTAGTACACCATCAATTTTTAAGCTATCTACTTCACCATCAATTAGTTCCTCTAATTCATCGATGAAACAAATATCGTTTGGACTCATAATATGAGTACCATTTTCATCTTCATAAATTGGATATTTATTGTTACGCTCTGGGTCATATAAGAACATATTCTCTTCATATTTTTTCTTTTCAATGTCAAGATTACGCCCTTGATACTCAAAGTAGTTTCCTACTAGCGAACGCTTTGATTGGAACATGCAAGTCATACCGTGAATTTGTACTTCAAGCTCCACTTCAGCATTTTCTTTTAATTCAACAATTTCATCTAAGCTAAGCTCACGAGCTAATACAGCGCGTTTTGCTCCTCTTTGTCCCCAGTAGTTACAAGTGAACCAGTTTGTTGCTGTTGTTTCTGTATTCCAGTGCAACTGCATATTTGGCGCTACTTCGCGAACGGCCATTAATACTGCTGGATCCCCGAAGACAATTGCATCTACACTTACTTCGTTTAAAAATGCAACATAATCTGTTAATTCTTCTACTTTATCGTTGTGGAACATAGCGTTCATTGCTACGTATACTTTTACACCATTTTCATGTGCAATCTTCACAGCTTGTTTCACATCTTCACGTGAAAATTCCCCTGCTAAACGTAAACCAAACTTTTGCTCACCGATCATTACCGCATCTGCTCCTGCTTTCGCAAGAGGTTCGATATCCGCCACTGCTTTTGGCGTTACTAACAATTCAGGTTTCTTCATACCTTGGTCACCCTCTCTTTTTACTAACAGCTACTCCATCACCAATTGGGAAAATCGTTGTATCATATCCTTCATGGTTCATAAGCCATTCATTGTACGTCTTAATACGACGGATTAAACCACGTGTACGTCTGTTTTCAATTTTCTCTTTTGTCGTCACAAGACCATGGTACATAACATTATCTGAAATAATTACGCCACCAGGATTTAATAACGGTTCATATAAGTCAAAAAAGCGACGATATTGTCCTTTTGCTGCATCAATAAAAATAACATCAAATGTTCCATGTTCTTCTACTTGTTCGCCTGTTTCTAACGCATCACCGTAAATAACGGAAATACGCTCTTTAACTGGTGAACGGTCTATATATTCAAGTGCTTTTTCATATCGCTCGCGATTGCGCTCAACTGTCACAATGCGAGAATTTGGAATAGCTTGCATCATACGAATACTAGAATAGCCAATTGCTGTACCAAGCTCTAAAATGCTTTTTGGTCCAATTAAACGTAAAAATTGCAACATAAATTCCATTCCAAGTCGATCCATAATCGGCACATGATTTTCTTTCGCATAGTCTTCCATTTCAAGAATTAATTTATCTTTTGGATCAATAAATGATAATAGGTACTCGTTAACTGCATCCTCCATAATGGTCCTCCTTATTTACATGGAGAAGTGCCTCTATGACGTCTTTTCACACATAGAATGCAATAAAAATACAAGCCAGCTTCACCCTTAGCTTGTACGTCCCGTTTTGATATTAAAAACGATTCTTCTGCCAGTTTTTAACCCGATATATTTTACCACAAAAAAGAGGGATGTGCGACTTTTTTCGCTATCCCTCCCCATTTCACTGTTTTTTCGTAATATATTTTTGCTTTAATGCATTATGCTCTTCCAATGTTTTCGCATAGTACACTTCACCAGTTGGTGCAGCTAAGAAATAATAATAATCCGTTTGCGCAGGTTCTAATGCAGCCTCCACTGAATGCTTGCCAGAGTTCGCAATCGGACCAACCGGCAATCCTTTCACAACATACGTATTGTACGGTGAGTTTATCTTTAAATCTTCATATAATACACGTTGTTTATGCTTTCCAAGTGCGTATAATACCGTTGGATCAGTTTGCAGTGGCATACCTTTCGCTAAACGATTATAAAAGACGCTAGAAATCTTTTGACGATCTGTAAAGCCTGTTGCCTCTTCTTCAATAAGTGAAGACAATGTTAAAAGCTGGTGAACATCCCAGTTTTTCGCTTTCATTTTCGCCTCATTTTGAACAATGATTGCATTCGTTTTCTCAAGCATTGGGATTACGATTTCTTCTAACGTCGTATCTTTTTTATAGAAAGAGTACGTCGCAGGATATAAATAACCTTCTAATGGATATTTAATATTGCTATCAAAGATTTTATCCGTTAACAACTTCGGATACTTTTGCTGCATTTTTTGAATAAATGCTTTATCGTTTAATTGACGTACGACATCATCTTTATTCCACTTTAATTCGTTTGCAACCGTTTCTGCAATTTCAGTTACTTGTGCCCCTTCTTTTATCGTCACTTTATAAAGAGCTGGACGATGTACATTACCAGATGACATTTGCTCAATAACATCTGAGGCATTCATTGAAGGATTTAATAAATATGTACCCGCTTGTAAATTTTTAGATTTAGCCTTTGTATAAAAACTAAAAACTGTACCGTTTTTCACAGCACCTTTTTCTTCTAAAATCTCACCAATTTTACTAGTAGATGATCCTTTTGGAATTTCTACTTCCATCTCTTTTTTATTCCCGCTATCAACTGGTCCTAATGCGGATGAAATATACGCATAGACTGAACCACAAACTAAAAGCAGTGCAATAATCGAAAATAAAAAAATGCGTCTACGCTTCTTTTTCACTTGATTCTCTATCAACACTCTTCCTCCTTAATTAAATTGTAGACCGTACGTATATCTTTCTATACAACACGATATAAAAACACAATAAATTTATTTATCTTTTT
Source organism: Bacillus cereus group sp. RP37 (assembly GCF_040459695.1). Classification (NCBI taxonomy): domain Bacteria; kingdom Bacillati; phylum Bacillota; class Bacilli; order Caryophanales; family Bacillaceae; genus Bacillus; species Bacillus cereus group sp. RP37. Next base: position 1,050,945 of record NZ_JARVHP010000001.1, on the reverse strand, counting down.
TAGATAGACATTTTATTTTTCTACAATCCGTCTCATTATACTACAAAGGATTACAAGGTTTCGACAAAAAATCTTTCATTTTACATATAAAAAAAGATGGACTATATGTCGTCCACCTTTTAGTACTTATTATTCAGCTTCTTGCTCATCAGCTAGAGTGTTGAACATTTCTTGTACCATTTCCCACTCTTCTTCAGATTCGATTGGAAGTAAACTTCCGCCCTCTTCTTCATTTTGCTCATAAGCCATTGCATCATAAATTGGGTCTCCATCTTCGTCTACTTCTCCGATTGGAGAGAAGACTACGTATGATTTTTTGCCAAATTTTTCAGCATCAAAAGTGAAAATAATTTCACATAAATGTTCGTTACCTTTTTCGTCTACAATTGTAATTTGATTTTCTTCCATTTTGGTCACCTCTTATTTACTATCTAAAAATCCTTGTAAGATTACGACTGCAGCCATCTTATCGATTACTTGCTTTCGCTTCTTACGGCTTACATCAGCTGAAATGAGCAAACGTTCCGCTGCCATCGTTGACAAACGCTCGTCCCACATTACAACGTCTAATTGTAACAGCTCTCGTAGGTTTTCTGCAAATTGTTGGCACGCTTCACCACGTGGGCCAATTGTACCATTCATATTTTTAGGTAAACCTACTACTATTTTGTCCACATTGTACTGCTTTACTAACTCAGAAATACGATCAAAACCAAAGTGACCTCGTTCTTCGTTAATTTTAATTGTTTCTAATCCTTGCGCTGTCCAGCCCATTTCGTCGCTCATTGCAACTCCGACTGTTTTTGTACCTACATCTAAACCTAATATCCGCATAAACTACTCCTCACGATGATGTTTCAAGTAAGACTTCACAAGCTCTTCAATTAACTCATCACGTTCAAGCTTGCGAATGATGCTTCGTGCATCTTTATGGCGAGGTATGTATGCTGGGTCTCCACTTAATAAATAACCGACGATTTGGTTAATCGGATTATAGCCTTTTTCTTGAAGTGCATCATACACAGTTAAAAGTACATCATTTACATGGACACTCTGTTTTTCATCTTGAATGCTAAACTTCATTGTTTTATCAAAACCGTCCATTTCAAGCACCTCACTTATATAGTAAGTATAGGGAGAAGAACTTCTCCTCTCCCTACCATTGTACACTACTATCTCTTTATTTTGAAACAGATTTAACGTACTCTTGTACAAATGCTAAAGCTTCCTCAACTTGCGCTGGGTTTTTACCGCCTGCTTGAGCCATATCAGGACGGCCACCACCACCGCCGCCGCAACGAGAAGCTACTTCTTTCACAAGTTTACCCGCATGGTATCCTTGGCTGATTAAATCTTTCGTTACGCCAGCTAAGATGTTTACTTTATCATCATTTACAGACGCTAATACGACAACTGCAGACTCTAATTTATTTTTAAGGTCATCCATCATCGTACGTAAGTTGTTCATATCTGCAACATTTACTTTTGCCGCTAATACGTTCACGCCATCAACTGTCATTACTGAATCAGTTAAGTTTCCAGCTTCGATATTGCTTAATTTTGCTGCAAGAGATTCGTTTTCTTTTTGAAGTTGTTTTACTTCAGCAAATAAACCATCTACTCTTGTTAAAATATCTTTCGGATTTGTTTTCATTTTTCCTGCTGCTTCTTTTAATAAACCTACTTGATCGTTCATTAATTCGTATGCAGACTTACCAGTTACCGCCTCAATACGACGAGTTCCTGCACCGATACCAGACTCAGCAACGATTTTGAAAATACCGATAGAAGCTGTGTTATCAACGTGACAACCACCGCAAAGCTCTAAGCTGTAATCGCCTACTTGTACAACGCGTACAACATCACCGTATTTTTCACCGAATAATGCCATTGCGCCCATTTCTTTCGCTTCTTCGATTGCTTTTTGAGAAATCTCAACATCAATACTTTCCCAAATTTTCTCGTTTACCATACGCTCAATTTTTTCTAATTCGTCAGCTTGTACTTGACCGAAGTGAGAGAAGTCAAAGCGTAAACGTTCAGAAGTTACAAGAGAACCTGCTTGGTTAACATGCGTTCCAAGTACGTCTTTTAATGCTTGGTGTAGTAAGTGAGTTGCTGTATGGTTTTTCACAACGCTACTACGGTTTTTCGTATCGATAATAGCTTTCACAGCCGCATCTTTCGTTAATGTACCTTCTTCAACAACAACTTTGTGCAAGTTTTGACCGTTTGGTGCTTTTTGTACGTCTTTTACAAGAACTTTCACGCCGTCAGCAAGAAGGTAACCACGGTCTGCAATTTGTCCGCCGCTCTCAGCATAGAATGGTGTTACATCAAGCATTAATTGTCCTTCTTCGCCAGCTTGTAAGCTGTCTGTGTATTCGCCGTTTTTCACAAGTGCAACAACGTTACTTTCTGTCGCAACTGTACCGTAACCAACGAACTCGCTCGCTACTTTCACTTCTCCAAGGACACCGCCTTGAACTTGCATAGAATCAACGTCTTGACGAGCAGCACGTGCGCGCTCACGTTGTTTTTCCATTTCATTTTCAAAGCCTTCATGATCAACTGTCATACCAGCTTCTTCTGCATATTCTTCTGTTAATTCAATCGGGAAACCGTATGTGTCATATAGACGGAACGCATCTACTCCAGAAATAACAGTTGTTTTTTCTTCTTTTGCTTTTGTGATAACCTCAGCTAAAATTGCTTCACCATCATGAAGTGTTTCGTGGAAACGCTCTTCTTCGTTTTTCACAACTTTTGCAATGAAATCTTTCTTTTCAAGTACTTCTGGGTAGAAGTCTTTCATTACTTCTCCAACAACCGGCACTAATTCAAACATGAATGGACGATTGATGTTTAATTTCTTCGAATAACGAACCGCGCGGCGTAATAAACGACGTAATACATAACCACGACCTTCGTTAGATGGAAGAGCACCGTCACCAACAGCGAATGTTACTGTACGGATATGGTCAGCAATTACTTTAAACGCCATATCTTTTTCTAAGTCACCATTACGATATTTCTCACCAGAAATTGATTCTGTTGCACCAATCATTGGCATGAATAAGTCTGTGTCAAAGTTTGTAGGCACATCTTGAACGATAGATGTCATACGCTCTAGACCCATCCCTGTATCGATGTTTTTCTTAGGAAGTGGTGTATATGAACCGTCTGGATTATGGTTAAATTGAGAGAATACAAGGTTCCATACTTCTAAGTAACGCTCGTTTTCTCCGCCTGGATATAATTCTGGGTCACTAAAGTCATTACCGTAAGCTTCTCCGCGGTCATAGAAAATCTCTGTATTTGGTCCACTTGGTCCTTCACCGATATCCCAGAAGTTTTCTTCTAAGCGGATGATACGCTCTTTCGGAACACCCATTTTCTCATTCCAAATTGTGAATGCTTCTTCATCTTCTGGATGGATTGTAACTGATAGTAATTCTTTATCGAATCCGATCCATTTGTCGCTCGTTAAGAACTCCCAAGCCCAAGTAATTGCTTCTTCTTTAAAGTAATCACCGATTGAGAAGTTACCTAACATTTCAAAGAATGTATGGTGACGAGCTGTTTTCCCTACGTTTTCAATATCGTTTGTACGAATTGATTTTTGGGCATTTGTAATACGTGGATTTTGCGGGATTACACGTCCATCAAAATATTTTTTTAATGTTGCTACACCACTGTTAATCCATAAAAGAGATGGATCCTCATGTGGAACTAGTGATGCACTAGGTTCTACTGCATGTCCTTTTTCTTGGAAAAAGTCTAAAAACATTTGACGAATTTGTGCGCCTGTTAGTTGTTTCATTGTATTTTCCTCCTTAAATATAAAAAACTCCCGCCCCTATAAAAGGGACGAGAGTTAACTCGCGATACCACCCTAATTATGAATTGATTACTATACGAATCAATTCATCACCTCATGGTGCCGTAACGTGGCAAGACGGCAGTGATTAGCTGCTCTCAGGATTAGCTTTCTGTTACCCTTCATTTAAAGCTTCTTTCAGCCATATGGAAGCTTCTCTCTATAAATGGACTGTAACGTACTTGTTCCGTCATTGATTTAATGTATTATATGACTAAATATAATAGAATTCTCTTAAGTTTGTCAATGTAGATAATCATTTATATTGCATTAACCATAGTTATTCTACTATTCATTCTTAACAGCCTTTCATTATATTATGCATTTATGAATAATTCGTACTATCTTCATGAAAATATCTCCACATACTTTTCTGAATATTTATTTTTTGTTATAGTTAAATTATAAATAATAAAGGAGCGATTACAATGACAACCTTATTGAACAAAGCTAAAAACATATTAACTACGGACGAAACTATATTGTTTTACGCAGCATGTTCATTAAATATATTTATATATCGTTCCGTCGCAAGGCCAGGTCTGTTAATTTTGACGAACAAAAGACTCTTCTTTTACGGACCAGATGTAAGCAAGAATCCAATATTTGAAGAGTACTCTTTCGCAAAAATTTCTGATTTAAAAGGGCAGCGGCACCTTTTCAGTAATCAAATTGTATTTATGTATGATAATGAATGGAAAAAAATAAAACATATTCAAACAAACGATGTAAGCTCTCTCGTTCAACAAATACACGAGCAACTCTCTACATAATGATAGCCCTCGACTTTTATAAGTAGAGGGCTTTTATATTACACATTTTCTTTTTTCCAAAGAGGCCTTACATGAACGATCACTGTACGAATAACTGCTAAAATCGGAACCGATATTAACAACCCCACAATCCCGGCAACCTCTCCTCCAACTAGTAATGCAAGCATAATAATAACAGGATGCATACGAAGCGACTTGCCAACGATGTAAGGTGATAAAATGTTACTTTCCAAAAATTGCAAAATAGCGATTGTAATTCCCGCCTTAATAAGTAAACTCGTTGATACCGTTGCCGCAATCATCAACGTCGGAATTGCCCCTAATATAGGGCCGAAGTATGGGATTATATCCGTTACCCCAATAATAATGCCGAGTAATAATGGATATTTCATACCGATAAACCAAAAAGAAAGAACGGATACTCCTCCTAATACTAAACAAACAAATAACTGTCCTCGAATATAACTTCCGAGTGACTTATCAATTTCTTTCGCCAGCATTTGCCCCGTACTACGCCACTTAATTGGGACTAGTTTCCAAAAGATATGATAAAATTCACCGTAATCTTTTAATATGTAAAATACAATGAACGGTATTAAGAAAATAATAAGCAACGAATCCAGTACACCACGAGCTGTACTCATTACTTTATTTAAAAGTGATTGTATCTTCGTTTCTACCCCAACAAAAATTTGTTTCACCTTTTCATGAATAAATGATGGGAAATTCGCTGTTTGTTCTGTGACGCCATCCATCCAAGAATCATACATTTTTGTAAACTGCGGGAATTGTTCATTGATTTCTTGTAACTGCTTAATAACGACTGGTGTTCCTTTATAAATCCCATAACCAATTCCGCCAAAGAAAAGGATGTAAATGAGCAAAATAGCGAGTGTGCGTGGCATCCCTTCTTTATGAATTTTTTCAATTAAAGGATGCAATAAATACGCAATAAAACACGCAATAAGAAACGGTGTAATTGCCACTTTAAATACAAAAATAATCGGTGACCATAGTGGCTTAATTTTTAAAAAAACGAGCAAGCAAAGAAAGACAAGTAATAATAACCCTAAACGATATATCCAAATGATTTTAAGATTCTTCACACGAAAAACCTCCTCCACCTTTATTGTGAAAATAAATAGGGTAGGTTATGTGCAAAAGTTTTAAAATCTTTTCGTGCAGACCATACTGTTTTATAAAGACGTACATATACATAACATAACAAGGACAACCACCCCTGAGAATGCAGCATGGAACAATATAATCAGGAGGGCTCATAATGGTTTTATTTATGCTCGTGTTATCAGCACTTTTTATGATTCTTGAATGGGTTTGTATCGGGTTTGGGATTTGGAAAGGTTTCTTTATTCGTTCCTCGCGAAAAGAAAGAGCGAAACAATTATTACATTACGGAATGCTCGGCGTTGGATGTTACGGTCTATCTTATCTCTTCTCTGAAATTGGACTTTTATATTTGCATACAAGTGCATAAAAAAACTCCCTTATCATGAAGGGAGTTTTTTGCGCTTATAGATAAGATTTAATCATCTTACGTGCTTTTTTCATATTGCGTTTCGAAAATACATCTTGCTTGCGAGCATATTGATATGCTGCAGCTCCAACACCTAATGCGATTAATGAATTGCGTAGATTCAAAGTAAATCCCCCTTTTCGTTATCCGATCGTTCTTTCGTTCTCATCAAATAAATCATCAAGAGAGCTTAATGAACCATCTTCCTCTACTTGATGCGTATGGATTTTCCCCTTTGAAACCGATAATTCGATATAACAATTCCAGCAATAAAATTGGTTGACACCTATTTTTCCAATGTCTTTCCCTTTGCAATTTGGACAAATGAACATATGGCTTTCATCTCCTTACATTCTCCCAGATTCTATTCGCCATTATGTCCAAACCGCATTCATTTATACATTGCTGGAGCCTTTCAACGTTATACGTTTGAAAGTTTCACTATATAATTTCACCTTGTTACATGAAATCATACGGTGAAATGTTTTCCACGTCCATTTCTTCGCCATTAACTGTTACCATCTGTACTTCTCCTTGTGATTCTTGCAAGCGACCCGCTAAAGTCGTTTGACGCATTGCATCATCAAGGCGATTTACACCAGACTGGAAAGCTGCTTCCTCCCCGCAAATAATAAGGAATTTCTTACTTCTTGTAATGCCAGTGTAAATTAAATTACGACGTAACATACGATTGTAACTTTTTACTATCGGCATAATCACAATCGGAAACTCACTACCTTGCGATTTATGAATCGAACAGCAATAGGCATGTGTAATTTGATTTAAGTCTGGCTTTGTATATGTTACTTCAATGCCATCAAATGAAACGATAATCATATCTTGTTGTTCAACGTTCTCTTTCGCATAAAACACCGAAACAATTTCTCCGATATCACCATTAAACACTTGGCTCTCTGGCTGATTAACAAGTTGCAAGACTTTATCGCCTCTTCGATATACAACATCACCGTAAGCAATTTCTTTACTCTTTTCCCTTTTCGGGTTAAACACTTCTTGCAACGCTTCGTTTAGTACATTAATACCGGCAGGGCCACGATACATCGGGGCCAATACTTGTACATCTCTTGCGCTAAACCCCTTTGTCTTAGCATTTTCACAAACCTTCTTAACAACTTCAACAATTTGAGCTCCTGTACAGCCGATAAATGAACGATCTTTTTGATTTTGCGCTAAATCTGGTGGGAGCGTTCCATTTTTTATCGCATGGGCGAGTTGAATAACAGATGAGCCTTCCGCTTGACGATAAATTTCAGTAAGCTTTACTGTCGGAACTGCACCTGCATTCAATAAATCTTTCAACACTTGTCCAGGCCCTACAGATGGTAACTGATCTTCATCACCTACAACGATAACTTGAATGTTCGTCGGCAATGACTTAAACAGCTGATTTGCAAGCCAAATATCAACCATTGAAAATTCATCAATAATGAGTAACTTCCCTTTAATCGGATCCGTTTCATTGCGCTGGAAAGACCCTTCTGGCGTCCAACCAAGTAAGCGGTGAATTGTGCAAGCTGGAAGTCCTGTCGATTCACTCATTCGCTTTGCTGCTCTTCCTGTTGGAGCCGTTAATAATATCGGAAATGGATTATCATCGCTATATTCATTCGGATTTAACGATAATCCATGCAGTGATGCATACATTTCAACAATTCCTTTAATAACAGTTGTTTTTCCCGTTCCTGGTCCACCTGTCAATAACATCATCGGTTTATGAAGTGCCGTTTGAATCGCTTCTTGCTGAAGTGGTGCATACTGTACGTTCAGCTGCTCTTCAATTTCACCTAATGTCTTTAACACTTCTGCTTCAGGAAATGAAGGTGTTTCTTCTTGATTCATAAGCCTGCGAATAGACTTTACAACACCTTTTTCAGAGTAGAATAACGATGCTAAATACACTCGTTCTTCTTCTATGATAACTTTCCCTTCACTTTGCATCATTTCAACGCAGCCTATAATGTCTTCCTCTGTCACTCTTCCTTCTTGGTTGTTTAAAAGTGACATCGTTTCTCTTACAAGTTGATCTTTTCCCATATAAACGTGACCGAGTTGCAGCGAAACATTCTCTAGCGTATAAAAACACCCTGCACGTACACGATCATCGTGATTACCCGATATCCCTAACGCACGTCCTATATCATCCGCTCTTCCAAAGCCAATGCCATCCACTTCTTCAATCAGCTGATATGGGTTATTACGAATCACTTCTAATGTCATCTCTTTATATTGCTGGTAAATCTTAATAGAAAGCTTCGTTCCAAAACCGTAACCATTTAAAAAACTCATTACTTTCTCTAGTCCTTGATGTTCAACAATTGTCTCATATATTTCTTGCGCTTTTTGCTTGTTAACAACACCATTTAACGCATCAGGATCGTCCATAATTTTAGTAATAGCATGTTCTCCGAGATGGTCAACAATTTTTTCAGCAGTACGCTTTCCAATCCCTTTAAATAAATCACTCGCTAAATATTGCACCATACCTGCTTTTGTTTGCGGCAATTCTTTCTTAAACGTTTCAACCAAATATTGTTTTCCATACTTTGGGTGATCTTTAAAATGCCCTGTCAATGTAAACACTTCATCTTCATGCATGCGGGGAAAATGACCGTTTATCATTACTTTCTTTTCGTCATACGTTTCATTCGTTTCAATGATTTTCATACTGACAACGGAATAGAGGTTTTCTTCGTTGTGGAAAATGGTATGAAGAACTTGCGCTTTTATAAATTTTTTCTCTTCCTCAAACAAATCCATTGCATGTTGATTTCCCATTTTTCCTCTCCTTTCCGGTTTCGTTTCACTTTAATGAGCAGTACATCCCCCACCTCTTTAGATGAGGGATAACTACCCATTAAACTATATGTTCATCTTATTCAGCTTCTTGCTCTAATAAACGAATACCATTACCAGCTAAAAAGTGATCTGGTTGAATTTCAGTTGCTTTCTTAAATAAAGCAAGAGCCTTCTCGTTATTTTCTTCAAATACGTACGCAACACCTAAATTATAATACGCATCTGCATGCTCTTCATCCATTTCTAATACCTTTTCAAAATAAGGTTTCGCCTCTTGAATATGTTCTAATCGCGCAAAGCAAAGTCCGCACTGGAACACAGCTTCTACATCGTTTTCATCTAATTCTGTTGCTCTTTGTAAAAATGGAAGTGCAAGACGATCATTTCCGAGCTGCACATGTGTAATACCTAACATAAATGTTACATCAGCTGATTGTAATCCCGCTTGCATCGCTTGTTCAAATACAGCTTTAGCCTCTGCAAATTGCTCTTGACCGTAATATACGTTTCCTAATCCATAATAAGCAGCCGCAGATTTATCATCTAACTCTAATGCACGTTTATAAAATAAAATTGCTCTTTCACTATCGCCTAATACATCTAATAAGTTCGCAAAATTAATATATCCAAGCGCATCTTTCGGATTTTCTTCGATTGCTTCTGTGAAATTTTTAGCAGCTTCTTCCCAGTTTCCTTCTTGCATATATTGAATACCTGTTTCAAGTTTGTTTGACATGTCCTTCACCTCTACAACAAATTATAACAAAGAATGTATTTTCCAAGCGAACGAAAATTCGCTTTATGTAAAAGAAACCTCTAACCGCTAATCGGCAGAGGCTTCTCGTTTTATCCTAAATAATCCAATTTCTTACCACTACGGTATACTTCATCAATTGTAGCACCGCCTAAGCACTCATCTCCATCATAGAAAACAACTGCTTGTCCTGGTGTAATTGCACGAATTGGCTCGTCACAAAGAATGCGAACTGTATTTTCATCAACGATTTGAACCGTTACTTTATTGTCTTCTTGACGATAACGGAATTTCGCTGTGCACTTAAATTCTTTTTCTTTCGCTTCATTACTTACCCAGCCGATATTCGTAGCAATAACTTCATCACCATATAGAAGTTCGTTATGGAAACCTTGATCAACATATAAAATGTTTTCTTTTAAATTTTTCCCAACAGCAAACCATGGATCACCGTTACCACCAATACCAAGGCCATGACGTTGTCCAATTGTATAGTACATTAAACCGTCATGTTTTCCTTTCACTTCACCAGATAATGTTTGCATCACACCTGGTTGTGCTGGTAAATAGTTACTTAAGAAATCTTTAAAGTTACGTTCACCAATGAAGCAAATACCCGTACTATCTTTCTTCGCCGCTGTCGCTAAACCAGCTTCTTTTGCCATTTCACGAATTTGTGGTTTCTTCAGTTCACCCAGCGGGAACATTGTTTTTGATAATTGCTCTTGGCTTAATTGATTTAAGAAATACGTTTGGTCTTTATTATCATCAACGCCACGAAGCATTTTATATTCGCCATCCATATAAGCAACACGTGCATAATGGCCTGTCGCTACATAATCAGCACCAAGCGCAATTGCATGCTCTAAAAATGCTTTAAATTTAATTTCTTTATTACACATTACATCTGGGTTTGGTGTACGACCAGCTCGGTACTCATCTAAGAAGTACGTAAATACTTTATCCCAGTATTGTTTTTCAAAGTTTACTGCATAATACGGAATGCCGATTTGGTTACACACTTCAATTACATCATTGTAATCTTCTGTTGCTGTGCAGACACCATTCTCATCTGTATCATCCCAGTTTTTCATAAAAATTCCGATTACATCATAACCTTGTTCTTTTAATAAAAGAGCTGCTACAGATGAATCGACGCCACCGGACATCCCGATGACAACGCGTGTTTCGTGAGGTAGTTTGTTCATCATGTCACCTCCCATGCTAATTTTGTGTTAATCGCTTCACGATTTTCACTGTTTCGTACGCCGCTTTCTCAATTTGCTCTTTCGTATTTCCAAGTCCAAAACTAAAGCGTACGGATGAACGTATTTGATCGGAGTCTTTTCCGAACATCGCCACTAATACATGTGATGGATCAATCGAACCAGCTGTACAAGCCGAACCACTTGACACTGCAATACCAGCTAAGTCTAAGTTCACAAGAAACGGTTCAATGTTCATTCCTGTAAAACTAATATTAAGCACATGTGGTAAGCGATATTCTAAGTTTCCGTTTACCTCGAAAGTAATGTCTTCATTTTTGAAGACAGATACCATTATATCTTTAAACTCTTCATATTGGGCATTTTTTTGCTCACGAGTTTTTTCAGCTAACAAAATTGCATGTTGCAAACCAACGATACTCGGTACATTTTCAGTACCAGCACGGCGTTTTCTTTCTTGCTCCCCGCCTATTAATAACGGTTCAAATTTTACATTTGCACCAGCGTATAGGAACCCTACACCTTTCGGTCCGTTAATTTTATGAGCTGAAATCGATAATAAATCAATGCCGAACTCTTTCACATCTATTTCTACTAATCCGTAAGCTTGTACCGCATCTGTATGGAAATAAGCTTGATGCTCTTTTAACAGCTTACCTATTTCCGCAATTGATTGCATCGTTCCAACTTCATTATTCCCAAACATAACGGATACGAGAATTGTCTCTTCTGTTAATGCCTTTTGTATTTCAGAAATTTGAACGCGTCCTGTTTCATCAACAGGTAAATATGTGACTTCAAACCCTTCACGCTCTAATAATTCACACGTATGCAAAATTGCGTGATGTTCAATTTGCGTCGTTATAATATGGTTACCTTTATGGCGATTCGCACGTGCTACACCGATAAGTGCTAAATTATCAGCTTCTGTACCACCGCTCGTAAATATAATTTCATTCGGATTCGCATGAATGCTACGTGCACACACACGTCTCGCCTCATCTACTGCATGGCGCGTTTGACGTCCATAAAAGTGAATACTAGACGGATTTCCGAATGTTTCTGTCATATATGGAATCATCTTGTCGACCACTTCTGGGTGAGTCGGAGATGTCGCAGCATGATCTAAGTAAATGCGTTCCATTAAATCTCCTTCTTTCCAAATCGTTTCACAAGGAATTAAATGTAAAACATATAGCCCCCGTGATTTTCTTCCTCATAACGTACCAAATCTTCTAACGTTGTGCTATCTAACACTTCTTGCACTGCATCACGAACACGCATCCATAATTGGCGTTGTGCCGGTTCTTCTTCTTCTATCATTTCTACAACACTAATTGGACCCTCTAGTACACGGATGACATCCCCAGCTGTAATGTTAGCTGGCTGATCTGATAATACATATCCGCCATATGCCCCGCGCGTACTCTTTACTAGACGAGCGTTACGAAGTGGTGAAATTAATTGCTCTAAGTAATGTTCCGATAAGTCATGTGCCTGCGCAATTGATTTTAAGGAAATTGGACCTTCACCAAACTTTTTTGCAAGATCGATCATAATTGTTAAGCCGTAGCGGCCTTTCGTTGAAATCTTCATCTATTTTGCACCTCTTTTCAAATTTTCACTTCTATTGGTTATATCTTATTTATAAAAGAACACAATTTAAAATCCTATGAAATTATAGCATAATATAGTATTATAAGAAATTTCAACTTGTGTATCAAAATGATAACATAAAATCACATTGAAAAACTCGGAAATTATTACAATTGAAAGAAAAATGAAAATATTCATATTCATTTTTCCCACAAAACAGCATCCTATTTCAAATTCCACTAAAAAAAATGATACGATAGAAAGAGATTATACATTAAGGGAGACGGTAAAAAATGAAACAACCACTCGCACATCGAATGCGCCCTACAAATATTCAAGAAATTATCGGACAACAGCATTTAGTTGGTGAAGGAAAGATTTTATGGCGAATGGTCCAAGCAAATCATTTTCAATCTATGATTTTATATGGCCCTCCAGGCACTGGAAAAACATCCATTGCGAGCGCAATTGCAGGAAGTACCGGAACCCCTTTTCGCCTATTAAACGCTGTTACTCATAATAAAAAAGATATGGAAGTTGTCGTACAAGAGGCAAAGATGCATCGACACCTCGTTTTAATTTTAGATGAAGTACACCGTCTAGATAAAGCAAAGCAGGATTTTCTATTACCTCATTTAGAAAGCGGGCTCCTTACCTTAATTGGTGCAACGACGAGTAATCCGTTCCATGCTATTAATTCTGCTATTCGAAGTCGTTGTCAAATCTTCGAATTACACGCATTAACAGAAGATGATCTTTTAATTGGCTTAAAACGAGCACTTGAAGATAAAGAAAAAGGTCTTGGGGAATATGATGTAACTGTTACGCCTGAAGCATTACATCACTTTGCAAATGCATCAGGCGGAGATATGCGTTCCGCTTATAATGCACTTGAACTAGCTGTTTTATCTAGCTTTACAACTGATGACAAAGCTGCGGAAATTACGCTAGAAATTGCAGAAGAATGCTTGCAAAAAAAGAGCTTTGTTCACGACAAAGGTGGAGATGCTCATTATGACGTATTATCGGCATTTCAAAAATCGGTGCGCGGAAGTGATGTAAATGCAGCACTTCATTATTTAGCACGTCTTATTGAAGCTGGTGATTTACAAAGCATTGGTAGACGTCTCCTTATTATGGCATATGAAGATATCGGACTCGCTAGCCCGCAAGCCGGACCGCGTACACTAGCAGCCATAGAATCAGCGGAACGAGTTGGATTCCCAGAGGCACGCATACCACTTGCAAATGCTGTTATCGAGCTTTGTCTATCACCAAAATCAAACTCAGCTTATAAAGCACTTGATGCTGCATTACACGATTTACGTAACGGTCAAACAGGCGACATTCCAAGTCATTTAAAAGATAGTCATTACAAAGGCGCAGAATCACTCGGAAGAGGCATTGGATACTTATATCCACACGACCATCCAAATGGCTGGGTACAACAACAATACTTACCTGATAAAATAAAAAACAAACACTATTATAAACCGAAAACGACAGGGAAATTTGAGCAAGCACTTTCTACTGTATATGAAAGATTACAAAGTTCGAATAAAACGAAAAATAAAGGGTAACATAAGCGAAAACGTCACCATTATGGAGGCTTCGCTTATGAAAACACGTCAAGATGCATGGACAAAAGAAGACGATCTCCTTTTAGCAGAAACTGTTTTACGACATATTCGCAGCGGCAGTACACAAATAAAAGCATTCGATGAAGTTGGCGATGCATTGAACCGCACTTCCGCAGCTTGCGGCTTTAGGTGGAATGCTGAAGTAAGACCGAATTACGAAGATGCGGTGCAACTCGCAAAAAAACAACGTAAAGAATTAAAACGCTCTGAAGCTAAAATAGAAAAAGAACATTTCACGAAAACGAAACAACTCGTAATCGATGCCGAGTTTTCAGAAGATATTACGCCAAGTAAACAAGATCTTACAATGCAAAATGTCATCTCATTTTTGCAAAACATGGAACATAATAACCCATCAATCGCAAAGTTACAAACTGAAAATGATGTATTACAAGATCAGCTTACTTCCCTAGAAAAAACGAATCATGAACTTGAAGCAAAATTAGCGATACTCACAAAAAAACAACAAGCAATCGAAGAAGATTACGCAATGCTTGTTAGAATTATGGACCGTGCTCGAAAACTCGTTTCAGTTGAAGAACAAGAAGAACAGATTGCTCCCATTTTCAAGACAGATCAAAATGGAAATTTAGATATTATTTATTCTGCAGAGAATTAAAAACAGGGCTGTCACTTTTTGACTAAGTGACAGCCCTGTTTGTTTCTTTGGTGGAGAGTGTATATGTATGTGTGTCGGTAAATGAAATTATACCGACGATTCGATAAGGAATATCGATTTACCGACAAAAATTGACGAAATATCCCTCCCTATCATACAAGAAAACTCTCAATATAGATTGGATATTTTTTACTAAAATGTTATTATAAACATATATCTTTTAAAGGAGATGGTTACTATCTCATTAATAGTCTTCAAAATAACACTCGGTGTTCTCGTCCTAACTTTAGCTCTTTTCACCATTAACAGTTTAAAAAAGACATCCGCCTATGAATCAGATAAATATGATCATTACTTACTAGCCTTGCTTACATTTGAACTAGTAGTAATGCAAACATCCCTATTTCTTTAATACATACAAAAAGCATATATCCGAAATGGATATATGCTTTCACTTTATTCTTGCCCTACACGCTTCACTTCTACGTTTTTAATACGTTCACGTACAACGTGACTTGCCATAATTAAGCCTGCCACAGATGGTACGAATGCATTTGATGAAGGCGGTAATTTCGCTTTACGAATTTTGGCATTTTCGTCTGGTACGATTTCTTTACGTACTTCTTCACGAATTACGATTGGGTTTTCGTCAGAGAAGACAACTTTTACACCTTTTTTAATACCCTCTTTACGAAGCTTCGTACGAATGACTTTCGCAATCGGATCTGTATGTGTTTTAGAGATGTCCGCAATACGGAAACGAGTTGGGTCCATTTTATTTGCTGCACCCATACATGAGATAATTTTAATTTTGCGACGTAAACATTGTTTAATTAAATGAATTTTGAACGTAATCGTATCCGATGCATCCACTACGAAATCTAAACCGTGTTTAAAGAACTCTTCATATGTTTCATCTGTATAAAACATTTCTAGTCCAATTACTTCACACTCTGGATTAATGTCTGCAATACGCTCTTTCATTAATTCTACTTTTGAACGCCCTACAGTAGATACTAAAGCGTGAATTTGACGGTTTACGTTTGTAATATCTACAACGTCTTTATCAACTAATACGAGACGTCCTACGCCAGAACGCGCTAACGCTTCAGCTGAAAATGATCCTACACCGCCAATTCCTAAAATACCGACTGTACTATTTTTTAATATTTCAAGTCCTTCTTTACCGAAGGCTAATTCATTACGTGAAAATTGATGTAACATTCAGCTCTACACTCCTATTACAAAAATGGTCTACCATGTATTCTAGCGTTTTTCCGACTATTTGTATAGAAAAAGTTATAGAATTCCTAAAAATACATATTCCAAACAAAAAACATAATATAAACCGGGCTTTTTTTCTTCCTACATACACGTTGAAAAAGGAGGATTCAGAGAACCGAGCAGTTCGAGGCACTGAAGCCAGGAGGAGCGCAGTGTAGCTTTACTACTCGAGCACCAGACTAGCATACGTAACGATGGGATGCGACAGTTATCTGAACCGGACTTTTTAAACTTCCTATCAATACACGTTGAAAAAGGAGGATTCAGAGAACCGAGCAGTTCGAGGCACTGAAGCCAGGAGGAGCGCAGTGTAGCTTTACTACTCGAGCACCGGACTGGCGAAGCAACGATGAAATGCGACAGTTATCTGAACCGGACTTTTTAAACTTCCTATCAAAAAAAGTCTAGACGGCTATAGTATAACCATCTAGACCCTATTCTTACTTCTCTTCTTTTACGTTCAACTTCAAGTTCAGTTCTTCAAGCTGTGCTTCTGCTACTGGACTTGGAGCTTCTGTTAATAAGCAGCTCGCGCTTGCTGTTTTTGGGAATGCAATTGTATCACGAAGGTTCGTACGCCCTGCAAGTAACATAACAAGACGGTCTAAACCTAATGCGATACCGCCGTGTGGTGGCGTACCGTATTCGAATGCTTCTAATAAGAATCCGAATTGCTCTTGCGCTTCTTCTTGTGAGAATCCAAGTGCTTTGAACATTTTTTCTTGTACGTCACGCTCGTAAATACGAAGTGATCCACCACCAAGCTCATAACCATTTAATACAAGGTCATATGCTTGTGCACGTGCTTTTTCTGGTGCTGTTTCTAATAGCTCAACGTCTTCACGGAATGGCATTGTGAATGGGTGGTGAGCTGCGAAGTAACGATCTGCATCTTCATCGTACTCAAGAAGTGGCCAATCAGTTACCCATAGGAAGTTAAATTTACTTTCGTCAATTAACTCAAGCTCTTTACCTAGACGTAAACGAAGTGCACCTAAGCTATCTGCAACAACGCTCTTCTTATCTGCTACGAATAGTAATAAGTCGCCAGCAGTAGCTTCTAATGTACTCATTAACGCGTTTGCATCTTCTTCACCGAAGAATTTCGCGATTGGTCCTTTTAAGCCGTCTTCTTCCACTTTCAGCCAAGCTAGACCTTTTGCACCGTATACTTTCACGAATTCAGTTAATGCATCGATATCTTTACGAGAGTATTTGCTCGCAGCACCTTTTGCATTAATTGCTTTTACTTGTCCGCCGCTTTCTACAGCACTTGTAAATACTTTGAAACCACAACCTGCTGCAAACTCAGATAAGTCTGTTAGTTCCATTTCAAAGCGTGTATCTGGCTTATCAGAACCGTAGCGAGCCATTGCATCAGCATATTTCATACGAGGGAATGGTGCACTCACTTCTACACCTTTTGCATCCTTCATAACCTTCGTCATCATGCGCTCCATCATTTCTAAAATTTCATCTTGTGTTAAGAATGAAGCTTCGATATCGATTTGCGTGAATTCTGGTTGACGGTCTGCACGTAAATCTTCGTCACGGAAACAACGTGCTACTTGATAGTAACGCTCAAATCCGCCGACCATAAGAAGCTGTTTAAATAGCTGTGGAGACTGCGGTAATGCATAGAATTCACCATCATGTACACGACTTGGTACTAAATAGTCACGAGCTCCTTCTGGCGTGCTCTTCGTTAAAATTGGTGTTTCTACTTCTAAGAACTCTTCTGTATCTAAGAAGTTACGAATTGTTTTTGTTACGTCGTGACGCATTTTGAATGTGTTAAACATTACTGGACGACGTAAGTCTAAATAACGATATTTTAAACGCACATCTTCTGATGCATCTGTATCATCAGCAATAATGATTGGCGTTGTTTTCGCTGCATTTAATACGTCTACTTTCGTTGCTTGTACTTCAATACGACCAGTTGCCATATTGTCATTAATTGCGCCTTCACCACGCTCAACAACTGTACCTTCTACGTGTAATACATACTCGCTACGAATTGTTTCTGCTACTTCTAGCGCTTCTTTTGATGTTTCTGGGTTAAATACAACTTGTACGATACCTGTACGGTCACGTAAGTCGATAAAGATTAATCCACCTAAATCACGGCGTTTTTGTACCCAACCTTTTAATTGAACTGTTTGCCCAACTGCTTCTACTGTTACTTTTCCACATGCATGTGTTCTTTCAGCCACTGTAAGTTCCCCCTATATTAATTTCTCTGCTACGTATGAAGCAAATACATCTAATGCTACTTCTTCTTGTTCACCTGTTGCCATATCTTTTAAGTTAATGATGCCTTTATCTAGCTCATCTTCCCCTAATACAGCTACAAATTTCGCCTTTAAACGATCTGCTGATTTAAATTGTGCTTTCATTTTGCGGTCTAAATAATCTTTTTCAACTGATAATCCAGCTTTACGAAGATCAAACGCAACTTTCGCAGCATGGTCTTTCGCTTTTTCACCAAGCGCTACAACATAACAATCAATACTATGTTCAATTGGTAATTCGATGTTTTCAGCTTTTAGCGCCATAATTAAACGTTCGATACTCATCGCAAAACCGATACCTGGCATTTCTGGTCCACCGATTTCTTGTACAAGCCCGTTATAACGGCCACCACCGCTTAATGTAGTGATAGCACCAAAACCTTCTGCCTCACTCATAATTTCAAAAACAGTGTGTTGATAGTAGTCTAAACCACGTACTAAGTTCGGATCTTTTTCAAATGGAACATCCATCATCGTTAATAGTTCTTGAACTTTGTCGTAGTATACTGCTGAATCTTCGTTTAAGTATTCTGTAATAGATGGTGCTGTTCCCATTAATTCATGGTTACGGTCCTTCTTACAATCTAAAATACGAAGAGGGTTCTTTTCTAAACGAGATTGACAGTCAGAACAGAACTCACCGATACGTGGCTCGAAGTGTGCGATTAACGCATCACGGTGCGCTTGACGGCTCGCCGCATCACCTAAGCTGTTTAATACAACTTTAATATTTTTTAAGCCCATGCCGCGGTAAAACTCTACAGCAAGTGCAATTACTTCTGCATCAATTGCAGGATCATTACTACCAATTGCTTCAATACCAAATTGTACGAATTGACGATAGCGACCTGCTTGTGGTCTTTCGTAACGGAACATTTGACCGATATAGTATAATTTCGTTGGTTGTGTTGCATCACCGAACATTTTGTTTTCAACGTAAGAACGCACAACAGGTGCAGTACCTTCTGGACGTAATGTTAAACTGCGCTCTCCACGATCTTGGAATGAGTACATTTCTTTTTGTACGATATCTGTCGTATCACCAACACCACGTAAAAATAGCTCAGTGTGTTCAAAAATTGGTGTACGAATTTCTTTATAGTTGTAACGACGGCAAATTTCGCGTGCTTGCCCTTCGATATACTGCCATAACTCAACGCTACCTGGAAGAATATCTTGCGTTCCGCGTGGGATTTGAATAGACATATTCAGTTCCTCCTCAAATTGTTTTAATCTTAATAAAAATAAAAAAACTCCCGCCTCTACTGTTTGAACAGTAGGGACGAGAGTATTATACCCGTGGTGCCACCCTAATTGAAGCACGTATGCTTCCACTTTTTTAATAACGCTTAAATGTGCGTTCATCCCTACTAAGCATATATGCTGTTCAAGTTGAAACCTCTAGAGTGTCATTCAATCAGTCATCATGTAGAAATGTTTTCAGCCTAAGACATTTCTTCTCTTTCCATGTGTGTCTCATTTACTCTTCTCTATCAACGGTTATATTCATATGTAAATATAAAATTACTATACGTTTGTTCAGTAGGATTGTCAAGTGCTCTAAGAGCGTTCAATCTGCTTCTTTAGACGCTTTACATCTTGAAGAGAAATTCCAAACTCAGAAGCAAGCTCCATTGAAGTATTGTTTTGTTCCTTTGAAATAAACTCATGAAAATTCACGTTAAACAGTTGATTTGCACCATTTGTAACAGAATGCCCTTTTTCATTCATACGCATACGTATATCCCTCACATTCAATATGGATGTTTTACTTTTTATTGTTCCATATTGATGAGAGAGTTATACATAACTAAAACAGCTATTAATTCCAAATAAAGTGAAACTTTAATCAGTGGGGGTTTTGTCCATCCCTCACTGATTATTAACCTTCACCAATCGAGCTATTACAGGGTAAATGAACAAAACATACAACAATGTATAGAAAAGAGAGGATTAAATAACCCCCTCTTTGTAAGCAACACTATTTACTTTCTACAATTAAGGTCACCGGACCATCATTGATTAAAGAAACGTCCATCATCGCTCCGAACTTCCCTGTTTCTACATGCAATCCTTGTTTACGAACTTCTTCATTAAAGAAATCGTATAAACGCTCTGCATAGTCAGGTTTAGCAGCATCCATAAAGTTTGGACGTCTTCCCTTGCGACAATCTCCGTATAATGTGAATTGCGAAATTGATAGAACTTGTCCTTCTACATCCAGTACAGAATGGTTCATCTTTCCGCTCTCATCTTCAAAAATACGTAAGTTCGCAATTTTTTCTGCGATGTAAGTTGCATCTTTTTCTGTATCTTCATGCGTAATGCCAACTAGTAATGTTAAACCGAACGGAATTTGTCCTACGATCTCACCGTCTACTGTGACAGACGCTTCTTTTGATCGTTGTAAAACAACTCTCATCTTTCTACACTCCCTATTAATGCATCATGCGTCGTACTGCATAAATTTCTGGAACACGTTTAATGCGTTCTACTACTTTTTTCAAATGCTGTAAGTTACGAATCGAGATTGACATATTAATTGTCGCCATCTTATTACGGTCACTTCTACCAGAAACTGCAGAAATGTAGGTTTTCGTCTCTGTAACAGCTTGTAATACTTCATTTAATAAACCACGGCGATCATAACCTGAAATTTCAATATCAACGTTGTACTCAATTTCTTTTTCAGGGCTACCTTCCCACTCTACTTCTAATAAACGTTCTATAGCTTCTTCTGTATGAACATTTACACAGTCACGGCGGTGAATCGATACGCCTCGGCCTTTCGTAATATACCCAACGATATCATCACCCGGTACTGGGTTACAGCATTTTGATAAACGAATTAATAAATTATCCGCACCACTTACTTTAACGCCAGAATCCCATTTTCGAATTTTCATCGGTTTACGAACTTCTTTAACTTCAACGATTTCTTCTTCTTCACGTTGCTTACGGAACTTGTCCGTTAGTCGCGTAACAATTTGTGATGCAGTGATACCGCTATATCCAACTGCTGCAAACATATCTTCTTCATTTGCAAAATTGAACTTCTCAGCAACACGTTTTAAATTGTCAGGAGCTAACACTTCTTTCATCTCATACTCTAGGCCACGCACCTCTTTTTCAACAAGCTCACGGCCTTTTTCAATATTTTCATCTCTACGTTGCTTCTTAAAGAATTGACGTATTTTGTTTTTCGCATGAGATGTTTGAGCAAGTTTCACCCAATCTTGACTTGGTCCATACGAATGTTTCGATGTTAAAATTTCAATGATGTCACCCGTTTTTAATTTATAATCAAGGGTCACCATTTTCCCATTTACTTTTGCACCAATTGTTTTATTCCCGATCTCTGAATGGACACGATACGCAAAGTCAATCGGAACAGATCCAAGTGGTAATTCCATTACATCGCCTTTCGGTGTGAAAACGAATACCATGTCAGAGAACAAATCAATTTTTAATGACTCCATAAACTCTTCTGCATTAGAAGCTTCATTTTGCCATTCTAATATTTGACGGAACCATGTAAGTTTCTTCTCTAATGTACCTGTTGTTTCTGCTGTTTTTCCTTCTTTATACGCCCAGTGTGCCGCGATCCCGAATTCTGCAATCTCATGCATTTCTTTCGTACGAATTTGCACTTCAAGCGGATCACCTTTCGGCCCAATTACAGTCGTATGAAGAGATTGATATAGATTTGCTTTCGGCATTGCAATATAATCTTTAAAACGACCCGGCATTGGCTTCCAGCACGTATGAATAATTCCAAGTACCGCATAACAATCTTTAATACTATTTACAACGACACGTACAGCTAATAAATCGTAAATTTCATTAAACTGTTTATTTTGCAGTGCCATTTTACGATAAATACTATAAATATGTTTTGGTCTTCCAGAAATCTCAGGTTGAATTGCAACTTCTTTTAATTTCTCACGAATACCAGTCATTACTTCGTCTAAATATTCTTCACGTTCTGCACGTTTACGCTTCATTAAATTTACAATACGATAGTATTGTTGTGGATTTAAATAGCGCAGTGACGTATCCTCTAGCTCCCATTTAATAGTACTAATTCCGAGTCTATGTGCTAAAGGTGCAAAGATTTCTAACGTTTCATTCGCAATGCGACGCTGCTTCTCTTGCGGCAAATGTTTCAATGTACGCATGTTATGAAGGCGATCAGCTAGTTTAATTAAAATAACTCGAATATCTTGAGCCATTGCAATAAACATTTTGCGATGGTTTTCTGCTTGTTGTTGCTCATGAGATTTATATTTAATCTTTCCGAGCTTTGTCACACCATCGACAAGCATAGCAATTTCTTTATTAAATTCCCGTTCAATATCTTCTAATGTAATCTCTGTATCTTCTACTACATCATGTAAGAAACCTGCTGATACTGTAGCTGGATCCATGTGTAAATCAACTAAAATACCTGCAACTTGAATTGGATGAATAATGTACGGTTCACCCGATTTTCTGTATTGTTCGCTATGCGCATCACGTGCATATTCATAGGCACGTGCCACTAGCTCAATATCTTCATCCGCTAAATATTGACTTGCTTTCTCGAGTACCTGTTCAGCTGTTAGTACCTGCTCATTTGCCATCGAATCACCTTTTATTGAAAATTGACTTTATCTTAATTAAATAGAATAAATTATATTCTATCATTATAACCCAATGATTGTGAATTGTGAAAAGGAAAAGATTTTACTGACATTTCACCTTATTTTTTTGTGCAATTATACAAAAGTACCCGCTCCTCTCCAAGAGATTCACGGGTACTTTTTATCACCGTAGTTTTACTATATAGTGATTAGTATTTTTCTAATACTAATACATCGTAACCATCTAACATTTTACGACCATCTAAGTAAGTAAGCTCTACTAAGAATGCAATTCCTGCTACAACTCCGCCAAGTTCTTCAACTAGCTTAATTGTCGCTTCAATTGTTCCACCTGTAGCTAATAAGTCATCTGTAATTAATACGCGTTGACCTGGCTTAATTGCATCTTTATGGATTGTTAAAACATCTTTACCATATTCTTTACCGTAGTCAACTGTAATTACTTCACGTGGTAATTTCCCTAATTTACGAACTGGTGCAAAACCTACTTCTAATGCATAAGAAACTGGGCAACCGATAATAAAGCCACGTGCTTCTGGTCCTACTACAAGGTCAATGTCTCTTTTCTTTGCATACTCAACGATTGCATCTGTTGCTGCTTTGTATGCTTTACCGTCGTTCATTAACGGTGTAATGTCTTTAAATACAATACCTTCTTTTGGATAATCCGGTACAATTGCGATATGTTGCTTGAAATCCATATTTCTGAATCCTCCTCAGATCTAAAAGGTTTGTAAATACAAATCCTTTACCCTAACTGTTCTACTTCTTTATGATTACGAATCGTTTCAAACCATGTATATAGTTGCTGATATGTGCTATAAACCAATTCTTTTTCTAATTGTAAGTGGTTCATTTTCTCACGATATGTGTTCGATTCAATTAAATCACGCTTTTGTTTTTTGTCTGCCATAAAAATGACGCCATCTTTTATTGTAACAAATTCTAACTCAAAAAACACCTGTGTCATGAAATTTACTGTATCTTTTGACCAACCTTTATGACGACACAGTTGTTCTCCGTATTGTCTTAAAGAAAATGGTGCTTTTTGGCTTAAGAATGAGTAGTACCATTTAAAGTGTTCTCTCGTTGGGACTGTACTAAATAAATGATTGTTCTCTTGATAAAATAGCGTGTAAATTCGCGAAGGGAACCCAACTTTAAATAAATCTCGTAATTCATCTGTTCCTTTTGGTAAATCAAGCAACACGATGTATTGATCGTCTAAATGAGTTACTTCTGATGCATGCATAATATGCTCTTTATAGTCTTCTAAAGAAAATTTATTCAATACCTCTTCAGAAAAATACACCATCGTTATTTTTTCTTTCGGAAGTTCTGCTACATTCGCTTCTACGTTACGCATACTACGCCAATCAAATAATTGCCATGCCTCTACGGCAATATCTTGTACCATTAATTGCGGCTTTTTAAAATTATTCCATTCATTAATGGATGCTTCTCCTATTACAGATACCTTTGCAACTGGAGAAATTTCTTTCGCATACGCACCAAAACCGAATCCGATTGTGTCCAGTGTTGCTTGTCCATCGCGAAGAGCCATTTTTAAATGAGAGCCGTCTGATCCGATTGCACGAATACTTTCTAGCTCTGCATCCTTAACTGCAATACGCGGTTTTGGATTTCCAACACCAAATGGCGCTAACTTTTGCATATCTTCAATGGCTGCAAGTGTTACATCTTCCACCTTGCAAAAGACATCAACGGCTGTAATTGGAATAAAATCTTCTTCTGTTAAAATTGTATCTGCTTGTTCATTTAAGCGGCGGCGCAATTCACCTACATCATTCATATGTAGCGTCATTCCCGCTGCCATCGGATGCCCTCCGAAGTGTGGCAATAACTCTCTACAATCTGACAAGTTTGCAAACAAATCAAACCCTGCAATACTACGTGCTGAACCTTTTGCTGTTTCCTTTACAGGATCAATGCTTAATACAATCGTCGGACGATAAAAACGTTCAACTAATTTAGAAGCGACAATTCCAATTACACCTGGATTCCAGCCTTCTTTCGCAAGCACTAACACTTTATTGTCTTCTGGCGGGAAATTATTTTCCACTTCAGCAATAGCTTCTTCTGTAATTTGCTTTACAATATCTTTTCGCAGTTTGTTCAGCTCATCAATTTCTTCAGCCAACTCTTTCGCTTCTTCTGGATCATCTGATAATAAAAGATGTACAGCCGGCGTAGCATCTTCTAAACGTCCAACTGCATTAATACGCGGCGCGATTGCGAAGCCAATACTCTCTTCTGTAATTTCACTTTGCGAAACGTTAGCAACTTTAAATAGCGCCTTTAGTCCGATATTTTTCGTCATGCGCATATGTTTTAAACCGCGCTTCACTAGCAATCTATTTTCACCATGAAGTGATACTAAATCGGCTACTGTACCAATTACTGCAATTTCTAATAAATGTTCTGGTACACGGCCTAAAAGTGCATGTGCAACTTTAAACGCAACACCTACACCAGCTAAATAGTGAAACGGATACACACCGCCATCTAATTTCGGATGAATAATCGCAAGTGCTTCTGGCAATTCTGGTGGTGGCTCATGGTGATCCGTAATAATAAGATCCACTCCAAGCTCCTTCGCCACCTTCGCTTCATGTACTGCTGCGATACCAGTATCAACAGTAATAATTAGTGAGAACCCTGCGCTATGCGCCCAACGAAATGCCGCTTCGTTTGGTCCATAACCTTCTGTAAAACGGTTTGGGATATAGAATTCTACATCTGCACCTAATTCTTGCAAAGCAAGATATAACACAGTCGTACTACTTACTCCGTCGGCATCGTAGTCACCAAATATTAATATTTGCTCTCCATTTTGAATCGCCTTATTTACACGTTCTACCGTTCTATCCATTCCTTCTAATAAAAATGGATCGTGAAATTCTTGATTTTCTGTATTTAAAAAATCTAAAATCTTATCTTCTGTATCTAGTCCTCTACCGAGGAATAACGAAACGACAAGTGGTGATAATTTTAATTTACTTGCTAATTCACTCACTCGCTCATCGTTATATTCTTTTTCTTTCCAACGCGTCTTCGGTTGTAACACGAAATCACCCCTTAACCTGTTCATTATACAAGACAGATTAAGGGGTGACAATATGATGCAAACTACGATGCAATATCTGTATACTAAAATGTTAATGATATTTAATTTGGAGAATATGGATTTATATGTACAAACACATTTTGTACGTTATCTTGTTCCATAAGCGTTTCTTTTACATGCTTGCCAATGCGGTGCCCTTCTTCTACAGTAATGTATGGATCTACAGAAACTTTAATATCGACAATAACGTAATGACCATGCTCCCTTGCATATAAAGAACCGATTTTTTTCACACCATCTATTTGAAGTACTGCTTCTCTAAGCGGCAGAACATCTTCCTCATGAAGAACATGATCAAGCGTTGCGTGAATTGCTTCTGCCCCAATACTCCACGCCATCTTTGCAACAAGCAGTGAAACAAATAATCCTGCAATTGGATCGGCATATACAAGCCAATCTAGCCCAAACTTACCACCCATAATCGCTGCACAAATACCGATTAAAGCTGCAATTGAAGAAAATACATCCGAACGGTGCTCATATGCATTTGCAATAATTGCATCACTATTTACCCTCTTCCCTAATCGAAATTTATATTGAA
Organism: Bacillus cereus group sp. RP37; assembly: GCF_040459695.1. Taxonomy (NCBI): domain Bacteria; kingdom Bacillati; phylum Bacillota; class Bacilli; order Caryophanales; family Bacillaceae; genus Bacillus; species Bacillus cereus group sp. RP37. The sequence goes on along the minus strand of NZ_JARVHP010000001.1, from coordinate 1,024,196 downwards.
ACATTCCTTCTTTCACGATAATCGAAAGAACAACAGCAAAAATCGTAATTCCCTTCGGTGGTTCTAGTTCCTGCGAAAAAGCTTTTAGAGACGAAATCGCTATCTCGATTCCCACAATAAATAATAATACTGCAACAATAATCGCTGAAATCGATTCCGCTTTACCATGACCATACGGGTGATCTTCATCGGGCGGCTGCTTTGCTGCTCGCAATCCAAACAGTACAGCAAGCGAACCAATTACATCTGATGCAGAATGCACGGCATCCGCTAATAGTGCTTTACTGTTCCCAATATAACCAATTACCGCCTTTACAATCGCTAATATAATATTACCAACGATCCCGACAATAGCACCGAACTCGGCCTGTTTAAAACGTTCATCTTTTTCCATAATTAAAATCCCTTCTTTTCTTAACCTATCTTTTTATTGTAACAAAAACAGCGATAACATCACCACTTTCTTCCATCTTCCTTTTGTTAAAAAGTTGCTATCTTATTGTATCCACAAACGAAAAAAGAGATGCCTCATAAAGAGACATCATCTTTTTATACTTGCGGTTCAGATTCTACTTTCTCAACCTTCTTCTTGTTTTTCCCCTTTTTCAAACGACGGTTTTCAAGCATTAACCAAATTTGAGAAGCAACGAAAACAGAAGAGTACGTACCTACAACTAATCCAACAAGTAACGCAAACGAGAAGTTACGTAGTGACTCACTACCGAAGATAAGTAACGCAATTACTGGGAATAACACTGTTAATACGGTGTTAATCGAACGACCAAGCGTTTGACGAATACTTGCATTTACGATTTCTTCTAAGTCTTTTATATCGCGAACTCGTTTTTTCTGTTTGTATAATTCACGGTTTCTATCAAATGTAACAATTGAGTCATTAATAGAATAACCGATGATTGTTAATACCGCAGCGATAAACGTTAAGTCTACCTCTAATTGGAAAATACTAAATATAACAATCATAACGAACGCATCATGTAATAATGCAAGCACTGCAGATAATGCGTACGTAAATCGGAATCGAATACTTACGTATAAAATGATAACCGCAGAAGCAATTAATACTGCGATAAATGCATTTCGTGCAATCTCTTTACCGATTGTCGGTGAAACTGTACTTACGTTGGGATCTGTACCATATTTATCGTGGAAGAATGTTTTTGTTTTCGCAATTTCATCTTTTGATAGAACACCTAATGTACGAACTGCGAACCCTTTATTGTCATCTCCAGTCGGTACAATATTTTCTTCCTTCACGTCAATTTTCAATTCTTTAAAATCTTTATGAACATCAGACACAGTAAGTGTTTGTTTTGATTGCAAGTCGATACGTGTACCACTCGCAAAGTCAATACCAAGATTCAATTTGAAAATTGGTAGTATAATTGCACCTGCAATTACAACTACAATCGAGAAAACAAGGAATTTATGACCGATATTTACGAAGTTAATACGATCAAATCTTGTCGGCGGATGTACTACGCCTTTTGTTAATGGAATAATATCCTTTTGTTTCACACCAAAGTATCCTGGTTTTTTATCGAAGTAACGGCTCTTTACAAGTAAACTTAGTAAGAAACGGGTACCGAATACGTTCGTAATAAAACCGACTAAAATACTTACGATTAAACTTGTTGCAAACCCTTTTACAGAACTATTACCATAAACGAATAATACACCAGCTGCTGCAAGAGTCGTAACGTTTGCATCTAAAATTGTTGCTAATGAACGATGGTTACCAGCACGGAATGCTGACATCATTGACTTACCAATTTTCAGCTCTTCTTTCAGTCTCTCGTACGTAATAATATTCGCATCAACGGCGATACCTACCCCGAGCACTAACGCCGCAATACCTGGCAACGTAAGAACTGCATGCATCCAGTTAAAGACAAGTAATGTAACGAAAATGTATAGACCTAACATAATAACCGCTACAAGTCCTGGTAAACGGTAGAATACAAGCATAAATAAGAAAATAAGAGCGATACCAATCGCACTAGCGAAAATCGTTTGCTCTAACGCTTGTTGACCAAATTTTGCTCCAACAGATGTTGAATACATTTCTTTTAAATCAACAGGAAGTGCACCTGCATTTAATAAAGATGAAAGTTCTTTCGCACTTTCAACTGTGAAGTTTCCACCTACGATAGATACTTCAGCTTGGTTAAATACTTGTTCTACTGTTGCTGCTGATAAAAACTTCGGATTCGGTTTTGCTGATTCTGCTTTATACGAATCTTTTCCTTCTTCAAAATCAAGCCAAATTACCATTAAATTCGTTGGTGGTGGCATTTTTGAAATCTTTTCTGTTACTTCACGGAATTTTTCAGCGCTTTTTAACGTAAGTCCAACACTTGGACGACCTTTATCATCAAATGTTTGCTTTGCTCCGCCGCCTTTTAAATCCGTTCCGTCCATAAGAAGGTTGTCATCTACATCACGGAATGTTAACTTCGCTTGTGTTGATAACATTTCACGTGCTTTTTGCTGATCTTGTACACCAGCAAGCTGTACACGAATTCGATCTTGCCCTTCAATTTGAATGTTCGGCTCACTTACACCGAGTGCATTGACACGGTTTTCAAGAGCACCTACTGTACTTACAAGTGCCTCTCGGTCAATTTTATCACCTTTTTTGGCTGGTTTTACTTCATACAGAATTTCAAAACCACCGCGAAGGTCTAGTCCTAGACTAATTCCTTTTGCTATGTCTTTTCCTGCCGCACCAATGACTCCACCGATTAATAAAACGATGAGGAAAAAGGCGGCAATTCTCGTACCACGCTTTGCCATATGTACCCTCTTTCTGCTACTAACACTTTAAATAAATCTCTTACGATTCACTTTTACACGTGTGCATACGCCTAGTTAGTAGACTTCCTTTCTATAATTTTGCTAGTTCCTCACTAGCTGTGTCGGTAAGTTTTTCACAATACCTACACTTTCAGTATTTATTTTCTCTCTTCACTACCTCCTTTATATATGATCTTAGACATAATTATTTCCTCATTATCAATACCTATCATTATACTGCAAAAGGAAGAACAAACCAATTGCAGTCGGTTATTTATTTTCATATTCATCAAATGACCAAAGTGGCGCTTGATATGCTTCAACAGTTAAATAAGTCATATATTCATTAGCACTTACTCTTAATACGTCATTAACTAATTCATATAATCTAACATCGCTGTCTATCTTCTTCCACTTTTTCACTTTAAGAAACTTCCAAATATCATCATCTGTTACTCGGTCATAACCGAACATGTGGAACTCTTCTACTTTACTTTCTAAAACGACTTGTAACTGTCCGCGGTACGATTCTACCAAAGCCTCTTTTTCTAACATACATAACATCTCCTTCTTATTTCAGCACGAAAAGTCGCTTTTAATCCCGCTCTAATGGACAGCAATAACTACTTTCAAGAGCACTCTCATACTTCACTCTCTTAAATGCTTGTCATTCTTGTCTCATACGTGCATATAAATTATTGTAAATCATTCCACTGATTTTGAGAAGGTAGGAGAAGACCATGACGAGACAAAGCTTTTTAAAAGGCGCATTTATTTTAATGATAGCCGGCTTTATTACCAAAATCCTTGGATTTATTAACCGGATTGTAATGGCACGTATTTTAGGGGAAGAAGGCGTTGGCCTTTATATGATGGCCGTTCCTACATTCATTCTAGCAATTACATTAACACAAATCGGCCTTCCTGTCGCAATTGCAAAATTTGTAGCAGAAGCAGAAGCTGTGAACGATAAACAAAGAGTAAAAAAAATATTAACAGTATCATTAGCTGTTACATCCGTTATTAGTATCATTTTAACAATTGGAATTATGCTCCTCACACCTATTTTAGCAAAAACATTATTAACTGATGAACGAACGTACTATCCATTAATGGCCATTTTACCTGTCGTTCCTGTTATTGCTGTTTCTTCCGTTTTACGCGGGTATTTCCAAGGGAAACAAAATATGAAACCTAGCGCTTACGCCCAAGTTATAGAACAAGTTGTCCGCATTACAATTATCGCTATATGCATTCAGTTATTTTTACCTTACGGTGTAGAATATGCTGCAGCTGGCGCTATGTTATCAGCCGTTCTCGGTGAAGTTGCATCGTTATTATTTTTACTCACTTTATTTCAGCGCGAAAAACATTTATCTATACGCTCTGGATTTTTCACTACTGTAAAGGAAAGCAAAGGGACATTTTATTCTCTTATGGATATTGCCCTTCCAACTACAGGAAGTCGTTTAATCGGTTCCGTTTCATATTTTTTCGAACCTATCGTCGTTATGCAAAGCTTAGCCATTGCCGGAGTTGCTGCCTCCGTCGCAACCCAGCAATACGGTATATTAAATGGTTATGCATTCCCACTTCTATCACTGCCAGCCTTTATTACATACGCCCTTTCTACAGCACTCGTTCCATCCATTAGCGAGGCAATGGCAAAAAGACAACATAAATTAGTAGAACACCGCTTACAACAAGCTCTTCGTATTTCATTAATTACTGGTGGCTGGTCAGTCGTTATATTATATGTATTTGCTTCTCCTGTCTTAACTCTTATGTACGGATCGGATAGTGCAACAGCATTCATCCAGCTTCTTGCACCTTGCTTTTTATTTCATTACTTTCAAAGTCCACTTACCTCTGTTTTACAAGCTTTAAACTTAGCACGTGCTGCCATGATGAATACATTTGTTGGCGCCATCGTGAAATTAATCGTTATTTTTGTACTAGCTTCAAGGCCAGATTTTCAAATGATGGGGGTTGCACTCGCTATCGCTGCAAATATAGTAACAGTAACATTCCTTCATTACGCTACTGTTTTAAAGAAAATTACATTTACCATTTACGCAAAAGACTATATTTTCGGTGGACTTGCTATCGGTATTGCAGGCGCTTTCGGTTTTTATCTTCATAAGTATATTATTTTCTCTCATTCACTCGGTATACAAACATTATGGGAAATCACTTTAACAACAATCGTTTATATTATCCTCCTCTTCACTTTCAAACTCATTCGAAAAGAAGAATTAAGCAGGCTCCCAATCATTCGAAAACTTTCATTTTTGAAGTAAACGGGCTTACTATTTCCTATAGTAAGCCTCTAGTTTTCTTTCAAATCAACAAAAAATTGTCCATTTTGAAAGCTACAGTATAAAATTTGTGTTATATCGTTATAACCTAAGTTTTTTAATTTCTCAATAAGCCATTCATCTGTATGTTCAATCATTTGTAAATGATTAGATTGAATTTCCCCATCAATAATAAGAGGAAGAGTAAACTGCAATGCATCCTGTTTACCTTTTTGTTTTTGAAAGACAGATAACTTCCCAGATGGTTCTAAAATAGCATATTCCACATCTCGGATATCTCCGACTCCCTGCTCCCTTAATTGCATCATTAAATCATCTATATTATAACGCTGCTTTCTCATCTTCTTTTCATCAATCTTTCCCGCATTTACAAGAATAGCGGGCTCACCTTCTATTAAATGCCGAAAGCGTTGATACTTTAACGAAATAACTGACAAAATGATCTGTATACACATAAGAAACGTCATCGGAACTAATTGGTGCCAAAGTGATTTATCGGTGTTTTCAATTGCCACTACAGCCATTTCGCCCAGCATAATGAATACGACTAAATCTAATACACTCAGCTCTCCAATTTCACGTTTACCCATAAAACGAAAAATAATTAGTATGATGATATACAAAAGCATCGTCCGGCCAATGATTGATACCCATTCCATTTCTACATCTCCTTTTTTACCTATAGATTCCCCTATAAAAAATAAACTAGTCTAACTTGGGCAAAAGGAAAATATGCTTGTATTAAAAAGGGGGAATGTATAAATGGATGGAACAAAAAAATTATCAACTGCAATTGGCTTCGGCATCGTTACCCTATTAATTCTTGCATCAATTATTAGCATGGTTATGGCTCTTTTATTAAAGTTTACAGATATGAATGAAGGGACATTAGCTGTTACTATTTTTATACTAGCTCTTTTATCTATGCTTATATCTGGATTTACCGCCGGCAAAAAAGCACAAGGGAAAGGTTGGCTAGTAGGCTTCACAACAGGACTTACATTCACCATACTTGTTTTTCTAGTTAACTATTTGGGCTTCTCTCAAACTTTATCGAACTCACAGTTACTTTATCAATTAGCATTGATGGGTGCCAGTACACTCGGTGGTATTTTCGGTGTAAATATGTCAAAACAAAATAACTAAAAAAGGCCCTGCACATTTCATGCAGGGCCTTCCTCATTAGTTTTTCACAACTTCACGAATCGCATTACGATCGAAAGTTAAGTGTGAACCACCAGACTTAATAACGATTTTCGTCTCATCTACTGATTCGATTGTACCGTGTAAACCACCGATTGTTACGATAGCATCACCTTTTGCCAATTCATTTTGCATTTGAGCAACTGCTTTTTGACGCTTTTGTTGCGGGCGAATTAATAAGAAATAGAAAATCGCAAACATCGCAACGATCATAACGATATTCATCATACCTGGATTCATCTTTTGTTCCTCCTTTTAAATTATGTATTAGAAGTTTTTAGCATTCGGTTTATTAAAGCCATACTGTTCAAAGAACTCTTCGCGGAAATCGCCAAGACGGTCTTCACGAATAGCTTGTCTCACCTGCTCCATTAAGTTTAACAGAAAATGAAGGTTGTGATAAGACGTTAAACGAATTCCAAACGTTTCATCACATTTCATTAAGTGACGAATGTATGCACGAGAGTAATTTTTACATGTATAGCAATCACAATTTGGATCAAGCGGACCGAAGTCTCTTGCAAATTTCGCATTTTTTACAACTAGACGGCCTTCACTTGTCATACATGTACCATTTCGAGCGATACGAGTTGGAAGTACGCAGTCAAACATATCAATACCACGAATTGCACCATCGATTAAAGAGTCAGGAGAACCTACTCCCATTAAGTAACGTGGCTTATTATCTGGAAGAAGTGGTGTTGTAAACTCAAGTACACGGTTCATAATATCTTTCGGCTCACCTACAGATAAACCACCTACAGCGTAACCAGGGAAGTCCATTGAAACAAGGTCTTTTGCACTTTGACGACGAAGCTCTTCGAACTCTCCGCCTTGTACAATACCGAATAAACCTTGATCTTGTGGACGTTCATGCGCTTTTAAACAACGTTCTGCCCAGCGGCTTGTACGTTCTACAGATTTCTTCATATATTCAAAAGTAGCCGGGAAAGGTGGACACTCATCAAATGCCATCATAATATCTGAACCTAATGCATTTTGAATTTCCATCGCTTTTTCTGGTGATAAGAATAATTTATCTCCATTTAAGTGGTTACGGAAGTGAACGCCTTCCTCTTCAATACGACGGAAGTCACTTAAACTGAATACTTGGAAACCACCAGAATCCGTTAAGATTGCACGATCCCAGTTCATAAATTTATGCAAACCGCCTGCTTCACGAATAATTTCGTGACCTGGACGTAGCCATAAATGATACGTATTACTTAAAATAATGCCAGAATCCATTGCTTTTAATTCTTCTGGTGACATTGTCTTAACTGTTGCAAGTGTACCAACTGGCATAAATGTTGGTGTATCAAATGAACCGTGCGGCGTATGTACACGTCCTAAACGCGCACCTGTTTGTTTACAAGTTTTAATAAATTCATAACGAATTGCTGTCATAATTTACTCCTTTTATTTGTTTCCCATTTTAGCGTGAGATGCAACGAACATCGCATCACCGAAGCTAAAGAAACGATATTTTTCTTTTACTGCTTCATTATAAGCATGAAGTACATTATCTCTGTTTGCAAATGCACTTACAAGCATAATTAATGTTGATTTCGGTAAATGGAAATTTGTAATTAAACCATCAATTGCTTTAAATTCGTAACCTGGATACATAAAAATGTCTGTCCAGCCAGAAGCAGCACAAAGCTTGCCATCATGATCTGTCGCAATTGTTTCTAACGTACGAGTTGAAGTCGTACCTACCGTAATAATACGTCCACCACTCTCTTTCACACGATTTAATAATGCCGCTGTCTCTTCAGACATATGGTAATATTCTGCGTGCATATGGTGTTCTTCAATCGTATCCGCAGAAACTGGTCTAAATGTTCCAAGCCCTACGTGAAGTGTAATGAAAGCTAACTCGACGCCTTTTTGTTTTAACTTCTCCAGTAACTCTTCTGTAAAGTGAAGTCCTGCAGTCGGCGCTGCTGCTGAACCAATTTCTTTCGCATATACTGTTTGATAGCGATCGCGATCTTCTAACGTCTCTTTAATATATGGAGGAAGTGGCATTTCCCCAAGTTCATCTAAAATTTCATAGAAGATGCCGTCATATGAAAATTCAAGCTGACGTCCACCTTGATCTGCAGTTCCTGTACACGTTGCTTTTAATTTCCCTTCGCCAAAAGAGATAACAGTTCCTTCTTTTACACGTTTCGCTGGCTTCACAAGCGTTTCCCACTTATCGCCTTCTTCTTGTTTTAAAAGAAGTACTTCAATGTGCGCGCCTGTATCTTCTTTCACACCGTGCAAACGAGCAGGCATAACTTTCGTTTCATTTAAAACTAAGCAATCCCCCTCATGTAAGTAAGAAAGAATGTCTGTAAAATGTTTATGCTCAATATCTCCTGTTTCACGATCTAACACCATTAATCTTGATGTTTCACGATCTTCTAATGGGACTTGTGCAATAAGTTCTTCTGGTAAATGAAAATCAAACAGATTTATATCCATAACTATATCCACCTATTTCTTATTTAAATCGATTTATTATATACATAATAAAAGATAATACAATACTTAACACAATACATGTAATGATAGGAAAATAAAAGGTAACGTTTCCTTTTTTCACAAAAATATCGCCTGGAAGTCTTCCAATGAACTTCCAAGCTAATCCAACAACGATAAGTAAGACACCTGCTGTAATAAGCAATTTTGGCATCTCCGTCATACTTTTGGCATCTCCATTCCGAAATGCTCATATGCAAGCGGCGTTACAATTCGGCCTCTTGGCGTTCGTTGTAAAAAGCCAATTTGTAATAAATATGGCTCATATACATCTTCAATCGTATGAGATTCTTCTCCAATCGTTGCCGAAACCGTTTCTAACCCGACTGGGCCACCACGGAATTTCTCAATAATGCCAAGCAATAACTTATGATCGATATGATCTAGACCTAATTTATCTACTTGTAGTAGTTCTAACGCCATTTGTGTAATTTCCATCGTAACCGTTCCGTTACCACGAACTTGTGCGAAATCTCGTACACGTCGTAATAAACGATTCGCAATACGAGGTGTACCACGAGCACGTCTTGCAATTTCTAGTGCGGCTAACGAATCAATTTCAACTTCGAATACTTCTGCTGTACGTTCAACAATCGCAGAAAGCTGATCTACTGTGTAATACTCTAATCTTGAAAGTACACCAAAACGGTCACGAAGCGGCGCTGATAATGCTCCTGCACGTGTCGTTGCTCCAACTAGCGTAAACGGAGGCAAATCTAGACGTACCGACCGTGCTGACGGTCCTTTTCCAATTACGATATCAAGACAAAAGTCTTCCATCGCAGGATATAGTACTTCTTCAATTGATCTATGCAAACGATGAATTTCATCAATAAATAATACATCCCCTGGCTGAAGCGCTGTTAATACAGCTGCTAAATCTCCTGGCCTTTCAATTGCTGGACCTGAAGTTGTTCTAACATTAACTCCCATTTCATTGGCAATAATATTTGCAAGCGTCGTTTTACCAAGACCTGGTGGTCCATATAAAAGCACGTGATCTAACGTTTCTTCACGCATTTTCGCCGCTTCAATAAACACCTCTAAATTATGTTTCGCTTTATCTTGGCCAATATACTGACGGAGCGTCTGTGGCCGTAATGAATATTCTAAATCCGCATCTTCATATGCAGATTCCCCTGAAAGGAGACGTTCGTCCATTATACTCACCTCTTACCATTTAGTAAAAGACTAAGTGCCTTTTTAATATACTGATCCGTCGTTAATGATTCTTTTAATAACTCTGGTACAACGCGAGAAACTTCTCGTTCTGCGTATCCAAGTGCGCGCAGAGCTTCCAACGCCTCATCAAGCTCAACTGATGAACCTTTCTTCTCATCAAAACGTTCTGTGTCTGAGAATAAATCAACAAATGCATCTGGTACGACGTCAGCTAATTTTCCTTTTAAATCTAAAATCATTTGGCGCGCTGTTTTCTTTCCTACGCCCGGGAATTTCACTAAAAACTTCTCGTCTTCATGTTCAATCGCTTGAACGACCTGTCCTGTCTGACCAGAAGCTAAAATTGCAAGAGCTCCTTTTGGTCCAATGCCAGACACGCCTAATAGCTTTGTAAATAATAAACGCTCTTCACGTGTTTTAAACCCGTAAAGTGCCATAATATCTTCTCTCACATAATGATATGTATAGACACGGATTTCTTGCTTACTTCTTTGAAATACATACGGATTCGGTGTGAAAATTTGATAACCAATTCCATTATGGTCAATTACGACATATTCCGGTCCTACATACTCCACGTAACCTGTAACATATTCAAACAAAATACGATCTCTCCCTCTTAAATCATGTATTCCATTTTAACATATTTAATGATAGAAAAGCGAGACTGCCCCAACAAATGTTCTCCATTTGAAACTTCTGTTATTTTCCATTGACAGAAAGGTTAAAGCACCTTAATATACAGAAGTCGATAATGATTATCAATACTAATTAAAGGGGTTACATCAGGATGAAACGTAAACTATTTATTTTATTTACTATTATGCTAGTTGTTCTTTCTATCGTTGGCTGTTCTTCTCAAAAAGAAGAATCAAAAGCGAAAGAACAACCGAAAACAAAAGTTGTAAAACATGCTAAAGGGGAAGCTACAATTCCAGTAAATCCAAAGAGAATTGTTGACTTGTCTGGATCAACAGAAGAATTATTACTTCTTGGACACAAACCTGTTGGTACAGCAAATACATATAAAGATAAAATCCAAAATCATTTAACAGAAAAGCTAGATGGCGTAAAAGCAGTAGGATGGTACTGGGCACCTAAAGTTGATTTAGAAGCTGTTACTGCTTTAAAACCAGACTTAATTATTTTAAATAATCGTCAATTAAAAATTTATGATCAGTTAGAAAAGGTTGCACCGACAGTTGTTTTAGAAACAAACTTAGAAGACTGGCGTGGTAAGTTTAAAGAAGTAGGTAAACTATTTGACGAAGAGAAGAAAGCTGACAAATGGATTGCAGACTACGATAAAAAAGCAGACTCTTTATCTAAAAAAATTAAAGAGAAAACAAAAGATGAAAACTTTATGTTCGTCGCAGTTACACCACAAAATTTCCGTGTATACGGTAGCTTCGGATACGGTGACATCATCTTTAATGACTTAAAACTTCCAGCAACAAAAGGTACAGATTTAAAACAAACGATGGCACAAGTATCGCTAGAAGGTCTTGTTGCATTCCAACCTGATCAAATGTTCGTTGTAAACTTCGGCGGCGAAGCTGATAAAGTTTACGAAGACTACAAAAATAGTGCCGTTTGGAAAGACAATAAAGCAGTAAAAAACAATCACGTATATGAAGTATCAAATGAAATCTTCAATACGAAAGCTTTCAATCCAATCGGAAAAGATATGCTAATTGATGAAATCGCGAAACAAATTTTAGATAAAAACAAGTAAGAAAAAGCAGCTCACCATGAGCTGCTTTTTTTCTTATTTTGCACTGCGTATTGCTTCATTTTTTCAATCGTCTTCACAAAGCCTTCTTTTGATTTAATACGAATACCACGCTTCAATTTCGCACGCTCATAACTCTCAAGCTTTTTCATATCAATTTGAAAGAAGGAATGAATCGCATTATCACTTTTCGGTACACCTTTGAAAATTTGTAATATCCCTTCCTCTGAAACACCAAAATAACCGCTCGTTTTCAATAAAGGAGAAATATCATCCACTTTCTTTTGTAATACAATTTGCACATCATCACGATCAACGAGTTGCCATTCTTTATATTGCTGTAAAAACTTTTCTAAATCCGCTACTTTCTCTGTCAGTATTTCCTCGCTTACTTCTCCATCAACATACATACGCTCTAATAAAATTGTAACTGCAGGTTCCTTTTCTGTTATTTCTGCCCTCACATCGGATCCATAAGCTAAGCAAAACATCATAACGAGAGCTTGCACTGCAATTAGTATCCATTTCATTTCCGTTCACCTCTTCTAGGCAAAATCATACTTTCATTTGTAGCTTTTCCGGAAATGGGGGTTTTATCCCTAATTCATAGATTGTTCCCATTAAGACTTATAGAGTCCAATTATTTCTACCTATTTCGAAACGTATTGATTATGTGAAAGCTTTTTTATATCTTTATTTGATTGTACCGTTGCTATATAAACCTCAATTCGTACAATTATCATTCCGACTATTTGTTGCCATGTAACAACTGCTCCATATACTATAACTGCAATGCCAGTAGCTACAATGGGGGGTAAATTTAAATACATACTCGCTTTACTTGCACCTAACTCTTCTACTCCTTTATTAAACACGATATACCCAATTAACGTCCCGCATATGACCATATACAACATTTCCCCACCCATCTTCATATAGAGAAAGTCCTGCTAAAAAAGCGGTTCCTAGTACCGTCATACTCATTGTAGTTAACAAAGGTGATACACCACGCATAACTTTTTCCCAGTTAAGCTATATAACACCCCACAGATTAAAGCAGCTATAAATAAAAGATCTCCCTTATTAAATGACAAAGACATAAGTATATTCATTGAACCACTCGTAATAACAGCTATTACACCGATAAGGGACAACATTAAACTTATTCCCATTTTTATACTCCAAGACTCTTTAAAAAAACATGCAATATATTACCATTAAATGGTATTTTTTTCATATACACTTGTAAATAACTTTATTTTCCAACTTTCATTTCAATAAAAAAGGGAAGATTGGATTTCTCCATTCTCCCCATTACATTCATATAAAATGAAAGACGCCTGCAAAGCAGGCGTCTTGATGCGTTTACGGCGAGAGACCAGGCGACCACATTCGCGTGTTTAGCACTTAAGCATATCTCTCGTCTTACGTAAATTAGCTCATCGCTTTGCTAATATAACATTAATAAAGTATAAGTGCAACATGTTTATAAAAATATTTTATTTCCTCTTCTAGCTAAACAAAATTATGTAAATTATAAATTGATAAATGTAATATATATGTTACAATTAATATAACAGCGAAATCATAATAAACAGGAGATGGATATTGTGAAAAAAATAAAGGATGAACGTCTCATTCTGAAAACATTAAAAAACATACGCATTGCCTTTCTTTTTCAATCACTTGGTATAATTGGCATTTTAGGCTATATCGGATTCACTGAAGGAATGGATCAAATTACGAAATCTCCATTATGGTTATTATTTATGCTTACGAGTATTTTAATTGCTTATTTACAGTTAAGCGTTTCAATCGATGTAGAAGAGAGCGAAAAAGATATAAAGTTAACTCCTTATTACAAAATTATTTTACGTTCTTTTATTGTTGGAATTATTATAGCTATTATTTATATCATTTTCAGTCCAGAAAGACCTCTCTTTGAAGCAGTTTTAACAGGTAGTATTTTCTTCATATGCTTTTTAGCGTCTTATTCAATTAGTTATTTTATTAAAAAACGTCGTATATAAGACAATGATGAATAAAGAGGAAGGGCTCCCCCTTCCTCTTTTATTTTGCTATCGCATAGTACCAGTAGTACCAGTTAAACCGTAACGAATGTCTCGGAACATATTCACTATGTCACGATTAAAATCGTTTGTAACTGTACCGTTACGTAAGCGTGTACTCATTGCATCAACACGAGTAAACATGTCATTCCTTACAGAGACGTACACATTTCTGTTTCCAACTTCATTTACAACAGCTTGACGAACTTCGTTTGCAAGTGCCGTTTCATTCGATACTGGATTACGCGGTTTTACCGCAATCGCCACATCGTTTCCATATACAACTGTAGACACGCGGTCTACGTTATTCATACGTTTTACACGATTTGTTATTCTTTCTGCTGTTTTCCCATCATTGTTAATGTATGAATTGTTCATTGTAATATTACGTGTTGGATGCGGATTAGCAATTTGACCGTTGTAATTTACATCACGGTAATAATTGTTATATCCTGTATCGTTACGACCATTTCTATATGTTACATAATCTGTATAACGATCATTACGCGTTACATTATCACGATACTGGTGTGTATCATTATAAGATGTGCGCTCATAATTGTAGTTACGTCCATCCATTGCATTATTATCTTTTGGTGTACCACATGCAGCTAATGCACTAGTAACTAACAAAGAAGCAGCAATCACTTTTACTTTCGTATTCAATACAAAAACCCCCTCTGTTAGAATGAACTTCTCTTTTGAAAAGCTCCCTCTTATGATGAGTAACAGAGAAGGTTTTTACACTGTTAATATTTCACTGGGGATTTTCTAACATTTGATGTAAATCTTCCGTTTTCAGAACGACTCTACATACAAAAAAGGCGGGAATAATCCCGCCTTTTTTAAACTTCCTCTTCATCCTCTTCTTCTGAAACGGGCTCTCCAAATACATTTGGTGGATCTGGTTGGTAATACATCGTCCCTGGTTGTGGTGCATATGCTGATTGAGTTGGTTGATAATATAAAGGATTCGCGTATTGTGGTCCCCCAGGTTGTGGACTATATAACCTGCTCTCTCCTCCGCATCCACAATCTTCCTCTCCTTGCACGAGCGGCGGCATATTATTATCCATCGGCATCATATTTGGATTTGGCATAGACGTATATTGCGGTCCAAACGGTGCTCCTTGCTGATATGGCATTTGATATGGATTTTGTTGTTGATAATACGGATTCGGCGGCATCATAGGCTGTTGGTATGGAATTTGATATGGCATCATATTCGGCGGTTGATTGTTATCCATGATCGGCATCATATTTGGCATTTGATTGTTATCCATGATTGGCATCATATTTGGCATTTGATTGTTATCCATGATTGGCATCATATTCGGCGGTTGATTGTTATCCATGATCGGCATCATATTTGGCATTTGATTGTTATCCATGATTGGCATCATATTTGGCATTTGATTGTTATCCATGATCGGCATCATATTTGGCATTTGATTGTTATCCATGATTGGCATTATATTTGGTGGTTGATTGTTATCCATGATTGGCATCATATTTGGCATTTGATTGTTATCCATGATTGGCATCATATTTGGCATTTGATTGTTATCCATGATTGGCATCATATTTGGCATTTGATTGTTATCCATGATTGGCATCATATTTGGCATTTGATTGTTATCCATGATTGGCATCATATTTGGCATTTGATTGTTATCCATGATTGGCATCATATTTGGCATTTGATTGTTATCCATGATTGGCATTATATTTGGTGGTTGATTGTTATCCATGATTGGCATTATATTTGGTGGTTGATTGTTATCCAACATTGGCATGATGTTTGGGACTTGAATATTTGGCGGTATTACTTGTGGAATAACTACATTTTCTTTCGATACATTTGGTGACACTATATTTCCTATATTTTCTTTCTTCACTTGCGGTGATACTATGTTTCCTATATTTTCTTTCTTTACTTGCGGTGATACTATGTTTCCTATATTTTCTTTCTTTACTTGCGGTGATACTATGTTTCCTATATTTTCTTTCTTTACTTGCGGTAATACTATGTTTCCTATATTTTCTTTCTTTACTTGCGGTGATACTATGTTTCCTATATTTTCTTTCTTTACTTGCGGTGATATTATATTTCCTATATTCTCTTTCTTCACTTGCGGTGATACTATATTTCCTATATTCTCTTTCTTCACTTGCGGTGATACTATATTTCCTACGTTCTCTTTCTTCACTTGTGGTGACACTATGTTATCTTTTTTCGTTTGCGGAGAAATGACGTTATTAGGTTTCATTTTAGTAATTTGAGGAGCAATTAACTCGCTTCCTTTTTTAATTACATCTGAAATTTTATATTCTTTCTTCGCTTTTATTGGTGGTTGCGGCGGCTGTGGTAATACATTTACCGAAAACTTCGTGTTTTCTTTTTCTGCTGGTTTTTGTTTTTCTATAACAGGTGGTTTTTGAATAACAGACGGTTTTTCAACTGGCTTTTCTTTTTGCACTTCTTTTTGTGGCTTTACCTGTACTTCTTTTTGCGGTTTCACTTGCATTTCCTTCTGCGGCTTTACCTGTACTTCTTTTTGTGGTTTTACTTGCACTTCTTTTTGTGTTTGTTGCATAGCAGGTTGCTGTGTAATGGGTGCTGATTGATACGTAACTTCTTCTTCATCTTCTATTCCAAGTGGCGTTGGTGTTGCTGCAAATTCTTTTTGCTGTACTTCTTTTACATATTGTTTTGGAGGTGCTGAACCTGCCCCAGCCTGTTGTTTTACGTGGACGCTGTTTGATGGTACTTTAATTTTCATACCTGGCATGATTAAATCCGGATTACTAAGTTGTGTATTTGTTTGTTTCAGCGTGTCAAAATCCACTCCGTACTTTTTCGCAATTTTCCAAAGGGTATCCCCTTTTTGCACGATATGAATTTTCAAATTTTCCCCCTCCTGTATAACTTATCTATAAGTAACAAATCTCATGAAGTAACCCTTTCTAAATAACGTTAACTTCTTTTCACTTGTATCACTTCTTCGATTTTCAATATCATTAGAAGTGGAATAAGCATAAAGTGAAACTTTAATCAGTGCGCACCAATCGGGCTGCCCATTAATGTGGGATAAAAAAATCGCAATGATTTCTTCAAAACAATGTATGCCCATTTCGTTCTCGTTATGATTATATGCATGAAAAAAAGCAACAGAAATACCGTTGCTTCACACACGCTCTAACATGCGATTTAATGCAAGAATTGCTTCTTCCGTTACTTGTGTATCAACGCTAATAACGTTAATTTCTTCTCCTCTTTCTACCGTTTCAAGCACCCATAATAAGTACGGCAGATCAATTCGGTTCATCGTTAAACATGGACACATAAATGGATTAAGTGAAACAATTTCTTTATCTGGATGTTGCTGAATAATTCGGTTCACTAAATTCATCTCTGTACCAATTGCCCATTTACTACCAGATGGTGCTGATTCAATCATATCAATAATATATTTCGTTGACCCTGCATAATCCGAAGCAGCTACAACTTCATAACAACATTCCGGATGTACAATAATATTCATATTCGGATGATTTTTTCGTACATTCTCAATATTTTTCACTGTAAAGTTTTGATGTACCGAACAATGACCTTTCCATAAAATCACTTGAATTTCTTCTATATCTCCATCATACTCTAATGAATCTGTATGCGGGTCCCATACTGCCATTTTATCTAACGGGATACCTAAATCGTACGCTGTATTTCTTCCTAAATGTTGGTCTGGTAAAAAGACGAGACGCTCTTTTTGTGTAAACGCCCAAGATACCATTTGTTTTGCATTTGAAGAAGTTACTGTTGCTCCTCGGTTACGACCACAAAATGCTTTAATGGCAGCTGTAGAGTTTACATACGTTAACGGAATCATCGTATCTCCAAATAATTTCGTGAGCTCTTTCCACGCTCTTTCTGTTTGTTCAATATCTGCCATATCTGCCATCGAACAACCTGCGCGCATATCTGGTAAGATGACAACTTGTTCATCCGTCGTTAACATATCTGCTGTTTCTGCCATAAAATGAACGCCACAAAATACAATATATTTCGCCTCTTTATTACTTGCTGCAACTTGTGCAAGCTGCAGCGAATCTCCTGCTGCATCTGAAAATTGTACCACTTCATCTTTTTGGTAATGGTGCCCTGGAATAAATAACGTTTCCCCCATTTTTTCTTTAATTTCACGAACACGCTTTTCCATATCTTCTGTTGACATCGTGTGATAACGCTCCGGTAACATCGTTTCAATCGGTTGCACTTTTTCTAAAATACTCATATTTCTTTCTCCCCCTCTAAGCCACTTTCCTTACGCCTCAATATTGAAACTAATATCAAGTGCTTTCACTGAATGTGTTAACGCTCCAAGTGAAATATAATCTACCCCTGTTTTTCCGTATTTCGATAAATCTTCAATCGTAATGCCTCCTGAAGCTTCTGTAACGATGGCACTTGGCACAATCTTTGAAAACTCTCGAATCTCATCTGGCGTACGGTTATCAAACATAATAATATCTGCACCAGCAGCTACAGCCTCTCTCACTTGCTCCTCTGTTTCTGTCTCCACTTCCACTTTCACCATATGCCCTACTTTTTCTTTCACCGATGTAACAGCTTTCGTAATAGAACCTGCAAAAGCAATATGATTGTCTTTAATCATGACACCATCATATAAACCGAAACGGTGGTTAAATCCGCCTCCGCACAAGACTGCATACTTATCAAACATACGGATTCCCGGCATCGTTTTTCTCGTATCACAAATGCGTGTATGGCTGCTATCTAAAGCAAGAACAGCTTCATGTGTCATTGTAGCTATCCCGCTCATACGCTGGATAACGTTTAATATAACGCGCTCTGCCGTTAATAACGAAGCAATTGGCCCTTGCACAGTTGCGATTATTTCGCCCTTTTCTACAAGATCTCCATCTTTTTTATGAAGCTCCACTTCAATTCTCTCATCAATTAATTTAAATCCTTCTTCAATGACTAAACGCCCCGCAAAGACCCCTGTATCCTTCGCAAGAAACGTTCCTTTTGAAAGTAAATTGTCTGGAAAAATAAGCTGAGATGTTACATCTCTTTCTCCTATATCTTCTAGAAAAAATCGATTTAATGCTTCTTTCACTTTTATCGTATTCATAAAGCCCCTCTTCCCCTCATCACACAAGTTGTAGTTTTCTTTTCACTCGAACGATCTCTTTTTTTACGCTATTTCTATCTGGATAATCACTTCGATAATGACCACCAATGCTTTCTTCTCTTTGCAAAGCTGATACAACTATAAGCTCACAGGCCGTTAACATATTAATAATCGTTATCTCTTCATTCGTAAGAGCATCATGTTGTAGTATCATATTTCGAACACCATACTTACTAAGCCATCTCTTTGCATAAGATAAACTTTGCTCTGTTCGTACAATCCCAACATATTTCATCATGCATTCTTGTATTTCTTCTTTCGCCGGCAAATGCTTGAGAACGATAAACTTCTTTTCCTTCTCAGCCAAGTTGTTCAATCTTTCTTTTGTCGCTTTCGTTAAAATATGTTGTCCTATTCTTTTTCCAAACACAAGACCTTCTAATAATGAATTACTTGCTAATCTATTTGCTCCATGAACACCATTACAAGCTACTTCTCCGATCGCATATAAATTTGGAATGGACGTCTCTCCATCACAGTTCGTTTTCACGCCGCCCATATGAAAATGAGCACCAGGTACGACTGGAATGCATTTGTCATTTATATCGACACCATTCTTTTTACACAATGATGATACAGTCGGAAAACGTTCTTCGAAATTTTGGATAGACTCGATATTCAAATACACTTTCTCACCTGCCAAAAGCTGTTCATGGATCGCTCTTGCCACTACATCACGCGGTGCGAGATCGTGATCAGGATGTATATCCATCATAAAACGCTGCCCTTTTCCATTTATAAGGACAGCTCCTTCTCCGCGAACTGCTTCAGAGACGAGGCCGCAGCATCGCTCGATCGCGTATAACATTGTCGGATGAAATTGTACAAACTCTAAATCTACGAGCTCCCCGCCTGCGCGGTACACCATCGCAAGTCCATCACCCGTAATTGTCTTGTCGTTAGAAGTAAAGGCGTATAAACCACCAATCCCTCCTGTTGCTAACACCGTATAATCTGCAACGTAACGCTTCAATTCTCCTTTACTATTACGAGTTAAAGCCCCGATACATTTATCATTTTCTATAATAAAATCGAGCACCATTTCCTGTTCCACTACCGTAACGTGCGGGGCTACTTCTTGAATGAAATGCTCTAATAAATTCTTTCCTGTCGCATCGCCACCTGCATGTAAAATACGACGCTTGCGATGTGCACCTTCTTTTCCAAGATGAGGACCCGTTTCATCTCCATCAAATTTCATTCCATTTTCAATGAGATTATTCATTTCTTTCGGTCCTTCCTCGACTAAATAACGGACCACTTCTTCCTTGTTATAATGACATCCTGCTACTAACGTATCTTCAAAATGATCATTTGGATTGTCATATGTAGCAACCGCTGCGGCAATTCCACCTTGCGCTAAATATGTATTATTATTACGATTTGTTTCCTTTGTGATAATAATCACATTCTTTTCGTGACAAATCTCTTTCGCAACACGAAGTGCCGCAACGCCACTTCCAATAATTAAGACATCTGCACTTGGCATAATTGTTGCCTCCTACTTTACACTTTTCAACTGTCTTGACACCTATATTTACATAGTTTTAAAATAATGACAAGAGTTTTTTTATAATTCTTATTTTCACTACCATTTAAAAAACAAAAGAAATGTAACTCTTACTAGAGAGAGGACTTTACATGATGATATATCTTGACTATGCAGCTACTACACCTATGAGCGTGGAAGCATTACAAACATATATGAAAGCAGCAACGCAATACTTCGGAAATGAACAAAGTTTACACGACATTGGAGGAACAGCCTCTTCTTTATTACACGTTTGCAGAAAAACATTTGCTGACATGATTGGTGGAAAAGAGCAGGGGGTATTCTTCACGAGCGGCGGGTCAGAATCGAACTACCTTGCGATTCAATCCCTTCTCAACGCCCAAAATAAGAAGCATATTATTACGACACCTATGGAACATGCATCCATTCGAAGTTATTTTCAATCCTTACAATCAAAAGGGTATACGATTACTGAAATTCCTGTTGATAAAAATGGACTCATTCGTTTAGTAGATTTAGAAGCAGCTATTACAGAAGATACTGTTCTAGCGAGTATACAGCACGGAAACTCTGAAATCGGAACCGTTCAAAATATCGCAGAGATCGGGGCACTTTTAAAAAAATATAACGTTTTATTTCATTCAGATTGTGTGCAAACATTTGGTAAACTTCCTATCCATGTTTTTGAGATGGGGATTGATAGTCTTTCTGTTTCAGCACATAAAATATACGGACCAAAGGGTGTTGGCGCTTGCTATATCAATCCGCAAGTTCGCTGGACACAAATATTCCCGGGAACTTCTCACGAAAAAGGATTTCGTCCAGGTACGGTAAACGTTCCTGGCATCGCATCTTTTTTAACAGCTGCTGAGAATATATTAAAAAATCAACAGGAAGAAAGTTTACGTTTTAAAGAGTTACGATCCTACTTTTTAGAGCAATTACAAACACTTCCGCTAGAAATTGAAGTAGAAGGTCATTCTACTTCTTGTTTACCACATATTATTGGGGTTACAATAAAAGGAATAGAAGGTCAGTATACAATGCTAGAATGTAATCGTCGCGGTATTGCCATTTCCACGGGAAGTGCTTGCCAAGTCGGTAAACAAGAACCTTCGAAAACAATGCTTGCAATTGGAAAAACGTATGAAGAGGCAAAACAATATGTCCGCTTCTCTTTCGGACAACAAACAACGAAAGATCAAATTGATACTACTATTCATGCACTACACACAATTGGAAATCAATTTTATAGAGGTGTTAAATCATAATGAAACAAAATGAACAAAAAAAGATTTTAGGTGAAGAAAGACGACAGCTTATCCTTAAGTGGCTTCTTGCTGCAAATGAACCGTTATCCGGGAATGAGCTATCGAAAAAGACAAACGTAAGTAGACAAGTTATCGTGCAAGATATTTCCTTGCTTAAAGCACGAAACGAACCGATTATTGCAACTGCTCAAGGTTATTTATATTTAAAACCGCAAGAGAAACAACAAGCTTTCGAACGCGTAATCGTATGCCAACATAAACCAGCAGAAGTACGTCAAGAACTTACAATGCTTGTTGATCACGGCGTTACGATTAAAGATGTAAAAGTTGAGCATCCTGTATACGGTGACTTAACAGCATCTATTATGGTAAGTAATCGCTTTGATGTAGAACAGTATCTACAAAAAATCGAAAACACAAATGCTTCCTATCTTTCACAACTAACAGATGGTATTCACTTACATACAATTGAAGCGGATTCTAAAGAAAAGTTAGATGCTGCTTGCGAGGCTTTAGATAAAGCAGGATTTCTCGTTTATTAATTAATGCAAAGCACAGAGTTTTTATAATTCTCTGTGCTTTTATTTTGTAAATGATATAATATTGTAATCAATTATAAAGGAGATCAAATATGGGAATTGAACTCGTTCACTTTAGCATTGGCAAACCGAAACAAATGAAATATGGCGAAGATAAAGAAATGATATCAGGTATATGTAAAGATTCTACGGAAGAAGCTTTCCTCTCAAAAGATGGCTTCCTTGGCGATGATGTAGCGGATTTAAAACACCACGGGGGACCTGATCGTGCTGTTTGTGTATACCCATATGAACATTACGCACTATGGGAAAAGGAATTCCAAACAACACTTCCAGCTTCCACATTTGGCGAAAACATTACCGTAACAAATATGTTAGAGCGTGATGTTTGCATCGGAGATACTTATCAACTAGGTGAAGCAATCATTCAAGTGACACAAGCTCGCGTACCTTGTAGCACTATTTCAAAACGCCTCGGTATTCCTGGCATACTGCCGCGCATTGTAGCAACTGGATTTACTGGCTACCTATGCCGCGTTCTTCAGGAAGGTACTGTACGTAAAGATTCAAAAATTACATTACTAGAACGTCAACCGAGCAATGTTTCTGTTTTGTTCTCTAACGAAATCTATTTTCATAATAGAAAAGATAAAGACGGTATTGAAAAAGTTCTTTCTGTTCCAGAACTAGCTGATATTTGGCGTGGTCAGTTAGAAGATCGTCTTGCGAAGTTAAAATAAAGAATCCCACCATTTATAGGTGGGATTTTATTTATCTATCAGACGGTATACTAGCGACTGAACTTATATCGAATTAACTACAAATACTCCCCTTTACAACCAATAAGAAGAATAACTCCCCAGCACCGTAACAGAAAAACCAAGTGCTTCAAGTTCCATCGTTACGCCTGGCAATAATACGTCATCGTATGCTTTATCGACATCGATTAAGAAAAAGTAATTTCCAAGTCCTGTTTTCATCGGGCGAGATTCGATTTTGGATAAGTTTAATTTTCTCCATGCGAAAGCTGATAACACTTGATATAGCGCTCCTGCATAATCCGCAGGTAACGTTATCATAAGCGTCGTTTTCTCCCCGCGATTTTCTCCGTTATTTGGGAGTACCGCTTTCTTTTTCTTATGCAAAACAAGGAAACGTGTATGATTGTTTTTATGCGTATGAATACCACTTCTTACAATTGCTAATCCGTATTTTTCTGCTGCTGCTTCGTTTGCAATAGCAGCGATTTTTTCTTCAGGATGTTCTTTTACATATTGTGCAGCAGCACTTGTTGATGTCATATCTCGAACGGTTACCCCTTTTAGTTCTTCATTTAAAAACTTATGACATTGTGCAATAGCATGTGGATGAGAATGCACTGCATATACTTCTTCCCACACTTCTGCATATTGCGGATGTACAAGTAAATGCTGCTGAATCGGTACTGTAATTTCTCCTACAATGGAAAGCGGTTGTTCATGTACGAGATAATCGACTGTTATGTTTACTGAACCTTCAATCGCATTTTCTAGCGGTACAACTGCGAAATCTACATTTTCATTTGCGGCTGCATCTATACAATCTGGAATCGTTCGATACGGTACATGCTCTGCTTCCGGAAAAAAACGACTCACCGCCATATTTGTAAATGTTGCTTCTGGTCCTAAATATCCTACTCGAATCATCGTCTTTTCCCCTCTTTTTCGTTTTCTTACTGTTATACCATACTTTTTTATATTCTTCTATGTAAATTTCGAATATTTAAAAAAGACTAGCATGTGCTAGTCTAAATGTTTCTTATATTCTCTTTGAGCGAAAAAGAAATACATGATGCATGCGGCGATATAAAACAGAATAAACAAACCTACTTTTCGTAATGAACCATCCATAAAAATCGTATTATGAAACGTATATAACGCAACTGCACTATGCATACTTCCTACTATAATAGGCGCAAAAAATAGCATACACAATTGCCAACGAGAAACCTTCCACACTTCTTCCTTCGTCATTCCAAGTTTAGAAAGTGCCCCGTACTGCTTTCGATCGGATGCAATATTATGAAACCATTTAAAATATACGATACTACATGAAGTAAGAAAGAATAATATACTAATGAATGAACCTACAAATAAAGTAATATCGCCAAACTCTTTCATATTCACATATAACTCCATATTACTTCGAAATGCATTATTATCATCTTGTTTCATATGTTTCCGTAAATCTCCATTTAATTTTTTCGTATTTTCGATATTGGGTAATGTGTATCCTCGATATATCATTTTTTCAGAATCCGGAACCTTATTTGCTATACTGTCAAAATCTTCATCATTCATAACGAAAAACAAACCGTTAATGTGCGCGAGGTGATAATTAAATCGCGCCCCTTCTTTCTGACCGTTAAATACGAATGGATACGTTTGATTCATTACTTTTAATTGAATCTCTTTTTGATTATATACATTCGGATAATTACTTTTATTATAATAAACAAGTGTAACTGTACCTTTTTTCGGATGATATATTTTCTTTTTTTGTTTTCTCGCTTCTTGATTGTATTCACTTTCCTTTATAAGCGGTGCAACTTCGATTTCTCCCTTATTAGACTGGAAGGATGCATACACTCCAACAAAACTCATAAATTGAAAATCATCATATCCATATTGATGCAGTAATTGTTCAACCGTATCTTCCTCAAAGACTTCGTGGGTAGAAACACCTTTTTCTATGTATGAAAATGAGTGCGCCCCCCCATCCCGCCACATATCTTGCATACCCGAAAAATATAAGAACACCGTACCTGTTGCCGTAACTACAAACGTCGTTGCCATCGACATTAGAAAGAAAAAACGACCATTTTCCTTCATTCGATGTGACAATTGATTCACTATAAATAAGTACGGATATGTATACATAATCTTTTTATTTCGTTTAATCATTTCTAACAATTGGATTGTACCGTGTGTAAAAGAAAAGTACGTACCGAAAAAGACAAGTATAGACACAGGAAAAAAGTATAACGCTATCGTTGGCATCGTCGCTTGTAACGCTAACACATATCCTACTACTAAACAAATAAAGCCGAATATACAAAGCCACATTGATGTTTTCTTCTCTTTTTTATCCGTTCGAAAGTCCTTCAACAACCGAATGATTTTTATATTCCATATACGTAAAGCACTTATAAAAGATAACAGAATAAAAACAACCATATATGTAATAAACGTTACCCCAATCGCTTTCACGTCAAATATGACAGGGAGTTCTTTCGGAAGACGCATTAGCATGCTAATCACCATAAAAAAGAGTTTCAAAAAGATCATGCCAATCCCTATACCGAAAATATTAGCAAATACCCCAATCAATATTTGCTCGGTCATAATTACTCCTATTACGTTAGATTTCGTTGCTCCCATTAACATATATAATCCTAATTCTTTCTTACGTGCCTCTATGAAAATAGAAGTAGAGTACAAAATAAATATAATGAAAAAAGAAATGATTATAACATTACATACGATAAGTCCCCAGCGTACGTTTTGATACCACAGTGTCTCTTGCATATACGGATGTACAATAACAGACATGTATGCAAAAGACGCAAATATTGCAAAACAACTGCTTAAGAAAAACACTTTATAATTACGCCAATTTCCTTTTATATTTTGCAGCGCTAGTTGCCGAATGTTCATCTATCGTCCCCCTATAACTTACTACATAGGCAAAAAGCTAGAGGTTTCTCTAGCTTTGCACGTGTTTCAAATATCCTCTCTGCGCGATCATAAAGTAAATCGCAGAAGCTACAATGTATGCTCCAATTACAATCGCACCTGATTTCCATAAATCGAGATAAAGCATTTTCCCTAACGTATGAAGAGCAAATCCACTATGAATGGCACCGATTACAATTGGGATAAAGAAGATAACGCCCATTTGTCGAATTGCAATTTTACGAATTTCTTTATCTGTCATACCGATTCTCTTTAACGATTTAAATTGAATACGATCTTGTTCTTTATCGTTAAACCATTTAAAGTATGTCATACTACAAGCGAAGAAGAAGAACAGTACAGCTACAAAGAAACCGATAAACATCGTAATTGCTCCTGATTCTCTTATATTTTTATAAGCGAGCACCGAGTTATTTAATTCCTCTTGCTTATCTGGTGCAACTTCCTTTTTCAAATCTAACACAAGGTCTTCGGTACTTTTCCAGTCTTCTATATAATAACCGTAATATTTCGTCTTTTCTTCATCTGGTACAAGCTTTGCGTATTTCTCAAAATCTTGATCATTCACAATGAGATATTCACCATCATTAAAAACAGAAAATGGAGTTGGCTCATTTAATTGAACAGATTGCTTTTGTCCGTTAATTTTAATTTCATACGGTTTCGAACGATCTATCTTCATCATATCGTTCGCCATATCCATTATGACCATCGTTGCACTACCTGGTGCATTATGAACTTCTCTAACTTGCTCTCTCTTTTGTTTACGTGCTTCAGCATTATATTCTTTTTCTGAAACAATCGCCATCGGTACTTCATGCTCACTGTTAAACATCGTGATTTTTTGAGTTCCAGGAAGTTTTACGTACGTTACCTCTCGCGCATCTTCAAATCCGTGTTTTTTTATTAATTCTTTTGTTTTCCCTTCTTTTATGACATTATGCGTATGAATGCCTTTTTCCTCATACGAAATAGCATGCGGGGTACTAGTTACTGCCTTATAACTCATATCCTCAAAAAATACGTACAGTGTACCAACTGCCGAAGATACAACCGCCGTAATGATAGAAATTACAAATAGAAAACGAGCATTATCTTTCATTTTATAAATAAGATTGCTAAGTACGAACATGTTTGGATATGTATAAAAAGATCTTTTTCTTTTTTGCAGTGCTTTTAATACGACTGTACTACCTTGTGTAAACAGTAAATAAGTTCCGCCTATCGTCAGCCCTACAATCGGTAAAAACAGTATGATAAAATTCATAAATGTCACTTGGAAGCTAAGTACATATGCAACAATAATACATCCTATACCAACTACACATAACGATGTAAATGCAAAAGGTTCTACTTTTTGTTTTCTTGCTTCTCTTAATAAATCAATAATTTGCAAGCGTCCTACTGTCCAAACGCTAAACAATGATAGGATTAAAAATAGAATAAAGTATACACCCGCTGTAATCAAAACCGCTTTACTATTCCATACGAGTGGAAGTGTTTTATCTATTTTCAATATTACGCTTAATGCTTGGAAGAATAATTTTGAACAAAGCATACCAAGCCCAATACCTACTATAATTGCAATACTACCTAACATAAGCTGTTCTAATATAATCATTCGGCCAAGTTGAGATTTTGTTCCGCCTATTAATGTTAGTAGACCAAACTCTTTTTTCCTTGCTCGTAAAAATGTTGAATTTGCATATAAAATAAAAAGTGCTGAGAAGATGACTACAATATAATTCATCGATTCTAATCCTTTTGAAATCATCTCCCTCATACTAATATTACCGCTTACGACATCTGGATGATAAATAAAGGAAGCATACATGAAAAATACGACAATCGATAAACAACTACTTATAAGAAACGCTTTATAATTACGCCAATTTCCTTTTACATTACTAAGCGCGAGCTGGCGAAAGTTCATGATATTCTCCTCCTAGCATCGCAAGTACGTCCAGAATTTCTTGGAAAAAGGCTTGCTTCGTTCTTCCTTTATGTATTTCTGAGAAAATCTCTCCATCGCGAATGAAAAGAATACGTTCGCAATAACTCGCCGCTACTGGATCATGCGTAACCATTGCAATGGTTACTTTCTTTTGTTCATGTAGGTCTTGTAACGCGCTCATTAATGATTTCGCCGACTTTGAATCTAAGTTTCCAGTTGGCTCATCCGCTAAAATTAACGTCGGTTCATGAATAATCGCTCTCGCAGCTGCTGCACGTTGTTGTTGTCCGCCTGATACTTCATACACTTTTTTATTTAAAATTTCTTCGATATTTAAAAACTTT
Organism: Bacillus cereus group sp. RP37; assembly: GCF_040459695.1. Taxonomy (NCBI): domain Bacteria; kingdom Bacillati; phylum Bacillota; class Bacilli; order Caryophanales; family Bacillaceae; genus Bacillus; species Bacillus cereus group sp. RP37. The sequence continues at coordinate 995,775 of NZ_JARVHP010000001.1, read as the reverse complement.
GCAATCTCAAGCACTTTCGCATCGATTTCATTTACAGATTTCTTCGCCATTACAAGCGGTAAAATAATATTTTCTTTAATCGATAACGTATCAAGTAAGTTAAAATCTTGGAAGATGAATCCTAAATGTGTACGGCGAAACTCCGCTAATTTTGCAGCACGCATTTGATTAATTTCTTCACCATTTACAAGCACATGACCTGAAGTTTGTTTATCAATTGTTGCTAATAAATTTAAAAGCGTTGTTTTCCCGCTCCCTGAAGGACCCATAATCCCTACAAATTCGCCTTCTTCTATTTTAAAATTTATATCGTTTAAAGCAGTCGTCGCTACTGAACCTTTTGATTGGTACACCTTCGTTAATCCTTTTACTTCAAGAACACTCATTTCTAATCCCCCTACGTGTTTTCTTCTTACATTTACTATAAGAAAAATAAGAAAAAGAAACGAGTGATTTCCCTTACAAAACGTTTTGTTATCTTACAGTTTTGTCATTTTTCTCATTAATGTATGATATTCTTCATCTTTTGCAAATTGGAACGTGAATATTGTCCCTTCTCCTTCAGCCGATTGCACATAAATACCGTGATGTAAATTATCACAAATTTCCTTCGTAATATATAAACCCATTCCAGTCGCTTCTCTCGTTTTACGACCATTTATCCCCGTAAAGAATGGATCAAATATACGCTTTACATCTTGCTCTGGAATACCGATTCCATTGTCCTTAATATGTAATAATACCTTTTGATCTTTCTCTTCAATTTGAAATTGAATTTCCTTTTTCTCTGCTTCCGAAATTTTTGTATACTTAATTGCATTTACAACAATTTGCCCTATAGCAATACTTAGCCATTTTCTATCAGAGGCAACCATACAAGTATCTTCCTCAAACATCACTTTCGGAAATACAGACGATTGAATGAAAGACTTTCGATTTTCATTAATAATACCTCGAATAATATCTATCACATTTACTACTTCTACTTTATAGTCTTTCGCAAACTGCTCTAACCTTGCCATATGTAACGCTAAATCTAAACCATTTAGTATACGATTATTTTCCTCGCGAATACTTTCAACTGTTGCTCTTGCTTCACGATGCTCTTTACCAAACTTCTGTAATAGTAACTCAATAACAGATACTGGTGTTTTCATTTGATGAATCCATTGATTCATAAATATCATTTGCTGTTGTTCTTTTGCATGTTGTTTATGAACTTCATTCATATATTGCTGTCTTAACAGCGTAAACGATTCAACGACCATCTCTTGCTCTGCCGTATAAGAAGTGTCAATAAGTAATGAATCATGTAATGTATTTCCGCCAGTAACATACTTTTCGATCCTCTTTAAAAACACACTCCGTTTTCGGTAATCGTAAATGAGATATACAGTAAAAACAACTGTCCCTAATAAAAGTCCGTATAACCACGTATTCCAATCAATAGATCGCTTTTCTAGAAGACTTTGCAACTGCAAAACGAGCCCAAATAAACAAAGGCTAACAATGTAAGAAAGAATTAAAGAAAAGCGATCCATGAGGTAATCTTTAACCTTCATGCCCTTCTCCCCACTCTGTAAGAAGCGCATAACCATATCCACGTTTCGTTACAATTGCATTTTTAATGCCTAGCTCCTCTAGTTTCTTCCTTACGCGTTTTACATTTACGGTTAATGTATTATCATCAACAAAAGCTACCTCATCCCACAGGGCTTCTAACAGTTCTTCACGCGTTACATATTGATTTGCTTGTTTCATTAAACACTCTAATAAGTAAAATTCATTTTTTGTCAGCTCCGTTTGTTGCCCATGCCACTCAACAATGTGCTGGGATGGAAATAACAACAATCCATTTACACCTAAACAATCACTCTCAGCAACAGAGGCGTACTCACCATAGCCACGGCGAAGTGCACTTTTCACCTTTGCCATGACGATATCTAAATGGAATGGCTTCGTAATGTAATCATCTCCGCCATTCTCAATCGCCATTACTTGATCCATTTCTCCTGTTCTTGCAGAAACAAAAATAATTGGTGCATTCGATACACTGCGGATTTGACGACACCAATAGAAACCATCAAAATACGGTAAATTAATATCAAGTAACACGAGATGCGGATTTACTTTTACGAACTCATCTTTTATATGTCGTAAATCACTTGCTCTAAATGATTGATAGCCATACCTTTCTAAATGCTCCTCTAATATTCCCGCTATTTTTTCATCGTCTTCTACAATTAATATTTTATACATGTTCGTTTTCTCCCCATAAAAAATTCTTCCAAAACCACTCCTTGTTCTATTATAAATTGAAAATTTAATTAGTGGGTATTTTTTCCTATACGAATCAGACATTTACAATAAAAAAAGACTGCCATATTTCGGCAGTCTTAGTCGATAAATTCAAATTCATATTCAAGAATTTTTACAATATCTCCATCTTTTGCACCACGTGCACGAAGCGCTTCATCAATACCCATTCCGCGCATTTGACGAGCGAAACGACGTATAGATTCATCACGTGAGAAGTCTGTCATTTTGAATGTCTTCTCAATATCATAACCAGAAATAACAAATGTGCCGTCACTTTCACGTGTAATTTCAAATTTAAGACTTTCAGCATCAAATTTGTACATTACACTTGCTTCAGACTCCTCGACAACATCGTACATTGGGAATTCTGGTGTTGTTTCTAATAAGTTCGCTACTTCAAATAGTAAGTCACGAACACCTTGTTTCGTTACAGCTGAGATTGGGAAGATTTTTACTTCGTCTCCCACTTTCTCTTTAAATGCTTGTAAGTTTTCTTCTGCATCTGGCATATCCATTTTGTTTGCAACAACAACTTGTGGACGCTCTGTTAAACGCATATTGTATTCTTTTAATTCATTATTAATTGTTACATAATCTTCATATGGCTCACGGCCTTCTAAACCAGACATATCAATAACGTGCACGATTACACGTGTACGCTCAATATGACGTAAGAATTGGTGTCCAAGTCCAACGCCTGCATGTGCGCCTTCAATTAGTCCAGGAAGGTCAGCCATAACGAAACTGCGGTTATCACCAGTTTCAACAACACCAAGATTTGGAACGATTGTTGTAAAGTGATATTCTGCAATTTTCGGACGCGCTGATGATACAACAGATAATAATGTAGATTTACCTACACTTGGGAATCCAACAAGTCCAACATCTGCTAGCACTTTAAGTTCTAGAATGACATCACGCTCTTGACCTGGTTCCCCGTTCTCAGCGATTTCTGGCGCTGGGTTCGTTGCTGTTGCGAAACGTGAGTTACCACGGCCACCACGGCCACCTCTTGCGATTACAGCTGTTTGTTCATGCGTTACTAAATCCGCAAGAATTTGACCTGTTTTTTCATCTTTTACTATTGTTCCTGGTGGAACCTTTACGATTAAATCTTCAGATTTACGACCGTGCTGACCTTTACTCATTCCGTGCTGACCGCGATCAGCTTTGAAATGACGTTGGTAGCGGAAATCCATTAATGTACGTAAGCCTTCCTCAACAACAAAAACAACATCTGCACCTTTACCACCGTCGCCACCTGCTGGGCCACCTTTAGGTACATACTTCTCACGACGATACGCAACCATTCCGTTACCACCGTCGCCGCCTTTTACATATATCTTGACCTGATCTACAAACATTATTTCACCACACTTTTTTCGATTGGTTGTAATATAACTGAGACTTCTTCGTCTCGTACTGTATAAGAAATGGAATACCATTTATTGTTTTGGGTCGCAAGCCAATTCTGTAGTTCTTCTACACTCGTTAGCTTACCACGAAAATCAAAAAAGAAACGAGCATTATCCGCGTCACATTCAATTGTGATACAAACATAATTTTCAACATATACGTCTAAACTATGCTGAAGCATTGAGAAAAATTGATCCGTCCATGTACATACAGTCTCATCTAAGTGAGAGAAGTTATGTAATTTCCCTAATACTTCGTACTCCAATAAGCACGGCTGCTGTTTCCAATTATATGTTAAAATCCACTCTGAAAATAAAGGCATTGATAGCCCCATCAGATTGGATTCTTGTCTCGCTTCTTGGACAAAACGATCGATGAGACTATGAATCTCTTCCACTTTTCCAAGGGAAAGGTTTCCTTTCACCATCTGCATACGATTGAGCCAATCATGTCTTGAATGGCGCAATGCATCTATAATTGTCCATTTTTCATTCATTTAGATACTCCTTAATATAGAAAAACTCTAACCTGCACTCAGGTTAGAGTTTTCCGTGAGTTCTTATGCTTCTTGAGCAACAGGATATACGCTCACTTGTTTGCGGTCACGGCCAAGACGCTCAAAGCGTACTACGCCGTCAACTTTCGCGTATAAAGTGTCATCGCCACCACGACCAACGTTAACACCTGGATAAATTTTTGTACCGCGTTGACGGTAAAGAATTGAACCACCTGAAACCGTTTGACCATCTGCGCGTTTAGCACCAAGACGTTTTGACTGAGAGTCACGACCGTTCTTTGTACTACCTACACCTTTCTTAGATGCGAAAAACTGAAGATCTAATCTTAACATACGTTACACCTCCTGCACTTTTTCTATTAAACGGATATACTTTCCGTAATCAAGTTCGATCGTCTTTAGCGAAACAACTAATCCTTCTAAAAGTATCTGTGCTTTTTCTGCTGTATGAACGTCTAAATCATTAGGCAATTCATACGTTAAGAATCCGCCATCACTTCCGAGTTCAATAGTTGCCTGCACATTACAAAGTTCTTCCACTGCATTTATAGAACCGAACACAACCGCTGTAGTTCCAGCACAGACAAGATCTTGTCCATGTGGCGCATAATTGGCATGTCCAGTCATTTTAAATGATTGGATACTTCCTAATTTCGTGCGACTTATCGTAATTTTAATCATGTTAACCAGAATTAAGCGTTGATAGCTTCAACAACTAGCTTAGTGTAAGGTTGACGATGACCTTGTTTCTTACGATTGTTCTTTTTCGCTTTGTATTTGAAAACGATGATTTTCTTAGCGCGACCTTGTTTTTCAACTTTCGCAGTAACTGTTGCACCTTCTACAACTGGGCTACCAACTTTAACGTTTTCGCCACCAACGAAAAGAACTTTGTCAAAAGTAACAGTTTCACCAGCTTCAACATCTAATTTTTCAATGTAGATTGCTTGACCAGCTTCAACTTTAATTTGTTTTCCACCTGTTTCGATAATTGCGTACATACTTGCACCTCCTCTTATTTACTAAGACTCGCCAAAAACGAGGTAGACATAAATGTCTTTAGGGAACCTGTCTTGTGCGGTTGTAGCATATAGCCGTTTAGGTGCTATAAACTATAACATAAAGATGTTATCATGAATCATAGACGGTTGTCAATAAATGTTCTGCTAACTATTTTTTCCGTTCTACAATTTCTGTTTTACTTCCAAAACGAATAATAGCGTACTTTTCGATCATATCATCTTTGAAGTAAATTTCAAATGGAATATTTTTTTGTAATTCTTTTTGCAAAAATTGTTTTTGTAACTCTTTAGGTGCAGCGATTAATACTGCCTCATCTTCTATATCGCCATATGTGATTAACTCTCTTTCTAACTCATACGCAATTGTTTCATATGACATCACATACCCCGTCGCTTTGCACGGTACACACTCTTCTAGTAATACATCGCGTAAAGAATGTTTTTTACGTTTACGTGTCATCTCCAAAACCCCTAACTCTGTAAACCCGAGCACTCTTGTATATGTGCGATCATTTTGCATAGCAGCTATGAGACATTCTCTTACCTTTTCTTTATCTTCTCTTCTTTTCATATTAATAAAATCAATTAATATCATACCGCCAATATCACGCAGTCTTAATTGACGTGCAATCTCTTCAGCTGCCACTTCATTTGTACGAAGGACTGTATCTTGTAAATTTTGCTTTCCGGTAAACTTGCCCGTATTCACATCAATTACAGTCATCGTCTCCATTTGTTCCACAATTAAATAAGCACCATTCGGAAGCCAAACAATTTTTTGAAGTGCTTTCTCGATCTCACGCTCTATTCCAAAATGGTTAAACATTGAAGACTTTTCATTATAAAAAGATACTTTTTCTTTTCCGACTTTTTCTTCTAATTCTTTTACAATACTTCTTGTATCTACAACTACTTTTTCAATCGTTTCAATTGGATTCTCTTGAAATACACGATCTAAAAAGGTGGCCGGTCGATGAAGCAGTAACGGTGCTTTCCCTTGGCCCTCTTTTCTTTTTAACTCTTCATATAACTGCTGTAACCTTTGCATTTCAGCTTGTATTTCTTCAATTTCTCCTTTTTCAGAAGCAGAGCGAAAAATGTAACCACCGGTCCCTTCTACTTCAATTTGAAGTAGCTGTTGCCTTCTTTTATTGTTTTTTATTTTCCGAGAAACCGCACGCATTTCATCATATGGCATATAAACGACATATTTCCCGGTAAATTCTATGTTCGCTGTCAATTTCGGCCCTTTCGTATCAATTGCTTCTTTCACAACTTGTACGAGTACCGCTTGCCCTTCATGTATACGATATGAAGATGGTACATCATCATATGAAAGGTACGCATGTTTTTCTAAACCGATGTTTACAAATGCTGCGTTCATTCCAGCGATTGTTCTTACGATGCGTCCAACATAAATATGCCCAACAATCTCTTGTTCTTCATTTCGTTTCCATAAAAACTCTACAATTTTTTTCTTCTCTTCAATTGCAACTCGTTTTTCCGATCCAGCGTAGTTCATAAATAACGTTTTCAAAATTATTTCCTCACTTTATAATCTTCTTTGCTTTTACAATAATAAAAGGTTAGTGCTATCGTCAACACTAACCGATTAATTCTTCAACAGATGAAGTTGTTCGTTTTTCAGTAAAATACGCATAGAGCAATTCATTTTCATCCAATGTGTAATGTTCTTTATATTTTCCATGGACGATAATAGAGTGCTTATACCCCCTACGAAATTTTGTGAATATCTTATATAAATGATCTTTTGATTGCACTTCAATAGGTGCAATCTTTTCAATTCCTCTTTTGTTCCCATAATAACGTTCTAATAAAAAACGCATAAAGGCATACCGTCTTTGTTTCCATTCCTGATATAACGATACCGCTAAAAATATGAGTAGTACCCACATCATTACATTGTTGCTATTCCAAAGTAACTGCCAGCCTAGTATTACACTAAAAAAAACACATGATAATTTCATCATCTTTTCATGTGCTTGTAAATAAGGAAAACGATATGATAATACGTTAAACAATACTTTCCCACCATCAAGCGGCCAAATAGGTAGTAAATTAAATGCTAAAATGATTATATTATTCCACATAAAGAAATAATATAAATCCGCATCAAGCCAACCAACTTCAAACAATATATAACCTACCAGCATCATCCAAATATGTTGAATAGGTCCTGCAATTACAACAACAAGCTCCTCTTTCAACGACTTATTTCCATGTTCCTCGAGCTCAGCCACACCACCAAACGGTAAAAGTTGAATCTTTTTAATACGCCAATTATAGTGTGCCGCTGCAAAAGCATGCCCAAGTTCATGGATGAGAACGATACAAAATAACAGTAGTAACTCTTTAAAACGCGCCGTAAAAATACCAATGACAATTATAACCCAAAACAACGGATGCACTGAAATCTTCGTTAAAACATCCCTATATTTAATCAAATGAAATCACCTGAATCGGGTCAATAAATTTTTCATTCTTTTTTATTGCGAAATAAAACTTACCATTTTTATTATTTGCATCATTATTCACTGTTCCAATTTTTTGTTTCTTTGAAACGTAATCATATAATTTCACCGACATGTCATTTAAATTTGCATACCATGACTCAGTGCCATCCGCGTGCTGAATTTGAACTGTATTTCCAAGTTCCTCTTTCTTGCCTGCAAAAACAACTAGCCCTTCATTCACTGACTCAACAGTTGCATTTGTAGCCGTTTGAACAAATACACCTTGGCCATTTTTTTGAAACCCTTGCATCACCTTTCCGGAAGCAGGAATTGCATAATCTTTTTGCTGAATGGTTCCTTCTTTTTTCTCATTAGGCGAATAGAATACGAGTGGTTTTCCAAACTGTTTTTCGTACCATTTCGCTACAGTAGCAAACTGAAATTCTTCTTTCATCACTTTTTCTGTAACAGCTTTCGCACCGTCGAAAGAAGAGGGTGCATTCTTATATAAAATAGCGACAGAAAGAACTAATATTGCTGATAACAAAACTTTAAAGAAAAATACTTCCTTTCGAAATAAAGGATGAATTTCCTTTTCTCCTTCTTCAATAAATACTGATTCACTATCAAAATTCCCTCCAGCAAAATACTGCTCTTCCTCCATCCTTTCTTGCTCTGCCTTCCTTTTCGCAATCCGTTTTTTAATTTCTTCTACACGTCTATTCTTCATACTGTCTCCTTTCTTTCGTTAAGCTGATTTAAGTAGAAACAGTTGTATACAGTTTGTACATATGTATGAGCTAGGAAAGGAAGATATTCGTGTGAAGAAAAAAGAAAGCACTTCGCATATGTGCGAAGTGCTGTTAACGGATTCCAAAGAAGTTTTTCACCTTTGTAAATACCGATACCTTTTCTTGTTCAAATGCTTGTAATGGTACATTCTCACCCAACAAGCGTCTTGCAATATTACGATAAGCTAACGCTGCTTTTCCACTCGGTTGCAACGCTACAGGTTCACCTGTATTTGTAGCACGAATAACTTCATCATCATCTTCGACAACACCAAGAAGCTCGATTGACAATGTACGTACGATTTCATCAACATCTAACATATCCTGTTCATGAAGCATATGACTACGCACACGGTTAATAACAAGTTTCGGTGGTTCAATATCCTCTTTTTCTAAAAGCCCGATAATACGATCCGCATCGCGCATTGAGGATACTTCTGGCGTCGTAACAACGATTGCTTTATCCGCACCAGCTACCGCGTTTTTAAATCCCTGCTCAATCCCCGCAGGACAATCAATTAATATGTAATCGTAATCTTGACGTAATACTTGTATTAATTCATCCATTTGTTCAGGTGTTACCGCTGATTTATCACTCGTTTGTGCTGCAGGTAATAAATAAAGATCATCAAAACGTTTATCTTTAATAAGAGCCTGAGGTAAACGGCAACGCCCTTCAACGACATCAACAAGATCAAATACAATACGATTTTCCAGCCCCATTACTACGTCTAAGTTTCGAAGACCGATATCTGTGTCAATTAAGCACACTTTCTTTCCAGATAACGCTAGGGCTGTACCAATGTTCGCAGACGTTGTAGTTTTACCTACTCCGCCTTTTCCAGATGTAATTACTATTGCCTCTCCCACAGCTATACAATTCCCCTTTCTAACTTTGTTAAATTAGGTCTAAGATGAGTGAGAAGTTGCAGTCGATCGACAACAATGTGATTGTTCTCATTAATATACGCACATTCTGCCGCCTCCGCTCCGTCTTCTTTCTCTTCCGGAGCCCGCATTGCCACATCACTAATTCGAAGTTGCATCGGGTTCATAACAGATGCAGCGATTACAGCATCCGAATCCCCATAATACCCAGCATGCGCAATTCCTCTTAATGATCCTACGACAAAAATATTCCCCCCAGCGATAACCGTTCCGCCTGGATTAACATCTCCAATTAACAATAAATTTCCTTTTACATGTAAAACTTGTCCAGAGCGAACAATTTTGGAAATAGGGACAATTTCTGTTTCTTCTTTCCAAGCTATTGCTTCCGCTTTAGTTATAACATCACTTTCAATTGAATCCACAACAAGATTCTTTTTATTACGAATTAACGTACGAATCTCTTCTTGTTGGACTTCTGTTAAATAACGATTTCCCACTTTCACATGCACTTCAATTAAAGAGCGCCCATCACCATGATAGTAATGTGTAGAAAGCTTTTCGTCCAATTCCTTCAGTAATTCAGAGAATGAACAACAATCATCTAAATGAAGCGTTATTCCGTCTTTTGTCCCTTTTATTGTTACATTTTGTTGCTTTTTTTCTTCCACTAAAGTTCACCCCACCGATTCAATTCGACATAAAATTAGAAAATCCTTTTTTCTTTTTCTTCCATCGCTTTTGAAAGACGCACTAAATATCGTCTCAGTGGGAAACAAACTATCAATAAGAAAATTGCATTTAGCAATAAAGTAGACAGGAGACGATCTGTGAAAAAGACATACGCCGACATATGAGTACGTCCTAACAAAGTTAAAAATCCATACACATAATACTCTAATGCTACAATGCTAGCTAGTACGATAGAAGCAACAATAAATAAATTCAATTGTAGTATCTTCATCACACTATAAACTAAATAAGCTAAAATTGGATACGCAAAAATATATATACCGACAAGTTCTGTGTATACGGTATCAAATAAGAAACCAAATAAGAGTCCGTAATAAATCCCTTGGACCGGACTATAGTACACAGTAATAAAACATAACACAATTATAAAGAAATGAGGTGCTGCTATACTGTCTTTCCAAAAAACCTCTGTTGGAACAACAGTAGCAAACATATTTTCAAATAGAAAAACAAAAAGGAGCAAAAGAGGAAGAGCTGCTCTTTTTAAAATCTTCATCATCTCTTCTCCTCCTCCTATTCTAATGGCGCTGAAGGCGTTTCACGTTTAGCAACCATAAGATGCTCTACGTCATTTAAATCAGCGGCTGGTTTTACATAAGCTGTTTTTGTTAAACCGTATGGATCCGGCTGAACATCAACAATTTTTCCAATTACAAGGCCTTTTGGGAAAATATCACCAAGTCCAGATGTTACAACTAGTTGATCTTTCTCTACCTTAGCATCAGAGCCAATCTTTGTGAAAAGAAGTAAGTGCTTTTCTTTGTCGTAACCTTCAATCAATCCAAAGATTTTCTCGTCACCTTGTACGATAGCAGAAACACGATTTGTTCGGCTCATAGAGCTTAGTAATTCTACTGATGATGTAAACTGAGATACACTTTTCACTCGTCCAACTAAACCTTGTGAAGTTACTACAGCCATATCTTTTTTAATTCCTTGCTGTGCCCCTTTATCAATTCCAATTAAATCGTACCATTTATCTGGATTACGAGAAACAACAGTCGCTGGAATTTCAGTATAACCGCTATTCAACTCTTTTTTACCCGTTAACTCTTGTAGTTTCTTTTTATCATCTTCTAATTGTTTTACTTTTCCTGATAGTTCTGCATAATTATCTAATTTTGCTTTTAATTCTTTATTCTCTTCATACGTGCGCTTTACATCTTCCACATCTTCAAAGAATCCAGCTACGTATTTCGCTGGCTTTTGGAATACACGCTCTACAACACCGACAGTATCTTTAATAAACTGCTCTGGCCACGTCAAACTATTCCGTTCTTTCAATGAGATTCCAATCAATGCCACGAGAAGAATAATACTAACTAACAAAACAATTAATCTTTTGTTTAAGAAAAACTGTGGCACGTTCACACCCTCTTAATTTTACTGATTTTTATTTTGCAATATTATCGAGCAGCAGTTTTGAAAAGATCGATATTGTCTAATGCTTTACCCGTTCCAATTGCTACGCAATCTAATGGGTCTTCTGCAACAAGAACTGGCATATTTGTTTCTTCACTAATCACTTTATCTAAATTACGTAGTAATGCTCCGCCACCTGTCAATACGATACCACGGTCCATAATATCTGCTGCTAATTCAGGTGGAGTTTTCTCTAACGTATTTTTAACAGATTCTACAATTGCATCTACTGTATCTTTTAATGCATCTGCAATTTCTTCTGGCTGAATTAGTACTGTTTTTGGTAAACCACTTACTAAATCACGACCGCGAATTTCCATAGGCTCGATACCTTCTGGCTCGCCTGCAGAACCGATTTCTAATTTTAATGCTTCAGCTGTTCTTTCACCGATCATTAAGTTATAGCTTTTCTTAATGTACTGAATGATTGAATCATCCATATCATCACCAGCAACACGAACTGATTGGCTTGTTACAATACCACCTAAAGAAATGATTGCAACTTCTGTTGTACCGCCACCGATATCAACAACCATACTACCAGTTGGCTCCCAAACAGGTAAGTTTGCACCGATTGCCGCTGCAAATGGTTCTTCAATTGGATAAGCGTCACGAGCACCAGCTTGACGAGTCGCATCAATTACTGCACGTCTTTCTACAGCTGTAATACCAGACGGTACACATACCATTACGTAAGGCTTACGTGAGAAGAATCCATTTGATTTTTGAGCTTGTTGAATGTAATATTTCATCATTGTTGCTGTCGTTTCGTAATCAGCAATTACACCGTCTTTCATTGGGCGAAGTGCCACAACGTTTCCTGGTGTACGACCAATCATTTGTTTTGCATCGCTACCTACAGCAACGATTTGTTTCGTATCAGTTTGTAACGCTACTACTGAAGGTTCACGTAAAACTACACCTTTTCCTTTTACATATACAAGCGTGTTTGCAGTTCCTAAATCTATTCCAAGATCGCGAGTAAAGCCACCAAATCCAAACATATTTTTTATCTTCCTTTCTTGTTTTCACGGACTCATTTTTTCTTACTTTATATTATAAAAACAGTACGTTTTTTATATCTTTATCCTTCTTGTAGATAAATTTCTACAAAAAACTCATAAATCACATTATAAAACAAAATAAGTAAAAAGCATAGTCTTAAATATGACCTTTTTCCTTTAAACTCACGAATTTATGGTCACCTATTATAATATGGTCAAGCACTTCAATTCCGATAATTCGACCGCATTCTACTAAGCGTTTTGTTACTTCGATATCTTCTCTGCTCGGCGTCGGGTCTCCTGAGGGATGGTTATGAAGACATATGATAGAGGCTGCTGCACGGCGGAATGCTTCTTTAAAAACTTCCCTTGGATGTACAATTGATGTGTTTAAACTTCCAATAAAAATCGTTTGCCTATGTATAACTTGATTTTTTGTGTTTAAATATAAACATACAAAATGCTCCTGCTGCAGGAAGCGCATTTCTTCCATCATATATCTCGCACAATCTTCTGGGCTTCGGATGCTATATCTATTTTGATATTCTAAACGTACCATCCTTCTACCAAGTTCAAAAGCGGCTATAAGCTGGGCTGCCTTTGCAATCCCAACACCATGTATACTGACAAGCTCTTCTAACGTTGCATCTTTCAACATACGTAAACCATCAAAGTGATGTAAAATTTTATCTGATAACTTTAAAACTGTTTCTTCTTTAGAACCTGTTCTGAGTAACACTGCAAGAAGCTCCCGATTCGATAAACTCCCAGCTCCTTCTAACAATAAACGCTCCCGTGGCTGTTCTTCTTTGACAACATCACGAATACCGTTCATTTCTCCACCCCTTTTATTTGTTCTCTCAAAGAAAATCCCATGCAATTCTACGCATGGGTTACATCAATATTAAATTGTTTTAATTCCCGAACAAGACGTGAAATTGGTAACCCGACTACACTATAGTAGTCCCCTTGAATATGTTGAACAAAAATAGATCCTTTACCTTGAATTCCATAACTTCCTGCTTTATCAAGAGGCTCTTTTGATGCAACGTATACGTCAATTTCCTCTTCTGTTAATTCCCAAAACATAACTTCTGTACGCTCATAAAAAGTGACTGTTTTGTCTTTTGCTATAATTGCAACACCCGTATACACTTCATGTGTTTTCCCTGATAATAATCGTAACATTTCTTTCGCCTCATCCTCATTAGAAGGCTTTCCAAGAACACGCGAATCATATGTAACAATTGTGTCTGCACCTAACACAATGTGATCACCATTCGTTTCTGCTACCGCAGATGCTTTTTGCAGGGCAAGAGACATAACAATATCAGAAGGTGATGAGTACGCACCAATCGTTTCTTCTACTTCACTTACAACGATTTCAAACGGTACACCTGCTAACTCAAGCAATTCCTTTCTGCGAGGTGATCCTGAAGCTAAAATAATTTTTCTCATATTTTCTCCTTCCTTTCTCACATGAAGCAGAATCATTTACAACAATCGTATCAAAGGAATAGTTTGTCCACAAATGAAAGAAATATTATTTTCTCTAAACAAAATAATACTTCCTTACTAAAATACGATTATATTCCTGCCATAGAGAAAGCGCTTTGCTCTAAATTCAAAAGAAAAGAAAGAAGTACCTATACCTCTTCCTTCGTCATTTCATTATCCTATTATTTCACCTTTTGTGAAACAATTTTTTCATATGAAAGTATACCATCAATAATAACTTGATTTAATTTCGCCAAAGATTCCTTATCACCTTTTCCATCCTTCACTGTTTGCACAGCTACTGACGTATACATATACAATTTCTTCGCTTCTTCTTGCTTCATACTTTTCCCTTCTTTTTCAATCGCTTTCCACTCTTTTTCAATCGCACCTATATCTTTTGTATTACTTTTTCCACTAGCTTGTACGCTGGAAGCATATTTTGCTAAATGAGTATATAATGGCTGTACTTTTGTTAAAAACGCCCCGACTTCTTTATCATCTTTAAGTAACGCTTTATCTGTTATATCCCAGTTTTTTTTCAATACGGAGACATTATCATTTTTATACTGCGTCATTAATTGATTTATGCCCTGTTCATCGCTAGCAACACCAACAACTAATGCATACTTATCACCGCTCGGTTTTAAAGCTGCGACGCCTCCATTGCCTTTCCACTCTTCAAGAGCAGCCTGTCCCTTTTCTTCAGAAGAATAAATTCCTCCTTGAACAAAAAATAATTTCATTGGATCTAATAACGTTCCTGTCTGTGCTTTTGTTTTTTCCTCTTTTGGTGCTGGTGTTTGTTCTGCCGTTCCACCCACCTTTGATTCTTCATTTTGCATCTGCTTCGAAGCTGTTACTTCACTTCCCCCTGTCGCCCCTTGTCCTTTAAGTAACTGTAGCATTCCCATCCCAAACGCCGTACCAATAACAATCGCAGTTGCAACGATTGCAATTAATGTATTGCTCCACTTCTTTCGTATTTTTTCCGTAGACGCTAATTTCGCTTTTTGAAACGGAACAACGTTTTTTGGTCTTTCACTTTCTACTACCATCCATTCAAATTCATCTTTCTTCTTCTCCTCATACTTCGCTTCTGTTCCATTCACTTTCACTGAGATCGTTCGTGATTGCTTGTCCATACACTCACACCTCACCTCTTATCGTTGTCCGCATCATATCATATTCATTTCACAAAAAAACGAGATATTTGTCAGAGGAATTCGCCAAATAACCCTATATATTTATCTTATATGTATGCATTTGACTTCATTTGTAGAACAAAAAAACTAGATAGCAAAGACTATCTAGTTTTTTTCGCGAATATATTTTCGAACTTCCGAAATGAAATAAAGAGAACCTGTTATGATAAAAACATCATTTTCTCCAAGCATTTCAACCTTCGTATCAATTGCCTCTTTCCAATTTTCAAAAATTAATTTTGACTCTTTCTTTGAATACGATGCAAGCTCACCTGCTGAAATAGCACGATCAAAGGCGAATGTTGTAAAAATAATTTCATCGGCGATGGTTTCTAATTGCCCTACCATATTATGCAATTGTTTATCACCAAGGGCAGTAAATAAAACTATTACATTTTTATCTTTGTAATGTGATTCTACCGTTTTCACAAGACTTTCAATACCTTCTGGGTTATGAGCACCATCTATAATAATATCTGGATTACTTTGCAGTTTTTCAAAGCGCCCCACCCAATACGCTTCCTTTAATCCAGTTCTTATTTCTTCTTCCTCAATTAAAAATGATAAATATGTTTTCACATACATGACTGCCATAAGTGCAAGTGCTGCGTTTCCTACTTGATGACTGCCTTTCATTGAGATTTGCACATCTTTAAAAGAGGCGAAAGGACAAGTGAAATCGAACTGTTCTCCATCTTCGCTAGACTGTTTATGTAACGCTGTAAAATGCTTGCCCATCTCGTATAAGTTTGCATGATTTTCCTTTGCAACCTTTTGAATGACTTGCAATGCTTCCTCATCTTGTACACCAGTAATAACTGGAACACCAGACTTAATAATCCCTGCCTTTTCATATGCAATTTCTCCTAGTGTATTCCCTAAAATATGCATATGATCGTGGCCGATATTTGTAATAATCGTGAGAACAGGATGAATAACATTCGTAGAATCAAAGCGCCCTCCAAGCCCTGTTTCAAATAAAACAACATCGCAGAAATTGACTTTACCGAAATAACAAATTGCCATAACAGTAATAATTTCAAACTCAGTCGCTTCCCCTAAATCCGTCTCATCTAGTTTTTCAACGACTGGCTTTACCATCTTTACAAGTTCAGTAATCTCTTCATCTGCAATTGGTGTTCCATTCACACTAATACGTTCGTTAAATGTTTCAATATAAGGAGAGGTAAATGTTCCTACCTTATATTTTGCGTCCTCTAACATGTAGCGCATATATGTTAACGTTGAACCTTTTCCATTTGTACCAGCAAGATGAATACATTTTATGTGACGCTCTGGATTTCCGAGCTCTTCTAGCATCCATCTCATTCTTTCTAATCCTGGTTTAATACCAAACTTCAATCGGCTATGAATCCACCCTATCGCTTCTTCGTATGTATGTATCACGTATGCTTTCCCCTTTCAACAGACAACCTTTATACTCCTATTATACGCAAAGAAAAGAGACTCACCAATATAGTGAGCCTCTAAAAAAACATTTTACTTTTCAAGATCTACTAGACGTTGACGAACTGCTTCGCGTTTTTCTAGGTAATCTTGCTCTTTCGCACGCTCTCCTTCAATAACTGCTGCAGGAGCTTTCGCTACGAAACCTTGGTTTGAAAGTTTCTTCTGTACACGTTCTACTTCTTTGTCGAACTTCTCAAGTTCTTTCTCAAGACGCGCTCTCTCTTCATCAAGATTGATAAGATCAGCTAACGGTAAGAATAACTCTGCACCCGATACGATTGCAGTCATTGCTTTTTCTGGCGCTTGTAAATCCGTTTGAATTGTTAATTCGCTTGGGTTACAGAAACGCTCAATGTAAGAGCTGTTTTTCGTAAGTTGAGCAAGTACAGCCTCATCTTTCGCTTTAATTTGCATTTGAACTTTTTTGCTCATTGGTGTATTAACTTCTGCACGAATGTTACGAACAGAGCGAATGATATCAACTAGAAGGTGCATTTCTGCTGCAGCTTCTGTATCTTGTAAATCTTCGCGAACTGTTGGCCACGCCGCTACTGTAATAGACTCGCCTTCATGCGGTAAATGTTGCCAAATCTTCTCTGTTACGAATGGCATGAATGGGTGTAACAGACGCATTGTTCGGTCTAATACGTAAGCTAAAATAGAACGAGTTGTTTTCTTAGCTGCTTCATCTTCACCGTATAGTGGAAGTTTCGCCATTTCAATGTACCAGTCACAGAAATCATCCCAGATAAAGTTGTATAATGAACGACCAGCTTCACCGAACTCATATTTATCCATGTTACGTGTTACGCTTTCGATTGTTTCGTTTAAGCGAGTTAAAATCCACTTATCCGCAACTGATTTTTCACCAGTTAAATCGATTTCTTCATACTTCATGTCATCCATGTTCATTAATACGAAACGTGATGCATTCCAAATTTTATTAATGAAGTTCCAAGTAGATTCTACTTTCTCCATGCTGAAGCGTAAATCTTGACCTGGTGCGCTTCCTGTTGATAAGAAGAAACGCATTGCATCTGCACCGTACTTCTCGATAACATCCATTGGATCAATACCGTTACCAAGAGATTTACTCATTTTACGACCTTGCTCATCACGAACTAAACCGTGAATTAATACATCTTTAAATGGACGCTCGCCTGTAAACTCTAAACCTTGGAAAATCATACGAGATACCCAGAAGAAGATGATGTCATAACCAGTTACTAAAGCATCTGTTGAATAGAACTTTTTAAAGTCTGCTGCCTCTTCATTTGGCCAACCAAGTGTTGAGAACGGCCATAACGCTGAACTGAACCACGTATCAAGTACGTCGTTATCTTGATTCCAGTTTTCAATATCTGCTGGTGCTTCTGTACCTACGTATACTTCACCAGTTTCTTTATGATACCAAGCTGGAATACGGTGTCCCCACCATAATTGACGAGAAATACACCAGTCGTGAATGTTTTCCATCCAACGTAAATATGTGTTTTCGAAACGCTCTGGTACGAACGTTACTTTCTCTTCTTCTTTTTGTTGAAGCTCTACTGCCTTTTCAGCAAGTGGAGCCATTTTTACGAACCATTGTGTTGATAAGTAAGGCTCAACTACTGCACCACTACGCTCACTATGACCTACTGAATGCATATGAGGCTCGATTTCTACTAATACGCCCGCTTCTTGTAAATCTTTTACTAACGCTTTACGGCATTCGAAACGATCCATGCCGTTATACTTACCAGCTTTTTCGTTCATCGATCCATCTTCGTTCATTACTAAAATACGTGGTAAGTCATGACGGTTACCTACTTCAAAGTCATTCGGGTCATGAGCTGGTGTAATTTTTACAACGCCTGTTCCGAAATCTTTTTCTACGTATTCATCAGCAATAATCGGAATCTCACGGCCTACGATTGGAAGTGTAACTGTTTTTCCGATTAAATGTTTGTAACGATCGTCTTCTGGATGAACTGCTACTGCTGTATCACCAAGCATCGTTTCTGGACGAGTAGTCGCAAGACGAATATGACCAGAGCCATCTGTTAATGGATAGTTCATATGGTAGAATGCACCTTGAACTTCTTTATGAATTACTTCAATATCAGAAAGAGCTGTGCGTGTTGCTGGATCCCAGTTGATAATATATTCACCGCGGTAAATTAAGCCTTTTTCGTATAATTGAACGAATACTTTATTAACCGCATCAGATAAACCTTCGTCTAATGTGAAACGTTCACGAGAATAGTCTAGTCCTAAACCAACTTTCCCCCATTGTTGACGAATGTGAGACGCGTATTCCTCTTTCCATTCCCAAGCTTTTTCAAGGAATTTCTCACGGCCAAGATCGTAACGTGAAATACCTTCTTCACGAAGTTTCCCTTCTACTTTCGCTTGCGTTGCGATACCCGCATGGTCCATTCCTGGAAGCCATAATACATCGTAACCTTGCATACGCTTCGTACGAGTTAAAATATCTTGAAGAGTTGTATCCCAAGCATGACCTAAGTGTAACTTACCAGTTACGTTCGGAGGTGGAATTACAATTGTGTATGGTTGTTTCTTCTCATCTCCTGTTGCTTCGAAATATTTGCCTTCAAGCCACCATTGATAAAGGCCTTCTTCAACGGACATATGATCATATTTAGTTGGTAAATTCTTTTCCGTGTTTGACATTATTTTCCCTCCTTAAAATAAAAAATGCCCCTCATCCAAAAAGGACGAGGGACATCGCGGTACCACCTTTATTTACAAACAAATTCAGGAATTTGCTTATACTCTTAATTTGATAACGGACAAATCCGTCTTTTCCTAATGAGAACTATTCCGTTCAGAAAAGATGCTCCAGGGCTACCTTCTAACATAACTATCTAGAGAATCTCCCAGCTAATGATTCTCCTCTCTGAAGACGTTTCTTGTTATACTCTTCCCCTTCAAGGCATTTATATGATTGTTAATTATTATATACAATAGTGTAAAAAACGAAACCCTATTCGTCAAGATAAATTTAATACTACGGCTTTTTGGACGAGCGAAAAAAAAAGATAAGTAGAGATACTACTTATCTTTTTATCCGTTCCCTTGCTGGGCAGCTTGTAATTGCGACAGGAAATATTCTATATTGCTAACGAGCCAATGCGATTGTTGTAAGCTCTTTACTCCAAGAAGTTCATTTTCCTCATTACGGCTCTCTCTTCTTTTCTTATAAGACTGAATTTGCCGAATAAATTGTGATGGATACGTCATATACGCAAACATGAGTAGTTGCTCTTCTTTCGTAAAAGGGAAATTTTTTTGGTACATTTGATACCATTCAAACCGATCACTTCGTGCAATTGGATATGTGTTTAACGACCGAGAATAAAATCCCACAATATCTTGCACAGGTGTTGCAAACTTTGATTTTTCTAAACTAATAAAATAGCCATTTCGTTCATAGTCGAATAAAAAGTGATTAAGTGATACGTTACCATGTACAAACGTAATGCGTGTTGTCTCTTTTTCTTTCATCGCATCGTTCCACTCATTTAATTGCTTCGTTGCAAACTCACGCGCCCTCATTACATGATGATAGTACGTACAATATTGCAGTTCAAATGGTGACATATACCACTTCGCTTCAGATTCTACGAGAAACTCTTCTAGCATTTCGCCATCATTCTCCCAGCGATCGGATATATTTGTATAATGTTTTTCTAGATCCTCTTCAGTATACGTTTCTTCTTTTACTGTTTTTTGATGCAACGTTCCGAGAGTTTGAAACATTTTATGGTATTGATCATTATCCTCGCCGTTCCCTTCCGCACGTTCTAACCAAGGCATTAAATAATAATTATACGTCCCGTCACTTAAAATATAATTTCCATCTGTCGCATGGTATATAGGTACATAATTTGAAAAACCTTTCTCCTTCAAATATTGAATATGATGCAGAAAGTTATTCCGCTCTAACTTTCTGCCTTCTATTTTCTTGAGCGCATATGGACCTTGATTCGTATAAATTTTCGTTACACTTCCGTGCTCTTCCATATGCTGCGTATCCAATCTATATTGCCTTACAATGGGTTCATAGCGATTTCGTAATTCCATATCCATACGAATAACCCTTTCTATTCAAAACATAGCCTTTAGAAAAATAAGTGAGTGAAAACACTCACTTATTTCGCTTTTGTTCTTGAAACGGGAATATAGATAATTTGCCCTGTAGTTAAATATATATCTTCTGTTTGATTAACACGATATAAGTTTTGTACAGACGTTTCATAACGATCTGCAACAGATTCAATTGTATCCCCTTCTTGCACGAAATACATTCTTAACTTTGTAAATTCTTCTTCCGGCTCTTTCGTAAATAATTTCGTTAAATAAAGCGCATTTTCATCTCGCTGTGAATACGTTTCTTCTTCTTGCTCTTCTTGTTTCTTCGCTTTTTCTTTCTTGAAATCTTTTCTTCCGAACAATTCAAATTGTGGCGTTGTTTCTTTCTCCTCTTCACGCTCTACAAATTCATGTTCCTCTATTTCCTCTTCCTCTACTTCCTGCTCTTTTCTTTCTTCTAGTTGGAACGGTTCAAATGCGTAATCTTCCCACTCATTTGATTCCTTATAGGCTGGTTCTTCCATGTGCGGCGTTGGTCTATTTTCATCCTCTTGTACTGGATCATCTTCTAACTCAGCATACGCCGTTTCTTCCTCTTCATCCTCGATTCTTTCTTCATCACATAAACCAGTGATAGATATATCCGCTAATAATTGTAAGCAACCATTTTCCTTTAATTCATAATCAAATTCCTCGATAGATACATATAGTTCTTCAATTACTTTCACACGGTTTCTTGGAATTGATATTTCAAGTGGAAAGGAATGAACAAGTTCATTAATCCCATCTTCCCTTGTTTCTACATAATCAATTGACTTCGCTGGTGATAGATCTCTTAATGAATAAGCTGAATCATCTTGCCGTGCAACATACTCTCCCGTTAAATCTAATTGCCCTCTCACGATAACTTCATGATCAAGCTCTTCTATCTCAACGTCTGGATCTAACGAAATTGACAAAAGTTCTTCGACTTCCTGTCCTTTTTGGAACCAAACAGATTCTTTTAATGAAAAACGTAATGAATGATCTGTTGCCACTTCTTTTCCCCCTCCCAAACTATATGTCATTACAGATTTATGTGTGGAAAGCGGACTTTATGAATAAAAAAAATCGCTCCCCTTATGGAGAACGATTTTCTTTCATCAATTAAGCTTTTAATTTTGACATTGCAATTTCAGCCGCTGCAATCGTCGCCTCAATATCTGCATCGCTATGTGCTGTCGATAAGAATAGACCTTCGAATTGAGATGGCGGTAAGAATACACCTTGTTCTACCATTTCACGATAGTAAGCCGCAAAGAATTCTAAGTTTGAAGATTTTGCTGCATCGTAATTAATAACTGGTTCATCTGTAAAGAAGATACCAATCATAGAACCTGCACGGTTAATGCGATGCGGAATACCATGTTTTTCAGCCGCTTTACGTAAGCCAGCTTCTAACATTTCAGCTTTACGCTCGAATTCTACATATGATTCTGGCGTTAACTGCACTAACGTTTCATAACCTGCTGCCATTGCAAGTGGGTTACCTGATAAAGTACCCGCTTGGTAAATTGGCCCGCTCGGTGCAACTTGGCGCATAATTTCTGCTTTACCACCGTATGCTCCTACTGGTAATCCACCACCGATTACTTTACCTAAACAAGTTAAGTCAGGTGTTACACCGTAATAACCTTGTCCACAATTGTAAGCAACTCGGAATCCTGTCATTACTTCATCAAAAATAAGCAATGCACCATTTTGCTCTGTTACTTCACGAAGGCCTTCTAAAAATCCTGGTTGTGGTGGAACAACACCCATATTTCCTGCTACTGGTTCTACAATTACACAAGCAATATCATCACCGAATTGTTCGAAAGCGTATTTCACACTTTCTAAATCGTTATACGCTACTGTAATCGTATTTTTCGCTACGCCTTCTGGTACACCAGGGCTATCTGGTAAACCTAGCGTTGCCACACCAGAACCCGCTTTAATTAATAACGAATCACCATGACCATGGTAACAACCGATAAATTTCAAAATTTTATTACGGCCTGTATAACCACGAGCTAAACGTAGCGCACTCATTGTCGCTTCTGTTCCAGAGTTAACCATACGTACAATCTCAATTGATGGTACACGCTCAATAACAAGTTTCGCTAATTTATTTTCAATTTCCGTTGGGGCACCGAAGCTTGTACCTCTTTCAGCAACAGCTTTTAACGCTTCAACAACACGATCATTTGCATGGCCATGAATTAAAGGACCCCATGATAATACGTAATCGATGTATTCATTTCCATCGATATCATATACTTTAGAGCCTTTTCCACGCTCCATAAACAATGGATTCATACCGACAGACTTAAAGGCACGAACGGGGCTATTTACGCCACCAGGCATTAAATCTTGTGCTTCTTCAAACGCTGCAATCGACTTATCAAACTTTTTCATTATTTAGCGCCTCCTTCTTGTAACCATCTTGCTGCATCTTTTGCATGATACGTAATAATTAAATCTGCTCCTGCACGTTTCATGCTAATTAATTTTTCAAGTACAACTTCTTTTTCATTAATCCAACCATTTTGCGCTGCCGCTTTAATCATCGAATATTCGCCACTTACGTTATAAGCAACGACTGGTAAATTAAAGTTATTTTTCACATCACGAACGATATCTAAGTAAGAAAGAGCTGGCTTTACAATTAAGAAATCTGCCCCTTCCATTACATCTGATTCTGCTTCACGGAATGCTTCCATACGGTTCGCTGGATCCATTTGATATGTTTTACGATCCCCAAATTGTGGTGCACCGTGTGCCGCATCACGGAATGGCCCGTAAAATGCTGATGAATATTTCACAGCGTACGACATAACTGGTACATGTCCAAAACCATTTTCATCTAATGCATGGCGAATTGCTGTTACGAATCCATCCATCATATTTGACGGCGCAATAATGTCCGCTCCTGCTTTCGCTTGGCTTACAGCTGTTTTCGCAAGGACTGCAAGAGACTCGTCATTTAAAATAATACCATCTTCAATTACACCGCAATGACCATGGCTTGTGAATTGACATAAACATGTATCCGCAACTACTACTAGATCAGGGAATTCACCTTTAATTTGCTTAATTGCACGTTGCACAATTCCATGATCACAATATGCTGATGATCCAACTTCATCTTTTTCAGCAGGTAAACCAAATACAATAACAGAACGAATACCTAAATCAACAACCTCTTGCATTTCAGCTTGTAATAAATCTAAAGACATTTGATATACGCCTGGCATAGAAGGCACTTCATTACGAACATTTTCGCCTTCTAATACAAAAATAGGGTAAATAAAATCTTCCGTATGTAAAAACGTTTCACGCACAAGCGCACGCATATTACCGCTTTGTCTTAAACGACGATGACGATTAAATTGTAAAGAGTTCATAGATTTCTATCCCCATTCTTTTATTTTATAGATTCACAAACGCATTGTAGTAATGCTTCTACAGTGTAATCTTTCGGCATAATAATATGCGGAAAATAAAGGCTCGCCTCTTTTTCCGTAATAGGCCCTATACAAGCAATTGTACATTTTTTTGTCCATTCTCTCCAGTTTGTCCCCTCAAGTAAACGAACAAAACTAGTAACAGTTGAAGGACTCGTAAATGTAATAATGTCTACTTTCTCTGCTTCTAACGTTTCTATAAGCTCTCGCTTTTTCTCTACATTTTCTTTCGTACCATATACGATTATCTCATCTAGAGAAACACCAATTTCGCGAAGTGCAACTGGAATTACATCTCTTGCTAAATTCCCTTTCGGAAATAAAATGCATTCGTTTCCACTTAATTTTTTTGCAAACTCTTCTGCAAATACTTCTGCAACAAATGAAGTTGGAACAAAGTCCACTTCATAGCCCCGCTTTTCTAACTCTAAACTTGTTTTCACGCCTACTGCAGCAATTTTAGTCGTTACGGGGAGCTTCTTTCCCAAACGATCTAGAAAAAAAGCTACCCCATTTTTACTCGTAAAAATAACCCAGTCATAAGAATGTAGCTGTCCTGCTATATGTTGAATTTGCCTATGAGACATACCTTCCATACGCAAAAGCGGAATTTCCAATGGAATTCCGCTCTTTTCTTTCACCGCTACACTCATTTGTTTCGCTTGATGCTGGGCACGTGTAATCAATACCGTTTTGCCAGCGAGAGCGTTCATATTTATTGTTGCCCCTTATTTGCAGCAAGAATGAGTTCTTTTGCGCCTTGTTTAATTAAACGGTCCGCAGCCTCTAATCCTACTTCCTTTGGATTAGTTCCTACTACTGTCTCTTTCAATAAAACAGAACCATCCATAGACCCGACAAGAGCTGTTAATTCGATTGCATCGTTTTCTGTAAGAGTTGCGTATCCAGCGATTGGAACTTGGCATCCACCTTCAAGTTTATGAAGAAATACTCGTTCTGCTGCCACTGTTCTTTCTGTTACTGCATCATTTATATGCGCTAACAACTGTAGTAAATCCTTATCATCTTCACGGCACTCAATTGCTAATGCGCCTTGTCCTACAGCAGGTACACATAACGTCTCATCTAAATGTTCTGTAATAACTTCATCATCCCAGCCCATTCTTTGTAATCCAGCTGTCGCTAAAATAATTGCATCGTAATCTTCTTCTTTTAATTTACGTAAACGTGTATCGATATTTCCGCGAATCCACTTCACTTGTAAATCTGGTCTCGCAGCTAATAATTGTGCACTACGTCTTAAACTACTCGTACCTAAAATAGCGCCTTCTGCTAACTCTTTAAACGATGCTGCGTTTTTTGAGATAAAAGCATCACGAGGGTCAACACGCTTCGGTGTACAGCCAATCATTAATCCTTCCGGAAGTACGGCCGGCATATCTTTCATACTATGTACAGCCATATCAATTTCTTTCGTAAGTAACGCATGTTCAATCTCTTTAACAAACAAACCTTTTCCGCCTACTTTTGATAGAGTAACATCTAAAATAACATCGCCTTTTGTGACGATTTCTTTCACTTCAAATTCATATGGTAATCCTAGCGCTTTTAACTGATCAATAAACCAGTTTGTTTGCGTTAATGCTAATTTACTCTTTCGTGACCCTACAATAATTTTGCGCATAATTTTCTCTCCTCATTATAAATACCAAAAGTGGAAGTTGGATAAACTGCTTAATAGAAAAATATTAATTAGCATTACGAGAAATGCTCCAATGTTCCACTGCACGATTTTCTTCCCTTGCAACACATCTGCCGCTCGTAAATATAGGCCAGCACAATATACAAATAGAACGACAAAAGACCCGATCACTTTCGTATCATACCAATGGAAATTGTCCAATTTTGTATATCCCCATATGCATCCTAATAAAATAGCTAGTAAGAAAAATGGAACAGAAAATAAATTTAATCCGTAAGACATCGATTCTAACTTCGGTAAATTCCCCAATCTTCTTAATCTCGCATTCCATTTTTTCTTTTTTAATAGGCGATATTGCAATAAATACATAATAGAAAAAATGAACGATACAGTGAACGTTGCATAAGAAATAATAGCCATACCAACATGGACATATACAAGTTCCGAAACTAATTGCTCTGCAAGTACCGGCGACATCTTTCCGAGCGGTGTAAAAATAGAAAAAGCGCTTACGCCAAATGCGACAACATTTGTAAAAAAGACTAAAAAATCGATTCTCATAAATCGATTAATGACTAATGACATCGTAATCAATAGCCAAACATAAAAATAAATCCCTGATAATAAAGTTAATATAGGATTCGTTTCTGAATCTGTAGCCCGAAGTAACATGAAGATAGACTGCAGAACCCATACAATCGAAAGTAACCAAAAAGCAAATCGGTTCGCCTTTCGGTTACTTTGGAAATAATCTATAAAATATAAACTAATGCTACAAGCATATAAAATAATTGCAATATGATAAATAATACTGTTATTTAAAAAGCTCATCCGATCATCCTTCCAAATTATAAAGATGGAACGGATGGTGTCCATGCTCTTTTATGTTCTACTTCTTCCGCACAACTCTCTACGTCTTCCATTTCTAAATCGAAAATCTTTGCAAATAACGCTAATTTTTCGTCCGCTCCCTCTTCCGCAGCTATTTCTTTCGCTACTAAAATTGGGTCTTTTAATAATTGATTAATAATACTTTTCGTATGCTTACTAATTACTTTTCTCTCACGATCACTAAGATTCGGTATTTTTCGTTCCAGACTTTCCATCGTTTCACTTTGGATAGCAAGCGCCTTATCACGAAGAGCTGATATTAACGGAACAACACCAAGTGTACTTAACCACGTTTTAAATAAAACAATTTCCTCTTCAATCATAAATTGAATTTTCTCTGCTTCTTTCAAACGTTCAGCACGATTTGCTTCCACTACTCCTTGCAAATCATCAATGTCATATAAGAAAGAACCTTCTAGCTCATCAATCGCTGGATCAATATCACGTGGCACTGCAATGTCAACCATAAATAAAGGACGACCAGAGCGCATTTTCTCTACCTTTGTCATCATCTCTTTCGTAATGACATACTCAGATGCACCAGTTGAACTAATTAAAATATCTGCTTCTAATAGTGCACATTGCAATTCACTTAAAGGCTTTGCATGTCCCATATATTTCTCAGCCACTACTTCTGCTTTTGAAAGAGTCCTATTCATGACTGTTACTTTACGAGCACCGCTTCCATATAAGTTTTGCAGCGCCAGTTCACCCATTTTGCCAGCACCAAGAATAAGTACATGACAATCTGTTAGCTCGCCGAATATTTTCTTCCCAAGCTCGACAGCAGCATAACTAACCGACATCGCACTTTCACCTATTGTCGTTTCTGAGTGCGCACGTTTCGCTAGCGTAACTACTTGCTTAAACAATTCATTAAAAATGGTGCCTGTTGCTTTTACTTGTTGCGCTTCTAAAAAGCTATCTTTTATTTGACCTAAAATTTGCGTTTCTCCGACTACCATAGAATCTAAACCGCACGTTACGCGGAATAAATGATCTATTGCACCATCTTGTTCAAAAATAGTTAAATATGGTGCGACTTCTTCTATTTCAAGCTGAAACCAATCAGCTAAAAACTTCTTAATATAATACCGTCCCGTGTGTAATTGATCGACAACAGCGTAAATCTCAGTGCGATTACAAGTTGATACAATGACATTCTCTAACACGCTCTTTTGATTTTGTAATGTAGTCATTGCTCGCTCTAGCTCTGCTGCCTGAAATGTGAGTTTCTCACGAAATTCTACAGGGGCTGTTCGATAATTTACACTAACAACAAGAATATGCACGCAGCATGTCCCCCTTCACCCGTTTTATCACTTTATCTACTATCATAATACAACTTTCCTCTTATGAATCTGACAATCGTGTGAACAACCGATTATTTTTTATTTATTCTCCGTATGTAGGAAAGGAGATTCAGTAAAATTAATAAAGTTTTTCTACTTTATAATGATTATAAATTAATAACTCTATTTGTACGTTACCAAAAAAAGTCCTCATAATCAAGTGATGGAAACTATTCCATATAAATTATAGCATCATCTTTCCTATCTTCTTTCATCATGAAGGAAAATATGTATGATTGTTCCAAAATGTAGCACATACTTTCTCCATACAATGTATTTGACATTGTACTTTTTTTTCGTTATATTGATTTTACAAAATTAAATTGCGCACAACTTAATTAGAAGGGAGTTATGTATGACGGAGAATTCTTTGCATCTAGATAACCAACTTTGTTTTTCTATTTACGCTTGTTCTAGGGAAGTTACCCGCTTTTACCGTCCCTATTTAGAAGAAATGGGTATTACGTATCCCCAGTACATTACTTTACTCGTACTATGGGAACAAGACGGACTAACAGTAAAAGAAATTGGAGAGCGTCTATTTTTAGATTCCGGTACGTTAACACCTATGTTAAAACGGATGGAATCATTAAACCTTGTAAAACGTGTTCGTTCCAAAGAAGACGAACGAAAAGTTTGTATTGAATTAACAGAACAAGGTAAAGATTTAAAAGATAAGGCTTGTTCATTACCGACAACGATGGCTACAAATTTAGGAATTACAGAGCAAGAATATCGTTCTTTATTAATTCAATTAAATAAACTAATTGAAACAATGAAAACAATTAATGATAGAAAAGGGGAATAAATATGGATAAATTATATACTGCTTCAGTAACAGCTACAGGCGGAAGAAATGGGAAAGTAGTTTCAGATGATGGCATATTAAATCTTGATGTAAAAATGCCGAAAGCACTAGGTGGTGCAGGCGGAGAGGCAACAAATCCAGAACAACTATTTGCTGCTGGTTATGCCGCTTGTTTTGATAGTGCCTTACAACTTGTCATTCGTACAAAGCGTGTGAAAGTGGAAAGTACAGAAGTAACTGCTCACGTTTCGATTGGAAAGGATACAGATGGAGGTTTCGGCCTATCTGCTGTACTTGATGTACACGTTGCTGGCGTTTCTCATGCCGAAGCACAAGAACTTGTAGAAGCTGCTCACGGTGTATGTCCTTATTCAAAAGCAACGAGAGGTAATATTGAAGTTACATTAAACGTAAGATAAAAGTATATATAAAAAAACGCGCGACATTTGTCACGCGTTTTTTGTTTTTGTCATTCTATGAATTGCCTTCCACGCTTCTTCTTTTCCAAGTCCTGTTTCAGAAGAGAATAGAACAATTTCATCGCCAATTTCAACAGCAAGCGTTTCTTTTACAACTTTTAAATGCTTTTGCCATTTCCCTTTCGGAATTTTATCAGCTTTCGTCGCAATAATAATTGTTGGGATTTCATAATGCTTTAAGAAATCATACATCATCACGTCATCGTTTGTTGGTTGGTGACGTAAATCAACTACTAATACAGCTGCGTCTAATTGCTCACGCGTTGTAAAGTATGTTTCAATCATCTTGCCCCATGCTGCGCGCTCTGATTTAGATACTTTCGCATATCCATAACCTGGAACGTCAACAAAATGCATCATCTCATTGATTAAGAAAAAGTTTAATGTTTGCGTTTTTCCTGGTTTAGAGGAAATACGCACTAACTTTTTACGATTTAAAATTTTATTAATAAAGGAAGACTTCCCGACATTTGAACGACCTGCTAATGCAATTTCTGGTAAATCACTGTCTGGATATTGTTCTGGTTTAACAGCACTAATTACAATATCTGCTTTTGTTACTTTCATTGTTTCACTCCTACTAATGCGTGCTCCAATACTTCATCTAAATGAGATGCAAGCACAAACGTAAGGTTTTCTTTTACGCTTTCTGGAATATCATCTAAATCTTTCTCGTTTTCTGCTGGCAAAATAATTTTTGTTAAGCCTGCGCGGTGAGCACTTAATGTTTTTTCTTTTAAACCACCAATTGGTAATACACGACCACGAAGTGTAATTTCACCTGTCATCCCCACTTCTTTACTTACAGGAATACCTGTTAGTGCAGAAATAAGTGCCGTTGCCATCGTAATACCTGCTGACGGTCCATCTTTTGGAACTGCCCCTTCTGGAACATGAATATGAATATCATTTTTCTCATGGAAATTCGGATCAATCTGAAGCTCTTCTGCACGAGAACGAATATAGCTAAACGCTGCTTGTGCGGATTCTTTCATAACATCCCCAAGTTTCCCTGTTAAAATTAATTTCCCTTTACCTGGCGCTACAGAAACTTCAATCGCAAGTGTATCGCCGCCTGCTGCTGTATACGCTAAACCTGTCGCCATACCAACTTGGTCTGTTTTTTCAGCTTGCCCATAACGGAAAATGTGCTTACCCAGTAAATCAACAACATTTTTCTCTGTTACAACAATGCGCTTGCGTTCTGCTGTAACGATAATTTTTGCTGCTTTACGGCAAACTTTTGCAATTTGGCGCTCTAGCGTACGAACACCAGCCTCACGTGTATAATAACGAATAATTTCAAGAAGCGCTTCATCACGTACTTGTAAATTACCTTTTCGTAAGCCATGCTCTTTTAATTGTTTCGGCAATAAATGTTCACGAGCAATGTGAACTTTTTCAAGTTCTGTATAGCCAGCAATCGAAATAATTTCCATACGGTCAAGCAACGGACCTGGAATACTTGAAAGTGTATTAGCAGTTGCTACAAACATAACTTTCGATAGATCATACGGTTCTTCAATGTAATGATCACTGAAATTATGGTTTTGTTCTGGGTCTAACACTTCGAGTAATGCTGCTGATGGATCTCCACGGAAATCGTTAGACATTTTATCAATCTCATCTAATAAGAAGACTGGATTAACTGTTTTCGCCTTTTTCATACCTTGAATAATGCGTCCTGGCATTGCTCCAACGTACGTACGACGGTGACCACGAATTTCAGATTCATCGCGTATCCCACCAAGGGATACACGGACGAAATTACGATTCAATGATGTTGCAATCGAACGTGCTAACGAAGTTTTCCCGACCCCAGGAGGTCCTACTAAGCAAAGGATAGGTCCTTTTAATGAATTCGTTAACTTCTGTACAGCTAAATATTCAAGTACGCGCTCTTTCACTTTCTCCAGACCGTAATGATCTTTGTTTAAAATCTCTTCAGAATGAGCAAGGTCAATCATATCTTCTGTTGCTTCTGTCCACGGAAGCGCTAATAACCAATCCATATAATTGCGAATAACACCGCTCTCCGCAGAACTTGCTGGTAACTTTTCATAACGGTCTAATTCTTTCAGTGCAGCCTTCATTGTTTCTTCAGGCATTCCCGACTTTTCAATTTTCTCACGAAGTTCTTCAACTTCCCCGCCCTTACCTTCTTTATCGCCAAGTTCAGTTTGAATCGCCTTCATTTGCTCACGTAAGAAATATTCTTTTTGCGTGCGCTCCATTGAACGTTTCACTTTTTGTCCAATTTTCTTTTCTAAACTAAGTAACTCTTGTTCATCTTGAATAATTGAAATAAGTGTATGTAATCGTTCCTTCACAGATACAATCTCTAAGATTTCTTGTTTCTGCTTCGTTTTAATTGGCAAGTGAGAAGCAATTAAATCCGCTAATCTTCCTGGCTCTTCTACATCAGCTACCGTTGCAAATGTTTCATTTGAAACTTTTTTCGAAACTTTAATATATTGTTCGAAATGCTCCAGTAACGTACGCATAAGAGCTTTCTCTTCTAGATCATCTTCCACTTCTTCCGTTACCGTTTTAATAGAAACTTGCACTGCATTTTCTTCTTCGATAAACTCTACTACTTCTGCTCTATGTAAACCTTCTACAAGGACACGAAGCGTACCGTTTGGCAACTTTAACATTTGCTTCACTTTCGCCACTGTACCTACACTATATATGTCATCTTCTTTCGGATCATCGATATTCATTTCTTTTTGCATCGCTAAAAAGATGATATTTTCATCCATTGCCGCCTGCTCTAGTGCTTGTATCGATTTATCACGTCCTACATCAAGATGCAGAACCATCGTTGGATATACGAGAACGCCTCTTAATGGTAGGAGGGGTACGATTCTTTCATTCGTATTCATACTAGACATAGCACCTCCATAATAAAATAAACTCCTGTTCAACTATTTTATATTACAATACATCTAGATGCAATTGCAGAGATTCTCCGCAATTGTAAATCCCTCGTTTTTTCTCCCTTATGAAAAGAAAAAGACTCCGCTTAAGCATACAAACTTAAACGAAGTCTGGCAAATTTTATTATCGTTCATCCTCACATTGACTGTGCATCTGTTTCGTCTACAGCAGTATGTATATCAAGCTCTCGATGCATATTTCCCTGCATAAATGTTAGCTCAAATACTTCTTTTAACTTACGAACAGGAATGATTTCAATTCCTTTTATTGTATACAAAAACGGTTGCATGTTTTCAGCAGGAATGATAACTTTCTTAGCACCCGCTTTTTTGGCAGCCTTTATTTTTGCGTACACACCACCAATAGGTTTCACTTCCCCGTGTATACTTATCTCACCCGTCATCGCTACTTCATTATCCACATACGTACGATGCACTGCTGAATATACACCTGTTGCCATAGCGATTCCTGCCGAAGGCCCATCAATCGGAATACCACCTGGAAAATTAATATGTATATCGTACCCTTCTGGCAACACATCTAGAGAACGAAGTACTGTTAATACATTATCTACAGAACCTTTCGCCATACTTTTACGGCGAATTGATTTTGTTTGACTACCAATACTTTCCTCTTCTACAATTCCAGTAACATTTACCGACCCTTTATCTTTCGCCTTGATTGCTGTTACTTCAATTTCTAATAACGCGCCTGTATTCGGTCCGTATACAGCAAGTCCATTTACAAGACCAATTCTTGGAATAGGATAAATACGTTTTTCATATTTCGGTGTAAGTTGACTAGAGTGAACAACCCACTCTATATCTTCATCTTTAATGAAAGAACGTTCTTCATTGATTGCCATACCAGCAGAAATTTGTACAAGATTAATCGCTTCTCGTCCATTTCTTGCATACATCCCGATCATTTCAATACCATTTTCACCTATTTGCATTTCCACTTTGTCAGCTGCATTCTTCGCAACTTTTTGAATTTCTTCTGTATCTAACTCACGGAAAAACACTTCTAAACAGCGCGACCGAATAGCAGGAGGAATCTCCTCTGGCGAACGTGTCGTCGCACCAACTAAACGAAAATCAGCTGGTAAACCTTTTTGAAAAATGTCATGTATATACGTTGGAATCATCGTATTCTCTTCACTGTAGTACGCACTTTCCAAAAACACTTTTCGATCTTCTAGCACCTTTAACATTTTGTTCATTTGAATCGGGTGTAGTTCTCCGATCTCATCAATAAACAAAATACCACCGTGCGCATCTGTTACCGCACCTTTTTTCGGTTGCGGAATACCTGCTTGCCCCATTGCACCAGCACCTTGATAAATCGGATCATGCACCGAACCAATTAAAGGGTCTGCAATACCACGTTCATCAAACCTTGCTGTCGTCGCATCCAGTTCAATAAATGTTGCATTCGTGCGAAATGGAGATTTCGGATTTCGTTTCGCTTCTTCTAATACAAGACGTGCTGCCGCTGTCTTTCCCACACCTGGTGGACCATATATAATCACATGCTGCGGATTCGGGCCACAAAGAGCCGCTTTTAACGACTTAATCCCGTCCTCTTGCCCTACAATATCTAAAAAGGATGTAGGACGCACCTTTTCCGCAAGCGGCTCTGTTAAAGAAATCTCGCGCATTTTACGAAGCTGTTCTAATTCTTTTTTCGATTCTCGATCAATTGAAACTTTTTGTGTTCGCTGATTTCGAAGTAAATGCCAAAAATACAATCCGACAATTACGCCAAAAACAAGTTGAACAAGTAAAAATATATTTGTCCAGCTCATCATTTATTTCCTCCCGCAATGTTTTATCTCTTAGTATTTCCGCGGAGGAACATAGCTAAACATAAAGAAAAACAGCAATTATAAAAATTGCTGTTTCTTCTTCGCATTATGCAGATGTTTTTGTATCAAGTACAGTACCATCTTGTAACACCAATTTCGGTGGTTCATTATCAGCTACTGTTTCTTTCGTAAGAATACACTTCTCGATATCTTTGCGAGATGGAAGTTCGAACATTACATCCAGCATCAAACCTTCAATAATAGAACGAAGTCCACGAGCACCTGTTTTACGTTCAATTGCTTTTTTCGCAATCTCAACTAGTGCACCTTCTTCAAACTCTAACTCAACATCGTCAAGCTCCAATAATTTTTGGAATTGCTTAACAAGTGCATTTTTCGGTTTCGTTAAAATATCTACAAGAGCATCTTCATCAAGCGGCTCTAGGTTCGCAATAACTGGAAGACGACCGATAAACTCCGGAATTAAACCGAATCTTAAAAGATCCTCTGGTAAAACGTGAGATAAAACATGCTTTTCATTCACATCAGCATTTTTCTTCTCAGCACCAAATCCAATTACTTTCTCACCAAGGCGACGTTTAATAATAGGCTCGATGCCATCAAACGCTCCACCACAAATGAATAGGATGTTCGTTGTATCAATTTGAATAAACTCTTGATGCGGGTGCTTACGACCACCTTGAGGTGGAACGCTTGCTACAGTACCTTCTAGAATTTTCAGAAGTGCCTGCTGTACGCCTTCACCAGATACATCACGTGTAATTGATGGATTTTCGGACTTACGTGCCACTTTATCAATCTCATCAATATAAATGATTCCTTTTTCCGCTTTCTCTACATCATAATCAGCTGCTTGGATTAATTTTAGTAAGATGTTTTCTACATCTTCCCCTACATATCCAGCTTCTGTTAAAGATGTTGCGTCCGCGATCGCAAATGGAACATTTAAAATACGCGCTAATGTTTGTGCCAATAATGTTTTACCACTACCAGTTGGCCCAATAAGTGAAATATTACTCTTCGCTAATTCTACATCATCAATTTTACTGTTAGAATTAATGCGTTTGTAATGGTTATATACCGCTACCGCTAGTGCTTTTTTCGCGTTATCTTGTCCGATGACATACTCATCTAAGATTTCACGAATTTCTACCGGTTTCGGTACATCTTTGAATTCTACTTCTTCGTCCTTCGCAAGCTCCTCTTGTACAATTTCAGTACAAAGCTCGATACACTCGTCACAAATGTAAACACCTGGACCTGCAACTAGCTTTCGAACTTGCGTTTGTGTTTTACCACAGAAAGAACATTTTAATTGACCTTTTTCATCATTAAATTTAAACATATTTTCACACCCCTTACAAAGTGCTAATCTCTTGCCTTCGTATGTACACGATAAATGTATCGTATGTAAATACATATTATGTCACTACGTGGCGAGAAATACAAATAATATGACTAGTTATGTACAAATAAAAAATTTTTAAAACTTTTGAAATATGTATATTCGACTTGTAAAGGAAGTTTTCCTTCTTCATCGAAAAGTTTTATAAATATATTTCTATATTTATAAAACAAGGCACGATTAAAATCGTGCCTTGTTATTTTATTATGCAGCGTTTTCTACTAAGAAGTCTACAGCTTTACGCACTTTAAGATCTTCAGATAAAGCGTCTACGCTTCCAAGAGCTTGCTTGATAGCGTCTACTGGCATACCGTACATTTCAGCCATTTTTTCAACTTCTGCAGTTACTTCTTCTTCAGTAACTTCGATGTTTTCAGCTTCAATGATAGCTTCAAGAACAAGATTGATTCTTACGCGTTTTTGAGCGTCTTCTTTCATTTGCTCTTTTAACTTGTCAGCGTCAGTACCTGTGAATTGGTAGTAAAGCTCAAGGTTCATACCTTGTTGGCTTAAACGTTGCTCGAATTCACGAACCATACGATCTAACTCAGTGTCGATCATAGCTTCTGGAATTTCGATTTCAGCGTTAGCAGCAGCTAATTCTACTACTTCGTCACGTACTTTGTGCTCAGCTTCATGCTTTTTGCCTTCTTCTAAGTTTGTACGAAGTTTTGCTTTTAATTCATCAAGAGTTGCAACCGCTTCGTCTGCTTCTTTAGCGAACTCGTCGTTTAACTCAGGAAGTTCTTTTGTTTTGATTTCGTGAATTGTTACTTTGAATGTAGCTGGTTTACCAGCTAATTCAGCAGCGTGGTACTCTTCTGGGAATGATACTTCAACTTCTTTAGAATCACCAGATTTAAGACCAATTACTTGCTCTTCGAAACCAGGGATGAAAGTACCAGAACCGATTGCAAGAGAATAGTTTTCGCCTTTTCCGCCTTCAAATGCTTCGCCATCAACGAAACCTTCGAAGTCGATTACAGCTGTATCACCATTTTCAACAGTTCCTTCTTCTTTAACAACTAGTTCAGCTTGACGCTCTTGTAAAGATTTTAATTCGTTCTCTACATCTTCGTCAGTTACAGTTGTTTCAACTTTTTCTACTGCTAAACCTTTGTACTCACCTAATTTAACTTCAGGTTTCACTGTAACTTTTGCAGTGAAGATAAGGTTAGCATTTTTTTCGAACTTCTCGATGTCGATTTCAGGATGATCAACTGGGAAGATACCAGCTTCATCGATCGCTTCACCGTATGCTTTTGGTAAGATGATATCTAAAGCATCTTGGTATAAAGATTCGATACCAAAGCGTTGTTCGAATAACGGACGAGGCATTTTTCCTTTACGGAAACCTGGTACGTTGATTGTTTTTACTACTTTTTTGAACGCAGCGTCGATAGAGTTGTTTACTTCTTTAGCATCAACTTCGATTGTTAAAACGCCTACGTTACCTTCTAATTTTTCCCATTTTGCAGCCATTTATTCTTTCCCTCCAACTATAATAATGTATGCACATACCTCTATAGATTAAAATCTTCATTATCTCTTTTTTGAAATAACAAAAGTACAAATAATCCTCTAGCCAAAGCTTTCAGATATAATGTTCCAATCTACTAATTGCCTAAAAGACAATTACGGTATATTTTGTTCGAGAATAATATGAAACATATTAAGTAAGAGAATTACACTTCTCTTCTCTTACAAACAGGCAGATTTCTGCCTTTTGCAACCCTTACATTATAACATAGAATATGCTCGTTTCAAGAACCGAACGATTCTTTTTCATAATTATACGGGCAAATATCCTTCTCTTTCAACACGTAATAACCATTGATAGGCAATATGAAACTCTTCTAATTCAATATTATACGCTGTCATAAGCTCTTCTTCATCAATAGTCAATCCGAAACGCTTTCTCCCAATTCTCTCTAAAACAGCAGCCCAAATCTCCACCTTATCCATTAATAGAGCGAATGGGAAAACGCCAATTCGCAATTCTTTCCAATATGTAACCATCGCATCAAATATATCGGGATAATTTTGCTCTAATCGACTTGATAATGTATGTATAATGTTATCGGATTGCTCCTCATTATGACCTGTAAATGCTGGAATCACCTTGATCGTATTCCCAAACTTTTCAACCTCTATCTCTTCTTCTATTTGATTTTCTATCATTTTATACAAAATAGAAGTTTTCAAATAAGGGTGCTGTTTTTCGTCTATTAAAAATTTCTTTAAAATAGGTAATGCAAGATCCAAGTCTTTTAACGAAAGTTGCTGAATTGCTCTTAATTTTTGCCCAAAGCTTTCTCCAAACATTTCATTAGTAAACTCATCTAATTCAAAATTCGAATCGACTAGTGACGTATCTACTTCATTTAACATACCTTCTGCAAATAAAGCGAGCTGCGCTAATTTGTCCTTTTGCTCAGGCATTATATCTTTCGTTTGCAAAACTTTTTCAACGGTTTCAATAACGCCTTCATAATCATTTGTTTGAACTAAAATCGTCACATATGTTTCAAGAATATCACCAAATAATACAGCTCCCGTTTCAAGCAACTGTTCACATTTGTCTTTCGCTTCTTCCATATGTTTTAATTCTAACAAACAAATAACCGAAGCTAGTTCCGTTTGTTCCGTTTCTGCATTATACTGACGTAATATTTCAAAGCAACGCAATGCATCTTCGAATTTCCGCTCTTTCAGCGCTAAAAAACCTTCATCAATATATCGCTCTGATAGTTGCGGAAACAATACGACCGTATTTTCTTTTTTATCCATACGTCCGCCTCTTTTTCTAGATTTTAATTATCTTTAAAGTAAATATATCAAATGAGTAATGAGAATACAACATCCCAAAAACCTTTGTTTGAAATATAGGAATATTTAATTTTTATATTTCAATATAAACAAATCCTTACTCAAAATTAAAAATGTGCAAATAAAAACCCTCAGCAATGAAAGCAGAGGATTCATCATTAATGGAAAGCTTTTATAATAGTGGGGTATATAACAAGGGTAATAATTTGGAGAACAATAATTGCCATAACAATCATGCTAAAATAGAAGATTGGTTTACTTCGCTTCATTAAAAACATAATAATAAGCATCGTACAAGCAAACAAACTTAAGAAGAACAAACTCGTTGTCGAACTAAGTATACCACTCGGGACAAAGAACAATAACACTACACTACAAGTACCTATAATTCCAAATAACCATTCCATTCATTCACTCATTCCCTTTCCCTTTCACCGCAGTTTTCTCTAAGCGATTAAATGTTTTACAACATCAACTACATACGTTAATTTTTCATACGCTACAAATCCAAAAGCTACTGTTAAACCCGTTACGATTAACCCTTTCATCATTTCTTCCTCCTCGTTTTATCGTTGTTACCTTCATTATAGAGGATTAGCAATTTGTTACCATCGAACTTCCTTACAGTTACCTTACAGAATTGTAAGATTTCAAAAAAGGTATAAAAAAACACCTCATATCACTTGAGGGGCTTTCACGGAATTTCTCTATAATCACTTGCAAAATTAACTTTTTTCTCTTGGTTATTTTTCGGAGAATCGGCCCTTAAACTAATAGATTTACTAAATAATTTGGGATTGAAATAATAACAGGAATCTGTTTGAGGACAATATACGCAATACACATCTATTTCTTCTTTATTCACTTCTTTTGTAGCGACTCCGCTGGCCGTAGAATAACTAGAACGGAATCTAACTTCAAGAATCCCCCTCGAATTTAATTCTCTATATTTCACTTGCACTCTCTTACATACTCCATCTTTATACACTACAAGATCGAATGGCGAATGCTCTGTTTGTGGTATTAAAATCATATATCCTTTTTCATACAAATCAACTTGAGCTTTTAAAACCGCTAAATCTCCTTTTGTTTTTGTATGGTGGTGCACTTTTACTCAACACCTTTTATATATTTTTTAAATAACATTGATTCCTTTTCTTAACTTACCTTCAAATGTTTTTAATTATAAGAAAACACTTTATTGAAATCGTGTTAATATATTTTTATACAATTAAGAATTTAATTTAAAAGGGGGATTATGTATGTTTAAAAAAATGGCTGCAGATGTATTAGGACTAAGTGATGTAGGATCTGTCATTACACCAAAAGATTACGATAAAGTTGATGCTGATGATTATGTGATGCATGAAGATGGGGAGAAAATTTATTTTCTAATTAAATCAAAATCAGATGAATATTGTTTCACAAACAAAGGATTAATCCACCTAGATGGTACGAGCGCAACAAGTAAAAAACGCACACTACGCCGCTTTAGCTATAGTAAATATCAAATTAAAAACGTAGCACTTGAAACTGTCGGAACGATTGATTTAGATGTAGAAATTAAGTTTCAAATGGGCGATGAGCATTATTCAATTGATGTTCACAAAAAACATATTGAAGAATTAAAAGATTTATATAAAGCTTTACTTAAAATTGAAGAAATCTCATACGACAACGATATTACATTGCAGTATGCACATAAAAGTCTAGATATGGCATCTAATGCTTTTAGCCGCATTTCAAACGCACAAGTAAATTTAGCAGAGCAATTTAAAGAAATGAACGAGATCGCCTTTAACTGGCTCGTTGATACAAAGAAACAATATAACGTGAAAGATTACGGTTTTGTTTTTGAAAAATTTATTAATAACTAAACAAAAACCCTTGTTATCAAAAGATAACAAGGGTTTCTTAGCGTCCCAAGAAAGATTCGAACTCCCGCTCCGCCCATTTCCGTACTATTTTATATATTTGGATCGCAGTCTTAATATATCTTCTCCTTCGCGAATGCCTGCCGATCCCTTCCTCACATTTTTTACAACAGTCCAATTCGGGTTAGTTTCATCACCGATGTTCTGCACTGTAAAGTTGCCGTCACCATATTTTCGGTGACCTTCTGCCAATTTCTCCGTTAAATCATTCTCTTTAGATTTCGCCATCTTTTCGCCATCTCCCTTTTTTATACAACCTGCTTAAACTGTCCAGCCAATCACACGTCCAGTCAATTGGAGATTCTCGTTTTTCGCTTCTATTAATTGTAACACATTGCCGGGGATAAGTTCCGATAACGGATACTCAATCGCACTAGAATGGTAAAAAGTTTTATAACATTCTAAGTGAAAAATTAGGAGAATACGGATGTGGATTTGAGTTCCATCATAAGCCTATTGATTCTTTAAATTAAATATGAGGAACAGGCCGCATAAACGGCGCTCTTTTTTAATGCACTTTAATCTGTTACATATACTCATTATCATATATCCCGTTATAATATTTTTAAACTTCTTGCACATACATTAATTTGTAGACAAACAAAAAACCTTGTTATCAAAAGATAACAAGGTTTTGTTAGCGTCC
Organism: Bacillus cereus group sp. RP37; assembly: GCF_040459695.1. NCBI lineage: Bacteria > Bacillati > Bacillota > Bacilli > Caryophanales > Bacillaceae > Bacillus > Bacillus cereus group sp. RP37. Next base: position 954,639 of record NZ_JARVHP010000001.1, on the reverse strand, counting down.
CAGGAGAGATTCGAACTCTCGATCCGTCTTTAACCTATATATAAACATCAGTATAATCCGTTTGTTGAATAGTTCATTATTTCGGTCAACTGACTATTTGTTAAAATTCTACCTTGTTGTTTAAGGAAATTATTTACCTAACTTCTCAACTTTTACATCTGATTTGCAATCCTCCGACTCCTTTAGGGCATTTTTTAACAAAGTAAGAAAGTCTTTCCCTTGAATAGAATGGTAGTTTGCTAAGTTAGTTATTTTAGAAGGAATTTTATCTCCCCAAGGTGGTCTTTTAGTTAAGTCCTCAATGTCCCATAGTACCTCTGATGGAGGTATTTTACTTAATGTTTCTCTGATTTCTTCTACATTTTTTAAAGCCTCAGGGACATCTTGCCACTTTAGTTTATCAAAATATAAGTCTTTCATTAGTAGAGGATATTTAGTTCCCCATCCCTCAGGTTCAGTGTGATAAGAGATTGTTGAGAAAAAGCTGTGTAAAAAGTCAGGGTGTCCTGCCTCATAGAAAAATATGTCTACAGAAAATCCAACTGCCATTTTCATCAGTCCTTTTTAATAAATTTTATTTCAGGTAATGTATTAGCTTTTTTATGTATTTCTGCTCTAATTTCCCTCAGAATGTCACTAGAAACAGTTTGTCCTCTTGTATCTATAATGATAGTTTGCTTTGTGCCTTCAGGCAAGTGAATGGCTTGTTCCATACCTTGAATGGTAGCGGAACATACAGCGTTCATGCTATGAGTTTGGCTTTGTACTTCTCCCAAATACATATTTAAACTCATGCATTGACCCTCCTTCTTTATACAGTATTTTACAAGAAAATTATACCATGTCTGGTTATTTCACTGTGCCAAATATTTGAAATTACTAACAGGGAGAATGAATGCAATTAGTTACATAATTGAAAATAAAACTGTTACACAAATGTTGAGAAATATTGAAATTCAATTCCCATTAAATTCTATTCTTGCTATCATTATTTATAAGAATATTCAAAAAGGGAGGGGATTTCATGGACGTTCTAATAAAGGGTAATGAACAAATTTCAAAACTACTTAACGAATGGTATCAAGAAATACGTTCACGTAATATAGATAATGCCCATTGTTTAAAAGAAGAAATTAATTCTATTATTCACACTAACGAAGCAGACCCAAAATTGTTACTCTACTATTACCTTTTAGATTTCGGTTATAAATATTTAGTGGATAATTTAAGTATTTCAAAAAATAGCTTTGATAAAATTGAATCTTTTAATATTCCCACAGATAACTTTTTATCTTACTACTACCATTTTTATAAGGCTATTCATTCTAACGCAATCGGTAATTATAGCCTTGCTAAAGAACATTATGATAAAGCAGAAATCTTACTTAAACACATTCCTGATGAACTTGAAAAAGCAGAATTTCATTATAACTTAGCAACATATCATTATCATATTTATCAAGCACTTTTAGCCATTAAGCACGGTACAAAAGCTAGGGACATATTTTCTAAACATGAAAGCTATGAATTAAAAACAGCCTATTGCGATAATTTATTAGGATTAGCTTGTACGCATTTAAGAGAATTTGAACTAGCTGAAGAATACTTTGTTACTGCAATGAACACATTCCAAAAGCAAAAAAATGAGAAAGCAATCTTACTAGTTCGTCATAATTTAGGCTTAATGTATGCGAGTCAAAATCTCTCTATTTCGGCAATTCGATACCTTTCAGAAGTTGTTGAAAAGAAACCTCATAATTATAAAGCTATTTTTGTTAAAGCCAAGGAACACGTCAAGCTAGGTGAGGAAGAAATTGCGTCTCAACTCATTGAAAAAGGTTTAACTATCTGCAATGAATTAGGAAATCAAGAATATCAATACCGCTTTACAATTCTAAGAAAAATAAATAAAAAAGTTACTGCCGAAAAATTAGAACAAGCTGTGCTAGCAGGAATGAACTACTTTAAAAACGAAAGATTATGGGAGTATGTTCAAGAATACATGGAAGCAGTAGCAGTCCAATTTCATAACGAAGGAAACTTTGAACAAGGAAGTAAATATTTCTATTTAAGTTATGAAGCTAAAAAAGAAATTTTTAAAAAGGAGGCGTTAAAGTGAAGAAAGTATTATTAGGAATGCTATTGATTACAATTGTAACGATAGGCACACATACTTCAGTTAACACTCAAACAGCTATTCATATTATACAAGGTTTAGCTGATGGTGATACAGGTTGATTTATTAAAAACATAGGACGCTTACCTATTCTTAGGACAGCGTTCTTTTTTATCTAACTTTAACTTTGAAAGGATTGAACAACGAAAATGTTTGATGGACTAACAATAGAGACAATAGGCAAGTTTGCACCTGTATTCACTACAATTATAGCCACCTTACTTATACCAGCTGTATTATATAGTGTTAATCAACTTGTAATAGCGACAACAACTAAGGAAGTTGGTAAATATGATTAACGTTTAATTCTTCTAAGTATTGCGTATCTGTTATCTTCGTAAAGTGATTAACGTGTAAATAGTAGTCGTTTATCGTACGCTCACGTAAGCCTGTCGCCTTCATTTGACGCACACAACTATTTCGAGTGCTTTGTCGATTGTTAAATTAAACGTATAACGACCCTCTGCGGTCTCTTTCTTCCGCGGATCACTTTTTAATCTATCGCTAAAAACATTCGTTAAATCTTCGCTAACCGTTAAAGAATCACGTCTTTTGGACATAAAAAAATAAGCCTCCTAACTCGTTAGCGACCGCACATTGTACGATTCAACTTACGAATTAAAAGGCTTATATATTGCGGACTTTGACGTCACCGCAAAAGGTTTTGTTAGCGTCCCAGGAGAGATTCGAACTCCCGACCGTACGCTTAGAAGGCGTATGCTCTATCCGGCTGAGCTACTGGGACATGGAGCGGGTGAAGAGAATCGAACTCTCGACCAGAGCTTGGAAGGCTCTTGTTTTACCACTAAACTACACCCGCATATGTTATTTTATTTTTCTTCGTTAGCGCTGTTGCCCTATCGACAATATTTATTATATGTATAATCATACATAAAGTCAACACCTTTTTTAAAAGAGGATAATTTTTCTTATCCTCTTTTAAAAACTGCTTGTTCAACTAGTTGTCCGTCTAATGTTTCAAAACGAACTTCCATTTGATTTTCATCCATTTCTAATAAAGCAAATGTCTTTTCTACACGCTGACGCGGTAATAAAATACTGCCTGGATTAATAAATAAAACGCCGTCGATTAATTCCGCACCTAATACGTGCGAGTGTCCGAAGCATGCAACTTGCGCCCCTACCTCTTCTGCACGGTACGCTAATGTTTGTAATGTCATTTTCACGTTATGACGATGTCCGTGCACAACTACGAAACGAATGCCATCTACATCAGTTACAATTTCATCTTGAAAGTTAGCATAATCACAATTCCCTTTTACAACATGGAAACCTTGCAGCTCTTCATGAGCAGGCGTTAGCTCTGAATCACCGCAATGAATCATGACATCTACTTTTCCTTCATATTTCTCTTTTAACTGCTGCAATTCCTTCACAGAGCTATGACTATCGCTTACGATTAAAGCTTTCATCAATCTCTCTCCCCTATTCTCCTAAAAACCATTCAGGGATTTTTTCTTCTAACTTACGCAGAGCACGTCCGCGGTGACTAATGGCATTTTTCTCATCTGAACTTAGTTCCGCCATCGCTTTTTTATATTCTTCCACATAAAAAATCGGATCATATCCAAAGCCGTTTTCCCCGCGGCGCTGTTCTAAAATAAATCCTTCACACGTCCCATTTACAATAACAGGCTTTTTATCACCTTCAGGGAAAGCCACTGCTAATGCACAGTAGAAACGAGCTTTACGTTTTTCAAACGCTACTTCATTTAATTCTTGCAAAACTTTATCAATATTCGCTTGATCATCTTTCGGCTCCCCAGCAAAACGAGCTGAATACACGCCTGGTTTTCCGTTTAAAGCATCTACAATAAGGCCTGAATCATCCGCAATTACGATCGCATTCAGCTGTCTACTCAAACTGTCCGCTTTTAAGATCGCATTTTCTTCAAATGTTTCACCAGTTTCTTCGACTTCTTCAATATGAGGAAAATCGTGTAATGATTTCACTTCTAAATCAAATCGCTCAAATAACTCAGCAAATTCACGCACTTTCCCCATATTTTTTGTCGCTACAACAACTTGTTTCATATTTTCCACCTCTACTCTATATGAGATACGATGTCACCTAAAGCTTCTTTTTGCATGTCAATTAGTTGGAAAATGCCTTGTTCCGCAGCATCAAGCAATTCATTTAACTGTGCTCTGCTAAACGTCGCTTCTTCTCCAGTTCCTTGTACTTCAACAAACTGTCCTTTTCCAGTCATAATTACGTTCATATCAACGTCTGCTTTAGAATCTTCTGCGTAGTTTAAATCTAAAACAACACCTTGTTCTTCAACAATCCCTACTGACGTTGCTGCTAAATAATCTTTCACTGGAATTTTAGATACTTTTTCTGCTTGTAATAACTTTTCGAAAGCTAATACCATTGCTACATATGCCCCTGTAATAGAAGCAGTTCTCGTTCCACCGTCCGCTTGAATAACATCGCAATCGATCCAAACCGTTCTCTCACCAAGTGCTTCTAAGTCAACTACCGCACGTAATGCTCTTCCAATTAAACGCTGGATTTCCATTGTACGTCCTGTTACTTTCCCTTTACTTGATTCCCTTATTGTACGTTGCTCTGTTGCACGTGGAATCATTGCATATTCAGCCGTTACCCAGCCCTTTCCTTCTCCACGCATAAACGGTGGGACACGCTCTTCAATTGTCGCTGAGCAAATCACCTTTGTATCTCCAACTTCAATTAACACTGATCCCTCTGGATGTTTTAAATAATTCGTATGAATATGTATATGGCGTAATTCTGTTTTCTCTCTACCATCTACTCGCATAAAAATAACCTCCTCATAACTATTTGTTAGTATAGCCAAATTTAAATGTATGATATGTATACAATAAAAGAAGAGGAACCCAAAAAGCAATTCCCCTTTCTTACTTAAGTATATCAAATTATTGACGATTAAAAACTACCTGTATTTACGTTTTCTGGACGATCTACAGGTTTTATTAACTTTCCGCCCTTTTCATCTATAAGATTTGCTTTACCATTCACTTCAATAGAAACACTTTTCACGCCTTTCTTTTCTGTTAAAGATAAAACTAACGACTTCAATACGTAATTTGAAACCATATTTTTATCTGGGTTTATAAATATATTTTCATTAAAGTTTAATGTAAGATTTCCGTCTTGTAATTTCGGATTCGTAATAAGCTTAACTCCTGGATTAAAATCATTCAGAAGCGACTGATGAATCGGTCCTTTTACAAGTTCATCTATAATTGCTGCATAATCATTTTCTTTTCCTTCTACAACGCGGCGTGTTACGGGTACGTAGTATTGCTGTTTATTATTATTTTGTGCCATAAAATAAAGTGTAACTGGTTTTGTATTTGTTACATCAGCTACTTGTTCATCATCGAAGTTGATACCATTAGCACGGCTCACCCCTTCACCAAGCGGTGTACCACCAACAGGCATCTTCGCCAATTTCTCACCATTTATTTGGAACTGCACTTGTTTTATTTCTTTAAATTGCGTCAACGTCCACGCTATTGACTCAACAATTTGACGCTCTTCTTCTTTTGCATAGTTTTTCATTTCTTTTGAGAAATCAATGACTGCCGTCCCATCTTTTTTCAAATTTAAAGTCATCGATGTATTTGCTGGAATGACTGCACGGAACCCATTCGGTAATAAATTCGTTACTGGCCCATCTTTCACAAGGTACTCTAACGTTTGCTGAATGACCTCATTTGCTTTCGGAGTAGGTATAGCTAACGTTTGCGGTACAACATAACCGTTTTTATCAACAAGGTATAATTCTCTATTCACCGTTTGTCCTTGCTTATCTTTCTTAGCTACTTCTTTCTTTCCACCCTCTGTGTACGTAACTTGTTTTGGTGGATCAATTTGTTCCGTTGCTTTCTCCTGATTTATAAAGCCACACCCTGTTAGTAAAACAGCGCTCACAGTAGCACCAACAACCCATTTAAAAGTGGATTTAGGCATGCCATTCCCCCCTAAAATCTAAGTTTGTACTATTATGTATACGAGCTGTTTTACGTTTTAGAACATACCTTGCTTCTTATAAACAAAAACTCCTGATTTCTCAGGAGTTCACTTCTATAAGTCTACTATTATTTTGTTTCTAAATTGATATGCTTCACATTTTCAATCGGTTGACCGAACCATTTCGATGCAATTTCTTTAAATAGACCTATTTTTCCAGTTGTTAAGAAGAGATGATCACTTTGTTCTTCTCCCTCATTTAACATTTTACTGTGATATAAAATCGTACTTACTTCTCGCGCTGTTTCATCACCCGAACTAATTAATTGCACTTTATCTCCCATTACCTTTTTAATAACTGGGCCTAAAATCGGATAATGTGTACAACCTAAAATAAGCGTATCAATATCAGTTCTTTTCAGCGGTTGCAACGTTTCCCTCACAACTTCATACGCCATTTCACTTTCGAAATTCCCACTCTCTACAAGTTCAACGAAAGGCGGACACGCTAAACTTTCTACCATAACACGGTTATTAATAGACTTTAACGCCTCTTCATACGCACCGCTTTTCACCGTTCCAATCGTTCCAATAATCCCAACATGGTACGTATTTGTCACTTTTAAAGCTGTACGTGACCCTGGGTGGATAACTCCTACGACTGGGATCGGTAATTGTTTCTGCATTTCTTCTAATACAACCGCAGTTGCTGTATTACACGCAATAACTAACATTTTGATATTTAAATCTAGTAAATGCTCCGTCATTTCCCACGTGAATTGACGCACTTCTTCTCGAGAACGTGGACCATACGGACAACGTGCTGTATCTCCTAAATATATAATACGTTCTTTCGGCAACTGACGAATTAATTCCTTCGCTACTGTTAAACCGCCAACTCCTGAATCGATAACACCGATTGCTCTATTCAACTTCATCACCCGTTTTCTCATTCATCATCTTATTTTATGTTTATCAGTATATTGTACGCACTTTAAATCCGCTCACTTAAAATGCTCCTGTATGATTTTTTTATTTGTACCTGTATAGACTAGGACCTTATTTATTTTGCTCCTTTTTTTCGTAATTTGCAAGACAGAAAAATAACCGACCCTCTATTTGAAAGTCGGTTTCTTCTATATAAAATACGTATTCATTACACCACTTTTCTCTGAATAGAAGACATTCCTATTAATAAGAAGAAATGAGCAAAAATTAAAACGACGATTAAAATAAAATTCAAACGATAACTATTTGTAGACTCCATAATTTTGCTTGCTACAGCTGGTCCGAATGCCATACCGAAAAAGTTAATTAAATTATACAATCCAAGGCCAACTCCAACTTTAGAAGGATTCAATGTTTTCGGTATAAATGTATTTAATGAAACTTGAATTGCTGAATAACTTATAAACGTAAAAACAACCGCTAATACAATATAAAGTAAACTTCCGCTTGGAATAAGTCCTAAAATTAAAAAGCCCACTATCATAACAACAGACGCTACATAAATCATATTCACATTCCCAAATGAAGGGACAATTTTCCCTGTAATAAAACTTGACGCAATACCAAAGAGAGAGGCAATAAATAGCGTAATTCCAATAACAAATGGAGATAATCCATACTCTCTTCCTAACAACAGCGGTAATAGTAACAAACTAGCACATAACGCCACATTAATGATGAAACCGACTGTTATTAAGCGCAGAAATGGTTTGTTCGTAAACAACTCGATATCAATAAATGGATGCTCTGCGTTCTTCATACGAACCGTGAATAAAAATAAGAAAACAACAGATAACACAAATAGCCAACTATTAATATTTACACCTAATAAAACTGTCGTAATGAATACAAATAACAACACCGCTCCAATGTAATCAAAATGAAACGCTTCTTCCGTATACTGCGCTTCTTCCGGCATAAATTTGATAAGCAAGAAAATCCCAACCACTGAAATAACCATAAATAAAAATAAATACGGCCACCCTAACGTATTTGTAATTGCACCACCAACTAAAGGGCCGATACCAACCGCTAATGCAATAGAAGAACTAATCATCGCTAACGCACCTGGTTTTTCAGCAGGAGCAACTAATTTTGCAACTGCAATCATACTAAGCGCAATAAATGCAGCTCCACCACTCGCTTGCACTAATCTTGCAAAAATGACAATCCCATAAGATTGATTTACAAACCCAATAATAGAACCAACTACAAATATGATAATGGAAATAATTAATAATTTTTTTACACTGTAACGATCCGCCAGTTTCCCATATATCATCGAACCAATACCGACAACTAAGGAATAACCTACTACAACCCAACTTACTTTCGATTGACTAATGGATAAATCATGAGCAATATCCTCTAACGCTACATTAAATAACACCGCATTCATCGGTCCTAATAAAACGATAAAACATAATGTGAAAACAAACCATTTTGAATGATTACTTATATCTTTCCCCATGTGTAACACCTCTCCTGATTGTAGTAATTGTAAATGAAAAATAAATTTGTTTAGCTCCTCTATCACCACTAAACAACTTCATCAAATGTATAAATTTATCGCGCGACAAACTGAATTCGAAACGTAACATGTATGTTGTTCGACATTCATGGAACTATCATAGTTTCAGCATTACAATTTGTCAACGAAAAATATACAAAGTAAACTAATTTAGCTTTTTTAGTTTACTTTGTATAGAAATTGTTATACACTAATTTCGAATCCGCTATAAGGAGGACTGACATGGTTATTCAAATTTGCAATTTCTAACTTAATAAAATTAAGCAAATAAAGAACTTTTATATAGAAGAAACATTACAGGAGGATTATGATGAAGAAGAAAATGTTAGTTGTATTAACAAGCGTAGAAAAATATCCAAATTTAAATCGAGCTACTGGGCTTTGGATTGGTGAAGCTGTCCATTTCGTTAAAAAAGTTGAAGAAGCTGGTTACGAAGTAGATTATGTCAGCCCACAAGGTGGTTATACACCGATTGATCCGCATAGTTTAGCAATGGCGGAGAGCATCGATTGGGAATGGTATCAAAAGAAAGAATTTATGAATCGTCTCGGTTCTACAATGAAACCGAGTGAAGTGAATCCAGAAGACTACGCTGTTATTTATTACGCAGGCGGTCACGGTGTAATTTGGGACTTCCCAGAAAATAAAGAACTTCAAATGATTAGCCGCAACATTGATGAAAATGGAGGAATTGTTTCTTCTGTTTGTCACGGAGCTGCTGGTTTATTTCACATCACATTAAGTAACGGAGAACGTTTAATTAGCGGTAAAAAAGTAACAGGATTCTCAAATGAAGAAGAAATACTAGCTGAATTGGATCAATTTGTTCCATTTTTAACAGAAGATGAACTCATTAAAAATGGAGGACTTTACCAAAAAGCTGCACAGCCTTGGGAAGCTTATGCTGTAGAAGATAATCGTGTTATCACTGGTCAAAACCCAGCTTCAGGTGGTCCAGTAGCTGAATTAGTATTACAGCACGTGAAAAAATAACATATAAAAAAAGCAGGTTTCCATTAGTATAGGAAAACCTGCTTTTTTTACGAAATCATTTGCAAAATAGCAATAACTTCTTTTTCAATTTCAGAATCATCAATTGCTTCTATATACTCTGGTTTAAAAAGTTGATACTTCTTTAATTGATAAAAATCCAGTATCGCTTTCTTTAACGTAATATCGTACTGAATACAAAAAGAATGTTCTATAATACGTCTTAACATCACATCATCTTGTACCATAAATAATTGTGCGTTCATTTTATTAAAGTAGCCCTGTTCCATACCCGCTTCAAAAAACATTTGTAAATTCTGATTACGATTTTGTTGTGCAGCGACTAGCTGATCAGATAAGTGCGGATATGCCTCTTTCAAATCTTGTAAAAAAACATCAGAAATATATGTCACACATTTTAAAGAGTGGATAAACGTCTTTTGGAAACGTTCTGCAAAAGACATACTTTCATCTTGATTATCCGCATCACCTTCAAGAAGGTAGTTCATAAAATCTTCTACCACCGCTTCAATAATCTCATCTTTCGAAGAAAAACGTTTATATAAAGTGGCCTTACTAATATCCATATATTTCGCAATTTCATCTATTTTCAATTGGCTAAAACTCGTTTTTCGAATAACGGGCTTTATTTTATTAATATAAGTGTTTGCACACGCAACTTTTCTCATTAAAAGAGCCTCCCCTTTTGTCCATACAAAATAGTATAGCAAATTCACGATTAATTATAAATGAAGTCATTATACTTAATATATCTTTTTAGTTTAAGAGGATTCTCCATTTACACTATAGAAAAAATGCCCGCTACCTGTATTAGTAGCGAGCATTTTTTCTATAATTTATTTACAGCTCTTCTTATAGCTTTCCCTATTTCCACACTAGACTGCGGATTTTGCCCTGTAATCAAACGCCCATCTACTACCACGTGTGGCGTAAAATTAGGAGCAACATAAAACAAAGCTCCTTCTTCTTTCAATTTACTTTCTAATAAAAAAGGAACTCGCTTTTCTAAATGTACAGCTTTTTCTTCAGCATTTGTATAACCTGTTATACGCTTACCCGCACTAAAAAACGATCCATCCTTATTCTTCACACCGACTAAGGAGCTTACTCCGTGACAAACAGCCGCTACAATCCGGTTATTATTGTACATATTCTCAATCAAATTTGCTACATATGGATTACCCGGAAAATCTACAATCGCCCCGTGCCCACCACCAAATAAAACCGCATCATAATCCGAAAAATGAACAATTGAAATTGACTTCGTATTTTGCAATAAAGAAGCGACACGCTTAAATTCACGAGGTATACCATTCGGAATAGACATTCTATCAATAGGTACTCTACCGCCCTTTATCGACACAATATCAACATCAAACTTAGCTTTTTCAAATAAATTATAAGGAGCTGCGAGCTCTTCAAGCCACAAACCAGTCGGGTGTCCATTCATATCATGTGCACTTGTTGAAACTAACAATACCCTTTTCAACATATCCCCTCCTTACTACCTATTTATGTATGGAGTGTTCTTATCATTCTTATAGCACATGAAACGGACAGAAAAATAGCCAACTCCTTGTATAAAATTCGGCTTTCTTCCTTATCACTTGAGCATACCAAGAAACTCAACCTACTACATACGCATGCTATAGTTCTTATCTCCAACGCCACGCAACCGTTGCTTCCTCCATATGAATAGCAGGTATATCAATCCCTAAATGCCGCCGATCACCCTCATCAAAAATAGACCAATTGTCTTCATCTAAAAATTCAGGGTCTATGCTTTCAAAATCAAATACACTATCTTCGTCTACCATTTCACGAAAATATTTTTGGAGCGGTTTACTATTCTCGTATAAACGAATTGTTCCATACATCCATGGCATATCTCCAAAAACATCTTTAATTTCACCTATCTCCATATCCTTAAAATACAATTTCATATTTGCACCTTCTTATTCACGAATGATAATGATATCTATCTTGAATACCTTATCACGTTATAAAATTGTTATTTTCAACGCTTTTTCAAACATTTTACCGAACTCATTATATGGTACCTGATTTTTTTCCAATTCTAAATATGTACTGCCAGATAAGTTTTCACAAAACCGCGTAATAAAGAATCCTTCTTTTATTAAACATCTCTTCTCTTCTAGAGTCTGAGATACCTTCTCCATTTCAAATGCAAACAGAAAAATAGCCGACTCCTCGTATAAAAGTCGGCTTTCTTTTTATAGTTCGAGCTCTCCCATGCGAAGAAGCTCAACAACTGCTTGTGAACGTCCTTTAACTCCTAGCTTTTGCATTGCGTTTGAGATGTGATTGCGTACTGTTTTTTCACTGATAAAAAGTTCACCTGCAATTTCCTTCGTTGTTTTATCTTGAACCAGTAATTCAAATACTTCTCTTTCTCTCTTTGTGAGTAACGGTTTAGATTGATACGCTTTTTCCTTCAACTGGTATAACCCTCCTTGCTTAAGCCAGAGCCGTGTATGTGTAAGTTGGGTGTTTATTTAGTCAAGATATTGTATGAACGAAATGTGCAGGTGGTGAATGAAAATGGGCTTTATTTCACATGTTATTTTAGACTTTTATACAGTGCAGATACTCTTTGTATCCACTCACTTTTCAATACGCCACATTTGTTCTAGTAATATGCTAACAACTGTACCTACGAACAATCCATTTCCGAATATATATTGCATAACAGAAGGCAAAGATTGGAGTGCTCCAGACGGTAGAAACATAACACCGCTTCCAAATAATACAGCAACTCCTAAAATCGTTACATTCCTTTCGCTCATTGGCACTTGTTTTATATTATGAAATCCAATTCCAATTAGCTGTACGAACGAAGCCAGTAAAACCGCAGAGGCGACCGCGGATGGTAAAGATGCTAAGTAACGAATAATACTCGGAAACAGCGACATTACGACTAGTAACATACATGCCAGTAAGAACGATCGTATATACTTTTGTTTCGTTAAACGTATAAATCCTGCCGTTGCTGGTAACGGCACGACACCTACAGTTGAAAATACAGAAGAAATGATATGCGAAACCCCACCAACCCAGGTACCATTCTTCAACTGCTTCTGTTCAATAGTCCCTTTTTGAATGGTAGCTTGATTAATCGCTATAATAGCTGCCACTGTATTTGAAACTAAAATACATACCATAACGAAACTTGATACAGCCATACCTGTATTCCATTTTGGAAGTCCCCAAGCAAATATATGCGGAAGTTGCACAAAATGAGTTACTTGAGATGGAATCGTCACTTTTCCTGCAATGAGAAAAAGAATCCACCCGCTAATTAATCCTATTAAAACTGCGTAACTTTTGACAAAACCTTTTCCAAAATTAGATAGTATAATAACGAACAAAAATATACTAAACGCAATTAATGCTGTAAATCCATCAATTTGAGAAACAGTAGCAGTAATTCCTAGCATCCCTTTTAAAAATACACCGCTTAATTGTAAACATAATAAAAGTAAAAACGTCCCTGTCACAAGAGGCGTAAATAAAAATAAAATACGTCCGATAAAACCAGTGACTCCTAATCCTACTAAAACAACACCGGAAATTATCATGCCTAATTCTAAAATTTGCAACGTACTATGTAATTGATCTTGCCCGACAGTTGCATAAGCAAGCACGGTAAATACTCCAACCCAAGATCCAGCTGGTCCATCCGCAATTGGTAGTCTATGTCCAAGCCACCCTTGTAAAAAAGAAGATATACCAACTACAAAAAATGTGCGCTGCATTAAATAAAATATTTCTTCCGTCGTAAGATGAAATAATCCGCCAACGACAATTGGTAGTGCGATTGAATTCGCTAATAAAAATATAAACCATTGCAAAGTTCCCATAATATGATTTTGGTTATGTTGATTGTCCAAATTCTTCATCCCTTCTAACTTCCTTATAAGAAATATATTGTAAGCATAAAAAAGAAGAGTTCTACACTCACAATTAGAACCCTCCTCAAAACATTCAAACGATTCTTTTACACAAGATTATTTAATTCCACCTCATTTAAACTTCCAACAACAATATTTCCTTTATGCACGACTAAACGCTTCTCTGTTTGACGCGCTACCGCTTCAGCAGTACATGTTGCATTCGTCAAAACAAAACTCGCTTCATCTCCTACATTCGGCCATGCTCGCTTCCCTTCATTGTTTAACGTTTCTTTTCCACCCGTAATAAAGCGAAGGGCTTTTCCTAAAGACCTTTCGTCACTCCATCCGAAACGCTCTGCTAATCGATTTGCCTTTTGCAGCATATCACCTGTCCCAAACGGTGACCAATGATCTGTAATACTATCATTTCCTAATGAAACTTTCACACCTTTTTTATCTAATAACGGAATCGGGATTACTTGTTTCCCAATTGGCACCGTTGAAGTAATATCAATGTTTAAAGCAGCTAGTCTTTCTGCCACTTCTTCAGCTTCTTTATCCGCAACACCACCAAGTCCAAGCGCATGACTAATTGTGACGCGACCTTGCCACCCCGCTTCTTCTGTTAGACTAGCCAATCTCTTCATTGTAAACGTTCCAAGATTATTTGCATCGTGCAGATGAATATCAACATCCGCATTAAATTCTACTGCAATATCCATAATTGTATGTAATGATTTTTCAATATCATTATCCACTGTAGCTGGATCCACTCCGCCGACTAGATGCGCCCCCATACGCATCGCATCTTTCACAAGTTGTACAGAATTACTGCGCAATAATCCATGTTGCGGAAAAGCAACGATTCTACCAGAAACCTGATTTTTATATGTTTCCAACGCGGCTAACGTCGCCTCCAAATTACCAAGTCCAATAATCGGATCAACATTACAATGCGTTCTAATATTCGTTGCACCATTTCGAAGCAATAACGCTAGCATATTTTCCGCTCTATCTTGAGCAGTTGCTAATTGCTTTGGCAGAATTTTTTCTTCTTCATGAAAACGTGTAAAAATATTCTCTGCTGGCATACAAGCTTTCCAAGGGCCACTATAATACGTCTTATCAATATGAATATGCATCTCTTCGAAAGCGGGCAAAATCAATAAATGATTGGCATCAAGAATGAGTACCCCTTCCTCTTGAACAGCCCCTGCTATTATTCTTTTAATTCGTCCATCTTCAATGAGTAAACTACATAACTCTGTTTCTGTTTGGGAAATTCTCCCCTCTTCATATGTATATCCCGATTCAAGCATTACATTAGTTAACCAATATACTGTCATCTCTCTATTCCCCCACCCTTTATTAGAAATCACCTCATCACTATAAGTTTAATATCCACTGAAAGTTAAGACAATTATTACGACTATTCCCTAAAAAAAATGTAATACAACCATATAGTCTTCTCATAAATTTCCATATAGAATAGAAGTATATAGTTTGCTATAAAGTGAAACTTTGATCAGCGGGGGGTGTTCCTCCCCCCCACTGATCATTAGTTAAACCAATCGGGCTTTAACGGGCAGTTAATCCCCACCTAACTTCTTTGCTTTCGCTGAATTTTTAGGTGGAGGTCTTACTGCCCGTTAAAGCGAGATAAAAAGGAGTGGATTAGAAGATGTCAAAAAGATTGTGTAAATCCGAAACTGATAAAATGCTATTCGGTATATGTGGTGGTTTAGGAGAATATTTTGATATTAGCTCTACACTCATTCGCATACTTTGGGTCATTGCTGTTTTATGTTTTGGGACGGGTTTTTTAGTTTATTTTATTTGTTTATTACTCATGCCACGCTCTTACTAATAACATTCTTTCATATATTTAAGCACAGCGTATAAAAAAATCCCCTATAGATTTTTCTATAGGGGATTTTTTCATGAAGAATATTTCATCGTTAAATGTAATACTGCTACTTCATCTTCTTCATTTCTATAACTATGTTTCTTGTTCGCTTCAAATTGAATAGAGTCAAACTCATTTAATTCGTATACATCATTCTCAACTTGAATAGATACTTTCCCTTTCATTACCGTTACAAGCTCAATAGCACCTTCATGATGAGCTTCTGGTTCATATATACTATTCGATCTTAAACAAGCACGGTGCATTTCCATCCCCGTTTCTTTCGTATAACGGAACATCGTTTCTAAATGCCATGTTTGTCCTACATCTACTGCAAATCCTTCTCCGCAGCGCGCAACAGCTACAGGTTCTCCAACAACCATCAATCTCGATAAAGGAATCGATAACCCTTTCGTTATTTTCCAAATGACAGCTAACGTTGGGTTCGTTTCGCCTCTTTCAATCTTTCCTAATGTTAATTTACTAACTCCTGTTTTTTGGGCTAATTCTTCTAAACTTAATTTTTGTTCATTTCGAATTTGTCTTAATAGCTGACCTACTTGCTGAATGACTTCTTTCGTTTGCATATCTTCATGTTCTTTCATCTATAAAACCACCTTAAAGTATAAAATAGTTTACTTTTATCATTTTTAAGTATATTATACTATACATAATCATCAAATTCCGAAAGGAGTGCTATACTTCATGCGCGCAATTTTATTAGGCCTTTTATCATCAGCCTTTTTTTCCGCAACCTTTATTATTAATCGAGCGATGAATGTATCTGGAACGAGCTGGGCTTGGACAGCTTCCTTCCGTTTTTTATTTGCTCTCCCTATTTTATTCCTTATCGTTTTATTTCGCAAAAACTTAAGGGGGTTATGGGAAGAATTAAAGAAACATCCATTGGCGTGGATCGGATGGGGTTCCGTTGCAGGTATTGGTTTCTATTCCTTATTAAGTTTTGCAGCTGTCTTTTCTCCAGCGTGGCTCGTTGCTGGAACTTGGCAAGTTACGATCTTAGCAGGTCTACTACTATCACCATTATTTTTCGTTAAAATAGAAACAAAATCAGGTACAAAACTTGTACGCGGGAAAATTCCACTTCGTAGTTTATATGTTGCATTATTTATTTTACTTGGTGTAATTTGTATGCAAGCGACTGCAGCAGGTCATATTACAATGACTCAGTTTATTTCAGGCTTTTTACCTGTCGTGTTAGCTGCTTTCTTATATCCATTCGGTAACCGAAAAATGATGGAACTTGTTGGCGGGCGTCTTGATACGTTCCAACGTGTATTAGGAATGGCAATCGGAAGTCTCCCTATTACTATTTTACTTGGCATATATGGATTTTCTACTACTGGAATTCCAACATCAAACCAAATGCTGCAAGGGTTTTTGTTAGCATTATGTTCCGGCGTGATTGCAACGATGACATTTTTCTTTGCTACTGACCTAGCAAAAGATAACCTCGCTCTACTTGGAGCTGTTGAAGCAACGCAAGCTGGAACGATGGTCTTTACCGTGCTTGGCGAAATTGTTTTCTTGAATGGTTCATTTCCTGGTGGGATTTCCCTACTTGGAATGATTATTATTATTTTGGGAATGGTTGCAAATAGCATTTTAAATCGATCTGTTCCAATCGTTAAACAGAAAAAAACAGCATAAAAAAAGAGTATGGTTCTTTGTTATAGAACTATACTCTTTTTTTATTGTCCCCCTATTTCGCCTTATCAGAATAGTATTTCATTGGCTGATTATACTAAAACCTATGTTATAATACGTTTCATGCGCAATAATAGGAGGTAAATTATGTTAAAAAAAGCAATCGCTGAGTTTATTGGTACATTTGTACTTGTATTATTCGGAACTGGAGTAGCTGTCATTGGCGGCGGAATTGAAGGAATTGGAACATTAGGAATCGCTATGGCTTTCGGTCTATCTATTGTGGCTATGGCATATAGCATCGGAACAATTTCTGGATGTCACATTAACCCAGCAGTATCAATAGCTATGTTCATCAACAAAAGAATGAACGCTATGGAACTTTGTTATTATGTATTAGCTCAAGTTTTAGGTGGTTTATTAGGAACTGCAACATTGGTGACAATTTTACAATCTGCTAAAACACCTTTAGATAATTTAGGACAAAATGGCTTTGGAACTCTTGGTTTATCTGGAGCATTTCTAGTTGAATTTATTTTAACTTTCGTATTCGTATTAGTTATCGTTGCTGTAACAGGTAAAAAAGGAAGCTCTTCTCTAGCAGGATTAGTAATTGGTTTCACATTAGTTTTAGTTCACTTATTAGGTATTCCGTTAACAGGAACTTCTGTTAACCCTGCTCGTAGTATCGCACCAGCTTTATTTGCTGGCGGAGAAGCACTTTCTCAACTATGGGTATTCATCGTTGCACCAATTCTTGGTGGTATCGTAGCAGCTATCGTAGGTAAATTTATTTTAAATACTGAAAAATAGAATTTTCAATATTTCTGAATGAAAAAAGGCGAGCCCTCATTATGAGGATGCTCGCTTTTTACTCTTTCATTTTAGACTTTAAGTTTGTAACTAATTGATCTACCGTTACATTTGCAAGTACGTTTTCCATCGCTTCTTGCGCTTGCATTAAAATAATTTCTAATACCGATTGAATATTAGC
This sequence comes from Bacillus cereus group sp. RP37, assembly GCF_040459695.1. Lineage (NCBI taxonomy): Bacteria > Bacillati > Bacillota > Bacilli > Caryophanales > Bacillaceae > Bacillus > Bacillus cereus group sp. RP37. Next base: position 936,448 of record NZ_JARVHP010000001.1, on the reverse strand, counting down.
TCCTACTGGACATTCAATGTTGGGATTTTCATGGAAGGAAAATAGCTGTCCTTCTTCTACAACTTCCACTGCTTTATATACATCAAGTAATGTAATTTCTTCTAAATCACGAGCAAGTGTCGTACCACCTTTACCAGCTTGTACATCAACAAGTCCTGCTCTCTTCAACATTCCTGTAATGCGACGAATCACAACCGGATTTGTATTCACACTACCAGCAATCCATTCAGAGGTACAGCGAGAGTTTCGATCTATCGCAAGTAACGTTAACATATGCACACCTACTGTAAAACGACTACTAATTCCCATCTGCACACCCTCCTTTGCATTCATTCTATTAAAAGACGACTCTTATTATTATATACTATTTTTAATTTATACATAAAGAAAAAGCATGATTTCAATAGGAAATCATGCTTTTCTCTCATTATTGACGCTTTATGAATTTCGCTAAATCTTTAAATTTCACTTTGTCTGAGTAATTCATTACGCCGTTTACGTAAATACGGCTTGTAATCATATTAACAATAACGATAGTCACCAATAAAATTAATAACGTTACACATACCTCTACAACTCCCGCCTCACCAGCTACAAGTCTTGAAAAGGTAACCATAGGTGTAAAGAATGGAATATATGAACTAACTACAGCTAATGTACTATTTGGATCAAATAATGATTTAAGACTAATAAAAAATGCTGCCATACCTAGCATTGTAATTGGGAACGAAAGAGATTGCACATCCTCAATTTTTGATACAACAGCCCCAACCGCTGCATATAGCATCGCATATAGTAAGTAGCCCGTGACAAAATATACAAAGAACATACTAATCACTACAGCATCCAATTTAGAAAAGTCTAGTGTGAGCCCTATTAAAGATGCGTTATCTAAATCTACCCACCCTAATAAATACGGTACAATAAAACCGAAGGAAGCAGTAATAAGTAATAGTAAAGCACTAGAAACAATTGCTAAAATTTTAGCATGTAGCATTGTTAATGGTTTTACTTTCGGAAGCATTAACTCCATAACGCGAGATGATTTTTCAGATGCTACCGTAGTTCCAATTGCACCACCAAAGATAATAATAAACATATATAAAGCAAACGAGAAAACATAACCAATTCCAAAGGAAGAAGCATGATCTTTTACTGCCTCTTGCTTTAACGGGATTTCCATCTGTAACTGTTTTGCTACTTCGGCAGATACATTATTTTTTTCAATCATTACCGCTGTATACTGTTCTTTTAAATAACTTGCCATAAGTGTAGCCGTTGATTGGCTCGGAAAACCACTATACATATACGTCACTTCTGGAATACCATTCTTTTCTGTAATACGGAATAGACCGTCTAAATCCCCATCTTCCACTTGCTTACGTAACGCCTTAAATTTATCCTTATTTTCTACAGTTACTTTAGCAGACGGAAGTAACTTTGTTACATCACTTTCTTGCACTTTATAAGTATCACTTTCAGTTACTACAGCAATTTTATCTTTTCCTTTATCGTTATCAGCAGTGAAATGATTAAATGCAAAAAGCCCAAACACAACTAGAAATAAAATCGCACTCGTAATTAATGATTTTTTAGATAAAAACGCTTCCCTGAAATAAAATGAAAATACATGAGAAAATTTACGCATCTTTATTTCGCCCTCTCTACAAAGATTTCATTTAACGTCGGCTCTAACATTTTAAATTGTCGTAAGGTAACACCTTGTTCTTGCAATTGTTGTAAAATCTTTAGAGCTTCTGCATCATCTTGTACTTGCATATAAAGAAGGCCTTGTTGTTTTTCATACGATACATGTATAGCTTCTAATCCCCTCACATTCTCTTCTGTATCTTCAATCGTTAAATTACGGAAACCGTATTCTTTTTTAATATCACTTAACTGGCCTTTTACGACTGCTTCGCCTTTTTTCAAAATACATACATGTTGGCAAAAAGCCTCTACTTGTTCCATACGATGACTAGATAAAATAATTGTCTTTCCGCTCTGTACTTGTTCTTCAATAATGCTAGCTAACATCCCAGCATTAACTGGATCCAATCCACTGAATGGTTCATCTAAAATGAGAAGTTCAGGATTATGAAGAAGAGCAGCAATTAATTGAATTTTTTGCTGGTTCCCTTTCGAAAGCTCTCCTGCCGTTTTAAATTTATATTCCGGTATTGCTAATCGATCTAACCAGTGATCAATAGCAAGATCTACTTCTTTCTTCGTCATGCCTTCTAATCTACCAAAATATCGCAACTGGTCTATTACTCTACTTTTTGTATATAAACCTCTTTCTTCTGGTAAATATCCAATCGTTACCCCACTAGTCCCAAATGTTTTTCCATCCCATGTAATAGAGCCTTCATTAGGCGTTAATAATCCGAGAAGCATTTTGATTGTCGTTGTTTTCCCTGCACCATTTCGTCCAAGTAATCCTAGCACTTCACCTTTTGGTAACGAAATTTGCAAACCATTAACTGCCTTTGATTCCCCAAATAGTTTCGTTAAGTTTTGAATTTGTAAACTCAAAGTATAAAGCCTCCCCTTTAGTATCATTCATACTCTCTTTCAAAGACTATGTTTATTCAGGATAAAATATAGCACTACACTTCATCCTCTTATATGTAACACCACTCTCAATCCATCATTTGTTCTATTTAGTTAAAATTGTAAATAATAAAGTGCTTTTTGTCAATTATAATTGTCATTACGACAATAAAACTTGTCAAAATAACTGTTATTATTTTTCTCATCTTTCTAATATAGGACATACTACTATATATACAAAAGACAATATGCAAATGTTCATAAAAAAAATTTATATTTTAATATATAATATAAGATGATTTTCTAACATCAAGGAGGATACATATGAAGATGAAGAGGGGTATCACCACTTTATTATCTGTAGCGGTTCTATCTACATCACTTGTAGCATGTTCAGGAACACCAGAGAAAACAGTGGCAAAAGAAGAAAAAGTAAAATTAACAGAACAACAATTAATGGCTGATTTATGGTATCAAACAGCTGGTGAAACGAAAGCACTTTACTACCAAGGATACAACATTGGTCAATTGAAGCTTGATGCAGCTCTTACAAAAGGGACAGAGAAAAAGCCTGCTATCGTACTTGATTTAGACGAAACTGTTTTAGACAACAGCCCTCATCAAGCAATGAGCGTAAAAACAGGAAAAGGCTATCCTTACAAATGGGATGATTGGATTAATAAGGCTGAAGCTGAAGCCCTTCCAGGCGCAATTGATTTCTTAAAATATACGGAGTCTAAAGGTGTAGATATTTATTACATCTCAAATCGCAAAACGAACCAACTAGATGCAACAATTAAAAATCTTGAGCGTGTAGGTGCTCCTCAAGCAACGAAAGAACATATATTACTACAAGATCCGAAAGAAAAGGGAAAAGAAAAACGCCGTGAACTCGTTTCTCAAACCCATGATATCGTCTTATTCTTCGGTGATAACTTATCTGATTTCACAGGTTTTGATGGGAAATCTGTAAAAGATCGCAATCAAGCAGTAGCAGATTCAAAAGCACAATTTGGTGAGAAATTTATTATTTTCCCTAATCCAATGTATGGCGATTGGGAAGGCGCGTTATATGATTATGATTTCAAAAAATCAGATGCAGAAAAAGATAAAATCCGTCGTGACAACTTAAAATCATTCGATGCAAAATAAAGAGGATGGCATTCGCCATCCTCTTTATTTTACTTTCTCTGTTAAAGGCAAGATAAACACTTCCACACGTCTATTCTTTGCCTTTCCTTCTTGTGTATCGTTTGGAGCAATCGAACGGTATTCTCCGTAACCAATCGCACTAAATTTTTCTGGTTGTAATTCTTTATTTTGCAGTAATACTTGCATAAAATTAACTGCCCGCTGCGTACTTAATTCCCAATTCGACGCAAACTGCGCATTGGCAATAGGGACATTATCTGTATGACCGGATACTGTAATTTCACGAGGTGACGCTGAAACAAGTAAGCTAGACATCTCTTTTGCAATCCCTAAAGATTCTAATTTCACATCTGCTTTCCCCGAATCAAACAGTATATTTTCTAATATTGTCACCATTAATCCCTTTTCAGTTAATTTAGTTTGAAAAGAAGAGGATAATTGTTTTTCATTAATATATTGATCAATCTTTTTTTGTAATGCTTTCAATTCATCCATCTCTTTTTTTTCTTTGGCTCTAGCTTCTTCTTGTTTTTTTGCTTGTTCTGCCTCAAGGCTACTTGCTGATAATTCTTTTTCATCATTTGGCTTTTGATCACTTAAAAATTCTTTGTTACCTGTTCCCCCAGCTAATTCACTTCGAAAAGCAACTGCCATCTGTTTAAACTTCGCAGCATCTATACTACTCATTGCGAATAAAACGATAAACAATGCAAATAACAACGTTAACATATCAGAATATGGAATTAACCACGTTTCATCGATATGCTCATCATGTTTTTTCTTTTTGCCTCTTCTATTTTTCTTACTCCGCATTTTTTTCTGCTCCTTTTTCTAGCTTTTTACGCTCAGTTGCAGAAAGTGCACCTAAAATACGGTTTTTCATAATAAACGGATATGTACCTTCTTGTAACATTAATAAACAATCAATAATTAAACGTTTTTTCTCGATTTCAGCTGCAGATTTTTGTTTTAACTTATTTGCAAATGGATGCCATAATACATAACCTGAAAAAATACCAAAAATCGTTGCAATAAATGCACCTGAAATAGCATGTCCTAACTTTTCAATATCTGTTAAATTACCAAGTGCAGCTACAAGACCGATAACAGCACCTAAAACCCCTAATGTCGGTGCATACGTACCAGCTTGAGAAAAAATTGCTGCTCCTTTTGCATGCCTTTCTTCAATTGCTTCTAATTCAGCTTCTAAAATCTGTTCTAAATCTTCTGCAGATACGCCATCAATCACAAATTTCATACCACGCAAAAGAAATTCATCTTGAATTTTGTCTAATTGTTGCTCTAAAGACAAAATACCGTATTTTCTACTTTCAGATGTCCAATGAACAAACAATTCTAGCAACTGTTCATAACTCAAATCCTTTTTATTTGAACCAAAAAGAACTTTAAATAATTTTGGAACTCTTTTTAGTTGATTCATCGGAAATGCGATACATACTGCAGCAAATGTACCGATAAAAATAATTAATGCTGCGGCAGGATTCAATAAGGCTGTTACGTCAGCGCCCTTGACGACCATCCCTACTACCACTGCTACAAATCCTAAAATAAGTCCAATAATTGTTGCAAAATCCATTCCCATTCACTCCTAGTCTATACAAGAAGTTCTTTATTCTCGATAATCGCTACATCTTCTTATGTATATATATTACATAAAAAATTCATTTCATGAAAGATAAGAAATGAATTAAATGAAAAAATACTACAATTTCACACATTTTCTGACATTTTCTTTGCATTTCTATTACGTTACGACTCTTATATTTCTTTTTCAACAAACTAGACTTATAATAAAAGCAATACATATTTTATTAAGAAAGGACTGTGATTACAAGGCATCATGAAAAAAATAATAATTATTTCTGCCACTACTATTGTAATCGGTATCGCTTCTTTCGCATACTTTGGTTCTAAATCACCACTACAAAATGAGGCGAAAGCTGTCGAAAGTCAACAGCATAGTAATCACCAAAAAGAAGAGATCCCTGCTTTTCCAAAAGCTGATCATAATGCAAAAAAACTAGACAACGACTTTTCTGTTGTAACAAATCCCGAATCTAATCTTGTCTTAGTTAATAAACACCGAAAACTACCAGATGGATACACACCTGAAGACTTAACAAGACCAAACGTACCATTTACTAGTCCAAAAGATAAAGAAAAAACGTTACTGCGCAAAGATGCTGCAAATGCGCTTGAGGATATGTTTGTAGCGGCAAAGAAAGAAGGACTTGAACTTACAGCTGTATCTGGTTATCGTTCATACAAACGCCAAAAATCATTACATGATACATACGTTAGACGTCAAGGAAAAGCTGAAGCTGATTCAGTAAGTGCCATTCCTGGTACAAGTGAGCATCAAACTGGTTTAGCAATGGATATTAGTTCAAAATCTGCTAAATTCCAATTAGAGCCTATTTTTGGAGAGACAGCCGAAGGGAAATGGGTTGCAGAACATGCTCATGAATTCGGCTTTGTCATTCGTTACTTAGAAGATAAAACAGAAACAACAGAATATGCATATGAACCGTGGCATTTGCGCTACGTGGGAAATCCATACGCTACATACATATATAAACATCATTTAACATTAGAAGAAGCAATGGAAGACAAAAAATAAGAGAGCAAATTGCTCTCTTATTTTTCTTTCACTCTATTATTGTAGTAATTTTTTCTTCCACTCTTCAGGCCAAGGTTCGCCTCTTCCCGTTTTTTTCGATGCTTGAACCATCATTCCACGACCAACTAAACAAACTTCTCCTTTTGCATTTTTCACCATATAATGCAAATCTAAAGAAGAATTCCCAACCGATCCCGCTTTTACATACACCTTCAACTGTTCATCAAAATATATTTGCTTCATAAAATTACATTGTAAATCTGCAACAACGATCATCGTTTCTGAAGATTCATGCGTCCACTCTTGCATAAACCCAAGTTCTTTAAACAACGCAATACGCGCTTCTTCAAAATAAGTAAAGGCAACGACATTATTTACATGCCCAAACATATCTACTTCACCAAAACGAACTTTTACAGGGTTGTAAAATGAAAAACCACTTTCCCATTGTTCAAAGTCTTCAATATAAGAAATCCTCTTCATGGTTCCCTCTCCTTTTCGTCCTTAAAATAAACAGAATAAACAGAAAAATAAAGTTATAAATATTGCCTCTTCAACATGAAGAGGCATATTTATTAATAGTTATTGTCGCTACCAAAGAAATCTTTGAACGATTGAATTGTTGTATCACGGTTTAATGCCGCAATTGAAGTTGTTAATGGAATACCCTTTGGACATGATTGCACACAGTTTTGAGAGTTACCACAGTTTGCAAGTCCTCCATCTCCCATAATTGCACGTAAGCGATCTGCTTTATGCATTTCACCCGTTGGATGTGAGTTGAATAAACGAGCTTGTGATAACGGTGCTGGTCCAATAAAGTCAGATTTACTATTTACGTTTGGACATGATTCTAAGCATACGCCACATGTCATACATTTTGAAAGCTCATACGCCCATTGACGTTTCTTCTCAGGCATTCTTGGTCCTGGTCCTAAGTCATACGTGCCATCAATTGGAATCCAAGCTTTAACGCGTTTTAACGCATTAAACATACGGCTACGGTCAACTTGTAAGTCACGTACAACCGGGAATGTCTTCATCGGCTTTAAGCGAATTGGTTGTTCTAACTGGTCAATAAGAGCTGTACATGATTGACGTGGCTTTCCGTTAATCACCATCGAACAAGCACCACATACTTCTTCTAAACAGTTCATATCCCATGCAATCGGAGTCGTCTGGTTTCCTTTTGCATCAACAGGATTACGACGAATTTCCATCAGTGCCGAAATAATGTTCATATTTGGACGATATGGAATTTCAAACTCTTGGTCAAACTCTTGTGCATCTGGTCCATCTTGTCTCGTAATGATGAGGCGGATTGTTTTCTCAGACATGTTGCTTATCCCCCTTCTCTTCACCCTTAGCAGCTACATCATGTTTTGAAGAATAATCACGTTTACGTGGTTTAATTAATGAAACGTCAACGTCTTCGTAATGGAATGCTGGTGCATTTCCTTCTCCTTCAAATTTTGCCATCGTAGTTTTTAAGAAGTTTGCATCATCACGATTTGGGAATTCAGGTTTGTAATGCGCCCCGCGGCTCTCATTACGGTTATATGCGCCAATTGTAATAACACGTGCTAACTCAAACATATTTGCAAGTTGACGTGTAAATGAAGCACCTTGGTTACTCCATCTTGCTGTATCGTTAATGTTAATGCGTTTGTAACGTGCCATTAACTCTTCGATTTTCGCATCAGTTTCTAGTAACTTTTTATTTTCACGAACTACTGTAACGTTATCTGTCATCCATTCTCCAAGCTCTTTATGAAGAACATACGCATTTTCGTTACCATCCATCGTTAAAATATTGTTAAATTTCTCTGTTTCGATTAATTCATTTTGCTCATATACAGTAGATGAAACAGCATCTGATGATTTAGAAAGACCTTTCATATATTCAATTGCATTTGGTCCTGCTACCATACCACCGTAAATTGCTGATAATAGTGAGTTTGCACCAAGGCGGTTACCACCGTGCATAGAATAATCACACTCACCTGCTGCAAATAAACCTGGAATACTCGTCATTTGCTTATAGTCAACCCATAGTCCGCCCATTGAATAGTGAACAGCTGGGAAGATTTTCATTGGTAGTTTACGAGGATCGTCACCTGTAAATTTCTCATAGATTTCAATGATTCCACCAAGTTTAATATCTAGTTCTTTCGGATCTTTATGAGAAAGATCTAAGTACACCATGTTTTCACCGTTAATACCTAGTTTTTGCTCTACGCAAACATCAAAGATTTCACGCGTTGCGATATCACGAGGTACAAGGTTTCCGTAAGCTGGATATTTTTCTTCTAAGAAGTACCATGGTTTACCATCTTTATATGTCCAAACACGTCCACCTTCACCACGTGCAGATTCACTCATAAGACGTAATTTATCGTCTCCTGGAATTGCCGTTGGGTGAATTTGAATGAACTCACCATTTGCATAATAAGCGCCTTGTTGATATACAGCCGACGCTGCTGTACCTGTATTAATAATGGAGTTTGTTGATTTTCCGAAGATGATACCAGGGCCCCCTGTTGCCATAATCACGGCATCAGCTTGGAAACTTTTAATCTCCATAGTTTGTAAGTCTTGTGCAACGATTCCTCGGCACACACCTTCATCATCAACAACAGCTCGTAAGAAATCCCAACCTTCATATTTCGTTACAAGTCCTGCTACTTCGTGACGACGTACTTGCTCATCTAATGCGTAAAGTAATTGCTGTCCAGTTGTTGCACCAGCAAATGCTGTACGGTGATGTTGCGTTCCACCAAATCGACGGAAATCAAGAAGTCCTTCTTCCGTACGGTTGAACATAACACCCATACGGTCCATTAAATGAATGATACCAGGTGCTGCTTCACACATTGCTTTAACTGGTGGTTGGTTCGCTAAGAAGTCCCCACCATAAATTGTATCGTCAAAGTGGATCCATGGAGAATCCCCTTCACCTTTCGTATTTACGGCACCGTTAATTCCGCCCTGAGCACATACAGAATGTGAACGTTTTACTGGTACTAAAGAAAACAGTTCAACATTTACTCCTGCTTCTGCCGCTTTAATCGTTGCCATTAAGCCAGCCAAGCCACCGCCGACTACTATAAGTTTCCCTTTCATGCTCTCCCACTCCTTACTGATTTGCTAGCTGTGGATCGATGAACGCTAATAATGCACTCACACCTACATAAGATAGACCTAAGAAAATAGCTAATGTTACATAAGTAGAGATTCTTTGTGAACGTGGAGATACTGTAATTCCCCAGCTGATGCAGAATGTCCATAGTCCATTTGCAAAGTGGAAAATTGTTGAAACAACACCAACTAAGTAGAATGCAAACATAGCTGGATTGTTTAAAATATCTGCCATCATATCATAGTTTACCTCTTTACCTAACATTGCTTGAATACGAGTTTCCCAGACGTGCCAAGAAATGAAAATCAGCGTAACGATACCTGAAATTCTTTGGAAGACGAACATCCAGTTACGGAAATAACCGTAAGAAACCGCATTGTTCTTAGCTGTAAATGCAATATATAAGCCATATATAGCATGGTACAGTATCGGTAAAAAGATGATGAAAATTTCTAGCGCATACCGGAATGGAAGGAGCTCCATAAAGCCTGCAGCTTTGTTAAAAGCCTCTGCTCCTCTTGTTGCAAAGTTGTTTACAATTAGATGTTGCGTCAAAAAGACACCAACCGGGATGACCCCCATTAATGAGTGCCACTTACGAAACGTATACTCGCGGCCTTTCATGTCCCCATTACCCCCTTGAATGTTTGACTGCTGTTTTCAGATTAATTTATAACAATAATGTTTTTTCACTATTGGCATAAGAAAAACTGAAAAAATTATTCGAAATATTTCAGCATAATTTGATAACAAGTTCATTTTACCCCTATTTTTGTCGAAGCGTCAAGAAAACGTATACATAATTTGCATATAATTTGCCAATTCTTTTTTTCTTCTTAGATATTCAGATTTACCTAAAGAAAAATCTGTTTTTATAAATGAAAAATGTTATATAATAATCCCTATAGAAAGAGGGGAATATTGTGAGTAAAAATACAATCGATATAACATCTTTAGAAGATGTTTCATTGAACGCCTTCGCTTATGAATTGCTACGTGAAGAATTACTACCTGATTTAATCGGCAACGATTTAGATGGTATTTTATACTGGTCTGGTAGAAACCTTGCAAGAAAATATCCACTAGAAACAATTGAAGAAGTCATTCAGTTCTTTGAAAAAGCTGGCTGGGGCACTTTAAGCATTATTGAACATAAGCGTCGTGAAATGCAGTTCCAACTTAAAGGCACACTCATTGCAGAACGTCAAAAACAAAAAAGGCATTCTTCTTATCAACTAGAAGCTGGATTCATCGCTGAACAAATTCAAAAGCAACGGAACGTCGTTGCAGAGTCATACGAAGAAAAGAAAAAACGTTCTGACTCTATTACATTTCTTGTGAAATGGGATATAAAAGATCTCATTGAAGTGTAAGGCATTACCTGCAGTCAACTAGACATATCAGTTTAGTTGACTTTTTTGTATTTTCATTCACATCAATTTATTTTAAATCTTCAGAAATTATAACAAAAAATAGAAGACATTGTAAACTACAACGTCTTCTTATCTGTTAAATACGTATAAATTGTTTCCGCGACATTTTTCGGCATACCCGCTTCGACAAATTCTGCTACCGAAGCTTCTTTCATCTTCTTTAATGAACCAAAATGTTTTAACAATACCTTTTTCCGTTTATCACCGATTCCTGGAATATCATCCAGTGCTGATTGAATAACAGATTTCCCGTGTAATTGACGATGGAATGTAATCGCAAATCGATGCACTTCATCTTGAATGCGCTGCAATAAATAAAATTCTTGGCTATTCCTCTCAAGCATCACAGGTTCAGGTGGATCCCCAATAATTAAATGGGAAGTTTTATGTTTGTCATCTTTTACAAGACCTGCCATCGGAATATATAACCCAAGCTCATTTTCTAGAACATCACTTACAGCTGCCAGATGGCCTTTTCCGCCATCAATAATGATTAAATCTGGTAATGGTAAACTCTCTTTAAGGGCCCTTGTATAACGGCGTCTCACAACTTCTCTCATAGACTCATAATCATCCGGTCCTTGAACCGTTTTAATTTTATATTTCCTGTACTCTTTCTTTGCTGGTTTCCCATCGATAAAAACAATCATTGCGGAAACTGGATTTGTTCCTTGAATATTTGAGTTATCAAATGCTTCAATACGATACGGTGTTTCAATTCCGAGCTGCTTTCCTAAATGATCTACCGCCTTAATCGTTCGCTCTTCATCACGTTCAATTAAATAGAATTTCTCTTCAAGAGCAATCTTCGCATTTTTATTTGCCAATTCTACAAGATCTTTTTTCTTACCACGTTTCGGCTGTGTCGCTTCAACTTCTAAAAAGCGCTCTACTAATTCTGAGTCTATACTTCCTGGAACGACAATTTCCTTCGGCTTAAAATGACTGCTGTTTTCATAAAATTGACCGATAAACGTTAAAAATCCTTCTTCTGGTTCATCGTAAATTGGAAACATAGAAACATCACGCTCAATTAGCTTTCCTTTTCGAACGAAGAAAACTTGAACACACATCCATCCTTTATCAACTGCATATCCAAACACATCACGATCTACTAAGTCACTCATAATCATCTTTTGTTTTTCCATAATTGCATCAATATGAGCAATTTGATCACGTAACTCTTTTGCACGTTCAAATTCTAGTTTCTCTGAAGCTTCATACATCTTTGTTTCTAATTCTGAGCGAACTTCTTTATGTCCACCATTTAAAAACTTAATAATTTCATCTACAATTTCTTTGTTTTGTTCTTCCGTCACTTCTTTCACACAAGGTGCTAAACATTGACCCATATGATAATATAAACAAACTTTATCGGGCATATTTGAGCACTTACGAAGCGGGTACATACGATCTAGCAGTTTTTTCGTTTCGTGAGCTGATTGTGCATTCGGATAAGGTCCAAAATACTTTCCTTTATCCTTTTTTACGTTTCGCGTAATGAGTAATCGCGGCTGTTTTTCAGCTGTAATTTTAATAAAAGGATATGTTTTATCATCTTTTAATTGAATATTATATTTTGGATCATGTTTTTTTATTAAATTTAACTCTAAAATGAGAGCCTCTAGATTTGAGGAAGTTACAATATATTCAAAATCTACAATTTCTCCGACAAGCCGCAGTGTTTTCCCATCATGCGAACCAGTAAAGTACGAGCGCACACGATTTTTAAGCACTTTTGCCTTTCCGACATATATAACCGTTCCTTGCTTATCTTTCATTAAATAACAACCAGGTTGATCTGGTAAAATAGCCAGCTTCTCTTTTAAATGTTCGTGCACTCGTCACCCTCCATTTCTACATGCTTAGCATTTTTATTTTCACATGAAAACATACTATGCCAAAACACCCAACATACGTTCTTTTATTGTAACGGAAAGGTGTAAAAAAGGAAAATAAAAAAAGCTACCAAATGGCAGCCCCTTTATTTTAGAAGTGTTTAGAAACTAATTCTACTAACGCTTCTTTCGGTTTGTAACCTAACGCTTGATCAACTACTTTACCGTCTTTTAATACGAAAAGAGCTGGAATGCTCATTACTTCGAATTGACGAGCAGTTTCTTGATTTTCATCAACGTCTACTTTTACTACTTTTACTTTTTCGCCTAGTTCTGCATCGATTTCCTCTAATACAGGAGCGATCATTTTACAAGGTCCACACCAAGGTGCCCAGAAATCTAATAATACAACACCTTCGCTAGTTTCAGCTGCGAAGCTTTGGTCATTTGCATTTACAATTGCCATTTTATTTCCTCCTTCAAGTATATTCTACCAAGAGTATATCATTAACTTATATACGTGGCGAATAATATGTATCGTTATGTATTGTAACAAAAAAATGCCCCTTTATACTATATAAAAATACGGATGAAATACTAAAAAGATGAGAGACAGGGGATCTCTCACCTTTTTCTATATATAGGGGTACTTCACTTGGAACTCAAGGGTACTTAAATCATGAATGTACTTTTAACTTTTTAAACTCTTCTGTTAAAAGAGGTAAGACTTCGAATAAATCACCGACAATACCGTAGTCAGCTACTTTGAAGATACTTGCTTCTGGATCTTTATTAATCGCAACGATTATTTTTGAGTTAGACATACCAGCTAAATGCTGAATCGCACCAGAAATACCACATGCAATGTATAAGTCTGGCGTAACAACTTTACCAGTTTGACCAATTTGTAATGAGTAATCGCAATACTCAGCGTCACAAGCACCACGAGATGCCCCAACAGCACCGCCTAGTACGTCAGCTAACTCTTTTAATGGTTTAAAGCCTTCTTCACTCTTCACACCGCGTCCGCCAGCGATAATAACTTTCGCTTCAGAAAGATCAACACCTTCTGCTGTTTTACGGACAACATCTTGAATGATTGTACGTAAATCTTTCACATCAACTGTAATAGAAGATACGTCACCACTGCGAGACTCATCTTTTTCAAGCGTTGCAATGTTATTTGGACGTACTGTCGCAAATAAGATACCGTCTGTTACAATCTTCTTCTCGAATGCTTTACCAGAGTAAATTGGACGAGTGAAGATAACATTTCCACCTTCAACCTCTAAAGCAGTTACGTCAGAAACTAAACCAGCTTCAAGCTTCGCTGCTAATTTTGGTGATAAATCTTTACCAAGTGCTGTATGTCCAAAGACAATACCTTCTGGATTTTCTTCCGCATATACAGCTAAAAACGCTTGTGCATAACCATCAGATGTATATGATTTTAATTTATCATTTTCAACTGTCACAACGCGATCTGCACCGTAATGAATCAATTCATTTGCAAAAGAGGCAACGCTATCTCCAACTAGAAGACCTACTACTTCACCGCCTTCTGCAATTGTTTTTGCTGCTGCTACCGCTTCAAACGAAACGTTACGTAGCGATCCATCACGAACTTCACCCATTACTAATACTTTACGAGCCATAGATTTTCCCTCCTGCATATATAATTTCGTATTTTATTAGATTACTTTCGCTTCTGTATGGAGCAACGATACAAGTTCTTTTACTTGATCTTGCAGCTCGCCTTGTAACACTTTTCCTGCATCTTTCTTAGGAGGCAAATAGATTTCAATTGTTTTTGTCTTTGCTTCCACATCATCTTCTTCTAAATCTAAATCATCTAATTCTACTTCTTCTAGTGGCTTTTTCTTCGCTTTCATAATACCTGGAAGCGATGGATAACGCGGTTCATTTAAACCTTGTTGTGCCGTTACTAAAACTGGTAATGAAGTTTCAATCACTTCAGTATCACCTTCAACATCACGCTCAATCTTCACGTTTGTACCGTCAATTTCAAGTTTTGTAATTGTCGTTACGTACGGAATATTTAACGCTTCAGCTACGCGTGGACCGACTTGTCCAGATGCACCATCAATTGCAACGTTTCCGCCTAAAATTAAATCTGCATCTTTATCTTTTAAATATTCAGCAAGCACTTTTGCTGTCGTGAACTGGTCACCATTTTCCACATCATCTTCAATATTAATTAATACCGCTTTATCACAGCCCATCGCTAATGCAGTACGAAGTTCTTTCTCACTATCTTCGCCACCGACTGTTACAACTGTAACTTCTCCGCCTTGTGCGTCTCTTACTTGAATTGCTTCTTCAATTGCATATTCATCGTAAGGGTTGATGATGAATTCCGCTTCGCCATCGTAAATTGCACCGTTTTTAATTACGATTTTTTCTTCTGTATCAAATGTTCGTTTCATGAGTACGTAGATGTTCATTCCATTTACCCCCTTGTTTTTCAGAAAGATTCTATCAATTTTAATTTTCTGTTAATTTATATTAAAAAAATAATTGAACTACCTGCCACTAAATGAAGGTTTACGCTTTTCTAAAAATGCAGCTACACCTTCTCTTCCATCTTCACTCGTAAATACTTCACCAAAAATCTGTGATTCACGTTGTACACCTTCATAGTAATGAGACGATTTTGTCGTTTGCAATAACTCTAGTACAGCACGAGTTGTTGCTGGACTTTTTCCAGCAATTTGTTTTGCGACTTTAAGCGTATCATCTAAAAATGATTCTTCAGAGAACAATCCGTTAACAAGTCCCCATTTCAATGCTTCTGCACCAGTAATCGGTGTACTTGTTAACATCATTTCACAAGCTTTTGCTTTCCCAACATAACGTGGTAAGCGCTGTGTACCTGCAAAACCAGGAATTAATCCAAGTGTTAATTCAGGTAAACCAAGTTTTGCACTTTCAGTTGCAAAGCGCATGTGGCAAGACATAGCAAACTCAAGGCCGCCGCCCAGTGCCGCTCCATGAATTGCCGCAATAACTGGTTTTGAACATTTTTCAACACGCTCAAACGTAACTTGTCCAAGCTGTGCTAATTCTGTTGCTTGCTTCGCTTCAGTAACAGATGTAAATTCTTTAATATCTGCTCCTGCTGAGAAGAAACGTCCTTCACCGTGAATAACAACAACACGAATGTTATCATCCTTTTCCACTTGATCAATTAATTCAGTAACGTCATGCATAACTTGTGAAGACATCGCATTCGCTGGTGCGTGATTTAACGTCGCCACCGCGATATGATCTTCAACTCTTACAGATAGGAATTTCAACATGATCCCTCCCATTATTGACGATAACCACAAGCTGCAATAAGTAGCCCATGTACCGTTTTTGAAAGTGCGACCAGATCATACTTATGATCGCTCATTACCCAATTGGTCACAACTTCATCTACTGTTCCAAAGATCATTTGTCTTGCCACGCGAACATTTAAATCCGCTTGAAACTCACCTTGTTTTATACCAGTCTCTAAAATCTCATCCATAACTTGTAAGTAGCCTTTTAATACTTCATTTATTTTAAGGCGCAAGTCTTGATTAGACTGTCTTAGCTCTAATTGCGTAACGATAGCAAGAGGATCATTTTGCGACAACAGCACGAAGTGCGTTTCTACCAACATGAATAACTTCGATACAGCGCTTTCAATTCCTGCTGTTTTTTGACGAATTGTTTCGACAAATTCTCCCATCTTCTCTTGGAATAAGGATATTAATATATCTTCTTTATTTTTAAAATATAAATAAATCGTGCCATCAGCTACCCCAGCTTGCTTTGCGATTTTAGAAACTTGCGCTTGGTGGTACCCATTCTCCGCAATCACAATGACTGCCGCATCAATAATTTGATTGTATTTCGGTCTATTTTTCTTCACTTTACTGTCCCCTTCAAGAAGATGACTGAATGAATAGTCATTCATATTCTTATAATACTGACTATTTAGAAAAGTGTCAATCCTATTTTTTCAAAAAGAAAGGGCCTTAGCCCGTTTGCTCATCCTCATTCTTTCGCTTCTCTTCATCTATTAGAGCACGGCGTAAAATTTTTCCGACTGTCGTTTTCGGCAATTCATCTCTAAACTCATATACTTTCGGCACTTTATAAGCGGCTAAATATTTACGTGCAAACTGATTTAATTCTTCCTCAGAGCACTCCGTACCTTCTTTTAACACAACAAATGCTTTAACTGTCTCTCCTCGGTACGGATCTGGAACTCCAATCGTCACTACTTCTTGCACTTTTTCATGCTCATATAATACTTCTTCTACTTCACGAGGATACACATTAAATCCACTCGCAACAATCATATCTTTCTTACGGTCTTTTACATAGAAGAAGCCATCTTCATCCATGTAACCAACATCCCCTGTATGGAGCCACCCGTCTTGTAATACAGCTGCTGTTTCTTCTGGCTTATTCCAATACCCTTTCATAATTTGAGGACCCTTTACAACAATTTCACCAAGTTCACCCGGAGGTAAAGCCTCTCCAGTTTCAAGTGACATAATGTTTGCCTCTGTATCTGGCCACGGCACACCAATACTTCCTGGCACGCGTTTTTCCCACAAAAAATTCCCATGTGTAACTGGCGACGACTCCGTTAATCCATAACCTTCTACCAATTTTCCACCTGTGACTCTCTCAAACTCTTCCTGTACTTCTACAGGAAGCGGGGCAGATCCACTAATACAAGCCTCGATAGAAGAAATATCATATTCTTTTAAGAGGGGACTATTTAATAGAGCAATATAAATGGTTGGTGCCCCTGGAAATAGTGTGACTTTATGTTTTTTTATTGCTTCAAAAACCATTTTCATATCAAACTTCGGAATCAGCACCATTTTATATCCTTGCATAATACTTAAATTCATTACAGCTGTCATCCCATACACATGAAAGAACGGAAGGACACCAAGAATTACTTCTTCTCCTTCTTTACAATTATATAGCCAATGAGCTCCCATCAAAGTGTTCGAAACAAGGTTTTTATGCGTCAACATAACCCCTTTTGGAAATCCCGTTGTTCCCCCTGTATACTGCAAAAGAGCTAGATCATTTTCAGGATCACAAGGAACTTCAATATTAACATTACTTTCTCGTTCTACTGATTTCCATAGATGAATCGTTTCGCTTTCCGACACATTCACGACAAGATTTGCCTGCTTTTTTTGTACAAATGGATAAAGTAAATTTTTAGGGAAGGGTAAAAAGTCCGCAATCCGAGTTACGATAATATGTTCAATTTTTGTAGCAGATTGAACATTCGTTACTCTTGGAAACACTAAATCGAGACAAAGAATTACTTTTGCTCCGGAGTCATGAAGCTGGTATTCTAATTCTCTTTCTGTATATAGTGGATTTGTTTGTACTACGATACCTCCCGCAAGTAATGTACCATAATAACCAATTACGGATTGCGGACAGTTCGGCAACATAATAGCAACTCGATCACCCTTTTCCACACCGAGCTTTTGAAGATAATTCGCAAACTTCTTCACCTTATCGTGGAAGTCTGAAAATGTGATATCCTTCCCTAAAAAGTGAAGCGCTTTCTTTCCTGGATAGCGAGAAGCCACCTGTTCCACATATCCATGAAGCGGCTGAATTTCATAAGAAATCGTACTTGGAATTTCTTCTGGATAACTTTTCAACCATGGTTTTTCCACCTTCATTCCCCCTTCAAATACATAAAAGATAAAGTGAAACTTTAATCAGTGGGGGGGTTGTTTCCCCACTGATTATTAGTTGAACAAATCGGGCTTTTACGGGCAGTTGATCACCCAGTTAACTTCTTTACTTTCGCTGAATTTTGAGGTGGGATCTTACTGCCCGTTAATGCGGGATAAATGAATGTTCATTCATGATGGTTATTTTCATTATATTATAGTCACCATAACGTTACAATCATAATATTCTGACTTTTATATAACTATGCTTCACTCCATTAACTTCTTATTATATGTAGAAACTCTCCTAATCTATAAAAGAATAAGAGAGTCATTATTTAGCTTAATCTTATTATCGTTAACACAGCTCCTGGTGTAGTTGTTGATAATGTAGCAACAGCTAACAAACCAAATAGTTGCAAACTAATAGCACTTCCAGCCGCAAGAGTCGTAATAATTGTTGCACTAAAAGATGTGGTTGCCAAGGCAGGCGAATTGATAGTCCCAGCAAGCGGTGCTCCATTAATTGTAATGCGTGAACTAACTAATAACGAAGCGGTTATATTAATTGTATATGAAATATAATAATTCCCTGCATTTGCAGCCGTAAATACTGTATTTCCCCCAGAAACCGTAATTCCCGGACCGATATTCTGATTGTTTGGAAGCGGGACATTTGTTCCACCGAGAAGTACCGATATCGCTGAACCCGACGTATTATTTGCAAACGCGTATGTTGCCGTTATACTTGTGCCAGTTGCTCCGGTTTCACCTGTTGCTCCCGTTGGACCCGTTATTCCCGTCGCTCCCGTTGGACCTGTTATTCCCGTTGTTCCTGTTATTCCCGTCGCTCCCGTTGCTCCTGTTGGACCTGTTACCCCCGTTATTCCCGTCGCTCCTGTTGGACCTGTTACCCCCGTTATTCCCGTCGCTCCTGTTATTCCCGTCGCTCCTGTTACCCCCGTTATTCCCGTCGCTCCTGTTAGGCCTGTTATTCCCGTTATTCCCGTCGCTCCCGTTGGACCTGTTGCTCCTGTTATTCCCGTCGCTCCTGTTACCCCCGTTATTCCCGTCGCTCCCGTTGGACCCGTTGCTCCTGTTATTCCCGTCGCTCCTGTTGGACCTGTTGCTCCTGTTATTCCCGTCGCTCCTGTTGGGCCTGTTATTCCCGTCGCTCCCGTTGGACCTGTTGCTCCTGTTATTCCCGTCGCTCCTGTTGGACCTGCTGCTCCTGTTATTCCCGTTGGACCCGTTGGACCTGTTATTCCCGTCGCTCCCGTTGGACCTGTTATTCCCGTCGCTCCCGTTGGACCCGTTGGACCTGTTATTCCCGTCGCTCCTGTTACCCCCGTTATTCCCGTCGCTCCCGTTGGACCTGTTATTCCCGTCGCTCCCGTTGGACCTGTTATTCCCGTCGCTCCCGTTGGACCCGTTATTCCCGTCGCTCCTGTTGGACCTGTTGCTCCCGTCGGACCTGTTGGGCCCAGCTTAGGAACTGTCCCATCGCAACTAAAACAGCATGAATCAACATGTACACCATTTTGATTATTACACCCACAATATCCATTTATGTTATTGCTCCATGAAGACATGTTGATCCCTTCCTTCAAATTCAATCTTTTAAGTACAAGTAAGAAATAAAAAAACACCTATCAAATAAGAACGAAAAACTTTATTCAGTGGAGCTAAATATAGATTTATCCCGTACATTCTAATAATTATTACATGCGATACTATCTCCTTTTGCTTGTACTTTCGCCTCTCTCGTTAAATGAAATTCCTTTTCTAAATCCTTCATACACATATGGATTCCAATCTTACATAGCAATATCCGTATAACCCCTTATTTTTCGTTGGAATTTTTACCTTTTCATTTATAATCAATGGCTTTAAACTTCGCAACAGATATAAGCCACCTTCTAAACTTCCCACGATTTTCATCATAACTACTAATGTTGTACCAAACGATTAATAAAGTATCGTCAACACATTCGTTTTCTGACACTTTTACAAACACTTTCTAATCATTTCCATATTTTAACAACACTTAACGAATTCTTTCTTGTGGAACAGGAATTATATTATCTCTCACGAATTTAACCTATGAACATAACTAGGGGGGATAAATATGTACCAAACTATTGAAGGCTTTCTACAATCATGGAAATACGAGGCTGAGTCTACTCAAAAGATGCTCGATGTACTAACAGATGAATCTTTGTTACAAGAAATCGCACCTGGACACTGGACGTTAGGCAGAGTTGCTTGGCATATCGTGACGGCAATTCCTGTTATGCTATCTGGTACTAGGCTTAAGTTTGAAGGAGAAACGAAAGATTATCCTGTACCAACTTCAGCTAAAAAAATTGCAGATGGGTATCGTAAAGTGAATGCGGCTTTTGTTGAAGCACTTCAAAGCGAATGGACTGATAAAGACTTAGCTACTATGAATGACTTCTTTGGCCGCCCTATGCCGAATTCTATATTTTTAATGACACTTATCAATCACCAAAATCATCACCGCGGACAAATGACTGTCTTAATGCGACAAGCTGGCTTAACAGTCCCTGGCGTATATGGCCCTGCAAAAGAAGAATGGGCTGCTGCTGGAATGGAAGCTCCTAAAATGTAACAGAAAAAGACAAGGTGTTTACACATCTTGTCTTTTTCTGTAATTTGTTTCATGTGAAACTATTTTTTTGCTAAATGATTGTTTTGTGGAAAAAATACGTTGAAATAAAGTGAAACTTTAATCAGTGGGAGATGCGGAAGTCAAAAATACTTCTTACGATGCTAAAATGAACCGCTATGCAATCTCCTTTGAGACAAGTAGAGACGGAGAGTTTACTATCGTAATATAAAAGTCCTAATAACTTTAACATTTCTCCAGGAGTTCAAGAGTATGTAAGCACACACTCTAAATTTACAGAGTAGTAACGAAGCATACATATACAAAAAAGAGTTGGTGTAACTGTAACGCCAACTCTTTTTTACGTATTCTTGTCATACTGTTACATCTTCCCTCTCTATATTTTTAATTCCGTAATATGCAATCGCAACTCCAATTGCCGCCAATGCTAGTTGAAGGGGAAGAAAAGTTGCTGTAGAAAACGCTGGGTTGGTATTCATTGCAATTGATACAACGATAAGAGATGAAACAATTGTAGTTGGCACTGAACGTTTACGCATTCCAAAATATAATGGGATTAAACTCATTCCCGCAGTTGCAACGGCTAAAGGAACAAGGTTTATCCCTTCTCGCATCAATTGATCTACTGTGAATGAATTAGGAAGAATTGAAAAATAGCTATCTATCCCAAAGAACATTCCTACTACTAAGATATTAGATACAATAACTGTTATAAATGTTAATGTTGCTGTAATAACCAACTTACTAACCATCATTTTCTTTCGGTTAATTGGATAAGAAAACATAAGTAGTATTGTCTTATTTTTATATTCACTAATTATTAACCTTGCGATTAACACACTACCAAAAATAATGAATGTTGCTCTTACTAATGTACTAGCCGTTAACAACATCATCTGCGGATCCCTTATTTCTGGATCACCTTCTACTTGAGCAACAATGCTCGTAAAGATCATTAATGCCAGTATAGCGATATTTGCAATAACTGCCCCTTTTACATACCAGCCAAGCTTAAACTTCTTCATTTCTAGCTTCATTAAACGTAGCATAATAGTCCTCCTTTCATTTACATTTTAATCAATATAAATCGCTCCTGTTTTACTTAAAATCTTCACTTCATTTTTTGCGTCACCGATGGTTCCTTCTTTTATCTTTTCTGTATTTTTATCTTTCTTAAGTCCGTCTACATTCACTATTATGTCAGCCGAATTACTTTTAGCCGTAAGCTTTAAAGAAGCCGGAACACCTTTATACCTTACGCCAATGTCGCCTGATTTTGTTTCTACAAATAATGATTTTCCTTCTGTCATATCTTTCAGTAATACTTCACCGGATGTTGAAGTGATGTTCATATTTTCGTTTTTTACATTTTTTACATAATTATCGCCAGTAGTAGAAGTTATATTTACTTCTTGTAATGAACTATCTTTTAACATTAAATCTCCACTTTCGGATGTGAATTCCCCCTTCTCTGCCGATAGCCCTACAATCATTTCATCTCCAGATTTGCCTTTCGTCACAATACTTTTTACTACTATATCTCTTATTTTCACATCACCCGATTTATTATTTAATACAATTTTATCTATTTCTTTCTTCGGAACAGTTATAGATATACTATTTTTCTTCCTAAACGTAAAACCATTAAAAAATTTAGTCACCTTTTGTTTTTGCTTAATCACAATTTTATTTTCATCATTTTCTATTTTGACAGGATCTATTTTATCCACTTGTTGACCTTGAGCAGAAATTACTATTTTATTAGCGTCTGTACTTTTAAATTCAATATCCCAGTTTTCATTGTCTACTTCTATTTCTTTTATATGATTTATCTCAAAAGACTTTTCTTTCTTAAAATCTTTCCCCTGAAATGTCTTAAAACCCAAAACCACACTAGCAATTGTAATTAATAATATTGCAATTACTATTATTTTTTTCAACATTCATACCCCAGTTCATTGTTGTTTTAATCTTACTTCACGCCACATCGATCTTGTCGATTTTACGATAGGATAGATAACTAATGAAAACCCCTAATAAACAGAGCACTATTGGGATAGCTATAAAATCAAACATACTTACTTGATTGCTTCCAGCCCCAACGTTACCACTAATCAGCATACCAATTATTACTGCCGAAGTAATCGTTGTCGGTGTTGATTTCTTTCTCATCCCAAAAAACAAAGGAATTAAACTTATACCAGATATCATAAATGCACTTATAATAGTAGTTGGAACGATAGCTATTATTTCACCTATCGTAGCTGGCGTTTCAATCAGTCCCATCATTGGACTCACAAAATATACGAGCAAACTAATAATAAAAGTAGCGATAATCGTGCTCACAAAACAAAAACAAAAAACAATTGTTAATTTCGCTCTCATTAACATTTTCCTTTGTAGTGGATACATAAACAATAGTTGCATTGTTTTGTTCTTATACTCATCAATTACTAAACGTGATAAAATGACCGAACTAAAAATAATGAATGTTATCCTAATAAAAACATTTGCTAAAGCCATGTTCTGTGTGAAGTCAGAGAAGAGCACGTCTCCCTCGGCTTTAATTCCTAATGCCATAAGGCTTACTGCAGCGAAAATTGCTATAATACAAATTGCTACACTTTTAAAGTAACTAGATAATCGATGCTTTTTCCACTCAAGCTTCATTAATCTAAGCATACAAACCACTCCTCCATTCTTTATATAACTATCTCTACGCTGCTAACATTCTAATTCCAGCTGTACTTACGCTTAATATCCCTATCACTAGTAAAATTAACGCCCATTTCCGCTCTGGTTTTCTATAATATAAAATCCCACTTATGAACATTACAATTAACCCACTTACTAGATTCACTAACAATCCATTAAGCATGAATGCCCTCTCCATCCATTACATTTAAGAAATATTCTTCTAAGGAACTATGTTTCTTATTAATACTTTCAATTTCTACATCGTTCATAATAAGTGCTTTTGAAATAGCTTGTTGCGTCGCTGACGTATCATACACACGAATCATGTTTCCACTCATTATTTTGTAATTTTTTATACCGAGTTTATCTTCTAAAATATAAGCTGCACGCTTCACATCAGGAACAGTAATTTCAATGTACTCTGTTTGTTTTCCGTTAATGCTCTTCATTGAAACTTCTTTTATTAGTTTTCCATTTTGAATCACACCAATTGTATCTGCCATTAGTTCCATCTCACCTAAAATATGACTAGAAACTAATAATGTAATACCGTATTCTTTGCAGAGCATTTTAAATAAGTCTCTTAATTCTTTAATACCAATTGGATCTAAACCGTTAATTGGCTCATCTAAAATGAGTAACTCTGGCTTTGTCATGATCGCCCTTGCAATACCAAGTCGTTGCTTCATCCCTAATGAAAAATCTTTTACTTTTTTATCATCTATACCGTGCAGTTTTACTAAATGTAAAGCATGATCAATTGCGTTCTTATCGTAATACCCCATATATTCACAATGTAATTCTAAGTTTTCCTTCGCCGTTAATTTATCATAAAAGATTGGATATTCGATAATTGTCCCCATGCGCTTTAACAATTCATAAGATGTATCTGTTAACTTCTCACCAAAAATTTCAATATCACCGCTCGTCGGTTTTATTAAATTTGTGATCATTTTCATAATCGTTGTTTTACCTGCACCATTCGGCCCTAAGAAACCGTATATCTCTCCTTTTTTCACATGCATGTTAACGCTAGAAATAACTTCTTTCCCTTTAAATACTTTCGTCAGTTGGTTCGTTTTTAATATATATGTCATGTCACTTACCCCTTTCGCACTACTTTATATTTCTATAATAGACAACAGAAATCTCTTTTTTCTTACCCGTTTCTTACAAATTCCTTACGCTGCAAAAAAGCTTGTAGAATCTACTTCTCTACAAGCTAAAACAGCATCTTTGTTAATACAACTGTAAAAATTGTTTTTTCATACGGCTTACTAGAAAGGTGAATTTTCCCATCCATCGCTTCCACAAGCCTTTTCGTAATCGTTAACCCTAAACCGCTCCCTTGGTACAATCTATTTCTTGAATCTTCAAGTGTGTACATACGCTCAAACACTTTATCAATATGAGATTCATCAATTCCTTTTCCTGTATCCCATACGTCTATATACACATTTGTTTCGTCATCTCTTAACGTCATACCGAGTGTCTTTCCATCGTCTCCATATGTAATCGCGTTTGATATTAAATTATTCAATACTCTACCTAATACTTCTACATTTCCAAGTGCATATATATTTCTTTCTGGTATATCAATATGAACGTGAAACCCTTTCGTCGTCACTAAATCATAAAAAGATAAAATCTTCTCACGGCAAATTTCATTCATATTTACTTTTATCATCTCGATTGCCTTGTCACCAGATTCTAATTTTGCTAAATCAAAAAACTTATGAATTAGTTCCATTACTTCTAGTGTTTTCACATGCACCTTTTCAAGTAATATTTGCTGTTCTTCTTCATTTATCGTTTTATCCTTATTTAACATTTCTGTATATCCAAGAATAACTGTTAGTGGCGTCTTTAAATCATGCGAAATATTTGAAAGCATTTTTCTCATCGAAATTTCTACTTTTGCATGATCTGCATTCGTTTTCTGTTTTGCATCTAATAATTGATTAATTGCAACTAATAACTTTTGTAATTCTAGATCATCTGTCATAACGAGTAACTTCTCGCCTGTTTTTTCATTTACAATACTTTCTAACTTTTCATATGTGTATCGTAAATTTTTACTACTATTTTTTCTCATTTTATACTGTATGTAAATGACACATAACAATATAAAAATAATACCTATTAACAGATTGACCATATTACATCACTTCCAACTTATAGCCGATGCCCCATAACGTTTTAATATATTCTGGATTAGATGGATCACTTTCAATTTTCTCACGCAATCTTCTCATATGAACATTAATAACATTATCGTCACCGTAATACTCTTCATTCCAAACTAACGTATATATTTGTGCTTTTGTAAATACACGATTTTGATTTTTTACGAACAGTTTTAAAATCTCAAATTCTTTTAAAGTAAGCTTGAGAGGCTTCCCTTTTTTTTCCACAGTAAAATTAATTGGATCGATTGTTAAATCACCAATCTGAATCATCTTTTCTGTTGTTTCTGTAGCCGAATATTTCGTAGACCTCCGAATACCCGCTTTTACACGTGCAGCTAATTCAATCATAGAAAACGGCTTACAAATGTAATCATCTGCTCCAAGTCCTAATCCAACAGCTTTATCAACATCTGTATCTTTTGCCGACATCATTAAAATCGGAACGGCACTTTTTTCTCGAATGATTCTCACGACCTCTAAGCCATCTAGCTTTGGCATCATAATATCGAGGATAATCAAATCAAATGAACCTTTTAAATATGTATTCACCCCTTCTTCTCCATCAGATGCGATTGTAACTTGAAAGCCTTCTTTTACTAAATATGTTTCAACCATCTCTTGAATTGAAACGTCATCTTCAACTAATAAAATATGATGTGACATATTTCTATCCCCTTTTTTACAAACATTAACACTTTAATTGTATCGTAACGAATGAATACTGGAAAGAATTATGTGAATTTTCAAACCAACTTCCCTTCCTTCCTTAACAATGATATGATAAAATTCACTACTATTGTTCATAATTAACTTTATATAAAGGAGACTTATCATGTCAGAAAACAAAAAAGTAAGCTTAGCTGATTTAATGCGCGAACAACTTGCAAAGAAAAAGCAAGGTAACGGTAATGGTCAAAATAACACAAACCAAAGCCAAGCAACGAAAAAATTACAAAATCAACAAACGAAAAAAACGAACAACCAACGTAGACGTACAGGTGTATAAATGAACGGACAAAAACGTTCTAATATCGCACCCGGTCTTGAAGTTGATATTGTACTAAAACAAGATCAACGAACTGGTAAATTAACACGTGGAATTGTAAAAGATATTTTAACGAACTCCCCTTCTCATCCGCATGGCATTAAAGTACGATTGCAGGATGGGCAAGTCGGTAGAGTACAAAATATCGTTCAATAAGAAAAGGAGCTCATGTAAACTTGAGCTCCTTTTCTTTATTAACCTTTGATTTTCTCGATGAAAACTACTTTTAAATAGTCCCCTTCTTTAAATTGATCAATTGTACGGAAATCTTCTGGTAAAGAATGTTCTTCTAATATTTTATATTTGCCATTCATTTCTTTAAATGCTGTATCGATAAAGCCTTTAAACTTTTTCATATCGAATGCGCTACAATTTGTAGAAGCAACGATAATACCGTTATTTTCTGTAATGGCAATTGTTTCTTTTAATAAATTTTTATAATCTTTCGCTGCACTGAATGTATATTTTTTTGAGCGTGCAAAGCTTGGAGGATCAAGTACAACCATATCAAATTTCATCTTTTTCTTAGCCGCATATTTGAAGTACAGAAAGACATCTTCTACAATAATATCTTGTGCTTCATAATCAACTTCATTTACACTAAACTGCTCAATCGTTTTACTTAAACTACGATTTGCAAGGTCCACACTCGTTGTTTTACTCGCTCCACCAAGTGCTGCAAATACAGAGAAAGCACCTGTATAAGAGAACATATTTAACATGGTTCTCCCCTTTGCATACTTATCACGAATTTGTTTTCGAACGTTACGCTGATCTAAAAATACACCAACCATCGCTCCGTCATTTAAATAAACCGCAAAATTCACACCATTCTCTTTTACGATAAGCGGGAACTCACCGCGCTCTCCAGCTACGAAATCATCGCCTTCAATGTATTTCCCTTTCGTATCAAAACGCTTTTTCTCATAAATCCCTTTAAAGTTTGCTACTTTTTGAAGAGCTGCTATAATCTCATCTCTAAAAGTATAAATTCCTTCACTATACCAACTCACTACGTAATAACCGTCATAATAATCGATGATTAAGCCTCCAAGACCATCACCTTCACCGTTTAGGGCGCGGAATGCTGTTGTATCACTTGATTTGTAAAATTGCTTTCGTTTATGTAAGGCAGATTTTATTTTACTTTCAAAGAAAGATTGATTAATTTGTTCACTCTCTTTTCTCGTTAAAATCCAGCCATATCCTTTATTTTGTTTTCCATAATAACCTTTTCCGACAAAGTGGTTCTTCTCATCTACTACTTTAATGATTGTTCCTTCTTCCCGAACATCATTTAAATTTTGAATCGCATCTTTTAAAATAAGCGGATATCCACTTTTAATTTCTTTTATAAATTTCGGCTTTATTTTTATAGTTACTTCAGATCGCATGTAATGTCTTCCTTTCCATTTGAATGCTTTCTAATTAGTAGGAAGCATGTAAAAAAACGAGGCTGAAAAACAGCCTCGTTTCACTATACCATATTATCGCTTTACTAGTACAACCCACTCATTGTTGCACCTAATCGCCATATATTTACTAACTTATGAAATAAATATCGTACTTTCAAAAAAAAACTTATATATTTCATCATTACCATTGACAATGATAATGATTTTCATTATCATTTAATGTATATGAGTTCTCGAAAATAAAGGCAACATTTATAGGAGGAATAAAACATGATTATTGTTACAAATACAGCTAAAATTACAAAGGGAAATGGACATAAATTAATTGAGCGTTTTAATAAAGTAGGTCAAGTCGAAACGATGCAAGGCTTTTTAGGATTAGAAGTTCTTTTAACGCAAAATACAGTTGATTATGATGAAGTAACAATTAGCACACGTTGGAATGCAAAAGAAGATTTCCAAGGTTGGACGAAGAGCTCAGCATTTAAAGATGCTCACTCACATCAAGGCGGGATGCCAGAATATATTCTTGATAATAAAATCACTTACTACAATGTTGAAGTTGTACGTATGCCAATGGCCGCAGCACAGTAAACATATTTCTTTTTTAAAGTATAGAATATGAGAAGCGTTACCGCTTCTCATATTCTATACTTTTTTATTTACTGTCTTTTTACTAGTTTCGCATGCACGACTAACCTTCCTGCTTCCGGATCAAGTGCATAGTCACACGTCGAAAGTGTTACGATTTGATCACTTGCTGTCAATTTTGTATCCGTTTTGTACAGCGATTTTTCTTGAATTTTCTCCAAAAATGATGTGTATTCCGTATCACTGCTAAAATCCGTTTCAATGTAATAAAAATCAGTTGTTGTTGTATACACCGAGAACACTTCAAGATCATATCCTTCAAATAAGGTATCGTAATATAATTTACGATGCGACATGAAGAACTCTTCATCTAACATTTTCTTTAAACTTCCAAACATAGAACCATCTTTCATACGGTGACCATATAAAATAGTATTTCGATTTTGAGATTTCACATCATTACGATAGTCCATAAAGATGCTTCCTGCTCTCATATCTTCACCTTTATAATTACGAAATAAATAGTAATCATTGTCTTTCGCTTGAACGATTGGATAATTAATTTGTGTATCGTCCATCGTAACCCATCCAACTATTTCTTGGTTAATTTGCTGCAGAGGTTTGAACTGTTTACGCACTTCCCCATCTTGTGATTGCTCTTCCATCGGACTTTTTTCATAAATGTTTTGTGCTTCGGCCATTACTTTACGATTTTCATAGTAATCCATGAAAATATCACCTAATTCATATACTGAATAGAAAAAGGTACCTAAAAAAACAACTGTAAGTATTCGTTGAAAAAAAGAATTCTTCTTCCGTTCTTTTTTACTACTCAAATTATCACCTCAAAACGGATTGTTCGCATATTTAAATACCCATTGGGACCATATACAACCCTGTATCTTCATCTTGCTTTACAACGACATCTACACCGTATATCGTCTTTATCATACTTTCTGTCACAACATCATTTGGCTTACCTTTCGTAACAATTTCGCCGTCTTTCATAACAATGATATGATCACTATAGCGAATCGCCTGATTAATATCGTGTAATACCATAACGATCGTCAATCCATGTACTTCATTTAACTCTTTTACTAGCTCTAATATTTCAAGTTGATAATAAATATCTAAATAAGTTGTCGGTTCATCTAAAAAGAGCATTGGTGTTTTCTGGGCTAACGTCATAGCAATCCAAACACGTTGTCTTTCTCCGCCAGATAACGCATGAATCTCTTTATCACGTTTACTTAGCAAATTCGTACATGCTAAAGCCCTTTCGATCGCTTCTCTATCTTCATCAGTTTGCGAGGAAAAAATATTTTTATGAGGCATACGGCCAAAGCTTGTTAATTTCTCTACCGTCATATCTGCCGGTGCTTCATTTTGTTGATGGACAACGGCTAACTTTCTAGCAAACTCTTTCGGTTTATATTGGCTGATCGCCTTCCCATCCAGTATTACCTCTCCGCTACGAGGATCGTGATTTCTTGACATCACGCCAAGTAATGTCGATTTCCCGCAACCGTTTGGACCAATAATTGTTGTAATTTTACCAATTTCTATTTCACTACTAACCGACTTTAATCGATCCGTTACATTATCATACGAAAAGGTTACATTTTTAATTTCCATGAACTTTATCACTCTTTCTAAGCAAGAATATTAAGAATGGACCACCAATAACTGCCATAATCGTCGCCGCTGGAATTTCGTTAGGTGGCACAATTAACCTTCCAATCGTATCCGCCGTCAAAATTAGTAACGCTCCTGCAAGAGCAGAAAATGGAATTAATACTTTATGATCTGAACCGACTAATTGTCTTGAAATATGCGGAACGAGTAATCCCACGAAAGCAATAACACCCGCAATCGCTGTTGATACTGCCGCTAGGAGTACTGCAATAGCAGAAATAATAAGACGAACTCTCGTCACGTGCAAACCTAAGTTTTTCGCAGTCTTATCTTGTAGCGATAATAAGTTACACCAAGCTCCTACAAACAGAGCAAGAATAAGACCAATTGTTCCATACGTAACCATTATTTCTACATCGCCCCACGTCTTCATCGTTATATTAGAAGTCGTTGTTTGCTTAATACTTTTAATGAAATATCCGCAAATGGTAATGAACGATTCATTTAATCCAGTGAACATCGCATTAATAGCTATACCCACTAAAATAATGCGAAGTGGACTTAACCCTGACTTCCATGAAAATGCATAAACGAGATAACATGCAAACGCACCACCTAAAAAGGCGAATACT
Organism: Bacillus cereus group sp. RP37; assembly: GCF_040459695.1. Lineage (NCBI taxonomy): Bacteria > Bacillati > Bacillota > Bacilli > Caryophanales > Bacillaceae > Bacillus > Bacillus cereus group sp. RP37. The sequence continues at coordinate 905,124 of NZ_JARVHP010000001.1, read as the reverse complement.
GGTGTCCAGAAAAAAAACTGCGGGAATAACGTAATAATAACAAGTGTCATAAAACTTGCTCCTGAAGATATACCGATCACTCCAGCATCAGCGAGTGGATTTTTCATAACAGCTTGAAAAAGCACACCTGAAACAGCAAGTGCCGCCCCAGTGAACAGTGCAATAATAATACGCGGGAAACGTAAATCTTTAATCACTTCAACATCTTCATTTCCCCCTGTAAATACCCCTTGTACAAGCTCAACAATACCTACTTCTAAACTCCCTTTCGTTGCTGACAATGATGTCATAACAATAAGTAATGCAGTAACGATGAGGAAACTCCAAGTTTTTTTATTCATTCCACTCTTCCTTTATATTAAAATGCATCACGGATACATCATTTTTTTCAATTCATCTAACGCTTCAATTGCTGCTAAGTTTCCTGTCGTTCCAAATAAACGCTCTTCTAAATCGTAAACACGATTATTTTTAACTGCCGCAAAATGTTTCCAAATGTCATTCGTTTTAAATTCTTTATCGAACATTTTTACAACTTCATCAGGCATACCGTGTGCTGCTCGTAAAATAATATCTGGATCAGCTTTCTTTAAATACTCCGTATTAGAAGCTAAATACTCTACTTGTTCACCTTGTACAATGTTTTTACCACCTAGTTGTTTTACTAAATCTCCAATATAAGAATGCTCTGTTGCTACCAAGTAACTTCCTGGCACACCTAATAAAATAAGTACTGTCGGTTCTTTCTTCCCTTTTACTTCTTTTTGAATGCTAGCAACTTTTTTATCTAACTTAGTTACTACTGCTTCAGCCTGCTTTTCACGTCCATATTTTTTACCTAAATCGTTAATTGAATTTTGCATGTTTTTCAAACTTGTTAAATCTAAAAAGTTTGCTTTCATACCCACACCATCAAAAACTGGCTTTAATTCATATTCAAGTGTTGTCACCGATAATACTTCTGACGGCTTTAATGATTTTACTTTTTCCATATCAGGGCTCATCGGATTCCCTACGTCTGGTAAACCTTTATATCGTTTTGGTAAAGTTTTAGAACTTGTTGGAACACCAACTAAATCTACTTCTAATGCATCCATAATTTCAGTTACAGCGACTGTCGTTGCAACAACTCTCTCTTTACTCTCGCTCTTTACCTGCTTCGCTGTTTCTTTCTTTGGTGATGAGCACCCAGCTATACTCACTAATAAAATGATAGCCATTAGTACACTTGCAATTTTCTTCACTCTCAATCACCACTCCTTTCCAAATAATATGAAACAAGTCTTGATGCATGCGGACATGCATCAAGACTTCAAAAATTACAATCTACCTGCTCTATATTTACGAACTAGTAAAGCAAGTGAACCTAGCAGTAACACCATGTATAAACCAAGTTGTGCTGTATCTGCTGTTTTTGAGTTTTTCTCTTTTTTTGAATCATTTTTTGTATCTTCTTTTTTCTTCTTATCATCTGCATTGCGGTTAAAATCAGGAGTACCAACTGTTTTTACATTGTCTACTTTCGGTGTAGTCACTGGATTTTTCGGATCATTTTTTGGATCTTTTTTTGGATCCTCTTTAATAGTCCCTACCGCTCCGATGTTATTTGTATCGAATTGAATTTGTACATCGTAGAAGTGGTGGTAGTTCATTGAATCGATATCTACCTTTACTTTTGCATTTAATTTTGCAAATAAGTCATTAACCTCAAATTCTACTACTCTTGTATTTGCAGCCTTATCTTCACTTACTACTTTTGCATCTGCAAATCCACCATTATTTTCTGTTTGGAATTTTGTAATCCATTCACTATTTTTTAGTGTCATTGCAATATACTTCTTACCATCTTTCACCGTTAATCTTGCTGGACTTACAACATATTGATTCATCATTGAAATTTCTTCAGTCTTATCTTTTAACACTTTAAAAGCAATATCATACTGACCATCTTTTAAATTTTTCGGATCAACTGTTGGGTTTTCATTTAGATTATTCGTTCCATCGTGGTTGTTACTTCCACCTTGATTATTGTTATCATCTTGGTTGTTGTTTCCACCTTGGTTGTCATTTTCGCCTTGGTTATCATTTCCAGGTTGATCACCTAAAGCTTTAATACTTCCTTTATCAAATGCAAATTGAATGTCATAGAAGTGATGATAATTCATCGCATCAATGTCCACTTTCACTTTTGCATTTAACTTTTTCGATAAATCATCTACTTCCACTTCTACTACTCTTGTATCTTGCTCTTTATTTGTACCTAATACTTTTGCATCGACGAACGCACTATTCTTTTCAAACTCAAACTTCGTAATCCATGAACTATTTGTTAATGTGAAGGACACATATTTCTTACCATCTTTCACTTTTAATACACCTGGACTCTTCGTATATGTGTTCATCATTGAAATTTCGTCTGTTTTATCTTTTAACACTTTAAAATTGATGCTGTATTCACCATCTGTAAGAGCATTGGGATCAATTGTTTTGTTATCGTCTTGGTTGTTGTTTCCGCCTTGATTGTTGTTTCCACCTTGGTTGTCATTTCCGCCTTGATTGTTGTTTCCACCTTGGTTGTTGTTTCCACCTTGGTTGTTGTTTCCACCTTGGTTGTCATTTCCACCTTGGTTGTTGTTTCCACCTTGGTTGTCATTTCCACCTTGGTTGTTGTTTCCACCTTGGTTGTTGTTTCCACCTTGGTTGTCATTTCCACCTTGGTTATCTACCGGCTGAATGCTATCTTTATCAAATGCAAATTGAATATCGTAAAAATGATGGTAATTCATTGAATCGATATCTACTTTCACTTTTGCATTTGATTTTTTTGATAAATCTGCTATTTCTACTTCCACTACGCGTGTATCAGCTTTTTTATCTTCACTTAATACACTTGCATCAAGAAATGAACCATTTTTCTCAAATTCAAACTTTGTAATCCATGAACTATTCGTTAATGTGAATGATACGTATTTTTTACCATCTTTCACCTTTAACACACCTGGACTCTTTGTATACGTGTTCATCATTGAAATTTCTTCAGTCTTATCTTTTAGCACTTTAAAACCGATGCTGTATTCACCATCTTTAATTGTTTCAGCATCTGGCTGCTTGTCTCCGCCTGGCTGTTTATCTCCATCCGGTTGTTTGTCTCCATCTGGCTGTTTGCCTCCATCTGGTTGCTTATCTCCATCTGGCTGTTTGCCTCCATCTGGTTGTTTATCTCCATCCGGTTGTTTGTCTCCATCTGGTTGCTTATCTCCATCTGGCTGTTTGCCTCCATCCGGCTGTTTGTCTCCATCTGGTTGCTTATCTTCACTTTTAATTGGTTCAAGTTTGTCTTGTTCAAATACAAGTTGTACGTCATGCGTTTGTTTATAATTTTTTGATGCCATCTCAATAAATACTTTTGTATTTAGTTTTTTTGATAAATCAGCTACTTCAAACTCTACTACTCTTGTATCTTTTTCTTTATCTTCACTCACTACTTTTGCATCAACAAATGCACCATCTTTTTCTGTTTGGAAATTTTTAATTAATGAGCTACTCTTTAGCGTTACAATTGCTTTTTTCTTACCATTTTCTACTTTCAATACTCCTGGATTTTTCATGTAACTATTCATTTTAGATTCTTCATCTGTTTTATCTTTTAATACTTTGAAAGGAATACTGTACGCACCATCTTCAATTGTGTTAGAATTTGGTTGTTGATCTGGGTCAGGCTTTTGGTCGGGCTTCTGACCTGGATCCGTAGTTTCATTTGGATCTGGCTTATTAGCTGGGTCCTCTTTTTCATCTGGTTTTTCTACATGAATTGGTGTAATACTATTTTGGTCGAATGAAATACGAATGTCATAGTAATGATGATAATTAAACGCATCAATATCAACTTTTACTTTTGCATTTAATATCTTCTCTACATCTTCTACATCAAATTCTACTACTCTTGTATCTTTTTCTTTATCCTCACTAATTACATTTGTCTCAACGAGCTGACCTGCTTTTTCTGTTTCAAATTTCGTAATCCATGAACTATGCGTTAACGTAAAGGATACTTTCTTTTTCCCATCCTTCACTTTTAAAGTTCCTGGACTTACAGAGTATTGATTCATCATAGATTCTTCATCTGATTTGTCTTTAAGAACTTTGAAACCAATTGAATATTCACCGTCAGCTAGTTGACTAGCAGCTTGAACCGCGAGGGGTTGTAATGTTGATACGAATGTAAATACCATTAAAAACATCGCAACAACCATTTTAAAATATTTATTCAATGGAATACCGCTCCTTTATTTAGTTTTGACGTACTTTACGGATTAAGAAAACACCTGAAATTAGAATTAGCGCTGCAAACAATCCAATACGTGCTTCATCGCCTGTTTTGGGGTTATCTGTTTTTTCAGCTTTTCCATTTTCATTTTTTGTTTCTTTGTTCGCTTCTTTAGCTGTTTCCTTACTCTCTACTTTTGTTTTCTCTTCTTTTACTTGTGTATCTGTTTTCGCTTGGTCATTATTTTTTGTTGTTGCAGCTACACCGTTATCGCCACCTACCGCTTTTACATTTGCATCAAACGCAAAGCGAATTGTGTAGTGATGGTCATAATTCACATCTGGTACAACAACATGAATCTTTACAGCTGCTGGTTTAGATAAGTCGTCTATTTTAAACTCTACAGTTCTTTTATCTGCTGATTCATCTTTACTAACAACTTTCGCATCAATAAAATTCCCATTCTCAGGTGCTTTAAATTCTGTAATCCAAGCACTATGATTCATCGGAATTTGTACTCTCATCTCACCATTTTTTACAACTAACTTAGCTGGTTTTTCAAAATAATCATTTGCCATTGAAGCTGAATCATTTTCCGCTTTTTGAATGACATAGTTAATATCATAAGTACCGTCAGCTAGTTGTGCTGAAGCTTTCCCATATGGCATGACAAGAAAAGCTAGCATACATACGAACGTTATAATAAAAGCGGGTAATACAGAAATCTTTCTCATTTGGCTTACTTCCTCCTTGTTTATCTTTCATCCATACTTTTTTTGAAAATGATAATTATTCTCAATTTATAAGAAAAAAATAATAATCCTCTATCATTATTTAATTGTACTTTCTTTATGTACTGTAGATATTATTGATTATCATTCTCACTTGATGTTAAAAATAATATCCCTCTCTATTCCGTATAAAGAGCGATTCCTATTTTAACATAAGTCCCTATCCCATTTGTTGATTATCATTCTCAATGAAACTCAAAAAAATAAAACTATCCATTTTCCTACTCTATCACCTCTATCTACAAAAATGATATTGTTATAGAAAACCTTATACCTTTCACTCCTCACTTTCCTTCCAATATTTCCACAACTAAGTCAATCTTAGCCTACTCGTAAATTTTTTGTCAACTATATTACGTATAAAATTTTTAATATCTAAATTTCTCTATATACGGCTTTTTCTACAAAAAAAGAGGCTTTCTTTCATAGAAAGCCTCTTTCCTCTATTTTTCTACAGCAATTTCCTGCTTTTGAAACTTAGAAACTATATAACCAAATCCTATACCGATTATGCCTGGAACTAACCAACCAATGCCTACACTATATAATGGAATCTTATCTAAAATAGGGGCTAGCGCTGCAATTTGAAGGTTTGCATTGTGTAATCCATCAAAGAAACTTATTGCAAATGCTCCTACAATACCACCTACATACATCGCTAATGGAAGACGAACGTAGTTTTCAACAAGTGATAATACAATCAGCACGATACCAATTGGGTAAATTGCAATTAAAATCGGTAATGCTAATGCATTTAACTGAGTTAATCCAAGATTCGCTACCATAAATGCTAATACACAGAAAATGAAAACGACCTTTTGATAAGAAAGCTTTGGTAATAAGGAAGAAAAATATTCCCCACAAGCTGCAACAATACCTACAGAAGTTGTTAAACATGCTGCTGTAATTGCAATTCCTAATAATAAAGTTCCATAACTACCAAACAAATGATTTACAACGTTTGTTAAAATAATTCCTCCGTTTGCTCCCATTCCAAGAGACACACTAGAAGCTCCCAGATAAGCAAGCGCTAAATAAACAAGTAGTAAACCAAGCGCTGCAATAAATCCTGCAAAGATTGTTACTTTTGCAATGCTGTTCTTATTTGTAACACCTTTTGCTTTTAACGCATTAATCACAACATTTCCGAAAACAAGTGCTGCAAGTCCATCTAAAGTTAAATATCCATCAATAAAACCTTTAAAGAGCGGAGCACTATACGCTTCTGTCGGTGCACCAAATTCTCCAATTGGTGTAATAAGTGCTTTACCTACGATAATTGCAATAACAGCTAACAAAATTGGAGTTAACACTTTACCAATACGCCCCACTAATTTCGACGGATTTAAAGCTAGATAGAAAGTTACGGCAAAGAAAATAAATGTAAAGATAACAAGTGGATATGATTGACCAGCTATCTCACTTGGTAAAAACGGTGCAACACTCATTTCATAAGCAACAGTTCCTGTACGCGGTACACTTACGAATACGCCTAAACATAAATAAATTGCAGTGATAAAAACTAGTGCGAATATAGGGTGTACACGCCCTGCTAGCTCATTAATATCTCCCTTTAAAGCTATAACAATTACCCCTAATAACGGTAGCCCAACTCCTGTTACGATAAAACCAAACAACGCGATCCATACATCTGTTCCAGCACCTTGTCCTAATGCTGGTGGAAAAATCATATTACCTGCACCGAAAAATAGTGCAAATAACATTAAACTTATTGCAAACATCTCAGAAAACTTTAAAGATGATTTCATTTCTACTAACCTCCTAATTTTTTATTTAACAAAATATTCTGAATTAAAATCCGTCATATATCCTCTTTCAAGCATACTTCCCCATAAAAGAACGCAAAAAACACCCGTCCCTAACAAAGGGACGAGTGTTGAAATCGTGGTTCCACCCTTATTCTAATAAAATGAATTTATAACGAAATAAGCTCATTTTATAGCTCGTGTAAATTGATAACGGTTTTATCCGCCAAGAATTACAATGCATCATGCATGCAGTTCACTCTTGAAGTTTAGAGGTGGTAAGCTTGTCTTTTCGTATTAGGAAGCTCACAGCCTAAGGCTTCCCTCTCTGAGAATCGTAGAAAACAACTCATGTCCTCATCATTACTTTTATAAAATATCTTGTCGAAACTTGTTGTTTTTTATTATATGGGCTATTTTTTAAAAAATCAATAGTTTTATTTTTTCTGACAAAAAAATATAGGGAGAAAATTTCCCCTCCCTATAACTGCCCTATTAATAATTCTAATTCTTCAGCTGTAATGTCTCTCCACTTTCCTACTTCAAGATCATTTAGCTCTATATTCATAACGCGTTCTCGCTTTAGTTTTGTCACAGTAAACCCGAAAGCACGGCTCATTCTACGAATTTGTCTGTTCATCCCTTGCGTTAAAACGATGCGAAATGTAGACTGATCAACTCTCGTCACTTTACATGGCTTCGTCATGCCATCTTTAATCTTTACACCGCTGGACATCTCCTCAATAAACCAATCTGTAAAAGGTTTATCGACTGTGACCATATATTCTTTCTCGTGCTCATGATCACCATGTAAAATTTGATTCGCAATCGCACCATCATTGGTTAATAAAATAAGTCCTTCTGACGCTTTATCCAATCGCCCAACAGGAAAGATACGCTCTGGGTAATTGATATAGTCAATAATATTATCTTCAATATGATCGGCTGCTGTACAAGTAATGCCAACTGGTTTATGAAAGGCAATATACACCTTTTCCTTCTCTTCTTTTGCAATAACCTGTCCATCAATCGTCACGACATCACCATCGCTCACAGGTGCACCGTGCGTACATATTTCACCGTTAATAGCCACGCGTCCAGCTTTAATAAGACGATCTGTCTCACGTCTTGAGCAGGATTTTGCTTCGCTTATGTATTGGTTGATTTTCATGTCTTATTCCTTTTCACATATATTAAAAGCGTCAATCTATGGCAATATCATTATGCCACGATTGACGCTTTTTCACTTCGCAAAAACAACTAAATAAATAACCCCAATCACCAAAAATATTCCACAACAAGCTAACAATACTTTTGCAAGTTTGTCCATAAACATATAATGGTTTCCCCTTTGTTTCGTTGTTTTCTATTTTAATTCGACAACTGTTACGCCTAGGCCTCCCTCGCCCATGTCACCGTAGCGGTAGTTTTTCACGCCGCGATGTTTCTTCAAGTAGTCTTGTACACCTTGGCGAAGCGCTCCTGTTCCTTTACCGTGAATAATTGAGACGCGAGGATAGCTTGCAAGCTGGGCATCGTCTAAATATTTTTCAACACGCATCATTGCATCTTCATAACGTTCACCACGAAGGTCAAGCTCTAAGGAAACGTGATAATCTCTTCCCTTCACACTTGCAACTGCTTTTTTCTCAGTTTGCTTCGGTGTATTAATGTATTCCATATTGGATTCTTTCACTTTCATCTTCAGAATACCAATTTGTACGCTCCACTCTGTATCACTTACCTTTTCAAGTAATTGACCTTTTTGGCCGAACGTTAATACTTTTACTTCATCACCTGCGCGTAATTGTTGTTTCGGCGCTGTGTTTTTCACGTTTACTTTTTGTTTCTTCACAAGCTCTGGCGCCGCACCTTCTAGACGGCTCTTCGCTTCAATAAGCTCATGGTCTTTCACGTTTACAAGCTGTGCTTTACGCAATTGACGAAGTTCTTGAATAATGCCTTCTGCTTCTTTCTTTGCAGCTTCGACTTTTTCTTCTCCTTCTTTTTGCGCTTTTAATAATTTTTCATCGCGCTCATCGTTAAATTCAATAATTTGACGCTGTAATTCGCGATGCAGTTTTTCAGATTGCTTACGAAGTGCTTCTGCTTCGTTCCAGTCACGTTCTGCGTTCTTTTGACTTTCTTCTAACTTCGCAATCATATTTTCAATTTTGTTTGTATCTGTACTAATGTGGTTACGAGCTTGATCAATCACGCGATCAGATAATCCAAGGCGTTTCGAAATTTCAAAGGCATTACTACGTCCTGGTACACCGATTAATAATTTATACGTTGGGCTTAATGTGTTTACGTCGAACTCAACGCTCGCATTAATAACTTGCTCACGGTTATATCCGTATGCTTTTAATTCTGGGTAATGCGTCGTTGCAACAACGCGAGCACCACGATTACATACTTCATCTAAGATTGAAATTGCTAATGCAGCCCCTTCTTGCGGGTCTGTTCCAGCTCCTAATTCATCGAATAAAACTAAGCTTTCAAAATCAGCTTTTTCTAAAATATCAACAATGTTCACCATATGTGAGGAGAACGTACTTAAACTTTGTTCAATCGATTGCTCATCACCGATATCAGCAAAGATATTTTTGAATACACAAATCTCTGATTCATCCATTACTGGAATATGAAGACCAGATTGCGCCATTAGTACACAAATACCAACTGTTTTCAGCGTAACTGTTTTACCACCTGTGTTCGGTCCTGTAATAACAATTGTCGTGAAATCTTTACCTAACATAATATTATTTGGCACGATAATTTCCGGATCAATAAGCGGATGACGTGCTTGTCTTAAATCCATATAGCGCTCGTTATTTACGATTGGCTTCGTTGCTTTAATACGCTTGGCATAAAAAGCTTTCGCAAAGATGAAGTCAAGATTCGCAACTACTTCTACGTTCGATAAAACGATATCCGCTTCTACTGCCACTTCTTCTGTTAACATCAATAAGATGCGTTCAATCTCTTGTTTTTCTTTCACTCGTGCTTCTTGAAGCGCGTTATTTAATTCTACAATGACTTGTGGTTCAATAAATAACGTTTGTCCAGAAGCTGATTGATCGTGAACAATACCGCCATATACGCCGCGATATTCTTGTTTTACTGGGATTACGTAACGTTCGTTACGAATCGTTACAATCGCGTCAGACAGCATCTTTTGCGCGTTGGAAGAACGCGTCATGTTTTCTAACTTTTCACGAATACGGCTTTCCGCAGTACGAATTTGAGTACGAATACCACGCAGTTTATCACTTGCGCTATCGACTACTTCACCGCCATCACCGATGCAATTTGTAATCTTCTTTTCTAAATCATATAAAGATACAATTTGAGCAACATGAGTTTCTAAAATGGGAAGCTCGACACCATTATCAACCATATCTTCAATGAAACGTTTCATATTGCGACTACCATACATCGTATTGGCAATATCCAGTAGTTCATTCGGGCTTAACATACTTCCAATCTTTGCACGCTTCACATTTGAGCGAATATCCGTAATACCACCTAATGGTGCATTACCTTTCAAACGAATGACTTTCGCTGCTTCATCCGTTGTATCTTGCATTTCTACGATTTCTTCAAAATCAGTGCTCGGCACTAAATGCTTCACTTTGTCACGGCCAAGTGAAGAGGCTGTATGTTCAAGTAATTGTTCTTTTACTTTATTGTATTCTAATACACGCAACGTTCTTTCTAACATGTTGCAGGTCCCCCTTGTGTTACTTATTACGTTTAATATAGTCTAATAAACGTTCAATATCCCATGTGTTAATTACGTTATCTTTTTGAATCCAACCTTTACGTGCCGCTGCTACACCTGTTTCCATATCTTCTAACATTTCAAGCGTATGAGCATCCGTATTAATCGCTACTTTTACACCAGCATCTTGTGCTTGTTTTAATAATTTCGCGCTTAAATCTAGACGGTTTGGATTCGCATTTAATTCTAAAACTGTATTTGTCTCTTTTGCGAGTTCAATTAATAAATCTGTATCTACATCATAACCCTCACGACGTCCAAGAAGACGTCCTGTCGGATGAGCAATCATTGTGACATGCTTATTCTCTAGCGCAGCGCGAAGACGTTTCATAATCGTTTCACGGTCTTGTGAGAAGCTAGAGTGAATCGCTCCAATAACATAATCTAATTCTGCTAGTACTTCATCATCAAAATCAAGTGTTGCATCCGGTAAAATATCCATTTCAATTCCGCGTAAAATTGTAATGTCTGGATACTTTTCATTCATACGTTCAATTTCTTTCGCTTGTTCACGAAGGCGCTCTTTCGTTAAACCGTTCGCTACTTTCAAGTATTGTGAGTGATCAGTGATTGCCATAAACTTATATCCACGAGCGCGGCACGCTTGTACCATTTCTTCAATAGAAAAAGCACCGTCACTCCACGTTGTATGCATATGTAAATCACCTTGTATATCGGAAAACTGAATTAAGTTTGGATACTCTTTAATTAATTCAATTTCTTTTCCATCTTCACGCACTTCTGGCGGGATAAACGGAAGACCGAAATGAGCAAAGAACTCCTCTTCTGTTTCAAACGTCTTCACTTCACCTGTTTCTAAGTTTTCTACACCGTACTCACTAATTTTCTCGCCTTTATCTTTTGCGATTTGACGCATTTTCACGTTATGGTCTTTTGATCCTGTGAAATGGTGAAGCGTTGTAATAAATTCTTCTGGTTTTACTAAACGGAAATCGATTGAAATATCATATTCATATTGAAGACGAACAGAAACTTTCGTATCTCCACTTGCGATTACTTCAATCATATTATCGAATTGCAGTAAATGCTCACGTACTGCTGCTGGTTCTGTCGTTGCAATGATAAAGTCTAAATCTTTCACTGTTTCACGAACACGGCGCAAACTACCAGCGCGAGAGAAACGAATTACTTCAGCAATATTCGACAATTTCTCCTCTATTTCCCCGGCAATAGGCAATACCATCGCGATTGGTAAACGCTCTGGACGAGAGCCTACTTGATCAATTGCTTCTAATATTTTCTCTTCTGTCTTCTTACCGAAACCTGCTAAAGCTTGTACTTTATTTTCCTCACAAACCGCTTTTAGCGATTCCATATCAACAACACCAAGTTCTTTATATAACTTAGCTACCTTTTTACCACCAAGGCCTGGTAATTTTAATAACGGTAATAAGCTACTTGGCACTTCTTTTTCAAGCTCTTGTAATACTTCAGATGTTCCCGATTCTATATATTCTTGAATAACTGCCGCTGTTCCTTTTCCGATACCTGGAATCTTCGTGAAATCTTCAATTTCAGAAAGACTGCGATCGTCACTTTCTAATGCTGCTGCCGCCTTACGAAATGCAGATATTTTAAATGGATTTGCGCCCTTTAGTTCCATAAAAAGCCCGATTGTCTCTAGTAATTTAATAACTTGTTTTTTATTTACTTTCATCATTACCCCGCCTTTCTTTCATAGAAAAAAACTCCTCTTTCCGAAAAAAGAGAAGTTATACTCTGCTACCTGTCTGCCATAGTTCCTTCACCTTTTCAGAGAGAATCGGTGTATCGTCTACAATTATTTTGCTAATTGATGATTTTTGTAATGGTGTTTGTACTTGTTCAATCGGAAGAATGTTTCCAATGATAATTAAGACAAACAAAATAATATATACTTCTAAAAATCCGAGGATTGCCCCCGCAAACGCATTTACTTGCTTTAAAACCGGTATTTCTGCAAACATATTTAACAAATTACCAAGTAACGAAAGTGCAATTTTTGTGATAATAAACAATATGATAAACGCAAGCGCTTGATAAAATACTGTCTCAATATTATTTGCATCAATCCATTCTGGAACAGATACGTTTTTATCAAATGGATACGGAATAAATTTCGCAAGTGCTGGCGCTAAATCTTTACAGTACCAGTATGCAACAAGGTATGCGATAATAAAGCTTGTTAACTTTACAAGTTGCAGAATAAACCCTCTGCGTAAGCCGAGGAAAAATCCCATAACAAGCAGTAAAATGATAATAATATCAATCATGTTATTCCATTCCTTTTTTTGTCATACTTTCTTTCAATTTCTCATGTTCTTCTTTTAATTTTATGTAATCGTGTATGACGTTTACCGCCGTCAATACCGCTAGTCTACTCGTGTCAAGCGAAGGATTCTTGGCATTGAGTTCGCGCATTTTATCATCCACAATCGCTGCTACCATGCGGATATGACTTGTACTTTCATCGCCAACAACTGAATATTGCTGACCATAGATTTCTACATTAATTCGACTTTTCTTTCCCTTTTGTTGTGACAACTCACCGGCCTCCAATCACGTACAGAATCCTAAAGTTTATCATACCATGAACCTTCATAATATGGAAACAGAAAGAACAATCCGATATGATAAAAATAACAATATAAAAAAAGGGGCGACCATTATGTCAAATTCTATCGTAATTCAAACAAATTCTACAGTAATTGAAGACATGAAACAACAATATAAACACTCGCTTAGCCCGAAAATCCCGCAAGGCGGGATCTTCATGGCAAAGGTACCATCTTGCACAATTACAGCGTATAAATCTGGAAAAGTAATGTTCCAAGGCGGACGTGCTGAAGCAGAGGCTTCTCGTTGGCAAACTGTCTCTCAAACACCGAAAACAGCTGTAAAAAAATCTGTCGATTCACACCGTTATGCACCGCCTACTTCCATTGGTACAATGTCTATCGTAGGGTCAGATGAAGTTGGTACTGGTGATTTCTTCGGGCCGATGACAGTAGTTGCTGTATATGTGGATGCGAAGCAAATTCCACTTTTAAAAGAACTTGGTGTAAAAGACTCTAAAAACTTAAATGACGATCAAATTACTGCCATTGCGAAACAACTTCTACACGTTGTTCCTTACAGTTCTCTTGTCCTTCATAATGAAAAATATAACGAACTATTTGATAAAGGAAACAACCAAGGTAAGTTAAAAGCTTTACTACATAATAAAGCTATTACAAACTTATTAGCTAAAATTGAGCCTACAAAACCTGAAGGCATCTTAATCGACCAATTCACACAACCTGATACATACTACAAATATTTAGCAAAACAAAAACAGGTACAGCGTGAAAATGTTTACTTCGCGACGAAAGGCGAAAGCGTCCATTTAGCAGTAGCCGCTGCTTCTATTTTAGCTCGCTACTCATTCGTAAAACAGTTTGACGAATTAAGTAAAAAAGCTGGTATGCCACTTCCAAAAGGTGCTGGTAAACAAGTTGATATCGCTGCTGCTAAATTAATTCAAAAACTTGGTAAAGAACGATTACCTGAGTTTGTGAAACTGCATTTTGCTAATACGGAGAAGGCGTTTCGCTTATTAAAATAGTATCGACAAAAACAGGAGCCTACAAACTCCTGTTTTTTGTTTCACCCTACTATCGACCTTATATTTTTGTTACAATATAAATATACAGATTATTCAAATTAAGGAAGGGGATTCCCATTGCTACTTCTACAAATGATTCTAAATATCTTACTAGGTGATCCACACGAAAGACAGTTCGAAATTAGAGAAAACATTCAGCTACTAAGTGAACAACGAGAGTTCAACGATTTAATAGAACGCTATGGCCGATCTTTCTTATTAAACTTTCGGATCCGAAGATTTATCGGGAAACACGATGCCCGCTCGTTAATACATAATCCAGCAAAACTACAACACTTCTGTGAGGAACTTGAATGTATGATAAGAAAAAGGAGGTTTTTCATATGAACGCTGTAAAAGTGAAAAAGTTATTATATGTTTTCGTACACCTAGTAGGCCCGCTTTCTTACTTCATTATTTCTACCATTTGGGGAGTTTTATTCACTACTAAATCCACATTCGAAAACATATCTGATAATCTTGGCGTTATGGCCATCTATTACGTGTTCATAAGCTTACTGTGGTTTTTCTATTTAGATCGATTAGACAAAGATGTAGATAACATTACAAAAGAAATTAACGATAATAAGATGTAACACATAAAAAGGAGAGCCGCCAAGACTCTCCTTTTTTATGTTAGCTTCGTTTCTGCTTCTTATTTGATGAAGATACTTTATGAGAACCTGTTTCATGTGTCGTCGTTCCTTGTCCTTCTATTTCTGGAGAACCAAGGCTTGATCTTGAATGATCTTTTTTCACTTTTTTACTCATTTATATTCACCCCTTCGCGTTACTTTTTGCTACGAGGTACTAAACTATTCAAAATAAAAAGCGAGAGGAAATCCTCTCGCTTTTTTCATATTTTAGAACTCAGAAGAACCTGGAGTTCTTGGGAATGGAATTACGTCACGGATGTTAGCCATGCCAGTGATATACATTAGGAAGCGCTCGAAACCTAGACCGAATCCAGCGTGTTTTGTACCGCCGTATTTTCTAAGTTCTAAGTACCACCAGTAGTCCTCTTCGTTCATACCTAATTCTTTAATTCTGTCTACTAAAACGTCCATTCTTTCTTCACGTTGACTTCCGCCGATTAATTCGCCGATGCCAGGAACTAGAAGGTCAGTAGCAGCTACTGTTTTTCCATCTTCATTCATACGCATGTAGAACGCTTTAATGTCTTTCGGATAGTCAGTTACGAATACAGGGCGTTTGAAGATCTCTTCTGATAAGTATCTTTCATGCTCTGTTTGTAAGTCAATACCCCATTCTACTGGGTATTTGAAGTCAGCACCTGATTCTTGAAGTACTTTAATTGCTTCTGTATATGTGATACGACCGAAGTCAGAGTTAATCACATTGTTCATACGCTCTAGAACTGTCTTATCAACGAAGCTGTTGAAGAATTCCATTTCTTCTGGCGCATGCTCTAGTACGTATTTCATTGCATATTTCAGCATATCTTCTGTAAGATCCATTACGTCACCTAATTCAGCGAATGCAATCTCAGGCTCAACCATCCAGAACTCAGCAGCGTGGCGAGTTGTGTTTGAGTTTTCTGCACGGAATGTAGGTCCGAATGTGTATACATCACGGAATGCTAATGCATAAGCTTCAGCGTTCAGCTGTCCACTTACTGTTAAGTTTGTTTCTTTGCCGAAGAAGTCTTTTGCTTCATCAACTTGTCCGTCTTCACCTTTTGGTACGTTGTTTAAATCTTGCGTTGTTACGCGGAACATTTCGCCAGCACCTTCTGTATCACTACCAGTGATGATTGGTGTGTGAACATGTACGAATCCACGCTCTTGGAAGAACTGGTGAATCGCAAATGCTGCGATAGAACGTACGCGGAACGTTGCAGAGAATGCATTTGTTCTTGGACGTAAGTGAGCGATTGTACGTAAGTATTCAAACGTATGACGTTTCTTTTGAAGTGGGTAATCAGAATCTGATAAACCCTCGATATCAATTTTTTCTGCTTTAATTTCAAATGGTTGCTTCGCTCCAGGCGTTGCAATTACTTTACCTTCTACTTTAACTGAAGAGCTAAGTGGAAGTTTTGCAATTTCTTTGAAGTTCTCTAATTCTGTATCGAAAACGATTTGAACGCTTTTGAAGAAGCTACCGTCGTTTAATTCGATGAAACCAAATGCTTTTGAATCACGTAAGTTACGAATCCACCCTGATACTTGTACTGTTTGACCTGCGTATTTATCTGTATCTCTATACAGACTTTTTACTAATGTGTTTTCCATAGTGAAATTCTCCTTTGCTGATATATTTAAATACAAAAAAACCTTTCATCCATAAAGGGACGAAAGGTTAAACTTCGCGGTACCACCCAATTTGTCATAAAGACCAACTTTAACTCGTATGTAATACATACTTCCCGGTTTGTAACAGGCCGGATTCCCGTCTAAGTCTACTCTTGAATACAAGATTCAATTTCGGTTAGCAACTCCAAGGTGTTCTTCACATATACCGCCTCATCAGGCTCTCACCATCCCTGACTCGCTTTGGATTATAGTATATACTACTTTTCCTTATCATCGTCTTTCGTTTTGTTAAACTAAAATTAATGTACTACATTCGAGAGAAAGATGCAAGATGCCAGAAAATATATAAGCGATTTTTATAATATATCGACTTACCGACATCTTTAGACGATTGTGCAATAAAAAAATTGCCGGAATGAATCCGGCAATTTTCTAATTACTTACGTAACTCCGCACCGAATTTCTCTTCTACCGTTGTTAACACACGGTTATGTGCTTCTGTTACTTCTTCGTCTGTTAACGTACGTTCTGCATCGAAGTAGGTCATAGAGAATGCAAGTGATTTCTTGCCTTCTTCCATTTTTTCACCTTCGTATAAGTCGAATAGCGTTACGTCTTTCAGAAGTTCTCCGCCAGTTTCAGCAATAACTTGCTTCATTTCACCAGCTTTTGTTTCTTTCGTTACGACAACAGCCATATCACGTGTCATAGATGGGAAACGTGGAATTGCTGAGTAATAAGTTTCCTCTGCGTCTGCACCGAATACTTTTACAAGAGATAATTCGAATACGAATGTATTTTTCACATCTAATTGTTTTTCTGCTTCAGGATGCAATTGACCGATGAAACCAATTACTTCGCCATCTAATACGATGTCAGCTGTACGACCTGGGTGCATACCTTCACGTTTTGCTGGTGCATATGTGATTTGGTTTGAAACGCCAAGTACGTCGAATAGTCCTTCTAGTACACCTTTCATAACGAAGAAGTCTACTACTTTCTTCTCACCTTGCCATGCATGGTGAAGAGCAAGACCTGTCATTACACCTGCAAGATGTTGTTCTTCTTTCGGAAGTTCTCCTGCTTCTGTTGGCAAGAAGATAGAACCTACTTCGTATAAAGCAACGCTATCGTTTTTACGTGCAACATTGTATGAAACTGCTTCTAACAACTGTGGCACTAAGCTTAGACGAAGTTGGCTACGCTCTTCACTCATTGGAAGTGCAAGGTTTACAGGAGCTTTTTCATTTGGCTCAACCATATATTGCTTCGCTTTATCAGCGCTTGTTAATGAATATGTGATCGCTTCATATAAACCAGCACCCTCTAGGAAGCGACGTACTTTACGACGTTTCGTTTGTGCTGCTGTTAATTTACCACGAGTCATCGTTCCAGAAGGTAATGTAACTGGAATGTGATCATAACCGTATAAGCGGCCCACTTCTTCTACTAAGTCTTCTGAAATTGTAATATCAGGACGACGTGCTGGTACATTCACATGGAATGTTCCTTCTACTTCTGTGAATGGGAATTTCAAGTTTGTGAACATTGTACCCATTTCACTTGCAGAAATATTTGTACCTAATACACGGTTTACTTTTTCAGCAGTAACAGATACTGTACGCTCTTGTACTTGTAAGTTGTCAGCTTCTACTACACCTTCAAGTGCTTCTCCTCCAGCGTATTTCGCCATTAAAGCAGCTGCGTGTTGAATTGCTTCAAATGTACGTGTTGGGTCGATTCCTTTTTCAAAACGTGCACTTGATTCACTGCGAAGACCTAAGTCTTTTGATGTACGGCGCACTGTTTGACCTGCGAAGTATGCAGATTCAATTAAAACGTTTACTGTCTCATTTGTAACTTCAGAATCCGCTCCGCCCATTACACCAGCAACAGCTAAAGCTTTTGTGCCGTTTGTAATTACAAGGTGGTGGCTTTGTAATGTACGCTCTTGATCATCTAACGTTTCAATTTTTTCGCCTTCTTTTGCAAGACGAACAACGATTTCTTTTGAACCTAATTTATCGTAATCGAATGCATGTAACGGTTGACCGTATTCCATTAAAATGTAGTTTGTAATATCAACTACGTTGCTAATTGGACGAATGCCAGCTGCCATAAGGCGAGTCTGCATCCACATTGGTGATGGACCAATTTTTACGTTTTTAACCATTTTTGCAATATATAATGGGTTTTCTTCTTTCGCTTCTACGCTTACAGAAATGTAATCAGAAGTTTTTTCTGCAGTTTCTTGTAAGTCGATAGCTGGAAGTTTTACTTCACGGCCATAAATAGCAGCTACTTCATATGCAACACCTAACATGTTTAAGCAATCAGCACGGTTTGGTGTTAAACCAAGCTCAAGTACTTCATCATGTAAGTTTAAAATTTCAAGTGCATCTGCACCAACTTCAGCGTCACTTGGGAAGATGAAGATACCATCTGCATATTCTTTTGAAACTAATTTCCCATCAATGCCAAGCTCTTGAAGAGCACAAACCATACCGTGAGAAGCTTCACCACGTAGTTTTGCTTTTTTAATTTTGAAGTTACCAGGAAGTACAGCGCCAACTTTTGCAACTGGTACTTTTAAACCTTTTGCAATATTCGTAGCTCCACAAATAATTTGAACTGGCTCTTCTTCACCGATATCGATTAAGCATTTGCTTAATTTATCAGCTTCTGGGTGTTTTTCACACTCTAATACGTGACCAACTACAACACCTTTTACACCTTTATTTAATACTTCAACACCTTCTACTTCAATACCACTTTTCGTGATTTTGTCTGCTAGTTCTTGTGCTGTTACATCTTTAATATCTACATACTCTTGTAACCAACGATATGATACGAACATACTTATCCTCTCCTTCCCTTACGCTCGTTTGAATTGTTGTAAGAAACGTACATCATTTGTATAGAAATGACGAATGTCATCTACGCCGTATTTCAACATTGCGATACGCTCTGCGCCCATACCGAATGCGAAACCTTGATATTCTTTTGAATCATAACCAGCCATTTCAAGTACGTTCGGGTGAACCATACCTGCGCCTAAAATTTCAATCCAGCCAGTTCCTTTACAAGTGCCGCAACCTTTGCCGTGACACATCATACAAGAAATATCCATCTCTACAGATGGCTCTGTGAATGGGAAGAAACTTGGACGAAGACGGATTTCACGATCTTCACCGAACATCTTTTTCACGAATACTTGTAGTGTACCTTTTAAGTCACTCATGCGAATGTTTTTATCAATTACAAGACCTTCAATTTGCATGAACTGATGTGAATGTGTCGCATCATCGTCATCGCGGCGATACACTTTACCAGGACAAATAATTTTAATTGGGCCTTTTTCTTTATTATTTTCCATCGTACGTGCTTGCACAGAAGATGTATGTGTACGTAATAACGTTTCTTCTGTAATGTAGAATGTATCTTGCATATCACGCGCTGGATGATCTTTCGGTAAGTTTAATGCTTCGAAGTTGTAGTAGTCTTTTTCTACTTCTGTTCCTTCAGCTACTTCATAACCCATACCGATGAATACATCTTCAATTTGCTCAACAACAGCTGTTAACGGATGGTGACAACCTGTTTCAACAGGGCGACCTGGTAGTGTAACATCAATTGTTTCAGTAGCTAATTTCGCTTCAATTACTGCTTTTTCTAAGTTACCAATTTTGTCGTCTAGACGCGTTTGAATCGCTTCACGTACTTCATTTACTAGTGCTCCCATACGTGGACGCTCTTCTGCTGATAATTTTCCCATGCCGCGTAATACTTCTGTAATTGGGCCTTTTTTCCCTAAATACGCTACGCGTACGTCATTTAAGCCCTTTAGCTCTTTCGCTTCTTCAATAAGCTCTAACGCTTTTTGCTTTAGCTCTTTTAAACGTGCTTCCATTTGGAACCCTCCTAATTTTAAAAATAAAAAAACCCCGCTCCCAAAAAGGGACGAGGTAAATTCGCGGTACCACCCTAAATTGACAGAACATGTCTGCCCACTCATTAGTTATAACGATCAATTCTGACCGGAACGCCTTTACATATACATGGTCCTGGCGCCAACTCCAGAGGTGAATTCACTTCCGTCTACCATAAGAATGCTTTCAGTCTAAGGCATTCTCTCCCTATATGGCGATTTTGTAAGTTACTCTTCTCTATCAACGTTTTTCGTTATTTAACTTTTAATATAATATACTTCAACTTATTATAAGAAGTTTTTTATTTGTTCGCAACTGGGCTTTGTAAATAATACGTTAAAATCCCTGCTGCAACTGCAACATTTAATGATTCTGCCCCGCCGTAAATCGGAATATACAAGTTTTGATCCGTTTTCGCAAGAATTTCTTGGCTTACGCCGCTTCCTTCATTTCCTACAATTAATGCAAAACTACCGACCGGTGTTACTTCACCATACGGAACTCCATTTTCAAGAGCTGTTCCATATACAGGAACGTGTTGTTCTTTTAGCTTGTCTACCCATTCTTCTAAGTTACCTTTTACAACTGGTAAATGAAAAATAGAACCTTGTGTAGAGCGAAGCACTTTACTATTATATGCATCAACGCACCCTTCTCCAAGCACAACGGCATGAATACCAGCTGCATCAGCTGTACGAATAATTGTCCCTAAGTTGCCTGGGTCTTGAAGGCCATCTAATAAAAGAAACTTCCCATCTGCAAGAGCTACTTCACTCTCGTGTTTCTCACAAACAGCAAATACACCTTGCGTCGTTTCTGTTTCACGAAGTACTTTTACGATTGCTTCAGGCACGATATACATTTCCACATCATTAACTGTCCAATCTTTCGGAAGATCTGTCTGATCAGAAACGATAAGTTCTGTTACAACTCCTGCTTTTAAAGCTTCCTCCACTAAGTGGAATCCTTCTACAAAAAATAAACCTTTTTTATCGCGCTCTTTTTTCGTCTGCAGCTTTTTCCACTGCTTCACGCGCGGATTTTGTACTGAATCAATGTTTTTCATAATATGTATTTCCCTCTTTTCTTGTCCTATCATTATAGCCTATTTTTCATACATATTTACATAAAAAAGAACAAAAACTAACGTCAGTTTCAATTCTGAAGAAGAGGTGAGAGCTATGAGTTTTAATTTACGTGGTGCTGTATTAGCGAATGTATCCGGAAATTCACAAGACCAATTACAAGAAACGATTGTCGATGCAATTCAAAGCGGTGAAGAAAAAATGCTGCCAGGTCTTGGTGTTTTATTCGAAGTCATTTGGAAAAACGCTGATGAAAATGAAAAGCACGAAATGTTAGAAACGCTAGAGCAAGGATTAAAAAAATAAGCAATTTGAAAATCACCTTCGCATAAGCCAAGGTGATTTTTTTACGAAAATTTTTTTCTTCTCCTAAACATTTCTACTTTACTAACGCTACCCCGATGGAGTACAATGTTCAAAATACATTTAAACCGATCGATTTTTCTTCATATACACCATTAGATTAAAGGAGTGAATGTTTTATGCACCGTATTACGCTTGAACAAATTTTCAAACACCATATTACACAAAAATACGTAAATCGTTCTGGGATGGTCCACGCGATTGCTGTCGCTTACCATGCGTTTCACTTAGCTAAAAAGCATCACGCCTCAGTCGATGCTGCGACAAAAGCCGGTTTCCTTCATGATATCGGACATCATACGTGGTACACAGGCGGCGAATGGGACTATGACTTATATAAAAAGAATGATATACACGCAATTAAAGGAGCAGAAAGAGCTCATAAATTGCTTATTAGATTAGGAGAACATCCGAAACTAGCAAAAGAAATTTCTATTGCAATTCTTCTTCATACAGATTCTTTCTTAATACAACAAGAAATTGAAAGAACATCTCTTCAAAACATTATTAAATGGGCAGACGAAGCAGATGAAGAACCGGGCGGAGCGCACCATTATAGAACAATTTCTTATGAAAAAGCACTAAAAGCGATTCAGCAGTTAGATCGATTGGTAGAGCGTGAATTGCAAATAGAGCAATCGAAATCGAACAATAAGGCAGAACATAGTTATCAATAAGAAAGAGGCATCACTATAGGGTGATACCTCTTTTATTATTTTATGGAAAATACACCTTTGTATGTAATATTTAAACATTACACCCGAAAACGAAATACTTTATAATTAAATATATAAATTTAAAGAGGTGATTCTACATATGCAACCCGCTACACAACTTTCTAATGAACAGAAATACTCTATGTCATGGGGACAATTTATTAGCTCCGTTTTATTCGCTTTTTTCGGAACCGGACTTATTACTGTGTTCCTCGCAATGCCCTTAACAATTTATACAGCAGGTCTTACAGATAAAAAACAAATTGCCCTGTATGAATCTATCGTAAATACCGCAAGTATCGTATTACAACTAGCCGTGTTGTTATTCTTCATTTTTAAATTCGAACCCGCAAAAAAATTACTACTAAAATCATTTAACTTTAAAGCACTGAAAGAATGGCGTACATACGTATACTTACTTCTTTTCTTCGCTATAAACATTTTACTCAATTACATCTTATTAAATTATATGTTCCAAGACGCAACAAAGCAGCAATCTTCCGCACTAAACTTAGACGTTTTTAAGCAGTATCAAATATTATTACTTCTCGGTTTCGCTATACTTACACCAATTTTTGAAGAACTTATTTTCCGTGGCTTTATACTTCGCTTCTTCTCAGAGCGCTTTCCATTTTGGATTGCAGGGATCTTAACAAGCTTCTTCTTCGGTATCGCTCATACATACTCACTTGGAGTAATGGTCATTACTTTCTTCATGGGATTATTAATGGCCATTTTATGTAAAAAAACAAAATCCATTATTCCAGCTATGTTATTTCATATTATGAATAATATGTTGGCATTCTTGAGTTAGAAAGAGGTATCATCGCGATACCTCTTTTTATTCTTTTATCACAACCTCAAACTCTTCCGTTTGCACAGAACATCAATGTAAAATTATTAAGGTCTGTAAATATTAGCTTCAAAATATCATTTTTACTACAATGATGACTTTTTTGTATAAATATTCTATAATCTTTATATATAACTATTAAATCAACAAGGATAGGTGATTCACTATTATACAAGCCACGCAACTAACTTACCCACAAAAGCACTCTATGTCACTCTCACAATTTCTATTTTCGCTTGTTTTCGCGATTTGGGGAACAGGATTTCTAGCCGATCTCTTTATAGGCCTTCCTACCGTTATTTATACAGAAGGTCTAACTGATCCAAAACAAATTACTTTAGCAAAATCACTTACTACTTTTGGAAGGCATTTATTTGTATTGTGCATTTTATTAATTTTAATTTATGCATATAAACCGTTAAGAAATTTAATTGTCCCAACACTAAACTTTACAGCATTAAAAAAAGTAAGCACATACATCTATATCATCCTTTTTTACGGACTACATATCGTTAATGATACATTTATAATTAATAATATTTTTCCTGATGCGGTAAAAGAACAGTCATCCGCTTTAGACCTAGAAATGTTAAAACAATACAAACTGTTATTGCTAATAGGTGGCGCTATACTTGTACCTATTTTTGAAGAACTTATAGTCCGCGGTATTATTCTTCACTTCCTACAACAGCGCTTCCCCTTTTGGATTGCAGCACTTGGATCTAGCTTCCTCTTCGGAATAGGTCATATATACTCAACTGGTGTGATGTTTAGTATGTTCATCATGGGTCTATTTATGGCCATTTTATGTAAAAAAACAAAATCCATTATTCCAGCTATATTACTTCATATTATGAATAATATGTTAGCCTTTTTAGGATAAAAAGAGGTATCATCGCGATACCTCTTTTCACTCTTTTATCAAAACTTCAAACTCTTCTTCCGTTAACACTTTTCGATAATTCGTTTTCTTTTCTCCCTCTTCACCAGAAGTTAGAACAGGCGCCAGTACAATTTTCGTTACACGATCTTCTAGTTTTTCAAATCGCCAATAACACATCATCCATACATTCCTCTTGCACATCTTCGAACGAAGCTAAATGCTTCTGAATAATACTTTTTATAAGTCCGCCGTACTGGTCGATAATAAAATATAATGCTTTTTCGTTCCTTTTCCTTAGCTGATTCACAACGTTCTCTTCTGTAATTTTCACGAGCCCCCTCCTCTCTAACTTACTCTACATCTATTAATTCGTATCGGTACTACTCATTTCTATCAATTTATACATATTCATTAATAATATCCAAAATAAACCTTATGCAGTAAAATATAACTCATTAACTAGAGGGAGATTATATATGCACGTTTTGAGCTTACTTTGGATTTTCTATGTACCACTTCTTACTCTATGTGGGCTTTTTGGCGGTATTTTTTTAATTATTGCAGGAATTAAACATCGCAAATTGCTCATTTGTTTAACAGGGATACTCAGCCTATCCTTTACCTTGCTACCTTATGTTTTTTGGAGCATGGGGATTAATGGTGATACAATCCTTCCTATTCCAACTTCTCTATACTGGATCCTTTTTTCTTTAACTGGATTATTAGCGGGATTCATTGGGTTAAAAGCAAAAATTAAAAGTATACGCAATATGGGATTCATTATTTTTATTGCAGGAATATTAGGGGTTATTTTTTGGGGACTCATTTCTGCAGAGGATTCATTCTATATTTAGTTGAATTCCTTTTATAAAAAGCACAAAAAAGCAGGGAAATTAATTCCCTGCTTTTTTATTTGTTTTATTGCCTGATGGTAAGAAGAACGATAACACCCAAGCAATCCCTGCTAATATCGTCGCAATTAAGAAGGCATCGTTAATACCGTTAATTGCAGATAGTTTTGAAATTTGCCCATATAATAGTTGCGTGCTCATCGCATCTCCTGCTTGCGCTGATCCAGCTAAGGCCGCTAAGCTTTGCCCCATGCCGTGTACTTTATCAACTAAAATTGGATTTGATGTTGTTAACATGTTGCCGTAATCTGCTACGTGAGCAGTCGTTTGTTGCGTCATAAGTGTAATTAATATCGCCGTTCCAATTGAACCAGCTACTTGTCTTGACGTATTTTGCGTTGCTGTACCGTGAGAAATTAATTTCATCGGCAGTGCGTTCATACCAGCTGTCATAATTGGCATCATAATGAATGACATACCAATCGAACGTATAATATAATCCGTCATAATAACGCTATACGGTGTATCCATCGATAACGTTGTGAATTCATATGTCGCAAATGTTGTAATGGCTAATCCGACAATTGCTAACGGACGAATACCATACTTATCAAATAGTTTACCTGCAATAGGTCCCATAATCCCCATAATTAATGATCCTGGAAGTAATAATAGACCTGATTCTATCGGTGTGAAACCGCGAATGTTTTGCAGATATACCGGAAGCAATAACATGCCTCCGAATAATGCCATCGTAACGATTGCGTTAATTACTAAAGTGAAAGTAAATACTGGATATTTAAATACTTGTAAATCAAGCATTTTATTGTCCGTTGTTAATTCTCTCCAAATAAATAACGCTAAACCAATTACACCGATAACAAGTGAAATAACAACTTCGGCACTAGTCCAACTATTATTTCCAGCTTCACTAAATCCATACAGTAAGCTACCTAGTCCAATACTTGAACTAATCACACCAAATACATCTAATTTTGTATTAGACACTGGCTGAGCAAGTGTAAAGAATTTTAAAGATAAGAACGTAATAATTAAACCAATTACAAACATTCCGTAGAACATTAAGTTCCAGCTATAGTTTTCAATAACCCAGCCCGTTACAGTTGGTCCGATAGCTGGTGCTAAAATCATCGCAACGCCTAGTAATCCCATCGCTGCCCCGCGCTTATGAGGCGGGAATAACGTCATGAAGATGTTCATACCAACTGGCATTAAAATACCTGCACCGACCGCTTGAATAATACGACCTGTCATCATCATTGTAAAGTTTCCTGATGTAGCACAAATGATAGATCCTACAGTAAAGAATAACATTGCTGCTACAAATAATTTACGATACGTAAATCGTGAAACTAAAAAGGCACTAATCGGTACTAAAATACCATTTACAAGCATGAATCCTGTAATTAACCATTGCGCCGTTGACGTTGATACGTTAAATTCATTCATTAACGGAGGTAATGCAACGTTAATGATCGTTTGGTTTAAAATAGAAACGAACATACCGAGAATTAATACTGTTACAACTGCTTTTACATTTACATTCTCTATCGGCATAGACGTTTGTTTTTTCGGCATTTCTTTTACTTCTTTTGTTTCTTCTTGCTTGCTTGTTTCTAACTCAACTACATTAGAAATTTCTACTTCTTGCTTTCGTTCATTTTCTTTCTCTTCTGTTTCTTCTTTACTTACTTCTATTTTACTTACGGCTGGGACTTGTTCTTCTCCCACGTTCGTTTTTTTCTTTCGTAAAAGACGATTTACAAGGAAGAAGACGATTATACAAAATAGTGCATATCCTACAATTGCAATTGAGGACATCTCATCTCCCCCTTACTTATGAATACGAACTGACACATTCATTCCAGGAACAATATTTACTGACTTACTATGATCTAAAGAAATTTTAACTGGTACAACTTGCTTTACTTTTGTATAGTTCGCTGTTGCGTTACTTGATGGTAACATTGAGAATGTATTTGCTGTTGTTAATCCAACTTGTTCTACTTTCCCTGTTAACGTTGTATCTGGGTATGCATCTACATATACATCTACTGTTTGACCTTTTTGAACATCGTCAATCACTGTTTCTTCAATGTTTGCTGTTACCCATAAATTGTTCATATCGAATGCGTAAGCAATCGGGCTACCTGCTCCAACAAAAGCATTTGTCGTCGCGTTTGATTGTACAACTGTTGCATTTTGCGGAATTGTTACATCTACTGTTTGTTCTCCATTAGCTGCCGCTACAGTAACAGCACCTAATTTATCGTTCTCATTGTAGTTTTTTCCTACTTCAGCTTTCCAGTCCGTTAATTTACCCGCTACTGGTGAAGCAATCGGAATTACCTTTCCATCAATTTTTGCATTGTCTGTTTTTAAGTAATTTTCCGTTTGGTTGTAATAGTAATAACCGCCAATACCGCCGCCAACTAGTACAATTAATGTGATAATGTTGATAATTACCATTCTTCGAAACTGATTCATTGCATTCCTCTCCTTATATCGCATATAATTTTTTTCTAAACTATTTACGTCCTTATTGTTTAGACTGTTTAATTGTTAATTATATTAACCTTTAAACAAAAAAATCACACCATTTACAGCGTAAACGAAAATATGTCTACCTGCGAGCGGTGCTGATTTCTGAAGGACTATCGTTTATAATTATAAATAATTATTTTGAATCTACAACCGACAATTTCCATATGAAATGTTGCTTAAACAACAATATAATATCAATATGTTGTTTAAGTATAGAAAATTAAACGAGGAGAAGTAAAAATGTCTATTAAAAATACAAATGATCCACGTGTAAAGCGGACGAGACAACTCATACAGGATGCTTTTGTCGCTTTAGTAGGCGAAAAAGGATTTGACGATGTAACTGTTCAACATATCGCAGAACGTGCTCCTGTAAACCGCGCTACGTTTTATAGCCATTACCATGATAAATATGATCTATTAGACAAAAGCATCGAAGAAATGTTAGAGAAATTAACAGAAGTTATTAAACCAAAAAATAGAAATAAAGAAGAGTTTCAACTTACATTTGATTCACCAAATCCAACCTTTTTAGCTTTATTCGAACATATTGCAGAAAATGTGAACTTCTATAACGTTATGCTTGGCGATAAGGCAGCCGGGAACTACTCTTATAAAATGATGAAAACAATCCAAACTCATTTAACACTAAGCTTATCTATTTCACAGCCAGATGATAAAGACCTTATGGTTCCTCGTGATATTTTAATTAGTTATGTGACAGGAGCTCATATCGGGATGATTATGTCCTGGTTAAAAAGAGGGATGATTTATACCCCGCATTTTATGGCCATGCAATTAACTCGTTTAATTATTTTAGGAGCTCATACTGCCGCTGGATTAGAGAGACCTTTTTAAAACATAAAAAAGCGAAGGAGAGGCTCCTTCGCTTTTTCTATTAATTAAATGTAATGTTATGTACAGCCTCTTTATCAAGACGTTTAATAACTTCTACAATTAACTTCACTGCATTTTCATAGTCATCACGGTGTAACATTGCCGCATGAGAATGAATGTAGCGCGTTGCAATTGTAATTGCCATAGACGGAATACCATTTACAGCAATGTGAATTGCACCTGCATCCGTTCCTCCGCCCGCTACTGAATCATATTGATACGGAATTTCTAATTCGTCAGCAACATCAACTACAAAGTCACGTAAACCAGTATGACCAATAACAGACGCATCATATAAAATAATCTGTGGTCCATCACCCATTTTACTTTGCGCTTCTTTTGCCGTTACACCAGGTGTGTCACCAGCGATACCAACATCTACTGCGAATGCGATATCTGGTTTAATATAGTTTGCAGATGTTTTCGCGCCACGAAGACCGACTTCTTCTTGTACAGTCCCTACGCCATATACAACGTTTGGATGCTTTTCATCTTTTAATTGTTTTAATACGTCAATTGCAATTGCACAACCAATTCGGTTATCCCATGCTTTTGCAAGTAACATTTTTTCATTCTTCATCACTTGGAATTCAAAGTAAGGTACAACTTGATCTCCTGGTCGTACGCCCCACTCCATCGCTTCTTCTTGGCTAGAAGCACCAATATCGATGAACATGTCCTTAATATCAACTGGCTTTTTACGTGCTTCTGGAGGTAAAATGTGCGGTGGTTTTGAACCAATTACACCTGTTACATCTCCTTTACGCGTTACAATTGTCACGCGCTGCGCAAGCATAACTTGTGACCACCAGCCACCAACTGTTTGGAAACGAAGGAAACCTTTGTCATCAATTTGCGTAATCATAAAGCCAACTTCATCTAAATGACCTGCAACCATAATTTTCGGGCCGTTTTCTTCCCCTACTTTTTTTGCAACTAAACTCCCTAAATTATCAGTAGAAAGTTCGTCTGCAAACGGCTCGATATATTTCTTCATTACTTCACGTGGTTCACGCTCGTTACCAGCAATACCACGTGCATCTGTTAATTCTTTTAGCATTGTCAATGTCGTGTCTAATTTTGTCATTGCCAACACCCTCCTTTTTCTTCAGTCACTTCATTATACAATAATTAAATTGAAATATTCAAAAATTAAATCAGTATCCTTGTGTTTGACGCTGATGATTTACTTCATTTTTATCTAAATATGCCTTCTCAATCTCTTCTTGCTCAAACTCAAGCGCTTGTCCAAGTCGAAGGTAGCTTGTAAATAATTCAATATAGTTCGTAATAGATGGTTGATCTGTAAAACGAATTACTTTTGCATATGTGTCTAAGAAAATTTCCACTTGTGTTTTATTCGTCTGTGCACATTTATAGAATAGGAAGTTTTTATCAATACCTAAATCAATTCCGATGGATAAAATAAAATGCAAACCATCTACGTATTCTTCTAAGATTACTTCACGTTCTGATGCTGGTTTGTTGCTCCAATATTTAAAACAACGTGTTTCGTTTGCAAGTTCTCCAATTTCCACAAGAAGAGCTAACATCTTTTCTTTTAACAACTTTTTCGGTTGTAAGTCATGCTCTTTCACAATACGGTCATCTAATTCTTTTTGTAATTTAAATAGTTGTAGTAAGTCCATTCTATTGTCCTCCTCCAACATCGCATTTTACGCAACAATGTTGTTTCATCTCAAAGTTCATTATTATTTTTCATTTCTTATTAATAAGTCAGCCATTTATCTCTTTACAAAATAGCTTGTCCTTAATTTACAAATACGTTTCAATCATCACGATTAGATTGTTCACTCCGATTGGTGATAGTTAATCATTATCGGGGGATTGCCCACTAATAAAAATTTTATTTTATCTGATGAAAGTTCCATATCATCTTTCCATTATAGCAGTGTCGTTTCAGGTAGGAAAGATACTCTTCTTTCCAAAGGGGTAGAATTAAAAAAAGCCAGGAGGATTCTCCTGACTTCATATATATATTCTTCTATATTGCTATAGCTTTTAGATTGATTTTGTCATATCAGTAACGACATACCTCTCTTTGCATACAAATAAAAAAACCTTAGAAGAAAAATCTTCTAAGGTTTCAACTAATTAATTAGTTAATGTTGTTTTTTGCAACTGTTGCTAATTCAGCGAAAGCTTTTTCGTCATGAACAGCTAAGTCAGCAAGCATCTTGCGGTTAACTTCGATGCCAGCATTTTTAAGACCGTGCATTAAGCGGCTGTAAGAAAGACCATTCATACGAGCTGCTGCGTTGATACGTGTGATCCATAATTTACGGAAGTCACGTTTCTTTTGACGGCGGTCACGGAATGCATACATTAGAGATTTCATAACCTGTTGGTTAGCAACCTTGAATAATGTATTTTTTGAACCGTAGTAACCTTTTGCTAATTTAATTACTTTTTTACGACGTTGACGAGTAACTGTACCACCTTTTACTCTTGGCATAATATTACCTCCTAATTGTTCTATATATCAGCCGAACTTATTTTAAGTTGTCAAGCATTTGACGAATGCGTTTGAAGTCACCAGCGCTTACTACACCAGCTTTACGTAGTTTACGTTTAGCTTTTGTAGATTTGTTAGCGAATAAATGGCTTGTGTAAGCGTGAGAACGTTTCAGTTTACCTGATCCAGTCTTTTTGAAACGCTTTGCAGAGCCGCGATGAGTTTTTTGTTTAGGCATAGGTATTTCCTCCTCTATCTATTGCTTATCGTTTTTCGGTGCTAAAACTAAGAACATACTACGTCCTTCCATTTTAGGCTTAGATTCAATTGTACTAACTTCAGCACAAGCTTCTGAGAAGCGATCTAAAACACGTTGACCGATTTCTTTATGAGTAATGGCACGTCCTTTAAAGCGAATTGACGCTTTAACCTTGTCGCCTTTCTCTAAAAACTTGATAGCATTACGAAGTTTTGTGTTAAAGTCGTGTTCATCAATTGTTGGACTTAAACGAACTTCTTTCATGCTAATTACTTTTTGATTTTTGCGCTGTTCTTTTTCTTTCTTCTGTTGCTCAAAGCGGAATTTACCGTAGTCCATAATGCGGCATACTGGCGGTTTCGCATTTGGAGCAACTAATACTAAATCAAGATTAAGATTTGCAGCTAAGTCTAAAGCGTCATTACGAGACTTGATTCCAAGTTGATCGCCATTTGCACCAACTAAACGTACTTCACGTGCACGAATTTGCTCGTTAATCATCATATCCTTGCTAATAGTAAGCCACCTCCAAGGTTTTTTCAGAACATATTTTGTAGTCATAGAACCCGACAAAAAAAGTGCGGGCATACGACACCCACACTTGTAAAATCTTAAGTAAGAAATACATTTACCTGTAAACTGCGAATGCGTCCATCAGGTGAGAAGCGGGTGCTTCTACTTGTTCCACAAAACAATATTCTATTATCCTTGATGAGTTTATCATAGGACATGACGTCTGTCAAGAAGACGCAATGTGTTTTACTAACAACAAGAAATATTGTAACAAACAACTAACATACTTGCAATACTTTTTTACGATAAGTGTTACATGGTTATTTTTTCTAATTCGCCTTACCTACATTACATAGAAAAGCCGCGGTATCCCGCGGCAATTTCTTATCGTTTTCCTTCTACTTTAATCATATCAACAAAAGCATCTAATGCGATTGTTTCTGATTTTTGTTCACCATATTTACGTACGTTTACGCCGTTTTCAGTTACTTCATTGTCACCTACTACAAGCATGTACGGAATTTTTTGCATTTGTGCTTCACGAATTTTGTAACCAATTTTCTCTTCACGAGTATCTAATTCAACACGGATACCAGCACGGCGTAATTCATCTTGCACTTTCTTCGCATAGTCTAAATGTACTTGCGGAGAAACTGGAATTACTTGTGCTTGAACTGGAGCTAACCAAGTTGGGAATGCACCTTTGTATTCTTCAATTAAGAAGGCTACGAAACGTTCCATAGTTGATACAACACCACGGTGAATTACAACTGGACGATGTTGTTTACCGTCTTCACCAACGTAAGCTAATTCAAAGCGTTCTGGAAGTAAGAAGTCTAATTGTACAGTTGAAAGTGTTTCGTCTTTTCCAAGAGCAGTACGAACTTGAACGTCAAGTTTTGGACCGTAGAATGCCGCTTCACCTTCAGCTTCATAGTAATCAAGACCCATTTCATCCATAGCTTCTTTTAACATACCTTGTGCTTTTTCCCACATCTCGTCATCAGCATAATACTTTTTAGTGTCTGCTGGGTCACGATAAGATAGACGGAATGAGTAGTTCTCTAAACCGAAATCTTTGTACACTTCTAGAGTTAAGTTTACAACACGTTTTAACTCTTCTTTAATTTGATCTGGGCGAACAAAAATGTGTGCATCGTTTAAAGTCATTCCACGTACACGTTGTAATCCAGATAACGCACCTGACATTTCATAGCGGTGCATTGTTCCAAGTTCCGCAATACGGATTGGTAATTCACGGTAGCTGTGAATATCGTTTTTATAAACCATCATGTGGTGAGGGCAGTTCATTGGACGAAGAACTAATTCTTCATTATCCATTTCCATTGATGGGAACATACCATCACGGTAGTGATTCCAGTGACCAGAAGTTTCATAAAGCTCTCTGCTTCCTAGTACTGGAGTGTATACGTGATCATAGCCTAAGCTAGCTTCTTTATCAACGATGTAACGCTCGATAATACGGCGAATTGTTGCACCTTTTGGTAACCAAAGTGGTAAACCTTGCCCTACTTTTTGGCTATTAGTAAATAGTTTTAATTCTTTACCTAATTTACGGTGATCGCGCTCTTTCGCTTCTTCAAGCATACGTAAGTGCTCATCTAATTCTGCTTTCTTAACGAATGCAGTACCGTAAATACGTTGTAGCATTTTATTATTGCTATCGCCGCGCCAGTAAGCACCCGCAACGCTTAATAATTTAAATACTTTAATTTTCCCTGTAGACGGAAGGTGAACACCACGGCAAAGGTCGAAGAATTCGCCTTGCTCATAGATTGAAATAACTGCATCTTCTGGAAGATCGTTAATTAAATCTAATTTTAACTCATCGCCGATTTCTTCAAAGCGACGAAGTGCTTCTGCACGTGGTACTTCATGACGAACGATTTCTAAGTTCTCGTTCACAATTTTTTGCATTTCTTTTTCGATTTTCTTGAAGTCTTCAACCGTAATTGCTTCTTCCATATCGATATCGTAGTAGAAGCCATTTTCAATTACTGGACCAATGCCAAGCTCAAGCTTAACATCTTTATATAAACGTTTTAATGCTTGTGCTAATAGGTGGGCTGTTGAATGGCGTAAAATGTATAAGCCATCTTCAGAATCTAATGTAATAATAGAAACTGCACCATCTTCTTCGATTGGTGTAACAAGATCAATCATCTCATCGTTTAATTTTCCAGCCACAGCTTTTTTCTTTAAGCCTGGGCTAATAGAAGCTGCGATTTCTTCAGTTGTTACGCCTTTTGGAAACTCCTTCACAGCTCCATCAGGGAAAGTAATTTTAACTACATCTGCCATCACTGGTCACTCCTCTTTTTTTTCAAAATAAAAAACACTCATCCCGTAAAAAGGGACGAGTGTTGAATTCGTGGTTCCACCCTTGTTCCAATTAACCTTATTGTTAATTGCTCAAGTTCAACATAACGGTGTTGTCCGTTAGCAATTACTAGAAAAACCGTTCACTGCTAAAGTTTAGAGGTGGTAAGTAATAATCCCGTACTAGGAAGCTCACACCCTAAGGCTTCCCTCTCTGAAAATCGTAGAAAACTACTCATGTCCTCATCATGACATTTCAATATATTTCATTTATGTAGGTAATTATATGCTCAAAAACTTAGAAAATCAAGGGCGTTACCTTTATTTTTTAATTTTTTCACATTGCGCTCAAACTCATGTAATCCATGTAATTGTACCCGCTCTTGAAATACATTTCGCAAAGTAATAATCATATTATGGTCTTGTTCTTTCGTATATAAATAAATTTTTTTCGGCGAAATAGAAAGAAGTGGTGCAATTACTTTCGTATCAATATATACATCCTTTTGCTTTAATAAGTCTTCATCTATATATTGAACCAATTTCTCTTGTTTTAAACGTCTACCTTTATCATCATAGAAAATAAAACTTTCATCAAAAATAAGATGCACACTGGACAACCGTGATTTTCGGCTACGTACTTGTTGCCGGAGCGTCTCAATAAACATTTGATATTCTTGTTCCAACTTATACTCATCAATCGCCACTTCAGCAATCTTAGCTACCATTTCCCTATATGTACGAAGACGAAAACGAACATATGATGAAAACGAGAACGAAAGCGGATCACAAAGCCAATTATTTAAAGAAGACTTAATATATGATTCGAATGCATGACGTGTTAATTCACGAGCAACCCCTTTTCTTCTTCCCTTTAATATCTCTTGTGCCATATGCAATATTTGATGACACTCTTCCTCTTCTTCATAAAAAAACTTTTCTTTTAAGATTGTATAAATCCACTCGTTTTGCTTTACATTCACAATGAAATATACCATTACTGGCAATAAAATCTTTTCAATATAATTCGATTCACATACTGGTATATGAATTACAATCTTTTGTTCCTGTAAATATACACTCGTTTCCTTATATAACAGTTCCGCTCTTTTCAGTAGCTGTCTATATACATGCATAGCATCATTTTTTTCTTCGAAGCAAATTTCAATCACTCTTGTCCCCCCTTTTATCCCTGCTCTAAAGGACTGTATCTATACGTTACAAATCCTATAAGAGTCCGTCCCGTGGAAGTTCACTCTTAGTAGAATTACAGTTCTTATCGCTAGAAAATCCACTCGATATGGCTTGCTAATTTTATATATATTAAGGGAGGGAGAAAAAAATGATACAAGCTACAATGAATTTTCCATAAGAACTTTTCGTTTTACAATTCACCTAGTCTGAAAAGTGTTCAAAACGAAAAAAGAGCAAGCTTCTCAGCTTGCTCTTTTACTTATGACGTCGGTTTTTCCCGCCAATTGGAATTGGTTTCGCTAAATATTTAATTCGTTCCATAATACGTGCTGCTTTCATTTGTTCTGCTTCACCACGTTGTGTATACGTTAAATGATGTTCCAATTCCTTGAAATCAAAGTTAGACGTAAAGAACGTCGGTAAGTTTTCTAACATACGGAATTGCAAAATTGCGCCAAGCACATCATCACGCACAAAGCTTGACATCGCTTCTGCTCCAATATCATCTAACATTAAAACTTGTACGCGTTTCACTGCATCAATCTTTTCCCCAATCGAATTATCTTGAATCGAACTTTTAATTTCACGTAGAAATTCAGGGAAGTATACGAGCATCGAACTTATTTTCTTTTGAGCAAGCTCATTCGCAATTGCTCCTAACAAATACGTTTTCCCTACACCAAATTTACCGTACAAATACAAACCTTGCACTTTTTTACCAGGTTCATATGTACTTAAAAATTCATTAGCTGCACCAATTGCATCAATACGTGCATCTAAATCTGAAGGGTCTAAGTTTTCCATCGTCGCTTGTAAAATGTCAGTTGGCATATATACACTTTGAACGAGTTTTTCATATTTCTTTCTCTCGTCATATGCTACTTTTCTAACGCAACGATCGTATTGAATATCAATCATCTTCCCTTGAATAACGAGCTTTGGCTCATATCCTTGCAGCATGTTTTTACACGAACCTAGATCCGGACAATCCGCACAACCTACACTTTGTCCAATATATTCGTATAACTTCACAAGGCTGCGCTCAATCATAGAAGTTGTTACTTCACCTTTATGTTCGTCTATAAATTCTTTCACACGCGGATGTGCCATTACTTCCGCCTTTAATACTTCATATCTATTTTTAAAATTTTTATTTTCCATTAACTTTGCAAATGAATTTTGAATATGCTCCATTTTCTCACCTCAAAGAGCGTTCATTCTCTTCTATTAATCACGCTTATATTTTTTCAACACTTCTTCTAGTCGTTTTCGTTCATCATCTAACGTACTTGCATCTTTTTTCTTATTTACATCTTTCTTCACTGTTTCTTTCTCTTGTTCTTTCGGCTCTTCTTTCAGCCAATCTGGCACCATTTCTTTTCGCACTGTTTTCCTCGAGGTACGGCCTTTTTTCTTCGTCTCAGCCCATTCTTGATATTGACGATTTTCTTCTTTCGCTAACGCCATTGCTTCAGCTACTGTACCGACCTTTTTACGTGCCCAATGCCCAGCAATCTTCTCCACATACGTTTTCGCAAGTTTCATATCTGAGCGTAGCATAACGTAATAAATAAGTACATTCACAACACCTGGCGTTAACTTTTGATTGATCATTACATCTTCAACGATTTGCAAGTCAGCCTTCGTCGCCTCTGCACCACCAGAAATTTCTTTCAATAGTTGTTTTGGTGAGATTTCCTCTAACTGTTGCATTAACATCTCTTCTTGTGTAGAAGGCTCTTTCTCTTTCATCACACGTGCAGCATGAGGCTGTACTCTTTCACTTAATACAGGTAACGCTTGACCATTTTCGAACTGATACCAATCACGTGCTCCTTTTCTAAGCCTTTCGATATCAATTGTCTGCATCTCTGTCACCGCACCAAGAACGATATTTTGCATCGATAACACATCTACATCATACACGTAAGCGAGTGTAATGACACATTCTCGCACTTGATCTGTAATCGCCTTTTTAGGGACAAGAGCGGACAAACCATCTACAAATAAGGAGAAATCAAAGAAATCATTCCAAACTTTTGGAGCGTCTCCCTTCTTGTTACTTGGCATCACTGTCGTTTTTGGAATACGAAGGTCCTCTTGCGCATGCTCAAGCTGTCCTGGATTAAACGAACCAAACACATCATTGAAAGAACGCGTAACATTCTCATAAGAAGCAAAATCAAATTCTTCTTCTAAGAAATATTGCTTTACTTGATTATATTTTGTCCGGCTCAATCGATTGTATAAAAAGATACTTAACACAATATCATCAAAAAATTGCTTTGGAGATAAAGGTGGTTGCAGCTCGTATATAAACATTCGAATATCTTTTTCTTTCTTAATATATACTTTTAAAAGCCCAATTGCCTCTAACTTTACTCGTTCCTCATATATTTCAGGAAGCTGCATTTGCATGGTCACCATAAGGGAATGATGTGTATTCTCTTTTCCAAATACACGATCTTGCTCTAACTCTCCCCATAGCGTCATGTACAAGCTAAAAGCTCTACTACCTATTAACGGCTGATACAACATCGTTAATACTTTTCGGTCGTAATTATGCAGTAACCCTTTCGCACTTACTTTATAACGATCAATTGGCAATAGCTCCATCCATGACTGTTTTTCCATTCTTGCTTTTCCTTTCTCTCATCCAATCTATACTCTACTTCATTCGTTCTATCTTCATTATATAATTTCTTAGCGAAAAAGAGCTATTAGCTTTCGCTTCTAGCTCTCTTATCTCATTACTTACGGTATGTAAGAGAATAAAATACAGCTTCTATTCTCTTTCTTTTTGCAGTATATCTTTTAATTCTTCAATAAATACATTTAAATCTTTAAATTGGCGATATACAGAAGCAAAACGTACGTAAGCAACATCGTCGATATCACGCAGTTCTTCCATAACAATTTCACCAATCATATCACTTTTCACTTCTGATATACCTAAATTACGAAGTTCACGTTCCACACTTTGAGTTACTTCTTCTAATTGCCTTAAAGATACTGGTCTTTTTTCGCACGCTTTAATTAAGCCGCGCAAAATCTTTTCTTTATTAAACTCTTCTCGTGTGCCTTCTTTTTTTACAACGATAAGAGGTGATTCTTCTACTCTTTCAAATGTCGTAAAGCGACTTAAACAACTTTCACACTCTCTCCTTCTTCGAATAGAGCGCCCCTCGTCTACCGGACGCGAATCTAACACTCTTGTACCATTATGAGAACAGGATGGACAACGCAATATATTCACTCCTTTACACTATACTCTTTATTTTTTCTCTACTTACTTCATCTACAATATATATACAGTATTATATAACTCATTCTAACTCTCTTACCACTTTAAGTTTCAGCACATTACTTTAACATCTCGTTTTTAAAAATAAGATGGTAGATGGGGTGATAACTTATTCGTAAGAGCTCAATTTATCTCACTAACGAGTACGTTATATGTTTCCTTTTTTATAAACTAAAAAAGAGGTGCATTATACACCTCTTTACATTTTAAATCAATTATGTTCTTTTTTAAAGAGCTTTTGTTTCTCTCTGCTTAATTTCGAAGCTACCAGTGCCTCGAGGAAGCTCGATGCTCTCACGCGTTTTCGCGTTTAAACCTTCTGCAATATATTCTGCAGCAACATTTGGATCAATACGATCCCCACAAGTATAAACATCAATACTTGCGTAACCGTGCTCCGGAAAGCTATGAATTGTTAAATGTGATTCCGAGATAATTACTACTCCACTTACACCTTGTGGTGCAAATTTATGGAAAGCAACCTCACGCACTTCAGCACCAGCTCTTAGTGCTGCATCCACAAATAATTGTTCAATATACGGCATGTCATTAAGCTTGTCGAAATCGCAATCCCAAAGTTCAGCGATCACGTGACGACCCATCGTATCCATAGTATCCATTCTACAGTTCCCCCTTGTAAATTTATTCTAACTGTTCGAATTGAAAACTAATTTGCAATTTGGCTTGCTCCACTACCACGGGGGAAAGTTAGTCCAGAGAGGTCCTAACCCTTTAAGTAGTGACTACGTACCTCAGCTCTTAAGTTTACGAGTGTTAGTATACTTTGTTTATTTTCATTTTGCAACAACAGTTTTTTCGATTTTCTGTCATATTTTCCTCTTTACTTTTCCCTAAAAAAAATAAACGATTCACAAATACAGTAATCACAACGTTTCGTGGTATGTCCACTTTCAAAAATATACTTATATAATTTTTTTCCTTTTCAGAAAAAAATAAAAAAAGAGGGCAAATATTCCCTTGCCCTCTCCCTTATTCACTTAAATATGTTGCACATTTTCTTGTTTCGCTAATTCTTCAACAACTAGCGTTACAAGATCTACAACACGACGAGAGTAGCCCCACTCGTTATCATACCAAGCAAGTACTTTCACTTTACGATCACCCATTACCATTGTAGATAAACCATCAATAATAGCTGAGTGTGTATTTGTATTAAAGTCAATAGATACTAAAGGTTCTTCACTGAATTCTACAATACCTTTTAACGCACCGTTTGCAACAGTTTTGAATGCTTCATTAATAGCTTCAACTGTCACATCACGTTTTACATCTACTACTAAGTCAACAAGAGACACGTTTGGTGTTGGTACACGAAGTGCCATACCATGAAGTTTTCCGTTTAAGTGCGGAAGAACTTTTGCAAGCGCTTTCGCGGCACCTGTCGTTGTCGGAATGATTGATTGTCCGCAAGCACGTGCTCTTCTTAAATCTTTATGTGGGTTATCAATATTTTTTTGGTCATTTGTATAAGCGTGAACAGTTGTCATTAAACCGTTTTCAATGCCAAACTGCTCATCTAACACCTTAACAACAGGCGCTAAACAGTTTGTTGTACAAGATGCATTTGAAATAACAGTATGTTTTGTAATATCTAATTGGTCTTCGTTCACACCAACTACAATTGTTACATCTTCATTCTTACCAGGCGCTGTTAAAATAACTTTTTTCGCTCCAGCTTCAACATGAAGAATTGCTTTTTCTTTTGAATTAAATTTACCAGTTGCTTCAATTACAACTTCAACACCTAAATCTGTCCAAGGCAATTCCTTTGGATCGCGGTTGTTTAAAAGGCGAATCATTTTCCCATCAACTAATAAGTGATCTTCAAATGCTTCTACTGTTCCGTCAAACTTGCCGTGAACTGTATCATATTTAATTAAATGTGCTAACGTTTCAGATGGATAGCTTGCATTGATTGCTACAATTTCGAATGCGCTTTCTTTTATTGCCTGACGAAATACCATTCTCCCAATACGTCCAAATCCATTAATTGCCACACGAGTCATAATATGTTATCCCCCTTGAATGCGTTATACTATTTATCTCCAATGCCAATAATAGTATAACACAAAAAGAGGATATGTCACTAAGCATTTTCATTAATTTCACAATTTTTTAGTCAATAATGTTCCAATTCTTTAAAATCACCTGTAATTGTGTTTTCGTTCCCATAATTGTGCCATCATTATTTATCACTTCATCTGCATTTTTCACTTTTTCTTCTAATGGCATCTGAGATTGAATACGAGCTGTTGCTTCTTCTTCCGAAAAATTATTTCGTTTCATTAAACGTTCTAATTGCGTATGCGACTTAACTGCTACAACTAAAACGCGGTCAACGAGACTTGTTAATTTACTTTCAAATAAGAGAGGAATATCTAAAACAACCGCTTGCGCACCTTCTTTTATGTACATTTCCTTTTGCCTATTCATTTCTTCACGCACTGCAGGATGAACAATTTTGTTTAACTGCAATCGTTTTTCTTCATTATAGAAAACGACACTTCCTAATTTTGGACGATCCAGTTCTCCATCTTCTTGTAATACTTCCGTTCCAAACACTTCTACAATTTTGTTATATGCTGGTTTTCCTCGTTCTACAACTTCTCGCGCAATAATATCTGCATCAATAACTGGTATACTCAGTTCACGAAACATTTGAGACACTGTACTTTTTCCACTTGCAATGCCTCCCGTTAATCCAATTACTACTGTCATCATAATCCTCCTCACAATATAAAAGGCGCGAAACTAATGTTCCACGCCCATACTTACATTTTCCAAATTCCAATAATAATGAGTAATACCCCAGGCAGGAATGTAAATTTTTGTAACCATTTCATATTTGATAAAACCGTTCCAAGTTTCATTCCAATAAATAAAAACAAAGAACTCATCACTGCAACTAATATCGCCATCATAGCAGGTGCATACCCTAATAAAGATGCACCAATTCCAGCACCGAACGAATCTATAGAAAGAGCGATACCAAGAAGTAACGCTTCTCCTGCAGAAATGGTGCCTGATTTATCAAAATCTGCAACAGTCGGTTTCCGTAAAATTTGAATCACTAGCCCGAGTGAAGCAATTTCTAATTTCCAAACCTTCTCCTCTTGCTTCGGTTCTTCTTTTTTTTCACTTCGAAAAAATTGGTAT
This sequence comes from Bacillus cereus group sp. RP37, assembly GCF_040459695.1. Classification (NCBI taxonomy): domain Bacteria; kingdom Bacillati; phylum Bacillota; class Bacilli; order Caryophanales; family Bacillaceae; genus Bacillus; species Bacillus cereus group sp. RP37. The sequence continues at coordinate 863,189 of NZ_JARVHP010000001.1, read as the reverse complement.
AACACCCAAATTCCAATTCCAATAAGAACAAGCCCACCGATACGCGTTGCGATAGCAGGTGAAAATATTTTCGCGATCATATGTCCAATTCCCATTGAAACAAGCATAACAGCCGCTGAACACATTCCGATAATTATAATTGATCTTAGTGGAATTCTTACGCTTCTTAAACCATATGTTAGCCCTACACTACAGCTATCTAAGCTTAATGTAAAAGCTAATAAAATAAGAGATAAATAAAGGTACATCGGTAAGCTCCTCCCTTATACATAGCCCTGCTGTATGTATATGACAAATGCCTATCCGATGTTATCTCTTTTCTATATTCTCGGCTGACAAATTGGACAGTAATGCGTTCCTCTTCCGCCAACAACTGTTTTTTCTAATATCGTACCGCAAGTTACACACGGTTCTCCCTTTTTTCCATATACATTTAGAAGTTCTTGGAACGAACCAATTTGCCCTTGCGAGTTGATATACGTTCGAATTGTACTTCCGCCTCGCTTCACTGCTTCACCTAACGTTGTAACAGTCGCCTCGTAAATTCGTTCAATTTCTTCTGCTGTTAAAGACGAAGCTTCTCGTTCCGGATGAATTTGAGAACGGAATAAAACTTCATCTACATATATATTTCCAAGCCCTACTAAAAGTCGCTGGTCTAATAATACGACTTTTATTTTACGATTCGTCTTTTGCAATCTTTCTTGTAAATACTGTGGTGTCAATTCAGCATCAAACGGCTCCGGACCTAAGTCAGCAAGAGGCATTTGATTCAACTCTTCACCTTTCTTAAAGAGATGCATCGTACCAAACTTTCTCACATCTTTATAATGTAATTCAGTTCCATCTGTAAATAAGAAACGGACGTGCGTATGCTTATCAATTGGTTCACCCTCTTGATGCAGTAAAAACTTACCTTCCATACGCAAGTGTGAAACAATAACATAATTCGTTACATATAAAAGCAAAAACTTTCCTCTTCGCTTTATACTTTCAATCTTCTCGCCTCTTAGCATTTCTTTAAAAATTTCTGCATCATCCGGTCGTTTTACTATTTTCGGATAAGTAACAATGACATCTTCAATTGTTTTTCCTGTCACAAGATTTTCAAGTGTCCGTCTGACGTTTTCAACCTCTGGTAATTCAGGCATTTCATCACTTCCTTATTTTGCGTCGTACCAAGTTGGACCGTAAGAATAATCAACTTTCAGCGGAACTACGAGTTCAATCGCATGCTCCATTACTTCTGGTACAAGCTTCTCTAATTTTTCAATCTCTTCTTTTGGTGCTTCAAATATCAATTCATCGTGTACTTGCAGAAGTAGACGCGCCTGTAATCCTTCTTCTTCTAGACGGTCTGCCATAATAATCATCGCTTTTTTAATAATATCTGCCGCAGTCCCTTGAATTGGTGTATTCATAGCCGTACGCTCAGCAAAGCTTCGTAAATTGAAATTACGACTCGTAATTTCCGGAATATAACGGCGGCGATTTAATAATGTAGCCACATATCCTTTTTGTTTCGCATCTTTTACGATGTCACTCATGTATTCTTGTACACCAGGGAAACTTTCTAAATACTTTTCAATAAATTCCGCTGCTGCTTTTCTTGTAATTCCTAAGTTTTGTGAAAGACCATAATCACTAATACCATACACAATTCCGAAATTAACAGCTTTCGCTTGTCGTCTCATATTCGACGTTACTTCATCTTTTTCAACGCCAAATACATCCATCGCTGTTTTCGTATGAATATCCATATCATGTTGGAACGCTTCAACTAGCCCTTTATCATTTGCAATATGAGCTAATACGCGAAGTTCAATTTGTGAATAATCTGCCGCGTACATAATCCATCCTTCTTCTGATGGAACAAATGCCTGACGAATCTTTCTTCCTTCTTCTAATCGAATCGGGATATTTTGTAAGTTCGGATCCGTTGAACTTAATCGACCCGTTTGCGTTAATACTTGATTGAAACGAGTATGGATTTTAGATGAATCTTCATGTACAACTTTTAATAAACCTTCAATATAAGTTGAATTTAGTTTCCCTAATTGACGATAATGTAAAATGTTTGGAATGATTTCATGGCGATCCATAAGCTTTTCTAGTACATCAGCTGACGTAGAATAACCTGTTTTCGTCTTTTTAATAACTGGTAAGTTTAAGTTCTCAAACAGAATAACACCAAGCTGCTTCGGTGAATTAATATTAAATTCTGTTCCTGCAAGCTTATAAATTTCCTGTTCCATTTCCTTTAATCTACCTGCAAGTTCTTCTCCCATATTACGAAGACGCTCTGTATCAACTTTTACACCTTTTACTTCCATATCAGCTAATACACGTGCAAGTGGTAATTCTAACTCTGTAAACAGTTCATATTGCTCATTCTTTTCTAACTCTTCAACGAATGTTTGCTTTACATCATATAATACATGCACTTTACGAGCTACATGCTCCGCTACTACTTCTAACTCTGGAACAGCACGCTTCGCGCCTTTTCCGTAAACTTCTTCATCCGATTTCACAGCATGCGTTTCTTTCATTTTCGCTACAGTACGGAAATCTTTATCTGTGTCAGCCGGGTCAAGTAAATAAGCAGCGATTAATAGATCAAAGTCAATCCCTTGCATATCTATCCCATTCCATTTAAGCGCAACAATCGCACGCTTCGCATCAAATGTATGCTTTCTCATTTCTCCATTTGCAAGCCATGCTTTGAAAGCATCCGATGCAAATGCAATATCCTTCTGAATAAAGTAACAGCCGTTTTCATTTTGAATACCAAAACCTTGAATATCTGCTTTATGATAGTTATCTTCTTGTACTTCAACAATAAGCGCACTATCTTGCTGAAGCATTTCTTCTGTAACTTCTTCCACAATATCAAATGTAATATCATCTAATTCCGCTGGAGCCGTTTCTTCTGGCGTAACACCTAATTTATTTAAAAGAGATGTAAATCCTAAATTCTCGAACATTGGAATCACATCACTTGCTTCATACCCTTTATACTCCATATCATCCACATGCACAGTAATTGGTGCATCTGTAATAATCGTTGCAAGATCTTTACTCATAAGAGCTTGGTCTTTATTTGCTTCCAGTTTTTCTTTTAATTTCTTCCCACTCACTTGATCTATATTTTCATACACTGCTTCAACCGTTCCAAACTGTGTTAACAATTTAATCGCAGTTTTTTCACCAACTCCTGGTACACCCGGAATATTATCTGACTGGTCTCCCATTAAACCTTTCATATCGATAATTTGCTTTGGTGATAAGCTGTATTTCTCAAATAAAGCTTCCGTCGTATATTCATCCACTTCTGTAATCCCTTTTCGAGGAATACATACAAGCGTGTTATCAGAAACCAGTTGAAGTAAATCCTTATCTCCTGAAATAACTTTTACATTTGCCCCTTGTTCACTCGCTTCTTTCGCTAACGTTCCCATAATGTCATCCGCTTCATAATTTTCTAATTCATAACGCGGTACATTGAATGCATCAAGCATCTCACGAATAAACGGGAATTGTTCTGATAATTCAGGCGGAGTCTTTTGACGTCCTCCTTTATAATCACTATACGTTTTATGACGGAACGTTGTTTTACCCGCATCAAACGCTACTAACATATGCGTCGGTTTTTCTTCCTCTAATATTCTCATTAACATCATTGTAAAACCGTAAATTGCGTTCGTATGTATACCTTTGTCGTTATTTAAAAGCGGTAGTGCAAAGAAAGCACGATACGCGATATTATTACCATCTACTAATACGACTTTTTTTTCCAAATCAGAAACCTCCCCATACAAATTTGAAATGGTTTTTTTCACAGAAAAAAACCGTTCCTTTCCTTTCTCTATATTAACATGACTAATAGAGAGAAGAAAAATAACGGCTATTTTCTATCATATATAAAAACGTTTACTAACATAAAAGGGAAGTGACGAGAACAGCATAACTATTCTCGTCCAAAATTACTCCTTGGATGAAGGGGTTTTCATGTATTATATTAACAGAGCTTTATTAATATTTAATTAAGCCATTGTTAATATATTGTAAACATCCTTCATCCTATTTTTCAGTTGCTGATTTCGGTAAAACAACTGTAAATGTTGTCCCTTCCCCAACTTCACTATCTACTGTAATCATACCGTGATGCGCCTCAACTAAATGCTTTACAATCGATAATCCAAGACCTGTACCACCAGTATTTCTACTTCTCGCTTTATCCACTCGGTAAAAGCGTTCAAAAATACGTGGAATTTCATCTTTACTAATACCAATTCCAGTATCTGACACTTTTATATAAGCATTATATTTATCTTCTGCTAATTCTACAGAAACAACGCCTCCAGCCGGCGTATATACGATTGCGTTATTCATTAAATTAATAAAGATTTGCTTCAAACGACTTGGATCTCCAATGACAGAGACACGTTTTAGCGCATTTACTTGTAAAGAGATTTCTTTTTCTCCCGCTTTGTTATCAAGCACCATATGAATGTCTTCAAGAAGTCCCTTCATATCAACGGTCCCCATACTCAATTTAAATCCTTGTTGCTCAATCTTTGATAAATCTAATAAATCTTCAATTAATCCTTGCATGCGTTCACTTTCTTTTAAAATAATGTGTAAGAAATGTTCGCAGAATTTCTTATTATCCATCGCTCCATCCAAGAGCGTTTCTGAAAAACCTTTAATAGAAGTAATCGGTGTCTTTAGTTCATGAGAAACATTCGCTAAAAAGTCTTTTCTCATTTGTTCTAATTTCTTTAGCTCAGTAATGTCATGGAATACAAGGACAATTCCTTTCCATTCATGGTTCGTCCCAATAATCGGTGCTCCATATACTTCGAAATGCTTTCGCTCAATCCCAAGCGGCAATAACATTTGTTTACGCACTTTCACTTCTGTCATAAAGATTTCTTCCACGAGCTCTATAATTTCTGTATGATGAAACGACTCATAATATAAACGATCTAAATATTCTTCATCTGTTACGTGGAAAGTCTCCTTATACGAACGGTTTACAAGGTTTATATAACCGCGGCTATCAATTAAAATCATTCCGCTTCCCATATTTTCAATTAACGTATGTAGACGATCTTGTTGCATTTCTTGTTCAAGTGTCATCTCTTGTAAATTACGAGCTAAAATATTAATCGCTTTACTTAACATTCCCGTTTCATCAGAATGACTTTCATAAGCGCGTGCTTTATAATTGCCCTTCGCTAATTCAATAGCCACTTTCGTAACCGATTCAATCGGCCTAATATATTGCCCTGTAATTTTCATACCTAAAAATACGACGACGAGACACGCGATAACAAATCCGATAATTAATAATCCCCACGTTTTTTGATGAACGGCTTTCAAAGGCTCAATTGTACTTTTCACCAAAATATACCCTTGTTTCCCTGCTACATCTTGAACGAACACCGCATGGTAAAATTCATTATTCTGATCTGTTTCTTTCGTAATGACTTTATTCCTTTGTTTCATTGTTTCAGAAGAAAGTTCTTTAATTATCTCTTGGCTAAACGCAGACTGTTCTCCGCCGCTATATTGAATTTTCTTTTTTTCATCTACAAATGCAATAGAAGCCTGTATTTTTTCTTCTAACTTTTCAAATACATATGGATTTTTTAAAACATCATCAAAACCTTGTTCTTCTGCTAATACCGCAACATACTCTGTCTCTTTTATCATTCTCTCTTTTGCATGATCAATATAGTAGTTTTCAAACACGGTTTCCAGCAATAAACCGAGTCCGACTAAAATAAACACAATAAGAGAAACAAATGTAAAAAGAAGCCTGGAACGAAATTTATTCATCCCCTTTTGGCTCCTCTAATTTATATCCTAAACCACGTATCGTTTTAATGTACGTCGGTTTTTTCGTATTTTGTTCAATTTTATCGCGCAAATGGCTAATATGAACGTCAACAATTCGTGTATCACCAGCAAAATCATAGTTCCATACAGCACTTAATAATTGATCACGTGTCAACACGCGACTTTTATTTTTCGCAAGATAAACAAGTAATTCAAATTCTTTTGGTGTTAATTCAAGCTTTCTTCCTTGGAAATAAGCCTCATAAAATTCCGGCAAAATTTTAAGTTCAGCAAGTGTGATGCTCTCTTCATCTGACGTTTCTGCAACTTGTTCTTCTTGTTGTAATTTCGTGCGGCGCAAAATTGCCTTCACACGTGCAACAACTTCCCTTGGGCTAAATGGCTTCGTCATATAATCATCTGCCCCAAGTTCAAGACCTAGCACCTTATCAAATTCATCATCTTTTGCTGTTAACATTAGAATTGGCGTCATAACGCGCTGCAATCGTAATTCTTTACACACTTCCATACCATCCATTTTCGGAAGCATTAAATCTAATATAATTAAATCTGGGCGTTCTGTTGTCGCTTTTTGAAGCGCCATTTCTCCATCCATAGCTGTTATCACTTCAAACCCAGCTTGTTGTAAATTAAATTCAATTAAAGTTAAGATAAACTCCTCATCATCAACTACTAAAATACGATTGTTCATTCTTTTCCTCCAAGTTATAGACTTGAAACCTTCTTCATCCTAGTATTTTCCCCGTTATTCTCATCATACTAGAAAACAAGGTCCCTCTCAATATAATTGTCTATTCATGGATTCAGATTGTTCTATCGTTATTACTCATTCACTCCAATTAACGTGTTGTTATCCATACTTTATACACCTCTATATTTTCATTAAATTCTACTTCCGTATGAATATTGAATTCTCGATTTTTCGCTAGAAAAAACGCAAGAGCATACGCTATTTTATAATCTAGTGTTTCATATCCATCAAATACTCTTCCATACATTTCATTCACGACCCCGTCTGCCCACACTTCAGCTTCTCTTATCGTATCAAAGAAAACGTCCTCTCTTTTCCATCTCACCTTAAAAACCACTTCTTTCATTGACTTCAATTACCGATGAATATATTATTAATTTAAATATATAAATAAATACGATTCGAGGGCTATTATGCGAGTATTACTACCTATTTTAACTTTAGTAGTAACATGTTTCCTTACTTTTAACGTACCAAGCTGGGATACGATTAAAACAGGTTGTTCAGAATTTGTCGAAGGTTTTAAAGAAGGATTTTTCAACTAAAAATAGCGCTAGCCCCTTATAATAAGGTATGCTAGCGCTATTCATATTTTCATGTTTTAAAAATTATCTAATGCTTTTTCCATAATAGAAACTGATTTAAAAGGCGGCGTTACTGTTAAAGCACCTTTTACAACCGTTTCCCCTTTTTCATCATGAGCAGATACAAGCATATCAATTGTATGTTCCTCCTCAGAAACAGCCACAACTTCAAAGTGGATTTGTAACGTTTCATAATGGTGAACATGCTTCACGAACGTAAGGTCCTTCCTCGTAATATGGCTACCTGGACCTGGTAAATATTTCGTAACTGCCGTTGTAATCATTCCAGTTAGCATAATGCTTGGTACAATCGGCTTTTCATACGGAGTTTGGGATGCGTAATCATGCTGAATATATAATGGATTGGCATCATTCGTTAACCCTAAGTACAATAACAAATCTTTATCCTCAATTTTTTCAGTGATAGATAATTTCTCTCCTACTGTAATTTCATCCATTCTACGACCAATTTGAACTTTTTTCTTTAACATGTTACAACCCCCTCCGATTTTTTCACCTTATTATCCTACTAAAAGCGATACCTTATCCGAAATTTACTATGATGAGGGCAATATATAGTATAAATCTATAGTTTCATTATAGGATACATTAAATGATAGCGTTTTCATGTTATTTCAAAAAAACATTTGAGTAAATAGTAGAAAAAGATTCGGGGCCCCGAATCTTTTTCCAATTATATTTAATTATTAAACAAGAACCTTCATAACATTACGTACAGATTCTACAGAACGATCTAACGCTTCTTTTTCATCTGCAAGAAGTTCTAATTCAATAATTTTTTCAATTCCGTTACCACCTAGAATTACTGGTACCCCTAAGTAAAGGTCGCTATAACCGTATTCACCTTCAAGGTACGCAATAGCCGGTAATACACGGCGTTGATCTTTTAAGATTGCTTCTGTCATTTCAACTAAAGAAGCAGCTGGTGCGTAATATGCACTACCGTTTCCTAGTAAGCCTACAATCTCGCCGCCACCTTTACGGGTACGTTCTACGATTGCTTCTAAACGCTCTTTCGGAATTAACGTTTCTAACGGAATGCCACCTGCATAAGAATAACGTACAAGAGGTACCATATCGTCACCGTGTCCACCAAGAACAAATCCTGTAATGTCTTTCACAGAAAGATTTAATTCTTGCGCGATGAATGTACGGAAACGAGCTGTATCTAACACGCCCGATTGACCGATAACACGCTCTTTCGGGAATCCAGCTTCTTTAAATACAGAATATGTCATTGCATCAACTGGATTTGTTAATACAACAATAATCGCATTTGGTGAATGTTTTGCAATGTCGCGCGTAATACTTTTCATAATTTTAGAGTTTGTTGCTACTAAGTCATCACGGCTCATACCAGGCTTACGTGCAATACCTGCTGTAATAACGACAACGTCAGAATCAGCAGTATCTGCGTAATCAGATGTTCCAATAATGTTAGCATCAAAACCTTGTACTGGGCTCGCTTCTAACATATCTAACGCTTTCCCTTTTGTTGGATTTTCCAGTTGTGGAATGTCCACTAATACAACATCTGCAAGTTCTTTTTGCGCTAATAAGAATGCTGTTGTTGCTCCTGTAAATCCTGCACCGATGACTGAAACTTTCTTGCGTTTGATTGTCATAATTTACCCCCCGCTTTAATTATGCGTTTTTGATTATCGCTACATCCATGTTTTTAATAAGTTCATTAGCGAACTCAGAACATTTCACTTCTGTTGCACCTTCCATTAAGCGTGCGAAATCATAAGTTACTACTTTTGAAGCAATTGTTTTCTCAACTGAAGCAGTTACTAATTTCGCAGCTTCGTTCCATCCTAAGTGCTCTAATAATAATACACCAGAAAGAAGAACTGAAGATGGGTTTACTTTATCTAAACCTGCATATTTTGGAGCTGTACCATGTGTAGCTTCAAAGATAGCATGTCCAGTTACATAGTTAATGTTTGCACCAGGTGCAATACCAATTCCACCTACTTGTGCAGCAAGTGCATCAGAGATATAGTCTCCATTTAAGTTCATTGTTGCAACAACATCGAACTCACGTGGACGAGTTAAAATTTGTTGTAAGAAGATGTCTGCAATAGAATCTTTTACGATGATTTTTCCAGCCACTTCAGCGTCTGCCATCGCTTTATTCGCTACATCTTTGCCATCTTTCTCAACGATGCGGTCATATTCAGCCCAAGTGAATACTTTGTCGCCGAATTCTTGTTCCGCTACTTCGTAACCCCAGTTTTTGAAAGCACCTTCTGTAAATTTCATAATGTTTCCTTTATGAACTAATGTAACAGAAGAGCGTTTTTCGTTAATTGCATATTGAATTGCAGCACGAACAAGACGCTTTGTCCCTTCTTCTGAGATTGGTTTAATACCAATACCAGATGTTTCTGGGAAGCGGATTTTATTAACACCCATTGCTTCTTTTAAGAAAGCAAGAACTTTTTCTGCTTCTGGAGATCCTTGTGCGTATTCAATTCCAGCATAAATGTCTTCTGTATTCTCACGGAAAATAACCATATCAGTATCTTCCGGACGTTTTACAGGTGAAGGAACGCCTTCAAAATAACGAACTGGACGTAGACATACATATAAATCTAATTCTTGACGAAGTGCTACGTTTAGAGAACGAATACCACCGCCAACTGGAGTTGTAAGTGGACCTTTAATCGCGATTAAATATTCACGGATTAAATTTAAAGTTTCTTCTGGTAACCACTCGCCTGTTTGGTTGAATGCTTTTTCCCCTGCAAGCACTTCTTTCCAAACGATTTTCTTCTCACCATCATAAGCTTTTTCAACTGCTGCTTCTAGTACACGAGATGCAGCTGCCCAAATATCAGGACCAATTCCATCTCCTTCGATAAATGGAATAATCGGATTGTTTGGTACATTCATAACACCATTAGTTACAGTAATTTTTTCACCTGTCGTCAATGTGATAACCCCCATGTTTGAAATTTCATATGTATGAAACTGAGGGAATAACCCCTCAGTTCAAACCGTTAGTCAAATTAAAATATTCTAATCATTACATCTTCCCAAAAAAATCAGACTTTTGAAAGCGTATTTTCACTATCGAAATAGTGTTTTTCGCTTATCGTTGTGCAATTGGAACGTACACTTGATGTGTTGGTCCATTATAATCAGCACGCGGACGGATTAAACGGTTGTTTTCATATTGTTCTAGAATATGAGCTAACCAGCCTGACATACGGCTAATTGCAAAGATAGGTGTAAATAAGTCATGGTCAATTCCTAAACAATGGTATACAGAAGCTGAATAGAAATCAACATTTGGTGGAAGACCTTTTTCTTTTGTTACAATGTCTTCAATTTTGATAGACATATTATACCATTTGTCTTCTCCTAAAAGCACGCATAATCTCTTAGACATTTCGCGTAAATGTTTTGCTCGCGGATCACCCTGCTCATATACACGGTGGCCAAAGCCCATGATTTTCACTTTATTTTGAAGAGCATTATGAATATATGATTCTACATTTTCTTCTTCGCCAATTTCAGTTAACATCTTCATTACATTTTCATTTGCCCCGCCGTGAAGAGGACCTTTTAACGCACCGATTGCTGCTGTAATACCAGAATATACATCTGAAAGTGTAGCTACACAAACGCGTGCAGTAAATGTAGAAGCGTTTAACTCATGATCTGCGTGAAGGACAAGTGCCTTATCAAAAGCTTCAATTTCAACTTCATTTGGCTCGCGATCATTTAACATGTACAAGAAGTTTGCAGCTAATGATAAATCGTTTCTAGGCTCAACAACATCTAAACCTTTACGAATTCTTGCATAAGCAGCAACTAAAGTTCCCACTTGAGCCTGTAATTTAACCGCTTTCAAATAATTGGACTTTTCATCCATAATTTCAGCGCTCTCATCGTATAATGATAGCATGGAAATTGCAGTTCGTAAAACAGACATCGGATGTGCGATCTTTAAATCTACTTGTTTCAAATATGTTAAAATCTCACCTGGAACTTTATAGTATTCCGATACAGTTTCTTTAAATTTCGCTAATTCTTGTTCGTTAGGAAGCTTGCGATGCCATAATAAGTACACTACTTCTTCAAATGTAGCATTCTCCGCTAAATCATCAATATTATACCCAACATAAGTTAATGTATCATCAATAATAGAGCTCACAGATGATGTTGTTGCTACTACCCCTTCTAAACCTCGAATAACAGTCATGACATTCTCTCCTTTTCCTGAAAATTCTCCCAACCTTGCTCCTTATATCTATTTGCTCCCCTTTTGAATTATGAACGCCCGTTCACTCTTTAGGCAAGCAAAATGCACGATCATGCAAATTTGTTGCGATGTTCCCCTCTTATTGTCCATTGTCTACATGGAAAGCATGAGCGTGAATGTCTCCCCGAATCCTCACGCTCAAAAAAACAAGTTAGTGAGGAAAATAAATTCCGAAGAGTTTTATGATAAAAACAACATAAAACAATATCATTATAAAATTGTTTTATGTTGTTTTTATTTTATCTGGTGTAAAGTCTCTGCTGTTATGTAACTTTTCAAAGTTTCTAATCCTATTATAAACAATTATCTGACTTTTGTGAACAGAAAGAATTCAAAATTTTTATATTACTATAAAATTCCTTATTTAAACATCTGTATAATACTCATAATCGCATAGGCAATTCCAGCCCCAATTAATGGACCGACAGCAACTCCATTAAATAAAGCAACCGCTATAATTGTCCCGAAAACGAGCGCAGTTGTAATATGAGGATCCGTCGTCAATAATTGCACGCCGCCTTTCGCTAACAAAGCAACCGCTACCCCTGAGGCTAAAGCAATCCATGCATAATACGATTTCGCCGCTTCTCCAAGTTGTTTAAAACCTATTTCCCCCGTCGCAATCGGTACGAGCACTGCTATTGTAATAACTGTAACACCGAGGTTAATCCCTTTCGTTTGTAGATAAGGAAAGACTTTATCTCCTAGAAACGTAAACTTCAATAAAAATAACACACCAATAGCTACAGTAAGCGATTGGTTTTTCGCAATAAGTCCGATAATAAGTAGTATGAATAAAAATAACGTTGACTGACTAATCATGTTTGCACTTCCTTTCTGAAAATAATGAACTCATTTCCAAACAAAAATACCTTTAAACTTATCGTTATACATGCTATATCGATGTATATTCAACAGTAACCACTTCATTTTTTTATGTATTTTAAAATGAAAAACTGAGACTTTTACCATCAAAAATTTAAGCATGTATACATTTTTTTAAAACAATTGTCTCTCCTTTCTTTTCTAATAAGAAACAGGTAAAATAAAAAGAAGAGAAAATGAAGTTTTTACCATATAGTAGAAGCATCAACACCAAGCTTTTCCAGTCACTCATGTACTGAAAAAGCAGGAAAAATCCATCATTCCACTATAACATAAAGTGAAACTTTAATCAGTGGGGCATTTTTCACTGATTATTAGTTGAACCAATCGGGCATTTACGGGCGGTTTATCTCCACCTAACTCCTTTGATCCAGCCGCACTTCAGGTAGGAGATTTACTTCCCGTTAATACGGGATAAAGTGAAACTTTAATCAGTGCAGCACACTCGTTATAAGTTGAACGAATTAGGATAATCCATATTGGAATGGGAGGTATACATCTTTGAATCGAAACTTACTATATATGATATTGCGACTCATATTCGTCATTATAGCGACGGTAGCAGGGTTCTATGCATTACTATATATGTCAGGACTTATCTACCCTTTTATTATCGCTTTCGCATTTGCTTATTTGATTAATCCTGTCGTCAATTTCCTTAACCAAAAACTACAATTCCCTCGTGCACTAGCAGTACTCGTTAGCTTAATTCTCGTATTCGGAGCTATCGTTGGACTTGTTACATATCTTGTAACGGAAGCAATATCTGCCACAACATACTTACTTCAACTTGTTACAATAAAGTTTCCAGATATCGTTACATTCGCGCAACAATTTGCACTTAATCATATTATGCCTCTCTATGATGATTTAATTTCTAAATTTAATCATCTTGGGGAACCACAGCGCTATACGATTACACAAAACATTCAAAACTTAGGAACTGAAGCAACGACGCAAATGAAAGAACTTTTAACAGCTATTATAAGCGGGTTAACAAATTTCATTAGTGCACTACCAACAACTTTAACTGTCCTTGTATTCGTTTTATTAGCGACTTTCTTCATTAGTTACGACTGGCACCGCCTTGCTCAGAAAGTAAGAAATCTTTTGCCCAATCGTGTTCATGGCTATGGAAAAACTATTTTTGTCGATTTAAGAAAAGCTTTATTTGGTTTTGTTAAAGCGCAACTTACACTCGTATCTATGACAACTGTTATTGTACTAATCGGGCTGTTAATATTACGCGTACCTTACGCCATTACTATCGCGATTATTACAGGGGTTGTAGATTTACTCCCATATTTAGGAACAGGCGCCGTCTTCGTTCCTTGGGTTATATACGTATTTTTCACTGGCGACACCGCTTTCGCCATCGGTCTTCTCATCTTATACATCGTCGTGATTGTCCAAAGACAAATTATGGAGCCAAAAGTACTTTCCTCTAATATCGGTCTTGATCCATTAGCAACACTGATCGCTCTATTTGTCGGCTTTAAGCTTTTTGGCTTTTTAGGATTAATCATCGGTCCAGTCACCTTAGTACTACTTAATACATTGCACAAAGCTCGTGTATTCCATGATTTGTGGAAATATATTAAAGGCTCACCTTCAAAATAATAGTTTCTAACTCATATACAACAAAAACTTACATGTAATCAGTGGGAATTTCCCACTGATTATTCCTTGTACTTATTTTTCACACTCATTACATACAACAAGAGAATTGCCCCCCAAAAGGATAGTTCTCTTATTTTTTTGCATAGAAAACGCATATTTCGAGGTATTTTTACATATTTATTCTATTATTTTTATAATTATTACTTACATTTATTACTTTTTATGTAAATGAATAAATATGCAAAATAACATAAAACGAGACTTAAACTAACAATTTTCCTACTCTTATCTAAGCTATTCCATACCAATTGATTCTTTTTATATACAAAAACAGGCTTGAGCTCAGAAGAATTTTTCTACAGCACACTCATTAAGAGCTACCAACTCCTCAAATCACATATCCAATCGAAAAATACACAGCAAATACATTAAAGTAAAACTTTAATCCGCAGGGATTTGTCCACTACTGATCATTACCCTTCACCAACCAGACTTTTATAGGTAGTCCGATTCCCCCCCCTTCACACTCAGCAAATCCCAAGGCAGACGTCTTCTTACCTTCAAATAGCCAGAGTAAAGCAAAACTTTAATTAACCGCTCTTTAACCACCCCCTCTCATCCTTTTACAGGCAAAAAAAATAGTACTTAGATCGCTATAATCTAAGCACTATTTCTGCACAATAATAGTAGAGTTCTTTCTAAACTTCCATTCCATCCACTTCATAACAAACGGCTTCAACAAAGCCCTCGTCATAGGGATAACAAAAATAAAACCTATTATATCCGTTACATATCCAGGAAGTACCAAAAGAATACCTCCTACAAAGATAAAAATACCATCCAGTACTGCCCCTCCTGGCATTTCTCCTCTATTTAACTTAGATTGAATCTCTCCAAGCACTTTAAATCCTTGCCTTTTCGCCAAATAGACGCCAACAATACCCGTAAATATAATCATTGCGAACGTAGACCATAAACCTATTACATGACTCGATCCAATTAAGACTGTAATCTCAATCGCTGGTATTAAAATAAACAAGAATAGTAACCACTTCATAGTTCCACACTCCTCTCACACATCACTTTAAACGCCCTCACGGCGCCCATATACATCATACAAAAACTAAACATCTTTTCCTATTAAAGCTCAT
The DNA here is from genome assembly GCF_040459695.1 of Bacillus cereus group sp. RP37. Taxonomy (NCBI): domain Bacteria; kingdom Bacillati; phylum Bacillota; class Bacilli; order Caryophanales; family Bacillaceae; genus Bacillus; species Bacillus cereus group sp. RP37. Next base: position 848,039 of record NZ_JARVHP010000001.1, on the reverse strand, counting down.
AACAAACAGCTTTTAGAAGCAATTTCAGGCGTTTTAAGCTAGTTTTACCTCGTTTTTGTGTAAAAAAAAAGAGAAGGACTCCGATCCTTCTCTCCGTATTACTTATAGCACTTCCGCATGTCCATTATAAACAATTCCGCGTGCCGCATCAACTGTTACTTCTTGGCCATTTTTTAAAGTTGCTGTTACGCCGTTTACACCAACGATAACAGGAATACCGATTGATACACCTACAACAGCCGCATGGCTTGTTAGACCGCCTTCTTCTACAACTAGAGCAGCAGCTTTTTCGATTGCAGGAATCATATCTTTATCAGTGCTTGTTGTAACAAGGATATCACCTTCGTTTACGTTCGCTACAGCTTCAGCAGCTGTTTTTGCTACAACTACTTTACCTTTTGCAGCTTTACGACCGATTCCTTGTCCTTTAGCAACTTCTTCACCAACAACATGGATTTTCATTAAGTTTGTTGTGCCAGTTTCAGCAACTGGTACACCAGCAGTGATTACTACAGTGTCTCCAAGTCCGATTAGACCTGCATCCATACCTGTTTGAATTGCAGTATCTAACATTTCGTCAGTAGACGCTGCACGTTTTCCAGCCATAAATGCTTGTACACCCCAAACAAGTGCAAGACGACGTCCTACTTGCTCGTCAGATGTTACAGCTACGATTGGAGATTTTGGACGGTATTTAGAGATCATTTTCGCAGTATGTCCACTTTCTGTTGGAGCTACGATTGCAGCTACATCAAGAGCAAGTGCTGTATGCGCAACAGATTGGCTAATTGCATCTGTGATTGTTGGCGTGAACTCTTTAATACGTTTTTTGAACATATCTTCATATTGTAATGATTTTTCAACACGTACTGCAATGTTAGCCATCATTGTTACTGCTTCTACTGGGTATTGACCAGCAGCTGTTTCACCTGAAAGCATGATTGCATCTGTACCATCGAAGATTGCGTTCGCTACGTCACTTGCTTCCGCACGAGTTGGACGTGGGTTACGTTGCATAGAATCTAACATTTGTGTCGCAGTAATAACTGGTTTACCTAACACGTTACATTTTTTGATTAGACGTTTTTGTACTAATGGTACTTCTTCTGGTGGAATTTCTACACCCATATCACCACGAGCTACCATTAAACCGTCAGAAACTTCTAAGATTGAATCGATGTTGTCGATACCCTCTTGGTTTTCGATTTTTGGTACGATTTGGATGTATTGAGCGTTATGCCCTTCTAATAATTCACGGATTTCTAATACGTCAGATGCTTTACGTACGAATGAAGCTGCGATGAAATCAACTTTTTGCTCGATACCGAAGATGATATCTTTTACGTCTTTTTCAGTGATACCAGGAAGCTTAATGCTTACGTTTGGTACGTTAACACCTTTTTTATTTTTTACAGTTCCGCTGTTAAGAACTTTTGTACGGATGTTTCCGTCAGCTTTTTCGATTACTTCTAGTTCGATAAGACCGTCATCGATTAGAATACGAGAACCTGGGTCTACATCGTCATAAAGACCAGCATAAGATACAGAGAACTTCTCTGCAGTACCTAATACTTGCTCAGTAGAAAGAACTACTTCTGCACCTGTAACAAGCTCAGCTTGTCCGTCTACGAAGTCGTGAGTACGAATTTCTGGACCTTTTGTATCAAGTAAGATACCAACTGTTTTACCAGTTTTCTTTGAAGCTTCACGAATGTTTTTAATACGAGCGCCGTGCTCTTCATGGCTACCATGAGAGAAGTTTAAACGAGCAACGTTCATACCCGCTTCGATTAATTGTTCTAATTTCTCAATACTTTCACTAGCAGGACCTATAGTACATACAATTTTAGTTTTACGCATATTGCACCTCCGAAAATTATGAAACCGTTCCCAAATATCCGACATTAAGCCGATTAGATGGATAATTCTTTAGATAATTGATACATATCTTTATCGATTGTATGCTTTTGAGCTAACGCTTCGATAATATCATGATCAACAAGTTTATTATCTTGAATACCTACACAACGTCCACCTTTACCAGCAATTAATAATTCAACTGCTCTTGCGCCAAGACGACTCGCTAATACGCGGTCTTGCGCACTTGGTGATCCACCACGTTGTACGTGACCTAATACAGTTACACGAGTATCAAAGTTTGTTGCTTCTTCAATGTGCTTACCGATGTCAATTGCACTTCCAACACCTTCAGCCACAATGATAATACTGTGTTTTTTACCACGTTCACTACCGCGCTTCAGACGAGCAATAACATCTTCCATGTCATACTCTTCTTCTGGAATTAAGATTGTTTCAGCACCATCAGCTAAACCAGCCCATAATGCGATATCTCCAGCATGACGCCCCATTACTTCGATAACATATGTACGTTCATGAGATGTAGCTGTGTCACGAATTTTATCAATTGCATCAATAACAGTATTTAAAGCTGTATCGAAACCAATTGTGAAGTCTGTTCCAGGAATATCATTGTCGATTGTACCTGGTACACCAACACATGGGAATCCTTGTTCAGTTAATTTTTTAGCACCTTGGTAAGAGCCATCTCCACCAATAACAACAAGTCCTTCAATACCGTGTTTCTTTAATTGCTCGATACCCTTTAGTCGTACTTCTGGATCTTTAAACTCAGGACATCTTGCTGTATATAATTTTGTACCACCACGGTGGATAATATCGCCAACAGAACCAAGTTCTAATTTTTCAATATGACCAGAAATTAAACCAGCGTATCCATGGTAAATACCATATACTTCAATATCATGGAAAATCGCTTTACGAACAACTGCACGAATGGCAGCATTCATACCAGGTGAATCTCCACCACTTGTTAATACACCAATACGTTTCATTTGTACTCACCTCATAAAGATTATTTGCCTTATAATAAAATAACACGAAAAAATATAAAAACACAATGGAGAAGATGTGTCTTTTCATAATAAAAACGTGCATTCGCGAAGAGGAACGCACGCTTTTCTTATTTTATCCCAATGGAAGCGTTTGAAAACGAAACTTGCCCAATTTTCATATATTTTTCATAACGTTTTTCGATTAATTCATCTTTCGAAATTCCGCTTAATTGTTCAAAAGTTTTCTTAAGCATTAAATCTATATTTTCTGATTGTTTTAAAACATTACGATGCGCTCCGCCTTTTGCCTCTGGAATAATTTCGTCAATTACACCTAATTCTTTCAAATCTGATGCTGTAATTTTCATCGCTTCTGCAGCTTCTTTTGCTTTACCAGCGTCTTTCCAAAGAATTGCCGCCGCACCCTCTGGTGTAATAACAGAATACGTAGAATTTTCCAGCATATGAATGTAATCTCCTACTCCAAGACCTAACGCACCACCACTACCACCTTCACCGATAACAATACAAATAACAGGTACAGTTAAACCCGCCATTTCAAATAAATTACGGGCAATTGCCTCACTTTGTCCACGTTCTTCAGCTGCTTTACCAGGATAAGCTCCCTTCGTATCGATGAAACAAATAATAGGACGATTAAACTTTTCCGCTTGTTTCATTAGACGCAGTGCTTTTCGATATCCTTCTGGATGAGGCATCCCAAAATTACGACGAATATTTTCTTTCGTATCTTTTCCGCGTTGGTGCCCAATTACAGTTACAGGCATCCCTTTATATTTCGCAATGCCGCCGACAATCGCTGCATCGTCGCCAAATAGGCGATCTCCATGACATTCAAAAAAATTAGTAAATAAGTGCTCAATATAATCGAGCGTTGTCGGTCGTTCTGCATGACGAGCAATTTGAACACGGTCCCATACTTTCATATTGCCGTATATATCTTCCTCTAATTTTTCTAGCTTGTCTTCCAAAATACGAATCTCCTCACTGAAGTCCATCTGGCTGTTTTTCGTATAGTCTTTCAGTTCACGAATCTTATTTCTTAGCTCAACAACTGGTTTTTCAAATTCTAGCTCTGCCATACAGCCATTTCCCCTCCTTGATGAACTTCTAAAATCTTACGGAGCGATTCTCTCATATCATCACGATGCACCACCGCATCTAATTGACCGTGCTCTAGTAAAAATTCTGCCGTTTGGAAATCTTCCGGTAGCTTCTCACGCACTGTTTGTTCAATTACACGTCTACCAGCAAATCCGATAAGTGCACCTGGCTCTGCAAGATTGTAATCACCAAGTGAAGCGAAACTCGCTGAAACCCCGCCCGTCGTTGGGTGAGTCATAACAGAAATAAATAACCCTCCTGCATTACTATGCTTTTTCAAAGCTACGCTTGTTTTTGCCATTTGCATTAAACTTAATATCCCTTCTTGCATACGGGCACCACCCGACGCAGTAAAGATAATAAATGGAACTTGTAAGTCGTATGCTTTTTCAACTGCACGGGCAATTTTCTCTCCTACAACGGAGCCCATGCTGCCCATTCGAAAACGAGAATCCATTACTGCAACAACAACAAGCATGTCATCAATTGTTCCTTCACCAGTTACAACCGCTTCGTTCAATTCAGTCTTCTTACGATCGCTCTCTAGTTTCTCTTCATATGCTGGAAACTCGAGTGGATTTAATGAAACCATTTCTTTGTCATACTCACGGAATGACCCTTCGTCCAATATACTATCAAGACGTTCCCATGCATTCATAGAATGATGATATCCACAATTCACACATACTTTTAAATTTTTTAGAAGCTCTTTCGTATACATGATTTTTTTACATTTCGGACATTTTGTCATAACGCCATCTGGTACATCTTTTCGTACTTGTTCTGAAGGTATTGCAGCGTACTTTTTCTTTTTCACGAATAAATCTCTTAGCACAATTTGACCCCCTTCGTTGAGAGCTAAGGTTAGCGCAAGAAGAAAATTGGGCTAACACCAAAGTTTGATGTTAGCCTTATCTTCTCAATCTGTCTAATAACCTCACTCTTTACGTTTAACTTTAACCGCTACGCGATAGAATGTTTGTCATAACGTGTCATGGTCATTTCGACAAATTTTATACATTACGAGTGAAACTGTATATTCTCTACTAATTCATCGTAAATTTTTAGTGCATCATTTTCTTGTTTTTCTTCCAAGGTAGCATAAAGCTTTCTATACATATCAATAGAATCTCCTGAAACTTTACAAGAAAGAGTTGATACGTAATCATTTACGATCATCCAAATGCGATATAGTAAATAATTATCGACTTGTTCAATAAGTGTTTTAAAGAACGTTTGATGAAGCGTCGGAATTGAGTTTTCATTTTCTTCAAGCACTTGATGTAATTTACTTAGCACTTTAGAAAACGTTTCTTTCGGTAAATTACATACAATTCGAATCATATCTTTCTCAAGCAATCGTTTTGTTTGTAATAAATCACGAATTGTTTTCTCATCTTGCAGCAAAAACGGAGCAATCAATTGTACAAGACCGTTATCATAAAAGTTTCGAATAAACGTCCCTTCACCACGTCTCGTTTCAATCAATCCTACCAGTTCTAAAGCACGCAACGCTTCTCTTACAGAAGAACGTCCTACGTTTAAACGTGAACTTAACTCACGCTCAGACGGTAAACGATCCCCTGCTACCAATCCATCCTCTTCCATAATGGAACGGATTTTTTTTACAATTTCGAGATATACTTTTGTATTTGATGATGTCAATGGAAATTCCTCGCTTATTCTTTACCAATCAGCGCTAATTGTTTTGTTTTCTCAGCAACCTCATTTGGATCTACTTGACGGCGAGCTACTCCTGTTTCCATTGCTGCCTTCGCAACGTAAGCTGCCACTTGAGGCGCCACACGCGCGTCAAACGGTGCTGGAATGATATAGTCTGCATTTAACTCATCTTCTGCTACAAGCTCAGCAATAGCCTGTACAGCTGCCATCTTCATTTCTTCGTTAATTTGTGTCGCATGTACGTCAAGTGCACCGCGGAAAATACCAGGGAACGCTAGTACATTATTTACTTGGTTCGCAAAGTCAGAACGACCTGTTCCAACAACAGCTGCGCCCGCTGCTTTTGCCAATTCTGGCATAATTTCTGGAACTGGATTCGCCATTGCAAAAATAATTGCATCGTCATTCATTGTACGAACCATCTCTTCTGTTAATGCACCTTCTGCAGATACACCAATGAATACGTCCGCACCTTGTACAACATCAGCTAAAGAACCTTCGATACGATTCTTATTTGTATATTTTGCAACTTCATCCTTCACCGGATTCATACCTGTAGGACGACCCTCATAGATCGCGCCTTTACGGTCACACATAATAATGTCGCGTACGCCATAGCGATATAAAAGTTTAATAATTGCAATACCTGCTGCACCTGCGCCATTTGCGACAACTTTAATGTCAGACATTTTCTTTCCAACTAATTTTAGCGCGTTTACAAGACCTGCTACTGTTACGATAGCTGTTCCGTGTTGATCATCATGGAAGATAGGAATATTTGTTTCTTTTTTCAAACGTTCTTCAATAATGAAGCAGTTTGGTGCTGCGATATCTTCTAAGTTAACGCCGCCAAAAGTTGGCTCCATTAATTTTACAGTTTCAACAATTTTATCTACATCGTTTGTATTTAAGGCAATTGGGAATGCATCTACACCAGCAAAGCTCTTGAATAATACAGCTTTACCTTCCATTACTGGAAGAGATGCTTCAGGTCCAATGTTACCAAGACCAAGTACAGCCGTTCCATCTGTCACAACTGCTACCATATTTCCCTTCATCGTATATTCATATACCTTACTTTTATCGTCATAAATTTCTTTACAAGGTTCTGCAACCCCTGGAGAATATGCAAGACTTAAATCTTTTGCATTTTCTACTTTTACTTTTGATACAGTTTCTAATTTTCCTTGATGCACTTTATGCATGTGAAGTGCTTCTTCACGAAGTGTTGACAAACTATCCACTCTCCTCAAATTATTCTAGCTGATATCAATTTCTCCAAGTGGTCTGACCACGAACACTACTACTATAATAATCGAAGTGTAGGGAAATTGTCCATTATATTTTCACAACCACATTTTCTTCCCCGACAATTTCACGAAGTGCCCCTAAACATTCTTCACTTGGATGAATCGATAAACTCCGAGATAATTGTACCATTTTATGTTCCTTTTCATAATAAATTAGTACTTTCGCAAAACCTGAATAGTCAAACAATATTTTAGTAACCTGATTTAACAGCTTTTTCTCATACTGAGACGGCAATTTCACGTAAACAGATGCGTCTTTCTTTTCTTCATACACATCCATTTCTTCTAATGGATATAGCCCATTTACAATCCATTGTAACTTATGATTTCTTAGCTCAATCATACCGTCAACTAAAACAATTGCCCCTTCTTGTAACTTATCTGAGAAATGTATATACGTTTCTGGGAAAAGAACTGCTTCCATTTCATCATTTTGATCACAAAATGTAATAAACGCCATCTTTTGCAACTTTTTCGTACGAATCACTCTCACGCTTGTTATATACACGATAGCCCTTTGTACTTTTTTCTTATGTCGCATTGCCTGAGCGAGAGATGGAATTTCTAATTCTTTCGCTAACTTCACATACTGTGCTGTCGGATAGCTTGATAAATAAAAACCTAGTGCTTCCTTCTCTTTATTTAACTGTTCAATAAAAGAGAGCTCTTCTCCTTGCACGTATTTTGATTTTGGAACAGCATCTCCTAAATCACGTGCAAGATTTGCGTACTCTAACGCTCCTTTAAGGCTCTTCCATAAATTCGTTCTCGAAACACCAAAATCGTCAAAACACCCAGACCAGACGAACGCCTCTAAATTCCGTTCTGTTACAAACTTTGATGGCATGCGAAGGCAAAATTCAAATAAATCTTCAAACATTTTTTCCTCTCGTTCTTCGAGTAACGCTGTCACTGTAGCCATTCCGATGTTTCGAATGGAAAGTAAGCTGTAACGTATCGCATTGCCTTCTATTTGGAAATTGTAACCACTTCTCTGAAGAGACGGCGGCAAAACATGAAAACCTTTTCGCTTCGTTTCTCGTATATATTGCACAATCTTATCTTCATTTCCAATTGCACTTGATAATAGTGCCGTCATGAATTCCAACGTATAATTCGCTTTTAAGTAGGCAAGCTGATATCCAATCATACTGTAGGCTACAGCGTGACTTCGGTTAAAACCGTAATTCGCAAATCTTACAATCAAATCATAAATTTTCTCCGCGGATGTCTCATCATAACCATTTTGTAAACAACCTTGCACAAAATGCTTACGTTCCTGATCTAAAATATCACGATTTTTTTTACTCACTGCACGGCGTAATAAATCTGCTTCTCCGAGCGAGAATCCCGCCAACTTCGACGCAATTTGCATAATTTGTTCTTGGTATACAATTACACCGTATGTTCTTTCTAAAATCGGCTTTAAATCCGGATGTAAATATTCAATTTGTCTTTTTCCGTGCTTTGATTCAATAAAGGTCGGAATTTGTTCCATCGGTCCTGGTCTATATAACGAGTTAACAGCGACAATATCTTCAAATTCATTCGGTTTTAACCCGCGAAGTACATTTCGCATACCACCTGATTCAAGCTGGAATACACCTGTTGTATCCCCTCTCCCTAACAATTGGAACGTCTTTTCATCTTGAAGTGGTAAATTTCTTATATCGATTTGTGTCCCCGTCTTTTTCACGATAAACTTTATAATATTTTCAAGTAACGTTAAATTACGTAATCCTAAAAAGTCCATCTTGAGCAACCCAAGTTCTTCTAATGCATCAGCTGGGTATTGCGTAACATACACATCGTTATGCCCTTCTTGAATTGCAACACTTCCTGTTAACGGCTCTTGGCTCATAATAACGCCAGCTGCATGAATAGACGTATGACGTGGTAAGCCTTCTACACGTTTTGCAATTTCAAATACACGCTCATGCAAAAGATTCCCTTGTATAAACTCACGGAGTGATTGCGATTCCTCATATGCATCTTTTAACGTTATACCAAGCTTTGATGGGATAAGTTTTGAGAATATGTCAATATCTCGCGGCGGAAGCCCCATTACACGGGCGATATCTCTAATTGCCGCTTTCGCTGCAAGCGTCCCGAACGTTACAATTTGCGCAACACGAATCTGACCATATTTATCTTTCACATATCGAATCATTTCATCACGTCTTATATCTGGAAAATCGATATCAATATCCGGAAGTGTCACACGTTCAGGGTTTAAAAACCTTTCAAATAATAGATCGTATTCAATTGGATCAATATCTGTAATTTCTAATACGTAAGAAACGAGCGATCCAGCTGCCGATCCACGTCCTGGTCCTGTTAAAATATGATTTTCATGTGCGTATTTCATAAAGTCCCATACGATGAGGAAATAATCACTAAATCCCATACTAGAAATAACGTTTAATTCATGATTCAAACGCTGTATATGTACTTCTTTCGGCGTACTATATCGTTTGTGCAACCCTTCTTCACAAACGCGGCGTAAATACGTATCATTCGTCTCGTTAGATGGAACTGGAAATTTCGGTAATTGATTTACATGGAAAGGAATTTCTACTTGGCAACGTTCTGCGATTTTTATTGTATTTTGAATCGCTTCCTCAGCATGCGAAAATAGTGCTTCCATTTCATCCATTGACTTTAAATAATACTGATCCGTTTTCATTCTCGGCCTATCTGGATCCGTCATTTTCGTTCCACTTTCAACAGATAATAAGCATTCATGAACAAGTGCGTCACTTTGATTGATGTAGCGTACATCGTTTGTTGCAACGACCGGAACATTTACCTTATTAATAAATTCAGGTAGCTTTTCTTGTAAAAGCAGTTCATCTTGAATCGCATGATGCTGCAAACTCATATAAAAATTGCCGAACATACTTTGATACATGCGAGCTACTTCTTCAGCTTGACTCTCTTTGTCTTCTAATAATAATTGTTCAATTTCCCCATCTTTACCTGGTGAAATGGCAATTAATCCTTTTGCATAATGGGCAAGCCACTTTTTCGGAATACCTTCTTTGGACTTTGTCATAATGCTACTAGAAATCTTTAATAAATTTTGATAGCCTATTTCATTTTCAGCAAGTAAAACAAGCGGATAAGCCCTTTCTTCTTCTTCACTAAAAATAGAAGCTGTTAAGCCGATAATAGGCTGTATACCATGTTTCTTACATGCTTTATAAAACGGAATAACGCCATACATAACATTTTCATCCGTAATAGCCAGCGATGAAAAACCAAGTTCTTTCGCCCTGACTACAAGCTCATCAATTTTACAAGCACTTTTTAATAAACTAAAAACGGTTTGACATTGTAAATGCACAAACTTCACTGTTGTACCCTCTCTTTACCAATCTGACTACTTTTATTATAGGTGATGAGGAAAGCGGAAATCAAAACATACTTCTTATACTTTGTCCATATATATGAAGAAGAAAGGGGAATGACGATGGATGTAAGAGAACATACTTTTTTCTCTCTGCTCATTATTAGTTATTTTATTGCCTTTGGGGTTATACTTGGCGGTTCATTAATTGGCGGATTTGGTGCATTTCTTATCGGAAAACCAACTCTCACTTACATTAATCAATTCGCCCAAAATTTAAAGATTTGGGCACTCGTTGCAGCAATTGGTGGAACATTTGATACTTTTTATAGCTTTGAAAGAAGTTTCTTTGGCGGAGATATGAAAGATATCGTAAAACAAATTCTCCTTATTTTTTTCGCAACTGGTGGTATGCAAACAGGTCTTACTATTATTAAATGGCTAACGCAGGAACATGTATGAGAGTACCAAGTGCCAATACAGCCAAAAGATGGTATTTAGTTTTAGCTGGCGCTGCTGTTGGAGGCGTATTGAGCTGGTTTGTTTTTTTGTACATATACGGTGTTTTTCAAGAAGAACAAGCTAGTAAAATAGCAGAGCAACGAGAAATTATAGAAAAACAAGAAGCAAAGCTCCACGTCCTTCTCGAAGATCAAGAAAAATTGAACACTGAAAATAAACGACTCTTAACCATTCAAGAGATTAAAATAAAAATTATAAATCGAGAAAAATACGATTTAGACAATCTTACACTCGAAAATATGACCACTTCTATCCATAATGACCTCCAGCATCTTTTAACGAAAAACATTCAAAGTATCGCAAAAAATAAAGACCTACTCAAAAAAGCAATCGAAAATAAAACGTATAAACATTACGATCGTCTATACCGCTTTAAAGTCGATACAATATCTTTTGATACCGTGCTTGAAATCAGCATTGCTATAGAGAAAGAAAAATAAAGAAGGAGGGCTTTAGCGCCGCTCCTTCTTTTCGTTTTCATATATAATCTCTTATTTACATAGCTCACATAAATCAGCAAAAAGACGATCCGCTTCTTCCCAAGAAGATGCTTTTGCACCAGAAGCCATCGGATGCCCTCCGCCATTATATTGCATTGCTAATTTATTTATAACTGGTCCCTTTGAGCGAAGACGAACACGAATCACATCGTCTTCCTCTAAAAATAGAACCCACGACTTTAATCCATCAATATTACCAAGTGCTCCAACAACACCGGATGCCTCAGAAGGAAGTACATCAAACTTTTCTAATACTTCTTTCGTTAATTTAATGTAAGCTGCTCCTTCTTCTACCATCGTAAAGTTTTGTAAAATATAGCCGTTTAAACGAGCAATCTTTTCTTTCGTCTTATACATTTCATTGTATAAATCTGTGAATTTCACATCCATATCAACAAGCTCACTTACATAACGAAGTGTTTTCGCTGTTGTATTCGGGAATAAGAAACGACCTGTATCCCCAACAATACCCCCTAAAATAAGGCGCGCTGCTTCTTTTGTTATCTTTAATCCTTTATCTTTTCCATAACTGTAAAACTCATAAATCATTTCACTTGTAGAACTTGATGTCGTATCTACCCACGTAATGTCTCCGTACGGATCTTCATTTGGATGATGATCAATCTTGATTAACATCTTCCCTTTTGTATAGCGTTGATCGTCAACACGTTCTTGATTCGCAGTATCACAAACGATAACAAGTGCATTTTCATATACACTATCTTCAATATCATCCATTACTCGTAAAAATGATAACGACGGTTCATTGTACCCAACCATATAAATATTTTTCTTTGGAAACGATTCTTGTAGAATTGTACCAAGACCGCACTGAGAACCTAATGCATCTGGATCTGGACGCACATGACGGTGAATAATAATTGTATCAAACTCTTTAATTGCTCCTAAAATTTGCTCATGCATATGTATAATCTCCTTTTTACTCAACTTCTCCACTTTAACGTGCAGTAAAAGCCCAACCGGTGCAGGCTAATCATTAGCGCGCAGAAACACCCCCGCACTAATTAAAGTTTCACTTTATCCTTCATTATAACGGAAAGTATTTCATACATGCGAACAATTGCTTTATAATAAAAGTTAGAAAGTTTAGATATTTCTTTTTTCTCCACTATTATTTTTCACAAAGCGATAGGAGTGTGTATTATGCCAGTATTAGTCTTCTGTATTATCGTCTCATTTATGTTGTACCTCTTCTACAAAACAAAATACTTTCGTACAAGCCGCCCAATGGAGAAAGGTTGGCTCTCTGGAAAATCTGCAATGGCACTCGGTTCATTCGTCTTATTCTTCGGGATAAACCAATTCTTTTTAGAACTTTCAACCGCTCGTATTATCGTTGGTGTTTTATTTGTTCTATTTGGTAGTGCAAGTGTATTTAATGGATTTCGCCAATATAAACATTTCTTACCATTAGCAGTTGAAGAAGCTGAATCTGTCTGAAGCAACATAAAAAAGCATCAATATTGTGATGCTTTTTTACGTCCCTTAACTTTTAAAATCATATATGCAACAAAAGCAGAAGGTATATTAAAGGGGTTGCCTTGTACGTGAAAATGTAATTGTTCTTCTTCAAAAGACATTTTTTCATATAGTTCCCGCTGAGATAATCCTGTTCGTTTCTTTTTTTCATGCAATCCTTGTAAATATAAATATTGAAGCGGTATCATCACAAGAAAGTAAAATAGTGCGATCCCACCAAAAAAGAGCACTTCTGATGACATAATACATACCACCTTCCCGAAATCCATTTTCTTACAATGTAATTATAACATAGTATAAACTCTAATTGAATTAATATTCTGTTTTTTGTTTATACAATTGTCTCACCGCATAATTCCTCTTCAGCATACTGAATATATCGCCTAATAAAATTTCCGGGATTCTTTTTAATCGGTTCAATATCAAGTCTTAATGGTATTTTTCCGGCCATATAAAAGATTCTTGAAGCGGTCCCCAGTCGAATGGCTGCTTCCGAAATATTTTCCCCATATCCCATTATGAAGTTCCCCCATACTTCTTCTAACTGTCCCGAAGCAATTAAATGCAATCTCGGAACACCAATATCAAACTCTTTATACCCAAATCCACATTCATCAAAATCGAGCAAATACCAATCCTCTTTGTCTACAAGAACATTGCCAAAATGCATATCACCATGAACAAATTGTTTTTCTCCTAGTTGAGTTGAATTTGTAAGCTCTTGTATTCTTTCTGCAATTCTCATGCATTTATGCTTATCCTCATAAGATAAAAACGAAGTATTTAATAAACGTTGTAAAGGCTCGTGAATTGTCTTTTTCTCGCTATATATAGGCCTTTCATAACCTCCCCAAGTTTGTGGCACTCTTTTGAGCACTCCATTTGTTTTTTCATGAAACATTCGCATTAATGATCCAAGCTTTTCATAATCTTTATCCTTTGGTTCTAAAATTTCACTTCCGCTTATAAACCTAAAGACAACAAAATACCGGATACTTCCCTCGCCTTTCATAACAGATGTGATCCAGTCACCATTTTTATTTACAACTACTTCTGGTACTAACATTTGTTTTTGTATCGCTATTAACCAATGTATTTCAGCTTCTATTTGCTCGGCTGTATAACGTCCTTCTCTATACTGCCTAACTACAAATTTATTTTTGTCCGATTCGAATATATATGTTTGATTTTCTCCTCCATGCAATAATGAGACTTTCATAAGACTATTTAAATTATATTGCTTACATAACTGCTCTTTAATGTGAAAATCCATTCTTCTCCCCCTAGTTCGTATAGTGAAGCATAGTCTCCCTATCCAATTACATTATTGTTATCTCTTCATGATTAGTAGCGTAAGCTTTCTTATCCACTAACAACCAATTTTCTATCTATACTGATACATATCCTGCTATTTTTTCACTTCGCTACCCGAACTCTTACCGAGCTTAAGTAATAACTTCAAAATCAAATAAAACAAAATAAAGTTAAAGAAAAAGCCTAATGGATTAAACGAAATTTCCCATCCGCCATAATAAATGAAATTTTCTGCTGGTATACCAAAGTAAATAAAATCGCTATAATTTTCTCCAGTTGTAGGAATAAAGGAACAAATAATAGCGAAAATCAAACTTATTACATACAATTTCTTTTTATTTGAATCCATTCTTCTATGTGTTAACACATGAACAGTTATTGCAAATAGTAAACCTAAAAAGAAAAATATTACTCCCATTCGACACCCCCACAATTATTGTTCAAGCACCTTCAAATGATTGCGTGCCCTACTTATAAATATGAAACAGAACGTGATTTAACTTTCTCTTTTGCAATGCAATACATAATAGATTCAGTTGATAACTAAATTTTAATTTTTTCTAATATAGCGTTCTAAAAAAAATGGAACAAACCAAAGCGGCCTGCTCCATCTTTTTATTTATCGATCAACTGCACCATAAGTAATGCTTTCCCGACAACATTACCTTCATGATGTACTTCTACATCAACCTTACCAAATTTACGTCCAATTTCTAATACTTTTGGATGAACTGATACAACATTATCAATTTGAACTGGTTTTACGAAATAAATTGTTAAGTTCTCAACAATTAAATCGCTCTTCTTTTGCGCACGAATAACACGATTCGTTGCTTCCGTCACAATCGTTGCGAATACACCGTAAGATAACGTTCCGATTGAATTCGTCATTTGCGGCGTCACTGAAAATTGATATAGATGTTCATTTTTCGCTTCTTTCGGCGTCATAAATTGATTCGTTACAATATCATCGATCGTTTCACCAACTTGTGGTTGACGCTGAATCATTTGCAGTGCCTGAAGTACATCTTGACGGCTAATAATACCTTGCAATTTATTTCCTTCATCAACAACGGGAAGTAATTCAATACCTTCCCACACCATCATACGTGCGGCAGCCGCGACAGACATTTTTCCATTTACCGTAATTGGATGCTTTGTCATCACTTTATCAATTGGTGTTTCTTTTACAACACCAATCATATCCTTAGAAGTCACAATACCTAATACCTTTTTATTTTCATCAACAATCGGATATCTTCCGTGCATCGTCTCTTCGTTATACGCATGCCATTGCTGCACTGTATCATTTGGTTTTAAATATAACGTTTCTTCAATTGGCGTTAAAATATCTTCAACGAGTACAATTTCTTTCTTAATCAGCTGATCGTAAATCGCACGGTTAATTAACGTTGCAACTGTAAATGTATCGTAACTACTTGAAATAATCGGCAGTTTTAATTCATCTGCTAATTTCTTCACATGATCTTCCGTATCAAATCCGCCCGTAATTAATACAGCGGCTCCAGTTTCTAACGCTAATTGATGCGCGTTCGTACGGTTACCGACAATAAGTAAGTTTCCAGCTTCTGTATAGCGCATCATCGCTTCTAATTTCATTGCCCCGATTACGAATTTATTTAACGTTTTATGTAGTCCTTCTCTGCCTCCAAGTACTTGGCCATCAACAATGTTAACAACTTCTGCATATGTCAACTTTTCAATATTTTCTTTCTTCTTTTGTTCAATTCGAATGGTTCCGACACGTTCAATCGTACTAACATACCCTTTATTTTCTGCATCTTTAATTGCACGGTAAGCTGTCCCTTCACTTACACTCAAATCTTTTGCAATTTGCCTTACAGAAATTTTATGCCCTACTGGCAGGCTATTAATATGTTCTAAAATTTGGTTATGCTTGGTAGCCAAATGGTTTCACCATACTTTCTTTTCCCTAAATTCTTCATGTGTTGTATTTTCAGTATACTATATTTTCAAAACTGTTACACTCTCTCTTTATATATCTGTACTATTTTTTTTATAACAAAATACGCCTTACATGACACTACTTCTTCTATTACAACAATGTAATGGTATTGTCATCTCGTTCGATAGTTTGTCCAGCCGCTTCCATATACAATGAAGACAAGAAATGAAACAAAGGAGCGGATACATGATGAAAAAATTATTAGAGGTTGTAGGTGCTGTATTTTTAGCTTTCGTAGACGGAAAAAAAGTTGCAATGGAATTGAATGGAACACCTGAACAGCCACTTCCAAAAAGAAAAGAATCGTCAAAACAAGTACAACCTTTACAAGCTGTCCTACACACGTAAAAAACCCTTCACTTGTCTTTTCAAATGAAGGGTTTCTTTTCTATAGTGTAATACTTTCTCCAGCTTCTAATACTTTTCCTGTACAATTTTGTAGCTTTTCTACAAATTGATATGGATCTTGTTCAATAACCGGGAACGTATTGTAATGCATCGGTACAACAGTTTTCGCCTGAACCCATTTTGCTGCTAACACAGCATCTTCTGGTCCCATTGTGAAATTATCACCAATTGGTAAAAATGCTACATCAATGTTATTTAGTTCCCCAATTAATTTCATATCAGAGAATAGAGCAGTATCTCCTGCATGATACACAGTTTTCTCTTCTGCTGTAAATAAAATACCCGCTGGCATACCTGTATATGTAATCGTCTTATTTTCTTCATCAATATAACTAGAGCCGTGGAATGCTTGTGTAAACTTCACTTTTCCGAAATCAAATTCATGCGAACCACCGATATGCATCGGGTGTGTATTTACACCTTGCCAGCTTAAAAATGTCGCTAGTTCAAATGGTGCTACAACAACTGCATTATTTTTCTTCGCAAGCTCTACTGTATCGCCAACATGATCACCATGTCCATGCGATAAAAGAATCGCATCTACTTTTACATCTTCAGCCTTTAAATCTGTTGTCGGATTTCCCGTTAAAAATGGATCAATTAAAATCACTTTTCCATTCGTTTCAATTTTTACAACTGAATGCCCATGATAAGATACTTTCATTATTACATTCCTCCCCCTATTCACATTCTCACTTTTTATTCTACATGATTTTTCAATTCCCTGTCTTTTCTAACATCTATTTACTTGTCATAACACTTTCCTCCGATGTAAAGTTATATTTGTAATTAAATATCTCGGGGGTGCCAATCGATGAATGCTAGATTAGAAAATTTAATGCAATGGCTAAAAGAAAAAAACGTAGAAGCTGCGTTCTTAACTTCTACACCAAACGTCTTCTACATGACAAACTTCCACTGTGAACCACACGAAAGACTTCTTGGTATGTTTGTATTCCAAGAAAAAGAACCTATTTTAATTTGCCCTAAAATGGAAGAAGGCCAAGCACGTAACGCTGGCTGGGCACATGAAATTATCGGATTCACTGATACAGACAGACCATGGGATATGATTGCAAAAGCAATTAAAGACCGCGGTATCAATGCAAACGCAGTTGCAATTGAAAAAGAACATTTAAACGTAGAGCGCTACGAAGAATTAACAAAATTATTCCCAAATGCAGCTTTCAAATCAGCTGAAGAGAAAGTTCGCGAACTTCGTTTAATTAAAGATGAAAAAGAACTTTCTATTTTACGCGAAGCAGCTAAAATGGCAGACTATGCTGTTGAAGTTGGTGTAAATGCAATTAAAGAAAATCGTAGCGAGCTAGAAGTATTAGCAATTATTGAACACGAATTAAAAACAAAAGGCATACATAAAATGTCATTTGATACGATGGTATTAGCAGGTGCAAACTCTGCTCTTCCACACGGTATTCCAGGTGCAAACAAAATGAAACGCGGCGATTTCGTACTATTTGATTTAGGCGTAATCATTGAAGGTTATTGCTCTGACATTACACGTACAGTAGCATTCGGTGACCTTTCTGAAGAACAAACTCGTATTTACAACACTGTACTTGCTGGACAACTACAAGCAGTTGAAGCATGTAAACCAGGTGTTACACTTGGCGCAATTGATAACGCAGCACGTTCTGTTATCGCAGATGCAGGTTACGGCGACTTCTTCCCGCACCGCCTTGGTCATGGACTTGGAATTAGCGTACACGAATATCCAGATGTAAAAGCTGGTAACGAGTCTCCACTAAAAGAAGGTATGGTCTTCACAATCGAGCCAGGTATTTACGTACCAAACGTAGGTGGCGTTCGTATTGAAGATGATATTTATATCACAAAAGACGGATCAGAAATTTTAACGAAATTCCCGAAAGAATTACAATTTGTAAAATAATAAAAAAAGGCAGCGTGAATGCTGCCTTTTTTTTATTTCTCTACTATTTCAAATTTCTCTACTATCATTTTCGCTGGATAACTTTCAAGTGTTTTAGAAGACCATACTTTTATTTTATCCCCTGTTTTTAATTGATTATATGCGTCTTTATCCTTAAATCTCAACACTATATCTGATGGATGTTCTTTCTTCATTTGTTGTTCTATATCATGTTGCAACTCTACTTTTGTATTAAACGTTTTATCACCGACAAAAAATACCGTGTCATTTCTTACTATGACATACCCTTCTTCAGGTACTTTTTTTACTGCTACTGGCTCTACTTGTTTTGTAGTACACGCTGATAATATGATTAGAAATGCACCTAAAAACATAAACATAGAAAATTTTATATGCCTATTCATTTTTATCCCCTTACTCTATGCTATTTCCGCTTTAAAACCATTTTCTCCTCATACTTATCATCCCATTTAATCACAATCTCTATCGGTTCATCTTTAGATAGAGACGTGCAACTTACACAAGAAGACTTCATTTCAACCTTTGCTCCTTTATGATTTTCTGACGTTTGTGTCATTGTGCTAAAGGCTCCATTAATAGCAATCTCTAAATTCTTAAATTCTATATTCCCATCGCCGCCCTTATACTGAAATGTAAACACTCCATCTTCACTGTCATCCTGAATATGCCCTTTATATTGTCCTGTCCAACTTTTGCTCTCGCTAGAAAAAGTAACATACGAAATCGAACAACTTCCTAAAAAGAAAATACTAATAAAAAAGAATAATGCTCTCTTCACAATGTCCCTCCATTCAAAAGCACTTATGTATCCCGCATGAACGGGTAGTAAGACCCCCACCTCAAAATTCGGTGAAAGCAAAGAAGTTAGGTGGGGGATCAACTGTCCTTAAAAGTCCGATTGGTTCAACTAATAATCAGCGAGGGATGAACCCCCACTGATTAAAGTTTCACTGTATTGTCTATTTCTTCCTCTTATTATATTATTAAAATACAGAATTCTCTAAAAAAGGAGGTTTATATGTTACAACAACAGTTAGAAGAAATTCGTAATAATAATTACGTAATCAATGATGCCCTCAATATCGATTCTTTAAGTTCCATTATGCTTGAGCATATTGGGGATACTGATGGCTATTTAAGGGATAAACTTATCTACTCTACTTTTTATCATCTCATCAAAAAGGACTATATTTCACACACACACTTACAGAAACTATTATTAGAAAGCATCAGTGACAAATATTTATTGTATAAGATTCATTCAGATGACGAAGATGCGGTATTTACCCGCGCATTTACAACATTATTAATTGCGCTCATTATTGATGCCGATACAAATCATAATTTCTTATCACAGGCTGATCTTTTACATGTAAAAGATCGATTAGTGCTATATATGAACAACGAGCATGATTTCCGTGGATATGTGCAAGACCACGGCTGGGCACACAGTATCGCTCATGCTTCTGATACATTTGAAGCGCTTGTTCGTAGTCCTAAACTGGAAACTTTATATTACGAAGAAATATTACAAACTTTATTAAACAAAGTTTGTGTCCATTCTATTTACTACAAATATGAAGAAGACGAGCGTATCGTTTATCCAATTATCGCAATGCTGCAAAATGGTCTAAAGGAAGAAGTACTCATAGTAGCCCTTCATGACTTAGTAGCCCAATTACCCGTCCAAAAACAAACATTACCTATTAAATCATACGAGTTTCTATACGGAAATATTAAATCTTTCTTACGTAGTTTGTTTTTCCGACTACGCACACTGTCTATATGTGAAGAAACCGAATGCAAAATTGAAAAATTGCTACGAGAACTTCCAAAATATTATTAAAAAAAGAAGGCCACTTAGAAAGTGCCTTCTTCTATTTCACTAATATTTAATTGAAATTTCACGATCCAAACTGAGAAAAGGTGGACAAGAATCGCAAACGCCATACATGCTCCGCTTAAAAAAGTTAGTATAGGATGCGAATACACGTGCCCTAATCCATAGGATATCGCCACGAAAAACATTGTTATGTAAATATAAATTGCTCCATGTATTTGCCTCATATAAACCTCCTTTTCCCATATTATAACATAAATTTTCTGATTATTCACATTAATAGCTTGTAATCAATATTTCTCAACTGTTACACCTCTAACAGCAGCCTTAATATATGGTGCTCCTTGTAAACTTTGTAAATCCTCTGTTTTTCCTGTTACAACTACACCGTATATTCGTAATTCTTTCGGTTTGATGTTTTTTATTTCTTTATAGTTTGTCCTAAAAGATTCTTGCTATCCCCTTTTATTTTCACTTAAAGATATCCAAATACAGCTTTTCTAAATTTTTATCATAATAAAAAGCACATCTATTTTGATGTGCTCTTCACATATACTTTAGTAACATATGAATCATTTTTTTGAAACAAAAACTCCCACGCCTCTCTCCATAATATCGTTATGACTTAGTTGTCATAATAATTGAACGCGGGTAAAACCCCTGCTTTTCATAAAATGATACAGCTTCATTTCCGTACACTACTGTTAATTCAATTTTATCTATCTTCTTTTCTTTAAACCATTCTACTGCACTATTCAGTAACTTCAAACCAAATCCGTTTCTTCGGTATTTTTCATCGACAAATAAAACTTCAATCTTTCCGCTTGCCCTTTTACTATATGCTATACAAAATCCTAATATATCGTCTGTTTCTGATTCAACTAATAATTCAATTCTATATTCCCCGTACTGTGAATTTTTTTTATACTCTTCAATACGTTCCTCAAATGTCATTCTTGGATAATCACCAGAAAAATATTTTGATTTACCGTTATGATATTCATGTAATTTATCTAAGGATTCTCTTATTATCTCTATTTCATCGAGAGTGATATATTTATTACTAATTCTCATCCTACAGCATCTCCAATAATTTATATTCCAACCAAAAAGATGACCATGTTACGGCTATAAAATACCAATCTATTATTTCATCGCGTTCTTCACAACATCTTGAATCATAACGACTTCTGTTTTCATATCAACAGACGGTACTTCCTCATCGATACATTCACACCAAAATTCCAAATGCTTTTTATCAATTTCATGATGAGAATTTTCGACAAGAGCCCCGCCTTCTCCTTGCACAGAATACCAATATAAGTACTCTTCTCCATCTCTTATTTCCCGGAAAATTGTCTCTACATACATCTTTTCGTCGTTTAATGTCAAAAGCACTTCTTTCATATTGTCATTCAGAAGCTGCATCCATTCATCTACTCGGTGACTTTTACCAGGCTTCACTTTAAATCTCGATAATTCCACATTCATTTTTATTCCCCCGTTCTCTTACGTACAAACAATCTATATTCTATTGGATTATGAAAACTTAATTTACTAGCTAATTTTTGCGAAGGAATATTGTCTACATAACAATCCCAGCACGGTATAATATCATTTTGCATGCAATGTTCAATGAACCGTGTTGCAATAGCTTGGGCTAATCCTTTCCCTTGATATGCTTTATGCGTCACAATATCAATTTCAGCAAACCCATTCCCATTAAATATCGAAACACATTCAGCTACAATCATCCCATCTTGTTCTATATAAAATCCAAAACCACCATTCAAAAACGTTTCTTTTGATCCCCAATATTCTTTATAATACGCCTCTGTAAATTCATTGCTTCGTTCTATATCACTTTTATCAATACGCTTCACTTCATATGTATTTTTGTTACAATCTCGTTTTCTCTCTTCAAAGGTTACGCTTTGAAATTTCATTCGCGGGATGTTCCGAAGTACATTACTAAAACGCTCTTCTAACATCATTTCCCACTCGTCACTTGAAGCGAAGAGTGTAAATCTCTTCTCTGTTTTTTCAATAGACGTTTTTATATACGCAAATAAATCTTCGTTATAATTGTGATCATCAGTATCACCAAATAAATAATAAATACCATTAGCTGTAATAACTAGTCCTGCTGTTAACTTCTCGTTGGCAAAAATCTCACCATCTATCATTTGGTCACATACCGCATAAGCAAACGTCGTCGTTCTTGTAAGACTTTCTAAAATCGGAAGGATTTTTCTATACTCGGCTACAGATAATTTTTTCATAATTGCTCCACTTTGATCGTATCAACCTCTATATTTTCAAAACAAAGATTTACCGTTCTCTTTAATGCTCTCGTTCTATGAATCGTACATGCCGGAATTAAAATAGAATCATTTGGCTTTAAAACCGCCGTTTCTCCATCTTCAAAATCGATAAGTAATTCTCCCTCTAACACAATAAATAATTCATCCGAGTTAGAATGATAGTGCCAATCATATTCACCAGTAAATACAGCGATTCGTAAGCAATGACTATTTACATTTGAAACGACGAAGTTTTTATGTTGATCTTGAATGTCCTTCGTTAATTCTATTAAATTCACAGTTTCCATCTTTCATCCCATCCTTTCATTAGTCGTTCTTTTGAAAAACTAATTTAGTCTCCACCACCTCCGCAATCTCCTCCACCATCACTTGAGCTGCTACAATCGTTGCTACTGTAATCACCGAATCCACTTGATGAGCTTGAATAATAAGACGAATTTCTTTTCTTTTTTTGCCTTTTTTCTCCACCATTCTTATTAGTTGATAGTAATGTTCCAAACACTAAAACATGTACTAAAATAGCTACCATTAAAAAAATAATAAGTACAAATACATGTAAAGATAAATTTGAAACTGGTAACTTAATTAAGTTAATAAAAATAATACACATGACAATAAAATACATAACATTCGCCGCATCTATTAAACCACTTTCAAATTTAGACCTAGGTCTCTTTTTCGTAACTACTAACTCATGTTTACTCCTTATTACTCCTCTTTGTTTTTTATGCTTCCTCCGCTTACTTTTTCTTCCCAATCTAATCCCCCTCCCAAATTTTATATAATTCTAAATTATCACATTCCCTACTTATTAACAGTAATACACAACAATTTTTACAATTTATTACCTTATAAAAAAAGACCCTCCTCATAAAGGAAGGTCTCGAATTTGTCTCTATTATGATAAAGCAGGAGCTTTTTCAAGAAGCTCTTTCGCATCAGCGTATTGTAAGCCGTGAGCTTCTGCAACTGCTTCGAATGTTACATAGCCATCTAATGTGTTAATACCTTTTAGTAATGCAGTGTTGCCTAAGCAAGCATCTTTGTAGCCTTTGTTCGCAATTTGTACTGCATATGGTACTGTTACGTTTGTTAATGCAAGAGTTGATGTACGTGGAACTGCTCCTGGCATATTAGCAACTGCATAATGAACAACGCCATGTTTTTCGTAAGTTGGGTTGTCGTGAGTTGTAATACGGTCAGTTGTTTCGAAAATACCACCTTGGTCAATCGCGATATCTACAACGACAGAACCTGGTTCCATTGATTGAATCATTTCTTCTGTTACAAGTTTTGGCGCTTTTGCACCTGGAATTAATACTGCTCCAATAACAAGGTCAGATTCTTTTACAGCTTCTGCAATGTTGTATGGATTAGACATTAACGTTTTTACTTGGTTACCGAAAATGTCATCTAGTTGACGAAGACGTTCTGCGCTTAAGTCGATGATTGTTACATCTGCACCTAAACCTACTGCAATCTTCGCTGCGTTTGTACCAGCTTGACCACCGCCGATAATTGTTACTTTGCCGCGTTTTACCCCTGGAACGCCTGCAAGTAAAATGCCTTTACCACCTTTGTTTTTCTCAAGGAATTGTGCACCGATTTGTGCAGACATACGACCAGCTACTTCACTCATAGGTGCAAGTAATGGTAAAGAACGATTGTCTAATTGTACTGTTTCGTATGCAATTGATACAACTTTGTTATCAATTAATGCTTTCGTTAATTCTGGTTCTGGAGCTAAGTGTAAGTATGTGAATAAAATTAAACCTTCACGGAAATAGCCGTATTCACTTGCAACTGGCTCTTTTACCTTCATAACCATATCTTGATTCCATGCTTCTTCAGCAGTTTCAACAAGTTTCGCACCAGCTTGTACGTATTCTTCATCTGTAAAGCCTGATCCTATACCTGCTCCTTTTTGAACAAAAACTTCATGACCATTTTGTACTAAATGTACAGCTCCCGCTGGCGTCATTGCCACGCGGTTTTCATTGTTCTTAATTTCTGTTGGAATACCGATACGCATTATTAGTTCCCCCTTGAGTTATGAAATGACCCCTGAATCATTTTTTAAAGCGCTTTCTACGCTCTTATATTTTAACATAATATCTCAATATTTGACAAAAAATAATACAAGTTTTCCGATAGATTTAATCTTACATGAAAGGACAGCATTATCCGCGCCTCTCAGCACAATGGATAAACTGTCCTATTATTCGAAACTTCACTTTATTTCGCTCTATCGATGTCTATGAATAACATCTACTGCACCAGTTACTTCAATTATTGTACCGGTAATCATATCGGAATCGTCCTCACATAAAAACGAAATCGTTCTTGCGATATCTTCACCTGTTCCGGATCTACCAATTGGTGTCTTACGTTCTTTCAACTGACGTGCTTCTTGAATTGTCGCTTCTTTCATTTCACCAATAATATCACCAGGACATACCATGTTTGCAGTAATACCATATTCTGCTTCTTCGTAAGCAACTGTTTTCGTTAATGAAACAAGTCCTACTTTCGCTGCTGCAAATGCTGAACGATAAATCCATCCCGGTGCGCTATCTGCCCCTTGGAATCCGTAATTAATAATACGGCCAAATTTTTGTTTTCTCATAACTGGAACGACAAGTTTCAACAAATGAAACACCGCTGTTAAATTACCCTGAATCATTTCATTCCATTCGTCTTCTTCATAATCGACTAACTTTTTTCGTTCAAATACATATGGACCAGCATTATTAATTAAAAAGTCAATTTTGCCAAAACGGCTTATCGCTTCTTCTACTATTTTATGTAAATCTTCCTTTTTCGTGACATCCGCTTGCACGAATTGTAGACGCTCTTCCATATTTTTATATGTTTCTTTCATCTTTTCCATAGCCGTGATGTCGCTATGATACGTTACTGTTACTGAATATCCTTTAGCCAATAACTTTTCTGTTACTTGCTTTCCTAAACCTTTCGTACCGGCTGTAATGAGCGCATGTCTCACAAAACTGCCTCCTTTTAAATTGCTATACTTCATATGTAACAAGTTCTCGCACCAATTACAACTAAAATGAATTGAAACAGAGTTTTCAAAATTCTGTAACGTTTCCGACAAGCACATTACCAAAATTTGTTTTATAATAAAGTTGTAAACAGTAATAAAAATGATTGGGAGGAATTTACTATGAATAATACATATACAAATATTTTAATCGCGGTGGATGGTTCTAAAGAAGCAGAAAAAGCCTTTAAAAAAGCAATTCAAGTCGCAAAACGAAACAATGCAACATTAACAATTGCTCATATCGTTGATGTAAAAGCATACTCAGCAGTAGAAGCTTATAGCCGTGCAATTGCTGAACGTGCAAATCTATTTGCAGAAGACTTATTAGAAGACTACAAAAAAACTGCGCTTGAAGCTGGCCTTGAAAAAATTGAAACTGTATTAGAGTTCGGTAATCCTAAATCTAAAATTTCAAAAGAAATCGCTCCAAACCATAAAGTAGATTTAATTATGTGTGGTGCAACTGGTTTAAATGCTGTTGAGCGTTTCCTAATTGGTAGCGTCTCTGAACATATTATTCGCTATGCGAAATGCGATGTCCTTGTTGTTCGTGGTGATGAGGAGCAAGGTGATCTTTAATTCATAAAAATAAATAGGGTAGATAAGAGGCTTTCTCTTATCTACCCTATTTTCATTTATACTTTAGGAATTCTGTAATCCGGATTATGTTGTTGCCAGCCACCTTGTGTATCTACACTCGTATCGCCATCACCATCTACCCATATTGTTCTCCCGTCAGGTAAAACTCTTTCATGGGGTGTTACATGATGAGCATTTGGATTTTCCTCCGTCGTATATTCTACATCAGTTGCATCTGGATGTACCGCTTGTGCTATGCTATCACTTCCTACTCCCTCAGCAATTCCATCTACACCATCAACTATATCTATAACTCCAACCGAGAAAACACCTACAGCCGCAACCTTTGCTAATTCTTTTCCTGCCTCTATCGCTTTATCAGTATCTCCCTCTCGTATCGCTTGCACCGTTTCAACTCCCTTTTCTGAAACATGTACAATACCTTTTCCAATTGTCGTTGCCGTATCTTGAACCGTTCCAAGTATTTCTTCGTACCCTCGCTTCGCTTGCTGTTTATCGTCTGTAATAAGCCCACCTATAGCATCATATGTACCATCAGCAAGATTCCCAACAATTTCCCCAGTTTTCACAGTAGCTTTATTAACGCCTTTTCCAACATCTTTTATGAAATTACTATTCGTAACTTCTCCTACCGCTTCTATCGCACCACCCAATACTTCAGCTGCAGCTTTAGACACTGCTCCAGTTACTGATTTTATTAAACCCATACCGCATCCCCTTTTTTCAATAAATCATTATATAAAATTATTACAATTATAATTATAGAGCTGTAGCCTATATAACTACAACTTATTTCATATACTTCACTATAAACACAAAACAAACAATCACTACAACAACTACTGCCAACACATATGGCGGTAAGAACTTCAAAGACCACAGTGCCATCATAATCGTCGCAATCGTTAAATACGTTTGCTTTGCATCTTCTGTCATTTTTTTACGAAGCAAGAACACATACAAATAACCGATTGGCGGCGTAATGAAGCACAGAACATATATGACTTTAGATTTTAAATACCATTTTTGTTCTCCGAGTTTCTTTATATCTTCTTCTATTCTCTTATGCTCTTGTTCTCTCGCTTCTTCTACAAACGGATCTTCCTCTTCTCCTCGCTTTTCTTTCATATAAGGAAGAAAGTGCACGAAAAAATAGTATGCAAATACGAACGCTCCAAATCCAATATTTAATCTTTCTAATGGAATATGCTCACTAAAGAAAACAGCAGTAAGTACTAAAGACAAACAGTACGTCATCATCCAAAATGAACGTTTTCTCTTTTTCCGTTCGATTTCTTTTTTATCTTGTACATGTTTTCTTTTCGAAAGCCATATTGAAATACAGCAATCTACTACAAATAGAATAAAGATAAATATCCCAACGTGTACTGTTTCTACATCCTTAAATGAAAAGATATTTGGGAATGCAACGTGTAATACAATTAGCGTGTACAAAATTAACCCTATAAAATAAATACGCCTCATTTTCCATTCCTTTCTTATTTTCTAACTTTAGGTTAACATACATTTTTTAGAAATAGATGGACAAAATATATGTGTTTAAAAAAGGAGGATGCTGCATGGGTGATTCCGAACGCATTATTTTAGATGTGAATGGGAAAGAAATTGAAATGCTAGATACGATTCGTACTCATTTTAAAGATAAGCATGGCGTGGAACTAAGTAATGGTGCATTACTTAGAGATTTGATGGATATTGAGTATATTCGAATTACGGAAGATCGACATAAGTATGATTAATCGATGAAACTTTAAGCCTAGAGCAAAATGCTCTAGGCTTACTTACCTCCTCACGAAAAATGTTATAATTAGGAAAAAAACAAGTATGGAGGATGCTCTACTATGAAATCTGAAAATATCTCAAAACATTTTCACACATTACATGTACAAAGGAACGAGTTCCTTCCTCATCTCCATTCATTATCACAAGAACAACTATGGTATAGGAAAGAGGACAAAAAATGGTCTACTGGTGAACACTTTTATCACTTATATTTAATTACAAGGATGCTCAAAGTAGCGATTAAATTCTCTCTCACTCTTATCCCTTATGCAAAGCTAAGAAAAAATACCCCATTTGAAACTGAAATACACGACATTTATGCCGAATATAAAGAAAAGCATGGTAAAGGAATGAAAGCACCTTGGATTTTAGTCCCTTCAAAAAAGGTCTATCATTCTATGAATGGACAAGAATTAGAAGAATTACTTTCCCGTGAAACAGATGAAATAAAAAAACTTGTTCAAAATATAGAAGAAAATATCGCCGGGCATATCGTATTTTTAGATCCAATTGCTCACTATCCTAACCTGATTCAATCTATCCAACTATTAGCGATACATGAGAAACATCATTTTATGATTATGAAAAATAATTATGAAATGATAGATACCCCCCTAAAAATCTAAATACAAAAAAGTAAGGTGCTTTCTAAAAAAGCACCTTACCTTCTCTTTCATACATCATTTAATTCCTACAAACTCTCCAACAAATCCTTTCGCCTTCTCCAAAGCGTTTTGGATTTGCTCAAACCCAGTCCCACCAGCACTATTACGACGCTTTACAGCCGCATATGGTGAAAGAACTTCATACAAATCTTCTTCAAATAAAGAACTCATTTCTTTATACATTTCAAGTGGTACATCTACTAAATAAATTCCTTTTTGTGTGCAATGTAGAACTAGCTTCCCAACAATTTCATGAGCTTGACGGAATGGTAGTCCTTTGCTTGCTAAGTAATCAGCAATTTCGGTTGCGTTTGAAAAATCTTGGGTTACAGCTTGCCCCATTTTTTCTTTGTTGACAGTCATCGTTTCTAACATGCCTGCCATAATATGAAGGCAGCCTTCTACTGTTTTTACTGTATCAAACATTCCTTCTTTATCTTCTTGCAAATCTTTATTATAAGCGAGTGGTAGTCCTTTCATGACTGTAAGTAAACTAAATAAATTACCGTATACTCTGCCTGTTTTACCACGAATAAGTTCCGCCATATCTGGATTTTTCTTTTGCGGCATAATGCTGCTTCCCGTTGCGTATTGATCGCTCATTTCAATAAATTGAAACTCTTGGCTACTCCATAAAATAAGTTCTTCACAAAAGCGTGATAAATGCATCATGAGCATAGATGAATTACTTAGGAACTCCAGTATGAAATCACGATCACTTACTGCATCTAAACTATTTTCATAGATTCCATTAAATCCAAGAAGCTCCGCACTATATTCTCGATCAATCGGGAATGTTGTTCCAGCTAACGCTCCTGCTCCTAATGGCGAAATGTTAATACGCTTTAATGAATCTTCATAACGATTCACATCACGCTCTAACATCCAAAAGTAAGCAAGAATATGATGTGCAAATGAAATTGGCTGGGCACGCTGCAAATGCGTATAGCCAGGCATAATGGTTTCAATGTTATTTTCTGCTTGATGAACAAGAACCGTTTGCAATTGTTTTGTAGCCTTAATAATATGTTCTACTTTTTCTTTTAAATATAAGTGCATATCTGTCGCTACTTGATCATTACGGCTTCGGCCAGTGTGAAGTTTCCCTCCTACTTCACCGATTTTTTCAATTAACATCTTTTCGATATTTAAATGAATGTCTTCCGCTTCGACCGAAAAATGCAATTTATTTTGTTTCGCTTCTTCTAATAAATATTGAAGACCTACCTTGATTTTCTCTGCTTCTTCTTTCGTAACGATGCCTTGCTTTGCTAGCATCGTTACGTGTGCAATACTCCCGTTTATATCCTGATTTACTAATTGTTGATCGAAGGAGATGGATGCTCCAAACTCCTCAACCCACGCTTCCGCTTCTTCGGTAAAACGTCCGCCCCAAAGTTTGCTCACGCTTCCACCTTCTTTTGATTCACTTGGCTGTATACTTTCGTCGGTAAACCGAATAATGAAATGAATCCAACTGCTGCATCGTGATTAAATTCATCCTGAGCAGTATATGTTGCTAATTTCTCATCGTATAAAGAGTACTCAGATTTACGTCCTTCTACAATTGCATGACCTTTAAATAATTTCACACGCACTGTACCTGTTACATTCTTTTGCGTTTCTTGTAAGAATGCATGAAGTGCTTGTTTTAAAGGTGAGAACCATAAACCGTTATAAATCAGTTCTGTTATTTTCTGCTCAATCATCGGTTTAAAATGCGCTACTTCTTTTACGAGTGTTAAATCTTCAAGTTCCTTATGCGCCGTAATTAATGTCATTGCTGCTGGACATTCGTATACTTCACGCGATTTAATACCAACAAGACGATTTTCTACATGATCGATACGTCCAACGCCATGTTTTCCAGCAAGCGCATTTAACGTTTTAATTAATTCTGAAAGTGGATATGCAGTGCCATTTAAAGTAGTCGGTACGCCTGCTTCAAAGCCAATTTCTACAAATTCTGGTTTATTCGGTGTATCTTCTAATGCCAATGTCATCTCATATGCATCTTCTGGCGGTGCTGCCCATGGATCTTCTAAAATGCCACATTCGTTGCTGCGTCCCCATAAATTTTGATCGATTGAAAATGGGCTATCTAAATTAATTGGAATTGGTACATTATTTTCTTTTGCATATGCAATTTCTTCTTCACGTGACCATTTCCATTCACGTACAGGCGCAATCACTTCTAAGTAAGGATTTAATGCTTGAATAGAAACTTCAAAACGAACTTGATCATTCCCTTTCCCTGTACATCCATGTGCAACTGCAGTCGCCCCTTCTTGTTCTGCAATTTCTACTAATTTCTTAGCGATAAGTGGACGAGATAATGCAGAAACAAGAGGGTATTTCCCTTCGTATAACGTGTGTGCTTGCATCGCCATCAATGCATATTCATTTGCAAATTCCTCTTGAACATCAATCATATATGATTTAATTGCACCTACTGAAAGTGCCTTTTCTTTTACGAATGCTAAGTCTTTACCTTCCCCTAAGTCTAAACAAAGCGCGATAATATCATAATTCTTCTCTTGTAACCATTTAATTGCAACGGAAGTATCAAGACCTCCGGAATATGCTAATACCACTTTTTTCTTCTCCATTTTGCATCCCCCTAAAGAATAAATATTCATTTTCTTTTATAATAATACACACTTTAACACCTTTTACAAAATGTATCAAGAGTCATTTTCAAATTTTTTCAAACAATTTCGTCGAACTTCTTTCTGTTTTCATGTACAATAAACGCAGGAAAACGGGGGGTGAACTTATGGAAAAGTATTTCTTATACGATGAACATCTAGGAATTGAAATTCCGCATTTACAAGAAGACTGGGAAAGTATCCCCGAAAAAATGCAGCATGCTATTTTATTAAAATGGGAGCAAGTTCGCGGGAGAATCCCTGATCGTATAAAAGAACTGGAACACTATATAAATGCAAAACAACATCATTTAAATCACGAAGAAGACTTCGAAATTTCTTGCAAACTTAATTCAGAAATTGCCGATCTCGCTTCCATCATTAATGACCTTTGGCTTTGGTATCGACTCACTCAAAATGTATCTGAGGGAAAAGCACACCAATGAAAAAAGCATGCCCCTCAATTACTTTGGGTCATGCTTTTTTGTCGTAACACGATTTACAATATATCTCTTGTGCTGTTTTCGCCAAACACACATCAAACGGGCCAACTCATATACTTCTTTCTTTCGGCAACTTTACAAAAGCAACTAACTCTTCTTCATACTGAATCTTTTTTTGACATGAAACGCATGTTAATTCTTTTCTTTTGAATATGTCTTTTAGCATATCTTCATTCTCCCTTTCATCTATCTATATTAATATGCTCTCATAATAGTTAAGACTTGTAAAAAAATGACACATTCCGAATTGAATCATTCATATACTATGTACAAAAGGAGGTCTAAAGCTTATGCGCGCTTTCATTATTATCGCTTTAACTTTTTTAAGTGTGATTAGCTGGGATGCGTTTTTTAAAGATAAAAGTGATGAAAAGGATACAACTGAATAAAACACATTTTTTCCTACTTATTGGACAAACCGTTACAAACTGTCCAATTCTGCAAAATAACTTAGGCTTTTCTACAAAAATATTTAAACATAACAATTTTTGTAGATTCCCTCCGTTTATTGTCGGTTTCCATCCGCATACATTTTTTGAAAGTATGATATAATAATATAAATCTTGAAGGAAGGGATTTTGATATCATGATCGCTCGAAGGAGCATGTGGCATCGTATTGACGAATCATACACGTAGCGTATTTTCCAGCTTAGATACTTTAGTCTAGCGAAAAAAATACGAGAGTGGGGAAATTATGATTGCCCGAAGGATAATTTGGCAAAAAAAAGACTCTTCTTACACATAGCGTTTTGTTTAGGACTTAATTGTTACTAGCTAAACAAAACAAAGAAGAGCAGGATTGCTAAATGAAGAATCCTACTCCACGTTTTGTTTAGTCGTTTTAAGACTTAAACTAAAACGAAGGTAGGGAGAATTGATGGACGAGAGGATTATTCGTTATTTCTTCAGCGACATATAGCGTAGTTAGTTTTTTCGTAAACTAACTGAAAGCTACATGTGAGCTCGTAGTTAGTTTACAACACAAAAAGGACTACTAACTACGGAAAGAAGGAATAACGATGAGGAACATCCAAAGTCGACAAATTATTAAAGAAGTTTTTATGGTTTTAATCGGTTCATTTATTTTAGCAGCAGCGCTATATCACATTCACTTTCAAAACCACTTAACAGAAGGTGGCTTTGTAGGTATTGCACTATTCATCCAAAATTTTTATGATATTTCACCATCTATTTCAACTGTAATTATGGATATCCCAATTATTCTACTGTGTGCTTCATTTTTAGGTAGAAAAATGGTTGGCTATTCATTCTTAGGTTCAATCTCATTCGGAGTATTTTATTCTCTTATGGAAAATTATTCTCCATTTACGGTAGATTTATCAAATAATTTATTTGTAGCTGCAGTAGTTGGCGGTGCGTTAGCTGGTATTGGACTCGGTTTTATATTGCGATTTGGCGGTGCAACCGGTGGAGACGATATTTTAACAATTGTATTAAGTAAACGAACTCGCTTTACAATTGGGCAAATTTTCTTCGTCTTTGACGCGATTGTTCTTGCGCTTTCATTATATTATTTAAATTGGACAGAAATTGCTTTCACTATTCTTTCGATTGCCGTACAGGCAAAAACATTGGATTTAATTTATTATCCAAAAACAGAAAAAACAGCAGAAAAGCAACCAGTATCTGTTTCAATGCCAAAAAAACATGCAACAAATTAAAAAAGCGAAAGGCCTCGGCCTCTCGCTTTTTTTATGCTCTTTTTTCTTTCTCGACTATATGGCGCACTTGATAAAATCTATTGGCAAATTCAGTAACGTTTCTTGTTAAACGATAATTCACTGTAGATCCAATCGCCATTCCAATTACTGGAATACCTTGGAATAATTTACGACGAAGAGCATAAATCGAAAATGTTTTCAAAATTTGTTTTAATATAACCTCAGTAGAAGCTGGTTGTAACACCGCTTCATCTCCTTCATAGAAGAATGAATCTTCTTGCTCTAGCTCTTGCAATAAATTGTACCATGCGTATTGCTGAAGTCTTCCTGGTAGTAATGACGCATGAAATACCTTTAATGCAAGCATCATTTCATAAGGCTTGTTCACATCATGCCCAAATGATGTCGCAATAAGTTGGACAGCCTTCACATTTAACGCAATCATAACCGGAAAATCAGCCGTTAATAATAATAAACCTCCGGCACCGGTTGCTCCGCCTTGCACGAATGAATATAGACGATGGCGTGCTGTTTGCTGCTCTGCTATGTATGTTAATTGATCAATAGATAATGCTTTCAAATCCTCTAGTTGCTCAATCGATTCATCAAATAATCTCGACGTTCCTAAAATACGATTACGCGCATCTAACTGTGATTGTGAACTTTGAATTAATGCATGCAAATGAAAGAGCCATCCATCTGCTTTCGTAAAGAAATCTTTTCGTTTTTTCTCAGGCAATTTCGCAATTGTAGTATGTACCCATTTATCAAACATTTTTTGAAAATCAGTCGCTTCTTGCTCAAATAATTGCGATTCCCATTCTTTTATATTGTCTAAAATGGCTTGTTCTCGCTTCGATCGCATCGTAACAACCACCTCGTTCGATTTTTTTCTATTGTAACATATTTGCAAATATGCTTGTACATCGCATGCTTTTTATTTACATTAGTATTCGAAACAATCTATCCGAATACATGTTATCAATTTCTACTTAGCTACATTATAATCATCTTTATACAAAATAAATAAGGAGTGATTCTATATGTATCCACGTGCCAAAGCATTCGGTCTTGCCACACATCACGGTCGCCTTCTCGTACAAGAATATCATACAGGCGATGAAACGTATTACCGACCTCTTGGCGGCTCAATTGAACTTGGTGAGAAATCAGCAGATACCGTTATTCGTGAATGTAAAGAAGAGCTTCATACAGAAGTGGAAATTATCAATTATTTAGGTTGTTTAGAAAACATCTTTCATCTAGGTAAAGAAATTGGTCATGAAATCATTCAACTATACTCTTTGCGCTTATTAGACACATCACTATATGAAATGGAAAAAATGAATATACAAGATGAGCAAACAGTATTGTATGCGAGATGGATTCCCGTGACAGCATTCATTCAAAAAGAGAAAGCACTATATCCAGATGGAATTTTGAAATATCTCCAACAAAAGAAAGACGAGATCCTATAGGATCTCGTCTTTCTTTTCATATAGTATATTAACCAATATCTCCAAGACGTAGTACGTCACGAGCGATCATAACTTCTTCGTCAGTTGGAATTACGATAATTTTTACTGGAGAGTGTGGGAAGCTGATGAATGCTTCTTCACCAAATACGTTATTACGTTTTACGTCGAAGTATACGCCCATGTACTCAAGGCCTTCTAATACGCGCTCACGAATAATTGCACTGTTTTCACCTACACCAGCTGTGAAGATGATTGCGTCTACACCTTTCATACGAGCAGTGTAAGAACCGATGTATTTGTGGATACGGCTTACGAATACATCAAGTGCTACTTTCGCACGGTGATCGCCTTCTTCTTCTTTCGCAATGATGTCACGTAGGTCACTAGAGTAACCAGTAAGACCTAACATACCACTCTTCTTGTTTAATACGTTAACTACTTCTTCTACTGTTTGGCCTGTTTTTTCCATGATGTATGGAATTAACGCAGGGTCAAGGTTACCAGAACGTGTACCCATTGTTACACCAGCAAGTGGAGTGAAGCCCATAGAAGTATCGATAGATTTACCGCCTTCTACTGCTGCGATACTTGCACCGTTACCTAAGTGACAAGAAAGTAAGCTTAAGCTTTCAAGTGGACGACCTAATAGTTCAGCCGCACGCTCAGTTACGTATTTATGAGAAGTTCCGTGGAAACCGTATTTACGGATGCCGAATTTTTCATAGTACTCATATGGTAAGCTGTATAGGAATGCAGATTCCGGCATTGTTTGGTGGAATGCTGTATCGAATACTGCTACTGCTGGTACGTTTGGTAATACTTCTTGGAATGCTTTAATACCAACAACGTTTGCTGGGTTATGAAGTGGTGCTAAATCGCTTAATTCTTCGATATCAGCTAATACTTCATCAGTAATTAAAACAGAGTCAGCAAATTTTTCGCCGCCGTGAACAACACGGTGACCGATACCGCCAATCTCCTCTAGAGATTTAACGATTCCGTTTTCAGTTAATTTTTTAAGAAGCATATTAACTGCTACTGCGTGATCTGGAATGTTTGTAATTTCTTTTTGTTTTTCGCCATCTACAGTAATAGTGAAGATACTATCTTCTAAACCGATACGTTCTACTAAACCTTTTGTTAATACTGTTTCACTTGGCATTTCAAATAATTGGAATTTTAAGGAAGAGCTTCCTGCGTTAATCGCGATGATTTTTGACATCTAGTCTTTCGCCCCTTTTTCTCTTGGTAGTTGTGTGGATGTTTCCACAAACCGCTCGATTTTATCTAATTAAATTTACTACATATGAAAACGTTTCATCATTAGCAAATTTTATACTCACGATTTTAATTTAAACATCGTCCGACATATATTTCAAGTGAAAAAATTATAACACCAAGAAAAAATATATATTACAGATTTCAAAAAAATTCAGTTAAATCTAGTATATATTTAAAAATATGACATATCATATAAAACTGTACTACATGAATTACTAACTCTGTTACATATACCTACCCTTATTTATGTGTTGCAAACCAAGTATTTAATTGATCCATAATGTTCTCCATCGCCTTCATGTTGGAGAATTTAGGTAACTCCACTAATAACGCCTGTTTTGGCATTGTTACACTAGGACCTTTCTTTTGGAGAACAAATATACTTTTTGCATTTTTCTCGTTTTTAAACATGGAAACAGGTAGTTGCAATAGTCCTTGAATAAAACATGTTTCTTTAATAAATGCATGTAATTTAGGTGCTTGATCACTTTCAAAAATGAAGTTTGGCACTAAGAAGAATAAGTACCCGCCTTCTTTCGTATGTTTCACACTTTGTTCAATAAATAAGTGGTGAGCATATGACATTCCTTCATCTGCTTTTAACTTATATTCACTTGCACCGATCTCATTTGGATAGTAACCAATCGGTAAGTCTGAAATAACTGCATCAACTGGATCGATATAAAGTGGCGCTAGTCCATCTTGATGGAAGAATTCGATTGCATGCTTTTGTAAATTCGCATTTACTAAAGCAAGTTTAATTAGCACTTCATCCACTTCTACACCAAATCCACTCATTACTAGTTCTTCTTTGGCGCTATTAAATACGGTAGTCATTAAGTTACCCGTTCCAATTGCAGGGTCTAAAACAGTAATTTCTGCTTTACCTTGCATAAATTTATGGAATAAATAACTCATGAACATGCCAACTGCATCAGGCGTCATTTCGTGATTCGCTTGTACGCCTTCTTTCATCCCTTTTAAGATGGCTAACTGAAACGCTTTACGAATTTCTTCACCTTTATATGTTTCTTCATTAAACGTACTATATTCACGATTCAACCTTTCAATTGCTGATTCGGATAATTCTTCTTGTAAAATCGCTCCTTCAAACAAGTTATCCCCTGTTTCT
This sequence comes from Bacillus cereus group sp. RP37, assembly GCF_040459695.1. Lineage (NCBI taxonomy): Bacteria > Bacillati > Bacillota > Bacilli > Caryophanales > Bacillaceae > Bacillus > Bacillus cereus group sp. RP37. The sequence goes on along the minus strand of NZ_JARVHP010000001.1, from coordinate 810,514 downwards.
ACAAGCGCCTCTAAATATGTTACATCTAATTCTTTACGTAAAACTACCGCAGAAGAATCAAAAATAGAAAATAATGTTTCCACTGTCTGACTCACGTACATTCCTCCTTCTCTCTTTTACACATAACTTATATCATACCACAAAGTGTTTTTTTCCAAAAAGAAAAAGCGACCTCCTGCAAAGAGCTCCCCTTTAAGTTATATATGATATAACGTTTTTTCTCATATATTGGTACCATTACGCAGCAATATATGAGAAAAAACGACCTCTTTATAAGAGGTCATTTTCTTCACATTACTTTGCAGATTTAGCTGCTTCTAATGCTGCTTCATAGTTTGGATGACTTGTACCTTCGCTTACGTATTCTACGTAAACTACTTTGTCGTTGCTATCTACTACGAATACTGCACGAGCAAGTAAACGAAGTTCTTTCATTACTAAGCCGTAAGCTTCACCGAATGAAAGGTCGCGGTGGTCAGAAAGTGTAACAACATTTTCTAAACCGTTTGCTGCACACCAGCGTTTTTGAGCGAATGGTAAGTCAGCGCTAATTGTTAATACTTTCGCGTTTTCAATACCTGCTGCATCTTGGTTAAAACGACGTGTTTGTGCATCACATACACCTGTGTCGATTGAAGGTACAACACTAATTAATTTTACTTCGCCTTTGTATGTTTCTAAACTTACTGGAGATAAGTCGTTTGCTAATACTTGGAAGTTTGGCGCTTGATCGCCAACTTTAACTTCTGTTCCAACTAAAGTCATTGGATTACCTTTAAAAGTTACGTTTGCCACTTGAAAATCCTCCCTTATTTAAACAAAATATGTACAATGTAAATGATAGTTTGTCCCTATCGATAATGCAAATAAAATCGCTTTATTTACAAAAAAATTAAAGAAGCTAATCTATTGATCAGCTTCTTTATTCGTTAAATTTGAAATTCAGGATCGTCTTCTCTTCGTTTATCCATCATTTCCTTCACTTTATCAACAGCTTGTGGTGCTAATTCAATTATTTTATCGATGACGTGTGTTTGCTTATCTAAATGTAATACTTTCACACCATCTCCATTTATAACAAGAAAGGCAACAGGATTAATAGAAACTCCTCCACCGCTTCCCCCGCCAAATGGATGACGGCCTGAATGTTCTACTTTACCAAATTCACTTCCACCAGCAGCAAATCCGAAACTTACTTTCGAAACGGTAAGAATTACACTTCCATCTGCCGCTTTAATTGGGTCACCAACAATTGTATTTACATCAGTCATTTGTTTTAAATGCTGCATTGCCGTTGTCATTAAACCTTGAATTGGATGGTCCATTCTATATCCCCCCTATGCTTGAACAGATTTTTCTGTCATACCAGATTTTTGCTTCCTCATAAACATGAGTAATTTTATCGCTGTTTTTACAGTACGGAATATACGAAAAGATGCTGTTAACTCACATCTTGATGCAAATCCCTTCCCTTGAAAAACAGGAGTAATTTCAAATTCTGGTACGTCGACAATATGCATATATTGTCCTACAACTCCAGCAGCCATTCCTTTTGTCCCCCATGCATATCCAGTGACAATTCCAGTACTAGCTGCGTCGCCTGCTCCAATTTGCGTATGCCATTTCCAACCATTGATTTTCACTCGTTTGAGAAAATCTTTAACAATAGTATGAACTTCTTGCAGCTTTTTTATCAGTTCACCAATGCTATCAAGTTGCGCTATAATTTTATTATCTAGTCCGCCGTCCTCTTCAGCTTTTTCAATTTTTTGTCCTGTTTTCTTCTGCTGTTTTTCAATTCTTTCCAACACATCAAATGTATATCGAATCATCCAGATTTTCACTTGAAACAAACATTGCTTTTCCATTTCTGAATATAAAAATGTCACCTTAAGCGATATTTTCGACAATAGTATAAGCAAAATAAAAAGGAGAAGAATTATTATTCCAATTACGAGCCAATTCATACGTATCATCCTTTCACTCCGTACCCATTATCGACAAGTTTATTCATCATTAAACAGAACTCCTTAAGATTGAATATAAAAATTTTTCTAAAAATAAAAAGGTATTTTGACATTTTATATCGAAATATATTATTTGAACATATCGTCAGGGAACGGACTCTAATGATATGTAGCACGAAAAACAGAAAATTTAACTGCAGTGGAGGGATACATAATGGCAGATCGTCGCAATTTATTTTTCTTTTATGGTGATGACAAAGCAACGCTCGTTGAAAAAATGAAACCAATCTATCGTATTTTAGAAGAGAATGGATTTACCATATTAGATCATCCAAAAAATGCAAACGCTATCGTCAGTGTTGGAGATGATGCAACTTTCTTACAAGCCGTTCGTAAAACTGGTTTTAGAGAAGATTGTTTATACGCAGGGATTTCTACGAAAGATGAAATTTCGTTCTACTGCGATTTCCACCTTGATCACATTGATACAGCCCTTCAAGAAATTACAAAAAATGAAATTGAAGTGCGAAAATATCCAACAATTCAGGTAGATGTAGATCACGGTACATCTTTCCATTGTTTAAATGAGTTCTCATTACGTTCTAGCATTATTAAAACATTCGTTGTAGATGTTCACGTTGATGATTTATATTTCGAAACATTTAGAGGTGACGGTTTAGTTGTTTCTACCCCAACAGGAAGTACAGCTTACAATAAATCATTGCACGGTGCAGTTGTTGATCCGCTTATCCCTTGCTTCCAAGTAAGTGAATTAGCATCACTAAATAACAACACATACCGTACACTCGGTTCACCGTTCATTTTAAATCACGAACGTACATTAACTTTAAAACTAAGACCAGACGGTAATGATTATCCTGTTATCGGTTTGGATAATGAAGCGCTTAGCATTAAACAAGTGGAAAAAGCTGTTGTACGCTTAAGCGATAAACAAATTAAAACAGTTAAATTAAAAAACAATTCTTTCTGGGAAAAAGTACAGAGAACGTTTTTATAGTATTAAAATAACCGCCGACTTATGGGATTCCATAAGTCGGCGGTTATTTATTTCTCTCGCTATCGGCCACTACTCTTGTCATATTTTGTCGGTAAGTCGATATATTCCGAAAATCGCTGATATATTTTCACGCACCTTTTCTATACACAATCTTCCCATCAATTACGGTCATCGCCGCTTGTACTTCTCTTATTTCTTCTGGCTCTATTTCAAAAATATTGCGGTCTAATATCGTAAAGTCCGCTTCATAGCCTTTTGTAATTTGCCCTCGCTTCGCTTCTTTTCCGATTGCATAGGCACTTCCTGTTGTAAATAAAGAAACAGCCTCATATGCCGTTAGCCTTTCTTCCGGCATATAGCATACACCGTCAATAAAACTTCTGCGTGTAACAGCGCTATATATACCTAGAAACGGATTTACTTGTTCAATTGGAGCATCCGAGCCACCGTTACAGTGTAATCCTGCCTCCAGTAACGTCTTCCAAGCATACGCATAACGAAGACGATGCTCGCCTAGTTTTTCAATGACTGATGGGAAGTCCGATGACACAAATACGGGCTGAATATCAATAATGGCTTGTAAGTTTTTCATTCTCTCAATCAATTCTTCACGAGCAAGCTGGCAATGAATAATCCGATCACGTAATCCTTCTGCTGGTGGATATAATTCAAGTGCATCAATCACATACTGGAGCGATAAATCACCGATTGTATGAATCGCAACTGACATATGTAAATCTCGTGCTTTTTTCACTAACTCCGCAAGCTCTTCACGTGAGAAAATTGCAACCCCATTTGTTTCCTGCGCATCTTCATACGGTTCACTTAATAAAGCTGTTCTTCCGCCAAAAGAGCCGTCAGAAAAAATTTTCATCGCCCCCAATTCAATATAGTGCTCATTTTCATATTCTTTTCGTTCATGTGCTACTTCATGGTGTACGAGCAAGTGTGCTTTAAATGGCATTTCCTTTATAACATGAGAAAACGCATTGTGCGTTTTTCTAAAACCACCGTAATAATTTAAATCTTCCGTATGCCCGCCAACGAGTCCATATTGCCAGCAGTCTTTAATCGCTGTTTGCAAAGCGCTTTGTAAATAAGCTTCATCAATTTCAGGCTGAACATGTTTCATTAACTCTTGCCCTTGTTCATATAAAAGGCCTGTTAACATATTTGATGAATCACGGCCAATTTTCCCACCTTTCGGATCTTGCGTCGTTTCTGTTATGTTCGCTTCTTGTAGTATATATGAATTCACCCATGTAACGTGGCGACAAACACGTTTTAATAAAATCGGATGTTCTTTAGAGATTTCATCTAAATCACGTACGTGAACTTGTTTTGTATCTGTAAAATTATTTTCATTCCAGCCTTCTCCAATAATCCAAGAACCTTTTGGCGCTTCTTCTACTCGTTTCTGAACGAGAGTTAGCACTTCGCTATACGATGTACAATTTGATAGATCCAAACGAAGTAATCTCTCTCCATGCCCAATCAGATGCATATGACTATCAACGAGACCTGGAATCATTGTTTTCCCCTCTAAATCGTACAACTTCACCGCAACATATCGGTTTTCTAACTCTTCTTTAGTCCCGATATCCACAATCCTGCCATTTTCAACGTAAACAGCGTCCACTTTTTCGTTTTCTTCTCTCATCGTGTAAATGGTGCCGCCATACCAAATTTCTCCCATATATCTCATCTCCTTTGTTTTATTGTATAAAAAAAAGCACCATTTCAAAACATGGTGCTTTTCTAAAAATTACTTTTGTTCAGTAGTAGACGTTGTAACTTGCCATTCAATATTAAATTTATCTTTTACTTGTCCGTATGCTGGGCTCCAGAACGTTTCTTGAAGTGGCATGATAACCTCTCCACCTTCTTGTAACTTATCGAATACTTCTTTCGCCTTTTCCGCGTTACTAATTTGAATTGCGATTGTTACTTGAGATCCGATTGCATGCCCTTGACCTGGGAATGTATCAGAAATCATAAGTTCCGTATTACCAACTTTTAAAGTAGCGTGTAAAACGCGCTCTTTTGCTTCAGCTGGAATCGGGTATTCTGGATTTTCAGGCATGTCACCAAAAGTTTGCATGACTTCTACTTTTGCATCTAACGCCTCTTTATAAAACTGTACAGCTTCTTGCCCACTACCATCTAAAACTAAGTACGGATTAATACCTAAAATCATACGGACACCTCTTTTTTAAATTTATAAAATCGAACTTGTGTTCGTTTTTATAATATCATATGGTTTGTAGTTCATTCAACTATTTTCGAAATTATTTTGAAGGAATCTCCATCTCTTGTTTTCTAAGTTCAATACGGCGAATTTTTCCAGAAATCGTTTTTGGTAGTTCATCTACAAATTCAATTTTGCGAGGGTATTTATATGGTGCAGTAAGTTCTTTGACGTGTTGTTGGAGTATTGGAATTAATGTTTCTTCGTTCTTTTCTATATTCTCTCTTAATACGATAAATGCCTTCACGACACTTCCGCGAATTTCATCAGGGCTTGCGACAACCGCACACTCTCTTACGTAAGGATGTTTTACAAGTGCATCTTCTACTTCAAACGGTCCGATTGTATAGCCAGAACTAATAATAATATCATCTCCGCGTCCTTCAAACCAGAAATAGCCGTCTTCATCTTTCTTCGCTTTATCACCGGTAATATAATAATCACCGCGGAATTGCATCGCTGTGCGCTCATCGTCTTTATAATACTGTTTAAAGAGGGCTGGTGTTTCAATGTGAACTGCAATATCACCAACTTCTCCTATCTTTACCGGAATACCTTCCTCATCTACAATATCAACGTGGTTACCTGGCGTCGGTTTTCCCATTGATCCTGGTCTAATATCCATCCCTTTCATTACACCAACAAGTAATGTATTTTCCGTTTGCCCATAGCCGTCTCTTACTGTAATATCAAAGTGCTTTTGGAACGTTCCAATGACTTCTCTATTTAACGGCTCGCCTGCGGATACAGCGCTATGTAAAGCTTCTAAATTGTACTCACTTAAGTCTTCTACTTTTGCCATTAATCTATACTCAGTCGGCGTACAACAAAGTACATTCACCTTATTCTCATCTAATAAATTTAAATATGTTTTCGGTTCAAATTTACCGTTGTATACAAATCCTGTTGCCCCTGATCCTAGAGTTGCTAAAAATGGACTCCAAATCCACTTTTGCCAGCCTGGACTAGCTGTCGCCCATACAACATCATTCTCTTCAATTCCGAGCCAATTTGGAGCGCTCGTACGTAAATGAGCGTATGCCCATGCATGCGTATGAACAACACCTTTTGGATTTCCTGTCGTCCCTGACGTGTAAGATAAAAAGACCATATCTTCTTTATCTGTCTTCGCCATTTCTAACAGGTCACTTTCTGTTTCTAACGCTGTTTTTAAATTAATCCATCCACCTACTGACTGCTCGCTCAGAACGAATTTTTGAAGAGATTCCATCGCTTCTATATCATCAAACTGCCCAATGTACGGCTCATAACTTACGATTGCTTTTACTTCTCCGTGTCCAATGCGATATTCGATATCCTTTTTGCGCAACATTTCCGAACTCGGAATTACGACAAATCCTGCTTTAATCGCAGCGATATACGTCATGTATGCTTCAATTAAACGCGGCATCATGATAAGAAGCTTGTCCCCTTTTTGCAGACCACTCTTTATAAAAGCGTTTCCAATTCTATTCGCACCTTGCATTAACTCAGCGTATGTAACTTCTCGTCTATTCCCTTTATCATCTTGCCAAATTAAAGCAAGCTTCTCTTTATCACCTGTATATTTCTCTATTTCGGAAACTAAATTATAAGACGGTGGCGCCAACAATTCTTCTCTCTTCATAAAATATCCTCCTTCGTTTCTATGCCTCCCTTATATAATAAAGAATTTTCAGTTAATTTTGAACCCTCTTCTTTTGACAAATTTTTTATGTCTATGTCGAAATGAATGTATAACGATGCAAACAACAAAAAGAAAGAGCGGGAGAACCCGCTCTTTCTAAGCCATCGTATATGGGATTATTTTTGGAAACCGCCTAATTGTTGCTCAGCTAGTGAAACTAGACGTTTAGTGATTTCGCCACCAACAGAACCGTTAGCGCGAGATGTTGCATCAGCTCCAAGTTGAACACCAAACTCTTGAGCGATTTCGTATTTCATTTGATCTAATGCTGCTTGAGCACCAGATACTGCTAATTTATTGTTGCTTGCCATGTTGTATCACCTCCTTGTGAGTATAGAGTGTGATAAACAACATGACTTCATACATATTTTAGATATGGTAATTTATGGTTTTAGAAAAGTTCTTCGAATTTTTCTTCTTCCGCCACTACTTCTACCGTTTGTAATACCATTGTTTCTTTATTCGCTACAGCTTCGTCAATTAATGGTGCGAAATCGTATTTTGCTTCAAAACGATTCGCTTTTTCACGCTTTGGCTTCGTCGCTGGGCTTGCTGGTGTGAATACTGTACAGCAATCTTCGTACGGACGAATTGAAATATCATATGTGCCAATTTCTTCAGCGATTTTAATAATTTCTAATTTATCCATCGTAATAAGTGGACGAATAACCGGATAGTTTGTTACTTCGTTGATCGTATGCATACTATCTAATGTTTGGCTTGCTACTTGTCCAAGACTTTCACCAGTCGTGATTGCAAGTGCATTACGCTCCTCTGCGATACGCTCTGTAATATGCATCATCATACGGCGCATAACTGTCATTGAATAGCTAGATGGAATTTCTTTATTAATCGTTTTTTGCACTTCTGTAAATGGAACAAGGTGAAGCGTTACACGTTTACAGTACTTCGTTAACTCTTGTGCTAAATCGATTACTTTTTGTTTTGCACGCTCACTTGTGAAAGGTGGGCTATGGAAGTGAACTGCTTCCACAGACACGCCGCGTTTCATCGTTAAGTACGCTGCTACTGGGCTATCGATACCACCAGAAAGAAGTACCATTACTTTTCCGCCAACGCCAACTGGTAAACCACCAGCGCCCATATGCTCACCACACATAATATAGCTGTAACCACTGCGAATTTCTATACGTACATTCACATCTGGATTATGAACATCTACTGTGATATCCTCTGTATTTTCTAAAATGTGCCCACCGATTTCTGGAAGTAACTCCATCGTCTTCATTGGGAAGCGCTTATCAGAACGGTGCACTGTAATTTTAAATGTTTTCACATCATCTTTTACTTGCAAGAAAGCTGCCAATGCACCTTTTTTAATATCTTCTAATTCTGATGGTACTTTCATCGCTAAGTTAAATTTATGAATACCAAATACATCTTTCAATCTTTCAGAAATTGCTTCATGGTCTTCGCCATTTAATTGGATGTACATACGATCATGTGTTGCATCGATTTTAATATTTGGGAACTTTTTCAGTTTAAACTTTACGTTATCTTTTAATGTGCTTACAAATTTAGAACGGTTCTTACCTTTAGTCGTCATCTCTCCATAACGAACTAAAATATATTCATATGTCATCATATTTCTTTACCTCATCACTTCATATAATTTTGGCATCGTCTCTTTCACAATACCTTCAAATTGTTTTACTTCTTCCATCGTGTTTTCTGGTGCCAAACTAATGCGAATAGCACTTGCAGCAGCGGCATGCGGTACTCCCATTGCCACTAACACTCTGCTCACTTCATTTGCTTTTGAAGAACAAGCAGACTTCGTCGATACATATACACCGTGCTCTTCTAAAGCATGAACGACCACTTCTGGTTTTAAACCAACAAATGATACATTTAAAATGTGCGGTGCTGCATATGCAAGCGACGTATTAATCGTTACATCTTCCATCTCTTTAAAGAAACGGACAAGCTCTGTTTGTAAATTTTGCAAATGAGCTACCTTTTCTTTCACTTGTTCCATTGTCATGCGAAGTGCTTTCACCATCGCTACAATGCCAGGTAAGTTCTCTGTACCGGAGCGATACTTAAGCTCTTGTTGACCACCTGATAAAATTGGATCTAACCTTACGCCATCACGTACATAAAGAAGACCCGTTCCCTTTACACTGTGGAATTTATGTCCAGATATTGAGCAAAGATCAATATGAGAAGCATATAAATCAAGCGGTACTTTTCCTATCCCTTGTACATGGTCCACATGGAATCTTATTTTCGGATAGTTCGATAATAACGTTCCAATTTCAGCAACAGGCTGAATTGCTCCAGTCTCGTTGTTCACATGAATAATTGACACAAGAATCGTATCTTCACGAAGTGCTCGTTTTACATCCTCTACCGATACAACACCATGCTCATTAACCGGTAAATATGTTACATCAAAACCGAGATCTTCTAATTGTTTATATGCTTCAAACACAGACGCGTGTTCAATATTTGTTGTAATGATATGTTTACCGCGCGAACGATTCCTCATCGCTATTCCTTTAATCGCAAGGTTATTCCCTTCGGTTCCACCTGATGTGAAAATAATCTCAGAAGGTTTAACATGAAGAAGCTGCGCTGCAATCGTTCTTGATTGTGTTAATAGACGCTCTGCCTCTCCTCCAAGCGAATGAATAGAAGAAGGGTTTCCAAAATATTTTCCAGCAACCGTTACGTACGATTGAAGGGCTTCTGGATATGGCTTCGTCGTCGCACTATTATCAAAATAGATCATCGTTCTTCCCCTTTCAGCGCTATCACATCATATAATCATATCACAAATACGTGTAATTACGCTAAGACTACTCAAAGGTTCCATTTTATCCCGATTGTGAAGGCCGATAATTAGCTAGGATGACCCTACTGACTACAGTTTCACTATATTTTAAAACGAATAACCTTACTGTATTCCGCTATTCATTATAGCAACATCGTCCCCAAAATTACACAAAAAAACAAACCCTTATGAAAGGGTTTGTTCATTGTCTACATATTCAGCTATTTTTTGAACAACGCCAGGTTCAAGTTGCTCTAGTACAGAAGCCGCTTGTTCTAAAGCTGCATCGTATTGATATTCACGGAATAATTTCTCCGCATAATTTAAGCTCTCTGCAAGGTTCTCATCATGACTGCGGTAACGATTACCATATTGAATTAATTTTTCAACTAAATACGCTTGTCCAATTAACTCTTCTGTCATTTCAGCTACACCATTAACAGTTGTGTATGCTTCTTCTAAACTGCTATTTACAGCGTTCATATTTAACGGCTTCACTTCTAACTGTTCATATACAGCTTGCATTGCCATTTGTCCTCTTTTTAAATCTTCCATAATGCTTTCTGGAAGACCTGGCAAATTCGACTTTTGCATAAAACGTTTCGTTTCAAAAATGATATTTCGCATTTCTTGCAACTTCTCACGCGCTTCAAATTCCTCTTTACGCATCGTTTGCAGCATTTCTTTATATTCTGCATGAAGTACTTTTAACGTTTCACATTGCTCATAAACCTCTTCTAGTTCTTCACGAATAATAGAGAAGGCAATATCTTGTTCCGCAACGCGTAATTGCAGCATTTCAAAACGTTTCGTTAAAATATGCATTTGCTTTTCAATTACTTTCTGAGACTCAATGTCCTTATCTTGTAACTGATAACTCTGTTTCACAAGCTGTGTTTCTACTTTTGTTTCAATCGTTTCAGCGCGAATTTCTTCTAAGTCTTCATAAACAGAAAGTGTTTTTTGCTCCACATAATGTCTCGCATGTACTTCTTGTTCCAGTTGATCATAGAAGCCATCTAAACGCGTTTTTAAGTTTTCTACTTTTTCAGCAGCTTCTGTTATATGAAGCTCCTGTATATCCATTAAACATGTGTGTAGTTGTGTCGTCATATCACGAACTTCTTTAGGGACTTCCAAATACTCTAATACATAACCTTGTCTTACCATATCATTATGTCCGTGTAATAAATCTTCCAGCTGAACTGGTAACGTCGCTTGACACTCTACCAATAAATCTGGAATTTGGTGAATAATGATTTCTAAGCTTGCCAAACCTTCTTCTAAACTAATAACAATTTCTCTCGCTTTTAAATAGTCGCCATTATCTGTTGCCTCTTCAAAGCTTTTAAACTTATTAGATTCAGCATCTAGCATCTCTTCAATTTTCTGCTCTGCTGCTCCATACATATGTCTATGAGCAAGAACACTCTTCTTCATACTACGATATGTATCACGTAACTCTTCAATTTCCGAGCTATTTTTTTCATGGCTTTCTAACAATTGCTGTAATTCATTTAAAATGTCTGTAATACGATTATCAGCGTCATCTAAACCACTTATGGATTCATTCATCGCATGCTTTGCTTTTCGGAAGGAGAATTGCGAGGCGAATTTTCGCGCTTGCTCTAAATCTTTGTCTGCTTTCGGAAGGGTTGTTGATACAATCTCATCCCATTCTTCACGCCATTTACCAAACAGTTCTTCTGTTTGACCCGTCATATTTAAATCTTTCACCCGTTTTAGTTCATCTGCCACAGGTTTATCTTTTATCTCTTGTTTCCACTGCTCCAGTGCTTCAATATCTTTATATGAACGATTTCTTATCACAAGCTCTATCATGAGCAGCACTAGAATAGAGCTTACTACAATGATAACGATCGTCAGGATAGAATCCATGCAAAAAAGCCTCCTAGTTATATCTCTTTTTTTGTCCGTTCCGTTTATGAAATGGAAGGCATTATGTATAAAAAGGGAATTCCCCTATATTTAACAACTAACAATGTACTAATCATACCATGTAATGGTTTGTTTTTGACCTAGTTTTTTTTAAAATTTCATGTTTCTTTCAATGCAATTGTAATCTTTCTCAATCTTCTGTTTCGATTAGCTTCCATCATCAAATGATTGCAATAACGGGTTCTCTTCCATATGGGATACGAAATGAATTTTGCGTGCAAGTGGTGGTTCAATAGAAATCGCATGCACATTCCCTTGCTTTACCGCTTGCTTTACTGACATTTCTGGAAGTAACGTAATACCAAGTCCAGCTCCGACCATCGCAAGCATCGGTTCTGCATAAGAAGTTTCAAATGCAATGATTGGTTTCGCACCTATCCCCTGAAACATATTCGTAATCATTTTCCTTACATCACAGATTTCTGGGTATACGATTAACTTTTCATTTTGCAAATCTTCCATTCGGATCACTGTTTTCTCTTTATAAAGATGATCATTTGAAACGACACAAACAATTTTTTCTTCTCGCATTTCTTTTATACACGTAGCGCCTTCTACTATTGAATCGACGAACATCGCTTCAATCTTTCGTTCTTTAAAGAGTCCCATTAGTACTTTCGTATGCTCAATTTTCCATTCTACTTCGAATCCTTCACCTAATACATCTTTACATTTTGATATGTAATGAGCTGCTAAACTTGGCAATATGCCTATAGAAATTTTCCGCTTCTCCTGAAAAGTCTTCATTTCAGCTTTCACTTCATATATGTGTTCCAAAATCGGTAACATCCTTGTTATAAATAACTCTCCAGCTTCTGTTAATTCCACTCCTTGCGCGGAACGCTTGAGTAAAGTAACCTCTAAATCCGCTTCTAACCTTTGAATTTGCTTACTAAGCGCCGGTTGAGAAATATGTAAAAGCTTACTCGCCTTTGATAAACTGCGCGTATTCTTCACTTCAATAAACGATCGTACTGCCTCCAAATCCATCGTACACACCTCTAACAAAAAGTTATAACTGTTATAAAAAATCGATATTTCCTTCTATAAACAATTACTCTCTATACTTATTTCATCAACTTACTATAACGAAATGTAAAGGGGAAAGATACTCTTGGACAAAAAACAAATGCTACTCGGATCCCTCCTATGCTTACTTGCCGTAACGGCTTGGGGATTTATGTTTCCTGTCATGGCAAATGCTCTGCAGTTTATCGATCCGTTCTTCTTCACAACTATCCGATACGGATCAGCAGCTATTATTTTTCTTATTTTGCTATTCATTACTGAAGGAAAAACTTCACTCCACTTAGAAAAAAGAACACTTTCGTTATTCTTTTACGGAACAGTCGGTTTCGCTGGATATGGTTTTCTCATTTTTTACGGTCAACAACTTGCCGGGCCTTCTGGGGCCATCCATGCTGCGATGATTCAATCTCTTATGCCGCTCATCGCTTTATTATTGCAGTGGATAACAAAAAACAAACGCCCACAAAACTACACATTCCTTTGTATGTTCGTTGCATTGCTCGGTGTTATGCTTGTCATTTCAAAAGGAAATATTCACTTATTATTTGGAGCTGCCAGTCACCTCTCAACAAATATACTTATGCTATGCGGCGTTACTTGCTGGGTCATTTATACGAACGGTGGTGCTCGTTTTCAATCTTGGTCACCACTCAGGTATACGACGTTAACTTGTTTATTCGGCTCAGTTTCACTCATCGTTATCGTCACTTTCTTCACTTACACAAACATCGTTACTATGCCGTCACTTCGTACCATTATGAGCGTTCGTTTTGAACTCTTGTATATGTCGATTGTTGCAGGTGTTATCGCTGTATTTTGCTGGAACACAGGAAATCGCTATATTTCATCTATTAACGGCATATTATTTATGAATTTAGTTCCTGTACTTGCACTTATCGGTTCCATCTTTCGAGGTTATACAGTCGACAAAATTGAAATTGCCGGAGCCTCACTAACAATTATCGCGCTCTTATGCAACAATGTATGGCAAAGGAAAGAAAGCACAAAAATCCCCACCTCATTTCGTTAGGTGGGGATTTTTCACATATGAACAGCTCTTGGCAATTCATAGTACATATTCGTTATACATAATGTTTGCTCCATCCATTGCTCAATTTCTTTCGTGTACATTTCTATGAAAAATGTCTCAGACGGAAAAGAATGCAGCACTTCTGATATATATTGCGGATATAAAAAAGGCATATTCATCATGCCTTTTAATTGCGTCATAAACATTGTAAAAGATACCTTTTTAAATTCCTGCTTTATTTGTCCCTGTCTAATCATTTGCTCTATATAATATCTTTCTTTAGAAAAGTAAATGGTCATCACTTCGCGAATTAATGTCGTATCAAGTGAAAGCTCTCGGTAGAAGAAACGTGTCAGCTCCCTATTTTCAAATTGATATCGTAAAATTCCGCGCACCATTTGTACCATCACATCTTTAGCCGACAAATACTCCCTCTGTTCGAACGACATTTCAATCACATGAATATATCCTTCTAAAAAGTCAGTAATAAGCTGTTCTAATAAACCTTGCTTTCCAGCAAAATAATATGAAATATTCGCTACATTCACATCCGCTCGCTTTGCAATTTCTCGCACCGACGTTCCATCATAACCTTTCGTGTTAAACAACGATATTGCCGCATCAATTACTTTTTGTTTCGTCTGTTTCATGCGCTCACTTCCTCTCACTGAACAGCTATAATTTAAATTTCTTGACTTTTAAGACAAATTCCTTTAATTTTCTATCGACAAAGTCATGTGAAATACATCGTATTTTGCTAATATTTTACACATCTCGATAAAAAGGGAGTTGTTTCCATGTTTACAAAAGAAAGTTATGCAGGTTCTCGTGAAGAACAATACGAGACAGTAATTAAACAACTGGATGCATTATTAACTGGCGAACCGAACGTAGTCGCAAACTTATCAAATGCGTCCGCATTATTAAATCAATTTTTAGATCGTGTGAATTGGGTTGGCTTTTATGTAACAGAAGGAAATCAGCTTGTTCTTGGACCTTTCCAAGGAATGCCTGCTTGCGTGCGCATTCCATTTGGACGAGGCGTTTGCGGCGTTGCAGCTGAAACAAAAACAACGCAGCTTGTAGCAGACGTTCACCAATTCCCAGGACATATCGCTTGCGACAGTGCTTCGAATTCAGAAATCGTTGTACCGATCGTGAAAGAAGGAACTGTCGTTGGAGTACTTGATATTGATAGCCCTGAAAAAAATCGTTTTGATGAAGTAGATCAGCGCTATTTAGAAAAGTTTGTGGAAACACTCCTAAAACATATTTAAAAAAGAAAAGAGCGAGTTATCGATTGCGTACATCACGTACGAAACCGATAGCTCACTCTTTTTTATTGATTACTAACAGTAGATATTTTCTTTAGTGCCTGTTCTAAATCAAAAACGATATCCTCCCATGATTCTAAACCGACAGATAAACGTATTAAATTATCGTAAATACCCATTTCTTGTCTTAGCTTAGCTGGAATCGCAGCGTGCGTCATCGTTGCCGGATGCTGAATTAACGTTTCTGTATCCCCTAAACTTACGGCAATTGTAATAAAGTGAAGGTCATTGATAAACGCTTGCGTCTCTTCTTTTCCGCCTTTTACTGAAAAAGAAATCACACCACCGCCCCGTTTCATTTGGCGAGATGCTAACTCCCCTTCTGGATACCAAACACCTTCTACCGCATCATGATTTTTGAGGAACGATACAATTTTTTCGGCATTATCACAATGGCGGTCCATTCTTACCGCTAACGTCTTTAATCCGCGTAACAATAACCATGCATCAAACGGCGCCATAATACCGCCGATATCTTTTCGCATCGGGCGAATTTGTTCTGCTAACGCTTTCGTTTTACAAATCGTTACACCTGCCACAACATCACCGTGACCACCAATATATTTTGTCGCACTATGAACGACCGCGTCACAGCCCATTTCAAGTGGTCTTTGTAAATAAGGTGAACAAAACGTATTATCAACAATAACAAGTAAGCCATTTCGCTTCGCAACCCGAATCACTTGTTTTAAATCAATTAATTTCATTGTCGGATTAATCGGTGTTTCAACGAAAATAAGCTTTGTATTTGGGCGGATTTCATTTTCAATATCATCCTCTGTCTCCATATCACAAAACGAATGCGTAATCATAAATTTTTCTTCTAACACTTCTAAAAAACCGTACGTGCATCCGTATAATCCATTTGAACAAATAATATGATCTCCAGCCTTTAAAAAACCAATTAAAGTTGCGGAAATAGCTGCCATACCGGATCCGAAAGCAAGTGCTTCTTCTCCTCCTTCTAACACCGCCATACGTTCTTCAAATAATTTTACAGTTGGATTTCCAAGTCTTGAGTAAATATAAGACGGATCTACTCCCGCAAAACTCGCCTCTCCTTGCTGCGCAGTCTCAAATGTAAATGTAGACGTTTGAAATAACGGTGGTGTTAAACTTCCTTTATGTTCCTCAGATGTATACCCGTGATGAATTAACGCTGTCTCCATATGTTTCTTTTTCATAAAAACATCCCCTTTATGTTTTTATCCCGCTTTAACGGGCAGTAAGACCCCAACATCAAAATTCAGCGAAAGCAAAAAAGTTAGTTTTGGGGATTAACTGCCCATAAAAGCCCGATTCGTTCAACTAATAACCAGTGGTGGGGGACGTCCCCACCACTGGTTAAAGTTTCACTTTATCCCGCATATTCATCAACAAAAATTTGATGAACGTTTTACTTCATTTTATGTAAGCGTTTTATTTGTGTTTCTATCACTTCTTTTATATCGTTTTAAATTCCTTCTTGCTAATTTCCAAAATTTATATGCATAAAACAAAAATGTACTCGCTTGACGAAACTCTGGGTAAAAGATATAATAGCGTTTGTGTAAAATAAAAAGGCAGCCTTGTAATGTGAGTTTATCGTTTGTATTTTGTTCCTCTACGGAGGTGTATCTCGTAACTCCCTGCTGCTGGAGCGAAGGTACATGAAAACAAAATGCCCGTAAATATCGATTACGTCTGTTTTTATTTTACGTAAATAAAAACATTTTTAAAGGAGGAGTCAACTATGGCTCGTTATACAGGTCCAGCTTGGAAACTGTCTCGTCGTCTTGGAATCTCTCTAAGCGGCACAGGAAAAGAATTAGAAAAACGCCCTTACGCACCAGGTCCTCACGGTCCTAACCAACGTAAGAAACTTTCAGAATACGGTTTACAATTACAAGAGAAACAAAAACTTCGTCACATGTACGGCATGACTGAGCGTCAATTCCGTCGCACATTTGACCAAGCAGGTAAAATGCCTGGTAAGCACGGCGAAAACTTCATGATCCTTCTTGAAGCTCGTCTTGACAACTTAGTTTACCGTATGGGCTTAGCTCGCACTCGTCGTGCAGCTCGCCAATTAGTAAACCACGGTCACATCACAGTTGATGGATCTCGCGTAGATATCCCATCTTACCGTGTAAAACCTGGTCAAACAATCAGCGTTCGCGAAAAATCTAACAGCCTTGTTGTTGTTAAAGAAGCGATCGAAGTTAACAACTTCGTACCAGAATACTTAACTTTCGATGCTGATAAATTAGAAGCTACTTACACTCGTCACGCTGAGCGTTCTGAGTTAGCAGCTGAAATCAACGAAGCATTAATCGTAGAGTTCTACTCTCGTTAATCTCGGTACTCTAAAAAGAGTAGTATTAAAAGCCTTAGGAACCTTGTTTATCAAGGGGCCTGGGCTTTTTTTATTTGTTATTGATAATGGCAAAATAAGGCATAAAAACGAATGCACTTGGGGCTAAGTGGGGCTAGTTTGGGACCAAAAAATAAAAAAGGCTGGCGTGTGTATAGAAATGGATAAGTGCAAAAAACAAATTATAAAAGGAGTTAATTGTTTTGAAAGAAAAATTCAACGAGATCCCTCTTCATGTACAAGACTTTCAAAAATTTAAAATGCTATTAGAAGAATTAGTACAAGATGAAGTAATATTCATTGAAGGTCTTTCTAAGTATTCTTTAAATATTTCTTCTAAAGAACATAAGGTCACCATTAACCTTAGAAGTGAGTTTTTCCTAGATCCACACCTGGTAATTACTGCCATAAGCATTACCCCAAGTAATCAAGGTAAGGGAAGTATTGTTCTTGAATGGTTTAAAACATTCGCTAAAGAAAAAGGATTCGAACGATTAATATTACAAGAAGTTATAACCGAAGAAGGTTATAACTTTGCATTAAAAAATGGTTTCTCAAAAAAGGTTGGTCCATTCGAGGAAATTTTTAGAAAGCCCGATAGTACTGACGGAAATTATGAGCTACATTTATAAAGAGTAAAATAAAAGTGAACGAATATTTTCCTTATGCGTTCACTTTTTTACTTGATGAATTATCCACCACAGCTTATTCTTTTCTTTCCATAAGAGCAATTCCCCCTATACTTTTAAATATTAAAATCGCTGTCAAACACATACCCGCATCCATTTGATGTTAACACAACAATTGTTGTGATTTAAATAAGTAGAAACCTCTCATAATAGATAGAGAGCTCCTTGTTTCTTTATGTTAGTGCAACCTATTGTTTTAAAAAATGGTAAAATGTAGTTTTAGGAGGGGGAAGAATGAGGAAACTAAAAATAACTGTTTTTATCTTATTACTGAGCATACCACTATTCCTATTAAATGGTTGCTTTACAGACACAAAACTATTTGAAAAACCAATAGGAGATTATTTGTCCGAAAACTACGGGATAAAGAATGGGGAATTTAAAATTCTTTCTGCTGATAGTGCGCTTGGAGTTTCTGATCATAACA
The DNA here is from genome assembly GCF_040459695.1 of Bacillus cereus group sp. RP37. Classification (NCBI taxonomy): domain Bacteria; kingdom Bacillati; phylum Bacillota; class Bacilli; order Caryophanales; family Bacillaceae; genus Bacillus; species Bacillus cereus group sp. RP37. Next base: position 791,976 of record NZ_JARVHP010000001.1, on the reverse strand, counting down.
CTTACGTGGAAATAAAAAAACCATACCACACTGTTGCTTATTTTATTGTAAACAGTGACTCCCATTATGAAGTAGTTAAAAATGAAAGCGATGATGTTTTTCTAGAAATATTCAAAGGGGCTTATGTTGAACAGCATCCTGATGTTTTGAAACAATCCGATAAGATGATAAAAAAGTATAACTTATTAAGTGAATCTCCTACCGAATATGGCAAAGGGAAACAAAATTTCTATTACTATTTACATATAAATATAGATAAACAACAAGAAAAGGAATTAGTTGAAAATTTCAAACGTGATCAAAAAATAAACACTGACAACATAATGAAAACGTTAAAAGATAGTACACCTAGAGATCATGCCAATTATATAGGAGTCATCAATTTTAGTTACTATTACAATACCTACAAAAATAGCGAAACTATTCAAAATGCTCAAAATATTATGGGTGATTTCGAAAAGAGCCACGTGTTAACAGAGGGTATTTATAACATAGCAGTTAAGACCATCTATTCCAGCCCTAATGAAACAGAGGAAGAAATGGATGATCGTCGTAATAATAATGTCATGTTTACCGTGGATGAACAAGGGAAATTCGAAATATTAAAAACAACTGTAGATTCTTGATAAAATACGCCAATTGTTGTGTTTTAAATAAAGGGCGACTTCCCACCAGGAAGATAGCCCTTTTTTTCTTATTACTGTTCTTGTTCTATTACTAATAACCCGGTGGTTCAAACCCACTTAGCCAAAAACGGGGACAGCTCAACTTTGAGCATACCCCCACTGAAAAAGGTAAGTCCAACTTTGGACAGTCCTCCCTCCTATTTAATTACATAAGCATAGATAACTAAATCTTGTTTATCACCTTCAAAGTCATAAATTCGAGTTATGCCATACTCTTTACCTCTAAACATAATGCTCATACTTGGATGTAAATCATTTCTCCATCCAATTCACCTATTTTCTTTTTAACTTCCTCTTCAGCTTTACGAGCAGCCAATATACGAGGTACTGATATTTTCATAAAAAACTCTGCCATTTTCAATGCAGTTTACTCACTTGGTGGATTATCTAATATAGTTCGTTCTTTTCTTTCTATAAGATCCTCCCTTTCATTCATGATTTTTTACATCTTTTCTTTTTATTTTCCTTGTAAGTGAATGTTTTAAACAAAACTCCATCTTTCAAAAAAAGTTTTTCTATCATAATTCACTAGGATTTCGACATCATTTGACGATTCTTCTTCACCATACCTCCAATATCCAGTTCTAAGTAAGAACTCAGAAAGCCCTTCCGGGATTGGAAAATCATAACCATCTATACTTACCTTTGTTACCTCAATACCTTCTCTAATTATCATCGAATCATCCTTTCAGTTGGAATATGGATAAATTCGCTTTTAGGTATATTAATATCTCTAATAAACTCATTGCAATGTAACATTTACAGTTATCTCCTTAAATCGGTATAATTTACTTATTAAAGGAGGGAGATTTTTGAGTTTAAATATGTATTTAGGGGAAGTACAGGCTCAAACACAAAGTATGAATGCTTTCTGTACCACTACTATTCAAGGTATGGAACAAGCTATTCAGTCGATTGATGCTTTCACCAGTGATACTATTCTACAAGGACAAACATATGACAGTGCAAAGGCATTCTTTGCAGAAACTTTTCGTCCTTTAGCACAAGGAATTATTTATTTGTGTGAAGAACTAATTCGTCAGAATGATGCCTTTCCAAATCAATTTCAATCACAGGTTGCTTCGACAGATGTAATCGAACAAGAAATATTAGAACAAATTCGAGAAATTGATCGAATGAAGGCAAGTATGGAAGCTATCAGTCAAGCTATGCCAATCCCAGGTCTAGATGCTATGGCAAATCTTTTTATTGCCATGAGGCACAAACTTCAAGAAAAGTTAGATCATTTGTATCAGTTCAACCAAACATCTAGCAATAACTACAGTACAGCAATTCAATTAGCTGCTAGTATTGCAACAGGTCTTGCAGAAGTCCAAAGTGGAAAAGGTTTTAGTCCTGCAAGTGGTACATTTAGTACACAAGGGTTGAATATGGAATGGGTGACTTCTATTCAAGCGATTACAGAGGCTAGGAATCGTCAGGCTGACAATCTTTTAAATGATAGTCCAATTGAAGAAGGAACGATTGAGGATAGACCTTCATCGGAATCAGAAGAAAAAGATTTTGATGGTAAAAAACTAGCAAGAGATATAGCTGGTGAACTAAGTGGAGAATATGATATTCGACGTGCTTGGGATGGTATTGATCCATCTACTGGCGAAAAACTTTCCACTTTGGAAAGGTTTTTCGCTGGAGGAATGGCTGTAGCTGGTCTTACACCAATCGGAAAAGTTGCTAAAATTGGTAAAGTCGGAAAAGCCATAGATAAGGCTGATACAGCTAAAAAGGAAATGCAGGAAGCCGCGGCATTATTGAAAGCTAGAAGACAGAAACAAGCTGCAATTAATCGAACATCAGGAGATAAGTTTGAAGCTGAATTGAAGACTAGCTTAGAAAGTACTGGCGAGTTTGAAACAGTAGTTAAGCAATTAACACTGGAAACGCCTAGCGGAATAAAAACTAGAGTTGATTTAGTCGCACTCGGTAAAGAAAACAGTAAAATTAATCTATACGAAGCAAAAGCTTCTTTAAGCGCACCTTTAACAAAAAATCAGAAGTTGGCTTTTCCTGAAATTGAAGAGTTTGGAGCTATCGTAAAAGGTAAAGGAAAACCACCGTTTGATGGTGGTACGGAAATACCGCCTACTAAAGTAGAAGTCATACGTAAACAATAAAAAGGAGGCTACCATATGTCTTTAAAAGAATTAGAACAAATAGACTTATTAGCTATCGAAAAAGAAACAGGATATGTCCATCTTATTATTGCTGACGAAGAGGATTGGTCAGACGAAGAAGAACACGTCTCGTTATTGATAGAAAAGATTTATGCTTACTTGGGATTTATTGAAAGTGGGACGATTTATGAAATATATCCTGATGCTAAGGGACGACAATTTGTTATTAGTATACACGGAAAATATCGTTGCACTGAGTATGGTGAAGAGTTTTTTGAAAAAACTGAGGAAATAGTTATGAAAGCTGGATATGGTTTCCAATATATACATAACCCCCACAAAGAAGGGGAAATGTAGCAGAATAAAAGAAACAAGAAGAACGCCTTGTAGTGAGGGTAAACGTTCTTCTTTTTTTATCGGTCTATGTAATTAGACATCAAAAATGTAATATTTACATTGCTTGCACATAAGTTGTAATTGCTGAACTTACATTAGGAGTTTTAATCACTTACGCTTCGAAGCTGAATAAAAAGAGATAATGAGTATTTGATAAAAGGTGAGATACCAAAAGACTATTTCAAAATCCATGAATACGAAGGCGCAAATATGAAATTATACTTTAAAGATACTGAAATAGGTGAAATCAGAGACGTTTTTGTAGAAACACCCTGGATGTATGAAACAATACATTTAAATGATAATAGTAAACCATTTCAGGAATATTTCCGTAAAATGGTAGATGAAGACAGTACTTTTGACTTTGAAAGTACTGATCCTGAATTTCTAGACGATGAAAATTGGTCCGTTTTCGATGAGAACGAAGGGAAATATTTAGGAATCGACATTCCAGCAATCCACATTAATCCCCCCCTTCTTCTAACACTTAAAAACACTACATTCTATCCCATAACTCATTTTTCTTTGCTGTACTCTCCTTTTGTTAACATTATTTTTACAACGTATTTATCTATATCTTCCCTTTTTCTATTTTCATTCAACCTTAAAAACCTCTTCATCACCAGAGCATCTGAATGAGATTAACAAACTTAATGAACAAGTACCTCTTTAATCGTGAAATTATTAGAATATTCCATTTACAACAACTCCCTTAAATTGGTATTATTTTCTTGTAAGAGGAGGGAAAGTTCATGTCTTTAAATATGTATCTCGGTGAAGTACAAGCTCAAACAGAAAGTATGAACTCTTTCTGTACCGCTACTATTCAAGGTATGGAACAAATCATTCATTCGATTGACGCTTTTGCATTGGATACTGTTCTACAAGGACAAACATATAGCAGTGCAAAAGCATATTTCTTACAAACCTTTCGTCCGTTAGCACAAGGAATCATTTACTTATGCGAAGAATTAATTCGTCAAAATGATGCCTTTCCAAGAGACTTTCAATCACAGGTAGCTTCTACAGATGTTATCGAACAGGAGATATTAGAACAAATTCGAGAAATAGATGGGCAATTACTAAAAGGAAAACATATTTTAGAAATTTCAGTATCTAATAAAAATTTCAGAAAAATAGATGAATATATAAAGCGAGCAAAAGACAAGTATGATATCGAGATTAGATTTAGGGAGGAATAATTAATGACATATTCATTGAAACCAGAAATACAGGAAGTACTTGAGAAAATTAATTTTACCGAGAGATACAAGTCCTTATCAAAACAATTTCCAGATAGAGAAAACACATTTGAAAACTATGAAAACGAAAAAGTAATTGCAGTATTTGAATCTCTTGGCTATAAAGCTCGTTTTATGAAAAAAGAAAACTTTTTTATTGTTGGAGAAGTAAAAAACAAAGATATCTATACTTTCAGGTTCAATATTAGCTTGAAATATGGACTCGTTGAATTAATTTGGGAAGCATGGCACACTGGTGAAGTTAGAGTTGGAACATCTTGGGCTATGTTTGTAGACGTATTATCCAATGATACTGAAAAAGTGCTCCGTCCAGGTTTCCATAGCTATGAAGAACTCAAAGAAATCATGAAAATTGCATTTGAAATGTACGAAGATTTCAAGCGAGCATTAATTCCTATTTATTCATGATTTTATATTTAAGAAAGGTAATTTTGTCTTAAATGTAAAAAGAGCAAATCCGACTTATAAGAGTCGGATTTCTTCATTTATCTAAAACTTTATACTGTTTTATTCAATCTAATGTTAGTATTTTTCCAATGTTGACACAACATTAGAGTTATCATTTCAAGGATAATAAGATTATAAGAGAGCATTCAGGCGGTCATACTTATCCAGATGATCCATCCCAAAATAGAGGATCACATTTCAATGATGTACATGGGAATCATTATGACTATTAAAATTGAGGTGGTAAAATGAAGTGTTGGAATGAAGTAGAAAAAGATGCATTCTCATACTACGAATGGTTTAGTAAAGATGAAGCAATTAAAAGAGTCGGTAATTTACCAAATTTAAGTTTATTCAGCGTTAATGGCTCCATGTTATTTAGCCCAGATGAAAAAAAGAAATTCAAAGAAGTATGTGGAACTGAAATCAAGCAAGTATTTATGAAACAGGATTTAACTAATGTCTACAAATTCTACTTGCTTGCAGCTATTGAAATCAAAGACAAAAACTCTAAAATTGAAAAATATCGAAAGGTATGGAAAGCTCTTCGAACCAAATGGAAACTTGAGGGATTTAATAAGGGTCCAGAAGTTGAAATGGAAGTTGGAGGAACAACTTTCTACTCAAGTATTGCAGAGTTTTGTCTCGAGAAACTTCCAGCTGCCATTGAAATAGTTTCTAGTAACCCTAAAAGATTTACAATCATTGCAAGTAAAAATAGTGATATAATTGCGGAAGAAAATGTTAGAAAAATTTTCAAAAAAGCATTTAATGAATATAACAAATGGAAAGATGAAATAGATTATTTTAACCTTTCCATTCATCTCTGCCCAAAAGACGATATAGTTTTTAGATGGGGAGATTCATTAGAGGAAGCGGAAATAGCTGCTATATTTAAGGGAAATATACTTACACTTTTAAATAGCTAACTGCAAAACCTTTCTAAAAATAACTACATTTCAATTAACAATTATATTATTTTAATAGAATTAAACTAAGAAAAATCCGACTCACAAAAGGCGGATTTCTTCATGTATCTAACATGTATACTGTTTTATTTGATCTAATATTAAAAATTAGGGAGGAGTAATTATTGGCGTATTCATTACAACCTGAAATACAAGCCTGCCTTACAAAAATTGATTTTATTAAGAGATATAAAGCATTATCAAAACAATTTCCAGATAGAGAAAATACATTTGAAAACTATGAAAACGAAAAAGTAATTGCAGTATTTGAGTCTCTTGGCTATAAAGCTCGTTTTATGAAAAAAGAAAACTTTTTTATTGTTGGAGAGGTCAAGAATAAAAACATCTATACTTTTAGATTTAATATTAGTTTAAAACATGGCCTTGTTGAGTTTATTTGGTCTGCACGACATAATGGTGCAATAAGAGCTGGAGATCCATGGGCTATGTTTGTAGCAATATTATCAAATGATACAGAAAAAATACTTCGTCCATGCTTCCACAGTTACGATGAACTCAAAGAAATCATGAAAATCGCCTTTGAAATGTACGAAGATTTTAAGCGAGAATTAATTCCTATTTATTCATGATTTCACCTTAAAGATATATGAAGTAATGACCCAAAAAAAAGGACAGACTTAAGGTTTTAGGAGAATTAATTATGAACTTAAAATTAAAATCGGAAATAGAAATAGCACTAAAAAAAATTGACTTTGTTAATAGATACACAGAACTTTCTTCTTTTTCGAGAGAAAATTATGATGCCGAAGAAATCATTCCTAATCCCAATATTGAAGAAATTCAACAAATACTTGAAAAGCTAGGTTATAAATCAGTTTATGATAAAAAAGAACAGTTTTTAAAAGTTGGAGAACTAGATGATAAAAAAGAAAATTTATTTTATTTTAATATTGGTATTAAAGTAAACGTTCTGGACTTTACTTGGGTAGTTTATCATAATGATGAACTACGATTAGGTAGTCCATGGAGTCTATATTCAAGACTTTTAATTTCTCCAGATACTAGAATTAAGCCCGTACTATTTAGCGATTATGACAGCTTAGAAAAAATTTTAAAAATTGCTTTAGGTATGTATGAAGATTTTAAACAAGAATTAATTCCTATCTATTCATAATTTTATATATAAGAAAGGCAATCTTATCTTATATATAAAAAAAGAAAATCCGACTTACAAGAGCCGGATTTCTTCATGTATCTAACATGTATACTGTTTTATTTGATCTAATATTAAAAATTAGGGAGGAGTAATTATTGGCGTATTCATTACAACCTGAAATACAAGCCTGCCTTACAAAAATTGATTTTATTAAGAGATATAAAGCATTATCAGAAAAATTTTCTGATAGAGAAAATACATTTAAAAACTATGAAAATGAAAAAGCTATTGAAGTATTCGAGTCTCTTGGCTATAAAGCTCGTTACAATAAAAAAGAAGACTTTTTTATTGTAGGAGAAGTAAAAAACAAAGATGTCTACACCTTTAGATTCAACATCAGCTTAAAATATGGTGTTGCTGAATTGATTTGGGAGGCATGTCATAACGGTGAAGTTAGAGCTGGAGACCCATGGGACATATTTATACGATTGTTATCAAATGACACGGAAAAAGTACCCGTGCTATATTTCCACAGTTACGATGAACTCAAAGAAATCATGAAAATTGCCTTTGAAATGTACGAAGATTTCAAGCGAGAATTAATTCCTATTTATTCATAATGTAAAAAGCTACCAAAGACAACTAAAATAGTTACTTCGAGTAGCTTTTATTTATATATATTAAAGTTATTTATTTTCCTCTTTCTGAACATATACATAAGCATCTTTCTGCTCTTTATGTATATCCACCTTCGAATTCTCTGCAAGCTGACCCGCATTTAGCAAAGAAAAAATAATGAGCGCTTCTAGTGACATTTCGTTTTACCACTCCTTTCTATTTGTTATACGTTTATCATACCGCTTACATGTGATTTCCGTATGAACTCGAAAAGGAGATTACAACAAAAAGGTTACAGGCATACGAATGCACGCTATAATAACCATAAAATAGGAGGTGGATTCTTTTTGACAATAAACCAAATGGTTCAACTCGGAAGTTCATTTATGTTGTTTATTACTTCAGCACTTATGAGTTGGTATCAGGGGAGTAATCTAATAGATTATCCTGATGAATGGAAATATAGCGCTAAGTTTACAAATTACTTTAAAGGCACCGTTTCAAATTACGAAGATATTTATCAAATCGACTTCTTTATATATGCAGCAAAATTTTATCCAACAGCATTTGTTCTTATGCTCATTAGCTTACTTTATATGCTCATATTAATTCTTCATATTTTATTTACAAGAAAAGATCAGGCAATCTAAATTCATACATAAAAACCCCGAATCATAGACTTTTCAGCCTACAATTCGGGGTACTATTTGTTTTATATTCGTTTCTGATTAGTAACGAATTAAGAAATATTTCTTCTTACCACGGCGAATGATTGTGAATTTACCTTCGATGCGGTCGTTTTCTGTTACAACGTAGTCTAATGCTTGTGTACGCTCACCGTTTACGTAGATTGCGCCGTTCGTTACATCTTCACGTGCTTGACGTTTTGATGGAGAGATTTTGCTTTCTACAAGTAAGTCGATTAATACTGTATCTTCTGCAGTACGTTCTACAGATGGTACGTCTTTGAATCCTTGTTCGATTTCGCTTGCAGTCAGTTCTGCTACAGAACCGCTGAATAATGCAGCTGAAATTTTAATCGCTTGCTCTAATGCTTCTTCGCCGTGAACAAGTTTTGTCATTTCAGAACCTAATGCTTTTTGTGCTGCACGTTTTTCTGGTGCTTCAGCTACTTGCTTTTCAAGCTCAAGAATTTCTTCATGAGATAAGAATGTGAAGTATTTTAAGTATTTAACAACATCGCGGTCATCTGTGTTGATCCAGAATTGGTAGAACTCGTAAGGAGTTGTTTTTTCTGGGTCTAACCAAATTGCGCCGCCTTCTGTTTTACCAAACTTCGTACCGTCAGATTTTGTAACTAGTGGAATTGTTAAACCGAATGCTTTCGCATCTTCTTCTGATTTACGGATTAATTCAAGACCAGCTGTAATGTTACCCCATTGGTCACTACCACCGATTTGCAGGCGGCAATTATGGTGTTGGTATAAGTTTAAGAAGTCGTATGATTGTAAAATCATGTAACTGAACTCAGTGAATGAAATACCAGTCTCTAAACGAGATGCTACTGTATCTTTTGCTAACATATAGTTTAAACCGAAGTTTTTACCGATATCGCGTAAGAATGAAATTACATCTAAGTTACCAAGCCAGTCATAGTTGTTAGCCATTGTTGCTGGGTTGTCCACGTTTTCGAACTCTAAGAAGTTTGAAAGTTGGTTTTTAATGCTTTCTGTGTAGTAAGCAACTGTATCTTTCGTATTTAATGTACGCTCTGCTTTTTTACCACTTGGGTCACCGATCATACCAGTACCTCCGCCAACTAGTGCGATTGGTTGATGACCAGCTAATTGGAAACGACGTAACATTAATACTGGTAACATATGACCAATGTGTAAGCTATCCGCTGTCGGGTCGAAACCACAGTATAATTTAACGCTTTCTTTTTCTAATAATTGCTCAAGTCCCTCAGCATCTGTTTGCTGATTAATTAGACCGCGAAATTCAAGATCTTGTAAAATACCCATATCCTACATACTCTCCTTTAAGTTCATTACTGGCGTGAAGGTTGAAAACATAAAAAAATCGCCCCTTTAAATAAGGGACGATTTTGATTATCGCGTTACCACCCTAGTTGCAGGCAAAAAAAAGCCTACCACCTTATTTACATAACGGCTTAGCACCGTCTTTTCCCTTTTGAATACAATTCAATCGAAAAAAGATGCTCTAGGGGCGTAATTCGCGATCATCTATGTGCTGATTTTCACCGGCCATCAGCTCTCTAAAACAGGGAAATGATCACTACTTCTCCCTTTCCACGCTCAATTATTCATATACTTTTCTTTATACCATCATTTATATAGGCATGTCAAATAGAGGTAGGTGTTCTCTCCTTGCCAATCCTTTACAACGTCGCAAAGAGTATCGTAATAAGAGAAAGAATTGGAACCCCAACTAATAACGATACGTGAAACACAACTGATAAATCATTCCCAATCGTCGCCTCCACAGGATCTTTCGCTGGAGAACCAAGAAAGCCAATGAATCGGTCGAAGCGACTTACCGTTTTTGGAAAATCCGGTATTTCTACATGGTCACTATCTAAATGTTGTTTTAATTTATATTCACTCTTAAAGGGATTTTCGCTCAATTTCATCCACCTCCAGCAATTGTTTCAATTTCTTTATCCCGTTATGAAGTCTCGACTTCACTGTTCCAATCGGAATGTTTAATATCTCTGCAATTTCTTTTTGCTGCATATCATGATAATAAAAAAGGATGAGGACAGCTCGCTGGTCTTCAGGAACTTTCAAAATTGCGTCCCTTACAGTAAGACGGTCTTCTTGTGAAAACTCTACCTCTTGAATTGGCACTAAAAATGGCAAAAGCGTACGCCACTTTTTTCTTCTATTTAATTTATTAATCATAAGACGATAACCAATTTGAAATAAATACGTTTTTATTTTTCCTTTCTCAAGTTCATACATATGTTTCTTACGCTCTAACGTCAAAAATGTATCTTGCACAAGGTCGATACTTAACTGTTCATCTCGGTTAAAGCGATACAAAAATGTATATAGCGCTGGTTTAATTAAAACATATAGTTTTTCCCCAGCCTCCTTATCCCCACTTTGGTACGCAAGCATGAGCTCCTCCTCAATCCCAATCTGCGCCATTTTTTTTGATCTCCTTTATTCCTTTTAACGTTAATGAAATACGGGAAATTAAATATGCACTTGCGACAATGACCCATGCTTGTGACTGATGCGTAAAAAATTGAACATATGGGTTTTGAATCGTAAATCCACTAAAAACGAAAATATTTAACGCCAGCACACATATACATGCATACACTGCAAGACAGACCGAAATTGTATCAAATACATTCCAACGAAAATATATTTTTGTTTTTGTAAAATCAATTTTATTTCCATTTTTTCGTACAATATACTTCTTATCCAACGGAATAATGATTGAAAAAATAACAATCATTATAATCCCAACTGTAATCATTGAAACTTTAAAGCCAATTGGCATCGGTAATAACAGACCACAAGAAAATACAACGATAATTCCAATTAAAGCAAAAGCAAGAAGTAATTTATTAGACATAAAAAAGCCTCCCTCATCTATTCTTTCATAAATGTATACAGACGAGGAAGGCACTTCGTTCAAATATTATTTTATTTTTTTAATAATCTTTGCAGGATTTCCGCCGACTACTACATTGTCCGGCACATCTTTCGTTACAACGGCGCCAGATGCGATCACCGCGTTGTCTCCAATTGTGACACCAGGATTAATAATCGCTCTTCCGCCAATCCATACGTTATCACCAATTGTAACTGGTTTTCCATATTCTGATCCGCTTATGCGCTCTACTGGATCAAGCGGATGTGTTGCTGTATAAATGTGAACACCTGGAGCTAACATACAGTTCACTCCGATTGTTACTGGACATACATCTAAAATTGTACAGTCAAAGTTCGCGTAAAAATTTTCGCCCACGTGAATGTTATAGCCGTAATCACACCTGAAAGAAGATTCAAGATGAATGTTATCCCCAGTCGTTCCGAATAATTCTTTTACGATTTCGCTACGCTCTTTTAATTGTACTTCTGGCGTATCATTTAATTTTCTCGTTAATATACGAGCTTGCTCCCTCTCTTGTACTAAAACTGGATCAGCCGGTATGTACATTTCTCCTAGTATCATCTTTTTCTTCTCTGTTTTCATCATACTATCCCCTTTCAACTTATATATATAAGTTGATGATATCATAAAAAAGAAAGGTCTGAACGTTATTTCGTTCAGACCTTTCTCTCTTAATCTTCCATCGTTGATAAGTCACCTGTTGGTAAGTTTAATTCCCACGCTTTTAATACGCGGCGCATAATTTTACCACTTCTCGTTTTCGGTAATTTATCTCTAAATTCAATTTGTCTTGGCGCTGCATGAGCTGCTAGGCCTTTCTTTACAAATTGACGAATCTCTTCTTTTAATTCATCAGATGGTTCGTATCCTGCTCGAAGCGCGATAAATGCTTTAATGATTTCGCCGCGCACCGGATCAGGAATACCAATTACCCCAGCTTCTGCAACAGCCGCATGCTCGATTAATTTGCTTTCTACTTCAAACGGACCAACGCGCTCACCTGACGTCATAATTACATCATCAATACGCCCTTGGAACCAGAAGTACCCATCTTCGTCCATATATGCTGAGTCACCTGATACGTACCAATCTCCCGGCATAAAGTAAGATTCATACTTTTGCTGGTTATTCCAAATTCCACGCATCATCGCTGGCCAACCTTTACCAATTGCTAAGTTGCCCATTGTGTATGGAGGCACTTCATTTCCTTCATTATCAACAATCGCTGCTTTCACACCTGGAATTGGTTTACCCATTGAACCTGGACGGATTTCCATACAAGGATAGTTACAAATAACTTGTCCACCTGTTTCTGTCATCCACCACGTATCATGAATACGAAGTCCAAATGCGTTCATACCCCAGCGAATTACTTCTGGATTTAACGGTTCACCAACGCTTAATACGTGACGAACTTGCGATAAATCATATTTTTTAATTGCGTCTTGTCCAGCACCCATTAACATACGGAAAGCTGTTGGTGCGCTGTACCAAACTGTTACACCGTAATCTTGCAGCGCTTCATACCACGCTTCTGGACTAAAGCGGCCACCTAAAATAACATTTGATGCTCCGACTAACCACGGCGCGAAAATACCGTAAGCCGTTCCTGTTACCCAGCCTGGGTCAGCTGTGCACCAATATACATCGTCCTCTTTTAAATCTAATACCCACTTCGCCGTTTGATAGTGCTGCACCATTGCGTTTTGCGCATGTAGCACACCTTTTGGCTTCCCAGTAGAACCAGATGTGTAATGTAGAATTAAACCGTCTTCACGGCCTAGCCATTCGATATGTAATTCTTTTGAAGCTTGTTCAAATAAAGGATTGAACGCTACCGTTTTACCGCCTTCTTCTACATTATCTCCAACAAGGAAGACTGTTTTTAAAGCAGGTAAATCATTTAATGGTACTCGCTCTAACAATTCAGGTGTTGTAATTAACACTTTTGCTTCGCTATCTTCTAAACGATCGCGAACTGCGCCTTCCATAAATGCTTCAAATAGCGGACCAACTATTGCTCCCAATTTCACTGCACCTAAAAGTGCAAAATATAACTCTGGGGAACGCGGCATAAAAATAAAAACGCGATCGCCTTTTTCTACATCGCCATAATTTTTCAGGACGTTTCCTGCTTTATTAGAAAAATCCTTCATTTCCTTAAATGTATATTTCTCTTTTCGCGATCCATCTTGATAATAAAGGGCTACTTTATTCTTTCGATCGGATTTCGCATGCTTATCAATTACCTCATACGCCATATTTACTCGGCCTGTTTCATTCCAAGTAAAATTTTTATTAACCTCTTCCCAGTTAAAATTCGCGTATGCCTCATCATAATTCGGCAAATTATTTTCTCCTTTAATGACAGGAAGCGTTTCTACTTTCATACTTTACATCCCCCTCCTATGTATTCTATTATCTATTATAATGATATTATTTAAAATTTTCAGTATATTTGTTGATTTTTAGACAAATTTTTAATGACAAAATTCGATTCACATCGCATATATTATAAAGTACGATATTAATAGATTCACAAACCCTCAAGGTGGTGAGCAATACATTGATCCATAAAAAAATATACAATGCCAGAAACTTAAAAACAGCGAAAGGCACTTTAATTATTGAAGGTCCTGTCTCTACACATAACTTAGAAATGTATGAATTTCATCCAGACTTAATTGCGTTTCGTCCTGCCGAGCAGCAATATAAAGCAATTGTCGAAATTTCTAAATTACCAGAAGCTCGTCTCATTATTGCTAGACATGACCGAACGATCGTTGGATATGTTACATACTTGTATCCTGATCCACTCGAACGATGGTCAGAAGGAAAAATGGAAAACTTAATTGAGCTCGGGGCGATTGAAGTAGTCCCAGCCTTCCGCGGGTGCGCTGTCGGCAAGAACTTATTAGAAGTTTCAATGATGGACGACCATATGGAAGATTACATTATATTGACGACTGAATATTATTGGCACTGGGATTTAAAACAAACAGGCTTAAATGTTTGGGAGTACCGAAAAGTAATGGAAAAAATGATGAATGCTGGTGGCTTACAATGGATGGCTACAGATGATCCTGAGATTTGTTCGCACCCTGCTAACTGTTTAATGGTCCGCATCGGTAAACGCGTTGATACGGATTCTATTCAAGCATTTGATCGTCTACGTTTTCACAATCGTTTTATGTACTAAATAAAGGGGGCAACTGGAATGATTGTAGAAGAAATTATGAATCAAGATGTGGTGACACTACACCCAAACGATACAATCGAAACAGCAATCCGAACGATACGCACGAAAGGCATTCGGCACATTCCAATTGTCGATCAAAATAATCATGTGGTAGGCATTATTTCTGATCGGGATGTAAGAGATGCAAGTCCATCAATTCTTGATGAACAAGTTCCACTCGCTATGCTGAAACAACCGCTCGACCTTATTATGAAACAACCTGTTATGACTTGCCATCCTCTTGATTTCGTTGAGGAAATTGCTACCTTATTTTTTGAAAATAAAATAGGGTGCCTTCCTGTGACAAAGGCTGGAAAGTTAGTTGGAATCATTTCTGAATCCACTGTACTGCACACGTTAGTGAAATTAACAGGAGCACATCAACCAAGTTCACAAATTGAAATTCAAGTAAAAAATGAACCTGGTATTCTTGGAAAAGTCGTTGCTATTTTTAGTGATTTGCAAATAAATATCGTGAGCGTTCTCGTCTATCCAGCAAAAGATGAGAATGATAAAGTACTCGTTTTCCGCATTCAAACGATGAATCCTCTAAAAGTGATTGATGCACTTGAAGCAGAGGGCTACCGCGTATTATGGCCGAACATTATGGGGATGCAAGCATGAGTAGCGCGTTTATTTATTCGGATGATTTTCGGGGCTATTCGTTTAGCCCTGATCATCCTTTTAACCAACTTCGCGTCACACTTACGTATGACTTATTACAAAAGGGTGGTTTCATCTCTCCTTCCCAAATCATCTCACCAAGGATGGCTACAGATGAAGAAATCGCCTACGTTCATACAGAGGAGTACATAAATGCGGTAAAACGTGCTGGAGAAGGTAAGTTAGAAAAATCAATTGCGATGACATATGGACTCGGTACAGAAGATACACCGATGTTTCCAAATATGCACGAGGCAAGTGCATTACTTGTTGGCGGAACATTAACAGCTGTCGATGCTGTTCTTTCTGGGAAAGTAAAACACGCGCTTAATTTAGGCGGCGGCTTACATCACGGCTTCCGTGGTAAAGCATCTGGATTTTGTATTTATAACGATAGTTCCATCGCAATGAAATATATTCAGAAGAAATACGGTTTACGCGTCCTATATATTGATACAGATGCTCATCATGGTGATGGTGTACAATGGTCTTTTTACGACGACCCTAACGTATGCACCATTTCATTACATGAAACTGGGCGTTATTTATTCCCTGGAACTGGCGCTGTAAATGAACGTGGACAAGGTAATGGCTATAGTTATTCTTTTAACGTTCCACTTGATGCATTTACAGAAGACGAATCGTTCTTAGATTCCTATCGAACTGTCGTAAAAGAAGTTGCCGCATACTTTAAACCGGATATTATTTTAACGCAAAATGGCGCTGACGCACATTATTACGATCCACTTACACACCTTTGCGCAACGATGAATATTTACCGTGAAATACCGAAGCTCGCTCGCGAAATCGCTAACGAATATTGCGAAGGTCGCTGGATCGCTGTCGGCGGCGGTGGCTATGACCACTGGCGCGTCGTCCCAAGAGCTTGGGCACTTATTTGGCTCGAAATGAACAACATCCAAAACATCTCAGGTTATCTCCCTCCAGAATGGATTGACGCTTGGAAAGGACAAGCTGAAACAGAACTTCCCCTCACATGGGAAGATCCAGACAACATGTATAAACCTATCCCCCGTAAACCAGAAATTGAAGAAAAGAATGCATTAACTGTAGCGAAATCCCTTGAAATTATTCGGAATAATATGACAAAATCTTTGTACTAAACGAAAAGGAGGCTCGTTTTTTTAATGGCCTCCTTTTATTTATTGACGACTTTTGTCGGTAAGTCGATATATTTTTAGATTCGCTGATATATTCTAATAATCGCCGATATATTTTATTTAAGAATTAGCCAGTCCAATTTTTATAAGAAAAGGTAGTGATATTATGTGGAAACAACACATGATCAACACAAAACGTGGCACATTCGAACTCTTCACAAAAGGAAATGGCGAACCTCTTTGCATTACACATCACTATTCACAATTTAATGAAACTGGTGATTACTTTGCGGATGTTTTCACTTCTACATATCGTGTATTCCTCATTAATTTGCGAGACGCTGGTAATTCTGTAAAAGCCAACGTAGAAAACGAATTAAGTATGATTGAAACGATTCACGACTTAGAAGCAATTAAAGAAGCTTTGCAACTTCCAACATGGCATTTCGCTGGCCATTCAACTGGCGGTATGCTTGGACTTTTATACGCGATTACATATTCAAATTCCTTACAATCATTAGTCGTCGTTGGAGCCGCAGCAAGTAACTATACCGAAACACCATTTTGCATTTATAACCTAGAACATCCACAGTTTCATTATATGCAACAGCTCATCGAAAACTTGAAAAGCCCTCACCTTACAAGTGAAGAACTGAAAGAACTATCTACTGAGAGAACAAAATTATCATTGTATAAACCTGAAAACTACAACTCTTATTTTTGTAAACCAATCCAAAAAGCAATGTCCGCTAGCCGGATGAACGCTTTCGCTCATGAATACCCTTCATTCGATTTAAGGACATCACTACCCTTTATTCAAACAAAGACCCTTATTATATGCGGAAGATATGATGTGCAGTGCCCGATTCAGTATTCTATCGAGATGCATGATGGCATACGTAATTCTATTTTTGTAACATTTGAAGAGAGTAATCATTATCCTTTTTTAGAAGAAGCTACTCAATTTACTTCTACTGCTCAAACGTTTTATAAATCATTACGCCACCGTAACTCTAAACAATGACAAAAAGCTCACAGCCTCTACAAGACTATGAGCTTTTTCAAAAGAAATATTTAACACTAGTAACAACTAAAAGAAGAACAGAAAAAACCACTAGGCCTAAATCAATATATACTGCCTTTTTATCTCCTTCTTTTAAACTTATCATAAAACTAGAAATTATTTTAATTCCAAAAAAGACCATCATAAATAACCCACCGAAATGATCATTCGTATAATCGTCATCATAAAACATTTGTATTGCACCAATAATTAATAAAATAAGTATGATATTCGTTCCAATCCTTAAAGCCTTGTTTGATTTACTATCTTTTCATGTATCTCCCAAAATGTAGCACGCCCTCTCATACTCTCCTATGTTATATCTCTCTTTATATTTTAACATAAATTACCTATTTTTCCTTTTTGTTCGAATAACATAAAAAAAACCTGCCAATTACTCGGCAGGTACATTACACATTAAAACGATAACCAGCTCCCCACACTGTTTCGATATACTGTGGGTGTGCAGGATCTCTTTCAATTTTCTCACGTAACTTTCTAATATGAACGACAACAGTGGCTAAATCACCAGCAGAATCTAATCCCCAAATACGTTCAAATAACTGTTCTTTATTTAATACTTGGTTTGGATGTGTTACAAAGAATGTTAATAAATCAAATTCCTTCGTTGTAAATGCGATTTCTTCATTGTTTATAAAAACTTTCCTCGCCCGTTGATCAATAGAGATTCCGTGAATATATAACGTATCACGTTGCTTACTTACATTTCCTGATAATCTTTCATAACGAGAAATATGTGCCTTTACTCTTGCAACTAATTCACTCGGGCTAAACGGTTTCGTTATATAATCATCCGCCCCTAAACCGAGTCCGCGAATTTTATCTATATCTTCCTTCTTTGCTGAAACAAGTAAAATCGGAATGTCTTTTATAGCACGTATTTGTTTACAAATTTCGAAACCATTCATCTTCGGAAGCATAATGTCTAAAATAATTAAATCATATTCTTCCTGCAAAGCCATTTGTAAACCTGTTTCTCCAGAGTGTTCTACATCAACTTGAAAATCACTAATTTCTAAATAATCTCGCTGTAATTCTGCAATGCTTACTTCGTCTTCTATTAGTAAAATTCTTTTCATTCTACTCACCACATTCCTGTACTTTTTTCAATGAGAAGAAAATACTTGTACCTTCCCCAAGCTTACTTTCCGCCCAAATTTCTCCGCCATGTTCTTCAACAATTTGCTTCGCTATCGCTAAGCCAAGTCCACTTCCACCTGTGCTAGAATTTCGCGATTGCTCTGCACGATAAAAACGTTCAAAAATATAAGGAAGTGTATCCGATTCGATACCTGATCCGTTGTCCATTACTTTCACAATCACTTTATTGTTATCACTCGATACTGTTACAGTAATTTTCTTTTCTTCTTTATCCATGTATTTCACACTATTATGAATTAAATTTGAGATCACTCTATTTATCTTTTCGCAATCAGCCGTTACATATAGTGGTGATGCATGTAATTGTAAGTTAACTTCTATATCTTCTTTACTTAAATCCATCTGCATCTCTTCTATTAATTCTTGCATAAACATATTTAATTCAACCGTTTCAAACCGAAATGGAACTCGATTCAAATCGAGCTTCGAAAATAAAAATAGTTCGTCAATGAGTGTATCCATATGCCTTGCTTTCGTATGGATAGTCGTTAAGTACTTATCCATTTTTTCTGGTGTATTTGCTACCCCGTCTTTTATGCCTTCTACATATCCGATAATAGATGTAATCGGTGTTTTTAAATCATGAGAGATGTTTGAAATGAGCTCTTTTCGATTTTCTTCATACTGCGTTTGTACCTCTATCGACTCTTTTAATTTCTTCCTCATTTCCTCAAATCCTTGATTCAATTGCCCTATCTCATCATGCGATGTAACTGGTATTTGAAAGTCTAAATTTCCTTCTTTAATTTTCTCAGTCGCATCTTTCAATACAAAGATTGGTTTTATCACACTTCTTGAGACAAGATAACTTAATAATCCAATAAGCAACACGGCTAACAGTAAAAGTGATACGAACAAAATCGGAAATAATTTTTGTGTAAGATCTACAAATGAACTTTGCTTTTTTAATACAAATATACTCCCCTCTTCTTCCTGAGGAAAATAAAAATCAAACTTTACATATCGATAAAATGTATCGCCTAGTTCCGTTGTACCACGACTATTAATATTTGCTGATTCAAATTTCGGAAGGGCTTCTTTTAAAGATACACTTTCAAATACTTTTGTAGCATAAGAAATGGTTTCTCCCTTTCTTACAACTATTTTCACCCCTTCTTTTTCAAGTGATGAAACGAACGATTCATCTAATAGTTGAGATTGATGTTTCTTTGCTGCCGACTTCAACTCAATATACGCATTCTCTTCTTCTGGTGTAAGCGGCTTTTGAATGTAAGAACTTTTATAGAAATTTTTCACTGACTCCAAATCACCTGTTATCGAAAAAACGATTAAAAATCCCGCAACTAATATAAGCGTAATGGAAACGAGAATGACAGCGATATAAGAAAATAAAAACCTTGTTTTAATAGACATATGTTACATCCTCACTTTACCCCGCATTAACGGGCAGTAAGATCCCCACCTCAAAATTCAGAGAAAGCAAAGAAGTTAAGTGGGGGATCAACTGCCCATAAAAGCCCGATTGGTTCAACTAATAATCAGTAGGGGATGAACAAAACCCCCACTGATTAAAGTTTCACTTTATCAAACCTTATTATTTACAAGCATAAAAATATATGTTCAAATACTCAAGCGATTTTATAGTAATTTTAGCGTCAGTTTATAAAAATTTAATGTTCTTATTTTACAGTTGAAATGAGGAGGTTAAAATTCCATGTTCAAAAAAACAGTAAGCATGATCTGTTGCGTAATTTTTTTGCAAGGCTGCTCGCAAGAACAAGAAATTAAAAAGGAGATGACAAACATGGAGACAGCACTACTAACAGCTACTGAGAAACAAGAAACGAATACGGTTATATCGTTACTCAAAAAAGGTGCTAACATAAATATAACAGACAATAAAGGACGTACCCCTCTTATGATTGCTACATACAAAAATGATGTAAAAACTGCAAAAGCGCTTATCGAAGCTGGTGCTGACGTAAATATCCAAGATGATATAAAAAACAATCCTTTTCTATACGCCGGCGCTGAGGGTTACTTGGATATTTTAAAACTAACGATTGATGCCGGTGCAGATTCATCGCTGACAAACCGTTACGGCGGTACAGCTCTTATCCCAGCATCAGAACATGGCTATATTGATGTTATAAAAGAACTACTCACGCGAACAAATATCGATGTAAACCATGTAAATACCCTCGGATGGACAGCTTTAATGGAATCTATCGTACTAAGTAACGGAAATGAAACACAACAACAAGTCATTCAACTTCTTATTGAACACGGTGCAGATGTAAATATTCCAGACAACGATGGTGTTACCCCGCTAGAGCATGCTCGTGCTCATAACTTTGACGAGATAGAGAAGATTTTGTTAGAAGGACATAAGTAAAAAGCTAATTTTTGCCTTCCTCCCCCACCCTATGCTACATTTAAGCCGTTACATCAATATGAATAGGTGGGAATAAACATGAACAAACCTAAAATTGGGATGATTGGACTTGGAAGTATCGCGCAAAAAGCCTATCTTCCAACACTTACAAAAGAAACAGATTGGAATTTTGTAGGGGCGTTTACACCTAACGCGGAGAAAAGGAAACAAGTTTGCCAGCAATACCGCATTCAAGACTTCCATTCTATTGAAACGTTAGCTTCGGAATGCGATGCAATCTTCGTTCATAGTTCAACTGCTACACATTATGAAATCGTTTCTGAACTTCTGAAAAAAGGAATCGACGTTTATGTTGATAAGCCGCTAGCAGCTACAGTAGACCAAGCTGAGAAACTAGTCGAGTTGAGCGAAAAGTATAACCGAAAGTTAATGGTCGGATTTAATCGCCGCTTCGTTCCTATGTATGTTGCTGCAAAAGAACAAGCTCATGATATTTCATGGATTCGAATTGAAAAACACCGTACAAATAAAGTCGGTCCATATACATACGACTTTACGATGTTAGATGATTACTTACATATTGTAGATACTGCTCGCTGGTTAGCTAACGATGAGCTTAACGTCGTTCACAATATGATGCAAATGAATGAAAAAAATGAACTTCTTTACGGCCATCATACATATACAACAACAAACGGCCTATTACTTTCAACAGCAATGCACCGCCATGCCGGTACAAATTTAGAACAAATTGAACTTGTTACGACAGGGAAAATCATTCGTGTAAAAAATATGAATACATTTGAAATTGAACAGGAAAACTCAGTTTCACAAAGCGGTTCCCCATCATGGGATACGACGTTAAAACAACGTGGTTTTGAAGATGCTGTTCATCATTTTATTGAATGTGTACACGGAGATACAAAGCCTGTTGTAGATGGATTAGAAGGATTAAAAACGCAGCAACTGTTACAATCTCTACTGGACGATCTAAACAAAAATTAAAACGGATACATTTTTCAGAATTTACTTTCATTCCCATTTTCCCTTTATTTCTCTCGTAAATTTCTATAGAATATGTTGATAGGAATTATAAATTTCATAATGAATCGTGGAAAGGATGGGATTAACACATGTGGAACGAGTTTAAAAAGTTCGCTTTCAAGGGGAATGTAATCGATTTAGCTGTCGGGGTTGTAATCGGTGCTGCATTCGGTAAAATCGTTAGTTCTTTAGTAAAAGATATTATTACACCATTACTTGGTATGGTATTAGGTGGCGTTGACTTTACAGATTTAAAAATCACATTCGGTAAATCATCTATTATGTATGGTAACTTTATCCAAACTATTTTTGATTTCTTAATTATTGCAGCGGCTATCTTTATGTTCGTTAAAGTATTCAACAAACTAACATCTAAAAGAGAAGAAGAAAAAGAAGAGAAACTTCCAGAACCAACAAAAGAAGAAGAACTTCTTGGCGAAATTCGCGACTTATTAAAACAACAAAACTCTTCTAAAGATAGAGCATAATTGAACGGATAAAAAGGCATGTCCCCTAGGGACATGCCTTTTTTATATGCTATAACGTTTCCGAATTCATATGAATAAATAAAATAATACCTGCAACCATAAGTACCATAATACTACCTGCAAATAGTGTAATACCCATAAACATTAAACTTGTGCTCATATCCACTGATACACTTTCAATAAAAATAGAAATTACATACGTGATAAGGGCAATTCCTGCAAGAATACTTCCTGGAACAAATCGCTTTAAGCCATTTTGTTTTAACGTCATATATGCAAAAATAGCAGTCATACAAAGCGTAATTATCCAAAGAACGATCATCTTTTCTCCCCCCTCACAAACCTTTTCTTTCTATTATACATGACATTGCCCTATAATAGTTGAATTTGCACTTATGTGACATATAACAAGGAGTCCTCCCTACTGTAGCGAAAGCATTACAACATACACTTACACAATAAGGAGGCTTTCATTTGAAATACACTACCATATGCAATTTGGAACTAACCGAACGATTTAATTACGTTACGATTGACCTAGAAAAACAATTTTTTTATATCGAAGTTATAAATTTACAAAGCAATACAGCTGTACTAAAAATATCAATTAACTTGGAAAAAGACGAAACGATAGTAGCAGGAAATATAATTCAATACGATACTTCTCACATAGATGCATTATTACAAGGATTGAAATGTGTTGCTCAAACATGTATTGATCACAATTTAAGAAACCAAAGGGAACTGTTCGCATTTTCAGAAGAAAATTAACCCGATAGAACTGGTTATTTTTTCTATAAATTGATATGATTACTATATGCAAATATTCTTTATACGGGAGTGTTCATAATGATTTGGATTTCACTAATCGTATTAGCCTATTTCATCATTCTCGTCCCAATACAGTATAACTATATGAAGATGCTCAAGGAAAAACAGAAGAGAATGAATGCCTCACAAAACGAACTATATGACAACATGTCTTATGAAGAATCCCAAATACACTATCATTATCAAAGTAACGTATTTACAATACCTGCTTCGCTTGTCGCAAGTATTATTTATAGAGTGAAACATGCAGCATAATATGTACGCTGTAAAATTATTGTTTGAATCTGTTCATTCTGGTGAGCCTGATCCTACGAAAATTGATGAGCATTATGAAGAGAATCCCGATACACTTTTTGAAGAAAGTATTATTCTTGTTAAGGCAAACAGTATAGAGGAAGCTCATGAATTAGGTGAAAAGATAGCTATACACTCTGAAGAATCGTACGATAATATGTACGGTGAGCAAGTAACGTGGACGTTTCGAAAAATATTGCATGTGTTTGAATTAGACGATACACCATTTGAAACGGGAAAAGAATTGTACGCAAGATTTTTACACGTTAAGAAAAATAAAACGGTAGATACCGTAGTAAAAGCATACTATCCTGAATACGAATAAAAGCTCACAGCAAATGCTGTGAGCTTTTTTATACTTACTTCGTTGAATCTCTAAATTGGATACGGTGAGGTAAGATTACAGTGTGATCTTCCACTTTTTCTTTGTTCATATACTTTGTTAATAGACGCATTGCTACTGCACCGATATCATACATCGGTTGTACAACTGTTGAAAGTTGTGGACGAACCATTAATGCAAGACGTGTATTATCGAAACCAAGTACTTCTACATCAGTTGGTACGTTTAATCCAGCGTCTTGTGCTGCATGGATTACACCTAGTGCCATTTCATCAGAAGATACGAAGATCGCTGTTGGCTTTTCATCAAGGCCCCAAAGCTTTTCGAATGCCTCGATACCTGAATCATATGTGTAATCTCCATCGATTACAAGATTTTCATCATATGAAATACTTACTTCTTCTAAAGCTTTTTGATAACCTTGTAACTTCTTTGCGTTTCCTGCTTTATCAATGAAAGGACCAGAGACGAAACCGATACGCGTATGTCCTTGCTCAATAAAGTGCTTCATCGCATCGTAAGCTGCTTGTGTATAATCAATGTTTACTGATGGCGTTTCATTTTGCTCATCAAATGACGCTGCTAATACAATTGGTACCGGAGACTTTTTAAATTCTTCAATGTGAATGTCTGTAATATCTTCACCCATGAAAACAATTCCGTCCACTTGTTTTCCAAGCATCGTATTTAATAAATGGAACTCTTTCTCTTTGTTTTGGTCAGAGTTACTTAAAATGATGTTATATTTGTACATTGTTGCGATATCTTCAATTCCACGAGCAAGTTCTGCATAAAACGTATTTGAGATATCAGGAATAATAACACCTACTGTAGTTGTCTTCTTACTTGCTAGTCCACGTGCTACCGCATTTGGGCGGTATCCTAAACGATCGATTGCTTCTAATACTTTCTTTCTTGTTGTAGGCTTTACATTTGGGTTACCGTTCACAACACGAGATACGGTAGCCATTGAAACGTTCGCTTCGCGCGCTACATCATATATTGTTACGTTCATCTCATCGCACACTCCTTCTATTTTTGTTATCTATTTTTATGTATCGGTTACTTGAATGAAAAAAAGACATCAACTCTATTTGCAGATGCCACCAATCGTCCCGAGTTCTTCCTTTTACTAATGATACGATAAAAACGCAGGCTCATACAATATTTTCCCGCAAAAGTTTCGAAAAAATTCGCTTCTTTTCTCGTATTTTCGTATTTTTTATGAAAAAAAGGGCATTTTTTGTAAAAAAATAGATATTCCATGAGTAGAAACTGTATATTAAGCCGTACGTTAGTAAATGAAATTTATATCAGCGATTTTGTAAATATATCGACTTACCAACAAAAATCGACAATGAAAGTCGCTATACAATAAGAGGCAGCAGTTCCAAATACTTTTAATTCGTTCATCAATTCATCGAAATGCGGAATATTTATTCGTTGTGCCTGGATCTGGGCTGGCAATAGAGGGTCACATCGTCCTGTAGAATACGTTATATCGACAACAACGGGTAAATGTGTTTCTTTCTTTAAAATCGGCACAGCGGTAACATGGAGCGTATTACGCATCGATCTTTCATTACTTCAGAAACTAATTGTACATCACTACCTATTTATTGGTAGTTTACATATATTAGTATTTAAATTTCAATCCCTCTAATTCCAAAAATTTTTCAAACCTATTTACTATATCTTCTTTCGTAGTTGGAACTTCTTGAGGCATATAATTAACAAAACTCACCATATCTTCTGGGTAGTGATGCTTTCCATAAAACTCTGCAATTTCATTTAATAATTCATTATCTTCTTTACATCTTTCTTTTATTTCAGATAAACAAACAAATCTTAGTTTTCTTTTCTCCTCTATTAATATTGTGCTTTCTTCATCTAATTGAGGAAAATAATTAGTTTTTATTTCTAACATCACCTTACTTAAATCTTCATTAGAGACTCCCCATGTAAGTTCACTAACAAACCCGCTTTCATCACCAATTCCCATCAATTCTACCGCATAATCAGAAATAACGTCTTTACTAAAATAATTTCCTTGGATGCCTACAAAAATAGTTTTCCAATCATACTTAATATGTTTATTTTTTAAATCTTTTAAGTTCATATGATTTCCCTCTTACTTTTTGGAATTTGATTTGTCTTACCCGTCATAACACCATTTTCAATAAAAAAAAGACAGTGTAAACACTGTCTTTTTTTTACAAGAAGGAAACAAACGGTTTATCGCTGTTTTTCTCTTTTATAATAATTGCCTCGATTTTACTCTCGGACTTTATCTGTAATTGTACTTTCGCATCCTTAGGTAATTTTTCTAACATACTTTGAGCAGCC
Source organism: Bacillus cereus group sp. RP37 (assembly GCF_040459695.1). Taxonomy (NCBI): domain Bacteria; kingdom Bacillati; phylum Bacillota; class Bacilli; order Caryophanales; family Bacillaceae; genus Bacillus; species Bacillus cereus group sp. RP37. The sequence goes on along the minus strand of NZ_JARVHP010000001.1, from coordinate 765,766 downwards.
ATTTGAGTAAGAGCCATTAATTCTGTTTTACCATTGTATTTAATAACAATATTCATATTCAATGCATCCATTTGATTTTTCTTATAAGACACTTTAGCATTTACTGGAATAAAATCTCCAGGAGAAAACTCTTTCATTGTCTTAGCAAATTCAGTTATTTTTGTATTATCTTCTCCATGTGCTTGTTTAAATTCATCAGAAGGATATGAATACGCTTGTTCATCGATCGTACTCCAATTTCCAAGGTTCGTGTCATTCTTTTGAACGGTAGTACTGGCAATATACGTACCATTTTTTAAAGAACTTGTACTTTCTTGCTTAAAGATAGCAAACGTAATTGGAGATTTGTTGTACTTGTCATTTTTATTAATAGCTTCAATAAGTTGTTTGGCAACTTCAGTACCCTTAGACATAGCTTCTTCATTCGATACACTTGAAGACATAGCTAAACCAATCATAACACCAGATAAACTTAGTTCGTTTGAATTCTGCTTCCCGAAATAGTCTTGTTCTATAATATTTGTCAGAACTGGTGCTTCTACTTTTGCGACTAGTTCATCAACTAACTTCTCAGGAATATACTGATTTAATTGAAGCACATGGTTTTCTGTATCAAATTGCTCTTTTGCAATATTCATTAAACCATTTTCATACTCTGCTAAATCTAATTTAGAATTTGTTTTTACATTAGCTGTATTTATAACCTTTTGTTCTTTTAAAGGAATTACAGTTCTATAATAATCTTTAGAAACAGCAGTTCTCGGAATCATGCTTTTTTCTTTCGTATCCTTCTGTATAACTTCATCCTTCTTACTAATCGTATCATTACTACAAGCTCCCAGTAATAAACTTACGACCGCGAAGGATAATGCCATTTTCTTCATTACTTAAAACCTACTTTCAACAATCTAATTATTTAATTTGAACTATTAACAGTGTACCATTAAATATATTTCAACAAAAACAAAAAAAAGAAGCAAGCACCTTTAGCTTGCTTCTTTTTACTTAATATTCTCTTCTAAAGCAGCTTTTTTAATGTTCCAATGAGACGTATTCCATACTACCATCCCATCTTTTATGTATAACACTTGCGGAGATTCATGTTTCATGTTGTACTGCTCTGCAACACGATTCGAAACATCTCTCGCATCTTGTACGTATAAGTAATACGCTGGTACCGCTCTTTCTTCACTACAATAGGCTTGAAATTCTGTATAGGCACCATGACTAATCGGGCATGTCGTACTATGTTTAAAAAGAACATAAGGCTCATTTTTTTCTACTAATACTTCAAGCTCTTCAATTGTTTCAACTTTTGTCATATTCATCACGATTCACCTCTCATACGAAGTCTAGAGCGCTTCTCTTTCTTTTCAGCTTTTTTCTCAAGTCTTTCTAATTTACGCTCTTCTTTTTCAACCTTTTTCTCTTGTCTTGTCGCACGATAATGATTGTATACTTCAATTGCTGCGCTACTCCACTGTACAACTTGCGCTACTTTATCTGCATTATTTTCAATTTCGTCCGTAACAGACTCTGATACATTACGAAGTTTCGTATTTAAAGAATGGATTGTCGTTCCAATTCCATCTACACCCGATACCACTTTATTTAATGATTGTGATTTCTGTTGAATGTCATCAGCTAACGCATTTGTTTTATGTAATAATTGCTCCGTCTCTACGCTAATCCCTTGCATTTGCTTTTCTAAACCTTCTAACGTGCTTGCAACGTTTTCTAACGTCTTCTGAACCGATAACAACGTTCTGCATACATACACTACTAATACAGCGAAAGCAACCGCGATAATAGCTGCACTTACATATAAAAGAACTTGCATTTCATCACTTCCTTTATCTTTTTCATACTTTCTCCTATTATACAATCATTTTCCGTTTCGTTCTAATCCCTATCTTTTCATTAGAATTTTCATACTTATTCGTTAACTTTAACATAAATGATTCAACAAATTCCACTAAGTAGGTTACAATAGGAGAGGATACATAATTAGTAGGGAGGCTTTACATATGAAAGATCCACGCATTGAAAAGTTAGCATACAATTTAATTAACTATTCTATTCGCTTACAAAAAGGCGAGAAAGTATTAATTGAAAACTTTGGCTTACAAAAAGAACTTGTAACTGCACTTGTAAAAGAAGCTTATGCAGCTGGTGGTTTCCCATTCGTTTCTTTAAAAGATCATCAAGTAGATCGCTCTTTATTAATGGGTGCTACTGAAGAACACTTCGAACAAATCGCTGCATATGAAGCAAGCGTAATGAAAGATATGGACGCTTATATCGGTCTTCGCTCTGGCGATAACATTAACGAACAAGCTGACGTACCAAGTGAAAGAATGCAAATTCACGGTCAAACAGTTGGTAAGAAAGTTCATAGAGACATCCGCGTTCCGAAAACGCGCTGGGTTGTTCTTCGCTACCCAAATGCTTCTATGGCGCAGCTTGCTAAAATGAGCACAGAAGCTTTCGAAGACTTCTACTTCGAAGTTTGTAACTTAGACTACGGTAAAATGGATAAGGCGATGGATAGCCTTGTTACATTAATGAATAAAACAGATAAAGTTCGCCTAACTGGTCCTGGGACTGACTTAACATTCTCTATTAAAGACATTCCAGCTATTAAATGCTCAGGTCATTTAAACATTCCAGACGGTGAAGTATACTCTGCACCAGTTCGTGATTCTGTTAACGGTACAGTTTCTTACAATACACCATCTCCTTACAACGGTTATACATTTGAAAATGTACAACTTAAGTTCGAGAATGGCCAAATCGTTGAAGCAACTGCAAACGATACAGAGCGCATTAACAAAATCTTCGATACAGATGAAGGCGCACGCTACGTTGGTGAGTTCGCAATCGGCGTAAACCCATACATCTTACATCCAATGGGAGACATCCTATTCGATGAAAAAATCGATGGCAGCTTCCACTTCACTCCTGGACAAGCTTACGATGATGCATGGAACGGCAACAACTCGAACATCCACTGGGATTTAGTATGCATCCAACGTCCTGAATACGGCGGCGGCGAAATTTACTTCGACGACGTACTAATCCGTAAAGACGGACGCTTCGTTGTACCTGAATTAGAAGCTTTAAACCCAGAGAACTTAAAATAATAATAAAAACGCTCGGATACACTCCGAGCGTTTTTCATTTCTTCCCTACCCTTTCTATTTTCACATGTGGATTTTCTTTCTCGATAAGCGCCAAGAATTCATTCATATGTTGCGGCATCGCAACCATATGTACTTTGTATGCATTCGTCGTAATTTCAAGGGATTTCCCAACTTGACGAATGATTCTTATCTCTTTCAATACAATATCGTCATTTAAAATGCCGTACTTTAATACACCATTTTCTACTTTATGCTTTTTAATAAATACTTCCCAAACGAGCGGGACATTTACAATGAAACATAATCCCATTCCAATTAACGCTGACATCCACTGATCTTTATTTGCGACAATCATGACAAGTGGATATACAAACATAAAAGCTAACGTGAGACAAACGAAAATTACTACCGATTTACTTCTTTGAATCGGAATGTTCATACACGCACCCCCTACCCTAAATTATACCACTTTTTCCATTTTAGTTCATAAAAAAAGGTCATTTCTGAATGACCTTCTTAAACAATATATCTATAGAATTTCTTATCCACCTGTAACACCGGAAAACTTTTTGGCAACTCGTTTATACTCACACTTTGGAAATTATTCTTTTCATAAAAGCGATGCGCTGCTAAAAACTTCACTGTCGTTCCTAAATAAATATCTTTCAGCTTTTTATTCTCAGCCCATGAAATTGCTGTTTGAAGCAACTTATGTGATGCGCCCCACTCTTTTCCGCGAAATTCTTTTTTTACGAACATTTTTCTTAACGCTACTTGCTGATTCTCAATATCTAATAAAGCTACTGTTCCGACTACTTTATCGTCATAAGTTGCTACCCAAAAGTTTCCATGATTCCTTTGATAGAACGTTTCTATTTCAAGTAAGTCGGGCTGCTCTTCTTTCGTAATGGGAACATTGTACTCTTTTTGCTGAATATGAACGATAAGATCTACTACTTCATCTTGAAACGTACTTTCATACGGAATAATGCGTATCTTCTCGTTCATCGAATCTCCTTCCATTCTGAAGCTAGTAAACTATATACAGCGATATCATGGAAATGATCATATAACCATTCTTCATCTCTTAAAACACCGTCTAACTTAAACCCTAAACGTTCTGGGATCGCACGGCTTTTTACATTTTCAACACCACATCTAATTTCCATTTTATTTAATTTTAAATTCTCAAATGCATAGTGAAGTACAGCCTTCACGCTACGTGTCATAATACCTTTTCCACCAGCATCTTCTGCAAGGTAATACCCGAGACTTGCCGCTTTCTTCCCCCAACTCACTGGATGAATGCCTACCATCCCAACGAGCTTCCCTTTATAACGTATACCACTTTCAAAACCGTCTCCCTCTGCAAACTTCTTTAACCACATCGGACAAATCTCATCATAAGCATCAGCAGATTTCGTCCCATCTACCCAAGGGAGCCATCTTCTTAAATGATTACGGTTTTGGTCTATTAATTGATATAGTTCCTCTTTATGATGCTTTTCTAATAACTGTAATTCAATTTCGTCGTCTACTCGAAGTGTGAACATGTTTTTTAGCCCCTTTTAGTTTTCTTATTATTCTAACACTTATAGATGCAAAATGTTAAATATTCACACTTTTTCAGTTTTTATATAAGAACAATCACTATATATGATTGATATCTAGATATGAATCATATATAGTTAAAGTATGGAAAAAAATGATAATTTTATAATTCAATTACGTAAAGGTGTTTTTGATCTCGCTATTTTGTCTTTAATAAGCAAACAACCTATGTACGGATACGAAATTACAAGTGCATTACAAGATATCCCTGTGTTTCATATCCCAAACGGTTCGATTTACCCTATATTAAATCGAATTACGAAAAACAATTGGGCTATTTCCTATTGGGAAGAGTCCGGTGATGGCCCAAAAAGAAAATACTATCGCATTACAGACGAAGGGAGAGAAATTTTACATAATCGCTTAGATGATTACGAGGCAGTTTATCAAGCTCTAATGTTACTAGCTAAAGGAGAGGATAAAAAATGAACAAGGATCAATTCTTTGCAAATGAACTCATCACTTCTTTCTTACAGGATTTCCACAAAGGTTTAATGAACTTACCTACATCAGCACGAGAACAACATGTACTAGAAATCAAATCTGATTTATACGAAAATGCATTACGTAAAGAAAATGATGAGATACCATCAGCACTCATCCCTCAACACGTTATTGAAGAATTTCTTCCTCCAAAAGAATTAGCACAGGAAATTGCAGCAGAATATACAGACGTTATTGAAGAAGCACAGCAATCTACAAATACTTTTATTAAATACTATTCTGGCCTATCTATCGGTCCACTCGGCGCTTTATCAGTGCCTATTGTACTCGGTTTTATAAATTTTTCTGCTAATTTACCATTTTTACTATCCTTTATTGCAAGCAATATTTGGTTTATCTTTAGAGAAAACCATTGGAATATAGATTTATTAAAATACTTTAAAACAATTATTTTCATCAGTTCAAGACTGCTAATTGCTCTCCCATTCAGCTTTTTCGCAATTCGAATTATGATAACAAAACAATTCGATATGTTTTCATTCTATTATTTAATTGGATATGTACTTTTTAGTTCACTATATATCGTCTTATTAAAACAACTATACAAAAAGAATGAACAATACCAACATATCAATGCTTTTTAAAATATATCGAGCACAACAAAAAAGACGCATAGCCACCGCTATGCGTCTTTTTTATTACTTCTCTGCAACTTGAACTTCTTTTACGTAAGCTGCTTCGAATTTTTGGATGTCTCCTGCGCCCATGAAAATTAGAACGCCGTTTTTATGTTTCTTTAATACATCCGTTGTTGTATCTGTAATTAGTTCTGCACCGTCAATACGCTTTTGCAGATCTTCGATTGTTAATTCACCTTTGTTTTCGCGTGCTGATCCGAAAATATCACATAAGTATACTTGGTCAGCTTTGCTTAGACTTTCAGCGAACTCATCTAAGAATTTTTCTGTACGTGAGAATGTATGTGGCTGGAATACAGCGACAACTTCACGCTCTGGATGTTTTTGACGAGCTGCTTCAATCGTTGCATTAATTTCTGTCGGATGGTGTGCGTAGTCATCGATAATAACTTGCTCTCCCATTGGCTTTTCATTAAAGCGACGTTTTACGCCTTCAAAAGTTGTTAGCTGATGCTTAACTGCTTCTACATCAACGTTTTCATAATGGCAAAGCGCGATTACCGCTAATGCATTTAATACGCTGTGATTGCCGTATCCTGTAATTTTGAACGTGTCATAGTACGTATTACGAACGAATACATCGAAAATAGTACCATCTGTTCTCTTTTGAATGTTACGTGCTTGGAAATCATTATCTTCTCCAAATCCATAGAAAATAACAGGTACTTTCGCTTGAATTTTTTGAAGTTCTTCATCATCTCCACATGCAATAATGCCTTTTTTCACTTGCAATGCCATCTCTTGGAATGCATTGAATACATCATTGATATCTGAGAAATAATCTGGATGATCAAAATCAATATTTGTCATAATCGCATAGTCTGGATTGTAAGACAAGAAATGACGACGATACTCACAAGCTTCAAATACAAAATACTTACTATTTTCTACCCCATGCCCTGTTCCATCTCCAATAAGGTAAGATGTAGGGTGTGCACCTTGCATTACATGGGCTAACAAACCAGTTGTTGATGTTTTTCCATGTGCACCAGTTACAGCAACACTTGTGTATTGGTTCATAAGATCACCTAAGAAGTGATGGTAACGATGTACTGGGATGTTTAATTCTTTTGCTGCTACGATTTCTTCATGCGTATCAGGAAATGCATTTCCTGCAATAATCACTTGTCCTTCTTTTACATTATTTTTATCAAAAGGAAGGATCGAGATATTACGCTTTTCCAACGCTGTTTGTGTAAAGAAACGCTTTTCATAATCAGACCCTTGAACAGTATGCTTCATGTCATGAAGAATTTGTGCTAATGAACTCATTCCTGTTCCTTTAATTCCTACAAAATGGTAAACTGTCATCTTAAAGAACCTCCAACATTTCGAACTAATACAACGGCCTATCTATAAGACAGTATATGAATCTTTTCTTATTTTGGTAATCATCATACATTTTTGATGTAGTGAAGTTATTCTTTCCCTTCACTTATCAGGATAAACTCGTACGTACTTCTTTTTTATGTCCATAACAAGTCCATTATAGCAAAAAAGAAGCCGCTATACTATGATAACAGAAAAACTGATAGGGTCAATCACCTATCAGTTTTTCTCTCTTTTACATATCTTCTCTTTTTTCTAATTGAACACGCTCTAGACGTGGGTTTGGACGATATTTACGACCAGCTTTCGCTTCTGGTTTTCCATTTAATTCTACGTTATCACCAGTAAAGCCAATATTCATTTTTAATAAGCTACTTCCTACTCCGTATATATCAACAGGTACGTTTTGAGCTTCAAATTCACGAATACGCTTCTCATCAAATCCACCAGTTACAACGATGTCTACATGCTGGAATCCTTCTTCATCAAGTGCTTTACGAAGTGCGAATACAAGCGATGGGTTTACACCACGTGGATCGAATGTTCCAAGTACCTCTGGGTGGCGAATGAAGTATTGATCAATCATCGTGCGCGACGTATCTACACGTACGCCTTTTAATGTTGATCCAAATTCACGCGCTACGCGAAGTGCATCTGTAATGACATCATTATTGTAATCAATCAATACAACTAATTCATCTTCTGGGAATTTCTTATGATATGCTTTTGCCGCTTCCACAACATCACCATTAAACATTTGAATTAATGCGTGAGGCATTGTCCCCATACCACTTCTGCCCCACCATTCATTCATCGCGTGCGTCGCTTGTGCGCTCATACCTCCGATGTATGCTGCATAACCGTCACCAGCTTGCTGTGTATAATGATCGTCACGATCTCCCATGAAAATAACTGGTTTTTCTTTATCTACACTACGTGCAGCTTGGACAACGTTATATACATTTGTCGCAACTGATGTACGACGAGCTAAAATCCCATCAATGACACCTTCTAAAAATCCGAAATTTTCATAAGGACCATGAATTGTTAACACTGTTTCAAACGGACTAATATTATCGCCATCTTTTAAAGAGTTAATTTCAAGTTCCTCAGGATTTTTGGCGAATGTTTGTAGCAATGCAATCACTTCATCTGTTCCGCAAAGAACTGCATTTTCCTTTTGGAAAAATTGCATCGTCACAACACTTTTCGGGCGAAATTCTTCAATGATTTCTCTAGTCTTTAAAAAGTAAACGGCAGAGAACCAACCTTCTCCAACACGTTCGTCAAATTTAAATGTTCTATTTGTTAGTCTATTTATTTCACCTTTTAATTTTAATTCAATTTCTTTCATGTCGCTTTACTCCCTACTTTACTATCCAACATTTTCTCTTAGTATACAGCAAAACCGTTTCCTATACATTTGTTTCCTGCATAGCAGCGAATTCATCCTCAGAAATAAGGACATCTCTCGGTTTCGTTCCTCTTCCTTCAGAAATAATTCCTTGCGATTCCATCTCTTCAATGAGACGTGCCGCGCGATTATAGCCGATGCGGAATTTTCGCTGTACAGAAGATGTGGACGCTCCCCCTTGTTCTACAACAAATTGACATGCATCAAAGAACAATTCGTCTTCCGACTCAGCTTGTTCTGTTTTCGCTAATAAATCCTCTTGTTTAAATAAGTAGTTCGGCTTCATTTGCTTTCTCACATGATCAACTGTTTTCTCAATCTCATCATCCGATACATATACACCTTGTACACGAACTGGTTTAGACGTACCGTTTCCTAGAAATAGCATATCACCACGGCCAAGTAATTTCTCCGCGCCCCCAATATCAATAATTGTACGCGAATCAACTTGAGATGATACAGTAAACGCAATACGCGTTGGAATGTTTGACTTAATTAAACCTGTAATAACATCTACAGATGGACGCTGCGTCGCTACTAATAAATGAATACCACACGCACGTGCTTTTTGCGCAATACGACAAATTGCTTCTTCAACATCACCAGGTGCTACCATCATTAAATCGGCTAACTCGTCAATGACAATAACGATATAAGGTAATGTCTCTCCCGGAATTTCTCGCCCACTTACAATCGTATTGTAACGAGTTAAATCACGAGCACCAGCGTGCGCAAACAATTCATAACGGCGTTCCATCTCTTCGACTGCCCACTTTAAAGCCGCTGTTGCTGCTTTTACATCTGTAATAACAGGCGCTACAAGATGTGGAACAGAATTGTATGGTGCAAGCTCAACCATCTTCGGATCGATTAACATTAACTTCACTTCATGCGGTTTCGCTTTATATAAAATGCTCGTTAAAATTGCGTTAATGCACACACTTTTCCCAGAACCTGTTGCACCCGCAATAAGTCCGTGTGGCATTTTCCGAATATCAGTTACAATTGGATCGCCTGAAATATCAAGACCGAGCGCAACTGTAAGCGGTGATTCGCTCTTTGTAAACACAGGACTTCTTAAAATTTCACGAAGAAACACTGGCTTACTTTCTTTATTTGGAACTTCAATTCCAATCGCACTCTTCCCTGGAATTGGCGCTTCAATACGAATATCTTTCGCAGCTAAGCTTAACTTAATATCATCACTTAAATTTGTAATTTTATTTACTTTCACACCTGGGTCTGGCTGTACTTCAAAACGAGTTACTGCTGGACCTTGTGATACGTTAATAACATGTGCACCAACATGGAAATTATTAAACGTTGTATCTAATAATTCTTTCTGTTCATCCAACCATTCCGTATTATCTAACGCTGCTTGCTGTGGAATTGACAATAATGTTAATGGCGGAATTGTATATGTCGGTGGTGTTTGCAATACATTTCGCATATCGTTCTCTCTTTGATTGACAACATATGCTTTCTCTTGTACTTCCGTACTTGAAATTGGCTTTTGTACTTGCTCTACCACTACCTGTTGCACTGGTTTTTCTTCCACTTGTGGTTCTACCACTACTTGCTGCATTGGACGTTCTTCCACTCGGGATTCTACCACTACCTGCTGCACTGGTTTTTCTTCCACTTGTGGTTCTACCACTACCTGCTGCATTGGTTTTTCTTCCACTTGTGGTTCTACCACTACCTGCTGCATTGGTTTTTCTTCCACTCGGGATTCTACCACTACCTGCTGCATTGGTTTTTCTTCCACTTGTGGTTCTACCACTACTTGCTGCACTGGACGTTCTTCCACTCGGGATTCTATTACCTCTTGTTGCATCTGTTGTTCTTCTACTTGGTGTACAGGCTTATTCTCTACTCGTTCACTCATAGAAGATTGCATTGCATTCATTCTAGCCGCATGTCTTTCCCTTAATCGCGTTCTGTCTTGTTTCAACATAACAACATTAAATGGTACATGACGCTTTTTCTCACGTTTTGGCTCTTCTTTTTGTACAACTGGTTGTTCTTCCGCAATCGGTGCTTCTTCTACAACTCGGTGTTCTTCCACAACCGGTGCTTCTTCTACAACCCGTTGTTCTTCCGCAATCAGAACTTCTTCTACAACTCGGTGTTCTTCCACAACCGGTGCTTCTTCTACAACTTGTTGTTCTTCCACAATCGGTGCTTCTTCTACAACTTGTTGTTCTTCCACAATCGGTGCTTCTTCTACAACTCGGTGTTCTTCCGCAATCGGTGCTTCTTCTACAACTTGTTGTTCTTCTTCAATCGGTGCTTCTTCTACAACTTGTTGTTCTTCCACAATCGGTGCTTCTTCTACAACTTGTTGTTCTTCCACAATCGGTGCTTCTTCTACAACTTGTTGTTCTTCCACAATCGGTGCTTCTTCTACAACTTGTTGTTCTTCCACAATCGGTGCTTCTTCTACAACTTGTTGTTCTTCCACAATCGGTGCTTCTTCTACAACTTGTTGTTCTTCTGCAATTAAAACATTCGCAAAGCTTTGAACATCTTTCTTCGTTTGTTCATCAGCCTCAGCACCATGTATGAATTCGTTCTTTTGTTCAATTGCTTCATTTAACAACATTTCTTGCTGCGTTTCCTCAAGTGCTACAGGTTCCACTTCTTCTAGCTCTTCTGCTTCCGCAATTACTTCCACTTCTTCTGGCTCTTCTGTTTCTGCAATTACCTCCACTTCTTCTAGCTCTTCTGTTTCTGCAATTACTTCCACTTCTTCTAGCTCTTCTGTTTCTGCAATTACTTCCACTTCTTCTGGTTCTTCTGTTTCTGCAATTACTTCCACTTCTTCTAGCTCTTCTGTTTCTGCAATTACTTCCACTTCTTCTGGCTCTTCTGTTTCTGCAATTACTTCCACTTCTTCTAGCTCTTCTGCTTCTGCAATTACTTCCACTTCTTCTGGCTCTTCTGTTTCTGCAATTACTTCCACTTCTGGTATTTCCACAATGATTGTTTCTTCAAGCTTTACTTCTGCTTTAACAATCACTGATTCTTCTGGAGCTTGCTTTTCTACTTCAATAGTAGGTTGTTCTATTTCTGTATTACGTTTAATTTCTTCTGATAATATTGTATCCTCGTGCTCTACTTTAGAATCTACTAATTCTGCTTGTAGAATGTTTCGGGCCACTACATCACTTTCTTGCTTAGTATCTTCCATACGCTCAGCGATTGTTTGATGAAGTAATTCAGCCGCTGGAACTTCCTGCGGTGCACTCATTTCTTGAACCACTTCTTTTTCTTCTACTATAGGCTCTTGGCGTTCAATTTCATAACCGTTTTTCTCTAGCCATTGATCGACAACTGACTTTTCTTCCTTTTTACTTGGTTGATCTCGCTGATCAACTCCTTCATGACTGGAAGAAGTCTTTGCTTGTCCTTCAGAGAAATCAGATAATGTATATCCTTTTTTCTCTAACCAGGCATCAACAACTGATTTACCCTCTACAGATATTTCAAGGTCTTCTCTTTCCTTTTCTTCCTCCTGTTGTACAACTTTTTTCTCTACTGAAGGACGATTATATCCGTAAATTGGCGAAATCATTTCTGTTGGACGAAATGGTCTACGGTTACTTTCTTGCGAAGGTACAGGTGCTTTTTTTACGACAGGCTCTTGCTCCGGTTCATATTGCATTTCCGGCTCTTCATATGTAGAAACTACCTTCTCTACATACTGTCGTCTACTTCTTTCCACTTTGATTCCTCTTTGAATAGGCTGAGTTTCATATGTTACACCTTGAACAGGTTGTTCTTCAAAATGCCCTGTTTCTATAACATCCTCTTCATCGAACCCATTATCCGGTACTAATGGAAAACGGCATTTACCTGCATTCCTACTTGCCATTTGTGCTTCTCTTGCTTCAGTATAGTGGTTTACACGAGGAATTTTCGGCTGACTTTCAATTTGCTTTGGTACTTCTTTATTCATCGCTGTTTGTTCTTCCTCTTTGTTAAACAGCTTTTTCATCCAATCTAACATGCTTACCACTCTTTCTACTAAATAGTAACATCCTTTATTGTATCAGCATTCCGCAAAAAGTGCAGGTAAAATTAAGCATGTCATATTTATCCATAATTCTAATTTACGAGTGTTTTCATATAGAAAAACGCAGCCTTCCATGTAAGACTGCGTTTAAGCTTTACTCTTCCGATATTCATCTACACTATCCGTTACACTTTGTAATAAAGAATTTACATACTGCGGGTCAGATAATTTTTTATCTTCTTCAGGATTTGACATAAACCCAAGTTCTAATAGTACGCCAGGAACTTTTGACCAATTAAACCCAGAAAGATCATCCCTGAATTTAATTCCATTTACTTTCACTTGCTGATTCTCTCTCATTTTATTTACTATCGTTTGAGAGATTTGAAGACTTTCCGCATAAATCTCTTTGGTATACGGGCTTCCTTCTGCCGGCGTTAATACAGCGAATCCACTTTGATTCAGATTTTCAGAACCATCTGCATGAAGACGTAAAAACAAATCTGCCTTATGGTCATTCGCAAATGTCGCGCGTTCTTTATTACTCATATCAACATCTTGTGACGTTCTCGTCATTAATACTTGTATACCTTTTGCTTCTAACTTTTCTTTTAATACGAAAGCCATTTCTAATACAAGAACAGCCTCTCTTTTTTTCGTCACAATACCAGTTGTACCATCTGTCACTTTATATTTTTGCGTCGTTGCTCCTGGACCAACCGGCTCTAAATTTAAATTCGCTTTTTGTTGATGCCCCGGATCGATAACAACAAGAAACTTTCCTTGTTTTTCATTACTCTCTACTTTTTGTTCATTCTGTTGTACTGGTTGCTCATTTGGCTGCACTGGCGTAGCTTCCTCTTTCTTTTCCTCGGCCGGCACTTCCTCCTGCTTATGCTCCACTTGCTCATTTGTTTGAACTGCTTGTGGTTCTTCTTTCTTTTCTTGTTCTTCCTGCTGCTTTTCTACCGGTGCGTCTTCCTTTTTATCTTCGCTTGTTTCTTTTATAGAAGATGTTGTTTCTTTTTTCGGTTGTTCTTGTGAGCAACCTCCCATATATATTCCAATGAATGCAATCATGCTCATTATTTTTATATACTTCATGTTTTTCTCCCATCACTTTGCACCGGTCTCAAAGTTTTTCTTATAATTGTTTTATAATCTCAGCCATATTTCCAATATGAACGGGTTGCCACGTTTCTGTACCACGCTCCGCAGTATAAACTAGATAAGCATCATCAGCCACATTTACGAAAACCGGATCCCCCATATCTGTTTCATATCCGATAACAATCCATTCTTCTTGCCATTTACCGTTTTCTCCACTTATTAATGAATTTTTATGTTTATCATATCGGTAACCAATTTGCCCTTTTTCTAATTCATTTTCGCTAAACAAATATATTTCATAAGAACCTAACTCAATATCTTGCTGTTTTGAAGTTTCAATTCGTTTCAGAAGTTCTGCGATTTTTAGTTGTTGTTTCATACGTCTATCCCCTTCTATTTTTCTAAATTTTAACTAGTTTGTTTATAAAATACAATATAGATTTTGAGAAAAAAAGTGACATCCTATAATATGAACGATTTTTTGAATATATCTGTCACAACTCGCGATATATCAACGATTTTTCAAATATATCTATCACAACTCGCGATATATCAACGATTTTTCAAATATATCTATCACAACTCGCAATATATCAACGATTTGACACAGAATATCGACTTACCAGCAAAAAATGATAAAACAAAAAGAGAGGCTGTCCAAAAGACAACCTCTCTTTTCTTATATCAATTAAAATTTAAACTCTTGTCCAACTTCAAAGCTATCTTCTAATACAAGAATACCTTTTTCTTGTGGAGCATCTGGAAGCTCTAATTCACGTGCTGAGCAAATCATTCCAGAAGAAGGAACACCGCGAAGTTCAGCTGGTTTAATTAGCATACCGCTTGGCATTACAGCGCCGATTTTTGCAACGACAACTTTTTGTCCTGCATCAACGTTCGGTGCGCCACATACGATTTGTAATGTTTCTGTACCAATTTCTACTTTACAAATGTTTAACTTATCAGCATTTGGATGCTTCTCTTTCTCAGCTACATAGCCTACAACAAATTTTGGAGAAAGATCTGCTTCTACTGTTTCTTCAAAGCCGTTCTTCGCTAAAATTTCGTTGATTTTCTCAACAAGTTCTTTCGTTAATGTAAGGTTACCTGTTTCTGTTACTTCTAAATAAGAAGATGCATTAAAGATGTTGAATCCTGCTGTTACATTGCTTTCACGATCGTATACGCGTGCAACATCTCCTTTGCGATCAAAAGTACGGTTCTCTAAAGTAATATCTTGTAAGGCAACAATTAGAGTGTCACCAATTCCTTCAAGGTTGTAAAAAACGTTCACTTCGTTCATCCTTTCTCTTTTCCATCTGTCTTCTTCCGATTCTTCGCTAAAATAAAGATTGGTTCAAAGTCCCCATCTTCATATACGAATGAAAGTGATGTAATCGGAACATGCCCTTCGGCAAAAAATTTCATTGTCATTTGTGCAATAATATCATAACCGATTTCGTTGACGATATCAGCAATAATTAATACATCTTGGTGAGGAACAGCCACAACCATATCACCAGAAATCTTTTCACGCATCGATTGTAGTAACGATTCGTTTAAAATACGCGTCGCATCATACCCATCATTTGTGTTTAAAAAGTAGAATGTATTCCCTGCTACTGTGTCTTGTTTAAATTCATAACCTAATGAGCGAGCGTTGAATAATGCCATTTCACGCACTTGTTGCTCTGTAAGTTCTAATTTTTGTAATAGACGCTCATCAATGAGTCGATACGTTTTATTCGAATCTAACGCATAGTAAATACGTGTTTCCGCCGTATGATCCGTCATAATAAACGGATTTCCTTCTTCTGCTTGTTTCGGAAAAGAAGTAGAGCGAATAACAGGTAAAATTTTCGCTGCGTTATTTTCTTCTTTATGCATCGCAATTAGTGCTTCTTGTACGTAATAAGCAACTTCTTCAATCGCCTTTTCTTTGTTCACTTCCCATTTTGCTACAACTCCTGGAAGCGATACGTTAATACCTTTTTTCGAGTCTTTTTGTTCTATACGTAGAACTTCTTTCTCGCTATCATACTGAAAGTCCCATTCCGGGCGAGATAATTTCTTCATTAACTCATCTTTCATCTTTTTACTTGTCATCTTCATCTCTTTTTCCTCCCTTCCAAAAAAATAACCTCCCCCGCGAAGGTAGAGGTTGTTTTACAATTCAATTGGCAAATTGCCTTATTTTAAACCTTCAATAAACTCTTCGATTTGTTCTTGTGTTTTACGATCTTTGTTTACATAGCGACCTGTTTCTTCACCTTTATTGTACGCTACAAAGCTCGGAATGCCAAATACGTCTAATTTTACACATAGATCAATAAACTCATCACGATCTACATAGTAAAATGAGAAATCACTATATTTCTCTTCTACTTCTGGCATAAATGGATCTACAAAGCGGCAGTCTGGGCACCATTCTGCTGAGAACATAAAGACTACATTCTCTTCATTTTTCAATTGTTGGAATTGCTCCATGCTTTCTAATGATTTCATCTATATTTCCTCCTCTAACGAGTGCATTTTTTCATGTTATAATCTTTCTTTTATACTACCATACATCGCGCACGGTGCAAGGTTTATGCTTGCTTTTCATCATACTTATATTGCCCAACAAGTAACTTAACAACGTGTACAAATAATTCTGTGCGATCAACATAATCATCTGTAAAAATACCGATAGCACCTTCGTGGCTTCGAATATCTTTTCGCTGTACAAATTCTTCCATCACTTCGCTTAACTCTTTTCCTTCTTCCAGTGGCTTTAAAAAGTCATCTGGTAATTTAATACGAGCGCCTCCTGCAACAAATACTCTACCGTCACTTGTCGCCAAAGCACCCCAGTTACACATAAATAAGCCGTGTGCTGTTTTCATTACGCCGCCTTCTAGACCAATACCAATTTGAGCTTCTCCTTCTTGCAGCGCTCGCTTCGCTCTATTAACCGCTCCTTGCATCGTCTCTTCATCTGTAAACGGCTGGTTTGCTACTCCTGAAGGAACAGAAAGCGACGTAATTTCAGCATCTCTCCAAACCTTCTCCACAGCTCCAACTTTCGTTTTATTCTTCGATCCAACTACTACTTTCATTCCGCTCACCTCTGTAAAAATTTATCACTTTGTTCTAATATCCACTTCCGGTACAAATTAAGCACGAACCACTACCGCATATCACCGGGGCATCTATTCAACCTAAAGAAAGAGGTTTTTCTCACAACATTACCGGCTTCGAACTCAAAAACAGCCTTCCTCTCTCTTCCTATCCGCGGTCTTAATACATCATTCGAGCACCCATTAAGCACTAACCGCCACCACACACCGATGGGTCATCTCTTCAATCCAAAAAAAGAAAGGCTCTTCAGCCCTTCTTCCTTACGCGTTATTCTTAATTGTCTCTAACGTCGTTTTATCCGTTGCTCTTACAAGCTTCGTAATTAGTTCTTTCGCTGCCGCATAATCATCAACATGTAAAATAGAAGCATGTGTATGAATGTAGCGTGCGCAAACACCAATTACTGCTGATGGGATACCTGAGTTACTTGTATGTACACGGCCCGCATCTGTACCACCTTGTGAAATAAAGTATTGGTACGGAATGTTGTGTGTTTCAGCTGTATCTAAAATGAATTCGCGCATTCCTCTATGTGTTACCATCGTACGGTCGTAAATACGAAGAAGAGCACCTTTTCCTAATTGACCGAACTGCGTTTTATCACCAGATGCATCGTTTGCTGGACTTGCATCAAGCGCATAGAAAATGTCTGGTTGAATCATATTTGCAGCAGTTTGTGCACCGCGAAGACCAACTTCTTCTTGTACAGTCGCACCAGAGTATAATGTGTTTGGTAATGTTTCGTCTTTTAATTCTTTTAATAATTCGATTGCAAGGCCACATCCGTAACGGTTGTCCCAAGCTTTCGCCATAATTTTCTTTTCATTTGCCATCGGCGTAAACGGACAGATTGGCACGATTTGTTGTCCTGGTTTTACACCAATTTCAATCGCATCTTCGTAGCTATCTGCACCTATATCAATTAACATATTTTTTATATCCATCGGTTTTGCACGTTGCGCGTCACTTAATAAATGAGGCGGGATAGAACCAACAACCCCAATAACAGGGCCATTCTTCGTCATCACTTGTACACGCTGTGCTAATAATACTTGGCTCCACCAGCCGCCTAACGTTTGAAAACGAAGCATCCCGTTTTTCGTAATTTGCGTAACCATGAAACCTACTTCATCCATATGACCTGCTACAAGAACACGTGGGCCAGTTTCGTCCCCTTTTTTCAGACCAAATACGCTACCTAAACCGTCTTGCACAATTTCATCCGCATATTTGCTTAATTCTTGCTTCATAAAACGGCGTACATCATGTTCGAAACCTGATGCACCTTGTAATTCTGTTAACGTACGAAATAATTGTAATGTCTCTTTATTCACGAAGTCCCCTTCTTTCAAACCTTAGTAGAATACCTCTTTTATTGTAACGAAATTTTCGAAATGTTTCTAGTTTCTTCTTTTTTAACTGTATTTGCTTTATAATTATTATTGGTACACTATTTTTATTTTACAGAATTGAGG
Organism: Bacillus cereus group sp. RP37; assembly: GCF_040459695.1. Classification (NCBI taxonomy): domain Bacteria; kingdom Bacillati; phylum Bacillota; class Bacilli; order Caryophanales; family Bacillaceae; genus Bacillus; species Bacillus cereus group sp. RP37. The sequence goes on along the minus strand of NZ_JARVHP010000001.1, from coordinate 747,404 downwards.
TGAATATATGAGCTGGAAAGGTTTAGTAGCAGGTCTTGGCGTTGGATTCGCAGCTGGTTATCTCGTTGCAAACAAAGTACAAGAACAATCCCATATTTCTTCAGAAAAAGCATTGAAAATGGTGAAACAAGCATTAAGTCATAAAGGTGAAATTACTGGCTCTTGGGTACATATGGTTCCAGAGACATTTGAAAAATATGATGTCGCATACGAAGTTTATCGTGGCGGTCTTACAACGATGTTAGATGATATACAAGAACGATTTGAATTTTTAGTTGATGCTAAAACAGGTACTGTTTTAGAGGTTATAGCAGCATAAAAAGGAGGGTTCCCATTAGGTGAACCTCTTATTTTTTTGAAATTACGGGTAGTGATTGAAATTATATCAGCGATTTTTCTGTTATCGGCTTACCGACAAAAGCCGATAACAGAAAAAAAGGCTGCCCCAACAGACTTCTGGAACAACCTCCTCCTTTTAAGCTTCTATACTCGTTTTCCGCTCTATCTTTTCTACAATATGCCCTTCCTCATTCCACTTTACTGCACGGTAATACGCGTCATGATAAAACGTAAACCATGCCTCTTTTTCAGCGCCGTACTTCATCCACTTTTGCTTATTTTCAATCGATGTCATCGGATAATCATCATAGGCCATTACCCATAGTACATTTTGATGTGCATGCGTCGGCAAAAGATCTGCTAAATGAAGCATCGTTTCACCTTTACTTTCCAAAGCAACAACTGCATGTCCATCACTATGACCGCCCGTATGCGCCATTTTTATTTCATCTGTAATTTCTATTTCTTGCTGAAACGTAACAACTTGATCTATAATTGGCTCCCAATTTTCCTTCCAATATGTATTGCGCGACCTGATATTTGGGTTCCTCATTTCATCCCATTCTGTTTCACTAACGTAAACTTTCGCATTCGGAAACGCTGGCACAAGTTGATCACCTTTCCATTTTGTTAAACCAGATGCATGATCAAAATGCAGGTGTGTCATTAAAACATAATGAATATCTTCAGACTTTAATCCTAGTTTTTCTAATGATTCATAAACCGATGACTCTTCTGTTACACCTTGATTTCGCTTCATCTTCTCATTCAATTTACCGTTTCCTATTCCGGAATCAATCAGCATATTACCATCTTTCGTTTGCAAAAGTAACGGATCTGTTCGTAAATAAATATGGTTTGTATCATTATGTTTATATTTACGTGACCAAAGTACTTTCGGCACGACACCAAACATTGCTCCTCCGTCTAAATGTGTATTCCCGCCTTTTAACCATGTCACTTTTATATCTCCAATTTGTAACTGTTCCATCACACATCCCCCTTTTTATTTAATTTTAACATAAAATTCTGATTATTTTAGTTACAAAAAACCTATGCATTACTGCATAGGCTCTGTACGATATTTCGCTTCAACTCGGTAAATACGATGACCTTTACTAGAGAATTTTTCTTCGTATTCAGTCATGATGTTACCTTCATAATCACTATTATGAAGATCTAAGCTTAAGTAAGTTAGTAACATACCATACTCAGCCATACTCATTAGAGAGTATTCAAATAAACCTTGGTTATCTGTTTTGAAATGAATTTCTCCACCTTCTACTAACACTTCTTCATAATTGCGTAAGAACGTTTTATACGTTAAACGACGCTTCGTATGACGTTTCTTTGGCCATGGATCTGAGAAGTTTAAATAAACGCGATCAATCTCACCTTGTGCAAAGAAAACTTTTAAATCTTCAGCATCTTTATTAATTAACTTTAAGTTCGGTAATTCTTCTTCAATTAATTTATCAAGTGCATCTACAACAACACTCGTGAATTTTTCAATTCCAATATAATTAATATGCGGATTTGCTTTTGCCATATCATACATAAAACGACCACGACCTGTACCTACTTCAATATGAATTGGGTGGTCATTTCCAAATACTTCTTTCCAGTTACCAGCGCGCTCCTCTGGGTTTCCGATTACGATATGTGAATACTCATTAATTCGATCCATTGCATATGGTTTATGTCTTAAACGCATAGATGTTTCCCTCTCTTTACATAGCTATTTTAAAGGAATAATTCCTTCTTTCTGTTTTAATCAATCTCCCAAACAAAAAACCAAGTACGTACGAGCACTCGGTCCGTTTCTTTCAAGTATAAGATGTACCATTTTGATAAAAACTACATACAGCATTAAACATTCCATGACGAAACAGCTTTTTCTCTTACATTTGAAGAGAAAAACAATCGAAAGGATGATCCGTTCATGCCAATTAATCAACAACATCAATTAGAAGTGCTGAAAGATATTTTAGTCAATCACCAAAGTGATTGCTGCGGGACAGTTTCTGAATGCGAGCAATTAGAGCGTCTCATTCAATCGTTACTCGCAAACGATAATATAAGTAGTGACGCTAAAACAATGCTAAACGATGTATATTCTTATAGTCAATCGGGTAAATCTTCCTCTAATTTGGACAACCACATTTCCAATAATCAAGAACAACTTACTCAGTGGATTGCTGGAATGGACAATTTTTCTTAAGTATTACTCTGAAGCAAGTAGTTGCTGTAAATATTGATGCCAATATTCAGCTTCTGCTTGCTGCTTTTTTGTTGTGTGCCATTGAATAGACAAAATCGTTTGTGCTATTACATACCATCTCATACGCCTAAGCAGCGATTCATCCATTTCAATATCATAATATTCGAGCCACTCGCTCCATTCTTGGCGCGGAATGTACCAATATAATAACATACCGAGGTCTAGAGCTGGGTCAGCAATTACAGCTCCATCCCAATCAATTAAAAACAACTCATCTTCATCCGACAATAACCAGTTGTTATGGTTTACATCACAATGGCATACAACGAATTCATTGTATTCAATATCTTTTAATGAATCCATTAAATATTGAAGGCCTTGCTGAATTGTTTCATCATCCCTTATATCTCCTCTTAAAACAAGTTGCAGTTGTTGTAATAACTCTTGTGCGTGAAGCGGCTGCTTCCCAAGTCTTTGAATCATCTGTACAAGCGCTTTAGAGGAGTGTATTTTCTTCAAAAGTTTCGCAACACGTTCTAGTTTCATATCCTCTGGCTCTAGCTTCTGTCCCGGAAGCCATTTTTGAGCAGAAATTACATCACCGTTCGTTACCCTTCTTGTCCAAAGTAATTTTGGAACAATTCCTTCTGCTGACAATACCGCTAAAAAGGGCGATGTATTCCGCTTTAAAAATAACTTCTGTTGTCCGTTTTGCGCAATATATGCATCGCCCGTTACTCCACCAGCCGGTACAAGACTCCACTCTTTTCCTAATAATTGTTCCAACCATTCCATATTCATTACCCGTTAACAAATCCTTATCTTTTATAGTTATGAAAAGAAAAACCGCAACATTTCTACACATGTTGTGGATTCATATATATTTTACCGTAAATGAAAAGAAAACTTGGCATAAGCCAAAAACTCTCTATTTTATTTTACAAAACCAGTCATAGAATGACAACTTATCAAAATCGTCACCTTTGTCAATTCTACATTTATTACATTCTCATCGTCAAGTAGCGATTTGTCACATTATCGTCAATATATACGTGCTAATTGGAGCGAGCCTCAGTTCCTTTCCTCTAAATGAAGAAATTGGCTCTATTTTCGCTTGCTTTTCGTTTACTAACACATGCCACGTTTCTTCTTTCGGAAGTTGCACCGTTTTAGCTTCTAAATCGCTATTAAATAAAACGACAATCTCTTTCCATGGTCCAAATGATTCTGCATGTTGTAGGTGATATGCAAGTACTTCTGAAGATGTTTGCAAAAAAGTCATGTGCTTTTTTATAAGTTCTACGTTTTGTAATCGGAATGCTCCGTGCTCTTTGCGAATCGCAATTAAACCTTTTATATAGTTAACGGTCTCTATCTCTTTCTCTTTTTGATCCCAATCTAATTGATTAATTTCATCATTTGCATTATAACTATTTTCATTTCCTTGCTTCGTACGATAAAACTCTTGCCCAGCATGTAAGAAAGGAATCCCTTGCGACAGAATCACCATTGCGCTCGCTAGAAGGTGACGTTTTTTCAAAATCTCTTCTGGCTCTTCATTACTACGCATTAGTTTATCCCACATCGTCATATTGTCATGACATTCTACATAGTTAATGCTTTGCACAGGCTCTAAAAACAAACCTGTTTCTTTCATACTCAAAAGGCTTCCTGATGCTATATACTGCAAATGATTACAGTCTACATGCCCACCAAGTGCAAACCCACGTTTATTTATATGAAAGGTACTCCCTTTTATCCCATCACGAAATTGATCATTAAATTGCGCGATATGCGGCATTTTTTTTGCATTATTTAACGTTGCTTTTTCCTCTAGAGGAAGTGGGGTTTGTAGATCCCATCCTTCTCCTAATAACAATGCATCTCGCTTTATGTTTCGCACTTCTTTTTCTATTATATTCAATGTATCAACATCTAAAATTCCCATTAAATCGAATCGGAATCCATCAACATTGTATTCAGTAAGCCAATATAAAATAGACTCTACAATGAATTTCCTCATCATTTTCCGTTCAGATGCTATATCATTGCCGACTCCCGTCCCATTAGAAGGCATACCATCTTCACCATGACGAAAATAATATCCTGGGACAAGCTTTTCAAATGATGATAGCTCTCTTTCATAAACATGATTATATACAACATCTATAATCACCCTTATGCCGTGCTCATGAAATGTTTCAATCAGTTGCTTACACTCTACTATCCTGTTATATGGGTCAGAGGGGTTTGTAGCATAAAATCCTGTTGGTGCATTGTAATATAATGGATTGTAACCCCAATTATATGCAGAGGAAGGATTCGCCTCATCTACACCACCGAAACAATATAAAGGTAATAATTCAACATGTGTAACACCTAAATCTTTTATATGAGACAAGCCTGTTAACGTCCCATTTTGCCCTGTTGTCCCTTCTTCCATTAGCCCTTTATATGTTCCTTTTTTACTCGCTCCACTGTTTGGATGAATAGTGGCATCACGAATATGCAGTTCATACAATATGACATCTGTCATTGCCTGCAATGGTGGTAATTGCTCTTGCTTTGTTACATTCGTCTTTTCCAAATCGATAACAACGCCGTACTTCCCATCTACAGTCACTGACTTTGCGTAAGGATCCACTGCTTCATTCCATATTAAATTAATACAAACAAGAAATGTATATCGAGCTCCATCGTGATCCCCTTGTAATGTATGGGCCCAAACGCCATTCTCTCCTCTATACATTTCATGATCGGTATATTCTTTATCACTTTTATAAATCCTTACTTTCGCAAGCCTCGCAGTTGGAGCCCATACTTTAAATGTCGTTGCCTCTTTTTGATACACAGCACCTAAATCTGTACCTTCGTAATAATACTTTTCATCGAAAATCGCTGTTCTTATGACAGCACCTATTTGTAAATCTGTTTCTTCATTCCGTTCATCTCGTACTGTATAATACTTCCCCACATCTAGCGGCTCTTTTATAAAACACTCATACTTCGTTGCATCCGGAAGCGCAATCGTATGAGAAATCGGTAAATCTTTCACGTTACTTCCTTCTTGCAAACGAAATGTCCGACTTGTTCCATACGCATGTGGGAGCAAAATTGTAATTTTATTCATTTCATCTAAATAGGCATCAAATGGACGTTTTACTTTCAACATAAAAAAATCACCATCATTCTCAAAGTTAAAATAAAGTGAACCTTTAATTAGTGGTTATTTTGTTCATCCCACTGATTATTGCCCCCAACAATCGGGCAGTTATCTCCCCACCTAATTTCCTCGCATTCGCCGAATTTTGAGGTAGAGTCTGACTGTCCGCAAATAGCGGGATGAAACGAGCTACAAATGATAAGGCTTTTCTGATCAGTAAGACTCTATACAGTAACTCCATTATTCTCTATAGTATATTCACCTGTATAAAAAACGTTTTCATACATTCTATTTTTGTAATTTTATTTCAGCAATCGCTTTATACTTCGGTGTCTCCTTCACGTGAGATTCGTATAAAGTAATCGTATCCGCTTGAAATGATATTTCAGGTACTTCCTTTATATGTTCTAAATCAAACTTTTCTTCTCCTACCCATTTACGAGCAACAGTAATATGCGGATGATACGGGCGTGTTTCTAAAGAAAATCCATTTCCTTCACACATATTGTGTACTTGCTTTTGCAATTGAAACAAATCTTGATTCTCGCTTACCTTCGACCAAAAAATACGCGGCCTGTCTTCCATACCGAACGTTGCAAATCCTTGTAATGTAAACGATAGTTCTTTCGTTTCTATAAGTGTTTGTAATCCATTCTTTATTCCTTCTAATTGTTCCTCTGTCGCACTCCCTAAAAATGAAAGGGTAATATGATAGTCTTCTTTATGTACCCATGAACGAAATGGCAATTCCTCTTTCATTTCCTCTTTATAGTTAGACAGCACTTCTTTTATATGATTTGGTAACGTAATCGCGACAAAATAATGCGGCTCCATCTACATTTTCTCCTTCTTTCTATTGTTGCTTTTCTTTCTTATCTCATTCAGGTAAAAAGAAGCCGCCCTCCAAAATAGAGAGCGGTCATTATTTATATATCCATTACTTCGCTAATTCATGAATTGCTTGCGCGTAAATTGCTGTTGCTTTTAATAAGTCTTCAATTTCAATGTACTCGTCTTTTTGATGCGCAAGTTCTTCTTTTCCAGGGAACAACGGACCAAACGCAACGCCAGCTTTCAATGAACGAGCGTAAGTACCGCCGCCAATTGCTAATAGCTCTGCTTTTTCTCCTGTTTGTTCTTCATATACGCGTTGCAACGTACGAATTAATACGTGATCTTTATCAACGTGATGCGGGCGAGAGTTTGAATAATCTGCCACTTCAAATCCATGAGTACCAACGTATTCTTTTAACTTTGCAATCGTTTCTTCAAAGTTAGTCGTAACTGGATAACGTACATTTAATCCTAAATTGCCACCATTTTCTTTCGTATAAGAAAGGCGACCAACATTTACTGTTAATGGTCCGCTAATATCGTCTTTATAAGAAATACCAGCTTTCTCTCCTAAAATATCTCCTGTAAATGTTTCTGTTACAAACGATGCAAACGAAGCCCCTTTTCCATCAAGAGCAACTTTCGTTAAAACGTTTGCCAGTAATAAACCGGCATTCTCGCCCTTCTCCGGAGTAGATCCGTGAGCTGAAATCCCTTTGATTTGCAACGTCACCGTATTACCTTCTACAATTGCTTCACCTATTTTTTTAGCAGTTTGTAAATACTCTTCATATGCTACTGTAAGAGCATTTACATCTTCTCCTGTAATAATCGCTTCTGCAAAATCAGGAACCATATTTAAACGGCGACCTGATTCAAATGAAACAAGTTCATATGTACCTTTCTTCTCTTCACTACCATTTTGCACAACTTGTATATCAGAAATTCCTTTTTCTGCATTAATAATCGGAAAGTCCGCGTCTGGCGCAAAACCAATTGTTGGCATTTCTTCGTTTTTAAAGTAGTGATCTACACATTTCCAATTGCTTTCCTCATCTGTTCCTAAAATCATACGAACGCGCTTTGAAAGAGGTAAACCTAATTCTTTCACAATTTTCATCGCATAATAAGCTGCCATCGTTGGGCCTTTATCGTCAATTGCACCACGTGCAAAAATCTTTCCATCGCGAATATCCGCGCTATATGCCGGAGTCGTCCAGCCATCTCCTTCTGGTACAACATCAACGTGACAAAGAATACCTACTAATTCTTCTCCTTGTCCCATTTCAAGATGACCTGCATACCCCTCTAAATTTTTAGAAGCAAAACCTTCAGCTTCTCCTTTATGTAACATGAAAGATAAAGCTTTTTCTACACCTTCACCGAATGGTGCGCCCTCTTTCGCCGATTCTTCTTCCCATACACTTTTAATTTGTAAAAATTGTTGTGTATCACGAATTAAATCATCTTTTCGTTTTGCAACTTCTTCTGTCCAATTAATCGCTGACATCACGCATCCATCCTTCACTATATTGTTTCTTTCATCATAACAAACCGAAATCTCTTATGCCATACACGAAACTCAAATACCGAACAATTGTAATATTTCAGATATTTCTCATTAGTTTTTCTTTTATTTTCCCAAAAAAATTTGCAGGAATTTGGCGTTTTACGTAGAATTTTATGTGTTAGTTGACTGACCATATATATAATGTCAACTACCAATATTTTTCTATATGAATCTTTGTTAAACTTTTGTAAAATTTAAGTAGATTAAAGCATGAATTTTATCATGTAGAGTACAATGGTAGTAACGACCTTCTTTCCTGAATGGGGTCAAAAAAACTAGTAGAGGAGTGGTTTTCTCTTGAAACCTACAACTACTCGTATGCTAACACGCATTAAATCAATTTATATGTACATCAATGAAAACGGAACGGTAACGACGAAAGACCTTGTAGATGAGTTCGGGATCACACCGCGAACGATACAACGTGATCTAAATGTGTTGCAGTTTAATGAACTCGTGTATAGCCCTTGCCGCGGTAAGTGGACAACAACAGGAAAGAAAGTGAGAATGACCTCATAACGAAAAATAATTGTATGTAAATAAATACATACCCCTTTCTAACTCATTAGAAAGGGGTCTTTTCTGCGCCTAAAAACAGCACTATTTCTCAGTATCTACTTGATATGTTCTTAACATTTCTACTTCTTCATCTGATAGCTCTCGGTATTGTCCAAGTTCTAGCTCTTCATCTAATACTAACGGTCCCATCTCTGTTCTCTTTAGGTAGACTACTTTTTTCCCTACCGCTTCAAACATACGCTTCACTTGATGGAACTTTCCTTCTGTAATGACAAGCTCGATTTCAGAAATATCATCGCTTTTTAATATTGTGAGTGCCCCTGGCTTTGTTTCATAGCCATCATCTAAAATAACACCTTTAGCAAACTCTTCTACATCCTCTTCTGTTACTACTCCTGCAACGTGTGCATAATATTTTTTCGGCACATGCTTTTTCGGAGATAACAATTGATGTGATAACTTCCCGTCGTTTGTTATTAATAAGAAACCTTCTGTATCAATATCAAGTCTTCCAACTGGGAACGGATCAAAGATTGCATCTTCTAATTCTAATAAATCTATTACCGTTTCATGGTTATCATCTTCTGTCGCTGAAATAACGCCTTGTGGTTTATGCATCATTAAGTAAACAAACTCTTTATATTCCACAACTTCACCGTGAATCATAACTTCTTGTTCTTCTACATTTACATGAACCTTTGCATCTTTCACTGGCGTTCCATCAATTTTCACAACGCCGTCTTTCAATAATTTCTTTACTTCTTTTCTACTTCCATATCCCATATTCGCTAATAATTTATCTAATCTCACGTTTTTCACCTTCTTTATTTATCATAGAAAAGGGGACGTAATTACGCCCCTTTTGATTTCAACTTTATTTTGAATCTACTGCCAAGTTTACGTTGAATTTTCTCTAATGCTTCTCCGCCAAATACTCTTTCAAGTACTCCTGTGCGAATCGCTAACAATCCGTAAACAAGACCACCAATACCTGCACAAACCACAACTGTAATAAGAGCACCAATTCGGCCATCAGGCGAAATCATGAAGGATAGAATCCATTGTGATAACTTTACAGCAACGACCATTACAAGTGTTAATACTGCAATTTGGAAAGTTCTCTTATATACAACACCAAATGAATAGTGTGCATGTTTTTTAATTTGTCTATTCGTATACCATACGGAAGCTAAGAAGCCGACTGCTGTTGCTAAAATCGCTCCAACTGTACCGAAATAACGAATAAAGATTACGTTACATACAAATTTCAAAATAACACCCATGATAAGCGCGATAATCGCATGCTTCTGTTGGTTAATCCCTTGCAAAATTGCTGCTGTTACTGTAAATAAAGCGAATAACAACGCAACCGGTGCATACCACATTAATACTTGTCCACCTAATGGATCTGAGTCGTAAAACGCAGTATAAATTGGATATGCAAGTGTTGAAATACCGACAACTGCTGGCAATGTTAAGAACATATTTGCCTGGAATGTTTGTGTAATTTGTAACTTTAAATAACGATATTGTTTTTCAGTAAATGATTTTGTAATTGCTGGTACAAGCGTTAAACTAAACGCTGTCGCAAGCGATACAGGAATCATAATTAATTTATGCGTCCACATTGTGAAAATACCAAGCGCACGTTCTGCGATATCACCTTGGCCAATCGCCTGCATAATTGAGTTAAATGTCAATGTATCAATTTGTTGATATAAAGGAATCGTTAACCCAATTACAACGTAAGGAATCGCATATGCAAATAATTCTTTAAATAGTTGAACGGTACTCACTGTCGATTCTGGTGCGGTTTGTTCAATTAAATATTGATCCAAATGTTTTTTCCGTTTTAACCAGTACCAAATGAGTACACCGAGCGCTCCAACTGCCGAAACGAACGCAGCAAATGTCGCTACCCCAACTGCTGTTGCAACTGTACCGCCAAGTACTTTAATAACGATAAAACTACCCGCTAATAAAAAGACGATACGAATAATTTGCTCAATAATTTGCGAAACAGTAGTGGGCCCCATTGATTGGTGACCTTGGAAATAACCACGAATTAAACTCGCTGCTGGTACAACAATAAGAGCAAAACTTACAAGACGAATAATCGTCGTAACTTCTTCTACATTACTGTGTATACTTTGTTTACCAAGCATTGCTTCTGCAAACAGTGGCGCCGTCATGTATAGAACTAGGAACGAAAGAACTCCTGTTACTATCATCATAACCATTCCCGAGCGGAACATTCTCCGGCTCGTTTTATAATCGCCAAGCGCATTATATTTGGAAACAAATTTTGAAACAGCAAGCGGCACCCCTGCCGTTGCGATACTTAAAAAGATCGTATATGGAATGTATCCATATGTATAGAGCGTTCCGCCTTCTGTACCTACTAATGCATGAAACGGAAAGACGTAAATCATGCCTAAGAACTTTACTAAAAATGTCCCTAACGTAACAATAAGCGTTCCGCGCAGAAATTTCGAATCGGACATACAAAAATCCTCCTACATCTACATAAAGTGAAACTATAATTAATTGAACTATTCGAGTATTTACGGGCTGCCAAACTCCCTTTTTATTTCTCTTACATCTTAAGGTTTTAGTTTTATTGCCCACAAATAGCAGGATAGTACTGAACTCTAACTTTTGTATTGTACCACAATTCTCCCTGTAAGCAGTACTTCACTCTATTTTTCTTTTAAGGGAAAACATGCTATTCTTTTAGGCAGGAAATGTAGAAAATGAGGTCGATATATTATGCATTATGATGTTATTGTCATCGGCGGCGGGCCTTCTGGGCTAATGGCTGCAATCGGTGCTGCAGAAGAAGGCGCAAATGTCTTACTTCTTGATAAAGGAAACAAATTAGGGCGTAAACTTGCGATTTCTGGTGGCGGTCGCTGTAACGTAACGAACCGTCTACCACTTGATGAGATCGTTAAACATATACCAGGAAATGGCCGCTTTTTATACAGCGCTTTTTCTATTTTCAATAATGAAGATATTATTACATTCTTCGAAAATCTCGGTGTAAAACTGAAAGAAGAAGACCATGGCCGTATGTTCCCTGTATCAAATAAAGCACAATCGGTAGTAGACGCACTTTTAACACGATTAAAAGACTTAGGTGTAAAAATTCGTACGAATACACCTGTTGAAACGATTGAATATGAGAACGGGCAAACGCAGGCAGTAGTACTGCAAACTGGCGAAGTACTCGAAACAAATCACGTCGTTATCGCTGTTGGCGGAAAATCTGTTCCTCAAACCGGCTCTACTGGAGACGGATATGCTTGGGCTGAAAAAGCTGGGCATACCATTACAGAACTATTCCCAACAGAAGTACCAATCCTTTCAAACGAACCATTTATTCGTGACCGCTCCTTACAAGGCCTTGCTTTACGAGATGTAAACTTAAGCGTATTAAACCCGAAAGGAAAAGTTATCATTTCTCATAAAATGGACATGCTCTTCACTCATTTCGGCCTATCTGGTCCTGCTGCTCTTCGTTGTAGCCAATTCGTTGTGAAAGCACTGAAAAAGTTTAAAACGAATACAGTTCAAATGAGTATTGATGCATTGCCAGAAGAAAATAGTGAACAACTATTCCAGCGCATGCTGAAACAAATGAAGGAAGATCCGAAAAAAGGAATTAAAAACGTGCTAAAAGGTTATGTTCCTGAACGTTACTTCCTATTCTTATTAGAAAAAAATGAAATTGACGGTAGTGAACAAGCTGGACAAGTTTCTCACGAGAAGATTCGTGCACTTGTGAAAGACTTTAAAGAGTTTACTGTAAATGTAAATGGTACGCAGTCAATTGAAAAAGCATTTGTTACTGGCGGCGGTGTATCCGTTAAAGAAATTAATCCGAAAGAAATGTCTTCTAAATTCACGAACGGCGTATATTTCTGCGGAGAAGTTCTTGATATTCACGGTTATACTGGCGGCTATAACATTACATCTGCTCTTGTTACTGGTAGAATTGCCGGAACAACAGCTGGAGAAAATGCAAAAATGCAGTATTAAAAAAGAAACAGGGCTTCCTGTTTCTTTTTTTATAGGTACATGAAATTATATAAGTGCTTTTGCAAGATATATCGGCGATCCAGCAAGAGATATCGACTTACCAACAAAGAACGACAAATATCCCCTCCTCTCACCCTCCCATTTCTTTTTTGTTGCTTTATATACCTTAGTACCTTTATATTTTATATTGTTGAACAATTGAAAAAGGGTAAGGGGAAAACAAATGAGAAAAAAAGTCATGATGTCTTTAATGCTAATGACGTTTCTTTCTGCGGTAGAAGGAACGATTGTTAGTACAGCGATCCCTCGTATAACGAGTGATTTGTCAGGCGTCGAACTTGTTAGTTGGGTATATGCAATTTATATGCTTGCAACAGCTGTTTCGACTCCAATATACGGAAAATTGGCTGATTTATTTGGCCGTAAAAAAGTTTTGCTCATTGGAGCAGCAATCTTCTTAATCGGTTCTGCACTTTGCGGAGTCGTTACATCAATGGAACAATTAATCTTCTTCCGTGCTCTTCAAGGTATAGGCGCTGGTGCTGTTATGCCGATCACAATGACGATTATTGGAGACCTATATAGCGAAGCGAAAGACCGCGCGAAAGCACAGGGCTGGATGAGTGCCGTTTGGGGTGTATCTGGTGTTATCGGGCCGTTAGTAGGTGGATTTTTAGTTGATTCTCTATCTTGGCGTTATATTTTCTTCTTAAACGTTCCATTCGGAATTATCGCTTGCTTAATGATTGCCATTTACTACAAAGAATCTATTAAGCCTGCTAAGCATCATATCGACTATCTTGGTGCAACAGTCTTCTCATTAAGTACGATCGCTCTACTATACGCACTATTAACAGGTAGCAGTAAGCAAAACTGGGGAGACATTACAATTATCGGTCTATTAATCTTTGCCGTCGTTTCATTCATTCTTTTCTTATTCATCGAGAAAAAATCTCCGGAACCATTAATTCCGTTAGCACTTTTCTCTAATCGTACATTATCTACGATAAACATACTAACTCTCATTGCCGGTGCCATGATTATTAGTATTACGGTATACCTTCCAATCTGGAGCCAAGGTGTATTAGGAAAAAACGCGACAGAAGCCGGACTCATTTTAATGCCGATTCCTGTTATGTGGACATTCGGTGCAATGTTCTCTGGTAACTTAGTTGGCAAATTAAAAACGAAACAAATTATTTTACTTGGAGCTAGCATTTTATCAGTCGCTACGTTCTTATTATTTACATTATCAACACATTCACCATCGTTTCTTATTTATGTAGCAGTCGGATTATTCGGCTTAGGAATGGGGCTTGTGACACCGATTTACATGGTAACAATTCAAGCAGCCGTACCAGCTCATACACGCGGAACAGCCGTTGGTTTAAACACATTTATTAATACATTTAGTCAAACATTAGGTGCTGCAATATTCGGCACAATCTTCAATACGATGATTCACGCACGTGGTATTAAAAACCTTGATCTTGTATCTGGTGGCGGACACGGAGGAACTACAGCAAACGTAGTAACCGAATCGCAAGAAGCGTTAGCAGCAAGTGTTCACGTCATTTATATGAGTACTTTCGTATTAGCAGTATTTACATTAATTATCGCTTGGCTTTTATTAAAGCCAGCTACACAAACAAGTGAGCAATAAAAAAGAGGATGACCAAAATGGTCATCCTCTTTTTACTCTTCATTCTCCACAATATGTTTCAGCATGGACAATTTATTATCCCAAAAACGCTCATAATACGAGAGCCACTGTTGTAATTCCTCTAGTGGTTCTGGATGCAAACGATATATCTTCTCTCTTCCACTTTTTCTTCCACTTACTAAATTTGCTTCTGAAAGAATATGAAGGTGCTTTACAACCGCAGTACGACTCATCGGAAAATGATCCGTTATTTTTGAAATCGGTAACTCTTTGTCACTTAATAACCGTATTACTTCTCGGCGGGTTGGATCAGCAATTGCTTGAAATACATCATATTTCGCTGCTGAAGAGGACACTTAACCTTCGACAACCTTTTTCAGTTTTTCATTTACAATCGCTACCCATCCACCGCTCATTCTATCGCGAATAATAGAGCTCTTCGCATTCGCTTTCGGAAGAATTTCATCAGGATGTTTCCAGCCGCCGTGAATTAATGTAAATTCTGTTTTATTATCTCCTAGATCTTTCAGATTAAATGAAACAACCCAGCCATCTGTATCCCATGAGAAAGATAGATGATTTGGCTCATCAATTTCTAACACTTTACATGGTGATGGCCCAAATGGTGATTGCACATGAAATTCATGCCCTACCTCTAATACAAAATCATTTGGCATAAACCATGAGGCAATCCCTTCTGCAGTTGATACTACATTCCATACTTTTTGAATAGACGCGTTGAAAACGATCGTTTGTTTAATATCAGTTAATGTATTTTGTTGTTCCATTTTCATTCTGCTACTAAAAATATAGACAAATGAATATTCTTAGAGTATTCCTGCTTCTACGTGCCCTGCCTCGCTAATCACTTGCTACTACAGTTTGCTGTGACACTCCACAGGCGTAAATTCCGATGTAGCCCACCGTACATATATACAATCTATTTACGTTAGTATTGTATATTTTTTTGCTTGTAAAAGGTTGATTGACGCATTTAAATCTCTATCTATTACATTGCCACATTCACATGTATATACTCGGTCAGACAGCTTTAAATCCGACTTTTTTTGACCGCAACATGAACATATTTTAGAAGATGGATAGAATCTGTCCGCTTGCCGTAGTTCAATTCCATATTCCCTACATTTCGTTGATAACAATGTTTTAAAAGCATAAAAACATTGTTGTGCTACAGCTTTAGATAGATGTTTGTTCTTCATCATACCTTTCACATTCAAATCTTCTACTGTAATAAACGTTGGCTTGGTTTTCACCACATCATTTACAATAGACTTTACATACTCTATTCGAATATTCGCTAATCGAGCATGCAACTTTTGCACTCTAAGAACATTTTTATCTATATTCACTCTTTTATTAGTAACAGATTTTTCACCTCTCTTTTTTAGATTTTCAAATTTACGTGCTAAAGAGCGTTGTTCACGTTTTAACCGTTTTTCTATCTTTTTTACTTTTATTGTTTTGTTGATGTTTTCATGAACGATACCATCGCTACGTGTAGCAAAATCCTTCACTCCTAAATCAATCCCTAGACCTATTTTATTGAGTGCTAACTTTGTTGCCATTTCTTCCAATTCACAAAGTACAGATACAAAATATCTTCCTGCTCTTTGATATACTGTGCCACTTTTTACAGTTGCATTTTTAGGGATATATCCATACTCTTTTAACCTTACCCAACCAATTGTAGGGACTTTTACTCTATGTCTTTCTACTGTCCAATCTGTTTTGTTGTTTTTCGGAAAGTAGCACTTCACATCTTGCTTCCTCTTTTTTTATATCGTGGAAACTGAGATAAACCTTTAAAAAATCGCTTAAAAGCTTTATCTCCATTCATAATCGCTTGTTTTACCGCTTTGCTCGACACTTCTTTAATCCACTGATCACACTCTTTTGTATGAATGTTGTTTAGCCATTTGGAAAAGTCATAGCCACTAAGAAATTTCCCCTCCGACTCATATGCCTCTTTATTTTTAGAGATATACAGGTTATATACATATCGACAGACCCCAATAGTTTGATGGATTTTACTAACTTGTTCAGTTGTCGGTTTGATTTCTATTAAATATGCTCTTTTCATAGGTCTTCATCTTCCGAGATTTTCTTTTTGTATTTTCTCAACCCATATATTCTACAGCTAAATACATGAATGATAGATATTAAATCCTGAACAAGTTCTTCTTGAGGAGATAATTTTTCATTGTTAACAATCATAATTTCCACTCCCATTTTACGAAGAAACTCTTCAAACCAATCATATCCAAAACGTACAAATCTATCTTTGTGTGCAATGATGATCGTCGAAATATTTCTTTCCATACAACTGTCAATCAGCTTATTACACTGTTTTCTTTTGTAGTTTAATCCGCTACCAATATCTTTGATAACTTCATCTACAATCATTCCTCGTGCATTTGCAAATGTTTTTAAAAACTCAACCTGATTTTCTAAATCATCTTTCTGACCTGAATTTGATACTCTTGTGTAAATAACTACTTTGCCTACTTTTGTCTATGTTTTTGTTTACTGTTTCTTTCTCCTTTATTCGGCGCTCAAATATAACACCTTTTGGTTATATTTAGATGATATAACACCTTTTAGTTTCATGTCAACGCTAATTCTTTTTTACTGTTGAGAAATCCTCAACATTTTTTCAACAGGACAAACACCCTCTCAGCATTCCTTCATAATATACTCACAAAGGCAACAAAAAATAAAAACTTCTCTTAACATGAAACCCCATCATTCATCTTGAAAGAAGAGCCTTGCTTATATCATGCGTATTTCGTCTCTCCTCCTTCCCTCAAGGGACACTACGCGGGATATGAAAAATCAGAAGGAATATGCCCACCATTTGAGTAGGTAGTTATTTCTCTTCTCCTCAACATTTCCTTAGGAGCGAAATGACTACCGACTCACTTTTTTCAAACAAAAATAAAAAGGGGATGAAAGCTATGTTCTATTGCATTAACTGTTCTGACATTCACCATGAAAAACATCCGAATGATAAAGTATTCAAAAACGGTTTTTATATCGATCCATTTTTAGGTGATCGCTATCACCTTGGTATGTGTACAGATGCCCAAAACCATGAAACAGGGGAGCCTCTTTTAACGACAAAGAAATTAGGTACACCCCAATCTATTATGAACGTATTACCGACACATGTTGTCCCAACATAAAGCATAAAAAAGAGCTGGCTCACCCAGCTCTTTTTTATGCTTTATAAACGATCATTGCTGAAAAACAATAAATTTGGTTTTCGTCATCGTTAATGGAAACACCAACTTGGTACTTAATATCTACAAAGTTACTATCATCAATCTTTTTCAAAAAAACATTTACAGCGTCTTCTAAGTCTTTTTCATGACTTTCATCAAACACTTTTACACGAATCATGTTAACACCATCCTAGATCGCAGCCCTCCGCCGCTTGATTATTGCCACGGTGCGTATCTATGATGCGATAAAATTTTCCGTCTTCATATATATATCCGTCTTCTAACACATATTGTTTACCTTCAGTATAGACATAAAACTTACCTATCATAAATTTACTCGTATATAATTCCAAACAATCTGGTCTAAATTTAGCTACCACTTTATTTGTAATATCAATTTTTATTGTGCGCCCCACCTTCTCTCCCTCCTTTGCAAAGAACGGATTTAGGTATATTGTATTAGCGATTTTACATTTTATGCTTAAAAATAAGTGGATATGCCTTCTTTCTTCGCCTGTACTATTTTTCTAAAAAACCATCAATAAGAAAAAGTAAAAAAATATAAAAAAAGAGTTTTTACTTATTGACTCAAATATTAATATTATGGTATTATATAAAATTTGACATTTTTACAAACTTGTGATATCATTAAAAGTGGTTACCACATATGGAGGTGGATGATTTGTTTCAAATTGGTGATAAAATCGTTTATCCAATGAACGGCGCAGGGGTCATCGAAGCCATTGAAGAGAAAGAAATATTAGGAACAACACGTCAATATTGTGTGATACGTATCATTAGTAAAGATATGCAAGTAATGCTTCCTATGGATCAACTAAAAAAATCAGGTATTCGTTATATCGTAGATAAATGTACGTTAGATGATATACTTATTGACTTTCAAAACGGGGAATCAGATACATCACTTTCCTGGAAACAAAGATATACAATGAATATGGAAAAAATGAAAAACGGCAATCTGCAAGATAGTGCAGAAGTTGTTCGGGATTTACTTCGCCGTAATAAAGAAAGAGCATTAAATGCGAGCGAAAAACAAATGCTAGATAATGCACGAAAAATGATGATTAGCGAAGTTGCACTCGTACAAAATGTTTCTGAACATCAAGCGACAGAATTTCTTCAAGATACAATTAATCATTAATTTTAAAATAGCTGGCCGCTATTTTTTTTTGCAAAAAGGACAAAGAGATCGAACTCTTTGTCCTTTTTATTACCCACGCCCAGCTTGAAATGATGGATATAACGTCATTCCGCCATCTGCAAATAGCGTAATTCCAGTTACATAGCTCGCCTCTGACGAAGCAAGCCAAGTTGCTACTGCTGCAATTTCTTCTGGTTTTCCAATGTAACCCATCGGTATCATACTTTCTACGTCAGCACGTTTTTTAGGGTCAGCAAACTTTTCTGCATTGATCGGCGTATTTATTGCACCTGGCCCAATATTATTTACTCGAATACCTTTCGGTGCGTATTCTAACGCTAACGTTTCTGTCATCAGTTTAATGCCACCCTTACTTGCTGCATAGTGCACAAATAATGGCCACGGAATCTTTTCATGAACGCTAGACATATTAATGACAGATCCTTTAATATCGTTTTCCACAAAATATTTAATCGCTTCACGGCTTCCTAAAAAAGCACCTGTTAAATTTGTATGAATTACTTTATTCCAATCCTCTAGCGGCATTTCATGAGATGGTACCGCGTTTTCTATTCCCGCATTATTAATCATAACGTCGAGCGTACCAAACTCTCTTACAGCAGATTGAATGAGATTCGCAACATCCGATTCACTCGTGACATCTCCTTTTACAGCAATCGCTTCTCCGCCTACCTTTTTAATTTCTTCTAGTACATCATGCGCTTCAGACTCTCGGGAGCGATAGTTAATAACCACTTTCGCTTTCTCCTTAGCAAACCTTACTCCCATCGCTCTTCCAAGACCAGTTGCTGATCCTGTAATAACGACGACTTTTCCTTCTAAATCACTATACATTTCAATACCCCCTTTAGCTTTTCGCAACACCTAACATAATTCCAGCTGCGATAATAAAAACGATACCGGCAACAATCCCCGTCAATTGGCGTTTCGTTTTCTTTTCACCTAATATAACAATCCCGCCAAGCGTCGAAATAATAATCCCCATTTGCGATAATGAAAAACTTGTTGCGACTCCGACACGCGGCTGCGAAATGAATAAAAACATATTTCCAGCTGCCCAAATTAATCCTGGAATAATATTTCGTATCGCATATTTATTAAATGGATGATGTTTAAACGTAAGTAAAATGCCCCCTAATACCATACCAACTGCTTGTGGTAATAAAGCCGACCAACCATCTACGTTAAATAGCCTAATCACTACTACGTAAACTAAATAACCGACTGTTGAAATTAATAAAATGATAATGCCTCTTTTAAAATTCCCTGCTTGCTCTGCATTCTTTTCTTCTTCACTTTGAAGCGATGTTAAAATAACACCGATAATAATACAAACGAGCGCCAACACGCCAAGAACGACTGATATTGTCGTAGACCACTCATGAAATACGATGACTCCAAATAAAGTCGTCGCAACTAATTGAAGTCCTGTCGAAATCGGCATCGTCCTCGAAACACCCATTAAATCAATACTTTTTAATTGATTCGCCTGACCAAGCGCCCAAAATAAACCTGACACAATTCCAACTCCAATAACAGTAGGAGTTAGTACTGGCTTCACAAAAATATAAACAACAATCGAGAAAATAAGTGCGCCAAGCGTCGTACCGAGCGTTTGACTATACGGTCCTCCGCCCAGTTTCACGTTAAATAACACAATACTTCCCCAAAATATAGCCGGTAAAATCGCTAAAAGTATATCCATCGCTCATTACCTTTCTCTACAAAATGTCATTAATTACCGCTCTACACCATGAGAGTGTGCTTTCATTTTTTCCTTCGCTCGTGCGCAAACCTTTTCTACGATTGCACTAGAGACATTTTTTTCTCGTTCCACCTTCTTTATTTTTATATGATCTAAATGATCTTCCAAAGTAAGTGTAACTTTATCATTCGGCGGATTATGCGCCCCTTGAAATGTAAGAAATTGTAGCGTCACTTCAAATCTAGGAACGAACTCATCTTTTTTGCCGAGACGCTTTATATTTATAACTGAATCACATTCATATTGATCTTCTGTCACTTGTCTAACAACTGAATAGTACCTATTCGATAATGCACTCTCTAAAAGTTGTTCTCTTGATTCTTTCGCGAAAGAATCACTTGGAGAAGAGAAAAAGGCCGCACATAGCATTGTGATAACTACACATATTTTTTTCATAGTTCCCTCCTTGTTCTATAGACTAGTGTTCTCAAAACTGCCATAAAAAAACGACTTTCCCTATGTAGGAAAGTCGTTTTAAGGAATCCAATATTAACCACCACTCACTGGCGGGATTAGTGCAACAACATCACCAGATTGAATCGTGTCATCTTCATTAGCGTATTCTTCATTAATCGCAACCATAATTGGTTCTGTCACTGCTACATTATATTCTTTCGCGACAACATTTTTTAACTCTGCAACCGTAATATTTTCTTTCTCTATTTGTAATTCACTTGTTCCTGCTTCCTCTTGCAAGTGCGCAAATAACAATACTCGAATCATACTTATAGCTCCTTCCCAGGCTCTCCAGCCGGATATGGCGTTTTTTCTAATTGATCACCAATCCAAGAGTCTCCATCTTCCCAAAACTCTTTTTTCCAAATCGGAACAATTTGTTTTATGCGTTCCATAATATATTCATTCGCCTCATAAGCCGCTTTACGATGCGGCGTTGAAACAGCAACAACAACCGCTATATCAGAAATCTGCAGTGTACCGATGCGATGTGTAATTGCAACGTGTGTACCTGGCCATTTTTCTTTCACTTCTAAGCCGATTTTCTGTAGCATCTTTTCTGCCATCGTTTTATAAGCGACATATTCTAAATATAATGTACGACGCCCTTTCGTAAACTCTCTAACCGTTCCAATAAATGTTGTAACAGCACCGCATTCACGGCGAATTACTTTCTTCGCTACCTCTTCAATCGAGATTTCTGTATCAATTACTTCATAATACGTATTTGTCATTTTGTACTCCTTACCGTTTGTAAAAACCAGTCTATATACAACTCTTCTTCTGTTATATGAAATACTTTATATTCTTCTCGTAAGTTCGCCGGAGCATCATGCCACGTAATAACCGCTACTATATTTTCTACTTTATGTAAAAGTTCAACGTCTTCTTCAGAACGAAGTAACACGACTTTCGGATAGCTCTCTTTTTTATAGCCCTCAATTAAGATTGTATCCACTTCAAAAAACTCATATAAGCGAATAATTTCTTGCAAAGGCCATTCCTCTCTTAATGACGAAAGTGAAAGTAACCCAGCGCCTTCTACGCTACTGACAACAGCACCAGCTTGGCGGTGCCTTTCACTATCTTTTTGCGCTACTTCTGGAAAACCTCCGTGTCCGTGATGTTTAATGGTAGCAACTTTCATTTTTCGTTCAGCTAATGCATACACAACTTTCTCAACAAGTGTTGTTTTCCCGCTATTTTGATACCCTACTATTTGTAAGATTGAAGGGGCTTTGCCCATGGCCAATCACATCCCTCGGCGTGCTCTAACAATAATACAGACACTTTCATCCCTGCCTCAAATCCTCTCGTTCCTCCAGGCAACACAATAAAAGCATTTGCATCCGCGAGTGAAGATACCGCACTCGATTTATCTAAACCGACCGGCATTGCTTGTAATGCCCCTTCCGCGATTGTCACCTTTGCTCTTACAAAACGAGTGAACGGATTTGGCTTTGGAAAATCTTTTTGTAAAATAGCATCAGCTCTATATACGTGAGGCTCCTTCGCATACAAATATGTCTTTATAACCGGATGCACAAATAACTCAAAGCCTACGTAGCAAGCTGATGGATTTCCTGATAAACCGAAAAGTAACTTTCCATCAACTTCAGCTACTGTCGTTACACTTCCTGGTCTCATCGCTATTTTATTAAAGAGTACATTCGCCTGTAATCTCTCATAAATAGCCGGCAAATAGTCATAATCTCCTACCGACACACCGCCTGTTGTAATTAAAATATCAACTTCATTCATCGCCGATTGAACAGCTGTAAAACATGCATCTAACTCGTCGGCAAGTTGGCCATAATAACGAACTTTTCCTCCGGCTTTCATAATTTGAGCCGCAATCATATAAGAGTTGCTATTTCTAATTTTCCCCGGCTCTAACGACTCATGTACTTCTAACAATTCACTTCCTGTCGTCACAATACCCACAACAGGCTGTTTCACAACTTTCACAGCACTATATCCAAACGTCGCTAATAAGGCCGCAACACCTGGATTGATTGCAACACCTTTCTTAACGAGAACTTGATTTTGTTTTATATCTTCTCCTTTAAATGACACATTGTCACCACTATTAAAAGGACGCTTTAACTTCATATATGCTTTTCCGTTCTTCTCAAAACCTTCCGTCAGCTCTAGCATTACGACTGCATTACAATCATCTGGAATAGCTGCTCCCGTCATAATACGAACTGCTTTAAAAGGGCCTACTTCATCTAAAAAAACAGATCCCGCCCCGATTTCTCCTATCACTTCAAACTCAATCGAATTCTCTTGATTTGCTTCTTTCGTATCTTCTGCTCGAATTGCGAAACCATCGTAAGGAGAACGATCAAAATGAGGAACGTCATGATCAGAGACAACATCCTCCCCAAGAATTCTCCCATAACTTTCCGTAATAGAAATCTCTTCTATTTCACCATTCTTCGCATATTCCATTACCCTCTCTACTGCCTCGGCAACTTGAATCGGAATTCGTTTTTCTACCATCGTTTCTCACCTCATATTTGCAATTTTTTTTATCTCGATTAAACTTTATATATTAAATAGAAATTACTTCAAGGAGGAATTCCATGTCTTCATTCACACACTTTAATGACCAAGGACACGCGAAGATGGTTGATATAAGCGACAAAAAAGCAACCGTTCGAACAGCAATTGCGTGCTCTAGCATTGTCGTTACAAAAGAAATTTACGATAAAATCTCTCACAATGAAATCGGGAAAGGTGACGTATTAGCAGTTGCGCAAATCGCAGGTATTATGGCTGCGAAACGCACTTCTGATATTATCCCAATGTGCCATCCTTTATTATTAAAAGGTGTTGACGTTTCTTTCGATTGGAAACAATCCGAAGAACAATATCGATTACTTATTGAAGTAAAAGTTAAAACAGAAGGTAGCACCGGTGTTGAAATGGAAGCTTTAACTGCTGCTTCCGCTACCGCTCTTACCGTGTACGATATGTGTAAAGCTGTTGATAAAGGTATGATTATTGGCGAAACGTACTTACTTGAAAAAACAGGTGGAAAAAGTGGAGATTATACGAGAAAGTCTTAACCTTCTCTCTGTTGAACCTAAAGGGTTTCTCTTTAGGTTCAACCTATATATCTTGCATATAAACGTTTTGCTACATTTATATCATTCGTCCCATGAATAAACGCCCTGCCATCTGTAAATAAAACAAAACGAAATTCCTCTACGAGAAATGATAATAAATACGGAGTAGCTTTTACATCCACACTTCTTTGTAAGCGCTTGTTAATTTCCTCTAAATTAAATTCATTCCGCACACCTGGACGAATTTGTACTGTATTTCGGCCACATAACACTTCTGTTTTCGTTTGTGCTTCAAATGTTAAACTCGGATATGTACGTAATCTTCCGCAAGATAAACACGTGTCTTTTTTCTGCCTATTTACTTTAAATGCCATCTGTTGATTATTCCAAAGATCAAACGATAACATCGTTTCGCGAAGCGCTCCATAGTCTTCTACTAATATTTTCAGCGCTTCCGTTATTTGATGCGCAACTACTAATTGCACTGCCGGCTGTATAATACCGGCCGTATCACATGTTGCCCCGCTCGCCGGATGCTCCATTAAACAGCGGAAACACGGTGTTTTTCCTGGTAAAATTGTATACGTTACTCCGTAGCTTCCGACACAACCACCATATATCCACGGAATATTATACTTTTGTGAAATATCATTAATAAGAAGACGCGTTTCAAAATTATCTGTCGCATCTAATATTAAATCTACATCATTCACTAGCTCTTCCATTTCTTGCACTGTTACATCAGTCACAACCGGATTTATTTCCACCTCAGAATTAATCGCTTGTAAATGTTCTGCCGCTGCTACCGCCTTCGGTTTATACTGCTTTGCATCTTCTTCTGTATATAATTGTTGCCTTTGTAAATTGCTCCATTCTACATAATCACGATCCGCAATTGTTATTTTTCCAACACCTGCTCTAACAATCGCCTCTGCATTCGCTGCACCGAGAGCACCAGCGCCGATAATAAGCACATGCTTCTCTCTAATTTTTCTCTGTCCCTCTTCTCCAACACCAGAAAATAATATTTGTCTTGAATATCGCTCCTGCATACGATAGCCCCCTTCCTTATCCTCCTATATAAGACATTTCAATTTTCGGACGATTCTTTGCACTTTCTTCTGTCCGTTCATCTGAATACCTATCTTTTCTATTCATCCATACATCTTGTATAACACTTACTAACTCATCATCCGAAAGATTTCCTCTAAGAAGTTCCCTTACATCCAATCCTTCTGTGGCAAATAAGCAAGTATAAAACTTTCCATCTGCCGAAATTCTCGCTCTCGTACAAGAGGAACAAAATGACTCAGAAACAGAAGTAATAAAACCGACTTCGACATTTGTTCCAACGTAACGATATCGCTTCGCAACTTCACCGAAATAATGCGCTTCAGCTGGCTCAAGCGGATACACGCTATGAATCATTTCGATTAATTCTCGCTTTGTAACGACTTGATCAAAGTTCCATCCATTTGTACTACCAACATCCATAAACTCAATAAACCTAAGCGCGATTCCTTGCTCTTTAAAATACGCAGCCATCGGAAGTACTTGATGGTCGTTCATCCCTTTTTTCACAACCATATTTACCTTTACATCAAGCCCGGCCTCTTTTGCAGCCATAATTCCCTTTATAACAGGTTTCGTATTGATATTCCGGCCATTAATGTCCTTAAATACATCGTCATCTATTGCATCCAAACTAACATTTACTCTATGTAATCCAGCTTCCTTTAATGCTTTTGCTTGCTTTGTTAAATGAATCGCATTTGTCGTTAATCCTATATCTACTAACCCATCAATTTTCACGAGACGTGCAATAAGTTTTGTTAAATCTTTACGAAGTAGTGGCTCGCCACCAGTAAGTCTAATTTTTCGTACACCGATACTAACAAATAATTTTGCCAAACGCTCAATTTCATCAAACGTCAGTAAAAACTCATCTTTTAAAAAAGCATAATCTGGCCCAAACACTTCCGCTGGCATACAATATGTACATCTAAAATTGCAACGATCAATGACAGATATGCGCAAATCTTGAAGTGGGCGTCCAAAAAAATCTTTAACCATCTCCTGCATCGCCACCCTCCTTTTCTGCCAAATTTCTCTCTTTTCATTCTATTATAATATATTTTCGAACTGCGATGTTTTTGCTCAAGTGAATAAAGTAAAACTTTCCTAACCAATTAGATTACCTACAAATAACGATATAAAAACCTTGAAGCATAAAAGCCCCAAGGTTTTCTTCCTATTAACTTAATCTAATAATAGTTAAAGTAGCTCCTGGCGTTGTCGTAGATAATGTAGCTATTGCAACTAATCCAAATAACTGCAGACTAATAGCAGCTCCCGCAGGCAAATTAGCAATTATCGGTGCGCTAAATGAACCAGTAGCCACTGTCGGAGCATTTATCGTTCCCGCAAGCGGACTACCATTTACAGTTATACGAGAACTTACAAGTAATCCTGCCGTTAAATTAATTGTATAAGCTATATAATAGTTTCCTGCATTCGCAACTGTAAATACAGTATTTCCACCACTAACGGTTATTCCTGGGCCAATATTTTGATTGTTTGGTAATGGTACGTTCGTACCACCTAATAAAACGGAAATAGCGGTTCCTGATGTATTATTCGCAAATGCATACGTTGCAGTTGTACTAACTCCAGTCACACCCGTTGCGCCAGTGGCCCCGGTTGCACCAGCTCCTGTTGGGCCTGTTGGACCTTGGATTCCTTGCGAACCGGTTGGACCCGTGGCTCCGGTTTGGCCTTGTGAACCTGTTACTCCCGTAGGACCTTGGATTCCTTGTGGGCCTTGAATTCCTTGTGGGCCTGTCGCTCCGGTTGCTCCAGTGGATCCCGTCGGGCCTTGTGGACCTTGAATTCCTTGGGGACCTTGTGCTCCGGTTGCTCCAGTGTCCCCTGTTGGGCCTTGTGGACCTTGTAATCCTTGCACACCTTGCGGACCGGTTGGACCTATGTCGCCTTGAACACCTTGAATTCCTGTTGGGCCTTGTGGACCGGTCGGGCCCTGCGCTCCCTGTATCCCTTGAATTCCCTGTGGACCTTGTGCTCCAGTGGCTCCGGTTGCTCCTTGTATCCCTTGGGGACCTTGTTCCCCTTGAATTCCTTGTGGACCTGTTGGACCTTGAATTCCTTGTGGACCTTGGATTCCCTGTGGACCTTGATCTCCTGTCGCTCCAGTTACTCCTTGTATCCCTTGGGGACCTTGAACTCCTTGCGGGCCTGTTGGACCTTGGATTCCTTGCACCCCTTGAATTCCTTGTGGACCTTGTAACCCAGTCACTCCTGTTGCTCCCGTTTGCCCCGTCGCTCCTGTCACTCCAGTTGAGCCTGTCGCCCCGGTATCTCCAGTTGCTCCTGTCACACCGGTTGCTCCTGTCGGTCCAGGTGGTCCACCAGATGGACCTGTCACTCCAGTCGGACCTGATGGCCCCGTTGGACCACTCGGTCCTGCTGGTCCTCCAGAAGGACCAGTTACCCCTGTTGGACCGGTTACTCCAGTTGGGCCTGTAGTTCCTTCCCCTGTCGCTCCAGTTACACCCGTATCTCCTGTTACTCCAGTTGGACCTTGAATTCCCTGTATTCCTTGTGGACCTTGCACTCCTTGAGCACCCGTTGCTCCTTGAATTCCTTGTACTCCTTGAACTCCT
This sequence comes from Bacillus cereus group sp. RP37, assembly GCF_040459695.1. NCBI lineage: Bacteria > Bacillati > Bacillota > Bacilli > Caryophanales > Bacillaceae > Bacillus > Bacillus cereus group sp. RP37. Next base: position 719,654 of record NZ_JARVHP010000001.1, on the reverse strand, counting down.
TGTGGACCCATCGGACCTGTTGGGCCAATCGCTCCTTGTGCACCTTGAACACCTTGCGGGCCCTCTGGACCTGTCGCTCCTATGTTCCCTTGAACGCCTTGAATTCCAGTTGCTCCTTGTGCTCCTGTTGCTCCCGTTACACCTTGAATCCCTTGTATTCCCTGTATTCCTTGTGGACCTTCTGGACCCGTTGCTCCTACTTGCCCTTGAATTCCCTGAATTCCTTGTGGGCCCTCTGGACCTGTTGCTCCAGCTGGTCCTGGCACTCCTTGTATTCCTTGCGGACCCTGAAGTCCTTCTGGCCCTTCTGGACCTGTTGGGCCTATCTCACCCATCGGACCTTGTATCCCTTGAACTCCTTGTGGTCCCGTTGCTCCTGATGGACCCGGTACTCCTTGTATACCTTGTGGACCTTGATCTCCGGTTGCTCCTGTTACACCTTGAGGCCCTATAGCTCCCTGTATTCCTTGTGGACCTTGATCTCCGGTTGCTCCCGTTATCCCTTGAATCCCCTGAACTCCCTGTATTCCTTGTTCACCAGTTACGCCCGTCGGACCAGGAATACCTTGTATTCCTTGCGGACCTTCTGGACCTGTTGGCCCAATTGGCCCTTGAATCCCTTGTATTCCTTGCAAGCCCTGTGCTCCTGTGCTTCCAGTCGGACCAGTAGTTCCCGTTGCTCCTGTTACCCCTGTACTTCCTGTTGCCCCTGTATTTCCTGTTGCTCCAGTCGCCCCTGTACTTCCACTCGGTCCACCCCCTGGACCTGTTGCTCCAGTCGGACCAGTTGGACCTGGAGGTCCTCCTGATGGTCCAGTTATCCCTGTTGGGCCTGTTATTCCAGTCGGGCCTGTAATCCCTTGACCAGTTACTCCTGTTGCTCCCGTATTTCCACTCGGTCCTTGTGGACCTTGTATCCCTTGCGCTCCTTGTATTCCTTGTGGACCAGTTGCTCCCGGTACTCCTTGTATACCTTGAATTCCTTGCGTTCCTTCTGGCCCAGTAGCTCCAATCGGACCCTGTAATCCTTGTATTCCCTGTATTCCTTGTACTCCAGTCGCTCCAGTTGGACCAATCGGACCTTGTAACCCTTGCACTCCTTGAGATCCTGTCGCTCCTGTTTCTCCTTGTGGTCCCCTTACTCCTTGTGGCCCTTGCTGTCCTTCTGGCCCTGTTGCCCCCATTTGTCCAACTGGTCCTTGAATTCCTTGCACACCTTGAGGTCCTGTCGGGCCCATCTCCCCCATCGGACCTTGAATTCCTCTTGGTCCTTGTGGGCCAGTCGGACCTTGTGGACCGGTTGGACCAGTAATCCCAATGCCAGTAAATCCCGTTGGAACGGGAGGAAAGGTAGGTCCAATAAGATTTGGCGAGATTCTGAAATTAGAGTTTAATGAATTTTGTTTATCGCGCTCTTTCATACTTTCACCACCTACACACCATCTTTTTTACATGAAACAAACCTCTTCTTAATATGTATTTACAAAAATAATCTCCAAGACTATTTTTATTTTAAATAATAAAAACTCCCTTAATTCCTTAAGGGAGTCCAGCAATTGAATCCATATTATCTGTATTAGGGACAGCTTGTGCTATACTCGATGCATTTACACTTTGCCCCATATTTGTTCCTGTTACAGTACCAGCAGGAGTACCTCTTGTATATGTTGTCGTCACCGAATCTCCCGGCTGCAAACAAAGCTTGGTCTCCGTCCCTATTACTGTAACAACGTCGATCCAAGTACACCCCATTGAACCACTGTACGATTTCGTAGCAGTAAAGGACGTATCACTTAAATTATCACCGGTAAATATATTCCCAGTGTTATTCACAATAACAAATTCTTTTATATGAGCAGGCATAATTACACTCTACCTTTCCTCTATGAACCTAATGTACGTGTACTCGTTGCTAATGGCGGAAGAAACACTGATGTTCGAATCACCGCTTCTGGCTGTCTTTTCCCATTTAAAAAAATAGCCGCACTCGACCCTCCAGCACCTGCATATATTTTTGCTACAGCTAAAGGTGAGATATCATAACAGTCACCAACATTAACAGCTCCTGTATTATTAATAATTTTTACTTTCCGCAAGTTAATCCCCATTTACCTATCCCCCTTTTGTACACTGTATGCAAAAGAAAAAAACTTGAAACAGACTCGTTTCAAGTTTTTTTAACTACTTATTTCGTTTCACCTTCATATTGAAGCATACCGCCAACCATGTTCATTGTTTTAAATCCTTGCTCATTTAAATAATGACATACATTTTCACTGCGCATTCCCGAACGACAAATAAAGATATATTCATTCTCTTTATCAAAGAAATCCACTTTATTTGGGATATCACCCATTTTAATATGTACAGCTTCTGGAATTTTCCCTGCTGCTACTTCTTCATCTTCCCTTACGTCTACTAAAAATAATGTTTCTCCATTTTCTAAACGCTCTTGTACTTCTTCTGTAGTAATTGTTTTAACTTCTGTCATATGTCGTTCCTCCTTATATACAATAAAACCTTTAGTCTCTTCCTTCAACAAGCATGTCTAATCAATTTTAGCATGCGAAAGAAAGAACGCAAAGAATGGAAAATTTATTTCTCAATTTTCCCGCAAAATTTATTCTTTACAAACATAACTCGTGCATTGTATCCTCAATATACTTGTTTTATGAAAGGAGCCAATGAAAATGACACTTTTTCTTTTCATTACGGGCATCATTTTCTTAATCGCTGCAATTATTGCCCTTAGTATGAAAAATAATAAAAAGATAAAATCGCCACAAGAAATATCATTCTTATTTCTATTACTTAGTATAGCGTTCTTCGGTATAGCAATTGCCACATATATTTTCCGTCTACAAATCATGTAAAAAAAGGTGCCTACTACATACATTGCACCTTTTTCACACCGTTTATTTTCTACACAAAACTAGATACTTTCCGATTTAAAAATTCATAAACTTTCCTTTCAAATAAATGAATATCAAATGCTCCCGCCATATGCCCATTTATACTTTCTATCTCATACACTTCCGCATATTTCCCTTGTTTTTGCAAAATGTCTACCATTTTATAATTATAGCGAGATGGCTGAAGTAAATCTTGTTGACATGGAATCATAAGGACATTTGCTTCTATGTTAGAAAGAGCCTCTTCTAAAGACGAAAATCCATGCGCAATATCATGTAATAAAACTGCTTTCGCCGTGTACATCCACGAATTTGCATCTACTAACTCTATACTTCTATATGCCACCTTATTTATTTCTTTCTCAAATGATGTTAATGCAGAAAATTTTTCATAAGGTTCTATCTCTATACTATTACGAGGAAATGTTGTTTCATAAAAGTGCTCGTCAAATGCGTTCATAAACATCATTCTATTTGCTAAATGAAGCCCCTTCGTTGGCTGCTCTTCTCCATATTTTCCGCCCTTCCAACTTGGATCCAATTGAATAGCCTCAATCGCATTTTGCGCTACATTTACCGACGTAATAATTGGATTTTGCGGGTTCGTAATAACACCAATCATCCTCTCTACCATATGAGGATAATGAACAGCCCATTGCTGCGCAATCATCCCGCCAGCCGACGGTCCCATTACAGCATGTAGCCTTACGATTCCCATATCTTTTATTAACTCATATTGCATACGAGCTACATCAAGAAATGTAAAAACCGGAAAATCCATCGCATATTCATCTCCAGTTTTCGGATTAATTGATTTCGGTCCCGTTGTAATCACATAAGGGTTCTTCACCTGCACATTACAAAGGTTATCAGTGCATATAACATAGTATTTATTTGTATCAACTGCTTTTCCCGGTCCAATTAAACCATCCCACCACCCAGACTCCCCATCATGCGCTGTGTATTTTCCTGCCGCGTGACTAGTTGCACTGAAATAATGACAAACCAAAATCGCATTTGACCTTTCTCTATTTAAAGTGCCATACGTCTCATATCCCATTTGAACAGGAATTACCCTACCATTTTCAAATGTAAACTCCTTTAAATCAAACTTCTCTTTTTTTACAAATTGCACAGACTCGCCCTCTTCCCGTCATAGTATGTACTGCTTACTAAAGGATTTTTTCTATGCAAACCAATCTCCTCCTTCTTTTCATAAATAAATGAATAATATACAAAATTAGCCACAAAATAGCACTATATTACACAATTAAAGAGGTCATACAGATGATTTGGAATTGGCTACGTAAGAAAAAAAAATCAAATGCAACAGAGAAAAGCGAAACAGATAATTCGGAGCAACAGCCTGATAGTCAAGAGAATGATAACCAAAAACCGGCTAGAGGTATGAAACATAATAAAGGTAACAATGGTGAGCAAAAAAAGGAGGAACACAAGGAGTCTTCTCAGGATCAGCAACAAAATTCTAAACAAGGTGACTCAGACCAGGATCAGCAACAACATCCTAAGCAAAATAATTCAGATCAACATCAACAACAAAATGCTAAACAAAACGACTCAGATCAGAATCAACAGCAAAATGCTAAACAAAACGACTCGGATCAACATCAACAACAATACTCTAAACAAAACGACTCAGATCAGAATCAACAGCAAAATGCTAAACAAAACGACTCGGATCAACATCAACAACAATACTCTAAACAAAACGACTCAGATCAGAATCAACAGCAAAGTGCTCAACAAGACGACTCAGATGAGAATCAACAGCAACACTCTAAACAAGACGACTCGGATCAACATCAACAGCAACACTCTAAACAAAACGACTCAGATCAGAATCAACAGCAAAATGCTAAACAAAACGACTCGGATCAGAATCAACAGCAACACTCTAAACAAAACGACTCAGATCAGGATCAACAGCAACACTCTAAACAAAATGACTCCGATCAGGATCAACAGCAACAACAAAATGCTCAACAAGACGATTCGGATCAGAATCAGCAACAAAGTGCTCAACAAGACGAATCTTCTCAAAATAAGCAGCAAAATGCTGAGCAAAATAACTCATCCCAGGATAAACAGCAACATTCTAAGCAAAACAACTCTACTCAAGATCAACAGCAAAGCTCTGGAAGTAATAGTATTTATGATTTTTCAAAACCAGAAAAAGACCGCATTCATTCTCTACAAGATTTAATAGCGAAGCTTAAAAATTCTAGTGATTTTGTTAATTATCACACATCTGACGATGAAACGATGCCTTATTGGATTTCTTACTATCGTCCTTCGCTTGATGGAGAGAAATTACAAAAGTATCTAATGCCTACTCTTTTAGAACGACCTAAAGCTTCACTAGAAGAATTGAAAGAACATATTCCAATGAGCGGTATTACAATTACGAACGATTTACAAAAAATTGAGGACATGGTTTTAAAGGGGCATGCGATTGTTCAAGTAAATCAGCAAGATCAAAAGTGTATGCTTGCAAACATTGCAATTGATACTTACCGGGCACCAAGCCCTCCATTAAATGAATCAACAGTTATCGGTCCACAAGAAGGCTTTGTAGAAGCTATTGATACGAATATTAATTTAGTACGAAAACGTCTTCCTGTTTTAGATTTACAAACAAAAGAAATGATTGTCGGTGAGTTTTCCAAAACAAAAGTTGTCATGATGTATTTAGACAACCTCGCTGAAAAAGATAATGTAGATTTTCTCGAGGAATCATTACGTGCTCTTGAGTATGATCAAATTAATGATAGTGCTTATATACAAGAATTAATGGGTGAAAAGTCGATTTTCCCTCTCTATATCAATACAGAACGTACTGATAGAGTTACAAAAGCACTAATTGATGGAAAAATCGCTATTTTTGTGGATGGTTCTCCAAGTGTTCTACTAACACCTGTATCCTATTTTGATTTTTTCATTTCACCAGAAGACTATAACGTCTCTTGGCTATACGCTACATTTTCACGCATTTTACGTCTTATCGCTGTTCTATTTTCAATCTGTGCTACACCGTTATACGTTGCAGTTTTAAATTATCATTATGAGCTCATTCCAAGTGATTTACTTGAAACTTTGATTTTATCAAGGGCACAAGTACCATTCCCACCTTTAATTGAGGCACTCTTTTTAGAACTTGCAATCGACTTACTGAGAGAAGCTGGCGCGAGGTTGCCGATGAAAGTTGGTCAAACGCTCGGTATTGTAGGCGGTATCGTAATCGGGCAGGCATCTGTACAAGCTGGTTTAACGAGTAACATTTTATTAATTATCGTTGCATTATCAGCACTCGCTTCCTTTATTACACCTATTTATAAAATGGGTAATGCCGTTCGATTACTACGTTTTCCATTTCTAGCATTCGCAGAAATAGGAGGACTCTTCGGCATCTCTCTTGGATTTATCTTTTTATTTACCCATCTATTTAGACTTACTTCCTTACGTAAACCATACGCTTTGTTTTATCCAACGAGACAACAATCTGTTAAAGATTCTTGGATTCGTTTTCCCTTAACAATGATTGATACAAGGGATGTACAAGCAAGGCCACAACATGTAAAAAAAGCAGCGAAAGGAATTTCAACAAAACATCGATCGGATTTTGATGAATAAGGAATGAGGTGCATTGATGAGTAAAGTTCAAGAGAAATATCAAATATCTCCTATCTTTGTTTTCTTCTTAATTCACAGTGCACAGTTTGGTGCCGGGGTTCTCGGTTTCGCTCGGATTATTGCAAAATCTGCTGGATACGACGGCTGGATAGGAGTTCTCCTCACAGGAATCATCATTCATATTCTCATCTGGATGATGTATTATTCATTGAAAAATGTAGAGGGAAACTTAATTGATTTACACAAACAACTTTTTGGAAAATGGATCGGAAATGGTATTAATATCATTTTTATGGCTTATTTTTTTATTGTAAGCATTTCTGTTGTTAGAACATATGTCGAAATTATTCAAGTATGGATGTTTCCTAGTGCATCCACCTGGATGCTCACATTCTTTATGTGTTTAATAAGTTATTACATTATTTCATCAGGATTCCGCGTCATTGCAGGAATTTGTGTTATTTCCGTTGGTGGAACACTAGGTTATCTCTTTCTAAGTCTTTTCATTTTGAAATTCTCACATTGGGATAACTTACTTCCAATATTTTCACATTCTTTTACAGATATTTTGAAAGCAGCTCAACTATCTATTTATAGCATGACAGGATTTGAAATTTTCCTTATGATTTATCCATTTGTTAAAGAACCAGAGAAATCCCATAAATTTGCGCAATATGGGGCATTATTTTCCAATATTCTATATTTGTTTAGTACCATTCTCGCTTTTACATTCTTTAGCGAAAAACAATTACTCAAAACTATTTGGTCTCAGCTGTCCATGACACAAGTTATTAAGCTTCCTTTTATAGAGCGACTTGAGTATATTGCTATTTCCGGTTATGCTCTCGTTATTATTACCAGCTTTATCCTACCTTTATGGGCTGCAACTAGAGGAACGCATGAAATCTTTCGTGTGAAGCAACGAGGTATTTTAATCGCATTTATGCTTATCACTTTAGTTGTTTCACAACTTTTAACGAACAGGCATGATATTAATGATTTTATTAGCAATATATCTAAAGTTAGTTTTTGGCTTATATATGTATACATCCCAATTCTATTTATTATTGTGTGGGTGAAAAGAAAATGGAAAAAACCAAAAGAAAATTAATACTTCTTGTTTGCATCAGTATCTTCAGTCTAGCTGGTTGCTTACAAAAAAATATTATTGATGATGTTCAACTCATTCAAGGAACTGTCTTCGATACAGCAAAAGATAATAAAGTAAAGGTTACATTCGTTTGCCCCATACAAAAAAAGGGAAATAAAGTTCAAGTTTATGAAGGCACAGGAAACGCAGTAAAACAAGTAAAGGCAGATACATCTTTAGAATCTTCGCAACCGTTCGCAAGCGGTCAAATGCGTGTTGCCTTATTCACAACAAAAATTGCTAAAAAAGGATTATCCAACTCCTTTGACACATTAATTCGTGATGTGAATATTGGTAACTCGCTGTATGTTGGACTATTAGAAGGCAATGGTACTGAACTATTTAAAGGAAAATATAGTACATCTTACAATGTTGCGATTTATATAAAAAAAATGTTAGAACATAATATGGACACTGGCCCTTTGCCAACTGACAATTTGTATTTAGGCGCCTTCAGGTACTACCGTGAAGGACAAGATTCCTATATGCCTATCCTAAAAAAACATGGAGATAAAATAAAGATTATTGGTATCGGTCTCTTGAAAAAGGATAAGTTAGTCGGAACAATTAAGTACCACGATATGTTTGTTTTCAAAGGACTGCTAGAAAAGCACCGCTTGGACTCACATGAATTTAAAACCAATCCTGGCTATGCAATGATTAATAACATTCGTTCCGTTCCTACCTACGAGGTAAACATAAAAAATGGGAAACCTTCTTTCTATATTCATGTAAAGGTGGAAGCTCGTATTCAGGAGCTCTCTAGAAAATTTAATTTAGAAAACAAAAAAAATACAACAAAAATAGCTAAGTCGGTCGAAAAACAATTAGATGCGAAAGCTACAAAACTAATTAAACAGTTTAAATCTCTAAATGTTGATCCCCTTGGACTTGGAGCAAAATATAGACAACATTATCGCCCATTTAAATTAGAAGAGTGGCGAAAAATGTACAAAGATGTGCCAATTAAAGTAAAGTACACCGTTGACATTACAAATTCTGGTGTAATTGAATGAGAAATGATTGAACTCCTCTCTCCAGCATGATACAACGGAGAGAGGAGTTTTTTATTACCAAAGAGAGAGAAGATATTTACGGGGGAGCTTATGTCTAAAAAATTAGTAAAGCCTATTTTAAATGGTATTTTATTTCTCGGCGTCTTTTTATTTGCTCATACATACTTAAAAAATGTTTCCTTCACACGTTATTTACTTGTCGTTATACCAATGTTGCTCGTTGGTATGTTTGGCATCGACCTTATTTTATCCGTTTTTATAAAAGAAGAAAAATAACGAGCAGGGCCGTCCCAAAAGTATTCCGGGATGGCTTTCTTTTATTAACAGGTTATGTCATATTTTATCCTTAAATCGATATAGTCTTTTACTATCGCTATCTTAACTAAAAGATGAAACTTTTAGACAGTCCCTTTTCATTTCATAATCACCTTATGTTACAATGGGATTCGGCACTAAGCGAGAAAGGATGAAACAACATGACAAACGAAAAAGGTTTAGATAAAGGATACGAACTTGTTGCAAAAATGCACGAAGTATTCGGACATCCCGTGACAAATACTCCAACAAAATTAACAGAAGAACGTGCAAAAATCCGTGCAAGTTTTATGCAAGAAGAGCTAGAAGAGTTTCTAGAAGCAACGACTGTTGAAGATCAATACGATGCACTGATTGACCTTATTTACTTTGCATTCGGCACGTTTGCCGAAATGGGCGTACGTCCAGATAAAGGATTCGAAATTGTAAATAATGCAAACATGGCAAAATTATTCCCTGATGGAAAACCTCGATTCCGCGAAGGCGACGGCAAAATCCTAAAACCAGAAGGCTGGCAAGCACCAGAACCACAACTTCGTGCTGAAATCGAACGTCAACGCCAAGAAGCTGAAAAAAACTGCTAGGATTTCCTAGCAGTTTTTTATTATGTCTTTTTTCCTTTGACTCGTTAATGACCCACGTGTCCAGCGTGCCCTGCTGCTCCACCAATACTAGCTGCTCCTGCTGCTGCCCCTGCTCCTCCTGCTCCAACTCCACCTGTCCAAGGAGAAGATTGTTGTTGATATTGTTGATACTGTTGATATTGTTGGTGCTGTTGACCTTGGTGACCGTGTTGGCCTTGATGACCTTGATGACCTTGGTGACCTTGATGACCGTGGTGCCCTTGGTGCCCTTGGTGCCCTTGGTGCCCTTGGTGCCCTTGGTGCCCTTGGTGCCCTTGGTGCCCTTGGTGGTGACCATGGTGGCCGTGCTGGCCTTGGTGGTGGTGGTGACCATGATGGCCTTGATGCGTTTGATAAAGAACAGCCTGCGGATGTATATGATGGTGTCCATGGTGATGTACTTGTTGCCCCTGATGTCCTTGATGGTGGTGATGACCATGGTGTCCATGCTGGCCTTGGTGATGATGATGACCATGATGGCCTTGGTGACCTTGGTGATGATGATGTACATGATGGCCTTGATGGCCTTGGTGGTGATGATGTACATGGTGGCCATGTTGTCCTTGGTGATGGTGATGTACATGGTGACCGTGAACACCTTGCGGATAACCACCTACTCCGCCTGCTACAACACCTACTCCCGGTACCGGAAATCCTGTCTGCACTCCTCCAACGAAAGAAGGAAATGTAGTTGGTACTCCTACTGGAATTCCTGTCTGTACGCCAGCTACTGATGTCGGAAATCCTCCTGTTACTGTAGGCATTCCAGCCCCTGATGTCGAAAATCCTCCCATTAATGTAGGCATTCCAGTTTGCATGCCAGCTACCGATGTTGGAGATCCTCCTGCTGCTCCACCCATCCAGCTCGGAATTTCACCGTATCCTTGTTGGTGACCTGCTCCGCCCATCCAGCTCGGAATTCCGCCATATCCTTGTTGACCTGCTCCTCCCATTAACATCATTTGTTCATAACTATCCGATCCACCTCCGAAAAAGCCGTGTGGTGCATTATTGTCCATCCCTTTCATTCCTTTCACCTCTTCTACTCAATTTAGCCTACCTTTTTTATCATATTTCCTATAGAAAAATAGGTGTTTGTCTGTATTGGAATTCCGCTCCTTTTTCTTCATTCATGATAAAATTAATTTACTGAATATTTTTTCTAGGAGGTATTTCTATTGAAGAACGTAACAAAAGCTTCTATCAATGATTTAGATTCAATCGTACATATAGATATTGACGTAATTGGAAACGATAGTAGACGAAATTACATTAAGCACACTATTGATGAGGGCCGCTGCATCATTGTAAAAGAAGATAATTCTATTTCCGGTTTTCTAACATACGATACAAATTTCTTTGGTTGTATTTTCCTCTCATTAATCATTGTTTCGCCAACTAAAAGAAGGCGAGGCTATGCAAGCTCGTTAATCTCATATATGTTAAGTCATTCTCCTACTCAAAAAATCTTTTCTTCAACGAACGAATCGAATGAAAGTATGCAGAAAGTATTTAACGCAAATGGTTTTATACGCAGTGGAATGATCGAAAACTTAGATGAAGGTGATCCTGAGATTATTTTCTACATAAAAAAGCTCAGAGCATAAATGCTCTGAGCTTTTCTTTCATTCATTAGTTTGCAACAACGTTAACAAGTTTTCCAGGAACAACAATTACTTTACGAACTGTTTTCCCTTCGATTTGGTCTTGAATTGCTTCAAGTGCAAGTTGTTCCATTTCTTCTTTTGATGCGTCTTTACTCATTGTTAGTTTCGCGCGAACTTTGCCCATAATTTGAACAACGATTTCAACTTCATCTTCTACAAGTTTAGACTCATCAAATGTTGGCCAGCTTGCATATGTGATTGTTTCATTGTATCCAAGTTTGCTCCATAGCTCTTCCCCGATGTGAGGTGCAACTGGTGCAATCATTTTTACGAAACCTTCTACATATTCTTTCGGAAGTGTTTCAGCTTTGTATGCATCGTTGATGAATACCATCATTTGAGAAATCGCTGTGTTGAAGCGAAGCTCTGCATAGTCTTCTGTTACTTTCTTCACTGTTTGGTGGTAAGCTTTTTCAAGCTCTTTATTTGGTGCATCAGTGATTTTCTCACTTAATTCACCGTTCTCTTGAACGAATAGGCGCCATACGCGGTCTAAGAAACGACGAGCTCCGTCAAGACCATTTTCAGACCAAGCGATTGAAGCATCTAATGGTCCCATGAACATTTCGTATAGACGAAGTGTATCTGCACCATGGCTTGCTACGATATCATCAGGGTTTACAACGTTACCTTTTGATTTACTCATTTTCTCGTTGTTTTCACCTAGAATCATACCTTGGTTGAATAATTGTTGGAACGGCTCTTTCGTTGGAACTACACCGATATCGTATAATACTTTATGCCAGAAACGAGCATATAGTAAGTGAAGTACAGCGTGCTCCGCTCCGCCAATATAAATATCAACTGGAAGCCATTGTTTTACTTTTTCAGGGTCTACAAGTGCTTCGCTATTGTTTGGATCGATGTAACGTAGGTAATACCAGCAGCTACCAGCCCATTGTGGCATTGTGTTCGTTTCACGACGACCTTTTTTACCAGTTTCAGGATCAACAACATTTACCCACTCGTCAATGTTAGCAAGTGGTGATTCACCTGTACCTGAAGGACGAATATTTTCTGTTTTCGGAAGAACTAATGGTAATTCTTCTTCTTTCACAGCTGTCATTGTGCCATCTTCCCAGTGAATTACTGGAATTGGCTCACCCCAGTAACGTTGACGGCTGAATAACCAGTCACGTAGACGGTATGTTACTTTTTGATTTCCTGCGCTCGTTACTTCAAGCCATTCAATCATTTTTGCGATTGCTTCTTCTTTATTTAAGCCATCAAGGAATGCTGAGTTTACGTGTGCACCATCACCTGTGTATGCTTCTTTCGTAATGTCTCCGCCTTTTACAACTTCCTTCATTGGAAGATTGAATGTTGATGCGAATTCATAGTCACGCTCATCATGCGCTGGAACTGCCATTACAGCACCTGTTCCGTAAGTTGCAAGAACGTAATCAGCGATCCAGATTGGCAATTTCTCACCATTTACTGGGTTAACTGCGTAAGCACCAGTGAATACGCCAGTTTTTTCTTTCGCAAGTTCTGTACGTTCTAAATCACTCTTCATTTTTACAGAATTAATGTAAGCTTCTACCGCTTCTTTTTGCTCAGCTGTTGTAATGTCTGCAACAAGCGCATGCTCTGGAGCAAGTACACAGTAGCTTGCACCAAATAGTGTATCAGGGCGCGTTGTGAAAACTGTGAATTTCTCGTCTGTACCATCGATGTTGAAGTGTACTTCTGCACCTTCAGAACGACCGATCCAGTTACGTTGCATATCTTTTAAGCTTTCTGGCCAATCAAGCTCATCTAGATCTTCTAATAGACGATCTCCATAAGCTGTAATTTTTAACATCCACTGTCTCATCGGACGACGCTCAACTGGATGTCCACCGCGCTCACTCTTACCATCAATGATTTCTTCGTTTGCAAGTACTGTACCAAGTGCTGGGCACCAGTTTACAGGTACTTCATCAACGTAAGCTAAGCCTTTTTCAAATAGTTGTAGGAAGATCCATTGTGTCCACTTGTAGTAGTTTGGATCTGTTGTATTTACTTCACGGTCCCAATCATAAGAGAAACCTAATGCTTTAATTTGGTTACGGAACGTATTAATATTATGCTCTGTAAATTCTGCTGGGCTGTTTCCAGTATCAAGTGCATATTGCTCTGCTGGAAGACCGAATGCATCCCATCCCATTGGATGAAGAACGTTATATCCTTGCATACGCTTCATACGAGATAAAATATCTGTCGCTGTATAACCTTCTGGATGTCCTACGTGTAGGCCTGCACCTGATGGATATGGGAACATATCTAGTGCATAAAATTTTGGTTTTTCTGTCTCATCTGGCGTACGGAATGTTTTATTCTCTTCCCAGTACCCTTGCCACTTCTTCTCAACTTCTTGATGATTAAAGCTCATGAGATACCCTCCTTGAAATTCTATTTATTTTCACCGCTCAAAATACAAAAAACCTCTCATCCCTAGAAAGGGACGAGAGGTTATAGATTCCCGCGGTACCACCCTAAATTAATGTACAAAAAATATACATTCGCTTAGATCCGTAACGTGGATTAACGGCAATTGCTACTATTAGTTTCACAACTGCAACTCAAAGGCGAGTTCATAACGAAACGTGGATTGACTTGCACCGACCGTCAACTCTCTAAACCAGCTTCTATTACTACTACTCCTTCTCACTGTTATTATAAATATGAGTGAATATGAACTACCCACCACTTCGTATATCTCATAAGAGCTTACTTAAAGCGGGGCTTCTCGGTTAATCGTTACTCTTAATAACTAACGAATGCGTCTTAGGACAGCCGAGCTATCTCCCTTGTTCAAAAGGTTGTTTTATTTAAATATATTCTAAAACATGTTACATGTTCCGTCAAACTAAACTGCAATTTTTTCTTCAACTGTTTCTTCTACTTTTACTCGTTTATCATACATGCTCGTTGCAATAAGCGCTACTACAAGCATTACCATGATTGCTATAAACAATACTTCCATATTGTATAAATCAACAATCGCTCCGCCAACGACTGGCCCGAACATTTTCCCTACAGTCGCCGCACTATTTACAACACCTTGATAAAACCCTAACTTATCTTTTGGCGCAAGTATATTTGCAATCGTCGGAACCGCTGGCCAAACAAATAACTCACCAATTGTTAAAGTTACCATCGCAACGAGGAACATCGTAAATTGCTGCGCTTGACTTAACACAACGAATGACGCCGCAAAAATGAAGATCCCAATCATAATTTGTTGTTTTAACGAACGCTTCATCCAGCGAATTAACATACTAACTAGCGGCTGCGCACAAACAATCATGGCTCCGTTTATCGTCCATAATAAACTATAGTGACGAAGACTAATATTTAATTCTTGCATATGTGTTGCAATCGCCCCTTGCCACTGTACGTATGTAACCCAGCATAAAGCATATGCTACACATACGATAAGAAGTGCTTTGAATCCAGGTGTAAGCGACCAACCTTTTTTCGTTTCGACTTCTTTTTGCACTCCTGGCTCTTTCTTGTCTTCCATACCACGGAATCCAATAAAAGCAATTAAGAAGAAAACAAAGTATAAAATAAAGTTTGCTAAGAAAATATAATCAAAACGATACGATGCAACTAATCCACCACATGCTGTTCCGATCGCAATACCAACGTTTTGTCCAACATACATCGCATTAAATGCTCGTCTTCCGCCCTCTGGCCAAACCGTACCAACCATCGCATACATCGATGGGAAGACCATTCCAGAACCAAAACCGATTAATGCTAGCCACACAACATATAACGGCCAGCCGTGGAAGAACACAAGGCCTAAAATCGATACAAGTGTAATCACAATTCCTACTAAAATTGATTTATATCCGCCCCATTTATCAAATAAAACACCGCCGAGCAAGTTTCCGATTACACCAGTAAGCGAGTTGATCATTAATACCATTCCGGCCACAGATAAAGATTTCCCTAGGTGATCATGCAAATAAATTGTATTAAAAGGCCATAAAAAAGAAGCACCCGTGACATTAATAATCATCCCAGCTACTAATAGCCATACTTTCCTTGGCATAGTCTCCCCTCCTATTCTATTTTTTTCGTTCATCTATAACAGTAAAATTGTAGTCGTTTTTAAATAGGAAGGCAACTGATTAATAGTTGATGAAATTCAGATAATGAGATGTCGGTAAGTGAAATTATATTGATTACTTCTTGGATTTTATCAGCGATTTTCTAATTATATCGACTTACTAACAAAAAGCGACAACAGAAACAATATATAAAAAAGAAGAGGCTGCATGAACTTCATGCAGCCTCTTCTTTTTTATATTATCCAACTTCTTTTTCTCGCTTTGCACGTTCTTTAGCGCTCCATTTAAATATTTTATCTAGTAGAGAATATATTCTCCCAGATTCCTTCGTTAATAACGGACCTAACGATGCTAATATTAAAACGTACAGTGCAGAGAACGGTTTAATCGCTGCCAGTAAGCCACCCGCAATGCCGATATTCGCTACAATAATGGAAAACTCTCCGCGTGATACAAGTGTTAAACCTATATTCGTAGAAGCCTTATGGGATAACCCTGCTTTACGTCCCGCAATCATTCCAGCAGTAAAATTACCGATTAGAGTAATGAAAACTGCTCCTAATGCCAACCACACTGCTCCTCCAAGCGAAAACGGATCTATGCTTAAACCGAAGCTGAAAAAGAATATGGCTCCAAAGAAATCACGGAATGGGACGACTAGCTTCTCAATCCGATCACTATGCTCTGTTTCAGAAAAGACGAGTCCCAACAATAACGCTCCAATCGCCTCTGCGACATGAATCGTTTCTGAGAATCCTGCTACAAAGAATAAAATAGCGAATATTACGATAATGAAAATTTCGTTAGACGAAATATCTAATACTTTATTTAAAAACGGCGTAGCTTTTCTAGCGATTACAAAGAATAGGAGCATATATCCTACTGCGATGAGCACCGATGTAAGAGCACCTAAAAATGATGTTGCACCACCGAGCACTAACCCTGAAACGACTGATAAATATACAGCTAAAAAAATATCATCAAACATAATGATTCCTAATATTAATTCAGTCTCTTTATTACCAGATCTTCTTAAATCAACAATTACTTTTGCAACAATTGCACTTGATGAAATTGTAATGATTCCAGCAATAATTAATGTTTCTAATAAGGGGAAGCCCATAACATATCCATAAAGCAAACCTAATATGAAATTAAGTGATATGTGGACAGTCCCCCCAAAAGCAATTGATTTTCCTGATTTAATTAATTTTTTTATTGAGAATTCTAAGCCTAAATAGAATAGGAGGAATATGACGCCAACACGTCCGAGGAAGGAAATAACTTCTCCGCTTTCAATAAATCTTAAATCGATAAGTCCTAAATCTGGGGCATGAGGCCCCACCAACATACCGAGTATAATGAGAAACGGAATAATCGAGAACTTTAACTTCGCAGCAAGGATAGCTGCAAAAGCTACTAATACTAACGCAGTTCCAACTTCAAAGATTAAAGTATCCATCGATTATGAATCACCTCCTGCTGAAAGCAATTCATTAATAATTCTTTTCACTTCATGTCTTTCACCCGATAACACGAGCATATCACCAGCTTCAATAATAGAGTCTGGACCTGGATTAAAGAATTTCTTCATATTCTTTTTCAAAATAGCAATAATCGTTACGTTATACGTTTTTCTGACATGTAAGCTACCAATTGTTTTTTGTACGACTGGTGCGTTATTTTCCACCTTAAACCATTCAATTGATAATCCTTCAAAAGCCATCTCAATTGTGTCTAACGCTTGTGGTCTGTATACCATTCCGCCTAATATAGCTGCAATTTGTCTCGCCTCAGAATCACGAAGAGAAATGCTTGAAATACTTTCATCATGATCCGCATCAAAATGATACATTTCTCTTCGGCCATCATCATGAATAACGATAACCATTTTTTCATTACCTTTTGTAATTACTTCAAACTTACATCCAATGCCCGGTAATTCACTCTCTCTAATATTCATATTCCCGCCTCCTAAAGTTTTTAGTTACGGCTTTTACAAATCTACATCAATCTCTGTTTTAAATTCTTCATCTTTTGAGATTCCCAAATACTTTAATGTCTCTGAAGGTGTCGCGTGATGAAAATGTTTTTGCAATAGCGCAATCGCTATCCCTCTTTTGTATGCATGAAATCCAAATGTTTTTCTCATTGAGTTCGTTCCGATTTTACCAACAACCCCAACTGCTTCAGCAGCATTATGAATTACACGATACGCTTGTTGACGCGTAATTGAATTTGTCGTTTTATTAGATTGAAATACGTAGTTTTCTCTTTGAGCATTAATAGATTGTACGTACTCTAAAAGTGCTTCTTTTACTTTTGTATTTAAATAAATATCTTGTTTGAATTTTTCATCTTTCACAGGAAGAGAATAAAACTCTTTAACAGTTCCATCTTCATTTAATACCTCTTCAAATTTCATACTAAGTAGCTCAGTAATCTTTAATCCTGTGTTAATTCCAATAACAAATAAAAGATAATCTCGCTGCGAGTGCTCTTTTAAATACTTTTTCATAGCCTCAATTTGGCTTATATCTTTTAATGCCTCTACAACTTCCATACATGTATTCTCCTCATCTTATGAACGGTAATTTTCTCATCATGTTGTCCATTTTACCTTATCACGCTATGGGATTTCCATGTATTATCCATTATTTTTACAATATACTTTTAGATTCGAAAATTTTTCATTTGGAAATTGATAATTGTGCAAATACAGTGGGGTAGGAATAATAGGGGGATACAAGTTCAGCCTCTTTCTACAGATCGGATTCCTCCTTTCATTATCCAGCTGCTTCTACTTTTATATTATGTTACTTATTTATATTATATTATATATTTCAGTAACATCAAAGTGTTTTTTCTGAAAATAATAAAAACCGAGCAGTTTCGCTCGGTTTTTTATTAATCTTCTTTCGGAAGAACAATTCCTTTATACAATTGAACGGTAATGAAGTAATAAATTGCATAAATCATTACAAAGATAACAATCGGTACCCAAATACGGAAGTACGGATCAAGTAAAATAAATCCGAAAATATTCATACCAACTAATACGTGAGCAATACCTACAATTGCTGGGAATAAGAATACTAAGAATAACTCTTTATAAATTGATTTTGTTAATAATTCACGGCGCACCCCAATTTTACGAAGCATTTGATAACGCGTAATATCTTTTGATGCACCAGAAAGAATTTTGAACATTAAACAACTTGCCATCATTGCTAAGAAAGCAATTCCAAGGAAGAATCCCATAAACACTGTTCCGCTCGCAACGCCGTAGAACATGTCGTAAGATTGATATTTACTGTTCATTCTTTCAGCTGTTACATTTTTATATTTATCTAGTTGCAACTCGTCAAGTTTTTTCCATTCTTTTGTATATGTTAAGAAATCATCTGTTTTTCCGATAAATGCTATACCTTCTTTACCATTTATCTCATCGTACATTTTTTGATCTACAATTTTAATTGCATGATCTTCGTATAGATAATACGGATGAATTGTGCTAAAAGCATCTACCCATTCTTCTGGAAGTTCTTTAGCGTTCGCATCTTTTTCATTCATTTCTCTAGAAACTGCGCCTACTGGTAGTTCCTGTGAAGCCTTCTTCGTATTCACTAAATCCTTCATCGATTTTATATTTGTCATATCTTTTACTAAAGGACGATTTTTCTCCAAATCCTCTTTTACATAATAAACGTATTTATCATCAACTTTGTAACGATATTCGCTTTTCTCTTTAAATGTAATACCGTCTAAGATTTTCTTTTCTTCAGCTGTTGGATTATGAACTACTGAATCATAGATTACTAAACCATCAACCATTTTTATAACGTTATTTTTAAACGCCATACCACCAGAAATCGCACCTGCTCCAAGAGCAACTAACATCGCTACTGTCGCAAGCACCTTTGTTAAGCTATTAATACGGAAGTTTAATTGTGCAAATGTAAAAGCGTTAAGTCCTTTTTCACTACGCTTTTTATTACTTTTTAACTTTTTAATAATCACTGGAAGAAGTGATCCAAATAGCATGTAAGTACCAGCTGTTGTTGTAATTAATGCGATAAGAATTCCCATTTCTCTTAGTTTTTCCATGTAAATCATTGATGCATAGCCCATTCCTAATAAAATAACCGCAAGGAATGCGACTAAACCTGTCATTTTTCCTTTTACCGCAACACGTTCTGTTTGTGCATCTGCATGTACAAGTTGCAGTACAGAAATACGTGATAACTTAATACTATTCATAATTGCTGATAATACAAATAATGCAAAGAAGAAGATACACGTAACAGTCATAGATGGCAGATAAAATGCTTTATAACCTTCACCTGCAAATTCTAATTGTTTCATTAATAACTGACCGATACCTTCTGCAAGTCCTACCCCAACTATAATACCAATCGCAAGAGACGCAGCACCTAATACGATTGTTTCAATAAACATAAGTAATGTAACTTTATGCTTTTTTGCTCCTAACATCATATACATACCAAACTCTTTTTGGCGAAGAGATAATAAGAAAGAGTTCGCATATAAAATATAGAAGAACGTTATAATGGCTAGTAAAAATGAACCTGCTTGGAATACGAATCCAATTTGACCAATAGTAGAATTTTCCTTAAGGAAGGCTTCGTTTAACGCTAACGTTTGAAACATATAAAAAATTGAAATCGACATGACAAGACCGACAAGTAAGACGATGTAATCTTTTAGCTTACTCTTTAGCCCTGACATGGAAAGTTTGAATAACATGCTCTAGACCTCCTTCCTTACGCTTTTTGTGTACCTAAATCTGCAAGTACATCTAAAATTTCTTTATAAAACTCTTCACGCGTACCACCGCGGTGAATTTCTTTATATAGCTCACCATCTTGAATGAATAAAATACGCTGACAGTAACTTGCACTATACGGATCATGTGTAACCATCATAATAGATACACCTTGCTCTTGATTTAAGTTTGTCATCGCATCAAGTAAGCTCGCTGCATTTTTAGAATCAAGAGCTCCTGTTGGCTCGTCCCCTAAAATAATTGCCGGCTCATGTACTAGTGCGCGAGCTGCTGCTGAACGTTGTTTCTGTCCACCAGATACTTCAGATGGATACTTTTGAAGAATTTCTGTAATCCCTAACATATCCGCTACTTTTTCTACTTTCGGTCCAATATTACGTGATGGAACACCTTGAAGAGAAAGTGGAAGTGCAATGTTTTCATAAATAGATAAGTTTTCTAATAGGTTAAAGTCTTGGAAGATGAATCCTAATTTTTGCGAGCGGAAATCAGAAAGCTCACCTTGCTTCATTTTCGTAATATCTGTTCCTGCAATTTCAACAACGCCGCCTGTTGCTTTATCTAACGTTGAAATTACATTTAATAATGTCGTTTTACCAGAACCAGATGGTCCCATAATTCCGACAAACTCACCCTCTTGAATCGAGAATGACACACCTTTTAACGCATGCGATTGGTTCTCACCTTTTTTACCGTACACTTTTTGAACGTTTTTTACGTCTACAACTGGTTTCGTCATATATATCCTCCTACGCTTGTTTTTCCATTACCTATTTTGCGCCTTTTGGAAGGGAACTGCTATTTGTTAACATTACATTTACCTTACACTTTTGTAATATAAAAAAGATGCGTGTGTAAGGTTCGTTGGTAAATGAAATTGTATTAGCGATTCGACAAGTAATATCGACTTACCGAAAAAGATGACAATAAAAAATAGGCTGTTCCACAAAAGGAACAGCCCACTTCTCTCTTTATTTCTTTAAAGGTGTTACCGTCCAATACGTAATAACACGCCAAATCCATTCTAGTGGACCCATTTTAAAGATTTTCATCCAAATCACACTAAACACAATTTGAATTGCGTAAATTGCAATACACACATATAACGTCTGCATGTACGTTAAGTTTTCTGCAAAGTTAAATACACTTCCTGCGATTAAAATCATTGCAGTTTGTCCAATATAATTCGTTAAAGCCATACGACCATAATATTTCAGTGGCGCTAACAATGTTTGAACTGGTTTTAATTGAAGTAATAAAATTAATGCTCCCACATAGAAAGCTGAAATAATTGGCCCAACTGTAATACCAATTTTTAAAAATTGGCTTGCAGCATCCATTGTTCCATCTTCGTTCTCCATTATCCCATTTACAAATGGTTCAGCAGGAACGTGCCCATATTGATACCATACAGCTAAGACACTTAAAACAAACATAATACCTGTAAAAATAGCGACTTGCTTTATATTTTTCGTGAGATTTTCAAACACACGATATTGTCCTGCAGCAAGCCCTAATAAAATTAAACCTAGCGGTAGAAATTCTTTCGCAGCAAGTACGCTAAAGGAAATTGTTAAAACAAGTCCAACTACTAAATTCACTTCTTTTTTCGCTTTATAAAACGGTAAAACAAGTAACCCGCAAATTGCGTATAACGCTAGTGCTTCTCCAGGCTGAAACATTTGATGAATCAAACCGAAAATAAATAGTGCAACTAAGCGGCGGAAAAATAAAACATACCCATTTTTCCCTTTCGCAATTGCTCTAGAGATAAAGATATAGAATCCCACTCCAAATAAGAATGAGAAGATTGAGAAGAAACGACCTTCTACAAATAAGTATAAAAATCTTTGATAGCTAGCATCCACTGTATTAGGATCTGGAATTTTAATGTTAAGTAGTGCGAGAATATTTACTAAAATAATCCCCAATAGTGCAAAGCCACGAATGTAATCTAACTCATCAATTCGTTTGTTTGTAATCTTGTTCCCCATAAAGCAACTCCTTGTATAAAGTGAAACTATAATCAGTGGGGGGTTCATCCCCCACTGATTATTAGTTGAACCAATCGGGCATTTACGGGCAGTGGATCTCCCCCTAACTTCTTTGCTCCAGCCGAATTTTGAGGTGGGAGTTTTACTGCCCGTTAATGCGGGATAAAATTTAATCCTTCCTTACTCTACTGGAGAAAGCGGCTCACAACTATCGACAAACCTTACAGAAATCTTACATTATTGTAATATAATAAAATAAAACCAGGTCATATTGCGACCTGGTCTACTCTGATTGCTTCGATCTTTGAGGTTGTCCCTTTTTACTGTTACGCTGTTTCACTTGAACAACTGGATCAAGCTCATTCGAAAACTCAGCGTTATGTCCATTTTGTGTTTTTTGCTCTGGGTTATTTTGATCTGAACGTTTCGCCATTACATTCACTCCTTATTAGCGCGGTGTAATAATCATTTGATGTTGCAATTGGCGAATTGCCATACGTGCTCTATTTAACTGCTCACGTTGCTCATCATTCGCATGTTGTTGCATCGTTTGTAAATCGTTATATGCTTGTTCTAATTGTAACTGCGCATCTGAATACTCCATCGTATTGTAATGCTCTTGTCTCATACCTTGGTCTAATTGTTCTTTCGCATATTCCACCGCTTGTTCCGCTTGTGTAATATACGATTCAAGTGATTGACGCTCTGCCATAATTGTCCCTCCTTGCTTCAATTCCCCTTTAGTGTGTCCCTTCCATATGAACCTTATGAGTATGTTATAATGTATTTTGTTTCATTTTGACTCGGCTTAGGAGGGAAAGTAATGAAGGTTCAAAACCCTTTTCCATATACAAACGACAATAAACGTTATCATACATGGAATTACCATTTAAGAAATGAATTTGGTGAAAAGATCTTTAAAGTTTCATTAGATGCTGGCTTCGATTGCCCGAACCGTGACGGTACAGTTGCTTATGGCGGTTGTACATTTTGCAGTGCTGCTGGATCTGGTGACTTCGCTGGTGATCGCCGCGATGATGTTATAACGCAATATCATGAAATGAAAGAAAAAATGCGCTCAAAGTGGAAAGACGGTAAATGTATCGCTTATTTTCAGGCGTATACAAATACACATGCACCGCTTGAAGTGTTAAAAGAAAAATTCGAACCGCTTCTAGCAGAAAAAGATGTTGTTGGTCTTTCTATTGCGACTCGTCCAGATTGTTTACCGGACGATGTCGTTGAATATTTAGCGGACTTAAACAAACGCACGTACCTTTGGGTTGAACTCGGACTACAAACAGTTCATGAACGTACTGCAAACCTTATTAATCGCGCTCACGATTATCCTTCTTACGTTGAAGGCGTAAATAAATTACGCAAACATGGCATTAAAGTTTGCTCCCATATTATTAACGGTCTTCCACTTGAAGATTACGACATGATGATGGAAACAGCTCGTGAAGTCGCGAAGCTTGATGTACAAGGAATTAAAATTCATTTACTTCATTTATTAAAAGGAACGCCAATGGTGAAGCAATATGAAAAAGGACAACTAGAGTTCCTTTCTCTTGAAGATTACGTAAGTCTCGTTGTTGACCAGCTTGAGATTATTCCAGAAGATGTAATTGTGCACCGTATTACAGGTGACGGTCCACCTGATTTAATGATTGGTCCAATGTGGAGCTTAAATAAATGGGAAGTATTAAATTCCATCGATGCAGAATTTGTACGCCGCGGAAGCTGGCAAGGAAAATATGCAAATGAGGAGAAACAAAAATGAAATTAGAACGTGTATTACCGTTTGCTCGCACACTGCTGCAAACGGCTGTTAAAGAAGACGATTACGCTGTAGATGCAACACTTGGAAATGGACATGACACTTGCTTCCTAGCTGAAATCGTTGGAGATAACGGAAAAGTATTTGGATTTGATATTCAAAAAGAAGCAATTGAAAGTTCTACGATCCGCCTAAAAGAAAAAGAGCTTTTCGAACGTACTGTTTTAGTTCATGATAGTCA
Source organism: Bacillus cereus group sp. RP37 (assembly GCF_040459695.1). Taxonomy (NCBI): domain Bacteria; kingdom Bacillati; phylum Bacillota; class Bacilli; order Caryophanales; family Bacillaceae; genus Bacillus; species Bacillus cereus group sp. RP37. The sequence goes on along the minus strand of NZ_JARVHP010000001.1, from coordinate 695,434 downwards.
CGATACACTTCTATCCGTATTACCAGAGAATGCAAAAGGAAAAGTAACAGGCGCAATCTTCAACTTAGGTTACCTTCCAGGCGGAGACAAGCATATCGTTACAAAACCGAACTCAACAATCTCAGCGATTGAACAACTATTAGAAGTAATGGCACCTGAAGGTATCATCGTCCTTGTCATTTATCACGGGCATCCAGAAGGACAAGTAGAACGCGACGCTGTACTTAAATTTGCCGAAGAACTAGATCAAAAACAAGCTCACGTACTGCGATACGGCTTCATTAACCAGCAAAATAACCCGCCATTTATTGTGGCGATTGAGAAACGATAAAGTGAAACTTTAATCAGCGGGTTTTTCTGCCTGGTAAATAGCGGGATAATTATATCAACGATTTTTCAATTATATCTATCGTAATGCCGGATATATCAACGATTTTTTCAATATATCTATCATAACTTACAATATATCAACGATTTTTCAGATATATCGATAATTCGACAAAACATACCAAAAAAAGACGTGCACTCATTGCACGTCTTTTTCTCATTCTCCTATATAATGGATATATACACTATTTGAAGAAAGAAGGATAGAACTTTGCTAGTAGAACTAAGGGGAATTCAAAAGAAGTACGGCAAATCACTCATACTAGACAACATTGATTTATCCATTCCAGAAGGAGAAGCACTCGCCATTGTTGGCGGAAACGGGACTGGAAAAAGTACTCTACTCAAAATAATTGCAGGTTTTATTTCACCCACGGCAGGGACACTTCAAAGAAAAGAACATATACAAATCGGTTATGTACCTGAGCATTTTCCTGAAGGGATTCGTTTTACATTAGAAGATTATTTATATCATCTCGGCTGCATTCACGGTTTATCAACAAAATACTTACATAATAAAATTCCGATGCTCCTTGAATCTTTTCACTTACATCACGCAAGACATTCCGTTGTACGAAACTTTTCAAAAGGTATGAAACAAAAAACAGGTATTATGCAAGCATTACTTACAGACGTACATTTATTAATTTTAGACGAACCGCTTTCTGGGCTCGATCCTAACTCTCAGCAAGAATTAGAACATATTTTACTCTCATTAAAACAACAAGGTATATCTGTACTCTTCACATGTCATGAAAAACAACTATTAGAAAACTTCGCCGATAGAATTGTGACGTTAGCAAATCATACAATCACAGCAGATACCTTTGTACAAAAAGGGGCAGAACAAGTCTATATTGAAGCAATCGTTCACGATACATTTTCAGTGATAGAACTACGGAAACAATTAGGTTTTATACATGTTGTACACAATTCAAATCAAAACCTTATTCAATTACAAATCGAAAAAGAATATACAAACGAAATGCTTCAGTTTTTATTACATAAAAAAGCATCTATCACACTGCTACAACCTAACTTTTAAATCGAAAGAAGGTTTATTATGTTCGCGCTTATTCGTTACCATTTTCTCGACTACACAAAATCGTATAAGTACGTCCCTCCTATTGCGATGTACTGCATGAGCTTACTTTTTGTATATACATATAAACCGACTCCTATTGTACCCACATATTTAGAAACAGCACTCGCACTTTATTTATTATCTGCCTGGATTACGGTCACGATTTTCCATACGGAAGACCCTGTACAAGAGCAAATCACTATTTCACACACAAATAACATTTCAGCATTATACGTTGGTAAATATATTACAGCTCTTCTCATTTGTACTGTGTTATCTTTTATATCCGTAATCTATCCCATTATTTTGCAAATGTTCAATGAAAAAATGACAGTTTCTTTATTTCTAGTCGGATTTCTCGCTCACATGTCTTTCTCTATACTAGGAATTTCAATCGCAACATTATTTACTAGAAATATGATTCAAAAAGCAGGCACTGCTTGGCTTAGCCTTATATTTATATTACTTATAACGATCGCCTCCATTCAGTTTAAAAAAGAGTTGCTATGGCTTTTACCACCTGTCGAAAGCTTTCTAATGCTTGGACAATACAAATATAATATACTTACTCACACTTTATGGCTCACAGCTTGGGCTATCGTATATTCATTTTTATTACTTACGTTATTTCTTTTTCTCGTCCGCAAAAAACGTTTTTAATTACCTATTAAAGGAGACGAAGCAATGATCGGAATACTAGCAGGAATGGGGCCAAAATCAACTGGACCATTCGTCGATACAGTTGTAGCAAGATGCCAAACAATATACGGAGCAAAGCATGATATGGACTTTCCTCATATGATGATTTATTCGTGCCCAACACCGTTTTACATGGATTGCCCTATTGATCACGAGGCGATGAAAAAAGCGATTATTGAAGGGGCACAAAAACTCGAAAGTACTGGCGTAGACTTTATCGCTATGCCTTGTAATACGGCGCATCTTTATTTTGAAGAATTACAGCGTTCTCTTTCTATTCCGATTTTAAATATAGTCGATGAAACGTTACAAGCAATTCCTGAAAATATAAAAAGAGTCGCCCTTCTCGCAACAGAAGCGACAATTCAAGCTGGGATTTATCAAGACGGGATTGAAATACGTAATATAGAGTATATTCATCATGAAAAATGGCAGGAAATGATTAATCACATTATTACTTATATTAAAAACGGAGAAGTTGAAGTAGCTCGCCAATTATGGAGTGCGCTCGTTGTACAGTTGAAAGATGAAGTAGATACCGCAATTATTGCATGTACCGATTTGAATGTGGTAGCGAGTGAGGATTTTGTTGATTCCTCTCAATGTCTTGCTGAAGCGGTTGTTAGAATGTATGTAGAAAATATAAGGAGGTCCCAATGAATATACCTTTTGAAATGGGATACACATTTGACGAAAACCTTAGAGAAGAACCTTTATCCCTTGCTGAAATGAAGCAAGGGATTGTGTTTTTGAAAGAGCATTTACAGGAAGGATCGTTATATGGAAAAAACTGCGGATTAATCGGTGTTTATGAACGAATCGCTGGCAACCTTCCTGAAAGTAAGTATTACTTACAGGAAGCAATTGCATATTATACAAATTTAAATAATAAAGAAGGACTCTTTGTTAACAAACTACGTCTCGCACACACATACCATTGGGAACAAAATTTCCATACGGCAAATACACTATTTACCGAACTTCAACATATGTTGCCGAACGTTCCTACTTATAAAGACTTCTTCTACCAACATTACGGAAAAAGTAAATTAGATGAGGGTGACTTCCACACCGCCCTTACTTATTTTCAAAAGGCACTTCAAATTAGGCTACAAAAAGGAAATGAAGAGCTAATTCATTCAACTAAGCTTTGCATTGCGTATTGTATGTCTCGCCGATAAAATCTGCCCTAAAAACTTTTAACTTTCTTCACAATTCTTTCAAAGTAATCACACTTAATCTCGCTATATTAAATAAGTAGTTATTCATATAGGGAAGGTTAGGGGAACTGAAAGTATGAAAGTAAATCGTTCGCTTCATTACATTTTTTGGCGTTGGCATTTTTACGCTGGTCTTTTTATTACGCCGCTTCTTATTACTTTGTCACTGAGCGGAATTGGTTATTTATTTCGAGAAGAAGTTGAAGATTTCATCTATAAAGATTTATATTTTGGGAAGAGCGCCCAAACAGAATCTATTTCGATGTCTGATTCGCTTTCTTTAACAGAGAAAAAGTATCCACACTATAGTGTGGCGAAAATTAGTGAGTTTAATGGGGATTATAATACGAGACTTACGATTGCAAATGAATATACTGGGCAACAAAAATATGTGTATTTAGATAGCAATAATCAAATTGTTGGGGATCAAAACGCAAGTGAAACGTTTGCGAATATAATGAGGGAATTACATAGTTCTCTTTTAGTTGGTGGTACTGTCGTTAACTATATTGTAGAACTTGCGGCGTGCTGGACAATCTTTTTAATTGTAACCGGATTGTATATGAGTATACGCCAGTTCAAAAACACATCAGCATCCAATAAACGAGAAAAGGCAAAACGACGTCATTCTATTATCGGTATTATATTTACAATTCCTCTCGTTTTGTTAGTCGCATCTGGATTGCCGTGGTCAGGGTTTATGGGTAACCAAATTTATAAAATCGCATCGTCGAATGAATCGCTCGGGTATCCGAAATTGTATATGGCACCGCCTGAATCAAAGGTAAAAGAATTGCCGTGGGCAACAAGAAAGGAAGCTCCTCCTGAATCAAATTCAAATGAGCCAAAAGCAATTTCAGTTGATACATTACAAAAAGGAATTGAAATACAGAAGCCATATGTAATCTCACTACCGGCTGATCCGAAAGGTGTATTCACTGTTTCGAAATCGAGCGGTTCTGGTATTACGGGTATGCATGTCGCACCAAATGAAGAAATAACAGCTTACTTTGATCAATATAGCGGTGAACTCATTTCAAAAACGGACTATCGTGATTATGGATTATTTGCACAATGGTTCACTTACGGTATCCCGCTTCATGAAGGTCATTTATTCGGATGGCCAAATAAAATATTATGCTTACTAACGACATTATCTTTATTACTTCTCATTTATTACGGAATAAAAATGTGGTTAGCAAGAAAGCCCAAAGGAAAATTAGCAGCACCTCCAAAACAAAGAGATAAGAAAAGTATATTTGTTTTCTTTATCATGATGGTTATACTAGGCGCTGTCATGCCTTTATTCGGACTATCTGTGTTAGTTATTTTTGCGATTGAACTTCTTATATATGTATTTTCAAAAATACGGTCATAATGAAAAAGCATTTGTACTCCCGTGTACAAATGCTTTTTTATTTACTATTTTCTTTTTTTCTACCACTTATTAAAAAGACAATATCTACTATAATAATCAATGCAATGATAACTTGGGCTACATAATCCATCGTTGTCGGACCGCCAGCTTTATTCATCATCATATACATTCCAGTTATAAATGAAATGGAAAGTAGCACGAGTAATGTTACTTCAATATTGTCATATAGCTTTTGAAACAATCGCTTCATTTCCATCACCACCTTTACCATATTATAACAAAAAACCACTCTACATGAGTGGTTTTCTTCATCACTGCGCCATTTTCTTTCGGTACATCTTCCCGTTCCAATAGAAGAATCGTGAAGTGAGGCCTCCGTATTTTACAATGCGCCGTGCCATTTTGTGCATATTCTTTTGCGCTGATACTTTTTGGTCTGATAAGTAAATACCAAGTAACCCTCGGCTTATGAGACGATGAAACTTCGCATGAGGCAAATCACCAATGCTCTTCTCTGCTTCTTCTACAAAATGTTTCATACGATCTAATATAGCTTGCTCATTTTCATAATAACTACAGAAATTCAAATCTCCGCCTATACGGTCTTCTTCTTGATCGATGAAATAATCAAGTAAAATGTGAAGTCCTTGTACGTAAGGGAAATATCCTTGTCTAATTTTCGCAATATCTTCATCATGTAATTCATCATGAAAGGCATATGCTACAAGACAGAAGATTCCAAGCGTAGAACCAGCACATGCTGAAAATTCGAACCAACTCATCTCTGGTAAGTTTTCTTTATGTGCTTCAAACCATGTTTGTAAGCGTGGTTCTCTTTCTTCTAACTTCACGTGTTTATGAATTTGCAAATCACAATAATAACAAGCAAGTTCATGAAGAACAGGAGCAATTTTGTCATAGTGCTTCGTTTTCTTTAAAACATCTTGGCATGTTTCAACAAGTTCATCTAAATAGCCACCATCATCTTGATCATCACGATAACGATAATAATTACCGCCACCTTCTACTTCAGGTGATAAAGCCATTAACATGGACTCATGCAGCGCGGCAAAATCATTTGGATCAAGTGATGTACTGCGATCACATAAGTTATCTAAATAATCGCTAATCGTTTGATACGCTACGATAAAACGAATACATTCCTCTCGGTGTTCATTTGCTAATAGCGCTAAAATGCCACCGCCCTCGCAATGAAACGTTTTATTCTCAATACTTGCGATTGCCTGACTATGAAGCTCGTCATTCGGAATATGGTAGGCACGCTCTTTCCACATCGCTAGCTCATGGTGTACAACCGGAAACACATCACGGTATACTTTCGCCATGAGCGTTATGGGATTACTCGGTACGTTCACTTCTTCCTTCATCTCCTCTATTCAATGTACAAATAATTTACTTATTTGTTTCTATTATGTTATTGATGTGTATTTCAGTAAATGACTGAATATAATTCAAAATTTCATCACGCTCATACTCATTTAATAACTCATGATAACAATTCGGCCATTCTTTAAAAGCCTTATCACTTATTTTAACATTATCAAACCAAGTACGGACACGTGTTTTATCTACAAGTTTATCCTTACAAGCTTGCATTAGCAAGAGTGGAACGTCTGGAAAATCGCCTATTTTTTTATGCGCAATTTCGATAGACTTAATCAATTCACTATACCAACGTACTGATACTTTGCGCAAGAACAATGAATCATTCTCCATCGCATCCCGAACTTCATGATTACGAGTTGACATTTCTACTGTAAGATTCGTTGCAAATTGCAATTTTGGAGCAATAACATTTAATATTTTTGAGACAGCTTGAAGCGGTGCAGAAGGTCCAGTCACTACCCCTAAGCAGGGTGAACTTAAAATAATGCCGTCTACATCTTCTCTCTTCGTTTCTTGCATCATACGAATGACAATAAGACCACCCATACTATGACCAAATAGAAAGATAGGTAACCTATACTTTCTTGCCTCTTTCACCCATAATTTAACTTCCTCTATGTATTCATCAAATGAATCAATATGTCCTCTATTTCTTGAAGTCGTTCCATGTGACGGAAGGTCCCCCATCACGACGTGGTAGCCGATATGATTCCACATTTCCGCAACGGCTTCATAACGTCCGTGATATTCCATTGCGCCGTGCACGATAACAACGACAGCTTTCGCTTCCTCTGCTTCATAATTCCACATACGGCTCTCCTCCATTTCACTCTTTCTCATAATTTGATACACTAAAACTAGTCTCTAGGAAAGGAAGGCTTTACATGATATATCCTTACAAAGAAAAAAATCCAAAAATTGCGAGTAGTGCTTTTATCGCTGACTACGTAACCATTACAGGTGATGTGACAATTGGCGAAGAAGCAAGTATTTGGTTTAATACAGTCATACGCGGCGATGTATCACCAACAATCATCGGAGACCGAGTAAATGTACAGGACCAATGTACACTTCACCAAAGCCCACAGTACCCTCTTATTTTAGAAGATGATGTGACAGTTGGGCATCAAGTTATTTTACATAGCTGCCATATAAAAAAGGATGCTTTAATTGGAATGGGCTCTATTATATTGGATGGTGCTGAAATTGGCGAAGGAGCCTTTATCGGTGCTGGAAGCCTCGTTTCACAAGGAAAAAAAATCCCGCCAAACACATTAGCGTTCGGTCGCCCAGCGAAAGTCATTCGTGAATTAACAGAAGAAGACCGTAAAGACATGGAGCGTATTCGCACACAATACGTTGAAAAAGGTCAATATTATAAATCACTACAAAAGTGATTTTACCGCTGCCATAATACTGGCAGCTTTTTTATAAAAAAACTAACTTTTTCTTTACAAAACATTATTACTCCCTCAATAAAATCTTATTAAAATAAAAGCTAATATCTCCATATATATGTAAACGAGGGAGGAGAATTTTCATGAAGGTCAGTGGACTGTATAAAATAGAATGTTACATTTTCAAAGGAATTAACCGATACTTTGATCAAAAAACGTTAAATATCTTTTTCAGCAATATTACTCATATCGGTGGCGCGACTTTCTCCATTGCACTCACACTGTTCTTTTTAATTTTCGCAAAGGGAACTTTGCACCAAGCTGCAATCGCAACTGCTATTTCGTTAGCAATTAGCCATATTCCTGTGCAAATATTAAAAAGATGGTATCCGCGAAAACGTCCTTATTTAACAATTCAGGATGCAAAATATCCAGTCCATCCATTAAAAGACCACTCTTTCCCGTCTGGTCATACAACAGCCGTTTTCTCTGTCTTTATTCCATTTATTTGCTATAATCCAAACTTATTTGTTTTTCTATTACCGTTAGCATTATGCGTTGGTATTTCTCGCATTTATTTAGGGCTTCACTATCCGTCTGATGTATTCGTCGGTATGTGCCTCGGCACTTGCTCTGGCATCATCTCTTTTTATCAATTCATCCCACTTTTCACATAAAGGAGTGATATGATGAGAGTCGCCATTTTTACCGATACTTTTACGCCACAAGTCAACGGGGTTGCGAAAACATTAGAACGATTAACACGTTACTTTCAGAAAGAAAAGATTGCCTATTCTGTTTTCGCCCCTCAGCATACAGCTGAAGATAATTTCGTAGCGAATGTGAATAAGATGAGAAGTATCCCGTTAACAATATTATATCCAGAATGTCGTTTTTCTTTTCCTACTCCGCGCATTAAACGTGAACTTCTTTCCTTTCAACCTGACATTATTCACATTGCCACACCTTTCAACATGGGACTTTGTGGATTGTATTATGCAAAAAAGTTAAACATCCCAGTTGTCGGTTCTTATCATACTGATTTCGATGCTTATTTACGCTACTACAAAATTGAATTTCTCTCTAATATGCTTTGGAACTATTTAAAGTGGTTTCATAGTCATATGCAAAAAAATTTCGTTCCATCCCCTGAAACATTACATCAATTAAAAAATAAAGGCTTTCAGGCCCTCTCGATTTGGGGACGGGGTGTAGATTGCACACTCTTTCATCCAGCTTACAATACAGACCTATTCCGGAAAAAATATAATATTACAGCGAAGTATGTCCTTTCCTATGTTGGACGAATTGCTCCTGAGAAAGATATTGATACGTTGCAAAATCTTATCGTTAAATCAGCGCATACTCGAAACGATATTCATTGGCTTATAGCAGGAGACGGTCCCCTAGCAACAAGTCTTCGTGAAGCTGTTCCGAAAACAAATATCACTTTTACTGGATATTTACAAGGCGAGGATTTAGCTGAAGCATATGCTTGTTCTAATATCATGGTATTTCCATCAGCTACTGAAACATTCGGAAATGTTGTACTTGAATCACTTGCATGCGGCACACCTGTCATTGGTGCAAATAGTGGCGGGGTAAAAAACATTATTACAGATGGAAAAACGGGAGTTCTTTGTCCGTCCAAAAATGAAGACGCATTTCTATCATCCATTTATTCTTTATTGCAAAATGAAGAAAAACTTGAGCAGATGGGAATAGCAGCTTCATCTTTTGCGAAATCAAAGAGCTGGGATGAGATTTTTCTTGGCTTGTTTAAACAATATGAAGAAGTCCTTCAGCACACCGCATCAGAGTTACTCGCTTAAATAGAAAAACTCCCTTCAAAAAAACGAAGGGAGTTTATTACACAGTTGTAAATTTTAGTTTAATAAATGATACACATAGTGAAATACCACTTTATTCCTATATTCATTATAGCAAAAAGATACATAACTAAATAGACTTGTAATAAAAACCCATAAAAATTAATATATGGTTATACAGTATTTTAAGAATTCCCCTTAAAATCAACTTACTCACATACCTTTATACAGGAATTGTTCCCCAATTTCTGTATATCAAAAAAACCTTTCATTCATTTGAAAGGTCTTTTTGAGCCTGCACATATTCTTCTTTCGTATTTACATTTATAAACCAATCCGCATTCGCTTGTACATCTTCACCAGCAACATATTTCACATTGCATTGTGATAAAAGTTGGCCCATACTTCTTTTTTCTTCTTGAAGCAAAGCATAAATCTTTTCTTTCACACGGTTATGATATGCTGCAAGTAACGGTTGTTTTCTTCCATTAATAATAGGTACAACCGCATCATATTCATTGCTCGTTTGCTCTAATAAAATGGTAAACCATTCATGCGAAACATTTGGCGCATCGCAAGGCATAATAGCATACCAGTCTGCTTCTATGTATTCCATACCTGATACAATCCCAGCAAGTGGTCCGTTTCCTTTATAGTGCGGAATATCTTCTATAACAGGAACTTGTACGAATTGCTCTACTCGCTCTTTTATATCGGGGTGACTAATGATTACAACTTCTTGCAAAGTACTTGTCATCACTTTCACAATATGCTCAACGAAAGTAGTCCCCTTCCAAATTGCTAACGCTTTCGGCTCACCGAATCTACTCGACATACCGCCCGCTAATACAATTCCAGCATATTTACTCATTGGCGATGCAGCTCAAATGTAATATGACCTAATTCCGGCAAAATTAATTTATTCATCGCAAGGCGAACTGCTCCGCTAGACCCTGGCATTGAAAAGACGACTTTGCGCCCAATTGTACCGCCGATTGCTCTACTTAACATAGCGCTGCTTCCGATATCTTCTAAATAACTAATCATACGGAACAACTCACCAAACCCGACAATTTCTTTATCTAATAGCGCTGATACCGCTTCAATCGTTACATCACGTTTCGTAATACCAGTCCCGCCATTTGTTAATACAACATCTACGTCTTCCTTATGATAACCAGCTAACACTGCTTGCTGAATACTCTCTTTATCATCTTTTACAATTTCATAAGAAGTCACTTTATGTCCTGCTTCTTTTAACAATTCATGTAATAATTGTCCGCTCTTATCTGTCTCTTCCGTACGTGTATCGGAAATTGTTACGATCTTACAACGCACTTCTTTTGGTGCTTGTTTTTTATGTTCGGTTACGCTCATTTTTCATCTTTCCTTTCTTAAAGGCTTTTCTTCATTTTATCATATATATCTTTGCACAATTATGTATGAAGCCAACGATGCATCATGATACAATATAAGTATACTAACCCACAAAAAGGAAAATGAAAAACCATTTCCTAGACTTCACATCTTTAACTACTCTCTATATTTTCTACATAATAGAATTCAATTTTATAACTTGCACTACAAAATAAGCCGGAGGTCTAATACTATGGAACTTTATAAAAAACTAACAACAACATTCATCCTCTTATTCGTCGCTTCCATTACTGTTGGCTTTTCCTTAAAAGGCGCAATCCCATACGCTACATTAGTAAGCATTATATTCGCGACACTATTTTTACTAAGCAGTGCCTTTTGCGCTGGTAAAGCACGTCAACTGAAAGGGTGATCATCTATGTTCCGTAAGAAACAAATCCTTTGTAAATCATGTGAAAAAGAAATACAAACGTATGAAAAAGCATGGATTCATATGCCCTTTCCGGCCAGTGGTATGACGAATATGAAAAAGTATATTGAGCTAGACGGCGAAGTGTATTGTGGCTCATGCATTCAAATTGTAAGTAAAGCGCAATAAAAAAAGCTTTGCGCTCACCGCGCAAAGCTTTTTTTCATATATTATAGACCAGCTTGCTCTTTTAAAGTTGCAGCTTTGTCTGTACGTTCCCATGATAGATCTACATCAGTACGTCCGAAGTGGCCGTACGCTGCTGTTTGTTTGTAAATTGGGCGACGTAAGTCTAGCATTTTAATAATACCAGCTGGGCGAAGATCGAAGTTGTTACGAACTAGTTCTACTAATACGTCTTCAGATACTTTACAAGTGCCAAATGTATCAACTGAAATTGATACTGGTTGTGCTACACCGATTGCGTATGCAAGTTGTACTTCTGCTTTATCAGCAAGACCAGCTGCTATGATATTTTTCGCAACATAACGAGCTGCATATGCTGCAGAGCGGTCAACTTTTGTTGCATCTTTACCAGAGAATGCACCGCCACCGTGGCGAGCGTATCCACCGTAAGTATCAACGATGATTTTACGTCCTGTTAAACCAGCATCACCTTGTGGTCCACCAATTACGAAGCGGCCAGTTGGGTTAATGAAGAATTTCGTTTCTCCATCCATTAATTCCGCTGGAACTACAGCCTTAATTACATGCTCTTTTAAATCGCGATCGATTTCTTCCCATGTAACATCTGGATGATGCTGTGTAGAAATTACAATTGTATCTACACGTACAGGTTTACCATTTTCATCATACTCAACTGTAACTTGCGTTTTTCCATCCGGACGTAAGTATGATAATGTGTCATCTTTACGTACTTCAGTTAAACGACGAGCTAATTTGTGAGCAAGCGAGATTGGAAGTGGCATTAATTCTTGTGTCTCATTACATGCGAAACCAAACATTAAACCTTGGTCTCCTGCACCAATTGCCTCAATCTCAGCGTCAGTCATTTGACCTTCGCGTGCTTCTAGCGCTTGGTCAACACCCATAGCGATGTCAGCAGATTGCTCATCGATAGATGTTAAAACTGCACAAGTTTCTGCATCGAATCCGTATTTTGCGCGTGTGTAACCAATGCCTTGAATTGTTTCACGAACGATTTTTGGAATATCTACGTAAGTAGAAGTCGTAATTTCCCCCGCTACCAATACTAAACCAGTTGTTACAGTTGTTTCACAAGCTACACGTGCATTTGCGTCTTTTGATAAGATCGCATCTAAAATTGAATCAGAAATTTGGTCACAAATTTTATCTGGATGTCCTTCAGTTACAGACTCAGATGTGAACAGATGACGTTTTTTTGTCATGTGGTAAACCTCCCTACAGTAATTGTATATATTGTACGGAACTCATCCTTAATTTGCCACAAACTGCGACATACATTTATTCTCCCACAAGCATACAGAAAAACCTTTCCTACTTTACATAGAGGAAAGGTTTAATTTGCTACTTGCATACTGCTTTTTGCCCTTTGCTCTTATCGTTCGAGACCATTAGCCTCGCACAGGTTTTAGCACCTATTCACCTGTATTTACCACTACAAATGAGGTTGCTGGGCTTCATCGGGCCTGTCCCTCCGCCAGCTCGGGATAAGAGAGTATCCGTCCCAACCTATACTAAAGAAATGATATTCATTTGTCAATTAATATTCACATTTTCCTGAAAGTTTTTCTCAATGCGCCTAAAGTGAATTATTAATAAGGAAATAATGTATTCACACAAACAAATAGAAATAAATAGTATACATTATTTATATAATTGTGTTATACTCTTGTTGGGGATTACGAGAAATATTTCATTAAATGAAAAGGATGGTATATAAATATGAGTACTGTGAATGTCCAAATTGGTTTACACGAATTATTGAACGGAAGCAATGCACAGATTCAACTAAGTGTTCCGCAATTAGTGGAAAAAGTATTAATGCGAAATGAAGGGAAATTAACTTCTACTGGTGCGGTTTCTGCTTCAACAGGAAAATATACAGGACGTTCTCCTAAAGATAAATTTATTGTGAAAGAAGCATCGGTTGCTGACAAAATTGCTTGGGGAGCTGTGAATCAACCGATTTCTGAAGAACATTTTAATAAATTATATACTAAAGTTTTAGAATACTTAAAAGAAAAAGAAGAGTTATTCGTCTTCAATGGATTTGCAGGCGCTGACCGCAATTACCGCCTACCAATTCAAGTTATTAACGAATATGCATGGCACAATTTATTTGTACATCAATTATTCATTCGTCCAACTGAAGAAGAATTAACAACTCATGAATCAGAGTTCACAATTGTTTCTGCGCCGAATTTCAAAGCTGATCCAGCTGTTGACGGTACAAACTCTGAAGCATTCATTATGGTTTCATTCGAAAAACGTATCGTACTAATTGGTGGTACAGAATACGCTGGAGAAATGAAAAAATCAATCTTCTCTATTATGAACTTCTTACTACCTGAACAAGATATTCTTTCTATGCATTGCTCTGCAAACGTAGGTGAAGAAGGTGACGTAGCACTATTCTTCGGTTTATCTGGAACAGGTAAAACAACATTATCTGCTGATCCAAACCGTAAATTAATTGGTGATGATGAGCATGGTTGGTCTGATAACGGCGTATTCAATATTGAAGGCGGTTGCTACGCAAAATGTGTAAACCTTTCTCACGAGAAAGAACCACAAATTTTCGATGCAATCAAATTTGGATCTGTTTTAGAAAACGTTATCATTAATAACCAAACGCGTATTGCAGACTATAACGATACTACTTTAACAGAAAATACTCGTGCTGCATACCCTATGCATGCGATCGACAATATCGTACTGCCAAGTGTTGCTGGACACCCAAATACAATCATTTTCTTAACTGCTGATGCATCTGGCGTATTGCCTCCAATCAGTAAGTTATCAAAAGAACAAGCTATGTACCATTTCTTAAGTGGCTACACTAGTAAACTAGCAGGAACAGAGCGTGGTGTTACATCTCCGCAAGCAACATTCTCAACTTGCTTCGGTTCACCATTCTTACCACTTGATGCATCTCGCTATGCTGAAATGCTTGGTGAAAAAATCGAGAAACACGATGCGAAAGTATTCTTAGTAAACACTGGCTGGACTGGTGGCGAATACGGCGTTGGTAAACGTATGAACTTAGGTTACACTCGTGCAATGATTCAAGCTGCATTAAGCGGTGAACTTGCGAAAACTGAAACAGCTACACATAACATCTTCGGTCTTGAAGTTCCACTTCACGTACCAGGTGTACCAGACGAAGTGTTAATGCCTGAACAAACTTGGGCTGATAAAGCTGCTTACAAAGCGAAAGCAATCGAGCTTGCAAATGAATTCAAAGCTAACTTCAAAAAGTTCGACAGCGTTTCTGAAGATATTATTAACTTAGGCGGTCCAATCGCTTAAGTGCAAACTTTCTTTTGGAATCATCCTTTTACTCATATGAATAAGTGTCGTGTAACCGTAAAGTTCCGCGTACTCACCGACAAAACCCAATGCGGCTTAACGGTTACACACACTTACATAAAAAAGAAGCTTACGTTTTTGCGTAAGCTTCTTTCTATATCTTATATAAAGTGAAACGTTAATCTCTTCATCTGTGGCTTAGTTTGTTAATTTACAGAAATTTCAATTTATATTTATTTACTTTTAGTTTTTCATGATACAATTTACATATATAGGAAGGGGTGAAGCCTATGAGAAATTTTTCTCGTACAGGAAAAATTTTATTCAGTTATGGAGCGATCCAAATGTTTTGGGGACTTGTGATGCTTAACGCTAATTTATTCGAGCATACAAGTGAAACAATAAAATATATTATTCTAATTACCGGAATAGCTTTTTGTATTATATCCAACTTTTTCAAAAAAACTAAGAGTCATACTAATACGTGATTTCATATTAACTTATTAGAAGCGTAAACCTGTATTTTATGCAAAGTTACGCTTCCTGTTGTACTATTCATCGCTGGATCTCTTATTCCAGGGTAAATCCATTTTCACACGTACAACTTACGGATTCGAACATATGAATTATATCTCTACTCGCTACATCCTTCTGGTTTTACTCCGCGTGGGGCTCAAACAGGCCCTAACCGCTTCTATCCCCCGCCGGATCCTCTATCCCATCTAAAAAGAGGCTTTTTATCTTTTTAGCTCTTCGTTAATTCTTCCTCATCTTTCATACTATAGTATCCTAAATTCACAACAATTAAGAAATAGCCGCCCATAATCCCTACTGCAAATGCCCACATCACCATGTGGTGCTCAATTTCGTACATAATAATAGCACCTAAAATAGCAGCTGCAAAGCGATTAAACATACCGAGCGTTGGTGCTTTCGTTTTCTTTACGATACTATCTCCAAGCTTTTCAATCCGTCTTCCTAAAAGCCAAACGCAATACATACTTACGATAAGTCCAATTCCAGCACCTAGGAAATGAGCTGAAAACGGTGTTAACATCCAGCCTAGTAAAAGAAAACCTAGTAAATAATACGATTGAATTTTAAACGATCTTAATGACATACTAATCATGCTGTTCTCCTCTTCAGTAATTTTTATCCCACATTAACGGGCAGTAAGACCCTCACCTCAAAATTCAGCGGAAGCAAAGAAGTTAGGTGGGGGATCAACCACCCGTAAAAGCCCGATTGGTTCAACTAATAATTTCTTTCAAGTTTATACTGCTTACATCCATTTCAATCAAATTAAAAACAACATAAACGATATGTTTACGTTGTTTAAATGTTTTTAGGAAATAATATTATACAAGATTTCAAACATCATATTCTTATAATTTGTGACGTTTTTCCAAACATTTTTCGTCCATTTTTGAAAAAATTGATATCAATCTATGAACATACGGATATGATGTAATAAGCACACAAATAAAGGGGGCGTCTAATGATTTATTTTTTAATGGCTCTCATTCACCTTATTATCCCTGCACTTATTGGACTTTCATTGTATTGGTACACGAAAAATCATAGTATTTTCTACGCTGTCCTCGGTGTCCTTCTTCCGGGTATTATTCTTATCACACTCTTCCGCATTCCAGTTTTAAACTTAATTCCACTTATTACTGCTATCTTATTTCTCGTCTTCTTACCAAAAATAAAAAAATAGGAAAGCAGATCATAGGTGATCTGTTTTCCTATTTTGATATAGATTCCTCCACAGTAGAATGCATTTTTACTTTCTCCGATTTCACAAACCATAAACCGAAGAAAATAATAATTCCACCGATTATTTGTTGAAAGGATACATATTCATTTGCCCATACAGCTGCAAATAAAACAGCTACAAGTGGCGTTATATACATATATACCATCGTATGTGACGCCCCAATTTTTTGAACACCAACATACCACATCACTAGACCGAATACCGTTACGAAGAAAATCGAATATAGTAAAGCAAATAGTGTCATTCCATGTGTAATGTGAAATGGCATAATAAATACGTATGGTCCACTTAACAATAAGAGCGGAATCGCACCAACTAATGCTGACCATGCGGTAACACGTAGTGCTGAATATTTTTTAATTAATGGACTTGCTAAAACAGGATAAAGCCCCCAGCATATTGATGTAATTAGTCCAATTCCATTTCCATAAAAAGAACTAGCAAGTGAATGTCCTGCTACTAAAACTAATATTACACCACCAAAGGCAATGATAGAACCGATGAGCTTTCGAGAAGAAAACTTTTCTTGTTTCAAGAAAATCGCAAATAAAGTTGTAAAAATAGGTGAAATAGAAATGAGTAAAGAGGCATTTGTAGCGGATGTATATTTGACAGTTTCCATAAACAACGTTTGATACAGTACAATACCTACAACGCTAACGATGATTAATCTAGGTATATCCTTTCGTTCCATATAAACCGACTTTTCAATAAAAAATGTAAGGAGTAACATAAGCGGTGCCGCCGATATCATCCGAAGTGCAGTAAACTCAATTGCTGTAAATTCTAAAAGTCCATATTTCGCAATCGTAAAATTAATCCCCCAAATAATAACGACTGCTAAAATTAATAACTCAATCCCCCATCTTCTCATGCGTATCCCCTCCGCAAATAAAATTATACAGAAAATTCAATCACATGTACATTTCATTATGTGAAAAAATCTTTGTATTGTATGCAACGTTTTAATGAACTTATATCGGCGATTTTTTAAATATATCGATTTATCAACAAAAAACGATAATAATAGCGACTTATACAATAAAAAAGGTGATTCCAAAATACATTTTGGAATCACCTTTTCTTTACTACACTCGAACGTGTAACTTCATATTTGGATTATAAAATTGGCTTGGGCTCTTCAACTGAAAAGTTCCTCCACCTTCATGCCAATCAACTGTTAACTTATCATCCATAAATACAAGCTTTGTGCGATCTGCGATAAAACTAAACTGGCTTGATTCAATATCTACATCACGCTCATCTTTTTCTGCTACAGCTACTAAATCGATGATTCCGCTCATTACACAACCGCAACCTTCATTATCGTAAAATAACTTTATATATTTTGCTTCACTTGGAATCGTATCCACAATCTTTTTATATGCTGCTTCTGTTACAGTAACGTACATACGTTATTCATCCTCTCTTCTCACATCATTCATATATTGTACCACTATTTTTCTAAATCATTGTATACAAAAAATTAAGACTAACACATGTGATAAAGGAGACTGTATCACAATGTGTCTCTAAATATTTAGTGAAAGAAAAATTGATATATGATTGGTTTAATGCGAATTTTGATGTGAATATTACTTTGCTTCCGCAAGAAAAATGGTTCCTCTAAAACTATTCAATTCTCCTCCCTACTTTTGTAAATCTATATACACAATACAATCGACCACACAAAAATATAGAATTCATAATATATATATAGTAGTTCTATTTTTAAAACTAGGTTTTCAAAACAGAGAAAGGAGAAAATATATGTACCCACGTAATTGTTTTAGTTGCGATGGCAGACGCAACGGCGGTTCTATTGGTAGCACCGGCGCCACTGGACCGACTGGGGCCACTGGACCGACTGGGGCCACCGGACCGACTGGTAGCACTGGATCTACCGGAGCTGGTTTACAAAGTACTACCGCCTTTAGTCTAGCAGCAGCCCCTAACTATAAAACCGGACAAGTGGTCACTTATACGAGCAGCGGCTATGTTGTAAAAAAAGATGCACCTCAAGGGTTTCCCAATATATCTCCAGATTATATCGTATTAGTAGAAAGTGGACCTACTGGTAGCACCGGGTCAACCGGGAGCACTGGACCTTCTGGCAATACCGGACCTACGGGGATCACTGGGCCTTCTGGCAATACCGGACCTTCTGGTAGCACTGGGCCTTCTGGCAATACCGGACCTACGGGGATCACTGGGCCTTCTGGCAATACCGGACCTTCTGGTAGCACTGGGCCTTCTGGCAGTACCGGACCTTCTGGTAATGCTGGAACTACTGGGAGCACTGGACCTACTGGCAATACCGGACCTACTGGTAATGCTGGAACTACTGGGAGCACTGGACCTTCTGGCAGTACCGGACCTTCTGGTAGTACTGGGCCTTCTGGCAGTACCGGACCTTCTGGTAGTACTGGGCCTTCTGGCACCGCGGGTAGTGCCTCATCAAAAAGTATTGTTTTTCAAGGAACAAATGCTGGTTTTCAACGTATAGCGGGTTCTCCTGGAATTGACTCCAATGTTATTCCATATGTTACTGCTGGATCCGGTAGTATAGTCGGATTTTCTGCGTCTATAAATGTAAATAACTTACCTGCTGCTGTTTATACGATTGATATTAGCAGGAATGTCCCAACAAACCTCAATGCCCCTACCTCTAGTTACATCCTATCCACTATTACCTTAACTACTACTGACAAAATTACTGGAACTATGATATTTTCAATTAAAGCGACAGATACTGGATTGGGACAAATTCAAGTGTTTAATCCTACTCCAGCAGTAGGTCCCGCTACTGTAACTTGGACTAGCATTACAACTGGAAACCTCGTTTCGAGAGGAGATGCTATATCCCTTTATATTACTCCTGGAATTACTGCCAGTGCTGTATATTCTGTTTTTCTAATCACTAATATTTAGTTCCCTCTTAAAAATAATTTATTTAACAAAAAAAGCCCCAATAATTGGGGCCAACAAATAGAAATGCAAATGAATTAAAACAAATAACAGACAAGTCTAGTATATACTATTATTGTTAATGTATCCATATTTTGGTTTTTAAATTATATATACTGTACAAATAGGGTAAACACTATCGAATTTTTATTCACAAAAAAGGAGATCATTCTCAAATAAGTGATCTCCCTTTTAAAAATATTTTTTCATTACATCGGCAATACAACCTTTACAGTCGTTCCAACCCCAACTTCACTTTCAAAACTCATTTTACCGTTGTGGTCTTTAATAATTTTTTCTGTAACTACTAAACCTAAACCTGTTCCCGTTTCTTTCGTTGTGTAAAAAGCTTCATTTAGCTTCGGAATTTTGTCTTTTGGAATGCCGCAACCCTCATCCTTAACTTGAACAATGATTGCATCTTCTACAGTCACTTTAATCGTAATCGTTCCGCCAACTGACATTGCTTCGATCGCATTTTTAATTAAATTAAAAAATACTTGTTTTAATCGTTTTTCATCGCATGTAATTGATGGTATGTCTTTACTATATATACCTTGTATGTGCACGCCTTGCTTTAAAGCAGGCTTCCCCATAACTCGAATAACATAAGCGATAATTTCTTCTATATTATGAGTTTCTGATTCTGGTGATTTAGATTTCTCAAATCCACTAAGTTCTGTAGCAATTGTATGAATTCGTTCTACTTCTTGTTTCATAATATCACTATATATTTTATCCTCTGGATATTTATTTGCTTGCTTATTCACAAATTTCTTCAAATTCGCTAGAGGTCTTCTAATTTTGTAGCCAATAACTGTTGCCATTTTCCCAACAGTTGCTAATTTTTCTGTTTGTTGTATTTCTTTATCCATCATCTCAAGCGTACGAACGTAAGACTGAAACCTCAAAAACATAATCCAACATATGATAGTAAATACGCTATATAATGCCATTGGGATTAAGACGAGTGACGATTGAATAATGATTCCTATAAGAGCGTACTTTCCAACAAGTATCCCCGGAACTAACCAAAAATACCTTTTGTTCACAAAGATTGGTGCAAATAAAATGAAAAATCCTTCTACTATATTTCCACCATCAAATTCAGCATCACTACCATAGTAAATCATAAAATTATGAATAAAATCTAATAGATTATATCCAATTAGAATAATATACTTTACTGCAAATGGATTTTTCCATTTCATAAAGTATACTCCAGTACAAAATAAGATCACCATCAGAAAATAAAGCCATAAACCTAAACCATCTTCAAATTCTCCTACGCCGTCTTGCTCTCCTCCTAGGAAAGGTACAATAAATTCGTAGGCAAGATCGTATACAAAAAATATAATAAAAAATAAACTTAAAAATATTTTCAGCGCCTTTATTTCTTCATTTTTAAATATATCGTCTTTATTCATATGGTAACTCCTAGCTTTTCTCCCACTTGAATTTCATTATTTTCACGCTGCTTTGGGAGAATGATATCTATTCTAGTTCCACTATCTCTTTCACTTGAAATATGTAATTCACCTAGGTGCTGCTCGGTAACAAGTCGATTCGCTACCGTAAGTCCCAGGCCAATTTTATCCTGTTTCGTTGTATAAAAGGCCTCTGTAACACGGGCCAAATTTTCCTTCTTAATGCCGTATCCATTATCGATTACACTTAGCATTACATAATCTTGTCCTTTATTTTCTAGTCGTAAATCTAATGTGCCACCTTGCTCCATCGCCTCCAGAGCATTTTTTATGACATATAGCAAGACTCCTCTTATTTTCCGCTCATCACATTCAACTTCTATCGCCTTTTCTTCCACATTAGAAATAAGCTGAACGTTAGATTCATTCATTTTTTCGCGAAGAATTGTTACTGCTTGTAATGCAATTTCTCCTATATTATGTTTCTTATAGATAGAAGGTTTACATGTAGCAACTTCCATCAACTCACTTATCATACTATTCATATTTTCTATTTCAAAAATCATCCGTTTGTAAATAGGGTCCTCTCCATGCTTCTCTCGTTGTAATTGCGTAAACCCTTTTAATGAAGCAAGTGGATTTTTAATTTCATGTCCCACTGTCGCTGCCATTTTTCCGATTACTGCTAATTTTTGTGATTCACTAGCAATCTTAATACTTTCCTTTACAGCTGAAAGGTATTGTATAAATCGATTTAAAATGATGTATACTGCTATTAATACGAGTGTATACATAATGAGGAACATAAACGCTTTTACTTCCCCTAATACAAATAAATAAATTAAATATTTCCCTATAATAGTGACAAGTAAGCACACAAAAAATCTTTTATTTATAAATATAGGTACAAAGAAAATGAATATAATTTCTATTATATTCGTCGCATCAAATGCCACCTTATTATAAAGAATATACGAAAGTATATTCACTATTTCTATCCCTATGTATATAAATATACATGTATATTTAACAAGGTTTGCTTTCTCTTTTTTTACTAAGTATATATTCACGCATAGTATTGCTACTCCACATAAAGCTTGCCACATTCCTTTATGCCAGTTTTCTATTAATGCTTTATTTTCTAATACAATTGCATAAGAAACTTGGTATACACCAACAGTGACATACAACACCCATAAAAAAATTTTCGCATTCCTTTCTTCTTCTTTATATGATAGAAAACTCTCTTTCACTTCAACACCCCTTCAAAATAATATCTCGAAGAATACCATTTATTATAATAAATGATTTTCATAGACAAACAAAGATAAATCGAACAATTGAGGAAAATCATCCCAACATTGCAATCTCCTCAGACTATATGTAAGCATAAAAACTATAAATAATAATACGTATATTATGGGAGGTGCTTTATATGGACGGCAAAAAAAATAAAAAGACAGAACAAATGGAATCCTTCACGCGTGAGAATGAAGGAAAGGAAATGACAACAAATACAGGTGTCAAAATTTCAAATGATGAAAACTCTTTAACCGTCGGCGATCGTGGTCCTACCCTTCTAGAAGATTTTCTTATGCGGGAAAAACTTGCTCATTTTGACCGTGAACGAATTCCTGAAAGAGTCGTTCATGCAAGAGGATACGGCGCACATGGTATTTTCGAGCTATATGAATCTTTAGAAGAGCTAACAATGGCCCACTTTTTACAAGACCCTTCAAAAAAAACACCCCTTTTTGTTCGCTTCTCTGAAGTAGCTGGATCAAAAGGTGCGAATGAAACAAATCGAGATGTACGAGGGTTCGCTGTTAAATTTTATACAGAAGAAGGAAATTTTGATTTAGTAGGAAACAATATTCCCATTTTCTTCATTCAAGATGGTATTAAATTCCCTGATCTTATTCACGCCCTTAAACCTGAGCCGCATAATGAGATTCCACAGGGACAAACAGCACATGATACATTTTGGGACTTCATCGCCAATAACCAAGAATCCGCTGCGATGATGATGTGGATTATGTCTGATCGTGCCATTCCAAGAAGTTTTCGAATGATGCAAGGGTTTGGCGTTCATACATTCCGCTTAGTAAATAAAAACGGAAAGTCGCGATTCGTAAAATTTCACTGGAAGCCAAAGCTCGGCATTCACTCATTAATTTGGGATGAAGCTCAAAAACTAGGGGGTGCCGATCCAGATTACCATCGCCGTGATTTATGGGAAAATATTAATGCTGGAAACTATCCTGAGTACGAACTCGGCATTCAAATTTTAGAAGAAGAGGATGAATTTAAATACGATTTCGATATATTAGATGCGACGAAAATTTGGCCTGAAGAAGATTTCCCCGTTAAAATCATCGGGAAAATGACATTAAATCGCAACGTCGATAATGTATTCGCGGAAACGGAACAAGTCGCACTTCATCCTGGAAGTATCGTCCGTGGTATTGATTTCACCAATGATCCGCTCTTACAAGGGAGGCTCTTTTCTTATACCGACACTCAATTGGCACGCGTCGGTACAAATTATCAAGAATTACCGATTAACCGTCCAATCTGCCCATTTCACAACAATCAAAGAGATGGTGCATCTAAATATATAATCGATAAAGGAAAAATTGCTTACCATAATAATTCCTTAGCAAATAACACTCCTTACACTGTCCCCGGTACAAAGGGTGGGTTTGTTACATATCCTTCTACGGTGTCAGGGCATAAAACGAGAGAAACAGCCGCCAGTTTCAAAGACCATTTCTCTCAAGCACGTCTATTTTGGAATAGTATGAGTAACGTCGAAAAGGTTCATATTATGCAAGCCTTCTCCTTTGAATTAGGAAAAGTAAAAAGTACATCCGTCCGCCAACAAGTCGTAAATATGATTGGCCATATTAGTACTGAATTAGCTACGTTAGTCGCTGAAGCGGTCGGAGCAAAAGTCCCAAATATTCAAGAATCCAGCGTTACAAAATCATCGCCAGCACTCAGTATGGCAAATACGACATTTAGTCCTAATACATTACGAGTAGGTGTCATTGTTGCAAATGGATATGACGGACGAAGCGCGCAATATATAATGAATCAATTCAAACAAGTTGGACTACAGCCAGTGATTGTTTCCGAGCGATTAGGTATTGTGCAAGGAACGCAAAATATACGTTGGGACGTGAATGATACTTTCTTAACAGGATCATCACTTCTTTATGACGGTCTACTTCTTATTGGAGGAAATCTTGATGAACAGTTTCTTAATAAAGCGAGTTCATTTGTCGTAGAATCATATAATCACTTTAAGCCAATTGGTGCCTTCCAAAACGGCTCTACTGTTATTCAGTCTTTAAATATCGAAGGAAAGCCTGGTGTCTTAATAGAACAAAACCCTACGCTCCTGGCGAATGAATTTATTAAAGCTATGACGAAACAACGCTTTTGGGATAGAGCTTATGAATAGGATAGGGGGATAATTTATGTTTGTTACCGTCGAAAAAGATGTGCATATTTTTGTGCAAGACGTGAATCCCGGTCCCGGTAGTAAAACTGTGTTCTTCGTCCACGGCTGGCCTTTAAATCATCAAATGTAC
Organism: Bacillus cereus group sp. RP37; assembly: GCF_040459695.1. Taxonomy (NCBI): domain Bacteria; kingdom Bacillati; phylum Bacillota; class Bacilli; order Caryophanales; family Bacillaceae; genus Bacillus; species Bacillus cereus group sp. RP37. The sequence goes on along the minus strand of NZ_JARVHP010000001.1, from coordinate 670,943 downwards.
CAATATCAACTCAATGTGTTACCACAACATGGTTTTCGCTGCATCGCTATGGATATACGCGGAAACGGGCAATCTGATAAACCGTGGACTGGTTACACATACGATCGTTTAGCAGACGATATCGCCATTGTTCTAGAAGCACTTCAAGTAGAAAATGCTACATTAGTCGGTTTTTCAGTAGGTGGCGCTCTTTCTATTCGGTACATGTCTCGCTACAATGGTCATCGCATTTCTAAACTTGTATTAGTCGATGCTGTTTCCCCCTCTTTCGTTAAAAATCAAGAATCTCCCTATGGTGTCCCAAAAGAACAAGCAGATACCCTCATTAATCAAATGTATGCCAATCTGCCTAAATTTTTAAATGATGTATCTTTATCATTTTTTAATAGAAACTTAGGATCTGCTACGTTAGAATGGTTTTCTTATCTCGGTATGCAGTCTGCTTCCTACGCTCTCATCAAAATATTACAAGCAGCTGCAAATGAAGACGTAACGAAAGATTTAAGTAAAATTGACGTCCCAACAAAAATATTCCACGGTATTCACGATCAACTTATCCCTTACAAAAGCGCTGAACTCACACAAAAGCGGATTAAAAACTCTCAGTTACATCCTCTTACAAATAGTGGTCACGGTTCTCCAATCGATCAAGCGGATGAATTAAATGAAGAACTTATAAAATTTTTACGTTCATAAAAGATAGACTGCAAGTTTTTACAAAAAAATTCACATATTTCTCACAAATCAATTAATAAAACGATTACATTTTTATTTATACTAAATGTACAGGTAATACTCCCTAAACCCAGCTTGTCTGGTTACCCCGTTAAATACTATAAAAAAAGAACTTGTATCGTTATACAAGTTCTTTTTGTTTTTCTATTTAAAAAGTATATCTTTACTATACTGCTTTCCAGCAAGTAAATCATATTGGAGCATTTTATATTGCTCTAACATTTCTTTTTGTTCTTTTGTTAAATCTGTTATCTCTTCCCCATCTTTATTAACCTTTAACTCATCTCTCAGAACCGGTATTTCTTTATGCATTTCCGATAGAAATTGATAAAATGGTGATTGATTTAATCCTGCATAATCAAAAACAAGACTAGAAAAATAAATTGGACTTACTAAACCTAAATTGTCATTTGGCAAATCGAAATTCGCATACATTAACAATGGTGTTTCTGACATAATTAATCTTTCTCTTACCGTCTCTTCATTTTCTATATATCCTGCTTCTTTATAAATAGATTTATTAGTACCTAACATAGGTAAATGATCTCCAAAGAAGACTAATAAAGTAGGTCTGTCTAACTCATCAAGCTGCTCGATTAAATATTGTAGCGCTTCATCCGACAGTCTTACCCCTTCTGTATATGCTTCTAATTCCGCTTTCGATTCCTCTTCTGTTAATCCACTAATTTCTATTTTATTTTCACCAAACATATTTGGTGTATATGGAAAATGATTTTGCATCGTCACCGCATGAATAAATGTAGGTTGTTTTCTCTTTTTTAATTCATCTATTATTTCTTTACTCATAGATAAATCACCAATATTATCTCCAACTACTTCTGTATTTTTCATCGTGTCTTCTGCATTAAAATTATCGAATCCTAATGTTTTATATACATCTTCTCGTTTATAAAACGATCGATTAAAGGCATGAATTGCACTTGCATAATACCCTTGCTTTTTCAATTCACTTGCAATAGATGGAACTTCTTTCTGACTTGGAATAGCTTGTTGATACGGTATAGAACCTGGCATTAAGAGACTCATCGAGTAACTCGTTAATGCTTCAAATTCTGTATTCGCTGTATTCCCTCCAAATGTAGGAGCTATCGTTTGTCCACCTGGGAAATTCTCTGTATAACGATGTAAATTCGGCACTGGATCTTCGCTAAATGAAAGATTCGTTAATTTTGTCGGATCCCACAATGCTTCACTCATAATATATATAATGTTCGGCTTCTCTGCCTTTTTTTGCGCTTTTACTTTACCGCCATATTGCTTTTCTATATCCTTTGCAATTTGCTGCATCTTTTCTTTTGAATATTCCTCTGGCTCTTTTATGACTGTCGTATCTAAATTACTTAAAAATCCTATAACAAAACCATTCCCCTTATAATTTGCCGCTTGATTCCATGCACGGATGTCTACCCCAGCTTTTGTAAATATATTATTCATAAAGGTAGTAGGGTAGTTACTATATGCATACAACATAAACGCAGAACCACATATTAAAATTATCCTCATAATAATATGTGATTTTATAACTGGAATGTATTTTCTTATATACATAACTATAAATATAAGTAAAACAATACTAACTATCATCAGAAACATATTCCAAAAACTGAAATAATCCATAACCATCGGTATAACGGAATTCATATGGCCAATCTGTGTAAAATCAGACGGGTAGAATGGCTCTCCTCTAAAAATGAGCTTAAAATGGTTCACCAGCACAAAAATAATCAAAACTAAGCTAGTTATCGTTGTACTTAAGAAAACTTTTCCAATCAAATTATATGCAAAAACGTATACCATATAAATAAATAATAGGCTTAATATATACTGTCCATATTGTAAATACACCCATGTATTTACTACTATAAGATTCATATCCTCCTGCACTATGATATACATCCAATTCATTGTATGAGCAATTAAAAATAATACGACATAAACTCGAATAGCTGGCCTAAGCTTATGACTGATACCCTTATTTAAATGAATGATGTATAGTAGTACACTCCACAAAACAATAATGAGTATACTTAGCTGGATTTTCCCATTAAAAAATTCTTTAGTTTTCTCGAATTCGAAAGACCTTAACATAACAAAAAACAGCGTTTCTAAACAAATCGCCCACATTCCACTAAGAATGATAGAAATTAGTAGGTTCTTCCTCGGCTCCTGAGGAGAAAAACTAAGATAAAATTCATCTCTTCTTCGTTGTTGTGTTAAAACATTAAAAAGCAATTTATTCCCTCTTTCCTTTACCCCTTCGTCTCGCATCAAAAAACATATTGTCTTATACAAAATAACATATTTGTATGCAGCTAGTCTCCCTATACGCTTGTAATATACACATGTATCCTTAATTTCCCCTTAAAAATACAGTGAAACTTTAATCGGCCCGAACCTTTCAGGATTGAACGGGATAAAACTTCTTCTCTATATTCTAGAAACATAAATGAACTATGCTTCATAAAATGATTACCATAAGAAAAGAACCTATCAACACTGACAGGTTCTCCTTCATTTTAATAGAAATGGGCATATGTATTATATAAGAGAATACATCCATACTTTCCATATAATACATACAAGTACGATAACTACAAAATCAAAAAGATCTAATCTCGGGCCTTTTTTCATATGCATGTCTAACCATATATGAACCCATTTTATGTTTGTATATTTTTGAATGTTTTTCTTTGCAAATTGGTAAATGAGCACTTCCATAATAAAAAATCCAACTACGAAAATAAACAATAGAATGAGAAAATCAACCACTACATTCCTCCCTATTTTTGCAGCGATTTTTCTACTATCTGATTTCTCAAAACCCACTCTTCAAATTGTGCACTTCCAAATTCCCAGCTAAGATCACGAGCATGTACAGAAAAAACGTAATGACCAGCATATTCGTCCATAAATCTACCTGTCTCGATCTCATCTTTCTGAAGACCATACGCTCCAAAATTAAAATACACATCCCACACGTCTTCATTCTTCCGCTTATAAGCGATCGATTCCATATCACATTCTGTTCCGAAATAATCAAGATGTAAATGTACGCTATCATCATATTCGCACTTCATTTTATCACCCCTTATATTTGTACTTCTTTATCACCCAAAAAATTCCTGCTATCTACACTCACATATGGGCACTTACCTACATATCATGCTTGTAGAGTGACTTCTAGGAGGTGTTATATAGTGAAAAAATTAATAACTGTTTTTTGCATCATGTTACTAGCTGTTTTCACATTTGCTGCTTGCAGTAGTAAAAAAGAAGGTACGAAAGAACAAACTCAAAACATTCGCGTCGGCGAAGTTACCCATTCTCTCTTCTACGCCCCGTTATATGTCGGGATTGAAAAAGGATTTTTTAAAGATGAAGGATTAAATATTGACCTCCAAACAACAGCTGGCGGAGATAAAACGATGACCGCCCTGTTATCTGGCGGAATTGATATTGCTCTCGTCGGTTCTGAAACGTCTATTTACGTTCATCAACAAGGCGCAAAAGACCCTGTCATTAACTTCGCACAGCTTACACAAACAGATGGAACATTTTTAGTTTCACGTAAAAAATTAGACTCTTTTAATTGGAATGATGTAAAAGGTGTTACGTTTTTAGGACAGCGTAAAGGCGGCATGCCGCAAATGGTTGGAGAATACGTTTTAAAGAAAAACGGCATTGATCCTCACAAAGATACAAACTTAATTCAAAACATCGAGTTTGCTAATATTGCAAATGCCTACGCATCTGGTACGGGAGAATTTGTACAGCTCTTTGAACCGACTGCAAGTATATTCGAAAAAGAAGGTAAAGGTTATATCGTCGCTTCATTCGGAAATGAATCTGGTACTGTTCCTTATACATCGTTCATGGCAAAGGAAAGTTTCTTAAAAAAGGATAAAGCTGCTGCTGAAAAGTTCACACGTGCTCTCTATAAAGCGCAGCAATGGGTTGATACCCATAGTCCAGAAGAGATCGCTGATGCCGTTTCTCCGTTATTTAAAGACACTTCAAAGGACATTACAGTAAAAGTAATTGAACGGTATAAAAAGCAACACTCTTATGCGACAAATCCGCTATTAGATGCTGAAGAATGGAAACAACTCCAAACGATTATGAAAGAAGCTGGCGAATTACAAAAAGAAGTTCCACATGAAGCGCTCGTCAATACAAAAATTGCCGAAAGCGTTATTAAGAAATAGAGGCGAAGTGTATGAGTTTTTTACAAATACGTAACGTTTCTCACTGCTTTTTCGCAAAAGAGAATGCCAAATTGATTCTCGAAGATATGAGCTTACAAGTGGAAGAAGGCGAATTTATTTCTATACTCGGTCCAAGTGGTTGCGGCAAAACGACACTCCTCTCCATTATTGCCGGGTTACTTGATCCTATTGAAGGTATCGTCTTTTTAGATGGTGAGCCTATTACAACGAAAACTGCATCTATGGGATATATGTTACAGCAAGATTACTTGTTTCCTTGGAAAACAATCGAAGAAAACATCATGCTTGGGCTTCATACCCGAAAGATTTACGATGAACAGACGAAAGAACACACTTTAAAGCTTTTAAAACAAGTCGGTCTGCATGATGTAGAAGAACAATACCCTCGTGAACTATCCGGCGGTATGCGTCAACGTGCCGCTCTCGTTCGAACATTAGCGACCGATCCGAAAATTTTATTGCTAGATGAACCATTTTCCGCTCTCGATTATCAAACGAAGTTGAAACTAGAAGATCTCGTCTTCACATTATTACGTAACTATAAAAAAACATCACTACTCGTGACACATGATATTGAAGAAGCCATTGCAATGAGTGATCGTATTTATTTACTACAAGCGAACCCTGGAAAAATCGCAAAAATATTTATCGTCCCAGAAAGCATCCGTTCCTTATCACCGTTAGAATCACGCCACCACCATGACTTCCCATCCCTCTTCCAAGAAATATGGAAGGAGCTGGAACGCCTTGGATAATATAAAGCAACTACATGAACAGTTTCGGAAGAAAGAACGCAGGCGCGCATGGTTAGCCAGGTCTTTACAGCTTTTACTGCTCATTCTTTTCTTTGCACTATGGGAAATAGCTAGCAAAAAAGAGTGGATTGACCCTTTACTCTTTAGCTCTCCTTCAAGCATTTGGGATCTCTTCCTTAGTAAATGGCTTGACGGTTCGCTTTGGGTCCACATATGGACGACATTACTTGAAACGGGAGTAGGTTTCATTCTTGGAACAGTACTCGGCGCTATTATCGCTACTTTCCTTTGGTGGATCCCCCTTCTCGCCCGCGTACTTGATCCATATCTTGTCGTTCTAAACGCTATGCCAAAAGTGGCACTTGGTCCTATCATCATTGTAATCTTCGGTCCAAATATTTCTTCGTCGATTGCAATGGGAGTAATCATTTCCATCATCATTACCATTCTCGTTATTTACAGTGCATTTCAAGAAGTTGATTCTAACTATATAAAAGTGATGGACACATTTGGCGCAAATAAATGGCAATGTTATAAGCAAGTAGTTCTCCCTGCATCCTTCCCAGCCATTATTTCAACGTTAAAAGTGAACGTTGGTTTATCATGGGTCGGTGTTATCTTCGGCGAACTTCTCGTCTCTAAACAAGGTCTTGGCTACTTAATTAGCTATGGATTCCAAGTTTTCAACTTCACGCTCGTCTTACTGAGTGTACTACTAACCTGTGTCCTCGCCACACTTATGTATGTGTTTGTTGAGGCATTTGAAAAACTTCTAATTGGAAAACGAAAAAAAAGCTGACTTAGGACGATAAACTATAGTCAGCTTCTTTCTTTTACTTTTTATCACACATCTTTGTTTCATTTTTAACGTTTCCATCCGCAACTGTAACTGTATGGAAACAATCTTTCACACGTACTGTAACGACATTATCTTTTCGATCTATTACATGATAGTCATTAAACTTTTTATCCAATGCACTACGAATTTGCTCCCCTTCAAAAATCGGAAAACCGTGAGACATTACCCAAATGAGACCAGCAACAGCAAGAATCGTTTTCATACGTTTCATTACCTCCTCGAGAGTAAACTTATAGCCCCTACAACACGCGCATTATAATTGTGTCTAAATTGTGACATTTTTATACTAATTCTATTTTATAGCGCTAGTTCCTTCTTCTTTTTAATAAAAAGACAGAATTTTCAATTTTATCAACAAAAAAACGCAAAGAACTAAAATTCTTTACGTTTTCTTAGTTAAATGATATAACTCGCATTAGTGTCCACTTTGCTGTTCTATCGTTTTCGAAACATCATATAATCCCGCCAACACTTCCGCTCTCATTTTTACAAGCTCAGGGAACTGATAGAAGAACGCAATTTTTTTATACTTTAACTCCGATCCTTCTTTCACCTTTTTTGAATCTTGCAAAATAAACGCTGTAAACGTATCAGCAATATCTTCTGCTACATTTGTCGTTCCATACTGTGATACAAACTCATCATGCTTTTCTTTAAAAAATTCTATTTGAGTTTCTTCACTTTCTTCTACTTTCTTTTCTGTCCACTCCTGCTCAATAGGCTTCCAGAAAGAGTTATAAAATTGATTAATATAAGATTTTTCCTTCGCACATCCCTCTTGTAAGAAAAGATTTCCACATTTATTTCGGTACGTTGAAATATCTTTATCTTCTTCAAAAGCCTTTACATAGTTTTCATCTACTGGTATTTGCTTATGCCCGAGCGTCAACACGTGAGCCGTCTCATGAATTAATGTTTTCATCACTTCATCGATATTTACCGCAGAATCAAGCGTATCTAAGCTAAGAGTCCAGTCTTTTGGATTCTCCATACTAGGCATAACGTGGGCAACAACACCGTCATAACCATCCGTTATTAAATCAAATTCTGTTATATTCCCGCGATATTTAGCTGGAATGAGTGTACGATACATATCCCATAAATCTTCATGATAACCTCTATCTTGACGTTGTTGCAGCACCTCTTCTTTCGCTTCTTTATCTTCAGCGAATACTTTATTTAAACGTTTCCGTTCTATTTTTTCAAAATAAGGATCTACAATTTCATCATCATCAATATAATAAGAAGCTAAAAAGAAATAATTTTCATCCTCTTCTTTTTTCTTCTCTGCTTTTTTCATATCCGCACTTTCATGCTCTTCTATATCATAATCTTCTACTGCTTCAAGCTCAGATAATCCATCTATTTTTTCATATACTTTTTGAAGTTTCTTATCTCCTATTTCCACGCATTCTTCTTCTGTTTTACAAACTTCTTTTTCCTTCACACTCTTCATAGAACTATCGCATCCTGCTAGTAAACCCATTGCGACGATAACCCCTACTAACTTGCCACACAGTCTCTTCATACAATCCTCCATTATTCCATTCTACAAAAATATCATAATCATTTTTTAACGAATATGCGATAATTAATTATACGAACTGTAAGGAGGTTTCTCATGATTCGAGCAGTCTTATTCGACTTAGATGGAACACTATTAGATCGGCGCCAATCTCTAGAACAATTTATTCATGATCAATATAATCGCTTTGCCTCTCACTTAATGAACATAGAAAAATCAGAGTATTGTTCTCGATTTCTTGAGCTCGATAATAATGGCTATACGTGGAAAGATAAAGTATATGCTACTCTCCTTTGCGAATACAACATTACCACTTTAGCACCAGAGCAACTACTGCACGACTACATTACAAACTTTCAACATCATTGTATTCCTTTCCAAAACATGCATGAATTACTTCAACGTTTAACACAACAAAATATTAAAATTGGCATTATTACAAACGGCTTTACTGACTTTCAAATGAACAATCTTCGTGCACTAAACATACATACGTATACAAATACAATTCTCGTTTCAGAAGCGGAAGGGATTAAAAAACCACATCCTGAGATTTTCGAACGAGCTTTGCAAAAGCTAGACGTTAAGGCCACAGAATGTCTTTACGTTGGAGATCATCCAGAAAACGATGTGCTTGGTTCTGAACGAGTAGGGATTGTTGGTGTATGGAAGAGAGATTCATTTTGGGATGATTTTGAGCATCCACGTATAGTGAACGATTTGTTGGAGGTGCTTTCGTTTTTAGAAGTAAAGATGAAAACAATATGATAGTACATGGGATTTTATTAGCAATATGGCAAGAAATATTAACTTATCAACAAAAAATCATAAAGGAAGAGGAGGTCGTTATTCAAAAACGCCTCCTCTTCCTTTATGATTCATATACTGTAAACTGCGGTTTACTCGGATGATCTTTAACTTGCGCATCATCTGGAAACTTTGACACTTTTTGATATAAGGCAATGTCACCGATGCAACCTGCTGTTAGTAAAATCCCTAAAAATGAGATGGATTGCATATTCATAGCTAATCCAATTACAATTGGCAAAATTCCAGTTGGTAAAAACGGCAGCATTAACACTTTCTTCATTTGATTTACTGTAATCGCCTGTTTAGAATGAGCATATGCAACACCTAGTTTCCAATTAACACCCCATTTCAGTTCACTCCACGGCACACCACCGATATAGCGAAACCCTATTAAATGTATCGCTTCATGAATACAAACGAGAACAAGCATTGCGATAATAAAAAGAAACATAGTTGGTAACGTAATTTCAATTTGAAATCCACCTGAAAGAAGTGAATGTAAAAAACTAACTCCAATCGCCAGAACGAATGCTATACAACATGAATAGAAATTTAATTTAGCCATCGAAACAGTAACAGTCGTTTCTTTACTTTTATCCATCTTTCCCCTCCTAAAATGTAAATATATCTTTACAAAAATTGTATAATATATCCAAAATTATGTAAAGATATATTTACATTTATTCTTTCGCACAAAAAAAAGAAACCAGCCACTTTACTTCGTAAAACAGCCGATTTCTTCTATATGTTTCATCGTACGCGCCAATACATCGTCGCGCATTATAAAGCTAAATTTTCTATCCGTTTTAATATTGTCAGGAATGTCTGTTAATAAAACAGACCCTTTCGTTTCTTCGTAATGCGTATGTTCTTCTACCGCACTAATTGTTGCAAAATAAATGTTTTTAATGATTATTTTGTCTTTTCCAGATACTTTATATTGTCCTAAGTAAGTTAAATCAGAAACGATGCCGCCGGTTTCTTCATGAACCTCTCGAACTGCCGCTTCTTCCGGTGTTTCCCCTAGTTCTACTTTACCACCTGGAAATTCAAGACCGCGACGTAAATGATGCGTTAATAACCATTGATCCCCGTACCGGCATACAACCCAAACATGCTTTGGCTCAGGAGAAAATGGATAACGTTCAAACGATAATTGTACAGTGTTGTGGTAATAATCTTTAAATTTGTACATGCCATTACTCCCCTATTGATGGTTACAAGTTTTTCCTACCACAAATTGTAGCATATTCTCGCTTTTCTGCATAATATTATCCAATTACAATCCATTGATTATTCCCATTTGCGCGACTAATTCTTTCGTCTCATGATTTCCTAAATCGTAAATCATTTTATATGCTTTTTGTAGTTGTTCATCATATCGGTCATTATTTGAATCGTGATGATACTCAACAAATGGAACATGAGAACGTACAAACGAACCTAAATCCTCTACATATGCTTGATCGAAGTACTCTCTTAACTCCGTAATTTCCTCATCACTTGCGGAAATTTCAAAATTATACGTATCCGCCGTCTTCACTTGTGAAATTTGACCGTTTCCTATTGATATATAATATGTTTTTTTCGTCTCCATGTAACACCCTTCTTTCATCCTTTTAATTTCTATTGTTTTCATCAATTACAAAATTATGTAAAATAAAGAAAAGGAGGGATCCCATGTTCAAAATATTAATTATCGGTATTATCATCGTCCTAGTCATACTAGTACTCTCCGTCATGACGATTAACAAAGGCTACGCTTATAAACATTCTGTTGATAAACCAGAAGATAACCCTTATACAAAAAACAGCAAGAAGAATTCATAATACGCTTCATATACTACTTATTTAGCCCACATCATATCCAGTATTCATTTACTGGCAGTTCAACATAACTTTCTACCACTTTCACAATTGCTATTAAAAGCTTTACCGTTTCTTATTACCATTGAACAAATAAGGAAAAAGGATTCATATCGATTGTTCTCATTATCAACTATTTAAAATAACTGGAGGTATATATATGCTAAAAGGGATACAGATTACTTTTTCACTTATCGCTTTATGTATAGCAATCTATGGATTTTTTACTGGCAATAGAGAAATAATGCCTTATATGTTCTTTTTCTTAGGATTAATGGCTTTCACTGTAGCGCTAGGAGAAATAAAACAAGACAGAAAATCTAGCGGTATACTCGCTTTCATGGCTGGCGCTGGTGCTTTATTTCTTAGCTTCTCAGAACTATTTCGATAAATAATCTATTTAAAAGGTGGAGATTTGTATGCTAAAAACATTACGAATTGTATCCGCTCTTATCGTCATCGCTCTCGCTCTATCCGGAATGTTGACAAACGCACTTGTTACAATGCCTTATATGCTCATCACCTTATCTATTATGACCTTCATCATAAGTGCAGAAGAAAAACAGAAACAAAAGAAAGTACACAGTACACTCTCCTTCTTTTCTGGCGTATTCACTTTAATCGTTGCTATTATAATTTTTGTCTCTCGGTAATTACATTTCTACTAGGAGGTTAAAATGCATATAAGAAAATTACAGCTAAACATCGTTTTTATTACTTTAATTTTATGTTTATACAGCACATTTACAATGAACTTTCAAACCTTTTCACCTATCATTTTGTTCCTCTTTAGTTTATATGGTATTTTAGTAGGAATTGAGACGATTCAAAAACAGCAAAAACAAATTGGAGCTATTAGCATCGGTTTAAGTATTTTTACGATTGTTTTTGTTAGTCCATTTATTCTGTTCTTCTAAAGGAGGCTTATATGTTAAAAAACATTCGAATTATACTAGCAACGATTGCCCTCATTCTTGCTATACTTAGCTTCTTTGCAAACTTCTCTATACTTTTGTCATTCGTATTCATCCTTTTGAGTATTATGTTTATCTTTTTTGGAATTGATGAAATGAAGAAACAGGAAAAAGCAAAAGCATTTGTTTATTTTCTCGGTTCTGCCTTTGTCTTATATGTTGGGTTGTCTAGTATACTTTCATAAAAAAGAAGAGCATGGTCGCTCTTAACACAATAAAAAAACTGCCCTTTCACAGGCAGTTTTTCTTTATCCAAACACTTTCTCAAGTTCATCTTTATCTTGGCTTAACCAGAAGTTCATTAAGCGTTGTGCTCCTTCTAAGTCATGAAGCTTCGCTTGGCCACATTGTGTTTCATTTGCAGCTGGAATTTCTGTAATTTGAACCGCATCTTTTAATGTTAGTTCTAATAAATCAATGATTTCTCGAACTGTCGGTGTTCCGCTTACTACAAGATAGTATCCTGTTTGGCAGCCCATCGGTGAAATATCGATAATATCAAAATGCGGATAACGATCAATATATTTACGTAAATTAAATGCTAATAAATGTTCTAACGTATGAATAACATCTGGTTTCATTGCTTGTTTATTCGGTTGGCAAAAACGAATATCGAATTTATTTACAATACCGTCACTACCTACATTGTGAACTCCGCAATGTCTTACATAAGGTGCCTTTACAATCGTATGATCTAATTCAAAGCTTTCTACTGATGGCATACAACATCTCTCCCGCTTTTAATTTAATTCCGTTATATCCAATATGATATAACGGAAATCAACATTAGTAAAGTATTATGTACAGTCGTGCTATAATACTTTAAGAATATGCTGAAAAGGAGACCATTATGAAACAGATTTTTATTAGCATTATACGCTTTTATCAAAAATTCATTTCTCCAATGACACCACCAACGTGCCGCTTTTACCCAACTTGTTCTCATTACGGATTAGAGGCGTTTCAAAAGCATGGCGCACTCAAAGGCTTTTTGCTTACTTGTAAGCGTATATTAAAATGTCACCCTTTCCACCCGGGAGGATTTGATCCTGTCCCAGATAAAAAGGATGACAAAGTAAATTCTTAATTGTCGTAACCATTCACAACTAAATCTAATTTTCCTGTGTCAGGATCGATAACAAGACCGTGAACAGGTACTTCTTCTGGAAGTAATGGATGGTTGCGAAGTATTGATACGCTATGTTCTACACTTTCTTCTACACTAGAGAACCCTTGTAGGAATCTTTCTAAATCGATTCCAGAATAACGAAGTGTATCTAATTTCTCTTCTGTTATACCGCGCTCTTTCATCTTCTCAATTGTACTGCTTGCTTGAATTTTTGCCATACCACAATCATGGTGACCAACTACACATACTTCATCAGCACCAAGCTCATATACAGCAACTAAAATACTACGCATAATACTTCCGAATGGATGTGAAATAACAGCGCCTGCTACTTTAATAATTTTCACATCACCGTTACGCATATTCATTGCTTTCGGTAGTAGTTCCACAAGACGAGTATCCATACAAGAGATAATTACCATTTTTTTATTTGGGAATTTTCCTGTTTCATACTCTTCGTATTTTTTTTCTTCAACGAATTTTTCATTGTATTGTAAAATCTCTTCTAATGACTTCATAGTAAAAAACCCTCTTTTCTCTCATTTACATTACTTATATAGTGTACCAAAATTTAAAAAACTCAAAAAGAATATTGTTTTATAGTAAAAATAAGATATTTTCAGATAACCGCCATAATTTTTTCAAAATATACACACAGCTTTGTAACAAGTCTCATATTCTTTAACCACATTTTCACTATAAACTGATTGTAGATAATGTAAAAAAGGAGTGAATATTTATTATGTCCGACGTTCTGTTACTGAGTCGTTTTCAATTTGCAATTACTATTTTTTATCACTTTTTATTTGTACCTTTGACAATCGGACTTGTTATTTTGGTAGCATGTATGGAAACTCAATACGCCCGCACATTGAATCCAACATACCGCAAAATGGCAAATTTCTGGGGGAAATTATTTACAATTAACTTCGTAATGGGGATTATAACCGGGATTACGATGGAATTCCAATTTGGAACAAACTGGTCTGAGTACTCCAAATATATGGGAGATATTTTCGGATCACCTCTCGCAATCGAAGCACTTGTTGCCTTCTTCTTAGAATCTACTTTCATGGGAATATGGTTATTCGGTAAAGACAAAATTTCACCAAAGTTCCGTGCCTTCTGTATGTGGATGGTTGCACTTGGAACAAATATTTCCGCACTTTGGATTATTACAGCAAACGGCTTTATGCAAAACCCTGTTGGCTACGTAGTACGTAATGGCCGCGCTGAATTAAATGATTTCTGGGCACTTGTTACAAATCCATATGCTTGGAACATGTTCTTCCATACTGTAATTGGTTGTTATATTGTTGGTGCTTTCTTCGTTATGGCAATTAGTGCCTATCACTTATTACGTAAAAATGAAGTGGAATTCTTCAAAAAATCATTTAAGTTTGGGTTACTGTTAGGTTTATTCGCCGCAACAGTTACACCATTTATGGGACATCAATCTGGTGTATCCGCCGCTAAATATCAACCAGCTAAAGGTGCTGCGATGGAAGCTGTTTGGGAAACTGGAAAAGGACAAGGCTTCTCGATTATTCAAATTCCTGATGTGAAAAACGAAAAGAACTTTGAATTCCTTACGATTCCGAAACTAGGAAGCTTCTTCTACACAAACTCATTTGATGGTGAAATTGTTGGTTTAAAAGATATTCCAAAAGAAGATCGTCCAAACGTTAACCTCGTGTACTATAGCTTCCGCTTAATGGTTGCACTTGGTATGTTCTTTATGGCATTAACTTGGTTCGGTTTCTATTTAAACCGAAAAGGAAAACTAGAAAACTCAAAACGTTATTTAAAAATTACAATGTGGTCTGTCTTACTACCATATATCGCAATTAACGCTGGATGGATTGTCGCCGAAGTAGGTCGTCAACCATGGACAGTTTATAAACTAATGCGTACAGCAGAATCTGTATCGCCTATATCTGTCCCACAAATTTGGTTCTCATTAATTAGTTTAATCTTATTCTACACTTTACTTTTAATCGCAGACGTATACTTAATGCTGAAGTTCGCGAAAAAAGGACCAGCAGCATTAGAAGAACCTGCTACTGAGGGAGGTGCAGCTCATGTCTCATGATATGCTTGCAATCATCTGGTTTGGTTTATGGGGCGTGATTTGGACAGTTTACTTCATTCTTGATGGGTATGCACTTGGTAACGGAATGATTTTCCCGTTCGTTGCGAAAGACCGACAAGAACGAAATCAATTACAAGAAGCAATTGGCCCGTTCTGGGGTGGTAATGAAGTATGGTTAATTACAGCTGGTGGCGCAACATTTGCTGCCTTCCCAGTCACATATGCAAATATGTTTAGTTACCTATATACACCACTATTTTTAGTATTACTTGCACTATTTGCTCGTGCCGCTGGACTGGAATTCATGCATAAAGATGATTCACCAATTTGGCAAAAAACTTGTAAATGGGCATTTACAATTGGTAGTTTCCTAATCGCTTTCTTATTCGGAGTTACGTTCGCTAACCTTTATTATGGACTACAAATCGGAAAAAATGGCTATGAAGGAAATTTACTTAGCTTACTAAATCATTACGGTATTTTAGGAGGTCTGTTCTTCACTGCTATATTTGTCGTATCTGGTGCCCTTTGGGTTATGATTAAAACAACTGGTGAAGTATCTGATCGTGCTTATAAAATCGCAAGACCATTTTCAATGGCAGCTGCTATCATTTTAGCTATTTTCTATGTAGCAACTGCAAATCGTACAAATTTATTCCAAAACTTCACAGAATATCCGGTACTATTCATTCTTCCGGTACTTGCCATGTTAATGAGTGTACTCGCACTTATTATGGTGTACAAACATAAAATCGGTCTCGCATTCACATTCGTTTGCTTAACAATCGCAATGTTTATGACAACTGGCTTTGCAGGTATGTTCCCAAGAATGTTACCATCTCGTATTAATGATGCTTATAGTACAACGTTATACAACGCAGCTGGCAGTCAATTAAACTTAAAAATTATGTTCTTCGTTGCAATGGTTATGGTACCAATTGTTATTGGATATCAACTTTGGAGCTACAGTATCTTTA
Organism: Bacillus cereus group sp. RP37; assembly: GCF_040459695.1. Lineage (NCBI taxonomy): Bacteria > Bacillati > Bacillota > Bacilli > Caryophanales > Bacillaceae > Bacillus > Bacillus cereus group sp. RP37. Next base: position 654,974 of record NZ_JARVHP010000001.1, on the reverse strand, counting down.
AAAATAAAATTCATAAAGACTCTGCTAAAGGGTATCACTAAGGTGAAAAAAGACACTTCGTTAGAAGTGTCTTTTTTATACGTATGATTTTCGATAAGATGTTATATTTCCAATCTAACAACTATAATACAGAAGAATCATTAACAGCTCACAGCTAGATTGTATCACAGGACAAACATGTTACTTTATGCAATTTTGCATATAAAAATTATAACGTAGATTGGATTACTTGATCATACACATCGTTGTCCCCTACATCCGCTGTACTAATACCACTAAATGTTTGTACTTTCATTCCTGTATTCGATGATCCCGATCCATTATAAGCTTTCGTTTTTTCAATTGGTTGCACATTATATTTATCACCTAAATTAATTATTCCGTTACAATTTTCAATAATAACACCTTCCACAACTGACGGCATTTTTTCACCTACTTTCATTTCGTTACTTTTATTTTATGAGAATCGCCTAAAAAAATAGCATGTTTCCATAAGAAAAAGCACTCAGGACGAGTGCTTTTTCTTATTTACCGCTCTTCTCTCTCTCACAAGCAATTCCATCGCCATCACGATCTAAATGCTTACCGTAGTATGGACTATCTCTTGTAATATCATAAAATCCAGCATCATTTGCTTCTTTACAATTAGCAAAGCGCTTTGGCTCTTGATTTGCTCCTGGTCTTTCCTCATATGGTAATGTCGCATTATATAAGAACTGTACATATTGTTCACGAGTCACATTCATCTTAGGTGAAAACATATTATCACCTGTTCCCGCGGCAATTTTATTAGATTGCACAGCGCTAATCGCTTTATTCGACCATGATTTTCTATCTACATCTACAAATGTATGCTCCGATTTTGCCACTAATTTATATGCATTTGTTAACACTTGAGCCATTTCTTCACGAGTCAAAGAAGCTTTTGGTCTAAAGTTTCCTTTTTCATCCCCTGCAAAAATCCCCATTTCTGTTAATGCTAAAATTTCCTTTTTAAAATTTGTTGAATGATCATTAATATCATTATACGGATTATTGTAATTCTCTTTCGATTCCGGCTTTAGCTGGAGATACATAAGTCTAGCAACTTGCTCACGAGTCACATCATCACCAAACCCAAAAATTCCATTTCCGTACCCACTAACAATATTTTTGCTTGTTAAATCTAAAATTGCTTTATAAGACCAATGCCCTGTTGGAACATCTTTGAAGATAATACTTGCTTGTGCCGTTCCAATAGATGTAAAGGCAGTTGTTACGACAATCGCGCCTGTTAAAAATAGTTTCTTTAAATTCATTCTAAGATCCCCTTTTACTTTTCTTACTAACCATTTAACATAATAACAAATTATAAAAATACAATTTGTCATATTATGTCGAACACAAAAAAGAATCCAGTAGGATTCTTTTTTGCTAAGCATGAATGGCAATTTTGGAGACAGTTGACTTCTTCAAAAATTTATTAGGGGTAATATTTTGAAAAAGAAAGCCTTTCATATGTAGGTTAACACCACTGGAATATATAGTAAATTGATAATATTTATACGGAAGATTGCTAATGTTTAGTATAGATAGTTTCCACTATATTAACAGTGAAAACTATCTATACTAAACAACAAAAAGGTGCCTTCAAAGAAGACACCTTTCATAAACAGACACTATAAAACAGAATTATTTATTGTTATACGATTGTTAGATACAAAAAGTAGAGGAAAATGTTTGTATTAAATTCTGCTTTATAAATTCTGCCTATAACTTATATTTTAATCTTCTTCATTTAAAAATAAATATAATATGCATAATTACATACCTAAAAGAAAAGACACTCCATAGAGTGCCTCTTCAACCATTTTACTTTTAATATATCGCCTTTCATACATTTTAACATATGTATCCATATATTTTATTGAGAAAATTCAAAATCATTTTTCCTTTCATTTTTAATTATAAAATCATGTAATATAAAAGGTATGTCAAATTCTTATACAAATTGAGGTGTACTATATTTATGTATTTTGGAATCATTCCTCTTATATTGTTTATTATTTTTCTTATCTCATATTTAAAAGATCCACGAAAAATAATAAATGGCTTTTTATTTAATGCCTTTTTCTGTTCATTTCTATTATTTTGCGCTATAGCCTCTTATGAGTCTGGTAGTAATTCTTTACATTTTATTGTTATTATTCCCATGTTAGCGCTAATTGTAATGATACCTTTTGCTATAGTCGCTTTAATGTTTGGACTATTTCTTAATGCAAAAATTTTAATGCAACGTGAAGGAAGACGCTTCACAAACTCTTTAACTTTAATTGCTGCTTTAGGGATTTTATTCTTTATAATGCTCCCTATTATAAATCCAGCAAGTTTATTCTCAGAGCATTTTCAATTTATTTTTGCTGCTATATCTCTTATAACTATGTATTTCTTTGTGCATTTATCTAACTTCTTAAGCGCGTATTTTTTATACCAATTCAATAGACCAAGACGTAATCAAGATTTCATCATCGTTCTTGGTAGTGGCTTAATTAATGATAAAGTACCACCTTTACTTGCAAGTCGCATTAATAAAGCAATCGACTTTTATTGGAAACAAGCCTCTGTAAATACACCACCAACAATCATTTTCTCTGGTGGACAAGGTCCAGATGAAGGTCTTCCTGAAGCAGAAGCAATGCAAAAATATGCTGTTGAAAAAGGAATTCCAATTGAACATACAGTACAGGAAAATCGCTCTGTCAACACATATCAAAACATGTCGTTCTCTAAAGAAATTATGGATTCTTTAAAACCAGAAGGTAAATATAAAAGTATCTTTACAACAAATAATTTCCACCTTTTCCGCGCTGGTATATATGCAAGACAGGCTGGCCTTAATAGCCAAGGAATCGGATCAAAAACAGCCTTTTATTATTGGCCTAACGCAATGATTCGTGAATATGTCGCAATTGTTGTAATGGGACGTAAGCGCCATATGAAAGTGTGCGGGACTATTTTAGGTTTCGCTTTATTCCTAACAGTCCTTAGTTTTATTGTTTCTTAACATTCTCCCATCCTTTCATAAGGATGGGATTTCTTATACTTATTTCAAAAATATTTTAAAGATAATATGGTGATAATATTCCCTGCATACATCCATTAAAGGAGAATTTTTTCAAATTAAATGTTAAAATGGAATTTAGGTGTGAATTACGTAACAAATAAGAAACTAGTTTGAAACGAGGAAATTACATGGAGAAAATTATCAAAAACAAGCCCAATAAGCTAAAAATCGCTTCAAAAGCTTTGATGATTATTATTGGGGCATTTATCACAGCGTACGGATTAGAATCGGTATTAATTCCAAATAACGTATCAGACGGTGGTGTGACTGGTTTAAGTATCGTTAGTTCAAGATTATTTGGATTGCCATTAGGAGCTCTAATCGCAGTTATTAACATTCCTTTCGTTTGGTTAGGATACAAACAAATTGGTAAAAGTTTTGCAATTTATTCTATTATCGGGATTGCTTCATTAGCAATAGGTACCGTTGTCATGCACGGAATACCAATTATTATTGAAGGTGATACATTACTCGTTACAGTTGTTGGTGGTATTATTATCGGTTTCGGTATGGGACTAGCATTACGTAACGGCGGCGCATTAGATGGAATCGATATGCTAGCTGTATTACTTTCTCGTAAGTTACCTTTTGGAACAAGTGACCTTATTTTATTCTTAAACATGTTCGTGTTTATTTTCGTATCAACAGTATTCGGCCTTCAAGGAGCTATCCTTTCGGCAATTGCTTACTTTATCGCTTCGAAAGTGATTCATATCGTTGAAGTTGGTTTAAGTGGTTCGAAAACATTTAAAATCATCACGAAAGAGCCTGAATTAATGGTAGAAACAATTCGCGATCGTTTAGGCCGAAGCGCAACGTATAACGAAGTATACGGTGGTTATTCAAGAGAGAAATTTAAAGAAATTTCTTGCGTAATTAACCGTTTAGAAGAAAGTAAAATGAAAGACTTAATTAATGAAATCGATCCAAATGCCTTCATTACAGTTTATGATGTAGCAGAAGTAAAAGGCGGTAACTTTAAGAAACGTGATATTCATTAATCATTATAAAAAAAGAGGGTGCGCCAGCAATTTGGTGCACCCTCTTTTTATTATGAAATTGCGGTCGATATATTTCAATAATCGCCGATATCATTTCACTTCCCCCATCTTCCTCCGTTCTTAATCCATGCTACGTATTTTTGAAAGGCGGGCACTTTCTGTTGAAAGCGAAGCTTAACATATAGAAAGAGAGTACATGTACATAGTATCCATAGAATACCTACTACAAAGTGAAATTTCATCGTTGTGCTAATAAACAAACTGAGGAATAAGACGAGGAACATAATCAAACTAAACCTTTTATATATAGTCATACTATTCTCCTCCTTATAACTTAATTGTACCAGCTAAAAGGAACTAATTTCCATATTGAAAAGACCGAAAAGCAAATTCCACTTTTCGGTCTCTATAACTATCTTCTCTTCGTAATCTTTCCTGAACCACCAACCCTTGTTTTCGGGGGAGATGTATTCCTTGGCGGCGTTTTAATAGATGATTTCGGCTTCACATCTGATCCGCTCGAGCCACCTGGTGTTTTTGTAATTTTTCCTTTGCTTCCAGTAGAAGGTGGAGGCGTATTACTTCCTTTTTCCGTAATACTTCCTGTATCTCCTACAGAAGATCTCGAATCTACATTATCGCCTCGCTTAATGATAGATCCTTTCCCTTCCTTCGTAATTGGAGGAGGGGTTTTCTTTTCTTCTTTCGTAGGTGGTCTTTCTGGAATAACTGGTTTATGATTTTGTCTGTCATTATACCCTCGGTAATCACCGGATGATGATTTTTTTGAACCGAATATATCGTTTAATATACTTCCCATAATATATCCTTGCAAGAAGGATGGTTGGTAATTTTGACGGACAAATTCTTCATTACTTACTTCAATTAACGTATCAGATGGTTTCTCTTTATCCTTTTGCAAATTATACATTTTATCAGAATAAACGAGGAACATTTGATTTTCGTCTTCTTTAGATGCTTGCTTCGGTTTCCTTTCGGCTATAAGTTCCTTTGCGACTTCAGGAACTGACCGATTGGCGGCCCTATACACGTAAGATTCTTGTTTACCTTCCTTTGCGACAGATTCAAGTGGATAACGGTCTTGAATCGACTTTGTCTGCCCGCCTTGACAACCTGATAAGGCATATCCAGCAACAACAAGTAATATAACGATAGCAAGTATAGGGATTACGAACGATTTAATCATGGTAAACAATCGGTTTGACATGATTACGCCCCCTTACGTTGCTCTTATAATTTGTACATCAGCAGGAATAATTGCTTCTCCCTCATACATCATTGTGCGACCATTTTGCCATTCAATACGCAATAATTTTCGGTTATCTGATTGGAATTCCCATACGTACTGTTCTTCTGAAGCAGAGAATGGTGTTTTCCCCATCACAACAACACGTCCGTTATATTGCTCTTCCATATGGTACTCTGTATCATCCATTTCAATTGTCGTCGGAACTTCATCAATAGAATCTAAACGACCATCAATTGGTGTATATAATTTGTAATACGTATTTTCACGGTCTTCAATTTTTAAATAACGAATATCTTTCCCGTCTTGCAACGTTAAAACAATTTCTTTACGAGAATGCATACTCGTTTTCCCAGTTAATTCATACATGACTAATGAAACTTCAATCATATCGCCAGGAGCTAACGTTAACAAACTTTTCTCTGGTTTCGGCGGCTCTGGGCTCTTCATTATATTTTTAATTCGTTTAAATAAACTCACGATCTACCCCTCCTTCTCTCTTTATAAACAAGCACCTAAAATAAGTGCACCAACGATATGTAATGATCCAGCCAACATCGCATGGGCGACACTGCCTTCTTTCGTACCTTCTTCTAAATCTAAGCCAGACATTTTCTTTAACACAAATTCGATAAACATTTCTACCACTAATAAAATAACGAAAGAAACTGCTGATGCAAGTAGCGCTTGCCATAAGTCATTTGCTTTCGTTATAGATTGAGATAAAATGTACCCTTGCGCGAATAATTTCATAACGAAACGCGTTGTTACAGCTGTATTTCCATTCTTTATTTCTTTTAAATCATTGTATTTAGTAAAAATTGAATCAATCCACATAATTGCAAATAAAAGTACTGCACTTGCTCCAGTCCATACAAGCATGGCTAACACATTTGTCCATGTCATTGCAAAACCTCCTATTAAATGATAATAGAAAACCGACATGAATTTATTTAGACATGTCGGTTCATTTGTCTCTATTCTATATTATTTCTCATACTGCTTCATAATACGAGCTAATTCATCGTCAACAGCAGAATTTTTGTTTAAGCTTGCGAATTCGTCATCTAATGATTTTTCTTTTTTGTACACTTCACCGCTTGCTTCTGCTTCAGCCTCTAATTGAAGAGCTTTCTCTTCCATACGGCTTAAACCAGCTTTTGCTGAATTTGAATCAAATCCAGACATCGCCTGATTAATATTCTTTTGTGCTTTCGCCGCATTTACACGTGCTACAAGTGTTTCACGTTTATTTTTCAGCTCTGTTAATTGCTTACGCATTTCTTCTAGCTTCAGGCGAAGGTTATCAGCAGCAGCTTTGTTTTGCTCATAGCTTGCTTTATACTCATTCATCTTTTGTTCTGCGTTTTGTTTTTCTTCAAGAGCACGACGCGCAAGGTCAAGATTGCTTGCTTGAACAGCCATATGAGCTTGCTCTTCACGTTTTTTCACAAGTGCTTCTTGCTCTTCAAATAATATTTTGAATTTCTTCTCAAGCGCGATTTGAGCTGCTACACTTTTCTCAGCTTCTTGTACATCCGCTTGCATATCGCGTAAATATTGATCCGTCATCTTAACTGGATCTTCCGCTTTTTCAATTAGTGAATATACATTTGACATTGTTAAATCTCTTAATCGTTTAAATACAGACATTCTAATTCCTCCTATGACTTACCTCGTATTTCAAATTCACTACTTGGAAAACTGAAAAATCTCCCTTTACAGTAAAGAATATTCATTTTTACAACCTATGTGTTTATTATAACAAAACTAATATGTCCTTACATGTTATTTCCAAAATACAGCCAATATAATATGACATTCCAGATAAAACATTGTATTCCTAATATATTCTCATTAATCCTCTTCAGAATTGAATTATTTTTATAAACTTTCACTAAATCACATTATTGTAATGTTACTGTAGGCTAACTCGATAGTTACGTTTCAATATTTTTTATACACTAATACCAGAAGCAACAAACAAGCTTCTCATACTGTAAAGACTAATACAAAAGTTGTATTTACTATAAAGTGAAACAAAAAAGGCTTTGCGAATTTCGCAAAGCTTTTTTGTTATTTATGAGCAATTTGCTCCATATCCGGACTACAAGTTTGTGACTGACATGACTTATTTAAAGAACATGCTGCGCATTTTCCTTTTTTACTTCTCTTTACAAAATTCACTAGCGTATATGCTGCATAACCAAAAATGATAGCTCCAATTATAATATTGACCATCATCACAATACATCTCCTTCTAGAATCCGAGTAAGGATCCAACTTGGTATATAATGAACGTTAATACATAAGCAACAACTAATGGATAAGCGACAGAGAAAATTGTCCATTTCACCGATCCCGTTTCACGTCTAATAACAGCTACTGTCGCTAAGCACGGAACATATAATAAAACAAAGAACATAAATGCATACGCTGATAACGCTGTATAATGTGCTCCCATTACATTTCCTAGCACATCTTCTTTAACCGCATAAATAATCGCCATTGTTGAAACGACAACTTCTTTTGCCAAAAATCCTGTTAAAAGGGATGCCCCAGCTTGCCAAGTTCCAAAGCCAAGCGGTGCAAATAGTGGTGCGATAAATCCACCAATCATCGCTAAGAAACTGTCTCCCATGTCAACACCAAATCCTGATGGACCTGCATAATTTAATAACCAAATGACAACCGAGCCACCGAAGATGAATGTACCAGCTTTACGAACAAATCCTTTCCCCTTCTCCCATGTGCTCAGCCATAACGTTTTCGCTTGCGGCACGCGGTAAGGAGGTAGTTCAATGACGAAAATAGACTTCTCCGCTTTTAAAATTGTCAGAGACATAATTTTTGTAACTAATAACGCTAGAACAATACCTGCAACATATAAAGAGAACACAACAGTTGCCTGACTATGAGGGAAGAATACTCCCGCAAATAACGCATATACAGGTAAACGTGCCGAACAAGACATAAATGGTGTTACAAGCACTGTAAGTAATCTTTCTTTTTCTTGTTCAATCGTTCTCGCTGCCATAATACCTGGAACATTACATCCAAAACCGATAATCATCGGAATGAATGCTTTTCCGTTTAAACCGAAGAACTCCATAATTCTATCCATAACAACTGCAATTCGCGCCATATATCCTGAGTCTTCTAATAATGAAATGAAAAAGAATAGTGCAAAGATTTGTGGCACGAATACTAATACCGCACCAACACCAGCAATAATACCTTCTGTAACGAGTGCTTGAATAAAGTCAGAAGCACCAATACTTGTGAGTCCAGCCGTTACCCAATCCGTAAGCTGCCCGCCAAAAAATCCATCTAACATATCAGATAAAGGTGTACCAATCCACGTAAACGTAACCTGAAAAATAAAAAACATAACTGCTAAAAAGATTGGAAGTCCTAAAATTTTATGTGTAATTAACCTATCGATTTTTTCCGAAAAAGGAATTTTTCCTTCTTTCTCATGCTTCATAACATTTGTTTTTAACTTTTCAATATACGCTTCACGAGTTTTGTAAATGTGCTCCTCTAACGTACAATCGAGTTTTCCTTCTAAGCGAGATCGAATGGCTACAAGTTCCTTATAAATTGGTAATGCTTTCATTTCTTTTTCTACTACTTCGTTATTGCTTAAAAATTGAAGGGCTAACCATCTCGGATGCTTATAATTCACTGTCTCTAAAAGAGCGATTACCTCTCCAATTCCTTCATCCATTGGTACACCATATGAAATAATGAATGGTTTTTTCTCATTTTTGTCATTTTCTTTAAGAGTAGTAAGCAGTTCTTCACAGCCTTTTCCGCTTCTTGCAACGACAGGAACGACTGTTACACCTAATAGTTCTGATAACCGTTTTACATCAATTACAATGCCTCGTTGCTTTGCCACATCGACCATATTTAATCCAATTGAAACCGGTTTTCCAAATTCAAGTAATTGCAACGTTAAATGCATATTTCGTTCAAACTGCGAGGAATCCACAATATTTAACATATGATGAAATTCGTCTGTTAGTAGAAAATTCGTAACGACACCTTCGTCACGTGAAACTGGATTCAAATCATACACTCCTGGTAAATCAATTAATGTTCCTTGCTTATCTTTTAATTTACCAACCTTTTTTTCTACTGTTACACCACTCCAGTTTCCTACATATTCATAAGAACCAGTAAGTGCATTAAATAATGATGTCTTCCCTGTATTCGGATTCCCTAGCAAAGCTACCTTATTCACGCTAATTCCACCTTTATCATTTTCGCGTCACAATGACGAATACTAATTAACTGTCCACGACACTCCAATGTACAAGGACCTTTAAACATCGCTTTCTGTTTCAAGCGAAGTTCGCTTCCTTCCGCAAGACCGAAAGCAGCTAGTCTACGCTTTAATAACTGATCTAAAGACTGAATACTTTTTACTAACACTTTCTCGCCAATTTTAATATCTACTAAGCTCATAACCTTCCCCCTCAGAAGAGAATGATAATTATTTTCAAAAAAATTATAGCATATTCTATTTCATTTGGACTATATCTTTTCGCTTCATATTTATTAACATTTCAATACAATTATATTTCAATTATTGTCATACTTGATTCATTTGCCATTCTCATCCATTTCGCTTACAATAAACAATAGCAAATAAAGAATCTCGTTATCACAGGGGGAGCCATGCCGCTGAGAGGGAACACTTCGTTCCGACCCTTCGAACCTGTTAGTTAATGCTAACGCAGGGATTGTGCAAACGTCCGAAATACATACCTCTTTTTTATTTACGTATTTCGTATCCTCCTATGATACCTATTCTTTTTTGTACAACTTGGATTTAGGGGGAGACAACATGCGTAACACCAATTTACAAGCGATGATCGAATCTGCCATTCTTGCAGCCTTCGCCTTGGTCATCGACATTTTACCATTATCAATCAAACTTCCAACAGGCGGTTCCATCTCATTCGCTATGATTCCTATTTTTATTATCGCATACCGCTGGGGCTTCAAAATGGCTTTCTTAGGAGGCTTAATTTGGGGATTATTACAAATTGTCGTTGGCGATGCCATTATCGTCACACCAATTCAAGTACTCATTGAATACTTCGTTGCTTTCGCATTCATTGGATTTGCTGGTTTATTCTATCGTCCAATTCAAAAAGCACTTTTAACATCCAATGAAAATAGCGAAGACCAATCCAATTTAGGTAGCCGTAAAGACAAACCTTCTTCAAAACAAAACGAAGGAAAGAAAGTTATTGGTTACATTATTGTTGCTACATTTGTTGGTAGCTTTGCTCGCTACTTCTGTCACTTCATTGCCGGTATTATTTTTTGGGGACAATATGCACCGAAAGGTCAATCAGCTGTGCTATATTCATTAATCGTAAATGGTAGTACAATGATTGGTTCCTATATTCTATGTACCGTTTTACTTATCTTTTTATTTATCACTTCACCACGTTTATTCAAGAGTATCAATGCTTATCGACTAAACTCAAACAAAAAGAGCGCTTAATGAGCGCTCTTTTTTTCATATCGTAATATCAATTAAAAATACAATAAATGCACAAAAGAAAATAAATACCATTATACTTAGCCAATTGCTATGCACGGTTCATCGACTCCTTACATAACCTCATTTTCTAATCAGATTATATCGCTTAAAAATAAAGATTAGGTAAAGATAATATGAAAATAAATTAAAAAAGCGTAGCATGCATCATCTACGCTTTTTTCAATAAGTAGAAATAAAATAATACACCATCTTCTGTATTCTTTACTCCATATTCAACACCGTGTAGTTCTAAAATATTCTTTGAAATGGCAAGCCCAAGACCTGTTCCACCTTGCGAACGCTGGCGAGCTGCATCCACGCGATAAAAACGATCCCAAATTTTATCTAATTGTTCTTCTTCAATGTGAGTACCTTTATTTTCAATACATACTTTTATACGATCTTTTTCATCTATTGTAGAAATAATAATATCTTCTTTATTTGGTGTATAACGTATGGCATTCGTAATGAAGTTCACGATGACTTGTTCAATCCGGCCTTGATTTGCTATCACTTCAAATGGACCTATATTTTTATGAACACGAAGTTCTTTTTTCTCTATTTTTACAGAAAGGTGTTCACATATATCTTCAATTACTGTATCGATATAAAATGAATCCATTTTCATTTTATATGTACCTGACTCAAATTTAGCTAACTCAAGCATATCCAAAATTAACGTATCCATTTTATCTACTTCTCGTTCCATTGCCTGAAAATAGTACTCTTTTTTATGCTCAGCTACTCCATCTTTTAAAATAGAAATACAGCTTTTCATAATGCTCAGCGGTGTTTTTAATTCGTGCGAAACACCAGAAATAAATTCTTTCCGCGTATTTTCTAGCTTTCTTTCCTTTTCAATATCTTGTTCTAGCTGTCCAATATGCGAATGGAGCTTATTGGATAATACATTAATATTTTTCGACAAATCACCAATTTCATCTTTTGAAGTGATCGGTATTTGTTCTGTGAAATCTAAATGCGCTATTTTCTTCGTTGTATCATTTATTTTTAATAACGGTTTTGCGATTTGTTTAGAGTAATAGAACGAAGCGAGAAAAATAAGAACAACTACAAATGCAATGATGTAGATGTAATAATCTTGTACCATTTGTACAGCCTCATCTACAGGCTGTAAGGAAGCCATCGCATATATATATGTTATGGATCCGTCTTTTTCTTTTATCGGTTGCATTAATAATTTATATTTTATATCATTTTTTTCATAGTCCATTGTCTTTGTTGAATACTCTATTGGATTACCCTCTTTTAGTACTACATCCGTTTGAAATTCTTTTATGCTATCCAAAAATAAAGTGTTTTTATAAATTGGATTTACGGGGCCTTTTACATCTGGAAACTGTACTTTCGTAACACGCCCTCCTATGATAGCATCTGGTTCTTGGGCAGCTGGTTCTTGGGCAACTTGCTCCTGAACGACCGGCTTCTTTTCCTTACCAACTTGTTCACCCGCTGCTTTCTTTTTCTCCTGATCTAATTTACTCATTTTCTCCTTAAATGCTTTTTCTAACGGTTTATTCCATCCGCTTAAAGTCTGCTTAGATAACGAGAAAGTGAATGGAATAAAACTATCTTCTTTTTTCATTCCAGAAAAATAAATTTCTTGGCCTAAAAACTGTTCTGATGATTTATTATCAATCTCCTCAATATTGACGAGATTGTATAAGGGAATTTTGAATATTTGATGTCCAAAACTCTTCTGTTGCCTACGATCTATCGTTACCTCAAAATAAAAATCATCTGCATGTTTTAAATTCCCGTTCTGATCTAATGTCGTAATCCACGTATTATTTTCTCTTAAAAAGTCTTGCTCCAGCTTCTGAATTCCTTCTGCATTTCCGGCATTATTTAAATAATTCTGTTCAAAGGAATTTAAATTCACTTTAATATCTTCCACTTTTCGATTCGCATAATATTGTTTAAAAAATATCGTTTGTCCAATAAATATCGTCGCTAAAATTAACATACATAGTGCCGTTGTGAGAGTAAATAATTTTAGTACAATCCCTTTTCTCATACATTCCCCTCAAATTTATATCCGGTGCGTACTACAGTTGTAATGTATTTTGCTTTCGCTCCTAATTTATTTCTTAGATTACGAATATGACTATTAACCGTTCGATCATCACCGGCAAATTCGTATCCCCAAATTCTTGAAATGAGTTGCTCTCGTGTTAAAACAATCCCTTGATTTTTCATAAAATACGCTAATATTTCAAATTCTGTATGTGTTAAATTAATGTCTGTTTTATCTACCGTAACAGTACGTGACGGAAAATGGACGTGAATACCATGGATTAATAATGTATCATCTTCATTCTCTAAAAGTTGCTTTGTTACTTTTCTACTTTCTAACAACCTTTTCGCTCTTGCTAATAAAATTGGTGGGCTATACGGCTTCGTCACATAGTCATCCGCCCCAAGTTCAAATCCAAGTAACGTATCGTCTTCATCTACACGCGCCGTCAACATAATAATAGGAACCTCAGATGTCTTACGGATTCTTCGGCAAACGGACCACCCATCAAGTTCCGGCAACATAATATCTAAAATAACTAAATCCACCTCTTCTTGCTCAAATACAACTAAAGCTTCTTTCCCATCTCTTGCTTCAAACACTATATATTGCTCACTCAAAAAATAATCTTTTAATATTTCACGCAAAATATCTTCATCTTCCACAATTAAAATGTTTTTTGCCATAACTTATGTATCCCCTTCCCACTTTCAAAAACTACAATCTTATTTTGCATAGCTCGCAGTTAACTTCGCTTCGATAATATATCTATCTGGTGCATCCCCTATATAATCAAATGGATAGCAAGTTGTCAGTGTTAATATCGGTTCTTCTTTTTTTATAATAACAGTACGATCATCCGCATGGGTAATCCATGTCTTTTGAATTTCATATGTGTAAATTTTATTATCATACTCTAAAACAAGGGTATCTTTTTCTTTTAGCTCCCCTAAATCGGTAAATACAGTATCCCGGTGCCCACTTAGTACAGTATGTCCACCTCCAGATGGCGTTGTCGTTACATCACTAACGAACATTCCAACCCCTTTCTTCAAAGTTGCATCATCCGCTCCCCAATATATAGAAAACTTCTTCTTTATTTTGGGTATATTTAATATCGCTACCTTTTCTCCTTCTTTATGTTCTGTTTGAGAAGAAGGCACTTGAGAAGTTACAGATGTTTCGTGAGAAAGTTTATTATCTTGTATATTGTTAAGGCTCTTTATTTCTTCTTTCGTTAATTGTTGAGCAGAGCTTTTTCCTTTATACCATTCCACTGCGTAATATGATCCCATAAATAGCCCGATGGCCATCAATATGATTCCGATATAATTAAGTAACTTCAATTTTCATCCCTCCATGCAAAAAAATGGTAGGAATAACCTACCATTTTTAATATGTGAAATTTTCCCGCTCTTTATAGGACAATATTTTATTTACACCTTAACTTTATTACGACGATTCAAACCAAATAATGTACCTATTGCGACAAGACACGCGCTTAACCCCATCATTACTACATTATTTGATGCAGTGTTTGGTAATTTTTCACCTTGTACAACCGGCTTTGCTACTTCTTTTTTTGCTGCAGCATTTTTTTGCTGTTCCTTAATTGCTGCTTCTTTTTTTGCCATATCATTTTTTAACTGTTCTTGTGCTATTCCCTTTTTCTCTTCTTCACTTTTTTGTCCAGCTTTTATCGCTTCCTCTTTTTTAGCCATATCATTTTTTAACTGCTCTTGCGCTATTCTCTTTTTCTCTTCTTCACTTTTTTGCTGTTCTTTAATCGCTGCTTCTTTTTTCGCTTTATCTTGTTGCAGTTGCGTTGCTTCTTCCTTTGTTACTGTTCCAGTATCCGCACTCGCTACTGAAGAATATCCTACTGTTAAAAGTGCCATCGCACAGATTGGTAATAGTTTCTTTTTCATTTTATTTCTCTCCTTTTATACGTTTTACATCACTTCGCATCGGATGTATCACTAGAATAAACAAGAGATATAAATATAAGATGCAGATAAAATATATTTCATTTAAAGATTTCATTGTAGAAAAATAAAAAACATCGCAATATATACGATGTTTTTTCGGGTGTGTGTCTCAATATTTACATGTTACTTTCGCGTGATTTAGAAGTAGAACGGGCCGGAGCGATAACTAATTGTCTCGGCTCAGTTTTCTTGAAGTGATTTTTGACGTTACACTTACGACGTTGAACGATCCACGCTTTAATAGGGTTTGTCAAAATAATCTTTTGCTCTTCATTAGGGGTCTCTTCTTCAAACCTACAACTCTCGCTCCATTTATTCCATTTCATTGTAAATTTAGAAGAAGAATGATCATCTTCTCGATCAAACAAGTGCAAAAAATCCATTTCGCCAGCTAGCATTACGGTGTTGCTAGTTGCTAGAAAAGAAAAGGTCGTCCAACGTTTCTCCATGCCCTCCTACTCCTTTTTCACATATAGAGTGCCTAAAACTTAATTTACCTAAAATATGCTTGCCTTTTACCTTACACTTATAGTTTATCCAAAACACTACTATGCAACTATCGATTTGTCTTACAACTACCTTACATTTTTGTAAGAAACAAAAAACCTTCACTCTCTATACGTGAAGGTTTCTCATTTCTCATCTATATGATCTTTCATATGATTGACTCCAGCTTCTTGCAGCTGTGACATCATACCGTGGGAAATTGCGCCTAATACTAAAGTCATTCCAATTAGTGAAATCCGAATCGCTGGTACATCAATTATGTAAGCCAAACTACCAAGAACAATTGTTAAAAGTAATGCTTTTATAAATGTTGCACTTGTATACTCTTTCTTTCTCATCATAATCACCCTTTATGGAAGCGTTTTCTTAATATAATCAGTATATCATATCATCTGACTATTTTGTGGGGATTTTTGTAAAAACCTTATGTCTTCTTTGACTTTTTCCTTTCTATCCTTTACAGTCGAAATGTTCGCAAGTTTTACACTGTAGGAGGACTCCAATGAATATTGAAATAAAAGACACTTTAATTTCTGAAGAACAATTGCAAGAAAAAGTAAAAGAACTAGCACTTCAAATCGAACGTGACTTTGAAGGAGAAGAAATCATAGTCATCGCTGTATTAAAAGGATCTTTCGTATTCGCTGCTGATTTAATTCGTCACATTAAAAACGATGTAACAATCGACTTTATTTCTGCATCTAGCTATGGAAATCAAACAGAAACAACTGGAAAAGTAAAACTATTAAAAGATATCGACGTAAACATTACTGGAAAAAACGTAATTGTAGTAGAAGATATTATCGATTCTGGTTTAACACTTCACTTCTTAAAAGATCACTTCTTTATGCATAAACCGAAAGCGTTGAAATTCTGTACGTTACTTGATAAACCTGAGCGTCGTAAAGTAGACTTAAAAGCTGAATATGTTGGCTTCCAAATTCCAGACGAATTTATCGTTGGCTACGGTATCGACTGTGCAGAAAAATATCGTAACTTACCATTTATCGCTTCAGTTGTAACGGAATAATATAATAGAATGAACTTTCATCAATTACTGATGGAAGTTTATTTTCTATCACGATTCGTAAAAGACAAAGGGAGAGAATAAAATGACAAAAACAAAATTTGAAAAAGTACTCCTCATCGTAAATCCAAAAGCAGGGCAAGGCGATTTACATACGAACTTAACGAAAATCGTACCACCTCTTGCGGCAGCTTTTCCTGACTTACATATCCTTCATACGAAAAAGCAAGGTGATGCAACAAAATATTGCCAAGAGTTTGCTAGTAAAGTAGATTTAATTATCGTCTTTGGTGGTGACGGCACTGTATTTGAATGCACAAACGGCTTAGCACCTCTTGAAACTAGACCTACACTTGCAATTATTCCCGGCGGAACTTGCAACGACTTCTCTCGCACACTCGGT
The DNA here is from genome assembly GCF_040459695.1 of Bacillus cereus group sp. RP37. Classification (NCBI taxonomy): domain Bacteria; kingdom Bacillati; phylum Bacillota; class Bacilli; order Caryophanales; family Bacillaceae; genus Bacillus; species Bacillus cereus group sp. RP37. Next base: position 638,077 of record NZ_JARVHP010000001.1, on the reverse strand, counting down.
GTTCCGCAAAATATTGCAGAAGCAGCAAAGCTTATCACAAAGGAACATGTAAAACCAGTTGACGTCGCAAAAGCAAACGAACAACATTTCTTAAACTTTTGGGGTATTGGACTCGTATCTGAAGTATCAAACAATATCGATGCAGAAGAGAAAGCAAAGCTTGGTAAAATTGGTTACTACCTAAGCACCATTCGAACTGTCAAAAATGCTGAAACATTCCCAGTAAAAATTACGTACGACGGACAAGTATATGAAGACGAAGCTGTCCTTGTTATGGTTGGAAATGGTGAATATCTTGGTGGTATTCCTTCCTTTATCCCAAACGTAAAATGCGACGACGGAACACTTGATATTTTCGTTGTAAAATCAACAGGGATTCAAGCATTTAAAGATTACATCGGAAAGAAATTATTTGAAGACTCAAATGAAAATGATATCTTCCACGTAAAAGCGAAATCCATTCATATTGAAACAGAGGAAGAAAAAGAAGTAGATACAGATGGAGAAAGCTCGCTTCATACACCTTGTCATATTGAATTATTGCAAGGGCACTTTACGATGATTTATAATCCTGCGGTTGTGTAATACAAAAAGACGAGCTAAAGTTTTAACATTTTAGCTCGTCTTTTTTATTAGAAAGGTATTTTAACCTAGTTTTCATAATCAAACTCCACCCAATTTTTCCAATGTGTATTAGCGTTCTTATTCACAATAACACTTGGATCTTTCTTCTCTATTGCAGCGGCTACTGATTGGAAGAATTCATTTTCACTTACTTTTTCATCCTCAACATGTTGCCATTCTTCCGTTTCATACGCTACTTCCCAATCACCTTCTAAACCGCACTCTTCTAAAATTTCTTCTTTATCCCACCATACTAATTTTCGAGCTTCATCATTAGTAGCAAGCACACGCATGAAATATGTTGAATAAGACTCTGTCGTTTGTACTTCTATTCCATGATTCACATAATCTTCTTCTGTAAATTCATATTCAAAATGATGATCACGAATTTTCACACTACCTTTATGAATATCCAATACAAATTCACCTTCATCATCAAATAATTCATAATCTCCATCATTTAATTGCAAAATGCCATCACCATATATTTGAATATCATTACATACACCTAATGATCCTACACCAACAACCTGAAACACCATTAACCAATCCTTATTATCTTTAAAGAAAAGAGAGAATTTCACTTGCGAAATAGCCATATCTTCATTATCAAGGGTAGGAAATTCATACTTACTTTGCTTTTTATCTAATAGTTTCAAAATACCTTTTTGCATATGTATCATCTTCACCTCTATATAAACTTTTCAATTTCACTAGAGTATAACATAGCCATTCTTGCCTGTGACATTCTAATAATGCTACTTAAAAATAGCAGAATGCTCTATTTGCATGCTCTAGTTATTTTTAGGTAAAATGAAGGAAAGAAGCACCTTGATATAAGGGAGAGGACAAACTTTGTTCAACCAACAGTTAGTTAATTTACGCATTGATTTTGCATTTAAACAATTGTTTGGTACAAATGATAGTGAAGATATTCTAATCACTTTTTTAAACGCGATGTTACAAAAATCTTTAGAGTCACCCATCGCTTCTCTACAATTAGAAGATCCACATTTACACCGGGAATATGAAGATGATAAGTTATCAATTCTAGACATTTCAGCTACGTTAAACACGGGAACAAAAATAAATGTAGAAATACAACTTAATAATAATCACGATATGATGAAACGCAGTTTATATTATTGGGGAAAATTATACACATCTCAATTACAAAAAGGCATGCCATATAGTGCACTTCGTAAAACCATCACCATTAATTTATTAAACTTCATAATGTTTTTAGATCACAAAGAATTTCATACAACGGGCACGTTATGGAATACACAACAACAAAAACTCTTGAGTGATGACATAGAGATTCACATTGTAGAAATGCCAAAATTAATAGAACAATGGCATGAAGAAAAAGTAAATCCGTGGAAAGATCCATTTGTTCGTTGGCTTTTATTGCTTTCAGCAAATGAGGATGAGCACTTAACTAAAACATTGGAGGATATTGCTATGAACCAAGATCCTATTTTACAAAAAGCGATAAATAAATGGGAACGTATGAGTCAAGATTCTTCTTTCCGACAAGCTTATGACGCAAGGGAGAAGGTTCTAATGGATGAGGCCGCAAAATTCGCTCACGCAGAGCAAGAAGGAATAAAAAGAGGAATTGAAAAAGGGCTTGAACAAGGGCTTGAACAAGGCATTGAACAAGGCATTGAACAAGGCATTGAACAAGGTCGAAAAGAAGGTGTTCAACAGGGCAGAATGCAAATGATTAAAAGCATGTATGATCTTGGTATGCCACTTGAAACGATTGCTAAGGCAAGTAAATTAAGTGTGCATGAGGTTGAACATATTTTAGGACATAAATAGTAATAAAAAAAGGGCTTGAATTGTTTCAAGCTCTTTTTTATCAACTTTCCTCAATTCGTTCAATCTTCCAAACTAAATTATCTGGATCGTTTTTCTCTAAAAAAGTTAACATCCACATAGTTTTCTCTTTGTCGTTCATCAACATTACTTTATGGTTTAATTTCCAAGCCACGTCACTAACATGATTAGACATTTTATACATATCTTCTTCTCTAATAAGCTTTTCCTTTTTGATTAGTCGTCTCGTTCTATACTCCCTTATTTCTAAGTACATATCAGCATACATCACTTCATGCTGCCAAATTATACTACATACATATTTTTTATTTGGACTACTCTTCTTTATATAAATAAATTCATTTTTATAATCCAAATCCAGTACCTTATTGTATGCTTTTTCTAACATCTCTATATCCCAATCACATTTCAGTATGAACGATTTTAAAGGCTAATTCTTTTTTCTCTCTATCTGATAAATATGGGAAATCCTTTACACTCCCATATTCTACAAACACATTCATATATTCAGGAAAAATTCGATATTTCTCCTCCCACTTATTTAATAATGAAATATCATCCACACAGTGAATCCAGATACCTTTTTCATAGTCTGTTCTTAACTTTGGTATATGTCGCTCGTATAAAGAAGTAATACAGTTCGTTTTTTTGAAATAGCACTGAAATTTCCCAACGGTTTCTTCAAAAGAACAATCCAGCACCATACAAAGTGATTCGGCGGACTTACTTGAACTAAAATATTAAATTACATTTCGAACAAAAAGGAGCAGCATTCCCTCTTCTAATTTTCGCATCACATTTTGGACAATATACGTATCGCTCTTCTATCTTATCTCGTTCTATCATATGTAAAGATACTATTCTCATACTACACATGATTCCAATTAAAATAAGGCTAACAATGAGTAGCATAACTTACTCCTCCCTCCCCCTATATTTTACCATAAAATAACAAATCTAATTCTCTCATTAAGAATCGGATTCATACTTACAATCCTAACTTTGCTTCGTCCATCAGGAGTCATACCCATCATTACTTGCATTTTATCATGTAAAAACTTTCCCTTTGTAAGCATATTCCAGTACGAACCTTTTGTTAATTTACCTACTTCATTAATAGTTGCTTCTTGTTCCTTACCATCCCTATTGTTTCGATAAATTTACACTATAACAAAAGAGGAGTGGCATTATAAATAAACAAGAATTTATTGAACTCGTTAATTCCAAATTCACACTTATCCGTGTTGAAAATGATTTATCACAAGAAAAAATGTCAGAAGTTATTGGTTTATCGAAAAAAACATTAGTAGAAATTGAAAAAGGTAGAAAAATGAGGAGAAGGTTGACGTCACACACCGTGTCAAATTGAATGATTACCAAAGCTTTCAACGATAATTTATAATCCTTAGCTTATATAATCCTTATTCCTCTATACTTTAACAATTACTAACCTTCGCATTTTTCCAAAAAACAAAGTATAATGAACTAATACAAAGAAGGTTGTTAACAAAATCGTTAACAACCTTTTTTGTTTTTCTGAAAAACTTTTCAATTTAAGGGAGCGATCACATGTATTGGAGAAAAAATGATAAACCTGTAGAAGAACCAGAAGCAATTGCTGTATGGGAGTGCCAAGAAGAAAACTGCCGTGGATGGATGCGTAAAAACTTTTCATTAGAAGCAGAACCGAAATGTCCGTTATGCAAAAGCGATATGGAAAGCGGCGAACGCTTATTACAAAAGATATAATAAATTCTCTTCTTCACCTTTTATAAACTGAAACATAGAGGATTCTCTTTCTCCTTATTTACAATGTGAATCGAAAGAAAATAAACTATACAAAAAGCTTTGCGTATCCTCGCAAAGCTTTTTCAATATCTCAAACTCATTCCAACTATCATTCTTTACTAAAAAACAAATTACATTTTGAATAAAAAGGAGCAGAATTCCCCTTTCTAATCCTCCCATTCCACTTAGGACAATACATATACAAACCTTTTTCTCTCTACTATCCCAAAAACTACTACTTTCATCCCGGTCATAATTCCTATCGAAATGATGTTAAGAAATCAATAACATAGTGTATCCTCTCTTACAACAAAAGTAATATATCAGGAAATCTTCCGTCATATTTTATACCCCTATATTCATTAAATCAATTCGCTACAATCATTTCTATATGTTTTCAAAACACTCTAATATAAACTTTTACTAGATTTATATCTAGGCTTATATACTACACTTCTTTCGGAAGGACAATTTTTTTATACAATTGAACTGTAATGAAATAATAAAACACGTAAATGACTAAGAAAATAATAATCGGCAGCCAAATACGGAAATATGGATTATCTATTAAGAACGAGAACATGCTCATTCCGACTAATACGTGCATTATACCTACGATCGCTGGGAACAAGAAAACGAAAAGTAACTCTTTATAAATTGATTTCGTTAATAGCTCATAACGCACACCAATTTTACGAAGCATTTGATAGCGAATAATATCTTTTGAAGCACCAGAAAGAATTTTAAACATTAAACAGCTTGCCAGCATCGCTAAGAAAGCTATGCCTAAGAAAAACCCCATAAATACTGTTCCACTGTAAGTACTGTAATATCCTTCATACAGCATATATTTACTCAAAAGATGTACTTCTTTCATATCTTTATATTTAGCTAATTCTAATTCATCGATTTTTTTCCATTCTTCTTTATACGTTATAAAATGGTCCGTTTTCCCCAGTATTATAATTTCTTCTTTACCTTGTATCCCGTCATACATCTTTTGATCTACAATTTGTATCTTTTGACTAGGATTCATATATGTCTTTTGAAGAGACCGTAAAACATTTCCCCACTCTTCTGGAATTACATTGGTATTATTCTCATTTTTTTCTTGGCTATGACTTAAAACGGATCCCGCAACTAGTTCCCTCGAAATAGGAATGAATCGGCTACTATTCTCGTCCTTTCCAGTACGTGTTAGCGGACGATTTCTTTCCAAATCTTCTTTCAATTGATAAATAAACTGCTCATCTACTTTGTATCGATATTCATTCTTTTCTTTAAATGTAATACTATCTAATATTTTCTTTTCTTCTGCTGTGGGATTTTTAATTTCGACATCATAGTATTCTGCACTCTCCACCATATTTGTGACATTATTTTTTAACGCCATACCACTGGAGATTGCACCCGCACCGAGAGCCACTAACATAGCAACTGTCGCTAATACTTTCGTTAAACTATTAATAGAAAAACTTAACTGTGCAAACGTAAACGCATTGATTCCTTTTTCACTACGATTTTTATTCGCTTTTAATTTGTTAATAATAATGGGAAGGAATGATGCAAATAGCATATAAGTTCCTAATGTTACTGTAATTGTTGCAATGATAAATCCTGATTCCTTTAGCTCCTTCATACAAATCATCGAAACATAGCCAACTGCTAATAAAATAATCGATAAAAGTGCTACTATACTTGTTAGTTTTCCTTTAGTAGGCGTACGCTCTGTTTGACTATCGGAGTGAACAAGTTGTAATAGAGAATTACGCACTAGTTTCATACCATTCATAATTGCTGATAACATAAATAAGGAAATGAAAAAGATGAAAGTAACAAAGATTGATGGTACATAAAATGCATGATAACCACCTCCAGTAAATTCCATCTCCTTCATCAGTAAATGTCCAACACCTTGTGCCAAGATTATACCGACTATCACACCTACTATAAGAGATACTATTCCTAATACAATTGTTTCAATAAACATGAGCAATGTAATTTTATGCTTTTTTGCCCCTAATACCATATACATACCAAATTCTTTTTGCCGAAGTGATAATAAAAATGAATTGGCGTACAAAATGTAAAATAATGTAATAAAACCTAATAAAAATGAGCCCGTTTGAAAGACGGAAAAAATCCCGTCCATTGAATTCCCTTCAATAAACGTTTTATTTAACGCTAACGTTTGAAACATATAAAAAATTGAAATAGACATAATAAGCCCAACTAATAAGACCATATAGTCTTTTCGTTTACTTTTTAGTCCCGACATGGAAAGTTTGAATAACATGTTGAACCTTCTTTCTTATGCTTTTTGTGTACCTAAATCCGCAAGCACATCTAAAATTTCTTTATAGAACTCATCACGCGTACCTCTGCGATGAATTTCTTTATACAGTTCTCCGTCTTGGATGAATAAAATACGTCGGCAGTAACTCGCACTAAATGGATCATGTGTAACCATCATAATCGAAACATCCTGTTCTTCATTTAAGTTGGTCATCGACTCTAATAAACTTTTCGCATTTTTAGAATCAAGCGCTCCTGTTGGCTCATCTCCTAAAATAATGGCTGGCTCATGTACAAGTGCACGGGCCGCTGCCGAGCGTTGTTTTTGTCCACCAGATACTTCGGACGGATATTTTTGAAGAATCTCTGAAATCCCTAACATTTCTGCTACCTTTTTCACCTTTGATTCAATTCTTTTCGAATGAACACCTTGCAGAGAAAGCGGTAATGCAATGTTTTCATAGATTAATAAATTTTCAAGTAAGTTAAAATCTTGAAAGATAAACCCTAGTTTCTCTGAGCGAAAATCTGATAATTCTCCCTGCTTCATTTTCGTAATATCTATTCCAGCAATTTCAACAATTCCACCTGTTGCCTTATCTAATGTAGAAATTACATTCAATAACGTTGTTTTTCCTGAACCAGATGGTCCCATAATTCCAACGAATTCACCCTCTTGAATTGAGAACGATACATCCTTTAGTGCATGTGATTGACTCTCATCTTTTTTACCGTATACCTTTTGTACATTCTTTACCTCTACAACCGATGCTTTCATATATATCCTCCTACACTTCTTTTTCCTATTTTTATTTTCCTTACATATTTTCCGAGCATTTCTTAACCCATTTTTAAGTATAGATAGCATTTCTTAATAAATAGCAGCGAATATTCTTAACATTTCTTTAAGAATATGAAAAAGCCCCAAAGCTAATAGATTGGGACTTTTGATTTCTATATTCTATTTTTGAGTAAGAAATAAAGACTTTTTTCCCTCTTAATCTTACTCTACCTAAAAAAAGAAATGATATTCATCTATACTTTACTAATCTTTAGGTTCTACCAAAATAACATCTTCTAAATCATATAAATTCGCCTTTGGTTTTGCATAAATAATATGTGCAAGACCATATTGATCTGGTTCTTGCTCTATCACCTCTGCTACCTCAAGACCGGGTGGTATTTTCTGACTTAATTTAGAGGTAATAATGCTATCACCTATTTTTATTTCTTTCGCTTCATCTGATGGAATATTATCAATTCGAAGAGCTTGTTTTTCCTTATCATACCCTGTAACAAATCCTAAAATGGATGAGTTACTTTGGAAAGTGATTGCTAAACGATTTGTTCGTTCATCTTTCGTAATTAATTTCACAACAGATGTATATTGATCTACACTCTCTATCTTTCCAATAAGACCACTCACCGTCATAACAGCCATATCAACCTTTACACCATGTTGTACCCCTCTATCAAGAGCGATTTTCCCATACCAATCTTTTGCTACACGCCTTACTACTGTAGCTTGAATTAAATTATATTTCCCTTGTTCCTTTAATTCTCTCGTCTTGTTGATAAGCTTAGTAAGGTTTTCTTTCTCCTCACTTAATATTTGCACTTTACTCTTTAACGATTCTTGGTTCTCGATTTTTTCTTTCAATAATTGATTCTCTTTATATACTTTATAAATGTCTTCTATATTGTGAATAATATTTTGTACATGCCTATTATTCGTACATACATACATCATCAATAAAACAAAAAGAATAATTGAAAGAAATAATAATATTTTCCTCTTAGAAACCTGCATAATCACCCTGTTACTCCTTACCATTTTTTATCTACACAATATAGAATACTAGTAGTTGTATACAGAAGAAATGCAGTTTCGATAAAGTTCAGATAATCTTTATCTTCTTTATAAAAATTTTAGAAATTATCATATACTGCCATTACATTTGTAAGCTTGATCGTTACTTTATCTATTAAATACAACTTATCATTTCTATAACTAGACATGCTTTATTGTTATTTTTTCTTTTGCTTTAGCGGGCATTTCGTCACCTTGTATTTCTTCCCATTTTATACCACAAGTCCCTTTAGACTTAATCTTTACATATGCTCCTATTCGTAAATGTTTTGAAGAAGTCATCATAATTTTTTGTTCTTTACCAGATTCATCATATCCTTTAAATTTATAGTTCCATCTACCAAAACCATTACTTTTGGCTTCATATTCCCCATCACTGTCGACAACAGCATAATAAATATCTTCTTTAATAAACGGATTGAGTTGATCTACAATCGGTCCACCTTTCACTACAAGTAATGTAGCTCCAACTATAATCAATACGATAAACGCACTTAATTTTTTCATATAACCTTCGATTCTCCACTTCTCTGTTTTATTAGTCAACGTCCACCTGAATGATGAAATAAGCCTCTCTCTAAATCAATAGCAATACTATCACTCATTCTTCCCTAATTAGAAGGTAACCGATATTTCTAATGCCCTTCTAATTAAATTGGCAATAAGATAATAAATTGAATAACCCCATTTCCATATTCCGCTCGAATTTCTCCTTTGTGCAATTCAACAATGCTTTTTGCAATTGCAAGCCCCAAGCCTGAACCTTCTACAGCTCTACTTCTAGATTGATCTTTTTTATAAAAACGCTCAAACACATTCTCCAATTCTGTTTTTGTAAATTCTTCACTATGATTCGCTATAGAAATTTTGATATGCTGTTCTTCTCTTTGAAGCGAAACTTGAATTTCTGCTTTATCTATACTGTATTTGATTGCATTTATTAAGAGGTTTTCAAACACACGCACCATTTTTTCCGAGTCCACAACGGCATACATACGATCTTCCTCAAATTCTTTCACAAACGAAAGATTATGTTCCTCTGCTTGTGGTACTAGCTCTTCTATTAACTGATCAAGTAATTCATTCATACACACTTCTTGCGAATCTAACACCATATTTTCATCCGTTAGTTTTGTATAATCAAACAAATCCTCTATTAACATCTTCAACTGCTCTGATTTTGAAAAAGCAATTTTTATATACTCATCATGCTGTTCTTTATTTTCATATTTCGCATCGCCTAGTAAGCGTAAATACCCCATAATAGAAGTAAGTGGTGTTCTTAAATCATGTGATACATTTGTAATCAATTCACTTTTTTGTTTCTCTATTTGTTTTTCTTTTTCTATATTAGCCAAAAGCTTTTCTGCCATTTGATTAATATTTGAAGTTAATACCCCTATTTCATCTTGACCTGCCTGTTTGATTTTATATTGTAAGTTCCCTTTCGAAAACTCTCTTACTCCTTCTGCCATTGCTTCAATCTGATTCATCTTTCTTTTCGTTATATAAAAGAAAGAAAGTAGAAAAGTAATAAAACCTAGTAAAGATGGGAATGGACTACTACCGTTCACTACATACTTTACATTTCCTTGTGGTATACCACTTGCAATGACATACATATTTTTCATATTAACAGTAACCGGATAAAAAGTTGTAAACTCCTTACGCCTTTGTTCAGCTCTATCTTGATTTAAATTTTGTGCCTCTACATATCGTACTTGATCCATTTTAAAATCCATTACATTACGCATCGTCTCATGAAGATTAATCTGTTCTTCTGATGCTCCCTTTGTTTTATAAACCACTTTCCCATTCTCATCTATTATTAAAACCTTCAATTGATTTTGATGATTTAATTGATCCAGCAGTTCTTGTATATTAATTTCCTGACCTTCTTCTGTCATACTTTCAACAAGCCTTTGTGTCTGTCCATCAATGGCTTCCATACCTGATGCATAATCAATGATAGAAATTTTATTCGCATCCTCGAAAAAGGAAGATGAAACCCCTCCTACTAATACACCAAGTAATGTACAGAAAGTAAATGTAGTAATTAGCTGTACCCGTATGCTCTTTTGCAAATAACTCACTGTTTTACCTATCATTTTTTTTAAAACTTGATTCATCCATATTATCGGTTTAAATATCTTTTTCAATCTTGTAGCCAACTCCCCATACTGTTTTAATGTAACGAGGCTTCCTTGGAATTTCCTCTATCTTTTCACGTATTTTCCGAATATGTACCATCACAGTATTATCGGATTGGAAAGCTTGCTCTTTCCATACCCTTTCATAAATTTGCTCTGCATTTAATACCATTCCTTGATTTCGTACAAGCAATTCTAATACCTCAAACTCTCTCGGTGTCAATTTCACCTCTTCATTTGCAATAATGACCTGCCGCGTTGCTATATTTATCTTTATATCTCCAACTTCAAACACATCTTCATCTTTTACACTTGCCCCGCTCATTTTCATATATCTCCGAAGTTGTGATTTAATACGAGCAATGAGTTCAAGTGGATTAAATGGTTTTGCTACGTAATCATCTGCTCCAGTTGTTAACCCTAAAACCTTGTCCATATCTTGCGTTTTTGCCGAAAGCATAATAATGGGCATTTCCGCTATTTCTCTCACTTTCATACACATATGAATACCATCTATTTTCGGCATCATAATATCAAGTACAATTAGATGCACTTCTCTTTTCCTTACTATTTCTAAACCCTCTTCACCATCTCCAGCTTGTAATACTTCATACCCTTCATTCTTCAAATAGATGGTGATAAGTTTTCTAATTTCCTTCTCATCGTCCACGATAAGTATCGTTCCTTTATTCACAAAATCTCCTCCAGCATCATTTACCAAACTATGAATGTTACTTTATTTCACTCACCACTGTATTCTTCTTATGCATATACACATAAGAAATAATAGAAACTATGATAACGATGCCACCAAAATATATACCATACTCGGTCACAAGGGTTGCTATCATTTCTATATGCTTTCCAAATATAGAGCCTAGTACAAAGTAAACTAACGTCCAAACAAATCCTATTACATATGAATAAATCGCATACGTTTTAAATGACATGTTATTCATTCCAACTAAATACGGTACGATATGTCTTACAACCGGTATGAAGTAACTTATGACTAACGCATAATGACCATACTTCTCTACTATTTGTTGAGATTTTAAAAGATATTTCGCCTTTTTCTTTTTCATTAGCTTATCAAGTACTTTCGTACCAAATATTTTCCCTAATATATACCCTAAAGAAAGCCCTGAGACAACGCCTAAATATGTTAACAAAAATGCAGGAATAACACTTAATATACCGAGTGAAGATACAAAACCACCACTCATGACAATCATTTCGTCTGGAATTGGCATACCAATAATACCTAACCATAAACAGAAAAATAACGCCCAATAACCGTATTGTTCAATATAAGATAATAATTCATGTAATTCCATTATGCATATGCTCTCCTCAATTCTTTTTTACAGCTAAAGACGTACGCTGGTGGGAAATTGAGCCACACTTTCTCTAGCGTAATTTCGGGAAAGAAATGCTGTATAAATCCTTTTTTCACAAGCGAATATTGAAATGTTATGAATTCCCCATTCTCATGTATTGCTTCCATCGTATTGTTTAAAATGCGTTTTGAAACTTCTTCTGGCAAAGAAGTAAAAGGCAATCCTGATAAGACGTAATCAATGCATTCTATATTGAACGCTTCCATATACTTCTTTATATTTTCAGCTGAACCGTGTACAACAATAACATTCTGTTCATTTTTAAACTTTCTCTTTAACTCTTTGAAAAACACTTCATTAATTTCAATAAGAAGAAATATTGTCTCCTTCTTCTTTCTCTTCATAATTTCTTTCGTGAAAGCCCCTGTACCAGGCCCTAGCTCTACAATGCATTTCGCTCTATTAAAATCAATTACATCTACCATTTTCTTTGCTAATATTTTTGAACTTGGCGCAATTGCACCAGTATGTTTCGGATGTTTAATAAATTCGTGTAAGAATGTTATGAGCTGCATGTAACCCTCTCCCCATTCGTTCAATAGTTTTAACTTGTTTCTAAGTATAACTATCGTTTCTTAATAAAAATTGAGGAGATTTCTTAAGATTTTATGAAGAAATCAAAAAACAGCTACCGCTTATAGCGATAGCTGCTCCTTTATTATTTCGCACTCACAATCTTATAATAAGAACGAACTGTTATGAAGTAATATCCGATATAAATGACACCGTATACTCCAATACTAATTAGAAGCGGAATCATAATTTCAAATGGTAGTATGTTCCCTAAACCTTTTAATGCAAACAAGCTGTGCAGGATTCCGATTACTAACGGAATCGCAAAGATAAAGCTTACTTGTTTTGCGATAGCTTTTTTCATTTCTTGTTTTGTGACCCCTACTTTGTGAAGTACAATATAGCGCTCACGATCAGCATTTGCTTCTGTTAATTGCTTAAAGTAAATGATAGAACCCGTTGCTAGTAAGAATACAAGTCCTAAGAACATTCCGATAAACATCATTAGTCCCGTTCCTTCAAGCCCCATATGGAAACCAGTGTAGAAATCTCTAAATGGTGGTACCATTTCTGATTCACCAGCTGGCATCACTTTTGTTAATTTTTCTGTTAACACTTTACTATCTTTTTCATCTTTTACATCAATATTTTTTACAACGCGTGTTCCAAATGCTTGCTTCGCTTGCTCATACATTTCATCTGAAACGACAACAACTAATTCACCTAAATTTGTAATCGCAACGTCATTTGCACCTTGGATTTTTAATTGCTTCGTTTCATTTCCAATTTGGAATACTGCTTTGTTTCCTTTATATTGTGGACTAAACTCATGCCCTTCAATATATGAACTATCATATATAAATGCTTCACCAGCAGCTACATTCACTGTTTCTGCGTCGATTTTTTTAGCAAGTTTATTAAATTCAGACTGAGACATAAACTGATATTTCTCTGAAATCGTGTAATTCATATTAAGAATGAAATCAACTTTGTCTCCTTCAAACTTCCCTTTTACAGGAACTGTCTCAATTTCAAATTGATCTTTAACAGGGTGATTCTGCTTCTCTTCCGCAAGAATCGTATTTACTTTCTTATCTAGTTCTGCATCTTTTTTCTCATAAGAATAGCTGTATGGTGTAAATGCTTTTGATTGCGTAAATGTGTTGTAATACATCGTAACTGACGTACCAACCGCCGTTAATGTCACTGCACTTAAAATAGAAATTGTCGCAAGTGACTTTGCATTTCCTTTAATACGATATAGTAACTGTGACGTCGTTACCATATTCATACCGTTATAAAACGATGATTTATTATTTCTTGCACGTTTTAATACGAATACTGTAAAGAACATAAATAGTAAGTACGTACCTAATACTGTCGCAAGTAAAATATAAAGTGCAACTGCCATAAAGTCTGCATATTTAACTGCCTTCATAAACATTAACGCTAAGAAATAACCTGAACCGATTAAGAAAACTGAAATTAATGCCATAATGACAGATCCTTTTGGCATTGCTTCTCCTTCACGTTCTGCGCGGAAAAGTTCAATTAACTTGAAGCGATAAATTAAACGATATCCTTGAAGTGATGTATACAATATAATCACAAAGAAAATAAGTGCTGTATCGATAATGGCAGCCATCGGTACTTCAAAATGAACATTTAAGTTTAATCCCATCATACTTACTAGTAACTCAAGGAATAATTTTGAAAGGACACTACCAATCGCAATCCCGATTACTAATGACATTAATCCCATTAACATATTTTCATAAAACAGCATTTTACCAATCTGTCTTTTACGAATACCTAATAAGGAATATAATCCAACTTCTTTTTTACGTTTCCTTGTAAAGAAACCGTTTGAATATATAATGAACACTGCTACGAAAATAATAAGCATCACACTGGAAACTTGGAACGCTCCACTAATCTTTTTAGAAGCTTCCGCTGCTTTTTCCATTTGCGAATTGTACTGCAATGCTTTAAATGTAAAATAAATAACGATACTAAAAATCATAGATGCAAAATATACAAAGTAGTCTTTAAAGTTCCGCTGTATGTTGCGGAGGGCAATGCTAGATAAGGTCATCAGCCATACCTCCAGAAATAGAAGACATTACGTCAACGACTTGTTGGAAGAACTGTTTACGCGTTGATTCACCGCGGTGCAATTCTTTATATAACTCACCATCTTTAATGAAAATAACTCGTTTACAATAACTTGCCGCAAACGCATCGTGCGTTACCATTAAAATTGTAGAGTTATCATATTCATTTAACGACTTCATACTTTCAAGTAAATCTGTTGCTGATTTAGAATCAAGCGCTCCAGTTGGCTCGTCCCCGAAAATCATACTTGGATTCGTAACGATTGCACGTGATGCCGCGCAGCGCTGTTTCTGTCCGCCAGATACTTGATACGGGAACTGACTTAAAATATGATCAATGCCGAACTTTTTCGCAATTTCAAGAACACGACGATCAATTTCATTTGCCTTTACTTTCGATAACGCAAGAGGTAACGCAATGTTCTCTTTTACCGTTAACGTATCTAATAAGTTATAATCTTGGAAAATGAAACCTAAATGATCGCGGCGGAATAACGCTAACTTATCATCATTCATTTTCACGATATCTTTTCCATCAATTAAAATTTCACCGTTCGTCGCATTATCAATTGTAGAAAGAACGTTTAGTAAAGTCGTCTTACCAGAACCAGAAGGCCCCATAATTCCAACGAACTCACCTTCTTTTACTTGTAAGTTAATACCTTTTAACGCTGCAAATTTATTACCACCCGTGTCATACACTTTTTCAATATTTTTTGCTTCTAACACTGTTTTCATCTCGACATCCCTCATTTCTTCTATTCTCTATTTTCAACTATATACACTCTCTACTCTTGCCACTATCGATGTTTCTTACACAAACATGACAGTTATGTAAGGCACATAAGTAAAGACATCAAAAAGTTAACGTAATGAATCAAAGTACTTTGTTACTATAACATTGGGATATCATGCCATCCATTCATTCTCCTTACAGGAACATTACAATTTTGTAAGGTAAAAAATGCACCTACAAAGTTGTGCACGAAATGTCGGATGGAGCTATTTCGTTCCTGCTATTCTATGTACAGAGGAGGTCATAATATGGATTCACTTAAAAACATGAATGCTGCAATGCGCTATATTGAAAACAACCTAACAAATGAAATGAATTTTAAAGAAGTTGCGAGGCTAGCTTACTGCTCGGAATATCATTTCAAAAGAATGTTTTCTTTCCTCGCTGGCATATCACTATCAGAATATATTCGTTGTAGACGTCTTACTCTCGCTGCTTTTGAACTAAAAAATAGCGATGCAAAAGTCATTGATGTCGCTATAAAATATGGCTACAACTCACCAGATTCATTCTCTCGTGCCTTTCAAAATTTGCACGGTATAACACCTTCAGAGGCCCGAAATAGTAGTCATTCTTTAAAAGCCTATTCACCAATGACCTTCCAGTTATCGATTCAAGGAGGAAATGAAATGAACT
The DNA here is from genome assembly GCF_040459695.1 of Bacillus cereus group sp. RP37. Lineage (NCBI taxonomy): Bacteria > Bacillati > Bacillota > Bacilli > Caryophanales > Bacillaceae > Bacillus > Bacillus cereus group sp. RP37. The sequence goes on along the minus strand of NZ_JARVHP010000001.1, from coordinate 622,046 downwards.
ATCGAATTGAAGAAAAAGACTCATTTCGAATTATAGGTATTACAAAACGAGTACCGATTGTATTTAACGGTGTAAATGAAGAAATCGCTTCTATGTGGAAAAGTCTAACTCCACAGTCCATTCAAACATTAAAGATGCTTTCAAATGTGGAACCAAATGGAATCATTAGCGCCTCTACTAACTTTTCTGAAGGAAGAATGGAAGAAAAAGGCGAACTTGATCACTACATTGGAGTAGCCACAACGAAAGATTGCCCAGAGCAATTCGCACAACTTGAAGTCGCAGCTTCAACGTGGGCTATATTTGAAGCTGTCGGTCCATTTCCTGATGCATTACAAAATGTATGGGGGCGTATTTATTCTGAATGGTTTCCTTCTTCGAACTATGAACTAGCAGAAGGACCAGAGATATTGTGGAATGAAAGTAAAGAGGTATCCTCGCCGAATTTCAGAAGCGAGATATGGGTACCTGTTTTAAAAAAGTAATATAAGGGGCTAAACTGTTTCAAAATAAGAAGCTGCTCTTCCTCTTTACAGGAAAAGCAGCTTCTTATTTTATCCCACTATTTGTGGGCAGTAAAACTCCCACCTCAAAATTCAGGTGGAGCAAAAAAGTTAGGTGGGAGTCGGTCTGCCCGTAAACGCCCGATTGGTGAGGACTAATAATCAGTGGGGGATGAACACCACCCACTGATTAAAATTTCACTTTATACTTCTTCTCGACTCGTTCTTATACAAGAAAATAGTAATAACCGTAAGCACTATAACAACTCCAAAAGTAAATATTCTGTAGTTCAAGATAGTAGCGGTACCGATTAACAATGCAGGTATAACAGCCACAATTAAGCCACCAAACATACCAACAAATGATCCTATACTTTGTTTTACTACTTGGGTTTCTGATACCCAATCATAATAACCAAATCGGTTATTAATAAAAATCCCCCATACTGCCGAAAATAATGAATATGTTATCGGTGTTATTATGATAAAAAAAGAACTCCAAACATCTAGTTTTAACCCTATTATCAGTAATACGGCACTAATAAGTGATGCAGGTATACTCAATGAAAGATTCATAAGAATTTTACTGTCATAAATCATCTTTGGCGCTATAGGCAATGACTTAATAATCCATACATTTTTTCCTTCTAAAGACAATGACACACATGTTGTACACGTCATCGAAATCGCTGCTGCAATAGCAAATGGAGCAATCTTTTGCAAAATCGCCTCAATTCCAGGATACGCTATTAATTGACTTGGTCCTACTACAACTATAGCTAGCGCGAAGGCTAGCGCCATCACGACTCCCATTCCACTATTTATGACATACACTGTAGAAGAAAAGAAACGCTTCACCTCTTTTTTATACAATGCAACCAATACACTTTCTTTTCTCATACTATTAATCTCATAATTTGAAAGCATATGATAAGTGGAAATCCCTGTGTTTATTTGCTTATATTTTAGCGAAAGTATTTTCACAAAAATATAATACCAAATAACTGATATCCCAACGAATAGGATGAAAGCTACAAGATCAACATTAACAATTGCTTTTTGAAACATGTTAGCTAATGGATACACTTTCGTTAATTGCTCCGAAACAATTGCACCAATTCCGTTCATGTCATTAAGGCTATATTGAGCATTTCCATTTTTTAACACGAGGAAACCGAGTGTAATAATTACTATAAAACTTAAAATCGTAGTTATTTTATTCGTATTTTTAAATTTAGAAGCGATTGCCGTAATCGCAGCTCCAAAGATCGCTGCAATTGTTGTTGGAATTAAAGATGCTATAAACATACTGATGAACCACATGAAGTAAAAAGAAACTGATGGATTCTCATGTATGAAATAGACAACTCCCATTGGTAGCATGATTATGATTGAGAAGAGTGTATTCAGCAAGTATAAATACAAAAATCTACTTGCAATAACAGTACTTACCCGAATCGGTAATGACATTAAAAAGTCGTAGTCCTTAAAAGCAAAAATTTCTCCATTCGCCTTAAATACAGTGAAAAATAACGTTAATACACTGCTAATAACTAGTGCATAAACTGGAATAATTTCGCTCATTCCTAGTTCCACCAATCCATATGCCGAGGTTCCGCAATATAGCATTAACATGACACCAACTAGCGCAATAGATGCTGTCAGCAAAATCTTATTCTGCTTCTTTTTCTTATCTTTTTCGTATTTAAAAGTATTTAAACCGAGCTGCGTTATCAACCGGATTTTCAAAAGACCTAGACTATTAGTATTCATTAGCAAGCTCCCTCATAAAGAGCTCTTCCAACGAGCCTTCCTTTATTAAAGAATTCACTTCCCCTGAAAGTGCTAATTTCCCTCTATTAATCATCGCTATTTTATTACATAACTTCTCAGCCACATCTAAAACGTGCGTAGAAAAGAAAATCGCACTTCCCTTTTCACACAGCTCCTTCATAATACTTTTCAATACTACGGCTGCCTTTGGATCAAGACCAACGAAAGGTTCATCTAAAACTAATAATTTGGGTTTATGCAAAACCGCTGATATAATCGCTACTTTTTGTTTCATACCGTGTGAATAAGAAGAAATTAAGTCTCCCAAGTAAGGTGTAATCTCAAAAGCATCTCCATACTTCTGTATCTGTTCTTCCCGATCCTTCGCAGGTACTTTAAACACATCCGCAACAAAGTTCAAATATTGAATTCCTGTTAATTGTTCATATAAATCTGGATTATCAGGAATATACGCCATTACTCTCTTACATGCAATTGGATCCTTTTTTACTGAATGCCCATCAACAAAAATTTCACCTTCTTCAAAATCTATAACTCCTACTAACGACTTAATCGTTGTACTTTTCCCCGCACCGTTATGCCCGATAAATCCAAAGATATCTCCTGCTTGAACAGTAAGATTTAAATGCTCTACTGCTTTTTTGCCACCTTTGTATGTCTTGCTAAAATTTATAATTTCTAACATATAATTTCCCCCAAACTATATTTTTAACTGAATTTTCAGACCTACAAACAAAAAATTTACTCAGCGAGCTTTTTCATTATCCCCACTGAGTATTAGAACTTCTTAACACATAGAAACTATACATATAAAATTTAACTAGTACCGTTCAATCACTTATTGCTCACAATTGCATTTCTTTTTTATATAAAACGTAAGAATATAAATTCGTTATAAGGACAGCAACTACTATAATCCCAAGCATCATATAAGATCTCCAATCAGCCGGGGCGAAAACACTTATAATCATAATAATCCCTAAAGTCACAAACACTTTTCCGCTAAATCGATGTGTTTTCCGCCATACTTCTTCATTACTTAACGTCCACGGATTACGCATCCCAACAAAAAAATTTGGCTTACACTGCGGTAAATAATTCCCCATTACTAAAAATAAAATACCAACTAATAATTCAGGCACCCGATTAATGAATAAGTTATATCCGAGTCCACTTATAATAATATCTATATTTCCTACAAATAGTAGCAATAGTATCCCGTTATTCATCATCATAAAAGCTTTAGAAAATTTCTCATAATTTGCTTTCCTTGGATCAATCTTTGGTATTACATTTAGAAATATATATAACGCAATCATAATTCCAACCATAGAAATCATTCCATATAATTTAGACGAATAGCCATCTACCTTACCACCGCTCCAATGTGTCGCAATTGTATCCGGTAAATGAGGCCAAGCAAACGCCCATGCGATACAAGTTATAAAAATTAATATAATTGCAAAAAGATGTTTTTTCATTTCCCCTCTTCCCCCTTATTTGTAAACGTAAACACCCAGGTCAACAAATCTTGAAATACAGTTGTATTCAAAGAGTACACAACAAATTGGCCTTTCTTTTCATCTTGAATAAGTTCAGCATTTTTAAGTGCATTTAAGTGGTGTGAAATACTTGGCTTCGTCATATTGAACTGTTCTGCAATTTCCCCGGCGGTTAGATCGCCTTCTTTTAATAAGTCTAAAATTTTTCGCCTTGTTGGATCTGCTAATGCTTTGAATGCTTGATTCAATGTCTTTCTTCCTCTCACTAATTAGACATTTAGATATTTATCTAAATATTAAACTGATTACCGTTATTTGTCAATTATATCCAGCGCCCTTTTTTACTTTTCACACTTTTGACTTATACTGTTTACTAGCTTATATTTCAACATAATGAAAAGACATGAAACACATGGTACACTATAGCTACAAGTGTTTTTTTGAGGAGGAGTATACATATGTACAAAATCTTAATCGTTGAAGATGATCCAAATATTTCATCATTACTGCAATCTCACATTCAAAAGTACGGTTACGACGCTGTTGTTACTGAAAACTTTGATGATATTATGGAATCGTTTAACGCAGTAAAACCACACCTTGTTTTACTTGATGTAAACTTACCAAAATTCGATGGATTCTACTGGTGCCGTCAAATTCGCCATGAATCTACTTGTCCAATTATTTTCATTTCAGCTCGTGCTGGTGAGATGGAGCAAATTATGGCGATTGAAAGCGGTGCGGATGATTATATTACAAAACCGTTCCACTACGACGTTGTAATGGCGAAAATTAAAGGTCAATTACGCCGTATTTACGGTGATTATGCGCCAAATATTTCTGAACGTATCGTTGAAGTAGAAGGTTTAAAACTATTCCCAGAACGCCCAGAAATTCATTTCGGTGCTGAGCAAGTTCTTTTAACGAAGAAAGAAGCTATTTTAGCAGAAATGTTATTATCTAAATTCCCTCGTACAGCGAGCCGTGAAGATTTATTAGCTGCCCTTTGGGATGACGAGAGCTTCGTTGAAGAAAACACATTAAACGTAAACATTACGCGTCTTCGTAAAAAGTTCAATGAGCTTGGTATTGAAAATGCTATTGAAACAGTACGTGGACTTGGGTATCGTTTTAACGCAACTTGGAGTGAATAAGCATGAAGCTATTTTTACGTGATCATTTTGCATTTTTTCTACTGTACGTATTAAACTTCGGTATCATCTTCGTTCTTTATGATGCAGTAGATGGATTTCAAAATAATAAATTTTACTTCGTCGTTTTAAGCCTATACTTATTTATTTGTTTCCTCGCTTACCGTTACGTCCGCAATCGTAGAATGTACCATAGGTTAAGTGAGCAACCAGAAAAAATGGAAGATGCGTTTATTGAAAGAGCAACCGCTCCGATGCCTCATGGTGTAAATGAACTCGTGCGTACGCAGTATCGTCTATTCCAAAAAGAACTACAATCGTATGAAGTAAAACAACAAGAACATCAATTATTCATTAACCACTGGGTGCATCAAATGAAGACACCTGTGTCCGTTATGCAGCTTATGGTGCTAGAAATGGAAGACGAACATTTAATTCCAAAGTTTAAACAGGAATTAGATCGTCTGAACCAAGGGCTTGATATGGCTTTATATATGGCAAGATTAAATAACTTCCATGAAGATTTCCATGTCGAAACAATTTCATTAAAAGATACGGTAACAAAAAATATTAACGGCCTAAAAGAACTATTCATTCGTAACGGAGTCTTCCCTGTTTTAGAAGTTCATTCTGATTTAAAAGTTGCTTCTGATGCAAAATGGCTAAAATTTATCATCTATCAGTTAATGACGAATGCTGTTCGTTACTCTGGTGAGCGCGGAAAGAAAGTGTTCTTATCTGCTTACCGAAACGGAAAAGATATTATTTTAGAAGTTCGTGATGAAGGTGTTGGTATTCCGCAAGAAGATATTCGAAGAGTATTTGAACCGTTTTACACTGGGAAAAACGGTCGTACATTTGGAGAATCTACTGGTATGGGACTTTATATTGTAAGTAAAATTTGTGATTATTTAGGTCACTCTGTCAAACTAGATTCTGAAGTTGGTAAAGGAACGACGATTAAGATCATCTTCCACAACGCTGCAAGTAATCAAGCAGAACATACGGAGAAGGTGACCGAAGCATGATCGTGACATATGCTAGCAAAATGTATGAGAACTTACTCTCATACATTTTTTGCAATAAAACTACATATTTGCCTTCTAGCGGGAGGTACGTATTATGACATTTTGGCAGTTTGCCTTTAAAAATGTAACACGTAATTCCAGAGCTTATTTTGCTTATTTCGTAAGTAGTTCCTTTTCCATTGCTGTTTTCTTTTCGTTTGCTGTTTACTTATTTCATCCGAAATTACAAAACTTTGGCATGGTCTCTGAAATTTCAGGATTAATGATATTTTCAGAAGTTATCATTGTTTTGTTCTCGTTCTTCTTTCTACTTTATTCAATCGGATCTTTTTTAAAAGTTCGTAAAATGCAATTTGGTGTTTTAACCGTTTTAGGTATATCAAAAAAGCAATTACATCGACTCATTTTCACTGAAAATATGTTAATTGGTATCTTATCTATCTTTTTCGGCATGCAGTTTGGATTTGTCTTTTCGCAATTTTTCTTATTAGTAACAGCGAAAATTACACATCTACCAGGACTATATTTATATTTGCCGACGAATGCTTTCATTTTAACAACAATTGTATTTCTTAGTCTCTTTATCGCTGTATCTTCATTTACACCAATGCTAATTCGGACGAAAAAAACGGTACATCTTTTAAAAGCTAATAGTGGAAAACAAAAAGAAAGAAAACCATCCATATTCGTCTCTCTATTTGGTGCTATCTGTTTATTAGGGGGTTATATTTTAGCGGCAAACCCTAAATATTTCTTCTCAATAAATCCACAAGTAGGCGTTATATATATGGTTTCAAGTATTTTTGTGATCCCAACGCTTGTTACAATTGGGACATATTTCTTCTTTTCGCAAATTAGTTTCTTACTTATTTATATTTTAAAGAAAAGAAGAAAGTTTTATATGAAACAGATTAATATGCTTTGGATTTCGGATTTAGCAAGCCGCATCCGAACGAATATTAATATGCTGTTTATTGTAGCGATGCTATCTACAATTGCTTTCACAATGATTACGTTCCTATATGGAGTCGGAAAGTTTACAAAGCTAGAGGTTACGCGAAGTTCACCTTTTCCATTCTCTTATTTTTCTTATGACGCAAATCCTTTTGTGGACGATCATTTAAATTGGCTTGAACAACAATTAAAAAAAGAGAATTTCTCTTATAAAAAAATAAAGGCTGATTTATATGAAACACCACTGAAAGAAGATGAGGGTATAACCGCTTATAATGACATATATGCAATGAAACAAAGTGACTATAACAAACTTGCAGCTTCCTTACGAATGAAACAACTATTCATGAACGATAATGAAGCATATGTCTTAACAGGTAGCGCTTATGTAACTTTATTCAGCGAGTTTGAGCCAAGTTACAATAGAAAGTCTATTACACTTTCTAGCACAAATACGCAATTACAAGTAAAGGGCTATGAACAAGCAGGGGCCATTCCATCTAACTTTTCATATCAAACTTTAATTTTACCTGACACTGTTGTAAACAACTTACCAAATACAACAAAGCATGTAGCAGCGTACAATTATAAAGTAGAAAACTGGGAAAAGACGTATAAAATTGCTGATGATTTTATAAAAAAAATACAAAGAGATCGACAGGAATTCCAATACGAAGGGGCCATTATACACTCCTATGAATCAGCAGGCTCATTATATAGAATCACATCAGGAAGTGCCGCATACTTCCTAATCGGGACATTTCTAGGAGTCATTTTCTTTATTGGAGCTGGCAGCGTTCTTTACTTCAGAATGTATTCTGATTTAACGAGCGAGCAGGAAAAATATGTAGCCATTTCAAAAATTGGTGTAACAGATGCAGAGATGAAACGATCTGCATCCATCCAACTTAGCATTTTATTTTTCGTTCCATATGTTATGGCATCCATTCATACAATGTTTGCAACAAAAATGCTTCAAGATGTAATTAATTTATCACTATTCAAAGAAATTTCAGCTGTTCTTATTATTTTTGGCGTAGTTGAAATCGTCTTTTTCTTATTCATTCGTTCCTTTTACATGCAAAAGTTATCAGAGTATACGAATGGTTAAATTTTATGAATGTATTTAGTAGGGGAAAAGGGTATCTCTTATATCCTTTTCCTCTTCACTCTACAGGAGGTCTAGGTGAATGACATTTTGGCAGTTTGCATTTAAAAACGTCACACGGAACGCCAGAGCTTATTTCGCCTATTTTGTAAGCAGTGCGTTCTCCATCGCAATTTTTTTCTCATTTGCAGTTTATTTATTTCATCCTAAATTGCACACGACAGACGTGAATTATGCTCTAAGCATATTAATGACAATTTCAGAAGTTGTCATTGTGTTCTTTTCATTTTTCTTTTTACTATATTCGATTGGTACTTTCTTAAAAGTACGAAAAAGACAATTTGGGATTTTAACAGTACTTGGCATATCTCAAAAGCAATTAAAGAGGCTCGTATTTCTAGAAAACATGCTAATTGGTGTCCTATCCATATTTTTTGGTATTCAACTTGGACTTGTCTTTTCACAGTTCTTTTTATTAGTTACGGCCAAAATTACGCATGTACCTGGTTTATACTTATATTGGCCTACAAGTGCTATCGTTTTAACGATTATCATCTTTCTTGGGCTCTTCATTCTCGTATCATCTTTTACACCGATGCTCATTCGTACGAGAAAAGCTGTACGACTTCTAAAAGAAGGAACAAAACAAAAAGAAAGAAAAGCATCCGTGCTCATCTCTCTATTTGGTGCGACGTGTTTAATATCTGGATATGCGTTAGCCGCAAATCCGCTGTATTTTATGTCACTAGGTGACATCATTGGGCTTTTATATGCCATCTCTAGTATATTTGTCATTCCGTCGCTTATTGCAGCTGGAACATACTTTTTCTTTTCACAAATTAGTTTTTTACTTATTCGTATTTTAAAAACTCGAAGAAAGTTTTACATGAAACGAATTAATATGCTCTGGATCTCTGATCTAGCATCGCGCATTCGTACGAATATTAATATGCTCTTTATAGTAGCGATGCTATCGACGCTCGCTTTTACAATGATTACATTCTTATATGGATTCGGGAAGTTTACAAAGTTTGATGAAATTAGGAAAAACCCTTTCCCGTTTACGTATTTATCTCATACTGAAAATACGTTAGCTGATGAACATTTAAACTGGTTAGAGCAAAAATTTAATGAAGAGCACTTTACTTATACAAAATTTAAAACGGATATATATGAAGTATCTTCAGCTGAAGATAACACGCAGCTCTATTATGCCATTAAACAAAGTGACTATAATGTACTTGCTAAGGCTTTAAATTGGGAAACGCTCACGGTGAATAAGAATGAATCTTATATTCTTATGAAAGACTTAGATGATCAGGTTATTGGAACACTTCATAATCAAGAAAAGAAAAATACTCTTACACTTACTCAAAACAATTTACAACTACAAGTGAAAGAATATAAAGGTTATAACCCATTCCCAAATCGCTTAATATACCAATTGCTCATACTATCTGATGAAAATGTAGAAGCATTATCCACCGTTTCAAAACAAATGAGTGTATATAGCTTTAAAGTTTACGATTGGGAAAAAGCACATAACATCGGTTCGGCATTTATAACAAAAATTGATAATGACAATGCCGCAATTCAAGCAGAGCACCCACCTTTTCATGCAAGTGAAGCAAGCGATTCTCTATACAAAACGAAACTAAATGTCGCTTCCTTCTTCTTAATTGGTACTTTCTTAGGTGTTATTTTCTTTATCGGTGCTGGTAGTGTTCTTTACTTCCGGATGTATACAGATTTAACAAATGAGCAAGAAAAATATGTAACGATTACGAAAATTGGTTTAACTGCAGCTGAGATGAAACGTTCAGCGACAATTCAGCTTGCGATTCTTTTTTTTGTCCCTTACATTATGGCATCGATCCATACGATGTTTGCGACAAAGATGCTACAAGACATATTACATCTCTCGTTCTTCGCTGAAATTACAGTCGTACTTATGATTTTTGGAACAGTTGAAATTTTATTTTTCCTTTTAATTCGTTCCTTCTATATGCAAAAATTATCACAACACATTAAGTTTTAAAAAGCAGAAAGGTGATTACTATGGAAGAAGTTTTACACATAAAAAACGTTTCAAAAGTGTATGAAGGAAAAGTCCCTCATACTGCTTTAAAAAATATAAATTTACACGTGGATAAAGGTGAATTTGTTGCTATCATGGGGCCATCTGGTAGCGGTAAATCTACATTTTTAAACGTTATCTCTACAATTGATTCCCCTACTTCTGGTGATGTCGTGATTAACGGAAAAAAACCGCACACATTTCGTAGGGAAAAGTTAGCTATTTTCCGCCGCCAAGAGTTAGGGTTTGTTTTCCAAAACTTTAACCTACTAGATACACTAACAATCGGTGAAAATATCGTACTACCTTTAACATTAGATAATGTTCCATTAAAAGAAATGGATGAAAAGCTTGATAACATTTCAAAAAAGCTTGGAATTGATCATATTTTAGACAAGCGTATCTTTGAAGTGTCAGGAGGACAAGCACAGCGTACCGCAGTAGCACGTGCTGTTATTCATCATCCTTCCCTTCTACTTGCCGATGAACCGACAGGAAACTTAGATTCAAAAGCAGCAATTGATGTAATGGAGCTATTTACGAAATTAAACAAAGAAGAAGATGCAACGATTTTAATGGTTACGCACGATCCGTTTGCAGCAAGTTATTGTAACCGCGTCATTTTCATTAAAGATGGCGAGCTTTACAACGAACTACACCGCGGATTATATCGCGAGAAGTTTTATCAAGAAATATTAGATGTTTTAGCATTATTAGGAGGAAGACGTGGATGACATTTTGGCAATTCGCATTTAAAAATGTCTCGCGCAATTCGAAAGCATATTTCGCTTATTTTGTAAGTAGTGCGTTTTCTATCATGGTTTTCTTTTCATTTACTGTATACGCGTATCATCCGCGCTTACAAATTATGAATAAATTGCAGGAACAAGATCCGCTCATGAACTTAGCTGGCATGGCACAGTTTGTTATCGTTTTGTTCTCGTTCTTCTTTCTCTTATATTCTATCGGGACATTTTTAAATGTCCGGAAACAACAATTTGGCGTTTTAACTGTTCTCGGTATTTCACACAAACAATTAAAACGCCTTTTGTTTACTGAGAATATGATTATTGGAATACTAGCTATCTTTGCTGGTATTCAAGGCGGTCTTGTTTTTTCTAACTTTTTCTTACTCGTTACTTCTAAATTAACAAATGCAAAAGGTCTCTATTTATATTGGCCAACAGAAGCAATCATCGTTACAACAGTAACGTTTATCATTTTATTTTTCATCGTTTCTACGTTTACACCGATGTTCATTCGTACTCGTAAAACAACACAGCTCATTAAGGGGACAAAAAAAGGAGACAAAGAAAAGAAACCATCTATACTTATTTCGATATTTGCTTTAATTTGCTTAACATTATGTTATTATATCGCCGGTTATCCACAAGGCTACGTAACAGAAAAAAATGTACAGAATGGCTCTGTAGTCTTTATTATATTATCTATTTTGCCTCTCGTAGTAGTCGGGACATATCTATTCTTTTCGCAAACATTTCTTCTCTTTATCTTCATTTTAAAAAGACGAAGAAAGTTTTATATGAAGCAAATAAATATGTTATGGATTTCAGATTTAACTAGCCGTACTCGTAGTAATATTAATGTTCTCTTTATCGTCTCTATGTTATCAGCACTTGCATTTACAATTATCATCGGATTATTTGCCGCTAATAACAATACAAAAGCTTCGATATTAGAACGATATCCTTTCCCCTTCACATACGTAACCAAAGGTGAAGATGCATTAGAGCAAAAACACATTGCTACAATTGAAAAGGAGCTTACAAATGCTAATTTTCAATACAATAAATACAAATCTACAGTATTAAAAGATACAGCTTTAAAAGAAGACGTTGTTCTTATGAAAATGAGTGACTATAACATACTCGCCAAACAATTAAAGAGACCAGCAATAACTCTTGATTCTACACAAGTTTATATTATTTCTCGTTACTCGCCAGAACTCTTAAATCTTGTATCAAATCCATTTGCAAAACAAAATACAATTACACTCGGATCAAATAAAAAGGAGTTCTCTATTAAAGGATTTATTAATAAAGGGATAGAGCCGTCTTTCTTATTACCCCATTTAATTGTTATTCAAGATACTGTAATTGATAATTTGATTCCTCATATTGAAACAATAACGCTATATAATTATTTTGTGGAGAACTGGGAAAATTCAATTACTCCGACAAAAAATATTTCGCATACTATAAGTGAAGATGTGCGTGATTTTTATGAAAAACATAAAGAAGAAGATGCTCAAGTCCCATTTTCCCTTTCTACAGCCGCGGATGATCTACACTACAGTAAAGGCAATTCAATTGCTACTTTCTTTATTTGGGCATTTCTTGGCTTTATTTTCTTTATCGGGGCAGCTAGTGTTTTATACTTCCGTATGTATAATGACTTAACGACCGAAAAACAAAAGTACATTACAATTACAAAACTCGGCTTAACAGAATCGGAAATGTTTCGTTCAGCAACGATTCAATTAGGAATTTTATTTTTCATTCCTTATATCGTTGCTGGTATTCATACAATATTTGCGATTAAGTTTCTACAAAGCATGTTTGCTTTTCCTTTATTAAAAGAATTAATCATTATACTTACGTTGTTCGGGATTATCGAGATTATTTTCTTCTTCTTAATCCGTTCTCTGTACATTAATAAATTATCACAGCATATCAAGATATGAATAAAATGGCCTTGTGCATATTGCACAAGGCCATTTTCAATAGTTTTTAATTAGCAGCAATATCCACCATAGCCGCCTGCGTAACCGCCGTAACCACCGTATCCACAAGAACCGCCTCCGCCGAAGCAGCTAGCACCGATGATAATTAATAAAATAAACAATACGATTAGAAGCGCAAAACCGCCTCCGCACCCATGTCTGCGGTTACAATCATCATGTCTGTGTTCACACTTTTCGCTCATTACCCTATTCCTCCTTTAGTATCATTCATAACAAGTTCCTCTTGTTCTAAATGAGGGGATTCCATTTATATTATGTTTTCAGGGCAAATCGGAAGCTTGGCTTACATAAAAACGGGCTTGTTTTAGAAATTGGGCTTCATCAAAAAAAGATACCAATTAAGGTATCTTCTAAATAAACATATTCAATAAAAGTGCAAAACCAAATGCAATAAATGATAATAACGTCTCCAGCACGGTCCACGTTTTAAACGTTTCCTTCACCGTCAAACCTAAATACTCTTTTACGAGCCAGAACCCTGCATCATTTACGTGAGAAAACATTAATGATCCTGCGCCGGTTGCAATAACAAGCAACTCCAAATTCACACCAGACATGTGCTGAATAACTGGTGAAACAATTCCTGCTGCTGTCGTTAACGCTACTGTCGCTGAACCTGTTGCAATTCGAATTAATCCAGCTACCATGAAAGCTAATACAATTGGCGATAACGATATATGTTCTGCCATTTGCGCAATCGCCGTTCCAACGCCGCTTTCAATTAAGATTTGTTTAAATCCACCTCCTGCACCGATAATTAAAATAATGGAACCGACCGGTAATAAACTGTCATCCGTTAATTTTTTAATCATCTTTTTATTAATTCCTTGTCTTATTCCAAGTAAATAAAATGCTGCGAAACATGAAATAAGTAAAGCAATTACTGGACTCCCTATAAATACAAAAAATTCAGTTATCTTTTTCGGTAATGAAATATACGGTGCAACTACTGATAAAATCATCAATACAACTGGTAATAAAATAATAAAGAATGAAACTTTACGACTCGGTAAATCTGTTGATACAGTCGTAACTCGAACAAGCTCTGGTTCATTTTCAGGTATAACCCTCTTATGTACCCACTTTGCAAATACTGGTCCTGCAATAATAGCTGTTGGTAACGCGATAATTAATGAATATAAAAGTACTTTTCCTAAGTTCGCGTTATAAATACCGATTGCTGTCATCGCCCCTGGATGTGGTGGCACGAGCCCGTGAACAATAGATAATCCCGCAATAACAGGTAATGCGATTAATAATATATTTTGCTTCGTCGTTTTTCGAATGGAAATAACGAGTGGTAATAAAATGACAATACCCACTTCAAAAAACACAGGAATCCCTATAACAAATCCTGCAAATAACATAGCCCAAGGTAGTTTCTTCACACCGAAAAATCGAATAAAGAAATCTGCCACTTGCATGCCGGCCCCTGAATCGGACATCATTTTACCTAAAATTGTTCCGAGGGCTAAAATACCAACTAAATGCCCTAGTACACTACCAACACCAATTTCATAGGCAGTCACTATCTTCGTTAAATTCAGTCCAGACATGATGGCTAAAAATAAACTCGCAACTGTTAAACTAATAAATGCATGCCATTTCCACCATGATACCCCTAAAATAACAATGGCGATTGCAAGTAACGTGACGATTAATAAGTATATATCCATCTCTCATTCCGATACGATAAACTTAACTAAATCTATACAATTCAATCAAATTTACACAAGTTAGTGCTTCAGCGTGTTCTCGCAACCCCGAAGGGACGAGGGGTATAACACTCCACACGAGGCAGTATCATTTCTGTAAAGCTAACTGTGAAACAGATTTCCCAAATAGCTTATAGTATCTATCACTCATTCTTTTACAATAGTTATAAGCGAATCTTGCAGCGCCAGCATGGTTTCTAAGCACTTTTTCTTGTTCAGGCGTTGGAATTAGTCTAACTTTCTTCGCCAATATCATCAGAATGTAACTCCTTTAATGAAAGATTTGTTCTTCTGAATCGTAGCGTGTTCCACCAGCATTCTCCTGAGACTATTCGGATGCAAACCTGTTAATTCTGACACTTGACTAACTCGTAAAAATTTCATTATTATTCTTACCTCATTGAATCTAACATAGCACATACGTTCGATGGATTCAATGAGACTTGATAGATTTAATTAAATGTATCTCGTTCAACTAAGGGCGCAATTCCTTAGCCAGTTCTCTTATGAACTTCTCATATTTTCACATGAGCGCAGACTATATGTTTATCTCCTTAGAGATAGAGGATTTTTCCACCACCATAGGCTTGTGGTGTACTCTCGTCAGTTATACGAGATAGTCGTTGAACGTTCATCTTATCACTTTTGACTTAGATGATTCGAGGCGGAAGACCCATTGTTCTAGTGTTTAGGATTTAACCTTGCACGATCTGATTGATTTTTTCTGCTTTCGCGACATTCACGCTCACCATTTCTAGCCACGTTGTAGTTCAATCAGCTTTAGGGATTGCCCGCAGTTAACCCTCACTACTAACCAATCACTTGACTAGCAGGGCTTACTGATATATTTAATTAACTTTCGTTATAATTGGTTAAATAAATTGTAACAGTTAGTTACCCCTTACTTTATAAAAAAAGAGGGAAAATCCCCTCTTTTTATACGTCATAATTCACTACATAATGCTGCATTTCTGTATTGTAGTAGCCTTCGCTATATTCAATTACTTCGCCAACTTCATCGTAAGAATAGCGCATACGTTTTAATAGCGCTGTCCCCTCTTTTTCGCCTAACGCTTCTGCAACGAAACTAGGCGCAAGTCCAACAGCGAACTCATCTCTGAAGTTTTCTAAATGTATACCTCGGTCTTCAACTAAATCGTAAAGCGATTGTAGATCAAAGTCCGATAAATCTGTACTTGCCATTTTAGCTGAGAAATAGTGCGTATAATGAATGTACGGTGCATCATTTAACGTATATAAACGTTCAATACGAAAACTCTCTTTACTGAATAATCGAAATGGCACTGTTCCTTCTTCATTCTGAACGATTTCTGCTTTTAGCAATTTCTTCTGTACTTTATATCCTTCTTCCACTAACACTTCTGTAAATTTCTTACCCTTTGACAGTTTTGTCGCAGAAGTATTACGGATGACTTTCGTTCCTTTACCGCTTTTCTTTTCCAAATACCCTTCTTGAGCGAGTTCTTTAATCGCATTTCGTACTGTAATTTTGCTCACTTTGAACTCTTCTTCTAATTGCGGTTCGGAAGGAATATTCGTATGAATCGCATATACACCATGCAATATTCGATCACGAATAATGTTTTTTATTTGTAAATATAATGGTCCTTTTTTCCTCGTTACGTTCACCGTTACACCCACTACCTTTCTACATCACCTACTGATGTCGTCATTGCCCGAAGTATATCCTTCTCTGATGACATTGGCGTATCACCGACGATTGTATGTGCAAGCATTCCAGCTGCTGACGCAAATGAAACAGCTTTCTCTGGTGCAAACTCTTTTATCTCGCCATGAATAATCCCGCTCGTATAAGCATCTCCAGCACCTATTCTATCATATACAGAAAACGTAAGTGTTTTTGCAAAAGTGAACGCACCATCTTTACATATAAACCCGCGAAGCGAGTGTGTATTATCACTATTAATAGAGCGATGTGTACCGGCAATTGTAGCAATATGATATGTTTCAGCTACTTTTGGAATAAGATCAACAAGTTGAGCCTCTCGTTCCGTCTCTTCTGTTTTCATTCCTAGAACAAACATCGCATCTTTTTCGTTCATCATAACGATATCAGCAAGAGCAAGCATTTCTTCATAATGCGATTTCGCCTGTTCATATCCGTCTTCTCCCCAAAGTGACGGACGATAATTGCAATCAAAAACAACAGTGCCTCCGTTTTCTTTAACTGCTTTCGCTAAAGATTTCATATGTTGGCGCACAGTATCATTCATCGCAAGTGTAATCCCGCAAAAATGAACGATATCAATTTCCTTTGCGATTTCTTCAAATTGATACATCTCTTCAGGTGCCGTATTGAAGCTACTTTCTAATCGATTCGAATATGTAACGCGGCTTGCACGTGCGCCAAATCCATTTTCCAAAAAGTACATACCGACATATTTGCCACCTCTTGAAATAAACGAAGGACGAATACCTAATTTCTGAATGTGTGATACCGCAGCATCTCCAACCGAATTTTCCGGTAAAGTTGAAATAAGAAATCCTTCATGCCCGAGATGAGAAAGCGCGGCTACAACGTTCACACCTGTACCAGAAAATGAGTAATGTAATGTGTTAGCTTGCGACAACAACTCATATCCTGGTACTTGCAGGCGCATCATTACTTCGCCAAATGCTGCAATTTTCTTACGCATATTGATCAACTAGCTTCTTCACTACTGCTAATAATTCACGAACATCTTCTGTTTTCGTATTACCAGTTTCTTTATCAATAATAGAAGAGTACACGTGCGGGATAACTTGCTCTACGTTCGCTTCAAGCGCGATACGTACAATTGTTTCAAAGTTTTCTTTATCAATTCCGCCCGTTGGCTCTAATGCAAATCCTTCTTCCGCACACGCTTTCGCAACTGCGCGATATTCTTCTTCATGAGCTAACCCTTTCATTGGGAAGTACTTCAATGAATTTCCGCCCATATCACGTACAAGTGCGATTGCTGTTTTAATTGGAACAATTGCTTTTTCTTCTCCGGCCGCACTAATGGGACCAGTAGAAATATTTACGTACCCTACTTTTCCTGTTGGCGATACTAAACTATTAATCCAGCTATTTTTTCCATCAAGATTTGCACGCGTTGCTCCAACTGAAGGGAACACTTGGTTAATATGACTACCAGGATAATGCTTCGCAATTTCAGCTACAACTGCCGCTTGACGATTATCTCCTGCTCCTAGCCCAATTGATACAGCGTCATCAATTTCTTTTCCGTATGCTTTCATCGCTGTAACTGCTTCTTCTACTGTTGGGTAATCTTTTGATAAAACACCGACTACTACGTAACCTTCTGCTGCTTCGAAAATATCTTTCGCGTTTTGGATATTGTTCGCTAATACATTTAATGCTACGCGGCCTTTATAAAAACGTTTTTGAATGTTTGTCATTTTAGTTTCCCCCTACAATTTCTCTCATTTTTTCTTCAATCACATGTATGTCATCACCTTGAAGTGGACGTGGATCAATATCAAAGAATCCTTGTCTTACGCCGTAATCACGTGTATAAATTGCGATTTCCCCTTCGCGTAATGCTGTTACAACGTCTTTTGCTGATTTATTTAACTCTTTCTCATTAATATGAATACGAGCTCTAAAGATCGCTCTTCCCGCTTCATCTTGAACGATCGTTACATGTACGCCGTTTAATTCTTTTAGCGACATAAGTACTTGTAACAACTCTTTTTCTTGCTGGCTCTTATCTTCTTTTACTCCGTACTCATCAAGAGCTTGAAGTAAACCAAATGTTGTTTCTTTCCCAACCTTCATACTTCTGCCGATGCAATGTAACTGCACTTTCAGCCATTCAATATATTTTCGTTTACCGCCAACAATACCCGAAGTAGGCCCTTCAATCGCCTTTGAACCGCTATAAATGGCAAGGTCTGCATACTTCACATATTTTTGAATATCTTCTTCAGCTGCCGCATCGACGATAAGTGGGATGTTATTTCGCTGCGCAACTTCCCAAGCTTCTTCAACAGAAATCATATTTTTTTGCACGGCATGATGAGACTTCACATAAAGAATCGCTGCTGTATTTTCACCAATTGCATCTTCAATATGCTCTGCTTTCCCTTCATTTGCGTAGCCAACTTCTACAAGTTTACCGCCACCTAAATAAATCATCGTTTCAACAGGAGCACCATACTGAACGTTATGACCTTTTAACATAATCACTTCGTTTTTCGCGATGACCTCTTGATGAAGTCTTTCACTTTTACGGCGATTTCCTTCTGTAACGATACCAGCGATAGAAAGCGCAATTCCGCTTGATGCTGAGTTCACAACGACCGCTGCTTCTGAATCTAGAATTCTCGCAATATGGTCTCCTGCTTTATCTACTAAATCTGCAATTTCCACATAATTTTGTCCACCATGTTTCATCGCATCCATAACTGTATCTGTCGGAGCGGATACACCTAAAATACTCATTCTACCGCTCGCGTTAATCACTCTTTTTAATCCGTACTTAGCATTCAATGAATGACCCATTGATTACAACCCCTTTCGTATCAATTCTTCTTTCAGCAATGCGCTGATCCCCTTCTGAATCGATTAACGTAACCTTCTCATCTTTCACCGTAAATAAAGTTAAGTTTGCAATATCTCCTTCTTGAATGCGGCCAAGCTCTGGTTTTTTTAGCCACTCTGCCGCATTTTTCGTCACCGCATCAATCACTTCTTCTAGCGGATAACCTAAGTAAAGGAATTTCGAAAGAACGTGAGCCATACTATACACTGGACCGTGTATACGATTCTTCCGGTAAATATCTGTACTAATTGTATGAAAGGCAATATCGTGACGCTTTGCCGCTTCTGCTACTTTAAAAGAAAAACTAGCATTACCGTGACCAACATCTAAATGTACGCCGCGATTCACTGCATCTAGTAACACAGGTAGCGGTTTGCCTTCTTCATCAAATAAATTATTTTCTTTCCCATTTAAATAATGTGTAATGACATCATCTTTTTCTAAAAGAGGTACAACTTCCTCTATGCGAGGAGGCGCTGAACCGATATGTACCATAATCGGTAATGATGTTTCACGGGATAAAGAGCGTGCAACATGAAGTGGTTCAATTCCACTATCACAAACGACACTCTTACTCATTCTCGCTTTTAACCCAACGATTACATCTTTATACTTTTCTACTGCTTCTATTACTTTCTCTTTATCTATCCATTCCATATTGGATAATTCATCAATTCGTTTCAAACCGATGCGAGAAATATTTAAAAAGGCAAATAAATTCGTTTTCGCCTGTTCTCTACTTTTTACTAAATCTGCAATGCGATCAGCTCCGCAGCTACCTGCATCAACAATTGTCGTTACCCCTTGCTTAACGCCAATTTCATCCACCTCATCGCCATACGGATCAAACTCTGGAAAAGCATGAACGTGTAAATCAATCCAGCCACTCGATACGTACGTACCTGAGTAATCAAGAACCTTTCCAGCCTCACCAGCACCAGCTTTCGTCACCTGTGCGATTTTATTATTTTCAATTACAATGTCAATCTCTTCCCCGTTCACACGTTTCACATTACGTAGTACGAATCGTTCTGTCATTGTACTTCCACCCTTTTCTATAAGAAGCCATAAGAATACGCTTACATTAAAGTTTCATTTTATATATCTTTTTCACACGTTTAGCGTAACACAAAAAAAGGGAGAAGTAAATATAACGTTATAATGTTTAAAAGTGAAATAAAAGATACTCCTCAAAATGCTGATAATATAGGAAATTATATCAACGATTTTTCGAATATATCTATCATAACTTACAATATATCAACGATTTTGCAATTATATCTATCATAACTCAAAATATATCAACGATTCGACAAGGAATATCGATTTACCGACAAAAAACGCCAATCCCTTTCTTATATACGAAAAGGCTGCTCCAAAACAGAACAACCCCTTTTCCTATTCCTGAACCGTCACAATAACCCCATCCATATTATTCCCCGAAATTTCATACTGCTTATTCACCGGAACATTCACTTTCCTATTCCCAGAAACTTTATAATAAGAAACCGTATATTTCTTACCTTCCACATCGGTTGTAATTTCTTTTTTCTCTTTTAAGAAATCTAAATATTCTTCTAGTGTGAAATTCTTTTTTTGCATAATCGCACTATGGGGTAAGCCGACATAACGGATATGCCATGGCTCATATTGAATGCCTGTAATATTGCTTTTATTTTTCGGATAACGTAATACAAAGCCGTGCTTCCATACGTTTTCTTCAATCCATTTTCCTTCAGGCGCTTTCTCCATTTTCTTTTGCGTAGAACCAACGTCGAGTGATAACCCTAAATTATGCTCACTGTATCCTGCTGGGAGTGCATAATCAGATCCCATGTCTTTATATAATTTACTTTGCTCTTGAAAATCTCGATACCCGCTATTCATTAAGAAATGTTGTACGCCATCTTTTCCAGCCGCATCGACAACGTTCAAAAACTTTTTTACAATATCCTTTGATAAACGCAGATTTCTATCAAATATTACATAACCTCTTACTAATTCACTGTTGTGATTTACATTTATAATGTCAGACCTAATACTATCTTTTTTTACTGGGTAATCTTTATTAACTAATAATAGATCCCCTTTATAAATTTGTTCTTTTGTAATCTCTATCTTTTCCATATTTGCAGTCTTTCCTGCACTATTTTCTCCGCCAATTTTCACATCAATTTCCTTTTGAAATAACGGTGATATATAAACGCCCACACAGATTGTGCATGCTATAAAAAGAGAAATAAATACCCACTTTTTCATTTCTAGTTCCTCCTTAACGTAACTTACGTATAGAATAGAAAAAACTATTAAAATAAAAAGTGGGATAAAGTTTAAATTTTTATTAAATTGTTACATTCTCGTCTTTTGGCAATCGCACTTCAAATATTGTTCTAACTACATTACTTTCAGCCGAAATCTTCCCATCATGCTGTTCAACAATATTTTTCGCAATAAATAGCCCAAGACCTGTACCACCTTGCTGCTCTGATCTTGCCTTATCACCTGTATAAAACATATCAAATAGATACGGTAAATCTTCTTCTGGAATGCTATCTCCGTAATTAATAACTTGTACGACAACTTCTTCATTATCGATATACCCATTCATATCAACAAATTGCCCATCATATCCGTATCGAACGGCATTTGTTAACAAGTTTTCAAATACTCTGGCTAACAATTTTCCATCACCGTTAATCGGTAAATGCGGATCAACATTCAACCTTGCTTCTAAATGATGTTTCTCTAATAACGGATATAATTCCTCATCTAACTGTATGAGCAGCTCACTTATATCAATTGGCTTTTTATTTAGTTGTAACATGCCATAGTTCATACGTGTAATTTCAAATAATTCATCAATTAAGCTTTCAAGCCTTTGCGATTTCGTAAAAGCAATCGTGGAAAAGTGTTTAATTTGTTCCTTCGTCAAATTCTCATCTTTAAGAATTAGGTCTAAATAACCTAAAACAGATGTTAACGGCGTTCTTAAATCGTGAGCTAAGTTAACAATAAGCTGGTCCTTACTACTTTCCGCAAAGTCTCCTCGTTCCACTGCTTCCTTTAATTTCTCACTTGCTACATTCATTTCGCTTGCGATATATCCAAACTCATCATTTGATGAAACGCGCACTTGATTTGTAAAATCTCCGTTCGCCAAATGATGAATTCCGTTTGAAATCTCATCAAAATATTTTAAATACGGCCTAGTAAGGAAGAAGAAAAACATAATGGACAGAGGGATGAAAATAATTAAAAAGAAATTAACATCCCCAATTTGTCTTACCATGGAACGAAATTGAGCTAACGGATCCTCATAACGAACGACTAATTTATAATAAATCCGTAATCCTTCATAAATGAAATACGTTATGCCAGCAGCTAATATCATACTTAACGCAAATAGCATAACCATCTTCGAGCGAAAACTTCTCATCTTTTTAGCCATTGAAAGTATACCCTACTCCCCACACTGTTTTTATTAACTTATCCTTCCTTTTATCTTCCCCAAGCTTTTTCCGCAACGTACGAATATGTACCATAACTGTATTTCCGCCTTCAAAATAATCATCCGCCCACACTTGCTGAAAAATATTTTCCACATTGTACACTTTCTTCGGATGGCTCGCTAATAAATATAAAATATCAAACTCTTTTGGCGTTAATTCAATTTTCTCATCGTACACATCTACCGTTCGGCGCTCAGGATCAATCACAACTCCGCCTATGGCTAAAGCAGATTTGCTCTCCGCTACTTTCGGTTGATTTAACGTAAGAAACCTACGTAATTGTGCATTTACACGTGCAACTAATTCAATCGGTGTAAAAGGTTTCGTCATATAATCATCTGCACCCAATACTAAACCTGTCACCTTATCAAAATCAGACGTTTTCGCACTTAAGAAAATGATTGGCATATGGTGCTTCGCACGAATTTGACGCGTCACTTCATAGCCATCCATTTTTGGCATCATAATATCTAAAACAACTAAGTCGATTGGCTGCGTTTCAATAATATGAATTGCCTCTTCTCCATCAGCTGCTTTCACAACGTGGTAACCTTCTTTTTCTAAATGTATCTCAATTAAATCAGCAATTTCTGCCTCATCATCCGCTATTAAAATTGAAATGCGCTTCATTTTACTCCCCCTTTTTTTCATTCCATTTTTATACGCTCGATTGTAAACTAGTCTTGCCAATTTGTACAATACAAAAAGGCTACTCGTTAGAGCAACCTTAGTAAATAGAATTATATCAGCTATTTTCCAAATATATCGACTTACCGAAAAAATCCTCAAGTTATTTGCGGGCAGCCTAATGAAACTTCCATTTATCGCGCAAAAACAATACGCTGCTTCGTAATTTCTGCTAGTCTCCCGCGATCTACCTCATACTCAGCATCAACACTTTGCGGTACAATCACTTTCCCGCCCTCAAGCGTCACTTCCGGTGAAATAATATCCTTCTCCCAATGTCGACTAGAAGCAGATATATCGCCAGGTATCGTAAAATTCGGCAATGAAGCAAGCGCAACATTTTGTGCTCGTGAAATCCCCATCTCCACCATACCCCCGCACCAAACAGGGATATTATGTTCCATGCAGTAATTATGAATTTGAATAGATTCTGTTAATCCGCCCACTCGCCCCGGCTTAATATTGACGATTTGGCAACTGCCAAGTGTAATCGCAACGCGTGCATCTTCTAAACTATGGATGCTTTCGTCTAAGCAAATTGGCGTTTCCATTTTCTTTTGCAACTCTGCATGATCAAGAAAATCGTAATCCGCTAACGGTTGCTCGATCATCATTAATTGAAATTCATCTAATCGTTTCAACTTCTCTACATCAGCTAATGTATACGCTGAATTTGCATCAGCCATTAACGGGATGCTTGGAAACTCTTTACGAATTTCTTTCAATAATTCGTAATCATGCTCTGGCTTTATTTTCACTTTAAAACGCTCGTATCCTTCTTCCGCGTACTTCTCGATTTGTTTTAGCATAACCGGAATTGTATTAATCCCTATCACAACGCCGACTTCAATTTCAGGCCTAGTTCCGCCGAGCAATGTCGCAAGTGAGCTCTTTTCACGCTTCGCATATAAATCCCAAACAGCCCCTTCAATTCCGGCCTTTGCCATTCGGTTTCTTTTTATATGCTGAAACAAACTCGGCATTTCATTCGGATGAGAAATTTCAGCCTTTAATAAATCAGGTAATAAAAAATCCTGAAGTACATGCAGTGCTGTCTTCACTGTTTCTTCCGTATACCACGGTTCAGAAAATGCAACGACTTCGCCAAATCCAATGTATCCGTCTGTATCTTCTAATTCAATGACGATACTCTCACGCTTTTCATAAGTTCCGTAGCTTGCAGCAAACGGGATTACAAGTGGCATTTCCGTTATATGAAGTGTCGCTTTTTTTATCTTCACCTACATCTCCTCCACTAATTGTCTTAACTCTCGTCTTAACAATTTTTTCGAAGCATTTCGTGGTAATTCCTCTAAGAAACACGCTTTTTTCGGCACTTTATATTTCGCTAATTTCTCCTCACAAAAGTGAAGAATTTCTTCTTCTGTTACCTCTCCATTTTTCACAACAAAAGCAGCTGGCACTTGTCCCCATTTATCATCAGCCATACCGACAACACCGGCTTCTGCTACCATCGGATGAGAAAGCAACACTTCTTCAATTTGAGCCGGATATATATTCTCTCCGCCAGAAATAATTAAATCACTGCGGCGATCTAATACGTATAAAAATCCTTCTTCGTCTAAATAACCGAGGTCGCCAGTATGAAGCCATCCGTTTTGAATCGTCTCCCGCGTTGCATCTTCACGGTTAAAGTAACCGCCTGTTACGTTTGGTCCTTTTACTACGATTTCGCCTTCCGTATGCGGCGTAACTACGACGCCATCTTTTTCAATACGAAGTTGGCACTGAAATAATGGTTTTCCAGCTGATCCTACTTTCGTTAACATGTAATCTGCAGATAACGTACAAATTTGGGATGATGTTTCTGTCATACCGTACGTTTGATACACAGGAATTCCTTTATCTACACACGTTTCTAATAACGGTTTCGGCGCTGGTCCTCCGCCAAGTAACATGCATCGTAAAGAAGAGGGATATGTTCCTTCTCCAAGTCTCTCTAATAAATCAGTTAACATTTTTGATACGACAGAAATAATCGTAACGCCTCTCGTTTGAAGTGCTTTATGAATAAAGTCCGCATCATATTTTGGAACGAGTAAAATGCTCATTCCGTACATAATGTTTTTCATTAAAAGAGAAAGACCGCCAACGTGGAACATCGGCATACAAGCTAACCAGCAATCATCATCACGAAGTCCTAAATTAAGCGAAGAACCAACCGCGCTTGCCCAGTGATTGCCGTACGTTAAAATAACGCCTTTCGGTTTCCCTGTCGTACCTGACGTATAAATAATTGTCATCGCTTCTTCTAAAGAGAATTCTTCTTGTATAGATGCTTCCGCCTTCGGTCCATTCATCACTTCAGCAAATGAATAGACAGGAACAGCATTAGCATCAAAATCTCGATCCGTCACTAAACAAATAACTTCAGCATCATCCATTTGCCAAAGTAGCTCTTCTCTTGAAAGACGCGTATTTAAAAGTACAGCTACTGCCCCTACGTAAGATAGGGCATGAATAACTGTAATCATCTCCATACCATTTTTCATCAGAACAGCCACCTTTTGCCCACGCTTCACTCCAACATGTGAAAGGTGCTCACAAACAGATACTACTTTTCCATGCAGCTCCATAAAAGTAACTTTCTCTTCCTCTATTTCAATTGCAGTGCGATCTGGTGTTAAAAATGCACGTTGCATTAACCAATTTGGCATCGTCTCCATCATCCATTCTCCTTTCATGAAAGAAAGAGACTTGATATGACATCAAGTCTCTTAGTTGTTTTGTTTCCGGTTGATCTCATCTAGCTACGCCTCCTAGCCCCTTCCGTCTAAGAACCTTCCGCACGAGAAAGTAAAAAACACTTTCTGTGCGAAAGACCCTTAGCCAACGGGGCTAAGCAGTCGGCTTCGCTTTTAAAACATCTAGCTACAGCAGCTAGAATGTTCGGTGGCTTCACTTCTTCCTACGAGGCAAAAAACGCCTCTTTGTCAGAAGCTCCATCCCCCTCACATTCTAAACGAGCCGCTTCCGCTTTTGGTTTCATCCAGCTACAGCGGCTAGAACAGTCGGTCGTTTCACGCCTTCCTACGAGGCAAAAAGCGCCTCTACGTCAGGAGTTCCAACGCCCTCTTGTTCTAAGCGATCCGCTTCCGCTTTTGGTTTGATCACGGGAAACGAGGGAATTGACCGAAGTCCGGACTGCGTTTTTCTTTGAACGCGTCGCGACCTTCTTTTGCTTCGTCAGTTGTGTAGTACAATAACGTTGCATCTCCAGCTAGTTGTTGAATACCAGCTAGACCGTCTGTGTCTGCGTTGAATGCAGCTTTTAGGAAACGAAGTGCCATTGGGCTGTTTGCTAAGATTTCTTGTGCCCATTGTACTGTTTCTGCTTCAAGCTCTTCTAATGGTACTACTGTGTTTACTAAGCCCATATCAAGCGCTTCTTGTGCATTATATTGACGGCATAGGTACCAAATTTCGCGAGCTTTCTTATGACCTACCATACGAGCTAGGTAACCAGCTCCGTATCCACCGTCAAAGCTTCCTACTTTAGGACCTGTTTGTCCGAATACAGCGTTGTCTGCAGCGATTGTTAAGTCACATACGATATGAAGTACGTGTCCTCCACCAATTGCATAACCTGCTACCATTGCGATAACTGGTTTAGGAATTGCGCGAATTAGACGTTGTAAGTCTAACACGTTTAGACGTGGGATTTGGTCCTCACCTACATATCCACCATGACCGCGAACTTTTTGGTCGCCGCCAGAACAGAATGCACGTCCACCTTCACCTGTTAAAATGATAACGCCAACATTTGCATCATCACGAGCGTGTGCAAATGCATTGATTAACTCCATTACCGTTTTTGGACGGAATGCGTTATGTACTTCAGGGCGGTTAATCGAAATCTTTGCGATACCATTGTATGTTGAATAAATAATATCTTCGTAATTGCCTTCTGTTACCCATTCAATAGCCATTACTATTACCTCCTTATATATTTCTGATCTCCTCTATAAGTGTAACTTCCTTCTTAGATGAAAAAAGCATCACTGCATAGTTTTTAGAAATCCCTTTACTATTGTATCAAACTTTTCCGGTTGTTCCACATGAATTGCATGGCCAGCACCATCAATTTTGACAAATTTCGCGTCAGAGACGCATTTTTCAATGTTTTTTAATATACGAAAGAACTTTTCATCATGCTCTCCATTCATTAGAAGAACAGGCATTTTTAAGTTTTGCAGCTCGTTCCACCATGAAGGCTGAGCCCCTGTTCCCATGCCGCGCAAGCTATTTGCAAGCCCTTTTGGATTGTTAGCAAGTCGCTCTTTTCGCACCGCTTCTTGTAGGTTTGGTGCTAAATTTTTTTGCGTTTCAAACAGCGGAATATTTTCCCACATAGATACAAAACTTTTGATGCCTTCTCGCTCAATTTTATGAGCAAGTCGCTCATCTTTTTCACGACGTTCTTCCCGCTCATCTTCACTTTTGAGCCCAGCTGTACAATTTTCTAATAAAAGAGAATGCACATATTCTGGATATAGGCATGCCATCGTAATCGCCAATCTACCGCCCATTGAATAGCCGAGTATGTGCGCTTTTTCAATATGAAGGTAATCTAGCAGTTCTTTCATTTGCAATGACACATTTCGAATATCATAATGCGTCACATCTTCAGGACTTTCCGTTTTTCCGTGCCCAACAATGTCTACTAAAATGACTTGAAACTGCTCGCTCCAAGAAAGAACGAAGGAACGCCACGTTTCCATACTCCCCGTAAAACCATGAAGAAGTAGAAGTGGTTCCCCGCTTCCGACTACTTCATATTCATACGATACACCTTGCAGCGTTACGTTCATTTTGATTCACCTTGCAAAGATATAGTAATTACGTCCTGCGTTTTTGCCCATAATTTACGGTGCAATGTTAAGTTTTCATCACGGTTCGTACAAATTTCTACAACATGTAAACCTTCCGCCCTTGTTCCTTTTTGTACCTCTTCTCGGAATTGCTCCCAACCATTTACACGGCTAAATGAACCACCGTACATTTTAACAACATGCTCATAATCAAGACCAATCGGTGTTCCAAATAACGATTCGAAATGTTCCTTTTTCTCATACTGTGGTAAGAATGAGAAAATACCGCCACCGTCATTATTTACAACGACAATTGTTATATTTAATTCATGTAATTTTGCGGCTAATAATCCGTTTAAATCGTGATAAAATGATAAATCACCGATCACTAATACGAGCGGTTCACAAATAATGCTCGCTCCTAAAGCTGTCGAAATGATTCCGTCAATCCCATTTACACCACGGTTTGCCATCACTTGAATATTTTTATCCGATGTGAAGAAGAATGAATCTGTATCACGAATTGGCATACTATTACTTGCAAATAACGTTGCCCCTTCTGGTAATACGCGGACAATATCCGTAATAACTTTCCCTTCAAATGCCGTTTCATATGTTTCCATCTCACGAAGCGTTTCCTTCGTTTTTTCGTTTATATGTTTCCACATTCCGAACCAATCATTCTTTTTCATAACTGGCATTTTTTCTATTAGTGCACTGCAAAATGCAATATCACTTGCTTGGACAACTTCTGTCGCAACAAGAGCTGGGTCTCTCCATTGCCCAGATTCATCAACAACGATATGAACGGCTTTTGTTTGTTTTTTGATGAACTGCGTTAATGCTTTCGAAACAGGCATACCGCCAAAGCGAATCATAACTTCTGGCTTCCACGTTTCCTTTAACAGCTCATTTCGTAAAAATGTATCGTAACAGTCGATTACCATCGTTTTATCGTGGTGTCCACTACGAATATTAGAAAGTGGGTCCGCTAATATTGGATATCCCGTTTTTTCAGCTAATTCTGCCGCAAACGCTGCGATTTCCGAATGGCTATCATCTCCACAAATAATAAGCCCCTTTTCCATATGTGAAAGGCGCCCTACAAGAGAATCTACATATTCACTCGGCATCATCACGTTCCCTTGCTGAACTACTCCTGTATATTCCCCGCGTCCTTTATCCCATAAACTTTCTAATGAGAAGTCCGGGATAAGCGGTTCGCGAACTGGAAAATTAAGATGCACAGGTCCTTGCGGTGCTAAACAAGCACCTGCTATCATGCGCTGCGTCGTCATGCGAGCGTAATGATACATCGCTTCACTCGCTTCTGGGAGTGCCATCTCTGTAAATTGCTTCACAAACGTACCGTATAAATTGAATTGATTCATCGCTTGTGGTGCACCGACATCTCTTAATTCATGCGGTCTATCTGCCGTTAAGACGATAAGCGGCACTCGTGAATGAAAAGCTTCACATACAGCTGGATAATAATTCGCTGCTGCCGTTCCTGACGTACATAATAATGCAACAGGACGTTTTTTCGCTTTTGCGATACCGAGTGCAAAAAATCCTGCTGATCTTTCATCTACATGTAAATATGTGTTCATTCCTTCATGTTGTTCCATTAGTAGAGCTATCGGCGTTGACCGTGAGCCTGGACTAATGACAACATCACATACATTTAGACGCGTCAGTTCATCCACGAACGCGCCTAAATAATATGATAATGCTTCTATATGATTGTTCATTTCATTAATTCCTCCAAAGCACCAAGCATCGGTCTAAACTTCAAACTTGTTTCTTCATATTCAAGTTGCGGTACTGAATCAATTACAATCCCGCAACCGGCAAATAAGGATGCTTTCTCGCCATTTAATAACCCGCAGCGAAGTGCAACCGCGAATTCACCATTTCCTTCATCATCTATCCAGCCAATCGGTGCACCATATAATCCTCTGTCTAACAATTCAACATCACGAATCAGTTTCATCGCTTCCAAACGAGGTGTCCCGCCAAGAGCTGGTGTTGGATGTAATTCTTTTACCATTGTTAAAAGACTCGCATCGCCTTTTGCCTCTACAGGCGTATATAAATGAATTAAATTTTTCGTTGTTAATAAGCCCGGACTTTCCGGAATATTAACGGATTCGCAGTGCTCATTTAATACGGACCTGATCATGTTCACAACATAACCGTGTTCAGCTAAATTCTTTTCATCATGAAGAAGCGCATTACTATTTTGTTTACTTTCTTCTATAGATTGACCATGACCAGTTGAACCAGCAAGACACATCGAAGTAAACTTCTCATCTTCTTTGCGAATTAATCTCTCTGGCGTCGCTCCTAAGAAGCATGCTCCTTTATAATCAAAAGAAAATACGTAACAATCCGGTTGTCCAATGCGAAGCGCTTCTAAAACAAGAGCAGAATCAATAGGATGATTCATCTCTACTTTTAGCTCCCTCGCTAATACAACCTTCTGTACGTTCCCCTGCTTCATCTCATTTTGCACTTTCTCAATGGCCTTCATCCAGCCTTTCGGATCCACTTCTACTTTAGAAGTAACTGTTAATTTCGATCCTTCTAGTGCACATTTACTCTCCTCAAAAATTTTCTCTTCTAAAGAAACAATTTCGTTATAAAGAGTTTCTGCACAATCTGTTGCTGAAACGAATGTATTCATTGTTAACCATGCTTTTTCATTTTTTACAGTTAATAAAAATGCCGGTAGTGAAAATGTCGTATCATCAAATTCTTTCCATAAGTCCGTTTTCTCTTTTTCTTGGTCAAATGAAAAGCCACCAAATAAAAGAGGACCTGTTCCAAATTCGTATCTTTCTCTTTGTACAAATGCCTTCTCTTTTACTTTATCCCACTCGTCACGAGCAGTTTGAAAGCGTTTGTGAGAAGAAGTTGCTATAGTGAAAACAGAGCCAATTCCAGCAAATATTACATGCTGAGCTGGGTCTGCAAAATAACATCTATTTTCGAATGCAATCCTTTTTCCTGCTGCATAAAACAGAAGCGGATCCATCCAGTCTATTTGTTTAACAAAGCTCACTAATATTTTTTCATCAGTTGCACGCTTAATGGCCGCACTCAAAACTTCTTGCAAGCCTATTTGTTTCGTTTGAATCACAATTGTCTCCCCCCTATGGGCGAAAAATAGTCATAATTACGCTTGATTTTAAGATACACCTCAAACGAAAGGCCTGTCAACGTTTAGCATTTCTGAGAAATTCACCTTCTCTTCCTAGAAAATAAACGTTGACACTAAATGATGCTTTTTCTACACTTAGTTGTGTACAATATGTGACCAAAGGAGGAATCAACATGGAAATGAACGTCGAAACGAATTCCTCTCCTACGGCGCCAAAGCCAAGTAAACAAACAGGCTGGCGCATTTGGTGGAGTTTACTACGTCCCCATACATTAACAGCAGCTTTCGTTCCTGTTTTCATCGGAACAGCCTATGCGATGCAGGTCGGAGGTATAAATCAAATACATCTCCCTCTTTTCCTTATAATGCTTCTTGCTTGTCTTCTCATTCAAGCAGCAACAAACATGTTTAATGAATACTTTGATTATAAAAGAGGACTCGATCACGAAGGTTCAGTTGGTATCGGCGGCGCTATCGTTCGCGATGGCATTCAGCCAAAAACAGTGCTTAACTTAGCATTTGGATTTTTCGGCATCGCAATACTATTAGGTGTTTATATTTGTATGAATTCTAGCTGGTGGCTTGCTGCAATCGGTCTTGTTTGTATGGCCGTTGCTTACCTTTATACAGGCGGCCCACTTCCAATTGCATATACACCATTCGGAGAGTTAACAGCCGGATTATTTATGGGTGTCATTATTATCGGGATTTCATTCTTTATTCAAACTGGAACTGTAACATCAGAAGTCATTTTACTATCTATTCCAAGCTCCATTTTAATTGGTGCCATTTTACTAGCCAATAATATTCGTGACTTAGATGGCGATAAAGAAAACGGTCGTAAAACGTTAGCAATTCTCGTTGGACGTGAAAGAGCAGTTGGTGTACTTGCTTCTATGTTTATCGTTTCCTACATTTGGACAATCGCTTTAATTATCGTTAACATCGCATCACCATGGATGCTTATCGTATTTTTGAGCGCACCGAAAGCATTTAAAGCGACGAAAGGCTTTATCGGCAAAAGTATTCCAATGGAAATGGTACCTGCGATGATTGCAACAGCAAAAACAAATACAATCTTCGGTCTCCTCATGGGAATCGGATTATTACTTGGATATTTCCTATAGAAAGGAGCTGCTTATGCAGCTCTTTTTTCATATACCAATTTCAACTCATAATTCCTACTCTCGACGCTCATACTATGTAAAGAAACTGAATTGTAGGAAGGTGGACGACTATGTTAACTCCACAACAAATAAATCAATTTAAATCCGTTTTAGAAAAACAAAAACAAGAACTAGAGCAAACGATACAAACACATGAAAATGAAGATCGTGCATCTGAACGTGATTCCGTTGGAGAATTATCTAGCTACGATAACCATCCAGCTGATATGGCAACAGAGCTATATGAACGTGAAAAAGACTTCGGACTTATTGAACTTTGGCATAAACAGCTAGAGGATACGAAACACGCCCTACAAAAAATAGAAGCGGGTACGTACGGCATTTGCGAAGTGTCTGGTGAAGAAATTCCATTTGAAAGATTGGAAGCAATGCCGACTGCTACAACATGCATACAGCACACGACAAGTAAATTAAATATGAATACACGCCCAGTCGAAGAAGAAGTGTTGTCTCCTTCTTTCCACAAACACGATGAAGACCATTCTGTTGAGTACGATGCAGAAGATGCTTGGCAAGATGTCGCAAATTACGGAACATCTGAAACACCGTCTGATTTAGAAAGACAAGATTCCAAAAACTATAATGGCATGTACGTAAATAGCGAGGAAAATGTAGGCTACGTAGAGGACTTCGAAAACTTTATCGGTACAGATATGTATGGAAAAAATCCGCAAGTTTTCGCTACGGAAGAGCATGAAGAATATGAACAAATGCTTGATGACTTTGAAGAGCGTACCTTTAAGGGCGAATTATCTTCAAATGAATCTAGTTCCAAAGAATAAAAAAAAGCATTCCGAAAATCGGAATGCTTTTTATCGCTAGCTAATTAGTTTTTTGTAACGTTAGCTGCTTGTGGTCCGCGGTTTCCTTCAACGATTTCGAAAGAAACTTCTTGACCTTCTTCT
The DNA here is from genome assembly GCF_040459695.1 of Bacillus cereus group sp. RP37. Classification (NCBI taxonomy): domain Bacteria; kingdom Bacillati; phylum Bacillota; class Bacilli; order Caryophanales; family Bacillaceae; genus Bacillus; species Bacillus cereus group sp. RP37. Next base: position 588,596 of record NZ_JARVHP010000001.1, on the reverse strand, counting down.
AAAGTTTTGAAGCCGTCGCCTTGGATAGCTGAGAAATGTACGAATACGTCTTCTCCGCCTTCAACTTCGATGAAGCCAAAACCTTTTTCGCCGTTAAACCATTTAACTTTACCTGTTTGCATGTCATGTACCTCCTAAATAAAAATGAAACTATGAATCCACATGAAAAGGTGGATATAAAGGACATGAATGTATAACAAGCTTACAGCCTTTAATACAACGTGCTTTATTTCCGTACCACATTATGTAGCTCAATAGTGCTTTCACTATATCATGCTATATTGAAAACGTCAAATGAGAACACTTTCATCTCATCATTTTTTTATAATTTTAATATAATGTTGAATTTCCATATTCATATTTTATCTCGCTATTTGCAGACAGTAAAAGCCCAATTGGTGAGGGCAGATAATCAGTGCGGGATGGCCCCCACTGATTAAAGTTCCACTTAATTTGAAAATTAACAAAACTAAAGTATTCTAATCCTATTAAATTCTGTACAATATAAGTATCTATTACATACGAGGTGATAAGAATGAAGGCACATGAAATCGAATATAAGTTATACGGCGACGATATGCAGTTCGTTGAAATTGAATTAGATCCAGAAGAAAGCGTGATTGCAGAAGCGGGCGCAATGATGATGATGGAAGATTACATCGAAATGGAAACAATCTTCGGTGATGGTTCTGGCCCATCTGGAGGTTTATTCGGAAAATTAATGGGCGCTGGTAAACGTCTCGTTACAGGTGAAAGCATGTTTATGACTGTATTTACGAATACAGGTCACGGCAAGCGCCACGTATCATTTGCTGCTCCTTATCCTGGTAAAATTGTTCCTGTAGATTTAACAGAATATCAAGGGAAAGTAGTTTGCCAAAAAGATGCGTTTCTTTGTGCAGCAAAAGGTGTTTCTATCGGAATCGAGTTTACAAAAAAAATCGGAACTGGTTTCTTTGGTGGTGAAGGTTTCATCATGCAGAAACTCGAAGGTGATGGACTTGCTTTCATGCATGCAGGCGGAACTGTATATAAGCGTGAATTAAAACCTGGCGAAAAGCTTCGCATCGATACAGGTTGTCTCGTTGCAATGACAAAAGACGTTAACTACGATGTCGAGTTCGTTGGAAAAGTAAAAACAGCTCTATTTGGCGGAGAAGGTTTATTCTTCGCAACGTTAGAAGGACCTGGAACAGTTTGGATCCAATCCTTAACACTTAGCCGCTTAGCAGCACGCCTGACAAGCCCAGCAGCTCAGGGTACTGGTGAAGGCAGCGTTTTAGGTGGCCTTGGCCGTTTATTAGATGGAAAAGAGTAAACAGTGCCCTTATGGGGCGCTGTTTTATTTTGTTATTATTCGTCGATAAGTCGATATCATTTCATCCACTGCTTTAGTTAAGCGATACAAACTATTTCCCCCATCCAAACGAATGAATCAAGTCCCTCACTGCATATATTAAACTATACCTTTTCTTAAGGAGGGCTTCCTTAATGCGTACTCCTCTATCCTTTGATAAAGATACTGCCATATTGTTAGCTTCTTGTTGTGAGTTAACGTATGAACAATATAAACAAAATGGGATTTTCGAAATACCAGATGGTTTTCAATATGTACAAGGCTTTCAAGGAAAAACCATTCAAACGACAGATTGGTTTGGATTCATACTAGAATCTGAGGATACTATTATCGTAGCTTTTCGCGGGACACAAACAGATACCGAATGGATTATCGATTCACTCGTCAATCAAAAACCATATCCATATGCTTTAAATAGCGGAAATGTCCATAACGGCTTTCTTTCTATTTATGAATCTTGCCGAGATTCTATTATGGATATGCTCGTATCATTACCAGCCCATAAAAAACTTCTTGCAACAGGTCATAGCTTAGGCGGCGCGCTCGCTACACTACATATACTAGATGCGCGTATCAACACCGCCTTCGCACAGTACGGTCTTTATACATTTGCCTCTCCGAAAGTGGGGGATATTGCATTTCGTAATTATTATAAACTGCAAGTAGCTAGTAGCTTTCGCTTCGTTAATTTATTTGATGTCGTTCCTCTTCTCCCTCCGCGTAATGTCCATTTTAATGAACAAGACTGGGAATATGCACACGTTCATCACAATATGACTTTTACAAAAAACACAAAATCCATTACAAATAATCATGCCATGACAACATACAAAACATGTCTGACTTCTCATTTTTAACCAGTAAACAATTGGAAATTATTTTTTTGCATACTATAATGATATATGAATTTACTTTTGGATGAGGGGACCTTACATGCTAAAATTTATCTTTGCACTTTTTCTCATTGTAATTTTTTCGTTTACAGGTTTCTTTACATTTTCATACTTTGCGACAGGAGAATATGGTGGCACAGGTATCATATACACCGCCATCCCATTTCTTTCTTAAGCAAAAAAAGAAAACCGAGCTTAATGAAATTAAGCTCGGTTTTTTAAGCGATTATATTCCTCTTTTAAAAGTGAATACACTTTAGCATCCCTATATGTATTATTCATTTTTACACTTTGTCTCAATGTACCTTCCTATACACCCCACTTCAACTTAATAAAGAAAAGCCCCTTCAAAAGGGACTTTTACTTAATACTGTGTAACCGCATTACCAATACCCCAAATCTCATTACTATACTGCAAAATCGTTCGATCGCTCGCAAAATGACCAGATTGTGCAATATTTAAAATCGACATTTCTAGCCACTTCGTTCGGTTTTCATAAGCTCTACCAACAGCTTCTTGCCTTTCCGCATATGGACCAAAATCTCGCAGAACGAAATATTCATCATTTTGAATAACGAGAGAATCATAAATTGCTTCAAATTCAGCTCCCGACTGTGCAAAGAAACCATTCGTCAGTTGATCTACTACTTTCTTAATATGCATATTGTGGTGATAATAATCACTTGCACGATATCCACCATTTTGATAGTAATGAAGAACCTCTTCCGCTGTTAAGCCAAAAATGAAACAGTTATCATCACCGACCCGGTCTTTTATTTCAACGTTAGCACCGTCTAACGTTCCGATTGTAATCGCACCATTCATCATAAATTTCATGTTACCCGTTCCCGATGCTTCTTTACTCGCAGTTGAAATTTGCTCACTAACATCCGCTGCTGGGAATATATCTTCCGCTAAAGAAACTCGGTAGTTTTCTAGAAAGATAACTTTCATATATTGACTCACATACGGATCATTATTCACTTTCCTTGCAAGCTCATTTATTAATTTAATAATTTTTTTCGCATAGTAATAGCCAGGTGATGCTTTCGCTCCAAAGATAAAAGTACGCGGATAAAATGTAAAACTAGCATCCTCTTTCAGACGATTATACAAATATAAAATATGAAGAACATTCAATAATTGTCGTTTGTAAGCATGCAGTCTTTTTACTTGCACATCAAAAATAGAATTTGGATCAATTGTAATCCCCATTTTATTATGAATACGCTCTGCTAAAATCTCTTTACGCTCTTGTTTTACCTCTGCAAATTTCTCATGGAAACTCGCATCATATTGGACTGTTTGCAGCGCTTGAAGCTTAATCGGTTCTTTCTTCCACTCTGTTCCAATTGCCTCTGAAATCAGGTTCGTCAGCTGCGGATTTGCCTTCATTAACCAGCGTCTATGAGCGATTCCATTCGTTTTATTATTAAACTTATCTGGATAAAATTCATAGAACAATCGCATTTCACGCTGCTTTAAGATTTCCGTATGAATTTTTGCTACACCGTTTACGCTATGGCTACCGACAATTGCTAAATGAGCCATTTTCACAAGATCATGCGCAATAATCGCCATCTCTTCAATGCGATGCCATTCATACGGATAACGTTCCCAAAGTTCATGACAGAAACGTTCATTAATCTCTTCAATAATCATATAAATTCTCGGTAATAACGGTTTAAAAATGTGAACTGGCCACTTTTCAAGCGCTTCTGATAACGTCGTATGATTCGTGTAAGAAATCGTTTGCGTCGTTATGTGCCAAGCTTCTTCCCATGCTAGTTTTTCTTCATCTAATAAAATACGCATCAGTTCTGGAATCGCCAAAACTGGATGTGTATCATTAATATGAATCGCAATTTTCTCATGTAATTGACGAAGGTCACCATATCTTTCTCTATGCATACGAACGATATTTTGCAGACTTGCTGATACGAGGAAATACTGTTGTTTCAAACGAAGTATTTTCCCCTCATCATGCGTATCATCTGGATATAAAAACTCCGATACCGCCTCTGTTTCACGCTTATATTTCAAAATATCTTTGCAATTTTGCGGGAAAGGAACTGGTTCAGCATTCCAAAGTCTAAGTGTATTTACAGTACTCGTCTCATACCCTACTACTGGAACGTCATATGGTACTGCCATAATTACTTCTGCGTTCGTATGCCTGAACTCTAAACGTCCATCAATGTATAGCGGTTCAACATTGCCGAAATAACTTACTTCTACAGCTTGATCATGCCTTCTTACTTCCCATACGTTTTCATGAAGGAGCCACTGTTCTGGAAATTCAACTTGATAACCATCCACAATTTTTTGATCAAATAAGCCGTGTTTGTAACGAATTCCACAGCCATGACCTGGTAAGTTTAAAGAGGCAAGTGAATCAAGGAAACAAGCTGCTAATCGTCCAAGTCCACCATTTCCAAGACCTGCATCTGCTTCCACTTCTTCTAATTCTTGCAACGAAATACCAAGCTCAGAAAGTCCTTGCTCACAGACATCCCTGATGCCTAAATTTAATATATTACTTCCAAGCAAACGCCCAAGTAAAAACTCAATGGATAAGTAATACATTTGCTTTTGCTCTCCAGACCGATAACTTTCGTTCGTTGCAATCCATTGACTATTCATATACTCACGTACCATGTACCCAAGCGTATTGTATTGATCACGAGTTGTAGAGTCTTTAAAACTTTTACCATACATCGTCTCTAACTTTTCTAGAAAAGCTGATTTAAAACTTTCAACATGAGTAAACATTTCTTCACCACCTACATGTTATTCCATGAGACTTTTATACAATTTCTTATAGGCAAGAGCTGATTTCTCCCAGCTGTAATCTTCAGTCATCGCTTGTTTTACAAGCTGCTCCCATACCGGTTTATCATGATAAAATTCAATTGCACGACGAACCGTGTGCAACATGTCATGTGCATTAAAGTTCGTGAAACTGAAACCATTTCCTTCTCCAGTTTCTTCGTCATAAGATTGTACAGTATCATTTAATCCACCTGTCTCTCTTACAATCGGAATTGTACCGTACGCTAATGCGATAAGTTGTCCAAGTCCACATGGTTCAAATAGTGATGGCATTAAGAATAAATCACTTCCCGCATACACTTGATGAGCTAATTCTTCATTAAATCCGATATACACTTTTACCTTCTCAGGATACTCATATGCCATCCACTCAAAGAATTGTTCATATTCAGAGTCACCTGATCCTAAAATAATACATTGTACATCTTCCTCCATTATTTCGCGGAATACAGTACGTACTAAATCAAGACCTTTTTGCTTCGTTAATCTCGTTACCATTGAAATAATCGGTGTATCTTCTTTTTCTGGCAAACCAAAATAACGCTGCAATGCGCGTTTATTTTCATTTTTTTCATATAATGAATCTGCATCGTACTGAGCAGTAATATATGAATCCGTTTCTGGATTATATACGCTCGTATCAATTCCATTTACAATGCCGCTAAGCTTACCGTTATATTTTCGTAACAACCCATCTAACTTCTCACCGAAAAACTCATATTGAATTTCTTCTTTGTATGTCGGGCTAACCGCTGTAATTTGATCAGAAGCGATAATGCCACCCTTCATAAAGTTCACATTTCCATAAAACTCTAACTGCTCACTATGAAAATATTCATCACCAAGTTCTAACAAGTCGTACATCACTTCAGGAGGAAATACACCTTGGAACTGCAAGTTATGAATCGTATACACCGTTTTAATATGCTCATATAATGGGTTATCTTGATACTTTTCACGCAGTAAGAAGTTAACCATAGCGGTATGCCAATCGTGGCTATGAAGAACATCCACTTCGAAATCAAGATGCGGAATACACTCTAAAACTGCTTTCGAAAAATAAGAAAAACGCTCTCCATCATCATAATGACCATATAGAGAATCCCTCTTAAAATAATATTCATTATCTATTAAGTAATACGTAATCCCATCCTGCTCACCTTTTAAAATTCCACAATATTGATTTCTCCACCCAAGCGGGACGTTAATTACTTTATGTAGCGTACATCCATCCCTTAATTTTTTTGGAATAAGACTATAATTTGGGAGTATAATGCGAACTTCCACACCTAATTTTTTCAGCTCTTTTGGGAGCGCACCTGCTACATCAGCTAATCCTCCCGATTTAACAAATGGTACACATTCTGATACTGCAAATAAAATATTCACTTGTTGTCCCACTGCACGAAAAGCTTATACTACTTCCCTTGCAGCTTCCTCCCTTCGAGTTTTCATTTAAATTATAACTTTAATCAGTGGAGGAAAAACCCCCACTGATTTCTTAAGAATAACTATTAATTGTACTGTTTTGAACGCTTCCTTTTTCGACAACGTATGGTTCATCGGCGTTTCCTTTTAGTACGACACCATCACCAATTTTCACGTCTTTATCAATAATAACACCGTCTATTATACAGTTATCTCCAATTTGGCTCTTTTGCATAATAATGCTATTACGAACAATTGAACCTTTTCCAATTTTAACAGAACGGGAGACAACACTATTTTCTACTTCGCCTTCGATAATACTACCGTTTGCAATCATTGTATTTTTCACGGCTGCACCCTTTAAGTAACGCGTTGGTGGTTCATCTTTTACTTTCGTAAAGATCGGTGCTTCTTTCTTAAATACTTGCTTCCAAATAGCAGGCTGCAAAATTTCTAAACTATGCTTATAGTAACTTTCAATCGAATCAATAATAGCTACATATCCTGTATGCTCATACGTAGCAATATGCAGTGATTTTCCGCGCTTTTCTCTCACTACATCAAATAAACTGTATTGCTCCACATCTTTATATGCTTCAAATAAATCTAATAATAATTGCTTCTTTAACACGTATGTTTGAAGCGAAACCCCTTCATGACAAACTTCCGTAATGTCAGCTGCCGTATGTATATGTCGCTCTAACACCCCTTGAAAATTTAATGCTGTTACGAGATGGCTATTCGTAATAACAACGTATTCTTCTCTGGCTCTTAGAAAATAATCAATATGTCTTCTAAAATGTGCAAAGGATCCAAATTCATCTTGGTCACATTGGCAGTTTGGCGGGAATAAAAACAGTCCGTCTCTTTTTCTATCTAAATCCCACTGTTTGCCTGAACCAACGTGGTCCATTAGTGAACGGTTTTTATGGCTTGTAAAAACTGCCACACTATGAATATTAGAATTCACCATATTTGAAAGCATGAAATCAATGAGTCGATAACGGCCCCCAAACGGTAACGCCGCTAGTGAACGATGCCCTGTTACTTTCTTTAAGGAAGGAAAACTTCCCGTTGCATTAATAATTCCTAACATTTTTTCTCCCATTCATTTCATCCCCCTTTTCTATTTCCCTTCAGCAATTAGTACTACATCGTCAACATTCTTTTCTGGACGAATAATTGTTCCATCTTCAATAACCATTTCCGATCCAACGATCGCTCTTTCAATCACAACATTTTTACCAATCTTCGCTCCTGGCATAACGACAGAATCAATAACCATACTACCCTCTTCCACCGTCACCCCTTGGAATAATACAGAATGCTTCACGTCCCCTTCAATGACGCATCCTTCGTTAATAAGTGATTCTTCTACTTTTGCCTGTTCGGCAATATATTGAGGCGGTTCGTTTGGATTCACAGAATAAATACGCCAATTACGATCGTTTAAATTCAGCGACGTTTCATCGCGAAGTAAATCCATATTCGCTTCCCATAAGCTTTTCACCGTTCCAACATCCTTCCAATATCCTTCAAACGGATACGCCATAAGCTTTTTCCCTTCATCTAATAAAAGCGGAAGTACATCTTTTCCGAAATCATTACTAGATTCAGGATTTCTTGCATCCATCTCTAAATACTCTTTCAAAATTGCCCAGTTAAAAATATAGATTCCCATTGAGGCAAGATTACTTCTTGGAAATTGCGGTTTCTCTTCAAATTCAACAATCTCCATCTCTTCATTTGTATTCATAATGCCAAAGCGACTCGCTTCATCCCAAGGCACTTCAATAACAGAAATCGAAACATCCGCTTCTTTCTCAATATGGTAATCTAGCATTTTACTGTAATCCATTTTATAAATATGGTCGCCAGATAAAATAAGAACATACTCTGGTTCGTACTGACTTAAATAGTTTAAGTTTTGATAAATGGCACTTGCCGTACCTGTGTACCACTTCACCCCTGAAGATTCCGCATAAGGAGGTAACACTGTGACTCCACCGCTTACTCGGTCTAAATCCCAAGCATTGCCGATTCCGATATAATTATGAAGTTCAAGTGGTTGATACTGCGTCAAAATCCCCACCGTTTCAATACCAGAATTCGCACAGTTGCTTAGCGTAAAATCAATAATGCGATATTTACCACCAAATGGAACAGCTGGCTTGGCTAAATTTTTTGTTAATGCACTTAATCGACTACCTTTTCCCCCTGCTAGTAACATTGCTACGCACTTTTGTTTTTGAGCCATCTTGTTTTTTGCTCCCCTTTCTCGTCTTCACTGGTCGTAATATGGATACGCCAAATGGTGGAATTGTAATTTCTACATGTGCTGCTTGATTATGATACGGTTCTAGAATCGCCTTAAGACGTTTCTTATTTACTTGCCCCGAACCGCCATATTGCTCAGCATCACTATTTAAAATCTCGTTATAATTCTCGAAATCTGGTACACCTACTTTATAGTTTTCATATGTAGCTTTCGTAAAATTACATACGACAACTAACGCATCTTCTTGTTTATCCCCTTGGCGGATAAACGAGAAAATACTTTGCTCATGATTATTAGCATCTATCCACTGAAATCCTTCAGGTGAATGATCAAGCTGCCAAAGTGGTTTGGAGCGCTTATACAATGCTATGAGCTCTTTAAAGTAATCATGCATATAACGATGCATTTCAAAATCATGTAAATTCCAATCTAAATCTTCAAGGTCTTTCCACTCATCAAACTGCCCAAATTCTCCTCCCATGAAAAGTAATTTCTTTCCTGGGTGAGTAAAAAAATATCCATATAATAAACGAAGTTGAGCAAACTTATCCCAGTAATCTCCTGGCATTTTATTTAATAACGACTTTTTCCCATGAACGACTTCATCATGAGAAAGCGGTAATATAAAGTTTTCAGAGTAAGCATACATTAAAGAAAACGTCATTTTCTCATGAATATGCTTCCTATACTCAGGCGCACACTCCATATATTTCAGCACATCATTCATCCAGCCCATATTCCATTTGTAATTGAACCCAAGCCCACCTTCATACGTTGGGGCTGTTACAAGTGGCCAAGCTGTTGAATCTTCTGCTGTCATAAGGAAATCTTCATCTTCTGCAAACACCGCTTCATTTAACTCTCGTAAAAATGAAACAGCGTGCTCATTACTTTGCTCCTGCCCTTCTTTATTCCAATACAACATATTCGCAACTGCATCCACCCTGAAACCGTCAATATGGAAATGTCTCATCCAAAATAACGCATTTGAAATTAAGAAATTACGTACTTCCCTCTTTCCTAAATCAAAATTGACAGTTCCCCATACTAGATTTTCTTGGACATCTTTATCTTTATATTCATAAGTCGGTGTCCCATCAAACAAATATAAACCGTGAGCATCTTTACAAAAATGCCCCGGCACCCAATCTAAAATGACACCGATTCCATATTTATGACATTCATCGACAAAATGCATCAAATCATGTGGCGTGCCGAATCTACTCGTTGCTGCATAATATCCCGTCCCTTGATATCCCCAAGAACGATCATATGGATGCTCAACAAGCGGCATAATTTCAATATGTGTAAATTGATGTTCCACCACATAAGGAATGAGTTCTTCTGCCATTTCCCTGTAAGAATACAGTGTTCCGTCTTCTTTCTTTTTCCAAGAACCGAAATGTAATTCATAAACCGTCATCGCTTCTTTATAAACCGATTTTTTCTTTTTCTTACGGCTCCAGTTTTTATCATTCCATTCGTATCCCTTTATATCAAAAACTACAGATGCCGTATTCGGTCTTACTTCTGCATACACAGCATACGGATCTGCCTTTAAAATGACGTCACCAGTCATTGTTTCAATCGCATATTTATATATTTCTCTTTCTTCAATATGCGGTATAAACAAGGACCAAATTCCCTCTTCTGTCACTTGTAGCATCTTATGTTGTTCATAATCCCATTCATTAAAATCTCCAACAACACTCATTGCTTTCGCATGAGGAGCCCATACTGTAAATCGTACTCCTCGCATCTCATCTTCCGTCACAACATGTGCGCCAAAGATGTTATAACTGTCATAGTACTTTTCTGTATGAAACTCATCTCGTTTCACTTCTTCACAATTTATTACACTCAATATGTTCACCTCACTAAGATGACAGAATTTTTTATACTTTAACAATTCTGCAAAAAACTGAAATATCCTTGTTGATTTATAAAAAATATACGTTTTTTTCTTAAAAATATTGATTTTTTTTCACATTTCCATATAAAATATCGAATTTTGACGAATATTCATTGAAAACGCTTCACTTTCTTTCTATCTTTCTGCCTTTTATTTATTTCTCAATATCTATTCTATTAGATTCCTCCTATTTTCCACTCTATTTATCACGTAAAATCACAACAAAATAATCTGTCATAAAAAAATGTTTCTCAACATTTTTTGTCACAATTTTATTGAAATGGAAAATTCATAAGCATATACTTGTTCTCAATAAAGAACACCAAACCTTCGCAAATATAATTCATACTGAAACACTCTGTTTACTCTATCCATACTCCCGGCGAACGTTTGAAAAAATTAAAATTAGGGGGCTTTCTTATGTCAGTAAAACAAAAAGTTGGAATGGGAGTTGTCACAGCTTCACTTGGCTTATCCCTTACATTCGGCGGTGTATTCGCCTATTTCAGTGATTCTGAAACATCGAATAATTCATTTCAAGCGGGAACACTAGACCTTTCTATTAATCCAAGTGTAATCGTTGATGTGAAAGATTTAAAACCAGGTGATTTTATTGAAAGAAATTTCAAGCTTGAAAACAAAGGAACATTGGATATTGCAAAGGTAGCACTTGAAACATCCTATGAAGTTACAGATGCAAAGCAAAATAATGATGGTGAAGATTTAGGCGATCACATCATCGTCAAATTTTTAGTGAATGATGGAAAGCCATCTAATCCAAACGATGATCATGAAATTTTGTGGGAAACAAAACTATCAGAATTGAAAAATATGAAACCTGAGGATGTAGCTACATCTCTAGAACGTCATAACTTAATAGATGGTATTAAATCTGGTGAAACAGATTCCTTACACGTCCTCTTCTCCTTTGAAGACAACGACCAAGATCAAAATAAATTCCAGGGGGATTCCTTACAGCTAAATTGGACATTCCATGCAGAGCAAACACCAGGCGTGGAGAAATAATTTTAAAAATATAAATTATCGGAGGCCTATACATGAAAAAGAAAAATCGTTTTGTTACCGGAATTGTAACGGCTGGCGTTCTATTTTCAACTGCCCTTCCGTTCAATGTACTTGCTGAAAACCCTATTAATCAAATTGACTCTTCAAACGCCCAGTCTTTACTATCAAAACTTTCTAAAGAACAGCGTCAGGCATTACAAACGTTAGATGCCAATCCTGGTTTTACGATTTCACCAGATATTAATACGAGCAGTTCCGAACCAGTAAATATCATTGTAGAATTTCAAACTGCGCCAGTAAAGATTAATGAATTAAAACAAAAAGAAAAAGGATTGCAAGCTGCACCTGGAAATATAAAAGCACGCATTGATCAAGAGCATGAAGAATTCCAAAAAGGTCTTAAAAACCTCCGTCAATTCAGTCCATCAGTAAAGTCTGGAAATTTCCAGTCTGTACAAATTAAACGCTCTTATAAACATGCTATAAATGGGGTTGCCCTGACATTACCTGCAAATACAGTTGAAGAATTGTTACGAATCGGTGTTGTAAAACGTATTTGGAAAGATTACGAAGTAAAATTAAATTTACCAAAACAAGCAGAGCAGAAAGCACCTCAAAAACTAACAGATAGCATTCCGCAAATTGGGGTAGATAAGTTACATAGCGAGGGCATTACCGGAAAAGGAATTAAAGTTGGTGTATTAGATACAGGTATTGATTACAATCACCCTGACTTAAAAGATGTGTATAAAGGATACCGTGCAAAAAATGGCGAGGACTCTAGCAAAATAGACCCAAACTCCGTAAAAGGTTGGGACTTTATTAATAACGATGCAGATCCGATGGAGACTACGTATGCAGAATGGCAACAATCTGGCGCTCCTGAATTCGATGATCGTGGCTCTTCCTTCTACACCGCACATGGTACTCACGTAGCAGGTATCGTTTCTGCTCAAAAGAAAAACACATCAGATTCCGCAGTAAAAGGTGTTGCACCTGACATTGAACTGTATAACTATCGTGTACTTGGTCCATACGGAAGCGGAGATAGTTCTGGTATTATTGCTGCAATCGATAAATCTATTTCTGACGGTATGAACGTTATTAATTTATCGTTAGGTGACGATAGTAACAATCCGCTTGATCCAACGTCTATCGCTGTCAATAACGCGATGCTTTCCGGTGTTGTTACAGTCGTTGCTGCTGGGAACTCTGGTCCAAATCCAGCGACACTCGGATCACCAGGTGCTTCTCCCTTTGCGATTACGGTCGGGGCAAGTGATAGTTCTATTTCCTTACCAAAACTATCAGGTCATGCTGGACAAGTACAATTCCCTAACTTAATTTTATTTGGCAAAAACTTCACTGATAAAATAGAAGATTTCAAAGGACAATCTCTCCCTATTGAATCTGTAGGAATCGGTACGCCTGACGAATTTAGTAAAAAAGATGTAAAAGGGAAAATCGCTCTCGTTGCACGTGGTACACTCTCATTTGATGAAAAAATCGCGAATGCGAAACAAGCTGGTGCAAAAGCCGTTATTATTTATAACAATGTGGACGGAGAAATTCCTTTCTACGTTGGCGAAAGCACAAAATACATTCCAGCATTCCGCCTAACGAAAGAAGACGGTGAAAAACTAAAAGCTCAAATCGAACAAGGTAACACCTCCTTTACTTTTGGCGAAATTAGTTATATTCAAACAGAAGGCGATCATCTTGCAGACTTTAGCTCACGAGGCCCTGTTACATCAAATGATGATATTAAACCTGATATTACAGCACCTGGTGTTGCTGTACTTTCAACAGTGCCTGAATATATTAACGATCCACAAGAAGGCGAAAACTATGACGTTTCCTATGAGCGTATGCAAGGAACATCTATGGCATCCCCTCATATCGCTGGCGTTGCTGCTCTTATTTTACAAGAACACCCAGAATACTCTCCATTCGATGTAAAGGCGTCTCTTATGAACACGGCTGATGATTTAAAAGAAAAATATTCTGTATATGAAGTTGGAGCTGGGCGAGTAGATGCATACAACGCTGTTCATACAGAAACAAGCTTTAAAGTATTAGATACGACAAAAACTGTTGTAAATGATGAAGTAATTGAAGTACCCGAAGAAACTGGATCTATTGCATTCGGTAAGTTTTATCAAAAAGACGGTGAAGCTCTTGAACAAAAACGAAATATAAAAGTGGAAAACCATAATAAACAAGAGAAGAAAGAATTTAAAACAGAAATTTCTTATATACCGGCTTCTTCTACTATTAACGATGCTGTCGCAAACAGTGTAAAAGTCTCTGTTCCAGAAACAATTACTCTTGATGCTGGCAAATCAGATGAAATCGAAGCAAAAATTAATGTCCCAGCCGGTGCAAAGCAAGGCCGATATGAAGGATATATTCATATTACAAATACGAAAAATAAAGAAGAAACGTATCAAATTCCGTTCTCTATTCGTGTATCAGAACCTGGTATTGAAAACGCGATACTATCAAGAAAAGCCATTTCAACTGATACATCGAAATTTAATCCATACGGTGAATCCTATGTTCACGGGGCATTCCAATTAAATAGCGAACTTGAAACGTTAGATCTTATCGTGAAAGATTCCAAAACAAATAAAGCGCTCGGCTTCATCGGAACATTAAACACGAGTGGACTAAAAACGGATGTGTATTATTACTTAGATTCATTCTTTAACGGAAAAGTATATCCTTTTACAAATGATCCTGCAAAACCAATCGGTGATGAGAAAATCAACTTACCAGAAGGAGACTACACAATTGAGTTTGTCGGCTACGATAAAGCCGGGAAAGCACGTGTGAAAGGTGATTATGTCGTAATTGATAATACACCACCGGAAGTGAAATTAACGGGATTAAAACCTGGTATTTATGAATTAAATGAAGAGAATTATACAGTGGAAGATGGCAAAAAGGCACTATGGATTAAAGGTAATGTATATGATTCAAACGTTGACTACTTAAAAGGAAAAGGCTTAAACATTACGCAAGAAGCGAATGGCGTTATGTACTATGATTATTCCCCATACTTGCATAAGTTTTTACCTATTAATGCAAATGGTGACTTTAAAGTTGGCATTACTCCTGAATCCTTTAAGGTGGAAGGCCCAATGAACACAGGCGTATATATTTTCGATTATGCAACTGCAGGACCTGACTATCCAAACGGTGTAAATAACTATTGGTTTATCCCGCAAGGAGCTCAATATGCGAAAACTAGCTATGATAAAAGAGAAGTATACAAAAATGATGAACTTACTGTAACCCTAAATGCGAAACACGTAAAACAATTCGTTGCTGGGGAATTTAACGTAAAATTCCTAGAGAAGAACTTCAAATTTGCAAATGCGAAATTGAATCCTGCTTTTGAAAAACTCCTTTCTGAAAAAGGGGTAACAGCAAAAGTAAATGAACCGAAACTAGAAGCAGGTTCTGTTACAGTAGGCGGAGCTATCGATGACAAAAACTTCGCTGGATTAGATGGTGATTTCCCATTCATTGATGTAACGTTCAAAGTCGAAAACGATGAGTTTTATGAAGCAAATGCTCAATTAGATTTATCAGTGTTCGCTTACTGGAAACAAGGTGAACCAGAACCAAACAGAATGCGTGTACTTCAAGATCAAACATTCTCAGTTATGTCCTTAAACTCACTAGTAGAAGGAAATATTAAACCTGGTGCATTCTTAAATGAACGTGGATATTTAGATGAAAAATTCGATTATACAAAGCTTGGCGTAAAAGTATATGCAACAGATTCCTACCGTCATAAGTTTGAAGGATCACTAGATAAATATGGATACTTCAAGCTGAATGGATTTCCAGTTAATAAACGCGACTATAACTTATATGTAGAAGTTCCAGGACATTTAACAAGCCGTCTAACAACGAAATTAGGTACTGAAAAAGATGGTAAGCTGCTTGGTCAATATTATTATGCACGCCTTGATGAAAACCTTGCCGGTGATGTAAACGGTGATAAAGTAATTGATATAAAAGATGCTGAAATTATCGCTAGCAACTATGGTAAAAAAGGAGTATCTGTAAAAGACGGAGACCTTAACAAAGATGGTATTGTCGACGAAAAAGATATTCGCTTTGTTGAAAAGAACTTCTTGAAAAAGGGTCCGGATGCATCTAAATCACAAACACCTGCGGAAAAATCAAAAAGCGGTACACTGGCAGATATCTTAAAGAAATTGGGATTAACGCCTAAAAAATAATAATAAAGAGCACTCTACGTAAAGTAGAGTGCTCTTTTCTATAAACGATCCTTATCCAGCAAAAGGGGTATATTGGGGATATACAAGGAAACCGGAAAAGGAATTTATATTAAATTATATGAATTCAGAGGTAGGAAGCAGTGTCCCGCCTCTGAATGATTTATCAATTATTATAGTACTGGTGCCATTGTTTCTTTTAATACTTTTACAGAATGAGCGAATTTCGCTTTTTCATCTTCATTTAGCTCAAGTTCTACGATTTCACGTACACCTTCGCGGTTAATAACAGCTGGAACACCTACGAAAGCATCTTTCTCACCGTATTGTCCTTCAAGGTATGCAGATACAGTTAATACGCTGTTCTCGTTGCTTAAGATTGCTTTAGTTACACGAAGTAGTGACATACCGATTCCGTAGTAAGTTGCACCTTTACGCTCGATGATATGGTAAGCTGCATCACGTACGTTTTCGAAGATTTTGTCTAAGTCTTCTTGTTTGTACTGTTCGTTGTTAGCTAAGATTGTTTCTAGTTTTTGTACACCGATAGTAGCGTGGCTCCATACTGGAAGTTCAGTGTCACCGTGTTCACCAACGATGTAAGCATGTACGTTACGTGGATCTACATCTAAGTAGTCACCTAACATGTAACGGAAACGAGCAGAGTCTAAAGTTGTACCAGAACCGATTACACGCTCTTTTGGTAGACCAGATTCTTTCCAAGTTACGTAAGTTAAAATGTCAACTGGGTTAGTTGCAATTAAGAAGATTCCATCGAATCCGCTATCCATAATACCGCGAACGATTTGTTTAAAGATTTTTGTGTTCTTCTCAACTAAGTCTAAACGAGTTTCACCTGGCTTTTGTGGTAATCCAGCAGTGATAACTACTAAATCTGCATCTTTACAATCTGCATAGCTACCGCTCCAAACTTTTGTTGGTGATGGAGAGAATGGTACTGCATGGCTTAAGTCCATCGCTTCCCCTTCTGCTTTTGCTTCATTAACATCTACTAATACGAATTCTTCAGCTACACCTTGGTTGATCATTGAGTAAGCGTAACTACAACCTACAGCTCCTGTTCCTACTAATACTACACGATTGATACCTTTTTTCATGTTAATTTCCCCTCTCTATTGTTCACATCTATTTTTTATGATTGTTTAAGTAATTAATTAAAATACTAATTTAATGTTGTTTAACTTCTTTACACTCATATTGTAGCACGTATTATTGTGAATTACTTCACAAATTATGACCTATTTGTGAACTTTTTCACATAGAGTGTAAAGTTGATGGAATAGGTGTGGAATCCATTTTAATGGAGGCGTTTTCTTTAGATTGTGAAAGGATTTTTCTTATGTTTTCTTTGGTGATTGAAATTATATCGGCGATTTTCTGAATATATCAAGCGCAACTCACATTTTCTTCTTTCATCTCTAATATGGTTGCTATTTCCTTATATAAAAATTCATAATTATACTTTAATAAAAGGATATATTTATATATTGGATTCATCTTTCCAAGCATGCTTTGTATTTCTACTTGAAGCTCTTTTCTCAAAAGTGGTTCATCTAATCCTTTTGATCCAATTAATTGAACAGATTCAATCGGGATTTCTTCACTACGCTTTTGCCTTCTTGATAAATCACGGTGTCTATTAATCGCAACTTGAAATAACCATGTTTTTATATAAGTAATTTTCATATTTGGTACAGACAATAATGCTTTATGTATCGTGTCTTGAACAATGTCTTCTACATCTGCTGGTGTTAGCCCCTCGCCATCAAGTTAAAATTTAATACGATCCCCAGAACCATAAAAATGGACCTCGTTGTTATAAAAGACACAATATTTTTGTTTTGGAAGCATTATAAAATTTTTAACTTTCACAGCATAATTACTTTGTAATTATACCTTTTATTATCTCAAAACCAAAAACTCTTATTAAAACTTGTTTACATACATACAAATCATATAAGTGAATAAAAAATAATTATTTTTATAACCATTAGGGGGGCAAATAAATGAATATATATTTAGCCGGGCCATTTTTCAACCCTGAACAAATTGCACTATTAGAAAAATTAGAGATAATTTTATCTAAGAAAGGATTAAATGTATTTTCTCCACGAAAATATATGAGTAAATTTCCCTTTGGATCTTATGAATGGCAATTTCAAAACTTTGTTACTGATGTAAATGCAATTCAACATAGTGATATTACCTTTGCAATATATAATGATCAAGATTCCGGAACAATGTGGGAAGTTGGGTATACTTGGTCACTTAAAAAACCTATTATTATTTTTAATACCAAAGAAAAAGTTGTTAATCTTATGATTACACAATCTTTACATGCATATTTGGATAGCTTTGATAAAGTAATTCAGTATGATTTTAATAAATTACCTCGTATATTTTATGATGGAGCTGTAACGTAATCAAAAAAAGAAAAAAGCTCATGTGAAATTAAACTTATATAATCTTAACGTGGTTTATTTCCAAAATGATGGCGATACCCCATCACCATCAAGCTAATTTTGAGGGCATTATAAAATTCTTAGGTTAATGGGCATATGGTGTTAGCCCTATTTTAAGAAAATACCTATAAATGCTTTTAGAGGTTTTTATAATAATCTTTTCATACTCCATCGCTCTCTCCTTTCTATTAGTTAGACGATTAGAATAGAAAAAAGTATACAAGAAATCTATAAAAAAAAAGCAGACGATTCAAAGTCCGCTTTTACACAACAAAAAAGAGATAGCAGATTATGCTATCTCTTTTAGTATGACCCGTACGGGATTCGAACCCGTGTTACCGCCGTGAAAGGGCGGTGTCTTAACCACTTGACCAACGGGCCAGTTCTGGCAGAGAAGAAGGGATTCGAACCCTCGCACCGCGTTCGCGATCTACTCCCTTAGCAGGGGAGCCCCTTGAGCCACTTGGGTACTTCTCTATAAATATGGCTCCGCAGGTAGGACTCGAACCTACGACCGATCGGTTAACAGCCGATAGCTCTACCACTGAGCTACTGCGGAACAATTATGGTGGGCCTAAATGGACTCGAACCATCGACCTCACGCTTATCAGGCGTGCGCTCTAACCAGCTGAGCTATAGGCCCATAATTGAAAAGCGGGTGAAGAGAATCGAACTCTCGACCAGAGCTTGGAAGGCTCTTGTTTTACCACTAAACTACACCCGCATTAAATTATAAATGGTGAGCCATGAAGGATTCGAACCTTCGACCCTCTGATTAAAAGTCAGATGCTCTACCAACTGAGCTAATGGCTCATTTTGAAAGTGGTGCCGACTAGAGGACTTGAACCCCCAACCTACTGATTACAAGTCAGTTGCTCTACCAATTGAGCTAAGTCGGCTTGCGACTTCAAAATGGTGGCTCGGGACGGAATCGAACCGCCGACACGAGGATTTTCAGTCCTCTGCTCTACCGACTGAGCTACCGAGCCTTTATGTAAAAAATGGCGGTCCCGACCGGGGTCGAACCGGCGATCTCCTGCGTGACAGGCAGGCATGTTAACCACTACACCACGGGACCATTTGGTTGCGGGGACAGGATTTGAACCTGCGACCTTCGGGTTATGAGCCCGACGAGCTACCGTGCTGCTCCACCCCGCGATGATAAAATATTTAATTTAGAAAAAATGGAGGAGGTAGAGGGATTCGAACCCCCGCGCGACTCTCGCCGCCTGTCGGTTTTCAAGACCGATCCCTTCAGCCGAACTTGGGTATACCTCCGAGATATAAACCTTTAGTGGTGGACCTTGTAGGACTCGAACCTACGACCGGACGGTTATGAGCCGTCTGCTCTAACCAGCTGAGCTAAAGGTCCTTTATGGTAGCGGCGGAGGGGATCGAACCCCCGACCTCACGGGTATGAACCGTACGCTCTAGCCAGCTGAGCTACACCGCCATAAATGATAT
Organism: Bacillus cereus group sp. RP37; assembly: GCF_040459695.1. NCBI lineage: Bacteria > Bacillati > Bacillota > Bacilli > Caryophanales > Bacillaceae > Bacillus > Bacillus cereus group sp. RP37. Next base: position 568,669 of record NZ_JARVHP010000001.1, on the reverse strand, counting down.
TAAAAAAAGTGGAGCCTAGCGGGATCGAACCGCTGACCTCCTGCGTGCAAGGCAGGCGCTCTCCCAGCTGAGCTAAGGCCCCGTGTTTTTTGGAAAATCGGGAAGACAGGATTTGAACCTGCGACCCCCTGGTCCCAAACCAGGTGCTCTACCAAGCTGAGCCACTTCCCGTTAATAAAAGCGCGCCCGAGAGGAGTCGAACCCCTAACCTCTTGATCCGTAGTCAAACGCTCTATCCAATTGAGCTACGGGCGCATATGGTGCCGAGGGCGGGGGTCGAACCCGCACGGTGGTCACCCACCGCAGGATTTTAAGTCCTGTGCGTCTGCCTGTTCCGCCACCCCGGCATGTCATATTGAAAATTGGAGCGGAAGACGGGATTCGAACCCGCGACCCCAACCTTGGCAAGGTTGTATTCTACCACTGAACTACTTCCGCAAGACATGTTTGAGTTATTTTATTAAAAGTGCGGGTGAAGGGAGTCGAACCCCCACGCCAAAGGCGCTAGATCCTAAGTCTAGTGCGTCTGCCAATTCCGCCACACCCGCATATTAATTATTTCAAGAAAAAATGGGGCGACTGATGGGAATCGAACCCACGAATGCCGGAGCCACAATCCGGTGCGTTAACCACTTCGCCACAACCGCCATGATTTTCTGGTGCCGACTAGAGGACTTGAACCCCCAACCTACTGATTACAAGTCAGTTGCTCTACCAATTGAGCTAAGTCGGCTAAATGGTGGAGGATGACGGGATCGAACCGCCGACCCCCTGCTTGTAAGGCAGGTGCTCTCCCAGCTGAGCTAATCCTCCATTTGCCTGGCAACGTCCTACTCTCACAGGGACAAGGTCCCAACTACCATCGGCGCTAGAGAGCTTAACTTCCGTGTTCGGTATGGGAACGGGTGTGACCTCTCTGCCATCATTACCAGACTTTATTCATTTAAGACAAGAATTATTGTAACTTATTTAACCTTTAAAGTCAACAAGTTTTTTATATTCTTTCAAAACTAGATAACATTGCTTCATATTATATGGTTAAGTCCTCGATCTATTAGTATTCGTCAGCTCCACATGTCACCATGCTTCCACCTCGAACCTATCAACCTGATCATCTTTCAGGGATCTTACTAGCTTACGCTATGGGAAATCTCATCTTGAGGGGGGCT
>NZ_JARVHP010000001.1:0-562500 GCF_040459695.1 Bacillus cereus group sp. RP37 | reverse complement strand
AGTTATTTCTATCATTAGTTGCCTCCTGACGATTGTTTCTATTAAAGCAGCTTACAATTTACCACATACCGATCATATGAATATGGATCCACTTCGACTTGCCGCCCAAATTGTATCAGGAATCGGTTTTTTAGGTGCTGGTGTTATTTTAAGAAGAGGAAACGATAGTATTGCAGGATTAACGACCGCTGCTATGATTTGGGGTGCTTCTGGTATCGGTATTGCTGTTGGGGCTGGATTCTATATCGAAGCCATTTTCGGAATGTGTTTCCTTATGATTAGTGTTGAACTTATACCATTAACAATGAAATTTGTAGGACCTAGATCCTTTCGTCAACGTGATATCGCAGTAAAACTTGTTGTGCGAAATATGGACAATATCCCAATTGTAATTGAAGAAATAAAAGAAATGGATATAAAAGTTAAGAACATGAAGCTCAAAACATTGGAGAGTGGCTCGCACTATTTGCATTTGAAATTATCTATCGATCAAAAAAGACATACCGCTGATGTTTATTATGCTCTTCAACATCTTGAAAGTGTTCAACAAACTGAAGTGGAAAGTATGTAATGTAAAACAAACTCTCTTTTAAATTAGAGAGTTTTTCTTTTTTCTATAATGGTAACAATGAATGTAGTCCTGCAAAGTAAGGAGGAATAAGAATTTGAAATCCCGTCCGAATTTAGTAGATACATTTCGTGATTCCATTATTTTTCGTTTAATTTGCTTTATTGTTGTACTTACTGCTTTTTCCGGCTTTCTTATACATAGACTAGAGCCATCGCACTTCACCACATGGTTTGATGGAATTTGGTGGTCAATCGTTACCATTTTCACTGTTGGCTATGGTGACTTTGCCCCCCATACACTAATAGGCAAACTTATCGGTATGGGTATTATTTTATTTGGGACCGGTTTTTGTTCTTATTATATGGTTCTGTTCGCCACTGATATGATTAATAAACAATATATGAAAATTAAAGGAGAAGAAGCTGCAACTTCTAACGGGCATATGATTATTGTCGGCTGGAATGAGCGCGCAAAACATGTTGTAAAACAAATGCACGTTTTACAACCGAACCTTGATATCGTTTTAATTGATGAAACACTTTCTTTACTTCCAAAACCATTTCATCATTTAGAATTTATAAAGGGTTGCCCCCATCATGATCAAACTTTATTAAAAGCTAACATTACAACGGCTCACACTATATTAATAACAGCTGATAAAGAAAAAAATGAAAGCTTAGCAGATACACAATCCATTTTAAATATTTTAACTGCAAAAGGGCTCAATCCAAACATTCACTGTATCGCTGAACTTCTTACTTCTGAACAAATACAAAATGCAACGAGAGCTGGTGTATCAGAAATTATAGAAGGAAATAAATTAACGAGCTATGTATTTACCGCTTCTCTTTTATTCCCTTCCATTTCAGGCGTACTATTTTCACTTTACGATGAAATCTCTGATAATAAATTACAACTGATGGAGCTTTTTCCGTCCTGCACCGGACAAACTTTTGCAAATTGCAGCTATACTCTTTTAAAGCAAAACATTCTCTTACTAGGTATAAAGCGTGACGAACAATATATAATTAATCCAGTCCATTCCTTTCTTCTCATTGAAAGCGACATACTCATTGTTATTCACCATTAAGAAAATGTTTTTCTAGTTCCTGCATGAGCACTTTTCCAATATTGATATGTTTTCTTTTCACATCTCCATCTGGATCTTTCGGTTCAGCAAATTGATCCATACCACTTGTTCCAGCAGTTAAAGTATTCACATGATCATCTAGTTCGTTTTGATATACGTGCGAAAGAATATAAGGCGTTTCAAGACGGACTATTACGCCCGACACATCTAGTTCTCCATTCACCGCTGTAAATGGCACTCGTAAAAATTGATAGCCATCTTCTTCATCGATTTTGTAATCAAAGCATCCTTTATCATAATCCCAATTGCCACCAATACTATATCCAAGTGGCTTCATTATCTCTTCTAACTTATATAACGCATAGGTACGTCCTTCTAAATTTGATTGAATCGGAATCAAGTCCATCCCTCCTAGACTTTTTCTTTAGCATACCCACTCTAGTTTGAATATACTGATGGACTTTTCGATAAAATAATAAAAAGCGACCGGATTCCGGTCGCTTTTTATTATTTTAAACGCTCTTCTAATTCTGCTTTTAATTCTTCAAATCCTGGTTTACCAAGTAAAGCAAACATGTTTTTCTTGTATGCTTCTACTCCTGGTTGGTCAAATGGATTTACGCCTAATAAGTAGCCGCTCATCGCACATGCTTTTTCGAAGAAGTATACAAGGTAACCGAATGTGTACTCATTTAATTCAGGGATATTTACGATTAAGTTTGGTACTCCACCATCGCTATGTGCAAGTAATGTACCTTCGTATGCTTTTGTGTTTACGAAGTCTACAGTTTCACCAGCAAGGTAGTTTAATCCATCTAAATCGTTGTCTTCTAATTCGATTTTTAGTTCATGTGTAGATTTACCTACTTTTAGAACTGTTTCAAATAAGTCACGACGACCTTCTTGAACGTATTGACCTAATGAGTGTAAGTCAGTTGAGAAGTTTGCTGAAGATGGGAAAATACCTTTTTGATCTTTTCCTTCACTTTCACCAAATAACTGTTTCCACCACTCAGCGAAGTATTGAAGTGCTGGCTCATAGTTAACAAGCATTTCAATTGTTTTTCCTTTATTGTATAAAGCGTTACGAACTACTGCATATTGGTAAGCTGGGTTTTCTTCTAGCTCTGATGTTCCGAAGTCATCATGACCAGCAGCTGCACCTTTCATCATCTCTTCAATATTTAAGCCGCTTACTGCGATTGGTAATAAACCAACTGGCGTTAATACAGAGAAACGTCCTCCAACATCATCCGGAATAACGAATGTTTCGTAACCTTCGTTATCAGCTAATGTTTTTAATGCACCACGCGCTTTATCTGTAGTTGCATAAATACGTTTGCGAGCTTCTTCTTTTCCATACTTTTCTTCTAATAACTTACGGAAAATACGGAATGCTAGTGCCGGCTCTGTTGTTGTACCTGATTTGGAAATAACGTTAATAGAGAAGTCTTTACCTTCTAATACGTCCATTAAATCTTTCATGTAAGTGGAGCTAATGTTTTGTCCAACAAATAGCACTTGTGGAGTTTTACGTTGTTCTTTAGAAAGCGTGTTGTAGAAAGAATGGTTTAACATTTCGATTGCTGCACGTGCTCCTAGATAAGAACCACCGATACCTACAACAAGTAAAATGTCAGAGTCATTTTTAATTTTTTCTGCGCATTTTTGAATGCGAGTAAATTCTTCTTTGTCATATTGAAGCGGAAGGTCTACCCACCCAAGGAAATCGTTCCCAGCTCCAGTTTTTTCGTGGATTGCGTGATGTGTTACTTTCACTGCATCACGTAAATAAGTGATTTCATGTTCACTGATGAAGGATAACGCTTTGGAATAGTCGAACGTTACATGTGTACTCATCTTTTTCCCTCCAATTATGGATATGTATTTCTGTATTCACTTTAGCGAAACTGAAGTTGTAAATCAAGCGATTCAACCATTGTAAACGTAACCAAAATATATTTTTTAGAAAAAGTTCATTTTTTGCATAAAAATTCGCATTTTTCGGTATAGATGTATATACATCTCCTTTCAAACATTTTTTATGTATAAAAACAACATAACTGCACCATTCTATAAAAGAGTTAATTAACTCATCGCTTGCTTACGCTTCACAATTAAGGGGGGCTTTTTCATGAGTACTCTGCAACGTATCGCATTAGTCTTTACTGTAATTGGCGCTGTGAACTGGGGACTAATCGGGTTCTTCCAGTTTGACTTAGTGGCAGCCATTTTCGGTGGACAAAACTCAGCTCTTGCACGCATTATTTACGGCATCGTTGGTATTTCTGGGCTTATCAATCTCGGTTTACTCTTTAAACCATCAGAAAATCTTGGCACTCACCCAGAAACGAACGAAATTCGCTAGTCAGTATGTCTTTACTTCACCTCCGACATACGAATATGATTGCATGCAATCATATTTGCAAATATATATCATAAGATAAAGTAAAAGAGGAACGCTCATATGCGCTCCTCTTTTACTTTGTTAACTCGGACTCTTCAATCCATTCTGTTAGCTTTTCTCGCAGCGTATTAAATCCGTTCTCAGATGGATTCGGTATAAGAATCCGTCCTTGTTTTCTTTTCGCCGCTTTTAACGATAAACTCATTTTTCTGTGTTCTTCATCAATTGAAAGTACCTTTACTTCTACTGTATCGCCGACTTTTAAAAAGTCATGAATATCCTTTACATATCCATTTGTAATTTCAGATATATGCACAAGTCCTTGTGTTTCTGCATCTAACGCTACAAATGCACCGTAATCTTGAATCCCAGTCACTTTCCCTGTTACAACCACTCCTGTTGTATATTGTTCTGACATATGAAACACTCCCATACGTTTACCATTTTCTCTACAATTGTAGATAGCAAAGCAGATGATTTATTGATAAATATCCGATTGGTTAGTACGTATCCTAAGTAAAGCTACTCAGGATACGCATACCTTATATTAGTAAATTATACCACTATGACAGAACTCATTCAAAATTAACGAAAAATTTCCTGTAGTATGTATAATTCTCCAATATTGGGATAGAATACTAACACATGGCTTTCTAGTATTCCCCCCCTTTTATGGACAAAACGTATTGTGTTTTGTCCTTTTTTTATTTTCTACGAACCGTTCCATTCTCTTCATTGCTTCCATCAGTTGTTCAAGCGATGTTGCATACGAGCAACGAATAAATCCTTCACCACTTTCGCCAAATACACTTCCAGGTACAACAGCCACTTTTTCTTCTAACAATAACTGTTCTGCAAATTCTACCGAAGATAGTCCAGTTGAAGAAATAGAAGGAAAGACATAAAATGCTCCGCCCGGAACATGACATGTTAATCCTATTTCATTGAAAGATGTCGCCATAAAATTACGGCGTTTCTTATAGCTATCTCTCATCCGAATTACTTCATCATTCCCCGCGCGTAACGCTTCAAGTGCTGCGAACTGAGACATCGTCGGTGCACACATCATGGAATATTGATGGATTTTGAGCATTAATTCTGAAAAATGAACAGGAGCTGCAATCATACCGAGGCGCCATCCTGTCATCGCAAATCCTTTTGAAAATCCTGAAATTAAAATCGTATGCTCGCGCATATTTTTAATACTCGCGAAACTTGTATATATTTCGTCGTATACAAGCTCTGCGTAAATTTCATCAGATAATACAATTAAATTGTACTTCTCAACAATCACTGCTATCTCTTCAAGTTCGGATTTATTTAACATTGCACCTGTTGGGTTATTTGGTGAACAAAGCAAAATTGCCTTTGTTTTTGCTGTAATAGCTGCTTCAATTTGTTCTGATTGTACTTTAAACTCGTTTTCTAAAGTAGTTGCCACAGGAACTGGAACTCCTCCAGCCAATGTCACAAGTGGTGCATACGAAACGAAACTTGGTTCAATAATGAGTACTTCATCATCAGGATTTATAATGGCGCGCATCGCTACATCTAACGCCTGACTCGCTCCAACTGTAACAATGATTTCTTCATTTGGATCATAAGATACTGCAAATTGTTTTTTTAGATACTTTGCTATTTCTTGACGGAGCTCCAATAATCCTGCATTTGCTGTATATGACGTATATCCTTGTTCTAAAGAACGGATACATGCTTGCCTTACATTCCAAGGTGTAACAAAGTCAGGCTCTCCTACTCCAAGAGAAATAACACCTTTCATATTCGCTGCTAAATCGAAAAACTTTCGAATACCAGATGGTTGTAAAGATTCTGCCGCTCTAGATAGTTCAAATTGCTTCATGGTGTCACCACAATTCGCTTATCATCATCGTTTTTTTCATAAATAATTCCCTCATGTTTATACTTCTTCAAAATGAAATGCGTTGTTGTAGAAACGACAGATTCAATTGTTGCTAATTTCTCTGAAACAAACATCGCTACTTCGCCCATCGTCTTTCCTTCTAATGTAATAGAAAGATCATATGTCCCTGACATTAAATACACAGATTTCACTTCTGAATAACGATAAATTTGCTCAGCAACCGCATCGAATCCAACGCCGTGCTTTGGCGTAACTTTCACATCGATCATCGCCGTTAAACCTGTATGTTCTTTCACCTTCGTCCAATCGATATGTGTTACATAATCCACAATAATCTTTTCCGCTTCTAATTTTCCAACCATTTTCTTTACTTCTTCTACTTCTATATTTAACAGCTTCGCTAATGTATCTACAGATAATCGACTACTTTTTTCAAGACAAGCTAATAATTCTAATTCTTTTTCTGTCACCATATAAATCATCCTTCCTTTTCGTTTGTGTCTAAATTATACAAATACCCTTTCCAGTTTGAAAAGAAGATTTTTTTAGTGAATTATGTCAAAATAAAGTGAAACTTTAATCAGCGGAATGCTTCACCCCGCTGATTATTAGCCCGCACCAATCGGGCTTTTACGGACAGTTGCTTTCCCACCTAAGCTGCTTTTTGAGCTGGGAGGCTTACTGTCCGTTAAAGCGGGGTAAAGTGAAACTTTAATCAGTGGAAAAATGCGTGATAAAGCGAAAGGGGATGGAACCGTGAAACCAAAAGTTTATATTGCTGAACCAGTTCCAACATTTGTAGAAAACTATTTATCAGAACACTGTGATTATGAAAAATGGGAGCAAAATGAGAAGGTACCTCGTGATGTTCTATTGGAAAAAATACAAGATAAAGATGGTTTATTAAATTTTGGATCTGCTATTAATGAAGAATTATTGAAGGCGGCTCCTAACTTAAAAATAGTGAGCAACATTTCTGTCGGTTACGATAATTTTGATTTACAAGTGATGGAAAAGCGAAATGTAATCGGAACGAATACACCATACGTACTAGATGATACAGTAGCTGACCTTGTTTTCGCTCTTATGCTATCTGCTGGTCGCCGTGTTTGCGAACTCGACTCCTACGTAAAAAATGGTGAATGGAATGCCGAAATTGGAAAAGAGCACTTCGGACTGGATGTACACCATAGTACAATCGGTATTATCGGAATGGGACGAATTGGTGAAGCTGTCGCAAAACGAGCGAAATTCGGATTTGATATGAATGTTCTGTATTATAACCGTCGCCGTAAAGAAGAAGCTGAACAAAAATTCGATGCTACATATTGTGATTTACAGACGCTACTCAAACAGTCTGACTTTATTGTTCTTCTTACTCCATTAACAGATGAAACGTATCATCTTATCGGAAAAAAGGAATTTTCATTAATGAAAGAAACAGCAATCTTTATTAATGCTTCTCGCGGGAAAACAGTAGATGAAGAAGCGTTAATCCATGCGTTAACCGAAAAGAAAATCTTTGCAGCAGGCATCGATACGTTTACACAAGAGCCGGTTCAAAAGGATAATCCGCTCTTATCACTACAAAATGTCGTGACTTTACCACACATCGGATCTGCAACATTAAAAACTAGGCAGCAAATGGCTATGACAGCTGCTGAAAATTTAGTTGCAGGGTTACAAGGAAAAACACCGCCTAATATTGTTCGCGGGTAATGATTAATAAGCGAAAGGCAAGATGACATCGTCATCTTGCCTTTTTTTGTTAACATATTTTTTTCTTACCTGGAAATGATATGAACAAAAATCAATGGAGTGACAAAAAATGAATCACGAATATACTTGTCCTTATTTCACTTTTTCCACTCGCGGCACTACTATTCATTATGAATTGTATGAACATGACAACAAAACGGAACGTCCTACTTTCGTACTCGTTCACGGCTTTTTATCTTCCTCATTCAGTTACCGCCGCCTCATTCCTTTACTATCGAAAGCAGGTACAGTAATTGCTCTTGATTTACCGCCCTTCGGAAAAAGTGATAAGTCTCATCTTTTTAAGTATTCTTATCACAATTTAGCAACGGTTATTATCGATTTAATTGAACATTTATCTCTCTCAAATATTGTGTTAGTTGGGCATTCTATGGGTGGACAAATTTCTCTCTATGTAAACCGTATACGCCCTGAATTAATCTCAAAGACGATTTTACTATGCAGCTCTAGCTATTTAGCACGTGCAACTTTGCCTTTACTGTACTCTTCTTATTTACCGTTCTTTCATTTATACGTAAAGAACTGGATTATCCGGCGCGGCATTGTTCATAACTTAATGAATGTCGTTCATGATCACTCATTAATTGACGATGAAATGAAGGAAGGTTACTCCGCTCCTTTTTATGACAACCGTATATTCCCCGCTTTAACTCGGATGATACGAGACCGTGAAGGTGACTTGCCTTCAACTGAATTACAAAAAATCGAAACACCTACGCTACTCATTTGGGGCGAAAAAGATCGCGTCGTCCCTGTACATGTAGGTCACCGTCTACACAAAGATTTACCGAATTCGAAGTTTATTTCTTACGAAAACACAGGACATTTACTACCTGAAGAAAAGCCTGAACATGTTTATGAAGAAATTATCGCTTTTTCTGCGCAATAATATATAAAAAAAGGCTGTCGGACATTCCGACAGCCTATAATGAACAACTTCCGCCTTCTTTTATTACAAGTAATTCCACAGCCAACTTCTCACATTTTTCAAGCGCAGGTACTTCCTCAAAAGACATAAAGTATATATGTTGAATCTTCTTTGCGATGTATTTTGAATCATCAAACACACTTACGACGTTCACAACATCGCTCGCTTCTGTTTCATAAAATTCCGGTCCCATTTGAAACGGATCCCAATTCTTCACAACCTCTATCATCTTTTCATATGTACCCATTCGCTTCCCGCCTTTTCACTTTTTAATACTTTTCTTTATCCTATCACATCAGCTATTCTATAAGAAGAGAGAGAACTTTCATAACTTAACGGTTTTACAGAAGAAGGGGGCAAACTTATGCAACTATTTCATAAAACAGTCAATCGACGTGGAACTCATAGTACAAAATGGGATACATATAAAAACGAAGAGCTTCTCCATGCCTGGATTGCTGATATGGATTTTGAAGTACCACAACCAATTCAAACTGCTTTAAAGAAACGTATCGAGCATCCTATTTTTGGCTATACACTTCCTCCCGAAAATATTGGTGATATTATTTGTAACTGGACAAAAAAACAGTACAACTGGGATATACAAAAAGAATGGATTGTCTTTAGCCCGGGGATCGTTCCAGCTCTTAGTACGAGCATACAGGCCTTCACAAAAGAAAACGAATCCGTTCTCGTACAACCACCTATTTATCCCCCATTTTTCGAAATGGTCACAACCAACAATAGACAATTATGCGTAAGTCCATTACAGAAACAAAATGATACATATGCGATAGACTTTGAGCATTTAGAAAAGCAATTTCAACAAGGTGTCAAACTCATGCTTCTTTGTAGTCCGCACAATCCAATCGGACGTGTTTGGTCAAAAGAGGAACTCACACAACTTGGCGCGCTATGTACAACATATAATGTAATCGTTGTCGCAGATGAAATTCATTCCGATATTATTTATGCAGATCATACACATACACCGTTCGCTTCCTTATCAGATGAATTAGCAGAGCGCACAATTACTTGCATGGCTCCGAGTAAAACATTTAATATCGCTGGATTACAAGCATCGATTATTATCATTCCAAATGAAAAACTCCGTCAAGCCTTTACAGCTATCCAATATAGACAAGGCTTCCACGGATTAAATATATTCGCCTATACAGCGATGCAAAGTGCCTATACAGAATGTAACGATTGGCTAAATGAAATTCGATTATATATAGAAGATAACGCTCAATTCGCTTGTAAATATATTAAAGATCACATACCTACTCTTTCCGTAACGAAGCCAGAAGGTAGTTTTTTATTATGGATTGATTGCTCTCACCTACAGCTTTCTCAAAATGAGCGCACCACATTACTTGAGGAAAAAGGGAAAATCATCGTTGAGCCCGGTGAAAAATACGGATTAGGCGGCGAAGATCATATTCGAATTAACATCGGCTGTCCAAGATCTGTTTTAGAAGAAATTTTAAACAGACTGCGCCATACGTTTTCATGATAAGAAAGGAGGCTGCATCGTGGACAGCCTCCTTTCTCAATTCTTGTTGGTAAATTTATATATCCCAATAACCGCTGATATATTTTCAATTACGTTTCACAAAAAAAGCTACCATGCACGGTAGCTTTTACTTTTTCTTCATATCCGACGCTTTTTTTACCATGACACCACAAGCAATTCGATCGCCGGATTTACCTGTCGGTTGTGTCATGCCATCATCAGCATTTTCTGTAATAATAATAGACGCTCCATCTTTTCTATGAATCGTCGTTTTTCCTTCTCCCAGCGTTATATGTGGTGCATTGATTTCCGCTTTAATCTTTCCAGAACCATCTGCAATTACGTTCGGTAAATCACCGTTTTCTGCACCCTTCGGATTAAGAAGTCCATGCTTTTTATCATCAGGATTAAAATGATTACCAGATGATTCAAAACGTGGTGCTTTACACTCACCAATTTCGTGTACATGTATGCCGTGCGGGCCAGGTGCGAACCCTTCCCCTTTAATCGTGATTTTCACTCCGCTTGTTTGCTGCACTACTTTCGCAGTCCCCACTTCATCGCCTGAAGCATTATGTAATTTCACGTCAATTTCTTTCGGCTTTCCTTGGTCACAACCTGCCATCAGAAATAATAAACAACAACTGAAAAAAAGCCGTTTTTTCATTCTATTCCCTCCAAAATATATTCTGCCCTTAGATTGTCCGAGCATGGAGGGAAACATACAAAAATGAGTTACTGTTTCTTTTCCGCTAAAAGTTTTTCTTCAACTTTCTGTAACCGCTCCGCTTCTCGTTTGGATACACGAATGAACATACGCCACGTAGCAACGGCACCAATAATAAATAGAACGCAAACAATCCCTGGAATAATATATTCTGTTTTATCTTCCGGAAAATATAAAGGCATCATATAAATAGAACACTCCTTATTAGAGGATTTATAAAACATCAGAATTTTCTGTTATATAATATAAAATTATAGTGGAACCTAGCCATATTCTCAAGGGGGCATTCCGAAAGCGAATGATTTCTTTGACTCCTTCGCGCACTTTCCTTACTATAAACTTGAGGTGAAAAATATGAGAGAAACATTTGAAATTGGTGAAATCGTTACTGGTATTTATAAAACTGGCAAATATATCGGCGAAGTTACAAATAGCCGTCCTGGCAGTTACGTCGTAAAAGTATTAGCTGTTTTAAAACATCCGGTACAAGGTGACTTACATAACGTAAAACAAGCTGACGTACCATTTTTCCATGAAAGACGTGCTTTAGCTTTCCGGGAACAGACGAATATTCCAGAGCAAATGGTGAAGAAATATGAAGGAGAAATTCCAGATTATACAGAGTCACTCAAATTAGCATTAGAAACTCAAATGAATTCATTTTCTGAAGATGATTCACCTTTTGCGGTTCGTAGTCTAGAAACATTAGAGCAGTTAAAAAAAGACTACAAACTTTAAAAAAACAAAACGACCAAATTACATACTGTGCAATTTGGTCGTTACTGTGTACTCACTTTCTTTAACACTTTTGAAAAATCAACGAGTTCCCCTAATGTTGGAGGTGCTGGTTTCACTAAATACTCTTTATCTTTTTCTACTAATTTAAAAATATTATACGTCGTCATCGCATCATCTAGCGCACAATGATGCTTTCCTGTTCCTGCTTTTCCATACGCCTCAATTGCTTTCCACAATCCTGTTTGATTTCTCTCCCCAAAAAACTTCTTATACTCAAGTGATAAGTCACGACACTGTCCTAAGAATGGAAAGTCTACTCCCGCCATTTCACAATTATGCTTCAACACTTTCATATCCATATTTCCCCACGTAACAATGGTCGGTTTACATCTCTTTTCATATTCTGCAAGTTTTTCAACGAGTTCTGGAAACGAAATTCCTTTATCTACGACTTCTTGTTTAATTCCTAAAAATTTCTTACATCGATCCGTTAAAGAAGGAAAAGTTTTCGGCCTAACATGAGCAGAATACGTGTCTTCTACCTTACAGCCAACAACCGAAACGAGTCCTACCTCAATAATTTCCGGGAAAAATCCTTTTGGTTTTTTTCTGTGTTGGGGCATCGTAAACTCAAAATCCAAAAATAAAAATTGTTGTTCATCCATACGATCCCTTCCTTATCATCTTTGTCATTCCTTTCTATTTGACACTCCTACACGAACAAGCTCGAATGCTAATTCCATTTTAAATATTCAGATTGGATGTATCTTATATATATGTCAAATGCCCACAAATATTTTTAAAAATAAGAAAAAATGACCGATGCAGAAAATATGACAAAATAAGTCCTTTCATTTACATCCCCCTTTTTTCTACTTTATAATGACTTTATGTGTGTTTCATCTAGTTAATTTTTTGACACACTAAGAAAAGTGAATGAAAGGAGATGAGATTTTTGCACGAAACAACGCAAGAGCTCGCAAACTGGCAGTATTATTTTGCTATCGCAGTCTTTTTAATTACATATGCCATTATTATTTCAGAAAAAATTAATCGCGCTGTCATCGCACTTCTTGGTGCAGCACTCATGGTAATTATGGGAGTCGTTGATTTACACAACGCCTTTACGAAACATATTGAATGGGGGACGATTACGCTACTCATCGGTATGATGATTTTGGTGAACATTACGAGTAAATCGGGTGTCTTCCAATACGTTGCCATTAAAGCAGCAAAAGGGGCGCAAGGAAATCCAATTAAAATTTTAATTTCGCTTTCCTTACTTACTGCGCTTGGTTCCGCATTTTTAGATAACGTTACAACTGTACTTCTTGTTGTTCCAGTTACTTTATCTATTACGCGCATACTGCAAGTAAATCCTGTTCCTTATTTACTTTCTGAAATTATTTTTTCAAACATCGGAGGAACAGCTACATTAATTGGTGATCCGCCAAATATTATGATTGGTTCTGCAAATAAGCATTTAGACTTCAATGCATTCTTGCTAAACTTAGCGCCAATCGTAATTATTATTATTGGTGTTACAGCAGTAATACTTTACTTCATGTACCGCAAACAATTAATTGCTGATCCTGTACAAGTTAAGAAATTAATGAGTTTAGATGAAAAGCAATACATTAAAGACCCTGTATTAATGAAAAAATCTTTAACAGTACTTGGACTTACAATCGTAGGTTTCATGACTCACTCCATCTTCCATGTTGATGCAGCTATCATTGCCTTAACTGGTGCAACTGTACTTATGCTAATTGGTGTGAAAGAACATGAAATTGAAGAGGTATTCGCAAGTGTAGAGTGGGTAACAATCTTCTTCTTCGCAGGACTATTCGTACTCGTTGGAGGACTTATTGATATCGGGCTTATCAAAACGTTAGCTCAAAAAGTAATTGGAATAACAGGCGGAGATATTTCTCAAGCATCTATCCTTATTCTATGGGTATCTGGTATCGCCTCTGCAACAATTGATAACATTCCATTCGTTGCAACAATGATTCCACTTATTAACGATATGGCAGTTGGGCTAGGTTTATCACCTTCTGACGCACAAATCGACGTATTATGGTGGGCATTAGCATTAGGTGCTTGTCTAGGTGGAAACGGAACATTAATCGGAGCTTCAGCTAACGTAATTGTTGCAGGTATTGCAAGCCGCGAAGGACATAAGTTTAGCTACATGGACTTCTTAAAAGTCGGTTTCCCAATTATGATCGTTTCATTAATCATTTCTCATATTTATATTTATTTACGCTACCTTATGTAGTAGAAAAGGGCTGTCCTATTTGGCAGCCCTTTTTTCTTGGTCAACGAATTTATATCAACGATTCTACACGAAATATCAATTTACCGACAAAAAGCTGTTCCAAAATATCTTCGAAACAGCTCCCCGCATATATCTACTCGTTATACCTTACCGGCTCATTCCGAATAATGAACAAGTGAATCGGTAAGAAAACCGAAAATGTGATGGTATGAATAATCGTAAATAATATAGAGTTCGTTCCGTACCTGTCTAAAATAGCGTAGATAAGATAAATAGACAGCACAATCGATACAGCTGTTGCTAGTAAACTTATTATTGGTACGAAGTTAAAGATGAAACACGCGACATATATGCCGAATACTTTCCATCCTGCTTCTTCTTTCAAGAAATCTGGCAATTTGTCTTTTGCTAAATCCCCCCATGTCTTACTATTTATAAAAGGAATAAAAGCAAGAACACCATCCGTTGCACCATCATTTTTCGCCATCGTATACAGTGCAAAAGCCGTTAACAAATACGAAATAATTGCCCAAATCAATATAACAAGAATAAACGCAAAACTAAGAGCAAAGAAACCTGCTAGTACGCCTTGATCTTCCATCTTATCCTCTCCTCTCTACTCTCAACATATTTCATTACTCTGCAAGTTATGTTTTAAAATTTAACCAAACTCTCTGTATAATAATAGGAGTAAGTTAGTTAGAGAGGAGAACGGATTTATGCATCCATTTGTAAAAGCGTTACAAGAGCATTTCATAGCTCATAAAAACCTTGAAAAAGCAGAACCGATGGCACGTTATATGAAAAATCATTTTCCATTTCTCGGTATTCAAACACCTGAAAGAAGACAGTTATTAAAAGACGTTATTCAAATACATACTCTCCCAGATCAAAAGGATTTCCAAGTTATCGTACGTGAACTTTGGGATTTACCAGAACGTGAATTTCAAGCGGCCGCACTCGATATTATGCAAAAATATAAAAAGTATATAAACGAAACGCATATCCCGTTTTTAGAAGAACTGATTGTAACAAAATCTTGGTGGGATTCTGTCGATAGCATCGTTCCTACATTTTTAGGGAATATCTTTTTAAAACACCCAGAATTAATTTCCGCCTATATTCCAAAATGGATTGCATCAGATAACATATGGTTACAACGCGCCGCTATTTTATTCCAGCTAAAATATAAACAAAAAATGGATGAAGAACTTCTTTTCTGGATTATTGGACAACTACATTCTTCAAAAGAATTTTTCATTCAAAAAGCGATTGGCTGGGTCCTTCGCGAATATGCAAAAACAAAGCCCGATGTCGTTTGGGAATACGTGCAAAATAACGAGCTTGCTCCCCTTAGTAAACGTGAAGCAATTAAGCATATTAAACAAAATTACGGAATAAATAACGAAAAAATAGGCGAGACTCTATCATAGATAGACGCGTTCCTCTATTGAGATTTAAAAAAGAACGTGTTAGAATATGTTCATTATTATTAATATAAGTAGCGATGACGGACTTATAAGTACTTGCACAAAAAGCGATTCAGGGATAGTGAAAGCCTGAAACCGCAAGGAAACGGCAGTCTCGAGCAATACGTGATAAAGTGGATGCACCTGTTGTGTATCAACTAGGGTGGAACCGCGGGCAAACGCTCGTCCCTAGGCAATTAAGCCTTGGGATGAGCGTTTTTTTATGTTTTTTAAAGCATATACTGCTCGTTTCACAAGTACCAGAGCACGTCATCGCCAATACGTTAACTTTCAAAAGGAGGATTTTATTATGTATTCAATGGAACAAGTTGTAAACTTAGCAAAACATCGCGGTTTTGTTTTCCCTGGTTCTGAAATTTACGGTGGTCTTGCAAACACTTGGGATTACGGTCCACTTGGAATCGAATTAAAAAATAACGTTAAAAAAGCTTGGTGGAAAAAATTCATTCAAGAATCTCCATACAACGTTGGTTTAGACGCAGCTATTTTAATGAACCCAAAAACTTGGATCGCTTCTGGTCACGTTGGTAACTTCAACGATCCAATGATCGACTGTAAAAAATGTAAAGCGCGTCACCGTGCTGACAAATTAATTGAAGATGCATTAGATGCAAAAGGCATCGAAATGGTTGTTGATGGTCTTACTTTCGACCAAATGGCTGACTTAATGAAAGAACATGAAGTAAAATGTCCTGATTGCGGTAGTGAAGAGTTCACTGAAATCCGTCAGTTCAACTTAATGTTCAAAACATTCCAAGGTGTTACAGAGTCTAGCACGAACGAAATCTTCCTTCGTCCTGAAACAGCACAAGGTATTTTCGTAAACTTTAAAAACGTACAACGCTCTATGCGTAAAAAGCTTCCATTTGGTATCGGCCAAATCGGTAAGAGCTTCCGTAACGAAATCACGCCTGGTAACTTCACATTCCGTACACGTGAATTCGAACAAATGGAACTTGAATTCTTCTGTAAGCCTGGTGAAGATTTAGAGTGGTTCGCATTCTGGCGTGAAACTTGTAAGAACTGGTTACTTTCACTTGGTATGACTGAAGAAAGCATGCGTCTTCGTGACCACGGTGAAGAGGAATTATCTCACTACAGTAACGCAACAACTGATATTGAATTCCGATTCCCATTCGGTTGGGGCGAACTATGGGGCGTTGCATCTCGTACAGACTTCGATTTAAAACGTCACATGGAACACTCTAATGAAGACTTTAACTATATCGATCCACAAACGAATGAGCGTTACGTACCGTACTGCATCGAGCCATCTTTAGGTGCTGACCGCGTAACATTAGCATTCTTATGTGATGCATATGAAGAAGAGCAATTAGAAAATGATTCTCGTACAGTTCTTCGTTTCCACCCTGCTTTAGCACCATACAAAGCAGCTATCTTACCATTATCTAAAAAGCTATCTGAAGGTGCTACTGAAGTATTCGCAGAACTAGCTAAAGACTTCATGGTAGACTTTGACGAAACTGGTTCTATCGGTAAACGTTACCGTCGTCAAGACGAAATCGGTACACCATTCTGTATCACTTATGACTTTGACTCTGTTGAAGACAAAGCTGTTACAGTACGTGACCGTGACACAATGGAACAAGTTCGTATGCCAATCAGCGAACTAAAAGGTTTCTTAGAGAAGAAAATCCAGTTCTAATTATAAGAAAAAGAGGTTGCTCTAAGGAGCAACCTCTTTTCTATTTTTCACGTTTTTCTTTAATTGCTACTGTACATCTTGATATGCATAGTAATTCATCATTCTCATCAATGATACGAATATCCCAAACCATCGTTGAATGTCCTCTATGTATCGGTGTCCCGATTGCTGTTACAATTCCATCTTTCTTTGAGCGAATATGATTTGCATTAATTTCTAGACCGAAACAGATGCATTTCTCTTGATCAATTAAATTGTATGAACCGACACTTGCTACTGTTTCTGCTAACGCAACAGAAGCACCACCGTGTAAAAATCCAAATGGCTGATGCGTACGCCCATCAACAGGCATCGTAGCAACCACCTTATCTTCTGTCATCTCTAACAACTCAATTCCAAGTGAATCCATTAAAGTTTTTGCCATATCGCTTCCCCCTTCTCTAACTTTAATTAAAATGTATAATTTTACCTATTTATTTTCAAACTACCTATAACACTTATATAAGGAGGTTTCACCTAAATGAAACAGAAATTTTGTATATTACTGCTTATGTTCTCCTTGCTGACTATTGTACCAAATTGTGCACTAGCAGCCAAAACATCTAACCTGACAATCGATGTGAAGACTGTAACGCAAAAAGGTAAGAAACCTTATATAGAATATCAAATTAGCAGACCTTCGTTTCACAATTTTTCCGATTCTAAATTTCAAAATAAGCTCAATTTCTATTACAAAAAATCTACTGACAAATTTAAAACCAAATTAGAAAAAGACGCAAAAAAATATTATACAGAAACAGAAGGATCTAGTACACCATTTCACCCGTACGTGGCGAATGTTGATTATAAAGTCTCCTTAAATAAACCACCTTTTCTTAGCCTATATGTGAATTACTATCAATATACAGGCGGGGCACATGGTCTTTATATGTGGAAGGCAAACACATTTGATTTAAACGAAAAAAAGTTACTACACTTAGACGATTTATTTCAAAAAGAAGATACATATAAAGAAGTAATCCGTGCTGAGATTGTAAGACAAATTAACCAAAATGAAAGCATTTATTTTCCTGATGCAACTGAAAAGGTCATGAGCACGAAAAAGTTTCACTTCTTTTTAGAACCGGACAATCTCGTCATTTATTTCTCTTTATATGAGATTGCTCCTTATTCAAGTGGAATTCCGCAATTTCGCATTCCGTATACGTTGCTAAGAGACTATTTGAAGCCTTCTTATCAAAATATTTTGATTGACAACAAGTAAACATTTTCGCTACGATAATGTTAACCTAATAACAACAGGAGGTTAACATTATGAGAAGATTTCATGTTTTAGATTTAGCATTAGCTGCCATGTTCGTTGCTCTTATGGCTATTGGTGCAAATATTGTATCTTGGGCCCCATTCCTACAAGTGGCGGGCATCCCATTATCTATGCAACCATTTTTCGCAATTTTAGCAGGGCTTCTTCTTGGAAGTAGACTTGGTGCATTATCAATGACTGTGTATATGCTTGTTGGAGTAGCAGGTGCGCCAATCTTCGCTAACTTCAAAGCTGGATTTGGAGCACTTTTAGATCCTACTGGTGGTTTTATTATCGCATTTATTATCGTTGCTTACGTATCAGGAAAACTCGTAGAACAAAAGGAAAAACCAACATTTATTACTTTTACAATTGCCTCTTTCACAGGAATTATTTTAACTTATATTATCGGTACTACTTATATGTACGGGGCAGTCAATCTCTTCATGGGTGGTAATATGAGCTATAAAGCTGCTTGGATGATTATGATGTGGTTCGCAGTAAAAGATATTGTATTTACAATTATCGGTGCTATTATCGCACCTCGTATATACTATGCTGTACGTCGTTCCGCTTATCAGCATTCTCATTCGACGATTTCATAATAAAAAGAGTTATCTTACTATGTTAAGATAACTCTTTTTTATTTTTCGACAATATACGACACATATTGAAAATGATTTTTGTTATGCTAATTCAGCAAATCTTATATTTTGCACATCTAATTAGAACAATGTTTTGGAGGAAAATCAGTGAATCTATCAAAAAATACACTTATTAAAGTAAGTGTCGGAGTACTATCTTTATTTTTCATACTAGGCATGAGCATCAGTTACAAATTATATGGAAATAGCGAGTTAGGAATGCCATATACCATCGGAAACGGCCTAGCATTTTTCTTTTTAATTCTTACTATAGTTAGTTTATGCGCAGCTTTAATCTTTATTGTTATTGGATTCATTAAGAAAGTACGAAAATTACCAGCCAAAAAATCTTTAATAACATCTATAATACTATTTCTTACATCAGTTATATCCGTCATCGTTCTTCTCTTTACGATAACAAAAGTAACAAATATAGAAGAGGAGTATCAAGCTCTTCAAGCACAAAAGAAAAAAGAAGATAATTACTTAATTGCCGCAGCATCTTTTTATAATAATATAAACACCTTTAAATATGCAGCATCTTACGTATTATCCGAGTATTCAACTACATGGTCAAATGCAATAGATAAAAGACATGACTTCAATCATGCACTAAGTTCTAAGAGAACAGAAATTGACGGAATGATTACAACCGTTGATACGTTTTATAGCAATATGGGAAATGATTTAAAGTTAGTCTCTGAAGCTGCAAAAGAACAGCCTAATAAATATAAAGAAACCTATGAAGAATATAAAAAAATATACGGGATTATTACTGCTCTTAACGAACAAGCCCAATCTCCAAGTGGCAGCTTAATTTCATTTAACCAAAACGTTAATTCATTAATTCAGGAATACAAAAAAGCAGCTGGTAATATTAATATCGCTATTACTGATGAAATTAAATCCAAAGCTGATGAGCTAAAGCCTACTGATCAAAATTAAAGACACTCTCTCCTGAGTGTCTTTTTTTTCCAAAAAAACCCCCTTTAGATTAAGCAATACATACGTTTCTTTATCGCTCATCCAACAGGGGATTATATCACTATATTAAGAATCTTGATTCGTGTATTCTTCTAAAATTCTCTGCATCATCGGAACCATGTCATCACGTAATTCTGGGTGTTGCAGGGCCATTTCGATTGTCGTTTGAACGAATCCTAACTTTTCACCTACGTCGTAGCGCTTTCCTTCGAAATCGTAAGCGAATACACGTTGAATTTCATTTAAGTTTTGGATTGCATCTGTTAACTGAATTTCACCACCAGCACCAACATGTTGCTGTTCTAAGAACATGAAGATTTCAGGTGTTAAGACGTAACGTCCCATAATTGCTAAGTTTGAAGGTGCTGTACCTGCTGCTGGTTTCTCAACGAAATTACGAACTTGGTAACGGCGTCCTTCTTGCTCTAACGGATCAATAATTCCGTAGCGGTGTGTTTCATCTTCTGGAACCGTTTGTACACCAATAACAGAAGAAAGCGTTTTATCATACTCTTCAATTAATTGACGTAAACATGGTTTTTCAGCTTGAACGATATCATCACCTAATAAAACAGCAAATGGCTCATCACCGATGAATTTACGTGCACACCAAACTGCATGCCCTAATCCTTTTGGTTCTTTTTGACGGATATAGTGAATATCTACCATTTTTGAAGAAGCCTGTACTTTTTCAAGTAACTCATACTTTTTCTTTTCTAATAAGTTTTGCTCTAACTCAAATGCATTATCAAAATGATCTTCAATAGAGCGCTTCGTTTTACCAGTAACGATAATAATATCTTCGATTCCTGATTTTATTGCTTCTTCTACAATGTATTGGATAGTTGGTTTATCTACTATCGGTAACATTTCTTTTGGCATTGCTTTTGTTGCTGGTAAAAAACGTGTTCCTAATCCAGCTGCTGGGATTATGGCTTTTCTTACTTTTTTCATCACAAAATACCCTCTCTTCTGTCAGAATCAATAACGATTATTTCCTTACATAGAACAAAAGGGAGGTTTCGCTCCCTTTTGTTCCCTACTACTTAAAATTACTTTATATTATAAACGATTCATAATATCTTCTTTAATAGTAAGTAACTTTTGTTCACTATTTTGTAAAGAATTATCTTGAACACCGAAGTAGAACTTGATCTTCGGTTCAGTTCCAGATGGACGTAGGCAGAACCAAGAACCATCTTCTAATTGATATTTTAACACATTTGATTTCGGTAAGTGAATCTCTTCTTTATGTCCATCTTGTAAAGATGTAACGATGCTCGCTTTATAGTCTTCAACTGCTACAACTGTTAAGCCCGCTACTTCTTTCGGAGGATTCTCACGGAATGTTGCCATCATCTCTTGGATTTGTTCCGCTCCATCTTTTCCTTTTAGCGTTAACGATACAAGATCTTCACGGAAGAATCCGTACTTCTCAAATACTTCTAATAGACCGTCGTATAACGTTTTACCTTGTGATTTGTAGTATGCAGCTACTTCACATGCAAATAGAACAGATTGTACTGCATCTTTATCGCGGCAGAATGGACGGATTAAATAACCATAGCTTTCCTCATAACCGAATTGGAATTCGTATTGTCCGCTTTCTTCATACTGTTTAATTTTCTCACCAATAAATTTAAATCCAGTTAACGTATCAACTGTATCTAAACCGTATGCTTTCGCGATTGTACGGCCAATTTCAGACGTTACGATTGTTTTTAATACAACACCATTCTCTGGAAGCGTTCCGTTTTCTTTCTTTTGAGATAATAAGTAATCAAGCATTAGTGCACCTGTTTGGTTACCAGTTAATACTTGGAACTCACCCTCATGATTACGAACTGCTACACCTAGGCGGTCCGCGTCAGGATCTGTTGCGATTAACACATCTGCGCCTACCTTCTCACCGTCACGAATTGCATACTCAAACGCTGCATGCTCTTCTGGGTTCGGTGATTTCACTGTAGAGAAGTTTGGATCTGGTAACTCTTGCTCTTTTACAACTGTTACATCTGTAAATCCAACTTCCTCTAAACCACGGCGTACAGAAATATTTGATGTTCCGTGTAGTGGTGTAAAGACGATTTTTAAATCTTTCCCAACCTTTTGTACCATTTCTTTATTAATGATGACATTGTTCAATTCTGCAGCGTATGCATCATCTACTTCTTGTCCAATAATATGTAATAAACCGTCAGCTTTTAATTGCTCCACATCAGCAACCTCAACTGTTAATTCATCTTCTACTGCGTTTACGTAGCTAATTAACTCATCAGCTTCTTTTGGAGGCAACTGCCCACCATCTTCACCGTATACTTTATAACCGTTATATTCAGGCGGATTATGGCTTGCCGTAAGAACGATTCCACTTACTGTATGTAAATGACGAACTGCGAAAGAAAGTACTGGCGTTGGACGTAAGCTTTCAAACACATATGTTGTAATGCCGTGCGCACCAAGTGTAGCAGCTACTTCCATAGCAAATTCAGGTGATTTATGACGAGAATCGTACGCAACAACAACACCGCGCTTCTTCGCTTCTTCACCTAATTTTTCAATAAACTTTGCTAATCCTTGTGTTGCTTTACGAACTGTATATACATTTAAACGGTTCGTACCAGCACCAAGTTCACCACGCATACCACCTGTGCCAAACTCTAGATTTTTATAAAAACTGTCCTCGATTTTCTTCTCATCTTGCTTCATGTTTTCTAGCTGTTCTTTTAGTTCTGCGTCTAACTCTGCATATGAAAGCCAGCGACTAAATTCTTGTTTCCAGTTCATACTTTTATCTCCTCTCGCTTGTCATATCTTTATTATATGAAAAAAACAACCTGTATCTCAATATTTTTTACAATCTAACAGGATTTTACTAGGAATATTTGTATACACTATGGTTAAATACTCCACTAAAGGGAATGAGGATTATGCAAGAATGGGGCTTGTCAGAAGAGCTCAAAATACAAACAAAGCAAATGATTGAAATTGCTGAAAAAGAATTATCAATTATGAGGCAAGCAATCGATAAAGAAAATGAATGTATTTTGTGCAAAATGGAAGATATTCATCATATGTTAGCAAATGTACAAACATTAGCAGCTACATACTATATTCAAGCGTATTTATCACCTTATACGGAAAGCTCGCAGTTCATCACAACAGCTGTCCAGCATTTAAGCGCCCGAAAACATGGTGCTCTTATTGTTGTGGAACGAAACGAGACACTCCATCCTTTCATTCAAACCGGAACAACTTTAAATGCCCATTTAACTGCACCATTGCTCGAATCCATTTTTTATCCAGGTAACCCTCTTCATGACGGAGCCGTTCTCGTTAAAAATAATCATATTGTCTCAGCAGCTAATATTCTTCCATTAACGAAAAGTACCGAAGTTGATTCTGAGCTAGGAACACGTCACAGAGCTGCAATTGGCTTATCAGAACAAAGCGATGCACTTATATTAGTTGTCTCTGAAGAAACGGGGCGCACTTCATTTGCTTTAAACGGGACTTTATATACGATTTCTTTATGAAAACCTTCCTCTTTGACATATCTGTAAAAATAGATATAATAACAAACATGGAACCTTTATTAATATATAAATCATTATCCAATGAAACTCGTCGGCAAATCTTGTCATGGTTAAAAGATCCTAAGAAACATTTTGAAGTACAATGTCATCTACCTGAAAATGAC
This sequence comes from Bacillus cereus group sp. RP37, assembly GCF_040459695.1. Taxonomy (NCBI): domain Bacteria; kingdom Bacillati; phylum Bacillota; class Bacilli; order Caryophanales; family Bacillaceae; genus Bacillus; species Bacillus cereus group sp. RP37. Next base: position 538,794 of record NZ_JARVHP010000001.1, on the reverse strand, counting down.
GATTTTAAAACTGGTGTTTGTGTAGGTTCAATTCAAAAAAAAGCTGGCATGGCACAATCCGTAATTTCTAGTTACTTGGTGAACATGCAAAAAGCTGGATTGTTACAATCCGAGAGAGTAGGACAGTGGACATATTATCACCGAAATGAAGAAACCATTCGCCAATTTACTGAATATGTCCAAAATGAACTTTAAAGTCACTATTTAATCAGTGGAGATAGTCTTCACTGATTAAATTAACCATAAGTTAATCTAAAATAATAGATATATAGAAATCTAATTACATATACGTTAAAGGAGCTTTTCAACTATGAACGCAAAATACGATCTACTTTTCCAGCCATTTACTTTCCAAAATGGAGCAACAATTAAAAATAGAATTTCTATGGCTCCAATGACAACAATATCCGCAACAGAAGATGGAAGAGTATCTGCAGAAGAACTCTCATATTATGCCCATCGCGCTAATGGTATTGGTATGGTCATAACGGGTTGTGCCCATATTAAAGCTGATGGACAAGCCTGGGAAAGAGGATTTGCAGCAGATTCAGATGCAACTATTCATGATTTAACGCAGCTTGCTACTGCAATAAAAAAGCAAGGTGCAAAAGCTATTTTACAAATTTTTCATGCTGGTCATAAAAGCTTACATGCTAGCTCACATTCAGATTACATTCAAAAATTAACCGAAAATGAGATCATGCAGCTCATTCATGCTTTCAGCCAAGCAACTCTCCGCGCGATTAAAGCAGGGTTTGATGGTGTTGAAATTCATGGTGCCAATGGATTTTTAATCCACCAGTTTTTCTCCCAGCAAACAAATAACCGTAAAGATCAATTCGGTGGTTCTTTTACAAATCGTACTACATTCCCATTAGCTGTCGTAGAAGCTGTTTTAGAAACGGCAAGACAATATGCAAATAAATCATTTATTGTCGGTTATCGAATTTCTCCCGAAGAAGCTGGTGAACAAGGATTTACAATGGCTGATTCATTACAATTAATGGACCAACTTGCAAATACAGAATTAAGTTATCTCCACATATCAAATGGTGATTTTTGGTCACTTCCGAGAAGAGGTGTGGAAAAACATCATACCCGTATGGAATGGATTATGAAAAAAGTTGGAGAACGTATTCCATTAATTGGCGTTGGTGCTATTCAAACAGCTGATGATGCACTGAAAGCATTACAATCGGGCATTCCACTCCTTGCACTTGGGAAAGAACTTCTTATAGAACCAGAGTGGATTAAGAAAATCGAACGTGATGAAGAACAGAATATTGCACTAAGAATATCACCTGAAGACCAGAATCGATTAGTTATTCCAGATCCTATGTGGAAAAAATTATGGGAATCTTGGTTATAAAAAAGCAGTTCCGAAATGGATGTCTTCCATTTCGGAACTGCTTTTTTTCTTTTATTCTTCTCCGAAACGTTCAACAAGTGTTGCAAGTGTACGTACCATTGCACCTGTCGCTCCAGCTGGCCCTAAATCATGCGCTCCTGATGATTCAGATGTTCCAGCGATGTCTAAGTGTACCCAAGGTGTATCTTCAGCGAATTCACCTAAGAATGTACCTGCCATAACCGCATGTCCTTCGCGGCCTGGTGAGTTATTTAAATCAGCAAATTTACTGTTTCTCACGCGTTCCTTATCACGATCAAAAATCGGTAATTGCCAAATTGATTCATCTGTTTCCATAGATGCCTCTAGCACTTGCTCAAACAACTCTTCATTGTTTGTCATTGCGCCTGTCGTATGATTTCCAAGTGCAACAATTACACCACCTGTTAATGTCGCAACATCAATCAGATAGTTTGCACCTAATTTTTTCGCATACGTAATACCGTCAGCTAATGCTAAGCGACCTTCTGCATCTGTATTTAATACTTCAATTGTTTTTCCGCTCATAGACGTAATCACATCGTCCGGCTTAAATGCTGTACCACTTACAACGTTATCCGTTGACGGAATAACAGCGATCACATTTTGCTCTGGGCGAAGTTCTCCGATAATTTCCATTGCGCCTAAAACAGAAGCTGCGCCGCCCATATCACCCTTCATACCAACCATGCCTTCACGCGGTTTTAAAGAATAACCACCTGTATCGTATGTAATTCCTTTTCCAACGAATCCAATTACATCTGTCCACTCTTCTTTTCCTTTATAAATAAGAGCAATCATTTTCGGTGGCTCAGTAGAACCTTGGTTTACTGCAAGTAATGCACCCATACCAAGATCTTCCATCTCTTCTTTCTCAAGAACTTTATAATCCATATCATACTTTTCCGCTAATTCAACAGCATACTCAGCAAGCTTCGTCGCTGTTAATACGTTTGGCGGCATATTTACAAGTGTACGAGCTGAATTTGTTGCACGTCCATGTACGTAACCAACTGTTAATGCAGCTTCAATTTCTTGTGCATCTTCCGCTGTAATAGCCGTGAATTTCTCTAGCTCCACACGATCCTTTTTATCTGATTTATACGTTTGTAACTCATATGTACCAAGACCTTGTACTTCTGCTGCAATGTGAGCTACATCAATCGCATCTAATTTCTCTGTTACGAAAGAATCAAGTAAGATTGCTGCATCTTGTACTTTTGCTGCCTGTAACGTTTTAAACGTCTTACCAAGAGCCGCACGTAATGTTTCCGTCGTATAAGATTCTTTCTTACCTAAACCAACGAAATAATAACGTTTCACATTTGTTTTTCCTAAACTATGTACTTTTGAAATAGCTTTCTTCTTAGTAGAAAGTTCTTTTTCTTCTAATAAAACTTGTAATTGTCCTTCAAAAGCTTTGTCCAGTTCTTGTACAAAACTACTCGTTTTCTCTTCTTCAAATAAGGCAACAATCACCGCTTCATGGCTTGCTAATTCTTTTTGTACTTGAAACATGTTCAGACCCCCTAAATTTCTCTACTCTACCTTTATTATAACTTTATTTTCGATAAAATGCGACAATTCTAACTTCTATTGCATCCTATATAATCCATATTTCTTCTATTATAAAATAAAAAAGTCTAGCGTAATTCCCACTAGACTATCTTTGTTTTAAATATTGACCACGAAACACTTGCATCGTTTCGTCTTCATTTAACATCGTTAACTCTTCTTCTGTAAACTTACCATTTCCTATTTTTACTACGTATACATTTACTTTTTTCTTACCCCATTGGCTATAAACATCTTTCACCGTATCATAATATAGATCAAGACGGTTTCCTTTTATAGCACCACCCTTATCAGCAACAACCCCGTACCCGTAATCTGGCACGAATAGAATCGTTCCGATCGGGAATACGCGTAAATCCGCAGCGATTGTGGAATATAAATCCCTTTTCACTTTAACACCTGAATATGTAATACCATACTCTGGATGTCCTGGCCTCTTACCAGTTGACTCAATTCCCGACGTATAACCTGTTGCAGTCATTTCAATTGAACGATATTTAGACCAGTCGTTTGCCTGCTCTAAAGCATTTATCACTTCTTTACTCGGAGCAACGTTTCTCTTAACTTCTGCTGCATGTACTTCTTTTGCACTCGTTCCCTCATATGTCTTTACAATCTCTAATAAAGAAACTCCTGTGAAAGCCTTCCATGTTACGCATAATGCGATTGCAAGTAAACAAGTCATCATAATGCGAATACAATATCGTTTTAACATTTTTATATTCCACACTCCTTCATCGTTAATCATTCCCTATACGATGAAGGAATATGCAAAAAATAATCTCCAAATGAATTGGAGATTAAAACATTTGATATCCGCTTTTCCGAAGCTTCTTAATTACAATTCCGGCTAAAGCAGCGCCTACTAATCCAGTAGATAGAATAAACACATCTGCTTGTCCTAAATGCGATACACTTGTCCCAAATGAAGAGAATGTTTCTTTCGGCTTTGAAAAATAATCCCACACACTCGCCTTATTAATAATAAGTATACAAACAATCGGATACACAATAACCATTACCCATGTCGCTCGCAATATCATGTTGAGTAAAAATCCAATTCCAAAAAACAAAATAAAAAATAACATCATTGAAATAAGTAGTACCGGTATACTCACTCTTTCTCCCCCTCCTTCGTCTGCGCCGTAAATACGTGATAGGCTGTATAACCAAATTGCTCTCCTGGATCTAATGTTTTATTCATCTCAAGATGCAGCTCTGATCTTCCTTCTAGCAAATATTTAATAAGCAGCGACGTATTAGGATCGTCCGCAATCGTCTCTGGATGTAAAAATGCTACTTCAGACAATTCCTTCTCCTGTACAATAATGTTTTCTCCTTCAGGCTCCAAAAGGAAAATAATCATGTTATCACTAATCTCATTGCGAATCACGCCCGATCGAACACCAATGATCCCCTTCACATGAGCGACAATACCTGTCTCTTCTAACACTTCACGTTTCACAGCTTCATCAACCGTCTCACCTTCATTTACAAAACCAGCCGGTAAAGACCATTTCCCCTTTAATCCACTGTATTTTTTCTTAACGAATAGCCACCTGCCATCTTTTGTAGCTACTAGGCCACTGACAGCTAACCACACTTTCCCTCGCTTCTCCATGATGTAATACCCTCCTCTACCAGAACGAACAGAATATTCTTTCTTTTTATATATTATACTATATTTTTCACATGAAAAAAGCAGAAACAGCTCTTAGCCGTTTCTGCTTCTTCTACTATATATTAAAAGAACTTTAATTTACCTTTTTTAAGAACTAATAAAGGTCCACCTAATAAGAATAGGTAACGGTTATCGATAACTTTCTTCATGAAGGAAGCTTTCCAACCTGTTAACTTTTTGCCCATAACAACGCCCATTGCATCGTCATGACCTAAAGAACATACAGACCCTTTATTGTCGAATGCGAATGTTTTCATTTCACCTTTGCCACGAACTAACACAGTTAAGTTATGTGCAATGTTGTAACCTTGTTGAATTGCGATTTGTGCTGTTGGTGGGTATGGACGATTAATTTCTTCGTTAATGATTAACGCTGCGTCACCAACCATGAATACATCTTCGTATCCTGGAGCGTGCATGTACTCATCAACTTTTACACGTCCGCGCATTGCTTCAAAGCCAGACTCTTCCACAATACCGTTACCACGAACACCTGCAGCCCAAACTACTGTTTCAGACTTAATTAATTCAGTATCATCGCCATTTGCAACGATAATACCTTCTTCAGTTGCTTCTTTAATCGCTGTACCGATGCGGAATTCTACGCCTTTTTTCTCAAGTTGTTTCACAGCGTATTCTACTAATGCAGGATCGAAACCTGGAAGTGCTGTTGGAGCAGCTTCTACACAGATGATACGTGCTTTTTCACGTGGTACATTGTACTGTTTGCAAAGTTCAGGAACACGGTTCGCAAGCTCACCTACGTACTCGATACCAGTAAATCCAGCACCACCAACAACGATTGTTACTAACTCATCGCGTTGTTCAGTTGCATATTTAGCGAAACTAGCTTCCATATGCTCACGAATTTGACGAGTTGCATTAATGTTAGCGATTGAGAATGCATGCTCTTTTAATCCTGTAATTCCGAATGTTTCTGATTCGAAACCAAGACCGATTACTAAGTAGTCATACTCTAACTCACCGTCTTTTAAGATAATGCGTTTTTCAGCAGCTTTAATTTCTACTACTGTATCTTGTACAAAGTTCACTTTATTTGTATCAATAACGTCTTGAATATCTAGACAGATTTTTTCATCTTGTAATGTACCAGCTGCGCTCTCGTGTAACCAAGTCGCTTGGTAGTGATAGCTGTTGTTGTTTACTAACGTAATTTCAGCTTCATTTACAGATAATGCTTTTTGCAGACGAACAGTCGTAATCATCCCGCCATAACCTGCACCTAAAACTACGATTTTTGGAGTCTTCACCAAATCACAACCCTTTTCTTTATATAATAGTAATGAAAAATAATACCAAGTACTAAAAACTCTATTTGTCAAGAATGTGGAATTTATCACATTCTATATCATAACAAAACGCAGTCAAAAAATCGTACGAATTTTGTCATAGAAATTTAACATAATACTTCCCTATATTAGTCGGTTTTATTACAGAATTCAAGCGTCTGGAGAATTATCAATATTTTAAAATAACATAGCGTTTTCAAGGGTTTTTCAGCCTTTTTTTCATGTATTTTCCTTTCCCCATATTTTATACAATTTAAAAAGCATCTATGCGAAAACTTACACACAATTCAGTCGTTTTCAGAAGTATTATGAACTCAAATATGCTATCATTTATTTGAAAGTGTCATCATTTGCAGGATTTTCGTGTACATATGAACAATATATGAAATCAATATCAAAATTCCATCTATAGGGGGAATGAAAGTGGCAGAAAATCAAAAAGTTTACGACATAACAATTATTGGTGGTGGTCCAACAGGACTATTCACAGCATTTTATGGCGGTATGAGACAAGCAAGTGTAAAAATCATTGAAAGCTTACCTCAGCTTGGAGGACAATTATCCGCACTCTACCCTGAAAAATACATTTATGATGTAGCTGGATTTCCAAAAGTGCGCGCACAAGAATTAGTTGATAACTTAAAAGAGCAAATGAAGAAATTTGATCCAACGGTTTGTTTAGAAGAAGCTGTTGATACGCTTGAGAAACAAGCTGACGGTATATTTAAACTTGTTACGAATAAGCAGACTCACTATTCTAAATCAGTTATTATTACTGCCGGCAATGGTGCTTTCCAACCACGCCGTTTAGAATTAGAAGGTACAGCAAAGTATGAAAAGAAAAACTTACATTATTTCGTTGATGATATGAATAAATTTGCTGGTAAGCGCGTCGTAGTATTTGGCGGCGGCGACTCAGCGGTTGATTGGACAATGATGTTAGAGCCAATCGCTGACAAAGTTACAATCGTTCATCGCCGTGATAAATTCCGTGCGCATGAACATAGCGTAGAAAGCTTAATGAATTCTCGTGCAGAAGTAAGCACACCGTACGTTCCAGTAGAACTCATTGGTGATGACAACATTGAACAAGTCGTTCTTCAGCATGTAAAAACGGAAGAAAAAATTATCATCGATGTTGATGATGTAATCGTAAACTACGGCTTCGTTTCTTCCCTTGGCCCAATTAAAAACTGGGGCTTAGATATACAAAAAAACAGCATTCTCGTGAATTCGAAAATGGAAACAAATATTCCTGGCATTTACGCTGCTGGTGACATTTGTACATATGAAGGAAAAGTAAAACTCATCGCTTGCGGCTTCGGTGAAGCACCGACAGCAGTAAACAATGCAAAAGCTTACTTCGATCCAAGCGCAAAACTTCAACCGATGCATAGCTCGAGTATGTTTTAATATAGAAATGAAAAGAACTCCTTTTACGTGAAGGAGTTCTTTTATTATTGTGCTACCGTATCCTTCCAAAATATGTTACAATAAATAAGAACAAACGTTCTATATGATAAGGGGGATATTTTAAAATGAAAGAACCTAAGATCGTAAAAAAAGAAGCTTTCCAAGCAATCGGCGTTTCGATCACGACGACAAATGAAAAAGAGGCATCTACTGAAGGAAAAATCCCACAACTTTGGAACCGCTACTTCCAAGAACAAATCATGCATCACATCCCAAATCAACAAACGAAAGAAACATTCGCTTTCTACTCAAATTACGAATCAAATGAAACTGGTACATATCAATTTACAATCGGTATGCCCGTTTCTTCATTAGAAGACGTACCTGAAAATATGACAACTTTAACAATACCTGCCGCTACGTATGCGGTATTTACGACGAGAAAGGGACCCGTCGCTGAAGTCGTTTGTGAGGCTTGGGAATATATTTGGCAATGGTCAAAAGAAAACAAACGTGCTTTTACAACAGACTTTGAGCTTTATGATGAAAGAGCGTTAGATCCAACCAACGTACAACTGGATATTTATATTGCTTTAGCCTGAACGACAAAAAAGAAGATACCATTTGGTATCTTCTTTTTTGTCGTTAAATAGCCACTGTGCAAATTCATTATTATTGTCTACAATGAGAAAGTGCAGTATAGAAATATTAGAAACTGTATAAAGTGAAACTATACTCAGTGGGGGTTTTGTCCATCCCCCACTGAGTATTAGCCCTCACCAATCGGACGTTTACGGTCAGTTGGTCTCCCACCTAACTTCTTTACTCGAGCCGAATTTTGAGGTGGGAGTTTTACTGCCCGTTAACGCGGAACAAAACTATTGTTAACAGGTTTTTTAGTTTAAATTTGTCACATAGAAAGGAAGCAATATGGAGGAACTACAACAAAATAAATCTGCTTTAGAGGGACGCGGAAAACCGTTATTAAAAAATACAAATTTCCTTTTTCTTTGGGCAGCTACTCTCTTTTCAAGCTTTGCTTTAGCCTTTTTTACTTTTTCACAAACGTGGTACATAGCAAAAACATTAAACCTTGAAGCTTCACTCGGTGTTGTTTTCGTAGCTCTTAGTGTTCCAAGGCTTATTTTTATGATTATCGGCGGTGCTGTAGCTGATAAATTCCCGAAAAAAAACATTATGTTTTATTCTAATATTATTCGTGCTATTCTTGTCGCAACCATCCTTACATGGTTCATCGTAGGTGATGTAACACTATATACATTTGCTTTATTCGCTTTATTCTTCGGACTTGCTGATGCTTTTTTCTGGTCAGCTGACGGATCTATCTTACCTGAACTTGTAGAAAAAAGCCGTTTAACACAAGCAAACTCACTTACACAAATGACAAACCAAGCATCGGTTATCTTAGGTCCTGTACTTGGCGGCATTCTTATCAAATTTACGAACTATGAAACGATCTTTTCAATCACGATTTTATTACTAATCGTCGCAGCCATACTCGTTCAAAAAATACAATTTACGATGCCAGAACAGCAAAATACAGACAAAGGCATGTTCACTTCTATTAAAGAAGGAATTTTATACGTAAAGGAATCACCATTCCTTTCGACTTTCCTTCTTTGTAGCGCCTTTTTAAACCTATTTTTAATTGGTCCGATGCAAGTCGGCTTCCCGCTTTTCATTAAAAATGTTCTGCACGGTGACTCGCTCCAGTTCAGTTACTTAGAAGCATCTGTCGGCGGCGGAATGGCAATAGGCGCTGTCATTGTCGGTTTAAAAAATATTAATCGTAGACGCGGTCTATTTTGCATTATCATGATGTTACTGTCTGGTGTATTCTTCTTATCCATCAACTTTAGCACCGTACTTTGGCAAGCATTATTAGCCGGCATGTTTTACGGTATTACAATCGCAATGGCGATCGTTCCGCTTATGGCGATGATTCAATCAACAGTAAAAGAAGAAATGATGGGACGCGTAATGAGTTTACTTATGCTATCATCAATGGGCTTTATCCCGCTTTCTTATGCATTCACATCAATCGCGCTTGCAATAGGAATTCCAATCGTAACCGTTATGAAAAGCGGTGCAATCGCCGTTATCGTCTTCGTACTATTTGTAGCGATTCGTGTTCCAGTTGTAAGAAAGTTCGATTAGCTAATTAGAGTCATGTGTTATACGCATGGCTCTTTTTTAAACGGATCAAATAACGGTACTCCCTTACTTCTTCTCACAGCTGCTCCCCATTCTAATCCAACCTCTAAAAATAGATCCCGCACTGTACTGTATAAAAGAGCCTTAACATTTTTACGGATTTCCCCGTATTTATACGCTCTCACAACACTCTTCACTCGCCAAATGAAATTTCCATACACTTCTTCATCAGCTAATATTTGCTCCAGTAACACACCTTGCTCTAGTAATCCGCTCTTTTTATACGCAAGTTCCACCTTACTCCAAAATATATTAATCTTCTTCGGATTACTCGTCATCGGCACAAGTGCGTATATAAAAGGCTTCGGTATATCATGACGACAATACGTCTCATCAAGCTCATACGTTCCTTTTCTATTCTCTTTTATTTGTGGAATGTTTTTAAAAAGAATTGTTTCCCCTGCGCTTTTTTGCTCATTTTTACTACAGCTAGCTGCATTATCCTCATTTTTACAAGCGGACATTTTCATACGGTCATCCATGCGGTCAATCGCAGATGTAAGAAATACATATAAGTTCGCACTATACCCGCCGCGTCTATGTCTTTCTTTTGTTGCAACACGCTTTATAATTCCTAGTTCCTCTAACTTTGCAATGGAGCGGCGTACTGTACGAATACTTTTTCCAACATTCGTTGCAATCGTCTCCATTAACGGACAAGCAACTCCTACTGTTTTTTGTTTCTCATTCACCGCATACTTTCCTAAAAAATGAATAATGATAGCATCCGTTTTATTTAATTGGAATCGGTAGCACTTCAAAACTTGTTTTTGATATGTATTAAACTCTTCTTTACTTCGAAATTCACTATATGGTTTCATTAAATTATATAAGCTTCCCATTTATATCACCTCATATATAAGTAAGAGGCAGGAAGAGAAATTGGCGTGACATTGAATATTTTTTATTGGAGATGAAAATATGATCGTAATTAGCGCTTGTTTAGGTGGTATCGCTTGTCGGTATGATGGAAATGACAATCTCGTTTCAAAAATAGAGGAGCTGCTGCAACAAGAAGATACAGTCCTCATTTGTCCTGAAGTACTAGGAGGATTGCCAACGCCTCGTCCCTCAGCTGAAATTATTGGCGGGAATGGCGATGATGTTTTGGATGGAAAAGCGAAAGTGATGACAAAAGATGGTGAAGATGTCACAGAATCTTTCGTGAGTGGTGCTTATAAAGCTCTAGAACAAATTAAGAATTTACATCCAGAATATATTATTTTAAAAGAACGCAGTCCATCTTGTGGTAGTTCTACGATTTACACTGGAGAATTTAACGGAAATAAACAAACTGGTTACGGAGTAACAGCTGCTTTATTCAAAAGACATGGATTGAAAGTCATTTCAGAAGAGGATTTTGAGAATATAAAAAGGAATTGACCTTGTTCGTCAATTCCTTTTTTATTCTTATTTTGCACCTAGCTTTTCTTTCACTTTCGCAGGAAGCTCATCTTTCTTTACTTCTTCCCAAGCCGATACACCTTTTTTATCTGAATGATATACACGTAAGAATGCATCTTTACGTAAGTTTTTTTGAGCTGTGAATTCTAATTCTTTTTCTTTTCCCTCTTTATCAAAACCAGTTAACTTATATTCGTAATTTTTATACGGCTCACCATTATCAGACTTACCATTATACTCTTTTCCATCTACTGTGATTTGAACGTAATACTCATCTTTCCCCATACGGTTAATATCACAACCAACTAACAAACTTGCGAATACAACTAAAATACTAAACAGTGCAATATATCTTTTCATTTCCTTCACCTCATGTTTTTTTCTTATATTGTTATCTTAAATCTCAGAGCTTAAAGAAGAAATTCAAAAACATGACATGAACATTACACTTTTGTAAGATAATAGTTATTTCTTCACTTTAGAAACCATCATTCCGTCACCAATTGGAATGAGTACAGATTTTAAATTTAGATGAGTTGCTACCACTTCATTAAACTTCTTCATACACATAAACCAACTTCTAATTATGCAAAAGAAAAAAATCAAAAAAATAATCATTCCTTATTCAACTAACCGTTTCATTTTCAATATGTAAAAAGGGATTTCTAAATGATGAATTGAATATGTATTTATTATTTTCTAGCTTTTGAGCGAAAGTTTTTTACATAAGTTTCACTCTGTCCTAATTTAAAGGTTTCGAGAGGAGAAATAATATGAATCCTATTTTATTAGATGTTCCGTTACAAATAGAAACAGACAGACTCATTCTTCGAGCCCCCCTTCAAGCAGGTGAAGGGAATGTAGTACATGAAGCTATTAAAGATTCAATCAGTGAATTAAAGCAGTGGTTGTCTTTATTCCAGTCCATTCCTACTGTTGAAGAAACGGAAATTCTCCTGAGAAATGCGCATATAGATTTTTTGAAAAGAGAAAGCTTTCGCTATCTTATCTATCATAAAGAGACGAATGATTTTATTGGAACCGCTAGCCTTCACGGCATTGATTGGAAGGTTTCTAAATGTGAAATTGGATATTGGATTAACACGCAATTTAGTGGCAATGGATATATGACAGAAGTAGTAAATGCGTTAATAAACCTTGGATTTCAGTTATTCAAATTTAGAAGGATTGAAATACGATGTGAACGTAATAACACGAAAAGTCGTGCGATTCCTGAAAAATTAGGTTTTGAGCTTGAAGGGATATTACGTAATGAAGATCTTTCAGCTGACGGCAAACAACTAACTGATACTTGCATCTATGCAAAGATAAAGTGAAATTTTAATCAGCCCTCGCCAATTAGGCTTTTATGGCAAAAGAAAAGACCTCCTTAACGATTTTATTTCATCGCTAAAAAGGTCTTTCTCTATTTCTACTAAAAACTTAGCACTCTTCTGGCTTACCAGCATTCGTCGCTGTACGGAAAGATGATCCACATCCACATGATGCGATTGCGTTTGGATTGTCGATTGTGAATCCACCGCCAAGCATAGATTGTTTATAATCAATTTTTACTCCTTTAACAATTGGAGCACTTTCTGTATCGATAACAAATTCAACACCGAAAAACTCAAGAACTGTGTCGTCTTCTTTTGGTTCTACTTCAAATCCTAAGCCGTAAGAAAGGCCCGTACATCCGCCGCCATGTACAGCAAGGCGCACGTACTTCTCTCCATCTTCAGCATCTTTTAACATATCTTTAATTTGAAAAGCTGCTTGTTCTGTTACTTCAATCATGAAATACACATCCTTTCTGTTCTCATTCTATTATACATCTTTACGCTTCTATCTTGTACTCATACACTCCGCGGCAAATTACTTCCGCTGGTCCTTTCATTAACACATTGCCTTCTTCTGTCCATGCAATCATTAAATCGCCACCAGCTAAATGAACTGTAATTTCCTTACCACGTTCCATCTTTCCATTTAAAATAGAGGCTACAACCGCAGCACACGCCCCTGTTCCGCAAGCCTGTGTTACGCCAGATCCACGTTCCCAAACGCGGAAGTTCATCTCTTCTTCATTCAAAATCTCGATGAATTCAACATTTACTCGCTCTGGGAACATTTCATGTGTCTCAAGAACTGGTCCAAGTGTTGTAAGAGGTGCTTGTTCTACATCATCAACAAAAATAACTGCATGCGGATTCCCCATTGAAACAGCTGTAAATGCATAACGATGATTATTGTATAAGAAGTTTTCACGAATAAATGGCGTTTCACCTTCACCAAGCATCGGTATTTCTGCACGTGTTAAACGAGGCGCTCCCATATCGATTTTCGCTAATGTAACTTTCCCTTCTACTACCGTTACTTCCGCCGTTACAATGCCAGCTAACGTTTCAATTGCGAAAACTGTATCTTCTACTAGTTTATGCTCATACGCATATTTCGCTACGCAGCGTAAACCGTTACCACAGCTCTTGCCTTCTGAACCATCATTATTAAACATGCGCATTTTCACCGGAGCTACGTCAGATGGACAAATTAAAATCATTCCATCTGCTCCAATACCAGTATTAATATTTGAAACCTTTTCCGCCACAAGAGCTAAATCTTCTTCGGGAATTTGTTCTTCAAACATATTTACATATATATAACTATTGCCAAGACCATGCATTTTTGTAAAAGAAAATTGGCTCATTTGTATTCACTCCAAAAATAATTTGTTATTTTAAGTATAAAATGCATGCTTTTAGAACACAATATGAATGTCCCCCGTTTCTCATATTTGACAACATTTGGCGATGAGCCATTCTTGCGCAAATTGTGTAAGAAAAAAGCCCTTCTAAAAGGGCCTTTTTTATTTATATACAATATTATCCTCCCCTGCGAAATAGGATTTTATCTAATAGAAAAAGAAAAAGGTGCTGCCGATTGCAACACCTTAAAACATTGGATTTTCATCCAAATACTCATATACATTATTGACAAGTTCTTCTACTGTAGAACCTTGTACTACTTCACCATTTACAAGTGCAAATGGTCCTTCAAAACAAATACCACAATATCCTAAACAACCATACTCCATTACATCTAAATTCGGATCTTTTTCTAATTTCTCTAAAGCTGCTTGTGAGCCACTCGCAAGGTTACCCACACAAAATTCAATTAACGGTTTAATCAAAATTCTCCCCCCTGTACTACAAAACAAATTACTTTCTGACCTTATCTATAAGAATAAAACTAAGTTTTCTCTTGTTGTTTTCGTTATACATTCTAAACTATTTAGTTACTTCACTATTTCACTTCAAAGTAGATGGTTTTATTTTATATAACATGCTATTCATAATGAAATAGTAACTAAAAAATGAAAACAGTTTACTTTACTTTTCTTCTTATTGTACAACAGAGTATTCATTCATGCATTGTTATTTGTTCACAAATTCGATATAATTTGATTGAGTAAAGTCGAAATATTTTATTAATATAAAATTGTGTGATTAGGGGATATTTCAACAGAAAAGGGGTAATCCATCATGAAACACCTCGTAATACTAGGTGGCGGCTACGGTGGAATGAGAATTCTGCAACGGCTACTTCCAAACAACCAACTTCCGGATGATGTACAAGTGACATTAATCGACAAAGTACCATACCATTGTTTCAAAACTGAATATTATGCATTAGTAGCGGGTACAATTTCAGAAACGCATATTCGCATACCGTTTCCTGATCACCCACGCCTTAATATTCAATACGGCACAATAACAAATATTGATCTCGAAGAAAAAGCTGTTCATCTTGATGGCGGCGAAGCAATCCAATATGATGATTTAATTATCGGACTTGGCTGTGAAGATAAATATCATAACGTTCCTGGAGCAAAGGAATATACGCACAGTCTACAATCGATTGAACAAACACGTAAGACATATGAACAATTAAATAGTCTAGAACCGAATGCAACAGTTGCTGTTGTTGGTGCGGGCTTAAGTGGCGTTGAAGTAGCAAGTGAACTTCGCGAAAGCCGTTCTGATTTAAAAATCTATTTATTTGATCGAAAAGATAGAATTTTATTCCCATATCCAGAGAAATTAAGTAGATATGTAGAAGAATGGTTTGTAAAGCATAAAGTTAACATTATACGAAACTCTAACATTACAAAAGTAGAACCAAATATTGTGTACAACCACGATGAGCCACTTGAATGTGATGCAATCGTCTGGACAGCTGGTATTCAAGCAAATGAAGTTGTTCGAAACCTTCCAGTTGAACAAGATGGTAGCGGACGGGTTGTTTTAACAAAATATCACAATATTCCAAATAACGAGCACGTTTACGTTGTAGGAGATTGTGCAGCACTTCCACATGCACCATCTGCTCAACTTGCTGAAGGTCAAGGAGAACAAATTGTCCAAATATTATTAAAACGTTGGAATAATGAGCCACTTCCTGATGAACTACCTGTAATTAAATTAAAAGGTGTTCTCGGTTCTCTTGGTAAGAAGCACGGCTTCGGTTTACTAGCAAACCAACCATTAATGGGGCGTGTACCGAGATTGTTAAAATCAGGTCTTCTTTGGATGTACAAATATCATAAGGGTTAATACTTTACAGGCTGTCTACTATGTAGACAGCCTCTTTTATTAGTTACAATATAATTATCAGACACATCTTTCTCAACATGGATAATGATTTATTTTTCATTTTTATATTAAAAACTAGTGATAAACAGTGTATGCTATTTATAAGTTGTTTATTATTTCCTTTAAGACCGAAGTCATTCGGTCTTATTTTTTATGTTGTAAATACTTTTACAGGAGGCATTTCATTTCACTTATGAACTTAACGAAACTAAACGATCGAATAGAAGCGAAGAAGAAAGAATTGATCTATCTCGTTGAAAAGTACGGATTCACTCATGATAAAGTAATTTCTTTCAGCCAAGAATTAGATCGTTTACTTAACTTATTAATAAAACTCAAGACGAAGAAAAAACGTTGCTCTTTATAACCGTTCTCTTCTCTTTTTTGATACGATATAAAGTGAAACTTTAATCAGCCCTCACCAATCGGGCTTTTACGGGCAGCCCGCCCCCCACCTAACTTCTTTGCTTTCGCTGAATTTTGAGGTGGGGGCTTACTGCCCGCAAATAGCGGGATAACTAGAATCTGAAAGGAGCAATTTATGTTTATATTAAAAGACGTTACCTATAAAGATATACTACACATTCCTTATTTACAGATTCAAAAAGAAAAAATCACATGTATTATCGGTGAAAGCGGGAGTGGAAAAAGCACCTTGCTCCGCATGTTAAATGATCTACAATCTCCAACATCTGGCACAATTGAATATAACGGAAAACTAATTTCTGATTATCCCCCTATTCAATTACGACGTGACGTAGTTATGCTTGGGCAAACGCCACCTATTTTCGATGGAACCATTAAAGACAATCTATTAATGGGACTTCGTCTTTCTGAAAAACCATTTCCAAATGATGATGCCCTGCGAAGCGCATTAGCGACTGTTAGCTTAGAAAAAAATTTAGAAGACAACGCTGATTCATTATCAGGCGGGGAAAAACAACGACTTGCTTTTGCACGTATCGTACTTATGGATCCACCTGTCTATTTATTAGATGAACCAACCTCGGCGCTAGATAGTGATACAGAACGCCGCGTTATGAAACAATTCACTATACTGGCAAGAGAAAAGAAAAAAACAGTTATCTTCATCACACACTCGCAACAACTTCCAGAAGAAATTGCAGACGACATTATTGAAATTAGTAAAGCAAACGGTGCAACTAGAAAGGAAGTGCTCTCAGTTGAAGGGCGTTATTGAACTCCAAATTTGGCAACTTGCCGCTGCATATATTTTCATTCTTATTTTAATTGGACTTGTAAAATTAAAAGGTATTCCGCGTGAAAAACAAATTGCACT
This sequence comes from Bacillus cereus group sp. RP37, assembly GCF_040459695.1. Taxonomy (NCBI): domain Bacteria; kingdom Bacillati; phylum Bacillota; class Bacilli; order Caryophanales; family Bacillaceae; genus Bacillus; species Bacillus cereus group sp. RP37. The sequence goes on along the minus strand of NZ_JARVHP010000001.1, from coordinate 521,840 downwards.
CGCAACATTCCGTATGACGATTCAGCTTGTACTTGTTGCCTATGTCCTTACATACGTATTTGAAAATAGTAATCCATTTTATACAATTGCTCTTATTACTTCTATTACTACCTTTGCAATTTTTAATATTTATAAACGAGTCAATATCCCGATGTCAAAAGACTTAAAACGAGTAGCCGCTCTTTCCATGGTTGCCGGATCAATTGGGCCACTTCTACTATTTATCTTTGTTATAATCGGGCATGATCCTTGGTATGCGCCGCAATATATCGTTCCGATTACGGGAATGTTAGTTGGAAATGCAATGACAGGTGTTTCTCTCGGTGCAAATACATTCTTAAACAACATGAAATCGCAAAGAGGTCAAATTGAAGGAGCACTTATGCTCGGTGCAACACCGAAAGAAGCAACTGCTCCACTCATACGCGACGCTTTTGACTCTGCTATTTTGCCAACAATCAATTCTATGGTCGGAATGGGGATTATAAGCTTACCGGGCATGATGACCGGGCAAATATTAGCTGGTGTTTCACCATTTACAGCCATTCAATATCAAATCGCCATCATACTCGGTATTTCAGGAAGTACCGCTTTCGCTGTCATTATCTTCTTACAGCTTGGATATAAGACCTTCTTTAATAAGCGGTGTCAGTTGAAAGAAGTTGACTATGGTGCCCGGTAAATGGTGCACTGTTCGCGCTGAATGAAATTATACCGAAAAAAAAATGACAATAAAAAAGAGGAGGCTACTCGCCTCCTCTTTTTACTTACGCCTTCTTAACGAATTGTGATTTTAACTTCATCGCTCCGAAACCGTCGATTTTGCAATCAATATCGTGATCGCCATCAACTAGACGGATACTCTTTACTTTCGTACCGATCTTCACAACTGAAGAAGTTCCTTTTACTTTTAAATCTTTAATGACAGTAACAGCATCGCCGTCTTGAAGAACATTTCCGTTCGCATCTTTTACAACTTTTGCACCATCATTATTTTCAGCTTCTGCTTCTTGGCCCCACTCATGAGCACATTCTGGACATACGAAAAGAACGCCATCCTCATACGTATATTCTGAATTACATTTTGGACAATTTGGTAAAGTAGCCATAAATTCATTTCCTCCGTTCATTATTTATACGTAAAAATCAAAATTGATGTTTACATCTCGATAAATAAAATTTGTATAGCATTTCTTTATAGTGCCATAGTCTCACGTTATTGACAAGCCTACCTGGAATTCTCATTTTTTATTGTATTTTACAAAATTTCAATTCGTATGGTGTTTCCAATAAAAAAGAAGAACCTTCACAAGATTCTCATTTTCAAAATGAACGAATTCTCACTAGAGCCCCCATCCATTTTCCTCAATATAAAATTGATACTCTTCTAGCTCATCTTCACTTAACTTCTTATTATTCTCATATACTTCTTGCCATTCAAAATAGTCTTCACTAAAATAAACAGCAAATTTAATTTTCACGTTTTTCTTCTCTGTATAATCATAACCAGTAAATTCTACTACATCATAATCTTGTTCTTTCTTCACAAACTTCCAAGTTGGATTATCCGTCATAATCTCTAAAGTAACACCTTCACTACTTGAACGAACAACATTTTTAATATTCGGCTCAGTTTGTAAAAGGGAGAGTCCGAACATAGCTCCACCAAACACGATTCCAACTATAACCTGGACACCAACCATACCAGCAAAACTAGCGCTCCCCTTTGATTGTAGGTAATACGCCTTCTCATGATCTGGCATATTTTCTCCCTTATGTAAAACACGAACAGCATGCTTATAATATAAACGGTTTCCTTGCCATCCAGTAAATATCATCGTTCCTAACTGAAGAACTAAACTACATGTTAAATAAACCCCATCTGGAATATCTATAAAAGGAGTTACAACGATACTAGGTATCGCCAATAACGTAAGTATAATAAACAACTTATACATTTTACGATAAGCTAACCAAAAAGTTGGGAAGAAAAAGGCTACCCAATTCCACGTATTCCCTTGCGCTGGATTTTCTACTTTGCTCCATTTAAAGTCATAATAAGCTGTATTCTTTTGAACAACTTTATGTAATTCTTGCGGAGAAATTGTTTCTTGTAAAACAGTGTCATTCACGTACATCATCCTTTTCTTCTTTCTACATACATGTATTTTATAGAAAGAAAAAGAAGGAATCTAACAAAAAGGACATATATTTCATAAAAATGAACAGAAATCGAATATATTCCGACAATTCCCCGTTTCTTATTCCATTTTTCTTTTTAATATATTAAAATACTTATGAATGATACGTTTAATACACTAAGTTAAGCATTTTACATAGGCATAAAAAAAGATGTTCCAAAATCATTTTGAAACATCCTCTTAATTTTCCACTATTTTAAACTACCTTTAACTTTTTCAATAACATCCTCTATACGTTCCGCTATGCATTCCAGCTCCCAATCTCCCTCACCATGCATAGCCGTATAAACTGGACAATTCTCATCATTACTATCTACAAAAATCGGATCTCCAAGATACGAGTCTATCCCAATTACAATCCATCCTTCTTTCCAATCTCCTTCTTCATTCCCGATTAAACTTTGCCCTTCATCATCAAAGCTATAGCCAAGTTGGCCTTCTTCTATTTCTTCACTATTAAATAGTTCTATTGTCATTGGTTCAAATTCATACTCTAACTCAATTTCATTATCCTCAGCACGATCTACATATTCTAAAAGTTGTTTAATTTTATTGTGGTTTATCATAAGACTTTCTCCATTCTCTCTTAAAAAATCTAGCTCTAGTCATATTATAATATATAAAATAAAGTTCATAAAACTACTATTTCAGGTGATTAAATATGAAGTGTATAGCTTGGACAGAAGATGTTTTTTCACAAAACTTCACTACGTTCCATATTACATAATGTTTCACATGAAACTATCGACATTCCGAATTACCTTTCTACTATTTTCGACTGGTTTCAAACGTGGGCATCTTATGAAAATTTAACAAAAATAAATACCGAGGAAAAAGAGCCCGTATTCTTTCATGAAGTTGATATGTATATGAAAAAACTAGTAGAAAGCGCAATGTAATTTCACATTGTGCTTTCTACTAGTGCTTTATATTCCTCTTGTAATTTTTTAAATTGTTCTTCATATTTTTGCATCTTTACGATATCCGTCTTCGAATTAAGGAGTGGTCTTCTTCTCCCAGTCACCATTATATTTTTCCCCTCTATTGCATCGTTCATATGTACATAAGGTTTAAAAAACTCACATTCCGTATATGGCAATGCTACAGATAATTTTGCATACTCTTCTACCTTAAATTGATTAGATATGCTTAACTCTTTTAAAGTTTCCAATTGCATTAACGGTTCTAATGAATCATCTTTAACCTTTAAATTCATCAAAGTAAGCTTTTGCAACTGCTGTAATTCAGCGAGTGGTTTTAAAGTTTGTACTTTCATCGCTGCATTTATCCCACCACCCATATAGAAGGTATTGAGTTGTGTGCACTTACTTAAAGCACTTAAATCTTCTAACTTAGAAAAATCATCAATTAGTAAGGATTTGAGTTTTTTATTATAATCAATATCCCATAACGTCTTCGCTTTTGTATTCCAGCACATATGTAACTGTTGTAAATTAGACAATTTCTGAAGGCTACTTAAATCCTCGACCCTCATTTCGTAAACATATAATATATCGGGACAAACATACGTAAGAATATGATCAAACTGCTTTTGATTTACTGCGAACACCCATAACTTTTTAACTTGCAAAGATGCTAGTCGTTCTATATTTTTTGTTTTCCCCTCAATCGCTACTTCTTCTAAATCACCAGCTATACTTACTAAGTCTTTCGTAATCTTCGGCTGATCACCAATCGGAAACATTTTATCCTCCCCTACAACTCCCAAATAATATTCATCTCTTCAAACGACGCTTTACTAACTTCTAACCCTTCACTATCATCCGTTCCAATCATCGCTACTTCTTCTTTAGATAACTTAATTTCCTCATTTGGATTTTTGATTTTTCTCTCATACACGAGTTGTAAAAGCTCTATTTGTTCCTCTGTTAGCTCATACTCTTCTTCCAATCTTTCTATTGCAGATCCCCTATCCAGTAATGGAATTTCTAATAAAAATCCACCGTTCTCTTCCATTTCTTCAAATGAATCGATTGAATACGCACCGCTATCCTCAATCCAAAAAGCTGTTGTAATGAAAGGAACTGTTTCGCCTTCTACTTCTTCTAATACGTATTGAAGTGCTTCTTCTTTCGCAATTTCTATCACTTCAGAAGGTGCTCCTTCAAAATAATTTGCTGCATCAATCCACTCATCAATTCGCTCACTATTCACGTCTTGAAGACATACAATCGTGTAATTCGGATAAAACGTAATTGTCCCTTGTCCGCCTTGAGTATCTTGCATACTATAGTTACATCCATCCCATGAACTTTCATGTGAGAAATCAGGAGCATGCGCTGCAAAAATTGCGCCTGCAATCGACTTTAAAATGCATCCTTTCCATAATTGTTCTTTATTTATATGTAATTTATATTTACTCATCATCTTCCTCCATGCACATATTTTGTCTATTATCTTTCGATTTCTCATTTCTTGTAAAGTGATTTTTCATTATTTCAAAATAATAAAGCACCCTTTGCATAAAGGATGCTTTTACATTCATCTACCATTTCTCTCTACACGTCTCAATTAAGTGCAGCAAATACCTCTTCGTCATATCTGCCCTTCTCCACCTTGAGAGCATTCGCTTTTCTTTTGGGTTTTTCCGTATTCTCGCTACTTCTTTTAATAAAAGCTCCCATTCTTCCGCTGAATGTTCTAATAAGTATTGTAACCCTCTATCTTTTGAAACAATTGTTTTATGATCTAGTGTATATAAAATACGCCCCATCGTAACGACCGCTGATTCTACCCATTCTTCTATAAAGAATAAATATGGCTGCTTGGCCTTTCCACTCCAGTACTGTTCTACGTTGTATTTCATCGTATTTACTACATCATCCCACCCTATTTGAAACGAAAGGTCTCCCGCTTCTTTCCCGGTAACTGTAATGCCTTGATTTTTCAATGTCCACCATGTGACCGCATTAATGTCCCAATGTCCTATATCCGCCTTGCCATCTGCACAATACACGTACTCATTCATTTCATCATTGTATTTCCCTAAATCAGCAAGCGGAATATACATACCATCCATTCTTTTACCTAACGTACTACTACTAAGTTTCTTATGTAGTTCTACAAGTTGTTGTTTTTCAGCCTCATTCACGGAATCACTTATTACCGTAACAAAATCAACATCGCTCGTTTCCACATGAAATGCACCGAGCGCGATAGATCCGTAAATATATACGCCGACTATTTTTTCGTCTAAGAAAATTTCTTTTAACCCTACTATGTACTGCTCCATCAACTGCTCTACTTCTTTTGGTAACACATGCTTTACTACATTCTCCACATCTATCCCTCCAATGAAAAAAGCCTTTGCAAATTCGCAAAGACTTCCTACTTTATAAATATTTCTCGATTTCTTCGTAAACATCCTTCAAACGAGGATTTCCTTCTCCAACAATTTCTCCATTTACAAGAACGACCGGATAAAATAAATCTTCCTCCACTACACGTTCTGCAAATGCTTTTTTATCTTCATCTTCTTGTTCTTCTTGAAAATCAATATACTCGAAATTAAATTTATTTTCTTGTCCTTCATATTTACGACCAATCGCCGCTTGTATCCACTCAAACGTTTCTGTTGAAGATGGCATTCCAACGCAGCTCGCACAAATTACTTTCGTCCCATACACTTGCACATTAACCATTTCTTCTCCCCCACTTCTTGTTTCAACAGCATATTCAGATGTCTTATTACATAAGCACATCATTTTACAAACTTATTCCATACCCCTATACTGAAAAAACACGAAAAAATATTTCGACAATAAAACAAGAAGAGAAAAAATAGATTTTCCCCTCTATCTTGATTATAATAAAACTGATGAAAGGAGTCGATAAAAATGGAAAACCCACATATGCAAGAACAAGTACTAGAAGTATTAGATAAATTACGTCCATTCTTACTTCGCGATGGCGGAGACGTTGAATTAGTAGACATTGAAGAAGGTATCGTAAAATTACGCCTTATGGGTGCATGCGGAAGCTGCCCAAGTTCTACAATCACACTAAAAGCTGGTATCGAACGCGCGTTACTTGAAGAAGTACCAGGCGTTATCGAAGTAGAACAAGTATTTTAATCTAAAAGCAGACGCGGCTCGTTCAGAATCGCTTGCTAGAAAGAGACCCATTTGGGTCTCTTTTTTTATTCAAATATCACTTATGCGTTAACATCATAAAACAAAATTGGAAATCCTTCTCAAAAAATGCGATAATTGATACTATATAGTGAATCGTTCACACATATAAAGTAAAAAACATAGGGGGACGACACATGCCAAAAATGGGGAACACTTTTTTAACAATTCAAGAACTAGAAAAGAAAAAAGAGTATTTATTAGACCTTTCATCCGTTATACCGACATGGAATGTGAGCTATCAATTTTTATTTAAAGAAATCCAGCAAGAATTATTGAGTAAAGTAAATGAAAAACTCGAAAAGCATCAATTCGTTTTAAATATATGTGCAGATCAACAGGTAGGGGCATAATGTATTACATACAATTGTAGTATAAAAAAAGAGACCTCAATCGGTCTCTTTTTTTATTTTAAGACAGCCAATCTAATTTCCTAATTCCTAACTTATCGACCGGTAAACGAAGTGAGCCATAAAAATGCTTCATAAATTGCTCAGAACGGTTCACATCGTGTAAAATGGCTTCTAAGCGATCTCTATATATGCTTTTTTGTTCTTCGTTTCCAGTTTGATAATATCGTTCGACTGTTTCAAAATAGTGAAGCGGGAACAGGAGCCTTGCAAATAATAGGCGCCAACCAAATGAGGATAGCGAATAATTTCGTTCGTAATCTGTAACAAATTGAACGATTGTTTTCTCCCAGTCTTTCTTTTTTTCTATCATCATATAACGGATTAATTCTGCCATATCTCGAGTTGGGTGATCATACACCCAATCAAAAGGAAGTTTGAGACGCTTCGTTTGATGCCATAATAAGGGTGTAAATCGTTCTTGGCAAATTGTTGCTGCATCAGTCATTTGCGGCGTATCATCCATCTCTGTATCGACAACATACTGAATTGCATTTTCTGCAACTCCTAAGTAATACGGGAAGGATTCAATAAACAATTGATCGAATACGTCTGTAGGGTGGTTCATCACTTGTGATTGCCAAAACTTTTCTAATTGATCGAGCCTTTTTTCCCATAATGCTTTCCATTCACCAATGCGGCTTAATTGCTCGATTTCTTCTGGAAAGAATGCACCTCGTTTATGGAATATAGAAAGCTCACTTCCTAATGATGTAGCATGTCGTTCTAACGCACGCATACCTTTTAATAAGCAGTAATTTTGTTCTTCTATCTCACTTACATAGTAGCCGTGTATAGTCGGAACGAAAGTCGCTACAGTTAGATCCCCTTGCTGGTTCATGTAATCACTGAGCTTTTTCATCTCTACAAGTACTTCTTCCGCCATTTCTCCAATTGGAATAAGTACATAAATCTTGTTGCGAATCCAAAAGCTTTTATAGGGGCCAAGGGGGATTAATTCTTTAACATGCATATGATAATGCTCATAAATATGATGAATCATCGCAGTCGCCACCTATGGTTTTTCTTTATATATATGAGCTTGTGCTCGCCTTTCATTCCTATGCACATGATAAAGCAACGAAACGTATACAAATACTAAAAAGAAAAAAAGGTGATAAACATGAAAGAATCAAATCAACTACAAGAAAGAGCATTACAACTATTACAAGAGCGCGGTGTAACAATTGACGATATTGCTGAGCTTGTTCATTTTCTCCAAAAAAAATATCATCCAAATTTAGAGATGTCAGAATGCCGTTATAACGTTGAGCGTGTATTATCAAAACGTGAAGTACAAAACGCACTGATTACTGGTATCGAACTCGATGTTCTTGCTGAAAAAGGAATGTTAAGTGAGCCGTTACAAGATATCGTAAAACGTGATGAAGGCTTATACGGAATTGATGAAGTGATCGCACTTTCTATCGTTAATGTGTACGGCTCTATCGGTTTCACGAACTTTGGATATATCGATAAATTAAAACCTGGTATTTTAGAATTCTTAAATGATAAATCATCTGGAAAGGTACACACATTCCTTGATGATATCGTTGGCGGAATTGCTGCCGCTGCTTCAAGCCGTTTAGCGCATAGAGCTGAGCATTCGGAATGAAATATGAAAGACCGTCAGTTTCATACTGACGGTCTTTTGTATTCCATGAGCATAAATTCTCTTCCGCGGCTCAAAAAAATAGGACCTTGTTGAAAACCTATTTTTTTATATAGCGTAATCGCCCTTGTATTAAATGTCGCTACACTAAGTCGAAATGTTTTCGGCTTACATTCTTTAACAGCAAACGCTATCCCAGCTTGAAAAAACATTTTTCCAAGCCCTTTCCCTGTTAACGCTGGCTTCATGCCAAGTCCGATATCAATTACATCTTCTCCACCATATAAATGAGCATCTCTTCCCCCCGGCACTTGTGCATTTTCCCCAAAACAAAAATAGCCGATAAACTCTCCCTTATCGTCACAACAGCCGTAATACGTCCCATCTAATAATTCTTCTATTACTTCTTCCTCACCTGAAAAACTATACAAGTTATAAGGTTCTTCATACGTCCATGTATTTATCTCATTTGCTTCTTCTACCGTTAACTTATGTATATCCATCCTTCTCTCTCCTAATCAAGTATTCTATATATACTCATTCATTTTTCGTGCCTCATTTCCCTTCAATCGAATTATGCATAATTACATACGCGCGCCTATGAAACAAATGGTACAATTTAATTGAATCGCTGTTGCTACACTTCTTGATCAAAGAAAAGGCGTTAAAACGGATATTAGCGCCTTATCAAACTCAAGCAATTGGCACATTTTGTCATCATGAAAGACACTCGAAAGAGTGTCTTTTTTTTATATCTCACAAGGACTTACTCATTTCAAAATATAAACACATAAAATAATGTAACTCTTTACACACATGAACCCCTTTCTAAAAGTTGTGAAGTAGATTCAAAATAAAAAGCACTCTTGATTAGAGTGCTTTTTACATTCAAATAAGGAGGTTACATATATGGATAGTACTCTCGTATTTAACTTTGGTATTGGTATTGTTATTATTTTATTTGTTTTCTTTGTTCTTTGTATGAGCGGGGTATAGAAAGACGATTTTAGCCGTCTTTTTATACATACATATGTATTATTTGACTTCCACAAAAGAAGTAACCATAATAGTTACATAAATAAAAAAACTATTCACATATCCACAAATAGGAGGAAGAACAATGAAACATGTAATCGTTTATGCACACCCAAATACAGAAAGCTTCAACCATGCAATTTTAGAAACAGTAAAAAGTGAATTAGAAGAAAAAGGTCATGGAGTACGCGTTCGCGATCTATACGAATTAAACTTCAATCCAGTATTAGGCGCTTCCGATTTCATTTCATTTTCTCAAGGAAACACACCAGAAGATATTAAAGAAGAGCAAGAGCATATCTCTTGGGCTGATAGCATTACATTCATTTACCCAGTTTGGTGGGCGGGACTTCCTGCTATTTTAAAAGGATACGTTGACCGTGTATTTAGCCACGGCTTCGCTTATGCTTACGGTGAAAATGGTATCGAGAAGTTATTAAGCGGTAAAAAAGGCTTATTATTATCTACAATGGGAAATACAAAAGAAGCATACACAGCAGGCGGTATGTTTGACGCAATGAAGAAAACAGCTGATGTTGGTATTTTTGAATTTACAGGAATTGAAACAATTGAGCATACATTCTATACAAGTGTCCCTTCTGTGGATGATAATGTGCGTAAACAATATCTTGAAGAGGTTAAAGATGTTGTGAATCGTGCATTTTAATAAAAAAACTCCGGTTGTTAAAACCGGAGTTTTTTTATTTCATCATTAATTTCGGAATATATCTTTGAAGAATGCTTTCTAATTCATTCATATCTTCCTGTCTAATAAGTAAATTCACATTGTCATTCATTTTTTCTCGCCCGCGATATAAAAATATATTTTCTTTTGGATTTTCCCATGTTGATGTTTTATAGCCTTTCAATTCTTCATATGAATAAAAGTTTAATCCGTCTACTACACCTTTTTCATATATTTGTACACTTTTAATAAGATGGATGGCTATTAAAGTCATAAAACAACTTGCTACAGCATGAATACCTAGCTGAACGAGAAACTGTTCAACTGTATCAATATCACCACTTACGTACCGAGCATATATATACATACATTGTCCAATGAAATATGCTGGTCCAAGTAATGCAATCCAACGTCTTTTCATCCGAGGATACATTGCAATGAGTTTTCCTGCGCTTTTTTTCATTTCATTTATTTTATATATCTTCCGTAGAACAAAAAACAAAACACATAATGTAAAAACAAACATAATACATGACATCCAGTACATTCTTATTCTCCCCCTTACATCATTACATTTAAATTTTACATTTTATATACTTATAGTACATATGCAATTATGCATAAAAAAACAGGTAACCTCTTCCGGTTACCTGCATTTCATTACATCTTCTCAATCCACTCCGTCAAGTTATGCACAACTTGCGTTGGTTGAACTTCGTATTCTGTTAACTTCTCCACAGTTGTGACTCCAGTGTGGACAAGAAGCGTATGCATACCAGCATTTATTCCTGCTAAAATGTCTGTATCGTAGTTATCCCCAACCATTAATGCTTCATTCTTTTCTATGCCAAGCACTTTCAAAGCTTGTTCCATAATGATTGATTCTGGTTTTCCGATAAAGATTGGATCCACACCTGTTGATACTGCTACAACTGATGTTAATGAACCGTTACCTGGTAATAATCCGCGCTCAGTCGGAATGGCAATGTCTCCATTTGTGGAAATAAATGTTGCGCCGTTACGCACAGCAAGACAAGCTTTTGCTAATTTTTCATATGTGATATCACGATCTAAACCAACAACAACGAAATCAGGATTTTCATCCACAAGTTCAAATCCTTTTTCCACAAGTGCCTCATGTAACCCTTCTTCACCAATCATATATACAGTTGCGTCTTGTTTACGTTCATAAATGAAGTTCGCTGTTGCCATACTCGTTGTGAATACTTGCTCTGCTTCCGCTGGAATATCGAAACGAACAAGTTTTTCTGCCACCTGTTCTGGTTTACGTGTTGAATTATTCGTAACGAATAAATAAGGAATACCGCGCTCTCCTAATGCTTTTACGAAGTCACTCGCTTCTTCAATTTGTTCTTCTCCGCGATACATCGTACCGTCTAAGTCAATTAAGTAACCTTTATACATCATTATGTCTCTCCTTCTATGCTAACGTTCTCATCTATCATACCACTCTTATATTACCCGCTTTTTCCAAAGAAAAAAACGCTTTACCTTAAAGCGCCCCATAACGTTCATTTTTTCTCTTTTACTTGGTAAGAACAACTACAATCGCCCTCGCACATGTTTGCTAACGCTTTCACATCTGCACCTGCAAATAAACGCTCATACATCTCTTTTTCATCTTCACATACTTGCGAGAATCTCTCTGCAATTTCCTTTAACGGACAGTTTTGTTTTTCAATTACGAAAGAATTCTCTCCATCTCTCTTGATTTGAACCATATAACCATTTTTCTCTTGCATAGCTGCTATCTCTTGCACTTTATATGCTAAATTCTTTTGATTACTCACTCGCTTTTGCAACTGTTCTTCCATTCGCTTCGTTCTCTCTTTTAAAACGTGACGAAGTATTTTTTCATCGCCCATTCGAGCTAAATCTTCTAGCATATCAATCGCGAATTGCTTATACTCCTTCGGGAATGTATCTTCTCCCTTTTCGCTTAATCCATACAAATAAGTAGGTCTTCCGACATGTTGCCTTACCATCTTGGAATAAATGAAACCATCTTTCTCAAGATTACTTAAATGTCTTCGGATCGCCATTTCTGTAATCTCTAAAACGTCAGCTAGTTCTGCTACCGTGTGCTCTCCCTTTACTTTCAACAATTGCACAATTTCATCTTTCGTCGTACGTGCTTCCCCCATGCTTCACCCTTCTCCCTTTTCTTTCTCACATACAATATAAGATCCCCAAAAAGTAGTCCTGGGGATCTTATAAGCATAATTATTCTGGTACAAATGCAGATACAGGTCCTAATTCCTTCTCTAAATAACTGCGAATATTTGCTGGGTATTTTTCTACCACTGCAATATATTTTTGAATCGTCTTATATAATTCATCATGATTCATTTGAATATAATCTTGCGTAAGCATTTTTCGAAGAAGGATAATTTCTTTCATCCCTTGTCCATCTTCTGCACTTATCACTCGCTCGTCCATTAAAATATCAATAATATCTTCATAGCTTCCCGGATCGCGCATAATAAATCCATCAATCATCGCATTCCCTACATCTAATACACAATCAATAATTAGATGAGCTATACGTTCTAATGCGTAAAATTCAAACTCGGTTTCATATATCTTTTTCTCTTGAAATGTACTTGTTGCTCGTTCTAAACATACTAGCATTTGTTCTATTTTCTTTCTGTCTACAAAATACATGAATGTCACCTACCTGGAAATTAAAGCATTTACATTTTAATTGTAACGCTTTCTTCTGAAAAAATCGACAATTTTTCGAATTCACCTTTTCTCCGTTATTTGTTATAGTTATATTTGTATGATTTTTGAAATTGGAGGAATGGAATCTTGGAACGTGAACTCGCACTAGAAATTGTCCGTGTAACAGAAGCAGCAGCATTAGCATCCGCACAGTGGATGGGCCGCGGAAAGAAAAACGAAGCAGATGATGCAGCAACTACAGCAATGCGTGATATGTTCGATTCAGTAAACATGGCAGGTACAGTTGTAATTGGTGAAGGAGAACTTGATGAAGCACCGATGTTATATATTGGTGAAGAACTAGGAACAGGTAACGGTCCAGAAGTAGATATCGCCGTTGATCCATTAGAAGGTACAAACATCGTTGCAAAAGGTCTTGCAAATGCAATGGCAGTTATCGCAATCGCAGATAAAGGAAACCTTCTTCATGCTCCTGATATGTACATGGAAAAAATCGCGGTTGGTCCAAAAGCAGCTGGCAAAATTAGCTTAGATGATCCAATTGAAAAAACAATCGAAATTGTAGCAGAAGCTAACAATAAAAAGATTCGCGATCTAACAGTTATCATTCAAGAACGTGAACGTCATCAAGATATTATTGACCGTGTTCGTGCAAAAGGTGCACGCGTAAAATTATTTGGTGATGGTGATGTTGGTGCGTCAATTGCAACAGCACTACCTGGAACAGGTATCGACTTATTCGTAGGTATTGGCGGAGCTCCAGAAGGTGTTATTTCTGCAGCAGCATTAAAGTGCCTTGAAGGTGAAATGCAAGCTCGCTTAGTTCCAATGAACGAAGAAGAAGAAGCTCGTTGTCGTGAAATGGGATTAGAAGACCCTCGTCAACTTCTTATGTTAGATGACTTAGTATCTGGGGATGATGCAATCTTCTCAGCAACTGGTGTATCTGCTGGTGAGTTATTAGACGGTGTTAAATTCCTTGGCGGAGATTTAGCTGAAACATACTCTATCGTAATGCGTTACAAAACAAGAACGGTACGATTCATTAAAACGCATCACCATTTAGATCATAAACCACACTTAAACTTAGATATTTAATAAAGGAGCCATGTGTATGGAAGAACGTTTCTTTCTGTACGACGATACAGTCGCTACAAGAACTCGTTTCGTTAGCTTTATGGGAGAAAATGAGCGTCATGATTTAGCGCTACTATACTCCGATCGTCATTACGGTAAAACAATTGTACTTGATATGCAAAGTAATAAATTTGCAATCATCGGTCCTGACGATTTAAACGAACCAGGCTACTTAGAGCACGCATTTTCTATGACTGAAGAAATTGCAGAAGAATTACGCTCATTTTTATTTGAACTTATATAATTTATCGTAGGCACCAGCTATTTTAGCTGGTGTTTTTTCATCACAAAAGTTTTGAATTTTCAATCTTCTGTGTTATAATTAAGAATAAATCTATTTGGATAGAAAGGACGTTATCTACGTATGCCAACATTTACTTTGTAATGGACCAGCAATTGGATAGCATTACTCTCAAAAAAGCACCACGCTTTTTCAAGGGAGTAGTCTGCCCATTCCCATTACAAAGGAACGTAATGCATCTGTAGTATGATGTTTACGGAGGTTCCTCTTTGGGGAACCTCCTTTTATTTTTGTCTTTTTCTCATGTCTTCATACTACAAGACATCCAAATAGCTGTATTACGTTCCTTTACCACTACTATAAGAGGTGAAGGAACATGCAGAAAGTACAACTTTCTTGGAGTTTATATGAAAACGAGCAAAACACAATTGAAAAGTATTGTAAAAATTGCAGACGCACTACCCTATTTACTGATACGAATATTCGTAGGCATAACGCCAATGGAAAAAATATATACCGCTTTGCCATTTATAAATGCCCGAAAGATCATACTTGGAACCAAAAACTTCGTATTTATAAAGCTTTTACCGATCATGTAGAGACAGTCGATATAAAGCAGCAAGATCAAATAGAAACAACTACTACCATTTCCATTACAAAGCATAAAGAAAGTGGCATAGCGGAAATCACTGTTGTATTAGACATTGTCTTCGGTTCCCACCGAATGGATAAAGCCTTATCCACATATATTTCCGAATGGAGCCGTACACTCATTGTGGATAAAATTAAAAATGGGGATATTCAATTAAACGGACAACAAATGAAGCCAAATACCATACTTTCTGAAGGCGATTCTATTTCGATTTGTTTATGAGGGGGAATCTCATGTTAAATGTGAGAAAAGGAACGATTGATTTATTAGACGAATTAGATGCAATGTATACGGAATGTAAAAAAGTACTCTTACAAAATCAGATTTATCAATGGGACGATTCTTACCCTACGCGAGAGCATATTTCCTATCACTTAGTGCAAGATGAACTTTACTGCCTATTTGAGCATGATTCACTCGTTGGCGCTGTTGTATTAAATGAATGGCAATCTCCTGAATACGCACTTATTGACTGGTCAGAAACAGACGGTCGCTTTCTTATCGTCCATTCTTTCGTCATCCATCCACTTACACAAGGAAAAGGATATAGCAAATTACTTTTATCCTTTTGGGAAAATGAAGCAAGACGGATTGGCTACAAAGGAATACACCTAGATTGCTTTACAGGAAATCCGATTTCATTAAACCTATACGAAAAGAACAATTATATTTGCCGAGGTGCTGTTTATTTTTCCAGTAAACAGCCTCCTCATAATTGGTATAACTGCTATGAAAAAATCCTCTTACAATCGTAAGAGGATTTTTTTATTTCTTCACTTTTCGTAATACGAAGTGTGCACAACCGAAGTTACAGTACTCGTATAAATACTCCGTTAACGTACTAATTTTCGTATCATATGTCGCACGCTGGTTACTATCATCAAAGAATCCGCGCAATCTAAGTTGCTCATAACCCCAGTCTCCAACGATGTAATCATATTTATTTAAAATTTCTGCATAGCGCTCTTTAAATGCTTCTTCACTAAAACCGTCACGAAAGTTTTTAATTACTTCGTACTGAACATTATTAATGCTCACCGTAGCATGAATCTCTTGCTTTTGCTCCATCATTAACTTCCTCTCTAAGCATTCTTCTTTTTATCGTATCACAAAGCATACCAACCAACAATTTCAAATACAAAAAATTGAAAATTAGTGCATGCTATGGAGAAGGAGGTGATACATCGTGAAAAAACAAATTATACTCTCTCTTCTCACTCTTTCCTTATTTGCAGGCTGTCAAACAAATAATAAAGCTGAAATGGAACGTGAAGAAGGAAGCCGTGTTCTTGTTTCCAATAAAAACGACATGTATCATACGGAAAATACAAATACACGATTAACGAGAGTAGGTTATTCATCTAAACAAAAACATGAAGTATCTAACAAACAAGTAGGAGCCATTAACCGTGAGAAAGTCGCTGAAATGATTACAAGCATGGCAGTCAAACTTCCTGACGTTACAAACGCTGCTACGCTCGTTACCGATGATGAAGTATTTGTTGTATACCGTGCAAACACAACAGATCCAAAACTCGTAGCAGATCAAGTATATAAAACTGCTTTGTCCATCGTCCCTCGCTATTATAAAGCATATGTATCAACAGACCAAAAGTTGATTTCTCAAATTCAAGGCCTTCAATCTGGTGCATTAAATGATACAGAATATACACAGAGCCTCGATATGTTAAAGCGTGAAATGAGTAAAAACCCTCATTTGAACAATACAGGGGATCAGACTTTGAATGATATGATAAAAAAATAAAGAAGGTGGAGAAAACCTCCACCTTCTTTATTTTTTTACTATTTCTTACAATCTGCATAAAACTCCATCGCATCACACATAAACTGCGCTAACCCTTCGCCAAACTTATCGATATTTTTTGTAAAGCGCTCATCAGCGACGTACATTTGGCCGAGGCCCTTAAAAGCATCTAATGAATATTCACCGAAGTTTTGCAAGTAATCGTACCATACTCCAATTGCTTCCTGCGCCTCTTTAGAATCAGGTGCGCCGTGTCTAAGCGCCGCTAAATTTCTGTAAATCGTATTAAACTCTTCTTGATTATCTTTTGACATACCTTTTGCATATTCGTTCGCTTTATCTACAGCTACATCTCCCCATTTTTCACGTGCCTCTTCTTCATATGGGTTATGGCTGAAATCGAATCCTTCAAATTTCTCTTTATTTGTCATTTCAATCTCTCCTTTTGTATGCTGAATTGTTTTATCAATCGTCGCAATCACTTTATCTAACCTTACACGCTTTTCAAGAAGCATTTTCTTATGAAGCTGTAGTGCTTCTTCTCGATCAAATGACGGGCTCATGATAATTTCTTTAATTTTCTTCAAAGGGAAGCCTAGCTCTTTAAAAAATAAAATTTGCTGCAATGTCTCTAAATTTTCATTGGAATACAGACGATATCCAGACTCTGTCGTCTCGTCTGGGGTTAACAACCCGATTTCATCATAATGATGCAGTGTGCGCACACTAATTCCAACTAAATTAGCTACTTCTTTTACCTTCATTGTCATGTGTATCTCCCCCTTAGTACATACGATAAAGTATGACGCAACGTTAGAGTCAATAAGTAAATTCATTTTCTTTATAAAATATTTCATGCATAATAGATATGTACATATATTAGAAAGCGGTGAAAATATGGTTTCAAATACTGTAATTGCCAGCATCATCTTTCAACTCATTGTCTCGATTCTGGTCCCAATTATTGTACTCGTTTATTTCCGTAAAAAATATAATATTAATTGGAAAGTGGTCGGTGTTGGTGTTCTTATCTTTATCGGATTTACCCAAATTCTCGAAACACCATTCCACCTATTTATGCGCGGTAATCCAGCAATCGCTCCAATTTTAGAAAATCCATTTGTCTTCGCACTGTATGGTGGACTAACTGCTGGTATTTTTGAAGAATTAGGACGCTTCGTTGCCTTCTTTTTCCTACTAAAAAAATATCAAGAATATAAAGATGGTTTTGCTTATGGAATTGGTCACGGCGGGATAGAATCCATTTTAGTTGGCGGATTCTCTGCATTCCAAGCACTTATATTTGCGAATTCAATTAACAGCGGTAGCTTCGCTCAAATGGTTGAAAAAATGCCAGAGCTAAGCCGCCTACAGGACATGTTAATTCAGCAACCTGCCTACTTATACTTCCTTGGTAGCTTCGAAAGAATTATGGCACTCGTGCTGCAAATCGCCTTTACAATGCTTGTCTTATACGCAGTAAAACAGAAGAAATATATCTTCCTTGTGTACGCTGTATTATTCCACGCATTTGTAGACTTTTTTGCGGCACTTTATCAAACAAAAACAATCAACATCTTTGTTGCAGAAGGAATTACCCTTCTCTTCACAATCGGTGCTGTCATTCTTATTCGTAAAATGAAAGCGAAATTAATGAGTGTGCCGGAGTAAAAAATAAACCACCAAAATTGGTGGTTTATTTTTTACCTGTTATTACGGACAGTAAGACTAATAATCAGTGGACAAACCTCACTGATTACGGTTTTACTCTATATGGATTATCATAATGACGATAGCTTTTTCCCGCTTGTAACTCCCTCTTTGTTTCTGCATCTATAACAATGTACTTATGAAACTCTTCTACTTCATTTTGAGAAAAGGAAGCGAAAAAATAAACTTGGCGATCAGGGTGAACAAAAGAATCTTGAAGCACCACTTCACCCCGACAACCCACGGCTGTTTTTTGCCTAAAAGAAGATTCTTCATCGGGCACTTCTTTAAATACGACTTTTTTTCGAACACTGTATGCTGCATTTTCATATTCTTTATAAATTTTCTTATCTAATTGTTCGTAAAACACATCCTCACTAACAAATGGCTTATGTCGATTACTTGGATAATCTAACTTTTGATTGGATTGTGCATATGTTGTGGACAATTGCGTAAGAAAACAAATCATGAATACGATACATATCATTTTTTTCATCATTGCACCTCGATTTTCTATTATCCACATTACTTTTCCACCTATTCAAATCAATATGCCGTTTCCAATAAAAAGGAATTATTTCCACTTTTGTCGAAGTATATAGCGTCAACTTGAAAGATGGGGATGAATTATGAAGAAAATAATTGTAATACGACATTGTTCAGCCGCTGGACAAGAACGTGATGCCGAGTTAACAATTGCAGGAAAAAATCAAGCAAACACCCTTGCTACATTCCTCTTAGAAGACCAACCACAAATAGATCATATTATTTCAAGCCCATTTGTGCGAGCTATCGATTCTATACGGCCCTATGCGCTCCAAGCTAACTTGTCTATTCAAGAAGATGAAAGATTAGCTGAACGCATATTAAGCGACGTTCCAATGGATGATTGGATGCAGAAACTAGAGTCTACTTTTACAAATATAGATATTGCCTTTTCAGGCGGAGAGTCAACAAAACAAGCAACGGACCGTGCTATATCGCTTATCCAAGACGTTTTAAAATTAAACCATACTACAACGCTACTTGTTACACATGGAAACTTACTTACGCTCATTTTAAGGCACTTTGATCAGACGATTGGCTTTAATGAATGGCGAGCTCTAACGAATCCTGATATTTACGAAATTACAATCGATGAACAATGTGTCCTAAAACGATTATGGGAAGCACCGTCCAAGTAATATCTCTTTCCAACATATTCAGTTGACGCCACGAGAAGAAACTGTACTAACAATAGAAAGGGGTATCACTCCATATGTACGAAGATGTACTTGCTTTACTACATAAAACAAATGCTTCTTACGAAAAGTTTGAACACGAACCAGTACTCGATTATGAAACAGATCGTATCGTACGTGAAAGGCTTGGCTTACAAGGCACTCCAAGTAAAAGCTTATTTTTAAAATCAAAGTCTGGAGATTATTACGTATTTTTCACGTTAGAGGGCACAAGGCTAAACCGGGGAGAGATGAAAGAAATAACTGGAGAAAGCTTATCTCTCTGTTCTCCTGATGAACTGCGAGACAAAACTGGTTGCGCACCAGGATGTGTAGCTCCTTTCGGTTATTCACAAAGTGTAACAATTATTGTGGATAGTGCTATTTATACGTACGATAAAATTTTAATTACACCTGGTGTACCTGAATTTACAATTGAATTATCCACAGAGGAATTAAAAAAGATTTTATTCACGTGCACAAATACTGTTTTAGAGTTCAAACAAAAAGAGAGCTAATAATTAGCTCTCTTTTTTCATTATTTTGCTTCTGCTGTTTTTTCTTTCGCAGAACGAACTTGCTCGTCCGCATGGTAAGAAGAACGCACAAGTGGACCAGCTTCACAGTGGCTAAAGCCTTTGCTAAGTGCAATTTCTTTAAGCTCTGCAAATTCTGCTGGTGGGTAATATTTAAGAACTGGTAAATGCTTCTTAGATGGTTGTAGGTATTGTCCAAGAGTTAAAATATCCACATTGTTTGCACGTAAGTCATCCATTGCTTCAATTAAATCTTCTCTCGTTTCACCTAAGCCCACCATAATGCTCGATTTAGTTGGAATATCAGGCTGCATTTCTTTCGCTCGACGTAAAAACTCTAATGAACGGTCATATTTTGCTCTAGCGCGAACTCGGTTAGATAATCGACGTACTGTTTCAATGTTATGGTTTAAAATATCTGGTTTTGCATCCATTAACATTTTTAAGTTTTCTTCTACTCCACCCATATCAGATGGTAATACTTCTATTGACGTAAATGGATTTTTACGACGAACAGCGCGTACTGTTTCAGCAAAAACAGCTGCTCCGCCGTCTTTTAAATCATCACGTGCAACCGCTGTTATAACAACGTGCTTTAAGCCCATTTGTACTACAGAATCTGCTACGCGTTCTGGCTCTTGTAAATCAAGCTCAGTTGGTAAGCCTGTTTTAACCGCACAAAAACGACAAGCACGTGTACAAACCGCACCTAAAATCATAAATGTTGCTGTTTTTCTTACAGCCCAGCATTCATGAATATTCGGACATTTCGCCTCTTCACAAACTGTATGAAGATTCTTAGAACGCATCATTTTCTTTAAGCCTGTATAGTTTTCATTCGTGTTTAACTTAATTTTCAACCATTCGGGCTTGCGCTTATATTCTGTTTGTTTTGTCATGGTTATCAACTCCGCACAATATGAAATAGTTTACCGTGTTCGCTTCTTTCAATGTAACATATCTATTCTAACGTATGAAAGCGATTTGCTCAAATGAAGATTCTAAGATTTTTTCCAATCGTTCCCTATAATGAAATACTCCGTATATCCCACACTAAAAAGAGTGATGTTGTGAAAGGAGTCTATTTCATGCTTCGAAAAATTTCTCTTTTGCTTTCGATTTGCTTTCTTCTTCACCAAAACATCGCTTACGGTGAAGATAATCAGCAAAGCATATACGAAAAG
Source organism: Bacillus cereus group sp. RP37 (assembly GCF_040459695.1). Lineage (NCBI taxonomy): Bacteria > Bacillati > Bacillota > Bacilli > Caryophanales > Bacillaceae > Bacillus > Bacillus cereus group sp. RP37. The sequence goes on along the minus strand of NZ_JARVHP010000001.1, from coordinate 500,595 downwards.
CGCATGGCACTATATAAAGAAACCGAGCAATCTTCAGGCATTCCGTGGTATTACTTAGCTGCAATGGATCAATATGAAAGAAATATACGGAGCGTAAGAAAAGATATTCCAAAAAAACCAGATGCCATCATTTCCCTTTATTTCAAACCAGAAATATGGGCTGGACCCGTTAATGGTAACGACACTCTCCCCCATACAATTTCTCTATTTGGCGGGATGGGTTTAGATGGTGACAAAGATGGATTTGCAAATGCAAATAACGACCGTGACCTTCTGCATACAGCAGCAACGATTTTAAAGAAACAAGGAACGTCCGAAGACCGCATTCACATTATGCTTTGGGAATATTATAGACGTGCGAAAACAGTTGATTTAATTACCGAATACGCCCGTATTTATAAACATTATGGACGTATTAATTTAGAAGGAAATGCTTTTCCTCTTCCTATTCGCAGTGACCATAGCTACCGTAGTACTTTCGGCGCTGGAAGAAGTTTTGGGGGAAGACGAATTCATGAAGGAACCGATATTTTTGCAGGCTATGGCGTACCAGTAAGATCCACTTGCTATGGCATTATTGAAACAAAAGGCTGGAACCGTCTTGGCGGATGGCGCATCGGTATTCGCGACCTTCATAATAATTATCATTATTACGCTCATTTAGGCGGATTCTCAAAAGAAATACAGCTTGGACAAATTGTCGAGCCTGGAAAAGTAATCGGATTTGTTGGTAGCACCGGTTACGGCCCTCCTGGCACAGCTGGAAAATTCCCGCCCCACCTACATTTCGGTATGTATAAAGACAATGGTTATACAGAATGGGCTTTCGATCCATACATGCATTTAAGTCTTTGGGAGCGAAAAGAACGCGCGAATACAAAACGATAACCGTAGCATATCGCTACGGTTATTTTTTATATACATCTAACTATCCGTTTTCTTTTTATCAGGTACAACAACACTCCCACTCCCATAATAAGTAGGCACTTCCCCTTGAACAATGCGCGTCGCAATCGGAACATCTTGTTTTACTTTTATTTCTTTCGTATGAAATGGAATAATGACTTGCAACGTGACTTCCATCTCCATAATGATTTGAATCGCTGTCGTATTGATCCCGTGCGGTTCAATTTTTTGTTTAATATCCGTATTCACATGACCAATCGTCGTGAAATCAATTGGAATATCGGGTCCTATATTTCCAAGAAGCGCATTATCCGTCACACGACCAAAAGGAACTGCCATCGTTGCCCCATTTTTTTCAGAAATACCTAGCCCCTTCAAATTACCTTGTTCTACTTGCTGTAAATATTTTTCTATGTATGTGGTCGTTGACGTTACGATTTCATTTACTTGCTTCGTATTTAAATTAATTGTGGATACTTTCCCGTTTTTATCATTTTGTACTTTCATTAATGAATCGACATCGAACCCTTCATCAATTCTGTCTTTTACCGCCTTCGTCATAACTGCTGTCGCCATTTTTTGCGTCTCTACTTCCCCATATTTAATTAATGTCGGCTGAATGCTGCTATTCACAATCCATAATCCTTGTACTAGTAATATGATAAAAAGAATAAACGACATAAGCAGTATGTACCGAAAGGAAATGGGCCCCCTTCGAAACCGCGAATTTTTCGAACGAAATATACTCATAAAAAACCCTCCTTCTTATATTATTTCTATGCAAGAAGGAGGGACGATATATGCTTATCTCATTTTTAATAGTGCTTCTTTTCCGATTGTGCCGGCCGTAATACCTAAAGCTTCAGCTTCAATCGTTACTGATTCTAGCGGTGCTTCAAGAAGTTGTTCAATCGTTCTTACACCAACCGCACGGCCAGCAATAATTCCTCGATCACCTAACTTCTCATTTAAAAGACCTACATCTAATGCACCGCACATAATATATCCTTTATCGCTCATTACAGCTAGCAAATTTGTCTTTGGAAGTTTAACACTAACCGCAATAAACGTATAATTATCGATTATAATTGGCTCCACATTAACCATAGTTCACACTCCTCTCTTTCTTATCTGTATGACAAGAGAAAAATGAGTGTTACAAGTTAACTAGCCTATAGTTTGACGGAAGATGTATGAGTTATCAACATGTCTGTTAACACATCTCTAAGTAGTTCTGGCATATAATATTGTTTGTCAGAAAGTGTGGATAGCTCTGGGTATAAGTATCCAAATGTAAACATATCAATCGTTCCTACCGTATATATGCGATCTAATTCCAGCGATTCCCCATTAATCAATACATCTTCCAGTAAAATTTTGTTCCCAGGAATCGTATCTGGAATGACTTCTACACCAGCGTAAATCATTTTCCCCATCACTTTTCCGCGAAATCCGAATCCTTTTACCTCAAGGTTCTCCATATTCGGACGACGTGCTTTCAAAATAACTTCTCTTAACGTTTTCCCAGGTACTTTTAATAGACATGGATTAATTGGATGTGGACAAATTCTGTGAATATCTCCGCGCGTCACAACACCCTCTTCTAATCCTTCAAGAAGTACACCAGCGTTCACCATTCCAATCTCAGCACTGCACCACGTTTTCAGTGCATTTGCTAACATGTGCGAAAATGACGTCTCATGAAACCAATCAATCGGTAATGATTCCTTTAAATGAACGACAGGCTCTTCCATAATATGTTTACTTTCTTCCTGCAGCACTTCGATTGTGGATAACGTTTTGCTATAAGCACCTAAACGTTCTGTCTTAATCGCTCTACCGTCCTTTTTCAACAGCTTCTTCGTCTCTTTATCCACAGTAAGCTGAACGTGCCCAACGTAACGTCCCCACTTTTCACAACAACAAAGTAACGTATTATTCATAAGAACACCTCGCTCAAATAAATGATGCGTATGTGCCCCTAAAATAACATCTATATCATAATGCTCCGCCATATACTCATCCATACTTTTTCCAAGGTGAGAAAGGACAACCGTAATATGAGCCTCATCTCGCACTTCTTCTAAAATAGACTCTAAATGGATAAGCGGATCTTCAATATGCCAATCAAGCATATGATAAAACTCTGGATACGCAACCGTTAACCCGATAAAGGCAATCGTAATCCCATCTGTCGTTGTATGTAATTTATAAGGCTTTGCCCAATCTGGACGTACACCTTCTTTTTCAAATAAATTCGCGACGAGCACCTCAAACCCAGCATCATCATATAGACGATTCAAATGCTCCTTCGCTAACGTAATTCCTTCATTATTTCCGATCGTTACATAATCATATAACGCCTCATTTAAAAGCTTCGTATTGCCAAGCCCATTTGTTGCTTCCGAAATACTATGAAAACGATCCACATGATCGCCGATATCAACCGTCAAAACGGTCTCTCCCGCTTCCTGTCTACGCTTTTTCTCTCCTTGTACAAACCGAGAAATTTGCGGCCAATTTTCAAAATGACTATGTATATCGTTTGTATGATAAAGGTGGATGATTGTTTCTTTATTTATATTCAGAGAAAAAACCTCCTCTCAGTTCCTTACTGCCATTTACGCTACACGTACGCAATAATCCTGTAAATACTTTTCGTCTTTTCTTGCTATTTTACATTGTACTCGCATTATGAGAAAAAGCAAAAGATTGCCCTTTTAATGTGAGAAATCTTATATTACTTTTTCTAATCTGTTGATTAGTTTGAGGGAGATTTTTCAGGGAGTTTGTTGGGAGCTTCTTCTGTGGATTCTTCTGTGGATTCTTCTGTGGATTTGTCAGTATCTTTGCCTTGCTTCTAGTCATATAGGTGCTCCTCTCCTATTTTCGCATGTTGAGGGGTATATGAGGTGTTTCTTTTGTCGTAATTTGTTGGTAAATCGATATCCCTTGTCGAAGCGTTGATATATTGAAATAATCGTTGATATATTCAGGGTTATGATCGATATATTTGAAAAATCGTTGATATATTTAGCTGAACACCCACCTGGGTATCCGCCCTCCCTCCCGATCCAATCCGAACCCACACAACATAAAAAAAGCGCCCTGCATAGCAGGACGCTTCCTCATTTCTATTTAACCAATAGAACCTTCCATCTCAAACTTGATTAGGCGGTTCATTTCAACTGCGTATTCCATTGGAAGTTCGCGAGTGAATGGCTCGATGAAGCCCATTACGATCATTTCTGTAGCTTCTTGCTCAGAAATACCGCGGCTCATTAGGTAGAATAATTGTTCTTCTGATACTTTCGATACTTTCGCTTCATGCTCAAGTGAAACGTAATCGTTTTTGATTTCGTTATAAGGAATTGTATCAGATGTAGATTGGTTATCCATGATTAACGTGTCACACTCGATGTTAGAGCGAGAGTTTTTCGCTTTTGGTCCGAAGTGTACGATACCACGGTAAGTTACTTTACCACCATGCTTCGCAATCGATTTAGAAACGATTGTTGAAGACGTGTTTGGTGCTAAGTGAATCATTTTCGCACCAGCATCTTGGTGTTGGCCTTTACCAGCAATCGCGATAGATAATGTTAAACCACGAGCGCCTTCGCCTTTTAAGATAACTGCTGGGTATTTCATCGTTAATTTAGATCCGATGTTACCGTCAATCCATTCCATCGTTGCGTTTTCTTCACAAACCGCACGTTTTGTAACTAGGTTGTATACGTTGTTCGCCCAGTTTTGGATTGTAGTGTAACGGCAATAAGCATCTTTCTTAATGATGATTTCTACTACCGCACTATGAAGTGAGTTAGTTGTGTAAACAGGTGCTGTACAACCTTCTACGTAGTGTACGTGTGCGCCTTCGTCTACGATGATAAGCGTACGCTCGAATTGTCCCATATTTTCAGAGTTAATACGGAAATACGCTTGAAGTGGTGTATCCACTTTAATACCTTTTGGAACGTAGATGAATGATCCACCAGACCAAACTGCAGAGTTTAATGCAGAGAATTTGTTGTCTGTTGGTGGGATTACTTTTCCGAAGTGCTCACGGAAAATGTCTTCGTTCTCTTTTAATGCGCTATCTGTATCTTTAAATACGATTCCTAGAGCTTCTAGGTCTTCTTTCATGTTGTGGTATACAACTTCAGATTCGTACTGTGCAGATACACCAGCTAAATATTTTTGCTCAGCTTCTGGAATACCTAATTTATCAAATGTCGCTTTAATTTCATCAGGTACTTCATCCCAAGACTTCTCAGATTTCTCAGATGGTTTTACGTAGTACGTAATTTCATCGAAATCTAAGTCGTTTAAGTCGCCGCCCCATTGTGGCATTGGCATTTCATAGAACTTATCCAGTGATTTTAAACGGAAGTCTAACATCCACTGTGGTTCTTCTTTCATACGTGAAATCTCTTCAACGATCTCTTTTGTTAAACCGCGTCCAGCACGGAAAATCGAAACGTCTTTGTCTTTGAAACCATATTTATAATCGCCGATATCTGGCAGTTGCTTCGCCATGTTGGTGTGTCCCTCCTTAGATAACCTCGTTTTTAGGAACCTTTAACATTACTTATCTTCGTTTAAGCCCTTTTCTAACGCTTTCCACGCTAATGTTGCACATTTAATACGTGCAGGGAACTTGCATACGCCTTGTAATGCTTCAATATCTCCTAAATCGATGCTGTCATCGTACTCTTTTCCTAGCATCATGTCAGAGAAAATTTTAGAAAGCTGAAGTGCCTCTTCAATTTTCTTCCCTTTTACTGCTTGTGTCATCATTGAAGCTGAAGACATTGAGATGGAACATCCTTCGCCTTCAAACTTCGCCTCTTGCACAATCCCCTCTTCTACTTTCATCGTAAGTTGAATACGATCGCCGCAAGTTGGATTGTTCAAGTTAACGGTAACACTATCTTCTAACACGCCATGGTTACGAGGATTCTTATAATGATCCATAATAACTTGACGGTATAACGTATCTAAATTATTAAATGACATTTGTGAAATACTCCTTTGTCTTGATTAGCGATTCAACAAATGTATCAATTTCTTCTTTTGTATTATATAAATAGAAGCTCGCACGTGCTGTTGAAGAAGCTTTTAGCCACTTCATAAGCGGTTGTGCACAGTGGTGTCCTGCGCGAACTGCAATGCCTTCTACATCTAATACAGTTGCTACATCGTGAGGATGTACGTCTTCAATATTAAATGTAACCAGGCCAGCGCGATGCTTTGGACCATAAATTGTAACGCCATCTACTTCTGATAGTCTTTCTAAAGCGTATTGCGCTAATTCATGCTCATGCTTTTCAATATTATGAAGACCGATTTCTTCAAGGAAATCAATTGCCGCACCAAGTCCGATTGCATTACCGATAATCGGTGTACCTGCTTCAAACTTCCACGGAAGCTCTTTCCACGTAGATTCTTGTAAATCTACGAAATCGATCATTTCACCACCAAATTCAATTGGCTCCATATTGTTTAGCAATTCTTTCTTGCCATATAATACGCCGATACCTGTAGGTCCGCACATCTTATGAGCAGATAATGCGTAGAAATCACAGTTTAAATCTTGTACATCTACTTTCATATGAGGTGTACTTTGTGCACCGTCAACGACCATAATTGCACCGTTTTCGTGTGCGATTGCTCCGATTTCTTTTACAGGGTTAATCGTTCCAAGTACGTTTGATACTTGCATAATAGAAACGATTTTTGTATTCGGTGTAACTGTTTGACGAACATCTTCTAAAGAAATTGTACCGTCTGGTTGAAGCGGAAGGTATTTTAAAGTTGCACCCGTTTTCTTCGCAACTTGCTGCCACGGAATGATGTTACTATGGTGCTCCATGTAAGAAATAACGATTTCATCGCCTTCTTTTACATTATCAAGACCATAGCTAGCCGCTACTGTATTTAATGCAGTTGTCGTTCCGCGCGTGAAAATAATCTCTTCCATTGATTTCGCGTTAATAAACTTGCGAACTTTCTCGCGTGCACCTTCATACGCGTCGGTAGCTTTCGTACCGAGCGTATGAACACCGCGATGCACGTTAGAATTATATTCTTTATAGTAACGTTCTAACGTTTCAATGACTTGAATTGGTTTTTGAGAAGTTGCTGCACTATCGAAATAAACAAGTTGTTTGCCGTTCACTTTTTGATCAAGAATTGGAAACTGTTTGCGTATTTCATGAATATTCATTAGCGAACTTTCCTTTCAATTACCTCAACAAGCTGTGCTTTTACTCCTTCAATTGGAAGCTCATTTACTACAGGTGCTAAGAATCCATGGATGACTAAACGTTCTGCTTCGCGTTTTGGAATACCACGGCTCATCAAGTAGTATAATTGGTACGGATCTACGCGGCCTACTGAAGCTGCGTGACCTGCCATTACATCATCTTCATCAATTAGAAGAATTGGGTTTGCGTCACCGCGAGCTTTCTCATCTAACATAAGAACGCGAGAAGATTGTTGTGCATTTGATTTAGATGCACCGTGTTCAATCTTACCAATTCCGTTAAAGATAGATGTTGCACTATCTTTTTGTACACCGTGCTTTAAGATCCAACCTTCAGAGTGTTTACCGAAGTGAACAACTTTAGTTGTAAAGTTTTGTGTTTGGTTACCACGGCCAATTGTTACTGTTTTCGTATCAGCATATGATCCGTCGCCCATTAAGTTCGTAACGTTCTCTGAAATTGTGTTTCCGTCATTCATAAGACCTAGAGCCCAATCAATGCGGCCGTCGCGTCCAACAACACCGCGGCGGTTAACATAAGTTGTTACGTCTTTTGCTAATAGATCAACCGCACCGAATTTCACTTGTGCGCCTTGTTCCACGATTACTTCTGCTACGATATTTGCAATACCTTTAGCATTTTCATTTGCAACGTAGTTTTCTACATAAGTTGCAGTACTGTTCGCATCAGCTACGAATAATACGTGGTTATATACGTTAGCTTCTTCGCCGTCTACTAAGAATACAGCTTGAAGTGGAGTTTCAAGAACAACGTTTTTCGGAACATATACAAATGCACCGCCGTTGATTAATGCAGCATGAAGTGCAGTTAAACGATGCTCGTCTACCTTCACGCCGTCTTTCATTAAATACTTTTGTAATAGTTCAGCATGCTCTGTTGCAGCTGTTACGATGTCTGTAAAAATAACACCTTTTTCTTTTGCTTCGTCTGCTAAAGAAACGAATGCAGTTGTACCAGTGCGTTGTACTAATACGCTGTTATTTTCATCGATTAAGTTTTTCACTGCTTCTGGAAGCTCTGTTAAAGAACTTACAGGCTCTTGCTTAGCAGCGTCGCCTTTTCCGATAAAGTCCCATTTTTCAATTTTCGTTTTATCAGGCGTTGGCATTGGAAGTTCAGTTGCTTGTGCAAGAGCTTGTAAGCGGAACTCAGTCAACCAAGCAGCTTCGTTTACTTCGCTTGCGCGTTGACGGATTGTTTCTTGATCGAAAGGTAATGTACCGATTGTCATGTTTATGCTCCTCTCTTACGCTTCTTGCTCTGTTGTTTCGTCTTCAATACCTAATTCTTTTTTAATCCAGTCGTAACCTTCAGCTTCTAGACGTTGTGCAAGCTCAGGGCCACCAGATTTAACGATACGACCGTTCATCATAACGTGAACGAAGTCTGGAGTGATGTAGTTTAATAAGCGTTGGTAATGCGTAATCATTAGGCAACCGAACTCTTCGCCGCGCATTTGGTTAATACCTTTAGATACAACTTTTAATGCATCGATATCAAGACCAGAGTCGATTTCGTCTAAGATTGCGATTTTTGGCTCAATCATCATTAATTGAAGAATTTCGTTACGTTTTTTCTCACCGCCAGAGAAACCTTCGTTTAAGTAACGTTGTGCCATTTCTGGATCCATTTCTAGGAATTCCATGTTTTTATCTAATGTACGGATAAATTTCATAAGAGAAATTTCATCGCCTTCTTCACGACGTGCATTAATTGCAGAACGTAAGAAGTCAGCGTTTGTTACTCCGCTAATTTCACTTGGATATTGCATTGCTAGGAATAGACCAGCTTGTGCGCGCTCATCTACTTCCATTTCTAATACATCTTCACCGTCGATGATGATGCTACCTTCTGTTACTTCATACTTTGGGTGACCCATAATCGCAGAAGATAAAGTTGATTTACCTGTTCCGTTAGGTCCCATAATTGCGTGGATTTCTCCACCCTTTACTTCAAGGTTTACACCTTTTAAAATTTCTTTGCCATCAATTGATACGTGTAAGTCTTTAACCGTTAATGTAGAACCAGCCATCTCAATACCTCCATTAATCCTATATATACATTTTAAAAATTACTAAAACGTTCATATTCTCATTTTATTCTCATTCTAATCTTATATCAAATAAAATGATATCGCAAACGATGAAAAAATGTAACAATTTTTTCACAAATGTATATAAGTATTTCCCTTGCATCCTTATATGATACACCTTTCTTCTTATTTATATAAAGAAAAAAGGACTGGGAATTTTCCAGTCCTTTCCTTATACTTATTCACTTACCGGAAGTACAGCACCTTTATATTCTTTAGTAATAAAATCTTGAATTTCTTTTGAATGCAGTACTTCTACTAGCTCTTTAATTTCTTTTTTCTTCTCGTCACCTTTACGAACTGCAATAATATTTGCATACGGAGAATCTGATCCTTCAATCGCAATTGCATCTTTTGTTGGATTTAATTTCGCGTCAATTGCGTAGTTTGAATTAATAAATAGAGCATCACCTTCATTATTTTCATACAGCTTTGGTGACAATCCAGGCTCTACATCTGTTTTAAATTTTAAGTTTTTCGGATTTTCTACAACATCTTTTACTGTTGCTTTAACAACATCTACACCGTCTTTTAATTTAATCACGCCGCCTTTTTGTAATAGTGCTAACATACGGCCACGCTCCGCTACGTTATTACTCATAATCACTGTCCCGCCATCTGGCAAGTCTTTTAAGCTTTTATATTTCTTAGAATAGATACCCATTGGCTCTAAATGGATTTTTCCTGCGTTTACAATTTTATATCCTTTTTCTTGAATTTCTTTATTTAAATACGGAATGTGCTGAAAATAGTTCGCATCAATTTCTTTATCCGCTAACGCTTTATTCGGTAACACATAGTCTTGGAATTTTTTAATTTCTAATTTAATACCCTTTTTCTCTAATATTGGCTGTGCTTTTTCTAAAATAACAGCGTGCGGCACGTTAGAAGCTCCAACAACAAGCTTATTCTCATCTTTCCCCCCGCAAGCAGCTAATGTAAATACAGATAGCGCTGTAACAACTGACAGTAGAATCTTTTTCATATGATGTCCCCTTCTCCCCAATAGTTATGTAGTTAGAAAAAAGGGCCGGCATACACCAGCCCTTTTCAGCAATTATTCTTTTACAGGAACAACCGCTCCTTTATATTCTTTAGTAATAAAGTCTTCGATTTCTTTAGAATGCAATACTTCTACAAGTTCTTTAATCGCTTTTTTATCTTTATCACCTTTACGAACTACTAATACGTTTGCGTATGGAGAATCATCACCTTCAATTGCAATCGCATCTTTTTCTGGGTTTAATTTCGCATCAATTGCATAGTTCGAGTTAATTAAAACAGCGTCTCCTTCTTTATTGTTATACACTTGTGGTAACAAACCAGGCTCAATATCCGTTTTGAACTTTAAGTTTTTCGGATTATCTGCAATATCTTTTGGAGTTGCACTAACTGGATCTACTCCGTCTTTAATTTTTAAAATGCCTTCTTTTTGTAAAATTGCTAAACCACGTCCATGGTCAGTAACGGAATTACTCATAATAATTGTCGCCCCGTCTGGAAGTTCTTTTAAGCTCTTATATTTTTGAGAATATACACCAATTGGCTCTAAATGAATTTTCCCTGCTATTTCAAAATCATATTTTTTATCCTTAATTTCTTTTTCCAAATACGGAATGTGCTGGAAGTAGTTTGCATCTAAATCCTTATCCGCTAACGATTTATTTGGTAATACGTAGTCTTGGAATTTTTTAATTTCTAACTCAATTCCTTTTTTCTCTAATAAAGGTTTAGCCTTTTCTAAAATAACCGCATGCGGCACGTTAGAAGCCCCCACAACTAGTTTCTTTTCATCTTTATCTTTCCCGCCACAAGCAGCTAACCCAAAAATTGAAGTTGAAATAAGTGCTGTAAGTAATAATTTTTTCATTTGAAACATCCTCCCGTTTTTTATTATCGTTTATCTATTCGAGTCGTTACACGATCACCAATCCACTGAATGAAAAATACAACTAGTAATACACAAATTGTCGCAACGATTGTTACATCGTTATTTCCTCGTTGAAATCCTTCTAAATAAGCAAGTGTTCCAAGACCACCAGCACCAACAACTCCCGCCATTGCTGTATAGCCTACTAACGCAATTGTGGTAACCGTAATACCAGATACTAACGCTGGTAACGATTCTGGAATTAACACTTTCAAAATAATTGTGCTTGTTTTTGCTCCCATCGCTTTCGAAGCTTCAATTACACCTTTATCAATTTCACGAAGTGCGATTTCAACCATTCTCGCGTAAAATGGTGCCGCTCCAATAATTAAAGCTGGAAGTGCTGCACTCGCTCCAAGAATTGTTCCAAGCAGAATCTTTGTGAATGGGATTAATAAAATGATTAAAATAATGAACGGTATCGAGCGGAAAATGTTTACGAACGCTCCAATTGCCGTGTTAACCGCTTTGTTTTCCCATATATTATCTTTCGCTGTCATAAAGAGTAACAATCCTAAAATTAGTCCTAAAACAAATGTTGCAAGAGCGGCGATTGCCGTCATATATAACGTTTCACCAGTTGCTTCTAACATTTGATTCCAATCAACATTTGTGAGTAACTTATCCATGTGCAATCACCTCCAGCTCTACTTGATCTTGATGTATTCCCTCTATTGCTTGCTGAATCGCTGTTTCCTCACCATTTAAATGAACAACTAAACTACCGTAAGAACCATTATTCGTTTGTGCGATATTCCCTTGCAAAATGCTAACTTCTATATCACTGCGTTGCATCAATCTTTGAAGTACTGGTCTTTCTACAGCCTCACCGATAAACTGCAAACGAATTACTTTACCATCTGGATACTTTTCAATTAAACTTTCAATCGTTTCATTTGTATCTTCAGAATCCGTTAACTGCTGTACAAATCGTTTTGTAATATCTTTCTGTGGATTACGGAATACATCAAGTACTGGACCTGTTTCTACAATCTTTCCTTTCTCCATTACCGCAACACGATTACAAATCTTTCGAATCACGTGCATCTCGTGTGTAATGAGTACAATTGTTAAACCGAGACGCTTATTAATATCTAATAATAAATCTAAAATTTGATCTGTCGTTTCTGGATCAAGAGCTGACGTTGCTTCATCACATAAAAGTACTTGTGGGTTATTAGCTAACGCTCTTGCAATCCCAACGCGTTGCTTTTGTCCTCCGCTTAGCTGGGATGGATACGCGTCTCCTCTTCCTTCTAATCCAACAAGGTGAATTAACTCGTCAACACGTTTTCTTCTCACCGCCTTATCGACTCCTGCAATTTCAAGTGGGAACTCGATATTTTCACGTACAGTTCGTGACCAAAGTAAGTTGAAGTGCTGAAAAATCATTCCGATCTCTTGCCTTGCCTTACGAAGTTCGCTTCCTGTAATGGCTGAAATGACACGATTTGCAATTGTAATTTGTCCTGAAGTTGGTTTCTCTAGCTGATTGAATAATCTGATTAACGAACTTTTCCCAGCACCACTATATCCGATAACACCAAATATTTCGCCTTTCTCTATTTTTAAATTGGCGTTATCTACAGCAGTGACATCACCGCTTTTTGCTTTATATATTTTCTTTACATTCTCTAATAGAATCATGGTGTATCACCCCTTTTTTATTTGGATCGACTCCGCAATTTTTTATGTTTAATGCGTGTAGTCCACCGTTATCATTACTTTTATTATTTGAATGTCCTCCACATTCAAACAACAAAAAAACCTTTCCGCTTTAGAGAAGCAGAAAGGTTTATATGCGTATATAACAACATTATCCCTCTCTCTCATCTCTCAAAGCATTTGCTTTGCAGGAATTGGCACCATTTCAACATAAGTTGACGGTTGCCGGGCTTCACAGGGCACAGTCCCTCCACCTCTCTTGATAAGAGAAATCAGATTACATTTTCGTCTGATTTGTAATTTATGAAATTGTCTATATTTTATGAATTGAATTGTATCAATATCCATACACCATGTCAACAGAAATTTTCGCAAAAAATGAAACTTCAGAATTTTAAGCACCTACTGACATCGGTTTACATATATGAAACATCGATTCAACTAATAGCATCGTTCGATACGTTCCCGAATATTGTACACGTCCATCGTTCATTAACATTTGCAATCGTACATTGCCGTTCACCAATTGTTTTACATCTTCTTCATCAACACAAACGATTTGCTCCGTTCCTCTTTCCTCATGTAGCAGCTCTATATAATCTCTTGAAATTTGTAACGAACAACTTTCATCTCCAAAGCGAAAATTCACAGTTTTTTCTCCTTGTCTTAAAAGCGGCTCTAAATGATATTGACCATTAGCGTAATTTACAAATGATTGCAGCAAAGAATATAATTTCACCCTAAATCACATCCTTCATATCACTTTCTATTACACATACCATTCCCTCTCACTAAAGAGCAATCCTGTTACTTTCGCTCGACAAATACTGTAACCACCCTGCATCTCGACATATTTCCCAAGAAATATGTCGAGGCGGCAAAAACTTTGCCGCCTACTTTAATTCCGTATATAAATATTCAACCGAATGAAATGCATATATCTTCTTCATGAGTGTCCCATTTTCAAAAACAAGTAAACACGGTACACTTTCGATTCCATACTCTTTCGCTAAATGCGGAGCATAATTTAAATCTAACATTCCAATTTTCAAGTCTTCAATTGTCATCTCAACGACTGTTAACATCTTTTTTGCTAATTGGCATGTTCCACACATTGGAGTATATACATATAACACTGTTTTTTCTTCATTCTCTATTAGGGCTGTTGCTTCGGCTCCTGTCCAGTCAATCACTTCTATCATTCCTTACCGTAAATATTCTGTATAAACGTCAATGTCAGCTCCCCATAATACATTTGCTAAGTGTGAAGATGGCGCGGTTGCCACTTCCCGGTACGAGCGATCAATATAAATATGCTCTGCTTGCGGAAATTCTTTTCGAAATTGTTTCCTTAACTTTTCTCCAGCATCATCAGCATCCACTAGCACATATACTTCCTTATCAAAAAACTGATCAATGAGCTCATCCATTTTCGACAAACCAATTGTACCATTTGTACAAACAATTTCCACCGGTTCACGAATAATAGATTCAATCTTTCTTCTATCTGATTTACCTTCTACAATAATGACTTTTTCCACATAAATCATATGTCATCACCCGATCACCATATACTATACAACCTTTAACTTAGTATATAGTATATTCGTTATTTTCATGTTGTTTCCTGTTTATTTTTGCAAAAGAAAAGCGGAGCCGACTGTTCAGCCCTGTTGGCTAAGGTTCTTTCGTACAGAAGACGCTTTTTGTCTTCTCTTGCGGAAGATTCTTAGACATGAAGGACTAGGAGGTGGAGCTAGACAAAGAAAAGCGCAAGCGGCTCGTTCAGATTGTGAGGGGGATGGAGCTTCTGACGTAAAGGCGCTTTTTGCCTTGCAGGAAGAAGTGAAGCCACCGAACAATCTAGCCGCTGGAGCTAGATCATAATGAAAAGCGCAAACGAAAAAGTTTTTTCAAAAAATGTTCTCCTACACAATAATTAGTATATGATTCTACATTCATTATTTAACCCAAAATAAAAAAGGACAGCACAAAGGCTGTCCTTTAGTCGACTATAATTAGTCTTGGTTTGTCATTTCTGCATATTTTTCTGCAGTTAATAACTTCTCAACTTGGCTTGCATCAGAAAGTTCAACTTTAACCATCCATGCACCCTCGTATGGAGATTCGTTAACAAGTTCTGGTTGGTCACTTAATTCTTCGTTTACTGCTACAACTTTACCGCTTACAGGAGCGTATAACTCAGAAACTGTTTTAACAGATTCTACGCTTCCGAATGGCTCGTCAGCTTCGATTGTTGCACCTACTTCAGGAAGTTCAACGAATACGATATCGCCTAGCTCACCTTGTGCAAAGTGAGTAATACCGATAACAACTTCATTACCTTCAGTTTTTACCCATTCGTGTTCTTCAGAGTAACGTAAATTATTTGGAATGCTCATGACTGTACCTCCAGTGAATGTATTAATTATGTAAAAATACCTTATTGGTACTTTTTCCACACACTTTCAAACTGCTCTTCGTTAAAACCAAGTGTTACATTCGTTCCATCTGTTACAATTGGACGCTTAATCAACATGCCATCAGATGCTAAAAGCTCATACATTTCGTCTTCGCTCGCATCTTTTAACTTATCTTTCAGACCAAGTTCACGGTAACGCATTCCACTTGTATTAAAGAATTTTTTCAATGGTAATTCACTTTTTTCATGTAAATTACGTAAATCTTCTTTTGATGGTGGATTTTCAACAATATGAATCATCTCATATGCTACATCGTTTGCCTCAAACCATTTCTTTGCTTTTTGACATGTGCCACACTTTGGATATGAATAAAATGTTACTGTCATAAATTCACCTACTTTTTTACTAACCTTTACCTTTATCATATAGAAAACGTTTTATTATTTCAAACGATTATTCGCTAAACTTTTACTTATTTCGTGATAATTTTTAATAATCCTGCAAATTTTTCTTATTTTTCCGCCATTTGTTAAGAAAAAAATAAATATATAATTTTTTTAGATTCTTCTCTCATCCTTCGCCGAACATATATCTTAAACTAACGTTTGATTAACTCCTTATATTTCTTTGTTAGCCCTTGAGCTGCATCAGTTTCTTCCTACCGAACATACATCTTAAACAAACGTTTGATTAATTCCCATTTTTCTTTGTTAGCCCTTGAGCTGCATTGCTTTCTTCCTACCGAACATACATCTTAAACAAACGTTTGATTAATTCTCATTTTTTCTTTGTTAACCCTTGTGCTACATCGATTTCTTCCTACCGAACATACATCTTAAACAAACGTTTATTTAAAAAATAAGAAGCCTCGTTTACAGGCTCCTTCATCATCTATTCAAATAATCTGCAATTGTTTGAAATACTACGGTATACATATTATGAATACTTTCTTCAGTATTTCCACCATTGGACAAACCAACTGCCCATTGTTGCCCTTCACCACTTCCAATATTTGCAAATCCTTGCGTATACATAGCATTTACATCTTTTCTTGCACTGTTATACTCTATCCCTTTTGTAGTAAAAATTGAATATGATTTATCTTGTAAACCGATAAAAAACACTGGTTTCTTTAGCGATGAAAATACATTTTTATACTGATCTGTTGAGGCTTCTTGAAAGTGATCTTTCATTATTAGAAAACCATCCACTTCCTTAGATTTCTTTTCCAGTTCCTCTAACTTCATTTCCTCAAACTTTATATTCCTAAACGTATCTTTCGGCTTTTCTCCAATAACTCCAATTACGAGTGCTCTTCCGTTATATTCTAATTTCTCTCCTTCTTTATCCTTTGCACACCCAGCACCTACTAGGCATATCAATATAAAAAATAAGAAATACGATAAACGCTTCATTTAGCACCCTCCCCTTCTTTTCAGTCAAGTGACAAAAACGTAAGGTGAATTCAAGAAAATGTAAGTAAAATCGATAGCTCAAATTACGTTTCTATATTATAATCAATTGAATTTACTTACATTACTAAACATAGGAGATTATCATGAAGAAATTTAAACTTTCATCTTTTCTTCCGTTAAGTTATATACTTCTACTCGTACTCGTAAGTCCCCTTTACGATGTATTAAATAAATCGACTGTACACGCAGTAGATGTCACAACTGTAGTAGATGATTGGATTCCATTTGTGAAAGCATTTATTATTCCTTATTTACTTTGGTTTCCTTACTTATACGGCGCACTTATTTATTACTGCTTTGCGAATCGAAAACAATATTATGTCACTTTAAGTAGTATCATTCTTGGAAAACTTGCTTGTTTTTCTATTTATTATTTTTGGCAGACAACTGTACCACGTCCAACAGTCGTTGGATCAGACGTATTTTCCGAACTAGTTCGCTATATTTATAGTATCGATCAACCGGTAAACTGTTTCCCTAGCATTCACGTTCTTACTACCTTTGTCATTATGCTAGCTGCTTTTAAACGTAGAGAACAACATGCTTTTGAATATTATATCCTTACGTTCTTCGGTACGCTTATTATTTTATCCACGCTATTTACGAAGCAACACGCATTTGTAGACGCCATTTCTGGAATGACGCTTGCAAGCATACTTTACTTCGGCGTTCAGCTTTTATTAGCAAAAGAAACCGTACGTGTTCCAGTAAAACAAAATCAAAAAATGTAAAAAGCAGACTGTGGCTTCCAGTCTGCTTTTCTCTATATAAAAGGAGATTTTCAATTTAAGATTGCGGTACAGTCATATCACCAGAGTGAATACGACCTGCTTTTTTAAGAGCAATGTAAAGTATATAAGAAACAGCTACTGGAATGATGATATAAGTGATTACCATCGCTGGGACAACTTCCCATCCTTCGCTGGAAATTAAATTAATTGGTGCGATAAGAGAACTTAATCCAAGACCTGCAATTTCTTTTCCTGCTTCCAGTTGGAAAATTAATGCTGATACAGGACCAACTATAGCACTGGCGACGACTGTTGGGACGAGAATCATTGGATTTTTAGTGATATTTGGCAACTGTACTTTCGGAGTACAAAGCGCTTGAGCTAATATGCCACCTAAATTATTTTCTTTCGCTGAGATGACAGAGAATCCGATAAACTGAGCAACGCAGCCTGCAAGAGCAGCACCACCTGCCACACCGTCTAAGCTAAGTGCGATCGCTAACGCAGCTGATGAAGCTGGAGAGATAAGTAATAGGCCCCAAACGACTGCAATGACGATAGAAGCGATAAACGGGCTACCAGCTGAACTATCTTTAATAAACGCTCCAACTGTATTTAACACAGGAGTAATATTATGAGACAACCAAATACCGACTAAACCAGAACCTAATATGGCCGCAAATGGAACGAGCATCATATCTAACGCAGTTTTTCCGCTTAAACGTTTACCAATATATACAGCTAAAGTCGCTGTTAATAATGCACCGATTGGCTCACCTGTTTTAATAATTAGACCTGCTTCAGTAATTGAAATGGATCCGGCACCAATCGCTCCAGCTACCATAGCTGAGAAGATTACAAGACCATTTGCACCGAGCATAAAGGCAATTCCGGCACCAATGGCTGGTGCCATAAGTGATTTTGCAACAACTCCGATTGTAATAAGCAATGGAATATCAACAATTCTTCCTATATTTTCGATTAGTAAACCAATTCCAAGGGATACGAAAATACCTTGTGCAATTCCAGCTGATGCTTTAAATACACGGGACATTATATATTCCTTCATTTGTTTCACCTTCTCCTATAAGTTAGTAACCAATTGTTTTCATATAATCACGTAACATATCGTTTGATTTTGCGAATCGAGATTCTTCATCCTCTGTTAAGTTTAGTTCTACAACTTCTTTCATACCATCTCTAGTAATAATGGCTGGCACTCCTGTACAAATATCATACTCACCGTACTCACCATCTAAAATAGCTGATACAGCAATTACACGGTGATCATCGTTAAAGATTGAACTCGCAATATATGCTAGAGAATTTCCGATTCCGTAATAAGTAGTGCCTTTTCGTTTATAAATTTCCCATCCTGCTTTTGCAGTCTTCTCAACAATTTCATCTAAGTCTATTTCACCAAATTGGTCTTTTTTCTCTTCTAAAATTTGCAGAATTGGCTTTCCACCAACAGTTACGTGAGACCAAGCAACCATTTGAGAATCACCATGTTCTCCTAGGGAATACCCATGAATACTACGAGGATCTACATGTAACATTTCAGATAAAATTGTTCGTAAGCGAGAAGAATCTAGTGATGTACCAGTACCGATCACACGATTTCTAGGTAATCCAGATAATTTCCACACCTGATAAGTAATAATATCAACTGGGTTCGATGCAAGTAAGAAAATACCATCAAATCCACTTTCCATTACGCCGCCAACAATGCTTTCCATAATCTTCGCACTCGCTCCTAAAGTATCTAAGCGACTTTGCCCTGGTTTTGGTGCTGGTCCTGCTGTAATAATAACGATGTCCATATCTTTGCAGTCTTCATAGCTTCCTGCATATACTTTTGTTCTTGTATTTGTAAAGTTAATGCAGTGTGATAAATCCATTGCTTCCCCAACTGCACGTTCATGATTTATATCAATTAATAATAGTTCTTCGCAAATGCCTTGATTTACAATGGAATATGCACAACTTGATCCAACTAATCCAGTACCGATAATTGCAATTTTTCTTGTATTTCTTTTCATAGCAATCTCTCCTAATTGATCATATAATCTATTTCTTTTGTTCTTTACACTCCTAATTATAGAGATTCCCACGATAGAAACCATGGATACTTTGTGAAATGTTGAGCAAACTTTTGTCCTTTTTGTGAATTGTTATATTCCATTTTCGTCATATTTGTTACAACTGGAAAAATATTTATTATATATTTATTGACATGCCCAAAACAAAAAAACGAGCGACTTCATTCGCTCGTTTTTTTATCCCCTTATTCCGCACTTAATTGACCTTTTAATTGCTGTACAATCATTGGGTTAGCAGGTGCAGCTGGCTTATAATAACTCTTTTGCTTTGCGTACTCATACATATTACGTTGACGCATCTCATCTTGATTACGAATTTGGATTAACGTTTGATGTAACTGTTCATTATCAGACTGAGAAATATAATTTGCATAACTTGTTAAACTTGCATTTAACCCTGCTAAATAATCATTTACCATATCTTTTTCATTCATGTTCTGCTTCCTCCTATCCTAGAAAAGTCATTAATTGCTGTTTCGTATTTCGTGCATCTTGCGCATCCTTTTGTAGCATTTGTTTCAGTTGTGGATCTGTACACGTCTGTGCATACTGCTCCAACTTGTTAATAATTGTTGCGTGTCCACCAATTAAATGACGTAAGTTTTCTACTTCAAGCTCTGTTAAGTTTTGCATAGAATACTCCTACCTTTCTTTATTCGTTCACTGTTAGTATTTAGCTCTTTTTTGATTGTATACATGAATTAGCTTTTTCACGTGCATACAAAATAAAAGATGAATAGCTAAGCCATTCATCTTTTATACTGGTTATGTATTTATTTTTATAGAGACACAATCATACTTATACTCACAAGTAAGTTCCATACAATGTGTAAAATAATACTAGGTATAATAGATTGCGTCTTTTTGTATAACATTGCAAATACCATTCCCATAATCGTTGCCGTAATTAGAAGACCTCCATGAAGAATTCCAAAAATGAAGGAAGAAATAATGATACCAACTAAAAAATTATATTTCTTTTCTAAAAATCGATATAAAATACCTCGAAATAGAATTTCTTCTTTAACCGGTGTAATTATAGCAACACTTAACACATATATAATACTTTGTATGCTATTTTGAATCCCGAAGCTCCCTAATTGTTCCTTCTGTTCTGCTGCACTTTCAAAACTAAACACATGTAACGTTAAATATTGTGATAACGCAATGACTATAAAACCAATTAATAGATATAAATATGTCTTCCCATTCTTCAAAACGGATACATCCCAAATAGATTTAATAAAATGAAGAACTGGTTTATAAGCTAATAAAACGATAGCAACAACAGCTGCATCAAATAAGAGTAAATAATATCCTTCTAAATTAGTACTTAATACTTCTTCTCCATAAATCTCAAAGGCTAAACCAAGGAATAATCCTCCTAGGAGTGAACTCCCTATAATCATTGCTATCGTTACAAATAGATTTTTATATGTTATATTCTCTATTTTTCTTTCCACACTATACGCTTCTAACACTGTTTTACTCACAGTATCCCTCCAGTTATTCTCATTTATCTTAATAAAACCCTTTAATTGAAATATAAAGATAATATAACAAAATTTCCAAAAAGAATAATATGCAATTTTACATATTATGAAAACTTTATATTTTATAGTTTTAGGAATAGGATTGCTATGCAATAATTATTATATGAAATTTCAAAAAACACTTCCTATCCACCATAACCCTCGCATCATATAAAACTTATTAGTTAAAGGAGCAATGAACATGAAAACACATGACTTCCTTACAGAAATCCAGAAAGGTTCTGAGCCTAGTCCATATCAAGATCCTATCGCATTTATTTTCGTTTGCCTTTCCTTAGCCATATACACATTTTTCAAACCAGCTAAATAATATCATTTAACAAGAAAGAGCCTCTAAACCATTAGAGACTCTTTTCCAGTTAATATCTTCTTTTTAAAACTACGATAGTTAAAGCATAAGAACAAAGTACCCCTGCTAATAAAAATGCATTTGCTAATTTATACTGTTCACCTGTCAATGAATATAGATTCCCAATTAAAAAGATAACTAAATATAGAAATAAAAATACAAACAATGAAATTTTAGCTGCATTCCCTGTAATATGCTCGCCTCTTTCATCTTCCCCTTCATTCTTCTGAAAACGTGTTGAATATAAAACACCTATTAGCCCTGCTACTGAGATTATTATCCCTATTACAATACTCATTCCGTTTCCCCCTCTATCTTATATTGAAAAACTTCATGAAACTCCTTACCTAAAATATGTGCAATTTCAAAAGCTAAAATTAAAGATGGATTATAACGATTCGCTTCAATTGAGGCGATTGTTTGTCTACTTACCCCAGCTTTGTTCGCTAAATCTGTTTGTGACCAGCGCTTTTCTGCTCTGAGTACAACGAGATTATTTTGTAAATTCCCACTTTGTTTCATAACCTCTCCTTGTTTTACATTATTTTCTATATTTTGATTGTAATTTATTTTTAACATCATGTAAACTATTTTTAACATAAATAAAGTGAAACTTTAATCCTCCCACCTACCATTCTTTTGGAATCATATGCACTAAAAAAACCTTAGAATCGCTTCTAAGGTTTTTAGTTGCCTCGCTTCTTATTTAATTTCTCATTCCATGTAATCCTTTAATAAACGTTTCCAATAATACATGTAAACTTGTATCTAAATCTAGCGGCAAACCAAATCCACCCTGCTGTTCAATCGACGCAAATCCATGACAAATACTTCTGAATCCACGTGTCGCATGAAGTGCATTCTCTCCTTCTAAGCCGTATTGTTGTAAAACATGAAGACAAAGCTTCACAATTCCGTCTCCTGCTTTTCTTACTTCTTCATCTCGTAAAAAGGTTGCTTCATACAGTCCAGGATGTTTGCGTACGAATGCTACATACGCTTCTCCTAATGCATGAATTGCTTCATCCATACGTTTATTCTCGGTCGCTTCTTCCAGCTTGTTATGCAGCTGTTGTATTCCGTAAATACCAAGATGTTTCCGTACATCTTGTAACCCTTTCACATGATTATATAGTGAGGGAGAACGTATCCCTAACGTTTGCGCTAATGAAGCTAACGTTACTTCTTGTATTCCATTTGCATCTGCTATTTCTGCAGCTGTTTCTATAATTTTCTGTAATGTAAGTCCGATTCTCGGTGACATAAATTAACCCTCTTTCTTACTTTCTATATTCCGCTTCGCTTCCTTAATAGCAAGCTCTATGACAACCCCTGGATCCTTTATCATTTTTCCGTGCCCTGCCGCAAGCAAGGAAGGCTCATATTCTCTTAACTTCTCTGCACTTTGTAATGATATGTCTTTGCTCCACGTTGCCATCGCCGGAAACGGAAACCAAAATTTCATTTGTCCTGAAACAGCCATACCTCCTCTTGTTTGGAATGCATCCCCGACAATCAGAGCTTTATTTCTTACATCAAGAAACGACATGGAGCCTGGTGTATGTCCCGGTGTCATAATCGCAAGAAGCGATCCAACTCGGTCGCCATCTTCTAATAAAACATCAGGTACCGTTTTTATCTTTTTAGGTACACCGCCTTTTATTGGCGTATTTGGTTCATCCTTTTGTAACGTCGTATCTCCTTCTAACAGCTTTGCTTCCCTCTTAGAAATATAGACTGGAACATGAGGAATTACTTCCTTTAATGCGTCTAATGCACCGATGTGATCATCATGCGCATGTGTTAATACAATCTTAGTAATTGGTTTCCCTATTTTCTCAGCCGCCTGCAAGATCCCTTTTGCGCTATATGGCAAAGCAGCATCAATTAAAGTTAAACCATCTTCTTCCTCCACAAAGTAACAATTTACAGGAAACACTCTTGGCAAAAATGACAATTGATATACCGTTTTTTCATGTATCATTCTCATATTTCCATCTCCCTTTTCACGAAAACTAATACCATTAGTTTTATTATACTAATGTCATTAGTTTTATGTCACTAAAAATTTCTTTTTTTCAAAAAAAATAACAGTAGTCGTTTATACGACTACTGTTATTTAAAGGTATTAAACTGTGTAACGCTCATCTTCTAAAATTTTCGCAGCGATCTCACGTTTCTTCGGAATTACGTTAAGTGGTGTGTGGCGAGTTAATTTACGTAATGATGATAACATCATGCGCAGCATGTCGCCGTTTTCAACTGCGATAAGTGTTTCTTTCGCATCTGCTTCGATTTCGTTGAATGCTTCTTGGCAGAATACTTCAGTGTATAACACTTTTTGTTTATTCTTTTCAAGGCCAGTTGTTTTAATTGCTTTTTCTGTACGAAGAACAGCAGACTCCATTGCGTATAGGTTGCTTACGATGTCAGCGATATTCACAAGAATTTCTTGCTCTTTATCTAGTGCTTTACCGTATTTTTGAGCTGCTAATCCAGCTACCATTAAGCCGATTTTTTTCGCGTTAGTTACTAAATATTTTTGAAGTGCTAATGGCTCATCGCCTACTTCTTCTGGCATCATCATCATTAACTCTTCTTGTAATTTTTGTGCTTTTTGAAGAAGCGGTAATTCACCTTTCATCGCTTTACGTAAGAACGTACCTGGTACGATTAGGCGGTTAATTTCGTTCGTTCCTTCGAAAATACGGTTAATACGAGAGTCACGGTACATTCTTTCAATCTCGTACTCTGCCATAAATCCGTAACCACCATGAATTTGAACACCTTCATCTACTGTATAATCTAGTACTTCAGAACCGAATACTTTATTTAAAGAACACTCGATTGCATATTCAGCGATAGAAGCTGCTACTGCTTTACCGTCTTTTACTTCTTCTTCAGATAATGTGCTCATGCGGCTTTCGAATAGACCTACTGTACGATATACAGAGCTTTCAGCTGCATATGTTTTCGCTGCCATATTCGCAAGTTTCTCTTGAATTAATGGGAATCGAGCGATTGGTTGTTTGAACTGTTGACGTTGGTTTGCATATTGTGCTGAAATTTCTACTGCACGTTTCGCAGATCCAACTGTACCAACACCTAATTTATAACGGCCGATATTTAAAATGTTGAACGCGATAATATGACCTTTACCGATTTCACCAAGTAAGTTTTCTTTCGGTACTAATGCATCTTCTAAAATTAAAGTACGAGTTGATGAACATTTAATACCCATTTTCTTTTCTTCTGGGCTTGTAGATACGCCAGCATACTCTTTCTCTACGATAAATGCTGAGAAGTGCTCTCCATCAATTTTTGCGTATACGATAAATACATCAGCAAATGCAGAGTTTGTAATCCATTGTTTTTCACCGTTTAATACGTAATGTGTACCTTCTGCATTTAAACGTGCAGTTGTTTTTGCGCCTAATGCGTCAGATCCTGAACCTGGCTCTGTTAATGCGTATGCAGCTAATTTTTCACCAGTTGCAAGTAATGGTAAATACTTTTTCTTTTGCTCTTCGTTACCGAATAACACGATTGGTAAAGATCCGATACCTACGTGAGCACCGTGAGTAATTGCAAAGCCACCAGCGCGAGAGAATTTCTCTGCGATTAACGCTGAGCTTACTTTATCAAGACCAATTCCGCCGTACTCTTCTGGTACGTCAGCGCCTAATAAACCAAGTTCCCCAGCTTCTTTTAAAAGACGAACAGAACGATCAAACTCGTGTTGCTCTAAATATTCAAGCTCTGGAAGAACTTCATTCACAATAAAGTCCTCTGTCGTTTTTGCAATCATTTTATGCTCAGATGAAAAATCCTCTGGCGTAAACACTTGATCAATCGTAATCTCATCAACTAAAAAGCTACCGCCTTTAACCGCATTTCCTACTGTTTTTTCCATGAAAATTTCCTCCTTCATATTTTCATAAGCCGCTTCTCTCATTTTGAAAGAAGCTGGCTCTCAATTTTATTTTTTATAAACCTTTGTCGCTTCCATTCTTTTCTTTAGCGTCGTCTCGTTCTGAGCGAGCCACCTGCACTTTTTTTCAATCCAGTTCCGGTGGCTAGAACAGTCGGTCGTTTCACCCCTTCCTGTGAGGCAAAAAGCGCCTCTTCGTCAGGGCTTCCAACGCCCTCTTGTTCTGAGCAAGCCACCTGCACTTTTTTCAATCCAGTTCCAGCGGCTAGAATGTTCGGTGGCTTCGCTTCTTCCTGCGAGGCAAAGAGCGCCTCTACGTCTGAAGCTCCATCCCCCTCACATTCTGAGCGAGCCGCTTCCACTTTTTTTATAGTAATTCAAACACTCCCGCTGCTCCCATTCCGCCGCCGATACACATTGTTACGATACCGAATTGTTGGTTGCGGCGTTTCATTTCGTGAATAAGAGATAGTGTTAGTTTTGCTCCTGTACAGCCAAGTGGATGTCCAAGTGCGATTGCACCGCCGTTTACGTTTACTTTTTCTTCATCTAAACCAAGTTCACGAATAACTTGGATTGATTGAGAAGCGAATGCTTCATTTAGTTCGAATAGGCCAATATCAGATAGCTCTAAACCAGCTAATTTTAACGCCTTTGGAATTGCAGCGATTGGACCGATTCCCATTACTTCTGGTGGTACGCCAGCTACTGCAAATGAACGGAATTTCGCAAGTGGCTTCATACCATCACTCACTGCTTTTTCACGATCCATTAATAGTACAGATGCTGCACCGTCACTCATTTGTGAAGAGTTACCAGCTGTTACAGAACCGCGAACGTTAAATGCTGGACGTAATTTACCTAAAATGTCTAGCGACGTTTCTGCTCTTACACCTTCGTCTTGTGCGAAAATGATTGTTTCTTCTTGCAGTTTGTTATTTGATCCAACAGTACGTAACGTTACATCTACAGATACTGTTTCATCAGCAAAGTTCCCTGCAGCTAATGCTTTCGCAGCACGTTGATGACTTCTTACTGCAAATGCATCTTGCTCTTCACGAGAAATTCCATATTTCACAGCAACTTGCTCTGCTGTATGTCCCATACCCATATAATATTCTGGAGCTGCTTCTACAAGGCGACTATTCGGACGAACAACGTGTCCCATCATCGGAACTAAACTCATTGATTCCGCTCCGCCTGATAATACAGCTTCCGAGTGACCAAGCATAATGCGCTCTGCTCCGTAAGCGATACTTTGTAAACCTGAAGAACAGTAACGGTTAATCGTAATAGCTGGAACATCGTAAGAAAGTCCTGCTAGTCCGCCGATATTACGAGCCATGTTCAAGCCTTGCTCTGCTTCTGGCATCGCACAACCGAAAATTAAATCGTCGATTGGTCCTTCATAATTCGCACGCTTTAACGTTTCCTTTACTACTAATGCCCCTAGATCGTCAGGACGAACTGTTTTTAATGAACCCCTCTTTGCTTTTCCAATTGGTGTTCTTGCTCCCGCAACAATGACAGCTTCTCTCATGAACGATATCTCCCCTCGTTATTAGTTACGTAATGGCTTTCCTTTTACAAGCATGTGCTGCATTCTTGCTTGTGATTTCATCTCACTTACTAAGCTAATAAATGCTTCACGTTCTACATCTAATAAATACTGCTCATCAACTTCTGTTCCGTACGGCACTTTTCCGCCCGCAATGACATATGCAAGTTTCTTCGCAATGTGAAGATCATGTTCAGAAATGTAACCTGATAAATGCATTGCTTCTGCACCAAGTACAAGAGTTGCATATCCTGTTTCACCAACAACTGGTATCTTTTTACGGATCGGTGCTTTATAGCCAGCTTCATATAAAGCAAGTGCTTTTTGTTTCGCATCATATAGTAAATGATCACCATTCACACTAATACCGTCTTTATCGCCTAAGAAGTTGTTCGATACAGCTTCTTGTGCTGATGTAGAAACTTTCGCCATCGCTACAGATTCGAATACTTTATTCGCAACTTTTTGCAGATCAAACTCTACACCGTTTGGCATTTTATTTAAGTGTTTAATGTATAGCTCTTTATTACCGCCTCCGCCAGGGATTAAGCCAACCCCAACTTCTACTAAGCCCATATACGTTTCGCTAGAAGCTTGAATGCTAGCTGCTGGTAAGCAAACTTCTGTACCTCCGCCAAGCGTCATACCGTATGGTGCTGCTACAACTGGCTTAGAAGAGTACTTAATTTTCGTCATCGCATCTTGGAAGTTTTTAACAACTAACTCGATTTCAAAGTAGTTGTCATCTTGTGCTTCCATTAAGATCATCGCTAGGTTCGCACCAACGCAGAAGTTCTTCGATTGGTTACCGATAACAAGACCTTTATAATTCTTCTCTACTTCATCAACAGCGTAGTTAATCATTTGCGTAATATCCATACCGATTGCATTGCTCTTCGAATGGAATTCTAAGCAAAGGATGCCGTCACCTAAATCGATTAAGCTCGCTCCGCTATTTTTCTTTAATACGCCATTTTTCGCTTTTAATTGTTTAAGGGAAATTGCCTTTTTATTACGTTCGATTCGCTTATATTCGCCATTATCGTAATAGTAGCTATCTCCGTTATCATGTTTGTAGAAAGTAGTGAAACCTTTCTCTAACATTTCTTTCACCCAAGTCGGAACAACTACGCCGTTTTCTTCCATCTTTTGAACGGACTTTTCAACGCCAATTGCATCCCAAACTTCAAATGGTCCTTGCTCCCAGCCGAAGCCCCACTTCATCGCTTGGTCAATTGCAACGATATCGTCAGCAATTTCTTTATGAAGTTTTGCAGAGTATAAAAGAGTCGGTGTGATGATGTTCCATAACAACTCTCCTGCGCGGTCTTTCGCGTATACAAGCGCTTTCAATTTATTCGATAAACCTTTTTCTTGTTTACTTAACTCGATAGATGCAGCTTTTAATTTTTTGCGAGCTTCGTATTCCATCGTTTCAGGATTCAATTCTAAAATTTCTTTTCCTTGTTTTAAGAAGAAGCCTTGACCTGTTTTACTTCCAAGCCATTTTTTATCAAGCATGTCATGCATGAAAGCTGGTACTTTAAATACATCACGCTCTTCTTCTTGTACGTTTTCATATACGTTATTTGCAACGTGTACGAATGTATCTAAACCAACAACATCTAATGTACGGAACGTTGCGCTCTTCGGACGGCCAATAAGTGGGCCTGTTACAGAATCAACTTCCCCAATGCTATAGCCGCGTTTTATCATCTCTTGAAGAGTTACTAATAAACCGTACGTACCGATGCGGTTTCCAATAAAGTTTGGTGTGTCTTTTGCGATAACAACGCCTTTTCCAAGAACGTCTTCGCCAAATAGTTTCATGAAGCTTAATACTTGTGGATCTGTTTCTTTCGTCGGTATTACCTCTAGAAGTTTTAAATATCGTGGTGGGTTAAAAAAGTGTGTGCCTAAGAAGTGCTTCTGGAAGTCGTCTGAACGACCTTCTGCCATTTTTTCTACTGAAATGCCTGACGTATTCGAGCTTACAATAGAACCCGGTTTACGAACAGCATCTACTTTTTCAAATAGTTTCTTTTTAATATCTAAGTTTTCAACTACTACTTCAATAATCCAATCTACATCAGCTAGACGCTCAAGATCATCTTCTAAGTTACCTGCTTCAATCAGTGCTAGATTTCCTTTCACTGTCAGAGGAGCTGGTTTTTGCTTTAATAGTTTTTGCACAGCCGTATTACTAAAACGATTTCTCACACTTTTATGTTCTAATGTAAGTCCCTTCGCTTCCTCTTCTTTTGTTAGCGCAGGTGGTACAATATCAAGCAATAATGTCGGAATACCAATATTAGCTAAGTGTGCCGCAATCCCTGAACCCATTACGCCTGAACCTAGAACAGCAGCCTTTTTAATTTGGAACATCCAATTCTCCCCCTATTCTTGAATGAATGCTCATTCAATTTTTCGACATAAGTCGCAATCAATGAGTGAGCCTCTACTAATAAATATATGATACAGTTTGAATTTTCGCAATATATTTATTGATAAAATTTTCAGAAATAAATATTTTTCTTTTATTTGCCCATGCTATATATATGTATTTTCTTCACTTAAATACACTTTTCCTTTTTATAATCTGACGAAACTGGAGGAATATATATGGCAAAACTTAAGAAGAACCCTTCAAAAGCTGGAATTAGCGCAGCAAGCGTAACTGGAAATGCAGGTCCGCATAATCACGGTGTGGAAAAGGGCCGTCAAGGTAATAACCAACAATATAAGAAGCATAATATGGGCGAAAAATAACGGTATATTTTTGGGCAGAAAACGTGGCATAATGGGTAATGGCTGCTTTTTCTGCCCAATTTATTTGTACATATGGAAAACAAAAGAGGGAACGATGATGAAACGAACAATAGTTATGATTGTAATGATTGCCACACTATTTACAGGGATGATTTTTTTCTCTTACGCACAAAGACAACAAGCTGTAAGAGCCGATCAACCTAGCATTACTGGGCAATACGGAATTACAATCGATGCAGACACAGGTGAAATTTTGTATGGGAAACGTGAAGACGAGCGGTCTTATCCGGCTAGTATAGCCAAAATGATGACAACCCTTCTCTTACTAGAGAACGTAAAAGAAGATGAAGAAATTACTATTACAGAGAACGCAATTAAAACAGAGAGTCAAAGTAAAAAAATTAAACTTCGTGCTGGGGAAAAGTTAAAACGAGATGAGGCATTAAAACTGATGCTTATCATTAGTGCAGATCCAATAGCTGAATCCATCGCAGAACATATCGCAGGATCAAAAAATGAATTTGTAAAAATGATGAATGCTAGAGCGAAGGAACTTGGTACAAAGCATGCGACTTTCAAAAACGCAAGTGGTGCTGATGCACTCGGAAATAAAGTATCACCTTATGACATTGCTATGATTACGAAAGAAGCATTAAAGTACCCAGTTGTTCTAGAATATATGAATTCAACACGTACAACTCTACATACTTCAGAACGCTCTCCAAAAATCGCAAACTATGGACGAGAAGAACTATATGACGATCCATATGCAATTGGAAGTAAAAGTGGTCTATCAGCACTCGGAAAATATACGGTCGTAACAGTGGATGAAAAAGACGGTAAACGCGTCATTAATGTTGTATTATCTTCTACTCGCGCGCAACTATATCCTGATACGAAGAAAATGGCACATTACGCCTTTCAGCAATTAAAATAACCAAGGAGTATTTTCTCCTTGGTTATTTTTTAACCATACCTTTTAATACGAACGCAACGTTTGCTGGACGCTCTGCTAGACGACGCATGAAGTAGCCATACCAGTCGTTTCCATAAGGTACATAAACACGCATTTTGTAACCTTCTTTTACTAGCTCAAGTTGACGCTCATTACGAATACCATATAACATTTGGAATTCAAATTGGTCTCTTGGAATGTTGTGTTCTTCGGCAAGTTTTTTCGTATATTCAATAATCGCTTCGTCATGTGAAGCAATTGCAGTATAATTTCCATTTAATAAGTGCATTTTAATAATTTTTTTATAATTGTCATCTACATCTTTCTTGTCCGGGAACGCCACTTCTTCGGGTTCCTTATAAGCACCTTTTACAAGACGTAAATTAGGATTGTAAGCATTTAAGTCCTCAATATCTTTTTCTGTACGATATAGGTAAGCTTGAATAACAGTACCAATATTATCGTATTCAGATTTTAACTGTTTAAAGATATCAATTGTCTTTCCGCAGCGTGTATAGTCTTCCATATCAATTGTAACAAACACACCATTTTCTTTTGCAGCTTCTAAAATGCGGCGCATATTGTTCATTACGATTTCATCAGAGATGTCTAATCCCATAGAAGTCATTTTTAAAGAAAGCTGCGAATCAAGACCTTCTCTTCCAATTGCACGGATTGCTTCAATCGATTGGGTAGCCATTTCATTTGCTTCCGCTTCATTATCAACGAATTCCCCTAAATAATCGATTGTTACACAAAGACCTTGCTTGTTTAATGCCTGAATAGCTGCTGTCGCTAATTCAATCGTCTCCCCTGCGACGAAGCGACCTGCACCAAAGCGTAAACCGTACTTTTTAGCCAGTTTTGTTAGCGCTTTATTTTTAGATAAGAAAAGAAACGAATTTCGCATTAATTGTTCCATGTAATTCACCCCTATGACTTGATTTATCTGTTTTTTACCCCTCTTCAAAATTATATCATTGTTTAAAATTATTGGATACAAATAATTATTTAGATAATTTATAAAATACTATAAAAACATTTAAAACCCTATATTCTCGCTTATAAATATGCAGGAAATATTTTTCGACATTTAGAAAAAACGAGTTTACTAGGCACAAAATAAGCATGTCGAAAATATTCGACATGCTTATAAAACCCTTTATATTCCATGTAAATTATATGAGGATATTAATAAAGAAAACTTGATGTAACATTCACCTCAAGTTTTCTCACTGCTCATTTCTCTTCTCTTCATTCATTTTTTTAATGTCCGTAATTAGCTTCACCATCTCTTCTTTCGCATCTGGATACGTCTCATTCCAATGCTTCACTAAAGCTGGCATCGTCTTGGCAATATAAGAATAAAGTGCCCACTTCTGCACCTGTTCTTTTCTCTCTTCATTGCTCTCTCCCAGTAATAGTTCCGTGTATTTCTCTAACAACCCGTCAAATTGTTCGTTAAACTTTTCATTCATCTTATTTACCTCCTATATGAAAAAAGCAGCGGAAATCGCTGCTTTTTCTTATAATTTTGATCGAACAGAGTTTAATTTTTTCTCCATTGTGCTTACTTTATCACGACGATCATCGATACGAATTGTTGTTGCAACGCGCTGTGCACCTTTCGTATATGGAACTTCATGCATTTGTTGAATTACTTCTAGAATGACAGGAAGATCTCCTTCAATAACTGTATTCATTGGTGTTAATTGATACTTCACGCGATCTGCATTTTTCTCTAGCACCTTTTGTACTTCTGCTACATATTCACTAACACTTGGATTACCCGTTCCTACTGGAATAATCGATACGTCAACAATTGCCATAGTAGTCTTCCTCCTATACTTGCTTCTTATATATCCATTCTCTATTTTACCGAAATACTCGTCATTTTACTAATTTGTTATTCCTCTATTTTAAACTGCTCAACTAATCTTTCTAAGTCTCTCATATGCTCCGTCAAACTTTCCATCGTATGAGCTACCTTTTCTAGATGATCCACTTGAGATTCAGTTGCAGCATTTACTTCTTCAGAAACAGCTGCGCTTTCTTGACTCGTACTAGCAATTGTATGCATTACCGTTGTAATTTCTCCTTGCTCGTGACCAATATTATGTACCTCTTCGACAATTTGTTCCACTGAAGTACTAATCGTATTTACAACAGACATAATTGTACGGAATTCCGCCTCTGCCTCTGTCGTAACGTTATTTTGCACATCCGCAATATCTTTTAATTTACTTACAACTTCTACAACTCGTTTTACCTCTACTTGTACATCACCAATCATTGTTGTGATTTCTCCTGTCGCCTCTTTCGATTGTTCTGCTAACTTTCGAACTTCTTCAGCAACAACAGCAAACCCTTTACCTTGTTCACCTGCACGCGCCGCTTCAATCGATGCATTTAAAGCAAGTAAATTCGTTTGATCCGAAATACCCTTTATAAGCTCTACAACATTTTGAATCGATCCAACTCTTTGCTCTAACTTTCCGGATGCTTCCTCTGTATGAACAACAATCGAAGATGATTGGCCCCTTGTACGAACTAAATTCCGCATCGTATTTAATCCTTGCTTAGATGCCTCTTCAGCTTTGCCAGCCACTCCTTTTATTTCACCAACAGAGTTATTCATTTGTTCCACTGACTGCGCCATATTCTTGAGCTGCTCTGAAACTTCATCTACACTATTAGCAAGCGTAGAAGCTCCTCCGCTCACATCATCCATTGCACCTGATACTTCTCTACTAGCTGCTACAGTTTCATTCGTTAAATAATGTAGATTGCTCGTTGATTGTTGCACTGTTGATACACTATTTTTAATTTTACTTACCATCTCATTCATTTGCTCAACCATATGATTAAAATGGTTCGTCAGTTCTCCAACTTCGTCCTTACTTGTCACTTTCATTCGTAACGTTAAATCACCTTCTGCTACTTTTTGAACGTGATTCGTTAATAGTTGCAGTGGTCTTGCTAATCTTCTTGAGAACAAATATGAAGCTGCGATTCCAACGAATAAGCTAATACATGCCATTATAATGACTGTATTTCTCGTACTATTTAATAGCCCATCAATCGTTTCTTTCGGATAAAAAATTCCTATCTTCCATTTCATCAAATCAAATGACTGACTATAAACAACTACATCTTCACCTTTTAATGTAGTGACAGCATATTTTGTTACCTCTTTATTTAAACTCTTCACAAGTGGCTCTTTCGAAACATCTTTCCCGATTTTCTCTGGGTAAACAAGAGCCATATTTTTATCATTTATAATAAACATTTCTCCGCCGTTATTGTATTGAATATTATGAAGTAACTTCTGAATTGTTCCAAGTGATACATCCATCGCTACAACACCTAATACAGATCCATCTTGAGCTGTAATTGCTTTAGACACTCCCACACTTAGCTTACCTGTAGCAATTTCATACATAGGTTGTCCCCAGTGAACCTTTTTCACATCAGCTTCTGAGTCTTTATACCAAGGTCTTGTCGTTGGGTCATATCCTTCTGGCACTTGTCCACCTTCAGCAAGATTGGCACTTAATGTTTTTTTATCTTTCGTACCAATATATAAGTCTAAAATGCCAGGATGATTCTTTTTATACTCCGAAAACTCTTTCGTCAAAAATGCTTCCTCTTCTGGAGTAACTCCATCTTGAAGCATATTACGAATCATCTCACTGCTCGCATAATACCCCATATCTTCATCCGTTCTTTGAACAAATGTCGTAAGTTGCTCTGTCACAAGATCCATCGTATTTTGAGAATACTGGTCTAAGGAGCGCACTTCCTTCTCTTTCTGTAATTGATACATAGCTGTACCTAATATTACAAACATCATAGAAATAAGAACCGAAAATACTACCGCAATTTTTAAACGTAAACTTCTCAACATCTTCCCCCAAGCATCCCGATACGATAAACTTAACTAAATCTATATAATTCAATCAAATTTACACAAGTTAGTGCTTCATCGTGTTCTCGCAACCCCGAAGGGACGAGGGGTATAACACTCCACACGAGGCAGTATCGTTACCTCCTATTATCAAGCATTTATTTTACCCATCTTGATAAATTTGTCGACGCATTTACATCCCTATCGTGATGGCTATTGCATGAAGCACAAGGCCACTCACGTATTTTTAAACTCCACTGTCCTTCTGGTTGAACTGAATGGTCGTATTTCATGCCACAACATGAACAAATCTTGCTTGAGGCGAACCATTTATCAGCTTTTACATACGCAATGCCATACTTCTCGCACTTGTATGATAAACATTGAAAGAAGAAGTTTAATTTTTGGAATGAAAATGCTTTCGATAGCTTTTTGTTTTTTAACAGGTTTGAGATAGATAAGTCTTCCACAACAATCCTCATTGGTTTGGTTTTCACCAATTTAGCTGTTGCTTGATGGATATGGTTATTTCGGATATTCGTAATTTTCCTAGATAACCGCAGGTGCTCAGCTTTCGCTTTTTCATATCCGGCAGATTGAATTTTTGCACCTTTTTTAAATCTCCTAGACATATCTCTTTGTGCTGACTTTTTCCTTTTCAAAAGTTTTTTAACCTTGGCATCTTTGTTTATATTTCGTTCTTTCATACCATTAGAAGCTACAAAAAGCTCTTTTAAACCAACATCCACACCAATCGACTCATTCGTTAGTTCTTGTAATTCAAAGTCTTCTTGGAATCCTACACTAATCCACCAGTGACGACCATCAAAGGTAACTCTTGGATTGGATGGTTTTTTGTTTCTTGGTAGTTGTTGGCTTGTTTTCACTTCTCCAATGGACTGAATATGAACTACTTTCTTTCCTATAGTCAGTCTTTCATAATTGGCATAAAATCCTTGGATTAAATCTTTTTTGGATTTATAAGAAGTGTGAGAACCATTTTTGTACTTTTTGAACGCATATTTTCTCGCCGTATCAAAATCTTTTGAAGCCTGTTTAGGAACTTGTGCATTGATGTCTTTTAACCACTCATATTTCTTTCGCTTCTTGATCTTTGTAAATCGTTTCTGTAAAGCTAACTGTGAAACAGATTTTCCAAATAGCTTATAGTATCTATCACTCATTCTTTTACAATAGTTATAAGCGAATCTTGCAGCTCCAGCATGGTTTCTAAGCACTTGTTCTTGTTCAGGCGTTGGAATCAGTCTGACTTTCTTCGCCAATATCATCAGAATGTAACTCCTTTAATGAAAGATTTGTTCTTCTGAATCGTAGCGTGTTCCACCAGCATTCTCCTTAGACTACTCGGATGCAAACCTGTTAATTCTGATACTTGACTAACTCGTGAAAATTTCATTATTATTCTCACCTCATTGAATCCAACATAGCACGTACGTTCGATATTTTCAATGAAGTTTGATAGATTTAATAAAATTTATCTTGTTCAACTAAGGGCGCAATTCCTTAGCCAGTTCTCTTATGAACTTCTCATGTTTTCACATGAGCGCAGACTATATGTTTATCTCCTTAGAGATAGAGGATTTTTCCACCACCATAGGCTTGTGGTGTACTCTCGTCAGTTATACGAGATAGTCGTTGAACGTTCATCTTATCAATTTTAACTTAGATGATTCGATGCGGAAGACCCATTGTTCTAATGTTTAGGATTTAACCTTGCACCATCTGATTGATTTTTTCTGCTTTCGCAACATTCACGCTCGCCATTTCTAGCCACGTTGTAGTTCAACCAGCTTTAGGGATTGCCCGCAGTTAACCCTCACTACTAGCCAATCACTTGACTAGCAGGGCTTACTGATATATTTAATTAACTTTCGTTATAATTGGTTAAATAAATCGTAACAGTTAGTTACCCTTCATGTTGTATTGTAATCGTATTAATCACTATATTAAGTATAATGGATAAAATTAAAAAATTGAAATTAATTCTCCTCCCAATCTGAGTAGAAAACTTACAACCACTTGTGTAAAAACAAATAGTTCATTATCCTTAAGCTATACAATCTCATTCGTTCGGAGGGAACTATGTTACAAAAATTCGGTTTCTCACAATATGAAAGCCAAGCTTACGAAGTTGTCGTATCGAGCAACGAACCATTAGATGCTACAACGATTGTGAAGCATTCTGGTGTTCCAAAAGCCAAAATATATGAAGTGCTTGCACGCCTAATCGATAAAGGAATGGTAATGGATTCTGTTTCAGAAAAGAAAAAGCTGTATACAGCATTACCACTCAAGCTAGCAATTGAAAAATTAACGACAGAGTTTCAATCAAATATTGAAGAATTGGAAACGAATATATCAAAAAAATCATTTACAGATGACCGTGTGTGGAGCTTAAAAATGCAATCTTCTATTCGAGTTCAAAGTAAAGAACTCATCGAAAGTGCAAAAGAATCAATTCGCATTTCAGCTTGGAATGATACCCTTTTAGAATATCTTCCTTTATTAGAAGAAAAGGCAAAACAAGGCGTCAAAACCGAGTCCCTTATCGTTGGAAAAGTAGAAACAGACTTAGAAAACATGCATTTTCTAATCCCAGCCGAAGAGCCTAACGCGCTAGAGCGATACTTACTGCTCATCGTTGACGACCGTGAAATTTTATTTGCTGGTGTAGAGCAAGAGTCATGGCAAGCAATGAAAACAATGTCACAACCTTTCGTGAAGTTCTTTACAGAATTTTTCTATCATGACGTTGCACTTGCAAAGATTACCCAGAAACACCATGATCTATTTATGGAAGATGAGGAAATTAAGAGTTTGTTGATGAAGTTGAGATACTAAAAAAACGCCCTTATTACAAGGCGTTTTTTTTCTACATTTCTTTTCTATTTTTCATCCTTAACACATAAGCACCAGCAATAATAAAACCAATTCCTAAAACGAATAAAGCCGTAAATTCATTGCCGACGCCGCCAGTAGCTGGCAAACTCACTTCATTATGAATATTAGCTTGTTGTACCGGCTTCACATCAGCAGAAGGTTTCACTTCCCCATTCGGTGTTGGCTTATTTGGCTTAGAAGGAAGCGATGCCTTTTCTTCTTTCTTATTTTTCACAATATGTTTAATAATTTCTCCGTCCTCTTTTATTTCAAATGCGAACGTCTCTTCATTTATTACATATCCATTTGGCGCGATTGTTTCTTTATACGTGTACTTTCCGTATGGTAGTTTAAATTTCGCTACACCTTTTTCATCCGTTTTCCCTTTTACTACTTCTTTCCCTTGTTCGTTGTAGATTGTAAATTCTGCATTTGGTAACTTCGTATTCCCATCCGCTACATCTACTTTCGTTATTTCTAACTCGCCTTCTACCTTCTTATCTTGAACGATATGTTTAATAATTTCTCCATTCTCTTTTATTTCAAATGCGAACGTCTCTTCATTTATTACATATCCATTTGGCGCGATTGTTTCTTTATACGTGTACTTTCCGTATGGTAATTTGAATTTCGCTATACCTTTTTCATCCGTTTTCCCTTTTACTACTTCTTTCCCTTGTTCGTTGTAGATTGTAAATTCTGCATTCGGTAACTTCGTATTTCCATCCGCTACATCTACTTTCGTTATTTCTAACTCGCCTTCTACCTTCTTATCTTGAACGATATGTTTAATAATTTCTCCATTCTCTTTTATTTCAAATACGAATGTCTCTTCATTTATTACATATCCATTTGGCGCGATTGTTTCTTTATACGTGTACTTTCCGTATGGTAATTTAAATTTCGCTACACCTTTTTCATCCGTTTTCCCTTTTACTACTTCTTTCCCTTGTTCGTTGTAGATTGTAAATTCTGTATTCGGTAACTTCGTATTTCCATCCGCTACATCTACTTTCGTTATTTCTAATTCACCTTTTACATTTTCATTTTTCAGCTCTAATACAGCTGTTTCACCAGTTTTCACTTCAATTTTTTTAACACTTCCGTCTAACACATATCCAGCTGGCGCTTGAATTTCTTTGACACTATATATACCGATTGGAAGATTACCTAACTCCGCAATCCCCTTATCATTAGTGGTAACATTTTGTTTAAAGTTTTCATTAGAAACTTCAAACACCGCTCCTTTTAATAATTCCTTTTTTTCTCCTAATTTCATAATCTTTAAAGAGCCTACTGATTCCCAATTTACAACTAAATCTGTACTGATTTTCTCACTATTTCTTTGTAACAATACCGTTGTATTTTGAACTTTTTCTGACCCTTTAAAAGCTATCGCTTGTAAATTTGTTAACGTAGACTTCACTTTCATTTTAAAATTACCACTACTCGTATCTTTCGGGATTAAGATTTTGAATTTTTCGTTAATTGATAATATGCTTTTCTCTTCTCCATTTTCATTTACAATTCGAAGCCCTTTAGGAGCATTTTCAGGAAGAATTGTATAAGAGCCAGATACCGCATTTGTTTGTACTGCATAAAATCCTGTTTCTAAATAATCTCCTTTTTGTGTAGCAGTTTGTGGATCTACAAGATTAACTTTAAAGAATACATCTTGTGATCCAGTTTCTTTTTTTGAAGCCTCTACTAAACGCTTCATAAGATTATGTACACGTTCATTTTTTGCAACTAAATCTTCTTCCGTTAATTCATTTGCTGCAATCCATACTGCTAATTGTGTAGCATAATGCGCTTCTTCCGTTGTCGCTACACCTAATTCAGATGGGCTTTTTTGAGGATATCCATTTAATAAAATACGATATACGGCATCAGATGTTTTCCCCATCTCAGGCAAATCGTCCCCATTGGGTGAACGTAAATCAGGCGTTAAACAATACGCAATACTACCCGAAGCCGTTTTAATTATTTCTGTCTTTATTTCACGCTGTTTCGAATTACTATAGCTCCAATCCATTTTATATGTTTCTCTGTTCATTACTTCTGCCTTTACTTGTGGCATTGCAATTCCTAACAAAATAATAAGAGCACTTAAAAAACTAAACCATTTTCCTACCATCTTTCGTTTCATTCTCTCCACCACCATATATAAATTTCTACATGAAGCAATCTTACTGTTTCATTGTACTTA
The DNA here is from genome assembly GCF_040459695.1 of Bacillus cereus group sp. RP37. Lineage (NCBI taxonomy): Bacteria > Bacillati > Bacillota > Bacilli > Caryophanales > Bacillaceae > Bacillus > Bacillus cereus group sp. RP37. The sequence continues at coordinate 460,852 of NZ_JARVHP010000001.1, read as the reverse complement.
TAGTAAAAAAAAGAGAATAGGTGGTTTTTTTGTAGTATCTTGTCGAATTGTTGAGAAAGTTTCACAGTAATAAGCAACTTTAAAATTGTTTGCTCTCCTGCTACTATTGACAAATAAATATTACATGTTTTCAATTTTCAAACATAATAAAAAAGACACTTTATAAGTGCCTTTTTAACTTACGAGAAACAAATTTCAAACGAATACATATTACTTATCTTTTTCCTTTATCTCCATCAACAGCTCAATGATTTTCTCATTTTGCTCCACTTGCTTCTCAGAGTTTTGATAGATGCAACGAATCCATCCTAATACAAAAACAACTACAACTATCGGTAATAGTGCAAGTATTACACCGAATATCGAGAAGTTAAACATCATTTCTCCATCACCTCGCTACATACAACTTTCTCCATATACCCACTAAAACCTGCAAAATTTTACAAATGAAAAAAGAACCTATCAAACGATAGATTCTTCTTTCGCGAACTGAGTAGAACGTCCTCTCGTAATCGAGAAAATCGCACAAAGCAGCGCTAGTATAATAAAGCCGCCTCCTACCCAAGCATTATATATAACAGATGATTTTTCAATAACAACTCCGCCTACTGTTGAACCGAGCGCAATTCCTAAGTGAAGGGCAGAATTATTTAAACTTTGCTGAATACCAGCCGATTCTGGTGCAATTTCAATTAAATAATTTTGTTGTGCTGGCGAAATAGCCCAGCTCAGCATACTCCAAAGTCCCATCATAATAATGAACAGTGGGAATGAGAATGTCATCATTGGCAATAGGAAGATCGCAAACGCAAATATGATAATAATTGAGATAATACTTTTCTTTGATCCCCATTTATCCGCAAGCCAGCCTCCGAAGCCGCCTCCAATTACTGCTGCGATTCCGAAAATGAAGTAAAATACACTAATCCAATTCGCTTCAACATGCATGATATCTTTTAAGAAAGGTGTTAAATATGCATATAGTGTTAAATGACCCGTTAAAAATAAAAATGACGTTAACTGTGCACTGACGATTTTTTTATCTTTTAACGTAGCGATTTGCTCTCTTATCGATAACACTGATGTCGGTGGTACTTTCGTTAAGAATAATGAAATACAAGCGATTGCCATAACTGTTAATACCGAAATTAATACAAATGGTGCACGCCATCCATATGCATTTCCAAGTACAAGACCAAGTGGTACCCCAAGTACAAGTGACCCACTAATCCCCATGAAAATGATTCCAATTGCACGCGCACGAAAATGCGGTTCTACAACGCTAGAAGCAAGTGTTACTGACAGTGCAATAATAAGCGAGCCACTCGCTGCACAAATAACCCTTGAGAACATTAACATCCCGTAATTCACACTACATGCTGAAATGATATTTCCGATTAAGAAAATCGATAATGCCCCAATATACAATTTCTTTCTTTCAAACTTCCCGGTTAAAGCTAATAAAACCGGACCCGATAAAGCAAATACTACTGAAAATATTGTTATTAGCTGACCAGCTGCACTAATAGATACGCCTAAATCATTGGCAACTAAATCGAGCGTTCCTCCTATAATTAGCTCAACCGTTCCGACTACGAAAGCCGCGATAGCTAAAATATACACACGAAAATTCAAGTCTTTCCCCACGCTTTCTATTTTGGTTACTACGATTATAGTAATCAAAATAGAAAGTGGACGCAAGTACAATTTTTTTACAGTAAAAAAGGTAGGCGTATTATACGCCTACCCTTCAATCATGACACTTCCGTTTTGTTCTTCTTATTTAAATACCAATACACCGGCAGTCCAGTAAAGACAATTCCAATTGACAAGAAACAACTTACCGGATCGTTAATAATCGCACTACCGATTACAAAGAACGAACCTAAAATCGCAACGATTGGTACGATTGGAAATAACGGTACACTGTATGCACGCTCTTTATTCTTATTACGCTTTCTTAAAATGAAGACACCAATAAACGTCATTACATAGAAAATATAAATAATGAATACGGAAATCTCAGATAGCTTATTCGGATCACTAATAATCATTAAAATAATTCCTAAAATGATTTCAACAGTTATCGCATTTGCTGGTGTTTTAAATCTTGGACTTTCCTTTGCGATAAACTTAGAAAATGGCAGTTGTCCACGTTCTGCCATCGACATCGGGATACGTGGGAACGTTAAAATCTTTCCATTTAAACAACCGAAAATAGAAACGATAATACCGATACTAATAATTTTTCCGCCATATTCTCCAAGTAACATGCCCGCAGCTGTCGCTGTAGCATTTTCTCCAAGGTCTACAATTTGTGTTGCTGGTAATACATTTAGTAACGCTAAGTTAATTGATACGTAAGCAGCCGTTACAATTAAAATACCAACCGTCATCGCTTTCGGTAATAACTTTGTTGGATTTTTCATCTCTCCGCCAATCGAAGCAAGTAGAATCCAGCCGTCATAAGCAAATAACGTTGCTAAAATTGCCATACCGATACTTTGATTTTCTGATATCGGCACAACTACGTTAAAGATATCACTATTCCCTTTCCAAAAACCTAACACAACAATTAAAACGATTGGAATCATCTTCCCAATTGTCGTAACCGTTTGGACGATACCTCCGTATTTTGTTCCCATACTATTTACAACGCCAAGGAACACAACTGTTCCAATTGCGATTGGTAAATTCCATACTTTATCTAAATAGAAAAAATTAATCATTAAAGAACTAAAATACAAGCCTAATGTTCCAATAATAGCTGGTCCATAAACAATCGTTTGCATCCAGCCTGATAAATATCCCCAAAAACTTCCGTAGATTTCCTCTAAATACGTATACAACCCACCATTTTTCGGGATTTGCGCTCCAATTTCAGCTACTGTTAAACCACTCGCTAGCGTCAACAGACCACCAATTACCCAAGCAAGAATAGCCATATTAGAACTCCCCGAGTAATCTAATACGCTCCCTGGTTTCATAAACACACCAGATCCAATAATCGTTCCTACTACGATAGAAAGTGCTACTGTTAAACCAATTTTATTCTTCTCATCATGATGCATGCTGCGTATCCTCCTTCCAATTCTAGTGTGATGCAAAAATGAAATAAAAAAACACTCCTCCCTAAAAAAGGGACGAGTGTTGTATTCGTGGTTCCACCCTTGTTTCAATTCGTAAAGTAACACACTTCACCAATTTCTCAAGTCTAAATAACGGTTTTTGCCGGCAAGCAATTACTAGGTATCCGTTCACTGCTGCAGTTCAGAGGTGGTAATCCATTTTCCGTATTAGGAAGCTCACAGCCAAAGGCTTCCCTCTCTGAGAATCGTAAAAAATCGATCGTGTCCTCATCATCACTTCTTGATGTCGAATTTTGTAGTTATTGTTCATTATATTGAATTGTTAGAAAAAATCAATATATTTTTTTATATAACATAAGAAATATTTCTATTCTTATATTATAACAGAAGATACGACACTTCTCTAATTCCCTAAAAATGGTATGATCCATCTAGGAGGTGCACGAATAATGATTGCTGTTTTTTGTATCATCGCTACATTTCTTTCTGTTCTATTCGCTATCATGTACAGGCACAAGTATCCTAGTTATAGCATTTTAACGGTAGCTATTATACCAGCTGTTTCCTTCTACGTGTTAGGTAAGTATCAATACACAGAGGTGTTTATCGGTTTTGCAATCTTCTACTGTGTCTTTGGATACATACTAACAATGAAAAAAATTTCAACGAATCATTAAAAGGGACCGATTTCTGCTGACAGAAATCGGTCCTCGCACGTACCTTTCGGTTGCCCACACGAAAGATACGACATAGTTCAATTATTTATCTTCATTTTTCATAAAAAATTTACCCCTCATTAACGGGCAGTAAAACTTCCACCTTAAAATCCAGCGAATACAAGGATGAAGTTGGAATATTAACTGCCCGTAAAAGCCCGATTGGTGAGGGCTAATAATCAGTGGAAATGCACCACTGATTAAAGTTTCACTTTATGGTGCGGAAGATCCACATTCAATGCCTCTAATTGTTTCTTTTCGTTCTCTAAAATTGATTTCGCTTTTTCTTTCGTTTCCTCATCTAATCCCGCAAAAATGTCTTCATGTTTCTCTTTCTCTGGAAGTTTCACACCTAGCTTCGTTAATTCTTCTTTTGCTTGCTCATGAGTTAATTTCCCGGATTTTTCTTGTTCAAAAATAGACTTTGCTTTTTCTTTTGTTGCTTCATCTAAGTCAGCAAGCATGTCTTTACGCTTACCTTTCTCAGGAAATTTCACACCTAGCTTTGTTAATTCTTCTTTTGCTTGTTCACGAGTTAATTTCCCGGATTTTTCTTGCTCTAAAATTGATTTCGCTTTTTCTTTTGTTGCCTCATCTAAGTTAGCAAACATATCACCATGCTTACCCTTCTCTGGCATTTTCACGCCTAACTTCGTTAATTCTTCTTTTGCTTGTTCACGTGTTAGTTTCCCAGATTTCTCTTGCTTTAAAATTGATTTCGCTTTTTCTTTTGTTGCCTCATCCAAGTTAGCAAACATATCACCATGCTTACCCTTCTCTGGCATTTTCACGCCTAACTTCGTTAATTCTTCTTTTGCTTGTTCACGTGTTAATTTCCCAGATTTCTCTTGCTCTAAAATTGACTTCGCTTTTTCTTTTGTTTGCTCATCTAATCCTGCGAACATGTCTTTACGTTTCTCTTTCTCCGGAAGCTTTACACCTAGTTCCTCTAACTGTTTCTTTGTATCGTCCATAATCGTTTTTACTTTTTGTTTTGTGGTATCATCTAAATCTTTTTTCGCCGTTTTTGTAGACTGCTCAGCTGCTGGAGTATTCGTTGCCGCGAATGCCGGAATACCGACTCCTCCAATAATTCCGAATGATAAAGCACCTGCAATCGCTAAATACCCAACTGTTTTCTTCTTCATAGGAAATTTCCTCCTTCATAGTTCTAAAGCATGTACACTTTCGTATACAATGCCTATAGTAATGTTGGTTTCTTAACATTTCCTTAACGACTTAACAAAAAAAACGCCGCTCATCCCGAGCGGCGTTTTTCTAAGCTTTTTGTAATTGTAATTCTTCACGTTCCATTATTCTTCTTAATACAATTGTTTGTGTCATTGTAAATAAATTACCCGTTATCCAGTACAACACAAGTCCTGATGGCGCCGCAAATCCCATAAATAGAATCATTGCCGGCATCATAATTTGCTGCATTTTCAGCATCTGTACTTGTTCTCCAGGTGTAATATTAGATTGGAAAACTTTCATCTGAATAAATGTCGTTAGCGCTGCAAGAATTGGTAATATGTGATACGGATCTGCATGTCCTAAGTTCACCCATAAAAATGAAGATGTGCGAATCTCTTCTGTTCGGCTAATCGCATAATACAAAGCAGAGAAAATCGGCATTTGTATTAATAGTGGCCAGCAACCAGCAAGTGGATTCCAACCCCCTGATTTCATTAGTTCTGACATTTCTTTTTGATACTGCTTTTGTTTTTCAAGATCTTTGCTTACATCACCGTGTTTTTTCTTGAGCTTCTGCAATTCAGGTTGCATTTTTTTCATTTTCGCTTGGCTACGATATTGCGAAACAGCTAATGGAATCATTGCTGAACGAATAACGAGCGTCATAATAATGATAGCAATCCCGAAGCTAGCTCCTGGTATATGATGAGCAACAAATTGAATCATAAACGAGATTGGATACACGAAATAATGATCCCAAATTCCCGCACTATGTGCATCAATTGGGGCTGCATTACTGCAACCAGATAAAACAAAAACAAGTAATAATGATAAACTAACGAGCACAGCTCGGTATGATTTTAACATGTTCATTCCTCCAATGTTTCGTAATTATTTAGCGAAACATTGGTGTATACGGACCTACCTCGTCATTCTCTTCACTTGATTCTTGTCTGCGCACAGATCGAATCATTCCATATTTATAAAAAATAGAGAAAAGCGGTACATTACCAGTACCCTCTTCACACGTATTAACTAGTTTAAAAGCTCTTTGTCTACCGCTTGATGCTTGCTGACGCACAAAACGAGAAACGTTAGCAAGGAAGAAAACTTCTAACAAACAAAGCGCCGTCGTTACAAACGATATATATAGAATTGCATCCTGCAATAAAAATTCCATCGCTTCACATCCTTAATAAGATCATTTTAGCACATTCAACAAACATTCTCTATTTCCTTTTATTTTCAAAAAAAGTATTTTGCATATTTTCTCAAGAAAACAATAATTAAGAAACATTGTATTCGCTTTCTTTAGTATATTCACACACATCAATGAATAGGCTTGATTTATTAGAAATTTATAAAATTTTTGCATTATAATAAAACTATTGCCAGTTTTTGAAAAAACCTTTATTCTCTTCTTGTAATCAAAAATGAATATGGAGATGAAACATACTATGGGTCAACTAGGAGACGCCGATTACGTTCCCGACACCGCCTTTTTATCCTTCCCAGCAGCTAAAACATTTCACTTAGAATTTATCATACAGTTGGTTGTTATTTTCGTAGCCTCTATTTTGTATGCAATTTCTATGAATATGTTCTTTATCCCGCATAACATGATTAGCGGTGGATTCGCTGGTGTAGGGATGATTATCGGTTATTTAATGCATTACAATATCGGTGCACTTATCTTTTTACTAAACATTCCTCTTCTTATTTTAAGTCACTTTTACTTAGGCAAGAAGACAACCTTTTTAACAGCGTACTTTGTAGCTGTATCATCGTTAGCGATGAATATTATCCCTGTACACCAAGTTTCAGACGATATTTTACTGTCCTCTGTATTCGGCGGTGTAATCTGCGGAGCAGCCTCAGGAATCATATTCCGATTCGCTTCTTCAACAGGTGGCTTTGATGTTGTTGGATTGATTGTAGCGAAACATCGAGATATTTCGATTGGAGCAATCATCTTTGGATTCAACTTAATCTTACTTGTTGCAGCAGGATTTATTTTCGGATGGGATATTACACTTTATACGTTAATTAGCCGGTTTGTAGTCAGTAAAGTAATTGATGCCGTGCATACGAAACATATTAAATTAACGATAATGACAGTTACAGAAAAAGGCGAGGAAATAAAAAGCGCCCTACTACATCACGGCATACGCGGAGTGACAATGGTAGATGCTGTCGGCGGCTATACAAACCATAAGAAAAAAATGATTTACACCGTCGTGACTCGCTATGAGTTAGGCGAAATGAAACGTATTATCCGTCAAGTGGATAACAGAGCATTTATGAACATTACTGAAACAGTTGAAATTGTCGGCCGTTTCAAACGCATATAAAAAGGCGCAAGGAATGGTATTTCCTTGCGCTTTTTATTTTTTACACTTATTACAAAATCAGATAATTCTATTATTGTGACCCTAAATGTGTTATAATGAAAGCAGACTCACAAAAAAAGAGTATATAGACTTGGAAGTTTCTCTTATTTTACAAGCAAAAAGAAACGAGCAGTCAGGTATATTTCAGACACCATACACGTAACGGTTTACACAACCGATCACTCTTCAATGATCTTTTTATAAAAAGATACGTACAACTAAAACTCACTTCAATATACTATACCTACCTTTTTGACTTCCAAATCATCTTATTACATAGGGAGATGAACATATGAATCAATATATAAGATACACAATAGCTGTCCTGTTTGCTATTATCGGCGGAACGATCTGCTTCTGGACAAACACTCAGCTTGGAGAGAATATCATTTTTAATGGAATCGAAACACTTGTAAGCGCTTCAATTTTAGGCGGGTACATTTTCTTCCTCTTCAATCCAGAAGAAAATGCGCAAAAAACAATGTTATTAACAATGATCGGAATCGTTGGCGGATGTATTTCCTATTCAATGACTAACTATACATTACCACTTCAATTAAGCTCAGCTTTCTTCCACGGTCTATGGACTTGGTTCATTGCATTCTGCCTAGCAGACGTATTCAACTTATTACAAGACAATGAAGAAGAAAACGGTCGCCAAATTGAAAGTAACTCGTAAGCTGGAAGATATTCTTCCAGCTTTTTTTATGTTGTTTTGCATACCCCGTCACCACAATAAAAAGAAGTTACCCCGCGGCAACTTCTTTTCCACATACCCCACTCAGTATTCGCCGAAATATATCAACGATTTTTCAAATATATCGATCATTTCTCCACTTATATCAACGATTTTTTCATTATATCAACGATTCGATATAGGATATCGATTTACCGACATCCTTCGACATTCAAAACGTACAACATACCCTATCCCCCAAGCAACTTACTGCCGAACTCTACGATTAAAAAGATAACTAATAAGATCGCGAGTATTTTTAATGCTACATACGCTACTTTAAAAACAGCATAAATGAGCAAGACGATTAAAATAATCGTTAAAATTTCCATCTAGAATTCCTCCAAGCTTTGCTCTTCTGCTCTTATTTTACTCGCCTCAGACTTTTTATGGAACGGCATAAGATGACATAGAAAAAAGAGGATATCTCACCCATCGTAAGATACCCTCTCTTTCAGCTGCTCAAACCATTCTCTTTCTAATTGTAAATATCCCATTTCACTATTCTCAGCGCTCTTCAATTCTTTATCCGCTTTCCTTATATAAACGTTGGAAGCTTCCATATCGCCCTCTAAATATTTAATAATTCCTTGTGTACGATAATACCCATGTAAGTCTATTTTCGTAATGGCCTTCCCACGTTGCTTCGCTTCTTGCAGAGAAAGATTATCCATCTGATAAAGAATTTTATATAAAAGATACCAACTATGAAAACTACTAACGAAAAACTTATTTTCTTTCGTTACAGGTAGTTGAACAATTGGTTCTATATATGGTATCGCTCTTCCCATTCCTTCTTGATCGGCTCTGGCATAAAAAACGAGCATAAGTCCGCTCATTATATCTCTTATACTTTTATCCTCTTTTAATTTTTCCTCACTAAGTTCTATTAATCTCTTATCCCAATCTTTCGGCCTCTTATAACTAAATAACTCACTCGATACTTGAATGTTATCTAAGTGCTGCTTCGCTTTCTCATCATCTTTAATTAAAATGAGAAATTGCATACCATCACTCAATAACGTTCCTTTTATCGGTACGATTGTAGCTGCAAAAATCACAAAGTGTAAAACAGAAAAATATAAAAGATATTGATAATAACTCACCATGTATATGTAACCGAAAGTAATACCAAATAATAAACTCGTAATCGGTCCACCTAAAGTGAGCCACGCCCATTTTTTCGAAAGGTTCGGTGTCTCTATAGAAGAAGGCACTAACATCGCCACGCCTCCGAAGTACGCCCATAATTTATTTTCTCGAATGCGTACTTTCCCCTTCTCTTTTTGAAAAGTAATCGGCCCTACTGTCATAAATTTAAAATTTAAACCACCTATTAAACCAAATACTACATGTCCTAGCTCATGAATAGCTATGACTAATAAAAAAATTCCAAATAATGCCCATATATCCAACATTACTTCTAATTTCCCAGTTCGGATTACTCCGTATAAAATGGACAAAACTAACGCCGCCGTCATAGAACCAGCTGGCCTTCTTAAAATATCCACCTTTTTCTCCCCTTAATAAATCATTTTTCTTTGCATTTCGTACATGAATTTCCCAAGATGCAATATCCAAATAAATGAGATTAAGCCAATTAATACAAAATCGATATCGCTAGCTGCTGTATATATAACGGCTGCCCACCATACATATGCCAATATTGTATTCGTAAATTCATATGCTTTATATCCAGCCTCATACACAATATGTTTTAATCCTTCATCTGCGTTTTTCGTCCACATTTTCATAGATTCCATATACGTTACACCTTGTTCAGGATATAGCTTATTATAACGATTTTTTGTTATGAGCCCGATAATCACTACGATAGTTAAACAGACGATAGAAGCTACTAAATTCCACACTGCAAATGAAACATTTGTATCTTGTAACAGTGCACGTCTACATGTAATAACTGCATATACAAACCATGCCTGTGTAACTATATCACCTACACGTAAATATATACTTATAATGCCTAATTTTCTGCCTTGTACGCTCTCTTCCTCATCGCGTGCCTCCGCTAACATACGTGTATTCTTCCAAGTGTAATACATCATTAAGATTCCAAAAATAGTACATACACCTATAAATGTATTAGATGATAATTTTCTCGGTTCATCCGAGAGTAAATTTAAAGCTACATACGTTGTTAAAAAGCCACCCATCATGCTTAATGATATTTTCCCCACAAAATCAAATTGTTTTTTTCGTTTACTCTTCATCGTCCTCTTCCCCCTCCACTAACATAAATATTTCCTCCACCGGTACATTGAAAATGTGTGCGATTTTTAACGACAATACAATAGATGGTGCATAATCGCCGCGCTCAATTAAACTAATCGTTTGCCGTGATGATCCAATCGCTTTTCCTAAATCCCCTTGTGATAAACGATGCTTTGCTCGCAATTCTCTCACTCGATTTTGAAGCTTCATGTCTTCCCTCTTTTTCATTTATTTAATTAAAATTGTAAATAATATCCTTACCATTGTCAATTATAATTGTCATTTTGACGTTAATAATTGACAGAACAACCTATGAAGTTTTAAATAGGATGAACAAAAACGTATTAAAATAGATTAGAACATAAAATAAAAAGGCAGTGCTTTTGCACTGCCTTCTAAATTCTGACATAGAATGGATTCCATATTAACTTGCGTTTTGTAAAAATGCTTGTTTTAACTGTTTGCGGAAACGAACGCCTAACGTAACTGCCACAATCACAATCACTCCAAAAATAATTTTACCGATATGACCTTCTAGCACTCCAAAGATGTCATGTAAATTTCCACCTAACCAATAACCACCGATTAAGAAGAATGATACCCAAAATAGAGCACCTGAGTAAATTGTAATCGCAAAACGACGGAATGGTAAGTTAATAATTCCTGCAAAGTATCCTGTAAAATGACGTACACCAGGAATAAAGAAACCGATAAAAATCAGGAAGTACCCATACTTATCAAACCACATTCTTGTTAAATCGATTTTTCTTTGTGTTAAAAATACGTATTTCCCATACTTTTGAATAAAGGGCATACCTAATTTATTTCCTAAAAAGTATTGAATTGTCATTCCTACACTTGTCCCAATAAAAGATAGGATAATTAAAATCGGTAAGCTTAAATCGCCCTTCTGTGCTAAAAATCCCGCATATGCTAATGTTGGCTCTCCCGGAAACGGAAGTGCAATATATTCTAACAGCAAACCAACAAGTACAACATAGTACCCGTACTGCTGAAATAATTCATGAACCCATTCCATGTCATCGCTCCTTTCAATCACGTACAACTTCTTACTATTATTGTATAAAAAAATTGTCGAAATAACTATCACAATAGCTTACATTTTTATTACATTTTTGTAAGGCTCACACTAAGGTTTTCTGTTCTTTATTTACTTCTATGTACGTTAATTTAAAAACAACTTAACAAATATATACCGTGAGAAACCTGGCCTTAATATACATTTTCCATCCAGTTTTTAACACTTAAAAATCACCTTATTTCGTTCTCAATAAAAAACCACTACAAACTCATACTAACTTCATATTAGCTTCATATACGTATTGTAAGATTATAGCGGAATTTGTTGAAAAATTTAACTAATATATTACTAAGCATTAAATTGAATAAATATAAGTCGCTTTTCGAAATTGAAAAAAGGGTGAATAAGAAATGGAAGCTTATAAAATGCACGATTTTATTAATACAAATGTTGAATCTCATCAAAATGAAACCGTTTTTAATTTACACATATGTGAAACAAGTGAATTTGACGTAAGTTTAACAAAATCTACTACACTATCTTTTATCGTTTCAAAAAAGAACATTAAGATTGTCACGAAAAAATGGATTAATTCAAATCAAGAAAGCATGATTGGCAAAAGTTACATCATTCCAACGAAAGCTTTTCACTATTTCTTACCAATCATTTCTGAAAATGAAGATGAACTAAAGATTCAAGTTCAAAGCTTTGGACTACATGGTGAGCTTTTACTAAATGAAAGATTACTTATTGATAAAAACAACAAACACAATCCAAAGATTACTACCTTCTTTGAAACATTAGATGAAAATGTAAATAAAGCATTAAGAGGATTACAAATTCATTGTATGTAAGACTATTACAATAGTAAAAGGAGAATATAATGAAAAAACTATTATTAAGTGCCCTATTATCATTAGGATTTTTAACTATTCCATTCGCAAATGCGGAGGCAGCTACAACGAAAGACCAGCTTATCGTAGACACGCAGTTAAATAAAATGGATTATTATCAAAATGGAACATTCATCAAGAGTTTTACTGTCGCTACTGGCAAAGCAACTACACCTACGCCTAAAGGTACTTTTCAAATCGTTAATAAAATTAAAAACCGCCCTTATTATACAGGCAAAATTAAAGGCGGCGACCCACGTAATCCACTTGGTGATCGTTGGCTCGGATTAAACATGGCAGGAACTTACGGAACAACTTATGCGATTCACGGGACTAACAATAATCAGGCAATTGGCAAATGGACAACACTAGGTTGTATTCGTATGTATAACAATGATATACACTGGTTATTTGAGCGTATTCCCCAGCAAGCTACTGTCACTGTAAAATAACCTAAGAACACGATTTACGTGTAGCCAAGAATTTTATGTCTTGGCTTATTTTATTTATTCATTTACAGTAGCAAAACAACTGTATTTACATATATAATGGGAATAGATTGTGTTAAATGAAATTAAAACATTGATAAACATGGATATTAAAATTATACAGTTATAATATTTTATAAATTTTACAATACATACTATAATAGAATTACTGTAATTCTTAAATATTCAGTTTCGCTAAACAACTCCCCTTGCTACTTTCATGATTATTTTATGGCGGGGGCTTATTATATGTATAAACAATCTGAGTCATCCGAAAAATGATGAATTCGAATATTGCAGTAAAAAGCGTTATTTAGGAGGTGTTACTATGACGCATATACTGGTGATTGAAGACAACCCAGATATACAAGAACTTATTCGTGAATTTCTAATGGCACAAAATTTTACCGTTGATGTTGTTGGCGCTGGAACAGAAGGTATACTTCTTTTCCAAAAAAATTCATACGATCTTGTCCTCCTTGATGTGATGTTACCAGATATAGATGGCTATAGTATTTGTAAAATTATGCGAGGACAATCTGACGTACCAATCATTATGTTAACAGGCTTACATAATGAAGAAAGTGAAATTAAAGGATTTGAATTAGGTATTGATGACTATATTACGAAACCGTTCCATTACACCGTATTTATTAAACGTGTAGAAGCTGTATTAAGAAGGGCAGCAACGAAGGAAGCAGAGACTGCAACTATACTACAATTCCATGAATTGATGTTAAATTCTACAGCATATGCCGCTTATGTTCATGGTAATCAAATTGAATTGACAACAAAGGAATTTGAAATTATTTATACTTTACTGCAAAATCGAGGAAAAGTATTATCAAGAAGTGATTTGCTGAATAAGGTATGGGGCTATGAACATTATGGTGATGTAAGAGTTATAGATACACATATTAAAAACTTACGAAAAAAATTAGGAATTACTTATATTAAAACGGTGAAAGGCATTGGCTACAAAATCGAATCGTAGCAAAGACAACATCACCAAAAATATTTTCATCAAAACCTTATTATTTTGTATTCTTTTATCACTTTGTCTTTATCAAATCATTTACTTCTTAGCTTCAAACTACGATAAAGAACGTTTTGCGAAAGAAAATGGAACGCATACTACAGAACAAGCGGATTCAGATAAACGAAACGACCAAAGTAAAACGAATCAAAATAAAGCTGTATCACAGGGAGACATTTTTAATTTCCAATCTTCTATTATAGATTATAAATCTCTCTCTACAGCTATCACTCACCTTTTGCAGCCTAGCCAAACTGCAAAAGCAAAAGAACATGCTCAAAATATTTCGGGGAAAAATAGCGCTTCTGCTCCACTTACAGAAACGGAAAAGCAAGTCGCTACTAATGATGCCTTACATAAACAAAATGCAGCCAGTAAAACAAATAATGCACAGGATGATCCAAAATTAACAGATGCACTACAGCAGTTAGCTCCACATATTGGCGCAACAATGCTTGCACTATCTCTGCTCGGATCTTTAATTTATGCAAAACTAATTGCCAAACCTTTTCAATATATGAGTGATGCTTTAAAAGATATTATAAATCTTGATTTCTCAGATAAAAAGCTACTTAACAAAAATACGGATCAAACAGATTTTAATTTGCAAGTAGCTGCTTCACAGGTCCCAAGTATAGTGAAGAATCTACATGCAAGCAATCAAGATTTAAGAAATGAACTCAAAAAGGAGCAACAATTAGAACAATCTCGTAAAGAATTTATGTCTATGGTTTCCCATGAATTAAAAACACCAATCGCAGCTGTTATGGGACAACTAGATGGCATGATTCACGGAATTGGAGCTTATAAAGATAGAGATAAATATTTAAAACGTTCTTATGAAATGATGCAAGACATTAACATATTAACGGAAAAAATGTCGGAATTATCCAAAATACAAAACCCTCAATTTAAACCTGATTTAAAAGTTATCTCATTAACCAATATTATTGAGGATGTTATGAAGAAAGTAGATTATTTCGTATCTGTAAAGCAATTAAATGTTCAATCTAACATTAAACAAGATGTAAAGGTTTTAGCAGATCCTAAATTTATTCAAACTGCTATTTTTAACATTATTTCAAATGCAATTCATTATACAATTGACCATCAGCATGTATATATAAAGCTTTATGAAAAGCCTAACGGTTACGCATTAGAAGTATTAAATACAGGTTCACAAATAGATGAAGATAAACTTGCCCATTTATTTGAGCCATTCTATCGCGCGAACCCTGACAAACATGGCTTAGTACAAGGTAGTGGTCTTGGGTTATACATTGTAAAACAAATACTAGATAAACATCAGTTTCCTTATGGGATACAAAACACACCTCAAGGTGTAAAATGTTCTATTGTATTCCCAAAAGCAATGTAAAAACCTACTACAATTTCATACCCCAAATTCATACTTCGTATGAGTGGCGGAATTTTGTAGAGTATCTTACTCTGTTTCGTTCGCCCGTTATCCTTATTTGGATAGCGGGCGTTTTTTATTATTTAAAAGGAGAATTTTCATGGAAAAATTTAAGTATTCATTACTCGTTTTATTCGGAGCTTGTAGCTACGGCGTACTTTCAACTATTTTCAAACTCGGATTCATTGATGGATTTTCAGCACATGAACTATTAGGAGGACAATATGTCTTCGGATGGATTGGGCTTCTTCTGCTCGTTCTTTTCGTTTCACGTCATAAAGTAACAAAAAAGCAATTCTTTTCATTATTAACAGTCGGCACAACGATGAGTATGACTGGTATTTTCTACGCTATTTCTGTAGAAGAACTACCGGCATCTATCGCTGTTGTCCTACTTTTCCAGTTCACATGGATTGGTGTAGTCATTGAAGCAATTGCAAATCGAACATTCCCAAGCCGTGAGAAGGTTATATCTATCATTATTTTATTTACTGGTACATTGTTTGCAGGCGGTGTCTTTGAAGGTCTCGGACAAAGCTTTTCTACGAAGGGTATTATCTTTGGTCTATTAGCCGCTGTCTCTTTTTCATTCTATGTTTTTGCAAGTGGGCGCGTTGCTACAGAAGTTCCACCTTATACGAAAAGCTTTCTTATGACGACAAGCGCTACTCTTATCGTATGCCTATTCTTCCCGCCAACCTTTTTAACGGATGGTGCCCTGCAAGCCGGTCTTTGGAAATACGCTTTCTTCCTCGGATTGTTCGGTGTTGTCGTACCTGTCATTTGTTTTTCAATTGGCGTACCGAAAGTAGGAACAGGACTTAGTACAATACTAGGAGCAGCTGAATTACCAACGGCCATTATCGCTTCTATTACACTTGTACATGAAGTCGTAACATTCATGCAGTGGATTGGGATACTCTTTATATTGCTTGGGATTTTTATTCCTCAGATGCTTACGGCTAGGAGAGGAAAAAAACCTAATCATGTGCATAGTGCATAACAAAAGACCTTTCATTTATTTGAAAGGTCTTTTTCCCTATCTCACTTTACCGCTCCATACAGCTTCTCTACCTCTTGCTCGATTTGCTTTACATCAATTCGTTCAAATAGTGGCTGTACACTATCAATTCTATTCGGCAACGTATTTTGAGGTTCCCAATTTCGGTTCACAATCGATAATGTATTTCTAACGCTTTCACTTGAAAATGGTAAAAACGGTTCAAGGAGATTTGCAAAATTAGCGATAAGATACACACAGTTATAAATCGTTTCTTCACATGAAACTGGATCATCTTCTCGTTGTTTCCAAGGTTGTCTCTCATCAAAATATTTATTTGCAAAACGTACTGCATCAAATATTGTTTCTAGCGCCACCTTAAATGTAGTTTGCTCAATTGATTCTCCTACATTTTTATATAATCCTTCTACTTTATCTTTCAGCTCTACATCAATACTTCCCTTCGGCAGGATACCACCATAATACTTTTCAATAAACTTTAATGTCCGGTTCACAAAGTTCCCGTATGCACCTAGCAATTCACTATTATGACTGTAAATGAATTCACGCCACGAAAAATCAGTATCACGATTTTCTGGTGCATTGACTGTTAAAAAGTAACGAATGGAATCTGGATTGTATCGTTCTAATATGTCAGGTACCCATACTGCCCAGTTTTTACTTGTAGATAATTTTCTTTTTTCAACTGTTAAATATTCATTCGAAACGATATGACGAGGAATTGCCCCTTCTCCTATTCCAAGCAATACCGCTGGCCAAATGATGGAATGAAACGGAATATTATCCTTTCCGTGCACATAATATGTTTTCGCTTCTCTATCCCAGAACTCTTGATCATCTTTCCCTGTTTCTTCAGCCCAATGTTTACTCGCTGAATAATAGCCTGTCACTGCTTCAATCCATACGTAAATTTTCTTATCTTCATACCCTTCTACTGGAATTGGTACCCCAATTGGTAAATCACGTGATACGGCCCTATCTAGTAACCCTTCCTTTACATATCTCTCTGTTAGTTGAATCGCATTGTCGCGCCATGTCCCTGTTTGTTTGGCGATTTCTACCGCCCTTTTAATTTGCTGCTGAAATGTATGCAATGCGAAATAAAAATGCTCTGTTTCCTGTACAGATGGCGTACTACCACATAACTTACATTTCTTTTCTAACAAATCGAGTGGATCTAAGATTGCTGAACAAGCATCACATTGATCTCCTCTTGCTGCTTCATGACAGTGCGGGCAAATTCCTTCTACATAACGATCTGGTAAAAACTGCGTACATGTTTCACAATATGCTTGTTCCACTGTTTTTTTATAAATATGACCTTCTTCTAATAAACGTAAAAAAACTTTTTGAACCGTTTCATGATGGTGCTCACTATCTGTACGTGTATAGCAATCATAAGTAAAACCAAGGCTACAAAAACATCGCTCAAACTCTTCATGATACTTATCAGCAATTTTCTTCGCCGTCACACCTTCTTGTTTTGCCCTAATTGTAATCGGTGTTCCATTACAATCACTTCCCGAAACA
The DNA here is from genome assembly GCF_040459695.1 of Bacillus cereus group sp. RP37. Taxonomy (NCBI): domain Bacteria; kingdom Bacillati; phylum Bacillota; class Bacilli; order Caryophanales; family Bacillaceae; genus Bacillus; species Bacillus cereus group sp. RP37. The sequence goes on along the minus strand of NZ_JARVHP010000001.1, from coordinate 443,068 downwards.
TACAACACATTCTCACCTTTTGCCCGGTAATAACGTGCTAAAATATCTCCAGGTAACAAACTCGCAATATGTCCAAGATGTAACGAACCATTTGCATACGGCCAAGCGCCTCCAATAAAAATACTCATCTTACATTCCTCCTTTTAAATATAAAAAAGCCCCGCCCTTATCTTAAAAAAGATAAGGGCGGGGCTGTATAAACAGTCGCGGTACCACCTTATTTCGCCAATTACTCACACAATTAGCCTTAACAAGTACGGAGCTATATGCTCTTATACTGTGGTTTTGATAACGAGTACCAACTCTCGTCGCCGCCTACTATTATCATTTGATAAGTTCAGGACGAAGCTCAAAGGCCATTGTTCAAATGAATATTCTTGCTTCTTCTCAGCTACCGAAGCTCTCTGGAAAGAATGCGTTCATCCTACTTTTCCTTTTCAACGCTTTTACGTATAACAAGTATTGTACGACTTAATAACAGAAAAATCAAACTTTTATTCAGAAAGAAAAGGAAATCCCATCCTCTTGCCGAATAACTATACGTTCACAAAAGGAGTGATACGATTGAATCAAAAACAACTAAGCACACGTAATAAAAAAAGCTGGAATGCAGCTGCTTATGAAGCTTGGACGAATCGCCACGGGGCACCAGCCGATTACGCGAAAAAACTCATAAAAGATCCTATGCGCGAGGTAAATCACTATTTACCTTACATACAATCTCCAACAGGAAAACGCATTATTAATTTACTCGGGTCAAAAGGAAATAAAGCCGTTGCTCTCGCTCTTTTAGGAGCTGATGTAACAGTTGTTGATATTTCAGCAAGTAATGCAAAATATGCAAATGAACTTGCGGAAGCAGCAGGTGTCTCTATCCAGTATGTCGTTTCTGATGTATTACATGTCCAGCTATCCGAATCATTCGATATCGTATTGCTAGAACTTGGTGTACTCCATTACTTTCTAGATTTAAAACCGCTCTTTCAAAAAATTGCTACCTTACTTAAGCGAGATGGAATGCTTATTCTTCGTGACTATCATCCTGTTTACACGAAATTATTAGGAGTAGACCACCCATCATTTCGGGCCAATGGAAATTATTTCGATGAAGAATTGATTGAAGATGACGTTGCTTATAGCATCCTTCTTACAGAAGCACAGAAAGAATCGTTACCGAAAACAACCATCCGTCGCTGGACATTAGGAGAAATTATTACAGCACTCGCCGAAGAACATTTTAAAATCGAAAAACTAATTGAAGAACAGGGACCTCATCAAAAGTGGGTCTTCCCTTCTACTGCCCCAGAAGGAATTGAAGAAAGAATACCCGGTCTATATACATTAATTGCGACGAAATGCAAAAAAGGATCCCTTCACGGATAGGATCCTTTTTGCATGCTTACGCATATAAGTTGAGGTTGGAGATTACCATAATTCTGTAGAATAGGACACAAGATATTTCAACATTTCGTCTCTGACTTACGTCGTCAAAAAGGGGTATGACCAACATAACGAAGAGTAATGTTACAGTTGATACTGATAATCGTTATCAACTAATTAGAAGTATACATGATGTTATTTCAAATTACAATAGCCTTTCTCATTTTTTTTTATGAATTTTTTGATATACAAATGTATACATTTTAAGAACATTTACTCATATCAATCTGCCATCTTCCATTATCTGCTATACTTTTCATTGAACAGATTAATAACTTCATAATAATGTTTTTTATTAATTTTGTTCTTAATATTAATAAATCATAATAAATAGTTTTTAAAGGTAGGGGTAACTATGAAGTATGTTAGTATTCGAAAAAAACTACTGTTCACACTCTTAAGTATTTGTTCCTTATTTAGCATTGCTCTTATTGTTATTCTTTCATTCGCCATGAACCAAGCAAATGAAGTCGAAACATTAAAAGATGATGTATCAAAAAGAGCCACCATTTTAAAAGAACGTGGCGATTGGTTCCAAGCACAAGTTGCTGGTTTACAAGAATATTTACTGTCACATGATCAAAAAGGATTGGATAAGTTCAACCGAGAAGGAAAAAAACTAGCTGATACTAGAGAGAAAGTAACAAGTGATAAAAAACTCCCAGAAGGAATGAAAGAAGCCATTTTAATGGGAGGGAAGTGGCGAAGCGTCATAGATAATGAAGTCCTCCCTCTCGCTCGTGAAGGAAAATGGGACGAAGCATCCAAAATCGCTTTAGCTCAAACCGATTATGTAAATGATCTTTTAGGTCGTTTTACTAAATATACAAATGAAGAAAATGATAAACGTGATGCATTAATTGCTGACGTAGAGTCTTCCTCATCTCTTATTCAATATATTATTTTCTTCTCACTCATTACATGTACAGTAACGTCTATTTTATTAGCATGGTGGTTCTCTGGTAAACTCGTTAAACCGATACGACAAATTGATGAGAAATTAAAAGAATTAGCTTCTCAAGATGGCGATTTAACTGCTAGATTGCACGTAACGAGTAAAGATGAGATTGGTGATATCGCCAATTCCTTTAATCAAATGCTCACTAACTTACAACGTATCATAAAACAAGTTCAACAAACATCAACAGATGTAAAAGAAGCGTCTGAAAATGTGTTTATCGAAACAACTGCTTCTATGGAAAATAGTGCAAAAACCCAAGAAACTATGAATGTTCTCGAGCATAATATTCGTTCACAAGTTTCCAGCATCGAAGAAAGTTCAACTGCAATGGATGATATGACAACGAGTGTTCAGCGTATTGCAGAATCTGCCTCTTCTGTTGCTAGCCTAGCTGTTACAACTTCAGAAAAAGCAGATGATGGAAATAAAGTCATTGAGAAATCTATTACGCAAATGCATACTATTAACGAAGCTGTTAACGCTACATCACAAGTAGTAGAGCGACTCATTACACATACAAATCATATTGATACTGCACTTCAATCCATTTCTAATATCGCGGAACAAACGAATTTACTTGCCTTAAATGCTTCCATTGAAGCTGCCCGTGCTGGGGAACATGGAAAAGGCTTCGCTGTTGTTGCCGATGAAGTACGAAAACTTGCTGAACAATCTCAGCTAGCAGCAACTGACATTAACCATTTACTTCATCAAATTCAAGCAGATACAAAAATAGCAAATGAAATGATGGCGCAAGGTCAGTCAGAGGCTTCTGAAGGAATTACAGTCATTCGTACCGCTGGATCTTCATTCTCAGAAATTGTTAACCACATTAACAAAGTCTCTACACAAATGCAAGAAATGTCTGCAACTGCTGAAGAAATGGCCGCAAGTTCTGAAGAAATGAATGCAGCTTTAAATAACATCGCTTCTATTTCAAATGAGGTTGCCGCCGAAACATCACAAACAGCAACTTCATCTGGTGACCAAGTAAACAAAATGGGTGTCGTTGCTAAAAAAGCGTCTGAAATGAAAACGACTGTACAAGAACTTGAAGTTCTCGTTTCTCATTTCAAAACACACGCTTAAAGTGAAAAAAGAGAGATTTACAGTCTCTCTTTTTTCACTTTAAAATATCTCTTTCTATCTCTCATTCCGTCTGCTATAATTCCTAAAGGAAAGAAGAAAGCTTTGTTCCAGATGGAGTAAAGCTTTCTTTCAATTTTTTAAATTTATTAATTCTAATACTAAGATTTCAAAAAAAGGAGGCTTTTTATCATATGAATTTTATTGGCATTCGAAAAAAACTAATGTTCATGATGGGAACAATTTGCGCTTTATTTGGCATCGCCTTGGCTTTTATTTTATTTTTTGCTATTGACCAATCTCGTAAAGCTGAAGCTTTACAAAAAGAAATTTCTCCCCTTGCAACAGAATTGAAAGAACGTGGAGACGCTTATCAAGTACAACTTTCTGCTTTAAGAGGTTATTTATTACAACATGATCAAGTCGAATTAGACAAGTTTAATGAGATGAGTAAACGTCTGGAGGATTCAAAAGATAAACTTCTTTCTAATCCAAATATTTCTCAATCTGTGAAAAATACAATGGAATCAGGATCAACTTGGAGAAAATTTATTGAAGAAAAAGTTTTCACTCTTGCCAAAGAACAAAAGTGGGAAGAGGCTTTACAAGTAGCTTATGCAGAAAATGGTACTGTTTATAAAGTAATTGGTGACTTCACAAATTACAGTAATGAACAAGCTAAGTTACGTGATCAATCTATCGAAAAAATTGATCAATCTTCACTACAAATTGAATATGTTATCTTCTTATCACTTGTTATTTGTATTATCGTAGCTATCATTCTTGCATGGTGGTTCTCTGGTAAGCTTGTAAAACCAATTCAACAAATTGATAGTAAACTAAAAGAATTATCATCTCAAGAAGGTGACTTAACAGCCCGCCTACAAGTAAATAGTAATGATGAAATTGGTACGATTGCAACATCATTTAATAAAATGTTAGAAAACCTACAACATATCATCAATCGTGTTCAAAAAACATCTGTGGAAGTACAAGATGCTTCTGAAAATATGCTAGAAAAGACGAATATATCACGCGAGGCAACAATAAAAGTTCAAAGCTCGATGTCCAACTTAAATGCAAGTATTCAATCGCAAGCCTCTAGTATGGAAGAAAGCTCAACTGCAATGGACGATATGACAGTAAGTGTTCAGCGTATTGCTGAATCTGCTTCATCTGTAACTGAACTTGCTGTAGCTACATCTGAACAAGCTAACGATGGAAGTACTGTTATTCAAAAATCTGTTTTACAAATGACAACGATACACGACGCTGTAAATGCTACGTCAGAAGTGGTCGAACGTCTAATCACACATACAAAATATATTGATACAGCTGTACAATCTATTTCTAATATCGCAGAACAAACCAACTTACTTGCTTTAAATGCATCTATCGAAGCAGCCCGTGCTGGCGAGCAAGGAAAAGGTTTTGCTGTCGTAGCTGACGAAGTTCGAAAACTTGCTGAACAATCTAAAACAGCGGCAACAGATATTAACCAATTACTACATCAAATTCAACAAGATACTGAAACTGCGAATTCCATGATGTCCCAAGGCCGTTCTGAAGCATTTGAAGGCATTACTGTCATTCGTGAAGCTGGCAATTCCTTCACAACGATTGTCGAACAAGTAAATAAAGTATCTACTCAAATGCAAGACATCTCAGCAACTGCTGAAGAAATGGCTGCAAGCGCTGAAGAAATGAACGCTTCGCTTAATAACATCGCTTCTATTTCAACTGAAGTATCTAGCGAAACAGCAGCTACAGCACAATCTGCTGAGAAGAAAGTCACTACTATGAATGAAATGACCGTAACTGCAAGACAAATGAAACAAACAGTTGCAGAATTAGATCAACTCGTATCTCATTTCAAAACTGAATAGCTTTCAAAAAATATCCCTTTCCCAAAAGGGATATTTTTTTGAGCTCATTTCCTGCACATTATACACATTTCCGTTATAATGAGAATCGATATCATTAATGTGTAGGAGGTGCTACTTATGTCACAAGAAGCATTTGAAAATAAATTATATACCAATTTAGAAGCTGTTATCGATCCTGAGCTAGGTGTTGATATTGTTAATCTCGGATTAGTTTACGATGTTACAGCAGATGAAAATAACAATGCTGTCATTACGATGACGATGACTTCTATCGGCTGTCCAATGGCTGGGCAAATTGTATCAGACGTTAAAAAAGTATTATCAACGAACGTACCTGAAGTCAATGAAATAGAAGTAAATGTCGTTTGGAATCCACCCTGGTCTAAAGAACGCATGTCACGTATGGCGAAAATCGCATTAGGTATTCGTGACTAAATAAAGTGAAACTTTAATCAGTGAGGGGTCTTCATCCCCCACTGATTATTAGTTGAACCAATCGGACTTTTATGGGCAGTTGATCCACCACCTAACTTCTTTGCTTTCGCTGAATTTTGAGGTGGGGGTCTTACTGCCCATTAAAGCGGGATAAAGAAAGACCTGACATCCTAGTCAGGTCTTTTTCTTTTATTATTTTATGCCTACTGCATCATAAGCTTTCGTTACAGCTTGTACAGCTTTAGAGTTTTTACCATATAAATCTTCAGCTGACTGAAGAGCAGCTTGACGCATCATCTTAAAGTCAGAGTTTGCAGTTAAATATTTCGTAAGAGCACGGTAATAAATTTTTTCTGTCGCTTCACGGCCTACTCCAGCTACTTTCACGCCGTAATGCTCTCCGCCATCAGATACTAAATATGCAGCTTTATTATTAATACTACTGTTAATATGAACGCCGCCATTATCAGCTGCTCCAGTGTAGCGTTTATTGTAATGATCTGGGTAACCTTCACCTGGCTTTAATGGGTTTGGAATAGATGCTGGATCTTTCAGAGAACGAAGTGCATCACCAGGTTTTCCAGGTGTATAAATGTCAGCACCTAAATCCCAGCTCTTCTTCTCAACCATGACACCCATAATATCAGATAACGATTCATTTAACGCGCCTGACTCATTTTTATAAACAAGATTTGCTGTATGCTCAGTTACAGCATGCGTTAATTCGTGACCGATAACATCTAGGCCAGCAGATAATGGAATAAATGTCTTGCCATCTCCATCACCGTACATCATCTGAATACCGTTCCAAGCTGCGTTATTCCAGCTCTCCCCTACGTGAACAGAAGAAATAAGCTTCGCACCTTTATCATCGAAAGAGTTACGGTTAAATGTCTTTTTGTAGTAATCGTATACTTTTCCTGCATTTACATGCGCATCAACCGCTGCTTTGTCATCAAAAAACTTATTTTTACTTTCTACTTCGACACCTGTATATCCAAACCATTGTGAGAACATATTAAACCAGTTTTCATCCATATTCTCTGCATCAAATGTATGAACACCTTGTCCACGCTTACCATCAAATAAATGGAATGCTCCTGTCTTCTCATTTTGAGCAATTTCAAATGATTGTCTATTTCCTAATACTCCGTAACCAAATCCTGTAATGTTATCTACAGCATTATATTTCTCAATCACATTTCCATTTGTTGCATCAACAAAGTAATGCCAATAGCCTGGAGCTGGTTTTGAAATCGATGCCTTAACTAAGTATGCAAGATAGTAGTTTCCATCTTTTTCATACACAAATAAATCTTTTTTCACACCGTCATAATTCTTTACTTCTCCAATTTCTTTCTGAATATCTGCCTTTGCAATCGTTTCTGCTTGTTCTGCACTAATGCTTGCAAATGCAGGAATATTTTTATTCTCTAAATTCGGAATAACTTGTCCGAAGAATGCTTTTACATTATTCTCTTTATCTAGTGTAACAGTTTGGTCTGAACCGTACACAGGAATGTTATTATGTTTCTCAACTAACTTCACATGTGTCGTACCAGATTCAGCATCTTTTTCTTCCCCAACGACATTGAAGTGCTTATCAATGTTTCCTGCTAATTTAAACATATCTTTCTTACTCTCTAAGTATTGAAAGACCGTCTCTTTTTTATCTAGTCCTTCCGGTGCTTTCCATTCTTCACCTATGTATGCAGGTGTTTTAAATTCTTGATGATATTGAATTTTTTGTTCTTCCGCTTTCGTTGTCGTTGCTCCAAACGTTCCAAATCCCCCGGCGATAACAGTTAACGCTAATGCTGATGAAATGACTTGCTTTTTCACTATAACATTCCCCATTCCCATAAAGATTTTTGACACTTTTATAAAATTCTGAATCTTTAACCAAATACCTCTTTCGAAAAATTGAGAAACATTTTTCAGATAATTCCATTCAAAAAGAGGACACCCTATCAGGTGTCCTCTTTTTATAAACATTTTGTTATTTTTTTAACTCAATTGCTAAATAGTGTGATTGCTCTTTCGCTTCAATATGAATATCTTCTTCAATCGCTTCTGCCGCATCGCGCATAACAAGTGTCTCACCATTTATTACACTACTTCCTTCAATTTGAACAAGGTATAATTGACGACCTTCTTTCACAGGAAAATGAATTTCTTTTCCAGCTTCTAACGATAAAGAATATAAATTCGCATCTTGGTGAATTTGAATTGGTGCCTCTCCTTCTAATGGAGATACCATATGGAACCACTCATTTTCACGCTTTCTCCAATCAAATTTAAACTCACCATAGTTTGGCTTATGATCCGCACGATCTGGTAAAATCCAAATTTGTAATAAACGCAATGCCTCATTTCCTAAATTATGCTCACTATGAAATACACCTGTACCAGCACTCATATATTGAACATGACCACGCTCAATTGTTCCGCGATTCCCCATGCTATCTTCATGTGTTAAAGCACCCTCTACAACGTACGAAATGATTTCCATATCGCGGTGCGGATGCATATCAAAACCAGTTTGTGCCGCTACTAGGTCATCATTAATAACACGTAATGCTCCAAAGCTCATGTTATTTGGATTATAGTAATTAGCAAAGGAAAAATGAAAATGTGTATTTAACCAACCGTGATTTGCTCTGCCCATATTTTTATGATCAACTTTTCTAAACATATCCTTCACCTCATATTATCTCGAATTCAAGATTTATTTTAAAATTTTTTCTTACTGTAATTTTTTTAGTAATTGTAATAATTGCTGTTGTTCTTCTATGTTTAATTTATGAAACTGCTCCGCTTGGAACGTTTCCTGGGGCGGGACGATCTCCTCATATAAAGCTCTTCCCTTTTCTGTTAACGAAATATATTTCGTAGTACCTTCTTGTTCACGACCAATCCACTCCAGCTGCTCCATTTTATTTAAAAGCTGCGTGACATTTCCTTTCGTAACAAATAGCTTATTTCCAAGCTCTTGCTGCGTTAAACGATTATGTCCCCCAACTTGAGCTAGTACATCAAACTGAGCGGCAGATACATTCCACTTTTTCAAATGCTGATTCGTCTCACGAATACTCTTGTTATAAAAACGTGATAAACGAAACCATAATAGTAATCCGAGTCTATCTTCTGTTTTCATTTCATCACCTCGCTCGTTTCATACCATTAGTTTAGAACTAAACTTTATAAAAGTCAATCGCTTATTTTTAGTAAGCAATAAAGAAAGCACAGCGCCATTTCTCCACTATGCTTTACATCAAATTTCTATTTTTATATTCATCTAATTTCCTCTCCGCGAACTTCCTCGCATCTTTCTCAATCCATCTATCTTCGTACAATTCACTTCCAACATACAATACTTCTCTCTTATGCTGCATCGCATGGCGAAATTCATGCAGTAGAGTTTTGAGCACTTGCTCATACTCTTCCCACATACAAACAAAAATTAATTGTTTGTCTTTATGATAAAAACCACCTATTGGGAATAGAAACTCTTCCTCTTCTTCTCCTAATGATAGAAGTACATGATTTGCATCGCACGTATCACAAAAAATAACTGGCGTTTTACATACTTCAATAAGTGAAAACAAATCATCTCTAAGTCTTTTGACATCCCAAGGAAGCTCCGAATCCAACACATACCAATTCTCCACCTGTTGATATACATTTTGAAACTGGAGTTCCATTTCTCTTTATTCCCCTTTCCAAACTCCCTTTTCCTATATGTATGCCACAATATGTAAAATATTAAACCCACTCTTTCCCCTTTCGAAAAATGACAATAAAAAAGAATCTATATCAGCATAGATTCCTTTTACGTAATCACCTTTTTTTCATCACTTTTTTTAATACAAAGTAACCAATTGCACAAACAATTGCAGCAAGTGCAAAGTATTTCACATATGGCCCCGCTACTTTATTAATACTTTCCCACTCTGTTCCTAATTTAAAACCTAAATATACAAATACAATTGACCATGGAATAACAGCTAATGTAGTTAGCGTAATAAACTTAGCATGTGACATTTTTGCAATACCCGCTGGTATCGAAATAGCATGACGCACAACAGGAATAAAACGCGCTGTAAAAATAACACCAGTTCCGTAACGATTAAACCACGCTTCAGCATAATCAATATGTTTCTTCTGAATCAAAATATATTTTCCATATCGCTCAAGAACAGGTCTTCCTCCGTATCGACCGATCCAATAAATGAATAGCTGTGCGATTACACCACCAATTGTACCGAACGCGACAGCGCCCCAAAATGTAATACTTCCGGTTGATACTAAATAGCCTGCATAAGATAATACGATTTCACTCGGAATAACCTCTAGCATTAATCCAAGCATAATTCCCCAATAACCAAGTCCTTCTAGAAAAACTAAAACGGAATGAATCAACTCTCCTAACATGATGTACCTCTCTTTACTGTTTTCATTGCAAAAATAAAAGTACAAGCAGGAAATATCTTGTACTTTTATTTTCAAAAAATTTATCTAGTCTTCGTATCCCACTTAAAGATTTTATTTAAAAATTTATATACATTCTTTGACTCTTTCGTCAGAAGTGGACCTAAGATGGATAGTATAAGCACGTATAGTGCTGAGAATGGTTTCAATACTGACATTAAACCACCTGCGATACCGATATTGGCCATAATGATGGAAAATTCTCCTCTTGAAACGATTGTTAATCCAATATTTGTTGACGCTTTATGAGATAATCCAGCTTGTCGCCCTGCAATCATCCCTGCAACAAAGTTCCCGATGATTGTTAGAAGGACAGCACCTAACGTTAACCATATCGCTCCGCCTAATGAAAACGGATCTATACTTAATCCGAAACTGAAGAAGAAAATGGCTCCGAAGAAATCTCTAAATGGAACAACGAGATGTTCAATTCTGTCACTATGCTCTGTCTCAGAGAAAACTAACCCTAAAAGAAGTGCTCCGATTGCTTCTGCAACGTGAATTGTTTCCGAGAAACCGGCAATAAAGAATAACGAAGCGAATACTACAATAATGAAAATTTCATCTGAACTAATATTGAGCAATTTATTTAATAACGGCGTTGCCTTTCTAGCCACAATAAAGAATAGAAGCATGTATCCTAAAGCAATTCCAATTGAAGTAAGGGCACCTAAGAAGGAAGCGTGATCCCCTAGAACTAAACCAGAAACGACTGATAAATATACAGCAAGGAATATATCTTCAAACATAATAATTCCTAAAATTAATTCGGTTTCATTATTACCAGTTCTTCTTAAATCAACTAACACTTTTGCAACGATAGCACTAGAAGAAATCGTAATAATACCCGCAATAATTAAGATTTCTAGTAAAGGGAATCCCATTATAAATCCGTATAATAATCCAAGTGAAAAGTTAATTAAAATATAGATTGTTCCGCCAATCGCAATAGAACGTCCCGATTTAATTAGTTTTTTCATCGAAAATTCTAGTCCTAGATAGAACAGAAGGAACAGAACCCCAATCCGTCCAAGGAAGGAAATTACACTTGCACTTTCAATAAACTTGAGATCGATAACACCTATTGTCGGCGCATGTGGCCCCACTAACATCCCAAGAACAATTAGAAACGGAATTACTGAGAATTTAAACTTTCCAGCAATTACTGCCGCAATTGCAACTAATACTAACGCTGTACCAACTTCAAAAATTAACGTATCCATCTAGTCAGTCCCCCTATTCGAAAGTAACTCATTAATAATTTTTTTAATTTCTTCTCTCTCACCAGAAACTACAAGCATATCGCCTTCTTCAATTACCGTTTCTGGTCCTGGATTAAATAGCTTTTTCATATTCTTTTTCATAACTGCAATGATTGTTACGCTATATGTTTTTCTTATTTCAAGATCACCGATTGTTTTTCCGATTGCTGGAGCTGCATTCTCTACTTTAAACCACTCAATCGCTAAACCTTCAAAGACCATTTCAACATTTTCTAATGCTCTAGGCTTATACACCATTCCACCTAATATTGCTGCAATTTGTCTTGCCTCTGAGTCGCGTAATGAAATACTTGAGATACTTTCTTCATGGTCTGAATCAAAATGATACATTTCTCTACGCCCGTCATCATGAATGACAATTACCATCTTTTCGTTACCTTTCGTAACGATTTGAAATTTGTAACCAATACCCGGAAGTTCACTTTCTCTAATATTCATATTTAGCTCCTCCACAACATTTTATATTTGAATTTTCTGTTTTTCTGTCTTTTGTTCATCCAATTAACTTTAGAAATTCTAACCATTCAGGATACCTGTGATTTGGAAATCTTTTATTGTAATAATAAGTGGCTCCCAAAAAGATACTTAAAGATGTAATGATAAAAAATATATTACTTCTCATTTTCAAACTCTTAAGGCTTACTTTCAATAAAGATTCTTCTTTCAAATTATCCCCTCTTTCTCGTTTTACATTTAGTTTTTTAAAATGTAAATAATTCTAAAAATATTACGATGTAACATAATCATAACACAAAACACATTTAAGTAACATAATTTTTTAGAAAAATTGATTCTCGTATATTTTTTGCATATAATTTTCTTATTACGGAAAAAAGGAAGTGTATTATATGGTTGATATCTTTAGCAGATTCCTTGAGGTAACGAATAATATTTTATGGTCATATATTCTTATTGCAATGCTAATCGGCTTCGGTCTTTATTTCTCTTTTAAATTGAAGTTTGTCCAAATTACTCATTTCGGTGAGATGGTCGGTTTAATTAGTAAAGGGTTTAATCGAAAAGAAAAAAAGAAAGATAGCATCTCTCCATTCCAAGCATTTTGCCTAAGTGCAGCAGCACGTATCGGTATCGGGAACTTAGCTGGTGTAGCACTAGCCATTTCAATGGGTGGACCTGGCGCAATATTTTGGATGTGGTTTATCGCTATTCTCGGAGCAGCTACTAGTTTCGTAGAATGTACGCTCGCACAAATTTATAAAGTAAAAGATGGAAGCAGATTCCGTGGTGGTCCAGCATATTACATGGAAAAAGGATTAAATAAACGCTGGATGGGTGTTTGGTTTTCACTTCTTATTACAGTTGCGTACGGATTAATTTTCAATTCTGTACAAGCAAACACAGTAACAATAGCATTTGAAAATGCATTTGGACTAGAGCGAACGATCGTAGGAGCTCTATTAGCTTTATTAGTTGCAGTTATTATTTTCGGTGGTATCAAGAGCATTTCACGTATTACAGAAATGATTGTTCCTCCAATGGCAATTATTTATATTGGTGTGGCAATTTTTGTTGTTATTAACAACTTCACTATGTTACCAAGCATTTTCACGGAAATATTTAACAGCGCATTTGGTTTAGACCAAGCCGTCGCTGGTGGTATTGGAGCAGCAATCAAGTTCGGAATTCAGCGCGGTTTATTCGCGACAGAAGCAGGTATGGGTAGCTCTCCTAACGCAGCAGCAACATCAGATGTATCTCACCCTGTCAAACAAGGACTTGTTCAAGCATTAGGTGTTTTCGTAGATACATTCTTAGTATGTACATCAACAGCGTTTATCGTATTATGTTCTGGACTTTACAAAGGATCGAATTTAGAAGGTATTGAACTAACACAACAAGCATTAAGTTCACAAATTGGACCGTGGGCAAGCACTTTCTTAGCGATTATTATTTTCCTATTCGCTTTCAGCTCTTTACTAGGAAACTACTATTATGGTGAAACGAATATCGCATTCATTAAAGAAAGCAAAACATGGTTAATGATTTATCGCATTGCAGTTGTCGGAATGGTATTCTTCGGATCAATCGCTGCCCTTAAAACAGTTTGGAGTTTAGCTGATTTATTCATGGGACTAATGGTATTCACAAACTTAATTGCCATCTCATTCCTAAGCAAATTCGCTTACGCAGCATTAGTAGACTATATTAAGCAAAAGAAACAAGGAAAAGATCCTGTTTTCGTTGCAAGTTCTATCCCTGGCTTACAGAATACAGAGTGCTGGGATGGACAGGATGTAGAAGAGAATAAAAAAGCGGTATAACAATTAAAAGCGAAAGCGGCTCGTTTAGAATCGCAGGACATTGGAGCTCTCGATTTTGAAGCGCTTGTTGCTTCGAGCGAGAGAGCGAAATGACCGGAGATTCTAGCCGCTGGAGCTATATATAAATAAGAATCCCTATTACTTCACAGTAATAGGGATTTTTATATACAACAGTTCATAATTTGTTCAAATTAATTCCAGCAAAAGGGTTGATTTATACGAATTACTAGATTATAATAATTATAAATTAGTAATTGATATAACATAACAACTCAAAAGGAGATTGATCATAATGAACAAACAAGTAATCGAAGTATTAAACAAACAAGTAGCAGACTGGAGCGTTTTATTCACAAAACTACACAACTTCCATTGGTACGTAAAAGGACCTCAATTCTTCACATTACATGAGAAATTCGAAGAACTTTACACAGAATCAGCTACTCACATCGACGAAATTGCAGAACGTATTTTAGCAATTGGCGGTAAACCAGTAGCAACAATGAAAGAATACCTAGAAATATCTTCTATTCAAGAAGCAGCTTACGGAGAAACTGCAGAAGGGATGGTCGAAGCAATCATGAAAGACTACCAAATGATGCTAGTCGAACTGAAAAAAGGCATGGAAATCGCTCAAGACTCTGACGACGAAATGACATCTGACCTACTACTAGGCATCTACACAGAACTAGAAAAACACGCTTGGATGCTACGCGCGTTCTTGAATCAATAATAGATTTAAAAGCGAAAGCGGCTCGTTCAGAACAGGAGGGTGTTGGAACTCCTGATTACGAGGCGCTTTTTGCCTCGAATGAAGGAGTGAAACAACCGACTGTTCTAGCCGCTGGAGCTGGATATCATTAAAAGCGGAAGCGGCTCGTTTAGAATGTGAGGGGGATGGAGCTTTTGACGTAGAGGCGCTCTTTGCCTCGCAGGAAAAAGCGAAGCCACCGAACATTCTAGCCGCTGGAGCTGGATAATACTTAAAAGCGGAAGCGGCTCGTTCAGAGTCGCTTTTTTCTATTGGGTGTTCCCGTATGATGGTACATGAAATTATATCAACGATTTTTCAAATATATCGATCATAACTTGCAATATATCAACGATTTTTTCATTATATCGATCACAACTCACAATATATCAACGATTCGACAAAGAATATCGATTTACCAACAAATAACGACAATAATAGCACTCACCTCCTCTACTTTCATCAATATATTACAATCTCTTTTATGTTAAAATATAGGAAACACCTTTTAGTAATTAGATCCAAAAAGCTTTTCCAAGTTCATCATTTACTAATTAAATGGCGGGAGTGGTTCAGTTGAAAGACTACTTAATTAGAGCATTTTTTGCGTTAATAACAGTTGGGATTGTCTTACTTATAGCTACTATTTTCAATATACGTGTCGAGGTGAAAGACTATGCTTTCCTCGTTGTTGTAGCAATTGGTGGCGGCTGGGGTGGCTGGTACCTGTATAAAAAACAAAGTAATCAAAATGATAAAGGCATTCCAAAATAATACGGAATGCCTTCTTTTTATTGCCGTCTATAATAAATAATGAAATTCAAGCCGCTAATACAGCCAATCGCAATAAACATGTTAAAACTCTGCACATCTCCGGCTAGATTATACTCATCAACAATAAACCCAGTCATAAACAATGTTATCGCAGAAACACCAATACATAATATCGAAATAAACCAAAGCGAAAACTCATTAATTAGCTCTTTCTTCTGCATTGAAACAATTAGCATAACAAGAATAGATGCTGCTAATATACTTTTAAAAACAGGACGTAAATACACAAACTCCTCCATCTATTTCTCCTTTTCCCAAAACATCATATCTCAACATTAACATATTTAACCAAATTAAAAACACATGCCTTTTCAAGATAAAATGACATGTGTTTCCAAAAATCTCTATACAATTGTATTATGATAGTTGCTTCCACTTCGTCCCCAAAACAGGACGTTCATAATTTTGTATTTCATGAATTAACCTATCTGCTGTCTCAGCTGAAACGATCAACTCTTTATTTGATGGATTCATAAACCCTTCTTCTGCTGCACGTTCAACCATTTGCAGAATTGGTCCATAAAAATCTTTAATGTTTAATAAACCAACCGGCTTATTATGTATACCAATTTGTGACCAACATACAACTTCAAATAGTTCTTCAAACGTTCCGTATCCGCCTGGCAGTGCAATAAAAGCATCCGCAAGCTCTGCCATTTTTGCTTTACGCTCATGCATCGTTTCTACTTCAATTAATTCTGTTAATCCTGTATGTACGATTTCTCCTCGAAATAGACCACGTGGCATAACACCTGTTACACGCCCGCCCAAACGAAGAACTTCATTCGCCACTTCTCCCATTAATCCAACGCAAGAACCGCCATATACAAGCTCATAATCGTTCTTAACAAACATTTTCCCTAGCTCTATCGCCTGCTCTTTAAATTCTGGTCTCTCCCCTAAATTGGAACCTGCAAACACACAAATCTTTCTCATTCCTACACCCCAAAACTATATATTGTCATGATACAATGAGTATTGTACAACATATTGAAGGGATGAGGAAGAAATGGATATCGTCGCATTTCAAAGATGGGTGGAGGAATTTTACGAAAAACGAAGCTGGTCACAGTATAATTCCTTTATTCGCTTAAATTTCTTAACAGAGGAAGTTGGGGAAGTTTCACGCGTTGTTCGCGCCATTGAAATTGGCCGTGATCGTCCTGATGAAGACGCGAAAACAGAAGAAGAGCTAAAACAAGAACTAAAAGAAGAACTTGGTGATGTACTGTCTAACCTTATTATTCTTTCACAAAAATATGATTTAGATTTACAAGACATTATGGAAGCACACGTCACAAAGCTTTCGAAAAGGTTTGAAACATCTAAATGAGAATATTATCAATTATGATATAATATTCTTGTCACAATACTAAGGGGGATTTTATGTTATCTAAAAAATTGCACGACGCACTAAACGATCAAATGAACTTCGAGTTTTACTCTGCCCACGCTTATATGGCAATGGCTGCTTACTGTACAGCCGAAAGCTATGATGGATTTGCTAACTTTTTCCTTGTACAAGCTGAAGAAGAGCGTTTCCACGCAATGAAGCTTTACAACTACATTAATGACCGCGGTGAGCGCGCTATTATTACTGGATTTGATAATCCGAATAACGAATACGAATCTGTATTGAATGCTTTTGAAGTCGCACTTGAACACGAGCGTGAAGTAACGAAACGTATTTATCACTTATCTGATATTGCTTGGGATGAGCGTGAACACGCAACAATCACCTTCTTAAAATGGTTCGTTGATGAGCAAGTAGAAGAAGAAGCTTCATTCGATAGCATCATCCAAAAATTAAAACGTATTACAAGCGATTCAAATGCACTATTTATGCTAGATGCTGAATTGGAGAAACGTACATTTACGGCTCCAGCTGAGTAATATTTCAATCACCTTAATGAATGTATTAAGGTGATTTTTTTATTTCTTCCCTAAGCTTAATAACCTTCGCCAAATCCTTCTTATAAAGCCCTGAAACCTTTTCAACAAAGTCACTATGAGTAAAAGTCCCATCTCCTTCTTCTACTATGCTCAAGTATCCGTGTATCAATTTCAAAAATGCTCTAGCATCTTCACCAGTTAATTGGTCAATGTTCTCTATACTCTCATCAAACTCCCTTAAACTATCCCGTTCTTTCAACCTAATTCCCCCTCTCTGTATTACTTATCATACCAAAATAAAAAAGTCGTTCATCCCTCTAGGCGAGAGATAAACGACTTCTATACCGTTTTATTAAAGCATAACCCCAACGATAATCGCTGATAATATACTTACTAGCGTTGCACCGTATACAAGTTTTAGTCCGAATGATGATACAACGTTTGCTTGTTTGCCATCGATACTCTTCGTTGCACCTGCGATAATTCCGATAGATGAGAAGTTCGCAAATGATACAAGGAAGATAGATAAGATACCTACTGTACGAGTTGATAACTCACCAGCTACTTTGCCTAAATCAAGCATCGCAACAAACTCGTTCGTTACTAATTTCGTTGCCATAATTTGTCCTGCTGTTAGCATCTCTGATGTTGGAATACCCATTACGAATGCTAATGGTGAGAAGACATATCCTAAAATGCTTTGGAATGTGATTCCGAAAATTGAATCGAATACACCATTAATTGCTGTAATTAATGCTACGAAACCGATTAACATCGCCGCTACTGTTACAGCGATAGAGAAACCAAGCATAATATATTCGCCTAACATTTCAAAGAATGTTTGTTTCTTATCTTCTTGTAATTCTAAAATATCGTCTTCTTCTTTTACTTCATATGGATTAATGATATGAACGATAATGAATCCACTGAATAAGTTTAGTACAAGTGCTGTTACTACATATTTTGGATCAATCATTTTCATATAAGAACCGACGATTGACATCGATACTGTTGACATGGAAGATGCACAAAGTGTGTATAAACGATTTTTCGGTAATTTGCTTAGTTGATCTTTTACTGTAATAAATACTTCCCCTTGACCAACAATTGCAGCTGCTACCGCATTATACGATTCTAGTTTTCCTAAACCGTTAATTTTACTTAATAGGAAACCAACTGCACGAATGATAATCGGTAAAACTTTAATGTGTTGTAAGATTCCGATTAGTACTGCTAAGAAAATAATCGGTAATAATACTGTTAAGAAGAATGGTGCTTGTCCATCATTTGCTAAACCACCAAATACGAAATTAACCCCAGCTTCCGCAAATTTTAAAATAGCGCCAAACCCATCTGCAATCCCTTTTACTAATACAAATCCGACTTTTGTATTTAGTAAGAAATACGCAAGTACCAATTGAATGACAAGCATAAGTGCAATTGGTTTATATTTAATTTTCTTACGATCTGAACTGATAAGGAAACCTAGTACAAATACTACAAGTAAACCGACTAGAAACATTACTATTTTCATATGTGAATCCTCCACTTCTCCCACGAGTTATCGGTCGTATAACGTTTAACGTATAACGAATGACGTCTGACCATTGATGTTAAAAAATTTAAAACCCCTAAATACTATTCAACTGTTATCTAAAATCAGTAAGCGTTTACATAAATTGCAATTTATAAAAGGTAGCTTCTTCTCTCCTACCATACTTGAAAGTCTGAAATTGATACCACCTACAAATCAAATTGTAAGCGTTATCTAGATGAAATGCAATATAAATTTTAAAAGATTTTTATATGTTAATATATTCCTAATTAATTGGTTTTTTCATGAAAATTTACCATAAAAAAAATAGCCCTAACTATGAGCTAGGGCCACCTTTTTTTATAACATAACACCAACGATAATCGCTGATAGAATACTTACTAATGTCGCACCATACACAAGGCGTAGACCGAATGATGATACAACATTTGATTGGTTTTCATCGATACCTTTCGTTGCACCTGCGATAATTCCGATAGATGAGAAGTTCGCAAATGATACAAGGAATACAGACAGAATACCAACTGTACGAGCTGATAAATCGCCAGCTACTTTTCCAAGATCAAGCATCGCAACAAACTCGTTTGATACTAATTTTGTTGCCATAATTTGTCCCGCTGTTACCATCTCTGCTTGCGGGATACCCATTACGAATGCTAATGGTGAGAAAATATATCCTAAAATAGCTTGGAATGTAATACCGAACATGGAATCAAACAAGCTATTGATTGCTGTAATTAATGCTACGAAACCAAGTAACATTGCTGCTACTGTGATTGCAATCGTGAAACCAAGCATAATATATTCGCTTAGCATTTCAAAGAATGATTGCTTTTTCTTATTTTCTAATTTCAGTGTATCTTCTTCTTCTGTAATATCGTACGGGTTAATAATATGAATAATAATGAAACCACTAAATAAATTTAATACAAGTGCTGTTACTACATATTTCGGTTCGATCATTTTCATATAAGAACCTACGATTGACATTGATACTGTCGACATGGAAGATGCACATAATGTATATAAACGATGTTTTGGGATTTTACTTAATTGGTCTTTTACTGTAATAAATACTTCTGCTTGTCCTACAATGGCAGCCGCTACTGCGTTATATGATTCTAATTTCCCTAGACCATTTACTTTACTTAACAACGTACCAATAGCACGAATAAATATCGGTAAAATTTTAAAGTGTTGCAGAATTCCAATTAAAACGGCAAAGAATACGATTGGTAATAACGCTGTTAAGAAGAATGAAACCTCTCCTTTATTAACAAGACCGCCAAATACGAAAACGATTCCAGCTTCCGCATATCCAAGAAGCGCGCCAAATCCATCTGAAATTCCTTTTACTAAAATATAACCAACTTGCGTATTTAATAAGAAATAAGATAATACTAGCTGAATAACAAGCATAATTGCGATTGGTTTGTACTTAATCTTCTTTCGATCGGCACTTATAAGAAAACCGAGTACAAATACAACGAGTAATCCTACAAGAAACATAACAAACTTCATTAATAAAATCCTCCATTTAACTCTTCATTAACGTTGAACGTCTGACCACTCAAAATAAGAAATAATCCGAACTTTCCATTTCTCCTCTAAAAGCTTCAATCGGATAGGAAAGATCATAAAACCTCTTGTTTCAAAGGCATTTTCCATTCTAACATAAATCACAACTCATATCCGCACTTTTCTTAAAAAAATTACATTTTATTATAAAACATCTATGAATGTTCGTCTTTTACTACCTACAAATAACTGGATAAAACAAAAAAATGAGCATCAAGTTTCACTTGATGCTCACCTCATTATACCGCTTTTTCTTTATCTGCTACTTGCTCTTCCCAGCACTCTGTATTTTCCAGACCTGGAATAGAATTTGCGTAGAAGACCGGATCTTTTCCTTGTTTCTTCTGCTTAATATAATCTGCTAACGCTGCGAAAGCGTATTTAGAAAGGAATACGATCGCCACTAAGTTAATAACAGCCATAATCCCCATAAATAAATCTGCTAAATCCCAAACGATTTGAATTGTTGCTACAGACCCTAACATAACCATACCAAGCACAGTAATGCGGTATGCATTTAATAGCACTTTACTTCCATTTAAGAACTCAATATTTGTTTCACCATAGTAGTAGTTACCTACTAATGAACTGAATGCAAACAAGAAGATTGCCACCGCTACAAATATAGAAGCCCACGGTCCGATATGTTGACTTAATGCTTGCTGTGTTAATTGAATACCATTTAGATCAGCTGCACCAGGTACATCAGATAATAAAATGATGAATGCTGTACAACTACAAATTAATAATGTATCTGTAAATACCCCTAAAGTTTGAATGAAACCTTGTTTAACTGGATGCGTTACGTTTGCAGTCGCAGCTGCGTTCGGCGCACTACCCATACCTGCTTCATTTGAGAATAATCCACGTTTTACCCCTAGTAAAATCGCAGCTCCTAATCCTCCGCCCACTACTTCTTTAATTCCAAAAGCATGTAAGAAAATTTCTTTAAATACATATGGAATTGCCGTAATGTTTGTTACAACAACGAATAATGCCACTGCTACATAAATAATTGCCATTACTGGTACGATCATTTCAACCGCACGTGCAATACGTTTTACTCCGCCGAAGATAATAACTGCAAGTAAACCAGCCATAAACAGACCTACAAACTTACCATCTGTGTTAAACGCTCCATCAAAAGCCGCCGCTACCGTGTTTGACTGCACGGCGTTGAAAATTAATCCGAAACTAACCGTTATTAGAACAGAGAAAACAACCCCTAGCCAGCGTTTCTTTAAACCCTTTTCCATATAATACGCTGGGCCACCGCGGAATGCATTCCCATCTTTTACTTTATAAATTTGCGCTAATGTGCTCTCTACAAATGCAGAAGCACCCCCAATTACCGCAATTAACCACATCCAAAATACTGCTCCTGGTCCACCCGCTGAAATCGCGATAGCTACACCAGCTAAGTTACCCGTACCTACACGAGAAGCTGTACTCATACAAAACGCTTGGAATGATGATACGCCGCTCTTCTCTTTTTGCGCTTTCCTCGTTTTCGAGCTTGCTCCATCCCCAAGCAAACGAATCATTTCACCGAAGTAACGAACTTGGACAAATTTCACACGAAATGAAAAATAGAGCCCTAACCCAATTAACATCGCAATAATGACATATGACCAAAGGACATTATTTACATCCCCAATTACCTTAGCTAAAAAATCCATATTTGCATTGCCTCCTCTTCCTAACAATAAGAAAATTATATTCTAAAAACTTTTAGTAATCAAGAACTTTATGTTAGGTTTTATGACATGGACACGTTAGACTTGTTAACATACATGTTTTTTTCACGTAAAAATATAACCAGTACGTGCATGTATCTAATACTCAATCACTCATCCCATTCGACCAGTCATACTTTTAAGACAGTACGTTCCTACAAATAACGAGAGGAATGAATGAACAAAAAATTATATTAATAATTACCTCCCACCCTCTTCATCATTTACTACAACAAAAAAGACGAGCATCGAATTTATCTCGATGCTCGCCTTTTCATTACACTGCTTTTTCTTTATCCGTTACCGCTGGCTTATCCCAACACTCTGTATTCGTTAAACCTGGAATAGAATCTGCACTGAAGACTGGATCTTTTCCTTGTTTCTTTTGCCTTACATAGTCTGCCAAAGCAGCATATGCAAATCGCCCAAGAAGTGTAATCGCAATTAAGTTTGTGATTACCATTAGTCCCATAAATAAATCCGCCATGTTCCATACAACTTGAAGTGTTGCAACAGAACCGAATAATACCATTCCAACTACTGCAACACGATAAATCGTTAACCAAGTCTTACTTTGTTTAATGAACTCAATATTTGTTTCACCATAATAGTAGTTTCCTAGAAGTGAACTAAATGCAAATAAGAAAATAATAATCGCTAAGAAGCTACTTGCCCATGGGCCGATTTGTGAACTTAATGCATTTTGTGTTAATTCAATACCTTCTAAATTTGTTGCTTTATATGCATCAGAACATAGTACGATAAATGCTGTTGATGTACATACTAAGAACGTATCTACCAGCACTCCAATTGTTTGAATAAAACCTTGTTTTGCTGGATGCGTTACATCAGCTGTTGCTGCAGCGTTTGGCGCACTACCCATACCTGCTTCGTTTGCAAATAATCCGCGCTGAATACCATACTTCATCGCTGCACCGATACCGCCACCTACAGCTGAATCTAAACCGAATGCACCTTTAAAAATTTCTGTAAACACATCTGGTAGTAAATAGAAGTTTTTAATAACAACGAAAATTGCTACTGCAATATAAATAATTGCCATTGGCGGAACAATCATTTCTGACATACGCGCAATACTTTTTACACCACCAAAAATAATAACCGCAACTAATACCGCTAATACAATCCCAACAATATAACGCTCAATACCAAAAGCATTTTTAAATGCTAATGTAACTGTATTCGCTTGTACGGAGTTAAAAATTAAACCGTAACTAATTGTAATAAGGATAGAGAACCAAATTCCCATCCAACGTTTATTTAAACCTTTTTCCATATAATAAGCAGGACCACCACGGAAGCCACTGCCATCTTTTATTTTATAAATTTGTGCAAGCGTACTTTCTACGAAACTTGAAGACGCTCCGATAATCGCAATCACCCACATCCAAAATACTGCTCCAGGTCCTCCCATAGAAATAGCTAACGCTACACCGGCTAAGTTCCCGATTCCAATACGAGCTGCTGAACTCATACAGAACGCTTGGAAAGAAGATACACTACCTTTTTTACGCGTCTTTCCAGTTAATCCATCACTCATTAGTCGAACCATTTCCCCTAAATGAGTAATTTGTACGAATTTCAATTTAATAGAAAAATAAAGACCTAAACCAATTAACATTGCAATAAGAATATATGACCAAAGAATTGTATTCGTTGATGAAACAAATTGTTCCAAAATATTCATACAATTAATCCCTCCTTTTCTCCATAAATCGAATTATATTCAAAAAATATTCAAAAATCAACATTTTTCGACATCTCATAACTTCCAAATATTAGGTCCCTATCGCCAATACAATATTCTTTTATGATTTTACTTTCAGCAACTGCACATACTAAACAAAAATAATTTCATAAAACTACCCCATTGACAAAAACAACAACCTGTAACTATAATGATTACAACAGGTTGTAACAAGCCCAATTACAATACATTCATTTACTTTCAGATATACACTTTAACAAAACACTTTGGAGGGATTTATTATGAAAATCGGAATCATCGGAGCAACTGGTAAAGCAGGAAGTCGTATTTTAAAAGAAGCATTAGATCGTGGACATGAAGTAACTGCAATCGTAAGAAATGCTGCAAAAATTACAGAAGAAAACGTAAAAGTTTTAGAGAAAGATGTATTCTCTCTTACATCTAACGACCTACAAGCATTCGATGTAGTTGTAAATGCATTCGGCGCTCCAGCAGGAGAAGAACATCTTCATGTAGATGCAGGAAATGTACTAATTGAAGCTATGAAAGGTGCACCTAACACAAAATTACTTGTAGTTGGCGGCGCTGGAAGCTTATTTGTAGACGAAGAGAAAACAACACGTGTATTTGATACACCTGGTTTCCCTAACGAATACCTTGCAACTGCTCAAAACCAAGGGAAAAACTTAGAAATTCTGCAACAAACAAACGATATTACTTGGACATTTATCAGCCCTTCTGCACTATTCGCACTAGGAAAACGTACTGGTTCTTATACAGCTGGTAAAGACAATCTTCTTGTGAACTCAAAAGGTGATAGCTACGTAAGTTATGAAGACTTCGCAGTAGCAGCACTTGATGAAATCGAAAATCCAAAACACGTAAACGAACGCTTCACAGTTGTTTCTGAAGCTGAATAATAAAAGAAAAACGCGCATAGATACAATATCTATGCGCGTTTTTCTTTTATTATATTCCCTTTACTTGTTCTAATCCACTTTGAGTAACTTTAAATGAAACTTTTGTTAAAGCTAATTGCTCTTCTAATTTACTCTTTTTATACCATTGTAAACGACTCGGTTCTGCATGATACACTTCAATAACATCTCCATACTCAAATGGAGTGCCATTTACTTGCTCAGCAAAATTCTTTGAAGTCTCTTGCCCTTCTGCTGTTACATGCTTTTTCTCAGTTCCATTTTGATCGTATAACGTAATTCCCATATATAATTCATTTTTAAAGTAGCTATGAATTTGTTCATCTGTAGACGTTACATGTAGTTTCTTATCCTCATGATTTAACGTTACAATAGAACGAACAACATTACTAAGCCCTTGGTATACAATGCTATCTCCATATGTTACTTCTACTGGTACTTCCGTCACTTTCTTATTTCCAAAACGATCTTTCGTTTCTACTTTTACTTTTTGTTCACCAATTTTTGTTGTATTCGGTTTTTCTACAAATCCGATTACTTCTCCATCTTTCACCTGAACAAAGTCTTTCGCTTCTAATTTTTCAGCGTCTATTCCGATTACTACTTTTTGTGGTACTGCCGTTACTTCTTGTAAGCTTTCCATTTTTTCAAAACCTTTTTCCGTTATTTCAAAGTACAACTCTTGTTTCCCTTTACCGCTACTTACAAACTCATTCTTTTGATACCACTTTAATCGATCTGATTCTGCATGATATACCTTAATAACATCACCATATGCGAAGTTTACACCATTTAACTGTTCTGCAAAATTTTTAGCAGTCTCTTGTCCTTCTACAGAAATAACTTTCTTTTCATTTCCATTTTGATCATATAGCGTGATTCCCATATATTTTTCCTTTTCAAAGCGATAATGAACTTTAGAATCCGTTGATGTTGCCTGTAGCTTTTTCGTATTATGATCCGCAGTTACGACAGAACGCGTTGTATTACCATTACCTTGGAAGACTAAACTATCGCCATAGATTACTTCCAATGGTACTTCTGTCACTTCCTTATTTCCAAAGTAGTCTTTCGTTTCTACTTTCACTGTTTGTTCACCGATTTTTGTTGTATCTGGTCTTTCTACAAATCCAATTACTTCTCCATCTTTCACTTGAACAAAGTTTTTCGCTTCTAATTTTTCAGCATCTGTTCCGATTACTACTTTTTGCGGTACTGCCGTTACTTCTTGCTGAGCTTCTATTCTCTCGAAACCTTGCTCCGTTATTTTAAAATACAACTTTTGTTCTGTTTCCCCTTTTCCCTTACCTACAAACTCATTCTTTTGATACCACTTTAATCGATCTGATTCTGCATGATATACTTCCACAACATCACCATATACAAAATCTAAACCATTTAATTGATTTGCAAAATTCTTTGAAGTCTCTTGCCCTTCTGCTATTACACGTTTTTTCTCGTTTCCATTTTTATCATAAATCGCAAGACCCATATATTTTTCCTTTTCAAAACGATAATGAACTTTAGAGTCCGTTGATGTTGCCTGTAGCTTTTTCGTATTATGATTCGCCGTTACGATAGAACGTATCGTATCGCCATCACCTTGGAAAATTACACCATCACCATAACCAACATTCACTACAACTGGAATTAAATTTTTATTCCCTTTTTTATCTATAATTTCTACTTTTACAGTTTTTTCTCCAATCCCAGGTTTATCTTGTATAATTACACCTGTTACTTTTACACTTTCTCCTAAATTTTGTACAAGTTCGTTTGCTTTTTTCTCATCATATGTAGTACCAACTGCTACATTTTGTATTTTTGTATCATTCGGCTCACCATATGGAACTTCATATGGCTCAGTCTGTTTTTCTCGAATTGGATTACTATCTGTCGATAACCATATTTCTTTTTCTAATTTTGGTAAATTTAATTTTTCAATCTTTTCTCTCGTAGCATCATTTGCAATTAATCCCCATTTATCAAAGAAAGGAATTAAATTTTGTCCTGCGACTTTTGACGTCATATAAATAAACATCTGCTTTTTCTCTTCATCAGATTTAGGCAGTTCTGTATCATGTAACAAACGATACATTTGATGTAAATTCGGATAGAATTGATCCCCATAAGCTAAATGCAACTGCCAAAACATAACTAATTTCTCAAATACATCCATCTTTTCTTGTGCATCCGGTTTACCTAAATAAGCAAATGCAGCTTCATAGCGCCCCTCTTGCTCTAACCTTGTTTTATGCCCGAATGTAGTTTGAACTGCCAAAGAATAAATATTAACGGTTACTTCTCCAAGTCCATCCCATAACCAAGTGTCCTGTTGATGTTGATGTCCCACTTCATGCCAAGGCCCCCATCCATCATTAGTTAACTCTTCTAGATTTAGTACTGACTCTAAATTCCCTTTACTATAAGCTGTTCGATAATAAGTCGCATACATATAATTGTCCGTATACCAGTCTTCAACAAAATGAATGGAATGTTTACCTTGATTCGCAACACCCGCACCATCTTTTGATAAACCTGATATCTTATGTTCTATATTAATTATTTCATCGTGTTTCTTTAATAACGCAGCTGGATCTTCTTGCTTCAAATGTTCCTTCACAGTTTCAGGGTGCATAGTTAATAAACTATTTTCTCCCTTCATTTCTATTGCATATGGATTAGGATTCTCTGCCAACATACGCTTCCAATCTTTTGTCGTATGCTTTCCTAAAATAAATAAAGGATTTGGTGTACCACCTTTTTTCACTTTAGCGACTACTTCTCCTGTGTTGTGATAATTATAAAAGTATAATAGTCCCCTATTTGAAGAAGAAATTTTATTCTCACCAGGATTTAAATTGAATTGTTTAGGTTCTTCTTTTTCATAAGAATATGTGCCAATATAGGCTCTAATCTGTTGATTCCCTTCTACTTGAATAACTACTTCTTCACCTGGCTTTACATAAATGCCCGTTGGTTCATAAGGAGAAAAACTCATTCGACGCTGATGCAACTCACGCATCCCTTCTACATCACCTTTTGGCAGTAATTGATACACTCGCTCTTCTTGCTGTTTCTCCTTATCTTCAATCGTCATCTCTGCATACACCTTAGGTAATTCAAGTCCATATGGCGTTAATAACGTAGCTAAACAAACACCAGCTACTAATACCCTACTCGTCTTTTTCTTCGACATAATCTGTGTCCCCTGTCCTGTTTTTAAACAAACCATCCTATACATTCATTTAATGAAAAATCCTATTATTTTCATAAAAACATTTAACGAATAGACTAACACCTCGCACACCTATATCAATTACTACCGCATTTCTCTAAATATATTCGCTTTCTTACATTGTAAAATTTTTATGTAATATGCCCTCCTCACTTCTCTCTATTTGTGATGAGTTCTCTTCGTACATAAAAAGAGAATAATAAAAAATATAATTTAGTATTGTCATCTATACATCTAAAAATAGTAATAGAATCTTACATTTTCTTCATATATGACCATCTATAGGCAGTTTTTCCAACTGAATTGTACACGCTTTACACTTTGTTTGATAGCACTCCCAATCAGAATAATGTTACAATTCAGTGAATTTAATCCATTAATCTTAACGTTACGATTAATGGAATTTAATATTATTTTAAAATAAAAACCTGTCAAAAAAGATACTACTCTTTTTTAACAGGTTTTTTTATTAGTTCAGTATACGTTTCATTATAAATCCTTTTCCATTTATCCATTCACCTTCAATTTCACCAGTTAAATGAAACCCGATGGATTCATTTAATTTTTGGGCAAGTTTATTCTCTGGATGTATGCTTAAATATATAACTTTTCTATCATATTCTTTTTGTAAATAATCTATTAGCAAATGCAATAATGTTTTCGCATACCCTTTACCTTGGCAATTACTATCAATCATAAATTGATTTAAATATACAGCCTTCTCTTTTTCTTCAAACCAACCATACATCGCGTATCCGATTGGCATATCACCGTCATAAAAACCTACTGAAGCAGCCTCACCTTTATATTTTGTATCAGCATCGACTAAACACTCTGAAACCGTACTTTCAATACATGCAAGCTGTTCTCCCGTTACTTTTAAATTGGCAATTTCATTTCAATTTTCATCCGTTACTTTACAAATATGAAGAGTCATAATTCCTTCTCTCTTTCTAATTTCTCATTTTCATTATACCTTACGGTGGTGTAATGAAGCCAAAACAAACGAATTCTAACCCTTTTCGTACTTCTAAAGAAAAGGTGCTATAGAAATTTTTCGTGGCAAAATTTAAACCAATAAAAAAGCATTGGCAAATGCCAACGCTTTTTTCATCATCTGTTATATTGATTCGGTTTATGTGGTTCATTTGGTGTATAGGGTTTATTTGGTTTATTATCATGACCATTTGCTTTTTTCCAACTTACCGCTAACTCTGGACTTGTTTTTTCTTCACTACGCTCAAGTAATACTACTGCATTTTGAATTGTCGGTGTGCCCTTATGTGCAATCCCTTGTAACTTCGTTAAATTCCCTATTACTTTGAAACTAAATCCACCAGCCGGTGTTTGTTTCGGAATTAAAATGCGGAATTTCTCTCCCACATTAAATTCTGTTTTCGCCTCACCTTTTTCATTTACGAACTTCGCGCCCTGCGGTGCACCTGTTGCCTGTACTTTATACGTTCCACTTTTCGCGTTAGTTTGTACTGTGTATAAACCTGTTTCAAAAAACTCATCTTTTAATACCGCTTCTTGTTCTTCTGTAGGCGTTACACTCATCGTAATTTCTTGTAACTCTTCACTAGCGTTTGCTTTTGCAACGATATCTTTCGTTACCTTTTCTACATTTTTATTACGGAAATCTAAATCATTAATATCGATTTGTTTTAACGCATTCCATACTGCAAGCTGCGTTGCGTAATGCGCTTCTCTCCAATCAGAAACACCTAATTCTTGTGGACTCTTTTGTGGATATCCATTCAATAGTACGCGGTACACGTTAATATCCACTTTCCCCATTTCCGGTAAATCTTGACCGCTCGGAGATTTCAAATCTACATTTAAGCAAAAAGCAATTTTGCCATCTGCCGTTTTAATAAGTTCTGTTCGAATTGGCTTCTTCTTTGACTTACTATAACTCCAATCCATTTGATACTTTGTATGATCCATAACTTCTGCAAATGCTTTTTGAAGTGGGAATAACACAAATAAAACACTTAAAAGCATAGCTAAAAGTTTGAACGATTGCTTTATATTCATGTTTACAGCCCCTTATAACAAACTTAATACTAAGTAGTATTTATTTAGAAAATATTTTTATACACAAAAAAAGAGTGCATAAAAGCACCCTTTTTTCTTTCTTACTTGAATCTTAGAAATCAAAGTTATCAGGATCTGGACCAACGCGGTGATTTTGATTTAACGCATCGATCTTTTCCATATCTTCTTTCGTTAATTCAAAATTAAATACATCAGCGTTTGCAATAATGCGGTGTTCTTTCGTTGATTTTGGAATTGTGATTACTCCATTTTGAAGATCCCAACGTAAAATAACTTGTGCTGTTGTTTTACCATGTTTCTCAGCAATTTCTTGTAATGTTTCGTTATCTAATAATTGACCTTGCATAAGTGGTGACCATGCTTCCATTTGAATACCTTGTTCTTTACAGAAAGCTTGTAATTCTTTTTGCGTTAAACGAGGGTGGTATTCTACCTGGTTAATCATTGGCTTAATTTCCGCATCTTTCATTACATCTTGTAAGTGATGAATTTGGAAGTTACTTACGCCAATTGCACGTACTCGTTCTTCTTTATAAAGTGTTTCTAACGCTCTCCACGTATCTTTGTATTTCCCTTCTACAGGCCAATGAACAAGATATAAATCTAAATAATCTAGCTCTAATTTTTTTAAGCTCTCTTCATATGCAGCAAGTGTCGTTTCATATCCTTGATCTGCATTCCACACTTTTGAAGTGATGAATAAATCTTCTCGAGAAATGCCCGCTTCTTTTATACCAGCGCGGATTCCTTCTCCAACCGCTTTTTCGTTTCCATAAATCGCGGCTGTATCAATACTGCGATATCCTGCTTTGATCGCCGACTTTACAGCCTCTACCAGTTCTGGTCCATCTTCTACTTTAAATACACCTAAACCGAACCAAGGCATTTCTACACCGTTATGCAATGTTATTGTACTTTGTAAATTTTTCATTATATTTTCTCTCCTTTATTTTGCCTGATCTCTTTTTTCTAATGCCATACTCCATGCTGTTAAAATAACAGCACCTACTACCATAACGCCGCCTACCCACGCCGTATGAATTAACCCTAACGAGTTCGTTACAACACCGCCTAAATAAGCACCAAGAGCGATTCCTGCATTGAATGCTGCAATATTCATTGCTGATGCAACATCGACAGCGCTAGGCACAAAGCGCTCAGCCAAAATAACGACATATACTTGCAGCCCTGGAACATTCATAAATGCGAATAGTCCCATGAAAATAATTGTGATTAACCCAGCAACTTTAAATGGTGCTGTAAATGTTAAAACAAATAATACAATTGCTTGAATAAAGAACATGTAAAATAACGCTCGAATCGGATTATGATTTGATAATTTTCCGCCGACCATATTCCCAATCGCAATTGCGATTCCGTACACTAACAAAATGATTGTAACAGTACTTGCTTTAAACCCTGTTACTTCTTGTAGTAACGGAGATAAATACGTAAACGTTACAAATGTCCCACCGTATCCTAATGCAGTAATGATGAAAACAAGTAATAACCTTCCGTTCGTAATCAGTTTGAATTGATCACGAAATGATACGGACGTACCTTTTTTCAAGTTAGACGGAATCAGCATACTATTGGCGATTAAGGCAACGATTCCAATTACCACAATTACCATAAACGATGCTCTCCAGCCAAATTGTTGACCTATAAATGTTCCAATTGGTACGCCTGTAATGGTCGCAACAGTTAATCCAGTAAACATAAATGCAATTGCACTCGCACGTTTATTCTCTGGTACAAGCGCAGCCGCAATTGTGGATCCTATCGACATAAAAACGCCGTGTGCAAAAGCAGATACAACCCTCGCGATAAGTAACACGGTAAAACTTGTTGCCACTGCCGCAATTCCATTACCAATAATGAAAATAATCATAATCCACATTAATAACGTCTTTCGCGACATACTAGCTGTTAATGACGTTAATACTGGGGCACCAAACGCTACTCCTAACGCATATAAAGAAACGGTTAAGCCCGCTGTTGTAACGGAAACATGTAAATCCTCTGAAATAGATGGTAATAAACCGACACTAATAAATTCGGTTGTACCAATTCCAAACGCACTAATTGCTAGTGCCAATAAAGCAAACATACTTCTCCGATTCTTCTGTACTGCCGAAGAAGATATTGTATATGAATTCAATTGAACTCCTCCTTAATGCCAGAAATCCAATCATAATAGTATGAAAAAAGGCCTTTTTTCTTCTACAAAGATAATGTTACTGCTGATATATGCTATTATGAATGGCTTCACTCTTTTTTTGAAGAACGCACTTTAAAGTACGATAGGTACCAAAAAGTAACATAGGCACTTTTTAGTACCGTACTACTCATTTCCCTCTTACGTATGCTATTATGGAACATATTCAACATGATAAAAAGTACGTACTTTAAAGTGCTATAGGTACTTTTTAGTAACATTTAAATTATTTAGCTTCTTTTGTTGGAAAACTGAAATCTACATTCATCAAAGGAGATTTTTATATGAAGAAATATAATATTCCCGTTGAAGCAACTTTAGAGGTTATCGGCGGAAAATGGAAAGTCGTTATTCTTTGCCACTTAACGAAAGGGACAAAGAGAACGAGTGAATTAAAACGTCTCATGCCTGGT
The DNA here is from genome assembly GCF_040459695.1 of Bacillus cereus group sp. RP37. Classification (NCBI taxonomy): domain Bacteria; kingdom Bacillati; phylum Bacillota; class Bacilli; order Caryophanales; family Bacillaceae; genus Bacillus; species Bacillus cereus group sp. RP37. The sequence continues at coordinate 410,260 of NZ_JARVHP010000001.1, read as the reverse complement.
ATTACACAAAAAATGTTAACACAGCAATTACGCGAACTAGAAGAAGATGGAGTTATTCAAAGAAAGGTATACAATCAAGTACCACCGAAAGTAGAATATTCTCTTACAGACTACGGTTGGTCTTTAGAATCCATTCTTGATTCTCTTTGTACTTGGGGCGAATGCCATCTTGAAAAAAGCGGTAATACATCGATGCTAATTACAGAGGGTGAACAATAAAAAAGGAAAAAATGAACATAAATTTGTCCATTTTTTCCTTTTTTTCTTTATATATACGTACATTTCTAACCTTATCAAAATAATTTATGCGCTTTCACGCCTTGTCAGTACTACGTTATACGCTTAATATCGAATAATTAGGAATCATTTTTATGTTAACATAGGTGTATATAGTATATAATATAGGATATATATTATATACACTTTCCGGTAACGGAGCTTTCCATTATGCGGACAAGCCATGTATCGGACAGTTCATAAATAATAGGTAAGACATTATGGTTTTGGATTTATGATTTCAGCTTACTTGCTGGCATAAATTTAAAGGCATTTTATTGTGCTTTGTGAAACTTTGTATAAAGTTTCGCAAGCGTTTACTATCTTACCTATCAAAAATAAGAGTATTGCTATCGTAAAGGAGAATTGGAGATGCCAGAAACTATGACTCAAACAAAGCCAGAACAAGAAACTGTACAAATTTCTGCTAGCCAAGGACAACTTGATGTACTTGATCAGTTGTTAAAACCTGAGGTACAAGAATCATTAACTACACTAGTAGAACAGCTTCCAAAATTAACTGAGCTTGTTAACATTTTAACTAAGTCTTATGACTTCGCTCAAACTGTTGCTACTGATGAAGTATTAAAAAGCGACACTGTTGGTGCAATCACAGAGCTTGTAGAACCTGTAAAAGATACAGTGAAAAGCATGGCTGCTACTGCAATCGAAGCGAAAGATCGTGCTGACGAAAGCAACGAAGTTATCGGCCTGTTCGGTCTATTAAAATTATTAAAAGACCCACAAGCACAAAAAATGTTCCGCTTTGTGAACGCATATCTTCAAATTAGTGCAGAACGTAACAATAAATAAGTTAACTTATAACAACAATTAGTAAAGACGGGGGATATCATACTATGTCAAAACAAATTGTCATCTTAGGCGCTGGTTATGGCGGTCTTCTTGCCGCTTTAAACGTACGTAAATATTACAGCAAATCAGAAGCACAAGTTACAGTGATTAATCAATACCCAACACACCAAATTATCACTGAACTACACCGCCTTGCAGCTGGTAACGTTGCTGAGCAAGCAATTGCAATGCCACTTACAAAGCTTTTCAAAGGTAAAGACATCGATCTTAAAATTGCAACAGTTGAGTCATTCTCAGTTGATAGCAAAGAAATCAAACTAGCTGGTGGCACTACTTTATCTTACGATGCACTTGTAGTTGCTTTAGGAAGTAAAACTGCTTACTTCGGTATTCCAGGACTAGAAGAAAACAGCATGGTATTAAAATCTGCTGCTGATGCAAACAAAATCTACAAACACGTTGAAGACCGTATTCGTGAATACGCGAAAACGAAAAACGAAGCTGATGCTACAATCGTAATCGGTGGTGGCGGATTAACTGGCGTTGAGCTAGTTGGTGAGCTTGCTGACATTATGCCTAAACTTGCAAAAAGCCACGGCGTAAATCCAAAAGAAGTTAAACTTCTTCTTGTTGAAGCAGGTCCAAAAATCCTTCCAGTATTACCAGACCACTTAATCGAACGTGCAACTACTAGCCTAGAAGCACGCGGTGTTACATTCTTAACAGGTCTTCCTGTAACAAACGTTGCTGGCAACGAAATTGACTTAAAAGACGGTCAAAAACTTGTTGCTAACACATTCGTTTGGACAGGTGGCGTACAAGGTAACCCATTAATCGGTGAATCAGGTCTTGAAGTAAACCGTGGTCGTGCAACAGTTGATGCATACCTACAATCTACTTCTCACAAAGACGTATTCGTTGCTGGAGACAGCGCTGTTGTCTTCTCTCCAGATGGTCGTCCATACCCACCAACTGCACAAATCGCTTGGCAAATGGGTGAGTTAATTGGATACAACTTATACGCAGCACTAGAAGGCAAAGCATTCGAAGAGTTCGCACCTGTAAACTCTGGAACACTTGCTAGTCTAGGACGTAAAGATGCGGTTGCTACAATCGGAGCAAGCAATACTCCACTTAAAGGTTTACCAGCATCATTAATGAAAGAAGCAAGTAACGTTCGTTACTTATCACACATTAAAGGTCTATTCAGCTTAGCTTACTAATCTGAATATAAGCCCGAATCATGCCCAGCATGGTTCGGGCTATTTTTATCCCGCATTATCGGGCAGTAAAAGCCCGATTGGTTCAACTAATAATCAGTGGGGATCAACCCCTCCCACTGATTAAAGTTTCACTTTATCCGTAATTTTCTCTAACTTATTTATTCGGCAGAAGAATAATATAACCCTTTTAATTATCTAAATTTACTGATTATTTTACGTCTAAATTATGTATACGAAAGGATGGAAGTATTGTTCCTACTCCCATCCTTTCACACAAACTATTCTCCTAACTTCACAAGGCTGTAGTTCTTCTTCCCTTTACGGATAATAATAAATCGTCCATCAAATGAATTTTCTACAGTTACATCCGTACCCACATCTGTTACTTTTTCACCATTCATAGAAATCGCACCATTATTAATGTCTTCGCGTGCTTGTCGTCTAGATGGTTCAATTCCTAAATCAACTAGCCATTCTACGATGTTTTTCGTTTCTTTTGAAGACTCGAATGTTGGCATCTCTTTAAAGCCTTGTTCAATTTCATCGGCTGTTAACGATTTAATATCTCCGCTAAACAACGCTGCTGTAATTTTCACCGCTTGCAATAATGCTTCTTCTCCATGAACGAATTTCGTCATTTCTTCCGCTAATACTTTTTGTGCTTCACGCTTATGAGGCTCTGTTTCTACCTTCGCTGCCAATTCATCAATGCGCTCCTTCGTTAAGAACGTAAAGTATTTCAAGTATTTAACGACATCACGGTCATCTGTATTCACCCAGAACTGGTAAAATTCAAACGGTGTTGTTTTTTCAGAATCAAGCCAAACCGCACCACCTGCTGATTTACCGAACTTCGTACCATCTGATTTTAATAATAACGGAATCGTTAATCCGAACACTTTCGCTTCGTGCCCTTCTAACTTACGAATTAAATCTAATCCACTCGTAATATTTCCCCATTGGTCACTACCACCAATTTGCAGTTGCACATCTTCTTTCGTGTATAAATGATGGAAATCCATCGCTTGCAAAATTTGGTACGTAAATTCCGTGAAAGAAATCCCTGTATCTAAACGACTTGCTACAATGTCCTTCGCTAACATGCTATTAATGCTAAAGTTTTTCCCGTAATCACGTAAAAACTCAATAATGTTTATTTCATGTGTCCAGTCGTAGTTATTTACCATCTTCACTTCGCTATTTCCGCCAAAATCAAATAGCTTTTTCATTTGCGCTGTTAACGCATCTACATTATGCTGAACCACTTCTAACGTTTGAAGTTGACGCTCTGATTGTCGTCCACTCGGATCACCAATTGTTCCTGTTGCCCCGCCAATTAAAATAACAGGATGATGGCCAGCTAACTGGAATCTCTTCATCATCATAAACGGAATCAAATGTCCGATATGCATACTATCACCAGTCGGATCCACTCCGCAGTATAGTGAAATCTTTTTCTCATCTACTAGCTTACGTAAACCTTCTTCGTCCGTCTGTTGATTAATGGCGCCGCGCCATTCTAATTCATCAATAATATTCATCTTTTGTCATCCCCTCTATTTTTTGAAAACAAAAAGTCCCTATGTCTATGACATAGGGACGATGATTCACCGTGTTACCACCCAGTTTGTATAAATAGCATAGCTACTCATACCACTCTTAGCAATAATATCGATTGCCAATCCGCTTAGCATTACCTAAGATACTCCAGAGTGTAATTCGCAAGTTTGTTTGTGCTAGGTTCCAGCAACCCCTAGCTCTCTCGTTAACAGTGACAAACTGCTACTGGGCTCTTTCAACGTATGTTATTTGTTAAATTATTAGCCATTATATTGAATTGAAAACAAATTGTCAACAATACCCAAATATTATTTCAAAATAATTCATACTTTTATACACTTTTAATTCAAAGATTACTGTAGATCTTCCCCAATAATCCTTACTTCTCGCTCTAACTTCACGCCAAATTTCTCTTCAACGGTCTTTTGTACAAAGTGAATTAAATCAATGTAATCTTGTGCTGTTCCGTTATCAACATTCACCATAAATCCAGCGTGTTTTAGAGAAACTTCCACTCCACCAATTCGCTTACCTTGTAGTCCTGATTCTTGAATCAATTTACCAGCAAAGTTATTCGGTGGGCGCTTAAATACACTACCACATGAAGGATATTCTAGAGGTTGTTTTGACTCACGTTTAAACGTTAAATCATCCATTTTTTCTTTAATTTCTTCACGTACACCTTCTTCAAGTTCAAATCTCGCTTCAAGAATAATGTAATGGTTGTTTGCAAATACACTCTTACGATATCCAAATTCAAATGCTTCTTTCGTCAAAGTACGTAGCTCTCCATCACCTGTCATTACAACAGCTTCTGTTAATACAAACGATACTTCCCCCCCGTAAGCACCAGCATTCATATATAATGCTCCGCCAACTGAACCTGGAATACCACAAGCAAACTCAAGACCCGTTAAATTATGATCTAATGCAATACGTGATACGTCAATAATTGCTGCACCACACTGTGCTACAATCGTCGTTCCTGTTACAGTCACACCTGTAATGTGAATTAAACTTACTGTAATTCCGCGAATTCCACCGTCTTTAATGATGACATTCGATCCATTTCCTAAAAACGTAACTGGAATATTATATTCGTTAGCATATTTGATAACTTCTTGAATTTCATCATAATTCGTAGGCGCAACAAATACATCTGCTTTTCCGCCAACTTTAATATGCGTATGATTCTTTAACATTTCATCTTGTTTAACATGACCTTCAGGCAATACCGTACTTAAATATTTATAAACCTCTTGCATATTCATTTTACGATTCCTCTATTTCTATATTCTTTTTATCCCGTTATACGGGCCCATAATATCCCCACGTACATGAAATGAACCTAAAGTGGTGGATACAGTGTACCCAAAATCAATTCGAGACACCTATAAACCTCTTAATTTATAAGAGGTGCCACTCATATTAAAATATATATTGCATAATAAAGCAACCAAAATGGGCTACTAAACTTGACATGTCATCAGAAAGACAACAATTTGTAAAATATATTACTTTTTCAAAACACTATCCTTCAGTATCTTACTATACCACACGAAAATAAAGTGGTATTTTTTTGTAATCTTTACTTTATTTTCATCAATAAAAAAGATGCTTTTACCTATGTAAAAGCATCCCTTTTATTACTTATTTTACTTTTCGTTCTCTTCTTTTTCTTTATCAAACCATAACAGCTCGTCATTATCAACTTCACCATTATAATTGATTAAGATTTCTTCTCCCGCTTTTATATCCTTATAAGCGAAGAAGTTAAACGTATGGTTCTCGAAGACAATATCATACGTTGCATTTGGTTTATATGAATGATTAAATAACATACCGTATCCTAAAAGGATTGCCGTATGATTGATCCCATACTCAAATGCGTAATCAGCAAGTAACGTTTTCTCAATGTGTTCATGCTGTTCATTCGGATAAGAGATAACTGGTGCTGCGTGTATCAACTCACCTTTTTTAATATCACGAGTTGCAAATACACCTCTATTAAATTCTCCATCACTAAGTTCAGAAGTCTTAACTTCGATCATATGCGTCACCTATATAATTCTTTCTTTGAAGTATTTTAATTCCGCTATTTGCGGGGTTCAACTAATAATTAGTAGCGTATAGCCCCACTAATTAAAGTCTCACTTTATCTCCTTAAGCTTGGCAGAAAACGCGCAGAAAAGCAATTAAATTCCTATCAAGTATTCGTTTAAATGAAAAAGAGCACACATGATGTGCCCTTTTCAACCGATATTACTTTTCTAAAATATCTTCTAGCAACTTCACTTGCTCGCTAACAGTATGTAACGTCTTCACTGATGTATCATTTCGATGTTTTTCTTCTTCCACACTCGCTAACACTTCTTCCGTAGCCGCAGAAGTTTGCTGGATTACGTTAGAAGCATGTGTAACATCCTTTACGATATTCGTCGTTTTAACTTGAAAATTTTCTTGATGATCAACAATCTCTCTCATTACATCATTAATTGTATCAATAAACTTCCCTAAATCCGTTACGTTTGTTAAAACGCTTGCTAGCATTTCGTTACATTCTTCTTGTACTCTTTCTGATTTTTCTACTTGCACTTCTACCTTACTCGCTTGATTACTAAACTCCTTCAAAATCCCTTGAATTCTCCCCGCAGAATGATTCGATTCTTCGGCAAGCTTTAATACTTCATTCGCTACAATAGCAAATCCTTTTCCATGCTCGCCTGCTCTTGCCGCTTCAATATTTGCATTTAAAGCTAGCAAACTCGTCTGACTGGAAATATTCGTTATTACATCTACAATTTCATTAATTTGCTTCGATTGCATCATTAAATCTCTAAATATAATTCCTGATTGTGAAACAACATCATTTAAACTTCTCATATTCGCTTCAAAATTTCGTAAAGTATGTACACTACCCTTTGAAATCTCTAAACTTTCATCCACACGAATCGATGCATTTCTTACTTGAGAAATGATTTGTTCAATATTCCCCTCCATATCGTTCAATACTTCTACCGAACGATGCATCATCTCTGATTGTGATTGCGTGCCAACTGCCACCTCTTCAAAAGCCAAATTAATTTCACTCATCGACTCCATCGATGTATTCATATTTTGTCTTAAATGATTGAAATTACTATCTAGTTTCACCACAGTTTCCTCAATAAGTCTTTGCGTTTCTTCTAGCTCCTGAGCTTTCCTCATTACTTCTTGCTTCTCATCACTTAAACGAGCTAACAGATTAGAGCCAATCTTCGTTACGCCCCACATTGCGATCGTTACGATCGCTAACAAACTCGCGAAGTTTGCAGCTTCAGATGCCGCTGTATAAGCAAAAAATTGCTCCGGCCAATAACTACAAAGAATAAATGTGATAACAACCGCCACTCCGCCGAGAATGATAACGAGACGTTCACTTAAATAAATAAGTGAAACTGCTAGTGTAAAGTAGACCATTTGAAATACCGCTGGGCTTTCATTAAAAGCTTGTACCATAATGAAAGACATCATAAGCAACATAAATGTCATGATGTATTTATACATTGATTCCATACTTTTTATAAAAGTAAAAAACGTTCCAAATACAACAACAGAAATACCACAAACCCAAAACGCTATTGCTCTCTCCGTAAAAATATATCCGTAATACCCAATCGCGATTATTCCAAGGAAGAAACTACAAATCGTGATAAACAGTAATAAATGATTTTTCTGTGATTCTTTCTCAAGGTTAGAAAAACAAGTTCTCTTTAACCACTCCATATATGAAGCCCCACCTTCTGCACTTAATTACTTCAGCTTAAATACCGCACTTACTGGGTTATGATCGCTATTTTCAAACTTTAAATCTTTCCCTTGTACATTTACAATTTCCACATTTGGTGAAACGATAAAGCCATCAATAATCGTGACAAAGTTTTCACCTTCTACATACTTCTTCACATCATCTCTCACCGTCATAACTGACGGATCTACAGCCCACTTAAAGCCTCCATCAGTAAAGTCCTTCGGTAACTCTACTAACCACTCAGGACGCTCTTTCACAAACTTCGGATCACTTAATTGAACGTCAGAAAGCAATTGATTCCAATCTCCGCCCATTATTACGTAATCACCATTTTTATAATGCTTGTTCATATATTCTTTTAAATACTCTACTTGCTGTTTTCTAATTTTCCCGCCTTCGTCATACGCAGACAAATGTAAGTTTACAAGTCTAACATACTTTCCATTATTAACAGGGATTGTATATTCAACAATCGCTCGATCTAAATCGAATAAACGCTTTGGCCAAGGTTCCATTCCAGGAAGCTGGAATCTCTTCGCTGTTTGAACCGTATATTTAGAAAACGTACTTAACCCGGCCTCCGCATATCCCATTGGACTTGTAATTGGTACAGGGACCCATTTTGTGTCATAGTTCTTTCCGAACGACGAAGCATAATCAGGTAATCCATTTTTCAAAAATTCATGCCCATTCACATCAAAAGATCGCAGTGATTTTATATCAACTTCTTGTAATAACGCAAAATCACTATTCTCATTTTGTAAAAACGAAAGCATATTCTTTAAGTTCACTTCAGTCTGTTCTTTACTACTAGAACCAGAACCCTTTCCTCCGTCCATAAAGAAGTCTTGGTCCTTATCTAATCCACCATATCCAATATTAAATGTTGTAACTTTAAATTCATTTCCTGTCGCTAATACGCGCTCTTTATTATTTTCCACCTTCAAACTTACAACATCAGCAGGCTGTTCTTTAGTAAGTGTCATATACCCTAAAAAACCACCGACAACTCCCACCCCTACTAAAATACATATTAGTACTATTTTTAATAATTTCTTCAAATAAACGCCCCTTTTCTAAAACACCCAACTTAATTATCTTTATTTTCAGTTAACTAAAACTGAATGACAGACATACGAAATATTTTATCACATTGAAAACCCTATATCACTATATTTAGTTTATAAGTAATAATTCTTGCTCTTAAATCATCAAAAGTACAAAATGCCCCAACTCCTTCACTGGAAATCCAACGCAATGTTTAGTACACTATATGTAATAATTATAGGCGATGGAGTTCGCCATAAACGCTGCTTAGCTAATGACTCCTACCAGTATAACTACTGGTAGGAGTCTATTTTTTGGAGCAAGCTATTTAAAGAGGTGAGAAAATTGATTTATATTATCGTTGGCATTGCCGGTATATTAGGAGCCCTCTCTCGTTATTATTTAGGACTTACTATTCATACATTTTGGCATCATTCATTTCCATTAGCTACATTACTTATTAACTTAGCCGGCTGCTTCTTATTAGCGTGGCTAACTACCTATATAGCTCGGCGAAACATCTTGCCGTCAGAGATTATCACAGGCATTGGGACTGGATTCATTGGTTCCTTTACGACGTTTTCAACATTTAGTGTAGAGACTATTCAATTGATCAATCATTCTGAGTGGAGCATAGCCTTCTTATATGTATCATGCAGCATACTTGGTGGCCTCATTATGTCTGGACTTGGCTTTACACTAGGTGATTTCTTAATTAAGAAACATCTTACGGAAGGTGATCACTTATGATAGAAGCTTTATTAGTAGCAACAGGAGGATTTTTCGGTGCTATTACACGATTTGCAATTAGCAATTGGTTTAAAAAAAGGAATAAAACTTCATTTCCAATTGCTACGTTTCTCATTAATATAACAGGAGCATTTTTACTCGGATATATAATTGGTAACGGAGTCACTACAAATTGGCAATTATTATTAGGTACTGGATTTATGGGAGCGTTCACTACATTTTCAACATTTAAGCTAGAGTCCATTCAGCTCTTCAATCGTAAAAACTTTGGCATACTATTTCTATATTTAAGTGCTACTTACATAATTGGTCTCCTCTTCGCATTCCTTGGAATGAAGCTAGGCGGAATATAAAAAAGAAAGCGACTCTGATCAGTCGCTTTCTTTCATAAGAAGTATGTCCCGCCATATGGAATGGAAAATAAACCTGCTGGATGTACATCGTAATGTACAATTTGCATAGGCGGCTGCGCATACGGCATATACTGACTTTGCATCATTTGCGCTACTTGTGCTTGTTGCTGCTGCATTTGAATGGTCTGATACACAGCATGCATAGTCCCTTGCGCTCCTGCCAGCGTAATAGCTGCTCCCACTTGTCTACCACTATAAAAATAATGATTCATCATGATTCAGCTCACTTATTATTTTTCTTACATATAGTATGTTTCTATTTCATAGTGAGTGTTTTATCATACTGTCTTTTTTCGAAGCACCGAGAAAAGAGCCACGCACAAAACCAAAACAATTCCAGTAAAAGTAAATAAATATGCTAACGGAATTAAGAAAAATGGCTCCACTAAAGTTCCATCTGGTTTCACTTCAGAACCAATTATATTAAACATGATGATGCATAACACTCCTAAAAATATTGGACTAGAAGCTAGTAAGTATTTTTTCTTCATCTTATATTCTCCTCTATTCGTATAATCTTTTGATTAGTTAACATCATATTACTCAAAATAACATTAATGGTCAATAATTATTTATTGCAAAACGATAAATAATTATTGACCAAAACAAAAAAAGGTTTGTTAAGGCATCTTAAATTGCCTCACAAACCTTTTCAAACATAAATATTTACACTTCAAATCTCTTACTTACTACAACATAAATCGCACATAATAGCACGAATATCCCAGCATAAATTAACAAAATTTCTACACTAAACATATCAGCCAATGGGCCAAATATGATCATTCCTAAAGGAAGCGCGCATGAATTAGCGATTTGTACAACACTAAACATACGCCCATGCATAGAAGGTTCTACTTTTTCCTGCAATAACACAGTAACTGGTGTATTGAAGCACGGCATTGTTATACCAATTAAAAAATTAAATACTAAATACATAATAAATATGGGTGCAATTCCTAGTCCAATCATAAGCAGTCCATACAACGCACAAGCTAGCGCTGTTGTATGCATACGATTACGGAAACCATCCCATGCCGCAATTAATACGCCACCAGCTGCTGCCCCCGCACTAAAAGTCATCTCACTAGCAGTAAGTCTCCACATTTCTGCACCGAAGGAACGAGTTACCATTAAAGGGGTTAAAAAGGCAGCTGGACTTATTAAAATCATGACAATGATTAATAAAACGAGTAGCCTTTTAATGCATACATTTTCTTTTAAATAAGCAAAACCTTCTTTTATGCCTTGTAGATTAGATTTTTGCTTACTCTCTGCATTCACATGTCTCTCCACTTGAATAATAAACATAATACTAATTCCAATCATAGCCGTAATAACATCAATAAAAAATGTCGTTTCAATGCTAGCAATAGAAAGAATTGCAGCACTTGCTGCTGGAGAAAGAAACATAATTAAAGATGTAATACTGCTATTTATCCCATTTACTTTCATAAGATGATCTTTCGGAACGATTTGTGGGATTAACGCATTCACAGCTGGCGTTTGTACCCCTGTCCCAGCTGAACGAATAAGTAGTACGATAAAAAGTAACCAAATACTTTTATATCCTGTTAAAAATAAACCTGCTAAAACTAACGTAGCAATTGCTATAACCCCGTCCGATAACATAATCATCTTTTTACGGTCATAACGATCAATCCAAACACCTGCAAACAAAGATATCGCAATTTGTGGTAGGAAACCACAAACGGTTGAAATGGTCAACATTAACCCTGACGATGTTGTTAAGGTGATATACCATATAATCGCGTATTGCACGAGAGAGGAACCGAACAACGAAATCGTTTGAGCGGTCAAAAATATAATAATTTTCTTTTTCCAATCATTTCTACTCATATGTTTCACACCCCCTTAACTAATCCTGTCTCTATATTAAAAATACTATCTGCCCAATCAAGATAAAAACTTGCTTCGTGAGATACGAGTATAACGCTCCCCTTAAACTGTATTAACGCCTTTTGCAAAGCTTCCTTCGCTTCTGCATCTAGGTGATTTGTCGGTTCATCTAAGATTAAGAAATTACAAGGTAATAATAATAATCCGCATAATTTAACCTTTGATTGTTCACCACCACTCAACGTACGAATTTCTTGTGAAACATGAGTATCCCTCACACCACATGCAGCTAAATGATGACGTATTTCCTTCGTATTCAGTTTTGGAAATCGTTCCGAAATAATTTGAAGCGGCGTTAAAGAATCATTACTCCAATTTAAATCTTGCTCATAATATCCCATCTTTATTTGCTCTGAAAAATGAAATTCTCCAGAAATACTAGAAATAATACCCATGATTGTTTTTAATAAAGTAGATTTCCCTACTCCATTGAACCCTGTAATAACAAATTTTTGCCCACCCATTACTGAAAAATTCAATTTTGGTAAGAGAGCAAAATCGTAACCAACTTCAAGGTTATTTACTTCAAGAACTGTCTGAACAGAAATAGGAAGTTCCTGAAAATGAATAGACGGTTTATGAGTAAAACTTGGCGGCGCAATTCTTTCCATACGCTGCAACTGCTTTCTACGTCCTTGTGCTATTTTGGAATTCACTCCAGCAATGTTTCTACGAATATACTCTTCCGTTTTTTCAATTTTCTTTTGCTGTGCATCATATTGGCGAATATAATCTTTTCGTAAATGCTCCTTTTGTCTTACAAAATCTGAGTATTTGCCGTAATACTTCTTCACCGTTCCAAACTCTACATCACATATGCAAGAAGTTACTTTTTCTAGAAAATCAAAATCATGTGATACTACAATAAACGCCCCTTCAAAATTCATTAAATAATTAGCAAGCCATTCAACATGCTCTTTATCAAGAAAGTTTGTCGGTTCATCTAGTAATAAAATATTAGGCTCTTCTAATAAAAGCTTTGCTAAAATCACCTTTGCCCGTTGTCCTCCGCTTAATTCACCAATAACACAATCCATCCCAATAGCGTCAATACCTAAACCGGCTGCCACCTTATTTATTACGCTGTCTACCGAATAAAAATCGCGAGCCTCAAGCTGCTCTTGTATTTCAGCTGCTTTCAATAGTTGATTCTCATCTCCAGTCATCGCACTTTCTTCATATAACGTATTCATCCTCTTTTCCATTTCAAACAAATCATAAAAGGCTCGCTTTACATATTGTGCAATGGTATAGCTCCCATCAATTTCTGCATATTGATCAAGATGTCCAATTTGAATATTAGGTTGCCACTTAATGCTCCCCTTGTCAGAAATAATTTCCCCCACCAATATTTTCATTAATGTGCTTTTTCCTGCACCATTCTGCCCAACAATCCCCATATGTTCTCCTTTATGCAAATCAAAAGAAGCATTTTCGTATAATGCTTTATCTATAAAACTATGTGATAAATTTTCAACTTTAAGTAAACTCATTTTTATTCCTCTTTTCCTGAAATTAAAAAAAGCAGAGAGATAGCGTCATTCGACACTAGCCCTCTGCTTCGTGGTTTTCCCATACTACTCCAATTTACAGTAAAAGCTCATTGGAATAATATACACAAAGGGCCATAGACAAAGCATTGTCTATGGCCCTTAATCTATTTTATACATCAGCTGAAAAACCATAACGAAACAAGCATAGGTAAACTATACTTTTTTCGAAAAGTTATTCAGCCGATGAATATAGGGGATTTATGCCCCTTGATTAAGCTCCGTACAACGCTTCACCGTATACATTTGTGCGGAGCAAAGTTTTCTAATGAGTTTTACAAATTTTATATAAAGCATGTTCTGCACCTTCCTTAATACTTAAAAGGGATTTTAGCATACAGTTTTACGAAGCGTCAACATTACTTCCAAATCATTCAACTACTTGCTTTCAAAATATTCCTTCTGAAACATGCACATTCTTATCGCATTATGATAGTTACCATCCACGAAAAACTCGTCGAGAAGTTCACCTTCTACCATAAATCCAACTTTTTTATAAACATGTACTGCTTTTTCATTTTCCTTATCCACCACTAAATAAAGTTTATGCATATTTAATACAGAAAAAGCGTAATCCATCGCTAAACGCGTCGCTTCCGCTGCATAACCATGTCCTTGATAATTCGGATCAATAATAATTTGGAATTCAGTTCTTCGATGAATATAATCGATTTCCACTAACTCGACTAATCCAACCATCTCATTATCTTTCTCCAGGATAAAACGGCGTTCACTTTGATCATGGATATGTTTATCATATAAATCCTGCAGTTCTACAAAAGCTTCATACGGCTCTTCAAACCAATACGACATAATATGTGCATTATTATTAAGTTCATGTACAAACTTTAAATCTTCCCGTTCTAAAGGACGTAACTTCAATTCCTGACTCATTGCTATAACCTCCAAGTAAAAGAAACCTCTTCACTTAATTTCTCAATTTTTTTCAATTTCAAACGCCCTATTTTCATTGTAAACTTTCAAGTAACTTGAAGGTCAAGACATAAAAAGTAGTGCAAGCTACGCCTGCACTACTACTCTTTTCTCAAATCTCTCATATTCGATATGTATAAAGCAATAACTAAAACAAGAATGGATCCCGCATATAATAACGTCTCCATCGGTTTCTCATGAGATACGATAATTAATCGAATTAATGCCGTAATTCCAATATAAATAAAATAACGTAACGGGAAATGATAATTCGATTTGAAATACTTAATAATTAATGCGATAAACTCAAAGTATAAGAAGTAGACAATGATGCTTTCAACTAATTTATAGGACGTATACTTCTTCGCTGAAAATATGTATTGAATAAATGTGATTGTCTCGTTAATTAAAAAGATCGATAAGACAATGGACAATATAATTAGAGCTATATTTAATATCCACTGTAAAACACTCGCGATAAAATGATCGATATTAAATGATTTCATTTTCACATTAAACTCCCCTTCGTATAAGTACGTATTTATTATAGCAAAATTATGATTGGAGGTGTGTTAAATCATAGGTTCGTCCTTTGTTGTTGCCGGTGTAGGGAAGATTTAGTGTGTGGAGAATTCTGTTTACAATCATACCCGATGAAGCATGGAGAAACTCTTTCAAATTACCGTTCGTACATGTCGTACTAATGAGCAATGCATAATCTCGTATAGCATCCTCATGTGCCACTTTTGAAAAATCTTTACAACTTGTACAACGCCAGCCTTTCTTCACTTTAACCATTGGAATAACTAAGCATTTCTCACATTGTACTCCATTTAGCAACTCCTCTTTTTCTATTTTATATTGCTCAAGTATATTTTGTTGAAGTGGAGAATGCTCCATTATTATTTGATGAATGAGCCTATCTACATTATCTATAACTTTTCTCTTATATTTACTTTCAAACCACTTTATTTTATGAGGTAAATTTGCACTGTGAATAATTGTATGAAGAAGATTGTCATCTGAAGATTTTATAATGGTACGAGGCGAGCTAATAACAACGAGGGACTCAATTGGACAACTAGAAGAAAATCCATGTAAGCTTAACCATTTCTTAAGTTGTATTTCTTGCCTTTTTATTTGTAAAACCGGATCTGGGAATCCCTCTAAATTTCCTTCTGTTATTCGGATAAGTTGATTGAACTTTGCATCAAACAGTAATGTGCCTGCTATATTTTTTATCTCAAGAAAAAGAAGAAATTTTGTGGAAAGGATAATAGTATCAATTTGAAAGTATTGATCATGATTAGATAAGCGAACATCATGTAAAATACTATACTCTTTCTCAGAAATAAAACTAAGTGGATAATCAATCGCTTGCTCCCCTTTATACCCCGCCATGTGTTTTGCCAAGTTTTCTCCAATTAAATTTCGTTTCGGATGATGTACAGGTAACCTTCTAAGAAGTGCTTCTAACTGTCTTATATAAATCGGCATTTTTCGTTCTTTCACAATCACCTCAAACACCCCTTTACAAATATATCAACGATTTTTTCAATATATCAATCATAACTCGCAATATATCAACGATTTTTCCAATATATCTATCACAACTCACAATATATCAACGATTTTTTCAATATATCGATTAGTCGACAATATTCTACACTACCTCACTCCAATCACCCACAGCATATCCTAAAAAAACACCATCAGCAAAAACTTAAAATCGCATTTCCTCATAACAAAAAACCATAACCCCGCACCTCCAGCAAAGTTATGGTTTTTATCCTACAATGTCACTCTACCTATACGTTTGCCGTGAATTCCACAAAATTCATCTGTACTTATACCAATTTTTACACAATGAAACTATATACGCGAAAATCGTTTCACGACGTTATTACTTCCACATAGTTGCAATTTATATAATAACGGTACAGTACAAATAACGTACTGAATCAATAAGTATGGGGGAATAAAGATGAACGAAGCGTTACTATTAGTAGACATACAAAATGATTACTTTGAAGGCGGCAATATGGAATTATATCAACCTGAAAAAGCCGTACAAAAAGCCAAGGAAGTATTGAAAGTATTTCGTGAAAAACATAAAACAGTCATTCATGTACAACATATTGCGAACAATGAAGGAGCTACTTTCTTCTTACCTGAAACAGTAGGTGTTCAAATTCATGATGATGTACAACCGATTGCTAACGAAAGAGTCATACAAAAACATCACCCTAACAGTTTTTTAAGTTGGCCGTAAACAAAAGAGCATAAACTTTTTAAAGTTTTATTCCTTCAATTGCCGCACTTTTAGCAACACTTGTCCAAGTAATAGGAATTTCATTTCAATCCATTTTACGTGAAGAAGTAAATCGACGCCGATTAACTATATGAGGAATTACATTATTAATCAGTGGGGGTTTTGTTCATCCCCCACCTAACTTCTTTGCTTTCGCTGAATTTTGAGGTGGGGGTCTTACTGCCCGTTAATGCGGGATAAAATTTGTGACTAAGTAAAAAAGCGCCCTACTTATAGGGCGCTTTTTTATACTTAATGATTAATACTAGCTGTTGGGTATAATGTTGTTCCTCCAATTGAAACTTTTATTTCATTTGTTAATGGAACATTTTGTTCATTAATAATTGTTCTCCACCATTCCCATGCAAGACCTGTACATTCTCTTGCTACGACCTTTATATTTTTTGAATTTGGTGGAAGAGGGATAACTGTAGAGTAATGAGCCGTTTTGTCTTTTCCGCTACCATCCCATGTTTTATGTGTTAGTACTTCATTACCCTTTTGGTCAAATGTGAATTCATCCCAAGATACATCAAATTGAGCAACGTAAGCACCGTAATGATCAAGTGTCATTTTAGCACTTGAATATTCTGTAGTTGTCGTTTCAATATAATCTGTATTGTTATGAACAGCAGCAGTTGCATTATCTTTTAAGAAAGTACTTGTATATGAAATTGGGTATGCTGGATTTTTAAGACTTAATTCAGCATTATCTTTAATGATATTTCGGATTTCATTGAAATCTTTAGTAACAACCTTGTTATGCTCTTTCGCATCTCCGCCTAATACTACAGCAGTAAAGGTACTTTCTTCAAAAATATCTTTGTACTGTCCACTCGTTTCGACGCTGTTATTCTTAAGTAGGGCTTTAAATGCAGCTTGTACATCTTTGCTCTTAGATGTTGTTTCTAATTTTACATAAACAGTTCTACCATAAGCTACATTTGAGACCATAACAGGTGGAGCCGAATTACTTACACCTTTACGAGTTAACTCACCAAAAGTAACACTATTATCAAAAAGATCGGATGGATTGTTAGGTAGTTCAGCACTTACGGTATAAAATATTTGCTTATATGCCGCTACCATCACTTTTTTCTCTCCATTTGCAACCGCATTAAAATCAATGTTTAGACTGTTATCAAGATATTTAGCGTTAACGTTAAGGGCACTTGCGATTTGTGATTTACTATAAACCATAGATTCCGTATACTGCATTCTTGCAGGTAACGTATGTGTTTTAGAATACTTTTCATTCCAAGTAGATACTAAATCGTCTACTGCTCCAGCTACATTACCATATGTCGGATTTTGGACAGTAATTGTATTTTCTTTTCTCATGCCAGGTAAGTCTATACTAATATTCAAAGGCTTTCTCTTCGCCACTAATAAACTAGGTTGATTGTCTGCAAAAGCTTTATTTGCAAGTTGTACCGCTCCTGGATACGTGCGATTCACTACAGAATCAATAATTGAAATATCGACTGGTGACGTTGTAAGTGATTTTTTCTCGCGTTCCACTACTACAAATTTACCATTTGAATTGATACTTTCTTTCGGAACAAAACTCTCTACTTTATCACCATTTACAGCTAAAACCTCTTGATTATTATATTTAAGATTTGCTATACCAGTATCAATGCCACTAGCATTTTTGGTTACATCAGTTGCATTACTGGCTTGTGTTTCTGCGAAGGAAATAGATGAATAATTAATAGTGCATAGACTAACTAATAAACATGCAAGGAACTTTCTTCTTTTAGCGTTTTTCTTAATATTCAGAAAAATCACCCCGTTCTTTTTTTAGTAAGATATGATAATGATTGATAAATGATAGCTAACTAATACACTTACATAAATGCTTTTAAAAGTTCTTGAATTAACGGGATTACGCCACCTACAAATTTCAAAACTGCCATTGCGATTTCCATATTATTTCCTCCTTTTTATTGCTACGAAAATGTGATTTATCTTTATGCCCTCATTATAGTGACCCCTTACACTTTTATCAATACACTCTGATATGCAATATTACATATAAAAGAAACAGGATGAATTCTTTTAAAAAGTTATACAGAGATATTTTTTTCGCTTGGTAGATACTTGAAAAGGTGAAGCATTCTTTTGCATTTTATGAGTAATCACGTAAAAAAAGCTGCTGCCTATAAACTACAGACAGCAACTTCAACTAGAGTAACTTGCATAATCTACACAAGCTACAGTATTTTTTTACATTTTATAACTAATAAACAGCGATTGGACCATAAGGACCATTGATAATTTCTATTTTTGTTTCAAAAATATCTGTCAAAATTGTTGGGTCCATAACCTCTTCTACTGTTCCAAAAGCAGCAATTTGTCCATCTTTCATAGCACAAATTTTGTCAGAGTATTTAGCTGCAAAATTTATGTCATGCATAACCGTCAAAATTGTTCTTCCAAATTCATTAGCCGCACGTCTCAAATGCTCCATCATTTGAACAGAACGAGCAACATCAAGGTTGTTCAGAGGCTCGTCCAACAGTACATATTCAGTCTCTTGGCACAATACCATCGCTACATATGCCCTTTGTCTTTGACCACCAGAAAGCTCATCTAAATATCTATTCTCTAAATTAGTTAAATCTAAGAAATCGATATATTTAGAAATGATAACCTCATCTTCTTTCGTTAATCTTCCCTTTGAATAAGGAAAGCGCCCAAATCCAACTAATTGTCTAACAGTAAGCCTAGTTACAAAATGATTTTCTTGTCGCAATATAGTCAAAACTTTTGCTAAGTCTTTTGATTTGGATTCAGAAACATCCATATTTGCTACTTGAATTTGACCTTCATCCATATCTAAAAGTCTTCCAATCATCAAAAGTGTCGTGGACTTTCCAGCACCATTTGGTCCAATTAAAGAAGTAAAGCCTGCTTTTGGTATTTCAATATCCAAAGGTCCTATTTTTACCTTATCAGTATAGAACTTTTTAACATTATCAATTTTTATCATAAAGCCCTCTTCCTTAAAACTATAGTTAAGAATATAATTCCACCAAATAATTCAATAATAACTGAAACCACGCCTTGAGCATGGAATACATGATACATTAAAAAATATGCACTCGTCATTATTAAAAATCCTATTGCAAAAGCCATTGGAAAAATGTATCTATGATCATACGTTGACGCCGCCTGATAACTCAAAGTTGCTACTAAAAAGCCGTAGAAAGTAAGTGGCCCGATTAAAGCTGTTGAAATGGACATTAAAATAGCTACTAATACAAGCGTATAAATTACACTAGGTTGATATTTAACTCCAAAAGAAGTAGCAACATCCTTTCCTAGTGACAAAACATTCAAATTCTTAGAATGAGCAAAAATTAATACCGCTACAATTATAATCATAGGAATTACAACAGGAAAATAAGCAGGATCTGCATGATTAACAGAACCAAATAATCTCGCTTGTAAAATATCAAATTCTGAAGGCGCAAGTAGTTTTCTCATGAAAGTTGACACAGAATTTAGCCCGGTACCAATAATAATTCCAACTAAAAGCATAAGTTGTAAATTCCCGTATTTACCGGAAAGTAACCAGCCATAAAGTATCAAACTCATGAAGACCATAACAACGACTTGAAATAAAAATGATCCAATTCCATTAAAATTGAGCAATGCACTAGCACCAAAGAAGAATATTGTACTCGTTTGAATTGCTGAATAAAGTGATTCGAAACCTAAAAGTGAAGGAGTAATAATCTTATTATTCGTAATAGATTGGAAAGCAACTGTCGATAAGCTATGGCAAACTGCAGCAATAATCATTGCAACAATAGCTACTATTCTTCTCTTAACAACTGGAATAAAAGAAGGTGAATCTATCGGAACTGGGTTGTTATAAACTAAAAGTCCATATGAAGAAAGGAGACCTAAAGCAATCAATGTTACCAGTACAATCCAATAACGTCTTGCTTCCTTCTTAGAACGAAAAGCACTAGCTGATCTACTTTCATTATGAAGGCTAGAATCGATTTCGACATTTTCTTTATTTCTATAATCTAATGTGATCATCGCAGCCTCCTTGGTTTTCTTCGTCTCAATAGAATAGTAATAAACACGACTGCCCCCACTGTTGCAAGTATTAAAGAAACAGGTACTTCAAATGGCTTTATAATTGTTCGAGAAATGATGTCACAGACAGTGATTGTCCCCATTCCGATCACACATACCCAAGGTAAATTACTCCTAAGATCATCCCCTCTAAACATGGAAACAATGTTTGGAACAATTAATCCCAAGAAAGGTAAGTTTCCAATAACAGCTGCAACAATTCCAACAGCAACAGAGATAAGGCCAGTCCCAAAAAGAACAATTCTATTGTAATTAACTCCAAGGCTTGTTGCGACATCTTCTCCTAGTCCAGCTAAAGTCAATCTATTAGCATACATAAAAATAAGCACAGTAATGATAACAATCAGCCATAAATATTCATATCTTCCCACCTGAATGTTAGCAAATGAACCTACAAACCAAGTTTCAATACTTTGCGTCATTTGAAACAGGAGTCCCAAAAAAGTAGACACTGCAGAAATAACTGCTCCAAGCATCAATCCGATAATCGGGACAATTAAAGACGAACGAAGTTTAACTCTTCTTAAAAATAGAAAGAAAATCATAGTTCCTATAAAAGAAAAAATGATTGCACCAGTCATTCTTTGCACTAAAGTCGGGGCAGGAAATAATAAATAGACAAAAAGCAGGCCTAAGCCTGACCATTCAATAGTCCCCGTTGTAGTAGGTTCAACAAAGCGATTCTGTGTAATGAGTTGCATTACGAGCCCTGCCATCGCCATTGCAGCTCCAGTAAGCATTAATGCAACTGTTCTCGGAACACGAGTTATGAAAAACATCTCCATTCCGTCCTCTTGTCCACGTATATCATAAACTCCAGTAAACAGTGATATAATCCCTAAAATTATAACAATCATAATCGCTATTATAAAAGGTTTTGTCCATATTTTATTGTGATTATAAAACTGGGGTTGAGAAATATTCTCAACCCTAGAAATCATATTTTTTGACACTGTTTCGTACTCCTTTACACTACTTAGCTAAAGTTTTTGCGATATTTCCAAATAACTCTATATAAGTCTGAATTGATTCATTTGTGTAAGTATCTGCTGGTGCATAAATAACTTGTTTTTTAGAAACAGCAGTTGTGTTTTGAAGAGCTGGTGATTTAGAAATAACATCCTTAGCAGGAGCTGAAGTAGCAGCATCAGATGTTGCAGCATCACGATCTAATACGAAAAGCCAATCAGGATTTGTTTGTGCAATAGCTTCAACAGAAACGTCATCACCTTTATGACCTGCAGTAGAATTAGAAACTTCTAGTGCTGGAGTCCAACCAAAAATTTCATACATTGGTCCCCAAACGCGACCAGAATGTGGAGCAGCAAAACCAATATTTCCACCAGTAACGATAACACTCATAACTTTATCTTTTCCGTTATAAGCAGATTTTGCGTTTTCAATAGATTTATCAAAATCAGCTACTAATTTTTTAGCTTCTTTATCTTTATCAAAGATTTTTCCTAAAGAAAGTGTAGAATCTTTAAGTCCTTTTACTAAGTTTTCTCCAGGCTTAGTAGCTTTCTCAGAAACATCAACATTAAGATCAATAACTGCTGCATTTGGTACTAATTTTTTAATTTCTTCGTAATGGTCAGCAAATCTTTGACCAACGATTACAAGTTCAGGGTTTGCAGCTGCAATAATTTCAAGATTTGGCTCACGGTGATTCCCAATATTTTGAACTTTTTCATCCTTTTTATATGCTGAATCAGCAGGCATGATATCCTTTGGAGCAGCCGCTAATTTAATTCCCCAATCAGCTAAAGTTTCAAAAGTTCTATTATCTAAAGCAACTACATTCTTTGGATTTACAGGTACAGTAACCTTTCCATGTGCATCAGTGATTTCAACCGTTTTTGGCTTATCACTACCATTATCTTTAGTAGCCTTCGAAGTTTCTTTACCTGAATCTGAGCAAGCTACTAACATTAAAGTGAAAATTGCTAGAATACTTACTAATTTTAAAAGCATAGTTTTTTTCATACGTATACTCCTTATAATGTAATTTAGTTCGAAAATGATAAAGTCCATAGATTGAATTAGATAGTAAATGCTATTCACTTAAATCAATATTGATAATCATTTTCATTTGAACATCCTGTTAATTAGTATAGTCATTAATTCTGTGAAAATCTTGTGAATGGTGCGAATTAATAAAACCAAGCATAAATTGGATGCAAGAAGTAATATTTAAAGTCATGCATGTTGACTAACCATGATTTCCCCTACAAAACACCCCCATTACTAACTAGTATTTTCATAATCTATTGCCTGATAGAAATATTCTTTTTACGTATTTTAATACTTTCCAGAAACTATTTGATTATTAGATTTAACAGAAAAAACGAGTAAAACTGAATGAAACAGTTTTACTCGTTTTTCTATTATGCTAGTGATTATTATGAAAAACTGTACGTTACCTATTATCTTATTTTTATCATTCAATCATTGAATAGCCTCTGCCATGTATCGTTTGAATATATCTGTCTTTCTTCTCACACTTTAACTTTTTTCTTACATATCCAATATATAAGTCTACTACATTTGGATTTACTACTACGTTATATCCCCAAACCTGATTCAAAAGCATTTCACGGCTCAATATTGTGTTTTTATTCTTGATTAAAAATACAAGTAAATCGTACTCGCGCTTAGTAAGCGAGAGATTTTCACCACTTTTTTTCACAATATTGCTAGATGCATCAACAAAGAGATCTTTAAACTGAAAAAAGCTTATCTCATTTTGCTGGATATAGTCACTTCTCCTTAAAATGGCTTGAACCCTTGCTACTAATTCTTCTTTCACAAATGGTTTTCTTATATAATCATCTGCTCCTGCTTGTAACCCTGCTATACAATCCTTGCTAGAAATATTGTCTGTCACAATAATGATCGGTGTCGTTTTAACAAGTCGTATTTGTCTGCAAATTTCTGGTCCGGATATACTTAATGAATCCCAATCCAATATGATAATATCCCAATCTTGTTCATATATTATATTTAAACCTTCGTTTTCATTGTGAAGTTTTAAAATGAAATGGCCTTCTTTCTTTAGACCGCTTACGATTTTCTTTGCTAAAGACCGTTCATTTTTAATTACTAACACCTGCCTCACCGATGGTTCACCTCTACTTCAATATAACTTAGTTAGATAAAAAATTATCTCAAAAAAATAATGTAAGATTTATAAATATTAAACTCCTAAAAAAAGCCATTATAACAGCTTATTAGGGGAACTCTATATAATCTTACAATAGATATGGAGACGAATACAAAAGATATGAAGATTTAAATAAATATTATTTAATCATTAAGGTGCAGCTATAGTATCTACCTGATTATCATCAATAACTATTTCTTCATTTTTTGTTTCAGGGATACCGCCCCATCCCCATAACGAGATTTTTATCTTCTACAGTTATTTATGAGAGTACAGCCGAGATACGTATAATTTTAAGTATTAGTCTTGCTTTTATTTTATCTATTTACAATAAAGTTTCTCTCTTGATCTATATGGGTTAACACGAATCACACAATTAAAAACACTTTGTTTTAAACGTCTTTATTTTAAATTAAACAACTTTATTATTTGTATACACCATTACCAGAAAAACTCCCTAAAAAATAGAAAAACAAATAACCAGTTCCTTAACATACAAGAAATCGATTATTTTGTATCTAAACGTACCATTTTCTTTTTTGATATGATGAGCCCTAATGATATTGCCCAATCCGGTGTAAACTCCTCAATAACAATGGATCTTTTCATATTTCTAATGCACCTTATGTATTTTACGCTTAAACATAATATTAAAATTAGATGAGCGAAGCCACGTCAAGTGAATAGAATTCACTCTTTAAGAATACATAAAATATATACACACAAGTTTAGCCTACTCATTAGTGAACATAGGATTCTATAAATTTTGGAGGGAGAGATATGCCAAAAAAGGTTCTCCTGTTTACAGATTTGGGAATTGATGATGCGTTTGCTATACTGTACACCTTTTTTCGTAAAGACATTCAACTTGTAGGAATTGTAGCCGATTATGGAAATGTATCAAGAGAAAATGTAATAAGAAATATTAACTATTTGAAGTACATTGCGGGAAGGGAAGAGATACCTGTATTCCTTGGTGCTTCTGTGCCGTTGACAGGTATATTGATTCAGTATTTCCCTGAGGTACACGGAAAAGTCGGATTAGGTCCTATTATTCCCCCTGAAATTCCATATCCAATTTACCCCTTAAATGATATTTATCAAATTATAGAATCAAATTTAGAAGATCTTACAATTATCAATTTAGGAAGACTTTCTTCGCTAGCCACGACTTTTGTATTGAATTTAGAAACAATGCGAAACGTAAGAGAATGCATTTGCATGGGGGGAGCTTTTTTCTATCCAGGTAACGTAACTGCTGTGGCTGAAGCTAACTTTTACGCAGACCCTTATGCAGCAAATTTAATTCTGCAGCATGCGAAGAACTTGACAATTATTCCTTTAAATGTGACACAACATGCGATTGTTACACCTGAAATGGTCCAACAAATTGATACATTTCATCGGAATACACAAGATCTTGCAGGACTCATCATCAAGCCCATGCTAGACTATTATTATAATTTCTACTCCAAGTCTAATCCTGGTATAAGTGGAAGTCCTATGCATGATTTTGTAACAGTGTGGTATTTGTTAAATCAAGAGGCTGTTAGCCTTTCAAGAGTACCCATTAAAATAATTCCTGATCAAGGAGAAGGATTCGGTCAAAGCATTGCAGATTTTCGCTTTGTTGCTAATCCAGGCTATAAAATGCATAATGTTGCTTTTCAGTTTGATTATGAAAGATTCAAAAAGGATATTATGGAGACGTTCTTAAAGAAGAGAGTATAACATGCTTTATTAATTTCAGATAATAAGAATCACGCGAATAAAAATTCACTTTACTTAATGTACAGAAATTCGAATTTTTTAGGTTAAAATTCGCCTAGTAGGGATCCCCCACATGCCCATCGAACCAAAGAGATTATTTATTAGTTTTGGGGTATTTGCTTTTCCTATCTTGATTGTAATGTGGTCCTTAAAATGTAACAAGAAGCGTAAAATGGCTATTCTACGCTTCTTGTTACATTTTATTTTCGGAACCATAAGTTTGCCACAAACAAAAAGAACCATAACCTTGCCAATCCGGCAAAATTATGGTTCCTATCATACAAAATAAAAAAACCACCAAATATGTATTGGTGGAGACGGTGGGAGTCGAACCCACGTCCAAAAATATCGGCACTTAAGCTTCTACGAGTGTAGTCGATATATTAGCATTTCGCGAACTCTTCAGCCTATCGACAGGCTTCCAAGTTGCTAGTCTGGTTGTTCTCTTCCTTTGTCCTCAGACGGCGAACTCCGGCGTAGTCCACTTAGTTTGAGTCCCTTACCCTACCACATGGACGATGGAGGGAGGAACCTTTAGTGCAATTAAGCAGCTAAAGAAAGATTGTTTTGTTTGCCAATTATAGGCTTTGACGTTTTAACGAGGCCGATCCCCTCGACTCGCAACCTAAGCTCGAACTATCCCTGTCGAATCCGTAACGTCCCCATGATAAAAATGGAGCATACGAAGAAAAATCGTGATAGCTACTAAGAGCTGTTTTTCAATGTGCAACAATCTTACATAAGTTATTATATCATACGCGCGCCGTTTTACAAATGTAAATATCTGTATTACATCTTTTGACGATCACGGAACGCGCGTGCAATTTCACGTTTTGCTTCTTTTTCTTTTAAATCGTTACGCTTATCATATTGCTTTTTACCTTTTGCTAAACCAAGTGCCATTTTCGCAAATCCATTTTTCAAATAGATTCTAACTGGAACTAATGCATAGCCTGTTTCTTTTGAAGCGCCCGTTAACTTCTCAATTTCTTTTTTATGAAGAAGTAACTTTCTCGTGCGAAGCGGATCATGGTTGAAACGATTCCCTTGCTCGTACGTACTAATATGCATATTATGAACCCATACTTCACCATTATGTACACGTGCAAACGCATCTTTCAAGTTCACGCGTCCAGCGCGAATCGACTTAATTTCCGTTCCTTGAAGGACAAGCCCTGCCTCGTATGTTTCTTCGATGAAATAATCATGAAATGCTTTTTTATTTTGTGCAATAACCTTACCTGTACCCTTTGGCATAAAACGTCCCTCCTCTATTTTTACTATTGTAACAAATGTTAATAAAAAGCGAAAGTGGCTCGCTCTCAAGCCACCAATAAAAAAGAAAAAGCCCCGCTTTTCATCAAAGCGAAGCCCTCCTTTTCTTACTTACGCTTTTTCTTTTTCTTCTTGAATCCTGGTACATTTTCGAAGAATGCTTTTTTCTTCTTGCCGTTACCATCTTTTTTCCCTGGCTGACTAGCCGACGTGGAAGCGGAAGTAGAAGCTGATCCTGATCCTCTTCCTTTTCCTTTGCCACCACGGTCAAATTTTCTCCCTGTGCCACGTTCACCGCCACGCTCATTACTGCGCTCGCTACGTCCACCGCGTTTCTTTCTGCCTGTTCTTGGCTGTTCGATAACGACTGGGCGATCTTTGAACTTACGGCGAGGCGTACCTTTCATGCCAACGATTTCAAAGTCAATTGCGCGCTCATCTTTGTTTACGTTAATAACGCGAATTGTAATTTCGTCACCGATGCGGAATACGTTACCTGTACGTTCTCCGATCATTGCGAAATGTTTCTCGTCATAACGGTAGTAATCATCCGTTAAGTAGCTAACGTGTACAAGACCTTCAATTGTATTTGGAAGCTCTACGAATAAACCAAAGTTTGTTACAGAGCTAATCATACCGTCATACTCTTCACCGATCTTATCAACCATGTACTCTGCTTTTTTCATTTCGTCTGTTTCACGTTCTGCTTCAACAGCACGACGCTCCATATTAGAAGAGTGCTCTGCAATCTCAGGTAAGTTTTCACGCCATTTTGCTTGCGTTTCATTGTCGACTTTACCGTTAATGATGTATTCACGAATTAATCTATGAACAATCGTATCTGGGTAACGACGAATTGGTGATGTGAAATGCGTGTAGAACTCAGTTGATAAACCGAAATGTCCTAAGCTATCTGCATCGTAGCGCGCTTGCTTCATAGAACGAAGCATTACTGTTGAAATAACTACTTCTTCAGGCTGTCCTTGAACCATTTCAAGAATTTGTTGCAGTGCACGAGGATGTATTTCGTTCGCACGTCCTTTTACTGCATATCCGAAGTTCGTTACAAACTCGAAGAAACGCTCCAGCTTATCTTCTTTCGGATCTTCATGGACACGGTACATGAATGGTACGTTCATCCAGTGGAAGTGCTCTGCTACTGTTTCGTTCGCAACAAGCATAAATTCTTCAATTAACTTCTCTGATACAGAACGATCACGCATAACAACATCTGTCGGTTTTCCTTCTTCATCTACTAATACTTTCGCTTCTTTAAAGTCAAAGTCAATTGCACCGCGGCGCATACGTTTTTCACGTAAAATTTGTGCTAATTGACCCATCTCTTTAAACATCGGTACGAGCGGCTCATAGCGTTTGATTAACTCTTCATCCTCATCTTCTAAAATGCTTCTTACGTCAGCATACGTCATACGCTCTGTCGTTTTAATCACACTTTGGAAAATCTCGTGCTTTACAACATCACCTAAGTTGTTGATTTCCATTTCACAAGATAACGTCAGACGGTCTACTTTCGGGTTTAACGAACAAATACCGTTAGATAGACGATGCGGAATCATCGGAATTACACGGTCTACAAGATATACACTCGTCGCTCTCTCCGCTGCTTCTACATCAATTGGAGAACCTTCTTGAACGTAATGACTTACATCCGCGATATGAACGCCAAGCTTGTAGTTACCGTTCTCAAGCTTCGTTACTGTAACAGCATCATCTAAATCTTTCGCGTCTGCACCGTCAATCGTTACGATCATTTGGTCACGCAAATCACGGCGATCTTTTAAATCTTCTTCTGAAATCGTTTCTGGTACACTGTTTGCATGCTCCATCACTTCTTCAGGGAATGCTAAAGGTAAATGATGTTTATGGATGACAGATAAAATATCTACTCCTGGATCATTTTTATGACCTAGAATTTGAATAACTTCACCTTCTGCACTTAAACGATTCTCTGGATAGCTCGTAATTTTCACAACTACCTTATGACCTTCTACAGCACCCATTGATGCACTTTTCAAGATAAAGATATCACTCGTCCAGCGCTTATTGTCAGGTATAACAAACCCAAAGTTTTTCGATTCTGTATATGTACCAACGAGTTCTTTCGTTCCACGCTCTAAAATACGTACAATTGAACCTTCTTGTCGTGACCCACTTGATTGTGAGCTAACACGCGCTAATACTGTATCGCCATGAAGTGCACCGTTTAACTCTGTAGGCGGGATGAAAAGATCATCGTCTCCCGTTTTCTTCTCGTCTGGTACAACGAATGCAAAACCACGTGCATGTCCAATTAACTTACCACGTACTAAATTCATCTTTTCAGGAAGACCGTAACGGTTGCTACGTGTACGAATAACAAGCCCCTTCTCTTCCATCATTACAAGTGCTTTCACGAAATCTTTAAAGCCTTCAGAACCTTCAATCCCAAATGCCTCTTCTAACTCTTGTATCGTTAACGGTTTATACGCTTCTTCTCTCATAAATAATAACAACTTATCAATATGTTCTTGCGTGATTTCTTCCAAGTAAAAATACCTCCTTTGAACCCTTATATTATTTAGTGTATCCGAAAGATAGGGGATGTATAAAGCGAAACTTTAATACGCCCCTAATGATTTTTTACAGTTTTCATAAAGTGAAATTTTAATCAGTATTTTTTCTATTCCCACTGATTAGTAACCCCACCAATCGGGCTTTTACGGGCAGTTTGTCCCCTCTCCACTTTCTTGACTTCAGCAAAGTTTCGAGTATGAGTCTTACTACCGGCTAAAGCGGGTTGAAAAATTCCCTTATGAAAAAAAGAGGCAACTAGATCTTACCAATCTAGTTGCTCCAAGAAGTTATATACATCCTCATGTAGCTCGTCACGTTGCTTATCAAGTGTAATGACATGCGTAGAGTCTTCATACCATTTAATGTCTTTTAACGTAGATTCTACACCGTTATAAATAATGTTAGCACTATCTGTATTAATCATTTCATCATGACGTGCTTGTACAACAAATGTTGGTGCATAAATCATATCCACATTGTTACGTACGTCAGCAATTAATTGTTGTAATGCTTTTAATGTATTCATCGGTGTCTTTTGGAATTCCAACATTTCTTGTTCGATTTGTTCTGGTGATTTTTGCTCACGGTTTTTATATTCGCGGGCATATGCCAATATACCTTGGTACATCGTTTCTTCGCTCTTAATATACATCGGTGCACACATTGGTACCACACCTAATACTGGTACTGTATAACCTAATTTTAAAGAAAATACTCCGCCAAGTGACAATCCAACAACAGCAATTTTCTCAAAGCCTTTATCTTTTAAAAGCTGATATGCCTCCGTTACGTCTTGCCACCAATCTTCAGGACCTGTATGAACAAGCTCTTCTGGTGGTACACCGTGCCCTTTATAAATTGGTGCATGACAAGTGTAGCCTTTCTTTTCTAAGAAACGCCCTAACATACGTACATCAGCTGAGTTTCCTGTGAAACCATGTAGTAATAAAACAGCGCGGTCTCCACCCTCAAATGTAAATGGTTTCGGAGATGCTAATTTCATCATGTACTTCTCCTCTTTCTCTTCTGTAATCTAGTCGTATTCTTTCTATATCTTAGTGTACCATATTTATATTTCTATAATCTAATTAGAAACATCTTTCAAATGGCAAAATAAAAAAAGAAGAACCATTAGTACAACTTACTAACGCTCCTTCTTTCAATTCTATAAATTTAAGTACGTAACAGCAATTGTTAATACGAAGAATAGAACAGCTAAAACAATCGTAATACGGTTTAATACCGCTTCAATTCCACGTGCTTTTTGCTTACCAAATAATTGCTCTGCACCGCCTGAAATTGCACCTGAAAGGCCTGAGCTATTACTAGACTGCATAAGTACCATAACAATCATTAAAATCGATACAATAATAAGTAAAACGGATAATAACGTATGCACTTGGCGTACCTCCTACAAAGATTCAGTTATTGTAACTGTAGCATAAATCCTATAGAAAAGCGAGAGCAATAAGGTTGCTCTCGCTTTTCTTCTATTACATAAACATCATTGCAAATAATGGTCCGAGCAAACATGTCAAAATTGCAGTTAATGTCATTGTTAC
Organism: Bacillus cereus group sp. RP37; assembly: GCF_040459695.1. NCBI lineage: Bacteria > Bacillati > Bacillota > Bacilli > Caryophanales > Bacillaceae > Bacillus > Bacillus cereus group sp. RP37. Next base: position 379,214 of record NZ_JARVHP010000001.1, on the reverse strand, counting down.
CGATCCAATAACACCTTCATGTTCATTATTTTTCATTGCTCTCATGACACCCATAATATGAGAAGCACATCCAAATCCGATACCTTTACCAACTGAGTTTGTAACGCGGCTCCATTTTAATAAAAGCGGGCCAGTAATTGTTCCAGTAATACCCGCAATAACAACGAAAGCTGCTGTTAATGACGGTACACCACCAACTTGTTCAGAAACACTCATCGCAACTGGCATTGTCACCGATTTTGGTAAAGATGATAAAATTAAGCTTTTATCTGTTCCCATAAGTGAAGCAATAACAAAATCACTTGCGATCGCAACTGTTGTACCTACTAATACCCCACCGGCAATTGGTACAACATACTTTTGCAGAACGTGACGTTGTTTATAAAGTGGGATTGCAAACGCTACAACACCTGGTCCAAGTAAATTCGCAATCCAGCCACCACCGCTTTCCATATAATTTTGATATGGTATATCAAGCACTATAAATAAGAAAGCCATTAATCCTGTCGCTACAAGCATTGGAATAGTAAATGGTGTTGGAAATAATGTATAGATTTTTTTAGATAATTGATATAATAGCACCGTAAAAAGAACCCAACCAATTCCGATTAATATTTGGCTCATCGTGACTCTCTTTCCTTTCTATTCGCAAGATATTGTCCTGTATGTCCTGCGACAATAATAATTAAAAATGTACTCGCTACAATTGTAATGAAAAGAGAAATTCCTTTACTCATAAAAAAAGCACCGTAATTCATTAGGCCAAGCGTTGGCGGAATTAATAAAAACGGCATAATAGCAACGAGTGTTTCTGCTCCTAAATCGAACCATTTCACTGGAAGAACTTTTAGGCTAAGTAAAACAAGTAAGAGGAACATTCCAATCAAACTTCCTGGAATCGGAATATTTAACATTTCTTGTACCCAAGTTCCAACCATATAAAAAACGTAAAGAGCAGCAATTTGGACAAGAATCTTTGTAAATTTCATGTTCATCATCCCTCATGTTTATACGATCTTCTGTTAATATCTTTATCATAGTATAAATTGTAAAAAGCTGCAATTTATCAACTTGACAGCAAAAATAGCCTATGTTACACGCTTACAACCTTGATATGACTGCATTTCCAAAAGAAAATTAAGTCAAAAACCTTGACCTAATATAAAAAGTTTTTATTTTCTGAATTTATCATGTTGTTATTTCAATAAAATAATCTTCTTTATCCTTAAACCTACATATATATAAACAAGATAGGTGGTGAACATATGCCCAAAAAATTTCTTATTTTTTGTGATCCTAGGATTGATGATACGATGGCTCTCCTCTTAGCATTCTTTATCGATGAAATAGAAATCATCTGCATTGTTGCTGATTATGGCAATGTTCCAAAAGAAATGGCCGTACAAAATGCTCATCTTCTTAAGAACGAAGCAAAGGATAGAAATATTAAGATATTTGGTGGATCAGAACGTCCACTTACTGATGCCCCTCCTGCTTTTTTTACAGATGTAAACGGAAAACAAGGGCTCGGGCCAATTATTCCAAAGGGGAATGTGACTAACGGAGAAATGGAGAATTTCGCTCTTTAGAAGAATCTAAACCATTTATTGATTGGCCGATTCATCAAATCGCCATTGATTGTGATTATAACCGTTTCTTTAAACATTTCATGTCACTTATGACGGGTGAACAATTTTAGCAAAAAAAAACAGACCGTGATTTCTCACGGTCTGTCGTTATTTTCTACAATTATCGTTTGATGTTATAGAAAGATTTTACACCATCGTAAACAGCGATTTCGCCTAGTTCGTCTTCGATGCGTAATAATTGGTTGTACTTAGCAATACGGTCAGTACGGCTCATAGAACCAGTTTTGATTTGGCCAGCGTTAGTTGCAACTGCGATGTCAGCGATTGTAGCATCTTCAGTTTCACCAGAACGGTGAGATACAACTGCTGTGTAACCAGCACGTTTAGCCATTTCGATAGCTTCGAAAGTCTCAGTTAAAGTACCGATTTGGTTAACTTTAATTAAGATTGAGTTAGAGATACCTTTTTCGATACCTTCAGCAAGTTTTTGAGTGTTAGTTACGAATAAGTCGTCACCAACTAATTGTACTTTATCACCGATACGATCAGTTAATAATTTGTGACCATCCCAGTCGTTTTCGTCTAAACCATCTTCGATAGAGATGATTGGGAAGTCTTTGCAAAGCTCTTCGTAGAAATCAACCATTTCTGCAGAAGTTAAGCCAGTACGGCCTTCGCCTGCAAGGTCATATTTACCAGTTTCTTTGTTGTAGAACTCAGAAGAAGCAACGTCCATTCCTAAGAATACGTTCTCGCCAGCTTTGTAACCAGCTTTTTCGATAGCTTCGATGATTACTTCTAATGCTTCACGGTTAGAACCAAGGTTTGGAGCGAATCCACCTTCGTCACCTACTGCAGTGTTAAGACCTTTGTCATGTAATACAGCTTTAAGTGCATGGAATACTTCAGCACCCATACGGATTGATTCTTTGAATGTTGGAGCACCAACTGGTAAGATCATGAACTCTTGGAAGTCTACGTTGTTATCAGCGTGAGAACCACCGTTGATGATGTTCATCATTGGAGTTGGTAATTGTTTTGCATTGAATCCACCAAGGTAACGGTATAATGGAAGACCTACGAAGTCAGCTGCTGCGTGAGCTACTGCCATAGATACACCAAGGATAGCGTTAGCGCCTAGTTTACCTTTGTTTGGAGTGCCATCTAATTCGATCATAGCACGGTCGATACCAGCTTGGTCAGTTACGTCGAAACCAACGATTTCTGGAGCGATTGCTTCGTTAACGTTGTTTACTGCGTTCATAACACCTTTACCAAGGTAACGAGATTTGTCACCGTCACGTAATTCTACTGCTTCGTGCTCACCAGTAGATGCACCACTTGGTACGATAGCGCGTCCGAAAGCGCCGCTTTCTGTGTAAACTTCTACTTCTACAGTTGGGTTACCACGAGAGTCAAGGACTTCGCGAGCATAAACATCAATAATTGTTGACATAATAAATTCTCTCCTTTTTATATAAGCAAATTATTTAATAATTGTTTTACCTGTCATTTCTTTCGGTTGTTCCACATTTAAAAGTGTAAGCATTGTTGGAGCGATATCTCCTAAAATACCACCTTCACGAAGCTCTACATCATTTTTTGTAACGATGAAAGGAACCGGGTTAGTTGTATGAGCTGTCATTGGTCCACCATCAGCAGTTAACTCCTGATCAGCATTACCATGGTCAGCAGTAATAAGTGCTACACCATCTTTTGCAAGAATCGCTTCTACAACTTTTCCTAAACATTCGTCAGTTGCTTCTACTGCTTTAATTGTTGGTTCCATCATCCCAGAATGGCCAACCATATCACAGTTCGCAAAGTTAAGAATGATAACATCATGTTTATCATTTTCAATTTCATTTACTAAAGCGTCCGTTACTTCGTAAATGCTCATTTCAGGTTTCAAGTCATACGTTGCAACCTTCGGTGAGTTAATTAAGATACGCTCTTCTCCTGGGAATTCAGCCTCACGACCACCGCTAAAGAAGAATGTAACGTGCGGATACTTTTCAGTTTCCGCGATGCGAAGTTGCTTTAATCCCGCTTGCGCAACAACTTCACCTAAAGTGTTATCAAGATTCATTGGCTTGAATGCCACGTAACCATCTACAGTTTCACTGAAGTGTGTCATACAAACGAATTCAGGAATGTGAGGTACTTTTTCACCACGATCGAACTCACGGAAATCTTCGTTTGTAAATACACGAGCAATTTGAATTGCACGGTCTGGACGGAAGTTATAGAAGATAACTGCATCATCATCATTGATTGTTGCAACTGGCGTGTTATCTTCGTTAACAATTACAGACGGCAATACGAATTCATCATAGATACCGTTCGCATAAGAGTCTTCTACACACTCTTCTGCTGATTTATAAGTAGGGCCTTCACCATTCACCATGGCACTGTAACATTTTTCAACGCGATCCCAACGCTTGTCACGGTCCATAGAGTAATAACGACCAGAGATAGTCGCGAATTGTCCTACTCCTGTTTCTTTAATTACTTCATTCGTTGCATCGATATAACCTTTTGCTGTTTGTGGTCCAACATCGCGGCCATCTAAGAATGCATGGATATAAACTTTCTCCACGCCTTCTTTTGCTGCTAAGCGAAGAAGAGCAAACATGTGGTTCATGTGACTGTGCACACCACCATCAGAAAGCAAACCGAATAAATGAAGAGCAGTACCTTTTTCTTTCACGCTTTTAATTGCATTTTGGAACGTTTCGTTCTGATCGAACTCACCTTCACGAATTGCAACGTTTACGCGTGTTAAGCTTTGATATACGATACGGCCAGCACCGATATTTAAGTGACCAACCTCAGAGTTACCCATTTGACCTTCTGGAAGACCCACTTCCTCACCACAAGCTGTAAGCGTTGTATGAGGGAATTTGTTCCAGTAACCATCAAAATTAGGTTTTTTAGCTTGTGCTACAGCATTCCCGTGAGTTTCTTCACGTAGTCCGAAACCGTCAAGGATGATTAAAGCTGTTGGCTTTCTCATTTTACCGCCCCCAGAAGACCTAAGAACGAAGCAGGCTCTAAGCTAGCACCGCCAACTAAAGCGCCGTCGATGTCAGATTGTGCCATATACTCTTTAATGTTTTCTGGTTTTACGCTACCGCCGTATTGAATACGAACAGCTTCTGCAGCTTCTGGAGAAACAGCTTCTGCAACAACTTTACGGATGTGCGCACATACTTCATTTGCATCTGCAGAAGAAGAAGATTTACCTGTACCGATAGCCCAGATTGGCTCATAAGCGATAACAGTTGCTTTAACTTGCTCTTCTGTTAAACCTGCAAGTGCTTTAGTCACTTGACCTGCTACTAGATCAAATGTTTTTCCGCTTTCGCGCTCTTCTAAAGTCTCACCACAACATACGATTGGTGTTAAACCATGTTCAAATGCTGCAAGAGTCTTTTTGTTTACTGATTCGTCTGTTTCAGCAAACATTTCACGACGCTCAGAGTGGCCAAGTACTACATAGCCTACTTTTAAGTCGCTAAGTGCTACTGGGCTAATTTCGCCAGTGAATGCACCATTTTTTTCGAAGTGCATGTTTTGTGCACCTACTTGTAAGTCAGTTCCTTCAGTTGCTGCTACTAAGCGCTCTAAGAATAGAGCTGGAGAGCAAACTACTGCATCAACAGCTGAAGCTGCTGGGATTTGACCTTTAACTTCCTCTACGAAGCTAACTGCTTCTGATAGAGTTTTATTCATTTTCCAGTTACCTGCGATAATTGGTTTACGCATGCTTTGCACCGTCCTTTTTCTTTGGCTGCTACTTATTTGTCGTTAAGACAAACTACACCTGGAAGCTCTTTGCCTTCCATGAATTCTAATGACGCACCGCCGCCAGTAGAAATGTGGCTCATTTTATCAGCCATACCGAATTTTTCAACAGCTGCTGCAGAGTCACCACCGCCGATAACAGAGTATGTATCTTCTGCATCTGCTAATGCTTGTCCTACTGCTTTTGTACCTTCTGCGAATGGAGTCATTTCGAATACACCCATTGGTCCATTCCATACAACAAGCTTAGAGTTTTTAATTACATCTGCATAAATTTCACGTGTTTTAGGACCGATGTCCACGCCTTCCCATGTAGAAGGGATAGAGTCGATACCTACGATTTGAGTTGTTGCAGTTTCAGAGAATTCCTCTGTGATTACAACATCAACTGGCATGTAGAAGTTTACGCCTTTTTCTTTTGCAAGTTGCATAAATTCTTTAGCTAGTTCGATCTTGTCGTCTTCACATAGAGATAGACCAATTTCATGACCTAAAGCTTTAACGAATGTATAAGCAAGTCCGCCACCGATGATTAAGTTATCTACTTTGTCTAATAGATGACGAATTACACCGATTTTATCTTTTACTTTCGCACCACCGATGATAGCTGTGAATGGACGTTCTGGGTTAGAAAGTGCTTTACCTAATACATCTAACTCTTTTTCCATTAATAAACCAGATACTGCTGGTAGGTAGTCTGCGATTCCTGCTGTAGAAGCATGAGCACGGTGAGCTGCACCGAATGCATCGTTTACGAAGATATCAGCAAGAGCTGCAAATTCTTTCGCAAGTTCTGCATCGTTCTTTTCTTCGCCCGCATAGAAACGTACGTTTTCAAGAACTAATACGTCGCCTTCGTTCATTGCTGCAACCATTTCTTGTGCAACTGGTCCGAATGCTTCGTCTGCTTTTTTAACATCTTTACCAAGAAGCTCGCCTAAACGTGCTGCTACTGGAGTAAGACGTAATTCTTCTACCGCTTGACCTTTTGGACGGCCTAAGTGGCTTGCTAAAATAACTTTCGCACCTTGCTCTACTAAATATTGAATTGTAGGAAGAGCTGCACGGATACGAGTTTCATCTGTAATTTTGCCTTCTTTCATAGGTACGTTGAAGTCAACGCGGCAAAATACACGCTTACCTTTTAAATCTACGTCACGAATTGATTTTTTGTTCATTGGATTTCCCTCCGACTACTAGTTAGGATTGACAAAACCCATTCAAAAGCTTAACACATTTGCTTCTAAAACGAAAGAAGAGAGAGAGGGAACAAACCCTCTCCCTCGTTTTGTCATTGATTACTTATATAATTAAGAATTAAAGACCTTTAGAAGTCATGTATGCTGCTAGGTCTACTACGCGGTTAGAGTAACCAGTTTCGTTATCGTACCAAGAAAGTACTTTAACCATGTTACCTTCCATTACCATTGTAGATAATGCATCGATTGTAGAAGAAGCTGTACATCCGTTATAGTCGATAGATACTAATGGCTCTTCGCTGTATCCAAGGATACCTTTTAATTCGCCTTCAGAAGCTGCTTTGAATGCTGCGTTTACTTCTTCAACTGTTACTTCTTTGTCAAGTTCAACAACTAAGTCAACAAGAGAAACGTTAGCAGTTGGAACACGTACAGCGCCACCGTTTAATTTACCTTTAAGTTCTGGTAATACTAATGCTACAGCTTTAGCTGCACCAGTAGATGTTGGGATCATGTTTTCAGCTGCTGCACGAGCACGACGTAAATCTTTGTGTGGTAAGTCTAAGATTTGTTGGTCGTTAGTGTAAGAGTGAATTGTTGTCATCATTCCGCGTTTTACGCCGAATTTTTCGTTTAATACTTTAGCGAATGGAGCTAGACAGTTTGTAGTACAAGAAGCGTTAGATACTACGTTGTGGTTAGCTGCATCGTATTGTTCGTGGTTAACACCCATAACTACAGTGATATCTTCGTCAGAAGCTGGAGCTGAGATGATAACTTTCTTAACTGATCCACCTAAGTGTTTTTCAGCGTCTGATTTTTTAGTGAAACGACCAGTAGATTCTACTACTACTTCTACTCCGTAGTCGCTCCATGGTAGTTGAGCTGGGTCACGCTCAGCGATAACTTTAATTTCTTTACCGTTAACAACGATGCTGTTTTCGTTAGCAGATACTTCTGCATTTAAAGTTCCGTGAACTGTGTCATATTTTAAAAGGTGAGCTAATGTTTTAGCATCTGTTAAGTCGTTGATTGCTACTACTTCTACCTCAGAGTTGTTAAGAGCTGCGCGGAATACGTTACGTCCGATACGTCCAAATCCATTAATACCAATTTTAGTCATTTGAATTTCCTCCTTGGGGGATTATATTAAAGGGTAATACCCTTTGTTAACTGTTTTGCTGCACCTTCATCTGTAATTAGAATTGAAGTGTGCCCTTGTTTAATTACAGCCTGTATTGCCTTTGCCTTTGAAGAACCTCCAGCGACTGCAACAACGTGAGATACATGTTGTAAATCCTCTAGTTGCATACCAACTGTTCTTACTTTATGAACAACATTTCCTTGTTCATTAAAGTAGTAACCGAAAGCTTCGCCAACTGCTTCGCTTGCCTGAATCTTTAACCAATCTGCTTCTGAAGTATTTCTGCGACGTGCCATTGTTAACGCATCACCTATTCCATGAATGACGATATTGGAAGATCGAATCAACTCAAGAACTTCTTTCACGGAAGGCTCTGTCACAATAGACGCATATGCTTCGCTACTAACATGGTCTGGAACATACAATAAGCGATAATTACTCATCGTATTTTGCGCCATTTTGGCACAAATGGTATTGGCTTCTAACTCAACACCTTCTCCAATTCCACCACGCGCTGGGACAAATAGCATATGTAAATCTTTGCAATCAAGCTGCATCATGTCCGCAGCAGCAGCTAGCGTAGTTCCTCCAGCCACAGCAACGATATTATTCGCTGTCAGACGGTCTTTTATACAAGTCACACAAGCACGGCCCATCTCCAGTTTGACCCAAGGTGATTCATCACTATCACCAGGGACAACGAAAACTTCATCCAAGTCTAATGTTTCCTTAAGTTGCTTTTCTAAAACCTTTAACCCGGAAATTTCTTTCATAAAGTCTTCCAAAGCAAGAACTAAAGCTGTTCCTTCTTCTGTCAAAGTCATTCCAGAAGAAGCGACGTGAACTAAGTTTTGTTCTTTCAAAACTTGAACTTCACTTCGCAATACTCGTTCTGTCATACCGAGACTTGCTGATAAGTTCCTTCTTCCAATCGGCTGCATGAGCCTAATGTATTGAAGAATTTGCATTCTCGTTTGCATAACAGGTAGCAGATCAGGTAATAATTTTTTTGTATTCTGAATCCATGAGCGCATATCTTTTCTCCTCACTACATTGGTTCATTTTTCCTTATTGGTCACTTTACGTCCCGTAGTGACATTTTGTGTCCCACATAGGTTAAAAAAATAATCCCTGCTACGTGTATTATTGTAACAGGAGATAGAAACTTATTCAACTCTTAACTGCATTCTTTATATAGTTTATTATGACACCTTTGTGAATGTTACCATATTCTACTTGTTTTCCGTCTATTTCTACAACCGGAATCATTAGGTGATATTTTTCTAAAAGGTCATTATCTTCATATATATCTATTTCCTCGATTTGAAAAGAATATTCACATTGTACTTCCTGCAAAACTTGTTTTGCCTGCACGCAAAGACCACAATCCTTTTTTGTATACAGTACAACTTTCATCTCCTTCACCTATCCGATCGTTTTTCGTAATGACGAAGCTGGAATATGCATTTGTTCTCTATACTTCGCCACCGTTCTTCGAGAAATAACAATTTCATGCTCTTCTTCTAATAATTTTGAAATCTTTTGATCTGAAAGTGGCTTTTTCTTATTCTCCGCTTCAACAAGCTTTTGAATAAATTGTTTTACACGCTTTGTAGAAATCGCTTCATCTTCAGTCGTTGAAACGGCATTGCTAAAGAACGATTTCATCTCAAATAAACCGTGTGGTGTTTGCACATATTTATTTCGCGTTGCACGACTAATTGTAGATTCATGCACACCTAACTCTTCCGCCACCTCTTTTAAAGCAAGCGGTTTTAAATACGCTGGACCTTCCCAGAAGAAATCACGTTGTTTTTCCATAATAATAGTCATTACTTGCAGGAGCGTCTGTTTTCTCTGTTTCAAACTGCGCATAATCCACTGCACATGCTGATACTTTTCTGATACGTAAGATGCTACTTCACTTTCACTATTATTAAGAAGCGCACTATATTCAGAATGAATTTCAATTCTCGGCATATTTCTCTCATTCATCTGTAAAACGAGACGATCGCCATCTTTTTTTACTGCCATATCAGGCACAATATAAAGTGGTTTATCCGAAGAAAAAGCAAGACCTGGTTTCGGCTGTAATGATGTAATACAGTTCACCGCTGTTTGCAATTCTTCATTACTACACTTCAACACTTGAACGAGCTTTCGCCAATCTTTCTTCACGAAATAAGCGAAGTGATCCTCTATAACCTCTTCTGCTAATCCATTCCGTCTTTGTAAGCGCTTCAATTGTAAAGTTAGACATTCCTGAATATTACGCGCTCCTACCCCTGCTGGCTCGAGTGATTGGACAAGCTCTACAGAGCGTTCGACTACATGAAGTGGTGCGGAAAGGAGACCCGCTAACTCTTCGTTCGTTTCTTGTAAATACCCATTTCCATCCATGTTCATAATAATGAAAGAAGCTACTTTTCGCTCTTCTTCTTCTATTTTATAATACTGTATTTGATTTAATAAATGTTGCTGAATCGTTGTTGAATCCACACTGTAGATTTCCATCTGATTCTCGACTTGTTTGCTGGTACTTTTACTGTTGTTAGAGCTCTTTTTCTTCTCCCTCTCAAAACCACCTAACTCAATAAGGGGATTCTCTAACGATTGCTCATACAAAAACTCCGATAATTCTTGTACATTATACTGGAGCATTGTAATCGCTTGCCTTAACTCTTGTGTCATTGCCAAACGTAAGCTTTGTTCTTGTAAAAGACTTGCCTTCAAACTAATCTCCCCCTTGTTTCTATTGTACAATAAGTTTGGTAAAAGGAGAATGCTATCACAGACACCCATTCCAAAATATTATTAATTTATATGTATTAATGAGATTTACAACTTACAACCGAAATTTGAATAATATTGAAAGAAAATAATAAAGCAAAACATTATTATAACCAAGTACTAATAGTAAATCTTATCACTAGATATAACAAGAGGGAAATAAAAAAAGTCCTAACCTACAAAACGTAAGTTAGGACTTTTTGACGCGCCCAGAGGGATTCGAACCCCCGACAGACGTGGTACCGGAAACCACCGCTCTATCCGACTGAGCTATGGGCGCATGATTATAAAAAACACATCATTTTCTTCTCATAATAATAGCAATAAAATCCATCTAAATCAATAAAAATATCCCCTTTCATCCTTTATACACCTTAGCCTAAAGTATAGAAACACATTTCTTCACCTTAATTTTCCAATCATAAATTCACCCCAACTCACAAATTATAATCTTTGAATTGATATTCCAAAGGGGGCTTCATTCAATGACTGTAATTACAAAGTTAAAGCAAACTGTTTCTGGATTAAAAAGTGCACAAGCTAGCTTAGAGGGATTCGCTCTTGATACGGATAACCAACAAGCAAAGCAACTTTTCCAAACAGCTGCAGAGCAAACACAAACGATTATCGATTCTTTAAACCCACGCGTTGAAGAAGTCCAACAGGAAGAACCACAATACTCGCAGCAATAACGGATTCGTCATGCTGTGAAATAGAAAAAGGATGATATGCAGTCATCCTTTTTCTATCACATTACATATTGCAATAGAAATGGAATGATTATAATGCGAAAACTCGGAATCATAACCGCGTTATTTATGCTCCTATTCGGTTCACTTACCGGATGTGATAATAGCCCGTTAGATAAAAAGGTAAAGAAAGAAGAAGCTAAACGAACGGAAGAAGACAAGGGCCCTAAATTAACAAAAATGAGTACAGAATCCTTTAATCAATCTATATCGCAAGACGCTAAGAAAAAAGCTCTTGCTATGGAGGGAATTATAGAAGCTACCGCAGTTAATACAAATTTAGATCTTTACATAGCCGTCAAGCCTGAACATCACGAAAGATTTGGTTTAAAACCTTTACGAAGTAAATTAAAAAAGAAACTAAGTGATGAAAACCCTACTTTCAATATTCGTGTAAGTACAGACAAAAAGATCTTTATGCTCATAGAAGAACTTGAAAACAAAATTAAGAAAAAGAAAGTAAGTAAAGATGGCATCAAAAAACAATTGAAACTCATTCAATCAGAAATGGGATCTAATATTTAAGCTTTCTAATAGAGAAGGAAGGATTCAAATGTCTAGTAAAGATAAAAACTTAACACCTGTACAACAAGAATATAAAAAATTCGAACAACAGCGCGAACCGAAGCGCCCCGTTTTTAAAAATTGTATAAAAGCTTTTCTCGTCGGAGGATTAATTTGTCTAATAGGCCAACTGATTTCCACCTTTTATATTACTTATTTTGATTTCACTGAACGCTCTGCCGGGAACCCTACCGTTGCAACTCTTATTTTTATCTCCATGCTACTGACGGGATTTGGCGTCTACGATCGTCTTGGACAGTTTGCCGGGGCAGGCACAGCTGTACCTGTCACTGGATTTGGTAACTCTGTTATTGCCGCATGTATCGAACACCGTACAGAAGGATTTGTCCTTGGTGTTGGCGGTAACATGTTTAAATTAGCTGGATCCGTTATTTTGTTTGGTGTATTTTCGGCTTTCGTCATCGCACTTATTAAAACGATTCTCGTTCAATGGGGAGGGCTATAAATGTTACAAGGACACCGAACGTGGGTATTTGAAAACAAACCAGTTATTATTTCGACAGGAGTCGTTGGCGGGCCGTTTGAAGCAAAAGGGAAAATTCCAGAAGACTTCGATATCCTTCATGAAGATTTATGGCTCGGCCAAGATTCCTATGAAAAAGCACATAAAATTTTGTTCGAAGAAGCTTGTAGCCGCGCTACTGAAAAAGCAGAACTTCGTAAAGATGATATCCAATTCGTACTTGCAGGAGATTTAATTAATCAAATTACCCCTACAAGCTTTGCTTGCCGTACACTTGGCACTCCTTACCTCGGATTATTCGGTGCTTGTTCTACTTCTATGGAAGGTTTAGCACTTGGGGCAAGTATCGTAAATGCAAAAGGTGCAAAATATTTATTAACTGGGGCATCCAGCCATAACACTGCGGTTGAAAAACAATTCCGCTATCCAACTGAATACGGCGGTCAAAAACCACCTACTGCACAGTGGACAGTAACCGGGGCAGGCGCGGCTATTTTAAGTGACACTGGACATGGCCCTAGGGTAACATCTGCAACAATCGGACGAGTGGTTGATATGGGATTAACGGATCCATTTAATATGGGCGGTGCGATGGCTCCAGCCGCCGTCGATACAATTGAAGCCCACTTACGCGAACGCCAAATTGATGCCTCTTACTACGATTTAATCGTAACAGGCGACCTAGGACATGTCGGACGCGAAATTGCTTATGACTTACTACATAAACACGGAACAAAAGTGACAAGCGAACAGTTTCAAGATTGCGGGCTACTCATCTATAGAGAGGGGCAACCTGTCATAGCTGGCGCTAGTGGACCAGGATGTTCCGCAACAGTCGTGTACGGTCATTTATTAAACCGAATGAAAAGAGGAGAGTTCAAAAAAATACTTGTCGTTGCGACAGGCGCTTTACTATCTCCACTTACATTCCAACAAGAAGAAACGATTCCGTGTATCGCTCACGCCGTTTCGATTGAATTTGGAGGTGCAACGCAATGATTTTTTTCTGGGCTTTCGTCATTGGCGGACTCATATGTGTAATCGGCCAACTTATGTTTGATGTCGGCAAACTAACACCCGCTCATACAATGGCAACACTCGTTGTTGCCGGAGCTATATTAGATGGATTCAATTTGTATGAACCATTAATCGACTTTGCTGGAGCCGGGGCAACCGTACCTATTACAAGCTTTGGTAATGCCCTCGTTCACGGCGCAATGGAAGAAGCTGCAAAGCACGGAATCGTTGGCGTCATTACCGGCATGTTTAAAGTAACGAGCGCCGGCGTATCCGCAGCTATTATTTTCGGCTTTATTGGAGCATTGCTATTCAAACCGAAAGGATAAGAGGTGTTTGTATGACAGTTATCGCTAGCGTTAAAACCTGCCTTGCTAGTGTAAGGGGCTCTCAAGCAAGTTTAAGCTCTCTTTCACTAAATTCACAGGATGAAGAATCAAAACGTGTATTTCATGAATGTATGTTAGAAATGGACAGCATCATCGCTGATTTACAAAATAGAATTTCAGTATTAGAACGTGAAGAACCTCAATATAAAGGGTTTTAAGTAGACTGGAGGAAATGACTATGTCTCACCTGCCGGAATGGACACTTGTCATTCTTCGCTCTGTATTCATATTAATTATTTTATTCGCTATTACGAAATGGTTAGGGAAAAGACAAATCTCTCAGCTCTCCTTTTTTGAATACATAGCCGGAATGACAATCGGTGACATCGCTGCCCAAGTATCTACAGGGCTCGATTCAAAATTTTTCCACGGCGTCTTTGCGATACTCATTTTCGCTGCGGTACCTTTTCTCACAGGAATCCTCTCTTTAAAGAACAAAACAGCTCGAGATTTTTTTGAAGGAAAATCTACCGTATTAATAAAAGATGGAAAGGTACTCGAAGATAACTTAAAGAAAGAAAAATATACAAGTGACGAATTACTTGAACTACTGCGAGGAAAAAGTGCGTTCAGCGTAGCTGAAGTCGAATTTGCTGTCTTAGAACCGAGCGGAGAATTAAATGTATTATTAAAGAAAGATTCTCAGCCACTTACAGCAAAAGACATCGGTTTAAAAGTACCAAATGAAAAAGAACCGCAAACTGTTATTATGGATGGAAATGTACTAGATGAACCCCTTTCCTCTAGTGGACATAACCGCGCTTGGTTACATTCTGAACTAGAAAAACTCGGTGTTGTCATCGAAAATGTCTTTCTCGGCCAAGTTGACTCATATGGACAACTTACTATCGACATTTATAATGACAAGCTGCAAATGCCTTCTCCTCAAAACAAACCTTTATTATTGGCATCTTTAAAAAAATGTCATGCTGATCTTGAACTATTCTCCCTAGAAACAAAGTCGAAATCAGCAAGCGAAATGTATAGTAAAAACGCGAAACAAATCGAAAAGATTTTAAATAAAGTAACCTATCTTTTAAAAGAATAAATATCGAAAGAACGCTTCAGTAAAAAGGCGTTCTTTTCTTTTTTCTCCAGTTTTTATAACGTTTAAATTTATGTAATTCGGTTATGATGTTGAAGATACATAAGCAGGGAATTTCAAAAACATAGCGAATATTTCATGGTACAACTACATATTTTTTTGATTTAAAGTGGTTTCGTTTGACCTTTATTGACCATAATTGTATTATAAGACTAAGAAAGCTTTAGAAGGAGGAAATAACAGATGAATTTAATTCCTACAGTAATTGAACAAACAAATCGTGGAGAACGCGCTTACGATATTTACTCTCGACTATTAAAAGACCGCATCATTATGCTTGGTAGTGCAATTGATGACAACGTAGCTAACTCAATCGTTTCCCAGCTTTTATTCTTGGAATCTCAAGATCCAGAAAAAGATATTCACATCTACATCAACAGCCCTGGTGGTTCTATCACAGCAGGTATGGCAATCTATGATACAATGCAGTTTATTAAGCCACAAGTATCAACAATCTGTATCGGTATGGCTGCATCTATGGGTGCATTCTTACTTGCAGCAGGTGAAAAAGGAAAACGTTATGCACTTCCAAACAGTGAAGTAATGATTCACCAACCACTTGGCGGAGCACAAGGTCAAGCGACTGAAATCGAAATCGCTGCTAAACGTATCCTATTCTTACGTGAAAAACTAAACCAAATTCTTGCTGACCGCACAGGCCAACCAATTGAAGTACTACAACGCGACACAGACCGCGACAACTTCATGACAGCAGAAAAAGCTTTAGAATACGGTTTAATCGATAAGATCTTTACAAATCGTTAATAACTAAAAGCGGAAGCGGCTCGTTCAGCTCTGACTGGCTAAGGTTCTTAGACACGAAGAGTTAGCCACTGGCGCTAGATACAACTTAAAGCAGAAGCGCCCTATTACAGGGCGCTTTTTTTATGGCTAGGCCTCCGCGCGAACATACCCCATCTAGTATCTCCCTGAATATATCAACGATTTTCCAATTATATCGAACACAACTCAAATTATATCAACGGTTCGACACAACATATCGATCTACCGACAATCCTCGACAAGCAGAAGCGCCCTACATACCCCCCACCCAACAAATAGCAAAACAAAAAAGCTATCGCACATGCGCGATAGCTTTTTACTGTACATATGCAGCTAATGCCTCTAAAGCCTCTTCTGCATCTGAACCTTCTGTTGTAATTGTTATCATGCTACCAGTTCCAATTGCTAAGCTCATAATCCCCATTATGCTCTTTGCATTTACTGTCTTTCCATCTTTCTCGATGAAAATATCCGCATGAAAGCGATTGGCCTCTTGTACAAACAACGCAGCCGGACGTGCTTGTAAACCGTTTTTTAATGAAACCTGAACTCGTTTTTGAACCACAGCTCCATTTCCCCTTTAACCTCTTATTTTTTTGCTACCGTTTCCCCCGCGCGTAACTTCTCTGCAATATCATCGATTTTACGCAAGCGGTGATTAATACCCGATTTACTAATTTTCCCCCCGGATACCATCTCACCTAACTCTTTCAATGTTACATCTTGATAATCTCTTCGTAGTTGCGCAATTTCTCGTAGTTTATCTGGCAATATATCAAGACCAACCGTCTCATCAATATAACGGATGTTTTCAATTTGCCTTAACGCTGCACCAATTGTTTTATTTAAATTGGCTGTTTCGCAATTCACTAAACGATTTACTGAATTACGCATATCGCGAACGATTCGAATGTCTTCAAATCTTAAAAGTGCATTGTGAGCACCTATAATATTTAAAAACTCTGTAATCTTTTCCGCTTCTTTCAAATACGTAATGTACCCTTTTCTTCTTTCCAATGTCTTACTATTTAAATCAAATCCGTTCATCAGTTCACATATAGCATCATTATGTTCCTTATATAACGAAAAGATTTCTAAATGATAAGATGATGTTTCTGGGTTATTTACTGAACCACCTGCTAAAAATGCACCGCGTAAATACGATCGTTTACAACATTTCTTCTCAATCAATTCTTGTGATATATTTCGAATAAATGAAAAGTCGTCTCGAACGATATGAAGATCAGCTAATATTTCGCGAGACTTCTCAACAAGCCGTACGATATATACATTATTTTTCTTCAATCGCATTTTTTTACGAACAAGTAATTCTACCGTCACGTCATATCCTTTTTTCAAAAGCGTATAAATCCTTCTTGCAATTGCCGCATTTTCCGTTTGAATATCGATAGATAGACGACGGTTTGAAAAAGAAAGCGATCCGTTCATTCGAAGTAACGCTGATAATTCTGCTTTCTCACAGCATTCCTTCATCTCAAGATTCGTCAACTCTTTCTTTGTTTCTGATGCAAATGACACAGTCAACACCTCCTTATACGATTATTGTGGAACAAAAATCTTGTCCTATATGAAAGGATGAGCGTTACCTCAAACGAGGCAACGCACATCTACAACAGTGAATATAAAATAGAAGCTAACTTTAATGTATCGTGTCTTACAACACGATCATCATACTTCGCTAATTGATCTTGAATGACATCAATATTGTTTTCGGTAAAACGTTCTTCATCTACTACAACTGGCGCCGACATTTCTTCTTCATATAACTGACGTAATTCACAAGGAATATCACGGTTATTTACAATTGCAGTATCGATAAATGGTTTACCTAAATGATCATGTAACGCCTGCACATGGTCAAACGCAGTATATCCCATCGTTTCACCAGCTTGCGTCATAACATTACATACATATACCTTCTTCGCTTTTGCAGCAAGAACAGCGTCCCCGATTTTGTTAACAACTAAATTCGGTAATATACTCGTATACAAACTTCCTGGACCGAAAACAAGTAAATCAGCTCGTTTAATCTCAGCCAACGTTTCATGTAACGGCTCTACATCTTCTGGAGTTAAAAAGACACGGTTAATCTTCTTTCCGAAATAAGGAATCTTTGATTCACCTGTTACAATTTCTCCATCTTCTAGTACTGCATGCAGTACTGCACTTTGGTTCGCTGCCGGCAATACACGTCCTCTAACATTTAACACTTTACTCGTTTCTGTAATCGCATGGAAGAAGTCTCCTGTAATCGAGGTCATACCCGCCAATAATAAATTTCCTAACGCATGACCTTTCAGTCCGTCTCCCGTTGTGAAACGATGCTGAAATAAAGCTTCCACCAGCGGTTCTACATCTGATAACGCAACAAGTACGTTACGAATGTCACCTGGGGGTGGAATTTCTAGCTCATCACGTAATCTACCTGAACTGCCGCCATCATCAGCGATTGTAACAACTGCTGTAATATCCACAGGATATTGTTTTAATCCTCGTAATAAAACAGAGAGTCCAGTACCGCCTCCCATGATAACAATTTTAGGTTTTCTCTCTTTTTTCATCCCTTAATGGCCCTTTCTCTTCTCCACATCACGATGAGATACATGAACACTATACTCTGGTTTCAAATGTTTCCCAAGGTATTCTGTAAGCGTAACAGAACGATGCTGTCCACCTGTACATCCAATTGCAATTACAAGTTGACTCTTGCCCTCTCTTTTATAATGAGGCAGCATAAAAGTGATAAGGTCCGTCAATTTTTCTAAAAACTTATGCGTCTCATTAAATTTCAGTACATACGATGAAACTTCTTCATCTAGTCCTGTTAATGGCTTCATATGTGGAATGTAATATGGATTTGGTAAAAAACGAACATCAAATACTAAATCTGCATCAATTGGAATACCGTACTTAAATCCAAATGACATAACATTTACACGAAATGCTTGCTCAGTTTCAGTTGAAAACAGATGAACAATCTTTTCACGTAATTCTTTCGGTTTTAAATCCGATGTATCCAGCACAATATTTGCTCGTGCCTTCATATCAGTTAATAAGCCACGCTCCATTTCGATTCCCTTTAACGGTAAACCAGTTGGCGCCAGTGGATGCGAACGTCTCGTTTCTTTATAACGAGTTACAAGCGTGCTATCTTTCGCATCTAAGAATAAAATATGAGGAATAATCCATGTACGTTCTGATAAATCATCAAGTGCTCCCCATAAATGTTCGAAAAACTCTCGGCCACGTAAATCAACGCCAAGTGCCACTTTATTCATTTTCCCTTTTGAATCCGCCATAAGCTCAATAAACTTTGGCAATAACATCGGTGGTAAATTATCAACACAGAAATATCCTAAATCTTCAAAACTTTGTAAAGCTACTGTCTTTCCAGCTCCAGACATTCCTGTAATAATTACCATTTTTATATCATTATTCTCTGTCATCGTATCCTCTCCTTGCCGGTTTAACTCGGATCTAATCGATATGAAAGCAACTCAAAATCTGGGGTATATACAAATGTACCGTAGATTATGCCATTTCCTTTAATTAAATAATCAATAATGTGATAATCTCCTGGTGCCATTGCTAAATCATCAATTTTATCAAATGTATGCCAACCAATGATGCCTTCTTCGCTCTCTAGTTTGTTTTCTCCTGCAAAATCTGTCGCTAAAAAGGAGAACATCATCCATTCAGAAACAACTTTATCACCTTCTTGGATGACAAAGGTGAAGACCCCCTTTAACGCTGGGTTCTTTAAATAAATACCTGTTTCTTCACGATATTCGCGAACAACGGAATCTCTTACTGTCTCACCACGCTCCATTTTCCCGCCTGGTGCAACCCACCAATTCCGACGAGGTTTTTGGAGTAAGAGTACTTCATTATCTCTAATTAACACACAGTTTGTCACTCTTTGCATGTTTCTTCACCTCAGCTACTTGCGGCAAATTTCTCACCGCATACTCATTTCATTATACTATCAAAAACAGTTTGCTACAACGAAGGAGCCAGTCCTCTTTCGCTAAGCACTGCTACTCAACAATTTTTAAAAACTTTCTATAACAAGCAATGTAAATCCCTAGACTTTCAATGAATAGCATAAAAAATCCCCTTCACGATTTTTATCGCCAAGGGGATTAAAGCTCTTATTTCTTACCGAAATAAGTAACAATCGCAAATCCTAAAATAAAGGTAATAATTGAACTTATAATTGAAAATCCTCCAGTTGGAATACCAGGGAACACAATTACAATCGAACCGATAACAAGTCCAATAATTGCCGCAAATGTCATACTTTTATAACGATCTAATAAGAAACTAATTCCTTTACTACTTACAACAAATCCTACCATAACACCAGCACCGATAACTACGATTAAAGGTAAGTTCAGTGTAGTTAAAGCATTAATTGCTGTCGGATACACACCAATAATTAATAAAATAAATGATCCGCTAATTCCAGGAAGCAACATAGCCATACTAGCCATCCATCCTGCGAAAAATAAACCAATTGCATTTAAAATTGTTAACGTCGTAATTGGATCTGCTGCCTTATCTGGTTTAAAGAAAGCTGTGATCGCCACAAGAATTGCTGCAACTATTAATAAAACAATATGCTTACCTTTAAACGATGCCTTCGCATCAGCTTCCCTCATTAACATCGGTAATATACTAATAATTAAACCGAGGAAGAAAAATTGAGTCGGTTCATAATGATTTGCAAGTAAATATTTAATAACGTGACTTAACGTTAAAAACGCTGCTGCCACACCAGCTGCAAGGGGAATTAAAAATCCTAAATGTTTTTTCCATTCACGACTAAAGAACCCACTAATTGCCGCAAGCAATTGTTCATAAATCCCTAACACAACAGCGATTGTACCGCCGCTCACACCAGGAATTAAATCACTAACGCCCATACAAAATCCACGATATATATTACGCCATTCCATACTGAATAAATTCCTCATTTCTTATAGTGATTTTTTCCGTAAAGTCCAGTATATCAATAAGAAAGCTTATAATCCCAATATTTTTTGACAAAACTTTGACATTTTCACACAAAAAAAGAAGAAAGCTCCTATATGTAGCTTTCTTCTCAAAAGGTATAGTATCCCTTATTTTTCTGATACAGTTTTTAGTTCTTCTAATAACTCTTCTACGTAATGTTGTGCGCTTTGCGCTGCAATACTACCGTCACCTGTTGCAGTTACAATTTGACGAAGCATTTTTTCGCGAACATCACCAGCTGCGAAAATACCAGGAACTTTCGTTTCCATACGCTCGTTCGTTTCAAGGTAACCATTTTCATTTGTAATACCTAATTCAACAAATGGTTTTGATAATGGTAACATACCGATGTATATGAACACACCATCAGTTTTGACTTCTTTCTCTTCTCCACTGTTTACGTCTACAAGTGTTACGCTTCCCACTTTACCATTTGCATCGTTAATTTCTTTTATCGTGTGATTCCAAATGAAATCTACTTTCTCGTTTTGGAAAGCACGATCTTGTAAAATTTTCTGTGCACGAAGCGTGTCACGACGGTGAACGATTGTTACTTTTGATGCGAAGCGTGTTAAGAACACACCCTCTTCAACAGCAGAATCTCCGCCGCCAATAACTACAAGTTCTTTTCCTTTAAAGAATGCCCCATCACATACTGCACAATATGATACACCGCGTCCGCCAAGTTCTGTTTCACCTGGTACACCGATTTTTTTATACTCTGCACCGCTCGCAACGATAATTGCACGTGCTTTATATTCTTTTTTGCCAGCAATAATTGTTTTGTATTCTTTACCATCAATGACTGCTTTCACATCACCGTATGCATATTCAGCACCAAATTTCTTCGCATGCTCGAACATTTTATTTGATAAGTCTGGTCCTAAAATAGACTCATAACCTGGGTAGTTTTCTACATCTTCTGTATTTGCCATTTGGCCACCCGGAATACCACGCTCAAGCATTAATGTGCTTAAGTTTGCACGAGATGTATATACTGCAGCTGTCATACCAGCTGGTCCTGCACCAATAATAATGACATCATAAATTTTTTCTTCTGACACACTATTCACTCCTATTCATTCCTACACAATTAAGTTACCCTCATTATACTGTTAGCATCATTTTTTTCCCAATGATTTGCTTACCTTATGTGTGCGTACGCTTAACAGCCTGCACATACTTTCGAACAGTCGCTACAGATACATTATATACATCTCCAAGCTCCGACTGTGTCATCTTATTTCCTTGTTCGCCGCGCACAATGTA
This sequence comes from Bacillus cereus group sp. RP37, assembly GCF_040459695.1. Taxonomy (NCBI): domain Bacteria; kingdom Bacillati; phylum Bacillota; class Bacilli; order Caryophanales; family Bacillaceae; genus Bacillus; species Bacillus cereus group sp. RP37. Next base: position 357,288 of record NZ_JARVHP010000001.1, on the reverse strand, counting down.
TTCAACCGCAGCTGACCAGCCGTATACATTTGTAAAAACTGCTCCGGATGTATATAAACGTATGAACGTACAAAACCAAAATTGTAAACACTCTTCGATTAATTCATCATCTTTTTTCGTATAATTGTATAAGGCATCCGCGATTCGCGCGCACTGTTCAAATTGCTGTAAATCAGCTGGAATGCTCTTATGGCTATTCAGTAAAAAGAAATACTTTGCAAGTTGCGATACGATTGGAACACCATTCTTCGCCTGCGTTACATCAAAGAAGAATCCAACCTTCTCTGGCGTTGATAATTCATTCATTAAATATAAAGCTAGCATTTGTTCCTCAAGCGTCGCACTTTGCTGAAATGACTTTCGTAATTCTTCAAATAAAACGTTTTGCTCTTCATCTGCTAAATTCAGCGCATTCCATGGTTCTTTTCCCTTTTTATCAGGGTGTAATTCTACAACATGTTGCCACATTTTTTCAGCTACTTGCTGCTCTTTCACCATATATGCAGAATATGCAAACCAATAATAAAAACTAACGTCTCCTTCGTATCCTTGACGCTTTAATACTTTGAACCATTTATATGCATGCTCGAAATGACCAATTGTCGCAAGGGTCGTTCCAAGTTTCAAACGATGTTCAAATGAAATTGGATATACTGCAACTAACTGAGCAGCTAACGCTTCTACTTGTTTATGCTCTCCAATTGAATATAGAAAAATAAGCGTATTACAAAGCGCATGTATGTTACCAGGATTTTTCTCTAAAATCATTTCCGTTAACTTTAGTGCCTTATCTACATTACCAGATTGAAAATGCGCAATGGCTAAATTATTATGCCCCGACCAAAATTCCGGATAATCTTTCGTAACAATTTCTAATGTAGTAATTGCTTCTTCCAATTGTCCATTACGAATATAACGATTCGCTTCTTCCTGCATAACAATTAAATCATCTTCATCCTCAATCTCTTCTGCACCCATCGCTTCTTCTTCCATAATTTCAAGTAATTCTAATGTATCCTCTACGAATTCCTTCTCTTCTGCAACTTCTAAATAGCGCTCCGCATACTTTTTCGCCTGCTGAAATAGACCCATATATGCATAGTTATTTGCAATAAAATAATAGCATTGTTCAAGATCAGGGTTAGTTCTAACTAGCCTTAAGAATATTTGATTCGACTCTTGGTATTCACCAGACTCAGACAATACTGTTGCTAATTGGCATAAAATAAACGGCTCCTTCTCACTTTGTGCCGCTCTTCGAAAATATTTAATTGCATCTTGCAATTTTTGCCCTTTGTAAGCCCTCATCCCTTTTTTATAAAAGAAGTCCGCTAATTGATTAAAAGAGATAACTTGTCCGTTCTCCTTATACATTCTTTGATTTTTCCCCATATATCCTCCAGTTTTTTGTTTTCTTCGTTCACACATTCTTCTATCTATAAGTATAAACGATTCCGTAAAAAACAAAACAGTATATTGTACTCAATTATTTCCTTTTTATTCATTAAAAAAGAAGAGAAATGTTACATTTTTAGCATCAACCTTCTCTAGCAATCATCTCTTCTTTTGTATAAATAACACGCATTGGATTTCCACCCACGAAAGCGCCGCTTGGTACATCTCTATGAACAAGTGTGCCAGCTGAAACAATCGCAGCATCCCCAATTTCCACACCTGGTAATATAGTTGTATTTGCTCCAATCATCACTTCATTTCCTATGACGATCTCTCCAAGTCGATATTCGCGAATTAAATATTCATGTGCTAAAAGCGTTGTATTATAGCCGATAATCGAATTTTCTCCCACAGTTATCTTTTCTGGGAACATAATGTCCGGCATTACCATAAGCGCAAATGATGTTTTCTTTCCGACTTTCATCCGTAAAAACGTGCGGTACAACCAATTCTTGACGGATAAAAATGGCGTATAGCGCGCAATTTGGATAATAATAAAGTTCTTCATTACCTTCCAAAAAGACACTGTTTTATACACATTCCATAATGAATTTTCTCCTGAAACAGGATAGCGCGTTGTCCGTCGCACTTAGCTCGCCCCTCTACTAAAAAGTGAAACTGTAAGTTAGTAGAGAAACACACCCCTACTAACTTGCTTGGACCTTTATGAACGGTTCATATCAGACAAAATCGGTAGTAAATCACTCATTTTATCTAACATAAAGTCCGGCTTGTAAGCCTCTAAATACGCTCTACCTTTCAACGTCCATGAAACCGCAGCTGTTTTCGTGCCCGCATTTTGTCCGCCGACAACATCATGATGATTATCCCCAACCATCAATGCTTCTTCCGGTTTCGCATCCAATAACTCAAGCGCTTTTTGAAGTGGCTCTGGATGTGGTTTCACATGCTCTACATCATCAATTGTCACAACAACATCAAAAAATTCATCAAGCTTTGACAACTTTAATCCCATCTCAACGGTTTGTCTCGCTTTCGTTGTAACAATACCAACTTTATAGCCTTGCTTCTTCAACTCTTGAACTGTTTCATATACAGTTTCATATTCTTCCACTAATTCATCGTGATGATCATGGTTAAATTGACGATAACATGTAATCATCTCTTCAACCTTGTTTGCATCAATCTTGCTGAAAGTATCATGTAAAGAAGGGCCGATAAATGGCAATACATCTTCACGCTTATATTGACTTGGATAATATGTATGTAACGTATGTAAAAAAGAAGAAATAATAAGTTCGTTTGTATTAATTAAAGTTCCATCTAAATCAAATAACACTGTATTTATTCTCATTGCCTTAGTCCCTTCTCTTTCCTGAATATGAAAGAAGCAGCATCTTGTAATAAGATGCTACTTTTCTCTAATTTTCCGAATATCTTTTATCAGCTTGCCCCATTTTTCGTCTCACAATAATGAAAATAATAGAAATAACAACAAGTCCAATTGACATTACTTGTGCGATACGAAGTGGTCCTAACATTAAACTATCTGTACGTAAACCTTCTACGAAGAAGCGCCCTACTGAATACCAAATTAAATACGTGAAGAATAATTCCCCGCGTCGTAAGTTCACTTTTCGTAATGCAAGTAATAAAATGACACCTGCAAAATTCCATAATGATTCATATAAAAACGTCGGATGATAGTACACACCCTCAATGTACATTTGATTAATAATGAAATCCGGTAAATGAAGACCTTCTAAAAACTGTCTCGTTACTTCATCACCATGTGCCTCTTGGTTCATAAAGTTTCCCCATCGGCCAATTGCTTGTCCTAGTAAAATACTCGGCGCAGCAATATCAGCCAACTTCCAGAATGAAACCCCGCGTCGTTTCGCAAATAGAATCCCTGTAATAACAGCCCCGATTAAACCACCATGAATCGCCAAGCCACCTTGACGAATATTAATAATTTGACTCGGGTTTTGCGCGTAATATTCCCATTCAAAAATAACATAGTACATTCTCGCAAATAGAATAGCGATCGGTACTGCAATTAATACAAGGTCAACGAATGTATCTTTTGGAATACCTAGCCTTTCTCCCTCACGAGTTGCTAGCCAAAGACCTAATAGCACACCTGTACCGATAATAACCCCATACCAATACACAGGGAACGGCCCAAGTTGGATGGCTACGCGGTCAAGCTGTGGTACAGAACCTAACAGCATATGTATGACCTCCCTCTCCAAAGTTTACTCCTGATTCCCTAACTCAATCGCACTCATTAATCGTTCTGAGAACTGCTGTGCTGCATTGACTCCCATACGTTTTAAACGGAAGTTCATCGCTGCTACTTCAATAATAACAGCCAAGTTTCGACCAGGACGAACTGGAAGTGTAATCTTCGTAAGTTCTGTATCAATAATTTTCATCTTCTCTTCATCAAGACCTAAGCGATCATAATTTTTCTTTTGATCCCAAATTTCAAGATTAATAACAAGCGTAATACGCTTATAATTTCGCACTGCCCCTGCACCGAATAACGTCATCACGTTAATGATACCTAGACCACGAATTTCTAATAAATGCTCAATTAAATCTGGTGAGCTTCCTACTAATGTGTCTTCATCTTCTTGGCGAATTTCTACACTATCATCCGCAACAAGGCGGTGACCACGCTTCACAAGTTCAAGAGCTGTCTCACTTTTACCAACACCACTTTGACCTGTAATTAAAACACCAACACCGTAAATATCTACTAATACACCATGAACAGCAGTTGTTGGTGCTAACTTACCTTCTAAATAATTGGTTAAACGACTTGATAATCTCGTTGTCGTTTGAGAAGAACGTAATAAAGGCATGCCTGATTCACGTGATGCTTGTAATAACTCATCTGGTACATCTTGATTACGAGTTATAATAATACATGGTGTCTCCTCGGTACAAAGCGCTTTCATTCTCTCTTGTTTTTGCTCTGTTGTTAACGTATCAAAGAACGTAAGCTCCGTCTTTCCAAGAAGCTGCACACGATCAGCTGGATAATAAGTAAAAAATCCTGCCATTTCAATTCCAGGTCGTGATAAATCACTTGTATCAATCGGACGATGAATTCCTTCTTCACCACTTATTAACTCCAATTGAAATTGTTCAATTAAATCTTTTGTCCTTACTTTCGGCATATGTATAAACCTCCACTCCGCTGCGGGTTCAGTCTCATTTGATGTAAAATTCCATTCTACCGGATATTGTACCATTTTTTTCTGGAAACAAGAAATACGGTTTCTAATAAATAGAAAAAAACATTTCATACAAACAATGAAATGTTTTTCTTTTTGTCATTTTCTCTTTTTTTCATATAGCGGTTCCACAATTGCCTTTTCAATAATCATATTAAAAATTGAAATACAAATTGCTGCAACGATCGCTACACCAAACCCTGATATATTAAATGCATCTCCTAATAATGAATCTGCTATTTTTAACGTAATCGCATTAATAACAATTAAGAAGAACCCGAAAGTTACAACAGTAATTGGTAACGTAATTAAAATTAAAAACGGTTTTACGAATACATTTAAAACAGCCAAGATAATACTCGCAATAATTGCAGTTTGTATATTTGCTACGTAAAACGCGTCTGGTGCAATCCCTTTTAAAAGTCCCGATACAGCGATTAACACAACGCTATTTACAAGAAGTGATACAATCCATCTCATTTTCTTACACATCCTTTTGACATATATATTTCATCATACGCTAATAGCTAATAAACGCAAGTATCATGCAAACACTTATATCAACCTATTCTACTCTTCATGCTTGTATACCTACTAACATTTCTTTGTGAAATAAGGGCCATACCATCCATGCTCATGCGTTTTCACAAAGGTCCAAGTGAACTCTTTATCTACAATATAAATATCACCTTTATACGCATCGTCCGTCTCCCTTAATATATCATCTATATGCAATAAGCTCGAATCCTTTATTAGCAGTACGTCGTCACAATGTTGATAGAATACATAACAATCCTTTTTCACTTCATTATGAAACGCGTTCTCTGCTTCTTTACCCTCTAAACACTTCTTTTTCTCATAACTAAATATGTGCCATAGATAACCACATGCATACTTATCTCCGTAAAGGAAAATGTCTTCTTTCTCCTCATCGCTTAAATGATTTGCAAAATGATCCTCCCAGCGCTTGCGAAAATATACACCCCACTTTTGAAACTCTCTTACCTTCATGTTCTTCTTTAATCCTTCTAAGAACTCCATCTTCTCCCCCCTACGAAATAAAAACCGAGTGTCATTTCCACTCGGTTTTTATTCATACACTTATTGTGATAACTCTACTTCTTTTATTTTCTCTTTCATTCTCGCTTTATCACGAACTAAAATATCTTTTAAATACTTACCTGTATATGAGCGCTCTTCTTTTACTACTTGTTCTGGCGTTCCGGATGCAACGATTTGTCCACCTTTGTCCCCGCCCTCTGGTCCAAGGTCAACGATATAATCAGCTGTTTTAATTACATCTAAATTATGTTCAATCACAAGTACTGTTTCACCACTCTCAACAAGGCGCTGCAACACTTCTAGAAGACGTGCGATATCATGCGCATGTAAACCAGTAGTTGGCTCATCTAAAATGTATAGCGTACGTCCTGTAGAACGACGGTGTAATTCAGAAGCTAGTTTCACGCGCTGTGCTTCTCCTCCAGATAACGTCGTAGCTGGTTGCCCTAATTTCATATAACCAAGCCCAACGTCTACAAGCGTTTGGAGTTTACGCTTAATTTTCGGGATATTAGCGAAGAATTCTACCCCGTCCTCAATTGTCATCCCTAACACTTCAGAAATGTTCTTATCTTTATACTTCACTTCTAACGTTTCACGATTGTATCGTTTACCATGACAAACTTCACACGGAACGTATACGTCTGGTAAGAAGTGCATTTCGATTTTAATAATCCCATCACCGCGGCACGCTTCACAACGTCCACCTTTTACATTAAAGCTGAAACGTCCTTTTTGATATCCGCGCACTTTCGCTTCATTCGTTTGTGCAAACACATCACGAATATCATCGAATACACCTGTATACGTAGCTGGATTAGAACGTGGTGTACGACCGATTGGCGATTGATCAATATCGATTACTTTATCTAAATGCTCAAGACCTTTAATCTCTTTATGCGTACCTGGTTTCGCTTTCGCTTTATATAACTTTTGCGCTAATGATTTATATAATACTTCATTAATCATCGTACTTTTACCAGAACCAGATACACCAGTTACCGCTACAAACGTACCAAGCGGGAATGACATCTTGGCATTCTTTAAGTTATTCTCTTTTGCACCGATGATTTCCACTTTACGTCCGTCACCCTTACGTCTTTCAAGTGGAACCGGAATAAACTCTTTACCGCTTAAATACTTCCCTGTTAATGAATTTTCATCTTGCATCACTTCAGCTGGCGTCCCCGCTGATACAACTTGACCACCGTGAATACCAGCACCAGGTCCGATATCAAGTAAATAATCAGCAGCCATCATCGTATCTTCATCATGTTCAACGACAATTAACGTATTTCCTAAATCGCGCATTTCTTGCAATGTGCGAATAAGACGATCGTTATCGCGCTGATGCAAACCGATAGAAGGCTCATCAAGAATGTAAAGTACGCCAGTCAGACGAGAACCGATTTGTGTCGCTAAACGAATACGCTGTGCCTCACCACCTGATAAAGTTCCTGCAGCACGACTTAACGTTAAATAGTCTAAACCGACGTTTACTAAGAATCCAACGCGCTCCTGAATTTCTCTTAAAATTAAATGAGCAATTTTTTGTTGTTTCTCCGTTAGCTCCACATTTGAGAAGAATTCCTGTACTTCTTGAACAGAATACTTCGTTACGTCAGCAATCGTTTTATCACCAACGAAAACAGCTAAACTCTCAGGCTTTAAGCGTCCACCTTTACACTTCGGACAAGCTTGCTCTGCCATATATTTCTCCATTTGCTCACGAATATAATCAGAACTCGTTTCACGATAACGACGTTCGATATTTGGAATAACACCTTCAAATAAAATCTCATTTTCCTTTACTTGACCAAATTCATTTACATAGCGGAAATAAACCTTCTCCTCTCCGCTTCCGTACAACACTTTATCAAATAAATCTTTCGATATATCTTTCACAGGCATATCCATATCAACGCCGTAATGATTACATACAGATTGTAAAAGTTGTGGATAGTATTGTGAACTTGTCGGTTCCCAAGGCGCAATCGCATGTTCATTTAATGATAAATCCCAGTTCGGGATAACAAGTTCTAAATCTACCTCTAACTTTGAACCAAGTCCATCACAAGAAGGACATGCCCCAAATGGACTGTTGAATGAGAACATACGCGGCTCTAATTCTCCGATTGAAAAACCACAATGCGGACAAGCATGATGTTCACTAAACAGAAGTTCCTCTTCTCCCATTACATCGATTAACACTCGTCCCCCGCCAAGCTTTAATGCACTTTCAAGAGAATCCGCAAGACGGCTTGCAATCCCTTCTTTTACAACAATACGGTCAATTACAACTTCGATAGAATGCTTCTTATTTTTATCTAACGCAATATCTTCAGATACATCAAGCATTTCACCATCAACACGTACACGAACATACCCTTGCTTCTTAATATCTTCAAGCACTTTCACGTGCGCACCTTTACGCCCAGAAACGATAGGAGCTAACACTTGTAATTTCGTACGTTCAGGATATTCAAGTACACGGTCTACCATTTGCTCTACTGTTTGTGATGTAATTTCAATGCCATGATTCGGACAAATCGGCGTACCAATTCGCGCAAATAATAAACGTAAATAATCATAAATCTCTGTGACCGTTCCAACTGTTGAACGAGGATTACGACTCGTCGTTTTTTGATCGATTGAAATCGCTGGTGACAATCCTTCAATCGTATCTACATCTGGCTTATCCATTTGTCCTAAAAACTGGCGCGCATACGCAGATAACGATTCTACGTATCTGCGCTGCCCTTCTGCGTAAATCGTATCAAACGCTAATGATGACTTCCCTGAACCAGACAATCCCGTTACAACAACAAGCTGATTTCTCGGAATGGTTACATCAATATTTTTTAAGTTATGTGCTCTAGCACCTTTTACAACAATAAAATCCTTACTCACGCTCACTCTTTTCACCCTTCCGCTTTTAATTCTAATAGTAAATCTCTTAATTCAGCTGCACGCTCGAAATCTAACGCTTTTGCTGCCTCTTTCATCTCTGCTTCCATCTTCGTAATTGTCTTTTCACGCTCTTTTTTCGTCATCTTCTTAGCTGGCGCTGCTTCATATGTTTCTGGCTCTTCAGCAGCTGTCGTTGCCCGGATTACATCACGCACGCCTTTTTGAATCGTTTTCGGCGTAATACCATGCTCTTTATTGTAAGCTTCTTGTATAGTACGACGACGCTGCGTTTCTTCAATCGCAATTCCCATTGATCTCGTTATACGATCTGCGTACATAATAACGCGGCCATTTTCATTACGCGCCGCACGACCGATTGTTTGAATTAACGAACGCTCTGAACGCAAGAAACCTTCTTTATCAGCATCTAAAATAGCTACAAGTGATACTTCTGGAATATCTAACCCTTCTCGTAATAAGTTAATACCAACGAGTACATCAAACTTACCAAGGCGAAGATCACGGATAATTTCAATACGTTCTAACGTTTTAATTTCAGAGTGAAGATAGTTCACTTTAATTCCTACATCTTTTAAGTAGTCCGTTAAATCCTCTGACATCTTCTTCGTTAAAGTCGTAATTAATACACGTTCATTTTTCGCAATGCGATCTTGAATCTCTCCTAATAAATCGTCAATTTGCCCTTCAATTGGTCGTATATCAATTGGTGGATCTAAAAGCCCTGTTGGACGAATAATTTGTTCTATTACTTCTGGCGACTGCTCTAACTCATACGGTCCTGGCGTTGCCGAAACGTAAATAACTTGATTCGTTTTCTCTTCAAACTCATCAAACATAAGCGGTCTATTATCTAAAGCTGATGGCAGACGGAATCCATGATCCACAAGCACTTGCTTACGTGCTTGGTCTCCGTTATACATCGCTCTTACTTGCGGTACTGATACGTGCGACTCATCCATAACGATTAAGAAATCTTCCGGGAAATAGTCTAATAACGTATACGGCGTTGCACCTGCTGGTCGAAGCGTTAAATGGCGGGAATAGTTTTCAATCCCTGAACAAAAGCCCATCTCGCGCATCATTTCTAAATCATAACGTGTACGTTGCTCTATACGCTGCGCTTCTAACAACTTGCCATTATCATTTAATTCCTTTAAACGCTCTTCTAATTCTTTTTCGATATTTTCAATAGCGACCTTCATCTTTTCTTCACGTGTAACGAAGTGAGATGCTGGGAAGATTGCTACATGATCACGTTCTGCTAATACTTCACCTGTTAACGCATTTACTTCGCGAATACGATCAATTTCATCGCCGAAAAATTCAATTCGAATACAATGCTCGTCAAGTGATGCTGGGAAGATTTCAACTACATCTCCGCGCACACGGAATGTACCACGCTTGAAATCAATATCATTACGTCCATACTGCACATCAACAAGTTCACGAAGCAATTGATTACGGTCCTTTTCCATACCAACTCGAAGTGAAACAACTAACTCGCGGTATTCTTCTGGAGAACCTAAACCATATATACACGAAACACTCGCAACAATAATCACATCATCCCGTTCAAATAATGAAGACGTTGCTGAGTGACGCAATTTATCGATTTCATCATTAATCTGCGCGTCTTTTTCAATAAACGTATCTGTTTGCGGCACATACGCTTCTGGCTGATAATAATCGTAATAACTAACAAAATATTCAACTGCATTATTCGGGAAAAAGTCTTTCAACTCACTATATAACTGTCCCGCTAACGTTTTATTATGAGCCATGACAAGTGTTGGCTTCTGCACTTCTTTAATGACATTTGAAATCGTAAATGTCTTACCCGTTCCTGTCGCTCCAAGCAACACTTGCTTTTTCTTTCCACTATTAATTCCCTCTACAAGCTTCTCTATAGCTACCGGCTGATCACCTTGCGGGGAATACGCTGAGATAATTTCAAATTGATGTTCCAAGTAAAATCCGACCTCCTCATAAAAAATCTGTATTATTATTTTACCACGAATGCCCATAAAAAACCTAAAAAAACGAACAGATATTCGGTAAAATTTTCGACAATATATACATAGAAAAAGGAAGGAGTCAAATCTTCCTTCCTCTACTAACTCTATTTTTTAGGTACATATAATAAATCATATCCATTGCGCCCATTTTCATTCGCACAGTCTATTAACCTATAAGCCGTTTGTGATTCACGTTGCTCTTTAACAATCCTTTTACAGCTATCTTTATGTAACCCGTTATCCTCACCAGCAAATTGGTCTTTTCTATTATCTGACACATAAAGTATATCGTTCTCACTATGCTCTAACGTTTGAAAAACTGGATCCCCTTCATGTGTGTAATGTACAATCCTTATTTTATCAACTTTCCCTTGTTCCACATTCAAAACGAACTGCTCCAATTTATCTAGATTGGAAGTTCTTGCTCCCTTCACAATGACATCATTCTTCTTATCAATTGTACTGTTAGATTGTGAGCATGCTACTAAACTACAGAGAAATAGACATATAAAACCGGTTCTTTTTCCTATTGTCATCCTCTCCTATAACAACGATTTGTATACCCAAAAAGCTACTTCCTTCTATGAAAGTAGCTTCTCTTTTCCTTTCGCCTTCTTCGGGAAAAGAACATATGAAAATGAAATCGCTGTATCAACTAAAAATATAATCGCCCACACTTGGCTCACGCGACTTGCAGCTTTATTTAAAACAATTCCTGACTCTAACCAATTGCCCCATTGTTCAAATGGAATCAATCCGTACGCGAAGAAAAAGAATATATGAACAGCAACGAATAAAACAAGATGTACTACCAAATTTTTCACTTCCTGCTTCGCATAGGCCATACCTGTTAATTCTACCTGTTCTTCCATAATAGGCGCCGGTTCATTCCGCCATTTCGCAACTAACTTTTGCGCAAATATATCAAGCTTCTTCAAATCCTTTTTCCCGTAAAAGACTGCATACAATAAAATAATTACAGTAATAATTTGAAAGTTAGAGAACTTTCCTGTTTGATAATAGTCCACTACTCCTAAAGTTAAAATAAACACTTCATTTACGAGGAGTACAATCCCCATAATAAAACTCGCCTTTTTCAAACGGAATCCGTAACGGAGTAAAAAGAAACCGATAGCTGATAACCAAAATACAATTTCCGCCCCAATTAAAAAATACCAACGATATTCTGCGAGTATACTCATTTATCCTTCTCCCTTTCATCATAAATACGAAAAGCCTCATCCATATATACTAAAAGTTCTTCTTCAATTGGATACATGCTCATTTTCTGTGAATCTTCCTTCGATTTTCTAACTTCCCATAACTTATCTAAAAAGGCTTCGTCACCATTGGCCATTTCTAGACACTTCTGCATTAATTTCTTCGTTGCCTCTTGTACCTCATCACTCCCTGCTTCCTTACCATCTTTCATAAAATGACGTAATTGCTTTAATAAATCTACCCATTCTAAAACATTCGGATCTTCTTCACTCATCTTTGGTAAGTTATGAAGCAATTTTTGTTCTTCCTTTGAAAATACTTCATTTTGAAATATTTCACGTATACGAGGAGACTGTTTTGAAAGCTGAATAAGTTCAAACATAACTTTCCAATCAAGTTCTCCCTCTACATCTACCGAATAAACAACCGCTTGTAAAACACGCTCCATTCGATTGAACTTCTTTTGTTCTTCCTGTACAAATCGAAGTTGTTTTTCAAGAGAATCCTTTAAATTCAGCTCACCTTTTACTAACATATTCGCAGTTTCTTTTAATGAAAATCCCATTTCTTTTAAAAATAAAATTTGTTGCAAACGAATGACATCAGTTTCACTATATAACCGATGTCCACCCTCTGTTTTCCCACTTGGCTTTAATAAATCTATTTGATCATAATAACGTAATGTACGTACCGTAACCCCTGTTTCTCTCGTCAATTGCTGTATTGAAATCACTACCATCACCTCTTCCCCTTCATTATAAAAGATGACGTTACGTAACTTTCAAGTGTTTTGTAAAAAAAATACAAAAAGCTGTTTATACTCTTTGTATAAACAGCTTTTATGGAAATAACCCCTTTTGTACAGCACGACCACAAAATAAAATAAGTGCTCCAACAACAACGCTCGTTGCTGTTTTATGATAATGGGCTGATAGTAATAAATAATACGATAAACCTACAGTACCAATCATAATACAAATACTTGGCACTGGATTACGAGAAAAATTTTGCATTCCCCAAAGAAGCGCAAATATAGCTGTAGCGACACATAACACCGGTAATCCCATCCCAGTTCCCCTTTTCTATTTATGCCTTACTCAGGCGATGCCAAACTCATACACGATCAGCCTCTTTACTATTTCTATATCTCCACTTCGGCCAATAGTTCACAAGAAAATACACCCACTGCCCTAGTACAAATAAAACAAACGGCATACCAGCATTTCCATCAACAATTAAATTATATAAACCCCATATCGCTAAACTAATCGTAAAAAATAATCCTACATATTTAAACGCTTTATCTGACTGGAATCTCTCAAACTCATCCTGCATTTTTTCATTCCTCCTATCGCTATGCTCGTTTCCCTACCATAACTCCTATGATGAGACTACCTGCAAATAAGGAACTACATATTATCAATATCTCTTGCACAGGTATAACAGCCCCGCCTATTGCTTTACTCGCAACAATATAAACAATAAGAAACAGAAATGCGAATACAAATGAGACATTTACATGCTTTTTTATATTTTCATTTACTCGCTCATCTATATCGGGAAGTTCTTCTTTTCTGTACTTACGATTTTTGTAATACACATACACTGTCAAAAATACAATTGCTAAAACGTTACTCACTACGAGCGGTAAAATTGGTATAGCCGGATTCATAATATGAACTATAATGTCTCCCAAAAACAATCCAAAAAACGCACCGATATACAACTTTCTAGCATTGTTCATTTTCTCTCCCCTTACTCCAGCGTAAAGATTTCCTCCACCTTCACTCCAAAATATTTGGCGATTTTTAGGGATAACTCTAGACTCGGGTTGTAATGATGGTTTTCAATCGCCACGATTGTCTGCCGTGTCACCTGCATCGCCTTTGCCATTTCCACTTGTGTTATATGATGTTGCTTTCTTAATTCTTTAATTTTATTTTTTACACCCATAGGCTCCACCTTCAAAAGTAAAGATATCTTTACTTGGATTATAAATATTTTCCAGTTATAAGTAAAGATATCTTTACAAATTTTAGAAAAACGTTTCACTGAACATCTACTCTAACAAAGTACAAAAGTAATTCAATTTATATCAGCGATTTTTTAATATATCGACATCCGTAGCGCTATAATCATAAGAAAAAGCTGTCCCCAAATACCTTTGGGAACAGCTTTTTCATCCTACTACATAAATCCTAATCCCCAGACAAGAACGTATCCAAGAACCGATAAGCAAACCGAGCCGATTAGCCCCGCGACGAATGCTTTACTTCCTAATTTACGGAACGTTTTAAACTCTACATTTAAGCCGAGCCCTGCCATCGCCATTGCGATTAACATATAAGCAATGACCACAATATAGCCCGCGACAACTTCTGGAATAATTCCAAGTGAATGCACTGCACTCATCGCTAAAAATCCGAAGATGAACCAAGGAATTGGAAGGTCACGCCACGATCTTTTTTCTTCGCTTCCCTCGCTCTTACCAAACCATAATCCGATTAAAATCGCTACTGGTACAAGCATTGCAACGCGCGTTAATTTCACGATAACTGCGATGTCTACAGCCGCGCTTCCCCCTGGCGCCGCAGCTGCGATGACATGAGCGATTTCATGAAGCGTCGCCCCTGAGAATACACCGTAACCGTACGGAGAAAAGCCGAGCACTGGGTATAATAGCGTATAAATAAGTGTAAATATCGTACCTAAAATTGCAATAATTGCTGCTCCAACTGCCGTTTCTTCATCCTTCGCTTTCACTTGCGGTGCAATTGCCACGACCGCAGCCGCCCCGCAAATTGCCGTTCCGCATGCTGTTAAAATTCCAAGTTTCTTTTCTACTTTAAATACTTTCGTTAGTCCATATACAACGAAAATCGTAAATGTAATAACAACCGCTGCGATGACCAATACTTTCGGTCCCGCCTTCGCAATATCAACAAGATTTAACCGCATTCCAAGTAAGATGATCCCAAAGCGAAGCAACTTCTTACTCGCGAAATTCGTTCCAGCTATCGCTTCTTGCGGAACTCCGATAGCTGCTCGCCAAACCATCCCAATTAGAATAGCAATTACTAATTGTCCCATAATATTTAAAAATGGAAGCTCTGCTAAATATTTCGCGACAATTGCGATTAATAATGTAATCCCAATTCCTTGCGAAAATCCAAAGCCCTTTTTCTTTTGTATAACAAGTGTTTGTTCCACTTTGTACCACCCCAATAATCGTATTGGAACATGCATGTTCTTTCTACTTACATTATAAGAGAGTTTCTATAATAAGTTTAATATCAATATTGAATCTCTATCATCAGAAATACTTATGATAAGATGATAGAAAAACGAAAGGATCCCATTATATGAACGTAGACATTTTAAAGATTTTTGTTACTGTCGTTGAACAGAAACACTTCTCCCGTGCAGCAGAACTATTAAACCTCTCGCAACCTGGCGTAAGTATGCACATACGCAACTTAGAAAACGAATTTGGCACTACACTTATTCAGCGCTCTCCTAAGCACGTTCAAGTGACAGAGGCTGGAAACATTTTATATATACACGCAAAGCAAATGCTCTCTCTTTACGAAGATGCTAAACAAGAAATTAACGAATTACATAACGTTGTAACAGGAACTCTTCGCATCGGTGCTAGTTTTACAATTGGCGAATACTTACTTCCAAAAATACTAGCTAACTATGCGAATGAAAATCCACACGTCGAAGTTCATACTTTTATCTCAAATACAGAAGACGTTTTGCAAAGCCTTCGCTCTAATCAAATTGATATCGGCTTAGTGGAAGGGCAAGTCGTATATGCCGATGTTGACGTTGAAACATTTATGCAAGATGAAATGAAGCTCGTCGTTCCGCCAAATCATCCACTGCTCCGCACAAATGAAATAAATGAAAACACACTCCAAGATCAAGTATGGGTATTAAGAGAAAGTGGTTCTGGAACACGTGCTTATAGTGATCGCTTCATTCATCAACACCATTTAAAAATGAAACGATTCTTTACATTCAGTAGTATTCAAAGCGTGAAGGAAGCAGTTAGTGCTGGGCTTGGCATCGCTATCCTTTCTGATTGGACTGTACGGAAAGAGCTACTGGCAAAAGAGCTATTCCACGTCGAAGTTCCAAATGAACAACTCATCCGTCCCTTCTCCATCGTGCGTGGCAAATACTTTATTCAGTCTAAAGCTATTCAAGTGTTTTTAAATCATGTAGATTCTTTTGCGAAAAAACAGAGTTGACCTTCACATTAGTGTGAAGGTTTACAATATGTTTAAAAGGAGTGAAACACGTTGCGAATTGGAGAGTTATCAAAAGAAACTGGCGTTAGCGAAAGATCACTAAGACATTATGAGGAAAAGGGATTACTCCCTTCTAAACGCCTCACAAATGGCTACCGTGATTTTGATGAAAATGCCATCAAAAAAGTAGAACTTATTCAAATGTACTTACAAATTGGCTTAAATTTAGAAGAGACGGCAAGGATGCTGCGTTGCCTTGAAATTGAACCACACCTGTACGAAAATCCTTGCAGCAGCATCCTTACGCTTTATGAAGATAAACTCAATGAAGTAACAAAGCAAATTTCATTACTTTCCAGTATTCAAAAGAATTTGCAACAACACGTTTCACTCCTAAAACAAGCAAAAGAAAAGGAATGATTACATGTTTGTTATACACGGCAGTTCAAGACAAAATGGAAATACGGAAGCTCTAACACATATGATGATTGATGGAATGGAAACAGAACAAATTTACTTGCGAGACCATACAGTTCATCCTATTACGGATCAACGTCATGATGCAGAAGGATTTCAACCTGTAAATGATGACTATGGGCAGTTAACCAAACGCATGTTAGAGCACGACACGATTATCTTTGCTACACCATTATATTGGTACGGAATGAGTGGACATATGAAAAATTTTGTTGATCGCTGGTCACAAAGCTTGCGTGATACATCCCTTCATTTCAAAGAAAAAATGAAGGGCAAAAAAATGTATGTTGTCATCGTTGGTGGGGACAATCCAAAACTAAAAGCATTACCGCTTATTGCTCAATTCCAATATATCTTTGATTTTGTTGGTTCATCATTTGAAGGGTATGTTATCGGAGATGCGAATGGATTAGATGAAATCCAAAATGATGCTGAGGCGCTAGCAAAGGTACAAATTTATAATAAAGAATTCAAAAATCACAAACAGAAATAAGTTTGACAAACTCATTTGTATGCGCATACAATAAAAGTAATATTATGAAAGGAAGGTACTTTGACCAATGAAGTTCTAATTCTCTTATTTATTTCATCCATCACAAATAGTGAACAAAAATGATGAAAACTAGCAGGGGATTAGTCTGTCCATTTGTCGATACTTTCTTTCGAAACGATCATGTAAAAAAATCGTTTATTTATGTACGATTTTTTACATGCAAGGGCGACGTTTATCCTCTCTAGTGAAACTAGGGAGGTTTTTTTATGACTATTTTATTCGCACGTAATATTGAAAAGAGCTTTGGTGATCGCACACTATTTACGTTACCATCACTGGAAATTCAAGCACAGGATCGCATAGGAATTGTCGGAGTCAACGGAGCTGGTAAATCTACGTTATTACAAATATTAAGTAAAGAAATAGAAGCTGATAAAGGCATAGTAACTCATCATAGCTCTATAAGCATCATTCCTCAAATTAGCGAGGAATTACCAGAGGTCGCTTCTTCTCCTGCAAAAGGAAAATGGAATATTTCAAACGTCTCAAATTCAATGAGCGGCGGTGAACGAATGCGTCTAAAGATTGCCCATGCTCTCGAGCAAGAGGCAGGCATTTTATTCGCTGACGAACCAACAAGCCACTTAGATATGATCGGTACAGAGCAATTAGAAAAGGCACTTTTATCTTATAAAGGGGCTCTTGTTTTAATATCGCATGATCGTGACTTTTTAGATAATATATGTACAAAAATTATTGAAATTGAAGACGGGATGATTCAAGAATATAAAGGAAACTATTCCAACTATCGAAAACAAAAAGAACGTGAGCGAATACAAAAACAAGCAGAATATGAGCAATATGTACAAGAAAAAAATCGTTTAGAGCAGTCCATTCTACAAAGAAAGCAACGTGCTTCTAACATGACAAAAATCCCAACAAGGTTCAGCTCATCTGAATCTAAACTGTATAAGTTAAGCGGGGCTCATGGGCAAGAAAAGGTTACCAAAGCAGCGAAAGCATTAGAGACACGTCTCGAAAAACTAGAAAAGAAGGAAAAGCCAAAGGATCTTTCTCAGGCCCAGTTTGACGTGCAATACCATACACCCATTCATAGTAAAGTGGCAGTACAGTTCAATAAAGTAACAAAGAAAATAGACGACCGCACACTATTTACAAATATGAATGGAACGATTGCTCCTGGTGCAAAGCTTGCCGTTTTAGGGGAAAATGGAAGCGGCAAAACAACTTTGTTCAACATGCTTCTCGCAAACGAGCGTGGCATACAGCTATCGAAAAGCTGTAAAATCGGATACTTCGAACAAACACTATCAATTTTAAAAACAGATAAAACCATTTTAGAAAACGTTCTAGAAGAAACAAACTATACAGAAGCATTCGCTCGCACAATACTTGCACGACTCCTATTCCGCCGTGAAGATGTTCATAAACCTGTTCACGTTCTAAGCGGCGGTGAACGAATGAAGGTTGCACTCGCAAAAGTATTTTTAGGAAACTATAATATGCTTCTGCTCGATGAACCGACAAACTATTTGGACTTAGCGACGCAAGAAGAATTAGAAATCATGTTACAAGAATACCCTGGCACAATACTTTTCATTAGCCATGACCGTGCCTTTATTCGCTCTGTTGCAGACCATATTCTACAAGTAGATGAGAGTGAACCAAGAATCTTCCATGGTAATTACGAACAATACACAAAAAGAACAACCGGGAATTCTGTAAACGTTACTGAACAAGAATTATTACGATTACAAACAAAATTAACAGAAATCATCGGCCGAATTTCCATACCAAATCATCACGATGACATCACATCTCTCGAACAAGAATACGAAACATTATTAGTTCAAATCCGAGAATGTAAAGAAGCGCTCTAATGTCTTCCCTATATATCGACAGGGCCTTCCGCATTTCCCAAGAAATACTGAAACTTCGACATAGAATAGCATCAATAAAAGTGAAAAAGCCGTGCATCAGCACGGCTTTTTCGCTTTATATACGGACAGCAGTCCCGCTCACTGCAACCATTAGCATTCCTTCGCGAACTACTTCGTAATCCACGTCGATACCAACAATTGCATTCGCATTTTTTTGTCTTGCGAAAGTTTTCATTTCTTCCATTGCGATGTCGCGCGCTTCTTTTAATTTACTTTCATAAGCGCCTGCACGACCGCCGACAACGTCACGGACAGAGGCGAAAAGGTCACGAACGATATTCGCGCCCATAATCGCTTCTCCATTGACGATATCGATATACTCAATAATTTCTTTGCCTTGAATTGTAGACGTTGTTGTTACAATCATACTTTATAGCCTCCCATATGAGATTTTCACCTACTTATGGTGCACTAATTCAGTACAAATTATATTTACGAACTAAACTGAGCTTCGTATAACCTACTGTATCCTCCGCCTTGCTCAATTAATTCATCATGTGAACCTTGCTCTGCAATACCGTCTTTATTTACAACGACGATACGATCTGCATTTTTAATCGTTGCAAGTCTGTGAGCGATAACTAACGTTGTACGGCCAACTGCTAATTCTGCAAGCGATTTTTGAATCGCAAGTTCCGTCTCTGTATCTAATGCGGAAGTCGCTTCATCTAGTATTAAAATTGGCGGGTTTTTCAAGAACATACGAGCAATAGCTAGACGTTGTTTCTGTCCGCCTGAAAGTTTCACACCGCGCTCACCGATAACAGTATCTAAACCGTCTGGTTGTGAGTAAATTAAATCTTCTAATTGAGCTCTCTTTACCGCCTGCCAAATTTCAGCTTCTGACGCCTTTAAGTTTCCGTAAGCGATATTTTCACGAATCGTTCCTGAGAATAAGAACACATCTTGCTGCACAATTCCGATTTGCTTACGAAGTGAAGATAACGTCATATCTTTCGTATCAATGCCATCAATTTGAATCGATCCAGATGATTGCTCGTAAAATCGTGGTAATAAACTACATAGTGTTGTTTTCCCTGCCCCTGACGGTCCAACGAAAGCAACCGTTTCACCTGCATGGATTTTCAAACTAATCTCATTTAAAATCGGTTCTTTGTTTTCATATCCGAACGTAATGTTGTTATATTGAATATCACCATGTACATGTTTTACTTCTATCGCATCTTTAGAGTCTACAATGTCAGGCTCTGTTTCAAGAAGCTCTACATATCTCTTAAAACCAGCAATCCCTTTCGGATAGCTTTCGATTACCGCATTAATTTTTTCGATTGGGCGGAAGAAAATATTCGTTAATAGAACGAATCCGATAAATCCACCATACGTTAATTCGCCTTGCAGAACAAACCATGTACCGCATATTAAGACGAAGAGCGTTACGAGACGCATGAGCATATAACTAATCGATGAATTTAACGCCATAATTTTATACGCCATTAATTTCGTTGTACGGAAACGAGCGTTGTTCACAGCAAATTGTTCTTTCTCAAACTTTTCATTTCCGAATGCTTGTACAACGCGAATACCACCAACGTTGTTCTCAATACATGCATTGAAATCCGCAACATCTGAGAATAAACGTCTAAACGTACCTGTCATTTTTTTGTTGAAGTAAAGTGCCAACCATAGTAGGAATGGAATGACGAAGAACGTTAATAGCGCTAACTTCCAGTTGATCATCATCATGAATGAGAACGCCCCAACTAAAGTCATAACAGCGATAAATAAATCTTCTGGCCCATGGTGAGCAATTTCCCCGATTTCCATTAAATCATTTGTAAGACGTGAAATTAAATGACCTGTTTTATTATTATCAAAAAATCTGAATGATAGCTTTTGAATGTGATCAAATAATTTCTGCCTCATATCCGTCTCAATGTTAACGCCAAGCATATGTCCCCAGTATGTAACGACATATTGTAAGCCTGCATTTAATATATAAACTGCTAGTAAACCGAAACAAGCCCATAAAATAAGCGTCCAGTTTTGTCCTGGCAATAACTTATCAATAAATTGATTTACGATAAGCGGGAAGCCAAGTTCTAGTAATCCTGCGACAACCGCGCAAGAAAAGTCGAGTATAAATAAACCTTTATACGGTTTATAGTAAGAAAAAAATTTACGTAGCATATCTTACCTCCATTTTCCAAAATTAAAAAGACTCCCTAAATGATAACCATTATCAAATAATTATTCAAGTTATCCGTCTATGAAACCAAAAAAGTGGATAAATTTAAAAAGCCTAACTCCTCATTTATATCCATGAGAAATTAGGCTTCATTTCTATATGTTACGGATCGTATTCAATCCAAAGTGCTCTACTGATAAGTTTCGTTCCTTTTATTTTTTCACAAATACATCCTTTAAATAGTTCAAAACTCATCATACTCCCGATAAATCTTTCGCTTCTCTGTTCTTATCCCGTAACTTCCAACTGTGCAATAAACGGTTTAACTTGTAGATCTAAATTTACATATTAACCCACCCTAAAATCCCCTCACTACACTTGGATTTGAAAATAACGACGAACAGTTTCTTCAATCTCATGTTTTTCTAGCTTTTCTTTTGTTTTTTCTTTTCCATCAACAATAATCAGTGTGTCTCCTAACAAGGTGATGCGCCCATTTTCTGTAACTCGTGAAAGGAAATACACCTTATTGAACATTGATTCTGGAGCTTTTTCAGTTAAGACACAAATTGGATGAATGTTTTCCAAGTTCCATTTATGAGACGGCTGTTCAAATCGATATAGCATCTCCCAATCATCATCCGTCTTTTTTTGCAAATAATAAAATGATGTTGTCTCGTCTTTATTTACTCGGTAAAGACCATCACTATCCACAACTTCCTCTCCATTCAACGGAACAGGAATTCTCGGTGAATTACCGCCCATGCCTACATCCACCAAATACTCTTTATTATCAATTGGTGCGATTATGAATAAATGAGCATTTTCAAGAGCCCAAATTCCTTCTCTTACATATACAGTTCCTGCCATAAGATAGGAATCAAATCCTAATTCTTTTAGCAGAAAATAAAATATTCCGTTTAACTCGTAGCACACGCCACCCTTCTTCGCATGAACAATTTTTTGATATAAATCTTCTTCACGCAAAGATAGAGGTTTTCTTGCAAGAATATCAAGATTCTCAAAGTGAACGTTGAGTACATGTTGCTTTTGAAGATGAGATAAGTAAGAGAAACTTACCTCTCTTTTTTCAGATTGAATATGCTCTAAATATTTTTGAATATCCAAAAATCATCCACCTCATTTTTTATCTATATATAAATTCTTATAGTATTTCTTTTCACACTCCTATTATAAAATTGATTATTGATAAACAAAAATATAAAATAACTATCATATTAATAACTTCGAGTATATAAGAGAAGGTGAACATAATTTATGGAATTGCTGCAGCTCAAGTATTTTAAGACAGTCGCTCGGACGGAACATATAACAAAAGCGGCACAAGAACTTCATATCTCCCAACCAGCTTTAAGCGTTACTATCTCTCGATTAGAAGAAGAGTTAGGGGTTCCCTTATTTGATCGAATCGGACGAAAAATCCGTCTAAACACTTTCGGAAAGGCTTTTCTCAAGCAAGTGGATACAGCCCTTGAGGCACTCGAAGTAGGCAAACGACAAGTTACAGATATGGCTGGATTAGAACAAGGAAGTGTTGTAGTAGCTACTACAACTTTAAATCGGGTCTCTGAATTGCTAGCACCTTTCCTAGCCCTATATCCACACATTAACTTCCGCATAACACAAGCATCTACAGAAGAATTAAAAATTCAGCTTCTTGAAAAAGGCGAAATCGACTTTTGTCTCACACCTTCACCTATTGATCGACTAGGAGTCTATAGTCTTCCATTAATGACCGAAGAGATTGTACTAGCTGTACCAAGTACACATCGACTCAAAGATCGCGATCGTATCAAGCTAAGTGAAGTAGCAAATGATCCTTTTATCTCCCTAAAACCAGGGTATAGCTTCCGTGAGATTACAGACAATTTCTGCAGACAAGCTGGGTTTACGCCTAACATTGTATGTGAAGGAGATGAACCTGCAGCAATAAGCGGCTTAGTACGCACTGGACTTGGCGTTGCTTTTTTACCAATCGCAGCAAAAAAGGAATTACCCCCGCTAACGCTTCTCCATATTGAAGAGCCCGTTTGCCAATGGACGCCTCATTTAGTATGGAATGAAAAACACTACTTATCACTTGCTGCACAAACGTTTCGTGAGTTTGTTGTGCAACATTACGCTCAAGTAAAACCGTAAATCAAAAAAGAAGAGGCTATATAACTACAATGTTATATAACCTCTTCTTTCATTTTATTATTACATAGCTTCCGAATCCCACTCATGCTCCTGCTGAACAAATACAATACCTAATTCATGATGTCCCCCAGCGTATAATGCCGTTTGAGCAAGACGAAGCTCACCATTTGTATCTAATACTTCTAATTTACAAAATGCCCCCGTCGTCTTCGTTTGAAGCGCATCATAAAATTCCTCAGCGCTTCCTGGAATGACTCCATTTACTTTCGTAATTACTTCTCCAGGCAGTAAATGCAGCTCTGCCCCAATTGTATTCGGGATTGTATCTAATACAACAAGCCCATCATTACGTGCAGCGAAGTACGCCGGTCTTGTCTCATCCGCAATTTTTTCTTGCATCGAAATCGTGAAACGCCCAAGCATTGCGACTCCCATTGCGATAATTGCAAGTACATGCCACCAATAACTTGCGATTCCTAAAACAAGTACAAGTGCTGCTAATCCGTAAACACGTCTTCCTGTAAATAATAAAGCTTCCGTCGGCTCATAACTTCTAATCCTTCTCATAAATCCAATTAAAAATGGAACGAGGAATAGAGAATAGGTATCTGAACCGATTGAAACGACAGGCCACCATGAAATAAACTGCGTTACTGCATCACCTGGTACAAGAATAAAAATAGGCACGATCCATAAACGCTTTGATTCGTGTAAACCAATCTTTAGCCCACGCTTACCCTTACGAATCTTCGGCGTAGAATATCCTACTGCATTTTTAGAAATCAACAAGCCCTCTACAACAAGCATGACGCCTAGTAAAATAGCAAGAGATACAATCGTACTCTCTTCCCCTTCTCCAAGCTGTAAGAAGGAAACTGGTAGCTTAGAAGATAATAGAACGCATACAATTGCGATACTAAATGTATAAGCTGCTGATAAATATCGATACATAGCAGTTAATCCAAATAGTAACGTCCAAAATAAGATGACCCATAAGCTCGCTTTGGAAACAACAAGGCCAAGTCCAATTGTAATAATAGATACGATTAATCCGTATCCAACTCCCGCAAATAGAGATGTTCGCAGTTCAAACCAAATATCATAAACTTTAAAGGAAAAATCCTTTCGTTCTCGTAACATACGTAAGTATCCAACGAAGATACTACTTATTAAAAATACATAGACAGCAGGGTGTAAGAAAAAACGTCCAACTGCCCGCATTATTTCAAAAATCCATGCCTCCACGAACCCAATCACCACCATTTATATCATTCTTTCTTTTTATATTATCATAACTGGACAAACGTTTGTTTAACACAAAAAAATACAGGCAGCAAACTACCTGTATTTCTTTTTATCCCGCTTTAATGGGGAGTAAGACCCCCACCTCAAAATTCAGCGAAAGCAAAGAATTTAGGTGGGGGGTCAACTGCCCATAAAAGTCCGATTGGTTCAACTAATAATCAGTGGGGGATGAAGAAAACCCCCACTGATTAAAGTTTCACTTTATTTCACTATTAACTTTAATGCTGACTGTAATTGTAGATCGTTTTCTCCAGAACGGATTTTTTCAATAATTTTAGTTTGAATCGCCTCAGCTGTCTTTTTATCCAGCTGTCCTGTCGCTTCCATCTCATTCGCATTTTGGAATGCTTTCAGCGCTGATTCTGTCTCTTTACTAAAGTATCCATCTTCACGTCCTGGTACATATCCTAAACTCTTAAGCATTTCTTGCGCGTGTTTTACTTGGACATCATTTGAATTGTATGAAAGTGTCTTTTCAATTTGAATTGGTGTCGCATGATAATAATCTGGTTGCTTCACTTCTACTGTTGGCGCAATTCCTTTTTTATGAATCCAGTTTCCATCCGGTGTTAGCCATTTAAACATCGTTAATTTAATGTTGCTGCCATCTTTAAATGGAACGGCTTGCTGAACAGTACCTTTACCAAATGTTTTTTCACCAATTAAATCGTATCCTTCTCCCTCTTTTAGCGCACCCGCTAAAATCTCTGAAGCAGAAGCACTTCCGTTATCAATTAATACTGAAATTGGATATGGCTTTCTCTCTTTCAGTTCCGTAGAGAATTTCTTCTTCTCACCATTTCGTTGTTCTACTTGTAGCATCGGCTTTTTATCCGTCATAATTTCCCCTAGTATCTCTTCTACACTATTTAAGTAGCCACCAGGATTACCACGCACGTCAATAACTAAGCCTTTTATGTTTTTCTTCTCTAACTCTTTTAACTGATCCTTAAATTCTTTCGCCGTATTTTCAGCAAAAGAAGTGATTTGCATATAACCGATATCTTTTCCGCTCTCTTGTTTCACAGAACTAAACACTGTGAAGATTGGAATTTTTTCACGCTTAATTTTAAATACAATCGGATCAGCTACTCCTGCACGCTTAATTTCAATCGCGACAGTCGTTCCTTTTTTACCACGAATCTTTAATACTGCTTCTTCACGTGATAAATCTTTCACACTATTTCCATCTACAGATAAAATTTGGTCATTCGGTTTAATTCCAATCTTTTCTGCCGGTGAGCCTTTAATTGGAGATACGATAATAAGCTTACCGTCCGTTTTGTTCACCTCAGCCCCGATCCCCTCTAGCTCAGGATCAAGCGATTCACTAAACTGTTTAGCCGTTTCTTTATCCATATACGTGGAATAAGGGTCCTTCAGCGTAGACAACATGCCTTGTATTGCACCTTCGACTAACTTGTCATCCTTCACGTCTTCCACATAACGTGAATCAATTAGTGCATACGCCTCATTAATTTTTGCCAAATTCCCTTGCGCGGTGCTAGCGTTTCCACTCGAAATTGTTTGCGTTACCTCTGCTGGGTTAACCCCAAATAAAGACATACCTGCAAACATTCCGCCAGCACCAATTAAAAATGCAACAACCATTCCAATAATTGCAACTCTACGTTTCAATGCGGAATTCCCCTTTCCAAAACACACAGGTGGTGTAGCAAAAGGCATCACACAGTGTGTGATGCCTTTACCTATTTCTACTATATGATAAGCTTGTACGAATTATGTTTGCAACTTTTTATACTTTTAAGAAGCGACGAATTGACATTACACTTCCCCACATACCGATTAAAGCCCCGATTAACACTAGTAAACCAGCTAATTGGAATACGAAAGGACTGTATGGTAGAAGTTCGAAAATTGTTCCGCCAAGTTTTTCGTTAAACACACTTTGTAGTGAATTATACGTAACTAGAATTAGGCCAATTGGAATAATTGATCCTAATACTCCTAGGAATAATCCCTCTAATAAGAACGGCCAACGAATAAACCAGTTTGTTGCACCTACCAGTTTCATAATTTCGATTTCTGTACTACGAGCATAAATTGTAATTTTAATTGTATTAGAGATTAAGAACATCGCTGTGAATAAAAGACCAGCAATTAGCGCAATCCCGATATTACGTCCTGTTTTTACAGTATCAAATAATTTTTCAACTTGACCTTTACCGTATTGAACGTTACTTACAAACTGCATTTTTTCAATCTTTTTCGCAATTGTTGCTGTATCTGTTGGTTCTTTTGCTTTTACAATGAATACGTTTTTAAGTGGGTTATCTTGTTCAAATAACTCAAACGTTTTTCCGCTATCACCTAAGCTTTTAATTAAGCGTTTTAGCTCTTCTTCTTTAGATGAATATTTAATAGAGTCTACTTTTGCAACCTTACTCATATCATCTTCTAATTTCTTTTGATCCGCTTCTTTTGCTGCTGGATCAATGTGTACACGAATCTCTACATCTTGCTCTACTTTCGTCGCAAAATGGTTCATATTCATAATCGCTGTTAAAAAGACACCTACAAGTAATAATGTAACTGTTACTGCACTAACAGAAGCAAACGTCATCCATCCGTTACGTGATAGATTCTTTACACCTTCTCGCAAATGTCGACTAAGGGTCTTAGCCTTCATATCCGTATCCTCCCTCAATCTCATCTCGAACAATTTTTCCGCCTTCAATCGCGATTACACGATGACGAATTGTATTTACGATATCTGCGTTATGTGTCGCCATAACAATCGTTGTACCACGCTCGTTAATACGCGTAAAGATCTTCATAATATCAAGAGCTGTTTCAATATCTAAGTTACCTGTTGGTTCATCGGCAATTACAACCTTTGGTCTATTAACAATCGCTCTCGCAATCGCAACACGTTGCTGCTCTCCGCCCGAAAGTTCACTTGGTAGTGCGTCTGCACGATCCTCAAGACCTACAAGACCTAAAACTTCTGTTACACGCTCACGAATGGCTTCTTTTTCTTCTTCAATTACTTCTAAGGCAAACGCAACATTCTCATATACCGTTAACTTAGGTAGTAATTTAAAATCTTGGAAAATTACGCCTAATTGACGACGGAAATAGGGAACATCTCTTTCTGCTAATGTTTCAATAACAAGTCCATTTACATTAATTGATCCTGTAGATGGCTTTTCTTCACGATACATCATTTTAATAAATGTAGATTTCCCGGCTCCACTCGGTCCAACTACATATACAAACTCACCTTGTTTAATGTTAACTGTGAGACCAGCAATGGCTTTCATACCATTCGGGTACTCCTTATAAACATTCGTCATTTTTATCATTATTTATCACCCAATACTTAATGATTTTTTTCGAAATACTTTTCTGTACATCTGAAAATAAAAGATAACCTTTTATTCTCGCTTAACCACTCTTGTTGAAGGTAGTCTACTTACAATCTTTTTATAAGCAATACTACTATGTAATATATTTCAGCAAAATTCTACAAACCTCATTGTAACATCAAACGGTTTCCAGTTCGGATACAATTTTGTTACAGTTATGTTACACTCCAAAAAAGGAAACGAGTCGTCATAATTCTTACCCAAAATCATTTTGGGATAAGATTATATAATCAACTCGTCCATTTTACCCTTTTTATTTATGTTCAGCTAACCACTCAGCTACTTTTTTCGCATCCTCACCTTGAATGATTCCTGGTGACATGGACCCGCGACCCTTTTCAATAATCTTTTCAATCTCTGCCGCATCATATTTCTGTCCTACTTTTCGTAAATCTGGGCCAGTTGCTCCTGATAAATCTTTAGCATGACAACCAATACAACTTTTTTGATAAATTTGCTCTGCGCTATCTGTGCTTGCAGATTGTTTCGAAGGCTTACTCTCTTCTTTATTTCCACATGCTCCTAAAGCAAAAACTACTGATGTCCCTAGCGCAATAGCCAACAATTTCTTTTTCACTTCTATCGCTCCCCATTGTTGATATTCTTTTCATTCCTAACACACTCATTTTCATTATAAGCATTATCTTTATATAGAAAAACTAAGGTATATTTCAAATTCTTCAAAAATACAGTAAGAACCCTGATAATATAAAGCTTTCATAAGTTGTTTCAATTCTGTGAACAACGTAAAAACTTCTATAAAGAATTCTTTTTGAACAGGAAATCAGAAAAGTTCTGTTCAAGTCTTACTCTATTACCGCCCTGTTTTACTATTCTCTACTTTTTACAATACAATATACAACATTGTATGCTACATATAATCTCATCAAAAAGAGAAGTTGTCGTTTCCAACTTCTCTTCCTCTTTACTTCATCTATAAAAATAAAATCAAATTCTTTATATCCTCGATTATCCTCAGCATACGCCGACAACTTTGTTGGCTTTTTTTCGCTTATCCCGCTATTTGTGAGCAGTAAGACCCCGCCTCAAAATTCAGCGAGAGCAAAGAAGTTAGGTTGAATGCGGGCTGATAATCAGTGGGGATGAACAAAATTCCCTCTGATTAAAGTTTCACTTTATTAGATGCGAGAACGTAAGTAAGCATCAATAAATGGATCAATTTCTCCATCCATAACTGCTTGCACGTTACCAACCTCTGTATTTGTACGGTGGTCTTTCACAAGAGAATACGGGTGGAATACGTAAGAACGAATTTGGCTACCCCATCCGATTTCTTTTTGTTCACCACGAATTTCATCTAACTCCGCTTGTTGCTCTTCTAATTTCTTTTGGTATAATTTCGCTTTTAACATCTTCATCGCGTGCTCACGGTTTTTAATTTGTGAACGCTCTGACTGACATGTTACAACTGTGTTTGTTGGTGTATGTGTAATACGAACTGCTGAGTCTGTCGTATTAATATGCTGTCCACCCGCACCACTTGCACGGTACGTATCAATTTTTAAGTCTTCTGAACGTATTTCGATTTCAACTTCATCATTGAACTCAGGTACAACTTCACAAGATACGAACGATGTATGACGACGGCCTGAAGAATCGAACGGCGAAATACGTACAAGACGATGTACACCTTTCTCTGCCTTTAAATAACCGTAAGCATTATGACCTTTAATTAATAAAGTAACACTCTTAATACCAGCTTCGTCACCTGGTAAGTAGTCAACAGTCTCTACTTTAAACCCACGTTTTTCAGCCCAACGTGTGTACATACGTAATAACATAGAACCCCAGTCTTGTGACTCTGTTCCACCAGCACCTGGGTGTAATTCTAAAATCGCATTATTTTTATCATAAGGATCGCTTAATAATAACTGAAGTTCATAGTCATTCATTTCTTGAATTAAGCCTTTTACTTCTGATTCAAGCTCCTCATGTAAATCTTCATCATATTCTTCTTTTAAAAGCTCATGCGTTATTTCCAAATTTTCGAATGTCTCATCTAACTGACGAAACTTTCCAACCATATCTTTCAGTGCATTTGCTTCATTAATTACAACTTGTGCGCCTTGTTGGTCATCCCAAAATCCTGCGGCCATCATTTTTTCTTCTAATTCTGCAATTTGTTTTTCCTTAGTAGGAAGGTCAAAGAGACCCCCTAAAAGCCGCTAATCTCTTAGCCATTTTCTCTAATTCTTGTCTAATTTCTACTAATTCCATTTCCTTCACCTCTATGTAATTGCTGTTACTTTCGTATGAAAACAAGGGAAACTCTCTCCGCTTATGACGGAGAGAGCTTAATCCTTCTTAATTATACATTTTTGATGTAAAATTTTGCAAAGCAGTCTGGGCTACCGCCCTGTATTACTTCCCGATACCACAGCAGTTTTTATATTTTTTACCGCTACCACATTTACATAGATCGTTGCGTCCTACTTGGTCACCTTTTACAACTGGTTTTTTCTTCGCCTCTTCGCCATCACTAGATGGATGAACAGCTTCGCCTTGAACAACTTCTTGACGCTCTAAGTTTTGTTCAATTTCAGCCTTCATAATATAACGAGAAATTTCCTCTTCAATAGACGCAATCATCGATTCGAACATTGCGAATCCTTCCATTTGATACTCACGAAGTGGATCAATTTGACCGTAAGCACGTAAATGAATACCTTCACGAAGGTGATCCATCGCATCAATATGCTCTGTCCATTTCGTATCTACAACACGGAATACAACAACTTTTTCAAACTCACGCATTTGCTCTTCTGGCATAAGCTTTTCTTTGTCGTTGTAACGCTCTATTAATTTCGCGATAATTGGCTCGCTCATTTCCTCTGGAGCAAGGCGACGTAATTCTTCTTCTTTTACATCTCCTTCTTGCAGAAGGTTTGTATTTAAGTAGTCAACAAGACCTTTAATGTTCCAATCTTCTTCCATTTCCTCTTGTGTATGAAGCGCAACAGCACGTTCTACTGTAGATTTCATCATACCTTCAATAATATCGCGTAAGTTGTCCGATTCCATTACTTCTTGACGCTGTTTGTAAATAACTTCACGTTGCTGACGAAGTACATCATCGTATTGTAGTAACTGCTTACGTGCATCATAGTTATTTCCTTCTACACGTTTTTGCGCAGATTCAACTGCACGAGAAACCATTTTACTTTCGATTGGCTGTGAATCATCCATACCAAGGCGATCCATCATTGATTTCATATTATCAGAACCGAAGCGGCGCATTAGTTCATCTTCCATTGATAAGTAGAATTGCGTAACACCAGGGTCTCCCTGACGACCAGAACGACCACGTAGCTGATTATCAATACGACGACTTTCGTGACGTTCTGTACCGATAACGGCTAAACCAACGTTTTTAATATCTTCTCCAAGCTTAATATCCGTACCACGGCCCGCCATGTTCGTCGCAATCGTTACAGCGCCCTTAATACCAGCTTCTGCAATGATATCTGCTTCACGCGCATGGTTTTTCGCATTTAAGATGTTATGACGTACACCCTTACGTGTTAACATTTTTGAAATAAGCTCTGACGTTTCAATTGCAACTGTACCGACAAGAACAGGTTGTCCTTGTTTATGACGATTTACAATATCCTCAACAACAGCATTAAATTTACCTTCCATTGATTTGAAGATTAAATCAGCACGGTCATCACGAACAATCGGTTTGTTTGTTGGAATTACGATAACATTCATATTGTAAATGTTACGGAATTCTTCTTCCTCTGTTTTCGCTGTACCAGTCATACCAGATAACTTTTCGTACATACGGAAGTAGTTCTGGAACGTAATTGTCGCAAGCGTCATACTTTCATTTTGAATTTCTACGCCTTCTTTTGCCTCGATAGCTTGGTGTAAACCTTCGCTATAACGACGACCTTTCATAAGACGACCAGTAAATTGGTCTACAATTACGATTTCGCCTTCTTGTACAACATAATCAGTATCACGGTGCATAACAACGTGCGCACGAAGTGCCTGGTTAATATGGTGAAGAAGTGCTACATGTTTTAAATCGAATAAGTTTTCAATATGGAAAGCTTTCTCCGCTTTCGTAATACCATCTTCTGTTAACATTACATTTTTCGTCTTCACATCAAATGAATATTCTTTTTCATTTTCTAATGTACGAACGAATGCATTTGCAAACATGTATAGCTCTGTTGATTTTTGCGCTTGCCCAGAAATAATAAGCGGCGTACGCGCTTCATCGACTAAGATAGAATCGACTTCATCGATAATAGCAAAGTGAAGCGGGCGTTGAACGCACTGCTCTTTATATAAAACCATGTTGTCACGTAAGTAATCGAATCCCAGCTCATTATTTGTGCTATACGTAATATCAGCAGCATAAGCCTCTTGTTTTTCTTCGCGTGACATACTGTTTAAGTTAATTCCTACTGTTAAGCCTAGGAACTCATGAAGTTGTCCCATTTCACTTGCATCACGTTGTGCTAAGTATTCATTGACTGTAACAACGTGAACACCTTTTCCTGTTAAGGCATTTAAATATACAGGTAATGTAGATGTTAATGTTTTACCTTCACCCGTTTTCATCTCAGAGATATTCCCTTCATGTAAGGCAATACCACCCATTAACTGTACGCCATACGGACGCATTCCAAGAACACGAGTCGCAGCTTCACGAACAACCGCAAAAGCTTCAGGTAGTAGATCATCTACTGTCTCACCTTTTGTTAGACGTTCTTTAAATTCAAGCGTCTTCCCTTTTAATTGTTCATCAGTTAATGGCTTAATAGATGGCTCTAATGCATCAATTTGCTCAACTGTCTTCTGCATACGTTTAATTTGGCGTTGATTTACATCAAACACCTTTTTTAAAATACCGATCATAGGAAATACGCTCCTCTTTTTATTAAAATAAAACTTCTGATTGTTTTTTCTTTTTCTCTATTTCAATCAGTCGTTATAAAAATCAAATGTATGTTATGCCAATTTTTCTCCTAATTAAAAAAACTAAAATGTATATACCTAATGATAATTGTAACACTTGTCTTATAACTATGACAACAATCGGCAAGATGTCTCGTTCTAAATTAAGAAAATTTTTTAAAAAAATCTATTTCCAGCAAAAAAAGCGCAGCCATTTCGGCTGCGCTTCTGAATTATTATTTAGTTTCGATTAAACCATATTTCCCATCTTTACGGCCATATACAACATTAGTTTCATTTGTATCAGCATTTGTGAAGACGAAGAAATTATGCCCTAGCATATCCATTTGTAGGATCGCTTCTTCAACGTCCATCGGTTTTAAATCGAATCGTTTTGTACGTACAAGTTCTAGTTCATCCTCTTCTACCTCATCCAGAACAGCTACTGCTTCTGGAAGGATAAAGTTCGTTTTCATAGAACCTTTCTCACGTAACTTACGATTTACCTTTGTTTTATGTTTACGAATTTGTCGCTCAATTTTATCAACTACTAAATCGATAGCAGCGTACATATCGCTATTAGTTTCTTCTGCACGAAGTAATAAATCAGTAAATGGGATTGTTACCTCGACACGTTGCTTGTCAGAGTATACTTTTAAATTAACTTTAATCTCTGGGAATGTATCAAAATAACGCTCTAACTTACTTAGTTTTTTCTCTACATATTCCTTTAATGCTGGAGTTACTTCAATATTTTCACCACGAATGTTGAATTTCATAGATGAATTCCTCCTTTCAAGCCTATGTACTATAATTTCGACACTGGCTTAAAAACTCCTTCTAACTTTTTTAAAAAAATTAGTGGAATTGCGATTTTTTTATCGTTTTTTGTTGAAATGAAAAGATGCATCGTTTCTATCTTTATTTTATCCTATTCACATCGTGAATAACGAATATAACTGTGGACAATTCGTTACAGAAAAGAAACAACTTTTTGACAACTTGATTCATAACAAAAACCCCTTGCAAAAAACAAGAGGTTCTACTACATATATATAACGTTGCCACAAACGCAGCTTTCTCTTCCCAAAAACAATATCCCTACAGTTTTACAACATTAGCTGCTTGTGGTCCACGTGCTCCATCTACAATGTCAAACTCAACTTGTTGCCCTTCTTCTAATGACTTATATCCATCTTGTTGAATAGCAGAAAAATGAACAAACACATCATCACCATCTTCACGCTCAATAAACCCAAATCCCTTTTCTGCATTGAACCATTTCACTCTTCCTTGCATATTCATTCCATTCCCTTCACTCTAAAAATCAGGGCATTCACCCCATAATTTGACTATAACGAATGACAACTTACGAAGTCAAAGAAGACTTATCGTCTTTTTATTATCCCTTTCGACAGTTATAGATCAACTTCTACAGAGCGTCAAACTAGAAACTTCCCTTGCTCCTCTATCGTATAAAAGACTTCCAATTTGTCTAACTGTAATTCCTGTCGTATATACATCATCAACAAGTAAGATGTGTTGACCATGAAACATCTCTTCTCCCTGAAAATAAAAAGGATTACTTCCCGAAATCCTTTCTTTACGTGTCTTCTTACTTTGCTTTTCTGTTTCCCTTCTCCATAATGATGGATAAGAAATTTTGACAGGTAAACAAGCTGCTAATAACTCTGCCTGATTAAAACCACGTTCATATTCCCGTTCCCTACTAAGTGGAACAGCAATAACACTTGAAACACTCGCAAAATGCTTTTGAAATAGCTCCCGAAAGGATCGATGAAAAATATGAACTAACTCCGCATCCCCCCGAAACTTAAACTGTGCTAATATTTCTTTCATCTCACCATCGTATACGTGCAAAGAACGATTTTTAAAAGGACGATACTTCTCCTCATTTATCCACCTTACGCAATCCACACAAATATCATTTTCTTTATATTCGGAAGGCAAGTCCTCTAAAGGTCGCCCACACTCCATGCAAATTTCTCCTATAATATAGGAAAGTTTCCGCTCACACCTATCACATATATATTTTTTATGAGGCTTTACAAAGAAGGTACACCAACTAACTGTTCCCAAAATATATTCATCACAAAGTAGACAATGCATTAATCGATCAATCCTTGTTCTTTCGCATTTTTGTTCATACTTTGAATATGTTTTTTCGCTCGTACCATCGCCTCTGTCTTACCGTAATGAAAATAAATAACCTCACCATAAGGTTCTTCAAAACTACGACCTGCTCGGCCTGCAATTTGTACGAGCGCACTTTCCGAAAATATTTCTTCTTCCGCGCCTAACACCGCCACTTGTAAGTTCTTCACAGTTACTCCTCTCTCTAAAATTGTCGTTGTAACTAATAACGGAATTTCTCCCTTTCTGAAAGATGCCACTTTTTCTTTTCTCATTGGATCTTCTGCATGTACACCATCCACTCTATGATCCAATGATTTCAATAACAAGCTCATTTCTTCTATATATCGTACATGGGGAACAAATAAAAAAATGGGATACTTTTTGTTTAAGTACATGTTTAACCATTGTAGTAAAACTCGAGGAATTCTTTTATGATGGAGGCCTTTCTTCCAATTTCCGCACCAGCAAAATAGAGGGACTGGCAACGGATGACGATGGTATCGTCCAGAGACAATGATACCTTTTTGTTTCCCACTTCTGAAATTACGCTTCCACTTTTCATCGGGAGTTGCTGTTAAATAAATACGCGCTGCTTTCTCTTTCATCGCTTGTTGTACTGCATACTGTAACATTTGATCTGCATGATACGGGAAAGCATCTATCTCATCTACAATCATGACATGAAACGCTTGATAGTAACGTAACAATTGATGCGTAGTTGCAACGACTAACGCTGCATCTTTGTCTCGGTCTACACTTCCTCCGTATAAGGCTGCTACATGTATATTTGGAAACACCTCTTGTAATCTCGGTGCTAGTTCCAGCACAACGTCTGTTCTTGGTGTTGCGATACAAACTCTTTCTCCCTTTCGCAATGCCTCTTCCATACCGTAAAATAACATTTCTGTTTTTCCAGCCCCGCACACAGCCCAAATAAAAAACGATTCTTTTTTCTTAACAGCCTCTATCACTCCTTGTGCAGCCAGCTCCTGACCAGTAGACAGAGCCCCTTTCCACTGTAACGGATTTAACTCCTTTTCTCCTTTTCTTTCATTAATCCCGCGAACGAGTACAACACATTCACTAACTCTCCCCATCGTTATACACTTCCGGCAATACGTACATACTTTACTGCACCTTTTACATAAAAATGATGCAAATAGTCGCTGCTCTATATTTCCGCAGCGCTGACACACATATTTAGAAGCCTTCTTTTTAACACCTTGTACACATACGACCTCTTTCTTCTTTTTCAAATCATGTAATGTATCCCGCACGTCTGAAGAGAGTTCTTCTAATAGCAACTGTTTTCCAGCAAGCATCAGCAACCACCTCCAGCACTACTATAAACTTTTCTTATAATCTCGTAAAAACTCAAAAAAGCCGATAACCCACTTATAAAATAGTAAGCTATCGACTTTATACACGTTTTTTTATTAAATTATAATCCTATAATCTTCCGTAACCTAAGAAATGTTTTTGGTTATAAGAGCTATTTACGCTACCGTAAGTAACACCTGTTGATTCATCAGCAGCATGAATCATTTGACCGCCACCAATATAAATACCAACGTGAGATACGCCTGCTCTGTAAGTACCTTGTAAGAAGATAAGATCTCCTGGTTTTGCTTCAGATGGGCTAATCTTTTGTACAGAGTTCCATAAACCTCTAGTATCTTGACGACCTAAACCGTAAACATAAGAGATTAAACCACTGCAATCAAATCCACCATTCGAAATTGATGCACTACCCCATACATATTTCAGACCTACTAAACCTTTAGCTTTTGAGACAACATCTTGTCTTCCGCCACCATTATCAGCTGGTACTTCTGGAGCTGGTGTTTCTTTTTTCTCTTCTTTTTTCTTAGGCTCTTCTTTTTTAGCTTGTCCATCATTGTTTGCTGGAGCTGCTGTTTGAGCCTGTGTTTGTGCTGGTTGAGCTGGAGCCTGCGCTGGTTGGGCTGCTTGCTCTGCCTGCTTTTGAGCAGCAACTTCTTGTGCAGCTTTTTCTTGCGCTTCTTTTTCAGCAATTTGTTGTAATTTTAATGCCTGTTGTTCAAGCTCTTTTAATTGGCTTTCCGTACTTGTCATCGTATTTACAACTGTATCCATTTTTCCGCTTAAATCATTTACTGCAGTTTCTTTTTTCGCTTTTTCAGTGTCAAGTTCTTTCTTAGCAGTTTCAATTTGAGCCTGTGC
This sequence comes from Bacillus cereus group sp. RP37, assembly GCF_040459695.1. NCBI lineage: Bacteria > Bacillati > Bacillota > Bacilli > Caryophanales > Bacillaceae > Bacillus > Bacillus cereus group sp. RP37. Next base: position 319,923 of record NZ_JARVHP010000001.1, on the reverse strand, counting down.
TTCTTTTAATTCTTTTTGCTTTGTTTTTACCGTTTCAACATCTTTTTTCACGTTCGTTTGATCTTCTTGTTGAGTTTTCATGATATCTTCGTCAGACGCAAGAATTTTAGAAACAGAATTTAAACGATCAACTAAATCTGCAATGTTTTTAGAGTTTACAAGAACTTCTGTTACAACGTTCGTATTTGGTTGTTCTTGAAGTGCAACTAAACGTTTTCTTAATAACTCTTCACGCTTTGCAATTTTCGTTTGTAATTCTGCAATATCTTTATTTTTTGTTTCAATTAATTGCTGAGTATCCGCAACTTTTTTCGTTGTTTCATCAAGTTTCGAAGCATTCTCTTGAACAGACTTATCCAAACCTTGAATTGTTTTGTTTAAGTCATTCATTTGTTTTTGTAATTCATCACGTTCTTGTTGTTGTTTATGTAAAGTGTCATTTTGTGTATTAATTTGTGATTTCACGTCAGAAATTTTATCTTCTGCAAATACATTTGGTGTTAGTCCTGAAAACATTAACCCTGCAACTAATGCGCAAGATGCCATTTTTAGCTTTTTCATTTTATTTTTTACACCGCTTTCTTTTTTCTTTTTCCGTATATAACCTATAAAATTTATACCATAATTCGGGATTTTTTTTGCTAATGTTACGCTTTTGTAAAACAAATGTAATATTATATGTAACTGTATCGCAAAATATGCGTATTTTTGTATGTATGTGTAGAATTTTAAAGGCTTTTTATAAGCAAAAAAAAACGTAAGGTTTCCCTCACGTTTTGTTAAATATGCTAATACGAATGAAATCAAAACGTTATTTCATCCATTTCTCAGCCCAATTTTGGACTTCATCCATAACACTTTCTAATGCTTTCCCTTTGTCAGTTAAGCCGTACTCGATTCGAACTGGTACTTCTGGATAAACACTACGAACTACAATGCCTTCGCTTTCCAATTCCTTTAAACGCTCTGACAACATACGATCGCTCATATTGGGTATGATATCTGCAATTTCTCTAAAACGTTTTGACTCTTCAAGCAAAGATTTAATAATTAAGCCAGTCCATTTTTTACTAAGCAAAGTAAAAGCTGACTCAAACTTTGGACATAAACAAGAATTATGCTCCATATGTTTCACCTCTCTCCCATTACAATATAGTCTCTTGTAAAAAGTAAGTTATAAAACTTTCCTCATTATTTTATTTTACGTACATTTTACCATTTCCAAATATTAACTTGTCAACTACACGTAAAATATCCGTAAAAAAACCCTCTTCCAAAAGAGAGCTTTTTATATCTTTATTACTTCGTATACCATCCAAGACCTAGTGCACCTTCACCTAAATGCGTTCCAATTACAGCACCAAAATAACCTGTGCGGATTGTAACATGAGGATATTTTGCTTCCAATTCTTTCTTCCATTCATTCGCTTCTTCTTCACGTTGTGCATGAATGATAACAGCTTCCATAGGTACACCTTTACTTGCTTGCTCATCAAAAATTTCGATGATACGTTTTAACGCTTTTTTACGCGTACGAATCTTTTCAAACGGAATAATGACTTTATCTCTAAAATATAAAACCGGCTTTACTTGTAACAGACTACCGATGAAAGCTTGCGCACTATTTAATCGTCCTCCACGTTGTAAATGGTGTAAATCATCTACTACAAAATACGCATCCATCGTTTTCTTCATTTCATCAAAACGGGCGATAATCTCTTTTGGATCCTTTCCTTCGCTTGCTAGCTGTGCACCTTCACGCACATAGAATCCTTGTACTTCACAACTAATTTCAGAGTCGTACGTATATACATCAATACCCTCTACCATCTGTCCAGCTGCCGTTGCTGTTTGATATGTACCACTAATTCCACTTGAAAGATGAATACTAATAACTGCATCATAATCCTTAGATAATTCTTCATATAGCTCAACAAACTTTCCAATTGCTGGCTGAGAAGTTTTCGGAAGTTCTTCTTGCTCACGTACTTTTACATAAAAATCATCTGCTGAAATTTCAGCTTCTTCTTGATAAGATTCCGTTCCAAACACAACGTTTAATGGAATCATATATATATTGAGTTCATCACGAATATGCTTCGGTATATATGCTGTACTATCAGTAACAATAGCTATTTTCATTTGCGTACCTGCCTTATAAAAAAGTTTTTATTTCCTAATTTTACACGAAAACTAAAAATGGTGCATCCATACATGAAAATGCCAATTTGAAATTATACTCACCATATCGACAAATTACAACAAAAAGACGAAATACTCACCAAAATATTCAGCGCAATTATAAAAAATGTTTGAATATAAAAACGCTCGCTTTTAAAATGTAAAGTACTAGTCATTTTGATAGATAGGGGCGTATAAGAGTGTTATTACAATATTTAACAATCAAAGACTACGGTGAAAACGAAATTGTCATTCAAAAATCAAGATTTATCTGTTATGTTAGCAGAGCTACAACAGAAGAAGAAGCTCAAGAATTTATACAAAAAATAAAAAAACAAAACTGGAATGCCACACATAATTGTTCTGCATATTTGATTGGTGAACAAGATCAAATCCAAAAAGCAAATGATGATGGTGAGCCTAGCGGTACAGCTGGTGTACCTATGCTTGAGGTATTAAAAAAGCGAGGTCTAAAAGATACCGTCGTCGTTGTTACACGCTATTTTGGTGGTATCAAACTTGGTGCAGGTGGATTAATTCGCGCATATGGAAAATGTACAAGTGAAGGCATTAATCATGTTGGTATTGTTCAGCGACAACTAATGCTTGTTATGCAGACCGAAATTGATTACACATTACTTGGCAAAATTGAAAATGAATTACGTAATTCAAAATATGCCATTAAAGATATACATTATCTAGAAAATGTCACATTTGATACGTATGTAGAAGAAGACGGAAAACAAACATTCACAGATTGGATGATTGAATTAACAAATGGGAAATGTACAATTACAGAAGGAGATATGTTGTACTTAGAACAAGATGTTATCTAAGAATAACTACATCATCACCTTTAAAGATTAATGTAGTGAATCACTTCCCTACAAATGAACTAAGGAGATTATATATGGAAGAACGTTATTATCATCTCCAAAATAGCAGAATAAAAAAGAAACGAAGAAGAAAGTTTTTCTACTTCCTTATTTTCTTATTTTTATTTGGCAGTGTAGGACTTTATATATTAAATTCCTACTCTTCTCTCATGGGGATGTATAGTGGTTTTACTCGTGAAAAATCGGATTTGAGAACCGAAGATGTAGAAATTACAAAGGAGCCTTTTACACTCCTTATTATGGGTATAGAAGATTATGCAACAGACGGTCAAAATGGTCGTACAGATTCATTAATGTTTGCGACAGTCAATCCGAAAACGAAAAAGATTTCGCTTATGAGTATCCCTCGTGATAGTCGCGTTCCAATTGTCGGAAAGAACAAAGAGGACAAAATTAACGCTGCGCATGCTTACGGCGGAGAAGAAATGGCAATCAAAACTGTCGAAGGTTTTCTAAAAGTGCCTGTAGACCATTATCTTAAAATTGATTTCCAAGGCTTTAAAGGTATTGTTGATGCTGTTGGCGGTGTTACTGTTGATGTCCCATTCGATTTTTGGGAGCGTTCAGACGTGGATTACTACAAAAAAATCGAATTTAAGCAAGGACAACAAGAATTAAATGGTGAAGAAGCCCTTGCTTACGTTCGTATGCGAAAGCAGGATCCAAATGGCGATTATGGTCGAGCTGCTAGGCAAAGGCAATTACTAGCCGCTGTTGCTCAAAAACTAAATTCCACCTCTACCGTATTTAAAATTAAAGATTTAACAACAGTCGTTGGAAAATATATAAAAACTGACATCCCTATTTCAGACGGACTTGCTCTTTACAATAAACTTTCTGGGTTTGATCCTTCTACAATGCAAACTTTCAAACTTGAAGGAGAAGACAAAAAAATAGGTGGTATTTATTACTTCCTTCCAGATCCAATCGGCGTAGAGACAGTACGTAACGAAATAAAAAAAGAATTAGGAGAAACAGCAAACACTCAAGAAAATCCAACAACAAAAACCGAATCAAATCCTTCTTCAAATTCTAACTCTAACGAAAAGGCGAAGAAAGAAACGAACCAGAACCAGAACCAAAATCAGAACAAAACACCAACTGCCCCCCCTCCTTCTACGAATGCTCATGCAGAGTGGATTATGAGAAATCAGCAATAAAAAAAGAGCCAAATCGTATATGATTTGGCTCTTTTTATTTACTTGTTAAAGTGTTGTAAAATTGCTTCTACAATACGCTCTGATGCAAGGCCATCACCGTAGGGGTTAGATGCTTTTGACATCTTATCATGAGCTTCTTTGTTTGATAACAACTCATCAGCAAGACCAAAGATTGTCTCTTCGTCTGTTCCTGCTAATTTCAATGTACCTGCTTCAATACCTTCTGGTCGCTCTGTTGTATCACGAAGAACAAGAACCGGTACACCAAGTGACGGCGCTTCCTCTTGTACACCACCAGAATCAGTTAACATTAAGTATGAACGAGCAGCCACATTGTGGAAATCAATTACATCTAGCGGCTCAATTAAATGAATGCGGCCATGATCACCTAAAATATCATTCGCTGTTTCACGAACAACAGGGTTCATATGAACAGGATACACAACTTGTACGTCTTCATGCTTATCAACAAGACGTTTAATTGCACGGAACATATTACGCATTGGCTCTCCTAAGTTTTCACGACGGTGAGCTGTCATAAGTACAAGACGATCATTTCCAAGCTTCTCTAGTACAGGATGACTATATGTTTCTTTTACAGTCGTTTTTAGTGCGTCGATCGCTGTATTTCCTGTGATGAAAATGCGTGACTCATCTTTATTTTCTTTCTGTAAGTTCGTTGCTGATTTTGCTGTAGGTGAGAAATGAAGATCTGCCATTACGCCTGTTAATTGGCGATTCATTTCTTCTGGGTATGGAGAATATTTATCCCATGTACGAAGTCCTGCCTCAACATGACCTACTGGAATTTGATTATAGAAAGCAGCTAAACTTGCAATAAATGTTGTCGTTGTATCACCATGTACAAGTACAATATCTGGCTTTGCTTCTTTCATTACTTTATCCAAACCTTCTAAACCACGCGTTGTAATATCAATTAAAGTTTGGCGATCTTTCATAATATTCAAATCGAAATCTGGCGTAATTCCAAAGATACTTAATACTTGGTCTAACATTTGACGATGTTGCGCTGTTACAGTCACAATCGATTCAATTTTGTCTGAATGCTTTTGCAACTCTAATACAAGAGGTGCCATTTTAATTGCTTCTGGACGTGTCCCGAAAATTGTCATTACTTTTAAACGTTCAGTCATTTCATTGCCTCTTTTCTTTCACTAGTTACAATTTCTATTATGACATATAAGAATATACATGAATATATGCCTTTTTAACGAATAACGGAAAAGTCCCTCTTACAAATACTTTCTCTTCCAACAGAATAATAATCTATCCCTCGCTTCTTGACATCCTCATTAGTATAACAATTTCTACCATCGAATAAAATAGGTTCTCTCATAAGTTGTGCGTACTTCTCTAACGGATAAGCGCGGATAGCCTCCCATTCTGTCATGATAAAAGCCGCACTCGCTCCTCTAATCGATTCATCTATACATTCGCTATATTGTATAGTCTCCCCAAAGATATTTTTCATATTTTGAATCGCCTTCGGGTCATATAGAACTACATCCGCACCTATATGAATTAATTCTTGTATCATAATAAGGGACGGTGCGTCTCTTACATCATCAGTATTCGGTTTAAACGCTGCTCCCAGCACCGCAATCCGCTTCTTGTTCATATTTATTACTTTCTTCGCTTTCTCAATCAATAACAACTGTTGTTTATTATTCACTTCAATGACTGCCTTTAACAAACGAAAATCATGCGCCACATTCCCTGCAATTTGCACAAGGGCTTTCGTATCTTTCGGAAAACACGATCCCCCGTAACCAATGCCCGCATTAAAAAAAGACGCACCAATTCTCTTATCCATTCCCATCCCTTGTGCAACGTCTAATACATTGGCTCCTACCTTCTCACATATATTTGAAATTTCATTGATAAAACTAATTTTTGTCGCTAAAAAAGCATTCGATGCATATTTAATCATCTCTGCACTTTTTATATCTGTAACATATGTTTTTAAGCGTAATTCACTATACAAATCCTCTACTTTTCGTGCCGCTTCCTCATGATCCGCTCCAATTACAATACGATCTCCTTGAAAAAAATCGTAAATACCTGAACCCTCCCGTAAAAATTCGGGATTCGATACAATATGTAATTCATGTCTCCCCTGTAACTTCTCCTCAATCCATCCTCTAATAGCACCATTCGTCCCTACAGGAACAGTACTTTTTGTAACAACAATAATGTCGTTAGTCGCATATGTTCCAATATCAACACATGCACTTTGAATATATGTTAAATCCGCTGTCCCATCTAATAAAGAAGGTGTTCCAACTGCAATAAATATAAACTCCGCATCGTTAAATGCTTCTTCTTTACTTGTTGTAAAAGTTAAACGATTATTCTCACATGCATCATTTATTAATTCATATAAGCCCGCTTCATAAATGGGCAGATCCCCTCGCCTTATCCGTTCAATTTTCTCATCATTTATATCAAAACATGTAACCGAATGTCCTAATATCGCCAACCCTACTCCTGTAATCAACCCAACGTATCCGGTACCTATTATCGTAATTTTCATTTCCTTTTCGCACAGGAATATACAATAGAAAATATACGAATACATAGAATTCTCCCTGTGCTTCCCCCTCTCACATTAAAAATGAGAAAACTCCTTTACTTCTTTATTATATGAATTACTTTTTTCATTCTTTTTTAAGTTTTTGTAAAATTAAATGCACGAATATAAAGTGTAACGCTATTCAGTGAGGACATCCATTCCCCACTGATTATTAGTTAAACCAATCGGGATTTTACAGGAATTAAGATCCCCATCTAACTTCTTTTTTCCAACTGAATTTTGAGGTGCGAACCTTACTGCCCGTTCATGCAGGATAAATTCCCACATTTTAACACGGAACTTACTCATTTCTACGTGTAACACTTATAATATTGAAATAAAAGTATTCACTATCAAAGAAAAAGAGAAAATGTCATATTCCAAAGCCCAATACGATTAACCTTCTCAAATGATTCAACATTCTGTATACAATTGTCATATATTCTATCTGCTTCCATTTACCGTAAAAACAAAAAAAGATTGAATTCTAATCTTTTTGTGATACCATATGTTATGAGCCTGTAAATAAACATCATAATTTTCAGATAAATATATTTAAAAAAATTACGTTAGACTATAAAAGGGTGGGGTATTAATGGACTCACAAGTGATTTATGCCATTTTGGCATCTTTCATCACTGTACTCGTCGTTACTCCTTTAGTTATTAAGTTAGCTTTTAAAATAGGAGCAACAGATAAGCCAAACGCTCGTAAAGTGCACCAAAAGATTATGCCTCGTCTTGGCGGGTTAGCGATATTTATTGGTGTAGCTGTAGGATTTGTTGTCGGCGGATTATATGAACAAAGAATGTTATCGATAACGCTAGGTGCAATTATCATTGTAATCATCGGTATTTTAGATGATATGTACGAGTTATCTGCGAAGGTAAAATTCGGTGGACAACTATTAGTTGCCATGATGATTGTAAAAAGTGGATTATTAGTGCAAGTATTATATATTCCAATCCTCGGGGATACTGAACTTGGATGGCTTGCTTACCCAATTACAGTATTTTGGATTGTAGGTATTACAAATGCAATCAACTTAATTGATGGCTTAGATGGATTATCTGCTGGTATTTCATCTATCGTACTTGCAACGCTAGCATATATGGCCTTCACTAGCCCATGGGGCACTGGAGCCGCTATTATCTTACCACTAGCATTAATTACATTAGCAAGTACAATTGGATTTTTATTCTACAACTTCCATCCAGCAAAAATTTTCATGGGAGATACAGGCGCACTATTTTTAGGATACTGTATTTCTGTTATATCGTTACTTGGATTATACAAAAGTGTAACGTTATTCAGCTTTATCGTTCCAGTTATCATTTTAGGCGTACCTGTATTTGATACGACATTTGCAATTATCCGTCGTATCGTAAATAAAAAACCTATTTCAGCACCAGATAAATCGCATTTACATCACCGTTTACTTGCAATGGGCTTTTCTCATCGAAAAACGGTACTAATTATATACGCATTCGGTATTTTCTTTAGTGTAAATGCAATCATTTTCTCTAGTGCGACATTATGGTTATCCATTATTCTTCTTTTCGTTTTAATCTTCTTTACAGAAATTATTGCTGAAGTAATCGGGCTTGTACATGAACGTTACAAACCACTTATTTCCTTTTATAAAAAAGTGAAAAAACGCGAAGACTAATTGTAGTATAGCCTTTACAATTATGAAATATTCAAATAGCATCCTCTTTCTTATAAGAGGATGCTATTTTTTATTCATTACTTTACATTTCCAAAATATAGATTGTTTGAGAGTTCCTCTATTGGAGAAAGATATACATAATAAGAAAAAGAGTACATTTTCTTTTTTACATCTTGATTGTCAAACTGAGGGTGAATGTTATGATCAAGCGAGTATTGCAATACATTATTTTACTTTTAACGATTACTATGTACGCGTCATCTCATGCGGGAGCAACTACAATTATCCCTGCTGAACATCATCCAAATACCGAAACTACCTCTCCTACCCAAAAAATCGCGTACTTAACATTTGATGACGGACCAAACAAATATACTACGCAAATTTTAAACATCTTAAAAGAAAAGAACGGAAAAGCAACTTTCTTTGTTATTGGTGGAAAAGTACCACATTATAAAAAGACAATGCAACGATTAATTAAAGACGGACATTATATCGGACTTCACAGTATGTCACACGATGTAAAACGCCTTTACACTGGTGATCCATCCGCTTTAATTACAGAAATGGAACAAACACAAAACATTGTTCAGCAAGTTACAAAATTAAATACACATCTCGTTCGCGTCCCGTATGGTAGTATGCCTTACTTAAAAAAGAATTACCGTGATGCACTCGTATCAGCACAGTATAAAATGTGGGATTGGACAATCGATACATATGATTGGAAAAGCTATGACAATCCTTCTGCCATACTAGAAAGAGTACGTAATCAAAGCGATGAACAAGTCGAAGTGATTTTAATGCATGATTCAAGTGTAACCGTACAAATACTGCCAAACGTAATTGATTATTTGCAGTCACAAGGATACAAACTTCTTCCCTATAATCCATCTTCCCACCTCGAAGTGAACTTTTGGAAAGACACAAGATTGTAACAGCTTTAGTGCCTATTTGCTAAAGCTGTTTTATTTTTCTCTTCCCACCCTTCCCATTTTTGTGTAAAATTTTAAATAGTGATGAAGTTTCGAGGTGAATAGAAATGAAACGAATAGATCTCATTTTTAACGCAATACAAGAAGGAGTTTATACAGAAGGTGTAACTGCATCAGAACTTGCTACCCTTCTACAACTAGATCGCGCCAATGTAAGCAGCGACTTAAACAAACTTGTAAAGGATAAACGCTTATTAAAAACAAATACGCGTCCTGTTCGTTTTTATATAGAAACGAACGCTTCGTTGGAAACGCATTCAAAAGAAATAACTTCATTAGATACATTTGCAATTGAAAATACAAGCCTTAAAATCGCAATCGAAAAAGCAAAAGCTTCTATTCTCTATCCTCCAAACGGTATGCACACTTTACTGCTGGGAGAAACAGGAGTCGGAAAGTCTATGTTCGCTTCTTTAATGCACGAATATGCAATTGAAGTTGAACAGCTTCCTAAAAACGCACCATTTATCGTCTTTAACTGTGCTGATTACGCAAATAATCCACAGCTACTACTGGGGCAGTTATTTGGGATTAAAAAAGGAGCTTATACAGGGGCAAGTGATCAAAAAGGGTTAATTGAAAAAGCACATGAAGGGATTCTTTTCTTAGATGAAGTACATCGCCTTCCTCCAGAAGGACAAGAAATGCTTTTCACCTTTATTGACCGCGGAGTATATCGCCGCCTTGGGGAAACAGAAAACGAGCGTAGAGCACAAGTATTAATTATTACTGCTACAACCGAAGAACCAAATTCATTTTTATTAAAAACATTTACAAGACGTATACCGATGACTGTCACACTGCCACCACTTCGTGAGCGTACACATAAAGAACGCTTTGCTTTATTACAACTATTTTTCACAAATGAAGCAATCCGCCTGCGAAAAGAAATTCACGTTAGCCCGAATGCAATGCGCGCTTTCGTCTTTTACAATTGTCCCAATAACATCGGTCAATTAAAAACGGATGTACAAATTGCCTGCGCGAAAGCCTACTCTGACTTTGTGACGAAGAAACGTGATTCTGTCTATGTTTCAAGTACAGATTTACCCTGGTATATGAAAGAAGGGCTATTCATTGAAAGAAAGAGCCGTCATCTATACCAAATACCAAATGAAACATTTATATTTACAGGTGATGAAGGTTGGAGTAATCATAAAACAGAAAATGAAAAACGGTCTTCTATTTACGATTATATTGATTATAAATATGAAGAACTTCAAGCTCGCGGTATTGAAGAGGAAGAATTAGAATTACTAATAGAAAATGATATTCAAAGCTTTTTCGTACAATATTTTAACCAAATGTCCCAAAAAACAAGTCATGAAAATGTTTTTAAAATTGTGGATCGTAATATCGTTTCCGTATGTGAAAAAATTGCGGAACTCGCTGAAAAACATTTATCTAAGACGTTTGATGAAAAAGTATTTCTCGCTTTAAGTTTACATGTACAGACAACTCTACAACGTTTGCAAGCTGGAAAACAAATTCATCACCCACAATTAAATCAAATTCGTACGAAATATAAAGACGCTTTTTCCGTAGCTATGCAATGCATTCAGCTACTAGAGGACGAATTACAAATAACAATGCCTATTGATGAAGCAGGCTTTTTAACAATGTTCTTCGTTGTTGATCCAATTCCTGCCTCACAAACAGAAGTAAAGGTATTAATATTAGCGCACGGCAACGGCATCGCAACAGAAATGGCAAACGTCGCAAACGAACTTCTCGGCATTGAGGAAGTAACCGGTATCGATATGCCGTTACATGAATCGCCGAAAGATTTCTTAGAACGTGTGAAAGTGTATATGAAAACACTCCAAAATGTAAACGGGCTTCTCTTACTCGTTGATATGGGATCACTCGCTTATATTGGCGATATATTAGAAACTGAGTTCAAAATTCCGGTACGTGTTCTTTCCATGACAAGCACTCCACACGCACTAGAAGCAGCTCGAAAAGCTCAGCTTGGCTACTCGCTAGATGCATTATATGAAACAGTGAAGAACTTAACACCGTTTTACTTAAACGTACAAGAAGAAAAGAAAAAGCCACTATCACCAATGAAATCTGTTATTTTAACAGCTTGTTTAACTGGTGAAGGCAGTGCTTTAGCTATCCAAAAAATGTTAGAGAACTATTTGCGATTTGATAAAGAATTAATTGAAATTATTCCGATTAGTATCGTCCATGAAAAAGATTTAACGAAAATGATTGAGAACATCAAAAAAGAGCGGAATATCATTTGTATCGTCACGAATTTCGATGTACAAGTTCCTTGCTTAACATATCATTTTCAAGATATCGTAAACTACACAGCGATTCAGCCAATTCAAGAATTAATTACGTATGAAGAAACATATGCAAAAATGGCTGATATTCTTGAACAACAAATGCAGCGTAACGACGGAGCATTACTTATTAAAACAATTCGTTACGCATTAAATACAATTCAAGAATTAATTTCCTTACAGCTAACTCCTGACAGCTTAATGGGTGTGATTCTGCATATGAGCTGTATGGTTGACCGTCTTCAAAAAGGAGAAAGCCTCCTGCCTCATCCAGATAAAGAGAAACGAAGACAAGATGAGTATTGGATGTATATGAAAGTGAAAAAAGCATTACAACCGATTGAAAATACATTTGAAATACAAATACCTGATGACGAAGTATTTTATGTCATGGACTTCTTTATTAAAAATCAACCTGTGAAAAATTAATCAAGGCAGTTTTTTAATATATCGGCGTAACTCGGATTATATCAGCGATTTTTCAAATATATCGATTTACCGACAATAATCGCTAAAATTTGCACCGTATAGCAAAAAAAGGCTGTTCCAAAATATGGACAGCCTTTTTTGCTACTTCTTTACTTTCCTAATCCGCCCTCTTATTTCGCCCTTCTTATTGGACTTCGTATAAACATTTACATATACATTCGCCTGAATGATTTCTTGAAGTAAGCTATCAAACGCTCTCCCTTGTAAAGGCCCTTCAAAATCCCCCACATTAACTACACCGGTCACGATCCCTTCATTTACACTAATACCTTGCTTTAGCGGACCAAACAAATTTAAAACAACTGGACCAATCTGATCCGCTTTCCCTAAATGAATTTGGCAGGATGTAACTTTTTCTATGTTTTTCAATATGACCCGATATTGCAATTTCTTTAAATCCTCACTAAATATAAACTCTGTTACACCATAAGCTTCTGTATTTACGGGAGGTATTTCCCTCTTACCTGTTAATCTCGCAAAGAAATGTGTTGTCATACGGGCATTCTCCTTATATAAATTTCCCAGCACTACTTCTACTACTTTATGGTTTATACATAATCATTTATGACTTTTTCAATTTTAAGTACAAAGAAAAGATTCACAAAATCTTTACATAAGAATCATTTCTTTTGCTTTACCACCTCTTGTATAATGCACATAGAAAAAATTCTCTAGGAGGTTACTTTGAAAAATAACAACTACTCTTTTCGATTATTAGTCGAGATTTTTCTCGTCTCATTTAAATTAGGGCTTACTTCATTTGGTGGTCCTGTCGCCCATCTCGGCTATTTCCACCACGAATACATACAAAAAAGAAAATGGATGGATGAACGAAGCTATGGAGATTTAGTAGCACTATGTCAATTCCTTCCTGGTCCTGCTAGCAGTCAAGTCGGTATGGGGATTGGATTATTAAGGGGCGGGGTATTAGGAGCTATTATTTCATGGATTGGATTCACCTTACCGTCTGTGCTTGTTTTAGTTTTCTTCGCCTCATTCCTTAATCAATTCGATCTTGGAAGTGCTGGCTGGATTCATGGACTAAAACTTGTAGCAGTCGCTATTGTCGCTCATGCAATATGGGGAATGGCGCAAAAATTAACGCCAGACCGAAATCGTGCGACGATTGCTATTATAACTGCTGCAATCGCCTTACTATGGCCAAATAGTTGGACACAAGTCATTCTCATTATAGTATCTGGCTTTATCGGCTGGTTTTTATATCGCAACCAACCAATTAGCCAATCTCAACATATAAAAGTACCTATTTCAAAAAAGATAGCAGTTTCTTGTCTCGTCTTATTCTTCGGACTATTACTACTGCTACCAATATTAAGACCGTTCTCTTATTACATCGCTTTATTTGATAGTTTCTATCGCTCTGGTGCACTTGTATTTGGAGGCGGACACGTCGTGCTGCCCCTTCTTGAAGGTGAGTTCGTACAAAACGGAATGATGACGAAAGAACAATTTCTAGCTGGATACGGATTAACACAAGCCGTACCAGGCCCACTATTTACATTCGCTTCTTATATAGGAGCTGTGTTAAACGGGACACTTGGGGCAATACTCGCAACAATTGCGATCTTTCTTCCTGCTTTCTTACTCGTTATTGGTGTTTTACCATTTTGGAACAGTGTGAGAAAAATATCTTACATACAAGGCGCACTACTTGGAGTCAATGCAGCCGTTGTCGGTATTTTACTAGCAGCTTTTTATGACCCTATTTGGACAAGCACAATTATGAACGCTGTAGATTTTGTTTTTGCATCTCTTCTATTTTGCTTGCTCGCTTTTTGGAAAACACCACCTTGGGTTATCGTTATACTTGGAGCCTTTGGCGGATATATTTTATCCATTTTGTAAATAAAAAACGACGGCATTCTATAGCCGTCGTTTTTCTATGAAAACTTCACAAGCTCTATTCCTTCAGGCAACTCGCTCTCTGTTAAAATACGTAATTCTTTCACACGATCCATTACGTAAGAAGAACGCTTCACAAGCTCTGGATCAATATAAGCTGGATGAACCATAATTTCTACCGTTTGTTCACCTTGTACTCTTCCTTTTAACTTCACGAAGTAATCTTCCGTCACACCATCTGCGTAAAAATCACTGTAAAACACGTCAGAAAATGGGCGTACTGCTCGTTCTTCCTCACAACGACGAATTGGAACATTATATGTAGCAGCTAATCTCTCCAGAACATCGTGCAAAATTGGCAATCCATGTACGTGATGATGACTATCTAAATGGGTCGGTGTTAATCCGTAAGATAAGAATTTCTCAATTTGAGCAGTCCATTCTCTCTCAACTTCTTCGGGACTTAGCTTCCCTTCCCATACGATGCTTTGTTTATGAAACAATCCATCGCTACTTACAAGTGATGGTACGTCTCCAAGAAGCGGTTTCCCTGCCGTTAATACGAGATGTACGCCTACCCCTAACGTTTTATACTCTTTCGCTAAGCGTACCGCATGCTCTGTTCCTGGCATATTCATCATCATCGTCGTTGAATTTACAAGTCCATTTATATGTCCATCAATAATGCCATAATTTGTACCCTCAGTAAGACCGAAATCATCTGCATTTACAATTAACTTAATCATCGTAATACCTCCTAATAGAATAAAAAAAGCGGGCTAAATAGCGCCGCTTTATTTCTCTACCTTTTTGAAGAACTGCGGAAGATATTCTTTATGTGCTTCCAACATTTCATCTAAAATTTGTTTTGCAACTTTATCTGATGGTACAAGTGGATTAATTGTCATAGCAAGCAGCGCTTTATGATAATCCCCTGTAACAGCAGCTTCAATTGTTGTGCGCTCGAATGATTTAATTTGTTGTACTAAACCGCGAACTGGTACCGGAAGATCTCCAACTGCAATTGGTTTTGGACCTTCTTTCGTAATAATACAGTTCACTTCAACAGCCGAATCATGTGGCAAGCTTGCAATTGTTCCGTTATTTCGTGTATTAACAGGTTGGATATCACCTTTATTATTGTAAATAGAAGTAATTAAGCTACATGCTGCGTCACTATAATAAGCGCCGCCACGTTTTTCTAATTGTGGTGGTTTAATATCTAAGTTCGGGTCTTTATATAACTCGAATAAATCGTCTTCTAACTGTTTCACTACTTCTGCACGTGTACCTTTTTCAACCGAAGCTTCTTTCTCTTCTTCTAGCATTTCACGTGTTTTGTAGTAATAACGATGGTATGGACATGGAATTGCACGAAGACCGCGAATAAAGTCTGGCTCCCAGTTAAGCGCTGCAATATTTTCCATCGTAATTTGCTTTTCTGGATCTGTTACAAGCTCTAACACACGATCCATTACACTTACGCCATCTAAATATACGTCTAGTCCGTATACCATATGGTTTAAACCTGCGAAGTCAACATGTACACGACTTGCATCTACTTCAAGTAATCTTGCAAGACCCATACGGATTCCGATTGGAACGTTACATAGACCAACTACTCTTTGGATATTTGTATAACGAAGAACAGCTTCTGTTACCATACCAGCTGGGTTTGCAAAGTTAATTAACCATGCATTCGGACAAAGCTCCTCCATATCCTTACAAATATCTAAAATAACAGGAATCGTTCTCAACGCTTTGAATAAACCACCAGGACCATTCGTTTCCTGACCGATTACATCATATTTTAATGGGATTGCTTCATCTTTTGCACGAGCTTCTAATAAACCTACGCGAAGCTGCGTTGTTACGAAGTCAGCGTCCTTTAATGCCTCGCGGCGATCAAGTGTCAAATGAACCTCGATTGGTAAACCTGATTTTTTCACCATACGTTTCGCTAAGTTACCAACGATTTCTAACTTTTCTTTTCCTGCCTCAATATCTACTAACCAAATTTCACGAACAGGAAGCTCATCATAACGTTTAATAAATCCTTCAATTAACTCTGGTGTATAACTAGATCCACCGCCGATTGTAGCAATTTTAATTCCAGTCATGCTTTATTCCCCTTTCGCTTCAAGCTTTTTATAAAGATCGATAAACTCTGCTGCTAATTCTTTTACTGTAATCGCATTCATTAAATGATCTTGTGCGTGAATTAAAAGAACACTAATCTCTGTTTTTTCTCCTCTTGCTTCTGATTGTATGAGCTCCGTTTGAAAATGATGCGCTTCATTAATCGCTTCTTTCGCCTTTGCCATCGCTTCATCAGCTTCTGCCATTTTCCCCTGTTTGGCAAATTGAAGTGCCTCCATCGCAAAGCTTCGTGCATTACCACTATTTAAAATTAATTGGAATGGAATTTGTTCTGCTGTAGTCATCATAATTACCGCCCTCTCTATTATGGTTCAACCGATTGAAATACCCCTTCAGTTTGAACATGTCTATTAAATTATTATTTTATGAATGATAGTTTGGTGTTCTTGTAGATGGGTCTCATCTTTTTGAACATGATATAAAGGTAATTGTTCTCACAGACAATTCTGTCTGTGAGAACAATCTTTATGTTACATAGGTACAGAGTTGTTATTTCCTTGCGCTGCTGCTTTTTCAGTACGAACAACAGAACGGTCGCATAATACAACGAATGGATAATAGATTACCATCGCAATTACAAAGTTGAATAACTGTAGGAGTGCACCTGAAAGATGTCCACCTGTTACAAGATAACCACTAATAATTGGTGGTGTTGCCCATGGGATCATCACAACTGTTTTTGGTACCCAACCAATAGATATAGCTGTATAAGAAGTAATTACTAATACAATTGGTGTTATGATAAACGGTAAGAATAAAATTGGATTTAAAATAATTGGTGTACCAAAGATTACTGGTTCGTTAATGTTGAATGCACCAGGACCAATTGATAAACGAGATACACCGCGTAATTGTGCACTTTTTGCTACAAGTAATACGACCACTAAGAACGCTAATGTTGCACCAGAACCACCAAGATATACGAAAGTATCAAAGAATGGTTTTGTAACAATGTTGGGAACATCAAATGCAGATGTACCACCTTTGAATAAATTCATATTTTTCTCTAATGCCGGTAAGTATAATGGCTCAATAATACCACCAACGATATTTGGCCCATGTAAACCGAAGAACCAAAGAAGATGAACAAGGATTACAATGATAATTGCACTTGGTAATGTCCCTGCTAAACTTTGCAGTGGTGATTGAATCGTATTAAAAATAAATTCATGAACACTTGTACCAGATAATTTCACTGCTAATTGAATACCTGCAACTACTGTTAAGATAACAAATGCTGGAACTATAGCTGCGAAAGATCTTAAAACTGCTGGTGGTACTCCATCAGGCATTTTAAAAGTAATGTTTCTTTGTACAAAGAAACGGAATACTTCAGTAACAAGGAGTGCCACAATAATTGCTACGAATAACCCTTGTGCACCTGTCCAAGCTAAGTTCAATCCGCCTTCTTTCGGTGTTGTTGGTGTAAGAATAATTAACGCACCAAATGAAATAATACCTGCTGACAAACCATCAACGCCGTAAGATTTTGCTAAGTTATAACTTGTTGTAAATGCTATGATTAGTGCTAGAATCGCGAAAGAACCAGTCCACATTCCGCCGCCGACTTGTTTCCACGTTTCACCAAACAAACCTTTCATGAAATCTTGGAAAACTTCAGATGGAAAACCATTAATTAGTGATGCCAGTGCACCAACTAAAATAAGTGGCATAACTGCAATAAATCCATCACGGATCGCAGCTAAGTGACGTTGCGATCCGATTTTACCAGCGACAGGAACAATATATTTCTCCATGAATGCAATAAACTTTTGCATTTCGCTTCCCCCCTAATTATTTTTTAAGTGTTAATGCGTGATCTAAAACTGCTTCTCCATTCATCATGCCGTAGTGCATTGGATTGATAACGTCGATTCCAACGTTTCTCTCATCAGCAAGCGTTTTCATTGAAGAAAGCATGTAACGAACTTGCGGTCCTAGTAATAACACATCTGCTTGATCGATATTCGTTTTTACTGCATCCCCAGATACAGCCCAAATCTTTCCTTCTAGACCGCGAGCTTTTGCAGCCGCTTCCATTTTTGTAACTAGTAAACTTGTAGACATCCCTGCTGAGCAACATAATAAAATATTCATTTGAAAATCCCCCTTGTGTAGTATAAAAAGTTTATGTTTATTTATTTTTCTTTACGCTATTTATTAATGCAATTAGCGTGCCAACTTTTCAAAACCACTAAAATCAGCACTTTTTCGACTGTTTTCTTTGTGTGTTAACGCTTTCAATTAGTGTGTCACTCAAAAACACACAGTGTGTTATAAAACAACACGCTTTTAACACATAACTGTATGAAAATAGATTAGTGTTTAGTTGTCTAGTTGTGTTTAAAACAAAAAACACTAAAAAGTTTTTTTCAGTGTGAAAACCTATTAAAAAATAACCCCCTCTTGAACACACTCTTCTATTTATTGTCCAAGCAAACTCTACTAAATTACATAGAATAGAATAAAATAACACAATTCGAAAGGGGATTCCTATGCCAAAACATAGAAAACAAAGCAAAATAAAGATTTATAGAATAACAAACTATAAAAAAAACAAGCTTTCTGAATTAGACTCTGACAAATTTGAATTAGAACAGCAGGAAATAGAAAATAAGCAGGACAAGCACGGTAAACAAGACAAACAAGATAAACAAGACAAACAAGACAAACAAGATAAACAAGACAAACAAGACAAACAGGACAAACAAGACAAACAAGACAAACAGGACAAACAAGACAAACAGGACAAACAAGACAAACAGGACAAACAGGACAAACAGGACAAACAAGACAAACAAGACAAACAAGGTAAACCAGGTAAACCAGGCAAACAAGACAAACAAGACAAACAGGACAAACAGGACAAACAGGACAAACAGGACAAACAGGACAAACAGGACAAACAGGACAAACAGGACAAACAGGACAAACAGGATAAACAGGACAAACAGGACAAACAGGACAAACAGGACAAACAGGACAAACAGGACAAACAGGACAAACAGGACAAACAGGACAAACAGGACAAACAGGACAAACAGGACAAACAGGACAAACAGGACAAACAGGACAAACAGGACAAACAGGACAAACAGGACAAACAGGACAAACAGGACAAACAGGACAAACAGGACAAACAGGACAAACAGGACAAACAGGACAAACAGGACAAACAGGACAGACACGATAAACAAGATAAACAGGACAAACACGATAAACAGGACAAGCAAGATAAACAGGACAAACACGATAAACAGGACAAGCAAGATAAACAAGACAAGCAAGATAAACAAGACAAGCAAGATAAACAAGACAAGCAAGATAAACAAGACAAGCAAACACCATTTGAGCCTACAATAGAAACAAATTCACATAACTTAGATATATGGGATGAAATTTCCCTAAAAGAAATACAAGCTGGTGAGCATACAAATTTATTTGAAGAAAAAAGTAATTATCAAAATATTAATTTGCTACAAGTAAGCGATGTTCGTTTATATTTGGACAACCAACTACAATTTAGTTCCATTGATGAGCAAATTTATCATGAAGCGCTTGTACATCCAATCATGTCTAAAGTCATTGATCCAAAACGTGTCCTCATATTAGGTGGCGGCGATGGGCTTGCTTTACGGGAAGTTTTGAAATATGAAACTGTGCTACATGTAGACCTTGTTGATTTAGACGAGGCAATGATTAATATGGCACGTAATGTTCCAGAAATAGTATCCTTAAACAAAAATGCTTTTTTTGATAATCGTGTGAATGTGCACGTATGCGATGCGAAAGAATTTCTAAATTCTCCTTCATCCTTATACGATGTAATTATTATTGATTTTCCTGATCCAGCAACAGAAGTTTTAAGTACTTTATATACAAGCGAACTTTTTGCTCGTATAGCTACGTTCTTAACAGAAGATGGTGCTTTCGTCTGCCAATCTAATTCACCTGCTGATGCACCTCTTGTATATTGGAGTATCGGTAATACAATTGAAAATGCCGGATTAACTGCAAAAAGCTATCATATCATTGTTCCTTCTTTCGGAACTGACTGGGGATTTCATATTGCTGCTAACTCCTCACATGTACTCAATCAAATTGAACAATTATACGTAGTACCAACTCCTCGAACATTGCCTTCTCTTCTTTTTCCTTTATTTCAATTTAAAGAAGAACATTTAGAACAACGTAATCTCGCTCTTCTAAACTCAGAATCCAATCTTATCCTACATCAATGTTACAAAACGGAAATGGAGTTTTGACGATACTATAGTAAGGAGTGCTACCTTATGGAATATTCTACTTTCGGTAAGCATATAATAGTAGATTTATGGGGAGTGGATTTTTCCCTATTAGATGATATTCACTTTTTAGAATATCATTTAGTTAACGCTGCCGATCGCTCTGGTGCCCATGTTTTAAACGTAAGTACAAAAGAATTCGATCCGCATGGTGTTACTGTTTTAGTTTTACTATCAGAAAGCCACCTTTCTATTCACACTTATCCAGAAAAAAACTTTGCAGCCATCGACTGTTATACTTGCGGTACGACCGTTGAACCGCAAATAGCAATTGATTATATCGTAAGTTTATTAAAACCAAATGAGATGCATATAAAAAAACTAATTCGTGGTACAGGAGAAATTGTTACTGTCGATTAAATATTAATCTTACTCATTTGTAAAAAGGAGGATTGTAACTACCATCAGTGGAACGAACATTCCACTGATGGTACAGACATATACATAAAAAAACCTTGCATACGCAAGGTTCATTCAGCCACTGACATCTTCCTATATAATTCTACAAATTCACTCGCTAATTCCTTCACCGTAATCGCATTCATTAAATGATCTTGCGCGTGCACCATCAGAAGGGTAACTTCGGTCTTTTCACCACCAGCTTCTTTCTGTATGAGATCCGTTTGTACACGGTGCGCCTCTTTTAATTCCTCTAACGCTTCTTGTAATTTCGCTTCTGCTTCTGTAAATTCTCCACGCTTTGCGCAATCAATTGCTTCCATTGAACAACTTCTCGCATTTCCCCCATGCAAAATTAAATGAAAAGCCTTCGTTTCTATCGTATCCATTTTAGTTCTTTACTCCCCCTTTTCTTCCGCCACTTTTTGTTTATCCCATATTTTTAAGAACGGTAAATAAATGAAGAATGCAAGCGCAAAGTTAACAAGTTGTAAAACAACACCTGAAATTTTCCCGCCCGATCCTAAATATCCACTAAATAGAATTGGTGTCGTCCAAGGCACAGCAGCTCCACTCGGGCGAGCAACTAATCCCCATTCCATTGCAAAGTAGGAAACAATTGTTAACACAACTGGAACCAATATAAATGGAATTAATAAAATTGGGTTCATTACAATCGGCATACCAAAAGTTACCATCTCATTAATATTAAATATGCCAGGCGCAATTGACAATCTCCCTAAACTTTTTAATTGCTGACTTCGCGCAAATAGTAACATTCCTACAACTAAAGCAAGTGTTGCACCGGAACCGCCCATATAAATCCATAAATCAAAAAACTGTGCGGTAATCGTATTTGGTACATCTTGCCCTGCTTGAAAAGCAACTCGATTTTGATCCATTAACGACAACCAAACAGGGCTCATTACACCACCAACAATAGTAGCACCATGAATTCCACACGACCAAAGAACATGAACGAGAATAACTGCTATTATTGCGCCCCAAAGACTAGCACCAAGTACACTAAGTGGTTCTTGTAAAATTTGCCCTACAATATTATGGATACTGCCAAAAGAAGTATTTTCTATAATTAAGCGTAAAATCCAAATAACCGTTACCACAATGAATCCCGGAACAAGTGCCGCAAATGAACGCGTCACAGCTGGTGGAACTGTCTCTGGCATCTTTATAATTATCTTTTTTTGTACAATAAACCGATAAAGTTCAGTAGATATAAGTGCAATAATCATTGCTACAAACAACCCTTGGCTTCCCATTAATGCTGCTGGGATAGCACCTTCTACAAGTACACTCTCTTTTGTACTTGGTATAATATATGCGACTTGAAATGGCGTCGCAAGTAAAAACGTCACAAGCGACAATGCCCCGGATGCTAAAGCGTCCACTTTATAATATTCCCCAAGTCTGTAAGCGATTCCAAAAACAGCTATTAAAGCCATTATATTAAAAGTTGCACTAACTGGATACCCCAAAGCCCTCTGCCAATTCTCCCCAAACAAACCTGCCATAAAATCATTGTACCCTGGTATTGGTAAAGCACTAATGATAAGGAAAAATGATCCAATAATTAAGAAAGGCATCGTCAAAATAATTCCATCACGAATTGCTTGTAAATGCCTCTGCTCTGCAACCTTCCCTGCTACTGGCATTACATATTTCTCTAAAAACCGTATCATCTATCCCACTCTCCTCATGGTTTCATTGACAAAGCTGCTTGCAAGATAGCTTCTCCATTACAAAGCCCGTAATGGACCGATTGAATGACATCAACAGGTATCCCTTTCTCCTTACATAATTCTTTCATTTTCGGTAATAAATAACGTACTTGCGGTCCAATTAAAAGTACATCAGCTTTATCAATATGACTATTCACTTCAGAACCGGATACTGCCCAAATCTTTACCTCTATCCCTCTTGCCTCTGCTGCTTTCTCCATTTTTGTTACAATCAAACTGGAAGACATTCCCGCTGCACAGCAAAGCAAAATATTCATCCCTTTTCCCTCCCCCTTTTTCCAAACCTAAGTTACGGTGCATCGCTTGCCACCACTAGGTTACAAATATATATGTCTAGATTTCCTGCTGTATGCCGAGCTTAAAAACAAAAATTTCTCGGTTTTCACGCTATTCCATCAATCGGTATTTTCCTAGTAAAGAGGACTCTAACTCGCTATAATAATTCAGTATGATTTTTTTAATTGATAGGAGGATATATTTATGAAGGCATATCGCTTTCCGCTTATTTTATTATCTTCTATCCTAATTGGTGGTTTCATTGGTTATTTCATGGGTGCCGATGCAGTTGCTTTAAAGCCGCTTGGTGACATTTTCTTAAACTTAATGTTTACGATTGTTGTACCGTTAGTGTTCTTTAGCATCGCGTCATCTATTGCTAATATGGATGGATTAAAACGTTTCGGTAAAATTATGTCTAGTATGGCTGGAACTTTCTTATTTACGAGTATTTTAGCTGCTATTTTTATGATTATTGTCGTGAAAGTATTCCCGCCAGCACAAGGTGTTGTATTAGAACTAACACAACCTGACAAAGCTGAAAAAGCAGTTAGTGTTGCAGATCAAATCGTCGGTATTCTAACAGTATCTGACTTCTCGAAGTTACTATCTCGTGAAAATATGTTAGCTCTTATTTTCTTCTCTATCTTAATGGGAGTTGCAACTTCAGCAGTTGGTGAAAAAGGAAAACCATTCGCTACATTCTTACAAGCTGGTGCAGAAATTTCAATGAAAGTTGTATCTTTCATTATGTACTACGCTCCAATCGGACTTGCTGCTTACTTCGCAGCATTAGTTGGTGAATTCGGACCACAACTTCTTGGAACTTACTTCCGAGCAGCGATGGTATACTATCCAGCGTCTCTAATTTACTTCTTTGTATTCTTTACGTTCTATGCATACCTTGCAGGTCGCAAGCAAGGTGTACAATTATTTTGGAAGAACATGGTCTCTCCTACAGTTACATCTCTTGCAACTTGTAGTAGTGCCGCAAGTATTCCAGCGAACTTAGAAGCAACGAAGAAAATGGGTATTTCTTCTGACGTTCGTGAAACAGTTGTCCTTCTTGGATCTACACTTCATAAAGACGGCTCTGTTCTAGGCGGCGTATTAAAAATTGCTTTCTTATTCGGTATTTTCAACATGGAATTTGAAGGACCGAAGACATTAGCAATCGCACTTGTTGTTTCTCTATTAGTCGGAACAGTAATGGGCGCTATTCCAGGCGGCGGTATGATTGGTGAAATGTTAATCGTTTCTCTATACGGCTTCCCGCCAGAAGCATTGCCAATTATCGCAGCAATTAGTACAATCATTGACCCTCCTGCAACGATGTTAAACGTAACAGCAGATAACGCTTGTGCCGTAATGACAGCTCGCCTTGTAGAAGGTAAGAACTGGATTAAAAACAAATTTGCTTAATAAATAGAAAGAGGATGCTTCTAACGAGCATCCTCTTTCTTGTTGTTAATCCATTCCGCCACAAATTTGTTATAATCTTCACAAATATTCCACATCCATTATCCATTCTCCGTACTATAATCATGTATGGAAAAGGAGATGGACACGATGACACAAAGCGCACCAGAATTTAAAGTTTTGCAAAGCATTGCATTCCTTGCTGTCGTTTTGCAAAGTTCCTTATTATATACAATAAATCAAGGAAATGTCTTACTTGAGCAATCCCTCATTATGGGCATGCTATTTAACCTTGCAAAATTTTCAGCACCTGCATTCATATTTATCGTCGGCTTTCACTTAATTCGGCAATATACAAAACAACTAGCCTACACAGAATATATTTATGAAAAAGCCGCACATTTACTCATTCCTTATTTCTTCTGGTCTATTCTTTACTTATTAACAACAAACGATATGATTACACTACAAAGCGGAATAAAAAGTTTATTACTCGGAACAGCCGCGCCTCATCTTTGGTACGTGATTATGATGTTCCAAATTCATTTATTGTTCCCTTTGCTGTGCACACTGTTTTATTGGTTTCAAAAACGGACAGAAAATAAAAAAGACATATATAAATATATGACCATCTTTGCTTGTCTATATTTCCTCTTAATGTGGTATTCTTCGCACTACATTTTTAATGGAGAGAAATTGACTAGCTCAACCATTTTACATTATACAGATCGTTCCTTCTTCTTCTACTCGTTCTATTTCGTCATGGGAGGAATCGCTGCTGTCGCACTAAAAACGTGGCGTACATTTGTCATGAAACATATCCCGCTTATCACAATATTATTTTTCATCTTATTTTTATTCATCAACTATGAGTTATTTAGTTTTTACGGAGCAAACTCTATTCATTTAACCGTTTCGACTTATTTAAAACCGTCTATGTTTTTATATATTGTATGCGAAATTATCATACTTTACGTTCTGTCTATTACAATCGTACAGCGACGCGGTTTCTTGTATAAAGCTTTACGATTTATCGGGAATTACACATATGGTGCTTATTTAGCTCACTTTTTCTTCTTACAACTATGTACAAAATTTCTTTCTTTATTTACACTGCAAGAAAACACAATATTATATAGCTTATTATTATTTACAATAACGGCCACAATCTCGATTTCAGCAATGGTTATTTGCAGTACACTACCACTTCATACGTGGATTACAGGGCCTTCTCCTACAACAAATGTGAAATGGGCGAAGGTTGTACTTCGGAAAAATCACGAAAAGGTATTCAAACCATATCTTTGATATAATAGAATTCCATACAAGAAAAGAAAGTAGGACACACCTATGATTAATCAAATTGGACAAATTATGTTATATGTAAATAATCAAGATGAAGCGGTACAATTTTGGACTGAGACAGTAGGATTCCAAATTATTGCGGAAGAAAATAACGGACAAGGGTTTCGCTGGATTGAAATTGCACCAACGAAAGAATCAGGCACAAGCATCGTCCTTCACGATAAAGCGTTAATTGCGAAGATGCAACCTGAATTAAATTTAAATACACCTTCACTTATGTTCTTCTCTAATAACTTAGATCAAATGTATAAAGATCTTTCTGAGAAAAACGTTACCGTTGGACAAGTTGTAGATTTACCTACAGGTAGAGCATTCAACTTTGCTGATAATGAAAACAATTACTTTGCGGTAATGGAAAAGAAATAAGAAAAAGCTATCCGGAAAAATCGGATAGCTTTTTTTCATTTTAAGAAACTTGTTCCGCATTCGTTTCCCTATGTTGTATATGACTCGTGATCCAAGCAATTCCGCCGGCAACAACGAGGTAGCATAACAATATTAAAATTTGCGTTTGTAATTGCGACCAATCCCCTAAAGAGATCACATCTTGTAATCCTCTAAGAGAATGAGACATTGGGAGAAACTGTCCAATTTTGCTAAGAACAGCTATGTTTAACTCTCCTGGGAAAGTCCCCCCGCTCGTAGCTAATTGCAATACGAGAAGCGTTACCGCTGCGAACTTCCCAACAAGACCAAATACCGTTACTAACATAAGGATAAATGTCATGAACGTAAAGGAAATAACAATACTTGATAAAACAAAGAGTGACACACTTGCAACTTCTAATTTCATAACTCCTAGCACAACCACATCCACAAGTAATGCTTGAATAAGTCCAATTACATATACTAATCCTAGTTTATTAATAAAATGTACCGTTCCGCTTACCTTCATATTCTGTCTACGACCAAGCGGTAAAATATTCGAAGCCATAATTCCGCCAACATAAAATGCAAGTGATAGGAAGTATGGTGCAATACCTGAACCGTAGTTAGGCACGTCAGAAACTGTTGACTTTACTAATTGAACCGGTTCTGAGAACATCGTATTGCGTGCATCATCATTGCGAACATCCGCTATCTTCTCTGCGCCCTCTCCTAATTTCGTAGAAAGTTCTTTCGCACCATCGTCAAGTTTAACAAGTCCGTTCGTTAACTGATCAGCCCCGTGATTCAGCTCTGTTCCGCCACTTGCAAGATGATTTACACCTTCTTGCAGGGATGTAAATCCATTTCCCCACTTCGTAAATCCATCTGCTAAATTCGAAGCACCATCTGCTATCTTTTTCGTTCCAGCAGTAGCTTCATTTAACTTAACTCCGAATGTATTCATACCTTCTTCAATCTTATGCTGACCATCCGCAAGCTTCTTCGCACCTTGCGTCAATTGTTGTTGGCCACCATTTAAAGCGTTTGTTGCTTTAGCTAATCCATTAGAAGTAGCAACGATTTTTTGAAAAGCAGGATCTTGCTGCACTTCTGGATGACTTTTCACGTACTCTTCTAATTGTTGTTTTACACTATTTGCTGCATTGTCCGCTTTCACTTGCCCTTCAGCAAGTTTCTCACTTCCGTTCACCCATTCATTTGTACCAGCACTTAATTCACTAACTCCTGATTGTAA
Organism: Bacillus cereus group sp. RP37; assembly: GCF_040459695.1. Classification (NCBI taxonomy): domain Bacteria; kingdom Bacillati; phylum Bacillota; class Bacilli; order Caryophanales; family Bacillaceae; genus Bacillus; species Bacillus cereus group sp. RP37. Next base: position 292,476 of record NZ_JARVHP010000001.1, on the reverse strand, counting down.
AGTTTTTTCACCTTGTGCTAATAACTCCATACCACTATGAAGTGATGTCGCCCCTTGACTCAGCTCATTTGCTCCCCCCGTTAAGGCAGATTGGCTGGATGCAAGCTTGTCACTTCCCTCTTTCAATTTCGATGTCCCGTCACTTAAACGATGAATACCATCTGCAAGCTGATTTGTCCCATTTCTTGCATCTGTCGTTCCTTCATGTAACTTCTTAGCGCCATCACTTGCATCACCCAATCCTTGTGCTAAGTCTTGAAACTTTGAAAAGACACCTTCTGTATAAGATTTCGTAATACTATTTGAGATTTTTGTTTTCATATTTTCCACAGCTGTCGTTCCAATTTGAGCTGCTACAAAGTTTTTACCTGGATTTACTTTGTACTGCAATTGTGCCGGCTCTGGTTTCTCATCCATAAGCGTACTTACCTTTTTAGAGAAATCCTCTGGAATCGTAACAACCATATAGTACTTATCTTCTTTTAGCCCTTCATCAGCATTTTTTTCTGATACGAAATGAAAAGCCAGTTCCTTATTCTCTTTTAAATTTTTTACAAAATCGTCTCCTGCATGAATTGTTTTCTCATCCATTGCAGCACCCTTATCTAAATTCACAACCGCAACCGGTAATTTATCTAACCGTCCATATGGATCCCAATATCCAGCTAAAAAGAATCCTGAATAAATTAAAGGAACGATTAACAAAAAAATTAAAGCGATACGCCCATGTTTATGGTGCCACATCGCTTTCCAATCTTTAAATATAAGTTGAATTCCATTCATGAAACATACTCCTTCTCCTAATTTAACACCATTAGAATGGTTTAACAGATTTACTATACACGTCCATTTTCATACTGTATAATACATCTTTAATTATCAATTCATTCCTTTTGGTCTATAGAAAGGAGAGTCAAAATGGAACTTCTTCAATTAAAATACTTTCAGACAGTCGCACGATTAGAACATATGACAAAAGCCGCGGAAGAATTGCATATCGCGCAACCTTCGCTCAGCAAAACAATTGCTAGATTAGAAAAGGACTTAGGCGTCCCATTATTTGATCGTCAAGGTCGACAGATCACATTAAACTCTTTTGGGAAAGTATTTTTAAAACGAGTAGAGCGCATTTTTCATGAATTAAGTGAAGGCGAACGAGAAATTAAAGATTTAGCTGAATTACAACAAAGCTCTATTACACTGGCAGTTTCTATCCCGAGAATATTACCAGAACTACTCGGTTCTTTTTTACTAGAACATCCTAACGTTCGATTCCAACAGTTTCTCGCATCTACTCCTTCTATGAAACGACAACTAGATAATATAGAAATCGACTTTTGTATTTCTTCTGTGCCAATCGAAGGCGAGGAGATTATTTGGGAACCACTTATTACAGAAGAAATTTTCTTAGTCGTCCCTTCAGGTCATCGTTTATCAGGACGTGAAAGTATCTATCTACATGAAGTAAAAGACGAACCGTTTATTAGTATGAACACTGGTTATGGATTTCGGCACTTAACAGATGAATTTTGTAAAGAAGCTGGCTTCACTCCACATATCGCTTTTGAAGTAGATGAACCAACCGTGATTAGCGACCTTATTAAGCAAGGCCTCGGCATCGCTTTTGTCCCAAGTTTAACTTTATTAAAAAACTCTACTTTAGCACTAAATAAGTTACGTATTATTGAACCAAATTGCGAGCGAACTATCGGCTTAAGTTGGTCGAAGAAACGCTACTTATCGAAAACTGCTCAGCAATTTCGTAAATTTGTGATTCATTACTTCTCCAATATTAGGACGTAAAATTATATCAACAAATAAAAGGTGCCATCCTCATATGGTGGCACCTTCTATTATTCACTCTTCTCTAATTCCATTTCAGCTAACAGTGGTAGTACGTTATCGAAAATATGCGTATTATTATTTTCGCCTGTTACGTATCCACCGTAATATCTACTAAATACGTTATCATTTCGGAATGTCGACATATGATCATACAATTCCTTCGCAAACTTCGTATCGCCTGTTTGTAGTACGTACAAAATCGTTAATCCGTAAGCGGCTGGCGATTCATACTTCACAGTTTGTTTTCCCGTTTCTAAATTGTAACGACCATATAACTTTCCATCCTCCTGAAATTTCTTCTTTATAAATTCCATATAAGCATCGGATGAAAGACCACCTAAACTACGATGATATGCAACATATGATTGATCAATAAGATTCACTTCTTTATCGTACGTAAATGTACCATCTTCTTTATACTCTTTTGGGAACGCCCAGCCATGCCTTGGGTAATCCGCTAAAAATTGAACGACGTCCTGATATTGCTGATCAGAAACTTTTCCATACTTTTTCATATACGAAAATGCGTGTGGATTTATGTATGATGTAGTTACAAAATTATTTTGTTTGCCTGCATCTGCATCATAATAATCAACGTAATAATTACCTTTCCTATTGTAACGAAGTACAGCATCACTCAATTGATCTGCAAGATTTTTATAGCGCTCTTCCTTATACATTTCATAAGCACGATATAATTGTTCTATAATACGAAGGTCATCTATAAGTGCATTTGTAGCTGACTGCATTTCTCCCTTTTCAGAGATTTTCCATAAAACAATTTGATCCTTATGTACAAAGTTATTTTGAATAACCTTAACTTGTTCATCGAATAACGCTTGATCGTCTTTATCCAATGTATATTGTAGCCACAGTCCTGCCGATTCTGATAAAGCTTCACGGCCTTTCGCTTCACCCGTGCCAGCTTTTGTATCCCCTAAACGATAGGTAGCAAGCGTCCCATTTTCATTCACCATATGTCTTAAAATAAAATGTTCTGTACGGTTTCCTTGCAAAGCTGACCAAAATACAATTCCACCTAAAGCGATTAAGAGAATAACCCCAATCCCTATATATAAACGTTTCCGCAATCTTTTCACCTCCTTATTCAGGCTAACCTTAATTTTAACAGAACATACGTCAATTAAAAAAAGACAATCTATTAGATTGTCTCCCTCACTTTATCCCTCGTAAGCCTCTTTAGAAGGTCTATATAGCGATTCCACAAGGCGATCATATTCACGACGCGTAATCTCTTTATTATACAGCTTCAATAATAAATCTCTATGCTCTTTTGAAAATGCCATCTTTTTAATGACTTCAGGATACATAAAACATCCTCTCCATTTCACATAAACTTCTTCAACTCGAAAACAGAACTTATGTTCGCATAAAAGATTATAAAATATTCCTTACTAAAAAACAAACAAAATATTATCAAATATTAACTTCTTTCTATTTAGAATATTCAAACATTATATTACCATATCCACTTTTTAAATACATATATATTTTTGGTAGTTTTTTTGAATAAATCTTCCAATTCAATCAGAAAATAATGGCAAAAAAGAAGAGGAGTTTACATATGGATACGGTAACACTAGCAAGAGCATTTTTTGGTTCTTCATTAGCATTCCACATTATCTTTGCAACACTTGGTGTCGGGCTTTCATTAATGATTTTTATAAGTGAAATACTCTATCACTGGAAGAAAGATTCCGACTACGCCATTATGGCGAAAAGATGGACAAAGGCGTTTGCCATCCTTCTCGGTGTAGCAATTCCAACTGGAACAATTGTTGGTGTGCAAATTTCACTTCTTTGGCCTGGTTTTGCCAAAATTGTTGGGCAGGTTATTTCTGTTCCCTTTCAAATTGAGATTTTCGCCTTCTTTTTAGAGGCTTTGTTCATGTCCATTTATGTATATGCAGCTGACAAACTACCTCCATTCATGAGATTAATTTCGTTATTCTTCGTCATGATTGGTGCCACGGCATCCGCCGTGCTTATTACATCCGCAAATACATGGATGAATACACCCGCAGGCTTTTCAATGGGTCCAGATGGATCAGTTTTTAACGTTGATCCGTGGAAAGCTTTCTTTAATCCGAGTTTTGGCACAAGCGCATTCCATGTTGTGATTACAGCCTATGCAACTGGAGCAGCTGTCATTGCCTCTATCGCTGGATTTAAATTATTAAAGAAGAATTTAAGTGAACGTGAAGTGGCGTATCATAAAAAGGGACTACTGTTAGGACTGGTCGTGACATTTATTACAGGTGCTACGATGTGGCTTTCGGGACACGAATCAGCGATCGCCTTACATAAACATTCCCCTGAAAAGCTTGCATCTGCTGAAGCTTTATTCGAAACGACGTCACATGCACCGTTATCAATTGGCGGGGTTGTAGATCCTAACACACTTGAACTAAACTATGCACTAGAAATTCCAAACATGCTTAGCCTACTAGTGGGACTAGACCCTAGCACTGTCGTCAAGGGGCTAAAGGAATTCCCACAAGAAACATGGCCACCATTTTACACACATACACTATTCAACTTAATGGTCGGCACTGCTGCCTTTACTTTTGCAGTTGCAGCAATCGCCCTCTTATATTGGTACTTTGTTTATCGAAAAAAAGGAGCAGAATTACCGAAATGGCTTCTTTGGGGAGCTGCCGCATGTGGACCAGTTATGATGCTCGGTATTGAATTCGGGTGGATTTTCAGCTGTAGTGGTCGTCAACCGTGGACCATTTATGGTATGCAACGTACAGTCGATGCCTCTACACGCGCTGATTTTGTCGGTCCTTTATTTATTCTATTCATCATTTTATATATTGGACTCGGCATTTTAACAGTTTTTGTACTACGGACATTCTTTAAGAGACATCCGTTAAAGAATGATTTACATCAAGAAGGAGGCGATTCTCGTGCATGAGGAAAGTATTGCAATCATCATCTTATGGGCTCTTATTTTCGTATACAGTATATTAGGGTCCATCGATTTTGGAGCAGGTTTTTGGGGCATGGTATACGCAAAGCATCCAACGCTCGCTGCTAAGCTTGCCAATCGATACTTATCACCAACCTGGGAAGTAACAAATACATTTCTCGTCTTTGTCGTTGTCGCTTTTCTCGGTTTCTTTCCGAAAGCTGCTTTCACCCTTGCGACAGTGATGTTCGTACCAGTTATGTTAATTTTAATACTCATCGCAATTCGCAGTACATTCATGGTATTTGCTTACTCTCTGCCAAAGTATCAGTACCTCCTTCGGGTTATTTCAGGTATTACGGGGCTCTTAATTCCAGCCTTATTAATTACCGTTTTACCCGTTACAGAAGGGGCTTATATTACAATGACTGAAGGAAAAGAAGTACTCCTGTACGGAAAACTTCTTTCTAGCCCGGTTATCTACTGTTATATGCTCTTCGGACTAACTTCGGAACTATTTCTTTCCTCTCTCTTTCTTGCTGATTTTGCGAGAGAGCAAGGTTCAGAAGATTCGTATAGAATTTATAGAAGAAACGCTATCATCCTTGGTCCTGCAACACTCGTTACGGCGATTATCGCCCTCGTTGTAATGGATCCAGAAACACACTGGCTTATGCAAGGACTAATAAAGCAATTCCCATGGTTTACAGTTTCTATCGTTTTATTCGTTATCGGGTACTCTTCTCTTTGGTGGACAAACAAGAAGTATGGCTCATTAGGATACCCTCGCATTGCCGTTTTAGCAGTCGTCGCTCAATATGCATTTGCAAGTTACGCTTATGGTGTCGCGCATTTACCATATATTATTTATCCTGATGTAACTGTATTTACAAGCTTTACAACGACAGAAACATTCTATGCATTGCTTATTCTATACGCAATTGGAATTGCAATTTTATTACCAGGATTTATTTTCTTCTGGAATTTATTCTTGAAGGATCGAACTTTTTTGAAGGAAAAATAATATAGTGGGAGTCTGTTCCAAAAGGTATTTTGGGATGGACTCCTTTTGTCATGTTTCGGCGGTAAATCGATATATTTTAAAAATCGCTGATATATTTTGAGTTTCGCTGATATATTTCAATAATTGCTGATATAAAGTGAAACTTTAATCAGTGGGGGTCTTACCGCCCGGCAAATAGCGGGATAAATTTCATTTACTATCTTACTGCCCCCACAATTTATAGACTCATCTCACGATAGTTATTTCACTATTAGGGACACTTGTCCTTTAGCTTGAAAAACACATATTCGCTTCATTCCATTATACGTCTAGTTCTTCTTATTTTTTGCTGAATATACTATCAATATAAACTTGAGACAAGCTACATTTGTTCAAGGGAAATAGAAAGGTAGGCAAAATATGAGCATTGAAATATGGATTACTATTATTGTATTCTTCTTAACGATGATTGTTATCTTTTGGCGACCCCGTGGCTTAAATGAGGCGTGGCCAGCAGCAATTGGCGCTGGCATTATCCTGATTACTGGACTTGTATCAAAACCAGACGTCATGGACATTATCAGTAAAATTGGCGGTGCCTCGATAACAATATTAGCGACCATCGTTATGGCGGTTATATTAGAAAGCTTCGGCTTCTTCCATTGGGCTGCAGCAAAACTCGCAAATTTAGCGAAAGGTTCCGGCCACCGCCTATACTGGTATATTCAATTACTATGTTTTCTTATGACTCTTTTATTCAATAACGACGGTAGTATTTTAATTACAACTCCGATTTTAATTCTTCTTCTAAAAAATCTTCAATTAAAACCTCACCAACAAATTCCTTATTTATTAAGTGGTGCTTTAATCGCTACTGCATCTAGTGCACCAATCGGTGTAAGTAATATCGTAAACTTAATTGCATTAAACATCGTCCATATGACTCTTTATATGCATACTGCTATGATGTTTGTACCTGCAACATTAGGATTATTGTTTATGTCATGGCTCATGTATACAGTTTTAAAGAAAAAACTTCCGAAAAAATTACCTGTTTCTTCATATGATATCGAAGAAATTTTTTTCACAAAAAACTTTCATCCGTTAAAAGGGAAAAATTCTGTTGATACGAAACAAAAACGTACAAAATTTATGTTAAAAGTATTAGGCTTCGTCTTCCTTATGCGCTGTCTTCTATTCGTTGCATCCTTCTTATCCATCCCAATCGAAATTGTTGCTGTACTCGGTTCACTCGTTCTTCTCATCTGGAGATGGTACTACTTACGAACGAATCCTGTCGACATTTTGAAAAAGACACCGTGGCACATTTTAATTTTCGCATTCTCTATGTACGTCATTATTTACGGACTTCACAACGCAGGGTTAACAGCGGCGCTTGTAAATTGGCTTGAACCAGTTGTAAGTCAACATCTACTCTACGCTAGCTTTGCAATGGGCGGACTCGTTTCTCTCCTCTCTAACGTCTTCAATAACCATCCTGCACTTATGATTGGTACAATCACATTAACAGAAATGGGACTAGACCCAGTCACATTAAAAACTATCTACCTCGCAAACATTATTGGTAGTGACATCGGTTCACTATTACTACCAATCGGTACGCTAGCTTCTCTCATTTGGATGTATATCCTGAAACAAAACAAGATTAAAGTAAAATGGAAAGACTATTTAAGCGTATCTCTTATCGTCATTCCTCTCACAACAGTCGTCACATTATTCCTCTTATACTACTGGGTACACCTCTTCTTCGCCTTATAAAGTGAAACTTTAATCAGTGGGGGTTTTCTTCATCCCCACTGATTATTAGTTGAACCAATCGGGCTTTTATGGGCAGTTGATCCCCCACCTAACTTCTGTGCTTTCACTGAATTTTGAGGTGGGGGTCTTACTGCCCATTAATGCGGGATAAACGACAGAAGCCCCTTTTGCTACCGTCTTAGCAAAGGGGCTTCTTCTATATTTAAATTAGGTACTACAGTGTGATCAATCAAGTAAAGAGGTGTAACGTGTTATTGGTATAAATGACTACCAGTGTCTTTAAATTCTTTCGCTTTCTCTTTCATCCCTTTTTCAATTGCTTCTGTCGTTTCTAAATCATTTTCTTTCGCATAGTCACGAATGTCATGTGAAATTCTCATACTACAAAACTTCGGTCCACACATGGAACAGAAATGAGCCGTTTTCGCGCCTTCTGCTGGTAATGTTTCATCGTGATATTCCATCGCACGTTCAGGATCTAAAGATAAATTAAATTGATCGCGCCAACGGAATTCAAAGCGAGCTTTTGAAAGTGCATCATCACGCTGATGAGCCGTTTTGTGCCCTTTCGCAAGATCAGCTGCATGCGCAGCGATTTTGTACGTAATAACCCCCGTACGAACATCATCTTTATTGGGTAAACCTAAATGTTCTTTCGGCGTCACATAACAAAGCATCGCCGTTCCAAACCAGCCAATCATCGCAGCTCCAATCGCTGATGTAATATGGTCATAACCTGGTGCAATATCTGTCGTTAACGGTCCCAGTGTATAGAACGGCGCGCCCTGACAAATATCAAGCTCTTTCTCCATATTCTCTTTAATTAAATGCATCGGTACATGCCCAGGTCCTTCAATCATCACTTGCACATCATGTTTCCAAGCAATTTTCGTTAATTCACCAAGTGTTTCAAGCTCAGAGAATTGCGCTTCGTCATTTGCATCTGCAATCGAACCTGGACGTAATCCATCTCCAAGAGAGAACGAAACGTCATACTGCTTCATAATTTCACATATCTCTTCAAAATGAGTGTATAAGAAGTTTTCTTTATGATGGAATAAACACCACTGTGCCATAATTGAACCACCGCGTGAAACGATACCTGTCGTACGCTTTGCAGTAATCGGAATGTAACGAAGTAATACGCCAGCGTGAATTGTAAAGTAATCAACGCCTTGCTCCGCTTGCTCAATTAACGTATCACGATACACTTCCCACGTTAAATCTTCTGCAATTCCGTTTACTTTTTCCAGCGCTTGATAGATCGGTACAGTCCCAACTGGTACAGGCGCGTTACGAATAATCCACTCACGTGTCGTATGAATATTTTTACCTGTAGATAAATCCATAATCGTATCTGCACCCCAGCGAGTTGCCCAAGTCATCTTCTCCACTTCTTCTGCAATAGAAGACGATACAGCAGAGTTTCCGATATTTGCATTGACCTTCACGTGGAAGTTACGTCCGATAATCATCGGTTCTGCTTCCGGATGGTTAATATTCGCTGGCAAAATCGCACGGCCTTCCGCAATTTCCTTGCGAACAAACTCAGGCTCTACTCCTTCACGAATCGCAACATATTCCATCTCAGACGTAATGATGCCATTACGCGCATAATGCATTTGCGTAACATTTGCACCTTGCTTCGCTCTAAGCGGTTTGCGATCCATTTGCGGAAAAACAGGTGTATGTTTCGAAGCCACCTTCACACCGTCATCCTCTGGTTTCACTTCGCGCCCTTCGTACGCTTCTACATCTCCGCGCTCTAGGATCCAAGAGTGGCGCGGCGTTGGAATTCCTTTTTCTAGCTCCACTTTATACGCAGGATCTGTATAAGGACCGCTCGTATCATATACACGAATTGGCGGATTCGGAATGCCGTTCGTTTCACTTTGTTCAATCTCGCGCATCGGCACTTTCATACCTGCACGTGGTCCATCCACATACACTTTCTTACTTCCTGGTAAACTCGATTTCAATTCAATTTGCTCAGCTGAAACAGACTGTTTCATAACCTTTGTTGCCCCCCTGTACGTGACAAGGACGAGATATGGCCAGCGTATGCCAAAATAAAAAGAGCCAGGTCCATAAAAAAATAAGGACCTGGCTCATAAAGGCATCATTATGTAAAGCCGTTAACTTCCCTACGCTGGTACGAGCCAGATCAGGTCCAAAGGGTTAAGAAGTTCACGCGCTTCTCTCTCAGCCTACGCATACGTTAGGCACCCCTAGTTTATCACTGATTTAATTTTCAATACTTTCCCATCATACACGATAATCTGAAAAATGAAAAGTTTATTTCTTTTGTTGTTTATGGAATCATCCACGTTAAATAATATGCCTGTACATACGTCATAATACCAACAATAATTACGAAGAATAAACTATGCTTCAATGTAAATCGGAACAGATCTGATTCTTTCCCAGCAAGTCCAACTGCCGCACAAGCGATCGCAATCGATTGCGGAGAAATCATTTTTCCTGTTACACCGCCCGTTGTATTTGCTGCAACGAGAAGTACTTCAGATACACCGACTTGCTGTGCTGTAATCGCTTGTAAATTCGAGAACAGTGCATTCGCTGACGTATCAGATCCTGTTAAGAACACCCCAATCCACCCCAAGAATGGTGAGAAAAACGGGAATAGTCCACCAGTTCCAGCAAGCGCTAACGCTAATGTAGATGATAAACCAGAATAGTTTGCGATAAATGCGAACCCTAATACGAATCCAATAGATAGAATTGGCATCTTAAGCTCATTTAGCGTTTCTTTAAAAGTCGCTACTGCATCTTTTGCACTCATTTTTAAAATAAAGATAGAAATGACACAAGCAATTAAGATTGCTGTTCCCGTTGCTGATAATACATCGAATTTCAAAATTGCCTCGTAAGGCGTCGGTTTATTTACAATTGGTTCTGCTTTCATTACTAAATTGTGCAAGCCTGGAACTTCAAACTTAAACACAAGGCTTTCCAATGCGCCGCCTGGAGCAAATAACGCTTTAAAGAAACTTTGGCTCCAAATAACTACCATGACAGTTAAAATAATGAATGGAGACCATGCTTTTACGACTTTTCCTACTGTTAGTTTCGGCATAGATGTCACCGTCGTTGCCGCAGCTACTTCACTATTTGCTTGCCCCGATTGATAGATTTCTTTCGGCTGCCAAACTTTTAAGAATAGTGATAAACTCACTAAACTTACAAGTGCTGACGTAATATCCGGGAGTTCCGGTCCTAAAAACGTCGCTGTAATGAACTGCGTAATTGCAAATGAACTACCGGCTACAAATAACGCAGGCCATGTTTGTCTTACCCCTTTCAATCCATCCATTAAAAATACGATAAAGAACGGAACAAATAATGATAGAAACGGTAATTGATGTCCAGCCATTTGTCCGATTTTATGTGGATCAATACCTGTTACTTGTCCAGCCACTGTAATCGGAATTCCCATCGCCCCGAACGCTACTGGTGCCGTATTTGCAATTAAACAAAGACCCGCTGCATATAAAGGATTTAACCCAAGACCTGCAAGAAGTGCTGCCGTAATGGCTACTGGTGCACCAAATCCTGCTGCCCCTTCTAAAAATGCTCCGAATGAAAAACCGATTAAAATAACGAGTAAACGATGGTCATTCGTAATGGATAATACAGATGCACGAATCACATCGAATTGACCTGTTTTCACAGAAATTTTATATAAAAATACCGACATAATGATAATCCAAGCAATTGGCCATAGTCCGTATAAGAAACCATATCCGGTCGCTGCCATCGCCATCGTGAACGGCATTTTATAAGCGAATAACGCCACTAAAATTGTAAGTACAACTGTAATAAATCCTGCCACATACCCCTTCATGCGGAAAACTGCTAAAGCTAAGAAAAAAAAGATAATCGGAATAAGTGCGACCGCTGCCGAAATCCAAATGTTTCCGAACGGATCATAAACTTGTGTCCATGTGTTCATTGTTCTCTCCCCCTAAAGAATCCCCTTTTAAATAGAATAACCTTATCAATAGACTATCAGGTCATCATACCTTTCAGCCTAAAAATAAAAAACGTTTAAGAAAACGTTTTCAATAACTTTCATTTATACTGTACCATAACAATTTCCATTTAAAAAGATTTTTTTGAAAATTTTATTATTTAACAGAAAATCTTACAAAATCGTCACGTTCCTGTAATGTTCATCGATAGAAAGCTTGCCAAAACTATTGCATAATAATAATAGTATAACAACAGACATTATTCATGAGGTGATATATATGAACGGAAACAAAATATTAGCTGCTTTATCATACTTTAGTGTACTATTTGCCCCTATCTTATTCCCTATTATCGTTTGGATTGTAGGCGATGCTGAAACAAAACCACATGCAAAACGTGCTCTATGGACACATATTATTCCAAGTATCGCTACATTCATCGGCGTAACTATTTTAGGAATTATGGGTATCGGATCTGACCAGCCAGATGTAACACTTGGAATTGGAACAATGATTGTCTTATGTATTTGCGGAATTATTAGCTTATACTACTTCATTTGGAACATCGTAAAAGGTATTAAAGTACTGAAAGCTTAAGTTTAAACAAACGTTTGATTAAAACGACACTATGACATGATAAATGAAATTTTATCGATGATACAACAAGAATAATCAACCTATTAATTAAGAAAAAACCGTCCCAAAATACCTTTTGGGACGGTTTTTTTATCTTCTGCGTTTCTTCTTTTTTCTCATCATTTTCTTGCGGCGCGTATTCACTTTATCCGCTATAATGTGAAGCGTGCTTGCCACAACAATTCCCATTATGAACGTTACAATTTCAACCTCATGTTCCTTCGCAATTTCTATTAAATTCCCGTCAAGCACGATTACATTTAATAGGAATAAAAACGGAGAAAACACGATTAACATGTATGCAATACGAATCACATCACCAAGTATAATTGTATGTGTAAAGAAGGATCGATGCGGCATGACCTTCTTATACGGATACCAAAATATACGCAGGAATCCCCATTTATTATACGCATTACTATACGTATCTAAATCCGGCGTTAAAAATGAAGTACCTACTAAAAAGCCAATTGCAAAAGTTAATAAAAAATCAAAATTTGTTAATCCATACGAAAAGAGCATAAACAAAACAACCGGAAGGGATATTAAGTTTATTTTCGTATGCGTTCTTCCTGATGGCATAAAGCACTTCCTCGCTTACGTTCGCCCTGTCACCATATGACAGTTCTCACCTATTGATCTAATTTCTGATCGATAAATGATGTGTCTATATCCGAACCAAACCACTCTGCCAACTTCACTCGTGCCTTATCTTTCACCTCTTCATTGACGTATAACGATGCCTGTAATAGTGCGGCTGTCAACGCCCCTAAATCATCTGTATAACCAACTCCAGCAATGAAATCTGGGATGGCATCAATTGGTGCAATAAAATAAGCAAGTGCTCCAATCACAATAATTTTCACTCGCTTTGGAACATCAGGTCTTTGCAAAACGTAAAACAATAATAAACTTGCATAAATGACCGATTGTCCTGCTTGCTTTGCAACATGTTTTGCTTTCTTCCAAAACGCTTCAACTGAAAATTTTTGTTCCATGTGAAAGCCTCCCTATTTTTAAAAAGAAATAAGCTACAATATGTTATCAGTAAAAGTTCATCAAAATTACACACAATCTATCAATGAACTTTTATTGTAACAAATAAACTAAAAAAGAACAAGTGTTCGTTAATTTTTACATACTTCCCTTCATATAATGGGTTTCTATATAACCCCTTACCCATCGTCATTTCTTATTTCTCAACCAAAGAAATTTTCACTTTCACTTAACATTCTGTTCTATCTTTTTTATATTTTCTAGTTGACGGACATATAAACGAATGTTAAAGTTTTCTCTGGTAGTGACAAATCTCATACAAAAAATGTAAAATGTTATAGTGTTTCTCAGAAATGAATTTTGTTGTATAATACAGAAATGACGTTATGCTTATGAGCAGCACAAGAAACCAAAAGGGTATGCATAGTTATAGTCGTATATGGGTGAATATAGAACCTCAAATTATGGCCAAGAAAACTATGTATTTTTTATTTTAGCATTTTTCGCTCCAAAATCGACCAAGCCTGATAGAGAAAGGGTGGAAATGAATGAAAGAAACCTTGAAATCACAATTTCAAAATGTGCGTTTCACTGTATTCGTAGCTTTAGCTTTATGGCTGAAGACGTACCTTATTACACGCACAAGCTTCGATTTAAAACTTGAATCTTTCATGCAAGAATTCATTTTATTCCTTAGCCCATTAGCAGCATCATTACTGCTTGTTGGTCTTGCATTATTTGCAAAAGGGAAAAAACGTAACTATATAGCACTTGGAATTAATTTTGTCTTAACGATCGTTCTTGTTGGTAACGTAATGTTCTACGGATTCTACAATGACTTCGTTACTTTACCAGTACTAGGACAAACATCTAACTTTGGAAGTTTAGGTTCTAGTGTAAAAGAATTGTTTAACTACAAAATTATCCTTGCATTTGCTGATATTATCGTATTCTTCATTTTATTGAAGAAGATGAAAAATTTTGCACCGACAGAACGTGTAGCACGCCCAATGCGTTCCCTATACTTCGTGTCAACAATTGCTATTTTCTTCGCAAACTTAGGACTGGCAGAAGCTGAGCGTCCTGAACTATTAACACGTTCATTCGATCGCGTTATGCTTGTTAAAAACTTAGGTTTATATGTACACCAAGTGTATGATCTTGGCTTACAAGCAAAATCAAGTTCACAAAAAGCATTTGCTGACGGTAGTAAATTACAAGAAACAGAGAACTACGTAAAAACAACGCAAAGCAAACCAGATCCAAATATGTTTGGTACTGCAAAAGGGAAAAACGTAATTGTTGTCTCTCTTGAGTCATTACAAACATTCTTAATTGGTGCAACAGTTAACGGACAAGAAGTTACACCATTCTTAAACCAATTTACGAAAGAAAGTTATTACTTTGATAACTTCTTCCATCAAACTGGTCAAGGAAAAACATCTGACGCTGAATTCTTAGTAGATACTTCAATGTATCCACTAGACCGTGGTGCTGTATTCTTCACACACGGTAATAACGAATATACAGCAACTCCAGAAATTTTACGTGAGCAAGGATATCACACATCGGTATTCCACGCGAACAACGCAACGTTCTGGAACCGTAACATTATGTATCCGGCACTTGGTTATGACCGTTACTACAACGAGCTTGACTACAAGATTACGCCAGAAACAAAATTAAATTGGGGATTAAAAGATATCGAATACTTCGATCAATCTATCGATATGTTAAAAGAAGTGAAGCAACCGTTCTACACTCGCTTCCTGACGTTAACAAACCATTACCCATTCACTTATGATGAAAGCACAAAATTAATCGATGAATACAATTCTGGTGATGGCGTATTTGACCGTTACATGGTAACTGCTCGCTATTTAGACGAAGCAATGAAACACTTTATTGAGCGTCTAAAAGCAGAAGGTATTTACGACAACTCAGTTATCGTATTCTACGGTGACCACTATGGTATTTCTGAAAACCATAACCGTGCAATGGCACAGTTCTTAGGAAAAGAAGAAATCACTGCATTTGACCATATGAACTTACAAAAAACACCGATGTTTATTCACGTTCCAGGTCAAAAAGAAGGTAAAACAATTTCAAAACCAACTGGTGAAATTGACATTAAACCAACAATTCTAAACTTACTTGGTGTAGATTCTACAAATCAAGTTCAATTCGGTCATGATGTATTCTCACCAGAAAATAAAGGATTCGTTGTTCTTCGTGACGGTAGCTTCGTTACAGATAAGTACATGTACACGAACAGTACATTCTACGATCGTAAAACTGGCGAAGTTGTACAATTACCAAAAGAAGAATCTCAACCACTCATTGATCGTGCCCAAAATGAATTGAACATGTCTGACAAAATCATTGAAGGTGACTTACTTCGCTTCTCTGAGAGCAACAAGACCAAAACTGGTGAAGTAAAAACAGCTATTAAAGAAGAAAAGAAGAGCGCTGAGTAATCTCAGCCTCTTTTTTTTATATTTCTCCATATAATCACTTATATTCATTCACTTTAACATTACATAACCTTTACCAAATATTCACATGGAATTAACGAAACATCTCTATAATAAAATATGTAAACGAGGTTCTATATATTTCTTATCTCTCATCTTTACTAAGATCCCTTAAAGAAATGTGTGAATCGTTTATTTCTACTTTCTTATAATTGTCTTTCAATATGTTTTGTTTCCATACACAAAACATTCAATAAGACGATGTCCCTATGAAAGATAGCTACCCTCCTTGTGCAGCATTCCATAAGAATGTTGCTTTTTTTTATTTAAAAGCAACATTCTTATTTCTTATTTTCGAATTTGTATATACAAAATGCTGTAAAGTGAAACTTTAATCAGTGGGGGGTGTTCACCCCACTGATTATCAGCCCTCACCAATCGGGCATTTACGGGCAGTTATTCGCCTGCTTCACTTCTTTGCCCCAGCTGAATTTTTAAGTGGGAGTATTACTGCCCGCTAATACGGGGTAAATCACTACTACTTCTCTACACTTTGCAAATACATAGACGTCATATGTAAAGCATGACTCACATAAAAATTACTGTAGTGGTTTTTATTCTGAACGAATTAAAGTTTCACTTATGTACTTACGAAAGGATGGGACGTAAATTGGCATATGAAAGATTTGTACTTTGGAATGATGCAGTTATTGATACAACGAAACAAAAAACGTACATAGAACCTGAAGAAAGAGGCTTACAGTTTGGAGATGGTGTCTATGAGGTTATTCGCCTATATAAAGGGAACTTTCACTTATTAGATCCGCATATCACAAGATTATATCGCTCCATGGAAGAAATAGAATTAACACTCCCTTTCTCAAAAGCAGAACTGATTATCCTACTCTATAAACTAATCGAAAATAATAATTTCCACGAGGATGGAACGATTTATTTGCAAGTATCTCGCGGTGTACAAGCTCGTACCCATACATTCTCATATGACGTCCCTCCGACAATCTATGCCTATATTACGAAGAAAGAAAGACCAGCGTTATGGATTGAATACGGTGTACGTGCTATATCAGAACCAGATACACGCTGGCTACGCTGTGATATCAAATCATTAAATTTATTACCCAATGTATTAGCTGCTACGAAAGCTGAACGCAAAGGTTGTAAAGAGGCCCTTTTCGTACGAAATGGTACCGTAACTGAGGGCAGCTGTTCTAATTTCTTTCTCATAAAAAATGGAACTCTCTATACACATCCAGCCAATCACCTTATTTTAAATGGAATCATTCGTCAATATGTCCTTTCTTTAGCGAAAACCCTTCGCATTCCGGTACAAGAAGAACTTTTCAGCATTCGTGATGTTTATCAAGCAGATGAATGCTTCTTTACAGGAACGACGATTGAAATTTTGCCGATGACTCACCTTGATGGAACTGCAATTCAAGATGGTCAAGTTGGCCCTATCACAAAAATGCTACAAAGATCATTTTCTCAAAGCTTGTTACAATCCAATATGTCATCTTCTTAAACACGTATAATTTCTATCCTTTCTGCATTCAATATATGTATTTAAATGGAAATCAAGGTATAGATTTATGCCTTGATTTTTTTTTGTAATCTTTTTGTCATATTCAGATTACCGCATAAGTCTTGACAGTAATCGACATGCTCTTTAGAATTTTTAACAGTTGGTAAATATTTCTTCACTACATTACAGACAGAAAGGAATCGACAAATTATGAAAAAATACCTTGCCGGTCTTGCGGCAGTGTCTGTAGCAGGAGGAGCAGCACCTACACTTGATAGTGTTCAAGCTGCCCCTGAACAAAATACACAAAAAGCTGCTACAACTGTCCAAGCTTCCGCATCAAACAGCTCATCTTATACGGTAAACACTAGCGTATTACATGTTCGTGCAGGATCAAGTACTTCTCACGAAATCATCTCGCGTGTTTATAACGGTCAATCACTAAACGTGATTGGCGAAGAAAATGGTTGGTTCAAAATTAACATTAATGGACAAACAGGATTTGTTAGTGGCGAATTTGTATCAAAAAATGGTGCAAAAACAAATAACACTGTAAGCACAGGTGGAAACAATAAAGTTACCGCTGATGTATTACGTGTTCGTACAGCTCCTAACACTTCTAGTTCTGTTTCAGGACGTGTATATGAAGGACAAGCTTTAAACGTAATTGGTCAAGAAAATGGTTGGGTGAAAATCAACCATAATGGACAAGTTGGCTATGTAAGTAGCGAATTCGTATCTGGTGTTTCTTCTAACGCAGGTTCTTCAAACAATAATACAAATAATAACAACCAAGAATCTGTAAAACCAGCAAGCGGAAACTATACAGTAAATGTATCTTCCCTTCGTGTTCGTACAGGTCCTAGCACTTCTCATACAACTGTAGCTTCTGTTACAAAAGGACAAGTAGTACAAGTTGTTGGCGAAGTTCAAGATTGGTTCAAAATCAATTATGCAGGACAAACAGCTTACGTAAGCAAAGACTACGTAACAAAAGGCGGTTCTAGCGACAACGTTACACAAGGTAACAACCAAGATAACAAACAAGAACAAAATAATAATGTAACCGTTCAAACTGGTGGTACTTACGTTGTTAACGCAACATCTCTACGCGTTCGTACAGGTCCTGCTGCTTACCATAGTGTAATTGGTGGCGTGTTAAATGGTACTACATTAAACGTAGTTGGATCTGAAAACGGTTGGTTTAAAGTAAACTATCAAGGAAAAACAGGCTTCGTTAGTAGCGAATTTGTTAAGTTCGTTAAAGGTGGCACTGCTACTCCTGAACAACCGAAGCAACCTGAGCAACCAAAACAACCTGATCAAGGTGCAATTGGTGACTACTATATTAACGCTTCTGCATTAAACGTACGTAGCGGCGAAGGTACAAATTATAGAATCATAGGCGCACTTCCACAAGGACAGAAGGTTCAAGTAATCTCTGAAAACTCTGGATGGAGCAAAATTAACTATAACGGTCAAACTGGTTACATCGGAACACGTTACCTTTCTAAAACACCAGTTGGTGGCGCAGTAGATAATAAGCCTAACAACAACCAAAATAACAATCAAAACAATCAAAACAATCAAAACAATCAAAACAATAATACAGGTAATACTAGTGGCGACAGTTCTTCCATACTTGCATATGCAAAAGGAATGCAAGGCGTACCGTACGTTTGGGGCGGAACTTCTGCTACTGGTGTTGACTGCAGTGGTTACATCTACCACGTATTTAAGAAATTTGGTCATAACATTAGTCGTCAAAGTGTTGCAGGATATTGGAGCAGCTTACCACAAACTTCAAGTCCACAACCTGGTGACTTAATTTACTTCAAAGACACTTATAAAGCTGGTCCTTCTCATATGGGTATTTACCTTGGTGGCGGATCATTTATCCAAGCTGGAGATAAAGGTGTCGCAATCGCTTCATTAAGCAATTCTTATTGGAGTAAACACTTCTTAGGTTATACGAAAGCACCTTAAGTTATATTTTTAGAGCCTTCTAGATTACTAGAAGGCTTTTTTTAGTATTTGTCACCTATATCCCCGAAAAAATAATGTATCTATTTCCCTATTTCATACACCATATTCTACAAAAACAATCCATAACGTTATCACAATGTATATATTTACATAAAAAACATAACCTATTTCATGTGTATTTATTTTATATGTGTTTTTTCAAAGAATTTTCTTTTTATTTAAACTTTTCGTTAGACGTTTGACCTCCGATGTCCATTATGATAAGTTACTTAAGATGTTATATTCGCAAAAGTATAGACAACTGGTTTATACACTTTTTTACTATGAGGAAGGAGCATACACTGCATGAATCTTTTATGGGGAATTGGCGGCGTGATTGGAGTATTAGCAATTGCTTTCTTACTATCTTCCAACCGCAAAGCTATTAATTGGCGCACGATTTTAATCGCGCTAGCATTACAAATGTCATTTTCATTTATCGTATTACGATGGGATGCCGGAAAAGCAGGTTTAAAACACGCTGCAGATGGCGTTCAAGGATTAATTAATTTTTCTTACGAGGGAATTAAGTTCGTTGCTGGGGATTTAGTCAACGCAAAAGGCCCTTGGGGATTTGTTTTCTTCATTCAAGCACTACTTCCAATTGTATTTATTAGTTCATTAGTAGCAATCTTATATCATTTCGGTATTATGCAGAAGTTTGTTAGTGTCGTTGGTGGCGCATTAAGTAAACTTCTTGGAACTTCTAAAGCTGAAAGTTTAAACTCAGTAACAACTGTATTTTTAGGACAAACTGAAGCTCCAATCTTAATCAAACCTTACTTAGCACGTTTAACAAATAGTGAATTCTTCACTATTATGGTAAGCGGTATGACAGCGGTTGCCGGGTCAGTTCTTGTCGGTTATGCAGCAATGGGTATTCCGTTAGAACACTTATTAGCAGCAGCAATTATGGCAGCTCCATCAAGTTTATTAATTGCGAAACTAATTATGCCTGAAACAGAAAAAGTAGATAATAACGTTGAACTTTCTACAGAACGTGAAGACGCAAACGTTATTGACGCAGCGGCACGTGGTGCATCTGAAGGTATGCAACTTGTAATTAACGTAGCAGCAATGTTAATGGCTTTCATCGCATTAATCGCTCTATTAAATGGCTTATTAGGTTGGGTTGGTTCTTGGTTCGATATTAAACTTAGCCTTGATTTAATCTTCGGTTACTTACTATCACCATTTGCAATCTTAATCGGGGTTTCTCCTGGTGAAGCTATACAAGCAGCAAGCTTTATCGGTCAAAAACTTGCAATCAACGAATTCGTTGCATACGCAAACTTAGGACCACACATGGCAGAGTTCTCTGCAAAAACAAATTTAATTTTAACATTCGCAATCTGTGGATTCGCAAACTTCTCTTCTATCGCAATTCAGTTAGGTGTAACAGGAACACTAGCTCCTACTCGCCGTAAACAAATTGCACAGTTAGGGATTAAAGCAGTTATCGCTGGTACATTAGCGAACTTCTTAAATGCAGCAGTTGCAGGTATGATGTTCCTATAAAATGATGTAAAGTCTCCTCTTTCTAAAGAGGGGACTTTTTATTATTATGTTTACTTTTTTGTATATATTAAATACTTTATGCCGAAATATAAGAACATTATGATACAATAATTAGTAAGTCTGTTTATTTTTTCTTACCAAAGAGGGATACTACTTATTGTTGCTCTCTCAAAAAGAATCTAGTCATCCGGTCTATTTCTTAATAATTGCGCATACTACAAGTATCCTTGCATGAATTATCTTTAAGGAGGAAAGTTTTGTGAAAGATAACTTCTATAAAGTCCTCTCTATGTGGGTTTTACAAATTTTATTTTATTTTACAACTGTACATGTAACGCAATATGAGCATGCTCTCATTTTTACAATTATATATGTAATGGTTAATGTACTATTTCTATTTTTGCCTGATAAGACTGCATTTGTTCTCTTCATATTAGGAACTATTGTTTCGGTGTTCTACCTATTCTACCAAGCATGGCTTTACTTATGGAGCACATCAGAACAATGGCAATACATTATTACTCACTTCCTAATGGCAGCAAACTTCTTCATCGTATATATCTCAACTCATTTATTAAAGAAGGTTATTCATGAAAATAAAGAATTAACCGAACGTGTGAGAACGTTAGAACAATACATTGGAGAATCAAAATTATTAACAAGACAAGAATTCGAAAGACGACAAGCATTATTAATAAATGCAATGAATCGTCGTAATGAAACAGGCGTTATAATTTATTTTGACTTCACTTCCTTTAGTAAATATACGAAGGAAAGTGTTATGGACCGTGTAGCTTCATTATTAGTTGAAACGGTAAGAGCTGACTTTGATCTTGTTGCTGAATATGATAACAACACATTAGTCATTTTATTACAAAATACAAATGAAGCTGGTGCCGATATTGTAATGAACCGTCTACAGCCCAAAATGGAAAAATGGCTTGCAGCTGAGGCAATTCAAGACATTAAGATTCAACGAGAACAAATCGCTACAAAAGGACCGACAGTATTATGATGACACTCGTTATACTTCTTTTATTCCTCCTGTTTTGCGTACTCGTTTTTTGGATCAGTATCACATTTTCAATTAAATATGTACTTATTTTTACAGCCTTTCTGTTCTCTGGCTTACTCGTCTACTATTCTTTCTTAACACTCGCAGGTTTAGTTCACCGAAATAGGAAACGAAAAGATCGTACGCTAGAACATTATCCAAGCGTCGACATTTTAATACCTGCCCACAATGAAGGCGTCGTTATTAAAGATACTTTGGAAGCGATGGCGAAGATTGAATATCCAGGTAAACTAACCGTTTATTTATTAAACGATAACTCTCATGATGAGACACCTGAAATCGGTGACGATTTTGACAAAGCTTATGCTCATATTCGTCACATTCGTGTTCCGGCGGGTGAACCAAAAGGAAAATCGCGTGTACTAAACTATGGTCTGAGTATTTCAGATGGTGAATACTTCTGTGTGTATGATGCAGATAATCAGCCTGAACCAGATGCACTGCGAATGCTTGTAGAACACGCTGAAACAACTGAGGATGCTGTTGGAGCTGTTGGTCACGTTCGTACTGTAAATGAAAACAGAAACTGGCTAACACGAATGATTTCCTTAGAATTTCAAATCTTCCAGCTCCTTATGCAATCCGGACGCTGGTTATTATTCCAAACAGGTTCACTGACAGGAACAAACATGCTTCTTCGTCGCTCTGCATTAGAAGAACTTGGCGGCTATGACCCTTATGCAATTGCAGAAGACGCTGAATTAACATTAAGAATTACACAAAAAGGCTATCTCTTACCAATCGTTCCAGAATCTATTACATGGGAACAAGAACCGGAGCATTTAAAAATCCTTATTAAGCAGCGTACACGCTGGCTCCAAGGAAACTTGTACATTTTAGAAAAAATGTTTTCTTCATTAAGTTTCTTTAAAGGAAAGCTTCTCGTCCATTCCTTACAACAAGTTTTAGTGTATGTTGTATTTTGGCTATTCTTAATCATTTCAAACGTTTGGTTCGTAATTGGGTTACTCGGTATATTCCAAATTCAATATAGCATTCCGCTACTATTTATGTGGTATGTCGCATATATTACATATGTTTCTCAATTATTTAGTGCCCAGAGTGTGGAACGAACCTTTACACCAACTAATATTTTTATTAGTGTTATCATGTACTTTACGTACGCACAGCTCTTTACGTACTTATTCATTCGTAGCTTAATTTTATACTTGCGTGCAAAGAGCAAGAAACAAGTCATTGGCTGGGATAAAACAGTTCGATTCAAAAAAGAAAAGTAAAACTTTAATCAGTGGGGGTCCTCCCACTGATTTTTATTTACAAAATAAAAATCAGCACAGAGCGCCGTAAGCTCTGTGCTGATTTATTGCCGTATAAATTATATATCAGACAATACCCCTTAGCTGAAAGTAATTTCACGTCCATCCCCCAACGAACGATCGACCTTCATTTATATACGAAAAAGTGATTGCTATTTTTGTAGAACCAATTGCTTCTCTTGCTGTTCTTTGCGCGTTTCAGTCTTAGGTTCCGTGCTTTCTTGGACACTACGATGTGCCACACGTTTCAAACAAATATGCTTCCACTTTCTTTCGTAACGTTTCATTATTCTTGATGTCCCCCTTGAATGCGCTTTAAAACTATTTGAAATCGCTTACAGGAAATAATATAGCACATATACATAAACGTGACAACACATTTCCGACAATTTTTTGTCAAAAATATGAATAGAATTTGTAGAATATCGAATATTGTCGAAATACATCGTTTTTTCTTCATATAAAAGGCATACTACTTATATAGTTAAGTATTTTATTTCCCTTACTTGCAGTTCAAATCCCTTCTATATAAAAAAGAGCTGATATGAAATCAGCTCTTTTCCTTCTATTATTTATGATGCTTCATACGTCCTTCTTTTTGTAACTCTTTAAACAATGCTGCCATCATAAAGAAAATAACGAAGACGAATGGGAATGCCGCAATGATAGCTGCCGTTTGCAATGCTTCTAATCCGCCGATATATAATAAGGTAGAAGCTATCGCGGCTAGAACGATACCCCAAATCATTTTAATACGGTTTGGTGGATTTAAACTACCATGTGTCGTTAACATCCCTAAAACAAATGTTGCAGAATCTGCAGATGTAATAAAGAATGTTGCAATAAGTAAAATACCTAAAACCGATAAAGCTGATCCAAAGCTGCCCATCTGATCGAACATAGCAAATAATCCTACTTCTGTTCCCATTTCTTTCACTTTGTCGAAAATATGCGCATTACCAAACAGCTCCATATGAATACCTGTCCCGCCGAAAACGGAGAACCAAAGTGCACCAATTACGGTTGGTACGAGTAACACACCAATAACAAACTCACGAATCGTACGCCCTCGTGAAACACGCGCAATAAATGTACCTACGAATGGTGACCATGCAATCCACCATGCCCAATAGAAAATGGTCCATGATTGAATCCATTGATTTCCGCCTTCATCTAATGGACTTAAACGGAAACTCATACTTGGTAATTCCTGAATATAAGAACCAATCGTTGAAGTGAAGTAATTCATAATAAAGTTTGTTGGACCTGCAAATAATACAATTATCATAAGTGCAAATGCCAAAATAATGTTCGTATTACTTAAATATTTTATTCCTTTATCAAGACCTGTCTGCGCAGATAACATGAAAAGAACGGTTACGATTGCAATAATAACTAACTGTGTCGTTAATGAATTCGGGATAGATGTTAAATAACTAACACCACCTGCAATTTGTTTCGCACCAAGACCTAATGATGTCGCAACGCCAAACACCGTCGCGAAAACAGCTAACACATCAAATGAACGAGCAATACGCCCATGTTCCCCGCCTTTAAACAACGGACCTACTGTCGCACTGATTGTACTTGCTTTTCCTTTTCTAAAAGTAAAGTAAGCAATACATAACGCTACAAACGCATATAGTCCCCAAGGATGTAATCCCCAATGGAAAAATGAAAAACGTAGTGCAAGTCGCGCACTTTCCTCAGTTGCACCTTCTCCAAACGGAGGTGCGTACAAATGGTTTAATGGTTCGGCAACACCCCAAAAGACTAAGCCGATACCCATACCAGCGCTAAATAGCATAGCAAACCATGTCATATAACTATAATCAGGTTCGTCATCATCTTTACCTAAACGAATAGAACCGTATTTCGAAACAATTAAAAAGATAGACACACCTAAAATAATAGAAACAGAAATAATATAGAACCATCCAAACTTACTAACCAACGCAGTTTGAATTGCGGTTGTTACATTTCCTAAGCTACCTTTTCCAATAATAGATTCGGGAATAATCCCCCAAATTGTGAATGCAATACATAATGTTAATGAGATAATAAATGTTTTCGTTAGTTTCCTCATCAAATCCCCCTTCGTAGGTTTACTTTTATAAATAACATAAATTCCGATATGTAAAATCGGATAGAAAACTATGATTTTTACGGTGATTTTCTTACTTTCACCTTCACCAATTTGAATTCTTATGGACAGCCTTACCTTCCGTATAACCTTTTCACTCTGCAAGAGCTACAAGATCGAAATACTGCTGTCAAATTATGCGAGAAAAATGCGGATGGGAATGTGTTTTCCCAAAAAAGGATGTGTTACAGATGTAAAAAAGGGCAAATTTCTTCCTTACAACCCTTTCTTTTTGTAACAATTATGCGGTTTTTTTGCTAGTATATAGCACGTGTTTATAGTTTCACAAACAAAATGTTTATGTTTATATAACTATATTACCCATAAAACGGTAAAATACTCAAGGAATGTAACTGTATAGTAATCATCATGTAACACTCCTGTAATATTTTTATTTACGCCGAAAAAAATATGTTGTATTAAATATTTTGAATATAAGTAGAAACCTACTAATCACATAGAATGAAAAACGCTTTCCTATATTTTTTGTTATATTACAGGATGTTAACGACTGATTACGAATGGTTTGTAATTGTGTGTTTTCCCGAAATCCGAAAAAATCTGTTGCTATAATGAGGACACGAAAACAAACGCAATGGAGGCTATCATGAAAAAATTAATTGGAATAGCAACAGCAGCAGTTTTTGGTCTTGGGATTTTCACATCTTCTGCTAATGCAGAAACTGTTGTAACAACAGACGTACTAAATGTGCGCGAAAACCCTACTACTGAATCAAAAGTTGTCGGTAAATTACTAAACGGTAATAAAATAGATGTTCAAAATACAGAGAACGGATGGTCAAAAATCACTTTAGATGGTAAAGACACATTCGTAAGTGCAGAGTTCACAAAAAGCATCTACTACGTAACAGCTAACGTATTAAACGTACGTGCTGAAGCGAACACAAACTCAGAAATTCTTGGAACGTTAAAGAAAGACGATATGATCGAAACAACGAACCAAGTACAAAATGAGTGGTTACAATTTGAATATAACGGGAAAACAGCTTATGTTCACGTTCCTTTCTTAACAGGTACAGCGCCTGTTATTGAGAAACAAGAACAACCTGCTCCTGCTAAAACTGTAGCACCAGCTAAAGCACCTGCAGCACAAGCAAAACCAGCTGCTAAGCCTGCTGTGAAAGCTGCTGAAACTAGCGAACCTTCTAATGGTCGTGAGTTAACAGTTGTAGCTACAGCATATACAGCTCATCCGAGCGAAAACGGTGGCACATATGGCGGCCGTGTATTAACTGCAATGGGTCATGACTTAACAGCGAACCCAAACATGAAAATGATCGCTGTTGACCCGAAAGTAATCCCATTAGGATCTAAAGTATGGGTAGAAGGTTACGGAGAAGCTATCGCTGGAGATACTGGCGGTGCAATTAAAGGTAACCGTATCGACATTCTACTTGGATCAGATAGTGCTGCTCAAAAATGGGGTCGCAAAACTGTTAAAGTGAAAATTTTAAAATAACCAATGACTGCTAAAGCCAGTTCTCTTTATTGAGAGCTGGCTTTTATTTTTTTATAATAGCTATAAGGAGGTTATGTCCATGAATGTACAAGCAAAAGTAGATTGGATCGGTACACCAAAACCGTATATATATAAGGATGAAGTAACATACGACGCTACTTCCATTGATTTTTCACTCACTGGCGATGACAATCGATATAAATTAATTGTACTCAGCTCTGAAGAAAATACTCATTACAAAATTGTCCAATATGGAATCAAACCTGGCTCACAAAAGCCATTTCCTATCGACATTCCATTCGAACAAAATATGTTGCCAATGATCGAACAAATATTACGTGATCCGTATGTACAAGCAATATTAAAGGAAACGCGCTTCTAATCGAAAAAAACTATCTCAATTATAGAGATAGTTTTTTTATTAGCAAGTCAAACCATATACTTGCCCTAATTTCAACATATTATTTACAACATCTTTCCATTCACAGTTACAATATGATAATCCAAATTTCATTTTTTCTGTTTTGAGCATTTTTTGTTTATAATGGTAAAGGAAAGAAATATGTGTACGGAGGAATATTATGCTGCAACACTCAATTACGAAAGATGAAATTATGATGATTGCGAATGAGTTCGTTCAAGGACTAGATCCACAGCAAACAGCTGATCAGGAACATGTCGCTACAGCTCGGCACCTATATCGTAGTGGTGTTGTCTACAACGTTGACTTTGATGGTTATACACTATCAGGAACTGTAGATGCTGAAGGCAGCGTATATAGCGTCCATATCCCGATTCGTAACGTCGCTGAAAGCTATTGCGATTGCTTCGCACCAACGCAATGTGAGCATATGCTCGCTGTGTTACTATCTGCAGCATCTAGTTTCGGGCAAGTAGGAGATGTATTAACTTTATTTAAAAATAATACGAAACCTTCTCTTCCTCCTATTCGAACTGCAAGACAAGTATTGCAATCATCATCTTTTGAAGAAACGGATTATAAAAGTTGGCAATCGTATTTTGACAACGAATATGAATCATTTAAAAAAGAACAAGCTCGGCTTACTTATAAACAAATGTATTTTCTTATGAGTATTTTTACAGACTTCTATACGAAACTCGAGCGGAAAGCTCCGCGTATCGTTGCGATACATGAGCTGTTCAGGCTACATGCAGCGCTTTATTGCTTTCAAAAATTATTAGAAGAAATTCAGGACTTTGAAGCAAATAAAACGTATTCTTATCACCAGCCTGTTAATGTCGTTCGCCTATTTGTAGATAAAGTGGAATCCATCGTTCGGGACTTACAATCAGAAGCGATTCCTTCAGAGTCTGAATCAATTTTGCAAGAAACAGCTCGTCTCGTTCACGAAGTATTCTTCTCCACTGACGCTTATACGCAAGAGAGATATTTTATTTATCGTCACATATGGAGTGAACTCTTACACAATAAAGAGCAACTGCAAGAAGAAGAAAAACGAATCGATACGAAAATCAATCCACTTTCCAAAGCATTAGCATCTTCTCATCTACTCTTTTTAAATGACGAAGACCTATTAGCAATGGATTTACTAAAAAAACAGCCTGCTTCTGTTGTAAGTCTATACTTCTATTGGTTAGAAGAGCTATTAAATACAATGAAGTGGGATCGTGCGAAAAACTGGCTTTCCTTTACGTATAAACAAGTGAAGAAAACGATACATGAGCACGAAAATACGATTTTCATAAAAGATATCGTTCGCTTATTTGTCATCATGTATGAAACGTATGCAACCCATACAAATGAACAAGCTGGACTCGAAATGATTTTGCAAGAGCTATTACCATATAGTTTCGCAAACTATGAGCAATACGTACTCGCGAAAAAGCAATATCGTACATGGGCAGAACTTCAGCTCTTACATGGATTTGAAGCAATTGAACTGTTGAAAGAGCCGCTGAAAGATATTGAAAAGGAAGCACCAGAAGCAGCACTTCCTCTTTATCATCTTGCTGCCGTAGAGGCCATTGAAGAACGAAATCGCAAATCATATAGACGTGCAGTTCGTTACTTAAAGAAATTACGTACATTATATAAACGATTAAAGCGTACCGATGAATGGGATGCTTTCATTATTCATATCGCAAACTTACATTCACGTCTACGTGCACTACAAGAGGAATTACGGAAAGGAAAATTAATCGATGATCAATCAAACTGAAGTAACAATTAGGCTCCAGCACGTTAGTCAAGGTTGGTTCCTTTGGGGAGAAGATGACAGCGGTACTCCATTATCCGTAACAAGTTGGAAACGAAATGCGTTTACATGGCACTCTACTTCTTTCTACGGCACGTTTCTAAAAGAAGCAACCTTTGAAGGAAAACAAGGTGTTATGCTAACAAATGCACAAGCATTTGAATACATCGCTAATAAACCAATGAACTCCTTTTCCCATATTCAAATGAACGGCCCTATTACAGCACTTACGAAAGATGCGAACGAATTATGGGATGCCTTCGTCAGCGGTAGCTTCGTACCTGATATGGAGCGTTGGTCTCAGCAACCATCTTGGAAAGTACAACATACACCAATTGAAGATGACACATTAGCATCTCTTTTCTCGTCAGCGGTAAATGAAAGCATATTACAAGATAACCGTTCAAACGACGGATGGGAAGATGCAAAGAGACTTTATGAACATTACGACTTTACGAAAAGACAATTGGATGCATCACTACATGAAGAAGATTGGCTTAGAAAAATTGGTTACATTGAAGATGACCTTCCCTTTACAATCGGACTACGACTACAAGAGCCGCAAGAAGAATTTGAAATGTGGAAGCTTGAGACAGTTGTTACACCAAAGCGCGGAGCACATCGCATATATGTGTATGAAAGTATCGATTCTTTACCAAAACGATGGCACGATTATGAAGAGCGTATTCTTGAAACACAAGAAGGCTTCAGTAAACTCGTACCGTGGTTAAAAGAAGATGATACGTTCCGAAGTGAACTCTTTGAAACAGAAGCGTGGAACTTCTTAACAGAAGCAAGTAACGAATTACTCGCTGCAGGTATTACGATTTTACTACCATCATGGTGGCAAAATTTAAAAGCAACAAAACCAAAATTACGTGTACAACTGAAGCAAAATGCCACCCAAACGCAATCTTTCTTCGGCATGAATACGCTTGTTAATTTTGACTGGCGTATTTCAACGAACGGCATTGATTTATCAGAAAGCGAATTTTTCGAACTCGTTGAACAAAACAAACGGTTATTCAATATAAATGGTCAATGGATGAGACTGGATCCAGCCTTTATTGAAGAAGTACGAAAACTAATGAACCGTGCTGATAAGTATGGACTAGAAATGAAAGATGTCCTTCAGCAACATTTATCAAACACTGCTGAAACAGAAGTTGTAGAAGAGGATAGTCCCTTTACCGATATTGAAATCGAACTAGATGGATATTATGAAGAGCTATTCCAAAAACTATTACACATTGGAGATATTCCAAAAGTAGATGTCCCTTCTTCACTAAACGCAACACTCCGTCCATATCAACAACATGGCATTGAGTGGTTATTATATTTAAGAAAGCTTGGATTCGGAGCATTATTAGCTGACGACATGGGACTTGGAAAAAGCATTCAAACGATCACTTACTTACTATATATAAAAGAGAACAAGCTCAAAACAGGCCCTGCTTTAATCGTGGCACCGACATCCGTTCTTGGAAATTGGCAAAAAGAATTTGAGCGTTTCGCACCAAATTTACGTGTTCAATTACATTATGGAAGTAACCGAGCGAAAGGCGAATCATTTAAAGACTTCCTTCAATCAGCAGATATTGTATTAACATCTTATGCATTAGCTCAGCTTGATGAAGAAGAACTTAGTACGTTATGCTGGGATGCTGTTATTTTGGATGAAGCACAAAATATTAAAAACCCACATACGAAACAGTCAAAAGCAGTACGAAACTTGCAAGCTAATCACAAAATCGCTTTAACCGGGACACCGATGGAAAACCGACTTGCCGAGCTTTGGTCTATTTTCGACTTCATTAATCATGGATACCTCGGTAGCTTAGGACAATTCCAGCGCCGCTTCGTCTCACCGATCGAAAAGGACCGTGACGAAGGAAAAATCCAACAAGTTCAACGTTTTATCTCACCATTTTTACTGCGCCGAACGAAGAAAGATCAAACAGTCGCATTAAACTTACCAGATAAACAAGAACAGAAAGCTTACTGTCCACTTACTGGTGAACAAGCTTCCTTATATGAACAACTTGTTCAAGATACGTTGCAAAATGTAGAAGGATTAAGCGGGATTGAGCGCCGCGGATTTATATTACTCATGCTGAACAAGCTCAAACAAATTTGTAACCATCCCGCTCTTTATTTAAAAGAAACCGAACCAAAAGACATCATCGAACGTTCCATGAAAACGAGCACGCTAATGGAACTCATTGAAAATATAAAAGACCAAAATGAAAGTTGCTTAATCTTTACACAATACATTGGCATGGGGAACATGCTGAAACATGCGCTAGAAGAAAAATTCGGTCAGCGCGTCCTCTTCTTAAACGGTAGTGTACCGAAGAAAGAAAGGGACAAAATGATCGAGCAGTTCCAAAACGGAACGTATGACATTTTCATCTTATCGTTAAAAGCAGGTGGAACTGGCTTAAACTTAACTGCTGCCAACCATGTCATTCACTACGACCGTTGGTGGAATCCAGCTGTAGAAAACCAAGCAACAGACCGTGCATATCGTATTGGTCAAAAACGCTTCGTTCACGTTCATAAGCTCATTACAACGGGGACACTCGAAGAGAAAATTGATGAAATGTTAGAGAGAAAACAATCACTAAACAACGCTGTCATTACAAGCGATAGTTGGATGACCGAATTATCTACAGATGAATTAAAAGAACTACTTGGTGTATAAACAAAAGGAGCTAATCTCAAAAGATTAGCTCCTTTTTCTATTCCAAAACCAATTACTTATTATAATCCCTGTTAATCCGCCGCACGTATCCAGTAATGAATCTTGCCACATCGGTGTACGGTCTCCCGTAGTCCATTGATGAATTTCATCAAATGTTGCATATCCCGCAACGAAAAGGAGAGCGTATATGAAACATCGTTTTCTCGAATAACCCGATCGATGAAAAGCGTAATACGTCAATGAACCGAGCATAAAGAACACCATAAAATGAGCACCTTTACGAAGGAAAAACTCAACAAATCCGCCTACACCTTTATTTGCAATGCTCACAGGTGTACCACCGCCATAATCGATAGATACCCACGAGAAATGCTCTTTCACAAACTCAACATTTACATATTGTTCAATATCCGAACGCATATCCTGCTTTTTATATGGTTGTGCCGAGGAATAGAAAATCAACCCCATCCATAGTAAAACAGGAATCCAAAATAACCATTTACGATTCATTCTTCCGAAACCCCTCTCTTAGTCTTTTAAGCGTACCAAAAAAAAGAATAAATTTCACGCCAAAACATGACATTTGCACCCTATTTATAAAGTGAAAGGGGGTGATAAACATGGCAGTCGAAACAATCGTAATGGACTTAACTTTACGTCTTGTCTTAAACAATGGATTAGATAAGAACGGAAAAACTGTTTTCAAGAACAAACAATTTAAGCGTGTGAAAACAAACGCAAACTTAGAGCAAGTACAAAACGTAGCACGTGCTCTTGCTTCCTTACAAGCATCACCACTTCACGCTGTACAACTTGTTAGCACATCAGATCTTTCTAGTCTATAAGATGAAACTTTAATCAGCGGGGTGCCGATTATTAGTCAACACCAATCGCGCTGCCCGCATATAGCGGGACAAATAAAAAGGAGGAAATAACTCATGCAAGTACTAGAATTAATTTTTGCGAAAGAAGATGGAAAAACAGTTGTCTTTTCTATCGAGAAACCCATCACACCTATCAATGCACAAGTTGTAAATCAAGTAATGGATACCATCCTTGCCTCATCTGTATTTTCATCAATGAATGAAAATACTCGAAAAAAAGGAGCCCGTCTCGTAGAAAGGAATGTATCTGAAGTTCCCATTACTCTATAAATGAAAAAGACGAATCTGCATCATTTTGCAGATTCGTCTTTTTTCTTCGGCATTTCAATTGGAATAAAGATTTTTGAAAAACCGACGCATACATATTTATAGTGTTCTCCACCTATATCAAACTCGGTCGTATATGTTGAGAAGAAAATATAATCATTTCGCTTTGTATAATTCTCGATTAATAATCCAACTTGTGGCTCAACATATTTTTTCGCCAACTTCTTACCAGCCGATGCTAAATCGCCAAGGAGACCCTCTTCATTTTCTTTTTGAACTTCGTCTAGCTTCTTACTTACATCATTACGTTTCATAAACTGCTTCGCTGCCCAGTCCGTATATTCTCCTTTACTCGGGTTACTATTTGCTAAATATACTAGAAGAACAACAACTAGAGCCATAATAATATACCTTTTCTTCATACTATCTCACCGCCTACTCTTTTCTATTTTCATATATATGTACAAGCGATGCAAATTAGAAAGACTATCATCTATTGATTGTAAACGAATAGCCAAAATTTACAATACGAAACAAAAGATTAACAATCACTTTACTTAATTCGTATATAATGATATTAATGATATTTTAAAGGGGAGGACTCGAAGTTATGAACAATGAAAATGATATTTTTATTTCTAATTCTACAATGATGTTAGAGCCTTACAAGCACCCTTCTTATTGCACAAAAATGATCGACAGTAGTGGGAACCATCTTTACTCCTGTCAAACCGCTCTCCAACTCATAAAAAAATCTTGTCTAACCAATGTTCACTCTACTTATCAAGGCAGACGTAAAGCAGTTCAAACAAACTTTAATTTCAAACAAAATGTCCCAATTCCAATTAATCATCGAGAATATATTTGTGCTTTCCCGACAGAATCTCCTTCTTCTCCAAACTGTATATGGCTATTTTATAATCATATAGATGACATAGAATTTTTCAAACAGAGTAAAAAAGCTACCATTCATTTTTCAAATGGCACTACTACAACCATACATATCAGTCCCCATAAGCTAAAACAACAAGTATTAAAAGCTGGATACGTATTATCACGTATGAACATGCAAGATTCACTACAATTTAAAAACCTCTTATTACATTTACTACCGTAACAGAATCAGTAGAATGGAAAGCAATATCTCTTGCCTTCCATTCTTATGATAATATTTATCCTCTTAAGCTATTTCGCATTTTCTCAAGTGCTTGCCGATACACCCACCTCACTTGATAATAAGTCATTTCCATCTCGCTAGCGATCTCCCCCATCGTCTTCCCTACAAAAAAACGTTCGAAAATAATGTACTTCTCCTTCTCATCTAATACACTCATAAAATCCTTTGCTCTCATTTCAATATCTTCAAAATGGAAGATATCCTCATACTCTCCTACACATACACACTTTTCTTGCACAGTGGATTCTTTCTTCAATCTTTCTAACATGTAACCACGCACCGTTACAAGTGCATATGCAGGGAAACACCCCTTCTCCGCATCAAATCTTTCATACGCATGCCAAAGACCAATTAAACCACATTGATAATACTCTTCATAATCTTGACGAATACCTAATTTCTTTATTTGATTTACAATCATCCCTTCATACAAAACAACGGTCTCTGTAAAAGTTGCTGGTTTCACACAGTACCCACTTCTTAAAGGTATACCTCTTTGTTATTCCGCCGGTACCTCCACAATATAAAAATAAAGAAGCGATTTCACTGTGAGTAATTTCAAATACTACCGCCGAAATTTGAAATTACATGAAGTAGAATTTGAAATTCTGCTGATGGTATTTGAAATAAGGGTAAAAATAAAAAAGGTGACTCTCGAGAGAGTCACCTTTTCATAAAAATATATTATGCGCCAAAACTGTTTGCTAAACCCTTTAAAAAACCTAACCCTATTGTTAGAATAAAGAAAATTACAATTAAAATTGTCGCGTTTTTCTTACTTAAACCTGCCACAATATGTAATCCTAACCCTGTTAAAATTAAACTCCAAATATTAAAAATTTCAATTGAAGAAGCAATGCCGTTTAAAACTGTCCCTTTTTCAAATAAAGGAGCTAAACTTGTATAAGTATCCGTTCCATTACCATCGAAAATGAAAGCTAATCCTACATTTAACAATCCACCAATGTAGAAAACAAGATTAGCGTATATATAAATAGATAATATCTTCATGTAGGGAGTATCATTTCCCATTAACATCATAATCACTTTATAAAAACCTGCTGCAATAAAGAGGCCGATAGGTGTTCCGAATAAACCAAAAAGTGCTCCGCCACCAAGTGCAAACCATTTTATCATCTGCCCATCTGGGCCATTCAATTCTTTTGCCACTTCTGGGGTATTAACCACTGATAAATAAAATACCGCAGCTGCTGTAACCGTTCCAAGTAGAACAAATAAGATAAATGCTCCCCAAACCGGACTTTTTGTCTTCATTCTCTCAAATTGTAAACCAGGAGAAGTGATCATCCCAAACAACGACGGCTTTTTCGTACTAACATCTTGCGTATTAATATTCGTCTCCATTATAATGCCTCCTTATTTACACTGGCATATTTGGTAAAAATGCTGACACTATCATAACAATTGCTGCTAAAAATGCTGCTTTAATAATGAATAAAATGATAATTGGAATTGCTGCTTGCACTTTACTTAATCCAGCTGTAATCTGTAATCCTAACCAAATTAAAACTAAATTCCATAAATAAAACAATTCAATCGTATTACCAATTCCATATGCAAGTGAACCTTGATCGAATAGTGGTCCTAAACTTGTATACGCAGTTGGTCCAGCACCTAAAATTAAAGCTATAACACCATTAATAAGTCCACCAATAATAACAACAATGTTCGCATATACAATAATTGTTACTATTTTTTTATAAGAAGTATCATTCCCATAAAACATCATAAACACTTTATAAATGGCCGCAATAACGAACGTTACTAGCATAGCACCTACTGCTCCCCATATCGTACCAGAAATCACATTTGATACGAGTGAGCTCTGATCTGCAAGTGCACCTAGTTCCTTTTGCATTTTAATCATCTCAGGCGATGTGTATGTAACATACGCGTTTAAACTACCTACAAGCCCTTGCAACAATGCAACGAAGAAGAACATACCCCAAACTTTCTCGCTCATCTTCATTCTCTCAAACTGTAAACCAGGAGAAGTAATCATTCCGAACAATGATGGCTTCTCTCCGCCAGCTTTTTGCGTATTCAAATTCGCTTCCACTATAACGCCTCCTTCTATTTATATAACCCGTTCTAACGGGCGGTTCACTTCCTCTCACATAGAGGCTACGAACCGCCCACTAGAACGGTAGTGTGTAGTTCTACTACACTATTACTTACTCATAACGTAAGGCTTCAATTGGATCTAATTTCGCAGCTTTATTCGCTGGAATTAATCCAAAGATAATACCAAGTGTCATAGAGAATAGTACGCCCCCAACGACAACTTCCCACGAAACGAGCGGTGGCCATTTCGCAAATGTGGAAACGATATATGCTCCGCCATATCCAAGACCAATTCCGATTAAACCACCTAGAAGCGTTAACATAACCGCTTCAATTAAAAACTGTAATAAAATTTTACTACGTGTCGCTCCAAGCGCTTTACGGATTCCAATTTCGCGCGTACGCTCCGTTACAGATACGAGCATGATGTTCATAACACCGATACCACCAACGACTAATGAAATACCAGCGATACCACCAATAATCATCGTCATAATACCAGTTACTTTAGAAACATTTTCTTGGAATTCTTTTAAATTCACCAGTTCATATTTACCTGGAATTTCACTTGGCTTACGACTATTTAATACATCAACAGCTTTTTTCCCCGCTGCTTCTAAGTCATCTACATTTTTAGCTTGAATTGCGATATTTTGAATATCATCTGTTCCGTATAAAACAGGCCATAACGTAAGGGGAATTAACGCTTCTTCCATTTCAAATCCCATAAACTCATTATCAGATTTATACACACCAATAATTTGCATTGGCTGTCCCTTCATCTCAATAATTTGTCCAACTGGGTTTACATCCTTAAATAATGTTTCCTCTGTCTTTGTACTAACCATCACAACATTATTTGCATGAGTAATATCTGATTCACTTAAAGTACGTCCCTTTACGACCTTTACTTTATTAACCGCAAAATATTCATTATCAAGACCAATAATATTCAGATTTGCTTTTTTATCATTTACATCAAGCACCTCTGAATTCTGGTTTGTCGTAATAACGTGTGAAACATCTTTCACTTGTTTTACTTCCAAAATATCCTCTTCCGTTAACTTCGGTATTTGAAATCCACCCATAGCAAACTCATCATTAATATCTGCTTTAAATTGAATTGGCATAAGATTATTACCACCAGAACCTGCGAATTTCGACTTCAGCATCGCTTCCCCGCCTTGCCCAATTGCAACGACAGTAATAATCGAACCTACTCCGATAATAATACCGAGCATCGTAAGGGCTGAACGCAGTTTATGAGCTAAAATAGAAGATAGGGCAATTTTTATACTATCTAGTAAACTCATACCGCACACCTTCTATCTTCTGTAATTTTCCCATCTCGCAGTACAATGCGGCGGGAAGAATACGCTGCTACTTCCTCTTCATGCGTAACCATAACAATCGTTGTACCTTCTGCATTAAGCTTCGTGAAAATATCCATAACTTGCTCACCAGACTTCGTATCAAGCGCACCAGTCGGCTCATCGGCCATAATGAACGTTGGATTATTCGCAATCGCTCTTGCAATCGCTACACGCTGCTTCTGCCCACCTGACAATTCATTCGGTAAATGATGCACGCGGTCCGCCAATCCAACTTTACCTAACGCCTCTAAAGCACGCTTGCGACGCTCTGCCTTCTTCACCCCGCCGTATACGAGCGGAAGTTCAACATTT
Source organism: Bacillus cereus group sp. RP37 (assembly GCF_040459695.1). NCBI lineage: Bacteria > Bacillati > Bacillota > Bacilli > Caryophanales > Bacillaceae > Bacillus > Bacillus cereus group sp. RP37. The sequence continues at coordinate 254,716 of NZ_JARVHP010000001.1, read as the reverse complement.
TCTACTGCCGAAAGACGTGGAAGCAAATTAAAATGCTGAAACACAAAACCGATATATTCATTACGAATTAAAGCAAGCTTTGACTCGTCTGCTGTTAAGATATTCACATCATTCAGCATATATTCGCCTTCTGTTGGACGATCTAAACAACCGATAATATTCATAAGCGTTGATTTACCAGAACCAGACGGTCCCATAATCGAAACGAACTCGCCGCCCTGAATCGTTAAACTAATACCGTGCAAAATCGGCACTGCCAATTTTCCTTGATAATACGTTTTAGCAATATTATTTAACGTAATCATTTCTCTTTCACTTCCATTCCGTCATACACGTCGTCGGAAGGATTTTTAACCACCTTTTGCCCCACTTTTGCGCCTTCAACAATCTCTGTCCAATCTCCATCAGTAGAACCTTTTTTCACATTTTGTTTACGAAGCTTCCCTTTCTCTTCAATATAAACAAATGCATCATCGCCTTTTTCTACAATGCTCTTAGTTGGAACAGCAATCATCGTCTTATTCTCTAAATTTACTTGCAGAGAAACGTGATAACCTGGAGATAAACCATCTTGACTATCAAGACTTGCTTTATATGTATATTGGGACATATTTTGAGTCGCTTCACCCATACCGCCCGCTTGTGCCATCTCTGCACTCGTTGGGAATTCACTTACCTCTGTAATCTTACCTGTCCACTTCTTCTTATTATTTGCTTTCGCAGTTACAGTAAATGTTTGATCCTTTTGAATTTGTGACTTTTGAAGCTCAGTTAATGTTCCTTGAACTTGGAACGGATCTTTAGAAGCCACTTGTAAGAAGGCTTTCCCTTGACCACCTAACGCTTGAGATGAACTTTGCGCCGCATCTTTATCTAACTTTTGAACAACACCAGCAAAATTACTATAAATCGTAAGCTCTTTCTGCTTTTTACTTAATTCTTCTTTTTGTAATTTCCCTTTTTCCTTTTCAAGATCAGTCGTCTTTTGACCCATCTCTAACTCACTTACTTGCTCTTCCATCGGATCTGTTACTTCTTTCCCAGCTCCGCTATCCTTTGCCTTCTTAATTTCTTTCTTCAACGAATCAATCTTCTTCTTTCCTTGATCATAACGCATATCTGCCATCTTCTGATCAAGCTCAGCTTGCTTCATTTGCAAATTAATCTCTTCATTATCATAAGAGAATAACTTTGTACCTTTGTCTACTTCTTGCCCTTCTTTTACCGCAATATCTTTCACTTTTCCTTTAGTTGGATCCGCATAGAAACTTTCAATATTCCCAGGCTTCACCTGACCAGAAATTAACTTCGTATTATTAAGCTTACGCTCTGTCACTTTCTCGAAACTTACAGCATCAGCAGATGTTGATGCCCCCTTCTTCTTGCCTTGCATAATAAAAATATTAACCGCTGCCACAATAACAATTAGTGCAATAACCCCGATAATAATCCATTTCTTCTTCTTGTTTGGAGTACGAACCGTATTTGGTAACATATTCTCTCTCCCTTTATAACTTAATAGTTTAATATAAAATTGTGTAAAACTTTCTGAAAAATAAATACATATTATTACATTCTTTTTACAAAGTTTTACACATTCATTTATATTGTAACAAAAATTCCAATGATTAGAAATATGACATACTGTCTTTTAAGATAGATTTAAGGAAAGATTATATTAATATAAGAAAAGCTATCCAATATAGAAATTGGATAGCTTTTCAAACAAAATATTACGCCGCTTTAGGGGCTTTGCTCTCATGTCCACGTTGAACGATGAACAAGAAGATTGTTGATAAAATGGCACCTGTTAATAGTAAGATGAAGCAACCATCCCAGCCAGAACGATCAACAATAATACCGATTGCTGCGTTTGCTACAAGACTTCCGCCTACATAACCAAACAGACCACACATACCCACTGTCGTACCTACTGCAAATTTCGGTACTAATTCCATCGCACTTAAACCGATTAAGAACTGTGGTACATAAATTAAACAACCGATAATAGAAACTGCAATACTTACAACAAGTACGCTAGATGCTTGCCAATATACAAACGTACCAATAACAACTCCAACCATACTAATGATACATAATGGCATACGTTTTCCTTTAAATAATTTATCACTTAAAAGACCAACGATTAATGAACTTGGAATTGCCATACCTTCAAAGATTGCGTACGCCGCGTGTGCTTCATTTTTTGAGAAACCTTTAACTGTCGTTAAATAAAGTGGAACCCAGTTAATAACACCGAAGCGAATTAAATACACAAATGCATTTGCAATACATAAGAACCATACAAATTTATTTTTCACTACATACTTCATTAAAATTTCTTTTGGTGACATCTTATTAGCATTATCTGCTTTTTCAAGATTTTCATAGTCATTACGATACTCATCAATTGGAGGAAGACCTTCTGATTCTGGTGTATCCTTCGCATTAATCCAAACAAGAACTGAAATTACCATTGCGATAATCGCTGGGAAAATAAACACGCCGCCTTGCCAATGATTTTCACCAAAAATACCTACACCAATTCCGACAAGGGGTGGTACAAGCATTCCACCAACGTTATGTGAAATATTCCAAATACCTGTTTTCGTACCACGTTCTTTCTTCGAGAACCATTTCGTCATAACGATACTACAAGGGGGTGCTCCCATACCTTGTACAATACCGTTAAGAACAAGTAATGTAACAATCATCCCAAATGAAGATGCAAAGCCGAAACAAATATTTACAAGCCCTGATAAGAATAAACCGACCGCGATAAAGCGCTGGGCGAAAGCTTTATCTGATAAATTCCCCATAAAGAACTTACTAAATCCATAAACAATTGCCATGATTGAACCTAGTAAACCAATTTCAGCTGTACTAAATCCAAATTCTTCTACTAAATACGTACTTGATAACGTAAAGTTACTACGAACTAAATAATAAGCAGCATATCCAACTGAAATTCCGATTAACACACGGATACGTAATAATCGATATACACGGTCGATCATATCCGCTGGTAATCTTTCAATTGCAGGTGCTGGCTTGAGCCATTTAAACATATATTTCCGTCTCCTTTTCTCACTTCTGAGAGAGACGCTGTCTATTCCATATCTCGATTATTCCGCTATTTGATATATTTTTGTTTGTTCTTCTAACCGGCTGTCCTTCTATTTCTTGCTCATTCTTCGCAAACATCGTTGGTACGCCAAACGAAACTTTCTCTAAAATGTGCCCCGCTTCTTCTGATAAACAATAATCAATAAATAAATCCGCAATAATACCATTCGGTGCACGTTTTAGTTTCGAAATCGCATTAACAGATAATCCTGTTTGCTCAGGTACAATACTTACAATTGGAAAGCCTTGTTTTTGAAGCATTCTCTGGTCTCCCATGAAATTGATCCCTATCATATACTCACCGCTCGCAACTAGTTCTACCGGTATGTAACCATTCACCGTTACTTCACCAACTTGTCCCGCGAGGTTCTTCACATATGCCTTCGCTTCCTCTTCACCTACAGTATCAATAAGTGATTGAAAAAACGTATATGCTGTTCCTGAAACATTTGGATCTGGCATAACAATCTTTCCCTTATATACTGGATTTAATAAATCTTGCCACCTTGATGGATAAGGGATTCCGAGCGGCGCTATCTCTTCATTCCACCGCTCTTTATTGATTGCAATTGCCAGTTTCTCCACTTCATAACCGTACCAATAACCATCTTTATCTTTAACAGTTTTTGAAATACGGTTCGCATGCTGACTTGTAACAGGAATAGATAGATTTTTTTGCTTCATCATTTGATGCGCGTCTACCGTACCACCAATAATAATATCCGCTTTCGGATTTCCAGCTTCCTCTTCTACCCTCCGAAGAAGCTCTTCTGTCGAAAGACGAATAAATTCATACGTACAGCCGCGTGATTTACAAAATGATGAAAGCAAAGCTTCACCAACTTCCTCACGTGCTGCTACATACGCAACAAGATGACGATCATCCAAAATAGGGAGACCACTTTTATTATATTTAATAGAGGTTGTATCTCGAGAGCAACTAGACATCGCTCCTCCAATTACTAGCAAAAAGAAGAAAAAGGCTATCTTTCTCATGACACATTCTCCTTTACAAATAAATTTGCGAGGGAGCTTTTCATATACATGACATTCCCGTTATTATCACCGAGATATTGCACAACAAAGTACGATGGATATACAGAAATAGTAAGAATGTCTTCTCGCTCATTCTTTATACGCTTCCCTGTTTTATAAGCGGTAATATAAGCAATTGGTTCATTCTGTGATTGTAATAATTTCTGTATTTCTCCGTAATCTGTAATTTGCTTTGCGTACCGAATCGAATCAAGTATGTGCGTAAGATTCATCGTACGTTCTACACCACCTTGGCGTACTATGACATCCTGTGCTGACGCAAAAAAATCACTAATACGTTCTGGTGTGTAATACAGGCTTAACAAATACGTTTGAAATGCTGAAATCATTGGATCCGTACCATTCTTTCCGTATATATCAGCCCCGTACTGGAACAAGTCACCTACTGCAAAAGTACGTTTATGTCCATTCAAGTACGTTACTTCTCCAGTAAATACTTGTTCTTGATTCTTAGCTTCTCTCGGTTCTATTTGAATTCGGTCAAAGAATGAAACAATCGTATGCAAACGCACTTCATCCGTTATAACAATTTCTCCCCACTTTTCATGCCTAACTTTCATTTCAGTAGGCAGGGATTCATTCACTCTTTGTAAAACAGTTTGTTTGTCATTCACTATTGTAATTCGATTATATATTTGCTTCTCCATCACATAAAATAAAATAAGAGAAACGATTATACAAAGGACAAACATCAGAATTTGAAATGATAGCCTTTTCATTTCTGCCTACCTCCAAGATAAAAAAACGTTGTTTCGAAAATACCGCATAATTGTTTCATAAATGTATCATTTAACCGCTTTCAAGTTTTTTATGTCTTCCATCCGTTTCGGAAGTAAAAATGTAATAAATATCGTAGTACCCATCTCTTCACTACTCTCAATTCGCATACTTCCGCCCTGCTTATTCATAATCTCCTGACAAATATACAAACCGTAACCATTCCCGTAACTAGAAGGAAGTACCTTCCCTCCTGGCGATTCATTCCACTCTGCAAGCACACCTTCATCTATACCAATACCATCATCATGAACAAAAACCTTCGCCTCATGCTCACTTACAATTACATTCATACGAATTTGCGTAGCATCGCTATATTTAATCGTATTATCAAGTACATTTAAGAATATTTGCTTCGTCTTATCAAAGTCTGCAACAACATGTACATCCGTTAACTCATTTATCACTTCAATTTCAAATTGCTGCAGGCGAGGTTTCACAATTGAAACGGCTTCTTCTGCTAATTCTTTTATATTCACAACTGTAGGTGACACTTCAAACGTACTCGTCCCGTACTTTGAAGACTTAAGTAATTCCTCTACAAGTGATAATAAACGCTCACTTTCTACAGCCACATAACGTAGGCTTTCCTGTACATCTTCCTTCGCCTTTAACTTCGGAATTAAATCTACATAGCCAATAATCGCCGTTAGCGGTGTTTTTAGTTCATGCGTAATGCGGTCTAAGAAATCTTTCTGCTTCTCTTTCTCCTCTTTCAATTGCTTAATATGTAGTTCAATTCCATCAGCCATCGCATTAAAAGATGCTGAGAGCTGAGCAATTTCCACATATTCATTTAGCTCAATCTTACTTTTATAATCTCCATTCGCAAGCCGCTGTGCCATTTGCCTTAACTGATCAATCGGCTTATGAAGAGACCTTGCCAAACGAATCGCAAAGAAAATACCCGCAGCTACTAGACAAAGAGACGTCATTAAGAACGTCCAGCCAACATTTGTTAAAACTTCCTTCTCACCCGTTAACTCATTTATAAAACGAACACTTCCAATGACATCGTTTCCATAATAAACTGGGCTTGAAAACAAAAGAATTGGAGCTGGGTCTCCCTCTTCAAAAACATAAGATTTCTTCCCCTTCAAGGAACTCTCAATATCAATATTCCGATGAAGAAGTGCTCCCTTTTGCGTATCTGCAACAACATCTCCATTCTTCCCAATCATCTGTACACGTACATCCATGCGCTTCGCTAAATACGAAGCAATTAAAAGTGAATTAGGACCGAGCGTCTCCACTTCTGCTTCCTTCTCTAAATAATTCATCGTATAAATTTGTGCTTCTACACTTAACTTTTCCAAAGAATTTGCCGCGTTATGATACATATTCTTTTCTAACGTAATATAAACAACTGCGTACAAAAGAACAAAAATCGGGATTAACAATCCAACTATTCCAAACACCATATTTCTTTTTAAAGACATACCATCACCACTTAACAATCCAGTTTATAGCCAACGCCATAAATTGTCTTAATATATTCTCCGCTCTTCCCTAACTTCTTCCGCAGCCTTTGCACCATAATATCAACTGCTCTCGTATTTCCGATATACTCAAACCCCCATACTTTCTCAAGTAACTCATCTCTCATAAATACACGCTGCGGATTTGAAACAAACAACTGACATAAATTAAACTCTCGGTACGTTAACTGAATTTCTTGTCCACTAACATGCACCTTTCTTTCCTTAGGACAAATCGTTATCTCTCCCGCCCCGATTACTTCATGACTGACCGTTACCTCTGCCTTCTTCACGCGCCGCGTCATATTCTTAACCCGAAGAATAAGCTCTGCATAATTAAATGGCTTCGTCACATAATCATCCGCACCAAGCTGCAACCCAAGCAATTTATCATTCATCTGACTCTTCGCAGTTAACATGAGTACTGGAATATCCCTATCCTTTTCACGGAACAAACGAAGCAATTCATACCCATCTGTATCTGGAAGCATAACATCCAAAATCAATACATCCGGCCCTTCATTCCATTTCTCTAAAGCTTCTCTCCCATCAGCCGCTGTCAACACTTCATACCCTTCCATCTCCAACTGCATCCGAATCAAATTACGAATACTCGATTCATCATCAACTACAAGTATTTTCATTATTCTCCTCCTTCCATCCCGTATTATAGTACAGTTTAGTATAGCAAAAATCTTATAAAAAAAGAGAGGGTATTGTCGAACATATGTTGAACGACAATACCCTCTCTTTCACTTATTATATCTATTTATCATACCCATTAGGTTGCTTCTGATGCCAATTCCAAGCATGCTCAATGATTGTCTTCACATTTACATACTGAGGATCCCATCCTAACTTCTCTTTCGCTTTCTGAGAAGAAGCAACTAAACGTGCTGGATCTCCCGCACGACGTGGTGCTACCTCAGCAGGAATTTCATGATTTGTAACTTCACGAACCGCATCAACGATTTCTTTCACGCTGAAACCATTACCATTCCCTAAGTTATAGAAATCACTCTCTCCGCCGTTCTGTAGGTCTTTAAGTCCTAAGAAGTGAGCTGCCACTAAATCTTCAACATGAATATAATCACGGATACAAGTACCATCTGGTGTATTATAATCCTCACCAAACATCATAATCTTCTCACGTTGACCTAACGCCACTTGCAGCACAAGAGGAATTAAATGCGTCTCTGGACGGTGATCTTCCCCAATAATACCATTTGGAGTTGCACCAGCCACGTTAAAGTATCTGAAAATCTTATAACGTAAATTAGAAGCTTGGCTATACCAATGAAGCATCTTCTCGATTGCTAACTTCGTTTCTCCATACGTATTCGTTGGATTTGTCATCGTTTCCTCAGTAATAAGGTCTACATCTACCTCACCATACGTCGCCGCAGTAGAAGAGAAAATAAACTTATCTACCTTAAACTCATCCATTACCTCTAATAAGCAAAGTGCACCATACACATTGTTATTATAATATTGAAGAGGCTTCTCCATACTAACTCCAACTAAAGAATCAGCTGCGAAATGCATAACCGCCTCAATATTTTCTTGTGTAAAAACATCTCTTAAAAATGCTTTATCACGAAGATCGCCATTATAAAACTTCGCACCTTCCGTAATTGCATCCTCATGACCAGTTTGTAAATTATCTACTACTACTACAGATAAACCTTCGTCTACTAATTTTTTCACAGCGTGAGAACCGATATAGCCAGCTCCGCCGCAGATTAGAATTGAATTCATTGTATTCCTCCTACATATATTAGGATTTCTTACTCACTCTCTTATTATAAAAGGTATACGATTGCTCGTATACCTTTTGTGTACCTTTATTACTTAGCAACGAAATAATCCGTTACATATTGTGCCCAAACTTCATGCCCTTTAGCACTTGGGAAACCGAATTCTTCTGTTAAGTATGGCAGGATAGCCTTCGTTGATGCATCAGGCCATACTCCCCAATGATCCACATATGTATAACCATTTTGCGTCGCAAATTGCTTTAACGCCTCAATTGCCTTTGGATAATTCTTCGCACCATACACTGGGTTTGGTGGTTGAATCATAATCGTAGCACCCTTTGCACTAGTAGAAAGTGCTTGAACAAATTTCTGCGTACTCGCAACAGAGTTTCCATTACCAGTTTTACCATTGTCCGTAATAAATGGCGGTTCGAATAAAATCACATCTGGATTATCTTTCGCAATCTCTTTATCACGCTTATTTGCGATTAACTCTTCTGTGCTTTCACCCTTATATTCCTTTACCGTCACATTCCATAAACCTTTACCGTAAGCAGTCTCTAAATTAGCCGTTAACTTAGCTGCCCAAGCATCTTTTTCAGATGAAGTAGCTTCATCACCAACAATAACAAGATTTACTGCCTTCTTATCCTCAGCAGCTTTCTTTAACTTCTCTTTCACTGCATCTGGTAAATTCTTCGCATATGCTTCATTAAAAGATGACTTCGCATCTTGTTTTTTCTCTGTTTTCTTCTCTCCACTATCTTTCACTTCAGACTTCGTTTTCGTTACTTCACTCGTCTGCCCTGTCGCATTCGCGACTTTCTTATTCCAGTACAATTTACCGCTCACAACCGAAGCGATAAACAATACAAAAATAACTAGGACAAGTACTGCCTTCTTATTCATCGATTCACCTCATCTATTAATCTCACAATATATAATACTAATATAAATTCATGCAAAAATAAACCCAACTCCTACCAAAGGAGTTGGGTTATTACATATTACTTAGTCACTTCAAGATGCGCTCTTAACTTATTCGTAATATCTTGTTTCGCTGCATCTGGAACGTAGTAGTACCAAATACCATCAGCGGCTTTATGACCGTCACCTGAGATTTGGATATCTTCACTATTTTTCAAGCAATCTTTATAGTTCTTCTGCATATCAAACATTTGATCTTGCGTTAAGTTTGTTTTCACGTTCTTTTGAATCGCTGTTAACACATCACCGTAGCTTGATAAAGAAGAGAAGCTTGCGCCTTTCTTAATAACAGCCTGCATTACTTGACGTTGACGCATTTGACGTCCGAAGTCACCGCGAGGGTCTTCCTTACGCATACGTGTGAATGCTAGAGCTTGGTCACCTGTTAAGTGGATATTCCCCTTTTTGAAATGATGCTCCCCAAGAGAAAATTCTAAATCATTATTCACATCAACACCGCCAACCGCATCAACAATGTCTTTAAATCCTTCCATATTCACTTCAATATAATAGTTAATCGGAACATTCAAGAATTTTTCCACTGTCGCTACAGACATGTCTACGCCACCAAATGCGTAAGCATGATTGATCTTATCACTTTTCCCTTTTCCAACAATCTCTGTATACGTATCACGGGGAATACTTACAGTTTTCATTGAATTATTTTTGGGGTTTAATGTAATAACCATTAAAGAATCTGAGCGACCCTTATCTTCACCACGTTCATCAGCTCCTAGTAATAGGATAGATACAGGTTCAGATTTGCTGATTTTTGCTGTTTCCGAACTATTGGAATCTTTATCACGTTTTAATGGTTGATGAACTTCATTTAATGTATTTGAGACTTTAGAATATACATTATAAGCGTATACTCCTCCACCTATAATCATTACCCCTATAATTCCTAGTATCCATAATAGGATTTTCTTTTTCATTCCTTTAGCCCTCTTTCAATTTATATAATAATCCCTTATTTCATATCTACTCAAGAACAATTTCCTATCAAAAATATCGCCTTATTAATTTATACTACTTCATTTCCTTTATAAACCTTGGAGAAATATGTGATTTTTTATAAACCGAATAAATAAGTGAAGCCGTAACGACTCCACTTATCTTCTATTTTTATTAACACCATAAAATCACATTTATAACAACGTCTTAAATTCATTCTTCAAAAAGACTTGCATATTTCTCTTAAAAGTTTCAATTTCTTGTTCAGAAATTTTTTCATCTCGAATAACCTTTTGTTGAGTAGCTTGTTCAATTAAGGATAATCCCTTAATATCTGAATTTTCTTCCCTTGGAATAACATGTATATGAAGATGCCTCACAACTTCACTAATCGTTACAGTATATACACGTCCTGCCCCTAACTCTCTTTTTAGAAACAAAGACACCTTTTGGATAATTAGTCCTAGCTCCAGTAACTCATCGCTTTTTAATTCATACCAAGATTCTACATGTCTTCTAGGTTCTATATATACGTATCCCAAGATTTGTGATTCTACATTCCCCAAAGATACAATCATATTTTCCCCTTCGAAAATTACATTCTTCTTTATACAATGGTTTCTACAAATTACGCAATTATCCATAGTTATACCTCACTATATAAAATCTTCGATTACTATACTTTTTTAAAAACTCATTCCTTTTACATTACAAAAATTAAATATATATCCCTACTGAATAATTTTTTCTTTTTTATTTAAGTAATCTGTTACAAGATTATTATAGTCTAATTGTTTCTTCAGTATAACTTCTATCATTTCTCTTACTGCACCATGTCCGCCCTTATTTGTAGTAACATATGTAACATGATTTTTTATATAATCTACTGCATCACTTGGGGCAAAAGATATTCCTACCTCTCTTATTATCGAATAATCGTTTATATCATCACCCATAAAACAAATACATGTTCTATCAATATTCAGTAACTCTATTATTTCTTGAAGAATTTTTTGTTTATCTTTTATACCTTGATAAACAAAATCTATCCCCAATTCTTTAGCTCTTATTGTAACTGCTTCAGATTTCCTTCCAGTAATAATGGCAAATTTAATTCCAGCATATCTCGCTAAACTAATGCCCATTCCATCCTTTACATTAAAGCTCTTATATTCATTCCCATTAGAACCAATTAATAAACTGCCATCAGTTAAAACCCCATCAACATCAAGTACAATTAATTTTATTTCGCTTTTCATTATACTTAAATTCCTAACTTCGTTAAATTTTGGAGATGAATCATTGAAACTGGCTGTCTATATTCATCCACTATAGGCAACACATTAATTCTTTTTTCTTCCATAATCCCTAAAGCCTCTGCGGCTAATGTACTTTCACTAATAGTTATAGGATTTTCATTATAAATTTTCTCAATTGTTTCCTCTAATGGATTAACCCCTGAAACCAAGGCTCGTCTTAAGTCACCATCTGTAAGAATTCCAATAATTTTACCTTTCTCATTAACTATACTTATTGCACCTAGCCCCGAAGATGTCATTTTAAAAATAACATCTTTTACACTGGACTCACGAAAAGCAATTGGATTTTTATCATAGTCTTCAATAATATCTCTTATCGTTAATAATAATCTCTTACCTAAAGAACCTCCTGGGTGAAAGACTGCAAAATTTTCTGGTTTAAATTCCCTCGCCTTTAATAAAGCAATTGCAAGAGCATCCCCAAGAGCTAGGGTTAGTGTTGTACTAGTAGTTGGTGCCAATCCTAATGGACAAGCTTCTTGTACTTTTCCAATACTCAATACTCGATCAGCCTTTTTCGCTAATGTTGAATCTTCATTACCTACTAGCCCAATAATTTTAGCACCAATTCTTTTAACAGATGGTACAATATTAAGGACCTCTTCCGATTCTCCACTGTTAGAAAGTGCTAATACTATATCAGTTGATGTTACCATCCCTAAGTCGCCATGTAACCCTTCTGCGGGATGTAAAAAAAATGAGGGGGTTCCAGTACTTGCAAATGTAGCTGCCATCTTTTTACCAACAATACCAGACTTACCAACACCAGTAATTACAAGTCGTCCTTTACATTCTAGTATCATTTCAACTGTTTCATTTATGCCTTCACTAATGTTATCACTTAATTCAAGCAAGGCCTTCGCTTCTTTAAAAAGGACGTCTTGAATATCCTTAGAATAATCACTCTTAGTAGTTCTATTAATTAATTTAGACATCGATGGACTCCCTTTACAATTATTTAATTCCTTTTACAATTTTATCTATATCAACAATTGGTTTTAACACCTCTTCTAGATTTTCAAGCTTAATCATATTTGGTCCATCAGACCAGGCGCTATCTGGGTTTGGGTGCACCTCTGTAAATAACGCATCCATTCCTACAGCTGCTGCCGCACGTCCTAAGTAAGGTACAAATTCTCTCTTTCCACCAGTAGTGGTTCCTTGCCCTCCCGGAATTTGAACGCTATGTGTTGCATCAAAAACAACAGGTACTCCTAATTCTCTCATCTGTGGTATTGAACGCATATCAACTACTAAATTGTTATAACCAAAAGTAGACCCTCTCTCAGTAAGAAGAATCTGTTCATTACCTGCTTCTTGCAATTTAACGATAACGTTTTTCATATCCCATGGAGCAAGGAATTGCCCTTTTTTAACATTAATAATTTTATTTGTTTTTGCCGCTGCAATTAGTAAGTCTGTTTGACGACAAAGGAATGCTGGAATTTGAATAATGTCCAAGACTTGTCCAGCAAGCTCCGCCTGACTTGCCTCATGAATATCAGAAGTAACAGGTATACCAAATTTCTCTTTAACATCTGATAATATTTCCAAGCCCTTCTCAATTCCAGGACCTCTATTTGAAAATATCGAGGATCGATTAGCCTTATCGAAAGATGCTTTAAAAACAAACGGGATATTTAGCTTATCTGTAATTTCTTTTACAGCTGCAGCAGTTTCCATTACAAGTTGCTCACTCTCAATTACACAAGGACCTGCTATCAATACAAAAGGATTATTTCCACCGAATGTAATATTATCATTTAATTTTATAGTCTTAACCATATACTATTTCCTCCATTAATCTTTCGACTTTTTTTATATCTTCTGGAGTATCTACTCCTACAGCCTCATAGGCAGTTTCAACAACTTTTATACTATAACCATTTTCAAGAAGCCGCAACTGTTCCAGCATCTCTATCTTTTCAAGTTTAGATTTTGATAACTTTACAAACTCAGTTAATATTGGTCGGGGATAGCAATAAATACCCAAGTGTTTATACAAATCAATCTCTTCAGCACCTCGATTATAAGGAATAGGGGATCTGGAGAAATATAAAGCCTCATTATTATTTGCTGTTACAACTTTCACTATATTGGGATTATCTATTTCTATTTCATCTTCTATCTTTTTCATAGCCGTTATAACGCTACTAGTATCATTCTTACTTTCCTTTATAACTTTATCAATAAGTTCTGGATGAATAAGTGGTTCATCACCTTGTATATTGATAAATATGTCCCCTTCAACCTTTTCAGCTACTTCCGCAATACGATCCGAACCTGATTCATGATCGGCCTTAGTCATTATAACCTTTCCACCAAACACATTTACACTATTCAAAATTGACTCGTGATCGGTTGCTATTATTACTTCATCAACTAAATTAGCCAAACTTACTCTCTCGTAAACACGTTGAATCATGGGCTTACCCTTGATTTCAGCTAAAGGTTTTCCTGGAAAACGAGTAGAACCATATCGGGCTGGTATTACTGCAACAACTTTCATTTTTTTATCCTACCTTTCCTTGTTAGATACTTTATTTAAGAATCCACATTTCTCTTATTTTTTGTTCTATAAATCTTCTTTTGTAAAACAAAGCAGTAAATGTTATACATGCGATGATCAAACGAACAATAAGAAAATTATAAAGGGTCATAAGAAAAATACTAATAGCTATAAATACAATTGATACCTGGATAAAGAATCTAATATCATATATACTATTACTCTCTATTTTTTTCATAAACAAGTAGTGAAGTATCATAAAAACCAAATAACCTATAGCAGTGGTATACGCCGCTGCAATGAATCCCAGCATAGGTATAAAGATGTAATTAAGTAGTATATTTAACAATGCGGCACCTACAGTACAAATCATAATAAATACCGTTTTTTTATGATAAAACTCTATGTTAGTGAAGAACCCCGTAACAACAAAGAAATATAAACCAATAGTAACAGGAGGAATTATCCACATAGCTTCAGAATAACTTGGTGGTGCTAAGATACTTATTATCTCAGGAGCAAAACTAATAAACATAATGCTAACAACACCATATATGACTAAAATGTAGTTTGCCACCTTGCCTATCTCTTTATATTTTTGTTCTTTCATTTTTTTTAAAGTAAATGGAGATAGTGAGGAATTAATGGCCGCATATATAATTTGAAGAATTGATGCGGCTGTATAACCTAAGGTATAAATACCAGCCTTATCTACCCCTATAATATTTGCTATCATAATGCGATCAGCCTGCGATAAAACAAAGAAAGATAAGTAATGTGGTATGAGTGGTAAATTAAAAACAAGCACATACTTCCAGTACCGCAAATTAACTGAACATTTCGCACGTAATAAAATATAAATGTAGATCATGCTATTAACAAATATATTTATAAGCCCACTAATTACTATCACAATAGTAGCTTTATCTCCTGATATGTGTAGCACTGCAATAATTGCTATTATTTGAGATGCCATAGCTGTTAATACAGTTACTACAGTTAATCCTTTGTATTTGTAGTCAAATTTTTGTTCAGCCGACCAATATCCAAGAGCCGGATTTACCAAAAAGCCTATAAACATTATTGTCATTTGTAAATTAGATAGGTTAGTTATATTAAGTACACTATCCTTTAAAATTAAAAATATTATATACCACACACCTGCAGAAATACTTGATAGAATAAGAATTGAAGAAGCAAATCTAGCTTTATCCTCTTTAAAATCAAGTAATCCATTACTAAAAACACCTGCAGATAATGAAAGAGTAACAACCACCGTCAACGCTGCTTGCCATGCATTAAACAAACCTATGGTTCCATAGTCAGTCTCACTCATAATTCTTGTATATATTGGAGTAACTAAAAAACGTATTCCAGCTGTAAGTATACTAGATATTAAAAACCAAAAAGAAGCCTTAATAGGCGCTGGTGTATTTTTATATTTATTGATAATTGACATTATTCTCATCCACATTACCCTTCAAAAATGTTAATTCATCCAGATTGACTCGTTCAAAGATTTCTAATTTCCCACCTCGAGATGCATTATATATTTTCACACCGTTTTTTTCTGCATATTCTTGTGCAACTTTATACGATTGTGCCATTAAATATCCTGCATTAAGATCAGTTTGTGTTATATAATCTTTTAAATAATTTTTCCCCTTTTCTGTATAATTACAATCTACACCTAACAAATATATTTCTTTAAATCCCATGTACACAGCCAATTGCATTAGGGAATAGGTTATGGTAAATCCATCGTATATTACGGAAAAAGCATCGTCACTAAATTTTGTGAAATGCTTTAATTTGACTCCATTATGATCTAACAAATTTAAAGGATACGCAATAAAATCACCTGATATTGGAGGTGAAAGTTTTTTAGTAGATATCCCACAAAATGTATATGGCATATTTGCAGTAGAAATGGCTTCTTTTAACTTCTCATAAGCTCTTAAATCTTGTATCCCATAATAAGTCGGTCTCCAGCTCATATCTCCATAAGACAATACAATGGAATTCATACTAAATGTAGATTCATTTTTTAACATTTCTAAATCCTCTAGCTTTAAACTTGGGCCTGTTGCTACTATAAAACAACGTTCACCTTTATGCTTATCCTTAAATCCCTTAAGTTTTTCATAATTATATCCACTGTAGATGCCATATTTCCTAAGCATACGAAAAAAATTAAATGTCATAATTCTAGGCATATACCTGAAAATCCAGAGAAGGGAATAATGAATATATTTATTATTCTTAATCACTCTCTCTTTTATTACTTTAATCATCCACTTTCCCTCCATTTGGATAACTATCAATATGTTTATAGTTGATTTGTTGGTTATGCCTTTTCCTAGTTACTATTTTTTCTAATAACCACATAAATATCGGTATCCATAACAATACCCTTGGTATTTTAGTAATAGTAGAACGCACTGAAAAAATTATATCTATACCAGCTGGAATAAACATAGCTACCTTATAATAATTCATCTGCTTTAAGTTTTTTTCGATATATTGGCTAAATAATTGAATTAAGAAACCATATATAGCTATACCAAAGATACCCTTAGTACCAAAATCAAAATAAAAATCTGCTATATACGATCCTCCAAGATGCCAGATATCCAGTCTCTCTATTAAATTATATTCAGTAAAATTGATATTACTAAATATACTTGATACGAATGGAATTGCAGACATACTAGCAGTAACTATTTGCATTCCACCTGCATAATCTACCAATCCATTACTACCGACTTTTTCTATAACCTCACAAACAACATTTATCGTCAATCCGAACTCTTCAAGGGTTCCTAAAATAGGATTACTTTGATTAGATAATAACCCCTCATAAATCTTGTCAAAACTTAAACCATAGCTTCTTGTATTTCTAATCACAATAAATAAGGACAAGATAAAGTACCCTATAAAACTACCCAAAATCACAAATTTTCGATTGAATTTTTTTACAGAACTATGATATAAATATAACATAATTAGTATATTTAATATTGCATATGCCCTCATGCCAGTGAACATTGTAATAAATTTATATAATATATAAATTATCAAGATGCATTTCGCTTTCCATTTGTGATTTTTATTAGAAACCATAAGCAAAAAAATTGCCGGATTAACTAAATAAGATACATATCTTAAACCTAAATTCACCCCAAACTCATGAACAGAAGAATATCCTCCTGCACCCATTTGCTTGATTTGATTAAATAATAGATATAAATCTATTGGAAGTGAAACAACAAGCAAAATAGCACCTAACACACCATAGTATTGTTGATTTTTATTTATTCCTTTCACACTAATACTAGGATTTTCTTTCCCCTTAGATTTCTTAGCAAGCATCATACCCAAAAATAAAGAAGCTACACTAAGCATGCTAAAATTCATAACTGCTCTATATATATCTTCCCCATATTTATATAAACCGACACCATATGCTAGATCTACAAAACTATAATTAATTGAGAGTAGAAACAAATGTGAAAAATGGAATACATACGAAAATATTAAAAACATCCCTGCGATTGATATTATATTAATCCTTAAATATTTCATAAAGATTAATTGTATAAATATTGTTATAAGCAATGTTGCATTTATATATATCATCCATTTCTCATAGCTAAGGCCCTCTGTCCGCTTCAAAATCAACCACAGTATCCCAATATATCCCAAGTAAAGAAATGCCAAAAGCATCTTATTGGTTTTTTTTAGCTTCACACACCTTCCCCCTCTGCATATTTCCCGTATATTTTTTGAATCCCCTTAACCGAACTTTCCATTTCATACCCTGCTTGTTTCATCTCATCAAAAGTATTCTCCCTTGTATCATCATCTGAATACTTAAGAATTTGTTCCGTCCAATAATCAACTGACTGAGTTAAAGATACAAACTCTACTAAGTTTGTAACTTTTACTTCCTTTGTTATCGTATCTGCAACTATACATGGCAAACCTGCACTTTGAGCCTCTATTAACGAGACTGGTAGCCCCTCATAATGGGATGGCAATAAAAATACATCCATAGCCTGTAAAATTTTATTTACATCATTTCTAGCACCTAAGAATTTAACCTTATTCTCAAGTCCTAGCTCATAAACCTTATTTTTTATCTCTTCCTCTAATTCACCATCACCGATAAGTAATAATGCAGTATCTTTTCTGGTTTTCACTATATTTTTATAGACATCCAGAATAAAACTATGATTTTTTTGATAAGATAGTCGGCCCACATTACCAATTACAAATTTCCCTTCAAGGCCAAGTTCCTCTCGTATTTCTTTCCTAACTGTAGGATTAAAGTTATACTTTTTGACGTCTATAGCATTATTAATCACAGTAAAGTCAGCCTTTTTTCCAAATAAAGATTTACCTGCTAATTTCGAACAAGCAAATAGCTCTGTTGAAAATAATTTAAATGGAACTCTAAAAAATGGGATTATTTTTTCGTTTTTTCCGAAACTTGTATTATGAGAATGACATATTCTTCCTGGAGTGCGTGCTAAGGTTCCAGCTATAGCAGAAAATAAGGCTGCTTCATTAGTATGTGCATGAATAACATCATATTTCTCTGTACGTAATATCTTATATGTTTCAGATATAAATTTCCCAATTCCCTTTCCACTACGTTCTATGAAATAAATTTTCGAATCGTATTTTTCAAGATCTTTTTTACGACTATGATCTAAACCATTAAATAATACAAAATCAATCTTAAATCTTGAGTGATCTATATTCTTATGTATATTTAATACAACACTCTCCACTCCTCCGGAGCCAAATGCACCAAGTATATACAAAATTTTCATTTGAGCCATAGAGAAATCCTCATCTTTCATTCTTTAATATCTAAAATATAATTATTAATAGCTTTTTTAAATTTTTCATTATCTGCATTTACATCTAATAAAAATTGATCACACGAATCATAAAACTCTTCCCAATCTATATTTCTATAGTAATGATAAATATCATCACAAACTGTATCAGAGTTTAAATCCACACTGTAACCAAATCCATAATTACATGCAACTTCCTCCATATACGTATCTGGTGAAACTAGGATAGGTAATCCTAATAAAGCTGCATAATATAACTTATTGGATAAGGCATAATCGAGGAGCATCGAATTATTTCCATAGAGATTATTTATCATATCAGTCATTTTATAATAATCCATCGTTTTTTCTGGCGGAAATCGGTCGATAAGATTAACATTGCTGACTTTTAAATTTTCACAATATGAACGTAATGCAAAAGCATCTGCACCAATGAAGTTTAAAACAAATCTTTGATCGTTTGCAAATCTAGCTATCACCTTTTTATTTTGTTCATGAAATCTAATCAAACCTATAAAGGAGATACTAATTTTATTCTCATTTATTATCTTTGTATTTCTAAAATCACGGATAGTAGATTTAGAAATACTGATATCATTATGAGATAAAACATAATCATACTTTGGCAAAAAAGATTCGTAACCCTTAGAAGAAATAACAGCTAAAGCCGAATGCTCTATCAAATCCTTTTCAAGAGCATAAAACAATGGATTCTTTTCCATAGTATAATCGCGAATATCAATAATATATTTCTTTTTATAATATTTTTTCAATACACCTTTCAACAGAATACCAGTTGTTGTGTGAAGAACAATTACTCCATCATAATTGTTCTTCTCTAAAATGCTTTTTGCAAATGCCCTAAATTTCATATAGCCTACTAACTTCTGTTTTTTGCTTAAATTTTCATTCATTTGATATTCAAAAGGAAATAAATTTTCAGCCGACGATGTCTCTTTTACACCATGCCTATTCCAATATATTACATCATAAGGATTATCTATATTTTCTTCATACTTTGATAGATATGGAACTAGGTACATATTACTTAAACAAACAAAACATATTTTAGCTTTCATTGCTTAGGCCTTTCCCCAAATTACTTTATTAATTATTTTTGTATAGCTTTGAATTAGCTTAATTACTTTTGTAGATACATTAGTATCAACATAATCAAGTGCAAGTACTGTTGCTTCTGAATTCTCCCACATCGCACGTGATAGTTCTACAGCTTGAATAATATCTAACTCTTTGATTCCCCCAACAACTACTGTGCCCTTATCAAGAACTTCTGGGCGCTCTGTTGAAGTACGGATAAGCACACCTGGGAATCCAAGAATTGCAGCTTCTTCAGAAAGAGTACCACTATCTGAAAGAACACAAAATGAATTTAATTGTAATTTATTATAATCAAGGAATCCAAATGGCTTTAACTGCCTAATTAGAGGATGGAAGTTAAAGCCACGTTCCTCTATTTTTTTCCAACTCCTTGGATGTGTTGAATATACTAATGGAATTTGATATGTTTCTGCAATTTGATTTAAAGCATTCATTAAAGACATAAAGTTTTCTTCATTATCTATATTTTCTTCACGATGCGCAGATACAACAATATACTTTCCTTCTTCTAAATCTAACTCTTTTAAAATACTACTTTTTTGTATTTTATCCATATGCTTATGGATTACCTCTGTCATTGGCGACCCTGTAACAAAGATGTGTTCTCTGCGAATCCCTTCAGAAATTAAGTGTCTTCTACTGTGTTCAGTATACGGTAGATTAATATCTGATGTATGATCTACAATTTTTCGATTAATTTCCTCTGGTACATTTTGATCGAAACATCTGTTTCCCGCTTCCATATGGAAAATTGGTATTTTTAAACGTTTTGCTGGAATAGCCGCAAGGCAACTATTTGTATCTCCTAAAATAAGAAGTGCATCCGGTTTTTCTGTTTCTAGAACTTCATAAACTTTAGCAATAATATTCCCCATCGTTTCACCAAGATTTGAGCCTGCAGCATTTAAATAATGATCCGGTTCTCTTAAGCCTAAGTCTTCAAAAAACACTTGGTTTAATGTATAATCCCAATTTTGTCCTGTATGAACAAGAACATGATCGAAATATCTATCACACGCTTTAATAGTTTCCGAAAGTCTTATAATTTCCGGTCTAGTACCAATAATTGTCATAACTTTTAATTTTCCCATGAATTATACCTCCAAAAAATAAGTGTCTGGTTTTTCAGGATTAAAACATTCATTTACCCACATTACTGTCACAAGATCATTTTCCCCTATATTTACAATGGAATGTGTATATCCAATTGGTATATCAACAACTTGTAACTTTTCCCCATTCACACGATATTCAATAATATCATCTGAATCTATCTTTCTAAATCGAATTAAACCTTCACCACTCACTACTAAAAACTTTTCGTTTTTGGTATGATGCCAATGATTCCCTTTTGTAATTCCTGGTTTGGATACATTTATAGAAACTTGTCCTCTTTCAGCCGTTCTAATAAATTCCGTAAATGAACCTCTATTATCAATATTCATTTTAAGATCATATGCAAACTCGTCTTCAGGTAAAAAACTCAAGTATGTACTATAAAGCTTTTTAGTTAGAGCATCTCCCATGTTTGAAATACTTAAATTCCCCCTACTTTCTTTAAAGTTTTTTATAACATTTGCTAATTCTCCAAGCTTAATCTTATGTGTTATAGGAACAAAACAATGCTCATCCTGTATAGTTGGATTCTGCTTCAAAGCCCTTAAAAACTCTTCCAAAACATCATCTATATAACAAAGATTCAGTTCTACATCAGGATTATTTACTTGAATATCTAAACCTCTGGAAATATTATGACAGAACGTTGCTACCACCGTATTGTAGTTAGGTTTACTCCACTTCCCAAATAGGTTTGGGAGTCTATATACATAAGCTTTAGCACCAGTTTCTTTAGAATAATTGAATAATTCCTCCTCACCAGCTTTTTTACTTTTTCCATAAGGATTATTATTTTCTGCCTGAATGGAAGAAGTAATAAGTACAGGGACCTTATTACCATGCTCTTTTAATAAGTTTAGCAATTGAGATGTAAATTCAGCATTTCCTTCCATAAATTCTTTTTCATCCTTAGGTCTATTCACACCAGCTAAATGGAAAACAAAATCACATTCTCTCGTATACCTTTCAAGTAATGTAATATTATCTTCTCTAGAAAATTCGAATACATCTTTATACCCCTGATTTCCAAGTTCGGCAACGAGGTTTTTCCCAAGGAAACCCTTTGCACCTGTAACAAGAATTTTCATTAGTTATCCCGCCCTTTAATTCATTGAATAAATATTCGTCTTATTCCATTCCTTAAGTTCTTGTTTTACATACTCTAATTCTAATAATTTTTCTTTAATTTGCTCAATATCAAGGATTTGTGTATTATCTGAATTATATTCTCCAACAGTAGTAAGTTTTTGATTTCCTTCTGCAAAATACTTATCATAGTTAAGATCTCTTCGGTCCGCAGGAACCCTAAAGAAACCACCTAAATCTTCCGCTACCACGTATTCTTCCTTCGTCAATAATGTCTCATAACGCTTCTCTCCGTGGCGTGTACCAATTACTTTAACTTCATTATCAACATTAAATAATTCCTTTACAGCTTGAGCAAGATCACCAATGGTACTTGCAGGAGATTTTTGGACCATAATATCCCCAGCTACAGCATTTTGAAATGCAAATACTACTAATTCTACTGCCTCTTCTAAGCTCATCAGGAACCTTGTCATATTAGGATCAGTCACAGTTAAGGGTTGGCCCGCTTTAATTTGTTCTATAAATAATGGAATAACTGATCCACGTGAAGCCATAACATTACCATATCTCGTACCACAAATAAGTGTGTTCTCTGGAGATACTGTTTTTGATTTTGCCACAAACACTTTTTCCATCATCGCTTTCGAAATACCCATAGCATTGATTGGATAAGCAGCTTTATCTGTAGATAAACAGATAACTTTCTTCACATCATATTCTATAGAAGCTGTTAGTACATTATCCGTACCTATAATGTTTGTCTTTACTGCTTCTAACGGGAAAAATTCACATGAAGGCACCTGTTTTAATGCAGCTGCATGAAAAACATAATCTACACCATGCATGGCATTTTTAACACTTGCTAAATCTCTTACATCTCCCAAATAAAATTTAAGTTTGTCATTTGTATAGAGTTTTCTCATGTCATCCTGTTTTTTTTCATCACGTGAAAAAATACGAATTTCTTTTATATCAGTATCTAAGAATCTTTCCATCACCGCATTACCAAAAGATCCTGTACCTCCTGTGATTAGTAGTGTTTTATTTTTGAACATACTTACTAGCCCCCTCTAATTTTATTTCATTTAATAAGTTATTCAGTCTCTCCATATAAATCTTTTTAGAGAAATTACAATCATAGTAATTCCTCGCATTTTCTCCATATAACAAATGTTTGTCTGTTTCTTTAGCAAAATTCCTTATATTATTAGCCAATTCTATATAATTCTCTGCTGAGGAACATAATCCACAATTCGCCTCATTTATAACAATTTGAGTTTCTCCGTTTATCGCACCTATAATAGGCTTTCCAGCAGCCATATACGATTGAACTTTATTAGGTAATGTATATGATATTACTTTATTTTCCTTTAATGTAATTAAGAAAGCATCTGCCATCTCATAAAATCTTGGCATTTCTGTAATAGGGTATTGCCCATGGAATATAACATTATTAATTTCTAAATCCTTGGTCAGTTCTTCACATTTTTTACGTGAAGATCCATCTCCTACAATATGAAACTTAATACCACTATCTTTTTTAAGTTCATTTGCAGCATAAATAATTGTTTCCACACTTTGCATTTCACCTATGTTACCTGCAAATACTAAATTTATAATTCCATCTTTTTTATTAATAGAATCAATATTTTCAAATAATGCCTCAGCGTATACTGGAAGGTGTGTAATGTTACTCTTAATATTTAAAGTATCTTTAAAATACTCCTCAAACAATTTAGAACTTGTAAAAATCTCATCTGCACTTTTATAAATCCATTTACTTATTTTTAACAACACTCTATATACTTTACTATTCGGCGAAATACCAGCCGATGCAATACTCTCAGGCCACAAATCATGGCAATATAATACAAGGGGCTTCTTCGTCATTTTTTTCAAAACAATACCAGGTATTGCCATCGTTACAGGAGAAAGTTGATACACTAAAATAAGGTCAAAATCCTTCTTCATAAAGATGGATTTTAATGTAGAAGATATAGCGAAACTAATATAATTTAGAGCTAATCTTTTAGTCCCTTTTCCCCTTCCAAGGAGCCATGAACGTATTACTTTCACTCCATTTATTTCTTCTTTTCTATTTTTAAATACTCTATATCTTTCATCTACAATTCCACTAGGGTAATTAGGAAGCCCTGTTAGAACAGTTACTTCATGTCCTTCTCGTACTAGTTCAGAACAAATATCATTGACTCTAAACTGTTCAGGAAAAAAATATTGACACACTACAAGTATTTTCATTATGACTTTACTCCTAAACTCTTAATATTGCTAAAAAGCTGGTTTTATTAATTATTCCCTTCTTTAACACCTTCACTTTTAGCTACACTAAGTATTGTTTTAAAACATATTCTAATATCAAAAACAAAATTTATTTTTTGAACATATTCTCCATCTAGCTTAGCTTTTATATTTATAGGTAATTCATCCCTACCATTAACTTGTGCCCAGCCAGTAAGGCCTGGACGAATATCATTTGCATTATACATATCACGTTCTTTAATTAAATCATATTGATTCCAAAGCGCCGGTCTAGGACCAACTATACTCATCTCACCTTTAAGAATATTCACAATTTGTGGGAGTTCATCTAAACTTGTTTTACGTAAAAAACGACCAACCTTAGTAATATATTGATTTGGATTTTCTAGAAGATGTGTAGGTGTATCATTAGGTGTATCTATTTTCATTGTTCTAAACTTTAGAATATAAAACTCAGATTTATCTTTTCCAATTCGACATTGCTTAAATAAAACTGGACCTCTCGAATCAATCTTTATACACAAAATTAATAATAAAAATATAGGTGATAGAATTATTAATCCCATTAATGAAATAATAAAATCCATCACACGTTTCATATAATTTATATATAGCATTTTTCACAACCCCGATTATATTAATTTACACTTTAGGTTATTTTTAATATCTTGTTAATAAAAATGAAGCCTTTTTAATTTACAAACACTTTATTATTAGCTATATCCAATAACCGTTCCCTTATTTCTTCTTTACTCATGTATTCAAAATCATGCATAAACTCCAATAAAATACCTTGATCCATTAAAATAGCTTTCCCCACATGAATCTTCGGAAAAATCTGTTCTGGATGTATTTCACTTTCGTTTAATAGCTCTTCGTACATTTTCTCTCCCGGTCTCAATCCGGTAAATTCAATTCCAATTTCTTCAATGGAATATCCCGAAAGGGTAATAAGATTTTTTGCTAAATCAACAATTTTCACTGGATCCCCCATATCAAGGACAAAAAGTTCTCCACCTTTAGCTAACGTTCCAGCTTGAATCACTAGTCTTGAAGCCTCTGGTATTGTCATGAAGTAACGAATCATATCTGGGTGAGTAACAGTTACAGGTCCACCCTTTTGGATTTGCTTCTTAAATAATGGGATTACACTTCCCCTACTACCAAGAACATTCCCAAACCGAACAGCAACGAACCTTGTATTATTACTCACCGCTGCCAAATGTTGTACAAGCATTTCTGCGAATCTCTTTGTTGCCCCCATTACATTCGTAGGGTTTACAGCTTTGTCTGTAGAGACCATTACAAACGTATTTACTTTAAATGTATCAGCTGCTTCTGCAACATTTTTTGTACCAAAAATATTATTTTTCACAGCCTCTTCAGGATTACGTTCCATTAAAGGTACATGTTTATGTGCAGCTGCATGATACACAATGTATGGCTGATGTTTCTTCACGATTTCAAAAATTTTATGACGATCTTGTACATCAGCAATTTCTGTAGTAACTTCAACCGAATTCTTATATGTAACCCGCATTTCCATTTCTATGTTATAAATACTGTTTTCACCATGCCCTAAAAGAACAATTTTTGCTGGTTTATATTTCATCACTTGGCGGCAAATTTCTGATCCAATAGATCCACCAGCACCTGTTACTAAAATTGTTTTACCTGCAATCTTTTCTCCGATTCCCGCATCATCTAATTGAATTGGTTCCCTACCTAATAAATCCTCTACTTGTACATCACGCACTTCATTGACAGACACTTTACCATCTAGAAGATCTTCAAGCATTGGTACAATTTGAGTTTTAGCTTTTGTTTTTCTACACTTTTCAAAAATCTCGTTTATTTGTTTACGATTTAAAGACGGAATAGCAATAATAATGTGTTCAATATCATTATCTTCTACAACTTCTTTAATATGATTTGTTGTACCAATGACTGGCACATTATAAATTTCCAATTTTTGCTTATTTCTATCATCATCGACAAACGCAATTGGATATAAATCTGCTTCCTTATTATGTAGTAACTGTCTAACTACCATAGTGCCTGCTGAGCCTGCACCAACAATTAATGTGCGTTTCTTATTAGTCGGTTTAGTAATATACGTATCACGGAACATACGCCATACAAAGCGAGAACCACCTATTAATAATAAATGTAGCATCCATGCGATAGCCAAAATTCGAACATAAATATCATGATTTATAATTTGTTGAACAATTGCTGTTACAATTATAGAAAGTGTAATTGCTTTAAATATTTGTTTCAGTTCTCCAATACTTGCATATTCCCATGCCTTGTTATAAAGCTTATAAATAGCCGCAAAAATATGATGACTACATAATAATGTAATAGAACTAATAATTACTGTCACAGGAATTTTACTTAATATATTGGGATGCACAAACCAATAACTTAAATACACGGCAGTTAATACAATGAATGAATCTAATAATGTTAATAATGAGAGCCGTTTTCGATAACTCAATATATCTATCCCCTTCTTTGTTTAATTACTATCTTATTAATAATAAAAAAAGACATCCTTTTATGAATGTACCTCTTCTTTTTTTAAAAGTTTTGTTATATATTTCATCAAATCTGTTTTCAACTCTTCATTTTGAAGTGCCATTTCAATTGTCGTTTTAATAAATCCAAACTTCTCCCCAACATCATAACGAGTACCTTCGAAGTCATAGGCAAACACTCTTTGCAGTTCATTTAATCGTTGAATTGCATCAGTTAATTGGATTTCTCCACCAGCACCTGTTTGTTGATTCTCTAGGAACATAAAGATTTCTGGCGTTAATACGTAACGACCCATAATTGCTAAATTTGATGGTGCTGTACCTTCTGCTGGCTTTTCAACAAATTGACGCACTTGATAACGACGGTCATTTTGTTCAACGGGATCAATAATACCGTAACGGTGTGTTTCACCTTCTGGCACTGTTTGTACACCAATAACTGACGATTGTGTTTCTTCATATTGATCCATTAATTGACGTAAACATGGTGTTTCTGCTTGTACAATATCATCACCAAGTAATACCGCAAATGGCTCATTTCCAATAAATTTACGAGCGCACCATACTGCGTGCCCCAAACCTTTTGGTTCTTTTTGTCTTATGTAATGAATATTAATGTTTGAGGAGGCTTGTACTTTTTCAAGTATTTCATGCTTTCCTTTTTCTAAAAGATTTTGTTCTAATTCAAAGGAATGATCAAAATGATCTTCAATCGCACGTTTTCCTTTTCCAGTAACAATAATAATATCTTCAATTCCTGATTCTATCGCTTCTTCTACTATGTATTGAATTGTCGGTTTGTCGACGATTGGTAACATTTCTTTCGGCATCGCTTTCGTGGCTGGTAAAAATCTCGTTCCTAGACCAGCAGCTGGAATAATTGCCTTTTTTACTTTTTTCAATTATAGCCCTCCATATCTATTTATTTATATGTAACAATAACAAAAACCCTACCTATAAAGTCATGTTTATAACTCCATAGGTAGAGTTTCTATTACAAATAAATTATGGGCATCTAACCCATCCTC
Source organism: Bacillus cereus group sp. RP37 (assembly GCF_040459695.1). Lineage (NCBI taxonomy): Bacteria > Bacillati > Bacillota > Bacilli > Caryophanales > Bacillaceae > Bacillus > Bacillus cereus group sp. RP37. The sequence continues at coordinate 226,713 of NZ_JARVHP010000001.1, read as the reverse complement.
ACGCCATACTCCCGACGACAAGCGTCTAAGGTAGGTTCGAAATAAAAATTTCTACCCACAGCACGACCGAGTGCCTCCGTTGATAACGGTTAGGAGACATCACCTGTTCTTTATTTAAAAGATGCCAAACAACTTTTTACGACGAATTTGTTCTGGATCTTCTTTATAAATTGCTTTTCCGCTAATTATTAAATACGGATTCTCTCTTAAATCATTCATAACATTTGCGCCAAATTCTTTCTCTATTAATTCATAGCTCTCTACTAGATGAAATCCTCTTGACGTTGTGTTATGCGCATCTGATGCGATCATATGAGTTAAATTATGTTCAACAAGTTGTAGTGAGAATTTTTTAATCTTTTTCCCGAATTTGCCTAAGAGACTTCCTGCCGTCACTTGTGTTAAAGCTCCCTTATTTACAAGGTTATATAACTTATCTGGCCGCTCGATTAACTCGGCATTACGTTCGGGATGAACGATAATTGGGATCATTCCTTTTACACGTAGTTCATAAAATAGTTGTTCTGCATAACGAGGTACATGATTAGATGGAAATTCAATAAATATATATTTGTTTGTTTCATTTAAAGTAACGATTTTACCAGCTTCATAGTCTTCTAATAAATCACCGTATAACCTGACCTCTTGCCCTGGTAAAACTTTCAGCGGGATTTCATGTTGTTGTAATTCATCATTTAATTGCTTCACTTGATGAATAATAGAAGTACGCTCATTTACATATTTTCCATTTTGATGATGTGGCGTTGCGACAATTGTATGAATACCTTCCTCTATTGCCTTTTGTGCCATCACTAAACTATCTGTTACTGTCTGTGCACCGTCATCGATACCAGGTAAAATGTGACAATGTAAATCTATCATTTTTTTCATCCTCCCTCTCTCATATAAATCTTTTTTCCCTTGAATATGAGATATCCCTCATATTCAAGGGAAAAAAGGAGATATGTTCTTCCCATATCTCACTCTTTCAATTAATTTGCACCGTAGTAATAATATAAGCCCTGTTCACGTTCACGATCATTCAGGACAACGCCTAACAGTTTACCTTTTGCCGATTCTAATAAACCTTTTGCTTTTACTGCTGATTCTTTTTCTGTCGATTCACTACGAACGACAAGAATAGAAGCATCACATACATTTGCCATAATTTGTGCGTCTGTAACAGCTAAAATTGGCGGTAAATCAAAAATGACTAAATCGTACATACTGTATGCTTGCGCAAGAAGTTCCTGCATTGATTTTGACCCTAACAATTCCGCTGGATTCGGCGGGATTGGACCACAAGCTAAAAAGTGTAAATTATCAACTGATGTCGTTTGTACACATTTTTCTAAACGCTCACTATGCGTTAACACATTTGTTAATCCAAAAATGTTATCTACTTGAAACATTTGATGCATCGCTGGTTTACGCATATCTGCATCAATTAATAATACTTTCTTTCCTTGTTGGGCAAACACGACTGCCATATTCGCTGTCGTTGTCGTTTTCCCTTCACTTGGGTTCGCAGACGTAACCATTAACGAATGTAAATTCGTATCAACAGCTGCAAATTCGATATTTGTTCGAATATTACGATACTGTTCTGAAATTGGTGATTTCGGTTGTTGATGAGCAATTAATTGACGACGTTGGCGATGATTTTTTTTCTTTTTAAATAAATTAAGAGCCAATTGTTTGTCCCCTCACTTTTCTTGATGATGGAGCATGTGATTTCACGTTCGTTGTTTCTTCATCCATACGAGCTACAATACCTAAAACTGGTAAACCAAGTAAATTTTCTACATCTTCTTCCTTTTTCACCGTGTTATCTAAGTATTCTAGTAAGAATGCAAGACCAACGGAAGCTATTAAACCAAGAACAAAGACGATCACAACATTTACCATTGGTCGGGGCTTAATAGGCGATAATTCTTCTGACAATTCTGCTTTTGATAGTACAGTGACATTGTTAACACTCATGATTTTTGCTACTTCACTTTGAAATACTTCGGCAGTGGTATTTGCAATATCACGAGCTAATTTAGGATTTTTATCTTGTACCGTTACTTCTACAACTTGTGAATCTTTCTTATTAGCTACTTCAATCTTTTCATTTAAAGTTTCTGTTGTTAAATTTAAAGCCAGTTTTTCTTTCACTTGATCCAAAATAACAGGACTTTTAATTATAACTTTGTATGTATTTGTTAATTGAATATTTGTTTGCACCTCATTGTACTGAATTGCTGCTCCTTCTTGTTTCTTCTGGTTAACAAGAATTTGCGTCGAAGATTGATAGATTGGTGTCATGAAGAAGAAGCTAATGATAGCACTTACAATAGCTGCACCAAAGGCGATTACGAGGATCATTGCTAAACGTTTTTTTAAAATATGAAATAACTCTTTCAAACTAATTGTTTCTTCCATAAGTTCCTCCAACTTTCTAAAATTTGCACATAAGAAAAATTATAACATATAAATCTTACATTTTTTTATTTTAGTAATATCTATGTACGTTTCTTATTTAAAAACATATATAATCTTACAAAATAATCTTAAATATGACAACACATTCCATCAATTTGACAAAAATTCCATTATATCATTTTTTTCGTATAATACGATGAAAAATTTTAAAACAATTCAAAAAAGCTAGTAAAAAAATACTAGCTTTAAAAAAATACTATTCCATACATTATTTTCTAATAATATCCATATTGCTCGTGTTCTTCTCTTTTGTCGTTTAATATAACACCAAGTAGCTTTCCGGATGCTTTATCTAATATTTGTTTTGCTTTTATTAGTTTATCTTTTTCTGTTTTTTCACTACGCGCTACTAATACAACTCCATCACATTTATTAGCGAGTATTTGTGCATCTGTAACGGCCAATACAGGTGGTGTATCAATCAAAACGATGTCAAACATCTTATATGCCTCTAGAAGTACTTCATCCATTTTACGATATCCAAGTAGCTCTGCTGGGTTTGGCGGGATTGGACCTGCTGACATAACATATACATTCTCTATGTCTGTTTTTTGAATACATTGCACAAACGATGCTTGTCCTGATAATAGATTCGTTAATCCATTTGGATTGTGTGCAGCGAATAAATTTTGCAATGTTGGTTTACGTAAGTCAGCTCCAATTAACAATACTTTTTTCCCTTGTTGCCCAAAAACAACTGCTAGATTAGAAATGGTCGTTGTTTTCCCATCACCTGGATCTGCTGAAGTGACAATGATAGAACGAATATGGTTATCTACTGATGTAAATTCAATATTTGTACGGATATTACGGTATTGTTCCGCAATGCGTGATTTAGGCTCTTTATTTGTAATTAATTGTCTTAATGGCTTTCTCTTCTTTCTCCCGAACATGTTATGGTCTCCTTTTTCAGAATACGTCATTTTCCCCTTGTTCTCTTTTATGCTCGATATGCTACGCCAATTTTTCATTTACTTCTACCGTTAAATTTCTCCATTACTTTCCTCTACTCTTCATCATAACGAATCAGAATAACCTTTGTCCTATCCCACACCTTCTATAATGTGACAACGACTTCTCTATTTTTATCGCGTTATCTTTTATCTTAATTTCAAGATATTTATAGCGTCATTATATATGAACTTCCATTCATTTACAATAAAAAATCTGATTACTCTGTATTTTAATATTTCGAGCCAAAAATACATTAATTAAAAAAATTCTTCTGCAGGTTACAGAAGAATTTTTTTAATTAACATCTATTCTTTTTTATCACCAATCGCAAATGTGATTTCAGCTTCACATGCAACTTCACCATCTACTGTTGCGATTGCTTTTCCTTTTCCGATTGGACCACGTACACGTGTCATCTCTACTTCTAGGCGAAGTTGATCACCTGGGCGTACTTGTTTTTTGAAACGGCAATTGTCGATACCTGCGAAGAAAGCAAGTCTTCCGCGGTTTTCTTCTTTCTTTAGTACAGCAACTGCTCCAACTTGTGCTAATGCTTCTACAATAAGTACACCGGGCATAACTGCATAGTCAGGAAAGTGCCCGTTAAAGAATTCTTCGTTTGCGGATACATTTTTAATTCCTACCGCTCTTTTTCCTTCATCTACTTCTAATATTTTATCAACAAGTAAAAATGGATAGCGGTGAGGAATGATTTCTTTAATTTGTTCTATATTTAACATATAACAATCGCCCCTTTTGTAATATTGGTCTTACCACTTGGACATATTGTCTATTATCCCATTTTGTTTATTGTTTGTCATTATAAAGTGAATCTTTAATCAGTAGGCGCCATTTCCCACTGATTATTAGCCTTCACCAATCGGGCTTTTACGGGCAGGCAACCTCCGCCCTAACTCTCTTGTATTCGCGAAATTTTGAGGCGGGAGTCTTACTCCCCATTAATGCGGGGTAAAGTGAAACTTTAATATCTTTTCAGCTTTATATATAAAAAAATGCACACACTCTATTCCATTAAAATAGTTGCATGTTCCAGCAACTGACACGGAGGTAGAAAAGAGTGTATGCCCAGATTAGGGAAAGGCAATATGTATTTGAACATGATTTGCCTTAATGTCGTATTCGACTCATTATATTATAAACGTTTTCAAATAAGGAAATATTAAATTTAACCATATATATGAATATTTTACCTGTTTCCTTCGTTTTTCTTTATTTTTCTTCTATTTTCTCAAAAAATCATAATAAAAAAATAAAAAAACAAAAAAGAACTAAGGTTAACACCTTAGTTCTTCTCTCTTTATCGCAAAGCGCGACGTGGTAATTTATCGATATTCTCTAACATAATACCTGTACCAACCGCAACGCAGTGCATTGGGTTTTCAGCAATTAATACTGGTACTTTTAGTTCTTCTGCTAGAAGCATGTCGATACCGTGTAGTAAAGCTCCACCGCCTGTTAGAATAACACCGCGGTCGATGATGTCCGCCGATAATTCTGGTGGTGTGCGCTCTAGTACGCCTTTTGCAGCTTGTACAATGACAGCTGCGTCTTCTTTTAGTGCTTCTGTAATTTCTTCAGAGCATACTGTAATTGTACGTGGTAAACCAGTTACCATGTCACGTCCGCGAATTTCAAGCTCTTCGCTACGTGCCCCTGGGAATACTGTACCAACTTTAATTTTAATATTTTCTGAAGTACGTTCTCCAATTAATAGCTTATACTTACGTTTAACATAGTTTAAGATCTCCATATCAAACTTATCGCCAGCCATTTTGATAGAGGAAGAGGTAACAATATCACCCATAGATAGTACAGCGATATCTGTTGTACCTCCACCAATATCAACAACCATGTTACCGCTTGGTTGGAAGATTTCCATACCAGCACCAACTGCGGCTACTTTTGGTTCTTCTTCTAAAAATACTGTTTTACCACCTGAACGTTCAGCAGCCTCACGAATTGCTTTTTGTTCTACTGATGTGATATTTGTTGGACAACAAATTAAAATGCGAGGTTTTGAAAAGAAGCTCTTTACGTCCAATTTGTTAATGAAATACTTTAACATTGCTTCTGTAATTTCGAAATCTGCGATTACACCATCTTTAAGTGGACGAATTGCTACAATATTACCAGGCGTACGCCCCACCATACTTCTTGCTTCTTCACCAACTGCTAATACTTTACCTGTGTTACGATCAATAGCAACAACAGATGGCTCATTTAATACAATACCCTTACCTTTAACATGGATTAATACATTAGCCGTACCTAGGTCAATTCCGATATCTCGCGCAAACATTCCCGTTTTTTCCTCCTCGATATTCAAAATCAGGTTACACCCGAATTCTTTTACACCTAATTTCTGATTTTATCATAAATTTAACAGAAACGTAATATTCGCAAAAAGAATTCTTCTGAAAAATATTACCGAATTTAAACGGAATGTTTGCAATCGCATATTTATTGACGTACCGGCTTTTCTACATCTTCTTTTCTATACTTTTGCTTTGTTGCTTCTCCGCCTCTTAAATGACGAATAGACTTATGATAATCAAGAATTTCTTTCACTTCATTTGCGAGCTCTGGATTAATTTCTGGTAGACGTTCCGTTAAATCTTTATGGACTGTACTCTTTGATACCCCAAATTCCTTTGCAATGACACGCACTGTCTTTCTTGTCTCCACGATATACTTACCAATCTTGATAGTTCTCTCTTTGATGTAATCGTGCACACCACTCGCCTCCCTAAATTGGATGTGAGAAGTGTGAAATGAGCCTCGCTGCATACGACTAAGAAGTAAGTGTGAATGCTGTTTGTAAGCGTTAAACATTCTTGGATTTATAATGAAATGATTCACGATTTCTCACCTCAAACACTCTCTTTGCTTTGGTTTATACCATTGTATTGCCCGCACTACTGATATATGCTACATGTTCACTATTTTTGCGGACTAAGTTAAGAAAAATTACGTTTTTTTGTGAGAAATACGTTAACAGTGACTATTTTGACGAAAAAAAATGACACCTTGTATATAAGGTGTCATTCTTCTCGTTCCAATTCTTCTTCTAACAATTGATGGTGGGGAACCTCTTTCTTACCGGCAATATAATAATATAAAGTAAATAAAACAAACAATAAAATAATAGCAGTCGACAGAACAAATAAAAATGACACAGTATCCCCTCCCTTTTGTAATATATATTCGAGAATCTCGTCATTTTTCCTTGTTATTGCAACTTTTTTCTCGAAATTGAGTATTTTTATATAAAAGTAAAAAAAATCAGCTCTCCTAGAGAACTGATTTTTTTCACTTTCTTATTCTTGTGAAGAAGAACTGTTAGATGATTCTGTAGAACCATTTGTTGATTTTTCTTCTTTCTTCGGTTCTTCTTTTTTGTCAGTAGTCGAACCGCTTGTTGATTTCTCTTCTTTTTGAGACTTATCTTCTGTTTTACTTTCTGGTTTCGTGCTCGTTGACTTTTCTTCTTTTTGAGATTTGTCATCAGCTTTTTTACCAGAAGCATTCGTTGCTTTTGCAGCACCTGCATCAGCTTTAATTTCTGCTACTGACTTATTTAAGTAGCGCTCAGGGTTCACAGCCACGTTGTCTTTACGTACTTCAAAGTGAACGTGAGAACCTGCTTCTTTATTCATTGCACTTAGACCGGATTTTCCTAATACTTCACCTTGTGCAACTCGTGCACCTTTTTCTACTTTCACACTGCCTAAGCTTTGATAAGAAACTGCTACACCATTTCCGCTATCAACTGTTACAACATAACCAAGAAGTGAATCTTTTTCAGCTTTCGTTACCGTACCGCTTAAAGCAGCAGCTACATTGAATTCTTTTCCATTCTTCGCAGCAATGTCAATTCCTTTATTTGGGGAATATGTGTTGTTATAAAAGACAAGTGCTTTTTCTTGTTCCGCCTCAGTTGCTGCATCTTCATAGAATTTCTTCTGTACGACTACTTCCGCACTCGCGGCTGCTGGCATTTTCACTACTTCTGAAGATTTCGTTACTGGTACTGCTGGATCTTCCGTTTGTGTATACGGTGTTGCTTGATCATGGTTCGGAGTCTTCTTCGGATTAGCTCCTTGGAACCATAGCGCAACCATTAAAATTACCGCTGCACAAGCAATGTATAGTGCCGGAAACACCCATCTTTTTTGAAATAAATGTACTACCTTTTGCGACTTTTTATTATTTCTTCCTCGCATTCCATCATCACCTCAGCAATCATTTTGAACAATATTCACGTATCCTATACAACGCATAACTAATTACTTTTCGACAAAATCTGTAAAAATATGTATAGGAATTGTAAAATTTCCGAGGAAATGATAGAAAAAAGAAAAAACTGAGCGTTTCAGCTCAGTTTTTAGTCCATTTGTTTCTTTTTGTAAACTACAATACAAAGAATAATTGAAAGCACGCACCAAATTATAATATTTATTAAATCACCACTAACAGTTGAAAAACCTTTTCCAGCCAATAGTTTCGGCATTGCATCTGCAAGATGTTTCGTTGGAAGGAAATCGATTGCCTTTTTTACAAACTCACTTTTAATAAATCCGCCTAACATTGGAGCTAGAAGAAAAATAAATAGAATCGGCATACCTACTACTGATGTTGACGCCGTTGTTTTAGCTATTAACCCAATCGCCGTACCTAACATAAGGAAGAAAAATATACTAGCAAGTAAAAATAGAACGATTAAAACCATATTCCCCTTAATCACACCTAAAATGGCAAAGTTACTAATACAAATTACGAATGTAATAAGACCTGTTAATGCACTTTTTCCTAGTAAAACTTCTAACGATGATGCTGGCGATAACATCATTACACGTAGCGTTTGTTTTTCTTTTTCTTCCGCAATTAAAGCTGCTTGAACAAAGCTGCCTATCATCGTTAAAGCCATTAAAGTTACCATATTAGCTATATGTTCTTTCGGTCCATTCATCTGTTGATAAACAAAAGAAAATACAATTGGCATTGCCGCCATTACAAGCACAGATGCATTTGCTTTAATATCCTGTACCTCTTTCCGAAAAATAGCAGAAAATCGTCTCATTGAAAATGTCATTATAGTCCCCTCCCAGTAACTTCAATAAAGATATCGCCTAGCGTTGGTTCGTGTGAGTGAATAGATAGTAATTCGCCTTTTTTCATCCATTCTGAAATACGTTTTGCGCCTAATTCATCTTTTTGCACGACTTCTTTTTGTTTATCTTTTAATACGACCTCTATTTGATCCTTAGCGTATTGTAAGCGCAGATTCTCTGGCGTATCAAGTGCTACTATTTCTCCGCCACATAGAAAAGCAATGCGGTTACAAAGCGTTTCTGCTTCGTCCATGTTGTGAGTCGTTAAGAAAATCGTCGTTCCTTCTTTATTTAAGTCTTTTAAGATTTTATGAATGTTTTGTACGTTAATTGGATCGAGTGCAGATGTTGGTTCATCTAAGAAGAGGATATCTGGTTTATGAAGGATTGCTCTTGCTAATGTAACGCGCTGCTTCATTCCCTTTGATAGTTTCTTTACTAATGTTTTTTTATCATCTAATAGATTCACTTGCGCTAGCACTTCATCAATTCGTTCTTTTTTACAATCGTATAAGTCACAAAATAATAGTAAGTTATCATAAATGCTAAGTCTCTCATATAAACCGCTGTTGTCTGTTAAAATACCAATTCGTTTGTAATCGATGCTGTTTGGCCCTGTAATATCTTTACCTAATACTTTTACCGTTCCAACACTATGAAGTAATTGAGAAGTTAAAATTTTTACTGTTGTTGTTTTCCCAGATCCACTCGGTCCGAGGAATCCAAAAATTTCTCCTTGCTTCACCTCAATGTTTACATTTCGAAGTGCCGTTTTTTCATTGAAACTTTTCATTACATCTTTCATTTCAATTGCTAATGTCATCTCGTCATCCCCTTTGTTTTTTCTTTTATAGATGAAAGTCGCTTTAGCGCTTTTCGTTTGTTTGTTTCGCTTTTCTTGACTCAATCATATGAAAATTAAAGGGTAGGCGCAGTAAAATACCTATAAAAGGAGTATTTTTACCGATGAATGGATCGTATTTTGAGCTTATTGGAGCACTTTTTATAGCCCAATCACGCCTTTTAATTCATCCATTCGTCCTTTCGAAAGCGGGATTGAACTTTTTCTTTCGTCATCCAAAATTAAACTAAAACTGTTACGAGTCCAAGTAATCACTTCTCGCACTCTTTGTAAATTTACAAGGTACGAGCGATGACATCTAAAGAAACCAAAACCTGTTAATCTCGCTTCTAGTTCACTTAATGTTAATACGCATACGAAATCCCCTTCACGAACATGAATATGTGTCACTCCGTTTTGCGTTTCAATGAAATGGATCTCCATTGGATCAAGTAAAATGATTTTATCATTCACCTTCGCTGGTATCCTTTCTAACTTCATTTGCGGAATCATTTGAACGACTTTTTCTTCATCGATTTCTTCCACTTCTTCTTGTTCGATTTCTACTTTTTTCACACCATCATTGTTTAATATGTATACATCTTCTGTTAACGAAAGAGCATCCGATAGAAATGATGACGTAATAAAGATTGCCTTTCCTTGCTCTTTCATTTTCATAATCGCTTTTCGAATAATAATCGTACTCTCTGTATCTACATTTTGCTCCGGCTCTTCCAAAATAACTAAATCCGGATTATGAATCATAACTCGCCCGATATGAAGACGACGTTTCTCTGAAAATGATAATTTTTCTATTTTAACGTTTAATTTATCTAAGAGGCCGACAAATTGTACTACTTCTTCTATACTCATATTTGATTCATACAGCCCTAATAAAAACTTGTAGTATTCCTTTACCTTCAAACGTTCGTATGCTTCATCTTTCAAAAAACAAAAGCCGATGCGAGAATAATTTCTCTTTCCAATTGCTCCTCCTTCAAATAGCACGTTGCCAGTTGAAGCTTCTTCCTCACCAATAATAATGCGGTGCAACACTTTAGCTGTATGGTTATTACATTGCAAAACAACACATTGCCCTTTTTCAACCTCCAGTTCAACTGCCGGTAACTGGTTCGTCTTCCCTAACTGTTTCAACTCCAATAACGCCATTCTGTCTCCCCCAAATGTTTTTATCTTATTATACCAAACAATTAATGGAAGATTTAGATATTTTATGAAGCATCATGAAAAGAAAGCTATCCAAATAAAAGGATAGCCTTCTTCTCTATTTCTGCTCTACCATATACGTCTTAAGCTGATCACGCAGCGCTCTCTTTAAAAACTTCCCTACAGATGTTTTCGGAAATTCCGCTTCTAGTAAAGCATACAACTCTTCCTTACCTACTGCTTGTCCCTCTTTTAATACAACACAAGCAACAGGGCGTTCTTGCCATTTTTCATGCGGCACCGCCACAACAGATGCTTCTAACACTTTATCGTGTGACATTAAAGCATTTTCTAAATCTACGGAAGAAATTCATTCGCTTCCGCTTTTAATTAAGTCTTTCGTTCGATCAGCAATTTTAATAAATCCTTCCGAATCAACCGTCACAATATCCCCTGTATGGAGCCAACCGTCTTTCATTGATTCTTCTGTACGCTCATCTTTATAATAGCTACCTGCAATCCATGGACCCCTTAAACAGAGTTCTCCCATCTCTTCTCCATCCCACTTAATTTCACCGTCTTGTCCAATTACTTTCATTTGTCTTCTACAAATAATGACAAAAGGAGCTAATTTTAATTAGCTCCTTTTGCATCCTACTTCTTCACCATTAACTTTCCTTCATAATCATTCATCGTCTTTATTTCAACGCCTTTGTAATAATGGGCGACGATTTCTGTATATTTCTTACCTTCCGCTGCCATGCCATTTGCTCCGTATTGGCTCATGCCGACGCCGTGGCCGAAGCCTTTCGTTGTAACAATGATCTTATCTCCCTCTTGTTTCCAAGTGAAGTCAGAAGAGCGTAAATCTAATTTGTCACGCACATCTCTTCCGGTTAATGTTTTACCTTGAAACGCTACATCTTTTACACGCTTTCCTTCTGTGCGCTCTTTAATATCACCGACTTTTCCGTCTGCTAGCACTTTCACACCGAGACGCTTTTGAAAGTCAGCTACTGTAAAGGTTTGCTCGCTCGTAAATTTTGGAGAGGCTTGATCCCACGGACTATCTACGCTCTTTAAGTACGGATAATCATTTCCCCAATAATCAGCCGCATTTTCTGTCCGGCCATTACTCGTTGAGAAGAAGGATGCTGAGATTGGTTTTCCATCATACGTTAAAACTTGTCCTGCGGTTTTCGAAACGGCTTCCTCAATTTTCTTCAAGTTAGTTTCGTAGTTATTGCCCCATTGTTTCTTCAATTCTTCTTTGCTTTTGTACACTTGATCTTTCACCGTATCTGTCACGTCCGCATTGTTTTTCTTTCCTCCGCTTAGCATACGCTGCACCACAAATGTTCTCGCTGCTAATGCCTGCGCTTTTAGCGCCTCTATTTCAAAACTGGCATTCATCTCAGAAGCTACGACACCGGTCACATACTCCTCCATAGGTAATGTCTCTACCTTTTTCGGTTTCTCACGATATACAGCCACTTGAACCGCTGTATCCACTTTCCCTGGAGCTGGTATACTTTCTATCGCTGGAGGAGTCTTAGAGGCTGCTTCTTCCCCTACTTTTGCTTTCGCAAACGGAATAACAAGAGCAGCAGGTACAATGATAACGAGCGCTATTAGAAGCGCTACTGTGATGAAAAGTGGCTTTGAAAATTTCATCTTATTTCCCCCAATATCAAAAAGCTTTACTCCCTTCATTCTTATGGAACAACTCTTTCTTTTAGAACATACTTAAGGGGAACCCTATAAAACAAAAATTTTCTAAATATTTTTACTGGTACGTGCATAAGTATAGAATTTATTGACTATAACAGTAATAACCCAAAAAAATAGCCTCTACGTCAAAAGACATAGAGACTATTTCAATTAAGCGTGAAGATCAGAAACTTCTTGTTCTTTCGCTTCTTCTACTTTTTCGTTTACACGTTCAATAGTTGCACCTAATGCAGCTAATTTCTTATGGAAATCTACATAACCACGGTCAAGATGCTTTAACTCAGTTACACGAGTGTAACCTTCAGATACTAAACCAGCTAAGATTAATGCAGCAGCAGCACGTAAGTCAGTTGCGCCTACTTCAGCACCTTGTAAGCTGTTTGGACCGTTCATAATAACAGAACGACCTTCGATTTTAATATCAGCATTCATACGGCGGAATTCTTCAACGTGCATAAAGCGGTTTTCGAATACCGTTTCTGTAATCATACTTGTTCCATCAGCTTGTAGTAATAATGCCATCATTTGTGATTGCATGTCTGTTGGGAAACCTGGGTGAGGCATAGTTTTAATATCAACCGCTTTTAACTTATCTGGGCCGATAACACGTACACCTTCATTTTCCTCAATAACTTTAACACCCATTTCTTCCATTTTCGCTGTAATTGAGCGTAAATGTTCAGGTACAGCATTTTCAATTAAGATGTCTCCACCAGTAATTGCCGCTGCAACCATGAATGTTCCCGCTTCAATACGGTCAGGAATAATAGAGTGGTTTCCACCATATAATTTATCAACGCCTTCGATACGAATCGTTCCAGTTCCAGCTCCGCGTACTTTCGCTCCCATCGCATTTAAGAAGTTAGCTAAGTCAACGATTTCTGGTTCTTTCGCTGCGTTTTCAAGGATTGTTGTCCCTTTTGCTAATGTAGCTGCAGACATAATGTTTTCTGTCGCGCCCACGCTTGGGAAGTCTAAATAAATTTTAGCTCCTTTTAGTTCTCCCTCAACGTATGCCTCAACAAAACCATTACCAACCTGTACTTTTGCTCCCATTGCTTCGAAGCCTTTTAAATGTTGGTCAATTGGACGTGAACCAATTGCACATCCACCAGGAAGTGCAATACGAGCACGGCCGTTACGCGCAAGTAATGGTCCCATTACTTGAACAGATGCACGCATTTTACGTACATATTCAAATGGTGCTTCAATGTTTAGTTCTTTAGAAGCATCGATTGTTACTTGGTTATTTTCAAATACGACTTCAGCATTTAAATGACGTAATACCTCATTAATTGTGTATACATCAGACAAAACTGGTACTTCAGATAGTACATTCTTTCCATCACTCGCTAATAGGGCTGCAGCGATTATAGGTAATACAGCATTTTTTGCGCCCTCAACACGCACTGTGCCGTTTAACCGCTTTCCGCCACGGACGATGATCTTTTCCAAATTATTCCCCTCCGTGTCCTTTTTTCAGTATCTATTCACTCAATACTCAGAAGTTATGATCGGTGTGCCAACCACAATTGTATCTTTGTTGTCTGTAGAACGTATTGCTATTTGCACATTTATTTTCTCTCTATTTGTTGAAAGAGCGTCATCCCACTTTTTATTGTATGCGGAGACTGACACAAATGCTCTTTCTTCTATCTGTTCGATCGCTCTTGCTGAAAGATCTTTCAAAACCTGATTGGTTTTATTTTGCAAAACACCTTCAATCTTATCATCCAGTACACCTTGAACACAAGTGTAAATTATAGGTTTTTCACTAAAAATTTTATTTGTTTTCTGAATGTACTTCGGGTCCCATTTCGCCCCACTCACTTCAAAAATAATGAAAGTGTTTTCTTTAGTATTTTCCTTACTCCAAGTTACTACTACTCGTTCTTCATAAGAAGAAAACTTTTTATAGGATGTAGCTTTATATCCATCTGGAGATTGCTCTAATTCCCACTTTTGAATATTCGCCTTGTCCTTCACATCGTTTAACAACTTTTGAAACGTATGTATATTAGAAATTGTTTTTGTTTCTCGCGCTAACCATGACCATTTCTCTACTTTAGCATCATTTTTCTCTAAGGATGCGATCATGCTCTCCATTTTCTTTTCATCGCTGATCGGTTTCATCTCTCTATATCCAACCAAAAATAAAACAACACTCAATGCAACAATAAGAATGGCTTTAAGCTTCAATTTCATCCCCTCCTACCCCCATTGTTAACGGAGATATGAGGTTCTATACACTTACTTTACTAAATACGTTAAACTCTTTGAATAGCCTAAATAATCAAGGAAAAAGTTACTTACAGATGTCCCAATTGCAATTGTAATTAGGATGAGTAATACTCGCGTCTGCATCACCTTTCCAGGCTTCATTAAACGCTCAATGTGAATACCTTGTAAGGCCCACCACGTAATGGTAATAAACAATAAATGCGAAACAATGGCAATCAGTGCTTGTTGCCCTAAAAGATGTGCCAAAAAACCGACCCCTTTTTACCCAGCTACTACTTACGGAATATTATAAAAACGATACCATAATAAGTAGGAGCCACACTTTTTCAAATACAAATAAGCATCTTACATTTCACATCGTAATTTTCTCTTTAAAAACGTATACCTATATGCATTTTCAATTGTAGTTCACACAAAATAAAAAGCGCAGAGTAAGGACTCCACACCTTTTATTTTCACTATTGTACCACGTTCCCTAAGAAGAAGAAATCTTTCATTAATGGAAAATATTCATAAAAGAAATTGTATCCAATCATCGGCATAATCCCTAGTATTACAATCGAAATTGCGCAAAGGCTCATAACAACCTTTATATTGAATGGCAAATGTATTTTCTCTTCCGCTTCTCCCGTCCGGAAAAACATTTGCTGTAAAATACGGAAATAATATACGAATGAGATGACTGTCGTCCCCATCATAATAGAAGCTAGTACGTAATGAGCCGGCTCTACATGAAGTGCACCTAAAAAGATGTTAATTTTCCCGATGAAACCAGCCGTTCCTGGTATCCCGGCCAACGATAAAATAAAAATGGTCATCACGATCGCTGTAAATGGCGACCGTTTATATAATCCGGTGAAAATGGTGATATTTTCTTTGTCGCTTTGTAAGATTAAGCCGTGGATAATTGCAAACGCGCCTATATTCATCAGCATATACGCAAGCATGTAAAACCACATGCTATCCATCGTAAATGGTGATAATGCTACAAGTGGCACGAGTAAATATCCCGCATGTGCGATTCCCGAATAGGCAAATAGACGTTTTACATTATATTGTTTTAATGCTACTACGTTTCCGATAATCATCGTAATACTAGCTAGTACAGCAATGTATATGCTCATACGTCCGTATAAAGATTGCATGTCTCCTTGCACCGATATACTTGCAAAAACCATGAGGAACAACCGAGTAATTAATAGGAACCCTGCAATTTTAGAAATCGTCCCGAGAAAAGCAGTAACAGGTGTAGCAGCCCCTTCATATACATCAGGTGCCCACATATGAAACGGCACTGTTGCAATTTTGAATGAGAGCCCAATGAGTAATAGTAGAAATGCGAGAGCTAACAATAATTGAATACCACTAGCCAGTTCCCCAGCAAATACTTTTTGCATATCCACGATATTGGTCGACCCCGTAATGCCATATAAATAACTCATTCCAAAGAGCGTAATTGCCGTTCCAATTCCTCCATTAATGACATATTTCATTGCCGCCTCATTTGATGCACGGTTCTTTTTTCGTATTCCTACTAAAATATAAGAAGAAAGTGAAAGTAATTCTAAACCGACGAAAAGTGTAATGAAGTCGACACTAGAAGCCATAAACATAGCCCCAAGAAGTGCCATTAAAAATAAGTAATAATATTCTCCCTTATCCTCAATTGGATTCTTCTTATCATCGCTCATTGCGGTGCATAAAATGAGAGCCGCTCCGCCTAACAACAACGTTTTAAACCCTTTTGAAAACCCATCTAACACAAACGATCCGTTTAAAATATCTCCCGCTGGTTCACCGTATAGCGTGATTAATGACACGATTGCTAATATGACGGCTGCGATTGCACTAAGTGCTACATATTTATGGTTCAGCTTAAAAAACAAATCACATATGGAAAGGAGGATGGCAGCTCCGAGAATAATGAATTCTGGCACCATGAGATGCCACGATAAGCTAAGTAACGTATTCATATCCATCCTACTTCACCCCCAATGTTTTCAATGTATTTTGAAGCGGATCCCCTAGTATTTCTGGCATTACTCCAATTGCAATAATGCAGAAGATAAGCAGCAAAATAGGAACATACTCCCACCCGTGTATATCAGCTTTCGCTTCCCACTCTTTCTTACCAAATGTTATTTGAAGTGTTGCTCTTAATACGTATACAGCGGTTAAAATGATGCCAAGTACACCGACCGCTGCAATGACTGGCTCTCCTTGGAATAAACCGAGAAAAGCAAGAAACTCGCTAACAAACCCAGACATTCCTGGCAATCCAAGCGATGCCATTCCTCCCGCTAAGAAGAATCCACTAAGTACTGGTACACTTTTTGCAAGTCCGCCAAGCGCTGTAATATCCGACGTTCCAAAACGCTGTTCTATAACGCCGAGTAAGAAGAAGAGTAAGGCTGCGATTAGACCGTGAGACACAACTTGGAATAGTGCTCCTTGTGTACCTGGTGCATTTAACGCCGCAAGGCCCATTAATACAATGCCCATATGCGAAATACTAGAGTAAGCAAGTACTTTCCGAAAGTCCGTTTGGATGAGCGCTAAGAAGGCTCCGTACAATAAATTAATAACTCCTAAAATCGCAATTAGCGTTGCAAACTCACGAAAGTATTCCGGGAATAGCCCCTGTCCGAAGCGAATCATACCGTATGCTCCAATCTTCAGTAAAACACCCGCATGAAGCATAACTACAGCCGGATGTGCTTCGATATGTACATTGACCATCCAGCGATGTAACGGGAAAACGGGTAGTTTAATTGCAAAAGCAATCATTATGGCAAGAAACAAACCGAACTGTAAGCTACTTGAGACAGCCATTCCTCCACCAGCACCTACACTCGTTAATATTTCTTTAAGCTCTGTAATATTTGTTGTACCTGTTTTCGCAAATAAAACCGAAAAAACGATGAGCAAAATTGCTGAACCAATACCGTTATATATTAAATAACTATAAGCAGCCTTTTCACTCGACAATTTCCCCCACTTCCCAATTAATAAGAACATTGGTGGCAACGTAATTTCAAAGAAGATAAAGAACAACATTAAATTTTGAGCAGCGAAGACACCTAGCATCCCTATCTCTAGCATGAGTAGCAGCATATAAAATGCTTTCAAATTCTTTTTAATAGAAAAGGCTGCAATTGCTGCAAGCGTCGCTAGAAGGGCCGTCAGCACCATCATAACGAGCGATAAACCATCAATACCAAGTTCGTAATAAATGGAGAACCATCTTTTATCCACCGCTGCAAAATCCCCAAATTTAATCCATTTCACTTTTTCATCAAATAGGGACAAACTCTGTCCAGAAGCATATGTACAAGCGAGGACAATAGCGATTCCAAATGGAAGCGCCGTTCCAAATAAACCAAGCGCTCGCACTGTACGCGATTCTTTTTTTGGTGTTAATACAAGTAAGAGAATTCCTAAAAGCGGGGAAAAAATGAAGAACGTTAATAACAAATCATTCATCGTAAATCCCCTCCCGTATAGAGCAAAATAATGACGAGTACCGCAAGCGAAACAGCTGTTACAGTTCCGTACACTTGTACATTTCCGTTTTGAAGTCTAGACCCGAGTCCGCTTATTCCTTTAACTAGACTCCCTATTAAAACAGCAATTCCTTCGACTACATACATCTCAAATAAGCGAAGCACATGAGCGATTCCTTTCGTAATAGGAAGCACCGTCATATTGTATAGTTCATCCACATAATATTTTTCTTTCATAAGGTTATAAAGAGGTGTTCCCTCACCCCCAGCCCAATCTCTAGAAATAGATTTCTTTCCATATATGAAATATGCGAGGACAATCCCTGCAAATGAAACAAGCGTCGCAACAATCATAATCCAAACTGGTCCGTGTGCCTCTTCCACTTTAAAAGCTACATCTTTCGTAAGCCAATCCCCGAGAAACGTTCCAAACCACGGTGTATTTATATAGCCTGCCACGACTGCAAGGACGCCAAGGACAATCATCGGATATGTCATAATGCGGGGCGATTCCTGCACATCTTCCTTCGTCTTCGCTTCCCCAGTAAAGACAAGGAAATATAGCCGGAACATGTAGAACGCTGTTAAAAACGCCGCAATTACTGCTAATATGAATAAAAAGTAATTGCCATCCATCCAGGTCGCCGCTAAAATTTCATCTTTACTAAAGAACCCAGAAAGGAGTGGTACCCCGCTAATTGCAAGTGTACCGATTAAAAATAGCGCAGCAGTTACTTTCATCTTCTTCTGTAAACCGCCCATTTTATTAATGTTTTGCGTATGCACTGCATGAATGACACTTCCTGCCGCCAAAAATAGTAGCGCTTTAAAAAAGGCGTGTGTCGTTAAATGAAAAACACCTGCTACATAACCGGCAGATCCTAATGCAAGCATCATATACCCGAGCTGGCTAACTGTAGAATACGCAAGCACTCTCTTTATATCCGTTTGTACGAGACCGATAGAAGCCGCAAAAATCGCGGTAAAGGCTCCAACGATCGCAACAGTTTGCATGGCTACCGCACTTGCTGAAAATAGCGGGAACATCGTCGCTACTAAATATACGCCAGCTGCTACCATCGTCGCCGCATGAATAAGTGCCGACACAGGCGTCGGTCCTTCCATTGCATCTGGTAACCACGTATGAAGCGGGAACTGACCTGATTTTCCCATCGCCCCGATAAAAATTAATATCGCCGTTATTGTAATCATCGTAGGGGTAAGATCACCTGTATGAATCGCTCTAAAAATTGCGTCATATTCAAAACTACCTGCATGCCAGAAAATTAAGATCATCCCAATAAATAAACCAACATCTCCAATACGGGTCATAATAAAAGCCTTTTTCGCAGCAGCCTTCGCTTCTTCTTTAAAGAAGTAAAAACCGATGAGTAGAAATGAACCGAGTCCTACTAACTCCCAAAATATATAAAGCTGTAATAAATTCGGCGATATAACAAGCCCGAGCATCGCAAATGTAAAGAGCCCTAAATAGGCATAAAAGGTTGGTAGTCTTTCATCACCTTTCATATAACCTTTCGAATACACATGTACAAGTAAACTCACAAGTGTAACAATAAACAGCATTAAAGCCCCTAATGCAGTCACTTCAAAACCAAATGATATATCAATATCTCCAGCTCTAAGCCATACCCACTTATGCTTCACTGGTACTTTCGAAAACCGTTCTATTAATACAAGTACCGCAAATATAAAGGAGAGAAAGACGAAGAAAATACTAAGTACACTGCTTCCTTCTCTAATTTTCTTCCCGAATATAATAAGTAACAAAAACGAAACAAGCGGGAAAAGCGGTATGAGCCATGCATAATCGATCATTGTTTCCTTCCCCCTTTTCGGTCACAATGTTATCCTTTGAGCGTATCCATTTCATCTACATGAACTGTCGTGCGATTACGATACAAAGCAATCAAAATAGCGAGTCCTACCGCCGCCTCCGCTGCTGCTACAGCCATCGTAAACAAAGAAAAAATTTGTCCTGTTAAATTTGGGAACAACCCTAATTTACTAAACGCTACTAAATTTAAATTGGCTGCGTTAAGCATTAATTCAATACAAACTAATACAATCACTGTATTTCGCTTCGTTAAAGCTCCAAATAAACCGATGCAAAACAAAATAATCGCAAGTGTTAAATACGCAGAAGCCGGAACGCTACTCATTGGAATCCTCCTCTTTCTCATCCTTCTTCGCAAGAATAATTGCGCCAACAAGTGCTACAAGTAAAATAACTGAGGTTAACTCAAATGGAATAATATATTCTGAATAGAGAAGTGTACCGATTTGAAGTGTGTTTTTTTCATGGAGAGGTAAACTTCCTTGTGTGCTTTCATTTGCAAAATCAATATTGTTAACAGCGAAATACATAACCGCCCCAAATGCTACAACCGCAAAGAAGATAATCCATTTTCGAAGAGTAAAACGCGATTCATTCTCCGCATTATGTTTCGTTAACATAATGCCAAAAATCATAATAATTGTGATGGCACCAGAGTAAAGTAAAATTTGTGCAACTCCTATAAATTCAGCTGATAAAAGAAAGTACAAACCTGCGATACTAAGAAATGTCAGAACGAGAGCTAGCATCATATGCATGACTTTCGTTAAGTTCAGCATAAAAATGCCGCCAATAATTGCAGACAAGGATAGTATAAAGAATGCTACAAACTCGCCATTCATGCTTTATTCTCCTTCCTGACGTTTTCGTCGTTTTCGTCAAGCCACTGCAAATTTTTAAATAAATCATCACGTGAATATTCCGCGAGTTCAAAGTTATTTGTCATGACAATCGCCTCTGTCGGACAAACTTCTGTACATAAATCACACAGAATACAAATTTCAAAATTAATATCGTACGTGTCGATAATTTTTCCTTTTTTCGTAGGATCCGGATGTTTTTTCCCCGTTAACTGAATACAGTCTGTCGGGCAAATATTGGAGCACTGATTACAAACAATACACTTTTCTGGATAAAACTTTTGAATCCCTCGAAAACGGTCTGGCAGCGGCAACGGTTGATTCGGATAATCATACGTCACCTTCTTCTTACTCAAATTACTTAGTGTATATTTTAATCCTTTAAATAGTCCTTTCATCTCTTACTGGCACCCCCCTCATAGATTAGAAGAATAACTCCTTAATCAATGCCGTTAAGAAAATATTTGCAAGTGCAATTGGCAATAATACTTTCCAGCCAAACTCCATTAACTGATCACCTCTTATACGTGGAAACGTAACGCGGAACCAAATTAATAGAAAGACTACACTGCTAAATTTCAAAGCAAACCATACAGCTCCTGGGATAAATCCAAGAAACATTACTGGATTCCACCCACCTAAAAAGAGCACTGTAATTAAAGATGCCATTCCAAAGAAATATACGTACTCTGAAAGCATGAAAAACGCCCAGCGAAACCCTGAGTATTCCGTATGATATCCAGAAACAAGTTCCGACTCCGCTTCTGGTAAATCAAATGGCGTCCTATTTAACTCTGCTACCGCTGCGATTAAAAACACGACGAAACCGATTGGCTGCACGAAAATGTACCAAACATTCTCCTGCGCTGCCACAATTTCATTTAAATTTAGGCTACCAGCTAACAAAACGACGCCAATTACACTCATTACGAGTGGGATTTCATAAGAAATCATTTGCGCCGCCGCACGCATCCCTCCTAAAAGGGAATATTTATTATTTGATGCCCATCCCCCAGTTACAACGCCGATTGTCGTAATCCCAGAAACAGCAATGTAATACAGTAAGCCTACGCCAATATCTGCAAACTGAAATTTATCAGTAAACGGGATAACTGCAAGCACCATAAACGCTGGCGCGAATGCAATGACAGGAGCTAATATAAACAAAGGTTTATCTGCTGCTTTCGGAATACTATCTTCCTTCAATAGTAGTTTTAAAACATCAGCTACCGTTTGCAGTAAACCGAATCGGCCCCCAACTTGATTGGGTCCAATCCGCCCTTGCATAAATCCCATCACTTTCCGTTCTGCCAAAATACCATATGTAACGAAGCCAAGGACTGCAAATAATAGGAGCACCGCTAATCCGAAAAAAATGAAGAAATTCGTCCAGCTTGAAGGTGATTGTAAGAGCGTCTCAATCATTAGCCATCAACCTCCCCAAGCACAATATCCACTCCACCTAAAATCGTAATTAAATTGGCGATGTTTTCACCTTTTAATAACTTCGGTAAAATTTGCAAATTGTAAAAAGACGGCCTGCGAAACTTCAAACGGTATGGCTCTTTCTTTCCGTCACTAGCAATATAGCAACCAATCTCTCCGCGCGGCGACTCTATACGGACGAACGCTTCCCCTTTCGGCGCCTTAATGATTTTCGGTACTTTCGCCAGCACGGCTCCGTCTTTCGGGAACTGCTGGACAGCTTGCTCAACAATTTTTAATGACTCCTCAATCTCTTGCATGCGGCAAACGTAACGATCCCAAGCATCTCCCACACTCCCAACAGGAATATCGAAATCAAAACGATCATAAATGGAGTACGGTTCATCCTTGCGAAGATCCCAGTTTACTCCGGTGCACCGCAAATTCGCTCCGCTTAAAGAATACGAAATCGCTTCTTCCGCGCTATATATACCAACGCCTTTTACACGATTTAAGAAAATCTCATTACCGCTAACGAGATCATGATAACCTGCCAATTGCTCTCGCATATACGGAACAAACTCTTCCACTTTTTCAATCCAACCGTCCGGCGCATCCCACTTTACACCCCCGACTCTCATATAGTTAAAAGTAAGCCGAGCACCGCATAATTCGTTTAATAAATTTATAATCATCTCTCGTTCACGAAACGCGTACAAAAACGGGCTGACCGCTCCTATATCAAGAAGATTTGTCCCCCACCAAACGAGGTGGCTCGCAATCCTCCCAAGCTCCATTGCAAGTACTCGCAAGTATTCGGCCCGCTCAGGGATTTCAAGCCCCATCATCGTCTCTACAGCATGGCAAATGACGTAATTATTCGTCATTGCTGATAAATAGTCCATTCGATCTGTATAAGGGATAATTTGCGTATACTGTAAACTCTCAGCAATCTTTTCAGTCCCGCGATGCAAATATCCAATAACCGGTGTAGCTTCTTTAATAATTTCTCCGTCAATCTTAATAACAAGCCTGAACACACCATGCGTACTCGGATGCTGAGGACCTACATTCAAAAGCATTTCTTCCGTACGGATCATAAGCTACACCTCCACATCATACGGTTCATAATCTTTCCTAAGCGGATGCCCTATCCAATCGTCCGGCATTAAAATACGTGATAAATTCGGATGCCCCTTAAATACAATGCCCAGCAAATCATACGCTTCTCGCTCTGGCCAGTCCGCGCCTTTCCAAAACGCTGTCACCGATTCTACTTGCGGCTCTTCCCTATCCAGCTTCACCTTCACCGCTACTGACTGTTTCTTTCCATATGAAAATAAATGAACATATACTTCCATATGTGTCACAAAATCCGTCGCATGTAACTCTGACATATAATCAAAAGCAAGTCCCTCATGGAATCGCAGTAATTCCATCACTTCATAATATTTTGAGGGCTCCGCCACAAGAGTTGGCACATCTTTTGAAAGTTTATTAATATAGGAATCTACTAATGTATCCTCTCCTATTTCCCCCTTAATAACCTCAACATACTGATTTAAATACGGTTGATTCACAGATGGCTCTTCCTGCTTCGGCACCTCTTCTTTCTTACCTTCAGCGCCCTTTGTCTTCGCCCTTGCCGCCGCAGCCGCCTTCGCCTTAGCTGCTGCAATTGCTTTCGCCTTTTCATCCCCCGAATCCCCATCACCTTGCGAGGCCTTCTGCTTCGCTAACGCCGCCGCTTTCGCTTTTGCAGCCGCCACTGCCTTTGCCTTCGCTTTGGCCTTTTCTTCTTCCGGTACCTCTTCTGTTCCTTCTCTTTTTTGTTTCGCTAACGCCGCCGCTTTCGCTTTTGCGGCCGCTGCTGCCTTCGCCTTCGCTTTGACCTTTTCTTCTTCCGGTATCTCTTCTATCCCTTCTCTTTTTTGCTTCGCTAACGCTGCTGCTTTTGCTTTTGCAGCCGCCACTGCCTTTGCCTTCGCTTTGGCCTTTTCTTCTTCCGGTACCTCTTCTGTTCCTTCTCTTTTTTGTTTCGCTAACGCCGCGGCTTTCGCTTTTGCGGCCGCTGCTGCCTTCGCCTTCGCTTTGACCTTTTCTTCTTCCGGTATCTCTTCTATTCCTTCTCTTTTTTGCTTCGCTAGCGCTGCCGCTTTTGCTTTTGCGGCCGCGGCTGCACGTCGTTTTGCTTCTTCTACAGTCATATCGTCATTTTTTGGTAGCGCTTTCTCTTTTTCCCGATTTTCTTCCTCAAGTTTACTTATTTCTGCATCATGTTTCGCAACAAGACGCTTTCTCGCCTCTTCTTTCGCACGCCTAGCTGCTTCTCTTTTCAAATCCTCTAAGTCTTTGTTTGGATCACTCATTTATTCGTCACCTGCTTTCCCGTCTTTGCCTCGTAACGAATTTTTTCTTTCAATTTATTAATTCCATAAATTAAAGCAGCGGGATTTGGTGGGCAACCAGGGATATACACATCAACTGGTACAATTTGATCCACACCTTTCACAACAGCGTATGAATTTACATATGGGCCACCTGCTGTCGCACAAGATCCCATCGCAATAACCCATTTTGGTTCGGGCATTTGATCGTATAAACGCCGAACAATAGGAGCCATCTTCTTCGTTACCGTTCCCGACACAATCATAACGTCCGATTGCCTTGGTGAAGTCCGAAAAAATGACCCAAATCGATCCAAATCGTAATGTGATGAACCTACTCCCATCATTTCAATTGCACAGCATGCTAGTCCGAATGTCATCGGCCATAAAGAATTGCTCCGTGCCCATCCTTTTAACTGCTCCAATGTAGAAAAAAAGATATTTCGTTCTAATTCCGCTCGCTCATTTGGATGTAATTCCTCAAAATTTATAACCATTGTAACACCTTCTTTTTCCAAGCATACGCTAATCCAACTAGCAACATTACAACAAAGATGAGCATTTCAATCAGTGCAAATAAACCGAGCTTGTCATATGCAACAGCCCATGGATATAAAAATAAAGTTTCTACATCAAAGATGACAAACAATAAAGCAAAAATATAATAACGAGCATGAAACCGAATATTCGCATCATGAAAAGGCTCAATCCCACTCTCATACGTCGTCGCTTTCGCTGCACTTGGTTTGTTTGGGCGCAGCATCCTTCCTAATGTAAGAGCCACTACCGGCAGCAATATGCCTAATAGCAAGAAAATCAAAACGATCATATAACTATTTTCATATACACTTGCCATTGTGAAACCCTCCCCCCTGAATTAAGAACAAGTTCACTTAGTAAACAATATGTCCTAGTTGCAGCAATTATTATTTTTAAATTTTTCTAAATAATGCAACTATTTTAATCATTATAACAAACTTCAAATTCCTATGTCGATATGTTGGGGACAGAAACGAGAATTATTAAAATCTATTTTTACAACTCGCTATACCTGTGCAAAATAAGTATAGAAATTATATATATGTTTCAAGAAACTATAAAAAATAAAAAGAGGAATTTATATGTATATACAGTGGGTGAGATAAATGAAAAAACAAACACATGTAACTATTCTTATAAGTATTATATTGTTGTCTATAGCAATTCATTACGTGGCAATGCCTTTTCTGTATGAATACTCATTTCCTTTTCAAATATTAATTGGAATGAGTACCCTATTCATTGATATTATCGCTTGTAGTTATATACTTTATTTTTCAAATAGGAAAGAAGGGTTACCTCGTTTATTTTGGACCATATTATCTGTTGGAACCCTATCTTATTTCATTGGTGATATAGTCGTTGCCTATCAACGTTTAATTTTAAAGGACTACTATACATTCGTTGATTCGTCCGACTTTTTTTACCTACTTTTTTTAATTAGCTTTGCATTGGCCTTTCTATATGAGATCATTTATAACCGAGATTTATTAGAAAAGCTTTTTATGATATGTGATATTTGTATTATTGTTACAGCACAATTCACTTTAAGTTACTACTTACTTATTGAACGAACGATTCACGTTTCTTCAACATCCTATATCGACATATTTGTTCAACTTACCTATCCAATGGCTGATTTACTCTTTCTTCTCATAGGAATCAATCTGTTATTCAAGCCATTATCCTTATTACCCCAAAAAGTTGGTGCGCTTCTTGGCAGTGCTTTAATTTTATATGCTACTACTGATGCGATTTATGCTTATATCAAATACTTCACACCCGAGTATTCTATGTTTACAGTTACCCCTCTCTATCAAGTAACTTTAGTACTAGTAGCGATCGCCTGTATTCTGCATACAAAAGAACCTGAAAAACAAGAGCAAGTACTATTAACACCTAAACTTGGGGAATCGATCAGATTGTCATTACCTTATATTTCTGTAGTCATGCTTATTGTTTTTATATTAGTTGAATACGTTTTTGCACCTATTGTAGTAATCGGGCTTATGATAACTTTCTCCTTCGTTCTCATACGCCATAGTTTAGTTCGAAAACAAAATAAAATATTATTACTAGCCCAAATGCAATTCAACTTAGAACTCGAGAAACAAATCGAATTACGTACAGAAGATTTAGTAGAACAAAAAAATGAACTATATCATAACCAACAAATGTTTAAATCTTTATACGAGCATCATCCAGATCCAATTTTCACATTAGACTTGTATGGTAATTTTCTCAACGTGAACAACGCTGGTACTACTTTACTCGGTTATCAAACGAATGAATTATTAAAGCAACCATACTATTCACTTACGTATGAAGAAGATTTGGAAGACATCATTAATGCCTTTCGTCATGTAAAAAAGGGGAAATCTATTTCTTTAGAAGTACGGGCGTATCATAAGAACAGAGATATTTACTACTTGCATGTTACCGCTGTTCCTATCTTTTTAAAGGATCATATTTCTGGTGTTTATTTAATGATTAAAGATATTACGGAAAGTAAACAACAACAAGAGCAAATTAATTTCCTAGCCTATCGTGATACTTTAACAGAGCTTGCAAATCGCCGTGCATTTCATCAATATGTAGAACAAGCAATTGCTCGATCTGAATTATCAAAAAGGCCTTTTGCTGTTATGTTTCTCGACCTAGACCGTTTTAAAGTTATTAATGATACTCTCGGTCATAGGGTAGGAGACCTTCTATTAATTGCAGTAGCAAAAAGACTCGAAGAAATATCGACACCAAATATGAAGCTTGCCCGATTAGCTGGGGATGAGTTCACAATTCTTATCGAAAATTATAAAAAAAGGCCAGATGTTAAAAAAATAGCTGATACGATTGTAGCGGCCATGAACGAACCATTCGAAATCGAAAATCAACACTTACAAATCTCACCGAGCATCGGGATTGCAATCTATCCTGAAGCAGGTGAAGATCCATTATCAATCTTGCAGCATGCTGATATGGCCATGTACGAAGCAAAAAATAAAGGAAAAAACGGTAGCTCTCTGTACACGAAAGAATTGTATAAAAAAATGGAACGAAAAGCTCGAATTGAAAAAGATTTACCACTCGCTTTAGTAAACAAAGAATTTTATCTCGTCTATCAACCACAAATTGATATTACGACGAAAAAGATTATTGGTGCTGAAGCATTAATACGCTGGAAACACCCCCTCCTAGGTGAAATACCACCATGTGAGTTCATTCCAATTGTAGAAGAGACGCCACAAGTCGTTCCACTCGGTCATTGGGTATTAAAAGAATCTTGTCTTCAGTTAAAAATATGGCATACTTTTGGCTACCAAGATTTAAAAATAAGTGTTAACTTATCAGCAAAAGAATTCCAGCAAGAGCATTTAATCGAGAACATTTCACAAATACTAACAGATGTTAAAGTTGATCCAAAATATGTAACACTTGAGTTAACAGAACGAATTGCGATGATCAATGAAAAAGAAACATTATCCAGACTAAAGCAACTAAAGGAATATGGTATTCAAACGTCCATTGATGACTTCGGTACCGGCTATTCTTCTCTCGCTTATTTATCACTTTTCCCTATCGATACATTAAAAGTACCGAGAGAATTTACACAACTAGCCGATCATCGACCTGAAGAAAGAGCCATCGTTTCCACTATCCTTTCCCTTGCAAATACTTTAAACCTTTCTGTCGTTGCTGAAGGAATTGAAACAGAAAAACAACTTAAGTTTCTACAAAAGAACAACTGTAAATACATGCAAGGTTACTATTTCAGTAAACCACTTACTAGTCATCAATTTATAAAATTCCTACAAAAAACACCGAGTATGAACCAATAGCTCATACTCGGTGTTTTTATCATACTATTTGCTGACAGTAAAACTAGTCATCAACGTGAGATGCCCCACTTTATAGTGTCGGAATTGTTTTCTCGTAATATTCCTCTGCAACCTCTTCATAAAAAGCTGCTGACGTCGTATAAAAATATGGAATTAACCATAGGAATCCAATCCCTAATGTAATACAACTTAATATAAACCAACCAATAAAGCTTAAACATAAAATGAAATACTCCATCTTATGTCCATCCATCATACGACGGCTTTCTGTAATAGCTTGGTTCAGTGAATACTCAGGATGGTCGTTTATAATAAAGTACGTCATCGCATAAGAAAATGATTTAATAATGCCTGGGATAATAAATAGTAACATCCATAAGAAAAGATAAAGATTTACTAATAAATATAATAAAAATGATTTTAGAAATCTTTTTCCCTCTGAAAACCAAATGAATATATTACCGATACTAGCTTGCTTTTCACGAAGAATATTTAAAGCAAGATAATATCCACCTAAAGTTAACGGTCCCGTAACAAAAACTGTAAGGATATTCATTGAAAGTGAACCACTTGTTTCTTTTCCACCAATCATTGTAGAAAATCCCCACTCAATACTAAAACTAAAAATCGTGATAAGAATTGAAATGAGTAATGTTGCCCCGACAGCTAATCCCCATTTCCCTTCTAATGAATCTAATGCTTCTCCTTTTAAATCACCAATCATACGTAGCCTCCTATACACAATAACTCTATTAGTATAGCATGTTCCTACTACAATTCATCTTTTGAAAGATAGCGATAAAAATGCGCTGTCGTTGTACTCATATACGGGCTAAGCCAAAGAAAACCTATTCCAAGTGTTAAAATCGCTAAAATACCCCATCCTATAAAACTAAGCCATAAAAGAAACAAATCTAATTTATGTCCCTTCATAAGACGCTTACTTTCTTTCATTGCTTGTGACACACTATACTCTGGATTTTCAACCATTACATAGTACGTCATCGCATAAGAAAAATACATCACAATCATAACAACGATTGAAATAGCTACTAGTACAAAGAAGGCGATAGTAAACGACGTATTTCCTTCTTCACCCAAAAATGCGAATAAGGCTACTAGCAACATTGGAATCCATGTACCTGTATATAATAAAATCGCAAGCATCGCCCACATCGTTTTCATCATTCTTTTAAAACCACGAAACCCTTCAAATAAATGATCTACTTTAGCACCTTCTCTTTTACTAATCTGTAGAAATACATTTATATAACCGTATGATGTAATTCCATACGATGCATTACTTAAAATTATCATAATGCAATAAAAAATCCCAAATGTAATACCTGCTCCGATTGACATCGCTTCCTCTTCAATTGATCCTGTTAAACCAGCAAATAAGAAAAATATAATAATTCCTGGAATTAAAAGTATAAGCATTGCAGCCATTGAAACAACATAACTTAAAATAAAATATAAAATCGTTGATCCGACTCCTAGCCCCCATTTTCCCTTTAAAGAGTGCAACGC
This sequence comes from Bacillus cereus group sp. RP37, assembly GCF_040459695.1. Classification (NCBI taxonomy): domain Bacteria; kingdom Bacillati; phylum Bacillota; class Bacilli; order Caryophanales; family Bacillaceae; genus Bacillus; species Bacillus cereus group sp. RP37. The sequence goes on along the minus strand of NZ_JARVHP010000001.1, from coordinate 196,722 downwards.
TTCTCGTTTCATTTCACCAATCATTTATTCATCCCCTTTATTAATTGTTGTACATTCTCTACTTATACAAGCATCAATATAATTATACCATTTTTGTAAAATTATCCATGAATTACATAAAAAAATCCGTAAAGGCAAAGCCTTTACGGATTTTTTATTTCATATCGGAAACGTTTAAACGGTTCACAGCACGCTGTAAGGCCATTTCTGCACGTCTAAAGTCAACATGTGCTTGTTTATCTTGCATACGTTGCTCAGCACGACGCTTCGCTTCATTTGCACGATGGATGTCGATATGGTTTGCTTCTTCAGCAGATGATGATAATACAGTTACTTTATCTGGACGAACTTCGATAAAGCCACCGCTTACTGCTACATAATCAGTGTGCCCACCATTTTTCAGACGAACTGCACTAATTTTTAATGGTGCAACAGTTGGAATGTGACCCGGTAAGATCCCCATTTCCCCACTCTCTGCTTTTACGCTTACCATTTCTACTTCTTTTTCGTAAACCGGTCCATCAGGAGTTACAATACTGACTGGAAATGTCTTCATACTTCGTCCCTCCTAAGGCCTTACGCCATCATTTTCTTCGCGTTTTCAATAACTTCTTCAATGCCACCAACTAAGCGGAATGCATCTTCTGGAAGGTCATCATATTTTCCTTCTAGAATTTCTTTGAAACCACTAACTGTATTTTTTACAGGTACGTAAGAACCTTTTTGACCTGTAAACTGCTCAGCTACGTGGAAGTTTTGAGATAAGAAGAATTGAATACGACGAGCACGATGTACAACTAACTTATCTTCTTCAGATAACTCATCCATACCTAAGATAGCGATGATGTCTTGAAGCTCTTTATAACGCTGTAAAGTTTGCTGTACTTGACGAGCTACTTCATAATGCTCTTCTCCTACGATTTCTGGAGAAAGTGCACGAGATGTAGATGCTAATGGATCTACGGCTGGGTAAATACCCATTTGTGTTAAACGACGCTCTAAGTTTGTTGTTGCATCTAAGTGAGCGAACGTTGTAGCTGGTGCTGGATCCGTATAGTCATCGGCTGGTACATATACCGCTTGGATAGACGTGATAGACCCTTTATTTGTAGATGTAATACGCTCTTGTAATTGACCCATTTCTGTCGCAAGAGTTGGTTGGTAACCTACCGCAGATGGCATACGACCAAGAAGGGCAGATACTTCAGAACCTGCTTGCGTGAAACGGAAGATGTTATCGATGAACAATAGTACGTCTTGTCCTTGCTCATCACGGAAATGTTCAGCCATTGTTAAACCTGTTAATGCAACACGTTGACGTGCTCCAGGTGGCTCGTTCATTTGTCCGAATACCATCGCAGTTTTCTTAATTACGCCAGAATCGCTCATTTCGTGGTATAAGTCATTACCCTCACGAGTACGCTCACCTACACCAGCGAATACAGAGATACCACCGTGTTCTTGTGCGATGTTGTTAATTAATTCCTGAATTAATACCGTTTTACCTACGCCGGCACCGCCGAATAGACCGATCTTACCACCCTTGATGTAAGGAGCAAGTAAGTCTACTACTTTAATACCAGTTTCAAGAATTTCTACTTTAGTAGATAATTCTTCGAATGCAGGTGCTTGACGGTGAATTGGATCACGATGTACATCGGCTGGAACTTCACCATCTAAGTCAATTGCATCACCTAATACGTTAAATACGCGACCAAGTGTTACATCACCAACTGGTACAGAGATTGCTTTACCAGTATCTTCTACTTCTGTGCCACGAACAAGTCCATCTGTGGAAGACATTGCAACTGTACGAACTGTATCATCACCTAAATGAAGTGCAACTTCAAATGTTAAGTTAATGCTTGCTCCGTTTTCGTTGCTTTGTTTTACCGTAAGGGCGTTGTAGATTTCTGGTAGCTTTCCGCCATCAAACTTAACGTCTACAACCGGACCCATGATTTGCGTAACGCGCCCTTTATTCATCGGGTTCCCTCCTAGCTTTCTTTTAATTAGCCAACTCGCTACGAGCAGTTAGCTTTTAATTTTTTATTGGTTTATGCTTACGCGACTCTTTTGAAAGAGCCGCCTACGCTTTTTAATACTATTCTAACGCTGCTGCTCCACCAACGATTTCCGTAATCTCTTGCGTAATCGCTGCTTGACGCGCACGGTTGAATGAAAGTGTAAGTGAATCGATAACTTCCATTGCGTTGTCTGTAGCACTCTTCATTGCTGTCATACGCGCTGCGTGTTCACTTGCTTTACCGTCTAGTAATGCACCGTACACTAAGCTTTCTGCGTATTGTGGCAATAGTACTTTTAAAATTTCTTCTTCAGAAGGTTCGAATTCATAAGCTGTCGTCTTTTTATCAGACGCCACATCAGTAAGCGGTAAAATTTTATTTTCCGTTACTTCTTGTGAAATTTTACTTACATAGTGGTTGTAGTAAATATACAGCTCATCATAAGCTCCATCTGCAAACATCGCAATTGCTCGAGAAGCAAGATCTTTAATATCAGTAAATGATGGATGGTCAGATAGTCCAACTACTTCATCAATGATGTTAAAGCCGCGACGTTTTAAATAATCACGTCCTAGTCGTCCAAGCACAATAATAGAATATTGGTTTGAATCCATATTATGACGTTCACGAATTACGTTACTAACTGTACGTAATACGTTACTGTTATAACCACCTGCTAGTCCGCGATCCGATGTAATAACGATGTATCCTGTACGCTTTACAGGACGCGCATTTAGCATTGGATGATTAATTCCTTTGCTTCCTTGCGCAATGCTCGCTACTACTTCTTGAATCTTTTCCATATACGGAACGAAAGATTTAGCATTTTGCTCTGCACGGTTTAACTTAGATGCAGATACCATCTCCATCGCTTTCGTAATTTGACTCGTTTTCTTTGTCGAGGTAATCTTCGCTTTTATATCGCGTAAAGATGCCACAGGTTTTCACCACCTTTTTTCCGGAAGTTGGCACGATTAGTAAGAATCCTCTTCCTAATCTACGTTGCAAGATATTCTTGCTCATGATTGAAGGAAAAGAATAGGTGCACCTACTCTTTTCCTTTACATAACCGTCAGCAATCTCAAAAATTGAGATGCCTTTATATATTATCTAACTCCAGCGGCTTGAACGAGCCCCTGGAGCTTTTATTTATTACTCAGAAGCTACGAATACTTTTTTAAATCCGTTAATTGCTGCTGCAAATTTGTCGTCATCCGCAAGTTTCTTAGTTGTGCGGATTTCTTCTAATAAGTCAGTCGCATTAGAATCTAACCAAGCATGGAATTCTTCTTCGAAACGAGTGATATCTACTACTGGGATATCATCTAGGAATCCACGTGTTAAAGCGTAAAGAATGATAACTTGTTTCTCTACACGTAACGGTTTGTGTAATCCTTGTTTTAATACCTCAACAGTACGAGCACCACGGTTTAGTTTCGCTTGAGTTGCTTTATCAAGGTCAGAACCGAACTGAGCGAACGCTTCTAACTCACGGTAAGATGCAAGGTCAAGACGAAGTGTACCTGATACTTTACTCATCGCTTTAATCTGAGCAGATCCACCAACACGAGATACAGAAGTACCCGCATCGATCGCTGGACGTACGCCAGAGAAGAATAGGTCAGATTGTAAGAAGATTTGTCCATCCGTAATAGAGATTACGTTTGTTGGGATGTATGCTGATACGTCCCCTGCTTGTGTTTCGATGAAAGGTAGTGCAGTTAAAGAACCGCCGCCTCTTGCATCACTTAATTTTGCTGCACGCTCTAATAAGCGAGAATGTAAGTAGAATACATCCCCTGGATAAGCTTCACGACCTGGAGGACGACGTAATAGTAATGACAGCTCACGGTAAGCCGCTGCTTGTTTTGATAAGTCATCATATACTACTAATACGTGTTTACCATTGTACATGAACTCTTCACCCATTGTTACACCAGCATAAGGAGCTAAGTATAATAATGGAGCTGGTTGAGAAGCAGATGCAGTTACAACGATTGTGTACTCTAATGCACCGTGCTTACGTAGTGTTTCTACTACGTTACGTACAGTTGATTCTTTTTGTCCGATAGCTACATAGATACAAATCATATCTTCATCTTTTTGGTTAATGATTGTATCAAGTGCAACTGCTGTTTTACCTGTTTGGCGGTCACCGATGATTAACTCACGTTGTCCACGGCCAATTGGTACAAGAGCATCGATCGCTTTAATACCTGTTTGAAGTGGTTCATGAACAGATTTACGATCCATTACACCTGGTGCTGGACTTTCGATTGGACGAGTGTTTGTTGTATTGATTGGGCCTAAACCATCAACTGGTTGACCTAATGGGTTTACAACACGACCGATTAGTTCTTTTCCTACTGGTACTTGCATGATGCGACCAGTACGACGAACTTCGTCACCTTCACGGATTTCTGTGTAAGGTCCTAAGATAATAATACCTACGTTGTTTTCTTCTAAGTTTTGTGCTAGTCCCATAACGCCGTTAGAGAACTCTACAAGTTCACCAGCCATAACGTTATCAAGACCATGAGCACGCGCGATACCGTCACCAACTTGGATAACTGTACCAACATCACTAACTTCGATTTCAGACTGATAGTTCTCGATTTGTTGCTTTATCAGTGCGCTAATTTCCTCAGCTCTGATGCTCATGTGCTTCACCCCTATCTATTCTTCATTAATTCACGTTGAATACGTGCTAATTTGCCTTGTAAACTTCCGTCATAAATGCGATTTCCAATACGTACTTTAATGCCGCCTAGTAAATCTTCATCTACAACATTTTTCACGCGAATTGCATCTCTTCCCGTTCTCTTTGCAAATGCTTCTGCAATGTTAAGCTTCTCTTCTTCTGATAGAAGACGAGTAGAATATACAGTTGCGTCCGCTACGTTACGTTCTTCATTAGCAAGAACAACATATTCATCTGCAATTTCAGGTAAAATATCAATGCGTTTGTTATCAATTAAAATATATAACGTATTTAAAATAGATTCAGAAACAGATCCGAATACGTTTGCAAGAAACGTTTTCTTTTGTTCCTTTGAAATGTTCGGTTGCGTTAAAAAGCTATGTAGTTCTCCGTTCTTTACATAAACGTTTTGTACAAGGCGTAATTCCTCTTCAAACATTTCTAATACGTGTTTTTCTTTAGCAATTTTAAAAAGAGCGACAGCATAACGTTTTGCTACAATCCCATTGCTCATCGCGCTTCTCCTACTTCTTTAATATAATCGCGAATTAACTTCACTTGATCTTCTTCTTTTAATTCTTTTTCAATTACTTTAGAAGCAATTTGAACAGATAAAGAAGCAACTTGTTCTTGTAAAGCAGCAATCGCTTGCTCTTTTTCGCGTTGAATTTCTTGTACAGCAGATGCTTTAATTGATTCTGCTTCTTCTTTCCCAGCAGCAACAATAACATCTTTTTGATCTACAGCTTGTTTTTTCGCTCTTTCGATTAACTCTTGTGCTTCAACACGTGATTGTTTTAACATTTCACGTTGTTCTTCTACTAACTTCTTCGCTTCAGCGTTACTTCTTTCTGCAGCGTCGATTTCATTAGTAACATGCTCTTCACGTTCTTTCATAATTCCCATTAAAGGACCCCACGCAAATTTGCGTAGCATTACTAATAGAAGTAAGAAAATGAACAATGTATAAGCAATCGTTCCAAATGGAATGGCAGCCCCTAATAATAAAGTTGGCACAAGGATTCACTCCCTTCAAAATATCTAAATTGATCATATGAAAAAAAAAGACATACGTTTCATTCATAAAGCAATGGCGAAGAAAGTTCGGAAAAACACTCTTCGCCATCTATGTAAGGGGAGTCTCCCTTATTTGTTCATTACGATGAAAGCAATAACTACACCGATGATTGGAAGTGCCTCAACTAAAGCAACCCCGATGAACATAATTGTTTGAAGTGCGCCTTTTAATTCTGGTTGACGAGCAACACCTTCGATTGTACGTGATACGATAAGACCGTTACCAATACCTGCACCTAATGCTGATAAACCAATTGCAATTGCAGCTGCGATTACACCTAAACTCATTTAATTTGTCCTCCTTTGTATTATAAAAAAATAATTTTTTTCTTACTTAAATTATATTAATGGTCATGACTGACTTTATGAGCCATATAAACCATCGTTAACATAACGAAAATAAATGACTGGATTGATCCAACGAATACGCTGAATCCCATCCATGCTAACATTGGTACAAGCGCACCCAATGCTCCAAGGAATGATGCCCCGCCTAACTTAGCAAGTAATCCTAATAAAATCTCACCTGCATAAATGTTACCGAATAAACGAAGACCTAACGTTAATGTGTTAGCAAACTCCTCAATAACCTTTAATGGGAATAAGAATTTCATCGGTTGGAAATAACCTTTAACGTATTCTTTCGTACCCTTCATCTTAATTCCATAATAATGGGTGAGGGTAACTACCATCACGGCTAATGTTAATGTAACTGCTGGATCAGACGTTGGTGATCTCCACCATGCAATATGTTCGCCAGCCTCAACTGTTGAATACATGAATGGTAAACCAAGGAAGTTCGATACGATGATAAACATGATAAGCGTAACGCCAAGCGTTAAGAAACGTCCACCTGTTTTCCAGTCCATCGTACTATTGATAATCCCTTTCACGAAGTCAAACACCCATTCCATGAAATTTTGCATTCCTGTTGGGCGAAGAGCTAAGCTGCGAGTTCCGATAACAGCGATTAAGAAAACAATAACTGCTGCTACAGTAACCATCATAACTGATGACAAATCGAACGTTAAACCTAGAAATTCAACTAATCTACCGTGTTCCACTAGTAATTCACCTCTCTTCCCTGCTCTTATACTCTAAATAAAGAAAATCTATGATCATGACAAGGTATCCTGTCAGCAATCCCACACCTAAGCCCCACATCGCAATTAACTCTTGATATTTGGCTGCAAATAAAATTAATAACCCAATCGTGGCGAATCTCGAATATGTACTTACCGCTGTTGCTTTAAACTTCACGTTTTCTCCATTTGTTACGCGATCCAACAGCTTGTCTGTTCTACGTGCAATGATGCGCAAACTAAGAAAACTGAAAATCGTTCCGATAATCAGCCCAAGAAACACATCCTTGTAAGAGGTGAATCCCCATCCTAGCACTAGAAGCGCAAGCAAGTAGTACATATATTTCTTTTGTCTTTGGACAAGTCCATGTACGTCTATCATCATTGCTCTCCCGAATAGTAATGTCGAATGAGTCGAATCATTGCGTATACCCCTGTTCCTAATCCAAGTAATAACCCTATAATAAGAAACAATGGAAACGTTCCAACCTTATTATCAATCCACTGCCCACCAAAGATTCCAACAAGAATAGAACCGACTAACTGAGCAAGAATACCTGACATTAAAGCATAAGCTTTTATATGGCTGCGATCGTTTTTTTGCAAGGATTCATCCCTCCAATATGTAACCCTCATTCACGATGTGTTAATAATAACTCATTTTTTTGCATAAATCCTATACAAAATAAAAAGTTTACATTTTCGTCACGGAATAGATGTATTTTTGTCACTGAAAGCCCTACCATCTATCCCCGTTGTTAGCATACAATAGGGTATTAACAGTGTCAACGAGAAATCGTAAAAAATCAAAAAATTTGAGTATTAGTCATTTCCTCCCAAAAATGAAAACGTTCCCCTTCTAAATACTGGTTAGAGATATGCAATTTCTAACAGTTTTCTCTTTATAATAGAAGAGAATGTTCACAAGTTTGTCACTATTATATTTTTAAGATATAACGCTTTCCTTCCATAATATAGTGCTCTTTAGACGTAAGACTTCTATATTATATGTGAAGTGTATGCAACTTATGTTGTATATACTATGTATATTTATCCCCCCTCCCCTACCTAATCGAGACATAAAAAAACGAGAGGGGAATCCCTCTCGTCAGTTGTCTTACTTCGTTCCGAATAAACGGTCACCAGCATCACCAAGACCTGGTACTACATATCCGTGGTCATTTAATTTCTCATCTAATGCTGCTACATAAATATCAACATCAGGATGTTCTTCTTGTACTACTTTTACTCCTTCTGGAGCTGCAACGATACACATTAATTTGATTTGTTTTGCACCGCGCTTTTTCAGAGAATTAATTGCTTCAGCTGCAGAACCACCTGTTGCTAGCATCGGATCTAGTACGATAAAGTCACGTTCTTCTACATCCGTTGGAAGTTTCACATAGTATTCTACCGGTTGCAATGTTTTAGGGTCACGGTATAAACCAACGTGTCCTACTTTTGCTGCTGGAATTAATTTCAGAATTCCATCAACCATTCCTAAACCTGCACGTAAAATCGGAATTAAACCAAGTTTTTTACCAGCGATCACTTTTGTTGTCGCTTTGCTTACAGGTGTTTCAATTTCAATGTCTTTAAGTGGAAGATCGCGAGTAATTTCGAAAGCCATTAAGCTTGCTACTTCGTCCACTAATTCACGAAAATCTTTCGTACCTGTATTCTTATCGCGAATATATGTAATCTTATGTTGAATTAACGGGTGATCAAATACATACAGTTTTCCCATGTGAATCTCTCCTTTAGATGATATTCATGCGTTTACACGCTTTTTTACACTATTTACGATTGTAAAGAAAACGCTACTAATATTCAAGGGCAAATTTGGCAAAATCATGATTTTACGATGAATCTATCTAGTATCTTTACCAATTATGGGAGCTGTATCCTTCATTATATCGCCAAAATTTATTCATCATTTGTATACATACTTAAAGAACAATATATGTCCAAAAAAAAGACTGCCAAAACAATTACGTCTCAGCAGTCTTCTTCCATTTATTATAGGTCTGTGTACATTGGGAATTTGCTCGTTAACGCTTCTACACGCTTACGTGCTTCTTCTAATGCAACTTCATTTTCATGATTTTTTAATGTGTAAGCAATAAGTGATGCAATTTCATCCATTTCTTCTAAACCGAAACCACGAGATGTTACAGCTGCCGTACCGATACGTACACCGCTTGTTACAAATGGGCTTGCTGTTTCAAATGGAATTGTATTTTTGTTCACTGTAATACCAACTTCATCTAATACGTGCTCTGCTACTTTACCTGTAATTTCTAAGTTACGAACATCAATTAAGATTAAATGATTGTCTGTTCCACCAGAAACAAGTGTAAGTCCTTCTTTTTGAAGACCTTCAGCTAAGCGATTCGCATTATTAATGATATTTTGTGCATATGTTTTAAACTCATCTTGTAGTGTCTCACCAAACGCAACAGCTTTTGCAGCAATTACGTGCATAAGTGGACCGCCTTGAATACCAGGGAAGATTGATTTATCAATTTGTTTTGCAAATCGCTCTTCACATAAAATCATACCACCACGTGGACCACGTAATGTTTTATGTGTTGTCGTTGTAACGAAATGTGCATGCGGTACTGGGTTTGGATGTAAACCAGCAGCTACTAAACCAGCGATATGTGCCATATCAACCATAAAGTATGCACCCACTTCATCTGCAATCTCACGGAATCGTTTGAAATCGATAACACGAGGATATGCACTTGCACCTGCAACGATTAATTTTGGTTTATGTTCTTTCGCTTTTGCTAATACATCATCGTAATTAATACGGTGAGACTCAGCATCCACGCCATATTCTACGAAATTATATTGTACTCCACTGAAGTTAACAGGGCTTCCGTGTGTTAAGTGACCACCATGGGATAAATTCATACCAAGTACTGTATCGCCTTGCTCTAAAATTGTGAAGTATACTGCCATGTTCGCTTGCGCACCAGAATGTGGTTGAACATTTACATGCTCTGCACCAAAAATTTCTTTCGCGCGATCACGTGCGATATCTTCCACTACGTCTACGTGCTCACAGCCACCATAGTAACGTTTTCCAGGATATCCTTCAGCATACTTATTCGTTAAAACAGAACCTTGTGCCTCCATTACTGATTCACTTACGAAGTTTTCCGAAGCAATTAACTCAATCTTTGAACGCTGTCTTCCTAGTTCTGCCTCAATTGCAGCAAATACCTTTTCATCTTGACGTTTTAAATGATCCACCAAAATCCCCCTTTTCTGAACGAATTACATCGATTCCCAATAGTTTTTTCTCATTTATTCAGAAAAAACGAAAATTCAGGTTGTAATTCTTTCGAACCTTCATGTTTTCAACTACATTCTAACATGACTTTCTATATCATAAAAGAAAAAAAAGACCGAAAATCGGTCTTTTCTTTCTTCTATGATAAAGTCAGACAACATACCTTATTCGTAGGATACAATGAAACTTTAACGGCAAGTGATAGTCTCTTCCTTCGCCGCATAAACAGCACGTGCTCCACCAATTAGTTTTCCACGTGTTGTTGCCATCGTTACATGCGCACTTCCAATTTCCTTCACACTTGTACGAACCGGAACAGCTACATGCTTTAAATGCATACCGATAAATGTATCGCCAATATCCATTCCTGCATCTGCTTTAATAAACTCAATTACTACCGGATCTTTCAAATTGTGATAAGCATATGTTGCTAATGCACCACCTGCTGATCTAACAGGCGTAACTGTTACAACTTCAAATTGATATTTCATCGCCAACTCTCTCTCAACTACTAAAGCACGGTTTAAATGCTCACAACATTGAAACGCCAACTCAATACCTGTTTGCTCTTGAAATTGTTTTAACTCAGAAAAAATCGCCTCTGCTACTTCCATCGTTCCTGATGTTCCAATTCTTTCTCCTAGCACTTCGCTCGTACTACACCCCACTACAAAAATTTGACCACTTTGTAATGAAGCTTGTTCTTGGAAATCAGAAAGCGACATTTGTAACTGTTCTCTTACCTTTACGATTTCTGTCATTACGCCTCTTCCTTTCACAGGTTGGTTCACCAAATTATATTTCATACTGCTTCTAGTTAGAATCTATTACTTTGCTTCGTATGTTTTAATTTTTCCTACGCGGTTTTCGTGACGGCCACCTTCATAGTCAGTTGTTAACCAAATTTTTGCGATGTCACGTGCTAGACCAGCACCAATTACACGCTCGCCCATTGCTAACATGTTCGTATCATTATGCTCTCTTGTTGCTTTCGCACTGAAAGTATCATGAACTAACGCACAACGAATACCATTTACTTTGTTTGCCGCAATTGACATACCGATGCCTGTCCCACAAACTAAAATACCACGATCTACTTCGCCATTTGCTACCATTTCCGCTGCTGGAAACGCAAAATCAGGGTAATCAACAGAACCAGCTTCACATTCACAACCTAAATCAATATATTCAATATTTAACTCTTCTAATAAACTTACAAGTTCTTTACGGATATTCATACCGCCGTGATCAGATGCTACTACTACTTTCATTTTTACCCCTCCAAAGTTTCAATCCATTATCTTCATTTCTCACTCGCTACCTTAATGGAACGAAGTGATCTCCAATATCGTATTATACACGAAACATCAACCTTCTGAATGTTTTTTCAGTAAAGTTTGTACAAGTTTTTCCATCTCTTCTAACGTTTCTTTATAAGTATAGAGAGAGCCCCCAAATGGATCTGAAATATCCTTACTTATCCGATACGATAAACTTAACTAAATCTATACAATTCAATCAAATTTACACGAGTTAGTGCTTCATCGTGTTCTCGCAACCCCGAAGGGACGAGGGGTATAACACTCCACACGAGGCAGTATCGTTACCTCCTATTATCAAGCATTTATTTTACCCATCTTGATAAATTTATCGACGCATTTACATCCCTATCGTGATGGCTATTGCATGAAGCACAATGCCACTCACGTATTTTTAAACTCCACTGTCCTTCTGGTTGAACTGAATGGTCGTATTTCACTCCGCAACATGAACAAATCTTGCTTGAGGCGAACCATTTATCAGCTTTTACATACTCAATGCCATACTTCTCGCACTTGTATGATAAACAATGAAAGATTTGTTCTTCTGAATCGTAGCGTGTTCCACCAGCATTCTCCTTAGACTACTCGGATGCAAACCTGTTAATTCTGATACTTGACTAACTCGTGAAAATTTCATTATTATTCTCACCCCTATGCATTTACCATCATGCATAGGTTCGGTAGATTCAATGAGACTTGATAGATTTAATTAAATGTATCTCGTTCAACTAAGGGCGCAATTCCTTAGCCAGTTCTCTTATGAACTTCTCATGTTTTCACATGAGCGCAGACTATATGTTTATCTCCTTAGAGATAGAGGATTTTTCCACCACCATAGGCTTGTGGTGTACTCTCGTCAGTTATACGAGATAGTCGTTGAACGTTCATCTTATCCATTTTAACTTAGATGATTCGAGGCGGAAGACCCATTGTTCTAGTGTTTAGGATTTAACCTTGCACCATCTGATTGATTTTTTCTGCTTTCGCGACATTCACGCTCGCTATTTCTAGCCACGTTGTAGTTCAATCAGCTTTAGGGATTGCCCGCAGTTAACCCTCACTACTAGCCAATTACTTGACTAGCAGGGCTTACTGATATATTTAATTAACTTTGATTATAATTGGTTAAATAAATTGTAACAGTTAGTTACCCCTCAGTTACTCCATATAATGTATCTACTTTCTTTTCAACACTCGGATAATGCCCAAGCACAATTTGCTTATGGTTTTCCGTCATTGTTACGACAATATCTGCCCAATCAATCAAGGTTTCGTTCACCTGCTGCGCGGCATGATCGATTGCAATTCCCTTTTCCGCTAAAGCTTCCTTTGCATGTACCGACGCATCACTTCCAGGATAGGCGAAAACACCAGCAGATTGCACTTCAAACTTACCTTTTCCATGATGACGAAGTAACGCCTCAGCCATCGGGCTACGGCATGTATTTCCAGTGCAAACAAATAATACTCGTTTCATCTAAACCCACCTCTTTTCTCTGCTTCCTTTCCTTTATCATAGCGTACATAAGAATAGAACAAAAGAAATGTGAATATACAAAAGGCGCATTTCTCTTATATTTTTTCTAAGAAAAATGCGCCTTATCCACATATATGTGAAACCCTATTTCCAAGTGCCTAGAGTATTTTAACATACATAGCAAGCGTACTACAAAACAAAATAAGGAATCCATTTCATACGAAACGGATTCCTCTTATACAATAATTATTTCATTGTAACTTTCATTACTTCTGTTGAACCTTTTGTAGCTGTTACGCCTACAGTTGTTTTAATAGACTCAGCTGCATCTGTGTTTGTAATAACGATTGGAGTAATTGTACTTTTCGCTTTTTCACGGATTAAGTCTAAGTCGAATGAGATTAATTTATCTCCCGCTTTTACAGCTTGGCCTTCAGAAACGTGAGCTTCGAAACCTTCGCCTTCCATTTTTACAGTTTCTAATCCAACGTGGATTAAAATTTCTGTACCGTTTTTCGCTTTAATTCCTACAGCATGTTTTGTGTGGAATAATTGTACGATTTCACCATCAACTGGAGATACAACTACACCTTCAGTAGGATCGATTGCAACACCTTCACCCATCATACGACCAGCGAATACTGGATCTGGTACTTCTTCAATATTTTTCACTGCTCCAGTTAATGGAGCTACGATTGTTTCTTCATTTGTTTTTGAACCAAGACCGAATAATTTTTTAAACATAGGATAGTCCTCCTTATAATTTACCTAAAAGTTTATAGGGCAATCCCTAGTAAAGATCGGGATACATGTAAGACTTCATACTTCGAATATTATACTGTAAAAACGCTTTCGAAATAAATTACGTCATTACTAATAGACTCTTATTGTAGCGCTTCATAAAATTCCAGTCAATTCTGATTGTCTGAATAACAATAAGAAAGTTAACTTCTACTTATATTTTCTCTTTTTTCGTCCGACTTGTCTAGAGGTCTTTACTACATTTTGTTTTTTGTTGTTAATTTGTAAAATTTTTTCAAACTTTTTTCAAAACCCACTTGACTAAAGTAAGTAACTATTTTATCATTACTTACATAAGGTAAGTTAATAACTTTTAGGAGGTTTTCAAAAATGATGGATTTCGGTCTTCTTATTATTCGTCTTATTATAGGTATTACATTCATGGGTCATGGTGCTCAAAAATTATTTGGTTGGTTTGGTGGCTACGGCCTGAAAGGAACAGGCGGCTGGATGGAATCAATCGGTTTACGCCCTGGCGTATTCATGGCATTTATGGCTGGCGCAACTGAATTATTAGGTGGTTTCTTATTCGCATCAGGTATTTTCACTGCAATCGGCTCATTTTTTATCGTTGGAACAATGTTAATGGCAATCTTCACTGTTCACGGAAAAAATGGTTACTGGGTAACCCAAAACGGATATGAATACAACTTAATGTTAATCGCCGTTGCTATCGGGGTAGCTTTAATCGGACCTGGTGCATACGTTTTATTATAATTTTTATCTTGAACTCGAGATTATTTAGACGGAACTTACTTCATTGCGGTTGAAGTAAGTTCTTTTTATGTAATAAAAATATTATTTTCAGCAGGAGTTTTCCACTAACATCTTGTAAACAAACAATAAGTCGTCATATTTAGAAAGGGGATTTTAAACATGTTATCCATTAATCCAAATGAACAAACGGAAAAAGATAATTACAAATTATTAACGGGAAGTATTATTCCACGCCCTGTCGCGTTCGTTACTTCTGTAACAAAAGACGGCGTATTAAACGGGGCACCATATAGTTATTTCAATATTGTCGCTGCTAATCCACCACTTATCTCAGTTTCTGTACAACGAAAAGCAGGAACACCGAAAGATACTTCTCGAAACGCAATCGAAAAGGGTGAGTTTGTCGTACATATTTCTGATGAATCTTACGTAGAAGCAATTAACGAAACAGCAGCTAACCTCCCACCAAATGAGAGTGAAATTGAACTAGCAAAACTAACACCAATTGAAAGTGATGTCATCTCTGTTCCAGGTGTGAAAGAAGCAAATATTCGAATGGAATGCGTACTAGAACGCGCAATCCCTCTTGGTGGAACAGAAGACTCACCAGCTTGTGATCTACTAATCGGACGCGTCGTTCGTTTCCACGTCGCAGAACACCTATACGAAAATGGCCGCATTCATGCAGAAGGACTAAAACCAGTAAGCCGCCTAGCAGGACACAACTACGCAAAACTAGGAGAACAATTTGAATTGGTGAGGCCTGTTTAAAAGCGGAAGCGGCTCGCCCAGAATCGCAGGGCATTGGAGCTCTCGACCTTGAAGCGCTTTTTGCTTCATGCGAGAGAGCGAAATGACCGGAGATTCTAGCCGCTGAAGCTGGATAATATCTAAAAGCGGAAGCGGCTCGCTCAGAATCGCAGGGCATTGGAGCTTCTGATGTAGAGGCGCTTTTCGCCTCGTAGGAAGACGCGAAGCCACCGACCATTCTAGCCGCTGGAGCTGGATAATACCTAAAAGCGGAAGCGGCTCGATTCCTTCCATCACTTAAACATAAAATCCCCTGCTAAATAGCAGGGGATTTTATCATTGTAATTCTTCCTTCTTTTCTTCTACAGTAGGCATTTTCTCTTTTTTCGGTTTCCCAAGCTTAATTACTAAGAAGTATAGGGAAAGCAATGTAATAAGAAAAACAATTAAAAACGGGTATGGAGAATAAAAAGCACGCGCTGCCTCCGTTTTTCCCGCGACAAACTTCAATGACTCAATATCTAAAAACTCAGCAAACATTTGTACACCGAGCATACTAAACCAAAAAACAAAAAAACTAATAATAATACCAAAAACTTGTTTCAATCTCGTCATCTATCTCATCCTTTCTATATATGTAATTTTTTAGCGCAATGAGTATAGTACAAACAAAACTATGTACAGAAAGGAACTATTTTATCATTCGCGAATTAACTTCATCCAACCTAAAATTGAAATTTGCAAAATAATACCCCAAATAATAAGCAGTCGTAACCATCTAGGAAAGAAAGTTACAAATTGAATATACCATTCCAATAACTTTTTCATAGCGCCCTCACCCTTAAAATTATATAGGAAAAAGGAGATATAATCCAAATCCAACCAAAATGATACCACCTACTATCTCACCATATGTACCGAGCATATCTTTCGCATGTCTACCAATTAATAAACCAATCCATGCTAATAACATACTAACAAATCCAAAAAGTAATATCGTAATAATTGTCTGTGCTCCGTAAATACCAAGACTAAGCCCTACTGAAAAACTATCTATACTAACGCCAAATGCAAATACGAATAAGCTAATTCCAATAGGGGCCGTTTTAGTCTCTTCATTCTCCAAAATAGAGGAATATACAATATAGAATCCTAGTCCAATTAATAAAATAGCACCTGCAAAATGTGCCATATCTCCATACTTCTCTGATAAAAAACGACCTAATACCATTCCTATAAATGGCATGATAATATGAAAAATCCCTATCGTCATACCGATATACAGGATTTGTCTTACCTTTAAGGTCATCATTCCCATACCAAGACTCACCGAGAACGCATCCATTCCTAAGGCGAATGCCATAATTATTAAAGGTAGTAGCTGTTCAAACGTCATTCATGTCCCTCCTCGGACGTGCTACTTCACAATATGCTTATCCGAGGAGAAATATTCTGTTTGCTAATCTTACCTTATCATTCAGTAATAATATGATGTCCTGCCGCTTTTGTTAAGCGATTCATAATTGCATTTCCTATTCCTTCATTCGGGAATGATTCGCTAAAAATAACATCCACTTCACTTGCATCAAACGTTCTAAGTACATCATATAATTTAGTCGCAACGCTAGCTAAATCACTTCGAACACCACAAGATAATATAACATCCGCGCTATACATATGCTGATACTCTTCTGTCGTTAATACCCCTACTTTAAATCCTTCTTCCTTTTTCTCATCCACAAGGTGCTGAATAAACTCACGTGACCCTTCAATAATACTAAGTGGCGCTTTCGGTGCATAATGTGTATATTTCATTCCAGGTGATTTTGGTTTTTCTTTCTCGTCCTTTAAAGCCGGATCTAAAGAAACAGTGCCAATCACCGCTTCCAATTGTTCTTTCGTAATCCCACCTGGACGTAATATCGTTGGAACAGCGCTTGTACAATCAATTACAGTCGATTCCACACCTACTCCTGTTGCACCACCATCTACAATACCTGCGATTTTCTCATTTAAATCTTCATATACGTGAGACGCTAGCGTCGGACTTGGGCGCCCAGAACGATTCGCACTCGGTGCCGCAACAGGTACATTTGCCTCCTCAATAAGAGCAAGCGCTACTGGATGATCAGGCATTCTTACTCCAACCGTATTAAGTCCTGCCGTCACCTTCTCTGAAATCCCCTCTTTTCTAGGTAAAATAATTGTTAACGGGCCTGGCCAAAAATGCTCCATTAACTTCTCTGCAACTGGCGGGATTTCCTTCACAATTCCATCTAATTGCGATTTTGTACCGATGTGGACAATAAGTGGATTATCACTCGGTCTTCCTTTCGCTTCAAAAATTTTCGCGATTGCTTCGTCATTCATCGCGTTCGCACCTAGTCCATATACCGTTTCTGTTGGGAAGGCAATTGCCTCGTTTTCCCTTAATAATTTTGCTGCTTCTTGTAACTGTGGATAATATTTTTTTCTTTCCACAACATTATCCACAACCCACATATTTGTATGCATTTTTTCCCACGTCCTTTTCTACCCTGAAATACTTGTCTATTTTTAGTTTACTATGAGATTTATCCAAAAGACAAACAAGGTTTATCCACAAAATGTGGATAAACCTAATTAATCCGTGGATAACTTTGTGAATAGCTGACAATTTAGTATTATTGCATTTGGCTCTTTTATATTTTTACAAAAGTGTTCTAACTGTCGAATTCCCTCTGGTACGTTTTCTTTCTCTATAGTAATAAAGTCAAAAAACTGAAAGATTGTTATAGATTGTGGATGATTTGTTAGTAAGTACAATTGTCGAATATTTTTTTCTTTCATATACCGCAAAAACATTTCAAAAAAATATAGGAAAGTCTGTTTATCCACATTAGGTGTGAATAAACAAGAACGAATAAGTGCATTTTCTTCACTTTGTTCATATCCAATGACAGCTCGTATTTCTTCCGCCTCTTCCAAAATCATAAATTGCGCGTATAACTCATTTATTTTATCATCTTTTTTATTAGCTTGTCCGAAAAAAGAATGCAATCTTTCCACATCCGCTTTCGTAGCAAAATATACCTTCTTCATAGTAAATCCCTCCTCTTTTTTATATATGAGAAGGGACCTATTAATAGTACTATTTAGAGAATAAAGATGTAAAAGCTTCTACAATAAATAACTTAACTTCTGGCTTTTCTTCTTCCTCTACTTTTACATACTCATTTTTCTTTTCTTGTTTTTGTTCCACAGGTTTCTCCATTTTATCCACAGTTTTTGTTTCTTCTTTACTTACAGGTTGTTCTTCTACCTTCATTTCATTTTTTACTACTTTCTTTTCAGACGCTGTTACTTTTTTTGCTACTTCCTGCTTTACAACTTTCTCTTCTTTCACCGCACCCTCTTTTTTCTCTTGTGTATCTACTACTTCCTCATCTAATTGTTTTCCCTGCTCCTCTTCAGGAGATTCAGCCTTCACCACATGTTCTTCTTTCCTTACAGCTGTACCACTTGAAAAATCTAAGAAACACATCGGTGGAAATAATACACACCACCAGTTTGCCCCTTCACCTTCCCCAATCGTAATCAATACTGCCTCATATTCCCCTGCTGGATAAATAAAATTCCCATATACCTTTGTAGGAAACTTTACATTCTTACTGAATTTCACTTGAAATGAATCTTTACTTCCTTCTTCTTTTAACGTATTTGCCACTGTTTTTTCGATTTCTGGAATATGACTTTGAATGACTTTACGCGCCTCTTCAAATGAAGTTAAATCCGCTACCCATCCATCAATTTGTGCTTTTACTTCATCACGCACTTTGCGCTTTAGCGCCTGATCTTTATCTGAATCACTATTTGCTAAAATCCGTAATCGAACGGCCTCTTTCGGAATAACTGAAGGCCCTTTCGCATCAGCTTTCATATATCCAAACTGCACAAGCAACTGTGCACCAATTAATAATAGAAGAAGATAAGCAATAACTTGTTTTTTCATTTCCTCCACCGTCCCTTCTACAAACAGTGTGGACAGACTTTCATCTTTCTAAACTATTAAATTCAAAATCTATATAAATTTTCCCACAAAAAAATAGAGTAAGGTGTGAACCTTACTCCATCTCTGCAAATACCATACGGTCTTTCCCATTAATATCAAAAACAACCTCAACATGAGCATGTGGAAAAGCTTGTTGTAACAGTCCCTTTACATCCTCACCTTGTCCTACTCCAATTTCAAATGCCACAATTGCTTTCTTCTGCAACACATTCGGCAATTCTTCCATAAAACGGCGATAGAAATCTAATCCGTCTTCACCGCCAACAAGCGCTCTCTTTGGCTCATGCTCCTTCACAACAGTAGAAAGACCACGCCAATCTTCCTCTGGTATGTACGGAGGATTGGAAACAACAACATCTAACTGCTGACCTGTTTCATAAAACGGAGACAGTAAATCGCCGTGATAGAAAGTTACATCCGCCCCTAAAGTCTTTGCATTTTCTTTTGCAACTTCAATCGACTCCTGCGCAATATCTACCGTATACACATGAAGATTTGTATTTTCTAAAGCAAGCGTAATAGAAATCGCTCCACTACCTGTTCCAATATCCGCTATGTGAAGCTCCTCATTACCGAAATGGCGCTTAATTCTCTCTAGCACTCCAACTATAAGTTCCTCTGTTTCCGGTCTTGGTATCAATACTTCTTCATTCACAAAGAATGATCGGCCATAAAACATTTCATAACCGAGCATATACTGGATCGGAGTACCTTCTACGTGCTTGTGGATAAATTCTGCAAAACTCTTCTCTTGTTCCGCAGTTATTTCTTCACGCATATTCATGAGCATCCCGGTTCTATTCGTCTTTAATACATGACAAAGGACAATTTCTCCCGCATTTTCATCTCGTCCATTTTCCTGTAAAAAAGAAGAAGCCCATTTCAGGGCTTCATAGACACGCATTACTCAGCTGCCTCCATCTTTTGAGCCTGATCTTCCATCACTAAGGCATTGATGAAGTCATCTAACTTACCTTGTAAGATTTGATCTAGCTTTTGAATCGTTAAACCGATTCGATGGTCTGTAACACGGTTTTGCGGGAAATTATACGTACGAATACGCTCTGAACGATCACCTGTACCAACAGCTTGCTTACGGTTTTGATCATATTCAGCTTGCGCTTCTTGTCTAAACTTATCATAAACACGTGCACGTAATACTTTCATTGCTTTTTCTTTGTTCTTAATTTGTGACTTCTCGTCCTGACAAGATACAACTACACCAGTCGGTAAATGCGTTAAACGTACCGCTGACATTGTTGTATTAACACTTTGTCCACCAGGACCACTAGAAGCAAATGTATCAACACGAACATCTTTTTCATGAATAGTAATTTCTACTTCTTCTGCCTCTGGTAATACAGCTACAGTTGCTGTAGATGTATGAATACGTCCACCAGATTCCGTTTCAGGAACACGTTGTACACGGTGAGCACCATTCTCGAATTTCAGCTTCGCGAAAGCACCTTTACCGTTAATCATAAAGATAATCTCTTTATATCCACCTAACTCTGTATAGCTCGCTTCGATAATTTCAGTTTTCCAACCTTGTACCTCAGCATAACGGCTATACATACGGTATAAGTCACCAGCAAATAAAGCGGCCTCGTCGCCACCAGCAGCTCCACGAACCTCAACGATAACGTTCTTATCATCATTAGGGTCTTTTGGAACAAGTAAAATTTTCAGACGTTCTGATAATGTTTTCTCTTGTCCTTCTAATTCAGAAACCTCTTCTTTTACCATATCACGCATATCAGCGTCTAACTTATCTTCTAACATTGCTTTTGCATCTCTTAATTGCTCACGAACATCTTTATACTCACGGTACACCTCTACCGTTTCCTGCATATCAGATTGTTCCTTTGAATACTCACGAAGCTTATTTGTATCGCTAATAACCTCTGGGTCACTTAACAATTCATTTAACTTCTCATAACGATCTTCTACAGCTTGCAAACGATCTAACACACCATTCACCTCTACATCCTAGTATCTAATACAAATAGTATATGGTACTTAATCAAAAAAACGCAAATTATATTTAAAAGCGCAGGCGGCTTGCTCAGAATCGCAGGCTATTTGGAACTCTCGACCTTGAAGCGTTCTTTGCCTCGCACGAAGAAGCGAAACCACCGACCATTCTAGCCAATGGAGCTAGATAATATTAAAAGCGCAGGCGGCTTGCTCAGCTCTGACTGCCTAAGGTTCTTAGCTATATATACGAAGAGCTGGCCCCAATCTTCATCTATTTTCGAAAAAAACCCGCTCTACATAGCGAGTTTCATTTATCTTTGTTTTGTAGGTACTGCATGACAATGACGACAACGTGGTTCATACGATTCTGAAGCCCCAACTAAAATAATTGGATCATCAAATGCCGCCGGTTCTCCATCGATTAAACGTTGCGTACGACTTGCAGGAGATCCGCATGCAGAACAAACTGCCTGCAATTTAGTTACATGTTCAGCAATCGCCATCAGCTGAGGAACTTGTCCAAATGGTAGACCACGGAAATCTTGGTCTAATCCAGCTACAATGACACGATAGCCACGATTTGCCAATACTTGCACCACTTCCACAATGTCCCCATCAAAAAATTGTACCTCATCGATTGCAATAACATCCATTTCTTCTGTTACATGGTTAAATATATCTTTTGAAGCTGAAACAGGAACTGCTTTAACCTTCAATCCATTATGTGATACAACATCTTCTTCACTATAACGATTATCAATACATGGTTTAAATACAATCGCATGTTGTTTCGCAAATTGTGTACGGCGTATACGGCGGATGAGCTCTTCTGATTTTCCAGAAAACATACTCCCGCAAATCACTTCAATCCAACCATTTTGATTCATTAAGTACATTGAGCTCTCCTTTCATCTACTTTCCTAATCCAAAGTAGGGTAAAGGTTTAATATTTTTTGCAAAAAAAACAGACAAGCGAATACATACACTTGCCTGTTTTATGTTCTTTATTACTTGATACCGTATTTCTTATTGAAGCGGTCAACACGTCCGTCTGCAGTAGCAAACTTCTGACGTCCAGTGTAGAATGGGTGAGAATCAGAACTGATCTCAATTTTTAGTAATGGATAAGTGTTACCATCTTCCCACTCAACAGTTTCGCTAGAGCCTTTAGTAGACCCGCTTAAGAATTTGAAGCCTGTGTTCGTGTCCATAAATACAACTTTATTGTAATTTGGATGGATTCCTGCTTTCATTCTTTTCATCTCCTTCCGCCCTGAATCATTTTCGAAACAGAGTTTTTCATCTTCAGCTGCTTACACAACTATATTGATGAAACACATATGATGAAATTATAACAAGGCTAACTCCATTTTGCAACTACCTGTTTTTGTCTTTTTAAAATTAAAAGTGGAGGCGGCTCGTTCAGCTCTGACTGGCTAAGGTTCGCTCGCACAAAATGTGCTCTTTACCTTTAGTGTGAGCGGTTCTTAGACACGAAGAGCTAGCCGCTGGAACTGGATATCAATTAAAAGCACAAGCGGCTCGCTCAGAATGGGAGGGGGATGGAGCTTCTGACGTAGAGGCGCTTTTTGCCTCGTAGGAAGAAGTGAAGCCACCGACCATTCTAGCCGCTGGAGCTGGATATTAGTTAAAAGCACAAGCGGCTCGTTCAGAATCCAGGACACTTCAAGCTCTCGACCCAAATATGATTTTTATCTCAAAAAACAAAATTTTCCCCATATATTACTCTCTCTAATATCCCCTTAAAAAACATAAAAAACTCGCTTATCACAAAATAAGCGAGTCCCAATCTTTTCCCTTTACTTAGTTGTTACATACCTTTTCGAGTCTGCAACAATGTTTTGTAAAAATTCTTCATTTGTCTTTGTTTGACGAAGTTTACGTAAAAAACCTTCGACAAAGTCTGGTGTATCACGCATTGTTTTACGAATACCCCATAGCTTGTCTAAATGTTCTTTCGGAATTAATAGATCTTCTTTACGTGTACCAGAACGGCGAATATCAATTGCCGGGAAGATACGACGCTCAGCTAATGAACGATCTAAGTGAAGTTCCATATTTCCAGTTCCTTTAAATTCTTCGTAAATTACATCGTCCATACGAGATCCTGTATCAACAAGCGCTGTTGCTAAAATCGTTAAGCTACCGCCTTCTTCAATATTACGTGCAGCTCCAAAGAAACGCTTCGGTCTATGGAAGGCAGCTGGGTCGATACCACCCGATAATGTTCTACCACTTGGCGGAATAACAAGGTTGTAAGCTCGCGCTAAACGGGTAATACTATCCATTAAAATGATAACATCTTTTTTGTGCTCTACAAGACGCATTGCACGTTCTAACACAAGCTCCGCTACTTTAATATGATTTTCTGGTACTTCATCAAAAGTAGAACTTACAACATCTCCTTTAACAGAACGTTCAATGTCTGTTACTTCCTCTGGACGCTCATCAATTAAAAGTACAATTAATTCAGCTTCCGGGTGATTTGTTGTAACACTGTGTGCGATTTCTTTTAATAGACTTGTTTTACCAGCCTTTGGAGGCGCGACAATTAAACCACGTTGTCCAAATCCAACTGGTGCGATTAAATCCATGATGCGTGTCGGTAACTTTTTCGGTTCCGTTTCCAATTTCATTTGGCGATCTGGGTATAATGGTGTTAATGCAGGGAAATGTACACGCTCTTTTGCTGACTCTGGATCATCTCCGTTTACAGCTTCAACTTGTAATAATCCAAAATAGCGTTCATTTTCTTTCGGAGGTCGTACTTTACCAGAAACCTTATCTCCATTACGTAAATCGAAACGACGAATTTGCGAAGCTGAGATATAAATATCTTCTGAGCTTGGAGAATAGTTGATAGGACGTAGGAATCCAAATCCTTCTGATTGAATAATTTCTAATACGCCTTCCATGAAGAAGAAACCTTCTTTTTCTGCTCGAGCTTTTAAGATAGCGAAGATTAACTCTTTTTTCGTTAATTTGCTATAATACGAAATCTTAAATTCTTTCGCAAGCTCGTATAACTCTTTTAATTTCATGTTTTCTAATGCTGCAATTGACAAATTCATTCAGACACCACACTTTAACGTTATTCTCTTTTCACATGGGTAAAGGGAAAAAATACGGAAGGCAAATAATTAATAATGAAAGGCAATAAGTTCAAGTAGGGTAATATTCACTATTGTAACCCTTTTATCTAGTTTTAATCAATACGTTGAAACACAAATACAAGAAGCGAAGACAAGAAAATTTGTCTTCGCTTTTTATATTTCTCTCTTTTTTCTACTT
The DNA here is from genome assembly GCF_040459695.1 of Bacillus cereus group sp. RP37. Classification (NCBI taxonomy): domain Bacteria; kingdom Bacillati; phylum Bacillota; class Bacilli; order Caryophanales; family Bacillaceae; genus Bacillus; species Bacillus cereus group sp. RP37. The sequence continues at coordinate 172,127 of NZ_JARVHP010000001.1, read as the reverse complement.
ACCCTATTTTAAATGGCAATAAATAAGGTATTTATGCTTCTAAAAGAGCCACTTCCACTTTTTATCTAATCCAGTTCCAGCGGCTAGAATCTCTGGTCATTTCACTCTCTCACTCGAAGCAAAGAGCGCTTCAAGGTCGAGAGTTCCAATGCCCTGCGATTCTAAACGAACCGCTTCCACTTTTTATTCAATCCAGCTTCAGCAGCTAGAATGGTCGGTGGCTTCACTTCTTCCCCCTCCCATTCTGAACGAGCCGCTTCCACTTTTTACTTAATAACCAAGTTCGGTTTTTTATTCAAGCTATGACGTCCGTCTACGAAGCGTACTGTGCCTGATTTCGCGCGCATAACAAGGGATTGTGTTGTTCCAACGCTACCTTTAAATTGAACGCCGCGTAATAGTTCTCCGTCTGTTACGCCTGTTGCTGCAAAGATTGCATCGTCACCTTTTACTAAGTCTTCCATACGCAGAATACGATTTATATCTTCAATACCCATTTTTTTACAACGAGCTAATTCAGCTTCATTTTGAGGCAGAAGCTTTCCGTGGATTTCTCCACCTAAACATTTTAATGCAACTGCCGCTAATACACCCTCAGGTGCTCCACCAGAGCCGAATAAAATATCTACACCTGTGCGATCAAATGCAGTATTGATTGCGCCAGCTACGTCTCCATCATTAATCAATTTAATGCGAGCACCAGCTTTACGAATTTCTTCGATAATCGCTTGATGACGTGGACGGTTTAAAACTGTCGCTACAACATCTTCAATATCTTTATTTTTCGCTTTCGCAACCGCACGTAAGTTATCGATAATAGGCGCATCAATATCGACCGCCCCAACCGCTTCTGGGCCAACCGCGATTTTATCCATGTACATGTCAGGAGCATGTAACAAATTACCATGATCTGCAATTGCAATAACAGCAAGAGCATTCCATCCACCAGCTGCTACAATATTTGTCCCTTCTAAAGGATCAACTGCAACGTCTACACGTGGTCCATATCCTGTACCTAATTTCTCTCCGATATACAGCATTGGTGCTTCGTCCATCTCACCTTCACCAATTACAACTGTACCTTTCATCGGAATTGTATCAAATACATCACGCATAGCTGATGTTGCTGCACCGTCTGCCTCATCCTTTTTCCCGCGCCCCATCCAACGCGCTGATGATAATGCTGCAGCCTCTGTTACACGTACTAACTCCATAGATAAACTTCTTTCCACGATAATCCCTCTCCTTTAAGTCTTTATATTTCTGCCGTATTTTGTGAACCGTGTTTTTCTATAAAGTGTACTTCCGCAAGTAGTGATGCTTCGCTTCCCCCTTGCGGAAGTATCACTTATGCGTTCTTCATCTCTTCAATTTCTTGACTTGTCATTTGTTCTCGCCAAATGTTTGCGCCAAGCCCTTTAAGCTTGTCTACTATATTTTCATAACCTCGATCAATATGCTCAAGTCCGGTTACTTCTGTAATTCCATCCGCCATTAACCCTGCAATAACAAGGGCCGCTCCAGCTCGTAAATCACTCGCTTTCACTTTTGCACCTTGCAATAAAACGGGACCAGTTACAATTGCCGAACGACCTTCTACTTTAATTTGTGCATTCATACGACGTAACTCATCAATGTGTTTAAAGCGCGCGCCGTAAATCGTATCCGTTACAACACCCGTCCCATGCGCCTTTGTTAAAAGCGTCGTAAATGGTTGTTGTAAATCTGTTGGGAATCCTGGATATACAAGCGTTTTTATATCAACTACTTTTAACCTTCTATTACCGTTCACTGTAATTTGGTCATCATTCGTTTCAACTTGGACACCAGCTTCTCTTAACTTCGCCGTAACTGACTCTAAATGCTGAGGAATAACATTATCAACCGTTACTTCTCCTCCTGATGCAGCTCCTAAAATCATATACGTACCCGCTTCAATACGATCCGGAATGATAGTATGGTGACAACCATGCAGTGAATCCACACCATCAATTCGAATTACATCTGTGCCAGCACCTTTAATGCGTGCACCCATGCTTGTTAACAATGTAGCTACATCAATAATCTCTGGCTCTTTCGCTGCGTTTTCAATAACAGTTCTACCTTTCGCTCGCACAGCTGCTAGCATAATATTAATCGTAGCTCCTACACTAACAACATCTAAATAAATACGTGCCCCGCGCAATTCATCTGCTCTTAAATAAATCGCACCCTGTTCATTCGTAACATGTGCACCTAACGCTTCAAACCCTTTAATATGCTGATCAATCGGCCTCGGTCCTAAATGACATCCACCCGGAAGCCCAATAACAGCTTTTTTAAAACGGCCAAGCATCGCACCCATTAAATAATAAGAAGCACGCAATTTTTTCACTTTTCCATTCGGTAAAGGCATCGCAACCATGTTAGAAGGATCGACTACCATCTCTTCCTCCTGTCCATAAGTTACTCTTCCTCCAATTTCTTCTAGCAAGTCTCCTAACATTTTCACGTCCGAAATATTAGGGACACCACCAATAGTTACTGGAGTATCTGCTAAAATTGTCGCTGGAATTAGTGCAACGGCGCTGTTCTTTGCACCACTCACTCGAATTGTTCCATTTAAAGCTCTTCCGCCTTCAATTAGCAATTTTTCCATATTGAGCTCCCTTCTTGTGAATGTATTTACTTTCTATATCTTTATAGAAAGCTCCCCTTAAGAATCTCACTCACTCACTCTTCCACCCTAAAACTCAATAAATAGGAAACCATTATCTTCATTTCTCCCGTAATACGAATAGATAAAGATTAACTATTCATCGAATTTACTTTATAAACTTAGATACATTATCACATTTATTAATAGGACTATGCACATTATTTTCTATTTCAAAAACAAAATGATAAAAATCTTTAGACTTGTTCACGCTTTCATTATACAACGAAAGGAAACCGTCTAAAAGACTAGACGGTTTCCAAAACGGAATTTTATTCTTACGCTTTACCGTTAGAACCGAATTCACGCATTTTACCAGCAACAGTTGCTTTAATAGCGTCGCGGCCAGGTCCAATAAATTTACGTGGATCGTAAACTTCTTGGTCTTTGTTTAATACTTCACGAACAGCTTTTGTAAACTCGATTTGGTTCTCAGTGTTTACGTTAATTTTTGAAGTACCTAAAGAGATAGCTTTTACGATATCAGCAGTTGGGATACCAGTACCACCGTGTAATACTAAAGGTACACCAGTGAAGTCACGAACTTGTTCCATTTCAGCGAATCCTAAGTTAGGCTCACCTTTGTAAGGACCGTGTACAGAACCTAAAGCTGGAGCTAGGCAATCGATACCTGTTGCTTCAACAAGGTGCTTACACTCTGCTGGATCAGCGTAAATTACGCCTTCAGCGATGATGTCGTCTTCTTGTCCGCCAACTGTTCCAAGCTCAGCTTCAACAGATACGTTACGAGCGTGTGCGTATTCTACTACTTTTTTAGTAGTTTCAACGTTTTCTTCGAATGGGTGGTGAGAAGCGTCGATCATTACAGATGTGAAACCTGCATCGATTGCTTCTTTACATTTTTCGAAGCTTGAACCATGGTCAAGGTGAATCGCTACAGGAACAGTGATGTTCATTTCTTCGATTAAAGCTTTAACCATAGCTACAACTGTTTTGAAACCAGTCATATGACGAGCTGCACCCTCAGATACACCTAGGATTACAGGAGATTTTTCTTCTTCCGCAGCAGCTAAGATAGCTTGAGTCCACTCTAAGTTGTTCATGTTGAATTGACCAACTGCGTATTTTCCTTCTAGTGCTGTGTTTAGCATTTCTTTCATAGAAACTAAAGGCATGGTGAATCCTCCTAAAAAACGTTTTTTGTATCCGATAAGTTCTTATCGCTGGTAGTATGACCAGAATAAGGTAAAATATGTATATTTACATACCGGACTTTTTTCTACACTCAATAGGATAACAACTTGTACTCAAAAACTCAACCGTATTCACCTGCTCAATAGTCCATGTAAACGCTTTTTTCCATATTTTTTATAAAAAATTCATTTTTTACGCCTCTACAGCAAGCTGATCTCTCACTGCTTGACGAATCTCATCAATATCAAACGGTTTAGCAAAGTGCATTAAAGCTCCTAAATCTTTTGCTTCTTGGATCATATCAAGCTCTCCATAAGCAGTCATTAAAATTACTTTAATACTCTCATCAATTTCCTTTACATGTTTTAAAATCTCTATACCATCCATACCTGGAATTTTCATATCTAACACTACTAAATCTGGATTATCTTTTTTCACGATATCTAAAGCTTGAAATCCATTCGCTGCTTGGAATGTCTGATAACCTTCTTTTTGGAACACTTCATGTAATAACACACGAATGCCATACTGATCATCAACGATTAAAATTTTCCCTTCCATAACTCCCAACCTTTCTGTATAAATACAAGATTTAAAGCTTCTTATATCTTAACGATTAATTTTCGATATTCTTTGGCAAATTCCTTCCTATTCTTTCTTATTTTACCGTTTCCTATTTTGTTATGCTACCCTTCGATTTCACCTTTCTAAAAAAATAAACTATAATGAAAGCCGGTAAACACGTACGAAAGGGAGTAACATTATGTTAAAAATTTTTTCAACTCAATTAAGTGGTTATTTCTCCAGAGTTTCTCAAAAAGAAGAAATGAATATAGAAGATAGCGCCCGTCTACTTGCTCAAGCATTAGTTGGCGACGGCTTCATTTATTTACATGGTACAAACGAAATGGAGGGCGTTATTGCTGAGGCGCTATTTGGCGCTGAACCAATGAAGCAAGCAAAACGATTATTTGAAGATGGTAAAGAAGTAGAAGTAACTTCTGCAGATCGTGTACTTCTTATTAGCCGTTTTTCAACAGATGAAGAAGTTGTAGCAATTGCAAAAAAACTTCAAGCAAATGGACACTCTATTGTCGGCATCTCTGCTATTCAAGAAGGTACTGAATCACTAGAACAATATACAGATGTACATATTGATACAAAGCTGTTAAAATGTCTTATTCCAGACGATGAAGGCAATCGCTACGGATTCCCAAGTTTAATGATAGCTATATTTGCATATCACGGGATCAAATTTACAATCGATGAAATGTTAAATGAATATTAAAAAAAGCGCCCTATTTCAGGCGCTTTTTTTTTATTACTTGCTCTCTTTATTCGTAATAGAAGCACTTACGAAATCATGGAACAATGGTTGTGGACGGTTTGGACGAGATACAAGTTCTGGATGGAACTGTGCTGCCACGAACCAAGGGTGGTCTTTTAATTCAATGATTTCAACTAGACGGCCGTCTGGGCTTGTACCAGAGAATACAAATCCTGCTTTTTCCATATCCGGACGGAATTGATTGTTGAACTCATAACGATGACGATGACGCTCATATACAACCGGCTCATTATAAGCATTGTAAGCATTTGTTTCTTCAGTAAGCTTACATGGGTATAGGCCAAGACGAAGTGTACCGCCTAAGTCTTCTACATCTTTTTGTTCTGGTAATAAGTCAATGATTGCATAAGGTGTGTCAGGATTAATTTCAGAAGAGTTAGCTCCTTCTAATCCTAATACGTTACGTGCAAATTCGATTGATGCAAGTTGCATACCTAAGCAAATTCCTAAGAATGGTACTTTGTTTTCACGAGCATATTGAATTGCAACGATTTTACCTTCTACACCACGATCGCCGAAGCCACCTGGTACAAGGATACCATCTGTGTCACCAACTAATTCTTGTACGTTCTCTGCTGTTACGTGCTCAGCGTTTACCCATTTCACTTCTACATCTGTGTCGAATGAATAACCCGCATGACGAAGCGCTTCTACAACAGAAATGTATGCATCTTGAAGCTCTACGTATTTACCAACAAGAGCGATTTTTGTTTTCTTAGAAAGGTTACGTACTTTATCAACTAGCGCAGTCCACTCTGTCATATCTGCAGCTGGATTGTCTAATTTTAAGTGATCGCAAACGATTTGGTCCATATTTTGCTCTTGAAGAGATAATGGAACTGCATATAAAGTATCTGCATCGCGTGCTTCGATAACTGCTTTTGTATCAATGTCACAGAATAATGCAAGCTTGTCTTTCATATCTTGAGAAACAGGAAGTTCTGTACGAACAACGATAATATTTGGTTGAATACCTAAGCTACGAAGCTCTTTAACGCTATGTTGCGTTGGTTTTGTTTTCATTTCACCCGCTGCTTTTAAGTACGGGATTAACGTACAGTGAATGTACATTACATTGTCACGACCGATGTCGCTCTTAATTTGACGGATTGCTTCTAAGAATGGTAGAGACTCGATGTCACCAACAGTTCCACCGATTTCTGTAATAACAACGTCCGCGTTTGTTTCGCGACCAGAACGGTATACGCGCTCTTTAATTTCGTTAGTAATGTGAGGAATAACTTGAACTGTTCCTCCTAGGTATTCACCACGACGCTCTTTTTGAAGAACTGAAGAGTAAATTTTACCTGTTGTTACGTTGCTATATTTGTTTAAGTTGATGTCGATGAAACGCTCATAGTGACCAAGGTCTAAGTCAGTTTCTGCACCATCGTCTGTTACGAATACCTCACCGTGTTGGTATGGGCTCATAGTCCCTGGGTCTACGTTAATGTATGGATCAAACTTTTGAATCGTTACGTTTAAACCACGATTTTTTAAAAGTCTTCCAAGAGATGCTGCTGTAATACCTTTTCCTAAAGACGATACTACACCGCCTGTTACAAAAATATACTTAGTCATGAAAAAGCTCCCTCCTATTTTGCTGTTATATAATCACCGTTGCAAAGCGCAACGTATGTAGATAACACTGTATCCATCTTATTGTTAGACTCTTTTTATTTTCTAAACAAAAAACAAAAAAGAAAATTGCTCCCCTCATCACATAAAGTAATAAGTAGGGAGCAATTTTCTTTTATATTTACACTTTAAAAGTATTATCGTCCTTTTTTAAAGAGCCCAAAAATGATTCTACATGGACGATAATGAAAAGTCAAGAACTACAGTTCTTCCTCTTCTTCTTCTTCAGTTTCATCGTACTCAAGTTCTTCTTCGGCGAAGTCATCTTCATCATCTTCATCTAAATCATCAAGATCATCGTCATCTCCGTCTTCTTCTTCAAGAACCTTGTCCAAATCTTCTACCTCTTCTTCATTTCCGTCTGCATCGTCGAAGTCTTCATCTTCTTCGATGTAGTCGTCAAAACCGTCCTCTTCAACTTTACGTTTCTTCTTCGGTTTTGGCTGAGGTAAGATTTCTTCATCAATTTGCTCATATGGGTACCAGCTGCGTAGCCCCCAACGATTTTCTCCTAAATTAATGAAACGTCCATCGATGTTTAAATCTGTATAAAATTGTGCGAGTTTCGCATTAACTTGCTCTTGAGATAGTCCCAGCACTTGAGCGATTTCTCGAACCAACTCGTTGAATGTCGTTGCTTGTCTTTTATCCCCTAAAACGCTATGTACAACTTCAATCATTGAACATTCTTTTAGCTCTTCTGGTGAATATTGCTTAAAATTCACTTATGCGGCACTTCCTTTCTTCAAATATAACCTTATATATAACGGTCTGCTTAAAAAAATCCATACTATTCATTATAAACAAAAGTCGCACAAATATGCTACAAAAAAAACGGGAAACTTTAATATGGTAATAAAATTATAATTTGTCTATTCCTTATTTCGGAAACATATGCGCTCCTTGCAGTACATACCTAATTTGCATTTCTGTATATTCTTCAAGCGTATACAGTTTTTGCAGGGCCCAACGTCTAAATCCCCACATTTGTCCTTGTATGAAAATGTTATGTGCAAGAAGCTGTATTTCCTTTTTATTTAATGTAAATGTACCATTTTCCGTACACTGTTCTAAAATATTCTCAAACATTCCTACCATTTGAAACTCCTTTTCTAATACATACGGGAGTGATTCTTTCGGTAAAAAACGTACCTCTTGATACATAATTAATACTTCTTCTTGCAATTCATCCATCACTTTAAAGTAATTCGTTATCGCTATCTTTAAGCTTTCTATACTTCCCTTCTCTGTACACACTACTTCCTCTAATCTTTCTTTTACATGTTCATAAATACTATCACAAACTAAATACAAAACATCATCTTTCGTACGAATGTACTCATAAAGCGTCCCTATACTAAATCCAGCTGCCTTTGCAATCTCTCTCGTTGTTGTACGTGGAAATCCTTTTTGCTTAAACAATTGCACCGCACCTTTAATCATTTGTTCACGCCTTAACGCGACTAATTTTTCATCTTTCACGGACGCATGTACATTATGTTTAACCATCCCCTTCACCTCTCTCTATTATTTTTTGGAAGGAAAAAGCGTAGGAAAATACCTACGCTTTTGCTCCTACTTCGTTAACATACGAGAAATTACGAGCCTTTGAATCTCTTGTGTTCCTTCATAGATCTGTGTAATCTTTGCATCTCGCATATAACGCTCTACTGGATAATCTTTCGTATAACCGTAACCACCAAATACTTGTACCGCTTCAGTCGTCACCTTCATCGCTGTATCGCCAGCAAATACTTTTGACATCGCTGACTCTTTCCCATACGGAAGCCCTTCCGATTCAAGCCAAGCCGCTTGGTATGTTAGAAGACGCGCCGCCTCCACATCCGTTGCCATATCTGCAAGTTTAAAGCCAATTCCTTGCTGCGCTGCAATTGGTTTCCCAAACTGATGACGCTCTCTTGCATATTCTACAGAAGCATCTAAAGCCCCCTGTGCAATACCAACCGCTTGCGCCGCAATACCATTACGACCACCATCTAATGTTTGCATCGCTACCTTAAACCCTTGTCCTTCTTCACCAAGTAAATTCTCTACAGGAATACGACAATCTTCGAACATAATTTCAGTTGTTGGTGAAGAGCGAATCCCTAACTTGCTTTCCTTCTTCCCAACCGAAAATCCTAGCGTATCACTCTCCACAATAAATGCACTCGTGCCGCGCTGCTTCGAATCAGGATCTGTTAATGCAAAAACAACATAAATATCGGCAATGCCACCATTTGTAATAAAGATTTTCGAACCATTTAAAATGTAATGGTCTCCATCTCGTTTTGCAGTCGTCCTCATTCCACCAGCATCTGATCCAGAGCTTGGTTCTGTTAAGCCATATGCACCAATTTTCTTCCCTTCAGCCATTGGGCGCAAAAACTTTTGTTTTTGCTCTTCCGTTCCAAATTTAAAAATCGGCCAACCAGCAAGCGAAGTATGTGCAGACAGTGTTACACCTGTTGAAGCACAAACGCGAGATAATTCTTCGACAGCGATTACATACGCCAAGTAATCGCTTCCAATTCCGCCGTATTCTTCAGGCCACGGAATACCGGTTAAACCAAGCTCTGCCATTTGATCAAATAGTGCACGATCAAATCTCTCTTCTTCATCACGCTCAGCTGCCGTCGGTGCTACTTCGTTCTTAGCAAAATCCCGAACCATCTTTCTTATCATTTCATGTTCTTCTGATAGTTTAAAATGCATTCCCGTCTCCCCCTTATCCTTTTATAAAGATCGACTAATAACAAGTTTCTGTATCTCACTCGTTCCTTCATATATTTGCGTGATCTTTGCATCACGGAAAAATCGTTCTACTGGATAGTCTTTCGTATAACCGTAACCACCAAATACTTGCACCGCTTCAATCGCAACTTCAACAGCCGTCTTAGAAGCGAATAATTTCGCAATAGAAGCTTCTTTACCGCATGGTAATCCTTGTGCTCTTAGCGATGCCGCTCTATATACGAGTAATCGCGCTGCTTCTACACTAGTTGCCATATCCGCAAGTTTGAATCCGATTCCTTGCTGCGCCGCAATTGGCTTTCCGAATTGCTCACGTTCTTTCGCATAATCAATTGCACATGCAAGCGCCGCTTCAGCGATCCCTAACGCCTGTGCACCGATTCCAATTCGTCCAACATCTAAATTCGCCATCGCTACCTTAAATCCTTGTCCTTCTTCACCAAGTAAATTCTCAGCTGGCACTTTCATATCTTCGAACGTAAGTTGTACTGTACGAGAACCGAGAAGGCCCATTTTATGCTCATCTTTGCCGATAATTAAGCCCGGTGTATCTTTTTCTACTATAAATGCAGAAATCCCACTTTTTCCTGCCTCTGGGTTTGTAGAAGCGAATACAATGTATGTACTTGCTTCACCGCCATTTGTAATGAACACTTTCGATCCATTAATAATGTAATGATCACCCTTCTTCACAGCTCTTGATTTCAAACTCCCTGCATCTGATCCTGCATTGGGTTCTGTTAATGCAAATGCGCCTAAATATTCACCAGTCGCAAGTTTAGAAACATATTTCTCTTTCTGTTCTTCTGTTCCGAAATATAAAATTGGGTTCATTCCAACTGACGTATGTACAGCTAAAATTACACCAACTGTTGCGCTTACCTTTGAAATTTCTTCAATTGCTAAAATGTAAGAAATAAAATCCATTTCTGCGCCGCCGTATTTTGCAGGCGCTGGAATACCCATTAGTCCAAGCTCACCCATCTTCTGCAAAATCTCTTTCGGGAACACCCCTTGTTCCATACTAGGAACAAAGGGAGCTATTTCCTTCTGTGCAAAATCTCGAACCATTTTCCTCATCATTTGCTGCTCTTCATTAAAACGAAAGTTCATATACTCCGCCTCCATTTGCTATATACCCTTTTAATAATTTGGTAAGACCACTGTTTTGTAACAAAGGGGAATTTATTCGTAAACGTAGAAACCACGACCTGTTTTACGTCCTAACCATCCTGCATTTACGTACTTACGTAGTAATGGACACGGGCGATATTTACTATCACCTAAGCCTTCATGTAACACTTCCATAATGTATAAACATGTATCTAAACCGATAAAATCAGCTAGCGTAAGCGGCCCCATCGGATGATTCATACCAAGTTTCATTACTTCATCAATGGCTTCTTTCGTCGCTACACCTTCATATAACGTATAAATTGCTTCGTTAATCATCGGTAATAAAATACGGTTCGATACAAATCCAGGGAAATCATTTACTTCAACTGGGACTTTCCCGATCTTTTTCGTGATGTCTTCAATCGTTTCATATACTGCATCATCTGTAGCCAAACCACGAATGATTTCAACAAGTTTCATAACTGGAACGGGATTCATAAAGTGCATACCGATTACTTTTTCTGGACGTTTCGTTACCGCTGCAATTTCTGTAATTGGCAGAGATGACGTATTCGTCGCTAAAATTGCGTGTTCTGGAGCAATTTCATCTAGATTCGCAAAGATTTTCTTTTTAATATCCATTTTCTCAACAGCCGCTTCAATAATAAGGTCCGCTTCCTTCACACAATCTAAATCAAGCGTTACTGTAAGACGATTTAACGTTGCTTCCTTCTCTTCTTCCTTCATGCGTCCTTTTTCTACTTGGCGCGCTAAGTTTTTCGTAATAATAGCCAATCCTCTGTCTAATTGCTCTTGTTTTAAATCTTGTACCTTCACATCATATCCTGCCATTGCACATACTTGCGCAATTCCCGATCCCATTTGTCCCGCACCAATTACAACTATTTTTTGTACACCCATTCTTTCTTCCCCCTTAATATAAGTCTGTAATAAATGAATCGTTTTCTCGCCGTAAATTAATGAACCTCAATCATCACTGCATCACCTTGACCGCCACCGCTACAAATCGAAGCAATTCCAATTCCGCCTCCGCGCTGCTTCAGGGCGTGGATAAGTGTAACAATAATGCGCGCTCCGCTTGCTCCAATCGGATGTCCCATCGCCACTGCGCCGCCATTTACATTCAATTTTTCTGGGTCAATTCCTGCAATCTCTGTACTTGCAATTGCTACCGCCGCAAAGGCTTCATTAATCTCGAATAAATCGATATCTTCAATTGTCTTGCCTGTTTTTTTCAACAATTCGTTAATTGCATAACCTGGCGTTCTTGGGAAATCTTTTGATTCTACCGCGATTGCCGCGTGCGCCAAAATCGTTGCTAATGGCTTTCTTCCTTCTTGCTTCGCTCTGTCTTCGCTCATTAGTACAAGTGCAGCACCACCATCGTTTAGTCCTGGCGCATTACCAGCTGTCACCGCCGCTGTCTTATCAAATACAGGTTTTAATTTCGCTAATTTTTCAATTGTTGTATCCTCGCGTGGTGCCTCATCCTTTGCAACGACAATAGGATCGCCTTTTCTTTGCGGAATCGTTACTGGCACAATTTCCTCTTCAAAACGTCCTTCTTTATGCGCTGAAACCGCACGCTGATGGCTACGATATGCCCATTCATCTTGCGCTTCGCGAGAGATTCCATCTTCCTTCGCAACTTCTCCGCCATAAACACCCATGTGTATACCTGAAAATGCGCATGTTAAACCGTCAGCTACGTTTAAATCAATAACTTCGTTGTTGCCCATTCTGTATCCCCATCTTGCTCCGCGTAAAATGTAAGGACTGTTACTCATCGACTCCATACCGCCAGCTACAATCAGTGATTGATCACCAGTACGAATAATTTGATCCGCTAACGTAACCGCACGAAGCCCTGATGCACAAACTTTATTCACTGTTTCCGTCTGGACTTCCCAAGGGATTCCAGCAGCCCTCGCAGCTTGGCGCGATGGAATTTGTCCCTGTCCACCTTGAATAACCGTTCCAAATATAACTTCCTCAACATCATTAGCAGAAACATTTGCTCTTTCAAGCGCGGCTTTAATTGCAATTCCTCCAAGTTCTGTTGCTTTTACGTCTTTTAAAGATCCTCCAAATTTCCCAACCGGTGTTCTTGCAGCACTTAAAATAACTGTTTTACTCATGTTTCTTTCCCCCATTTCATTTTTTAGCACTGAGCGCTCGCTCGGTATTCTTACGTTGAGAAGAGGTGCAACCATTGCACCTCTCTCTAAAGTTGTATACATGCTTGCAGATTACATCGCTTCTTTCTTCTGTCCGATAACAGAGCGTTCTAAAATCTCTGTTACATCAAGAGTTTGAACCTTCTCTTCTACTTCTTTCGCTTTCGTCCCATCACTAATCATCGTTAAGCAATATGGACAACCTGTACCGATAATGGATGGCTGCACAGCTAGTGCTTGTTCTGTACGAGCAACGTTAATACGAGAACCTGCTGTTTCCTCCATCCACATTAAGCCACCACCTGCGCCACAGCACATTCCGGTTTCACGGTTACGTGCCATTTCTACAAGATTCACACCAGGAATTGCTTTCAAAATATCGCGTGGTGCTTCGTATACTTCGTTGTATCTTCCTAAGTAACAGGAATCATGGTACGTAACTGTTTCCTCAATTGCGTGAACAGGTTTTAAGCGTCCTTCTTTCACCCACTGAGCTAACAATTCTGTATGATGATAGACTTCTGCTTGCAAGCCAAAGTCTGGATACTCATTTTTAAATGTGTTATAAGCATGAGGATCAATCGTAACGATTTTCTTCACTCCTGCTTTTTCAAATTCTTCGATATTCTTTGTTGCCATTTCTTGGAAGACGAATTCATTTCCAAGGCGGCGCGGTGTATCTCCAGAGTTCTTTTCTTTATTACCGAGAATCGCGAATGAAATGCCTGCCTCGTTCATTAACTTCGCAAACGATATCGCAATCTTCTGACTACGATTGTCGTATGATCCCATCGAACCAACCCAGAATAAATATTCAAACTCCTCGCCAGCTTTCGATTTTTCTTTTACAGTTGGAACTGTTACTTCATCATCACCTTGGCGCCATGTTTCACGCTCTTTACGGTTTAGACCCCACGGATTCCCTTGACGCTCGATGTTCGTCATCGCACGCTGCGCTTCCGCGTCCATCTTTCCTTCTGTTAAAACAAGATAGCGGCGTAAATCAATAATTTTGTCAACATGCTCATTCATAACTGGACACTGGTCTTCACAGTTACGGCACGTTGTACAAGCCCAAATCTCTTCTTCTGTAATAACGTCTCCGATTAAACTCGGATCGTAAGCGAGTGTTGTAGCTGCTGATTCTTGTTGCCCTTTCCCAGCTGCCATCATCGCTAACTGATTTCCTTGTGTATTATTAAAAGCAACTACTGGAACCCACGGTGCTTTTGATGTTACAGCCGCTCCTTTATCAGTTAAATGATCGCGAAGTTTTAAAATTAAATCCATCGGCGATAACATTTTCCCTGTTCCGGTTGCCGGGCACATATTTGTACAGCGACCACACTCTACGCAAGCGTATAAATCGATAAGCTGATTTTGTCTAAAGTCTTCAATTTTACCAACACCAAATGTTTCTTGTGTTTCATCTTCAAAATCGATCTTTTCAAGTTTCCCTGGGTTTGAAAGACGACCGAAGAATACATTAGCTGGTCCTGCAATTAAATGCGCGTGTTTTGATTGTGGTACATACACTAAAAACGTTAACAAAATTAGTAGATGCACCCACCAAGAGAAATAGAACACAGAAATGGCTACGGTTTCATTTATACCCGAGAAAACGTAAGCGATTACAGAAGCGATTGGTTCACTCCATGAAAGCTCCTCGCCGTGCCATATAATCCCCATTCCATTACCGAGTAGCACAGAAATCATTAAGCCACCAATAAAGATAAGGACAAGGCCTGATTTGAAATTACGTTTTAAACGAACTAGCTTCTCGACATAACGTCTATGAAAAGCCCAAAAGACTGCAATTAAAATAACAAGTGTGACAATTTCCTGGAAGAATGTAAATGCAGGGTATAGTGGTCCAAGTGGAAGATGTGATCCTGGTGCGAGTCCTTTCCAAACGAAGTCAATTGCTCCAAATTGGACAAGAATAAATCCGTAAAAGAACATAACGTGAATAATGCCGCTTTTCTTATCTTTCAGCAGCTTTTTCTGACCGAAAACATTTACCTTAAGAAGATCCCAACGCTCTTTAAAACGACGGTCAAATTCAATCTTTTTTCCTAACTGTATGTAGGCCATTCTCGTTCGTATAAGATATACAAACAAATATCCCGCATAAGCAATAACAGCAATGGCAGCCAGCCAATTCATGATCAGTAAGCTATTCATTTTTATGCTACCCCTCTCTTTGTAAGCCCTCTTTCTTTTTTAGAATCTTCAAAAACATATAATTTTCTGAATTTTATCCCCTACCTTCATTATATAATGAGTGAGCATTCAGTCAACAGTTTTTTGTTATACAACAACATATTTTTTCATAAAGCTGTTTATTTCGGTGAAACTATAAAGTGAAACTTTAATTAGCCGGAAAAGTGAAGGTGAAAAGAATGCAAAGGAGGGAATTCACTCATGTTCTTCGTATCTCTCTTGTTAATATGCGTTACTCTTTGGATCACAATTGACCTTTTATATGGGAGGCTTCTTCATTTAAAACGTGTGCGCTCTCGTACTTTCCCTTTACGCCAAAGTGATTTTCACCTTTATACATACGGAAAAGATTTGTATGACGCCCTATTTACTGATATAAAACAAGCGAAACACCATGTGCACGTTTTGTTCTTCATTGTAAAAAACGATAAGATTAGTCGGGAATTTTTAAAGCTACTTATCGTTAAGGCACAGGAAGGAATTGAAGTAAGACTTTTACTCGATCGATTTGGGAGCCATCATTTATCAAACGAGGACATTCGCTCCCTACAAAAACATGGTGTCTCTTTTTCATTTTGTCACAAAGTGAAATTTCCTTTTCCTTTCTTTTCTGCAAATCAAAGAAACCATAGAAAAATTACAGTTATTGACGGGAAAATTGGTTATATTGGCGGATTTAATATTGGAGAAGAATATTTAGGGCATAATCAAAAATTAGGATTATGGCGCGATTATCATTTACGTCTTACAGGCGAAGGAGTACAAGATTTACAAAAGCAATTTTTACATGATTGGCTCGACGATACGGGTCAAAATTTATTAGATTCACCTATTTATTTTCCTAAGCAACAACCAGGAATCATTCTACATCAATTTATTCCAACCGATGGGGCATATTTACAACATACTTTTTTAGACTTAATTGAAAATACGAAAGAAGAACTCTTTATCGGTACACCATATTTCATTCCTGGAAAAAAAATTATGAACGCATTATTACAAGCACGAAAACGTGGGGTTCAAATAACGATTCTCGTTCCAGAAAAAGCTGATCACGCCCTTGTTCGAGAAGCGAAATTCCCGTATTGCCGAAAGTTAATACAAGCCGGGTGTAATATTTACGCATTTCAACAAGGTTTTTTTCACGCTAAAGTTATTATAGCGGACGATTATATTTGTGATATCGGAACTGCAAACTTTGATATGAGAAGTTTATATATTAACCATGAAATCAACTGTCTTTTATATGATAAACCTTTTATACAAACAGTAAAAAACAAATTCCATGAAGATCTAGAAAACGCGTCATTACTTTCCTTTAAAGATGTTAGCCCGCATTCTCTTATTGATAGAGGAAAAGAATGGGTAGGAACGATACTTGCTTTCTTCCTATAGGAAAGATAATGAATAAAGGAGATGCGTTCATTATGATTATGCGGTTCGGATATGTCTCACATGCAATGGCACTCTGGGATTGCTCTCCGGCTAAAACGATGACATTTACAAGCTTTCAAAAGCTCAGTAAACAAGAGCGAGAAGATAAACTATACGATGTTACAAAGCAAAATCTTGAGCATACAATACGTATTCTTCATTACAATATAGCGCATGAAATTCCGTTATATCGCTTGTCATCTTCCATTGTCCCACTTGCAACACATCCCGAAGTTGAATTTGATTATATCGGGGCATTTATACCGCTTTGGCGTAAAATTGGGGCATTAATTAAAGAACACAATTTACGAGTAAGTTTTCATCCAAATCAATTTACGCTATTTACAAGTGATAAACCACATATTACAACTAACGCTATTATAGATATGATCTATCATTATAAAGTATTAGATGCAATAGGAGTTGCAGATACTTCTTATATTAACATCCATGTAGGGGGTGCCTATGGAAATAAAGAAAAAGCCATTGGACGTTTCCATGAAAACATAAAAAAACTTCCTGCACATATAAAAAAACAAATGACACTTGAAAATGATGATAAAACATATACAACTGCTGAAACTCTATCTATTTGTCAAAAAGAAAAGGTCCCATTCGTATTTGATTATCACCATCACATGGCAAACCCTTGCGAGGAACCGCTAGAAGAGTTACTTCCTGCAATTTTTGAAACTTGGTCACATACAAATATCCCTCCTAAAGTTCACATTTCCTCCCCTAAATCAGAAAAAGAATTTAGGGCTCATGCTGAATATATTGATTTAGATTTTATTAAACCTTTCTTACACATTGCAAAAAAAAACAATCACAATTTCGATATTATGATTGAAAGTAAACAGAAAGATTTAGCAATGCTGCAATTAATACGTGAACTATCCTCTATAAGAGGGATAAAAAGAATACATGGCGCAACATTACAATGGTAAATTGTAATCTTGCGCTATTTTTTTCAAAAAAAGTAATTTTTATAGTAAAAAACACCCTATTTTATATGCTATGATTGGAGTTAGCATTTTCCACCTGCGATTCAAATTTATTGAAACGGAGTCATAATATGATTAATCAAAAAAAATATGTACAATTTGTCATAATGTATATAGTTATATTTTCTCTTTGGATATTTCTGATCCCTAAGGACTTGAATATAAAAGAAATTGGAATTCTCTTCTTATTTTGTTTTGCCGCGCTCTTTTCTTGCTATTGCTTATATAAAGCTATTAAGAAAATGAAGCATACTGATAAATTATTTTGGGTTTTATTACTATGCACTTGCATATGCGGACTAACTATGGAGATAACTTTATTTCTTCATTCACTTTCTATATATGATCAAGTCATATTCTCATATAAGGCACTACCTTTTTTCATCATACAATATATTTTGCTCTTTTCTGGGTTTGCTATCAAATTCATAAAACATTACTCTATTAGAGGTCTTGCTCAATTTTCATTCGATAGCATCTTTATTGTTATCATGAATATTTATTTTACCTTAACTTTTATTTTGGACCTTTCAAGCTTTCGTATGTTAACAACCGATCACTGGGTTTTAATTGGATACTTTATTGCACAAGCATTAGTAATTTACGCCGTTATTAGCCTATATAGACGAGAACAATATTCTTCTAGCAGAATCTCATTAATTATCGGCTTTACTATCATACTTGTGTACGGATATATACATCTGTTCCAATTAAACGCAGGGATAGAAACTTCTTCTGAAGTCTCTTACTTAATACATACTGCTTCAATTTTATTAATTGGTTTGTCGTCCATACTATACATTGTGGATAAACCAATGCAGCATGAAACGAAAACGAAGTATTATCGATTTGACTATGTGCGCTTTATATTACCTTACTTTAGTATAATCATTACTTTTTCTTTCATTGTCTTTCAACCTTGGGATGATAAGTTCATGTTAATCGGTCTCGTATTATCACTCATCTTATTATTCCTACGACAACTTTACATGTGGAAAGATAATCAAGCACTAATCGATACATACGAACAGTTGACTACACAACTAGAAGGTAAAGTAGAAGAAGGTGCATCTGCGTTATCAAAGAGTGAACAACGCTATAAATCTTTATTCGAAGATCATCCTGATGCCGTTTTTTCTTTAAATATGAATGGTATTTTCCAACAATCCAATACAGCATGTGAAAGCTTATTTACTGCCTACTATTGTGAAGTAGAAAGCTATTCTCTTCTACACTTTATTGACTCAAAAGACCATGATCTACTAAAGAAAGCTTTACAAATGACAACAGAAGGTAGACCACAAACTTTAGAAGTTCGCACAAAAGAAAAAGAAAGCTATTACTATTACCTTCACATTACACTCATCCCTACTTTCATAAACAAAGAAGTTGTTGGGATGTTCGGCATAGCACGTGATATTACAACTTTATATGAAAAACAAAAACAAGTAGAACATTTAGCCTTTCATGATTCACTTACTGGATTACCAAATCGCCGAAAGTTTGAAAAAGACTTAAAAAATATTTTAAATACAACTCAAACTAGCGCAAATGATGTTGCCGTCATGTTCCTTGATTTAGATCGATTCAAAAAAATTAACGATAGACTTGGTCACGACGTCGGTGATTTATTATTAATTGAAGTAGCAAAAAGATTACGCAGTTGCTTGCGTTCAAAGGATGTCGTTGCTCGCCAAGGCGGAGATGAATTTACAATTCTATTACCAGATATGTACTCAGAAAAGAGTGCAATATTTATAGCTGAACAGATTTTAACCATTTTAAACAAACCGTTCTTCATTAAAGATGAAGAACTGTCTATTACACCGAGTATCGGAATTGCAATGTACCCTGATTATGGAACAGATGTAACAGAATTAATGAAAAATGCTGATATGGCTATGTATCGCGCAAAAGCAAATGGAAAAAACAGATTCGTTTTCTTCTCAAAAGAAATGAGTATTGCTCAAAATGAGAGTAACTTCTTAGAAGGAGAACTTTCAAAAGCACTACAACAAAATGAATTTTTCCTTGAATACCAACCACAAGTAAGCACAAAAACAAAACAAATTATCGGTTTTGAAGCATTAATTCGTTGGAAGCATCCAAAACTCGGAATCGTATCTCCTGCCCAGTTCATTCCGCTAGCGGAGGAAACAGGATTTATTATTGAACTTGGAAATTGGATTTTACGTACCGCTTGCTTAGAGGCAAAAAGATGGCATAATCAAGGTTTTTCTCACTTGAAAGTTGGTGTGAATTTATCTGTTGTTCAATTTAACCATGCAGATTTAATCCCAACCATTTCAAAAGTATTAGAAGAAACAGAGCTAAAACCAGAAGCATTAGATATTGAAATTACAGAAAGTATCGCAATTAATCAAAATCAATCTGTAGTGGCAAAGTTAGAACAGCTTCAAAATCTCGGTATTCAAATTTCAATCGATGACTTTGGAACTGGTTATAGTTCTTTAGCTTATTTAACAAAATATCCAATCAACACATTAAAAATTGCTCGAGAGTTTATTTGCGGCATTACAACTAGCCCTTTAGAGGAAGCGATTATCTCTTCCATCATTACACTATCAAAAGAATTAAATTTAGAAGTTATTGCAGAAGGTGTAGAGACGGAAGAACAATGGAAGTTTTTATATGAACAAAACTGTGACCACATTCAAGGATTCTTTATTAGCAAACCTGTTTCTAGTAAGGATGTTTGGATGTTACTCCACAAAAAAACAACCGTCTAAGTAAGACGGTTGTTTTTTAATACTCAAAAGGTACATCTGAAGCTACTTGTATCTCTTGATCATTATAAGAAATTACTTGATTTTTCTCTAAAACTGTATCTCCTAATGAAATACCCCATGCCATCGCTAACGTTAATAGACTACCAATAAGTAGTTTCTTCATATTCCATCACCCGCATTTTTTCTTTAAATATATCATGAAAATTTATCCACATCTTATGCAATTATGCATATTTGTTTTTTTATTTATTCATTTTTTTTATAATTGATTCCTTTAACGTATGGTTTCCTAATATATCGAAAAAGAAGCACGCTTTTTCGTAAGCATCTTCAATTTCTGCTCTATCACACTCGAGCTTTTCTAGGCATTCACCTTTTCGATAATATAACTGTCCAATCAATGTCATACTATTAATTCGACACGATAGTTCAATGGCTTTATTTGCGTGACAAAGCGCTTCTTCGTATTGATTGTCTAAGTATAATGCTTTTGCATGATTATGTCTCACCTTCACATCAAACTCTTTATTATCATGTAATGCCTCTAATTGTTTTAATATATTTTCAAATAACTCAATACTCTTCTTAAAATAGCCATTTTCAGCGTAAATGTTTGCAATTGCGTTTTCAATATAAAGGTTCTGATATACATCTATTCCTGCCAATTGTTGATTGAGCAATTTCTTTAATTCTAAAATACAATATTCGTAATCGATTTTTTTCAATATGTAAGCAGCTACATAATATTGCCATTGAAGAAATTGCTGCAGCTCAGGATGATATTCTTCCTTTTTCAACTCATTCCATACTTTATTATAAATTTCTTTATATTTCTTTTGCTTACAAAGCATAATAATTCGATCTTTTAACTGCTTATTCCTCTCAATATCAGAATAAATGAGTACCTCATAAAAATGAATAATGGGAACTTGTAACTTCGCTGCAATGCCTTGCAATATATCCATACTTGGGTATACCGTGCCCGATTCAATTCGACTCACTTCTGATTGATGACATATGTTCTCGGATAACTGCTTTTGTGTTAATCCTCTCATCATCCTAATTTTCTTAATTTCACTTCCTAGTTTTTCTGCGTGCATACTTACTCACCATCCCATTATAACAATCTAATTTTTTAAGTTGTCATACCACTACAATAATGTGAATTCGACAATTTTTGATATGAAATAATGCATAATATATATAAAATTCGGCAAATTTTTCATACAATCCATCTCACATAATATAATAGACTAGTAATTTTATAGATAAATTATAGAAAATTTGCCCATGCTTTCGTTACATTCGGTCTTCTTTATCCTTTATCAGCAGAAGCTATTCACACCCAAGAACTAAATAGAAATGAAGTAAAAGTTGAAATCACTCAGCCTAGTTTAATGATTTAAAAATTAACACAACCTCAAAATGATACAAAACTATATGGCGAAAAAGTATTTAAAGGGTGAGATAAACGAGGCTAAAGCTCAACAAGAGTGAGTGACAACTGAAATGAATGTAGATTCCCAACCTACAAATAAAGAAACAAAAGAAAATCAAACCGAAGTTCACCTTGCACAAACTTACAAAAATTACAAAGTATATTGCCCAGATTTTATTGTAAAAGTAGATAAAAATGGAGTAATTACAACTGTTAGTGGTAAAGTTGTCCAAAATTTAGACCAACAACCTAATCTTACTATAACAAATTTTTTGTCGAAAAATGAAGTAAAATCTAAATTACGCGATATACTTCAAATTCTAAGCGATGCGACTGCGACGAAACTCTCTATTGAAATACTTATTTATAAAAAAAAGAAGTTTACCACTCGTAGGTAAACTTCTTTTCATATCCATCCCTTTTCCTCCGCAATTGTAATTGCCTCAATTCTATTTTTCGCATCAAGCTTCGTTAATACTTCAGAAATATAATTACGTACTGTACCAGGTGAAAGATAAAGTGCCTTCGCAATTTCATTTGCCGTCTTTCCTTCTTTCGCAAGTAACAATACTTCTTTTTCGCGATCCGATAATGGATTTTGCTCCTGCCATAAGCCGAACATTAAATCTTGAGAGATCTCTCGTTTTCCTTTCATCACATTACGAATCGCTGCAGCTAAATCTTCACTTGGGCTATCTTTTAATAAATATCCGTGCACGCCAGCTTTCATTGCCCGTTCAAAATATCCAGGGCGTGCAAATGTTGTTAAAATCATTACTTTACATGCTGATTGTTCTTTCTTTAACGTTTCCGCAACATCTAATCCGCTTTGAATCGGCATTTCGATATCCATAATGCTTACATCCGGTTTTAACGATTCAATTAATTTTAGCGCCTCTTCCCCGTTCGCAGCTTGCCCAATTACTTCAATATCATCTTCTAGATCAAGCAGGGCCCCTAATGCACCACGAAGCATCCGCTGATCTTCTGCAATAATAATTCGAATCATGCCCTCACCTCATCTTTTCCTGTTCGAATAACAACTGGAACTTTTACTGTTAATAGTGTCCCTGGATTAATCGTACCCAGTTCAACAAATCCATCAATAAGAGCGATACGCTCTTTCATACCACGAATGCCATTTCCATCATGGTTTTGATCCGTTAAGCCAACTCCATTATCTTCTACCGTCAAAATTAATTCACCTTGTGATTCTAGTACAGAAACTGTACAATGCGTCGCCTTACTATGCTTTACAACATTCGTCACAGCCTCACGTAAACACATTCCTAAAATATTTTGTTCAATCGGTGATAACGAACTTGCACTTGTTTCTTGTTTTATTTCTAATTCAATAGTAGCAGCTTGTAAGATCGCTTTTATTTGCTCAAGCTCTTCTTCTACTGTAATCATGCGCATATCAGAAATTAATTCCCTTAACTGCTTTAAAGCGGTACGAGATGTTTGTGTAATTTCCTTCGCTTCCACACTTGCACGCTCCGGATTTTTTACAATTAACTTCTCCACAAGCTGACTTTTTAAAGTAATGAGTGATAACGTGTGCCCTAACGTATCATGAAGATCCCTTGCAATCCGCTGACGTTCTTCACGTTTT
The DNA here is from genome assembly GCF_040459695.1 of Bacillus cereus group sp. RP37. Taxonomy (NCBI): domain Bacteria; kingdom Bacillati; phylum Bacillota; class Bacilli; order Caryophanales; family Bacillaceae; genus Bacillus; species Bacillus cereus group sp. RP37. The sequence goes on along the minus strand of NZ_JARVHP010000001.1, from coordinate 148,759 downwards.
ACTAAGTCTTTAATTTGCTCATTCGCTTCGTTTAATTGATTTCTTAACATCTTTTTCTGATTAAAATTACGCATTCCAAATGGCGTAAGGAGCATTAAAATAAACATCGGAACGATATTTACTAAACTTGTAGTCGTTAGTTGATTCATATTTATAAATAAAAATGCCCCAAGCATAATAACCAACAAACATAATAGCACTCGAAACACTTTCTTATTTGGCGTAAATCCCATCGCACTTGCCGTGAAAAAGCCAAAGAATATCATGAAAGGATTGTAAAATAAAGCAAATAAAAAGATGAGTACCATTTGAACACATGCCCAAAAAACAAACGTCCTCTGTACAAAATAAAGCTGACGGTATGTGATGATAAAAACTATCAACATACCGCTTCCAATTACAAGCTTCCACCCTGACGACTGCACTAAATGGTAAATTGGAAATAACAGATAAACGAACCACATATACGGGAAGAAACCCATATGTTTCGGAAAAATCTCAATCCTCTTCTTCTCTATCATTTATACCGCTTCCTGTCTTTTTCTTATATATATTGATATTACAACAAATATAAGGAAATAACCTCCTAATACCGCGATATTTTCCCAACCAACTGATTTTCCAGCTACAATGTCCCATGCACCGCTTCCGAAGTGGTATGTTGGCGTCCATTCACCGATAGATCTTAATATTTTCGGGAATACTTCGATCGGCATCCATAGACCACCAAGAATTGCTAAACACATATTTAAAATATTTGCTAAACCCGCTGCTGCATCAACCTTTTTAATAGAACCGACTATCGATCCAAGCGCTAAAAATGGTGTTACACCTAGTAATAGCCATAAACCAGCGCCTATCCATTGACCAAACGTTAACTGAACATCATTAATTAAAATACCTGCTATAAAAATAACTACGATTGAAAACACATTTACTACTGTTTGTGAAACAATTTTCGCAGAAATATATGCCCCTTCTGGCAAAGGTGTAATTCTCAACAGTTGTGCCCAACCTTTTTGTCTTTCCTCAGAAAGACGAACACCAAAGCTAAAAAGTGCTGTTCCAATAATACTGAATGAAGTCATAGAAATTAAATAGTGAGCTTTCCATTCATTCCCGTTCTGTGGCACTTGAACAACATTTGTGAAAATGTAGTAAAACATAACTGGCATTAGTAATGAGAAAAAGATAAATAATTTATTGCGAAACGTACGTAATATCTCCATCTTACATTGCATCAAAAACGCTATCATGCGATTTCCCCCTTCTGATTTGCGACAAACTGTTCAAATGCTTCATCAAGGCTTCCACGTTCGACCGAAACATCTGTTACAGGTAAGTTCTTTTGATAAATTGCTTTTAAAGTTGCATCTGTATCTTCAGTTGTTAAAGTGAAGTGCCCTTCGTTTGACTGTACTTCTGTTACGTTTGGTAATTCTTTTAGTAATTTTGCAGGAATACTTTCCTTCGAATAAAACGTAATAGTTTTTCGCGAAATCGTCGCCTTCATCGCATCTGGTGTACCATCTGCGATAATCTTTCCGTTTGCAAACAATAAAATACGATCCGCCAACGCATCCGCTTCTTCTAAATAGTGTGTCGTTAAAATAATTGTTTTCCCTTCACTTGCTAACTTTCGAATTGTTTCCCAAAACGTTCTTCGAGACGTAATATCCATTCCAACTGTCGGCTCATCTAAAAATAACAAATCTGGATTACCTGCAAGTGCGAGTGCAAAGTTTAACCTTCTTTTTTGCCCACCTGATAATTTCTCACACCTTTGCTTTCGCTCCGATTCTAAATTTGATAACTGTAGCAACGTTTCTTTCGCTACCGGATTTGTATAATAACTACGGAATAACTCAATTGCCTCTTCCACTGTAATGCTATCAATGACACTTACTTCTTGTAACATCGCACCGAGGCTATTACGAACATCTCTATGTTTGGGACTCTTTCCAAATATAGAAACAGTTCCTTCCGTCGGATCCTTTAATCCAAGCATCATCGACATCGTCGTCGTTTTCCCTGCACCATTCGGTCCAAGTAGTGCTACGATTTCCCCCTTATTTACATGAAATGAAACATTATTTACTGCACTTTTATGTTTAAATGTTTTAGAAACACCATTTACTTCAATAATCTTTTCCATCTCTCCACCCCCGCTGTTTCTTATATTTACATTGTATGTGTTGGAAAAGTTAGGAAACAGTATGATGCGTCATAACATCGATATGACAATTGTCATGTATTCTTTGTGAGAGGAATCAATCCGCATACCGCAAGCGAGTAGCAGGACGAAAATAAACATGATACAATCGGATAAGATATATATTCGAGGAAGGACAGTGGTTTTCATGATTATTCGTAATGAACAAGACTTAGAAGGCTTACGAAAAATCGGCCGCATCGTTGCGCTTGCACGTGAAGAAATGAAAAAACAAGCAAAGCCAGGCATGACAACGAAAGAGCTAGATTTGATCGGTAAAAAAGTATTAGATGAGCATGGTGCTATTTCTGCACCTGAAAAAGAATATGATTTCCCTGGCGTAACTTGCATCAGTGTAAACGAAGAAGTTGCTCACGGTATTCCAGGAGAGCGTGTATTAAAAGACGGCGACTTAGTAAACGTCGACGTATCTGCTGCACTTGATGGCTATTATGCAGATACAGGTATTTCATTTGTACTTGGAGAAGATGAAGCAAAAGAAAAGCTTTGCCAAGCAGCTGTTGATGCATTTTGGGCAGCAATGAAAAAGGTTAAAGCTGGTTCAAAGCAAAATCAAATTGGTCGTGCTGTTTCAAACTTCGCACATAAAAATGGATACAATGTGATTCAAAACTTAACTGGTCACGGTATTGGCCTTAGCTTACATGAAGCACCAAACCACATTTTAAGCTACTTTGACCCAATGGATAATGCACTTCTAAAAGACGGTCTTGTTATCGCTGTAGAGCCATTCATTTCTATGAAAGCTGATCACATTATTGAGCGCGGCGATGATGGTTGGACATTCGTTACACCTGATAAAAGCCTTGTTGCACAATGTGAACATACAGTTGTCGTAACACGCGGCGAACCGATTATTTTAACAGAAATATAAAAAATAGCCGTTTGGTAGCAGAAACCTACCAAACGGCTATTTTTTATTACTTTTAGGTATGCAAAAATTTATATAAATAAAAGGTGGTGCATCAAGGCACCACCTTTTTAACGGGGTGAGGCTGCCCAAAAGTACGGAAAACCATTGAACAGCCTCTTATTTTCATATGGATGCCTTACATATATCACTGATGATAATTATGAAATGCGGAAACATATTTATCATCACATGATTCAAACACGAGAAAAGAAACCCTACAGTGGATTCTTTTCTCTACATAATCTAAAGTTTGGGTACACTAGATTCATGCAATGTAGGAGCTTTCCAAGCAGAAAGCGAACCTTCATTTAAAATGATAGCATACATATCTCCACCAAAAATATGCAAATATGCATATAGTATTTTTTATTTCTCAATGTCAGAATATTGAAAAATAAAAAATGTAAAGGTAAAATAAAGTCGTTATCCGTCTTCTTTTGTCAGTCAGAGAGAATAGAAGAATAGGAGAGGAAAAAATGAAAAAATCTTTAAAACAAAAAATAGTAAGCTCTTTGCTTGCTGTATCACTCGCTGTTAGCTTGGCTCCAATTGGACAAGCCAAAGCTGATTCCACGTCAGAAATCACACAGACTTCACCTATCACAAAACAAGTTGATGCAAGCCGCGCCATCGAACACATCCGTTTCTTATCCGAAACAATTGGTCCTCGCCCTGGTGGGACAAAATCAGAAGAATGGGCTTCTCGCTACGTTGGTATGCAACTTAAATCAATGGGCTATGAAGTAGACTATCAACCATTTCAAGTGCCAGATCAGTACGTTGGCTTTATTGAATCCCCATTATCCACAAAGCGTAATTGGCAAGCTGGCGCTGCTCCTAACGCACTAATTTCTACAGAAGCTGTTACAGCTCCTCTTATCTTTGTTCAAGGTGGGACAAAATTAGAGGATATTCCAAATGAAGTAAATGGAAAGATTGTTCTATTTGAAAGGGGAACAACAGTAGCAGACTACAATAAACAAGTTGAAAATGCTGTTAGCAAAGGAGCAAAAGGTGTTCTTTTATACAGTTTAATTGGTGGACGCGGAAATTATGGACAAACCTTCAATCCCCGCCTAACGAAAAAGCAATCTATTCCTGTCTTTGGTCTTGCTTATGCGCAAGGAAATGCATTTAAAGAAGAAATCGCTAAAAAAGGGACAACAATTCTTTCCCTAAAAGCGAGACATGAATCTAATTTAAAATCCTTAAACGTCATCGCTAAAAAGAAACCAAAAAACAGTACAGGTAATGAAAAAGCTGTCGTTGTAAGTTCGCACTATGATAGTGTAGTTGGAGCACCTGGAGCAAACGATAATGCTTCTGGTACAGGATTAGTATTAGAGTTAGCTCGTGCTTTTCAAAATGTAGAAACTGATAAAGAAATTCGTTTTATTGCTTTTGGTTCTGAAGAGACTGGCTTACTTGGCTCCGATTATTACGTTAATAGTCTATCCCAAAAAGAACGCGATCGAATTTTAGGTGTCTTTAACGCAGACATGGTTGCAACAAATTACGATAAGGCAAAGAATTTATATGTTATGACGCCTAACGGTTCTCCAAACCTTGTAACAGACGCAGCCTTGCAAGCAGGTAAACAGTTAAATAATGACCTCGTACTGCAAGGAAAATTCGGCTCTAGTGATCACGTACCATTTGCTGAAGTTGGTATTCCTGCCGCTCTATTTATTTGGATGGGTGTCGATAGCTGGAATCCATTAATCTATCATATCGAGAAGGTATATCACACACCTCAAGATAACGTATTTGAGAACATTTCACCTGAACGTATGAAAATGGCATTAGAGGTTATTGGTACAGGCATCTATAATAGCCTTCATTCCACCGTAAAAACAGGAGAGAAAGCCGCTTAATACTATTTCAAGCCACCGATTAATCGGTGGCTGTTTATTAAGAAAAAATAAATATGCATAAAAGCATATTCATTACATGGTATTATGGTGTATAATTAAAATCGTAATATATAAATAAAAGATATCAATCACATAGCATTATGTAGAATAAAAAATTTAAATACTATTGATTACATCTAATGAGAAGGTTTTTCAATTATAAAAAGGTGCTCTTGCAGTTGTGTTAACTTGAACTTTAGGAACTAATGCCTTCATTCCTAAAATAAACGTTGCATCAGCTACTCAAGAACAAAGCTTTACAATATGCTATTTCTAAATTAGCCATAAAAATGGCTATGCATTCATCAAAAACTTAATGAAACATAGCATTGACCTTAAATTACATGAGATACCACGCTCTAAGCTTATGGTCCAATGATAATGGGCTTCTTAAAAACGGTTTTGTTATCGTTTTAGAGCCACTGATTGAGTCCACCTTGAAATTGTTCCCTTTTTTCTATAAAAAAAACCCTTCAGGCTGCATTCTTCCCTTCACCTTATTGTGAAGTGTTTTTGAATACTTACCTAAAGGGAGCAATATCAATAGTAATTTTTTAATTTGTCAGCTACTCAGTTTACAGTGTAATCAATAATCTAAAGCTTTTTTATTATTTAATTCGCTGACGAGCGAGTAGGATTCCACCTAAAAGGAACAATACCATACCTCCAAGAATTGAACTCATTCCTGCTGATGTTCCTCCTGTGTTAGGAAGTAATGTTGGCTTATCATTTTCTGTAGTAGGTGGAACTTTTGAATCGCTATTGTTGCCTGTATTTGTGTTTGGATTTTTCGGATCTGTACTTGGATCTTTTGGATCTGTGCTTGGATCTTTCGGATCTGTGCTTGGATCTTTCGGATTTGTACTTGGATCTTTTGGATCTACATTTGGCTCGTCCTTGATTTTTGTATTTGTGATGTCATAACCTTTTACTTTGGATTCATACCCAGCTACTGGTTGTTCCTTCACTTCATACTTGTACGCTACTCCATTTTCATCGTATGCTTGGAGCTTTTCAAACGTGTACTTCCAGTTTGTTTTTGCTGTTACTTCTTTTGTGTCTACTACTTTACCGTTTTGTAGTAAGTCTACTTTAATCGAACGTGGACGATCTGTTGCATTGTTATCGTTCCACGTTTTTGTTCCTTCTACTTTTGTTTCGCCTACTTTTATATTCGTGATGTCATAACCTTTCACTTCGGATTTGTATCCGTCTACCGGTTGTTCCTTCACTTCATACTTGTACGCTACTCCGTTTGCATCATATGCTTGGAGCTTTTCAAACGTGTACTTCCAGTTTGTTTCTGCTGTTACTTCTTTTGTGTCTACTACTTTACCGTTTTGTAGTAAATCTACTTTAATTGAACTTGGACGATCTGTTACATTGTTATCGTTCCACGTTTTTGTTCCTTCTACCTTTGTTTCGCCTACTTTTGTATTTGTGATGTCAGTACCATTTACTTCGGATTCATATCCTGATACTGCTTGTTCTTTTACTGTATACTCGTAAGCTTTTCCTTCCGCATCATATGCTGCTAAATCTGTGAATGTATATTTCCAACCCATTACTGCGAATACGTCTTGTGTTTGAATCACGTTCCCGTTTTGTAGTAAGTCTACTTTGATCATTGTCGGACGGTCTGTTGCATTTCCGTCTTTCCACGTCTTTATTCCTTCTACTTTTGTTTCGCCTACTTTTGTATTCGTGATGTCATAACCTTTTACTTTGGATTTATATCCTGCTACTGGCTGTTCTTTCACTTCATACTTGTATGCCACTCCGTTTGCATCGTATGCTTGGAGCTTTTCAAATGTGTACTTCCATTCTGTTGCCGCTGTTACTTCTTTTGTGTCTACTACTTTACCGTTTTGTAAAAGATCTACTTTAATCATTTCCGGACGATCTTTTGCGTTATCGTCTTTCCATGTTTTCGTTCCTTCTACTTTTGTTTTGCCTACTTTTGTATTTGTGATGTCAGTACCATTTACTTTGGATTCATATCCTGGTACTGCCTGTTCTTTCACTTCATACTTGTACGCTGCTCCGTTTGCATCGTATGCTTGGAGTTTTTCAAACGTATACTTCCAGTTTGTTGCCGCCGTTGCTTCTTTTGTATCTACTACTTTACCGTTTTGTAGTAAGTCTACTTTAATCGAACGTGGACGATCTGTTGCATTGTTATCGTTCCACGTTTTTGTTCCTTCTACTTTCGTTTCGCCTACTTTTGTATTCGTGATGTCATAACCTTTTACTTTGGATTCATATCCAGCTACTGGCTGTTCTTTCACTCCATACTTATATGCCTTACCTTTTGCATCGTAAGCTTGGAGCTTTTCAAACGTGTACTTCCAGTTTGTTTCTGCTGTTACTTCTTTTGTATCTACTACTTTACCATTTTGTAAAAGGTCTACTTTGATCATTGTCGGACGATCTGTTGCGTTATTATCGTTCCATGTCTTCGTTCCTTCTACTTTTGTTTCGCCTACTTTCGTATTTGTGATGTCATAACCGTGTACGTCAGATCCGTATCCCGTTACCGGCTGTTCCTTCACTTCATACTTGTACGCTACTCCATTTTCATCATATGCTTCTAAATCCGCGAATGCATATTTCCAGTTTGTTGCCGCTGTTACTTCTTTTGTATCTACTACTTTACCATTTTGTAAAAGGTCTACTTTAATCGAGCTTGGACGATCTGTTGCTTGGTTATCGTTCCACGTTTTTGTTCCTTCTACTGTCAATTTCGCTACTTTTGTATTCGTGATATCAGTACCACTTACTTTGGATTCATATCCTGCTACCGGTTGTTCCTTCACTTCATACTTGTACGCTACTCCATTTTCATCATATGCTTGGAGCTTTTCAAACGTATACTTCCAGTTTGTTTCTGCTGTTACTTCTTTTGTATCTACTACTTTACCATTTTGTAAAAGGTCTACTTTGATCATTGTTGGACGATCTGTTGCGTTATCGTCTTTCCATGTTTTCGTTCCTTCTACTTTTGTTTCGCCTACTTTTGTATTTGTGATGTCAGTACCATTTACTTTGGATTCATATCCAACCACCGCTTGTTCCTTCACTTCATACTTATACGCTACTCCATTTTCATCATACGCTGCTAAATCTTTGAATTCGTATTTCCAGTCTGTTGCTTTGTTTACCTCTTGCGTCGCAATCACTGTACCATTTTGTAAAAGGTCTACTTTAATCATTTCCGGACGATCTTTCGCGTTATCGTCTTTCCATGTCTTTGTTCCTTCTACTTTTGTTTGACCTACTTTTGTATTTGTGATATCAGTACCACTTACTTTAGATTCATATCCTGCTACTGGCTGTTCTTTCACTTCATACTTGTATGCCACTCCGTTTGCATCGTATGCTTGGAGCTTTTCAAATGTGTACTTCCATTCTGTTGCCGCTGTTACTTCTTTTGTATCTACTACTTTACCGTTTTGTAAAAGGTCTACTTTAATCATTTCCGGACGATCTTTCGCGCTATCATCTTTCCATGTTTTCGTTCCTTCTACTTTTGTTTCGCCTACTTTTGTATTTGTGATATCAGTACCACTTACTTTGGATTCATATCCTGCTACCGGTTGTTCCTTCACTTCATACTTGTACGCTACTCCATTTTCATCATATGCTGCTAAATCTTTAAATTCATATTTCCAACCTGTTGCTTTGCTTACCTCTTGCGTCGCAATCACTGTACCATTTTGTAAAAGGTCTACTTTAATCATTTCCGGACGATCTGTTGCGTTATCATCTTTCCATGTCTTCGTTCCTTCTACTTTTGTTTGACCTACTTTTGTATTTGTGATATCAGTACCACTTACTTTGGATTCATATCCTGGTACTGCTTGTTCTTTCACTTCATACTTGTATGCCTTACCTTCTGCATCATATGCTGCTAAATCTTTGAATTCGTACTTCCAGCCTATTGCTTTGCTTACTTCTTGCGTCGCAATCACTGTACCATTTTGTAGAAGGTCTACTTTAATCATTTCCGGACGATCTTTCGCGTTATCGTCTTTCCATGTTTTCGTTCCTTCTACTTTTGTTTTGCCTACTTTTGTATTTGTGATGTTAGTACCATTTACTTTGGATTCATATCCGGCTACTGGCTGTTCTTTCACTTCATACTTGTACGCTACTCCGTTTGCATCGTATGCTTGGAGTTTTTCAAACGTGTACTTCCAATTTGTTGCCGCTGTTACTTCTTTTGTATCTACTACTTTACCGTTTTGTAAAAGATCTACTTTAATCATTTCCGGACGATCTGTTGCGTTATCGTCTTTCCATGTTTTCGTTCCTTCTACTTTTGTTTCGCCTACTTTTGTATTTGTGATGTCAGTACCATTTACTTTGGATTCATATCCAGCTATCGGTTGTTCCTTCACTTTATACTTGTACGCTACTCCATTTGCATCGTATGCTGCTAAATCTTTGAATTCGTACTTCCAGCCTGTTGCTTTGCTTACTTCTTGCGTCGCAATCACTGTACCATTTTGTAGAAGGTCTACTTTAATCATTTCCGGACGATCTTTCGCGTTATCGTCTTTCCATGTTTTCGTTCCTTCTACTTTTGTTTTGCCTACTTTTGTATTTGTGATGTTAGTACCATTTACTTTGGATTCATATCCGGCTACTGGCTGTTCTTTCACTTCATACTTGTACGCTACTCCGTTTGCATCGTATGCTTGGAGTTTTTCAAACGTGTACTTCCAATCTGTTGCCGCTGTTACTTCTTTTGTATCTACTACTTTACCGTTTTGTAAAAGATCTACTTTGATCATTTCCGGACGATCTTTCGCATTATCGTCTTTCCATGTTTTCGTTCCTTCTACTTTTGTTTCGCCTACTTTTGTATTTGTGATGTCATAACCGTTGACTTTGGATTCATATCCAGCTATCGGTTGTTCCTTCACTTTATACTTGTACGCTACTCCATTTGCATCATACGCTACTAAATCTTTGAATTCATATTTCCAATCTGTTACTTTGCTTACTTCTTGCGTCGCAATCACTGTACCATTTTGTAAAAGGTCTACTTGAATCATTTCTGGACGATCTGTTGCGTTATCGTCGTTCCATGTCTTCGTTCCTTCTACTTTTGTTTGACCTACTTTTGTATTTGTGATATCAGTACCACTTACTTTGGATTCATATCCTGGTACTGGCTGTTCTTTCACTGTATACTCGTAAGCCTTTCCTTCCGCATCATATGCTTCTAGATCTGAGAATATATATTTCCAACCCATTACTGCTAGTACGTCGTGTGTTTGAATCACATTCCCGTTTTGTAGTAAGTCTACTTTGATCATTGTCGGACGGTCTGTTGCATTTCCGTCGTTCCATGTCTTCGTTCCTTCTACTTTTGTTTTGCCTACTTTTGTATTTGTGATATCAGTACCACTTACTTTGGATTCATATCCTGGTATTGCTTGTTCTTTCACTTCATACTTGTACGCTGCTCCCTTTGCATCGTATGCCTGAAGTTTTTCAAACGTGTACTTCCAATTTGTTGCCGCTGTTACTTCTTTTGTATCTACTACTTTACCGTTTTGTAAAAGATCTACTTTGATCATTTCCGGACGATCTTTCGCGTTATCGTCTTTCCATGTTTTCGTTCCTTCTACTTTTGTTTCGCCTACTTTTGTATTTGTGATATCAGTACCACTTACTTTGGATTCATATCCTGGTACTGCTTGTTCTTTCACTTCATACTTGTACGCTGCTCCGTTTGCATCGTATGCCTGAAGTTTTTCAAACGTGTACTTCCAATTTATTGCCGCTGTTACTTCTTTTGTATCTACTACTTTACCGTTTTGTAAAAGATCTACTTTGATCATTTCCGGACGATCTTTCGCGTTATCGTCTTTCCATGTTTTCGTTCCTTCTACTTTTGTTTCGCCTACTTTTGTATTTGTGATATCATAACCATTGACTTTGGATTCGTATCCATCTACCGGTTGTTCTTTCACTTCATACTTGTATGCTTTTCCATTTGCATCGAACGCTACTAAATCTTTAAATTCATACTTCCAACCTGTTTCTTTGCTGACTTCTTGTGTCGCAATCACTGTACCGTTTTGTAGTAAGTCTACTTTGATGGCTTTATGCTCTTCCTCTGTGCCACCTTTCCACGTCTTCGTTCCTGCAACTGATGTCTTGCCTACTTTTGTATTCGTGATGTCATAACCATTTACTTTGGATTCATATCCATCTACCGGTTGTTCTTTCACTTCATACTTATATGCTGTTCCGGCTACATCGTTTATTACCAAATCTTTAAATTCATATTTCCATCCTGTTGCTTCGCTCACTTCTTGCGTCGCAATCACTGTACCATTTTGTAGTAAGTCTACTTTAATCATCGTTGGACGACTTTGCGCATTTCCGTCCTTCCATGTTTTTGTTCCTTCTACCTTAGTTGTTTGTACCACTTTTGTATTTGTAATGTCATAACCATTTACTTCTGTTGTGTATCCATCTATCGGTTGTTCTTTTACTTCATACTTGTATGCTACTCCATTTGCATCATATGCTGGTAGGTTGTCAAATTTGTACTTCCAACCATCTGCCGCTGTTACTTCTTTCGTGTCTACTACTTTCTCATTTTGTAGTAACTCTACTTTGATTGAACTTGGACGGTCTTTCTCGTTATCGCCTTTCCACGTCTTCGTCCCTGCAATAGATGTAGTTTTCACCTTATTCGGAATTGGCAACTTAACTCCATTTACAGCATCTGATTTAACTTCAAAAATTACTTTTGCTTGAGGATCGAAATCAACATAGTCTGGAGCTGAAACTTCTTTCACATAATATTTACCTGGTTGTAAATTAGGGATTTCAATTATCCCTTTTTCATCTGTTTTATATACATCTCCAACTTGTTCATCAGGCTCTTTATACAACTTAAACGAAACATTTGGGATTACTTTTTCTTCATCCCCTTCAATATGCTTCACAATTTTTAGTGTTCCTTTTGGAGTCACGTTACCTTCAGCACCACCGCCAGCTGTCATATTTTCGACTGGATGAGTACCCGATTCATTAACTGGTTCCTTGTTTAGAACTTGGTAATCAATCGTATAATCATTCTTAAAAAACTCTTGCTTCTTCCCAGCTTCCGTTATAGTAGATGTATAACCAATCGAAAAGGAGGCAAGACGCGCTTTATCCTTATTAAGCACAACTTTAAATGATTTGTCTCCAGTAAAGGTAATCGTTCCGTAACCTTGCTTTTCAAGCTCTTGTAGCGTTAAAGATCGACGACCTATATAATCATCTACAATTATATAGAAACTATCCTTATTAAGTGTTTGACCTTCCTGTAAATTATCAGTCACAACAATATCACCACTTAACTCTTCTTTAGCCAAGTTTATATTCAAGAACCAACGTACTTCATCGCTCTTACCTGAGTTCATATCACCAGTTTTATAAAAAAATGGTGGCTTTCCAGGATCTGTACCCCCACCACTGCTTGGGCCGGTAATTGTTACAGATTGCTTATCTACATTTGTACCGAAATCGGTTTCAATCTCTTTCTTTTCATCCGTTCCTACATTAGCAGCTTCCACAAAAAAGTTTAAATACCCTTTAATATTTTGATGTGTACCCACTTTATCATTAAATGTACATACCACAGTACCTGCAGTGACTTTACAAGTACCATAATCATCTAATAGAAACTCTGTATTTAATCCTTTTAATTCTGGAGGCAGTGTTAATGTTAGTGTGTCTCCAGACTTCAGCTTAAGACTATCTTTTTCACTGAAGTTTATAGTTACTTTAGTCCGTTGTCCGATAGAAAGATCTGTTTTATCAATCTTAAAACTATCCACAAGTCCTAATGTATTTAATTCTTGTGCGTTTGCTACTATAGGTAAAAGACTCTGACCTATAGTAAACATGAAAATCATTATAATCGAAAAAATAGAAGTTATTCTCTTTAAATACATACTTTATGTTAGCCTCCTCATAATTTAAAATATAAATAGTTTCTGGTACAAACATGTTATGATGAAAATTCTATTATCCAACTATTTCACCTACGTATTTTTAATAGCTATTATGATTTCTCTTCCCCCCTTCACTACTACTTAACAACTTGAAACTTGATTTTTTATAAGTGTATCTAACATTTTCGACACGCCTACAATTATGTACTTTTGACCTATATTTTTTAATAGGAACATAGATAAACTTTGACAAAAAAGTTTAAATAATAAATACATATAGGCGACAGATACTGGAATACATTTAAAATCAGGAAAAAATGATTTAAAATGCATTCCAGACGAAACTCATGACAACCATTCTTCTTTTTGTGCCTTAGGGATTATAAAATGATTATTCTATGTGTAAAAGATTTTAGTGCGGGCAAATATAGACTAACTACTTCACAGCAAATATGCATCCTATCAACTTCCATACTTATCGTTCTGAAAAATAACGAAAATTACGGATTATAGTCGCATTCAGCATACCAGCAAAAAAGCTTATAAATGTGGAACGAGTTAAAATACTCATATTTTACAGGATATCATTAGAAGATAAGCTTTCTGTCATCATAAGTACGGCTGACAATGTCCATGTATTAAAACATTTGATATTTAGTTAAATACCGAAATAAATTGATGCAAAAAACATTTTAACATCAGCGCTATATGATTAAAATATTACGGACGAAGTATTATTTGTCTATGAAGATAAAAGAAATATTCTCCAAATCTGAATAAAGTGAAACAAGTTTTGGGGTAACTAAAAACGATTGTGATTTTCAACTGATTTCATGTGAATTTTGCAGAAATACGGGAATCAGTCTTTTCATTTTTGGAGTATATAAATGGGTGTCGAGAAAAAGGGTTTCTCCTGATGGATCTGATTCTAGAGCTATGTCAAAAAATTAAAATAAACCTACATATCATCTATCCGCTAAAAATTTTTAATTTCTTTACGAATAATAAAATATTTATATATACTTATATACATTTATGTATTAATATATATATAAATGATGTTAAATCAAAAATAAGAGCTGTATATCTCCTCATTATTTTTATCGAATCTAAAAAATCAAGTTGATTAGCACCAAATCCTTGACTCCTTAAATAAGAAGTTTTGAGGATTACCTACTCAGTTGTTAGATAGATTATAATTTTAAGTACACTTACCTTGATTGTAATAACATGATTTAAAGCAATTACAACATTCCCTATTAGCATTTCATCAATAAATAATACAGACATGCCTTTTTTCGTAATTCCCCCAAAAAACAACAAATTTTTTCCATAGTCTATTATTCTAGAATTGTTACCAAAAATCAATAGTTAATTGTTGCTCCCCATTTTTACTTCATTATTATAAGGCATCTTTAGGTTAACCAATTATCCTATTTTACATATCATATTCTGGCTAAGGTTGACCACCCTCATATAATTCTCCTTAATTTACACAACATTATATGTTTAGGTTTTTCAGAAAAAGCCACCTTTCTTTTAAAAGTGATAACATCTATATCCTCATTAAAAATATACAAATAATTCAGGTTGCACTTTTCTATTTCTCAATACAAATTAATTTTAAAAAAAAACAGATATAAAGCCTTTATCCGTCTTCTTTTGTCAGTCCAAAAGAAAAAAACAATTAGTTATAACAAAAATCACCTACTTTAAAGTGGTGATTTTTTATTGAGAAAATACATATATGCATAAAAGCATATTTCCTCCCACTCATTATCATATACAATATTAACTGTAACAAAAATGATTACAACTAATAAGGAGGCTTCTTTACTATGAAAAAAATGATTTTAGCCGGTGCGTTAACTTTAGCAGGAATTACTGGTGCTACCGCGTTTATTCCTGAAACAAAGGCGGCTGCCGCTACTCAAGAACAAAGCTTTACAAAATTTTATTCTTTGCAAACTGGAAGTAGTTCTGAACAAGAACCTGTTTTCCTTCAAAAAGGACAGGAACTAACAATTCAACCTAACAGCAAAACTCCTAGTTACAGTGTTTATGACTCAAATCATAAACTTATTGGACGTTATTCTGATGGTTACGGCCGAATTTTCACTGCAAAAACAGATGGAAATATGTACGTTCAGTTTCATGCACCTTACGTTTACTATAGTCCTGTTAGCTTTTCGGTTACGTATACAATCCGATAAAATAAAGGGCCTTTCTCAAGGCCCTTTACTTTGTTTCCCAATTCACTTTTACAAAACCATCTTTCACCATTACACCACTTATATTAAATACATACTTTTCATTCGCTTTTAATGCAGCTTTAAAAGTACCTTTTTTCGATTCACAGATCTCTTTTAACTCTCTTATTCCTTCTCCTTGCCTTTCATACAAGCTAAAGCATAAATTCCCACGTTTTGCATCCGTCTCATAAGAAAATGTTACTTCTGTATCTTTTGCATACTCAAGTTCAATATCTTTCCCAGCAATATCCCATGATGAGAATTTTGCCTCGTAACTTGTCTCCCCTTGCTTCTCATTTTCTAAATATATATCACCAGCTCTCCACATATCATCTAACGTTTGAACGAAAGCAAAGCCGCTAAGTAATACAAGCATTGCACTTGCAAATATCACAACCAGCGTTATTTTTTGCTTTTTCATACCCTTCATCGCATGTTCTCCTTCTACTTTCCTTTTACTTCTTCGTACCATATATAACAAAACTCCAATAAAAAATGGCAATACAATCGCTATAACACTCCACCACTTACTTATTCCACGCATTTTTGCATCTGTATACACCCATGATACTACACATACTAAAAGTGTTATAAAAGCCAAAAACATTGCAATCCCAGCTATCTCAATTACTACAAATGGATTAGCGAACTCTATCATGTAATTTATACTCCTTCTTTAAAAATGACTGTATGACAACATATATAGGAATGTATAGGTGCATCACAATAACTATCGTTATAATGACAGATATTTTATGATCCAAATGACTAACGAACTGCTCTAGAGTGACAGTTAATACAATCATCCAAATAGCATGAATACATATAACCCATCTCTTCTCTATTTTTTGAGCATTTCGCACAATCTGCTTCGTATTATTTATTAGCTCTTCGCTTGGAATCATCTCTCCCGCTAAGCTACTTTTTATCTTCTGATCAAACTTATCTTCCGTCATAAACGAACCCCTCCAAATGTTCCCGCATTTGCTTCTTCGCATAATTAAGGCGGTAGTTCACCGTGCCAATCGGTATATTTAATATTTCGCTCATTTCTTTATAAGAGTATTGTTCATAATAGTAGAGTACGAGCACAGTTTTATATTTTTCATTCAATAACTGTATAACTTCCCGTATCATTTCCGCTTCTACTTTTTGAATAAATTTTTCTGATATATTCACTTCATCTGCCAAATCTATTTCTCCACCATCCTCTTTATGAAATAAATCCAATACGCGATCTTTCCACCTTTTCTTCTTACGATAAAAGTCATAAAATGTACGAGCACAAATTGTAGTAATCCATTTTTTATAATTTTCCACACAAGAAAGTTGGTGCCTAGAGGAAAAAACTTTTATCCAAGTCTCTTGAAAAATATCTTCTGCATCTTCTTTCGTTTTCGCTAATTTATAGCATAAGGAATATATTTGCTGCTTATATATCAATTAATTCTTCTACCTTTTCTTCCATCGGAAACCTCCTGTCATTTATATAAGACGACGCAAATTCTCCTTTTGTTTGATAAAATTTTATTTTTTATTATCCCCATACAAAAAGGCAATCACAACATCGTGTGATTGCCTTTTACTTAAAAACGAAAGTCCGCTTCCGCTTTTCTTTATGTCCAGCTCCAGCGGCTAGAATACTCGGTGGCTTCGCGCCTTCCTCCGAGGCAAAGTACGCCTCTCTGTCAGGAGCTCCATCCCCCTCCTATTCTAAGCAAGCCGCTTCCGCTTTTCTTAATTACATTTTTTCTGGTGCAGATACTCCTACGATTGCTAATGCGCTTTGAAGTGTAGTACGTACTGCTTTCATTAACTCGTAACGAGCTTTACTTAATTCTAAGTTATCTTGGTTTAATACTTTTTCTGCATTGTAGAAGCTGTGTAATGTTGCTGCTAATTCAAATGCATAGTTTGTAATGCGGTGTGGCAGACGTTTTTGTGCTGCATCCGCAACTACTGCTGGGAATTCACCAAGTTTTTTCAGTAACTCTACTTCTTTCTCAGAAGTAACAAGTTTGTAGTTCACGTCTCCGCCTGTAGCTAATCCTAACTCTTCACCTTGACGAAGGATACTGCATACGCGAGCATGAGCATATTGTGCATAGTATACTGGGTTTTCATTAGATTTTGATACAGCTAAGTCCATATCGAAATCTAAATGAGAATC
This sequence comes from Bacillus cereus group sp. RP37, assembly GCF_040459695.1. Classification (NCBI taxonomy): domain Bacteria; kingdom Bacillati; phylum Bacillota; class Bacilli; order Caryophanales; family Bacillaceae; genus Bacillus; species Bacillus cereus group sp. RP37. The sequence goes on along the minus strand of NZ_JARVHP010000001.1, from coordinate 131,311 downwards.
GCCGCTACGCATTGCGAAGAAGTAACGCATTGCGTCCACGCCTACTTCTTCCATAAGCTCACGAAGTGTAACTGCTTTACCTGTACGCTTACTCATCTTCATTTTTTCACCGTTTTGATACAGTTGTACCATTTGGATGATTTCTACTTCAAGTGTTTCTTTATCGTAACCTAGCGCTTGAATAGCAGCTTTCATACGCGGAATGTAACCATGGTGGTCAGCACCCCAAATATTGATTAGCTTATCGAAACCACGCTCTAATTTATCACGGTGATACGCGATATCTGGCGTTAAGTACGTGTAAGAACCATCATTTTTAATTAATACACGGTTTTTGTCGTCACCGTAAGTCATTGAACGGAACCAAGTTGCACCGCCTTCTTCAAAGATCTCGTCACGCTCTTTTAATACTGCAAGTGCAGCATCGATTTTTCCGTTTTTGTATAATGATGTTTCTGAGAACCATACATCAAATTTAACACGGAAGCTTTCTAAGTCTTTTTGAAGTTTTGCTAACTCATATTTTAAACCGTATTCACGGTAGAATTCATAGCTTTCTTCAGCATCAGCTTTTGCATAACGATCGCCAAACTCTTCAGCTAAACGTTTACCGATTCCAATGATATCCGCACCATGGTATCCGTCTTCTGGCATTTCTTTCTCTAGACCTAAAGCTTGCATGTAACGAGCTTCAACAGAAAGAGCTAAGTTATGAATTTGGTTACCAGCGTCATTAATGTAGTACTCACGAGATACATCGTATCCTGCTTTCGCTAATACGTTACATAAAGTGTCACCTACTGCCGCACCACGTGCATGTCCTAAGTGAAGGTCACCTGTTGGATTCGCAGATACGAACTCGACTTGTACTTTTTCACCTTTACCAGTATTCGTTTCACCGTAAGCTTCACCAGCATTAACGATTGTTGGGATTAAGTCTGTTAAGTAGCTATTATCCATGTAGAAGTTAATGAAACCAGGACCAGCGATTTCAATTTTTTCAATAGAAGCTTTTGCTTTATCGAAGTTTGCAACTAATTCTTCTGCAATCATACGAGGTGCTTTTTTCGCAACGCGTGCAAGTTGCATTGCCATATTTGTAGAGAAGTCACCATTTGTTTTATCTTTTGGAGATTCTAATACAACGTTTGGAATCTGTTCTTCCGTCGCTAATTCTGCCTTTAATACAGCAGCTTGAATTTCTTCTTTAATTAATCCTTTTACTTGTTCTAAAGAATTCATTATTTTGCCTCCTTCAAATTAAGTGTAATTGTATATCTGCCAGCTTCTTGTTCACTTAGAAGCAATGCGTACGTTAAGAAGAGTTGTCCTTTTTTCTTTTCATCCGACCATTTAAAAAGAACGTTATCAGTTTTCGTTTGCAATGCAAACGTACCAAGTTCACTCGTATACGTACCAGTTGTCCATTCACCTTTCACATGCGTTTGACGCATTGAAACAGCACCTGAACGCATAATGAGAACTTGTTCATCTTGAATTTTAATAATTGTTTTCACTTCGCCCTGTTCGTTCGGCTCTTGGAATGTTACGTATGTACCTTGACCTTTTACATAGTATTGACCATTTGCTTCAAAAGCAACGGTTTCCTTCCTCGCCCCTTCACGGATTTCTGTTACGAAATGAACGTGTACCGGCAAGCCTGCAAGTTGTTTCTCCACGTCTTGCACACCTTTCAAATGTTATAGATATTAAATACTACTTATAATAAATCACTTTTCCTATCATATCAAAAAAAACCTCTGTCTGTCTGCTGAAAAATCAGGAAAACTCTATTTCAAAAAATAATTCACTTTCACTTTATTTCATATGATAAAATATTTGTTAAATCTAAATATTTAATTAATTATAGAGGTGAATCTAAGTGCTACCAACAAAATTAAAAAAGGGTGATGAAATTAGAGTTATTTCACCATCTTGTAGTTTAAGTATTGTCTCAAATACGAATCAAGAGCTTGCTATAAAAAGATTAAACGACATGGGCTTTCAAGTTACATTCTCAACATATGCTGATGAGATAGATCGATTTGCTTCCTCTTCTATCTCTTCACGCGTTCACGATCTTCACGAAGCATTTAGAGACCCGAATGTAAAAGCCATTTTGACGACACTTGGCGGATACAACTCTAATGGCTTATTAAAACATCTCGATTACGATTTGATTCGAGAAAACCCGAAATTTTTCTGTGGCTATTCTGATATCACTGCGTTAAATAATGCAATTTACACAAAAACAGGACTTGTTACATATTCAGGACCCCATTTCTCTTCATTTGGAATGGAAAAAGGACTCGAGTATACGACCGATTACTTTTTAAAATGCTTAACTTCTAATGAACCTATTGAAATATTGCCATCTGAAACATGGAGCGATGATTCTTGGTATGTAGATCAGGAAAATCGAGAATTTATTAAAAATAAAGGATATGTTTCAATTCACGAGGGAGAAGCTACAGGAGATATTATCGGTGGCAATATGAGCACATTTAACTTACTGCAAGGTACGCCATATATGCCTAACTTAAAGGAGAAAATTTTATTTATTGAAGAGGATAGTTTAACAGGAACATCTACCCTTAAAACTTTTGATCGCTATTTACATTCTCTTATGCAACAACAAGATTTTGAACATGTAAAAGGCATCGTTATAGGAAAGATGCAAAAAGGCGCAGAATGTACGATAGAAGACATTCAAGAAATGATTGCTTCAAAACCTGAACTCGCACATATCCCTGTCATTGTAAACGCAAGTTTCGGGCATACAACCCCGATTTTCACTTTCCCGATTGGTGGACGTGCAAAAATCATTTCTAACAAAGAAAAAACATCTATCACTATTTTAACGCACTAAAAAAGGAGCGAATAAGTCGCTCCTTTTATGGTTTTTCTATTTTTTCCAACGCTTTTTGTGGGATTGACTCTTTCGATATTTCAGCCCATCCTTTTCCTTGCATACCTTTTGCATAAATTTTTATAAACGCCCCAGTATGCAATTCACGGTTCATCATTCTTTTCACAACTTGTAACTTTCCGTCTTCTGTATACCCTTTAAATGTATACAAGTATTCACCGTCTTTTTTCTCACCTTTATCTATAACCGCATAATAATCTTGTATTTCTTTATTTGAAAAGAAGTTGTCTACAAAAGCATGTACACCTTCTGTTTTTGTGTTCAAATAATACGCTGTTCCACCTAGAATAATGGCGAATACAACTAAAACTTTAATTACCAATTTCATACATGCGCCTCCTGTTTGCACTTCTTTCTCACTAGTCTTATGTCTATACCTGTATTATACGGAAAAAGGCATACTATACTCTATTGAAAAGTCTTACACTTTCCTTACATTATTGTAAGGGTTTTTCACCTTATAGCAATTTCCCAATAAAAATTTTTTCCGTTTCATGAACTTTTATATTATTATTGAATGATACAAATTTTTATTACAAAAATCAAAGGAGACAGTTTTCCAATGGCTATCTTGCAAGGTTTAGCACTATTACTTGTTGTACTTTGTCTATTTACACTTTTTAGTTACCGCGCTCCTTACGGAATGAAAGCAATGGGTGCTTTAGCTAATGCAGCAATCGCAAGTTTTCTTATTGAAGCATTTCACCGTTATATCGGTGGAGAAATGTTTCATAATGACTTTCTACAATCAGTAGGAGAAGCTTCTGGTAGTATGAGTGGTGTCGCAGCCGCAATTTTAGTCGCACTAGCAATCGGTGTTTCACCCGTATATGCTGTTTTAATCGGTATCGCTACTAGTGGATTCGGCATTTTACCAGGATTTTTTGCCGGATACGTTTGCGCTTTCGTCGTGAAATTCCTCGAAAAGAAATTACCTGCTGGTGTAGAGTTTTTAGCAATTTTATTTATTGCCGCACCAATCTCACGCGGAATGGCCATGCTTATGGATCCGCTCGTGAACGCAACGCTCGGTAAAATCGGTTCTATGATTTCAGTTGCAACTACAGAAAGTCCTATCATTATGGGCATTATGCTTGGTGGATTAATAACAGTTATTTCTACCTCTCCATTAAGTTCTATGGCACTAACTGCAATGCTTGGATTAACAGGTTTACCAATGGCAATTGGTAGTCTTGCTGTAGCAGCCTCAGCCCCAATGAACTTTATTTTCTTTAAACGACTAAAAATTTGTTCAAAGAAAGACACAATCGCTGTAGCAATCGAGCCTTTAACACAAGCCGATGTTGTTTCAGCAAATCCAATTCCAATTTATGCGACAAACTTCGTTGGCGGTGCACTTGCTGGTATTATTACATCTCTGTTCCAGCTCGTTAATAATGCACCAGGAACCGCATCACCAATCCCAGGACTTCTTGTCTTATTCGGATTTAATGACGTCGTAAAAGTAACAATTGCTGCTGTATTATGTGGAATCGTTACCACGATTGTTGGGTACATCGGATCAATTATATTCCGCAAATATCCAATCCGTTCTGCTGATGAAATTCGCGGCATTGCTTCGGAAGAGAATGTTGCATAAGAAAAAGAGCGATTCTCATCGTTTGAGAATCGCTCTTTTTTATGTCTCGTGACAGTCAGTGAAATTATATCAGCGTTTTTTTTAATATGTAGATTTACCGACACATATCGATAAAACAAGAGCCCCTATTCATATAGGAGGCTCTTGTTTTATCCAGCTACAGCGGCTAAAATCTCCGCTTTTATTTCTATCCAGTTACGCCTCCTAGACCCTTGCGTCTAAGAACCTTCCCTGCCAAAAGGTAAAAAGCACCTTTTGCAGGAAAGAACCTTAGTCACCGGGTCTAAACAGTCGGCTTCACTTTTACTTTACCCAACCGAGCAGCATTTCCCGCACGAATTTGCTTGCTGCGACTGGTGTTTGATCACTATGGTCGTAGACAGGAGCTACTTCTACTAGATCTGCTCCAACTACATTTATATTTGAATTTGCAATTGCCACGATGGAATCTAATAATTCTTTAGATGTGATACCTCCAGCTTCTAACGTTCCTGTTCCTGGAGCGTGAGCTGGGTCTAATACGTCAATGTCGATTGTGACATAAACTGGGCGTCCTGCAAGTTTCGGTAATACTTCTTTCAACGGCTCTAGTACGTCAAATTTGTATAAGTTCATACCTACTTCTTTCGCCCATTCAAATTCTTCCTTCATTCCAGAACGAATTCCGAAAGAATATACGTTTTCCGGACCAATTAAATCGCACACTTTACGAATTGGTGTAGAGTGGGATAAAGGCTCCCCTTCATATGATTCACGTAAATCAGTATGAGCATCCATGTGGATGATTGCTAAATCCGGATATTTTTTTGCCATTGCCTTAAAAATTGGCCAAGACACTAAGTGCTCACCGCCGAGCCCTAGTGGAAACTTATCGGCATCTAAAAGTTTTGATACATACTCTTCAATCATGTCTAAGCTGCGTTGTGCGTTTCCGAATGGTAACGGGATATCACCCGCATCAAAATATTTTACCTCTTCTAGTTCACGATCTAAATATGGACTATATTCCTCAAGACCGATTGATACTTCACGAATACGTGCAGGGCCAAAGCGAGATCCCGGACGGTAACTTACTGTCCAATCCATAGGCATCCCGTAAATAACTACCTTTGACTCTTCAAAACTTGGATGACTTTTAATAAATACTTTACCTGAATAAGCTTCATCAAAACGCATATTCTTTTCCTCCTTATGTGGAACTTAAGGTATCCCAACCTTTCATTATTTCTCAAATTTGGAGCGAATTGCTCCTCTTTCTCGATTTACCGGGGGTCTTCTTTTTTACAATAAGAAGACAATTTTCTTTACAGTAGTGTAAGTAGCTAGCATGTTCAAGTCTTCTGGACAAACACCTTAAATGAGCTACTTACACTTTATTGGTTCGATACGATTCTCTTACTTAATTAGATCGCCAACAAATTTCGGTAATGCGAATGCTGCATTGTGTAATTCTTTTGTGTAGTATTTCGTTTCGATTTCGTGGAAACGCTCTTCACTTACTTCTAATGGATCATGTTTTTTAGATCCAATTGTGAACGTCCAAAGACCACTTGGATAAGTTGGAATGTTCGCTGTGTATAAACGAGTAATTGGGAAGATCTCTTTTACGTCTTTAAACACAGTTGTAATTAGTTCTGGTGTGAACCAAGGGTTGTCCGTTTGTGCAACGAAAATACCATCTTCTTTTAACGCTTTTGAAATTCCAGCGTAGAAACCTTTCGTAAATAAGTTTACTGCTGGTCCTACTGGCTCAGTAGAATCTACCATAATTACGTCATATTCATTTTCGCTCTCTGCGATGTGTAGGAAACCGTCTCCTACTTTTACTTCTACACGCTCATTATCTAATGCGCCTGCAATTGATGGTAAGTATTGTTTAGAGTACTCAATTACTTTTCCATCGATTTCAACAAGAGTTGCTTTCTTTACGCTTGGGTGTTTTAACACTTCACGAATAACACCACCATCGCCACCACCTACAACTAATACGTTTTCAGGGTTTGGATGTGTAAATAAAGGTACGTGCGCTACCATTTCATGATAAACGAACTCATCTTTTTCTGTTGTCATAACCATGCCATCTAAAATAAGCATGTTTCCGAACTCTTCCGTTTCAACCATATCAAGTTTTTGGAATTCTGTTTGCTCCGTATGTAATGTGCGGTTAATACGTGCCGTAATCCCAAAATGTTTTGTTTGTTTTTCAGTGAACCATAGTTCCATCGTACAATCACGCCTTTCAATGCAAATTTATAATAGGGACATCATTAATGTCCCCTAACAAAAATAAAACAAAACATCCGAAAAGTATAGTTAAAAGTACAAAAATACCGAAAATATATTTTAGTCAGAGGGTTCTAACATATATGTGAAAAGGGATTGCCCTGTAATAGGAAAGAAAACCCTTTCTTAAGAAAGGGCTTTTGTCTCTACTTCTACCGGTTTACGAATTGGAATTAAAATTATTACGCAACCGACTAACACCACAATTCCACCGACTAAAAATGGACTTTGCGGTGAAACAGTGTGGCCGATGATTCCTGATAAGATTGGAGCAATTGCGCCACCTAACCAACGAACGAAGTTATAAACACCAGATGTAACAGATCTTTCATAAGGTGAAATATCCATTACATAACTTGTAAATAATGCATTATTTAACCCTGACGCTAATCCTGATAGAACAATTAATACAATTTGTAACCACATAACTTTCACAAAGAATAGTGCAATTAAAAATAGGGCAAATACGAGTAAACTACCTTTTAACAATGCCTTCGGCTCATATTTCCCTTCTAGCTTATGGGCTAAAATTGCAGAACCGTAAGCTAACGCTAATCCCCATCCACAAAATACAAATCCTAATTGAATAGCAGATAAATGCATAATAAGTGGTGAATATGCTAACACCACGAAAAATCCGTAGTAGTATAACATTCCTGAAATCGCACCTTGCATAAACGGCTTATATTTCACCAGGTTAAGTAATTCTCCTACACCTGCCGCTTTACGCTTCACTTTTCGCTCCGGTTCTTTTACAAAAAAGAAAACTAAAATAAATGCTAAGAAAATTAAAATACTCGTCGCAAAAAATGGGTAACGCCAAGAATGTCCACCTAATATCCCGCCTAATAACGGTCCGCCTGCCATTCCTAAACCGATAGCTGCTTCATACAATCCTACTGCTTCATGAACTTCTTTACTTAATGCAATTAATAATGTCATCGCCGTTGCGAAGAACATTGCATTTCCTAATCCCCACCCCGCGCGGAAAATAGATAATTGGGCAATCGTTTGCGATATACCGCATATAAACGCAAATACAGTTACAATCGCAAGACCGATCGTCATCATTCGTTTATCACCAAATCTTGATGCGAATATTCCAGCTGGTAACATCATAATTGCCATCGTTAAAATATATGCTGTAAATAGCATCTCTACTTGCCAATGCGATGCACCAATTTGTTCAGCAATGCTTGGTAAGATTGGATCGACTACCCCTATACCCGAAAAGGCAAGGAAGGTAGCCACCACTGTAATTAATCTCCCTAATTTTTGTTTGCTCTCCATTTTGATCATTCTCCTTTTGTACTCTCCAAAAATGTCACTGCACGATGTAAGCTATCTTCTAGTTCCACCTTTACACGCTGCATTTGCTCCATTTTCTCGTCTAGCGTTTGCACTTGTTTTTCAAGCATCTCTTTAATTTCTTGAATCATTTCGCGGTCACGAGGGTTTGCACTATTTCTTCTTTGTTCCATTCTTTCTTTTAACGATAAGAAATGTTGCATTTCTTGAAGCGTAATTCCTAATACTTCTTTCGCTTCCACAATCCGTTTAATTCTGGCGATATCCTCATCTGTATACAGGCGAATGTTCCCCTCACTACGTTCTGGGGGATGAATTAAACCAATTTCCTCATAATAACGAAGTGTACGTTTTGTTAAACCAACTTGCTTTGTGACTTCATCAATCTTATACATGTTTATTCCTCCCTTCACTCAACTATTACATTTTACGTTAACGTTAACTTTTGTGCAACTGTTAGACTTTTGTAAATGTTTATCCTATTCAATTGTATTTTTTCAAAAGCAGTTTCATAATGAAAGAAAAGAAACGATAAGGAGATTTCCGTATGAATAAACCACTTATTTTCGCCCACCGCGGGGTAAAAGGAACACATCCAGAAAATACGATGATTGCCTTCCAAGAAGCTGAACGCATTGGTGCCCATGGAATTGAACTTGATGTCCACCTGTCAAAAGATGGTGAACTTGTCGTGATTCACGATGAAACGGTAGATCGCACAACAAATGGCATAGGTCTTGTTTCTGAAAAAACGGTAGCGGAATTACAAGCTTTAGATGCTGGTAGCCATAAAGACCCCTCTTTCGATGAAGCAAAAATTCCAACGTTACGTGAAGTGTTCATTTGGCTATCTACAACAAATTTACAGCTCAATATTGAGTTAAAAACAGATGTCATTCACTACCCTAATATTGAAGAAAAAGTTGTGGCTCTTGTTCGAGAATATCATCTATCTAATCAAATTGTATTCTCCTCATTTAACCACGAATCTGTTTCATTATTAGCAGAGATTGCTCCTGAAATCCCAAGAGCGATTTTATACGATACACCACTTGCTGATCCTATCGCTGAAGCAAAAACTAGAGAAGCAACTGGTTTACATCCAAACTTTCAACTACTAACAAAGGAATTTGTTCAACTAGCGCAAAAACAAGGGTATGTTTTCCGCCCTTATACAATTAACGAATACAAAGATTTACAAACTATGGTTGATTATGGCGTAGATGTCATTATTACCGATTGGCCAGCACGTGCCTTTGAGCTCCTTTCTTAATTGAAGGAGCTTTTGTTTTCAAAATTTCATTGTTTAAAATAACCGAAAACCCTCAATACTAATACAATAATGTTTGTATGAATGAGGGGCTGAAAAAGATGAATCAAACTATGAATCCGAAACTTAAAAAATATAAACGTCTTTTCTTCACCGTAATGTTTTCTTCTGTTCTTTTTTTCGTTTTTTCCTTTTTTGTTATTATTATAATTGCAAAAATTATGGGACCTCCTCCTGTTGCTGTCCCGCAAACAAGTGTCTTTTACGCTAATGATGACACTGTTATAGGGCAAAGTAATGAAATGCAAAAACGCTACAATGTATCTCTCAATGAAATCTCTCCTTATGTAAAAGAGGCAACACTATCTATCGAAGATCAACGATTCTACAAACATCATGGCTTTGATATGAAGCGTATTGCTGGGGCTATTGTTGCCGATTTAAAAGCGATGGCAAAAGTCCAAGGTGCTAGTACGATTACACAACAGTATGCTCGTAACCTATACTTAGATCATGATAAAACGTGGAAACGGAAACTATTAGAAGCGATGTACACCGTCCGCCTTGAAGTGAACTATAATAAAAATCATATTTTAGAAGGTTATTTAAATACAATTTATTACGGACATGGCGCTTACGGAATCGAAGCTGCGTCTCGTCTATATTTCGATAAAACAGCAAAAGAATTAACATTAGCAGAAGCTAGCATGCTCGCTGGTATCCCGAAAGGACCTAGTGTCTACTCTCCTTTTTTGAAAGAGGATCGTGCTAAAGGACGACAATCTCTCATATTAGATGAAATGGTAGAACAAGGTTATATTACGAAGAAACAAGCAACTTCAGCAAAAAAAGAACCACTAAGCTTTGCTTCATTAGATGCGAAAAAAGTGGCAGAGGTCGCGCCTTATTTCCAAGATGCTGTACAGGCTTCTCTTCTTCTTGATATCGGATTAGATGAGCAAGCCTTACAAAAGGGCGGCCTGCGTATTTATACAACGCTAGACCCTAAATTACAATCGGTTGCAGAGCAAGCTGTAAAAGATCACATACCTGACACAACAAACATACAAACTGCTCTCGTCTCTATGAATCCAAAAACAGGTGAAGTAGCTGCCCTTGTTGGTGGAACTGATTATAATACGAGTCAATTTAACAGGGCTACACAAGCCGTTCGTCAGCCTGGTTCTACATTTAAGCCATTTCTATACTATGCGGCACTAGAACGAGGTTTCACCCCGGCTACGCGCTTAAAAAGCGAATACACGGTATTTACTTTAGGTGACGGTGTTTCAAAGTATAAACCAAAAAACTATAAAGATTATTATGCAGATGATTTCGTAACGATGGCACAAGCCCTCGCAGTCTCTGATAACATATATGCTGTGAAAACAAATTTATTTTTAGGTGAAGATATCCTTACAAAAACAGCGAAACAATTCGGAATTACGAGTGCATTAAAAGATGTTCCGTCTCTTGCTCTTGGTACATCTCCTGTAAAGCCAATTGAAATGGTAAATGCTTATAGCATGTTCGCAAACGGCGGAAAGGAAGTAAAACCTATTTTCATTCGCCGCATTATGGATCATGAAGGGAATATGTTATACGATGCTCATTTGGAGAGCAAACAAGTTCTCGATAAGAGCAAAGCGTTTGTGATGGAAGAAATGATGACGGGTATGTTTAATAAAAAACTAAGCAGTTACGCTGCTGTAACTGGTCAGTCGATGTTATCTAAACTCTCGAGAACATATGCCGGAAAATCTGGTTCTACTGAAACAGATAGTTGGATGATTGGATTTACCCCGCAAATCGTAACTGGTGTATGGGTTGGATATGATCAACCTAAATCGATTTCAAACGTAGCAGAACAAGGATATGCGAAAAGAATATGGACCGATACGATGGAGAAAGGCTTAGATGGCCAACCTAAAAAAGAGTTTAAGCAGCCAAGTGACGTCGTTGCAGTCGATATTAATCCTGAAAACGGAAAAATCGCTACAAAAAACTGTCCAATTTCAGTTAAAATGTATTTCGCAAAAGGTACAGAACCAACTGAATATTGTATGGATCATGTTGATGATAAGGAAGAATTTGAAAAGACAACTGAAGAAAAGAAAAAAACAGGTTGGTGGAAAAAATATCTTCCTTGGTAAAAAAAATAGCTGACGGGCATCCGTCAGCTATTTTTTATTCACTTAATAATGCACGGTGCAATTCTTCACTAGATTCGTTCCAAATCGCTTCATTATGTTCTTTCAAGAATGTACCAAGTACTTTTTTAGATGATTCATCCATATGGTCAACCATAATGTGACGCTTCATTGATTTATCCATTTTGTTTACGTGCTCTGGAAGTGATTTATATCCGCGACGAATTTCACGGTCAACTGTCATTTCACAAGCTGTTACACCTGCATAATAAGCTCCTGTCGCAGTTCTTTCAATCGTTACCCACACAAGCCAAAATGGTTTTCCGTTTGGAACTTCATCTTTATTTGTTAAAAACTTAATACCTTTTTCGACCGTACTACGCGCATGCATCGCACCGATATCAACAAAGGCTGTTTTCTCTAGTACATCGACAAATACAGGTGAAATATTTTCTAGGCTTAATGCCCCAACGCCAAATCCACCATGTCCATCTGTTGAATCATTTTTCACGATATTAAAACCGATTTTTTTCTTTTTCTCTGTCATATATAAAGTCCTCCTCGCTTACTGATTAGAAAAGCCTGAAAATAGGCGCAATGATACTGTCTAAAAATACAAATACATACGGAATGACAACATTGAAAATAGGTTGAATTGTGTAATTGCTAAGCGGTGTAATAACGAGAATTAATAACGCGATTGCTCCATACTTTTCATACTGTGTCATTTTCGCACGAATATTTGCTGGTGCTAAATCCTCCACAACACGATATCCATCAAGTGGCGGGATTGGTAATAAGTTAAATACAAGTAAAACGATATTAAGCATAATAAAAATTTGGAAGAATCGACCTAACGTATCTGCTACTGCAGCTGGAATTGCATCAAATACTCCGAATACCGCTAAACTATATAAAATAATTAAACCAATCGCACTTAAAATTAAGTTACTGATCGGCCCAGCAATCGAAACTAATATCCCAGCAAGACGCGGTCTTTTAAAATTGTACGGGTTAACTGGTACTGGCCTTGCCCAACCGAAACCAAGAATTAATACTGCAATCATCCCGATAGGATCTAAGTGCGCCATCGGTGATAAAGTTAAGCGACCTTGTCTCTTTGCTGTATCGTCTCCAAATTTATATGCAACATATGCATGCGCAAATTCATGCACTGATAATGCAATAATAATCGCCATTGCTACTAACGGGATTTCTTGCAATGGATATCTAAATAACTGATCCATGATTCATCTCCTCTTCAATATGTCAAAAAAAGAAATTATTTGTTTTTTCGATTGTTCTTCCCCATAATCCGCTATAATAAGAGTGTAACTTACATAAAAGGAGCGATTATATATGCCATACGTAACAGTGAAAATGCTAGAAGGACGCACAGAGGAACAAAAGAAAGCTCTTGCTGAGAAAGTAACAGCAGCAGTAAGCGAAACAACTGGTGCTCCTGAAGAAAACATCGTTGTTTTCATCGAAGAAATGTCTAAAAACCATTATGCAGTTGGCGGAAAACGCTTAAGCGACAAATAATTCCAAGTTCTTTCATAAGAAGCAGCTCTTAGCTGCTTCTTATTTTTTTCCTTCTAGTAACTCGATGATTCTCTCTTTATATTTTCCTTTTCTTCCATCTTCATAGATTAAATCATGCGGATAGAATAATTTTTGATCCCTTCTCTTCTTACCAGTAATCGCCTCAACAATATCCGATTCACGTGAAAGCTCTCTAAGCTCTCCATTTGGCATAAGAAGTAAGATTGGCAGACGTTCTTCTTCTTCACCAGCACGGTAAAAGTCATACGGTAAGTCTGATGTTGAATCAACTACTAAATAGTATTCTGGATCAAGTCCAATCTTTTTAAATAAGCTACTTAATTCCATCCAATTATCTAAACCGTGCTTATCTGTAAACTCTACATATTTAAATAGGTTTCGATTCATAAAACGGCGGCATAAATCACTTAAAATTGGATCTTCTTCGTCTTGCCATACTTGGAAGTAATAATACATAACGTTCTCGTCTAACTTTAAATAATCCTCTACTGTTACTTCTTCTTCAAATAAAGAATAGAAATGAACCGGATGATTTTTAAATGTATAATACTTCTCGTGCAATGATTTTGCACGGTGTAAAATCTTCGTTAAAATAACTTCAGCACTGCGCGTCACCGGATGGAAATATACTTGCCAATACATTTGATAACGACTCATAATATAATGCTCAACAGCATGCATACCACTATTTTTAATAACTACTTGATTGCCGTACGGACGCATGACACGCAATATACGTTCCATATCAAAGTTTCCATACTTTACGCCAGTGAAATACGCATCTCTTAATAAATAGTCCATACGATCTGCATCAATTTGACTGGAAATCATGCTAATCGCTAATTTATTAGAAGATGTTTTTGCGATTACATCGGCTACCTTTTGTGGAAAATCTTTATCCACACGACTTAATACGCGATTAATTTCCGTATCTCCAACGATAATCTTTTGTGTAAATTTCTCATGATCTAATGAAAATACTTTTTCAAAGGAGTGAGAAAACGGGCCGTGACCGACATCATGAAGTAATGCCGCACATAAACATAACAATCTATCTTCAGCATTCCAGTTCGGTCTGCCATCAAACACATCATCAATCATACGACGAATAATCTCATATACACCTAATGAATGAGTAAAGCGACTATGCTCTGCACCGTGAAATGTAAAAAATGTCGTTCCAAGCTGCTTAATACGGCGTAAGCGTTGAAATTCTTTCGTTCCGATTAAATCCCAAATAACACGATCGCGCACGTGCACATATTTATGTACCGGGTCTTTAAACACTTTTGTTTCGCTGAGTTTGTCGTTTAAATATACCACCTTCCGACATCCCCCTTTCTTTACTGCATTCTTACTATATATTATAAACGAAATAGGAAACAGAAAGAAATGAAAGACTATATTAATTGCCCTTATATAAAGAAAAAATCACTTTTACCGGAGTAAAAGTGATTTCTTTTTATACATTATTTCCCTAAAACGAACTCAGCAACTTCATCTAAGATCATTTCTTTACCTAGAGGGAAGTAACCTTTGTTTAAGTCTTCGTTTTTAATTGTAAATACGTGGTTGTTTTTAACAGCGTTCATGTTTTTCCAAATTGATTCTTCCTGGAATTCTTTTAGACGCTGAGAACCGTCACCAGTCGTAAATACGAATAAGTAATCTGGGTTGTAATCGATTAAAGCTTCTTTTTGTACTTGTACTAATGGTTTATCCGTTGGTGTACCTTTAACTGCTGGTAATTTTAAATCGTTAAAGATTACGCTACCGTAACCGTAGTCACCGTATACGCGGAAAGCATTTGGATATGCAGCCATTTTCATAAATTTAGCATCGCCAGTTTTCGCAACGATTTTATCATGTAATTTGCTTGCTTTTTCATCATACTGTTTAAACCATTCTTTTGTTTCTTTCTCTTTACCGAAGATTTGACCTACTTCTTCGAATTTTGGACGCCATTGGTCTAATGGAGTTTTTAACATAACTGTTGGTGCAATTTTAGATAATTGATCATAGATCTTTTCTTGACGATTGTTTACAAGAATTAAGTCTGGTTTTGCAGCAGCTACTGCTTCGATGTTAATTTTATCGCCCCAAGCAGAACCAACTGGTTTTACGTCTTTTAATTTCTTTTCAATATGTGCATCAATTTTTTCTTGAGATGTATTAGCAGTAATAATTGGTTTCATACCAAAGATTAATAATTCTTCTGTTGAACCACTAAGGTCAGCAATTTTCTTTGGATTTGCAGGGATTTTAATTTCCCCTTTTGCATGTTGTACAGTGCGCTCTTCAGTCTTCGCATCCTTCGCATCTGCTTTCTTCTCTTCTTTGTTAGAACAAGCTGCAAATAGTACAGAAGTAACGACTAGTACCATTGCTAATAACGCCATTTTAAAATTCTTCATGTTCCCACTCCTTCTAGCTGTATTTCTCTTATAAGTTACAGTGAACTATAAGAAACAAGATTAACAATTAATCAATATATATTTATTAA
This sequence comes from Bacillus cereus group sp. RP37, assembly GCF_040459695.1. NCBI lineage: Bacteria > Bacillati > Bacillota > Bacilli > Caryophanales > Bacillaceae > Bacillus > Bacillus cereus group sp. RP37. The sequence continues at coordinate 115,702 of NZ_JARVHP010000001.1, read as the reverse complement.
TTGTTGTTTATGCCCCGTTCTAACGGGTGTTCAACTTCCTATTTACTAATAAGAAGCTCAACGTCCATTAGAATTCCCCCCTCTCTAAGAGGGGGTTCTAATTATGCTTTTTTACGCAATTGATTACTAATCATCGCTAAATCATATGTTAAACAAATTGGCTTACAGTTTACTGGACATGGAACGATTTGAGCTTCAATCTCAAATACGTTACGAAGTGTTTCACTTGTCATTACTTCATCTGGCGTTCCTTGTTTCATTAACTTACCTGCTTTTAATGCAATCATATGATCTGAGAAACGAGAAGCATGGTTTAAGTCATGGATAACCATAACAATCGTTCTACCTTCTTCTTCATTTAACTTTTTCAATAAGTTTAATATTTCTAATTGGTGGGCCATATCTAAGTACGTTGTCGGTTCATCTAATACGAGTAATTCTGTCCCTTGTGCAAGGGCCATCGCAATCCATACACGTTGACGTTGCCCGCCTGATAACGCTTCTGCTGAACGATTTGCGAATTCTGTCATTCCCGTCACTTCAAGTGCCCAATGAATGTAACGATAATCCTCTTCTTTCAACGTTCCAAATCCTTTTTGATGAGGAAAACGTCCATATGAAACAAGTTCAAACACAGTAAGGCCAGTTGGCACTTCTGCAGTCTGTGGTAAAATTGCCATTTTCTTTGCGATTTCTTTCGTTGGCTGTTTCTCAATTGCTTTTCCGTCAAGATAAACAGTACCTTTTTTCGCCTTCAAAATACGAGAAGCTGTTTTTAATAATGTGGACTTCCCACAACCATTTGGTCCAATAATTGTTGTAATTTTCCCTTCCGGAATTTCAACTGTTAATCCATCAATAATTAACCCTTCATTATAGCCAACAGATACCGCATCAACTGCTAAAGTTGCCATACAAAAAGCCTCCCTTTATTTTGTCCTCATAAGTAAGTATATAAAATATGGTGCACCAATTACAGAAATAACAAGACCGACCGGTATTTCTGAAGTTGGTAACACACTTCTTGAAATTACGTCTGCGAATAAAAGTAAAAACGTCCCTATTAGTGCAGCAGTAGGCAGCATAATTTGATGTTTACCACCAACAAGGCGCCTCGCTAAATGTGGAGCCATTAAACCGATAAAACCAATTCCTCCAGCAACAGCGACAGATGCACCCGCTAAACAAACTGCAATAAATAATAATTTACGTCTTTCTTTTTCTACATTTACGCCAAGGCCAACAGCTGTAGAGTCGCCTAGGTTCATTACATTTAATATGTGCGCCTTACTAATAGCAAGTGGCAAGAATATAACCATCCATGGAAGTACACTTAGCACGAACTTCCAATCTGTACCCCACAGACTTCCTGCTAACCAAATCGTCGCAAAACGGAAATCGTTAGATGTCATCTTCATAGAAAAAATTAAACTAACAGCACCAAACCCAGCTGCAACAGCGATACCAACAAGTATCAATCGAGTAGATGAAACGCCGTCTTTCCATGCTAGTAAATAAATAATAACCGCTGCTAATATCGCACCAACTAACGCGAAGAATGGAAGGATAAATACAGATAAAAATGTACCAGTCCCAACTTTCCCGAAGAAAAAGTAGACGAATATAACAACTGTTAATCCCGCTCCAGCGTTAATACCGATAATACCTGGATCAGCAAGTGGGTTTCGCGATAATCCTTGCAAAATCGCACCTGACATCGCCAAAGCGGATCCAACTAATATAGCAATAACCATACGTGGCATACGGAATTCAAATAAAATAACAGACTGATCTTCAGCCCCAAGTCCAACCAATGATTTTAATACATCCATTGGTGGTATTTTAAATGTTCCTGTATTTAAACTTACTAAAAATACAGTGACGATTAATCCTACCAAAATTGTTAAAATAGAAACGTTCTTTTTTGTTAAGACACTTGTCCTCACATTTTTCCTCTCCCTTCGTTACGTGCTAAGTAGAGGAAGAATGGAACCCCAATTAGTGCTGTAATTGCTCCAATTGGCGTTTCAAACGGTGGGTTAATAACGCGAGATAACATATCTGCACATTCAATTAACAGCCCGCCTAAGACTGCAGAACATGGAATAACCCATCTATAGTCTGAGCCTACAAGGAAACGAGTCATATGTGGAATGACAAGTCCAACGAATCCAACCGATCCTGCCATAGAAACTGCAGAACCTGTTAACACAAGAACAAGTACTGTTCCGATAAATTTAATTAGTGTCGTATTTTGACCAAGTCCAATCGCAATTTCTTCACCAAAGCTCAAAATTGTAATATACCTTGACATCATAATTGCAATAAAAAGACACACAAGCCCAATCGGCACTAACATATTAATACTTTCCCACTTCACTCCAGCAACTCCGCCAGCATTCCACATGCTCACCTCTTGAGCAAGATTGAAATACAGCGCAATTCCAGATGAGATGGCCCCTAATAAAGCACTAATTGCTGCACCTGCTAAAGCTAATTTCACAGGTGTTAATCCACCTGGTGAAGAAGATCCAATTCCATATACAATGCTCGCCCCAAACGCAGCTCCAATAAAAGATGCGATGACAAACATTAAATAAGGTGAATTAGGAAAAAATGCATACATAATTGCAATCCCAAATACAGCCCCATCTGTAATTCCCATTAACGATGGAGAAGCAAGTGGATTTCGCGTCATACCTTGCATAATTGCTCCCGATACCGCTAAAAAGGCACCTGCTACTACGCCCCCTATTGCCCTAGGCATGCGAAGTTCTTGAATTACGTTATGATGCGTAATAGAACCGTCAAACTGAAACACAGCTTGCCATACAGTCTTTAAACTAATATCTGCAGCACCAAACGAAATAGACAATGCCATGCTTAAAGCTAACAAGACTGTACCTGCTACTAAAATAATAGAAGCAATGAGCGGCCTACTCTTAATCTCTTTAACATTCTCTTCTTGTTGTCCTATACTCCTTGCGCTCGCTTCCATCCCTCAACCATCCTAACCAACAACATATATTTAATAAAATGAAATTTATTCTCAAATAGTAATAAAAAAATTAGGTGAATTGACCTTCCCTGATAATGATTCTCAGAATCAGACACCTTCTATTCTACCTATCGCTTCCAAAGACTGTCAACTATTATTTTGAAATACAAATTTATCTAAATTGAAACCTTAATGAACAGGTAATGCCTATGTATCACTTACCATTATCCCTCAACAATTAAGCTTCCAAAGAATAATTCTTTCCTCTTATGGGCATAAAAAAAGAAGAGTAATCTGTTCACTCTTCTTTTTCTTATTTATTTAACTTTACTTCAATCTTTGTAATTAATTCATCTTCTGTTGGAGCCGCAACTGGACGATTATTTACAAATGCGAATGATTTTTTACGACCAGGGCCACAGTAAGACTGACATCCAACTTCAATCGTTGCACATGAATCTACTTTTTTTAACTTCGGAATCAACGTTTTAACGTTCGTTGCCTGACAATCATCACACACACGAAATTCGTTTCCCATTATACAACACTTCCTCTATTTTAAACTTTTCTCAAGTACATTTAAAAATAAACACTAAATGGTATTTTACCGCTCTTTGAAGCTCGTTGCAAGTTTCCTTACGACGCTCTTTCTTCATATAATGCTATATATTTATATGCTCTCCTACAGAAGCTCTCATCATTCATCGCAAAATTTTCACCTTTCATCGAAATCTACCATATTTTTAAAAGCTTTGTATAAAAGCTCATTTTTTTGCCCATTATAAAAATAGGAAGTTCATAAAAAGAAAGGGAGTTGAATCTATGAAAGTAAGACAAGATGCTTGGACGGATGAGGACGATTTATTACTTGCTGAAACTGTACTTCGTCACGTTCGAGAAGGAAGCACTCAATTAAATGCATTTGAAGAAGTAGGAGATCAATTAAATCGTACATCTGCTGCCTGTGGTTTCCGTTGGAATGCTGTTGTTCGCTATAGCTATGAACAAGCTCTTCAACTAGCAAAAAAACATCGTAAAGATAAAATGCGTGCTGCAAGCGGTGAACAAGCGAAAAAACGTTTACTTTATACACCACCAGCTTCAGATTCGATAACTGATTATGAAGAACTAGTACAAGAGGAATCAATTGTACAATATAAAGAAGCTATTCCCTATCAGGAATCTACTGTTCCTGCTGCGAAAGGCTCTATGACAATGCAAGATGTTATTTATTTTTTACAAACAGTCGGCTCTTCAAATATAAAAGTGACAGCTCTTGAAAACGAGAATACGAGATTGAAACAAGAAATTAGAGCACAAATCCTTCGAAATGAAGAACTAGAAAAGAAACTAGAAAAATTAGAACAACAATCTCATACTGTACAAGAAGATTACGAAACACTTATGAACATCATGAACCGAGCTCGTAAGTTAGCAGTCATGGATGACGAAGAACGTTCTCAAACATCTTTCCGAATGGATCGAAATGGTAACTTAGAAAAAATTGCAGAATAAAAAGGATGCATTACATGCATCCTTTTTATTATTTCACTTCCACCATATGTGCTTCTTCTACGTTAGAACCTCTCTTTATATCTGGGAAAATCTTTTCCTTTGGATTCTCTTTAAAAGCTGCTAATCCAATCGTTTTTACCGGTTCACTTATTTTTGCATATTCCGTATCACTAACAACCGCATACATATCTGTATATTTACGCGCATCACCAATTACTACATTACCTTCATACTTCATTTTCTTTCCATCAATTACTACATCTTTTTGTTCCTCTTTAGCAAATACAATTCCAGCTTCATCAGAAATAGCCGGCAATGCTTTAATTGGTTCTACATCTTCTTTCACTACTTTTTTCAGCATGTTTTCTTTTACCATCTTTTCAGCTGTTGTTTTATTCATAATTAAAACCTTTTTCTCATTAACAGTACCTAGTTTTGCTTCAAATTTATTTTGAGATTCAATTTTATCTTTATATTGATCCATTGTTTTTTGAACGCCTGTTTCATCTCCGTACATAACAACGCCCTTTGCTTGTGGTGCAATCATATCCATAATAGAACAGCCACTAAATACGGCAGCCGACATAATCGCTACGAGTCCTAATTTAACTTTTTTCATCTGTATTCCTCCTAAAATCATCATTGCATCTCTTAGTTTAACTGTCGCAGCTCGTTTAACCAATTCACTTTCCTTACGATAACCTTACAATTCAGTAAGATTCCCTCTTAAAAACTACTTTCATTATTTTTTGCTATAATAGAGATTGTCATTTTAAAGATAAGGGGTTAGTTATATGAGCAATTCCCGTTCCATTTTATCTCAGCCAGAGTGGCGTATTGTAGATCAGTCTAGCTTGGGACCAACATTCCATGCATTGCAGTCATTTGCAATGGACGACACATTATGCACAAGTATCGGAAAGGGCGAATCAGCTGCAACAATGCGCTCTTGGGTTCATCACAATACAATTGTCCTTGGCATTCAAGATTCACGCCTACCACACTTGGAAGAAGGTATTTCCTTTTTAAAAGAAAACAATTTCAATGTTATCGTTCGTAATTCTGGTGGACTTGCAGTTGCGCTTGATGAAGGTGTGTTAAACGTATCACTTTTATTCCAAGAAACAGAAAAAGGTATCGATATTGATCTTGGATACGATACAATGTGGCATTTAATTCAGGAAATGTTAAAAGATTACGACGTTACAATCGAGGCAAAAGAAATTGTTGGCTCTTACTGTCCTGGTAGCTATGACTTGAGTATTCGCGATCAAAAATTCGCTGGTATTTCACAGCGCCGTATTCGCGGTGGTGTCGCTGTCCAAATTTATCTCTGTGCTACAGGAAGTGGCTCTGAGCGTGCCGCACTCGTTCGTGATTTCTACAACCTAGCCATTCAAGGAGAAGAAACACGCTTTACGTACCCTGAAATTGTACCGAGTACGATGGCTTCACTTTCAGAACTACTTGGCGAAACCATTACAGTACAAGATTTAATGATGCGCCTTTTAAAAACACTGCAGCAATTCGCTCCAAAGTTAACACCATCTCCATTAACAGTAGATGAAATTCCTTTATATGAGACGAATTTACAACGTATCATTGATCGTAACAATAAAGCACTTGGCTTAGAAAAATAAAGACCGTCGCTATTATAGCGACGGTCTTTATTTCAATTCATTATAGAATTAAAGTGCTTGAGCTGCTGTAATTAAAGCTAACTTGTACACTTCTTCTTCGTTACATCCACGAGATAGGTCATTTACAGGCATGTTTAAACCTTGTAAGATTGGTCCTACTGCTTCGAAGTTACCTAAACGTTGAGCGATTTTGTAGCCAATATTACCAGCTTCTAAGCTTGGGAATACGAATACGTTAGCATCACCTTGAATTGTAGAACCTGGAGCTTTTTTCTCAGCTACAGATGGTACGAATGCAGCATCGAATTGGAATTCTCCATCTAAAGTTAGTTCTGGAGCCATTTCTTTTGCAATGCGAGTTGCTTCTACAACTTTTTCTGTTTCTGGAGATTTCGCAGAACCTTTTGTAGAGAAGCTTAACATAGCAACGCGTGGATCAATACCGAATAGTTCAGCAGTTTTCGCACTCTCGATACCAATTTCAGCTAAGTCTTGGCTGTTTGGTGCAATGTTAATTGCGCAATCAGCGAATACATATTTCTCTTCTTCACGTACCATAATGAATACGCCCGAAGTTTTTGTAACGCCTGGTTTTGTTTTAATGATTTGAAGTGCTGGACGAACTGTATCAGCTGTAGAGTGAGCTGCACCACTTACTAAACCGTGTGCTTTGCCCATGTATACAAGCATTGTACCGAAGTAGTTTTCGTCTTTAAGGATTTTGCGAGCGTCTTCTTCAGTTGCTTTACCTTTACGGCGTTCAACGAAAGATGCTACCATCGCATCCATTTCTTCGTATGTAGCTGGGTCATAAATATCAACGCCTGCTAATGTTAAATTCAAGCTAGCAGCTTTTGCGCTAATTTCTTCTTTATTACCAACTAAGATTGGTTTTACTAACTCTTCTTTTGCTAAACGCTCTGCAGCGCCTAAAATTCTTTCATCAGTTCCTTCAGGAAGTACGATAGAAATGCCTTTTCCTTGAACTTTTTCTTTTACTGTTGTAAATAAGTTGCTCACGAATAAACCCTCCTACATATGTTAAAAAAACTCTATCTTTAAGAATACTGCTTTTCCTCTATATTTTAAACTTATAGCTCCCAAAAAATAGATAAAATGAAAATGATTATATTTTCATAAAATTCAGCCTAGAAATAAAGCCCCTTTAATCCTTATCTTCTCCTATTTTCACATAAATTTAAATGTGACAATTTTATGCGCCAAGGTTTTATATAGATGATTTTAAAACTATATATGCTATAGTTAACGTGTAAAACTATCATTAACTGAGGTGAATAGAATGAGTGAAGCAACAACAACGTTAGATGGCTGGTATTGTTTACATGATTTACGTTCTATTGATTGGGCTGCATGGAAAACATTATCTAGCGACGAACGCGGACAGGCAGTGTCTGAATTTTTAAATGTCGTTGAAAAATGGAACGAAGTAGCTGCTGCAAAAAAAGGCAGTCATGCAATGTATACAGTTGTTGGCCAAAAAGCTGATATTATGCTTATGATTTTACGTCCAACAATGGAAGAGTTAAATGAAATTGAGACAGAATTGAATAAAACAACATTAGCTGAATATATGGTTCCTGCATACTCTTACGTATCTGTTGTTGAACTAAGCAACTACCTTCCAGCTGATGAAGATCCATACCAAAATCCACAAATCTTAGCTCGCTTATATCCAGAACTACCAAAAGCAAATCACATTTGCTTCTACCCAATGGACAAGCGTCGCCAAGGTGATGACAACTGGTACATGCTTCCTATGGAAGAGCGTAAAAAAATGATGTACAGTCATAGCAAAATTGGTCGTCAATACGCAGGTAAGGTACGTCAAGTCATTTCAGGATCTGTTGGATTCGACGATTTCGAATGGGGCGTAACATTATTTGCTGACGATGTTCTTCAATTTAAAAAACTTATATATGAAATGCGCTTCGATGAAGTAAGTGCTCGTTATGGTGAATTTGGAACATTCTTCGTTGGAAACATTTTACCAGATGAAAAAGTAGAGAAATTTTTACACATATAAATGGTGAAAAGGAACGAAATTCGTTCCTTTTTTTATTCTTCTCTATATTTATCCCCAAAAACCTCCTTTTCCCTGCAATTTTGAACAAAAATCGACAAATTCTTTTCAAATTTCGTGTGAAATTGTAACCTTTTCATATCCAAATTTATGCTAAAATGGGACAAGCTACATGCTAATAACGATGCGAAGGTGATAATCTATATGAAGAAAATCTTGTCTATTTTACTAGCACTTTTATTGTCAATTTCTTCCTTAGGAGTAACAACATCCCATGCGGAAGAAAAAATACATATTGAGGCAGCAGCTGCACTTCTATTTGATGCAGATACAGGAAAAATACTGCATGAACAAAATCCAGATGAATTACTAGCTATCGCTAGTATGTCAAAATTAATTATTGTTTATGCCGTATTAGAAGCAATTAAAGAGGGTAAAATCACTTGGGATACAAAGGTAAACATTTCTGATTACGCTTATGAAGTTTCACGTAATAATGAATTCTCTAACGTTCCATTCGAAAAGGGACGTCAATATACTGTAAGAGAATTATATCATTCTATCGTTATCTTCTCTGCAAACGGATCTAGTATTGCCTTAGCAGAACTTCTTGCAGGAAGTGAGAAAAACTTCTTAAATCTTGCAAATGAACATGCAAAAAAACTAGGGTTAAAGAAATATAAATTTGTAAACGCTACTGGGTTAAACAACGCTGACTTAAAGGGAAAACATCCTGAAGGAACTGATCCGAATGGAGAAAATTCCATGTCAGCTCGCGATATGGGTATGCTTTCAAAAGCAATGATTACAAAGTATCCAGAAATGCTAGAGGATACAAAACAAAGATTTAGAAACTTCCCAGATAATCATCCGAAACCAATTCGTATGGAAAACTGGAACTGGATGTTACCAGGTGCCGCTTTCTCTTATGAAGGAACAGACGGTTTAAAAACTGGTAGTTCTGATACTGCTGGATACGGATTCACTATTACAGCAAAACGTGGTGAATTACGCCTTATTTCAGTTATTATTAAAACAAAATCAATGGACGAGCGTTTCACTGAATCTCGTGCATTAATTGAATATGGATTTAATAACTTTGAAAAACAAAAATTAAAAATTGATAAAAACAATACAATCCCTGTAGTACAGGGGAAAGAAGATCAAGTAACAGTTGCACCCGAGAAAGAAATAACGGTGATTACGAAAAAAGGGAGCAAACCCACTTACAAAATTGGGACGGAAGCAAGTAAATCACTTGCTGAAGATGGCCATTTAGTTGCTCCTATTAAGAAAGATGCCAAAGTAGGCTCAATTACTTTAGAATCAACTGATAAATATGGTTTCTTAGACGGTAGTAAAAGTATGAAAGTTACTGCAAAAACGACAGAAGATGTTGAAAAAGCAAATTGGTTCGTATTAACAATGCGCTCTATCGGTGATTTCTTCTCAAACTTATGGTCTAAAGTATTTTAATGATGAAAAGCTAGCTCATGCTAGCTTTTTTTATTTTCCTCTCTCAATGTAAAACTTCGTTTGGTTGTCATATCTGAGTCCTTTTCCTCATACGTATGAACTAGTAATTGTTCCACACTTCATCTAGAAATAACCTCTTTCCAAAAGGTATTCCAAAAAGAGAGGTGACACATAATGGGTGTTATTGCTTATAACGAAGAAGATGTAAAGTTATTAGCTAGACTGATGCGTGCTGAAGCCGAAGGAGAAGGGCAACAAGGAATGTTAATGGTCGGAAACGTAGGTGTAAATCGTGTCCGCGGAAATTGTTTAGATTTTAAAAAAATACGTAATTTACGTCAAATGGTTTATCAAAATCCTGGCGGTTTTGAGGCAACGCAAAAAGGGTATTTTTATCAGCGTGCAAGAGAACAAGATATCGCATTAGCAAGGCGAACGATTCAAGGACAACGTTTTTGGCCTGCTAACTTTTCCTTGTGGTTTTTTAGACCTGAAGGCCCTTGTCCACCAACTTGGTATAATCAACAAAACTCTGGTCGCTTCAAAAAGCACTGCTTCTTCCAGCCATCTGGCGAGGATTGTCCTGGCGTATATTAAGGATTGATAATGAGGAGGGATTTTTGAATGGCACAGCAACAAAACCCGTATTACGGAACAGGTTTCTATCAACCATCTGGAACTTACGTACAACCGCAACAAATGACCCCACAGCAACAGCAACAACAGCAAGCGATGCAACAACAAGCTGCGCAAGCTCAATATGCTGTTTCTCAAGGCATGTTACCATTAGAACAGTCGTATATTGAAAATATTCTTCGTTTGAACAAGGGCAAGCAAGCCACAGTTGTAATGACTTATGAGCGTGGTAGCTCACTCGGTACACAATCGTATACAGGTATTATCGAAGCAGCTGGTCGTGATCATATCGTAATTAGTGAGCCACAATCAGGAAAACGTTATTTACTACTAATGATTTACTTAGATTATGTAGAATTCCCAGAAGAAATTATGTATTTACCTAGTCAACAAGCAACTTATGCTCCAAGACCATAAAAAAAAGCTGGCGTATGCCAGCTTTTGTTTTTTATAACCCTTTTACAACTGCAGTTCCGACTAAGATCCATGCCACGATAAACGCTACACCACCAAGAGGTGTAATTGGGCCAAAGAACTTAATACCTGTCGTACTTAATGCATACAAACTACCTGAAAACATAATAATCCCAGCTACCATAAGCCAGCCAGCAGTAGTTAAAAGTGATGATTGAATCTTATCCATTAATAAAGCAACTACGAATAGTCCACCTGCATGAAACATTTGATATGTAACACCAGTTTTCCAAACTTCTAACATTTTTGCAGAAACTTTATTTTCTAAACCGTGTGCTCCAAAAGCCCCTAACGCAACAGATAATCCCGCTGCAATACAACCTAGTAAAAAGAAAATTTTCATCTTAATTCCCCTTTTTTACCTTTATCATAAGCAATTTTTTCATATAAGCCAAACGATTTAATCATTAAAAATCAAATAATGAATTACCATTTGCACCTTCTTCTTTTATATACACAGGTTCTCCAGAAACTGGCATAACCGGTTGAACTGTCGTTATAGGCTGCGTTCCAATTACTTGCGATTGAATTTGCGGCTCTCTATACGTAGGAGATTCAGCCTGTTCATCTAATAGTAAATCACATAAAGCACGCACAACTAATAAATGATCTTTTGATTTTTGCCCTTCACTACTTTTTGCCTTTGCAATTTCATTCGCCATTTTATTTAAAATCTTATCGCTCGATATTTGCATTCCTTATCACCTCGTACTTTGTAGTTCTTTCTCAAATTGCCCCAGCTTCTCTACTGAACCAAATACTATTATCATATCATGTTCTTGCAATTTTTCCTGCCCCGTCGGATTATGTATAACATTCCCATTTCTCAAAATCGCTAAAATTGTTACATCAAATTGATTTCTCACATCACTCTCTAGTAACGATTTACTAGCTAACATAGAGCCTTTTCCGACTGCAATTTCTTCAATTACAAATGACTGATCCACGCCATACAATACTGTATCAATATAATGAACTGTTAGCGGATTCGCAATACCTTTTGCAATATGAATTCCTGCCATGCTAGATGGATTAATCACCTTATTTGCCCCAGCACGCCGTAATTTGTCTTCGGTTTCAGGTTTTTCCGCTCTTGCCACAATTTTAATTGCATCGTTTATTCCTCTTGCCGTTAATGTAATAAATACATTTTCGGCGTCATTGGCTACAATGGCAACTAGACCGGCTGCCTTTGAAATTCCAGCATGATGTAACACTTGGTCTTCCGTTGCATCCCCATGTACATACAAAAGTTTTTCCTTCTCCAATATACTTTCATCTTTATCCACGACGACAAATGGAATTTTCTTTTCTTGCAATTCATGTACAACTTGATGCCCCACTCTACCGCAACCACATACGATAATATGATTTTGTAACTGTGCTATTTGTTTATCCATCTTCTTCCTCCGTACTGCATGAAATAAATTCCCTTCAATAATCATAGCTGCCACTACACCAATTGCATACGTAACGATACCGACGCCAACCGGTATAATAAGAAGCGCAAAAACTTTTCCTGCATGTGTTACAGGAACGGCATCTCCATATCCAACAGTTAATACGGTAATCATCGTCATCCAAAATGCTTGAAACAAACTAATCTCTTCAATTGTCATAAATCCTAATGTTCCTAGAATTACAACAAAAGTCATGCATATAACTGCTATCCATAATTGCTTACGTGCATTCATATCGTGTTTCAACTCTTTTCTCTATCTACAATCTTTGCCAGTGGAAATGAAATACATATATACTAGATACGGAATCTATGAAAGAGGTTGATATAATGAAAACATTTCTTTCCGCCTTACAATGGGCGCTATTTATTTTAGCTGGGAGCCTTATTGTACCAATTAGCGTCGCAACTAGTTATGGCCTCGATGGAGCTGAAGCTATTGCATTCGTACAAAGAACATTATTTGTTCTTGGCTTTGCTGGTCTACTGCAAGCTATTTTTGGACATAAACTTCCTATTCAAGAAGGTCCTGCAGGCCTTTGGTGGGGGATTTTCTCCCTTTATGCAAGTTTAGGTGTCGTATTATTTGGATCAAGCAATGAAACGCTTAAAGTCCTTCAATACGCCTTCCTATTAAGTGGTATCATTTGTATTATTCTTAGTGTTTTCGGACTCATCGATAAGCTAGTTCGCTATTTTACACCGACAGTCATTGGAACATATTTATTTCTTCTTGTCGCACAACTTAGTGGTTCCTTCTTAAAGGGAATGTTTGGCCTTGACGGACAACATACAGAAGTACAAGCTGACGTATTTATTCTTTCACTCATTGTTATTTTACTATCCTTTTTCATTATGAAGCTACCTATTATTGGACAATATTCCGTTCTTTTCAGTATTGTCTGCGGCTGGATATTATTTGCATGCTTCGGATTATCTAATCCAGTAACGCCTGTGACAGATGTAATCCGTTTTCCATCCCTATTTGTTTTCGGAATGCCTCGCATTGAATGGAACATGGCAATTACGGTAGTTTTCGTTACACTATTACTTCTAACAAATATGTTAGCAAGTATTCGCGTTGTGCAAAAGATTGTCTCTAAGTATGAAGAAGGTGCCGCACCAGATCGTTTCAAACAAGCCGGCATTATAACAGGAATCAATCAATTACTAGGTGGTCTATTCTCAGCTATTGGACCTGTCGCCATTTCTGGATCAGCAGGGTTTATTGCAACGACTAATATTTATAAGCGACTCCCATTTATGTTAGGATCAAGCTTTATTATTGCTGTTAGTATATTCCCAAAGATTACTTCATTCTTTGCAGCAATCCCTGTTGCAGTCGGATATGCTGCTATCTATCCTGTATTTGCAAGTATGATTGGTCTAGCTTTCCGTGAATACGACACAGTACAAGATAAAGAACGATTATTTAAAGTAGCGGGTCTTTCCATCTTTACAGGAGTCGGAGTTATGTTCGTTCCAGCTGGAGCATTTTCTACGCTCCCACCATTTCTAGCATCATTTTTAAGTAACGGTCTCGTTCTTGGATCTGTAATGGCAATTTTGCTCGAAATACTATTTTCTCGTTCTACAGAAAAACAACTATCGTAAATTGGAAAACTTCCATTATTGCACTCTACCTTTAGAGTTGTTACGATAAATTATCATGGGCAATACGCTCATGGTAATTTATCTATTTCTTTCCGAAGAAGTTCGATGTCTTACTATTATTTCTTAATATCTTCATGAACATGTATTTCTATTTAAATAAAGAAGGGAATTTTCAATATGACTTATAAAATGATTGTTTTAGATTTAGATGATACTTTATTACGTGACGACCATACCATTTCACCTCGTACGAAAGAGGCTCTAATGACTGCACAAGAGCAAGGTGTAAAGGTTGTACTTGCTTCTGGACGTCCAACATTTGGTATGCGCAATGTAGCGAAAGAACTTCGTTTAGAAGAATACGGCAGTTTCATTCTATCTTTTAATGGTGCAAAAATTATTAACTGTAAAACAAACGAAGAAATCTTTAGTAGTACGCTATCTCCTGAAATCGTTCACAACCTATTTGAAATTAGTAAAACTGAAGATGTATGGATTCATACTTACATTGGCGATGATATCGTAACAGAAGAAAATAATCCTTATACTGAAATTGAGGGCGATATTACTGGTATGCCAATTGTTGTAGTAGATGACTTTAAAGCTGCTGTTAAAGAGCCTGTAGTAAAAGTATTAATGAATAAAGAAGCTGAACGCCTTGTTGTAGTAGAAAAGAAACTACAACAGCAACTAGAAGGCCAATTAAGCGTGATGCGTTCAAAACCATTCTTCTTAGAATTTACTGAAGCTGGTGTTACAAAAGGAACAAGCTTAAACCAACTAATCCAAAAGCTAGGCATTAAGCGTGAAGAAGTTATCGCAATGGGCGATAGCTATAATGATCAGGCGATGATCGAATTCGCTGGTCTTGGTGTTGCAATGGGCAATGCACCAGATGATATTAAAGAAATTGCAAACTACGTAACAGATACAAATATGAATGATGGCGTTGCAAAGGTTGTAGAGAAGTTCGTATTAAAAAGAGAAGCGCTTGTTTAATATTTTCACTCATAAAACCTATTTGAAGTCAAACACTTCAAATAGGTTTTTATTTAAATTGTCCTGCTTTTGTGAATATATTTTGAACTTTGCACTATTCTCGTAGTGTAAAGTTTCTTTTTGTATATAATGAAACAAACTAGACTATTTTATTTTGAAAAAGAATACAAATTTACTATAAACAAGCATACGTTTAAGGAGGCTACTTTACATGTTATCTACACCAATCGGACGATTAAGAGCAATCGGACTCATTGAGGGGATTTCTTTCCTACTACTATTATTTGTAGCAATGCCATTAAAATATTTCGCAGGATTTGCAACAGCTGTTAAAATCACAGGCATGGCTCATGGCGTTTTATTTATTCTATTCATCTTTGCAGTAATTCAAGTAACAATCGTACACCGTAAATCAATTTTATGGGCACTTGGGGCATTTGTTTCATCAATTATCCCATTCGGTACGTTTGTACTAGATGCAAAATTAAAGAACGAGCAACAATAGTAAAAAGGTAGTTAACGACTGTTAACTACCTTTTTTATTTACCCCGCATTAACGGGCAGTAAAACTCCCACTGATTAAAGTTTCACTTTACAAATTTGGAATTTCCCAATCAATTTCTCTCTCGCCCATATTTGCTAAAATCGTATTCACTTTAGAGTATGGCTTACTACCAAAGAAACCGCGTCTTGCTGACAATGGGCTTGGATGTACAGATTCAATAATGTGGTGCTTCGTATTCGTAATTAACTTTTTCTTCGCCTGTGCATGACGTCCCCACAATATGAAAATAACCGGTTTTTCACGTTCATTTAATAGCTCAATTACGCGATCTGTGAAGTGCTCCCATCCTTTTCCTTTATGAGAATTTGCTTCACCTTGTCGAACTGTTAATACAGTATTTAATAGTAGCACTCCTTGCTCTGCCCACTTTACTAAATAACCGTTATTTGGGATTTCACATCCATATTCATCTCGAAGCTCTTTATACATATTTAACAATGATGGTGGTGTTTTAATACCAGGTTGTACAGAAAAGCTTAAACCATGCGCTTGATTCGGTCCATGATATGGATCTTGCCCTAAAATAACGACCTTTGTATTTTCATAACTTGTATACTGAAGAGCATTAAATATATCTTCTACCTTCGGATAAATAACATGCGTACTGTACTCCTCTTTCAAAAAAACAGCTAGCGTACGATAATATTCTTTCTCAAATTCTGACGCCAATAATGGTCCCCAATCATTCTTCAAAACATTTTCCATGACTTCACTTCCTGTCCAATTAATTCACCATATCCTGCTTTGTAAATACTACAAATGAAATAATAAGAGATACGACCGCCCAAACCGTTAAATTCATTAAAGAAAATCCCATCGATAAACCTTGTAATGCAGGCAATTTCCCTGATAAATAATCTGTTAACGATAAGTTCACACTAAAAATATATTTCGCACCTTCCCAAGATGTTGCGAATGAACTTAAAATGCCTCCTGCAATTAACGTGGCTAACATAACACCCATTCCAGCCGGCGTATTGCGAATTAAAACGGAAACCATAAATGATATAGTTCCGACAACGATAGCAACAAACCAAGCTAATCCATACGCCATCAAGATGTATTGCCACTGCGGAATAAGATGTACGAAGTTTGTATTTAGGTTCTCTTTATCAATAACAAACCCTGTTAAAACCGGTAAATTCCATCCCGAGTATCCAAATACAAGCCCGGATAATCCGTAAGCAAATACACCTACCAGAAGCAGTATGAGTGAAATAAAAAATAACATCGTCACGTACTTACTAAGGAGTATTTTCCAGCGCCGAATCGGCCGCGTGAGCAACATTTTCATCGTTCCATCACTTCTTTCTCCTGAAACAATGTCAATAGCGACAATCATGACAAGAAGCGGAATAAACAATGTAATTCCTTGCTCAATAAACGCCCTTACAAAAGTTGGTGCGCCCGGTGCCATCGGGTTAATATCATGATCTAAATAATATTGTTGCTGCTCCACTCTTACCTTTAGCCAATCACGCCATTCTTCTGGTAATCTAGAGTTGTTCAAGCGGTTTTGAGAATCAACAATTTGTTGTTGTAATGAAACTTTCCAATCCGTTGTACCTAGTCTTTTCTGTGTCGTTTCTACTTCACGATACTGCGCATACACGAAAAGTGGAATCAAGATTGCTAAAATAAGCATGACAACAAAAATACGTTTCTTACGATAAATTTTTTCCGATTCATTTAAGACTAGATTCGCAAATTCACGCATGCTGCTCACCCCTTGTGAGTTCAATAAATAAATCTTCTAGCGTAAATACAAGCTCCTTAACACTATGCACATCTATCCCATTTTCTACAAAGTGTCTATTCCAACTACTTATAGATGAGATATCCATGCGGCATAGTAATCGGTCACCTTCTATACTCACTTCTCTTACTTCTTCAGCATCTTCTAGCATATCTTTTGCCTTAGAAATCGGTGTAACAATCCATTCTACACGATCACTTGCTGTTTTAATTAACTCTTCAACCTTGGCAACTGTTATCATTTTTCCTTTATGAATAATCGCAACCCGATCGCATATCATTTGTACTTCACTTAGCAAGTGACTTGAAATAAACACACTCATATTTTCTTCTTTCACAAGCTTATGTATAAATTCCCTAAGTTCTCTAATTCCAGCTGGGTCTAAACCATTTGTTGGCTCATCTAATATGAGCAATTTTGGGTTTCCAAGAAGCGCTTGCGCAATGCCAAGGCGCTGTTTCATACCAAGTGAGTATGTTTTTACCTTATCGTGAATTCTTTCATCCAAATGAACCATTTGAGCAATTTCAATAATACGTTCATCTGATATATCACCCAGCATACGGGCAAATTGTTTTAAATTTTCCCATCCCGTTAAATATGTATACAGTTCTGGGTTTTCAACGATACTCCCAATTTGACGCATCGCTTCTCTGAAATTTTCCTTAATAGAATAACCACCGATAGAAATCGTACCTTCTGTTTCTTTAATCAATCCAACTAACATTCGAATGGTAGTCGTTTTCCCTGCGCCATTCGGTCCTAGGAAGCCAAACACTTCTCCTTGTTTTACATCGAAGGAAATATTCTCTACAATTGTCTTCTTTCCAATTACCTTCTTCACGTCTCGTACGGAAAGTATCGTCGTCATTTTACCCCTCCTTGTTCTAGTTTTAATTTACTCGTAACATTTTGAACTAATCGGTCCGCCATATATGTATACCCTACTTCATTCGGATGGAAATGATCGGAGTATAATAAATCTTTCCCTCGGTTTTGGAATAAATCAAATGTCGGTGTAATATACACATTTTTATTATTTATCGCCAATTTTTCTAAAGATGCATTCCAATCTACAACAATGTTTGAAGACCCTTTTAAATCTTCTACATCTTCAAAAGGATTATATAAACCTAGCCAAAAAATAGAGCTATCTGTATTTAACTTACGAATTTCTTCTATAATTTTCTTCGCTTCATTCTGGAATGTTTCTGTATCAGGACGGTATGTTTCTAAATCTATCTTTCCAAGCGATTCCCAACCTGGAAATAAATCATTTCCTCCAATCGTTAAAACGATTACATCTGCTTGCTTAATTGAATATTGAGCGCCACTACTCTCCATTTGTTTTAATAAATCAGGCATTTTCGCACCACTAACAGCTAAGTTCGTTAAGGCAACCTTTTGCTTATAATCTTTTTGTAAATCTTCTTTCACCCGTCCAATATAGCCAATTCCTTCTTTATCACCAACACCACGTGTTAATGAATCACCTAAACTAACGATTTGTAACGTTCCCGTTTTCTTTTTCTCTTTTGCCACTACATCGGTCTTTTTAATTAAATTTGAAGCTTTCGGATTTAATACATCATTTACACCTGAAACAAAGCCATATGCAAATAAACAGAAAGATGCAATTGTAATGAATAGAATTACTTTTACTACTTTTGATCTCATATCAAAACCCCTTTTAGCCCTTATAGATTGTCCATAATTATACCAAACGCAATTTTGAAAAGCGATTTTCACACCTTATCTATTATGTTGTTTCCCTATGTACTAATTCTGGCAATAACTCTACGTGCTTTACATCTATTTTCTCATCATTAATCTTTTCATATAATAATTCAAATGCCTTCACGCCTACATTTTTACTAGAATGTGAAATCGTCGTAATGCCTAAAATATCTGCCACATCTTGATCATCACAGCCGATAATCGTAATATCTTCTGGAATACGAATTCCTTGTTTTTTCGCCTCTGTTACCATACCCGCTGCAATATGGTTGCAAGATACAAGAAACGCCGTCGGTTTTACAGACATACGAGCCCATTCTCTGACTACATTACGCCCATCTTCCACCGTAAAACAGCCCTTAAACTTCCAGGCCTCTATCGGTGTTATAGCAACCTGTTGAAGCGAATCCTCATATGCTTGTTTTCTTCTCTGACTATTAATACTATTATTTCTTCCAATACAATACCCAATACTTGTATGGCCAGCATCTATTAAGCTCTTCATCCCGCGCGAAAAGACTTTATAGTAATCAATATGCACACTCGAAATGAAATTCGATTCTATTTCTTCACACATAACAATTGGACCAAATTTCGTATATTCTTCAAGCTTTTCCTTACTATTTGCCCGGGAACATATAATAACCCCATCAAGCTTTTTCATTTTTAACATATTCAAAATTTCTAATTCTCTTTCCTCACTATAATTCGTCTGACAAAGCATCATATTATAATTATTTTTTGCTGTTTCCTTTGATATTCCCTCGATAATAGCGCTATAATATTGATCATTTACGTGCGGTAATAAAACGCCAATGACATTCGTTTTTCCTTTCACTAAATGAATTGCATTCACATTTTGCGTATAATTTAATTCTTCTATAATTGCTAAAATTTCTTTTCGTTTCTGTTCATTCACATATGGATGATTATTCAGTACACGTGAAACAGTTGAAACAGATACCCCAGCAAGTTCAGCAATCTTTCTTATATTCGTCATCTCATTTTCCCCTTCTCGCAAAAATTCTCCCTTGACCTGGTAAGCTTTCCACAATATATCCTTTCCTAGCAAATACATTTTGAAAGGATATACAACTATGCTTCGATTCAAATTAGAATATATATTTTTCATTGGTGGTCTACTTATTCTCGCCATCGGTATTAATATGATGACGACAATTACTTCCTTTGGACTTAGCCCTTATGATTCCTTCTTTATTGCACTATATCAAAATTTTGGGATAAGTATCGGTTTTTGGATTTTCATGATTAATTTTGCATTTACACTTATCGTACTCTTTTGGAATAAAAAACAAATAACAATTGGTACAATTGTGACGATGGTTCTTATTTCGCTTTTTGTTGATTGGATTGGTTCCATTACAACTATTATGGACGCTATCCGCTCTCTTCCAAAATATATAACACTTATTTGTGGAAATCTATTTGTTGGAGCTGGAATCGGTCTTTACGTCTCTACAAACCTTTGCGCGGCGCCTCAAGAAGCTTTCGTTTTAACCGTTGCTGAGAAAAAGAAGTGGACGTTTAGAAGAACAGAAATTTCATTAGCGTTTTTATTTTTAACATTAAGCTTTTTATTGGATGGACCTATCTATTTTGGAACAATCATCTTATCCTTTACAACAGGCTGGATTATCCAAGCATTTATTCAAATTGGCACGCAGATTTTAAATAGAAAAAAACCTATTAAGCAAGCTGCTTAATAGGTTTTTTATTAGAGGAGATACTACTTAGCATCCCCTTCAATTCGATAGTTTGCTTTCAAACAATCTATTTCTTCATACCCTTGCAATGTATGTAGAATGTACTCGTAATCAGCAAGAGACGCACGATGCGTTACAATTACAATTTCAGCTTTTCCTTTCTCTTCAAGCGGCATTTGAATTATCTTTTCAAAACTAACACCACGCTCAGAGAACAATGAAGTAATTTTTGCAAATACACCAATTTCATCTTTTACATGAAGTCTTAAAAACTTCTTCACAACAATTTCGTCTGGCTCTTTTAATACCTTTTTATACTGCGGGGATACCGCACTATTTCCGTTTACACCTAATCGAATATTTTGCATTACAGCTACTAAATCTGAAACAACAGCTGTTGCTGTTGGTAAACTTCCTGCACCTGGTCCATAAAACATCGTTTCCCCGACCGCTTCACCGTACACATATACAGCGTTATATTCATTTTGCACGGCCGCAAGAGGATGTGTATTTGGAAGTAGCGTCGGTTCAACTGTAACCTCTAATTTTTCACCATCCCGCTTCGCAAGACCGATTAATTTAATCGTGTATCCTAAACTCTTACTGTATTCAATATCTTCCTCTGTAATAGAAGTAATCCCTTTTACCTTCACATCTCCAAGCTCTACATTTGTAGAGAAACCAAGGGTAGCCAAAATTGTCATTTTTCTTGCCGCATCTAAACCTTCCACATCTGATGTTGGATCTGCTTCTGCAAATCCAAGTTGCTGAGCTTCTTTTAACACGTCGTTATATGCTCTCCCTTCATCTGACATTTTCGTCAAAATAAAATTTGTCGTTCCATTTACAATTCCCATTACTTTCGTAATAAGATCGGAAGAAAGTCCTTCTACGATACTTCGTAAAATCGGAATCCCTCCAGCTACACTTGCTTCATAAAACAAATCAGCTTTATTATCTTTTGCTACCGCTAAGAGTTCCGCACCATGTAACGCCATTAAATCTTTATTGGCAGTCACAACATGCTTCCCACTTTGTAAAGCTTGCAAAATATATACTTTTGCATCATCAATGCCACCCATCACTTCAATGACAACGTCAATATTCGGATTATCTAAAATTTCATTTGCATCTTGTGTTAATAGAGTAGAAGGTACCTCTACCTCTCTC
This sequence comes from Bacillus cereus group sp. RP37, assembly GCF_040459695.1. Classification (NCBI taxonomy): domain Bacteria; kingdom Bacillati; phylum Bacillota; class Bacilli; order Caryophanales; family Bacillaceae; genus Bacillus; species Bacillus cereus group sp. RP37. The sequence goes on along the minus strand of NZ_JARVHP010000001.1, from coordinate 93,898 downwards.
TCTTTTTCAATATTTTGTACTAGTACTTTCGTTACTTTTACAGGACAACCTACTTGGTGTATAAGTCGCTCTTGATGATCTGTAATGATACGAACTACACCACTACCAACTGTCCCAAGACCTAATAAACCAACTTGAATTTCTTTCATAATACTGTCCACCCCTCAAAAATTGTGTTTAGATGAAATTATATGAGTAAAAAATCTGAAAAACAATGTTTTTTGAACATTCGGAAAAATATAAGCTGATCTTTACAAAGAAAACGTTACCACGTGTTACACAATCTTTTTATAGTACATAAGGGGTTTCTTGATACACGTAATAATTCAGCCAATTAGAGAATAATAGATTCCCATGGCTCCTCCACCTTACAAGTGGTTTCTCATTTGGATTATTATGCTTAAAATAATTTTTCGGCACATCAATATTTAACCCTTTTTGGCGGTCCCGTTCATATTCTTGCTTTAACGTATCACAACTATATTCACTATGCCCGAGCGCAAACACTTGTCTTCCTTCTTGCCCAATAACAAGGTGCACACCCGCTTCCTCAGAGTTTGCTAATAATGTTAATTCTTTCACCTCTCTAATATCACTCTCTCGTACTTCTGTATGACGAGAATGCGGGGCGAAAAACAATTCATCAAACCCTTGTAACAATTTCACATGTTGCTCACGGACTTCATGTTCAAATACACCGAACATTTTTTCCTTAAGAGGATACTTTGGAACGCCGTAATGATGATATAAACCAGCCTGTGCCCCCCAGCAAATATGAAGCGTAGATGTTACATTCTCTTTTGAATACTCCATAATACGTTTAAGCTCTTCCCAATAATCTACTTCTTCAAAAGAAAGAGTTTCAACTGGTGCTCCCGTAATAATAAGTCCATCAAATTTCTCATTCTCAATATCACGAAATGTTTTATAGAAACTCGTTAAATGTTCCTGTGCTACATTACGGGACAAATGCGATTCCATATGAAGCAAATGAACATCTAATTGCAACGGTGTGTTGCCAATTAAACGAAGTAATTGCGCCTCTGTTTCTTGCTTTGTAGGCATTAAATTTAATATAGCAATTTTCAATGCCCGGATATCTTGTGTTTCTGCTCGCTCCTTCGTCATTACAAAAATATTTTCCTTCTGCAACACTTTGCGAGCTGGTAAATCTTTATCAATTATGATCGGCATGTTCTTTGCCTCCGACTAGCGCTGCTTCTAAATCTGCAATAATATCAGAAACATCTTCTATACCGACCGATAAACGAATTAAATCTGATGTGACGCCAGCTAAACGCTGATCCTCAGCACTTAATTGTCTATGCGTTGTGCTAGCAGGATGTATGACGCAAGTTCGCGCATCAGCTACATGCGTTACGAGAGTTGCTAGTTTTACATTTGCGATAAATTCTTTCGCTGCTTCTAATCCCCCTTTAATGCCGAATGTTAAAACACCACTAGCACCTTTCTTCAAATACGTTTGTGCTAACGAGTAATTTTCATTACTATCTAATCCCGGATAATTCACCCATTCAATACGTTCATGGTTAGCAAGCCACTTAGCAACTGCGAGAGCATTTTCACTATGACGCTCCATTCTTAAATGCAGCGTTTCTAAGCCGATATTGCTAATATACGCATTGAATGGGCTCATACAGTTTCCGTAGTCTCTTAATAATTGAACACGTGCCTTCACAATATAAGCTGCTGCACCAAAATTTTGAACGTAACTTACGCCGTGATAACTTGGATCCGGTTCAACAAGTTCAGGATATTTCCCATTTGTCCAATCGAAGTTCCCTCCGTCAATAACAATGCCACCTAAAGAACTTGCATGACCATCAATATATTTCGTCGTAGAATGAACGATAATATTTGCTCCATGTTCAAATGCTTGGCATAAATAAGGAGTTGCTAATGTATTATCCACGATAAAAGGTACTTCCAACTCTTTCGCTGCATCTGAAAATTCTTTGAAATTTAGAACATTCATCGCTGGATTTCCTAACGATTCTGCATAAACAAGTTTCGTCTTATCATTAGCAAGGGCCACAATTTCATCAGCAGTTAAATTCGGATTAAAGAACGTAACATCAATACCAAGCTTACGCAAACTCACTCCAAATAAATTAAACGTTCCGCCATAAACTGTTGAAGAACAAAGCAAGTGGTCTCCGCTACTACAAATATTTAAAACGGCAAGCATAATAGCAGCCTGCCCAGAAGCCGTTGCAACAGCTCCTACACCACCCTCTAAATCCGCTAACTTTTGCTCAAATGCAGCTAAAGTAGGATTTCCAATACGCGTGTAGATATATCCTTCTGCCTCTAAATTAAATAGCGCCGCTAAATCATCCGAAGTATCGTATTTATACGTTGTACTTTGATAAAGCGGTAAAACACGCGGTTCACCATTCTTTGGTGTATAGCCACCTTGCACACAAATTGTTCCTTTTCCCCATGATTCTCCCATCTCTCATTCTCCTTTCTTTTATACAAAATAAAAAAACTGCTCCTTTCCTGAAAACAAGAAAGGAGCAGTTTGAAAACACGCTCTAAAGGCTCTTTCTTATCTTTCAGGATTATTACCTGCAGGATTTGGCACAATTCCGTTATACGGCTGTTGCCAAGGTTTCATCGGGCCTGTCCCTCCACCTTTTCTTGATAAGACTATGCAATTACCGTTGATTTTATAGCAATAATTTCCTAATGTCAATTGGTTTTTCTGAATGTTCAAAATTAATTACAAATAAGTTTACATGCATAACAAAAGAAATATATTCCATATTCATTTGAAAAAGACCTTTTAAAACCCCCGATTAATATATAGAATTAAATACGTAGTTTAACTGTATACATTCCAAATTCTCACGAGACCTCAATATATTGAATAAGCCAACCTCTCAAAAAGATACTATACATATTCATCTCATTTCGCAGTAGTATATTTAATCCTTTCGACATTAAAACTTACATAACGGAGGTATCACATGACAAATACAAAAGACATGCACTATATGCTCGTCCTATACGGCATTCTTTTAGGCTCTATAGTAGGAGCAACAGTCTGGTTATTTTTAGTTACAATAAATATCGGCATTCACTTTATTTGGGGATACTTACCTACTATTTTCTCTTCTCCCGCTTATTACACTATTTGTGTAACAACTATCGGTGGGATTCTCGTTGGTTTAACCCAAAAATACTTCGGCACATATCCACGTCTTATGCCGGAAGTAATGGGTGAATATAAAAAAACAGGTAGAATTGAATACCGTTTTGTACATAAAGCTACTTTAACTGCGATTATCGTTTTAATATTTGGAGCTAGCTTAGGTCCCGAAGCAGCACTTGTTGGAATTATCGGTGGACTTTGTACATGGGTAGGCGATCGCTTTACATTCGCCTTAAAAGGAATGAATGAACTAACAGAGGTTGGAATCGGTGCTACTTTAAGTGTAATTTTTAACGCGCCATTATTCGGTTATTTAGCTCCAAATGAAAATGAGGGTGAGCAAATTAACGAATTTTCTAAAGGAAAAAAAGCAATTGTATATTTAGCTACCACTTTCGCTGGTTTTTCCGTTTATTTATTACTTAGTAAATTTGATAATCGTGGATCCTTTATCGTTGATTTTGGGGAGGGTTCCCTATCTCTTAATGAATGGATTGCCTTTCTACCACTTGCTAGTATTGGTGCTATAGTTGGATTCTTTTATTTCAAATTAGAATTCACATTAGAGAAATTAATCCATCCCTTAAAAGAATATAAACTATCACTTGGAATTATCGGTGGTATTTTATTAGGAATTACAGGAACTTTTCTCCCGTACACGTTATTCTCCGGAGAACATCAATTAAAAGATTTAGTCGTTGAATGGAGCCATTTATCCTTCTGGGTACTACTTCTTTCAGGGATTTTAAAATTATGTATTACTGCTGTTTGTTTAAATACAGGTTGGCGTGGCGGGCATATTTTCCCGATTATATTTGCTGGATCTAGTATCGGATATGCTATAGCTTCCATTATCCCTATAGATCCAATCGCTTCGGTAGCCATCGTAACAACAGCAATTTCAAGCTATGCATTAAGAAAACCAATTGCTATAACATTACTATTGCTCATGTTTTTCCCGCTCAACTTACTATTCCCGATGCTTGGAGCGGCAGCGATTGGTAATGCATTTCCACTTCCTAAAAACAACGAAACTACAAGCTAATACAAATAGGCAGTAGGGACAAAAGTTCCACTGCCTATTTTCATTACACACGCTGCTTCAATATTGCATATAACTCTTCAAAATTTTGTACTTCATATGTTGGCACAATCTCGCTATTATTTGATTTCTTTTCTGGATTAAACCAACAAGTGTCAATTCCCGCTACATATCCACCTTTAATATCAGCGCTTAACGAATCCCCAATAATGAGCCCTTCTTCAGGAGCAAAATTAGGAATTCGTTCAAAAACATAATCAAAATACTCTTTCATCGGCTTTTGGAATCCTGTATCTTCGGAAACGAAAACATCTTGAAACAAGGTATGTAATCCTGCATTACGTAAACGTTTATCTTGCGTCTTAGAAATACCATTTGTCACTATATATAAATCGTACTCACTTTGAATTTGACTTATAAATTCAAACGCGCCTTGTATAAGTTGATTCCCTTCTTCTAAGTAACTGCGATAATTATTTTCGAATAATATCCCATCTACTTCTTCCCCGTATTCTTTAAACAAAATCGAAAACCGTGTATTTACAACTTCATCACGGTTCATTTTACCTTCTTCAAAAGCATCCCAAAGACTTTTATTAATTGTTTTATACTGCACTTCAACCTCGCTAGTTAGAGGAATCCCTTTCTCTTCAAAAAGCATACGTAACGCCATTTTCTCTGCCTTCTGAAAATCTAACAATGTATCATCTACATCAAATAATAGTGTTTTATATTTTTTCATAGGCCCCTCACACTCTCTTTTCTACAAAAACAAATTTACATAAATCGTATCATTCTTTCTTGTAAAAATAATAGGAGATATCTCATACTAAACATGAGGTGAAAATATGAAAGTCAGCAAAAATAGCAAAGAAATCTCTCATTCCATACAAAATTACAACTTCCACACTCTTTTTTCTTTTGATGTCTTACCGTATGCTGAACTACATTCCTTTCAAAAGAAAGAAAAGATATGTACTGAAGGGGTTGATGTTCCTTATCTTTATTACTTAATTTCCGGGAAGGCAAAAATATATATGAGTCACAAAAACGGAAGGGTCTCCTTAATTAACTTTATTCAAGCACCTTCGTTCATTGGAGAATTAGGGCTAATTGGCGTAGAATCCGTTACGAAAACGGTAGAAGTAATTGAAGATTGTATATGCTTAGCGCTTCCTCTTAAAGATTGCCAGCATCTTTTATTGCAAGATGCTATCTTTCTACAGAAACTATGCAAATTTATCGGCGAAAAAACAATTACCCGAACAGAAAGTTACGCCAAAAACAATAGTTATCCGTTCGAAAACCGGTTAGCAGCCTTTATTCTATTAACAGAACAAAGTAACAGTTATACCGAAAAACATACCGAGGCTTCAGAATACTTAAATGTCAGCTACCGTCATCTTTTATATGTGTTAAACCAGTTTTGCCAGCAAAATTATTTAAAAAAGGATGGAAGAATCTATTACATACAAGATCGAATTCAATTAGAAACACTGGCTGACGAACTTAAAATATAAAAAAAGTAGCATTAACGTTTACATGTTAATGCTACTTTTTTCGAGTGACGATTCTATTTTTAATTAAAATTTGCTTGCTACTTTAGCTGCTTCTTCAAGACCAGCTGTAATAATCTCTTCTGCTTTATCCGGGAATTGATTATGCCCTTCAATAACTACTGTTTCCATATTTGTTGCACCGAAGAAGCCCATCATGCTTGCTACATATTTAACAGCCATTTCTACTGCAGCTGCTGGGCCTTCAGAATATACACCACCGCGCGCGTTTAATAATGCAATCTTCTTATCTCCAATTAGACCAACTGGACCTTCTGGCGTATATTTAAACGTTTTACCAGCACGGTTTAAATAATCGATATATGTGTGTAGTACTGCTGGAATCGTTAAGTTCCATAATGGGAAACCGAAAACAACTTTATCAGCTTCTAGGAATTGATTTAAGTACTTATCAGCAACTGCTACTGCTTTTGCTTCTTCTTCTGTTAAATCAAATCCTTTACCTGCTTTGAATGTACCATTAATCATGTCTACGCCTACGTATGGTAATTCTTCTTTATATAAATCAAGTTCTACTACTGTATCATTTGGATGTGCTTCTTTGTAATTTGCTAAAAATGCCTCATATAATTTCACACTAACTGCTTGTTCCGCTGGGCGGTTGTTTGCTTTTACAAATAAAACTGTTGCCATTGTTTTTCCTCCTAGTACTCACTCTTTTGTTGTTATATGCTTTCAAAAAGGTATCCCTTGTAATTGTTGTTTTGTTGCTTACAAACATATTTTATCTTTATATCAAGACGATTTCGTCCTCACATAGACGTATTTTTCCATAAAAAAAGTCCACCTTCTAAAGGCGAACTAGGTCTTACGACTTTCGTCTTATACAACCCCATTTCTCACTGCATATAATGCTGCTTGCGTGCGATCGGATAAGTTTAATTTACTCAAAATACTACTTACATGCGCTTTTACCGTTTTTTCTGTAATAACTAAAACAGAAGCTATTTCTTTATTACTCATTCCTTTCGCTAATAGCTGCAACACTTCATTTTCTCTCGCTGTTAGCACATCCACTTGAATAGAAGGTTCTTCTTCTTTTTCTTCCACAGGTAATGTTTGAGAGAGAAGGGCATTTGCTATATCCGGATGTAATTGAATATTACCTTTATATGCGCTTCGAATAGCTTCAACAAGCTGATCCGGTTCTACATCTTTTAAAATATAGCCGCTCGCTCCCGCCCTTAACGCTGGTAAAACATGCGCCTGATCAGAAAAACTAGTTAATACAATTACTTTCACATCCGGATATTCTTTTTTGATACACGCTGTCGCCTCAACACCATCCATTTCGGGCATATATAAATCCATTAGTACAACATCAGGATTTGTCTCCCCTACTTTCACTAATGCTTCTTTCCCATTATTTGCTTCTCCAACTAATTCTAAATCTTCCTGTGTACTTAAGAAAAATGCTAATCCTTTTAAAACGACTGTATGATCATCAACTAACAATACTTTTATTTTCACAAACTTCCCTCATTTTCACATCATAATGGTACGTTTACTTTTACACTTGTTCTTTTCTTATCACTTACAATTTTAATTGTTCCACCAACTAATTCTACTCTTTCCCGCATCGTAGTCATGCCGAGTGATTTCTTCTTTTGTATGTCCTTTTCTATAAACCCATTACCGTGATCTACTATTTCTAATGATACATTTTTCTCAGTTATTTTAACGTAAACTGTCGCTTCTTTTACACCCGCATGCTTACTTACATTGTTTAGCGCTTCTTGTCCAATGCGCCATAATGATTCTTCTACTACACGTGGTAAATCACGAACACCCGTAACTTGTTCCCTAATTTTCAGTCCCAAGTTTTCACCGTACTGCTTTAAAGCTGGTAATAAGCCTTTTTCTAATCCTGCCGGACGAAGCTGCCAAATTAATGTTCTCATTTCCTTTAAAGCTCCTTGCGCTAGTTCACGCATCTCATGCAAAGATTGATCTACCTTTTCATTTTGACCTTTTAAAACTGCTTCAGCACCTTTTGTCATAAAGGTTAATGAAAATAATTTTTGCGAAACAGAATCATGTAAATCTCTCGCTAATCGGTTTCTTTCTTCCATTCGTACGAGTTCACGGCGCTGTTCGTTTAACCTTAAATTCTCTATTATTAATGAAACGTGGTTCGATAATGCTTGAATTACATCTATTGTATTAACATCAAATTCTCCATTATTTAAACTAACACATAAAACACCAAACATATGATTTTGAATATGTATTGGCGTAGTAATAACAGCTCCATTTAGATGTTTTACTAGAACTGGCTCATCTTGTTCTAACGCCTTCTTTGCCGCTTCTTTTACACCCTCTTGTAACTCTCCCTGACCATAAGAAGCTCGCAAAGATAATTCTTTTTCTTCCCTAATAAAAAATGCCACTTGATTCCATTGAAATACTTCACCTACGTAATTTACCACCTTTTCAGGTAATACATTAAACTTATGAATCGTTTTTAAAGCTTGAATAAAACGCTCCAATTTCACATAATAATGTGCTCTTCGCTTTTCGTTTTCATATAATTTTGTTCGCTTTAAAGCCGTCCCAATTTGGAAGGCAACCGATTGGAGCAATACTAATTCTTCTTCTGAAAAATGTGTTTTACCTGGGCTTGCTACATTTAAAACACCAAATTTTTCTCCTCCAGCTTTTAAAGGTACCGTAGCATGATGAAGAATCCCCTCTGTATCTCCCCAATTGTATTCAATTGCATTATTAATTCTTTTACATTCAATAATATTAACTGCTCGCTCTAATTTTCCATCTACAAAACCACGTAAACACCAACATTCACCTTCACACATCGGGCGTTTGTTTTCATATGTAAGTGCCTCTGGTAACTGGTAATCAATCAACTTTGTATACTTCCCGTTTTCATCCGCAAGAAAAATCCATCCTGTCGTTAAACCTGTTACATTGAGCAATTTTTCTAACACTGCTTGCAATACATGATATGTATCATTTGATGTATTTAGCGTTTCTGCAATTTCTTTTAATATAACTAATTCATTTGTACGGTTATCTCGAAACATCCTCAGTCTCCCACATACAAGATTTTAAATCGCCTCTCAAGTAAATCATCTACTTTTCACTTTGTACTTATTCGTAACATTGATATAATGGTGAAAACATAGTTTTCATTATATCACTTGAGGGGGCTTTCATAATGACATTAAATAAAGCACTTACTATCGCTGGTTCTGATACAAGTGGCGGTGCTGGTATACAAGCAGATTTAAAAACATTCCAAGAACTTGGTGTATACGGAATGACATCTCTTACGACAATTGTAACGATGGATCCACATAAAGGTTGGGCACATAACGTATTCCCAATCCCAGCTTCTACATTAAAACCACAATTAGAAACAACAATTGAAGGTGTTGGAGTAGATGCTTTAAAAACAGGCATGCTTGGATCAGTAGAAATTATTGAAATGGTTGCAGAAACAATCGAAAAACATAATTTCAAAAATGTAGTGGTTGACCCTGTTATGGTATGTAAAGGTGCAGATGAAGCATTACATCCTGAAACGAATGATTGCTTACGTGACGTTCTTGTTCCAAAAGCATTAGTTGTAACACCAAACTTATTTGAAGCTTACCAATTAAGTGGCGTAAAGATTAATTCTCTTGAGGACATGAAAGAAGCAGCGAAGAAAATCCACGCTTTAGGTGCGAAATACGTCCTAATTAAAGGTGGTAGCAAACTTGGTACGGAAACTGCAATCGACGTCCTATATGATGGAGAAACATTTGATCTTCTAGAATCAGAAAAAATCGATACGACAAATACACATGGCGCAGGTTGTACATATTCTGCTGCAATCACAGCAGAACTTGCAAAAGGAAAATCTGTGAAAGAAGCAGTAAAAACAGCTAAAGAATTTATCACAGCTGCTATCCGTTATTCATTCAAGATCAACGAATACGTAGGCCCAACACATCACGGTGCATATCATAAATTCGTTGCATCGAAAGAACTTGTCTAACATATAAATGAAAACACCCACAGAGGGAATATATTCCCTCTGTGGGTGTTTTTTAATAACCTTTATATCTTCCGGTCATCTTATCTTTACGATGCAGAGCTTACCTGATTTCTACCATTTCGTTTCGAGTAATATAACGCATCATCCGCCGCTTGAATAAATTGCTCCGGTGATTCTTCGTATTCTGAAACCCCTACCGAAACTGTAATCTTTATTTTCGTTCCATCTAACAATTGAAATGAATGTTTTTCAACAGCTGTACGAATTTGTTCGCCCATACGAATTCCATAAGCTAATCCCTTCTTTGGTATCAAAAGTGCAAACTCCTCTCCGCCCTTTCGAAAAACCAAATCTGGAAATGTTGAAATTTCCCGTAAAATACGCCCTACTTGTTTTAACACTTCATCTCCTGCAGGATGCCCATACGTATCATTTACATGCTTAAAGTAGTCAATATCTATAAGTAATAAACAAAGTGAATCATTTTTCATGTTCTTATTACCAATATGACGATTCATCTCTAAATCAAAATGTCTTACATTTCCGAGTCCTGTTAAAGCATCTATCGTTGCATACTGTTTCATCGTTTGGAATAATTCATTAGATTGCAATACATATTTTGCACTTAAAAATGTGATATAGCCTGTAACAATACTAGAAAATAAATATAATCCCACTATGTGAGTATCTTTAATTAACCATATATATAGCGAGGGGATTAGAATAGATAAAATATATGTATGTAACCATACCCACTTTTCTCCTAAGGAAATCTTCATGTGTGAAATAAAGATACTACCTATCCCTATCGCAATGAGTGTATAAAAAGCCACTTGAGAAGCTAAGGAATAATCCATAAATAATAGCCTAGTTACTAAAATCATACCTACTGTTATAGTACTGGCTATTGGTCCTCCAATTATAACGGCTAGAATGACAGCTAAGTAGCGTAAATCCAATAGGATATTACCAATATGAACACCGAAATACATTAGTAATATACCTAATATTCCAGTAAAAACACCTATTACACATTTCCTCCAAAAAGAGAATCCTTCTTTTAACGGCTTATCTCTTAAAAGCTGACCTCCCATAAAAATAAAGGAAAGAATAATTGTTGTGTTTACAAATAAATCCCTTAACATAAAATAATCTCCCTACTTTTTCGTCTATACCTTTCCTTATTTTATTGTATACGAAATCCCTATAATTCCCAAAGCTTTTTATTTTTTCTGTTCCACGTGAAACAGAAAAAATAAAAAAGGGACGAAATTTCGTCCCTTTTTTATTAACAACAACGTGATATTTTTCCGCCCTTTGCATTAAATCTAGCTTCTTGCGCTTCTGCAAAAAATTGTTTTTGACATACAACTTCTTCTTCTGGATGATGCTTTTTCATGTGCTCTACATATGTTTCATAGCTTGGTACCCCAACAAGTAAACTAATAAAGTGTTTCCTTTGTCCCCATACTTGCCGCAATTTTTTAAGCATAGTTCCTCGACTCACTTTCATCTCTAGGGATATATGGTGCCTCTTTTAGCGGCATCGGCTTATTTCTTAATACTTGAATCCAAATTCGAATTGCAGAAATTAATACAGCGATTACAACTATCATAAAAATCCCGCAAAGTGCCGCATCAATATAATCATTGAAAATAATTTGTTTCATTTGAGCGACATTTTTAGCTGGCGCTAACACTTTCCCCTCATCTAGTGCTCCCTGAAACACCTTTGCGTGGGATAGAAATCCTATTTTAGGATTTTCATGAAATAGCTTTTGATAACCCGCCGTCATCGTTACAATAAGCAATCCGACAGTTGGAATAAGCGTCACCCAAACATATGCCTTTTTCCCCATTTTGAACAAAATTGTTGTTCCAAGTAATAATGCAATACCTGCTAACATTTGATTTGCAATACCGAACAGTGGCCATAATGTATTAATTCCACCAAGCGGATCTACTACCCCTTGATATAAGAAATAACCCCATCCTAATACACATAACGTTGTAGCTATTACATTCGCTAATGTAGAATCCGTTTTCGCAAATGGCTTATATACATGCCCTAAAATATCTTGAATCATAAATCGGCCTACACGCGTTCCAGCATCAATCGTTGTTAAGATGAATAGCGCTTCAAAGAGAATCGCAAAATGATACCAAAATGCCATCATGGCCGTTCCACCTATTACTTGTGAGAAAATATATGCCATACCTATCGCTAACGTTGGCGCACCACCTGTACGTGATAAAATTGTTTGCTCCCCAACGTTTACAGCAAGATCTTTTAGTTCATTTGGTGTAATAGCAAATCCCCATGAAGAAATAACTTGAGCTGCCTGCGAGACATCCGTACCAATAAGTGCTGCGGGACTATTAATCGCAAAATAAGTTCCCGGCGTTAATACACAAGCTGCAATCATCGCCATCGCCGCTACAAATGACTCCATTAACATTGCTCCATAACCGATCGGCTGTGCGTGTCCCTCTTGTTCAATCATTTTTGGCGTCGTACCTGATGAAACGAGAGCATGGAAGCCAGACACCGCACCACAAGCAATTGTAATAAATAAGAACGGGAATAAGTTTCCAGAGAAAACAGGACCTGTTCCATCGATAAATTTCGAAACTGCTGGCATTTGTAAATCTGGTGCTACAATTAAAATACCGATTGCTAATCCAACAATTGTTCCGACTTTTAAAAATGTACTTAAATAATCACGTGGTGCTAAAAGCATCCAAACTGGTAATGCCGATGCGATAAATCCATATACAATCAGCATAATAGCAATCGTTTCACCGCTAAACGTGAACATATTTGCAAGCGTTGGATTTTCCGCCACATACTGTCCTCCAATAAGAGACAGTATAAGTAGAACAATTCCGATTACTGACCCTTCCCCAACCCGTCCAGGCCTAATGTAGCGCATGTACACTCCCATTAAAATAGCAATAGGAATCGTTGCTGCTATCGTAAACATTCCCCACGGACTTCCGACAAGTGCCTTTACTACTACTAATGCTAATACCGCTAATAAAATAATCATAATGCCTAAAATACCTATCATTGCAATAAGCCCTGTAACAGGACCAATCTCATCTTTAATCATTTCTCCTAAAGATTTACCATTCCGTCTCATCGAAGCAAATAAAATGACAAAATCTTGCACAGCTCCAGCGACAACTACCCCAACAATAATCCATATTGTCCCTGGTAAATATCCCATTTGTGCCGCCAAAATTGGTCCTACTAAAGGCCCTGCCCCAGCAATTGCTGCAAAATGGTGCCCAAATAATACCCACTTATTTGTCGGAACATAATCTTTTCCATCGTTTAATGTATGGGCTGGCGTTTGCCGATTATTATCTAAACCGAATACCTTTCTCGCTATAAATCTACTATAAAAGCGATAAGCCACTGCATACACACATACCGCAGCTACTAGGAGCCACACGGCATTAATAGTTTCACCTTGTGATAAAGCTATTACACCAAAAGCACCTGCTCCTACTGCTGCAATAACTCCCCATAGTAAAATCGACTTCAATGTTTTCACATACAATCCCCCCAATACTATTGCTTAGTGGGATTGTACTAAATTTTCTGAATATTTAATTTGAATCCTCCTTATCATGAAGGATTTTTAGTTTATCATGTTAAAAAATTCGCATTATCTGCTATAATTCAATTTTATTTCGAAGTCGTTTCACATAATTACGACTAACTGGAATCGGTTGCTCATCATATTTATCTAAATACAGATTATATGTGCCATTATAATAAGGTTTTAGTTCTTGTACATATGACATATTAATTAAATAACTTTTATGCACGCGTAAAAAATCATATATATTTAGCTTATTCTCTAGCTCCTGAAGTGTATATGTTGAAATATACTGATTATTCGTTGTATAAATGGAAACCGTTTTGTTTTCCTTATTTTTGCTTACATATACAATATCTTCAGGAAAAATATATCTAATCCCCTCTTGACCTTCTATCGGTAGTTTTCGCAAATAGCTCTTTGCTTTCTCGCCTTGCTCTTTACCCATTCTATATAAAAGGAATTGCAAATCTTCTTCGCGAAATGGGCGTAGTAAATAATATAATGCTTGAAAACGAAATGCCGTAATGGACTCTTCTATATCTTCACCCATAAAAATAAATTTCGTATAACAATTTACTTCCCGTAATAAACTCGCATATTCAAAGCCAGTTCCATCTAGTAATTTTGAATTTAAAAAAACAAAATCTGGAGTATGCTTTTTCATAATAAATAATGATTCTGTTCCCGTATTCGCTTCAAAACATTCTACATTCCTTATATTTTCAGTAAATTTTTCAGCTAAACTTCTTCGCTCTTCTGCTTCTTCCATGATCAGTAAAATTTTCATTTCTTCAACCACCTAATTCTTTTGTCCGTATGTCCTGTTGTATACATTCGCTTTTATAAGGAACATTCCCTTTTTCTTACTATACCATTATTTATCTAAAAAAACAGAAAAAAGGGAACCACCACGGTTCCCCCAAAAATACAATTGGTACGGGCCAATAATTAGCAATGGATAGATCCCTCACTGATTAAAGTTTCACCTTATACTAATTCTCGTTGCTTCGTTTCTTGCCCAAGTACAATTACAGCAACCACGCCAATTAAAATTGATCCACAGAAAATCGTAAATATTAATGATAGTGAAGCCTGTGAAGCAACTAAATATCCTACTAATAGCGGCCCAAGAATACCACCAATACGACCGAATGCCGCTGCCATACCTGCACCTGTACCACGAATAACTGTTGGATACTGTTCAGGTGTATAGGCGTATAATGCACCCCAAGCCCCTAAATTAAAGAAGGATAGTAACATGCCTGCTACGATTAATACTGTTAACGACTCCGCCACTCCAAACAAGTAAGCGCTGCACGCTGTACCGATTAAATACGTAACTAAAACAAACTTACGACCAAGACGTTCAATAAACCAAGCAGCTGTGAAATACCCTGGCAATTGAGCTAACGTCATAATAAGTACGTATTGGAAACTTTTTATTAAACTAAATCCTTTTAATACCATTACGCTAGGTAACCAAAGGAACATCCCATAATAGGAAAAGACAACACAAAACCATAGAATCCATAACATAATTGTTGCCTTACGATATTCCCCAGACCAAACTGACTTTATATTTTCGATAACGGACGGTCTTTTTTCAACCTTTTGGAATCTCGGAGAATCCGGTAAATTCCATCTTAAATATAAAGCATATAGTGCTGGAACCGCACTCAATACCATTGCAACTTCCCAACCATATTTCGGAATAACAAAATACGAGATAAGAGCTGCAATTAGCCATCCACCTGCCCAAAAACTTTCTAATAGCACAACTATTTTGCCACGTTCATGTGCTTCAACGCTCTCTGATACTAATGTAGAAGCAACTGGAAGCTCTCCGCCAAGTCCCATACCAATTAAAAATCGTAAAACAAGGAACATCGCAAGTGTCGTCGTTAAAGCAGTTAAACCACTACCGATAGAAAATAGTAATAATGTAATAATAAAGACTGATTTCCGCCCTATTTTATCTGATAGTATTCCAAAAACGAGCGCTCCGACTGCCATACCAATTGAATTAATGCTGCCTATCCAGCCCATTTCTTGCGTACTTAATCCCCAATCTTTTTGCAGTGCTACCATTACAAATGAAAGCATACCAACATCCATTGCATCAAATAGCCACCCAAGCCCTGCTATACCAAGTAGCTTTCGCTTCGAAATTCCCTTCACCTTGCCCACAAGAAGTCCTCCTTACACAGCTGTCTTTACACATCATTTTACATGTGTGAATTGCATAAGTAAAATACTTTTGTTTAAAAAATTCTCCTTCATCATTCCCAAAAAATAAAATACTTATCCCGCCTCAAAATTCACCTGGAGCAAAAGAGTTAGATTGAAGATCAACTGCCAGTAAATGTCCGATTGGTGAAGACTAACAATCAGTAGGAGATGAACAAAACCTCACTGATTAAAGTTGCATTTTATCAAAAATGGCCAAATAAAAAAGTAGCGATATTCCGCTACTTTTTCGAACGCATAACTTCTTTTAAAAATTCCGCTAATACTAACTGACGACGCCAGCGCGTTGGATTGCTACACAATCTATAAAACCACTCTAAATGAATCGATTGAATCCATTTTGGTGCACGTTTTACCTCTCCAGCCCATACGTCTAAACTTCCACCTACTCCAACAGCCATTTTCGTTTCTAAACGATGCTTATTAGTTTGGATAAAGTTCTCTTGTCTCGGGAAACCAAGTGCGACAAGTAATAGATCTGGTTTTGCTTCTTGAATACGAGAAATGATATTTTCTTCGTCCTCTTGTTTAAAATACCCATCTTGTATACCCACAATAGATACCGCTGAATACGTCTTCGTTAAATGATCTGCTGCAGCTTGTACAACATGTGGTTTTGCACCAAGTAAGAAAACAGATACCGGTTTATTCTCTTGTGATAGCTTCGCAAATAAATTACACATTAAATCAAAACCTGCTACACGTTCCTTTACAGGTGTACCTAACATACCACTTGCTTTTACAACTCCAATACCATCAGGTGTAATTAAATCTGTATTTAATAATGTTTGATGGAATGCTTCATCCTTTTTTGCACACATAACAATTTCAGGATTCGCTGTTACTACCTGAAAAGTATGCGTTCGCTCCAATTCTAGTTGCCCCTTCAAATATTGGACTGTTTCATCCATTGTCATTGTAGAAAAAGGAACACCTAGAATATCAACCGTTTTTACTTCCATGATTAACTATCCTCTCTATTTCAGTAAAAGTTTTTTATATGCATTATAAGTATCTTCATACAAATTTTTTAGCGAGAACTGAGTAGATGCATGATTATATAAACGATTTCCCATCGCTTCTAATTCACCATTCAACCATTTTTCGTAAGCATTCTCTAATGCGCTTGCTAACGAGTCTGCATCACCAATTGGTACAATCCATCCATACGTATCATCAACTATTAACTTTTTCATATCACCTACATTTGTTGCAATAGATGTTAAGCGTTGATTAGCCGCTTCCAATAAAACGAGAGGGAAACTTTCGCTATAAGAGGTTAACAAATTAATGTGTGCAGATGCATATAATTCTTTGGAATCTGTACGAAAACCTAGAAACATCACCTTATCCTCTAAGCCCTTTTGTTTTACCATCTCTTTTAATTCTGCTTCTATGGGCCCATCACCAAGCAAGAGCACCTTTATATTTGGAATTTTAATTTTTTGTAACGCTTCAAATAAAATATCATGACCTTTAACAGGATGAAGACGCGCTACTTGAATGGCTGTAAATACTCCTTCATCGATGCCAAATTCACTCTTATCATACGGTTTTGCCGGAGTATTATCATACTCAATTCCATTATAAACCGTACAGATTTTCTCTTCTGGTACACCTAGTTTTATTATGTTTCTCTTAAAGTTCTCCGTAATTGCAAAGAACAAATCTACCTTCCTGAAAGAACGTAAATTTAACTTCGTAAATACCCATCCTTTTAATCCCCTCTTCATAAAATCCAAAGTTGGATCACTGTGGACAGTCATTATCCATTTCGCTTTTATACCTTTTTTCAAGAGGGAGAGATAGAAATTTGCTCGTGCGCCATGTGTATGCACAATGTCAAATTGATTTTCATTAATAAATGCTTTTATTTTTGAAAGAATTGATAGGTCGTACCGAGATGATTGGGTAAAAACATGCACTTGAATACCAAGGTTTCTCGCCTCTCTAGCAATCGCACCTTCTTCAAATACCATTAATTCCACTTCTTCCTTTGAAAATTGAGATAAAAGTGAAATAATATGTGTTTTCCCCCCACCTTCTTCTGCACCAGCATTCATATGCAACACTTTCATTTCTTACATCCCCCATTTTTTCTTTTTATTTACTATAACAAAATAAAAGCTAACATATGCTAGCTTTTATTTTTCTATCATTCAATTTCCAAGTCAACTATTAAATATGCCATGAGTAATACTAAGTAGAAACTCACTCCTGGTGCAATTAAAATATGACCAGCCATGAATGAGATACCTAATCCGAGAAGTATCGCTGCAATCACCATTGCATATTTCACTGTGAATACTTGTTTAAATTTAGTAAATATACATGCAATAAATTTAATACCAAAGTATAAGAATGGAATTACAAGTAAAATGAACCCTATGATTCCGAAAGAATAGAACCAATCATGGAAGTCACGTTCAATTAATTTCGGCTGTTCTTTATAGTTACCAGCATAACCCATTCCTAATAATTTTTGAGACATTGGGGCTTCATTATAGAAATCTTTATACATCTG
This sequence comes from Bacillus cereus group sp. RP37, assembly GCF_040459695.1. Taxonomy (NCBI): domain Bacteria; kingdom Bacillati; phylum Bacillota; class Bacilli; order Caryophanales; family Bacillaceae; genus Bacillus; species Bacillus cereus group sp. RP37. The sequence continues at coordinate 75,719 of NZ_JARVHP010000001.1, read as the reverse complement.
TTCAAATAATTGACGCCCACTAAAGATAAGTGCTTGCGTTTCTTCTTTTTTCTCAGCTACTTTCTCTTTTGCTTTCTCTTTCTCTTTTTCTTGCTCTGTCACAGGAGGTTTGTGCTCTTTAGCTTCCTCCTTCTTTTTCTCTTCCTTTTTCGCACTCTGTTCTTGTTCAATCAATTGGAAATGGAATCCCATATTTTTCATAAATGGTGAAAAAGGTGTATATGCCAATATGCCTACAAATACAGTTATTGCAAGAAAACCATTTAATAAATAGGCATGTTTCTTCCCGTCTTTACGCTGTGTAAATGCTTGAATAAAGCACATAACAACTGCTATAGCCATTGATCCAAAGATTGCTCCTACGCCAACCTTTGTCCCAATTGCAAATAATGAGTAAACAACTAAAATTGAAGGAATCCAATAGTATGCTTTACCTATACTTTTTGTTTTTTCAATTGAGTACAAAATAACAATTGGACACATGATGGCTAAAATAGATCCTAGTTCGTTACCTGCATAAAACCAACCGCGTGACCCTAACTTTACCCATTCATAACTATTATAATCTGTACCAGTAGTAATCGAAGCTACCATGACTACTCCTATAATTAACGATGCATACGTAATATAGTCGCGCATTTTTGAATGGCTTTTTTCTTTTAAAGACTTAAACACAAACACATAACAAGTAAGCATAACAAATGGATATAAAGCTTTTGCTATAAACTTAATTTCTTCTGTAAGTACCATAGGGTTTTTTGTAAGCTTGTTATTTACCAATCCGATGGTGAAGACTATTCCTACTAATATTATATACAATATATATTTTATATTTCCTTGTTTCTTCGTTTGAATTAAAATATATATCCCGCTTAGGAACATAACGAATAAGCGTGTAATAACTCCAATGGTCGTATCAATTTTTAAAACCATGATACAGAACGCTGTAAGTAAATCTAAAATCGGTTGCAACAAAATAAAGATTAGTAGAAAATTTTCAAATTTATTACTTTTACTATTTTCGCTTAACATCTAGAACCTCCATAACTATTACCTAATTTCAATCTATACAGTTAATATTTTTTTCTTATCTCAAATATTTATTATAACATATATTTTTTAATTAAACGTCTCACATTTCTCCCCAATCTTACCTTATAGAAAAAAGCATATTTGCATTTTCAAGCGCTTTCTTTCCTCATTCTTTCTTTTTTTCTACATGTAACGAAAATGCATTGTTATTTACATAACTTTAGTGTATATTTTTTCTCTGGAACATCTTTAGGAGGAAGGGATTACAGCAATGTTATTAATCGACATATTTACGTTTCTTGGCATTATCGCCGCTGCTATTTCTGGTACATTAGTTGGTTTAAAAAAAGATTTAGATTTATTCGGTGTCCTTTGTTTAGCTGTAGCTACAGCTCTCGGCGGCGGTATTATTCGTGATATTATGATCGGTAACCTGCCTCCTGTCGCATTTGTTAAACCCATTTACTTTTTCGTAAGTGTATTATCAGCATTATTTACTTGTATGTTTTTTGAGCGTATCAATAAACTACAAGTCGTTATCATGCTTTCTGATGCTGTTGGCTTAGGTGTTTTTACGGCTATTGGTGCAAATGCGGCAATGTCACATCATGTTGACGCCTCATTTTTAGTTGTTTCAATGGGAGTCATTACAGGTATTGGAGGCGGTATTTTGCGTGACATTTGCGCTCAAGATATCCCCTACGTATTCCGAAAAGAGATTTACGCAATCGCTTCTATCTTAGGAGCAATTAGTTTCCTAATCACATATGCAATGGGGGCACACGTATTAGCTTTCTATGTTTGTTTATTAGTAACATTCATTATTCGTGTTGTCACTGTAATATATAATGTACATTTCCCAGTTTTCTTTAAAACACATGCTAAAATTAATAAAGGCCATTAAGAGAATTCTACATAGAATTCTCTTAATTTATATACTATTCTACACACTAATGTAGAGTAATTGTATATAAAAATATATAATTATATAAGAAACAAAAATGAAAACGCTTTATACACAGGGGGAAGAACGATGCTCGGGGTTTTTAAAAAACATACAAATAAAACAAACGCCAGTATACTTGAATTAAGTAAGGAGCAACAAATCACTTTTAACGTGCCTACTAATTCTGAACTGAAAATTCAAATGGACATGCTACATATTTCAAAAGAAGATTTACAAACCGTAAAGGTACTGCAGCCCTTTATTTATGAAGAAATTGATTGGATTACGGAAAAATTCTATGCCAATATTACAAAACAGCCTAATTTAATTACTGTTATTGAACGTTATAGCTCTATTCCAAAACTAAAGCAAACTTTAAAAACGCATATAAAAGAATTATTCAGCGGAGATATGCATGAAGATTTTATTGACCAACGCGTTAGAATTGCAAAAAGGCATGTACAAATTGGGTTACATAGAAAGTGGTATACAGCTGCTTATCAAGAATTATTCCGCTCTATCATGAAGATTTTAAAAACGAAAATTACAACAATTGATGATTTTTCTTATTCCATAAATGTTATAAACAAATTATTCACTCTTGAGCAAGAACTCGTTCTTGCAGCTTATGAATCTGAATATGAAAGAATGCAAAAAGAACTTGAAAAAGAAAAAGAAATAACAGCTATGACCATTACGCATATTGCAACAGAACTAGCATCTGTATCTGAAAAAACGAGTTCTTCTATTCAACAATTAACCGCTAAATCTGAAACTATTGTAGAAATTGCCAAAACAGGTACATCATTAGCTACAACATCAGAAGAAAAAGCGAATAAAGGGAAAGAACAATTAAATCAGCAAAATAAACGAATGGAATACATTCAAACGAACATGGAAACGATCATTACAGATACTCATGAACTTCTCGATATTTCTAACAAAATTAACGAAATTATAGATATTGTAAAATCCATTGCAGAGCAAACAAATTTACTCGCACTAAATGCTGCGATTGAATCTGCACGTGCTGGGGAATTTGGCAAAGGCTTTTCTGTTGTAGCTGGAGAAATTCGAAAGTTATCCGAGCAAACGAAAGAATCTATATTCAACGTTACAAAGCTCGTTGAAAAAACAAATGAACAAATTATTCGTGTCTCTTCTTCTGTGAAACAAATTAGCTCCCTCGTATCTGAAGGAACGGATAGTATGTCTGCAACAGATCAATACTTCCAAGAAATTGTGAAAGACATGTCTAACTCGAAAGAACAGAATAAAAAAATTGAGAATGAGTTAGAAACCATTTCACAAGTAATGAAAGGAATTCAAGACGATTCCTCAAAAATGGCTCTAACAGCTGATAGTTTACAACTGGAACTGAACCGATAGAGTGAAGCTTATGTCAGTAGAGATTCTTTATCTCTGCTGACGGCTAATCCTCACCATCCATCAATAAAAAAAGAATCCAAAGTGGATTCTTTTTATTTTCTGAAGAATATTTTTTGACAATACACATAGCTCATATAAACACCAAAGCTTTGCAAAATAAACAATGCTGGCACAATAAGATTGTAATATGCCATATTTACTTGGAAGAGTCTTAACAATACGTATCCGCTAATTAACAATAAGAACAACATATACCCTTCATTTTGTTGTTGTTTAATAAGAAAGTGTAATAAAGCAATAGACATAAACAATGTTACCGCTATATATATAAGTTTTTCACATTTAAATAGAATAGAATGTATTCCCTCATCTGAGAATTGATTAATTACTGGCTTTAAAAGTTTAAATCTTTCTTCTTCAATCTCTTTTAGCTTTTGATCAATATGCTCTGTTACGCTTTGATTCTTAGTTGTTTTTTCCTCATTTTTCTCTTTTCCAATTAAAACAGATTGAACATACGTCTCATTTGAAATCGTATATTGTGACATTCCCATTGTCTGAATTCCATAACTCACACCAAAATGAGCACTATAAAATAAAATCAGTATCCCTATCATCTTTAATAGTACTTTTTTCTTCATTGCTGATTGAAAGAGTTCAATTAACAACACATATACAGCAATAAAAATAGGAAGAAATACCCCCATTGGAAACATCATATTACTACATGCAAATAAAATTGCTGAAAGCACCCACATATAAGGATGATCTAAACCTTTATATAAAAGTATGTAACAAGCCAAATAAAATAAAAATATTGCGAGCGATTCTGATGTTAATAAGGAACTCATAAATATATTTGGAATATATAAAGCGTAAAATACAGACGCAATACGCCCGCACTCTTCTCCAAAAACCATTGCTGCAATACGATAAATGAAAAATGCAGTCCCTGTGCAAAATAAAACATTAAATAACTGCAATGCGAATACTGTATCGCCAAATACACGAATAATAATTGATTCATAAATAATAAAAGGTAACTGCGCTACATTCTCTACGCTATTACCAATTGCAATCTGCTTTGCAGACTCAAACATCGCGTTCATATCACCGATAATCGGAACATCTACAAATAAAACCATACTAAGTCTCACAACTATAGATGTACTAATAAGAAAAACAAGAAATTGTTTATCTGTAAAACGATACTGTAAAATCGATGCCATTAACAGCATGAGAATAACAAAAATAACCAATACGATTGTTACACTTGTTGTACTGTCGCCAAAAAATTGTTTACTTGTTTCAAACGCAGACCAACAACTATAAACAAAAAATGCGAGCATCGCACCAATCATTATTTTACTGAAAAAAGACGAAAAATTTGTTTGTATATGATTCATATGTCCATTGCACCTCTATTTCCATTCATAACAAAACGATTCTATCATGAATAGGTACACAGCTGATAGGGAATTTCTATGACAAATACAGGGTCCGAATTTTTTCACTTGCAATGTAAGCGAATCCTCTTTTACACTACACTTTATATAGTGATAAATTTTCTTTCAGTTACATGAATACAAATACAGAAGTTTTACTAACCCTCTTCTGGAATTCTTTACTTCATTAAATATCTATTGATTTTTAATATTTTTGTACTCCACTTACAATACATGTCATTCTGATTGAAAACAGAAAATAGGGGCTGACCATATGGAAAAGAAATTCATGCGAGAATCCAAAGCAATTAAAACAACACGTGTTTTTCCGAATGATTTAAATAATCATCAAACACTTTTCGGAGGAAAATTATTAGCAGAAATTGATAGTATTGCTTCAATTGCAGCTGCAAGACATAGCCGTAAACATTGCGTAACAGCATCTATCGATTCTGTTGATTTTTTAACTCCCATTCACCAAGCAGATTCTGTTTGTTACGAAGCATTCGTATGTTATACAGGAAAATCTTCGATGGAAGTGTTCGTAAAAGTAATTGCGGAGAATTTATTAGCAGGCGAACGTAGAATAGCTGCAACATGTTTCATTACATTCGTTGCATTAAAAGATGGAAAACCTTCATCTGTTCCACAAGTACTACCGGAAACTGAAGAAGAACATTGGCTACACACAACTGGTTCTGAGCGTGCAGAAAGTAGAAAAAAAGGGCGTGTAAAAAGCAAGGAAATGGCTGAAGTTTTAACTTTAAGTAAACCTTGGAGTATATAGACCTCCACCATTAAAACATCTTCTGAGCGAATAGCTATCACATATTCGCTCATTTTTTATAAACAATTCCATACCTTCATACAACCATTACTCCTTTTCACACATATTATGTAATATTTTTATACATACCCGCTCGCTATTAACTTTTTCTAATTGATAAAATCTCATTTATCCCGCTATTTTCGGGCTGTAAACTCCCATCTTAAAATTCGGCTGGAGCAAAGACGTTAGGCAGGAGCCCCGCTGCCCGTAAATGCCCGATTGGTGAGGGCTGATAATCAACGCGGGATGAACAAAACCCCACTGATTAAAGTTTCACTTTATAATACGCTTCTATCCCATCAACAGTTGCTTTACAAAGTTTATGTAGGGTACACTTATACGGGTGGTCAACAAAACAATTTAAGGATTTGTAAACAGTGTAGAAAACACCTTACACTTCATTATATTGAGAAAATTAACTCTAGCAAAAAAACTTACTATGACATAGCAAGTATTTTAATGAAACTGGATTATTTTAATGGAAAGGTGAAATTATGCAGAAATCAATTGCTTCAAATATTTTTTACAAAATACTGCTCAACACGTTTAATATTATACTTCCAATTTTAGTTGGTCCTTACGCATATCGAACATTAGGAGCAAATTCAATCGGAACCGTTAACGTTGCTGAAACTTTTTTCAATTACTTCTTCGTGTTCGCCGTATTTGGTGTATATCAATATGGCTTACGTGAAATTAGCTTAATTAAAAACGATAAAAAGAAAGTTTCTAAGTTATTTACAAGTCTCTATGTAATTAATTTCACAACTAGTATTTTGGCTTTATCAGGCTTTGTGCTCTTTAGTTATATTGGATACGGACATGAAAGTCTATTTCCTGTTCTTCTAATTTTCGGTTTTAATTTTATATCTAACATGTTTTATGTGGAATGGTTCAATGAGGCATATGAAAATTATGACTTCATCACTAAAAAAACCGTTATCGTTCGATTAATCTATGTCGTACTTCTTTTCTCTTTCATTCATGGGGTCGACGATTACAAAACATATGCTGGTTTATTAGTCTTATCGACATTTTTAAACCACTCTATTAGCTTTATATATGTGAAACGCCAAGTGAAATTTGATTTTTCCGACTTAACGATTATTCCTCATTTAAAACCGTTACTATTAGTCTTGATTTTTTCAAATGCTAATATTTTATATACTCAATTAGATCGTCTTGTTTTAGGGGTATATATTGGAAAAGAAGAAGTTGCATATTACGTAATGGCTTTTCAAATTATGATGATTATTAATACACTTATGTTAAGTGTTGTACAAGTAACCGTTCCAAGACTGTCTTACTTATCAGGGAACGCATCTGAAATGGAATACGAATCATTATTAAACAAAATTTCAAAAGTATATTTCATTACCCTATTCCCTGCCTCAATTGGTCTAATGCTCATTGCTCATGGAGCTGTTGTTATTTACGGTGGACAACAATTTGCTGAGGCTGGTAATACATTAATTGTTTTCGCTTTCTATATGATTACAGTCGGTATTGAGTCCATTTTATCGAATCAAATTATTTATGTGAAAAAGAAAGAAAGCATTTTAGTGCGATTTTTATTCATTTGCGGATTTATCAACTTAGCATCCAATATTGCACTAATATACTTCCATGTACTTACACCAACAACCGCAATTTTCACAACAACAATTGCGAATTGTTTCTTAATCACATTTGAATATATTTATGTGAAAAAGAAATTAAAAGTGAACTATACTTTATTCGATATACAAAAACTTAAATATCTATTTTATTCACTAACATTTGTCCCGATAGCATTCGTTATTGATATGCTCGTATCTGGACAAATACTACAAGTTATCCTAGTAATAATAACGTGTGGATTAACATATGCCCTTATCCTCTTTATAACAAAGGATGAAATTCTCTTTTCACTACTTGAAAAGATATTAGGACGATTCAAAAAGGCTTAAACGCAATCTCTAAAAGGAGCTGTTAAACTTGAAATTTTCTTTAATCATGGCTACTTGTGGCAGACGTGATGATATTCTTGACTTACTAAAATCACTTGAACAACAAACTTACAAAAACTTTGAACTTATCGTAGTAGATCAAAATGATACGCCAATCTCTGATTTATTTGATGAATATAAAGAAAAATTTTCAATTCATTACATTTATACACCTATTAAAGGACTATCGAGAGCTCGAAATGCAGGCTTAAAAGTAGCAGATGGTGATTTCATCGCTTTTCCAGATGATGATTGTATTTATGAAACAAATGTTTTAGAGAGTATATTAGAAACTTTCAACTCTAATAAAGATGTTCATTTCATCTCAACAAACACTACAAATGTGGAAGGCACAGGTTCTTTAATACACGCACCGAATTCAGACATTATTTTAAATAATAAATATGGATTCATGGGACCTTCTTTCACACTATTCTTCACAAAACAATTTGTACAAGATGTAGGTACATTTGATGAAGATTTAGGTGTTGGTTCTGGCACGATTTATGGAGCTGGTGAAGAAACTGACTTTGTACTACGTGGTATGAAACAAAATTATACTGGTTTATTTAGAAAAGATCTGTTCGTATACCATCCTGTAAAAGAGGAAATTATTAATGAACAATCATTAAAACGTGCCGTTTCTTATGCTGGTGGTTTTGGTAGGGTTATTCGCTTACACTATGGATTTCCTTATTTCTTACGTGCTGTCGCTGCGGCAACATTCCGTATGACACAAAATATTTCTAATGATAAGCGCAAATTCCATGCAAATCGCTTACGTGGAATTGTTCGTGGATATTTAAAATAAAAAACAAGGTGTAACTACTTTTATTAAATGGTTACACTTTGTTTTTTATTTCTCTTGTATCACTTATTTCTTACAATGTAACCCATCATTCTTTTATAATCGCATCCCCCCGCTGATCAATTACATTATATATTTTTGAAATGATAGCATTATATCCAAGAATTTAGTATCATGATTCAAGACACTATTTAGAAATGAACGGAGGACATTATGAGCTTATTAACTGTTGAAAAATTAGGCCATACATTTGGTGATCGTACATTATTTAGAGACGTATCCATGCGCTTACTTGCAGGAGAACACGTTGGATTAGTTGGAGCAAACGGTGTTGGTAAATCAACATTTATGAATATAATTACTGGTCAGCTTATCCATGACGAAGGCCGTGTAGAATGGACACCTGGTACAAATTATGGTTACTTAGACCAACATACCATTTTAACACCTGGTCGCACGATTCGTGACGTATTAGCAGATGCGTTTTTACCTTTATTTGAAAAAGAAAAAGCTTTAAATGAAGTTGCAGAAAAAATGGGAACCGCTACACCGGAAGAATTAGAGGAACTTCTTGAACAAATGGCAGAAATTCAAGATGCCCTTGAAGCAGGTGGGTTCTATTTATTAGATATTAAAATTGAAGAAGCAGCACGCGGCCTTGGAATTGATGCAATTGGTCTAGATCGTGATGTTGCGGCATTAAGTGGTGGACAACGTACAAAAGTATTACTTGCAAAGTTACTACTTGAGCAACCAGAAGTATTACTATTAGATGAGCCTACCAACTATTTAGACGTTGAACATATTCATTGGTTAACAAATTATTTAAAAGAATATCCACATGCATTCCTATTAATTTCCCATGATACGGAATTTATGAATAAATGTGTCGATGTTATTTTCCATCTAGAATTCACAAAAATGACGCGTTATACAGCAACATATGAGAAATTCCTAGAGCTGGCAGAAATCAATAAAAACCAACATATTAACGCTTATGAAAAGCAACGTGAGTTTATTAAAAAGCAAGAAGATTTTATTGCAAAAAATAAAGCCCGTTACTCAACGACAGGCCGTGCAAAGAGCCGTCAAAAACAACTTGATCGCATGGAGCGTATCGATCGTCCTGAAACAGCTATTAAGCCTGAGTTCTCCTTTAAAGAAAGCCGTGCAAGTAGTCGCTTTGTCTTCGAAGGGGAAAATGTAGAGATCGGATATACACATCCGTTATTACCGAAATTAACAATGACAATTGAACGTGGTGAAAAAATTGCAATTGTTGGATGTAATGGTGTCGGTAAATCAACGCTATTAAAAACGATTTTAGGTAAAATTAAACCATTAAGCGGAAAAACAAGTCTTGGTGACTTCTTAAACCCATCATACTTCGAGCAAGAAGTAAAAGCTGATAATATAACACCAATTGATGATGTTTGGAATACATTCCCTAGCTTAGACCAACATCAAGTACGTGCAATGTTAGCAAAATGCGGTTTAAAAAACGAACATATCTCTCGTCCACTGAATCAATTAAGCGGTGGCGAACAAGCAAAAGTTCGTTTATGTAAACTAATGGGTGAAGAAAGTAACTGGCTACTCTTTGATGAGCCAACAAACCACCTTGATGTTACAGCAAAAGAAGAGTTGAAGAAAGCGATGAAAGCATACAAAGGGACAATTCTTCTTGTATGCCACGAACCAGACTTTTATGAAGATTGGATAACAAAAACTTGGGATGTAGAAAAATGGGCCCAAGAAAATTCTTAATCCCCTAACAACATCCCTTTACACTAATATTTAATGTGTAAAGGGATTTCGTTTTAAAATAACCATGCAATTTGATAAGGAGTTTTTAGTGATGCAACGCACAATCCCCCTAAAACTTAATACATTTTTTGTAAAGTGCTTATTAGTACTATGTCTAATTATTTCTGCTGCTATAACGTGGCAATCGATAGTGGTAATCCAAGAAAAAACCGACACACAGTCCTTTATTATAATCCCAATTATTATTATAATAGGTCTTCTATTTTTACTTATTGGGTATATTTTTAATACGTATATGTCTACATTTACATTTACCGTTTCACTTATTATTTTAGCTTTTTCTGTTCGATTAATTTGGGTTCTCAACGTTCCTACTCCTATCGAATCAGATTTTTCAGTGATGTACAATAGTGCTATTCAAGCCACTAAAGGCGATTTTAGTTTTGCACAAGATGACTATTATACTTCATGGGTTTATCAACTTGGATTTACAATGTACCAAGCACTCATTATTAAGTTATTCGGTGAAGGCCCTTTCCTTCTAAAACTTTTAAATATAATGTATTGCACAGGAACAACATGGCTAATTTACAAAATAACTTCATATGTTTTTAATGAGTGGTCTGGAAGAATGGCTGGATTGCTATATGCATTATATATCCCAAGCATTGTATTAAGCTCATTACTAACGAATCAACACATTGCCACATTTCTATTTTATCTTGGGTTTTATTTATTAATTACAAAAGGCCTAACCCATAAATATATGTGGATTTTTATAGGGATCTGCCTAGCTTTAGGAGATATTATGCGTCCACTTGGCGCTTTAGTTTTGATTGCAGTAGCCCTTTATGTCTTTTTACAAGGTATATTAGGAAAATCAAAACAGGATATTTTAACTTCTATAAAAAAATTATCTGGGATTTTCATCATTTTTTACCTTGTTCATTACATTATAAGTTCTTCATTTATATCTGCCGGAATTACCCAATATCCGCTATCTAACAGGGATCCTCTCTGGAAATTCACAGTAGGACTTAATCACGAAACAAGAGGTGGATATTCTTCAGCAGATGTAGACTATGTTATGTCCTTTAAACTTGGAAAAGAACGAGAAGCCGTTGAGAAGAAATTAATTCAAGAACGACTAGCTGATCCACAAAAGGTTTTATCTTTATTTGGTGATAAATTCACAATTATGTGGGCAGATTATGATTCCGCTCCAGTATGGAGTCTGGCAACACTAAGTAACACAGAGAATGATATGATTACCTTACAAGAAGACCTTAAGATATACGATAAATATATATATATTACAACTATGTTATTTGGTACGTTAGCAACTTTTTATCTCTTATTAACTAAGCAAAATAACACACATTACACACTATTTTTATTATTAATAATTGGTTATATAACGATTCACTTCTTAATTGAATATCAAACAAGATATCGATACTTTATCATCCCTAGCTTTACAATCATTCAAAGTGCTGGACTATATGTAGTTTATCGTCTCGTGTCTAAAAGAAAGGCCAAATAAAAAAGGCATGAGCTCAGTGCAATACTGAGCTCATGCCTTTTTATTTATACTCTTTTTCTATTGTAAATGTGACTAATACCAAAAGCAGCTAAAAAGATCATAGGTATTGTAGCCGAATAATGATATCTCGGTGCTACTTCTACTATCATTTGTGCCATTGTTAGCCCAATCACATATAAACAAATAATTAAAAGTGAAGATTTATTTTTATTTTTTATAGCTACTAACGCTCCGAACAGTGAAGTAACTAGTAAAAAGTAATAGAAAACATTAGAAATTATAGTATAGCGTACTTTATGGTCCATAATTGGATCTGCATATTTAACAGCTTGATCATCATTCCCTAAAAAGATAATAAATTTATCATACATTAGTTTCCCGAAATCTATATCATCATTTTTGATTCTCTTTTTCGCCTCTTCAAGCATTTGCTTTTGAACGTCCTGAGCACTCCATCCTGGTTGACCACTATAATGATATAGTAATGCTGAATCTCCTGGATTCCATGTTCCTGAGGCTCCCTTATTAAATCCTACATGAATATTGTATCCCGGCACTGTTGCTATCTCTTCACCTAAACGTAATGTTACATAATGATTTACCGCCGAAGACATCATTAAATATCCAATAATGATAACCCCTACATATGCCACCTTATTAATAAGTAGCTTTTTATTTCCGATATGCTTTGTATCTATGATAAACATCCATATCGCTAAGGCTATAATTGGCACTGCTGCAATTGGTCTTGCCATATTTATTAATACAAGTAATGCAGCTAATAGAATTGAATACATCAGAACCTTTGCAATCGTTATATTTTCAAGTTTATCATAAACAATTATCATAATTGCCCAGGCTAATAATAGTATTGTACAATACAACGGTTCTGAAAGTGCAAACATGTTATACATCGTTTGTGATGGCAAGAGAATCCATAAAACACTTGCTGTTATCGCTGTTCTCACTCCACCAATTCTTCTAGCTATAAAATATATTAATCCCATCGAAATTGTAGTTAAAACAACATTAATAATTGGTGGAATCATAAAGTTTGCCCCAAATATTTTTAGGAAGATACTTAAGAATGAAGCATAACCAAAAATATGTGGAAATAATGCAACATATCTATCATGAATAACAAAGTTGTCACCTAATGCTTTTGCTGTATTAAAAAAGGCTTCATAATCACCAATTGGATCAATCTTATATGTAAGAATCCACGCTGTTTTCACTGCTAGACAAATAATTAACAGTGCAAAAAAGCACATTTTTTCATTTAATCTTTCAAGATATAGCGATCCGCTACTAAGTATAAAGTTTCCAATTGTACATAAAAGTAAGAATCCAACTACTATCATTACATAATTGTATTTTTGAGTATCCGAAAAATAATCAAAAATTAATATCGCAACGAAAAAGCTATAAATGCCGTATATGGCACGTGTAGAAAAGGTTGAAAACAATCCAGAAAAACGTTCCAAAAAACTCACTCCTTAAAATCTTTATACGGGAAAACATTATATTTCCTAAAAAAAATACACTCCCAGCTACTATACATTAATATTACCATGATTTCCATGTTTGCTTTCATATTGCCCATTATACCAATTTAAAGTAACCTTTTTTATTATTGACAGATTTATTCTATATCCTAAAATGATATCCACTCAAAACATATAACATCTTAGCATAAACTATGCTATAATTGATAGTTGTTATGTATGAATAACCTTTCTACATTTCCTATTTTGTTTATATATTTTATAAAGATGAGGATACTATTATGGAGAAACTCTTAAAGTTTGGTTTAGTAGGAATCTTTAATACGCTCATTACAATTATTAGCTTTTGGATATTATTAAAATTCGGGATGAACTACCTTATTGCGAATACAATTGCCTATTTAATTGGTGTTGCCAATAGCTACTATTGGAACAAAAATTGGGTGTTTAAACCTAATAATAAAAGTACGTCAATGTTCTTTAAATTTCTAACTGTAAATTTAATTGTATTGGCTTTTAATACATTATGTTTATTTATATTAGTAGATAAACTTACCTTTAATGCATTAATTGCACAAATCTTCGCAATTGGTGTCGGAATGGTTATAAATTTTGTCCTTAATAAAATTTGGACATTCAACCAAACTGAAAAGACTACTAATTAAACTTGAACAACTTATTAAAACTACGGAGGATACAACATGCAAAAATTAATTTCGGTTGTAGTTCCTATGTACTTCGAGGAAGAAGTAGCACAGGAATGTTATAACCGTTTAAAGTCCGTTATGCTTCAAAATGATATTAATTACGAATTTGTCTTTGTGAACGACGGTAGTACAGACCGTACAATGGAAATCTTATCTGAGATTGCAGCAAATGATTACCGTACAAAAATCGTTAATTTCGCACGTAACTTTGGACACCAAGTAGCAGTTACAGCTGGTATTGCTGCTGCAAAAGGTGACGCTATTGTAATTATAGATGCAGACTTACAAGATCCACCTGAAGTTATTCCTGAACTTATTGCAAAATGGGAAGAAGGATATGAGGTTGTTTATGCAAAACGTAAACAACGTAAAGGTGAAACTTGGTTTAAACTTTTAACAGCTAAATATTTCTATAAATTCTTAAACTACATGTCTGATATCGATATCCCAAAAGATACTGGTGATTTCCGAATCATCGATCGCAAAGTAGCTGATGTTTTCAATCAAATGACTGAGCGAAATCGCTTCATCCGTGGTATGATGTCTTGGGTTGGCTTCCGCCAAACGTATGTTGAATATGAACGTGATGAGCGCTTTGCTGGTGAAACAAAATATCCATTAAAGAAAATGATTAAATTTGCATCAGATGGCATTATTGCATTTTCAACAAAACCGTTACGTATCGTTATGACTTTAGGATTATTATCAGTTCTCGTTTCAATAATTGTCTTACTATATACAATTACTGTAAAAATCATTGGCACTGGTACGCAAACAGGTTGGGCATCTATTATGGTTGCTATTACATTCTTTAGCGGTATTCAGTTACTTGGTCTTGGCATCGTTGGCCAATATATTGCTCGTATTTATGACGAGAGTAAAAACCGTCCAATTTATATCGTAAAAGAGACAATCAATATTGAGCAAGAAGAGACTACACAAACAAAAGAAAAAGTGAATGCATAATAAAAAAGGTAACAATGAAAGCTATCATTGTTACCTTTTTATATTGTAATACCCCATAAGCCTCAAACGAAATTCTTTTAAATTTGGATATATATCTAAATTAGATAGCATCCCTTGAATGACCGGGATCCTTGGATTTTGCAATCTCATTTCTGCCTCCAAAACATCTAATGTAACAAGCAATTCCTCATCTTCTAATTGATCAGCTAATGTACGCTTAAACACAATAATTTCTTTTAAAAAATGTTCCTTAACCTGCTCCTTAATAAGCTCTGATTTGCAAAGAAATTCTCCAAGCTTTTCTTCATGTAACACGGGTTCTTCCGAAGATTTTACCAATCCGTCTACTAAATCGTCCACTCTTTTCAAAATAAAAGCAGAGACATAAGATAAGTCAATTTCTGGAGCTTGTAAAATGATCAATTCTAAATATCCACGGCATATGCCTTCTACCATAATTACAAAATCTAATAAATATGGCATAACCTTATCACCATAAATAGACAGTAAACTATTCCTATAAAATGCGTGAGACTCTAACTTCATCCGCATCATAAACTCTTCCACTTCTTTATTAAAAGGAATAGCATTTTCTCTCGCATGCATAATAATAAATTCCTTATGCTTTTGTATATCGTTAAACTGGCAATACAATTGTTTTGCAAATTTTTCACGTGGTAATAATGATTCTTTATCAATATCCATCATTTTATTTTGAATCTTGTCATAGTAATATCGAAGTGTTGCTAATAAAAGCTCATCTTTCGATTTAAAATATAAATAGAAAGCTCCCTTAGATATGCCACATGCTGTCACAATTTCCTGCACTGATGTCGCATTTACACCCTTAGTCGCAAATAACTTCATAGCCATCTCTATAATTAAGCGCTCTTTTTCTTTCATATCGTCTCTCCTAAATTCAATCTCGCATCTTATTATGAATTTATCCCACTATTCGCTAGGCAGTAAGGCTCCCACCTCAAAATTCAGCAAATGCAAGAAAGATAGGTGGGAGATAACTTAACTGCCCGTAAAAGCCCGATTGGTGAAGGCTAATAATCAGTGGGTGATGAACAAAACCCCCACTGATTAAAGTTCCACTTTATTATACCATCCCTTTTCATTGACGACTGACCAACCAGTCAGTTATATTATGTATTAGACTGACCAGTTGGTCAATATGATAAAAAGGGAGCGCAAACATGAACAAAATCATTAATTTCTCATTAAAAAATAAGTTCGCAGTTTGGCTACTAACCATTATTGTTACCATTGCAGGTATTTATTCTGGGCTGAATATGAAGCTGGAAACAATTCCTGATATTACAACACCGGTTGTAACAGTAACTACGGTTTACCCTGGTGCTACACCAGAAGAAGTAGCTGACAAAGTTTCCAAACCGATGGAGGAGCAACTGCAAAATTTAAGTGGTGTAAACGTTGTTAGTTCATCCTCTTTTCAAAACGCATCTTCTATTCAGGTAGAATATGATTTTGATAAAAATATGGAAAAGGCTGAAACAGAAATTAAAGAAGCTCTCGCAAATGTGAAACTGCCTGAAGGCGTAAAGGATCCAAAAGTTTCACGTGTAAACTTCAATGCCTTCCCAGTTATTTCGTTAAGCGTAGCAAGTAAAAATGAATCTTTAGCTGCCTTAACTGAAAATGTAGAAAAAAATGTTGTTCCAGGATTAAAAGGACTTGATGGGGTCGCATCTGTCCAAATTTCAGGTCAACAAGTAGATGAAGTACAACTTGTCTTCAAGAAAGATAAGATGAAAGAATTAGGTTTAAGTGAAGATACTGTAAAAAATGTAATTAAAGGATCGGACGTATCTTTACCACTTGGCTTATATACATTTAAAGACACGGAAAAATCAGTTGTTGTAGATGGAAATATTACAACAATGAAAGCATTAAAAGAACTAAAAATCCCAGCTATTCCTTCATCACCGAGCGGTCAAGGTAGTCAAAATGCTGGAGCTGGTGCACAAACACCACAAATGAATCCAGCTGCTATGAACGGGATTCCGACAGTTACATTAGAAGAAATTGCTGACATTAAAGAAGTCGGAAAAGCAGAATCTATTTCTCGAACAAATGGAAAAGAAGCAATTGGAATTCAAATTGTGAAAGCTGCTGATGCGAATACAGTTGATGTTGTAAATGCAGTGAAAGATAAAGTAAAAGACCTTGAGAAAAAATATAAAGACTTAGAGATCATTTCAACATTCGACCAAGGTGCACCTATTGAGAAATCAGTCGAAACAATGCTGAGCAAAGCAATTTTTGGTGCTATCTTTGCGATTGTTATTATTATGCTGTTCCTACGAAATATCCGAACAACATTAATCTCTGTCGTTTCTATACCTCTTTCTTTATTAATTGCTGTACTAGTCATAAAACAAATGGATATTACGCTTAACATTATGACACTCGGAGCAATGACAGTCGCTATTGGACGCGTCGTCGATGACTCCATTGTTGTTATTGAAAATATTTACCGACGTATGTCGTTATCAGAAGAGAAACTGCGCGGGAAAGATTTAATTCGTGAAGCGACGAAAGAAATGTTTATCCCAATTATGTCTTCTACCATTGTAACAATTGCTGTATTCTTACCTCTTGGACTAGTAAAAGGTATGATTGGTGAAATGTTCTTACCATTCGCCTTAACTATCGTCTTTGCTTTATTAGCATCGTTACTAGTAGCGGTTACAATTGTACCAATGCTAGCTCATTCCTTATTTAAGAGAGAAAGCATGAGGGAAAAAGAAGTACATCATGAAGAAAAACCAAGTAAATTAGCAAACATTTATAAACGCATACTTGCATGGGCTTTAAATCATAAAATCATTACATCCAGTGTCGCTGTCCTTCTATTAGTAGGTAGTCTTGCACTTGTACCAATTATCGGTGTAAGTTTCTTACCATCTGAAGAAGAAAAAATGATTATTACAACGTACAACCCTGAACCAGGTCAAACGTTAGAAGACGTTGAAAAAATTGCAACGAAGGCTGAAAAGCACTTCCAAGATAATAAAAATGTCAAAACAATTCAATTCTCATTAGGTGGCGAAAACCCAATGAGTCCTGGTCAATCAAACCAAGCAATGTTCTTCGTGCAATATGATAACGACACGAAAGACTTCGAAAAAGAGAAAGAACAAGTCGTAAAAGATTTACAAAAGATGTCTGGAAAAGGCGAATGGAAAAACCAAGATTTCGGAGCGAGTGGCGGTAGTAACGAAATTAAACTATACGTTTACGGAGATAGCTCGGAAGACATTAAGCCTGTCGTAAAAGATATTCAAAATATCATGAAGAAAAATAAAGACTTAAAGGATGTAGACTCTAGTATTGCAAAAACGTATGCAGAGTACACTTTAGTTGCAGATCAAGAAAAACTAAGTAAGATGGGTCTAACGGCTGCACAAATTGGAATGGGACTTTCTAATCAACATGATCGCCCTGTTCTAACAACAATTAAAAAAGACGGTAAAGATGTCAATGTATATGTAGAAGCTGAAAAACAAAATTATGAAACAATCGACGACTTAACAAATCGAAAGATTACAACACCACTTGGTAATGAAGTGGCTGTGAAAGATGTGATGACTGTAAAAGAAGGAGAAACTTCGAATACAGTGAAACACCGCGATGGCCGTGTTTATGTGGAAGTAAGTGCAAAACTAACATCTGATGATGTTTCAAAAGCATCTGCTGCAGTCCAAAAAGAAGTAGATAAAATGGATCTTCCTTCTGGCGTGGATGTTTCTATGGGCGGCGTTTCAAAAGATATTGAAGAATCATTCAAGCAACTTGGCTTAGCGATGTTAGCTGCGATTGCCATTGTATACTTCGTTCTTGTCGTTACATTTGGCGGTGCTCTTGCACCATTCGCAATTTTATTCTCGCTACCATTTACAATTATCGGAGCTCTTGTTGCCTTACTAATCTCTGGCGAAACGTTAAGTGTCTCTGCAATGATTGGTGCGCTTATGTTAATCGGTATCGTTGTAACAAACGCAATCGTGCTTATCGACCGCGTTATTCATAAAGAAAATGAAGGTCTATCAACACGTGAAGCTTTATTAGAAGCTGGTGCAACACGCCTGCGTCCTATCTTAATGACCGCAATCGCAACAATCGGGGCCCTTATCCCGCTTGCATTAGGATTTGAAGGTAGCGGCTTAATTTCTAAAGGACTTGGTGTAACAGTAATCGGTGGATTAACAAGTTCAACGTTATTAACACTTCTTATTGTTCCAATCGTTTATGAAGCATTAAGCAAATTTAAAAAGAAAAAAGCAAAATAACAAAAAAATAACCTCGCTAACTGCGAGGTTATTTTTTATTTCCAAACAAGATTAGGAAATCACCATAGCCTTCTTTTTCTAATTCCTCTTTTGGAATAAATCGAAGAGCTGCAGAATTAATACAGTAACGAAGGCCATTTGGTCCTGGACCATCCGGAAATACATGCCCAAGATGTGAATCCCCTTCCTTACTTCTCACTTCTGTACGAGTCATATTATGACTCACATCCATTTTTTCTTTCAAACTTGCTGCCATAACTGGTTTTGTAAAACTAGGCCATCCACATCCACTATCAAATTTATCTATAGAAGTAAACAACGGTTCACCTGAAACGATGTCTACATAAAGACCTTCCTGTTGATGGTTCCAATACTCATTTCGAAATGGTGGTTCTGTGCCATTTTCCTGTGTTACATAAAATTGCATCTCATTTAGTTTTTCTTTTAAATGAGCATTATCTTTCGGCCAATGTTGTTTGATAAAAACATCTCGTCCCGAACCTTTACGATATAACTCATAGCGGAATGTATTTTTCTTATGATATCCTTGATGATATTCTTCAGCTGGATAAAATGTAGCAGCTGGCAATATTTTTGTCGCAATTGGCTTTGAAAAGCGGCCACTCTTTGCAAGCTCTTCTTTTGAAGCCTCTGCCTTCTTATGTTGTTCTTCATTATGATAGAAAATCACCGTTTCGTAAGACTGTCCACGGTCGTGGAATTGTCCTCCTATATCAGTCGGATCAATTTGTCTCCAATATATATTTAATAACTCTTCATACGGCATTTTATTTGCGTCAAATGTAATTTGTACTACCTCATAATGTCCCGTCGTTTCCGAACATACTTCTTTATACGTTGGATTCTCTTTATGACCACCTGTATAGCCAGAAACAACCTTTATAATCCCTTCCATCTCTTCAAATGGCGAAACCATACACCAGAAGCACCCTCCAGCAAATGTAGCTAATTCTACCTTTTCATTTACAGCCATTCTTTCACCCCTATTCTATATTCTCCTTACAGTATGGCATAAGAAACATAATGTTATAAAAGAAAAAGCATCGAACACCGATGCTTTTTCTTTACTTCACTTTATTTTGTTCCAACATCCTTCTCCATTTCATCACTTGTCACATCTAAGACATCTAATAAGAAGATGAAGATTGGAATACCGATAATCAGTCCCCATACACCTAAGAAGTGTTCTGAGAAAATTAATACCATAAACGTATAGAAAATCGGTAAATTTGTTTTTTGCGACATAAACTTTGGATTTAATACGTAACTTTCAAGCGCATGAATCACTGTTACGATAATTAAAATATAAACAACGTACATAATACCGCCGATATTGTAAGCAATCATACAAAGTGGGAATAACGAAATGATCACCCCGGCTACTGGAATTAAACCAAGTAAGAAAATCATTAACGCTAAACCTAGTAATTGTGGGAATCCTAATATCCATAGTGCAATAACGGATAAAACACAGTTAACAACTGCGATTAAAAATTGTGCTTCGATTACTTTTCCGAATGAACGTGCAAATTTCTTACCGAAGTACTCAATTTCAGTATAGAAAATTGCAAGTCGGCTTTCTTTAAATTTTGCAGTAAAAGCAACGATACGAGCTTTTTCCAATAAGAAAAATAAACTTAAAATTAAAGAAAGTAACACTTGAAGGCCAAATTTCCCAACATTCGTAATCGATTTATACAGAATGTCAACGCCTTGTCCTACATACTTCGAAAGTTCCATATGATTGACAGCATTAACTGCATACTTAATTAATTCACTATCTGGTGGGTTTCTTAAAAATACGTTAAATTGATAAATCAATTGTGAAATTTGTATCGTTAATACTGGTAAATATTTAAATAGCGTAATAGCAATTCCACCAATTAACATGACATATAGAAATGCTATGATGAGCTTTCGATTAATGGGCATAAAGTGGTCTAATTTGCGGGAAATAAACTTTTGGAATCGATCCATTAAATACGTGAGAATAAACGTAATTAATATTAAATTCAACATACTTTGTAGCCCGTATAACACGAGAGCAAGTATTACTAATACGAGTAACCTCTGAAATCCTTTGCTTTGAAACAGGTTTTTTATTTGCATAATCGACGAGTACTCTCTCCTGTCCTATAAAGTAAAACGTTAATAAGTAGATTTTTCTCTCTTTTCTACTTTTAATTATTCATTCATATTAAGATTTTTATAAGCTCATTATACGCCTACATTAGCAGGTCTATAGTAGCTTACTTCTTATTTTACAATACAATGACCTAATTCAAAATGTATTCTACACAGTATTAATGAAGATTTAAGGAAACTTACATTTTGTTTAAATAGGTCTTACCACTACTGTAACATAAAAAGCAAGCTATCAGTAGAAATCTGTCCTACAAATAGCTTGCTTTTCTCATTTTTTAAGTAAGTTTTACTATCCAATAAATGGCATAAACATCGGTATGACAACTACGGTTACAACCCCAACTACTGTTACAGCAATACTTGCCATAGCTGCCTCTACCTCACCCATTTCAATTCCTACTGCCACTCCTAATGCGTGACCTGCTGTTCCAAGTGCCAGACCTTTCGCAATCGGATGCTTCACTCTAAATGTTTTTAAGAATAATGCTCCTAATGCGTATACGATAACTGCGTTAAAAATAACTGCAAACGATGTAATTGCTGGAATGCCACCAATACTTTCAGAGATTGGTAACGCAATTGCTGTTGTTGCTGCTTGTGGTAACATTGAATTCATTACTGCTGTATCTAAACCAATTGCTTTTGCAACAATGAACACGACAATTACTGAACAAATAGATCCAACTACGATAGCCGATAAAATTTGCCACCAATATTTTTTCAACTTATCAACTTGTTTATATAATGGAATAGCAAAGGCGATTGTTGCTGGTTCTAAGAAGAAGCTAATCATTTTGCCGCCAGTATTATATTCTTCAAAAGTAAAGTTACCTACTTTTAGAAAGACAATCCCTAATACCATCGCTACGAATAATGGTGTGAATAAGAAAAATCCTTTTGAATGCTTAAATAATAATGTTCCGATTCCGTATGCGATTAATGAAACGACGATTCCGAAGTATGGAGTCATTGTGCTTGCCATGTTCATTACCTCCTAACAATATATACTAAATTGGTTACGCAACTTTTCCGTGCTTGCGTCCTTTATTTACTACTTTCAATTCTTTCGTATCTTTTGTTTCTTTGTCATCTTTTCCTAAAATGAATTGTGCAAATAACCCTGTTACAGCTAGTAAAATAATTGTTGCGACAACAATTACAGTTAAAATTTGTACAAAATATTGTCCCATCACACCAAGAGAATTAATAACTGAAATACCTGATGGAACGAAAAGGAATCCGATAATACCTGTTAAAGCTGTTCCGAGTGATTCAACTTGCTCCAATTTAATAACTTTTAAACATAATAAGCTAAATAAAATGACTAATCCGATTACCGATGAGGGCATCGGAATTGGTAAATGTGTTGCAATAATATTAGAAACTAACATAATAGCTGAAAATATGAATGCTTGTGATAAGAAACTATATACTTTTTTCGTACTCATTTTGGCCACCTCTTTCGATTTGGTACCTTTATTGTATAAGATACAAACAAAACTGTAAGCGTTTACACAACAGAACGTCAAATATACAAAATTAGTTACAAAAATAGGCATATGAAATACAAAAAGCTACTTCTTAAATACGAAGCAGCTTTTTGAGTTCTTTTGCATATGTACGGCTAACAGGTACTTTTGATCCTTCTTTCATAATTAAATTATAAGTAGAATTGAACCATGGTTGTATTTCTGTAATATGATTAATATTTGCAACAAAACTGCGATGGACACGCATAAAACTTGCTTGCGGCAACTTCTTTTCCAAAATTACAAGTGTATCATGTGTCACATATGTTTCTCTCGTCGTTTTTACTGTCACTTTTCCGTCCACAAGTCCTACGTATATAATGTCTTCAATATTCACAAGTACAATCGATTCTTCAATTGGTAATGCTAATTTATGCATCTCGGTCGTTACATCTACACTCTTTACTTCTTGTTTCGTTTCTAATTTTATTTGTTTTTGCTTTTTATATTTCTTTAATGTCTGTACAATACGTTCTTCATCAAATGGCTTTAAAATGTAGTCTAACGCATCTACTTCAAATGCTTGCAATGCATATTGATCATAGGCAGTAGCAAACACAATTGCAGGTGGATTTTTCATCTTCTTTAATATATTTGCGATTTCAAATCCGTTATCATCCGATAACTGAATGTCTAAAAAAACAATATCTGGTTTGTTTTTCATTAGCTCTTCTAATGCGTCCTCTACGCAATCCGCCTCACCAATTATCTCAACTTCTTTCGTTCTCTCTAATAAATACTTTAGTTCGTCACGTGCTAACATTTCGTCGTCAACTACTAATACCTTTAACAATCCGCTCTTCCTCCCCTACCTTTTTTGGAATAACAAAAGTAATCTCTGTCCCCTCATTTAATTCACTTTCGATATGAAGCATCGTTTCTTTCCCAAATAACCCGATTAGACGTTCATTAATATTATATAAAGCGGTTCCAGTCCCTTTCTTTGACGGAACTACCATCTTTCCTAATTGTTCTAAACGTTCTTCCTCAATTCCTTGTCCATTGTCTTTTACTTCAAAGTGAACCATGCCCTCTTTTTCAAAAACATGCACTTCCACTTCGCATACTGGTTGTTTCTTCGGAAAAGCATGGCGCAATGCATTTTCAACTAATAGCTGAAGTACAAATGGTGGAACTAAAGTCGTCTTTAACTCTTCCTCAATGTACATCTTCACCTCATACTTATTTGGGAAACGCGCTTGTTCTAATGATAAATATGCATGTACATGGTTTAATTCCTGTTCTAGCGGAATTAACAACTGACGTGCCCCTTGCAAATTACAACGAAAATACACGCTAAGCTGTAATAATAACTTCCTTGCTTTTTCTACATCTGTTCGGCATAAAGCTGATACTGTATTAATCGCATTAAATAAAAAGTGCGGGTTAATTTGTGCTTGTAATGCCTTTATCTCTGCATCTTGTAATAATTTGCTTTGCAACTCAGCTTCACCTAATTCAAGCTGCGTGGAAAATATTTTTGCTAATCCTTCTGCTAGTTGCTCTTCAACACGACTTAACTGGTTAGAGTTCTTGAAATACAGTTTTAATGTCCCTATCGTATTTTCATGTGAAGTTAATGGAATAACAATAGCTGCTTGCAGAGGGCAGCCTTCATGTTGGCAATTAATAATCTCACGTGATTTCGCTTTCATTATTTTCCCTGTATGTAAAACCTCTTTCGATAAACCTGTTATTAAACTGTGTGAAGGAATATGATGATCTGATGCTAATCCAACGTGAGCTAATATTTTCTCTGTATCTGTTAAGGATACCGCATCCGTTCCCGTAAAACGGTGAATAATTTGTGCCACATGTTTACAAGACTCTTCTGTTAATCCTTGGCGAAAATATGGCAATGTCTTATCAGCAATTCGTAATACTTTATGTGTTTGCAGAGCTTTCGCGTTTTCTTCCTGACGCAAAATAGCTTGTATCATAGAAAGTAAAATAAAACTCCCGAAACTATTTACAAGGATCATCGGTATCGCAATTGTTTTCACAATACTAATTCCATCCTCTACAATTAATAGGATCATGATCATTTCTAAAGAAACGATAAACACACTTAAAAACGCTGAAAATTTAGGCGTAATTGTACGATTATATTTTTTAAAAATGTATCCAATATATCCCGTTATAACTCCCGCTAAAATTGACGAGATTGCACAACTTAGCGCTGTCGTTCCACCAAGCATATAACGATGAATACCCGCAATCGATCCTACTCCAATTCCAACGATAGGTCCGCCAAGTAATCCACTAATTCCAACACCCATAATACGTGTATTCGCAATTGTACTCGATGAAGAAACACCTTGTAGCCAATTTTCATTCATAATTGTATTCCCTGCTATTTCAATTCCAGTGTAATTGCTTACAATTGTAAACACTGAAAAAATACCGATAAGCTTAAACTTATCTACATATCCATCTTGTCTATGAAGAAGGCGCCTGAATGTTTTAATATGAGAGAGTAAAAATCCTAAAATAACAATAAGACCAACGCGTTCAATCATCATAAGTACTAAATTTAGCATCTTTGATTCATTCCTTTTTTATATTCGTTAGTTTTATTATGGGAAGATAATGAAGTGGGCGTCAAGAAGAATGACATACCTTTTGAAATATTTTACACATAACAATTCCTTCTTTATTTGACAATCTAATAGAAGAGTGCTAAAAATAAAGTAATATAATACAGTCCTTTAACCCAACCCCGTGAGGTTGAGAAGGAAGTCGGAATATACTATACGTATGGCCTTTTTTAGGAATACGTATGCTTTTTTGGCCTTCTCATCATATCAGGTGAGAAGGCCTTTTGTTATTCTTCCATAGCGACTGTAGAAGAAAATAAGGAGGAGTAATGATGAACGTCACTACTGATGTACAATCAACAACAGAGGAGACGAAAGAGAAAAGATATAAAACATTATTTGGTTCTGCGCTAGGATATGCGGCAGAAGGTTTAGATATGTTGCTCTTATCTTTCGTACTTGTCTACATTTTAAAAGAATTTCATTTAAGCCCTGTTGAAGGTGGAAACTTAACATTAGCTACCACAATAGGAATGCTAATCGGATCTTATTTATTTGGATTTATTGCTGATTTATTTGGGCGTATCCGTACGATGGCCTTCACAATCTTACTATTTTCACTAGCAACCGCACTCATTTATTTCGCAACAGATTATTGGCAATTATTAATTCTGCGCTTTTTAGTTGGAATGGGAGTTGGTGGTGAATTTGGAATTGGAATGGCCATCGTAACTGAAACATGGTCTAAAGAAATGCGCGCTAAGGCAACATCAGTTGTTGCACTTGGATGGCAATTTGGCGTACTAGTCGCTTCACTCCTTCCAGCATTTATCGTCCCGCATTTCGGATGGAGAGCTGTTTTCTTATTTGGACTCATTCCAGCTCTACTAGCTGTCTATGTCCGCAAAAGTTTAAGTGAACCGAAAATATGGGAACAAAAACAACGATACAAAAAAGAATTGTTACAAAAAGAAGCTGAAGGTAATTTAACAACTACTGAAGCAGAACAACTCAAGCAAATAAAAAAGTTCCCACTTCGAAAGTTATTTGCAAATAAAAAGGTAACGATAACAACAATTGGTCTTATTATTATGTCATTCATCCAGAACTTCGGCTATTATGGAATTTTCACATGGATGCCAACTATTTTAGCGAATAAATATAACTACACATTAGCAAAAGCGAGCGGTTGGATGTTCATCTCTACAATCGGCATGCTAATTGGAATTGCAACTTTTGGTATTCTAGCCGATAAAATTGGTCGCCGTAAAACTTTTACAATCTATTATGTCGGTGGTACTATATACTGTCTCATTTACTTCTTCTTATTCACAGACTCAACATTATTGTTATGGGGAAGTGCATTGCTTGGATTCTTTGCAAATGGCATGATGGGAGGATTCGGAGCAATTTTAGCTGAAAACTATCCTGCTGAAGCTCGCTCGACAGCAGAAAACTTTATTTTCGGTACAGGACGTGGGTTAGCTGGATTTGGACCTGTTATTATCGGATTACTTGCTGCAGGTGGTAATTTAATGGGCGCACTATCTCTCATCTTCATTATCTATCCAATAGGTTTAGTTACAATGCTATTATGTGTCCCAGAGACGAAAGATAAAGTATTAGAATAGCTTAAAACTATACGAAATGTTTGTTCGAGTACTATCCCCTTCAGGGAAAGTAGTTGGGTAAATAGAAAAGAGGAAGCATCTCAAATAAAATGCTTCCTCTTTTTATATAAAATAATCTGCTTTATTATAAAATAAAACATACAATCATTTTGTTTATTCTTTATTTTGATTTACTAGCTTTTTGAAACAAGAAGGAAGTTTTATCTTCTTCTTTTACAATACCTTGTTTTAATGCTAATTCCCCTGCAACTTTAGGCGCTAACCATAACATTGGGAATAACAGAATGGATACAGGAACAGCCGTCACTACAATGAAGGATTGTAAGGCGTTAATACTTCCCTCACCCATGTATAAAAGAATCGCTGCAACTGCGCCCATAATAAGCGACCAAAAAACTCGCAAACTAATTCTAGGATCTCCATCTCCAGTCACTGCCATTGAAATGGAATAAGCCATTGAATCTCCTGTTGTCACTACAAATAAAATTGTTAATAAAAGAAACGCAGGTCCAATAATATTAGAAAGTGGCAATTGCTGCGTAATTGCAATCATAGCCGCCGGCATACCCGACTCACTTAATGCCACCGAGATAGAACCAGGATTCATTAACTCATAAAACACACCTGATCCCCCTAGTATAGTAAACCAAAATGTTGTAATAATGGGTGCAATAATTCCAATTGCAACGATGATTTCTCGGATTGTTCTTCCTCTTGAAATTCGGCTCACTAAAATTGCCATCATTGGTCCATATCCAATAAACCATCCCCAGAAAAAGATTGTCCACGATCCTAACCAACCTGTATCCCCACGATATGTGCTCATTGGAATAAATTCATTTATATAAAACCCAAACGAAGAAACAAATGAATCGATAATAAATCCACCTGGTCCAAACAGTAATACAAATACCATTAATAGAACTGCTAACCTAACATTTAAATTACTTATAATTTGAATCCCTTTATCAATTCCTGTTACCGCAGATATAGTAGAAACAGCTACTACACAAACAATAATAGCTAATTGAGTAGTAAACACATCAGGAATGTCAAACAATGCTTGTAATCCATAACTTGCTTGTAGTCCTAAAAATCCAATTGGACCAATTGTCCCTGCAGCTACCGCAATAATTGCAAACACATCGATCATTGTTCCAAGCCAACTCTTTCGCAATTTCTCTCCAAAAATAGGATATAAAAGCGTTCGAGGTTTTAGCGGCATGCCTTTATGATAATGTCCGTACATCATAACTACCGCACTAATTGTACCTAAAATCGTCCAAGCCAGGAAACCCCAGTGCATATAACTTTGTGCTAAAGCAGGCATTACCGCTTCTTTCGTTCCAGCAGATATACCTTCATGTATTGGTGGCACCGTCATCAAGTGGTACATCGGCTCTGCCGCTGCCCAAAAAACGCCACCTCCGGCAAGTAATGTAGACATAATAATAGCGAGCCACTTTGTCGTACTAATCTCAGGTTTTTCTAGCCCCCCAAGTTTAACTCTCCCATATTTCGAGAACGCCATACACATAGCCACAACAAATGTACCAATTAATAAAACTTGCCAAAAGGCACCAAAATATTTAATTGAAGCCGCAAAACTGCTATTAATGACTCCCTCTACGTAACTTTTATTTAAAATAACTGCAATTACAAATAATAAAAGTGAGCCACCACTAATAAGAAATACAGGCCAATCCGTTTTCCGACTCTTCATCCTCATTTACACTTCCTCCTTCCTCAGCAATCTAAAAAAACAACTTTATTATGTTGTATCGTTTACACCCAAAACACAATAATTATATAAGTATAATAATTTATCGATTTTCTACACACTTATGTTGTCCCTAAAAATATGCTAAATCCCTTATTTAAAAGAAAATTTCTATTCCTATTACATAAAACAGCAAAACAAAAGACCTTATATTTCTATAAGGTCTTCGAAACAGAAATTTGATTATAACATAAGGAACTCCTTGGTTCAAAAAGACCCTTCCAAAAATAACCGATAGTAAAGGCTTCCATTTGCTACGTAACAGTAATTAAAAAAAATTATATTTTGCAGAAGAAACCCCTATACTAAATATCATTTATGAAAGAAATTCGGCTTCAAAATTTCATTTAGATACGGTTTATGATAAATATGAGTAGTAGCTGGCGACAACGGCGGAATGAGCCACACCCAATTCCCTGTTACAACCCGTCCACAAGCAGCTTCTTGCTTCTCAAACTGCTGAAATTGTTGTGCAGCCGTATGGTGATCCACAATACTAACTCCTTGTTTTTTAAAGGAATGTAATACAGCAATATTCAACTCAATTAGTGCCTTGTCTTTCCATAACGTACCGTTCCTCGATGTATCTAACTCCATCATCTCTGCAACTGCCGGAAGTAAATTATAACGATCATGATCCGCTAAGTTACGCGCACCAATTTCCGTTCCCATATACCATCCATTGAACGGAGCAGCTGTATAGGAAATACCACCAATTTCTAAGCGCATATCTGAAATCATTGGAACCCCATACCATTTTACTCCAAGCGACGAAATCGGGTATTCTGGATGTTCAATTGGTACTTCTTTCACTTCTTCTTTCGGAATTTCTTTATATATAGGTGCCTTCCCATCTATGGAAAATACAAGTGGCAATACATCGAAATTCGTACCTTCTCCCTGCCAGCCAAGTTCCTGACAAAAATCCGTAAATGTAGTGGAATGGGAGTCACCGATTACTCCCCTTTCTGTTTTATATCCTGCATATCGAATCAATTGGTGATTATAAATTCGTATATTATTTTCTTCACCTTGATATTGCTTAAAAATTGTAATTGTTGGTTTCACTTTTCCGTCGTTCGTTGCATATTTAATATGATGAATTAATGCATTATATACACCTTCCTCATCATCTACTTCACGTGCATCTAATATGTGCATCTTACTCCAAAATAGTCTTCCGATACACCGATTACTATTGCGCCATGCCATTCGCGATCCATGAACAAGTTCTTCAAATGTATGCTCATACGTCCCCGTCTTCTCTATCTCAACTTGAATTTCTTTCACGCGCTCTTCTATGAATTGTTCTTTATTCAGCTCTTTATAGCAAATCGTAATAAAATGACTCGCTTCCTCGATTAATTGTTTCGTTTTACTCATAAACGATCTCCTTCTATTTCAACAAAACGTTACTACTTTACAGTATAAGCAAAAAGGATAGTAGTCACAAATAAAAGTCGAAGTGTTACTTTTATTGTAATATTTTTCAGAAAATTAAAGACATTGCTATTGACTTACATAAAAAATAAGTGTATTTTTGACTCAGGTAAAATATTTTTACCTATACCAACTTTTAATACGAAAGGAGGGAATGTTATGTCTTCATTTCAATTGCCAAAACTTTCATATGACTATGATGGGCTAGAACCATATATCGATAGCAACACACTTTCTATTCATCATGGGAAGCACCATGCGACATACGTAAGTAATTTGAATGCCGCTTTAGAAAACTATACGGAATTACATAATAAATCTTTAGAAGAATTACTATGTAATTTAGAAATTTTACCAAAGGAAATTGTTACAGCTGTCAGAAATAACGGTGGTGGACATTATTGTCATAGTCTTTTTTGGGAAGTAATGAGCCCACGAGGTGGCGGCGAGCCTAATGGAGACGTTGCAAAAGTAATTGATTATTACTTCAATACCTTTGACAACTTAAAAGATCAACTATCCAAAGCAGCAATTAGCCGTTTTGGAAGTGGATATGGATGGCTTGTCCTTGATGGTGAAGAACTTACTGTTATGAGTACACCCAATCAAGATACACCTTTGCAAGAAGGTAAGATTCCATTACTCGT
Source organism: Bacillus cereus group sp. RP37 (assembly GCF_040459695.1). Lineage (NCBI taxonomy): Bacteria > Bacillati > Bacillota > Bacilli > Caryophanales > Bacillaceae > Bacillus > Bacillus cereus group sp. RP37. Next base: position 44,745 of record NZ_JARVHP010000001.1, on the reverse strand, counting down.
CATCGATGTATGGGAACATGCCTATTATTTAAAGTATCAAAATCGCCGTCCAGAATTTGTTACCAATTGGTGGCATACCGTGAACTGGGACCGGGTAAATGAAAAGTATTTACAAGCAATTCAATCACAAAAACATTAGTCGTACGTATAAGGTAAATTTAGTAATGTAAAATTAGTATTGTCGAAATCCTCCAGAATCCCCCGGATTGCCACCGGGGGATTTATGATTATTTCATTGCATGTATGTAATAACGTAATACTTTTTCTATTTCTATTTTCAACTCTCGGAACGAGAATCCTAATTCATTAGCTTTTCCATTATGTAATGTACAATTAATCACTTCATTATAAGGCGCTACATTATCTCCTACTTCTTGAACGAGTGCTTTTATTCCCGTGTTTTCTTCTATGAAATGAATAACTTCTCGAGTAGAAACTGCCCCGTTGCTACAAGCATTAATTGGCCCTTCTATGTCCTTCATCCCGCACCAAGCTAAAAATTCTCCTGCTTCTTCTTCATGTATAAATGACAACTCTCCATCTAGATGATTCACGGCGACAAATTTTTGCCTCATAATATGTTCAACGTAAAATTGTAACCTTTTCGTATAATCGTTTTCTCCAATAACAACTGGAAAACGCACTGCAACAACTGGGAATGTTGCCTGTTGAAATACAACTGCTTCGACTAATCGCTTACCTTCACTATAACTGAAGTCAGTTCTATCTCCATACGCGATTTCATACTCGTACGGATTAAAGTCCTCTTCTAACAAGCCTAGTGCTGGCTCATAAACAGCCATTGAAGATGTCATAATGTATTTCTTCGTTTTTCCTCGTAACACTTCACATATTATCTTCGCTGCATTCGAGCTATAGCATAAATTATCGTATACGATATCATAACTTTTATCTTCTAGACGCTCTGCTAATTGTTTTTCGTCTTCTCTATCTACAACAAATCTTTTTACTGCACAGCCAAAAGAATCTTCCGTAATTCCTCTCGTCGCAATCGTTACATCGTGTCCATCTTGCAAAAGTGCTTCTACTAAATGTTTACCAAAAAATCTTGTTCCCCCTAGTACCAATACTTTTTTCAACTTCATCATCCCCATTGTGATAAATTGTAAAATACTACCTCTCTATTATAAATGCTAATATATAAAAAGCATGGAATTAGTTTAACGATTCCATGCTTTTCTACAGAAAATATATTAACGTACTCGATATTTATAAATACAATAACAGAAGTATAAAATAGAAATTACGGATACATAAACCCATAGCTCATATACGAATCCCTCTCCCCATACTCCCATAAAATAAAAGAGTGAAGGCAACGTCAATGTTACCCATGATTGTACGAAGGCAATCCTTCCAAGATATTGATTGATATTCTTTTTTTGTGTATTTAATACAAAGAATAAATACCAAAGTAATGCCCACATAAACCACGTTAACGCATTAACAACATCGTGGAATTGAACAAATGAAACAACCATATAAAATAGAGCAATGATTGCTACCCAAATACAAAACCACCCTAGACCGCTACTATCCATTCCTTTTATAAAGGTAACACCTACATATAAATAGGTTAATCCAAATAAGAAAGTAGCTGCATATGAATACACTGTCCAATTGCTTTGGTCAGAAATCATGATTAAATAGAACGGGATAATAATTTGTAGTGCACCCACAAATAAATTAAAAACACCCGCACTTTTCATCTCTGCTTTTCCTAATATAACAAGACTATTTAAAAACAAAGCTGCACCCGAAAGTAATAATCCTACATAACCCATATATTCTCATGTGAAAACCTTACATTTCCACACTGTCCCTCCCCATCTTGTAAAAATTATATTATTCCTTATTCTCCTTCTTACTTCCAACTCCATACAAAGTTCTTTCGAAAATAAGTCAGACTTCCTACCTTAAAAAACGATAAAAAAATCCCTTTGATACATGTCATACAGTAATCATGTCCATCGCAATGTATCACATAATAAAAACGCTTTCAATAATGCGTAATGCAATTAGAAAGCTAATAGGATTATTTGATTATAAACGCACTTTACCAATGATACAAGTATTGGAATATTATTCAACATTACATTTTTTATTTCTATAAAAAATTAATAGAATGATACTTTTTCCCTATTTCATTCTATCAATGATCTGCATAGAATATTGTAAAATCATATTAAATTAGAAAGGTCTGATATTTATGCCTCCTCATTATCCACATCAAGCTGTTATTCATTCAACAGGTGTATTAACAAGAGAGCCTGCAACAGTTTCAGCAGTAATAAACATTGTAAATTTAGATGCATATTATGCACACTATATAAATATAGAGGTTTGGGATTGGTCTAACTATTCTAGTCCTGTAAAATTACCTGTATTTATTGGTGAAGATACAGTTGTAGAATTTCCATACCTTTTACAAGGCAACAATCTAGCAGTATTTTATGCTAATTTAGATGAAGCTATTAATTTGTATGAAATTCGTATTTCTTATCCTACTCACTCCAATATTATTGCAAATTGTTTCGGACGAAGCGTACCGCCTTATACAAGCCAAGAAGGTAATACGGTGTATCATAAACAACTTGTTCGCATTCATTAATAGTTCTTTCCTCTATCTAAAATTGATATAGAACAAATTGCTGTTCAAACGCTATGATCAGTAATATGTTCTCTTTCCTAAAGTGAACATATTACTGATCTCAAGTAGTATAATAAAGAATACAATTTATTATATACATAAAATATCCTACAAAATAATAAGAGAATACTTTACTAACTACCTTAAATCATTTGATAGCCATTTTTATTATTTACTTGCCATCTCCAAGAATCTACACACATCTCTTCTAACCCATATTCCGCTTCCCATCCTAATTCTCGTTTCGCTTTAGATACATCAGCAAAACATATTGCTACATCACCAGGACGACGCCCTATCACTTTATAAGGTATTTTTTCACCCGAAACCTTCTCAAAAGCCTTTACCATCTCCAATACACTATACCCTTTACCTGTGCCAAGATTATATGCCTCGATTCCTTTCGTCTCAAGTACTTTCTCAAGTGCCTTCACATGTCCTTTTGCAAGGTCAACAACGTGAATATAATCACGGACACCTGTCCCATCTTTTGTTGGATAATCGTTTCCGAATATATTTAACTCCTTTAACTTACCTACCGCCACCTGCGTTACATATGGCATTAAATTATTCGGAATCCCATTTGGATCTTCTCCAATACGGCCACTTTTATGTGCTCCAAATGGATTGAAATAACGGAGTAACGCAACACTCCATTCATCATCAGCTTTTGCTACATCACGCATAATTTGCTCAATCATTAGTTTTGTTTGCCCATACGGATTTGTCACACTCAGCGGAAATTCTTCTGTAATTGGTGATGTTTTTGGAATTCCATATACAGTTGCAGATGAACTAAAAATAAATTTTTTAACATTATGTTTCTGCATCACATCACATAGTACGATTGTACTTATTATATTATTATAATAATATGCAAGAGGAATTGTAGTCGATTCCCCCACTGCTTTAAATCCAGCAAAATGTATAACCGCTTCAATATTATTTTTCAAAAAAATCTCATTCATTTTTTCACGATTTAAAACACTTTCTTTATAAAATTCAAATTGTTTCCCTGTTATTTCTTTTACTCGGTTTAAAGACTCGATTGAACTATTTGAAAGATTATCTACGACTATAATTTTATAATTATTATTTAATAATTCTATACATGTATGACTACCAATATATCCTGCTCCACCCGTTATAAGTATCGCCATATATAGTCCCCCACTGATTATTAATTATAAAATTTTATAACCTCAATACACATCTATCCTACCACGAATAGACTGATAATTCTAAAAATATTTTTAATTATTATTTATAAAAAAAGAGCCACATAACCTTTAAGTTATGCAACTCTTCAACATACATATGTGTCTATATCTTTTTTTATTAATCAAGAAGAATAAAAATCACTTGGAAATTTTATATTGTTAAATTACGTAGCAATATACACTTAAAAAGTGGGCAAGGCTTCCCAATAACACGAACACGTGAAAAATTTCATGATGCCCCATATGTTTAAACTCTAACCACTTTAGCTTTGTTCCATAAATAAATCCACCAATTGTATAAAAAATGCCTCCAAGCACTAAGAGCACTATACCTCCTGCACTTAAGTTAGCAGCTAACGGTGCAAAGAACAGAACAATTAACCAGCCCATTGTAATATAAATTGCTGTTGATAACCATCTCGGGCAACTAAACCAAAACATTTTAAAAACAATACCACAAACGGCAGTTGCATAGACTAAACAAAATAATAATAAACCGTTTGCGGAATGTAATGTAATTAAACAAAATGGTGCATATGTACCTGCAATCAATATAAAAATCATAGAGTGATCGAGCTTCCTAAAGAAATAAATAACACGTTCACTGGCTACAACACTATGATATACAGCTGATGCTGTATACAGAACCATCATTCCGATCCCAAACAACATAACAGCTGTAATTGCCGCAAAAGATGGCATCTTAACAGAAACTTTTACAAGCATAGCTAATAATGCAACAAATGATAATACAGCTCCTCCCAAGTGGGTAAAAGCATTAACCGGTTCTCTTATATACGCATTCATATAAACACCCCTCATATAATTACATGTAGTTTTGATAACTACATGTAATTATATACGCATTATTATTAGAGGTCAACATTTACAATTCATTTGTTTCGTAATACCATATTTAGAGATAAACTAAACATTATGCTCCACTAAGTTATAAAAGTGAGGGGTTCTACGTGGAAAATATAAATAAATTGCTTGAAACATTACATTTAGAAAAAAATATTACACTCGAGGATATTCCAAATGTCGACTTGTATGTAGACCAGGTTGTCCAACTATTTGAAAATACTTATGCGGATACAACAAGAACTGATGATGAAAAAGTATTAACAAAAACAATGATTAACAATTATGCAAAAGGGAAATTGTTTATTCCAATCAAAAATAAAAAATACTCAAAAGAGCATATGATTTTAATCAGCTTAATTTATCAATTAAAAGGGGCTCTTTCCATTAATGACATAAAAAGCTCCTTAGAAAATATAAATGAATCCTTATTAAGCGATGATTCATTCGAATTAAATATGCTATATAAAGATTATCTTTCTCTTACCGAAAACAACGTCCAAAGCTTTAAACAAGAAGTAAATAACCGTATTTCAGAAGTAAGTGAGATTTCTTCCTTAGAAGATCAAAACTTAGAGAAGTTTTTATTACTAACATCATTCGTGTCGATGAGTAATATGTATAGACGCTTAGCTGAGAAGTTAATTGACGATTTAAAAGAATCCTAATAACCATAAAACGCTACCTACTTTTAGGTAGCGTTTTATTAACTTCAACTATCTGAATGATTGTAGTATTTTAGAAATTATGCTTCTAAGTATCTTCTCATCTTTGATTTTTCTATTGGAATTTTACTCTTTCAATAAAAAAAGTACATTCTGCATATTAGCAAAATGTACCTCCCCTAAAATTATAATTTTTACTGCTTCTTTATTAACAATTCAAAGCGATCATAATACTCTTTTACTAATAATTTACACATAGCATAAAAAATGAAAACATTAATAATAACAATAAACATTCCCATATTTGTATTAAAGCCCGCGTACAGAACCATTACTATATTTAAAAAGATTGTTAACGTTAATCCTAAAGCTATTCCTGTCCACTTCATTTCATATAGTAGTAAAAAGATGACAAATACTAACGCTGGGAAAGCGTATCTCTCATGTATTTGCGTAGGTAACATAAAGAACGCAAAACTTATAAAGGTCGCAGCTTTTAATAGAACCGCTGTATTCATGTGACGATGGAAAAAGATATACAGACAAGTCAACGCTGCCGCAATAGACAAGAGTATTAATCCAACTGTTTTCAATGTAATATGCGGTAAAATTTGAATCGTATCCACTGTATTAGGATCCGTACCAATTGCGTAATACCAAATGTTCATAGCAAATACAGTTACTGTTGGGAACGTACCTACCGCATTTAAATATGCTTGTTTTAACATCGTGATAAATGTTCCATACGCTGCGAAATAAAGACCGAATAGTAATAAAGGAATACAGAACCCGATTACAAATTTGGTTAATTGCTTGCCTTCTTTTTTTTCCCAAATGATTTTTAAGAAATACATAGCAAAAACAGGGGCAATTACGATTGATTGAAATTTAGCTAGTAGTGCTATAGCGTAAATAGCACCAGACCAAGTTGGCTTAGACATTAATAATAAAATTGAACTAACCATCAATATGCTATGTAGCATATCTACTTGCCCCCAAATAGTTCCATCCACTATAACGGCTGGACTAAAGGCAAAAAATGTTACTAATGCTGCTCTCATAATCGAATTGTCTATTCTTTTAGAAACTATAGCAAAAATAATAATAGCTACTACTTCAAATACAATGGACGGGATTCGAATTAAAACACCCGCAGCTTCCACATGTATATTTAAAAATGACAATATATCTCCATAAATACCTAAAAGAGCTAAGAAAAATGGCGGATAGTTTACTAAATCCCCATGTGCATACACATCACCTAGTCCATATTTACCTACAGTATTCATCCAATCCACGAAAAATAGTTGATCTCGTTCGTATCCTTCTAAATGAAATGCTAAATATATACGTAATAAAAGAGAAGCAAAAATTGCTAAGAACAAATAAAAATGAAGCCAATTCAAATTTCGCTTATCCCCAATCAAATTCATCAATGAAACACCGTCCTTACTTCTATATATCTTTAAATTACATTATTAAAATTATACCTGATTTTCACATTCGTTATTGAAAAAAATCAAATGAAAATACTATTATGTTTTAAAAAAATCGTCAATAGAGATTATTCAAGCTCATTATGAATTACTCTCTCTATTGGTTACCTTCAAATATAATTAATTTATTAGCTAATTTCCCTATGAAAACAATTGGCTATTATACCTCTATATGAATAATAAAAAACTATCCACCTTTATAGTGGATAGTTACCCTCACTTAATTGCCTCATGAACTTTTAATTGTTTACCTTTTATCGTCGTATTCTTCATGACCTTTAAAACAAGTGGCCCTTTTCCGTTTAATATTTCAACATATGAAACATTGTCTTGTATTGTAATAATACCTATATCTTCAGCGGAAACACCTTGAATTTTAGCAATTGTACCGACGAAATCTACCGCCCTAATTTTCTTTTTCTTTCCGCCATTAAAGTACAATTTCATAATTCCTTTGTTTATATCTGCATTTTTATCTTTCTTTATAATTGGTTTAGCATATATCTTTTCCTCAAATACTGCTTTCCCTTTTATAACTTCTTCTTTTGAAGGGGCCAGTTCTTTTGGAATTTCAAACCCAATATATTCCTCAATCTCTTCTAAAAATCTATTTTCATAAGGCGTTATAAATGTAATAGCTTTTCCATTATTACCAGCTCGTCCTGTTCTTCCAGTACGATGTACATAACTTTCTTTTTCTAATGGAATATCATAATTAATAACATGTGTAATATTATCAATATCAATTCCTCTCGCAGCTACATCAGTTGCTACTAAATAACGGAATTTTCCTTTTCTAAAATCATCCATAACTTCAAAACGATCTTCTTGTACCATACCACCATGTATTTTGTCACAAGGATAATTAACTCGTTTTAGCTGTCTATATACATGGTCTACGTTTTCTTGTGTACGACAAAAAATAATGCAACTATCTGGATTCTCAATCGTTGTTACATCTTTAAGAAGTGAAAGCTTCTCTTCTTCTCTCACTTCAAAAAGTCTATGTTCAATTTTATCTGTTGTAATCCCAGCCGCTTTAATTTCAATATGAGTTGGTGCATTCATATATGTACGGGATAACTTTTCAACATCTTCCGGTAAGGTTGCTGAAAATAGCATTGTCATTCTTTTTGTAGGTAATTCATCAATAATTGCCTCTACTTGATCGATAAAACCCATGTTTAGCATTTCATCTGCTTCATCAATCACTAAATATTTCAATCGATCTAAAGAAAGAGTCCCTTTTTCAATATGATCCAACACACGTCCTGGAGTCCCTACTACAATATGCGTCTTTTGTTTTAACTCTAATTTTTGACGCGCAAATGGAGATTTACCATAGATTGCAGCAGCTTTAATTCTTTTGAATCGCCCTATATTCGTAATATCTTCTTTCACTTGAACAGCAAGTTCCCTTGTTGGTGTTAAAACTAATGCTTGTGGTTTATTTTCTTCCCACTCTACCATTTCACAAAGTGGTATACCGAACGAAGCCGTTTTTCCACTTCCCGTTTGTGACTTTACAACAAGGTCCTTCTTTTGCAACGCAACTGGAATAACCTCTCCTTGCACTTCTGTTGGATGCTCATATCCTAAACCAGTAAGTGCTCGTCTTACTTCTTTACTTAATGCATAATTACTAAAGCTTTTTTTACTCATATATTAACCTCATTTGATTTTATATTTAACCTATTATGTTCTTCATGCCTCACTTTAGACTATAGTAAGATACTATATTAATCCACTGTTTTTAATTCGTTTAAACCTAAATTTATCTAAATATAATTTTAAAATAGTAAAGGGCAGCCTTAATAATAAGTCTGCCCTATCTATACCATATTCATTTTTTACGGAACTAGTTTTTTCACAACTGGTATTCTTTGCAATACTAACGTAATTGCCATACTAAGAACAATTGTAATCGTTACATTAATAGGTATTGCCAATATTGCATGCACACGCTCATTTACCTTAGGGAAAACCATATACAACAAGTTATTTAATAAGAAGAAGTGAAGAATATAGATTCCAAGGCTTGCTTGATTTATAAAACGGAATAACAATGGTAATTCTCTTTCTGATTTTTGGAAAGCATATTTGAAAAATACAAATAATCCAATTGCCATCAGTACAACGCCTGGCGCAAAGTATCCGTACCAAAACTGCTCTAACTGTCCATTTGCTTTTACTGTATAGTAATAAGTAATAAAGAATGTACTAATAAATCCTACAAATCCTCCAATGTAAGAAATATTTCTCCATTTTTTCGAAATATCAAAATTAGATAAATAATAACCAAGTAGGAAATACCCTACATAATTTGTAACGTAAAATAATTCAATATTAAAGTTGATCGGATAATAATATTTCGCTAAATTGACTACAACAGATGCATATAGCCATAAAATTAAAAAGTATTCTATTTCTCTTTTTTTAGCGTTCTTCACAAAGATTTTCAGTAGAGGTGTAATCAAGTATATCCCTACAATCATGTATAAGAACCACAAATGTCCCCCAATAGTATCTGTTAAAAAGTGCTTGATCCCTTGCTTTAAAGATACTGGGAAATATCCTGCATATGCTCCATATGCATAAAATATAGCGCTCCAAGCTACAAAAGGTATAATCACTTTACTTGCACGCTTCTGTAAAAATTCCCCGACTGAAATATCTTTTGTCCCCTTTAACAATAAAGCTCCACTAATCATTACAAAAATCGGAACACTCGCACGTGAAATCGATTCAAATAGATTACCAGCCATCCAGCGTGAAACATTATTGGCATCTAAAACGGCAACATAACCAGCAGAAACGTGAATTGTAACAACTGCGATTGTCGCTAATACTCGCAACCAGTCCATATACATTAATCGCTTCATTAAAATCTCTCCCAAATTTGTATATTTAATTTTTTCTTTGCCTCACATAATTCTATATCAGAAAATCCTATATTAAAACATTTTTTGACAATACAAACCTATAATCAACTTAAATAGACTCAATTTGTAAATATAAACATCAAAACCTTTGACTTATGAGTGAAAATAATGTAAATTATCTTTTGGACGAACATTTTTAAATGAAATGAATAAAATATTCGTATTTTAGGGGTGTAAATGATGGAAAACGTATTCGACTATGAAGATATTCAATTAATTCCTGCAAAATGTATTGTAAACAGCCGATCTGAATGTGATACAACTGTCACTTTAGGTAAACATAAATTTAAATTACCTGTCGTACCTGCAAATATGCAAACGATTATTGATGAAAGAATTGCAACTTATTTAGCTGAAAATAATTACTTCTATATCATGCATCGTTTCCAACCAGAGAAACGAATCTCATTCATTAGAGATATGCAATCACGTGGATTAATCGCTTCTATTAGCGTTGGTGTAAAAGAGGACGAGTATGAGTTCGTACAACAATTAGCTGCTGAGCAACTTACACCTGAATACATCACGATTGATATCGCTCACGGACATTCTAATGCTGTGATCAACATGATTCAACATATTAAAAAGCATTTACCAGAAAGCTTCGTTATCGCTGGAAACGTTGGAACTCCAGAAGCGGTAAGAGAATTAGAAAACGCTGGTGCTGACGCAACAAAAGTTGGTATTGGACCTGGTAAAGTTTGTATTACTAAAATTAAAACAGGCTTTGGAACTGGCGGTTGGCAACTAGCTGCACTTCGCTGGTGTGCAAAAGCTGCAAGTAAGCCAATTATCGCTGACGGTGGTATTCGTACACACGGCGACGTAGCTAAATCTATTCGATTTGGAGCGACTATGGTTATGATTGGTTCTCTATTCGCTGGTCATGAAGAGTCTCCAGGGGAAACAATCGAAAAAGACGGCAAACTTTATAAAGAGTACTTCGGTTCTGCTTCTGAATTCCAAAAAGGAGAGAAGAAAAACGTTGAAGGTAAGAAAATGTTCGTTGAGCATAAAGGTTCTTTAGAAGACACTTTAATCGAAATGGAACAAGATCTTCAATCTTCTATCTCTTACGCTGGCGGAACAAAATTAGACTCAATTCGTACTGTAGATTATGTAGTCGTGAAAAACTCTATTTTCAACGGTGATAAAGTATATTAATTTTTAAATTTAACTCGAAGGACAAGTATTTTTATGCTTGTCCTTCTTTTTATGTATAAAAATGTTAAATATTTTCATTTAACTGAATTTTCTAGTATCATGTTTTTATATACTTATAATAAGGGGGATATAATAAATGAAAGATGTAATTGAGAAACGCCATATTCGCGCAGAAGTTCCTACTGAACTAACATGGGACCTCTCTGATTTATACGAATCTGATAAAGAGTGGGAAACTGCATTACGTGTATTAACAGATGATATAAAAAAACTTGATGCATTTAAAGGACAATTACATACTAGCCCTACTACCTTATTACATTGCCTACTTTTAGAAGAAGAGCTTTTAATGAAGTTAACAAAACTATACTCCTATGCAAATTTAAAAGAATCTACTGATCGTACAAATCCAGTTATTCAAGCGAACTCTTCCAAAATTGCCGCTTTATGGACGAAAGTACATACGGCACTATCCTTTATTCATAATGAAATCCTCTCATTCGATGAAGGTACAATTGAAAAATATTTAACTGAAGAAACACAGCTTGAACCTTTCCGTAAATCATTACTAGACATACTACAAAAAAGGTCGCACACGCTCTCTCCTGAAACAGAAGAAGCTCTTGCTGCGCTTGGCGAAGTACATAGTTCTCCATACAAAATTTACGGTATGACTAAATTAGCCGATATGGATTTTACCTCCATACAGGACGAACAAGGAAACGAACTCCCTGTCTCATTTGCATTATTTGAGAGCAAATATGAGTTTTCTCCAAGCGTAGACATACGCAGAAAAGCATACTCATCATTTGTTTCCACCTTGAAACGATATAAAAATACAGTGGCAACAACATATGCTACTGAAGTAAAAAAACAAGTAACACTTTCTCGTTTACGCAAGTTTGAATCTGTTACGCATATGCTTTTAGAACCACAAAAAGTCCCACTTGAAATGTATAACAATCAACTTGATATTATTTATAACGAATTAGCGCCTCATATGCGCCGTTTTGCAGATTTAAAAAAGAAAGTATTAGGACTCGATCAAATGCTGTTCTGCGACTTACATGCACCTTTAGATCCTGAATTTAATCCGACAATTACTTACGAAGAAGCTGGAAAACTTATTCAAGACTCTTTACAAGTACTCGGCAATGAATATAGTTCCATTATCAAAAAAGGATTCAAAGAAAGATGGGTCGATCTTGCAGATAATGTAGGGAAATCGACAGGTGCATTTTGTTCAAGTCCATATGGTTCTCATCCATACATTTTAATTACATGGCAAAATACGATGCGTGGATGCTTCACATTAGCCCATGAATTTGGGCATGCTGGTCATTTTTATTTAGCAAATAAAAACCAGCGTATTATGAATGTACGTCCATCTATGTACTTTGTAGAAGCACCGTCTACGATGAACGAATTACTATTAGCCCAGCATTTATTAGCGACTACTGACGATAAGAGAATGCACAGATGGGTCATTCTGCAACTACTCGGCACGTATTATCATAACTTTGTTACTCACTTACTTGAGGGAGAATATCAAAGAAGAGTATACACTCTAGCAGAAAAAGGCGAAGCACTTACAGCTACAACTTTAACTGAAATAAAAACAAATGTACTTTCTACATTCTGGGGAGATTCCGTAGAAATTGACGAAGGCGCTGGCTTAACTTGGATGCGTCAACCTCATTATTATATGGGCTTATATTCTTACACCTATTCCGCAGGCCTCACTGCATCTACTGCGGTAGCCCAAATGATTAAAGAAGAAGGACAACCTGCCGTTGATCGCTGGTTAGATGTACTTCGCGCTGGTGGTACGATGAAACCACTTGAATTAATGAAACACGCCGGAGTAGATATGTCCAAACCAGATGCAATCCGTAAAGCTGTTTCTTACGTCGGTTCCTTAATTGATGAATTAGAGCGCTCTTATCAAGAATAAAAAATAAGCCCTCGCTTTATGAGGGCTTATTTCATATTTACTTTCCAAATCTTTTACGGTATCCACATTTCCTGCATAGCTCTTCGACTGCAACTCTTTTCGAAAATCCATCGACAATGTTTGTTGCTCTTTCACCTTCTATAATGTTAGAAAATGAGTCATTATTAATATTCCCAAGGTTAATAATTCCCTCACCATCTAAACAGCAAGGAATAACCGTTCCGTTCGCTAAAATTCCAGCCTGATTACGAAGACCGTGACAGAATCCTTTTCCATCATCCTCTTCTTCATGTAATGCCGGCCACTGGAATTCATAGTCTTGATTAATAAAGACACGGTCCGCAATTTTTATACCTTTTCCTGGTGTAAGCTTCTCTTCAATTTGATAAGATAGATCAAACTCATTTTCAATGATGGATAATAAATCTCTATTTTTCTGGATTTCAGCATTTGTTTTATTATCCTGAGTTAAATTCCATAACCTTAGCGAAACAATTAAATCCGATTGACTTGTCGCTTCCCTAATAAAGGAAAGTATACTTCTTACATAGCCCTCTTTATCTTGCGAGCCTGGGTGTCCATCAAAACTGTGCAGTGAAAAATTCATTTGTCTTAACGCAGGCTTATTTAACAGTCTATGCCTTCTCTTATTAATTAACGTTCCGTTCGTTGTAATATTAACTTTAAACCCTTTTTCATGGCTTAAATCTAACAGCTGATCTATTTTCGGATGAAGCAACGGCTCACCCTTCACGTGCAAATAAATGTAGTCTGTGTGAGGTTTAATTTGGTCTAATCTTTTAGCAAAATCCTCCACAGAAATGAATTGCTTCTGCCTTTCCGTCGGCGGACAAAAGCTGCACGCAAGATTACATACACTCGTAATCTCCAAGTAAAACTTTTTAAACTTCTTCACCTTTAATTCCTCACTTCTATGACTACTTATACTTTTTTCCTCTTCATATTACATCACACTTTTTTAGAAATAGAAACATACTTATTTTAGGAAACCTATATACCATCTATTAATGTTTAAAAGACCATCGGTAATTTTTGTCCAATGGTCCTTTTTACTCTTGTTATATATAAAAGTAGTTTTATTTATGATACGGTTCACCACGATTAATCCGAAATGCTCTATACACTTGCTCAAGCAATACTAATCGCATTAATTGGTGTGGTAATGTCATCTTTGAAAAAGAAAGAGATTCGTTTGAACGCTTCATTACTTCTGAACTTAGTCCAAGGGATCCACCAATTACAAAGGCAACTTTACTCTTTCCATATGTAGCAAGACGATCTAAGCTTATCGCAAATTCTTCTGATGATTTTTGCTTTCCTTCTATCGCTAACGCAATCACGTGCGTATCATCAGAAATTTTATCCAGTATACGTATACCTTCTTTTTCTTTTACAATTAACATTTCTGCTTCACTTAAATTTTCTGGTGCCTTTTCATCTGGCAATTCAATTACTTCTACTTTTGCGTATGCAGATAATCGTTTTAAATATTCTGCTATACCTTGTTTTAAATATTTTTCTTTTAATTTCCCAATTGAAATAATCGAGATATTCACACGTATTCCCCACCTTACAAACATGTTATCCACAGGACTTATCCACATATCCACAAATGTTACCCACATATTGTGTGAGAATCTGTGTTCGATACAACATATGTCGCCTCATTTTGACAAAATTCACATGTTTTTTTCTCTTTTTCTGAGTTATCCACATTGTTGATAACTGGTGCAACTTCACACTCATCCACAATAATATCTAAAGCTAATTCAACATGTTCTAAACAACAAGGTAAATTCATATTCTTCACCTCACTTTTCTACAATAGAAAACAGGAGGTAGGCCCTCCTGTTTTTAATACTTTTGAATGCCTAGTTTAACCGTTGTTGTTGCTCGTTTTGTACCACGATAAAACGTAAGAGTCATTTTATCATTAATTTTTTTATCATATAAGGCCGTACGGAATCCGATAATATCGCGAACCGGTTTTCCATCTACTGCTACAATTACATCGTGTTCTCGTAAACCAGCATCTGTACCTGGCGAAGGACTTTTCACATCTAAAATGCAAACTCCCTCTGTTACATTGCCTGGTAAATGCAATGTTTTTGACCAATAGTAGTTTGGAATCTCATTTAATGATCTCAGTTCAATTCCAACATACGGTCTTCTTACTTTTCCATACTTCTCTAATTCATTCATAATTGGAACAGCTCTAGTAACAGGAATAGCTAGCCCAATTCCTTCTACTTCTTTTGCAGCAATTTTCATTGAGTTAATACCAATTAATTGACCTGCTGCGTTTACAAGCGCACCACCACTATTACCTGGATTAATTGCTGCGTCTGTTTGCAATACTTCTACTTGCCAATCATAATGTCCATCTTGATCTAAGTCTACAGGGACAATACGCTCATTAGCCGAAATAATGCCTTGTGTGACGGTTCCAGAAAATTGTAGCCCTAGTGGGTTTCCAATCGCAATGACTGGTTCTCCTCTTCGAACAGTATTAGAATCGCCAATCTCAATTACTTTTTTCACATGCTTTGCATCTATCTCTAGTACAGCCAAATCTGTGACTACATCGGTTCCTAATACCTTTCCTGAAACCTTCTTACCGTCACTTAAACTTACTTCAATACGATTTGCTCCAGCAACAACATGATTATTCGTTACAATATAAGCTTGACCATCTGTCTTCTTATAAATTACACCTGATCCCGTACCTGCTTCTGAATCTGCCTCTGAAAAATTATCTCGTTGAATATTAATAACTCCAACAACAGCTTCAGACGCACGATCAACAGCATCCACAAAGCTAATCTGTTTAATTCCTTGAGCTTCGGCCATATTACTTCCACTTGCTTCAGCTTGCGGAAACGCGTCCGTATCATTTGAAAATAAAGGAGCTCCAAATGCAAATAATGAAGCTCCTACAATTGTTCCTGCTATGCTAGAAATAACAATACCTTTATGCTTCTTTTTCCTTGCACGTTTCATACGGTAATTTTCTTCATCAATAAAGGACATATTTGTTCACCTATCTTCCTGAAAACAACTATATTCACCTTTATTGTTTACTAAAATGAAGAATTATACGTATTGAATTTTTGTAGGCATTTTCGGATCTGTATCGTGAATTTCAAAAGCTTCTCCCACTCCAAATCCTTTTTCCTCTAATACTTGTGATACTGACATACGTGCTAGTTCTTTCATGTTATTATCTAAACTTAAATGGGCTAAATAAATATGTTTTGTCTCATCTGTAATTACATCCGCCATCGCTAATGCAGCATCCTCATTACATACGTGCCCAACATCACTTAAAATACGTCGCTTAATACTCCATGGATAACGTCCCATACGAAGCATTTCCACGTCATGATTACTTTCAAATACGAAAGCATTAGCTCCCTTAATAACACCTTTCATACGGTCACTCACGTACCCCGTATCTGTAATAAGGGCTAACTTTCTATTATTATTATGAAAAGCATAAAACATCGGCTCTGCAGCATCATGAGAAACTCCAAATGATTCGACCTCAATATCGCCGAATGTTTTTACATCCCCAACTGAGAAAATAAATTTTTGCTCAGTTGGGATATTTCCTATTAAATGTTCCATTGCATTCCATGTTTTCTCATTTGCATAAACAGGCAAATCATATTTACGTGCCAATACACCTAATCCTTTAATATGGTCACTATGTTCATGTGTTACAAGAATACCTGATACATCATTTATATTTAGTTCTGCCTGTTTAAATAAAGCCTCTGTTGCTTTACCACTTAAACCTGCATCGACGAGTAATTTTTTTTCATCCGTTCCTACATATAGCATATTCCCTGTACTTCCACTTGCAAGCACGCTAAAATGCAAACCCATTCTTTCTCACTCCAGTATGTTCATCAACCACTTGATTTTCCCTTTCCCCTAGTTCCATAACTTGTCCTTCAATTGCATTTACAAAGAAGTCCTGTTTCTGCTCCGTTTTTAAATTCCATGTTGGAGCGAGTACTTGGTTATTAGAAGTAGATGCGGTAAGGGTGGCATAACCAATTTGTGCTTCTTTTACATGTGTATTCCCATGAACTTTATTTTTTAAATACAGATTTTCTAAAGCCGTTTGGGCAGTAATAATTTCTTGCTGTTTCGTTTTTTCACTTTCGCCCATTTCTTTTAAATCAGTTAGCATCGTCTGCGTATACGACACAAGTTCATTTTTTTCATTTAATTCCACAACAATCATTGCCTGATCGTTATAGAAAATAGGCTTATCTTTATATTTTTGGAAGAAGTAAATTTTAGAGTCTTTCATCGCGCCAAACTCATACTTTTGTCCATCCAATACATAGTTCTTCAAAAAATCACTATACTTGTCTTTAGATAATGATTTTGTATTTAAAAAGGGCTCTTTTAGCTTACTTTCTATCTTGTACATATTTTGTATATGCGCCGTTTGATTTTTTAAAGACTGTACATCTTCTTCTTTAAATGCCTTGTTTTCCGCCCTAATAAATGACTCTTTTTTCGGTTCTTTAGGGAAATTACCCATAGTAATTTTGTTTGCTTTTAATTCTTGATCTATCTTTGTTTCTGCAATAAGCTCCAATTGATTACTATCTTGCTTTTGAATGAATTGAAAAATGAGAAAGAGGTCCAAAACAAAAAAGGTCACAATAAATATGGTTTTAATCCGATCCCAATCCATTTAGTCCTCCCTCACTCCACTCATATATTTTTTGTTTGCCAGCTTCATCTTCAACAAACTTTACATACCAGATTGGCTGTAGTCGAGCCACTTGCCCATCTAGTGATAATTTGTATCCAATACCAATGTCTTTAATGAATCGTTTATCTACCGCGGCATTATTTTCTAAAGATGCTATCACAACGTGACCTGATGGAAGAGTAACCTTCTGTTCTATACCTTTCGTATTTAAAGACAACAATGGTCTTTCATATTCCATTACTTCTTCTGATCCCCATACTTGTCTCAATTCAGCTAATCCATCTGTATTGAATACGGAATATCCATCTTCATGTAAACGGAATACTGTCTGTCCTTTATTCATATAGTCCAAACGATATGAATCCAAACTCCCACTGTGACCATTTACAAAATCAAAGCTTTTTTGTAAAAGCATTAAATTATCTGTCGTTTTCTCACTTGAAACAGAAGAATTCTTATACTTTAGCATATGATAATCGTTTTCAATCTCCATGGATCTAATACCATCTGTAAATGTCTCTTTCGATTTCTCGGTAATTGGGCTTAAATAACGTGGGTCACTAAAAAGAGCATTCTTAAATGTATCAACTGCTAAATTAGATGAAATATATGTTATATTATTTAATTCTGTCGTTCCATCTGGTAAAAATAGCTTCTTCATATCATTAATTTGATAATCAAAGTAAGGTTTCGCCGATACTATAAATTGATTTTGTGCGTTTACAACATCTTTTAAATACACACCACTTAATTTTGCTTCATATATTCTAGAGTTATCACTATCAGAAACAAAATTAATTTTAATTTCTTGATCTCTACTTCTAGAAGGATCAAGAATAATTCGATTAAAATGTTTCGGCTTATCTATACTTTTTTCTTTCATATTAAACATAGATTTAACTGCATCAAATGGGACGTTGGTAGGAAAAACAAGCTCAATTTTCCCTTCACCATGCACATAAGAAAGGAAATCAGCCTTAGCAATCGATATCTCTCTGAAATCATGTAATTCCCCTGCTTCCAAAGGTTTATAGATTGATTCTATATCTCCCTCTCTTTTGCTCCCGTAATGATTTTTATCTTTATGCACGATGATAGAAGTAGGGCGGACAACATCAGCGATTTTAGTTTGAGTAGTTCCTTCGTTCCCCTGCACAAATTTTGCGTTTTGCATAGATGTGGAATCTGGCACATACGTCCATAAGTTAAAAGTAAGAAATAGGCTAATTACAACTAAATTAATTAAAACTATCGTTTTAACATTTTCCATACTCATTCCCAATCGTCCTCTTCATCCGCTGCCATTGGCAATGTGAAATAAATAGTTGTCCCTTTTCCTTCCTCACTCTTCGCCCAAATCGAGCCACCATGTGCCTCAATCATTTCTTTCGCAATTGCTAATCCAAGTCCTGTACCACCCATTTGTCTGGAACGTGCTTTATCTACGCGATAAAAACGTTCAAAGATTTTATCGACGTTTTCTTTCGGAATACCCATTCCTTGGTCGCTTACACTAATCTCTAATAATTCCCCGCGATCACGTAAGCGATATGTTACCGTTCCACCTTCTGGTGAATACTTTAATGCATTCGAAATAATGTTATACAAAACTTGCGTAATTTTATCCGTATCCATATCAATAAATCGGGATTTTTTAGAGAAAGATCGTTTAAAACTTACGTTTTGCTCTTTAGACATTTCAAAACGATCAATAATGTTATTAAAGAAGTCAGTAAAGTCGACCCATTCTTTCATTAAACGATGTTCTGTACTATCAAGTTTAGATAGTTGCAATAACGCATTTACAAGTCTAATCATTCTTTCTGTTTCTTCTTGTGTAACTGTTAAAAATTGCGGTGCAATATTCGGATCTTGCCACGCACCGTCTGTAAGTGCCTCTAAATAACTGCGCATTGTTGTTAATGGCGTTCTTAATTCATGAGAAACGTTTGCTACAAACTCACGGCGTTCCCTTTCTATACGCTCCTGCTCAGTTACATCATATAATACGGCAATTAAACCATTTGCTTTCCCTGTCTCTTTTTGAATAACAGAGAAACTAGCGCGTAAAATATATGGCTCATTTCTTGTACTAAAATCTAATAAAACAGAATCCGGCTCTTCATATAAATGATCAAGTGTAAATTCTTCTTGTATCCCTAATACTTCTAAAACAGACTGATCGAGCGCCGTTTCACGCGAAACATTTAGCATCTTTTCCGCAGGATCATTTAATAAAATAATGTCCCCTTTTCGGTCAGTAGCAATTACTCCATCTGTCATATGTGATAAAACAGATGATAATTTACGTCTTTCACTTTCCGTTGAAGAACGAGCTTGTTGTAATTTTTTTGATAAATTATTGAAAGATAATGCTAATTGTCCAATTTCATCATGGCTATGCACTTTTACTTTCCTTGAATAGTTTCCTTTTGCCATTTCAATCGCTTGTCTTCGCATATCTGAGATTGGTCTCGTAATCGTTTGAGCTAACAAAATTCCAAGTACAGCTGTTACGAGTAATGCAATTACAGTTCCAGTCGCAAAAATTTGATTAATATCCTTCATCTGTTTATAAACATCTTCCATAGATGCAACAATGTAAATAACACCAAGTGCATCTTTGCCGTTATCATCTAGAATCGGAGTAAGCATAACTTGTACGCGATGGCCCGTACGGCCATCCTTCTCAATTTTCACTTCTGGCTTTTTTTGTACCAATACCCGCTGAACAGCTATATCAGTTGATGTTCTATTTACCTTATTTTGCTTTGACTCATCTGAAATAGCGAGTAACTTTCTATGCGAATCAAATACACTTACCTCTTGAATATCTTTCTTTCGATCAGAGGCAAATTTTCGAATTGACGTTTTAATCGTCTCATCTGTTGACTCTGTTTCTGCTTTTGTATAACTTTTTTTAAACTCTTGTTTCAAGTTATACGCTAATAAGTTCGTTTGCTGCGTTAAAGAATCTCTAAAGCCTTGCACAAGGCTCTTTTCTAACTCTCTTACGAAATATACTCCAATAACTTGCATAGCTATTAATATTAATAGCATATATATGAGTACAAATTTTAAATGAATAGATTGAAAAAAACCGACTTTCTTCATATACTATTCCTGCTCTGGGTCACGCAAGTAATACCCTACTCCACGTCTAGTTACAATTAAAGTAGGATGACTTGGATTATCTTCAATTTTTTCACGTAAACGACGCACTGTTACATCCACTGTACGTACATCTCCAAAATAGTCATAACCCCAAACTGTTTGCAATAAATGTTCGCGTGTCATAACTTGTCCTAAATGTTTTGCTAAATAATGTAGTAGCTCAAATTCACGATGTGTAAGTTCAATATTTTCCTCACGTTTCGTTACACTATACGCATTTGGATTGATAACAATTGGTCCAATAACCATTTCCGTATTTTCTTCTTTTTCTGCAGCACCACCTTGTTGATGACGACGTAAATTCGCCTTCACGCGAGCAAGTAATTCCCTCGTACTAAATGGCTTCGTTACATAATCATCTGCCCCAAGCTCAAGCCCTAATACTTTATCGATTTCAGAGTCCTTTGCTGTAAGCATAATAATCGGCATTTCTGAGCTTTTACGTATTTCACGGCAAACCTCTAAACCATCTTTACCTGGTAGCATAATATCTAATAAAACCATATCTGGCTGTTCTTCATTCGCTTTCTCAATTGCTTCATCACCATCATGCGCCATTACAATTTCAAAACCCTCTTTTTCTAGGTTGAACTTCAAAATGTCCGCAATCGGCTTTTCATCATCAACTACTAAAATTTTCTTTCCCATCATCGTCTATTTCCTCCTCATAAAAATATGGTCAATGATTCTTAAATATATTGATGTTTCTATAGTATATCCCTATATGACAGCAACCTTTATTTAAGTGTTCTCTCCTCTATTCTCATAGACTCATGTATGATCCACCTTTACACGGAATCCTATACGATCTACAGAAAAACCTCTAGCTTCAACTGCTAGAGGCTCCTCATCCTATTGTAAAATAACTACACACATTTGTAAAACTACACAAAATAAAAAGGATATTAAGTGGGCCCACTTAATATCCTGAGAGTGGCTCGGGACGGAATCGAACCGCCGACACGAGGATTTTCAGTCCTCTGCTCTACCGACTGAGCTACCGAGCCAAAACTATATATAAAACCACTAATGGTGGTATAAACAAAAGTGGCGGTCCCGACCGGGGTCGAACCGGCGATCTCCTGCGTGACAGGCAGGCATGTTAACCACTACACCACGGGACCAAAAATGAAAATAAAAAAAACATGACCCGTACGGGATTCGAACCCGTGTTACCGCCGTGAAAGGGCGGTGTCTTAACCACTTGACCAACGGGCCACGAAAAATAAAATGGTGAGCCATGAAGGATTCGAACCTTCGACCCTCTGATTAAAAGTCAGATGCTCTACCAACTGAGCTAATGGCTCATACTCACCAACGTCATATTTTCGTGACGACAAGATGTATCATAACATATCTTCTTTATTTTTTGCAACATCTTTTTTTATTTTTTTATAAAAGATAAGAAAAAACTCATGCGGACATGAGTTTTTTCTCAAAAATATCAATTAAGCTTCGTATACGTTACGAACGATATTTGTTTGGTTACGATCTGGTCCAACTGAGAACATAGATAATTGAATTCCTGTTAACTCAGAAACACGTTCTACGTATTTTCGTGCATTTTCAGGAAGCTCGTCTAATGATTTTACACCAGTAATATCTTCTTCCCAACCTGGAAGTTCTTCGTATACAGGCTCACATTTCGCTAAAATGTTTAAGTTTGCTGGAACTTCATCGATAACTTCGCCATTGTATTTGTAAGCAACACAAATTTTAAGAGTTGGAATACCTGTTAGAACGTCGATAGAATTTAATGATAGATCTGTTAAACCACTAACACGACGTGCATGTCTTACAACAACACTATCAAACCAACCTACGCGGCGTGGTCGACCAGTTGTCGTTCCATACTCACGACCAACTTCACGAATTTGATGACCAATTTCATCATTAAGCTCAGTAGGGAACGGGCCATCACCTACGCGGCTTGTATATGCTTTACATACACCTACAACGCGAGTAACTTTCGCAGGACCAACTCCAGTTCCAACTGTTACACCACCAGCAATCGGGTTAGAAGATGTAACGAACGGGTACGTACCGTGGTCGATATCAAGCATAACACCTTGTGCACCTTCAAATAATACACGTTGATCGTTATCTAGTGCATCATTTAATACAACAGACGTATCACATACATATTGCGCGATTTGTTGTCCGTACTCGAAGTACTCTTCAAAGATTTCTTCTACACTGAAACCTTCTGTATCGTACATTTTTTCAAATAAACGATTTTTTTCTACTAAATTGCGCTCAAGCTTTTCTTTAAATGCTTCACGGTCTAAAAGATCAGCCATACGAATACCAATACGAGCAGCTTTATCCATATATGCAGGACCGATACCTTTTTTCGTTGTACCGATTTTGTTATCACCTTTACTCGCTTCTTCTAACTCATCTTGTTTTAAGTGATAAGGTAAAATAACATGCGCACGGTTACTTACGCGTAAATTATCAGTACTTACACCACGATCGTGTAAGTATTTTAACTCTTCAAGTAATGCTTTCGGATCTACTACTAAGCCGTTTCCGATTACACAAATTTTCTCTTTATAGAAAATACCAGATGGAATTAAGTGTAATTTATATTTAACTCCGCCGAAAACAATTGTATGTCCCGCGTTATTTCCACCTTGATATCTTGCAACTACTTCCGCATGCTCAGAAAGAAAATCAGTGATTTTACCTTTTCCTTCGTCGCCCCATTGTGTTCCTACAACTACTACTGAAGACATTATTAAAGCACCTCCGCAATTTTCAAACGATCTATTCAAACAATATAATTGTACCAAAACCGAAAAAGAAGTCAACCAAAAAGCGAACATTTTTTTATAAAAAAACATTTTCGTTCGTAAGAATTATATTTTCACATTATGAAAGCCTTATCTTTCCTATAAAAAAAAAGAAACACATCTTATTATAAGAAATGTGTTTCTTTTTTATACTATCTTTATGCAGGCGGCGCATGTCCATCCTCGAAGCGACGTTCTAAGTTAACGAACTTATTGAACTCTTTAACGAATGCGAGCTCTACTGAGCCTACTGGACCGTTACGCTGCTTTGCAATAATAATTTCAATCGTATTTTTATTTTCCGTTTCTCGGTCGTAGTAATCTTCACGATATAAGAAGGCTACAATATCAGCATCCTGCTCAATACTTCCCGATTCACGAATATCAGACATCATCGGACGTTTATCTTGACGAGATTCTACACCACGAGATAACTGTGACAAGGCAATAACAGGCACTTGCAATTCACGTGCAATCCCTTTTAGTGTACGAGAAATCTCAGATACTTCCTGCTGACGGTTTTCTCCTGATTTCCCGCTTCCTTGAATAAGCTGTAAATAGTCAATCAAAACCATCCCAAGACCTTGTTCTTGCTTTAATCTACGACATTTCGCTCGAATCTCATTTACTTTAATCCCTGGTGTATCATCAATATATATACCAGCATTAGAAAGGCTACCCATCGCCATCGTTAATTTCGCCCAATCATCAGAAGTTAATGATCCGGTACGAAGTCTTTGCGCATCAATATTTCCTTCTGCACAAAGCATACGCATAACAAGCTGATCAGAGCCCATCTCCAAACTAAAAATCGCTACATTTTCATCCGTTTTCGTCGCTACGTTTTGTGCGATATTTAATGAAAATGCGGTTTTCCCTACTGATGGACGTGCCGCTACGATAATTAAATCATTTCGCTGGAAACCTGCGGTCATCTTATCTAATTCAGTAAATCCAGTTGGTATCCCAGTAACTTCACCTTTTTGATTATGCAAAAGTTCAATTTTATCATAAGCATCTACAAGAACATCTTTAATGTTTTGGAATGCTTTTGCATTTGTTTGGTGAGATACTTCTAATATTTTTTTCTCAGCCTCATTTAGAAGGCCGTCCACGTCATCTTCTCTCTCGTATCCATCTGACACAATATGAGTCGCTGTTCGAATTAAACGACGTAAAAGTGCCTTTTCAGCGATGATACGTGCATAATATTCTACGTTAGCAGCCGTTGGAACAACTTCTGCTAACTCTGCTAGATAAGAAACTCCACCAACTTCTTCTAATAATCCTTGATCAGCCATCGCTGATGTCATGATTACTAAGTCAATCGGTTCTCCTTTATCAGATAACCCAAGCATGACTTCAAAAATCTTTTGATGTTTCGTTCGATAGAATGAGTCAGGTACTAATAGTTCCGATGCTGACGTTAACGCATCCTGATCAATCAATATAGCACCCAAGACTGCCTGCTCAGCTTCTATATTATGCGGAGGGGTACGATCAGCCATTACATCACTCATACGCAATCCTCCTTGCTTAACTTATTTTTATTGTTCACTAACATGAACTTTTACTGTTGCTGTTACTTGCGGATGCAATTTCACAGTAACATTTGTATAGCCTAATGCACGAATTGCATCATCCATTTCAAATTTACGCTTATCAAGTTTAATCTTGTGTGATTTTTGCATTGCATCTACGATTTGTTTGCTCGTAATAGAACCGAATAAACGGCCACCTTCTCCAGATTTTGCCTTTACTTCTACAGTTAGTTTCTCTAATGTTTCTTTCAATTCTTTTGCATTTTCAACCTCTGCTGCTGCATCTTTTTCCTCTTTGCGCTTTTGAGCTTCTAAAGTTTTCATACTGCTATTTGTTGCTTCAGCAGCTAATCCTTGTTTTAATAAGAAGTTATTTGCATAACCATCTGGTACGTTTTTTACTTCTCCTTTTTTCCCTTTACCTTTTACGTCTTTTAGAAAAATTACTTTCATGATTGTGTGCCTCCCTGTAAATAGTCATCAATAACAAATCGAAGCTTCTCCTCAGCTTCATCTACTGTAACATTTTTCATTTGTGTGGCTGCATTCGTTAAATGCCCACCACCGCCTAAATTTTCCATAATTAGCTGCACATTCACTTCACCTAAAGACCTGCCGCTAATTCCAATGAAATTCTCGCCACGTTTTGCAATAACAAATGACGCAATAATTCCTGTCATTGTTAATAATGTGTCCGCCGATTGCGCAATAAGCACTTGATCGTAGTAATCATCACTATCAACTTTTGCAATCGCAATTCCATTTGTATAAATGTACGCATTTTTAATAGCTTTTGCAACCCGTAAATACTGATCCATATCTTCTTTTAAAAGCTCTTGTACAAGTACAGTATCTGCACCATGTGAGCGTAAATAAGAAGCAGCATCAAACGTACGAGCACCCGTCCGGAATGTAAAGCTTTTCGTATCAACAATAATACCCGCTAACAATGCTGTCGCTTCTAACATTGTCATTTTTAAATTTTTCGGTTGGTATTCAAGTAATTCTGTAACAAGTTCTGCCGTAGAAGAAGCATATGGCTCCATGTAAACAAGCAATGGATCTTCAATAAAATCTTCTCCTCGGCGATGATGGTCAATAACAACTACATTTTCAATTTTGCGTAAAAGCTTTTCTTCCATCACCATTGAAGGTTTATGCGTATCAACAACTACAAGTAAAGAATCATCATTTGCAAATTCCATCGCTTGTCCTGGTGTAATAAAGTGTGACCATAATTCTTCGTTTTGTTTCACTTTATCCATCAAACGCTTAATTCCCTTATCAGAATCATTTTCATCTAGCACAATATATCCTTTGCGCTCATTTAATTGCGCTACCTTTAAAATACCAATCGCAGCACCAATTGCGTCCATATCAGGAGCCCTGTGCCCCATTATAATGACATTGCTACTTTCTAATACTAAATCCTTTAATGCATGCGAAATAACTCTGGCACGTACACGAGTACGTTTTTCAACCGGATTTGTCTTACCACCATAAAACTTAACTTTACCTGTTGCCTGTTTAATAGCTACTTGATCTCCACCACGGCCAAGCGCAAGGTCTAAACCGGACTGCGCCATCGCCCCAAGCTCTGATAAAGGTAAATCACCTGATCCAACACCCACACTTAAAGTAAGTGGTATATTCCTTTTGGAAGTTTCTTCACGCACCTGATCTAAAATGCTAAATTTCCCTTTCTCCATCTGTGCTAAAATACTTTCATTTAGTACAACGAAGAATCTTTCTGAAGATGCACGTTTTAAATATGCCCCATACTTAACGGCCCATTCATTTAGTCGTGAAGTTACAAGACTTGTTATATTCGTACGTAATTGATCATCTAAACCTTGTGTAACTTCATCATAATTATCTAAATAAATGACAGCCAAAACAGTACGTTGATCCTCGTACATCTTTTCGATCTCTGTTTGTTCCGTTACATCAAAGAAATAAATTAACTTTTCTTCTTTCCTTACAAAAACACGAAACTTTCGATTATTTAAAGAGACTATATCATCGGAAGTTTCTCCCTTAATAAAAAGAAGTAACGTTTCTGATACATCATAAAGGTGCCATCCAGCTAACGCATGCTGTCCCAGACATGAAGATAAATAAGGATTCGCCCAATCAATCCCATAATCCTTATTGTATAACAAAATACCGATCGGCATTTGGTTAAATGCCTCATTACTCACTTTCTTTACCCTTGTAATCATATCTGTCGTATGTTTTTCAAAATTCTTTTGAAAGGTAAGTTCAAATCGTACAACAACAAAAAGGACGATACAAAAAATAAAAAAGGCGGCTATCCCCATCATTAAATGAAAATAACAGAGGATCGAAATGAGCACAAACACGAAAAATGCCAATACATAAACAGGATATAAAAACCACTGTTTCTTATAAAATTCAGGCATGTATACAACTCCTATAAAGTAAAACTAACTCACCTTCCAGTTAGTTAAACAGATTAAAATAGTATAAGGAATATTACTTTATCCTCCTATTTTAGAACGCAATGAAATCCCTAAATCAATTATACCTAAGATTGTCACAAGAGGAAACAGCATCGGAATAAACATGCAGACAATAAAACTAATAATAGGAACACCTTTCGTAAAACCTTTTCTATGCGCTAAAAAAGCAATAAATGTCAGACCTTGCAGTACGAGTAATAATGCAAATATGACATTTAGGTTAGAAAATACCATATGTAAATATGATGTCGGTTCTACTTTTATAAAAGTTGATAGCAAAATAAATATAACGTAATACCAAACAATACTCTTTGGTAATTGTATATCTTTAAATTTAGGCCAAGGTATAACATCATGTTTTAACTTTCTCAAAACACTGCCCGATAATATTACTGTGATCCAAGAAAAACATGCAGAAACGAGCACAAGTATACTTGGAAATAACGTTTGTAACATATCATTCATTTGTGCAAATAACTCTTTTTGTTCTTTACTAATCGGCATACCAGCAGCACTGACTATCTTTTCGCTTTGCGTCATACTTTCATTGAACATATTTTGCATTTGCTTCATTAAATCTATGTTAAAAAACTTTATACTCGCAACATAAATGAGCATAATACCAATTAAGTATGCAAGCGTCCCCGCTATCAAAATTTCTACCGGCTTTTTTTGTTTTTTATACATATATCCTAAAACGATACCTATCAATCCAAACATAGTTGTCTTCACTAGGTTCATCGGCTGACTGACAATAACAGTAATAAAAAGCGCCGCCGTAAAAATTACAAAGGCATTAGATAATTTATATCTAATCGTTAGCAATATAAATGGCAATGGCAACGCAAACGTTACAACCGTACCTAAAATCGGAACATACATAGATATAAGCAATAACATTGCATATATTGCTAACAACGCTGCACCCTCAGTAATAAATTTCGTATTTTTCATCCTCTAACCTCTCTTTCAAAAAAGAAAAGCATAGCAAAATGCACAGTAGAGTCCGACTCTACTGTGCATTTCATACGCTATTATTCACCAACATATGGTAAAAGTGCCATTTGACGAGCACGTTTAATTGCAACTGTAAGTTTGCGTTGGTATTTCGCGCTTGTTCCTGTTACACGACGAGGTAAAATTTTACCACGCTCAGAAACGAAACGTTTTAATAAATCAACATCTTTATAGTCAATGCGAGTGATGCCGTTAGCTGTGAAGAAACACACCTTACGACGTTTCGCACGTCCACCTTTGCGTCCTGCCATATCTATTTCCCTCCATTCTTTGTTAAAACTAACAAATTTACTGTATTAGAACGGTAAATCGTCGTCGGAAATGTCGATCGGTTGACCTACATTTGAAAATGGATCGTCATTCTTCGTAAATCCAGAGTTACCTTGGTTACCTTGGTTACCCGGATTACTAGATTGACCAAATGGGTTAGAGCCTTGGTTACCGAAACCAGCTCCTGATGGTTGCTGATTAAATGAACCACGTTGCTCCCCACCGCCATTACGCGGCTCTAAAAATTGTACGCTTTCCGCAAGAACTTCTGTTACGTATACACGTTTACCATCTTGTCCATCGTAATTACGAGTTTGAAGACGTCCGTCTACGCCTGCTAAGCTACCTTTTTTCAAATAATTTGCTACGTTTTCTGCTTGTTTACGCCATATTACACAATTAATAAAGTCAGCTTCACGCTCACCTTGTTGATTGGCAAATGCGCGATTCACAGCTAACGTAAAAGTAGCTACTGCAACACCATTGGGCGTGTAACGTAAGTCAGGGTCCTTAGTTAAACGACCAACGAGGATAACACGATTCATCAATCGAACCACTCTCCCTTATATATCAATTATTTTTCTTCTTCTTTAACAACGATATGACGAAGGATATCTTCGTTGATCTTAGCTAAACGGTCGAATTCGTTAATCGCTTCTGCGTTAGAGTTCACGTTTAAGATCATGTAGAAACCTTCACGTAAGTCGTTGATTTCGTAAGCTAAACGACGCTTACCCCACTCTTTCGTGTTAATGATTTCTGCACCATTGTTTGTTAAAACACCTGCAAAACGTTCAACTAAAGCTTTTTGAGCTTCTTCTTCAACGCCAGGACGAATGATGTACATAATTTCGTACTTTCTCATTACACTTTCACCTCCTTTTGGTCTAAACGGCCCATAATGGGCAAGGAGCAATTAATTTATAGTAATTACTCACGAGTTTAGATTATATCATAGTAAGTTGGATGAATCAACTCACCCATACATAAAAAGCTTGGCAAACACATAATATATTTGCCAAGCTCATATCTTTATTTTTCCTAGGAAATATTAAATTAAACGTTGAAGCGGAAGTGCATAACGTCTCCGTCTTTTACGATATACTCTTTTCCTTCTAAACGTACTTTTCCAGCTTCTTTTGCAGCTGTCATAGAACCGTTTGTCATTAAATCATCATAAGAAACTGTTTCTGCACGAATAAATCCACGCTCAAAGTCTGTATGAATTACACCAGCACATTGTGGTGCTTTCATACCTTGTTTAAACGTCCATGCACGTACTTCTTGCACACCAGCTGTGAAGTATGTAGCAAGTCCTAATAAATCATATGCAGCACGAATTAATTGATCTAAACCAGATTCTTCAATGCCTAGTTCTTCAAGGAATACCTTTTTCTCTTCCTCGTCTAACTCAGCGATTTCTGATTCGATTTTTGCACATACAACGATTACTTGAGAATTTTCATTTGCAGCAAATTCTTTTACCATTTGTACGTATTTGTTTTCAGAAGGATCCATAATATCATCTTCACTTACGTTTGCTACGTATAACATTTCTTTCGTTGTAAGTAAATGAAGGCCCTTCACAATCTTCATTTGCTCTTCTGTAAATTCAACAGTACGAGCCGGTTTTCCCTCTTCGAAAGCTTCTTTTAAACGCACTAAAATTTCATGCTCATATACTGCTTCTTTATCTTTTTGTCTTGCTAATTTTGCAACACGCTCGATACGTTTATCAACAGATTCTAAATCTGCTAAGATTAGCTCTAAGTTGATTGTTTCAATATCATCGATTGGATCTACTTTCCCTGAAACGTGCGTAATATTTTCGTCTTCAAAACAACGAACAACTTGGCAAATTGCATCTACTTGGCGAATATGAGATAAGAATTTATTTCCTAAACCTTCACCTTTACTAGCACCTTTTACGATACCTGCAATATCAGTAAACTCAAATACAGTCGGAACAGTTTTTTTCGGTTCTACTAATTCCGTTAATTTATTTAAACGCTCATCTGGTACTTCTACAATTCCTACGTTTGGATCAATTGTACAGAATGGATAGTTTGCAGATTCTGCTCCTGCTTGTGTAATTGCATTAAATAAAGTGGACTTCCCTACGTTAGGTAATCCAACAATCCCAGCCGTTAATCCCATATTTTTCACTCCTATGTCTCAATCTTTCATCATTATAGATAGTAACGAAAAAAATGACAAGTTTCCTCCAAACGAAAAAAAGTAACAGCTACCCATTGCAACTGTTACTTTCTCTCTATTCTTCGTGCTTCACAAGTATTTTTTTCACCTTACGATCAAACTCTCTTCGAGGAATCATTACTGAATGGTCACATCCCTCGCACTTAATGCGGATATCCATTCCCATACGAATAATCTTCCAACGATTCTCACCACATGGGTGGGCTTTCTTCATTTCCACAACATCGTACAAGTTATACTGCTTTTGCTCCATTCTCCAAACCCCTCTCCATACTAAATTGCTTTTCCACTCACCAATTCTTCACGATTATATAAAACCATACGTGGATATGGAATTTCAATACCATGTAAATCTAGACGATTTTTAATTTCTTTACGAAGTGCTCTTGCAACAACCGCATGTTGCATCGGCTCTACTTCCGCAATAACACGTAATATAACTTCCGATGCAGCCAATGTTTGCACACCTAATAACTGAGGCGTTGTTACCATTTGCGCATACTGTGCAGGTAATTCTTCTAATAACTCTTCAATGACTTGCTCCGCCTTCGCTATGTCAGCCTCATACGAAATAGATACATCAACAAATGCAACACTGTTACTAACTGAATAGTTCGTAACTTGAATAATACTTCCGTTTGGTAAAGTATGAATTTCGCCTGTCCAACTCTTTACTTTTGTTGTACGAAGTCCAATTTCTAAAACGACTCCCTCAAACTGACCAATTTTTACATAGTCACCGACTGAAAATTGATCTTCTAACAAAATAAATAATCCTGTAATGACATCTTTTACCAAACTTTGAGCACCAAATCCGACCGCTAAACCAATTACCCCGGCACCTGCTAATAAACCAGATGCATTAATATTAAACACACCTAAAATCGCAATTAACATAATGAACATAACAACGTATGCCACAATATTTTCAAGTAACTTCGCTACTGTAACTGTACGACGTTCTGAAATTTGAATTGGTGAACGGCTTCCCATGCGAAACGCATTTCGTACAATTGCACGCGCAACTCGTACCACAACTGCACCGATTATTAAAATAATACATATTTTCAATGTCGCCGTTCCAATATCAGCCCAACGATCAGCATTTAATAAATACTGTTTCGTGGCATTAAACCACTGTGTTAATAAATCCATGTACCTCTACCTCTCCAGCCAAAATTTCTTTTTAGTTATCCTTCTTATTGTATCAGAAGTCTCCTAATTGCTGAAAAATTTTTATGACTTTAATTGCATTTGTTAACTTCCATACAGGTATAAAATGGAATGAATATATATATACTAGTACTATTATTTCCGTTTCCACTCAAGTTTTACAGGAATTACGCACTTATAGTTTTCCATTTTACTCACCATATAACATATTTTGAAAATTTATTAAAAGGATGGATGCTTCATGAATATTGGAAGTTTTCGCTTACCTTTTTTCGAAAAAGAAACTCAAAATGTTATGCACCAAGACGTAGAAGCCTCCGAGACAATTAGTAACTTCTTACTTGCCCACATCCCTATTAAAACGAATATACCGGTTATTCTCATTTGTATCGGCACAGATCGTTCTACAGGCGATGCACTCGGTCCGTTAGTCGGTACGAAACTAGAACAAGTAGGAATTAAAAACTTCCAAGTTTTCGGCACACTAGATGAGCCAGTACACGCGCTAAATTTAGAAGAGAAAATTCAGAATATACAGAAAGATAATCCTACTTCATTTATCATTGCGGTTGATGCCTGTTTAGGAAAGTCTCAAAGTATTGGTTCCATCACTACCGGAATGGGGCCTAGTAAGCCTGGAGCTGCAATGAATAAAAAATTACCTGCAGTTGGTGATTTACATATTCATGGCATCGTAAACCTAAATGGTTTTATGGAGTTTTTCGTCCTGCAAAATACAAGACTAAGTTTAGTCATGAAAATGGCTGATGTAATTGCGCAGAGTATAAAAGAAACCGACCAAAAACTATCTGTATTAAAAAAAGCAAACCATCTATAAATAATAAGATGGTTTGCTTTTTAGTTTTTCTGTGCTAACAATTCTAAAATACGATTTAAATCTTCTTTATTAAAAAATTCAATTTCGATTTTACCTTTTTCTCTTTTCGTTTCTTTAATTTTCACATCTGTACCAAACTTTTCTCTTAAGAACGTTTCGCGTTCTACGAAAAATATGTTTCTCTCTTTTTTCACTTGTTTTGTTTCACGTGAAACGCGTTGATTAATCTCCTGAACAATTTTCTCTAATTGACGAACATTTAATCCTTCTTTTTCGATTCGTTTTAATAAAGAATTTAATTGTTCTTCATCTTTTATCGTAAGCAAAGTTCTCCCATGAGCCATTGAAAGCTGACCATTTGCAATCATATCTTGCACAAAAGAGGGGAGGCTTAATAACCGCGTATAATTTGCAATGTAAGGTCTGCTCTTACCAAGACGTTTCGCTAATTGTTCTTGCGTTACATTTAGCTCATTCATTAACATTTGATATGCCATTGCTTCTTCCATTGGATTTAAATCTTCTCGTTGTAAGTTTTCAAGCAATGCAAACTCCATCATTTGTTGCTCACTTAATTGTCTTACAACAGCAGGTACCTTCTCGAGTCCTGCCTCTTTGGCAGCACGATATCTTCTTTCACCTGCAACAATTTCATATCCTTTAATACTCTTTCTAGCAATTAACGGTTGCAATATACCGTGTTCCTTAATAGAAGCCGCTAATTCCTGAATCGCCTCTTTATTAAAGTGTTTACGTGGTTGATATGGATTCGGTCTTAATTCAGTTATCACAACCTCCTGAATTGTCTCTTCTTCTTTCACATCTAAATCAGGAAAAAACACATTGATTCCTCTTCCTAATCCTTTAGCCACCTGCAATCACTTCCTCTGCTAAATCTATATATACTTCTGCCCCTCTTGATTTAGCGTCATACTGCATAATTGGTTTCCCATGACTTGGTGCTTCACTTAAACGAACATTACGAGGAATAATCGAACGGTATACTTTATCCCTAAAGTATTTTTTCACTTCATCTATAACCTGAATCCCTAAATTTGTACGGGCATCCAACATCGTTAGCAATACACCTTGAATTGCTAGATTTTTATTTAAGTGCTTTTGCACAAGTCGAACTGTATTTAATAGCTGACTTAATCCTTCTAGTGCGTAATATTCGCATTGAACAGGAATAATAACAGAATCTGCTGCTGTTAATGCATTAATCGTTAATAACCCTAAGGACGGGGGACAGTCGATAATAATATAATCATATTCATCACGAACTGACTGTAATGCCCTTTGCAAACGTACTTCCCGGGAAATAGTCGGTACCAATTCAATTTCAGCACCTGCCAATTGAATTGTAGCGGGTAGAACATCTAAGTTTTCAGTTGCGGTTTTCCGTACAACCCCTTGAACATCTGCATCTTCCACAAGAACGTTGTAAATACATTGATCTAATTCGGATTTTTCAATTCCCACACCAGTCGTTGCATTTCCTTGAGCATCAATATCTACAAGAAGGACCTTCTTACCTACTTGTGCCAATCCAGCCCCTAAATTAACAGATGTTGTTGTTTTCCCAACGCCACCTTTTTGATTGGCAATAGCAATGATTTTTCCCATGATGTCACCTACTTTCAACCTTTCTATCTTATTCTAGTAACAATTACGTTTATTGTAACATGAAATAAAAGTTTTTCTTTTACGTCCTTATTAAACTTCAAAATTTATTTCTAAACTCCTTCTTCATCTAACAAGAAAATATAGTAAAAGAGACCTATCCAATAGGATAAGGTCTCTAACATGCCATTATTATTTTTTCTTCGGAATTTTAATTGTAATTTGATAGTACTCATCAAATTCTTCTTCCTCAGAATTAACATTTAAACCACTGTCAGCAACCATTTGTAATGACTGCCTAATTGTATTCATGGCGATTCTCGTATCTCGACTTACTGCTTTTTGCTTCGCCTTACGCTTCGGTTTTGCTTCCTCTAGTAATTTCGCAATTCGTTCCTCTGTTTGCTTTACATTCAGTTGTTTCTCCACAATTTCCTGTAAAACCTTCAGTTGTAATTCCTCATTCTTTAAAGGAATGAGCGCACGGGCATGGCGTTCTGTAATACTTTTTTCTAATAACGCACCTTTTATTTCTTCAGGCAACTTTAACAATCGCAACTTATTTGCGATTGTGGATTGTCCTTTTCCAAGTCGTTGTGCCAATGCTTCTTGTGTTAAATTATGTAACTCAATTAGCTTTTGATATGCCACAGCTTCCTCGATTGCTGTTAGTTCCTCACGCTGCAAGTTTTCAATTAAAGCTACAGAAGCTGTCTCTGTATCATTTAAGTTCTTTATAATTGCAGGTACCTTTTCCCACCCTAACTTTGTTGCCGCACGGAAACGCCTTTCTCCAGCGATAATCTCGTACTTATCATCCTCATATTGCCTCACAACAATTGGCTGAATCAGTCCGTGTGTACGAATCGTTAATGCTAGCTCTTCAATACGCGCATCATCAAAAACTGTTCGTGGTTGATAACGGTTAGGGGTAATATTTACTATCGGAATTTCCTGTATTTCTTCATATACCTTTTTATCTATTTCTTCATGGCTTTCGTCTTGTAATTCGAATTCGCTCTCTTTATCTCCAAAGCCAAATAAACGAGAAAACGTATTTTTCATACATATTCCACCACCTTTTAGGCCTATTGACTATTCTCCATAAAATGTTTCCTATGAAACATTTACGTTTTCATTTATATAATTTAATCTTACGTCTAATAAGATTTATTTTTCAATAGGTAATTTATTGGGTGTTCCCGGTTTGCGTGGATATTTCTTTGGTGTCTTGCGCTTTTTCTCGATTAATAAAATATTACGTTCACTTTCTTCAAACGGTAATTGGAACGTAGACATTTCTTTTAAATTCCCGCCTAGCACCTCTAAAGCATACTTGCCATTTTCAATTTCTTCATTTGCTGCGGCACCTTTCATTGCAATGAATGTTCCCCCAACTTTTACAAGTGGTAAACATAATTCACTTAATACCGAAAGACGCGCAACTGCACGTGCCATTACAATATCGTACGATTCACGTACACCTTCTTTTTTCCCAAATGTTTCAGCACGATCGTGACAAAACGCAACGTCACTTAATCCCAATTTTTGTGCTAAATGATTTAAGAAGTTAATACGTTTTTGCAATGAATCTACAATTGTCACTTTTAAGTGCGGGAAACAGATTTTTAAAGGAATACTTGGGAAGCCAGCTCCTGCACCAACATCACAAATTGAGAATGGTTTTGAAAAATCATAATAGAAAGCAGCGGTAATGGAATCAAAAAAGTGTTTTAAATATACTTCTTCTTTCTCCGTAATAGCCGTTAAGTTCATTTTTTCATTCCACTCTACTAATGTTTCGAAGTAGATTTCGAACTGCTCTAACTGTCTAGAAGAGAGGATGATACCCTTCTCTTCTAGCATAGATTGAAATTGTTCTATGTTCATCTAACAATATCTCCTTACTATTTATTGGTTCGATACTCGCGCAATTTTTCCTTGTTCAATATACACAAGCAAGATGGAAACATCCGCTGGATTTACGCCAGAAATACGTGAAGCCTGACCCATTGAAAGTGGACGAACATCTTTCAATTTCTGTCTAGCTTCTGAGGCAAGACTAGAAATTGCATCATAATCAATATCCACAGGGATTTTTTTGTTTTCCATTTTCTTCATACGCTCTACTTGCTGTAAAGATTTTTCGATATATCCTTCGTACTTAATCTGAATTTCAACTTGTTCTGTAATTTCATCACTTAATTCTACTTCACTTGGTACTAAAAGATGAATATGCTCATATGTCATCTCTGGACGACGTAATAAATCACTTGCACGTATTCCATCTTTCAATTCACTTCCGCCAATACTACGAATTAATTCTTGAACTTCAGGACGTGGTTTAATAATAATGCTTCCTAAACGTTCCTTTTCCTGTTCAATTTGTAATTTTTTATTTGTAAATCGCTCGTAGCGCTCTTCTTTAATTAATCCAATTTCACGACCAACTTCAGTTAAACGTAGATCAGCATTATCGTGGCGTAATAATAGGCGATATTCTGCACGAGACGTTAATAAACGATATGGTTCATTTGTACCTTTCGTTACAAGATCATCAATTAAGACACCAATATAAGCATCTGCGCGACCTAAAATAACTTCTTTTTTACCTAAAGAACGACATGCTGCATTAATCCCAGCCATAAGCCCTTGTCCTGCCGCCTCTTCGTAACCAGAAGTTCCGTTAATTTGTCCTGCTGTATATAAATTTTTGATTTTTTTCGTTTCAAGTGTCGGCCATAGTTGTGTTGGCACGATTGCATCATATTCAATTGCATAACCTGTACGCATCATTTCAACGTTTTCTAGGCCAGGTATTGTTCTAAGCATATCACGTTGCACATCTTCTGGTAAGCTTGTGGATAAACCTTGTACATACACTTCTTGTGTATTACGTCCTTCTGGCTCTAAGAAAATTTGATGACGTGGTTTATCATTAAACCTTACTACTTTGTCTTCAATCGAAGGACAATATCTAGGTCCTGTTCCCTTAATCATACCAGAATACATAGCTGAGCGATGTAAGTTTTCATCTATTAAACGATGTGTTTCCGTACTTGTATACGTCAACCAACATGGAATTTGATCCATAATAAATTTTGTCGTTTCAAAAGAGAAAGCTCGTGGTTTATCATCACCTGGCTGAATTTCTGTTTTACTGTAATCAATCGTATTACTATTTACACGCGGAGGTGTACCTGTTTTAAATCTAACAAGATCAAATCCAAGCTCCTCTAAATGTTCAGATAAAGTAATAGATGGTTGTTGATTATTCGGACCGCTCGAATATTTTAAATCTCCCATAATAATCTCACCACGTAAAAATGTTCCAGTCGTAATTACAACAGTTTTTGCTGTATATTCAGCACCAGCTTGCGTAATTACCC
Organism: Bacillus cereus group sp. RP37; assembly: GCF_040459695.1. Classification (NCBI taxonomy): domain Bacteria; kingdom Bacillati; phylum Bacillota; class Bacilli; order Caryophanales; family Bacillaceae; genus Bacillus; species Bacillus cereus group sp. RP37. Next base: position 6,493 of record NZ_JARVHP010000001.1, on the reverse strand, counting down.
CTTTACATTCGCCATCTTCAACGATTAAACGCTCTACCATTCCTTGGAACAACGTTAAGTTTGGTGTTTCTTCAATTGTTTTCTTTAATTCATGCTGGTAAGAGAACTTATCTGCTTGTGCTCGAAGTGCACGTACAGCTGGTCCTTTACCTGTATTTAACATACGCATTTGAATATATGTTTTATCAATGTTGCGTCCCATTTCTCCGCCTAATGCATCAATTTCACGAACAACAATCCCTTTTGCTGGTCCACCAACAGAAGGGTTACATGGCATAAACGCTACCATATCTAAGTTAATTGTTAACATTAATGTTTTGGAGCCCATTCGTGCTGCCGCAAGACCAGCTTCACATCCTGCATGACCTGCACCGATTACTATGACATCGTATGAACCGGCATTGTATCCCATTGTTTATTCCTCCTAATAATCTCTATCTTTCTAAAACATCTCTATATTATTTTCCTAAACAAAATTGAGAGAACAACTGGTCAATTAGGCTCTCATGGACTGTGTCACCAGTAATTTCACCAAGTATTTCCCACGTTCTTGTTAAATCAATTTGCACCATATCAATTGGAACACCATTTTCTATCGCCTCAATTGCATCTCCAATTGTTTTTCCTGCTTGTGTTAATAATCCAATATGTCTCGCGTTAGAAACATATGTCACATCTGCAGAATCAATTGTTCCTTCAAAGAATAAATCAGCTATTGCCTGTTCAAGTTCATCTATTCCTTGTTCCTCAATTAACGATGTTGTAATAACACGATTTCCCGCTGCCAATTCTGTAATACGTTCCATATTGATTGCTTGCGGTAAATCTGTCTTATTTACAATAACAATGAAATCTTTTCCTTGTACAGCACGGAATAGATCTTCATCCTCATTCGTTAAAGCTTCGCTATAATTAACGACAACTAACACTAAATCAGCTTGGCTCATCATTTCTTTTGAGCGCTCTACACCAATTCGTTCCACAACATCTTCTGTTTCACGAATTCCGGCTGTATCTATAAGTTTAAGTGGTACACCACGCACATTAACGTACTCTTCAATAACATCACGAGTTGTTCCTGCAATATCGGTTACAATTGCCTTTTTCTCCTGAACGAGACTATTCAATAGCGATGATTTCCCAACGTTAGGTCTACCGATGATTGCAGTAGCAATACCTTCACGTAAAATCTTTCCTTGCTTCGATGTTTCTAATATTTTTGCAATTTCAGTACGAACATGTGTAGCTTTCTCAATTAAAATATTATGTGTCATTTCTTCCACATCATCATATTCTGGGTAATCTATGTTTACCTCAACATGAGCTAACGTTTCTAATATGTCCTGACGCAGACGGCCAATTAATTTAGATAAACGCCCTTCCATTTGATTAATCGCTACGTTCATTGCACGATCTGTTTTTGCGCGGATTAAGTCCATAACAGCCTCTGCTTGTGATAAATCAATACGACCATTTAAAAAAGCACGTTTCGTAAATTCACCAGGCTCCGCTAATCGTACTCCTTGCGCTAAAATAAGTTGCAATACTTTATTTACTGAAACAAGTCCGCCATGACAGTTAATTTCTACTATATTTTCACGTGTAAAAGTCCTTGGTGCACGCATAATAGACACCATCACTTCTTCAATAACCTGATTTGTATCTAAATCAACGATATGACCATAATGAATTGTGTGCGAAGGAACCTCTGTTAAATCCTTCCCTTTAAAAATACGATTAACTTTTTCAACCGCATCATCCCCACTTACTCGAACAATGGCAATTGCACCCTCTCCAAGCGCCGTGGAAATCGCAGCAATTGTATCAAATTCCATGTCCTTTCACCTCACTTGCTTATTTATCTCTATTTCAACATGATTATTTTCTTCACTAAATTATTAGAATACCATAACGAACCTATCTACAAAAGAATAATAACTCATTTTATTATGTCCTCATGTGAAAAACACTAAACTTATTCACAGTGGATAAGTTTAGTGTTTTTTAGTTATCCACATCTATTTTTCCCTCAAAAAAACCGGCACTCAATTGAGTAACCGGTCACTTGGAAGATATTACAACATGTCGATGTGGTTCTTTTCCTTCAGAAGTTGTAATGATATTTTGATGATTAGATAATGCTTGGTGGATAATCTTTCGTTCAAAAGATGGCATAGGCTCCAATACAACTCTTTTTTTCGTACTTACTACTTGTTTTGCTAATCGATAAGAAAGTGCTTCTAATGTACCTTTTCTTTTACTACGATAATTCTCAGCATCTAGTGTGATACCAATATACTGCTTCGTATTACGATTCGCCACAAGTTTTGTTAAATACTGTAAAGAATTCAAGGTGTTTCCTCTTTTTCCAATCAAAACACCTATATTTTCGCCAGAAATTGTAAATTCAACTTCGCGTCCTTTTACAATTTTACTAATCTCAGTTTCCACACCCATATCGTGAATAACATTTTTTAAATATTCTTCACATTCTTGAATTGGATCTTTCTTCAATACAACTTCTACTACTGCAGGTCGATTCCCAAATAAACCTAAGAACCCTCTTTTACCCCCATCGATAATATTTATATCTACTCGGTCTTTTGAAACATTTAGTTGCCTTAAAGCATCTTGTACTGCCAGCTCGACTGTTTGTCCTTTAGCAGTAATTATACTCACTTGCTTGATCCTCCTGCCTTACTAGCCTTAATTTCTGGCCCCTTGATCAAGTACATTTGAGCGATACCAAAGATATTACCAACAACCCAGTAAAGTGATAATGCAGCTGGGAAGTTAATTGCAAAGACTAAAATCATAATTGGCATAAGCCAAATCATCATTGCCATTTGCGGGTTTTGACCAGCTGTTCCTGCCATTGCAAGCTTTTGCTGAATAAATGTCGTAATTGCCGCAACAACCGGTAAGATATAGTACGGATCTGCCTGTCCTAAGTCGAACCATAAAAATGTATGCTTACTAATTTCTGCTGTTCTCATAATCGCATGGTAAAACGCGAATAAAATAGGCATCTGAACAAAGATTGGTAAACATCCTGCTAATGGGTTTACACCATTTTTTTGATATAACTGCATCATTTCTTGTTGTAGTTTCTGCTGTGTTGCTTGATCTTTAGAGCTATATTTCTCTTTTAACTTCACCATTTCTGGTTGTAACGCTTGCATTGCTTTCGTACTCTTTGTTTGTTTAATCATTAATGGTAATAATGCAAAACGAATAATAAGAGTCGTAACAACGATTGCTAAACCGTAATTACTACCAAATAAGTTGGCAAAATACGTAATTAACTGAGAAAGCGGGTATACGAAGTATTCATTCCAAATTCCAGTGCTTTTTGGTGTAATTGGCTGTTTTACTTCACTACAGCCAGCAGTAATCGCCATTAATGCAATAACCATGGCTAGTAAACCTAATTTCTTTTTCAAAGCCTACTCCTCCTTGTATCGGTATGTATATAGTGTAATTCATTTCCTTACGCTACTTTTTTATTCTTTTCATACCAGAGCGTTTAAAGACATGAATTAAGCTTTTCTTTAATTCTTCATATGTCATCTCTGCACAAGGCTTCCTTGCTATTATAACAAAATCTTTTCCAGAATCTATCTCATCTTTTAATTCTGTGATCGACTGGCGAATCATACGTTTAATTCGGTTACGCACTACTGCATTTCCTATTTTCTTGCTGACAGAAAGGCCAATACGAAAGTTTGGCTGTCCTTCTTTATCTAGTTGATAGACAACAAGCTGACGATTCGCATAAGATTTTCCTTTTTGAAAAACCGTCTGGAATTCATCATTCTTTTTTATACGATGTTTTTTCTTCATATCAATTGACACTCCTGTAGTTCATCAGCGGAAATTCACTATTATTAGAAAAAAAGACCACTGAACGATCAGTGGTCTACGCAGATAATACTTTTCTTCCTTTACGACGACGAGCTGCTAGCACTTTACGTCCGTTCGCTGTGCTCATACGGCTGCGGAAACCATGTACTTTGCTGCGCTTACGTTTATTTGGTTGGTAAGTTCTTTTCATTATATGACACCTCCCTGAGGAATATCTGTTAAAGACAGTCTTATAAATTATAGTTAATCAACTAGGAAAATGTCAATGGTTCTTGAAATTTTCATCAAATATTCATTTTGAACCTATTCACATACTTTTTCACAGACCCCATATTTCCTTGTGGATAAATGTTTTTTCTTGTTTTTTATATCCACAAACTCTTTTCGTACTTTTACACAGTATATCGTGTTGTGGACAAGTTTATTCCACAAGGTATTGATTTTGTGGATAACTTTCTTAATTTCATTGCTATAGCTACTTTTTTTTGATATTATAGTTGTGTTTTCACTTTGAATAAGTTTTCCACATCTTTATCTTATCCACAATTTGTGTATAACATGTGGACAGTTTTAATCACATGTGGGTAAATGATTATCCACATTTACTTTTTTTGTCGAAAACCCTATCTCATATACAAACGACGTTTTTAGGTTTTAAAATACGTTTCGTATAAATATACATTTTATATTTATTTAGGTTGTACATTTGTTGCGCAACCTTATTCTTTTACCATCTTAGTAAAGGAGGGACACCTTTGGAAAACATCTCTGATTTATGGAACAGCGCCTTAAAAGAACTAGAAAAAAAGGTCAGTAAACCTAGTTATGAAACATGGTTAAAATCAACAACCGCACATAATTTAAAGAAAGACGTATTAACAATTACAGCTCCAAATGAATTCGCTCGTGATTGGTTAGAATCTCATTATTCAGAGCTAATTTCGGAAACACTTTATGATTTAACAGGGGCAAAGTTAGCTATTCGCTTTATTATTCCCCAAAGTCAAACTGAAGAGGAGATTGATCTTCCTCCTTCTAAACCAAATTCAGCACAGGATGATTCTAATCATTTACCACAGAGTATGCTAAATCCAAAATATACGTTTGATACATTTGTTATTGGCTCTGGTAACCGTTTTGCCCACGCTGCTTCATTGGCCGTAGCCGAAGCGCCAGCTAAAGCATATAATCCCCTCTTTATTTATGGGGGAGTTGGACTTGGAAAGACCCATTTAATGCATGCAATTGGTCATTATGTAATTGAACATAACCCAAACGCGAAGGTTGTATATTTATCATCAGAAAAATTTACAAATGAGTTCATTAATTCTATTCGTGATAATAAAGCGGTCGATTTTCGTAATAAATACCGCAATGTAGATGTTTTATTGATAGATGATATTCAATTTCTAGCAGGAAAAGAACAAACTCAAGAAGAGTTTTTCCATACATTCAATGCATTACACGAAGAAAGTAAACAAATTGTAATTTCAAGTGATCGGCCACCAAAAGAAATTCCAACTTTAGAAGATCGTCTTCGTTCTCGCTTTGAATGGGGACTCATTACGGATATTACGCCACCAGATTTAGAAACACGAATTGCAATTTTACGTAAAAAAGCAAAGGCTGAAGGACTCGATATACCAAATGAGGTTATGCTTTATATTGCAAATCAAATCGATTCAAATATTCGTGAACTAGAAGGTGCACTCATCCGAGTTGTAGCTTATTCATCTTTAATTAACAAAGATATTAATGCTGATTTAGCTGCTGAGGCACTTAAAGATATTATTCCAAATTCTAAACCAAAAATTATCTCTATTTATGATATTCAAAAGGCTGTCGGGGATGTTTACCAAATAAAACTGGAAGATTTCAAGGCGAAAAAGCGAACAAAATCAGTTGCCTTCCCTCGCCAAATTGCAATGTATTTATCACGCGAACTTACAGACTCCTCCTTACCTAAAATAGGTGAAGAATTCGGTGGACGTGATCATACAACAGTTATCCATGCCCATGAAAAAATTTCTAAGCTGCTTAAAACAGATACGCAATTACAAAAGCAAGTTGAAGAAATTAACGATATTTTAAAGTAGTAGCTGAATAGTGTGAATAACTTTCCTTGTTTTACGCACAGTCTATCCACATGTAGATAGACTGTTTTTACATCCTTCAACGGAGTTATCCACATATCCACAAGCCCTACTACTATTACTACTATTTTTTTATCTTTATTAATTAAATAAAATCTTATACTTACCGGAGGTTTTTCTTTATGCGTTTTACAATACAAAAAGACTATCTTGTAAGAAGTGTACAAGATGTAATGAAGGCAGTTTCTTCTCGTACAACAATTCCGATCCTTACAGGAATTAAAGTTGTCGCTACGGAAGAAGGAGTTACGTTAACAGGAAGCGATGCGGATATTTCTATCGAATCTTTTATCCCAGTTGAAGAAGATGGAAAAGAAATCGTAGAAGTAGCACAATCAGGCAGTATTGTTTTACAAGCAAAATATTTTAGTGAGATTGTAAAAAAATTACCTAAAGAGACTGTCGAAATTTCAGTGGAAAATCATTTTATGACAAAAATAACTTCTGGAAAGTCAGAGTTTAATTTAAATGGTTTA